>CAVTPN010000016.1:0-597336 GCA_963736535.1 uncultured Acidobacteriaceae bacterium
ACCCTGTGTGGACGGCACTCCTGCGGCAAGGGAGTTCTTGAGCTGATGCAGGGCTGGTTGGTGCGGCCATGTGTACGGCCTTCTGGGTGCGGCGCTGGAGGGCCGCGGGCCATAATGCCTTGATCGCGCGTACCGGGTCCCGACCAAAAGCACGCACTCGAAGTGCAGGGTCGAAAAGCGGGGTCTCCCGGTGCGGCGGTTTCAACCGGCTTTGTGCATTAGCTCCTGTTCGCCCTTCCCAACTTCGTCAGCGCAGCCGGACCCGCGCCTAGCTCAAGCGGCGAGCGGCTCGCGGTAGCGATCGCCCGTGATCATCATCGCCCAGACGGTCCGGGCGATCTTGTTGGCGAGCGCGACCGCGGCGACCTTCGCCTTCTTGCGCGCCAGGAGCTGCGCCAGCCATGGGCGGCGCCTGGCCGAGCGCTCGGCGTGTCGGATCACCGCCATGGAGCCGACGACGAGCATCTGGCGCAGGTAGCGATGGCCGGCCTTGCAGATCGAGCCGAGCCGCTCCTTGCCGCCGCTGGAGTTCTGCCGGGGGACCAGGCCGATCCACGCCGCCAGGTCGCGGCCCGACCGGAAGATGCGCGGATCGGCGACGGTGGCGACAAGCGCGCTGGCGAGCAGCGGGCCGACGCCGGGCACGGTCATGAGCCTTCGCCCGAGCTCGGTGCTGCGCGCGTCAGCCATGATCCTGCGGTCGTTCTCCAGGATCTGCGCCTTCACCACGGCAAGCTGCGCGACCAGCATCCGCAGAGAGGTCCGCGCGCCCGCCGGCAGGCGGTGATCCTCGGGATCGGCGACGATCTCGATCAGGCGCTCCAGCCCCAGGCGGCCGACCGGCGCGACGATGCCGAACTCCGCCAGATGAGCCCGCAGCGCGTTGGAGAGCTGCGTGCGCTGGCGACAGAGCACCAGCCGCACCCGGTGCAGCATCATGGCGCACTGCTGCTCAGGGCTCTTGATCGCCACGAACCGCATCGTCGGGCGGGTGACCGCCTCGCAGATCGCTTCGGCGTCAGCCGCGTCGTTCTTGCTGCGCTTGACGTAGGGCTTCACGTACTGCGCCGGCATCAGCTTCACCTCGTGGCCGAGCGCGATCAGCTCCCGCGCCCAGTGGTGCGACGAGGCGCAGGCCTCCATGCCGACGAGACACGCCGGCTGCTTGGCGAAGAACGCCAGCAGCTGAGATCGCCGGAGCTTGCGCCGCACCACGACCTCGCCCGCCGCGTCTACTCCGTGGACCTGGAACACCGACTTGGCCAAATCCAGACCGATCGTAACCACCTGACCCATCGCACTCCTCCTCCTGCTTGCAGAAGCCTATGCTCCTGCGGGTGGTGGAGTGCCGTCCACAGCATCAAAAGCGGACTCTCGGCACATCCAATGATACGCAGCACGCGAGCGCTCGGGTGAACCCCTGACGCGCGATCGAGGAGAGCGATGGCCATGTCCTCGGCAGAGCCCGGGCTTCGGCTCAGCGGATCCTGATCCTTGGGGGCACCCAGTTCCTCGGCCGGGCGCTTGTCGATGCCGCCCTCGGCCAAGGACACGAAGTCACCCTCTTCAACCGCGGTCGCACCAATCCCGACCTGTTTCCGGGCACAGAGAAGCTTCGCGGCGACCGTACCCTGGATCTGTCGGCCCTGCGCGGTCGTCGTTGGGACGTCGCGATCGACGTCGCCTGCTATCAGCCGGCCTCGGCTCAGCTGGCCGCGGACGCGCTCGCCGATTCGGTTGACGCCTACGGCTTCATCTCGACGGTCTCGGTCTACGCGGACCACAGCATCGCCCAGGTGGAGGGGGCGGACGTCATCGGTCTTCGAGCGGCGCTCGACCCCGGCGACGACTACGGCGCCGCAAGGCGACTTGCGGCGGATCATCCAGGAGCGGTTCGCCGGCAGGACCCTGATCGCGCGTCCCGACTCATCGTCGGACCACATGATCCAACCGATCGCTTCGCCTATTGGCCGCGACGCATCGCCCGCGGCGGCCGCGTCCTCGCGCCGGGTGATCCGAGCGACCTTACGCAGTTCATCGACGTGCGCGACCTCGCCGACTGGACCCTCGGCGCCGCGCTCGACCGCTTGGCCGGCGTGTTCAACGTCACCGGCGCGCCCATGCCGCTCAAGCGGCTCCTGGAGCACTGCAAGGCCGTTGTCGGCGGCGCCGCCGAGTTGATCTGGGCGCCAAGCGATAGGCTCATCGCGGCCGGCGTCGACCCATGGATGGGCGTGCCGCTGTGGATCGCAGCTCCGGGCTGGGAAGGCGCCTCGCTGGTCGATACCTCCCTCGCCGTGGCGGCCGGCCTCGCGCCCCGCGATCTCGACGACACTATTCGCGCCACCTTTGCCTGGGACACCGAACGCGGCGGCCCCCAGCCTGGCCGCGAGGGCCTGACGATGGAGCGAGAAGCCGCGCTATTGACCGCTCTGGCGGAACCGTACCCTGTTGGGTGGATAGGTGTACTGCCAAAGTTTCTGGCCGAGCGCGCATCGACCGCCCAGACATTGTCCGGGACGGTAAAGTACAACACGCCATCGACCAATAGCGGAGAGGATTTGATTTCTGCCGGCTGGCTCGTCTGAAAGGCCCAGGCCAGGCTTAATTCGCTACATTTTGCGGCGTAATCTGCGTCAGCTTACTGTGCCGTCTTCCCGAGTAGTCGCCATGGTATCCAGGCCAGCTGTCGTCCGGCGGATGCAGAAGCATGTTGGCATCCACATTCTGCGCATTCACCGGACATGAAAATGCAAAGGCCAAAATCGCGCCTACAGCGAGAAGCAATATGTTTTTCAAAGCAGTCAAAAAAATGCTCCTAGCGCAGGGTCTGGATATACGCCATCAGGTTATGGATATCGTCATCGGTGTATTTGCTGAACAAGGCCACGTGGGCTTCCACGGGCGCGTCGACGGAGACCTTCACAGCGCTCGTGGGCCACGACCGGTACGTCCCTGTGGCATCCCGCAATCCCACCGTGAATTCATCCTGGTACGCCAGGGTGCCCGCAATCTTTTCTCCCGAAGCGAGCGTCACCGTTACCTTGCTCTTCACGTCTTTGGGATACAGCATTCGTTCTTCCAGCTGCAGTCCCTCATAGCGCGAGGCGATGCCGGCCAGATCACCGGTAGGTGAGTGGCAGGTCGCGCGCCGCCCGCGCCATTGAAATAGGCTTTACCGGCCTCCACGTTCCCCGTCTGAAGATCGGATACATCGACCCCTTTCCTCTTGCCGCTCTGTGCCATGGCCTTGGTCTGCTCGGAATGAATAAAAGCAGCGAGTTCAGTGATCTGTTCGCTGGAGAATGGGAAAGCAGGCATCCCTTTGTCGGGTCGTCCATGCAGCACTACATCCCCAATCTTGTCTCCGCCGACATCTGCGGTCACCAGCTTCGACCGGGTAAGGTCGGGGCCGGTTTCTCCACCGCCGGCATCCCGGCCGTGACAGAAGGCGCAATTCTGTTGGAAGAGAGAACCGCCCGCGGCAGCCGCCGCGGCAGATTGAGCCGGCGGAGCATCACCACCGTGGGTGGGTCCCGCGTTTTGCGTCGTCGGGGCGACCGGCGCCTGGCTTGACGCTGCATAAATGTGCAATTGTCTGCCTTGGTAGGCAGCCAAACCTGCGATCGCCGCCAGCATGGCAAAATCCCGGAATCTCTTCATCCTTGTGACACCACCTTCATTCCCATCGGGTTCTACTTCACTTACTGGGTGCGGAGCCGGCTGGCCGTGGGTGCGATGTTGTGCTTCCCTCGGTCATCCCTAACGACCACTTGATCGCCTCGAAATACATCTTCCGGATGTCCGGATCTTCCCATGCCTCTTCCGTATGGCCGAGCGTGGAATAGAACACCCTCCCTTTACCGTACATCTTGCTCCAGGCCACTGGAAAATCATGGTCCGTGCGATGAATACGCGGGTTGTTCTCATAGTTGAGCTTGCTCGAATCCAGGCTGAGCAGCACGTTCACATTGCTCCGCGACCAATCCTTAGGCTGATAGATCTCGTCGTACTTCACGAACGCCTTGGGAAAATGACGCACCGCGGGAAAGTCGGGGTCTTCATTGATAATCGGCGCATTGAACGTCATCCAGGGATGCTGATCGAACCATCCGCCAATCATTTCGCCATACTCTGGCCAGGTGTAGTTCGTGTCCAGCGCAGCATGGATGCCCACGAAGCCTTTCCCGTCTTCCTTGATGAACGACATAAATCCTGTTTCTGGCCCGCGTCCATGTCCAGTTCGCCGGTGGTGCTGGAGAAGATGACCACGTCGAAATAGTTCAGGTTTTTTGCGTTGTTCTTCAACTCTTTCTTAGTGAGCAGCTCGGTGTCGGTGCGCAGCATCGTGTCCCAAAGCCCGCTTTCTTTCCCCATGGTGTAGATGGCGGCCATGGCGGCCGAGATCGAGTTGTGTTCGAAACCCTTCGTCTGACCGATCACCAGAACGTGCTTGAGGTAGATCTGCTTGGCGTGCGGCGGCGGCTCCACCATATTGTTTGGTGGCTCCTGCGCTTCCACTTTGCCGGTCTGAAGGAACTGGAGACTGAGAAAGGCCAGAAAAAGAAACACGAAGATCCGAAAAGGGCGCACGTAGTCTCCTTACAAACCTGAAAAACCCGGATTTTTGCCCGGAGAGAAGTTTATTGGGGATTAGGCGGAGACGCAATCTTTCTGGCTCCCGGCGCCTCGGTAGCGTTTCGACCGAAGCTGACCAGAGCATTTTTGCTAATGGTGTAGACCAGGAAACTGAACTCAACGCGGCCATTCCGCAAAAAAATGGCCGCACATAACTGATCCCACCGGACCACAGTGTTAGCAAAAATGCGTTAAATCCACTAGAGTTCGATGCATGAGACGAGTCTCTATTGCTTGCGATTGTCCTTGCCAGTGTTGCTGCTCCGGGGGCGCAGGCGGCAGAGCGTCCCGCGATCACCGGGATCGCTTTCGCGCGCTTCTATACGACCGATCCGGCCGGAGCACAAAAGTTCTATGGTGACACCCTGGGGTACAAGCGTCTGGAATCGAACGGCGTATCGATTTATCCGGTCAATTCCTCTCAATGGATCGAGATACTGACTTCGCCGCCGCCACCCAAGCCGGACGTTCGCATGGCCGCCGTCGCATTCACCACCCGCAACGCTGCCGCTCTGGAGCGCTACCTGGCAGCACACGGAATCACGGCAGAGTTGCCGTTGAAAGCTGGCGAGTTCGGAGTGCGCGATCCTGAGGGCAATCTGGTGATTTTCGTACAGCGCGGCTCCAATAAGCTGGTTGCCAAAGCCCCCTCCTCTCCGGACGCCACCAGCAAGCGTGTCATCCACGTCGGCTTCATCGTCCGGGATGCCGCAAAAGAAGACGCATTCTGGCGAGACGTGCTGGGCTTCCGCCCCTACTGGCATGGCGGCAAGACCGACACCCGGACGGACTACCAAAGCATCCAGGTGCCCGATGGCACCGACTGGCTGGAATACATGCTGAACGTGTCTCCGACCCCCACCCTGAAACAAACCGGTGTGATGGACCACTTCTCGCTGGGTGTGGCCCACATGGCCGATGCCGTTGCCGCGCTGGAGCGGAACAAATGTGAGGGGCCCAACTGCACCAAGACCCAGGTCGGTCGCGATGGCAAAGTGCAGCTCAACCTCTACGACCCCGACTTTACCCGGGTGGAGTTTATGGAATTCACACCTGCCAAGGAGCCCTGCTGCTCCCCGTTCGTGGGCAAGCATCCTGGCCCCGAGGAAGACAAATAACTGTCGCGGCAGTTTCGCAATTGGTGCAAGATCAAAGCGGAGGGCCTTGCCGTGGTTTTCTCCCAAGGAAAACCACACCTCGCGATCTTTATCAGTCCACAGTCATTGCGAAACTGCCTAATTGCTGGAAGGCGCCGCGCCCTGCTGGGCGAGCGCGCTGTCACGCTGCTTTTCCGTGGCAGCGGCAGCAGTGGTGTTCCCGGCCAGCCGGTAAGCCGACGCCAGGGCGCTGTACATGGCCGCGTCGGGTGTGCCTGCATCCACGGCTTGCTTTAGATAAGCGACCGCGGCTTGCGGTTGTTGCTGCGCCAATGCGCACAGGCCGCGCCGATACAAATTGACGACGGAGTCCGCAGTATTGGTGTAGGAAGGGCTCGTAACGTCCCACAGCGGATGACGGTCCCCACCGACCAGCCGGAAATTGATCGCTTGCGTAGTGCTCTCCTTAGTCTCCGCATCGGTAACTCGAACCACGAGTCGATAGTTTCCGGGGTGAAGGTCGTTGGTAGGGATGTCGGTACCCATCAGAAGATTTCCCTGAGGGTCGAATTTTGCGCGGTCAACCGTCTGCGTCTGCTCTTTCTTAGTAGCTACGCCAAGCTGGCCGATCAAGTAGGAAATCTCCAGGTTCTTTCCTTGAAGCAAGACCGGCGCATCGGGCTGCTCCCACAGCTGGTAGATAACCCGGATCGGGTCGCCGCCTACGAGCGAAGCATTATCCGCTCCGGCCACCGCGAGTTTCACCCCGGAAAAACTAAACGGCTGGTTCTGCTGATAATCGCGTTGGGGGGGCGCCATGGAAGCGAAGATGACCTGGCTCATCCCCAGGGTGTGGTCGAACGCAGGCACCAAAATCCCTCGAGTCTGGGCAAAGCTCTGCTTGGTAACCCGGTTCGTGACGTCGACCCGAAGCTGGTACTTGCCGGGAACGGCTACCAGCCGTCCATCAATCGCCAGGGGCCGGAGCCTCAACTGATCGACCTGGTCGTTAGTGAGAAAGTCGTGTAGGTCCTGAGTGTCGGTGTAAATCACCTTGCCGTCGGCGCTGAGCAGCTGCGCTTCCACCGCCAATGAGTAATAGACTCGCTGAGAGGCATCTTTCCCCAGCACAAAATCGCTGGGGTTTAACAAGCGAACCAGGTAATGGATGCTGGCCTGGTTGGCGCCATCGCGGGTGGCCAACACAGAGAGATCGCTAAAATCCTGCCCCAGCAGAACGCGGTGGGTCACGCCTTCCAGCAGCGCCCGCCGTTGCGCCAGCAGGTCCATGTTTTGCGGCAAATTGCGATAATTGCGAATCTTGTTCAGCAGAGCGTCCGATTCCAGGGTCGGCGTGCCCTGAACGATATCTACCGGTTCATTGGGGAAAAGAGAAAGCGTCAGTTTAGCGACCTCGTCGCCCAGGTCTTCCTTGATGATCCTCAGTGCGGTCGGCTCATCGTTAACGGCGTTGGTGCTGGCGATCAGCTTTTCCGGACGGTCCTGGTAGGGCGAGTAAATCCGGTAGTCTTCCGCCGGGCTCCGCTGAAAAAAGAGGACCGAAAAATAGGGCGCGAGCGCGCTTCCTGGATCCTGGTAAAACCAGGTTTCCAGAGGCAACAGGTATCTTGTATTGGCATAGGTGGCCTTCTGCGCTGGCGGTCCCAGCGTGATGTACACCATGCCGCGATCGGTGCGCCATCCATTGTGGGTAAACGGCGAGCCGTAATGGGTATTGGCGTAATCGAGCCGCCGGTAGTGCTCTTCGCGAAAAGTGTTGCCGGGCGCCGTCGGGTCCGGATTGCGAATCGCCCAAAAAGTTTCGATGAACCGGTCGCGATCCTGATCGGTCGTCAAGCCCAGGAAGGTAGTTTTCTCCTGGTTCGAGATCAGGTAGTTGACCTCCTCGTTCAGCCAATGCTCATACCTGGGGGGAAGCTGCGGATGCTTGGCTGCAGTCGCTGCCGGGGGGCAAAGGAAAAGCCCCAGAACCAAAGCAACCAGGACGCTGGTTGCGTATACAGAACGCTTTAACAATCTACCCTCGGTTTTGCTGCGGCTCTTCGCTGCACCAGGCAGACGGGAACCGCGTATCCATAACTCTTCCAGTGTAATTGACGGTGACCCCGCGGCGGTTTCCCGGCCGGCACAAAAGGAAAAGGGAGGAGGATGTTTCCATCCCCCTCCCCGTAAAGCGTAAAACCTCGCCTAGAATTCAAACCGTATCGATCCACGTCCATAAAACGCACGCTGGAAGGAGGTTGGCTTGAGGTAATCCGCGTCAGGTACCCCGTAGCTGAGAGCGATGTCCTGGTCGACGGAAGTGAGGGACCGGGAGTTAGTCACGTTGAAGGTATCGAAGGTGAACTTGATCCTATACCGCTCACCCACTTGGAGTGGGTAATCAGCATGCAGATCGAGTTGATAGTTCGATGCAGTGGTGCCCACCGTTCCGCGGCCGCCGATCGGTACTTCGCCAGGATCGGTGTACACCGGATGCGCGCCTAATTCGCTGATCGGCGTTCCCGAACTACCACGCAATCCGATACCAGCAGTGAAACGCTTCATAAACCCGTTGGGAATAATGTATGACCCGTAGAGGTTGCCAACCTGCCTTCGATCCGTGTTCAGGTAGCCCTCCTGAAACTGTTGACCAAGCAGGCCGAGAACGCCGTCGGTGAAGTCATACAGCGAGCTGATACTGGGGTCCGACTGCCCATTGTCGTTGCGGAAGAGCCCCTCATAATTGCCATACAGCTTGGCATAGCGATAATTGGCGCGCAGCATGAAATTGTGGCTGAGGCTCTTGTTCGCTTCCAGCTCAAACGCCTGGTAGTGCCGGTATGGATTAGAAAACCCGTCAGGCTTTCCGTCCGGAGTCGGATCGCCGGCGGTGAGGATGTTGTAACCGCAGGCGCCCCCTACAACCTGGCCAAGAGTGTTCTTTTGTAGACCGTAGTTAGCGACGTTGGGGTCGGTGGAATTAGCGCAGTTCGCCGGCGGCCCGGCCGCTGCCGTATAGGCCTGCTCCTGCTCGTTGACGAAAAGGTCGGTCTTCGCGCTCAGGTTACCCACTACAAACTGCTGAGCGACGAAACCAGCAAGCGCACCCTCTGGAGAGGCGCCCGAAGAGTCTTCGATAATGCGCTTCAGGCGCCGATCCATATAGCGGGCGCTGATATCGAATCCACCCAGTTGGCGTTCAATTCCCCCCACGTATTCGTCTTCGTAGTTGAACTTGGTGCCGTGCGCGATAAAGATCGGTGAGGCGCCGCCGCTGGTCGAAACGTTGGCGCTCTGTTGGCCGGCAGCAGGATCTCCGCTAATCAGGTGCGCCGCATCGAGAACTGGTGTGACGGTGTTATTTCCATTGAGTATGACGTTGTTATTTGCGTCGGCTTCCGGCTTCCAGGCGGCTGCGTAGATGTCGAGTTCGTTCGATAGATCGCGCAATGCGCCATCTTGCGGAAACGACTGGGAGTAGCGGCCGTAGTTGAAGAAGACCTTCGACTTACGATCGCCGAAGGGATCGACATTGATGCCTAAGCGGGGAGACCAGTTGTCGTTCATAACATAGCTCTGGGTTACAGCGTTGAGTTGCTCCTCATCCCAGCGAAGTCCAAGATTGAGCGTGATGTAGCGATTGACCTGGTAATTATCGTTGCCATAGATCGACATGTTGACCGAGCTGGTTTCAGCAATGGGGCTGCTGAAGATGCCACGGACCTGGAGCAGGTAGACCTGGGTGCCGTTGTAGAAAGGGCAATCGCTGGGAGCGCAGTCGACCAAACCGGTCGTCGGATTGGGGGCCGCTGCCTGAAGCTGAAACGCCGCATTTGTCTGGGCGCCTACAACAGCCGGGTTATTGGTGTTTGCGGCAACCGATTGACCAATAATGTTGGTCGACGGGAAGGGGAAATAGCCGCCGCTATAGGCCTTATTCAGGGCGTAGATGGAGTGGGTATACCCCCATCCTAGCGAAAACGTATGCTGGCCGTACAAATTGACGGTTTTTTCCGTATCGATGCCGAAACCGTAGTCGTGGACTGTAGGATTCTGCGTGAATCCCAATCCCTGGGCAGTGAACTGTGACGATGATACGGCGCCTGACTCGTCGATGATCTGGTAGACGTTTTGTAGCCCGACTTCGTTGAAGTGACTTCTCTTGGCCGAGGCCGCGATGTCGAGTTGCCATGTGGGCGAAAGGGAGCTGGTCAAATGCGCCGTTTCGCTGCGTGTCCCATAGTTCCAGCGGCTAAAGCCGGTTTCGTTGGAAAGGTTCAACTGGGGGTAATTGGGGAAGGTATCTGCGCTGGCAAAACCGAAGCCGGCATTCGTCTTGGAAGGGTCAGAGAAGACGGAGGCATCGATACTGGTCCCCTGGTTGAGATTGAAGGTGATCTTCGCTGCATAATCGTTCGCTGTTGTCTTATTGGTGAAAGGGCCCACTAAACCCGCACCTGCGGGAGTGTTCCAGTAGAACTCGTTGAGGCTTGGATTGTAGGCGCCAAAGAAGAAGAGCTTGTCCTTCAGGTGTACGCCGGGAACGTAGCCACCGAATTCTACGGAAGCATCATATTGGGGAAACGCTACCAGGCGTCCACGGACGTTCACGCGGTCGAAGTAGTCATCCGCGTAGCGCCATCCCGCGCTCATACCGCCGGGCGCAAAGAAGGCGGCCAGAGCGCCGTGATACGCGTTTCCACCAGATTTGGTTACGATCTGGATTACGCCGCCGTTCACGTTGCCATACTTCGGCTCAAAGGCGCCTGTCTTGACCTGAACCTCCTGGATAAACGTGAGGTTGATGCCGGTGCCCAGCGAGCCATAGATCGGGCTGAATACTCCGATTCCGCCGTAACCGGCGTCCGTAATATTCACGCCGTCGGCGATGTACTCGTTTTCCAGACCACTCGCGCCGCCAATGGAAGGATTAGCTGTGCCCGTACCTCCGGCGTTGATGACCCCGGGGGCGGTGTAGAACAGGCTGCCTACGTCTCGGGCCACCGGCACCTGGCTATAGAAGCTCGCGGTCAGATTTGAGCCCAGCGCCGTAGAGCCGGTGTCGATGGTGGTTGTGGTGGCATCGACTTGGACAGTCTGGGCGACTGCTCCAGCCTGGAGCACCAGGTTCACGCCGCTGACCCGGTTGATCTGGGCTTCGATGGCTTTTGCTTCCGTCTTGCTGAAACCCTCGCGCTCCACGCTGACCGTATACAGCCCAGGAGTCAAATCGAGTGCCTCCCAGTGACCGGCGCCATTTGTGGTGAGCGTGCGGGAATCCGAATTACCTTTGACGGTCACCGTCGCGCCGGGCACCACTGCGCCGCTGCTGTCGCTCACGAGACCTTGAAGGCCGCCCTTGGTCCCAGACAGCTCCTGCGCTGAGAGATGGGTAGGCAGGCAAGCCGCCGTCGCGAACGTCAGGAGGACGAGCAGGCTGCCCATCTTGCTAATAAGCTTGTGAATTCTTGAACTTGTCACGAGATCTCCTTAGAAATAGCTCCACGGACGACCTGGGCCGGGATGAGAAATTAGGTTGGTCGGAATGGCCCGAAGCTGATGGAAAGGCACTCACTCGCCCGTTATGACATTCGTCGACAATCGACAGATTCAAGGGCCAGCAGGTGAGTATCGCCAGAATCTGATCTCAGACGCACAACAACTGTCACGCCTGGGTCGTAGCAATTGGGTTGCCTAACTAACACAAAGGTTGCAAGGCTCCCAACTTTTTCGCTAAAGCGCATCGAATCAGTAAATTAATATTGATGAGTGCCCTTTGCAGGGGGCGATCCAGATTGTCAATATTTCATAAATCATAGACTCAAACGGATTAGTCCACTTTTTCGTACAACACGGATCACTTTGTCACTGGAAACCGCACCTTTGCCACTGGAAACCGCACGCTGGTCACTGGAAACCACACACTAGGGTCGACAGCGGCGCCGAATTGCGGATAAATCGAGACTTATGGTCCGTTCGGGCTTCGAGTTCCGCTCCGGACGTCGCCGAATTGTTGATCAAATTATTAGTCAAATCGCAATCTTGTTAACCAAATCACAACCTTGCGATTTGTGGCAATCTGCGTGCAACCGTGCTCCGTATGGACTCGCCTGTGAGGCAAGATCGAGGGCTATTAATCCGCATTTAGAGAATCGGAGGAGCTAAAATGCACCACTCGATAACGCGCTCGATCATTGCAACGACCGTGAGGCGACACAGAACCTTGGCAGCGATTTCTCTGCTGCTTCTGGGAGCCCTCAGCTTGCCGCAGCGAACGGCCGCACAAGTCATTTATGGTGCAGTGCACGGCTCGGTCACCGACGCCACTGGGGCTGTTGTCCCGAACGCCGCGGTCTCGATCATGAATACAAGTACGGGTATCTCAACATCGGCCAAGACCGACAGCCACGGCTACTATATCTTTCCCCAGCTTCAGATCGGTGGCCCTTACACGGTCGAGATCACCGCGATGGGGTTTGAGAAGTTCACATCCACAGGACTCACGCTGGACGTGAATGCCAATCGTGAAGTCAATGCCAAGTTGCAGGTGGGGTCTTCCGTGCAAACGGTGAGTGTGGAAGCGGGAGCGGTGCAAGTAGAAACTTCGGATACACAGTTGAAGCAGGTCATTACCGCGCAACAGATGGAGGAGGCTCCGCTACTCGGCCGCGACGTATCCGGTTTGCAAAAGCTTTCGCCGGGTACTGTGGAGTCGAGCGACCGGTTTGGCAGTTATTCATCCAATGGCAGTCAGACCCAGGCGAACTCATATCTGTTGAATGGCGCCGACATTACCGATGTTTCCCTGCAGGATGAGGGGATCTCTGTCAATCCGGATGCGCTGGCGGAAGAGAACATTGTCACGAGCACGCTCAACCCGGAGTTCGCCCGTAACAGCGGAGCGATCGTGAACCAGGTGCTCAAGTCGGGGACCAATACGTTTCATGGAAGTGGCTTCGAGTTTTACCGGGATACGTTTCTGACCAACGGCAGCTATTTCGCCCCCTCACGGCCTAACTTTCACCAAAATTTATATGGCGGGACGCTCGGCGGCCCGGTCATCAAAAACCGCCTATTCTTCTTTCTTGCTTACCAGGGTCTCAGGAACCGCGTTGGAGCCACACAGCTATCGCCAGTACTCAATTCGGACCAGCTCAATGGAGATTTCAGCGGCGACAACAACATTGCCACAGATGGTTCGAATAGTGTAGCCGGTCTCTCTTCAAACCAGATTCCATTTGCCATTGCGGGCTGCGCGGCGGGCACACCGTGGAACGTTTGTTTTCCCGCAGGCTCTGTTCAAATTCCATCAAGCGGCTATGACCCCCTTGCGGCCAAGCTGCTGCAACAGTTTGTGCCCGCCTCCAATACGACGGTCGGAGGAGCCCCCTACTACGCTTTCAATGCCCCCAATTCCGCGGCGCAGGATCAGGGCATTATCCGTGCGGACTATCAGGTCACTAAAAATGATTCCATTTGGGCTTCCAGCCTCTTCCAATCGAGTCCTAGCGCGACCGCCTTGAGTTATGGTGGCTCAGATCTGCCAGGATTTGGAGCAAATGAAGCTGAGCACTACAAGATATTCATGGCGTCCTGGACACATACCCTGGGAGCAAGCGCACTCAATGAGTTGCGCGCCGGCTACTTCCGCTTCAATTTCGCCACCGTGGAACCTCAGCACGTTGTCCAGCCGAGCAGTTACGGCTTCAATATCTCTCCCCAGGCGCCACAAGCTGGCCTCCCACTCATCAGCGTCCAGGGTCTAAATGGCACCACTGCCACTGGAGGAGCCAGCTTTCTCGGCTTCTCCAATGAAGGCCCACAGCCGCGCATAGACACAAATCTCAGCGGGGCGGACAACTTCAGCAAAGTTCTTGGAAATCACAACCTAAAACTTGGAGTGTCTTACGAGCAATTTGGGGTAAATAATCCTTATTACGCGAACAACAACGGCAACTACAGCTTTGCGGGATCCGGAACCTACAGCTCGGGCGACCCTATCCTGGATTTTGTGTTGGGCATACCCGACTCCTTCCAGCAGGCCTCCGGTAGCGTTATTCAGGCCATCAGCCATGAGTATTACGCCTATGCCCAGGATAGCTGGAAGGTCACGCCCAACTTTACCCTTAATTACGGCATCGCGTGGGACCTCGAGGCACCGTATCAGAATCATCAATTTGAGGGTCTGGGGATAGTTTGCTGGAATCCTGGAACCCAAACCTCCACTGTCTATCCCGGCGGCCCTCCAGGACTCACTTATTCTCGGGATCCCGGCTGCAACACCGCCGGCGGTGTTACATCGAAATTCAACCATTTCGGTCCGCGACTTGGCTTCGCATGGTCACCAAGTTCTGGTCCGGCCAAATTGCTAGGACCAGAAGGCGCCCATCAGTTCGTTATTCGCGGTGGTCTGGGGATGTACTGGAATCGGGATGCGGAGGAGGGCCAGTTGCAAAATCTCGGCAACCCTCCTGGCTTCAAGAACTCCTTTGGAGCCGGCGATTTTGGTGGCAGCCCCGCCTTTGCCAACCCATTCATGGATATTGCTACGGGTCAGGTCGGGACAAATCCTTTTCCCTACGTGTATCCAGCGGCTGGTACACCGCTGGATTGGCCCAGCTATGCTGAATTGGACCTCAGCACCTATCCAAAGAACTATACCGTCCCGTATATCTATAACTTCAATCTCAATATTCAGCGGGAACTGCCGGGCAACATGGTCTTGCAATTGGGCTATGTAGCCTCGATAGGTCACAAGTTGGTTCGAGACTATGAGGCGGATACCATTACCCCCGCCGGCCATGCGGCCTGCCTGGCTGATCCAAACTGCTCTTCGGATGGAGGGCAATTGTCCCTCGATTTCCCGCAATACTTCACCCAACCCGCGATCGTTCCGGGTACAGATGGAGCTGGGAACTTCGGAAATGGCATTCCCTGGTACCTGAGCGTCGGGCAGCAGTTCACAGACGGAGCTTCAAACTACAACTCATTTCAAGCCAGCCTGACCAAGGGAACCTCCCATGGTCTCTATTTCACAATTGCTTATACCTATAGCCACGCCCTCGATAATGCCTCGGGGCTTGAGAGCTCCGGATTCAATGGGCGCGGTACCAACTGGGTTCCCGGCTTCCAATACCTGAATTATGGAGACTCGGATTATGATGCGCGCCACCGGTTGTCGACGTCGTATAACTACGAGATTCCGATCTTCAAGAGCTGGCAAGACTCGTTTGTCCTTCGTGAAGCCCTCAGTGGCTGGCATGTGTCGGGTGTGACGGCCTTCCAGACCGGATTTCCGGTGACCATTTCAGACATAGGAGCTATTAACTCGCTTTATTGCAACTTCGCCAACTACTACAGCTGCCCGGATACACCTGATATCTCAAGCTTCAACGTCAAAACCTTCAATCCTCGCAACTCGAATCACCTGTGGTTCGATCCCACGGCTTATTCTCAGGAGCCGCTGGGGACCTTCGGCAACGTGAAGCGTAACTTCTTTCACGGGCCGGGCTTTAACTACACCAACCTCACGGTCTATAAAGACATTCCGTTAGGACCTGAAAAGGCCCGATACATTGAGATTCGCCTGGAGGCTTTCAACGCCTTCAACCACGCCAATTTCGGGCCCCCAGATAGCAACTACACCGACGGATCATTCTTTGGAGTCGTCAGTTCAGTAGTGGGATCGACCACCGCGGATTACAACGCGGACCCGACGCCGGGTCGAGCGGTACAGCTTGTTGGTAAGTTCTTCTTTTAAGGACCTCTGACAACTATCGGGGAAGATGTCGTATCGCGCCGTCGCTTCAGTCCATATGGGGGAGACGGTTCGTGCCACAGCTTCCCCAATATTACCGTGATTTGTGTAGGCCGCCACAGGCACCAGGAACGGTGCTTCCCGCAGGCTTCCGAGCAGGAACCGCTGTAACAAATTCACAGCGCGCAGTCGATGTAACGGCTGCCATCCCATCTGTCATCATGCTCCCTGAAGCGTCCGCGAGAAAGAGTGGAACGGGGCCTTGGCGCGACATGGGCTGCTTACCTCGGCAGCCATACAGCGCGGAGTCCGCGTGGATGAGGTCTTGCAGTGATTCCGCCTTAACGCGACAATTCAACCCGTCAGCCAAGCCGGGAGAGCGCAGGATATGGACAAGCACGGAACGGGCCTTTCAAGGCGAGACTTTCTTATTCAAGGGACGGCGTCGCTGGGAACGATGGTTGCCGCCCCGGGATGGGCGCAGCACGCCGCGGGTGAGCGGTCCGGAAACAAGAAAGTCATTCACATCATCGGCTACTCCCATATCGATGCCGCCTGGCTATGGCCGTGGCGCGATGGCTCCGATACCGTGCTCACCACATTTCGCAGTGCTTTAAACCGCATGAACGAGACCCCGGGATTCTGTTACAGCCATTCGTCGTCGGCCCACTACCGTTGGGTGGAACGCACGGATCCTGAGATGTTGCGTGAGATTAAGCAGCGAATTCGCGAGGGCCGCTGGGAGGTGGTTGGCGGCTGGCCGGTGGAGCCCGACTGCAATATTCCGTCGACCGAGAGTTTCGTTCGCCACGCGCTCTACGGCAAGGCTTATTGCCAGTCTGCCCTGGGAGCGGAGGTCAGGATCGGCTTTAATCCCGATTCGTTCGGCCACGCCGCCGGTCTACCTACGATTCTGAAACATGCCGGCTACGGTTATTACGTCTTCATGCGCCCCCAGGAACACGAAATGGATTTGCCTCTTCTGTTCTGGTGGGAGGGCGCCGACGGATCGCGGGTTCTTACCCTGAGAATCTGGCACAGCTATGACGCTGGCCCCAAACTGATCCAGGCAGCGGCCACCGGAGCATTCGCACCAGGCTTTGATCATGCTGCGTTCTTCCTCGGAGTGGGCGATCACGGCGGCGCCGTCACCAGGGAACAGATACAACAGATTCTCGCTTTGCAGCAGGACGCAAGCTTACCCCAACTCCGCTTTAGCACGCTGCGCGACTTCTTCCTCGCCGTCGAAAGCTCCCCCGCATTTCCTGCGTTACCCGTGGTCCGCACCGAGTTGCAGCACCATGCGCGCGGTTGCTATTCGGCCTACGGAGAAGGAAAGTTCCTTAACCGCCGCGCCGAGCGCTGGCTGGGCGAGGCCGAGACCATTTCTGTTGTAGCCAATTTAAGCGCGGGGCGCGCGTATCCGGCAGATCAATATGCCGAAGCGTGGTGGAAAGTTCTATTCTGCCAGTTCCACGACATGATGGCGGGAACTTCGCTCTACTCTGACTATCAGGATGTGCGGGACAGTGTCGGTTACGCTTGCGAAGTCGCACAAACGTCCAAAGTAGAAGCGCTGGAGATGATGGCCAAACGGGTTGACCTGAGCGCAGTCGAAGAGGGCGCGGTCTTCCTCCTCAATCCGCTTCCCTGGAAAAGAAAGGCCCTGGTTGAGTACTACACCGAGCAGGATCCGTCGCATACGTCCGCCATCACCTGCCTTGCCTCCAAAGACGGTAAGAGGATACCGCTCCAGTGGAGACCTTCGGCGAGCATGACCAACTTTGTACCCCGGCTGTCGGCGTGGGTGGAGCTGCCTCCGTGTGGCTACAAGGTCTTCTCGTTGGCGCATGGAGACCCACCCGCGCCCGAGGCCTATCGGGACTTTGTCTCGGTATCGAATTCCGGCTTCGGTATTTCCTCTTTGAAAGCCGAGGATGGCACCGAGCTGCTGGCAGGCCCTATAGGGCTGGTAGCCATCAGCGACACCAGCGACACCTGGGCCCACGGCATCAATGAATTCCGGCAGGAGATGGGGCGGCCCACGCTGATCTCGTCCATGGTGATTGAGAACGGGCCGGTTACCCGGGTCACTCGCCAGCGGGCCTCCTGGCAAAATTCGGAAATCGTTCTCGACATCGCAGAATTTGCCGGGCTCGATTTTGTCGAGCTTCGTTTCGTGATCGACTGGCGTGAGCACGAGCAGATACTGAAGCTCGAAATCCCCACTGCGCTAAGCCAGCCGAAAATCTACGCAAGAGTGCCGGGGCAGGTGGTGGAGCGCCGCACCAATGGGGAGGAAGAGCCTTATCAGGATTGGGGAGCGGTGCAGGGGAGAATTGGGAATGCCGACTACACCATTGCGTTGGTCAACAACCAGACGTACAGCTATGACTGCTTGCATTCGTCTTTTCCGCACTGTGCTCATCCGCTCAGCGCCTTTTGCCCGCCACAACCCGAACCAGGTTCCACACGATGACAACAACGCCTGGCAGGACCAGGGAAGGCAGGAGCGCAGGTTTTGGCTTTTGGGTGGCCGTGGTGGCTATACAGAATTGGCACTCGATCGCCGAGCTGAAGAACTGCAAACACCCGCCGAGTATGTGATGGACTCCGCACACCATGGAACCGAGCCGTGGGAGCGATCCTTCCTTGAGATCATGCCTGGCAGTGTATGGGTTTTGGCGATCAAGCGCGCCGAGCGGGTGCCGGACGGAACCATTGTGCGCCTGCAGGAGCGATCAGGAAAACCGACCCAGGCGACGCTCAAAAGCTCCGCCCTGGGTCTGGACCACACCATCGACCTGGCGCCCTGGGAGTTGAAAACCCTGTTGGTCACGCCGGCGAAGGTCGGCCGTAGCCAGGTCAAGGAAGTGTCGCTTCTGGAGACATAGCGGCTGGAATTCTTCTGTGCACCAGAGACGGGTGCCGTATGTCTCGCTCGTTTTCGCGTGATGTGGGAGACCACGGACCTTGATCTCCCACCCTTGGACCGAATTACCTGTAACGGACCCGCGTTCCGGTTGCGCCCCGCGGCCCCGTAGTGGTCGCGGTAACGGTGCCGGTACCTCTCCCTGAAACGCTACGGCTCGCAGTGGCTCCATTACTACCAGTCAACGTGGTTTGCGAATTACCGCCACCGTAGGTCGTAGACCGGTTAGCGCTTTGCCCATTCGGCCCGGTGAGCGTAGCGTTCGTCGAGCCCGCGGAGCGATTGACGCTGCGCGTGGCGATCTGGCCATTGGGCCCGGTGGTCGTGGATTGAACGTTTCCGCCACCCCGGACCGTGGAACGGCTAACGGTCTTCCCGTTGGGTCCAGTGGTGGTAGAGGTGGTGCTCACCTGCGCGGATGCGGCAAGTGTGCAGAGAGTAATAAAGGAAACTGTTACTGTGCGCGAAAGAGAGTTCATCCTGTTCCTCCTGGTGTTCGGCTTGCGCCGTCTGATCTGCTCAGAACCTTAGGCTAGCGAATTGTTTCGCGCAGCATTGTATGGAACTGTCTGTTTCGGAAGCACCTACATCGTTGGTTGTAGAACTTACACTTCTTTACGTAAAGCCCCCCGCCCGCGTGATATCTCATGAACAGTGATTGCATCGCAAGACGCTGTAAGTAATCAGAATGGAGATAGGACCCATGATGAAGACATTCGTTTCCACCGCGCTTACGGTTTGCATAATCACTGGGCTCGTGCTTTCCGGGTGCAGTGCAGGCAATCAATCTTCAGCGCCGTCTTCGACCAGCAGCTCTTCGCCGTCAACCGGCACTATCAACCTCGTGGTCCAGGACACGCCGCCCACCGGCATTACCGTGCTTTCCTTTCAATTGCAGATTGCGAGCGCTACGCTCCAGCCGGGCTCTATCTCGCTGGTCAGACACCCGGTCACTGTCGACCTGGCCCAGTTGGTCACCGACACCAGTTTCCTGGCATCGCAGGTGGTGGACTCGGGGACCTACACCAGCCTCACCGTGACCTACGACAATCCCCAGATCACATTGATGAACACCTCGGGTGCGCCTCTGGTTACGCCGATTGGCACGTGTGCGGTCGGCGCGGTCTGCACGTTTTCGCCGCGGCTGAACAACGCGTCCGTGACCATTAGCTCCGGTGTCTTTCCCATCACGGTTGCCGCCAACAGCACTACCGGCTTCAATCTCGACCTCTCCATCAGCGATCTGCTTCAGTCCGATCTTTCCCTGACCTTTTCGAGCGGCCAGTCGGTGAATCTGTCGTTGCTCTCCACCCTGGCCTCACTCACCGATCAGCAGAGCGAGATCGATGCAGTGCTGGCCACCGTCCAGTCAGTCAATGGACAACAGGCAAACATCCAGACTGCTTTAGGGAATTTACTCACCATCGATTTGGGCTCCAGCACCAGCTACAATTACCCGCCTTCTGTTTGCAGTGCGATGAGCTCGTCTTGCTTCACCGCAGGCCAGATCGTCGACCTGAACTTGAGTCTCCTGGGCGACGGTTCCCTGATCGCGCAGAGCGTGACGTACGCCGATGCCTCGGGCGGCGCGGCGGCGCGCGGGACTGTTTTGGCCGCGCCCGCCGCCGGAGCGAGCAGTTTCCAGGTCCTGCTGCATCAGGTCATTCCCGGCAGCACCGCGGTCAGCAGTGGAAGCGTTGCGACCATAGACCCTGCGAGTGGCGCGCTCTTCGCGGTGCCCTTCTCCAGTTATCCGGCGGTTGCCGGCAGTGGCTTTGCCGACGGCGCGGACCTGGTCGCCGGCCAGGAGGTGCTATTCCAGGTGGCGGGCGGCAGCTCCTCGACAACCTACGGATCGTCGCGCATTTACCTCGAGCCTTCGCAAACAGTCGGAATCGTCCAATCAGTCAGTACGAACTCTTTTTCTCTGGATGGACTTACCGGCCTTTGGACGGCCTCGCGGCCTGTTGTCAATCAAATCGAATGTCAGGTCGGTTCGCAGACCGAGTATGAGAACCTATCGTCGGCGAGCCTGGGATCTTTGAGTCCGGGAAAGGTTGTCGGGGTGAAGGGCCTCGTCTTCAATACTTCGGGCAGCCCAACGTTGAGCACGGTAGTTGTCCGTGGACGCCCCTGAAGCGCTGTACCGAGGAGTGCATGCCGGGTACCAAGCTGCTGCTGATCGATGACGATAAGGATTATTGTGCTTCGATGGTCCGCCTGCTGAACATGGAGGGCTTTGAAGTCCAGGCGGTTCACACCGCCGAGGGCGGTTTCGCCTCCGCCACCGGTCAGCAGTACGAACTCGTTCTGCTCGATGTGATGCTGTCGCCCGGAGATGGGAGGAAAGTTCTGCAGCGGATCCGCGCCGTCAGTCAGGTTCCGGTCATTATGCTCACGGCGCGTGGCGATGAAGCGGACAGGATCAGCGGACTGGAGAGCGGAGCAGACGACTATCTGCCCAAGCCTTTCCACCCGCGAGAGCTGATTGCGCGCATTCGTTCTGTGTTACGCAGGCGCTCGGCACCGATGCCGGCAAAGGTACTGGAGATTGGAGATCTCGAAATCCATCCCGGCAGCAGGCTGGTGATTCAGCTTAGGCAGCAGCAAAAGCAAGAGATTGAGCTTACCGGAGCGGAATTCGATTTACTCCTGCTGCTGGTGCGGGCGGCCGGCGAAGTGGTCTCTCGCGACGATCTGGCGCAGGGCGCCCTGGGTCGAAGTGTCGCCGCCTTCGATCGCAGCATCGATAATCACATCAGCAGCCTGCGCAAGAAACTGGGAAACAAGTTGGACGGGGTGGAGCGTATCCGCAGCGTTCGTGGCAACGGATACGTGTACTCCAACCAGAGCCGGAGCGCGCCGGAATGATCCGCAGTCTGTACATGCGCATTCTGGTCTGGTTCTGGTTGGCGAACGCGGCGGTAACGGCCACCATTCTTACCCTTACTTTGATTAGCGGCGCCCAGCCCTTGGGAAGACGATGGCTTGCGGCTTCACTCGATCTCTACGCCCAGACGGCCACCGATGCTTACCGCACCGGTGGGGCTGCCGCTCTCGACGCCTACCTCGACCGCATTCAATCCTCTGTATCCATGCGCGCAGCGCTCATCGGCCCACATGGGGAACCACTCTCGACGCGCGCGCTACCGTCAGGCGGTCTCTCTTTGATTGAGGAGGCTCGGGCCACGGGACACTCCCGCTTTCGCTACGGGATAACCTGGCTGGGCGTTTCGATCGTGCCCACGCCGCAAGGGGATTACGTCTTCCTCGCTCAAGTGGATGCACTCCGCAGGTTCAGCCGCCAAGTGGGTGCTGGCGGCCTGGCAGGCAAGGCAGCGGCTGCGCTCCTGGCTGGATGCCTACTCTGCTGGTTGCTGGCGCGCAGTATCACGGCGCCGCTTAGGACATTGCAAAGCGCCGTCCGCTCTTTGGGGGCCGGAGACCTTTCGGTTCGCGTCTCACCCAAAATTCCGCCGAGGAATGATGAGTTGACAGACCTGGCGCACGAGTTCGACCGCATGGCTGCGGAGATTGAACGCCTCCGCAACGAGCAACACAGGCTATTGGGCGATATTTCTCATGAGCTACGGTCGCCGCTGACCAGACTCTCGATTTCCGCGGAACTGGCAAGCCGCGGGGATGTCGAATCGTTGGGCCGAATGCGCAAGGACATCACTGCCCTTGACCACCTCATCGAGCAAATTCTTACTCTCACGCGGCTCGGGATACAGCAACAGACGCGTACCCAGGCAAACATTCCACTCGAGAAGCTGCTGACTGCGCTGGTGGATGACGCCGATTTCGAGGCTCGGGAACAAGGCAAGCAGGTAACCCTTGAGGCCAGGCAGCTATGCTCCCTCCGTGGCGAGGCCGGGCTTTTGAGAAGTTGCCTGGAGAATGTAATCCGCAACGCGGTGCGCTTTGCGCCTGCTTCGACTGCTGTGCGTGTGATTCTGGAGAAAAAGCAAAAGGGGAAAAAGGCCGTTGCCGTAGTCACTGTTGCTGACTCGGGCAGAGGAGTGCCCGAAGAGTCACTGGGCCATTTATTCGAGCCGTTTTACCGTGTTGCCGTGGCCGAAGACGATGGTCCAGGCAATCGAGGCACCGGTCTGGGTCTTTCCATCTCGGAGCGCATCGTAACCCTCTACGGCGGCGCCATCAGCGCGCACAACGGGGAAGCCGGCGGCCTGGTAGTGGTCATTGAGTTCCCGCTGGCGAGCTGATTTCGAAAACCCTATCCTGCCCACCGCCGACTTTGATCTAGCGCACTATTTCGAGACGCCGGCACTCATCGCCTTGCGCATCTGCGCTTCCGCGTCGTCGCTCCAGTATTTGCAATTAAGCTGTAGAAAGACGGACGTATACGGAACCGTCATGGTGGTCTTAAGCACGACGATGTGAAAGGTTTTTCCCACCTCATCAACCTTGGCAATAATTTGTTCGTGCGGCAGTGACGTTATGGCGCGTCCCTTGAGAGCCGTCTTGATTCCCTCGCGATACGCTGTCACTCCGGGAGCATCCTTCTCGGGCACGAAGGGCAGCTCGGCATCCATATAGACGATCGGCCGCACATGAATCGAGCTGTCGATCGCGTTCAGCACCGTGCGGATCACTTCCATCTGGTTGGTGTTCGTTTCCAGCGTTTCCACGCCCGCCGAGCTCTGCAGTGGATACGCCGAGTCCACGATCATGATCCAGTTGCGGTGTCCGAGCAAGGGTAATATTTGCCCCACCCTTGTTTGCCACTCCGGCGCTGGTTGCTCCGCTGTGGCGGGGAGGCTAGTCATCATCAGCAACGTGAACAGCGAGAAGATTGCGTTGGCTGCGCGCATCATAAGCTCCTTACCTCTAGAGGCTCTCTCCGTTTCATGCGGACTCCGACAAAGGAGTAAAGTGCGATTCCGCAGTAGCAGAAGAGGGGGACCATGTAGGCCTCCGCAATACTGTGCCGGGTCTGTGAAATCCAACCCATGAGCGGCGTCAGCACAGCGCCCCCCACGATCGCCATGACGATCAGCGATCCACCAATTTTCGTATTCTGATCCAGGCCATCGATGCCCAGGGCGAAGATCGTCGGGAACATGACTGACATGAAGAAGCTAGTTACAAAAATGGCCCACAGCCCAACCCAGCCGGGAAAAGCAACGCCAACCGCCACCAGGCCAATATTCACCAGGCTGTACACGCCCATCAGATAGGCCGGTTTGACGTACCGCATCAACGCCGCGGAACTAAACCTGCCTACGCCGAAGGCCACCAGCGTGCCGGTAAGGAAATAGCCGGCGATCTTTTCCGGCTCATGCGTCCCATCCTGCACATACTGAATAAAGTAGCTCCACGTGCCAACCTGGGCGCCCACATATAGGAACTGGGCGACGATCGCAAAGAGAAAATTAGGGTAACGCAGCAGCTCCTTGAAGCTTCCATGGTCCTGGCTATCCTCGTGTTCTCGGGCGATGGTGGGAAACTTGGTTCGGGCGATCAGGAAAGCCCAGATGAGCGTAATCGCCCCCAGCACCAGGTAGGGAACCACCACCCGCATCGTCTCATGCTTCAGGTAAGCATCGTAGGTATTGGCCGCCTGCATGGCGGAGACCTGAGACGGTGTCAATTCGATGCCGGAGAAGATGAAAACCGTGCCGCCCAGGACGCCGGTGATAGCACCCAAAGGATTGAAGGCCTGGGAGAAATTCAGCCGGCGAGCAGCACTCTCTGGCGACCCTAACTGAGCGACAAAAGGGTTGGAAGCGGTCTCCAGGAAGGAGAGCCCACTGGCGATGACGAACAGCGCCAACAGAAAGAAACCGTAGCGTCCGATAATTGCTGCGGGCCAGAATAAGAAAGTCCCGCTGGCAAACAGCAGCAGCCCCACGACGATGCCGAACTTGTACCCCATTTTCCGCATCAATAGCGCAGCGGGAATGGCCAGCAGAAAATAACCCATGTAGAAGGCGGATTGCACCAGCCCCGCCTCGAAGCGGGAAATGGCGAACGACTTCATGAACTGGCGTATCAGAACGTCGTTGAGATTGCTGGGAACTCCCCAAAGAAAAAACAGCGCGGTCACCAGGAAGAAGGGCACAGCCAGGCCCTTCGGAATCAGTGGCTGTTTCGTATCGCTAACTTCCTTTGAATCGGTAGACAGAGGCACGAGCATCGCCGCGTGTGTCCTTTCCAGGTTATAACAACTCAATCTCCACAAAGGTGGACATGGATGCCCAGTTCCGCCATCATTGCTGCCTTGGCGGCCAGTGCCTGGTCGGCTACCTGGCTGGTCGGAGCGTAGACCACGTTAAGATGGTTCGCTCGATGCCGGGCCATGAACTGGTCGCGGGTGACGCCGTGCAGCAGGGTATGCATAATTGGCCACTGTGGGGTGACCGACTTCAATCGCCGCTCCGTCTCTTTGGCAGGTAGTTCGATCGCGGTTGCCCGGCCCAGGTCAACATGCAGCGCGCCGCCTTCGACAAAAACCCGGCTCCACACCACGTGTCCCGGCTTACAGATTCCGCTGAGCGTCCCCCCGCCCAGCCGGAAGTACATCGGAACCTGCCGTTCGCTGCGCGCCTTGGCATAGCCGCCGGCGATATGCGAAGCCGGAACCGCGCCAGATATCTGAAAGACCCAGACGAAGTCGTCAATGTCTCCGCCGCTGTAGTGCTCGCCCCAACGAACGTCATGCAGCGTGGTGGCCGGGTCAAGTTGCATGGCAGTCCAGACCCGGTTGGTGATGAGCGCGTCCAACCCCGCGCATTCGTCCACCTCGTTGAAGTGCGGCAGCGGTTTGCCGGCATATAGTTCGCGGCCCTTGGCATCGAACACAGGTGGCCTTTCCACGTTATTGAGCAGCCCCTCGACCAGATCGGAAGCCGGGACCAGGTCCGTCAACCCCAGCTGGTATTGGATCCCGATGGCATCGCAGCTGAACTCATCGGCGATCCGCATCGCCGCGATATACATCTTGCACTGCCCCAGGATCTGCTGGTTGGTTAGTTCGGTCTCTTCGTTGGCGCCGATAACGAAGGTCAGCCCACGGCCGTCGAGCCACCTCCGAACCGCTTGCGCCTCGCTGTCGGTCACCGCCGCCATCGCGGCCACCAGGGCCGACTGGCTGAGCCGTTCCTTATAGACCCCCGTCGGATTGAGCAGGAAGTCCTCGATGATGGCGTTATACATGCCCATGCAGCCCTCATCAAAGACGCCGAGGATTGCCTTGCGCGTCTTGAGATCGCGGGCCAGTAACGCGCCTAACTCCCTCTCCGCTTTCGGCAGAACAGATAAGTCGAGGTCGTGCACATGGCTCAAATCATGTTCGATCACCTGTTCCCTAAGCCATTGCCGCAGACCACGACGGAAGAATTCGTCCTTGAAGTCCTTGCTCCACAGGGTGCTGAAGGTCACTCCACCCTTATGCAGGCAGCCATTCAGGTTCAGCATGCCCACCAGGCCAGGCCACTGCCCTGACCAGTTAGCTACCGTGAGAATGGGGCCGCGATGGTGGTCCAGTCCGGAGAAGACGTTGTGGCTGTACTGCCACGCGGCTTCGGCGACAATAACCGGCGCGTCGGGGTGGATCGTCATGAAGACATCCATGCCCATGCGCTGGTTATTGATGAAGCCGTGCCCCAAATCCTCGCGGTAAGGGTGCGCGCGGTGCAGGGTGAAGCCTTCGGCCTGCAAGGCTTCGGTGAGTTGTTTTTCCATCCCCGACTGGGCCGGCCAGCAGATCTTATTGGCGGATTGGCGCGAATCGCCGCTGGCGATCAGCAGCACTTCACCGGGGGCGACGGATTTGGGCGATTCCAGGATCGGGACAGCATAGGATGACATCTGCAGTTCTCCTCAGCCTTTCCGTACTTCTCAGTAGACGGTCGCGAAGATGGTCGCGGCACAACTACGGGGGATTAGGGGAATCCAGACCAGGAGACTGGAGGCTCACGAGGCCCTCAGAAACCGCGCAGCGGACAATGGCGGGAACGAGAACCGGGTCGGGAATCTGCATGGGGTTTCGACAACCGCTAACGATAACAGTTGCATCTGCCTTGTGGCAAAATGGTGAGTCTTGTTTCCCGGTCCGATTCGATTGGTCATCCCGCCTGCCCCGGCTTGCCGTGGGGCGTGCCGCGGATGCAACGAGTGGGGAGGCATGGTAGCTCACTCAAGCCCCACGGCACGCCGGGGCAGGCGCCGTACGGCTTGACCCCGATTTCCTGCCACGCTGTGGTGGAGAGGTCCCGCGTTTGCGCCTTTCATTAAGGAAAGGCGCATGGAGTGTATCAGCGCCACAAGCCTCCGCAGGAAATCGGGGCAAATGGGGCACCCACAGCTTTTGTTGCGGCCGACCAGCTTACCGCACGGGCAACGAAGGATTGGTGGCCCATTCAAGCCTTCTGTTGGCTTGAGTGGGCAGCGCCGCAGTCCAGCCACATGTTTTTCGACGAGCGCAGCATAATGGAGGAGCAAAATGAATGGCCATTCCACCAAGCCGTGGGTGGTACTGGTAGGCGGCTTTCTAGGATCCGGCAAGACCACACTCATTCTGGCCGCTGCGCGCGAGTTGCAGCGACGCGGTCTGCGCAGTGCCATGGTATGGAACGACCAGGGGATAGACCTGGTCGATAGCCGTTACGCGGCTTTATCAGGCATGCACTCGGGCGAGGTCACCGGAGGATGCTTCTGCTGCCGCCTTTCCCAGCTGATCGATGCCATCGGCGATCTCAGCGCCTACGCGCCAGACGTGATCTTTGCCGAGCCGGTCGGCAGCTGTACCGATCTCTCGGCCACCGTGCTTCGTCCGCTGCTCGAGTACAGCGAGACCTACCAGCTTTCGCCGCTCACGGTTCTTGTGGATCCGCTCCGTGCCCGCGCCATGCTTGAAGAGGATGCCGATCCCGATATGCGTTTCCTTTTTGACAAGCAATTGCAGGAAGCCGATCTGGTCTGTTTTACCAAGTCGGACCTGTACCCCGGCTATCCCGAGATGGGTATCTCTCACGCGCGGCAGCTAAGCTCGAAGTCGGGACAGGGCGTCGCGGCGTGGTTGAACGAAGTCCTCTCAGGAGCCATCGCCACCGCCGACCAAACGCTGGAGATCGATTATTCAGAATATGCGCAGGCAGAAGCGGCCCTAGCCTGGTTGAACCTGCGAGCGGTCTTCGAACCCAAAGGCTTGCTCTCTCCAGCAATGCTGCTGGGCCCTTTGCTCGACCATCTCGATGGCGCCCTCAGTGCAGCGAAAATCCCCATCGCTCACTTGAAAGCAATCGTCACCGCGCCAACCGGATTCCTCAAGGCAGCGATCTGCGGCAATGGGCAGGAACCAATCGTTGACGGGGACCTTGATGCATCCCCGGCCGGCAAGCTCGAGCTGCTGCTAAATCTACGGGCGGTGGGAGAGCCGGCTCACGTGCGTGCGATTGTGGAAGGGGAGATTCACAAGTTGGATAGCGGCCTGGCGCAGTGTGCGGTGGATTGCTTTAGTCCGGCAGCACCGGTGCCGGAACGGCGTATTCCGAAAGCCGGTTGATGGCGGCCGCAAGGCTCATGGATGAATCTCCAAAGTGAGATCGCTGCCCTCGGCGAGCACCAGAGCTTGCTCCATCTGAAAGGTAGTTCGTCCCTTGCTCTGCTTCACAGTGTAGGGATACGCGCGCCCGTTGCTTCGGACTGAAGTCGTGACTCCTGTTCCGCTAATCTCGCACCAACGGCAAGGAAGTTTGCCTGCCAGCACCCGCAGGGTAACCTGTGTACCCCGAGTACCCGCCGGACGATAGGAGAATGTTCCCCAGCCGGTTCCAGTAGACCAGAAACAGTCGAATACTGTATGCGGAACTCTTGGTGCTGCGACCACTGATGCCTGCGGTCCGTCATAATGAAAGCCGCTTAAAGCGACCACACTCGTCCAGGAGGCCATGGCGCGCGCATAGTGATGACCGCACTCCGCCTCATCCCATGGATTGCGCTTTTCGCCATCGTACCGGGAGCGGATATTTCGTATGGATTCGAGTCCTTGCTCGACCATTTCGGAGTAGAGCATCAACGCCGCCGTCGAATGCTCAAAACCCGTCATCACTTCCGCAAAATAGGGGAACGGTATGCGCGGCCGGGGTGCGGTGGCGTAGTCGCAAATGACCATCGCCGCTTCGTCGTTGAGCGCGAAGGTCCGCTCCACATTGTCGTGTTCGTCAAGGCTGCGTTTGTAGTTGTACTTGTAGATAGATTGCAACGTGGCCTGTACGTGTTCCTGCGACACCAGCGAACCCAGTCCGGCGACCTGAGCAAGATACTGTCCAATCAACTGATCGATCAGGCATCCGCCCCCTACCTGGTATTCCGGGCTCTCGGTATTTCCCGAACCCATGTCGCTCCGCAGATTAGGAGCAATCTGGTCAGCTCGAAAACCGCGAACTTTTTGAATATAGAAGCTTCCGTTGAAAAGATTGCTATCGATCCAACGGCTTCCCTGGCTGAAAAGCCTGCGATACTCGTCGGCAGATGCGGTGTCGCCCATCGCGCGGGCCATCTCCTCTCCAGCGCGTAACGCGCCAAGATAGTAGATTCCGCACATTGGGTTCGGCCCGTAGAACTCCACGTCGTACGTATTGTGTTGCACGCCTTCAAGCACTCCGTCGCGGTTGGCATCCCACCCGCCGGCAACCCAGGCAAACTCCAAACCCTTCTTTATGCGCGGCCACATCATTGTTAGCCATTGGTTGTCGCCGGAGAGCTTCCAGTCCATGTAGGCGTGGATGATCTGTCCCATCTGCCCGTCCGCGGCAGCAAAGCCGGACCTCGCTTTGCCGTCTGGAAGAAGCTGACGAAAGTGCATGGCTCCCGCTTCATCCATCGAGTAGCCAAAAGCGGCTTTGCGCAGAGATCGGGCCAGGGAGGGAAAGAGATATGCCGTAGCGGTCTCATAGTTCCACACGTGAGTGCAGTTACCGAAGCAACAGCCAAGGTGATCGTCCACCCCTTCGAAGGCGTGGAATTCCCCATCCGCGGTCCGGAAGCAGGTGGTTGAAGCTAGAGTCGACAGATTTGCACTGGCAGCTTCCTTGACCACCGAAGGCAGAGTGCTCGCGCCAAAGGCATTCGAAAATGCCCGCGTACGCGATTCGAGTTTCTCTAGATTGCTCGCAGTGTATTGGGCCACTTCCCAGGCATCCTTGAAGCGGGTGGCGTAGTAGTTGCCAATGATGGTGTTGCCTTCTCCTGGCGGAGCAGTCCAGCCGCACCAGTCAGGGGTGCGGTTGGGAAAATTCCACGACAGCACGAAGGTAAAGTCTGCCCATCCGCCCGCAGGGATGGAGCTTTGCTGACACACCACTCCCACGGCATTGCGAAGCTCTGGTTCGTTCCCACCCGGCCGTCGCGGGAAAATACGTCCCAGAACAACATGGGTGAGTTCCACCAGCGTCCCTGGGGCCAACCACGCCAGTAGCTTATGGCAGCGTGATCGCTGGTGAGCGCGGCCAGTGCGAAACTCCCTTGCAATGGATCGCCTGCCGGCACGCTCGGATTGCTCATCAACAGGCCTTCCAGTTCGCCTGACTTTCGATATTCATTCAGGCGTGCGTCCTGTACGGACTTTGCCGCTCCTCCCACAGGCGGTTCCGGCTTGACCGGGTTATCGATCGAAAATGCAACCCCCACGGTGGCTGTTGATCGGCCAGGGTTGTGTACGCGATACCGCAGGATCGCCACCGGCAGCCCCGAGTCATCCGCATCATGAGGAATGAATGGCGAGAATGCATCCAGTTCCACCTGAACGGGCAAATTCTGATCTTCGAATTGGATCTTGGCGAGCGGATACTCACCGGTAAAAGTCGCCCCTTGAATTCGGCTCAGGCCAGGCGAATTATTCGAGCCGAGTCCGTCTTGACCCTCGTACGGCGGCAAAATGCGTGCTTCGAGTACGCGCGCAATGGGCTTCGAATTACCTGCTTGAATCCAAATGGCGGGGAAGGCATAAGAGGGTGAGAAGCCTTTATTGGGGCGATTGAATATCTCCCAATCTCGAAGTTGTCCTCGACCTCCAAGGCTCAAACTCCCGGCAGCCACCCCACCCAGGGGGAACGCAATCATCTTGAGTTGCTGTCCAGTAAAGCGACGCGGGTAGGAGACATCTCGGGTTCCTTTGGTCGCGCCTTGAGCGGATGCTGTTAGATCCGGCCAAAGACCGGCTTGCGTACCCGCGCCAATTACGCCCGCAGCCTGCTTCATGAAGCTGCGCCGGCCTACCCTATATTCGTTACCCATCAAACGGAGCCCCACGCTTCATTTCCCAAGCTTCCGCCACTCAGTGAGCGCTGGACAAGATAGGTCAGAGCTGAAAAAACCATAACCAGGCGAGGGCAGATGCAGTGAGGGAATGAAGCCGCGTCAAACGCGCTTGGCGTTGACTTTCGTGGCCAGGCCCACTTTCTCCAGCATCCATATTCCCCAGTAGTTGACATCGAGTTCGTACCAGGCCATCCCATGCCGCGCAGAAACCGGGTGGGCGTGGTGGTTGTTGTGCCAACCCTCGCCGCCTGTCAGCAGGGCGACCCACCAGTTATTGCGAGAGTCGTCGCGGGTTTCGAAGCGCCGCGAACCCCAGATGTGGGTTGCGGAGTTGACTAGCCAAGTGACGTGTAGGCCAACCGTGACCCGAAAGAAGATGCCCCATAGCGCCCACGGCCAGCCGCCTACTGCCAGCAGGCCAAAACCCAGCACCGTCACGGGCAGCCAGTGGAATCGATTCAGCCAGCGGTAGAAGCCCTGTTTCATCAGGTCGGGCGCATAGCGCTTGAGAATCCCGCTGTCGTTATGCAGTGAACCGTTCAGAATCCAGCCCATATGCGACCACCATTTGCCGTCTCGCGGGGAATGCGGATCGCCCGGCTTGTCGGTAAATTGGTGATGCAGGCGGTGCACCGCGACCCAGTAAACCGGGCTCCCCTGCAAGGCCATGGTGCCCAGGATCGCCATGGTGTATTCCAGCCATCTGGGAACGATATAGCCGCGATGCGTGAGCAGGCGATGGTAAGAGAGGCCGATACCCACGTTCTGGGTCAGTACCCAGGTGATTGCGAAGACCGCCAGGGCAGACCACCGAAACTCGAACAACGCCGCGACCGCTCCCAGGTGGAAGATGCCGATCACCAAGGCAAATTTCCAATGGAATTTGCCCCGATTCGGCTCTAAGGCCCTCTGTAGTTCGGCTGCTTCGGTTGCTGCGCCAGCGGCTGTTGCCATCGTTACTGCTCCGTATCCTCTTCATTAGGCTAGTAGGCGCAACCTCCAACCGGTGTAAGAGTTGCGTAATACCTGTGATCCAGATGGGGGCGCCCGGAGGGTCGCATGCCAAAAACGCCTACGGGTTGTGGTTGTTTGGAAATAGGTCGTATACTGAATATGCGACCGGCACGGTCGGAATTGCATCTCTAGGTAAAGCGAGAATGCTAAGGCTCACCAAGAAGGCGGATTACGGTTTGATGGCGTTGAAGTTCCTCGCTGAGCGCCCTGACATGCCTTCTCTGAGCGCCAAGGACATCGCTGAAGCTTACGGCATTCCGCCGCAGCTGTTGGCCAAGATTCTGCAGCGGCTTACCAAGGCAGGACTGCTTCGCTCCCACGCCGGCACGAACGGTGGATATGCTCTATCCCGCTCGGCCCAGGATATTACGGCCTTTGAGGTGATCGGCGCTATCGACGGGCCCCTTTTTTATCACCTCCTGTGAGACCGGCCCTCATGGATGTGACCTGACAGACAGCTGTACCGTCCGGGAGCCATTGCGCAAGGTCAACGAGAGCATCTCGGACGTGCTGAAGGCAATCCGCGTATCCGACCTGTGTGAGCTTGAGCCCACCCGGAAGTACCACGGCAAGCCGGCGGAATCCATTCTGGTGAGTTTGGGCGGCTGAATAAGATTTCGTAAACAATAGCAATTAGTAAGATTGAGTGTAGGAATGTTGAGAGCAGGAGAGAGCGCAATGAGCACCGTTGAGACTGCAGGAACGGCCCCGGCAAACGTAAAGCTGCCAATTTACATGGATGACCACGCCACCACCGCGATGGATCCACGCGTGCTCGAGGCGATGATTCCCTTTTTCACCGCCAAGTTCGGCAATGCCGCCAGCCGCAACCACTCCTTTGGATGGGAAGCCGAGCAGGCGGTCGATCATGCTCGCGAACAGATAGCCAAGCTGATTGGCGCCACCGCCAAAGAAATCATCTTTACCTCGGGCGCGACCGAGAGCAACAATCTCGCTATCAAGGGGATCGCCGAGATGTATCGCGAGCGCGGCAATCACATCATCACCCAGGTTACTGAGCACAAAGCGGTGCTCGATACTTGTAAGCGCCTGGAGAAGCACGGCTATCGCATCACCTACCTGCCGGTTAAGGCAGATGGCCTGATTGACCTGGAAGACCTGAAGCGAGCCATCGACGACAAGACCATCCTGGTTAGCATCATGTTTGCTAACAACGAGATAGGTGTGGTGCAGCCGATTGCGGAGATCGGCAAAATCTGCCGTCAGCACAACGTCATCTTCCATACCGATGCGGTGCAGGCAGTGGGCAAAATCCCGGTCGACGTGAACTCCATGAACATCGACTGCCTGTCTCTGACCGGACACAAGATTTACGGGCCCAAGGGCTGTGGCGCGTTGTACGTCCGGCGGCGCAATCCCCGGGTCCAGATTTCGGCCCAGATCGATGGCGGCGGCCACGAACGCGGCATGCGCTCAGGAACCCTCAATGTGCCCGGCATCGTCGGCTTGGGCAAGGCTTGCGAAATCGCCTCAGAGGAAATGGCGGCTGAGGCAGAGCGGCTAGGTAAGCTTCGCGACAAGCTGAAGGACAAGTTGTTGGCCAACCTCGATTACGTACACGTCAACGGCTCCATGGAGCATCGTCTCCCGGCCAACCTGAACGTCAGCTTCGTCTACGTCGAAGGTGAGTCGCTGCTGATGGGTATTAACGACGTTGCAGTTTCCAGCGGTTCAGCCTGCACCTCGGCGTCGCTTGAGCCATCTTATGTATTGAAGGCATTGGGGCTGGGCGACGACGTGGCACACAGCTCGATTCGTTTTGGCTTGGGCCGCTTCAACACCGAAGCCGAAGTGGATTACGTTGCAGACAAGGTCATCGATGTCGTGCAGAAATTGCGCGAACTTTCACCGCTCTATGAAATGGTGAAAGAAGGCATCGATATTTCGAAGATTGAGTGGCAGGCACACTAGATATTCATTTTCTTGTGTGGGCACGCAAACGCTGGATACGAAGTCACGGAGATAAAAATGGCATATAGCGATAAGGTAATTGATCACTACAACAATCCGCGGAACGTGGGCCAAATGGATAAGAGCCAGTCTGAAGTAGGTACGGGTCTGGTCGGCGCCCCGGAGTGCGGCGACGTCATGCGTTTGCAGATCAGGGTTAATCCCGAGACCCAGGTGATTGAGGAAGCAAAGTTCAAGACCTTTGGCTGCGGTTCGGCCATCGCCTCCTCCTCGCTCGCCACCGAGTGGGTTAAGGGCAAGACGGTCGCGGAAGCAATGCAGATCAAGAACACCGACATTGTGAAAGAACTGGCTTTGCCGCCGGTTAAGATTCACTGCTCGGTGCTCGCGGAAGATGCGATCCGCGCTGCCATTGGCGATTGGAAGAAGAAGAACGGCGTGACCGAGACGGCGGAAGCCACTGCTTCGGTAGCTCATTAATTCAAAACTCAGAAGGCAAGATGGAATTAGCTGTCCTCAATGCGGAAAATGCAGCGCCGAATCAAAAGGGCATCCAGATCACGGATCGTGCCCTGAAGCGGATTCGCGTAGCCATGGCCAAAGAAGGAGTTTCTCCTACCGAGGGGGGACTCCGCTTGGGCATTCAGGGCGGGGGCTGCTCCGGTCTTTCCTATAACATTCGCTTCGACTCGCAGCCGCGAGAACGCGATCGCGTGTACAACTTTGAAGATGTGCGCGTCTTCGTCGATCCCAAGTCGTTTATCTACCTCCACGGCATGATTCTCGACTATGAAGAGACGCTGATGCGGCAGGGCTTCAACTTCATCAATCCCAATTCGACCAAGTCTTGCGGTTGCGGTTCATCGTTTTCGGCGTAGACGCGCCGTGGTCTGCTTGCCCGGATTTCCTGCGGAGCTTGTTGGCGTTGTCGAAGTTCATGCGGTCCCGGCTGGCCGGGACCGCACACGCAGTTCCATCCCGCGCAGCGTACAGGAAATCCGGGTCGGCCCTATGCAAATTATTGACAGAGTCAGTGCGCCTGCAAAATGCTGGTCATGCGGCCAGGAGGTCGCGGACGGGCAGCCATTCTGTGCCTCCTGCGGCAAGGTCCAGCCGCCCCAGCAGGCCGACTACTTTGGTATGTTTGGCCTGCCGCCGAAACTCGACCTCGACGTGCAAGCACTGGAAAAGCAGTTTTACCGCTACAGCCGTAAATTGCACCCGGATGTGTATGCACGCGCCACGCCGCAGGAACAGGAATGGAGCCTCTCCCAGGCCTCGCTGCTCAACGACGCATATCGCACCTTGAAGAATCCGCTGGAGCGGACGAAGTACCTGCTCAAGCTCGAAGGGGTGCAATTCGAGGACCCACGTGGGCCAGGCAATCTGAATCCCTCCAAGGTGCCGGCTGATCTACTGGAGGAGGTCTTTGAGCTGAACATGCAACTCGAAGAACTGCGCCAGAATCGGAAAATGGGCGAAGAAGATCCGCAATTGCGCCGCGATCTGGAGGGCGCAAAGAATCAGTTTGCCGGGCAACTTAGCGCGCTCGACGAGCAAGTGCGTTCCCGGTGGTCGGCTTGGGATGCCGCTTGGGAACAAAACGACGAGGCGAAGAAAACTGCGGCCAAAGAAGCGATGACCTCGTTGTTGCAACGCCGAAGTTATTTGCAGAACCTGGTTCGTGATGTGGAACAGACTCTGGGAGAGTCTTAAGAGTTATGGCGGAAGAGCGCGTAGTCGGTATTGACCTGGGCACGACCAACTCGTTGGTCGCCTTCATGCAAGGGGAGAAGCCCGTAGTCATCCCGGGGGAAGATGGCCTGAACCTGGTGCCCTCCGTGGTGGCGTTGGCGCCTGCTCGTGATGGCGGCCGCCCGGCCATGCTGGTCGGCAATGGAGCGCGGCACACACTACTGCATGCGCCGGAGCAGGTCATCTACTCCGTTAAGCGGCTGATGGGCCGCGGGGTTGAGGACGTTGCCGAGGAATTGAAGTTCTTTCCCTTCCGGTTGGTCGACGAAATCCAACCAGGCGAGGTGCTGCGCATTCGCCTGGGGGATACGGAATTCACACCACCGGAGATTTCCGCGCACATCCTTCGCCAGCTCAAACGAAACGCCGAGCGGTACTTTGGCGCGCCGGTGACCCAGGCGGTGATCACGGTTCCGGCCTATTTCAATGATGCCCAACGCCAGGCGACCAAGGATGCAGGACGCATGGCCGGGCTCGAGGTTCTGCGCCTGGTCAACGAACCGACCGCCGCTGCTTTGGCCTATGGTCTCGATCGCCAAAAAGAAGGCATCATCGCGGTTTACGATCTTGGCGGCGGAACCTTCGACATTTCCATCCTCAAGCTGCATGAAGGCATCTTCGAGGTGATCGCCACTAATGGCGATACCCACCTGGGCGGCGATGACATTGACAACCTCTTGATTGCCATCGCGCTCGATGACATCGCCGGCGATGAAGGGACCGACTTACGCCGGCAGCCGGAGGCCATTCAGGCGATACGTAAGGCGGTGATCGAAGCTAAGATCGCGCTTTCGTCGCAGTCTGTGGCGCAAATCGATGTCAAGCTCCCGCAGGGCGGCCGCTATCGTCGTGAAATCACTCGCGAGCAATTCGAACAGCTGATTCAACCCGTCATCTCCCGTACCATCGCTCCCTGCCGCGACGCGCTGCGCGATGCGCACCTTGCTACCGATCAGATCGATGAGGTGGTGCTGGTCGGCGGCTCCACGCGCATACCGGCGGTGCAGCGGCTGGTGAGCGATGTTTTTGAGCTACCGCGTCGGGGCAAGGAGCCACGAACCGAGCTCAATCCGGATGAAGTCGTTGCCCTCGGCGCAGCCGTGCAAGCCAATATCCTCGGCGGTGGATCGAAAGCTACCGAGGATATGCTGCTGCTCGATGTAACCCCGTTATCCCTGGGCATCGAGGCCCTGGGTGGGGTGGTCGCCAAGATCATTCAGCGCAATTCAACCATCCCTGCCTCCGCCTCCGAATCATTTACCACCGGGGTTGATGGGCAGACGAATGTCGCCATCCACGTGCTGCAGGGCGAGCGTGAGATGGCTAAGGACTGCCGCTCGTTGGCGCGCTTCGATCTCAAGGGGATTCCCCCATGAGCGCAGGCATGCCGCGCATCGAGGTCAAATTCCTCATCGACGCCAACGGCATCCTGCATGTTTCCGCGCTCGAGCAGCGTAGTGGCAAGCAGGCGGAGGTTTCTGTGAAGCCGGCCTATGGCCTGACTGACGAGCAGGTGGAGTCGATGATCCTGGAATCGTTCGATCACGCCGAAGAGGATATTCATCTCCGTCAATTGGTCGAAGCCAGGAACGAAGCGGACACCATCCTCAGCGCAGTGGAGAAGCATCGCTCCCACCCCGCATGGCAACTGCTTGAGCCGGACGAGCGGGCAGAGATTGGTGCGTTCAGTGCAGAGCTAAGCGTGCTCAAGCAGGGCGATGATCTGCAGGCGCTGCGTGCCGGGACTGAAGCGTTGGACAAGGCGACGCACCGTTTTGCCGTGCTCATGATGGACGCGGCGGTATCGAGCGCAATCAAAGGCCAGACGATGCAATCGGCGGATGACAAGTTGGGCGAGGGCCCGACAGCTCCTCACCCCATCGCACAGGCTGAGTTCATTGAAAGAAAGTAAACCGATGACTGACAATATGGTCCGCGTCACATTTCTTCCCGAAGGCCGTACCGTGGAGTTCGAATACGGCACGTTACCCTACGGGCATCATGGAAAACCCATGTCGTTCCTCGACGTGGCTGAGCACTTCGACATTTTTCTCGATCATGCCTGCGGCGGTTCCTGTGCCTGCACCACCTGTCACCTTTGGACAAAAGAGGGCAGCGAGGCTCTCTCAGCGGCCGATGACGATGAGCTGGACCGGCTCGATATGGCGGCCGATTTGCAGCTGAATTCCCGTCTTGGCTGTCAGGCCGTGATCACCGGCCCGGGAAGCTACGTGGTCGAGATACCCAAGTGGAACCGCAACTATGTCTCCGAGGGCAAGCCGCTGAGCCTGGCGGAAGAGAAGTGAGGGGTTGACGATGGCGCGTGAGCTTACCTGGAATGACGCAGAAGAAATAGGTATCCAGTTGCAGGAAAAATTCCCCGATGTGGATCCCTTCACGGTGCGCTTCACCGATCTGCACAAATATGTAACCGAGCTGGAAGGCTTTGCGGATGACCCTGCAAAGTCCAATGAGCCCAAGCTCGAAGCCATTCAGATGGCCTGGCACGAAGAATATAAAGACGCCCAGTAGCCCATCCGCGTAGCAGCCTCTGTCCATCCACCTCCACCCATGCCGAGGTGAGCCACCGCCCTCCAATTTGTCATCCCGACCGGAGCGTTAGCGCAGCGGAGGGATCTGCAGTTTCACTTTCGGGACAGGCCAATGTGCATGGGCGAATCGCCTCCGGGTTCCGTTTGTCCATCAACGCAAACTGCAGATCCCTCCGCTACGCTAACGCTCCGGTCGGGATGACAAACGGGTTGTTGGGGGGCATCATCGCCCACTCAAGCCAAAGTACGGCTTGAATGGGCCACCCAAGGCCGTTGTTGCCGTTGTAATTTCTCTCTTCACTCGCCACCGCGAGTTGACTGCTCGGGATGACAAATTGGAGGGCGGTGGCTCACCTTGGCATGGGTGGAGGTGGATGGCTAGAGTCGAAAAACCTATTTTGGACAAGTCTGGCTAAATGTGCCCAGGACGTCAGTCCTGGGGCCGGCTAGCAGAAGTCAAGTCGTGAGCATAGCCGCAGTCGGCTTCACCCCAACCGCCAGCGGCATGCGTGCTAGCTCGGCCTCCGTCGAGGCATCGGGAACCGAACAACCCGGCGTAATAATGTATTTGCTTCCCGCCTGCTCGCGCGCCAGCGTCCACTGCTTCCGGATTTCCTCCGTCGTAAGTTTATCGAAGTCCACTTCATCCACTCCGCCCGCGATCGCCTGCGAATAAACCTTGCGCACCTCCGCGATGGGAATACCGCTCGTCTTGACCGAGTAGTTGATGACCGGCGCTGAAAAGTCCTTGAACTGATCCAGGTAGGGTCTCTCCAGGGTGTGCAGGTGAAGCAGCGTCAGCTTGGTATCAGCCAGGGCCGCGAGCACGCGCTTATCGTAGGGCCGGCTGTAGCGCTCATAGTCGGAGACAGATCCAAACTTGCTGGTGGCGTTAAAAATACTCACCAGCGTCCCGGAGCACCCGATCTCCTGGGAGCGGTGAATATGGTTGATGGTTGATTGTGTGATCGCTTCCATCGCCCCCTCCCAGGCCGCAGTGTTCTCCTTCTGAAAGGTATGGATGCTGCTGATCACGTCACTACGATCCTCGGTATTTTTCTTGCCCGCGAACTCCGGCTCGGCCGCCAGCAGCAGCATCGCTGTCATATATGGACCATAGAGCGTGTCGATAAAATATGCGTCTCCATGCAAGCCGTCGCGCACCAGTTCCAGGGTGCGCAGTTGCTCGGGATAAGGTGTCTGCAGCGGCTGCAGTTCATACCACTTACCGGTGGTCGATCGCGGATAGTCAAAGTCATTCATGATTTTGACAAAGTCTGTATCGTACGTGCGATGAAATGCCAGGTGATCCTGTGCTTCGAGCTCTGCTGTGGGGCGCTTGTAGTGGTGCCACAAACTGAAAGGGGGGCGGTCCACTTCCTCTCCGCGCAGCGCGCGGTCCACTCGTTCCTTGTGCGTGAGGCGAGCGGAGGTTGCCCGGGATGATGGAACAGCCGTCATCGCTGTTGCTGCAGCCATTGCGGAGATGAATTGCCGCCGATTCAACAAGGGTGGCTCCTTTCAGTAGGTGACCAGAAGAAGGGTAAAATCAACGCCAATCGAACGCGCCGCGGATCAGTTCAAAAGACTCCTGGGCTTCGTAGTAGATTGACAAGACATCGAAGCGAACCTGCTCCGGAACCGTGGGCAGCGCTTGAAGGTATTGGCGCGCCATCCGGCGGAGCACCCGGATCTTATCCTCGTCGACCGCCGCCTCAGCGGTGGCAAAGCTCCGGCTGGTGCGAGTTTTCACTTCGATAAAGCAGAGAGTGGTGCCTTCCCAGGCCACCAGGTCAAGATCGCCATGAACCTTAGCACTGCGCCAGCCGCGTGCGACAACGATGTAGCCAAGGCGGCGCAGATAGAAAAAAGCCGCCTCCTCTCCCCGCCGCCCCACCTCCAGGTGCGGTGGGCGAGTCGAGCCTCTCTTTAAACGGACGGCGAGATAGTCGCTGGCGTGAACAAATTCCTCGAGCAGCCGGAGGGCTAGCATAGGCCACTGTAATTGCGAAACTGCCTTAGCATGGGCTCCATTGTCGCCGGAGCGCGCCTCTTTGCCAAGACACCTGTTTCCTCCTAATGACAAACGAGTGGGGGAGGCATGGTAGCCCACTCAAGCCAAAATACGGCTTGCCCCCGATTTCCTGCCACGCTGTGCTAGAGAGGTCCGCGTGTGCGCCTTTCATTAAGGAAAGGCGCATGGGGTGTATCAACGCCACAAGCCTCCGCAGGAAATCGGGGCAAATGGGGCACCCAAAGCTTTTGTTGCAGGTGTAATTGCTCCCTTGACTTGCCACAGGCAAGTCCGCTCCTGGGGATGAACAGCCTATTCCCGGTACCAGCCTTCCACCGCGTCGGCAAATTGATCTCCGTCCCAGTCCATAGGCTGAAAGCGTGGCAGCGTAAAGCGATTCGAAGACCGGGTCACAAGTCCGCCGAAGTTGGAGCAGGCACAGGCAAATCCATTGGCTTGTACGGTCGTGACCGTCTGTCGGGTGTAGTGGTTTTTCTTGCCATAGGGATAGGCAAAGCTGCGGATGTTCTTGCCCGTCAGGGCTTCCAGCCGTCGTTTGCTGCCGCCGATCTCGTGCTGTTGCTGGTCCAGCGGCAGGTCCGCAAGCACCGGATGGGTCAGGGTATGTGCACCAATCTCCACCAGGTCGCCCGCAGCCAACTCGCGCAGCTCATCTTCGGTAAGGCAGCGATGTTGCCGGCGGTCGGCATACGGTGTCGCTCCTCGCCGCAGCTGTGCGAGCGCCTGTTCGCGTTCGCCATCTGACAGTTTGACCAGCATGCCATAGATCGCCAGGTATGCAGTCTGGCGGGGACCTGGCGCGTCTTCCCACGCTCTCCACTTGCGATGCGGATCTGGGCCGCCCGGCTCTCCTCCTGCAGGCGGAAAGGCATAGGCGTAATGGTAGCCGTTCAAACTCAGGCTTAGCTCCTCTTGCCTCGACGTCGGGTCCAGGATTAGCTTGGCCAGCTCATCCCACCACAGGTTTTCCGGCACACCGATATATCCCGGTGTGATGAACACTGTACCCGGCACGCCGTAGGACTCGAGAGCAGGCTTGGCAGCGTACAAGTTGTCCGCATACCCATCGTCAAAGGTGATACAGACCGGCCTTGGCGGAAGCTCGTCGTCGGATTTCGCTTTCACCAACTCCTGCAGCGAAACAGGATTGGCGATCGTCTTGAGAACCTGCAAGTGCTGAGCGAAATGAGCAGGGCTAACGCCGAGGGCCCATGGGTCCACGTTGGCCTCGGCCACCCGGTGGTAGACCAGGATCATCGCCTTCTTGTGGAAGACCGTGCGCAAACGATGAAAGCGCCGTGCTGCCCCCTTAAGCGTGTTTCTGAACGGGATGTTCTGCGGAACGTTGATTTGTTTTCCCTCGTGCCGGTTGTTTGCGTCCATGCGTCACCAACAACAGCGGCTAGGTCAGTTTCGCAATTGGTTTGACCGGATCCGGATTTCCTGTAGATGTCGTTGGAACGCCCGAACTGCATGCGACTTTCCGCAAGAAAGTCGCACATCGCTGTTCGCGACCAGTGCTGCGTGGCAGGAGATCCGAAGCGATAGGCCTTTTCGTGGTTTTCTCCCAAGGAAAACCACACCTCGCGATCTTTATCAGGCCACAGTAATTGCGAAACTGCCTTACTCGAGCGTTCATCCATAGGGCACTTTTTTCTGGCCCGCAAAGGGGGCGAATCCATAGAGGTCAATTTCGATCGAGCGGGTCATGCATCAGGGGGGGACTGACGGAGAGCATTTTGGTGGGGGTGGAGCACGCACCGCCGAGCGGCATTCACCGCCGGTCTTTCCCTAGCCAAGGTCCGTCCACACCCTGCGGTGCGGCCGGCAGATGGTACCAAGATGAGCCTGAGCGCTGATGAGTTCGGCGCTTCTGTTGTTTGACTCACTCAAAGAAATATCACAGGCACATTTCGGCCGCAAATTACCTGTTCCCCCGCGGTGGTAACCGGTCTTACCCGAGACCGTCTCCGTTGACCTCAAGGCAGGCAATTCCTCCGCAGTGCATCTTCGACGCGATTCGCCGCTCCCGCCTGCACTTGCTGACGGAAGCATGTCATAGGATTGCGCTTGCCGAGGGCGGGAATAATACGCAACAGTAGGAACATCAATAAGCCCTGCGGATAGTTGCCGGTGAGCCGCAGGAGCTTTCGCAAAAGATGATCGGCCGGCAAAGTGGAGTCGGAGCGTGCCAATTCCAACGCAAGCTTGCGCCCGTACTGTTTTCGCCAGGAGCGAACGCCCTCGCGGAACGCGAGGGCGTGCCCGGAGTTGTTGCCGAGGTATTTCTTCTGACCTTTGAGTACCTGCAGGGTCGTAGTCAACATTAACTCGGAGTTGCGTGATGTATTCGCTTCGTGCATCCGGTATTCAGCCATGATCACGGCGTGGCAGCAGATCGGCTGCGCTCTGGCGATGCGTAGGTAAAGTTCGTAATCCTCGGCCACCCGAAGCGTGGCGTTGAATCCCCCAACCTCATCGAAAATGCTCCGGCGGAAAAGCACAGAGGAGATCATTTCAATGAAATTACTCTTCAACAACGCTTCATAGTGGGAGTGGAGGGGGCCCTCCTTGGTGGAGTGAGCTAAATAAGAGCCGTTGGCCGCAATGAACACGTGATCCCCTACCGCCATGGCGCAATCCGGGCGCCGTGCGAGCACGCGAAGCCCGGTCTCGATTGCCTCCGGCTTCAGACGATCATCCGCGTCCAGAAAGACAAGGTAGCTGCCTTTACTCTCTCGAATACCCGTATTGCGCGCCTCGGAGAGCCCGCGATTCTGCTGGCGTATGTACCGTACGGGAAACCGCCGTGCAATTTCAGCACTGTTATCCGTCGACCCATCATCTACCACCACGACTTCCACTTCTCGATAACTCTGTGCCAGGGCGCTTCGCAGTGCTTCTTCCAGGAAAGCGGCTCCGTTATAACAGGGAACAATGACGGATACCAAAGCACTGTGGGCTATCGAAGCGAATACGTTGGTGGCAGCACGAGCATTCACAACGTGATCTACACATTCCGCCGGCAAGGTTTCATCTCCGGAACTTCTCTTGGTGCTATCGGACACTTGCCCAGGAAACTGAGACGGCCCGCTTCGCTTAGTTAGGCTGTTCCAATTTGGGTCATGATTCTCAGGCATCGACCCAGTTTGCGACACCAGCGATGTGCTCCGGCGGACGGGCTACACTACTGAGAGTGGCCGACGTGAAAGCTCCGATCACCATTTCGAAGGAAGACTATCTGAAGGCCGTTCTCGAGGCTGAGAGCGAGGGGCAGGCAGTCATTCCCGCGACCCTGGCCCACTGGCTTTCCGTGTCGCCCCCCGCGGTCACCATGGCCCTCAAGCGTTTGCGGCGCGATGGCTATCTTGAGGTCAAGCCGGACGGAATTGTGCGGCTCACGCCCAAAGGCAAGGAGACCGCCTACCGGACGGCATTGCGGCACCATCTGATCGAACGCATGCTGGCCGAAATGTTTGGCATGGAGTGGTACGAGGTGCACGACGAAGCCGAGCGCCTGGAGCACGCCGTGTCCCCTGCTTTTGAAGCCAAGCTGCTGGAAAGGCTGGGCTCCAGGGGAACTTGTCCCCATGGCAATTGGGTCTTGCCGGAAACTCCGGAGCAGCGGGGTAAGCGCGGGATGGTCCTGCTTTCGGAAGCCAGGGAAGATACCGGCTATACCGTGGTAAGCCTGTATGAGCGCGATCCGAAATTATTGCTTTTCCTCCACCAGGCGGGTATCGCCCCTGGGGGCCGCGTGAGTGTCCTGGCCAAGAACTACGACCGGACGATCTCCATTGAGACTACCGCCGGCCGCTCCACCCTGGGCCACCCCGCGGCGGAGAAGGTCTGGGTCAAGCGGCGGAACTCTGGAAAAGCATAAGTGCAAATTCGTTTTAGAATTGTTACTGGTAGCTAGAACGTAGGTTTCAGGTGCGATTCCCAAAGTAATGGATTATGGAAGAGTTGTCGCATTGTGAACAGGTGTCGTTGAGGTAGCCTCGATGCGAATGAGGAATCTTTCCTTTATCTGGTTCGTCGGTGCGGTGGTCTGGTGGATTGATGCCGCTGTCGCCGTCCACTATGGCAACAAGCCGCACGCTATCCTGGCGCTCGCCGTCGCCTGCGTCTTCTTCGCCGCCGGCGTCATGTGGGTGAAGAGCACCGAAAAGCGCTAAAGCCTTTCATCATTAGCTTCGAGCCTGTGCTACTGGTTCTGAAAGCGCGCCTCGATGAGGTCCAATTCGCGCTCGATGGTTCTCAGCAGCTCGTCGTTAATCTTGTCCTGATTGCGCAAACTGACCGCTGTGGAACGTTCCAGTGCACGCAGTTCCTGGGTAAGATTGCGCTCATAGCGGGCCAGGACGATGTCTAGTTCCGGCGTTCTCGCTTGGTTGCCGCCTTCGATCAGGATGGCGCGGCCACGGTAGTGCCGGGTCAGGTCTTCGTAAATGGCGGCGTGCTCCGACTTTGCTTGCCGCGACAGATCCTTGAGGTAGTCGAGCACGGTGTTCAATATCAGCAGACGAGCCTGCTGCTCTTCCAGGTTCCGTTCGCCGCCCCCGACTGCGAGTCCCAGCTTCCTGATCACCGCGGGCAGGGTCAGACCCTGCAGGACCAGGGTGGCGAAGATCACGCAAAAGGTGAGAAAGATGATGAAGTCCCGCTGCGGGAATACAGCGCCATTCTGAAGCATCGTAGGCAGCGAGATGGCGGCGGCCAGGGCCAGTACTCCGCGCATTCCTGTCCAGGCCACAATAAAGATCTGCTTGTTGCTGGGATAGGGCTCTGACCTGGTGCAGGAGATGGCGTCGGATCCAGTAGGCGATCGCCGCGCCGGGATATACCCAGATAATCCTCAGTGCTACTACCAGGATCGCGAACGTTGCCCCATAGCGCGCGAGTTGGCCAACAGAAAGGTCATGGATACCGGTCAGAATCAGTCGAAGCTGTAGCCCCATGAGGATAAAGACAATGCCGTTGAGACCGAACTCCAGGGTCTTCCACACCGCGCTGCTCTCGATGCGCGCATTGATGGACAACACCTCGGAGTTTTTGCGGCCAATATACAGGCCGCAGACCACGGCTGAAAGCACCCCTGATGCGTGAATCCCCTCCGCCGCGAGGTAAGCCAAGTAAGGGGTGGCAAGGGAAAGAGTGATTTCAACCGGAGAGTCCGTGATCTCGAGTGAGACTTTGTGGATGACGAAGGCGGCAAAGAGGCCGATCGCCACTCCTCCGGCTACCAACCAGAAAAGTTCCAGCATGGCCAAGCCCGGCCCGGGCCGTCGCCCGGCGACGACCAGTGCAACGGCAAATTGGAGCGCGAGCAACCCACTGGCGTCGTTGACCAGGCTTTCGCCTTCCAATATGTCAACGATCCTGCGGGGAAGACCGAGGCGTTTGGCGATTGCGGTGGCGGCGATCGCATCGGTGGTTGAGACCACTGCTCCGAGAACGGCGCCCAGGCGATAGTCGAATCCGGGAATCAGCCACGCCGTGCCCAGCGCAACGCCGATCACTGTAAATCCAACCAGGCCAAAGGCCAGCATAAGAATGCTGACAATGTTGTGGCTAAAGTCGCGCCATGAAGTGTTGAACCCGCCGGCGTAAAGCAACGGGGGCAGAACAACCAGAAAGACAACATCGGGGCTCAACGCGATTTGCGGCAGATGAGGCAGGAGAGAAAGAACCACACCACCGATGAAGAGGACGATGGGATAAGGGATCTTGAAGCGTTGCGCAAGCGTGGTCAGCCCCGCAACCAGGAGCACAAGAAGGAGAAGGGTCAGCTCGAGGTGGTGAATGCCTGCGGCCTGCACGGGGCGGTCTCCAGAGATTCCAGATTAACCCAGAGAAGAGCGGATGCCCCACCTCGCAAAGGCGCGGATAGGGCAGCCGCTCATGCCCTACGCAGTGACCGACGCAAAGCTGGCCGCGTGCGCGTGTTCCTGCTCGGCCTGGGTCACACACCGCTCGAAGATGTCCAGGCCGATGGCGACCTCATGCTGATTGACAATCAACGGGGGCGCCAGGCGGATGGAGGTTTCCCCACAGCCAAGCAGGAGAAGGCCCTGTTCAAAGGCCAGGGAGACGATCCGGTCGCGCAGCGCCGGCGCGGGTTCGCGGCTGACCTGGCTCTTGACGATCTCAATGCCGATCATCAACCCTCTGCCGCGCACCTCACCCACGATCGGATGCTTCGACGGCCAGTCATGCAAGCGGGAAAAGAATGCCTCTCCCATGGTGGCCGCATTGGCGATGCCTTCACGCTCCAGCACGTCCATGGTGGCCAGGGCCGCCGCGATCGCTACCGGATTCCCGCCGAAGGTGGAGGCGTGGGAGCCCGGTACCCAGTCCATCAGCTCCGCTCGCGTCATGCAAATGCCCAGCGGCATGCCCGATGCAATGCCTTTGGCGATACAAACCATGTCCGGCTGTACACCGGAGTGCTCGATCGCCCACCATTTTCCGGTCCGGCCCGCTCCCGATTGCACCTCGTCGGCCACCAACAGAATGCCGTGCCGGTCGCAGATGCGGCGCAACTCCTGCATGAAGACGTCCGGCGCTACTACATAGCCGCCTTCCCCCTGGATTGGCTCGACAAAAATAGCCGCGACCTCTTCGGGAGGCAGCGTGGTCTTGAACAGCTTCTCTTCGATGTAGCGGGCGCAGCCCAGCGCAAAGCGTTCCTCCTCCTCTGGGCCTCCGCTACAGCCGCGATAGGCGTAGGGGTAGCGCACATGCGTGACTCCCGGAACCAGCGGGGAAAAGCGCCGCCGTTGCTGCGGCTTGGAAGCGGTGAGCGAAAGCGCGCCCATGGTGCGCCCGTGGAATGCTCCGAAGAAGGAGATCACGTTCTGCCGGCCGGTGTGATACCGGGCCAGCTTCAGCGCGCATTCAATCGCTTCCGCCCCGGAATTGCCGTAATAGAAGCGATGCGGGCCGGGCATCGGCGCAATAGCCGAGAGGCGCTCGGCTAGCGTCACCATGTGTTCGTAGTAGAAATCGGTGCCCGAGATGTGGATCAGTTCCGCGGCCTGTTGCTGGATGGCGGCGACTACCTCGGGATGGCAATGTCCGGTCGAGACCACGGCAATGCCGGCAGCAAAGTCCAAAAACTCGTTTCCGTCGACATCTTCCACACGCAAGCCGCGGCCGCGCTTGGCCACCATGGGATACGAGCGGGTATAGCTGGGCGAGACGTAGCGCTCGTCGCCGGCGATAATCGCGCTGGCTTTCGGCCCCGGCAGCGGACCGATCAGTCGCGGGCCGTACTGGGCAAGAATCGTGCTGTTCATATGACCATTATTCTGCATCATGCTTCTCTGCTTTCTCGGCGTCTTCCTGGACGCCTGGCCTGAAAAGGCAAGTAACGTGACCGCCAACGATGGAATACAAGGCGGACGGAGACAGGGCAGAGCTTCGGCGGAGTAGAGCTAGTCGCCGCCGAAGAGACTAGGTCGAGTGCAGGCGGGTGGCACGCTCAGATGCTTGCGTGGCGCGATGGGACGCGCTGACCAGCGGAAGCAAGAAACGGGCATAAGCGAGGCACCGGCATCCGTACTGCACCGTTTTTGGCTTCTCACGCGCACCTTATGCACCCTCTTGCTCCCTAAGGTTAGCACGGCCCCTGTACCCGGAACCTCCGCGGGCTATTTCCTCTTCCAGCGGGCGCCGTCTTTGGAATCTTCGATCAGGATTCCCAGCGCGGCCAACTCCTTGCGGATGGCGTCGCTGCGGGCGAAATTGCGCGTCCGGCGAGCCTGCTCCCGCTCTGCCAGCAAGGCGTCGATTTGCTGGTCGCTCAGCGAATACGCGGCCAAAAGTTCGGGGGCCGCCTCATCGCCCCGGCCTTCCTCCTGCGCCCATTTGAGCGCCCCCCGGGCAATCTCAGCATCGCGATCTTCCAGAACGGCAAAAACCTCGTCGAAGCGCCGCAGGGCCTCCAGGATGCCCGTCACATTTCCGGAATACAGCTTGCCCGAGTCAGCAGCCACATTTCCGGCCCGCACCAGGTCGAAGATGGCTGCCCGCGCCTCCGACGTGTTCAGATCGTCTGCCAGCGCCGCACTGAAGTGCTGCTGGGCCCTCGCTGTTTGGGCATCGAGCTCCGCATTCTGCCCTGCCGGCCAGCCACCGCCCCGGATCCGTTGATAGAAGGTCCGCACCCGTTCCACCGCGCTGGCTGATTCCGTCAACCCCTCGGTGGTGAAGTTTAAGGGATGTCGATAGGGAACCGAGATAAGCAGAAAGCGAATGGCCGACGCCTTGTAACCCTTGAGCAACAAATCACGCAAAGTGAAGAAATTACCCTCCGACTTTGACATCTTGCGCCCATCCACCAGCAGGAAACGCACGTGCATCCAGTGGTAGGCCAGGGTCTTCCCGGTGGCCGACTCGGACTGGGCGATTTCGTTCTCATGGTGGGGGAACATCAGGTCTTCTCCCCCGGCGTGCAGGTCGAAGCTCTCTCCCAGGTATCTGAGCGCCATGGCGGAACACTCAATGTGCCAGCCCGGCCGGCCGGGGCCGAGCCTGGTGTCCCAGTGTTCCCCGGGTTTGGCGGCCTTCCAAAGGGCAAAATCGCGGGCCGAATCCTTGTCGTACTCGTCCAGATCCACCCGGGCGCCGTCGTTGATCGCAGAGAAATCCTTTTTGGACAACTTGCCATATTCCGGAAACCCGGCGATGCGGAAATACCAGGAACCGTCCGGGGCCTGATACGCAAGGTCCTTGGCCGCCAGCCGCTCGATCAGAGCCACCATCTGCTCAATGTTCTCCGTGGCCCGGGCGATGATCTCCGGCCGTTCGCAGCCGAGGGCGTCCAGGTCCTGGAAAAAGGCGCGCTCATATTTCTCGGTGTATTTCTTTATGGGTAATTTCGCGGCCGCGGCGTTGCGGATGATCTTGTCGTCCACATCCGTGATGTTCATCACCTGGCGTAACTTGCGCCCCTCTTGCTTGAGGAAGCGACGGAGCACATCCAGTTGCAGGAAGGTGCGGAAGTTGCCGATGTGCCCGTAGTCGTAAACCGTGGGTCCGCAAACGTAGATACGCAGCGTCTCGCCATCGATCGGCTCGAGCACTTCGACTGTGTTGGAAAGAGTGTTGAAGAGCCGGATGGTCGTCCGGGGCGGAGTCTTGGGGGATGCAATCTTATCGCCAACTGACCCCATCGCTGCCGGCATGATCCACATCCTACCGTCTTCAACGATCGAACGTCCACCACGCCGGGTCCTGGTGGTACCCAGATTGGCAGGGGCGCTAACCCAGCAGCCGCTTTACCTCGGCAATCGTCTTCCCCTTCCAATGGCGGGTGAAGTTGTCGAGCGTACATAGACTTACGCTGCGCATGCGGTCCACATAGAGCGCTCCGGACAGATGATCGATCTCGTGCTGCAGGATGCGCGCATACCAGCCCGAGGCCCGAATCACCTTCGCTTGGCCATGCTCATCCAGGCACTCAACCTTCACCTTGCGCGCCCGGGGAACCAGGGCTACCAGGCCAGGCAGGCTAAGGCAGCCTTCAAAAAACTCAATCTCCGGTGCTGATTCCAGGGTTAGCACCGGGTTGATGATGACGTGGAAAGCCACCGGCTTGCGCTCCCGCTCGGCCAGTATCTCCCGGCTGAGGTCCTTCATGTTTTCTTCGCGGTCTTCAATGACCGCGAGCTGCAATGGCACCCCGACCTGCGGCGCAGCCAGGCCGACCCCCGGGGCATCCTGCATGGTCTCCTTCATGGCGGCGATGAGATCCCGGGTGCTGGGCAGCAGGATCTCCTCTGGCCGCAGCGGCTTGGCGCGGGAACGCAGAACAGGCTCTCCGACCGATCTGATCTTCAGGATCATGGGTACCCCAGGGCCAGCGAGGCATGCGCAGTCAGATCCAGGGGGGCGAAGCCGCCGGCCAGGAACCTGGGCCAGGCGGCGGCTGCGATCATGGCCGCGTTATCGGTGGAGAGAGCGACCGACGGGAAAGCGATGGGCAGCCCCCGCTTGGCCGCCTCCGCGGTGAACCGCTCCCGCAGTTCCCGGTTGGCGGCAACGCCGCCCGAAACCAGAATACTTTCTGCCCCTAATGCCTCAGCAGCCTGGAAGGTCTTGCGCTTGAGATCCTCAACCACGGCCCGCTGGAACGACGCGATCAGGCCCAGAGTCCGGGCATCGCACAGGGGGAGTGCCGCAGAGGGTCCCGCGAGCGGGAGAGCAGCCAACGCTTCACGCCGCCGTTCGATCGAAGGGTAGAGGTCGTGAATCTGGACGTAGCGAAGCACTGCGGTCTTGATGCCGCTAAAGGAGAAGGGAAATCGAAGTGCGTCGCGGGGCGAATCCGGCCGATGCGCCTTTTGCTTCACCTGGGTGAGGGTGAAGGCCACGGACGAAGGGTCCCCATGGGGCGCAAGCGCATCGATCCACGGGCCCCCCGGGTAGCCCAGTCCCAATAGCTTGGCGACCTTGTCGAAGGCCTCGCCGGCTGCATCGTCGAGTGTGGCGCCCACGTTGCGGTAGCTAAAGCCCTTTCCCTCATGCTGGGTCAGATAAAGATGGGTATGGCCGCCGGAAACCACCAGGGCCAGAGATCGGGCATACCCATCGTCGAGCGCTTCCCGCTGCGCCAGCAGAACGGCGTGAATGTGACCCTCGAGATGGTTGACGGCGATGAGCGGCTTCCCCAGGGCAAATGCCAGCGATTTGGCGTAAGCGACGCCTACCAGCAGTGCGCCCGCCAAGCCTGGGCCCTCGGTCACGGCGATGGCTTCGAGATCTGCGAAGCGGATGCCGGCTTTGTCGAGTGCGGCGCGGACCACTGGAACGATGTTGCGCAGATGCTCGCGCGAGGCGAGTTCCGGGACCACACCGCCGTAGGGAGCATGGACGGCGATTTGCGAAGCCACAATGCTCGACAGTATGCGACGGCCGCGCTCCACCACGGCGGCGGCGGTCTCGTCACAGGAGCTTTCGATAGCGAGAATCAGGCCGCTGCCGGGGTTATAAGCGCCTTCGGCGCCCGAGAGCAGCTGGCTGGGTTGACTCACGTTTCTATAGTAGTAGACATGGCAGTATCGGCACTCAGCGGGGCACAGCATGCGGCAGCGGAGATCGTTGCCCGGCTCCGCGCGGCTGGCCACCAGGCCTACTTTGTCGGCGGTTGCGTGCGCGACTTGCTGCTGGGCCGCGACCCTGAGGATTTCGACGTCGCCACCAGCGCGACGCCGGATCAGGTGCTCACCATGTTCGAGAAGACTTTTGCGGTAGGCGCGCATTTCGGCGTGGTTTTGGTCTGCAGCTCAGGGCCGGGGAGCCAGGAGGTGGTGACCGAGGTGGCTACCTTCCGTAGTGATGGCGCCTATACCGACGGCCGGCGCCCGGATGCGGTGCGCTTCTCCACCAGCCCGGAAGAGGATGTAAAGCGCCGCGACTTCACCATCAACGGCATGATGTTGGACCCCGAGGTCCTTGCCCGGACGCACCGGGTGGAAGACGCGGTGCTCGACTTGGTGGGGGGCATGCAAGACCTGAGTGCCGGCTTGATACGCGCCATCGGAGACCCCGGCGAGCGCTTTGCCGAAGACAAGTTGCGCATGCTGCGAGGGGTGCGCTTTGCGGCCCGTTTCGCCTTTGCATTGGAGCCCGCGACAGCAAGGGCTATCCAGCAGCTGGCCCCTGCCGTGAGCCAGGTTAGCCACGAACGAGTGCGGGATGAGCTGACCCGGATGCTCACCGAGGGTCGGGCGCGCCTTGCCTTCGAACTGCTGGATGCGAGCGGGCTGCTGCTCCAGGTGCTGCCCGAAGTTGCCCGGATGAAGGGTGTCGCGCAGCCTCCCCAATACCACCCTGAAGGCGACGTGTGGGTACACACCCTGTTGTTGCTCGAGGGGCTGCCCGCCGGCTGCCCGGTGGCGCTAGCGTGGGCTGCGTTGCTGCACGATGTGGGCAAACCGGCCACATTTCGCATTGCGCCGGACCGCATCCGTTTCGACGGGCATGTGGAGGTGGGGGTTCAGATCGCCGCAGAAATCTGTCACCGTCTCCGCTTTGCCAATCACGAGACGGAACAGATTCTGGCCCTCATTGCCAACCACATGCGTTTTGCGGATGCACCCAGGATGAAGGAGTCGACCCTGAAGCGGTTCTTCCGCCTGGAGCAATTCGACCAGCACTTGGCATTGCATCGTCTCGATTGCCTTGCTAGCCACGGCTCTCTAGAGTTGTACGACTTTGTCCGGCAGCGTTTTGAAGCGCTGCCACAAGAGCAGGTTCGACCGCAGTTACTGCTGACCGGAAAAGACCTGATCGAAGCCGGATACCGCCCCGGGCCCCAATTCACTCAAATGCTGGCCATGGCCGAGGATGCGCAACTAGAAGGATCGGTTCAAACCCGCGAGCAAGCCCTGGCGCTCATCCTGCAACGCTGGCCCCGCACCTGACCATGTGCGATCCTCTCAGCCACTAGCCAATTCCCAATGGAAGCACCACCCCACCCTTGCCACTCTTTCAGTCACTAGCGAATTCCTCATGGAAGCGCCACCCCACCCTTGTCACTCTTTCAGCCACTAGCCAATTCCTCATGAAAGCGCCATTCCACCCTTTGTCACTCTTTCAGCCACTAGCCAATTCCTCATGGAAGCGCCACCCCACCCTTTGTCATCCCGAGCGAAGCCGAGGGACCTGCAGTGCGCCTTTCCTGCACGCAACTGCCCAAGCGTGTCACCGCCCTAGAGCAGTTTCGCCTATCTCCCAACGAAACTCATCGAGAGATAGGCGCAGCCGCGAGTTAATCTACTTCTGTGCGTGTTCGAAGCGCTTGTTGACCTCGTCCCAGTTCACGGTCCCCCACCAGGCAGCCAGGTAGTCCGGCCGCTTGTTCTGGTATTTGAGGTAATACGCGTGCTCCCAGACATCGTTGCCCAGAATGGGAAAGAGTCCCTGAGAAATCGGATTGTCCTGGTTCGGCGTGGTCACGACCTTTAGCTTTCCACCTTCAAAAACCAGCCAGCCCCAGCCGGAGCCAAACTGCTTCGCTGTGGTCTCATTGAACAGCTTCTTGAAATCCGCGAAGCTGCCGAAGTCCTTCTTGATCTGGTCGGCGATCTTGCCCGTGGGCTCGCCGCCCCCGTTGGGCTTCATAATCGCCCAGAACATGGTGTGATTCACGTGACCGCCGCCGTTGTTACGCACAACCCCGCGGATATCTTCGGGAATCGTGCCCAGGTTGCGCAGCAGGTCCTCGGGTGAATGTTTCCCCAGTTCGGGATGCTTCTCGATAGCGCCGTTAAGGTTGTTGACGTAGGCAGCGTGATGCTTGTCGTGATGAAGCTTCATCGTTTCGGTATCGATGTGCGGTTCAAGCGCGGCGTAGTCGTAGGGAAGTGGTGGCAGTTCGTAAGCCAAAATATCCTCCTGGATTGATCCCTCATCCACCTTGGGATGAGTCTGGTACCAGCTTGCCCGGATCGGGGCGTGGTGCGGGTTAAAGCATTTTCACTTCTACTCTGCACAGGCGAGTTTAGCGAAGCGCGCCTTCCATGGAAGAAAAGCCGCGCCCCGTTCGTTCCCCTGTGTACACCAGAAGTGAAAATGCGTCGAGAAACCATTGGCGGGCAAAAGCGACTGGGCGCAACGGCTGCGCCCGATTGCCCACAATCATATTGCGTCTCCCAGCTATGGGATGCAACTCCGGCAGGTCAGGTTCCGCAAAGTGGGCAGCAGAAGACGCCAGTACCCAGGCGGTTCCCCCACTCCTTATGGTGATATCGCTCAGGAAGCGCGAGTTTACACTCAGAATAGTTTGCCGTGCTGCCGCATCTGCTTTCATTTTGGTTTTTGAGAATAAATTTGCATTGACCCGGACACGAATAACCCGCAGGCAGCTCTTGCGCCAGGCGGGCGCTAGCGGAGCGCTCGCCTTCGGCATGCCGGGACTGGCAACCGGCGAAGAACTACAAAACCAGCCTCCCGCCGCCGGAAATACCCCCAAGACCGAAAGCCAGGCGGCGGAAAAATACGCCCATCCGCCAGGCGTCTTCATCAATCGCCCTCTCACCCAGGTCTCCCGAATGGCGGAAGCTCTTCTGGACGACATGGCGGGCCGAAACTCTGATTTTTTCTTCAACGAAGCGAGCCCCAGGAGCGGCCTGGTGCGTGACCGGGCGCCGGTCATCGGACGGTCGCTCAGCCGCGTGGCCAGCATTGCCGCGACCGGCTTTGGATTGAGCGCTTTGTGTATTGCCGCCAAATATAACTACCTCCGCCCGCTCGATTGCGAGCAGCGGGTCGAAAAGACCCTCGCTTTTCTGCTGGAAGAATGTCCCCACGAGCATGGTTTCCTTTACCACTTCATCGACATTGATAGCGGACAGCGCCTGTTTGGCAGTGAGTTGTCCTCGATCGATACCGCGCTGCTGCTTTGCGGCGTGCTCCACTGCCGTCAGTACTTCACCGGCAATTCCAGAATTGAGGCGCTCGCCACCACGTTCTATCGCCGCATCAACTGGCAGTGGATGATGAACGGCGGCACCACCCTCTCCATGGGCTGGTTGCCCGACCAGGGCTTCCTCAAAAACAGATGGGATATTTACTCCGAGCTGACCACCATGTACCTGCTGGCGATCGGCTCGCCCACTCATCCCGTTCCCCCCGAGGCTTGGGACGCGGTGCAGCGGCCGGTGGTGTCCTATGGCGGAATCGACTACATCAGTGGCAATGCTCCACTCTTCATCCATCAGTACCCACAGGCCTGGTGCGACTACCGCAACCAGCGCGACCGGCACGCCAACTACTTCACCAATTCCATCGCCGCAACCCGGGCACATCAGCTTTGGTGCCTGGTGCAGGGTCAGAAATTTCCCTGGATCGATCAGGATATGTGGGGCATCTCGGCCTCCGATTCGCGTCAGGGATATCGTGTCTGGGGAGGGCCGCCTTCGATCGGACCCCTCGACGGAACCCTGGTGCCCTGCGCTGCCGCAGGCTCGCTCGTCTTTCTGCCCGCCGAATGTTCTCACGTGTTATTAACCATGCGGGAGAGATATGGAGATAAGCTTTACGGGCGCTACGGATTTGCCGATGCCTTCCAGCCTAAAGCCGGGTGGTACGGCGACGATGTGATTGGCATCGATGTAGGGATAGGCATGCTGATGGCAGAGAACTTGCGTAGCGGCTTTGTGTGGGACTGCTTCATGAAGAATCGAGAGATCGCCCATGCCATGCGTGAAGTTGCTTTCCATCCTGACCCGGACGCAAACACCCAGGTACTTTAGCCCCGCAGTTTCTTCTCCACCTTCCGCATAATCGGCTGTGGAAATCCATGAGCCGCTTATTTTCAAGTCCTTTGTAACTTCGACCGCATCCATCCGTCAGGTAATCTGCAATCTCGGTTTTCTTTTATGGTCGTGAGGCAAACAATTCGATGACGGATCAGGCTGCCAGCTATAGCTGGATAGAGGGGCAGGGCCCAGCCTTCGGATCGCCCGGAGTGGAACCACGTTGGACTTCCGCCAGAAAAGACGCAGTGGGCATGGCGTACTCCGCCTCCAGCCGCATCTGGTACACGGTCTCGCATGGCATCCTCAATGAGATTTACTATCCCACCATCGACCATCCCCAGACCCGGGACATGGAGTTCCTGCTGACCGACGGCGAGACGTTTGTCCATGAAGAGAAGCGTGATCTGGAGCGCACCTTCGAATATATTGACGGCTATTCATCAGCCGTGCGCCTCACCAATTCCGATCCCCAGGGCCGCTACCGCATCATCAAGGAGGTCATCGCCGATCCACATCACCCAGTGGTGTTGATGCGGGTGCGCTTGGAAGGAAATGAGGCCCTGCTTTCGCGGATGAAAGCCTATGCGCTGCTGGCGCCTCATCTGGATGTCGGCGGAGCAGACAACTCCGGCTTCGTTCTGGATCTGTCAGGGAAGCAGGTACTGCTCGCGACCAAGAATGGTATCTCGCTGGTGATGGCGGCGAGCTGCGGATTTGCCCGTGCCAGCTGCGGCTACGTGGGCAGAAGTGACGGCTGGCAGGACCTGATGGACAACCTTCGTATGGATTGGCAGTTCGGTTCCGCGCCCAATGGGAACATTGCGCTCACCGGCGAGATCGACGTTAGCCGGCACCGCGAATTTGTCGTGGCCATCGCTCTCGGAGAGGGACACCACTCTGCCTTGACTGCCGCTTTGGGCGCCGTCACCACACCTTTCCACCAGAACCTGAAGCGCTTTCACGAGCAATGGCATCGGGCGGCCACCCCGGAGGCATTGAAGGGCGCCGCCCAGGATGCCGGCCGTCTGCTGCAAATCAGTCAAAACGTAATCCTTTCCCATGAGGACAAGTACTATTCAGGCGCCTTCATCGCCTCCGCCTCCATTCCATGGGGCCAGCACAAAGGAGATGACGATGTGGGCGGGTACCATCTTGTCTGGACCCGCGACATGGTGCAAAGCGCCACTGCGCTACTGGCCTGCGGTCGCGTAGACACCGCCCGGCGGGCTCTGGTGTACCTTGCCTGTACGCAAAGGCCGGATGGCAGCTTTGCGCAAAACTTTTGGATCAACGGAACCCCCTACTGGAAAGGCATCCAGCTCGACGAGGTCGCCTTTCCCGTCATCCTGGCTTGGCGGATTTGGAAACTGAATGGCTTGGGAGACTTCGACGTCTTCCCGTTTGTCGAGCGCGCCGCCGGATTTCTGGTGCGCCATGCTCCAGTGACCCAGCAGGAGCGCTGGGAAGAAGCCCCTGGTTACTCACCCTCCACCCTGGCGGCCGTCATCTCCAGTTTGATCTGCGCCGCCGATATTGTGCGCGCGTACGGGTCTGAGACATTGGCCCTCTTCCTCGAAGGGCATGCGGACTGGATTGAATCCCATCTCGAGGACTGGACGGTGACCGACAGCGGCACTTTGTTGCCCGGCGTGCCGCGGCACTATATGCGGATTCGTCCACCCCAGTGCGGAGATCCCTATGCGAGCGACAACTGCGGCGAAGAAATCGTGCGCATCAACAATCGCGGACCGGGAGAGCGGATCGACTTCGAAGCTCGCAACGTAGTGGATGGCGGTTTTCTGGAACTGGTCCGCTACGGGGTGCGATGTGCGGCCGATCCGCTCGTGGTCGATTCGCTGAAGGTGATCGATCACGTGCTGAAGGTGGAAACCCCGGTCGGACCCTGCTGGAGACGCTATAACCATGATGGCTATGGACAGCGCCACGACGGGGGTCCCTACCTCGGCTGGGGTCAGGGTCGTGCCTGGCCGCTCTTGACCGGAGAGCGCGCACACTACGAGCTGGCAGCAGGGCACGACGTAAAGCCTTACATCCTGGCCCTGGAGGGTTTTAGTTCTCGGGGCGGTATGCTGCCCGAACAGATCTGGGATGCCCCCGATATGCCCGAGATGGGGTTGAGGCTGGGCAAGCCTACCGGTGCGGCCATGCCCTTGGTGTGGGCACACGCGGAATATGTCAAACTGCTACGGTCGGTGACCGACGGCCAGGTATTTGACCACATCTCCGCTGTCGCCGAGCGCTACGGGCAGAACAAACGGCCATGCTCGATCGAGGTCTTCCGGCTCGACCGGCAACTTACGAGCATGGACGCGGGAAAGAAGCTGCGCTTGCTGGCGGATGCCCACTTCCTCCTGGTGTGGACCCTGGATGATTGGAAGACGGTGCACACCATGGACAGCCACAACCTGGGTTGTGTTGGGCATTTCGCCGATATGGAGACGGAGCCAGGCAACGCCGGCCGGTTGATCTTCACCTTGAAATGGCCCATGCAGGACCGCTGGGAGGGCCGCGATTTCGAAGTCTGGCTTGATCCAGCCGGACAGGAGACCGGAAGCGCGCGCGCTTCATCTTAAGACGAAAAGGACCTTAAGACGAAAAGGAACGGGGGCCGCAGACGTGAACAGGAAACCAAAGTATTCTCGAGAGGAAGGGTGAGATGGTTATGAGCGAACTGGATCAGTTGTCGATCAATGCATTGCGGTTTCTGGCCGTAGACGCCGTAGAGAAGGCTAACAGCGGGCACCCCGGAGCGCCGCTCGGCGATTCTCCCATGACGTACCTGCTCTTTCATCAGTTCATGCGCCATAATCCGGCGAACTCGAAGTGGACCAATCGCGACCGTTTTGTGCTCTCCAACGGTCATGCGTCCGCCATGCTGTACTCGGTGCTGCACCTTACCGGCTACAAGGTCAGCATTGAAGATCTGCAGCAATTTCGCCAGTGGGGCTCGATCACGCCTGGCCATCCGGAGTACGGCGATACAGACGGTGTCGAAGTAACTACCGGCCCGCTGGGACAGGGCTTTGCCATGGGCGTAGGTATGGCGATCGCCGAAAAGCACTTGGCAGCCCGCTACAACCGGCCCGGTTACAACATCGTCGATCACTTCACCTACGTCATGTGCGGGGATGGCGACTTGATGGAGGGAGTGTCGCACGAAGCTGCTTCGCTGGCCGGTACTCTCCGCCTGGGCAAGATGATTTATTTCTACGACGACAACCTGATCTCACTCGACGGGCCGACCGAACTCTCCTTCACCGAAGATGTCACCGAGCGCTTCGAGGCCTATCACTGGCATGTGCAGATGGTCGACGACGGCAATGATCTCGAGTCCATATCCCAGGCCATCAAAATCGCCCAGGGGATCACGGATAAGCCTTCGCTGATTCGGGTGCGGACGGTCATCGGCTACGGCAGTCCAAAAGCAGGCACCAACAAGGCGCACGGTGAGGCTCTTGGCCCCGAAGCAGTCAAGGCCACCAAGAAGAAATTGAATTGGCCGGAAGACAAGACCTTCTATGTCCCGGATGAGGCAAAGCAGAACTGGCTACAGGCCGTCGACAAGGGTAAGAAGTACGAGCAGGAGTGGAACGACTTATTTGCCGTATACAAGAAGGCATTCCCCGACGTGGCGGCGGAGTTCGAACGCGTGCAGTCAGGCGTGCTGGCCAGCGGATGGGAAAAGAGCCTGCCGGTATTTAAGGCGGATGCCAAGCCGATCGCTACCCGCAGTGCGGGCGGCGAAGTCATGGATGCCATCGCCCAGGCGGTGCCGGAACTGATCGGCGGCGCAGCCGATCTCACTACTTCGACCAAGACGATTCTGAAAACTGGCGGTAACTTCCATCTCGATCCTGCCGGGCGCAACATCTGGTTCGGCGTGCGTGAGTTCGGCATGTGTGCGGCGGTCAATGGAATGGCGGTTCACGGAGGCTTGATTCCCTACGGATCGACCTTCTTCTGCTTTAGTGACTACTGCAAGCCGGCGATTCGCCTGGCTGCGCTGATGAAAGCTCACTCGCTTTTCGTATTCACTCACGACTCGATAGCGCTGGGCGAAGATGGGCCCACCCACCAGCCCATCGAGCAGCTCGCTATGCTGCGTGCCATGCCCCATCTGACGGATTTCCGCCCCGCGGATGCGAATGAAACCAGCGCCGTGTGGCGGCTGGCTCTGGAACGAAGGCTGCCGGCCTTCATGGCCCTTTCGCGCCAGAACCTGCCTATCCTTGATCCCGAGAAATATAACGTGGCCGAGGGCGTGCGCAAGGGCGCCTACGTTCTTCAGGACGGCGGGCCTTCACCGGATGTGCTGCTGGTCGCGGCTGGCGCCGAAGTCTGGCCAGTTCTGCAGGCTGCTACGGATCTCAAGAAGGAAGGTATTTCTGCGCGCGTGGTTTCCATGCCCAGCTTCCGCATCTTTGAAGAGCAGCCCGAGGCCTACAAACAGCAAATCTTTCCCGATCATCTGCCCGCGCTCGCGGTCGAAGCCGCTGCTCCCATGCCCTGGTGGAAGTATGTCGGGCGCCACGGAGACGTGATCGGTCTGGAGCGCTTCGGCGCCTCGGCCGTGGGCGCCAAGGCGCTGGAAGAGCTCGGTTTCAGTCCGGCGAACATCACCAAGCGCGCCAAGCAGTTGTTGGAGCGGGTCCGGCCCGCGGTCGCGGCAGGCAAATCCTAAGGTCATTTCCTGGCCACGAACCTCAACGTTCTTTCTATCGGGCCTTAAAGACTGGCGGATTCAGAGCGGTGGTATCCCATATCTCGCAAAAAACGAGCGAGATATGGGGCACCCGTCATGCGCTGAGAGAAAATACGGATTTGGTTCCCCCATCTCGCATCTGGGTAATACGTCGGAGAGGATGTCATGGCCGAGATCAGCACAATTCTTTGGGATGTGGGCGGCGTTCTGCTGACCAACGGATGGGATCATATCGAGCGCGCCGCCGTCCTCAAGCAGTTTGACCTGGATAGCGCTGCCTTCGAACAGCGGCATGAGTCGGCCAACGATCCCTGGGAGAAGGGATGGATGACCGTGGAGCAGTACCTCCTGCAGACTGTCTTTTACCAGCCGCGCCCCTTCACCCCCGCCGCTTTTCTGCAAGCCATGAAGGAGCGGTCCGTCTTGCTGCCGCAGGGTGCAATGCGAATCCTTCAGGAGCTTGCCGCATCAGAGCAGGTGGAACTGGCAATGCTCAATAACGAGGCTCGGGAGCTGAACGACTACCGCATCGAGCAATTCGAATTGGGCAGGTACTTCGACGTTTTCTTCAGTTCCTGCTACCTGGGACTGCGTAAGCCGGACGCTAAAATCTTCGAGTTGGCGCTGGACGTCCTGCAGCGCGATCCCGAGGAAGTGGCTTTTATCGACGACCGGCAGCAAAACTGCGAGGCGGCGCAAGCGTTGGGAATTCACGCAATCCGCTATCAGGATGAAGCACAATGCGTGCATGCGCTGGAACAGTTGGGGATTGACGCCGGCGTTAGGACCTGAACACCACTTTGCGAGCAAGGAGCGAGATCCCATGGCAACCACAGAAGTGCAGTTCTCTCCCGAAGATTTGAAAGCGGCGCAGAGTGCCGAGCGCATTCCCGAGCCTACGGCCGTAGTCATTTTTGGCGCGTCCGGTGACCTGACCAAGCGCAAGCTGTTGCCTGCGCTCTTCCATCTCGAGCAATCCAACCTCTTGCCGAAGGAGTTCGCGGTCGTTGGCGTTGCCCGCCGTCCCTTGCAGGATGAATTTCAAAAAGACATGCGCGAAGGCATTTTGCAGTTCGGCGGCGTTAAGGAAGGCGAGAAAAAGCTGGACGAGTTCATGCAAAAGATCACCTACCACGCGATGAACTTCGATGATCCGGAAGGCTATGGAAAATTGAAGACCCTGCTTGAGGGGATAGACCAGAAGCAGGGTACTGAGGGGAACCGGCTTTTCTACCTCGCGACGGCCCCCGAGTACTTCGCTGACATTATCGAGCAGCTCGGCGCGCACGGAATGGCAAAACCCGAGCGGGGTAAAGTACACACCATCATCGAGAAACCCTTCGGTCATGATCTGGCTTCGGCGCGGGAATTGAACGACGACGTGAACCGGGTCTTTGCCGAGGACCAGATCTTCCGTATCGATCACTATCTGGGCAAAGAGACAGTGCAGAACATCCTGGTCTTTCGTTTTGCTAACGGGATCTTCGAGCCAGTCTGGAATCGTAACTACGTCGATCACGTACAGATCACCGCGGCCGAAGAGATCGGTATCGAAGGCCGTGGGCCCTTCTATGAGAAGGCCGGTGCACTTCGTGACGTGGTGCAAAACCATGTGATGGAGCTGCTGTCCTTCGTCGCCATGGAACCTCCCGTTTCCTTCGAAGCCGAGTCCATGCGCCGGGAAAAAGTCAAGGTCTGGCGTTCGATCACCCCCATCCACCTCATGGATGCGGTGCGCGGTCAGTATGGTCCGGGCAAAGTGGATGGCAAAGAAGTCAACGGCTACCGGCAGGAGGATCGGGTCGATGCAAACTCTTCCACCGAGACCTACGCTGCGCTCAAGCTCGGCATTGAGAACTGGCGTTGGGCAGGGGTTCCGTTCTACCTGCGAGCCGGTAAGCGGTTGGCCAAAAGGGCGACCGAGATTATCATTCAATTCAAGCAACCACCACAGTTGCTTTTTAAAAAGCAGTCGGGGGACTGCAAGGAACTGCAGCCGAATCTGATCGCCATGCGTATTCAGCCGGACGAAGGTATTTCCCTGCGCTTCGGCGCCAAGGTGCCCAGCCCGAATATGGAAGTCTGCCCGGTGAACATGAACTTCAGCTATGCGGACGCATTTGGAAAATCATCGGCCAACGGCTACGAGCGGCTGCTGCTCGATGCGATGCTGGGCGATGCCACTCTCTTTGCTCACCGCGACGGTGTAGAAGCCACCTGGTCGCTGCTGACTCCGATTCTCGAGCAGTGGGCCAGCAGCAAGCCCAAAGGCTTTCCCAACTATGCCGCCGGCACCTGGGGACCGGAGTCGGGTGAGGAACTTCTGTCGCGCGATGGGCGCGCTTGGCATAATCTCTAAGCGGCGGAAAAAACCGGTAATCGAGTTGCATGGCCGAGACGATCGAAGTTATTTATTACGTGGATGCGAGCGCGGAAGCGGTTACCCGGCGCACGGCGCAGTACTTTGTGGACGGTATTCGTGCGGCTGTAGGAGCCCGAGGCAAGGCGCGCATCGCCATCTCGGGCGGCCACACTCCGAAGAATGCGTTTGCGCTCCTGGCCGACCCCAGCGCCCCATACCGCGAGCAGATTCCCTGGGATAAGCTGGAGCTCTATTGGGTCGACGAACGCTGTGTACCGCCCGATGATCCTGACAGCAACTACCGTATGACTCGAGAGGCAATGCTGGACAAAGTGCCCCTGGGCGAGACCCAGATCTTTCGCATTCGAGGCGAGCTCGACCCGGAAGAAGCCGCGGCCAGATATGAATTTGATATCCGGCAAAGCTTTCGCCTGGAAGGCGCGGAGATCCCGACCTTTGATATGGTTGCGTTGGGGATGGGCCCCGATGGTCATACAGCGTCCCTTTTTCCCCACACGGCTGGTTTACACGAAATGATGCGCATCGCCATTGCCAATCACGTTCCGCAACAAAAGGAAACGTGGCGGGTCACCCTCACCTGGCCGGTCATCAACCGGGGACGCGATGTCTTCTTTCTGATTGAAGGCGCCGATAAAGTTGCCGCGCTCAAGCAGGTCTTCACTGGCCCCTATGATCCTGAAACCTATCCATCGCAGTTGATCAAGCCTGCCAGCCGCCGCATCACCCTTCTCCTCGATTCTGATGCTGCCGCCGCCTTGCCCCCGCCCGGGACCAACGGCTTGGGCACACTGGAGATCGCGCGATGATTCTGGCCGGGGACGTGGGTGGCACCAAGGTCGACCTGGCCCTGTGCAAGTTTGAACATGGACAGCTGTTGACCGTGCACGATCACAAGTTTCACGCCCGGGAGTTCCCTGGCTTAGTGCAGGTGGTGGAAGCATTCCTGGATGAATGCAAGCAGACTCTCGGGCAGCCAGTGAACGTGCTGGCGGCCTGCTTTGGCGTGCCTGGCCCGGTGCGCCACGGACGTCTGAAGCTGACCAATCTTCCCTGGGTCCTCGACTCCAGCCAGCTTAGAGTCGACCTCAAGATCGAACACGTTTTTCTGATCAACGATCTTGAAGCTAATGGATATGGTATTGCCGAGCTAACGCCGGATCAGATTCTTGTTCTCAGCAAGGGCGACCCGGCGGCGGAAGGAAATCGCGGTTTGATTGCCGCGGGCACCGGGCTGGGAGAGGCCATCCTGGTGTGGAATGGCCACTCGTATCTGCCCATGGCCTCCGAGGGCGGCCACAGCGACTTTTCCGCGCGCAATGAAGAAGAGATCGGACTGCTCCGCTATCTGCAAAAAACCCTGGGTGGCCGCGTAAGCTCGGAGCGTGTCATCTCCGGCATCGGACTCGCCAATGTCTACGCCTACTGTCGGGACGTGAAAGGCATGGAGGAACCGCCGTGGTTGAAGGATCGTATGCGTACGGAAGATCCCAACGCGGTGATCGGCGAGCTGGGCGAGTCGGGCGCCAGTGACCTTTGCGTAGAAGCGCTGAATATCTTCGTCTCCGCTTACGGGGCAGAAGCCGGCAACCTGGCGTTGAAGATCCTGGCCGTAGGGGGCATGTATGTCGGTGGAGGCATTGCTCCCAAGCTGCTCAAGAAGATGCAGGACGGCACTTTCATGAAGGCGTTTACCGACAAAGGCCGGCTGAGTGATCTGCTGGTACAAACGCCGGTGCGCCTCATTCTGGAGAGCCGCGCTGCTTTAATGGGAGCCGCCGCCTATGCTGAAGCCCGTGCGGCGGAGATAGGCGGGCACTCTGAGCGTGCCCATTCCGTGCAAATGGCGCCGTCCTAGCCTTCCGCACAGGAAAGCATTTTTCTTATACATTCAGAACCAGAGGCTGAAGGAATGAAGATCAGATCGCGGCAACGTTTTGCCGGCGCAGTAGTTTTTTTGACCGCGGTGTTGGTGGCCGCGAGCCCCCGCGTGGCACTGGCCCATGCGGTGTTGTTGAGTTCCACGCCCCAGAAAAATGCGTCGGTGAACGGTCCCGACATTACCATCAGTCTCAAGTACAACTCGCGCGTCGATGGAGCGCGCTCATCCCTTAGTCTGCTGAAGCCGGATGGTTCAGTAGAAAGAATCGGGAGCCTGACCCAGCCTCTTCCCGATACGTTGTCAGCTACCGGGCATAAGCTCGGCAAGGGAGCCTATGTGCTTCGCTGGCAAGTGCTCTCCAGCGATGGCCACATAACGCGAGGGGAAGTTCCTTTCCAGGTGGAGTAAGCCGTCCCGGCCCTGCCACGGTCCGACGTATGATGGTGAGGACGGCCGGCATTGGCAGAGGGCCCTTTTTCAACTTGAGATGATAGTTTGATCTGGCTCCTGCACGATATTGATCTTCTGAGCACGCTCCTGCGTGCGGCAAATCTCTCCTTCGAAGCGTTGCTGCTTGGGGGCATCGCCTATTTGCTGGTCGTCGCTCGTCCAGCTGGCGCAAGCACGACTGTCGATTCCTTTTGCCTTCGCGGTATTCGCTGGGCCGCGCTGGCCCTGGCGCTGTCTGAGGTAGTGACGGTCGTTCTTTCCGCCGCATCGTTGCTCGGCGATAGCGATCTCCATCTCAGCGATCTGATCAGTGCCAAGTTTTTTCAAGCGGGGCTTAGCGCTGCTTTGCTCGCAGTGCTTTTGTGGGGCTGTGCGCGGGCAAAGAGCCGCAAAGCCGTCTGGGCCATGATTCCGTTGGGTCTGCTGCTATTGGTCGCCGCCGTTTCGACCAGTCACGCAGCGGCACGCATGGATAACCGTTGGCTGCTGGGGATAGCGACTGCAGTCCATCATCTGGCAACGGCGGCATGGATCGGCGCCATGCCCTTCCTGTTGCTCTCCTTAGCCCGCGCACAAAGCGTGGAGGAAGCGCGCGCGATGGCCAGACGCTACTCCTCCATGGCGTTGTACAGCGTCGTCGTCCTGGTGCTGGCCGGCGTGTGCCTGGCATTGTTCTACGTAGGAAGCTGGAATGGGCTCTATGGCACCAGCTATGGTGTGCTTCTGCTGGCCAAGATTTACCTTCTGCTGGTCATGCTTGCCATGGGTGTGGGGAACTGGCTCCTGGTGCGGAAGTTGAACACAGATCCCCAGCCTCTCTTGGAAAAGCTCCGGCGGTTTGCTGAAGCCGAGGTTGGGTTGGGATTCACCGTCATCCTGGCGGCCGCTTCGATGTCCGCGCAACCGCCTGCTGTCGATGTCCCCGACCAGGTCTCGCTGCAGGTGATTGCCGCCCGCATGCACCCGCAACTTCCCCGTCTGAAAAGTCCATCCGTGTCGCAGCTTACTCCGCCTACCTCGATCGAAACAGAAGTGCGGGAAGGGGAGTTCCACCCCACCGGCGGAAGCGACGCCACGGACAAGGAATGGTCGGAATATAACCACCACTGGGCAGGTCTGATCGTGTTGGCGGCCGGGTTGCTGGCCTTTGCCAGCCGCTTTCCTGGCATGGGCTGGGCGCGCTTCTGGCCCCTCTCCTTCGCGGGTCTGTCCGTTTTTATTCTGCTGCGCGCCGATCCTGAGAACTGGCCCTTGGGCCCACGTCCCTTCTGGGCCAGCTTCTCTTCCCCAGACGTATTGCAACACCGCGCAGCCGCGGTGCTCATCCTGTGCTTTGCCGCCTTCGAATGCGCCGTGCAGGCAGGTAAATTACGGGTCCGATGGGCATCCATGATTTTTCCCGCCATGTGCGCGTTAGGGGCGGCGGTTCTGCTCACCCATAACCACGCCCCCAGCAATGTACAAGAGGACTTGCTGGCTTCGTTGACCCACACCCCCATCGCCCTACTCGGCGCCACGGCTGGCTGGGGCCGCTGGCTTGAACTGCGCCTGCCTCCCGGCCGCACATCCCGAATCGCGGGCTTCGTCTGGCCGCTGTTCCTGGCCGCCGCCGGCCTGGTGTTGTTGAACTATCGCGAGACCTGAACCGTCTGAAACATGGGCACCGTCAGAATGTCTCTTGGAGACCACCCTTTTTGCGTTTAATAGACCGGATTCCCCGCTGCTTTGCCCTGGCGATCGCCCTCATGCTTACCTCCGCGATGACCGTCGCACAGCGGCTGCCCAGCGTGGCGCTCCCCCAGCACTACACCCTGCAGCTCACGCCAAACTTGCAGACAGCTACCTTTACCGGCGAAGAGACAATTGACCTCACTTTGGCTCAGGCCGCGGATGCGATCGTGTTGAATGCGTGGCAATTGAAATTTGACACCGTTACGGCAGAGGTTGATGGGAAGTCCTTGGGCGCGCAAGTATCGCTGGATCCCAACTTGCAGCAGGCAACGTTTCATTTTGCGCGGACCCTGCCTGCCGGGCCAGTCACCCTGAAAATTGCCTATAGCGGCATCCTGAATGGAGAGCTGCGCGGCTTCTATCTTTCCAGGTCCGCCACGCGGAACTACGCGGTGACCCAATTTGAGCCGACCGACGCGCGCCGGGCCTTTCCCTCTTTCGATGAACCGGCGTTGAAGGCGACCTTTGATGTCAGCCTGATCGTGCCCCAGGGCGACACGGCGATTGGCAACACCAATATCGTCTCCGACATGCCCGGACCCGGCGCAGGGCAACACACCATCCGCTTTGCCCGCACACCGAAGATGTCAACCTACCTGGTGGCATTTTTGGTGGGTGACTTCAAGTGTCTTGCCGGCGAGAGTGATGGCGTGCCCATCCGTGCCTGTGCTACTCCGGACAAAGTGCAGTTTGCTCAATTCGCGCTCTCCGGCGCCGAATTCTTTCTCCACTACTACGATACGTATTTTGGCATCAAGTACCCCATGCCCAAGTTGGACATGATCGCCATCCCCGACTTCGAAGCCGGAGCCATGGAGAACTTCGGCGCCATCACCTATCGCGAAACCGCCATGTTGGTCGATGAGAAAAACGCTTCTGTGGATGCCAAAAAGGTCGTCGCCGTCGATGTGGCGCACGAGATGGCGCATCAATGGTTCGGCGACATGGTGACCATGGAATGGTGGGACAACATCTGGCTGAATGAGGGCTTCGCCACCTGGATGTCGAACAAGCCGTTAGCCGCATGGAAGCCGGAGTGGGATATCCCTCAGGATCAGGCCTCGGATCTCAACAAGACTTTGGACCTGGATGGCAGGCGGGTGACCAGGACGATTCGCGCCCGGGCCGAGACACCGGGCGAGATCAACGAGATGTTCGACGGCATCACTTACGGCAAGGCCGCAGCCGTGCTTCTGATGACGGAGAACTACCTCGGCGACGAGGCCTTTCGCGCCGGCGTTCATCGCTACCTGCAGGCGCACATGTATGGCAATGCCACGGCGGAAGACTTCTGGAATACCTTGCAGCAATCCAGTGGTAAGCCCGTGGACAAGATCATGGAGAGCCTGGTGACGCAGCCGGGTGAGCCGCTGCTTACCTTCGGCGTGGTGCGCGACGGCAGCGTGAAGGTGACTCAGAAACGCTTCTTTCTCAACCCCGGAGAAACGGAGGATGAGCAGCAGAGCTGGACCTTGCCTGTTTGCATGAAGAGCAGCAGCGATCCACTTGGCTGCCCCATCCTCAGTGCCGGCGCGCAACGCCTGCAGGCGCCGCAAGGGGACGTTTTCTACGGCAACGCCGGAGGCAAGGGCTACTACCGCAGCCGTTACGACGGCGCCGACTATCAACAACTGCTGCGCCTGGTGGAGAGCGGCCTAACGCCCTCTGAGCGGATCACGTTCTTGGGCAGCCAATGGGCGCAGGCCCGCGCAGGCATCGCCGGCGTGGGCGACTTTCTCAATCTTGTCGCTGCCGTGCGTGACGACGCCAGCCCGGTTGTGATCGATACCGTCTCCGTCGCGATGCGGAGCATCGATCAGCAGGTGGCCTCTACCCCCCAGGAGCACGCGCAGATCGCTGCGTGGGTGCGGAAGAACTTCGCTCCCGCACTGTCTCGCCTCGGCCCGGCGGCTGCCGGGGACGCGGAAAATAAAAAACTGTTGCGGGCAACGCTCTTCGAGCTCCTGGGCGACATCGGCGCTGATCCGCAGATCATTCTTGAGGCGCGGCAGCTTTCGCAGCAGCACCTTCGCGATCCTGCCTCGGTCGACGCGACATTGGCGGCCAGGGCACTCAACGTCGCTGCGCAGAATGGAGACGCAGCATTCTTCGATCAGCTGCAAGCGGTAAGCCAGGCGGCCGGCGATCCGCAGCTTCGCGTGCAGGCGTTGCAGGCGCTGGCACGCTTCCGCGATCCTGCTCTGGTTATCCGCACTCTGGATTACGCAGCGTCTACCAAAGTGAAAAACCAGGATGCTCTGCGCTTGGTTCAAACCGAGATGAGCGACCGTCGCACGCGCGATATAACCTGGCAGTGGGTGCAGCAGAACTGGCCGAGGATAAAGGCCCAGATCACCACCATGACGGGCGGCTCATTGGTTGAGTCCATGGGCAACTTCTGTACCGTGGAGCGGAGCAGTCAGGTCACAGAATTTTTTGAAGAGCACACCGTGCTGGCCGCCTCGCACGCGCTCGACCGTGCCCGTGACAACATTACGGATTGCGTGGATCTGCGGGCCGCACAAGGGCCGAATCTCGAGCGGTGGCTGCGAACAGAAGCCCCAGATACTCCCTAAGTGATCTCAAAAGGTTGTCGATGGATCATACCCAAGGCTCACGAAAATGTAGATGTCCCGTGCCCTTCTGGGGAATTCTTTCCCTTGGGAGGGCGTGGCCAACCGGAAATGCACATCGAGAGCCACTATCCCACTCAAGCCAAAGGACGGCTTGACCCCGATTTCCTGCCACGCTGTGGTAGAGAGGTCCGCGTGTGCGCCTTTCATTAAGGAAAGGCGCATGGGGTGTATCAACGCCACAAGCCTCAGCAGGAAATCGGGGCAATGGGCCACCCGGCCCGCGGGTGGCGAGTTTACACCGGCAACCAAAGCTTTGGGTGGCCCATTCAAGCCTTCTGTTGGCTTGAGTGGGCTATGATGCTCCTTAACCCTTTTGCCCTTAGCGCTTAGGGACCTGCCGTTCTGTCGGCTGGAACGCCATTGGCTTTGTATCAGGGACGAGGGCTTTCAGCCCGGACATCAACCGGGCAGTTCTTCAGCCTTCAGGCCCTGAGGCACACTCACTTTCCCTCCACGCTTAGAGCTTGCGGGTACCCCTCCAAAACTCCTCGTGCAGCCGGGCGCGATCGGCGCCATGCAAGTCCAGCAGTCTTTGCGCTGCCTGCTCACTGGAGAGGCTCTCGACCGACACCTCGATCATCTGCACTTGGTGCCATGGATAGACAAATTTCTCCCAGATCAGAAATCCTGAAGATGCCCAGCCTTCGAGCAGCCCCGTCAATTCTTTCTTCACGTCTGACTCGTGCCGCACCGGCAGCAGTTCCACGGTTTCCCCGCTTACCAGGTGCGCTTTGACGTGGGCTATGAGCATTTAAGATTCTCCTCCTGGGTTGGATGCATAACCATACATGTACAAACGACCGAGTATTGCACAAAGGTTGTACGACGAAACGTGATCTGTCACTTGAGTGGATACATTGCTTCTGCTTCAATCGTGAAGTGAACCCTGAGCCTCAATCTCCAGTTTCCACTTCGCAGCAGCCGCTTCCGGGCAAGGTCGTTGAGTTTGCAGATCTTCGTCTATCCACGCCCATGACGGGTCAGCCGGTCGTGTTGTTTGAGTATGAAGATCGGCAAGGCATCCGATCGATTCACCAGGTGGCCCTAACCTGCACTGGTCAGGGTCGCGGCGGCCTCATCTACTTCGGCGGCTATGACAAAGGCAAATTCAGCATCTTCCGCGCCGACTGTATTCACCGTGTTGTGACCCTCTAGCAACATCTTGAGAGTGTCCAGTTGCCCGGGTCAGCAAAAAGAATTCAGGATTTTCTAGTGAGCGCTTCCCACCTGTGCCCACCGAACCAGCCTCCGCGCCAATCCCAAGTACCACTGTCCAAATCGAAAGAGTAAACTTTCGTGCACTCCGCGCGAAGGCGGGCAAGTCTCTGATAGGAAAGAAGAACCCAGCCATCAGCCGTTCTTCCTAAGGGCCTTTTTTGGTCTTGATGTGGGCCGCTCAAGGCCGCTTTCCCGCCCGTTGCTTCCAAAACCGTTCCATTCTGCGACAGCAACGTGTAGCCTCACTTTCACTCCCCTCTGACACTGCAACTTAGGTGCGATAGGCAAAGACCGCCTTATGTGCGGCCTGAACGCGCCTCGACGCCGCAAGGTGGTTGCGAATCATTAGCCTCCCGGTTGATCGGGGTTGACCGGAACAAGAGCCCAGGAGTGCCGTCGCCATGTTTGTTACGCCATCGAAGTCTCCAGCAAAGAATCGCGCCGCGAAGTGGAAAATTTTCTGCTTCCCCATCATCACATCAGTCTTCTGCGCTGCTGCCTCATGGGCACAAGCGCCGTCCGTCGTAGTCGACGCGCAGCAGACGATCGGCTACGGATACAGCAACCCGCAGGCCATCGCCGTCTCCAAAAATGGCACAATCTACGTCGCGGACACGAACAACAATCAGATCATTGCGCTGGAGAACCTCGCGCCCCAGAATGGCGTGAGCAATAAGGTTTCGACCGGGGCTTTCGTACTCTCAACCCCACAGGCGCTCGCACTGGATGCCAATGGCGACCTTTTCGTCGGCGACTCTCCGGTGAGCGGCGGTCAGACTTCCGGGCGAATCATCGAGTTGCTTGGAGATGGAAACGGCAATCTGACCGGTGCTGCGAGTTTGGTTTTCGCCGGGGCTCCTCTGACGAATCCTATCTCGATGACCGTATCTGTCAATGGTGAACTCTTCGTCGGCGACTATAACGAAAACGTCAGCCCTGCCGTTGGAACCATGTATTACATGAATGCGGCTGCTCCGGCCACTCCTATCTTGGTTAACGTGACCGGCCTTCCGTCGACGTTTATTCCCGCGGCCTTGGCAACCGGCCCAACAGCAGACGAAATTGGGACTGTTCTCTATTTTGCTGACAACGGCAGTTTTAACGGCGGTGTATACAGTCTCACCAGCTGGAGCGGTGGTGGTTCCGCCACGCCCATAAATACGGGCTCCTTTGTCATCAACCAGCCTTCCGGCCTGGCGTTCGGTCCTTCGGGCGGTTTATACGTCCTATCACTTCTCGGAACGGGTTCGGGCTACAACCCAGGGCAGCAGGTGGTGGTCCTGGGGGCCACCCCTTACATTCTCCCCAATACCGGAATCGGAACCAGCAGTAGCATGGCGTTCGACGTAAACGGCAACCTCGACGTACTTGATTCCGCTGATGGGGCAGTGATCCAACTGTCATCGGCCAATCCAGTGAACCTGGGCAATGCAAACGTCGGCAAGACCGGATCTCAGGTTCTATTCAACTTCGAATTCAATGCGCCCACCACAATCGGGGGATTTCGTTCCGTCACCCAGGGCGACGTGAGCTCCGAACTCATTCGGGGTGCGGGCGGGACCTGCGCCAACGGTACGCACACGAATTTGCCCGGTCGCGGGCCCGCTATTTCTAACTACTACCCGTATAGCTGCAAGGAATATTATTACGGCGATCCCACTTACCCGGGAATTCGCTCCTCGGCCATCCAGGTTAAGGGTTCCGGAACTGCCATTCTTGCTTCCACGCCGGTCTACCAGACAGGCTTTGCTGGGGTTGAAGTTACTTATCCCCTCAACGAGACCACGACCGCAATCGGCCTGCAGCAGCCTCAGGCGATCGCGGTATCGGGTCTGAACAAAACGGTCTATATCGCTGACACCCTGGCGGGCAAAGTGTATTCCACTGGCGGTCTGGGGGGAAGCGCGCTGACTCCAGTCTCAACTGGAACCCTGAGCCTCTCGGCCCCCAGCGCTCTCGCACTGGACGGAGCCGGCAACCTGTTCATCGCTGACTTTGACAACGCCCAGGTTATCGAAGTGCCCACCACCACCGGTGCGGCGCCGTCGGTAGTCAACACCGGAAGATTGCTGCAGCACCCGATTGCTCTGGCTTTCGACTATATCGGTAACCTTTATATCGGGGATGCGGGTCCGGGAGGAGTCAACGCCAGTGCAGGTGTCCCCGGATTTGTGGTGAAGGTGCCGGCCGCCGGTATCGCGGCGCCGTCGTTCCTTTACGCGTTCCAAATGACAATTCCCTCGGTGTCGATCATCTTCCCGCAGGCGCTCGCAACGGATCCCTATACTGCCGCGCTGTTGATTGGCGATGGTGGCGACGCGACGTTAGGCGTGGGTCAGGTGGTTCAGGTTTCTGCGGACGGCACCAGCGCGGGAACCGGCCCGGTCGCTGGCGTGACCAATCCCACCGGACTGGCCTTCGACCAGGCGGAGGATCTTTACATCCTCGACGGCAACGCCAATACCATCACGGTGGTTCCTGGGCCCCAGCTTCCCAACGGCCAGTTCCTGCTGCAATTCGACAACACGACCCTGTCCGCTGCCAGTGCCCTGGGCATTTCCGCGGGAGGACAGAGTTTTGTTATCGCCAACATCGGTTCGGGCAGCAGCAACAGCCTGGTGTATCTGAACGGCAATGCTTCTACTCTGCCGTTCGGGAATGTCAAAGTGGGAACCCAGAGTCAGCCCCTGACGGCGACGGAGTACAACATTGGCAACCTGATTTTGGACCTGAAGTCGCCGTACTACAAGACCAACGGGGGCAATGGTTCATTCAGCGTTCTGGGTAGTTCGACCTGTGGCAATGGCATGCAGCTGTACCCCTCGACTTCGTGCAGCATCAATGTGGAGTTCAAGCCTCGGGCCACCGGTCAGACTACGGAGAAAATCAACGTCGAAAGCGACGGCTATAATAGCGGCGTTCCGACCCTCACTCTGCAGGGAACCGGCACCAGGAATTAACCCTCACTCACCAGGATCGCCGGAGCGCAGAGGATCGCGCTCCGGAGGTCCAGTACTCCCCAGGTCGATTGAAAAACGAGGTATTCCCCCGTGCGCTTCGGTACTGACAGCAAGCATCCTCCCTGATGCCAGCGAACCCCAGCACCAGCAAGCTTTCGTGCCCTACGCGCTGGCTGATTCAAGTCATTGATTCTAAAAGATAAATCAAGCAAAAAACAATTTTCCTGGTCCCCGCCGCCGGCAAAACCGCGCGTTGTCCCCGCAAAGGTGTTGCAAGTTAATAGCCTGCCCGTAGACTAGGGGTGACCGAACAAAAGTTGTACAGGAGTGCCGTCGCCATGTCCGTTATGCCATCGAAGTTTCGACTAAAGTATTCCCAATCGCGGAAAATGTTCTGCTTGCCCACCCTGGCGCTCGCTTTCTGTACTGCCGGCGCATGGGCACAAGCCCCGTCAGTCCTTGTCGACGCGCAGCAGACGATTGGGTTCGGCTACAACAGCCCACAATCTATTGCAGTTTCAAAGAACGGCACAATCTATGTTGCAGATACCAACAACAATCAGATCATCGCGCTGGACAACCGCGCGCCCCAGAATGGTGTAAATAACCCGGTCTCAACCGGAACGTTCGTGCTGTCGACCCCGCAAGCACTAGCCCTGGATGCCAACGGTGATCTCTTTGTCGGTGACACGCCCACCAGCGGCGGAACCAGTTTCGGGCGCATCATCGAGCTGGTTGGGGATGGAAACGGAAATTTGACCGGGGTGGCAAATCTGATTTTCTCCGGCGCGCCGCTGACCAATCCCATCGCGCTCACGTTTGACAGTACCGGCACGCTCTTTATCGGCGACTACAATATCGCGGCCGATCCCACCGTCGGAACCATCTTTACCCTGGCGCCCGGTGGCACGACATTGACCCAGCTCAACATCACCGGCCTTCCCGCCGCGGTCATTCCCGCAGCCTTGGTCAGAGACTCATCCACCAACCTCTACATTGCCGACAACGGCAGTTTCAGCGGCAGCGTTTTCGTAGCGCCCGCCGCTGGCGGCGCCGCCCAACCGGTGGCCACGGGGTCTTTTACCATCAATCAGCCTTCCGGTCTGGCGCTGGATCCGGCGGGCGATCTCTTCATCCTGTCGCTGTTGGGAACAGGTTCCGGCTTTAACCCCGGCCAGCAGGTGGTCGTTATCCCGGCTGCTTCGCCCACCACCCCTTACATCCTCCCCAATACCGGCATCGGAACCAGCAGCAGCATGGCGTTCGATCCCCAGGGTAACCTCGATGTGCTTGACTCCGCCGATGGGGCGGTCATCCAGCTGGCCTACCTCAACCCCACCAACATGGGCAATATCTTCGTCGGTCAAACCGGAAAACAGAATAATTTGGAAGTTCTCTTCAACTTCGAGTACAACGAACCCACGACCCTCAGGGGCTTCCGTATCCTCACCCAGGGCGATGTAAGCACGGAACTCATCCAGGATACCGGTGGGACCTGCACCAACGGCAAGCATATGAATCTGCCCGGCGGCGGCCCCCTTATTTCTCCCTACTTCCCCTACTCCTGCAAGGAATACTTCTACGGCGACCCTACCTACCCGGGCATTCGTTCCTCGGCCATCCAGGTTAAGGGTACCGGTGGTACGATCCTTGCTTCCACGCCCGTCTATCAGACTGCCTTTGCCGGAGTGGAAGTCACCTACCCTCTGAATGAAAGGACAACCGCGACCGGTCTACAGCAGCCCCAGGCGCTCGCGATATCGGGTCTGAATAAGACCGTCTACGTCGCCGATACGCAGGCGGGCGTCGTCTATTCGACGGGTGGTCTGGGGAGCAGCAGCTTGACTCCCGTCTCCACCGGAACCATCGCCATCCAGGCCCCCAGCGCGCTCGCTTTGGATGGAGCCGGCAACCTCTTTATTGCTGACTTCAACCTGGGCGAAGTAGTCGAGGTACCCACCACCACCGGTCTGGCGCCCTCCGTCGTCAACACCGGCGGATTGTTGCAGCACCCCATTGCCATGGCGTTCGATTTTCTGGGCAACTTGTATATCGGCGATGCAGGTCCCGGCGGCGTCGATGCCGGCACCGGCAACCCCGGATTTGTGGTGAAGCTACCGACAGGGGGCGCGCCCTTTAAGATGAACATTCCTTCTGTTCCGATCATCTTCCCGCAGTCACTGGCGACGGATCCCTATACCGCCGCTCTGTTGATCGGCGACGGTGGAGACCCATCCGGCGTTGGGCAGGTGGTTCAGGTTTCTGCGGACGGCACCAGCGCGGGCACAGGCCCGGTCAACGGCGTAACCAATCCAACTGGACTGGCCTTTGATCAGGCTGAGGATCTTTACATCCTGGACGGTACTGCCAACACCGTCACCATTGTTGCCGGGCCCCAACTCCCCAACGTCCAATACCTGTTGCCATTTGACAACTCGACGCTCTCCGGCGCCAGCGCCTTGGCTATCTCCGCCGGGGGACAGAGTTTTGTCATCGCCAATATCGGTACCGGAAGCACGAACAATCTGGTTTACCTGAATGGCAATGCTTCCACGCTGGCATTCGGAGGCGTCAAAGTCGGATCTCAGAGTACCCTGCCGGCGATGGAAAACAACATTGGCAATCTGGATTTGACGCTGAAGACGCCGTTCTACACCACCAACGGGGTGAATGCCGCCTTCAGCGTTCTGCCTGGCTCCACCACCCCGACCTGTGGCGATGGCCTTGTGTTGGCTCCTTCCGTTCCCTGCTCGATCAATGTCCAGTTCACACCGCAGTTTATCGGCCAGACCACTCAGCAACTCAGCGTCCAAAGCGACGGTTACAACAGCGGCGGTCCGACCCTCACCCTAAGAGGAACCGGCACCGGCGGCGGAGCAGTTAAGCCCAAGAAGTAGGACCCAAACCAAACAGGACGCCGGAACGCAGATCATCGCGTTCCGGCGTTTTTATTTCCGGTGTAACTGCCAGCTCAGTTTGGGAAAGTAGGTCAGCTGGATCGAACCGGTGAAGTCATGCTGTGGTCCGGAATACCAGGCCGGAACCTTCCAGAATTCCGCTTGGCCGAAAGCATTCAGCTCCAGGTTGGGTTTCAGACGGAGCACGGCTCTAATGTCGAAGTCGTTCTGCGTTGTGCCCCCGGGGATAAAGGTTTTGGAAACCTTTGCGTTGCGGTAGCCCAGCTGGAGGTATTCCTTCGGGCTGAGCCAATCGGTCAGCCACGCCTGGCCACCTTTGCCGTCCCGGCCCATCCAACTCCCGAACATGTTGCCTTTGACGGTATAGCCGTCGGGATATTCGAATTCGTAATAGAGGAATTGGCCTCCTTGCGAGGAAGCCACGGGGTCGGTCGATACCGCCTCGGCGCGCAGATCGACATGCGGCAGCCCGGGAATATGCGACAGGTACAGGCCGGGATTGATGGCGGCGCGACGCGGAGCGGCCAGCGGACTCACGTCATCATGAACGATAGAGTCGGAGTAGAGAGTCAGCCACTTCTCCATCCACGGAAGCCTCCACGTGAAGTCAAAGCTGGAACTACGGAAACCGGGGTCGTTTCGGCTCTCCTTCTGCTCCAGGCTCACGTTGCTGAAACTGGTGAAGCTATTCCAGAAGCTCCCAAAAGTGAGCGGCACATGGTCTTTTCCGGCGAAGATGACCACCCGGGAAAAGCCGAATTCCAGGTTCCTGGTCGGCTTGAAGCTTAATTTTTGGGCTTGGATCCAGGGGGCATTCGGGTAGCGATGCCCCTTGAGCGAGCCAAACAATCCTTCGTAGCGAATCGGCCCCAGCACCTCGGAGACGAACGGGATGCGCAACGGCGTCACACGATTGATGCGCAGGGCGTAGTTGGGCTCCCCATTGTTGCTGATTGCCATGCTTCCGCTTTGTGTCGGGCCCCACCAGTCATCTGCCTTCCCCACGGAGAACTCGTTGTTGGCAATGGCAAAGGCAAAATTGGCGTTGATCAAGCGAAAGACGTTGGTCTGCGGCACGGGCTCGGGCGCCACCAGGGGAGTGCTGTCTACCTGGGCAAAGAGCTCCTGCACGGATTCGGGATAGGCAGCACGTCCCGGCGCATGCTGATACTCCCCCCGAACATCGAGCGAAAAGTGGTAACCCTCGGCCCTGGTTGTGAAACCGTCAAGAGCATTGAAGCCTTGTTGATAGGGCCGCCCGTAATCGTTGATCAGGGTCTGCCCAAAGTGGAACGAGTCATTGATGGGTGGACCCTTGATGTACATATTTCGGGTGTAGAGACTCCTGACCTCGGCGCGGGGCACGGCCGGTCCCGCGTCAGCTCCAAATTCCACCGCCAGGGCTTGGAAGATGGTCCAGGCCTCTTTGTCCTGGGGCGCATCCTGGAGCTTGGGGTAGGTCTCTTGGAGAATCTGCAGGCAGGCGTTGCGCGTCCAGGGCCGCATGCCCAGAAAAGCGGAGTCGGCATAACCCAGCCCAAACAGGCGTTCGAAGGCCGGATAGATCCAGCTATCGAGGGGTTCATAGACCAAACCATAGTCGCTGCTTATATCAGGCTCTAAGCCGGAAAAGACCGGCTCGAGGGTGGCCGGCAAGGCGGGCGGTGAGGGAGCTTGCTGGCATAGCACGGGCAGCCAGGGTACTGCAGTCACCGTAAGAATGAGAGCAAATCGAACCCAGGGCCTTGGCATCAATGTTTGCTGCCGGATGCGCCGGCCCCACTTCTGTGCAGATTCAAAACCCTCTCCAAACCACGTGCCCACCTACATCGAGCATAGCGCAGTGGAGGGAGCTGCCGCTTCCCCAGCCTCGTTACGAACCTCCTACGTCTCCCGGGTGGCCGACCACTGGGCATGGCCATATTCCCCCAGGGCCACCGTCCCGCTCATGGAATCTCCGCTTGCCGTCCCGAGGAATGAGTATCGAATCTCGTTTCCGCCGACCGGCATGACACTATGAAAAGTTACTTGCTGCGCATGCACCTTCCCGGTCAGATTTCCGTTGTAAATCTCGCCTTGATGAACGCCCGTGACACCGCCTTCCTGCTGCTCCAGAAGGAAGCGTTGCCAACCTTCGCCGCATAGGTAGGTCATTTGTACCTTCCATATTCCAGCGACATTCGCCGGGGTGCCTTGCGGAATTTCAGGGGCCGAGAACTTTGGCGGATGGGAGAGCGTGGCAAAGATCGCGTCCGCCACGATCTTGTCATCGCCCGGCATCATCATGTAAGGCATGATGGTGAGCGTGCTTTCCATTTGGTCGGGACGCGTGCCGCTGGACTCATCGAACTGGATACGAGGGGTACCCGCGTCGAGCGTCTGCGCCAGCTCGGTGCCGGTTATGTGGAGTACATTGCCATCCCACTTGATCCGCAGGCGGGGCGCATGATTGGAAAGGTCCTCAGGCATTAGGTATTCCGTGGTCACCGAGGGCAGTGGCTTGACCTTGGCCTCGATGTTCGCCAGCCACTCCTTCCACGTATTCCATTCGGCCTGATGGTCGCGCTTGGTCCACATCTCGACCGCAGTGAGCATGCCCATGATCTCTTCCTTGCCCACCTTCATGGAGCGCCCGACGTTATGGTGCGGTGCAGCCTGGAACCACGCTGCCTGGACCAATTCCTTCTTTCCCAGCAGCAGTCCCGCGCACTGCGGCCCGCGCATGCATTTGCCTCCACTGTAGCCGACCAGCGTTGCGCCGGCCGCAAGGTGGATATTGGGGATAGTGAGCTCTTCAGCCGCCGCGTCCACGAAGACGGGAATGTTTTTTGCTTTCGCAGCCTGGCAGATGTTAGCGATGCTGAGCGGGCCGCTGGCGGCAGCGGGCGAAGACAATATGTAGATCATCGCAGTCTGCGGACCCATCTCTGCCTGCAGTTGCTCCGGCGTTTGCACTTCGATCACCTCGACGCCAAGCAAGCGTGCACCGATGTCATAGGGATTGCGTGAGTGCTTAGGGATGATCACCTGGTTCTTGAGCCCGCCCTTCGCGAGGTAAGGCATCTTCTGCGACTTCTCCGGATCGGTCCCGGCGATGCAAGCTGCGGTTGCGCCGGCGATAGCGGCAGCGCAGCCGGCCGTAACGATCCCCCAGTCCGCACCGGTAATCTTCGCCAGGCGTGCACCCACCGCGGCCATCAGTTCGTCCATGTTGACGTAATGCCGCCCGGCCTCTTCCATCGCCTGCTTCACTTCGGGTAATGAGAGTGAACCGCTGATGATGGTATAGGTCCCCTTCGCGTTGATGAGCGGGCGCACACCAATCTCCTCATAGAGATTGGGACCGACGGGCACAGATACAGGAGCCATCGCCGCTTGACTGGCTTTTGGCAAAAGGGACGTGGCCGCTCCAGCCATCACCGAGCGCTGCACAAATGTGCGCCTGCTTAACTTCGACGTGGACAGATTCTTCATGATGTTCTTTTGCCCTCTGAGCAGAATGAAATAAAACCAATGCAATCGATCTAGGACATATGACCTAGTGCTGATGTTCAGTTCTAAGACAGAGTGTCTGCCATGCTCACGTTTCGCGTCAAACCCCGGTCTATACAACAAGATACGCCGTGCATGCCGGGACAACGGATTCTTGACACTCCAGGCGATCGACAGTAACCTCAAGTCACCGACCACATCGCGTTATCTTGCTCCACTGATCCTTATTTGAGAGAGGTCATTTCCTGTGAAAAGATTCCAGAGATTAGTGTCTCTTGTTGGCGTTCCCGCCTGTGTACTCCTGGGAACGCTAGCGGCATGGGCAGCCATCACCGGTTCGATATCTGGAGTGGTCACTGACCCGAGCGGCGCCGTAGTACCAGGCGTCACCGTCGTTGCCACCAGCGTCTCGACCAATGTGCAGAACACAGCAGTCACCGACGCCAAGGGCTTTTACAATCTCTCCACCCTCAAGGTTGACACCTACAATCTCTCCACCAGCCAGGCTGGGTTCCGCGACTACCAGCAGAGCGGGGTGAAGATCGATGCCAATTCCGCACTCCGCATCGACATCACGATGCAGCTCGGCACCGTTACCAATACCGTGAACGTGAAGAGCGACGCTCTTCAGGTAGAAACGCAGAGCACGCAGAATGGTGTGCTCATCGATGGCGCCAAGATCACCTCCGTGCCCTTGAACGGACGTTCCTACATCGACCTCTTGAAATTGCAGCCCGGCGTGTCGCCTTATTCGCATAGCCAGGATAGCGAGACATCGGGGGTGGGCGCGACGCAGGTATCCGGCGACCTCGACAATGGCCAGCAATCCGTCAACGGCGGCCGTACCGGGTCCAACGCATTCATGGTCAACGGAGCAAACGCAGAAGAAGGCGTGCACAACGGCGCCGCGATGATTCCCAATCTCGATTCCATCGCGCAGTTTCGTATCATCACCAACAACTTCGACGCAGAATATGGAAACTATAGCGGGGGCCAGATCAACGTGGTCACCAAGTCGGGGACCAATCAGATTCACGGGTCCTTATTCGACTTCCTGCGCAATACAGATTTGGATGCAAGAAACTACTACTCTCCCACCCGCGGCGTATTTATCCAGAATCAATTCGGGGGTACGGCCGGTGGGCCGATCCGCAAGAACAAGATCTTCTGGTTTGCCGACTATCAAGGGACCCGGCAGATCTTAGGCGCTACGCAGAGCTATCCCGTGCCTTCAAACGCCAACCGCACCGGAGACCTCTCGGACTCAGCGGACTCGCTCACCGGCACGGTGGTCGGCGCCGGCTGGGCAAACACACTCTCTCAGACATTGGGGTATCCCGTAGCCCAGGGGGAAAATTACTACACCCCAGGCTGTGCCGACCCTGGAACCTGCGTGTTCCCGAACGCGAACATTCCCCAGAGCGCGTGGTCGCCGGTTGCGGTGAACTCGCTGAAGTTCCTCCCAACGGCCAACGGAGTTGTCAACAATGCGCCTAACTACTCCACCTCTGCCTTCAACGAGACGTTGAGCGACGATAAGGGGAGTGGCCGGATCGACATTCCCACCCGCTTCGGAGCTCTCTTTGGCTATTACTTTCTTGATAGATTCAGTACCGTCAATCCATATAGCCAGGTAAACGTACCAGGCTTTGCCGCGAGCAATAAGGGCCAAACCCAAATGGTCAATTTGGGGTTGACGACCACGTTTAACTCGTCGACCGTCAACGATCTCCGTCTCGCGTATCTGCGGGACGTAAATCAAACCGGGCAACCGACCGCAGGCCAGGGTTTGGGTGTCACCCTTGCCTCCCAGGGTTATGTCACTCCGTGGGGCCCCGAGGGCGGTATCTCCCCCATCAACCCTTCGTACGAGGGGGTTGCGAACTTGATGTTCAACAACTTCAGCCTGGGTGTCCCGCCTGACGCCTTGAGGCAATACAACAACACCTTTCAAATCATCGATAATGTGACCAAGATTTTTGGCACACACACTCTGCAGTTTGGCACCAACCTGCACTACAACCAGATCAACGAGCGGAATTACGACTGCTATGACGGCTGCTATGGTTTTGATGGTTCCGAGACCGGCCTGGATTTTGCTGATTTCCTGATCGGGGCCCCGGCGAGCTTTGTGCAGGCCAGCCAACAGCTTCTCGACTCGCGCAGCAAGTACTACGGGTTTTATGCTCAGGATAGCTGGCGTGCGTCTCGCAATCTCACCGTCAATTACGGACTCCGTTGGGAAGTGGCTACCCCTTGGTACGACACGCAGAACAAGCTCGAAACGGTCGTCGCTGGAGAACAGTCGTTATCCTTTCCCACTGCTCCACTCGGGCTGGTGGTTCCTGGAGACCCGGGAATTCCCCGTACGCTGGGGCCCACCAAGTACACCAACTTCGCGCCTAGAATTGGCTTTGCTTATGCCCCGGAAGTGAGCGGCGGCTTTCTTGGCAAATTACTCGGCGGTGCTGGAAAAACCAGCATACGCGCGGGTTACGGCATCTTCTACAGCTCGATCGAGGACGCCACCGGATTCGTAGAAGTGGGCGACGCTCCCTATGGTAACTACTATTCTGTGTCATCGACTGAGCTGGCCACCCCGTTTGTCGATCGGCCCTCGGGAACTCCGGCGGGACAGAAGTTCCCCTTCGTCTTTCCTCCAACCAACGTGTCTCCTAAGAACCCGGATACAACCTTCAACTGGGCGGGAGCGACACCCATCGGCGGATCCGACTACTACTACTATAAAAACAAGGTGCCCTACGTTCAGGAATGGGAACTCTCTTTCCAGCGCCAATTGGGAACCGCAACCGTGCTCAGCGTGAACTACGTCGGCACGGTGGGAAGGCAGCTGCTGACGTTTGAGGAGTCGAATCCTGGGGACCAGGCGCTGTGCCTCCAATTGAGTAACCCGGCCAATGTGGCGCCCGGTACGACGACTTGCGGGCCGTTCGGAGAAGACACGGTTTACACCACGGCGAGCGGCCAGACAGTGAACGGAACCAGGCCAGCCTTCGGGATTAACTTCAACAGCAATCCGTACATGAAGACGGCGGTCAGCTCCAGCTACAACTCGCTGCAGGTTACCCTGGAGCACACTGAAAAATACGTCAACTTCCTGATTGGATACACCTTTGAGAAGTCGCTGGATAATGGTTCGGATTCCTTTGACGCGACCAATCCGCTGGATCCGGGCCAAACCCGCGCATTATCGAGCTTTGACGTCCCGCATAACCTGGTCGCCAGCTACACCGTGCAGTTGCCCTTCGATCACTTTATCGGCGGAGGGGATATTGCGAAGCGGTTCACCGCGGGCTGGGAGCTTTCCGGCGTATCTACATTTGCCAAGGGAGAGCCGGTCACTCTCAATGAGAATGACGATAATTCACTGCTTGGCGCCTTTAATGCGAACGTAGATGTGCCAAGCTACGCGAACAACGGCAGCCCTCTTTATGGAAATAAGAACCCGCGAAAGGGGTTGCCATATTTCAACCCCAACTACTTCGTCCCGGAAACCTATCGGGCAAGTAGGAAACGCAATGCGGCGATCCTTCTCCGGTCCTGGCATCGACAATTATGATATGGCTCTGTTAAAGAGCACCACCATCACCGAGAGCACCAAACTGCAATTCCGCGCAGAAGCCTTCAACGTCTTCAACCATGCGCAGTTTAACAATCCGTCGGGGCTCGTCAACAACACCGGCCAGGGCGGATTCGGTTATGTGACCTCGGCGAAAGATCCTCGCATCATGCAAGTCGCATTGAAGTTCTTGTTCTAAAGTGAGAAGGTCCTTTGACGAAGATGGGTTGGCGGCCGGGGTTCTCGTCCTGGTCGTCGTTCTTGGGTCGCTCTCGATTGGTACGCTGCATGCGCAGCAGCCCGGCGCCGCAATCTTCGCCTCCAACTGCGCCGGTTGTCACGGCGCGGATGGCCGTGGCGGGGAGCACGCACCGAATATCGCCACGGCCCCCGAAGTACAACACCTTATGGACCGCGAGCTGGCCGGCATCATCCGCTATGGAATTTCCGGCGCGGGTATGCCGGCCTTCTCATCCTTAAAACAGCAGGAAGTAGCGGATGTCGTCAGCTATTTGAGGACCCTGCAGGGTAGAGGAGATATCGTTAAACTTCCCGGAGATCCAAATCAAGGGAAAGCGCTCTTCTTAGGGAAAGCGCACTGCTCTGACTGTCACATGGTCAACGGTCAGGGAGGTTTTATCGGCAGCGACCTCTCCTTCTACGGAGCCGACGCGAAGCCAGATCAAATACGCGCGATCATCCTCGATCCGGACAAGAATCTGCCCGCGGAAAAGAAAGCCACCACGGTGGTGACACTTACGGGACAGAAAATTACTGGGATGCTCAAGGTCAACGACAATTTTTCCCTCTCCATACAAACCCCGGACGGGACGTTTCATTTCCTGCCAAAGGCAGAACTCGCCCAGGTGGATCTCGGTTCTCGTTCCCTGATGCCTGCCGGATCCGCATTGAGTGGTAAGGAAGTGGATGACCTGGTCAGCTATCTGCTCAAGACCGGCGATGAAAACAGCAAACGCTCTCCCGCGCACTCCTCAAAATCTGACGATGAAGACAATTAAGACGTGATCTGCCGCGCACCATCGCGATCGCTGCTCCGACCTTCGCGGCGATATCGGACTCAGGGCCGACACTCGTAAATTCTCCCTGGAGGCCGTTGAGCCGGGCTTTTGGCATCTGTTCGACCGTAAGGCCCAACTGACCACGGTGGCCTCCGGCTTCGGCTTCACCGAAGGGCCCGTCTGGGACCCATCAGGCTATTTGTGGGTAAGCGACGAAACTCTCAACAAGATTTTCAAGGTAAATACCGTTACTGGGCAAAAGCAGGAGATCATCTCCCTGGGAGATCCCGACGGCAACACCTATGATCGCCAACACCGGCTCCTGGATTGCGCCAGTGTTCTGCGCGCGATCATTCGCCTCTCGCCCGATGGAAAAAGCTACAAAACTGTAGTGGATCGATACCAGGGAAAGCGTCTCAACAGCCCCAACGACGTGGTGCTGGGCCCCGATGGAGCGATTTACTTTACCGACCCGACCTCTGACCTGCCCAAAGATCAAAAGCAGGAAATCCCCTTCAAAGGCGTCTACCGAATTGCTCCCAGATGGCCAGCTTCAACTGCTTACCAAAGATCTTGAGGATCCCAACGGGCTCGCCTTTTCTCCCGACGGTACGAAGTTTTATGTAGACGACTCAACCCAACGCAACATCCGCGTTTACGATTTCACAAGGGCCGGCTGAGTAACGGACGCATCTTCGGCGTCGAGCCGGGCGGTAAGAACGACGGTGTGCCGGACGGCATGAGGGTCGATCGCCAGGGCAATTTATATGTGGTCGGTCCCAGGGGCATATGGGTTTGGGATCCGGGCGGCCATCATCTGGGAACCATTGTGGTGCCGGAGCAGCCTGCGAATCTTGCCTGGGGAGACTCCGATTACTCCACGCTCTACATCACTGCGACCACTTCTGTGTATAAGATATCGACCCGTGCGCATGGGTTTATCCCATACTTGTGAGCCTGCGAAATGATCCATCGATTTCACCCTGTCTCCGTTGTACCTGCTGTTCCTGACGGCATCTCTCTCTGCCCAGACTCCTGCCTTCAAGGTTATCCAGCCGTCTGGTCTCCGTAGGCGGCGATGCAGGTGCTCAGTCCTGCTGTTCTGGCCAACGGCACGCTCTACCTATCCGGCCAGGGAGCTTCCGCCGCAAAGGACTTTCCCGGGCAGATGGGCCAGGCGATGACGAACGTGCAGGCAGTGCTGCACGGCGCGGGGATGGATTTTGACAACGTCGTTTGGCTGAACGTCTATCTGACCGACCCGCACGACCTGGCCGCCATGGAGGATGTTTATTGGAAGATGATCGGATCAAACCCTCCGGCACGAACCGTTTTGACGGTCGCCGCTCTGCCGCGCGGAGAGAAGGTTGAGATCAACTGCATTGCCGTCGCCGATGCCGGTCAGCGTAAGGCAATCTGGCCTGCGGGATGGCCGCGCGGTCCACGCACTCGATCCTCCCGCGATCCTGGCTGGTGAGATCCTGTATCTGTCGGCGCAAGGGGGAGAGGATCCGCTGACGAAAAAATTGCCATCCGATTTTTCCGCAGAAACCAGGCAAGCTCTCGAAAATGTGAGCACGGTCCTGAAGGCCGCCCGGATGAGCATGAAGAATGTTCTGTGGGTCAATCCTTATATGAGCGTCAGCGGCCAGTATGACGTCATGGGCAAGGTCTATCAAGACCTATTTTGAATTCGGCAATACGCCCGGGCGTGGGACGATTCAGGTGGTTGGCCTCCCCAAGGGAGAACACATGGTCTTCAGTTGCATCGCCGGCGCCGATCTAAGCAAACGCAAAGCCGTGCGTCCACGCAATATGCCTCCCAGCCCCACGGCAAGCCCCGGAATTCTCTACGGCGATACCCTCTATTTATCCGCCAAGGATGGATTTATTCCCGGCCAGGGCATGGTGACGCCTCTCTTCGATTTGCAATTTCGTCAGTCCATGCGCAATCTCCTCGACGGTTTGGAAGAGGTCGACATGGATTTCTCCAATGTCGTCTTCAGCACGGTTTACCTGCGGCGAAATGAAGGATAATAAGCAGATGAACGAGCTATACGGCAAATTCTTTAAACCTCCCTATCCCGCCAAGAACGACGCTCCAGCAGAATTTCGAGAGCTGGCGAAGAAGCTGCTGAGCAAATCTCCTTTATCGCGGTAAAAAAATGAAACGTAGAACGTTCGTGAAATGGGCTGCTGCTTTTCCTTTGCTCGCACAGGTTGGCTTGCAGCAGGCATTAGGGACCGGTTGGGCAGAAGTTGCCCGCAACTCGACGGACAATATCTACACCCGGCTCGGGGTGAAACCACTGATCAATGGGCGTGGTACCTGGACCTATCTCAGCGCCAGCCTCGAATTGCCCGAAGTGAGAACCGCTCAAGTCGAGGCCTCCCAACATTCGTAAATATATTTGACCTGCAGCGCGCCGCAGGCAAACGACTGGCGGAGCTCACCGGCGCGGAGTCCGGCATGATCACCTCCGGCGCGGCCGGCGCCATGGCGGTTGCCACCGCGGGATGCATCGCTGGAACCGACCCGGACAGGATCTGGCAACTGCCGAATACCGATGGGTTGAAAAATGAAGTGGTCATGGTCGGCGGCCGGAGCGTGTTTGACAGCGCCATTCGCCTGGCCGGAGGCAAACTCGTCCTTGCCGAATCTGCAGAGCAGATTCCCAACGCCATCACTCCCAACACGGTGATGATTTACACCACCTCCTCTCCCGAGCAACTGGCGAAGGAGATCGCGATCGCCAAAGCGCATCACGTGCCCATCTTCATGGATGCTGCCGATGGCATCCCTCCAGTAGACAAGCTGCAGTTATTCGCCAGGATGGGCTGTGACCTCTACACCTTCAGTGGCGGTAAGGGTTTGTGCGGGCCACAATCGAGCGGCCTGCTTCTCGGCCGCAAAGATCTCATCGAGGCTGCCCTGGCCAACAGCAATCCATGGGAGGGCGCAGTGTGCCGCCCGATGAAGGTCGGCAAAGAAGAGATCATGGGATGTCTGGCGGCGGTCGAGACGTGGTTGAAGATGGACGTGCCCAAACTCAACAAGGAATGGGGAGCTCGGGTCCAACGCATTGCTACTCTGGTCGGAACCGTTCCTGGAGTTGAAACCAGGGTCTTCACTCCGGAAGAAAACCAATGTCCGACGCTCAGCATTTCCTGGGATCAGAAAGCCTGGCGCTACAGCACCGCAGATTGCGCTAAACAGTTGCTCGAGGGTACTCCGGGCATCGCCGTCCTGACCGAAGACAATCCGAGCGATGTATTATCTCGGAAGCCCACTGCCGAGAAAAGCTCGAGGAACGACGATAAGCTGCAGATTGTTTCCATGACGCTGAGGCCGGGTGAAGAAATTATCGTGGGCAAGCGGCTGAAGCAATTGCTGACGCAGGCCCGGCGCCAGGGGATTTAAACGATGAGACGATTTGCGATTCCCTGTCTGCTGGCTCTCGCGATGGCGGCCTCCACCGCAAGCGCTGCGCCTTCTCCATGCCAGGTCCATTCAACGGTCTACGAAGGTTGGCAGGCCCAGCAGGTTTCGAATGACTGGGTGCAACTGACCTTTATTCCGCAGGTCGGGTGGCCGGCTGATACAGGTTAGCTTTCAACGGACACCCCTATCTATTCGTAAACCCCGTCTACAAAGGAAAGTATATTTCCCCTGCGGAAGCGGCAGGCCGCTGGATTAACTATGGCGGTGACAAAATCTGGCCTTTGCCCGAAGGCAATGATGACGAGCAGCACTGGCAGGGAGCTTCCACTCCTCTGGACGACGGCGCCTATGCCTTCTCGGTTCTCTCCCAGGGTGCGCGATGCACGGTGCGCCTCGAAGGCCCCCCCGATCCGCCCACAGGTCTCCAATACACGCGGGAGATCAGCATAGGCAGCGACTCCCCGGAGATCTTCTTCCACGCGATTACCAAGAACTTCACCGGCCACTCCATCACCTGGTCGGTGCAGTCCGTCTCGCAGTACAACCTCTCCGATGCCAACGATCCCAAACAATACAATCACGACTTCTGGGCAATGACTCCGCTCAACCCAGCTTCTAGCTATTTGCTTGGCTACCACGCGCGGGACGGGCTGGCGAACGATCCATCCTACGGCGTCAAGGACGGAATGTTCCGGCTGAATTGGAAGTATCTGGAAAATGAAGTATGGCTTGATTCCACTGCCGGATGGGTCGCGATCATCGACGGCGCAACCCAATACGCCATGGTGGAAAAAACAAAACACATTGCCGGAGGGGATTATCCCAGCAAGGCAACCACGATCTTCTACAAGAACGGGCCTACGGTGGAATTGAATGCGCAAGGGCATGCCGTACCTGACATCCACCGATCTAGAGAAGACGCCCTACTACATGGAAGCAGAACTGAATAGCCCGATGGTAGTCCTTGGGCCTGGTGAAACCTATGCCTTCGATACCAACTGGTTTCCCTCACGTCTGAGCCGCGACTTCACCACGGTGACCGATGCCGGTCTGGTAGGAAAACCGCTGGTCGCCCGGCGTAGCGCTGGCAAACTCGACCTCGCCGGCAGCTTCGGCGTGTTCTTTCCCGGAGAGCTAAAGGCATATCTCTATGACGAGGGCGGACTGGAGCAGAGCTGAAGTTCCGCTGCGAAGCGGTTCACCCGCAGGACCCGATCGCACTGCATCAGTCGATTGCGGCGGACAAGAACATAGCCCGCGTTTCTATTCACCTCATCGATAGCAATGGCGCTGATCGCGGAGCGCTGGGAGAGGTATTCGTTACCATCAACGATGAGGGGCGCTGATAGCATGAAGCTTCACCGGCTGTGGGTGTTGGTTATTTGCGCGTGCGGCTTGGCTGCCAACGCTTCGGCCCAGCTGATTACCGATACCATCAAAGACGACTGGCCTACTTACAACGGCGACTACACCGGACGGCGTTTCAGCAGCCTTACCCAGATCACTCCCCAAAATGCCGCCCATCTTCAGGCCCAATGGGTCTTTCACAGCAAGACTCCCGGGGTCCTGGAAGCGACGCCGGTGGTGGTGAACGGCATCATGTACTTTACCGGTTCGAACGATGCCTTTGCTCTCAATGCGCAAACGCGGAGAGGTGCTTTGGCACTATTCGCGCCCGGTTTCGAGTGGCCTCATCGATGATGCCTCCGGTCATATCAATCGCGGTGTGGCGATATCGGGAACACGCCTGTACATGGAAACGGACAATGCTCACTTGCTCTGTCTGGATTCCCGCTCAGGCAACTTGATCTGGGACATTGCTTACGCCGACTGGAATAAGAACTATGGGGCCACCGGTGCTCCGCTCATCCTCAAAGACAAGGTATTGGTGGCCACCTCTGGCGGAGACGACGGTGTGCGCGGTTTTCTTGCCGCCTACGATGCCACGACCGGAAAATTAGCGTGGCGATTGTGGACCATTCCAGCCCCGGGAGAATTCGGCTCTTCCAGCTGGCCTGGCGATACCTATCTTCACGGCGGCGGCACAGCATGGATGCCCGGTACCTACGATAAGGAGTTAAATACGCTCTACTGGGGCACCGGCAATGCTTCGCCGGACTACGATGGAAGCGTTCGCCCCGGCGATGATCTCTACACCGCCAGCCTGCTGGCGATTGATCCGGACACCGGCAAACTGAAGTGGTACTTCCAATTCACTCCCCACGATCTCTATGACTATGACGGTGTGGAAACACCCGTTCTGGTAGACACGCAATACCAGGGGCAGCCGAGAAAGCTGATTGTCGAGGCCAATCGTAACGGTTACGTTTACGTGCTCGATCGCACCAACGGAAAATTTCTATCCGCCACGCAATTCGTGAAGACTCTGAATTGGGCTAAGGGGATCGATGCCAATGGCCGGCCGGTATCCAGTGGTTTGCTTCCGACTGCGGAGGGAACGCTCATTTGTCCTGGAGTCGAAGGGGCTACCAACTGGTATTCGCCCTCCTACAGCGAGAGTCACGCAGTTGTTCTACTTTATGACGCTTGAGAGTTGCTCGGTATATTTTCGCAAGCCGGCGAAATTCGAAGAAGGCAAGGAGTATTACTCCACCGGAACCAAGCGCAATCCAGATGAGAAGAGTACGCAAGTCCTTCTTGCCTTCGACCCGCGCACCAGGGAATTCGTATGGCGATATCCGCAGGCGGGTGATTCTCATGGCTATGGTGGCGTGATGACAACCGCGGCCGGCTTGGTATTTTTCGCTGACAATCAAGGGTTCTTTGAGGCTGCGGATGCGAAGACGGGAAAATCGTTGTGGCACTTTAACACCGGGCAAAGCCTGCATGCATCCCCGATGAGCTACGCAGTCGACGGCAAGCAATACATCGCCATCGCGTCCGGCAGCGATCTATTCAGTTTCGCCTTGCCTCAATAAGAGCGATTCTAACGTTCTGAAAAATGCTGGGTGCCCCGTTCAAGCCTTCTGTTGGCTTGAGTGGGCGACACCGCTGTGTAGGGACATGTTCTTTTCGACAGGGCGCAGTGGAGGATGTAGCCCTCTTACACCAGCACCAAATCAATCTTCCTGGCGTCCGGCTCCAACGGCTTAACCCGGAAGCTGCGAATCTGCCCCACGTTAATGCCCTCCGGCTTAGCAGGGCCGCTGCTGGGGCCGCCCGTCCAGCGCGCCTTCAGCATGGAACTCAGCGATGACAGGTCCACCCGGCCTTCACCCGGCGCGGCGACCGCCACAGGGCTTTCCGTGCCGGTCTGGCATGTGCCCTCAATGCCTTCACCCAGTTCTACCCTGGCCAATCCTTGCGCAACCTCAACGATGCGCCCGGTAACCACGCTACCCGCTGGGTGTTCGGCAAGATATTCCTCCACGCTTACCGTCACCCTCTGCTTCATGCTGAGGCGTACCTGTCGCTTCGCCTTGTCTACTTCGAGCACTTGAGCCTTGACGATTTGGCCCGCTCGGAGCACGTCCTGCGGGTGATGAATGTGTTTCTCGGCGCTGATCTCGCTCACGTGGATCATGCCTTCCACCCCGTCCGCAAGCTGTACGAACGCGCCGAATTTGGTGAAGTTGGTAACCGGTCCTTCGATGAACGAGCCCACCGGAAACTTTTGCTCGATCTCGGCCCACGGATCGCCCAGCGTCTGCTTGAGCCCCAGGGAGAGGCGGCGTTCGCCCATATTCACGCCCAGGACCACCGCTTCCACAGTGTCGCCTGTCTTGAGCACATCGCTCGGCTTCCTCACCTTTTTAGCCCAGGACATCTCCGACAAGTGAATCAAGCCCTCAACGCCGGGCTCTAATTCAACAAATGCCCCAAAGTCGGCGACACGTGTCACCGTGCCGTGCACGCGATCCCCGGCCTTCAGTCTTGCCGCTACTCCATCCCACGGATGAGGCAGAAGCTGTTTCATGCCGATCGCGATGCGTTGTTTTTCCGGATCGATCTTGAGCACCCTGGCTTCGATCTGCTGCCCCACCGAGAGCACGTCTTCGGGATTGTTTACGCGGCTCCAGGAGATATCTCCGATGTGGAGCAAGGCGTCTACGCCGCCTATATCGACAAACGCGCCGTAGCCAGTAAGGCTGCGCACCTCGCCATGCACCGTCTCGCCTTCTTTGAGCTCAGAGTATCGCCGCTCCTTGGTGGAGCGATCTTCTTCTTCCGTGACCGCGCGGCGGTCGACCACCACATCCTCATCGCCCACATCAAGCTTGATGATGCGGCAGCGGATCTGCTGTCCGACCAGGCGCTCCAGGTCGGCAGCGTCTCGCGCTCCGCTGCGCGACGCAGGCATGAATGCCCTCACGCCCACATCCACGCTCACTCCGCCTTTGACCACGCCGGTCACCGTGCCGGCGATAATCGCCTTGGCTGCGAAGGCTTGCTCCAGCGCGGACCAGTCTCTGGGCTGTTCCACCTTGAAGCGCGAAAGTTCGTAGTAGCCTTCGAGGTTGCGGCCTTTGACCGATACCAGCAACTGGTCCCCGGGTTTTACCGTCTCGTTGCCGCTTTGAAATATGGTCAGTGGTAGTACGCCTTCGGTCTTATAACCGATATCCACGAAGACCGAGTCAGCGGAGACGGCAATGACCGTCCCTTCAATCTGTCTGCCGCCGCCTTCGCCTTTGCGCGCATGGCTCTGCTCGTACTCGGAAAAAATCGCGCCAAAGGACTCGCCGCTTTCGGAAGCGGCCTCTAATTCCGGATTGTCGGGGTGCGGACTAGCCATGGGGACCCAAGCTTAAGTTCAGCTGATTCCGCTCAGGATACCACTTCCGAAACGCCACCCCGAGCTGTGGGCTTGAATGGGATAGTGGCTCTCGATGTGCCTCTCTCCCCATCCGACAAACAAGGTTGAACTATGCAGCAACCCTAAACTTTGTCATCCCGAGCGCAGCCGAGGGACCTGCGGTGCGCCTTTCCCATACGCAAATGTCCAAGCCTAGCCTCAGACGCCTGAACCGCAGCGCATTTACCCCACCACCGCCTCATCTTCTTCCCGTTCTCGCGGCACAATCATCAGGTGCTTGAGTGCGGTCCCACGGAGCAGGCTCACGTTCTGCGGCTTGCCTGCGCGCTCCGTGGTCAGTAGACGATGCAAGTCGTCGATCCCTCCGACCGGTTGCGCTGCAAAGCCAACAATCACGTCGCCTTCCTCCATGCCCGCAATCGAAGCGGCGCCATTCGCCGCCACTGCTGTGGCCATCACTCCTGACGACAAGGGTAGTTTGTACTCGTATGCCAGGCGCCGCGGAATCGGGACATTTTGCGCCGCAATCCCAATCGAGCTGCGGCGCACCCGGCCATGCTGCAGGATCTGCGCCACTACGTACTTGGCCGTATCGATGCCTACAGCAAACGACAAGCCCTGGGCGCCCTGGATAGTTGCGGTGTTCACGCCGACGACGAAGCCCGCCGAGTCCAGCAGCGGCCCTCCGGAATTGCCGGGGTTGAGCGGTGCATCGGTCTGGATAATCTCTTCCATCGTACGTCCGGAGGCTGACCGCATACTGCGGCCGAGCGCGCTCACCACTCCCGCAGTCACCGAGAACTGAAAGCCGAACGGATTGCCCACGGCAATCGCGATCTGCCCGATGCGTAACCGCTTGGAGACGCCCAGCGGGGCAGGGGAAAAAACAGCGTGCTCGGTTCTGAGCACAGCGATATCCGTATCCCGATCTTCTCCGATGAGCACCGCGCCACTGCGAGCGCCATCGGTAAAGGTAAGCGAAATCTTCGCCGCCTGATGAACCACATGGCTATTGGTTAGGATCAAGCCATCGGGAGTAAAGACAAAACCGGAGCCCGATCCCTCCTGCCCCGGCCGAGTCCCCCGTCGCGCGCTCTGCACGTCGATTTTCACCAGCGACCCGCTCACCCGCTCGACTGCCTGCGTTACCGCGCGAGAGTAGTTGTCCAGCAGATCTGAGTCGTCGAGCCTGCTTGAGATCAGCCCCGCAGCGCCGGAGACTAAAGATTCGTGTTCCATTTGCTTCCCCTTAGCGGTTCACGATAGGTGTAACCAGTGAGAATGCTTTCCACGGGGCTTTTCACCAGGAAAAGCCCCTCTTCGCTAACCCCGGATCGAGCAAAGTAATCGTGAGACCGCTTTTTAGCGGTTCACGATAGGTGTAACCAGTGAGAATGCCTTCCACGGGGCTTTTCACCAGGAAAAGCCCCTCTTCGCTAAGCGCGGATCGGGCAAAGTAATCGTGAGACCGCTTTTAAATGGCAACCAGGCCACGCGTCACGCCAATTGTCACTGCTTCTGTACGCGTACGCGCGCCGAGCTTCGCCATAACAGAGCTCACGTGAAACTTCGCCGTATGCTCTGAAATATTAAGCACCGCAGCCAATTGCTTGTTCCTGTGGCCGCGCGCCATCCATCGCAAAACTTCCACCTCTCTGGCGGTTAGATGTTCGCTGCCGGGAATCGATTCTTCCGGCCCGGTGGGCGAGCGCGGCAGGGTGACAGCAAAGCCGGCCACCGTGGCTGAGAGGGCCGCGACCAGTTGCCTTGTAGTGACCTCCATCGGAAGCACAGAAAAAATCTTCATGCGCGCCGCGCTGCGTACCGTGGCCGGCCCCGGCTCAGCCGCGAGCAGCACCGTCGGCGTCTCAGCAAACACTTCCTCAAACGCCCTGCGCTGGCGCACGCTGGCCAGGAAAGCCTCGCCGGCCGCAATCAGGATCGCGTCCGGGCTTTCGCTCTGCACCCGAAACAGCAGGGTCGACGCAAGAGCGACGGGCAGCAGCGCCAGCTCTGGCGCAGAGCCGAGAGCCGTGAAGTGCCCGGCGTGAATCATGGAATCCACGCCAGGCAACACAATCAGTCGTTCGTGAGTGTGATCTTCAGCCACGATCCGCAAGAATTACCGTCAGATCTATTCTTACGCCTCCACGGATCACGATCACTGCAACCGGATCTCCGACCTTCAAGGCGGCGAGTCGATGCTGAACATCGTGCACGTTATGAACCGGATGGCCGCCGACGGATAGCACCAGGTCGCCCACCAGGATCCCCGCTGCTGCGGCGGGCGCATTGGCTTCCACGTGCAGCACCAGCAAAGCCTCGTCGATGCCTGCGGCGAAGTGCGAGCGCAGCGCCTCGGGCACAGGAACGGCTTGCATGGCAGCGCCTAGAAAAGGGCGTGGCACATGGCCCCGTTCCAGAATTGCATCCACCACTCGATCGATGGTCGCTGCCGGTACGGTGATGACTGCGTTTCGCGCCAGCGCCGCGCTGTTGATCCCCAATACGCGACGCCCTTCGTTCACCAGCGCGCTGCCGGATTGGCCCACGTAGAGCTGCAGATCCGGACGGATAAGCCGATCCATCTGTCCACCGCGCCATGTACGCCAACTGCTGCCCAGGCGGGCGATAATTCCCGCGCTGGCCGAAATGTCGCCCAGCGTGGAACGCCCTACGGCCAGCACCACTTCGCCTACGCGCATCGGTTGAGCGTTAACGGTCTCCGCGGGCTTACCTATACTGGCGTCAACACGAAGCACTGCCAGGTCGGTTCCCCCATCCGCGCCTGCGAGCGTCGCCGGGAATGGATCACCTCGGAGAGCGGCCTGCAGCGAGTCGCTGCGGCGGAGTCCGTGACGTACCGTCACGATCACGCCAGGCCGCCAGACCACACCGCTTGACGTGGAGCGGCCGCCTCCATGCACCGTCACGATGCTGTCCTGAACGCCTTCAATTGTTTCTGCGATTGACTTCGAGAGTCCGCTCCAAACCCCTGAATCCTGCACTGCTGTTTCCATGATCTTCTCCATTGAGGACAAAATCATGGTGACACTTCAGCGGTGTGGGCACATCGCCCAGATGACTAGGGCCGAGCAGTTTCGCAATTGGCGGAGATCGAAGCGATAGGCCTTTTCGTGGTTTTCTCCCAAGGAAAACCACACCTCGCGATCTTTATCAGGCCACAGTAATTGCGAAACTGCCTTAATCTTTCTGGTGGAAGATCGCGTTGTTGATATCGGGCCACACTTCCTTGAAGACGAATACACCGCCGTCAATGCAAAGGTTCGTGATCCAACGCTGATAGGTTTTAGTGACGGTCCGTTCGCCGCTCGGATAGTAGAGATTGGCTACGCCTGAAAACGCGCCCGCTCCCAGGACCTCGCTAAAATTGAAGGCCCGATGGCCTGAATCCTGACGTGTGATGAGGACGCGCGAAAACGCATAGGCCACCCGTTTGCTGACTTTTCCCTTGCCCAGCGTGTAATACCGGGTGTCCTGATGCAACAACGAGGGGATGATGAACTCTACCCAGGTGTTTTCATTGATCGCGTCAGCGAGTGTATGCCAGTAATACCTGCCATACCCTTTGGCGCCCTGACCGAATTCCGGATAGGAATTCGTCCATTGCGCAACGCCGGCCTGACCCGCTACGAAAATGAACGAGGAGTAGTCAAAGCTATCAAGCATCGCTGTCTTGAACTTCTCTTTGACCGTTTGCGGTGGCAGGTGTTGATCGGCGCTTACCGCGCGGAAGTTGGGCACGACGTACAAAATGCGCTTGGTTTGCCTCCCTTGGGCAAGGGGGTCTTCAGCCGGTTTGGTCCCTGCTGGGGGAGGTGTGGTAGATCCCGCCTGCACCTGCTGTTGTATGCCCGCACCGGGATCATCGGGTAGCTCCGAATCCGCCTCGGGGCCAATCGCCTCTGGCTCCAAATAGGCCACGGTCAAGGGCTGGCTCGGCGCCTGTATCTCAAAGAACAAAGGGGGTGGTGTGTCCGCACTCGCTTGCGCTCGTGGAGAACAGGTGCCCCCCAAGAGGAGTCCAAAAACAAGAAAAAACGATCTCTTGGAGAACCTCATACAAGCCCTTTGATTCCTGTGGTTTGGGTTTGGGTGCAAGCAAATCGTATTTTGTGGGCTCTCTTCCGTCGCAGGATGAGCACGATATCTCTTTACTCGTATGACTCTGGCTCTTCTGTTTCGCCGCGTCCTCGCCGGCCATTTGTTTCAGGCCATCAATTGTGGTGATTCACCGGCGCACTAGCGAGCGCAACCCAAATGCGCTCACTTACGATCACGTTTCTCATAGATGACGGTCTCATATTTGACGCGGGAATCGAAGCAGAAGTGTGCAACACGCCGCAAAAAGTTCCTTCGAAGGGACTCCCGGCCTACAACGTTCAGGGGAGGAGGTACTTTTTCAGCGCTGCCAAACCCTCTTCGATGGCCTGAGGATGGATGGCATAGCCAAACCGCACATAGCCCTCGCCTTGTCCTCCGAAGACCACACCAGGTATGGTGGCCACGTGTGCTTTGGTGAGCAGCATCCTGGCCGCGGTGCGGCTGTCTTTGCTGATCTTCGTCACCCGCGGAAAAGCATAGAAAGCCCCCTGGGGCATCTCGCAGGGCAACCCGGCTTCGTTCAATCCGTTAACCAGCAGATCGCGTCGCTGGCGGTACTCGTCGCGCCGGGCATCGAGCTCGCTGCGCGGAATACGCAACGCTTCCAGTGCAGCCCACTGGGTCATGGTGGAAACGCCATTGACGGAATACAGAACCAGCTTGCGCAACCCGCTCATAAAGGGCTCCTGGGCCACGGCGTATCCCACGCGCCATCCAGTCATGCCGTAGGATTTCGAAAAGGTATACGTCGAAATGGTGCGTTGCGCCATGCCCGGCAGGGATGCAATCGAAAAGTGCTCCCCATCGTAGACCAGGTCTTCGTAGGCCTCGTCGGCAATCACCAGCAGGTCATGTTTCCTGGCGAACGCCGCCACTTCCTCCGCTTCCCATCGAGAGAAGACTGTGCCGGTGGGATTCTGCGGCGTGTTGTAGTAAATCGCGCGGGTATGCGGAGTGGAGAAATCTTCCAGCGTCCGGGTCAGCCCTGCACTCCGCGCTGTCGCTGTCGGCACCAGCAGCGCCCGCGCCTGGCAGCCGGTGATCATCTCCCGGATTGGGGTCCAATACGGAGAGAAAAGCAACACATCATCGCCCGGATCAAGCACCGCCTGGAAGGCAACATATAACGCGTGCGCTCCCCCCGCGGTCACGAGTACATTTTCCGCAGAGACCTCGAGCCCATTGTGTTGGTTCAGCTTGTTGGCGATCGCCTGGCGCAAAGGTTCTATGCCGGAGGAGGGTGCATAGCGGGTCTTGTTTTCGACCGCGGCGCCGATCAGCGCATACTTTATGGAAGCGGGGGTTTCGAAGAAGGGCTCGCCACCGTGGAATGCGTGCACCTTTTGCCCCGCCGCCCGCAACTCCATCACTTTGTTCCGCACTTGGACGATGTCGGAAAAACCCACTTCATCCAGTCGTCTCGCCAATCGCATTGCGTCTGCCGCCATATTGCCCTCATCCCCCCACAATGCGTTAGTGTTGAGCAAATGAAGTCCAGATATCTCTACCTTGCAGCGGCCGCCGGCTTTCTGGCGGGTGCGGTGGTGGAATTCCTGCCCCCGCACAACATCACGGCCGCCGTTCTGGATGCGGTTGCTGGGGCCATCTTCCTCTTTCTCGGAGCTGGGGCGCAGAGGCAGAGCTAGATCTTGATAAACACTTTCTTCCGGTACAAGAACAGGACCGGTAGGAAGCAGACGAGCACGAAGGCAATCGCGTAGAGCAGCGATCCGAACGACGGATTGATCACCGGGAAGAAAACGTGCTGGTAGATGAATTGCTGCAGGTTAGTGATTCGGGCGCCGTCATGCACGCGAATGGTATCCACTCCGGCAGCCAGCAGTTCCGAGAAAACATACGCGGTAATGGCGTTGGAGCCGAAGACCAGCCACGGATACGTCCAACCGCGCGTCCACTGTTTGATCTCTACCGCGTAAAAACAAATGGCCAGAAGTAACAGCGTGCAGCCCGCGGCAAACAGCACGTAGGAGCTGGTCCAAAGCTTCTTATTGATCGGAAACCAGATGTTCCATAGCTCTCCCAGAAGCAATCCGCTGATGGCGGCGCCCAGCAGGCCGGCCGCTTTGGTGGATAGCGCTTTCGGGCGCCGCAGCCAGATACCGGTCAGCACACCGAAGAGAATGGTGCCCATCGCCGGAATATCGCTCAGCAGTCCTTCAGGATCGCGTACGCCTTCATAGAGGCGGCCGGGAAGCAGCTTGCGGTCCAGATACGCCACCCAGTTCTGGTTGGGGTCGAGCAGGGGCACGCTGTGGGTAGGAACGCCGATTCCCGGAATGGGAACCCAGCGCATCAGGATCCAGTAGCCCAACAAGGCCACGACTGCAGTGGTAGCGGCTACCCACGCCCGGCTATTCCACAGGTAGAGCAGGCTGGCTATAAAAAAGCAGATAGCGATGCGTTGCAGTACGCCGTAGATGCGCAGCGTTTCCAGGTGAAACAAAGGAAAGCCGTTGACCACCAGCCCCAGCAGAAACAGGATCACCGAGCGCCGCAGCACATGGAGACGCAGTGTGGTTTTTGATTCCCCGCGCGCCAGTCGCGACTCGGTCGAGAACACGATGGAGATGCCGGCGATAAAGAGGAATGATGGGAACACCAGGTCAGTGAGCGTCCAGCCGTTCCACGCGCTATGTTCCAACTGGTGATAGCTGTACTTCCCGCTGCCGCCGTTATTCACCAGGATCATGAACGCGATCGTGATCCCGCGCACCACGTCGAGCGAGACCAGGCGGCGCATGGTGTTCGCCATAGTCTGCGGAGCTGTGGTCGTTTTAGCTGCACTCTTGGTAACCGAGGTCGCCATGCTGGGAAGTGTATCTGCTGTGTTGAAGCAGTGTCGACTGGTAATCTCGTGCCATGCGTGGCTCTGTCATCTGGTTCGCGCTGGCCGTCGCCTGGGCAGTTGACTGCGTGTTGGCTTTCTTCCATCACAACCAGGTGCAGGCTGGCCTGACCGGCCTTTTCGCCTGCTGTTTCTTCGCTGTCGGCCTATTCTTCCGCAAACGTGAACAGAAACTAACTCAGTACCGGCAAATGACGGGTCCCTCCACTAGCGCTAACAGCTCCGAGTTGGACGAGTACCCATCATTTCCAAACAGAATTGTCATCTCGAGCACGCAGCATTTGCCTGTGGCAAGCTTCAGGGGAGCAATACAACGGCAATAAAAGCTTTGGGTGGCCCATTCAAGCCGTCCTTTGGCTTGAGTGGGCTACGAGCCCTCCCCAAAACCGTTTGTCATTAGGAACCGGAGCGTAGCGTAGTGGAGGGATCTGCGGTTTCTCTACTACATCCCCAACCGTGTCCTTCAGGTAGCGAGCACCCCTGAGTACACTGCCATGCCCGCGACCGCATCCACGCCAATCGCGCCCAAAGCGTCGATCTCGGCTTGCTCGCGGATCCCGCCTGCCACAATCAACTGCCGTTTTGTGATCTGTCTCAGGCGTTGCGCCACCTCGAGAGGAAAACCCTGCATCGTTCCTTCCCGGTCAATATGCGTATAAAGAAAAGCACCGCAATACGGTTCCAACTGAGGAATAGCCTCGTCCGCGGTAAGCTCCACCTGGTCCTTCCACCCCTTCACCGCCACTCGCCCTTTTCTTGTATCCACGCTGAACACCAGCCGCTCCACCCCTACCTCCGCAGCCAGCGTCCGCGCAAACTCGATGTTCACCAGCTCTGCTCCGCCGAAGAGCGCAGACCCGATAATCACCCGCCGTGCCCCTGCGCCCAGCACTGCGGCCGCTTTCTCTGCGGTGCCGATACCGCCCCCCACCTGGCAGGGCAACCGCTTGGCGATCCTGGCGATCAGTTCGCCATTCTCGCCTTGCCGCATGGCAGCGTCGAGGTCGATCAATTGCACCAGGGGATAATGCTGAAACCGGCTGATCCAATACTCGAAATCGTCGAAAGCCAGCTTTAGCTTCTCGCCCCCCACCAGCTGCACAATCCGGCCGCCCATCAGGTCAATCGATGGAATCAGCATGGCAGCCTCACCGGAACGCCCCGCCGCGCCAGCTCCTGCTTCAGCGCCCGGACGTCGGCGATGCCGAAGTGGAAAATGCTTGCCGCCAGCGCCGCATGCGCCTTGCCCGCCTGGAAGACCTCAGCAAAGTGCTCCGCGGTCCCCGCGCCTCCGGAGGCAATGACCGGAATCTCCACCGCCTCGCTGACCCGGGCGGTCAGCTCACAATCAAAGCCCGCGCGGGTGCCGTCAGCATCCATGGAGGTCAACAAAATCTCCCCCGCGCCCCGCGCTTCGGCTTCTCGCGCCCATTCGATCACCTGGCGCCCGGTCCGTGTGCGTCCACCGCTCACAAACACCCCCGCCTGGCCCACCGGGTCGGCGCTATCCGTGGCCCGTCTGGCATCAATGGCCACAATCACCGCCTGGGCGCCAAAGCTTCGCCCGATCGCGTCAATCAGGCTCGGGTCGGCGATCGCCGCTGAGTTGACACTCACCTTATCGGCCCCGGCATCGAAGACTGCGGAAGCCTCATCCGCCGAGCGTATCCCGCCCCCCACCGTGAACGGGATGAACAGCTCCCTTGCAGTGCGCCGCACGGTATCCAATAAAGTCCCGCGGCCCTCGTGCGTGGCCGTAATATCCAGCAGGACAATCTCATCCGCCCCTGCCGCCGCATGCCGTTTGGCCAATTCTGCCGGATCTCCCGCATCCACCAGGTCGACAAACTGTACTCCTTTCACTACCCGTCCACTGCGCACGTCCAGGCAGGCAATGATTCGCTTAGTCAGCATGCCAGCTCCACAAAATTGCGCAGCACCCGCATGCCGGCGGTCCCGGACTTCTCCGGATGAAACTGCACCCCCATCACGTTGCCCCGCTCCACTGCCCCGGAAAATGGGCCGCCGTAAGCGGTAACCGCAACCGTTTCCGTGACTACGGGAGCCCGATACGAGTGGGTGTAGTAAACAAAGGCGCGATCCTCCACACCTCGCATCAAGCGCGATTGGGGATCGACGCGGACCTCATTCCAGCCCACGTGCGGCACCTTGACCCCAGGCGCAAACCGCTCGCATTCGCCAGGGAAGAGGCTCAGCCCTTTGACGGCAGGGGCTTCCGTGCTGCCTTCAAATAACCATTGCAGCCCCACGCAGATTCCCAGGAAAGGGACGCCCTGGGCAATCGCCTCGCGAACCGAGGCGGTGAGACCTGTCTCCTCCAGCAGTTGGGTAGCTTGGAAATGCCCCACGCCGGGTAGGATGACCTTTTTCGCCCTTCGCACCACCTCGGGATCTGCAGTCACCGTTGCCTGGCAACCCAGGGCATCGAGCGCCTTCATCACCGAGGTCAGGTTCCCGGCCTTGTAGTCAATGACCGTGATCACAGCAATCCCTTGGTGCTGGGCAGCATCTTGCCCAATTGCTTGTCCTTGGAGCAGGCCACGCGCAGCGCCCGGGCGAAAGCTTTGAACAGGGCTTCGATCTTGTGGTGGTTGGAGCGGCCGTACATGGTGGCTATATGCACGTTGGCCCGCGCGCCGCGCGCGAAGCCTTCAAAAAAATCCTCTACCAGCTCACTTTGCAAATCGCCTACCAGGCGCTTCTTCACCTTGGTCTTAACCACGCAGGCCACTCGTCCGCTCAGGTCGACAGCGGCGACGCCCAGGGTCTCATCCATCGGCATCAGGAAATATCCCGCGCGCAGGATACCTTTCTTGTCGCCCAGTGCCTGATCGAAGGCCTCGCCCAAGGCAATGCCTACATCCTCCACCGTGTGGTGCTGGTCGACGTCCAGATCGCCCTCACATGCGAGCTCCAGGTCGAAAGCCCCGTGGCGCGTAAACAGCTCCAGCATATGGTCGAAGAAGCGAATGCCCGTCTTGACCTTGTAGCGTCCGGTGCCCTCCACCGTCAGCTTCAGCGAAATCTTGGTCTCCGTTGTCTTGCGCTCAATAGTGCCCCGGCGCACTCTCTGCTTTGCCATTACGCTTTCTCCCAACCGATCTCGTTCAGCGCCTCGGCCATGGCGGCCATCGCCTGCTTCATCTGCGCCCGCGTGCCCACCGTCAGGCGAACACACCCGTCGCAGCCCTGGTCCTTCGACCGGTCGCGCGTGAGCACCCCGCGCTGCCGCATGGCCTTCACGAACTCGGCGTGCCGTGGCCCGATCTTTACCAGGATGAAGTTGGCCTGGCTCGGCCACTGGGGAACACCCAGCCGGCGCAGACTCTCCACCATCTCCGTCCGTGCCGCCTTTACTTCTTCGACATACCACTGCAGGTACTCTTCGTCATCCAGTGCCGCCGGCAGGCAGGCCAGCGCCAGCGAGTTCACGCTGTAGGGGGAAATGACCGTTCGCAGCCACTGCTGAATGCCCACCGGGGCGGCCAGCATCCCCAGCCTTAGCCCGGCGAGCCCATAGGCTTTGGAAAACGTGCGCGCTACGATCAGGTTGGGCACCTGGCCCACCAGGTCGATCACCGTTTGCCCGCAGAAGTGGTAGTAGGCCTCATCCACCAACACGGCGGCATGCGGCGCACGGTGCAGAACCTCAAGAATCTGCTGCCGGGTGGCTACGGTGCCGGTTGGGCTGTTGGGGCTGGCGATGGCGATCAAGCGGGTCCTCGGCGTGATGGCCGCCAGCAGAGGCTCCAGCGGGAACGCGAAATCCTCTCCGGACGGGACCGTCTTGACTGTCGCATCGGTGCAGGAACCGTAGACCTCATACATCGAGTAGGTCGGGGTAGGGAAGAGAAACTCATCCTCGCGATCCAGATATGTCTGGCAAAGCACGTGGATTGCCTCGTCCACCCCATTGGTGAGCAGCACCGTGGCGGGCTCAAGCGACAGGTGTTGGGCAACCTTGGCTTCCACCTGGCCTCGTTCGGGATACTTCGCCAGATCCGCGGCGGCGATCCTCGCCAGCGCTTCAAGCACCCGTGGGGAGCAAGCGACGGTGTTCTCGTTAAAGTCCAGCCGCAGGCCCTGCCGTCCACCCAGCGGAGGGTGATATGCCTGCATTCGCTGCACCGCGGCCCGTGGCGCCGGTGTTTGTTGCAACACTGTCTCAGCCATCGATCCCCCTTGCCCGCACTGCTTCCGCATGGCCATGCAACCCTTCCGCATTGGCCAGTGTGATCGCCGCCGGTCCCAGTTTCTGCAACCCGGCCAGCGTGTATTCCTGCACCGTGATCAGCTTCAAAAAATCCATCACGCTCAGCCCACCCCGCACCTGGGCCACCCCTCCGGTCGGCAGCGTGTGGTTAGGGCCGGAGACGTAATCCCCCATCGGCTGGGGCGAGTAGCGGCCAATAAACACCGATCCTGCGTTGCGCACCCAGTCCAGGTCCTCGTTGGCATCGACGCTCAGATGCTCGGGAGCCAGCCGGTTGGTAATTTGGCGTGCCTCGTCCACCGAACCCGCGACCACCGCCAGCCCATTCCGCTCGATTGCCTGCTTGGCAATGGAATTGGTCTTGACCCGCTGCGCAACCTCCTTAACCACCTCGCGCGCAAGCGAACTGTTGGTCGTGATCAGGATCGCCAGCGCTTCAGGGTCATGCTCCGCTTGTGCCACCAGGTCAGCCGCGATCCCTACCGGATCGCCGCTCTCGCTGGTGACAACAATCTCCGTCGGGCCGGCCAGCATGTCGATGGCGCAATCGAAAGCGACCATTTTCTTAGCCGCGGTTACATACCAGTTGCCCGGTCCTACGATCTTGTCCACCCGGCGGATGGTCTCCGTGCCAAAAGCGAGAGCCGCGATCGCCTGGGCTCCGCCGATGCGGTAAAACTCGCTCATGCCGAGTAGCGCCGCGGCTGCCAGCGTCTCCCTGGCCGGTTTCGCCGAGACCGCTACGATGCGCTCCACCCCAGCCACCTGTGCCGGGATGACAGTCATCAGCAGGGTAGAGGGCAACGGGTACCGTCCGCTGGGCACATAACACCCCACCGCGCTTAGGGCCCGTACCCGCTGTCCGGTAGTCAGTCCGTTGCTTGTGGAGCTCCAGTCCTTGGGCATCTGCCGTTGGGCAAATCGCCGGATATTCCCGGCGGCGGTCTCCAGAGCAGCCTGCAACACTTTGGGCGTTGCTTCCCAAGCCTGCATCATCTCGGCACGGCTGATCTCCAGTGGTTGTTCCGGTCTCAAACCGTCCAGCTTAGCCGCATAGCGCCGCAGCGCCCGGTCCCCGCCCTTACGAACACCGTTCACAATGCGCTGCACCACCGGCATCGTGCGCGCCGTGTTCCGGGCGCCTCTCAACTCCAGCTCGCTCAGCATCTGACGGGTCTGCTTGCCGCCCCGGCCCTGTGTCCTCACCAGCCTCATGCAGATGCTCCTTGTGCGGTTCTTTCAGCCACTAGCCAATTCCCCATGGAAGCGCCCCCCACCCTTTGTCATCCCGAGGAGTGGACTTGCCTGTGGCAAGTCAAGGGAGCAATTACACCGGCAACAAAAGTTTTGGGTGCCCCATTCAAGCCGTATTTTGGCTTGAGTGGGCTACCATGCCTCCCCCACTCGCTTGTCATTAAGAGCGCAGCTGAGGGACCTGCAGTTCTCTTCACCAGCAACCAAAGCTGCCTCAACTTCCCCTCAAAACTGTCATCCCGACCGGAGCGAAGCGGAGCCGAGGGACCTGCGGTTTACATTGCCACCCTAAAAAACAATCTTGTTCAGCGGATACTCCACGATCCCCGTGGCCCCCGCACTCTTAAGCTTGGGAATTACGTCCCGCAGCACGCTCTCTTCGAGCACCGTGTTCAACGCTGCCCAACCCGCATCGCTGAGCGTGGAAATGGTCGGCGAATCCAGCGCCGGCAGCATCGCCAGCACCTGGTCCAGGTGGTTCTTTTGGACGTTCATCATCAACCCCACCCGGCCTTGTGCCGCAATCGCTCCATTCAGCATGAGCGAGAGATTGTCGATCTTCTGCTTCTTCCACGGATCGCCATAGGCCGCCCGATTGGCAATCAAATGCGTTTCGCTTTCCATCACCGTATCGATAATCCGCAGCCGGTTTGCCCGCAGAGAGCTCCCCGTCTCGGTCACCTCCACGATGGCGTCGGCCAGTGTGGGCGGCTTTACTTCTGTCGCGCCCCAACTGAATTCCACCTTCACCGGAACTTTCTTGGAGGCGAAGTAGTTCTTCGTCACCTCGACCAGTTCCGTCGCGATCACTTTCCCACTCAAATCCTCGGCCTTCTGGAAATCAGAATCCTCCGGCACCGCGAGCACCCAGCGCACCTTGGTCCGCGTCGCCTTGGAATAAGTCAGACCCGTGACGCTGGCCACGTCCAGCCCGCTCTCTATCACCCAATCGATGCCGGTGAGGCCTGCATCCAGAACCCCTTTCTCCACATACCGCGCCATCTCCTGGGCGCGAATCAGCATGCACTCGATCTCGTTATCGTCGATGCCGGGAAAATACGAGCGGCCGTTCGCATAGATGTGCCATCCCGCACGGTCAAACAGCGCAATGGTCGCGTCCTGCAGGCTTCCCTTGGGAATGCCGAGCTTCAGCTTACCGGCCATTCCGGGCCTCCCTATTCGCCGCCGCGGGCAGGGCAATGGCATTCGTAAAGCAGCTCACCGTTCCCTCGTGGCAGACCAGTCCATCGCCTTCGACGATGACTCGAAAGAGGACTGTATCCTGGTCGCAGTCGGTCGCCGCGGATACCACGCGTAGCCGGTTTCCGCTGGTCTCTCCCTTCATCCACAACTTCTGCCGCGTGCGGCTCCAAAAGGTCACAAACCCCGTCTCCAGCGTCTTGGCATAGCTTGTCTCGTTCAGAAAGCCCACCATCAGCACCTGTCCGCTCTTTGCATCCTGCACGATCGCAGGCAGCAGTCCATCCATCTTCGCAAAATCAAGTTTCACTGCTTCAGTCATTGCCGGCCTTTCCCCCTCTTTTTGAAACACCCTAAACGCAAAAAAGCCCGCGTGCGCATCTCGCGCCGGCGGGCTTTTTCTGATCCTGGCTTCCTGGCCTCTATCGCTGGCCGGAACCGTCCGCCGACACGCTCGTCACGTGATGATGGTGATGACGATGATGGTGGGTGCGGACTTGCATTGCTAGTAAAAAGCTAACCGTCTCTCCCCTCGATGTCAACTTCCGCAGTCGATACCGGCTCTCCATCGGTCTGCTACCATGCCGCCGGGAGCTTTTTTCTATTGGGGGAATCGAGGAGACTGCTCGCAACGCTGCCACTCCGGCGCAGCATGTCTGCACCTGGCGAATCCCGCCAGATCACAGTAATAGTAAGAATGTCTTATCGGCTCCATGCAAACCAACCTCGCCAAACTTCCGTACCTGTTGCTAGCCATATTGGCTGTTGGGTCTACGCTCTTTTACGCCTCCAGCACCGCTGCGAACTTTGACAGTTTCCTGAATGCCAACCGCGCGCGGCCGCCCCTCGATTACTCCCACAATCCCCGTTTTATGGTGCAGCCGCTCCCCGAGTCACGCCGCGCCGGCATGGAAGCCGGAGACCAGGTTCTTTCCGTGAATGGCGTCCCGTTTACTGGAATGGCCGGGCTGATTCGCCAGACCTTTCATGCTCGTCCGGGGCAGATCGTTGCCATCGTTTATCGCAATGCGGCAGGGGCAACGCATACCGCGCAGGTGGAGCTGATGCCGCGGCGAAGGGGTCCTCCCACGCTCACCGGCTGGCTGATCACCATCGTGCTCGTTCTGCTCTTTCCCGGATTCTGCCTCTTGCTGGGGTACTGGGTGGTGTTGGCAAGACCGTTCGAATGGAATGCCTGGTTTCTGCTCGGCATCATGAACGTGGTTCCGGCGTTTATCAGTCGCACAGGATACTTTCCCGGTTTCCTCGCGCCCTTCACCATCTTCTGGCAGATCTTCGCCTTTCAATGGATGTTCATCTCCCTCATCCTGTTCAGCATCTACTTTCCCGTACGCTCCCGTATCGACACCAGCCACCCATGGATCAAGTGGCTGATCATCGTTCCGCTGATCCCGGTCGTCCCTGCCACCTGCGCGCTCGAGTACGGCCTGCTCTATCACATCCGCTTCATCCAACCCTATCTCTCTGCCTTCGACCCGATGGAGCTCGCGGGAAATGTCTTTGCCGCGATTTCTCTTTGCATCTTTATCGGCGAGATCATAGGCAAGCTCTTCACCGTACCGGCGCCCGATGCCCGGCGCCGTCTGGCCGTGGTCGCTGCTGGCTCCCTGCTTGGCCTTACCCCGTTGCTGGTCCTCCTGGTGACCTCCACTCTGTCGGATACGCCGATTATGGAGACGGCGCCCTCCTGGGCCCTGTTCACGGTCGCCGTTCTCTTTACCTTCTTCCCGCTGTCGCTCGCTTACACCGTCATCGTGCAGCGTGCTCTCGACCTGCGCATCATCCTTCGCCAGGGCACGCGTTACGCCTTTGCCCGCGGCACGCTGTGGGTGTTGCAAACGATCGTCTTTGCCTTCCTGGGCTTCCGGATCTTCCACTTTGCTCATACCTCCGGCCGCGTGGCCCTACTCATTGCCCCGGTGGTCCTCGTCGTCGTTGTTCTCTTTCTGCACCTGCGTATTGCCCGGCCGCTTTCTCTGTGGCTTGACCGGCGCTTCTTTCGCGAGGCTTACTCGGTCGACCAGATATTAACGGACCTCTCCGAGCAGGCACGCAGCTTCACCGAAACCGAGCCCTTGCTGCGCACTATTGTTGAGCGCATCGGCCAGACGCTCCACGTGGAGCGGATCTCCTTCCTGCTGCGCCGGGGAAATCTCTTTAGCTTGCAATATGCGCAAGGAATTCCCGCAACCACCGACGTTTCTCTGGCCGACAATTCCTCCACCATTCGCGCCCTGGCCATTGGTCGAAGCCCCAAACAGGTCTACCTCGAGCGTCCCGAGCCCTGGTTGGCGTTAGCCGCCCGACGACGAGCTCTCCGTTCTCAACCAGCTGGAGGCGGAGTTGCTGCTGCCTTTGCCCGGCCGCTCCGGTTTGATCGGCGTGATGGCCCTGGGGCCCAAGCTAAGCGAAGAACCATACTCCCGCTCCGACCGGCGGTTGCTTTCTTCCGTCGCCCTCCAAACCGGGCTGGCCATCGAAAACAGCGCCCTGGTTCACCGCCTGGCGGAGGAGTCGGCCCAGCGCCAACGCATCGATCGCGAAATTGAAATCGCCCGTGAAGTGCAGGAGCGCCTCCTGCCGCAGACCTATCCCGTCGTCGTGGGGCTCGATTTTGCCGCCTACAGCCGTGCCGCGCGGGACGTTGGTGGGGACTATTACGACTTTATCGCGCTCGAAAACGGCAGCCTCGCCATTGCCATCGGGGATGTCTCCGGAAAAGGCATCTCTGCCGCACTGCTAATGGCCTCCATTCGTGCCGCTTTGCATGGGCTCACCTTTAGCGGCGATCTCGATCTGGCCCGGGTGATCGAGGGCCTGAACCGCATCATCTTTGATTCCTCCACCAGTAATCGTTTCGTCACCTTTTTCTTTGGTGAATACGATCCTGTTACGCGCACACTGGAGTACGTCAATGCCGGGCACAACGCACCCCTGCTCTTGCGTCCCACGGCGGCGCACGATGGTTTTTGTAACCCGGAGGCGGAGTGCATGGTGCAGCGCCTGGATACCGGCGGGCCGGTGCTTGGCATCTTTACTGAAGTTCGGTATGAGCAGGGAAAAATCCAGTTGCAACCTTACGATGCTCTCATCGCCTTCACCGACGGAATCAGCGAAGCCATGAACGCCGATCTTGAGGAATGGGGAGAAGAACGCCTGATCGCGGCTGCCAGGATGAGCACTCACCTCACCGCGCAGGATATCGTTACTGCGGTGGTCGCCAGCGCCGACCGGTTCACCGCGGGCGCGCCCCAGAATGATGACCTGTCGCTGGTCGTGCTTAAGGTGCTCTGAGATGCTTCTTCGCCGGCTGGTTGCGTTCGTTCTGTGCGGATTGGCCGCCGCCGCTTTGCACGCACAAACCCCCCCAGTCGAGTATGAAACCTTCGTCAGCCAGGGCAAAGCCGTTTCCTGCGCGGTTTATGGCGTCCATGATGCCATCGCGACCATCATCTTCCTGCGTGGAGCGAGCCCTTCCGATCTTTCTCTCGGCCGCCTGCAGGCGCGGTTCTTTGCCGAGCACGGCTTTCGCGTTTTGCTGCCCGACTATTTCAGCTCCACGCCCACCGCCGCGCCAACCCCTGCAAACTATCGCCGTTGGGCGCAGGTGGTGGAAGACATCGTTGCCGATCTGCGCTCGCGCCCGCTTCCCCGGAACAAGAAAATCGCCCTCGCCGGGCAGGACCTCGGAGCCTCTGTTGCCCTCATTGCCGCTACTCAAAGGTTAGAGGTCGAAGCCATCGCTGAGTGGTCTGGCTTTCTCCCCAACCAATTTTTCTCCCAGGTGCAAAGCATGCCCCCGCTCCTCATCCTTCACGGTGAGCTGGACAAACAGGTCCCGATCGTCAACGCCCGTCAGTTAGTCCGTCTCTGCCAGCTCAAAGACTTCACCTGTGAAACCGAAATCTATGCTGGCGAAGGCCACATCTTCGGCAGTCACGTCATGGAGTCCGCCAACCAGCGAGCCCTGGCCTTCTTCCGCGTCTATCTGCACTGACTATGTTTTGAGACATGAAACAAACCACCAAGACCAGTCGAGACTGCACGGATGCCCCGCTCAAGCCTTCTTTCGGCTCGACTAGAAGGTGGGTGCCCCATTGCCCCGATTTCCTGCGGAGGCTTGTGGCGTTGATACACTGCGTGCGCCTCTTCCTTAATGAAAGGCGCACACGCGGACCTCTCTAGCGCAGCGTGGCAGGAAATCGGGGTCAAGCCGTATTTTGGCTTGAGTGGGATAGTGGCTGCCCGTTCAACACTAGAGCAACCCGGCAATATCTTCGACCGGATCCTTGAGCCCCAGTCCCGTCATCTGCCGCTCGGGCCGCTTCGCGCATGTAATAGTGCAACCTGCCCGCCGCCGCAGCGTAGCCCAAGCCCTCTTCCCGAATGTTCGAGATGCAATTCCGTTCCGCGTCTTTCCTGCCCCGCCGCGGCCCCCAGGTAATGTAAACGCCCAGAGAATCGGGCGAGCTTAATCCCGGCCGCTCCCCAATCAGCACCACCGCCAAGGACGCGTGGAGCGCTTCCCCAATCGCGTCCCCAACCGCGACCCGGCCCTGCTCCACAACACATACCGGCGCCAGCCGCCAGCCCGCGATCAAGGGCAGCACCCCTCGTAACAAACGCAGCCGCATGCCGCTCCACGGCCAGCGCCGAGAGCCCATCCGCGATCACGAAGACCACATCGTAATCCCCCGGCGTGAGCAGCACAGCGGAATCCTTACTCAACGCTCGCCCCAGGTCCGGTCGCCTCAGATAGGTGGCGCGGTCCCTGGCCTCGCTTTCCAGGGCAAGCGCCGCCAGTCCCGACCGCCGCAGCTCATCGCACAGCATACGCACATCGATGGCCCCATGGACCGCATCCCGGGCCCGCGCATGCGCTAATTGAAAGTCGAGCAGAGGGCGCGTCGCCAGGCTCACCCCGGTTCGCTGCAGGGCGACCCGTGCCGGAGTGTAACTGCGCAGGGCCTCGCGCGCGGCGTAAGACATCTCCGGCGGCGTTAGATCCAGAACAGCTTCCGTAGGATGCGTCTTCGGTTTCCGCTTACCAATCATTGGCGCCTACGCGAGAAACGCCGGTACATTCAGGCGCAAACGGGCATCACTGTTGAGCCAGGCCTCAAACTCCGGCGCCGGCCGCAAGCCCAATGCCCGCCGCAGATAGAGCGCATCATGAAACGATGTGCTTTGATAATGCAGCATCACGTCGTCGGCCCCAGGGACGCCCATGATGTAGTTCACGCCCGCGGCGCCGAGCAGCGTAAGCAGCACATCCATGTCGTCCTGATCGGCTTCGGCGTGATTGGTGTAGCAAACATCGCACCCCATGGGCAGCCCCAGCAGTTTGCCGCAGAAATGGTCCTCCAGTCCGGCGCGAATGATTTGCTTGCCATCGTACAGATATTCCGGCCCGATGAAGCCCACCACGGTATTCACCAGCATCGGCCGGTAGCGGCGGGCAACGGCGTAGGCGCGCGCCTCACAGGTTTGCTGGTCGACCCCATGATGGGCATCGGCGGAAAGTGCGCTGCCCTGTCCGGTTTCGAAATACATCACGTTATCGCCGAGCATGGGTTTGTCGCCATTGTCGGCCTCGAAGACCGCCCCGCGCTTGAGCTCCCGCGCCGCCGCGCAGGCCTCGTCCAGCAGCGCCAGGTTCACCCCGAACGAGTGGTTCGCGGCTTCGGTGCCGGCAATCGATTGAAAGACCAGGTCGACCGGCGCATTCTGTTCGAGCGCCGCCATCAGCGTCGAGACATGCGCCAGCACGCAGCTCTGCACCGGAATTCCATACTTCTGCCGCACGTGGTCGATCAACTGCAGCAGGGTCTTGACGCTGCTCACATTGTCCGAGGCCGGATTGATCCCGATCACCGCATCCCCGGAGCCGAGCAGGAGTCCATCGACCATCGCCGCCGCGATGCCTGCCGGGTCGTCCACGGGATGGTTTGGCTGCAGCCGCGTGGAGAGCCTGCCCGGCAAGCCTACCGTGGTCCTGAACCGCGTCACCACGCGGATCTTGCGCGCCACCAGGATCAGATCCTGTACCCGCATCAGCTTGCTGACCGCCGCGGCCATCTCTGGAGTTAAGCCCGGTGCTATCGCCGCCAGCGCCTCGCCTGTCGCGGCATCGGAGAGCAGCCAGTCACGAAGATCTCCCACGGTAAGCGCCGCAATCGGAGCAAAGGCAGCCGGATCGTGAGTATCGATAATCAGCCGGGTGACCTCGTCGTTCTCGTAGGGCATCAGGGCCTGCTCCAGAAAGGCGCGCAGTGGAAGATCGGCCAAAGTCATTTGCGCCGCCGCACGCTGCTCGCCGCTTTCCGCGGCAATTCCCGCCAGCGCGTCTCCCGAGCGGTAAGGGCTGGCTTTGGCTAAAAGGTCGCGCAGATCTTCGAAGTGATAGGTGACTTCGCGGATCTTTCGGCGCAGTCGCATGGTTGGATCCATAGTAATACGCTCCGGCGCGCGCAGAATCGCGACTCCTGATATCCTGCAAACCATCTTGGCCATCCATCACAAATACGACCAAATCTGCCCCGAGTCGCGGCTCTGATGCTTGCGCTCGCGGCCTGCATTTCGCTCGGACCGCGTGCACTGGCGCAGGCTCCCCGCAACCCCTCACCCCGTCGTTCTCCATGCCGCTCGCCTGCTCGATATCGAGGACGGCCGCATCCTCTCCCCCGGAGAAGTCCTGGTCGAAGGCGAGAAGATCGTTGCCGCCGGCTCCTCCGTCGCCCATCCCGCGGGAGCCGAGACCATCGATCTCGGCGACACCACCCTGATGCCCGGCCTGATCGACGCCCACGTGCATCTCTTCCTCCATCCCGGAGCCGAAGACCTGCAAACCGTGACGGAGTCCGTACCCCAGCGGGTGATCATGGCCACCCTGGCTGCCAAGGCCGACCTGCTCGGCCGGCTTCACTGCCGAGCGCGACATGGGTACGGAAGGCGCGGGATCAGCCGACTCCGCCGTGCGCGACGCGATTGACAAGGGACTTATCCCGGGACCGCGCATGCGGGTCAGTGGCAACGCCATCAGTGTTCTCGGGCGGCCACGAAGACGCCCTCCACTACAACCCCGACCAGCACGTGCTCTCCAACGCCACCTACGCCAATACCGGCGATGAGCTGGTGGCCGTCATTCGCCAGCAGATCAAGGATGGGGCGGACTTCATCAAGATTTACGAAACCGGCCGCGACTTCTTCAAGGACGGCCAGTTTCACAGCATCGTCCAGTACTCTGAGCCGCAGTTGGCGCAGGCCGTCGCCGAGGCGGCGCGCCTGCAGACACGCATTGCCGTGCACTGTGAAGGTGAGCCAGGCGCCTTGTACGCCGCCCAGGCCGGAGTGGCCTCCATAGACCATGCTGACCAGCTGAGCGACGAGACGATGCGCCTGATGCGCGAACGGCAGATCTATGCCGTTCCGACCTTTACCATCCAGGAATATTTTGCCGCGCACGCCAGCTCGCCTGAGGGGGCGGCGCAAGAGCACCAACTCCTCGACTATCACGTGCAGCAGTTTCATCGCCAACTGGAGCACGGCGTGCCGATGGCCGTGGGTTCCGATGTGGGGCCCTTTCCCCACGGTACCCAGGCGCGTGAGCTGGAGCTCATGGTGGAATACGGCATGAAGCCGCTCGAAGTGCTCAAGGCCGACTTGCTCAATGGCGCACGGCTACTCGACTGGGAGCATCAGGTCGGCGCGCTCAAGCCTGGCTACTACGCCGACATCATCGCCGTACCCGGTAATCCCCTGGAAGACATCCGCGTGCTCGAGCGCGTCTCCTTCGTCATGAAGGGCGGCATAGTCTACCGCCACTAGCCGACCTGCGGTTCCCCTCATTTTGCAGCAATGGCCTGGGTGGCCCATTCAAGCCTTCTGTTGGCTTGAGTGGGCAAGACTGCCCTTACAAGGCCGCCTTCGACCAGATCGGATCGGCCACCCCTCGTAACTGCGGTGCGTCGAGGTCGGTAAAGTCGAAAACCACTACCTCATTCGCGCCCTTCTGCAGCCAAGGCGCGGGCAGGTACAGTGACTGTTGTGGGCCGATCCCCCAGGTACGTCCAAGATTGTGACCATTCACCCACACAAACCCCTTACCCAGTCTGCTCACGTCGAGAAACGTATCCGCGACGGAGGCAAGTGTAAATGTCCCGCGATGAAATGCCGGCCCTGGAATGCTCTTGTTCTGCCAACCCTTTCAATCCATCCGGGTCGGTCATCGGCAACGAATAGACCTGCCATCCTGACAACTCGCGCCCGCTAGGAGACCGACCTGGTGATGCCCGCCTGGCCCTCCTGCAGGAGCGGGCCGTAGTTGAGGCGGCCGGTGTTCTCCACCAGAATGTCCAGCGTCACGGGGCCGGCCGGCACCGTGAGGGCGAGCTGCGTCTGCTTCAGACGGCGATCCAGCGTTCCCTGCAACTTCTGGTTCAGATATACCGCGGCATAATCCCGTAGATCGTCCACCACCAGCTGACCCGCAACCGGTCCGGTCAGTTCCGTGCGATAGAGAATGTAACCGTAGCTTTGGCCAAACGTTTCCATGGAACGGGGATGCTCCGCGGCTCACCGGGGCAGGCAAATTGCTCCATAGAGAAGTCGATTCCGTGAGCTGAAACCCCGCAACGCCGGCGATGGGCAACGCGGCGGGCAAGGGAGGTGGCTTGATGCCCGTCCGCCGCTGAATGACATCGCGGAAGAGGTAGAATTTCTTCGTCGGTCTTCCCGCCTCGTCCAACGCCGCATCGTAGTCGTAGCTGGTGACCAGGGGCAGGTAACCACCCTCGCGTCATCGGAAAAATTGGCGCCATTCATGAACCCGAAGCTGGTTCCTCCATGAAACATATAGACATTCACCGAATATCCTTCACCCAGCATCCAGTCCAGTTCCTTTGCCTGGAGGGCGGCGTCGGTCTGTGCATGCCGTCCACCCCAGGCGTCATACCACCCAGCCCAGTATTCGCCCGTCATCACGGCTGGTTGAAATGGAATTGCCCAATCGTCGACGCCAGATAGAGAAAGCCCAGGAACCGCTCCGCATAAGACCTAGCGCTTTGCCGGGACCGAAATTGATCACCGGCAGAATCCCCGGCAAAGCATCGATGTACAGCAGCCTGGGGCCGTCGGAGGTAAAGAAGATGGAGTCTCCAAACCCGGCGCGCACCAGCGACTGGTGTATTTGCTCCATGTAATACCGATCGTTTCCGAACGTGCCGTACTCATTCTCAATCTGTACCGCGATGATCGGTCCGCCACGGGCCGCTTGCAGGGGCCCAGCTCCTGTCCAAGCCGGGAGAAATATCGGTCGGCCGCGGCAAGAAACCTGGGATCTCTGGTGCGTACCTTTACGCTGCCATCGGCAAAGAGCCATGGCGGGAATCCCCGGCCTCCCACTCCCCGCAGATATAGGGACCTGGCCGCAGGATCACATCGAGGCCTTCCTCCTGGGCCATGCGCACGAATTCCGCGATGTCGTTGTTCACCGCTGAAATCGAAGACCCCGGGCCGGGGCTCATGCAGGTTCCAGAAAGCATAGGTCTCCACAGTGTTCAACCCCATTGCCCGCGCCTTGCGCAGCCGGTCACGCCAATACTCGCGCGGCACGCGCGGATAGTGGATCGCTCCCGGAAATAACCTGGTAAGGTTTGCCGTTGCGCAAGAACTGGCTGCCCGCAATGGTGAGCGATGGAGTCTTCGCAGTCTGTGCCGGACGCCGTAACGCCAGCGCCAGGGCTATTGCGGTTGCGAGAGCGGCGAGAAGCAACAGTAAGGAGACACCCCGCCGGCGGCCCGGTGGCGCGTCACTGGAACGGCATCTTCCGTTGCTGCCTGAGTTGTCGTTCTTCATTCCCACCCTGCCTTTTCCGGATCTGTCCTTTTCCGGGCAACCGGGCCGGGGGAAGTTTACCAGCACATCCTTGTACCAGCGGCGTTTGCATCTAAGCAAGAGTTGTTGTCCTGGCGGTTGAAAGAACGGTCAGAACGGGCCAGAATGGAGCGGTCATTGATCCTGTTGAGAAACTTGTATAGTATCCTCAACGGTTACCGGATCAGTCACTCCCGATTCGTTTAGGGCTCAGTCGCGAGCGATAGTCGTCTTTTGCTGCAAATAGTCGACATAAGTTTCAAGGAGAGAGCATGAAAAGAACAGTAGTAGCGCTAAGCCTGATGGGCCTGATGGTTCTGCCCGCTTTTGGACAGGACAAGGAAGCGGATCGAGTGAAGGCCGCGGGAACCGTAATTTCCGAGATCATGAACGTTCCTGACGATATTCCGCAGAGCGTTATTGATAAGGCGGATTGTGTGGTCGTATTGCCATCCGTCCTCAAGGCCGCCTTCGTTTTCGGTGGCAGCTACGGGCGGGGCGTGATGACCTGCCGTAGTGGTGCGCACTTTCATGGTCCCTGGAGTGCGCCAACCATGATGGCTCTTGAAGGCGCGAGTTTCGGACTCCAATTGGGCGGCCAGGCCACGGATTTCGTCCTTTTGCTCATGAGCCCCAAATCTGCGGATAACATTCTTACCAGCAAGGTCAAGATCGGTGGGGACGCCTCCGCGGCAGCCGGCCCGGTCGGCCGTAATGCCTCCGCTGAAACCGATATCACCATGCGGGCAGAGATCCTTTCCTACTCGCGCGCACGTGGACTCTTCGCCGGGGTCTCCCTGGCCGGTTCCACTTTGCGTCCTGACAATGACGCCAACAAGAACCTTTACGGGAAAGAAGTCGACGCAAAGGCAATTGTCTTCGACAAAGCAGTACCCGCGCCCCCCTCGGCGGCACTGTTGTTACGCACGTTGAACAAGAGGTCACCCAAGAACCTGTCCAAGTAGACCGGGTTCCTAAAAACCCCGGCACGGCCGCGCGCTAAGCTATTGCGCGCGGTCGTGTCCGGCAATAGTACGACGGGCCTGCTTATCGTCTTCCAAGCCAGGAGGAATTATGTTTCACCTGTTGTGGGAGGCCATCATTGGCCTTATCGTTGGCGCGCTCGCCAAGTTCATCATGCCTGGGAAAGACCCGGGCGGCATCTTTATCACCATGTTGATCGGCATTGCCGGCGCATTGATAGCGACTTTCATCGGTAGCCACGTCGGCCTGTACCAGGAAGGCCAGCGCGCCGGCTTCATCATGTCTCTGTTGGGTGCCATTGTGCTGCTCGCCCTCTATCGCTTGATCAAGGGCAAAACGGCGACAACCTAAGCTGGACCCGGGACCCCCGCCCGTGGCCCTTCATTTCCTGCATACCATCTCCAGCCGACGCTTCGTCGTTACGGGAACGCCCCCGCTTATCCACGAGTTCCACAGTTCTCTACTCCCGCGCACCAGGTTGCATCTTGTTCGATCCTTTCGCCGGGCGTAGCCTCATTCCTAGGGGCCCCAGAGGAGCCTCACTGCCCGGATTCGCCTGACTCAGCTCGGTCCCCGGCCGACCACCGCTAGAGCTAAAGGGCCGAACCCGCGCCCACAGCCGCCTTGCGGCGTTCTCCACAGCTGTTTGTTCGGCTTTGGGAAGCAAATAGGGGGAATATGCATATAAACTACTAGATGTAGTGGTTCTGGCTTGACACACGCCATGGAGAGCGGTACTTTCGCATCTCACGGTCTTGCTCTTTCAATCTTCGGTTCCACCGTTTTTGGGTGTTTCGTCCGCCATAGCCTGGTTGGTTTGTGTTTCCAGTAAGGCCGGTTTAACCCCTGTTTTTTGAAGGCGCCAGCTACGAGCGTCCGGGGCGGCTTTTCTGTCATTTTTTTAATATGTGAGGAGATCTAATGGCCGAGGCCACCAATTCCGTAACTTCCAACGCTCAAAACGGCTGGGCCGCCCACTACAGCCAATCGGTGTCGAAGCCCCAATCCACCACTGGCGTGCACTGCACTCGCCTCTTCTCCAAGCCCGGCGTTTCCCCCTACAGCGAGGTCACCTGGGAGCGCCGCACGGCCTCGATTACCGATGCCGCCGGAGGGACGATCTTCGAGCAGAAGGACGTCGAGGTTCCCACCGACTGGTCGATGACCGCCACCAACATCGTCGCTTCCAAGTACCTCCACGGCCACATTGGCACTCCCCAGGGTGAGTTTGGCGCTCGTGAAACCGGTGTCCGCCAACTCGTCGCCCGGGTCGCAGAGACCATCCGTGACTGGGGTATCGCCGGCGGATATTTTGCCACCCCGGAAGATGCGGCTACTTTCCACGACGAGCTGGTCCACCTGCTGGTTACCCAGAAAGCGGCTTTCAACTCGCCGGTCTGGTTCAACGTCGGCTGCGAGCGGTTGGAGCCCAACTCGGATGCTCAGAACTGGCACTGGAACGCCCATAGCTGTGCGGTCGAGTTCTCCGTCACCGGCTACCGCAATCCGCAATGCTCCGCTTGCTTCATCAACTCGGTGGACGATTCGCTCGATTCCATCCTGACCCTGGCCAAGACGGAAGGCATGCTCTTCAAGTGGGGATCGGGTACCGGGACCAACCTCTCCAGCATCCGCGGATCCATGGAAACCCTCTCCGGCGGTGGCACCGCCAGCGGGCCGCTGAGCTTTATGCGCGGCTTCGATGCCTTCGCAGGTGTTATCAAGTCCGGCGGCAAGACCCGCCGGGCGGCCAAGATGGTCATTCTGAATGTCGATCATCCGGATATTGCCGAGTTCATTGAGTGCAAGGCCAAGGAAGAAGTCAAAGCCTGGACCCTGATGCAGGCGGGCTATGACGGCTCCGGCCCGGATTCCGAAGCCTATAGCTCCATCTTCTTTCAGAATGCCAACAACTCTGTTCGTGTGACGGACGAGTTCATGCGCGCCGTGGAGCGCGACCAGGACTTCACCACCCGCAAAGTAAAGGGCGGCGAACCCGCGAAGGTCCACAAGGCTCGCGACCTCATGCGGAAAATTGCCGAGGCCACCTGGCAGTGCGGCGATCCCGGCATGCAGTACGACACCACCATCAACAAGTGGCACACGTCCAAGAACTCGGGCCGCATCAATGCCTCCAATCCTTGCTCCGAGTACATGTTCCTCGACGACTCGGCCTGCAACCTGGCCAGCTTCAATCTGCTCAAGTTCGTTACCCCGGCGGGCGCCTTTGACGTGGACGCGTATCGCCATGCCATCGACATCATGATCACCGCCATGGACATCCTGGTGGACAATTCCGGCTACCCGACCGAATCGATCGTGCGCAACTCTCACGACTATCGGCCGTTGGGCCTGGGTTACGCCAACTTGGGCGCTTTGCTCATGGCCATGGGCCTGCCCTATGACAGTGACGCCGGCCGGGACTTCGCCGCTGCCCTTACCGCCATCATGTGCGGCCAGGCTTATCTGCAATCCTCGGTCCTGGCGGAAAAGGCCCCCGCACTGGTTTCCGCCACCGCCCTGTGCCAGCAGGCACAGTATGAAGACGGCGCCAACGGGCTAGCCCAACGCGGTGGCGCGTGCCCCGGTTTCTATGTCAACCGCGAGCCCTTCCTCGACGTCATCCGCATGCACCGTGCGGAGGTGAACAAGATCGGCCATGCTAACTCGGCCGAGCCCTTCACCACCCCCCAGCTTGCTTCGCTCATTGAGGCCAGCAAGGATTGCTGGGACCAGGCACTCGCCCACGGCGAGCAGCATGGCTACCGCAATTCGCAGGTCACCGTGCTTGCCCCCACCGGCACCATCGGTTTCATGATGGATTGCGACACCACCGGCATCGAGCCCGATCTCGCCCTGATCAAATACAAGAAGCTGGTCGGCGGGGGAATGATCAAAATCGTCAACAACACCGTTCCTGTCGCCCTGTTTAAGCTCGGCTACACCAATCCCCAGGTGGACTCCATCGTCAGCTACATCGATTCCACCGGCACCATTGAGGGCGCGCCCGGCATCAAGCCGGAGCACCTCGCGGTCTTTGATTGCAGCTTCAAGCCCAGCAAGGGGACGCGCTCCATCCACTCCTCCGGCCACATCAAGATGATGGCTGCTGCCCAGCCGTTCCTCTCCGGGGCCATCTCCAAAACTGTCAACCTGCCCCACGACGCCACCCTCGACGACATTATTCAGGCCTATACCGAAGCCTGGCGTCTGGGTCTCAAGGCGGTGGCTATTTACCGCGACGGATCCAAAGGTGCTCAGCCGCTCAACGTCTCCGATGGCAACAAGGCCAAGGTCATCAAGAATGCGCTGGGTGCGGAAAGCAGCGTGGATGCAGCCGCCACCGCTGCCGCTGACCGCGTGCTCGCCGCCATGGCGCAAGGCGACACCACCTCCATTGGCGACGATCTCAAAGTGCTTGAAGAAAAGGTCTCGGCCCGGCTCGAGGTCACAGCCAACTCGGTGGTGACCGCTGCCAATGCCTTTTCCGCTTCCATCGCCAACGCTGTCAATCTAGGTCAGGCTGCCGCGCTGCGCGAAGATCCTGATGCGACGCAGGGTCCGCCCCGCGCCGTTCGCCATCGCCTGCCGGAGGAGCGTCCGTCACTGACCCATAAGTTCTCCATCGCCGGCCACGAAGGCTACATCACCGTGGGCCTTTACCCCAACGGGCAACCAGGTGAAATCTTCATCAAGATGGCCAAGGAAGGTTCCACCGTCTCCGGGCTCATGGATTCTTTTGCCACTGCGGTCTCGCTCTCCCTTCAGCACGGGGTTCCGCTCAAGGTTCTGTGCGAGAAATTCGCCCACACTCGCTTTGAGCCCTCCGGCTGGACCGGCAGCGAACAGATTGGCTTTGCCAAGTCCATCATGGACTACATCTTCCGCTGGCTGCAGTTGCGGTTCCTTTCCGGACATCAATTGAGTCTCTTCTCCGGCTTGGCCCGGGCGCGCAACACCCTGCGCCGCCTGCCTTGGCGGCTGACTTGAGCGATGAGCCGGCCAGTACCGGTGCGAGTTCCGCAGCTGGGTTCGACGCCGGAAGATACGAAACCAGGCCGCCGGCCAGTGGCATCGTGCCCGAAGCTGGCGCTTTGAGTCAGGGCCGGACATCCTCCTCCAGCTTCAACATGGAAGATCGGGGAATCTTCGGAGCGCCTGAAACCCGAAAGAGTGGCGGGGCAGTGTTTCACGCGGCCGATGCGATGAAGGAGTACCTCGACATGGGTGATGCGCCCAGCTGTCACACCTGCGGCGCCATCATGGTCCGCAACGGCAGCTGTTACAGATGCATGAGCTGTGGCTCTACCAGCGGCTGCAGTTAGGGCCCTTGGTTTCCTTTCCGTGGGCCCATGGGTTGCCAGTTGCCGGCCGCTTCCAGTCGGCAATGGCAACCCATCTGTGTTTCGCGTTACCTTGACTCCGTTCCGCGCAACGAACTAACGCCTCACCACACTAGACGGCCTCGTGAAGCACCCTCACGAGGTCGCGGGTAATGTGCGATTTTGCCACGTAACCCGCCGCTCCCAAATCCCGAGCGGCTTGCACGAATTCAACGCTCTGGTGAATCGAGAGAAAAACGATCTTGGCCTGGCACCCCGTGCGCCTCAATTGTTCCGCAATCAGAAAGCCGCTCATATCGCCCAGGTCGACGTCCAGGAGAATGATGTCTGGTGCGCATAGCACGACTTCGCCAAGTGCTGAGGATCCCGATGACACCGTCCCAACGATCTGAAACTCAGACTCGAGCAGATCCACCAGCGTCTCGAGCATATCCGGGCTGTCATCGATACAAAGGAGTCTTTTCACTTCTACCCGCCCTGCTCGATCAGAGAATCATTGCATGCACCGATTCTCTTGGGGCAGCTTCCTAAAATATAAGACCGCGACCGTGTGACGGAACACTAGCAAAATTGCTGGACTTGGCATAGAGAAGTTCCAACTGAATTGCTCCTCTGTGGTTTCAATTGCACGAGATATAATGCGGGGGGGCAGGGAACTTGAAATCTTCTCTCAGGACCTAAGGATGCTCGAGCGCGAAGTCCACGGAGAGCAAAGCGTCTCCCGTCAAGAGAATACGTGGAGCGATGCCTTCGAATCTCTCGCCGTGGCCGTGGCCCAACTGACCCTCGATGGCAAGCTGCTGAGCGTCAACCGGCAGATGTGTGATGTCGTCGGCCAAGCCAGAAGAGACCTGCTGCAGAAAAACCTGAACGAGCTTTTTGTCTCTCAGGAATCATGGTCCGAGTGCAAGGCCGGCTTGGACCGGCTGATTGCGGGGGAAATCGCCCACTACTCTTGCGATATCGCCGTAGTGAAAAGAGATGGACAACTGGCTTGGGTCAACATGCTCTTTTCCCTCGTCCGCGCCGAAATTACCAACGTACCCTGCGGCTTGACGATGGTCGCAATAGACCTCACTTTTCTTGATCGGGCTAAGCAGGATCTGCACGACGCCGAACTGGTTCGCGACGATCTGAGCCGCAGGATGATGAGTGCCCAGGAGGCCGACCGCACCCGCATTGCGAGAGAGCTTCACGATGATATTGGGCAGTCGCTGGCGGTGTTAAAAATTCAGATGCTCCGTGCTGGCCAGCCCGTCTCCGGCCATCCTGAGATGATCCACGCCAGCCTGAAGGACTTGACTGGCAAGCTGGAAAAAATCATCAACAAGGTGAGCCGCCTTTCGCACAACCTGCATTCCTCTGAGCTCGAGTTGCTCGGCCTGGCTGTCGCGGTCAAGAGTCACTGCCGCGAATGCTCCGAGCAGCTGCGTATTCCCATCCATTGTGCCTGCGATCATCTGGAGGAGAAACTGGATAGCGCGGTCGCTCTTGCCTTTCTTCGTGTCTTGCAGGAAGCATTGCACAATGCAATGAAGCATAGCGCTGCGAAGACCATCACCGTCCGGCTGACCGGCTCGGATCATGGTCTCAGCCTGGAGATCGTCGATGACGGTGTCGGCTTTGATGTAGAGGCCTCCAAACTCGCTGCCGGGTTGGGCCTCATCAGCATGCGTGAGAGAGCCCATTTGATTGGTGGCGAATTCGAAATCTGGTCCGTCCCCGGGCAGGGCACGAAGATCACGGCCAGCGCGCCGATTGTCAAAAGAACGCTCTAGGCTATTCCCCAATGAGCCGGGATCGCCGATCTTCCCCCCGGCGTCTAACCCAGGACGGGCGGAAGCCACACCATCTATGATTCTTGCAATTGGCACTATGATTGTGCTGGTTGGATTCGATGTCTTTGCGAACGGCAAACGATGAGCGATGAAAGTATCTCCCATTACCGTGGGTTGGAGAAGATCGGCGGTGGTGGCATGGGCGTGGTCTACAAGGCCGAAGACACGCTCCTTGGACGCTTTGTCGCGCTCAAATTCCTGCCCGATAACTTCGCCAACGACCCTGCCGTTCTTGAGCGCTTCCGGCGCGAGGCGCGCGCCGCATCCGCGCTGAATCATCCCAACATCTGCACTATTCATGAAATCGCCGAAGAGGGCGGCCGCACCTTCATCGCCATGGAGTTTCTTGATGGCGAGACACTCAAGCAGTTGATTCAGCAAGGTCCGCTTTCCATCGATCGGGTGATCGCCATCGCCATCGACATAACCGACGCGTTGGAAGCGGCGCATGAAAAGGGCATCATCCATCGCGACGTCAAACCCGCCAACATCTTCATCACCAAACGCGGAAACGCCAAGATCCTGGACTTTGGCTTGGCCAAGATGGTGCCCGCCAAGGAACTCGCGGCCGCCGGAGTGGACCTTGATCGGTTGCAGCTCACGGATGGCCTTGGCGGCGCGCTGGGGACCGCGGCATACATGTCGCCCGAGCAGGCGCTCGGCAAACAGGTGGATACTCGCACGGACCTCTTCTCCTTCGGCATCCTGCTCTATGAGATGTGTACCGGTCGCTCGCCTTTCCCTGGAGATACCACCGGCGAGCTTTTGATCGCCATCGTTCAGCAGATCCAGATCACTCCAGCGCGGCTGAATCCCAACGTTCCGGAGGGATTAGCCCGCATCATCGATCGATGCCTGGAAAAAGACCGCGAATTCCGCTACCAGCACGCGGCTGAGATCCGCGCAGACTTGGAGCGACTGCGGCGCAACTCGGCGGAGGCAATCGCGGTACCCGCTTCGGGGAAGCAAATAGAATCAGCGCCGCGCGCACCGTCCGTTGTCCCAGCTCTTGGCCGCCGCAATCCCGCCCTACGGCGGCGATGGTTCCTGGCTATTTCAGGAGTATTGATAGTTGCCGCTTCGCTGCTGATCTTTCTCCTGACTCGCCCTCTGGCCCTGCCGAAGCTCGCAAATTACGTTCAGCTCACCCACGATGGTCAGCCCAAGGGCCTGATCGGTACCGATGGTTCGCGGCTCTATCTCGGTTTTGGGAGACCCATCACCCTCAACGCCAGCGGCGGCATCATGCAGATGTCCACCTCTGGGGGCGAGCCGGTCCGGATTCCGGCCGCTTCCGAAGCCATTCTCCCACTGAGCGTTTCGCACGATGGGGCAGAACTTCTGGTCAAAGACAACCAGGGTACCGAGTACAGGGGCGAGCTTTGGAGACTCCCAATCCTCGGAGGTACGCCGGCCCGTCTGGATTCTCTTGTAGGGCAGGACGCGGCCTGGTCGCCCGACGGCAGCATGCTGGTTTACGCCGACGGAAGGGATCTGTTTCTGGCCCGAGGCGATGGGACGGAATCCCGAAAGTTGGTTTCGTTGAATGGCCGAGGCTATTATCCGGCATGGTCACTCGCGGAAAACAAACTCAGGTTTACCGTGATCGATGAGAAGACCCGTGGCAGTTCACTTTGGGAAGTCTCACTGCAGGGGAAAAACCTGCATCCGCTGTTTCCCGGGTGGCACAATCCTCCAGACGAATGCTGCGGAAAATGGACGGCAGATGGAAATTATTTCGTTTTCGAATCGCAGGGGCAGATCTGGGCTCTCTCCGAAAGGGGAGGACTTCTTCACCCATCCACGGGCAGGCCCATCCAGTTGACTTCCAGCCCGCTCGGTTTATTCACTCCCCTCCCCAGCAAAGATGGCAAGAAGCTGTTCGTGGTCGGCCGGAGTTACCGTGGCGAACTGGAGCGCGGCCAATCTAATTCCGGCCCGTTCACCCACTTTCTCTCCGGCATCTCTGCCGAAGACGTCGTGTTTTCCAAAGACGGCCAGTGGCTGGCCTATGTCTCTTATCCTGGAGGCATCCTCTGGCGAAGCAGGCCCGACGGAAGCGAGAAAGTACAACTCAGCGCTGCTCCGCTGTTTGCCGCGCTGCCGCGCTGGTCGCCCGATGGCAAACAGATTGTCTTCTATAACTACTCAGTCGGCAAACCGGGAAAGATCTACTTGGTTTCCGCCGCCGGCGGCGACCCACAGCAACTACTACCCCAAGATCCCGAGCCTAAGCAGGATCCGGACTGGTCGCCCGCCGGGGACAAGATCATCTTCGGCAGCGTTCCGGCTGACAGGAACTCGGCGCTCCGGGTGCTCGATTTGAAGACGCACCGTGTTTCCGCGCTGCCCGGTTCTCGAGGGCTGTTCTCCCCCCGCTGGTCGCCCGATGGCAGGTACATTGTGGCCCTGCCGGAGGACTCGCTCAGCTTGGTGCTTTTTGACTTCCAGACTCAGAAGTGGTCGCAACTCGCAAAGGGGACAGCTGCATTCCCCAACTGGTCAAAAGACGGACAATCTGTTTACTTCTTGCGCTGGCTGGACGATCCGGCTGTGTTGAGAGTTCGTATCACCGGCCGCAAGGTGGAGCAGGTTGCGGACCTGAGGAAGCTTCCGACGGTAGGCAACATCGGCCCGTGGCTGGGGCTCGATCCGGACGATAACCCGCTTGTACTCAAAGATACCGGGGTCCAGGATATCTACGCCCTCGATTGGGAACAGCCCTGACCCGTGGCGCGGATAAATGCGTTTTAGGGTGCTTTACAGCGTTGGTTCATACAGCTGCTTAAGATCGCGCATGCGGCTGCGCGTCAATGTGATCAGGCAGCGCGTCTTTGCGCTGGGCTCGGTCGATCCCGGATGCTTGATCGTGCCTATGTCGTAAACCTTCACCAACGCGTCGCACGCCGTCACCCGATATTTCTCCCAAACCACTTCTGTCCCGTCGAGCGCCAGGGCATTGGCGTCGTTCGGCGAGCTCTGGATCAGAGCCTCCCGTAGCGCGTCGAAAAACTGGGTGTAGTTCTTGTAGGTCTCCACGCGAGCATCGTTCAGGCAAACGTCGCGGTCGGTCACGGTCTGCGCTTCCGGGCAAGCGCCCACTTCATGTTCCATTTCTGCTTGATAGGCCAGGTCGGCTATGCGCTGCTGCTTGCCATCCTGCGCGGCGCCCCTGAGTGGATAGCCCAGCGCGAGCAGCAAAAGAAGAATCGTGGCCGGGGCGCGTGTGTTCATCGCTCCACACCTCCGCCACAATCTTATATCTGTGCCAGCCCCGGACTTAAGTCCGGGGAAGCGGGTTTTCAAACCCGCGAGAAGGAGCCCGGGGAAATGTGGCTCGGAAGTACATTTCCCCAGCGGGGGAGATCAGGTAGGGCGAAAATCTCTCGGTAAATGAATTAGTAGCCGAGGAATTTGCCCATAGTGCCGTAGGTCGGTTCGCGCCGCTCCTGCATTTCCGCGGCTACCGGCGTGTCCTGCCAGCGTCCAGACGGTTCCGGCTGGACCGGCTTCTTAGCGGACAGTGGCTGACCCTTTTGCGACCAGTTTCCAATCGCGGTTACGATCCGGGCTGCGGCCAACCGCCTCGATGCCGCATCAGCCTTGGTGCCGCCCTGAAACTCGCCCAGGGATTGTGGCGCCCGCCCATCTTCCAGGGCGTTCAGGGTCCAGATACCCTCCGGCTGCGGCGACATAACAAAAATCGCCCTCAGACTGCGCACAATGAATTCCACTGTAGGCTTGCCGTCCTGCAGATCCAACCGGGGGTCAAGCTCGAGTTTTTCCTTGCTGGTGAAGTCGAATGAGGCCTCAATCAGCGCTGACAACTCCAAAAGCTTGGATTCTCGCTCCTTTTCGCGAATTCGGTCGTTTTCTTCCGCTAGTCTGCGGTCGGTTTCGACCACCAGCTTGCGTGCCTGCTCAAACATTTCTAGTAAAACCTGCTCCATACTCACACCCTCGGGAGCAGTATGCTGGCTAGAGATGTAGGCGGCCATACAACTTATGGCACATTCCCGTTGTAACCGCCGGGGTCTAGTGTCGCCGGCGATCCCGGTCGCGGTTGCCTCCGCCACCCCCGCCACCGCCTCCGCTGCGGCTTTGCCGTCCCCCTCCGCCTCCGCCACCACCTTGTTTCGGCCGGTAGCAGCTCTTGCAATAAACCGGGCGGTCCCCGCGCGGTTCAAAGGGAACCGTCGTGGTTTGTCCACAACTGGCGCAGACCACCGTGGTGCCCGTGCTCATGCCCGGGCCGGCACCCGCACCGGCGCTGTAGCCACCCTCGTGGTGGGAATGGGAGGGAGCATGGCCACCGCCGGCGGAGCTCTGCTTAGCTTGGCGACATGGTTTGCAGCGACGGGGCGAAGAGTAGCCGCGCTCTTGGAAGAACTGCTGTTCACCTGCGGTGAAGGTAAATTCCTGACCGCAGTCGCTACAGGTAAGTAACAGGTCGCTGCCGCTCATGGCTACGCCCCCTTCGGCGAGTGTACTGCGAACGCCCCACGCGCAATGGAATGGTACACGCAAACCTCGCGGCGTCACACTTGTCTTTGGATAACCCTGGCCGGTTGCACCGGCTGGTGGGCATGGAAACGGTTTAAACTGGAACTTCGCTCCTCTAAGAGGATCCGAAGGAGAAAGGGAACCCGATGAAAAGAGCATGGATGCTGGCGCTGCTGACCTTGGTGTGCGCCGCAACGCTGGCGCCGGCCAAGCAACTTGGTTGGCAGCCGCTTTTCGACGGCCATGATCTGCGCGGCTGGAAGCACGTTGGACCCGGTGGCTTTACTGTGGAGCACGGACTCCTGAAGCCCCACGGGGGAATGGGTCTCCTCTACTGGGCCGACCACCCCTTCGGCGATTGCGAAATCAAAGTCGTTTACCGCATGGAGCACGAGAATGACAACTCCGGTGTCTTCATCCGTATACCCACCGAACCCACCGAACCCTGGATGCCGGTCAACCGTGGATACGAAGTGCAAATCGACAACCACCCCGAGCTTGGGGGTGAAGACGACTATCACGTGACCGGCACGCTCTACTCCTTGACCAAGCCGCTGGCCAAACCGGGAAAGCCCGGACCGGAGTGGAACACCATGTTGATTCGCCTGGAGGGACCGCACACCCAGGTCTTTGTGAATGACGTTAAGGTTACGGACTACACCGAAGGCCAGCCGGTGCCGCCCAAAAAGCTTTCCTACGAACCGGACCGCGGCCTGCGTCCCGACAAGGGCTGGATCGGCCTGCAGAATCACAGCGACAAAGACATCGTGTACTTCAAAACCGTAGCAGTCCTGCCCCTGGGCACCGAACAGAATAGAAACTCGACGGAGTCTGAAGGGGCAGTCTTCAGCCCGCCGTAAGACCCCTTTAACCGCAGACCCACTTGATATGCCCGCTAGCCAAATTCCCCATGGAAGCACCACCCTACCCTTTGTCATCCCGAGAGGCTGTGACTTTTTTGATTTTTGAGTTTTTGACGCACCCAACCGGAAGGTTTTTCAAAACTCCCACAAGACCGTCATCCTGAGCGAAGCGCCTCGCAGATCTATCGCTTAACAAAGGGTTCTTGGCGCGCAGTCGAAGGACCCCGAGAATGCTTGTTAGCCGACGCTCTTCAGAGCTTTCCGGCCACCAAAACCTGAAAGAAATCAAAAAAGTCACAGCCTCCGACCGGAGCGACCTGTCCCGGCGTGCCGTGGAAGCGGAGCGGAGAGCCTGCCCTGAGCGAAGTCGAATGGGGACCTGCGGTTCCCTCCCCTGCAACCAATGTTCCCCCGCCTCCGCCTTCGATCGGAAACACCCTAAAGGATGAAAAAATGCTGGGTGGCCCATTCAAGCCTTTTGTTGGCTTGAGTGGGTAACGGGCCTCACATGCCGTCATAATTCGGTCCGCCTCCGCCTTCCGGCGGCACCCAGGTGATCACCTGGTAGGGATCCATGATGTCGCAGGTCTTGCAATGCACGCAGTTAGCGAAGTTAATGTGCAGCTGTTTGCCTTCTGCCACATCCACCATTTCATATACCGCCGCGGGGCAGAAATGCTGGCACGGATTGCCAAATTCCTGCACACAACGATGGTTGCAAATATCCAAATCGCGGATCACCAGGTGGACCGGTTGGTCATCCTCGTGGCGCGTTCCTGAGTAGTAGACGTCGGTCAGCTTGTCGAAGCTGAGTTTTCCGTCGTTCTTCGCCGGCCCCAGGGTCGCTTCGCGGCCGTAGGTCGACCGTCCAATCGAATCCAGGTGGTGCATGTTGAGGTACCCCGCGTGGTTGGTAAAGTCGGGGCCAAGATTTTTGCCTCCCAGTACCTGCTGTACGGCGCTGTGCGCCAGCCCTGGCAGCAACCCATGCTCGAAACCCTGATGAAAGTTGCGTACCGGGTAGAGCTCCTCTTTGATCCAGCTGCCCTCCACCCGGCTCTGGTACGCGGCAAGAGCCGCGCTCGAGTTGTCCCCTACCCGCATCGATTCGAAGGCGGTCTCCGCCGCCAGCATCCCGCTCTTGATCGCCAGATGGATACCCTTGAGCCGTTGTGAGTTAAGCAAGCTCGCCGAATCGCCCAGGATCATCCAACCCTTCCCGGCCAACTTCGGCATGGTAAGCCAGCCGCCGTAAGGCAGGCTCTTGGCGCCATAGCGAATCATCTTGCCCCCTTCCAGCAGGGGCTTCACCAGCGAATGTTCTTTGAACGACTGAAAGACGTGCTGCGGGTCAAGCCGCGGGTCCTGATAATCGAGCCCAACTACGTAGCCCACCGAAAGCAGGGTGTCGGAGATGCCATAGATCCACGCCCCTCCATACTCTTGCCAGGTCAGCGGATATCCCAGGGTGTAAATCACTTCCCCTTTGGCCACCCGGCCGGCGGGGATCTCCCATAGCTCCTTGATCCCTACTCCGTAGGTCTGCGCGTGTTCCGGATCTTCCAGCTGGAAGCGCTCAATCAATTGCTTGGTGCACGACCCGCGCGCCCCTTCAGCCAGGATCGTGATTTTCGAGTGAAGATCATAGCCCGGCTCAAAATTAGCCTTGGTATTCCCCTCCTTATCGACCCCTTTGTCATCGGTGCGCACCCCGGTCACTCCGTCCTGGTCGAAAAGCAACTCGCTGCCGGCAAAGCCAGTGAATATCGTGATCCCGGCCGCCTCTACCTTGGCCGCCATCCACTTGACGAACTTGTTGATGGAGATTACGTACATGCCGTGGTCACGCAGCGGCGGGGGCACCATGGGGAACTTGTAGATGGCCCTTCTCGGTCAGGAAGTAAACGGATTCCTTGATCACCTCCGCATCGATGGGAGCTTCGGCCTCAAACCCGGGCAGCAGCTCGCGCATCGATCGCGGGTCCAGCAGGGCGCCAGAAAGGCAATGCTGACCCACCTCGCGTGCCTTTTCCAGAACGTAAATATTCTCTTTGGAGAGCGGCGGAGCCGTTGAGCCTTTGAGCGCCAGCTGATCGTTGTAAGCATCGATCAGTTGCGCCAGGCGCAGTGCGCAGGCCATGCCGGCGGGGCCGCCGCCGATGATGACCACATCCGCCTCCATCTGCGGCCGTTCGATGCCCTCGATTGGTTTACGGAAGTGAATCATGGTCTTTGGCGGAGCCCGTTTGGTGACTTAGGCTTTCGCTTTCTTGATCTCTTCGGTGAGTGCCGGGACCACATCAAAGAGGTTGCCCACAATACCATAGTCGGCGATCTCGAAAATCGGGGCCTCTACGTCCTTATTGATCGCGACAATGGTGCGCGCGCCCTTCATGCCGACGATATGCTGGATGGCGCCGCTGATGCCGAGCGCGATGTAGAGCTTGGGCGCCACCGTCTGTCCCGAGCTGCCAATCTGCCGCTCCAGGGGCAGCCAGCCGTTGTCGCAGATAGGCCGCGAGGCAGCCACCTCGCCCCCTAAAGCCTTGGCCAGGTCTTCGGCAATGGCGACGTTCTTTTGCTCCTTGATTCCCCGGCCAATGGCTACGATGATCTCGGCCTGCGAGAGGTCCACAGCCTGCTTGGCTTCCTGAAAGACCTCGTGGGGCGTGATGCGCAGCGCTGGCGGCTGGGCAGCTTCGACCTTCTCGACCGGCGCCGAGCCGGTCTCAGCTTGGTCCGCGCGATACGTCCCGATCTGCAAAGTCGCGAGCCACGGAGCGTCGCCGGCAAAGGCCACATCGGCCACAAATTTCCCTTGAAACATCTGCCGGGTAAACAGCAGCTTGCCGTTCTCGTACTTGTAGCCAATGGCGTCGGAGATCAAGGTGCGGTCCAGGGCGAGCGCCAGCCTGGGAGCAAAATCGCGTACCTGGTAGGTGTGGGGAAAGAGCACCAGCTTCGGCTGTTGGCTCGAGATAAATTGCTTCAGGGCGTGGACATAAGCGTCCGAGGTGTAGGCCTCGAGCGAAGGTGCCTCCAGGTCATATACTTTGTCGACCTTGTAGCCCGCCAACTCCTGCGCCAGGGCCGCGGTCTGGTTGCCCGGCAAAACCACTTCGACCGTCCAGCCGGTCTCTTTGCTGATGGCCTGAGCAGCGGCGATAGTTTCGAGCGAGACGCGGTTGAGCGTACCTTCGCGCTGCTCCGCGACCACCATGATCCGATCTGCCATGAAGGGACACCTCGCCGCAGCGAGCTTTAGAACTCCGGGGCGCCGCGCCGCAGGTAAGCTCCGGCAAGCCCGGAGATTCCCGAGATGGCCAGCGAGACGACGAAATAGTAGAAGACAGGATGCGCCCATCCCGGCGCGTAGGTTAGATCCTGGACGATCCAGAGCAGCAGCACAGTGGCGATGATCCCAAACTGCCCGGCAATCACCATGAGCATGAAGCCGCGGTTTCTCCGCTTATCGAGCCGCTCCACCTGATGGGGGGTCAGATTCTGTTCTTCTATCGGAAGCAGTAGATTGGCCATGCCGTATACCCTCGTGCGTAACACTGAATTGTACGAGATCAGAACTCTGCGGCGAAAGAGCCGCCTTCATATCACGCGTGCTTCATTCTTCAGTTGCTCCACCAGCTTCTTCGCCACCTCGGCCGCAGGACCCTCCAGCATCTGGGTCTTCTTCTGCTTCACCGGCACATAGAGCCGTTCAATCTGCTGCTGGTTCTTGCTCAGCTTCGGCTCAACCTCGGCCCAGGTCACCTTGCGCAGCGGTTTCAACCTTGCTTGCTTGATGCCGATCAGCGTGGCATAGCGCAGTTTGTTAATGCCGCTCTGGATGGTGAGCACTGCGGGCAGCGGAACATCCACATGTTGATACCGCCCGGCTTCAAGTTCGCGTTTCAGGCGCAGGCCGGCATCGGTCTTTTCGATGCCGATAATGATGGTAGCGTGCGGCCATCCCAGCACCTCGGCCAGCAAAACACCGGTCTGGGCAAACCCAAAATCGTCGGACTGCAGCCCGGTCACGATCAGGTCGAACGCTTCTCCGGCGATCGAGGCGGCCAGCGCACGCGCGACATTCGCCGCATCCAGGGTCGCGAAGCGATCGTCCTCCAGGTGGATGGCGCGGTCCGCGCCCTTGGCCAGAGCTTCCCGCAGCACTTGTTGCGACCGCGCCGGGCCGGCGGTCACCACCACCACCTCGCCGCCGTGCTTTTCCTTTTGCCGCAGCGCTTCTTCCAGCGCGTAGGCGTCCGGCTCGTTCACTTCATAGGAGACGTCTTCGCGAATCCAGGTGCCGGCCTCGTTCAGCTTGAGCGGCGCATCCTTTTGCGGTACCTGCTTGATGCACACCAGTATTTTCATGATTTAGAGGAACGCCACCGACTGCAGGCTCGATACCTCGAACCGCTTGCGGCAGCGGATGTTCTTGCACCCGACGGTGTCATCCTTGCGCACCATGTAGGACTGGGCCTTGGCGAAGCGGGCGCGGTCGCGCTCGTCTGGCCTGCCATGCAGTTGTGCCTTCTTGCGCCGCACTAGCCATCCCACCTCATATTCTTCGGACTTGCCACAATGTGGGCAGGTCAGCGTATGTTTCCGCTGTTCAGCTTTCTCCTCGAAGAAGTCCCGTTCTTCCATGCCCTGAGCCCCGCTTCCTCGGCCGTGAAGGAAACTCCTTCCGCCAAAAGTATAAGAAGTATTCCATACTTGGACAGGGATTCCATAACCGTCGTTCGGGACCCGAGAAAAATGCCGGCCGAAGCGCCAGGAGAATCGTTTTATGGCCAAAAGAAAGCGGCGGCCGGAGAAGTTTTCTATCGTCAAAGCGGTCAAGGCCAACGCGCGGGAACGGGTGGGCCAGCCCCGCCCCGAGCGCGTGATCCTCGATGACCAGAAGCGGGAAAACAGCCGCAAGCCCAAGCACCGGCAAACCCTGCCGCAGCTATTGATCGGAGAATGAGAGGCATACGATGACGCGAGCCACCGGTGTGGGTGGGGTCTTTCTGCGAGCTGCTGATCCAGAGAAGCTCCACGCCTGGTATGAGGAGCATCTGGGTATCAAACGCACCGAAGACGGTGCGTTTGCCTTCTTCAGTGAAGGCCCTAGGGAGATGACCGTATTCGCCTTCTTCCCCAAAGACACGGACTACTTTGGTCCCTCGAAGCAGCAGGCCATGTTCAATCTGCGCGTGGACGATTTGGACGCAGTTCTTGAAAAGTTGCGTGCCGCCGGCACCGAGATTGACCCTAAACGCGAGGACCACGACTACGGCCGCTTCGCCTGGTTTAACGACCCGGAGGGCAACCGCGTGGAGCTCTGGCAGCCCCCCGGTGTCTTCGAAACCTCAGACTAATTGTGCGCGTGCACAGCTTCGCTCGACTCCTTGTGAGCGGCAGTGGAGTGCTCATGGGCCTGGACCGAGTGCTCGTGGGCTTTGGTCGCGTGCTCATGGGCTTTCTTGTGTTCGCCCTTGCTGTGGTGCTCTGCTGCCAGGTGATGATGCTTGGCTGCTTCTTCGTGGTGCTCCGCGGATTTGTGGTGTGCTTCGTGTGCCATTTTGATTGTCCTGTGGGAAATCTCCCGGCGCGATCCTACTCGTTGGTCTGTGAAATCGTCGCCGCCGGAAGCCAAAGATTCACATGGTTCGCAGGAAATTCACGAAGCGAAAAAGGCCTCCCACCATGAGTGGGAGGCCTTTTTCTTCCGCGCGTATGAATTAAGCAGCGGAGACAACGAAGGGATCGACGATCAAGGGTTCGATTGCGGCCTGGGGCACAATCTCGGGCATGTGCACGTCGGTGTACCGGCCGGCGGCAACGTCCACAAACACCACATTCGCGGTGTCTTCCGTGCGGGTGGTGCTGATATGGAGCTTACGAACGGCCTTGATTGCCACGGTCGCGAGAAGGAACCGGTTCGCTATCTTAATGCCGGCCGAATAGACCAGTTCAGAGCGCATAGAGCCTCACGTTTTTCAGGTTAAATATCCTCTAAGGGGACGCAGGCTCATTAAGACAGGACGCAAGCCGAAGCGTTACAAGCACTCTCTCCAGCATACAGCCGGGGCGCCATTGCTCCTATCTAATTCGTGACCCGTGGAGGCACACCTAACCCATTGGTAACCAGGTTGTGACATCCAAGCCATCTTCTCCCCCAGGATCATCCTCTTCCCGAACGGGATCCTCTCTTCTGGACGGAATCCTCTCCCCTGGACGGGTGCCCCAGGTTCGCCAAGGCGTACCTGGGCCGAAAAAGACGGGGCGAAGCCCCTACGATTGCTTTGCCAATCAGCACCGCCCAGCCAAAACCTCAGCCAAATGAAGAGCATGGCGTGGCGAATTCTGCCGGATCTGTTCCCGGCAACTGAACCCATCCGAAATAAGGATAGTTTCCGGGGCAGCCGACCGTACTGCGGGCAAAAGCACGCGCTCCCCCAGCGCCTGCGATACCTCATACTTGTCTTTCTCAAACCCGAACGGTCCAGCCATGCCGCAGCATCCGGAATCCAGCAGGCTCACCTCGGCGTTCGTAGCCTGCAGCAGCCCAAGTTCATCCTGCATGCCCATCAGCGCCTTATGGTGGCAATGCCCATGAAGCACCATCTTCCGGTTGTTCAACTGCGGAGGCTGGTAACCCGGCGCGTGGCGGGTGAGAAATTCGCTGAGCAGAAAAGTCTGCTTCGCCAGCCGCGCGGCCCGTTCATTCGTAGGAAAGAAATTCGTCAGCTCATCCCGAAACACGCTGGCGCAACTCGGCTCAAGGACCACGAAAGGCATTCCCGAGTCGATCTGGGGCCCGAGGCGCTCCAGAATCTTCTCCAGGTAGCTCCGCGCCTGGTCGAGAAACCCGAAATCGTACAGCGGGCGGCCGCAACAAATATGTTGTGCCGGGAACTGTACCTGGAATCCAGCCGAAACCAGCACCTCATGGGCCGCGCCCAGCACCTGGGGATGAAAGTAATTGTTCCAGGTATCGGGCCAAAGCAGCAGGGGAGTGGAGCCACTTCCCCCGGCGTGTTTCCGGTACGCCGACTGAAAACTGCGTCCGGCGAACTGCGGCAGTGTGCGCTGCGGGGCCACGCCGGCGATAGCTTTCACCAGGCTGCGCACGCCCGGGGTACGCATAGGCAGATTGGCCAGCCCGGGTGCGGCAGCCGCCAGTTTCGCCCAGCGGTCCATAAAACCGAAGAGGTAATGCTGCAGCGGGTGTACCCGGCCCTTATAGTGGTGCCCCAGAAATTCGGCCTTCCAGGTCGCCATGTCCACGTTGACCGGGCATTCCGTCTTGCACGCCTTGCACGAGAGGCAGAGATCGAGTGCTTCCTTTACCTCTTCATTGCGCCATCCGTCGGTGATGACCTGGCCTTGCAACATCTCCCACAGCAGGTGAGCTCGTCCGCGGGTGGAGTGCTTTTCCTCGCGGGTGGCCATGTAGCTGGGGCACATCGTGCCGTGGTCCTGTTTGCGGCAGGCGCCCACGCCCACGCAGCGCAGCGTGCTTTCTCCAAACCCGCCCGGGTCCTGCGGATATTGGAACCAGGTCTCCACCTTCTTTGCCTGGTAGCCCACCCCCAGGCGAAGATTGTCCACCGGATCGTACACTGCGATCGGATCGATCATCTTGCCTGGGTTCATGCCATTGTCCGGATCCCAGAGTGCCTTGAATTCCTGAAACGCCTTCATCAGCTCCGGTCCGTACATTTTCGGCAGCAGGGCCCCGCGGGCCTGCCCATCCCCATGCTCGCCCGACAAGGATCCGCCGTGAGCAAGAACGATATCCGCCGCCTGCTCGATGAACTCGCGGTATTTGGCGATGCCCGGGGCGGTCTCCAGATCGAAGGTAATGCGCAGGTGAACGCAGCCTTGGCCGAAGTGTCCGTACATCGGCGTCTTATACCCATAGCTCTCCAGCAGCTGGTAGAGCTCGCGCAGATAACCGCCCAACTCTTCCGGCGGCACCGCGGAATCCTCCCACCCTTCCCATCCATGCTTTTCCCCGGGAACGAAGACCGTCGCGCCCAGCGCAGATTCGCGCACCCGCCAAACGCGCCGCGCGTCTGCGTCGGAGTAGCGCCGCACCGTGCATGTTTTGCCGAACGCCAGGCCCGCCTGGGTGAATGTTTCCGCAATGGCGTCGGCGTCTTCCGCGGAGTCGGCGCCAAACTCGCATAACAGAAAGCCGCGGCCTTCAGGCAGCAGCAGTACGTCGTCGACCGCCAGATGCTTGCGCAGCATGTAGTCGACCATCAGGCCATCGAAGCCTTCCAGACCAATCGGCTTGTACTTCAGCACTGCGGGCACGTGATCGGCGGCGATAAAGGGATCGGCAAAGCCGAGCACCACCAGGCGGCGATGCTGCGGGCTATGTTTGAGTGTGCAGCGCGACTGCAGCACGGTAACGCACGTACCCTCGGAGCCCACCAGCGCGCGGGCTACGTGGAAGCCGTTTTCCGGCAGCAGCTCGTCCAGGTTGTAGCCCGAGACGCGGCGGGGAATCTTGGGGAAGCGTTGGCGGATCAGGTCGCTGTAGGTATCCCGGATGCGCGCCAAGCCGGCATAAATCTCGCCCCGTCGGCCGCCGCCGGCGATGATGGCCTCCAGTTCCGCTTCCGAAGTAGCGCCGACAGTCAGCCGGGTGCCGTCATACAGCAGGATGTCGAGCGATTCGATATTGTCGACCGTCTTGCCCCCCATGAGCGCGTGCACGCCACAGGAGTTGTTACCGATCATGCCCCCTAAGGTGCACCGGCTATGCGTGGCCGGGTCGGGGGCGAAGGTCAGGTCGTGTTCTTCGGCGGCGTCGCGCAGCCGGTCGAGCACGATGCCGGGCTGGACCCGGGCGAATTTCTGTGCCGGGTCGAGTTCCAGGATCGCGTGCATATATTTCGAGAAGTCCAGGATCACGGCCACATTGCAGCACTGGCCGGCCAGGCTGGTGCCCCCACCGCGTGAGAGAACGGGTGCGCCCATCTCCCGGCAAGCGGCCACGGTAGCGGCCACGTCGGCCTCATCCAGGGGCAGAACCAGTCCGATGGGGACCTGGCGATAGTTGGAAGCGTCGGTAGCGTAGAGTGCGCGCGAAGCCTGGTCGAACCGGACCTCACCGCGCACTACCTGGCGCAGTTTCGCTTCCAACTCGCGGGAAGCGGAGAAGCTTTCGTGGGCGTGGGCTGCGCGGTTCGTCTGCTGCAGGATAGGAAACGCGGTAGGGGTTGCCATAGTCAAGAAGATGTTACCAAGACGGAAAGCGATAGGCACTGACAGGCCAGTCTGGGCGCCGTGGGTCGGAGCGCACGACCGCGTGGAGGGACCCGCGGTCCACTCAAGCTGATGAAAACCGGGCTGAGAAGGGTACTCTCTATGAGCATCACGCGCTGTCGGCATCTGGCAGTCCTGATGGTGTGCGGCCTCCGCCGGCTCGCATGAGGGGGAACCCCAAAGCACGAGAAATGAGTCGAACCAACCACGGAAATACGCCCGTCCGTGGGTTGTACTTATTTTGGATGACGGGCGCGCCGAACATTAAGTCTCAGTGGAAACCGCTCACGGCAGCCGCTAAGTCCGTTGTTTTGCGAAGGTCAAAGTTTCCCGGCATCGAAGGGTTAGATCCGGATGCCGATAGAACACTTTCCCGGCTACTTCGTGGCGCAGGCGTTGCTTCCGGTATCGGCTATGCCCGCGATCAGCCACTTGCCGTCGGTGTAAACCAGGTTGAATAGATCGGTTCCGCAGTGATCCTTCTTACCGTCCACCAAAAACTCAAAGGGAGCCCAGACCATGGCCAGGTCGTGATCGATGCGCACCAGCGGATCGTGGATCCGCTCTTCCATGTGCTTCTCGGTAGGTTTGCTGAAGTGATCCGCGAACGCTTCGATGGTCATCTGTTCCGGCTTGCCGTCTCGCATCAGAACCAGGATTGTCCCGGGCAACGCCGCGGCCTTGATGGCCGCAGGGTCACGCTTCGTCATGCCCTGAAACATCGCATCAATGGGGGCGAGGACCGGAGACTGGCTGGCAGCCTGAGTCGATGGAACCGCAAGCGCGAGGGTGAAAATTCCCATCGCACACAAATAAGCCTTCATCGGTGTACCCAACTTTCGTGGACCTATTATCTCTCGCCCTCCGGAACGGTTGATCTGCTCGCTTTCCCGGAGGAGAAAACATGCTGCGCCGAGGCCAATCAGCCTCAGAAGCTGTTACTTAACCGTCAGATGTTCGAGCGCCAGATCGGCAGGCAGAAGACTCGCAGCGTTCTCCCTGTTCGCCCATTGGGGATGGTGATTTGGCGGAATCTCAAGGCCAGGAAGTATCTCTCCTGTAAATATTGCCGATACTTTACCGAGGGGCATTTGCTGTCAGTCGTCCACCCAACTTCGCCTGTCCCGGGGGCAGGAAGCGGGCGGCGCTTCTTGCCGAACCAAAAAATAAAGTTCGTATGCGCTAAACGAAATCCCCCCGAATCGTATCTATACCTGCAGCAGCCCAACTACTCGCGGAATGGCGCACACTTTTCCCCGCGTCGCCACGAATCGCGAAACACGGGAGACGGCTTTGCAATCAGCAGTACCAGAAACAACGCAAACCGTGGTAATCGCGAAGTAACTTATAGCGCTTTTAGCGCTCATTTTTTAGACGAATCCCGGGAGTTCACTGGTGGGACTTGGAGAAGGCATTCCCTGTACTTTCGTTGATGCCAGGTGTGCCTTCATGACGCGCCTGGGCCCGCGCGGTCGTTCCCGATCTTCCGCAGCTCAGCGTGGTGCCTTTACATGCACCGCTTGCCGGTACCGATGGGTGCTCGGCCGGATGTGCGCAGGGCCGGATTTTTCTTTCCTCCCAGCTATCCGTGGGTTTACCCTCACCCCACTTATGCGTCGAATGACTGCCTTGCTGTTCCTCCTTGCAGGGACTCTTTCTGCCTCGGCCCGGGACTCAGTGGACCACTGGTTTGAAGTCCGCACGCAACACTTCGTTGTGCTCACAGACACAAATGAGAAGCAGGCACGCCGCGTGGCCGTCCAGTTTGAACGCATGCGCTCCGTCTTTCACCTTCTGATGCCAACCGCTTCCGACAGCGCCGGATCGCCCATCATCGTGCTTGCCCTGAAGGATAGGAAGGCCTTTCAGGCGCTTGAGCCAGAAGCCTATCTCGCTAAGGGGCAGTTTGACCTGGCCGGACTATTTCTGCGTGCGCCGGACAAGAATTACATTCTGCTGCGCCTGGATGCGCAGGGCGAGCACCCCTTCGCTACCGTCTACCACGAGTACACGCACTTCATGATGCGCAGCGCCGGCGAGTGGATGCCCTTGTGGCTGAACGAGGGGCTGGCGGAGTTCTACCAGAACACCGACATTCAGGAAAAGGATGTGCTGCTGGGGCAGGCGAGCCCGGATGAGATCCTCTATCTGCGGCAGAACCGGCTGCTGCCCCTGACCACGCTCTTCAAAGTCGATTACACCTCGCCCTACTATCACGAAGAACAAAAGGCTTCTGTCTTTTACGCGGAGTCGTGGGCGCTCACCCACTACATTGAAATTACGGATGGACAGAAGGGCACGAACCGCCTCCAGGACTACGCCAACCTCCTGGTCAGGAAAGAAGATTCGGTGGTCGCTGCGCAACAGGCCTTCGGCGATCTGAACCAGCTGCAGAAGGCGCTGAATAGCTATATCGCGCAAGGCCAGTTCATGATGTTCAAGATGAACAAGGTGGTCACTGTGGACGAATCCACCTTTCAGGTTCGCACCATCCCCACAGCCGATGCCGATGCCATCCGCGCGGATGTACTCGTCTACAATCAGCGGACCAAAGACGCACAAGCGCTGATTGACTCCACCCTGCGTGAGGATCCGAACAATGCCCTGGCCCACGAGACAATGGGCTATCTCAAGTTTCGCGAGGGAGACATCCAGGCCGCAAGAAAATGGTATGGAGAGGCGGTAAAACTGGATTCACAGAGCTACCTGGCGCACTACTATTTCGCCACCATGTCCATGGGGCCCGCCGGGGCGGGCCAGGATCCCGAGATTGAATCCAGTCTTCGTATCTGCATGAAGCTTAATCCTGGTTTCGCGCCTGCCTATGACGCACTGGCCATGTACTACTCGAGAGATGCTGCCAAGGCCAACGAAGCGCACCAGTTAAATATTCAGGCCATCAGCCTCGAGCCCGGCAACCTCAACTATCGCTTGAACGCAGCCGCCGTTCTCATGAACGAACAGCGATACACCGACGCCGTTGCCGTGCTGAAGGCGGCGAGCCACGTCGCCAGGACCCCGGAACAGGTTGCCTCCATCCAGGCCCGCATAGAACAGCTTGAGCAATACAATGCGGCCGTGGAGCGAAGGCGCCAGGCGGAGAAGTCGGCCGATACTCAAACCGTGTCTACCATCGTTACAGATACACGAACCATGACCATGACCGGCAGTGACGGCCGCCCACTGATCGTAAGGTCGGCCACCGCACAGCAGGCCCCGAAATATCCGACCGAAGCGCCCACGGGTCCGCATCACACCGCGAGAGGCATTCTGCGCGGTGTGCACTGTTCCTATCCAACCGTCCTTACCCTCAGCGTCGACCAGGCCGGCAAATCCCCAGCCGTCTCTCTGTACCGCAACGACTTCAACCAGATCGAGTTCAGTGCTACCAACTTCACTCCCAAAGGCGATCTCAATCCCTGCACCGATCTCGAAGGCCTGAAAGCCAAAGTTGGATACGCCGAAGTTTCAGACAAATCCATCGCCGGCCAGATCCTGTCCGTCGAACTGACCAAATAGCAGCTCGGGAGGATGGCGCGAACGCCGCCACGATTAGGACAATGGATAAAAGTTCAGTTCAGGGATCGGGAAATCTTTGCGGTTGTCCGTCATCAACGCGAGTCCATGTTCGAGGGCGGTCGCAGCGACCATCATGTCCGCCAAGGAGAGTGTCCGGCCCTTAAGCGCCCATGCCCTCTTCAGAGCGCCGGCTCGGCGTGCGATCGCACCCGTCATCGGGTAACAGTCCAGGCTCGAGAGAAAAGCCTCAGTTCTACCCTCTTCCCCACGCCGCATGCCCGCATAGACCTCCCCTATATTGATGGCCGCAGTGCTGAGTATGTGACCGCCGGCGACCAGCTCCGCCAACAGAGAGCGCCGGTTTTGGCGAGCACGAAGCACATCGAGCAGAACAGTGGTGTCGAGCAGGAGGATCATTTCGCCCGTCTTCCAGGCTCCCTTGCCTTGGGGACGCGCTTCTCACCCTCCGATCGAACACGCTTCACCCACGCGCCGGCTCCCGCAGCCAATTCGGGATGATCTTTTTCGTTCCACGCAGGCTGGTCGTCGCGCAAAAAGGTGAGCAGCCGCCGTCGGCGCAGCTCGGCGCGAGCTGTTTCCACGAGAAAGGCGCTCCGGCCGCGGGGACCGACCACCGCATCGATCTCTTCGATCAGCTCCTGAGGCAAAAGGATGTGTGCTCTTTGCGATCCCATGGCATATACCCATTCATAGTGTGCCATAGATATACACACAACGACCCGGGTTGTTGCCTTATGGCGCCTTCGGCAATTCGATGCCAGGGAATATCTTGATGACGGCCGAATCGTCTTCCCGCCCATAACCGGAACTCGCCGCCTGCAGGAACATCTGGTGCGCCGTGCTGGCCAAAGGCAAAGGAAACTTGCTGGCCCGCGCGGCATCCAGCACCAGGCCGAGGTCCTTGACGAAGATGTCCACCGCTGAAAGCGGAGTGTAATCCGCGGCCAGCACATGAGCCATCCGGTTCTCGAACATCCAGCTGTTGCCCGCGCTGTGCGTAATCACATCATAGAGCGCAGCAGGGTCAACGCCCTGACGCAGGCCCAGGGCCATCGCTTCTGCCGCTACCGCGATATGCACTCCGGCCAGGAGCTGGTTGATGATTTTGACCTTGCTGCCATTCCCGGCCGCGGCGCCCAGCCGATATACCTTCGCTGCTATCGCATCCGAATGCGTCACCCACCTTGGCATACGCATCCGGATGGCCCGACGTCATCATGGTGATCTCACCCTTGGCTGCCTTGGCCGCGCCGCCGGAGATCGGCGCATCGAGATACAGGATGCCTTTCTCCGCCAGACGCTTTTCGAGCGCGATCGACCAGCCAGGGTCGACGGTAGAGCACATCACGAAGACGCTACCGGCCTTCATAGCAGGGGCGGCGCCGCCCTCGCCAAACAAGACCGCCTCCGTCTGCGCTGCGTTCACCACCACACTCACCACCACCTCGCAGGCCGCAGCCACCTCAGCCGGGCTATTCCAGGCCACGCCCCCCTCCGCCGCAAAGGCCTCTGCCACCTCACGGCGAACGTCGAAGACGTGGACACCGTAACCGGCTCGCCGCAAAGAGTTGGCCATCCCCATCCCCATGGCGCCCAGCCCGATCATTCCGATGCGTCGTTCACTCATGCGTCTTGCTCCTTTTCTCGAAAGCGCTTGACATAGGGCCGCCGCTAAACTATAAGACCAAAAATAAGCGGTTAGCAGAACAGTCATCCATTAGGTTCTCATAGGGCCCCAGACCCACGCGGAGACTGCCCGGCGCGTCCGGCAGCAGCCTTGCGCCCATTCAGGTTTGCTTCGGAGGCTGTATGTACCTTCAGAGAAGGCGACACTGGTTTGCCGTTCTTCCTTGTATCTTCGCTCTGCTTCTATGCGCAAAATCCTTTGCCAGCGTAACCGCCAGCATCTCAGGAACCGTTAAGGATGTCAGCGGCGCATCCATCGCGGGGGCTACCGTGACCGCGACCGACACCGGCACCAGCATCGTACAAACCCGCACCACCAATAGCCAGGGCTTCTATTCCTTCCAGTCCCTTCCCCTCGGAACCTACATCCTTTCAGTCCAGCAGAAGGGATTCAAGGAGTATCGGCAGACCGACCTGGTGCTCGATGTCAATGCCGCGCTGACCGTGGATGCAACATTGCAGGTGGGCCAGGTCAGCGAAAAGGTAGAGGTGGCCGCGGACGCTTTGCACGTGGACACCGTGAGCTCACAAATGGGCGAGGTCATCGAGGGCAAGGAGATGGCTGCCGTCCCGCTGGTCACACGGAGCTATACCGACCTGCTGGCCTTGCAGCCGGGCGTCATTTCAACCGCCTCGGGCATGTCTGGCGCGTATGCCGGTTCATTCATTTCCGCCGGCTTTGCCGTGCCACCGGTTTCCGGAGATTTGAATTCCGGAGCATTATCGGTGAATGGCATGCGTGAATCCGCCAACGGATTCATCCTCAATGGAGTGCTGGTGCAGGAGGTTGGTTACTCGGGCGCGGGCGCCATTCCCAACCTCGACTCGATCGCCGAGTTCCGCATCCTGACCAACAACGAAGATGCGGAGTACGGCAACTACGCCGGCGCACAGATCAACGTCGTGACTAAGTCGGGCACCAACCAGTGGCACGGCAATGCCTTCGAATTTCTGCGCAACACCAATCTGGATGCCAAGAACTACTTCGACGCGGGCAATCGCGGCGCTTACCACCAGAATCAGTTCGGCGGGACCTTCGGCGGTCCGGTCATCAAAGACAAGATATTCTTCTTTGCTGACTACCAGGGCAACCGGGTGATCCAGGGGGTTCCTCAAACCATTGCCGGCGCGCCCAGCGCGGCCACCGAAGCCGGCGATTTTTCCGGGATCGCCGCCAGCTTCGATCCGCTGGTGAATGGAGTCGCTACGCCCACCGCCGTCAGCGGAACGGCCTGGGCTGCACAGCTGACTCAGCAGCTCGGCCAAACGGTGACCGCGGGCGAACCCTACTACTTCCCCGGCTGCGCCAGTGCGTCACAGTGTGTGTTTCCAAATGCGCAGCTGCCAACCGGTGCCTTCTCGTCCATCTCCACCAAGCTTCTACCTTACATTCTGCCCGCGGGCGCCGGCACCGTAGGTGCAGGCGGCACCGGCATCTTTTCCACCAGTTCCGGTGAGATCAACCTCAGCGACAACAAGTTCAGTGGACGGATCGACGCCAACTCAGGCTTCGCCGGGCTGCTGAGCGCCTACTATTACTTTGACCGCTACGACCGCATCGATCCCTATTGGTCGGGCAACGCTCCGCTGTATCCCGGCTTTAGCATCGATGGCAAAGGACAGACGCATAACGTCAATCTTGGCTCCTCGAAGACCATCGGTGCTTCCGGTGTGAACGAGTTTCGCCTGGGATATTTCCGGCTCGACACCACCTTGAACCAGCCGCTGGGCGGCAAGGGCACCACCCTGTCGGCCCTGGGGTTTGACTCAGGCGCAAACGGCGCTCCTGGTATCTTCCCCGGCACGCCCAGCGTAGAAGGCGTTCCGGAGATTGACTTCAACAACTTCGTCATCGGCGTTCCCAGCCGGCCCAACCAGCTGATCGATAACATTTACCAGGTTCTGGATAACTTCAGCCGCGTGATCGGCACCCATAGCATCAAGTTCGGCGGCCAGTTCCACTTCAACCAGCTGGAGGAGAATCTCTCCAACGTTGCCAACGGAAACTTCTTCTTTGGTTCGGCGTTCAGCGGCCAGCCCAGCGAAACCGGAAGCGATTTTGCCGACTTCCTTTTGGGGGCGCCTGCCTCCTATGTGCAGGGGCAGTCCTATCCTTCGTATGGCCGCAGCTTCTATCTCGGGTTCTATGGCCAGGATAGCTGGAGGGCCCTGCCTGACCTGACCTTGAACTTCGGACTGCGCTATGACGTGAGCTCTCCATGGTGGGAGAAATACAACGAGATTCAAACCCTCATTCCCGGCGAGCAGTCGGTGGTGTTCCCGGGTTCCCCCAAGGGCTGGGTCTTCCCTGGCGATCCAGGGGTTCCTCGTACCCTGGCTCCCACACGCTGGAACAACTTCGGCCCGCGCTTCGGCCTGGCGTATTCGGTGGGTAGTCACGATGGAATGCTGGGCAAGTTCTTTGGCAAGGCGGGCGAATCCAGCGTCCGGGCCGGTTATACACTCTCCTTCTCTGCCCTGGAAGGTGCTACCGACTTTAACGAGATCGGCGACGCTCCCTTCGGCAATTACACCGGGCAGGCCGAGCCCGCCTTCGCCGCTCCTTTCACCAACCGGGCAAGCGGCCAGTCGGTGCAGAACCTGTTCCCGGTGGCTCCGCCGCCCAAGCATTTTTCCGCCAGCAATCCGGCCAGCGGACCTCCTTACGATACCTTGGCCGAGTTCTTTCCGGCGTTCGGGACGATTGGCAGCTCTCCTGCATTCTTTAACGGCAATCGACTGCCTTACGCACAGAACTACGAGCTTTCGCTGCAGCGCCAGCTTACCCGCAGCGACCTCTTGACTCTCAGCTATGTAGGCACGCAAGGGCGCAGGCTTCTCTCGTCTAAATCCGCCAATCCCGGCAGTCCGTCGTTGTGTCTTAGCCTGAGCCAGCCGTCTGACGTGGCCCCGGGTACGTCTACCTGCGGCCCCGGCGGAGAAAACAATATCTACACCACATCCAGCGGCAGCCAGGTGCTGGGGACCAGGTCGCCTTTCAGTGGGGTGGTTGATCCTACGCTGGGTCCGATTGTTCCCTTTGGCAACGATTCTTACTTCATCACTGCCGGATCGTCGACTTACAACTCCGCCCAGATCAACTATCGCCACACCTCGGGTGGGTTACAGTTGCTCCTTGGGTACACCTATGGCAAGGCGATGGATGATTCCTCCGGATACGGTGAGCAGATCAACCCCGTCAACCCTACTCTTAGCCGGGGCCTGTCGGCCTTCGATTCGACCAACAACTTCGTAGTGAGCTATAACTACATTCTTCCTTTCGATCGCATGGGCGGCCCCAAGCGGCTCACCAACGGCTGGGCGTTGAGCGGCATTACGCGCTTTGCTACGGGTCTTCCTATCACCCTGGTGGAGACGGATGACAACTCGCTGCTGGGTACCGCCTTTGGCGGTCCCATCGTGCTCCCGGTGGATACCCCCAACCAGGTGGGATCGCTGAACATCATGAATCCGCGCAATTCGAGTGCCCACTACTATTTCAATCCGTCGGCATTTGCCTCTTCGGCGATCGGTTCGGAAGGCGATGCACGGCGGCGGTTCTTCCACGGACCAGGAACCAATAACTGGGATACTGCACTGGTGAAGGATACGAAACTGTCTGAGATGTTTAATCTGCAGTTTCGGGCGGAGTGGTTCAACATCTTCAACCACACCCAGTTTGTTACGCCCAGCGGCATTCTCTCCGGAACCTTCGCTCAGGTGACGCAGGCGGCAGCGCCCCGCATCGGGCAACTTTCTTTGAAGCTGAACTTCTAGCTGCCTGGATTTCGCACAGGCCTGCCTCTCTGTGCCCGTAACCAATGACGGGTGCCCCATATCTGCCCGGTTTTGCCTGCCCCGGCGTGCCGTGGGGCAGATGTGGGATTCCGCGGACCTCGATCGCAGACTGTGCAGGGTGTAGATGATCATGGATCTCAGTCAGACGCTGCGTAAAGCATCGGGGTTCTCGTGCGTTACGTGAGTTGGATCTGAGTGGCGGTCAAATCCTCTGCCGGCGCCCTGCCCGAAATCTTCAGCAACACCGATACGATACCCGCGACCACAAGATTGAGCGCCAGCGCAGGTAGAGCTGCATACACGTTATAGACGTGTCCGGCGAAGTGCAGAGGATAGATTGAGCTCCTCAGTCCGAGAGCCGCAACCATCGCCGTGCCCGCGGCCATGCCCGCAAGCCACCCGCAAAGCAGTCCCGGGCCGTGCAAGAAGCGCATGAACAGGCCGCCCACGACCGCCGGCAACACCTGCAGAATCCAGACCCCGCCCAGCAACTGCAGTTCGATGGCGAACTGCGCGCGCACCAGAAGAACGAACGCGAGCGCGCCTAGCTTGATTGCCAGGGAGATGATTTTTGCCATCGCCGCTTCCTGCCCGCCCGTCATCGCGCTCGCAAAAAAGGAGCGGTGAAGCAGTTCGCCATACAGGTTGCGGGTGAAAAGATTGGCCGTGGCAATCGACATAATCGCTGCCGGGACCAACGCTCCAATGCCAATTGCGGCCAGGCAGAAGCCGGCAAACCAGGGGGAAACATGCTGGTCAGCAGCAACGGTACGGTACTGGACGAGTTCGCAGTGTGAACACCGGCGGCAATGGCCACGTAGCCGAGCAGCGCGATCAGGCCCAGCAGCAGGTTGTAGGCCGGCATCAGGGCAGCATTGCGGCGAATCACACGGTCGCTGCCCGCGCTCAGCGTGCCAGTAATCGTGTGGGGGTAAAGCATAAGCGCCATAGCCGATCCCAGGGCAAGCGAGGAATAGCTCATGAACTGCGCCGGGCGCAGGATGATCGAAGCCGGCGGCGAGTGCTGGCCGAGCGTCGAGGAAGCCATCGCGAAAATATGGCCATACCCGCCAAGGCGCGCCGGGAGGATGAGTACCGCTGCCAGCACCATGATGTAGAGCATCACGTCTTTCACGATGGCGATCAGCGCCGGCGCCCGCAGGCCGCTCGAGTAAGTGTACGCGGCAAGAATCACAAAGGCCGCAATCAGCGGCCACTCTCCGCGAACACCCAGGGCAGCAATCACCTCGCGCATCCCGATCAGTTGCAGCGCAATGTAAGGCATGGTGGCCAGAATGCCGGTAACCGCAACGGCCACAGAAAGCCAGCGGCTTTGATAGCGTCCGCGAACATAGTCAGCCAGGGTTATGTAACCGTTTCTGCGGCATATACGCCACAGAGGGGGCAGCACCAGCATCATCATGGGATAACTGAGGATGCAGTAGGGAATGGCGAAAAAGCCGATCGCGCCGGCGCCGAAGAGCGCCGCGGGAACGGCAATGACGGTGTAGGCCGTATAAAGGTCGCCGCCGATCAGGAACCAGGTGACCAGGGTGCCGAACTTGCGCCCCGCCAGCCCCCACTCATCCAGATCAGAGAGCCCCGATCGTCTCCAGCGTACGGCCCAGAAACCCGCGCCTGTCACCAGCAGAAAGCAAACACAGAAGACAGCCAGCGCGGTTGCACGATAGGTATTGCCGGTGAAAAGGCTCTTTACGGGGCTTTTGGCCAGGAAAAGCCCCACCTCGCTAATGCCGGATTGGGCACAGTAATCGTGGAACCGCGTCGCGACGGGATGGAGAGGAGAGGTCATCTGGCTCGAGCAGCAGGTACGTCAAACAGCAATGCTAGCGCAGCAATGCGCCATTGGAGCCCGTCCATTCATCCACCACCACCCCCAGGTCATTGAGAACCTGGATAGTCGCCTCTACGTTGCGCCGGATGGCTACCCGCTCCGCCCTCGGGGCGGTGGGCGACTCCTCAATCGCAACCACCCGGCCATAGGGCCAGACGTCGGGCGAAAGAGCGGCCAGTGCCTCGGGTAGGTCGGCAGGCCGCACGTCGATTTCCTGCCTGCGGGCCTTGGCCGGGCGCAGCACGCCCCCGGCGCTGAAGCCGTTCGGGTCCTGGTCACGAAAAATGATCGTCAGGGTGACGGTCTGCGGATGAACGACAAGAAATGGATTGGCATACGCTTCCTTGGTGCGCACGCTGAGATAGCGGTTTTTTGATGGCGGGGGAATCTGCTCCAATTCCTGCCGGGCCGTGTCCATCTTGCTCTGTTCAGCCCGACGCTCCTGCCGCACCGCGGCCCGCGACGGTTCAGTGTTCGATGCTGCCTGCTTGCAGCCAGTGGCTACTGGTCCCACGGCGCATAGCAAAGCGAGCTGGAGAGACAGGGCTTTCCAGCGCCATTGCCGGCCAATCGGGGAAGAAGCACTCAGGGGTTGCGGCCGAGCCACGAAATCAAGCATAGCAAGGGGAATGGAGAGCGGACGCGGAGTCTGGCGTGCACCGGTTAGTGACCATGGTTCATTTTCCGCTCCAGTGCGCGGCCCGCTTCTCGAGAAATGCCTGCGTGCCTTCCGCCTTGTCGGCGGTGGAGCAGGACAGGCCAAAGAGCGAAGCTTCCAACTCCAGACCAGTGGCGAGCGGCAGATCGTAGCCGGAGTTCACGGCGCGGATCGAGTCGCGGATGGCAAGCGGCGCCATGCCGGCGATGGTCTGCGCAATCTGTTCCGCCCGCGCCAGCAGTTGATCCGGCTCCACCACTTCATCGACCAGGCCCAGGCGCAGAGCCTCGGTGGCGCTGATGACCTCGCCGGTAAGAATCATCTTTAGCGCAGCGCCCTTGCCGATCAGCCGCGGCAAGCGCTGGGTCCCGCCATAGCCAGGGATAATCCCAATTTTGACTTCGGGCTGCCCCAGGCGTGCGCTCGAGCTGGCAATGCGCAGGGTACAAGCGAGGGCAAGCTCACAGCCGCCGCCCAGCGCGAAACCGTTGATGCACGCGATCACCGGCTTGCCGCAGTTTTCGATCAGGCTGAGGATGCGCTGCCCACGCGTGGCGACCTGCTCCCCTTCCAGTGCAGACAGGGTGGCCAACTCGCGGATGTCGGCGCCGGCGACGAAGGCCTTCTCCCCCGCTCCGGTAACGCAGAACGACCCGGATCGCATCGTTCTGCCGGACGTCCAGGAAGACCTGCTCCAGTTCGGTCATGCTGAGATGATTGAGCGCGTTAAGCACCTTGGGCCGGTCGAGGGTAACGACCGCAATTGGCGGCCGCAATTCGTAGCGCATATTCTCTAAATCCATGTCAGATCGACTCCGTGGGCGAAGCAGTGAGTCTAGAGCATTTTGCTATCGGTGTATGCGAGGAAACCGAATTGGACGCGGCCATTCGCCGAAAATGGCCGCACCTGGCTGCTCCCAACCACATCACAGTAATAGCAAAACGCTCTCCGAAGCCGGCCAACGGAGGCGTAATCTCGGTGGTAAAGTCAGAGAGAGATGGTTAAGGGAATCACGATTGTGCGCCCGGCGGGTACCCCCGAGGCTTATGCCAAGCTGGCAAGTTTCTTCTCCGCGCTTGGCTTTGAGGCTGGCCGGGGATGGGAAGAGGAGCTGAGCCGGGGCGTCTCCTTTCTGGCGCCGCTGGGCAATCTTGAATTCGCGGATGGCATCGAGCTCAGCCCGGCGGAGATCATGGTGGAGGTCACCGGGCTGGAGGCGGTTCAGACCGTGGCCCGCGAGTGGATGATCCACAGCTGGGGTGAGCAGGAGGCTGCGCGCAGGCTGAGCCCCGTGGCCGAAACCAACTGGAAGACGCGCCTTTTCACCGCGGAACCCGCGCCCGGCCATTCCATCGCCTTCTGGGAATGGGACGATCCCCACAAGGGCAGGCCGGTGGCGGTGGAGGGCGACTTGAGCGCGCACGGTATGCGTTTTGCGGTGGTGGTCGCGCGCTGGAACGCCGTGATTACCGACCGCTTGCTGCAGGGAGCGCTGGACGGCCTCTATCGCAGTGGCGCTGCCCGCCGGGATGTGCAGGTGATCCGCGTTCCGGGAGCATGGGAAATACCGTTAGCGGCGCGCAAGGCTGCCGAAGGCGGCAAGGTGGACGCTGTGATCACCCTGGGCGTCCTGCTGCGCGGCGAGACCGCGCACTACGAGGCCATTTACAACGAGGTCTCGCGCGGCATCGGCCAGTCGCAGCAGGAGACGGGCATTCCTCATGCCTTCGGAGTCTTGACCTGCGAGACCTTGGAGCAGGCGCTGAATCGTGCCGGGATTAAAGCCGGCAACAAAGGATTTGAGGCCGCCGTGGCCGCCATTGAGATGGTCTCGCTCGAGCGCAAGATGAGCCTTCCATGAGCGCTACCGGTAAGCGGCGCAAGTCACGCGAGCTGGCCATGCAGATGCTTTTTCAGGCAGACGTGGGCAAGCACACTCCCGATCAGGTGCGCAAAACCTTCTGGGGATCACGCGAAGAAGTGGATGCCGAGACCCGCGGCTTTTCTGAGGATATCTTCCGCGTGGCCACCGCTCGTAACGAAGAGATTGACGAGCTGATCCAGGCTCATTCCGCCAACTGGCGCCTGAGCCGGATGCCGGCCGTCGACCGCAACGTGCTGCGGGCGGCGATCGCCGAGCTGCTGGGCTTTCCTGATACGCCGGTCCCCGTGGTGATCAACGAATCGCTCGAGATTGCTCGCCGCTACTCCGCCCCGGAGTCGCTCAACTTCCTTAACGGCGTGCTGGATGCGATCGCAAGGCAGAGAAAATCGTCAGCCCTGTTGTCTCCGGCTGCCGGGGAAAAAGAGGAGTAATCCTTACAGCCGGTCGGTGTCCAAAAAGAAGACAAAGAGGCATCGGGGGCACTGCACATGCAGCGCATCCACTTCGATCAAAGAGTCTACGGGTAACGCCGACTTGCAATCTTTGCAAACGACGGTTTGGCGCTCAAGCGCCTCATCGGGGGCGTTGGTTAGCGATTCCTGAAGTTGAGCCACGTCAGCCATACGAAGCAGCACGCCTTTTGGATTTACATTTTTTACTTTTCTTAGAGTGCATTCACTTCAAGTCCATCACCACAATCCGGCCATCGGATTGAAAGCTGCCGCCGGTCGCCGTCTTGGCCGTGGTCAGGGGATTACTCGGCAGCACATAAGCCGCGCCGGCCAGAACCCCGGCTCCGGAAAAGCTCTGCTCCAGGAAGTCGCGCTCCTGGTCGACATTGGCATCGATGTGATGGGTGACTCCACCATTCCGCTGGTCCTTCTCGAAGCCATTGTCGTGGGTGGCAGATCCCACCCAAAGCGGCTCGCCGCCCACCGTTTCCGTCGTCTTCCACACCCGCAGATGGTGCCGGATCGCGGCCACCTCGAGCGGCGCAGCACGGGCGAACGACAGGTCCTGCGACCTGCCGAATAGATAAAGAATGCTCATCGGCATCTCGGTGTAGGCCTCGTGGGAGAGTGTCGAAATCAGGCCGTGGACCACTGCGTCCTGTGTTGTCTTATCCACCTGCACCCATCCCGCCGAGGTGAATGCTTTCGTCACCTGGTCCTGGGTGCCGATCAACGAGAAGTTCACCATGTCTCCCGGATTACCCTGCAAGTCCCCCACCCGCCGGGGAATGTTTGCAAACAGTTGTGGTGACAGAAGGTGAGCCAGATCCGGCGCGGAGATGGTCTTTTGCGCCTGCTGGGTGGAGAGCTTCATTTTCACCCCGATGCTGCCGGTTCCGGTGAGATCGGAGCTGAGGTTCAGGCGTAGAAATAGATGGCCGGTGGCGGAGACACTCACATCCTTGCTCGCGCCGATGAGAAAGGGAACTGCTGCGTCCCCATTGCCGACACGCCCGATCAGGGCGCCGCTGTTAGCTGAATTCAGCGGGTAAATGCGGATCAGGTCTTTCCATCCGCGGGTAAGTCCATCGGGGGGAGCCGACCTTCCATCGGCCAGAGCCAGACTGCCGGTGGCCGTAAAGCTGAGCTGGTCCGCAGGGGTGACTTCGACCCCGGTGTCGTTCCAATCGCCGCCATCGATGGTGAAGGAATAGGAGCCCTTGCGCGCCTTGAGTACAGCTGCATCCGGGGCAGTCGCCTGAATGACCTCGACCGGCGGATGGGTGGCGCCGGATGCTGCCGGCGTCTGGGCCTCTGCCCCGGTGAAAGGGACACTCAGGAAACAGCCGATGATCGCGGCCACAACTTTCATGCTCATAAGACGTTCAAAATTGTAAAAGAGACACTGTGCATCCGGCGGGGAAAAGGAAGAGCCCCAGCCATCAGGACTGGGGCTCTCCAAAGGTACGCAGGTTATTTAGTAGCGATAGGTTTCAGGTTTGTACGGGCCTTCCGGCGCCACGCCCAGATAGTTCGCCTGTGCCGCACTCAGCGTCGTCAGCTTCACGCCGATCTTTTCCAGATGCAGCCGCGCGACTTCCTCGTCCAGCTTCTTGGGCAGGGTGTACACATCCACCTTGTAGACATCCTTGTTCTTCCACAGGTCGATCTGCGCCAGGGTCTGGTTAGCGAAGCTGTTGCTCATCACGAAGCTGGGATGTCCGGTGGCGCAGCCCAGGTTCACCAGGCGGCCTTCGGCCAGAACGTAGATGGTGTGTGCCGGCTTGCCCTTGACTGCGGCAAAGTTGTACTGGTCCACCTGCGGCTTGACGTTGATCTTCTCCACTCCCTTTGCACTGTTCAGGCGATCGATCTGGATCTCGTTGTCGAAGTGGCCGATGTTGCAAACGATGGCTTGATCTTTCATCTGCGCCATGTGATCCAGTGTCAGCACGTCCACATTGCCGGTGCAGGTGACGTAGATGTCTCCGCGGCCCAGGGTTTCTTCGACGGTGGTGACTTCAAAGCCTTCCATCGCCGCCTGCAGGGCGTTGATGGGGTCGATCTCAGTGACCACTACCCGCGCACCCATTCCGCGCAAGTGAGTGGGCTGAACCCTTGCCCACATCGCCGTACCCGCAGATTACGGCCACCTTGCCGGCTACCATGACGTCGGTCGCCCGCTTGATGCCGTCGGCCAGTGATTCACGGCAGCCGTAAAGATTGTCAAACTTCGACTTGGTGACGGAATCGTTGACGTTGATCGCCGGGATCAACAGCTTGCCCTGTTCCTTCATTTTGTAGAGGCGGTGAACGCCGGTCGTGGTCTCTTCCGAGACGCCGCGCCAGTGCTTCGCGACCTCGTGCCAGTGCTTGGGATCTTCCGCGTGCATCTTCTTGAGCAGATCCTTGATCACCTGCTCTTCATGATTCGAAGAGGGCGTATTGACCCAGGTGTCGCCTTCTTCCAGTTCATAGCCTTTGTGGATCAGCAGGGTCACATCCCCGCCATCGTCGACCACCAACTCCGGTCCTTTGCCTTCTCCATGATCGAGGGCCTGGGCGGTGCACCACCAGTATTCTTCCAGCGATTCGCCCTTCCAGGCGAAGACCGGAACGCCCGCCGCCGCAATCGCCGCCGCTGCATGGTCCTGGGTGGAAAATATGTTGCAGCTTGCCCAGCGCACCTTGGCGCCCAGCTCCACCAGGGTCTCGATCAGCACCGCGGTCTGAATGGTCATGTGCAGCGAGCCGGTAATGCGCACGCCGGCGAGTGGCTTCTCCGCGGCATACTTGCGGCGGATAGACATAAGGCCGGGCATCTCGTGCTCGGCTATCGAGATCTCTTTGCGGCCCCAGTCGGCCAGGGAGAGGTCAGCCACCTTAAAAGCGGCTGCGGTGCGGTCGATCGTAGCTGGTGTCATGTTTTTAAAACCTCATATCGATACATCAGAATATGTTGATACAATAGTGGGAAAGAGCCATGGCGTCAATCGTAAAATCTTTACGGGTTTTGGGCGACACAAATCGCCTGCGTATGTTGCTACTTCTGGCACGGGAGGAGCTCTCTGTGGCCGAGCTGCAGGAGATCCTGGGCATGGGCCAAAGCACCATTTCGACCCATCTGGCGCAGTTGAAGCATGCCGGGCTGGTGGAGGACCGGCGCACGGGCAAGAATATCTGGTACCGGTTCAAACCGGAGTCCGGAGTGTCCGGTCTGCTCGCCCTGTTGCAGCAGGCTACGGGTGAGATTCCGGAAGGAAAGAACGACCTGGCTGCTCTGGAGCTGATCCTGCGCAAGCGGCAGGACAAGACACGCGCTTTTTTCGATGACATGGCCGGGCGGCTAGGGCGGGAGTATGTCCCCGGGCGCTCCTGGCAGAGTATCGCCGAGGCCTTATTGCAATTGCTGCCGCCCCTGGTGATCGCCGATCTGGGAGCCGGGGAAGGAGCCTTCTCGCTGCTGCTGGCCCAACGTGCGCAACAGGTGATCGCGGTCGACAACTCCGACAAGATGGTCGAGTTGGGAAGCACGTTGGCGCGCAAGCAGGGGGTTACGGCGCTTGAGTATCGCAAGGGAGACCTGGAAGCGGTGCCGATAGCCGATGGCTCAGTGGATTTGGCGCTCTTCAGCCAGTCCCTGCACCATGCGCTGCATCCCGAGCGCGCGGTCGCGGAAGCGTGGCGCATCCTGAAGCCGGGCGGACGCATCACGGTCCTGGACCTGGTCCAGCATCGCTTCGCCGAAGCGCGCGAACTATACGCCGACGTGTGGCTGGGCTTCAGCGAAGTGGAGCTCGAGACCATGCTAGGCAACGCCGGTTTCCGGAATGTGCACACCGCGGTTGTGCATAAGGAATCGGAAGCACCTTTCTTCCAAACTGTGCTGGCCACGGGAAACAAGGGCCTCAGCTGACATTAGAAACAGAACAACCCTTTTTCCAAGCTGTACCACACAGGATCAAGTTGCTCATCTGACATTCGGCGACAAAGGCTGGGTGGCCCATTCAAGCCTTCTTTTGGCTTGAGTGGGTACGACGTCACTGCAGCTCCCTTTTCTCCATGGCTAACAGCTTCTTCTTGCGCTCGACGCCCCAACGGTAGCCGGTGAGCGAGCCGTCGCTGCCGATCACCCGGTGACAGGGAACAGCGATAGCGACCGGGTTGGTCGCGCAAGCCCGAGCCACGGCCCGCACCGCTGTTGGTTGGCCGATGGCTTCTGCCAGTTGCGCATAGCTGCGCGTCTGCCCGCGAGGAATCTGGCGCAGAGCCTGCCATACCCGTGCCTGAAATGCGGTTGCGCGCAGATCGAGCGGCAGATCGCCGGCTGCCGGATGTTCGGTCATGGCGGCGAGCACAGCTGCCACCTGCCCAGTCATGCCCGCGGCATCCGGGACCAGGTTTGCCGCGCTGAACTGCCGCCGCAGCAACTGCTCGAGCGCAGCTGGTTCGTCGCCCAGCATCACGCTGCATACGCCGCGTTCGGTCGCCGCCACCAGCAGCAGTCCCAGCTCGCAGGGCGCAGTAGCAAAGCGGATGGTCTCGTGTAAGCCCCGTTCGCGAAAGCGTACCGGGCTCATGCCCAGATTTTCTGCCGCCTGCTCGTAAAAGCGGCTGGAGGACCCGTAGCCGGCTTCATAGATGGCCCCGGTGATGCTTGCGCCAGGCGTCGCAAGGCTGCGCCGCATCGAGGTGGAACGCAATTGCGCCTGATAGCCGCGCGGACTCACGCCCAGCACCCGGGTGAATTTTCGCTGAATGGTGAACGGGCTACTGCGGGCAACTTTCGCAAGATCGGCCAGCGTCACCGCGCGGTCAAGGTGGACGGCAAGATAACGGCACAGCCGGGCCACCGTTGCGGCCTCCTCGCGTTCACCCAGGGGAGCGCATCGCTTGCAGGCGCGATACCCCGCCGCCATTGCTCCGGCAGGGTCGGAGAAGAAACGTACATTGGTTGGAGCAGGACGCCGGCTGGGACAGGAAGGGCGGCAAAAGATCCCGGTGCTGGCTACGGCATAAACGAAACGGGCGCTTGCGTCGCGCGACAGTACCTGCTGCCAGGCCTGGGCCGGATTGAGGTCGGGTTGCTGATTGCTTGACATGCCTGAATCATGGACCCGGGCCAGGCGCGAAACCATCCGTATCTTGCCGGCAAAGAAATCTTTGCCGGCAAGATACGCAAAAGCTACTTGGTCGCGCCCACGAGCTGAGCTTTGCCCTTGAGACCAGCCGCCTCGCGCAGTGCTTGCGCCTTGTCGGTGGCCTCCCAGGTAAAGTCGGCATCGGCCCGTCCGAAGTGACCATAGGCAGCCGTCTTGCGATAGATCGGCCGTCGCAGGTTGAGGCTCTCGATAATGCCCTTGGGGGTCAGCTTGAAGTTTTCCCGGACCAACTGCTGCAGCGTGGCAGAATCGACTGCGCCAGTGCCGAAGGTCTCCACCAGGACGCTGACCGGGTCAGGTACGCCGATGGCATAAGCCAATTGCACTTCGCAGCGCTTCGCCAACCCTGCCGCCACGATGTTCTTGGCAATGTAGCGGGCCATATAGGCCGCTGAGCGGTCGACCTTTGTCGGATCCTTGCCGCTGAATGCGCCGCCGCCGTGGCGTCCCATGCCGCCGTAGGTATCAACAATAATTTTTCGCCCGGTCAACCCGGTATCGCCCATCGGGCCACCAATCACGAAACGCCCGGTCGGGTTGATGTGGTATTTGGTGTCGGCATCGAGCAGTTTGGAAGGGATGGTGGCCTGAATCACGTGCTTCAGGATGTCGGCCCTGAGATCCTCGTTGGTCACCGTCTCGGAATGCTGGGTAGAGATCACCACGGCATCGACCCGGACCGGATTTTGATCCTTGTCGTATTCCACCGTCACCTGGCTCTTGCCATCAGGCCGCAGATAGGAGAGCAGTCCACTCTTCCGTACTTGCGTCAGCCTCTGGCTGAGCTTGTGCGCCAGGGAGATTGGGGTCGGCAGCAGGTCTTCGTTCTCGTTGGTGGCGTAGCCGAACATCATGCCCTGGTCGCCGGCGCCGCCGGTGTCGACGCCCATGGCGATATCACCGGACTGCTTGTTGATGCTGGAGATGACGGCGCAAGTGTTGGAGTCGAAGCCGTAAAGAGCGTTATCGTAGCCGATCGAAGCCACCACCCCGCGCACCAGGGACTGGAAGTCGACGTATGCCTTGGTCGTGATCTCGCCGGCAATGACCACCAGGCCAGTCGCGGTAAGCGTTTCGCAGGCTACGCGGCTAAAGGGGTCTTGCGCGAGACAGGCATCAAGGATCGCGTCGGAGATCTGATCGGCGATCTTATCGGGATGTCCTTCGGTCACCGACTCGGATGTGAATAAGAATCTATCGTGTTGTGGCAAAGCAGCTTCCTCCTGTTTTCCATTCTTTGGGGAGAATTTCAGCGGTCTTTTCTCGATTTGCAAGACCGAGCGCACTTATCAGCCGTAATCTCATCCGGCGCTCATGTAAGAAGAGCGGCCGGCCCGGTCGCTCGTTAAGACTTCTTAAGACGGTATCAGAGGGGGGTCAGCGAGGCAAAGAGGCCCCTGTATCACCCCTATCGAGTGGAGGTTACCTGCGCCCAGACCGGATGTAACCGCTGCGGTGGTATGGGTAACCTGCGCCGGCATGCTCAGCGACATTTTCTTGTGGACATAGCTCCATACAAACCAACTGAGACCGGCGACCAATAGCAGCAGTACCCCAATGCCTGTCCAGCGCAGCCGCTGGTCGGGACGGTACCCTGCTCCGATCTCGCTGCGGGCTTTGCTGGCATTTTCAGCAAAACGCATCCAGCCGTCTTCATCCGTTCCGGTCCCGGCTGGTTGGTGCGCCGAGAGGTAGCGTCCGACCCACTCCTCTTGATCGAGGCCTACGACCCGAGCGTACTCTCGCACCATGCTCTTGTTGAAAACCCCGCCCGGGAGAACATCGAAGTGCTCCTGTTCGAGGGCTACCAGGTGACGGTTGCTTATCTTCGTAACCCGGGTGATGGCGTCCAGCGTGATGCCGCGGAACTCCCGCTCCTGCCGTAATGTGTCACCGAAATTCCCCATACATTACACCCATCGAGTCAATGCGATGGCTCCATCGAGAGCAGAACGCGGGTCCGGCGAAAGGCAGTCCGGCGCCGGTGCAGGAACGTCAGCTACGGACCTGCAACCACGGAACAGCTTGCCGGCTATCCCGTAGCATGACCCTACGCTGACATTCTCAACCATACGACCGCACTCCTGACAGGTCAAAAGCAAATCCCTATAACCCTTTAGTTTGAGCGTGCTACAGCATCTCTTGAGTTACTGGACCGTTGTTTCCCAGGGAGCGAATTTAGCAATTACCCAATTTTGCTACACTCGGCTCAGTCAGGCGAATAGCATGAATAGGTTAGTCATCGGCAACCTGTTGCACCGGCCCTTGCGGTCGTCGATCAGCATACTCGCGGTGGCCATCGAGGTCACCATGATCCTGTCCATTGTGGGCATCATGGTGGGCATGATCCAGGGCAACCGCACCCAGACAAACGGTATCGGAGCCGATCTCATCGTTCGCCCCCCGAATCAGACCTTCCTCGTCGGGGTGAGCGGGGCGCCGGCTCCGGCAAAAATTGCCGACGTGCTGCGAAAGCTGCCCCATGTCGTTGTCGCCTCCCCCGTCATTCAACAGCTCTCCACGCAAACCGCGGTTGAGACTATTTGGGGCATCGACTACCAGAGTTTCAATGCCCTGCGCCCTTTCGTTTTTGTTTCCGGCGGTCCGTTTCTGGAGCCTAACGATGTGATTGTGGATGATTACTTTGCTCGCAGCGGCAAGGGCTACCGCGTGGGCGACAGCATTCCCATCCTCAATCACACCTTCCGCATCTGCGGCATCGTCGAGCACGGCAAGGGCGGCCGAAAGTTCCTGCAGATCAAGACGCTGGGTGCTTTGCTGGGCGCGGAGAATAATGCCACGCTCTTCTATATAAAGGCCGACAATCCAGACAACGAAGCACTCATAAAGCAGGAAATACAGGCCGTTCCGGGACTTTCCGCCTACCAGGTGCAAACCGTCCAGGAGGTTCTTTCCATGTTGACGCCGGAACACCTGCCCGGTTTCAACATCGCGTTACACATTGTGATCGGGATTGCCGTGGTGGTTGGCTTTCTCGTCATTTTCCAGGCAATGTACACGGCTGTGCTGGAGCGAACCCGTGAGATCGGAATTCTGAAGTCGTTGGGCGCTTCTCAAACCTACATCGTCAATCTGGTCTTGCGGGAAACAGCCTTCCTCTCCCTGGTTGGCATCCTTCTGGGCATCGGCGCGGCCTTTCTCATAAAAACTGCGATGGGTATTCGCCTCCCAACTCAGCCGTTTCCCATCAGTTCCGGATGGATCATTGCGGCTACTCTCATTGCGTTTTGCGGGGCTTTGGTGGGGGCAAGTTACCCCGCCCTGAAGGCTGCCCGCAAAGATCCCATTGAGGCTCTGGCCTACGAATAAGCATTGAGCTTTGTAGCCGGACGATGGTGAGCCGTTACGCGGGGACCAATCCCTCCAACACACAAGGCCAAAACGAAGTCACTACCCTAAAGTCTTTCATCCCGCCCCCCAAACGAAAGATGGGTGGCCCATTTGCCCCGATTTCCTGCGGAGGCTTGTGGCGTTGATACACCCCCCGCGCCTTTCCTTAATGAAAGGCGCACACGTGGTACCTCTCTAGCGCAGCGTGGCAGGAAATCGGGGTCAAGCCGTACTTTGGCTTGAGTGGGCTACGATGCCTCGTTTGTCATTAGGATCGCAATCGAGGGATCTGCAGTTTCCTTACTCAACTGAAAGCTGCTGCAGCGCGCCTTCGTGATGGCGTTCGCGTGCGTAGTCGGCCGGTGTCTTTCCCTGGTGGCAGCGCATATCCGCTTTCGCGCCCGCTTCGAGGAGGATTTGAATCAGCTCTACCAACCCGGCGGCGGCTGCCTGGTGCAGGGGCGTGTAGCCTCCAGCCTGCTCCATGTTTACGTCCGCTCCCTGGGCGATCAGGAGGCGCACGGTCTCGGAGTCGCGGCCCAGGGCGATGCATGCATGCAGCGGCTGATTGCGCATAGGGTTGTGTGAGAAGCGATGCACATGTGCTCCGTGGGCAAGCAGCAGAGCGGTCGCCTGGGGCCCGCCAAACGCGGCTGCCAGGTGGAGAGGAGCCCAGCCGTCGGCTGAGGTCGCATGAACCAGCATGGCGTCCTGTCGCAAAAGTGGCTCGATGCGGTCGCAATCTCCCAAAGCAGAGGCTTCGAATATGTCCAGCGCCGGCAGGTGGGTGAGCAGAAAGTCCCTGATCAACGGCTGCCGGTTATAGATACTCCACAAAAAAGCAGAGACGCCCTGGGCGTCTCTGCAAGCAATCAGCGAGGGATCTTCCTCTGCGGCGGCGGCAACTTCCGCCGTTTGCCCACCACGGATGAGGTTGAGAAAACGTTGGCTCACCGCCCCAGATTAGCATCGCCGGCCGTGTCGGCCACAGAAGCGGCCAGAACCGCCTCCTTCGATCCCTTGGGCACCGAACCCGGCTTGGTCCGGTTGGAGTAGATGCGGAAGGTGACGACCAGGTCGATCACCACCGGTACGGCCTGCCCGTTCACCGTCGCCGGCTGGAAGCGCGAGTTCTTGACCGCTTCCACGGCCTTCTCGTCGAGTCCGAAGCCGATGGGGCGGGCGATCGCCATCTGCCGTGGAACCCCCGTGGCATCGACCACCGTGCGCAATAGCTCCATGCCTGCGATCCCGTATTTCTGAGCATATTCGTTCGAGCTGGGATCGATGCTGTTCAGAACCTTGGGCGGCGTCATGCCTTCGCTAACCACCTTGATGCTGGCGTCGGCGGGCATGTACTGGCGGTGCTGGCTCTTGCTGTTGAAATATTCCTGCCAGTAGTCGGGCAGATGGGAGAGCATGAGCGGATCGATGTCACTGGCGAAGATGTTGTTCAGCGCCTTGTTCATCACCATGGCACTGTGCGCCGGAGAGACGGCCGCCAGGGCTTGATAAGTTTCAACGGTGGCCCCGCTGGTGGCCGGTTTTGGCGCTGCCGTGGCTGTTGCATCATCCCTGGTCTTCAGCGTCTGGGCGGCGGCGATCTCCTGCGGCGTCGGCTCACTCTTCTTCTTTTCCTTCTTCACCTTGGGGACCACGATGAGCTCGCGGTCTATGGAGATGTGAACCGGCTTTTTGGAGATCTTGACCTGGTCAAAGGACTTGGTGTCGTCTTGGTAGGGCAGTGCGCCCAGGAAATGCAATCCGTAGCGATCTGCCTCAATTTCCAGCTTGTGCTTGGAAAGCTTCACTTTCCTGACCTCGAAGGCGGAAAGAGTGAAGGAAGCAATCGTGGGCGAGCCGTTCACCCTGCCATCCTGGTCGAAATTCAGAACGTCGCCCAGGTAGGAACCACGCAGAAAGACCAGCTTGCCGACGTAGCGGGCGCGCAGAGCATCCTCGGTGAGAGGAGGGGTCGACTTAAGCAGAGCCGCCTCCGCCGCTGCCGAAACTACGGGAGTCGCTGGAGCAGGCGACGCCACTGCGCTGGTGGCTGTCTGCTGCGCACTCGAGACTGTGGTAAAAGTACCGCACAGCAGGGCCGCTGTCATGAGGGACGAGAGTTGCTTTTCAAACTTCATTCGGTCTCCTTGCTCGTACTTCCCGGAGGCGAGTTACGCCTTCCGGTTCGTTCGAGTGCCGGCAGCCTGGTCTTGCTGCTGCAAGCTTGTGGGACTGCCAGCCAGGGACCGGTGCGACCCGGTCGAAACAGGGAGCGATTGGGCCTGGGCATTTTCGGCCATCAGCATGATGGCCAGGGCCAGCAACAACCCGATGCGGATAAGGGCAGCTACCAGGGACTCAGAGGCACGTTGTGTCATACGAGGGGGGAACCTCCGCTATATTCCAATGAGAGCGTATGGTGTTCGGAATGAGGCGGAAATGCCTCTTTTGTGCGGCATAGGTAACTCCCCCCACATTGACTCCCTTGCCCGAATGCGTTACTCTGGTCTTCTTGCGCAGTGCCGCGTTCGGCCCTCTGTAGTCGCCGTCCGATCCGATGAGGAGAAGTCCCGGCAAGTTCGGGAAGCCACTTCACCTCCAACCGATCTGAAGATTGAGCGAGCCCAGGTAGCCTGCCAGGAAAGCGAACCCGAAGAAGCGCTTTGAGCGATTCCCAGCGAAACCGCTCTAGATCTGATCTTCGCCACTCAAGCGATCTGAACCTTTGGTTTGCGGGAGAGCAGTTGCCAGCCGCGAATTTTTGCGTTGGTGTGCAACGCCCATCCGAACGAGGGTTCCCCTGGGAGAAATGGGAACGATGTCTACGTATTTTCCGAGTTCGCACGATATCACCCGCAAATGGTTTGTGGTCGACGCCAGCGGCAAAACACTAGGACGTTTGGCGACCGAAGCAGCCAGCCTGCTGGCCGGCAAGAAAAATCCTAAGTACACGCCCTTTATCGACATGGGTGATCACGTGATCATCGTCAATGCGGAAAAGATCGTGCTCACCGGGCTTAAAGAGCCAACAGAAGGTCTATCGCCGCTACACCGGGTTTCCCGGCGGCCTGCGGGAAGAATCCTTTGTGCGCTTGATGGCGCGGCGCCCGGAGAAGATTGTCGAGGACGCGATCAAGGGCATGCTGCCCAAGAGCAAGATGGGCCGCCAGATGGGGACCAAGCTGAAGGTTTACCGGGGCGATAAGCACCCCCACCAGGCACAGCAGCCTGAGGTTTTGGAGTTGGCGGCTCGGTAACTATGGGCTCCGCAGCAGTGAGCGAAGAATAGGATGGTCATGGCAGATTTGGTTCAGTACTACGGAACAGGGCGTCGCAAATCCAGCGTGGCGCGTGTTTTCCTGCGCCCTGGCAGCGGCAACTTCGTCGTCAATCAGAAGCCCTACGAAACTTATTTCGTCACCATTGAACAGCGGGTTGCCGCCAAGCGTCCTCTGGAATTGGTCGAGCTTGCTTCCACCTTCGATATTTTAGCCACGGTGAAGGGTGGCGGAGTCTCCGCCCAAGCGGATGCAGTAAAGATGGGTATCGCCCGCGCTCTGCTCGAGTTCAACCTGGAGCTGCGCAAGACTTTGAAGGCTGACGGTCTGCTGTCCCGCGACGCGCGCATTAAAGAGCGCAAGAAGTACGGACAAAAGGGAGCCCGTAAACGCTTCCAGTTCAGCAAGCGCTAGAGTATCCGCCGGGACGGTCGATCGTTTCCGGGAATGCCTGGTGAGTCGATGCTATTGCGTCAAAAATCTTCCCCGCCCCAGCTTTTTGGAGCGGGCGAGGGAAATCAATTCCGGCCATGCCGGAATGCAATTCAAGAGGAGGTAGTTTGGCCACTATCACAATGAAGGAGTTGCTCGAAGCGGGAGTCCACTTCGGGCATCAGACCAAGCGTTGGAATCCGCGGATGAAGGAATACATCTTCGGCGAGCGCAACGGGATCTACATCATTGACCTGCAAAAGACCTTGAAGATGTTCAAGGAAGCGAGCAAGTTTGTTACCGACCTCACGGGGCAGGGAAAGGTCATCCTTTTTGTCGGCACCAAGCGACAGGCCCAGGACGCGATCGCCGAAGAGGCGAACCGCTGCGGCATGTTCTACATCAACCAGCGCTGGCTGGGTGGACTGCTGACCAACTGGATCACGGTACAAAAATCCGTCAAGCGCCTTCAGGAACTGGATGAGATGGCCACGGATGGCCGCTACGAGCTGTTGACCAAGAAAGAGGTCATTCGGCTGGAGCGGGAACGCAAGCATCTGCAGGCAAACCTGGCAGGCATTAAGAATATGCGCCGGTTGCCGGACGCTCTTTTTGTGGTCGATTCGAACAATGAGGCTATCGCGGTCAAGGAAGCGCGCAAGCTGGGCATCCCAGTGGTCGCTGTGGTAGATACGAATTGCGATCCCACCGTGGTCGACTACGTAATTCCCGGCAATGACGACGCGCTGCGTGCCATCCGCCTGTTTACCTCCAAGATCTCCGACTCCGTAGTGGAAGGCGTGCAGATGGCTGGTGACAAGCGTGCCGCCGACGCCGGCGTAACCGCCGATGCGCAGCTGGAGGCCGCTCCGGCAGAGGTTTCAGGTCTTGAAGCCGGCGCCGATGAGCCATCCGGCGAAGGCGAAGTGGTCGATCTGGAAGCTGCACTTGGGGGAGGCATTCGCAAGGCCCCCGGGGTGATAGCCGTCGACGAGCCGGAAGTTGCCGAGCGGACCATCTAAGAAGCTGCTGTCGAATCAGTTCACCGAATCTTTCCCCTTACCCATCCGTAACCGGGGATACAGCGGTTTAACATTGGGTGTAGACCGAAGCAAAAGCTTTAGAGGCCCTGTTTACGGGCCAGCAAAGGAATCGCAAGAGGATGTCAACCGTGACTGAAAATATCTCCGCCGCACAGGTCAAGGAGCTTCGCGAGAAGACTGGCGCGCCGATGATGGATTGCCGCAATGCGCTCCAGGAAGCCAAGGGCGACCTGGACCAGGCGGTTGTCGTTTTACGCAAGAAAGGCATGGCGTCTGCCGCCAAGAAGGCCTCCCGCAGCACCTCCGAGGGGGCTGTCGGCACCTACATTCATGCCGGAGGCAAGATCGGTGTGCTGATCGAAATCAATTGCGAGAGCGACTTTGTCGCCCGAACGGAAGATTTCCAGGAGCTGTTGAAAGACATCTCGATGCATATCGCGGCCACTGATCCGCGCTACATTCGCCGCGAAGACGTCACCGCGGAGGATCTGGAGCGGGAGAAGGATATCTACCGGGCCCAGGCTGCGGCTACGGGTAAGCCGGCAAAGGTAATCGAGCAGATCGTGGAAGGCAAGATGAGCAAGTTTTACGAAGAAGTTTGCCTGCTGGATCAGCCCTTCATCAAGGATCAGTCGTTTGCCATCAAGGACTTGATCGCGCAGAAGATCGGCAAGCTGGGCGAGAACCTGAGCGTCCGCCGTTTCGCCCGCTTCAAGGTCGGCGATCCGGTCTGGACCGTCGCCCAGATCAAGCCAAACACCGCCGAATAACCTCTGCCCTACTTGGACACCCCCTTTTAGCTCGAAGAGGCTGCGGAAAACCCCGCGGCTGAAGCCGGAGGAGAATAAGTCCCCCGTGAGCCGCTCGGCTTTAAAGCCAGAGCTCCCCCGCATCAATGCGGGGGCTCCCACCTTTGCGCTTTTCCCAGCTACGGTCCACACAAGCTGCGATGTTCCCTGCTGCCCTCGGAGATAGATCCGGTCAAAAGGGGGATTCACATGCGTTTGAAATCCATTTCGGTCATCCCGATCGTTCTTCCCTGGCAGCCGGTGGGAGCCCCCTGCTTCAGCAGGGGGAGCGACGCTTCAGCGTCGCGGAAAGAGTCGCATGCGATCCATTGGGCTTTAGCCCCGGAGGCAATTCTTTTACCTTCTTGGTCGAAAGCTCCCCGTTACGGCCCGAATGAAGTAGGGTCATGATACAAAACATGAGTTTTTCCGCAGCCGTAAAGCCCCCTACCCTTGAAATGGGCTTCTATTTATAAAATTCGATATTTTTGGGTCCTTTTTAGGATTAGCAGCTCAGCGGGGGCGAGCGAAGGGGTTCTTTCTTATAGAGTGAGGAACTCTGGTGTCCGGAGCGAACAGGGGGACATAAGGTGTGGGGGCTTCCGAAGGAGTAAAGCGGTTTGCGGCGGTGGACTGGCTGGGGCCAGGGTCCGGAGGCGCCTCTCCCACCGAGCCGGGAGCAAGCCCATCTTCTTGCTGGGCAGAGGCATGGGCGTGCGGCCCGCTGCTTGCGAAGCCACTCGGCTTCATAGATTTGGGCGTTGACAGGCGCAGGGGCGGATTTCTTCTCTGAAGAGAGGGCGCGACGGTCGGGGATGAAGTTTTGCATGGCCACGATCATGGAGATGGCCTTGACCTGTCCGGTAATGCTGCCTCGTGTCATTTCGGGGCTGAGGTGGGCGAGTTCCCAGAGGCGGGCCAGTACTTGCTCGCGGTCCGGGCTCAGGCGGCGCAGTTGCTCCACGGCGCGCCCCACGGCTTGCCGGGGCAGGCGGGACAGGTCGGCGTCTTGCTGGACGAGTGGTTGCCGGACGGCGGCGGGGTGCTCGAGCATGTAGGCGCGGACACTGGGTTTGGCTTTGGTGTAGGCGGCAGAGTCGGGGTGGAGGCCGACAGCTTCGGCGGCCTGACGGTCGGTCATGGCGCCAGAGAGGACCAGGAGGGCAAAGGCTATTTCCTGACCGGTGATGGGATCGCTGACTTTATTTTCGGGCATAAGCTGGCTCCTAAAATTTGGGACAGGAATATAAAAATCCCGCCGCGGCGGGGTGCTTGGATTGCCTATTTTGTGACAGGGATCAAGTGTGACACCGGACAGCGGTAAAACTGTCCTTCGCTCGCGCTTAGTCCGTAAGCTGCCGGAAAACTGCCGGTCAGGGAACTGCTGCCGAGAAGCCGCCCTGCCGAAATCAACTGCTATCAGGATACCGCGCTCGGAGTTTAGCCGTCGAGACTCTTTTTTGAGCCGCCGTGTATCGTTTCGGAGGTTACTTTTGGTCGCAATCCTGCCGGGCTTCGTTATTGGTCAAGCGGTTTCAAATTCGTATCAAAATGGATCGCAAATGCCTCCCAAATCGAGGGATAGGGACTCGTTCAGGATGTGCGATACTTTTGCTTGAATGTACAAAAGAGTCCTGCTTAAACTGTCGGGAGAAGCTCTGGCGGCGGACCGCGGCTTCGGCGTCGATGTTGCCAAGCTGCATGAAATCTCCCTGGAGATCTTGGCGGTTCGGGATCTTGGGGTGGAAGTCGCGATTGTCGTGGGCGGGGGCAATTTCTTCCGTGGCGTAGCCGAACAAGCACGCATGATGGACCGCGTTTCCGCTGATCATATGGGGATGCTGGCGACGGTAATCAACTCGCTGGCACTCCAGGATGCGCTGGAAAAGTGCGAAGTCCAGACCCGCGTCATGTCCGCGATCGAGATGAACCAGGTGGCCGAGCCGTACATCCGGCGGCGCGCCATCCGGCATCTGGAGAAGGGACGGGTGGTCATTTTTGCCGCCGGCCTGGGAAATCCCTACTTTTCCACAGATACCGCTGCTTCGCTACGCGCCATGGAGATCAAGGCAGACGTCCTATTAAAGGCCACTAAAGTGGAAGGGATTTACGACGCGGACCCTGTTATTACCAAGGATGCTGTGAAATTCGAGCAGATTACCTATATGGAAATCCTCCGGCTCGGTCTAAAGGTAATGGACAGCACCGCGGTGAGCCTGTGCAAGGACAATAATTTGCCCATGATCATTTTCAACATGAACCGCCCTGGGAATATCCTGCGCGTGGTGAGCGGAGAAAAAGTCGGCTCCTTGGTGACCGCCTGACTCCCCAGAGCACACTCGCGGAATCTTCCCCCAGCCCCCGCGCTTCAGGCCACAGGACGATCGGCCCCCCCGGTGCAGGCTCAAGCAGGTCCAGTGCTGGTGCGCCCGGCCGCGGCCGAGCGGCGCTCACAACTACCAGCCCTCACCGGTATCCGCTGTTTTGCCGCCCTTAATCTGGTCTTTTTCCATTTTGCCGATCCCCATTCGTTTGGACCATTGAGCCCGGTGGTCAACGGCGGATACATTTCCGTCAGCTTCTTCCTGATGCTCTCCGGCTTCATCCTTACGTATAACTATGCCGATCGCGCCCAACGCGGGGCGCTCACCGCGCGCAGCTTTTGGTCCGCTCGCTTCTCCCGCCTCTATCCCGTCTATGCGTTCAGTCTGCTGCTCTCCGTGGGCATGCTGATGCAGGAGGTGAACGCCCACACCCGTCTGGACTTTGGCCTGGGATTGATTCTCACGCCATTGTTGCTGCAGGGATGGCATCCCGCCCTGGAAACGTTTTGGAACACGCCTGCGTGGACCATGTCTACCGAGGCGTTCTTCTATCTCTTGTTTCCCTGGCTGATCACCCGCCGCCGTCCGCGCCAGACGCGGACCATGCTGCTGATCCTGCTCGCCGTGTGGCTTTGCGGCCTGGTGCTTCCCGGGCTCTACATGTACTTCAATCCGGATGGCGAGCTTCATCCCGACCGGTATTCCGTCGGCGTCTGGATGCGGGCATTGAAATTCATGCCGCTGCAACATCTGTTCTCTTTTCTATTTGGCATGGGTTTGGGATTTTTGAATGAAAAAATCCGCCCCGAGAGCCGCAAGCGTCTGGCGCTCGGTGTTTTCGCCTTCGCAGCGCTTTATCTGCTTCTTTGCGTGGGCGACCGCCTGCCCTACGCGATGATGCACGATGGCCTGCTCATGCCGCTTTTTGCCGGGGTGATCCTATGCCTGGCTGGCCTCAACCCGATCGCACGTTTCTTTGGACTGCTTCCGTTTCTCGCCATCGGCGAGGCGAGTTACTGCCTGTACCTGTTGCACTTCAATCTGTGGACCCTGCTGCACGACTCGCATTTTCTGGAGAAGAGCGGCTTGATCGTCTTCGATCCCTGGCTCTCCTACCTGTTGTTGATCATCGCTGCGTTGTTGACCAAGCGACTCATCGAGCGCCCGGGAAGAAGCTGGATCACCCGGCATCTTCAGCCCAGCGCGGTCCGCGGTCCCGTGCTCAAAAATGCAAGATCAGATCGCAGGCGACGGTAAGCTGGCTCTGTCGGGTTCCCCGGTCATATGATTTCCGGTCCCATGCGTGATCGAAGCGAATCTCCGGGCGTATCTGCACGGTGGTTCCGATCCAATGACTCAGCATCAGGGTGTTTTCGGTGTACCTGGTATTCACCCCTGTGCGCTGCCCCTTCTTGTCGTTGAGCAAGTCGCTGCGAAAGCCAACAAAGGTGTGTTCCGATAGTTGCTTCAGGACGTAATTGATGGCTGCGTACTCCGGTGCGAAGCAAGTCTCGAGGCCGGGCCTGCAGGTCGCCGCATAGGTGTTGGCCTGGGGCTTGATGGAGCCGGTGGTGCTGGGCACGTCGCGCTGGTACATCACGTAAGCCTCGGTTGCGGTATGCCATGTCTTGGAAAACTTGTGATACCAGGTGCCATCGTATTGTTGAACGTTGTTGTACGCGTACTTACCGTCGTTGATGCCGTTGAGGCAGAGATAGATATTGTCGTTCACCGAGGATGTGGTGTGGCTGACACAGGCCGTTGCTGAGGGTTTGGCATCGCCCGACCACAGCGCCACATCGTGGCCTCCGGTTATGCCTGCCTGCACCAGCCATCGGTCGTTGAGCAGCACCGTGGCCAGAATTCCGGTGTCGGTGAACGGGTCGACTGAGTACAGCAGGGAATGGCTGAACATGTAGTTATTCGGCGTAAGTTGGGCCTCGATTCCTGGTATGGAGATAAAGCGGCCGATCCGGATGTTCATTCCCCTGGGCCACCTTGGGTAGGTAAATGTCCATGTATTCAAGAATCGGATCGAAGCCGTATTGGTAATGGTGCACCAATAGCTGGTTGCTCAGATAACCTTTGTCGATGGTGTATCGGTAGTCTGTTCCGTAAAAGGCAGTGAGGTGGTATCCGACGTCCACGTGCTCCCGCTGCACCGAGTCGGGCAGGCGCTCCACGTAAACGATGAGCTGGTTCATCTCGAATCGATTGGAGTAGACGTCATTGGCCACTGGCGCGTTGCTGTTTGCCGAGGTGCTGAAGTTCAACGTAGGCTCGACCCAGCCGAAGACCTTGGTGCGGCTGCGCGCTTGATTCCAGGCAGTCATCAGCGGATAGCTGTTCGTATCCGCTTCGCCGATGACAGGGGATCCTCCATAGGACCAGTCGGCGTTGGGAAACGGTGGCGACTCGAGAGGTGAGGGCGGTCCACGTCTCGGCGGGGCCGGGCCCTGACTTGCGGTTCCATGCCAGTCCTGGCGATAGAATTGTCCCCATCGTACGAAGAAGTTTGGCTGCTTAGGCGGCTGCGGAGAGGGGCTCTCCGGCAACGCTGCGCCGGGTTGGTTCTGCGCGAAACACGCGCTCGATACCATCCAGACGAAGAGTAAAAGCAGAACCCGGGAAGCTACAGGCGCAAGTTAAATTCACCCGGCAGAGCAGGGAGAAAGCGAAGAGTGGAATGGGATGGCCTTTTACAAACACTCAGGCGCCGCCTCACGATCGGAAGGCGATCATAGCATAGGAATATTTCCCTCCCTGCGCCATCACCGCCAGTGTAGAGTGGGCCTGATTGAGGGAATCTGCGATGGGCAAAAATAGGGTAGAGGCTAGAATGCCAGTTGATCCATTTCTCATACTGAGTGCAGAGCGATGGCCTTAACCCGAAGAACGCTGCTTTCGCTTCCGGTCGCGGCGCCTTGGTTGCATCTGACAGCGCGCATGGCTATGAGCGAGGAGCTCTACTTTCCACCTTCCGATGCTGAAGGCGGCTGGCGAACCCTGGAGAGTGCTTCGGAAATCCGCACCCGCACGGGCATAGACAAAGCCCGGCTGGACGAGGCGTTTCAATATACCCAGACCACCAGCCAGCATGGCGGCCTGCTCGTGGTTCGCCACGGATACCTGGTCTACGAGAAGTACTTTGGCAGAGGCAACCGGGAAGCCAATCCCAACATGTATTCCATCGGCAAGATGTTTACCAGCGCGGCGTGCGGAATCATGTTGTCCGAACATGGCAGCCGCTTTCCCGATGGCCTGGCTCAGAAGGTTTTCACCGAAGAGTATTTGCCCCAAGCGTTTCCTCTCAGCGACCCGCGCATGGCCGGTATTCAACTCGGCAATTTGCTCACCATGACCTCGGGTATTCAAGCAGCAACCTACGCTCCGCCGGGTATGGAGACGGTTGCGACCGCAGGCCACCTTACCGCGATTGTTCATGGCGAGAATGTCGAACTGCCCAATTGGGTCTCGCCCGATCCGGTTCACGACCAGTTGCAGGACCAGGACGGCAGCGCACTGCATGGAAAGATGTGGACTTTGCCCGGTGACGGATACCTGTACTCGCGCGATCCCCACATTGCCTCCATCGTTCTTCGCCGCGTCGCCGGCATGGAACTGCAGGAATACTTAAATCAAAAGCTCGCCCAGCCCATGGGGTGGGGCCGATGGGGATATGCAACCCATCGCCCCGGAGGGAATCTGCCGCATACTCCGGGGGAAGGAGGCATTGCTCTCCATTCCACGGATGCTTTGCGCTTCGGCTATCTGCTGGCCAGAAACGGCCGCTGGGAGCAACGGCAGCTGGTGCCGCTGGAATACCTTGACCTACTGAGCCGTCCCTCTCCGTTCAATCCGCATTCTCCGTTCAGCCTGCAATTCGAAGTGAACACAGATGGGCATGTCGCCGGCGCGCCGCGAGACGCTTTTTTCAAGTCTGGCGCGGGTGGGTTTGGCCTGTACGTAATTCCTTCGTTGGATATGGTGATCTACAAGATGTCTTCGCTGAATGCGGAGACGTATGATCCGGCGGGTACTGGTTTGCCTCTCACGTATACCCCTGATACTTCGCGCGATACGTGGAAGCCGCACCCATTCAATCAATTCGTCGATGGTCCCATTTCGGGAGACGTAGGCGTGAGGAGAACACTGGAGATGGTCGTCGCTGCGGCTGCCTGATGGGCCTCTGACCCCCGAAGCAGGTACAAGTTGGCTGAGTAAGCGCCTGGTCTACACCATTAGCAAAAAAAGCTCTAGGGCTGTGCGATGGTATGGTGGCCATGCGTAATCGCAGCGCTGCAGGTAGGCTGCTGGGCGGCGCCGAAGGGCGTGTTCTGCACGGCCGAGAGTGCCCCGGTCGCGGGGGTCAGGTGCAAGCCGGAGACCGTGTTGCCGAGAAAGTTGGCGGTATAGATATAGCGGCCTTCCGACGGCTCGATCAGGATACAGAGCGGCCCGCTACCAACCGCGTAAGTGACCGAACCGGAGATCGGTGTGGCGTTGCCGCTAGACTGGTCGATGGTATACGCGCTTACGTTGTTGCCATTGTAGTTGGCGACATAAACATAGATGCCGCGGGGGTCGACGGCGACGGCATCGGGCAAGTTATCCGTCTTGAATGGTGCTGGCATCATCACCAACGATCCACCGGACTGCACCAGGAAACCATACATCTGATTGGAGGCGCCGTCGGTGACATACAGGAACTTACCGGTCGGATCGCTGGCGATCGCATTGGGGGCCGTTCCAACCTTAAAAAGGCCGATCGAACCAAGCACGCCGTTCGACCCAACTTGTAACGCGGAGATGGTGGCATCGCCTTCGTTCACCGCGTAAACGAAGTTTCCACCAGCCAACACGTTGACGGCAACCGGATTATTCCCTAATGGGAAGAAAGCGTTTGTGCCATCTGGTACGGGCTGGCACAGGCTGCTCGTCGCACCCAGCTGACCATTTGCATTGATTGGGAAAACTACGAGCGCGCCGGGCCCGGGTATGTTAAGGCTGAAGTTCGGCTGGTACGTCTCCACCACGTAGAGATAAGTACCTGCCTCGTTGATGGCCAACTGAGTGGGGTAGCTGCCTGGCATGTTGCAGGTCTGCTGCGGATAGAGTTTGCCATCGGTGCCGATGGCGAATTCCACAATCGTATTGTCGTCATGATTGATGACGTAGAGATTCTTACCGTTGGCTGACGCCACATCAGCGACAGGATTCCGCCCGCCCGAGGGATAGGGTGAATCGGAGATCTGGTACAAAGCGCCCGCTTCGCTATCTACTTTGTATACGCTGATCTGTCCCGGGTTTTGCTTGGATGCGGTGACGTAAAGAAAATCGATTGTATTGCTGGGTCCGCATGCAGTAGCTCCGAATCCGAGACCAAGGGATACTACCGAAGCCAGGGCAATCCGGCCGAATTTACTCAACTTCATGCGCTTCCTTCATCCTGGCCCAACGAACCAATGGAGCAGGGCTGCAGTTTGCAGCAGAGCTATGGATAAAAAATCCTTTTGTTATTTCCCATCTGCATTGTAAGAGCTTAGAACACTTTCGGCCACTTGCTCCCGGCGGCTTCAACGCTTTCCTGAAACAGGAGTTGCCTACCGGCCGTCGGCCTGAGGCCGCTGCGCCCGCAGCCATGAGGAACACAGCGAGCATCTGGAAGCTGCTAAGCGAGGCAAGCATAGCAGGCCACTCCAGCATCGCGAAGCGCTTCCTCGCCATCTATGACAGGGAAACAGGCCGATACTATGCAGAATCAGGGCTGTATGACCTCGATGGAATGGTTGCCGTGGGTAATGGCAGCGCTGCAGGTAGGCAGCCCGGTGGCCTTGAAGGGTGTGTTCTGCACCGGCGCCAGCGCCCCCGTCGCAGGGTTCAGAGTCAAGCCGGACACCGTCGCGCCAAGGGAATTCGACGTGTAGACAAAGCGCCCTTCTGCGGGTTCGATCAAGATGCAGGTTGGCCCGGCATCCACCGCATAGGTGGTCGCCCCGGCAATCTGCGTGGCGTTTCCGGTACCGCGATCGATCGTATAGGCGCTCACGTCGCTGGCATTGTAGTTGGCCACGTACACATAAATCCCGCGCGGGTCGACCTCCACAGAGACGGGAAGATTGTCCGTCTTGAAGGGTGTCTGCATGTTGATCAAGGTTCCGTTAGCCTGGATAGTGAAGCCAATCATCTGATTGGCTGCACCATCGGTCACGTAGAGGAACTTACTGGTCGGATCGCTGGAAATCGCATTAGGAGCCACGCCGACGGGATAGGTAGCAACCAGTGTGAGAGCGCCACTCGTGCCCACCTGAAACGCAGAGAGAGTGGCGTCATTTTCATTCACCGCATAAACGTAGTTGCTGCTGACCAGCACGTTCACGGCTACGGGATTATTTCCTACCGGGAAGAAGGCATTGGCGCCATTGGCCACCGGTGTGCACAGGCTTCCCGTGGCCCCCAGTTGCCCGGTGTCATTGACGGGAAAGACCACCAGCGCCCCGGGTCCGGGTTTGTTGGCGCTAAAGCCCGGTTGGTAAGTCTCGACAACATAGAGGTAGGTACCGGCCTTGTTGATCGCCAACTGAGTAGGGAAGGTGCCTGGAATACTGCAGGACTGCTGCTGGGAGAGGCTGCCGTCCGTGCTGATGGCGAATACCACGACCGCATTGCTGTCGTGATTGACCACGTAGAGGTTCTTGCCATTCGCCGAAGCTACGTCGGCCAAGGGGTTCTGTCCGCCCGAAGGATAGGGCGAGTTAGGAATCGGTATCAACGCTCCCGCTTGACTATCTACCTTGTAAACGTTGATCTGCCCTGGTCCGTTCTTGGAGGAGGATGTGACGTATAAAAAGTCAATCGTATTGGGCGGCCCGCACGCAGTAACACCGAATCCCAGACCAAGGGTTACCACCGAGGCCAGTGCAATCCGGCCGAATTTACTCAACTTCATGCGCTTCCTTCATCCTGGCCCAACGAACCAATGGAGCAGGGCTGCAGTTCGCAGCAGAGCTATGGATAGAGAGTCTTTTAGGCCCACTTGCATTGTAAAAGTGGTCGCTTCAGCCACCTGAGCCCTAAAACATTAGAACAATGTACCGCTGACGACGCACCAGGTGGGCTGGCCGGCGGCGGCGAAGGAGGTGTTCTTCCGCAGTGTGGTCAGGGTTCCCGTGGTCGAGTTGATCACGGCGCCAGTCACCGTGCTATCGGCAAAATTGGCCGTGTAGAGATACTGGTTCGAGGGGTCCTCCAGTATGCACTGTGGATTAGACCCGGATCCGAAGGTAACGCTGGTTGAGCTTGCTCCCCCGGAGAGCGTCGTCAATCTGCCTGTCGTCTGATCGACAAAAAAGGCGCTCACCGAACTCGCCGGGCTGGTGGGGGTCAAATTGGGTCCCTGGTTGGCGAGATAAAGGAATTTGCCTTGATGGTCGACAATCATGGTCCTCGGGTTGGCGACGGTACCGGTGTTCTCCACCTGACCGCCCACCAGTGATTGGAGAGCACCGTTGGTGCCGACCGTGTAAGGCAAGATCTGGCCGGCCGTCGTTCCACCCTGGGCGTCGATCAGGTACACATACTTAGGGCTCGCGTAGATGTAAGTGAGCTCAGTGGCGCCGGTGGGGATGGGGGTATTCTGCGTCAGCGTCAGTTGGCCGCTGCTGTTTGCATAGACGAAGACAGCCTGCGATGGATCGGAAGAGCTCCCACTGCCGTTCTCGATGGTGTAGATATACGAGTTACTTGGAAGCAAATAGAAGTTGATGGGAGAGCTACCCACGGGAAAGTAAGTGAGGTTGGCGCCAGTCGTCGGGTTCTTCACCTGCTGGTTGCTGATCAGCGAGAGCCGGCCGGTATTGGAGTCGATGTTGAAGGATGTGATGTCGCCGCATATGGTCGCCGGATTTCCAGCTCACATAGCCCACGCAAGTGGTGGGGTCGGGAACCTGGGAATCAAGCACGAACAGATGTGTGCCGGCAGAGTCGGTCTGGATCGAGATCGGATAGTTTCCCTGGCTGTTATAAGTTGTCTGGAAGCTTAGGCCGCCTTGTCCTCCGACGGTGAAGAGCGAGATATTTGCTCCTGTATCGGCCGGCGGTGTACCAGCAGGGCATGCAGCCTGCCCGGTTCCGCCGCAGCCTGCGTTCAGGACATACAGAAAGCGTCCCGAGTTGGCCACTATGGCTTTGAGGGGGTTGTATCCACCGGAGGCGTAAGGAGAGTTTTGTGTTGGTGTCAGATTGCCAAGATTGCTATCGATCCTGAAGCCGGAAATCTGATTATATTGCGAGCCGGTGACGTACATATAACCGACTGTGTGGTCCGTGCTGCAGGAGGTCACTCCCAACCCCGTTGCCAGGGATACCGCCAAGGCCAGACTGATCCGGCCGAATTTCCTGAACTTCATGCGTTTCCTTCATCCCCGTCGCTGATGCGGTCTAGGGCTGCCTTTGCAGCTAAAACTGTAGAAAAATGGATCCTATCGCTAATTGTAAAAGCTAGAACCACTTTCGGCTAGCGTCTCCCGGTCTGCTAGGTCTTTCGAAGAGAGCATGCTGACGCAGCTTTTCCGTCAAGAAAAGCTGCCTGTGACCACCCTCGAAAGCATATCGCAACCGGGGGAGACGCTCTGGCAGCCCGTTGTTGGTTAGACTGCAACCCAGCGCAGTCCGCTCGTGCCGGATGCCCCGTCCGCGATTTTTTTTGGGCGCACGCCGGGAACCATAAATCCCTTCGCGGCACTGCGCGGATCACCATACGCGGCAGGAGTTCTCCGGGTACATCGGGGCCCCCTTCTTGCAGCTGAACGCCTTGCCAAACTGGTCGAAGTTTTGCACTGCCCCGTTCACCCGCCACTGGCCGGGGGAATGCGGATCGGTGAGAGCCCTGCTCCGCGAGGCTTGTTCGCGTACGTTTTCGCACCAAACCTGGCCGAAAGCGAGAAAGAATCGCTGGGCCGGTGTATAGCCGTCGATCTCTGTCGTGCCCGTGCCGGCTTCTTTGGCTAAAGTCGCCATCAAAGCCGAGTAGGCCAAGCGCAGGCCGCCATTGTCCGCGGTATTCTCGCCCAGAGTCAGGCTGCCATTGAGCTTCTGTCCCGGCGCAGCCTCGAAGCCGCCATACTCCTTCACTTCGCAATCCGTACGCTCGGTAAAAGACTTGCGGTCGGCCGGGCTTTGCCACTCACGCACATTGCCGTGACCGTCGAATTTGCTGCCCTGATCGTCGAAGCCATGCGTCATTTCATGGCCGATCACCACTCCGATGCCTCCGAAATTGACTGCCGGGTCTTTGGAGAAGTCGTAGAACGGCGGCTGCAGAATGCCGGCAGGAAAGTTGATGTCGTTCATCCCTGGACTGTAGTAGGCGTTCACGGTCGGCGGAGTCATGCCCCACTCTGTCTCGTCCACCGGTTTGCCCAGCTTGTCCAGGTTGCGGCGATCCTCATAAACAGTCGCGCGGGCCACATTTCCCAGCAGATCGTCCCGCTTGATCTCCAGCGTCGAGTAGTCGCGCCAATGTTCCGGATAGCCGATCTTGTTGCGGATCAGCGCCAGCTTTTCCTCCGCATTCTTCCTGGTGGCTTCCGACATCCAGGGCAAATCCTGAATATCCTGGGCCAGCGCAGCTTCCAGCGCGGTCACCAGTTTGACCATGTTCTCTTTCTTCTCCGGGCTGAAGTACTTCTTCACCCAATCCTGTCCCACCGCCTCCCCCAGCGCATTGTCGGTGGCGCGGGTGCAGCGCTTCCACCGCGGCGCGATCTCTTTCTGCCCCAACAGGTCACCGGAGAAAAAATCGAAGTTCTCCTGCACAAACGCTTGCGACATCCATGGCGCGGCATCGTGCAGGGCACGCCAGCGGAGGTAACTCTTCCACGCATCCAGGCTCTGGGCATCGATCAGCGTGTCCATGGCAGTGAAGAAATCCGGGGTCATCACGTTCAGGGTCTCGAAGGAACCCATGCTTATGCCATGCAAGTAGGCTGGCCAGTCGAAGTCCGGAGTCAGCTTGCCCAGATCCGTGAGCGTCATCATGTGATAGCGCTTCGCCGGGTCTCTCATGTCGGTCCGGCTCATGGAGCCTTGCGCCAGCGCGGTTTCGATCGCCATCACGCTCTGGGCTTCGCCGGCGGCTTTCTCGGGGGTGTCGCCGGCCAGCTTGAACATCCTGGTCACGTGAGCCACGTATTCTTCGCGAATCTTCTGCTGCCGTGGGTTCTGCAGCAGGTAGTAATCGCGGTCCGGGAGGCTGAGGCCCGCCTGGCCGGCTTGCGCGATTTGCCGGGTGGAATCCTTCTGGTCCTGGCCCACGCCGAAGCTGAAGAGTCCACTGATGCCATGCGGTATTTCGAGCGTACCCAAGAGTGCAGCCAGCTGCTTCTTGTCGCTGAGCGCGTTGATGGTGTCCAAAGCCGGCTGGAGCGCGGTTACGCCCTTTTGATCGGCGAGCTGGGTATTCATGCAGGACCCGTAGAAGTCGCCGAATTTCTGTTCCAATGCGGTCCGCTTCAGGTCAGGGTTTGCCTCTGTTTCCAGTTCGCGATAGAGCAGCCAGTCATTTCTTTCCCGGAGCTTATCGAACTGGCCCCAACGGACCTGATCGGGGGGATTGGATTGTTCTTCTTCCAGTTGCCGCAGGCGTACTGATAGAAGTCAGTGCAGGGATCGGCCGTCTTGTCGATGGCGGTCAGGTCAAAGCTTTGCGGCGCCTTCGGCTCGGGCGGCACGGCGGCGGCCGGAGACGCGTTGCTTTGCCCATGCGCCAGGCAGGTACAAAGCAACATAGCAACAACGATCTGGACTGATTTCATAGGATTGCCCAACGGGTAGAAATCGGCGGAAGCCGGTCAGAATATCTTCACGTGGAAGGTCAAGTACTTTTTGGGATTCTCGCGGATGGCCGCAATGAGCCCCCGGGTTTCTGTCAGCGACTGGTCGAGGTTGTTGTAAAGAGAAGGGTTGACAACCAGCTGCCCGATGGTTCCTTGGCCGCTGTCCACCCGGTTCAAGACCGAATCGAGCTTGTCGACTGTATCTCGCAGCTTGGCGGCGAACTGGGGATCCTTGGCGATCATGCCCAGGCCGCCCTTGCCGGCATTGATGTCGGCCAGCAACTGGTCGGCGTTGGCTACGGACTGGTTCAGGTTGTTGGCCAGGGTCTCATCTTTCAGCAGCTTCCCGATCGTACCCTTCCCTTCGTCCAGTTGGGTCGTCATCTTGTCTAGCTTGGCCACGGTGTCGTTGATGTGGTTGTACAAGGTGTCGTCAGCCACCAGCTTGCCGATAGAGCCCTTGCCATTGGCAACCGTATCCACCAGCTGCGATAACTCGTTCAAGGTCGCCACTGCCTTGTTGTAAAGGTCGGGATTGTTGATCAGCTCGCCGATCGAGCCCTTGTTGGAGTTGAGCGAGTCAGCCAGGTGGTCGACCTTGGCCAGGATGGTATTCAACTGTTCGATCGTACCCTGGCTGGACTTGATAACGTCGGAAAGGTTGGGAGTTTCGTTGGTCTTGAGCTCCGCGTTATTTTGTACGGGCGGACCAGTCGCGGTCTTGCTGTTGATGTCCACGACGGTGTCGCCAAGAACGCCAATGGTCTCCAGGCTGGACGTGGAATCGGTGCGCACAGCGTCTTTATATTTGGCCGCTATCTTGAAGGTCACCTCGACCGGGGTGAGCTTGCGTGCCGGCACGATGCCAATCTTGGTTACGGTGCCGACGGTATAGCCTTCGAGATTGACTGGAGCACCCTCTTTGAGGCCCGCGGCATTCTCGAAATAGGAGCGAAGGACAATCTTTCCCGTGAAGAGGCCACCCGTGCTTTGTGTCATGAGGAAGATGAGAGCAGTCAAGGCTGCCAACGCCACGATGACCAGAACGCCCACCTTCAGTTGTGACCATTGGACTTCCTGCTGGCTTGGCACAGACCCCCTCGGGTTGAAGCGAGTGCAGCGGGGTATTCCCCACTGCGACTGAGCATATCAAATGACGCTTTTGCCCGGCTTTCCCCTGCGGGTGTGGACACGGAAGCCGGAAGATGCCGGGCTCTAGTCTTCCATCGCCACAGTCGCCATCGCCAAGCCACCGGTATGGGTGAGGGAAAGCGAGATTGAGCGTACTCCCAGTTCTTTGGCCAGCAGTGCTGCGCGCCCGCGCAGTTCGAGAACCGGCCGCCCGCCCGGGTGACGCGTGACCTGGAACTCATTCCACGTGACCCCCCTGCTGATGCCGGTTCCCAGGGCTTTCGCTCCCGCCTCCTTCGCCGCGAAACGCGCCGCGAAGCTTTCTGCACTGACTCGCCTGCGGGTGCAATAGTCGATCTCAAGATCTGTATAAACGCGGCGGAGGAACCGTTCGCCGAAGCGTTCGATCGACTGCGCAATGCGCTTCACCTCGATCAAATCCACGCCTGTGCCGATCAGCATGCTGACCACATTACCATGGGATCATTTTCGGTCATCTGCCTCCAGAAGAAATGTAACCGTAACGGCTAACCGACGTACCTGTCCCACTGTTGAAGATTGCTCTAAGGTGGCCGATCAAGCTAACAGCCGAGGTATAGTCGAAGTTCGCGAGCTGGATTGCCGAGACCCTTATGTCCGATACGCTTTTAGATGACGTTCTCTATTTGACCGCGCTCTTACCGGAAGACCAATCCCTGGTTGTACCCCGGCTTAGCGGAGTCATTCCCGATTGTGGGGCCTGGATCCGTAGCCGCTCATACGTTGAGCCGGGGACGGCTCGCTTTGTCTTTGAGTTTCCCCGCGATATCTGCGTTGAAATCTACAGTGCGCTGGTCTCGGTGGGCCTTCAACTGACCGCGGCTTCTCATCTTTTGCTGACGGAGCTTTGCCGCTGCACCCCGCACCTCTTCGATCTATCTTCGCGGACGTTGCCGGCTGTGGATGGAGCGACGCTGGACGCGGCCACGCGGTACATCTGTTCGCTCGAAATCATCAAAGTGCAATTGCAGATCTGGATGGTCAAGGACGAGGAACTGGAAACGCAGCTCGGCGGCAACCAAAGCTTCGCAGCCTGACAGGTCCTTCGTGAGGAAACGAAGGGTATTCATCCGATTCCTTTGTGGTTCTGCCAGGGCATAGACCCTGCCTGGACTCCAACCCTCACCCGGCGTCCACAAGGCCATAACGGCGTTGCCAGGCCTCTCGCAGCCGGTTCCATACCTTGCTTTTCTCTTCCTCCGTCACCTCGCCAGCAAGGGATACGAACGACGCGGACTCCGCCTTTGCCAGCTCCAGAAGAGCACGGTCGCGCACCAGGTTGGCGACGCGAAAATCAGGGATCCCAGCTTGCCGCGTGCCAAAGAACTCGCCTGGCCCGCGTAGCTGCAGGTCCAGCTCGGCGAGTTCGAATCCGTTCTGCGTACGCACCATGGCTGACAGGCGCTCCACTGCCGGAGGCGAGATCTTTCCCCCTGTCATCAGGATGCAGTAGGATTTGGCGCTTCCGCGGCCCACCCGACCCCGCAGCTGATGCATCTGCGCAAGCCCAAACCGCTCCGCATGTTCAATCACCATCATGGTTGCGTTTGGCACATCGACGCCAACCTCGATGACGGTGGTGGCGATCAGCACATCCACCTCGCGCCGCTGAAAGCGGCGCATGATGATCTCTTTCTCGTCGGCATCCATCCGTCCATGGAGCAGACCCAGGCGCAGACCTTTCAGCGCGCCCACTTTCAATTCCTGATACATGTCGGTTGCCGCCTTCAGCGAAGGCGCAGCAGGCGAGGAAACCGGCTTGAATAAGAGACCGGGGGCCACAGCCTTTCTTTTTTTTATGCTCGGGGCGAGTTCAGCCTCCTCTTTCGGATCACCGGAGGCGAAATCCAATTCGGGCTGATCTTCCTTCGCGCCCTCGATCACGGGGTAGACCACGTAGGCCTGGTGCCCCAGACGGACCTGCTCCCGTACCAGGTCCCATACCTGGTTGGCCATGTCGTCGGAGACCTGGCGGGTGAGAATGGGCGTGCGGCCGGGAGGCAATTCATCCAGCACGCTGAGATCGAGGTCGCCATAGAGAGAAAGCGCGAGCGTTCTGGGGATGGGCGTTGCGGTCATGACCAGGACATCCGGTTCCCCGGCGTTGGGCTTGGTCATTAACCGGAAACGCTGCAAGACCCCGAAGCGATGCTGTTCGTCGACCACCACCAGTCCCAGCTTGGCAAAATCCACACGCTCCTCGATCAGCGCATGGGTGCCGATCACCAGTTGCGCCTCGCCGCGCGCGATCATCCCCCGGTTGGCACGTTTGCGATCTTCGTCGAGCGACCCGGTCAACAGCACTACTTTGTAGCGCTGCTGGGAGCGCTCCAGCAGCTTGCGCGCTCCCAGGAAGTGCTGCGTAGCCAGGATCTCGGTGGGGGCCATCAGGGCCGCCTGGTAGCCGTTCTCAATGGCTACCAGCATGGCCTGCAGGGCCACGATGGTCTTTCCCGAGCCCACATCGCCCTGGAGCAGCCGCCGCATCGGCTCCGGCGCCCGCATGTCGGAGACAATCTCCCCCAGCGCGGTCTTTTGCGCCCTGGTGGGGTGGAAGGGCAGCACCTGGCGTAGCGCCGAGCGCACCCCTTCGTTGGTCTCGAAGGGAATCCCTTGCCGCTGGCGAAATTTCTTCCGCTTCAACTCCAGGCCTAGTTCAAGGTAGAAGAGTTCTTCGAATATCAATCGCTTCTGCGCCGGCGTAGCCCAGGACTGGAGCTGGCTCATGGAGGTTCCCGCCTCGGGGAAGTGCGCCCAGCGCAGAGCATCTTCGCGGCTGGGCATCTCCAGCCGGCGGCAAAGCGCCTGGGGAAGGGTCTCCGGAATTCGACCTTTCAGCTCCTCCAGCACTCTCCACAGGATGCGCCGCTGCCAACGCGAAGCCAGCTTATTGCCCAGGGACTCATAGACCGGGGTGATGCGGCCTACCTCCAGCAGCTTGGACTCCTCGTCGTCGTGGTCGTCGGGCAGCACTTCCACCTGTGGCTGGATCATTTTGAAGCTATTGGTGCTGCGGGAAGCCTCCACTTTTCCGTACAGGGCCACCCATTGTCCAGCTTTGAAGCGGTCTTTGAGGTAGGTTCCGTGAAACCACATGCACTTGACCTTGCCCAAGCCCTGGCTCACGGTCATTTCAAAGATGGGCATGCGCCGCGTGCGCAGCAGGTTCATGGCGCGCACTTCGCCGATCAGGCTGGCCATCTCGCCCGGGACTAATTCCTCGATGGCTTGCGGACGAAGGCGGTCCTCATAACGGAAGGGCAGATGGTAGAGCAGGTCTTCAATGGTGGCGATGCGCTTGTCCTGCAGGGTCTGGGCGATGCGCGGGCCGATGCCCTTGACGAACTGCAGGGGCGTTTCCAGAGTCAGTAGCACATCAGAGATGCTATCAGCGGGACGGGAGAGCGGTTGGTTTCAAAGCGAACGCGTTCCGCTCTTTGCCTCAGTGGCTAAAGAGGCTGCGGAAAAACTTTGCAGCGGGCGGGAAAGCAACACCGCCGGGGCTAAAGCCCAATGGATCGCATGCGACTCTTTCCGCGACGCTGAAGCGTCGCTCCCCCTGCTGAAGCGGGGCTCCCACCGGCTTCCAGGGAAGAACGATCGGGATAACCGAAATGGATTTCGAACGCATTTGCGTCCCGCGAGAGACGGCTGAACGGCGCACTATCAGCCCTCTTGACTGGATCTATTTCCGAGGGCAGCAGGGAACATCGCACCTTGTGTGGAAGGGTAGCTGGGAAAAGCGCAATGGTGGGAGCCCCCGCATTGATGCGGGGGAGCTCGGCTTTAAAGCCGAGCGGCTCGCGTGGGACTTATTCTCCTCCGGCTTTAGCCGCGGGTTTTCCGCAGCCTGTAAAGCCGTTCGCCTGGGCCAGGTAATCACGGCGGAGCTGAAGCCCCGCCCCTTCAAGAGCGACTGCCGGTGTTGAAGGGGACGGCGTCAGCCCGTCCGTCGCAGAACCGGACGTTGAGGCTTTGGCCTCTGAAGGACACCCGTGCTACCTGGCGGAAACAGCGTGCCGCCGCTTGTGGCTGGCAGCGTCCAGCATGTAGACACATCTGGCGTCCATATGCTCGGCCATTTGGAAGACTCTGTCGAGTTTGTCGTCCAGGGAGGGCTTGCTTCCAGATCTAGGCAGAGAATAGTCACGCGAAGGCAGAGCAAATTTGTGTGTACTCATAATGAGTATTGGTATACGTCAGCCCGGGCGACGCGGAAATGCGTCCATCTCACTATTACCCGCTCACAAAGGGGGCAGCGAGCATCCCCACTCGATCGCACCACGGGTTACCCCCGAGGGTGAGCCCCACCGCCCCTCCGGGCAAGAAGACGGCTATCTGCAACAAAACAGGTGGCGAATCGTCCAGGCCGGCGCATTACCAAAGTGGACCTGGCAGCCCAGCCTGTAAAATCGCCCGGTGACAGACCCCGCCCAGAGCTTCAGTTTCAGCCAGCGGATTACCCTTGCGATTGTTCCGCGGGTGGCCGCGTTGCTGTTACGGGCGCTCCACCGCACCTTACGCTATGAAATGGTGGTGGAGCCGGGCGCCGAGCCGGCCACGCCGCCGGCTAACCAGGTGTGGTGCTTCTGGCACCGCTGCCTTATTCCGAGTGCTTGTTATTTTCATGTGCGATTTAAGCCGGCGGTCCTGATCAGCCTCAGCTTCGACGGCGAATTGATCGCGCGCACTATTGAACAGCTCGGTTTTCTAACGGCTCGAGGATCCAGCACGCGATCCGGAGGGAGCGGCCTGTGGGCGCTGGCCAAGGCTGTCGAGCGAGGGCACCCGGCAGTCTTTACCGCGGACGGCCCTCGCGGCCCGGTCTACAAGGTCAAGCCTGGTGCGGTGAAGCTGGCCCAGCTCACCGGCTACGCTATCGGTATCTTTTACGCCCATCCGCAGAATGCCTGGATGCTGCGGTCGTGGGATCGCCTCCTCATCCCCAAGCCCTTCTCTCGCGTGGCCATGAGTTGGGGACGGAACATCGAGGTGCCCCAGAGCGAAGACCCGCTGGTGATCGAGGCCAAGAGGCTCGAGGTGGAAGCGGCGTTGGAACGCGCGCGCTTGAACGCCGAGCGGCACTTCGCTCAGGCGATGAACATGCAGTCGCCGTAGGAGAAGAAGCGGTAACCCGCTTCGACCGCATGACGATAGGCGGCCAGCGTCTTATCTTTCCCGGCAAAGGCGCTCACCAGCATCAGCAGCGTCGACTGGGGCAGATGAAAGTTGGTCAGCAGAGCTCCGACTACGTTTAGGCGGGAGCCCGGGGAAAGAAAAATGTTGGTTGTGCCGCGTGTGCGGCTCCATTCTGTCGATTTGGGCACAGTGCTCTAATGTCCGCACTGTCGTCGTGCCGGCGGCAACGATGCGCCGGCCCTCGAGCAGCGCCCGGTCGACCTGCTAGGGCCGTCTCCGCTGGCAGAGAGTACCTTTCCGTATGGAGGCGAATCTCCGATACCTCCGGGACCCTCACGGGCTGGAACGTCCCCAGCCCGACATGCAGCGTCAAGTAGGTAATGACCACACCCCGCGCGCGGATCCTCTCCAGAATCCGGGGAGTGAAGTGCAGGCCGGCGGTGGGCGCGGCGACCGAGCCGCGTTGACGGGCAAAGACTGTCTGGTAACGGTCGCGGTCGAGCGGCTGGTCCTGCCGGCGAATGTAGGGGGGGAGCGGCACATGTCCCAGCAGTTCCAGGCGGGCGAAAAAATCATCCACCGGCGTGAAGCGAAGAAGACGTTCGCCGAACTCGCCCCCGGCTACGACCGCAGCCAGCAGTCGCACGTCCCCATCGGGCGCCGCGAAAGCCAGCTCCTGACCCACCGCCATCCTGCGCGCCGGCCGCGTCAGTGCCCGCCATTCCCAGTCGCTGACCTGCTCAGTCAGCAGCACTTCCACCTTGCCCGTGCTTCCCGGACGCATTCCAAACAGCCGTGCGGGGATCACGCGGCTGTCGTTCAATACCAGCACATCCCCTTCTCGAAGCAACTCGGGGAGCTGGTTAAACCATGAATCCTGCCATGCTCCGCTCTCCCGGTCCAGGAGGAGCATGCGGCTCTCCCCGCGTTCGGCTGGCGGTTCTTGCGCGATCAGTTCTGGCGGAAGCTCGAAGTCGAAGTCGGAGACCAGCACAGATCCGATTGTATGAAAGCGACAACCCATCCCTTGGAGCGGTATTCTCAAGAGAGCGAGAGGAGGCACCGTGGCGACAACGACTCATGTTCCGGTTGAGGTCTATCTCCGCTCCTCATACGAGCCCGATGCCGAGTACGTGGACGGAAAGATTGAGGAACGCCCGATGGGAGAGCTAGATCACGCATCCTGGCAAGAGGCGATTTCAGCTTGGTTTCGACTGCATTGGGCCGAATGGGGTGTGCGCGCCCTGCCTGAGTTGCGGGTTAAAGTGGCAGCCAACCGCTATCGCGTTCCGGATGTCACCGTACTTGATCCCAGTCAGCCGAGAGAACAGGTCATCACTCACCCTCCGCTGGCCGTCTTCGAGATTCTGTCCCCTGAAGATACTCTGCAGCGGCTGAAGAGGCGCTTGGAAGACTACCGCCTCATGGGTATCGCGGAGATCCGGGTCATCGACCCTCAGGACAGCACCTTCTACCGTTACGAGGATGGGCAGCTCCTACGTAACGACACCTTCTCTCACGCGGGGAAGGGAATCGTTTTTCAGATGAATCAGATCAAAGATCTGATCGACGAGTAATGGCTTCGCCTATCCAGCAAAAAAATCCCGAAACCAAGCGGCCCGTCTTCCTGTTGGACGCGATGTCATTTATCTTTCGCGCCTATCACGCGATGCAGCGTCAGCGGCCCATGTCCACGCGTAGCGGCGTGCCGACCGCGGCCACCTTCGTCTTCGTCAACATGATCAACAAGCTGCGCCGGGATTTTCAGCCGGAGTTCTTTGCCGCTGTCTTCGATGTGAGCGGAGCCGTCTTTCGCGATGAGCGTGCACGCAGCATGGCCACGGTGCGCAAATGGAATATCAAGACCCAAACCTTTGACGAGATCGATTACGCCGGCTACAAAGCCAACCGCACCGAAATGCCTCCCGACCTGGCGCAACAATTGCCGTTCATTCGGCGAGCGTTGGAAGCCTTTCGCATCCCTATTCTGCAATCCGAGGGTTTCGAAGCCGACGATGTCATCGGCACGCTGGCGCGGCAAGCCGCCGAGCAGGATCACGATGTCTTTGTGGTTTCGAATGACAAAGACATGCTGCAACTGGTCACCGGCCGGGTCAAGGTGCTCAATCCTGTCAAAGACAACCTGATTCTCGATCGCGAGAAGGTGGTGGAAGTACTCGGGGTGGCGCCGGAGCAAGTTATCGACGTGATGGCTCTGCGCGGAGACTCCATCGACAACATTCCCGGCGCGCCGGGAATTGGAGATAAAGGCTCGGTCGAACTGATCCAGCAATTCGGCAGTGTCGAAGCGGTGCTCGAACATGCGGCGGAGGTGAAACGCAAGACCTACCGCGAATCGCTCGAGAACAATCGTGAGTCGGTGCTGCTCAGCAAGGAGCTGGTGACCATCCACTGTGAAGTGCCGGTCGCACTCGACCTGGAACAAATGCGCACCCAGTCCCCGGACGTGAGCGCATGCCGTGCGCTTTTCAATGAGCTTGAATTCACCACCATGCTCAAGGAGCTGGCTCCCGACGAGAAGGAAACGCCGCTCACCATTGTCCACGATCCGCCGCCCGAAGAGATTAGCCGTTTCGTTGAGCTGGCACGCGGCCACGGCTTTGCGCTGGCCTTCGACACCACGCTGCTCGAAGTCGCATCGGAACAGGTGGCTGAGGAGGAAAGCGAGGCCATCGAGGAAGAAGAGCCGCAGCTCAAGACCATGTCATTGCTCGGCCTGTTCGATACTCCGGCGCAGCAGGCTGAGCCTGTTCCTCAGACATTAAAGATTGCTGTCTCGGCGGAGCCGGGCCGGGTGCTTGTCGTTTCGTTGGATCCGGCAGTCGATAGTCGCGCCCCGGAGTTCTTATGCGATCTGCTATCCGATGAACAAACGCCAAAGTCGGTACACGACCTTAAAGCAGCGCTGCGCATTCTTGATCGCCATGGCGCAAGCCATGGTCTGCGGCTGGCTGGGCCCATCGATGACGTGATGCTCTACTCCTACCTCATCAATCCCACCCATGCCATGCATCGCCTGGGCGATGTGGCCGCACGCTTCACCACCCGGGCGTTGCCGGAGGCGGGCGATGAGCTGTTGCCCGCATCGGCGCACGCCATCCACACCCTCGCGCCGCTGCTCAAGGAGGACGTGGAATCGCTGGGCACCGGCCAGGTGTATCGTGACATCGATCTGCCGCTGGTCCCTGTCCTGCTGGGCATGGAAGAGGCCGGGGTGCGCATCGACCGCGCAGTTTTGTCCGCTATGGCTGACCGCTTGACCGTGGAGATGCATCGGGTCAGTGAGCAGATCTTCGAAGGTTCCGGCCATCGTTTCAACATCAATTCGCCTAAACAGCTGGGCGATGTGTTGTTTAACAAAATGCACCTGCCCAAGCCGCTCAAGTACGGCAAGGGCAAGGTGGTTTCGACCGCCGTGGATGTGCTCGAAGAGCTGGCGGAGCACAACGAGGTTCCGCGCCAGGTACTGCAATACCGTCAGCTGGCCAAGCTCAAGTCGAACTACATTGATTCCTTGCCGTTGCTGGCCGATGCCGAGTCGCGTGTCCACACCACGTTCAACCAGGTAGGCACTGCGACCGGGCGCCTCTCTTCGACGAATCCGAATCTGCAGAACATTCCCATCAAGACAGAACTTGGCCGCGAGATCCGCGCGGCCTTTATCGCGGCGCCGGGAAATCTGCTCATCTCCGCGGATTACTCGCAGATCGAGCTGCGCCTGATGGCGCATTATTCCGAAGATCCGCTGCTGGTGCGCGCCTTTGCCGAAGGACAGGACATTCACACCCTGACGGCCGCCGAAGTATTCGGCATTGCGGCCGAAGGTATGGATAAGCAGACGCGCGACCGTGCCAAGGCGGTTAATTTCGGAATTGTCTACGGGATCTCTCCCTTCGGATTAGCGGCGCAACTCGGCATTGAGCAAAACGTAGCCAGGCTGTACATCGAAACCTACTTCGCGCGTTACAGCGGCGTGCGCAGCTATATTGATCGGCTGCTTGAGGAGACGCGCCGGGAGCAGCGGGTGCGTACCCTCTTCGGCCGCGTTCGCCCTATTCCCGATATGCAGAGCCGGAACGCCAACCTGCGGGGTTTCGCGGAACGCACGGCGGTGAACACGCCGCTCCAGGGAACCGCCGCGGACCTGATTAAAATTGCCATGATCCGCATCGACCGCCGGCTCAGGGAAGAAAAGCTGGAAGCGAAAATGACGCTCCAGGTGCACGACGAACTCCTCTTCGATGTGCCGGAGAAGGAAGTCGATCAGGTAAAGCAGCTGGTGCAGCATGAAATGGAAACAGTGATCGAACTAAAAGTGCCGATCGTGGTGGACTGCGGAGCTGGGCCTAATTGGCGCGACCTCAAGTAAGGTATCGGGAACATCGGCGACAGGTCTCCCACTGACGCGTCCCGAAGGACGGCTTTGAGTGCGTCATCCTGAATCTGCGAGTGCCGCGTGTCGCTACGGCAGTTAGGCTGGTCTTGGCGACTGGCGATCTGCTGCACGATCGCCCAGCAGATCTCCACGACGGTTTTACGGCGTGGTCTTATTGCTGAGGCTTCCCGGGGCCTCGTGGATGTGGTGGATGACAATCGTGTCGCCTTTGAACTCCACCTTGTCGTAATCCCGTCCCGTGCTCTCGAGGTAGCAACCGCAGTCCGTGTTTGCGTGATGAGCCTGCTCAATTCCCTCAGTCGTGCCCTGCAGGGCGGCCTTGGCATGAATCAGCTTGTCCTGGGCGTCGGCAACAGCCTGGTTGGCGTCAGCCAGGGCCTTCACCTCGGCCGGGGTGAGCTTCTCCGTCCGCACCGCAGGCGTCGTTGTATCCGGTGCAGCAGCGGTTCCTAAACCGGAAGCTTGCGGTTGCATGAGGGCGAGCAAAAGGATGGCGGTAATCATGGCTCTCTCCTCTTTTGATGATACCGGTTCTTCAAACCCCTATTTCTACCCGGATGGCCTGGGCGATGCGGTCCGCGTGTTCGCGCATCTGCTGCTCCGATTCGGCCTCGATCATCACCCGAGCCAGGGCCTCGGTGCCGGAATAGCGCACCACCACCCGCCCATTGCCATGCAGATCCGTCTCCGCCTGCTGAATGCTTTCGACCACGGCCGGAATCTGATCGAGCGGCCGTTTTTCGCGCACCCGCACATTGACGATCACCTGCGGAAAGACACGCAGATCGCTCAAAAGCTCGTGCAAAGGCTTACCGGATCGCGCCAGAGTATCGAGCAACACCAGCGCAGTGAGCAATCCGTCGCCGGTGGTGCTGCGGCGGAGAAAGAGAATATGGCCCGATTGTTCTCCGCCCAGGCTGGCCTGGTGCTTCTGCATCATCTCCAAAACATATTTGTCCCCCACAGGAGCGCGGAACATGCGAATGCCGCTGGTCCGCAAGGCAGCTTCCAGGCCCATGTTGGACATAGTCGTGGCCACCACCAGATCGCCGGCCAGCTCGGCCTTGGCCTGCATATCGCGGGCCGCCACCAGCATCACTCCGTCCCCATTCACCACCCGGCCGTGCGCGTCGGCGAAGAGCGCACGGTCTGCGTCCCCATCGAAGGTGATCCCCAGGTCGGCGCCCAGTGCCTTGGTCTCCCGGGCCACAGCCTCCGGGTGCAGGGCGCCGCAGTTTTCGTTGATGTTGCGTCCGTTGGGGGTTACGTGCGTCAGGTGCACCTCGCCTCCAAACGACATAAAGAGCTCCGACGCGATCACGGCCGCCGCCCCGTTGGCGCAATCGATCACGATCTTCTTGCCGTTCAGGTTCAGCTGGGGAACAACGTTGCGCAGAAAAACCTCATATTCCTCACGGAAATCCTTGCTTGCCGGTGGGGCGCTTAGCCCTTTAAGGTCCGGCGGAGGCGAGTCCTCGAGGCGGCGAAAAATCTCCCCCTCGATGGCCATCTCGGTGGCGTCGGGGAGCTTGTAGCCATCGCCGCCAAACACCTTGATTCCATTGTCCTGCCAGGGGTTATGCGAGGCGGAAATCACCACCCCCGCGGCGAACTTATGTTTGCGCGTCAGGTAGGCCACGCCAGGGCGTGGTGATCACGCCGGCGTTCAACACTTCCGCACCCCCCCTGCACAGGCCAGCGGAAATGACTGCCGAGATCCAGGGGCTGGATTCGCGTGTATCTGCCCCTAACAGCACCCGAGGCTGGGGATAAAGACTCTTCAGGGAGGATGCCAACGCAAGTCCAGTGGCGAAAATGGTGGGTGAGTCCAGAGGGGCCTCTCCGGCCACTGCGCGGATACCGTCCGTTCCAAAAAGTTTTCTCATGGTTTAGTTGGGAGAGACTTCCTTTCCAGCACCCGGCTGGTCAGGGTGCTGTGGGCGAATCGTGTCGTAATCAGTCCGCCGTCTGGAGCAGCGGCTGCCTCGCGGATCAGGGCTCCTGCCTCATCAAAGACGAGGGCATAACCCCGATTCAGAACCGATAGGGGAGAGAGCGTCTGCAGCCGGCCCTCCGCACCTGCGTGCCTGGCACGCGAACGCAATAGCAGCGAGTCTTGTGCGCACGTCCGATCCGCCCATCCAGCGCCGCGAGCCGCTCCCGCACCATGCGCATACGGTGGCTTACATCCTGACGTAGCAGTCTGGCCTCGAGTTTCTGCAACCTTTCCGTCATGCTACGGCTTTGCCGGTGCCAGGCGGCGTCCAGTTGATACTGCAACTCATCCACCCTCTGCTGCCGCCGTGCCAGTGCATTGCGCATGCGGGCAAAAGCCGCCGGCGCGGAGAGCCGGGCAAAGCGCTCCTGGGCACGCATAAGCAGGTAACGGCAGGCGTGGGTCAGGCGCCGGTGCAGCTGTTCCAGGCGCTCCTCGACCTTGTGTTGTGCTTCGGTGAGTAGTTCTGCCGCGGCCGAGGGGGTGGGCGCACGCAGGTCGGCGACAAAATCGGCGATGGTGAAGTCGGTTTCGTGGCCGACGGCGGAGACGACCGGCAACTGAGAATTGGCAATGGCCCTGGCCAGCAACTCGCTGTTGAAGGGAGCCAGGTCTTCGAGGGAACCGCCGCCGCGGGCCACTACGATCACGTCTACCGTGCGCGACTGGTTGAAGAACCCGATGCCCGCCGCAATCTCCAGAGCGGCCGTCTCGCCCTGTACCGCCGAAGGGTATAGCTGCACGTGGAGCGCCAGGTGCCTGCGCCCGGCCACGTTGAGAAAGTCGCGAATCACCGCGCCCGTAGGAGATGTAATGATCCCAATGCAGTGAGGAAAGGCGGGGAGAGGCTGCTTGCGATCTGTCGCGAAAAGGCCTTCCTTCTGGAGCCTGGCTTTCAACTGTTCGAAGGCGATCTGCAACGAGCCTGCGCCGACCGGCTCGACGAACTCGGCCACCAGCTGCATCTGGCCACGCTGTTCATAGACCGAAACCCGCCCGCGCACCAGGATTTGCAAGCCATCTTCCAGCCGGAAGCGCAGCAGCATCGCCTGGCGGCGAAAGAGTACCACCGGCAGTTGGGCGTCGCCATCTTTCAGGGTGAAGTAAACGTGGCCGGAAGGAGCGGGGCGATAGTTGGAAACCTCTCCTTCCACCCACACATCCGCGTACTCGCGTTCGATGTGGTTTCTTACCTCTCCGACCAGCTGGCCGACTCGCCACACCCGCCGGAGGCTGGCCGGCGCTTCAGGGAAAACCAGCCCCAGCTGGCTCAGTGATTCCTCCGGATTGGGCACTGTGCCTCCACCAAACGTTGAGTCTATACGCGATGCAGTCGAACGGAAAAGCTGCACGGCCTGCCATAGTTCTAGAGGCTGCGGAAAACACGCTTAACGAAGGGCACGGGTTTAGCCGTGCCGACTGAGCGCAGCGTCTGAGGGCTTTAGCCCCTGAGGTACGCCTTTCCCGCCCTTCCAGAGGAGATCGCCCATCTTTCGCAGCCTGTAATGCGCTAATATGGTGATCGAGAAATTCGCCCCGAACATTGGAAAACCGTACCTCAGGGGCTAAAGCCCTCTCCGACCGCACACAACTTGCGGCACGGCTAAACCCGTGCCCTTCGTTAAACGAGTATTCCGCAGCCTTTAAGGTTGCTGAGAACGCCAAGCTATCCAATCAGCCCCTGCGAGTATTTCTAGCCCCTTTTAGCTCCTGCCTTGTGCAGAGATTCTCGTTCACCGTTCCTCATCCACTCTAGCGGCGAAAGCGGGAGAGCAAATAGAAGATCAGAGACAGCACCACGCTCAGCAAAATCGAGGTCCCCAGGGGGAAATAAACGGAAAGGTTCTTCCCCGGTAGGAAATGTCTCCGGGCAGCCTGCCCAGCGGGATGCCGGTGCGCCCCAACAACAGAAGCAGGCCGCCGGCGATGAGCAGGACCAATCCCACCCCGACGAGCAGCCGTCCCAAGTCGTTCATGATGCCATTCTAGTGTGTCGGATTGGGTCCGCGGTCGATCAGCCGCGTCAGCTCCGCAAGCAGGACTTGCAGCCGTTCTATCTCTGCTTTGTCGGGCGGCGTCGATTGGCCAAAGAGCCCCTCCGCCTCCCGCGCCAGATCGGTACCTCGGGGTAGCCCGAAGGTGCCCAGCACGCCCGCCAGCTTATGTGCGGAGTCCACCGCGCGCAGCTTGGTCGCCGCATCCAGCTGGTTATCGTTCCATAGCTCGCCCGCGCTCTGCAGCAACGCGGCGCGCTCGGCCACCGTGTGTCTGCTCCGCTCCCACAGGGCGGAGATCATGGTTTGCATCTTTTGCTCGTGACTCTGTTCTTCCGGAGGCAAGCTGGCTGCGGTACGCGCGGTTTTGTCCGGGGGCATGCGGTCTCCGTTGGTCAAGATCAGGCGCCTTCTTTCCAGCCTAACGCCGCGGAAATCTGCCGCGCCAGGGTTAAAGGATCAAAGGGCTTGAACAAGGTCGCCGCCACGCCCATTTCGGCAAATCTGCGCTGATCCGGGCCCTGTACCTTGGCGGTCAGCAACAGGACGGGAATATGAGAGGTCATACCGCTGGCCTTGAGTTTGAGCAGCGTGGTGGGTCCATCCATCTCCGGCATCATCACGTCCAGAAGGATCGCGTCCGGCTGCTCGGCGCTGGCCCGTTCGATCCCCTGCTTACCAGAATTCGCGAGCATAACGTCCCATCCCGCTACTGTCTCCAGGCTCATGGCGGCCACCTGGCGGATATCGTCTTCGTCGTCAATGATTAGGATGCGGCGTGTCATAAGAGAAGTAGGTTTGTAGAGGTTCTTAAACACTGGGAGAAGCGGTCCCGTCCCATCCCAGCGGTACTTCGGTAATATCGTTTGGCTGGCGCAGCATCGATAGCACTAACGTCTCCACATCCTGCGGCTGGACGCGCGCCTTGGTGAGGAACTCTGTGTTCCCCAGCCGCAGCTTCTTGCGTTCGCCCTCGCTCAGGTCCTGGGCGGAATAGACGACCAGTGGCAGGTTTTTCATCTCCTGTTGCTGGCGCAGCCAGTCGACCAGTCCAAAGCCATCGCCGTCAGGCAGGGCAATGTCGAGGATGACCAGATCCGGCCGCGACGAAACGCACAACTCCATCGCTTTGCGCTGCGTGGAGGCGTGATGTACCTGGATGCCGGCACGCTCGAACGTGGCCAGAATCACCTTGGCCAGGTCAGCATCATCCTCTACCAGTAACACACGCGAGGGCTCCCGTTCCACCCGCAAGACCCTGGAGAGGGCGGCCAGCATCGACTCTGTCTCCAGTGGCTGCTCCAGCCAGGCGTCCGCGGCTTTTTCCACTTCAGGATCGTTCAGGGCGCCAAAGGCGCTCAACACCACGACCGGAATCGCAGCGGTGCGCAGATCGTCGCGCAGCAGGTGCAGGGTCTCCCAGCCATGCAGGCTGGGAAGGCTCATATCCAGCAGGATGGCTTGAATGGGGGTTTGCCGGGCCACCACGACGGCTTCATCGCCGGTGGCGGCTTCGAGCACCGAATAGCCATGCTGCCGCAGGCTTTCGACCAGCACCGCCCGCGTCTCCGGGTTCTCATCACAGACCAGGACAGAGGTGGCGTTGTGCACCGGGGAGGCCGAGCTGCCGCCCTGGCGCGACAACTCGGAGTCGCGAGTGACCGAGGGCAGGAACATGCGGAAAGTAGAACCCCGATCGGCATTGCGCTCCGCCCAGATGCGGCCGCCGTGCTGCATGACGATGGTGCGGCAGATGGCGAGGCCGAGTCCGGTTCCGCCCTTCTGCCGGGCGTCCGAGGCGTCGACCTGCTGGAAGCGGTCGAAGATCGATTCCAGCTTGTCTTTGGGGATGCCACGGCCGTTGTCGCTTACGCTGATGGTGACTCCATCGAGCAGCCGTTCTATGGAAACCGTAACCTGCGACTGGGGCGGAGAGAACTTGATCGCATTGCTCAGCAGGTTGGTCATCACCTGTTGCAGCCGGTCCGGATCCACTTCCACCTGCGCCGGCCCGGAATCCAGCAGCATTTGTACCTTGGCCGCTTCCGCCATGGGTGTCATGGCGTCGATGGCCTGCTTCGCCAATTCCTCCAGGTCGCAATTGCGATAGGTGAGGGGTGCGCGGCCCGACTGCATGCGCTCCAGGTCGAGGATGTCGTTGATCAGGCGGACCAGCCGGTCGGAGTTGGTGACCGCGATGCGCAGCAGGTTCGACGCCTTCTCCCCCATCTCGCCCAACAACCCGGTCGCCAGCAGGCCCAGAGAACCGCGAATCGAGGTGAGAGGCGTGCGCAGTTCATGGCTCACGGTGGAGACGAACTCATCTTTCATCCGGTCCAGCGCGTAGCGCTGGCTGATATCGCGGAAGCTGAGCACGCTGCCTACGGCCACGTTATGCTCGACCATAGGGGTTACCGAGAACTCCACCGGGAAAGAAGCGCCATTCTTGCGATAGAAGACGTCTTGCCCGCTGGTGCCTTCGCGCACCAGGAAGGCGCGGCCGGTGCGGCATTGATCGGAACACTTTTCCCGCCCTTTACGCTCCTCATGCACCACCGAGTGCACGGTGCGGCCGATCAGATCGAAGGCGTGGGCGCCCAGCATATTGGCCGCCGCCGGGTTGACGAAGACGATCCGGCCGGCAGAGTCGGTGCCGAAGATGCCATCCGCCACCGAGTTGAGGATCGACTCTTTCTGCCGGTTCAACTCTTCCAGGCGGCTCTCCTGCGCCGAGCGCGCCATAAACTGGCCAATGGATGCGCAAACGGTTTCCACCGTGGCCATCATTTCGCTATCTTCCCGCTGCTTCTGGCGGCTGAAGAACTCGACGACGGCGATCACCTGGTTGCCGACGCGGACGGGAACGCCCCAACCGGTGACCAGGCCGTCCGCCTTGGCGGATGTGGCGCGCAGAAAATTGCTGTCCTCCTGCAGGTCCTCAATCCAGCAGGGGCTTTCCGCCGCCCAGATCTGGCCGGGCAGGTCCTTGCCCTTTTGCAGCACCCGTCCGATGCTGTCGCGGTGAAACTCGGCACACGCCCGATCGGGAGCGTACCAGCCCGCCAGGTAGCGGGTGTGATGGTCGCTGCTGACAAACCACAGCCCCGCCATATCGAAGCCCAGGTTGGTTCCCAGCGATTCGAGCATGGCCGGTAGGGCTTCGTCGGAGGTAGTGGACTCACCCACCACCTGGCTGACGGCGAGCTGCATCGCCAATCTGCGTTCGCGCTGGTATTGGGCGGTGACATCGCGGAAGATGCAGCGGACCGACACGGGTTCGCCGCGGTCCTGGCGGCAGCTCAGGCTGGCTTCCAGCTCGCGATACATCCCATTGGCGTCCTGCACCCGCAAATTGGCGCGATCGATGCGCTCGCCGCGCAAGGCGCGGTCAAACAGCGCGGCGGCATCGGTTTGCATCTCCGGCGGGAAGGCAGCCTCGAAACTGATCAGGCTCTCAAAGGCGGCCGCGCTCTTGCCAAAGCATGTCTGCCATGCCGGGTTGACGTACAGGTACTTGGCTCGCGGGCTCAGGGTGGCAATCATTTCCTGCGAGTTGTCGAACAGGTCGCGGTATCGCTCTTCACTCTCGCGCAACGCATGCTCAGCGCGCTTGGTCGCGGTCAGGTCGGTGGCGATGGCCAGCAATCCGGTCAGCGCACCCTCCGTGTTCCTGACCGCGGAGAGGTAGACCATGGCGGGAAAGGTGGTCGCGTCCTTGCGCCGGCACAGGATCTCAAAGCCGCGGACCCGGCTGACCGGGAAACTGGTGACGTACTGTACGTAGTGCTTCAGTTCCGCCGAGACACTGTCCAGGTCGATGGCCGGCGAGCGATCGAGGCGCGAAACCAGCAGCTGTCCCACGCGCTCCAGTTCGCCTTCAGGGAAGAGATCATGCGCGTTGAGCTGGCCAACGACTTCGTGGAAGCGGTAGCCCAGCATCCGTTCGGCGGCGGGATTGAAGATGAGCAGGTTGCCTTCGAGGTCGGTGGCCAGAATCATCGGGCCGGCGGAGTCCAGGATGCTGCGCTGCAACTGGGCTACCTGCTGCACCTGCCATTCCGCCTCATCCTGGCGGGAGGCGTCCAGAAAGCTGTGCACGCAGAGAGCGATCAGCAGGACCTGGGCGCACGCCCAAGTGATCACGGCAGCGGAGAAGGTGCCGCCACGGCCCAGCAAAAGGACCAATCCGCCATAGGCGGAAAGCAGCAACGCAACCGCGAAAAGTATGGTGGACGGTAGCCTATCTCGAAGCCAGGTCACTCGTGCTCGATCGATGCGGGTCTAATTAATGAACTCTCGCCAAGTCAGCCGTCCAAGCTAAAGAGACGAAACTGGCCCATGCTAAACGTTAACTATCTGCAGTATAGGGAACTCCAGCTATCCTATACAGTGACTAAGAGTAGTCCACGGAAGCATGGAGGGGAGAGCTCACGCACCTCCAACGGGTCGGATCGGGGGAAAACCGCAGTGGATAAGCAGTGCGTTCCATAGTGTGGGGTCGCGGACGCACTGGCTCTTCTTCGAGACTCATTCGAAACTAACCGCGATGGAACGGTATTACGTTGGCACGGCTCTCGACAAATTTATCTGACAGGGCCGACATACGGCCAAGGGACCAAAACCCCAAAAAAAGCCCGACATAACTAAAACCGGCTACACCAAGTAGAAGAGACACTGTGGAACCCCCAAAAAGTCGCTAGACAACGTATTGGGGGATGCCTCGAAGTATACCGATTTTGCGGCGCAAGCTCTAGAAAAAGAATGCGTTTGGCTGCCACTTTAGTACCAGGGTTGGCGTTGCTTTCGTACAGGCTGGCATGCCGCTTTTGAAGCGACGTTCGTGCCATCGCCTGCCCTTCGCAGCTACGCGGTAACCGGCTCCAGCAGGCGCGACCAGCGCCGCTGCTTTCGCTCGGCATGTGCTTTCTTATGAAAGGCATAGCCCGTGATCAACGGCAGCGCGAGGGTGGCCTCGCTGTACACCATTTGCTCGAATGTGGTGTCGACCTTACCCCAGGAGCTGGCTTCTTTCAGGGTGCTCGATGAGAGAGCCCCGTCGCGCACGTCGGCCACCGTGATCTGGATGGCATATTTGTGCATGGGCGCGTCGACTCCCAGGATCTCTGCCGAAACCACGATGTCCTGGGCGAAATTCTTGGGTACGCCGCCGCCAATCATGAGCAGGCCGGTGGTCGGGTTGGCGATCTTCAACTGGGTTAACTCATAGAAATCCTTGACTGAATCGATCGAGACCTTAGGCTTGTCTCCGCGGCCGTGCTGGTGGGCTACCAGCCCAAAACCAGCCGAGCAATCGCTGAAGGCGGGCACAAAGATCGGTACATCCAGCTGGTACGCGGCGAGGATGATGCTGTCGACTCCGCCCTTTGCCGGCGTCTTGCCCTGCTTTTCCAGATAAGCCCCCATCTCGCGGATAAACTCACGCGAGCTGTAGGGACGGGGATCCAGAGAATCGGCGATGACCTTGCAGGTTTCGTCACAAAGCCTCAGCTCTTCTTCGTCGATCAGCGTGTCGTAGATGCGATCGATCATCAATTCGCGCAAGGTGGCGTCTTCCGTACCCTGGCGGTAGAGGTCGTCCGCGATCCAGTGCTTGTATCCCAGCGCCTCGAAGAAATCCTGGTCGACCATGTTGGCGCCGGTCGAAACCACGGCATCGACCATGTTGTTGCGCAGCAAATCGACAAAAATCTGCTTCAATCCGGCGCTGATCAGTGATCCGGCCAGGCAGAGAATCACGCCACAGTCCTGGTCACGCAACATGCGCTCGTAGATGGAGGCCGCCCGGGCAAGATCACGGGAGCTATAGGCCATGGACTGCATGGCATCCACCAATGCCACAACATTGTGTTGCTTGATGTCGATGTGCTGGATTGGGGAGATCAGGAGTTCTTTTTTCGTAGGCATAGCAATTTCAAGGATAGCAAAGCGCATTGGCTTTCCCCGGGCTGCGGCTTGTTAAATTCCGCGCACGCCGGTGGATGCAAGCGCCGGGAGAAGCTCCACTAGCAGGGTAGTCAGCTGCTGCTGCGCGCGGGCGCCCGTCTCCAACACTTCGAGGTGGTCAATCGGCTGATCGAGAATGCCGGCGGCCATGTTGGTGACGCAGGAGATGCCGAGCACTTCCATCCCCATGTGCCGGGCAACGATGACCTCGTGGACCGTGGACATGCCGACCAGGTCGGCTCCCCAGCCGCGGAAGGCTCTGATTTCCGCCGGGGTTTCAAAGCTGGGCCCAGGGAGGCCCAGGTAAATGCCCTCGGGGAGTGGAATGCTGTGGCGCTCGGCGGCCGCGTGCGCCAGGAGTCGCAGGCGCTTGGCATAGGCATCCGTCATGTCGAAAAAACGTAATCCCAGGCGTTCGTCGTTGGGACCGGTGACGGGATTACGGCCAGTGAAGTTGATGTGGTCGGAGAGCAGGACCAGTTGGCCCTGCTGCAGATCCAGGCGAACTCCGCCGGCGGCATTGGTGACCACCATGGTGGTTATGCCCAGGCGTCCCAGGACGCGCACCGGAAAGGTGACTTCCTCCGGCGTGTATCCCTCGTAGCCATGGACGCGGCCTTGCATCACCGCGACTGGGATTCCGGCCACGGTCCCCATCACCAGGCGGCCGCTGTGGCCCTCCACCGTCGGGCGCGGGAAATGTGGAATGGCGGTGTAGGGAATAGCGACCGGGTCCTCGATCCGGTCCGCGAACGAGCCCAGACCGGACCCCAGCACGACGGCCACTCGCGGCTTGACCGCCGTCCGCTCGCGGATAGCGGCGGCCGCCTCTTCCGCCTTTTCAAAAATCCCCTGAACCAATCGTTTTTCCCTCTGTCCTCACTACGGAACCGTCGCGATGGGATACCACGCAGGTTAACTTAGCGCAGCAGCACGCTGACGATCGCCGCCGACATCAGGTTTGCCATGGTCCCGGCGAGCATCGCTCGCAATCCCAGCCGGGCCAGGTCGTTCCGCCGGTTCGGCGCCAGGGCTCCAATGCCGCCAATCTGCATCCCGATGGAGCTAAAGTTGGCAAATCCGCACAGGGCAAACGTGGCGATGGTAAAGGAGCGGAAGTCGAGCGAGGACTTCTGCGCGCCCAGCAGCGCGTACGCCACCAGTTCGTTGGTCACCGTGCGTGTGCCCAGAAGATTGCCGACCTGGTGGGCGCTATGCCATGGGATGCCGATAAGCCACGCGACCGGAGCGAAGATAAACCCGAGGATCACATTCAGGCTCGACGGGAAGGGAACATGGTGGCCGCCCAGCCAATTGTGGATGCCTCCCAGCATCCCATTCAGCAGCCCGATCAGCGCCAGGAACGAGATCAGCATGATGCCCACATTAAAGGCCAGACGGCCACCGTCAATGGTCCCGCGAGCGATGGCGCCCAACAAATTCTCGTTGCTGTGTTCTTCGTTGATGGGCATCGTTACCCGGCCCAGGGTGGCAGGGGTGTGGGTCTCCGGCACCAGCATTTTGGAGATCAGCACCGTGCCTGGAGCCGTCATGATCACGGCGGCCAGCAGATGCTTGGCCTCGATCCCATAGAGGATGTAGGCCGCCATGATGCCGCCGGAGACGTGCGCCATGCCGCTGGTCATGATGGTCATCAGCTCCGACTGCGTAGCTCCGGGCAGGAATGGGCGAATGCTCAGCGGGGCTTCCGTCTGTCCCATGAAGATGCTGGCCGCCACGTTCAGCGACTCGGCGCCGCTGATGCGCATGGTCAGTTGCATCAATCGCGCCATGGCCTTGATCACAATCTGCATGATGCCCAGGTGGTAGAGCACGGCGAAAAAGGCGGAGATAAAAATAATGGTGGGCAAAACCTGGAAGGCGATGATGAGCCCAAAGGAGGAGTGCTGCTTGCCCAGCTCGCCAAAGACGAATCCGGAGCCGACGAAGGCATAGGCCAGCATGCGGTTTACCGCGTCTCCAGCTGCGGCCAGGGCCCGCTCCCCGGCGTCAAAGCGCAGCACCAGCACGGCGAAGATCCACTGCAGCCCAAGGCCCCAGGCTGCCGTCTGCCAGCGGATGGCCTTCCGATTGGTCGAAAGCAGCCACGCTAGCAATAGGATTGCCACCAACCCCAGCAAGCCTGTCAATCGTTCCAAGCGGTTCTCCTTACCTGGCGGTTTGCAGTTTGAAACGGTGGGGGAAGACCTCTTCGAAGCGATAGTCTTCCCAGTCCGACTGGCCGCGGAAGATGACCCGGGATGCGGGCAGCATGAATTCGCTTAGAACCTGCAAACAAGCTCCGCAGGGAGGGCTTGCCGCCTGGTTCAGGTTGGTAATCGCGCAGGCGAGCACGCGCATCTCCGGTCCGTGCTCGGCGACCGCGCGAACCACTGCGGAGCGTTCGGCGCAAATAGTCAAACCATAAGACGCATTCTCCACGTTGGCGCCGGTAACGATGGCTCCGTTCTGCAGCAGCAAAGCCGCGCCCACGCGAAATTTTGAATAGGGTGCGTAGGCATGGTCCGCCGCGTCCGCCGCCTGGGTAGTCAGCTGGCGCAGCAGTTCCGGTGTAAATCCATTCTCGCCTGCTTGCATCGTCCCCTGAGCCTAATGGCAGCCGGTCCGCGACGCAACAGGAGGCTTGCAAGCTTTACGCTGCAACAAGCCTGGGTGGCCGGATTCCACGAACCTCACGCAGATGCAACTCCTGTAACTTTTAGCCCGCAACCAAGGCTGGGTGGCCCATTCAAGCCCTCTGTTGGCTTGAGTGGGTGCCGCCACCCTCGACGACTAGCTTTTTCAAGGCCTAAATACAGAGAACGACCTGGAGGTGCAACCTAACCTCGCCTAACAGCTATCCTTGAAGCAGCAGCTATGGCGGCAAAGAAGCCAACTCGACCGGCGACCAGGCCCCACCCGAAGACGTACTGTCCCTTTTCCATCCCGTCACGGCGGCGTGGTTTCGCGCCGTCTTCGAGCAGCCCACCGCCCCGCAGCGGCTAGGCTGGCCGGCGATCGCACGCGGCGAAAGCACCCTCATTCTCGCTCCCACCGGCACCGGCAAGACGCTGACCGCGTTTCTCTGGTGTCTGGACCGGCTCATGTTGCACCGCAAGGAAACCGATACCGAAGGCTGCCGGGTCATTTATCTCAGCCCCCTCAAAGCTCTGGCCGTGGATGTGGAACGCAACCTGCGTTCGCCGCTCGCTGGGATCGCGAATATGGCCCGCCAGGCAGGGGTCGATTTCCACCAGCCGGAGATCAGTATCCGTACCGGTGACACATCGCAAAAAGAGCGAAGCCATTTCCGCCGCCATCCCGCCGAGATTCTCATCACCACCCCGGAGTCGCTGTACCTGCTGCTTACCTCGGATGCCTCCGCCAGCTTGCGCCAGGTGGACACGGTGATCGTCGATGAGATCCACGCGGTCGTTCCTACCAAACGCGGCGCGCACCTGGCCCTCTCGCTCGAACGGCTGGAGGCTATCACCGAGGGTCGCGTGCAGCGCATCGGCCTTTCCGCCACTCAGCGCCCGCTGGAAGAGGTAGCGCACTTCCTTGGCGGAGCTTCAGGAGAAGTCGAACCAGCCAGCGACCCGGACTCCGCCGTGATCCCGTATCGCCCGGTCACCATCGTCGACGCCAGCGAGCCCAAGAAGCTCGACCTGCGCATTGAAGTTCCGGTGGAAGACATGGCGCGCATGGGACAGCGGGAGGAACTGCCCAGCGGACCGGCCTCCCAGGGTCCCAAGCGGACTTCGATCTGGGCGGCCATTCATCCCCGCCTGGTCGAGATCATCCGCCAGCGCCATTCCACCATCATCTTCGTCAACAGCCGGCGCATCGCCGAGCGCTTGGCCGGCGCGATCAATGAACTGGCGGGCGAACAACTGGCCCGCGCCCACCATGGCTCCATCGCGGCCGCGCAACGCTCAGAGATCGAAGAGCAGTTGAAGGCCGGGCGCCTGCGCGCCTTGGTCGCCACCTCCTCGCTCGAACTTGGCATCGATATGGGCGCCGTCGACCTGGTGATCCAGATTGAGGCTCCGCCTTCCGTAGCCAGCGCCATGCAGCGCATCGGCCGGGCGGGCCACCATGTGGGGGCAGCCAGCGAAGGCGTTATTTTTCCCAAATATCGGGCCGACCTGGTAGCCTGCGCCGCGGTGACGCGTGCCATGCACGAGGGCCTGGTGGAATCCACCCGCTTTCTGCGCAACCCCCTGGACGTGCTGGCGCAGCAGATCGTCGCCATCGTGGCTCAACCTCCCGCCTTGGCGCGAATGGACCGCAAGCCGCAACCGGCCGCGCCCATCGAGATCAGCGTCGAAGAAGTCTTCCGCTTGATTCGCGGTGCGGCTCCCTTCAGCAGCCTCACCCGCGCCTCCTTCACCGGAGTGCTGGATCTGCTCGCCGGCCGTTATCCCTCGGACGAATTCGCCGACCTGAGGCCGCGCATCACCTGGGACCGCGGCCGCGACACGCTCGCGCCGCGCGAGGGCGTAAAGATGCTGGCCATCCTGAATGGCGGCACCATTCCCGATCGCGGTCTCTATGGCGTATTTCTCTCTGGGGCCGAAGGCAAGTCCGTTCGCGTGGGCGAACTCGACGAAGAGATGGTCTTCGAAAGCCGGACCGGCGACACCTTCATCCTGGGTGCCTCAACCTGGCGCATCGATGAGATCACCCACGACCGGGTGCTGGTTTCGCCTGCGCCCGGCCAGCCGGGCAAGATGCCCTTCTGGCATGGAGACAACGCCGGCCGTCCGCTGGAGTTTGGCCGCCGCATCGGCAAGCTGGTGCGGGAACTGCGCGAGATGCCCCGCAACGCAGCGTTGAGCCGCCTCACCCGCGAGCACGATCTCGATTCCATGGCAGCCGAAAACCTCATCCGCTTTCTCGCCGACCAGGAAATTGCCACCACCGAGGTTCCAGATGATCGCACCATCGTCATCGAGCGCACGCGCGACGAAATGGGCGATTGGCGCGTCTGCGTCCTCACCCCGTTCGGCAGCCGCATTCACGCGCCCTGGTCCATGGCGATCACCGGCCGTATTCGTGCCAGTGGCGGTGCGGATGTGGAAGCAATGTGGGGTGACGATGGATTCGTACTGCGCTTCCCCGACAGCGATGCGGCCCCGGACCCCGAGCTGATTCTTCTTGACGCGGAAGAGGCCACCGATCTGGTCTTGCGCCAGCTCAGCGGCACAGCGCTCTTTGCGGCGAAATTCCGCGAGAGCGCTGCCCGGGCGCTGCTCCTGCCGCGTCGTCGCGCGCAGGGCCGCGCGCCCTTGTGGCAGCAACGCAAGCGAGCCTACGACCTGCTCTCCGTTGCCTCCCGTTATCCATCGTTTCCCATCCTGCTGGAGGCGTACCGCGAGTGTATGCGCGACGTCTTCGATATGCCGGCGCTGCTGGAGACGCTCCGCGCCATTCGCCAGCGCAACGTGCGCGTGCATGTCGCCGACACCCGCACCCCTTCACCCTTTGCCTCATCGCTGCTCTTCAGCTATGTGGCCAACTACATCTACGATGGCGATGCGCCGCTGGCTGAGCGCCGGGCCCAGGCCCTTTCTATCGATCAGGAGCAGTTGCGCGACCTGCTGGGCGATGCCGACCTGCGCGAACTGCTCGACGCCGACGCCATCAGCGAAGTGGAAGAGCAGTTGCAGGGCCTGCTCGAAACCCAGCGCGTTCGCTCCGCGGACGGCATCCATGACTTGCTGCTGCGCATCGGAGATCTCACGCGCAACGAACTGCAACGCCGTCTCGCCGATTCCGAACTCATCCATCAACTGGATCGTCTGCTGCGGTCGCGGCGCTTGCTGGAGATAAAGATAGCCGGAGAAAAGCGGCTGATCGCGGTCGAAGATGCGGCTCGCTATCGGGACGCGCTGGGTATTCCTCTTCCCCCTGGCATTGCGTCCGCGCTGCTGCAGCCGGTGATGGCTCCAGTATTGGAACTGGTTCGCCGCTTCGCCCGGACTCACGGACCCTTCACCTTGCGCGAAGTCAGCTCCCGCTTCGCCCTCGATGCGCCGCAGGTGGAGAGTGCTTTGCAGTCGTTGCTGCTCGACGGCCGCATTCTGGAAGGGGGATTCCGTCCCGGCGGCGTCTATCGCGAGTGGTGCGATGCGGAGGTACTGCGTTCGATTCGGCGCAAGTCGTTGGCCAAACTGCGCCGCGAAGTCGAGCCCATCGAGCAGCAGGCGCTGGCTCGCCTGGCGACCCACTGGCAGGGTGTGCTGCAGCGCAGGCGCGGTCTCGATGCCTTGCTTGACACCATCGAGCATCTGCAGGGCGCGCCGCTGGCCGCCTCGCTGATCGAAACCTCCATCCTGCCCGCGCGCCTGGTCAATTACTCGCCCGGCAGTCTTGACACGTTGATTGCTGCAGGCGAAGTCGTCTGGTGCGGCCTCGATTCGCTGGGCGAGCATGACGGGCGCATTGGCTTGTTCCTGGCCGATAAGCTCAGGACCTTGCTGCCTCCGCGCGCCGAGCCGCCGGCCGAGAACCCGTTGAGTCCACGCGAAACAGCACTGCTGGAACAACTCGCCCGCAGCGGCGCTGCTTTCTTCAGCCAACTGCACGAGGCGGTTGGCGGCGGATACCCGGGCGAGACGCTCGATGCGCTGTGGAACCTGGTCTGGCGCGGCCTGGTGACCAATGACACCTTCCACGCATTGCGCGCCTATGTCGAACGGCCCGCGGCTTCTTCGCGGCAGCCCAAGCGGCAGCACAACCTGCCCTCCTTCCGTTCTCGCCGTACTACGCCGCCCAGCGCCCAGGGCCGCTGGAGCTTGGTCCCCTCATCGCTCGCCTCCGCGACCGAATGGAGCCACGCCTTGGCTCAGCAATTGCTCAATCGCTATGGTGTTCTCACCCGCGAGTCGGCGGCGAGTGAGAATCTGCCCGGAGGTTTCAGCGCCATCTACGACGTGCTCAAGGCGCTGGAAGAAAGCGGCCGCATACGCCGCGGTTATTTTGTCGCTGGTCTCGGCGCGACCCAGTTCGCCCTTCCCGCGGCGGTCGATTTGCTCCGTGGCCTACGTAGCGGCCCGCCGCTGGAGAAGCCGGAGATGGTGATTCTGGCGGCCACCGATCCCGCCAATCTATATGGTTCTGTTCTGCGCTGGCCTGCGCAGGACGAGGAAGCAGTGGAGGGAGCCCCGCGCCAGCTCACTCGCAGCGTGGGCGCCAGCGTTGTGCTGCGCAACGGTGAGTTGGTGGCCTATCTGCGCCGCAATCAGCCCAACCTGCAAGTTTTCTTGCCCATCGACGAACCGGAGCGCTCGTCGACGGCGCGCGACCTGAGCGTATTTCTCGCCTCCCTGGCCCAGCAGGATATGGAACGCCGCGAAGACCAGCGGGGAGGCATGCTGATCTCGACGATTAACGGCCAGCCGGCGGCGCAGCACTTCCTAGCTTCCTTCCTGCAGGATGCCGGTTTCCATCTCGCGCCGCTGGGTCTCAACTTTCGCCGTGTATTGCTGGCCAACGCACCTGTGCAGCCGCCGGGCATCGCCCCGAACGTGCAATAGGAGAGCGGTACTTCCGTGCCCGAAGGCGATACCATTTTCCGCTCCGCTCGTGCTTTGCAGCAGGGGTTTGCCGGCCACGAGGTCACCCTCTTTGAGACTGCCTATGCGCCATTGGCCAGCGTGCACGATCAGAGCCCGGTGACCGGGCGCATTATCCAGCGAGTAGAATCGCGCGGCAAATGGCTGCTGATCCATTTCTCCGGCGATCTGATCCTGGCTACGCACATGTTGATGAGCGGCAGCTGGCACATCTACCGGGTGGGGGAGCGGTGGCAGCGGGCTCGCAGCCACATGCGCGTAGTCCTGGGCACGGATGATTTGTTGGCAGTCGCCTTCGACGTGCCGGTCGCCCGCTTCTACACCGCGCGCACTTTGGAAAGGTTTGCCGGAGTCGCCGGCCTGGGACCGGATCTACTGGGCCCCTCCTTTGCCACCGATGAGGTCGCGGCGCGCCTGCTCGAGCATGGCGACGAAGAAGTCGGCAATGTTTTGCTGAACCAGCGAGTGATGGCCGGGATTGGGAACGTCTTCAAATCCGAGATTTGCTTTGCCTGCGGAGTAAGTCCCTTCCGAAAGATCGCCAGCTTGCGCACGCATGAGATCGAGTGTCTGTTGGCAACGGCGCGGCGCTTTCTCACTGCCAACGTCGCAGACGGAGCCGGGGACGCCATCGTGACTTACACCGGAGGGCGTCGTACCACCGAATCGGGCGATCCGGCCGCCAGGCTCTGGGTTTACCACCGTACGGGCTCTGCCTGCCGCCGCTGCGGAACCAAGATTCTCATGCGTAAACAAGGCCTCGGCGCCCGCTCCACCTTCTGGTGCCCAGAATGTCAGAAGGAATAATCCGGAAGAACCTATTTTTCAGAAAGTGTACGGCTTTCAGAGGCTGCGGAAATGTAGCGGGACAACTGGCCTTCTGGAATTCGGTGCAGTTCCTGTAATGCGTTGGAGAGAACGCGGCAAGCAAAATCGGGTTGGTTGCTGTTGGTGGCGACTCCTTCCAACCACTTCCACCGGTGGCTCATTTGGCGCCGCTGGAGGTGGATGGACAGAGTTGGAAAAGCTAATTTGGTCAAGTCTGACTCTAAGTCGTCCCCTTCGACAAGCTCAGGGCAGGCTCATGGACTCAACTCTCAACCGACGGTTCGCTAGGCCTACCACCCTGCAGAGCAAAAGCGTATTGCAGGGGCTGTAAAGCCCGACCTATTCTCAACCATTTACGGCACGACTTAAAGTTGTGCCCTGATACAAAAGCATCGGTCTTTCCGCAGCCAGTAAAGCCATACCACTCATTCATTGATACGATTTATCCGCATTAAAGCTCATTCACGGTTACATTGACCTAGTGCGGTTGCGCGGGGTCGGGCTGCGGCGGCTGCTTGTTATCGTCATCCCCTTTGCCGCCGAATAGCCTTCCGAAGAAGCCCCTCTTTTTCTTTTTCTGCCCGTCCGGAGGGGGCGGAGCCAGGCCCGGCTGGGTCGGAGCGGCTGCTGCCTGCGTGCCCACCTGTGGCGGCGGCAACGCCGGCATCCCGTTCGCCGGGGTTCCCGGAGCGACGTTGGCCTGCTTATCAATACCAAAAAGCTTCTGGAAGACACTACGCTGATCCCCGGCGCTCTGGTCGCAGGTCTGGGTTGGCGCTGTACCGTCGAGAAAAACCGCATCGTAGTCCGATGGACAACTGGCATCGGCAAGCAGGTTGGTCACTTTGTCCAGCCGCACCGTCGAGACCCCATTGGGAGGGGTGAACTGGCGGGTATCGGAGTATTCCGGCAACTTGACTGCGTGCTTCATGAAATCTGCCCAGACGGGCGCGGCTACTTTGCCACCTTCCAGCTTGATATCCGTATAGTCGTCATTCCCAATCCAAACCACGCAGAGCAGGTTGCTGGTAAAGCCGACGAACCACGCATCGTGCGAAGTGCCGGTTTTGCCCGCGGCGGGGGCAGTGAAGCCGATCAGCCCGCACCACGGCAGCAGTACCCGAGTTGATCACGTTCTCCATCAGGGCCAAGGTCAGATAGGCCACCCGAGGATCGAGGATCGGCTTGGAGTTCGGTGGATAGTCGTTGAGCACATCGCCGTTCGCGGACCGTATCGATGCCAGCAGCCAGGGATCGATCTTGACCCCGCCGTTCGCAAAGACGGTATAGGCTCCGGCTATTTCGAGCGGGGATGATCCATAAGCGCCCAGGGCTACCGACGGCGTTCCGCGGGCGGATTTGATCCCTGCATCCCGAGCCAGGGCAGCGACGTTGTTGTAACCAACCATGTCTGCCAAAGTGACCGCAGCGTTATTTTCTGACCATTGCAGCGCTGTGCGCGCGGTGATCTGTCCGGTAAAACGCTGGTCATTGTGATAATTGCGCGGGGTATAACCGCCTTCATAGGTCGAAGGGTCATTGTTCAGCAAGGTGATGGGGGTAAAGATCCCGCTCAGTCTGCCTGGATCAGGAGGCGCAGGATCGGCGGATGCGCCATTCGCCGATACAGGATTCGTGGACACGGCTTCTTCGCTGGCCGGCGGCACGACTGCCGGCTGGGTAAGCACGGTGCCGGCCAGGCTGGTGTTGAAGGCCGCGGCGTAAACAAAAGGCTTGAAAGCGGAGCCGGTCGGCCGGTTTTGCACCGCATGATCGAACTGGCTGACGCCGTAATTTCGTCCTCCCACCAGTGCCAGCACCTGGCCGGTATGCGGGTTCAGCGCCACTAACGCGACCTGGGGATAAGTGATGGGTGAATCGTCCCCCGCTTTTACTCGGCGCGCATGCAGCTTTTCCACCTGCAGGTCGACGCCCTTCATGCCCTCTGTCACCGCCTCCGACGCTAGCCGCTGCAGATCCGGGTCGAGCGAGGTGTAAATGCGCAGCCCGGAATGGTTGAAGTCCGCCTCGCCCATGTGCTGCACCAGCCGGTCGCGCACCAGGTCGACGAAGTACGGCGCCTCGCCCGCATCGACGTTGATAGGCCTCAGGTTCAGCGGCGCAGCCTTGGCACGCATGGATTCTTCTTTGGTGATCTTTCCCGTTTCCACCATGGAGTCGAGCACCGTGTTGCGGCGGGAAATCACCCGGTCCGGATGGCGATAGGGATTGAGATAACTGGGGTGCTGGATCATGCCGGCGAGCATTGCACTTTGCGCCAGGTCCAGATCCTTCACGTCTTTACCGAAATAAGTCTGCGCCGCTTGGCCAAAGCCGTTGATGGCGAAGCTTCCCTGCTGGCCAAGCGGGATTTCGTTGGCGTAGATCTGAAAGATCTGTTGCTTGTTAAAGCGATTCTCCAGCTGGAAAGTGATGGCAATTTCGATGACCTTGCGTTTGATTCGGCGTTCCGGCGAGAGGAAGAGTCCTCGTGAAAGCTGCATGGTAAGCGTGGAACCGCCGCCCTCATAACGGCGGTCATGCCGCAAGTCATGCCAGATCCAGCCGAGCATGCTGTAGTAGTCGACTCCGCCATGCTCAAAGAAACGGCGGTCCTCGATCGAAGTTACGGCATTGACCAGGTTGGGTGGCAGTTCGTTAAAGTTGACCAGGCGGCGCTTGGTACGGTTCTGCCCTTCGGAGAGACCGGTGATGAGCTGTGGTTCCAGTTCGTAAGCATCCAGCGATTGGCCTCCGTCGCCAGAAATCTGCTTGACCATTCCTTTGTCGAACGTGACCGTGGCGCCCTGTTCGGAGTGATACGATTGCGGCCCAGGCTGGATCTTGATGCTCGAATCGTTGAGCGAGTAGGTTCCCATCCGCGATCGCTCGCGATCGTCGTCTCCGCTGTAACCAGCGGCGCGCAATTCCTGGGCTATCGTCTGCGGAGTCAGCTTCTGCCCGACCCGTAACTCCTTCGGGGCTGCATAGATCATTGCCGTCTGCTGGAAGAGCGGCTTCTGCAGCCACTCATCCACCCTATGCCGATAGGTGAAGTAGTAGTAGCCGAAGATCGATTCGCACACCACCAGGCCCAGCAGCAGAGTACCCACCAGCGCGATCAGGATGATGTTGCGCACCGGGTGCTCAAGCAGGCTTGCGCGGACAACCTTGATTTTGACGGCCAAATTATGAACTCCTAGGTCCCTTAGACGGTTGCTGCGATTTCCCGGACCCGCTGCGCGATCTCTGCGATGGCCACGTCCTGGCTGCTCACCGTGGAGCGCGTTACCAGCTCCACCCGCCCTTCTGCCGCTTTCTTACCTATATTGATGCGGTAAGGTATGCCTACCAGGTCCGCATCCTTGAATTTGACGCCTGCCCGTTCGTCCCTGTCATCCAGTAAGACATCAAATCCGGCATCCTCGAGCTTCTGGGCTACCTGCTCGGCGGTGGCTGCCAGGTGCGCATCGCCCATATTGGTCACGGTCACCACCACATCGAAGGGCGCTATCGAGCGCGCCAGCCAAAAGCCGTTCGCGTCATGGTTCTGCTCAATGGCCGCAGTCAGGATGCGCTCGATCCCAATCCCATAGCAACCCATGATGGGCGTGACTTCCTTGCCGTTGGGGTCCAATACACGAACCCCCATGCCATCCGAATATCGGTAACCGAGCTTGAAAATGTGTCCCACTTCGATGGCTTTTGCCACTTTCAGCGGACTGCCCGGCACCGCTGGACACTGGGGGCAGTTTTCACCTTCCATGACGTTGCGCACATCGGCGATCTGGGTAGGAAGGAAGTCTCGGCCCCGGGTTACATTGCGCAGATGATATTCCTCCCGGTTCGCCCCGGCGACTAGATTCTGGCGGCCTTCCAGAGCGAGATCCAGGACGACGGTCACTTTGCCGCTCTCGGCTTGCTCACCGGCTGTCAGGATATCGAGACCGACCGGGCCCAGAGAACCAGCGGGCGCATGAAAGGTATCCAGGATCTCCTCGGCCAGCATGGGCCGGAGTTCCCGGGCGGCGGGAAAAAGGGCGGCGAGCTTGGCCTGATTGAGCATGTGGTCCCCGCGCAACAGGACCACGACCGGACTGGCGATCTCCGGCGCACCCACCTTCGCCTGCGGAGTCAAGGCCATATAGGCCATGGTCTTGATCTGGTGGACCGGCTCCAAATCGAGCAGCGCGCCTACCTCTTCGATGGTTCGCCGTCCCGGGGTATGAACCAATTCTGGTTCGCCGTTCCCGGCGGGCGGCAGGTCTTCGACCGGGGGCAGCAGCGAGGTAGCTTTATCCATGTTGGCTGCGTAGTTGCAGTTGGGGCAGCTGATGATCAGGTCTTCTCCTGCCTCCGCGTAGACCATGAACTCCTGCGACTGGGAGCCGCCCATGGCGCCAGAGTCGGCCTGCACAGCGACGAAGTTGAGCCCGCTGCGGGTAAAAATCGCGCGATAGGCCGCATCGTGCTTGTCGTAGCTGAGGTCGAGACCGGCCGCATCCAGGTCGAAGGAATAACTGTCTTTCATGATGAACTGGCGCACGCGCAACAGGCCCGCCCTGGGCCTCGGTTCATCGCGAAATTTGGTCTGGATCTGGTACCAGATCTGGGGCAACTGCTTGTAGCTGCGCAGCTCCTTGCGGGCGATGTCGGTCATCACCTCTTCTTCCGTCATGCCCAGGACCAGCCAGGCGCCCTTGCGGTCCTGCAGCTTGAACAGGTTCGGTCCCATGACTGTCCAGCGTCCGCTCTCTTCCCACAACTCACGCGGATGGAGCGCCGGCAGAAGGAACTCCTGCCCGATGCGGTCCATCTCCTGCCGGACAATGGCCTGAATCTTGTTGATGGAGCGCTGGCCGAGGAAGAGGTAGGAGTAGATTCCCGCCCCGACTTGCCGGATGTATCCGGCGCGCAATAGAAACTTGTGGCTGGCTACCTCGGCATCGGCCGGGGCTTCACGCAGGGTAGGAATAAACAGCTTCGACCAACGGTGCATTCTAGGGGATACTTTCTCGAGCGACGTGAGCCAATTCTAAATGGTTCAGCGAGGGTTCACATGGCAGGGTAGCGCGCGCACTCCCGGCAACGCCCGCGGTATTTACCGGACTGTCATCAAACCGGGCCGCGCGCTTTCTACAATCACGGATGCTATGTATAACGAACCTTTGACCTTTGACGTCGTGCCCGGCAACACGGCGGACACCCGAATTTTTCGCCTGCACGGACCGATTACCCTGAGCAGTTTGTTCGATTTTCAGAAGGTCCTCATGGGTGGCACGGAGAAAGTCACCATCCTCGACTTTACGGAATCGCCCTACATGGATTCGGCCGGCCTGGGCGCCATTCTGAATTACTACGTCTCCGGCAAACGCCACGGCCGTGATATCCGGCTGGTGGCAGTCAACTACCGTGTCGCCGAGCTGCTGAAGCTTACCAGCGCCAATACCTTGATCAAAAGCTTCGACAGCATCGAAGCCGCGGAAGCCGCCGCCTCGTAGTCTCAGATCAGCTCAAGTCCCCACAAGTCATGAAGATGGAGAACGCCCGCCACGGCATGCGCGGAGTCCACGACGACCAGCGAGGTGATCTTCTTTTCCTCCATAATGCTCAGGGCTCTGGCGGCAAACTCATCCGGGGCAATGGTCCTGGGCGCCGCGTTCATGGCATCGCCCGCGGTCATCGCCAGCGCGTCCGGTCCTTTCCGCTCCAGCAGGCGGCGCAGGTCGCCGTCGCTCATGATGCCGATTAAGGTCTCGCCCTCGGTCACGGTGGTCATGCCCAGGCCTTTGCGGCTTATCTCGTAGATCACCTCGGGCATCGGCGTGGCCGCGGACACCCTGGGAACTGCATCGCGTGCGTGCATCAGCTCTCTCACCCGGGCCAGTTTTCTGCCCAGCTTACCGCCGGGATGCAGGTCAGCGAAGTCTTCCGCGCGAAAGCCCTTTTGGAGCGACGCCGCGATGGCTAAGGCGTCCCCTAACGCCAGCATCACCGTAGTGGAAGCGGTGGGCGCCAGACCCAGCCCGCAGGCCTCCTGCTCCACGCTGACGTCCAGGACTACGTCGCTGGCCAGCGCCAGGGTCGAGCCCATGGCGCAGCAGAAGCTGATCAGGGCATCGCCCATGCGCTTCAGCGTGGGCAGCAGGCGTAGGATCTCCTCCGTCTCGCCGCTGTAGGAGAGCGCCAGCACCAGGTCGCCCTTGGCCAGCATGCCGAGGTCGCCGTGCAGCGCTTCGGCCGGATGCAGAAATAGGGCCGGCGTTCCCGTCGAATTGAAGGTGGCGACCAGCTTCTGCGCAATGATGCCGCTCTTGCCTATGCCGGTGACGACCACGCGCCCGCGCCGCTGCCCACACCCCACCACCAACTCCACGGCGTGGGCGAAGGGGGCCGACATGCCATCCTCAAGGCGGGCCGCAAGTCGAAGCAGCGCCTCGGCTTCGATGCGTATCAACTGGGCGGGAGTCGGTGTATTCATGAAATCCGCAATCACAAAACAATTGATCGTAACAGCACCAGTGGCCAGCCTTGGGGGCGCTCTGCGGGAGCGTCCTTTAGAATGGTAGAGGCACGAGTGTATGCAAGCTCAAAGTTGCTCCCTCGCCCGGAGAAGGTCACTCGACGTGAAGCGCAATCAATGGGTTATTGTTGTGGTTCTGGCCGCGTTCGCGCTTATGGTTTGGTCGGGCTATGCCAATTACAAGCGCCGCAAGCAATACGCACAGCATCAGGTGCAGGGTATTGCTGCTCCTGAAAACTCCAATAACCAGTCTGTCCAGCAGGACGTTTCCGCCGACGAGGGGCTTCCGGATTTGCGTGGCAAGCGCGCCCCCGAATTCAGCCTGCGGACGGTCGAAGGCAAGAAGCTTTCCCTCTCCGACTACAAGGGCAAGGCGGTACTGATCAACTTCTGGGCGACCTGGTGTGCGCCGTGCAAGATTGAGATGCCTTGGCTGGTTGCGTTGCGCAGCCAGTACGCTCCACAGGGCTTTGAAATTCTTGGTGTCTCCGAGGATGATGCCGATACTCCGCGTGCCAAGCTGGCAAAATTCGGCCAGGAAGAGGGCCTCAACTACCCATTGCTGGTAGGCGACGACGCCGTGTCGCGCAAGTATGGCGGCGTCGAGTTTCTTCCCACTTCTTACTTCGTTGGCCGGGACGGAAAGATTGTTGCGGAGACCGCCGGGCTGGTCTCAAAAGATGAAGTCGAGGCCAGCATCAAGAAGGCGTTGGCCGCTGGAGGCAAATAGAGTGCTCCGCCCCACTGCCATGCTGGTCGCCGCGCTGGTGTGCATTGCAGCTTCCGGACAGGTATTGAAAGACCAGCCCTTGCCGCTGCCCGGGGGCGCCGATCAGCGGCGCGATGCGGCTGCGGCGGTGCAGTTCCTTTACCCTGACAAAGTAGAGATTCCGGCGCGCCGTACGGCCCAGATCGATCTTCACTTTCGCGTGGCCGACGGTCTGCACATCAATTCGCACGCACCTACGGATAAGTTCTTGATCCCTGCGCGGCTCGCTGTGGTCGAAGTGCAGGGTCTGAATGTCACGGCGGTCGACTTCCCGCCGGGCACGGATTATGCCCTGCAGCTTTCTCCGCGGCAGAAGCTCAGCGTGTATACCGGCGAGTTCATTTTGCATGCCCACGTGACGGCGCAGCCGGGCGAGCATCTTCTGGAGGGAGCTCTGCGCTACCAGGCCTGCGACGCAAATTCCTGCAAGCCGCCCAACAGCATACCCGTCTCGGTCACCGTCATCGCCCAGTAGCAGAAGACCTAGGGCGCTTGAGACGCACACTCCCCGCGCCGCTGCTGCTGATAATGCCAGTCATGAAGGATACGGGCGTCGGGACCGCAGCCCACTCAAGCCAACAGAAGGCTTGAATGGGCCACCCAGGAAGTCCGCTGCAAAAAAGGCGTCGGGATGAGAACGTGGAAGAGCCCATTTTATTTATGAAAGATACGGGCTTGATGCCGCTGAAGGGTAGCGGGCTTCAGAGCCTGCGGAAAAACTCATGCTTTGTGTCAGGGCACGACTTTAGTCGTGCCGCAAACCGCGCCTTATGAGGGCTTTAGCCCCCCTGAGGTGTTGCTTTCCCGTCCGCTGGAGAGTATTTCCGCAGCCTGTAAAGCCGCTGAGGGTGATTTCCTTTCCCTGCCGCTCTATCGCACGCCCAATTGCTCTTGAGAAGAGGGGATCGCACCGGCCGCCTTTAACCTCTTTACTACCCGCTCCCTGCCCAAAGCGGCCATCACCGCGAAAAGACTTGGGGCTACGCCCTGGCCCGTCAGCGCAACCCGCGATCCATTGATCAAGGCACCGGCCTTTACGCCCTTCTCCTCGGCAAAGGCCCGCAGCAACTGCTCCGCTGCCGGCTCGGTAAACTCGTCCAGAGATTGATAACGGTCGCCAAGTTCCATCAGCAGCCCGCGGCTCCGCTCGTCGGAGAGGAATTTAGTTACAGCGGCTGTATCGTACTCATAAGCGTCGCTGAAGTAGCCGCGAAATGCTCCGGCAAAATCTTTCAGGCTGCGCGCCCTGGGCTGCAGTAAAGCGATCGCCGCCAGTATCTCTTCCCCAGTCCGGTCGGAGGAGAATCCGGTCTTTGCCCACTCCCCTTCTATCAGAGGCAGCAGCTCCGCTGGTGAGTAGCGGCGGATCCATTCGGTGTTGAACCAGGCCAGCTTTTCGTTGTCGAAGACAGCATTCGACTTCGAGATACCAGCCAGCGAGAATAGTTCGATCAACTCGCCGGAGGAGAAGATCTCCCGGTCCTTTTGCGCGCTGCCCGGCGTCCAGCCCAGTAGAGCGAGAAAATTGCGGAAGGCTTCGGGCACAATGCCCATGTCCTGGTAGGCGAGGACGCTGGTGGCGCCGTGACGCTTGGAAAGCCGGCTCTTGTCCGGTCCGAGAATCAGCGGAAGATGAGCAAAGACCGGCAGAGGTTTTCCCAGGGCGTGGTATTGCAGCACCTGCTTGGGCGTATTGGAGATGTGGTCGGCGCCGCGAATGATGTGCGTGAGGCGCATATCCAGGTCGTCAGCCACCACGCTCAGGTGATAGGTAGGCACACCGTCGGAGCGCAGCAGGACGAAGTCTTCCAATTCTGCGTTGGCGAATTCCACCCGGCCGAAGACCGCGTCTTCAAATGCCGTGACTCCTCCCTCGGGCACGGCGAAGCGCAGTGCGCCCGGCTCACCGGCCTGAAACCGTCCGTAGGCCACGACCGGATCGATCGCGCGGCAGCGCCGGTCGTACATCGGTGGCTTGCCGGCATCAGCAGCTTGAGCTCGCCGTTGCTCCAACTCTTGCTTAGTACAGAAGCAGTAGTAGGCGTGCCCACTCGCGCGCAGCTTTTCGGCCGTAGATTGATAGAGAGGCAGCCGTTGGGATTGAAAGAACGGCCCTTCATCCCATTCCAGGCCGAGCCAGCGCATGCCATCGAGGATGCCCTGCACCATATCCTCCGAGGACCGCTCGAAGTCGGTATCTTCAATGCGCAGAATGAGGGTGCCGCCGGCATGCCGGGCGAAGAGCCAGTTGAAGAGGGCAGTGCGCGCGCCGCCTACATGCAGGTAGCCGGTGGGTGAGGGCGCGAAACGAACGCGGGGTTTTTCAGAGGCGTCTGGCATCGTTTTTCCGATGCTAGATCATTTCAGCGGCCCGCGTATCCCCTAGGACAGGGTGGCGATTGCGGAAGCGGTTCGGTCCTTCCAGTGCCCGCGGGTGAAATCCGGGAATTTTACCGGCGCGCTGCCGTGCTCCAAAGAGAGCACGCTCAAGGGACCGGGCGATGACCAGGCTGCCGCATCGTAGACGTCCATGTCGGGGGGTAGCCCTTGCCGCATGCACTGCAACAGGCGGTAGAGCATGATGAAATCCATGCCGCCGTGCCCGCCAATCTTCTTCGCAATCTCGCCTTCCTCTTTCCACAGCGGATATTGATACCGGTTCCAGGAATCGATAGAACCCCATTCCTCTTTGTCCTGGCCGTCGAAGTAGATGCGCGGCGGGTAGTCGGTGAAGATCCCTTTGGTGCCCGCAATTTTGTTGATCCGGCTGTATGGCTGAGGGTTGGAGACGTCGTGCTTGAGCGTGATGGTGAGGCCATTGGAGGTTTTGATCAGCGAGGTATTTAAATCCCCGGTCACGTAGTGGTCGGCCCAGTGAGGGTTGGACTTGTCGATGTGTTGCTTGCGATAGAGCTCAAGCCCTCGCTGCGGGCTGCTCATCGACACCATGTAATCGAACCGGTCGCCGCGCTGGATGCCCATGTAATTTGCAACCGGGCCGAGTCCATGCGTCGGGTACAGATTTCCATCGCGTTGGGTATGGACGGCGAGCCGCCACAGGCCCTCTCCCTTGCCGGAGAAGAGCTCTGAGCGGAGGTCGTGGAGATAGGCGCCCTCGCCATACAGCAGATCTCCAAAGAGCCCGTCATGCACCATGCGGAGGATAAGGGTCTCGTTAAAGCCATAGCAGCAGTTTTCCAGCATGGTGCAGTGACGGCGGGTCTGTTCCGAGGTGTCGACAAGTTTCCAGCAATCTTCCAGAGTGGTGGCGGCTGGAACTTCGACCGCCACATGCTTGCCATGCGTCATGCCCGCCACGGCCATCTCGACATGCCAGTTCCACGGAGTCGCGATGAGCACCAGGTCGAGGTCGTCGCGAGCCACCAGCGACTGGAAGCTGTGATCGCCGCTGGTGTAGAGTGTGGGTGGTTTCTGCCCTGATTTTTCAACCAGATCCTGCGCGTGGGCGGCCTTTTCGGGCACGATGTCGCAGATCGCGAGCACCCTGGCGTTGGCCCCGAGAAGGTTTCCCAGGAGGCTGGTGCCCCGTCCCCCGACGCCGATGATGCCGATACGCGGGCCTTCGGCGGAGGTAATGGCGGTGTAGGGCATATCGATGACGCTGCCTGCGGAGGGTTTGCCGGCTTCCCCGTGGATGGGGAGTGGCAGGCCGGAGGCCACCACGCCCAGGGCGCTCAAGCGCAGGAATTCTCTTCTGGAAATACCTTCAAACGGATGGTCCGGGTTCTCTGTCATTGCTGCCTCTTGTGTGCTTTGCGACTGATTCGAAATCATATCCTTTTACCTCGCAACATTTTTTGCGTCCGCGTGCTAACATCCCTGCCACGCATGAACACGACTGTCAGCGAGTTGCTTGTTTCCCCGAGCGTGGTCCCGGACGCCCCGGGTCCGGAGCCGGCTGTCGCCAGGAGCGTCAAGCGAAACGTCGCTGTGGACGCCTATCGCGGCCTGGTGATGGTGTTGATGATGGGCGAGGTATTGCAGTTCGCCGCCGTCCACCGGGCTTACCCCTACAGCTTGTTCTGGCGGGTGCTGGCTTACAACCAGACGCACGTGGAATGGTCCGGCATGTCGTTACACGATACGATTCAACCCGCGTTCACTTTTCTAGTCGGGGTTGCTCTGCCGTACTCCATCGCCAGCCGGATGCAAAAGGGACAGAGCTTCCGGCAGTTGTTTGCGCACACCTTGTGGCGATCTCTCCTGCTGGTGGCGCTGGGGATCTTTCTCCGCTCCACCGACAGCACGCGCACCTATTTCACCTTTGAGGACACGCTCACCCAGATTGGCCTGGGCTATCCATTCGCGTTTCTGCTGGCGTTTTGCCGCCCGCGATGGCAGTGGATCGCGTTCACGGCGGTTCTATTCGGATATTGGTTGGCCTGGGCGCTCTACCCCGCGCCGGGTCCCGGCTTCGACTATGCCGCTGTGGGTGTTGCCCCGGATTGGGTCCACAACTTCACCGGTTTTGCCTCGCATTGGAACAAGAACAGCAATCTGGGGCAGGCGTTCGATCTCTGGTTTCTCAATCTGTTCCGCCGGGGAGCACCGTTTGCTTACAACTCCGGCGGCTACCTGACGCTTAGCTTTATCCCCACCCTGGGGACCATGTTGCTGGGCTTGTTCGCCGGCCGCTGGTTTCGCGCGGAACAGCCGAAAGTTCCGATCAGAAAGTTTTTGCTCGCGGGCGTCCTGCTCGCGGCGGCTGGTCTGCTGCTGCACTTCGCCGGCATCTGTCCGATCGTGAAAAGAATCTGGACGCCCAGTTGGACGTTATTCAGCGGCGGCGTTTGTTTCTTCTTTCTCGCCGCATTTTCATGGGTGATCGATGTAAAGGGCTACCGCCGTTGGGCATTCCCATTGGTGGTCGTGGGGGTGAACTCCATTGCCGCTTATCTGATGGCCCACTTGTGGGAAAACTTCATCATCAGCAGTCTCCATATCCATCTGCGGTATCAGGTCTTCCAGGTTCTCGGGCCTGGATTGGAGCCTCTGTTGCTGGGAATCGCGGTGATGCTCATCTATTGGCTTATCCTCTTCTGGATGTACCGAAGGAAGATCTTCCTTCGCATCTGAATTGCAAGGGCCAAACCGATACCCAGCCAGACCGGCTCTTGTACATGCACCAGCAACCAAGGCTTTGGGTGCCCCATCTGCCCCGATTTCCTGCGGAGGCTTGTGGCGTTGATACACTCCATGCGCCTTTCCTTAATGAAAGGCGCACACGCGGACCTCACTAGCACAGCGTGGCAGGGAATCGGGGTCAAGCCGTGTTTTGGCTTGAGTGGGCTACCATACCGACCCCAAACCTCTATCTCGTGGAGAGGAATTTTTTCCTTGGGAGCCACTATCCCACTCAAGCCAAAGGACGGCTTGAATGGGCCACCCAGCCGACAGAACGGCAGGTCCCTAACCGCTAAGCGCAAAAGGGTTGGGAGCATCATAGCCCACTCAAGCCAAAGGACGGCTTGAATGGGCCACCCAAAGCTTTGGTTGCCGGTGTAACTCGCCACCCGGAGCCGTTCGGGCGTTGCATTCCCGCGATACAGATCGAAAAACAGCTCAGCCTTAAGTGATGTCTTCGGTGTCGAAGACCGGCAGCGGCACCATGCGCCTGCTCTTGCTGCCGCGGCCCTCGCCTACCAGCTCGCTCACTACCTTTTCCACCGTAGTGGGGTCGTCGATTTCGGCTTCCAGTAGACCGATCCGGTCGTTGTCGTCGAATTTTTCCAGAAGAACCACGGCATGGGCCTGGGCTACGTGATCCTGATTCAGACCCTCTGGCGTCTTGGCCTTGATGCCCACCGCGTTCGGCTCAATGTCCAACAACTCCGCGACACGCTGCCGCATATCACCAGAGATGGGCCCAATCTTGGGCGCGGCCAACACCAGCGTGGTGTCGACGTTGACGATGCGGTAGCCGGCGGTATGCAGCTCTTCCATGGCCAGGTTGAGGAAAATCGCGGAATCGGCATCCTTCCACCGTGGATCGCCAGGGGGAAAGAAGCTGCCGATATCACCCACGGCAAGCGCGCCGAGCAAGGCATCGGTAATGGCATGCAACAGCACGTCGCCATCGGAGTGCCCGGCCAGGCCCTCCGGATGATCGATTGCAATGCCACCAATTTTCAACGGCAAGCCGGCCTTGAATGCGTGCGAGTCCCAGCCATAGCCAATTCTCATGCTCATTTCAGGACCTGTGTTGCAAATAAAACTCTGCTAGCTTCAGATCACCGGGATGGGTAATTTTTAAGTTCGCCGGGGATCCCATGACCACGGCAACCTGCGCACCCGATCGCTCGACGACGCTTGCTTCATCGGTTCCGACAAATCCATCCGCCTCCGCGTCGGCGAAGGCCTGACGCAGGACGCTCCAGCGAAAACCCTGCGGCGTCTGCGCCTGCACAATGTATTCCCGGGGAATGGTGGCGGTCACAATGGCCCCACGGGCAGTGCGCTCCACCTGTTTGATAGTATCCACTGCCGGTAGCCCTACGATCGCAGCGCCGTAAATTTCTACCGCTTCGATGGTTCGCTCGATGGTCGCGGGGTCGATCAGCGGCCGCACCGCATCATGAACCAGGATGATGTCATCGTCCGCCGCGGAGAGGGCCTTGAGCGCCTGGCTTACCGATTGCTGCCGGGTGTCCCCGCCCTCCACCACCTGCACGCGCGCGGCCAGGGCATGTTCGGCGATCAGCGTTTCCATGCGGCTGATCTCCGGCTTACGAACCGCCACATAAATAGAGCTCACCCGCGGCACCGCGGCGAACGCTCGCAAGCTGTGGACCAGAATCGGCATCCCATGCAAGGTAAGAAACTGCTTGGGAGCATTGGGGGTCGCGTGACCGGGCGCCATACGTGTGCCCATTCCGGCGGCCGGGAGAATAACGAAGACCCGCATAAACATCGGAGTATAGCAGGACGAGCTTATCCCTCTACCGGTTCCACGTAGAACATTTCGTTGGTCCGGCGGAAGCCGTTGCTCTCGTACAGCGGTTTGCCGGCGTCGGTGGAATGGAGCGCGACCACGCGAATTTTTTGCTTGCGGGCCTCAGCCAGCGCCTGATCGATCAGCTGGCTGGCCAATTTCTTGCGGCGATGCTCCGGTTCCACGTAAACATTCAACAGGTAGCCGCGCTTATCCTGACGAGGATCGAGCGGATGCGGTGGCCAGTCGAGGACGATCAAGCCGGCGCCGGCAACCACCTTGCCGCCTTCGCTGGCTAGCCAGCCGAGATACCTTCCGTCCGCCAGCCGGGTTTCGACCCATGGTTTAAAGTGCTCCGCCATCACATCAAGGATCCGGTTGTCCTGGCGCCCGGCGTCCACAAACATACGCCGCCTGTGATGGGTGATGACGGCCGCGTCTGCCGGCGTGGCTGCTCTTATCTGATACATGCCCGCAGTATAGCTATGTAACTGTGCGATTGCTTGCGGTTCCACGATAGGTGTAACCGGTGAAGATGCTTTGCACGGGGCTTTTCCCCAAGAAAAGCCCCACCTCACTGATGCCGGATGGGACACGGTAATCGTGGAATCGCGGCGGTTCCACGATAGGTGTAACCGGTGAAGATGCTTTGCACGGGGCTTTTCCCCAAGAAAAGCCCCACCTCGCAGATGCCGGATGGGACACGGTAATCGTGGAAGCGCTTTAACATAGCCGCAGCGATGCAGCCGCCCACACTGCGAAACCGAATCTTTCGTCCTGGCCAGCGGATTGCCGTCGCGGTCTCCGGGGGCGCCGACTCCGTGGCTCTGCTCCGCCGGCTGCTCGAGGAACGTCAAGCGCTGGGAATCGTGCTTTCCGTCGTCCACGTCCAGCACGGGATTCGTGGAGCCGCTGCTGAGGAAGACTCGGCATTTGTGGGCAGCCTGGCCGCAACCCATGACCTGCCATTCCTCCTGCGTCGGGTGGATGCGCCCGCCGCGGCCGCGACCCTCCATGAAACCCTGGAGGAGGCCGCCCGTAACCTCCGCTATGCGTTTTTCCGGGAATTGATGGTGAGCGGCAAGGTGGACGCCGTCGCCACTGCGCACACCCTCGACGACCAGGCGGAGACGGTGCTGCACAAACTGCTGCGCGGCGCCTGGACCGAGGGGCTGAGCGGCATCCATCCCGTGCTCTCGGTTGAGCCCGGGAGCATCCTGCGGCCCTTCCTGGAGAACAGCCGAGCCACGATTGAGGCCTGGCTTATCGGGCTTCCGCAGCCATGGCGCGAAGACGCAACTAATAAGGACCTGGCGCATACCCGCAATCGAATCCGCTGGCAGTTATTGCCTTTGCTGCGCACCTTCAACCCCCAGATTGCCGCCCAATTGGCGCGGTTAGCTACGATTTCCGGCGACGAAGAGGCCTATTGGCAGGGGGAGTTGCAGCGCCTTCTGCCCTCGCTCCTGCTGCCGGGCCGGCCCACCCGGGGAGGCGGCCGCGCGGCCAGCACTCATCCGGAGGAAGAAACCGTGGCCATCGAGCAGGCCCGCCTGCGCGAGCTGCACCCGGCCGTGGCCCGGCGGGTGGTGCGTGCGGCGGCGCGCGGCCTGGGGGCCAGGCTCAGCTTTGAGCAGACCGAACAGCTGCTGGCCATGGCCGAGTCCCGGGCCGGCAAATTCGAGCTCCCCGGCGGCATCCGCGTGGAGCGCAGCCTAAGGGAAATCCGTCTGACCCGAAGTTCCGCTCCGCCGGCTCCTGGGCCGTCATATCCGTTCCTTATTCCGGGCGAGATTCTTGCTCCCGAATACGGTGTACGCCTGCGGGGTGAGCGCATGGAAGACGGCTTGGCTAGCGCGGCGGCGGTCTTACGACCCTGGAAAGCCGGAGACCAGGTAACACTTCGGTACAGCCGAAGTCCCAAGAAAGTTGCAGAGGTTCTGGACCGGCTGCACGTGATCGGCGGGGCGCGAAAAAACTGGCCGGTGGTCGAGTGGGAAGGAAAGATTGTCTGGATGCGTGGGGTCGAAGTGGATGCGCCCGAATTTACCTTTACCACCCAATTCCTGGCCTAAACACAGGGGAGAAGGGGAAACTGGGCGGTCCGTTCCCTCCGCGTATAACTTCGGGCACGGTTTCCGACGGTTTCGGAGACGTTTCCCGCTTGCGCGGAGTAGAATACATTTGGCGCTAAGGGTAAGGGTGGCAAATCCACCAGTCTTCGAATCCGCGGCAGATTACTGTCGTCTAATAGATGTAAAAGGCTGCAAGAAGGTTCCAGGTGTAGCGATACGCTCCGCCTTGAATGGTCCCTTCTCTTTATCGAGGCGCAGTAGAAAGAGGGTTTTTCGTGAATTCGACGGTCAAGACAATTATTTTCTGGGTATTCATCCTGGCTTGCCTGGTTCTCCTTTGGCAGATCGTCCAGAAGAGCACGGGCATGAGTCATGACCGGGAAATCTCCTTTTCTCAATTCATGCAGGATGGCCAGCAGGGCAAGATCAGTGATGTGACGGTTATCAACAGCGAAGTGCACGGCCACTACGCTAGCGACAGAGAAGCATTCCACACCACTGTGCCCTCCAACTATCCTGACATGTTCAAGATCCTTCAAGACAACCATGTCAGCATCACGGTGAAGGACACACAGGGCAATTCCTGGCTCCCGATTCTTCTCAACTTCGCTCCCATCATCGTGATCGCGGCCTTGTGGTTCTTCATGCTGCGGCAGATGCAAAGCGGCGGCAATAAAGCTTTGTCCTTTGGCAAGAGCCGAGCCCGCCTGCTCTCCATGCAGCAGAAGAAGATCACCTTCAAAGATGTGGCCGGTGTGGACGAGGCCAAGGAAGAGCTGAAGGAGATCATCGAGTTTTTGCGCGAAGCCCAGAAGTTCCAGAAGTTGGGCGGCCGCATCCCTAAAGGCGTGCTGCTGGTGGGTCCTCCAGGAACCGGTAAGACTCTGTTGGCCCGGGCTGTTGCCGGCGAAGCCAACGTACCGTTCTTCTCCATCTCCGGCTCCGACTTTGTGGAGATGTTCGTTGGCGTCGGCGCAAGCCGTGTGCGCGACCTCTTTGAGCAGGGAAAGAAAAATGCGCCCTGCATCATTTTCATCGACGAAATCGATGCCGTCGGACGTCACCGCGGCGCCGGCCTGGGTGGCGGGCACGATGAGCGGGAGCAGACACTCAATCAGTTGCTGGTTGAGATGGATGGCTTTGAGTCCAATGACGGTGTCATTTTGATCGCCGCGACCAACCGCCCCGATGTGCTTGATCCCGCGCTGCTGCGTCCCGGCCGTTTTGACCGCCGCGTCGTGGTGGGCAGGCCGGACGTGCGCGGGCGCGAGGAAGTGCTCCGCGTCCACGCCAAGAAGGTTCCTTTGGCGGAAGATGTCGATCTTCGCATCCTGGCTCGCGGCACTCCCGGGTTTTCCGGGGCCGACCTGGCCAACATGGTGAATGAGGCCGCGCTCAATGCAGCCCGTGCCAACCGCAAGGCAGTCCATCAGTTTGATTTCGAGCTCGCCAAAGATAAGGTCATGATGGGCGCCGAGCGCAAGTCCATGCTCCTTTCCGAGGATGACAAGCGCGACACGGCTTATCACGAAGCAGGCCACGTTCTGGTGGCTGCCATGCGCGATCATGCGGACCCGCTGCATAAGGTCACCATCATCCCGCGCGGTATGGCTCTCGGCGTGACCATGCAGTTGCCCGAAGAAGACAAGCACACCGTCACCAAGGATTACCTCGAAACCCAGCTCGCCATCTTGATGGGCGGTCGCTGTGCCGAGGAGATCTTCATGAATCGCAAGACCACGGGCGCCGGCAATGACATCGAGCGGGCGACCGACCTGGCGCGCAAGATGGTTTGCGAGTATGGCATGAGCCGCATGGGTCCTTTGACCTTCGGCAAGAAGGAAGAGCAGATCTTCCTCGGCCGGGAGATTGCCCAACACCGTGACTTCTCCGAGGAGACGGCGCGTCAGATCGACGCCGAGGTGCGGAGCCTGGTGGACGATGCTTACAAGTCCGCCTATTCCATCCTCGGCGACCATAAGGACACGATGCACCGCATGGCGCAAGCCCTGCTGGATCGTGAGACCCTGGATGCGAATGACATTCGCATGATCATCGAAGGCAAGGAGCTACCGCCGCTGCCTCCGCTTGGACCGCCGCCCGGTAATTCCACCGGCGACGTGCAACATGTGATCAAACCAGAGCCTGGCCGCGCACCCGGTTTCGGCGGCGAAAGCCAGCCGTCACCCGCCTAGCCCAATCAACACCTACAAAGGAAAGGCCCATTTCTTCGGAAATGGGCCTTTCTTTCTGCCGCCAAGATCTCTCCCCTGCTGAGGTGGGAGCCCCCGCATTTATGCGGGGGAAGAGTGCCCTTTTCTCGCTTATCTCGCTTTTCGCTCAATCTTTTTCCAGCATGAAAGCGACGGAAGGGGGGCTTATCCCTCTTTTCTCTCACAAAGTGCATTCTTTTTCGCAAGGATGGCTCTTGCTGCGCACGTTAGGTAGCGGGAGCCCCCGCATTTATGCGGGGGAAGAGTGCCAACGGAAACGAATCACCAGCGAGGAGCTCTTTTCTCGCTTATCTCGCTTTTCGCTCAATCTTTTTCCAGCATGAAAGCGACGGAAGGGGGGCTTATCCCTCTTTTCTCTCACAAAGTGCATTCTTTTTTCGCAAGGATGGCTCTTGCTGCGCACGATAGGTAGTGGGAGCCCCCGCATTTATGCGGGAAGGAGCGCTTTAGCGCTCCTGGAAAGAGTCTCGACTCCAATCGCGCGCTTCCCCGGATTTCCTGTGCAGCTTGGTTGCTCCGGCGCGCTTCTTGCGGCTTTCCTTAACGAAAGCCGCATACGCGGTCGCGTCCAGTGCAGCGTACAGGAAATCCGGGTTTAGCGCTGGCAATGCCAAAGCCTCATGAGTCCCCGCAGAATCGCGGATCGCTTCCCTTCGTCAAGGCCCGGAGGGCCGGGGCCAAACGTCAACCCAGCCCGGAAGGGCTGGGCCTCCCTCCGGATGCGACAATAGTCACAGCATGCGCGGTTCCTTTGTTCTGCTGGTTGCACTTGCTTTGCCTGGCGTCTCCGGTTGCGGATACCACACCCTAGGATCCGCAGCGCACCTGCCGGACACGGTCCATACACTGGCTGTCCCCATGTTCAAAAACAAGACGCAGTCCTATCACACAGAGGTTCCCATGACCCAGGCGGTCATTCGTGAATTTACAGATCGCACCCGTCTCACGGTCGAGCCGGACGCAGGCGATAGCGCCGATGCCACCGTCAACGGGACCATCATCTCTGAATCCGTTCAGCCGTTGACTTATCGCACCGAGACCACTGACGTGCAGACGGGGCAGACGACCAGCGTCACTTCCAGCTTCCTGGTCACCATCAACGTGAATGTGCTGGTGACCGATCGCGACCATCGCGTTCTCTACCAGCACACCAACTATGTATTTCATGAGCAGTTCGAAACCACTGCCGATCTGACCAGCTTTATCGAAGAAGATTCTCCCGCCGTGCAACGGCTCTCGCGGGACTTTGCGCAAGCCCTGGTGAGCGATATTCTGGAATCCTTCTAAAGGGGAGAACATGCCTACGGATGACGCCAGCAAGCTCCGCAGCTTCTCCTCTTCGGATCGCTTCGTGGCCGAGGTGAAGGCCGCTGCGGACTCAAAGGCTCCGTTGCGCGCTGGATACGTCTTTGTTGGCGATGAGGTCTTCCTATACGAACGATGCCGCCGTGCCGTCGTGGACTCGCTCATCGATCCCACGCTTCGCGAGTTTTCGCTCACCGATCTCGATCTGGCCGAGACCAGCATTTTTCACGTGCTCGACCTCGCCCGCACACCTTCCCTGATGGCGCCCTTTCAGGTCATCTTCGTCAGAAACCTGAAAACCCTCTACACCCGCGGGGCGAAGAAGGAAGAGTTCGCGGCGCTCAAAGACTACTTCCGTTCGCCCAATCCCCAGGCAGTGCTCATCTTTGTCGCCGACCATCTGCGTCTTCCCGCCGACCTGAGACGAATGGACATGCAGGACAAAGACCGCTATGAGCGGATCCGGGAGACATTGGGCGACGATTGTGGCTTGGTGGAATTGGCCCGGGTGGACGAAGCGGACGCCGTGCGCTGGCTGATTGCGACCGCGGATCAGCGGGGGATGAAGTTCGATGCAGACGCCGCACGCGAGCTTGCCGATGCTCTGGGAGCGGATATGATGCTCATTGCCGGTGAGCTGGAGAAGCTTATGCTGTACGCTTTTGACCGCCGGCGCATCACGCTGGGTGATGTGGAGACCATGGTGCTGGCCGCCAAGCAGCGCTCGCTGTACGAGCTGACGGACGCGATCACCGCGCGGGACAAACCACGGGCGTTGGCTCTACTGCATGGTCTGCTGAATGCGTCTGACGGAGGGGAGGACTCCGCCATCGGGCATCTCTACATGCTGGCGCGAACCTTTCGCCAGATGGTTGTCATCCTGGAGAAAAACGTGCGCGACTCGCGCGCCATCTGGCAGGCGCTATGGCAGGGTTTTCGCATGCCTCCCTTTGCTGCCGAAGACCTCATTCGCCAGGCCCGCCGCTACGGTTCGCGGCGGGAGCTCACGCAAATGCTTCGCCTGATTGCCCACGCCGATCTAGAATTGCGTTCCTCCCCGCCCGATAAGCGCCTGGTATTGGAGCGCCTGGTGATGGAACTGGCCAGCGAACCGCGTCCCCGTGCTTCTGCTCTGGCCGGAGCACAATACGGCCAATACGTAATGGACCTCTAAATCTGCCCACAGACTGCCCACCCTCACTCCACTAACAAATCTCAAGGTTTGAACCAAGGTTAGATTTGTCATCCCGAGAGGCTGTGACTTTTTTGAGTTTTGAGTTTTTGACACACCCAACCGGAAGGTTTTTCAAAACTCCCACAAGACCGTCATCCTGAGCGAAGCGCCTCGCAGATCTATCGCTTAACAAAGGGTTCTTGGCGCGCAGTCGAAGGACCCCGAGGATGCTTGTTAGCCGACGCTCTTCAGAGCTTTCCGGCCACCAAAACCTGAAAGAAATCAAAAAAGTCCCAACCTCCGACCGGAGCGTACCCGGATTTCCTGTTACGCGACACACGCCAATGCCCGCGTATGCGGCTTTCAGTAAGGAAAGCCGCATGAAGTTCGCCAACGCCACTAAGCTCGACAGGAAATCCGTGGAAGCGGAGTGGAGGGACCTGCTGTGCGCCTTTCCTTGCACGCAAATGCCGCGCCTCACAGCAGCCTGCCGAATATCTTCTACACTCAAAGCAAGCGTGCTTCGAATGCCCAGATATCTTTTTTCGCCCACCTTGATTGTGCTGGTCTTCTGGCTGGGCGGGGCGCCTCTCTCGGGGTCATCCCATCGTAAGGAGGTGCCCGCCGCCGCCCTTGAGGAACGCATTCTGGTTGGCCCGTTGGGGTATCATCCCCCCGGGCAGCTCTACATGCTGTCGGGTAGGGCATTTAGTTCGCTGGACTTCATTGATGCCCATCACCTGTTGTTTACCTTCCATCAACCGCGGCTGATGCGGCGCGAGCAAAATCCCGACCGGGTCGATGATGACCAGGTGATCCAGGCAATGGTTCTGGGCCTGCCCGGTGGCGCTGTTCTGGCCTCTTCGGAGTGGCGCATGCATGACCGGCGGAGGTATTTGTGGCCCCTGAGCGGCGGCAAGTTCCTGGTGCGCCAGAAGAATACTTATTTCCTTACGGATGCATCGTTGAGGCTGCACTCGTACATCGAAGTGCCCACGCCGATACTAGCCACGGAAGTGTCCCCGGATGGCCGCATCATGATGATCGAGCACCAGTATGAACGCCATACCCCCGAGCAGCACCGCAAGCTCGAAGAGCAGGCGAACCAATACGGGGAGCCCCCTCCGGCCGAGGACACCCAGATTACGCTGGTGAATTTAGCCTCAAGAGAAGTGTTGGCCGCCTTGCGAGCCGAGTCGCCGATCCAGGTGCCCATCAGTTCTACCGGATATGTGGTCGCGGCCAGGGAGAAGGAGGAGGACCAGTTCCTGGTTCGCTTCGTGCCCTTTGAAGGCCAGCCCATGGTATTGGGCAGGGTGGCATCCACGTGCACACCACACGAGAATTTCCTCAACCAGAAGGCCCTGGTTATCGAGAGTTGTGGCCCCAAGTCGCCGGATGTCTTTCTCGACGCATGGACCACGGAGGGAAAGAAGCTGTGGAACGGCCATCGCGACGGCCATCTGGTTTGGCCCACCTTCGCTTATTCGCGAACCGGGGACCGGTTTGCCATCAGCCTGCTGCACATATCCCACTACATTGACCTGGTGGACTCACTCAACGACGAGGATGTGCGCGAGCAAGTGGTGCAGGTCTTCGATTCGACCACGGGCGCTCTCCTGATGGGGACCAATGCCTCGCCCGTACTGACCGCTGGCCAGAACTTTGCGCTCTCCGATGACGGGGACCGCCTGGCGGTGCTGCGGGAGGGCGCGATCGAGATCTACGCGGTGCCTTCGCCCCCGGCGGCCGAGAAAATCGATACTGCAGCACCGCAGAAGAAGTGAGTGCTTCTAGGCAGCTTTGTGGGTGAGGGCCTTCACGCGCGCATGCAAGCGGGCTTTGTAGCGGGAGGCGGTATTTTTGTGCAGCACGCCCTTTTGCACGCTCTTGTCGAGCGCGGAGACGGTCTTTCCGTATTGCTCGGCAATCGCTGGGGAATCGCCCTTGGTAATGGCCTCGCGGAGGGCGCGAAGTGACCTGCGAACGTGACTCTTGTTGGCGCGGTTAACCGCTGTGCGCTTGACTGTCTGACGGGCGCGCTTCAGCGCCGACACATGATTTGCCATGGTAAACCCTTAGCTTTCTTGAAACTGGAAGCAGGCAGCAGAGAAGTATCAAGGCGCCTGCAAACCTTAAGTTTACGGGCTTTGCGGCGGCGGGTCAATCTCTTGCCCAGATACAGAGGCGTCCCTGCGTCACCCCGGTGCATCCAATAGAAAAGAATTCACGGATTAGGCGTTGACGTCATGACCGGCAAACGCTACTCTGTGCCCATCCACGGGAAATATCTGGTGATTATCGCCAACCCGGCTAAGCATCCGATGCATGTGCGATTTCCTGTGTCTCTGCCTTTCCATCGATTGCGTTCTAAAACCACCCCACCAATCATGTCAGTCCTAAGGGACCTGACAGGAGGTCATTTCTCCGCTTGATGAAAAAAGCGCTCGAAATCACGCCCAACCTGGAGCCCCTGTTTGGGACTCGCGATGAGAATCTCAGGCTACTCGAGCAAAACCTGCACGTCCGCATCGATTTGCGTTCCGATGCCTTGCATGTGGAGGGCTCTCCGGAGGCAATTGCTCGTTTTGAGAGGGTTTTTGCCGATTACGAGCATTTGCGGCGCAACGGTACTTTGCTATGCAACGGCGAGTTGCATGGCATGCTCAAGTTGGTGACTGCCGACCCTGCCGTTACTCTGCGCGGGTTGGTGGAGAGCGGCAAGCAACGTTCTGCCGGCATCAAGCGTATGGTCCAGCCCCGTTCCATCAACCAGAGGCGCTACTTCGAAGCCATCGAGGAGTGCGACATGGTCTTTGGCGTTGGCCCGGCGGGCACCGGAAAGACCTACCTGGCAGTCGCCATGGCAGCTTCCGCTCTGCTGGCCAAGAAGGTGAGCCGCATCATCCTGGTAAGACCCGCGGTCGAAGCGGGCGAGCGTCTGGGTTTTCTGCCCGGAACGTTGCAGGAAAAAGTAGATCCTTATCTTCGGCCGCTCTACGATGCGCTCTATGATCTGCTGGAGCAGGACCGCGTGGATAAGATGTTGGAGCGCAACGTGATCGAGGTGGCCCCGCTGGCGTTTATGCGTGGGCGAACACTCAACGATGCCTTCATCATTATGGACGAGGCACAGAACACGACCAGCGAACAGATGAAGATGTTCCTTACCCGGCTGGGCAGCAATTCCAAAGCTGTGATCACGGGCGATGTAACCCAGATCGATCTGCCCAATCCCAAAAAGAGCGGGCTGGTGGAGGCCATTGAGATTCTGCGCGGGGTGGACGGCATCCGTTTCTGCCATTTTGAGGATGGCGACGTGGTTCGTCATCACCTCGTACAGCGGGTCATTCGAGCGTACGACAGTTTCGGCCGGGCGCAGAGGGAACTGCCGCTCAGCCTGCGAGAAGGCGCTCCAGCCAAATCGGCACCCAAACCGCAGTAGGTTTCTGGTAACATTTTAGGTGCAGATTGGAGCCGGGTACGTTATTTCCCCGGATTTCCAGTTGGGCTCGTCGGAGTCAGCGGACTCGATGCGCCTCCGGGAATGCTCCCTCGCGATCGTGAATTGTTGCCGCGGGGTGGGAGATTCGGGCTATCTAATGCGTAAGCTTTGCGTCAGATAGGGTGCGTTGACTCAGAATAACACTCGAGGCTTAAGCCTGCCTGGCAGTCCCCCGATGGATGGATTGACATCCGGCGGAGCCGACTGAAGAATCATCATGGCGCTCGTAAGTAAAAGAGAGCGAAGAACTTCCCAGATCCCTCCGGGAAAGGCCAGGGATTACGCCGGAGATTTCCGGAGAGAGGCCGAATGGAAAGCAGCTCCGCGGTCGATGGTCGCTCCATCCTCGCTTCCCCGTCGGTCCCCAACCCCTTTCACAGGCGGCTGGCGAGGAGCTTATTGAGGCGCTCTGCCCACGAGGTAGCAGCCAATGAGCTGGGCCGGCCGGCGATCGTTTTTTCCCCGCATCCCGACGACGAGTCCTTGGGTTGCGGTGGAACCATCCTAAGGAAGAAACGAGCCGGCGCAAGCGTGAAGCTGGTGCACGTTTCCGACGGAGGGGCGTCCACCACGCTCATTCCCAGGGAGGAGTTGACGGCGATCCGCAAAAAAGAATCGGTGAACGCGGGCCGGGTCCTGGGAGTGGACGATATCTATTTCCTCGACTTTCCGGATGGCCGGCTATGGGAGAATACTTCAGCCGCGGTGGAGCGAGTGGACGAGATTCTGCGCAGGGAATCGCCGGAAGAGGTCTTTGTGCCCTACATCCGCGAACCCATGAGACAGGCGGCTGATCATGTCGCGGTCACCAATATCGTACTGGCTGCCCTACGGCGTCAGCCCAAAGCGGTCATGGTGTGGGAATACCCGGTGTGGTTTTGGCTAAGCTGGCCGTGGGTTGGATTCCGGCAAAATACCCCCCCCATAAAGCCTAAACATATATTGAAGAACTCCGTTTTGGCGTGGTTTGGAGTGCGCGCTCTTCTGGATCTGAAATGCGAGGTGAATATTGCCGATGTTCTGGAACAGAAGCGTGCGGCGATCGCCGAACATAAGTCACAGACGGAGCAATGGATCGACGACCCCAGGTGGGTCACCCTGGAACAATTGTCGAACGGTGAATTGATGGATTGTTTCTATCAGGACAGGGAATTCTTTCGCTGCTACGTCTATGGAGGGGAGTAATGGCTCGGCCAGTTCTGATATTTAACGCCGTGCCGCATGTGGTGGTTGCGGTGGCGCGTTCGCTCGACCGTCAGGGCATCCCCGTGACGTTCGCAAATATTAAGGACAAAGGCCGTCCGCCGGCCTCTCGGGCGATCCGGGATTGCGTGCAGTTGCCCAACCATCGGGACACACCCGAGGAATTTATCGAGGCGCTGTGCGCGGTCATCGAGAGCAAGGGCCACGATATGCTCATCCCCTGCAGCGATCCGGGTCTGGCTGCGACCCTGGAGCATTACGATCGGCTTTCCTCGTTGCTCCACATCGGCTGCCCGCCCCCTGACATCGTCAGAAGCGTTCTGGATAAGGGGCAGACCATCGAGGCTGCCAGGGCCTGTGGCATCCTCACTCCCGCAACCTGCAATTTGCCCGATTTGTCGGCGCTCGAGAGCCAGCGCGACAGCTTGCGGTTTCCTGTCATCGCCAAGCCTATTAGCAAAGAGGATGAGAGCCGGCACGCCTTCAAGATGCGCTACTTCGCGACGTTTCAGGATCTGCGGGATGCCTTCCTGCTTGATCCGCTGTTTGGCGTGAATAATCTGCTCCAGGAATACTGCGTCGGCGACGGTGTCGGCATCGAGATACTCTTCCACGACAACCAGCCGCTGACGATGTTTCAGCACCGCAGATTCAAGGAGTTGCCGGTTACCGGCGGAGGGAGCGTAACCTCCATTTCGGAGCCGCTGGATCCGGTGCTGGCCGAGCAGTCGGTCGCCCTGCTGCGCAAACTCAACTGGGAAGGCGTGGCCATGGTGGAGTTTAAGTGCGACCGGGCCGAACAAAGATCGGTGCTGATGGAGGTGAACGGGCGTTACTGGGGCTCTTTACCCCTGGCCATCGGTGCCGGCATCGACTTCCCGTTTTACGAATGGCAGCTCGCACATGGTGAGAAGCCGGTCATTCCAGCGTCCTACCCCGCCGGCTTACGTTTCCGCTGGCTGGGCGGAGATATTCGCCGGCTGGGGAGTCTCTTCACGGAGAACCCGGGGGAGGGATTTCCCCTGCCATCGAAGGGCAGCGAGTTTGTCCGTTTCCTGAAGGATTTTGCTGGTCCGACTTGTCCTGCCATCTGGTCCTGGAAGGATCCGATGCCGGCGGCGCAGGATTTCCGCGGCGCGATCAGGTATGCCTTGGGCGCAGTCGTCGATGGATTCAAGCAAAGGGTGAAGCAGGCGATTGCCGAATTCCGCTATCACGGCCGGCGGAATTCCATGGTTGCTCTGCGCCTGCGCGCACTTTACACCACCGGTTTAAAGCGCGCCTATCCTCCCCGGGATTTAGCTGGTGTTCGTTCCGTCCTCTTTGTCTGTCATGGCAACATCATTCGCAGCGCCATGGCGGAAGTGCTGCTGCGTAAATATCTGCAGGAATCCCCGGTCGGGTCGGCCATTGCAGTAGCTTCGGCGGGACTGACCGACCAGCCTCAGGAGCGCGCAGATGGGCGATCTCGCGCCATCGCGGGCGAATTCGGGGTATCGCTGGAGCGCCACCGGCCCCAGACCCTGACCTCAGAACTGATTGATCAGTCTGACTGTATTTTCATCATGGATTACTTCAACGAGGCCCGCATCCTGGGATCATTTGCGGCCGCCAGGAACAAGGTTTTCTATTTGGGAGCCTGCGGCCATGAGCGCGGCTCGCGCAACCCTGAAGTTCCCGATCCCAACCTGGGTACCTTGGCCGACGTGCGCCGGTGTTATCTCGCTCTCGATGTGCAGGTGCGGCGATTGGCCGCCGCGCTGGAAGATAGCCAGACGGAGCTGGGCGAGGTCAGCCAGGTGTTGTCGGCTCACGGCGCCTGATCCGGGGTTCTGACCAAAGACCGACGCCCGTTAAGTCCCCATGAACAGTGCGGACGAATGTCGCAAATTGGCGCAGGCGCCCCGTCTAAACCGATTGACACGACCATGGCGTGCCGCTAGATTACGAGAGACGGATAGGGTTTTGCCATGCCCGAAGTTGCAGGGTGCCGGTATGCTCTTTCTGTGTTATTTCCTATACGGTGCCTTTTAGTTACCGTAAGCAAAGACGGCGGAAGATCGCCGGCAAGATTAGCTGCCAGAGGCAGCTTTACTGCTTGTTCTCCCACCCATCCGGGTGGTTGGCAAGCAGCATTTTAAAGTAGGTTTTAACTGCGTGGTCTGAGAGGGAACTGCTTCCACCAGGAAGATGGTTCCAATCCGCCGCACTGTAATCGTATGGTCTCGTGGACCTTGCTCCGTGTTGCGCGTAACGCGAAACGAAGCAAGCAAGCCACCGGCTTTTGCGCCTGCGCCGCGAAGCTCCGGAAGGTTTTTGCGCAGAGGGACTCATGTCACCTTTACCGTTACAAGAAGAGCTCCGTGCGACGAGCGTTGGGCAGAAGCTCAAGCAGGTGTTGAGCGTTGACGCGCTGAAGTCTTTTCTTACCAAGAGACACGGGAACGCCGGGCGGGAGCGTTATCGCAGGGCTGGCTTGACCGCTTCTGCGTCCTTTATTTCCAAAGCTCTCACCATTGTGATCAGTTTCGTGTCGGTGCCGCTGACGGTGCACTATCTTGGTGCAGAGCGGTACGGGGTCTGGCTCACCATCGGCAGTCTTTTGACCTGGATGTCCATGACCGACTTTGGCATCGCAGGAAACGCGTTGGTGAACTTGCTTTCCGAGGCACATGGCAAAGAGGATAAGCGCCTGGCGGGGCAGCATGCTGCTTCGGCCTTCTGGACTCTGGTCGGCTTGAGCCTGTGTATCGGGGCCATTTTTCTGTTTACCTTCCGCCTGATTCCGTGGCAAACGGTGTTTCATGTCTCTTCCGCCGTGCCAGCCGCTGAACTGGATCGCGCGTGCGCGTATTCGCTGATCTTTTTCGTGGTCGGCTTTCCTCTGAGCATGGTCAGCTCGGTTTACGGAGCCTACCAGGACGGCTTCATGTCCAATATCTGGAACATCGCCGGCAGCGCACTGGCGCTGATCAGTCTGATCGTGGTCGCGCAGATGAAAGGCGGATTGCCGCAACTGGTGCTGGCCATCTCCGGAACCCGGGCGTTGGTCGGATTCGCCAACGTCTATTTCATGTTCTTCCGCAAATATCCCTGGCTGGTACCGCTGCCGTCCGCGGTGCGCTGGAGTTCCATCAAACGCCTGTTGTCATTGGGCGGGAATTATATGATTACCCAGCTGGCCGGCCTTGGCATCTATCAAAGCCAGCCGATGATCATCACCCAAATGCTGGGTCCATCCTATGTAGTCATTTTTGTGGTTGCGCAAAAGATCGTAACTCTCCCCAATGACCTGGTGTTCATGGCCACGGCGCCGTTTATCTCCGCCTATGGCGAAGCCAAGGCGCGAGGCGATTGGGGATGGATCAAGAGGGCCTTCAGGAATTCCATGCTCGCCTCGCTGGCCTTCGGCGTGCCGGTAACGGTTGCGATTGCACTCGTAGCGAAGCCTTTAATCCGCATCTGGGCCGGTAAGGCAGCGGTTCCAAATGCGCAGTTGATTCTCTGGCTCAGTATCTATACGCTCATCTGCGTCGGAATGTTATCTGTGGGCCAATTACTCTGCGGGCTGGAGCGCGCGGACATATTGGCTTATTCGCTTTCCCTCTGCGCCCTTTGCACCATCGGATTAGGGATTGTTTTTGCCCGCTGGTGGGGCTTGGGCGGTGTAGGACTGGCCATGGCTCTCAGCAAATTTTGTACCTCTTCCCCCATACAGCTGTATAAAATCCGCGGCATTTTGCGCGCAAATCGGGCGCCAGCCCTGGTGGTAGAGGAGCCTTCCGTCGTCTGAACGGCCTGCAACCCCATGGGATCTATTCTGCTGACAATGCAGCGATGCAGCAGAAAAGGATCACCGGGGTTCAGGACCGGGCAACGAGGATGGCCTTCCACCGGCAGGACAAGGCGGGAAGGGTCCCATGAAAGTAGCCTTTGTCAATCAGGCGATCGACACCATCATTCCTCCCCGGCAAAACTCCGTGGGCGCATGTACCTACGGTGTTGCTCATATCCTGTCTAAATCCTGCGACGTCGTTGTCTACGGATCGACGGACAGCCACCAGGCGCTGGGAGCGCAGTTCCTTGACCAAGGGGTGAAGTACAAGTTTCTCAATTTCACCCGCTCCGATCGCTGGCTTTTCTCGGCGCGGAAGAAGTATTCGCGACTGGCGCCGGGGGCTCCGCCTCTTTCTACCTCCAGCCTGCTGCATCCTTCCTTTGCCCGGCAGGTTGCGATCGACCTGCAGCGCCAGGGATGCGACGTAATTCATATCCAGCACTGTTCTCAGTGCGTGCCGGTCATTCGCGAGTACAATCCCACGGCGAAGATTGTTTTGCATCTCCATGCGGAGTGGTTCTCGCAGGGCGATCCCCGAATCTTCGAGCGGCGGCTGGAAAACATCGACCTGGTAACTGCGGTGAGCGGTTATGTTGCGGACAAGACGCGGCGGGATTTTCCTGCGATCGCCGACCGTTGCGAGGTCACGTACAACGGCATCGACGCGCGCGAGTTTACGCGCGTGAAAGACTATCACGCCGCCAACCTGCGCCGGCCGAAGCGGATTTTATACGCGGGTGCGATCTCCCCGCATCGTGGACTGCATGTTTTGTTGGAAGCATTCAAGATAGTGGTTCGGCGATATCCGGACGTCCGGCTGGATCTGGTCGGCCCGCAGGGAAACTATGCCTTGCAGGAGACCTTCGATGTCAGAGATCGTGCACTGCGCAAAAGCGTGGCTCCCTACTATGCGTTCAGACCCTTTTCGCTGCTCAAGGGCAAACTCTTTCCGGGAGCGCCCAACAGGTCTTCGTATAAGTCCTGTCTGGACGCGATGATGCCGGCGGAGGTGGCGGAGAAAGTCACATTTTATGGCTGGGTCGGCAACCGCCCGGAGCTGATTGAGCACTACTACCAGGGCGACATTTTCGTCCTTCCCTCGATCTGCAACGATAGTTTCGGCATACCGGTGGTGGAAGCGATGGCGGCCGGCTCTCCTGTGGTGGCCAGCCGGTCAGGCGGTGTGGTGGAAACGGTGAAAGATCGCGAGACTGGATTCATCGTGGAGAAAAACGATCCGCAGCAACTCGCGCATGCGCTTCTTCAGCTCCTGGAAGACGATGCGTTGCGCGAGGCTATGGGCAGAGCCGGGCGAAAGCGGGCACTCGCACACTTCACGTGGGACCGGGTTGCCGACTCGATGTTGCGCCGGTATCAGGCGTTGAGTGGAGCCGATTCCACTCTCCCAACGCAAGCAACCGACGCACCAGTGCTGGAATATGCGTCGGCAAATCTTGCATCGTAATGTGTGACTGTATGGCTGTGCAGCCAAGCTTCAAGGTCAAATGGGGCGTCGCAACTTGACGCTTCGGCTTGCTTGATAACCATTGACACGCGCTCATTTCTCAAGCAAACTGCACCCAGGATTGTATTATTTTAGCTCAGCGAAAGACCTTCACCCCGGAAGTCTTCATTGAGCGTTTGATGGTTTAGCCTTAGCGTTACCTCCCCCGCACGACAAAGAACGTAAACACACCTCTGCGTGAGCTAGGAATTCTGAGCTACTTTTGGCTCCTCTTCTAATCGAGGAGGTCGATCGTATGAGTGTAGGGGAAGTTGTGCCCCAGGAGCAGCAGGTAGCGGTTGCTGCGCGGGCGAAAGAGAGCCGGCTTTACATCCCCACCCTGGATGGATGGCGTGCGCTCGCGATCTTCGCCGTAATGTGCTTCCATGGCAGATACGTATTCTTTCCCAAACCATCGATCGTGCGCAGTGTTTCTGAATATGGCTACTTAGGCGTTGACGCCTTCTTCGCGATCAGTGGTTTTCTCATCTGCAGCCTCCTGGTTAAGGAATACGCGGGCAGCCAACGCATCGATCTCAAGAGCTTTTATATCCGGCGCTTTTTCCGCATTATTCCGCCCTATGTGGCGGCGTTGGCAGGGATCTGCGTGGTCGCGTGGCTGGGATTCATTCACGTTCAACCATGGGAGATTCCCAGCTGTCTGCTCTTCCTGCGCAACTACGAGCCCACCGTTGCGCCCCCAGGCGGCCCCTATGATCCCTACGGGTTCTATACCGTCCACTTCTGGTCGCTCTCAGTCGAAGAACACTTTTACCTGATATGGGCGCCCCTGCTGGCATTGCTCAAGCCGCGGCGTGCAGTCAAAGCGGCCTTGATCCTCGCGGCCAGTGTGGTCTTGTGGAGGTTCGTCGATGGGCATTTTCAAATCATGAGGACGCTGATGCCCGCCACGGAGGCGGGCACGCGGACCGACTCAAGGCTCGATGCGCTGCTGTGGGGCTGCCTGGCGGCTCTCCTTTTTCCCCAGATCAAGCGTATCTTCAGTCATCGCCTCTGGGCATGGGCCTGGATCCCGCTCTCGCTCTACCTGGTCGCGGTGGAGAGATATCATCCTCCGCTTTTGAAATTGCAGCTGGTACTGCTCTTTCCCTGCCTTTTGATGAGCACGGTTCTATTTCCGCAGAATGCGCTGGGCAAGCTGCTCGAACTACCATTCATGCGCTGGGTCGGCGCACTCTCCTACAGCATCTACCTATGGCAGCAACTCTTCTTGCAGCCGCCGCGCGGCCTTGATTCGCTGGAGAGAACGAGCGGCTTCTATCACCTGCAACAATTCCCATGGAACATCGCGTCTATTTTGGTTTGCGCGTGCACGAGCCACTATCTGCTGGAAAAGCCGATGATGCGGTTAGGGCGCCGGTTTGGCCATTCCGTGGCGAGTGGCCAACCTCGCTTGCCGGAGCGCGCTATACCGGCACCCGCTGTGAAGATTCAGCCGGCCTTTGCTGTTCAATCCTTCCGTTGGATTAGTACCAACGGCAACCAAGTGAGCTATGCCGGATTCCACCCACTGCCTCCGTGGCGGTTGACACTGCCGGGACAAGCCTTACGGCTGCTTTCGAACCGGAAAACACATTTTGCCGAGCGTGACATAGAATAAGGCAGGCTTCTGAACTTTTCGGAAAATAGCCAGCCCGACGCCTATTTCTCCTCAAAGTCTCGCTGCGACGTAGTCTCATGGCAAGATGATCGTTATCGAAGCTGCCCGAGCAAAGACGTTGGCGGCAGCCTCTGCTCTCGGTAAGCGTGACCTGAACCGGTTTCTGGCCGAGGTTACAGAAGCACTTGGCCTGGCCGGTGATTTCTCCGTCCTTCTGACGGGAGATGAACGACTACGCTCGATGAATCTTCAGTTTCGGGGCGTGGACAAGCCTACCGATGTACTCTCTTTCCCGGCACTCCCCGAGGCCGCGCATGGTGGCCAGGGCGGCGATCTTGCCATCTCTCTGGATACCGCTGCCGTCCAGGCAGCGGACCATGGGCACAGCTTACAGATGGAACTTAAGGTATTGATCCTGCACGGTCTATTGCATCTGGCTGGTTATGATCATGAGCGCGATCGAGGGCGGATGCGGCGCCGTGAAAGCCTGCTGCGCAAGCGGTTCGCCTTGCCCGCCGGCCTAGTTGAACGCACTTTAGACGAACGCACTTTAGACGAACGCACTTTAGACGAGCGCAGCCGGCCCGCACGTCGGCGGCGTGTGCAGAGCGGCGGCAAGGCATGAGCCTCATTTCTGGAATAGTGATCGCCCTTCTGCTCTTCATCCTGACCATCTCCTCTTACATCGCCCGGTTGTACGGCGAGACGGGCAAGTTTCTTTCCGGCGAGTTCCAGGAGAACATCGATGTCTGGGAGCTGAAGGTTGAGCCGCGGCTAGGTCTCAGCCGCGAGCGCGCCGCGCTCTCCGCTGCCGTGCTTAGCCAGTTCTCCCTGGCTTCGCTGGCTCTTTACTTCGGGGTGCTGCTCTTTGCCGAGAATGGGGGTGTCCGTCCCAGCGCGGCCGAGGTGGCGCAGGCGGTGTTAGGCGCCGTCCTGGTCATCGTGCTCTTCAATCAATTTCTGCCCTTTGTCTTTTTCACCCGCACCACCGGCCTTTGGGTGGTTCGCCTGACGCCCCTCATCCGTGTGCTCTTGTACATCGTCCTGCCAGTCACCCTATTGCTGGCATTTCTGCTCTCGATCGCGGCGTTGGCGGAACCTCTCCCCGGTAACACCGAGGAGGATCCAAGCGAGGCGGCGGTGGAGGCGCTTATCGAAGCGGGTGAGGAAGAGGGAATCATCGAGGAGGGCGACCGCGACCTGGTCCGCTCCGCGGTTGAATTTGGCGATAAGGTGGTGCGTGACGTCATGACTCCGCGCCCGCATGTCTTTGCGGTTCCCGCCGACATGACGGTAGAAGACTTCATCTCCGGATTAAAGAAGCACCCCTATTCGCGGGTCCCGGTCTTTCGCAGCTCGCTCGATCACGTCACCGGGATTGCCTTTGCCCACGATCTGCTCCATATCGCCGATGCTGCCGCCAGCACGCAGACGGTGGCCAGCATTCAGCGGCCTGCTGCCCTCGTCCCGGAAACCAAGCGGGTGAATGAACTGTTGCGGGAGATGCAGCGGGAGAAACAGCACATGCGCATTGTGATCGACGAGTATGGCGGCGTGGCTGGCCTGGTGACCATCGAGGATCTGCTGGAGGAGATCGTCGGCCGCATCAGTGATGAGCACGAGTATGACAGTGAGCAGGATGTGCCGGTTCATGAAGCGGGTGGTACCTGGCTGGTTCCCGGGAACCTGGAGGTAGCCCGGCTGGAAGACCTTCTGAGTGGGGGCTACCAGGTCGCCCAGGAATATCAGGCCGCGACGGTGGCAGGCCTGGTGAGCGAGATTGCCGGACGGATCCCGCTGCCGGGCGAGGTGATCGTTGCCGACTCCCTGCGCTTTGAAGTGGTGGCGTCGACCGATCGCCGGATTGAACGGGTTCGCGTATCTGCCATTGAGAGTGACGACCGTGAGCGGGGTCTACACTAAGGTGTGCGCTCTGGTTTCGTTTCCATTCTCGGCCGTCCCAATGCAGGCAAGTCGACGCTGCTGAACGCGCTCATTGGCGAGAAGATCGCCATTGTTACCAACAAGCCGCAGACCACGCGCAACCGGATTCAAGGAATCGTGGAAGTGCCCGCGCGTAAGGGCAAGAGCGCTGCGCAGATCGTCTTTGTCGACACCCCCGGAGTCCACCGGCCGGGCTCTCAACTGGACCGGCGCATGATGCAGGAAGTGTACGAGGCCCTGGAGAGCCGGGACATCGTCATCCTGATGGTGGATGCGGCCCGCCACAGCGAGGCGCCCGAAGCCGGGCAAGAAACCAATCCCGCCGGGCGGAACGGGAAAGCAGTGAAGATGCGTTTGTGATGCAGCTTATCCAAAAGCTCGACTGCCCCGTGTTCCTGGTGATCAACAAGATCGATTTGGTGCTGCGCTCTACGCTTCTGCCGTTGATCGAGCGATTCACTGCCTTGTATCCGTTTGCGGAAGTGATCCCTATTTCCGCGCGCAAGAAGGATGGCCTCGACGTCTTGTTGAACAAACTGGTCGAGTATCTGCCTCAGGGCCAGAGATACTTTCCCAAGGAACAGTTCACCGATCAGCCCGAGCGCTTCCTGGTCGCGGAGCTTATCCGCGAGCGGATACTGCTGGAGACCGGGGAGGAAGTTCCCTATGCCTCTGCCGTAGTGGTGGAGCGGTTTGAAGAGCCTGAGCCTGTCGCCGGTCCCAAGCTGCCCCTGACACGCATCGCAGCAGTGATCTATTGCGAGCGTGCGGGGCAAAAGGCGATTCTGATCGGCAAGGGGGGCAGCAAACTCAAGAGCATAGGCGCGGCCGCGCGCAAAGAGATCGAGTCGCTGTTGGGCACGAGGGTCTATCTTGAGCTCCACGTGATCGTCGAAGAAAACTGGCGTGAGTCGAGATACTTTGTCGACTCTCTCGATTGGCGCAAACAACTGGAAGACCTGGCGCAAGCGAAGCCTCTCCAGCAGAAGCGCTACAGGAACGACAACTGGACGGGTGCCCCAGGTTCGCCCCGGCGTACCTGGGCCGAAGAAGAAGGGCGAAGCCCCACCATTGTCTTAACTCTGTCCTGTAACCAATTCTCGGGGAAAGAGAAACCGCAGGTCCCTCCACTACGCTACGCTCCGGGATGACAATTCTGTTGTGCCCGCAAGAGGTTCACCGAGAAATACTGGCCCCGCAACAGAATTGTCATCCCGAGGACTGACTTGCCTGTGGCAAGTCAAGCGAGCAATTACAACAGCAACAAAAGCATTGGGTGGCCCATTCAAGCCGATTTCCTCGAGTGGGCGATGATGACCGAGCGTACGTTTCCTGTTCCGCAGCGCTCACCAACCCCGCATGTGCGGCAGTAAAGACAAGCCGCATGAAGTCGCCGACGCATCAACCATCGTCATGAATCCGGCGCAGCGTAGTGGAGGGATCTGCGGTTTCTCTCGCTTTTACTCCCGCACGCTGATGCCCAGGCTCTTCATCTTGCGGTAGAGGTGACTGCGTTCTAATCCCAACGCTTCGGCCGCGCGGCTTACGTTTCCATGACATTCATCGATCTTCTTCAGGATGTAATCCCGTTCGTATGCCTCCCGAGCCTGATGCAGGGTGCTGAATTCTTCTCCCTTGCGACTGTTCCCGCGGAAGACCAGCATGGGCAGGTGCTTGCGTTCGATGCGTACCGTATGCGGGTTCAGGATCATCACCCGCTCGATCACGTTTCTCAGCTCCCGCACATTGCCCGGCCAATGGTATTGCTTCAGCACCGCAACCGCCTCATCACTCATCTCAATCCGCGGACGGCCATACTGCCGCCCGAACTCCTGCAGAAATTCGCGCACCAGTAATGGGATATCTTCCTTCCTGTCGCGTAGGGGCGGTACGTAGAAAGGAATAACGTTCAAGCGGTAGAAGAAATCTTCGCGGAAGTTTCCCTTGGCGATCTCCTCCTCCAGGTCCTTGTTGGTAGCAGCAATCACCCGCACGTCGACCTGGATTGCCTGCGTGGCGCCCACCGGGGTGAAGCGCTGCTCATCCAGCGCGCGCAGAACTTTGGCCTGCATCTTGAGGCTCATGTCACCCACTTCATCAAGGAAGAGGGTCCCGTTATCCGCTCGTTCAAATGTGCCGCGCTTTTCGACCGGGCCATTGGGAATTGCGCTGTGGCGATAGCCGAAGATTTCGCTTTCGATGTAATCCTCGGGGATGGCGGCACAATTCAACTCGACAAAGACCCGGTCGCTGCGCAGGCTCTCGCTGTGGATGGCGCGAGCGATCAGCTCCTTGCCGGAGCCGGATTCGCCATAGATGAGCACTCGTCCGTTGGTGGGCGCCATCAGCTTGATCTGCTGGCGCAGCGCCTTGATCGAGACGCTCTCTCCGGTGATGGGCACATGCATCAGCAACTGGCGCTTGAACTCCTGGTTCTCGCTGCGCAGTCGCCGCGCTTCCACCGCATTCTTGAGCAGAATCAGAGTGCGATCGATGGAGAGCGGCTTCTCCAGGAAATCGAATGCCCCAAGCTTGGTTGCACGGACCGCGGTTTCGATGGTGCCGTGACCGGAGATGATGATCACTTCGGGCAGGCTCTCGATTTCCAGCGAACGGATCTCAGTCAAGACATCCAGGCCGTCGCGGTCGGGCAGCCAGATGTCGAGTAGCAACACGTCATAGGATGCATCCCGCAGCAGCACCATGGCTTCAGAAGCGCTGGCCGTGCTGGTGACCGCATAGCCGTCTTCCTTGAGGATCTCGCCCAGGGACTCGCGGATCTCCGCCTCGTCGTCGACGATCAGGATGTGGTTCATGCCTGCGCCCTGCCGTTAGCCCCTACCAGAGCTGCTTCATGCGCGCTCTTGGCATCGGCCAGCGGCAGTTCGATGATGAATCGCGCTCCGGTAGGGCTGTTCTGTTCCGCGCGAATGGCCCCGCTGTGTTCCTGGATGATTTTCGAGGCAATCGCCAAACCCAGGCCGGTGCCGCGTTGTTTGGTCGAAAAGTAGGGAAGGAAAAGACGCTCGCGCATTTCGTCGTTCAGGCCGTGACCGGTATCGGCAACCACGATCTCCGCTGTGGTGTGTCCCTCGATCAGTCCGGTTTCGATGGTCAATTCACGCAGAAGGCTGCTTTGCATCGCTTCGGCCGCATTGTCGATGAGATTGGCCAATGCGCGCTTCAGCGCCTCCGGATCCGCCAGCACAGGTGGAATGCCGCCGGCCAGGCGCTGCACGATGCGAATGTGGTGCAGTCTCCCGGCGAACAGGGCAAGGGCGCTTTCTACGATCGAATTGAGATCGCAGACCTTGGGCCGCGAGGTAGGAAATTGCGCTAACGAGGCAAACTGGTCGACGAGTCTGCGCATGGTTTGCACGGATCCCAAAATCACTTCGCTGCACTTGCGAATGACGGAGTCCGAGTCCGGCGTGGGGCGGTCAACATGCTTGCGGATACGCTCCGCTGAAAGTGCAATGGGCGTCAACGGATTCTTTATTTCGTGGGCCACTCGCTGGGCTACTTCCTTCCACGCCATCTGCCGCTGGGCGTGCAGGAAATCGGTGACGTCCTCCAGCACCAGGATGCAGCCTTCTCGATCTTTGCCCAGTTCCAACCGGGCGATGGTGGCAGTTACGTTGAGGGCGCCACGCGGCCCGGGCAACTCGATTTCCGTGGCTGCCACGCCCATACGTTTGCTGCGCCGCAGCAAAACGATCAGCTCATCGGCAATCTCGCGCGGCAAAATTGACTCCAGGGGCTTGCCTGCAAGGTCGTGGTGCTCGCGCGGGCTGAGCAGGTTGCGGGAGGCGCGATTCGCCTGCAGGACGCACATGTGCGGGTCGAGCGTGACCACCGCGCTGGGGATAGTCTCCAGGACTGTTTCCAGCTCGCTGCGGCGCTCTTCCAGGGCCCGATTGGCAGCCGACAGCTGGGTGGTGGAGGTCTCCGCCAGGGCGCGGCTCTCTTCCAGGTCTTCCGCCATGCGATTGAACGATCGGACCAGTTCCCCCAGCTCCTCGGTTGCCGCCACCCTGACCCGATGAGCGTAATGTCCGGCGGCCACCGCATCCATGGCGTCCGCTAAAGCCTCCACCGGCCGGGTCACCTGCTTGGAAAGAAAGAGCGCCAGCCAGCTGCTGGCGAAGAACACCAGTGTGGTCAACAGGAACATCAAAAGCAGGTAGGTGCTGCGGATCGTCTTGCGCGCGCGATAGAGGACCTGGTAATCCCGGGCTCCGGAGCGAATGTCCTGCACCGTCGCGCTTAGCCCCGCAGGGAGGGGCAGGCCGGCGACCACGATGCACCCGTCCACGGTGCTCGCCGCCCCCAACACGTATTCATTTTTTCCGCTCACCAGCATGGGCACGTCGCTGCGTTGGGCGGCATGCAGGACGGTGGTGGCTAACGGCTCGTGGCCCTGAGGAACATCGCGTTCCGTCTCATCCATCCAGGATCGAACGATCGCCTTGCCATCATCTTGCGGCAACTGGTATTGCCCGACAGGAGCGCCGTCGCGGAAGACGACCGCAAATCCACCCTCGAGGGTGATGCGGTGGGTGCCAATTTCCCGCAGCAGAGCCTGGGAATTCCCGGTTTCGAGCGAGCGAGTGAGGCTGGGGGAGCTGGCCAGCGATTCCGCCTCAGCCCTGGCGTTGGCAGCTGCGTACTGAGAGAGCTCCATGGCTACCAGGGTCGAATCCTGGCGCATTTGTGAAGCGGGCTGCGAAAACCAGCGCTCCATGGAGCGATTGAGCAGCCCGAAGCTGAACAGGAACATGAACACCGCGGGCGCGAACGAGAGCAGCAGAGCGCCCACTAACATGCGGCTGCGAATTCTCGACCCGAGCACCCGGCTGCGCTGGTCGGCCAGCAGCTTGACAATGTTGCGGAAGAGCAGGATGAGCAGTGTAAGCAGCAGCAAAAACGCGATCACGGAGAGCGCGGTGAAGAGGAAGATCTGACCCGTGCCGTGGGGTCGCAAAAAGGGAGGAAGCGGGTTGAAGGCATTCAGCGCGGCTAGCGCGAGCAACAGCAGGAACATGCCTCCACCGAGCGCTGCGACCGCATTTCGCCGGTGTTGGGATTCTGTTCCCATGCGACTCCCCCTGATTAATTAACAGATTACAACTGCGGGCAGAGTCCCGCATATGGGCAAGGGAACCGCAGATCTCCCCACCCCGCTATGCAGTGGATGACCTGCCATCTCCTCGTGGGCCCAATTGTGATTGCAATCCAGACGGAAAGAAGCCTACAGGGAGTTCATCTTGAGCAGAAACTCGGCATTATTGCGGGTTTTGCCAAGGCGGTCGACTAACAACTCCATGGCTTCGACCGGCGACAGCGGATTGAGGACCTTACGCAAGACCCAAATACGCTGCAGATCTTCTTTGGGAATGAGCAACTCTTCCTTACGCGTGCCGGAGCGCTGGATGTCGATGGCGGGAAAGACCCGCTTGTCGACCAGCTTGCGGTCCAGGATGACTTCCATATTGCCGGTACCTTTGAACTCTTCAAAGATGACCTCATCCATGCGTGAGCCGGTGTCTACCAGGGCGGTGGCAATGATGGTGAGCGAACCGCCTTCTTCGATGTTGCGCGCTGCTCCAAAAAAGCGCTTCGGGCGCTGCAAGGCATTGGAATCAACGCCGCCTGAGAGGACCTTGCCCGAGGGCGGAACGATGGTGTTGTAGGCGCGCGCCAGGCGGGTAATGGAATCCAGAAGAATGACCACATCCCGCTTGTGTTCGACCAGCCGCTTGGCCTTTTCGATGACCATCTCGGCTACCTGCACATGGCGCGCTGCAGGCTCATCAAAGGTAGAGCTGATGACTTCGCCCTTGACCGACCGCTGCATATCGGTCACTTCCTCAGGGCGCTCGTCGATCAGCAGAACGATCAGGGCGACCTCAGGGTGATTGGTCGTCACTGAGTTGGCAATCGACTGCAAAAGCATCGTTTTACCGGTTCGCGGGGGAGCGACGATGAGTCCACGCTGGCCCTTACCTACCGGAGTCAGCAGATCCGTGACCCGTCCGCTGGTATTTTCGTGGACGGTCTCCATCTTGATCCGCTCCTGCGGATAGAGAGGGGTCAGGTTATCAAAAAGGATCTTGTTCCGGGTCTCTTCGGGGGACTCAAAGTTGATAGCCTCGATTTTCACCAGGGCAAAATATTTCTCCCCTTCGTGGGGAGGCCGCACATTGCCACTGATGGTGTCGCCGGTTTTCAGGTCGAATTTTCGGATCTGCGAGGGGGAGACGTAGATGTCGTCGGGGCCGGGAAGGTAATTGTAATCAGGCGAACGAAGAAAGCCGTACCCGTCGGGAAGTATTTCCAGCACCCCTTCGGCAAAAATGTGGCCTTCTTTTTCACTCTGGGCCTGAAGAATCTTGAAGATAAGATCCTGTTTGCGGAGGCCGCTGGCGCCCGGGATTTCCAGGGTGCGCGCGATGCGGCTGAGCTCCGTTATATTTTTTTCTTTCAACTCGGAAATGGTCATTTTCACCTACGGGGGGAAGTTGTGGAGGGGTTTACCGGGCAGGAATCTTGCTGGTGTTAAGCAGGTTCGAATTTCTGGGGAAAGGGGTTGTGGGGGCCCAGAACAGGGCCGCGCTTACGCTGCGCGGCGCTGCTGGATCTGGGTTGCTTCCGGTGTAACGGCGGACGATGCCGCCGGGCTCTCATGGTGGAAGCGGACTAGAACCTCATTCGTGGTGTCCTGAAGACGGGTATTGGGCTTGTGCAGCTTACGCGTAGCCTTTGAGGCCAGCTGACACAGTGTATAGCGATTCGTAACGTGGGCAAGTGCCCCAAAGATAAGATCAGAGCGCATCTCTATTCTCCTTCATCCTTTGACCGTCCATATGCGCATTTGGAGACGGCAAAGAATTTGCCTCGCGCGGCGTCGGTCGATTTTCTATTTGTTAGACGCGAATGCTCTCTTGCGGGAACAATTTTTTCGTCTGGGTTCTTGTTGTCCAACCGGAGTTACTGGAATGATTCCCTGCGCCTTAAAAAACCGGCGCTTCCGGCGGAATTTCCCTCGCGCGGGACCTTCATGCAGAGGCACTTTTCAAAAGCGTGGCCCCTGTCTCAGGTTGCACATGCCTCTCAACTACTTGCATGTCGCGCTGCTGTGACCTCTGTGGCTAAGGAGTTCCTGTTTTTCGGGCGCTCGATACACTTCACTGAAGCTGAATAGCTGCAGGAAGATGCCAGGTAGTATGATTCATGCCCGAAAGGCGCGTTCTCATCAAGCCATGTAGAACTTAACGCGATCGAAAGTGAGGGTCAACACTTTTTTTCATAGAAATTACTCGATTGATTCCCAAAAATGGAATATCCGGCTCTCTAGGCAAGTTTTGGGCAACTGCGTACGATGAGCGAAGGCAGCGCCGCCCCCCGTGCCGCTAACCGTATGACGAAAAATCGAATTCCTGACACCCGTCGCCGAACCCGCCCTACCCCCGCTCTCGCTGGAAAAGGCAGAGAAAGGCTCGCACCGCTCTATGTGGGAACTTCTACTTCAATTGCGTGTACTGCTGCCCTATCTGGCCCGGATCGTGCCCCTGCTCGATCGAGGCCTGCTCAAAGGTTCCCCGGACATTACCGAACTTACCAAGGGAATTGCCGAGATGCAGACCGGCAGCCGTGATTTAGAGGTGCAGGCCAGGAACCAGGCGCTCCAGTTGGAACGAATCGAACAGCAGATGGCCCGTTTGCGGGTGGTTCATGAGAACAGCATCGAAGAGAGCCGCAGGCTTTCCTCGGAGATCCGATCGCTCCGGAGTTGGTTGTTCGCCATGGCGATCCTGTTGGTCGTGCTTCTTGCTGGTTTCCGTCGGGATGCTTACCTTCCTGGTGATCCATTCCTAGTGCAGTCGGCTGTCACGGATCCACTTTTCCTCAGTTTTGACGGAATGAAAATTATTTCCGTCACCACGAATCCGATTTGCGACAACGCTAATTTCTCCGCGTAACCCTTACGCCTTCCTGTTGCCAGTTGTTCTAATGCGGGACTAGGATACGCGATAGTTCGGTGCAGTCCTCTTCTTGGACGTGCCAGATCTCCCCTACGAAGTCGTTCCAGGCCTCACGATAGCAAAGAAAAGCTGGCGACTTTTACTCGTCAGCGTGTGTGGAGTGACTCTCTATGGCATGGTATGCCTATTGCATTAGTGAAAAGCAGGCGTTTCCTGAACTCAGCCGTCATCGAAAACCAATTCCAATGGAATCGGTGATGGGAATCTCAGGAAATCAGATCTTCCTCTATCCAGCCAGCGACTTAGCAGTCATCGTCAGTGAACATCATCCCTCAGAAAATTTAGACCAAAAGGCAGCCGTCGAACACGCACGTGTGATCAGCGACTGTTTCAAACTATCCACCGTTCTTCCTTTTCGCTTTGGCACGGTGTTTGCGGACGACGAGGCCCTGAGAAAATCGATTCGCTCCAATCAACGGCAGTTTCTTGCCAATGTTGAGCGTTTGCGCGGCAAGGCCGAAATGCACCTTAAGGTGCTTTTGGATGACTGCTGCCGCGAACAGGGCACTCCGGTTCCGATGGACCGGGTGGGCAAAGAGTATCTGTCGAGCCTGCGGGAGAGCGCCACTCGGCAACGCGAACGGCAGACCAAGGCGCGGGCAGTTTCGGTGCAGATGCACCGCATGTTCAGCCCGCTCGATGAAGAGATCAGTTGCCGCAGGATGGATTCCGGCAAGATGCTGCTCGACATCGCTCACCTGATCGATCACAAGGGTATCGAGCGCTACCAGAACAAGTATTCAAGCGCCAGCCAGCAGTTGAAGGATTGCCATATGCAACTCTCCGGACCCTGGCCGCCCTATCACTTCGTGCAGCGGCTGACTCGTCCGGTGCATGTACATGCGGTACCTGCATAAGACGATTACAAATTGAGCAGACAAAACCCCGGCGATCGCCGGGGTTTTGCTTTTGCTGCTAGAGCGAGTTCGACCCGATTCATTTGCTGCATGTCTGAGAGTGACGGCTAAGAAACCTTGTTTGCCGCCGGCATATCCTTTCTTCGGCTGAGGACGAAACTGGCCTGGGAACGCCGGTCGGCGGAGGCGTGGTCGATCTTGCGCCAGAAGGCGACAAAGTAATCCACTGCGGAAATGATGGATACCAGCACCATAAAGTAAATGGCGGCGAACGCGATCCACTCCACCGGCAGGATGAACCAGCCGAAGTGCCAGGCATACCAGCCGTGGGCCAGGATTACGGCGACCACCGAAACAATCTGGATGACCGTCTTCAGCTTGGCCAGATCGCTGGCTTCGATGGTGAAGCCTTCCGAACTGGCGATCGAGCGCAGGCCACTGACCAGAAACTCGCGGCCAATCACCAGCACCGCGACCCAGGCCTTCATGAGATGGGGGTTGAACTGCACCAGGCAAATATAGGCCGCCGTGATCATCAGCTTGTCGGCCAACGGATCGAGCAGCATGCCCATGGTGGTGATCTGGCCGCGTTTGCGCGCCAGGTAGCCGTCGACCCCGTCGGTGATCGAGGCCAGGATAAAAACCAGCGAAGCAGCAATTTCCTGTTCACCGTGGACGCTGCGAAAAGGGAAGTAGCTGGACAGCATCCAGATGAGCAAGGGAATGCAACAGATGCGGCTCATCGTGATGGAGTTCGGCAGGTTCACGATCGACTCGGCTGGTTGAGGAAAGGCCCGCGTTCGCCCTTCTACATCATTATGCACCAGTCAGGCCCTGTTACTTACGAACCGAGAGGGGCCCCGCAGCCTGCGAGCCCCCTGACCTCGAATTCAGGCGTAAATGCCGCGTTGCTTGATGGTGAAGGCAACCCGGTCGATGGCCAGCATGTAGGCGGCAATGCGATTGTTCACCGCGTGCGCTTCCGCGTAGCGAACGACGTCGCCGAAGCTCTCCGCCAGGATGCTTTCCAACTGCTCGTTGACCACGGCTTCCTTCCAGAAATAGCCCTGGCGGTCCTGCACCCACTCGAAGTAGGAGGCGGTAACCCCGCCGGCATTGGCCAGAATGTCGGGAATGATAAAGATCTTCTTATCGGCCAGGATCTCGTCGGCAACAGCCGTGGTCGGGCCGTTGGCGCCTTCGCAGACGATGCGCGCCTTGATGCGGTCGGCATTGCGGCTGGTGATGACGTTTTCCGTGGCGGCGGGGATGAGGATCTCGCAGTCGGAAACCAGCAGGTCGGAGGAATCCACCGCTTCTGCGCCTTAAAGCCCAAGACGGTGCCGTTGCGCTGGCGGTATTCGAGCAGCAGGTGGATGTCGATCCCGTTGCTGTTGAAGAGTCCGCCGTCGTATTCGGCGATGCCGATGATCTTGTAACCCTTTTCCATCATCAGCTTGGCGGCGTTCGAGCCCACGTTGCCAAAGCCCTGGATGATCACCCGGCATCCTTCGCGCTGCATATTCAAATAACGCAGGGCTTCGTCACAGACCACGGCGATGCCGCGGCCGGTCGCCTCCCGGCGGCCCCGCGAGCCGCCGATGTTGAGCGGCTTTCCCGTCACCACCGCGGTCACCGTCTGCCGCATGTGCATGGAGTAGGTGTCCATGATCCAGGCCATGGTCTGCTCGTTGGTGTTGATGTCCGGGGCGGGGACGTCCTTTTCCGGCCCGATAAACTCGATCAGCTCCGAGGTGTAGCGGCGGGTCATGCGCTCCAGCTCGCCGATGGACATCTTCTTGGGGTCGCAAATCACGCCCCCCTTGGCGCCTCCAAACGGGATGTTGACCACGGCGCATTTCCACGTCATCCAGCTGGCCAGCGCGCGAACCTCATCGAGGGTCACATCGGGGGAATAGCGGATGCCCCCTTGCCCGGACCGCGGGCAATCGAATGTTGTACCCGGAAGCCGGTGAACACCTCAATGCTTCCGTTGTCCATCATCACCGGGATGTGCACGATGACCTCCCGCGCAGGGTAGCGCAATACCTTCCAGAGCCCTTCATCCAGGTTGAGTTTTTGTGCGGCAAAGTCAAATCGGGCAGCCTGGGCTTCCCAGGGATTAATCTCCTGCTCGAGCGATACGGTTGGCATAACCAATCTCCAAGAATGGACTGCGTTGGCAGTCCGTCGAAGTCCCACCGCGGTTGAGCCGTTCGCGCCCGGGCGGGACGGCGCAGGCACTCCGACGGGGCGAAATCGAGCCAAGATTCAGCACGATTCCCGGATCCTGCCAGCCCACTTCCGAACCGTTTGCGCTCCCGGCGAGCCCTACGCGCTCTGCGCCCACTTGGCCGGGACCTGTTTCTCGCGCTACCCCAAACCTATCGAGTATAGGCGTCCCAAGAAGCTCGGGCAAGCGCCCAACGGCATTCCAAATGCTTGAGATGCCTTGCATAAGATGCATTCGGCGCATTCATCTTCAGGAGGAATGCTCTACTCTTTACGGGCTCGCGGCTATGGCCATTTAGTATGAGCAGGAATGCTGGCAGACACTGCCATTTCCCCCTCGCGGGCTGAATTCCTCCGGCTGGCGGCTACGCACAGCCTGGTTCCGGTCTACCGCACGCTCACGGCCGACCTCGAGACCCCTGTGTCCGCCTTTTTGCGCCTCGCCTCCGATGAACCCCAGTCCTTTCTCCTGGAATCGGTGGAAGGCGGCGAAAAAGTGGGTCGCTATACCTTTATCGGCGTCCGGCCCTATCGCACCATTCTGTCCCGGGGAAGTCGATCGTCCATCAACGAGCGAGGCAAAACCCGGTCGCTGCAGGGGGACGTCTTCGCCCTCTTAAAGGAGTGCTGGCCGGGCAGACGCCGGCGCATATCGCCGGGCTGCCGCCGTTTACCTCCGGCGCGGTCGGCTTCTTTGCCTACGACGTGGTGCGGCAGCTTGAGCGTCTGCCCGAGCTGGCCGAGGATGATCTGGGCGTCCCGGATGCCTGCCTGATGTTCTTCGATGAGGTGCTGGCGTTCGACCATGTGCGCAAGCAGATTCAGCTGATCGTGACGGCGGATCTCTCCCGCCAGAAACCTGCAGCCGCGTACGCGGATGCCAAGCAGCGGTTGGGCCGGCTGGAAAAGCGCCTGGCCAGGCCCCTCCCCAGGCCCGGCAGGCTGCGCCCCGGGGCAAACTCTCCGTTACCAGCCACACCCTCAAGAAGGATTTTCTGGCCTCGGTCGCCAGGATCAAGGAGTACATCGCCGCCGGTGACATCTTCCAGGCCGTGCTTTCGCAGCGCTTTGAAGTGAAGCCGGGAGTCGACCCCTTCTCCATCTACCGTGCTCTGCGCATCGTCAATCCCTCGCCTTACCTGTATTTCCTGCGCTTCGGCTTGGAAAACCGGAGCAAGCCAGACAAATCGCCCACCTGCCTGGTAGGCTCGTCTCCCGAATTGCTGGTGCGCGTGCAGCAGCGCCACGTCGAGTACCGGCCCATCGCGGGAACGCGTCCGCGCTCGGCCAACGAGGAAGAGGATCTGCGCATCGAGCAGGAGTTGCTGGCCAATGAGAAGGAGCGGGCCGAGCACGTAATGCTGGTCGACCTGGGACGCAACGATATTGGCAGGGTATGCGAGTTCGGCACCGTGCGGGTGAAGAGCCTGATGCATGTGGAACGCTACTCCCACGTGATGCACCTGGTCAGCGCACTTGAGGGCCAACTCAAGCAAGGGTCTCTCAGCGGTCGACGCTTTCTGCGCCTGCTTTCCGGCCGGCACGCTGAGTGGCGCGCCCAAGATACGCGCGATGGAGATCATCGAAGAACTGGAGCCGACGCGGCGGGGCATTTACGGCGGCAGCGTCTTCTACGCCGACTTTTCAGGAAATTTCGACTCCTGCATCGCCATCCGCAGCATGCTGCTCAAAGGAGAGCAGGGCTACATTCAGGCAGGCGGCGGCATCGTGGCCGATTCGGTGCCGGAAGAAGAGTATGAGGAGTCGGTCAACAAGGCGAAAGCGGTGGTCCGGGCGGTCGAAAGAGCGCGGGCTGCCGCTAACACCGAAAGTGAACCGGCCTCCCGGCAGACTCACCCCCGCACTTTGCTGGCTGGAATTTTTCATTTCGAGCGTGCGCAGGTCCGTCTGCGGAATGAGCGAGTTTGTCTGGAAGTGAATTCCGTACAAGCGATCAGAGCGGACTCCCGAAAGCTCGCTGCAGACCGCGAATTTCAGTCACCCTCTGATTGCTCTACACTGAAGAGAGTGGCGCGTATGGTCTTCGTTCTCGACAACTACGATTCGTTCACCTACAACCTGGTGCAGTACATGGGTGAGCTGGGGGCCGAGATGGTCATCCGGCGCAACGACGAATTGACCGTGGAGCAGATTGAGGATCTCAAGCCGGAGCGCATCGTTCTTTCTCCCGGACCGTGCACTCCGCAGGAAGCCGGCATCAGCATTCCACTCATCCGGCATTTTGCCGGCAAAGTGCCCATATTAGGTGTTTGCCTGGGCCATCAGGCGATCGGCGCCGCCTTCGGCGCCAATGTGGTGCGCGCACCGCAGTTGATGCACGGCAAAACCAGCCCGGTAGAGCACGACGGCCGCAATCTCTTCGCCGGCCTTCCCAGCCCCATGACCTGTACCCGCTATCACTCACTGATTGTTGCCGACGAGGGTTTGCCGGAGGAACTTGAAGTCACCGCGCGGGTCCAGAACGGCCATAGCAACGGAACCATCATGGGCTTGCGCCACCGCCGCTTTCCCATCGAGGGCGTCCAGTTTCACCCCGAGAGCGTGCTCACCGTAGACGGCAAGAGCCTGATCCGGAATTTCCTTTCTCTCTGACAATGCTGGTCGAAAAGCTGAAGTCACTCTCGCCAGGCCTGTTTCTCCTGATCGGCTTGCTCATCGCTGCTGTACCGCTGCTCGCGGCCCAGCAGCCTATCGGGCGAACCTCGGCCACCGAGGTGCAAGTCTCCGGCGCGGTCGACATCTCTCATGGCGAGACGCTGCTGGGCAATGGCAGCGAGATCACCGCTGGAGACCAGGCGGTGAAGATTGCGCTGCAAAGGGGCGGCTCACTGCGACTGTGCTCGACCAGCAGCGTTCACCTGGCGAAGGACCGCTCCATCGACGACCCCGCAAGCAGCGCGCTCATGATGGCGCTTGATCGCGGCGCGATCGAGGCCAACTACGCGGTGGGCAAGTATTCCGATGTGCTGCTTACCCCCGATCTGCGCATCCTTATTTCCGGCCCGGGACAGGCTGAACTGAGCATCCGCGTAAATACCAAGGGAGATACCTGCATCGACAATCACGGCGCAGACGCGCCGTATGTCACGGTGAGCAGCCAACTGGAGGGCGGAGCCTACCGCGTGCTGCCGGATCAGCGCGTCAGCTTCCAGCATGGCAGCCTGCGGGAAGTGGTGGATCATGAGCCGGAGCCCTGCGGCTGCCCGGCAATGCCTGTGACTTCTGTGGCCAGTACCGGGAATACGACGGCCAACCCCGCGGCGCCCGGACGGCCGGTGGGTGGTCCTTCCTCCACGGCTGCGGATACGGCTTTCCCCATCGCGGAAAGCGAGGGGCTGGCTGCGCCTCCGGCGTCCACCGCTGCACCGGTGGTTCCTCCCGGCGAAACGCATGCTCAGGTGACCGTTCCGCTCACCTACAACGGAGAGAATCCTGCGCCCGCGCCGCCTGCCCCTCCCGCTCCGGCGCCGGCCGCTCCCACCACCCGCGGCCAGCTGCATCCGCCGCCCCTTCTGCGGCGCAGCCGGAAATCGCGTCCGCACCTGCGGCCCCGCTCCACCAACCAAGGCGGCCTCTTCCATCGCATCGGCCATTTCTTTTCCCGAATCTTCGGCAAGTAGTGTAGAGGTGCACGGCCGCCGTTCCTTTCGGGCAGGGGCTACAATCGACAATTGAGGCGATCCCCGGATTCCTGTTGGTATTGGTAGCGCCGGCGAGCTCCATGCGGTTTTCCCTAACCGAAAACCGCATACGCGGCGGCGTCCAGTGTAACGAGGCAGGAATCCGGGTTTCGCGCCCATTCCAGCGAGAGATGAAGGAGTTTTTCTTTTATGGCGATTCCCGCCACACAGATGCGTCCGGGCATGATCATCAAGCACAATAACGAGCTGCACACGGTCTTCAGCGTCGAACATCGGACCCCCGGAAACCTGCGCGCATTTATCCAGGCCAAGCTCCGCAACCTGCGGACCGGCGCCATGTTCGAGCACCGCTTCCGGTCGCCGGACCCCATCGAGCGGGTCATTGTCGACGAAATTCCGATGGATTTTCTTTACTCCGACGGCGACGACTACTACTTCATGAACACCGAGAATTACGAGCAGACGAACCTGAAGGGCGCCACCCTGGGCGATGCCATCGAGTACCTCATCCCCAATCTTCAGATCAAGGTCTCGTTCTTCGATGGCGTGCCCGTGGGTATTGAGTTGCCAGGGACAGTGGAGATGACCGTGGTCGAAACTGAACCCGGCCTGAAATCGGCGACCGCTTCTTCGGTCACCAAACCGGCCAAGCTCGAGACTGGCCTGGTGGTGCAGGTGCCCCCGTTCATCAACGAAGGGGAAAAGATTCGCGTCGATACCGCAGAGGGCGCCTATCTTTCACGGGCATGAGGCGGCAGGCGCTCTCGAGCTTGAGTTTTCAGGCATGAAGACGCGAAACTGACCCGTTTTTTTCATCACACTCAATCACAGGCTCAAATCTATGGTCCGCTATTACGTCGTCAAAGGCCGCGTGCAAGGAGTTGGCTTTCGCTGGCTCGTCCATCGCGAGGCAGGAGCTCGCGGATTGAAGGGTTGGGTCCGCAATACTGAGGGGGGCGAGGTTGAGATGATGGTGGCGGGCAGTGTGGAGAAACTGGCCGAACTTCGCTCGGTGCTCGAACGCGGCTCCCGCGGCAGCCGCGTGGACGCGGTCCATGAGAGTGATATGGATGAAGCAATGGCCGACGGCCTCGAATCGTTCCGGATTGAAGGAGCCTGGTAAGCACGCATGCCCCATCCCCCAATTAACTGTGAGCCTCTGAAATCTCTTATCCGAACTATCCCGGATTTTCCCAAGCCAGGAATTCTGTTCTACGACATCACCACCCTGCTCAAGGACAAGAAGGGTTACGCGACCCTGGTGGATGCATTGGCAGCGCACTACATCGGCGTGGAGGATGTGGATTTGGTTCTGGGCATTGAGGCGCGAGGGTTTATCTTCGGCCCCGCCCTCGCCTACCGTCTGAATGCCGGCTTCGTGCCGGTGCGCAAGCCGGACAAACTGCCCGCGGAAACTGCGCGCGTCACCTATGACCTGGAGTATGGAACCGATGCGCTGGAAATCCACCTCGACGCCATCGAGCCGGGGCAGAACGTTCTGATCGTGGATGACCTGCTGGCCACGGGAGGAACGATGGAAGCAACCGTAAAACTGGTTCGCCGATTGGGGGCCAGGATTGTCGGCCTAGCCTTCGCCATCGAGCTCGATTTTCTCAATGGACGCGACCGGTTCAAAGAGTATGACGTCTTCAGCCTGTTGCACTACAGCGAGTATGCTACACGGCTCTGCGGCCGCGCAACAGGTGGATGACCAGCGCCGCTGCCGCGACGATGAGCAGGATGTGCAGGGCAAATGCGGCGATGTGAAAGAGCAGAAAGCCGCCTACCCAAAGCAGGATCAGAATGATCGCCAGCGCTAGCCACATTGCCGGTGCACCTTGCGGAGAGTATCTCATCCTACCGAGCCATCGCCAAGGGATAAGCGTTCCTCTCTTCGGAACATACGGTGATCTCCAGACGTAAGATGTGAGCATAGCGGACTGCGCTGGTTTCTGCCCGTTGATTCGGCCGAGAGGAGTAATGAGCGACCATGCATTTCGGCACGTCGTCGTTTAGCCATGTTGTTCGCGTTGGCGCCGATAGCGCTCGCCGCAGCTGCGGACCCGTCCTTGGGGGTCACGGCTCTGACCCATGTGCGGGTGATCGATGGCACCGGCCACGCTCCGCTGGAAGATGCAACGATCGTGATCGAGGGCAATCACATCCAGGCCATTCAGCCGGCGGCGGGCGCGCTTCCTGCCGGTGCGCGGGTCCTCGATTTGCACGGCGATACGGTGATGCCGGGGTTGATCAACGCCCACGGTCATCTGGCTTTGGTCCAGGATGGCCAGAACTCGGCCACGGCTTACACCGCGGAAAACGTGCTCGCGGAATTGCGGCAATACGAGAGCTACGGTGTGACCTCGATGTTATCGCTGGGGGTGAACCGCGATCTTCTCTACTCCATCCGCCAGCAGCAACAGCAAGGCAAACTGGATGGCGCTACGGTCTTTACCGCGGACCGCGGTATTGGCGTTCCGGATGCTGCTCCCGGCCTGCCCGCCGCCCCCGACCAGATCTACCGCCCGGCAACCGCGGAAGAAGCCCGCGCAGCGGTGGACGCGATGGCCAAGCGGCATGCGGACATCGTCAAGATCTGGGTCGACAGTCTGGGAGGAACCAAACCCGCCATGTCACCTGAGATCTACCGGGCGGTGATCGAGGAAGCGCACAAACGCCATCTGCGGGTGGCGGCGCATGTCTACTATCTGGCGGACGCCAAGTCACTGGTCAACGATGGCGTGGACGTGCTGGCCCACAGCGTGCGCGACAAACCGGTCGACCAGGAGTTTATTTCCGCGATCAAGCGCCGGGGCGTCTGGTACATTCCCACCTTTACGGTCGACGAATCGTTCTACATCTACGCCGAGCACCCGGGATTCATGCAGATTAATTTCTTCAAGGAAGCGATCTCGCCGGTGCTGTTGACCATGCTGACCAGTGACGCGTACAGCAAAAAGGTGAACGAGGATCCGAAGACCGCGCAGCACAAGGCGGACTTTGCCATGGACCAGCAGAACCTGAAAACTCTCTACGACGCTGGTGTTCTGGTTGGTTTTGGAACAGACTCAGGCGCTATGCCGACCCGCATTCCGGGATTCTCTGAGCATCGGGAACTGGAGGACATGGTGCAGGCGGGGCTCACGCCGATGCAGGCCATCGTCTGCGCCACCAGGAGTAACGCTACGTTGCTGGGGATTGAGGCGACGCGGGGAACGCTGCGGCCGGGCAAGCGTGCAGACCTGATCGTGCTGGCCGCCAATCCTCTGGACGACATCACCAAGACACGATCGATTGTGACTATTTTCCACGATGGGCGCACAGTAGCGCCGCGGGTTCCGGTGGTGGTGGCTAAGTAGCTACGCCTGGAATTTTCCTCAACCTCTCACACCATAGACAATGACGCCAGACAGCTTGCGGAAAACCCCGCGGCTAAAGCCGGAGGAGAATAAGTCCCAGCGAGCCGCTCGGCTTAAAGCCGAGCTCCCCGCATGAATGCGGGGCTCCCACCATTGCGCTTTTCCCGGCTACGTTCCAAACAGCTGCGAAGTTCCCTGCTGCCCTCGGAAATAGATCCAATCAAAAGGAGTAAATAGTCCGCGTTCAGCCGTCTCTCGCGGGACTCAAACGCATTTCGGTCATCCCGATCGTTCTTCCGTGGAAGCCGGTGGGAGCCCCTGCTTCAGCAGGGGAGCGTGCTTCAGCGTCGCGGAAAGAGTCGCATGCGATCATTGGGCTTTAGCCCGGGGTTTACCGCCTGTAAAGCCCGGACCTACCTAAAGTGAGTTTCTCCGCCAGCTGTTTAGTCGGGCCGTAAAATGATTGAGAATACGTCGGGCTCTAGCCCCTGGGTGTTGCTTTCCTGCCCCGTATGAGGCTTTTCTAGGTCTTTGGTTTTCTGGCCACAGGACCCGCTTCGCGCACGCCGGAGGGCGCATCGAATTTGGCGAAATTCTTCTCGAATTTCTCCGCCAGCATCACCGCCTGCTGATCATAAGCGTGCGGGTCTTTCCAGGCGTTGCGCGGATTCAGCAACTCCGCCGGCACGTCAGGACAACTGAGAGGGATACTCAAGCCAAACGCCGGCTCGGTTACGAACTCGACGTTGTTCAGTCGGCCATCCAATGCGGCGTTCACCATGGCGCGGGTGTACTTCAGGCTCATGCGCTCACCGGCGCCAAAGGCGCCGCCGGTCCAACCGGTATTGACCAGCCAGCACTGCGCATTGTGCTGCCGCAGCCGCTCCCCCAGCATCTTCGCGTATACCGCGGGAGCCAGGGGAATAAAGGGCGAGGCAAAACAGGTGGAGAACTCCGGCACGGGTTCGCTGCCCAATCCTGCTTCAGTTCCCGCAAGCTTGGCGGTGTATCCGGAAAGAAAGTGGTACATGGCCTGCGCCGGGTTAAGCCTGGCGATCGGCGGCAGCACACCGAACGCATCCGCGGTAAGGAAGAGAACATGGTTGGGATGACCACCGACGCCAGGGATGACCGCATTGGCGATGAACTCTACCGGATAGGCGGCCCGGGTGTTTTCCGTGTACCGGATATCACTGTAATCCGGAGTCCCAGTTTTGCTATCGATCACTACATTCTCGAGCACCGCGCCAAAGCGGATCGCATGGTAGATCTGTGGTTCCTTTTCCGGGGATAGATCGACGCACTTGGCGTAGCAGCCACCTTCAATGTTGAAGACGCCGGCCTCACTCCAGCCGTGCTCATCATCTCCGATGAGCCGCCGCTGCGGATCGGCAGATAACGTGGTTTTTCCCGTGCCGGAAAGTCCGAAGAACAGCGCTGTGTCTCCGGCGCTCCCCAGGTTGGCCGAGCAGTGCATGGGGAAGACATCGCGGGCGGGCAAAAGAAAATTCATTACCCCGAAGATCGACTTCTTCATCTCGCCGGCGTACTTCGTGCCTCCGATGAGAATGATGCGGCGGGTGAAATCCGTGATGATGAAGGTGCTGGAATGTGTACCGTCGCGTTCGGGAACCCCCTCGAACTCGGGAGCGGCGATCACGGTAAATTCAGGCTTATGACTGGCCAGTTCGTTTGCCGGTACGCGCACGAACAACTGCTTCACGAACAGGGCATGCCAGGCATACTCGGCAATAATTTGCACGGGAAGACGATAGTGCTGGTCAGCGCCGGCATACAAATCGAGAACATAAAGATCGCGCTCCCGCATGTGATCTGCAACCCGGGCCAGCAAAGCTTCGAATTTCGCCGGATCGAAGGGCTGGTTCACCTTGCCCCAATCCACTGTTTCGCTGGTGATGGCATCCCGCACGATGAATTTATCTCGCGGGGAACGCCCGGTTCGCGCGCCGGTGAGCGCCACCAACGCGCCATTGTCTGCCAGGCTGGCCTCGCCCCGGGCAATCGCCGCTTCTACCAGTTGCGGGGTCGACAGGTTCCTGTGGACATGGGCGCCCTCCACCAGCTTTCCTGTCAATGTGGTTGCCTTGACCGAATCCACTTGAGGCACCTCCCGGGCGACTACTCAGGTAAGTGAGTTTACCCGTGCGCAACCCTTGCGGCAACGGCTTTACAGCACGTTGCCCAATGGCTGTTGTCTTTCAAGCAATGACCCGGACCCGGATTTCCTGTGAAGTTCGGTGGATTGATGAATTTCATGCGGCTTTCCTCAATGAAAGCCGCACACTTGGAGGTTGCCCGGTGCCGCGTGCAGGAAATCCGGGGGTGGGGGACTTGACAAGCCGCTGGCGATTACGGCCAGGTGATTACGAGCGAGGCATCACCGGCAGTTCCGGCAGCAGGGTGGAGTGTCCAACTTCTGCCATGACCGCGGCAACCTGCTCGAGAACCTCGGCGACGCTCATGGTGTACATTTCACGTCCGTTGTCGTACCCGCTCTCCGCGGCCTGCTTCAAGTAGCGGCCCGCTACCTGGGCCGCCAGCCGATCGGTGATGACGTGGCCGGAGCGCTTTTTCTGCTCCACCCAGGCGTCGGCCGGCATGGCGATCCAGACCGGGCGGCCATTTACCTCAAACCGGATGTCGACCGCGTCCGCATGACGGGTTGCGATCGCGACCACGTTCGCTGTCCACCGGCAGTGCAGGTCTTCGCGGGTCCAGTGATCGGTTACATGGAAGTCTTCATACATGGCTAATAGCCTAGAGCATTTCAAGGCTTATCCTCTCTGCCTTTCCCACCACGGCTGGTTCAGCGGGGGTGATCCTAGGTTGGTACAGGAAACAAACTAAAAAATTTAAAAAGAAAGACAATTTCGCCGGAAATCCGCGTCCAATTAGGCGACACTAGAACGAACTTTTGACCGTGTTGAGGAGCAACTAAAAATTGGTGCATAATCCCGAAACAATACAGCGATTCGAACAAACCCTTCGCCGCCAGGAAAAGCAGTTGGAGCACTCCATGATCTCGGCGGTGGAGCAGGGCCGCGAAGTGGCAGCGGACAGTGCGCTGGATGCTGCCGACCAGGCTGTGCAGTCTTACCAGAAAGAGATGCTTTTCAGCCAGAGCACCAGCGGGCACGAACAGCTCGCGCTCGTGCGCCTGGCCTTGAAGAGGCTCGATGAGGGTGGCTATGGCGAATGCATTCACTGCGGCAAGACCATCGGTCTGAAGCGGCTGGAAGCACTTCCCTGGACCCCCTACTGCATCGACTGCCGGGAGAAGATCGAGAACGGCGAGATCGAAGATCCAGTTGCCGCTGCTTGAGTTGGCCGGCCGCTGCTGAGCATGCGCCGGGGTTTGTCCGTTTGACCCGCAAACTTCGGCGCTGCTAAACTTTAGAAGCCCTCGCAGACGGCAAAAGTCACAGCTGCTGAACTGCGACCCCTCCCACGACTGGCTTCTGAAGGAAATTAGTGGACACCCAGACACGTCACGCGCTCAAACAAGACCGTTTAGTTGAAGCCACCAAGACCAGTGTTGACTGGTTCCAACTGAATCGATCGAGAGTTATCAGTGCGAGTGTCGTCGCAGTCATTTGCCTGGCCATTTTGGTGGCAGGATTGGTGGTTTACGGCAATCGCTCGGCAGCTGCCGATCTGGCTTTCGGCGAGGCGATGGATACCTACAATGCTCCGCTGGCACAGGCGGGACAGCCCCCCACACCGGGGGAAAGAACCTTTGCCACGGCCGCTGAACGGGCGAAGTTGGCGAACCAGCAATTTGTACAACTCGCCAACCAGTACAGCTTATTTGAGGCGGGCAAGACCGCCCGGTACTTTGCCGGACTGACTGCGATAGACCTGGGCCAGACCGGCGCGGCAGAAACTTATCTGAAGAAGGTCGCGGACGGGCACGATGCTGCCCTGGCGTCGCTGGCCAAACTGGCGCTGGCCAACCTGTACCAGCAGACCAACCGCAGTGGCCAGGCGGTGGTGCTTTTGAAGCAGCTGATCGCGAAACCAACCAGCACGGTGCCGGCCGATGCCGCGCGGTTGCAACTGGCGGCGATTTACGAAAAGACCAATCCCGCCGAAGCAAATAGAATCTACGCCCAGCTCAAGAGCTCGAAATCTGCTGCCGGCCAGATCGCTGCGCAAAAGCTACAGCAGAAGTAGCGAAAGCGCCCATCAGTGCGGCGTAGGCGTAGTGGCCGTAGCTCCCGGTTGCTGCACGGCGTCGGTTTGAAATTTTCTATATTCGTCGAAGCGAACGTCGATATCGGCGCGGATGCCCGCCACCAGGAAGGCCCGGGCCTGCAGATGCAAGGCAATCGCCGTCGGCAGCCACGCCTCGTTGCGAATGAGCGCCTGATCGAAGACCACATTGCTGCCCTTGGCGACCGACGCCAGCAGGCCGAAACCAACATGGTAGTTGTCATCGAGGGTCGCGCTCATGCGCGAGACCTCATGGTCTGCCTCATCAATCCATATCGTGCCGCTCACCTTCTTGAGCGCATCTTCGTCCCGGCCGTGGGTTTTGGCATGTTGATCGCCGGCGAAGTCGAAGGCGATCGTATCCCGCCCGTTCAGGCTTACGCGGCGCGGCCTTGAAAAGGTAACAATCTGCAGTAGCCGGGCCACGGTGATTTCATCTTTGTCAGGATTGGCATAGCCCGGTTGCGAGATTTTGAGGACTTCTTTATTGACCCGGTCCTGTTCCTTGCGCGCCTGGTCCGGGGTCAGATCCTTGCCATCCTTGCGAACCAGTTTTTGCACCCGATGGCCGTTTACAAAGAAGACCTCGTGCTCTTCTGTTTCGATCTTTTTTCGTGTTCCCGCTGCTGTCCAGCTGCCGGGTGGTTTGAACGGCGCGGAAGGTATAGTTTTCCCGCGCTTTGTCCAGCTGCTTCTGGTGTGCCTCAACCTCCCGCAGCATGGTTGCGGCATCAGGTAGGGGGGCCTGCTCGCCCGCGGCCGAGGCGCGGGGAGACAGCATAGACCCCGGCCCGCTGAACCAGCCAACGCCACCAGCAAAGCACTGTTGCGAGCCCTCGACTCGAGCGCATATCTTGCCCCTTACCGCTCATCTTAGCGTAGGCTGTTACCACGTAAATCTTCCCCAAGATCGGTTTCTCGTCCGAAAGGAAATCAAACGATGCTGCATCTGCTTTTGAAGTGGATTCTGGGCGCCTTGGCCCTGTTAGCGGTGACGTATCTCGTACCCGGGTTCCGGGTGGTGAGCTTGCCCTCGGCCCTGGTGGCCGTCCTGGTGATCGGCTTTCTGAATATGACGCTGGGCTTGCTGTTGAAGATGATCACCTTTCCCTTCGCGATTCTCACCCTGGGGCTGCTCTTCCTGGTAATCAATGCGTTCATGCTTATACTGGCGAGCAAGATCACTCCAGGACTGCAAATCGCAAGCTTCGGCGCCGCCTTCATAGGAGCCGTGGTGCTGGCCGTGGTGCACGTCCTGATCGAAGCAGTGCTTTAAAGCAGTTTCGCAATTACTGCGCCCTGATAAAGATCGCGAGGTGTGGTCCCGGCCCGGACACGAAAAGGCCATCACTTGCCGGATTTCCTGCAACGCAGCACTGGCCGAGAACCAGAAGTGCGACTTCTTGCGGAAAGTCGCATGCAGTCGGAGTTCCGACAAGATCTACAGGAATCCGGTTCGGTCACAATTGCGAAACTGCTTGAGACGCGATCAGGGGCTGAGTCGCAGATGAGCAACGCCGGGAGCGGGGAGCGTTGGGCGCCGCGACGCCGCGCGGCAAGGGAGCCGGGGCCCCGTTTGGCAGCACGGCCCGCCCCGATCTGGATCGCCCGCGTCCCTGGTTAACCGGCGTGGGCTGCACAGGAACCGGCTGCACCGGCACATGAACCGCCGAAGCAGTCCCAAACCCCCCGGCCGCAGGGGCAACCACTCGTGGCGCGTCGACCGCCCGCATGCTCTGAGCGGCGGGATGGGGGTGAAACACCAGGCTGCGCAAACCAGGATTCAGCGCCACGGCGGACAGAGCAACGCTCGCCGCCAGCAGCGCAGGCCGCGTAGATCCTGGTCATGGAAACGGAAAAGCGCTTGCGCGGGAGCTGAAGCCGAAGGTTTACGCGCCTTTCCAAGCCCAATGGGGGCTCAGCACTTCCCAGCCGGCGCAGGGTCTCGTCGATTTCCGACTGTATGGTCATTGCAAGCTCCCTTCCTGCTCCAGCAAGGCTGCAAGCGCGTGTCGCGCGCGGTACAGCCGGGAGCGGATGGTCGATTCGGTTGTCTTGAGCACCAGGGCAATCTCAACGGTCGACAGTTCTTTCACCGCAGAAAGCAGCAATACCTCGCGCTCCCTTGCCGGCAGAGTGTCGATGAGACGAAGAATCCGGGCATGACGCTGCGCGGTGATGACCATCTTTTCCGCACTCAGCTCGCCCGTCGGCAGAACCCGCGCCAGGTCTTCGAAATCATCGGTTTCCGGCCGCGTTTTGGCGCGCCGCTTGCGGTCGAGGACCAGGTTCCATGCAATGCGAACCAGCCACACGCGATAGTCACGCACTTCAGCCAGCTTATTCCGGTGCCGGAGAACGCGCAGGAAGGTCTCTTGCACCACATCTTCCGCATCGGCTGCGTTGCGCGTGACCGAATAGGCCACGCGGTAAAGCGTGGTCGAATACTCTTCTACCAGCGCGGTCACCTGGGCGTGCGCATCCTGCTCTGGTTTGGCCACTCGCTCGGCCTCCAGCCATCCGACGAATTGTCCTTCAACGGTTCCCATAGCTTCTTGTGGTTGGCGCCGTATGCCGAACGGGGGACTGTCGTCATATAGAGACGCATAATACGCCCTTTCCGCTCGCCGGCGAACGGCGGCAAAGCAGAGCCCTCGATTTCTTGCTGACCGGGGACGCATGCGGCATCTATGATCATTCGTCATGCGCGCCGCCGCTTCGAGACCACGTAACGCCCGTTCCCTGCGTTGCCTGATGGCGCTCTGCTGGCTCATTGCAGCCGCCTCGCGGGAGCCCAACGGCGATCCCGGCAGGGCCACTCCCGTCGACCTTGTCGGCGACAGGAGGCTGATCTCTACAGGTACTTATCAGGGACATGCGCCGGCGGCCGATGCGGCGAAACGGGTCTTTACTCTCGCCTGGCCGCGGATGGCACGGCGATGCTCGACCACGCTGTACATTGGCAAAGACGAGCGGACGCAGCATGGCCGCTGGACGCAGAGCGGCAGCCAAGTTGTTCTTACTTTTGATGCGATGGGGCCGAACCGGCCCTCCCCGCCCCATAACCTTTCGCCATCACGACCACCAACTCAGCCCGGTTCACTGGGATCCGAGTGAGTGGGGCCGGGCTGGGCCGCCTGTCCTTCACCGCTCGCGGCCGAAACATCCGCGCAAGGCGGCCTCTGAAGATGGGCATTTTTACAACATCATGCTGGGATATTTCTTCGGCTTCGCGCTGGGGGTTGGCTCTGCGCTTGCCGTCTTTTACGCCATCTATTCCGGCGGATACAGAAAGGCCGTTGAGCACTCGCTGCTGCCGCAAAAGCCGAAGCGCTACCTGGATGCGATGGCTGCGGCCGTGCGCCGCGGGAACCAGGGACGCTCAAAAATAATTGATTTTCAGTTCTTTCAATGACGGCAGAAAGGCAGAGTGCACCTCCACCTTCAGTCGTCCCGCTTGCACTCCGGGATCGGCGCCGGCGATGGCCAACGCCTCCGCGGCGGTATTGGCGGCGATGACCGAAATCCCTACCACCGGCCCGTCGTCGGTGATCGGCCCTGCCAGCAGATAACGTCCAGCTTCCACCTGTTCCCGTATGAATGCCAGCTGGCGAGGCATCAGGTCGGCCGCCTCTGCGCCCTGCGTATCATTCCACCGCTCGCCCTTCAGCAGAAAGGCGATGAAGTAGGGCTCTATGTCACGAGGAATATCTTTCATCCGCGGCTTTTCTTTGGGTGATGCTTCTTCCGTCATGCGCAATTCTACCGCGACGCCTCTTGCAATAACTGATGCGCTGCTTCCGTCTTGCCTTCCTTCTGCAGCATGGCGGCATGCTGCCGCAGAATGGCCCGTCGCTTCTTCTCTGCGGAAGCTGCGTCTCGGAGTTGCGGCGGCTTGCGGAAATTCTCTTCGGCCGCCCGATAATCGCGGTCGGCCTTATCGGTTTCGACCCATTTGAGCGTAGAGCATCGCCCGATGCCAGTAGGCCGTGCTCCACTCCGGCGAGCCCGGCTTCACCGCTTTGGGCACAAGCGAGACCTCCTGATTGAACTCCTCCAGCGCCTCCTGCTTGTGGTCGAAGGCCGCGAGGGCGATGCCGTATTCATCGTGCGCCATCATCTTGTCCACCATACGCAACCGTGGAGGATACTGGTCGGCCAGATCGCGTTGCTGTTTGCAATAGTCCAACGAGAGCGGATCCTGCGCGGTGAGCAGGTTGACGCACTTCACCATCAATTTGCCCACTTGCTCGCTCAACTGGTTGGCTTTGTCCTCGTCGCTCATGGGAGGGGGGCTGCGTTCGGTATCACCCGGTTGTGGTGACCTGGCGGCCTGTGCACAGAGCAAAGTTTGCGCTTGCCCGGCCATCATGAGCAGGGCCACGCAGCAGCAGATGCAAACGCGCATAACACCCCCGTCTTACTTGATTATGCCGGATGAGCAACCGGGTGTGGCGCAGCCATGACCCGTGGTTAATAACACTATTGTGTAGCTCAGAGGCTCTTTGCGCTTCGCGGTGCTTGCCCAAACGATTCAGCACATTCGCGTGCTGCGCCCGGACCCGCTGGCGCAGTTCGGTAAAGTGCCGGGCCAGCGCCTCATCGCCGGCGGCCGCCGCGATGGCCTTGGTCAAGGTATCCTCCGCCGTGCCCAGATCGCCGGCTGCGTGCTCCCATTGGTCCAGTTGCTGATAGGCGGTGGCGCGGTGCCAGAAGGCTACCGCCCACTGCAGGCTGTCGGGCTTGACGGTGCTTGCCGGCAAGAGCGCGATCTCGCGGTCAAAAACCGCCAGTGCCTGTTTCGGCTGATGCGCAACAGCCAGCAAGGCAACGCCATATTCGTCGTCGGCGACGATGCGCGCCATGCGTTCGGTGGCGGGGGCGCTTTCGGCCTCATCGAGTTGCGCCTTGCAGGCCGCTACGGCTTTCGCATCCTGTGCCTGCAACAACTCCGTGCAGGTGGGGCCGGCAGCCGCCATCTGTCCCTGTGCGGCCGCAGTCCCAAGGCCCAATAGAAGGGCGGCACTGCTCAAGGCGGCTCCCGCTTTGCAAAGTGGCAAAATGATCTCCCTCGAAAAGCACCCGCTGCGGGACGCGGATTTCCTGTACGCTGCGCTGGACACGACCGCGTGTGCGGTCCGGGCCAGCCGGACCGCATGAAGTGCATCAACGCCAACCAACTCCACAGGAAATCCGGGGGCACGCGGTGCTCCCGGATAGAATATCGTGCAGTATGTCTGACCGGCTCTACTACGCTGACCCATCTCTGGCTTCCTTCGAGGCGCATGTTTCTGATATTCGCGAGGTTTCCCGGAGCCAGGGGCGGTCGTTGTGGCAAATCGCGCTGGATCGCAGCGCTTTTTACCCCACCAGCGGCGGCCAGCCGCATGACACCGGCATGCTCACGGCTACCTCTTCGGGCGGCGCTCTGCTCGAAGCTCCTATCCTCGCGGTAGAGGAGGATGAGCAGGGAGAGGTATGGCACACCACGCCGAAGCCGCTACTGGCTGGAACCGCCGTACGCGGTTACGTCGACTGGAGCCGGCGCCGGGACCACATGCAGCAGCACTCGGGTCAGCATTTGCTTTCCGCCGTGGTCTATCGCCAGCTCGGCGCGGCGACAGTTTCTTTCCACCTGGGCGAAATGACCTCGACCATCGATCTCGCCCGCGAAGCCATTTCGCAGGAGGAGTTAGAGCGGATGGAGGACGCGGCCAACGAGATCATCGCCGAAAATCGCGCCATCACCATGCGCACCATCCCGCGGGATGAAGCGGAGATGCTGCTCGCCGCCGGCAGTCTTCATAAGTTGCCGGAGCGGGAAGGAGACATCCGCCTGATCGAGATCGACGAGATCGATCTCAACGCCTGCGGTGGCACCCATGTGAGGGCCACGGGCCAGATAGGCGGTCTGCTGATCCGTGGGACCGAACGCATGCGGCAGGGGGTTCGGCTCGAATTTGTTTGTGGCGTGCGCGCGGCGGTGACGGCGCGGCGAGATCTGGCAGTGCTCACGCGAGCCGGCGCCACGCTCTCGGTGGGCCGCGTCGAGGTTGCGGATGCAGTGGAGCGGCTCTTGGCAGAGGGCAAGGCGGCCAACAAAGCACGCCAGAAGCTCACCGAGGAGATGGCCGGCTACCATGCCTCGATGCTGATGCTCGAGTGTCCCTCGGGCCAGGGCCGAAAAGTGCTGCGCAGGACCTTTACCGACCGTGATGCCAACTATCTCAAGTTGCTGGCTTCCCGGCTGGTTGCATCGGCGGAGCAGACCTGTGTACTACTGGCCTCTACCCAGGAGGAACCGGCTCGGGTGGTGATGGCGGCCAGCGCCGATTGGAAGGTGGATTGCGGCAGCCTGCTGCGCGAGGCACTTGCGGCTTACGGTCTACGGGGTGGTGGGTCACCCGGAATGGCGCAGGGCCAAATTCCCAGTGCCCATTTGGACGCGCTCTTTAGCGGTCTGGAAGACCGCCTCACATCACGTTAATTGGCAAAATGCTTTAAACTGATGCTGGTTGTTCCCGTCTTGTGGGGCTATAGCTCAGCTGGGAGAGCGCCTCGTTCGCAACGAGGAGGTCAGCGGTTCGATCCCGCTTAGCTCCACCAATCGCACATCCCAAGTCCAGCCGCGTCCACATTAGCACGGCAAATCCTGATTTTCCCACTTTCTGTGTCCCACAAAGTATGTGGCCGTCCAACGCTGAGCGGATTTCTCCGGAGCGTTAGGTAGGGAGTTCGGGGAAATTGATAAGTGAGAGCGAGTGGGCTGGTACTTTGCAAGGTAGCCATGATTGCCCCTCCTGAAGGGGCGATTTGGACAGCGGCTCTTGGGTCGATGGCACACCTGCGGGCCGCGCTCTGGATCTGGGCGAATATAGCGCTTATAGCGTATATTGCAAATATGGCATCTGAATTGGTTATGGCGGTTGGGGTAGATAGGGGTTTTAAATGGCTGCGAGTGCACTCGGGGCGAAAGAAGGCGGCTAATTGTGCACGCGGAGGGGTGTTTTATGGAGAGGGAAGAAGAGAATTTGGCCGCGGAATCGACGGGGATTTCCATTGCTGAGCAGGATCAAAGGCATATTCATGATTTGTATTCAAAACTACGCGCGGCAGAAGCGAAGCTTGTCGGGCCGTACGGAAAAACGCAGGTCCTGCCAGGCAATCTGTATTCGTTTCTGTGCCAGCTCTTAGCTGACCTAAAAGACGGGAAGTCGGTGACGATTCTGCAGAGTGAAGCAACACTCACTACCGTAGAGGCGGCGAAGATACTCGGTGTTTCCAGGCAGTTCCTCATCCAAGAGGTGGAAAAGAATAGAATCCCCTACCACATGGTCGGAACACACCGAAGGCTCTATGCCCGAGATGTACTTGCTTTCAAAAGCAATAGGGATGCGAGTCGAAGGAAGCAACTGGACGATTTGGCCTTAGCGGAATACGAGGATGGTCTTTATTCGAGAGAGTTAGATGATCCTCACTTTCGACAATGAATTTTGTGTCGTGGCGGACGCATGCGTACTTCTCCCAATGCCGTTATGTGACACGATACTTCGTTCCGCGGAGGAGCCGTCGTTCTTTCGCATCGTTTGGAGCGAAGAAGTTCTAAACGAGGTTCGGCGAGGTCTGGTGGGTAAAAAATTTGGCTATTCGGCGAGCCAAGCCGACCGCCGTATTCAGAAAATGTGTGCAGCGTTTCCTGAAGCAACCATCACAGTTCCTCCAGTCTTAATTGATGGCGTTCAGGGCATTCCCGATCCCGACGATCGCCACGTCGTGGCACTGGCGGTCAAGTCGCATGCGGAAACGATCGTAACCGATAATCTTCGCCACTTTCCCGCCGAAGCACTCTCCATTTATAACCTGACAGCTCTTTCCGCGGACGAGTTCTTAGTTCTTCCATACCACCTTAATCCTGAGGTTATGCTGGACAAACTTGATCGGAAGGCCGCAGGAATTCGGAAGCGACGCGTTGACATCCTACAGTATTTACAGAAATCCGCACCGACACTCTGTCAGATCTGTTCAAAACGTGATGGCTCTCATCCTTGATGAGGCTGCTCGACTTGCTCAGTAACAAAAAAAATCTGCATTTTGGTCGCAACATGCGGGCAAGCGATCATCCTGCGGGATGTAATAATCGCAAAATGAATTTTTCCGACCGTCATGCCAAGATTAGGACGATGGCTGCCGCCGCCGTGTTCGCGGCAGCCATCGTGGTTTCGCCAGCAGGAATGGCGCAGTCCAGCCCATTGCCCGCGCGAGTTCGTCAACCGACTCCGGCCAAAGTCGTGGCCGAGCATATGGCAGCATTCAGTGCCTGCGACTGGAAGCGGCTTATGGCTCAATTTCCCGACGATGTAGAGTTCTTTGCTCCCAACGGAGTGACGGTGCGCGGGCGCAAGGCGGTTGGCGAGATGTTTGCCAAGATCGTCAAGCCGCCGGCCCAGGGGGGAACCTGTGGATTGGTCGTCACCACGGAGCACACGTTCGTGGTCGGCGACGTGATCAATGTGCAGTGGCGGGCGGATGCTCCTTTTCTTGCAGAACCCTACCGCGGAGCGGATGCCTATGAGACCAAGGATGGCCTGATGGCCGCCCAGGTCACGACCTTCGACGCCGCGGCCTTGAAAATGAAACACTAGATCGATCCGTAATCCCCGCTTCATTGACATCCCGAGGCAAGCGGGGGCACCATGAACGGGCAACAGAATTGCCACTGCCAGGAGTTCCCCAATGCCTATCACCGATGAAGCGACGACGACCGCGATCCACAAGCCTATGCTCGGTGCGGACGCGGCCGCATTCATGGCCAAGAAACATCAAATGCTGATCGACGGCAAATGGGTGGATGCTCGCAGCGGGCAGACCTTTGCGGTCGAGGATCCCGCGACTGAAGAAATCATTGCCCACGTCCCGGCAGGGGATAAGGCAGATATCGATCTCGCGGTTGCAGCCGCTCGCCGCGCCTTCGAAACCGGACCCTGGTCGAAGATCTCGCCTGCGGCCAGACAGCGGCTTGTCTGGTCAATGGGCGACCTGCTCGAGCGTCATGCCGACGAGCTAGCCGAACTGGAAGCGCTCGACAATGGCAAGCCGGTGACCAACGCACGCCGCGACGATGTCGGCGGCTCGATCGAGATGTTCCGCTACATGGCGGGATGGGCGACGCGGCTGAATGGCGAGCAAATCCAGGTTTCTTCGCCGGGCAATTGGCACGTCTACACAATGCGCGAACCGGTCGGCGTCGTCGGCCAGATCATCCCATGGAACTTTCCCCTGATGATGGCGGCATGGAAGCTCGCGCCGGCGTTGGCCGCAGGATGCACCATCGTACTGAAGCCGGCGGAGCAGACTCCGCTTTCAGCCATACGTCTGGGCGAATTGATCACCGAGGCCGGTTTCCCCGACGGCGTAGTGAACATCGTCACCGGGTTTGGGGAGACGGCCGGCGCCGCCCTCGCCGAACATCCCGATGTCGATAAGGTCGCCTTCACCGGCTCGACCGAAGTGGGCAAGCTCATTGTTAAGGCAGCGGCCGGCAACCTGAAACGAGTCTCGCTTGAACTTGGCGGCAAATCGCCGGCCATCGTCTTTCCCGACGCGGATCTCGAACTCGCCATCGCCGGCACCGCGAGCGCCATCTTCTACAACCAGGGCCAGTGCTGCACCGCGGGCTCGCGCCTGTTCGCCCACAAATCGATCTTCGACAAAATCGTCGAAGGCGTCACCAGGGAGGCGGGCAAGCTCAAGATCGGGCATGGCCTCGATCCCTCGGTCAACCTTGGCCCGCTGGTCTCCAAAGAGCAGCACAACCGCGTGACCGGCTTCCTTGAATCGGGACGGCAGGAAGGCGCTGAGGTCGTTACCGGCGGCAAGGTGAAGGGGAACCAGGGCTATTTCGTAGAGCCGACAGTGCTCGCCCGGACCGATCGCAACATGAAGGTGGTACGCGAAGAAATTTTTGGGCCGGTGGTATGCGTCCAATCCTTCGACGATGCTGACCTGGACGCGGTCGCCAAATTCGCCAATGACACCGAATATGGCCTGTCCTCAAGCGTCTGGACGCAGAATCTGAAGGCTGCCCATATGATGGCGCGCAAGATCAGGGCGGGCACCGTCTGCATCAACGCCCATAACTACGGCGATCCCGCGTGGCCGTTCGGCGGTTACAAGCAATCCGGCTGGGGCCGCGAAATGGGCAAGGAAGTCATGGAGCATTACACCGAAACCAAGGCTGTCGCCGCCCGGTTGTGACGACAGCTACGGTGATTGTCCGGCGGAGAAGGTATTACAGGCGCTCACCTGGCCGCTGTTGAGTCCGCGGTTGAACCATCCCACTCGCTGTTGCGATGAGCCGTGGGTAAATGAGTCCGGGGTCACGTATCCCTGGGCCATCTTCTGCATCCGGTCATCGCCGACTGCGGCGGCCGCCTGTAAGGCGGTTGGCACGTCCCCTTGTTCGAGGATTTGCCGCTCGGCAGTGGAGCGTGCCCAGACGCCGGCAAAACAGTCCGCCTGTAATTCCATGGCTACAGAAAGCTGGTTGCGCGCGCGCGGGTTTTGCTGCTGCATGGCGCGCACCTTGCTCTCAATGCCCAGTACATTCTGCACGTGATGCCCAATCTCATGTGCAATTACGTATGCCTGGGCAAACTCGCCCGACGCACCGTACTGCTTCAGCTGATCCCAAAATCCGAGGTCGAGATAGACCTTCTGGTCCGCCGGGCAATAAAACGGACCGGTCGCGGATTGCGCCGCGCCGCACCCGGATTGCGTATAGTCGCGGAAAAGCACCAGCTTCGCTCTCGGGTAGCGGATATTCTCCCGGGCAAGAATTCTGGTCCAGGTGTCCTGCGTGTCGCCCAGCACAAAGGAGGCCAGCTGCGCGGAGCGGTCTTCCTGGGGCGACACCGCTCGTGGCGCCTGTTGCACCTGGGCTGGACGACCACTCGAAAAATAAGCGCCAATGTAATTGCGCCCGGTCACCAGGCTGATCACCAGCAGGATGAGAAATCCCACGATCCCAAGCCCGCCGCCGCCGAAGCCGCCGCCCGACTGGCCTCGCCGATCTTCAACGTCGCTGCTGAGACCACCAGGTGTCCAACGCATAGAGTGCTACGAGTGTAGAACGAGCCTGCCGGCCGGAGGTAAAATAAGCGGAATTTCATTTGCTGGGTTACTAAAAGGTTTGTTCGTCGCCTGCAACACTACAGGCGGGTTCTGCGTCCATTCTTGTGATTCCAGTCTTCCGTTGGGCCCGGGGCAAAAACACGTCGAGAAGGAGGTCGCGCGTGAAGGCATCGATCTTGATCGTGGGAGACGACCCGGTTCTCCTGCATACACGCGCCGAGCTGCTGCGGGATTGGCAGATAGTGACGGCCAGCTCACGGGGTGCTGAAGCAGCCATGCGGGCGCGAGTGTACGATTTGCTGATCTTCAGTCAAACCGTTCAGGAAAAGGTAGTGAGAAGCTTGATCGATCAGGCTCGACAGCTACAACCTGAGTCCAGGATATTGACGATTCGCTCGGCGGAGGATCGGCACCTCGGATCACCGACGTACCAGGTAGAGCTGAACAACCCGGGCGGTTTGCGCTCCGCAGTTTCGAAGATTCTGGAATCCTGCCCGGCGCCCGCTGAATGGTGACGCCTACGCGTTTCCTACATAAAGGCCAGCGCGATACCCAGAAGCACGGCAAGCACGTGAAAACCGAAGGTGCGCAGGAAACGGCTGGTGGTTCGGGCGCCGCCGAATAAGACCGCTGACGATCCGTTGGAATGCTGCTCGGCTTGCGGATTGACAGGGGCGGGGGTGACCATGCAAACCTCTTTCCGTTCCTGAGATTATCGACGGATTCAAAGGAAAATCAGCCCCTTCTATCTACAACCTTTAGTGCAGGTACCCTACTTGCGCCGGGGAGAGAACCCCCGTCACCGCTTATCGGCCATATCCGGTACCTCCTCGCCTTGCTTCGGCAAGCCGGCGACAGGATAGGGGCTGATGCGTGCCGGCATCGCCGCTGCGCCTGGCCCTCCACTGGGTAAGGCATCCGGTTCGATCAGCCAAACACTTCGGTCCGGATAGCGGCGAAGCAGCTGCACATTCCACGCGGGCTTCAATTCTCGCGCCCAAATCACTTTTTGTTGGTCTATTTCAGCCAGATTCCACACCCATTCGTAGAGCACGTCATGTCCAGGTCCATAGCGGACGAGGGCCAGTTGCCTGCCGGGTTGTTGTTCCAGGAATCTCTGCGCGGCGACCCGCGCCTCCAGGCGATTCTCGTAGGAAGACCAGTTGAAAGGTGACTCCCCGTCCACATGGACGTGAAAAACGGCCAATGCGGTATAGACCAGGAAGAGTAATGCCGCACCCCAGTGACAGGTTCATCACCATCGCTCTGCCCGTTCCTGATTGCCGGCGCCAGGTTGCCAAAGAACGCATACCCACAGCCACCAGCACGAAGGCAGGGGCTACGAATGGAGCCTCATACGTTGGCATGTGGAAGGTGGTGAGCAGCGAGCAAAACGCTCCGCAAAGGAGCATCACCATCAGCAGACGCAGGCCCGGCTTGAGGCGTGCGTGCGCGAGCAGCCACGCTGCCCAGGCAAGCCAGATCAGCGTCACTGGAAAGGCATGGCCGAGAAGGATGGCAAGCAAGCCAGTTGCCAGAAAGAGCCCATTGGTTACGACGCGTCGCCGTTCGGCAGGTTGACGGTCTTTGGTAAGAAGCAAGGGTACGAGGAACGGCAACAGCAGTAGTGGCCGAAGGTAGACGTGCAGAAACTGGATCGGCCGCTCAATCACGCGCAAGACTTCAAGAATGACGCTTTGGCGCAGATGGTTCCAGAAGGACACTTCCCAGACGGTGTTGAACTCCCGGGTCTGCGGCGAGTAATAGATGGGCAGAGTCTTACGTAGCGGCTGCCACAGGAAAGAAGGAACCACTGACTGCTGCTGCCGCCACAATTGGTATGCGGAGACGGCCGCGTGCGATGTGTTGGCAAAATTGTCGTAAGCGAGCCAGGCAAAGAAGGCAAACAGCATGCATGTCATGGGCAGCAGGGTTCGCACCAGGCGGAAGCGGCGCTCCCTCCAATCCGCTGATCCGATCCACCACGCCAGCAGCACCATCGCTGCCGGCAATACCAGCACGAATCCTTCATAGGGCCGGGTGGAAGCAAGCAAGCAGCACCCTGCGCCAAACCACCATGCGTCGCGCAATCTTTGCCTGCTCAAGAGGCGGGGAAGAGAGCCCACCACCAGCGCGCCGCCCAGCGCGATCACCGATCCGCCCCAGTAGGAGTTGGTCCAGTAAGTAAACACGCCCAATCGAATCGAGAAAATGAGGGCGGTCAGCAGGGCCCAGGCAGGCCGGGTCCACGCGCGCAGCATCCAGTAGAACGCCCCGCACATCAGGCCCACGCTCAAGCAAACGCCCAGCCATGGCATCCCGAACAGCACCTGGCCGAGGCAGAGAAACACTGCCTGGCCCGGTGGCCGTGCGGAGGCGTAGTGAGGAACCTGGATCAACTGGACGTTGTCAAAGAAGACCGCCATGGGATGCGTGGGGTTGGCCAAGCGGCCGTGGGCAAAGGTATCTGCCCCCAATAGGTAGCTGAATTCCTCCTGAATCTGCGGCTGGGGCACAGGGATCCAGGGCAACAGGGCGAAACGCAGGAGCAAGGGAAGCCTGCCACCAGCAGAGCAGAGAGGTAGGGGTGTCTCGCTATGCGCCGCAAGTGGCGTAGGGTACCCGAATAGATTCGCAGACTGATGCGAGGCGCTCGGAAAGCCAACAGCAGGCTGAGCAGGGTGACGACGAGCTCGAGCACATAGAGCCAATGTGCGCTTATCTGCAAAGGGTTCAACCTTCGTCGCGCAGATGGTCTGGCTTGGTCCGGCTCTCCGTCTCGCCCAGGCGGAGGACGCTCAGAAAGCAGCTGGCAAAGGCGACTTCGACGCCGAGCAGCATGGCGCAAGCGGAAGGCAGAGTGATGCGCAACATCCCACTGGTATTCAATTCCCCAAAGCCAGTCAGGCGCCAGAGCTGAACGCCGTAGAGCGCCGCGGCAAGGCCGGTCAGGGTCAGCAATGCTCCCAGCACCAGGCCTCGCTCGAGGGTCACGTGACGCAGCCATCTCTCAATCCACTTGCGTCGCGGGAGCAGGCCGGCCATGACGCCATACAACTTGGCGAAACAGGCAAAGACGATTGCCTGAAAGCCGATCAAAATTGCTCCCAGGGCATAGACCAGCGTGTCTACGTCGAAAGAGATCCCGCCGATGTGACGCCGCTGCGGCAGCAGCCACAAGCTGCCGCCCAGCCCCAGCGCCATCAACAGCAGGCCGGGATAGAAGAACAGCCAGCGCGGACTATAGAGGAAGAGAAAGCGGAGGCCGCGCCAGCCGTCCCTCCAGGTGCGGAGATGAGGGGCACGGCTGCGGCCATCGGGAGAGAGCGTGGTCGGCACCTCCTCCACGCGCATGCCCGCCAGCGTGGCCTTGACTACCATCTCGCTGGCGAACTCCATGCCGGTGGTGCACAGGCGCATGCGCTCAAAAGCATCCTTGCTCAAGCCGCGCATGCCGCAATAGAAGTCACCGCATTTGGCGCCAAAGATGAGCCGGCCCAGAAAACTCAGGGCTGGGTTGCCCAGATAGCGGTGCAGAAAGGGCATGGCGCCGGGAGCGATGCCGCCCTTGAAGCGGTTTCCCATGACCAGGTCAGCGCCGTGGCGCAGCGGCCCAACGAATCTGGGCACGTGGGCAAAATCATAGCTGGCATCGCCATCGGCCATGACCAGGTAGCGGCCATAGGCCTGGGTGAATCCGCCCATGAGCGCCGCGCCATATCCACGGCGCTGTATGGACAGCAGGCGGGCCCCGAAGGCGATCGCAATCTCGGGCGAGCGGTCAGTGCTGCCATTATCGGCTACTACTACTTCCCCATCGATGCCGGCCTCCCGCATGGCGGTGTGTGCCTTCTCGATACAGCTTGCCAGCGTCTCCGCCTCGTTGAGGCAAGGGATGACGACGCTGACTTCACAACGGCGGTGCGACGATTCAAACAAGTCGGACACTTTCGAGGCTCTAGGATAAAAGAGCGGCTGGTACGAGCATAAGGCATCTCCAAGCATGCACTACATCATTGGTTCCGGGCCTAGCGGGGTATCGTGTGCATACGCATTGCTGCGCCAGGGCCGGAAGGTCACCCTGCTCGATGCGGGCCTGGAGCTGGAGACCGCGCGCAGCCGGCAGCTGGTAGCCTTGCAGTCCATTCCGCCGGAACAATGGGGCCCGGGCGAGCGCGCATTCCTGAAAGAAGGCATGGGAGCTGATATCAGGGGGATCCCGACCAAACTCGCCTACGGCTCAGACTTTGCCTATCGCGGAGTTGCCGGGGCCACGGAAATCAGACTGGAGACGGCAAGCGTCGCGACCTCCTATGCCCAGGGCGGATTCAGCAACGTATGGGGATCTGCCGTGCTGCCGTATCGTCAGAGCGATATGGAAGACTGGCCGATCGATGGAGAACGGTTGGCCAGGCACTACCGCGCGGTTTTCGAATTCATGCCGTTAACCGCTCGCCGGGACAGCCTCGAAAAGCTGTTTCCTCTCTATGCCCAGAGCTACGAGCCACTCGAAATGAGCCGCCAGGCCGCTGCCATGCTGGGCGACATGGATCGCCACGCGAGCAGCCTCGCGGCTAAGGGAGTGCAGTACGGAGCGGCTCGTATCGCAGTGCATGCACGGCAGAATGGTCACGACTGCGCGCGCTGCGGGCTCTGCATGTACGGCTGCCCTTACCATTTGATCTATTCCACGCGCACCACCCTGCGGCAACTACAACAGAATCCGGACTTTCATTATGTCTCCGGCTTTCAGGCAAAGCGGGTTGAGGAAACCGGGGAACAGGTGAAGATAAGCGGCATTCGCTTGCAGGGACAAGCAGTGGAAAGCTTTACAGGGGAGCGTGTTTACCTGGCGTGCGGCTTTCTCGAGACCACGGCGCTGCTGTTGCGTTCGCTGGGCGACTACGATCGCGTCACTCCTGGCGTCGGACTCGCAGTACTTCCTGCTGCCCTTTCTACGATTCCGGGGAATGGCCGGGGTTCGCACGGAGTCTCTGCATACCCTCGCCCAGCTGTTCCTCGAGATCAACGATCCAAGCGTAAGCCCGTATACCGTCCACCTGCAGACGTACACCTACAACGATCTTTTCGAGGTGGCTGTGCGTTCCGCATTCTGGGGAGCGGGTAGGGTCCTACCTACGGCTGCGTTGCTTTCCCGGCTGCTCTTGTTTCAGGGCTATTTGCACTCGTCGCAGTCGGGCCGCCTCGCGATCGAACTGCGCCGGCAAAGCTCGGGAGGAGATTTGCTTCACGTATCGGCCACGGAGCGGCCGGAAACCAAGCGGCAAATCGGTGCGGTCATTCGCAAACTCTTCACCATGGCGGGAGATCTGCGCGCTGTACCGTTGCCGTCCCAGCTGCGGGTAGGGGCGCCCGGCCGGGGTTTTCACGGTGGCGGCAGCCTGCCCATGCGGCGGCATCCGCAGGGTCTGGAGACGGATGTCTTTGGCCGGCCGGCGGGGCTGCGCCGCATTCATGCAGTGGATTCGTCGATCTTCCCCTCGATTTCCGCCACCACCATTACGCTGACCGCGATGGCCAATGCGCACCGTATCGGTGACGAATGGGAACTTTACGCATGAGCCGCGTCTGTGCCCCGAAGGTTTGTGGATTGACCGGCGCCCACGGTTACGTGGGCTCGGCGCTGCGCCGCGGCCTGACCGCCGCGGGCTGGACCGTGGTCTCTTTATCGCGAAGAGAGAAGCTGGCCCAGGATGAGATTCGCTGGTCGCTTGATCAAGCCTCTGGTTCGGGGCCAAATTCTCTCCGCGATGACCTGCGGCGCCGCGAGGTATCGGCGGTGGTGCACGCCGCCTGGGACCTCCGCCTGGTGCGTCCGCGTGATCTGGAGAGGGTAAACGTGCAAGGTTCTCTTCACCTCCTCGACCAAGCCCGGGCGGCAGGTGTGCCGCGATTTGTCTTCATCTCCACCATCAGCGCTTTTGATGAGGCGGAATCGTATTACGGAAAGACCAAGCTGGCCGTAGAGCGTGCCGTAGCTCTGCAGGGCGGGGTCGTGATTCGGCCCGGCCTGGTGTATGGCGAGCGCCCGGGAGGAATGTTTGGCGCACTCAAGGCGCAGGCGGGTAGAGGAGCCATCATCCCGCTGCTGGGCAATGGCCGCTATGCGCAGTACCTGGTGCACGAAGACGACTTGGCTGCGGCCGTAGTTGCTGCCGTGTCTACGGAGAGGGTGCCGCAGAGGCCGGTAACCGTGGCCCATCCTGATCCCTGGCCGTTACGCTCCTTAATGCAACAGCTGGCTCAATCCGCGGGCAGCAAGCCGCGTTTTGTTTCTGTACCGTGGCAGCTGGTTTACCAGGGACTTAAGCTCGCCGAAGCAGCCGGGCTGAAGCTCGGCTTTCGCAGTGACAGTGTGATCGGGCTGGTGCGCCACAACTGGCATCCAGACCTGAACGCATCTCTGCTTGGGGTTGTGCCCCGGCCGTTTACCGACCAGGGGTGGGAGCAAACACAACGTAACTCCGGTTGATGTAGAGGCGGTAGTGGCCGGGCGTGGTATCGGCGAGAATCTGCAAGGGCATAGGCCGCTTCAATGCCGCATCGCGATTGCCGCCTGTGGTAAAGAGGTCGTGGGCGCCGAGGTCCATCACAATGAACTTTGTGCCCTCGATAAAGCCCACCCCATAGGCTCCCGGCTTCAGCGTTTGCCCGTTGATGTCGAGAGCTACCTCGGTGATGAAATAGCCTTGATAATTCTGCTGCACCGCGGTTGAGTAGCCCGAGGTATCCACCAGGGCACAGAGCACCAACATGCCATCAGGCAGTTTCACTCCGCCGGAGTTGCGAGCCTGTACGTTGGCTACCTGGCCGCGGAAGAAGACCGTCGCGGGCATCACCTTGGCCGCGTCTGTCGCATTCAACAGGCTCGCGTCAGAAGAAGGGACAGCCGCAGCGCTCGTCTTCGTGGGAAGAGAAAGGGATAGGGTCACCAGAGCGCAGAGCATCCAGGGCACCAAGGGGAGGCGAGTGAAGTTGGCAGGGGGAGACGTTCGGGGCAGCAAGGGCCCTCCTTCTCAGGTCGCTTTAGCGGGTTGAATCCGGCAAAGATGAATGTACCATCGAGCCCGGCTCGGTTTATTCCCCGGAAACTGGTTTTGCGGCGGTTTGCGTGCGTGGCCGCATCACACCTCCGGCGGCCCGGATGGAGTAGCGTTCAGGAAATCCGGACCGATGAATCCCAAGGTCGGAGTTTTAGATTGGAGCTTTCGTGCCCCTGCGCAAGTTGAGAAAAAATCCGCGCCCCGAACCGCCAGCAGGCGCGGCTGGGTCCCAAGCCCAAACCGATCTGGACCGGCCAACGGCAAATGAGATCTACGAGCAGGTTTCACGCAACGCGCGCCATGAGCTGGACCGCTCAGTGGTAGGCCTTTTCATTTCCGGAATGGCTGGTGGAATCACCATGGGCTTGACCGCCCTGAGCACGTCGATCGTCATCGCCCAGTTAGGCCAAAGTGCACCGGCCAAGTTCATTGCTGATCTCTTGTATCCCATTGGCTTTATCGCCGTCATCCTCGGCCGGGCGCAACTGTTCACGGAAAATACCCTGTACCCCGTCGCCTTGATGCTCGCCGAGCGGCGTCATGGTTGGAAAACTCTTCGCCTATGGGCCATCGTTCTTCCCAGCAACGTTTTGGGGGCCTTTCTCTTTGCGCTGCTCGCGGTGCGCACCGGGGCCCTCCGTCCGGAAGTGGTGACGGCGATGACGCGTCTTGGGGTGGAGGCCGCAAGCGTGACCACGAGCCACGTTTTCTGGAGCGGGGTGATCGGAGGCTGGATCATCGCGCTGGTCGCCTGGCTGGTGAGTGGCAGCCACTCCATCACCGGCTCCGTGATGCTGATCTGGCTGTTGACGTTTGTCGTAGGCCTGGGAGGTTTTGCTCACTGCATTGCGACCAGTGGCGAAATCCTGGCGGCGATCCTCGATCATCAACTAGCCGTGTCGAGGTATTTCGCATGGCTTGCCCCGGCAACGCTGGGCAACATCTGCGGCGGCGTGCTCCTGGTGACTCTGCTCGAGTATGGTCAGGTAAAGGGCGGAGAAGAACAGGGCTATTACCATTAGAGGCTGAGGAGGGCAACAGCCGTGATAGATACCAAAAAGAAGACCTTTGCTCCCATTGAAAGCTACGCCGTGATCGGCGACTGCGAGACAGCCGCGCTTGTCGGCCTGGATGGTTCGATCGATTGGCTTTGCTGGCCCGAATTTTCCTCCGATGCGTGTTTCGCCCGTCTGTTGGGGTCGGAAGAAAATGGACGCTGGTTGCTGGCGCCCGCGGCTGAAGTGGTGAAGACGACGCGCAAGTACCGCGATCACACGCTCATTCTGGAGACGACCTTCGAAGCCGCTGATTTTACGGTGATGCTGATCGACTTCATGCCGATTCGCGGCACCAACTCCGACATCGTACGCATCGTGAAGGGAATTCGCGGAAGCGCGCCGATGCGGATGGAATTGTCCATACGCTTCGACTATGGGGCAACCGTGCCCTGGGTCACGCGCAATGACGGCGGAATCCGCGCCATTGCCGGGCCTGACCTCGTGGTCCTTCGCACCAAGGCCCCGCTCGCCGGCGAAGACCTTACGACGGTCAGTGAATTCACCGTGAACGAAGGGGAAGAGCGTCGATTTCGTGATGACCTACGGCCGTTCGCATCTGCATGTGCCGCGCGCCATCGATGTAAACAAGGCCATCGCAGAAACGCAGAGTTTCTGGGAGAAATGGGCTGCTACCTGCAGCTACCAGGGACCGTACCGAGCCATCGTAGAGCGTTCGCTGATCACGCTAAAAGCTCTCACCTACCGGCCGACGGGTGGCATTGTTGCCGCCGTAACTACCTCGCTGCCGGAGCAACTGGGTGGTCCCCGCAATTGGGATTATCGCTATTGCTGGCTGCGCGATGCGACGTTCACTTTGGATGCCTTCATGCATGGCGGGTATTACCAGGAGGCCAAAGCCTGGCAGCAATGGTTACTGCGCGCCATCGCCGGCAGTCCGGACCAGGTTCAGATCATGTATGGCATTGCCGGTGAGCGCTATCTGCCGGAACGCGAATTGACCTGGCTTTCCGGATATGAAGACTCCAAACCCGTACGCATCGGGAATGCTGCTTCAGAACAGTTGCAACTCGACATCTATGGCGAAGTGTTGGGAGCTTTTCATCAGGCGATAAGCCGGCTGGGCAAGGATGGAGAGATATCTTTTTCCATGCTTCGCGTTTTGGTCGAGCATCTCGAAACCATCTGGGAGCAGCCCGACGAGGGCATTTGGGAGACGCGCGGGGGAAGGAAACACTTCACCTATTCCAAAATGATGGCCTGGGTTGCCTTTGACCGGGCCATCAAGGCAGCAGGATTGTTGCATGCCGGCGCACCCGTGGAACGGTGGCAGAAGGTGCGAACGAAAATTCACGAAGAAATCTGCAGCCAGGCATACAACGAGAAGCTGGGTAGCTTTGTGCAGAGTTACGGCTCGGACCAGCTGGATGCGTCGCTGCTGCTTATGCCCATTACCGGCTTTCTTCCTGCTAAGGATCCGCGGGTCAGCGGGACCCTGAAGGCGATCGAGCAACAGCTGATGTCCGGTGGCCTGGTATTGCGGTACAACACGGTCCAGTCTTCGGATGGGCTACCCCCAGGCGAGGGAGTTTTTCTCGCCTGCAGTTTCTGGATGGTGCGTGCTCTCCAGCTGCAGGGGCGTGACGACGATGCAAGAAAGCTCTTTGAGCGTGTGTTGTCGCTGGCCAACGACGTGGGTTTATTGGCGGAAGAGTACGATACCGGGGCCAGGCGGCTGGTAGGAAACTTCCCCCAGGCGCTCTCCCATATCGCGCTGGTGAATGCCGCCTTCAGCCTGGGTGGTCCGGGCTCCGCCGGGGCATCTCCATCGAAATAGGCTTCCCTCCGCATCCAACTGGGAATATTGCATTCTTAGTCTTACCAGGGCGTGGCCAACACTGTTTCTCGCCCCTACAGCAAAAGGAAAAGATCGAACCGCCGGAGGAATGGCATGCACGTATTTGAAGTCTGGGCTCCTTATGCCCGCACCATGGAAGTCAAAATCGGAAAGGACAGATTTGCCATGGCAAGAAAGGGGAGAGGATGGTGGTCCGCGGAAGTGGCCACTGCAGGGCCGGGCTCTGACTATGGCTTCGTGATCGATGGTCTGGAGCCGGCGTTACCCGATCCGCGCACGCGGTGGCAGCCGAACGGCGTGCATGGTGAGTCGCGAGTGGTCGATGACGCTGCGTTCTCCTGGAGCGACGGCGGCTGGCAGGCTCCGCCTCTCTCCAGCGCGCTCATTTATGAGCTGCATCTCGGCACCTTTACCCCGGAAGGAACGCTGAAGGCGGCAGAGTCTCACCTGGACTATTTGAAAGACCTGGGCGTGACCCACGTGGAGCTGATGCCGATTGCAAATTTTCCTGGCAAGCGAGGATGGGGTTATGACGGGGTGGATTTGTATGCGCCATTCAATTCCTATGGGGAGCCCGACGACCTCAAACGCTTCGTGAATGCCTGCCATGACAAGGGGCTCGCCGTGCTGTTGGACGTGGTCTACAACCACCTCGGTCCGGTGGGCAATTACCTGAGCAAATTTGCGCCGTACTTCACCAACCACCATTCCACGCCCTGGGGCGGGGCGATCAACTTCGAAGAGGCCGGTGCGACCGAGGTGCGCCGCTTCCTTATTGACAACGCTCTCATGTGGTTGGCCCATTACCACATGGATGGATTGCGCCTGGATGCGGTGCACGCATTCAACGACCGTTCTGCACTTCATTTTCTGGAGCAGCTGGCGGGTGAAACAAGAAGGCTCGAAGCGGCCCTGGGAAAGCATTTCGTGCTAATTGCCGAAAGCGATTTAAACGATCCCAGAATCGTGAAAGCAGAGGAGGCGGGCGGATACGGTCTTGACGCTCAATGGAGTGACGACTTTCACCACGCCTTGTTCTCTGTCATCTCCGGCGAGCGCGAAGGATATTATGCGGACTTCGGTTCCCTCGCGGATTTGGCCAAGGCTCTGCGCTGCGTCTTCGTGTACGACGGCAACTATTCTGAATATCGCGGCCGCAACCATGGCCGCCAGGTAGTGGGCCTCTCCGGACATCGCTTCGTCGGATTCGTCCAGAACCACGATCAGATAGGTAATCGCGCCCAGGGCGAACGCGTTAGCCATGAAGCAGGCGTGGGGCGCGCGAAGATAGCCGCCGCGCTGGTGCTCACCGCGCCCTTCGTGCCCATGCTCTTCCAAGGGGAGGAGTTCGGGGCCTCTGCGCCTTTTCTATATTTCACCGATTACGATGATCCCGAGCTGGGGCGGGCGATCTCCGAGGGGCGCAAGAAAGAATTTGTCGCGTTCGGTTGGAGCCCGGATCAGATTCCAGATCCTCAGGAAGAGCAGACCTTCGCCGACTCCAGGTTGCGGTGGTCGGAGTTGAATGAGGAGCCCCATGCCTCTCTGCTGCAGTGGCACAAAGATCTGATCAATTTGCGTCGAAACAGCAGCGAGTTGTCGGATGGAAACCTCAACGCCGTCCAGGTGCGGTTCGATGAAGCGGCACAGTGGTTAGTGCTGGAACGCGGCAGTTTCCGCATTGCCTGCAATCTGGGGAAGGCACCAGTGGAGGTGGAAATGGGCAGCGGCGGCCAGTTGCTGCTGGCTTCCGATGACTCCATCGCCCTAAGCGGCGCGAAGATCAAGCTGGGGCCCGATAGCGTAGCAGTGGTGTCTGGACTTAAGTGAAAATGCGTCACAGCATTTTCGCTTCTGGTGTTTACAAGGCAACGAATGCCGTGGCGGCTTTTCCTCAAGAAAAGACGCACCTCGCTACACTATCCGGTGCGGAGTAGAAGTGAAAATGCGCCAGATCAGTGCAATAATCTTAGCGAAGCACTGAGGGAAGTTGCCTGTGAGCCGATGCATTTTGCTCGTATATCTGGCTGCGAGCGTGTCGCTCATGGCGCTGGGTCAAAGCGCCCCCTGGCAACCGAATCTTACCCGCCGACAGACCTACACTGCGCATCGGGCTTCGAGCGCCGACCCCACTGGAGCCAATGCCGACCGGCGCAAGGTTGCACCCGGTGAGACGCTCACTGTGCTGGACACGGACGGCCCCGGTTTGGTCTCGCACCTGTGGTTTACCATTGCCAGCTCGGAACCCTACCACCTGAAACGGATTGTGCTGCGCATCTATTGGGATGGCGAGCAGACCCCAAGCGTGGAGGCACCGATCGGGGATTTCTTCGGTCTCGGTCTCGGCTATTACAACCCGTGGCAATCCGAAATGCTGTCGGTGGGCAGCGTAAAAGATTTGAACTGCTTCTTCCCTATGCCCTTTCAGCGGCATGCGCGGATTACCGTGACCAATGAAGGCAAGCTGCTCATCAAGGCGCTGTACTACAACATCGATTACCGCACCGATACCACACCCCTGGCGCCGGGCACATTGTATTTCCACGCGCAGTATCGCCAGGCGCAGCCCAATCATGGCTGGACAAATAAATGGACATCCAACGGCGAGGCGCTGGTGAACAAGAAGGCCAACCTTACGGGACAGGATAACTACGTGTGGTTCGAGGCCAAGGGAAGTGGCCAATATGCCGGCGTAACCATGTCCATCCTGCAGAACCAGAACGATTGGTGGGGCGAGGGCGACGACATGTTTTTTGTCGATGGGGTAAAGAAGCCAAACATCGCCGGCACCGGCGCAGAGGATTATTTTCTTGGCGCCTGGGGTTTTAAAGATCACCCTTTCTCATATCAGTTGTACGGCGCGCCGATCGTAGGTAAGGGACGGGCAGGGGCCAGATCGAGCGTGTACCGTTTTCATCTCGATTCTCCTATCGTCTTCAATACATCCTTCAAGGCGACGATCGAACACGGCAACGCCAACCATCGCTCGGATAACTACTATTCGGTGGCCTATTGGTACCAGACCGAGCCGCACGCGCCTTTTCCTCCTTTGCCGCCTGTAGAGCAGAGACTGCCGATGTTGGAGCAGGTCGGTGGACCTGGAAGCACTATGCCTGCACCCGCCGCAGCGAAGCACTGAGGGTTCCCTTCCCTCAAGATTCTGACACAAAGGATGTGTCCAATCAAATAACCGCAGCCAATCCGAGTGTAAGCAGTAGTCCAATGACCGAGAGCAGGGTCTCCATGATGGACCAGGTCTTTATCGTATCGGCCACGCTCATGTTGAAGTACTCCTTTACCAGCCAAAAGCCGCCATCGTTGACGTGGGAGAAGATGAGCGCTCCTGTGCCCGTGGCGATGGCCAGTAATTCCGGGCGGACGCCGGGGCTATGCAAGAGGATGGGACCAATTATGCCGGCTGATGTAGTCATGGCGACCGTGGAGGATCCGGTGGCCAGACGAATGAGTGCGGCGATCAGCCATCCCAACAAGAGGAGCGATACGTGGGCGTGCAGAGCAACTCCGACAATCGCCTGCGAGACGCCGCTATCCTGAAGGATACGTCCGAATCCGCCGCCCGCTCCGATTACCAGGGTGGCATTCGCGGTAGGCGCCAGGCATTCATTGGTGAATTTCAAAATCGTCTCCCGGCTGTAGCCGCGCATTTTGCCCAGCGTGACAAAACTGACCAGGACCGCAACCAGCAAGGCCATATCCGCACTTCCCAGCAAGTGCAGCGCGCGGTTGGCCATCGTGCCGGGCGCTGTCACCAAGCCGGCCCAACTTCCGGTTAGCATCAGCACCACCGGCAGCAGGATGGTGGTCACGGCCACGCCAAAGCCAGGCAAACTGCGATTGGTCTCGTGCTTGAGAAATTCTTCCGCCATGGGATTGTGCTCGCTAAGGACAATCCTGGGCGCGATCCATCGCGCATAGACGGGACCTCCGATGACCGCGGCAGGAATGCCGATCAGCATGGCAAATAGGATCGTCCGCCCCACGTCGGCGTGGAAGATCGTAACCGCCAGCATGGCTGCAGGATGCGGTGGCACCAGGGCGTGGTCCACGGAAAGGCCGGCAAGCATGGGAAGCCCAACCAGAATCAGGGAAGTGCGAGTGCGGCGGGCCACGGTAAACACAATCGGCACCAGCAGAACGAAGCCCACCTCAAAGAAGACGGGCAAGCCCACGATCAGCGATGCGCAGAGCATGGACCAGGGAACGTGCCGCTCACCGAAAAGCTGTATCAAGGTCTCCGCAATGCGATCTGAGGCTCCGGACTCCGCCATCATCTTGCCCAGCATGGTGCCCAGGCCAACGACGATCGCGATATGCCCCAGCGTGTTGCCTGTCCCTGTTTCGAAGGAGCTAACGATGGTTTCGAGCCGCATCCCGGTGGCAACTGCGAGCGCCAGCGAAACTGTGAGCAGAGAGAGGAAGGGGTTGAGCTTGACTACCGCGATGAGCAGAATCAGCACCACCACAGACGTGGCGGCTGCGATCAGCAGGTAGATACCGTGGCTGTCGATCATGGGTGGAAGGGATCCGGATGAGCTGGGTTCATTGTCTCCTGCGCGGGCGGGGCAGGAAGCGTCCGCCTCGCTGCCCGGTGGTATCCCCGTCCTGATAAGACAGCACGCCGTTGACCCATACCGCGTCGATCCCCTCGGCGCAGCAGATCGGGTTGCTGAACGTGGCCGTATCTTTGATGGTCTCCGGATCGAAGAGCACAAGGTCGGCGTGTGCGCCTTCGCGGATGCTTCCCCGGCCATCCAGCCCGAAGCGCTGGGCGGGCATACCCGTCATTTTGTGTACAGCATTTGCCAGCGGGAAGAGACCTTGTTCCCGGCAGTAATAGCCCAGCACGCGGGGAAATGTCCCCCACAGGCGGGGATGGGGCAGCGGGTCGTGTGGTAACCCGTCCGACCCGATCATGGTCGCCGGATGTTGCAGGATGCGGCGCACATCCTCTTCAGACATGCAGTGGTAGATGGCTCCGGCGGGTTGCAAGCGCTCCGCCGCCTGGCGCTGTGGAACTCCCCAAGCGAGAGCAATCTGTTCCAGCGTCTGGCCGGCAATCTCCGGATGAGGTGTCGACCAGGTGATGACGATACGAACGCGCTCATCCACTTGGCGAACGTCGAGCGTGCTCGACGAGGCCGCATAGGGATAGCAGTCGCACTGCACCGGTTGTTCTGCCCGCGCCGTATCCAATGTGCTGAGGACCTCTGTGCTCCTGCCCCAATTTGCGACGCCCGCGCATTTCAGATGGGAGATAACAACCGGCACCTGGCATTGGCGGCCGACCTGGAATGCTTCGCGCATGGCTTCGACGATTGCTTCCGCTTCCGTGCGCATGTGCGAGACGTAGACCGCGCCTGCGGCTGCGAGCGGTTCAGCCAGCGATAGGACCTCTTGCGGGGGAGCGGCGTTGGCCGACAAGTAGGCCAGGCCCGTGCTCAACCCCAACGCGCCGTGGTCCAGGGCCTCGATGAGCTGCGCGCGCATGGCCTGGATCTCTGTCGCGGTGGCGGCGCGGTCGAGGCGATCCATATGGTTGTTGCGCAGCGCCGTATGGCCGGCCAGGGCGGCCACATTGACTGCCGGCATGGCCGCATCGACGGCCGCGACATACTCTGCGAAGGTGGGGTAGCGGAAGGCGTCCGCGTCTCCCAGTAAATTCATCGGATCGGGTGGTTCCCCGGCCAATTTCACCGGCGCCGCGCTGATGCCGCAGTTGCCGACGATCACCGTGGTTACCCCCTGAGACAGCTTGGCCAGCATCTGTGGATTGCGTATCACGCTGGTATCGTCATGCGTGTGCACATCGATGAAGCCCGGGGAGAGCACCCGTCCGCCTCCCTCCACAACCTGCCGGGCGCTGTATTGAGATAGTTGCCCGACCGCGGATATGAGGCCGGCATCGATCGCAACATCGGCTGGGTAGGGCTCGGCGCCGCTGCCGTCCAGCACGCGCACATTTCGGATAAGGCTGTCACAACCGGGCATAGGCCACCATTCCTACTCCGGTATATACCATCCTTCTCAGCGGGAGAGAAATCAGTCTAGACTGATCAGACGTGTTCGACTTCAGGAGGTTGCACCATGTCCGAAGAAGATCTGAGGGCAGAGATTGAGAAACTGCGTGCAGAAAACGATCAGCTCAAAACCAAGGGTGTCCGTGGACTGAGTTTGAAAGTGAGTGAGAAGGGAGCAGTATCGCTTTACGGCGTCGGCCGGTTCCCTGTAACCCTCTACAAAGAGCAGTGGACAAAAATCCTGGGCATGAAGGATGAAATCGAAGCCTTCCTGCACAACAACGCCCATTTGCTGAAAACCAAGGAATAAATCCAGCGTTAAGTTTCCACGTTGCAGTGGAGCTTGACTGCCTGAGGGATACCGGCCTGGGCTGCACCGTAAATAGCTTCAATGATTGCCATGTCGACACAACCATCCGACCCGCAGGAGGGCGGTATCGGTCCGCCCCGAATGGCTTGGGAAAACGCATCGATTTGCGGACGGAATTCATCGACTACCGGGAACTCCCTGTGCACGAGCTCACCTCCGACGCGGGCGTTGAGCACGCGCACGTGCTCGTAAGGGAATGCCGGGGTGAGCGAGACTGAGCCAAGTGTTCCTTCCAGATAGAGCATGGAGCTGAGCGCAGCGCTGTAGCAGGTGCTCGCCTGGGCGACCAGTCCGCTGGGAAAATACATGGAGAAAGCGATGCCCTCCTCGACCTCGCGGAAGAGGGACCGATCGTGGGTCCACTGGAAAGCCGAGACGCTCGAGGGAATTTCTCCAGCCAGCCATCGCGCGGCGTGAACACAATAGATCCCCAGGTCCATGAGAGGGCCGCCGCCGGCAAGGCGCCGGTCAAGAATCCATGGAGGCGAGGTCTGGAGGCGGGCGTGACGCTCGCTGAAGGAGGCGTGCAGTATCTTGAGCGCGCCCATGCGGCCGGAGAGAATCAGGTCGCGAATAAATACCATCGAAGGCTCAAAACACTTGCGGTAAGCGGTCATCAACAGGACCGACTGCCGGGCGCAGGTAGCGACCATCTCTGCCGCCTCCGGGGCCGTTACCGCGAGCGGCTTCTCGCAAAGCACGTGGCGCCCCGCGAGTGCCACAGCTTCCACTTCGCGCAGGTGGTTACCCGGAGGAGTCGCGATGTACACCGCCTCCACCTGCGGATTGGCAAGACATTCATCCAGGCTGTCGTAGGCGAAAGGTACGCCATGTAGTGCACCCAGGCGCCGCGCTTTTTCGAGATCACGGCTGACCAGCGCCACCAGTGTCGCCCGTTGCATATCACGGAAGGCAGGCAGTATCGCGGTCTGTGCAAGGTTGCCCAGGCCGAGGACGGCAAAACCTACGGGAGGCAAAGGGTTAACTCTCGCGGTCTGCGCGCGACAGCCGCTGGTTGCGGATTGCCTTGTGATCCAGGTCGCGCAGGCTCTCGATATTTTTGAGCACCTTGTGTATCGCTTCCACGATGGCGTCGATGTCGGCCCGCGGACCGAGGAAGATCTGGTGCGGAAACCAGATGGCCTCACGGTACGCTGCCTTTTCCGATTCCGGGCACGAATACATTGTCTTCAGGTCAAGCGGCTGCGACCGGCACCAGCTCAGCGCGGGGAAGTCGGCGGGATCGAGCGGGAACAGCGAGCTGCGATAGACCGGCTCATAGAACAGACCATCGCAAGGTATGCCTTCCAGTTGCAGAGCCGCGACAAATGCGGCGCGGGGAATATCGTTCACTTGTTCAGAAAAATACTTCAGCACGAAGCCATAGGGAGCTAAGGTCGTAATTCTGGGTTCCTTCTTTAAGAAGCCAATGCCCACGGTCTTCGCAAGTTGCTCTTCGAAGTAAGCCATATTCGCCATGCGAACCACCGCCTGGTCAGGGAGGCTCTCTAGCTGCGCGCTCAGCACCGCTGCTTGAAACTCACCCAGCCGGTAATTAAATCCAATCGTCCGATGGTGGAACTTATCGGTGACACTGGCGCGGCCGGCGTTGATGTAGGTTTGCACCCGCTCGTGGTATTCCAGGTTGTTGGTCAGCACCACTCCACCTTCACCGGAGGTAATGAGTTTGCTGGATTGAAAGCTGAAGGCGCCCAGGTCGCCGATCGAGCCCGCGCCCTTGCCGCGCCACTTGCCGCCGTGCGCGTGCGCGCAGTCCTCGACAATCTTCAGCGAATGTTTGCGTGCAATCTCGGGCAGGGCATCCATATCGGCGAAACGCATGCCCAGGTGCACGGGGAGAATGGCGCGGGTCTTGGGAGTAATGGCAGCCTCCGCGGCTGCAGCATCCATGCAGTAAGTGCCGGAGTCGACATCGACGAACACCGGCACTGCGTTTACCAACAGCACCGGCCCCACCGTGCCTTCCCAGGTGTAAGCAGGGACCAGCACCTCGTCGCCCGGACGGATATCGATGGCCTTGAGCGCGGCCTGAATGGCGACCGTGCCAGTGTTCACGCATTGGCCGTAGGTTGTATCGTGCAGCTTGGCAAAGCCGGCGGCGAATTGGGTGGAGTACTTGCCGGGAAAGGGCTGCCCTCCCCAGGCGCGGCTGCGCAACACGTCTAAGATCCGCGTCTCTTCTTTATCAGAGAACAGCGGCCAGGGTGTGAATGGGGTGGTCCGCACTGCGTGACCACCAAGGATTGCCAAGCTTTCCATCGCTGCTCCGCCTATCAAGAAGCCCAACGATAACCCATCGTCCTCCCCAGTTGCAAGCCGTCCACAAGCAGAATTCAAAGCGATTAGAGGGCAGCCTGGGCTGCGTCGCGCAAAAATTCAGGCTCCGGTCCTAAGCGGTTTGCATGCTCCTCGGGTCTCGTCGTCGGTGAGCGAACGAGGAGCCGGCCTGCGGTCCCTTTCGTCTCAGCCTAGCTCGCCGTTTCACCCAGCACTTTGCGCGCGGAAAAAGAGATCACGCTGCCGGCGACAACAACCAGCGCCAAAGCTACCCGTAAACCCACAACGCCGGCGAGCGACCCTACCACCGGCGGTCCAACCAGGAACCCCAGGTATCCGATACTGGAAGCGGCAGCAATCGCCGCTCCTACGCCTCCCGGACTCCTCCGCGCTGCCGCACCAAATATGAGAGCAACCATATTTGAAGTGCCAAAGCCTGCGATCAGCAAACCGATGATCGCGCCGGCATACGTCGTGCCAGCGAGAGCGAATCCGAAGCCACAGGCAACCAGAACTCCTGAACCTCGCAATAAGTTCGTCGCTCCGATTTTCATGTGTAGATAATCGCCGACAAAGCAGCCCGTCATCATCGATAGCGAAAAAGCAGCATAACCTGTAGCTGCTGAGGCTGCGGAGACCTGAAGTGTCGAACGTAGATAAACCGTGCCCCAGTCGCCAATCGAGCCTTCGATGAAGAGGGAAAGAAAAGCGAGGCCGGCCAAGGCCCACAGGGACCGGGGGATCAACGTCCACCCGGTGGGAGGATCAGCGGGCGCGTCTTCGTCTAACAGATAAGGCCGGCTAACCAGGACGGTTACGATCATGGCGGCTGCCGCAGTTGCTAAATTCTGCCTGGCGCTCGCATGCTGGCGCAGAAGCAGACTAGAGAAGCCTGCGCCAATCACGCCTCCCAAACTCCAGAACCCCAGCAGCGAACTCATTACTGCCGATCCGTATGCGCGTTCGGTGATGACCGCCTGCGTATTTGTTGACACATCCACTGCGCCCCGGCAGACACCGAAGAGAAACGTGCCCACCGCCAACCAGGTCAGAGACCTGGTCCAGGGCAATAAAGACAGTAACGCCGCATAACAGATCTGCCCTTTCCATGCGATGGCAGAGCTATCAACGCGATGGAATGCACGCCCCACAATGGGCATGGAGAGGATGGCGCCCAGCGCCAGGGTAAACAGCGGAAGAGTCAGCTGCGCATTGCTAAGTCCATAGTTCTGCTTGAATACTGAAATGTGCGCTGACCACACGCCGAAGGCGAAGCCATTTCCGACGAGGAGCGCAGAGACGGCTCTGCGCGCGGATGCTGCCGATGGATGTTTCAAAAGGAATGGTTTAGCGAGTAAGCTGTCTCTTTTTTTACGTAAGAGTGCGCCGGCTGTCAACCTGCTGCGACGGAACCTGCATCAGCATCTTTCCCGTTCCACTCTCAGGCTGTACTATTCGAAGGATTCCGCGCACAGCATTGGCAGCCGAGGCAAGAGATGCTAACCACAGATCGGAAATCGGTTCTCAGGATCATGTTGGTCGGCTCAGCCACTCTGTTGGTGCTTTTGTCATCTTGCAGGAAGCATGCGCCTGGCAACGAAACCCCCGCGGCCAGCCCCGCAGGACCCCAGGATCCCGACCTGGCCGTAAGAACCGCTGGGTATCATGGCAATCACTTCACGGGGCCGGTGTACATTCCCCGGTCTTCCCCCATGGAAGATGGCACCACCGCCTATAACGTGACTTACCAGGAAGGTGTCACGGTGGTCAGCAAAGTCGATACCCTGCGTCACCTGATCAGCATCGGCCGCGATGGGAACTACGTCTTCGACTCCTCGGCCGCCCAGATCGCCAACCTGAGAACCGGGAGTGTGCTATTGCTCTCCGGCCTGGCGCTGCGTACGGTGGTCGATGTGCAGAAGACTGCTGATGGTTACCTGCTCAAGACAGCACCAGCCATGATTACCGATGCCATCAAAGACGGCCGGTTGGAAGGCACGTACAAAATCGATTTCAACAGGATGCAGGCAAGAAAATCTTCATCCGTGGAGGAGTGGCTTCCATCCAGATTCTCTCCTTTCGGCACTGTCTATGCTGCCGGTCCCCAGACGACCAGTGTGCTGGGTGCGGCTGATTTTGACGTGGACTTCTCCGGTTACAACTACCACGTCAAATTCACACCAGGAAATGATCGCATCGCCGTGCAGGCGACCATTAAGTTTGGGGGGAGCCAGGGCACGCTGGCCTTTGAAGGCGTCGGTTACCTCAGCAACTTTGTTTCCACCATCCGGATGCAGATCAAGGATGGCCAGGTAAGCAAACTGGACTTCACCAATTCCAACATGAACGGCCAGGTAGAGCTCAAGTGGTACGCGCTCGCGACCGGCGAAATGAAAACTGGGGCCATGGCCAAAATTACGTCCTGGCCGGCCGAGCTTTTAAAGAGCGTCCTGCTTTCCAGGGCAGCCTATCATGTCCCCATCCTGGTGGGTGCGGTGCCATTCGATCTGAGGATATCGCTGGGCTTTAGCTTTATTCCCGCCTTCAGCTCGAGGAATAGCGTGGTTGAGGGTAGCAACCTCATCAAGTACGGCGGCAGCGGCGGTTTTAATCTTTCCAATGGAAAGACCAGCCCAACCGGTTCCTTCGATGTTCAGGGAAACGTAACCGAACGCGACAACCGGGTGTTGGCTGCGGGACCGGTGGGTTTTACCGCAGCTACGGAGGCGCCGCGGCTGGAACTGACCTTGGGCTGGCCGCCGGCGACCGCGCCCGTCGCGGGCTATCTCAACTTTGTTGCTTCCTACGGAATCGTCACCAATGGCATGGTCAGTCCTCTGCCGTGCCAAACCAACATCATGGCTTTCAGCGTAACCGCGGGGTCCACCTATACCTCAACCAACACCTTCGCCACCTGGCTGGGTCTAGCGTCGGGAGCATCCTCTTCGGTCTCCCTCTGGTCGAAGACCATCAAATCCCCGGGCGCCGGTGGTCTGATGTGTCCTAACTGAGGTTGATTATGAAACTGTAATGGGATCATATAGCAGGCCTAGTCTGGGCGGAGGCCTTACATCCATCTGAAAGTTCTGCGGTTCGCAAGCTCACACGCCAGGCCCATCGTCTTCGCCAATGTCTTCGTACCAGATCTCAGGGTGTTCGCGGATATAGTCTTTCATTAGGGTTACGCATTCTTGAGAGTCCAGATCAAAAACTCTTACGCCGGCCGAACGTAACCAATCCAGCCCACCGCTGAAGGTCCTGCTCTCGCCTACCACCAGCGTACGAATGCCGAATTGACGTACAAGTCCGCTGCAGTACCAGCAAGGCGCGAGCGTGGTGACCATCACCACGTCGCGGTAAGAGCGCAAGCGTCCGGCGCGGCGAAACGCATCGGTCTCCGCGTGCACGGATGGGTCATTCTGCTGCACCCGTCGATTGTGCCCCGAACTGAGCAGCTCTCCGTGGGTGTTGAACATCGCCGCCCCGATGGGAAGGCCTCCCTCCGCCAAGCCGCTCTTGGCTTCTCGAATCGCGATCGCCAGCATCGAAGCCCAATCCTGCTCCACTTTTGATTCCTCCCGGTCGTCCTCTGAGCATACGTACTCTGCCTTCGAAAACACAATACGCGGTTCGACTAACGCATTTTTGCTAATACTGTGGTCCGGTGGGATCAGTTATGTGCGGCCATTCTTTCCACCCCGGGCACGCAAAGATCGCGTGCCCCGGGGGCCCCGGTTTTGGCGGAATGGCCGCGTCGGGTTCAGTTTCCTGGTCTACACCATTAGCAAAAATGCTCTGGAAATCGCATGAGACTTCACCTAAGTGAGGCGCTGCTGTCGAGCCCTATGGTTGTCTCCTGTTAATCCATTCGACTTGCAACGGCAAAGCTCGAAAAAGCATCCTATCGCCTGCTCGGTTGAAAGCTTGTACAGGCAATAGAAGGGATCTTTCTATGACAAGAAAAAATCATTGCAGAGCGGTATTATTCTGCGGGATTGCGCTTTTTTTCGCAGGTTGTAACAAACAGGACAACTCCAAGGCGAACTATCAAGCGGCTATCGACAACTACTACAAGGCGCACCCTCTATGCCTTTGGCAGGACACGAAAAAGCTTCCCGTGCAAGCCGCGACTTCTGACGACGCCAAGACAGAGGGCTATGACGCTCTGACCGACGCCGGACTGCTTACCCGCACCACCGCGGAAAAGAAGGTGTTCATTGTGGCTTCCAAGCAAGTGAACAACTACGATCTGTCAGCGCAGGGGCGTTCCTTTTGGAGGCCGGATACGGCCCAGCCAGGATATGGCAATTTCTGTTATGGCCATCGTGCTGTGGATTCGATTGACAGTTTCAGCGCCGGCGTCAATGGTTCTGGCTTAAAGACCGCGGAAGTGAATTACCACTACAGCGTGGCTGACGTTCCGGGATGGGCACAGTCGGAGGAGGTCAAAACAGCATTCCCCTCCCTGGCTGCCTCACTCGCGCAAAGCCAGCCCGGCCAGGATTCGCTGGTGATGAACGGTAGCGACTGGCAAGTGTCCAAGTAGGCGGGTCTGAATGCAGGCGACTCATCCTTGAACCCGCGGGTTGGGTTCAAGGATGGCCCGGGTTGCAATGAGGACGGCTATTGTTTCTCCGCCTTCAAGACAAAGACCAGCAACGAGCGTGCCGTGACGCCGTAAGACTCGCCGATCTTGAAGCTGCCGCGTTCGCTGTTGTCGATGATATTGGTGTCGATCAGTAACCACCACGTATCGCCGCCGGGGGACTCAGGCAAAGTAAATTCGACCAGATCGTGATGGTCGTTGATCACGATCAATATCGTCGCTTCCCGTCCCCGTTGCTTGATTCCGGTTACCTGCGCTCGCCCATCCAGCAGCATCCCGAAGCAGCGCATGCCGGTATCACCCCAGTGCTCCTGCTGCATCTCCGATCCGTTGGCATTGATCCAGGTCAGATCCTTTACCCCCAACTCCTCGTCGTATTTGCCGGTGAGAAAGAGGTTGCGGCGCAGAATGGGATACCTGTGGCGCAGGTTCGTGAGTCGACGGGTAAATGCAATCAACGACTCGCCTTTCTCCTGCAACTCCCAATTGAGCCAGCTGATCTCGTTATCCTGGCAATAAGCATTGTTATTGCCGCCCTGGGTACGGCCGAACTCGTCGCCGGCCAGCAACATGGGAGTTCCTTGGGCCAGGAGCAAAGTGGCCAGAGCGTTCCGTATCATGCGCTTGCGTAGAGCGATGATATCGGGGTCGTCCGTAGGACCTTCGGCTCCGCAGTTCCAGGAGTTATTGTTGGAATTGCCGTCCCTGTTATCTTCGCCGTTCGCCTCGTTATGTTTTTCGCTGTAGCTATACACGTCGTTCAGGGTAAAGCCATCGTGAGCGGTGACGAAGTTGATCGATGCCCAGGGTCTGCGCCCCTGGTGATTGAAAATGGAAGCAGTAGCACACAGGCTCTCGGTCAGCGCCGCTGCCGGGGCATTTCCGATCCAGAACTTGCGCGTCGTGTCGCGGAATTTGTCATTCCACTCTGCCCAGCCGGGAGGGAAGGCGCCTACCTGGTAGCCGCCCGGACCGCAATCCCAGGGTTCGGCGATGAGCTTGATCCTTGATAGGCACGGATCCTGGCTGCAGGCCTTGAGAAATCCGCTCTGATTATCGAACCCATTCGGCTCTCGCGCCAGGATGGTCCCCAGGTCAAAGCGGAAGCCATCGACACGAGTCTGCTCTGCCCAGTAGCGCAGGCTGTCGGTCACCATCTGGATCACCCGCGCGTGACTCAGGTTCAGGGTGTTTCCGGTGCCCGTGTCGTTGATGTAGTAGCGCGGCTTGTCGGGAAGCAGGCGATAGTAACTGGCGTTGTCGATTCCCTTGAAGGATAAGGTGGGGCCGAGTTCGTTTCCTTCCGCGGTGTGGTTGTAAACCACGTCCATAATGACTTCAATCCCAGCCCCATGGAGGCGGGCGACCATCTCCTTGAATTCGCGCAACGCATGGCGGCGGTCATTGGCATAGCGCGCGTCGGGGGCAAAGAACCCGATCGTGTTGTAGCCCCAGTAGTTGGTCAGGCCCTTCTCCAGCAGGTTGCTGTCATTGATGAAGAAGTGGACCGGCATCAGCTCCACCGACGTAACGCCCAAATCCTTGATGTACTTGACCACTGGCTCAGCGCCCAGACCCGCATAGGTGCCGCGCAGCGGCTCCTCCAGCCCCGGAAACCGCTTGGTGAAGCCCTTGACGTGGAGCTCATAAATGATCGTGTCGTCAAACGGTATGCGGACCTCGCTCAGCACACTTTGACCATGCCAATCGAAATTGGGATCGACCACGACGCACTTGGGCATGAAGGGGGCGCTGTCCCGCTCGTCAAAGGTGGTGTCATCTCCCGATTCCATCTTGTATCCAAATACTGCCGGGTCCCATTTGAGCTCGCCGATGTGCGCCACTGCATAGGGATCGAGCAGTAGCTTGTTGGGGTTGAAGCGGTGCCCGGCTTCAGGCTCATAGGGCCCGTGAACCCGATAGCCGTAGACCGCACGGGGCCGCACGCCCGGCAGATAGCCGTGCCAGATCTGATTGGTGTACTCGGGCAGCTCGATCCGCTCCAGTTCCTTTTCGCCGTTTTCGTCGAACAGGCAGACCTCTACCTTGGTTGCGTGGGCGGAGAAGATCGCGAAGTTGGTGCCCTTTCCGTCCCAGCAGGCGCCGCGCGGGTGGGGAAGGCCCTCAGTGAGTGGGGCGGTGAGCGTTTCGGGCAGGATCGTTTCAGGCATGATGATGTGAGTCCTCAGATGATTACTACTGATGTCGATTCAGGTAGATGCGGATTCAGACGTTTTAGCTGGTTGGGCTATGCGCTGATCGAAGTTGGTGAAGTTCTTTCAGGGCATCAAATCCGCAAACGGGAAAATCGTGTCTGGCCGTCTCTACGGTTTGGGAGCCGGGGTGAGCAGACCCTGATCGTGCAGCCATTGCGCGAGCAGGACCGGCCATTGATCCAGCGCCGCGTTTCCCGCTCCCATTCCGCTGCCATGTTCGCCATGGCGGAAAATGTGCATCTCCGCGGGTACTCCGGCGGCAATCAAGGCGTTATAGAAATCCACACTGGCGCTGATCGGCACCGTCTGATCGTCTGAGGTGCTGTAGATAAAGGTGCTTGGCGTCTGGGAAGTGACGTGCAGGCTGGGCGTGTATTTCTGCTCGTCGAGCTTGCAGGTCGCAGGCGGAATGGTTTTGATCAGCGAGCAGTAGGTGATGTAGTGGCCGCTCGGCTGCATAGCGTTTAGCCACGGATAGCCGAGCACCAGAAAGTCAGGCCGGCTGCTGAGGCGTTCTATCGGATCACTGGCGTCCGGCTTGCCTGTGTCGAAGAGCGTGCCCGTGGCCGCTGCCAAGTGGCCTCCGGCGGAAAAGCCAACAAAGCCAATGCGGTCGGGAAGAAACCCGTAGGCTGCGGCGGAGGACCGCACCAGCCGGACTGCGCGCTGCGCATCCTGTAAGGGAATCGGATAGAGATACTTTGCACCCAGCCGGTACTTGAGCACAAAGGCGGTCATGCCCTGGGACGTGAACCAATCGGCAACCTGGCGACCTTCGAGGTTAATGGCGAGGCCAAGGTAGGCTCCGCCGGGGGCGACGATCACTGCCGACCCCGTGCCTTTACCTTTCTGAGGAAGGAAGACGGTGAGCGTGGGCAAATCGGCGGGAGGAGTGCCCTCTACTTCGGGCGCTCCACTTGGCCATAGCTGCAGGGTGGAGATGCCGAGGGCGGGATCGACCGCCTGGTCTGCCTGACCGGAGGAGCCCGCGGCCTGCGCGTCTGCCAGGCCGGCTGTAAGCAGGCAGAGCAGCATCGCAAATAGAGTCTGTTTCATCTTTCGTCTCCTTGGTGCCACCGCGATCGTGTTCCGGACTCTCAGACCAGACCGGTTTGGCCCAATCTTAACAATCAGGTCGTCCTCAAGATACTTCTTCGAAGGGGTGTAAAGCCCCCTCGAAAGGATCAGTCTCTGGCAATTATTTGCTGCTGACGCCTGGTCAGGTTCGTCGGGCTGTGGTGGGCGACGGCTACTCGATGTTCCTGCGGTTTAAATCTTGCGGGGGAATGATCCTTGAAGCCTGCTCAATCGCCATGGTGCGGTTTGCGCCGCTGCTGCAAGGCAAAATCCTCGAGCGCGCCCGCAATCTCTCCGGTGACCGCCGGAGCGCTGGTCAGGCAGGGAAAGAACTTCACCACGTAAGGTGCGATCTCGGAAACACTGTGACATAAAACGTTGCGTTGGAAGAGTTCGCGTTTGATCAGATGCGCGGCGGTTTGCCGGCGCAGGCCGAGAGTGGCGATCCCCCCTAAAACTGAACCTGGGAAGTAGACGTCCGGATACATGGAACAGAGAGCAGCGAGGCTGTCTCCGATTGCTGATTGCAGCCTGGAAACATTCTCCAGCAGGCTGCTTCGTTGCGCTATCTCCATTACCTTACAGGCGACCAGTGCGCCGATGGGGCTGATCGCCATACTGCTCGTATAACCCCACTTGGTGGAGTTCATACAAAAGTCGTAAATGGCCTGGTTAGTCAGGACGGCGCTCGCAGGATAAATTCCCCCGCCCAGACCCTTTCCCAGGATCAACATGTCGGGCGTGAAATCGTAGTGCGACGTCATCCAGAACCTGCCCGAGCGGCTAAGCCCGGTCCGCGTCTCATCGATGATGAGCAGCGTGCCATACTTTCGACAAAGCTCAGCCAACTGCGGAAGGTAACTGGGCGACGCTGGAGCGAATGTCTCGTAGTTGATCGGCTCTAGGATGAGCGATGCGCAATCCCTTTTCTGGAGATGGTCTTCGACCGATTCCAAAGAGCCGTAGGTTTCGAAGAATTCACTATGTTGTTCCGGGACGGGATAATGTCCAAAAATGCCTTCCACTTCCGAGCCCGTGACCAGGGCTGCGAAGCCGCCGTGTCCGTGATACCCATAACGATAGGCCAAAGCCTTGCGCCGCCCGGTCACGCGAAAGGAAAACAACAGGGCCAGGTCAATGGAACAGGTGGAACTAAGGGTGGCCACACTTCGGCAAATCGAGGGTACTGGCGCACTCGCGGCAAAGGCATCCTGCAGAGCCAAGTGCTCGGCCGTCGGCATGGTCCACAGGCCGGCATCGAGGTAGCCGAGAGCATCCTGCAAAGCCTGAATGATCTCAGGATTGCGATGGCCCAGGGAGTGGACGCCCCCGGAGTTGCCGCACTCCAGAATCCGCCGGTCTCCCTCGAGATTCCAAATGTAAGACCCTTCCCGCTTGCCCATCACAAATTCCGTGCCCGCTTCACGCTGTTTGTCGACGAGAAAGCGCCAATACCGTTCGTCGTAACCCTCAACCACTGCGCGTGATTCTGCTGTTGCCCTTTGGATCGCCATATACGGAATTATCTGCGGTTTCTGTCCGGCCGTGTCCTTTGCAGACTGAAACTCAGTGAAAACTCATTTCTGATGTAGGAGAAGGGGATTATTCTCTAGGCACGGGAGAATATAGCGAGCCGCTATAAAAGGGTCTTACCTCGTCGTAAACCGCCGCGCCTAGGTCCGGTTCGAGGCTGTTACGAAACTCGCTGACCTGCGCGCCACACCGGCCTCGTCCGATCACTGACGAGAAGACGATTCCCCGGTACTAACCTCTAATCCAGCATTTGAATCTTCAGCGAAGCGCACCTCGGTCCTTCTCAACAAGGTATAAAGGCCAGATGCATAGCGTTTGCTCTCATCTGGCTTATGGAGTCCACCTTGGCGAAAGTGAGATCCGGCAGGAAGTACCCGGTTTCTCAGTTTCGGTCCTGCAGCCGACTTTCCATGCTGAGGATGTACCTCTCCACACACATGACACCGCTTCGCTGGTGCTCGTCATGGATGGTGCCTACCTTACGAGCGCCGATGGACCGACGAAGCTCTCGTCAAAACGCTTGCTGGTCTTCAATCCGGCAGGAACCATTCATAGAGACAGTTTTGTCGTTCCGAAGGGCAGGTTTCTGGCTGTGTCAGTCTGTGACGAAGTGACACGCATTGCGAACAATGGCGGCGATCTGCCCACCATAGCCAAAGCGTTCCTCGATAGTGAGCGCATCGCAACGGCGAAACGACTCGTGCGCGAGTGCCTGATTGGACGGGATCGTGATCCTTTGGTATTGGAAGATCTATGTTGGGAGCTGATCGCGGCCACCTCCGGAACTCGAGTCTGGGGCGTGAAGGTCGGAATGGGTGTGCCGCTGTGGCTTTGCCGGGCGCGTGACCTCCTGAACGACCGTCTGACCGGTGCTCTGCCGATCACAAACATTGCCCAAGAAATAGGCATCCATCCGGTTTATTTTGCGCGTGGCTTTCGGAAGTACTACGGGTGCAACCCAAGTGAATACCGAATGCGTTGTCGGTTGCAGCGTGCGATGACTTCGCTTCTTAAAAGCAATCACTCGTTGTCGAGCGTCGCGCTGGATGCAGGATTCTTCGACCAGAGCCATTTCACTACCGCGTTCAAGCAGCATTTCGGCCATGCTCCCGGCCTCTACAGGAAGAACCTGTGAACGCCACTTGTGAACCGCAAGAGGTTTCGTTTTTGCAAGATTCCTGGGGTCACAGCAGGAAAACTATACGTGGAGACCTCTCAACATGAACTTTGGCTTCCGCGGTGCGGTGTGCTCTGCAAAGGGAGCACTCCTTCTGGTTCTTTCTTTTTCTTCGGTGCTCCTCCACGCTCAGGCTGCGGCGGTGATGTCTATCGAGGGCTTATGGGGTGCGGAAACACGCTTGGGCATACCTGTAGAGGGTGAATTGACCTTAGATGGTCGTTATGGCGTATGGAAAGCGTCCATCGGAGGCTACGAAGTTCCAGCTACTGTGGTCGAGCAGCGGGTTACGTTCAGCCTGCCTGCGAAACTGGGCGCCTTTCGAGGCCACTTCGATGCTGTCGCGCATGATCTGCGGGGACAGTGGATACAGCCGGGTGGTGTGATCCTGGACCCGCAATACGCCACTCCTCTCGTTCTCCATATGATTTCGCCTGACGTCTGGCGGGGCAGCGTTGTGCCTCTGGAGCAACGCCTGTCCGCGTATTTGCTCATCTCCTCACATGACGGAAAGCTGACTGCGGTCGCCAGCAACCCGGAGGGGAACTTTTTTCGCAGGCGCGTGTATTCGGTGACACTGGACGGTAACACAGTCTCCCTCGAGGCCAATGGAAAGAAGTTCCTCGGCTCCTATGACCCACAATCGGGCACACTGTCGCTTCAGTTGGTCGATTGGCTACCACCGTTTAGTTTCACTCAGAGAACTCCAGACGACGGAGTTGGTTTTTATCCACGGGTGCCGTCTGAAAGGCAACGCTGGATCTACAGCGAGCCCATCGCTAACAAGGATGGCTGGTCCGTCTCAACGTTGAAAGAAGAGCACATCGATCAGAAACCTCTCGCAAAGCTGATGGGGCGCATACTCCAAACTGATCCTTCGAATACATCACTGAGAATTCAGAGCTTGCTCATCGCTCGGCATGGTCACTTGATCATGGAAGAGTACTTCTATGGGTTTACTCAGGATCGAGTGCACGACATGCGTTCTGCGGGAAAGACGTTCGCTCCGGTTCTCGTTGGTCTCGCGAGACAGGAGGGAGCAAAACTTGGGCCCTCAACTCCTATTTATCCCCTGTTCTCGACGGATGGCCCATTTGAAAACCCTGACGAGCGTAAGAAGAGTGTGAGCATGCGAGACATCATGACAATGACCGCAGGAAACGCATGTGATGACAACGACGATAATTCACCTGGTAACGAAGATCGGATGCAGAGCGATGCCCAGCAGCCGAATTGGTATAAATACACACTTGACCTGCCGATGCTTAGGCAGCCTGGCGGTGAACAAGCGGTTTACTGCTCTGGAGATCTCAACCTTGTCGGTGGCGCTGTTGCGGCATACACGAAGATGTGGCTGCCTGAGTTCTTCGAAAATCATCTCGCTCGCCCGCTTCAGTTTGGGAGGTATTACCTCAACCTGATGCCCAGCGGCGAGGCTTACATGGGGGGTGGAGCCTACCTTATGCCGAGAGATCAGCTCAAACTGGGGCAGTTGTACCTGGCCGGCGGAGTCTGGAACGGACAAAGATTAGTGAGTAAAGACTGGGTCACCGATTCGACGTTCATCCATTCACGGTTCGCTAAAGAGCGCAGTCTCGGCCAGGAGCACGACTATGGATACGGCTGGCATCTCCATGAACTGCGAAGTGGCGGAAGGGTGTACAAGACCTTCGCGGCCGAGGGAAATGGCGGACAATTTGTGATTGCAATTCCTTCTCTTGATCTTGTGGTGGGTATCACGGGCGGCGCTTATGGCGAGTTCGATCAGTGGTATCGCTGGGAACTGGAACTAGTGCCCGACTTCATCATTCCTGCTGCCGAGGGCCGATAGAGATCCATCAGGTAATGATAAGACTTAGCGGTGCCTGATGGTAAGAGCCGCAGTCCTCTTGCCTTTCTTTTAGTTCGCCACTCGCTCCATCGCATCCGTCATTGCGTCGATGACCTCGGCCATCTCTGCTTCTTTGATTGCCGTGGTCAGCGCGACCAGCCCGCCGGGCCCCATGTGGATGCCGTTATGAATGCAGGCGAGCAGAAAGGCTTGCGCAAGTTCCTCGTTGGGCGGAACCATTCCGGCTCGCAGTGCTTTATCCGTAAAGTAGATTCCCATGACCGAACCGGTTTGCTGCAGTGTTAGTGGCAACCGACCTGGGCCGCCTTTTCTTCCAGAGCGCGTCCGCAGCTTCAACATCAATTCGTCCATCTGTGCGATCAGTGCCGCGTCAGATGCTCCAGGGTGATCCGGCCGGCCAGGCTGCCTAATACATTTCCGTTGTAGGAGCCACCGTGATACATCACGTCGGGGCGTCGAGGATTGGTCAATTCGATGATGTCGGCACGGCCGCCCGTGGCGCCCAAGGGGGTACCACCGCCCAGGAACTTGCCCAGGAACGTGATGTCCGGCGCCAGGTTCCACTTCTCCGCGGAACCGCCGTAGGCTAACCGCAGCATGAGGCAGTCATCCAGTATGAACAGTGCGCCGTGCCGGTGCGCCAATGCCTGCAAGCGGCAAAGAAAATCCGGCTCCGGCACCATGACAATCCCGGTGTACATGACGGGCTCCACCAGGACAGCGGCGACCTGGCCGCTCATTCTGTTCAAGTTTATCTTCGAACGAGGCCAGATCATTGAACTCCGCCAGCAGCGTATGCCCGGTGATTTCCCCCCGGCCTTCGAGGCCGGCTTCCAGATCGCTGTAGGAGCCGTGGTAGCCTCCGCGCAATTTCAAGATCAACGGCCGGCCGGTGAATTTGCGTGCGAGTTTCACCGCCAACATGCCGCTCTCCGTGCCCGAGTTGGTGAACAGCACGCGTTCGAAGTTTGCCAGCCGCCGGCAAAGCGCCTCGGCAAATTCGATTTGCGGAAGCGACGTACCCAGCCACGCCCAGGAATGGGGTAGTTGAGCAGCCAGCGCACTCGACTACCGGTGCGAAATGCGTGACCATGGATCAGCGCCAGGCCGTTGCTCGCCAGATCGATGTATCGGTTTCCATCGACATCCCACAGATAGCAGCCTTCCCCTCGCTCCATCACCGCCGGATATGGCCAATGGAACCCGAAACCACGGGTGAGGCCGCCCGGCATCGAATTGGCCGACCGCTGCCATAAGCTCCGCGGATTTGGGAGTCCGTTTGCGGAACTCCGTCTCGATAGCAACATGATTGTCGACTTTGATCGCCACTCCGGGCTTCTCCTTGCGGTTTACGCTAGCTGCTCTCAGCATAAGATTTTCCTGGCCACCGGCAACTGAGTAATGGGTGAGTTTTCTCTTGCGTGCCCCTCGAGAACTCACGGAGAACTCACAAATGGGAGCGGAAGGAGAAGCATATGCTTTCTTTTGACAACGCGATAGGAACAGGAGATTTATGCCGCTGATCGAACGAATCCCCAATACCTTCTCCACCAGCTTCAGCAACGCCGTGGTGGTGACGATGGGCGAATACTCCACCATTTACATCTCCGGCCATGTGGGATACGTCGTCGGCGGCCCGGTGAAAGTGACTGCGGAGAGCTTCGAGGAAGAAGCAAAGATCTGTTACTCCAATATCGAGAAGTCGCTCCAGGAGGTCGGGGCCACGCTCAAAGACATCGTCCGCATCACTGCCTACCTGACGGATGCGAAGGACTACCCGGTCTATGACAAAGTCCGGCAGGCGACGTTCGCGGGTGCTCCACCCTCCAGCTCCACCGTGATCGTCGCCGGCCTGCTGGCCAACGCCAAGCTGGAGATGGATGCCATCGCCGTAATCAGGAAATGACGCCCTCAACCACGGTCCGCTGGATAGCCGGTGCCTGGCATTGCTGCGGAGGGAGTAAGCGCCGCCGCTGCTGCGTCGGCATCTTTTTCAAGCCGCGATCTGCGTCCGAAGCCTAAGTAGAGAGGAATTCCCAGCAGTGCCAGGCCCAACCCTGTCAGCGATTGCCCGGCCGCGACAACAAAGTGGAAATGGCGAGTCCGAGAGCAACCAGCAGGTAAGCGGCCGGCAGCCAGGGATACCAGGGACATCGATAGGGGCGCGGCCGATCCGGCTGGGTGCGGCGCAAGACGAACACGGCGCCCACCGTGGCCACGTAGGTGAGCGTGATAATGAATGCAAAACGAGCATAGAGCTCTTCGTAGCTGCCGCTGGCGATCAACACCACCACCCACGCACATTGCGCCAAGCAGGCTGACCGTTGGAGTATTCCAACGGGGATGCAGGCGGCCCATGGAGCGGAAGAAGACTCCATCGCGCGACATGCAGTAGTAGATGCGCGCTCCTGCCAGCGTCACTACCGAAGCAGCTCCGAAACATACCATGGCGATGAAGAGGGAAACCCACTTTCCTGCCGTGGCAGAGAACATGGCGGTGATCGGCCCCTTCGGCCACCGTCGTTTGCTGCACCATGCGCTCCGGCGGTGAGAGCGTACATGAAGAGCACATTGACCAGCAGGTAAGTTCCGACGATGAGCAGGATGCCGATGATCAGCGCCAGGGGCAGATTGCGGCGTGCGTTTTCGATCTCTCCCGCCGCCCAGGTCACATATTCCCACCCGTCATAGGTAAAGATCAAAACGATGAGCGCAAGGCCGATGCCGTGGAATGAGGCGGAGGAGGCATGGGCTCCTGCGTTGGGGCACGAAATGGGACCAGGATCCCCGCCCCAGGGCGAAACCGAGTGCGGCGATGATCGCCACCACGCCCAGGTAAACGATGCGCGGTCAGGTTCTGTAACCACGCTGCGAGCTTTACGCTGCGCACATTCACGGCGGTGAGCAAGAGGACGCTGAGAATCGCCACCAGGGAACCACGCGTGAACTCAAAGTGGATACCAAAGATCGCTTTGGCATACAGCACGTGTTCGGCGGAGAAGGAGGGAATCGCCCGGCCCAGAAAGAGTGCGAAGACAATCACCATGGCCGCCAGTCCGGCACTATTGGCGACGCTGAAGAATACCCAGCCAAAGAGGAATGACGGAGAACCCGCCAAAGGCTTCGCGGATGTAGACGTACTGGCCGCCGGCCTCGGGAAACATGCCGCCCAGTTCCGCGCAGACCAGGCCTACGATCAGCGTAATTGCGCCGGCAACCACCCAGAGCAGCAACGCCATCAGGGGACTGCCCACGCCGCGAAGCACGTCTGCGGGAACAATAAAGATCGACGCCCCGACGATCCCACTCACCACCAGCACCACGGCGTCGAACAGCGAGAGCGTGCGAGTAAACTTGCCTGAGGCTGGGGAGCCGATTCTCATCGCGGAGAGCCAATCTCTCGCAGAAACAGGTAGAAGAACTGAAGTCCTTCATCGAGCGAAGAGACCCGCAAGCGCTCATCCTTGCCGTGCGCCCGAATATCGTCTTCATCGATCCCCACGCCGGAGATCCCATAGGAAGGGATGCCGGCGCGCATGGTGTAGACGGAATCCTACGCTCCTGTCTCCATCTCCGGGACCAGGGGAACTCCGGGATAGACCTTTGCGGATGCGCTCTTGAGCGCGTCAAGCACCATGGGGAATCGGAGCGGCTGCGGGCAAACCTGCGGTCGAGGGCGCCGCGCCGCACATCCTGCCGGAGGAGCAGTACTGGATCGCTACCTGGCTGTCGTTCACGGCGCTCGCTATTTGCTGTTCGACCTCGAGCGGCGAGTGTCCGGGGAGGATGCGGCAGTTTACGTTCGCCTTGGCCAACTCAGGCAGCGCGTTATTGGCTTGGCCGCCGTCGAAGCGAGTGGGGGTGCAGGTGGTTCTGAGCAATGCATTCATGAAAGGGCTGGTGGCGGCCAGCTGCGCCAGGGCGTTCGGATCGGCCGGAGTTGCGAGCGCGGCGTGTACCAGCGGCTGCATGTTGGCGCTATACTGCTGCAACTTCCATGGTGAGAAACCCGCGCACCACCCCATTGAGCTCCAGCGGAAAGGGCGAGGCTTGCAAACGAACCAGCGCGCTCGAAATCCGCACGATCGGATTTTCCACGCGCGGCTGTGAGCTGTGGCCGCCGGCATCATGCGCGCTCAGCTCGAAATCCGCATAGGTCTTTTCCGCCGCCTCGTAGGTCACGCTCATTGGCCGCCCCGCCTGCAGATCCACTCCGCCTGCGTCCAGATTGACGACAAACTCAACGTTCTGAAACAACTCCGGCCGATGCTGAACCAGCCACGCGGCCCCATTATCCGGGCCGGCTTCCTCATCTGCCGTGAGCATCAGGATCAGGTCGCGATCAGGCTGGTAGCCTTCACGCCGCATCCGGATGAAGGTCTCGACCGCGATGGCATCGTTATCTTTAACGTCCTGCGTGCCGCGCCCGTAGTAGTAGCCATCCTTCTCGATCAGGCGAAAAGGGTCGGTGGTCCACTCCGATGGCTGGGCTTCGACTACGTCCAGGTGGGACAAGATCACCACCGGCCGCTCTTTTCCTGAGCCGCGATAGCGGGCGATCAGGTTTTGTTTGCTTTCCGTCGGGCCGGCCAGAAGCAGGTCGGCTGCGGGAAAGCCGGCGTCCAGCAATCGTTGGCGCATGGCTTCCGCCGCTTTGGTTACCGAACCCACGGAATGGGTGGTGTTGATCTCGATGAGTTGCTGGAAGAGTTGATGCACGAGTTCGCGATCTTGCGCCGGCAGCGAAGCATCGGCCGCGGCGCCGTTCAGCTCCGGCCAACGCCAGGGCGACCACGCAAAACTCAAAGAATTTGTTCATCGCTTGCTTCGATTATTGCTTGCTCATCCCGCGCAAAGCGACTCCATGCGGGGAACTCAGAGAAAACTCATCCTGTGATCCGCTTATGATGCAGGAAGGAGAATCGAACATTGGACCAGAAAGATTGGGCTGGAGTAATTCCTGCCATCACAACGCCATTCCTGGCTGATTTGTCGGTCGACTACGAAACATTTGGGGCCCAGGCCCGATGGCTGGTCGAGTGTGGCTGCAACGGAATTGTTGCCCTGGGATCTCTCGGGGAAGCGCCGGCACTGACCAGGGAGGAAAAACTTGAGCTCCTGAGACAGGCCAAGCAATCATTGGACGGCAAAGCGCCGGTGATTGCCGGCATCTCCGCGTTCAGTACCGTGGAAGCGGTCTGGCTGGCGAAAGAGGCACATCGGGCGGGCGCGGATGGCCTGATGGTGTTACCGCCCCTGGTGTACCGGGGCGACTGGCGCGAAACGCAAGCTCACCTGGGCGCCATCTTTGAAGCGACGCCATTCTCGTCCATGCTCTATAACAATCCCATTGCGTATGGAACCGACATCCTTCCGGAGCAGATCATCGAACTGCGCGCGCAGTATCAGAACTTCCATGCGGTGAAGGAATCGAGCGGGGATATCCGGCGCATTACCTCGCTCAAGCATCTGGCCGGCGACTCGTTGGAGATCCTCGTGGGCATGGACGATGTCGTGGTGGAGAGCGTAGCTGCAGGCGCGACTGGCTGGATCGCCGGGCTGGTGAATGCGTTTCCTGAAGAATCGGTGCGTCTGTTCAAGCTGGCGCAAAGCGGTCCTTCGCCGGAATTGGAAGCTCTTTACGCGTGGTTTCTGCCTTTGCTGCGCCTGGATACTGTGCCCAAGTTCGTGCAACTGATCAAGCAGGTTCAGGAAGAGTGTGGAGGTCCTTCCGCGCGCGTAAGGCCTCCCAGGCTTGAACTCCTGGGGGCGGAGCGTGAGGATGTGGTCGCGCTCACGCGCAAGAGCCTTGCCATCTGCCCGCGGTAGCTCGAGCCAAGCTGGCCGGGAGAAATCATCAAGTCTTGCCGGTGGCTGTGGACTGCAGGACAGTTTCCTGCCGATCGCCAGTCGTTGGCCCTTGCTGATTGCTTCGGCGCCAGGTGATCAAGGCCATCATCAGCAGGGCGGCGGCGCCTGGCACCATCAGGCCGATGCGCAGTGAGCCGGTACCGCTGGAAACCGTTCCCGTGAGCCAGGAGAGCACGGCTCCTCCCAGGCCAGCTACGGCAAAGACCCAGCCTGCGTTGCGCGACCCTCCTATTTCCCCGAGAAATAGCGAGAGGATAAGTGGGAACAATGGCGCCAGGGAAAGCCCGGTGAGAGCCGATCCTGCCAGCAGCACGGGCGGGCTGTGCGCCGCCAGCAGCAAGGAAATCCCGGCGATGGTCGCGACCACCGCGGCTCGATAAAGACGGCGTTCCGTCAAGAAACGCAACATCACCGGCGTCATTGCCCGGCCCAGCAACAAAGCCGCCCAAAAGACGGTGAGCGCCAGGCTGCCCCCGGCGAAGTTCCAGGCGGTGGCCCGGGTGGCGTAGGTGCTCATCCAGTTCCCGACGGAAGCTTCCATGCCCACGTAGAGAAAGGCCAGGAGCGCAAAATAGACGATGGTTGCCGCCTCTTTGCTTCCGGCCGGGGCTGGACCGAATTCTATCGACCCAGCAACGTCACGCCGATCTGCAAGGACAGGCAAAAAGGCGAAGGGGATGGCCAGAAGTCCGATCAGGCCGAAGGCGGAGCCGCTTGCGGCATGGCGGAGAAATTGCGCGACCAGAATGGGGCAAGCCACCGCGCCCGCGCTCCATGCAAAATTCTGTATGGCGAGCGCTGATCCCATGCGGTTTGGATGACGTCGTCCGGCAAGCATGTTATTCGACGTCATGGCCAATCCGAGGCCCAGTCCATAGACGGCAAAGATGGGCAAGGATCTTTGTTGCAACAGAAAGATACAGACTCCTCCTATGCCAAACAGCCCGAAGCCGCAGGCTAATGCTTTCCACAGGTTGCGCCGGACCAACAGGGCTCCTGAGGAGGCGGCGGCAAACTGCACCAGCAGCAATAGGCCCGCGTCCTTATCCCGCAGATGCCATTGCGCAGAAAGCTGGGGCAGAATACAGCCCAGCAGCACCGTGCCGACGCCAGTGAGAGCGACTCCAAGATGGAGCAGGGGCTCCAGCAAACGACTGCTAGTCACGGCCGCACTGTGATTTGCGTGAGACATCCAGAAAGGGGCGTTTCCTCGAGTGCCACCGCGGGGCGCTCGCCCTATCCACTGTACGCGCTGCGTCGCCAAATCACGATCCATGTCCTCCGGAGGAAAAATTCCGCGCTTCGGTTCGCCTGATCGTGGCCTGCAAGGGCCTGCGCGTGGTTTGACCCTGTGCTCTGCGGTTGTTACTATCAAGGTGCGGGGTGGAGCAGTCCGGTAGCTCGTTGGGCTCATAACCCAAAGGTCGCTGGTTCAAATCCAGCCCCCGCAACCAAAACAATTTGAACGGCTTACGATTGGCGTTGGGTTGCACACAGTCTGCCACAAAATTCCCACCGAATCCCACTTAAAGCAGAAAACATCCCTGCGGTCCGCCGACGTTTGTAGTGAAGAATCAATTGCACCAAGCTCCGTGCGAGCAGAGCGCGCTCCCGTCAGTTGTCTTTGAGAGTGATTCCCTTAGCCGGCAACTCCCTTTAGGGTAATCTTCCGACTCTCCCGCATTCTCCGGTGTCTTTTTGTTCTTTTGCAAAAAATGAGCGCTAAAAGCGCCACAAGCGCTATAAGCCACCTGGGGCGACTTGCCGATCCTTCGCCGATGGGGGACGTTGCCTTGCTTACGCCTAGGACTGGTCTCATATATGGGTCTTACGAGACCAGTTTCGCCGACCGGGTGGCCGTTTCCATCTTTCACCTGGTTAGGCCGATGACAAACGGGACGATATCGCTGCCTAGATGCCACGTATTAGCGAGGGCCCCGTCTGTCATCCAGCGTCCGTATCATCTGGCCTGGGATGGCCTCAGGCCGGTGTGCGGTGGTGTGGTGTTTTCCAAGTTGTCAAAACTGCTCAATCAAGAGGACGCACTGAGCGTTCCCTGCTTAAAGCACTTTCGCAATTACTGTGGCCCGATAAAAGATCGCGACGTGTGGTCTTCCCTGGGAGAAAACCACGAGAAGGCCTGTCGCTTCGATCTGCACCCATTGCAAAACTTCTTACAGCGTTGACTTCTGCTCTCCGCAGGCGCCCTTGCGGGGCGCGGGAATGCTGCGGACAGGCGTGATTCGTCGCTTTAGATGTGTCACATTACCGTTTGCGATCACCCAAGGCATCATGCTGACAAGCACTGATGCTTTCCTGGTGGTTGGCGGCAGATGCACGGGTGGGTGCCGGTGCAAGGCCAAGCAAGGCCGTCGGGACAAGACGGCGCTGACATGTGGATACTTAATCCCACAGTAGTACGGCTAACGGCCAGCGTCCAGAGGGGGAAAGGAATTCTTTGGTAACCATGGCGGCGCTTTGTTAGTTCCTCATCTCACAAGGCAGTGATTGCCGATGTGGCCGGTTTACTCCCACCCAAATTTTCGTGGCGCTTTGCCCGCGTCGGTCCACGAGCTAAGGTTATCGCAACAGGCATAGGGTCCGTGATCTCTCTGACTATCTCTCCTGTCAGGATTTCGGATGAAAAAGCTTCTCCAGTCGCTGTTCGGTGGTTCACCCCGATTCGCGGGGGAGAAGTGAAGCCTGGAGTTCGGTCCTCACGGGCAGCTGCCCCGCAAAGCTTTCCGAAAAAAGAATGCACTTTGTGAGGGAAAAGAGGGATAAGCCCCCGCCGACGCTTTCATTTGGGAAAAAGATTGAGCGATAAGCGAGAAAAGGCCTGCTTTTCAGGTTATTCGCTTTCCGTAAGCGTATCCGCGGTTTCAGTGTTGGGCGGCCAGCCGGAGGGTACTCGAAGATGGGGTGACAGGATTAGGTCCCGTCGTTTTATTAAAGATGGGAAAGATCGATGGATCCGCCCCTCGGGTCAGAGCCCGGGCGAGGGCACTGGTTGCGGTTTGGTTTCAGGAATGGGGTGTTCCCGTCCTGGTTCCCCTCGAGGTGCCGGCTAAGTCCTTTGTTTTACGAAGGGGCTCAAATTTTATTTTTCCCGCCCCCATAGTTGTCTAGGTATTAGCCGGCTAGAGCATTTTCACTTCTACTCTGCACAGGTGAGTGCGGCGAGGTGCGGCTTTTCTTGAGGAAAAGCCGCGTCGGGATCGGTTGCTCTGTATGCCCCAGAAGTGAAAATGCTTTAGCGGGGAGACTTTCGGCTAAAGGCATGCCCCGACACAAAGGGGCCGGGCAGGGCCTCAAGGCGCTGGCCGGTGGTACTTTCCAAGTTGTCAAGACTGCTCAATCAAGAGGACGCACTGAGCGCACCCTACTTACACTCACGCTGATGTTTTGCGGGTGGGCGGCGGATGCACGGGTGGAGAGAGCCGGTGCAAGGCCAAGCAGGGCTGCTGTGGTAAGACAGCGCTGGTGTGAATTCTTGGTTCCACATTAGTACGGTTTTTGCACCTTGTCCAGGACTGGACTGAGGGGGAAAGGAATTCTTTGGTAACTATGGCGGCGCTTTGTTAGTTCCTCATCTCACGAGGCAGTGATTGCCGATTTGGCCGGTTTACTCCCACTCAAATATTCGTGAACGGAGCCCGGGTTTCGTTCCCGCAGCTGGATGTCTGGGCCACGCGGCATGGAAGAATACGCGATGGCCTGACGGTAATTCACAACAGGACAGGCTGTATACCTCCATTTCAATCATGAGTGGCGGGAGCGGTCCGATTGTCTGAAACGTCGATCAATGACAAGAGCCCACAAGCTAAGAGAAGCTAACCTCCCGTTTCTACCGTGAGTGCCTAAAGACATGCCATTGCTAGGACGACCCATAGGCGACTGCCAATTGGGATACATCCGCTGTCCCGAGTCGGTCGTCCCGAGTCGGTCGTCCCGAGTCGGTCCAGAACAGGTTGAGGAGATACGCAGGCGGGTTGGGGCAGGGGAGCAGAAGGCAGGGCTGGCGACTGAATATGGGGTCTCAAGGCAGACCCTATATTCTAGCCTGGGTAAGTAATGTGCAAGTATTGTGCATTATCTGGTTTACATTTGCGCTGAGTTGGGTTAGGGTTTAGCAAAGTCGACGCTGCCCATGAGAAGTACACGGCGTCCGCTTACTTATAGATGGACAGGAGACTATCTATGCACAATTCCAAACGCCAGTTAGCAAATCGGAGGGGTCATGTCCAGATCCTCAAGGTGCACACGAGAAAGAAACGACCATTCGCTTCCACCCATCCAGCTGGATGAAACTGAGGGGATCCTAGGACCGCAAGTAGGAGAACCGTGGCCGGAGCTAATGCCCGAGAACGTTTCTTGGCCAGATGTTACCGGCGGATACCTTCGCTTGAACACAATGAAGGACGGGGTTAAAGTCTCGCGTTCGTTGACGGTCCAGGTCACCTTTACCACCAAGTTCCTCACATTCATCTTGCTTGCTGGCATCGCTGGTTACGCTATGTGTGAGCATGACACCGGGCTGCTTAAGACCATAGTCCGCACGGTGGAGGGCGACAACCGCAGCGGGTCTGCTTCCGAGTCACCACCATGATTTCACCGTGCGGCTGGAAGCAAAGGAGTTCATTTATGGCAAAGGATAAAGATACAGTTCGCGTCAGTTTAGACCTGAGCGAATCGTTTCACAGGCGGTTGAGCGAGCTTGAGAAATTGACTCACGCCGAGAGCAAAGCAGGCGTCATTCGTCAGGCACTTCAAATCTATGAATACGTTGCAAGGAAAACCTTGCAAGGTCACAAATTCATCTCCGTGGACAAGAACGGCCAGCAAGAAAGCCTCGTTTTCTTCAGTCCGTATTTGGCGGACGTGAATGCGGAACGCGAAGAGGATCATGCTCTCCTGCGCTAACGCCACTTAGATTTGCAAGGCATGTGTCGCCTTGGTGTAAAGGATCTACTCTTGCCAGGGAGTACAAGATCAGCCGCGAGACGCTATATCAAGCTTTGCGACCCGGGTATGCCGCGATCCGGTAGGTCAGGAGCGCCATGCGGTCGAGTTGCCCTGGACAGCTTATCCAAGGGAAATGATCGGGACACCAGGACCGTCTGTTATCCGCCAGAGGATGCTTCCACAATGCTGGCAGAACTGGACCTGGGGATCATCCCAATCGATATGGCAGTTCGTGCAAGCTGCAAATCCATGGAATCTCCGGCATCCATAGCACAAGCTGTCTGTGGCGCTCAATGCTCGATACTTGCCACATCGGGAACACGCAGGAGCATGCCAGAGAAAGGCCATCATAGACTGAACCGCAACGTGATGACCGAAGTCCACTCCGATGGCCTTGACGATGGCACAGTCGAGACTCTGGCAGTCTGACACCAGTTCTTCGATGTAGGCCCCGTTCCTTTCTGGGTACCGGGATTGAAGGGCAAGTCGAAGGTAGGCGGACTCTTCTCTCCCCGGATACCTACGGCGAAGGTCGAAATATGCTCTCTCCATTGCCCAGATGGTTCCGGGTGGCCTACCGGCTCCAAACTTCAGGTACTCCCCTATTCGCTTGAACATATTGCAGGATCGATCTTCGACCGTGCCTTACAGCATTTGCAAGATGCTGACTACGTCCCCCCAAACCAGCCCTAATCGGTGGGTCGACCCATTCCGCAACTCCATTCGCGAACGAAGGTGGCTTCGACTCCGAAGCGGAATTGTTAACGGGACCTAAAAGAAGGGTGCTTTGAAATGTGTTGCGCTGCCATTCTCAGAACGAAACGTGGGTGCTCGCATCCTCGACAGGGAGGAAAAGGTTCACCTGCAATACAGGTGACTTCGTGGCGTTCTGCGTGGTTTCCATCATGAGTAACTGTGTAGATGCCTGATTCGGGAACAATAGTTCCGGGCCTGTGCTCTTGTGCCATAACTCCCCCTTTTTAAGGGAATTGTCCTGGAACCGAAGTCTACGCCGACTTCGTCCCTTGGGGCATGAATTCCTGAGGGGTGCTGGCGAAGGTGCTGAGGGTGGTTTCTGGGTGCTCTAGGGTGCTTAACGGTGCCACTCACCATACGCAGGTTGCAACACCCAGCCCCAACAACCTGGATAGTGGTTAAGCCGATAAAGACTGGCGGTCTCTATTGCAGCAGATTCGATTGACATTTGATTGCCAGAACCCCATTCGGTAGCTGGAGAATGGGATTTTACGCGATTGATTCGACGGCACTTAACGGTTGTACCGCTTGCTCATAACCCAAAGGTCGCTGGTTCAAATCCAGCCCCCACAACCAAAACAATCCGAACGGCTTACTGATTGCCTTTGGGTTGCACACAGTCTGCTTCAAAATTCCCACTGAACGGTCCCGAGTCTGTCTGCTGCACACGGCGCTGAAGTTGCACTCAGCCCGCAGTCCGCTTCTCGTTTCCAGCGGCCCGGCGTGCTGTTCAAACCTCTGACCGACGACTTGATACTTGATACGCATTGAGACAGCTCTTTTTGTGCGTAAAGATCAGATGCGCGCATCAGTGAGGGACTTCATCGCAGTTGCGCTGTCCGGCATTGCGACACTGAAGCTCAATCCACTAGACAAGCATTAAGAGTTTGCTACACCGGTAGGAATTTGCCCCTTGATCTCACCCTTGAGATGTTCAGTCTTATCAAGAATCGCAACCCGCTCTCCGACAACGAGGGATTCAAGCAGAATATCCAGGCAGTACCCCTTTGGATTCGCCGCGCTCAGCACTTTTAAGGCAGAAATTCTTCCGCTGCGGAAACAAGCAGAACCGAGCTGTTGTGTAGGCGTTTCTTCTTTCCGCGCATTCAGAATGAAGCGTGACGGAACAGAACTGACGAGTTCTTCACCGGAAGTTCCAATATCCACATAGAGGTCCGGCACCGTCAAATCCAGCACACGCGACAGAGTACATTCGAGCGTAAGAATCAGGTCTGGGTCGCGGGGCGCACTGCGTAGCTGCCCATCCGCAGTGACAAAAAGCGCTTCAGTTTCCAATAGCGCCGTCACCTGACTGTCTGCGCTATACAGAACTGGAAAGGTATGCGGCGCATTGTAGCGACCGCCGCGCTCGAAGGCACCGATGGCGGACAATGGCGAGTCCCGCCATCGGTCGGCGATCACCCGGTAGCTAAAGCCGGAATAGCTGATGAGCCTGGCGCGCTCCAATACCGGGATGAGTCTTTCGAGGGAATGCAATCGTTACTCGTCAGGCTGGTTGCCGGACGCTCATGGCGTCGATGAACGACTCCAACGGAACCAGGTCGCCGTTCTCGATGAATTCTATCGGAGCCCGGTTCTCAAGGTTTCGGTTGGGAGCGTTGAGGAAGATGCGCGCGTGGGTCTTGTCCCCAGCGTAGAGGTCCACAAGCGCCACCCAAATGCGGTATATCCGGCGAAGCTCTGCCTGGAGGCTGCTGGCGTCAGGATGCTTGCGAACCCCTGGGGCCTTGCGACCGATGGCTTCCGCAATCATGCCTACGGGAACATTCAACTCCCGCGCAATCCGTGCCGCGTCCAAGCGGCCCGTCTTCGGGTTGAACAGTGCCGGTTCCGTCGCCAGAAATGTATGGGCAGAAGACATGGGACACCTCTAGTCAGGATCATAGAGGATCGAAAAAGTTGCGTCAAGGTTTCTTTATTGTATCGCTGTAGGCTCTCGACGAATCGAGGGCGCATTAAAAACGGGGCCGCAGACTGGAGCGCACCTAGCGAGTTGAATCTGTATATAACTGATTCTAAAAGGTGCTTCGATATCATCAGCGCCGCGCTAAGCCTTTTAGAATCAGTTTCTAGCGGCCCTCATAACCCAAAGGTCGATGGTTTCAAATCCAGCCCCGCAACCAAAACAATCTGAACGGCTTACCATTGCCGTTGGATTGCACACAGTCTGCTTCAATTCCCACCGAACGCCAGGCAAAGCAAAAAATATCCCTCCGGTAAAGAGCCAACTGCAAGGCTCCGTGCGGCCGGAGCGCGCTCCGACTCCGCAGCGCCGGTGCAGGGCCAGGCAGGGCCGTCGTGGCAAGACGGCGCCGACGTAAAATCCTTACTTCCACCTTAGTACGTTTTTTGGAGTACAGTTTTTGCCGCGTCGAGAGCGGGACAAGATTTTTTTGGTAACCAAGCGCGCTGCGTTACTTCATCATCGCGCAGGGAAGTGATTGCTATTGCTCAGCCGTGAGTATCCATACTCAGCGTGTAACGAGAAAGTTTTACGTTTACCTGTACCTACCCGCGTTCCGGCAATTTGCCGCACCTTAATGGCTGTCGCCGATCATATTGCCTTCTGCAACGAGATAAACCCGTTCAGCCGGATCAGCGGCGAGTTGCAGTAGCTCGGGAGAGAAGCCGCCTAAAGCAAAGAGAATGTAACGGGGTTTGTTGCGCCAGCGCGCCTCGGGCAGGCTGGCGACCTTGGCTTGCAAGATGCTCAGGTCGTTTAGCCGCGTAACGCTCTCTGTGCGCCACTTGCACTCTCCGAAGAGAAATGTTCCGTCGTCGAGTTCAGCCATGAGGTCTATCTCCGTGCGGCCATCCCGGCTCCAGTATCGGGCCATCTGTCGAACGTTGAGGCCGAGGCGCTGTTGAGCGTTCCGTTGGAGCCATTGGCCGCATATCTCTTCGAAAACCGACCAGCCCATGTATTCGGACAGTCGCGGGGCCACCTGTGCAGTATAGACCGTGGTCGGGTCGGAGAATTGCAAGGCGCTGGCCAACGGCGCAACGAAGCGATACCAGAAGGTCAGAAAGGGATCGGCAACACGATAAAGGGCTCTGCGCTCCGAGCTTTCACCGAAGGGAAACTCACGCCGAATCCACCCTAGTTCCAGCAACGTTCGCAGGGAGCCGGAAAGTGCACCGCGCTCCACGCCAATCAACTGCTGAATGCCATTGAATTTCGTTTCGCCGCCGGCAATCGCGGCCAGGATGGCATTGTACGGAGCCGGGTCGCGGATTTGTTCGCTTCCGAGCAGGAACCGTACTTCATTTTCCAGGATTGCGCGTGGCTGCATCAGCAGCGTAACAATCTCCTCGGCTGGAGGGTGCGACGTATCGACGAGTGCGTGATAGCGCGGCGTTCCGCCAAAAACGCCGTACATGAGCAGCTTCTCGACAACTCCGTAATGGGGGCTACCTGCGTAGAAGGCCGCCACGTCTTCGTAGTGAAGCGGGTCGAGGTGAAAAATTCCGGCATTGAATCGCCCGAACAGGGGGGCGCTCTCTTGTCCGAGAGCGGCCATGGCGGAGAGCTGCGATCCGCAGAGAACTATGAATAGAGGAGAATGAACGGCCTCGCGATCCCACCATGCTTGCAGGATGGAAGGCAACTCCGGAGTCTGGTCCACCAAGTACGGGAATTCATCGAGGATAAGAGCAAAGCGCCCTGCGCCCTTCTTGCGTTCCTTTGCCTGTTGCGAGGCGTAGCGAAGAAGAGCGTTCCACGAAACAGCAATATCCTCGGCGGAGACGCCTTCGGAGGGAAGGGCTGCGATCAATTGGCGGGCGAGCGTGAGCCGTTGTGTAGCAGCAGTGGACTGCTCTGCTAGAAAGTAGCAGTGTGGCTTTTCGTGCTCGTCCCCGTCTACGCCAGCCGTGAAGTAACGCTGCAAGAGGAATGTCTTGCCCAACCGCCTGCGTCCATACAGGAGCAGCATCTGCCCACCGGCCCCGTGGCGCTTCCATGCGCGGTCCAAGGCTGCGAGTTCGAGCTTCCGGTCATAAAAAGGATCTGGCTTGATGGTCATGTCGGGCATTGGCTCGGTGGCCATTCCTTCCGATGCACATTATGAGTTGTCAGTTTATGAAATGTCAACTCATAAACGGATAAATGGGCCAATGATCAACCGGACGGATTTTTTGGCCGAATACCTCGCATGAGCGATAGAACAACGCTCTATCGCTCATGCTCTGCGCCGGGCTTTGCCTTTGCTTGGCTATGGTGTTGCTGCTTTGGCTGGCCGGCAATGCAGGGTCCTGCTGCGGCTCGGGCAATGGGACCGGTTCCGCAACGGTGGGGGTTGGCGTTGCAGCGGTCGGAACCGAATCCCGCCAACCTTGAATGGCCATGCCACCAAACAGTCCGATCAACAGAGTCGCACCGGCGATGAGAGGAATCCAAAGGCGCAGAAGATCGCTCTTCACTTCATGCAAGAGCGCATCTACGGCTTTGGCCCGGCTTTCCAGAGAATACGTCAACCTATTGTTGGCGGACTCGGCAATGGCGCGGCGATGCCCAACTGCTATGATTTTCTCCAACCTGCTGAACCGTTGCCGTTTGTGACAGAATTGGCTCGCGGGTTTATTACTGCGCGCGATAAGGAGCGCTCACATGCCGGAAGGCGCCAAGGGAACTGCCAGCGACGTTTACGTGCTCGACGTTGGAGAATCTGGAGCGGCTCGCCTGCGACTACTCAACAAGGTCTATGGCGCATCTACGCGCAGAATGCTGCTCGAGGCAGGTCTCAGCGAAGGGAGCCGTGTGCTGGATCTTGCCTGCGGCATTGGGGCCGTTTCGTGTTGGCTGGCAAGCCAGGTGGGGGTAACCGGGAAAGTCATCGCCGGGGACGTGAATCCGGATCAGCTTGTCGTGGCGAAATGGCATTGTGCAAAATGTGACCATCCCGCACCCATCGAGTACGTGGAGGCTAATGCCTACGACACCGGTCTTGTGTCCGGAAGCTTTGACATTGTCCACATGCGGCTGCTGCTGTGCCATCTGACGGAGCCGTTGAGAGTGCTTGCGGAGGCCTACCGCTTGTTGAAGCCAGCCGGGGCCCTGGTGTGCCAGGACCTGAAGCTCTCGAGCGTTTTTTGCTCTCCGGAATCTTCTGCCTACTCGCGCTGGGTTGAACTCTGCCAGGCTACGGGGGCCAGACTCGGAGTGGACTACGATTTCGGTGTGCGATTGCCGGCCGCGGCAGCCGAAGCCGGTTTTCGATCCATCCAGATACACCTTGAGCAGCCAGCCTATTTGCGCGGGCCCGAGAAGCGGTTGTGGGAGCACACGTTCGCCGAAACGGCGCCCGTGGTGGTGCGCACCGGGGTGGCCACGGAGGATGAACTCGAAGGGCTTCTGAAGGAGATGCGCGAGACTGCGGAGGACGAGAGGGTATTGATTGCGCAGGCATGCCTGCCAGGGGTGGTCGCTATCAAGTAGAGAGCAACTTCCCGGGTTCAGCTTACATAAATCAATGGCGGAAGCTCACGCGAGCTTTTTCCGAGCGCTTTCGAATCAATGCCGCCACTCCTTCACCGACAGGATTCTGAATATCAAGTTCGGGAAGGGCGGATAGAATCGCCTCTGCCAATTCCGGCACTCGACGCCGTACCAAAGGTTTTGCCAGGCCAGCCTCTTCGGCAAGCTTCTCGAAGTTCTTTGGCGTGACTCGCTCCGACGAATACTCGCCGCCGATCTTCATAGCCATTTCCCGGCTGAGCTCCGGATAATAGTCTGTACTCACGATGTCATAGAGCGGAGCAAGCCGAATCTGAAGGTCTCGTGTTCCCGCAGCGGAATAAAGAAGTGAGAAATTCTTGCCGTGCGCATCGTTGTTCCCGACCAGATAGTTGAAAATCACAGCATCAAGTAGCCGCGCGAGGTCAATGACAGGCGCGCTTGAAACCTCCCGAAGCAAGTCGAAACAGTCCTTGAGCGATGGGCCTCCTTCCTTCTGGTACTTCGTTTCGGGAACAATATTCAGTGCTTGGCAGAAATCCTCCTGATGAATCCGATCAATTATGAGTTCTTCGTCCGCTGTCTTTCGATGAACGCGGTCATAGCGTTCGACGAGCAGGAATGTCATGTCTTCGACAGTGCGGGTCTCAACCGCTGCGGCGCTTAGGCCGACTGCCGTTGCCAGTTTCATTGCGAGCAGCTCGTTAAGGACCACTCCTTCGAACCGCTCGATCGCAGGCTTCAGGATGTGCGTGCTGGGTGCGCCTCTTAGTGGAAGGCTGACTTTGTCTCCATCAACCCGGAGGGCGACTTTATCCTGCGCTCCTGCCAGTGAGAGGCGTACTCCCTCTTCCCCGGCCAGAAGAGGGCGCTTCGGCAGTTTTTTCAGGATTGCCACCAGTTCCGGATCGGTAGAGTGAACGGTAACTGTAGTTGTGCTCGGGCAGCGGCTCGCCGGCAGGAACAAATGTAACGGCACCGGCGCATTCGCCGCCAATCCGCTCCAACATGGCGTAATCATTGCGCGCGCTGATGCCGAGATTACGGGCGACCATTTCACGCTTGCTCTCCTCAGGCAAAATGCCCGCGAAGAAGCCCCGGCACTCTTTGCGCGAGAATCGTTTTTTCCGTAAAGGCAGAGATCGGGAAAGAGGATATGCGTCTGGTTTTTTCGATCCAACTCCCGGTGTAATCAAACGCCATCTGCCCGCCGTCATCCTGGATGAGATGGCCGACGAGATCCCTGAACAAATAGACATCGAGTCTCTTCGCCATGCCTTACTCCTTTTTGGCCGACGCGGGCGGTGTCAACGTCAGTTTGATTCCCAGCGTCTGCAGAACGGTGAGTGCCTTTCCGATCTCGCACGTCTCCTTGCCCTTTTCGAGATCGATAACAAAACGCAGGCCAGTCCCAGCGGTTAAGGCAAGATCTTTCTGAGTAACACCCAGACTTTTGCGCGTCTGTTTGATCAGGGATCCGATCTGTTGTGGGGTGTACCGCATGCGATTCCACCTAGAAATTACCGCACGGGAATTTTACCGGAATTGCAGGGGCTATTCTCTGGAATTGTTACCGATCGGGAATTTTCTTGGATTTTGAGCGCTCAATGGAGCAATATTCCCGCTCGGGAATATTGAGCCGATCAGCCGGCAGACGCTTTGCAACTTTCGAACACCGCCGATGCTGCCCACTTTACGACCACGCCGCCGGAACGAGCTCCTTCTGGATATGCCCTGATTTCAAGGAACCTTTTGAAGACCAGCTCCGTATCACACTGCCATGAAGACGAAATATGCTCTGGCACTGGCCGCGCTCGCCGTTCTCTCCTCGTTGACCGGCCTCGCGCAAGATCCCGATCACTCCTGGTCCAAGACCTATCCGGTCACTGGCAAGCCCACGCTTACCCTCGAAACCTCGGATGCCGGCGTTACCTTTCATCCCTGCGGAGACTGCCACGAAATCCGGATCCACATCGAAGTGGTGGGGCGGAAGCTGAGCGACTATCGCCTGGAAGAGGGCCAAAGCGGCAACGAGGTTCACTTTCTCTTCAAAGAGCTGCCCCACCTTGGCGTTCACATCGTCTGGCACAAGGAGGAAACCCGGGTGACCGTCGAAAGCCCCGTCCAACTCACGCTGCAAGCCAAGACCTCTGACGGAAATGTAACTCTCTCCGGGTTGCAGGGCGACCTGACGCTGACGACCGGCGATGGGAACCTGGCCCTCGATCATGTCTCGGGCAACCTGCGCATCAGGTCCGGTGATGGCCAGGTGAAGATCACCGACGCCGATGGCGCGATCGATGCCCACACCAGCGACGGCAACCTCAGCGTCGATGGCCTCTTCCACGCTCTTGCGCTGCACACCAGTGACGGTACGCTGGACCTCAACTTACGCGAGGGAACGAAGCTCGCTGGGGCCTCGACCATTCAATCGTCTGATGGCTCGGTGACCATTCGCGTCCCCCAGAGCTTCGCCGCCGACCTCAACGTGCATACCAGCGACGGCCATGTGGATTGCGCTCTTCCGCTTACCATGGACCATTACCAGTCCGGCGGAGGGGAGGGACATGAGTTGCACGGAAAGCTAAATGGCGGAGGCACGCCGCTCACCATTCACACCTCCGACGGAAACGTAAAGATCGAATACCTCTAGGATTGGCGGCCGGAGAAGCGCATCGCCGTTACCCTTCCGACATCTGTGTGGCCAGAGCACACTCGTCAGTAGTCTTTGAGGGTGATCGAGTTTCCTATTTTTAGAGGAAGCTCGATCATCATGTTCTTCCACGGCGTGTAAGGGAGAATCTTCCACATCTGTTGACTGAACCATAGTTTGAGACGGGTACGTGGAACGAACCAGTCCGCACCTTCGGCAAGCTTTTGGCACTGCTTCACGAAGTCGCGCATCAGGGTTTCGTAGCGGGCAAAAGCGACGGTATAGTCGCCGTTCGACTCCTTCAGTTCGCCTGCAAGAATGTAGGCGCCGACTACGGCCATGCTCGTGCCCATTCCGGACAGAGGGGAACCGCAGTACGCTGCATCCCCGAGCAGAACGGAGCGCCCCACCGACCATCGTTCCATCTTGATTTGACTGATGGAGTCGAAGTAGAAGTCCGGGGCGTCGTTCATCATCTGCAGAAGGCGGGGTATCTGCCACTGGTCACGAGCGAAGGTGTGACCCAGAATCTGCTTCTGGCAGCCGATATCACGGCGGTCATACTCCAGCGTTGGGGACGCAAAGAAGAAGGATGCCTTGGCCTCGGTGTTTCCTCTGGCGCTGAAGATGCCTACTCTCTTCCCCAGCGTGCCGTAGTAGAGCCCGCTATGGTCAAGATTCATGAAATTGGGTGTAGTGAAAATCGCAATGTAGTAGCCGAGATTGCGAATAAATCGGGACTCCTCGCCGAATACCAGCGCCCTCACGTTCGAGTGCAGTCCGTCCGCCCCTACGACCAGGTCAAATTTTCGCGGCCGGCTGCGATTGAATGTTACTTCGGCGCCATCTTGCTCTTCGCTGATGCCAACGATCGAGTCGTCGAATATGTATTCCGCATTCTGCCGAGTGGCCGCATAAAGGACTCCAGCCAGATCGCCGCGCATGATCTCAAGTTCGCCGCTGGTGAATCCATCGGGCATACTCGCGATTTTCCTGTTCGTCTTATCCACGATCGTAATTGCGCCGGTTCGCGTCTCAAGCTTTCGTATTTCACCGACAATGCCCATGCGCTCCAGAGCTTTCATAGCAGCGCCACGAAAATCGACCGCGTAGCCACCCGGCCGCACTGCAGGAGCGCGCTCGACTACAGTGGGATTAAAACCATAGCGGCTTAACCAGTAGGCAAGCGCCGGTCCCGCAACACTTGCTCCCGAGATGAGTATGGTTTTGTGTCTCATGCCTCTCCCTTCTTTGCCTATTCGTAGAATAGTACAAACGTCTCACACGTATGTACTATACGCTTGTATGAGACATTTGTTCCATTTTTAAATACACTCTATTCCATGGGCAATCGAGAGGCTTTGTTACTGGGCGCGAAGCGCTGTCTGCTGGAGAAGGGGTATGCGCGGACTACAGCCCGTGACATTGCCGCCGCGGCGGGCGTCAGCCTGGCGGCCATCGGCTATCACTTCAGTTCCAAGGAGGCACTGCTGACCGAGGCTCTCTTACTTGCTTTTGGGGACTGGGACAAAGACCTCCGCCGCCTATTGAACGAGAGTGTTCCCAGCGATGCCAGTTCCAGGGAGCGCTTTGAGTCCACCTGGGCCCGTCTGATCGAGACATTTGAGACCCATCGCCCTTTATGGGTGGCAAACATGGAGTTATTTTCCCAGATGAATCGGATGCCGGAGATCGGCCGCGCGCTGGGCAACAATCTCCAGGTAGCCCGTTCAGAGTTGGCATCACTGTTTCTGAATAAAGAGCGGAGCGCCATGAGCGAACGAACAGCACAGACGATTGGCAAGTTTCATCATGTGCTGTTGTCCGGTCTGATCACGCAATGGCTGATTGACCCGGAGCATGCTTTATCGGCTCGAGAGCTCACCGAAGCTTTGCTTGGCATTGCCGAAGGAATGCAAAAGACAGGGAAAGGGCGCAAATCGAAACCGGGTGGAAGGTCCAAAAAGCGTTCATAGCGCGATTTCAGATTGCCAGTGCGTTGGGGGACACGTAAACTGGCGCCGCTTTGCGGAGCACTTGGCGATTTGCCATGCATTGCCAGCGTTCGCCTGCCCCCAGAAGGCGATCCTACCGCCCGATTGAAGTAGTAGCCGCCTAGCAGGCGGCCTCTATGCGTGATCGCCTGGCTGCGAGATACTATGGACGCGGCAATTCAATCGAGGACTTTGCCATGGCCATCATCCGAAACTGCCCATCTTGCGGGAAGCCAAACCGAATTCCAGCGAAACACCTCGCCGATAAGGGAAGATGCGGTGCGTGCAAAACACCGCTGCCCGCGATGGCTGAGCCTGTTGAGGTGGGCACCGAGGAGTTCGACGAAATTATTCGCGACAGTAAAGTCCCGGTCTTCGTTGATTTCTGGGCGTCGTGGTGCGGGCCGTGCAAGATGGCGGCGCCGCACGTTGCAGAAGTCGCGCGAGATCTCGCAGGCCAAGCCGTCGTGCTTAAGGTCGATACGGAAAGGTTCCCGGAACTTGCAGCACGGTACAACGTCCGAGGCATTCCGAACTTCGCCGTCTTCGCTCGCGGTAGCCTGCAGTTCCAGCAAGCAGGCCTGGTGGACGCGAGCACGATGAAGAGCTGGCTCGCACGCGTGGCTGCCTGATCGGCCAACAGTTCCCGTCACATCTCAGGAAAAGAGCACCAAGAACTGTCGGCCATGTTCGTCTGCGCCGCTCGCGGTTATCAGGTCGCTGGGGGAAGAACGAGACTGCCCTAGAGCATTTTCACTTCTACTCTGCACAGGTGAGTGCGGCGAGGTGCGGCTTTTCTTGAGGAAAAGCCGCGTCGGGATCGGTTGCTCTGTATACACCAGAAGTGAAAATGCTTTAGTCGAAACTGCGGAGCCAGATATCGCGCACGGAGATCTTGCACGGCTGGCTTTCAATCTCGAACCCGATGAATCCCGGTTGGTTATTAATGGAGTCTTTCGTGTCATCGATGAAGACTGCCATCAACTGGCCGTTCATGATGTGCATCATCACGCCGCCGCGCGCGATGATCTCGTAGTCATTCCATTCATTGACGTTCACATAGCCACCAAGCGCTTGTATGTCGCCGATATTGGCAACCAGGCGATTGGTCTGTCCGGGGAGTGCCTGGGTTACCTGGCCGCGATATGCGAGCACGCCCTGCATCGTGTTTTCTGAGTACCACTGGCCTGAGTACGAAGCGGCGTGTCCATTCACCGGAAACCAGAAGTCTGCCTGTGGTCCTGTCATCATGAACTTCAGGTCGTACGGCGGGGTGCCCGGCGGCTGTGTTCGCCCCCACGGCACGCCGGTGAGGCTGCGGTACTGAATGCCGCCGCCACCGCCTTTTTCGATCTTCATCTGCAGCTTCAGGTCGAAGTCGCGTGGTTTCTGGGCGCTATAGACGATGTAGTTGTTGCCGATCGGCTTGTCCGCGAGCGTTTCACCCACCATGAGGCCGTCTTCGATGCGCCAGACGTTGGTGTCGACATCCCATCCTTTGAAACTCTTACCGTCGAAGATCTGGGTGTAACCGGTGTGCTCGTCAATGTCATAGGGCGCGGGTTGATGAAACTTTGGCATGCCAAGGAGCTTCTCGCCGTGTGGGCCCGTCTGGGGCGGCCCTTGAGCGGGAGACTCCAGCGCCGGCGGCACGGACTGAGCGGTGAGCGTGGCCGGAAGCGCCAGGAATATGACATCCAGCGCGGCTACCAGCAAAAGTGATGGACGAACGAGACGCGTGTAGGGGCGATACGATGCGGACATGGAGTTTCCTGCCTCCCGATTGAGACGACTCAGAAACAATAGGAGTTTAAGTTGAGAAGGTCAAGAAACCGCTGTGATTCAGGCGCAGATGGGCTAAAGAGGGTGTCTTCACTCGCCACCGCGAGTCGACTGCTCCCACGGCAAGCCGGGGCAGGCTGGATGACAATTCCCCTCCTGTCCATCGGCTGAAGAGCAGAGCTTCACTTTTTCGGGACGGATTTGCTATAGTGAGAGCCGCAATCCAGGTTGCATCCCGTCCGCGGAAAGGGACTATCCCACCTGTATGAGTCTTTGAGCACTGAGCATCCACTTCTCTTCTGCCCGGCATAGCGGACATCGGGCCATAGAAAGAGGAGTTATGTCTCGTCAGCTACCCGAAAAGCCAAATCTGCGAATATCTCAAGAAGCAGGCCAAAGAACTGTTGCGCAGCAGACAGCAGGGCAAGCTGGCCGATGCGCAACTCGTGCTCCGAAAGAATACGGCTTCCGCAACTGGGCGGATTTGAAGGCACACGTCCAGGCGCTGACGCTGAGTCCGGCCGAGTCACTAAAAGCAGCAGTGTGCGACAGCGATGCGGCGCGCGTTCGCGCCGTCTTGAAGCAGCACCCGGAATTGGGGGCGAGAATCGACGATCCGTTGCCTGACTACGGCTTCGGCCAACACGCGTTATTCGCGGCTGTGCAGCGTAGCGATCGGGCGACGATCGATGTGCTGTTGAAGCGCGGGCGCCAATATCGGGAAGCGAACCGAGTGGTGGGCCGGTGGGTTTGGCGTCCTGGATGATTGCGATCCGAGCCTGACGGGGTTTCTGATCGAACGCGGCGCAGTGGTGGATGCGCATTCGGCGTCGCGGCTGGGATGGATGCCAGAACTGGCGGAGTTGGTGGCGCGCCGACCCGGACGTGGTCCACGCACGCGGCGGAGACGGGCAGACGCCCCTGCACTTTGCCTCTACCGTGGAGATCGCGGAGTTCTTGCTCACGAACCACGCTGAGATCGATGCTCGCGATGTGGACCATGAATCGACACCGGCGCAATATATGCTGCGTGTGGACCAGAAGCGGCATTACCCGCGGGATCGGCAGGATGTGGCGCGCTACCTGATCTCGCGTGGATGTAGAACGGATATCCTGATGGCGGCGGCGCTCGGCGATGCGGATTTGGTGCGGCGGCACTTGAACAGCGATCCGGATTGCATCCGAACGAGCGTGTCGGAAGAGTGGTTCCCCAAGCAGAATCCGCGCGCGGGCGGCACCATTTACCTCTGGACCCTTGGCGCGCATCGCACCGCGCATTCCGTGGCGCGCGATTTTGGCCATGAGGATGTCTTTCAACTGTTAGTGGAACATACTCCTGAGGACCTGAAGCTATCGTTGGCATGTGAGCTGGGCGACGAAGCGGTATTTCGCGAATTTTTGTCGAAGCATCCGGATGCGGCAAGGACACTATCCGAGACAGACCAGCGAAAGCTGCCGAATGCTGCGCAGACAAACAACACAGAAGCGGTTCGGCTGATGCTCGAGGCGGGTTGGCCGGTCGATACTCCGGGAGAGATGGGAGCGACGGCCCTGCACTGGGCTGGTTTCCACGGGAATGCGGAGATGACCCGCGAGATTGTGCGCTTTCATCCTACTCTGGAATTGAAATCGCGGGAGTACGCGGGAACCGCGCTCGCGTGGGCCGTGTTTGGCTCGGGGAATGGTTGGCATCGAGACACAGGAGATTTCGTCGCGACGATTCGGGCGCTCCTGGAGTCTGGGGCGACTATGCCGGCGCATGCCCAGGAGTTGGAGCCCAGCGACGCAGTGCTGGAGATGCTGCCATGAATGCGAATAAGCGCCCCATCTCCGTCACTATCCTGGCTTGCCTGGATTCTCTTTCGTCCCGAGGCAGCGCTTTATTTTCGCATCGCCAAAATGAAACAGTCGTAGATGCATAAATTCTTCTCAGAGGCGATTCCGAACGACGGGTACTGAGGCTGCCCGTCGTTCATCGCTTGAAGTAGGCAATTAGATCCCGTCGCTCTCCGGCTTTGGGTACATAGAAGTCCATTTTGGCATCCGGTACTACCAGATCCGGACCGCTTAGCCACTTCTCCAGAGTCGCATCATTCCAGGTCAACCCAGAATTCCTCAACCCTTGAGAGTAGTCAAAGCCCGCTACGCTCCCAGCCTTTCTTCCATACACTCCGGCGAGCCTGGGCCCCTCCCCGTTGAATTCCATCGCATGGCAACCGGTGCAGCGCTTCTCAAATACCAGTTTGCCCCGTGCAGCATCGCCAGTTCCAGCCAGCGTTGCCTCGCTGCCGCCTGCATCCTTACCCAACAGCGAAAGAGTGTGCACATCTGCCGGTGAAAGCTTCGCTCCCCAATGCAGTGCCAGGTACTGAAGGGGCGGCATATTCCCGCTCTTTGCCTCATGGCTAATCTTGGCGCAACAGCACTTGCTGCTGTTCCATGGAGAGAAGCTCCCAACGGGACAGGTTCATGTGCTTGCGCGCCTCGACAATGTCCCGCTCTATCAGCCACGACCCCGGAGCAACGCGGGCGTAGACCGGCCACCGCGTCTCGCTCGAGTGGCAATCCGCGCATTTGGTCACCAATACAGCCTTTGCATCCGGCGGGCAGGTTGGCGGCCTGGAGCAGCGTGCCGAGTCCTCTCGCGGCCTCGACACGCGGATTGCCAAACGGATGCACAAAGCCCAATCCTGTCATCGAGGCTACGGTCAGCACGGTCAAGGTCCAAGCGCGCTTCACACCGTTTCCGCCAGTGCAGAGTCAACCACAGCAAGGTGATTGTGCCCACGAACGACCTTGACGTTGGTCACCCCGAGCACGCTCTCCAACTTGCCGGCGGGAACCGCCATGGGGCCCGGTCCCGGCGCCGCTCCCGGTGCAGGCTGCGGGAATGCCGTCGACATGGCCGTATGAAAGTGACGTTGCCCTCAACCTTCTGCACTACCTGGTGAATGTGGCCGTTCAAGACCGTGACCGACCCAAAACGCTTCAAATAGCTCAGCGCGGCGGCCCCATCCTGCGTGCCCCAGCCCCACTTCTCGTAGACCATCCACAGAGGAATGTGCGCGAACACCACCACCGGCGTCGAAGCACTGAGTGCACCCAGGTCAGCTTTCAGCCATGCCAGTTGATCCGCCCCCAGGTTGCCCATTGCGTCCACCTGCACGCAATTGTTCAGTCCCACAAAGTGAACTCCCTTGTAGCTATGGCTGTACCAGCCGTTTCCCAGCGTCCCTTTGCCAAAGCGCTGCTTGTACTGTTCGCCATCGTCAAGCGAAAAATCATGCTCTCCAGGAACATAAAACACCTGTCCCGCCTTTGCGCCCTTGATCACCTGCTCGGCTGTATCGAACTCGGCTGGCTTTGAGCTCTGGGTGATGTCACCGGTGTGAATCATGAACTCCGGTTGCTTCATTCCCGCCCGTCCTGCATTGATCTTGTCGATTGCGATCTTCAACGTGCCGGTCACATTTTGGTTGGCCGCTTTATTGAAGCCGATATGACTGTCGCTGATCTGCACGAACGAAAAGTCCTCTACTTTCTTCATCTTTCCTGCATTTGTCGTATCGCCCAGCAGCCTCGAAGTCGGGTACGCCCGCAACCAACGACCAGACAAGCCCCGTACCGGCCCATGCCATGCACTGCAGGAAATTCCGCCGGTCGATGCCATCTCCAGCAAGTACCTTCGGCTCGGTCTCCTGCGCAGTTTCGGACTCATTCTTCTGTTTCCTATCAATTTCGCGCATATCGTTACTACCTCTGCAGCAGAAAACTGGCTTTGCGGGCTTTTATTCCACTCACTCGCAAGAAAATAATTCGTGGGAGGACGTTTTCGCTTCTCCCTCCGGTCGAAGGTTAAGGAGTACGCCAGCGACCTTTTGTAAATAACTGTTGCCTGCTGCGGCGGTTGGTGGGATTCTTAGAGCGATCAAATTTCGGTGTGCCCGATACTGTTATCGGTGGGTGGGAGACGCGGCTCAGATGACACTTGGTTCGAACAAGACCGACTCTGCAGCGCGACCAACACCCTGGGTAGGAATTGTAAAGTTCCTTCTGTTAGCCATCCTGGTAGCGTTGATTTTTCTGCTTGGCCAGGAGATGGTGCGCCACCGCTTCTTTCGAGGCGGCTATGTCGATCAGCGCGACGTACTAAGACCGTAGACAAAGTGTTATCAGAGCGAATTCTGCTTTGCTCATCGATAGCAGAGGCCGGTGGTGCTTAACCATCCGGATTGGCGTTTCTTGCCTCAACCACCCCTGACCTGACACTCCTGAGAATCCTGGCCTGGGCCGAAACGACAGATGCGGCAGCCTCCCCTCACCGTCAAAAGTGTCACTGTTACAGCGGTCTCCGTTACTTAAGGCTGGGCTGAGGGCTTCATGTTCACCAAACACTGATTGTCGAGCCGCGGTTGACCGATGAGGAGTATGTCATGCGTCGGTGCCAGACCGCACTCACTCATCAACCCGCGCCTGTAACCCTTGTTCCGGGGTCGTGTCGGCCACTTCTGTGGCCTCTTTCTTGCCTCCTATCAAGCCTGGGCCCCTTGACTCTCACCGCGCAGACTACGTCGATTCGGGGCGGAATGGGCGAGCAAGATCCGGCAGTCGTGGGCGCCAGGATCAGCCTGAGCGCGGCGCAGAATTTCACTGCAGGATCGGTGGCGGTCCTGGTGATTCTACTGGCCATTTTGCTCTTGGCCGCGGTTCTCTTCGCCGCAGTTGCTGATCGCCGGAGGCGGGAGGCCGAAGCAGCAAACCTGGAACTTACAAATGAACTCAGGGAGTGTAAGCAGGCAGCAGAGAAAATCAACAAGCAAAAAACGGAGTTGGAGCTTTGCGTGGCGGAGCGCACCAAACAGCTCGAGGATGCTGCCAAGGAGTCGGAAGCCTTCTCGTACTCCGTTGCCCACGATCTGCGCGCTCCCCTCCGCCATATCAGCGGTTTCTCGAAAATCCTGCAGGAGAACTACGCGGCCGTCCTCGACGAAACGGCACAAGGCTACTTAAGGTTCGTCTGCGACGGCGCAAAAAATATGGGCGAGCTCATCGATGGCTTATTGAAGATGGCCCGCATTGGCCGTCAAGTGTTGGCGCCCAGGCCAACCGACTTGAATTGGCTTGTGGATGAGGCTATCGAACGTCTCCGACCGGCATGCGAAGGACGTCAGATCGATTGGAGAATAGGGAAATTGCCTTCGCTTGAATGTGATCCGGTACTGATGAAGCAGCTGTTTGAGAACCTGCTTTCAAATGCCGTGAAGTATACGCGGCCGCGCGAAAAGGCGGTGATCGAGGTGGGCCGGGTTATGACCGACAGCGCGCCCACCATCTTCGTACGCGATAACGGCACCGGCTTCGACCAACGCTACGCGCATAAGCTGTTCGGCGTGTTCCAACGTCTCCACACCGCGGAAGAGTTCGAAGGCACAGGAATAGGACTGGCCACCGTCCAACGCATCCTGCGGAGGCATGGCGGCCGCATTTGGGTCGAAGCCGATTTGGATAAGGGAGCTACTTTCTTTTTTACGTTGGCGGGAGGGCACGTGGATTCTGCCAACGGAACAAAATCTTTTGTTGCGGGTGATTGATGAACCATGATGAAGTCGAGATCCTTTATGTCGAAGACAACTCAGCCGATGTGGAGTTGACACTGGTCGCGTTGCGCCGTAATCGAGTCGCCAACCGGGTGCACATCGCGCGTGATGGAGCGGAAGCCCTGGACTTTCTGTTCTGCCGGGGGGCCCATGCTGACCGCGCGTTTCTTGCGCCCAAGTTAGTCCTGCTCGATATGAAGCTACCTAAGGTCGACGGGCTCGAAGTGCTGCACGCCATTCGAGGGGACGAACGAACCACGATGGTCCCGGTGGTCGTGCTTACCTCCTCCAACGAACAAAAAGACATCGTGGAAAGCTACAAGCTGCATGTCAACAGCTATATCCAAAAGCCAGTGGATTTCGACACCTTCCAGGAAGTTGTGCAGCAACTCGGCCTTTATTGGCTGGTTGTCAACCAGACTCCACAGCCTGAGAACTCTTCCACCGCACGGACCATCGCAAGCTGAGTTTGACCGGTATGCGTATGCCGCTGATGAACGACCCACGCCGCTTTACGCTGCTCCGAGATTGCTTCCAGGGGATCTCGTGGTTGCTGATGTTCGCGAGCCTGACGAGTGTGAGCCGGGCGGATAGGCCGCAGCCCGGCCAGGACGGAAGCGAACCCCTCAAGCGAATGAGCCTGGCGGAGTTGGGCAACGTGCAAGTAACCACAGCGTCGAAAGAGCCGGAGGAAGTATGGAAGACTCCGGCGGCGATTTACGTAATCACCCAGGAAGATATCCAGCGTTCCGGGGCCACCAACTTGCCCGATATGTTGCGGCTGGCCCCCGGGGTTGAGGTTGCCCAAATCGACTCCAGTCACTGGTCAGTAAGCATTCGCGGTTTCGCCAGCGAGCTGGCCAACAAACTACTGGTGCTGATGGACGGAAGGAGTCTCTACACGCCGCTATACGCGGGCGTGTATTGGCAGGCGCAGGCTACCCCGATTGCCGACATCGAGCGCATTGAGGTGATCCGGGGCCCTGGCGGCACAATTTGGGGAGCGAATGCCGTCGACGGAATTATCAACATCATTACCAAGGACGCTAAAGAGACCCGCCACGCGTTAGTGACTGCCGGCGGCGGCAACGTCGACCAGGGTACCGGCGTCGCCCGTTACGGGGCTGAGAACAGTCACGGGTTCAATTACCGTGTCTACGCCATGGGTTTCACGATCGGTCCGGAGTTTCATGGCGGCGGCTCGAACTTTGATGATTGGCGTCTGGGTCAAGCCGGATTTCGCATCGACTCGGACAGAAGCACTCGCGACAGCTTGACGGTACAAGGCGATATATACCATGAGGTAGCGGGCGAAGCGACCACTTATTCCCTGTACTCGCCACCTTCTCAAGTTGGGGTGAATGGGAACGCCGATTTGTCGGGCGGCAACTTGCTGGCTCGCTGGAAGCGGGTGCAGAGCGATCGTGCGGATTTGCAGGTCATGGCATATTTCGACCGCACATCGCATTTTGAGCCGGAATACGGAGAGACTCGTAACACCGTCGACATCGACCTGCTCGACCATCTGACGCTGCCGGGCCAGCAAAACTTCTTGTGGGGGCTCGGCGCCCGAGTGAGCCCGGGCAACTTTGTACAACGGGTCGCCACCATCGACTTCTTGCCCCACCACCTGACCGACCAGGTCTACAGCGGGTTCGTGCAGGACACGATTCCTTTCTTGAACCACCGGCTCTCGCTGACCATGGGGTCGAAATTGGAACATAACAATTACACTGGTTTCGAGGTGCAGCCGAGCGCACGTCTGTTGTGGAACCGCACTCCTCAACAGGCCTTCTGGGCATCGGTCACCCGGGCCGTCCGCACCCCTTCCCGTTTGGAGGAGGACATTCAGCTCACGGACTTCGTGGAGGCAGAGCCGTTGCCAGTTTTCCTGCGGGTCTATGGTAACCGCCAGTTCCATTCCGAAGAGGTAATCGCTTACGAGGCCGGCTTTCGTGCCTTGATCAGGCCGTCCTTGTATCTCGATTTCGCAGCGTTTTGCAACCAGTACGACGACATTTACAGTTTTCAGGTGGGTACGCCATTTTTCGAAGCGTCCCCGGCCCCGGCGCATGCCATTCTTCCCGTGCTCACGGCGAACGGAATCAAAGGCTCTGGAGATGGATTTGAAGTGGCGCCCGATTGGAGACCGGCGAGCTGGTGGGAGCTGAGAGCCTCGTATTCCTATTTGAATTTGGACTTAGACAACAAGTCATGGAGCAATGATCCAAGCAGCGTCTCCGGCTATGAGGGATCGACTCCACGCAACCAGGTAGTGATTCAGTCTCTGGTAAACCTGCCCAAGAAGCTGGAATTCGACCAGACCTTCCGTTACGTTGAGGCGCTGCCCGCCCAGCTGGTTAGAAGCTACGAAACCGCGGACGCCAGATTTGGCTGGCATCTTAGCCGGGCGTTGCAACTATCTGTGGCCGGCCAAAACCTGCTGCAACCACACTACCCCCAGTTCGGAGGGGATCCGGGAGGGCTGGTTCAAGTAAGGCGAGGCGTCTACGCGAAGATCATATGGCGACCAGGAGATTGACGTCCACGACCGTGCTTTCCGCATTGGCTTGGGTCGCCGGCGCCAACCAGGTCTGCGAAACCTCGCCCACAAAGCGCGCTCACCCGATGGCTGTTCTCGGGCAACATCGCAGTTTATGGCGTGATCATTATCGTTTGCTTGGGCGCATTCTGCTTTGGGGAGTTGCGCTCTACAGTCCGTCCGGAGTCCACGCACAAGAGGCGACCGAGTATCAAGTCAAGGCTACCTACCTCTACAACTTTAGCCAATTCGTCCAATGGCCGCCACAATCGACTCCTGCGTCGAACTCCTTCGACATTTGTATTCTTGGCCAGGATCCTTTCGGGTCCGCCCTCAACGGCATCCTGACCAACGAAACCATCGCCGGCAAGCGGGTCGCGGCGAAGCGCATTCCCACCCCCCAGGAAGCCTTGAATTGCCGGGTTCTATTCATCAGCTCATCGGAGAGCGGACGAGTGAAGGAGATTCTGACTACGCTGGGGAGCGCTAGCGTCTTAACCGTCAGCGATCTGCCTCAGTTCGCCGAACGCGGGGGCATGCTCCAGTTCCTTTTGATGGACGATCGAGTGCGTTTCGAGGTCAACCTGGTTGCCGCCGAGCGCGCAGGCCTCTCTCTCAGTTCCGAACTGCTTAAAGTGGCAATCAACGTGAGAAGAACCAACGCCCCGGGAGATTGACCAGATGCTCAGCCTTCGCGATTCCTCGATCTCCAGGAAACTGACCTGGATGAACATGATGGCCAGTAGCGTCGCTCTGGGGTTGGCGTGTGTTGCATTTATGACCTACGACCTGATCAGCGTGCGCGAGGCGATGGTGCGCAACCTCTCGATTCAAGCCCGGATCATTGGGACCAACAGCACGTCTGCCCTGTTGTTCAATGATCCTCAAGCGGCGGAGAAGACGTTGGCGGCACTGAGGTCGGCGCCGAATATCGCAGGCGCTGCGATTGCCAAGCCAGACGGGCGTCCCTTTGCTTCGTATAGCCGCGACGGCGTGGACCGGAGCCTACCTGGCCAGCCCGACACTCGTGCCGCTCGCCGACCATTTCGCTGGCTCAGGAATAACAAGATCAGGGTGGCGAGTCCGATCGTCTTTCAGGGGAGAACCACAGGTACCGTGTACATCGAATCGGACGTACAGGAGTTGCTTGAGCGCCTGAGGAGATACGTGGTCATCGTCGGCGCCGTGTTCCTGATATCGCTGGGAGCGGCTGTGCTGATGTCTTCGCTGATCAAGCGAGTGGTTACTGAGCCAATCCTGGACCTGGCGGAGGTGGCGCGGATTGTTTCCCGCGACAAGAAGTACTCCATTCGGGTGTCCCCGACCCGCAATCACGATGAGCTATCCACGTTGATTGACACGTTTAATACGATGCTGCAGCAGATCGAAGCCGGGGATATGGCATTGCGCGAAGCCCAACAGGATTTGGAGCAGCGAGTACGTCTGCGTACCGAGCAGCTGCATGCAGCGAACGCAGATCTGGAAGCCTTTTCCTATTCTGTTTCTCACGACTTGCGCGCTCCCCTGCGCCACATCGCCGCGTTTTCCCGGCTCCTGGGTGACGAGTGCGCTTCGAAGATGGATCAAAACGCGCGCCACTATCTGGATCGCATCCGGGAGGCGGCCAAGAATATGGCTGAACTCATCGAGGGCTTGTTGAAGTTGGGGCGGATCGGACGGAGAGAACTGGCATGTGTCGCCACAGACTTGGACTCCCTGGTGAAAGAGGTGCTGGCAGACATGGAACCGGACCTGGAGGGCCGCAACATCGACTGGCAAATTGGGAACCTGCCTGCCGTTGAATGCGATCCCAGCCTGGTGAAGCAGGTGTTCAGCAACTTGCTTTCGAATGCGGTGAAATATACTCGCGGGCGCGAAGTCGCGGTCATCGAAGTGGGCCGGCTCCCCGGGGCCGAGGCGCCGGTCTTCTTCGTGCGCGACAATGGCGCCGGCTTTGACCAGCAATATGCCGGCAAGTTATTCGGTGTGTTCGAGCGCCTGCATAGCGCCGACGAATTTGAAGGAACCGGCGTGGGGCTTTCCACTGTGCAACGCATTGTCAGAAAGCATGGCGGAGAGATTTGGGCAAGGGCCGAAGTTGATAAGGGCGCAACCTTCTTTTTCGCGCTTGCGGCAGGACGCCACGGCCTTGCCGGCGCGCCAAGACCCATCGGAACTTGAGCCAAGATGCCCGCGGATGGCGCAGTCTCGAAGCGGGGCTCCCTGACATGAAAAGAGCAGCAGCGAGAGAGAGGTAAAACCGTCTCTTCGAGAAGTATTCTGCAGAACGGCCATAACGGCGCCGGCCCGGGCTATCTTTCTTAGAATGACTGCTTGTCGATTCTTGCTGTATTGTCTTCGACAAGGCGAAGGAGACTCGAGTGGCGGGAATCATCACGGGAATTGGGTGGCACATGGTTGGCGCCGCATCGGCCGCGTCGTTCTACGCGCCCATCAGCAAGGTGAAGCGGTGGACCTGGGAATCTACCTGGGCGGTGGCGGGCATTTTCTCCTGGGTCTTACTGCCTATTTGTGTCAGCGCCATCCTGCTACCGGATATGCGGGCCTTCTATGGATCGCTGGACGCAGGTGTCGTTCTCAGGACCTTTCTTTTTGGCTGTATGTGGGGAGTCGGCAACGTGAGCTATGGTCTCACCATGCGCTATCTAGGCATGTCGCTTGGTATCGGAGTTGCCATCGGCGTCACCCTGGTGGTGGGAACGCTGATTCCTCCCCTCATCCATGGCCAGGGTGGGGAACTTGTAGATACGCGCGGTGGCCTGCTCACGCTACTTGGAGTCGCGGTTGCGCTTTGCGGCATCGTCATTGTGTCCGTAGCCGGGCATCGCAAAGAGATCGCGCTGGGGGCGGAAATTCGCGAGTTCGATGTGAAGAAAGGGCTGATGCTCGCTGTCATGTGCGGCATCTTCTCCTCCGGTATGTCCTTTGCCATGGACGCTGCCAGGCCCATTCAAGCCTCGGCGATTCTCCTTGGGGTTAAGCCTCTATACGCCGCGCTTCCCAGCTACGTCATCATTATGGGCGGAGGAGGGCTGGTCAATTTTGCTTACTGTTTCGGCCGGCTCATCTTCAAGAAGGAGCTTTCGTTGAAAGCCGACCTCGCTATGCCCGGGGCCACGCTGCTCAAGAACGGATCGCTCGCCGCTACCGGCGGCATCATGTGGTATCTCCAGTTCTTTTTCTACGCGTGGGGAGCGGCCAGTATTCCAGCCAGCTACGCTTATGTGAACTGGATGCTGCACATGAGTGGTTATGTTCTGTTTGGCGGACTGGTAGGGCTCGCGCTTGGCGAATGGGCTGGTGTAGGTTCCAAGCCGGTTCGCCTGCTGTGGGCGGGGATGGTGGTTATTATCGTGGCAGCCAATATCGTCGGCCTCGGCATGGCTTCGTAACGAGGAAGAGGCTGCGGAGAAATGCTCTGCGGAGGTAGTCGTTGTTGAGTAGGTCCGGGCTTTAGAGTTTGCGTGAGAACGGAAGAGAAACCGCAGGTCCCCGTTCGACTTCGCTCAGGGCAGGCTCTCCACTCGCGCTACGCTCCGGTCGGATGGCTGTGACTTTATTGGTTTTCTTTTAGGTCTATGGTGGCCAGAAAGCTCTGAAGAGCGTAGGCCAGGAAGCTCCTCGGGGTCCTTCGACTGCGCGCCAAAAACCCTTTGCTAAGCGATAGATCTGCGAGGCGCTTCGCTCAGGATGACGGTCTTGTGGGAGTTTTGCAAAAACTTTCCGGTTGGTTGTGCCAAAAACTCAAAACTTAAAAAAGTCACAACCTCTCGGGATGACAATTCTTTTGCAAGGAAAGGTTCCAAACGCGGTCAGACGAAAGGATTTTCCGTTCTCAACAGCGAGTTTTTCCGCAACCTGTTCAGCGCCTTTTCCCGCTTCAGCCGGCGATCTCGATCTCCAGCTGCTCGCCTTGATGGAGTTGAATCAGATCGGCGAGGTACACCCTGGCCTGCTCCTTGTTTCTCTCCACTCGCGCGGCTATTTTCTTGCCAGCCACCGACGCAGTTGCCCTGGAGCCATTAGCAGCCAACGTGCACGACTGGCACGGCAAAGTGCCGGCAAGGGTCTGGATCGTGAAGCCCACCCCGCCAGATTGCGTGCGCTTGAAGGTATAGGTTCCCCAACCTGTACCCGTAGCCCAGAAGCAATGGAAGTTCTCGTGCGGGAGCCTCGGCAGGGCCATCACATGGGCACGATCCCCTTCATAGTGGAATCCGCTAAGAGCCACAACGCTTGACCACGAAGACATGGCCCGGGCATAGTGATGGCCGCACTCCGCCTCATCCCAGGGGTTGCGCTTGACCCCGTCGTACCGGGCACGCAGGTTCTCAACGTACTCCACCCCCTGTGGAATCATGCCAGAGTAGAACATCAACGCAGCGGTCGAATGCTCCAGGCCAGTCCATGCCTCTGCGTAATAGGGAAACGGAATATGAGGACGAGGCGCCTTCCCATAATCGCAGACCACCACGGCAGCCTCATTATTCAGCGCATAGGTTCGCTGTACGGTGTCATGGTCCACCAGGCTGCGCTTGTAGTTGTAGCGATAAATCGATTCCAACGAGATACGCACATGCTCTGGTGAAACCAATGGACCCAATCCAGCTATATCCGCAAGATACTGCCCCAACATTTGATCGATCAGGCATCCCTCGCCAACTTGATACTCCGGCTGTTCCGTATTTTCGCTGCCCATGCCACTGCGTAGTTGAGGCGAAATCTGGTCCGGACGGAAGCCGCGAATCTGCTGAATATAAAACTCATTCTGAAACAGATTGGTGTCGATCCAGCGGCTGCCCATCTCGAATAGCCTTCGATACTCGTTCGCAGAGGCGTCATCTCCCGCGGCACGTCCCATCTCTTCCGCTGCGCGCAAGGCCCCCAGGTAGTAGATCCCACAGAGAGGATTAGGGCCGTAAAATTCAACGTCATAGGTATTGTGCTGAACGCCATCCAAGACACCGTCACGGTTCGCATCCCAGCCTCCGGGAATCCAGGCGAACTCTATGGCCTTTTTCACTCGCGGCCACATGGTCTTGAGCCATGCCTCATCTCCACTTAGCTTCCAATCCAGATAAGCGTGGATGATCTGCCCCATCTGCCCGTCTGCGGCTGCGATGTGGTATCTCTCCTTGCCGTCAGGAAGCAACTGGCGAAAGCGCATGCCGCCTTGATCGTCCATGCTGTACCCGAAGGCAGCCTGGCGCAGCGATCGCGCATACGAAGGAAAGAGAAATGCGGTTGCCGTCTCGTAGTTCCAAACGTGAGTACAATTTCCGAAGCAGCAGCCCCTCTGGTCATCGGAGCCCTCGAAGCCGTGGAATTCGCCGTCTGCCGTACGGAAGCAGGTGGTCGTCGCCAGCGTGGAGAGGTTTGCGCTCGCGGCCTCTTTCACGGCCGCGGGCAGAGTGCTGGCGGCGAATGCGTTAGCAAAGGTGCGCGTGCGCGATTCCAGCGTCTCGAGATTCGTCGCCGTATATTCGGCCACCTCCCACGCATCCTTGAAGCGCGTGGCGTAGTAGTTGCCGATGATGGTGTTGCCTTCGCCCGGGGGAAAGTCCCACCCGCACCACTCCGGGGTGCGATTGGGGAAGTGCCAGGCTAACAAGAAAGTGAATTCCGCTGACCCGCCGGCAGGTATGGATCTTTGTTGGCAAAGTGCGCCCACCGCGCTCGGGGATGCCGGCTCGTTCAGCAGTTCTCCGTCCTGCGAAAAGGCATCCCAAAACAACATGGGCGAATTCCACCAACGCCCTCGGGGCCAGCCACGCCAATGCGTGGTCCGCGCGCCTGGATTGGAAATAACCGCAAGGGCAAAGCTGCCCTGCATCGGGTCGCCGCCGGGCACGCTGGGATTGGTCATCCACAGGCCTTCCAGCTGGTTCGCTGTGCGGTACTCATTCACGCGCGGGTCTTTCGGGTCACGCGCCTGGTCGGTTCTGGAGGGGGCCTTTACCGGGTTGTCGATGGAAAACGAAATGGCGACGCTGGCGCTGGAACGCGCCGGGTTGCTCACGCGATAGCGCAGGATTGCAACCGGCAGGCCCGAGGCGTCAGGATCATGCGGGATGAATGGGGAAAATGCATCGAGCTCAATCCTTACCGGAAGGCTGGGATCTTTGAATTGGAGATGCGCCAAGGGGTACTGTGCGGTGAATTCGGCGGTTGCGATGCGGCTCAACCCGGGTGAATTGTTCGAGCCCAGCCCGTCCTGGCCCTCATACGGCGGAAGAATGCGCGCCTCCAGAACGCGAGTGATGGGCTTCGCATCCCCGGCTTTGATCCAGATCGCGGGAAACGCGTATGTCGGAGAAAACCCCTTGTTCGGCCGATTGAATATCTCCCAATCGCGTAGTTGACCTCGCCCACCCAGGGCCAGGCTTCCGGAGCCGACGCCGCCCAGCGGGAAGGCGAGCATCTTGAGCTGTTCGTCCTTGAAGACGCGTGGATAAGGGATTCTTTCCGCGGCTTCTCGTGGCCGCGGCGTCGCAGTCTGCGCTTCTGCAAACGTAGGCCAGTGGGGAATTTGCGTGGTAGCGCCGATCGCGCCCGCGGCCTGCTTGAAAAAATCCCGACGCCCTATTCGATACTTGCCGGCCATTGACCCCTCGCACACGATTCGTCGTGCGGTCTTGCTGGATGCATCTGCAGATTAGTGTAGTCGCGCGACGCGCTGATTGACTTCGCGCGATACTTTGGCCATATCGTTCTTTTGCAAATGGTAGGTATCCACCAATAAATCCCCGCCGACATACACCTTGGAGAGATTCATGGCATTGCAGGCCAGCACCACGGCGGCATAGGGATCGACGACGGGTCCGCGCTCGACCAGCTTGGGATCGACAACAATGATGTCGCCGAACTTGCCTACTTCGAGACTGCCCACTTTGTCCGCGACCCCGAGAACCTCCGCGCTTCCCATGGTGTGGAAGCGCAGCACGTCCATCGGCTGAAGAATTTTGGCGCTTTCGTATTTTGCACGGATTACATAAAGCCCCATGCGCATGTTTTCGAAGGGATCGGGGAGGTCCGAGCTCCCTTCGCCATCGACTCCCATACCCACCTTGATGCCCATCTTTCGATACTTGGGAATGTCGGCGATGCCGGACGCCAACCGGCCGTTCGACATGGGGTTCCAGACCATTCCGGAGCCGGCGGCTGCCACCGTCTTCAAGATGGCATCATCGGGGTGGACGAAGTGCCCGAAGCTCACGTTCGGGCCCAAGATATTGACCGCAGTAATGTATTTGAAGGTGTCGCGCTGCGCCTGCTGGTTGACTGGAGATTCCAGGTAATGAATCTCCGAGTAGAGATGGTAGTCGCGGAGAAACGAAGCGTCGAGCTGAAGGGCCTGCGGAGTGGTGATCCATCCGGAGTATGCCATCTTCAGCACGGTCGGGCGAGACATATCTTTCCTGGCATAGGCCAAAAATTTCTCCAGGTTCGCCCTCCGGACCTCCGGAGTCGACTTGCCTGAAGGTTCGTAGGAGTGAATGAAGCGCATTCCCGAGTCGAGCTCTGCCTGCCACTGATATTGTTCGAAAGCCTCGTCATCCTTGCGTGCGTAGGCGAAGTTGTAGACAGAAGTGATTCCGTGAACCAGGTGATCGAGGGCGCCCTGCAGGGTAAACCAATAGTAGTCTTCCGGGCTCGTTCCCAGTTCCCGGGTCTCCAGTACTTCCACCCAGCCCGTCAGGGCGGGGTATTGGTAGACATATTGGTCCGTAGCCAGTCCGCGAAAAGCACTCTCCGAGAGATGACTGTGAGCAGAAATAAAGCCTGGGAGAACGAATTTGCCTTTGGCGTCGTAGGTGGTCTGTGCCTGCGTGCCGGGGGGCGGATTGCCCTTGCCGATCGCTTTGATCTTCCCGTCGTTGCCCACCAGAATGTAGCCGACGAACGGCTCGGTCTGTCCGGGTTTCATGGTCAGCTCTGTACCGTTGACGATGAGCAGCTTATCTACGGCAAAGGCGCGGTAGGAAAACAGCAAAACGGCCAGGATAACTGCACACATAGAGCCCCAGCGACCGCGAAAGATCATTTCTTCGGATCCTCCCTCTTCATATTTTCGCGTGGCCGCAGTACGGCCCACGCGCGTCGGGCCTATAGTGATTTGTTCGCCAGCAGGGGATATAGAGTACCACTAGAACCCCGGAAAGCCCGGCTGATTCTTCATTCGCAGGTATCCTGTCCAGGACAAGTCGGCGAAGGAAGGGCTCGATCCAGACTCGACTCCGGAGGGACTGATGAACGCGGGCGAATTTCGCGAAGTTGGGCACCGAGTGGTCGATCTGCTCGCTGACTATCTGGAGAACATCGAGGAAAGACCGGTGTTTCCTGATGTAGAGCCGGCGATTCTGACAAAGCTTTTTGCCGAGCCGCTCCCTCAGGATTCCACTTCTGCGGAAGCGGTTCTGGGGGAGTTGGAGCAGAAGCTTCTGCCTAACTGCACCCATGTCGGACACCCGGGTTACATGGGTTTGATTACTCCTTCGCCGAATCCCATTGGAATTATCGCGGACTTCATCTGCTCCGCCCTCAATCAAAACATCGGGACCTATACGGTTGGTCCAGGCGCCGTCGCCATGGAGCGACGCACCGTCCGCTGGCTCACCGACCTGGTGGGTTACGGTGAGCACGCAGGGGGCAATCTAACCAGCGGCGGTATGATGGCGAACTTCATCGGGCTCAAGTTGGCGCGGGACTCCGTGTCGGGCGACCGGATACAACAGCACGGGGTTGAGGAACGATGGGCCGTTTACACCTCCGAAGAACGGCACGTCTCAGTGGATAAGGCGGTGGACGCCGTGGGACTGGGGCGGGAGGCGCTGCGTGCGCTGCCTACGGACCGGGAATTCCGCGTACGGTTAGATGCGCTTGAGGCAGCCATCGTGGACGATCGTAAAGCCGGCATACGACCGATGTGCATCGTGGGCATCTTCGGAACGACCAACACTGGGGCGATCGATCCGGTGCGCGCGCTGCGGGCGGTCGCGGATCGCGAGGGGATGTGGCTCCACGTCGATGCCGCTTATGGCGGCGGCATGTTGCTCTCCCACGCATGGCCTATGGGAGATCAGGGATTGGAACTCGCGGATTCAGTCACCATTGATCCCCACAAGTGGTTCTATGCGCCGCTGGATGTGGGCGCGATCCTGGTCAAGGGCGGCCGTCGATTGACCGCGTCCTTCGGGCTCAAGCCCGCCTATCTTACCGACGAATTCGATCCCGCGAACGAGCGCTACCAGTATTACGTTCACGGCTTCGAGCAGTCGAGGCGTTTTCGCGCGCTTAAGGTGTGGATGTGCTTCAAGCGCTACGGGGCACGCCAGATCGGGGACTGGATCGACAACAATGTGCGCCAGGCAAGACACCTTTACTCGCTGGTAGAAACACATCCTGACTTCGAGCCGGCGACGGAACCGCCGTTGTCGGCGATCTGCATTCGCTATCGCGGCGCGGATCTGGACGAGGCGCAATCCAAGCAATTGCATGCAGAGGTTGCGAGGCGAGTCGAGCAGAGCGGGAAATTCTGGTTCTCGACCACTGAGCTGAAAGGGAAGGCGTATTTTCGCATCAGCCCGCTGAACTTTCGTACGCGTACCGAGCACATGGACCAGCTGTTGGCGTTGCTTGAGCACGAATGCCGGACTGCTCTCGAAAGGATAAGCAAGGAATAAGCCGCAAAGAATTTAAAGCATGTTCATTTCCACTCTGCGGGAAAAATGCTTTGAGCTCAGCTTAGTATGCGCGACGCAGCTTTGCTTCGCTTTGGCGCCAGCAAGGGGCACCCCGGCGAGACCGGGGCGGTGGATTCCCGTATGACGAGTTCCGGTTCCATGATCACCTGGGGGGCGTAAGGCTCCTTTGGATGATTGATCCGGTTGAGCAGATACTCCGCGCCCGCTTGACCCATGGCACGGAGGGGCTGGCGAATCGTGGTCAGGCTGGGAATGCCGAAGGGGGCGCTGAGCACGTCGTCGAAGCCGATCACTGAAACGTCTTGCGGCACGCGCAGCCCAGCTTCGTGAAGGGCCCGAATGGCGCCGAAGGCAGCGATATCGTTGAATGCGAAGAGCGCGGTGAAATCTCTGGTACGCGACAGCAGGTCCTTGACCGGACCATATCCCAGGGCGGGCGACCAACTGTTCTCGGTCAACTTGATCAGCAGTTCCTGGTGAACCTCCAGGCCGAAGGCGCAGGCTGTTTCCATAATCTCCCGCCAGCGATAGTCCGTGTCAACCGTCTGCTCCTGACCTTTCATGAACGCTATTCTGCGGTGCCCCAAGTCTGCGAGATGCTTCAATGCGAGATAAGCGGCCTGCTTGTGGTTCAGTTGGATGTTGGTTACGCCGTCAACGTCCTGGTGGCCTGAGATGGAGACAATAGGCACCGAAACCTGCGGCGGAGTCGGAGTATTCACCAGAAGAAGTCCGTCCACGGACCGTTCGAGCAACATCCTCGGAAATTCCTCGAGCAGCTCAGGCTGCCAGTAGTGCGCGGCCAGCAGGTAAAAGTATTTCGCTGCCATCAGATACTCTTCCACGCCATTCATTACCAGCGTGAAGTAGCCCTCGCTCATTTCAGACACCAGCACGCCCACGGACATGCTGCGCTTCTTGCGCAGCGAGCGCGCAAAGTAATTGGGCCGATAGTGCAACTCACTGGCCGCCTCCAGGATCCGCTTTCTGGTGGCGAGCGGGATCGCCTGCGCAGCCGGCGCATCGCTGACGACCACGGATACGGTCGTCAGCGAAAGGCCAAGATGGCTCGCCAGGGTACGCAGGGTTACCGGTCGATCTTTTTCGGGTGCTTTTTTCAAGGGTAAGAGGGAGTGTTGCACCCTTGGTCGTAGGTTGTCAAAAGGGAAACGTTTTCTACCCAGCCCTCGGTACTACCCGGCAGGGTCGCTCGCCCCCCTTAAGAACCCGGTCCGAGGGCCATTTGCAAGAGGCGGACGCGGCCATGCAACGCGTGGCGCCACTGCACAGCTCCTCACTGGACGCGGAGAAACATGTGAACCGAAGAGCAATGAACAATTTTTTGCGCCGATTCATCGGTAATTGACATGTGACACATAATGTGACACGTTTACTTTATGCCTAAGATCAACCTCCGTGAGCTGCGAGATACTCGCCAGTTGAAAGCGTGGCTTCGGTCCGGCCAGACGGTTGAACTCCACGAGCGGAATCGCCTTCTTGCCTGTATTGTTCCTGAGCCGGTACACGCCGAACCCAAGCATTGGCCGGACTTTGCCGGCCGCCTCGAGAAGCTATTCGGGGAGCGCCGTTTGCCGGGTGCCGATCTATTGATCGAGGAGCGCGGACGCTTTTGACCGTCTACGCGGATACGAGCGTTTTTGTCTCTTTGTACTTGCCAGATGCCCACTCCAAGGAAGCACAGCAGCATATGGCACAGCATCCGCGTGTTTGGCTGACGCCGCTGCATCGGGCTGAGTGGACACACGCGATCGGCCAGCACGTATTTCAACACAAGATCACGCCAAGGGAGGCGCAATCGGTCCACCGAGAGTTCGAGCGTGATCGCGAAACCGGTGTGTGGATTGAAGAAGGCATCCCAGAGCGGGTATTCGATGCTTGCATCGCGATTGCCCGGGTTCGGGTGCCGCGGCTCGGCGTCCGGACGCTCGAAACGCTCCATGTAGCCTTAGCTCTGGAGTTCAAGGCCGACCGTTTCTGGACATTTGATCGTCGCCAAGCCAAGCTGGCTGAAGCAGAGGGACTTGAACCTCTGTAGGCGGACCGAAAGGTGTGACACGGGGAGACCCGTCCCAATTTCAAATTTCGACTAGAAGAGAATCTTCACGCCAAATTGGATCTGCCGTGAGGTAGTGGCTGTTGCACTCACCACTCCGGCAGTCGCCGATGGTGCAACTGCTGCCGTCGGGGTTTTTGGGGTCGGGCCGGAGCTGAAGACTACCGGGTTCGGCGTGGTAAAGTTGGCGTGGTTGAGCGCGTTGAAGAACTCCGCACGAAACTGCGCGCGCAGCCGCTCATGGATGGTGGTGTTCTTGACCAGGGCAAGATCCAACTCCGCCAGTCCCGGCCCTGTGAGCGTGTCGCGGCCGACATTGCCAAATGTGCCCGACTGGGGCGCGGTGAAGGCAGCGGGATTGAACCACTGCTTCACTGTCTTAGCGTAAAGCGGGCCCTGAAAGTCGGTCGCGAGGTTCGGACGCACTGGGTTGCGCGTATCCCCGTTGCCGGTCGGGTTGTAGCCCAGCTGCGGGGAGAGCGGGAAACCGCTTTGTAGCGTCGCGATGCCGCTGACCGACCAGCCGCCCACCAACTGCTTTGCCCAGGAGTTCGCAAACCGACCGTCGTTGAAAGGCAGCTCCCAGGTGCCATTGATGGCGCCCGCATGGCGGATATTGGTAGCTGCCGGCCCGTAGTCGAGCCCAGGATTTCCCGGATACATCACAAACGCTGGGGTGTTGGCCGAGACGCTGGTATTCCAGGCCGAGCCATCGTCCAGGTTACTGGCAAAGGTATAAACACCGCGCAGCTGCAAACCGTGCGACAACTGGCGGCGCACATCCACCTCGAGACCGTTATAGTTGCTGATTCCCTGTGAGACCCAGGAGGTGGTGTTGGCCACTTTCGGGTTGGCCTTGTTTGTGCTCGCATAGTAGACGGTCCCGGGTGCAAGCGTTGCCGGGCAGGGCGAGGCCGGGCAGACTACGGTTGCGGGCGTGTTCTGGTCCTCCGAGAGAATCTGATGATATCCATGCGAACCGACATAGCCGATGGTGAGCGAGGTCGCCGGGGCGATCTGTTGCTCGATCTTGAAGGTCCAGGCGAGCACCGTCGGGGTAGCAATGTCCGGCTGAACATTGCTGGGTGAGATCTGTCCGCTGCCAGTAGCGGTACCACTGGCGAGGTCGGCGAGCTTGTCGACGGTGGTGTTACTGAACGACAGAGTGGTGTTGAACGGCGCGGTCTGGTCAAGGCGGTAATCCAGCGTATCCAGCAGCGCGCGATGAACGCCGAAGTTCGCTCGCAGAGCCGTTTTGCCGTTCCCGAAGAGGTCATACGCTACCCCAATGCGCGGCTCGGGCATAAACGTGGCGCGGTTTTGCGCCAGAGCGGAACCGCCGATGGTGGGATTCGTGTTAATGACGCCGTTGGTAAAGCCGTAGTTCGATGCACGATTGTGGGCCTCGTTCCAGCCATTGCTTGACTCGGAGCGGAAGCCCGCGCGCAGCTCGAGGCGAGGCGTTACCTTCCAAGCGTCTTCGATAAAGCCCGCTCCAAAGAATGACCGCCAACCCAGTTCCGTCGGCGCAGGCACTACGGTAAACGTCGCAACACTTCCTTTCAGAAAGCTGCTTAGGGTGGAGAAGGATGCTTGCCCATACTGGTTTTGCGCCAGGTTGTCATTGGATTGGAGCCGCTGGAGCCACACGCCCACCTCCACCTGGTGCCGTCCGTGGGTCCAGAAAATATGCTCGTCCACGGTGAAGATGTTACGAACAGCCTGGTTGTTACTGCCGGTGTTCGCGCCCGCCAAGGTCACCTGAGAGGCCCCGTTCGATGCTGTGCTGCCTGCGATCACGACTGCTCCGACGGGCGCGCCTGCGATCCACCCAGGCACTGAGTCCGGAGCCTCACCGGTAAAGTAATAGGCTGCGCGCGAATAGCCGAAACGAAAGGTATTGAGCAGGTTGGGTGAGAAGACGTGCTGCTCCTGCGCGCTCAAGACCTGCTCCCGCAATCGCTCATAGATGGTCGAATAAGGGTTTTGCGAGGGGGTGTTTGCGTCACTGTCATCCGCTGTATAGACGCCGAAGAGCAGATCGTTCGGGGTCAGGTTGGCATCGATCCGCGCAGTGCCAAAATCCTCACGTACGTGCTGCGGCGGGTTAGAGAAGGCTTCCGCAATTCCGCTCGGCGTGCCATTTGGGTTGAGCAACTCGGGACCATTGGCTACCGGCCAAAGCGCAAGCAGCGGCCGGACGGTGGCGGTAGCAGCCGCACGCGAGGCGTCGTCAGGAACGAAACTGACCGCGCTGAGACCGAGATGCTGCCGGTAACCTTCATAGTTACCAAACCCGAATAATTTGTCGCGCCGTATGGGGCCGCCCAGGGCTGCGCCGAAGTTGTTGCGTTGGAACTCCGGGATCTTCGCCTGGTCAAAATAGTTGCGCGCGTCCAGCGCGCTGTTGCGCAGGAACTCATACACGGAACCGTGAAGCTTGTTTCCTCCCGAAGCCGTGATGATCGATATCTGCGCGCCGGTACGTTTGCCGTAATTCGCTCCATAGGTATCGCTGACCACGTTGAATTCGCGGACCGCGTCCACTCCCAGCAGCTGCCCGCTGGTGCCGCCTGGGGTTACGTTGATGAGCGACGCCCCGGTGTACTCGATTCCGTTCAGCAGGAAGAGATTATCTTGCGGGCGTCGTCCGGAGACGGAGTACATGTTGCCGACAGAGGAGTTGGATGTGCCCACGCCGCCCGAACGCTGAGTGGTGTAGCTGACCGAAGCAGGATTCAGTTCGATCAGCTGGTCGAAGCTTCTGCCATTGAGCGGCAGTTCCTTGACCTGCCGCTCATCGACCAGGCCCTGAGTCTGCAGGGTTGAGGTATCCACCACAGCAGGGGTGTCCACAACGGAGACGCTTTGTTGCACGCTGCCCACAGTGAGCGCAAGATGCAGCTGGACATTCTGGCCGACGGTGAGTGCAATTCCGGTGCGATTCAGGGGGGCAAAGCCATCCTTCGAGACAGAGACGGTGTACGTGCCCACGGCGACCGAGGGCACGGAGAATGTGCCACTTTCTGCGGTGATGAATTTGCGTTCGCTGCCGGTTTCATCGTTGCGTATGAGCACTTCGGCCCTGCCACAGCAGCGCCCGCGGGATCCACGATGTCACCGGAGATGGTGCCTCCCACCATCTGGGCTCCCACAGGGGATACACACAATGGAACTGCGACCACGGTAGAGAAGAAGCAATAGCGAAGTAGAAGTTGCAAATTACGCATAAGTGAACTCCTGGAGAATTTGCCGCGATGGGAGGGCGGACAGCTAGCGGCTACAACAAGACCTGAAGGAGCGCTGCGAGAGGTAAGCGCCCGATGCAAATCCTTGTAGTTGGAGAGCAATGTCCACGTGCGGATTCCCTGAATAGAAAGGTTGGTTTTTAGAAGATGCTGCCAGGAGCGAAGCAGCTATGCTGTGCCCGTTGCGAGTATTAGCGCAAACAACAACAGCTGGCCTGCGCCAAGGCGGCGCGGCTACAGCTCGGACAGCGATGGAGGGCCGAGGTCATCCCAAGAGGTTAACACAATAGGGGCTTGAATGACATCCGGGAGAGACCAGCGGACGATGGGTCGATTACTCAGGACTCCGATATCACTTACTTCAGTGTGGCATCTCGGTAGTCGCCGGAGTGGACGCGCGAGGTGGTGGCGGAGCAAAGGTATTCCACCGATAAGCTTCCGCATCATGGGGGCCGGGCGGCGCTGTCCACAAGTCGGCCCCCATTCCGTTCAGGTCGTAGACAATCTTTCCATCTTTGATCGTGAGTTCGCAGAGTAGCTTCTGCTTGCCATCCAGGCGCTTGTTGAGCATGTCAGTGAAGCCAAAATTGCCCTTTTCGAGACGGAGCACCGCTACATCGGCGATTGAACCCTCGGAGAGATTACCGAGTTCGTCGTGACGAATTTCATGGGCCGGGTGCGAGGTCATCTCGGCGACTACATCTTTTAACGGAACGTTCACCGCCATGATCTTGTCGGCGACGTTGAGTTCGTCCTTCATCGCTGCGTTCATGCTGGTGATATGGAGGTCGGTCGAGATGGAATCGGGGATGAAGCCCGCCTTGATCATCGGTACTGCGAGGGACCACTTGAAGCTGCCGCCGCCCTGGCCAACGTCGAAGTAGATACCGCGCTTACGCCCTTCGATCATGGCTTTGCTGGGGCCCAAGGTAACTGGATCCTGCTCCTGACGAAGCCCTGAGTACATGTGGGTATAGATGTCGCCCGGCCGCAGCTTCTGGGTCATCAAGTCATAGATCGGACGAGTGGGACGGTCTACACCGAAGTCGACCATGACCGGAATGTTGGCCTTGGTTCCGGCGATGACCGCCTGCTCTACCGGAATCCATTCCGGACCTGCAAAGTGCGCGGTCTTGATGCCCACGATCGTTTGCGGGTATTTGAGGGCCATGGCCGCGGTGGCTTCTCCATCCATATCAGCGGTGTTCTGTTCGTACTTGGCGCCACGCATGCCGGCGCCAACGATGTTGAGCATGGCGAAGACCCGGGTCTTCGAGCGATCGATAATGCGATCCTTGAAGTCCTCGAAGTTTCTCCACCCGGAACAGCCTGCATCGACCACCGTGGTGACGCCAACGCGGAAGGTAAAGCCATCGGGGGGAACGCTGTTGTCGCCCGCGTAGGAGTTGCGCTCGCCCGTGCCGGCATACACGTGAACGTGAATGTCGATCAGCCCCGGAGTGACATATAGGCCTTTCACGTCGATCGTCTTGAGCGCCGCGTCGGAGGGAATGTGGGCGGCCACCTTGGCAATTTTGCCATCCTTGATGGCCACATCCATCACGCCATCGATGTGGTTCTTGTCATCGAGCACATGTCCGCCGCGCAGCAGCAGATCGTAGGCCGGGGCGGCCGGTTGGGCGAAGACGCTGATGACGGTAGCGAGCGCGAACGCGACCCAGCAGTGGAAGGTCTTCTTCCTCGTGTATTCCCTAATCATGATTTCTAATGGCCTCCCAGGCTGCCTTTCCATACTCTCCCAAATCAACCGTCCCTGCCATCGCGTTTGCCTGCGCGATGCCTTGAAATGTCCATTCAATGGCGTTTCCCGGCACCGCCATGGTGCTGCGCAACTCGATCTGGCCTCCATGGATCACTCCCTTGAGCGCAGCGCTGTAGAGCTCTCCCTGCTGGATGCCGGTGAGGTCGTTGCCTCTCTGCTGCAGCGTGAACTGATGCTCTCCAACGCCGCGGCCATACTGGATTGCGACTGCCCACGTTCCCTGGACCGGCATCGGGGCGCCGGACGGGATCACCGGATCTTCATAGTGTTCAGGCTTGGTGAGTCCCTCGTAGAGCGCATCGGCGATGATGCGTTCTTCTCCGGCTTCCATCATGTACGGCATGATGATGAGCGAGCTGGCCATCTGAGACGGACGCACCCCGCTGCTGTCATGGACAACGATGCGGGGCTGCCGGCGTCGAGCCGTGCGGCAAGTTCGGTGCCGGTGATACCGAGCGTGCGGGCGTCCCAGTGAATACGCAGGCGAGGCGATCGGTTGGACAAGTCTACTGGTTGCAGATACTCAACCGAAAGAGAAGGCAGGCCCTGCACGCGCCCTTCGATGTGCTGTAGCCAAGAAAGCCACTCCCGCTGCTCAGCGGCATGGTCGCGCTTGTACCATTGGCGCACGGCGGCGAGCAGTCCCATGGTTTCTTCTTTGCTGCATTTGAAGGCCCGGCCGTAGTTGTGGTTGGGCGCGGACTGAAAATAGGCTGCGCGGCACAAGTCCTTTTGGCCGATAAGCAGCCCGGAGGACTGGGGTCCCCGCAGGCACTTGCCGCCGGAGTAGCCGACCAGCGTGGCGCCGTGCTGAAGGTGGATGTTGGGAACGAGAGGCTCCTCGGCCGCGGCGTCGACGAAGACGGGAACGCCCTTTTCTTTGGCAATGGCGCAGATATTCGGAATGCTGAGCGGGCCGTTCTCGGCGGCCGGGCCGGACAGGATGTAAACCATCGCCGTGCGACCGGTCAGCTGGCTGCGCAGCTCTTCGGCAGAGTCGACCTCGACCACCTCGACTCCTGTCATGCGTACCCCGAAGTCATAGGGGTTGCGGGAATGTTTGGGGATGATGACTTGATCGCGGCCCTTGACGTAGGGCAGCGCCTGAGATTTCTCAGGGTCGGTACCGGCGATGCAGGCAACGACGGCGAGCGCAATCGCAGCCTCACATCCGGTGGTGGCTATGCCCCATTCCGCGCCGGTCAGTTGGCCGAGCTCCTGGCCCACAGCCTCCATCAGTTCGTCGAGATGCACAAAGTAGAAGGAGGCATCGTACATCGCCTGCTTCACCTCGGGCAGGGAGCGCGATCCACTGACGATGGTGAATGTGCCGCGGCCATTCACCAGTGGACGAACCCCAATCCGGGTAAAGAGGTTGTCATGCTCGGTGCCCTCGCGCGTAAGCGCCGCGCGGCCGGCGGGCGTGTTGGCCGCATCTGCAGATGGGAGTGACATGGGGCTGGCGAGGTTTCTAGATATAAGCGATGAGATCGATTTCTACCAGCGAGTTGCCAGGAATGCCTCCGGCGGGCGCGACGGTGGTGCGGACGGGGGGGACCTTGCCCCAACGGCCTGCATATACGGTGTTCATTTTGGCCCAGTCGTTGATGTCGTTCAGGTAGACGTTGACCTTCAGGACCTTCTCCATGGAGGAGCCGGCACATTCCAGGTTCTTCTGCAGCTCGTCGAGCACGTGCTTGGTATGCTCTTCAATCGTGCCTTTGAAGTGTGCGCCGACCCCCGCGAGGAAGAGCAGATTGCCGTAGGAAACGGCGGAAGAGAATAGCGGCGGAGCGCTGGGTGCATTGTCCGCAACAGGCTGGCACGAATACGCCTTCTTCTCCAGTTTTGCGGATTCCTTCGCCTCAGATTTGCCGGCGAGCATGGTGCTGCCGGTTGCAATTGCAGCCGCTTTGGCCGCGTTCTTGATAAGACCTCTCCTGGACTGCATTTCCATCGACTGACTCCTTTTCAGTTAAATTGGTGATCGAACCCATTCAGGCATTCGGATGTACTCTCTAAATCTGTGACGAGACAGGTTCCTGGGCCTCTAGATGGTCTTCAAAGCGATGCTTTTCGGCTTATTCACCACCGCGACTTTCGCTTTGCAGTGTAGCTCACCCGTCGTGCGGTCTGCGGTCACCTTGTAAATCGATCCTCTTGGGCCATCCAAAATGAAAATGCTCTCTCCCTCGAGCGAGGCCGTGATCTGGGTCGGCGTCGCCTCTCCCAGCGAGACAACCTGTGCGTGCGAGAGGCTGCCGTTCTTCGCGTTCACGTGCCACGCCCTCAACTCGTCCCGGTTGCCCTGCGTGGTGTAGAGCATGCGGCCTGAGGGGTGCAGCGCAAGAGCATGCAGAGAGGCCGTAGGAAATGTCAGCCGCTGAATCGTCTCGCCCACGGTACCAGACACCGCATCGTAGTGGTAGCAGGCGAGCGTGTTCTCCAGATCATGCCAGGCGTAGAAGACCGAGCCCGCAGGGTGAAGCGCGCACGCGCCTGGACCACTCCCCTCACCGGTCGCGTGCTCCATTCGCCGCTGGAGTCTGCCGTCATCCACTGCGAACACGCTCAGCCGGTCGCTGCCGAAATCGGAGGAAAGCAGATGGCGCCCACTCACGTCGAAGAGCAGCGTATGGGGATGTGCCGCCGCCTGCGATTGGGCATTCGGTCCACAACCTGCCTGCTTGAAAATGGCGCTCGGTTGGCCCAGGCTGCCGTCCTCTGCAATGGGTAAGAGGTTGTAAATTGCCCCGCCGTAAGCGGCCACGGCAAGCAGCTTTCCGTCCGGAGAGAGGGCCAGATGCCGTGGGTGGGTTGCGGAAAGAGACAGCGGCCTGCGCCCCAAAAGGGTCAGGCGGCCGTCAAGAGGATCGATGTGGAAGGCTTCGACCGTGCCCCGCGGCAACCCCTGGTGCAAATCTACCTCGTTGGCCACGTAGAGTATCCGCTGTGCGGGAGAAAGCAAAATGCAAGCAGGCGCGGAGCTCGGCACGCGCTGCATGCTTGTCCAGGCTTCTCCGCGCAACCGGAAGACATGGAGCGAGCCTTCCCCAGAGGCCACATAGGCAAACTGCTGAGACGGCGCGGCAGCCACTCCCCTGAGCAGATGAGGGAGCGCGGCCATACCCGCGGCGCCGCGCACAAATTCTCTGCGGGTCCATCTTGCCGCTAATCGCCGATCATCCGTCTGCATAAGTAATCCTAACCACGAATAGACATCTTATGGTGAAAGATGTTGTTCGAGTCATAGCGCCGCTTCACCTGCTGCAGAAACGGATAAAGATCCTGCGTGCCGTAATAGAGCTGGGGCCAGAAGGCGTACGCGAGCATGTCGCAATCGGGATAGTTGATGTAGCAGCCTTCGTAATATTCATTGGGATAGGGAGCCCCGGCGTACCGCGGGTCTACCTGCTGCGAGTAGAGATCGGTGTAGAACTCGCGCATCCACTGCAGACGCCCTGCATCTTCCTCCGCGTATTCCCAATATTGCTGAAACTGGACCTTCATGATGGACGAGCGCTGCCAAACCGAAGTGACGCCGGCCATGGCCTTCGCATTGACGGCTCCGCCATACGAGTCGACGGCCATCACCGATCCGCGCAGGTCGACACCGGGAACGGTGCGCGTCAGCTGCTTGTAGATACACTTCGCTTCCGCGCGGGTAAAGTTCTGTTTCATGTAACAAGATTTGTATGCGGCGCGTCCGCTGTGGCCACTCCCACTGTCGCCAATCGTCGCTTCCAGCCAGAGCAGCCGATCGATGCCGTATCGCCCCAGGATTTGGCGGGCCGCCGGGGACCGCTGGGCAAAGCGCTTTTCGCCGGCCGCGGATGCGCGTGCCTCCAGGGGCGCGAAACTCTGAAAGAGATCGAGAAACTCCTCCAATGGCTTGAGATTGTCGCAGCTTCCATCGGGGTTGCAGAACTGTAGTGAGAGGCTAAATCGACCCGAGGAGGCGTGCGTGAGACCGAGCGCGGCAAAAAGTCCAAAGGTATCCGGTTCGGTCCCCCGCTTGGCCCAGTAGTCTCCAAATGCCATGAGAATGGCGGTGAAATTGTCCTCGGTCATCGTGGCCCAGTCAAATGACAAGTGGGCATTCACCACTTCCGAGGGCGCAACCGGTAATCGGTCAAAGAGAAAACCGGTGATTACCCCGAAGTTTCCTCCGCCTCCGCCGCGACATGCTCGGAATAGATCGGGATCATGGTCCTTGTCGATGCGCCTGAGCTCTACATGGCCTTTGCCGTCGACGGTAAGAATCTCGACCGCCGAAAGCCAGTCAATAGTGAGACCGTGCAGTCGCGAGAGCACTCCATAGCCACCTCCGCTGATGTGGCCTCCGGCGCCCACCTCGTAGCAACTGCCTCCGGGGATGGTGACCCCGTGGCGTTTGTACAGGTCGAGGTACACTTCGCCCAACTCCAGGCCCGGGCTGATGCGGTAGCGCGTTCCGTCGCCTGGTAGGCTGACACTCTTCAGCAGGCTAAGATCGAGGATCGCGCCGCCTGGATTGTTGACCACGAAGTCTTCATAGCAATGGCCGCCGCTGCGAATGGTGGGGCGCATGCCTGCGTTTACGATGCGCTGCAATGCTTCGGCCGCCTGCTCGGCAGTCTCGCACAATTCGATCTGGGCCGCTGCGTCGGCCTCGTTGCTGTCCCAGCGTAGGTTGCGGCTTCGACGCAACATCGCGTAGCGCGGATCGGTGCGGGTAATTTTGATGGCCATCGATGAGTTCGACATAAAGTGGCTGAGTTTTGCGGACAGCTCTTAGCAGAAAGTACGAGAACTGCTGATTAGAAAAGGCTGGCGAAAGTATAGCCTGCGTTCCGCACCGCCAGCCAGACGGCCACGAGCGCGAACTGTGCGCAGAAAATGGATTCGATCGAAAGCCAGAATATAGACGTGCCCGTTGCCCGCCGGGCCAATGCAAAGATCAGTGCAAGCAATACAACCAGGCATGCCACGGCTGCACGGTAACCGTATCGCGCGGGGGAGAGGATCGCCGTTGGAACCGGAGGCAGTTGCCGGGCGACCCTGGCGGCGAAGTCAGAGGGAATCTCCAGTCGAGGAGCGGTCTCCAGGGCGCGAAGGATTCTTGCATCGAGTGACTGCGAATGCCAAGCAGGATTCATCTTGTCTTCTGCCATGCTGTTCCCCTTTCCACTGCCTGCTGCCGTTCGATCCCTTCGCGAAGCTTCTTGCGGCCGCGATGCAGGTGCGTGCGCACGGTGCCAATGGGTAGTTTGAGCGACTGCGCAATCTGCTCGTAACTACGCTCCTCTTGATGATAAAGCACCAGTACGGTTCTCTCCACCGGGCTGAGCTGGTGTAACTGCTGCTCTACAGAATACCGAAACTGCCTCTCCGCAAACTGCTGCTCGGCATCGGGGCCGGGATGCGGGAGGCGATCCTCCCAGTCCGATTCCTCCTCGGAGAAGGAGACCAGCGGACGGTCCTCCCGGCGGCGGCGCTTCCACTCATCCTGGGCCACGTTGGCGATGATGCGGTAGAGATAGGTGCTCAACAGGGATTCCCCGCGAAAGGCTGGAAGCGCCCGGTAGAGGCGTAGAAAGACCTCCTGCGCCAGATCGTCGATATGTTCCCGGCTGCCGGTAAGACGAATGAGGGTGCCAAAGACCATGGCCTGATGGTCCCGGACGATCTGCTCGAAGCTGGAGTCGACGGCATGCAAGGAGAGTCAGACTAAGAATCCAGCTGAAAGTTTCATGCCGGAATTGAAACTCTTAGGGAAACCGACAGTCTAAGGCGGTCGGAAGGGAAGGTAAAGGCTTATGAATTGGAATTGGAGTCCGTTCATGGTCCCGTTGGGGGCATTTTTGGTTGGGATTATAGCCATTGTTGCCGGTGTAGCCGGTGGAGCATACAAGCAGAGGCTAAAGACCGAGCAGCGTTTGGCCATGTTGGCGCGGGGAATGAGTGCCGGCGATATTGAAAAGGTATTGAGCGCTGAAGGCAAATCGGCGAAAGACCCGCTCCAGGGACCTGCGAGTACGCGCAGAACAGGGATCGTGCTGATCTCGACTGGCATTGGGGTCATGCTCTCTTTTCTCGTGCTGGCGTGGATTGTGAACGACCACGAAGTACTCTCCGGAGGCGCCTTCGGGTTGATTCCGCTGTCGATTGGGGTTGGCTTTTTTATCGACTACATGATGCAGAAGCGCGAGCTGGCGCACTTTGGCCTGGAGGTAGGGCGGGGAGAATAGGGCGGCGGTCGTAAGGACGGACGTTTGATAAGATCAGCCCTTGTGATGCAGGAGCGTTGATGGAGCTGATTAAGGATAAAGTCGCCATTGTGACTGGGGCCGCCGCGGGCATCGGCGCCGGAGTGGCCGGGCTATTTGCTGTGAACGGAGCCCATGTGTTTCTTGCCGACCTGGATGGCCCGCAGGTCAAAGAGGTGGCAGCGACTCTGCAAGCGAAAGGCCTCTCAGCGTTTGCCTTTGAAGCCAACGCCGGCAGTCGCGACGCCATGGCAAAAGTGGTTGAGGACGCGATTGCGCGCTTTGGGCGCATCGATATTTTGATTAATAACGCCGGAATCTATCCCCGGCAGCCGTTCCTGGAAATGACAGAGGAACAGTGGGACGCAATGCAGGACATCAACCTGAAGAGCGTCTTTCATTGCACTAAACTTGTTCTGCCCCACATGGTTAAACAACGATCGGGTGCGATTGTGAATATCTCATCGGTCACGTTCTTTACCGGTCTGCAAAATCTGACCCATTACATCGCATCGAAGGGCGCAATCATTGGCTTTACCCGTTCTTTGGCAAGAGAGATCGGGGTGCATAACGTTCGCGTGAACTGCATCACCCCTGGCGCCATCGAAACCGAGGGGGAAAGAAAGCTGATGTCGAAGCAGGAAGCGGATAAGGTGCTAGACCAGCAAAGTCTCAAGCGGCGCATCGGCCCGCTCGACCTGGCCCGCGTGTGCTTGTTTCTATCGACAGAGTTGAGCGACGCGATGACTGGCCAGACGCTTAATGTCGACGGCGGTTGGATTATGTATTGATCAATTTAACCGATGAATGGACGCAGGTACTCTGAGCTGAGGGTGAGAGCTTGTTTGCGATGCGCGAGGTCGCCTTCGAACACCCGCTCCTCGACCTCCACGCAGACAGGTCCGTCATAGCCTGAGTCTTTGAGCGCATGGAGAAACGTCGGCCAGTCGATGTCCCCGCGTCCGGGCAGCTTCGGACTATGAAACTCCAGGGGATAAGCCAGGATGCCCACCTGGTTCAGCCGCTGTTGATCGACGGCTACATCTTTGAGATGAACGCGGAAGATGCGCGAAGAAAATTCCTTAAGCGGGGCGATATAGTCCATCTGCTGCCAGACCTGATGCGACGGATCGTAATTGAGCCCGAAATGCGGGCTGGGGATCGCCTCGAACATGCGCCGCCAAATCGCGGGGCTGGACGCAAGGTTCTTCCCCCCGGGCCATTCGTCGGCGGTAAAAATCATGGGGCAGTTCTCGATCGCGATACGAATCCCTTGGTCTTCCGCATAGGCGATCAGATCGCTCCAGACAGATAGGAAGCGAGGCCAGTTCTCGTCTACGGATCGGGTCCAGTCGCGCCCGACAAACGTACTGACGACCGCGAGCTCGAGCATCTTTGCCGCGCTGATGACATGTTTCAGGTGCAAGGCAGCCACTCGTCCTGCCTCCTGATCGGGCGTAAGTAGATTCGGATAATATCCCAGGCCACTGATTTCCATGCCGTGAGCTTGGGCGAGGCCTAAAATCCGCGGGCCGTCCGCCGGTTCGAAGTTGTTTACGTCGATGTGCGTAACGCCCGCATACCGGCGATCGGCCTTGCCCACCGGCCAGCACATCAACTCGACACAGGCGTACCCCGTGGCTTTTCCGATAGCGAATACTTCTTCAAGCGTTTGGTCGGGGAGAATGGCGCTTACAAAACCGAGCTGCATAATCTTCGATTCTTACTGCCAAGACGCAGGGGCGATCAGCCTACGATGCGGTCGCCGCTGCACTTATAGCCTGCTGGGCATCCCGCCGTGACTTCCTCAGGGTGGCCAACCGGGTCTTGTGTCGGATAGAACTCCATCGTGATGAACTTGTTGTACTTCAGCTGCCCAAGCTTGCGATAAATGTTTGCGTAGTCGATCTCCCCGGTTCCAGGCTCGTGGCGCCCGGGCACATCTGCTATGTGTACCAACCCAACGAGATCGATGTTTTGTTCCAACTTTTCTATCAAGTTACCGTAGGCACGCTGTTCGTGGTAGAAGTCATACAATACCCTGACCTGCGGACTATCGACCGCGCGAATCATCTCGAACGCTTCACTGACGGACGTCAGATACATGTTTGGATTTTCCAAGGGGTCGATCGGTTCGACCACGATCTGCACCTGATTGGCCGCGGCAAGATCGGCAGCACGCTTAAGATTCTCAACCGATGCCGCGTGCTGAACGCTTCGCGACACATTGTCGATACGATTGCCAGATTTGAGATTAATTTGCGGACTCTCCAGCTCTTTCGCGGCTTTCATTTGCGCCGTAGCCTGAGTAAGAAACTCGGCCGAACCGCCGGGATCAGCAAACCCGGCCTTGACTCCGCTCAACATATCGAAGACCAACCCCAGCGAACGCATCTTTGCCATGACCCGACGCGTCTCGTCGCTTGACCATTTCTGAAATTGACCAGTCAGCTCTACGCCCTGATAGCCTGCTTCCGCAACGATCTCGAGACAGCGATCAAATAGCGCCTCCTTCTCCAGTGTCCATAACATCACCGAGAATCGGGATCCATTTTGAGAAGATGAGGTCTGGGCATACCCGCGCGGAAGAACCCCTCCAAGGCTTGCTGCCGCCACCAGTTGGCTAAATTGACGGCGATTCATATCGCTCCGAGTCTTGATGGCAGCAACCGTCTATGCCAGAAAGCCAACCGCCAGGATGAAAAGCACGATTCCATATGCAACAGGATAGGCCCATTTCCCAGCGGCGTGCACTTTCACTGCCAACAATCGCCTTATGCGGCTTAGATCTGAGCGACACCGCCATCTACGAACAGCTCGATGCCATTCACGAAAGTGGAATCGCTCGAAGCCAGAAAGAGCGCTGCGGTCGCAATCTCTTCCGGCCGGCCAATTTCCCCGCGGGGGACCAGCGATGCGAAGTACTTCTTTGCGTCCGGACCTAGCGGGTCCAGTATCGGCGTATCGATCGTTCCCGGGCTGAGTACATTTACCCTTATTTTCCGTTCTTTCAGGTCGACCAGCCAGGTCCGCGCAAACGACCGCACCGCCGCTTTGCTCGCGCTGTAGACGCTGAATGCTGCAAAGCCTTTGATACTCGCGATCGATCCGTTGAGAAAGATCGAACCGCCGTCGTTGAAAAGCGGGAGCGCTTTCTGCACCGTAAACAGCGTGCCTCGCACATTCAGGTGGAAGGTGTTGTCGAATTGCTCCGCGGTAATCTCGCCCAGCTTTGCCATCTCTCCCATGCCGGCGCTGGCGAACAGGACGTCGATCTTTCCCTTCGTTGTCTTGACGGTTTCGTACAACCGGTCCAGATCGTCCAAGTTCGAAGCGTCGCCTTGAACACCAATCACATTGCGGCCAATTGCTTTCACCGCCTCATCCAGCTTGTCTTTGCGGCGGCCAGTGATGAAGACATAGGCGCCTTCTTCCACGAATAGCTTGGCAGTGGCGAGCGCCATGCCTGACGTTGCTGCTGTAATTACTGCTACTTTTCCATCCAGCTTGCCCATCGTCTTCTCCTGTCATTAGTAATGTTCGGGGTTAGCGGAGGCCGCCACCGGCGAGAATCTGCTCACCTGTCAGCCAGCCGGAGTCGTCAGAGGCGAGGAAGACTGCCACCGAGGCGATGTCCCCGGGCTGTCCCAGGCGACCGAGTGGGGTCTGGGAGATAGTCGCCTTCTCAAAGTCAGTGTCGTGTAAGCCCGCGGCATGTGTGCCTTCGGTTTCGACCATTCCAGGATTGATCGCATTCACGCGGATCTTTTTGGGTCCAAGCTCGCGCGCCAGCACGCCGGTGATGGCGTCCACTGCGCCCTTGGTTCCGGTATAGATGGAAGAGGCAGCGGGCGTGATACGACTGACGACGGAGCCGATGTTTATAATGCTGCCGCCCTCGCCGATGTGCTTGAGGGCTGCCTGCGTGGTGAGCAGCAAGCCCAGCACGTTGATGTTGAAGATGCGGTGGAACTTCTCTTCGGTAACGGCCTCAATCGCGGCGAACTCGTAGACGCCGGAGTTGTTGACCAGGATGTCGAGCCGGCCGTAGTTCTTGATGGCTGCGTCGATAATCCCCTCGGCCTCGTTGGCCTTGGAAACGTCGCCCTTCACAGCGACAGCGTTGCCACCGGCTTCCGTGATGGCGTCGACAACGGTTCTGGCGCCCGATTTACTGGACGCGTAGTTCACCACAACCGATGCGCCTTCCGCGGCGAGTGACTTGGCGATGGCGGCCCCGATGCCTTTGGACGCGCCCGTAACCACGGCTACCTTACCCTTTAGTTTGCTCATATGCGTTTTCCTCCTTGCCACTGCAGGTGTCGAATCGACCCTGTGCTGCAGGTTAAGATGGAAACCAGTCGCGCCTGGATTCAATAGTTCTGAAATCACGAACTATTGAACAATACGTCAGGGAAAGATAGGATAAAGGGTTATGAGGCCCCTCTTCCACCCTTCGGTTGAAGACGTTACGGTGGAAGCAATTCTCCATGCACTCTCCGATCCCGTGCGTGTGGCCATCTATGCCGACATCGTCGGCTCGGAGTGTTCACAGAATTGCTCGGCCTTTCTTAGCGTCAGCAACAAGGCCATACCCAAATCCACGCTCTCTCAGCACTTCAAGGCGCTCAGGGATGCCGGCTTGATTCATAGCGAACGGCGTGGCGTGGAGATGCATAATACCTCTCGCTGCGTGGAGATCGAGAGCCGCTTTCCGGGGCTGATTAAGGCCATCGTCAATGCCCACAACATCCAGTTGAAAGGGAAAGGGCGGCGACCCGGCAACGGAAGCAAACCGAAATCGGCCACGCGGAGTGCGACGAATAAATAGGCTCCACGCCCGGGAAACGCCAAAACTGTGTCTGGTACAACTTAGGCCCCGGGAATTATGTTGACAAGGGTCAGCCCAACCGCTCAATCTCATGCTGCGAGCCCGCATGGGTAAGTCGATTTCAGGACTTATACCTGGCGAACGCGCCAATCCGGACAGAACTATGTCAGCCGTCTGATCAACCACATCAGGCACTAGCGGCGGCGGTTCTGAGGAGGTGTAGCTGTCAATGCACCCTGCGCGCCGTAGTCTTCACGCCGCTCTTATTTTGGCCAGCGCTTCTCTACTATCTTCGGCTGGTGCCGTAGCCGAAGCCGCGAACTCTGCACCGAGCGGACTCGTTGTGGTGATCGAAAACAAGCCGCTTGAAACGCAATTGAATCTGCGGGCTCTGAATAATCCCTCGATCAGCGGCGTCGCGTTGCAGATCCGTTGGCGAGAGCTCGAGCCGGTCGAGGGAAAGCCGAATTGGGCGAAACTGGATCAACTCTTCGCCGCTGCGGAAGCATCAGGGAAATGGGTCCAACTCCTCATCTTCCCCGGGTTCTTTTCCCCTCCGTGGGCCCTGGAAGGCGTAAATACCGAGATATTCCCACTGCAATATGGTCCGGGTAAAGGCAGTCTCGAAAGGCTTCCCATGCCATGGGATGACGTCTACCTCGGCCGTTGGTTCGCATTCGTGAAACAACTAAGCCAAAGGTACGGAAATTCCCCTGCATTTCGCGTGGTCGCAGCGTCCGGCCCGACATCGGTGTCTGCGGAGTTCTCTTTGCCTGGCAAGCCGGAGGATGTCCCGCTATGGCTGAACGCAGGTTACACTCCACGCAAATACATAGCGGCATGGCAGAAGACCTTCCGGGCGTATGCCGCCGACTTTCCGAATCAGCACATTTCTCTGTCGTTGGGGTCTGGTCTGAATATTGGTGACAGCGGAAAAATCGCTCCACGCGAGCGGAAGCTCATCCGGCAAGAGATAGTCGATGAGGCCACGAGTATTTTGGGACGCCGGTTCGTGCTCCAGTTCAGCAACCTCGATGGATTTCCCGGCGCGGGCCCGGGACCTCGAGCCGTCGATTTTGTAATTGGTTATAACGGGCGTGTCATCACCGGCTTTCAACTTCGCACTTCTTGCGAACGCAACAGCGGAGACATGGGGGCCGAGGGAGATCCCGCGCTCGCCCTGAAGAAATCGATTGATATCGGAATGCAGCCGAACGCCGCCGGTCTGCGGGCCAATTACCTGGAGATTTACGAGCCAGACGTGCTCGCGGATGACTTGCAGCCTGTACTGCGCGACGGAGCTCTGCTCTTCAAATAGCTTCTCGCATCCCTTTCGTAGCGAGCGTCGCTCGCAGCCAGCCTGCGATCTTGCTAAACGCGGCGTCCGATTGCGGGAAGCGTGCCACCGTCCCCGGATGTACCGGGAAATTGTGATGCATATCCGGCGCATGCACGTGGGTGACGGCAACGCCCGCCGCTCCGAGCCTGGCAGCATATGCGATGCCATCATCGCGCAGCACATCGTACTCCGCCGTTGCCACCAGGGTCGGAGGCAGCGGCGGTAACGTATGTAGCCGTAGCGGTGACACATCCGGATCGTCCGGCGAAACACCAGGCGCATATTGCTCCCAGAACCAGCGCATAAGATTCGCTTCGAGCCCGTAGCCACTGGCATTCTCGGTGTAGGAGAAATGGTTCGCGCTGGGGTGGTCAGTGACGGGGTAGAGCAGCAGCAGGGCGCGCAACCTGGGCGCCCCGGCCATGGCGGACAAGCGGTTGGCGGCCACCGCGGCCAGGTGGGCGCCTGCGCTGTCGCCGCCGAGCGCCAGCCGGGCCGCGTCACCACCCCAGCGCGCTGCGTTATTGGCAGCCCACTGAACGGCGGCGAGAGCGTCTTCCAAAGCCGCGGGATGAGGATGCTCCGGCGCCAGCCGGTACTCGACCGAGGCGATGATCACACCGGCCGCTTCGCTGAGGAGGCGGCAGAAGGGGTCGTGCGTTGCCACTGAGCCGGCCACCCAGCCGCCGCCGTGCAGGTACACCAGAACCGGAAACGTCTGTGCGGAGCGCGGCGGCGTGTACAGGCGCCCGGTAAACCTGTCGGTGATCGCGATATCGCGTGCCTCGACATGGTTCGGTAGACCCGGGATGGACGACCGGCTCTCCAGCGCCCGAACCAGGAGCGCCCGCCGCGCGCTTACCAACTCCTCATTCGAAGCCGGCACTGGGGCGCCTGGCGCTGCAGCCTGGGCGTCTAGAAAGCTTCGCAACGCCGGGTCGATCGGTTTCCGCTCCGTCATCACCTCTCCTTAGCGTGCGCTGCCATGGTAGCCGTCACTGCATCGTTGAAGTTCTTGAAGAAGACATCATAGCTCCCGTTGGCTTCGGCGAAGCGCAAGGGCTTCACCCGCTCCACGCGGATCTCGGTCGCGTCGGGCGAAGTTTTGAGGATGTTCATGGTTTCGGCGATAAAGTCTTTCAACGGCATGGCGTTGGGATCGTTTGCCTGCCGTGCTCCCGTCAGTTCCGTCTGTACGTAAGGCGGGATGAGCTCGAGGACCTGCACGGAGGTGTCTTTCAGCTGGTAGCGGAGCGATTGGGTATAAGAATGAATCGCTGCCTTGGTCGCGCTGTAGGTCGGGGTCGTCGCCATGGGTACAAACGCCAATCCAGAGGAAACCGTCATGATCGCAGCCCGTGACTGTTTTTGCAGCAACGGCAGTAGCGCCGCAGTCAGCCGGATCGGCCCCAGCAGATTTGTCGCCACGGTCGCCTCGGCATCCGCTACTGCGCCATCCTGCAGCGCCTCCAACCGCATGATGCCCGCATTGTGGATGACGACGTTCATGGACGGGTAGTCGGCTTTGAGTTTGTCCGCGAAGCTCGGGATCGAGTTTCCGTTTCCGATATCGAAGATTGCCGCCTTCATCCCCGGATTCGCTGCAGTTGTTTCGTCGAGCAATTCTTTGCGGCGGCCCGCGATGACAATCTGGTTTCCCTCAGCATGAAAAGCTTCTGCAAGAGCACGGCCAATGCCAGAGCCCCCGCCTGTGATCAAAATTGTATTGCCGGTAATTTGCATGATCTTCTCCTGATTCCGATCGTATGATGAACGCTCTACCGAGCTACCGCTGAGGCCCAACATACTTGCGGCCGAATTCCGCGATAAAGGAATCCTTGACAACTATTTCTATTCGGTAGGCGCCAGTCCATCAAGGAGGCTGTCAAGCTGCAGTCGCGCATCCTCGAGCGCGCTTGATGTTCGTTCGAGCCGGCTGATCAACAGGCTCCCTTCCAGGATCGCTATCACGTTGTTCGCGATCCGGACCGGGTCTGTTCCGCGCACCACTTCTCCACGCTCGATACCTTCTTTCAGAATCTGAAGCAGCCTGGATCTCCATGCCCGCAGCGCCTCTTGAGAAATCCTGCGCAGTTGAGGGTCACCATCATCCGAGTCGACAGCGGCGTTCATGAGCGGACACCCACCCTTGAGCGGAGAAGGAGTGGATACGAATCGATCCACCAGATAACGAAGCTTGTCGATCGCGTTGGGAATGTGGTCCGCATTGCCGGAGCGGGCTTGAAAGACGAGCGCAAGTGAATACTTAAGGCATTCCGCGGCTAGCTCCTGTTTGCTGGAAAAATGCCGGTAGAGCCCACCTTTCTTGAGGCCGGTGGCATCCAGAATGTCCTGCGTGGAGCATCCGGCCATGCCGCCCTGGTTAAACAGCGGAGCGGCCCGTTCGATGATGCGTTGCCTGGTTTTCTCTCCTTTACCCATAGCGCATACTAGATTAACAAAAAAAGACGAATCGGTCTCTTTTCTGCTGAATCCATTCAAGTGGAGAATCGCCTGGTGCTTCTCCGGATGTCTACGCCGGCTGCAACGATCAACGATTTTTGAGGGGAAGATTTGGCAACCAGTGTAGCCATACCGGCTCGAACTCCGCGGCAAGCAGGAATCAATCCCTGGGTCGTGGCTCTCACCGTGACGCTTGCCACCTTCATGGAGTTGCTGGATACGTCGATTGCCAACGTCTCGTTGCCGTACATCGGCGGCGGCCTGGGCAGATCGTTCGACGAGGTGACCTGGATCCTGACAACTTACCTGGTGGCGAATGCCGTTGTGCTGCCTATGTCGGCGTGGCTATCGCGAGTTTTCGGGCGAAAGAATTACTACATGGCTTGCGTGAGTCTCTTCACCATAGCCTCGTTGTGCTGTGGTTTGGCTCCCACTCTCGGCATCATGCTCGCCGCCAGGGTCTTTCAAGGCGTCGGTGGAGGGGGGCTGGCCCCGGTTGAACAGGCCATCCTGGTGGATACTTTTCCGCCGAATAAACGGGCTTTGGCCTTCGCGCTCTACACCGTTGCCATCGTCACTGCTCCTGCGATTGGGCCGGTGCTGGGCGGGTGGATCACAGACAACTACAACTGGCGTTGGATATTTTTCATCAACATTCCTATCGGCGCCCTATCCCTCTTTCTCACCAACCGATTCGTTCACGACCCGCCAACATTTGCGGAGGAAAGAAAGAGTGCACGCTCGGCAGACGGCAAACTCAGGATCGATGGAATTGGCATAAGTTTGGTCGGCCTGGGCTCGGCCGCTCTCGAGTTTCTGCTTGATCGGGGACAAATCGACGACTGGTTCGGTTCAAAGTTCATCCTCTGGGCGGCCGTGATTGCGGGGACGTGCCTTACGACAGCCGTTTTCTGGGAGCTTCAACATCCCGATCCGGTGATTGATCTGAAGATGCTCAGGGTTCGCAACTTCGCCATCGCCAACGTCTTCTATTTCATCTTCGGGGTTGGCCTGTTTGCCTCGACCACCATGATTCCGCAGATACTGCAGTCGCTCTATGGTTATCGAGCCATCGACGCAGGTCTTGTGCTCGGGCCCGGTGCGCTGGTCATTACCGTGTTGGCGCCGGTGGGAGCCCAGCTGGTGCAACGCGGCATCATCCACCCGCGCATACTGCTCTTTGGCGCCGTCGTGGTGGTGGGAATTTCTTTCCTGCATTACAGCCACTTCAACCTGGATACGGACTACACCCACTATGCCCTGGCTCGCGGGCTGCAGGGTTTCGGGTACGCTTTCTTTTTCGTCCCGCTGACCGTGATCGCCTATTCGCAACTGACGCCGCAGCAGAATAACAAGGCATCGTCCCTAACCAACTTCTTCCGCAACTGGGGAGGAAGCGTCGGCGTTTCCCTGGTCACGACCATGTCAGAGCGCCGGCAAGACCTTCACCAGGCACGGGTAGGTGACCACGTGACCGCATCTTCGGAGGCGCTGCAATCCGCGGTGAAACAGACCGCGGCCTTCTTGCAGCAACGGGGCTTTTCGCCCGCGGATGCCATGACCGCCGCATACAGTCACTATTACAACCAGCTAATTGCTCAAACCAGGCTTCTGGGCTTTATGGATTGCTTCTTCCTTCTCGGGGTGATCACGTTGATAGCAGCCCCGCTGGCTCTTTTAACGAAATACTTCAAGGTCGGAGGCGGGTCGTCGGCCGCGCACTAGTGTAGTGCGTCATGCAGATGGATGTTTATTCAGCAAGGTAAACAAAGGTCCCTCGACTGCGCCACGCTCCGGTCCTAATGACAAACGAGTGGGGGAGGCATGGTAGCCCACTCAAGCCAAAGTACGGCTTGAATGGGCCACCCAAAGCTTTGGTTGCCGGTGTGACTCGCCACCCGCAGGTTTTGGCACTGGTCGTGGGCGGCGGCCCATGAACATCCGATCAAAAAAGCGGTCCCCTTCGCCCGGTGAGTTTTTCCGCAGCCTCTGAAGCCGAGCAATGCGGGCGCTATTTCCCGGAACCCGGGGAAAAAAGCTGCGCCTGTGTGTCTGGACCGATAAACATTCATCTGCATGACGCACTACAGCAGTGTGTTGAGCGGAAGGCGATCAACCTCAGGCGGCATTACGCCTCCCGGGGCTGTCTTTCAGCAGCCCGAGCAGCACCAGGCTTTCGGCTGTAGCGACAATGGCTTCCTCGTTGGAACGCGGCGCCCAACCCAGCATGCGCCTGGCTTTTTCGTTGGTGCCGTTCTTCCTCTTGCCGAGTTCGGGCAAGATGAGCTTCACCGCCGGATCACGCATCGAAGCAAGCCGGACCATCCAGTTGGGCAGCTGCCTGGTGGGGACTCTCTTAGCCGCAGCGCCCATTCTGCTCTTCAGCACTCTTGCGATTTCGAGGAACGACATGAAATCGCCGGCAACCGCGAGGAAGCGTTGGCCGCTCGCCGCGGGATGAGTCATGGCGCGGAGGTGCAGGTCGGCCACATCGCGTACATCCACGGCGCCAAAATAGAGTTGCGGGCAGCCGGGCAACGCGCCATCCATCAGCCGCTGCACGATGAGGATCGAAGCGGAATAGTCAGGCCCCAGGACTGGGCCAAAGACGCCCACCGGGTTTACTACGGAAAGCTCCAGCCCCCTGCCTTCCCTGGCAATGAAATCCCAAGCCGCGCGTTCGGCGAGGGTCTTCGACTTCCCATAGGGACTCATGTCCTCGCCGTTGAGGTCGGACCAGTCTGTCTCATCGAAGGGCGTTTCGCGCGGCTTGTGCCCATACCCGATGGCCACAAACGACGAAGTGAGTGCAACGCGCTTGACCCCGGCGTCGCGCGCGGCACGCAACACGCGCAGCGTGCCTTCACGCGCCGGTACAATCAGCTCGTCCTCGTGTTTGGGAAGGTTTGGAGGAAGCGGCGACGCGACGTGCAACACATAGGTGCAGCCGGCAACAGCCTCCGCCCAGCCTGCATCCTTTTCAAGATCCGCAGCGACGAAAGACAACCGGTCACCCGGCTCGGCGCCGCCCTGCTTCAGCAAGGCGCGCACGTCGCCCTCGCGTTTCAGGCTTCGCACCGTAGTGCGTACCCTATAGCTTGCAGCCAGGAGCTGCAGGATGCAATGGCTGCCGATGAAACCCGAGCCGCCGGTAACCAGAACCAATTCATCGCTCATGCGAACATTCTACATCATTAGACCGAACGTTCGTTCTAGTTTGCCTTGACTGCCTCCCACACCTTTTCCGCCACCGTCCGCAAGGTGGCCGGAGCTAGCTTGCGCGGTTGCCGGGCCAGCCGTTCCACTACCCCGAATGTCAGCTCGTGTATGACCTCGGGCGGCAGGTTATTCAGAACGCCGCCGTGCGATTGGCTGCGGAAGCGCCGCTGGAACTCCATCGTCTTCGTGTCGGGGTGCGGATTCTTCTCGGGTTGGCAGACGAAGCCCGCAGTCTCGTACTGGTGGAGGAAGCGCATCTCTCGCGGGTGTTGGCGATAGAAGTTGTACCAATTCGTCCACACCAGGATGAATGCTTCCCTGGCATCCATATCCGGAGAGTAGCCTGCCAGAAGGCCTGCGCTCTTCAGTTCACGGACCCGCTCGTACAGGGCCTGGATGATTGCTTCTTTGCTTTCGAAGTGGTGGTAGATCACGCCCGCACTCGCTCCCGCGCGCTCTGAAATCAGCGACATGGGAGCTTCATGGAAGCCCCGCTCCGCCACCACTTCGAGCATCGCGTTGAGAATGGCCTCGCGCTTATTGGGCTTTGGTTTCGCTGCCATGCTCTCCATTCTTCCATGGCTGCGGGTAGGACGCCGGATACATAACGCATCTACGACGACTTCCGCGAGAGACTTGAAAAAAATTGTTGTCCGAGACGTCGAGAATACATGTCGTGCTCCGACTACTCTTTGAAAGCGCAGAAACCAACTCCAGATGGAAGGGAGCAGAAGACATGAAGTACATTTTGCTGATGGTCGGCGCGAAAGCCGGCGTCGACGCGTATAAGGCATGGTCTGAGAAGGATATCCAGGCGCACTTCGCGCACTTGAAGGACATCAACCAAGCGCTAGGCGAATCCGGAGAGTTTGTGGCCAATGAGGCCTTGGGGCCGCCGGAACAGGCCAAGGTCGTGCGTGCCGGCAAGGACGGTACGCCAATCACCGATGGAGTCTTCCCCGAAGGAAAGGAGTTTCTTCTCGGTTATTGGATGGTTGACGTCGATAGTCCGGAACGTGCCTATGAGATCGCCTCGCGATTGTCGGCTGGACCGGGCCCGGGCGGGATTCCGTTGAGCATGCCCATCGAAGTGCGGCAGATCATGAGTCGAAGGACCGAGGAACTGCCGTGACGGACCAATGGCCAGACATCACTTCCGAGCACCTGCTGCGCGATCTTGCGCCGCAGGTGCTCGGCGCGGTCATCCGCCGTTTTCGTGACTTCGCCGCCGCCGAGGACGCAGTGCAGGAGGCTCTGATTGCGGCGGCTGCGCAGTGGCCGCGTGAAGGTGTCCCTGATAATCCGCGAGCCTGGTTGATTCAGGTCGCCTTTCGCCGCATGACGGACCACGTGCGCAGCGAACTCGCCCGCCGTCAGCGCGAGACCGTCGCAGCCATGGAGAGGGACCAGCTAACCCCGCCCGTCGATGCCGGGACCGAAGCCGAGCAGGACGACACGCTCATCCTGCTCTTTATGTGTTGCCATCCCGCCCTCTCTTCGTCCTCAGCCATCGCGCTTACGTTACGGGCCGTCGGCGGCCTGACCACGGCCGAAATCGCTAACGCATTTCTGGTCCCCGAGGCAACCATGGCCCAACGGATCAGCCGGGCCAAGAACAGCATCAAGGCTTCCGGCGTGCCGTTTCGATTGCCGACCAGCGGGGAGCGAGAGCAACGTCTCCGTGCCGTACTGCATGTGCTCTATCTGATCTTCAACGAGGGCTACAGCAGCAGCGTCGGCCCGCATCTGCAACGGCTCGAACTCTCCCACGAGGCAATCCGCCTGACGCGTTCCGTGCACGCCTTGCTTCCGGAGGATGCGGAGGTTGCGGGATTGCTGGCGCTCATGTTGTTAACCCATGCGCGCTCCACCGCGCGCATGGGAACTGACGAGGAAGTGATCCCGCTCCCGAAGCAGGACCGAACCTTGTGGGATCAGGCGAGAATCTCCGAGGGCATTGCGCTGCTAACCGAGGCGCTGTCGAAGGGCTCGATTGGTGCGTACCAACTACAGGCCGCCGTCGCCGCGGTTCATGATGAAGCAGCCCGAGCCGAGGATACCGACTGGCCGCAGATCCTGGCGTTGTATGAACTCCTCAAACGCATGTCCGACAATCCCATGGTGATGCTCAATTATGCGATTGCCGCGGCCATGGTGCATGGCCCATCCAAAGGACTGGAGCTGCTGAGAGCGCTCGACTCGGACCCACGACTTGCCGGCCATCATCGTCTCGACGCGGTGCGCGCCCATTTACTGGAAATGGCCGGCGAACATGAGACCGCAATCGAGCATTACCGGATTGCCGCTGGAAGAACGACGAGTATCCCGGAGCGGAACTACCTCATGACGCAAGCGGCCCGGCTCAGCAAGACCGGGAACCATTGAGGTCCAACCAGGATTGCGTTGCTGGGGCGGCATCTTGGCCAAATCGACCCAATTTCAGTATATTTTCGTCTCATGATGCGCATTCAGTTTTCCAGTCTCCTCGTGTCCGCGGCTCTGATCGCCGTAGCCGCCCCACTTGTCGCCCAATCGCCAGACAAACCGAAACCTGAGGAGACGGAAATCTGGGAGCCGGTTCCGACGGTTGTGACCCCCGGCGCCACCTGTGGGGCGCCTCCCTCCGATGCGATCGTGCTCTTCGACGGCAAGAATATGGACGAGTGGCTTTCGGTCCGTGACAAGTCGCCCGCCAAATGGACGGTCGCCGGTGGAGTGATGACCGTAAGCAAAGGCGAGGGAAGCATCGAGACCAAACGGAGCTTCCAGAACTACCAGCTTCACGTCGAGTGGAAAGTTCCCACCAACATCACCGGCAGTGGTCAGGCGCGCGGGAACAGCGGTGTGTTTCTGGCCTCGACTGGGCCTGGCGACGACGGATATGAGTTGCAGGTTCTCGACTCCTTCGAGAACAAGACCTACGTGAACGGCATGGCCGGCAGCATCTACAAGCAGGCGATCCCGCTGGCGAACCCGACCCGCAAGCCAGGGGAGTGGCAGGCATACGACGTGGTATGGACGGCTCCTACCTTCCGTAGCGACGGCTCGCTGCTGACGCCGGCCTATGTCACTGTCTTGTTCAACGGCGTCCTGGTGGAGAATCACTTCGAGTTGAAGGGCCAGACGCTATATATCGGCAAGCCGTTCTACAAGGCGTACAGCGCTGCTCCGATCAAGCTCCAGGCGCATGGCGACAAGAGCGAGCCCATCAGCTTCCGGAATATCTGGATTCGGGAACTTAAGTAGAAGTAAGTGGCTGCGCATCGCGTGCGGACGCGCAGCCATCGGCAAGGCTACTGCTTTTTGGGGCCAACGAGCGAGAACATGGCTCCCTGAGGATCGATGCCAAGGATGATCCAAAGGCTACCGGGTACTTCATGGGGCCCCATGAGCACCTGGCCGTTCTTCTCCTTGATGCGCGTTGCTGCGGCGTCGATGTCCTCGACGTTGAAGTAGTAGAGCCAGAACGGGACTGGCGCATTCTTGGGGTCCCGCGTCATCATGGCGCCTATCGCAGCGCCGCCGTTATTAAAAATTCTATAGGTGCCCATCGGGCCCATGTCCATGGTGCTGTCTTCCTTCCAGCCGAAGAGGCCGGAGTAGAAGGACCACGCCGTTTCCCCGTCATTGGCGGAGAGTTCATTCCAGCCAACTATGCCTGGGGAGCCGGCAGGCGGACGCGGCGGTGCATAGTCCAGCGAGCCCTTGAACAGGAGGAAGACCGCGCCCTGCGGGTCCTCCACGGAGGCGAAGCGGCCGACGGTTGGGATGTCCATGGGTGGGCAGTGCAGCTTACCGCCGGCCTGTTCCACCCGTTTGGCATAGGCATCCACGTCATCGACACCGATGAAGCCGACCCAGGCGGATCTCATGCCGCCGGCGAGCATCTCCGGGGTTAGCTGCATCAGGCCGGCGGCGCCAAGGTCGCCGACCGAGAGAAGCGTGTAAGGCGTGCCGCCGGGGTCGCCAGAAGGTTTCGCTTGCCATCCCACTACGTGGGTGTAGAAATCCTGGGCGCCTTTGGCGTCGGTGGTTCTGAGTTCGTGCCAGACAAAATCGCCTGTGGCTGCTTTAACTGGCGTGGTCACTTCATGCTGTGCTGCTGTGCTCATCGTCGTCCTCCTTTTTCGTTATGCTTTTGCTGCGCTCTCAAGCTCAGCGATATCGAGCTTTTTCATCTTCAACATGGCTTGCATCGCACCTGGCTGCTTGATCAGGTCAGGCAATCGGGCGGGTACGATCTGCCAGGAAAGGCCAAACTTTACCGCATCTTCTGCGTTGTTGTCGAACCAGAGGAAGGGTGTAATGCGAGGAAATTCTGCGAGGGCACTCATAGAGGACACTCTCTTGTGGGAATGGGTCTTGGCTTCGACGGCACTCAATGACGTGCTCAACGTTCGCTCGTTACTATGTGTACGCCGTCCACAACAAGTTACCAGAGGAAATGTACACTGTCCACAACACGCCATGAAACTTGTAAGAAAAAAGCGGCCGGCGGTGCGCAAGACATTTCGCCATGGGGACCTGCGGCGAGCTCTCCTGGAAGCCGGCATCGCGTTGGCACGCGAGGGCGGACCCAACGCAATCGTGCTCCGGGAAGCGACACGGCGGGGTTCACGGTCTGGCTTTCCTGATCATCGAGGGCCCATTGAGCCGCTCATCCCAAAAGGAGATTCATGCAGTGTCCGATCGGCTTCTCCAAATGGTCGAAAAAGGTCTCTGAAATTCCTTCGGTCTCAGCCCTTCTGCCGGTGTCGCCTCCGTATCGTCCAGGCTGTTCCGAGTTGGGACATAAAAGAGTATCGATGATTGCTCAGCCAACCGCACCATCCCCCCTTTTCAGCGCCTTTCTAGTCCCTTGACGGGATAGTACTTACCGATTACGAGGCTTATCGTCGACCATGTCTGAAGTGGGTTCTCGACAATTGGAGACGCTTGCCCCCGGCGACCATCATTATCGGGCGATCGTATCGGACGGAGGAATCCTGGGGGCCGATCGTGTTCAGGAGGGGTGAGGTATACCCGACTCCGTTCACTTGAAGAGCGTGCCGTCAACTGAACAACGAACCTTAGACCAAGGCCAATCCGAGAGCGCGGCAAATCATTGCCAGTCTCGTTCTGACGGATGGCATTAAAGAGATCATGAAAATAGCATTCGTCAGTCAGCCGTTAGACACCATCATGCCTCCGTATCAAAATTCTGTTGGCGCATGTACCTACGGGGTCGCCCTCCCTTTATCTAAATCGGCGGAAATCCTGGTCTACGCACTTGAAGATAATCACCAAAGCCGGCCGACACTCGCCGCGGAAGCCGGAATCGATTTCCGGTTCTTTGCGGCAAGCCGCCTCGACCGGCTCCTCTTCAGCATCCAGAAAAAGGCAGCCAAGCTGTTTCATCGCTCGTCGCCCATCTCCACCTCCAAGTGGCTGTTTCCAAGCTACGGCCGAAAGGTCGCTCGCGACTTGAAGCAGCAGGGGTGCGATGTAATTCATCTGCAGCACTGCTCGCAGTACGCCCCCATCATCCGCGCAGCCAATCCCGACGCTAAAATCGTTCTACATTTGCATGCGGAATGGTTCTCGCAGAGCGATCCTACCGTCCTCACGGACCGTCTCGCGTCGGTCGATCTTCTTACCACGGTAGGGGACTACATTACCGTAAAAACCAAACGCGATTTCCCTGTCATCGCCGACCGTTGTGAGACCGTTTATAACGGGATCGATGGCCAGGAATTTGCCCGGGAGATGGATTATGACGCCGGCAGGCGGCGCACCGTTAAACGCATCCTCTACGCCGGCGCGGTCTCGCCGCACAAAGGGCTGCACGTGTTGCTCCGTGCGTTCGTGCTCGTGGCTCGGAGGTATCCCAATGTCCTCTTGGAGATAGTCGGTCCCGTCGGCAATTATCCTATCGAAGAGAATTTCGACCTGAGAGACAGCGAGGCGATTGAGAGCCTCACCCCCTTCTACGCAACCAGCCTTTGGTCCATCGTCAAGTCTAAGCTCATGCCCGCTGTACGTGGCGATGGAGCCTATTTGTCCTACCTGAAAGCCAGCCTCCCGGACGATGTTGCGGGGAAGGTTTCCTTCCTGGGGATGATTGCTCGAGAGGACTTAGTGGATCGGTACTATTCATCCGATATTTTTGCGTTCGCACCAGTTTGGGACGAGGGTTTTGGACTGCCACCGGTGGAAGCAATGGCTGCGGGTCTGCCCGTGGTCGCCACACGATCCGGCACTATTATGGAAACTGTGGTTGAGGGGAAGACCGGCTTTCTAGTGGATAAGAACGACGACGAGGCTTTGGCGGATGCGCTCTTCCTGCTACTCACGGATGATGCTCGCAGAGAAGCTATGGGCCGCGCCGGGAGGCGGCGAGCATTTCAGCACTTCACGTGGCTCAGAGTCGCCAAACAGATGCATGATCGTTACGACGAGATGATTTCTGCTTAAGTTGGCTCCGCGCCAGGCGCTTCTATGGAGCGCGCCACACGACCGGCCGCCATTCCGGCGTCTGCACCGGCCACTTCAGCCTTTCTTCTCCGTCCGGCAGAACCGTCGTCAGCACCCAGTCGATGCGCTCGGTTGCGTCTTTGAGGATCAACTGCAGCGATTGATCTTTTTGCACCGCCGCCGAAAACACAATGGCTGTTAGCGCATTTCGGATATGGTGATTTACCTCCGCTGCAATTTCCATGCGGCGCGCCAAAATCATGCGTCTACGCTTTTCGTAAACCATCACTAAATATGAAAGCGCAGAGGCAACGATGCACGTATACAGATCGGACGCGTAGATCCTGCTGGCATGATGCACCAGGCGATCCAGTCCGAAGCCGCAAAGCCCAATAAGCATTCCCAATAGGAGAGCCGAGATAAAGATCCGGAGGTCAAGAAACATATAACAACCGGCTGAGCTCCGGCTGACACCATGTGCAGGCATAACTGTCGATTTTGTAGCGCAGCCTGGCCTGCCCGGACAATCGATGTCGTTGTTCAACATCTGGTGAGCATCTTCAACGCCTTTCATACATGCCGCCATGGCTCGACTAGCCGGCCTTTCTCGCCGGGCCGCCCGGAATTGAGAGCGATTGTGGGTTTCCCGCGCGAACATCAGGAGGGATCGTCAGTACCGGGCAATCGCACTTGAGAGATAAAGCTCCGGCCAGCCTCTTCTGAACACGGTCAGTCGCAGAGCCATTCAGCGCAATCGCGATGAGTGTCGCTTTGATATCCAATGCTCTCTCTGCGAGCACAAGCTCGGGTTTTCCAAACAGCAGAATCGCCTGTGCGCTCCTGTTTAGACTTCGCAGGCCCCGGGCCAGCGCTTCGAGCCTGTACTGAATGCCCATTTGGGCGTCGGGCATCGATGGGATATGTCCCGGATCGATGACCTGCACCAGCTCCAGACGGGCACGGTATCTCTGCGCCAATGCGCAAGCAAATTCAAGGACATTCTGGCTGTCCTTGACGGGATCCGTAACAAAGAGGAGCGTGCCGGCACGAAAAATGCCGGCATTAGGACTTGTGTACTCATGGGTTGGCATGGTTGCCTCCTGGTGATCCGGAGCAGATCACCGATGCGCTATTCGCCGTCAGGCGGGAAGATATCAGGCACTGGCTTGCATCTCGACGGCGTTTCTATGAAGGCTTGAGCATCGGCATCTTCGCTTCCTTGTGGACCCGTTCCGAAGGCGACCGAAAAACATATTCGCTGTAAGAGCCCCGGTAACCCCGCATTCGAGCGATCGGAGCAAGAATCGGAAATAGTAAGCTCTGCAGAAACCGTGGAGGGCTTAAGAATCGGATGACATCATCGAATTCAGTAGCGATGACTGCAAGCTGCAGGAGATTCGGCATGCCCTTTGGATCCGTCTTGCCATCCTGGGCTAGACCGATCATGTTTCGTGTGAAGGCTTCGAATCGATTAGCCGGTCTAAAATCCATTGTGAGCTTCGCTTCAACGATCCCGGCATTCCAGAACCGGTGAGGTACGCCGGGGGGTATTTCAATGGTCTTGTCTAATCCGGCAATCGAAACCAAGCCATCAATGGATATGCCAACGGTGCCGCTCACCACTTTCAGACGCTCATGGATCGATGGATGCATGTGCAGAGCGGAACCAAAACCGGCCCCGCGGAGCTCCAGGTCGATGATCAGCCGCTCTCCCTTTGTTTCGCGCGTGCCCAGACGGATAGTTGCTCGTTCGCCCGTGACCGGATTGTCAAATACATCGCCTTGTCTGAACATACACATTCCCCAGGGAACGCGCGTTGGTTACGCGCCCCGTAATATGACCGTGCCCGGTGTCGCTTTCCAGTTACAACCAGTTAGGCGGACCCAGGTAAACTATAGAGAACCAAGTTCAGCTAACCAGCCTCTTCCGGACGGCATAAAGAACGATCTCGGCTGTATTGTGGATCCCGAGTTTCTGCATCAGGTTTGTTCGGTGGCTCTCGACCGTGTACGGGCTTACGTCCAGAAGCAAGGCCACTTCCTTATTTGTTTTTCCTTCGGCAAGTAATTGGAGCACTTCTTTTTCCCGGGCGGTCAGCAGGTCGAATGTATCGGAGAGACCCTGTTGCTTAAGCATCCGCATATAATCCTCAAGCAGTGTCTCGTTGATCGCCCGGCTGAAAAATGGCTTCCCATGAGCCACCGCCCTTATCGCCAAAAGCAGGTCTTCTTCGGCTGACTCTTTCAACAGGTAACCCTTAACGCCCACATTGAGTGCCCTCAACAGATAGCTCTCATCAGCATGCATGGTGAGAATAATGATGCCCATCTTGCTGTTCACTTTTAATATCTGCTCCGCTGCTTCGATGCCATTCAGTATCGGCATTGCGACATCGAGGACGACGATTTGTGGAGAGAGGGTTGCAGCCATCGTTACGGCCTCCCGTCCGTTGGCCGCTTCCCCTATGACTGCAAGTTCAGGGTATTGCTCTAGAAGGAGACGCAGACCTTTGCGCACTACTCCGTGGTCGTCGGCGATGAGCACCGTGTATCGCATGGTTTCTCTTGCTTTCTGTAAGCCATCGGTGTTTCGAAGTGCGGACTTGTTGTCCTGGATGCTTGGCAAGAGATCTATCATCGGGCCCTTCTCGTTGTAGAAGCAATGTGCTGTCTAAAACAACAATATGCAGAAGGAGCGCCGGAGAAAATCCCTTGGAGACACTATTGGGAAGTCTAAATGACAGGAGAGGACGCGGGATCGGGAAAGCCTGGCCATCAGGATGGGCTCGGATCGAGTCTGGCCGGCAATTCGAGGCTGATTTTAGTTCCGCTACCGGGTTCTGACGCAACCGACATACGCCCTTGCAACGCGCGCACCCGCTCCGTCATGCCCATCAGTCCGAGACCTGGGGTTTGTGAAAGCGCATCGAACCCCCTGCCGTCATCCTGTACGGAAGCAATCACTCGAGCGTCGTCCTGCTTTACGATAACCGTGACCCGGCTGGCCTCAGCATGCTTTCCGCAGTTGGTCATGGCCTCTTGAATCGCGCGGTACAAACACAGTCGAAGGGCTTCGGGCAGGTTATCGAGCTTGCCTTCAATGTTTACGGAAACAGGGATGCCACATCTGCGGGAGAACTCCTTTGCCTGCCAGTGCAGCGCTGGTTCCAGTCCCAGATCATCGAGCATGGAAGGTCGCACCAATAGAGCGAGATTCCGCACCGAACGAAGGGCTTCTTCCGCCAGTCCCTTTACGCTCTCAAGTCGCTCCTTGAATTCGTCGTCCGGGTCGTAATGCGACAACGTTCCCAATTCCATTCGCAAGCCTGTCAATATCTGGCCTACCTCGTCGTGAAGTTCGCGAGAGATTGTTTTTCTCTCCTCCTCCTGCACTCGCACCAGCTGATTGGACAAACGCCGGAGTTCTTGTTCCGCTTTTTCAGCGCGCCTCCTCTCTGCCTCCGAGACCTTATCGAGCCGATACATATATGCCGTGCTGAAGATCGCAATCGCACACTCCAGCAGCAGAAGCATCAACGTCGCTGCAATTGCGATTTGCCGCAGTTTCGTCTGCTGATCTTCGATTTCCTGCTCCTCGCGGGCCAGCCTGGCTTGATTGAGAGCATCGATGCGTCCGGCAAGATCAAGGACTCTTTCCGGTTGGTGCTCCAACTCACTGAAGAGTATCTGTTCCCCATGCTGGGTTCGCGATGTGCGCAGACTTTGCTGAATGGAGCTCCAGTACTGATCCAGGCCCCGCTGTAGAGCAAGAATTTGCGGCCTTTGGTTTGCACCGATGAGGTCAATCAGGGTCGTACAGTCCTTTTCGGTGTTCCGCCGCAGGTCAGAGATTCGGCTCTCGGTCCCGGCAAGATCGGGGCTGCTGAAACCGCTCTGCTCTATGAGAGCGCCCCGGTTGATATTTGCCTGGATATCTGAGATCGCGTCATCCGCTCTTTGGTAAATCTGGTGAGCGATCCTAGTGTGTTCGTGAATCCTGGCAGCCTCGCGCGAAACGAGCCAGGCGAACAGCGTCGAGAACAATAGCAGAGCGCCAAAGGATACGGCGACCGCGGGCCAGAGTCGTGCGCGCATGTGACAACCTTACTCCTCCCAATCGCGGGTTCGCCAACTCCCGGCGCTGGGGGATCGATCCGCTACATGAGTAAGCTGACAATTTCATTTTTGCACACTGTGTATGTTTTCAGGTCTACCGTGAAGGCTCTATGGCAATCCTCGTTTCGCACACGTAGCCTGTTGGTTAGGGCATTACCGAGAGATATGATGATGATCCTCTCCGGCCTTCCTGATCGATGTTCGTGAAACCACAGCCATAGACAAAGGAATTGTTTTTATGAATAACGACTCCGCAGATCGACTCCAGTCCTTGGCGGTTACCCAGGTTGCCGTTTTCAGTGCGTTGCGCGAAAGGCTCGCCCATGAAGTGTCAAGTAGCGCTCTGCTTGCAGATCTGCTTGAGAGGGTGACCCTGATGCAGCAAGCGCACGCCGCGCCAGAGGTATTCAGAAGGCAATTCTACGAATTTGTTTTGAGAGCGAAAGATCATGTGGAGGTCGTCCGGCCGTTCTTTCCTGCGCTGGTACTTTTTCTGCCACGTCATCCGGCTGTAGGCTACGGCGAAGAGCCAAACCTATCCGAAGCCCTGGAGGGATCTGGAAAAACTGCAGGCAGTTTGTAACTCCTGTTGGTTAGTTCATTGATAGCTCAAGACCGGAACACCATCGTCGCTCATTGAGCAGTCACCGCTGATCGAAGGCGAACATAAGAACGGCGATTCTCCTCGTTCCCTTTCATCGAGCCTCTCCCCCGAAAGATCGATGCAAGGGTTGCGTGAAGAATCGCCGTTTGTTGGGTAGCTTACTGGTTTTGCTGATAAGCAAGCGCGCGAGCTACCAGTAAACACCCATCAACCTCAGTCTGCTGTTGCAAGGACACTACGCGCGCGCTTCAAATACCATATTGAACGGCGTCTCAGTTGCCTTGCGGAAACGCGTAAACCCACCCCCGCGGACCACCTTCTCTATATTGGCGGGGCCAGCCTGCGCACCCAGCCCCAGCGCCACTTCCTGCGAGAGCGAACACGGCACGCACACCGACGCCGACGCCGAGTACATAATGCGCCCAATGGGGTTCAGATTCGCGGCGACGTCATCATGCGCAAACGGCTCTACGATCATCCATGTACCTCCGGGCGCCAGCGACTCACGCACATGCTGTGCCGCACCCGCCGGATCGCCCATATCGTGCAGGCAGTCGAAGAACGCCACCAGATCATAGTCTGTGCCCGGAAACCCCTTTGAGGGCGCGACCTGGAAGGTCACGCGGTCGCTTACTTGAGCCGCATTCGCCTTTTTGCGAGCGGTTTCAATCGATGGCTCATGGTAGTCAAAACCAAAGAACTGCGATTTGGGGTAGGCCTTCGCCATCAGCAGCGTCGACGCGCCATGTCCGCACCCAATGTCAGCCACCCGGGCGCCCGCCTTCAGTTTCGCCTCTACTTCTTCCAGCGCCGGAATCCAGCTGGAAACCAGGTTCGCCAAATACGTCGGCCGGAAGAATCGCTCGCACCCTTCAAACAGGCCCTTCTCGTGCTCATGCCAGGCCATGCCTTTGCCCGTGCGATAGATCTCTGTGATCTTTTCCTCGTCTTTCATCAACGATGCCAGCATGTGATAGAAGCCTGGCAGGTGGATCGGCGTATCGTCCAGCGCCAGCGCCAGCGCTTGTTCCGGAGTCATGAAGTAGGTGCCGTTTGCCGCGTCATACTCCACAAAGTTACTGGCCGCATTGGCGTTCAACCACTCGCGGATATAACGCTCGGTTGTGCCCGTGCGCTCGGCAAGCTGCGTTGAGGTCACGGGTACGCCGTCCCCCATGGCGCGATAAAGTCCCAGCCTGTCTCCAATGACAATCAACGGCGCGTGCAGGGCCGCGCCCATGTCCTGCACTGCCTGGCCCAACAAGGCGTTCAGCTTGTCAGGATTAATTGTCCGTGTCTTTTCAGGTGAGATGGAAGGTGATGCAGCCATAGTTCTCTCCTCCTTGTCAGGAAGGCCCAACTGGCAGTCAATCGCGCGTATGAGCGGAGTGACAGAGATCGATCATAAGCTCGTCTTGGACAATTGATATCCCCTCGAGGCACTAGAAGCGCGGCTAAAAAAGGAGGATACCCCTGGATTTTGCACTGTGGATGCAGCACTCGTTGCAGTCCCTGATTATCGAGTACGCAAAGCCGTGCCGCCGAGTCTAGGGAAAGAAGACGTCTGGCACTCCCCCGGCTCGGGGCGAGCGCGAAATCGGCAAGCGTACAGGTTATGGTTGTTCAGACTTGTCCAAGTTAGCTTTTTCGGCTCTGTCCATCCACCTTGGCACGAGTGGAGGTGGATGGACAGAGCCGCCACTACAACAACCAACCCGATTTTGCTATGAAACCTTATTTTGTTACTCCGTGCGCAGCGCCTGCATGGGATCAATGCCCGCTGCGCGCCTCGCCGGCAGGTAGCAGGCCAACACGGCGGTCGCCAACAGAATCGCTGCCACCGATGCGATGACGAGAGGGTCCAACGCCGCAACGCCATAAAGGGTTCTTTGCATAGCGCGATCCACCAGCACTGCTCCTCCCATCCCAAGCCCCAGGCCGATCACGGCAAGAATCGTTCCTTGCCTCACAATGAGGCTGATCACGTTGCCGTGGCTGGCGCCGAGGGCGATTCGAAGACCGATCTCCTGCGTCCGCTGGGAGACGATAAAGGCCATCACGCCATAGATGCCGACCGACGCCAGCAAAAGCGCAAGCACGGCGAAGCCGCCGTAGAGCCACAGGGTGAACCGGTCCTGGGCAAGAAGCTTGTCTTTCACTTCATCCATGGTGCTCAAGTTCGCCAAGGCGATCTGGGGGTCGACAGTATGTACGGCTGCGGCGACGGTACTCGCCATGGCGCCTGGGTCCTCGGCGCTACGGACGCCAATGGTGACGCTGGGCAAGAGCGACTGGGCGAATGGTACATCGACCTCCGGGAACTCCTGGCGAATACCAAAGGAGCGAACGTTGTGGAAGATGCTGACAATCTGCCACTCCACGAGTGGGCCCAGCTTGGGCAAGCCGGGGATGATCTGCTCGATCGAGAGCCGCTGCCTAAGCGGGTCCAGTCCCTTCAGATACTGGCGAACGAACTCCTCATTGACCATGGCGACGCGGACACTGGTTGAGGTGTCCTGGTCGTTGAACGTCCGGCCACGAACCACCCGAATACCGAAGGTCTTGAAGTAATCCGCCGTGACGGATTGGAAGGGAGCACCTGGCCGCTGGGCGAAATCGACTACCGGGCCGCCCACTACGGAGAACGGCATTCCATCGCTGGTCCCCCGCAAGGGCGAGCCTGTGACCACGGCGGCAGCAGTGACGCCAGGAATGGCTTGAATACGAGCCAGAATTTGCCGATAGTAGCTCTCGATTTGCGCGGGATCCTTGAATCGGCCGTCGGCTTGATTCAATTGGAACTTGAGCACATGGTCGGTGCGTACACCCAGGTCGACGCGCGTCAGGTTCCAGAAGCTGCGCATAGCCAGCCCCGCCCCGGCCAGCAACGCCAGGGCCAGGGCGAACTCGCTCACCACCAGGACGTGGCGCAGCTTGTTGTGCGAGGAGCCGGCGCCGGATCGGCCTCCGTCCTTCAGTGACTCGCCGGGATCAAGCTGCGAGGCGTACCACGCAGGAGCGCATCCAAACAGCAGCCCGGAAAGCATCGTGGCTGCGAGCGTCACAGCCAGAACGGGGATATTCAACTGCAGGCTGGCCTCAGCCGGCAGCGTGCCCTCCGGCATTAAAGCCACCAATCCGTGAAGCAAGACGACGCCCAGAGCGCAGCCCAACCCGCCTCCGATGAGCGCCAGAAAGCCGCTTTCGGTGAGAAACTGGGCAAAGATCTGTCCCCGTGTTGCTCCCAGGGAGCCGCGCACCGCGATCTCTTTTTGCCGCGCCGTTCCCTTCGCCAACAGCAGGTTGGCGACATTGACGCAGGCAATCAGCAACACAAAGCCTACTGCGCCTAATAACAGCCAAAGGGTTTGGATCCTGTCTTTGGGCATGAAGTCGTTCTGGTACGGTTCGACCAGTGCACCCCACCCGCTGTTGCTCTTGGGATTATCGGTAGCGATGCGCGCAGCCACGGCGTCCATGTCTGCCTGCGCCTGTTGGAGGCTAACGCCAGGCTTAAGCCGGGCAGCGGCGATCATCCAATGGTAGTCATGGTTGATTTGTTCGGGCCGGAAGGAAAGGGGCGTCGTTAGTTGTTGGTCGAACCGATCTGAGAAACCCGCGGCGAGCACGCCGACTACCCTATACGGCTCACTGTTGATGAGCATTGGCTTTCCGATAATGTTTTGGTCGGCGCCCATCCTGGCCCACAGTTTATGAGTCAGGATAACGACGTGATCCTTCCCGGGAACCCCTTCTTCCGGCAGGAAGTCGCGGCCAAACATCAACGGGAATCCCATCCCGTGGAAAAAGCCTGGTGTGACGCGCCTGCCGTCCACCTGTTCGAGCTGGCCTTTGGTGGCCAGGTTGAAGTTGCCGCCCGTGATCGCCCATAGGCCTTGAAAGGAATGGTTATCGCGCTGCCAGTCGAGGAAGTCCCCGGCGGAGATCCCGTTGCGTTGCCCTGGATTCGACCACACCATGACGAGTTGATCGGGATGCGGAAGAGGCAGCGGCGCAAGTAGTGTGGCGTAAACCACGGTGAAGATAGCCGTGGTGGCGCCGATGCCAAGCGCCAGAGTGGCGATGACCGCAATCGTCAAACCGGGGTTCTTGCGCAACGTGCGCACGCTATAGCGAAGATTCCGGAGCAGATTCCGCATGGGACCTCTTCTCTTCGAGCCTTGGGAGACGACACTGCAAGAAGATATAGGAGCAGTTTCCTTGCCAGACGGAAGTGTGGATCGCGGGTGAAAGAGCAGTGCTTTCTGCGAGCTGGTCAGCAGAACTGTGGACCGTCTGTCCGATATCGCAAAACGTCTGTGCGATTCCGGACGATGACTCTTCGCCGCTTATGGTGAGAGTATATCCAGCACTTCCCGCGGTTCGGGGCGAACGCGGAAGTCGGCGTGCGCGCCGGCGAAAAGGATGGTGCCGTCTTTGCCGACGATGTAGGTTGCCGGGAGAGGCAGCCGCCAGCTCGCGTCCCCATTCACCAAGGGGATATTGACCAGGATGCTGCGGTAGTACTGTTGCTGGGAAGGCGCGACCGCGTAGGCCAGGCCGAACTGGGCAGCCAACCGGCATCCGGCATCGGTTAGAACGGGGAAGGGAAGCCCGTGCTGTACAGCGGTGAAGTCATTCTGGCGTACAGTTTGCGGAGAGATCCCAATCAGCAGCGCGCTGCGCTTGCGGACGGCGCTGTAAAGATCCCGCCAGGATTCGAGCTCGGTGACGCAGTAAGGGCACCAGCGCCCCCGGAAGAAATTGATGACCAGCGGTCCGAGAGCCAGCAGATCGGCGCTGCGCACCATGCGACCTGTGGCGTCAGGCAGGGCGAACTCCGGGGCCTGCGAGCCAACCTGCAGGATCCGATCCTCCACTCCCGCCGCGTAGAGCTCCGCAACCGCGCGCTCGCTGATCTCAAGGCGCTCCGGTTGGACAAGGTTTCGGGTGTTGGCCGTGATCTGATCGAGTTGGTCTTGCAGTCTAGACATAAAGGCGTTCTCTAGGGCAGCTCTTAAAATCCCTCTGGATGAAACCGTACTCACGGCGACACACGAGACGGTCGGAAGGCCATCGCATCCCTTGACCAAAGTCAACCAGGAGCTACCCTCAAGCGGTTGGACGCTCTCTATGCCCGAACGGCTTCAGTAAAATTGAGCTTTTCTCGGCCAAGCCTGCGGCCGCCCCGCAAGCCTCAGCTAGCGGCCCATGCCGCGCATGCCGCCCAAGGTGCTCATCATGCGGCGCTGCATGCCGCCGCCCTTGGACGCACTTTTGAACATCTTACGCATTTGCACATACTGCCGCAGCAGCTGATTCACTTCCTGCACGCTGGTTCCCGATCCGCGCGCGATCCGCTTGCGGCGGCTGCCAGAGATGATTTCGTGCTTGTCGCGCTCCTGCTTGGTCATCGAGTTGATGATGGCCTCAATGCGCGTAAATTGCGATTCATCCACCTGCCCGGCCATCTGCTGGATGCCCTGAAAGGGGCCGATCGAAGGCAGCATCTTGAGAATGCTCTGCATGGATCCGAGTTTGCGAATCTGGCGCAGCTGATCGCGGAAATCCTCCAGGGAGAAGCCATCGCCGGAAAGAGCCTTGCGGGCAAATTCCTCCTGCTTCTTCTTGTCCAGGGTCTCTTCCGCCCGCTCAATGAGCGTCATCATGTCGCCCATGCCCAGGATCCTGCCCACGATCCGGTCGGGGTGGAAAGGCTCAAAGGCCTCCGGTTTTTCGCCCGTGCCGATAAATTTGACTGGCTGGCCGGTGACGTGACGGATAGAGAGCGCAGCGCCACCGCGAGCATCGCCATCCATCTTGGTGAGCACGATGCCGGTCAGCGCCAGCTGCTTATGAAATTCTCCCGCGGAATGGACCGCGTCCTGGCCGGTCATGGCGTCCGCGACAAACAGGATCTCCTGCGGGCTGAGCAGATTCTTCAGGCTCCGCATCTCCTCCATCAGTTCCTGGTCCAGGGCCAGCCGGCCTGCGGTATCGACGATGAGCGTGTCGCAACCGGAATTGATGGCCTCGCGCCGCGCCTCCTTGGCCAGGCGCTCCACCAGCGCAGTTCCTGGCGCCTCACCCTTGGTGTCGCCCTCGTACAGGTTGATCTTGATCGCGTTGGCCACCACCCGCAGCTGTTCCCGGGCGGCAGGGCGATAGACGTCGACCGAGACCAATAAGGGCCGGTGACCGCCCTTCCTGAGCCACGCTGCCAGCTTACCCGAGGTGGTGGTCTTGCCCGACCCTTGCAGGCCGGCCATCAAGATCACGGTCGGTGGGCGAGAAGCGAAGTTGAAGCGGGCCGTGTCTTTGCCCAGCACGGCTACCAGCTCGTCACGGACGATCTTGACCACTTGCTCGGTAGGCGAAAGAGCCGTCATGACCTGCTGGCCCACGGCCTGTTCCCGGATGTGGTCGATGAGTTCCTTGACCACGTTCAGGTTGACGTCGGCTTCGAGCAGCGCAATGCGGATCTCACGCAGGGCCTCGCCGATGTTCTCTTCGGTGATGGTGCCCTGGCCCCGCAGATTCTTGAAGGCCCGCTGCAGCTTGTCGGATAGGTTTTCAAACATGGCGACTCTTCAAGTCTAACCGACGAAGCGATTCCCGGGCCGCAGGGGCTCCGGGAACCTGGGACTGAGAGTTATTTGTGGGACGATGCCTTGGCCGGCAGGTTCACATTGGGAACGTCTATGCCCAGTGCAGTGGCCAGGGCAATCTGATGGTCCTGCTCCTGCATCAGGATCTCGCGGATGTGCTCCGCGGTCGAATATTCTCCTAGCGCATCGCATTGCCGGACCCGCTCGCGGTAATTGCGGATGGTTTCATTCTCGTTGTCCAGGTCGAAGCGGAGCATCTCTTCCGCCTTTTCCGAGGTCTTGACCGCTTTGGGAACGACCACCGGCATGCCGCCCAGATAGTCGATCTGGTTGGAAAGAATCAGCGCATGCTGCAGCTCTTCCGCGGCGTGCACTTCCAATTCCGCGGCGATGTTCATGTAGGCTGCGCCCTTCAACACCTGTGAATAAACGACGTAAGCAATGATGGCCTGATACTCGCGGGCCAGATCTTCATTGAGCAGGTCGATCAGCTGTTCACGTGTAATTGCCGGAGCGCTCTCTTGTATGGTGCTGGTCGGGGACATGGTCTCTCCTGATGTGAATAAGCCTTAGTGTGTTGTTGGGTGCAGGATACGGGCCAGAGGTTGCAGGCGCCGCCACTGGACACAGGGGGCCGTGCCGCCCTCAAAACGCTCCAGGCCCAGCACACTCCGCCTTTGCATCGTTCTTTGCCGAAAATAGCCGGCAGGAACCAGAGCACCCGACGACAAACCCGGAGTGTAATGTTGAAAAATAGACATGCCTCGCCCGACCTTCTGCGACCGATGGTACGGTCCGAAAGCCGGGCTGGTTTCCGCGCTGTCGTTTGACCGGGCGGCATCTAAAAAGCGTTTCGACGAGGCATCTCACGCCGCCTGTGGCCACCATGGAAGAGGAACAAAACGACAGCCCACCCGGCGTCCTCCGGACGCCTCGTACCCGCGGCGGTATTTCGCATGCCTGGCGTGCTTTGCGGCACCGCAACTTCAGGCTGTTTTTCAGCGGACAAAGCATTTCCCTCATCGGTACCTGGATGACGCGGATCGCCACCAGTTGGCTGGTCTACCGGCTGACTGGCTCCGCCCTGCTGCTGGGCCTGGTCGGCTTCATGGGACAAATTCCTACCTTTCTGCTGGCCCCGTTTGCCGGGGTGTGGGTCGACCGCCTGGATCGCAGGCAGGTGTTGCTTTGGACCCAGGCCCTGGCCGCTCTGCAGTCCCTGTTGCTGGCTGGGTTGACGCTCGCCAATCGAATCACCATTGGGGAGATCCTGATCCTGAGCGCTTTTCAAGGGCTGATCAACGGCTTTGACATGCCCGGCCGCCAGGCATTTCTGGTGCAAATGGTGGAGGACCGGAAGGACCTGGGTAACGCCATCGCCATCAATTCATCGATGGTGAATATGGCGCGGCTGGTGGGTCCATCGCTGGCAGGTCTGGTCATTGCCGGTTTCGGCGAGGGTTATTGCTTTCTCATCGATGGCCTGAGCTATTTTGCGGTCATCGCATCTCTGGCCCTGATGCATATCAAGCCCCTGCCGGGCAGGGGTGCGGCCACTGCTTCCATGTGGGTGCAATTGAAGGAGGGGTGGGCCTACGTCTCCGGGTTCGCGCCTGTGCGCACCATCCTGCTGCTCTTTGCGCTGGTCAGCCTGATGGGCATGCCCTTCGTGGTGCTGATGCCGATTTTCGCCTCCCAGGTGCTGCACGGAGGGCCGCATACCCTGGGGCTGCTCATGGGCGCATCGGGGGTAGGCGCGCTGGTCTCGGCGCTTTCGCTCGCGGTGCGCAAGACGGTGCTGGGGTTGGGCCGGATGATTCCCATCGCCGCCGCCTCCTTTGGCAGCGGCTTGATTCTCTTCGGACTTTCGCGGGTGATGTGGTTCTCCATGCTGATGATGCTGCTGACCGGCTTCGGCATGATGCAGGGCATGGCGGCCAGCAACACGATTGTGCAGACCCTGGTACCGGAGGACCGCCGTGGCCGGGTGATGAGCTACTACACGATGGCGTTCGTGGGCATGGCGCCCTTCGGCAGCCTGCTGGCGGGCGGCCTGGCGCATTGGCTGGGCGCTCCGCACACGGTGATGATCACCGGCACCGTGGTCATTCTGGGTGGCGCTATGGTTTGCCACCAGGTTCAAGGCGATCCGGGTTGAGATCCGGCCGATTTACCAGGCAATGGGCATTCTGCCCGCTAGCCTGGAACCTGTGGTTGAGGATGCCGCCGGGTAGCAAGCTCTGAATCAAAGGCTAGCCAACCCACGAAATCCAGGTCGCCCAACGCGACTTCGACGCCCATCCGAGGGTCTGAACGCCTAGATTCATGTTTGTGGAGCTGCTCGACCATGCCTTCATCCTCACGTTCTATCGCCGGGTTGTTTACGCGTGCCCTGGCTGGCTGCTTGATCCTCTCCCTGGTTCAGGAACCGGCAATATTGCTAGCGGCAGCCAGCCCTGGTTGGCATAGCAAGCGAGCGCCGGCGGTGCAGCCACTTACCGAAGAAGAGCGCGCGACCCATGCGTTGAACCGGCTGACCTTTGGTCCGCGGCCAGGCGACCTGGAACGAGTTAAGGCGATTGGGGTCAAGAAATGGGTGGAGATGCAGCTCAATCCCGAGCAGATGGACGATAGCCTGCTCGAGGCACGTTTGCAGAGCTTTCCTGCGATGCGCCTGAGCCAACAGGATCTGCTCCAGGCGTTTCCGTCCGGCGGCCGTGATTCGCGCCGTGGCTGACGGAAAGGTCACCCTGCCCACGGATCGGGTGGAGCGCGCAATCTACCAGAACCAGGTCTTCGCCTATGAAGAAAAGCGGCAGAAGCAGGCACAGGAGGCGGCTAAGCAGCCCGGATCTGAGCCCATCGCCGCTGCGGGCGCTGCCAATACATGACGGCCGCGCCGCCGGTCGTGGCAGAGAATAGTCAGGCGAACGCAAAGGCGGCGGCCAACGAGAGTGTGATGGCCGACGCGATGGCGCTCGAGGATGTAGCCAGCTCCCCTTCGATCACCGTGCACGAGCAGAAGCTGTTCGCCGATCTGGCCTCAACCCAGATTGTGAATCTATCTCCCGATCAGCGAGTGCAGCGGATGGTGAGTATGAAGCCGGGCCAGCTGCGCGGTTTCATGAAGGGCCTCACTCCGGAAGAACGCGTCCAGCTGACGACTGGGTTGACGCCGCAGCAAAAAGAAACAGTGGTTGCGCTAATAAACCCTACGCAGCTGGTGGCCGGTGAACTTTTGCAAACGCGCCTGCTCACGGATATCTACAGCCAGCGGCAGCTGCAGGCGGTGATGACGGATTTCTGGCTGAACCACTTCAACGTCTATCTGAAGAAGGGGCCCTTCGCGCCCTGGTACCTGGTGGACTACCAGCAAAACGTGATTGCTCCGCATGCCATGGGTAAGTTCGAAGATCTACTGGTAGCGACGGCGAAGAGCCCGGCGATGTTGTTCTATCTTGACAACCATTCCAGCATCGGCCCGCACTCGTTGGCCGCGCAGCGTGCCCAGGCAAATCCCGCGGCCAAGAACTAGAGACCCGGGTTGAATGAGAACTATGCCCGTGAGCTGATGGAGTTGCATACCCTCGGTGTGGACGGCGGGTACACGCAGAAAGACGTTACCGAAGTGGCCAAGGTCTTTACCGGTTGGACCATCGAAGACCCTCGTAAGGCGGTTGGATTTACTTTCAATGAGCGGCGCCACGAGCCCGGAGCCAAGTACGTGCTGGGCCAGACCATTCAGGAGAATGGCGAACAGGAGGGTCTTGCCGTGCTGCACCAGCTGGCAAGCAGCCCCGCAACGGCGCACCATCTCTCGCAGCAGCTGGCGGAGCGTTTTGTGAGCGACACCCCGCCCCCTGCGCTGGTGGATCGCATGGCAAAAACCTACCTGCATAGCGATGGCGACATCCGCCAGGTGCTGCGCACCATGTTTACCTCGCCGGAGTTCTGGTCGCGTGAGGCGTATCGCGCCAAGGTAAAGACTCCTGAAGAGTTTGTGCTCTCGGCCGTTCGGGCGACCGGCGGCGAAGTGGAGCGGCCGGGAATCGTGCTGAATGCGATGAGCCAGTTGGGTATGCCTTTCTTCGGCTGCCAGACGCCGAATGGTTATTCCTGGATGGCTGGGGCGTGGGTAAACTCCGGTGACCTGCTGACCCGCATCAACATCGCGCTGGCTCTTGCCGGTCATAAGCTGGGCACCGCGACGGATCTGGATGCCTTGATGAAAATCAAGGGGCCCGATGCCGCCACGGCTGCTCAGAAGGAAACGAAGTTGGAAGCGGTGTTTCTGGATGGGCAGTTGAATCCGCAGGCCCGGCAAACGGTTTTGCAGCAAGCCGAAGAACTGGCTGCGCAAGGACCGATAGCACTCCCCGGATCAGAGCCACCCAAGCCCGGCGCGAAGCAACCAGGGGCGATGCCCGTCAGGGCCGCATTCGTGCAAGTGATGGATCTGGCGACGCCGATACCAGCCCCGGCGGACAAACAAGCTGCGCTGGTAGCCGGACTATTGCTCGGTTCGCCCGATTTTCAGAAGCGATGAAAGTGAAGGAAACTGCGGTTTTTCTTTATAGGTAATGACTACTGAGGCGAGTTGCTGACCGGTGACGTCGGGCTCACCGGACTTACTGGCGATCCGCCGAAACCAGAACCGTTACTGGGTCCGGATCCAGGGCCGTTCGTGGATCCGAAACCGGATCCATTGCTCGACCCGAACCCAGACCCGTTACTTGACCCGAATCCAGACCCCGAACTGGAACCAAATCCAGAGCCGTTGCTCGATCCGAATCCCGTACCGTTACTCGATCCAAATCCTGTCCCGCTGCTTCCGTTCGCACCCATGCCGGTTGTGCTGCCGTTGACGTTGGTGGCGGCGCCGGCCGTCGCCTCGAGAGCATTCTGGGTGGGATCGAAGACAAATTCCCATTGGTTGTAGTGGGTCTGTTTCTTGTAGATCTTGATGGATGTTTTCTTACTGAGCAAGCCAACCCCCACGATGGGCGCGCCACCGACGGTAACGCCGGGTGAGCCAAAGGCGCCGCTGCTCCCGGTGGTTCCGGCGGCATTCATGGTGGCTGTTCCGCCAGTTGTGGTCGTTCCGCCAATTCCGGGAGACGAACCGAAGCCACTACCAGTACTGGAACCGAAGCCAGTACCGGAGCTCGAACCAAAACCGCTGCCTGTGCTGGACCCACTACCGGCGCCGGAGTCCGTGCCACTGCCGGCGCTGGAGTCGGTGCCCCCAATGGGCGAAGTAGATGAGCCGCTGTTTCCGAAGGCCGATCCCGAGCTTCCGCCGAAGGTCGAAGAGGAAGAGCCAAATGATGAACCGCTACTGTTACCGAACGAGGACCCCGAAGATCCGAACGGCGAGCTACCCCCGCCCGGAGACGACCCATTCGAAGAACCAAACGGTGAAGAAGACCCGAAGGAGCCGGTCGAAGTGCCGGTTGCTCCGGTAGTCATCCCGGTAGGCGTAATGCCGTTCTGCTGCATTTGTTGCCCGAACAAGCCCATGGCTGGAACCCTGGCTTCGCCCAGGTGAATGATGCGCCAGTCGTCTTTCCCGGTCATTGGGTCGAGATAGCGCTTGCGCAGGAAGCGCACATTGTTCGTCTTCTGAACCAGCTGGTCGATCGTGTTGGGATAACGCCCGTATTTGGTGTAGTACATGCGGATAGCACGGGCATATTGCTTTCCGCGCTGTATCGTCTCCGCTTCCTTATCCCGGCGAATCGATTCCGCCATCTTGGGCGCCGCTATGGCCAGCGCAATCGTGATCAGCAGAACCATGAAAAGAACGCCGAGCAGGAGAAATCCCTCCTGGTGTTGAAGGTGGTGGCGAGAGCCGGATGGTGTCGAGTTGGGTCTCATGGTTAGCTTCATGCAACGCTCATTGACGTAGCGGTAAGGTTTGCGTGTTGTGGTAAGGAATGTCCTCCACCTGGACAGAGGCGGCTCCAATCTTTACCACACGATAACGACGGTCGACAACATCCCCCTCGGAGGCGATGAAGATGTCATCTCCGTGCAGCAGGAAAACTTGTTTTTGTCCTGTCTTCTCCGCAGCGTAGCCATAAAACCCGAGGTTGATGGGCGGGGGCGGCGGAGGTGGCGGAGGCCCGGTATCGACGTTTGCCTGGCGGATGGGAGCGATTGGTTTGGGTATGGCCGGGGGCGCTGAGAACTGGGAGAAGATGTTTCGCCCACTGCCGGTGTACTCGAGCGACTCCGCCTGACGCATGATCTCCGGGTGTAGTGTAGGGTCAAGCGAGGCCAAGCCGCCGATCTTCGCGGCCGGGTGGGCATAAGCTGCCGCCGCGGTGTTCTCTTGCGCCGTTTCGCCGCCGGAAGGTATGGTTGAGGGACGGGGTGCCGTTACCACTGGGGGCGGCGGCGCAGGGGATGGCGAAGGGCCGAAGGTCTGCCACAGGAAGCGCACCAGCAGGATCAGCATGACCAAGCCGAGGCCACCCGCCAGGTACACCTTCTTCTTATCTTCCGTGCCGACTTTGATGGCCATTTAGCGGGCTTCCTCCTCTCCGGCCGGTGGGCCTTCCTCTCCCGCGGTGGGCGGAGGCAGCTGGCTCAGGTCGCTGGCACGAAGATAGGTAATGAGGCGAAGGCGCAGATTGACCAGGCCGCCCTGTTGCCCGGTCAGCGTGAGCCCGTTGATCAGGAAGAAGGTCTTGCTGCGCTCCAGGCCATTGATAAAGTGCATGAGCGGTGCGTACTCCCCGCTAAGACTGGCGTCCAGGCGGAGCTCAACCAACCCCGGGAGTGCAGGCCTCGGAGTGTAGGCGAGGTTGGTAAGGCGGACGGTATTTTTGGTGGCCAGGTCATTGATCGCTGAGGAGATGGTGGAATACACGCCGGGAAAGCGTGCGGCGTAAAAATCGTCTGCCTGGGTCCGCGAAAGGTCGACCTTCTGTGGCAGTCCTCGTAACGGGCTCATCTCCAGCTGTAGCGCGCGGTACGCGATCTGCCGCTGTTGGAGCTGGGCGGGGCCGGCGGCGCGCAACGTACTCCAGGCAAGAAAGAGGCGCACCCCGAGGACCAGGTTGAGGATCAACAGCAGCGCCACCCCGGCAATATGCAGGTTGAGTAAGCTGAACAGGTTGCCGCTGAATTTCTTCATGGTGCGGCCACCTTGGCAGCCTGCGGTTTGCGTGCGGCCTTCCCGGCAGTGCTGGGGGCAGTTTTCGCGGCGGGGCCGGGGACGACTTTCGATCGCCTGGTTCCGGCCGGACTCCCGTCCTTCTGCACCGCCGCCGCCTTCGCGGCGGGCTCGGGCAATGGATTGTATTCCGCCAGCAGGTCAAAGTTCACATTGGACGCGGTGCTCACCTGCTCGACCGGCCGCCCATTCTGGTTGCTTTCCGCCGTCTCCCGGGCCAGGCGAGGAGAGAGAAAGCGGTGGGAGTGTTCCAGGTTGCGGACCAGGTCGACGCCGCGGTCGTGCGGTCCGCTCACCCGCAAACGGATGGTCACTTTTCCATCTTTGGCGGGGACCGGGTCGATGTTCAGCACCTGCACGCCGCTGGGCAACACAGTTTCCAGATCCATCATGACGGCAGTCCAGGAGAATGCTTTAGTGGCAAAGACCCGGTTGAGAAACTGTGATTGCGACAATACCGCGGCATTTTGCGGCTCCCGCATTTGCGACTGAAAGGCCTGCCGCTGCGATTCGATCGCCTGGATCTTCTGGTCGACAGCGGCCAGCCGCGCCTGGGCCGCGGATGCCTTGCCCTTTTCCGTGGCCAGCAGCAACCAGAGCGGCACGGCGATCACCCCCAGAAGGATGATGAGGATTCGCAGCCTCAGGTAAAGCGGGCCCAGCTCTACAAACGGACGGGAAGCGAGATTGAGTTGGATGCGCATCAGCTGGCGAGGGCTCCAACCACCCCGGCAAGGATGCCGCCAGGCATCGCTTTGTTCTTGTAGGGCGTAGGAACGACGTCGCGGACGGGGATGCGGGCATCGCCCAGCAGGCGGATAAGCTCTTCCGGGCCGCCCAGGCCGCAGGATAGCAACTGCCGCGGCGGCGACTCGAGCGTATCTTCAAAATAAGCCACCGCAACACTTACCGATTGCTGCAGCTCTTCGGCGGCATGGAGCTGATTCTCCTCGGGCAGCCATTCCTTTTCAGTGAGTTCAAGCGTCCGGTGGAGCAGCAGTTCATTCTGCCGCGTAATGGCGGTAGTGACGGAGCCGCCGTTGCGGTTGATCACCAGCGACGGTTCCTCCGCGCTGACCGCGGCCAAGGCAGCCAGGGTGCTGGGTAAAACCACCCCCGGTTCGTAGCCCGCTTCGCGGACCGCGCTTTCATACTCGGCCAGGATAGCGGCCGGGGAAACGGCGACGATCACGCGCACCAGCCCGGGCTTGCCGGGCATGATCTGGTAGCTGACGGCTGCATCTTCCACCTCAAAAGGAACCAGCTTGCGCAGGCGAAAGCGAATGATGGGCAGAGCCTCGGTGGCTTTGGCGGGCAACAGGTCGAAGTCCAGCAGCAGGACGCGGACGGCAGCGTCAGGAATGACGACGGTGATCTGGGTCTCTTTGAGACTGATTTCGTCCAGGGCCTGGCGCAGCGCGCCGGCCACGGCGGCACGATCGGTGAAGTTGGGTGGTTTCAGGCCGGCGGCGAGCACTCCGGGGCGCAAGGGAGCGAAGGAAGAGACAATTTCCTGTTCCGCCTCGCCCGGCCGGCCGGCAACCACGCCGGCGCTGGTGATTTCACAGGCCAGGCGAGGACGCAGCGCATCGGCTTCGGACGGGAAGATACGGTTGGCGATGTTTGAAAGCATGTCTAGCGGAAGGCCTCGATAAAGGTGACCTTGTTGATTTCCTTGAGTGTCGTCAAGCCGCGGCTGGCGCGGTCTACGGCCGATTCGCGCAGGAACTGCATGCCCTGCGCCTGGGCCAGTTTGCGTACTTCCGAGGAGGGTTTTTTCTCCAAAATAATCTCTCGAATGGGATCGGTCAGCTCCAGCAACTCGTGGATGGCGGTTCGGCCGCGATAGCCGGTGCCTCCACATTCAATGCAGCCGGCGCCTTCATGAAAGTCGAAACTGCGCCACAACTCGGGATCCAGCCCGCTGTTGCGCAAAAACTCATCGTCGTAGCGCACGGGGCGGGTGCAGTGTTCGCAGATGGTGCGGACCAGTCGCTGAGCGAGGATGCAATTGAGCGCAGAGACGAAGTTGTAGGCCTCTACCCCCATGTTGAGAAAGCGGCCGAGGACGTCGACCACGTTGTTGGCGTGGACGGTGGTGAACACCAGGTGGCCGGTGAGCGCCGAGTTGATGGCGATCTGCGCTGTCTCCTGGTCGCGGATTTCGCCCACCAGGATCTTGTCCGGGTCATGGCGCAGGATGGAGCGCAGGCCGCGGGCGAAGGTGAGTCCCTTTTTCTCGTTCACCGGGATCTGCGTGATGCCGCGAATCTGGTACTCCACCGGGTCTTCGATGGTGATGATCTTGTCCTCGTCGCTCTTGATCTCATTGAGCGCGGCATAGAGGGTCGTGGTCTTGCCTGACCCGGTGGGGCCGGTGACCAGCACCATGCCGTAGGGCTCGCGGATGTAGCGCCGGAAGCGGCGCAGATCTTCCTCTCCAAAACCAACCACATCTAACGTGAGCTTACGGAACTTCTCGCTCATCGACTCCTTGTCGAGCACGCGGAGCACGGCGTTTTCACCGTGCACGGTGGGCATGATGGAGACTCGGAAATCGATCAGCCGCCCTTTGTAGCGGACGCGGAAGCGGCCGTCCTGGGGAACGCGTCGCTCGGCGATGTCCAGTTCGCTCATGACCTTGATGCGGGAAAGGATGGTGGAGTGGTGCTCGCGCGCGATCGGCGCCATGGCTGCCTGCAGTACGCCGTCGATGCGGTACTTCACTACCAACGAGTCATCGTAGGTTTCCAGGTGAATGTCGGAGGCGCGGCGCTCAAGCGCGGTAAAGATGGTGGTATCCACCAGCCGGATGATGGGGCTGATGTCCTCCTCGGACGTGAGCTTCTCGATCGAGATGTTCTCGTCGCTATTGTCTTCGGCCGAGATTACGTCGAAGGTGAGCCCCTCGGACGCCTCATCGAGCACGCGCTGCGACTGCTCCGTCTTTTTGAGCAGGTCGGTAATCTGGGAGAGGGTTGCGACGCGAGTGATGATTCGTTGTCCCAGCAGGCCGCTGATCTCGTCCAGGATCATGAGCCGGCTGGGATCGCTGACCGCGATCACCAGGCGGTCTTCCATCTGCTCCAGGGGCACGAAGTTATAGCGAAACATCATGTCGACGGGCACGCTGCGGAAGAGTTCGTGCTGGATGCGAAAGTTCTTCAGATCGACGAACTCACAGCGATAGCGATGGGCCAGCGCCTGGGCGCGCGAAGTCTCGTCGGATTCAGGGACGATGGTAGTGAGAAGTACGGTGCTGTCGGCCATGCAAACTCCTTACGGCAAAAATGGACAAAGCGGAGGCGGGAAGCAAACCTCCTCAGTGGCCTCCCATGGTGCTCGCTTGCCCCAGAGAAAAGATAGGCAGATAAAGTGCGATCAGGATGACCACGACAACCGAGCCCATCACGATCAGGATAGCGGGCTCAATCAGGGCCAGCGCGGCGGTTAGCGCCGTCTGTACGTCTTCTTCGAAAAACTCGGCGACCGAATTGAGCATTTGCGGCAAAGCGCCGGTAGATTCGCCGACGTCGATCATCTCCACCGCCAGGTCGGGGAAGACAGTGGTTTTTTCCAGGCTCTGGGCCAGGCTCTTTCCCTCGCGCACGCTGCCCACGGAGGCCATCACGGCCTTGGCAATCGTGTTGCTGGAGATGGAGCGGGCTGCGGTCTCAAGCGAGGGCACCGGTGGCAATCCACCCACCAGCAGGCTCGAAAGGGTGCGCACAAAGAGCGCGACCTGGTACTTGCGCCAGATATTGCCAAAGACCGGCATGCCGATGCGCATGCGATCGATGCGCGCTGCCCCGGCCGTGGTCTGGCTATAACGGTAGAGCGCGTAGACGATGATGGCGATGCCGGCCAGCATCCACAGGATGTAGTGCTGAAAATTATTGCCCAGTGCCAGCAGCATGCGGGTGGCCGCGGGCAGGTTGGTCCCCAGCTGGTCGTAAAGCATGGCGAAGCGCGGCACCACGAAGCTGATCAGGAAAACGAACAACGCCATCACCATGGTGATCAGCAGGCAGGGGTAGAGCAGGGAAGCCATCAGCTTCTTGCGGAAGGAGAGCGAAATCCGCTGGAAGGAAAGATAGCGGGAAAGAACATCTTCCAGTTGGCCGCTTCGTTCTCCCGCGAGCAACGTGGTGGTGTAGATCAAAGGAAAGCCGCCCTGGGCTTCAAAGGCTCCGGAGAGCGATTCCCCGGTGCGCACCCGCGCGGCTACATTTTCCAGCTGCGCGCGGAAGGTAGGGTTCTTCTGGCCTTTGACCAGCATATCGAGGGAGCCAACAATGGGCAGGCCGGCCCGAATCAGAGTGAGGAACTGCTGGTTGAAGATGATGAAAGCTTCCAGGTTCGCGCGCTTGCGGCTGCCACCCACGCCGCGCATGCCGCGCGGGCGCACCGAGTAGACGTAGTAGCCGGCCTGGGAGAAGCGGCTGCGCAGCTCTTCCGCGGAGCCGGCGATCTGTACCTGCTCCTGTATGCGTCCCCGCTCATCCGCCAATTTGACTACGTACTCTGCCATGGGCCCCTTACCAGTTTACCGGGATACTCCAGCCGCTGCGGCCGGCTTGGCTGGAAGCGTTCCCAGCTTGCCAATTTGACCGTGGGGACCGACGGCCCAAGGCAGGCTGAGAGCGTTCCAGTTACCACTATCGAGCCATTGCCAAGTCTTGCCGTCGTCATAGGAGATATCGGAGCCATTGCTGCCCACCGTTATCCAGGCCTGCTCCATCGCATCCCACGCCACAGCCGAACGATAGCCATGAGGTGGTTTGCCGGCTGCGCTCCAGTGCTCTCCGCCATCGGAGCTAAAGGCCGCATTGCCGGTTGCTTCCTTGGACTTGCGAAAGTCTCCTCCGACGGCAATTCCGTGCATCTGGTCGCGAAATGCTAAGGAAAAGACGCCGGAGGAGTCGTTTCCGCTTGCCAGCGGAGTCTGCGCGCTTTTCCACTCCTCGCCCGGCCTAGTCCGCAGTACCCTCGCCTTGCTTGTTCCCAGCCAGATCTGTTCCTTGTTTGGTGGCCATCGCGCTATTGCTGGCGGCGAAAACTGACTCGCCAGGGAGCGCCTCAAGTTCGGCGGCCGGGCTCCACGTTTTCCCGCCGTCGTGGGTCTCCAGTAAACCAAACCTCATAAGATCATTACGCCCGGGGGCCTGCGTTGGATCACCGTAGATAAACCCGTGTTGCCGGTCGAGGAAGAGGATGCCATCCCAAAAGCCGGCTGCATCGGGGTTGGTCAAAAGCAGCTTCCAACTGGTACAGCCATCCGTCGTCTGATAGAGGCGCGATTGGTCGCCGGGCCCGCTCGACAACAACAACGCGGCTTGTGCGTCCCAGGCCCAGACGCCTCGGAAGTCCAGCTTGCTTGCGCCGGGTGGCGTGGCGCAGTGCTGCCAAAGGTAGCCAGTGTCTTCGCTACGCAATATCGTGCCATCCGTGCCGCTGGCCCAAACCACGCCGCCGCCCACGGCATAGATTCCCCGAAGGCCGGCGGTAGACCCGCTCTCCTCGAGTTCCCAAGGGCCGCTATGCTTAGTGCTTTGCGCCCCGGCGACCAGAGCTGCCAATACGCATATTGTCGAAATAATGAAGTTCATGATTGCGTGATAGGCGTATCACTACACCGGGGGCAAGCCATCCACCACCGGAATGCCCGGCGGCGGATGGAAAACGAACTCCGTGTCCGGGGCCGGTGCATTCGCCTGGCTTTCCTTAAAGGTGAATGCCGTTTGCGCTCCATCGGTTTCGTGGATGACCATGGAGTGGATGGCCCCATCAGCACTCACACCGAGCGAAATTTTTTCTACCCGATTGTGCATGCCCCTGGGCACCCCGGAGAGTTGCAGCCCAGCGTCGGTAGTGGAGAGGGTCAACCCGTCGAGCTCCTTCTGCAATTGCGTGTGGCCGAGCAGAAAGCGCAGCGGCGAACGCAAGTCATCCAGTTGCGCGGCGGCCACTCGCTCTACCTGGGCATCACCGGGGGAATAGAACCAGGCATATTTGCCGTCGAGCAGAAAAACCTTTCCCGGCGGATTGGTATAGCTCCAGTGCATCTTTCCCGGCTTGCGCAGCAGCAGGATGCCGCTCTCTTGGCGATCGATGCCCATCCCGTGAAAGCTCTCGGTGAAGGCGGTCCGCAGCGAATGGAGGCCGTTGTAGTACTTGTCGACGCGCTGCGCTAGCTGTTGCGCAGTGAGTTCGGGCTGGGCGAACAAAGGAATGGGCAGGAACAGAGAGAGTCCCAGCAGCACAAAGACGCAGCGGGCGTTTACTGAATTGGCTGCGTGCAATTCGTGCCACCCGCAAGGTCGGCCTTGATCTCCCCTGCCGGAGTCGATGCAGAAGCCACGATGACCCGACTTCCCAATGGACTGTGGAACCGCGGTCGACCTCATACGAGGTGTACATGTCCTGGTTGTTCACCATCACCTTGTTGCAGTTCACAATGTTGAACGTGTAGCCCGACTTCTGTCCCGTGGCCAGATCCCCCTGCAGGACTTGCGCCGCCTGCGGGCTGGGCGGACCGGCGCTGGCAGCGCCGCCTAGAGCGGCCAGCGCACAGGCGAAGCCGTTGGAGGGAAAGTTCGTCTGGTACTGGATCTGCGCCTGGTAGATGGCGCGGAGCGACTGGATGGCTGAGGTCTCGTCCGCCTGGGCCTTCATGCTGATGAAGTTTGGGATAGCGATCAACATCAGGATGATCATGATGGACATGACGATAAGCAGTTCCATCAGGGTGAAGCCGCGCTGGCGGTTGGTGCGGAGGATGCCTGGATTGCTGGTCTGTGTCATGACGGTCCCATTTTACAAATGATATGGACGCAGCCGGCGGCAAAAGCGCTCGCCGAACCTAGCAGGCCAGCTGGGCGCGGCTGATCTTGAGCCCGTCGAGCCGGCCCAGGAGCGTCACTGCCACCTTATCCGGGTCGAAGAGCGAGTTGGCCATGGCCATGACCTCCTCGCTGGTGACGGTATCGACCTTGTCCATGATTTCGTCCACGCCGAAGAAGTGCTCGAAGTACATCTCCTGGCGGGCCAGGTTCGACATGCGTGACATCGAACTTTCCAGGCCGAGAATGATGTTGCCCTTGAGCTGGTCCTTGGCGCGTTGCAGTTCCTCTTCCGGCAGCGCTTCGCACTTGAGGCGCCGGAACTCGCACATGATCAACTCGATCACCTGCAGGCAGTGGGCCGAGGAGGTACCCGCATAGACGCACAGCGAGCCGGTATCGCGATACGGATTGAGGTCGCTGAAGATGGAGTAAGCAAGGCCATGTTCTTCGCGCACAGTCTGGAAAAGCCGCGAACTCATGCCGCCGCCCAGCACCGTGTTGAGCAGCAGGGTCACGTAACGGAGATCGTGCGCGATGGGTGGAGAAGGTACGCCCAAACAAAGCTGCACCTGTTCCAGGGCCTTCTTGTTGCGCAGGACGATCTTCGAAACAGTGTGCGGCTCTGTCTCCGCAAGCGCGGCGTTGGCGGGCGCAATGTGGTCGAAGCGCTTGGCTACCAGGTCGACAAAGTCGTCGTGCTCCAGATTGCCCGCGGCGGAAAACACCATGTTGTTACCGGAGAAGCGCTTGCCATAGTAGTCGAACAAAATATCCTGCTCGAAGCGGCGCACCGTCTCCTTCGTTCCCAGGATGGGTTTTCCTAAGGGATGGTCTTTCCAGAAATTCTGGGTGAAGATCTCGTGGACCAGATAGTCGGGATTGTCCTCATCCATCTTGATCTCTTCGAGAATGACGCCGCGCTCACGCATGATGTCGTCGTTGTTGAAGACCGGGTTCAACACCAGGTCGGAGAGAACGTCGAGCGCCGTGGGGACATGCTCGATCGAGAACCTTGAGGTTGAAGCAGATGGTTTCTTTGCCGGTGAACGCGTCCAGGTTGCCGCCGATCGCATCGACTTCACGCGCAATGCGCTTGGCGGAGCGCGATTGCGTTCCTTTGAAGACCATGTGTTCGACGAAATGAGAGATGCCGTTTACTTCCGGCAGCTCATGCCGGGAGCCGGCCCTGATCCACACACCCATGGCAACAGACCGGATATGCTCCATGCGCTCGGTCAGGATCGTCAGGCCGGAAGGTAGGATCGTGCGTCGAATGCTGCGTTCTGTCACCATTCCAGTGTAGCGGCTTTCCCAGGGGCTAAAGCGGATTTCCTGCGGTCGATTACCAAAATGCAGTGCCGCCTGGGCAGGCCTTTTCGCGCGGGAAGTTACCCTCCGATGCACCCTTGTTAGTGCATAAGGCTATTGGCGAAACCGCCAAAGCGGTACCTCGAAACCGGGCTACTATATGCTCAAAAAAGAGCCGTTTGTCGATGCCTGGTCGGGAAAATCTCGTCCCCTATTAGACGGAGTCGCCAAGTCTCCCGCCAGGAATCTCTTCGGCCTTTCCCGTCAACAGCTTACGCAGTTAATGGCTGAGTTTGGGCAGCCCCCCTACCGGGCCGGCCAGCTGATCGAGGCCATGTTTCGCCAGCGGATTGCCTCCCTGGACCAGGTCCATACGCTCCCCCTCGGGCTGCGCAAAGCCATGGCGGACGAGGGCTGGGTGATCGCCCGGCCCAGGATTGTCGAGACGTTTCGTTCCGTGGACGGTACCGAACGCTACCTGGTTGCGGGCCAGGACGGGCAGACGGTGGAGACGGTCTGGATGCCGGACGGCGACGGGGGGGAGCAGGGAGATGGCAGCGGGCACGAACCTGCCAGCGCCGGCTCCCGGCGAGCCACCATCTGCGTCTCCAGCCAGATCGGCTGCGCGGTCAACTGCCAGTTCTGCCTCACGGCGAAAATGGGTTTGCAGCGAAACCTGTCGGCGGGAGAGATTGCCGGCCAGGTGATCGCGGTGCTGGAGCGGCAGGCGGTGCAAGTGGGGCGCGACCGGATCAACCTGGTCTTCATGGGCATGGGCGAACCGTTCCTGAATTACGACGAGTTCATGGCGGCCGTGCGTTTGCTGGTGAACGAGGCATCGCTGGCCGAATCCAGGATGACGGTTTCCACCTCCGGCATCGTGCCCGGCATTCTGCGGTTGGCCGGCGAGCCGGTGCGGCCCCGGCTGGCGATCAGCCTGAACGCGCCCAACGATGGGATTCGCGAAGCGATCATGCCGATCACCCGCAAGTGGAAGATCGATGAGGTGATCCAGGCGGCGGCCAATTGTCACTCCGGCCGCGGGAGCGGGTCACCTTCGAGTACGTGCTGCTGGGCGGCGTGAACGACGGGTTGCAGCATGCGGATGAATTGGTCGCGCTGGCGCGCCGTGCGCCCATGCCGGTGAAGGTGAATCTGATCGCCTGGAATCCCGGTCCCGGGATTGGCTACACCATGCCGGCGCCGGAGCAGGTGGCGGCCTTTCAACAAAGTCTCATCGCGCGCGGTGTTCCGGCCTTTCTGCGCCGGCCGCGCGGCAGAGACATCTACGCCGCCTGCGGCCAGTTGAAGCGAACCGTCAAGGAGATTCAGCCGGCCGGTGACCGTGATGACGAATCAGGGCTCCGATAAACATCTTTTCGCGACGTGGGGCCGCAGGCTCCACGAGCTCAACCAAAGGCTTGAATGGTTGCCGAGCCCAACGTTTAAAATGAGCGCTTATTGGGTACCGATCGGAGGGACCTGTAGGCTGGGAAATTCCACTTATCGGCGGCCGGCAATGCCTCGCCGTACGACAGCGTCGGCTACCCGATCCGCGGCGTGGCGGACTACATCGCCTTCGGCGGCAAAGTCGCCGGCGATACAGCGAACGCCGAGGGCCTCGATCGCCTCGATGTCGGCGACGATAGGCGACGACCCTTCTCCAGCGTAGCGATCGAGCAGAACCTTGAGACGGGCGCGGTATTCACCAGGGCGTAGTCGAAGATGGGCCGGTGCGCATGCTCATAAATGCGCTCGATATGCTGCGAAGCGGTGAGGTTCAGGCTCTCATTGGCCTGAGTCATCAGGTTGCAGATGTACACCCGGACTGCCCGTGAAGAGGCCAGGGCCTCGGAAACACCTTTGACCAGAAGGTTGGTAATGAGACTGGTAAAAAGCGAACCAGGACCAATGGTGATCAGGTCGGCGCGTTCAATCGCCTCCAGGGTCTCGGGCAGCGGTTCGGCGTCCGCCGGCTCGAGCATGAGTTCAACGATGCGTTGCCGGCTGGCGGTGATGTTGGTCTCCCCCTTTACCAGGGAACCGTCATCCATGCGGGCGGCGAGAGATACGTTGGCGTTGGTTACGGGGTAGATGTGGCCGCGGGTGGCAAGGACCTGCGAAGAGAGTTTGATCGCCTGGGCGAAATCGCCGGTGATTTCCAGCAACGCGGCCACAAAGAGATTGCCGAAGCTGTGGCCTTCAAGACCCTCGCCGGCGGTGAAACGATGGCGGAAGAGGCGGGAGATCAGATGTTCGTCTTCGGAAAGAGCCACCATGCAATTGCGCAGATCGCCGGGCGGCAGCATATTGAAGCCGCGGCGCAGCCGTCCGCTCGAGCCGCCGTCATCGGTGACCGTGACCACGGCAGCCAGATCGGAGATGAGGCAGGGCGCAGCCTCGCAGTCGGCCGAAGACTGGTGAGGCGACGCGACATAGCGCCGGAGCCCGCGCAGCAGGGTGGAAAGGCCGGTACCTCCGCCAATGGCCACGGCCCGAATGCTGGCGGGGTCGGTGCTCCGTCGAGCGGCAGTGGTTTTCGCGGGCCTTGGCTTGGCCAAGGTGGAGGAGAGGGATTTCACCATAGAGCAGTCACAAAGCTAACCTACGCCAGCAAACGAACTCCGGCGATACCCTGAAAGCGGGAGCATGGAACGCGAAGATCCTGGGACGAACTCATGCTTTGCTTACGGAACCTCGGGGTAGAGTAATTCGGTGAAACGAGGATCATCGGCCATATCCTGGAAATCGGAATCGCTGCGCGCCTGGATGCGGTTACGGGGGCTCAGCTCGATCGCCTTAGCCAGGTGCTCGAGGCAGGGCTCAGCCAGCCCGGTCATGCTTTCCAGAATGGCCAGACCGTAGTAGGCATAGTCGGCGGCCGGGTTGGTCTTGAGAATTCTTTGGAACTGGTCGCGAGCCTCTTCATAGAATCCGGTATTCAACAGGGAAATGGCGTAGTCGTACTGCTCCTCGGTGTTGTCGAAGGAGAGACCACTTTGTTGCGCGTGCCGTTGGCAGGCGGAGAGATAGACCCGCACCCGCTCCAGAATCTCAACCGGGCCGTCCTGGCTGAGCTTCTCAAAGACCAGCCGGGCTTTCTCATACTTGCCTTCATGCATCCACTGCATCGCGTTTTGGTACTCGTTCAGGACTTCTGGTGCGCAGCATTGGGCATCGGGCGCGCCTTGCCCTCGATGGTGCGAGGATTGCGCCGAGCGGGGATACCCTGACCTGTGTTTTGCATAACCCACTCTTCTTTCTCCTGCTACCACAGGAGTCGACATGAAGGACCGGATACGGAGCGCAACCGGCTATTAGATTCGTTTTTATACGCACCGAAGCGGCGTACGTCAACCCGGCGGGTAGCTCGGCATCCTTGGCAAGACTGTAGCACGGGCGCCAATCAGGCGTATTCACCGGGCTCTGATTACGACTTCGTCGCGGGCCATAGACCGCCGGGTTGAGCGCAGGGTCGTTATACATCTTTAGTTGGCGGTAGAGCTTGAACCTTCGCCGGCCGATCGAGGACCTGCTGCCACAGCCGGTCGAGAGATGCGGCTAAATCGTCCCGCTGCTCCTCCAGGATATGCAGACGCTCGCAGATTGCGTTCGCCGTGGCCCGGGGGCGCCTCGGGGCGGTCGATCTCTTCGCGGGTATGAAACAGCTTAAGGGAAAGAATCGAAAGCCGGTCCAGGATCAGGCCGGGAGACTCGGAATGCAGTTCGGCGCCGGGAGCGGGCAGGTTCTGCTGGCGGAGAAAATTCAGCAGCAACACATCGCACTGTTCGGTGAGATCGTTGCGCCGCTGGTTGGCGCGATCGATAAAGCGCTTGATCCTGGCGAGGTCATGATCGCTGGCTCCGGGAGTGCGGGCCTCATCCTCCGCGTGCCAAAGCTCGAAATTGGCCAGATGCTGCTCGGCCACCGCACGCTCGAAGCCAGTCAGCGACGGCGGCACGGCCGGAACCTCATGATGCCAGGCGGCAGTGCAACGGTCCTGAAGCGAAGTGACCTGCGAGGAGTTCAGAGGCAGGGAGTCAGAGCGGGCTGGCGGTCATGGGTGTCACCGGAAGGAGCGGCTGTGGTGCGCCAACCCTGCTCGGTAGCTCCAAACGTGGTGAGCTCGGTGGGAATCGAACCCACGACCCACGCATTAAAAGTGCGTTGCTCTACCGACTGAGCTACGAGCTCATTTCTGCTTAGTTTCCAAAGTACCACAATGGGCAGGGCGGCCAGGAAGAGGTGAGCCGGCGGCCGGGGGCCGCACAGCAGTTCGATCGCGCCGCTCACCTCAACAGGAAAACCGGGTATGTTAGGGAACTAAAGCTCCAGGATGAAGATGTCGAAAGACGACATACAAGACTCGTCGCCCGTTCGGGAGGACAGGCTTTCCATCCATTGGGAGAATAGGGAGTGCCATGACAGAAAGACCATTTGACCCGGAGCAGGGCGCAATGCCGGCGGATATCGCGGCGCTCTACTCCCGGGCCCGCACGCGAAGGGAACAAGGTACTGGGACTTTTCTGCTTCGCGCAAGGAGGTGCGGGGGCAGTTTCGCCCCGGTTCGTGCGCGATCCGGCAGAACCGGGGGGAGCCGCGCAGCCTGCGGAGATGTCGCAGCTCCACGGCAACCCAGGGAGCCAGGCCAGGGTCCCCACTGGAGCCGCAAACCCTCCCCGGGTCGATGCGGGAGACGCTGCCGCAGCCCATGGTGAGACGGGCCACGCTGGTATGCGCTGCACTCTGTTTTCGCTCCGCCGAGAGCGGCGATACGCGGCGCCGCCGGCGATCGGACAGCGGCCCACCCATGGTGGCCGTTTTTTCCCTTGCCGGCGGAGTGGGAAAGACCTGCCTGGTGGCCACGCTGGGGCGCGCTCTCTCGGCCCTCGGGGAACACGTCCTGCTTGCCGATACGGCTGCCTGCGGGCTGCTGCCGTTCTATTTTGGTTCGCGCGAATCCAAGCCCGGAGTGGTCCGGACCTTTTTCTCCCGGTCCCCCTGGAGGGGAGAGCGACGCGCCGGTGCAGATCCTGAGCCTGGAGGCGGAGCGCTATCCCGGGGACGGGCGGCGAGCATGACCCGTTGTTGGAAGAGCTGGTGCGCGATGGGCGCGGCGCAAACCGCATCCTGGTAGACGTGGCCACGGCCAGCCGGCAGGTGGCGAGCCGTCTGCTGATGCTTCGGCCGACGGTTCTGGTGCCTATCCTTCCGGATATGAGCTCGGTGGCAAGCCTGGCGATCGCTGGAGGCTTTCTCGGCCGGGAGGCCAGCCGGGCAAGCCTCTTTACCTGCTGAACCAGTTCGACGCCTCGTCGCCGCTGCATCTGGATGTGCGGGACATGCTGCAGCAGCAATTGGGCGACCGCCTGCTGCCTTTGGTGTTGCGCCGCAGCTCTGCGGTGAGCGAGGCACTGGCAGAGGGAATGACGGTGATCGATTACGCGCCCGGTTCGGCGGCCGCGGAAGACTATAGGCATCTGGCCGGCTGGCTGCGCAGCTTCGCTGCGCCGGCCGCGGTGGCTCACGCTGGGGTGCGCTGGAGCGAACGATAACCGCCTCCCGCCTGGGAGGTCTTGAGTTTGCGGCCGGCAACGGTCACAATCGAGGACGGGAATCGGCGGAAACGGTCCGGTTTGCACATCCCGCCCAACGGCGCATCCTATCCTCATACTCATGAAGGCAGTTCCCCAGAGACTTGGTCACAGAAAGTCAATGACTGCGCGGACCTGTTTTGCGGCGGTGTTGCTGATGCTGACCCTCTGGCCCACGCACACAGCAGACGCCCTGGCGCCGACCGAGATCGAGCAGGGTTTCCAGAGTATGTACAACCTGGATTTTCAAAAGGCCCATCAGGATTTCTCCACCTGGGAGCGCATGCACCCGGCAGACCCATTGGGGCCCGGTGTCGCAGGCGGCCGGCTTCCTGTTTGGGGAGTTTGCCCGGCTCGACATCCTGGAAAGCCAGCTCTTCACCAACGACAAGACCTTTGAAGCGCGCATCGAAGCTAACTCCGGACCCCAAGGTGCGCGAACAGTTCTATGCCGCAGTGGATCACGGGGACCTGCTCGCGGACGCAGCGCTCAAGCAGCATGCCGATGACAGCAACGCTCTGTTTGCCAAGGTGCTGGCCATGGGGCTGCGATCCGATTATGCAGCAATGATCGACAAGGAGGATCTTCGCTGCGCTGAGCTATATGAAGCAAGGACGTATTCTTGCGCAACAGTTACTGCAGCAAAAGCCCGACGCCTACGATGCTTTACTGGCTGTCGGCATCGAAAATTACCTGACCGGCATCAAGCCGGCGCCGGTGCGCTGGATGTTGCGCATCGGTGGCATCAGGCCGGACAAGGAGCAGGGCATTCACGAGCTCGAGCTGACCGCGGCTCATGGAAACCTGTTGAAGCCTTTCGCCAAGCTGTTGCTGGCCGTGGCCGCGTTGCGGGACAAGAATGATGCGCAAGGGTGTGGTTTGCTGCACGAACTGGCGGTTGAGTATCCGCGCAACCCTCTATATCGCAACAACGCTTCGCAGAATGTGGGACGGAGCAGGCTCGGGCCCTAAGCACAGGTCTCTAGACAACGAGTGGGAGGCATGGTAGCCCACTCAGAGCCGAAGTACGGCTTGAATGGGCCACCCAGCTTGCAGAGTCATCCCAAGCGCTGCGGCAAAACTCCGCGTCTTCAAGGTGCTACGAGGCTTCAGACCGCACATAAATCTTGAGGGACAGCTGATCCGGCTTCAGCCGCTGAGGGAATAGCGATTTGCTGTCCCTCTCCCAGCTTCTTCCACAGACCTGGTCGAAACCCGTAGCCTTCAAGACGACCAGAGTCTTTTCACCGATGCGAGCGGACATCGCGCTAACGCTTGGCCTTGCTGATGGGGACCACCTGCACCGTGGCGTCACGAATTTCCGCGAGAAAGCGGTTGATGACCGAGCCGCGCAGAAGAATGTCCAACCGCGAGCGCGCCGACTGCCCGAAAACCACGTGCGAGATGCTCTCCTGCTGCGCGAACTCGATCAGCGCGTCGGCAACGTTCTTGTCTTTCAACACGATGACCTGGGCGCCCAGCTCGCGGGCCAGGCGCTGGTACTCTTCCATGCGCTGATACTCTTCCGCGTCTCCATGGCGCGCATCTTCATCCGGCGATTCGACCCGCACCGCGTACCAGTTGGTGGCCAGGCGGCCGGCAATGCGCGCTCCGACCCGCAGAAGGCGTTCCGCTCCCGGACGGGGTGAGAGGCAGACCATCACCTTCTCCGGCATCGGAGCTTGTTCCAGGCCCTGGCTTCTGCGATACTCCGCCGCGCGCGAGCCGACCTCTTCCGCCGTGGTGCGCAGCGCAAGCTCGCGCAACATGCTCAGGTTGCCTTTGCGGAAAAAGTTGGCCAGCGATTGCTCGATCTTCTCCGCGGCGTAGATCTTGCCCTGCTTGAGCCGTGAGCGCAGTTCCTCTACGGTCACGTCCACATTCACGACTTCATCGGCCCGCTTCAGGAAACTGTCCGGGATGGTTTCCCGGATCTGGGTATCGGCGGAGCGGGAAACGGAGTCGTTGAGGGTTTCAAGGTGCTGTACGTTGACCGCGGTCATCACGTTGATGCCGGCGTCGAGCAGTTCCAGCACATCCTCATAGCGCTTGCGGTTTCTCGATCCCGGCACGTTGGTGTGCGCCAGTTCATCCACCATGCAGGTGTTGGGATGCCGGGCAAGAATGGCATCGAGATCCATTTCCTCCAGAACAACGGAGCGGTAAGGGATGGCGCGCCGGGGAATGACTTCCAGATCTCTTACCTGGTCCTGGGTATCCTTGCGCCCATGGGATTCGATCAGCCCAATGACGATGTCAACGCCCTGCTTCTTCATCCGGTGGGCATCTTCGAGCATCTGGTACGTCTTGCCCACGCCGGGCGCGGCGCCGATGTAGACGCGCAGCTTTGCCAGCTCAGGCGCGGCGGGTGTGATGTCGGTCGAGAGGTCTGTCATTATCCTTTGCGGGGTAAGAGCAATTCACTTCTACGCTTCATGGTTAGTGTAGCGAGGTATGCTCAACCGATTTCGATGGGATGCCGGGTGGCAACGGCGGTGGCGACGGGAAGAGTAAAGCTGAAGGTGGCTCCGTGGCCGAGCCGGCTCTCCACGGAAATCTGGCCACCGAGCAATTCGACCAGCCGGCGCACCAGGGCGAGGCCCAGGCCGGTTCCCTGGTCATGCGCGGCGTTGAAGCGGCCGAAGATGTTAGGCAGCGCTCTGCTTCGATGCCCCGGCCGGAGTCGCGCACGGAGAATTGCACTTTGTCTTTCTGCTCCTTGGCCTGCAGCAGGATGGTTCCGTTCTCCGGCGTGTAGCGCACCGCATTGCTCATCAGGTTGTCCATGATGCTGCGCAGTGCGCGGCGATCTCCATTCACATACGAGAGGTCGGCGAATGCCTGGATCTGCACATCGATGTTCTTGGCGCGGACTTCATCGCGCGCACTGGGAGCAGGCGTCGCGAAGAATATCGATGGGGCGGAATCGATCCATGCGGAGTCTCGCGCCGTCCGGTATCGATCTCGGAGACCTCGATCAGATCGGACATGAGGTCGTTGAGGCGTTCCGCCTCCTCTTCGGCTCCATGAAGCACATCCGCCTGCAAGGGCCGCAAGTTCGCCGGCGAAACCTGAGGTGAGCGTGTACAGGCTAAGTCGAAGCTGCTCCAGGGGCTGGCGGAGTTTTCTGCGACGCGACGCTGAGGAAGCGGGTCTTGAAGCGATCGATATCCTGCATCTCGGTGATGTCTTCCAGCACGCTGACGGCTCCCAGCAGTTTGCCCTCAAGATCGCGCATGGGTGTGGTGCGCAGGCGATAGCTGCGCTGTCCCTCGCCGAGCTTCATGGGCAGCATGGCGGCTTCGTCCTCGCTGGCGATGGACTGCCGCATGGAGACCGCGTCGCGCACCGCGCGCAGGATCCTCTCTCCTCCCGGGCGTGTTGGTCAGGGCCATGCGATCCGCGGCGGCCTCGCCCAGCACTTCGCTGGCCGCCTGGTTGAGCTTGAGGACCTGCCCTTTTGCGTCGGTGACGATCACCGGCTCGAAGATGGACTGCACCACGGCATCGGAAAGCTGCTGGTCCATCTGCTTGCGGCCATATTCGGTATCGCGCAGGTCGCGCAGCCGCACCGCCATGCGGTTGAGCTCGGTAGCAATCGTGCCCAGGTCATCCCGGGTTCGCCACTCGATGCGTTGTTGCAATTCGCCCTGTCCGATGCGGCGAGCAGCGGCCGCCGTGCGGCGGATCGGCCGGATGATGGAGATGAGAAAGCCGATGGAGATCAGAACGCCGCTCAGCGTGCAGACGGTGGTGATGGTGGTGGCGTGCCGGGCCAGCGCAGCGCGTGCCTGCCCTCGCCGTCGCGGCGGGACTGCGGCTGGTGATCGAGTGCGGCTGCCTGGTGAAGCGAGAGGGAATCGTGCAGGCCGACGGCAAGCAGGAGAGCGAGAAGGAGCACGTAACCGAAAATAAGTCGCTGATACAGCGTCAACATGACGATCTGCGCCTCCGGATTGCGGCTCCAGCTGTTATTTTGCGCCTTCCGTAGGGTGAAGCAAAGCGGCTCAAGCCGGCACACGCGCACGCGCGCATTGGTAAATGGACAAGGAAAGCCGGTGCTTGCCTGCGCAGGCAAGACGATCCAGGTGACGCCGAGGGGCCGAAGACGGGCCAACCGCTGCTCATCGGTGGCGCTGTTGAGCTGCGCCGTGGCCTGCGACCCTTGCCACCAGGGAATTGCCGCCTGGGGAAAGTTGCTGGCGATGCCGCCGTCTTTGAACCAGTCGGCAACGGCGCTTCTCTCCGCGGTTGCGCGAAAGCCCTGGGCATCCTCGCCGGGCCTTCAATGTAGTCGTTATCCAGCGCGAAGATCGCATCTTCGGGGGTATTGGCGCGAATCCAGAGGAAGGCCTGCTGCCAGTGATTGCGCGGCGTCTATCCCCGGCCATTCCACATGGCTGGACTCTGGATAGGTGAGTCTCTGGCCGGCAAAGAGAGACGCCCGCAATGCAATAGATAGAGCAGCGGCGATGGCGCGCTTGTGCTGTTGCGCCAGCGTGCCAACAGTCCGCCGGCCAGCAGTACGCCGGCGATGTAGACGAATTGGAAGGCGCGCAACACTTGCAGCCGAGCCAGCAGCAGGCTTCCGCTGCGATGCACAAAACAAAGAGACGCGAGCAGCGCACAACTGCCCATGACGGTCGCGGCGATCGCGAGTGCGCGTGCCGGCCACGGCGCTCGTCTGCGGGCGCCGGCAATTCCCAGCAGAAGCAGCGGCATCAGCAAACCCGGATACTCAAACCAGCGCCAGCTGGAGAGGAAGAAATACGAACGGCTGAGGGCCGCGCGGTTGTAGGCAAGGGCAGGGTCAGCATGGCGCGTGACGATGAAAATGACGGCACACAGCAGCCATCCGAGCCGCAGAAGCAGACCAAGGGACCGCCACATCCTGCGCCTGGCAAGCGCGAGGGTGAGCATGGCGATCGCCGTATAGCCAGCCATCAGGGGATGCAGCAGCGCGGCGAAAGCCAGCCATAGAAGCGGACTCCATCCATTGTTCGTCGAGCACGGCCGCCAGCGCGAAAAGGCTGAGCGGAGTGGAGAAGGAGCGCGCCGTGACGTAGGGATCCATGATGGAAAGCGAGGTGCCCGCGACCGGCAGAGTGAAGCAGCAGGCAGCGAGCAGCACCGCTCCCCAGCGCGCGGAGTCCGTGGCAAAGATTCGGGCTGCCAATTTCCACGAGCCGAGAAGAAAAAGAAAGATCGAAGCCAAGTGGCAAACCAGCAGCAGGAAGGGCAGTGGAAGATGCCCCCAGCGAAGCAGCGCGGCAAGAACGTGGGCAAAGATCGAGAGATGCGTGGGCGATGAGACGAAGACTGCATCCGGTTGGTAGAGGCTGGGATCCGCCAGCTTCTTGATACCGGCTACGTAGACGGCGCCGTCATCGGCCAGCGGGTGGTAGCCATGGACCAGAAGCACCGCGGGCGTGAGCAGCGCGATGGTGATCGCGGGTTGATCAGCTGACGAGTCAAGGGAAAAACTAGCAGGTGCTCCATCCCCGATTACTGCGCGCGGCACTGGACATCGCTGCGATCAGAGATCTCTCCACACACAGTCCGAGTGGCCTGACACTTGCCGTGTGTTCGGCACGTGCGAGTGCCGCGGCGTCGGTATCCCACTCAAGCCCCGCAGCACATCAACGTCGCATGCCGCGACACGTGCCGCAACGGAAGGCATGTATGGGCCACCCAGTCTCAGTGTCGGCGCAGTAGAGCTCGTATCCCCTACGCACATCGCCTACTGCTGCTGGTAGCGGCCTCAGCACATCTTCAAGAGACACAATGCCCTCGAGGGTTCCCTTGCTGGCCCGATTCTGAATCGGCAGAACCGGCCAACGCGCCAGGTAAGGAATCGCGCTATCCAGCGGCAGGTCAGGAAAGAGCAGCGGCGCCCGATCGGGTTTGAGAGCGCGTTCGAGCACGAGTATCCGGGGTTTGTGTCGCCGCGATCGAGGTGTACTCGCTTCGGCTCATGGAGTACCAGGAACCATCCCGAAGCTTGACCAGCAATACGGGAGCGTCGGCCACAGCCAACTGGGCTGAGACCTCCTGCAGGGTTGCGCTCCCGGGAAAGATGGGGACGTTCACCGGGCGCAAGGCGTCCTCCAGATGCAGAACGCTTTCCTCGCGCTGCTCTTCCATGGAGGGCAGATCGAGGCCGTCCTGATGGGTGAAGGTTTCAAAAATCGGATACGGCTGCAGACTGCGGGAAACCAGGTACGCAATGGTGTTGGCGAGAATGACCGGAAGCACAATGGAGTAGTTGCCGCTGACTTCGAGAACCATGAAAACCGAGGTCAGCGGAACGCGTAGGAACGCGGCGAACAGAACCCCCATGCCCACCAGCGCATAGGAACCAACCGAGATGGGGAAGCTGGGGAAGAAGATCTTCTCGAAGGTTCCGATCGAAGCGCCCAGCATCGCTCCAATAAAGAGGGTAGGGGCGAACATTCCGCCCGGCGTGCCGCTGGAGAACGAGATGGTCGTGGCCACAATCTTGAGCAGAGCCAGGGCGAGAAGAAACTTCCAGGTGAACTGGCCGTGCATGGCCTGGTCGATGACGCTATATCCGGGCCCCATCACCTGGGGAGCGCCAAAATAAGCGATAGCGCCCACGATGAGCCCGGCGATCGGGTGGCTGGATATACCAGGTCCAGCGCGGAAGCTGGCGCAGCCGGGGGCGGGAGTAGCCGAGCGCCTTGGAGAAGATGAGCGCGGCGATGCCGCCCGCAACGCCAAGAACGGCATAGGCAAGAAGTTCCTGGGGACCCTTCAGCGGTGACCGAGGGGATGCGAAACATCGGCTCCGCGCCCCAGAACCAGCGCGCGACCACGACACTGGAGATCGCGGAGAGCACGATGGAGCCGAGCACCGCCGCGCTCCACCGGCCGATCACCTCTTCAACAACAAAAAGAATGGCTGAGATAGGCGCGTTGAATGCGGCCGCCAGGCCTGCCGCGGCGCCAATGGGCGCAAACATGCGCAGCCGCTCGCGCGAGAGATTGAGGCGGCGGCTGACCATGGAGGCCACGCCGGCCCCGATTTGCAGCGAAGGATCCTCGGGCCCGAGCGAGAATCCGCCGCCGATGGAGAGCGCCGAGGTGATGAATTTCCCGATGACCGTCCTGAAGGAGATATAGCCGTTGTAGATATAAAGCGCGGCTTTGGTCTGGTTGATGCCGCTGCCCCGCGCCCCAGGGAAGACCAGCTGCACCAGCACGGCGACCAGAAGGCCGACGCCCATGGGCACAAAAAACAGCCGCAGCTGCCCCGGATGAGGCGATGACCCAAGCGTGAGCACCTGGATCCAGTTGATGGCGACCCGGAAGCAGACCACCAGCAGGCCGGAGATGACGCCGATAAAGATGGAGAGAACCAGGAAGAGCCGCTCGTCCCGATTGGGCGCCAATCTCTGAACTTCCGCCGGGTTGGGCCGATAACGCCTCTCCGCCGCAACCGCGGCTCGGATCGACCCCGGGCCGGTTACGCCTGGAGTTTCGTGGCCGTGCTCATTCTTGCTCCACCTGGTTCGGCGCCTGGGCAATCCTTAGTAACAGGGCATCGTCGCCCGACGGCGCGCCGCAGACCTCTTGCGTAATGATCTCAGTGTCATAGATGAGTTGGATCTGGGTTTGGGCCAACTCGGGATCCTTTTCCAGGTCGGTCAGCGAGATTTTGGCGGGCAGCTGCTGCCATCGTTCCGCCAAAGCCTGCAGGGGGTCGACCGGGGGAGAGGCAGCCGGCTGGTTTGGCTGCGGGCTGGGTTGTATGGCGGGAGAAATGGGAGGCCAGGCTTGCCAGCGGATTGGAGCTTGGCTGGATGCCGACTGCTGGCTGCTTCGTGGCGCTGGCCGCTGGCGGAGTCGTTTGCCGTGCCCCGAGCTCTTGTCTTGCGTACACTCCGCCAGGCGCGCCATGGCCAGCTTTCGGTCGGCCAGAATGCGGGTGCTCCGCTCACGCAGGCCTACCCGCGAAGACGGATAGAGTTGCAGCAGCCGGGTCGCCTCGCTCAGCCGATCTCGATTTTGCGCGAGGCCGCTGGCGGCTCCTGGTCGACCCCGGGGCCTTCCAGGGCACGGGCCAGGTATCGCTTGGCCTCCAGATAGCGGCCCAGCTGGAAGGCGGTGCGGCCTGCTCCCTCAAGCGCTTCGCGCAGGGATGGCGTGACGGCGGAGAATCTTCTTGTAGAGGTTCAAGGCGTCGCTGGGATCCTGCGCCTGCTCCATCGTCCGGGCAATGTCCAGCTGGACGGTGATGTCGTCCTCCGGGGCATTTCCCGAAGCCACCAGCAACTCGTTGCGGGCCTGGTCCAGCCGTTGATGGGAGATGAGGTAGTTGATGAGCTCAAGACGGACCGTCCGCCGGCGCACATAGCCGTCTCCCTCCCAGCTTCCGTAAATCGCCCGCTGATAGTCCTCAATGGCCTGGCTTTCGTTACCCTGGCGGGCTGCCAGCCGGGCCAGTTGAAGATTGATTAAGCCGTCACCCTGCTGGCTTTCCAGCAGCGCATTGAAGTAAACGGCAGCTTCCTGAAGCCGGCCGGCGGAAGCCAGCGCTTCGGCCAGTTGAATTTCGATGTTGCGCTGCCCTGGGGCATAGGCCAGCGCGGAGCTGAGGGCGTCGATCGCTGCCTGGGGCTTGCCATCCCGCATGGCCTGTTGGCCGCGTTCCAGCCATCGGTTGGCCAGCTCAACTTGATGCGAAGCGTAAGATTGGTAAAGATAGTTGGTCAGCACGGCCAACAAAGCCGTGATCGCGAACAGGGTGACGAGGGCCAGGGTATCTGCAAAGATCAGACGTCGCCGCTCAATGCGGTCGCTGGCGGTCAAAGGAGACTTTAAAGCGAAGAACGACATCGCTCATTTAGTCTACTTGGAAATGATGTCCAAGCTTCGGAATCGAGGCAGGCAGCCCGTGAGGCTTCGATCATCTGACGACTGCCGAGGGACTGACGGACTTCTGCGTTTCGTGATCGGGAGTGTACTCAGGAATGAACCAGCAAACCGGCAGCACGAGACAACCTCGGGCAGGAAATCAGCCTCGAGGACAAGGAACAAGCCCTGCACGCGCGACTGCTCTCATTGGAAAGCGTGATTGTTGCGTATTCCGGCGGGGTGGATTCTGCTTACCTGGCTTACGCGGCGCATGTCGCGCTTGGGCCGCGGATGCTGGCGGTGATCGCCGACTCGGCCAGCCTGGCGCGCTCGCAATTCAGCGATGCTCTGGATTTTGCCCGGGAGCACGAAATCCCCTTGCGGTCGATCGAAACCCACGAGTTGGAGCGAGAGCAGTACGCGGTGAATGGGCCTGACCGTTGCTTCCACTGCAAGGACGAACTCTTTAGCGTGCTGGAGCAGGAGCTTGAGCGCACCGGCTTTCGATGCGCTGGCCTACGGATTGAACCTGGATGACGGGCAGGATTTCCGTCCCGGCCATAAAGCGGCGGCGCAGCATCGGGTGGCCGCTCCGCTGGCGGAGGCAGGTCTCAGCAAAGCCGACGTCCGTGCCCTGGCCCAGCGGGCGCAGTTGCGGGTTTGGGACAAGCCCGCTTCCGCCTGCCTCTCCTCGCGCATGGAGTACGGCCGGCGGGTGACCCCGGAGGCGCTGCGCATGATCGAGCAGGCAGAGGACTCGCTTCGCGCCTGGGGCTCAAGCGATTTCGCGTGCGCCATCATGGCTCGATTGCGCGCATCGAGATCGCGGAGGAGGAGATGGCCGCCGTCCTGGAGGTGGGGAAAATGAAGGCGATGGCCGCGGTGGTTCGTGCTGCCGGATTCCGTTATGTCTCACTCGATTGCGAAGGATACCGTTCCGGCTCGATGAACGAGGTGCTGCCCATCGAGGTGCTGACCGGCTTTACAAAATAGGCTTATGCGGATTGGATACCTGGAATGCTTTGCCGGCATCAGCGGCGACATGCTGATGGGCGCGCTGGTGGATGCAGGCGCACCCATCGAATTGCTGCAGCGAACCACGGCTTCGCTGGCGCTGGGAGCGGAGTTACGCGTTACCAGGGTGAGCCGGAGCGGCATTCAATCGACCAAGATCGACGTGATGGTCAACGGCCAGCTGCACGAGACTGCAGCCGTTACCGGACCCATCGAGCAAGAGGCAACGCACGGCCACGGTCACCATGACCATGACCATCACCCATGACCACAGCCACAAACATGAGAGCCACGTCACAACCACGGTCGCAGCCTGGCCGAGATTCGCAGCCTGCTCATGCGCGCGGACTTGACCCAGCGCGCCCGTAACCTCAGCCTGACTGCCTTTGGTTTGCTGGCGCAGGCAGAGGGCCGCATCCATGGCGTTCCTGCGGAAGAGGTTCACTTCCATGAGGTGGGCGCGATCGATGCCATCGTGGATATCGCCTGCAGTGCGGCGGCAGCGGATGCCCTGGATCTCGAACGTGTGGTATTGCTCCCCGATGAATGTCGGGAGTGGCTTTGTCAACTGCGCCCACGGACGCTTCCCGGTACCGGCCCCGGCCACCGCGGAGTTGCTCAAGAACCTGCCGATCTATTCCGCGCACGTGCAGGCGGAACTGGTCACACCGACCGGAGCGGCTTTGCTGCGCGCGCTGGATTGCCGGTTTGAAGCCACCCCGGTGATGCGGACCCAGGCCATCGGCTACGGAGCAGGGACGCGCAATCCGGAGCGCTTCCCCAACGTATTGCGCGTGAGCATCGGCGAGATTGCGGCAGCGCAGCCCTTCAGCGAGGACAAGGTCACCGTGCTGGAGTGTGCCGTGGACGACTTAAGTCCGCAGGTTCTGGCCCACACCGCGCAGTTGGCACTGGAGCGGGGCGCGCTCGACGTGATGAGTGGGCCGGTGACGATGAAGAAGGGACGATTGGGAACACTGCTGACGGTGCTTTGCAAGCCCGGCGATGCGGCCCATATGCAGCAGCTGATCTTCCGGGAGACGACCACACTGGGCATCCGGGTGCGGGAGGAGAGTCGCGTCATCCTGGCCCGGGAGACCACGCCGGTGCAGACGGATTTTGGCGTGATTCATATCAAAACCGGCTCCTGGCAGGGAGAAGAATGGAACGCGGCGCCGGAGTTTGAGGATTGCCGCCGTGCGGCGGCAGCCTTCGATGTCCCGCTGAAAACGGTCATGCAGGCGGCGATGGCTGCCTGGCGTGCCAAGCGCTACCTTGGAACCGGAGCGCGATCATGACCACCGAGACCATCCTGGAGATGCTGCAGCGCGTGCGCGATGGAGGACTGCGCCCGGAGGAGGCCATGGAGCGCCTCGCCAACCTGCCCTACGAGGAAGCAGGCTTTGCCAAGATTGACCATCATCGCCGCTTGCGCACCGGCCTGCCGGAGGTCATTTATGCGGGCGGCAAGACGGCCGCGCAGGTGGCGAGAGATCTTTTTTCGCATGGCGGCGATGGGCGGCGATGTGCTGGCGACCCGCGCCGATGAGGCTGCATTTGCCGCCGTGAAGGCTCTGGTGCCGGAGGCGCAGTATCACGCTGTGGCCCGCATCATCGCGCTCGGCAACCAAGCCGGTCGAGAGGGACGGCGCCGGGTGCGCTCGCCGTGCTGTGCGCCGGAACCAGCGATCTGCCGGTGGCGGAGGAGGCGGCGGTGACGGCCGAGGTCATGGGAGCCGAGGTGCGGCGGATCTACGATGTGGGAGTCGCCGGCCTGCATCGGCTGCTCGCGCACCGCGAGGTTTTGCGCGAGGCCGAGGTGGTGATTGTGTGCGCGGGGATGGAAGGCGCGCTGCCCAGCGTGGTGGGGGGCATGGTGGGCGCGCCCGTCATTGCTGTACCCACCAGCGTGGGTTATGGCGCGTCGTTCGGCGGCATCGCGGCCCTGCTGGGCATGTTGAATTCATGCTCGCCCAACGTAACCGTGGTCAATATCGATAACGGATTCGGCGCAGCCTACGTCGCTTCCACGATTCTGCGGCGGATTCGCAACGCGGCCGGGAAGCACACTGCGCAGGAGATGATGCGCTAGCCGTATTGTCTTGGAAGCCACAGTTGCACTTTTTTCGTTGCACCCGTTGCCGCCGGAAAGGTATCTTATCCCCTCGGAGGAGCCATGGCTTCGACAGTCTGGAAGGGCTACATCTCGTTTGGCCTGGTCTCGGTGCCGGTGCGGCTCTACGCGGCCGCGCGCGAGGAACACGTCAGTTTCAACCAGATCCACGAAGTTTGCGGCTCACGGATCAAGCAGCAGATCTTTTGCCCTGCCTGCGAGCGCGTGGTCGAGCGTAGCGAGCTTGCCAAGGGATATCAGGTGGACCGCGATGCCTACGTGCTGGTGAGCAGCGAAGAGCTGAAGACCCTGCAGGCTGAGTCGTCGGAGGCCATGGAGATTACGCAGTTTGTCAGCCTGAGCGAGGTCGACCCGATCTATTACGAGTCGTCGTACTACTCGGCCCCCGAGGACCCGGGCCGGCGTGCCTATGCACTGTTGCTGCAGGCGATGGAAAAGCTCAATGTCGCCGCGATCGCCAAGGTCACGCTGAACCAGCGGGAGCAGATTGTCCTGATGCGCCCGTACCACAATGGCATTGTGCTGCACACGCTCTACTTTGCGTCTGAGGTGCGGGAAGTTGCCGAATACGGCAAGACCGAAAACATGACCTTGCAGAAGCCCGAGATAGAGCTCGCTGAGCAGTTTATTAAGCAGCTGACCGCCGGGTTTGCACCCGAACAGTACAAAGACGAATATCAGGACCGGGTGTTGGCGCTGGTCGAAACCAAGCGAGCCGGGCAGGTGGTTGCCGGACAGCCGCAAAAGGCAAAACTGGCTCCTGTTATCGACCTGATGGAGGCGCTCAAGAAGAGCATTGCGGAGCGAGGCGCCCCTGCTCCTGCGGCGGCTGCTCCCACTCTGGTCGAATCGGCCAAGAAGAAGGCGCCGAGATCAGCTGCAGTTACAGACAGCAAACCCGCACGCAGCCGCAAAACCGGCTAGGCACGGAGACGACCGAGCCATCCCCCATTTGGCAACTATTACGGTTCTTAAAAGGCTCATCCCCACGCGGACCGACGGGTGCCCCATATCTCGCTCGTTTTTCGCGAGATATGGGATACCACAGCGCTGCACCGGCAACTTTCCAGCCTATTAGCAAAATTACATCAAGGTTCGCGGCCTCCCACGTCTCGCGAAAAACGAGGAGATATGGGGCACCCGTCGTCTGCTGAAAGGGTCAGACGTCTTGGAGATTCTTTGTTTCGACTGCTTTCCCTGGACGACTCAATCATCTGCTTAAGAAACTATTACGATTACGGAAAAGCAATGGTGGGGCTTCGCCATACTTTTCGGCCCACGTACGCTGGGGCGACCCGGATTTCCTGTACTGCCCTCCTGCGGTTCCATGGTGCTCCAGGCGAACTCGCCCACCCGCACCAGGTGGATGTGGCAAGCTGCCATCCGGTCGAGATCCGGGTCCCACTGCGACTCCGGCCATTGCTCCGGATACCATGCCGCACCCAGAAGCAGCGGCGGTACGCCGGGGTATTGCGTAGCCTGCCCTGAGAGGAACGAATGGCTGGCCAGCAGTGCCAGCACGACGAGAGTTGTGCAATGAGCGTGGATCTTTGTCATGAGGTGGAGGCACCGGGCTGCCTCGTGGGGAATTATGCACCCCGGATTGCGTGCAATGACACGACGAATCCCGGAAAACTCACACAAAACTCATGGTTCCCCCCTCCGGCAAGCGACTACATTCTGCTCACCATTACGGAAGAGGCTCATGAAAAAAGCATTCCTGATTGCGGTTTTCTACTCGATTACGTCAACGGCGTTTGCCCAGGATCCGGCTGCCTGGCTTTCGAGTCTTCCTCAGGCGAAAAACTATGTGCAGAAGCGAGCTTCGAGCTACGACCGCAGCGGCGGCAATGCCGACTATCGTGAGATTGCGGCGGGAGAAACCCTCACCTTGCTCGACGAAGCCGGTCCCGCGTTGATCAGCCACATCTGGGTCACGATTGCCAGCGACGATCCCAACCACCTGAAAGCATTGGTCCTCCGCATGTACTGGGACGGTGAAGCGACTCCCAGCGTAGAAGCTCCTATCGGCGATTTTTTTGGGCTTGGCCTGGGAGATTATTTTCTTTACCAATCCTTCCCGCTGGCTGTGGGCGCTGACAAGGCGATGAATAGCTTCTTTCCCATGCCATTCCAGAAACATGCCCGCATCACAGTGACCAATGAAGGTTCGCGAGAGACAAAGTATTTCTACTTCAACATCGACTATCGCAGCTACGCCAAGCCCCTCGATCCTGACCTGCTTTACTTCCACGCGCAGTATCGCCAGGCCAATCCGGCGAAAGGCTGGACAAATGATTGGAAGCGGAACGAAGACCCGCTCACGGAGGACGCAAAGAATCCTAAGGGCGAGGGGAACTATATCTGGATGGATGCGACCGGGCGAGGACACTTTGTGGGGGTCACCATGTCCGTGCTGCAGAATCAGAACGACTGGTGGGGCGAAGGGGATGACATGTTCTTTGTCGATGGCGAAACCACACCCTCCATTATCGGAACAGGCTCAGAGGACTATTTTCTCGGAGCCTGGGACTTCGGAAGTCACGCGTTTTCCTATGGCCTTTCGGGCGCGCCGGTAAAGGGAACGAACCAGGCGGGCGCGCGATGGTCCGTGTACCGCTTTCACCTGGATTCGCCGATCCCGTTCAGCAAGTCCCTGCGCGCCACCATTGAGCATGGCCACGCGAATCATCGCTCCGATGACTACTTCTCCGTTGCCTACTGGTATCAAACCGAGCCCCACGCGGCTTTCCCGGCGCTGCCCTCTTTGGAACAACGCATTCCACGGCTCTACGCCGTAGGAGGACCCGGGAACGGAGGGAAATGATGTATCCCTCAGCGGCCGTACTTGTTTGTAAATATTAACGTGCGGGGGTTTACAGGCTGCGGCGAGGTAGCCCACCCCCTTCCAAGGACCAGGGTTTTCCGGAGCCTGACTAGGAGACAACTTCGTCCTGCTCTTCCGCAATCATCCTGCCGCTTGCTTGCGAGACGGAAGACTCCTGGAGGAAGCTTGGGATCTGTTGCAAATGGTGCATCATTGAGGATCGAGCGGCCAATTGATTCTTCTTGGCGATCGCCATAAAAATTTGCTGGTGCTGCTCTAGCGTCATGGCCAGCGCATCGTCGTCTTGTGCCGTGTCGGCGATCCAACGCTGGAGCAGATTGCGGATGAGCAGTAAGGCGTTCTTTAGAATGTTATTGTGCGAAGCCTCGGCAATGGCTAGGTGAAATCCAATGTCAGCCCGTAGAAATCGGTCCAGGTCCGCCTGGTGAATCCTCTTTTCGCCGACGTGTGTGCCAATCTTTTCCAATTCTTCGAGGTGCTTGCCAATTTCCTCCAGATCGGCGGTCGTGGCTCGTTCGGCGGCCAAGCCTGCGAGTTCGACCTCAATCAGCCTGCGAGCGTCCACCAGTTCCTGGGCCTCTGACTCACAACTGCTGATGATCGCCCACATCAAGGGCCGGGAAAGAAACGTAGAACGCTCGCAGGCATAGGTTCCGTCGCCTACCCGGGTCTCGATCATGCCCATGATCTCGAGCGCCTTCAGGGCCTCGCGCAGCGACGCCCGGCCTACGCCTAGCTGCACACACAACTCTCGCTCCGGCGGAATCCGTTCTCCCGGTTGCCAGTCGCCACGAATGAGATGCGTGACCATCTTGCGGCAAATGTCGCCGCTGAGCGTCGTCCTGCTGATAGGAGTGAGAAATTCGTGAGACGGGATCTGTTCGTTCATAGATAGGGACTACCCTGCAAAATCACTCGGATAATAGCAGATCATCAGACCAATCGTGGCGAAATTGCCTTGATTCTCACACTCTTCTAAGCTATTCTCTGGCAAAAGACATCAGATGGTATGACCAATGGACCACCAGGGCCTGTTTCTTCCTTGTTGAGAAATTCCCCGGAGAGCCCTTATGACTGATGGCGAGATCAATGTGCTCCAGTTCGACGGCTTCGAATTGGATCTATCGACCGGCGAATTGCGAGGCCGAGGCATGCGGGTCTCACTGCAGCCGCAGCCCTTCAAGATTCTGGCTTTGCTCGCCGGACGCTCCGGTCAAACGCTCACTCGAGATGAGATCCGCTTGGAACTCTGGGGCAATGAAACCTTCGTTGATTTCGAGGGCAGCCTCAACTTTTGTATACGTCAGATCCGGAAAGCACTCGACGAAGACGCGAGACGGCCTCGTTACATTGAAACTCTGCACCGGCGTGGCTACCGCTTCCTGGTTCCCGTGCGACGCGCCCGCTGCGGCACTTCTGTCGATCCCGGCCTTTCCCATCGAGACGGCCTGAGCCGGCCCATGACCGTGGCGGTCCTGCCGTTGAGTGAACTGAATTGCCCTTCGCAAGCCCGGTGTGTCGGCGAAGGCCTGGCCGAGTTGCTGATTACCTACCTTTCGACCAATCGCTCAGTCCGCGTCGCCTCGCGGACTTCTACCATGAAGTACAGGCACTCGGAAAAGTCACTCTCAAGGATCGGCAAGGAACTAGGGGTGGAACGCGTCTTGGAGGGGGCAATCCTGCATTCGGGGAACCGTGTGAGGATTACCGCGCGGTTGATTGACACCTCGACCGACCGGAATGAATGGGCGGGTTGTTACGAGTCAGAGATGCAGGATTGGCTGAAACTGCAAGATCATCTGGTGTCGTCCATCATCCGCGACACGGCCTTTTACTTTGCGCCCCACCCACCGGAAATCGCTCCTGATGCCGGTAGTCGCCTGGTGATGAGAACTGGGCAAAGTCAGCCAATGGCCTGAGGCTTGGCCAGAATGCAGACCCTGGCGGCGAGCACGACCAGGGCGATCCATAATAGGTCCGCTCCCAGCAGATGGAGGATCTGCATCCACACCGGCGCCAGCAGCGTTACATCCGCGAGGCCAAGCCCAAATTGGAGTACCAGCAAGCAGAGCACCAGGAGAGCCAGCTTGCGCTCCAACGGTCGCCCGACGCTCCGCATCAGCAACCAGCAGATGAAAAGCCCGGCAATCACCGCCGTCAGAGGATGAAGAATGCGCAGGCGTAGCAGCCAACCGCCGCTGGCGGAAAAGTCTTGCGCAAAGGCGGCGCCGAGCGAGGTTGCGGGAAAGAGCGTATCGCTGAGCGCTGCCAGAGTCCCAGTCACTCCCAGCACCAGGGTTGCGCTTAGCCCGGTGACCGCGAGCGGCAATTGCGTGAAGCGTATCGTGCGCCGAGTGAAGGCCTCACGGCGCGATAAGAAGTGTGCCGCGAGGGTGAGTGCGCCCAGCATAAGCAGCGTATTGGCCAGATGCAGAGAAAGGTAAACCGCGCGCGCCGGCGAACGGTTGTCCGCGGTGAGTCGTAACAGCACCAGCAATGCGCCCAGCAGACCCTCGTTGAAGGTAAACACCACCGCGGCGATAGCGGCTATGCGTGCAAGGTGGCCCGAAACGGTAGCGCGAAACGTCCATAGCAGCAACAAAAGAACCGCAGGCAGGGTGAGGCCGCTGCTCACTCGATGAGCAAGCTCGATCAAAGTTGCCAGGCGCGGATTGGTTTGCAGCACCACGCCGTTGCAGAGTGGCCAATGGTCGCCGCAGCCGTCGCCGGAGCTGGTAGCGCGGACCACGGCGCCCCACAGGATTACGGGGACGTTGTAGGCCAGCAGCCACCAGGCAAAGCGAGGCAACAGAGTCGACGTGCGGGGCGTCTTTGCGGTCGCGGCAGCAGCCGGAAATGCCTGGGCGGAACTCATCGGAACCTCTTCGCTTATCTTACCCGGCCAGTTCCTTGGCACGCTGGGTGGCACGCATCACAGCTTTGATCAGGGTCACGCGCAGGCCGCCCTCTTCCAGTTCCAGGATGCCATCGATCGTGCAGCCCGCTGGCGTCGTCACAGCGTCCTTCAGCAGGGCCGGATGGTAGCCGGTTTCGAGCACCATCTTGGCTGCGCCGAAGGTGGTCTGAGCCGCCAGCAGGGTAGCGATATCACGCGGCAGGCCGACCTTGACCCCGGCCTCCGCCAACGATTCGAGGATGATGTAGATAAATGCCGGCCCGCAGCCGGAAAGGCCGGTAACAGCGTCCAGGTGTTTCTCTTCCACTATCACCGTCCGGCCGACAGTGGCGAAGAGCAAGGCGGCAAGGTTCAGCTGCTCTTCGGTGGCATAGCGTCCACTGCTGAGGGCGGCGATGCCTGCCCCCAGCATGGATGGAGTGTTTGGCATGGCTCGGATGACTCCAATCTCCATGTCCGCAGCATGCTCGATCGCGGTCGTCCGCACCGAAGCAGCAATCGAGATCAGCAGCTTCGTGGATGTAAGCGAGGGACGAATCTGCCTGACGACTTCGGGAACGGTCACGGGCTTAAGGCCGATCAGGATCAGGTCCGCTGCCTCTGCGGCGGCCACATTGTCGGTGGATACATCGACCCCCCACTGCGCGGAGAGCTGTCCTGCGCGCTCAGCGTGCTCGACCGTGGCCAAAATCTGCTCCGGCTCCAACACCTTGGACTTGAGGAAGGCCTGGAGCAAAATCCCCCCCATTTTTCCCGCTCCGAGAATAGCGACGCGGAGGCCGGCAAGCGGTTGGCTGACTGTATGTGCGCCCATCGAATCTCCTAAGTTATTTTTGTGTCTTTTGTTGTGCCGCGATCCAGGTGTCGACGCGCTGCTCCAGTAGATCCAGTGGCAGCGCACCGGAATCAAGCACCTGATCGTGAAAGCCACGGATGTCAAACCGTTCGCCCAGTGCCTGCTGCGCCTTGGCCTTTAGCTCCAGCAGCTTAAGTTGGCCTACCTTGTAGCCCAGAGCCTGCGCCGGCATGGCGATGTAGCGATCCACTTCGGCCTGTACATCGGTCTCGGGCACGGCCGAGTGCTGATGGAAGTAATCGACCATCTGCTCGCGGGTCCAATGCTTCGAGTGGACGCCGGTATCGACCACTAAGCGGACTGCGCGCCAGATATCGGCTTCCAGACGCCCATAGTCGTTGTAGGGATCCTGGTAGAAACCGATTTCCTTGCCCAGCCGCTCGGCGTAGAGTCCCCAACCCTCAGTGTAGGCGGTGTAGTAAGTGAATTTGCGAAACTCTGGAACGCCTGTCAACTCCTGGGCAATCGCGATCTGCAGATGATGCCCCGGCAACCCTTCGTGATACGCGATGGACTCGGTTGCGTAGAGGGGCCGCGTTTCGAATTTATAAGTATTCACGAACACCGTGCCCGGCCGGGAGCCGTCCGGGGTGCCGTGGATGTAGTAGGCCGCTGCCTGGTCCTTTTCTGCATAATCCGGCACTGGCTGGACCACCAGGGACGCTTTCGGCAAACGCCCAAAGAGCTGGGGAAGTTTGGGCCGCATCTGGTCAAGGTATTCACGATACGCATTCAGAAGTTGCTCTTTGCTGGTGGGATACAGCTTTGGGTTCTTCTCCGCCGCATTTTGCAGCGCCTTGATGTCGGCAAAACCCAGCTTGTGAGCAATGGCCAGCAACTGCTCCTCGTCCTGCTTCACCTGGTCGACGCCGATCTGGTGAATCTGGTCCGCGGTCAGGTCAGTGGTGGTGCTCTGCTTTACCAAAAAGCGGTAATACGCCTCGCCATCGGGCAGAGCCCATATACCGGGATCGTTGCGGCCGCTGGGGATGTATTGCGACTTTTAGAAACTTGCCGAAGCGGACGTAAGCTGGGATCACCTGGCCTGTGATGGCCGCGAGTACTTCTTCTTTAATCCGCGCCTGCTGGGTCGCGGAGACCGAAGCTGGAAACTTCTGGATCGGAAGGGCGAAGGGGCTATCCTGCGGTTTTTGATTCGCAATGTCGTTGACTTCTCCCAGCGCCTTTTCCATCAGGTAGGCGGGCGGCTCGCGATGGTCGTCCATGCCGATGGACATGTTGTCGGTGATCTGCTGAAAGGCCCGGGGAACCTTCTTGAGACGAGCTATGTAATCGTCGTAGTCCTTTTCTGACGTGAAGGAGAGTTGAGGAACGAGCTGGGGGAGATCGACCTGCAGCCCATAGAACTGGTTGACCGGCAACTGCCAGGGCTTGAACCGGGCTTCTTCCTGATCTTCGATCAGGCCGCGCACCAACAACTCTTTGCTCAACTGGTCCTGATCCGACATTCCGGTCGTATCCACCTCGGCGAGCCGAGTCAGAAAGGCGCGACCGCGCGCCAGGGAGTCGTTATAGGCCTGTACGGAGTAATCGGAGAGCTGATCGTTGTAGCGTTTATCGCCGATGGACGAGGCAAATTCGGGGTCGTGCTTGAGGTGATCTTCCCAGGCGTCGGAGAAGATGGCGTTCAGCGTTTTCACGCGGCTGCTGAGAGGGAGATCTGGCGTTGCGCTCGGAGTGCTTTGGGCGGCAAAGAGAATGCCGGGGGCGAGAGCGAGCAAGAAAAGACGAAGGGCGAAAGGTTTTGGTATGGGTAACAAACGGATTCCTGAACGTGCAAGAAACTGCCTTAAACGCAGTGTATCGACAATTCGTGCGGGCGAACAGGGCGGGTAGCCTGACCCGGATTTCCTGGAAGCGTCCCCATCCAAGACCACGTGTGCGGTTTTCGGTAAGGAAAGCCGCATGAGGTGAGAATGCCGTAGAGCGGATTTTTCACTTCGGAAAAGCGGGTGCTATGCCATGAGTTCGTCGTGTTTTACGTCGCTGGCTTGCATGGGTACGGCAATGTCGGTTTCGAGCATGCGGTAGAGGGTGGACCTGCTAATCCCGAGTTTGGAGGCCGCACGTGCTTTATTGCCATCGCACGCTTTCAGCACCTGAAGGATGTGCCGCCGGATCACCCCATCGAGGGTGTAGTTCTCGGGAATGGCGGGTTCGCCGTCCTTGACGCCGGTGGGTTCGAGCGGGAGGATGACCAGGTCGATAGGCCGCAGCCACTGGCCTTCGCCCGACAGGCATGCAGCCCGGATCACGCTTTCCAGTTCGCGCACGTTGCCCGGCCACAGGTGGCGCAGGAGAATCGGGAGTGAGCCCGGACCGAGCCCCTGCAAGGGCCTTTGCTGCTCTCGGGAGACGGCATCGACGAACATCTGGGCCAGGGACGGAATGTCTTCTTTGCGATCGCGCAGAGCGGGGAGGGAGAAGGAGACGGCATTTAAGCGATAGTAGATTTCGGGCAGAAACGCTCCCGCCAGCACCTGGGTACGCAACGGCTTGCGGGAGGTACAGATCACCTGAGAAGGGATGGGAAGTATGCCCGGTTTTTCTGCAGAGAGCGCAGTTTCGAAGGAGCGGATATAGCGCAAGAGCTGCCCCTGGGCCTCGGCCGTCAATTCGTCGATGTTGCGGAACAGCAGGATGCCGTCGGCTGCTCTGCGCACCGCGGCGCGCAGGGGTTCGGGGCGGAGTTCGCTATGGGCGCTCACCTCAGCGCAGAACAAGGCCGTGGCCTCTTCTGCAACCAGGCTGCCCGGAGAAGCATGGCGCGCCTGGATATGCCGGGCGAGCAGGTGTTTCCCAGTGCCGGCTTCCCCCTCAATGAGGGCCAGCCGAACGCGGGGGCCGACCTGCTGGAGCTGTTCGCACACGCGGCGCATGGCCAGCGATCGTGACACCAACTCGGGCAGCGCACCGGCTAGGGGCCGGCGCGGCGCCACCGAACGACTTGGTTCCCGGCCCGCTTGCATTATCTGATCCATCGGTCCTCACCTTTCCTGCCATCGACCCATCCTTGTCAGCCCAAGCGGATGGGTCTTAGGCGCTTTATCGGCGGGGCGGAAAAAGAGTTGAGCGGCGCCGTGATCACGGAAGGGGGAGACGGGAATTATGGGATGGAAAGCAGTACACCGACAGAGCAGCTGATTGCAGCTATGCCTCGACCGTGCGGCCCCGGGAGGAGACAGCATCGGACGCGATCATTCCGTCGCGAATGTGAACCACACGATGGGCGTACTCGGCGATATCCGGTTCGTGGGTGACCAGGATGATGGTGTTGCCTCGCGCGTGCAGCTCGTCGAAGAGCGCCATGATCTCATCGCCGGTCTTCGAGTCCAGATTGCCGGTGGGCTCGTCGGCCAGGATAATCGACGGCCGATTCACCAGTGCGCGCGCGATCGCGACTCGCTGGCGTTGGCCGCCAGACAATTCGTTGGGTTTGTGGTTCATGCGCTCTTCAAGATTGACCGAGCGCAACGCCGCCTTGGCCCGCTCGATTCTCTCATCGGAAGGAGTTCCGTTGTAAATCAGCGGCAGCTCCACGTTGTGCAGAGCGGTTGCTCGCGCCAGTAGATTGAAGGTCTGGAAAACAAAACCGATCTCGCGGTTCCGGATGCGCGCCAGCTCGTCATCATTGAGTTCACTGACCAGGTGGCCGTTGAGCCAATATTTTCCCTTGGTCGGCGTGTCCAGGCAGCCAATCAAATTCATCAAGGTCGACTTGCCCGAACCTGAGGGACCCATGATGGCAACGTACTCATTGTGCCGGAGGCGCAGCGTGATGCCGCACAGGGCGTTTACCTGCTGATCCAAGCCCATGGTGTACGTCTTCCACAGATCCTCGACCACGATGACCTCTCCCTGGGCGACATCCTGGGCCATTCCGGCTTGCCCGGCGCTGGTGGTTTCGAGTGCCATCGTTTGCTCCTGGTTTCGCTACTGGTAAACTCTGCGCTTGGGTGCTAACCACAGCCTATCAAGAGCCGACTGACTAGGAAGATTCCGTCTCCTGGGTTGCGGCTGCATTATCCCGCTTCAATTTGACGTCGTTCTTGAGCGTGCGCAGCACTTTGTAGGGTCCGATGACGATTTCATCCCCTGCTTTGAGGCCGCTGGTGACTTCGATGTCCGTGGTGCCGGTGATGCCGGTGGTGACCGGAACAAACTGCGATTCCAACTTGCTGCCATTGGACCGCAGTACGAAGACCCCCTGGGTGCCGGGATCCTGGGCGTTTAACGGCGCCCCGTCCCCGGTGGATGCGGCGTTGACCGTTTGCATGGAGGCATTGCTCTTCAGGGACGCTGCCGTCCGCATGGCCAAAGCCTGGATGGGAATCGCCAGGACATTCTGCCGTCGCGCGGTGGTAATTTTCGCGGTGGCCGAAAGCCCTGGACGCAGCTCCGCCGGTGGGTTGGTGAGCGTGACTACCACCTTGAAATCCTTAGCCTCTTCCGTGCCCGTGGTGCTTTGGCTGGTGGCGATACCGGTAGAGCGCAGAATGGCCTGGTCGCCGACCTCGGTCACCGTTCCCGGGAAGACCTTTCCCGGCAAGGCATCCACTGAGACTTCCACCGGCTGCCCCATGGCGACATTGACGATATCGGTCTCATCGACCTTGACCTCCGCCGTAATGACCGAAAGGTCTGCCAACGTCATCAGCGTGCTGCCCTGGGCATTCTGAATGCCAACCACGACGGTTTCGCCTTCGCGCACCGGCATGTTGGTCACAATGGCATCGAAGGGCGCGATGCTGACCGTCTTGTTCAAGAGATCCTTGTCGCTGGTGAGCGTGGCCACGGCGGTGCCCAGCTTACCCCGGGCTGACGCCGTTTGCGCCCGCGCCTGTACCAGGGCCGCTTTGCTTTGTGCCAGGGTGGCGACGTCGGTGTCGTAGGCCGCCTTCTTGGAGTCGTATTCTGACTTGGCGATCAGCTCCGCCTTGTACAGTGCCTGCGCCCGCTGCCAATCCAGCAGCTTTTGATTGAGATCGGCAACGGAGTGGTCAACCGTCGCTTCGGCCGTCTTCTCCGCCGCCAGGTAGGAGGATATGTCGGTATTGGCCGACTGAATGCTGGCCTGCTGGGCGACCACGCCGGCCTCGGCCTGGACGCTCTCCACCGTCGCCAGGACCTGCCCTTTCTTTACCCGGTCGCCTTCTTTGACGTAGAGGCGGGTGATCCTGCCAAAGGAGGTGGCTCCGATATTGACCATGGTCTTGGGCTTGATCTGGCCCGTGCCACTGACGATGGAGACCAGGTTTTCCTGCACCACCTTGGACGTGAGTACTTTGGTGTAACCCGATTGGGCGCGAACGATGGTGAACGTGGTGATGCCGGCCGCCACCAGGACCGCGCCTGAGATGATCAATATTTTCTTAAGTTTCATGGGTAGAACGGTATCCCCCGCCCTTGTTTACATCATACGTGGAACGGCTCGTTGAGGTTCCGGCTTAACGGGCTGTTTCCTTGCTTTCGGGGACTACCTGGCTGCCCCGGCAGAAGCCGGGACGCGGCGCTGGCCGGAAATCGGACTACAGGATAGCAGGCGAACCGGGCTGCCAGGGCTTTCTTGGACGTAAGCAACGGAAATTCGTTCCGGTACCGCAAAATACGGGTTACCCGCGCACGCCATCGTCTGGAAGATAAAGGGAGAAATGATATTCCCCGCTTGAATTCGGTGTTACCGAACCTTAAACTTGTTGTGCCGTACGGGGAGTATCGCGCAACCTATGTTGAGGGCTAAGCTGAGGGTCCATCCCACCCTTTTTCTGTTTCTGTCGTTGGGTCTGCCACCCATGCTCATCGCGCAATCTGCGACCAGTCAGCCGTCGCAGTCCAGTACTCCGAATGCCTCCGACCCCCAGAGTACCCAGGACCCGCTCAAGCGGCCGCAGAGCGATAAAGATAAATTCAAGCAGCAGAAAGAACTCAGAAACGAGTTAAAAGGGCCCTACAAGAAGTGGGTGGATGAGGATGTGCGCTGGATCATTACCGACCAGGAGCTGAAGGCCTTCAAGAGCCTGTCGAATGATGAGGAGCGAGACAACTTCATCGAGCAGTTCTGGCAGCGGCGCAACCCCGACCCCGATTCCCCTGAAAACGAATATCGCGAAGAGAATTACCGGCGGATCGCTTATGCCAACGAGCATTTTGCCGCCGGCAAGCCGGGTTGGAAGACCGACCGCGGGCACATGTATATCGCCTACGGCAAGCCGGACAGCATTGAGTCTCATCCCAGCGGCGGTTCCTACGAACGCCCCATGGAAGAGGGCGGCGGCGAGACCTCAACCTTTCCCTTCGAGACCTGGCACTACCGCTACATCGAAGGCATCGGGGAGAACATCGATATCGAGTTCGTCGATACCTGCATGTGCGGCGACTACCACATGACCCTCGATCGCTCAGAGAAGGATGCTTTGCTGCACGTCCCGGGTGCCGGCGCCACCCTAGGCGAACAGATGGGCACCTCGAAGCGAACCGACCGCTTTAACGGCGGCCTGGAAAACCTGGGCGGCGGTCCCATGGCGCAGTCGAATCAGGCCAAGGAGTTTGATCGCCTGGAGCAGTTCTCCAAGCTGCAAGCTCCGCCGGCGGTCAAATTCAAGGACCTGGAATCATTTCTGGTGAATCACAAGGTCCTGAGCGGGCCCTTCTTTCCCTTCGAAGTCCGCACCGATTACGTGAAGGTCACTGAGGATACGGTCCTGGTTCCCTTAACCCTGCAGATCAGGAACCGGGACATCACCTTCAACACCAAGGATGGAGTTTCCAAGGGCGAGGTCAACGTTCTGGGCCGGGTCGCGACCATTACCGACCACGTGGTGCAGACCTTCGAACAGACGCTGGAAGTGGAAGAGCCGAGCGAACTGCTGGGTAAGGCACTCGATCAGGCCTCAGTCCACTGGTGGGCTTTGCCGCTGAAGCCGGGGCGTTACCGGGTGGATATTGCGATCAAGGACGTGAACAACCCCGACCATATCGGCACCTGGGCGGAGGGGATCATGGTGCCCAAGTATGACGATGAGAAGCTCTCGGCGTCTTCCCTGATTCTGGCCGACAAGATGGAGCAGGTGCCGACCAAGCAGATTGGCACCGGGCAATTCATTATCGCCGGCACCTACGTCCGGCCGCGGGTCAGCTCCGGACCTGGAGTTCCGGTCTCTTTCCATCGCAGCCAGAAGCTCAATTTCTGGATGCAGGTCTACAACCTGGGGATCGACGACAAGAGCAAGCAGAACGCAGCCACGATCCAGTATCAGATCATGGACATGGCGAGCAACAAGGCGATCCTGGATACGTCGGAGACCAGCGCGGCGGCGGGAGATAACAGCGCCAACTCGGATCAGTTGACGGTGAGGAGGTCGGTATCCCTGGCCAGTCTGCAGCCGGGCAAGTACCAGGTGACGATCACGGTCAACGATCACGTGTCCAAGCAGCAGGTGGCGCAATCGGCCCCGTTTACGGTTGACTAACGCTCTGGTAAGCTGCAATAGTGACTTTAGGGCCGAAGTAGAGTCGATATAGGATCGGCGATCGCGGAATTGGGTTTCTTTGCACTGCGTTTGAGTGAGTAGCGTAACTGAGTGCGTAGAAAGTATTGCCAAATCGCAGCTCTGGTGGTGGTGGCCGTAGCAGGTCTTTTGCCTGCCTCCGGCGCTCCTTTGCCTGCAACCGTAAGCGGAGTAGTGCGCGATGCCCGCGGCACGCCGCAGATGGGAGCCATGGTCGAGCTGATGGCCGCCGATGCCACGGTGGTCGCCAGGGTCTACACCAACATGCGCGGAGGCTTTGCCTTCGATCGTGTTTTGCCTGGAATCTACCAGGTAAAAGCGACCGGAGACTCCTTCCTTCCCACTCTGCGCGAAGATCTGCACCTGCGCGCCCGCAGCAAACTCATCGTTAACCTCACCTTAAGCACGCTCTTTGAGGCCGTCCAATGGCTTCCTGCCCAGCCTCGTTCGCCGGACGAGTCGACCGAGGACTGGAAATGGACATTGCGTTCCTCTGCCAATCGTCCGCTGTTGCGTTATCTCGAAGACGGTCCGCTGGTGGTTCTCGCGGGTAACGACAACGGGTCGGCTCCCCAGTTGGCAGCCCGGGTCAGTGTCGCCGGCCAGCTCGCGCGACTTTGGAAAGGGGGCCCCCATCACGCCTTTGCCCTGGAGCGCTCCAGTGCTACCGGTGGCCATCTGATTTTGCGTGCCAATCTGAGCCCGCAACCGGCGGAAAGCTCGGAGTATCTGGCAGGATATGAATTGGCACTGGGTCCGGAACGGCAGATTCGCAACGTGGCCACCGTGCAGCAGATGAACGTTGTGGAAGGCGCCGGGGAAGCCAGGGCCTCTACGCTTTGCGGCTGCGCAGCGCCGAGGCGGTGAATCTGGGTCCTAATGCGTCGATGGAGGTGGGCAACGAGGTCCAGTCCGTGCATGGGCCTTCCGACATCACCTCCAGTTTGCCGTTCGTCAATATTTCCTGGCACTCCGACGGTGCCGTCGTATCGTATCGGCTTGCTACTTCGCCAGAGATGCAGAACGCCGGAGAGCTTGCCGACAGCCGCACGCTGGCGCCCATGTTCTCTGAAGAAGGCGGCAAGGTGATGATCCAGCACGGTCTCCATCAGGAACTCCGGTTTGAAGACAATACTGCTTCGCGTCGGGCCATGGTGGCCTTCTATGAGGATCAGGTGGAGAGTCCGATCATCGGCGGAGGCGGTTCGGTAGAGCAGCAGGATCTTGCTTCGGGGGATATGCTTTACGATCCGGTGGCGCAAGCGTTTCGTGTTACCGGGGCCGGGTTATACCGCCGGCGGATTCAGGGCAGTATTCGCGAAAAAGATCGCTTCATCGACTTGGGCAACGCTTTCTTTTGCTAATGGCAAGGCGCTGGCCTTTGATACTCCCGATTCCGCAGTCACGGTGGACGAGGCGGTGCATGGCATCACCGAGCGCAGGACGGAAGCTATCACCGCATCTCTGGACGGCATGCTGGTACGCACGGGAACGGGCTGGCATGCTTCCTACCGTTGGCAGCCTGCGAATACGGTGACGCCGGTTGCGGTGTATCGACAGCTTCGGGCAGGGTGCCTACCTGAGCATCCTGATCCGTCAACCGATCCACTGTGGCCACCTGCTGCCCAACGGAACCGAAGCGTTAGTAGACGTTCGTAATCTGCTGGCCGAAGGCTATCGACCCTTCCTAACCCGTGACGGCAGCACGCTCTATTTCGCCCAGGACGAGCGGTCGATCCAGGGCGGACTTTCCTTCTCGTTTTAACCCTCAAGACAATTCTGTAGCAGCTCGCTTGACCGAGAGTTAAGCCGCGCCTGCGTTGCTGACTATGCTATATTTTTTCTTAGGCGTGACGCAGTGTGCGCGCTCTGGGCCTCTCTGAATGTTGCTCAACATTCGGCCTTCTTATCTTCACGGACGCGTAGCTCAACTGGCAGAGCATTCGACTCTTAATCGACAGGTTGGTGGTTCGATTCCACCCGCGTCCACCATGTGTTTCCAATAGCTTGCGCCTCCTATATAGCTTCCGCACTCCCTGTATGGCCGAAGCACATGCCTAATCGAGCAGCCGTCCCACGAAGTGGGTGGGGTTGGCTGGATTTTTGCATCCTATCTCTTACAGAACAAGGAGAGTGCACCATGACGGCAACCCAAAAAAAGACAGCCGGGAACGTCGACGATGAGATCCGCTTAAACAAAATCGACCGCACAGCACCTGCCGGCAGCAAAAACTCGCTCGGTGCGCAAAGCGTCCGCGACGGCCGCCCCGCAACCGACGACAGCACGATAGAAGCAATCGACGAGGAGGGACCCGGCATAGACACTCAGCCTGCAACCGACAAAGATGGCGACTAAAAGCAAGCAGGGGGTTGTTTCGCGACCACGTTAGAGCACTTCGATCTCTGCCAGAGTCGCGCGATGACCTTCACGTAACATTCGCAAACAATCCGAGGAGAAACCAGAATGGCCGAAACCAAGAAATGCGCACATCCCGCATGTAGCTGTATCGCACCTGAGAAGCAGAAGTACTGTAGCCAAAGGTGCCAAGACGCAAAGGATCTGACAGAGCTTGCCTGCCAATGCGACCATCCGGGTTGCCGTGGCGAAGCCCTGAAGACGTAGCGTGCCGGTTCCATGCGACGCCACAACGAACCAGTCCGCAAGTCCTCGTAGGTGTAGCGTGCTTCCAGATGCAGCCTGGTGCGGTTCGCGGAGACGACTGGATCTGCACTGGACTTGGCGCCGATGCGAGCGCGAACAAATGATTACTATTACGGTTGCTGTTTGTCTTGCGGGTCTGCCGGCAATGCTTCTTGTCCCAGCCCTTCTTCGCCCTGGCGCTCTTTGCGGCGAAGTTCCTCTACTTCCACTCGCTCCGCACTGCGGAGCTGCGCTTCTCGCGTCCGTTCTTCCTTCCAGATTTTGCGCCGCTGGAAAAATGAGACTCCGGAAGCCTGCGCTTTCGCCTTCTCTCTTTCGGACCGATCGGCTTGTCCTTCTCTTTTTCTGGCATCCCATTCCGCTTTTTCCAGGGCGAAGCGCATGTGCATCTCGCGTTCGCGCTCGTCCTCCAGTCGTTCGAGGAGTCGACCGTTTGACGCCACCACGGCCACCAGCGCGCTGGTGGTCCACGCGAACGTGAACAATCCGGAAATACCAATGATGGGGCTGATGTTTCGCCAATGCTGGTCAATGTCCATCGTTCCCATACCGAGCGTGGTGTAAGCGTTGGCGCAGAAGTACATCGCATCGTAGGCGTGCCTAACCAAACCCAGGTGAATCAGGGCGAAAGCCCAGAATAAAATCTCCACGACATGGAGGGCGAGCATGAGGAAGACGGACCAACCGAATTGGAAGGCGCCTGCCAGAAGATGGGGCTGCCCCAAACGCAGGCGCCGTTCCCGGCGCTTTTGCTGGATGAAAATGCCGTGCAAGCCAACCCCGTGGAAGAGCACGAGCCCAACCAGCATCAAAGAACCGATGGCCAGAGCCGCCATCGGTTTGAATTCATCCGGAATCTTGGCTAGCAGCGTCGCAATATCGGACATGCAGTTCCTATGAAGCCTCCTTCAGACGTTCCTCCGAGCAAACGGCGAATTGGGCGTAGATTGCCGGCAAACCCCACAATCGCGTCCGCCTTAAGGACGATCGCACGCCAAGCCTGCAACGTTAGGCGTGGAATCATTCGCTGTCCTCTGTCACAAGTGACAGGTCAGGTTGCGCAGGTATTTCTTGTGCCGAGGCACCGCGCGTCTTTCCCGAGTTGGCAAGTTTCGAAAGAGAGCTATTTTGACCAGACCGGGGACACCTGCCAGCGTAGGGTAAAACCGTGTCTCGCGACGCGAACCACGTCGCTCGGGGCTTTCGCGCTCGCTCGATTCTCTTCAGTAGGGTGCTACCTGAGACGAAGCCCCACCGCGATGAACTATAAACAAAGGATGGAATCTCTCATCGCGACGAAAAGCTGCTGCTTGCCAAAGGACCAGATGTTCAAATCGGAGCGGCCGGAGACCCCATCGGGTGTGCGCTGGCTCAGCAGGTTCTCGGGGCTGCTTTGGCTCGGTCAAAAGTGCCCTCTGTGCACATCGATTCTATTCACCGAGGCAGAGCATCAGTCTCTCGATCGACTGCTTACCTTGCTGGCCTTCCACCCGGTTCGCTGCGCCAACTGTTTTCGCCGCTATTATTGTTTTGCCAAAGAAGGCTAGCCTGCATATTTACCAAGAGTTTTCGGTCGAAGCTTCCTACGCGTAATACGGCGAGCCGTCCAGTTACTGTGGCTTTTGGGTCAGGGGCAGGTATTGGTCGCGGAGCTGCGTTTGACGGCTGGTCATAGGAATAGGAACTCCTTCGATAAAGACCTGCTGCACCGACGTGCGGACGTCCAGCGGGTCGCCATTCGCGATCACCACGTTGGCAGCTTTGCCCACGTCCAGCGAGCCCAATTTGTCACCGACGCCAAACATCTCTGCGGGGTTGAGGGTGATGGCCTTCATCGCCTCTTCGTAGGGCAAGCCGTAGGCCACGGCGTAGCCTGCCGCATAGGGCAGATTTCGACTGTCCGCGGAGGGGCCGTCGCTGAAAGATGAGAGAGCGATCTTGACCCCCCGCTTCTGCAATTCCGCGGGAAGCGAATAGACCGCATCGTAGCGCTCGTTGGCCTCGGGAGCGTCATAAATGGATCCTACGATGACCGGCACCTTGTAGGAGGCGATGGTGTCGAGCACGTCTTGCGCATGCGTGACGTGGTCAAGGATGACCTTGAGGTTGAACTCCTTCGCAATGCCCATGGCGACTTCAACCTCGTAGCTCTCATAGGCGCCGAAGACGACCGGTTTTTCGCCCTTCAAGTAAGGTATGAGGGCCTCGTATTTAAGGTCTATTTTGGCTGGTGGCCCTTTGTGGTCAGGCTTGGCCGCCTCAGCCTTCTCGGCCATGTAGTTCTGCGTATCCAGGAAGGTCTGGCGCAGTTGCGAGGCCAGGCCCATGCGGGTGGTGGGAAATTTGGCGCTTCCCGGCGCACTCCCTTTCCGCCGGACATCGCCCTCAAAGTTCATAGCCAACGCAATGTCCGGGGTGATGATCATGGCATTGCGGTCCTTGCCATAAAGCTGAATCAGCGCATCCTGGCCGGCAACAGAATCCTCTGAGGCTGGCGCGACGATCGCGTTCGTGACGCCGTTAATGCGCTCGATAGGGATGCGCGCCGTCTCCGCGTGGAAAGCATCGACAACACGCATTTGGGGGAAAATTTCATCACTCTTCTCCACCCGGTCGTTGCTGTTCTCGTCAGACTCAACCTCGACCAGCCCAAGTTGGGTCTCCGCATCAAACAGGCCGGGATACACCGTCATCCCTTTGGCGTCGAAGACCTGCGCGTCCTTTGGCACTTTGGTCGAAGCAGCGGGGCCGACGGCGGCAATCTTGCCATTCTCAAGAATGATGACCCCGTTCTCGATGGTGCCATGCGTGATGGTGAGCAGTTTGCCGCCGGTAATCGCCACCAGCTTTGGTGGAGCGACCGCTGTGGTATTGGGACCGGCCGGGGCCGGAGTGCTTGCGCTTGTGGGATGGGCTTTGGAGCGGGGCTGAGCGTGGGCGCTTTGCGGGCCGAGGCAAGCAACCAGGCTGGCTGCCGCGAGGGTGGAAGCGGCAATCCATCGTTCCATGCTGCGAGCTGCTCGTGGCCCATGCTTGAAGGTCACAGTCCACCTCCCTCTTCATCATCAGCGCCCGAGAACCCACTGCTATGCATCACGCCGTGGAACTGGGTGGTGCCGAAACCGGGAAGGCTGCTGTCGAAGAAGAGCTGGCCATCAATGTAGACCTTTTCCGCGCGCGCGTAGGTGGAGAGCGGATCTACATTCCACAGAACGAGGTCGGCATCTTTGCCGATGTCGATGGAGCCCACATGGTCGTCCACGCCGATAATCCAGGCTGGATTGAGTGTGATCATCCGCAGCGCTTCTTCTTCGGTCGCGCCGCCGTAGTGGACCATCTTTCCCGCTTCCTGGTTGAGGCGCCGCACATAGTCGTTGGAGTCGCTTTTCAATGCTACGCGCACGCCCTCGCGCATGCTCATGGTGGCATTCCACGGGATGGCGTCCCAAGCCTCGTCCTTGTATCCCCACCAGTCGGCAAAGGTGGCGATTGCCGTGCCGGTGGGTGCAATTTGATCGCCGACCTTGTACATCTCGAGCGCATGATGGAAGGCGCGAATCTTATAGCCGTATTCCTTGGCGATCGCTTCCTCTGTAAGGAATTCGTCGGCGCGGTAGCAGTGGATCTGGACCAGAAGCTTGCCACGCAACACGTCAGCGAGCGCTTCCAGCTTTAGGTCACGCTTGGGCGCGACGGCATCCTTGTCGTTCCTGGCGACCTTGGCGTTGTACGCGTCCCAGCTCGCCATGTAGGCTTTGGCATCTTCAAAGGACTGGCGCATGACTTCGAACGTACCCATGCGCGTCGAGGGAAGTTCGTTGCGGTGGCCGTATACACGCTTGGGATTCTCGCCGCTGGCGAACTTGATGGAGCGGGGTGCGCCGGGAAAAAGCATCTGATCGCGGGGGAGACCAAATTTGTTCTTGATCACCACTGCCTGGCCGCCAATTACGTTGGCCGACCCATGGAGCAGCAGCTCCGTGGTCACTCCGCCGGCCAGTGCTCGGTAAAGCGCGCTGTCCATGTTGTCGAAGGCATCGATCATCATCATGGAAGGAGTAACCGGGCTGGTGGCTTCATTCACATCATCGCCGAGGGCGGAGTGGGAGTGCGGGTCGATGATGCCGGGCGTCAGGAATTTGCCTGTCGCATCGATGACAGTGGCGTCAGTAGGCGCGCTCACGGTGACGCCGATACCCGCAATCTTGCCTTGGTGGACCCAAACGCTTCCGCGATCGATGGTGCCATGCGAAGCAGTCATCACGGTCGCGTTCCTGATGACGAAATCCGCCGGGACATCGGGCGTCTTGGTCTGGCCATGGAGATGGAAGGGTGCGAGCATCAGGGCGATCAAGGTACTCCACAACAGCCGCCTGATTCCGACGTTTGTATTTGACGACAAAGACCTGACCTCCGGGATGAGCATCAGACTGCCTTTATGGACCACACAAGAAGCTCGTAGCTGGCTAGAGTTACCGCGGAACACCGTTCGATGGAACAATTAAGAGCGTAGCAGATGCCAAACGCAGGGTTTCCCCCATGCCTGCCGCGTGCATCGCCGAAGCTTCGGCATGGTCGAAGCGGTCAGACGAATGGCTGTTAATGGTTCCACAGAATTGTCATTCCGAGGAGCCGACTCGGCTGTAGCGAGTGAAGGGAGAAATTACACGGGCAACAAAAGCTTTGGGTGCCCCATTCAAGCCGTACTTTGGCTTGAGTGGGCTACCATGCCTCCCCCACTCGTTTGTCCGACCGGAGCGTAGCCGGATTTCCTGCCACGCGGCACTGGACGCGCCCGCGTGTGCGCCTTTCCCTAAAGAAAGGCGCATGAAGTCCGCCAACGCCACCAAGCTCAACAGGAAATCCGGGGTAGCGCAGTGGACCTGCGGTTTCTCTTCCGGTTCTCACGCAGACTCGTATGGCACTACCCGAATAACGTGCTCGCTACTTTGTAGCCGTCTTATTCTCGAACAGGAAAAGTCCGCTTTTGCCGCCCACCGCGAAATCGAGATCTCCGTCTCCGTCAATGTCCGCAACTCCGATCTCAATGCCGCCCCCGGTGCGGCCGCCGTAATCGATCACATGCTTCACCCAATCGACAGAGTGAGAAGCAGGATCGAGTAGCCGCTCGTACCAATAGACTCCTAGCGGCTCGCGGGCTCCGGGATCATGCCCGTTGTGGGCCATGTAGCGCTTTCCGGTCAACAAGCCGATGTTCCCGGTCTTGCGAAAATCCACAATCATCACGGCATGCGGTTGCGACCAGCTGTCATCAATCACATGCTTGACCCATTTGCCATCACTCGTGTTCTCCAGCCAGAAAACGCCATAGCCGTGCGCCATCGAGGTCACAATATCCGGCCGGCCATCGCCGTTCACATCGCGCACGTACATAAAGCCGAGGGCATCCTCAAAATTCCAATCTGGATGAAAGGTCCAGTTCTTCTGCCGCGGATTGGCGGGAGCCTCCAACCAGCCTTTAGGCGTCAGGATATCGTTGCGGCCATCTCCGTTTATATCGCCTACTCCAATCCCATGACCGTAGCTGTGGTCGCTGACAATGTGCTCTGCGATTCCGCCGTGTTTATCCCGCTCGTACCAGGCAAGGGGACGGTTGTCTCCGAACTGGGGCAGAATCTCATTGGCCTTCCCGTCGTTATCAAGATCAACCAGAAAGGAGAATTCGATAGGTGACCCAGTGGCGATGGGATGTTTTTTCCACATCTCGCCGGTGCGTCCGGGATTTCGCCACCACGCCAGCTCCTTGCTGAACCATCCTGAGGTGACCAGGTCCACATAACCGTCCCCATCCACGTCCAGGGGCAGCGTCGACAGATCGTCGACGTAGTTGTTGGTGAACAGCAGCTCCCGGAAGTGGTGCTTGGTCCAGCGCGGCGCCTCATACCAGTACTCACCTGAGACCAGGTCCAGCTTGCCGTCGCGATTGATGTCGGCGAAGACCGCGGTTTCTGAAGATCCAAGGTCGATGGTGTGTTTCTCAAAGGGGATCTCGTCCGGCCGGCTCGCAGACCGGCCGGTTGCACCCAGAAAAAGCAGGGCGCACAAAGCAAACATCGAGTGGTGACTACGAAACATGTACGATCGATCCTTCCCCGAACAGCAATCTATGGAGCTTACTCTTCGCTTTGCGCCTTTCAATGTTCCGGAATCCTGGATTCAGGAAAGGCTCGCAAGATAGGCGTTGCCCTTATATCCAAGCTCCTGCACTAAGCCGATCCGTGAGGTGTAATAGCCATCCGCGGTCAGGCTCTTGATCGCGTTGAAGAAGGCAGCATCGTCCCCAGCTGCGCTTTCCTTTTCGAACCCCTTCTGTTCGGCCGTCTGGCTCAGTGAGGTAAGAATTTCGATCTGCTGCGCCTGGGTCAACTGCATAAAGGTGCCGGTAGCAAACCTGGATTCACTCATTGCGTCTAAACGTGGCAAGCCTTCATAGAAGATGCCCTGCAGCTTCGGATCTTCGTTCACCACCAGATCGATATATTGTGGAACCCCTGCGGCCACGGCGCCAGGGGTTTCGGTCGACGGAATGATAAGGTCGGTCAAGCGGGAGATTACCAGCAGCTCCGACGGAGTGAAGAACCGAGGCGCAAACGGCCCGTCCGGCTTGGTTTTCTTGGCAGCCTCTTCTCCGTGCGGGTGGACGTGCTGACCGTAGAGTTCGTTGGCGGAAAAGGGGAACGCGCAGGTTACCCCGACGGCTCCGATGATTTTGAGGGCTTCGCGCCGGCTTTTCATCAGATCTCTCCTTTTTGCAAACGATCACTGATGTGATCGGCGGTTCGCGCTGCCAGGGCCATGATGGTCAAAGTCGGATTCTTTTCCGAAGCGGAAGGGAAGACGCTGCCATCCACCACATAGAGATTGGGTACGTCGTGAGTTCGGCAAAACGCGTCGACCACCGAGGTGCGCGGATCCGTTCCCATGCGGCAACCGCCTAACTGGTGGTTAAATGTGGGCTCCTGGAAATTAGAAACAGACAAAACTTCTCCGCCGGCGCGCTGCAAGATGTCGACAGAAGCCTTATTCATGGCCTCGTAGATCTTTCTTTCGTTTTCCTGTTGTACCGCCGTCGCCTTTACCTTAAACAAGCCGTACTCATCTCTCTCCGACTTATCCAATTCGATGAAGCTTTGGTCATTGGGGATCATCTCACCAAAGCACTGGAAACTGACGTATGCCGGAAAGCGCTTCTTGACCGACTGTTTGTAGGCGGCGCCAAAGCCGGGGACTTCCTTGGCCCATCCGGTGGTGCGGCGTATACCGGTGTAGATCTGCACTCCGAAGCTGCGTGCATAGTCTCTCTTTTGGGCGTGCATGTAGGAGGGCAGGTAGGCATGATCAATGAAACCCTCGTCATTCACCACCGGCCGGCCGATCATCTCGGTCAAAAAACCTTCCACTCCCGAGTTGAAGTGAGGAATGTAGTTGCGGCCGAGTTGGCCGCTGGAGTTTGCCAGCCCTTGGGGATAGAGCCGGGAGACTGACATCAGCAGCAGGGCTACGCTCTGCACGCAGGCGCAAGCCACGGCGACCGAGCGCGCGTGGATTTCGCCGGTCTCGTTGGTGACCCGATGAAGATAACGAACTCCGGTTACGCGGTTTTCAGTGGAGACCATCACTTCGCTCACAATGGAGTTGGGGAAGATGGTGAGATGACCGGTTTTGGCGGCAGGGGCCAGGTGTACATCAGCGGAATTGTATTTTGCGGCTACATCGCAGCCTGCCATGCAATTACCGCAATAGTGGCAGGCAGGCCGGGCTGGGGTGGCCTTGGTCAGGGTTGCCTTTCGGGTGTGAATGATGGGTATGTTTAATTCCTTACCACCGCGCTGCAGCAGAAGATCACCCAGTTTCAGTGGCGGTGGTTCCATGAATATCCCGTCGGGAAGATCTTCCAGGCCGTCACGGTTTCCGCAGACGCCGACCTCTTTTTCAATCAGGTCATAGTAAGGAGCCATGTCGGGATAGTCGATTGGCCAATCGGCTCCTGCTCCGTCGATGGTGTATCCCTTGAAGTCACGATGGCTCAAGCGCAGGGCCACGGCGTTCCAGAGCATCGTCTTACCCCCGACGCCGCGAGCGCGCTCCGACTCAAAACCGGGCTTGCCCGGTTTCATGGTTGGGATGTGCCGGTTGGGAAAATCGAAGGGAAGCGCATGTGTATTGAAGTCCGTGCGGGTATTCACGGGCGGGCCGCCCTCTACCACGGCAACGTTCACCCCGCGTTGAGCGAGATGGGCAGCAAGCGTGCCTCCCCCGGCGCCTGAGCCAACAATACAAACATCAAAGACCTGGTTTGCCATCTCACCTCGCCAGAATCGTAGGAATGAGCTACCGGCTAGCTACTTTCCTATCCGCGCGATCGACGCCGGCTTGCCTCCAATCATGCGCCAAATCGCCGCGGCAGCGCTTAAGTCGTCAGGGAGCGAAAATCATAGCTCTCGATGGTCAAGCAGCGGCCGTACTTCATCGTCCGGAGGCTTTGAAAGGCACCGGTCCACTATACGTCTCCGACTGAATGGGAAGGCAGGAAATGTGGCCGTTGCCAGGAAATCGGCGCCGCGCAGCCGGACGCCAACCCCGTACTGTGACCGCCCATCAGCCAGGCGGCGACACCTTGTGGCGGCACTCAGGTATGGAGCCCGTACGTTGGGGAGGACTCCGTACACGCCGGGCTGGCTAAGCCTAATGAGCGTAACGGTGGAAGTGATGAAACTGAGACAGGTGACGGTTGGCTCATCGGAACTCCCCTATTGCGCATCAGTCCCCCGCGCAGAAGCTCGTATACCTCTCCCCTCCACACCACCTGGTTGCCAAGATAGCTTGCGCTCCAAAAGAAAAAGCCCAATAAGTCCCGCAAAGGATAGAGCAGTGCGTTACGCCAGATGTCAGGCTCCTGAACCACCAGGCCGCCGACCAGCGCAGCCAACGCTACACGCGTCGCCCAACTCCAGGCCATGAGAAGAGCACCCAGCAACGGTCGATGCATACTCAGAGCAACGACTGCCGCCAGCAGCCCATAGGGCACGCTGAAGGTCAGCACGGTTCCAAGATGTCCCTTCGGGCGGTAATAGCGCGTGCCCCGCATCCAGCGAATCTGATGGCGGACCGACGAGACAAAGGATGTATTCAAAATATGGTGCTCGATGGAGTGGGTCGACAACATCACCTTATGCCCATGCGCTGCCATGAGGCTGCCGAGCATAAAATCGTCACCGTGGTATTCTCCAATCGCAGCGAAGCCGCCTGCCCGCTCCAGGTAGTCGCGGCGCACAACCATAGTGGGTCCAAGAGCAAATTTCATCCCTTCGAGCATTTCCGCAACCAGCACGCCAGAGGACATCTCAACTGACATACCCACTGCTTCGAGGCGCGACCAGAAGCTGCGGCCTCTTACTGCATTGGCGGACAGAGCCACACCACGGTAAAGGCAGGTCACCAGACCCATTCGATGGTCGGCAAACGGCGCCACCACAGCATGGAGATAATCGGGTGTCACCGACACATCGCTATCGCTCACCACAAGGATCTGGTGCTCGGCGGCACGCCGCATCTGTTCAAGGGACCAAACTTTTGCATTAGCGTAAGGCGATTCACCGCAGGAGAGGAACTTGGTCGGAATATGCGGATAGCGTGCAGCGACCCTCATCGCGATCGACAGTCCCGGGTCCTGATCGCTGCGCGCACAAAAAAGAATCTCGAATCGTGGGTATTGCTGTTGGAAGAAGCTTTCGAGGCGGTCCTCAAGCTCTTCTTCCATGCCGTGCAGCGGCTTGATGAGGCTAACAGGGGGTGCGAATTCGCCCGGGTGGGCGATTCGCCGGCGTTTGGCGAAACGCAGTGCTCCTGACACCGCCAACACTGCATAGATAGTCGAGGTAGTGAGGCCCAGGAGACCTAAAACCAGGAGAAAATGCATCATGCTTCGACCTCATCCTTGAGCACAGCCACACGTTGGATAGGCACTCAAGTACTCTGTTTGCCGGAAAGATATCTTCGGATAGCTCCGAGTAGCTCGACGGAGGACAGCACCTACTATTTTCTGGGTTTGAAATCGAGATATGCGAAGTTCATATTACCTCCCGACACCACGTGCACAGTCAGAACACTCACTCCCTTTGGGAGCTTCACCTCGACCAGATTTTTCATGATGTTCCAGTGATGCCACTGTCGCCACTCGATCGGGTCGGCGGTGTTGTTTGTCGAAATGATGTTTACAGGTGCGGTGAGCTTTTGCCCATTCAGGTCGAACGATATTTCGCCGCCGCGATTTGAGGTATAGAGAAGATCGATGAGGTAGACGCCAGCCCGTTCAACTTCTACCGTCAGGTTGAACCATTCGCCAGGCTCGGTCCAGCCTACATAGAGTTGCCCCTCGGACGGCTGCACCAGGTTATAAGGATTGTTGTCAATCTGGTCGTGAAACTTGGTATAGGAGATGTCAACTCCCTCGTTCATGCGGAACTGGTTCAAGTAAGTGCCGTCTGCCGGATTCAAGCCACCGCTGCCGTTGTTCTTTGCATCGGTGTCGTGGTATGCGATCCCTTCTCCGCCTATATCGTAGTAAGCGCAGAATACCTTTCCAGGAATAGCTTGCGGGCCGCCCGGATACACGCTGTCGTGGAACGGTTTTCCCTGATATTGGCTGGTCTGGCCAAAGATGGCCGCAGGCAGGCAAAGACTACCGAGCAGAATGCACGAGCGACACAATCCCTTTGGCTTACCCATCTGTGGGAATTCCTCCAAGTGTTGTTGCGTTTGATTCCGTGGTGGGGAGCCATGCTGAGAATTGGGGGGAGTGCTTATGCTCCACACTTCCCCGGCCGCAAACGGAACTAGCTTAAACCTCCTGGCCGCATCGTATTCGTTTCGGCGTGCCCTGTCTGCACATGATCTCCTCACGCCAGAGCTCATCCGTTCTCTTCGGCCGCAGGACCGAGCCAGGGGCTGGAGCGTTCGGCGGAGTGGTTATCGCGCAAATCCCTGTTGCGCCCATGAATGGATATACCATGCACGGCGCCGAGCGATGGTTAATAGAACAACCGTTTGTCTAATAGTAGCTCTTAAAGTTTCTGCTTGACAATCTCTGGACGCGCGGACTACCGTTTCGCCTGCCAACCTCATCTGGATGGAACGCGGATTATTTGGGGATGTTCTGGAACAGAGGCTGGAGCCAGGGGAGCTATTCGTCGTTCATGAAGGCCAACGGCGTGCGTAGAGCACTGCCGTCAGGCTGAGCTTCGCCCTGGTTCTTCAATGCTCGTTCAGTGCTTCGGAGACGGTCATGAGAAAGTCAGTTCATTTCGTTCTCGCAGTTTGTCTTCCGCTGTGTGTGGCTGGTGCAGGTCGCGCGCAAAATACCAACTCCGTTGACATCCGTGGCACAGTAACGGACGCGTCCAAGGCGCTCTTGCCTGACGTGACCGTCACAGTCACGAACGACGATACGGGAGTGAGCAAGAATTTCGTAACCAACGGTGAAGGGATCTACGACACGGTTTCGACTCTGCCGGGAAACTACACGATTACCTTTACCAAGGCAGGCTTTGAGAAGTTGGTGCATGGCCCAGTACCGCTGCAGGTCGGGGTCGCTACGGTTGACGCGACGTTGAACGTGGGCACAACCACGCAGCAGGTTGTGGTCTCGTCCGACGTGCAGGCGATGCATACCGAGAACCCCGAGGTAGCCACCACGCTGAACACTTCAGCCCTGGCTTCGCTGCCGAATGTTACCCCAAATTGGCAGAACTTCGTGAAGATGCTCCCCGGCGCCTCCGGCGCTCCGGGATCCGGTTCGGGATCAGCCAATCCAGGGGTGGGGATGGCCATCAATGGAACCCTGCCGTTCTACTCAAGTTACCTAATTGATGGAGGCACGATCCGGTTGCCGCACAGCGCCAATATCGATGCCCAGATCACAGAATCCATTGCGGAAGTCAATATCGTGGCCACGTCCTTCTCGGCCCAATATGGCAGCGGGGGCAATGTTTTTAACCTGATCAGCAAGACCGGCTCGAACCAATGGCACGGTGTCGGCTACGAGTATTTCCAGAATGACGCCCTGAATGCGAGGGATTACTTTAATTCGGGGGCCAAGGCCAGGGTCCGGTTCAACAATTTCGGGGGATCGTTTAGCGGGCCGATGCCGATCATGAAGGACAAGATGTTCTTCTACTTCGATTACGACCAAATCATAAACCCAGACCAGTCGACGCAAGTTACCACTGTGCCAACCGATGCCATGAAACAGGGGTATTTCGACCCTGCGGTCTTCGGGATCATCAACGATCCCGTGACCGGCCTGCCGTTTCCCGGCAACCAGGTTCCCGCGGGCCGTTTTGATCCAGTAGCTGTCGCCATTCAGAAGTACTATCAGGAGCCCAACATCCCAGGGCTTGTATCCAATAATTACCGCTACCTGCAAACTGGCAGCAATCCCTCGCGCATCACGTTTGGACGGCTGGACTACGACCTGACGGATAAGAACCGGATCAACTTCACGATCCTGGTGCACGCCAGCCCCTTGCACAGCACCCTGAACACCATCGACCCGATTGACTCGCAAACCAATGCAAGCGACGGGGTTTCAGCCCAGGTTTCCGACGTCTATACCTTCGGACCAAAACTTGTAAACGAAGCGCGCTATTCATTTGTCAGGCAGGGCAACTGGTTTCTTCCCGGCAGCCTGAACAAGGGTTATCCGGCCACCATTGGTTTGCAGTTTTCGAAAGTGGATATGTTCCCGAACGTCACCATCGACGGAATCGGCGGCAACAACAACACACTCAATCCACAGACAAATGCGATTTATATCGAAAACGCCTTTGATCTATCAGATGTCGTGACCATGGTTCGTGGCAAACACGTGCTGCACTTCGGCGCTGACCTGTTGTTGCAACAGGATAACTCTACCCCGTGGGGAAACCTCAACGGGGCGAGCCTGACGTTCAGTGGCCAGTACACCTCCGCCAACGCGAATATCGGTTATTCCGACTTTTTGCTGGGCGACGTGCAACAGTGGTCTGCCCTTGACCAGCCATCCGCGGGCATGCGATCCAAACTCCCGGCCGTGTTTGTCCAGGACGATATCAAGCTGCTACCGAGTCTGACGATAAACGTCGGCCTGCGGTGGGAGATCCACGGCGGGTTCAGCGAGCAGAATAACAAGGCCGGCAGTTTTGATCCGACGCTCACCAACCCCGTCACCAATACTCCGGGATCCATTTGGTTTGCTGGCGACAATGGACGAACCCAGGCGATCGCGACTGTCTACGACAGCGTATTGCCCCGCGTGGGGTTTGCCTGGTCGCCCCATCCCGATTGGGCTGTGCGGGGAGGCGTCGGGGAATACGCGACCTTGTGGAGCATGGATGTGGATGGTTCACCGATCGGCTTCGGCAGCGCCAGCACGGGGAGTATCTCCGCCAATCCTGGCCAGGCGCCCGTGGTACTGCTTTCGGGTTCTGGTACGAACCTGCCCTACATCCAGGGGCCAAACAGGAATCCTGGCGACTATAACGGCCAGGGAGGCGGAAACTTACCTTACATGCCCTATCACACCCCGGTGGGCAAGATCTGGCAATGGTCGCTGGGTATTGAACACCGTCTGCCTCTGAATATGACGGCGGAGGCGGCATACGTCGGCAGCATTGGATCGGGGCTACAGTTTCAAGCGGACATCAACCAGGTACCTGCGAATAAACTCGGCGGCGGTCAGGCAGCGAGGCCCTATCCACAGTATCTCGGCATTGGGCCCTCAGTTCCTGGGGCTTTGACGGGGCTGTACACCAATCGTTCAAATTACAACGCCATGCAGTTGACGCTGCAGAAGCAGATGAGCTATGGGCTACTGGCTAGTGTCAATTTCACCTGGAGTAGGATGTTGGACGATCAGGACACATCGGGTTGGGGTAGCCATTACGGCACTGCGTATTATCAGGATGCCTATAACCCATCGGCGAACTACGGACCTTCGAATTTCAACTCGCCCAGGATGTTCAAGGGCTACCTCGTGTATATGATTCCGGTTGGATATGGACACCAACTCCTGAACCACGGAGTAGGGGCCGCTGTGCTAGGCGGGTGGAAGGCTTCGTCCATATTTCTTTACAACGCGGGGACTCCGTTCACTCCGATCATGTCCTCTGCCACTAATGCCGGCGCTCTGGATGGGTTCTGGTTCCCAAATCGTGTGGGCAGTCCCAAAGCTCAAAATCAATCGATTAACCAGTGGTTCAATCAGCTCGCCTATGCGACGCCAGCGAACAATACTTTTGGCAACACCAGCCGTAACTCGCTCCACGGGCCCGATCTCAGCGACATCGATTTATCGATCGGTAAGACCTTTAACATTCCGAAGTGGGAATCAGCGCACTTTGAGATTCGCATGGATGCCACAAATTTCATCAACCATCCAAGCTTTAATCTCCCCAATAACCAGCTCAGCGCGGCGGCCCTGGCCTCAGGCATCGCAAATCCAAGCGTGGGTCAGATTACATCGACTACGCAGACCGGCCGCACCATGCAGGCCTACGGTAGATTCTCCTTTTAAGGGCAGCAAACTCACGGCCTTACTGAGAGGGACGGCGGTATTCGCCGTCCTTCTTTCTTGCCAGGGGAAGGTGGTTCCATCAGGCCGATTGCGACCGACTCTACTGGATAGAGAAGAAGAGCCGCTCGGAGGGAAATCATCCCTCATCGGCTAAAGCCGAATTCATTGCAAAGCATTTACGTATGGCCTGGACAGGCTGCGTGAGAACTACTGGTTGGGAGTTGAGTCCCGTAGAGCCTGCCCTGAGCTACTCTCAGCCAGACTTGTCCAAATCAGCTTTTTTCGGCTCTGTCCATCCACCTCCACGCGTGCCAAGGTGGAGGCCACCGCCCCTAAGCAACCAAATTTGTGCATCCCGCGTTACCGAACGCGAAGCAGCCGCGGAGCGGAACGCAGTTTACACTATTGGGCACAAGCCGAATGTGCCGTCGGTTGAATGCTCCGGGTTCCGTCCCTACGGGACTCAACGCTCAACCGATGGTTCTCACGCAGACTCTGAAGGCCGTACCCTCCCAAAAAAAGAGTTTCTCATCAAGCTAGTGAAGGCCGCAGCCTATTTATTACGAACAAGTCTCCTTCGGATTTCGAAACCGGGGCAGTCATCGCTTCGTCTCCGAATAGGTTATACGCAAGGGAGCAGAGAAGGAGCGAACAGTGATCACAAGAAGAAGATTCGTGAAGGCGGGGTCGGTGTTCGGCTTGGTCGCGGCTAGCCGAGCGTCAAGGGTAAACGCCTTAACGCAAAGCAATTCTCCCGCGGGCAACAACTCTCCATCATCGGCTGATCCCTGGACGGGCGGCGGAATGGGTATATCTTCCACCAGCTTGGCGGTTCGTCTGGGCGGCTACGGTCATCCTGCCGGACCGCTGCGAGACAATTCCATCGCTTACCTGGAATACTGCCACAGCCTCGGCGCGATGGGTGTCCAGATGGCGGTAAAGGGCAATTTAGCTGAGTTCCGTCGCCGGGCCGAGGATCTGAATATGTTTGTCGAGTATCAGTCCAGGCTGCCCGAACGGCCTGACGACGATCTTTCCGACTTCGAGAAGTCTCTCCAGGATGCCAAGGCCGTCGGCGCGACCTGCATGCGTGTGGTGAGCACCAGCAATCGACGCTACGAGTTTTTCAAGTCAATGGCGGAATACCAGGATTGGAAGAAACGCAGTACGGCAGTCGTGGAGAAGATTGTGCCCTTCGCCGAGAAACACAAGGTCATTCTGGCGATGGAAAATCATAAGGACCGGACCGCCGATGAGTTCGCGGCGTTGTTGAAGCGCCTATCCTCTGAGTACTATGGATCGTTGATCGACTTTGGCAACAATATCGCTTTGTGCGAGGAGCCAATGAGTGTGGTCCGCAAGTTGGCGCCCTACGTGAAGAGTACCCATCTCAAGGACATGGCGGTTAAGCGATACGATCAGGGCTTTCTGCTCTCCGAGGTGGTTTGCGGGAGGGGCTTCTTGGATATCAAAGGCATGGTCACCCTTTGCCGTCGCTCAAATCCCAAGGTTCACATCAACCTGGAAATGATTACCGACCACGTTCTGAAAGTTCCGGTGGAGACCGATGTCTATTGGGTCACTTTTCCAGAACGCCGTGCGACCGCTCTGCCGGCGATTCAGAAACTCGTCAACGAGTATGGCTCACAAGAAATGCCGCGGACCGATGACCTGTCACAGGATGAGTTGTTGGCGCGGGAGGAAGACAATAATCGACTCTGCCTGCTGTGGGGCAGAAACAACCTGGCGGTTTCCTGGCTTGCTTGAGTATGTGGCCACACCATCGACTGAAACGCTGACTAAGTGGATCAGAGGCCTTGCGCTCAGCATAAGTGCGAACCACGTATCCAATGCGTGCGCCGCAGGCTGAGAAATAGGTGTGCAGTTAGGCCCCTGAACATCGCCGGCCCGCTCATGGGACGTGAACGCCTGCTCCGCAAGGGACCGCCTTCAGGTGCCTGCATAGCTAATAGCTCTTTGCGTTGCTGGGTCACCATCCTTGCCGAATGCCTCTAGAATCACAACCAGAAAGGCCCAAAAAAAATGAGACGTCTTCTGCCCGTGATTTTGGTGGTGTGTCTGGCGCCCACAGCATGGTCGGCCGAGAATGCACAGAAAGCTCAAGCTCGAGTAGAGGCCGCAGGCACAGTTCTGCACGTGATCCAATCCGCCCCGGATAAAGGCATTCCACAGGACGTACTGGCCTCAGCTGCATGCGTGGCGGTGGTGCCCGCTATGTTAAATGGCGGCTTTGTTCTCGGCCTGCGTTACGGCCGTGGGGTTGCTACCTGCCGTACCGCCAAAGGCTGGAGCGCACCCGCCTTCTTTGTCGTGTGGGGCGGCAGCTTCGGTTTGCAATTCGGCGGCGAAGCGGTGGATAGGATCATGTTGATCATGAATGACAACGGGATGACGCAGCTGCTCTCCAGCAAGTTCGCGCTGGGCGGGGAGGTCAGCGCGGCCGCCGGTCCGCTGGGGCGCCAGTCTGCAGCGGAAACGGACTGGAAGATGCGCGCTGAGGTGCTGAGTTACTCGCGTTCCCGCGGGGTTTTTGCCGGGGCTACGCTGGAACACGGAACAATGAAACAAGACAAGGACAGCACGCGAGCGTTCTACGGACGCATGGTGCCTTTTGAGACTTCACTCAATGGTGAGATCGCTGCTCCCTCGACCGCCTACCCATTTCTAGAGCCCTTAGCCACGTGGGCTCGCGCCGCGGCAGACAAGTAGGCATACGTCGCCGGCTGCCTCTCCTCGGGTTGATACCCGACCCTCAGGAAATGAGCTTGGCTACCTGGCGGAGGAATTCGTCCACCGGCATACCCTTGATAATAACCAGGTCCGCATGATCGCTCTGCGGAGGAACGTCCACCAATCCGCTGAAAAGAACGATCGGAATTTCTGGCTTTAGGCGTTTCATTTCGCCAGCCAATTCCGCTCCAGTAAGGCCGGGCAGCCAATAGTCTGTAATGACCAGGTCAACCTGGATGCATCGGAAGAGTTCCAGCGCGGCCGCACCGTCTGGAGCGGTCAAAACGTCATAGCCGGTCCTGGATAGAACCAGACAACGCAACGCCAGCGCGGCCGCGTTGTCATCAACGCACAAAATAACACGGTTATTCGACAAGACTATCTCTCTTTGGGTACGGGTGACTTCGGAAACCAGGTTGATTGCACGTCCCGAAGTTGACATCCATGACCTCAGCTCCCCGCGAAAGTTCCCAGGCTGAAGAGCTGGATCATTTGGCCAGGCAGAAACTTTTCACAAATCCGACTGCGGATCGCAGGCGGCGCTCTCACAACCGGCACAGGAATCGTACGACGCGTCCGATTTCAGACACGTCTCGTGCGCCAATTCTCAGGGCTGTGAGCAATCGATTTTGACCACGGTTTGGTCAGGAATAAGCGCTCTCTGTGCGACTCTATGGAGCTTGTGAGCGGCCTTCCAGATTCTTCCTCCCGCGATTCATCTTTTTCCGAACTGGATAACGAACACCTGCAAACAAGTAGGTATAGCATCGGGACGATCAGAGTTCGTTGCGCCAGAGCAATGATGATTGGCTGAGAGGCCCTGGACGGCGCACGCCCAGGGGCACCGTGGGCTCGTCATCTGGCTTGAGAGCAGTGGGGAAAACGTTCCGATGAAGAGGCTGTTGTACTCTGCCGCGTGGCGCCTGCGAAGCTTCACATGTACGCAACGCCTTCTGGACCATGGATTGGGGGCAAGGGATAGCGGCAGGATTGGGGGAGGCGGCCCCGTTGCACCGGCCGCCTCCCCCGTAATTAAGACTGCTCCGTGGACCCATGTGCCGCCAGCAATACGGGGCCTATGCTGCGCGGGTTAATCTGAGCCGACTTTGTATGCGGGGTCAGCGGCTTGCTGTTCTGCTGCAAAGGCTGTGCAGGTCTCGTTGTAAATGTCACCGCTATAATCCCGCAGACTGACAAAGCTCTCAGGTTGCTGCTTGCAGTAGACTTTCGCGTTCTCAATAGACTCCTGGACATTGACTTTCGGCTTAATTGGGGTGTCAATGGCGCTCACCTCACTTCTTGCGCAGTCGCGCACTCAAAACTTGGTGATGATTCAGGGTTTTCGAGGAAGCATGCGGATGCGCAAGGTCTTCATAAGCCAGCAGACCTGCGCAACCAGGTTGTGGTTCTCCTTTGCACTGATTTTCGGTCAGCTAAACCTACGTGCTTGTCGGGGGGCAACAATATAGACCTATTTTTCGAGTCGCGAAATCTAAAACAGGTAACCGCGGGATGAGTAACTAAAGTGCTTCTTCGGAATGAGGTCTCGTGTAGCGCGGGTAGCTTATCCGGCGTCTGGCCAACGAAGTCCGTCTGCTTGAAGGGGCGCCGCAACTGGAAGATCGAGTGACTTCATAACGCAGGTGTATTCAGCCCTTGCGTTCGCCACGTCTCGCCTTCGCGACGGGCGCTGGGAAGGCGCGCTGGACAGTGCCGTCGCCGGACGTGGAGGCAGAGAGCGTAAGATAGGGAGTCATGCCAAATGACAAGGTTCACCAACCCGAAGGGGAAAAACCCGGAGAGCTCACGACCGATTGGGCCGACCTTCGTGCCCAGGCCGACAAGCTCGGCATCACGTTGAGTCAACTCCAGCAGCTGCAGTTTGAAAAGAAGATGAGGCTGGCCAGGAAGGCCCGGCCCGGCGCTCCGCCCGGGAAAGATGGGCCTCTGGGTAATCCGTAGCGCAGCTCAATATAGGTCGTAGGCTCTTTTCCGTACGCCGGCGAAAGCCGCGTTGACGACCTTATGCGCCGAGGATGCTCACCGATTTCCAAAGAGGCTTGGGAATGAAACAGCAATGAGAGCAGACATCGAGTGAACATGCCTGTCAGGTTAACGTCCCAAACGAACGCGAGTGACACACCCTTCAACAGAGTTTCTAGCGGACGAATCGCCGTAGACGGAACAAAACTGGGTCAGGCGAAGGTGGGATCAATCACTGAACGTATGGCCTGCACTGAGTCTGCAGGGAACTGGCCCAGCCGGGCGTGCTCTCGAATGGTCGCCTCATCGGGAGCGATATATATGCAGTACAACTTGTCGTCCGTGACGTAGGACTCAATCCACTGGATCTGTGGGCCGATTCGCTTGATTACGTTGCAGGATGCCTGCGTAATGGCGGCGAGTTGCTGACGGTCCAGGCTGCCGGCGCCCGGTATGTTGCGCTCTATAATGAACTTAGGCATAGTTCCTCGAATCCACCTATGCTAGCACCCAACTCGCTAGGGACGGCACGCCACCTGAAAAGTTCTGTTTCAGGGGCAAATGAATTGGGGTTTTGGCAAATGTCATTAGAATGTCATTTAGCGCCACAAAGCTCGAATCGCCCAATGTTTGGAGCACGATAGTGGATGGAGTGATCGAAGCCAGAGTGGAGATCGTTTGCTATGAGTGAAGATCAGGGCACCATTCTCATCATCGAGGACGACCCTCGCATGCAGAAGGTGCTGCACCGCATTTTTCACGACGAGGGATACCAGGTGGAGGTCGCGTCCGATGGTAAAGCGGGCGTTGATGCTTTTCTCGCCCATCAGCCGAGTGCAGTCGTTCTGGACCTGATCTTGCCGCAAATGTCGGGCCGCGAGGTGTGTAAACGCATCAAGACCGTTTCGCCCGATACCCCGGTGCTCATCCTGAGCGCGGTGAGCGAAGTGGTGGACAAAGTTCTGCTGCTGGAGCTCGGCGCGGAGGACTACGTTACCAAGCCCTTCAGCCCCCGCGAGCTGCTCGCCCGGGTGCAGGCTTCCATTCGCCGCCGGCGCAAATCGGACCCGGTCGCCACCTACCGGTTTGGAGACTGCGAAATCGATTTCCTCAAAATGATTGCCAGGAAGAGCGGCAAAGTCATATCCCTCACCGCCCATGAGTTCAAACTGCTGCGGTTTTTCACCGAAAATCCGGAGCGTGTGCTCAGCCGCGATGAATTGTTAGCGATGTGTGGGGCTATAACTCCTACCCGACGACTCGAACCGTCGACAACCAGATACTCAAGCTGCGGCAAAAGCTCGAATCGGACCCGGCGAGTCCACGGCATCTACAGACTATCTATGGCGCCGGCTACAAATTTACTCCCTGAAGAGCCAGCGACCTCATGCCGTCATTCCGTGGTATCCGAACCCGCGTATTGCTTATCGCGGCGCTGATCGCCGTCACCACCACGGTCACTGGCGGCAGTCTGCTCATCATCCGTAACCGGATACACCGGCATGTGGCGCAGGAGCTTGCCGACGATCTCACCCAGTCGCTGGCTACCTTGGAGAACCTGCAACAGCAGCGCCGGGACGCCCTGATCCATGAGAATGCTCTGCTTGCCGACTTGTCGAGTCTCAAAGCCCTCATGACCACGCACGACCAGGGGACCATCCAGGATGGCGCGGTCGAATTTTGGAAGGTGAGCGGCAGCGATCTTTTTGCGCTGGCCGATCCGTCCGGCCGGGTCCTTACCGTGTATACAAAAGGCAAACCTTCCTCCCCCGTTCTCGAACGGGCACTGCAGCAGACGATGGCCCGCCCGGGGGAGCATTATTTAATAGCCGATGGAAGATTGTTCGATTTCTCCGTGCGTCCGCTTTATTTCGGCGCCGAAAACCAGGGGACGCTTCTCGGCTACGTGGTAAGCGGATACGTCATCGATCGCAATGTAGTCAATTTGATTAGCCGCCCCTCAGGAATTGAAGCCACGTTTCTTGCCGGACCAGAAATTATGGCAAGTACTCTGCAGCCCGAGCTTCAGCAGGAATTGTTGGGCAAATATCAGACGCTCGCATCCGTCGCAGGCGGAGGTACCAAGGAGATCACGCTCGGCGGAGAACAATTCCTGGGCACGCAGGCCGACCTTTCCGCAGAGGCGGCGCGCCCGCTACGCCTGGTGGTACTCAATTCCTTTGCACAGGCTAACCGGGTTTTTCAAGATACCAATCGGCTCATCCTGCTACTCGGCGTTACGGCTATTGTGCTCGGGTCTCTGCTGATGCTGATGCTCTCGGGCTTCGTCACGCGGCCACTGGAAATGCTGGCGCAGGGGGTTCGCGCGTTTGGCTTCGGAGACCATTCCCGCGCACTGCCGAGTGATGGCACCAGGGAGGTGCGCGAATTGAGCGCCGCATTTGCCCGCATGCGCAGCGAGATTATTAATACCAACCGCACCCTGCTGGAATCAGAAAAGCTGGTGACCATAGGGCGCATGGCAAGCTCCGTGTCTCACGACCTGAGGCACTACCTGGCCGCTGTCTACGCCAACGCCGAGTTTCTCTCTTCCGCTCGTCTATCAGAGCAAGAGCGCCGAGAATTCTTTGCCGACATACATATTGCCGTGCACGGCGCTACCGAACTTCTCGAATCGCTGCTGATCTTCAGCAAGACAGGAGCTGTCTATCATCGCGAGCGAAATTCGCTGGTGAGGATCGTGGAGAAATGCGTTTCTCTGCTCCGTGCTCATCCTGAAGCCGAAGGGGTGACCATACGCATCGAATGCGCGGATCCATCCGGAGCTTACGCACTGGTGGACGCGAAGCAGATGGAGAGGGCGATTTACAACCTCTTGCTCAACGCGTGTCAGTCGGCCCGCAAGACTGAGGGGACGCGAGAGGTGCAGGTCTCGATCTCCACCTCGGAAAAGACCATTACCTTGACCATCACTGATTCCGGGCCGGGCGTGGCGGAACACATTCGTAATTCTCTCTTTGAGCCCTTCGTGAGTGATGGTAAGCAGAGCGGGACCGGTCTTGGCCTGACGCTGGCCAATTCGGTCGCAAAGGAGCATGGCGGCACCGTTACCTTGTTGAGCACCCAGCCCGGCGAGACCATTTTCCGGCTTTCGCTTTGTACCGACTTTATCGGAGTAGTTGCAAATATCGCCCCAGAACAGCCGGAGACCTCGTCCCCTACACCAGGAGGGATATTACAGTGAACCTGCCAGGACACCGCTTGTTGATACCTATACTGTTGCTCACGACAGGCCTATTGCGTGCGCAGCAAACGCGAGATCAACCCCCTTCTGCAACCGAGGCAGTCCAACTGCAGCTGGATCGGCTCGCGGAAATGGTGAACCGGGAGCAAGCAGCACTCGAATCCTCACAACGGCAGATCGAGGTGCTCCGCCAGCAGGTCGCAGAATTGCAAGGGCAGCTGGTTGGGACGCGACAGGCGCCGCAACCAACAGAGGAGGCAGTGGCTCGGCTCAACGCCGATGTAGAGAATATTCGCGAACGACAGGAGCTGCAACAGAGCGAGATTGCTACCCACGAGCAGGACAAAGTTGAGAGCGAATCGAAATTCCCGGTAAAGCTGACCGGTTTGATCCTTATGAATACTTTTGCCAACACCACCGCCGTGGATATCCCTCCCTCGCCCACAGTGGCCACGGGTGCAGGCGGGACGACCGGCATTTCCCTGCGCCAGACCGTGCTCGGGCTCGACGCGCGGGGGCCCCATCTCTTCGGAGCCAGCTCTTCTGCGGATGTGCGGATGGACTTCTTCGGAGGACTGAACCAGGCCGATTACACGCAAAATGGTGGACTCGCACGATTGCGCACTGCTCACGCTGAATTGAACTGGGATCGGACGCGGGCGTTCTTTGAGATGGATCGTCCGGTTGTCAGTCCGAATGCGCCGACGTCGCTTACGGCAATTGCCCAGCCGGCTCTCGCATGGTCGGGGAATCTGTGGAACTGGATGCCGCAAGTCGGCGCGGAGCATACCCTGCGCTTGAACGACTCTTCGCGCATAAGCATGCAGGCAGCGGTTGCGGACGTCCCCGATCCGCCGGCGCTACAGCTGAGCACTGCCCCGGTTGCAGTTGCCAGCCTGGGGGAACTGAGCGGCTACCCGGGAACCGAAGCCAGACTGGGTTATGCGCGGGGTGATGTCCTCACCGGACCGCGCTTCGGAGTCGGAGGATACTTCAGTCCTCACACCCTCAATGAATATTTTCATTTCGACGCGTGGGCGGCGACCATCGACTATCGCATTCCACTCTTTGCGCGCCTGGAGTCAAGCGGGAGTTTCTATCGGGGATTGGCCCTCGGGGGATTAGGTGGCGGCGCCTTCAAAGACTATGCATATACCCAACAACAAGGCGAATATTACTATCGACCGCTCGACGATGTGGGAGGATGGACGCAACTGAAAGCCCGCGCAAGTGAGCGCCTGGAGTTCAATGTTGCCTATGGAATCGACAATGTATTCGCCCACCAGCTACGGCCCTATATCACCCCTCCATCCGGCGCCTACCAGAATCTGGCGCGCAACTCCACCTGGTTCACGAACGTCATCTGGAGTCCGACGGCCTATACGCTCTTTTCGTTCGAGTACCGCAGAATCGATAGCTCCTATGCCATCGGCCCGCACGCCGTCGCGGACGTGTATGGCGTTGCTGGAGGCTATAGGTTTTAGACCATGCAGATCACTCGCCCGAACTGCACTCATTGCGTGAAGAGCACAATTTTCGGATTGCTGCTCGGCGCTGCATTGACGATGCATTCCCAGGAACTACTGGAGGTGACTGCGCAAGTTGGACACATGCGGCCGCAGCCCCCGGCCGCGATCTGGCTGACGGCGCTCCACGGGAACAGCAGCCCCGCTCCCGCTACGGGCAAAACTTATACGCTGCTGCAGAAGAACAAACAGTTCTCGCCCCACCTGCTCATCGTGCCGGTGGGGAGTGTCGTGCACTTTCCCAATGCCGATCCTTTCTTTCACAACGTCTTTTCTCTGTTTGATGGGCGCCGCTTTGACCTGGGACTCTATGAGGCCGGCTCGTCGAAGGAGGTTACTTTCGGGCGGGAAGGAGTCTCTTACATCTTCTGCAACATTCATCCCGAGATGAGCGCCGTGGTGATCGCGCTCTCCACGCCCTATTTTAGTGCGGAAGGGCCGCAAGGACGTTTTCATATCCCAAATGTTCCCGCGGATGATTACATGCTGCACATATGGGTGGAAGGCGATGGCCAGGGCACGCCGAGTGTCTCCGCGCGCAGAGTACGGATCTCGCCTGGGCACACGGATTTGGGAGTCATTCATCTGCCCGAGATTCCGCATGCTCCGGCGTCCCATGACAACAAATACGGGCAGAAATATGACACCCAGAACCCCGCCATCTATTAGATAGAAGCAGATGGGCAAACTGATTCCGGGCGGCAACTGCTTCGCGGGCGCTTTTTTGTGTGCGCCGTTTGGCCTGGCGGCATCCAACCATTTAGAGGAAGACAGCATGCGGAATCAAAAGTCTCATGCCAGACTCGAGAATTGGGCGGTTGTGGGCAGCGCGAACGTCGCGAGCTATCAAGCGCTGCAGGCAGGGAATCTGTTGGTGGGCAAGGTCTTCAGCCATCCAAGGATCGGGGAGGGCAGGTTTATCTTTTCATCTCCGATCGAACGGTTCGATACAGAGACCAATGTCGTGGAAACAAAAAACACCACCTATCGCCTGGGCGAAGCCAGCCGCGATTACAAACTATGGCTTCGGGAGCAAACGACGGGAGCCGCCGCGTAATCGAGCTGGTTACGAGAGGAGCCGTGGAAGCGCTTCTGCCGCCGATCCCAGCACGATCTCATCGAAGGCGCCGGCGTTAAGCGGTTCTTCCGGGCCCACATAGATGGTACGTATGCCACGCTGGTTGGCGACGTGCACTAAGCCGGCCGCGGGATAAACGGACCCCGAAGTGCCCACAACCAGCAGCCGGGTGGCGCGGTCGAGTTCGCCGTAAATCCCTTCCATGTCCAGAGGAACTTCGCCAAACCAAACAATGTGGGGACGAACCGGCTCGCCGCACTCTACGCAGAGAGGCAGATCGGCAGCAGTCTCGTACTGGGCATGATCCGGAAAAGGCACATTGCATTCTACGCAGCGCGATTGGAAGAGAGTTCCGTGCATGTGATGGACGCGATGGGATCCGGCGCGTTCATGAAGGTCGTCCACGTTTTGGGTGCAGAGATAAAACCGGTCGCCCATTTTCCGCTCAATATTCGCGAGAGCAAGGTGGCCCGCGTTCGGCTGTGCAGCCATGGCATCGCGGCGGCGCATGGAGTAGAAGCGCCACACGAGTTCAGGATTGGCATGCCAAGCCTCGGGCGTGGCGACCTCCTCGACCCGGTAGCCGTTCCACAATCCTCCCGAACCGCGGAAGGTAGCGAGTCCACTTTCTGCGGAAATTCCCGCGCCAGTGAGAACAAAGAGGCGGTCATCTTGCGTTAGGAACATGATGCGCTAGTTAGGCTCGGCAGAGCCGTGGGCAGAAACTGCAACGGCCGCTGCGGGTTCACCAGCGGGGCGTCTGCGCCTGGCCACTTCCACGGGCGGCATTCCCTCGCGGCACGCGGCGGGCGCATTCTTCATTTGCTTGGCAAACATCAGGTAACTTGTGTGCGCAGGGCGCAGTGTAACCCAGTAGCTCGACGGTGAAAGCAGGGGTTTCCTTTGCGTGATCATCTGGTTCTCCAGAATCCTTACTCCACACAATAGATTATTTCTGGGCTGCAGAATGGTCTTCGCCGGATCTTTTTCCGGCAGAGCCTTATCGTGCTCCCAATCGAAATCGCAGCCATACCTGGTTGCATCCATATACGTCAACTGCAGCAGGCCTTCACTGCGGATCATCCGCTTGGTAACCGTGTCTTCCTTCGCCACTTCGGGTTCGGTATGACGTACATCTGTAGTCGGTTTCAAGCCCGCCTCCGCTCCGGCGAGCGCCTGGAAAGTATAAGCCCAAAAGGCGCGTTTATCGGCATCGCTCATCGCGGCGAACCGGGGACAGAAGCCTCTTACTCCGCGAGCTGCAGTGGCGGAAAGCATTTCAGGCGACAAGGCTTGCTCCACAATCTGGTCCCACTGCGGATCCCAGGACTGCTCTCCTAACTCATCCTTCTTCTCGGCAATGGGCGTTGCGGGGGCCGGTTTCATCTCCGGCTGAGCCGGTAGGGCCGCCGGTTGTGCTGTTCAGCACGGCTTGCGCAACCCGCCAGCAGAAGCCCGACGCAGAGCGGCAGTCCGGCAATCTTCCAAGTTGTTATCGCGCAAACCATACCATTCGAGTTAGATGCAAGAATTCTCATCCCGAAAGGCAAAAACAATCGAAAAGAACCTGGTGCAGACGCTTGTCGCGGCTCCCCCTGGCGACTCACCGTGTCCCGGAGATAGGATCGTTCTTACATCGATGCAAAGGAACCGCGTGCAGCAACCCCTATTTTCCCGGCGTCACTTTCTCTTAGGATCAGCCGCGCTTGCGGGCTCTCTCTTCGCCCTTGATGCCAATGCGGCCAGCATGGATACCGCGGCGGCGCGAGGAAAGCAACGCAATCTGCTGAGCAACGCGTGCAGCCCTGAAAAGCTTCGGCAATCCCTCATACCGCGAGATAAATACCGGCCGTTTCCGACGATTCATGACCGCGGCGCCTGGGACGGACTGCGCGCGGAGACGCGGGCCAGCCTGCTCGTAGGAGGGGAAAAATATCTGCGCTACCAATGGCCCGAGATGCCGGCCACGGTCTTCCTGGAATACGCAAGAAACGGAAACCGGACCAACTACGAGAATATTCGCAACGCACGCATGGTCGCCTTGCAGGCCCTGGTATTTGCCGAGTGCGTCGAAAACAAAGGCCGCTTTCTGGACGACATCACCAACGGTGTGTGGGCCACATGTGAGGAGAGCTTCTGGGGTGTGCCTGCCCACCTCTACATTCAGAAGGCCGACTTGGGATTACCGGATCCCAGAGATCCGACCGTGGATCTTTTCGCCGCGCAGACGTCGGCGCTACTGGCCTCATCGGTTTACCTGCTCGATTCGACACTCGATACTGTCTCCCCGCTCATCCGCGAACGAGTTTATTTCGAGACCGAGCGCCGCATTCTCGAACCGCTTCTGGCAAAGAACTTCATATGGATGGGCTTGCCCGGTGGCAAGCCGCGGCCCGATCTTCCCTGGATTGCAGTTGCAGAGGGCAAGGCGCAGCCGGTGAATAACTGGGATGCATGGATATGTTGGAACTGGCTGACAACGGCTCTGTTGGTCGATAGGAATGAGGACCGCCGCTACCGGAGTGTGGAGAAGATCACGCTTTGCCTGGATAGGTTCATCGACACTTACCCCGACGACGGCGGGTGTGAAGAGGGTCCCGGATATTGGAATGTGGCAGCGGGCGCGATGTTTGATGCCCTCGAGCTTTTCTACTCCGCTACCTCCGGGGCGGTGGATATTTTCGCCCATCCGCTGATAACCCAAATGGCCTTGTATATGAATCACGTCCACATCGCGGGCGAATACTATCTCAATCAAGGAGACGCCAGTCCCATCATTCAAGTGGACGTGGATAAGATGTACCGCTTCGGCAGAAGGCTGAAGAATCAGGACCTGACATCGCTCGCCGTTGCCAGCATGCCGGCCGACTATCGCCCCAACACCCTTCCCGCGATCTTTAATGAGTCGGAACTGCGTGCACAGCCACCCGCCAAGGCAAGGCTGTTGCGCGATACCTGGCTGCCGGACTCCCACATCATGGCCGCCAGAAGGAAGGCGGAATCAGTCGATGGGCTCTACCTGGCCTGCATTGCGGCCGACAACGGCAAGAGTCACAGTCATAACGACACGGGGAGCTTCTGGGTCTATTCGCAGGGATGGCCGGTGCTTATAGACATGGGCCAGGAGACGTATCAGAAGAAGAGCTTCGATGCACACCGCTACGAAATCCCTTCGATGCAATCCGCCTATCACAACCTGCCGACCATCGGTGGCGTGCAGCAGGGCGTAGGGCCCATGTTCCGCGCCACTGACCTTGCCTACGAGTCCAATGACCGTTGGGCACAGCTCGCCATGGAGCTGGCGACTGCGTATCCCGCGGAGGCACGGTTGAAGAGTTGGCGCCGCACCGTAAGGCTTGACCGAAGCAGCAATGTGATCGAGATCAACGACAGTTACTTTCTCACCGAGCCGGTGCCAGACATCACCTTGAGCCTCATGACTGCGTGCAGCGTAACGCAAACCGGCAAAGGCCAGCTCACATTAGCCTCCGCGCAGGGCGCGCCGCCCACCTTGATCTCGTTCGATCCAAACCTTCTCACTGCGAGCGTCGAGACGATTCCCCTGGAGAACGCAGAGTTGAAGCATAACTGGGGGAGCCAGATCTTTCGAATTCAATTGAAGACGCCCGGGAAGACCTCCGGTCAATTGAAACTGACAGTTTCCACCGTATGATGGCTAGCGCGGCGCAGCGTAGTCTTCGCGGTACGGAGTGAAGATGTCCAGAACCTCAGAGTCCTCCTTTGCGGAAGCCTGATGTTCGACATTGCCTGGGACCAGAAAGCTGTCTCCCGTGGTTGCCTCGAAGACTCCACCGGGATGCTGGAACGTGAGGTGGCCGCTCACGATATACACCAACTGTTCGTGCGGATGGCTGTGCCTGGCGCCGACCCAACCCTTCTTCATCCTATGCCGGACGAGCATCATGCTCGAGCTATAGGACATGACTTGCCGGCGGAGCCCCGGCTCCGGGTTAGACATGGATTCTTCCTGTGTGTGCAATACCTCAATGGTGCTCAACGACATGAGTGCTCCTCAATCAAGCGGCATACGATTGATTCTCAAAAATACTCAGCGTGCCATCCAGCCGCCGTCCACTACCAGCACCTCGCCAGTGATGTAGTCGCTCGCCGGCGAGGCGAGAAACACGGCGGCGCCTGCGATGTCTTCCGGTTCACCCCAGCGCGCGGCCGGAATGCGGGCGAGGATTTGGCTGTTCCGCACCTCGTCCTCGCGCAGCGCGGTGGTATTTTCCGTACGAAAGTATCCGGGAGCAATTGCGTTCACCTGGACATTGCGTCCTGCCCACTCATTAGCCAGCGCCTTGGTCAGTTGTGCCACGCCGCCTTTCGAAGCCGCATAAGCCGGCACGCGAACACCACCCTGGAACGACAGTACCGATGCGATATTGATGATCTTTCCCTGGCGCCGGTCAAGCATGCTGCGGCCAGCGAGCTGGCTCAGGCGGAAGACACTGTTCAAATTTACCTGGACCACAGTCATCCATGCCTGCAAGTCATGGTCCTCAGCCGGCTCTCGATAGATGGTGCCGGCATTGTTCACCACGACATCGGGCGCGCCCATGGATCCGAGCATCGCTTCATATAGAGAATCCGCGCCGTCCGGTTGGCTGAGGTCGGCAGCAAAACTTCGGGATTCGCGGCCCAGGGAACGAATCTTTTCGCTGGTTTCCTCCGCAGGACGGCGATTGCCATGGCAGGCCACGGACGCTCCCGCCTCCGCCAGCGCAATGGCGATGGCGGCGCCAAGCCCGGTGGCAGAGCCCGTGACCAGAGCAAGCTTTCCATCGAGACGGAACTTGTCAAGAATTCCCATCGTTTGCCCGCCCTTTCTTACAACTCTAACATTCGATGACATTCTTTTTGTTTCAGAAAGCGCTTGTCAACGTCCGCTGTGCAGAGAGACGGTCGCAGGTACCGGCCTGCGGGACAGTTTTCTGCTTTGGCTTTGGTTGGAACACCAGGGCCACGCCATAGCCCGCGGGTTAAAATTGGTCTGTAGAAAGTTTCCAAAGCGATATGCCCGAACTTGTACAGATCGGTTCCCGGTCTTCACCACCCCGCACCACGGCATGCGCGCCAGTGCGGCGTTCGCAGGCAGTTCTGTGGATCCAGGGCGTGACGCTGGCATGGATGCTCGTCGAATGCGGAGCATCCCTCTATGCGGCCGCCGCCGCCCACAGCCCGGCAATGCTTGCGTTTGGCTCGGATAGCTTGGTGGAATTGCTATCCGCAACACTTGTGCTGGTGCAATTCTCCTCGCCCAAGGCGGTTTCCGAAAGGAATGCAGGGCGAATTGCTGGAGCTTTGCTTTTCCTTCTTGCCCTCACCGTTGCCGCCACGGCAGTACTCTCACTTGCCCTTCGCTTGCGGCCGGAGACGAGTCGCCTGGGGATGGTGATTACGATCGCTGCCCTGGTCGCAATGCCGATTCTGGCTACTTTGAAACGCAGAGAAGCAAGACGTACCAACAATGTGGCTCTGGCGGCGGACGCGATTCAGTCGGCGACATGCGCGTACCTGGCTTTTATTACCTTGGCCGGCCTGGCCGCGAATGCAATCTTCCACATCCCATGGATTGATTCATTGGCCGCCCTGGTTGCCGTACCCCTCCTCCTTCATGAAGGGCGATCGGCCTGGCAGGGCCACGCTTGCGGTTGCTGCTGAACCCCGGCTGCCCGGACCGTTAGAAAAAACGAATAAGAAAAGTAATAGCGAAACCATAAATGCTGCGGTAAACTAAACCACAACGAAGGATGAACTCTATGTCAATCAACACTCAACGCCTCGCCCAACCCGTCCGGCCTAACGGCGTATCGGACTTTGCCGGCTTGAAGGAAGTAGAGCGGCCCTAGCGCACTTCGTTAGCAGATTTACGAAGGCCCTGAGGCTAAGCCTCAGGGCCTTTCTCATTTCGGGAACAGCGCTGGGGAAACTTCCTTTGACGAGCCATCCGGCTCCAACTCCTCGCTGAGGCGCAGATGCCTCGCGATCTACCAGTTGTCCTGGTGAGTGATCTATGCGTGTTTCTCGAAACAGTCACAACGTGATGCGTGACGTGCTTGCTTTCCTTCTTCGCCACTGGCGACGCGAGGCATGGCTGGTGACTGGTGTCGCTTGCTCCATGGTGGTAGCGACGATTGCCGACCTGTTCATGCCGGTCTTCGCCGGGCGCATGGTAGACGCCATTGCCATGCACACCGGCGCCCACCGGCAGGCACTGCATGCCGCCTTGTCGGCGTTGGCCACGATGCTCTTGTTGGGCGGCATCCTGGTCGCCGGACGCCATTTATCGCTGATGGGCATCAGCCGGCTCACCATCCGGTTGATGGCGCGCCTGGCCGGCGATGCGTTCTATCGTGTGCAGCGGTTCTCGACTGACTGGCATGCCAACAACTTCGCCGGCTCGATTGTCCGTCGGGTCACGCGCGGCATGTGGGCGGTGGACCTGATGGACGACACGCTGCTGCTGGCCTTACTGCCTGCATCGCTGGTGCTGGTCGGCAGTGCGCTGGTGCTGGGTTCCCACTGGCTGTCGATGGGCCTGATCGTAGCTATTGGCGCAACGCTTTATGTCGGACTTTCCATTGCGCTGTCGCTGAATTTCGTGTCCCCCGCAGCCCGGCTGTCGAACGCCCAGGACACTCTAGTGGGTGGCGCCCTGGCCGATGCGGTGACCTGCAACGCGGTGGTCAAGTCCTTCGGAGCCGAGGCGCGGGAAGATGCGCGTCTTGGCCGGGTGCTCAACAAATGGAGCCGTCGCACGTATCGGCACTGGATCAACGGCACCTGGAGCGGAACCACGCAGATGATCGTGCTGCTGGGTCTCAGGGGCTCGGTGACGCTATACGCGATCTGGTTGTGGTGGCAAGGCCGCGCCACGCCGGGTGGTGTCACCTTCGTGCTCACCAGCTACTTCATCGTGCACGGTTACTTGCGCGATGTTGGCCAGCACGTGGCGAACCTGCAGCGCAGCGTGAACGAGATGGAAGATCTGGTCGATATGCACGTGATGCCGCTGGGGGTGGCAGACCGGCCAGAGGCGGCGCCGATGCGCATCGGCAAGGGTGAGGTGCTCTTCGACCGCATCACCTTCCGCTACGGTGCGCACACCGAGCCGCTCTTCCACGACTTCACCTTGCGCATCGAGGCGGGCGAACGCGTGGGCCTGGTGGGCCACTCGGGCTCCGGCAAGACGACCTTCGTCAAGCTGCTGCAGCGGCTCTACGATTTGAATGAGGGCCGCATCCTGATCGACGGGCAGGAGATTGCCCGCGCGACACAGGTCTCTCTGCGCTCACAGCTTGCGCTGGTGCCGCAGGAGCCGTTGCTCTTCCATCGCTCGCTGGCGGAGAACATCGGCTACGCGCGTCCCGAAGCAACGGCAGCGGAGATCGAGCGTGCGGCTCAACTCGCCAATGCGCACGACTTCATCATTCGCCAACCGAAGGGCTATGCCACGCTGGTCGGCGAGCGCGGAGTCAAGCTCTCTGGCGGTGAACGCCAGCGGGTGGCGCTGGCCCGTGCCTTTCTGGCAGATGCGCCCATTCTGATTCTGGACGAGGCGACATCCAGCCTCGATTCTGAATCGGAGGCGCTCATCCAGGAGGCGATGCAGCGCTTGATTGTGGGCCGCACGGCCATCGTGATCGCGCACCGTCTATCCACGGTACGGATGCTTGACCGCATCCTGGTCTTCGAGCAAGGCCGCGTGGTGGAGGAGGGTACGCACGATGCGCTGGTCCGCAGAACCGAGGGCACATATAAGCGTCTCTTCGAGCGGCAGGCACTGGGATTGTTTGTCGAGGATGCGGATATGGATGAAGCGGAAGAACTGAGCGCCTGAAGGAGGCGCTCAGGGCTTCTTTGGATCGTAAACGGCGACGCCGACGCGGGAATCGGCGCCGCCATAGTACAGGAACCACTTATCGTGGAAAAACACCAGCCCCTCGGCAAACGTGGTTCCCGCGACATACTGGCCACTCTGTTCCCATGCCTGCTCGGGCTTGAAAAACGGCTTATCAGTACGCGCGATGAGCTTGCGCGGATCATTGGCCGCAAAGAGCGCTTGTCCGTCAGAGTAGGCGCCGGCGGCGATTCCGGGTGCTCCCCGGGGTGCTCCATGGACTGCGGCATTCTTGCCGTTGTAGATGAGGACGATACCGCGATCCGTGAGCAGGGAAGGGGGTCCTACTTCAGGGAAGGCGCTATCGAAGTGTCCCGGCCGATTGTGCAGCAACACGATGGCTTTGCCGGACGGAGCCTCGACCGGCGTCCAGTGGATCAGGTCAGGCGACGTTGCCAGCCGCACTTGTACCTCTCCCCAGTACATCCAGTACTTCCCCTGAATTTTGGCGGCGATGAGGCGGCCATTGGTGAGCTTGGTGACGATGCTCGCCGATTTGTAGTCGAAATGCTGATATTTGTCGCCCACCAGCGCGGGACCATGTTTGGTCCAGTGAATTAGATCAGTGGAGGTGGCAATTCCAATGTCGGTATTGCGCCGGTTCCATTGCGTGTAGGCAAGAACGTACGTACCATCTTCGCTCTCGACTATGCGAGGATCCTCCACCCCGCCGGGCCATTCTCGATCCTGCTGTGAGTCAACGTCGGGGTAGAAAACCGGGGCCGGCTCTTTGGTGAAATGGATCCCGTCTTCGCTTGAGGCCATGCCCAGGCGCGAAGTGTGCATGCCGATGACCATGGTCCCGGAGTCATCTTCAGCGCGATAGAGCACATAAACTTTTCCCTCGCGCACGATGGCGCCAGGATTGAAAGTATGCAGCGCCTCCCAGTGGACCGGTGTTTTCGCAATTGGATCGGTGAAGACGGCTTTTGGGTTGGGCTGGATGATCGGCGCATCGACGGGGCGCACAAAAGGACCCAGGGTCCAGCTGGTCGACTGGGCGAGCAGTGAGCTCGTCAGCAGGAAAAGTACGCAGACGATGGTGATGCCTGTCTTGCGGCGAACTGCGGAAGCTCCGAATAAATCCAAGGGAAGTCCCCTCAGCGGCTAAAGCCGCAGTTCTTCTGGGGTATAGATGGACGGCCTAAAGAGCATGTGTGAGAACCGGGGAAAGAAACCGCAGGTCCCTCCACTACGCTTCGCTCCGGTCGGGATGACAATTCTATTGTGTCGCAAGTATTTCCGCGAGAAATACTTGCCCTGAACAATAGAATTGTCATCCCGACCGGAGCGAAGCGTAGTGGAGGGACCTGCGGTTTCTTTCCCCGGTTCTCACACATGCTCTTTAGGCCGTCCCCTTCAAAGACCAAGCTCCCACGAAAAATTCTCGCGCAATGAAGAGTACGGGCTTTATGCCCGTTAATCAACCTTGCAAACCTCATTGAGGCTTTTACAGCTTGCGGAAAAACTCATTTTCCTGAAGGATACGGCCTACCTCGCCGCAGCGAGCATCAGGCCGTACGAGAATCCTTTGCGATGAATCCGGCTTTTTCCGCAAGCTGTTCAGTCGTGCCGAAAATGGCTGGGTGGCCCATTCAAGCCGTCCTTTGGCTTGAGTGGGATAGTGGCTCTCGATGTGCCATAGAGTTGAGAATAGGTCGGGCTTTAGCCGCTGCGGTGTTGCTTTCCCGCCCGTTACAGAGTTTTTCCGCAGCCCGTTTAGCCCTGCGATTTTGCTCTGCAGGGTGTGGGAGGCCTAACGAAGGATAGGTGGCCCATTCAAGCCGTCCTTTGGCTTGAGTGGGTGCAAGCTTTAGCCCGTAAATACGTGCTTTGTATCAGGGCACAGCTTGCGGGAAAACTCATTTTTCTGGAGGGTACGGCCTACCTCGCCGCAGCGAGCATCGGGCCGTACGTAAATGCTTTGCCATGAATCCGGCTTTAGCTGAGGGACAATTCCCTCTCGCCCGCCCCGGCCTGCCGGGAAGCAGCACTTTTTCCGCAAGCTGTCTAGCCCCTGCGGTGTTCCCGCCCGCTACAGAGTTTTTCCGCAGCCTCTTTTAGCCCCTGAGGGAGTGATTTCCTTCAAGGACGGTGAAAACGACCCACGAGAACAGCCTTGGCCACGATGTGCCCATCCATGGCCTTCAGCACATCCGCCTGGGTTGCGTCGGGCCCCAGGCTCAGCTTGGTATCCAGCGCAAACAGCTCGTAGGTGTAGTGATGATAGGGCCCAGGTGCGCGCGCGCCCATGCCCATGTAGCCGATCTTTTGGCCCCGATTCAGGGCCTGGATCGAGCCGTCGGGCAGCTGCGCTTGTGCAGGCACGCCTTCGGGGAGCTCGCGCGCGGTGCCTGGAATATTGAAGATCATCCAGTGCAACACCTCGCTGGTGGTCTTGGTCAGCGATGTATCCGGATCATGCAGGATCAAGGCGAAGCTAACTATCCCATCCGGCACATTGGTCCAGGTGAGATGGGGGGAAACTGGAGCGCCGTTCTCCGCCGCCTGGGTGTACTTGTTAGGGATAATCCCGCCGTCGTCAAACGCCGTGGTGGTCAGCGTGAGTCCAGGCTTAGCCATCGGTGGAGGCGCAGCCGCCGGAGTTTGCGCCACCGCTTCCAGGGTTAACATCAGCACCGCGACTACCATGAACCTTTTCATCGTCGCTCCAATCGTTATTTCTTGTCCCGATAGAACACGCGCCAGACTTTTCCGTCCTGGCTGTCGGTGATGTAAATAGAGCCATCCGGGGCTTGCGCCACGCCATCGGCGCGCGCCGCCGCTTCGGCGGGATTCATCAAGGGATCTTTCCCCGCAAAGCCGCTGGCAAAGATCTCAAACTTGCCTGACGGTTTCCCCCCGGCGAATGGCTGAAAGGTTACGTTTGAAGGGGCCTGGGGTAGAGGGGCGCGGTTCCAGGAACCATGGAAGGCGATGAATGCTCCACCCTTGTAGCGCGCAGGGAACTGGCTTCCGGAATAGAACATCACATCCACGGGAGCCCAGTGCGCCGGATAGCTTGCGACCGGTAGCGCAAATGCGCTGCAGCGCCCGACTACTTTGCCGTCGCCGCCATACTCCGGATTCAACAGCAGTTTTTGTTGGGTGTAATCGAAAAAGCAATAGGGCCAACCGAAATTCAGTCCCTGGGTGGCGCGGTACATCGGTTCGGCAGGACGCGTGGCATTTTCTTCCGCGGTAAACTTGTCCGGCCACAAAACATCTAACTGGTCGCGGCTGTTCATTACGATGTACACCGCGCCATCGTGCCATGTGATCGCCGGCTCCTGGCGGAGTCCGGTCACGAACTTCTGGCCATCCGCTTCTTTCTGGTGCAACTTGTTTTCGTCAAACTTCCAGATGCCGCCATGGGTTTCCAGCAGCGGACACGGATCCTGGCCCACGATGCCCTTCTGCCGATCCAGGGATTGGCAGGCATTCGAGGGAGAGCCGATATTAATGTATAGCGAGCCCTTACCGTCGAACGCTATGCCTTTGTCATGGTGCTCATGTTCTGTCGGCAGGTCTTCGACAACGACCTCAGGCGGACCGGTGGGCTTCAGTTGGCCCGGAGTCATCTTCCAGCGCTCCACCGACTCCACCTTGGCCACGTACAGATAGCCGTTGCGCAAGGCAATCCCGGTGCTGCTTCCGTCGCCAAAATACTCCTTGGTGTCGAAGCGTCCGTCGCCATTATCGTCACGCAGTGCGACCACGCCGCCGGTCTTGCCTTTGCCGCTCTGCAGCGCAACGTACAAATCTCCGTTGGGCGCCACCACCGCGTGTCGTGCGGTCCCCAATCCGTCCGCTGCCAGCAGCGCACAAAACCCTTCGGGCAGCGTCAAGCCCGCATTGTCTTGAACGCAGGCCAGCGGGGTTCCCGCATGCAGTACGGGGCTGGTCATACCACACGCTGCCGCTACCAACACTCCAATGATTGAGCGCTTGAAAGTCATCCCTGTCTCCCCCGGATTTGCTGTCGAGCTTGGTGGCGTTGGTTAACTTTATGCGGCTTTCCTCACTGAAAGCCGCACACGCGGTTGTTTCCAGTGCAGCGTACAGGAAATCCGGGTCCGGCTTCTGTTCGCAATCATATTGATCCGATCTGCAGTACGATCAGGGTAGTGTAATCTCTTCGAGGAGTAGACGCGGGTGACTGCAAAAAAGACCGTCATACTTAGCTTTGGCCTTATCCTGGGCGGATTTTCATACCACCTTCTCCGTGGCCAGTCCGCCCCGGCCGCGGATGGCATCTACAGCGCTGAGCAAGCCCACCGCGGCGAAGCACTGTATCAGAAACAGTGTGTGTCGTGTCACGGATCTGCCCTGGATGGCGTGGGTCCATACCCGCCGCTGAGCGGGGACGACTTCCTTTCCAAATACGAAGGCCAGCCCACGCTCAATCTTTACGACTTGATCCAGAAGTTGATGCCTGCCGATAAGCCAGGTTCGCTCAGCCGCCCGGAAGCCGCCGACCTTCTCTCTTATATTCTCAGCTTCAACAAATTTCCAGCCGGGAAAACGGATCTGCCGAGCGACGAGGAGAGCCTGAAGAAGCTTGTGCTCCCCAAACCGGCGCCCAAGGCCTGACCCGATTAAGGCAGTTTCGCAATTACTGTGGACTGAGAAAGATCGCGAGGTGTGGTTTTCCTTGGGAGAAAACCACGAAAGGGCCTATCGCTTCGGTCTACACCAATTGCGAAACTGCCCTAGTGTCCTATAGCCTGGGCGATCGCCCGTTCCGCAAGGGGCGCCATCACGGCGTACCCTTGCGCCGTCGGGTGAACGCCATCCGATGACAGCCCTGGAAGCATGGCCCCCTTCGCATCCGCCATGGAGCTGTAGTAATCCAGATAGACGTATCCATTTCTGGAGCAGAAATTCTTTAACCAGTGGTTCAGCGCGCGGATTCGCTCCCCCGGTTGAATCTCTGGTTTCCAGGGATACGCGTACGCCGGCAGGATCGAGGCAAGCACTACTTTGAAGCCGCTCTGCTTCGCGATCTCTGCCATCGAGGCAAAGTTATCCTCGATCATCTGATTGGTGGAAGGACCGGTGTTGCCGGCGATGTCATTGGTGCCCGCCAGGATGACCACCGCTGCAGGATGAAGGTGCACGACATCCTGCTGGAAGCGCACCAGCATTTGGGGTGTCGTTTGTCCGCTGATCCCTCGGTTCACGTACGGCTTGCCAGGAAAAAATACTCCGGTTGTTGGCGAACGTCCCCATGCATCGGTGATCGAATCTCCGAAAAAGACCACCCGCTTTTCGCCACCTTTTACCGCGGGGAGTGCCTCATTTTCCGCGCGGTACCGGCCCAGGTTTGGCCAATCGTCTAGTTGCGCCTGCATCCCTGCGCTTGCTGCGCCCACACGTAGCCCACGCAAAGCAAGGCCCCACATACCCATAGACTTGTTCTCAATGCATCTCTCTTTCCGGCAAATATCCGACCGTATCACAGCTACAGGTGATACCAGTGATCGGCGGCAAAAACAAGCCCGAGAGTGATGAGGGCTATGACGATCTCTCCCACCGCGCCAACGATCAGGGGTCGTGCACCCTGCTTACTCAGCTCGCGAAGGTTGGTCCGCAGGCCCACCCCGGCGAACGTGAGCAGAAAGGCCCAACGCGACAGGTTGCCCACGGCGGTGAGTTGCGGCTTGGTGAAGAATCCTACGGTAGCAAGCAGGGAAATCAGCAGAAATCCCAGAACAAATTTGGGGAACTTACGCCAGAGAAATGCGCCTTTATTCTGCACTTCCGCAGCCTGGCCCTTCGAGGCCCAGTAGATGGCGTATCCCAAAACGATGAAGCCGATGGTGGCATTGCGGCAGGTCTTGGCGAGTACCGCGACCTTGCCGGCGGCGTCCGAGTAGAGAGCTCCCGCGGCCGTGGCCTCCGCAGTATTATCCACCGCGAGCCCTGCCCAAAGGCCGTAAGCATGGTCACTCAGGTGCAGGAAGTGTCCAATGAGCGGAAAGAGAAAGAGTGAGATGGCTCCGAGCAGAAGAATTGCGGCGATCGCATAAGAAGAATCTTCCTCGTCGGCATCGATCGCTCCCTGGGCGGCGATGATGGCGGAGACTCCGCAAATCGAAGATCCGACGGCCAGGAGGCTAACCAGCTTGGGCTTGAGTTTGAAGGCACGCCCCAGGTAGGTCATGAACGTAAGCGAAAGGACAAGTTCAATCGCGATCAGGACCAGCGAAAGCCCGCCAAGCCGGCGGACGTCGCCGAGCAGAAAGCGCGCGCCGAGCAAAACGATCCCAGCCTTGAGCCAGAATTCATAAGTTGCCACCCCGGAGCGAAAGATGGCGGGAATGCCGACGGTATTCGAGATGGCCAAGCCAATGAGGATAGCCCAGAGAACATACTCAATATTCGGCAGCACCAGGTGGTGGGCCTTGCCGTAGGAGGCGATGCTTTGCTCAATGAACTTGCCTCCATAGCCGACCACGGCGAGCAACAGAACTCCTGGAATCAGTCCGGCGGCAGCGCGGGCCGGCGGAAGTGCAGTTTGCCGTTGTGCTACTGGGCCAGAGCTTCGGGCGGCGGGGCTTGCCATATTTTTTCTCTTTTCTCGCAGCGTTACCAGGGAACCGTCTTGAGGACGCCAAAACGGACGAGCAGAGCCGCGACAAACGCCAGCAAAACGGCCCAGGTGTCGAGAGACAGGCGGTTAACCGGGGATGGAGTGGACATATATGGATACTCCTTGGCTTGATGGGGAATACAGCTGTGTCATGGAAATTTGCTAAGAAGGAGGAGGACTAGCGACAACAACAGGCGGAGAGCCTGTTCACGAGCATGCGCGTCTGGCTGGCAGCGTACACGCAATGGACAGTAGCATAGCGGGGAAGCGTAAGCAAGGCAGCGCACCCGGCACGGTCCATAAATTCATCTTATTCACATCTTCTGTCGAGCCGCTAGTTGGAGCTGATTGAGTAACGAACCACGAGTCCCTCGACGTAAGTTACTTCCACGCGGCGGTCGCCGGTCGCGTATTGAAATGTCTGCGTTTTCAAACCATCGTTCGAAACGGATTCCGATAGTTGCTTTCCCGGACCAAACAGGTTCGTGACTTCTTCTATCTTCATGCCCCGCTTGAGTTGGGCTGTGGCGGGAACCGCAGCATCGCCGGCAGTGTTTTGCGGCGGCGCGGGGGCAGCTGCCGCTGTCTGGAGAGTGTCGAAACTTACGTAGTCGGCGAGCATCTTCATTACGGCTTGGGGGGTCCTTTGGTCCGCCGGTATCGAGCCTGACCAGCGCAGGTTGAATCGCGAGCCGCCGCGCATGCGATTGTCCGCCACCTGTTGCGCCTTGATCTGGCTGGCCACCTGGGCAGCGGCCTGGTTGTTCGCATTCTGGCGCTCCCGCCGCGCCCGTTCGCGATCGAGATCCCGCTGCAGGCTCCGCTTTTTGTCTTCGTCGGTGGTGTTGGCGATTTGTTGTTCCAGTTGTTTCTCGTAGTCGCTCTTATCCACTGTCTTGGCGGTCACGGTGGTGTTGGAGTCATCGAGAAAAGTGCCAAAGCCGCCTCCATCCAGTTGAAACTCAATCCGGTCATCCTTGACCACGACCGCTGTCACCCGGGCGGTGGCGCCTTTGGGAATCGCGACGCCGTTCTTCTTGAGACGGCCGGAGTACTCTTTCCAGTTCATGGGGACGTCTTTGTTGTAGCGTAGATCGACGCCCTGCTGGGTTCCCGGCATGTCGATCTTGAGCAATACTTCTTTGCCGGTGAAATAGCCCTCAATTGAGTTCGGATCTTGTTGCGCGCTCAGTGACAAGGTAAAGAGCGCCATGGCAAGCACAACTACGCTTTGGGTGAATCGAGTCACGTTTGCCTTCTCCCGGCCCCGGCGAGGGACGGCATGATGATATGCGAGGTGCGGTTTGCGCTCAAACAAATATTGAGTCCGCTCAGTGCGCCAGGCGGTAAACCTCGGAGCCCGCGAGCAGGAAAGCGCCCGTACCGAAAACATAGCTCGAGGCCGCAGTAAAATCGCCCGGAGCGGCTCCGATGGGCTGGATGCAGCCCAGCCTGCCATCCGCATAAATGTGAGACAGCAGCCCCTGCCAGGCCTTCTGCACCACAGGCTGGTATTTCGCGCGATTCAGAATGCCGGAGTTGATTCCATAGGCAAAGCCATAAACATAAAAAGCAGAGCCGGAGTTTTCCGGCAACCGATAGGCCGCCGCATCCAGCAGTCCTGGCCTCCAAAGCCCGTCCGGCCCCTGCAGGGAGGCGAGTTCCCCAGCCATCTCTTTGAACTGAGCGACGTATTTGGGACGTGAAGGATAGTCCGCTGGCATCCATGCCAGCACGCGCGCCAGGGCGGCGAAAACCCACCCGTTGCCGCGTGACCAGAACATGCTGCTGCCATTTGCTTCGTGCTTGTCCAGGAATGACTTATCGCGAAAGAAGAGGTGGTTCGAAGGGCTGTAGAGCAGGCCGGAGGTGATCCACCATTCGTGGTCCATGAAGTCCAGGTACTTGCGTTCGCCGGTCGCCTGGCTGAGTTTCGCGAGCACCGGCGGGGCCATGAACAGCGCATCGCACCACCACCACAGAGGTTTCTCCGGGTCATCCGGCAGGGCCATGACTGCATCCATGCGCGCCCGTGTAGGCGCGAGCATGGCCGGATCGTGATAGCGGGAGTAGAGCTCCAGGTAGGTTTGGCCGATCGCCTGATCATCCGCATGTGGCACTCGCGGACCAGGCTGCCAGTTAAACTTCTTTGCCATTTGCAACATGGCCTGTTGATATTTCTCGCCCCCGGCTGCTTTTGGCACCGCCATGAAGCCGATGTAGAGGGCAGCAAAGGTCCAGTCCTGGTTGAAACCTGGTTGCGCCCGGGCCAACTCCCAATCGGCCACTTTCTCTATGGCATGGCTGACGTTCTTTCTGGTCAACTCGGGTGACAAATCGGACGCCAAAGAGGGCGGCGTCGCGGGTGTATCGCCGACCCATGGAACCTGCTCAGCAGCTGTGAGTTGGCCCAACAATCCATTCGGGACGAGGAGGATAACCGCCGCTAAACCTGCCTTTCGGATAAGGCGCCTGGAGCTGGAAATCATTGGATAAGGTACTCCTCCTGCGAATTTATACTCATTCATACCAGCAACCCGTCTTGGCTGCGGGGTTCTTGGAGTCCGCCATCTGTCGTGGAACCGATCTATATCGAGTGAGCGTACCTAAGGCATACTCTGTCCTTTGCGTGATACACCGGCCTAACTCGCAGAGTTAGGTCACCGTAGCATCAACTTATAGAACCGCACTCCGGGGACGGGATTGTCGTTGAACCTGACCATCTCCTCAAATCCGAGGGATCGATAAAGTTCAGCCGCTTCCGGCATCGCCTCGTTCACCGTGTCGAGCACCACGGCACTACACGCATGCGCGCGTGCCCAATCGATCGCGCTACCCACCAGCACGCGGCCCAGGCCGTACCCACGAAAACGTGGCTCTACCCACAGCCTCTTCATCTCGGCTGCATCCACTCCATCCGCCAACACTCTCCGCGTAATCGCGACACAACCCGCTCCTTCACCCTTGACCCGCGCCAGCAGCAGGTCTGCTTCTTTCCCGACATACTTGCCCGGCAAGCTGCGAAGCTCTGCTTCATAACCGGGGATGCATACGCCGGCTGCACCCGAGGGGGAAGATGCCAGGTATTCCCCATAGTTTGTTAACAGCGTGCGCGCCTGTTCTGAATCTTCCGGCCAACGCGCGGGTGTGATCTCGTATTCGGCTGCCTTCACTGTCATGCGCTCTCCTCACCAGCTTACATTGGACTGGATGCTGGGTTGTCCATACAATCGCGTGCATGAAGATATCAGCGCGTAATCAATTACGAGGCAAAGTAGAGGCGATCGTTCTAGGAGTCGTCACAGCAAAGGTAGCGATTCGCGTGGGTGACAATCTCGTTGAGAGTGTCATTACTCGCCAAAGCGTGGAGGACCTGGCCATCAAAATCGGCGATGAGGTCACTGCGATCATCAAGTCAACCGAGATCATGTTGATGGTGGACTAACCCCTCTTCCGGCCGTTCACCCGGAGTGCGATGACCCCGACGCCTTTTGTTTTGTCGATCAGGTCTTTTCAATCGCCATTCACAGGCTGCCATTTTCCGTCCATGACTTTGCCCAACGGTTCAGGATGAAACGAAACGGCGGCCGGCGTAGAAGGCGCTCTGGCCTTCTGAAGACAAAAGCGTGATACTGCCTGCATGATCGGAAGAACCATCGCCCTAATGCTCAGTGCGTTAGCTTTTTTGTCCCCGCCAGTCTCCAGCGAGTCCGGGGCGGTGAGTAGCAATCCGGAATTCACCAGGGACGACCAGCTGAAACTACCCGAGCGCTACCGGGAGTGGGTTTACCTGACCTCGGGGTTCGACATGAGCTATAACCCTGCGATGCAGATGGGGAACCAGCACATGTTCGACAACGTCTTCGTCAATCCGGAAGCGTACAAGGAGTTTGTGAACACCGGCACCTGGCCAGACAAGACGATTTTGGTCCTGGAGGAGCGAGGAGCCCAAGGGAAAGGCTCCATCAACCAGGGCGGCAACTTTCAGCGCTCCGATGTCATGGGACTCGAGCTCCACGTGAAAGACGAGAGCCGTTTTCCGGGTAAGTGGGCGTTCTTCGCCTTTAATGCCGGGAAGACCGCAAAGGCAATCCCAACCTCCGCCGACTGCTACAGCTGTCACGCCGAACATGCGGCGGTGGATACTACATTTGTCCAGTTCTATCCAACTCTGCTGCCCATCGCCAGGGAAAAACGCACGCTTGCCGCCGCTTACTCTGAAGGAGACGGCGACACCGATTAACAGGTAGCGTATTGAGAGCCTGGGAAAGACGCTGCGGTATACCGAGCATACCTCGGCCCGCGGCGGAAAGGCGTGGGCGGCGTAATCCTCCGCGCTCATTTGGAACTCGTCGCGCCACAACTTGCGCCAAAAGCGCTCGCTTCCAGCAAAAGGTCGAGATCGGGCTGGATGTACACGATATAGGCCTCGCCGCGGGTCGCGCGCCAGCGTAGCCTCAAGGTTGGCGAGAACACTGGTAAACACCGGAGCTTCAAATGGGTTCCAGAGGTAAACCAGCAACGGCCCGTCCGGGAACGAGTACTAGTCGCATCGGCCTCGATCGAGCGATGACCTGGCATCGCTTGCGCTGATCTTCGATAGACCGCAATGTTGGCTACGGCAATCTGCATGCAGCTTGGGAGACAGCTCTACGCCGACAATCGCACGAAACGGATACTCAGAGGCGATCAACAGAGCGCGCCCTTTGCCCGAACCCAGATCGACAAAGGTGTATTTTTCGAAGTCCAGCTGGAGCCGTTGGAGAACCTGCCGAAACACGGAAGGGGATACCCCAAAGTAGCCCTGTGTTGAACAGGTCTTTTCGGCTTCCGCTGGAAAGATCTTCCGCGAATAGCAGTCCGCTGGTCTCCACGCCAAATTGCAGGTCAAAAGGATGCACGGAGGCATATTCTTTCGGTGCGGTCCGATAGATCTTGGACGGCGGTCGTAAGCCTTTCTGCAACAAAAGCCTGGCTGTGGCAATTACGCCACGTTGTGCAAGAGACTTCCGCAGCCGATGCCGGATACGCCGCAGGTTCAATCTTCCGAGCCCCCCTTCCATGAAATACCCGCTGTCGTCACCAGATACTAGACCAGCGGATGCTTTGCTGGGTGAGGGTATCTCATCCAATAAGAGGTACTGTGCAATATTAAGAGGTACTGCCAAAATCGTGGTCCTATGTCTCTATAATGGGCCGCATGCCCCCGCCGGTCGAGACCGCTGTCATCGCGCATCCGGCACCACTGGAGACCCTGGGCGCCGCTTGCCCGGCAGACTATTCGTGTTGCTGGTGGTTACGCGGGCATCAAGCCATCATGGGTGTGGGGCCGGAAATTGCAGAATTGCTGGAGCGTACCGGCCAAGGCGACAATCCTCTCCTTCACCTGGACTTTTTTCTCGGCCGTGTAAGCCCTCTTCCCAGGCAATCAGCCAGTCGTTCTTCTCGTCGCGCTCAGCCGACTGCCTTGAAGGGGCTGTGCTATCTCTATGAGAAGACGTTTTGCGGTATCCAAACCGGGTATCTTGCGTGGCTTCGACCATCTGACTGGCGAGAGCAGCGTCATAGCACATGAGGAAGTCCGCGCATCGATCTTACAGGTGGCTATCCATCAGCTCTTCCTTAAGACCGGCGCGCGTGTTGCCTGGGCGACGGTGCGCCAGGGCGCAGGCAAACCCATCGAAACCCGCCAACAGGAGCTGGATCACCTGCGCATAGAAGCCGGCAGCATCTCTCGCGAGTATCGGCTCAAGCTCAGGGACACATTCGCGGCTACGCTGAGCCACTTTGGCCCGCACACCAGGAGAAACCTCCGTTACTATCGCCGCCGCGCGGAAAAGGATCTTAAGGCATCCTTCCACCCGGAGCTCACCGTTGCGGAGAGCGACGAAGCCTTACAGCAGCTGAGCAAATGCTCGTTCCAACCATTCCCAATATCGTTGGCGGAGTGGCGCAAAATGGACGGACTGTTGCGCACCCAGCCGGGATACTTCGCCATGGGTCTGCGTGCGAACGGAGAGTGGATCAGTTATCTGGTCGGCATGCGTAAGCGTAGGCTCACCTATGTATTTATGCAGATCAATCACAACGGTTTTGGCCGCTATTCTCTCGTCCACCGTATTGCGCTCCCATTTCTTTGAATATGAGATCGAACGCGGACAGGAAGAGATCAATTTCGTGAACGGAACCTGTGCCCTCTTTCAACGTTGTTGCGAGACGGATACCTGTGTGACGGTGTCGGCCCACCGCGGCCTCACGGCGTTCGTTATCTTTCACTGGATTGCCCCGTGGCACAGCCCCGCGGATCACGCCTTAAATATGCAACGCTGGACCACGAAGCTGGAACCAACCAGCTTCCGCGGCGCCCCCGCCTCACCGTGACCGAGCTCCGCTCAGGTCCACCAAAAGGTTGAGATTTCCTTCAACCCCCTACGCGATGACAGTCCATTCAGTTTCAGCTAGCCTCGACCTGTCGCCCGGTGGGACTTCCTAAACCGCGTAAGCTAGCGTGGGTGAGCTGCTTGCGGGTAAAGGGCCATATGTGGCGTGCAAACGGTCAAAGGCGGGGAGGGTGGTGCGGGCTGGCGGGTACGACTTTGGCCGCCGCCCTCGCATTGCTGCTGAGTGGATGCCACTCCTCCGGATTGCCCAAGCCGGCGACCAGGGCCTATCTGGACGAAGTCACGGCTTTCTATGTGGGCCTTGCCGCGCTGCAGGTGGGAGACGACGTGCGCGCGGACAGCACCCTCGAGCGGGCTACACAGCTGGCGCAAGGAGAACCGGCAGGCTGGGCAAACTGGGGCGTGCTCGCGTTGCGCCAGGGAAACTTCGATATAGCGGCGCAGCGGCTGGGGCGAGCGCAGAAGTTGGTGCCGGGGAATGATCAGGTTCATTATCTGCTGGGTGTGCTCGAAAGCAAACGTGGCAATCCGGCGCAGGCGATTGTCGAGCTGCGCAAGGCGGTACAGATCAATCCGCATGGCTTGCGGGCGATGTACCTGCTGGCGCAGGAACTTGAGCGCCAGGGCGACCCCAACAACGAGACTGAGTTTCAGCAATTGCTGGAACAGATTCTTGCCCAACAGCCGGGCAATCCAGCGGCTTTGCTGGAGCTTGGGCGGGTGGCGGCCAAGCGTGGTGACGGACAGACGTTGCGCTCAGTGATCGCACAGATCGGTGCGCATGCCGGGACCTGGCCGCCGGAAGTACAACCGCAGTGGACCGCCTTGCAGGCTGCTGCCTCCGGGCCCGACCCACGGGCGGCGGCCGTGCGCATCGCCTTCCTGCGCAACTCACTGATGCGCGTGCCTGAGTTTCGCCAGAGCTTGAGCATGATTCAACCCGCTGCAGGGAATGAGGCCGCGCCCTTTACCCATTTCCTGTTGCTGCCCTCGCCAACCTTTGCTCCGCCGCCGGCCGACACCGCCATCCGCTTTCAGCCTGTGGCCGGTCACCAATCCAGGCCCCGGCAGAAGAAGGCCAGGGCAAGGTTACTCATGGATTGGGGCCGTCTCTCTCACTGGGGAGGGCGCTCCGGTCATCGCCGTGGCCAATAGCCACAGCGTAAGGCTGGCCAGCGGCGCCGCATTTCCATTCCCTGGAGGCTCCGCGAACGAGGCGCTTGATGCCCGAGTCCATCCTGCCCGGTCGATTTTAATTACGACTTCAAAACGGATCTGGTGCTGGCTGGGGAAGGCGGCATTCGCTTCATGCGCCAGGAGAACGCCAGCTCTTTCACGGATGTGACCGCGCAGACCAAGCTGCCGCCGGCGTTACTGCATGCCGCCTACACCGGCGCCTGGGCCATCGATGTGGAGGCCGATGGGGACATGGACATCCTGCTGGGCACACATCAAGGTCTCCCCGTGGTGCTCAGAAACAATGGCGATGGATCGTTTACTGCGATACAACCGTTCATCGGGATTTCGGGCTTGCGCGGCTTTGCCTGGGTCGATCTGGACGGGGACGGCAATCCCGATGCTGCCATGATCGATGGCTCGGGCGTGCTGCATTTCTTTCATAACCAGAGAGGAGGTTCATTCAGCGAGCTTGCGCTCCCGGGTGATCTTCCTCATGTGAAAGCAGTGACGGTTGCCGATGTAAGCGGCGCAGGAACGCTGGCTCTGGTGGCACTTGAAGAGACGGGCGCGCTGGTGGCAATTACGCGCACGACAGAACCCGATCGGTGGAGCGTTGCCCAGCTCGGGAACGCACCCCGGCTTGCGGGGGAGGTGCGCCTGCACGCCGCCGATCTCGATAACAATGGGGCGGTCGATCTGCTGCTGGTTGCGGTTGCGTCTGATGCCGGGGATTCCCCTGGAGCCTGGGTGTGGCTGGGTAATGGCGCGCAGAGGTTTACTCCGCTGGCGCAGCCGGTGGGCCCCGCACGGGTATTTGACGTCGCCGACGTCAATGGCGATGGAAGACTCGACCTGCTGGGACTCTCCGCAGCCGGGCAGGCGCAGCAGGCAACCAACCAGGGAACTAAAACGTATCAGTGGCAGATCCTTCGCCCACGAGCCCGGCAAGCGACCGGTGACCAGCGCATCAATTCCTTTGGCATCGGAGGGGAGATGGAGCTTCGTTCCGGCCTCATGCTTCAGAAGCAGCCCATGACCGCGCCGCAATTGCATTTTGGTCTGGGAGACCAGGCGGGCGCCGACGTAGTAAAAGTCCTGTGGCCCAATGGCATGGAGAACGCTGAGTTTGCACTGAAGGCGGATCAAGCGGTGCTGACCGAGCAGCGCCTCAAGGGCTCATGTCCCTTTCTGTTTGCCTGGAATGGTAAGCAGATCAGCTTCGTAAAGGACGCGGTGCCATGGGGCTCGGCCATCGGTTTGCAAATCGACTCGGTGGGCTCGCCTAAAATCGAGGCCACCGAAGAGTGGTACAAAATCGGCCGCGATCAACTGGTGCCGCACGATGGCTACTATGACCTGCGCATGACCGGCGAGCTATGGGAAACCTACTACTACGACTACCTGAAGCTAATGGTGGTCGACCATCCAGTGGGCACCGAGATTTTTACCGACGAGCGGTTTGTGGTTCCGCCGGTCAAGCTGGCGATGACTGCCGTTGCGCCTCCGCACCCCATTGCAAAAGCCGTCGATGATCGAGGCGCCGATGTGACCGAAATCGTCAGCAAGCTCGACGGCATTTACCTGGATACTTTTGGACGTGGGCAGTATCAGGGGCTTACCCGAGATCACTTTGTGGAGATTGACCTGGGCAACGATGTACCGTCGAGCGGGCCACTGTGGCTGATTGCCAAGGGATGGGTTCACCCGACAGACTCCTCGGTGAATGTCGCGATCAGCCAGGGAAGCCGGCAGAAGGCGCGCTCTCTTAGCCTCGAGGTGCCCGATGGGCACGGCGGATGGCGCACCGCCCGGGCGAACCTTGGCTTCCCGGCAGGCCGCAAAAAGATCTGCCTGATCGACCTGGAGAATGTTTTTCTGCCCGGCACACCGCACAAGCTGCGCTTGCGGACAAACCTTGAGGTCTATTGGGATTCCATCGAGTGGGCGCAGGGCCTGCCCGACACGCAACTCAAGGTCACGCGCCTGGATCCGTCGCTGGCGGACCTTCATTACCGGGGCTACTCGGTGGTCCATCAGGCCAACGCCTCTTCTCCCGAGTTACCCGATTACAACCGCATTGCAGCCAGCCGGCAGATCTGGCGCGACCTCGAGGGATATTACACTCGCTATGGCGATGTCCGCGAATTGCTGGCAGGTATCGATGACCGCTATGTGATCATGAACGCCGGCGACGAGATTAGCTTGCGTTTTGCCGAACAACCTCCGCCGCCTGCCGGATGGGTGAGGGATTATGTGATCGCCGGAGATGGGTGGATTAAGGACGGAGACTACAACACGGTCGACTCCCGAACAGTACAGCCCTTGCCTTACCACGCAAAGACTCAGTACAACCAGGCTCCAGGCAATCTGGAGAGCGAGTGGGTCTACCGCCAACATCCAGCGGACTGGCAGAACTACCACACCCGCTACGTCACCTCAGAACCCATTGACCAGGCACTCAGGAGTGGTGCAGCGCAATGAAGGCAAGCATCACCGCAAGAGTCGTTCTGGCCATCTTATTTGTGGGGATGTTAGCCACTCCCCTCGTTATCAGGCAGGTTTCGGCGCGACGGGAAGAGACCCAGGCAAAGCTGGATGAGGGCCAGGCGATAGCGCGGTACGGCTTCCATCTGCAGGAGGTCTCGCAGCAGTCCGGCGTTCATTTTGTCCACCAGGCGCCGACCCTGGACGCCAAGCTCGAGGGCATCATGCCGGAAGTCGCCTCGATGGGTGCTTCGGTCTCCATTGTCGACTTCGACCGTGACGGCTGGCCTGATTTCTACGCGACCAACAGTGCAATCGGCAGCCAGAACCACCTGTACCGCAACATGCACGATGGCACTTTCCAGGACGTTGCCGCGCAGATGGGCCTGGCCGATGTGAACCAGCCAGGGACCGGGGTCTCCATGGGGGCCGTCTGGGGCGATTATGACAATGACGGTTACGAAGATTTATTTCTGATCAAGTGGGGCAAGCCGGAGCTTTTTCATAACGACCAGGGCCGCGGTTTTACGCGTGTCAGCGATGCCGCCGGCTTGCCTCCCTGGATCAATACAAATAGCGCCGTCTGGTTTGACTATGACGGCGACGGACTGCTCGATCTGTTCGTTGGGGGCTACTACTCCGAAAAGCTGGATCTGTGGCATTTGGATACCACGCGCATGATGCCGGAGAGTTTTGAGTACGCCAAAAACGGCGGCCGAAAGTTCTTGTTTCATAACCTGGGCAATGGCAGGTTTGAGGAGGTCAGCGAAAAGGCGGGTATTAAAAGCACTCGGTGGGCGCTGGCCGCTTCTGCTGCGGACTTGCGCGGTACTGGACATCCCGACCTGTTCATTGCCAACGATTACGGCGTGTCCGAGCTGTTTCTGAATGAGGGCGGACACTTTCGCGAGGCAGGCGAGGCGACCGGCGTAGGATTTGCGCCCAAGAGCGGGATGAATGTCGCCTATGGAGACATTCTGAACCAGGGCAAGTACGCCATTTATGTCTCCAATATCTCGCAGGAGGGGGTGCTGATCCAGGGCAACAACCTCTGGGTGCCCCAGGAGGGGTCGACCTTAAAGTACGAGAACCTGGCCCGGGATATGGGCGTGGAACTGGGTGGCTGGAGTTTCGGAGCGCAGTTTGGCGACCTCAATAACGATGGCTACCTGGATCTCTATCTCACCAACGGCTATATCTCGCTCAGCCGTACGAAGAGTTATTGGTATGACTTCTCCCGAGTCGCCGGCGGCAACAGCAAGATCATCGCCGACGCAGCAGATTGGCCCGCTTTCAATGGACGCAGCCTGTCCGGATATCAGCAGAAGAAAGTCTGGATCAATGATGGGTCAGCAAAATTTGAGGATGTAGCCCAGGCTGTCGGCGCGACCGACATCTACGACGGGCGCTCAGTAGCGTTGGCTGATTTGTGGAATCGCGGGGTCCTCGACGTGGTGGTGGCCAATCAGCGTGGCCCTTTGCTGATTTACAAGAACACGGTGAATCCGCAGAATGGGTGGGTCGAATTCTCGCTCGAAGGGTCCAGGAGCAACCGGAGTGCGATCGGCGCCCAGGTAACTCTCTATTGGAACGGCCAGCAGCAGGTGCAGCACGTCTCCGGCGGTAGCGGGTTTGCTGCGCAGAACGACCGGCGGCTGCATTTTGGGCTGGGTAAGAATCCGCAAATTGAGAAGGCAGTCATTCGTTGGCCATCGGGCAAAGTCCAGACCGTCGAGCAACCTGGTCCCCGGAAAGATTTACAATATCAGGGAGGCTGAATGAGTCACGGCGTTAGTATCGCGCAACCGGCGAAGTTCGAGGCGGCGTGGAAGCGGTTCTTCAGCCCCACCAACCGCTATCTCTCCCCGCTGCTTATCACCCTCGTCCTGTTGGTAGGCCAGCTCTCGTACGGCATCCTCGAGAGTTACACGCGCACTCTGCTGGCCATTGGCGCAAGCCTTGTCGCCGAGCTGATTCTGTCTCGCATTTATTTGGGCAAGTGGCCGAACCTGGCGAGTGCCTACATCACCGGCATCAGCGTTGGCATCCTGGTGCGCTCTCCTGCCTTCTGGCCTTATGCTCTTTGTGCTCTCATCTCCATTACCTCGAAGTACGTGCTGCGCGTCCACGACCGGCACATCTGGAACCCGTCCAACTTTGGCATTGTCGCGATGTTCCTTCTCGCTTCCGGCACGGTGGCTGGGTTAAGCATCCAGTGGGGCAACTTTGTCTGGCCGATGATCGTGATCTGGACGCTCGGCTCAGCGATCATTTGGCGCCTGCGGCGTTTTCATATCAGCGCGACGTACGTATTGTCGTTCCTGGCGTTCGCTTTGCTGCGCAGCTGGATTACGGACGATCCCTGGCGGTCGGAGATTTCTCCCATCACCGGCCCTATGTATCAGTTATTCATCTTTTTCATGATCACCGATCCCAAAACCACGGTGCGCTCGAAGACCGGCCAGTGTGTCACGGTGTTTGTTGTGGCCGCGGTGGAAATGGTGCTGCGCCTGCACCAGGCGGTATACGCCCCGTTCTATGCCCTCTTCCTGGTGGGACCTGTGGCCATGCTCCTGGAAATGTGGATGGACTCCCGCCGTGCCCGTCTTGTGGTCGCGCATGCCTGAAGGTACCGTGCCTCGCTGTCTTACTTTGTGTTTGCTCGGGATCCTGATATCGAGCGCATCGGCGCAACGGCCATCGGGCCCCATTCGTTTTGTCGATGCGACCGCCGCGTCCGGAATCTCCTTCCGCCACCATAGCGGCGCTTTCGGAAAGAAATACCTTCCCGAGACGATGGGCAGTGGCGTGTGTGTCCTGGATTACGACAACGACGGCGCACAAGACATCCTGTTTGTGAACTCGATGGATTGGCCAGGCCATGGCTCATCCAAGTCTTATCCGGCCCTCTACCACAACAACGGCGACGGAACCTTCACCGACCGCACCAAGCAGGCTGGGTTGGCGGTGGAAATGTACGGCATGGGGTGCGCCGTCGGCGACTATGACAACGACGGCAGGGATGACATCTACATCACTGCAGTCGGTTCCAGTCATCTGTTTCGCAATCTTGGCAACGGCCGCTTCGCGGATGTGACCACTCGGGCGGGAGTCGCTGGCAGCGGGTTTTCGAGCGGCGCCGTATGGTTCGACTATGACAACGACGGCAAGCTGGATTTGTTCGTGGCTCACTATGTAACTTGGTCAGCTGACAAAGATCAGTTCTGTTCACTCGACACAAAGAACAAATCGTATTGCACGCCACAGGTCTACCAGGGTGAAAGCGCGAGGCTTTATCACAATCGCGGCGACGGAACCTTTGAGGACGTTACCAAGCGTGCCGGTCTGTACGATGCAACCAGCAAGTCACTCGGCATTGCTCTGCTCGATTATGACAACGACGGCTGGCTCGATCTGCTGGTGAGCAATGACACCCAGCCGAATAAACTCTATCGCAACAACCACAACGGCACGTTCACGGATGTCGGCGTGCAGGCTGGTGTGGCCTACAGTGACGCCGGTGCTACCCGGGCGGGCATGGGGGTAGACAACGGCGACTATGAGAACTCAGGCCATCCGGGCTTGATCATTGGCAACTTCACCAATGAAGGCATAGCGCTGTACCGCACCGATGGTTCCGGTTTATATACTTCTGCTTCCGAGATGACGGGGCTCGATCGTTGGTCGTTGCAGTCGCTGACGTTCAGTACCTTTTTCTTCGACTACGATTTGGATGGTCTGCTCGACGTATTGGCGGTAAACGGACACGTGGCCGATGACATCAGCCTAACCCAGCCTCATCTGAAGTACGCGGAGCCTGCTCTGGTGTTTCGTAATCAGGGCGGGGGCCGGTTTCAAAACATGTCTACCCAGTTAGGGCCGGCTCTCGAGCGGCCTGTGGTAGGGCGGGGCTCTGCCTACGGGGACTTCGACAATGACGGCGATCTGGATCTGGTAATTACTGAGGCCAACGGTCCGGCGCGGCTGCTTCGTAACGAAAACGGCAATCAGAACGATATGCTCCGGGTAAAGCTGACTGGCACGCGCTCTAATCGGGACGGCATTGGGGCCAAGCTTACGCTCCAGGTCGATAACCATCTTCAACTATTACGTATGGTGAAGACCGGCTCTGGCTATTTGTCGCAAAGCGAGTTACCTGTGACCTTCGGGTTGGGCAAGCCTGATCCAGGCAGAAGAATGCGGCTCACCATCCTATGGCCCAGCGGGCATAAGGACGTTGCCGCAAACATTCAACCCAACCAGGCCATCACCGTGCAGGAAGGGAAGGGAATCGTCGCAGCCCACGCGATCGTGTTTGTAAGGAGTGTGCCAGCGAAGCGGCATCTCGGTTAGCGTGCTTTGTCGCGGCATGCACCTGCGGGTGCCGCCTGTTTCCTGAATCCGCGATCAACTGCCCAAGGAGCGAACTCCCTCGATAGACAACCGGCCTACGAGACTCGGTTGCAGCAACACGTAGGCTCGAACTCCCTCTCGGGAACGCAAACGGCCCTCCACAGCTTGTCATCCCGAGCGCAGCCGAGGGACCTGCAGTTTCCCTCAACCCTTGACCGAGGCTTGCGCAAAGAATCCGGCCCTCTCCAACATGGCGATAATTTCTTCCCGGCTGGCTCCAAGCTTGTGTCGCGCATCAAGCAAGTCTTCGGCACGCACGGGGTAACAGTTATGACGCGCAGGATCGCCGAACCCGCCCACGTTGAAGGGCTCTATAAGTCGCTGAACGTCTGCCGCGAACGCTTCGTCCGGCTTGTACGCTCGCTCCAACAACCCCCGCGACGCCGGTCCGAACGACGGATGTCGATGCAAGAGAAATCCAGGCGCCAACTCCGGCTTACCCAGCCGGTGGGCGGTCTCAGCGAAGCTGACGGCCGCAAAGTACAAAAGCGACACCGCGGTGAAGGACGAAAAGTCGCCCATGGTCGCGTACAGGGCGCCAATCAGCCGGCTCGCAGCCAGCAAGTTGCTCTCCGTCTCCTCTGCATAGCTCTGCAACTGCCCCGCCAGGTCCGCCGAATCACGACGATTGTGGATGATTTGCGCAAGCCGTTCTATCCCCGTGAGGGTGAGAGCAAAACCGGTTGAGAGCAGCGGGTCAACGAAACCAGCGGCTGAGGGCAACATCGCCCATTGTTTTCCTGCCATGGTGCTGCTGCGAAAGCTGATTGCCGGCATGTGCCGGAACGGCTGGCACGCAGATGCATGCTTGAACAGTGATTGCAGCGCCGGCACTCGCTCCAAAAGTCTCCGCCATGCCGGCTCGCCTTCGCTCAGCATCAGCTCTTCGGCTACCCCGCGAGTCGCTGCGACTCCAGCACTGGTGATCCCATGATTGAAACGAAGCACCCACACCCATCCGCCCTCAAATACGTGATGCACCGCGGCGTCATCCACCGGATAGGGGTGCATCTCCCGCGGTCTCGGTGCGCGTAACCCCGGTGAAGTGGCTGTATAAGCTTTCTGTCGGAGGGAGTCCAGGCAACGGAGACTCCTCCAACCGCAAAGTCCGGTGGAGAAAACCGCGTGGGCCAGTGGCATCGATCAGAAGCCTGGCACGGAGGTGAAACGGCTCCTCGCCCGCGCGGCCAAGGATGGTTGCGCCATCCTCAGCGAATTCCAGCGTCTCGATCCGGACGCTGTCGCGGTAGTCGACTCCTAGCCGCTGCGCCTCCCTAACCAGGAAGTGGTCCACGTCGGCCCGGTACCAGTGCGTGTCGGCGATATCATCGTGCGGGCTCGCCGCCACCAGCAGTTGATCTTCCTGGTGAAAGAAGGTGAAGCCGCGTTTCAGGCCGCAGGCGATCTGCGGGTAGCTGCGCTGCCAGCTTCCCCATTTTGCCAGCGGAGCAATCCGCGGCAGATCATAGGTGGTGCTCAGCCTCTCCAGCAGAAGATTGCTCAGCGGCGTGGTGGATTCCCCGATCGCCATGCGGGGATGCCTACCCTGTTCGAGCAGGATGACCGAAAGCCCAAGCTGATGGGCAATCATCGCCATCAGGCTGCCGCCGAAGCCGGCGCCGACGATGGCAAGATCAAACTCGCGTTTCAACTCGCACCACCGCAATGGGAGCATGGGATCCGATCGAGCACCACCTGCCGCAGATTCATCTGACGGAGCCGGGCGGCCCGCTGGGGGTGACAGTACGCGCATGACTCGCGCAGCTCCCACAGGTCCGCGAAGACTCGTCCCGCCTTGAGCCCAAACCGTACTCCATGGCGGATTCCAGGGTTTCCAAAGACGGAGGCGCGAACATCAATGCCTCCATGGCGCCGTTTCCCGCACGTGTTGGGATCAGGGTCGCGGCCGTGGCGCCAAGTTCCATGGCGAATGCCAAGGAGCGCTCAGCCCACGTCCAGCGCCTCCGCTGCCGGCATGAGCGGAGGCTGCACCAGGATAAAGACTCGAAGATCGATCCTGTTGCGGCGCAGAAAGCTTGCCGCGGTCGAGAACTGATCGAGCGTCATGCGTTTATTCAGTCCGGCGAGCACTTGCGGGTGCGCCGTCTCCAGTCCCATAGCGATCTCGAGCTTGCAGCTAAGCAAGTCGCGAAAGCGCAGGCAGGCATCGCCGGTGAGCGCGGGGTGATTCTCTACAATCAACCTCTCGAAGCGATTGGCGCGTTGCGCAATGGCGGCGTAGTCTGCGGGAGGAATCGCCTGGGGATCGAAAAAGCTGCCGCTGTTATAGAGCTTGAGCTGGCGCGCCGGTGGAAGCTTGAGAAGCGCATGATCGATCTGTGCCGGGATCGCCCCCAGCGGCACCGTTTCGCTGAGTGTATTGCGCCACAGATCGCACATCAAACAGCGGAACGGGCATTCTCGATTGGTGAGAAAGATGGTGGCAACCGGTTCGACTGGCCCCGGTCCGTACGCTCCTCTTCGACAAAATATTGATAGGGAAGATAAGGGTCGCGGATTTCTCGCGCCGGGCGCCGGCTGAGTATCCAGGCATCGCGTTCCGCCGTTTTGGCCGGATATGCGTTCATGGATACAGCGACAGAAATTTCTGGCGATACTCCGCCTCGCGGAATGGAAGCGCCGAATGCATGGTGGTCTCTGCAACCGCCCCGTGCTGGAAGCGCCGTTTAGGAAAGACCGGCATGTCGAAACCGGTGACCGCCTTTACTCCGCGCGCCACGATCTCGCCCTTGAGCTGATAGAGCCGTTCTACATCGTAGTTGGTCAAATCAATGAATGGAATCCCTTCCGCGACCGCGATCACCGATGGTTGCGTAAAAGGACTGAAGCCACGAAAGCCAAAGTGGTGGGCGGGAGCGTAGGTTCGGCAATAAGACCGGCTCAGTCCGCCGCTGTAAGTCAAGGAGTGTTTGATCTTGCCCACTCCCCAGCCTTCCTGGTACAGCATCGGGTTGTTGATAACGCTGCGAATGGTGAGTTCAGGGTTTTGCTCGATGGGATAATCCTTGAGGTTCTCGTCGCCGCCATCCCCGTCGATCAGGTAGCGCCAGGTGGGATAGCGTTGCCGCACTCCCCGGCATAACGCCATCGCCATGGTGGCGGATTGCACATCGAGTGCTTTGTAATCTTCCACCACACGGATGGTCTCATCGACATTGAGCGACGACGCATCCGCTGCTATCGGCTCGAGAAAGAGTCCGAGACCAACAGTCTCAAGGAAGGCGCGCGCCTGGGCAACATCAGGACCATCGCCGATGTCGAGCACAAAGGCTTTGAGTCGCGTCGGGCTCATGCCCAGCTTGAGCATGACGTGGTAGGCGGTAAGGAAGACGCTGCCGCTGTCGATACCTCCCGAGAAGCATACGCCTACTGGTTCATCTGCAGGCACGTGGAGTAACCACTGCTCGATCTCATCGGCCAGCGCGCCAATGTATGCTGCGCCAATCTGGTCCAGGTCGGTGGTCATCACTCCCTGTGAGGGAGTAAAGAAACGGGTGTAGACCGGGTCCGGGTCCGGGCAACCGATCAACTGCAACGCAACCACGTAGTGGGCGGGAACCATTCTCGTATAGCTGGGGTGGAACTGGCCTTCCAGTCCTTCGGCTTTTAGCCAGTTGTAAATGGTATCGATGCGCGCTGCGACAATCAGCACTGGACCTGCCTGGCGCTTGGCCAGGAAGTAACGCAGGGGCCGGTCCAGCGAACGCGCCAGTTTCACGGTTTTGCCTGCGCGGGCGACGAGCGCAAACGAGCCCGCGATGCGGCTCACTTCTTGCGCAGAGCCGTTCAATACTATCTCTCTTGCTTGCTCCACCGAGAGGCGATAGATCTGGTTCGCTTCCGGTTCTGTGAGATCAACCACCTGCTCAATGTACTGCTGCAGCATCGCGCCCTCGTTTTGTTCTTACCCTTGGTCAAGGATAGCGCAATCAACGACGGTCCGAACCCCGATTTTGGAGTGCTCAGCGTTTGAGCGGCGTGTCCCAGTGGAAAATCAGCTCGGCATAAGCAAGCTGGGCGTGGGGGCCTTGCGGATAGACGAAGTTGGGGACCCGCTTACCCCACACGTAAGCATAATATCCGTTGACGTCCAGATAAGGCCTGGCGTGCCAGTCTACGCTGATATCGACATCGCTGGCGAAAGACGAAAATCCCCCGCTGGGCCGTCCGGTCATGCCGAACACCTTGTTATCGAATGCCCCACCACCCTGGTACCAGAGGTCCTTGCCCGAAGTAAGCTGCAGCCAGTGCAGGTCGCTGCGCAGTTCTAACTTTTTCGTTGGGCGATCGATGATCTGTACAAACTCGTCCTCGAGGTTCATCAGATTGTAGAAAGGGATGCGCGCATAGACGCGCGGGGTGGGCAAAAGCTCGAAGAAAGTGCCGTGCTTGTTATCTGAGGGATTGTTGTCTCCGCTGCTGCGCCACCAACCGCCGCGCAGCCACGGTGTGCTGGCCACGTGCAGAAGCTGATACCCTCCCTCAATATCGGCAGCGCCCGCGCGCTGGTACTGTTCTCCCCACTGGCCGTTTTGTAACGCTCCCCAGCCGACGAAATCGAATTGTCCGGGGCCGGCGGGAATGGCGGTCATAAAGTCTCCACCGTAGGTGCCGACACGAATATTTTGATGGTCTGCCTGCCGCACCGCCAGCGGGCGGTTGTCTGTCTTCGTAAGACCCGTGCGGCCGTCGTGATAGCCGATTGCAAACACACGCCACACAAAGCGGTTTTGCCAGTCGGATTTTGTATAGGCAAGGTACTGCAAATCCACGTTCAATTCGGGATTGCCGTTCATATTGAAGACGCCCTGGTCAGAGCGTGCAGCCATTGCGGTTATATCCCACGAGCCCTGGCCGTAGTGGGCATCGATTCCATCGAAACTACGCTGCGCGTTGGTAAAGCCAAAGTTGCTCACCAGCCGCTGCCCCACCCGGTTGGGCTGCAGCCAAGCAAGGGTCGGATTCTTTGGTTTCGTCTCCAGTCCATCGAAAAACTCAAAGCGTCCGATACGAATATTCTTATCGTTGTCGAAGCCATAACGAACGAATCCCTGCTTAAGAAACGCGGCCGCGGGATAAGAATTGTTGCCGCTGCTGGCGTAATAAGTGGCGCCCAAGCCCAGCTGGCCCTGAGCAGTCGATGAACTGACCGCGGTGTTGGGAGCGTCAATAATCGTTCCTTGCGTGATCTCGACTTTCCAGTCCCAGCGGTCTATGGTCTGTGAAAGTCCAAAACGTAACAGTGATTCGCCGTAGCCATAAATATTGTCTGGAGGAGCCTTGAACCAGTCCCAGCCGACACCGCGTCCCCGTTCATATACAAAGAAATGCACGGGATGCCCGCTGGGTGCCGATTGCGGTGTCTGGCCGCGCAAAGCAATCGCGCTCGATAACAAGATCAAACAGCAAATAGAACGACGCACACCTACCTCCAAAATGGTTGCCTGGTTTTGCGGCAATGGATTTCTCAACTTTTATGTAGAAGATTTCTTCTTGAAAACGCTCGGACTCGAACGACATTTCGTTTATGCAGAGTCGCGATTCGGACGAGCGATCGCAAAGCTGTGCCCGCATCCGGGCAGCCCATGGATAGAGAAAGGAGCTTTGTCGGATTGATAAACATCGATGGCGCAAGCATCAATGAATCAATGCCGGTGGTCAACCACCCTGGGGTCGGTATTTATCTCAACCCTTGGGTGGAGATTGTCTGCGCGACCGTACCCCCCAGATTCATTTTTTAAAGACGCACAGAAATCTCCGGGTGGCCCCGTTCTTTGTTGCGAAGGGTGGGGCACGCAGCTTCAGGCAGGGTCTAGGCTGTGGCCCGGGGAGAAGGTTGCTCCCATTTGCAAAAGCTGTAGAACAGGAACATTCCCAGGCGCGAGAGATTCAACAGAGAGCAAAAGGCAAGCGTCTTCAAAACCCCGCGCGGCCGGAACCGCGAATAGATCGCGTTGAGGCTCCAAGCCGGCACCGTGTAGACATCGCCCGCTTTCAAGACGCCGATGCGATTCCGTACCGGCGACTCATAAATCACCCGCTCAATCCCATAATTGAAGAACATTGCCAGATCGAGAATCCGCCGGCTGTACATGGCTGCCCCCAACCATGGAATCCTCTGCCGGTGACGAGACTCAATCAGCAGGCGAGATGCTTCCGCTGCATGTCTCAGTGCCGCAGTCACTCCGTTTGCGGTCATCGGATCCACCATGGCCGCAGCTTCTCCCGCGATCAGCCAATTCGGTCCGGCGACCCGGCCGTGCATGCGGCAAATGAAGGATGTGACCGATGGCGCAATCGCCGGAACAGCCCGCAAGAGACTCTCAAAGCGCGGGAACCGGCCTAGCTTCTCTCTGAAGATAACTTCCACGGTTTCCCCCTGCTGGCGCCCCGCTTTGATCGTTTCCCCGGTAGCTACATATCCCACGCTGATGGTGGTTGGGTTGATGGGTATTTCCCAAACCCATTCCATGTAGGGTGGCTTCACTCCGTCCGCGTAGAGCGTCGTCCCTTCGACCGGCGTGGTCACCGGGAAATAGCCCCAGATGGCTACTTTTCGCGGGCCTGTCTCGTACATTGGCAGATCGAAAGCCCGGGCAAACAAGCTTGCGGCAGAGCCGGAAGCGTCGATAAACCAGGGCGAAGAGATTTTCCTGCCAAGCTGCGTGCTAACCGTCACCACCCGTTTCCCGTTGGTCTCCACGGTAACGACTCGGTCCTCAATAAAAGTGACGGCATGGCTGAGAACTATTTTTCGTAGGAGTCGATTGAGTTGACTACGATCAACATGCAGGGTACGCAGTTCTAGATTGAAAGGCGGCCGCCCTAACCACTCACCGGGAATATAGTTCTGATCGCACCCATCCCCCAGTTTCAGGGTGACGTGGCGCTTGTAAGTGGCAATTTTTTCCTCGATAAGCTGGTTCATCGTCAGGCCGAACTCGGCTAATAAGCCGGGTGCTGACCAGTCCAGCGACTCGCCAATCGTGTCGTTTTCGATTCCGCCGGCATCGATGCACAGCACCCGCAGACCCGCCTTCGCCAGATGAATGCATGCGGCCATACCTGCTAAGCCGCCGCCAATGACTGTTACGTCACTTCCGGCTAAAGCACCCCCGGGTGCAGGAGTCTCTTGCTCGTGCGCGCCTGTTTGCTGAATGATTTCGTTCCTTTCGCGGAATTGTACACGCGTCAGCGTGCTTAGATATGAGAGTTGAGCGTCAGCCGGCAGGTCATCATTCAGGTGGGCGCCCGACTCAATCTTTCGGTTGAGGCGGCCTCTGGGTAATGGCGCTAAAATCCGGTTGCGGAAACCAGGACCGGATTCAACAAGGGAAAGAAAGAGGTCGAAAGGCTTGATTGTTCGTCTTCGCCCGATCGCGCTCATCGCATTCCTGCTGGCTCTCTGGCAAGTTGCCGTTACCCGGCGCCCCATTCATATTTTGCCAACGCCCTGGGGCGTCCTCACAGGCATCGGCGATCTCTTGCAACATGGGCTGCTGTTCAAGTATGTGGTGGCCTCGCTCTTCCGCGTCACCTGGGGCTTCCTGCTGGGCGTCGTTCTGGCCGTGCCTTTGGGGCTCTTCATCGGCTGGAACCGCAGGTTGGAGATGGCATTCAATCCGCTGATTGAGATTCTTCGCCCCATCTCTCCTCTCGCCTGGATTCCCATCGCCATTCTCTGGTTTGGAGTGGGCGATCTCTCCGCTATCTTCCTTATCTTTCTGGGTTGCTTCTTTCCCCTGCTCCTAACCTCTATCAACGCGGTGCGGGGTATTCCGGCGGTGCATCTCAATGCAGGACGCAACTTCGGTCTAAAGCAGGCCGCCCTGCTCTCTCGCGTCCTCTTCCCCGCAGTGATTCCACAACTGATCGTCGGCATGCGAATCACGCTGGGAGTTGCCTGGCTGGTGGTGGTGGCTGCGGAGATGATCGCGGTGAACTCAGGTCTGGGCTTTCTGATTGTCGACGCTCGCAATGCCGGCAATCGTTATGACCTCGTGGTGGCCGGGATGGTCATTATCGGCCTGATCGGGTTGCTCTTGGATATAGGTATGCGGTCTCTCCAAAATGTGAAGTCGCTTCGCTGGAGTTACTCGGAGGATTAGTTGGGAAAGTTGAAGTTACAGGCGGAGCATATCCATACCGTCTTCGCCCGCGACGGGGAAACTCGAGCGGTGCTCGAGGACATCAACCTTGAGGTCATCGAGGGGGAATTTGTTTGCCTGCTCGGACCCTCCGGCTGCGGTAAGTCGACACTCCTGAGCACCATGGCCGGCTTTCTCTCCCCCACCAGCGGAACCATAAAGATCGATGGGGAACTCGTGCAGGGCCCGGACCCGCGGCGCATCTTCGTTTTTCAGGAGCGCGGCGTTTTCCCCTGGCTGACCGTCGAGGGGAATATAGCGTTCGGGCTCTTTCGCCTCAGCCGTTCAGAGCGGCAGCAGCGTGTTGCTCACTACGTCAAGATGGTTGGATTAGAGGGCTTCGAGAAGGCCTATCCCGCCGCGCTCTCCGGGGGGATGAAGCAGCGGCTGGAGGTAGCGCGGGCTTTGGCCGTCAACCCGGACATGCTCTTTCTCGACGAGCCCTTCGGCGCCCTCGACTCCATCACCCGGCTCATCATGCGTGGTGAGCTGCTGCGCATTTGGGAGGCGGAGCGCAAAACAATTATTTTCGTTACTCACGATATTGATGAAGCGGTGCAGCTTGCCGACCGTGTGGTGGTGATGAGTGCTCGCCCCGCCACCATCCAGCAGATCGTAAAAATCGATATACCGCATCCTCGCGACATCAGTTCGGCGCGCTACCTGGAACTGCGCGATGGCATTTTCCAACAGATCGGTTTGGCCCACAGAATATGAATTCGCTCGCAGAACCGGGGAAATGGGAAAAATTCTTCTGGCCGGTGCTGGCCTGCGCGCTCCTTCTCGCGCTGTGGCACTACTCCGTCGTCTGGACGGCGACCAGGGTCTTTCCCTCGCCCCTCGATGTGAAGAACGGAGTCGCTGAGCTGATCCGGAAACAGGTGTTGTGGCCCGACATCATCGATTCCCTGCGCCGCGTGGCTATCGGCTTCGGCGCCGCGGCCATCGTCGGTATCCCACTGGGATTGACACTGGGGTGGTATCCCGCGGCCAACCAGGTGGTAAACCCGGTGCTGCAGATTCTTCGCCCTATCAGTCCCATCGCCTGGATCCCTGTCGCCATCGTCCTGCTCGGCGTGGGCGACCACGCCGCCACCTCGCTTATCTTCCTGGCAGCGCTTTTCCCTATCATCGTGGCCTGCGTCGACGGCGTATCCAATGTGCCCACGGTCTTCCGCCTCGCTGGACGTAACTTTGGCCTCAGTCCGGCGCGGCTGCTTTTCCAGGTGGTCTTCCCGGCCGCGCTGCCCAATATCATCGTCGGCTTGCGTATCGCCCTCGGTATCGCTTGGCTGGTGGTGGTGGCAGCGGAAATGATTGCCGTCGATTCCGGTCTTGGCTACCTGGTCATCGATTCACGTAATTCAGGCAAGCGATACGACCTGGTGGTGGCGGCCATGTTGCTGATCGGCCTGATTGGCCTGATCCTCGATATCTGCTTCCGGCGGCTGGAAAAAATCAAATCCGTTCGATGGGGATTTCGCGATGAGTCTTAAGAGCAAGATCGCTTTGGGTGTATGCGGATGGCTGGTCCTCATTACAGCACTGCATGCCTGGCTGAATGTGAATTGGGCGGCTGTGCTGAATGACTATCGCCCGCTGGCACAACGCAGGGTCACCGTTGCCTACCTCCCCGTCACTTGCCAGCTCACTTGCCCGGTAACGGACTACATCTCCAAATACTCTTTGTCGGGTGAAATGTTTCTGCCCAAAATGTTTCAGGGCTTTCCGGAGATGAAGGAAGCGCTCATCTCGAACCGGGTGCAGGCCGCCTTCATCGTTGCTCCTTTGGCGATTGCTCTCGTGTCCCAGGGGGTGCCGATCAAGATCGTATACCTCGGGCACCGTTACGGCAGTGCGGTCGTCGTCCGCAAAGACGGTCCCATCAAGACCTTTGCCGACATGCGCGGCCGCACCATCGCCATCCCCAGCCGCTTTTCCGACGAGCGCTTGCTCCTGTTTCGCGCCATGAAGGTGTGGGGAATCAAGCCCAGCGAAATCAAGATGGTCGAGATGGCTCCCCCGGATGTTTCCGGCGCCCTGGCCGCGCATGCCATCGACGCCTTTGTGATGGGCGAGCCCTTTCCCTCCCAAGCGGAGATGGCCGGCTTTGGACGAGTCCTTTTTCAGGCCCGCGAATATTGGCCCGACTATATGTCATGCATCCTGGTCGTGCGCCAGGACCTGATCGATAAGCGCCCCGAGGTCGTCCAGACCCTGGTCGATGGCATCGCCCGTTCCGGCCTTTGGCTGGATACGAGCAAGCCCCACCGTGAGGACGCCGCTGATTTCGTGGGCCGCTTCTACTACAACCAGAAACCCGCGTTGCTTCGGTGGGCGCTGACCAAGCCGATGGACCGGGTCACCTATAGCCCCCTCGCCCCACGCAAAGCGGACTTCGATATGGTGCGCGATTTGATGATCGAAACGGGTGTCTTGAATAAGAAGCTCGAATTCAGCGACTACACCGACACCCGCTTCTCTGACCAAGCCAGTATCCAGACACCCTGGAGATATGAACCCGGTACCGCAATCGCCCGGTAAGGAGATAAAAATGTTTCGTAGACGGTTTCTTCAAATGTTGACGATAGCGAGTGTTGCCGGCCTGGCCCCTCTCGAAGCCATGTCGTCTGGAACCAGCAAGACCGTGGTCTATTTTGTCAAAGGATTCAGTTGCATCACCTGCGCCACCGGCCTCGATACCTTGCTTGGGCAACAAGAGGGCATCACCTCGAGCAAATCGACCTACCCGGAGGGCAAAGTGACGGTCGCCTTCGATCCCCACCAGATCACCGAGCAAGCCATCATCGCCTTCATCACCGGTCTGGGCTTTAGCGTGCAACCTGAACCGAAAGGCTGACCACATGTCCCAGGAAAAAAATTACTCGCAATTGGCCGCCATTCTTGCCTCATCGCTGGATCTTCAGCAGCCACCGGTTGCGATTTCCTTCGCTGAGTCTTTGCCCGTCGGCGTGAAAAGCTACGCCGGCCGGGCGCCCGCAGGTTGCAGGTTCTGGGAAGACGGTGCGACCACCGCATTTGCGACTTCCGCCTCCGACCACAGCCTCTGTGCCATCGGTGTTTATACTCACAATCTACAAACGTCTCCGGCTCAGCAGACTGACCTGATGGATGCTCTCAAGGTGTTCGGCGAGCTCGACTATGTGAGACCGCAAGACCTGGCGTTCATTCCGGTTCTGGGATCGCAGCCCAGGTACGTCGTGTATGCGCCTTTGGCGGATTCTCCGCTGCCGGCGGACGTAGTGCTCTTGTTCGTAAACGCTAATCAAACCCTCATCCTTTCGGAAGCAACGCAGCAGGTGGAAAACCAGAACGCTCCCGCCATGGGCCGGCCTGCCTGCGCGATCGTTCCCCAGGTCATGAACACCGGCCGTGCGGCGTTAAGTTTGGGATGCTGTGGGGCGCGGGCCTATCTGGACGTGCTCACCGACGACGTGGCCGTCTTTGCCATTCCCGGAGACAAACTCGAGGCCTACACGCGGCGAATCGAGGCCCTGGCGAAGGCAAATGGTGTCCTGGCAAAATTCCACAACCTCCGGCGTCACGCCATTGCGGCCGGGGGGACCCCCACAATCAAGGATTCCCTGGCAGCCATGGCGCCCTAAAGCAGAACCTCTGGGAACTGGACGAGTGTTGCACGGCTACGTGCCAAAAGACTGGCGAATGCCCCTCCAGCCTTGCAATATCGACCTGCAGACTGGGCTGGATATCGTGCGGCTCCCCTGCGGCTCCGCTATCGCAATAGGACCTTGGAGCGCCACCTGTTCGGTCCTGCCGGGAGCGTAGCCGAGGGACCTGCGGTTTCTTTCCCCGTTCGAAAACCACCCTCGCAGCCCCAAAATTCTCCCGATTTTAATCGCCCACCGCGACTCTCACCTCGATGCAATCCTCCGAGGCCAGCCTACTTCTGAGAGAATCTCTGGATGAGAAGATCCAAAGTGCTGGTGGGGCATCAAACCTGCTGAGTCACATCAGAGAAACGGAGCAAAGCAATGGCAACCGCGGTGAAGGTGCAGTCTCTCACGCAACGAGCAGCCTGGAAGGCGCTCGAGACCCATTACGACAAAGTTCGCAATGTTCCTTTGCGCTCGCTGTTTTCGGACGATCCCGGACGTGCTGCCCGCTTTTCCATCGAGGCGGCCGGCCTTTTTCTTGATTACTCGAAAAACCGCATCACCGACGAGACGCGCAAGCTTCTCCTCCAGCTGGCCCAGGAATCTGGCCTGCGGGAGCGCATGGACGCGATGTTTCGCGGGGACAAGATCAACGTCACCGAAAAGCGGGCAGTGCTGCACGTCGCATTACGCGCCCCCAAAGGGGAAGCCATCGTTGTCGATGGTGAGGATGTGGTCCCAGGGGTTCACGCGGTGCTGGATAAGATGACCGCCTTCTCCGACCGGGTGCGCGGCGGCGACTGGAAGGGCCACACCGGCAAGCGCATTCGCAATGTGATCAACATCGGCATCGGAGGCTCAGATCTCGGCCCGGTGATGGCCTATGAGGCGCTCAAGTATTACAGCGACCGCCGGCTCGTCTTTCGCTTTGTCTCCAATGTTGACGGCACAGATTTCGCTGAGGCGGTGATCGATCTGGATCCCGCGGAGACCCTGTTCATCATCTCCTCCAAGACCTTCACCACCCTGGAAACGATGACCAACGCGCACTCGGCTCGCGATTGGGCGCTGGCGGGTCTGAAGGACGAGGCGGCGGTGGCCAAGCATTTCGTTGCCGTCTCGACCAATGCCGCTGAAGTCACGAAGTTCGGCATCGACACCGCCAATATGTTCGGCTTCTGGGATTGGGTCGGCGGCCGCTACTCCATGGATTCCGCGATCGGCCTTTCCACCATGCTGGCCATCGGCCCGGCGAATTTTCGCGCCATGCTCGACGGCTTTCACCAGATGGACGAGCATTTCCGCACCGCTCCTTTTGAAAGCAATCTGCCCGTCATCCTGGGGCTGCTTACCGTCTGGTACACCAACTTCTTTGACGCGCAAACCATGGCGGTTCTGCCGTACGAGCAGTATCTGAAGCGGTTTCCCGCCTACCTGCAGCAGCTCACCATGGAAAGCAATGGAAAACATGTGACGCTCGATGGGGAGCGGGTCGATTACGACACCGGCCCGATCTATTGGGGCGAACCCGGAACCAACGGGCAGCACTCGTTCTACCAGCTGATCCACCAGGGCACGCGGCTGATTCCCTGTGACTTTATCGGTTTCGAGAAATCTCTCAATCCGCTGGGGCGCCATCACGATATGCTGCTGGCCAACGTCTTTGCCCAGGCCGAGGCTTTGGCTTTTGGCAAGACCGCCGAGCAAGTCAAGGCCGAAGGGACCCCGGATTGGCTGGTCCCGCATCGCGTATTCGAGGGCAACCGTCCGTCGAACGTCCTGCTGGCGGAGAAGCTCACGCCGGAGACGCTGGGCAAGCTGGTCGCCCTCTATGAGCACTCGGTATTCACTCAGGGCACCGTCTGGCAGATCGACTCCTTCGATCAGTGGGGCGTCGAGTTGGGCAAGGTGCTGGCCCAGCACATCATCGCGGAGATTGAGGCCCCCGGGGATGCGGCGCTGAAGCATGATGCTTCCACCAACAACCTGATTGGCCGCTACCGTAAGCTCAAGTAAGGCCGCAGAGGGCGTAACCAGGAACCAAAAACCGAAAGAGGAGCAATTCGATGCAATTAGGAATGGTGGGTCTGGGCAGAATGGGCTCCAACATGGTCAAGCGCTTGCTGAACAACGGTCACACCAGCGTGGTGTACGACCGGTCAGCGCAGGTGGTTCAGGAGCTGGAAAAGCAAAAGGCCGTAGGCGCCTCTTCGCTCGCGGACATGGTAAGCAAGCTCTCCAAGCCGCGCGCGATCTGGCTGATGATTCCTGCCGCGGTGGTGGACCAAACCATCGCCGAGATTGCGCCCCACCTCGAGTCCGGCGACATTTTGATCGATGGCGGTAATTCGTATTACATCGATGACATTCGTCGCAGCGAAGAGCTTGCGCCCAAGGGAATCCAATACATCGACGTTGGCACCAGCGGCGGTGTATGGGGTCTGGAACGAGGCTACTGCCTGATGATCGGCGGCCCCACCGCTGCCGTCGAGCACCTTGAACCGATCTTCAAAACCATCGCCCCGGGCGTTGGCGATATTCCCCGCACCCCCGGACGGGACAAAATAGGCGGGACAGCGGAAGAGGGATACCTGCATTGCGGGCCCAGCGGCGCTGGCCACTTTGTGAAAATGGTGCACAACGGCATGGAGTACGGCATCATGGCGGCTTATGCCGAGGGGCTCAACATCCTGCACCACGCCAATGTCGGCCACAAGACCGGGGAGGTCGATGCCGAAACCACGCCGCTACGCGATCCCCAGGACTATCAATTTGACTTCAACCTGTCGGATGTGGCGGAAGTATGGCGGCGGGGCAGCGTGATCTCCTCCTGGTTGCTGGACCTCACCGCGGCTGCTTTGACCAAGAGCCCTGCCTTATCGGAGTTCGCCGGCCACGTCTCCGATTCTGGCGAGGGCCGTTGGACCATCAAGGCGGCGATTGACGAAGGCGTGCCCGCGCCGGTGCTCACTGCAGCGCTTTACGAACGCTTCAGTTCGCGTGGCGAAGCCGATTTCGCCGATAAACTGCTCTCTGCCATGCGCTTTGAATTTGGAGGACACGTCGAGAAAGCTTCCAAGTAGTCCGGGTTACACTGGTTTGCTTTCGATCGCGCCTGTGGAGGACGCCCGCTTGGGACGCCTGTCTGGTAAATCTCTGTCATTCCTGTTTGCCTTTCTCCTCGGGCTGCTCGCGATCGCGGCTCTGCCCGCCGCGATCGCTCAGGCTCCCTTACGCACCGTTGGCTTCATGACCGACTTCGACGTCAAAGATGACGCGGTGGGCATTTGCAAGGCGGTGATGGAAGGGGTCGCTCCCGGTGTGAGAATCATCGACATCACGCAACAGGTCACGCCCTTCGATATCGAGGAGGGCGCGCGCTTTCTCGCCGGCTCAGCGCCTTACTTCGCCAAGGATGCTGTCTTCGTGGTGGTGGTCGATCCGACTGTTGGCAGCAAGCGCAAGGCGATCATCGCGCAATCAAAGGTCGGCCAGTTCTTCGTCCTGCCGGACAATGGTTTGCTCACCTTGGTCGCGGACCGCGACGGCATCGTAGCCGCCCGGGAGATTACCAACCCCGCATGGATGATTGGCGCTGCTCTCTCGTCGACCTTCCACGGCCGGGATATTTTTTCTCCTGCAGGAGCGCACCTGGCGCGGGGCGACGATTGGACCACGGCGGGTCCTTCCCTCGATGTGGCCAAGCTGGTGCGGTTGGAGATTCACTCAGCCACCGTCGACGCCACCGGTTTGCATGGCAAGGTGCTGGGAGTCGACGGGCCGTTCGGAAACCTGGTGCTCAACGTTCCGGCTGCGACCTTTGCCAAGCTGGGCTACGCGGTCGGCGATACTGTGCCGGTGACGCTGGGGGGCAAGGAATACCACTTTCCTTTTGTGAAGACCTTCAGCGATGTGCCGGTCGGCTCGCCCTTGTTCTATATTGATTCTCGCGGTCGGCTGAGCCTGGGGATCAACCAGCGGAACTTTTCCCAAACCTACAAGATTTCTGACGGAACGGAGTTGCTGATTCCGCCGAAGCACTGAAGCAGCCGGCGATGCCACCGCTGGACAGGCTGCGGAAAAACTCATGCTTTGTATCAGGGCACGACTTTTAGTCGTGCCGTAAACGGTTACGAATATGACGGGCTTTACAGGCTGCGGAAAAACTCTGCTTTCTGAAGGGTACGACCTTCAGGTCGTACGTAATGCTCGCCATGTCCGGCTTTAGCCGCTGAGGGACACATTTTCCTCCCTCAGCAGCACTTTTTCCGCAGCCTGTTTAGGGCCCCGCGGTACGCTTTTGCTCTGCAGGATGTGGGAGGCCTAACGAAGGATGGGTGGCCCATTCAAGCCGTCCTTTGGCTTGAGTGGGTGCAAGCCTTGGCCCGTAAATACGTGCTTTGTATCAGGGCACGGCTTTAGCCGTGCCGAACCAACGTGGGCTGATGAGGGCTTTTAGCCCCTGAGGTATTCCTCTCCGTCTCGGCGCTGACTTTTTCCGCAACCTGTTTAGCCAATGCGGTGTTGCTTTCCCGCCCGCGATAGAGTTTTCCGCAGCCGGTTTTAGTCGACCCTTTCGCCGGGAAGCTGGGACTCGACCCCGGGTTTCAAACGCTCATAGACGCTTCCCGAGCTCACCCGCGTGGCGGCCATCTCGAAAAACCGGGCGCGGAGGCAGGGCTTCCAGATAAAGATGTCCGTGCACGGCTCGATCGGCTCGCAGTACCTTCTGAGCAACAAAGAAGAACCGCCAACAAAGTTGATGAGTTCCTGCTTGCGCCCAATCTCATGTTCCAGCATGAAGGCGCGCATTACGGCGGAAAGAGATTCTTTCTTGTAGTGCATGTCGTTCATCTGCAGGTCCACATAGGTCACGCCATGGCGCCGCCAGCCAGTCAGGAGGCTCAACCATGTACCATCCGGCAAGCGCAGGCCCATGGAGAAAAAATCAGAGTTCGCGCGCAGCAGGCGATACCGGGCGTGGAAGAACCTGGTGATGCGCTGCGGCGTCGACTTGGTTTCCAGCGCCAACATGCCCTCCAGGGACTGATCCGGATCGAGCGCGGGTATGAATTGAACGTTCGCGCTTTTCTCCAGTTGTTGGCGCTTGCCCGCAAGGCTGCGCCGTGTGCGTGGTCCCATGCGTGCCAGCATGCCTTCGTAAGTGCGCTCGAGAGGCAGCTTGTGTTGTACCTCCGTTCCGCAGAATCTGCGGAAGTCAGTCGGGGGGCCCATGACCTCCATGCACGAATCAGCAGAAGCTTTGAGGCTGAGGCTCACACCATGAATGCGCCAATGTTTCAGAAGTGTCTGGGTGGCCAAATGAACATAGTGCACGCGGTGTGCTTCGGGGCCGGCCACCACGCTTTCTCCGATGTAATCTCCTCCGCGGAACAGTCCCAGCCCAATGCCCAGCCTGGTATGTTCATAGAAAAGGACACACGCTTCGAGTTCCTGCTCCCGGCGAATCATTACTGCCGCACATCTTCTGTTTTTTAGGGTATTGGCAGCGATGAAGTATTCCGGTTCCGTGGTCAGATCATCTTCCTGGCCACAACGCCGGCGGAGTTGGCGAATCTCTGCCAGGCAGGATTTCAGTTCACGGTTGCCGATTACCAGATGTGTCGCTCTGGCGCAGTCACTAAACCTGGAGACGGCTCGCGAATCATTCCCGATTGCCCTGCCATCCAACCGTTGACTGTTATCTATCAGACCGCTATCTATCAATCCGCTTGAGCTCACGTTGTTTCTCCCCCAAATGAGAGACTGCTGCGTCATGCTATTCGAGCGCTTTCACAGTGACTGTGCCTTACAGAAGTCGCGAGGTGTGGGACCGGCTGGCCGGAACCACACGTGAACCTCTTCTTCTTCGGTGCACATCTATTGTCAGGCCGATCTGGTGTTTGTGGTCATCAAGAGTAGGTGGCAGCAATCTGCAACAGTTACTTCAGTTTTCTCTAATGGATCCACTCCGCGCTGTTTTGCGCTTGCTTTTGAAGTGGAAATCGGGTCTTACACTGTCCCAACGAGAACCGAGTATAGCACTGCATCTGCCATGGATACATCCCAAATTCGTACCCCTTACAGGGGAGGGGAAGGCAAACATAACCCCAAGGTTGCAGCTGGAGTGATCTTACGGTAAGTGTGCCACTGAAACGGCAGCGGGCGACTTATTCGGGAGTTAGAAAACTGGAATTCGTACTGCAATTGTACTTTTTTGGGACGTGTATGCCAGAAGTGTACAACGGAGATGGGCGACCCCTCAGCTCTTCCATGCCGGCTTCTTCGATAAATGACGGCTTATGCGCAGGTTACCGGCGAGACTCCCGGGAATCCCGTGAACCGGGTTGAAAGGTTAGCGAACAGCAGCACTTAACTGGCGGCGGTAGTAGTAAAGAGCCGCAGACCAGAACAGGACTACCAGCAGTCCATCACAACCGAGGCTCGTCCAAGCGGCTCCGCGCCAGGAATAGCGGGGCAGGATCTCCAGGTTGAGGGCAATGTTGATCAAGGCCGTCAGCACCTGGATCACCATGCGCGTGCGTTGCAGTCCCGCGCCCGAAAGCGCGTCCGCCAGGAAAGAGTGGAGGCAGCGCAGGAAGGGAATGAGCGCCAGCCATCGCACCGCCGGAACCACAGCAAGGTATTTGGATCCCAGGATATGGGGCAGGATGGGAGCGAATAACCACAGTCCGGCCGATGCCACGGAACCGTAGACGGCGGCCTTCGCGATCAGTGACAGTGCGTAAGCATAGGTTGCGCCGATGCCATCCATCCCTTTGCGAAAGAAGCGCGGGTACGCGGCCGCAGCCAGCGAGCGGACCGGGGTCATGGTTACGTCAATCACCCGGTAGGCCGCGGCGTACACGCCGGTGGACGCCAGGTCCGCCAACTTACTCAGCATGATCTTGTCGATGTCGTTGTAGACCGTTGTGGCCGAACCGGCGACGCTGAAAAACACGCCTTCCGTGATATCTTCCCGCAACGCCGTCAGATCCGTCCCTGGGCGTCCCCACAACTGCGAACCCTTGGCAACGGCATAGATCGTGCCCAGCAGCGTGGTGAGCAGATAAACCAGCACCCAGCGATCGAGCGTAACTGGGTGCGCCGTCGCCACGAATGCCGCGATGCCGGCCAGTCGCAAAAGGCTGACCACCACATTCTGGATCGAGGTTTCCTTCATCCGGTCCAAGGCGGCAAAACCGAATGTGGCCAGCTCGGTCACTTTCAGCAGCACCATGTCTGCAATACAAACCAGAAAGACGGCAAGCGGCGCAGTCTTCAGGTGCAGGAGGAAGCTCAACCCAACTGCGAGCGCGGTGAGCAATGCACCCGAAAGCACAGTGAGCAGGATTCCGTTGCCCCAGCAGATGGCCGCCTTCCGCTTACCGGAGCGCACATTCTTGATGAAAAGGTTGGGTGTGCCCAGGCCGGAAAACGGACCGAGAAGAGCGGCCATGGCCACCACGGTCACGAATGCTCCATACGCATCCGGGCCCAGGGATCGAGCGACCAGAACGAAATAGGCAGCCTGAATGACCAGCCTGAAACCCTGCCCGATGGAGAGGTGGGTGGTGTCCCTGAGCAGACCGCGGGTCTTCATACGCGCCGATAGGTTCACAAACACGCGTCCTTTCCTAACTCGGGTCAAGGTCGGATCAGCGGGTCTAGGGATTCACGAGCACGATTTTGCCTTCCACCGAACCCGCGGCTAGAAGCTCAAGAGCTTGCTGCGCGGCCAGGAGCGGAAACGTCGCGTAGACCAGCGGGGCGATCTTCCGCTCGGCGATGAGCGCAAAAATTTTTGGTAGGTCTTCGCGGAACGGCATTGGGTTCTTACGATACTCATGGGTAATGCCGTAGAAGGCGCCGCGCCGCCCGCGCAAGCGTGCTCCGATAAACAATTGGACGAACATGCCAAAGGTGGCAAGCGCTCCTCGGGCCGCCATGAAACCATAGCTCACCACGGTTCCACCGCGTCGCGCCGCACCGATGCAAAGGCCGATATTCGCGCCTCCTACAGCATCAAACACCCAGTCAACACCCTGGGGCTCAAGTGCTCGTGTAAGGTGATCGAGGTCGCCGGCGGTATAGTCGATGGGGGTCGCGCCCAGCTCGCGCACCGTTGCATGCTTTTTGCGGGATGCCGCCCCGTAGCTTTTTACTTCTGCGAGGCGCAGAAGTTGCAGCAGCGCTGTGCCTACTCCGCCGGCCGCAGCAGTCACCAGCGCCGTCTGGCCTGGCCGCACCTTCGTGGTGCGATGGATCATCTGCCAGGCGGTCACGTAGTTCAATATGGCCGCTGCTGCGGCGACATCTGGAACTGCGTCGGGAATGGGCAGGAAGTGCTCGGCCTCACGTACCAGCAGCTCGCCGTAACCACCGTACCCCGTGAGCGCAGCGACCCGCTGGCCAACCTTGAAGCCGGTGACGTCCCTGCCGATGGCATCGACCACCCCGGCGATCTCGTAGCCGGGAACGAAGGGCATTTTCGGTGCGTAGAGATATCGGCCCGCAAGCATGGCCAGGTCGGTGGCCCCCACGCCGGCGGCGCGCACCCGCACGCGTAGCTGCCCGGGTCCTGGTTCCGCGATCGGGAACTCCGTGACCTCAAGAACTTCCGGGCCGCCTTGCCGCGGCAACACGACCGCGCGATAAGTGTCTGGCACGCTGCCCTCCGGGTTTCGATTGCCAAGTCTATGCCACTATAAGCTCCGGCCCAGCCACGTATTCCCGGCGGGCGCGATTTCTCACCTTGGTTCCGGCAGCAAAAACAGTAAGTGGGAAGCGGTACGACGCGGGCCGTTATTAGGGGCAAAAACCACGCAGGGCGCTAAATCCTTTATGCTTTGGCCTGAAGCGCAAAAGGAGTGACCCGTTTGTTCTGTCGCAGTCTCGTTGTGCTGTTGCTCTTGCGGTTGATTTCTTCATGGGATGTGCAGGCCCAGAACGCTGCCCCGGCCCCGGCCCCGCAAAACTCGCAACCGCAGGCGATGGGCGTGACCACCGGAGGAACCTATGCCCCGGTGCTCGATTCCGAGAAGCGGCCCATTACCGCCGGCGGCTTTGTGAAGACTGGCCCCGTGGTCTTTGAGGACATTGCCGCCAAGGCCGGGCTCACCGTGTGGCATCACACCATGGGTACTCCGCAGAAAAAGTTCATCCTGGAGGCGCCGGGCTCGGGCGTGGCGCTGCTGGACTACGACAAGGATGGATGGCTCGACATCTACATGGTCAACGGCTCGACCTATGACGCGCTGTCCGGCAAAGCGGCTTCGCCCCACGCCGCTCTCTTCCACAACAACCATGACGGCACCTTCACCGATGTAGCGGACAAAGCCCGGGTGACCAACGACCGCTGGGGATTTGGAGTAGCCGTAGGGGACTACGACAACGATGGCTGGCCGGATCTATTCGTCGCCAACTTCGGCCATAACCGCCTCTATCACAACAACCACGATGGCACGTTCACCGACATGGCGGAGAAGGCAGGCGTGCAACTGGGCAACTGGTCGAGCGGGCCGACCTTTGGCGACTACGACGGTGATGGACGGCTCGACCTATTTGTCTCCGGGTACGTGCACTATGACCAGGACAAGCCGCCGGCGCTCGATAGCAACGCGGTGCCCGCGAACTTCTGCCAGTTCCGCGGGGTCAACGTGATGTGCGGCCCGCGCGGGCTCAAGGGAGAGCACGACCATCTCTTCCACAACAACGGCGACGGCACCTTTACCGACGTCAGCGAGAAAGCCGGTGTGAGCGATCCCAATGGCTATTACGGTTTCACTTCCGTGTTCGCGGACCTGAACAACGACGGCAAAGTGGACCTGCTGGTGGCCGACGACTCCACCCCCAACTACCTGTACATCAACAAAGGCAACGGCACCTTCGAAGATGACAGCTATGCCTCCGGATATGCGCTCAACGAAAATGGCCGGGAAACCGCGTCCATGGGGGTTGCTGTCGGGGACTATCAGAATATCGGCCGGCTCGGTCTTTTCAACACCACCTTTTCCGACGATTACGATGTGCTCTACCGCAACGACGGCGATGCCAACTTCACCGATGACAGCTACGCCGCAGGGGTGGCCGAGGTGACCGTACCCTTCCTCGGTTGGGCCACCGAGTTCATCGATTACGACAACGACGGCTGGAAAGACCTGTTTGTCGCCAACGGCCACGTCTACCCGCTGGTGGACCAGAACAACTGGGGCACGACCTACGCTGAGCGGCCGTTGTTGTTCCATAACCAACAGGGCAAGAAGTTTGACCTGCTGCCGGCGGTCGAGGGCTCCGGGCTGGCCCTGGTCATCCCGGCGCGCGGCGCGGCCTTTGGCGATCTCTTCAACGATGGCCGGATCGACGTGGTGATCAATAACATGGACAGCGCGCCCACGCTCTTGCGTAACGTGAACCCTGACCGCCACCACTGGGTGGAGCTGAGCCTGGTCGGCGGAGTAAAGAGTCCGAGGGATGCGGTGGGCGCGGCGGTTTATCTCACTGCCGGCGGCCTGCGGCAGCGGGGCGACGTGCTCAGCGGCGGCAGCTTTGTTTCCTCCAACGACCCGCGCGTACACTTTGGCCTGGGCGACAGCGACAAAGTCGACACGGTGGAGATTCACTGGCCCAGCGGCCTGAAGGAAAAGGTGAAGCTGCCCGGGGTGGACAAGATTTTCACCGTGGAAGAAGGCAAGGGCGTCACCGGTGAGACCTGCGCCCAATGCTCGCGGCAGCGGAGCAAGTAGCGTATCGGCTCTTTTGAGGAAACATGAACGACCAGAACATGCAGTTTCCCCATCGCCGCTTTGATCCTCTGCGTGGCCGCTGGGTCCTGGTTTCCCCGCACCGTACCCAGCGTCCCTGGCAGGGCGAGGTCAGCCGGACGGATACCAAGCCGCCCCTGCATTACGACCCGGAATGCTATCTTTGCCCCGGCAACGTCCGCGCCGGCGGCCAGCATAACCCGCAATACACCGGCGTCTTTGCTTTTGTGAACGACTACGCGGCGCTGCTGCCGGATTCACCTTCGGTAGTGGCGGAGATTGGGAATGGATTGCTGCGGGCGGAGAGTGAGCGTGGTGTCTGCCGCGTCTTGTGCTTCCATCCGGACCACAGCTTGACCCTGGCAGGCATGGAGGTGGCCGACATCGTCCGCGTAGTGGAAGCTTGGACTGCGGAGTTTACCGGGCTGGGTGCGCGCCCCGAGATCCGTCATGTGCAGATCTTCGAAAATCGCGGCGCAATGATGGGCGCGAGCAATCCCCATCCCCATGGACAAATCTGGGCCACCGAACATATTCCCGACGAGCCGCTCGCCGAGCTGGCCAACCAGGAGGCGTATACCCGGCTGCACGATTCCTGCCTGCTTTGCGACACCCTGAAGATCGAACTCGAGCAACGCCGGCGCATCGTGTGCGAGAACCAGGAGTTCGTCGTGCTGGTGCCGTTTTGGGCGGTCTGGCCGTTCGAAACCCTGCTGCTCAGCCGCGCGCACCTGGGGAGCATGGATGCATTCAGCCCCGCGCAGCAACACGGGTTGGCGGATATCCTGAAGCAGTTGACCATGCGCTACGATCGCCTGTTCGCCACCAGCTTCCCGTACACCATGGGCTTTCATCAGCGTCCAACGGATGGGGAGGCTCATTCGGAATGGCATTTTCATGGTCACTTCTACCCGCCGCTGCTGCGTTCCGCAACCGTGCGCAAATTCATGGTCGGCTTCGAAATGTTGGGTATGCCGCAAAGGGACATTACTCCGGAAACGGCCGCAGAGCGCCTGCGCTCGGCGGGTGGGTAAAGATGCGCCGCCTGGGGCTCTTGGGTTGTCTACCCTTTTTCCTGTCGCTTTGTTTGGCCGCCCAGAACCTTGCGCCGGTCATTACCGTCGACCATGGGCCGAATGCGGCGGCCCAGCAAGCCAAGCCCTACGTGGTGATGGTCTCGCTCGACGGTTTTCGCTACGACTACGCCAAAAAGTACGGCGCCAAACATCTGCTGGCGCTGGGCGCGCAGGGTGCAATCGCCAGCCAGGGAATGATCCCGTCTTATCCCTCGCTGACCTTTCCCAACCACTACACGCTGGTCACCGGGCTCTTTCCGGAACACCACGGCATCGTGGCCAACAACTTTTATGATCCTGTGCGCAAGCAGCGCTATTCGAACGGAGATCCGGCCACTAGTAGTGACGGCAGCTGGTACGGGGGCACGCCTCTCTGGGTACTGGCGGAGAAACAGGGCATGCGCAGCGCGTGCTTCTTCTGGCCCGGTTCGGAGGCGGAGATTGACGGCGGGCGGCCGACCTACTACCTCAAATTTGACGACCACTTTCCCGATGCCAAACGGATCGAACAAGTCGTCGCCTGGCTGCGCATGCCGGCCGAGCAGCGGCCCCACTTGATCACGCTTTACTACTCCAACGTCGATCATGCCGGGCATCAATACGGCCCTGACAGCCCGCAGACTGCCGCGGCGGTCGCGCACGTCGACCAGTTGGTGGGCGACTTATGGGCCCAGCTTAGCCGGCTGCAATTGCCGGTCGACCTGTTTGTGGTTTCCGACCACGGCATGGAGCAGGAGCAGGGACCCTGGATCGATCTGGACAAGTACGCCGATCTGGCGAACTTTACAACGGTTGGATGGCTGCTCTATCCCAATTCCGAGGCGGCGGCGGAGAAGGCCTACCAGGAGTTGAAGATCAAGAGCGACGCCTTTACCGTGTACCGGCGCAAGCGGGTTCCGGCGGCTTTCGCGTACGACTACAATCCCCGCGAGGGCGATCCCGTCATCGTAGCCAATGGGCCATATGCGATTCGCGCCCATGGACCGGCGAGTGGCGCAGCCGACCGGCCTCCGGATCCGGGCGTACACGGTTACGACCCGCGGGCGATGAAGTCCATGCGCGCCCTGTTCATCGCCGTGGGCCCCGACATTCGACCCGGCTCCACCCTCGAACCCTTTGAGAACGTGAATGTCTATCCCCTGGTAGCGAATATCCTCGGATTGGACGCCCCTAAAGTCGATGGCAGCCTGCACGTGCTGTCCAAGATCCTGAAAACCCCGTCCGTCGAAGATGCGCCCTAGCAGAACCAAAAAGGAATTAGGATGAGTCCTCTCGTTCCCTCGCCAAGGACGGGTGGGCGGGTACAAACTCCAAATGCAACGAAATCGGGCTGGGTGGCCCATTGCCCCGATTTCCTGCGGAGGCTTGTGGCGTTGATACACCCCATGCGCCTTTCCTTAATGAAAGGCGCACAAGCGGACCTTTCTAGCACAGCGTGGCAGGAAATCGGGGTCAAGCCGTCCTTTGGCTTGAGTGGGATAGTGGCTCTCGATGTGCCATTTCCGGGTTTGCCACGTACCTGTAAGGAAGTCTCGAATCCTGAGAGGTGCTTTCTCATCTACCAGTGGATGAAGCATTCAGCCCCATGCTGTCAGATACCCTCGTGCTTGACGATCCGATCTGGCATGCCCTCTCCACGGAACAGCGCGCGTTGGCTCAAGGCAACGGTCTTGCCAGGCGCTTTCCGGCGGATGTGGCTCCGTTCGGAGGCTTGATCGATCAATCGGTGGCTGCATACGACGCGCTGGAGGCATTGCTGCCGGGAGCAGTTACCGCTTTGTTCCTCGATGCCGCACCAGTCCTGCCCGGCAATTGGGAGATGGTACACAGCGGAGAGATGTACCAGATGGTCTGTGTGGCGCCTGCTCCGACAGAAGAGCCCCAGGTCTTCCGTGAACTGACAAAGGCCGACGTTCCCGAGATGTTGGCCTTGACCAAGCTGACGGAGCCGGGTCCCTTTCTCCCTCGAACGATCGAACTCGGCGCCTATCTCGGGGTTCACGATAACGGATCGTTGGTGGCGATGGCAGGAGAGCGGCTGCACCTCACCGGCTTCACTGAAATCAGCGCGGTGTGCACCCATCCGCAATACCGGGGACGGGGGTATGGAAAAGCGCTCCTGTCCGCTTTGATATCCCGCATCATGAAGCGAGGGGAGACACCCTTTCTACACGTGAGAACGGGAAACGTAACAGCCGTTGCATTGTACGAAAAGCTGGGGTTCAAGGTACGCGCCCAACTGCATCTGGCAGTGATCAAATACCTCTCGGCCTCGCCTGTGGTTTCACCCGGCGAGCACGCGGGCAGCCCCGTCTCTCGCTGATTTGTGGCCGCCCAGGTGAGGGAATGGTGAGCCAACCAGCAGCAACGCCGCGACGGGTGGGTATTCACCTGCCCACCGCAGGTGGGGTCTGCCGCGCGCCGGAGCGGGCTCACGTCATCGGCGCCAACACCTTTCAGATCTTCTCTTCCAGCCCGCGCATGTGGCGCGGCAGCGTGATCGCCGCGGCGGACTGTGACCGCATGACGGAGCTACGCGCGCGCTACGACTGCTCGCCGCTGGTCATTCACGCCAGCTACCTGATCAACCTGTGCAGCCAATCGGATCCGGTCCGAGCCAACTCCATTAAGGCCTTGCGCGGAGAGATCGAGCGCGCCCTGGCCCTAAGCGCCGAATACCTGGTGCTCCACCCCGGTTCCTGGAAAGGCCTTACCCGGGAGGAAGGTCTCCGCCTGGCGGTCGAGTCCGTCGTCCGCGCTCTCGACGGGCTACCCTGGGCCCAGACCCCCTTCACCCTCCTGATCGAGAACACCGCCGGCGCCGAGTTTTCCCTGGGCGCTTCTCTGCAACAGGTGGGCGAGCTCATCGCCCGCCTACGGCCTGTCGTTCCCGTCGCCGCTTGCCTCGATACCTGCCACACCCACGTGGCTGGCTACGATATCGTCAGCGCTCAGGGCTACGAGGCGACGGTGCGCCAGATCGAACAGCTACTGGGCTTGGAGACCGTTCGCGTATGGCATATGAACGATGCCAAGACGCCCCGTGGCTCGCATCTCGATCGCCATGAACATATAGGAGAAGGCACCCTCGGCATCGCACCCTTCCGCCGCCTGCTCAACGACCCACGGTTCGCCCACGCCGCCTTCATCGCGGAAACTCCCGTCGATCAACCAGACGATGACCTGCGTAACGTCAGCGTGTTGCGCTCGCTCATCGCGCGTTCCTCTTCCGTGGCCAGTTACAATCGTTAATGAAGATGCCTCCGACCGACGCAAAGAACAACCCCGGCGCCCGCTCCGAGACGGTCGCCATCTCCGCCCCGGCTGCGGCCGCGCACGAGGTTCGCTACGACCCGGCAGAGATCGAGGTGCGCTGGCAGCAGCGCTGGGATGAGCAACCGGATCTTTATCGCGCCGAGCCTGAGGGCAGCGGCCGGCCCAAGTACTACGTGCTGGAAATGCTGCCCTATCCCTCGGGCCAGCTGCACATGGGCCACGTGCGCAACTACGCCATTGGCGATGCCCTGGCTCGCTACATGTGGATGCAGGGCTACAACGTGCTCCATCCCATGGGCTGGGATGCCTTTGGACTCCCGGCAGAAAACGCGGCGCTTAAGAACGACACCCCGCCGCGCGAGTGGACGCTCAAAAACATTGCCCACATGCGCCGCCAAATGCGCCGGCTGGGGCTGAGCTATGACTGGCAGACCGAAATCACCACTTGCCTGCCCGACTACTACCGTTGGACGCAGTGGTTTTTCCTGCGCATGTTGGAGAAGGGATTGGCGTTTCGCAAGCAGAGCAAGGTGAACTGGTGCCCGCTGTGCGCCACCGTGCTGGCCAACGAGCAGGTCATCGATGGCTGTTGCTGGCGGCATGAAGATACGGTGGTCGAACAGCGCGATCTGGAGCAATGGTTTCTGCGCACCACGAACTACGCGCAAGAACTGCTGGACGGGCTCGACCACCTGCCCGGCTGGCCGGAGAAGGTGCGCACCATGCAGCGCAACTGGATCGGGCGCAGCGAAGGGGCCACCATCGAGTTTGTTCTCGATCCAGTCGCCGCTGAGCCGGAAAGCCGCAATGGCAAAGCGGCCCTGGCCGCCGCAGAGGGTTTTGTCGCCGGGGCTCCGGTCCCTGCGGACGCGACCAGGATCCCGGTGTACACCACGCGTCTGGACACCATCTTCGGCGCCACCAGCTTGCAACTTGCGCCTCAGCACCCACTGGTCAATCAATTTGCCCAGGCCGATGAACGGCTGGCCGCCGAAGTAGCGACCCTGGTCGAAGAACAGAAGAAGGCGCGTGAGGCCGGCGATCCCGCGGCCATTGAAAAGCACGGCAGCTTCACCGGCCGCTATGCCATCAACCCCTTCAACGGTGAGCGGTTGCCCATCTGGGTGGCCAACTACATCCTGCTGGAGTACGGAGCAGGCGCCGTCATGTCAGTACCCGCGCATGACGACCGCGACTACGAGTTTGCCCGCAAGTATGGCCTCGAAGTACGTATCGTCATTTTGCCCCGCCGCAGCGGTGAGCCACCCGCCGCAGGCAAACCCGACGAGCCGGTCTTGCCCTATACCGAAGAAGATAGCCTGCTGATGAACTCCGGCGAGTACAACGGGCTGGGCTGCCAGGAGGCGCAGGCAAAGATGGTGGCGTTTGCAAAGGAACATGGCTTTGGCCAGCCCACTGTGACCTTCCGGCTTAAGGATTGGGGCATCAGCCGGCAGCGTTACTGGGGTGCGCCGATCCCCGTGCTCTATTGCCCCACAGACGGCATCGTGCCCGTGCCCGATGACCAGCTTCCCGTTCTGCTTCCGGAGCAGATCGAGATCACGCAGCAGGACGGTTCTCCACTGAGCCGGGTTCCCGCCTTTGTGAATGCGACCTGTCCCAAGTGCGGGGGACCGGCCCGGCGCGAGACCGACACCATGGACACCTTTGTCGATTCGTCCTGGTACTTCTATCGTTATCCGGACGCGCACAACGCAACTGCTCCCTTCAGCCGGCAGAAGATCGACTACTGGTTTCCTATCGATCAGTACATCGGCGGGGTGGAACACGCGATTCTGCACCTGATCTATTCCCGCTTCTGGACCAAGGTGATGCGCGACATGGGCCTGGTCGGCAATGACGAGCCGGCCACCCGCCTCTTCACTCAGGGGATGGTCATCCGCAATGGCGCCAAGATGTCCAAGTCCAAGGGCAACGTAGTCTCGCCCGACGAGATGATCGCCCGCTACGGCGCCGACGCTACGCGCATGTACGCGCTTTTTGCCGCGCCGCCGGATCGCGACCTGGAGTGGCAGGAGGATGGGGTCGCGGGCATCAGCCGCTTCCTCGGCCGGGTTTACCGCCTGGGCATGCGCTACCGGGAAGCGGTGCGCGGCTGCCAGAATCGCGCTCCGGTCCCGCCCGCCTCTGCTTTGGCCCAGGCGTTGTTGCGTAAGCTGCACCAGACCATACGCAAGATCAGCCAGGATTTTGCCGGGCGCTGGCACTTCAACACCTGCATCGCTGCGGTCATGGAACTGGTCAACGAGATCACCGCCGCCGAGCCGGGCCTGGCGGAGATGCCGGCGGAAGTTTCGGCGCAGTTAATGGCCACTCTTTTGCCTTCGCTCATTCTCTTGTTGGCGCCCTTTGCCCCTTATCTCGCGGCCGAGCTTTGGGGTGAAACCGGCGGCGACGGGTGTCGTTACTTCGTCAGCCCTGGCCGGGCTTCGACCCTGATCTGGCTCGGGAAGAGGAGTTGGAAATACCGGTGCAGGTCAATGGCAAGTTGCGCGCCGTGGTTAAGCTGTTGCCGGACGCCGGAAGCGAAGACATGCAGCAGGCCGCGCTGGCCGAAGCCAAAGTGCAGGCAGCCATCGCCGGTAAGCAGGTGGTCAAGGTGGTGGTGGTGCCCGGCAAGCTGATCAACATCGTAGTCAAGTAGGCTCAATGAGAGTCAAGGTTGAGAAAGAACTTCGTCCCTGGCGAACGGGCTATCGTTATAGTAGGATTTGAAGGCTCATCCGCATCGTGGTTAAGTAGGCTGAGCGTGCGCGGAACTCAGTCTTTGGTCCACATCTGCGCCTTCTGCTGGAAGCGCCCCGGACTGCTGGCATGGGAACTGCTCTGGCGCTGGGGTTTCGGCATTCCCGCAGCGGCGATCCTCTATACCAGGGCGCCAAGATCGCTGCCACTGTTTCGTTGAACCAGGAAAGCCTCTCCAGCCTTTCCCTCAGCGACCCTTTAGCAGGCTGGGCAGCAGCTGACGACGGCCGCCACGGCTCTCACGCCATCGTTGGTGCGGGCTGCACTCTGGCTGGGGCCCTTGCTGGCGGTGGCGTGGGCGTTCGCGTCCGGGCTGGGCCGGAGCGCAGTGCTGCAGCGCCTCGACCCGGCATTGCGTCCTGCTCCCTTGACTCTCATTCTGCTGCAACTCCTGCGCATCGCGGCCCTGGTCGCCGTCTGCGTAGGATGGTATCGGCGCCATTGGCTGGGCCGCGGACTCGACCCTCAGTAGCGCCGACCCCAACCTGGTGGCCTGGAGTGCATGGGTCATCTGCCTCTCGCTCGGCATTTTTGTTCTCTGGGCGCTGATGAGCTGGATTTTCTCCATTGCTCCCTTGCTCGCGATGTTGGAAGGTACAGGCGTCTTCCGTAGCCTGGCACGCAGTCTTCGCCTGGGCCCGCTTACTGCAAGCTGGTCGAAGTGAACCTGGTCCTGGGTATTGTCCGGCTGGCGCTGATTGTGCTGGCCCTGGTCTTCTCCGCGATTCCCCTGCCCTTCGAGGCTGACATGACGGGCGCTGCGCTCTATGCATGGTGGGCGGTGGTGACGCTGCTCTATCTGGTGGCCTGCGATTTCTTCCAGGTGGCGAGGTTAGCCGCGTTCGTTCAGTTTTGGCGGTTTTACCATGGGTCCGGCGGGCGCGAGGACGCGAGATCTGTTTACTGAGCGGGATTCCCAGGACACCAACTCTCCCGGATTTCCTGTCGAGTTTGGGGGCGTTGGTGAACTTCACGCGGCTTTCCTTAATAGAAAGCCGCACACGCCGTCGTGTCCAGTGCTGCGTACAGGAAATCCGGGTCTTGCTTCCATCCGAAAAGACTGAAAAACTAGAACGTGGATACTTCCTCGATTGTCATCCTGGATTTTGGCAGCCAATACACCCAACTCATAGCGCGCCGCATACGAGAGCAAAATGTCTTCTCGGTGGTTCTTCCCTGTAGTGCTTCTGTCGCCGAAATCCAATCACATCACCCCATCGGACTGATTCTCTCCGGGGGCCCCTCCTCGGTCTACGACGCGGATGCGCCGGCTGCCGACCCAGGCATGCTGGCTCTGGGGCTGCCCATTCTTGGTATCTGCTACGGCCTGCAGTTTCTAACCCATCATTTAGGCGGCAAGGTGCGTCCCGCGGATAAGCACGAGTACGGGCCCGCCCAGGTGTCCATCGTGCCCGGCCAGCAAGCAGATAACCCCTTGTTTGCCGGCTTGCCGGCATCGCTCGACGTCTGGATGTCGCATGGAGATGAGGCCCTGGAGCTGCCCCCCGGCTTCTCTCTCACCGCTCGCACTGCCAACGCTGTGGCAGGGATCGCCGATCCCGCGCGCAACATCTGGGCGGTGCAGTTTCATCCTGAGGTGCGGCACACGCCCAGGGGAACCGAGTTGCTGCGCAACTTCCTTTTCCGTATCTGCCATGCCGAGCCCAACTGGACGCCTGCCCAATTCATCCAGTCGACGGTGGCGGCGATTCGCGAGCAGGTGGGAGACGGCCACGCCCTCTGCGCCCTCTCCGGAGGCGTGGATTCTTCAGTCGCCGCGGTGCTGGTGGAACGTGCCATCGGCCACCGGCTCACTTGCGTCTTCGTCAACAACGGGGTGCTGCGCAAGAACGAATTTCTGCAGGTACAGCGCAACATGCGCGACAAGCTGGGTCTGCAACTGGTGGCCGTGGACGCGAGCCAGCGTTTCCTGGCCCGGCTGGCCGGGGTTACCGACCCCGAGGCCAAACGCAAAATCATCGGCAGCGAATTCATCGCTGTCTTCGACGACGAGGCCAAGCGAATTTTAGAAGGGCAGCAGGGAAGCGCGGTGGCCTGGCTGGTGCAGGGCACGCTCTACCCGGACGTGATCGAATCCTCTTCTGTCAAAGGGCCGTCCCAGACCATCAAGAGCCATCACAACGTCGGCGGTTTGCCCGCCACCATGAAGCTGAAGCTGATCGAACCTTTGCGGGATTTGTTTAAAGATGAAGTCCGGCGCATCGGCCGTGACCTGGAGATGCCGGCCGAGATTCTGGAGCGCCAGCCCTTTCCTGGCCCCGGGCTCGCGGTGCGCATCCTGGGCGAGGTGACGCCGGAGCGGGTGGCGCTGCTGCAGGAGGCGGACGATATTGTGGTCAGTGAGATCAAGGCTGCCGGGCTCTATCAGCAGATCTGGCAATCCTTCGCCGTGTTGCTCCCGGTGAAAAGCGTCGGCGTGATGGGCGATCAGCGCACCTACGCCTACACCTGCGCCATCCGCGCCGTGCATTCGGAAGACGGCATGACCGCCGACTGGGTGCCGCTGCCCTACGATCTGCTGAAAAAAATCTCCAGCCGCATCGTCAACGAGATCCACGGCATTAACCGCGTGGTCTATGACATCACGTCCAAACCGCCGGGGACGATCGAGTGGGAATAGGTGTCACTTATTCTCGCTTAGAATAAAGCCATCTTCCGCACCGCATTTGGGCTCAACTACAGCACCAGATACTCTCATCGCGAACCAGCCTGAGGGCAGGGGGGATGACCCATTTTGGAAAACGGCGAGCGTGACCACCCCCCTCTGCTGAGGATTTCCCACGCCTATCATCGTTACGGTGACGTGGTGGCTCTCCACGATGTCTCCCTGACCGTCGAGCCGGGTGAATTTGTCAGTCTTCTGGGCCACAGCGGCTCCGGAAAAACCACCCTCTTACGGGTCATTGCCGGGCTCGAAAAGCCCACCGCCGTCGCCGCCATCGAGATTGAGGGAGAGGACGTCCGCGAACTCGGCGCCGCCTTTCGCAACTGCACCACCGTGTTCCAGCACTACGCGCTCTTTCCCCACATGAGCGTAGGTGAAAACGTGGCCTACGGCCTGCGAGTGCGCGGCGTTGCACTGGACGAGCAGAAGCGCCGCGTCGAGCAAGCCCTGGCGCTGGTCCGTCTGCCCGACCTTTCCCACCGGCGCATCTCGCAGCTTTCCGGCGGCCAGCGCCAGCGAGTCGCCCTGGCGCGCAGCCTCGTCACCAGTCCCGCATTGCTGTTGCTCGACGAGCCGCTGGGAGCGCTCGACGAGCGTCTCCGCCAGGATATGCAGATCGAATTGCTCGCCATGCAAAAGCAGCTCGGTATCGGCTTTGTCTACGTCACCCACAGCCAGGAAGAAGCGCTGACCATGAGCAACCGCGTAGTGGTGATGCGCGCCGGCAAGATCGTGCAGGTAGGCGCGCCCAGCGAGGTCTTCGATCGCCCGGCCAGCCGCTTTGTGGCCGATTTCATGGGCATCGAGAACCTCCTGGCAGGCGAGATCGAACAGGTCGAAGGCAACCTGGTCACCATGAACGTCGCCGGCGCGCAGGTGCGCGGCACCTGGTGCGCTCCTACTTCGCCCGTCCCCCGCACCCCGGCCTGCGCCGCCGTGCGTGCGGAACGAGTTCGTCTCGGTCCGCACGGCAAACCAGGCGAGAACACCTACCCCATCCAGGTACGCGACCGAAGCTATCGCGGCAAGTATCAGGATTGGCGGGTAGACTCCCCCCTGGGTCTGCTGTGCAGCAGAAATTTCGATCTCTCGGGCGCCCTGATCCACGCCGCTGCCGCCAGCTTCAGCGTGGCCGACTGTGCCATGAATGTCCTCGACCTCGAAGCGGACCCTACCCCATGACCGCCCTGTCCATCCGCGGCGGCCTCTCTGCCTTTACCGGCCAGCCTCTCGACCTCGATCTCGTGCATGGCCGCATCGCAGCAGCCGGCCTCCTCGGCCCGCCCCGCCCGGCGCGACCCTGGTCGACGCCGCCGGCATGCTGGTGTCGCCTGCCCTGGTGGAGCCGCATTATCACCTCGCCTCCTGCCTGATGCAGAACGAGGTACGCAACCTATCTTTCGAGGATTCGCTCCAGGAATACGGCCGCGTCAAACGCGACCTCTACACCGCTGAGGATGTGCACGACCGGGCCGTGACCATGGGACGCCTGATGGTAGCCCGCGGCGTAATCTCCCTGCGCACCTTTGCCGATTTGGACCCCTACTCCGGCACCCGCGTGCTGGAAGGCATTCTTGCCGCCCGCGCCACCCTGGCTCCCCTGCTGGACCTGCGCATCGTTGCCTTCGCCCAGCACGGCCTGCTGCGTGATCCGGCAGTGATCCCCCTGGTTAAGCAAGGGTTGCAGGCCGGGGCGGTGGCCGTGGGCGTCAATCCCCAGCTCGAGGGTGAGGACGCCCACGCCCGCCAGGCCATTCGCGCGGCGTTCGACCTGGCTCGGGAATTCGACGTCGATCTCGACTTCCATTGTGACGAAGGCGACCGCATTGACTCCTTCCTGCTCGAAGCCGTGGCCCGCGAGACCCTGGCCCGCGGCTACTCCGGCCGGGTCACAGTAGCCCATTGCCATTCCTTGCCCAAACAGTCCCTGCCGTACCGGCGCATGATCTACGACCTGCTGCTGCAGGCGGATATTGCCGTAGCCAGCTCACCGTTATCCATGGCCGTGGCCGGCGCCGGGCTTGCTGACCCCCCGCGCGGCATCACGTCGGTCCGCGAAATGCTCCATGCCGGTATCAAAGTGGCCATCGCCCAGGAATGCTTCGCCTCCATGTGGGTGAAGCACCTCGCCTATCCCGACCCGCTGATGTCGCTGCAGGCCATGGCCTATGGAGCTCAGTTCTACACAGCGGAAGACCTCTGCCTGGCCTGGTCCATGATCACCACCAGCGCCGCGGCCATGCTGCGCCTGCCGGATTACGGCCTCGCACCCGGCGACCGCGCCGACCTGCTCCTGCTCCATGCCGTATCACCGGCCGATGCAGTCACCCGCCTGGCCCCCAGCCGCACCGTGATCAAGGGCGGCAACATCATCGCGCGCAGCTGCTACAGCGAAACCATCTATGGCTAATTCGATCAGGAGGAGACGACCATGCCCGCCATTTCACGCCGCGGCCTGATGCAAGGGGGCGCCGCCCTGACCGCCACTGCGGCTGCGGGTATAGCCCTCCGCTGGGCTATCGCACCCTCCACCGCCCAGGGGAAAACAATCAACGTCTATGGAACCTCCGCCCAGTCCATGAAGGACTGGACTCCCTTTACCGAAGCCACCGGTATGGGCATCTCCTATGCCCCGACCAGCGGCGACCCGGGCGACGTGGTGCGCCAGATCGCTTCCAACGACATTGGTTCGGACTTCGATATCTTCCTCTGTGATACCGGCATCGAGCAGTCTGTGGGCAAGCAGTTCCTGCTGCCCATCGACGAAACCAACCCCCGCCTGACCCTCTGGCCCCGGGTGCCCATTCAGTATCGCGCCGCCTCCGTGCTGGACGGCGTCCGCTACGGCATCCCGGTCTGCGCCAATGCCGACAGCTTCGGCTTCTGGCCCCAGGCAGTGGGGGTGACCGATCCGCAAGCCGTCCTGCCCTGGGACCTGGTCTTCTCCAGCGAAAAAACCAGGGGCCGCGTCGGCCTCTCCACCACCCTCGTCTACACCTTTCCGCAAATGGCCCAGTTTGTGAAAAGGAAGGGTATCGCTCCTATCCACGACGTCACCAACCTGACCGGGGAAGAAGCCCGGGCGGTGGCTGACTTTGCCATCGAGCGCAAGCGCGCCGGCCAATTCCGTTCCTTCTTTGTCAGCTTCGACGAGCAGGTGCAACTGCTGGGAAATCGGGAAGTCGATATCCTCAACTGCTGGTCAGACGCGGTCGCGGCGGTCAACTCCAAAGCGGAAAAGCCTCTGGTCTACTACGCCAACGCCGACTACTACCACAAGTGGGGAGACAGCCTCTACATTCCCCGGCAAAAGCAGGGCTCTCCCCGGCTGGACGCCATCTACACCGCGCTGAACTTCTTTCTCGGCGGAGCCTACCAGGCGGATCAGGCATTGAAGGGACTCTCCGGCCCCAACACCGCCCTGGCCGTCGAGTACGCCAGGTCCAAGGGCTTTTCTCCCGCAGAAGTGCAGAAGATCGCATCCGTCGGCGAGCTGGTGGCGAAAAAATATCAGCAGGATTTCACCGCGAATCCGGTCCCTGCGAACATCTCTATCATGGAGGAAGAGTGGCAGCGCTTCATGAACGCATGAGCGGCGCCGCTCCCGGTCGGCCGTCGCCTTTCTGGGAACTGCTCGCCCAGCAACCCCCGGCCATGCTCTTTGTGGTCTCTTGGGTTCTGGTGGTGTTCCTGCCGCTGGCCGTCCTGGTTGTTTTTTCCTTCTTCACCACCGAGGACTTTCACACCCGGTACGCTCTCAGTTTAGAGACCTGGCGAACCATCTTCCTGAGCGGGCGGATCGAGGTGGTGTGGCGCACCATACGCATTGCCGTCACCGTCACCGCCATCTCCCTGCTGCTGGCGCTGCCCTTCGCCATCTGGCTGGTCAAGCGCTGCCGCTCCGCTTCGCTGCGCACTCTCCTGATCGCGCTGGTCACCCTCCCGTTTTTCCTCGATGTGGCCTCCCGCACCATCGTCTGGCGGCCCATCCTGGGCGCGGAAGGCGCGGTCAATACGGCACTGCGATGGTTCCATATCGCACCCCAATCCTGGCTGCTGTATTCCGAGTTCGCCGTCCATTTCGGGCTGGTGGTCAACAATTTCACCTCCATGCTGCTGCCCATCACCCTCATCCTGGCGCTCATCGATGACAGCCTGATCGAGGCCAGCAGCGATCTTGGTGCGACCTGGCTGGGAACGGTTTGGCGGGTGATCCTGCCGCTGGCCATGCCCGGCATCGTCGCCGGGGTGGTCTTCACCCTGGTGCCGGTGATGGCCGACGTGGTCGTGCCCCAGATGCTGGGCGGCTTCAAGGTCAATCTGCTGGGCAAGTCGATCGAGTCGGCGCTCTCCGCCCTCAAGTACCCCGTGGCCGCTGCGCTCTCGACGGTGGTGATCCTGGTCTTGCAGTTCATGCTGGTCTTGCTGGCTTGGGCGATGCGCCGGCTCAACCGCAATGTGAATCTCTTCGGGGTGCTGCGCTCTTGAACCCGCTCCGTTTGCATCCGCTTGCGCCTGTCCCCCGCAGCCGCTGGGCCCGGCTTGCCGACGGACCTCTTTGGGACCGGCTGGCCGTGCTGCTCGGGGTGGGCGCGATCGCGCTCACTCTGCTGCCCATCCTGTGGATGGTGCTCATGTCCTTTAGCGCCCAGCCGCTGTCGGGCATACCGTGGCCCCTCACCTTCCAGTGGTACCTCGCTCTGGCCGCCGACCACCGCTGGCAGCAGCCGCTGCTCACCAGCCTGGTCCTCGCCATCCTGGTCGGGGTGGCCTGTACCCTCGCCGCCACCGCGGTCGCCCGCAGCATCATGCGACTGCCTCGTCCCGGACCGGTTCTACTCTATGCTGCGTTTCCCATGGTCCTGCCTGCGCTTGCCCTGGGCGCCGCCTACTTCATTTTCTTCCGCTCCCTGCTGGGACTCAAACTGGGCTACTGGTCCTTGTTTCTGGCCCATTTTGTGTGGTCGCTGCCCTTCGCCATCGTGCTCATCGCGGTGGTCTTGACGCGTTTCGATCATCGCCTGCTCGATGCCGCGGAGGATCTTGGCGCCGGCCCCTGGCGGCGCCTGGTGGATATTGAACTGCCGCTCATCCGCCCGGCGGTGGTGGGCGCAGGCTTGTTCGGCTTTCTCCTGTCTCTTTCCGAAACCCAACGGTCCATTTTCGTGCGCGGTACCCGGACCACCATGCCGGTCTTCCAATGGGCCCAGGCTTCGAACCAGCAGTCCTACGTTCCCATCTCCTTCGCCCTGTCGAGCATCATCCTCGGGGTGACCCTGGCGGCCATGCTGGCCCTGTTTCTCGTGTTCAGGAGGTCTCGCCCATGAGCTCGCAGACCATCGCAGCCCAGCATATTCTGTGCGACATCCACCGCCAGCCGATTTGGGGCAGCGGTGAGATCCGGCTTGCGGGGGCGGAAATACAGTCCATCGAAGATGGAGTGGCCGGCAACGGGCGCATCGCCCTGCCCGCGCTGGTCAACGCCCACGATCATGGCCGTGGCCTCTCCACTGCGCTCGCCGGCGCGCCCGATGGCCCGCTGGAACTCTGGCTGGCCAGTCTTGTCGCCCTCCCCCAGGTTGATCCCTACAGCAGCGTCGCCCTGCGTCTTGCCCATCTGGCCCGGGCGGGCATCGGAACCACGAATCTCACGTACGATACTGCCCGGCTCGCCGATCTGCCCGCGGAAGCCCGAGCCGCCGCCAAAGCTTCCAGAGATGTCGGCCTGCGCGTTTCCCTGTGTCTGCCAGTCGCCGACCGAAATCTGGCCGGGTATGGCGACCCGGATGCCATCGTCGGGCGCCACAGCCCGCGCGATTGGAGCCTGCTCGGGCCCGCTCTGTTGCCGCCCGTGTCCACGCAAATCTCGACTGTGGATGCTATTGCCGCCGAGATCGAATCCCCCCTGGTTGAGGTGCGCTACCACGCCATCGGGCAGATCTGGTTAAGCCGGGCGGGCCTGGTGAAGGTAGCGGACGCCGCCCGCCGCCAGCGCCGCGGGGTTTACATGCACATGCTCGAGACCCGCCGCCAGCGCGCTTATCTCGATCAGGAATACCACGGTCACCCCCTACGGTTTCTCGACAGCATCGGCCTGCTTGGCCCCCATCTCAGCGTCGCTCACGCGGTCTGGCTGCGCCCGGACGAGATCGAACTTCTGGCCGAACGCGGCGTGACCGTGTCCGTCAATACCGCTTCCAATCTCCGTCTCCGCTCCGGCCTGGCGCCGGTCTCCGCTTTTGTCGCCGCCGGGCTGCACTTTGGCATCGGCCTCGACAGCCTGGGGTTGGCCGACAGCGCCGATCTGCTTGCGCTCGCCCGGCTGACCCACCTGCTGCATGCCGGGACCGGCCTATCCGACCTGGTTTCTTTTGCCGACTGCCTGCGGGCTGTGACCTGGGAAGGTTATGGTGTGTGGCGGGCAGAACCTGGGCGGGGCCAACTCGCCGCCGGCTCGCCCGCCGATATCGTGCTGCTCGACGTCAACTCGATGGCCCCCGGCCAAGCCGGCGAAATCCAGCCTCTGGAGCTGCTGACGCAGCGCGCCGCCGCCACCGCGGTCACCGACCTTTTCGTGGCTGGCCGGCACATTGTGGCCAGTGGAGTGGTCCAGGGCGTGGACGAACCAGCGCTGGCCCGGACCCTGCTTCAATCGGCGCGCGGGCACCGCGCTCCGCGCCTGGAAACGGCGGCGCGCCATCGTTCGGTCATGGACCAGTATTATCGCTCCGGAGCCTACCTGCAGCCGGCGCCTGCCTCCGAACTGCTGCTCGTCAATGGCCGTCTAGCCGACGGCAGCGCGGCCGACATTCATATCCAGGGCGAGCGCATTGCGGCCATCGTCCCCCGCGGCACGCCCTTCGCTCCCGCGATCGACCGCTTCGACGCGGAAAACGGCCTGCTGCTGCCCAGCTTCATCGATGGCCATGTGCACCTCGACAAGACCCTGCTGGGCGCGGGCTGGGTGGGCAACACCGCCAGTACTGAAATCGACGTGATGGTTGGTTACGAGCGATCGGTCGACGCGCGCGCCGACCGGCCTATAGGCCTGCGGGCCCGGGCCTTGATCGACCGCGCGGCGGGCAATGGAACCGGATGGTTGCGCTCCCACATCGACATCGACCCCGGCGTCGGCCTGGGCCGCCTCGAAGCCGTTCTTGCCGCGGTCTCCAGCGCCAAACACCTGCTTGACACCCAATTAGTCGCATTTCCCCAACAGGGCGTGCTGGCCCGGCCGGGAACGCTGGAGCTGCTCGACCGCGCACTGTCCTGTGGCGCGTCGGTGCTGGGAGGCATGGACCCACATGACGTCGATGGCAGCATCGCCGGGCAGCTGGATGCGCTGTTTGCCCTGGCCGAGCGCCACGGTGTGCCGCTCGATATCCACCTTCACAACCCCGGCCTGCCGGGTCTGGCGGAACTGGACGCGATCGCCGCCCGCACCCTGGCTCATGGCCTCCACGGAAGGGTGGTGGTCAGCCATGCTCTGTCGTTGGGTGGCTTGCCCTGGGAGGACGTAGCCGGCACCGCGAGAAAACTGGGCCAGGCTGGCATTTCGGTAATGACCTGTGTCCCCGGCAATGCGCCCATTCCCCCCATCAAGCGGTTGCGCGACGCCGGAGTCATCGTCTTCGCCGCTAGCGACAACATTCGTGATGCCTGGTCTCCCTTTGGAGATGCGGACATGCTGCGCCGCGCCATGCTGCTGGCCTATCGGCTGGATTGGAACGCCGATGAGGACCTCGAACTGGCCCTGGAACTCATCACCCACGCACCCGCCCGGGCGCTCGGCCTCGCCGCCTATGGCCTTTCCGCCGCCTGCACGGCGGACATCGTCGTGGTGCAGGCGAACAGCGTAGCCCAGGCCGTGGCCGATCCCCGCCCGCCAAGTCTGGTCCTCAAACGTGGGCAAAGGCTGAACAAGTGATCGCAGCAGTGAACTCCTGGGTAAATCTGCAAAGTCCCGTTACGGGCGGCTGAATACGGCGCGCAGGATTTTCAGCCGTTCTCGCGGGCCCTACACAGATTCCAAGTGCTGCATCTTCGTCCTGCAGCTAAGCCAGCGCCAGCACATCCGCGGCGGTGACCCCGACCTTGGGGAACCAGGAGTGCGCTGCGTCCAGACTCTTATTGACATTCTGAATGTTCTTCACGCCCTGGTCGTCGAGCCAGTCTCTGAACGCCTTGGCGCCTCCCTTGGCATAAACGGCGATGCCGTCCTTCCAGGTAGCGCGGCCACAGAGCACCCCGTTGAACGTGGTTCCGCTCTCTGCGGCCAACTCCAGGGTCTCGGTGAAGACCGCGTTGCTCACCCCGGCCGAGAGATAGATGAACGGCTTGTGGGTGGTCGTCGCCGCATCTTTGAAATGCTGCAATGCTTCGGTGCGGGTGTAAGCGGCCTCGCCTTTGAAGGCCCTGGTGCCCTGCACGAATTCCATTTGCACCGGAACCTCTACCTTCAACACATCGATCAGATATTTTGCTTTGCCGAATTCAGACATCGAACCGGATACGATCTCCGGCTTTTTTAAGGCGTACTCCAGCGACTTCTCGCTGTGGCCATGCACGTCATAGCCGACAAACTCCAGAAAGAAGGCAATGTCGTGGGCCCGGCATTCGTCGCCGATGCGCTCAATGAAGGCGTGCTTTTGATCGTTGATATCGCTCTTCTCAAACGGGGTGTAGTAGAGCAGCACCTTGATGCAGTCCGCACCCGCCTCCTTCAGCCTGCGCACCGACCAGTGGTCGAGCAGATCAGGCAGCCGTCCCGGCTGATCGGCATCGTAGCCGGTCTTTTCATAGGCCAGCAGCAGGCCTTTGCCGTGGCGCAGTTTAGACGCCGGCAAGCCAAACTCGGGATCGAGCAGGATAGCCGATGCGTACTTGGTAAGAACGTCGGTGACCAGTTCCTTGAACTCGACCAGGGCCGAGTCCGGCAAGTCGGAAACACCCTTCTCTTTGGCCAGCGATTTCTTCAGCGATCCGCGCTGATCCATCGCGGCGGCGGCGATTACCCCCCGCGCATCGGAGACGGCTTTGAGTCCCGCCAGTTTTCCAGCTGTCAGCTTCGTGGTTGTCATTGCTCATTCCCTCTCAATTTTTGCCGTTGTTCCCGCGGCTCATTCTAATGCATTCCCGCTTGTTCACGTATTACGCTTACCCCTCCGCCAGCGCCGCCCGCTGCGCCTTCACCAGTTCGATGATCCCGCGCTCGGCATGATCCATCATCTCCAGCAATTTTTCCCGCGGGAATGCGTTGCGCTCCGCCGTCGCCTGCACTTCCACCAATCCGCCGGCCTCGGTCATCACCACGTTCATGTCGACTTCGGCCTGGGAATCCTCTTCATACGCCAGGTCGAGCAGGGTCACTCCCTCCACCATCCCCACGCTGGTAGCGGCTACCAGCTGGATGAGGGGCAGCTTTTTGAGCGTTCCCGCCTCCACCAGCCGGCGGAAGGCAATGGCCATGGCCACGCAGGCGCCGGTGATGGCGGCGGTGCGCGTGCCTCCATCGGCCTGCAGCACATCGCAATCCAGGATCACGGTGCGTTCCCCCAGGGCATGCATATCGACCACGGAACGCAGAGAACGTCCGATCAGCCGCTGGATTTCATGGGTGCGGCCGCCCACCTTACCGCGCTCCGATTCGCGCGGCGTGCGCGTGAGCGTGGCCCGGGGAAGCATGCCATATTCCGCCGTGACCCATCCCCGGCCGCTGTTTTTCAACCAGCCGGGCACGCCGGTTTCGATGGTGGCGTTACACAACACCCGGGTGTGGCCCACCTCGATCAGTAGCGAACCCTCGGCCATGGAGGTGTAATGCGGCGTGAGGCGTACGGGACGCATCGCGCTCGGGGCCCGGTCATGGGGACGAAAGAAAGCAGATTTGTGCTGTGGATTCATCTCCTGATTGTATGAGAGCTGAGGCTGCGGTTGCGGAACCGGGTTTCCCGGTTTGCTCGGCGGAGGAGCGTTCCCAATTCGGGACGCTTCCCAAATCGGAATCGAGGACCCTAAGAGACACATTCGGTGGAAGTTAGCGCTGCCGCGACCGCGGTCGTTGTTCCATTTAGGAACTCCTTCCCCAGGGGAGAAACCGCTGCGGGCGGCTTGGTCTACTCGCCCTCTTCATCGCAAGTGATGCTTTTCCAATAGCTTACGGCTCTCGCCCGCAGCTGCTCTCCGATTGGCTGGTTACGTGCACTAGGAGCTGCGTTGATCCACTGCAATGAGCGGAAACCTGGTGGGAAGTTGGGTAGGAACTTCCGCTGACGGCAGGAGGCAGCGGTTTTGAATCCGGAGGTGTGAGCATGAGTTTTATCTTCGAGCCGACAGTGCGAAAGCTTTCCTCGGCGGGCAACCTGTGTGGTGCGCAAGCGGTTCAGCGGGCGAGTGCGCAAGCGGAGGAGAGAATTCGTTGTGCTGATAAATCGTTGCGCGCGGCTTTTCCCTGCGAGACAACGAAAGTTGCTCTAATAAGTGTCGATACAGCAGGCAGGGAAGTTCTTCTATCCGGCCAGGAAGGAATCTGCGTACAATGGCGATAACAATTCCAGTTACAGCTTCTGTGGCAACTATGTCGCGTCCCGCGGAGCGCACCGGCAAGCTTCACCTCCTCGTGGTCGACGAGGATGCTGCCATCCGTTCGGCTTGCTGCGAAATAGCAACGGATCTGGGTTTTGTACCACAGACAGTTTCCACCATCGCAGCCGCGCGTACCCTCTTACGCGATCAGGGTGTAGATGTCCTGCTGCTCGACCTACGCGCTCCGCTGGGCGAGGGCCTGGGGCTGCTGCACGAGATCAAGGCGCTCAATCCTGGCCTGGTGGTGGTGGTGATGACGGCATACGCCACTGTGCCTGCTGCAGTTGAGGCGATGCGCACCGGGGCCGCCGATTATCTGACCAAGCCTTTCGCCATGGACGAATTGTCCGCGGTGTTGGAGCGGACGCTGGAACGCACGACGGAACAGCGCACGGTGGAAGGCGCCAGCCGCCAATTGCGCGAATCGCTGCGCTCTGCCCAGGGCCTGGGCAACCTGATTGGCCGCAGCCCGGAGATGGACAAGCTCTACCGTATTCTGGCCAAGGTTGCGCAAAGCTCGCATCCGGTGCTGATTCTGGGCGAAAGCGGCGTGGGCAAAGAGTTGGTGGCGCGCTCCATTCATTCCAACGGCCCCCACGCCGACCGGCCGTTTGTTCCTGTCGATTGCGGTTCTCTGGTGCCCACGCTCATGGAAAGCGAGCTCTTCGGTTACGTGAAAGGCGCCTTTACCGGCGCGAATCGCGCCAAGGAGGGTCTGCTGGCTTCGGCTCAGGGAGGCACGGTCTTTCTTGATGAGATCGGCGAGCTGCCGCTCGATTTACAGGCCAAGTTGCTGCGCGCTCTGCAGGAAAAAGAGGTCCGCCCGGTAGGCGCCACCCATCGCATCCACATCAACGTCCGTATCCTGGCGGCCACCAACCGCGATCTGCCGGCGATGGTGGAGCAGGGACGCTTCCGCAAGGATCTTTACTACCGGCTCAGCGTGGTCAACCTGCGCATCCCTCCGCTGCGCGAGCGCAAGCAGGATATTCCCCTGCTGGCCACGCACTTTCTGGAACGGATGGCACGCGAAACCGGCACCCCGCACACCCTCAGCGACGATGCATTGCGCACTCTAGTTGAATACCAATGGCCGGGGAACGTGCGCGAGCTGGAGCATTCCATCGATCGGGCCTGCACCCTTTCCTCCGGGCCGGTGTTGCACCTGGGCGATCTGCCCACGCAATTGCAGAACTTTCACCTGCAGCATCGCCGTTCGCTGGTGGTGGCCTCCAATCTTCCCAGCACCGCCGCTGCCGAACGGGGACCGGTTCTGCCCCTGGCTCAGTTAGAGAAAGAAGCCATTCTCGAAACCTTGCGCAAGCTGAATGGTGACAAGCTCCTGGCCGCGCGTCTGTTGGGCATCGGCAAGACCACCCTTTACCGCAAGCTGAAGGAATACGGCATCAGCCACCCGGAAGCGGGTAACGACGTTGGAGACCACGCCCACTGATCCCTACTCGCCCGGCCGGTGGCCATCAATTCCCGATTCACCTGCAACCATCGCAACCCCTGCAACCCCTGCAAACGTAAGGAGGTAGTTGTGCAATCAGCTGTGCAACACAGTGTCCTGATCATCAGCCCTTTGGCCGATGCGTCCCGAATCGCGGAGTCTCTGGCTGGCACTCTGGGATGTGCCGTAAACGTTGCCCCCACCCATCGCGCCGGTTTAATGGCTCTTCGCCACCGTGACTACTCGGTCGTGGTGGTGGACGACTGCCTGGCGGAAGCCAATCCTGCAGCCGCCGAGTTGTTGTGGCAGAGCTTCGGTATGACTGTGCCGGTGCAGATCAACTTCGCTTTCTCCGGGGGCGCGAGGTTGGCGCGCGAGGTGCAGGCGGCGATCGGGCGGCGGGAGCAGCAGCAGGTCATGGCTTTGCGTGCTGCCGCGCAGCTGCTGGAAAACGATTTGAAATCTACCCTGACCGGGCTCCTGCTGCAGTCGCAACTCGCGCTCGCCGAGCCCGAACTGTCCCCGAAACTGGCCGGCAAATTAGAGCTGGTGGCAGAGCTTGCCGGCAGCCTGCGCCGGCGCCTCGAGCACGCGCAGGCCTGAGCCCGGGGCAGGCCGGGATCTCTCCGGGAAATCCGGGACCCACCTGCGCTTCATCCGGATTCAGCTCTGGACAAACGCGCCGGGAAGACAAGTTCCCCTCCGCTGCGAAGCCCTCCAGCGAGATCATGATCGCGAAAGCCGCCTCTCGTCCCACTCCGGGGCGCGGCTTTCTGCATTCCGCGACGCCGGGCGGGCGCCGTGCCCACGACTTTTCCGTCGCCGGCTTGTGCGTGCAATGAATCATCCGAGTTGGTGTAAGCTTGAGTCGTTCTCAACGTTGGGCCCCTTCATGGCCAGGATTGCGAGAGCCTCTCCTGGTTCATGGATTGGCCCATCCGTCGGTCCCACGATCGAGCGGAGAACGACTCCAGGGTTCCTCGATCGACCGGTCGAGGAAGCGGCTGCTCAGAACTACATCCATAGCAACTTCGGCTCCTGCGTCGATTCGGGAGCTGGAACGGCCCAGGCTAAAGCACTTTCATTTCTGGTGTAGAGCGTGACCAAATTCCTGGCGGCTTCGCTTAAGAAAATCCGCACCTCGCCGCGTTAGTCAACCGGGCAGAAGCGGGAAATGGTCTAGCATGGCAGTGCAGAAAATTTTGTATTTTGGAGAGAATCATGAAAAAGCAAGCGTTGTTGAGCCCAGGGCACTCCGCGAGCGGCCACGCGCAAAGGCAGACGGCGTACTCCCTTGCCGGCATGCTGTCGATCGGATTGACCGGGTTGCTGCTCCTCGGTGGTTGCAATAAGACACCGGCGCCCGCCGCCCCGGCGGCGGAACCCTCGACAACGGCCCAGGCTGCTCCTCCCCCTGCGGCGACGCCAGAGCCGGCCCAGCCGGCCCCCGCTCCAGCTGAGAGCGCGGCTCCTCCACCGCCTGCGGCTCCTGCGGTTCCTCCTCCCCCTCCGCCTCCGCCGCCTCCCAAGCAATATGTCGTGGCCGCCGGTACCCCACTGGTGGTCCGCACCGGCCAGACGCTTAGCGCGAAAGCCAACAATGTGGGCGATACCTTTACCGGCGCTCTGGCCCAGTCCGTGGTGGTTCATGGGACGAAAGTTCTCAAAGCGGGAACTCCGGTGACGGGAACGGTGGTTGCCGCCAAGGGACAGGGAAGGTTTAAGGGCGCCGGAGACCTGGTGATCGCAATCAATCGTGTGGGCAGCTACTCGGTTTCCACGTCTTCTTATGAAGCCACGGTCAAAGGCAAGGGCAAGCGTACCGGTGCCATGGTGGGTGGTGGTGCTGGTGGCGGTGCATTGATTGGTGGTCTCGCCGGCGGCGGCAAGGGAGCGTTGATCGGCGGTCTGATTGGAGCCGGCGCTGGCACTGCGGGCGCCGCGTTCACCGGCAACAAAGACATTTCGATTCCCGCGGAGAGCGTGGTCACCTTCAACCTCTCTGCGCCCATCACGGTGGTGATCCAAAGTTCAGCTCAGGAATGAGGCGAAAGCGAATCCCGGATTTTCCGTCGAGCTCGGTTGGGCCAGGGGGAAGGCACCCACCGGCGCGGCCACGGGATTCGCGACCACTTTTTCTCTCGCTTTCCCGCTGTTGCGGAAGTGGGATTGCTATGCTGCTCTAAGTTGCAGAGACTGAAAAGCATTGTCCGAGTTGCGTGGAGGGGGCCGTTGCGCCTCCGGGCAGCCTTTCTTGAGAGAACGCCTGCTCGGGGAACGACTCGCTGCTTTCCACCCACTCTGAGCATGCTTTCACTGGTACTGCCGGAGGCAGAATGGATAGCGATCCGATCAGCAGGGCGCGACACAGGCATACGAATGGCTGGATGACGGTGCTGGCCCTGGGACTGCTCGCGGCTGGCTTTCTCGCCTGCCTGTATATCCTGATTGGCGTCCCGGCCCAGGGACAGGTCAGCGGTTCCACCACCGACCCTGTGCTTTCCGCGCCTCCTACCGCGACCCAGCCGTTCCGGCGGCAGCCGCCGATTTCCGCTGTGGCTGCGCCGCTTCCCGCATCTCCCGCGCAGGTCACCACCACCCCCTCGCGCTCCGATATCGCCGCTGATGAGCTCCAGGCCGAACTGACTACGGTTCACGACCAGTTGCGCCAGTCCCAGGAATTTGTGCGGGAAGCGATTGTGGCCCAGCACCGGACCCGCATTGCGTCGGCGCTGTTTCTGGCGGTCTTTGTGGTCATCGCAGCCCTGGTGGTGATCCAGGTTTACCTGCAGGCGCGTGCCTGGGATAAGGATGAATCGCAGGCGGTCGCCGAAGTCGAAGCCGTCGCAGCGCAGCTGGAAGTCCTGCGGGATGCAAGGAGCGAAGCCAGGAACGCTTTGCCCGGACTGCTGCAGGAGGTGGGCGAGCAGCCCTTGAGTTTTCAGGAAGAGGGCACCGCCTTGACCCCACGGGCGCTGGCGATTATCGATGACATCGACCATCTGGCCTACGTCGGCCAGGGCCGTCTTGCCTTTCGCGACCTTCCCTCGGAGACGGATGCGGCGGTTTACCTGAATGGCCTGTTGCTCTCCGCGGTTGCCCACCTGACCCGCTCCGATCCATGGACAGCGTTCGCGCGGCTGGATCAGTTTTTCCTGCAATTGGCGCGCTTCCCGGATGCGGTGGAGCGGCGCCGTATTGCCCAGGGCTATTCCTATCGTGCGCTGGCCGCCTATCAGGTACTGGAGTCCCAGGACAAGGAACCATCCTGGCTGCGCAAAGCGGAGCGATCCCAGGTCGAGTCTTTATCCAAACAGGCTTTTGCGGATATCGCCCATGCCAGCTCGGTAGACCCGGAGTGGCGGCACGCGACGTTTGTCGAAGCCCTGCTTTGCAGCCGCTTTTACCTTGCCGAGGAGGCAGCCGATAACAGTTCGCGGAGCGATCTCTTTGTCCGCGGCCTGCGTCGCGCGGTCACTCTCTATAAGGGCTTGATCGAGGAAAGGGCCTATCGCGGACCGGCGCGACGGAACCTGGTGCGCACCCTTAAACGGATCGCGGAGCAGACCGGCGAGAAAAGCGACTTCTCCGATTTCGGCTATGCCTTGAACGCGTTCCCGACCGACGAAGAGCTGGCCGATGAGGCGCTGGCCGCCCGCCAGCCAACTTCCCAGGACCGGTTTCTGTGGCAATGGCTGCTGGGCGACGAGGAACTGTTCGCCAACGTCGAGCGGCTCAACCTGGCCGAATACCGCGCCTTCTGGATCCGTATGCTCGACAACAAGGTCCATCTCCGAAACTGGAGAGCCGACCTTGCGGAGCTGCAACAGGCTAAGCCGGCGATGAAGGAATGGAGTGTCCAGCTGCTGCAATCCGAGCCGCCCATCACCCTCTCCAACGCCATATCCCGCCGTCAGGAGCGCTTCGACAGCCCCGCTTCTGGAGCATAATTCCCGGGGTGTCTCCCATCCATCCTCGCTACGTCACGATCCCGCCCCGCGTGCCGTGGGGCGAGCCGTAGGGTCAGCGGAATCGCCGGCGTTTCTAAGGTAACGCAGAAGTTACTAGCTTTCCGGCTGACAACTGCTCGCTCTCCTTCGTATCATGGAGATATCCCTGGACTCATGATGGGCAATCAAAATGTTGCGTGATTTAAGGAGACACCGATGACTACGAAGAGCGCAGAAGCGGCCAACGGGACTGCCAAGAAACGGAAGCCGGCAGCAAAGAAGCAAGCGCCACTCGCCGCACCCTCGCGCGAGGAGATCGCTCGCCTGGCGGAGAAGTATTGGGCTGAGCGCGGCTGGCCGGAAGGTTCGCCGGAGCAGGATTGGCTGCGCGCCGAACAGGAGCTGAAGACTGCGTCGTAGAGGAAAGAGAAGGCCGATTTCCGGTCTTTTCGAGTAATGGTCGTGCCCTTGCCGCCAGCCTATCCCTCCGCGGCCTAGGGTCCTCATCTTCGGGACGTACGTAACAGTCTGCGAAAAAACTCTCTGCAACCACGGGCAAGGCGGTGGCCGTGCCTGGTTGCGTCCGCCACGCTTACCGGTTGCAGGAAGGCAGTTTTGGTTTTCGAATGCGAACCGGCTGGCAAATGCTGGGGCAGGTAGCCACCTGCCTGGTGATGCCACGCCGTCGCGAGCCAATTCCTCCCTCGGGCTGAATAGGCTGTGGAAAAACTCATTTTCCTGAAGCGGTACGGCCTTCAGGTCGTACGCTGGAGCTTCTACATACTTTGGTGGGTGGCCCATTCAAGCCGTCCTTTGGCTTGAGTGGGATAGTGGCTCTCGATGTGCCATTTCCGGTTTACCACGCCCCCAGGGATAAGATTCTCCAGCAGGGCACGACTATACAGCTTGCGGAAAAAGTGCTGCTTCCCACGGCAGGCCAGGGCAGGAGAGGGACGCCTTCCGCTTCAAACGGCACTTTTTCTGAACCCTCTCACGCTTCACCCAAGCCCAAACCCAACATAAGACGCTGTTAAACGGGAAGTACCCAATCCCGACGCCGAAGGATGCAGGGAGCCTCCCACCGCTCCCCATTCCGGTCACACTTCGGTGACTTTGAGACTTTCCCGGGGTGGGCGATACTGACACCAGGGAAAAGGCTGATTGTTTGCGCTTCCCACTGTATTTCTTTGCATCTTTCTCTGCCGCGTCTATGAAGAACGAAGTGCTCGACATCCTGATTCTGGGCTTGCTCGTGGTGTTGTTTGCCTCGATCTACCGCAAACGTGCGACCGCGCGATTACGCTGCTGGGTTGCCGGGTGGGTCCTGGTCTTGCTGCATTTCGCCGCCCTGTTGATTCCCGCCGGATCCGGCCGGGGACAGGATTTGGTCGACAGCCTGAGCGTCAGCGCGTTGCTTCTTTCCGGGGTCTGCTTCCTGTTCTCCGCGTCCGTCATCCGTGAGACGTTCGCGGGCCGCGTTCTCATCGCGATGGGTGTCGGCTTTCCGGCGGTCTTCTATACCAATTACGTGATCTTCGGTGGTGCGCACCAGTGGCCGCTGTATGCCGCCGCCACGGTGGTCACCGCCAGCGGCATCGTCCTGGCGTGGAGGTTCTGCCGCGGCCGCAGCCGGGTTTGGGCGGTCATTAACCTGGCCTTTTCCGTGGGCGGAATCTGGACCCTCGTCGCGCTCGTGAACCATGCCCCGGATCAAGGCATCCTGGCGATTCTCTTCGAGATTTTCCTTACCTTTGCCGCGCTCTACTGGTTCGACTTCCGGCGTCTCTCCACCGGCGTCTTGACCGTCATCCTGGGCCTGGTGGCTTGGGCTTCGGTCTTTCCCGTTGGGCTGCTTTGCGGCTATCTGATCCCGGCCGCGCAGATTCCTCCGGGACTATGGAATGTGCCCAAGTATTTCGTCGCTTTCGGCATGATTCTGACTCTGCTGGAGGGCGAGTTCCTGGCTGCCGGGCGCGCCATGGAGCATTATCGTCTGCTCTTTGCCGCCAACCCCCATCCCATGTGGGTGCATGATCCGGAGACGCTCCGCATCCTCGAGGTCAACGATGCCGCGGTCGACCCACTACGGCTACTCGCGCGAGGAATTTCGTGAGCATGACCCTGCGCGATCTGCGGCCTACGGAAGATGTGGACACGATTCTCAAGGAAAATTCCGGAACCAATCCCACCAAGCTCTCCGGCCCCTGGCGCCACCGCCGGAAAGACGGCTCCTACATTCAGGTGGATATGGCGTCCCATTCCATCGACTACATGGGGCGGAGATGCAGCTTCGTGCTGGTGCAGGACGTCACCGATCGCCAGCAACTGCACGAGCAGCTGGTTCACCAGGCGCATCACGACCTGCTCACCGGGCTGCCCAATCGGCTTCTGCTGGAGGATCGAATGCAGCAGAGTCTGGCCCAGGCCGCCCGTCACGGACAACAAGCCGCGGTGCTGTGCCTGGATCTGGATGGCTTTAAGCAGATCAACGACACCTTTGGACATGCCGCCGGCGACTTGTGCCTGCAACAGGTGGTGGCGCGGATCGCCGCGCGGCTGCGCGCCGTCGATACCTTTGCCCGCACCGGCGGCGATGAGTTCGTGATTATTCTGGGCGAGCTGGTCAACCGGAACAGCGCCCTGATGGTCGCGCGCAGCGTGCTGGAAAGCATCAGCAAGCCCATCGAAGTCGATGATTTCTCCTTCGACATCTCCGCCTCGATCGGTATTTCCATCTATCCCGATGATGGCGCCGACCCCTCGCAACTGCGGCGCTCGGCGGACGCCGCCATGTATCGCGCCAAGCAGGCCGGCGGAGGCCAATATCTTCTGGTCTCTTCTCAGCTCAACTCCTCGGCCAGCGAGGTCACCGAGCTGGAGCGATTCATGCGCAGCGCGCTCACGGACGGAGGGACTGGAGATCTCATTACCAGCCGCAATACTCCATGGCCGGCAATCTCTGCGGCCTGGAAGCGGTTCTTGCGGCTCAACCATCCGCAACTGGGCGCCATCGCGGCCGATCGTTTCCTGCCCATTGCAGAGGAGTGCGGCCTGATCGTTCCCTTAGGCAACTGGGTGCTGGACGAGGTTTGCCGCCAGAGCATGGAGTGGCAAAGCGAACGGCTCACCCGCCGCGGATATCGTTCTGTGTCTCTCCGCTGCAGTTTCTGCACTCGGATTTTTCTGCCCGGGTGCTGCAATACCGTGAGCCAGCGTGCGGGCTCGACCCGCGTCTGCTCGAACTGATCGTCACCGAGAGCACGGTGATGCGCAACCGCCCTGAGGTCGCATGCCAGATGCGCAGTCTGGCCGCATTGGGGGTCCACTTTTCCGTGGCCGACTTTGGCACCAGCTACTCCTGTTTGAGCCACCTTCACCAGCTGCCCGTCAGCACCCTCAAGATCGACTGCTCCTTCGTCGAGCGCGTCTCGGAACCCAATGGGACCTATACCATCGTGCAGGCCATCATTGCGCTGGCCCACGGTCTTGGCCTGAAGGTTGTAGCCGAAGGAGTGGAGCGCGCTGACCAGATGGAGTGCCTGCGCACCCTGGGCTGTGATTTTGTGCAGGGTCAACTTCTGGCGCCTGCTCTGCCCGCCTGCCAGTATTCCCAAATACCTCAAGTCGGCCACGCCTCCGGTCGCTCGCCACTTGCGTCGTTGACCGATCTCTCTGCTTTCGATCCCGTTCCGACCACGTATGGCGCTCCAGAGGATTGATCTCTCCCCTGCCTGGCTCATCTCCTTCTCTGCTTTTGATTGTGGCCGTCAGCATCCTGCTGATGCTGGTCCGGCCCCGAGGCATCGCGGAGGTCTACTGGATCAGTGGCGGAGTGCTCCTGCTCATCGCTCTGCGGCTGGTTTCTCTGCCAGCTTGCGGGACGGGCCGTCGGCGAAGGGTTCGGACGTATATCTGTTTCCTGATGGGCATGATGCTGCTGTCCGAACTGGCCAAGGAACATGGGGTCTTTGACTGGCTTTCGGCGATCGCGGTACGCGGCGCCCATGGTTCCTGCGCACGCCTCTTCACCCTGGTGTACGGCGTGGGAACCATGGTTACGATTTTCATGTCCAACGACGCGACGGCAGTGGTGTTGACGCCGGCGATCCTGGCGGCCGTGCGCAGGGCTAAGGCGGAGCCGCTGCCTTATCTCTTCGTATGCGCTCTCATCGCCAATGCCGCGTCTTTTGTCTTGCCTATCTCGAACCCGGCCAACCTGGTGGTTTTCCATACCGGCATGCCCCCGCTTGGCCAGTGGTTGCTGTGCGTTCGCGGTTCCCTCTCTGCTCTCAATTGCCGCAACCTATGCGGTGATGCGATTCGTCTTCCGCCAGCCACTGCGCGCTGCCATCGAAAGCGAGGTGGAGGCGCAAGCCCTCAAGAACGACGGCAAGCTGGTCCTGGCCGGGCTCGCCGCCATGGTGCTGGTGCTGCTCATTGCGTCCTCGTTGAAAAAGGATTTGGGGTTGCCAACCTGTCTCGCTGCCCTGGCGATCACAGCCGCGGTCTCCATCTACACCCGCAGCAATCCCATCAAGCTTGCGCGCGAGATCAGTTGGGCAACCCTGCTTCTGGTGGCCGGGTTGTTCGTCATGGTGGATGCGGTGGAGAGCATAGGCGCGTTGCAAGCTGACGCAGCCTGGCTGGCATGGGTGCAGAAGCTCGCCCCGCCGGCGGGCGCCCTGGTCGCCGGCTTCGCGTGGGGGTGGCCAATAACCTGGTCAACAACCTACCCCTGGGGCTGATTGCCGGGGCCACCTTGCAGGCTGCGCACGCGACCGGCTCTGATCACCCACGCGGTTCTGATTGGGGTGGACCTGGGGCCGAACCTGTCGGTGACCGGTTCGCTGGCAACGATTCTCTGGCTGCTTGCCTTGCGTAAGGAAAAGCTCGAGTGTGAGCTTCTGGCGTTTTCTCCAGGTAGGAGCCATCGCCATGCCGGTGGCGTTGTTTCTTTCGCTGGGCGGAGCCATTCTGATGCAGTTATGGCTGCTGCTTTAACGTCATGGCGAAACTTCTACGGCGCGACAATAACCCCGCACGCGATTCTCTCGCCGGCATTGCCCGTCGGGTCGGTCATCATATCGTCCGCCTTCTCATGAATGACGAACGCCGTGCCGCCGTTGGCGAATACCGAGTTCTTCGCGTCCTTCTTCAGGGAAATACTTTGCGTCACGAAAGAGACGTGGTCGGTGCCGTCGGCCATCACCTGCAGGTTGATGGGCATGTCGCCGGCATGAGCGCCCTTGGGATTCTTGATTCCATGTTCTTTGCCGTCGGGATTAAGATGGCCGCCCGCCGACTTGAAATCCGGCGCATCGCATTTCGCGTTCTGATGGACGTGGAGCGCATGCTCCCCTTCGGGAAGATTCATCAGGTTCAGCTTGACCTTCACCCCATTGCCTGCGGGAGTGAGCGTGGCTGTTCCTGCATCTTGGCCCTGGCTGGTCTTGAAGTCCACTTCCAACACCCTTGTTTTTGAACACGCCGCCAGCCGAAAGCGCCAGCAAAGCCGGCAGCGTCATCGCACCTATGCACACCCTGAGCAATCTGGTCATTTCGGTTCCTCGCGAATCTCTGGGGGTCCGCCAGTGCAACTAGCATACCGATCTCTTCTCGATCGTGGATGAGTTGGGGGAACGCTGTATCCCCGTATGTTGTCTGCTGCCGGAAACAGCCTCGGCAGCGGCGTTTGCCGGCCATCACCGCCCATCGGACGAGCCTCCGGGTTTCCGCCGCAGAGATGCCCTAAATGGCCTAGTATCAAGGTAATGCACAGCAAGTGTTATGTACGCCTCGGAGGCCGCGAACCTAGAGTGATAACTACGACCGAGAGCGGGCGCCCGCATGATCCCTCGCATATTGATCATCGATGATGAAGCTGACATCCGTGAGGTAACCGCGCTTAGCCTGGAAACCGTTGCCGGCTGGCAGGTCATCCTGGCTCCTTCCGGAGCGCAGGGCATCCGGCGCGCTTCCCTGGAACAACCGGATGCTATTTTGCTGGATGTCATGATGCCTGACATCGATGGCCCGACCACCTATCAGATTCTCAAGCAGAATGGGAACACCGCTCACATCCCTGTGCTTCTGCTCACGGCGAAAGTGCAGGGGCAGGATCGGCGCAAGCTCGAAGAACTGGGTGCGGCTGGGATCCTTTCCAAGCCCTTCGATCCCTTGACGCTCGCCGACCAGATATCCGAGATTCTCGGTTGGGAACGAGACGGTGCGCACAGCAGCGGATCCTCAGCCGTTCCGCTCGCCGGGGACTGATAAGCCCCGGTCAACCCACCCACCATCCGATCACTAGCTAAACCTCGGGACAGTTGCTTTGTATGCTTGGGCTTTGCGTCCAGGAATGTCTAGCCCTGTCACCCGCTACGAGTCAGTATTAGGCACGGCTGACAGGCTGCGGCTGCCCTGGTTTCTGAAGGGTACGGGCTTCAGAGGCTGCGGAAAAACTCGCTGCTGGGTAGGTCCGGGCTTCACAGGCCACGGAAAAACTCATGCTTTGTATCAGGGCACGACTTTAGTCGTGCTGCACAAGTTTCTACATATTTCGTGAGCCTTGGGTCTGATCCATCGAGCCTTCGGTTTTGGGTTTTGCTTTGTATCAGGGCACGACCTTTAGTCGTGCCGTAAATCGTGAGAATACGTCGGGCTTTAGCCCCTGAGGTGTTGCTTTCCCGCCCGCAATAGAGTTTTTCCGCAGCCTCTTCAGGCCGTACGGTAAATGGTTCTAAACAGGACCAGCTTAAGCCGCTGAGGGACACAGTTCTATCCCTCTTCCGACTTTTTCCCGCAGCCTGTGAAGCCGTGCCATGCGTCCAGTGGTTCTTTTCCGCAGGCTTCTTAGCCCCGTCCCCTTCAAAATCCAAGTAGTCACCCGCTCGACTAAGTGGTCGGCCGCGGTTTGACTGCCAGGAAGATGGGCGGCAACGGCATCCCATTGATATCGGTAAGTTTGGGGTTGATCGGTGTTGGTGTCGAGCAGGGTCTTGGTGTCGATCAGGTGCAGCAGGTTATCCCCGCTGGTGCCGGCAAAAAAGATGGTGTTGTCCGGGGAAAAGATGCCGGCCACCGGAGCCAATGCGTTGCCGGCCAGCGTGACGCTGCTGAGCGTTCCCAGCGCGCCGCGGTCGTCGAGGGTTTGTAGACCGGCAACAGTGCGCCGCCGGCGGGCGGGGTGGTGGCGTCTGTCCCATAGGTAATAAAGGCCTCGAGCGAGTTGGTGGCGGCGACCACCTGGTTGATGTTGGTGAGGCCGTATGCGGCCAGCGAGGTCTGGTTGGCGACCGGCGGAGGATTGAAGATGATGCCCGTGGTTTGCCCGTTGGCATCCGAGGGGCAGGCATCGATCGGCACGGTGATCGAGAGATCCGTCAGCATCGGTGGATTGGCGGAAGCGCCGATGATGTGTTTGCCGTCGGTGGTCGAGGCCACATGGTCGGAGGCAACGGCGACCGTGGTTGCTTCGGGATAATTCACCACCGGCTTGACCGTGGTCTCCGGGCACTGCCCGTAGGCGGAGGTAGGCGAGCCGGAGAGAAAGACCGCGGCTGCGGGAATGGTCACGGCCAGATCCGGAGAGCAGAACATGTTGTAAGTGTTGTTGGGGTTGGCCGTAGTGTTGGGCGGATAGGTAGTAGGGTCGGTGGGAATGGGGCTGGTGGTGTTGGTCGGCGGGCAGATGCCCGATGTCGTCGTGGCCTGACTCGCGGGCAGGGGCTCGACCGACCAGCCGGTGAAGTTGTTGTGGATATAGAGCACTCCGTCGCCCACGATGTAAACGGTTTGTCCATCGGCGGTGAAGGCGGCCTTCTGGCGCGATTCCGGCAAAGGAGGTAAAGCGCTGTAGCCGATCCGCGAGGACGGCGTGTAGAGATAGAGAACTCCCCGCAACTGGTCGTTGACCACCACTGGAGGAGTTGGTGGGAGAGACCGCGAGCACGATACCCGGTACGTTGGGCGCCTCCGAGGTCAGGCTGTTGGTAGCCGCGCTGTAACGTCATCAGCTCGTGATAGCTGCCGAAATAGAGAGTTGTCCCGGTCGGATCGAGGACCATGGAGTTGGGCGAGTAGGGCAACTTGATCGGCGTGCCTATGGTCCCGGTCGAGAGATCGATAGGCACGAAGTAGGGCGAACCCGGGCTGGATATCCAGATGTAATTGCTGTTCTTGCCCGGCGAGGCGATCTGCACAAAATTGCTGATCACCGGAACGCCCGTGCCCAGGGTTCCCATGACATTGATCGGGGCCGGGTTGCAGGTGGTCGGCTGGCAGATCGCGGTGATTGCCGAGTTGGAGGGGAAGGAGGCAGTGACCGCGCCGGTGGAGCTGACGGCGATGCTGCCCGGATTGGTGGACACATAGCTCAGGGCGCAGCCCGTTGATCACGTTGTTGTTGACGTCCGTCACCGTCGCGGTGAGCGCCAGCGGGGTATTGAGCGTGACGCTGGCGCTGGTGGCGCCGGTGGAGGCGACGCTCAGCGCAATCTTGGCGGGCGGGCAGGTGTAGAAATAGCCCGCATTGCTGCTGGTCTGGGCAATGGTGCCGGTGATCAGGGTAGAGCCCGGCGCTTGCGCCGTGGCCACGCCATTCTGATCGATGGTGACCATGCCGGCGCTGGCCGGCGCGTAGGTCAGGTGGCCGATTACATTGTTGCAATCGGTGGGGCCATAGCCTCCGCCAGGCAGGATGTCGGGGCTGCAGAGAAGAACCGGCTGGCCGGCGCTGTTGGTGGTGTACGCCGTGGCGTCCAGCTGCGAGGTGAGGCCTTGGGAGAGACACTCTGCCTTGCCCGTGGTACGGGTTGGTCGGGCCCGCAGACCGAAAGGCTGGTGATGGGCGGATGGGAATACACCGCGACCTGGTTGCTGGTAAAGCCCGCGGCGCTGGCGGTCATATACGCGATGCCGGTCTTGTTGGTGGGCAGGCAGGTGGTGTATGCGGCAACCGCGGGGGTAGTGAGATTCCACGTCCCGCCGCAGACCGCGCCGGTGGGCGAAACGTCGGCGATGGTGCGGTCCGAGGTGCCGTAGGTGTAGGTCCTCACCGAGGCCGACCCGCCTTTGCAGTTCTGCGCCGTGGGAGATTGCAGTTGCGAGGTTTGCGAAAACGCCACCGAAAGGCCCGTGGTCTGCGGCTGCAGCGAGATGGAGACTGGCTGGGTATTGTTGTAGCCGTAGCCGGACCCGTTGCAGTAAGTCGAATTCTTGTTAGCACAGCCCTGGAGAGAAAGACCCACGGGAACGGTAAGGAGAGACAAAACCACAAAAGTCAAAAACCGCTGCATGAAACCTCCCCGCCGGGCGTCGCCGCTCCCGGCGGTTGATGAACGCTCCGATCTCCAGGCTACAGCGGCTTCGCAATCGGTGCAGACCGAAGCCACGCCTTGTCGTGGTTTTCCCCCAAGGAAAACCACTCCTCGCGGCCTTTAACGGACCACCGTAATTGCGAAGCCGCTTAACCTGCCAATTTCTGGTCCGGAATGCGACTGCACGTCGCCCTATCTCTCCAATTCTTCGAGCGCGGCTGTACGCGATCGCTGGCACCGTAGACGCCGCCTCGATGCGCGTGCAGAGTTATCGTGGTCAACGTCCTAAGTGTAGAAGGGACTGGGCCACGAGGCAACAGGGCCGGGTGAGGCTGTGGGCACATTGCCCCAATCACTAGCTTTGCGGCGGCATGTATTGCTCGAACCACGACAGGGCGCGCGCCAGCACATCGCGGCGATGCTGCGGCGATTCGAAGTGGTGACCCTCGTCCGGGTAGACCACCAGCTCGGTGGGCACGTGTTCGGCGCGCAGCGCGTGCCAGAACTCGAACGACTGCGGCGCAGGACACTCTCCATCCCGGTCGCCGACCACCACCAGCGTAGGCGTCTTTACGTTGCGGATGAAGTCGATGGCCGAGCTCTTGGCGTAGACTCCGGGGTCGTCATACACCGAGGCGCCGAAGAACGGAGTCATCCATTGGTCGATGGAGTTTTCGCCGTAATAGCTCTTCCAGTCGGAGATGCCGGCGCCGGCGACGGCGGCGTGAAAGCGCTGTGTCTGGGTCACGGCGAACATGGTCATGAAGCCGCCGTAACTCCACCCGGTGAGGCCGATACGCTGCTGATCGATGGGCAACTTCGCGCTTACGGCGTCCACGCCGGCCAGGATGTCGCGCAGATCGCCATAGCCAAAATCCTTGCGGTTGGCCTGGGTAAAGGCTTCACCCTCTCCATAGCTGCCGCGCGGGTTGGGCATGAGGACAAAATAATCCAGCGCGGAAAAGGCGATGGGGTTGTAGCCCAGGTCCGGCCAGCGGGGCTGCACCTCGCTGGAGGGGCCGCCGTGCACGCTGACGATGAGGGGATACTTCCTGGCCGGATCGTAGTGGGCCGGGTAGAGCAGCCAGCCCTGGACGGGGAAGGTATCGCTCGTCCAGTCGGATCGATTCGGACTTACCCCACGGGGGCTTGAGGGCGTCGTTGTAGTGCGTAACCTGGGTGCGCTGGCCGCCCCAGCTGGGCCGAGCGTACACTTCGGGAGCTTCCGAGAAGGAGCTCTTGATGAAGGCCACTGTGCCGTTGGCTGCGAGCGAGAGGCTTTGTTCCAGGCGTCCGTCGCTGACGCGAAGCGGGAATCGGTTGGTAGCTGGCGTGGTCTTCCGGTCTTCGGGGTCCAACGCGCCGATCTCCACTTGTCCGGATTTGACCCAGGAGACCAGCAGACCGATAGCGTGAGGGTTGCGCCAGTCAATCCAGGCCGCGGTCTGATCGGGCTTCGGCGTGATGTCCTTCGGCTCGCCCCCGGTGGCGGATAGCAGATAGATATCGCCGCCTGTGGCTCCCTGGTCGCTCATCAGTCCGCCGATAAACGCGATCTGCCGGCCATCCGGCGACCAGCGGGGTACCGCGATCTGCAGCCCGTGCAGCGGCCCGGAGTGTGTTCAGGGTCGAGAATGGCTCGAGGCGGGCCGCCGGCCAGCGGCTGGGTGTAGAGCTGCGCCACCCACCAGTTGTTTTCTCCGGGCGGAGGTGCGGCGGTGTAGGCGAGCTGCCGGGAGTCGGGCGCCCAGTCGAATTCGTAGACGTGGAGGGTGGCCGGGGTGATCTGACGAACTTCGCCGGATGCGGTTTCGATGGCGGCGATGCGCTGGATCTCGAGCCCCTCCACCCCGATAACTCCCGCCGGCGGCTTCATGGCCGCCAGCGCGCCCGGCCGGCCGGGTTGCGCCTTCAATGTACAGGCAGGCGATATGCAGGCCGTCCGGGGCAAAGGCCAGGCTGGTGACTCCGCCGTGCAGGTGGGTCAGCCGCCGGGGAGCAGAACTGGCCGCGGCCGTGACGGCGAGATAGACGTCCGATTGATTCATCGCGCCGGCCGGCGCGTTGCAGTCGGAGGTGAAGGCCAGCTCTTTGCTGTCCGGCGACCAGGCCAGACTTTGCTCCATGCAGGGCGCCCCGGTTCCGGCGGTCAGCCGGCGGGAGTGGGAGGGGTCGGCCACGGGTGCGATCTTGATCTCGGTTGCCGCCTCCGCGTCGGCCACCCAGGCAATCGGTTTGGCCGTCGGGTGAGAGCGCGGCCTGGTGGATGTCGCGCGTCTTCTCCAGCTCGGAGATGACATTGGCGATGCGGGGATCGACAGGTGTCGAAGCGCTGGGAGCGCTGCCCGAGTAAGACGGTGGGGCCGCCGGCAAGAGCCATCGCAGCCAATCCAAGGCAGCCGCGAAGGCGCAGAGTTAAGAGGCAGGATGGGGGAAAGGCGCAGACATTCAGCAGGATGCTAGCACACCCGTCGAGCGCCGTCCGATTCACTCAACGGCACGCGTGCTGTGGTAAAGTGCACGCACGATGACTCGAGCCTGGACGGCGATCGTGCTCGGCAGCGCTTTGTCGGCATCGTCATGGTACTCGACCGCCTTCATTTGGCTACGCCGATTCCTTTTTTGCTGTTCTCGCCGGGACTTCTGACAGGTGCGCAGCTGTTCCGGGTTCTGGCATTGAACTACAATCGGATAACCCGTGGAGCCCGCGCTGTAGCGTCCTCTAGCAGTCAATATTGCTCAATAGCGTCTTGGCCTATCGGCTGTACCCCCTATGTCGGCGACTCGTGCTTCAAGGCCACAGCGTTACCCGGCCGCTAACACCCATGCGCATTCAATAAAAGCGCACACGCATCTCCAGACGCGTGAGTCTGGGTGGCCGACTAAGGTCCTGGCTTAAACGGGTATGGCTCTCGATGGGAAAACGCAGTCCTGCGTACTAGCTCTTACACTGCACCCCGTGGTGCAACCACTTGTCCTCCCGCCATTGACGCCAGCGGCGCATCTTGGTATCTTAAGAAGGTTCCGCATGAGCCAGTAAAGTGCGTGCTGGAAGGATGTGCCGCAGTAAAGGCTGAGCAACACAAGCCTTACCCGGCAAGGCGCGCTTACGACCGGCAGCAAGACTTTGCGGCCCATTCAACAGGGTCCCTTCAAAACGTTCGCGTGATGCAGGGGAAACAATCGCATCGGCCTTTGCGACACCTCCCGCCTGGGGAGGCTATGCGGGCCGGAACTTCGAAACGGAACTGGCTTCTTTTCTAGTGCCCGGTTTTCCGGTGCCTGATTCGGCACGAGGCGCAACAGCGCGCGAGCGCGAATGTGCCCGGTCAAAGCTGGATTTGAAAGAAACGCGCGGTCACCGTCGAAGTTCTCGTCTGGTATGAAGCAAGCAGGCGCGAAGAAGCCGGCTTCGTGCACCGATGAGCGCCGGGTTCAGGCGCTGGGTCGGTGATGTGCGGCGCAGCAGTTTTTGGCGAAGGGTTCTCGCGGGCAAATTTCGCCCACCCAATGCGTGTGCAGTGTTTTTAAGGAGTAAGGTTTGCCTACATTTAGTCAGCTCGTGAGAAAAGGCCGGACCGCGGCCCGGTACAAGACGGCATCGCCGGCACTGCAGGGATCGCCGCAGCGGCGCGGCGTCTGTACCCGCGTCTACACGCAAACGCCCAAGAAGCCGAACTCGGCGCTGCGCAAGGTCGCGCGTGTCCGCCTGACCAACGGCGTGGAAGTGACCACCTACATTCCCGGCATCGGCCACAACCTGCAGGAGCACTCGATTGTGCTCATCCGCGGGGGCCGTGTGAAGGATCTGCCGGGCGTGCGCTATCACGTGGTGCGCGGCACGCTGGATTCGGTGGGCGTGGCGAACCGCAAACAGAGCCGTTCCAAGTATGGCGCCAAGCGCCCCAAGAGCGGGGCAAAGTAGCGCAGTCAAGATTAGCGGAAAGGATTTTTATGCCGAGAAAAGGACATATCGCGAAACGGGAAGTTGCCGCCGATCCGGTGTACAACTCGTCGCTGGTCACGAAGTTCGTCAACTCCATGATGTGGGACGGCAAGAAGTCGACCGCTCAGGGCATCTTCTACCAGGCGATGACCAACCTGGAGCAAAAGGGTGGCGACGAAGCGTTGAAGCTGTTCAAGAAGGCAGTGGAGAACTGCAAGCCGCTGCTGGAAGTGAAGACCCGTCGCGTGGGCGGCGCCAACTATCAGGTGCCGATCGAAGTCAATCCCGAGCGGCGCACCTCGCTTGCCATCCGCTGGCTGGTGACCTACGGCCGGGCGCGGGGCGAAAAGGGCATGATCGACAAGTTGACCAGCGAATTGCTGGATGCGGCCAACGGCCGCGGCGCAGCCATGAAGAAGAAGGAAGACGTTCATCGCATGGCTGAAGCGAACAAGGCATTTGCGCATTACCGCTGGTAGTTGAGCGTAAGAACCCAGGGCCTGATGCCGGTAAGGAGCAGGCGTAACAAAGGAAGCAAGAAGAATCGCGAGTCTTACGTCTCGCGCGAGAGTGAGAGAAATACCGTGCCTCGTCTAGTACCACTCGATCGTTGCCGGAATATCGGAATCATGGCGCACATCGACGCCGGGAAGACCACAACGACGGAGCGGATTTTGTTTTATACCGGCATTACCCATCGCATCGGCGAAGTGCATGAAGGCACGGCGACGATGGACTGGATGGAGCAGGAGCAGGAGCGCGGCATCACCATTACCTCGGCTGCCACCACCTGCACCTGGCGGGATATCCGCATCAACATCATCGACACCCCGGGCCACGTGGACTTTACCGCCGAGGTGGAGCGCAGCCTGCGCGTGCTCGACGGCGCAGTCGCCGTCTTTGACGCCGTGCACGGCGTAGAGCCGCAATCGGAGACCGTGTGGCGGCAGGCAGACAAGTACGGCGTGCCGCGCATTTGCTTCATCAACAAGATGGACAAGATGGGCGCCGATTTCGAGCATGCCATCGACACCATCCGCAAGCGGCTGAACGCCCGCCCGGTAGCCATTCAGATCCCCATCGGCCAGGAAGCCGGCTTCAAGGGCGTGATCGACCTGATCGAGATGCGCGCCATCCTGTGGCACGACGAGACCATGGGCGCCAAGTACGACGTCGAAGAGATTCCGGCCAACCTGCTCAAGAAGGCGGAAGCCTTCCGCATGCAGCTGGTCGAATCGGTGGCCGAGAACGATGACGAGATGCTGCACAAGTTTCTCGAAGGCGAGACGCCGACCCCGGCCGAGCTGCGCAAGGCGCTGCGCGGCGCGGTCATCGGGATGAAGCTCTTCCCCGTGCTGTGCGGCAGCTCGTTCAAGAACAAGGGTGTGCAGACGCTGCTCGATGCGGTGGTTGAGTACCTGCCCAGCCCGCTCGACGTTCCTCCGATCGAGGGCCACAATCCGGACAACATGGAGGAGGTCATCCTCCGCCATGCCGACGACAACGAGCCGTTGACTGCGCTGGGCTTCAAGATCATGACCGACCCTTTTGTCGGGCAGCTGATCTTTGTCCGGCTGTATTCCGGCCATCTGAAGACGGGCGACACGGTGCTCAATCCGCGCACCGGCAAGAGCGAGCGCATCGGGCGCCTGCTCAAGATGCATGCCAACAAGCGGGAAGAGATTGTCGAGATCTATGCCGGCGACATTTGCGCCTGCGTGGGCCTGAAGAACCTGGTCACCGGCGATACCATCTGCACCGACAAGTCGCCGATCGTGCTGGAATCGATCGACTTTCCGGCGCCGGTCATCCACGTTGCGGTGGAGCCGAAGACCAAGGCCGACCAGGAGAAGATGGGCATGGCCCTGGCCAAGCTGGCGCAGGAAGATCCCACCTTCAAGGTGCATACCGATCCTGACTCCGGCCAGACCATCATCAGCGGCATGGGCGAGTTGCATCTGGAAATCATCGTCGACCGCATGATGCGCGAGTACAAGGTCGAGGCCAATGTGGGCAAGCCCCAGGTCGCCTATCGCGAGACCATCCGCAAGAAGGCGGAGGCGGAAGGCAAGTACATCCGCCAGACCGGTGGCTCGGGCAACTACGGCCACGTGAAGATCCGGGTCGAGCCCAACGAGCCCGGCAAGGGCTTCGAGTTCATCAACGACATCAAGGGTGGCGTGGTGCCCAAGGAATACATCAAGCCCACCGAGCAGGGCATTCGTGAGGCGCTGCAGGGTGGGGTGCTGGCCGGCTACGAGATCGTCGACGTCAAGGCGACGCTCTTTGACGGCAGCTACCACGATGTCGACTCCAACGAAATGGCCTTCAAGATTGCCGGATCGATGGCCTTCAAGGAAGCGGCCCGCAAGGCGACTCCGGTATTGCTGGAGCCGGTGATGTCGGTCGAAGTGGTGGTGCCGGAGGAGTATATGGGCACCATCATCGGCGACCTGAACTCCCGCCGCGGCCGGATCGAAGGCATGGAGCACCGTGCCGGATCGCAGGTCATCAAGGCCAATGTGCCGTTGAGCGAGATGTTCGGGTATGCCACCCACATGCGCTCTTCGACCCAGGGCCGGGCCAATTACTCCATGCACTTCAACCGCTACGAAGAAGCGCCGCGGTCGGTGTCGGAAGAGATCATTGGCCGCAACCAGGGCAAGTAATGCACATGGGCGTCTTGTAGGTGCCCAACGAGCGATGGGTGGCCCATCTAGAACCCGCATCTGGGTTCTAGAGTGGGAAGCCTCGAGAGTTTAAGTGATTTACTGGAAGGTAGAGAGGGACGAGATGGCGAAGGAGAAGTTTGACCGGTCCAAGCCGCACGTGAACGTGGGGACGATTGGGCACATTGATCACGGCAAGACGACGTTGACGGCGGCGATCACCAAGGTATTGTCGAAGCACAATCCGAAGATACAGTTTCGTTCGTTTGATTCGATTGACAATGCGCCTGAGGAGCGGGAGCGCGGCATCACGATTGCCACGGCGCACGTGGAGTACGAGACGGCGAACCGTCACTATGCGCACGTGGACTGCCCGGGCCACGCCGACTACATCAAGAACATGATTACCGGCGCGGCGCAGATGGACGGAGCGATCCTGGTGGTGGCGGCGACCGATGGTCCGATGCCGCAAACCAAGGAGCACGTGTTGCTGGCCCGCCAGGTAGGGGTTCCGTACATCGTGGTGTTTCTGAACAAGTGCGACGCGGTGGAAGACGAGGAGCTGACCGACCTGGTGGAGATGGAAGTGCGGGAGCTGCTTGTCGAAGTACAACTTCCCCGGGGACGATGTGCCGGTGATTCGCGGCTCGGCCTTGGGTGGGTTGAACGGGGAAGCGCAGTGGGAAGCCAAGATCGACGAGCTGATGGATGCGGTGGACAAGAATGTACCGTTGCCGGCGCGTGCCATTGACCAGCCGTTCCTGATGCCGATTGAGGACATTTTCTCCATTTCCGGCCGCGGCACGGTGGTGACGGGCAGGATCGAGCGGGGCAAGGTCAAGGTGGGCGAAGAGGCGGAGATCGTCGGTTTCCGGGAGACCCGCAAGACGGTAGTCACCGGCGTCGAGATGTTCAAGAAGCAGCTGGACGAGGGACTAGCCGGGGACAATGCCGGTCTGCTGCTGCGCGGCATTGCCAAGGAAGACGTGGAGCGCGGGATGGTGCTGGCCAAGCCTGGCTCGATCACGCCGCACACCAAGTTCAAGGGCGAGATTTACGTGTTGAGCAAGGAAGAGGGTGGCCGTCACACGCCGTTCTTCAATGGCTACCGGCCGCAGTTTTACTTCCGGACGACGGACGTAACGGGTACGGCGAAGCTGCCGGAAGGCACGGAGATGGTGATGCCTGGGGACAATGTGCAGCTGGAGATTGAGCTGCATACCCCGGTGGCGATGGAAAAGGGTCTGCGTTTTGCCATCCGCGAGGGTGGCCGCACGGTAGGCGCCGGCACCATCACCGAAATCATCAAGTAAGAACAGAGACTGGGTGGCCCATTCAAGCCGTACGGCGCCTGCCCCGGCGTGCCGGGGGCTTGAGTGGGTTAGCAGAAATTGGGTGGCCCATTCAAGCCGTTTTGTGACTTGAGTGGGTTAGCCCCAACGGATTTAGTTGAGTGGCAAGAGGGAATTGAGATGGTAGGACAGAGAATTCGCATTCGGCTTAAGGCGTACGACTATCGCGTACTCGATACCTCGACCGGTGAAATCGTCGAGACGGCGAAGCGCACCGGCGCACAGGTCGCGGGTCCTATTCCGTTGCCGACCGTGAAGAACAAATATTGCGTGTTGCGTTCCCCGCACGTCGACAAGAAATCGCGCGAGGCCTTCGAGATCCGCACCCACAAGCGGCTGATCGATATTCTCGAGCCGACGCAGCAGACCATCGATGCGCTGATGAAGCTCGATCTTCCGGCCGGCGTCGATGTCGAGATCAAGAGAGAAAGGCATTCGAGAAGTAAGCAGGAGAGCATGATGTCGGTGACAGGAATTCTGGGCAAGAAGATCGGGATGACGCAGTTGTTCGATGACAAGGGTGAAGTGCACCCGGTCACCGTGCTGCAGGCGGGTCCCTGCGTGGTGACCCAGCTGAAGACGCTGGCCGGCGACGGTTACAGCGCGGCGCAGATCGGCCTGATCGAGTTCGTCAAGGGTGGCAAGGTGAATAAGCCAATGGCCGGCCACTTCGCCAAGAACAATGTTCCGCCGGTGAAGTTGATGCGCGAAGTTCCCTTGGAGCTGGTCAAAAGCTCCGGCGGTGAAGAGCGGCTCCCGGACTGAAGGCGGGCGACAAAGTACTGGTGGATATCTTCGAAGACGCCAAGTACGTCGATGTAGTGGGCACCAGCAAGGGCCGTGGTTTTGCCGGCGTAGTTCGCCGCCACCATTTTGGCGGTGGTCCGAAGGCGCACGGTCACATGTTCCAGGTGCAGGGCTCGATCGGTGCTTCCTCGTTTCCCTCGCGCGTCTTTCCCGGGCAGCGGATGCCGGGGCACTTCGGGGCGGAGCGGGTCACGGTGCGCAATCTGCGCATTCGCGGCATCGACCTGGACGAGAACCTGTTGATGGTCGAGGGCGCGATCCCTGGCCCGCGCGATGGTTACGTGATGATCTCCAAGTCCAAGGCGCCGCCGCGTGAGCGCCGTGGCTTTGGCGGCGGGGGCACGGTCGATCCGTTGAAGGCTTCGAAGAAGGCTTCCGGTGGCAAGCCCTCAGCCGCCAAGGGAAGAAATAGGGACTTGCATCAGGCCATTGGCTCAGGTTCTTACGACTGCGCTGACTCTAGGGCTTTGTATCAGGGCACGCTTTAGAGGTTGTGAAAAGGTCTGGTTTTGAGGGTAAGGGCTTTTCAGGCTGCGGAAAGGCTCATGTTTTGTATCAGGGCACGACTTTAGAGGTTGTGAAAAGGTCTGGTTTTGAAGGGCAAGGGCTTTACAGGCTGCAGAAAAACTCATGTTTTGTGTCAGGGCACGACTTTAGTCGGGCCGTAAACGATTGGGAATATGACGGGCTTTAGCCCCTGCTGGCAAGAGCGGTTTTAAGGAATTGTGTTGAATTGCGAAGCGAGCCCGAGATGGCGAGCAAGCAAGAGGGCGAGAGCGGCTTTACCGTGTAGCCCTTTAAGGAAAAGATGGCACAGATTGATGTAGTGGATCTCGGTGGACAAAAGGTAGGCTCGCTCGAGCTGGCGGACGAGATTTTCGCGGCCGACCAGATCAACGAGGCGCTGCTGTGGGAAGCGGTGAAGCATTATCGCGCCGCGATGCGGCAAGGTACGGCCGCCACCAAGAACAAGAAGCTGGTCTCCGGCTCAGGCAAGAAGTTGTGGAAGCAGAAGGGCACCGGCCGGGCTCGCGTAGGCTCCGTGCGCTCCCCTATTTGGCGGCATGGTGGCACGGTTCACGGACCGCAGCCGCGCAGCTACGACTACGCCTTTCCCCGCAAGAAGCTGCTCGGTGCGCTGCGCTCCGCGCTGGCCTCGAAGCTGGCCGATGGCAAGCTGACCGTGGTCGAGAGCCTGGAACTGGCCGATGCCAAGACCAAGGCCTATCGCGCGGCGCTCGACAAGCTCGATGCCAAGCGGACCACCTTGCTGGTGGAGGGTGGCCAGGAACCAAGCCGCGCACTGCTGCTCGGTTCGCGCAACCTCGATCGGGTGGAGTTGATGCTGACCAAGGAAGTGCATCCTTACGATCTGCTGCGCTACGAGCGGGCCATTTTTTCTCGCGCCGCGATCGAGCAATTGCAGGAGTCGTTGAAGAAGACTGTTTCCCGGCGCAAGCTTGCGGCCGGTTCGGAGGTGGCCTGATGCCGACTCTTTATAACGTGATCAAGCGCCCCCTGATCACTGAAAAGGGATTGGGCGTCAAGGAAGTGGAAAGCACGCTGGTGTTCGATGTGGCCCCGGACGCGACCAAGACCGAGGTCAAGCAGGCAGTCGAGACCCTGTTCAAGGTGAAGGTACGGAGCGTGCGCACGGCCAACTTTCTGGGCAAGGAGCGCCGCCGGGGCAAGTTCTCCGGTTTTCGCCCCGACTGGAAGAAGGCTTACGTTCGTCTGCAGCCGGGCGAGAAGATGCCCGACTACGTCAACGCGATGTAAAGCGTGGTACCCCGTAACTGGTAACTGTTTTAGAAGCCTTACTTGGAAGTACGAGCGAAACGATGCCGATCAAGACATACAGACCGATTACCCCAACGCTGCGTTTCCAGACGACTCTGGTAAACGACGACATTACGACCAATCGTCCCCACAAGCCGTTGCTGGCAGTCAAGCAGCGCACCGGGGGCCGCCGCAATTCCGGCGATCTGACCATGCGTCACCATGGCGGTGGCCATAAGCAGAAGCTGCGCCTGGTGGACTTCAAGCGGGACAAGTTTGGCGTGCCGGGCAAGGTGGCCTCGATCGAATACGATCCCAACCGCTCCTCGCGCATCGCGCTGGTGCATTACCTGGACGGCGAAAAGCGCTACATCATTCAGCCGGTCGGGCTGAAGGTGGGGCAGACCATCATGAGTGGGCCCGAGGCCGACATCCTGGTGGGCAATGCGTTGCCGCTCAAGAACATTCCCTCCGGCACCACGGTGCACAATGTTGAGCTCCGTCCGGGCAAAGGTGCGCAGATGGTGCGCTCGGCAGGCGCCTCGGCCCAGCTGGTGGCCAAAGAGGGCGACTACGCGCTGCTCAAGCTGCCTTCCGGCGAAACCCGCCGGGTGCTGGTCGCGTGCATGGCGACGGTGGGCCAGGTAGGCAATACCGATCATGAGAACGTATCCATCGGCAAGGCCGGACGCAACCGCTGGAAGGGCATTCGTCCCAGCAATCGCGGCGTGTCCATGAACCCGGTCGATCACCCGCATGGCGGCGGCGAAGGCAAGACCTCGGGAGGCCGTCATCCGGTCACCCCGTGGGGACAGCCGACCCGCGGTTACAAGACGCGCAACAACAAGCGGACCGACACGTTCATCGTCAGCCGCGCCAAGAAGTAGAAGTCAGGAGCATCGAAGGTATGGCACGTTCGACAAAGAAGGGTCCGTTTATCGACGGGCACCTGATGGTGAAGATAGAAGCGATGAACGCGACGAACGACAAGAAGGTCCTTCGTACCTGGTCGCGCCGCTCGACCATTCATCCGGATATGGTGGGACACACCATCGCGGTGCACAACGGCAGGAAGTTTATTCCGGTCTACGTGACGGAGAACATGGTCGGGCACAAGCTGGGCGAATTTTCCGCCACGCGGACCTTTAAGGGTCACTCGGCAAAATCCGCCGAGTCGTCCGCCAAGCCGCGCTAAGAGAATTTAAGGGAAGAAGCCAATGCAACTGGAAACACAGGAATTCCGGGCCGAAGCGAAGTTCCAGCGGGTATCGCCGCAGAAGGCTCGCCTGGTGCTGGAGCTGATCAAGGGGCGCCGCGTGGGCGAAGCGCTGGAGACGGTCGCCTTCACCAAGAAGGGTGTCGCGCCGCTGGTCGAGAAAGTGCTGCGCGCGGCGATTCAGAACGCGAACTATCTCAGCCAGGAGCGGGAGCTCGATCTGGATGTAGACAACCTCTATGTCAAGACCGCGCTGGCCAACGAAGGACCGCGCATGAAGCGCATCCGTCCGGCGCCCATGGGCCGGGCCTTCCGCTATCAGCGCAGGCTGGCGCACATCGTGATCGCGGTGGCGGAGCGCAAGCGCGGCGGCCTGGTAGAAACAGCTGAGCCGGGAAGCAGCGGCTCCCGAAGAAGCGTCTGCTCAAGGGCGCGGCCGAAGAAGGCTGCGGCCAAGAAGGCCGTGGCCAAGAAGAGCGCAGCAAAAAACTGGAAGAAGGCCGCGAAGTAGGTTCGAGGAAATTATGGGACAAAAAGTTCATCCTTACGGCTTTCGACTCGGCGTCAACAAGCCATGGCGGTCACGCTGGTTCGTCGAGCGCGACTACGACAAGTTGCTGATTGAAGATGTGCACCTGCGCGAGGAGTTGAAGGAAAAGCTCAAGGCGGCCGGCGTCAGCTCGGTCGAGATCGAGCGGCCCGGCAACAAGCTGCGCCTGATCATCCGCACCGCGCGTCCGGGCATCGTGATCGGCCGCAAGGGCGCCGAGATCGAGAAGCTCAAGGTGGATCTGCAGAAGCGCACCAACCGCGACGTGTTCATCGACATTCTCGAGGTGAACAAGCCGGAGCTGGACGCGCAGTTGGTGGCCGAGAACATCGCGCTGCAACTGGAGAAGCGGGTTGGCTTTCGCCGCGCCATGCGCAAGGCGGTCGATTCCGCGCTGCGCTTTGGCTGCAAGGGCATCAAGGTTCGCGTCTCCGGGCGTTTGAATGGCAACGAGATCGCGCGTTCGGAGTGGTATCTGCAGGGGCGGTTGCCGCTGCACACCCTGCGCGCCGATATCGACTACGGTTTTGCCGAAGCGCGCACCACCTATGGCGTGATCGGGGTCAAGACCTGGATCTATCGCGGTGACATTTACGAGCAGAAGCGCCGTCAGCCGCAGGTGGCGGGCACGACAAGCGGAGTTTTCTAAACCGGAAGGTTTTAGGGGCGGAATTTTATGTTGATGCCAAAGAAGGTCAAGTACCGCAAGCAGCAGCGCGGCCGCATGTGCGGTAAGGCATGGCGCGGCTCCGAGCTCTCCTTCGGGGACTATGGGCTCAAGGTGATGGAATGCGGCTACATCACGGACCGGCAGATCGAAGCCAGCCGTGTGGCCATGACGCGTTTCATCAAGCGTGGCGGCAAGATCTGGCTGCGGCTGTTTCCTGACAAGCCGGTAACCAAGAAGCCGGCCGAAACCCGTATGGGCAAGGGCAAGGGAGCTCCTGATCACTGGGTGGCGGTGGTTCGCCCGGGCAAGGTGCTCTTCGAGATGGAAGGGGTCTCGCCGGAGATGGCCGCCGAGGCCATGCGGCTGGCTTCGAACAAGCTGCCCCTCAAGACCCGATTTGTGATGCGCCATGATGTCAAGCTGACCGCGGTGGTCAAGTAGAGGAGAGAGAAGAGCGATGGAAACGGAAAAGATTCGCAATTTGAACGATGAAGAGCTGGTACGGCAGGAGAAGCAATCCGCCGAGCAGCTCTTTCGCCTGCGCTTCCAGATGAAGCTGGGGCAGAACGAAGGCGTAAAGAAGCTGCGCGATCTGCGCAAGGATGTAGCCCGCATCAAGACCATCGCCCGCGAGCGGGCGCTGGGTCTGCATGGCGCTTCCCTTCAGCCGGCCAGCGAGACAGCCGCGAAGCCGGCAAAACCAAGAAGGCCAAGCCGGCCGGAAAAGAGGCTCGTTAAGCCATGTCAGATGCCGCAGCAGTTAAGCCGGAGTCACGGCGCACGGAAAAGATTGGCAATGTCGTTTCGACCAAGATGCAGAAGACCATCGTGGTCGAGGTGGAGATGCGCAAGACCCACCCCAAGTACAAGCGCGTGATCAAGCTGAGCAAGAAGTTCTATGCCCATGACGAGCAGAACTCGGCCCGCGTCGGCGACGTGGTCAGGATTCGTGAGAGCCGTCCGCTGAGCAAGCTGAAGCGCTGGACGCTGGAAGAGGTGGTTCGCCGCTCCTCTCTGCCGCAAGTCGAAGAGGTGGCGCAGCCGGTCGTGTAACAGAACTCTGAGTGGCCCATTCAAGCCGTACGGCGCTTGCTCCGGCGTGTCGGGCTTGAGTGGGCGCCACGAAAACCGCGGGATTGGTTTTGTGTCAGGGCACGACTTTAGTCGGCCGGAAAGGGCTGAAAAAGAATTGGGCTTTAGCCCCTGAGGGCAAAGGTTTCGGCAACAAGGGTGACACCGTAAGGAGAGACGAGTATGGCAGTGCAGATGAGAACCATGCTGGACGTAGCCGATAATTCCGGCGCGCGCAAGCTGCAGATGATTCTGCCCCTGGGTGGCTCGAGCGGAAAAAAGGCCGGCCTGGGCGACGTGATTACTGCCTCCGTGAAGGAAGCTTCTCCCGACGGGCAGGTCAAGAAGGGCGTGGTGGTGAAGGCAGTCGTGGTGCGGACGCGCAAGGAATATCGCCGCCGCGATGGCACCTACATCCGCTTTGACCAGAACGCCGCGGTGTTGATCAACGATGCGGGAGAGCCGGTAGGCACGCGCGTCTTTGGTCCCGTCGCCCGCGAGCTGCGCGAGAAGAAGTTTTTGAAGATTGTGTCGCTGGCTCCGGAAGTCATCTAAGGCCGGGGTCATGGAAGCGAGGAAGTTATGGCATTGAAGTTACAACGCAACGATACGGTGGAAGTGATTACGGGCACCGATAAGGGCAAGCGGGGCCGGGTGCTGCGCGTGCTGGGGGATAAGAACCGGGTTCTGGTCGAGCACGTGCGCATGGTCAAGAAGCATGTCCATCCCAATCCGCAGCGCAACATCAAGGGCGGCATTGCCGAGCAGGAAGCGGCCATCCAGATCTCCAACGTGATGTTGGTGTGCGGCAGCTGCGGGCCAACCCGCGTCGGTCACAAGTTTGAAGGCGATACCAAGGTTCGGGTGTGCAAGAAGTGCGGCCAGACCCTGGCCCCGAAAAAGAAGTAAGCGGAATTTGATCACGCAACGGTAAACGGGCATAAGCAAAGCCCACTCCGGGACCGTGAAAGGAAAAGAGACGGATCGATGGCAGCGAAAGTAAACGCGAGACTCAAGGAGAAGTACCACAAGGAAATCAGGCCGGCATTGCAGAAGGAGCTGGGCCTCGACAACCTGATGGCTGTGCCCCGCCTGGAAAAGATCGTTCTCAATATGGGCTTGGGCGAGGCCACGCAGAATGTCAAGATCATGGATCCGCTGGTGGCTGACCTGGCGTCGGTGGCCGGGCAAAAGCCGGTGACCACGCGGGCCAAGAAGTCCATCGCCGCCTTCAAGGTGCGCGAGGGCATGCCCATCGGCGCCATGGTCACCCTGCGCGGCGACATCATGTACGAGTTTCTCGACCGGCTGGTCTCGATCGCGCTTCCCCGCGTGCGTGATTTCCGCGGTGTATCGACCAAGAGCTTTGACGGGCGAGGCAACTACACCCTGGGCATGCGCGACCAGTTGATTTTTCCCGAGGTCGACTATGCCCGGGTGGATAAGTTGAAGGGCATGAACGTCACCATCGTGACCACAGCCAAGGACGATAACCAGGCGCGTGCCCTGCTCCGGCAGTTCGGCATACCTTTCCGCCAGACGGCATAAGGAAGAGAGACGAATGTCAACTACAGCGAAACGAGTAAAAGACGCCCGCAAGCCGAAGTTTTCCAGCCGCCAGCACAATCGTTGCAAGATCTGCGGCCGGCCGCGCGCCTACCTGCGCAAGTTCGGTCTTTGCCGCTTGTGCTTCCGCCAGTTGGCGCTTCGGGGCGAAATCCCCGGCGTCGTCAAATCAAGTTGGTAAGTAATCGACCCCACACCGGTTATGTAACAACAACATTCCCGCTGGTTCTGGGGCATTCAACAGGCCGCAGCGAACGGGGAGTGGAGGAGAGAGAATGAGTTTAACCGATCCAGTAGCCGACTTTGTGACGCGCATCCGCAACTCCATTCGTGCGCGCCATCAAAAGCTGGATGTTCCGGCCTCGAAGCTGAAGACCGAGATTGCCCGCATCCTCAAGGAAGAAGGCTACATCGCCAACTACAAGGCGGCGGAAGAGAATGGCCGCGCAGTGCTGCGGGTCTACCTCAAGTACGGCGCCAACAACGAAGCCGCCATTCGCGACCTGTCGCGCATTTCGCGCCCGGGCTGCCGCGTCTATGTCGGCCGCGATGAGATCAAGCGTGTGCAGAGCGGTCTCGGCATCAGCATCATGACCACGCCTCGCGGCGTGATGACCGGCCGGCAGGCGCGGCGCGAAGGCGTCGGCGGCGAGATTCTCTGCGAGGTCTGGTAAGCAATTGAGTGCAGCGTAGTTTGCACTCTGGCTGCAGTGGAACGGTCCCGGCTTGCCGGGACCGCGACTCGCAAGCCGAGAAGGATTGAGAAAAGTATGTCGCGTATAGGCAAGAAGCCAATTCCGTTGCCCGCAACGGTGAAATACAAGATGCAGGGCAACACCGTGCTGGTCGAAGGGCCCAAGGGCAAGTTGACCGCCATGGTGCCTGCGGGCATCACGCTCGAAACCAAGGACGGGAATCTGTTCGCGGTGCGGGAGAAGGAATCGCTCGCCGCTCTGCACGGCTTGACCCGGGCGCTGGTCTCGAATGCGGTCGAAGGCGTGACCAAGGGTTGGACCAAGGAGCTGGACATTGTCGGCATCGGCTATCGCGCCGAGCTGAAGGGCAAAGGCACGGTGGTCTTTACCCTGGGCTTCTCTCATCCCATTGAGTTTCCTTTGCCCACGGGCATCGACGTAGCCATCGATCCCAAGCAGACGCGGCTGACCATCAGCGGCATCGATCGGCAGAAGGTGGGCCAGGTGGCCGCCGACATGCGCTCGCTGCGTAAGCCCGATCCGTACAAGAACAAAGGTGTGCGCTATGTGGGCGAGCGCTTGAAGAAGAAGGTCGGCAAGACCGGCGCTAAGTAAACCGAGATACCGAACGGGGCTGCAGGGCAGCTCCGCTTTTAGGAAGGAAAGAACCAGATGCTCCCGATAAGACAGAGAAATGTAATTCGCCAGCGCGTGCACTTTCGTATTCGCCAGAAGATGGAAGGCACCGCAGTGCGTCCGCGGCTGAACGTATACCGCTCGCTGAACCACATCTATGCCCAGGTCATCGACGACTCCAAGGGCGAAACGATCCTCTCCGCCTCCACCCTTTCCGCCAAGATGAAGACTGGCGGCAACGTGGCCGCGGCTAAGGAAGTGGGCAAGCTGGTAGCCGAGCGCGCGATCGAAAAGGGAATCAAGAAGGTGGTCTTCGATCGCGGCGGCTATCTCTACCACGGGCGCATCAAGGCTCTGGCGGATGCGGCCCGCGAAGCAGGTTTGGAGTTCTAACGGTTTTTGGAAGGATCGGACAAGAGCATGGCAATACTCAAGCGGAAACTGGACGCCGGGCAGTACAACCTGAAGGATCAGGTGGTGTCCATCAATCGTGTCACCAAAGTGGTCAAGGGCGGCAAGAACATGTCCTTCGCGGCGCTGGTGGTGGTCGGGGATCCCGCTGCCGGGGTGGTTGGCTTCGGCTCGGGCAAGGCCAAGGAAGTCCCGCAGGCGATCCGTAAAGGCATCGAGGCGGCCAAGAAGAACCTGGTGCACGTCAACCTTTCGGAGACCACCATACCCCACCAGGTATTGGGGCGCTTCGGTTCCGGGCACGTGCTGCTGAAGCCGGCGCCGGAAGGCACGGGCGTGATTGCCGGCGGCGCGGTGCGCGCGGTGATGACCTCGGTCGGGGTGCAAAATGTCCTCACCAAGAGCCTGGGCACCGCCAACCCGCACAACGTGGTCAAGGCCACCTTCGATGCGCTGGTGCAGTTGCGGGATCGTGGCGAAGTGGCTGCCGCTCGCGGCAAGCAGGTACAGGAGCTATATTGATGGCAGCGACTGCCAAATTGATGATGCGCCTGGAGTACTATCGCTCTGCGATTTCCACTCCGGAGAAGCACAAGCGGGTGGTCAAGGGATTGGGCTTTACCCGGCTCAATCAGGTAGTGGAGCGTGAGGATACGCCTCCATCCGTGGCATGGTCAAGACCGTGCCGCACCTGGTGCGGATCGTAAAGTAAGACCGCCAAGGAAAATAAAAGCGAGTCGGACTGGCTAGACCAGTCTGGCGTTGAGCGAGGATAGTAATGGCAAAGAATCTTTCTAATTTGCGGGCGCCCAAGCAGGCGAACACCAGCAAAAAGCGTGTCGGCCGCGGTATGGGCTCGGGCATGGGCAAGACCTCGACCCGAGGCCACAAGGGACAGCGTTCGCGTTCCGGCTCCCACATGATGCGTGGCTTTGAAGGTGGCCAGATGCCGCTGCATCGCCGCCTGCCCAAGCGCGGCTTCACCAACATCTTCCGCACCGAATACTCGGTGGTTAACCTGAGCCGCGTTGCCGAGCTCCATGCCGAAGGCCTCGCGGAATTGACGCTGGAGACCTTCGCTGCCAAGGGCCTGCTCAAGAAGCGCCATGGGCTGGTCAAGGTGCTGGGCGATGGTGAGTTGACCGTCGCGGTGACGGTGCACGCGCATAAGTTTTCCAAGTCGGCCCAGGAAAAGATCGAGAAAGCCGGCGGTAAGGCGGTTCTGGTCGCCTAACGGGTGATGAACTGGCTCCCCGCAGTTCCTAGGTGACGGAAGAGCAAGAGAACGAAGGGCACGGCTTTAGCCGTGCCGTAGACCAGGCCGAAAGCGGCTCCCATTCCATCGGGGTCGTAGGACTTGGCTGAAACGACGTTGGCTTTGTATCAGGGCACGGCTTTAGCCGTGACGTAATACCGAAAGTAGAGGGCTTTACAGGCTGCGGAAAAACTCATGCTTTGTGTCAGGGCACGACTTTAGTCGGGCCGTAAACGATTACGAATAGACGGGCTTTAGCCCCTGAGGTACGCTTTTCCTGAAGGGTATGGGCTTTAGCCCGTACGTCAGTCAGCAGGATAAAGGGCTTTAGCCCCTGAGGCACCGATTTTATGTTTGAGAAGATCGCAAATATCTTCCGCATCCCCGACCTGCGCAAGCGGGTTTTGTTCACGCTGGGTATCCTCGCCGTCTATCGTCTGGGCTCGCAGATACCCACCCCCGGCGTGAACCTCAAGCTGCTGGCGCAATTCTTTGACCAGCAGGCGGGCAGCGCGCTCGGCCTGGTCGATCTGTTCAGCGGCGGAAATCTTCGCCGCCTGACCATCTTCGCCCTGGGCATCATGCCCTACATCACCGCCTCCATCATCTTCCAGCTGCTGACCGTGGTTTATGAGCCATTGGCCAAGCTGCAGAAGGAAGGGGAGCTGGGGCGGCGCAAGATCACCCAATGGACGCGCTACGTCACCGTGGTTCTGGGGGTGGTGCAGTCGCTGGCTATCGCGCTGACGCTCTCCCACGGCTCCGGCGGTGTCTCCTACGTCTTGAACCCCGGAATTGGCTTCATTCTGATGACCATGGTGACGCTGACCACCGGGACTGCCTTCATCATGTGGCTGGGCGAGCAGATTACCGACCGCGGCATTGGCAACGGCATGAGCCTGCTGATCTTCGCCGGCATCGTGGTTGGCCTGCCCCGCGGCATTCAGGATTTGATCGACAAGGCGCGCACCAAGGCCTGGGGGGCGTTCACCATTCCGGCGCTGGTCCTGCTGGTGGTGATGATGATCGCCACCGTAGCCTTCATCGTCTTTGTCGAGCGTAGCGAACGGCGCATCCCGGTGCAGTACGCCAAGCGGATCGTCGGCCGGCGCATGATGGGCGGTCAATCCACCCACCTGCCCCTCAAGGTCAACTCCGGCGGCGTCATGCCGGTCATCTTCGCCAGCTCGATTCTGTCCGCCCCGCTGCTCTTTGCCAGCTCCGACTACGTGCGCAACAGCGGCTTCCTCACCCGCGTTTTCGACGGCCTGCGCCTTGGGGAACCCTGGTACGAGCTGCTGTACATTGTGGGCATCGTTTTCTTTGCCTACTTCTACATCTCCATCGTCTTCCGTCCCGATGACATTGCCGACAATATGCGCAAGTATGGCGGGTTCATTCCCGGCATCCGTCCCGGCAAGCGTACCTCCGACTTTGTGAACGACGTGCTTACCCGCATCACCCTGGTGGGCGCGCTCTACCTGGTCGTGATCTCGTTGATCCCGCAGATCTTGATCAGCGGCATTCACCTGAACAATCTCTGGCTGGTGGGCGGGTTCTTCGAACAGCTGCCCACCTGGGTCACCCACGGCTTGAACTTCAGCTTCTACTTCGGCGGCACCTCGCTGCTGATCGTGGTGGGCGTGGCCATGGATACGGTCAACCAGGTGGAGTCGCAGCTGATCATGCGCCACTACGATGGCTTCTCGCCCCGCAGCGGCCGGGTCCGCGGAAGGCGGTCGTGGTAGGCCCGCTGCAAGTGGCGGAAGGATTGCACGCTACGGACGAAAAGCTGGTGATTCCCGGCCCCATGTTGCTGATGGGGGCGCCGGGGGTGGGCAAGGGCACGCAGGCCAAGGGAATCATGGCCGCCTGGGGCATCCCCCAGATCTCGACCGGTGATCTGCTGCGGGACCACAGGGATCGCGGAACCCCGCTGGGCTGGTCGGCGACGCAGATCATGGACGCGGGCAAGCTGGTTCCCGACGATCTGGTCAACCAGATGGTGGCGGAACGGCTGGCCCAGCCCGACACCGCGCGGGGCTACATCTTGGATGGCTATCCGCGGACCCTGGCCCAGGCGGAGTGGCTCGATCACGCCGCTTGGCGGCCGTCCCGGCCGGGCTCCCGCTGATTGCAGTAAGTATCCAGGTAAGTTATACTCAGTTGTTGCGTCGTATCACGGGTCGGCGCAACTGTCCAACCTGCCAGCGTATTTACAACGTTTACCTGCAGCCGCCGAAAGTAGACACGGTATGCGATGTAGAAGGCACACCGCTGGTCCAGCGCGCGGATGACGTGGAAGCGGTCTTCCATGAGCGGATGCGCACTTATGCGGCGCTGACGGCGCCGGTAGTGGAACATTATCGCGCCAGCAGCCGGTTCGTGGAAGTGGATGGCGAGCAGCCGGCGGGCGAGGTAATGGCGGGCATCATGGCCGCGGTAGCGCGACTCCGATCCCAGAATTAGCAGTCTCAGTCGAGTGCGGAAGTTTGATCGCCGGTTTGGCGAAGTTTTCGAGTGAAAGAAAGAGAGTCGAAAAGGCCGATGGCCATCATGATCAAGACGCCGCAGGAGATTGAAAAAATGCGGCGCAGCGGAGCGGTGGTTCGCGAGGTGCTGGAGCATGTGAGGGCACATGTCAAGCCCGGCGTGACTACGCTCGATCTGGAAGTAGCGGCGGAAAGCAAGATTGCGGCGTTGGGAGCCACCTCCGCGTTCAAGGGCTATCGCGGTTACCCCTGTGTCCTGTGCACTTCGGTCAACGAGCAGGTGGTGCACGGCATCCCCTCGAAGGAACGGGTGCTGCGCGACGGAGATATTGTCTCCATCGACTGCGGCGTGGTGTTGGACGGCTACTACGGCGACTCCGCAATTACGGTTCCTGTGGGATCTGAGGTAGCGCCTAAGACCAAGCGCCTGCTGGATGTGACCAAGGCGTCGCTCGAGACCGCGATCAAGGTAGTGCGGCCGGGAGCCACGCTGGGGGATATTGGGGCCGCGGTGCAGGAAGTGGTGGAAGCGGACGGCTTCAGCGTAGTGCGGGAATTTGTGGGCCACGGAATCGGGACCCGGATGCATGAAGATCCGCAGGTTCCTAACTACGGGCAGCGGGGAGCGGGAACCAAGCTGCGTGCGGGGATGGTCCTGGCGATCGAGCCCATGGTGAATGTGGGCAAGCCGGGTGTGCAGGTATTGAGCGACGGCTGGACGGCGGTAACCGAGGATGGAAGCTTGAGCGCTCATTTCGAGCACACCGTCGCGGTAACGGCCGAGGGCGCCGTAATTTTGACGCAGTAGGCAACGACAGCCTGTGGGACGCGAATCGCGGCGGAATCGGGATAAGGTTTGTCGAAGGAAGACGCGATTGAAGTAATGGCAACTGTCGTTGAGACGTTGCCCAACGCGATGTTCAAAGTCGAGCTTGAGAACAAGCACCAGGTTCTGGCGCACGTTTCGGGACGCATGCGGAAGAATTTTATCCGCATTCTCCCCGGCGATCGGGTGGCGGTAGAGCTCAGCCCATACGATCTGACCCGGGGCCGGATCGTTTACCGCTACAAGTAGCGATTAAAGTCAGGAGCAGTAATGAAAGTACGGGCATCGGTAAAGAAGATTTGTGACAAGTGCAAGGTCATCCATCGCCGCGGTGTGGTGCGGGTGATCTGCGAGAACTCGAAGCACAAGCAGCGTCAAGGCTAACGCTCTAGAAAGAACTGGGTGGCCCATTCAAGCCGTACGGCGCCTGCCCCGGCATGCCGGGGTCTTGAGTGGGATAACCAAATCTCAACTGAGGATCTTTTTCCTCTGATAACGGCACCGGAGAGGCTAGTTAGCCATAAAGGCTTGCGTTGAACCTCTCCCTTGCTTTCACTAGAAACCGCTCCGGCGGCGAAGCTGCTCGAGCACACGAAGTAAAAAGGATTAGGCATGGCACGTATTGCTGGCGTCGATCTGCCCCGCCACAAGCAGGCAAGAATCGCGCTCACCTACATTTTCGGTATCGGCAACCCTCGTGCGCGACGCATCCTGGAGACGGCCAATGTGGACCCGTTCAAGAAGGTCCAGGATCTGGGCGAAGACGAGGTCAACCGTATCCGCCAGGTGATTGAGAACGAAGGCGAGATCGAAGGCGATCTGCGCAAAGATGTCTCGATGCACATCAAGCGGCTGATTGACATTCAGTCCTATCGTGGACTGCGCCACCGGCGCAACCTGCCCACCCGCGGCCAGCGCACCCACACCAACGCGCGCACCCGCAAGGGACCCCGTAAGGGCACAATCGCAGGCAAGAAGAAAGCGACGGCGAAGACTTAATGGCGAAACAGGAGCAGAAGCAGCCGGCATCCGGCAAGGCCGGCAAGAACAAGAAGTTCAAGAAGCGCGAGCGCAAGAACGTTCCCTATGGGTTGGTCTACGTTCAGGCATCGTTCAACAACACCATCGTGACCATCACGGACGGCCAGGGCAACACGCTTTCCTGGAAGAGCTCCGGTTCGCTCGGCTTTCGTGGGTCGCGCAAGGGCACGCCCTTCGCCGCCCAGCAGGCTGCGATGAACGCTGCCAACCAGGCGCGGGATCATGGTCTGCGTTCGGTCGATGTGCGGGTAAGTGGTCCGGGTTCCGGCCGTGAGTCGGCGGTGCGCGCTCTGGCTGCGGCGGGGCTCGACGTCCGCTCCATCCGTGACGTTACGCCGATTCCGCACAATGGCTGCCGTCCGCCCAAGCGCAGACGCGTTTAAGAACTTTTAACGCTGGACCGGGACGAAGGATTGAATCTGTAAACCGGTCGGCCTCTGAAGTAAGGAGAAACTACGTGGCACGTTATACCGGACCAGTCTGCCGCCTTTGCCGTCGCGAAGGCACCAAGCTTTTTCTGAAGGGCACCAAGTGCTTCTCAGAAAAATGCCCCATTGAGAAGCGCAACTTTGCCCCCGGCCAGCACGGCCGTGACCGCAAGCCCAAGATCGTAGGCTATGGTCTGCAGTTGCGGGAAAAGCAAAAAGCCAAGCGCATCTATTTCACCCTGGAAAGCCAGTTCCGCGCCTATTACGAGAAGGCATCGCGCTCCCAGGGCGTCACCGGCGAGTTGCTTTTGCAGCAGCTCGAGCGGCGTCTCGACAACGTGGCCTTCCGCCTCGGTTTTGCCAGCTCGCGGCGCCAGTCGCGCCAGATCGTGCGCCACGGCCATGTGGAAGTGAATGGCCGCAAGGTGAACATTCCTTCCTTCCAGGTAAGCGTGGGCGACGAGATCAAGATCCGCGAGGGCAGCAAGAAGCTCACAGTGCTCGAGACCTCGACGGAGTTCGCGAGCCACCAGGTAGCGCCGCGTTGGCTGCAGGTGGACCACGCCAATCTTTCCGGCAAGGTACTGGCGCTGCCCAAGCGGGAAGACGTGAACCTGCCCGTCAACGAGCAGTTGATCGTCGAACTTTACAGCAAGTAAATAGCTGAGTACAGATTCAATCAACGAGGAGAAACAGGCACGGCCGTAGCAGAATGCTTCGCGACTTGCCGTGCATGGAGAGGAATACCGATATGCTCTGGAGAGGATTTCAAAAACCAAAACGTCTTGCAGTGGATACGGAGACGCTCACCGAGAAGTACGGCAAGTTCAGCGCTCAGCCTTTTGAGCGCGGCTTCGGCACCACCATCGGCAATGCGCTGCGCCGCACGCTGCTTTCGTCGATTGAGGGCGCGGCCGTCACCGCGGTCAAGATCGAAGGCGTACTGCACGAATTTCAATCGATCACCGGCGTCGTCGAAGACGCAACCGACATCATCCTGAATCTCAAGCAGATTCCCTTCAAGCTGAACGGGGAAGGTCCCAAGGCGCTTTATCTGCGTGCGGACCAGCCGGGTGTGGTCACCTCGGGCATGATCGAGGCCGACGGAGACGTGGAGATCCTGGACAAGGATGTCTACATTGCGACCGTCAGCGAGGGTGGCAAGCTGGACATGGAAATGCGCCTCAAGCGCGGCCGTGGCTATGTTTCTGCCGACAAGAACTTCGATTCGGATCTGGGTATCGGCTTCATTCCCGTGGACTCGGTTCACTCCCCGGTGCGCAAGGTGAACTACACCGTGGATGCCGCTCGTCTGGGTCAGATCACCGACTACGACAAGCTGACCATTGAAGTCTGGACCAATCGCTCGGTGCTTCCCGCGGATGCCATCGGCCTCGCGGCCAAGCTGCTCAAGGATCACATGAGCATCTTCATCAACTTCGAGGAAGAGATCGAAGCCGAGAGCGCCCACGACGAAGGCCGCATGCAGTTGCGCAACGAGAACCTCAATCGCTCCGTAGAGGAGCTTGAGTTGAGCGTGCGCAGCTACAACTGCCTGAAGAACGCGAACATTCAGACCATCGGCGAGCTGGTGCAGAAGACCGAGCCGGAGATGCTCAAGACCAAGAACTTCGGCCGCAAATCCTTGAACGAGATCAAGGAAATTCTGGCGCAGATGGGCTTGTCGTTGGGCATGAAGATCGACGAGCACGGCAACGCGGTGCCTGGACCGACCAGCGTACTGCCGGCCGCAACCCTGGCCGCCAGCTACAACCGTTACGACGACGAAGAGGATGACGACGACGAAGATCTCGAGGGAGTGGACATTCCCCTCCAGTCGGAGCCGGAGAACTTCTAGTCTTTCGCGGTGGCCGGTGAGGGAACTCACCGGCCACTGCAAAATTTCGCAGGAAAGAGAAACCCATGCGCCATCGCAATGCAGGATACAAACTCGGACGAAACACCAGCCATCGCCGCGCGTTGCTGCGCAACCTGGTGACGTCCATTCTTCTTGAGGACCGGGTGGAGACGACCATCACCAAGGCCAAGGCCGCTCGTCCTCACGTAGAAAAGCTGATCACCTTGGGCAAGAGGGGCGATCTGCACTCCCGCCGTCTGGCTCTGTCCTATCTGCAGACCCGGGAAGCGGTCTCCCGTCTGTTCGATACCGTAGCCCCGCGCTATGGAGATCGCGCCGGCGGCTATCTGCGCATCGTGCGCACCGGCTTCCAGAAGGGCGATGGAGCGGAGAAGGCATTCATCGAACTGCTCGGTTCCGAGCACGAGTTGGACGAGAAGCGCCAGAAGCGTGCGGAAGCGCGGGCCAAGCGCCGCGAAGAAATCGACAAGGCAATGTCTGAGAACCCGCCACCCGACGGCAGCGGCAGCCACGCCTAGAGTCTGCCGGTAATTCCCGAAGCCCGCGCCGAAAGGCGCGGGCTTTGCTGTTCGTGCGGAAACCGCCGGTCTGCCCGCGAGTCATTGCTCTGAGGCTGTGTATCAGGGCACGAGTCCGGGGCTGTGGTTGTGCGAGCACGCCTTGTACCTCAGCTTGCGGAAAACCCATTTTTCTGAAGGGTACGGCCTTTAGGCCGTACGTAATCGCTTTGCCATGAATCCGGCTTTAGCCGCTGAGGGACGATTCCCCCTCGAGGCGGCGGCCACGCCTAAAGCCTGTCGGCATTTCCTGAAGCCCACGACGCGAGTCGCGGACTTTCGCTGTATGTGCGAAAAACGCCAGACTTCCCGCGAGTCATTCCTCCAAGGCTCTGTATCAGAGCGCGACTCTACAGGCTGCGGAAAAACTAATGTTTTGTGTCAGGGCACGGCTTTAGCCGGGCCGTAAAGGGTCAAAAGAGAATTGGGCTTTAGCCCCTGCGCTTTTCTTTATCCAGCCTCTGGCCGGCAACCTGCGTTTGCGCCGCCACCGCCCCTACTCCGTGGCGTCTGGTAACAAACTGCACCATCCAGCGCAGCATGACAAACAGCCGATTGCTAAAGCCAATAAGAAAATAGATGTGGACCCCGGCCCACAACAACCACGCCGTGAGCCCGGCAGACTTCCAAAACCTCAGATCGGCGACAGCGAACGTACGACCCACTACGGCCAGGTCGCCCTTGTCCCAATACCAGAAGGGCTCTGGCCCAGCCTTGCCCGTGGTGCGGCGGCGAATCACCTCCGCCACATATTCGCCTTGTTGGATGGCAGGCTGCGCCAGTCCAGGCATCTGCACCGCCGTCCCACTCTTGAAGCCCAGCAGGTTGCGAGTATTGGCAATCACCAGCGCAGTGTCGCCAATGGCAAAGATCTCAGCATGTCCGGGAACCGACAGGTCAGGGTTCACCTTCACCCTCCCGGACTTGTCCGCTTCCGCGCCCAGCCAACGTGCTGCCGGTGAGGCGGCCACGCCCGCGGCCCACATCACTGTCCGGCTGCGGATGCGCTTGCCGTCGGCCACAATGCCCTCTGCATCGACACTTTCCACCCGAGTCCCGGTAAAGACCTTCACGCCTAACTCTTCCAGATGGCGCGTGGCTTTCGCCGAAAGATCCTCGGCAAAGCTCGGGAGTATGCGTGGTGCGCCTTCGTAGAGCATCACCTGGGCTGCACCCGGACCAAGGTGGCGAAAGTCGTGAGCCAACGCCATCTTTGCCATTTCGGCGATGGTGCCGGCGAGCTCGACGCCGACGGTGCCGCCGCCCACGAGCACGAACGTGAGCAGTTCCTTGAGCGCGACGCCTTCTGCATCGCCGCACAAAGCCAGCTGCTCGGCCTCTTCGAACGCCCTCAGAATCCTGCTGCGGATCTTGTCCGCATCCTCCAGCGCATCGAGTCCCGGAGCAATCGGCTTCCACTCTTCATGGCCGAAGTAATTTACCTGGATGCCGGTGGCCAAAATCAGATAGTCATACGGCAGGTCGCAGTCGGGCAGCAGCACCTTGCGATTCCTGGTATCCACGCCTGTCACTTCCGACATCAACACGTCGATATTTTTCTGCCTGCTGAAGAGCACCCGCAAGGGCGGAGCGATATCGTCGCCCGAAAGAAGTCCGGTAGCCACCTGGTACAACATGGGCCGGAACAGGTGATAGTTCCGTTTATCCACCAGCGTGACTTGCACGGGAACCTTAGCCAAGGCGCGGGCGGCATAGAAGCCTCCAAACCCTCCCCCGACAATCACCACCCGCGGAGCCTTCGGCATGGCTGAGTTTTCTCGCAAGGAAGCCTCCGCTGCACTCATTCTTCTTATATATATGTCCGGCAACTTGCAAGGGTTGCGGGATAACGAAATTTTTTCCCGGAGAGAAGCGCGCTGTCCGGGACTAGCGGTACTAGCGGAACGGGAACCCTGTGGCAAAACGAAATTGAGCCCAAACAGAGATGAGTGGTTACTCCCTCCAGTCCCCGAAACTTCCCAAGCCACTATCCGATAACAGATGGGAGCGCCACCCCTTCCGTTGTCATCCCGACCGAAGCGGAGGGATCTGCAGTTTCACCGAGCCAGCATCCTATTCAAACGGAAGCTTTACTCTCTCCTTTGGCATCCTCGGACTTCGGAGGGAACAGACAAAACAACCCCTAACTCAAATGCCCGCGGCTGTGAAGACCACATTCACCCATAGGATCGCTCCAGGGATCGAGCGACTGAACGGTGGCAGAGCCTTCGCGCGGGCACGCTACACGCCACTCCCTCCGCGACGAGTAGCCGTACCCTGGGTAATGCTCGTGCGCTGCTGTCCGAGTCTCTTAGCGCGCAATCTTTGCGGCTGCGCATCCCGGATTTCCAACACCAAACGCTTACCCAGGACATGGGCTGCCCGCGTCAAGGTATCCAGCGAAACCGCCGTGTTCTGCGGATCAAGCAAGCGGTCCAACTGAGAGCGGCTCGTTTTCAGTTCGGCCGCCATCGCCCTCTTCGTCTTTTGCTGCCGAATCATCTCCTGCTCAAACTGCCAGGCGAGCACGCGCTTGATCGCGGCGCTCTCTACGTCGTTTCGGTATCCCTCCTCTTCCAGGAAATCATCGAAACTAGATCCGCTGTGTACCCCTGCCGATCCCTTTGCCATCGTCATTTCTCCCTCTTCAGTTCGCTCTCATGGAGAGCCTTATTCTTCCGTGCCAGTTCCAGGTCTGCCGGCGGCGTTTTCTGAGTCTTCTTAACGAAGCCATGCAGCAGGACCATCCTGCCCCTCGGGTCGATATAAAACAGCACCCGAGCAATCCGGTTCTGAGTCAAACTCGACCGTACTTCGTAAAGTCCATCGCCCAACGGTCTACAGACCGGCATTCCAATCGGCCAACCGAATTCCACCGTTTTGATGTCTACGCCGATTTGTTTCCGATCCTCGATTGGGCTGAGCGATCGCAACCACTCGCGTACAGGCTCTCCGCCGGCACCAGTCCGAAAAAAGATTACCTCTATTTTTTTCAAGGCCGACGGCTGGATAGGACGGCTAATGGTTTACTATGAGTGTACCACATACGGTACACTCATCCATGCCACAACTCTAGAGACTAGAGGCGGTCTCATTGGGGGAGGCAAGACCCGGGCAGATGCGTGACGGAAACCTGTTGGAAACCTTTTGACAGACGGGACGATATCTACCCCTGCGCGTAACGGATGGTATAAACGCCCCGTCTGTCACCTGGCGTGTCGGCGGCTGGTTGTTCGCGGCATGATAACGGCCCTCGCAACCTTTGATGCTGTTTTTCCCCGCAAGCGATCTATCTTGCCCTAGGAGCAGTTTGTCGCAGAACAAACCCCTGCGACAGAAAGCGCGTCCAAGCGACTATCAGGCAAGCGGCCGAACGCTACGCCCCAGGGGAGTGAAGATGAAGGACGCATCGGATGTACTGGTAGAACGGTTGCTGGCTTGGGGGGTCGATACGATCTTTGGGCTGCCCGGCGATGGTATCAACGGCGTATTCGAAGCGCTCCGTAAACAAAAAGACAAGATTCGTTTTATACATGTCAGGCACGAAGAAGCGGCCGCTTTCATGGCGTGTGCGTATGCCAAATTCACCGGCCGTCTGGGCGTTTGCATCGCGACTTCCGGCCCGGGCGGCATTCATCTGCTCAACGGACTCTACGACGCGAAGATGGATCACGCGCCGGTCTTGGCGATTACAGGCCTGCAACACAGCGATTTGATCGGCACATTCACGCAACAGGATGTAGCACTCGACAAGCTCTTTATCGATGTGGCTTCCTTCAATGAGCGGGTTATGAGCGGGGCGCACATGGAAAGTCTCGTGGATCTGGCCATTCGTACCGCCCTTACCTCGCGTGGGGTTGCCCACATCACCATTCCCGCGGATGTCCAGGTACAGGAGGTTAAGAAAGGCCGCTCGGAGAGAAACCCTGTGCATCACACCTCGGCGGTCCCGGCCTATTTCGAGCAGCTGCCATCCAGGATCGAGCTCGAACATGCCGCAGACATTCTCAACCGCGGCAAGAAGATTGCCATTCTTGCTGGACAGGGTGCGCTGCACGCCACCCAGGAGCTGGAAGAGATGGCGGAAATCCTCGGGGCTCCGATCATCAAGGCTCTGTTGGGGAAGGCGGCGGTTCCCGACGACAGCCCCTACACGACCGGTGGTATCGGACTGCTCGGAACTGAGCCATCGCAGGATGCAATCGAAAGCTGCGACACACTGTTCTTGGTTGGCAGCTCCTTCCCTTACATCGAATTTCTTCCTGAGCCCGGTTCGGTGAAGTGTGTGCAAGTTGATCTGGATCCTCAACGTATCAGCCTGCGGCATCCAGCAGATGTAGCGCTCGTGGGAGACGCCAAGAGCTGCCTGCGGGCCCTTATGCCGCTTCTTCAAAAGCATCGCAAAGGCTTTCTGGAAAAGGCGCAGAAGGGTAAAGCGGCCTGGCAGAAGCTGCTGGAAGAGCGAGGCACGCGAGAGGACAAGCCGATGAAGCCACAGGTTATCGGCTGGGAGTTGGGCAAGCGCATCCCGTCGAACGCTATGGTTACTTCCGACTCGGGGACCATCACCACTTGGTGGGCGCGCTACGTGCCTGCTCGCAGGGGCCAGAAGCACAGCTGTTCCGGAAATCTAGCCACGATGGCTTGCGGTCTGCCCTACGCCATAGCAGCCGCGGTCGCCTATCCCGATCGTCCCGTGTACTGCATCATCGGCGATGGTGGTCTCAGCATGCTGCTGGGTGAATTGATCACCGTGGCGGCTTACCAGCTCAACATCAAAATCATTGTGATCAAGAACAATACCCTGGGACAGATTAAGTGGGAACAAATGGTGTTTTTAGGCAATCCTGAATATGCCTGCGATCTCTATCCGGCGGACTTCGTCACCATCGCCCGCGGGGCTGGTATCGAAGCGCTGCGCATCGAAGATCCCTCGTCGTGTGGGGCACTTCTCGACAGCGTGCTCACCCGGAATGAACCCGTGTTGATTGAGGCAGTCGTCGATCCGTTCACTCCTCCCATGCCGGCAAAGATCAAAGCCTCGCAGGCGTTGAAGCTAGGGCAAGCACTGGTCCGCGGCGAGCCCAATACGATGAAGATTGCCCTCACGAATGCCCACGACAAGGTGCGTGAACTGGTGTAGCCCATCCATCCAGTCGGGAATGATCCTACCCTGGGAAATTCTCCACCTACTTCGTGTCCGGCTCTTGAGGGATGGCTGCTCCGTCGGAGCGTGGATCTCCTGCAGCAAAGTTGACCTGGCGGTTGCTGTCACGGACGACGGCAGCCCCCTGGCCTACCGAAAATGAAAAGGGCTCGAGGAGCTTGATCTGGTGACCGCGCTGCGTGAGGCCTGCGCGGATATCGGCCGGGATGGTCTCCTCCATCTCGACATCGCAGCCTTCGAAGGTGTCTTTGCTGAAGCGGGGCTGTTCCAGCGCAGCCTGGACGTTCATGCCGTAGTCGACGATGTTGGCGACGAACTGCGCGTGGGCCTGTGCCTGGTTCCAGCCACCCATAATGCCGAACCCGATGTGAATGTCGCCCTTCTCCATGAAGGCCGGAATAATGGTGTGCAGGGGACGCTTGTGTCCTGCGAGCGAATTAGGCAGGCCGGGGGTGAGCTGGAAACCGGCGCCACGGTCATGGAAAGAGAAGCCGAGACCGGGAGCGACAAAGCCCGTGCCGTAGCCAGCATAGTTGCTCTGGATAAGCGAGACGATGTTGCCGTCCTTGTCGATGGTGGAGAGATAGATCGTGGAGTTGCCGTGCTTGTTGAGCTCTGCCGAGACCTCGGAGGGAACCACCTGGCAGGAGGCCTTATCCATGCCGATGAGCTTAGCGCGCTGCGCAGCGAGTTCTTTGGAGATCAGCTCCTTCACCGGAATGGCCGAGAAGCGCGGATCGCCGACATACTTGTACATATCGGCGTAGGCAAGTTTCTTGGCCTCGATCATGACATGGAGAGCGTCGACGGAGTTGTGGCCATACTGTGCCATGGGAAAGTGCTCCATGAGATTGAGCATGGACAGCGCGGCGATGCCCTGGCCATTGGGGGGCAGCTCATAGACAGTCCAGCCACGGTAGGTGGTAGAGACAGGCTCCACCCACTCGGGCTGGAAGTCACGGAAGTCTTCCAGGGTGTGCGTCCCACCGTGGGCATCCAGGAACTTGACCATCGTCTCGGTCATGGGGCCGTTATAGAAAGCATCGCGGCCATGTTTGGCGATCTGGCGAAGGGAACTGGCGAGAGCGGGGTTCCTGAACAGGTCCCCGGGCATCGGAGCACTGGGCCAGATGTCATAGGTCTCTTTGTAGCCGGGCTGGTTCAGTAGCCTCTTGGCGATCCAGTAGCGGGCATTGCGCTCAGCCAGGGGAAACCCGTTCTGCGCGTAGTAGATGGCGGGTGCGAGGATCTGGCTAAAAGGCAGAGCTCCGAAGCGGGCGCGCATGGCGTCCCATCCGGCGACGGCTCCGGGGATGTCGATGGTCTCGACGCCGATGGGATCGATTTGCGGTGACTCCTTTGGATTTGAGGTAATCGATGGTGAGCGCTTTGGGAGTCCAGCCGCTGGAGTTCAGGCCATAGACTTTGCCGGTTTTGGCCTCGTAATAGAGGACGAAGAGGTCTCCGCCGATGCCATTGACGTAGGGCTGGACGACACCCATGACGGCGTTGGCCGCGATCGCGGCGTCGACGGCGTTGCCGCCTTCTTCGAGGATGTGGGCCCCCGCCTGTGAGGCAAGAAACTGCGGAGTGGAGACAATGCCGAACTTCGTGACCACCATGGAGCGGCCCTGCCCTGGGACCGAGGAGAATTGTTGCGCAGGAACGATCACCGGGCTAAGAAGCAATACCGCCACAAATGCGAGACGTTTCATGCCACGTCCTTGCTTAGATCTGGATTCGGAAAAAACGGAGTTCCGAGGGAATTCGAGACAACTACAGCGACAGAAGACAATAGTTTTCGCTACATCGGCAACAAAGGTTGGGTGGCCCATTCAAGCCTTCTTTTGGCTTGAGTGGGATAATGGCTCCTGACGTGCCACTTCCCGTTTGCCATGCCCGCCCAATGGAAATAAAAAAATTCAGTCGGGGACTCAGCAACGAAGCGAAACGCATGATCGCACCAACCTCGATCGCGCCAAGCCAACGCCCCGCGTTGAGCGCTGCGGGAGCCGAAATCTGGCTATTCCGTTTGCGGCCGCGGCGGATTAGCCCAGTGACCGGATTCGTCTTTCCCGCTCACAATGACCCCTTTCGCATTCCAGCCCAGGCCCGCTCTCACGATAGCCGGGCAATAGCGCAGAGTCAGCCCACAGCGTCGTTTGCTCGATTGATTCGCTTCGGATCCATGCAACAGCAGGTCGCTGTGAATGGAAATTTCCCCGGCCTTCAGTTCCACATCGACTGGCCGTCCAAAAGTCTCAGCGCCCGGAACCGTTTGGTTCAGAACATTCGCTTCGTCGTTTTCACTCAGCGCATAGGTCAGATGCCCCAAGTGGTGCGAACCAGGAATGAACCGCATGCAGGCGTTTTCGATGGTGGCATCATCGATCGCCAGCCATGCGGTCACGGCCATCGACGGCGTTAACGGCCAATAGCTCGAATCTTGATGCCAGGAGACCCGTTTGCCATCTCCAGGCATTTTGCAAAAGAAATGCGAACCCCAGGCAACTACGTTCTCGCCAATCAGGTCCTGGATGCGGGCCACAATACGAGCATCCGTCAGGATGTCGTAAACACGTCGATAGCGCAGGTGCGCCGTGCTGATCGAGTAGCTGTCGCCCCCTGCGGCCAGCGTCCTGGCCAGCAGTTCATCAAAGTAACCACGGATGCCGGCCATCTCTTCTGCATCGAAGATCCGAATGCCGGCCAGGTAACCGTCGCGGTTAAACGCTGCAATCTGCTCCGCGGTCAGAGCTGCCGGCCGCTCGGTCGTCGAAGGATGAAACCGCAGGTCGCGGTCAAGCTTGCTCAATTCTTCGCTGCTGGGGACGAACCTGGGTGTAGTCAACGGTTTCACACCTCCAATTCTCTCAGTCTATCTCCTGGACATATAAAGGAGCCGGGTCCATCGTCTACGTGAGGTTCCGCTTATAGAGTGCGGTAAGTTCCGCCCACGCCCGCTCTGCTCCTGCCTCGTTGTAGACCTGGCTGCCGCGCACCGTCCAGCCGTGATTGCAGCCCTCGTAGACCTCGACCGTTGCCTTCAGATGGGCTGCCGCGAAGGCCTCTTTGAGTGTGTCCTTGGCACTAGGGTCGCGCTTGTCGTCGTTGTCTGCCACCGCACAGAGCAGCTCGGCCTTCATCTTCGGGATCAGCAGGTGCGGGCTGTCCGGCTTATCGGTTACCAGGCCACCACCGTGAAAGGTAGCAGCCGCGCCGATGCGCTCGGGTACGGTGGCTGCCGTGCGAAAGGTCAGCGGCCCGCCCATGCAGTACCCCTGGACACCCATCTTTTTCTTCCTGTTAGTTTGCGGCTGCGCGTCGAGAAAGGCGACGTACGACTTTGCGTCGCTGATGTTCGCATCGGCGGTCAACGCCGCTGCCATCGGCATCACCTTGGCGCGGTCTTCCGGCTTGCTGAAGTCAAACGAACCATCGACCACCGGCGCCTTTGCATTACGGTAGAACGGATTCGGCACCAGGACCACATAGCCTTCGGCGGCGAGCCTTTGACCCATCTCGCGAAACACCGGCCTCAGCCCAAGAATGTCGGTCCACACCAGCACCGCCGGCCAGCTTCCCTTGCCCTCGGGATAGAAGAGCGCCGAGTCGGCAACACCACTCGCCATGGGCACATCTACGTCCTTCTGAACCACCTTTGCCTGCGCCGCAGCCACCGAGGAGCTCAGCACAATGGTCGCTGCCGCTCCAAGCCCAAAAGCTCTGCGCGAAACAGTGGGATCATGGATAAGTCCCTGGTGAATCAAGTCATCGCACATAAAGTAGCTCTCTCCTTTGCCTGGATAAGAAGTATGCCCGAAGCGTGGCCCGTTGTCGTCTTGCGACTCCTTCTCGATCAGTTGGTTGTGGCGATCGGAAGTACGGTCCCCAATCCGGTCAGCCTGAACAATTCGTGAACACGAGGGCTGACCCCTGTGATGCTCAGCCGAATCCCTTTGCTTTGACACCGGACATAATGGCTGGCCAGCATACCGAGGCCGGTCGAGTCCATGTAGGGAACCTCGGTCAGGTCAAAGAGGTGTGCCGCTGGCTGCTCATCGCCCGGCGCCGATTCGAAGATATTCCGAAAGGCGTCAGGAGACAGGGAGTTGTACATATCCCGCCCGGTAAATGGCCCGGAAAATCGAAAGACCATGCCGTGTGTTTCGCTTTCGGCGCGTTCGATCGTGAGTCTTGCACTCTTCCAAATCTGAGTTTCCATCCTTGGCATGGTCTTTCCCTTCGAAATTGCGGTGCCTGCTGGACTGCCGAACTCGCAGGGTAAGTCCCGAACAAGCGAAAATATCGCGGCAGCCGCCGGCTGAATCATTATCTCCCAGGCAAAGAAATCGGAAACTTTGGCCCGGCGGGGAGTCAACTCCAGGAAGGTCTCTCACTCCAAAGCGCCCATCCTCGCAGTATGATGAATCTCAATCTTTCCCCCGGAGAAGGCGAAAGCAGGTACGGTACACCCTAAAGGAGATCCGCAGCATGGTGCTCACCAGCCGTCGGGGCTTTGTCAAAGGTGCTGCAGCCGCTTGCATCGCGCTTGCGAACATCGAGGCGAGAGGTTTCGATAGCGGGGACTCGGCCGGACTGCCAAACTCCGTCTTTGCGTACGAGTTTGGCGATATCAGTCCCGAGCAGCAAGCCGGATTTGCGCGCGAGTATGGATTTGAGGGAACCGTCTTCGATCATGCACGCCAAATCCCCGAGCGGTTGCGAGCCCTGGACGAGGCGCATCTCCAGTTGTTCTTTCTTTGGCTGACTGTCGACATCAGCAGTGGCCAGATCAAATATGAGCCAGGCATGGAAGCCGCGATCGACGCCTTGAAAGGGCGTGGAACCGTCGTATGGGTCGCCATTCAGGGGGACGACGCAGGGGCCGGGGCCGGAGCAGAAGAGCGGACGATCCAGGCGGTCGATCGAATCTCCGACCTCGCGTCTCGATCCAATCTTCGCGTCGCGCTCTATCCGCACTATGGCTTTTACCTGGCCCGGTTTCGAGACGTTGTGCGGGTTGCAGAACGAGTCGGGCGAAGCAATGTAGGCGCCACGTTCAATCTCTGCCACGAATTGCGCTCCGGGTTTGATCCCGAGTTCCATCAGTTACTGGATAACTCGATTCCACGCCTGTACGGGGTCACGGTCAACGGAGCGGACCAGCACGGCGGGGATTGGAGCACGCTGATTCAGCCCCTCGGCCGCGGCGACTACGATGTCACCGCGTTGGTCCGCACCATCACCAAAGCCGGGTACCGAGGGCCGTTCGGCATCCAGTGCTATGGGTTGAAAGGTGATCCGGGAGTCTATCTGAAACAATCAATGGCGGCATGGCGTCTCATTTCCGTGCGTGCCGCCACAGTCAACTCTTGAACACACCACGGTCACCACACGGAGGATGGGTGGACTTAGCTTTACACTTCACCATTTCTGAAGACTACCTGCGCTCGCTGGACGCATAGGTGGTTCTGTCAACGCATCTCGCGATCTTCCTCAATCGCCTCTATCCAAAGCTGCAACGTCAGGTCGTGGCTGTCGAGGTTCCCAGGCAGATACGGACGCAACTCCGCGTAGTAGCGATCACGCAGGATATCCAGGCTAAACGGAACCGTACGCGCCAGAAAGCGTACATCCCCCCTATCCCGTTCAATGTTTCGTTGCAGCTTGGTGAGTGCAAGATCATAGGGATCAAGAGCCATAAGGCGGATGTGGCGAAACACACCCGGAAACATCTCCCTCAAACGGCTTTTATATTCGGTGGGCGTTTGCGCCACGGTTACGTAATCAAGGTAGATTCCGTGTTTCCTGTGTAGCCGTCCGCCTTCACCCGCTATCTGCGCGAATGTGGTTCCCACTGATCTCGGAGCGATCTCGACCACGTCGAGATCTCCCGTCGAACGGCTCATTCCATAGAGCATGGTGACTACGAATCCACCGATACATTCGAGGCATACAGCCGAAGGAGCACACGCATCGAGTTCCTTCAGGAACGCGTTCCATGGCTCCGAAGCCTCGTCACCGATGAGCATAGGACAAGTCTTTCATATCAAGGTCAGTCAGCAGGTTCCAGCGCTTTGCGGCCTGGGGGCGCTTGCTCCGCAGCCACTTGCGTTCCGCCTCGGTCATCGAGTCGTGACACAGCGTGTCCTCCTCCACCAGCCGTGAGCGTTGAAGCAGCGACAGCGTCTCGGACAACTTCGCCGAACCCACGGCGTCGCCTTTCCTGACCGCTGTTTCCTTCGCCAACTCCACCACAAATCCAAGGCGGTTCTGGCGGTCACGTATCTTCGCATGGGTCACAAGCCAATCCCAGTCCAGGTTCACAAATGCAAAGGCCAGCCAGGGAAGGGCCTCGACCACACGCCTGTCCATGTCTGCACAATCGAGAGCGCAGAACAGCAGTTCCGCGGGATTCCGTGTCGGCTTTCCCCGGAGATACCGAAATCCCGGATAAGCAAACGCTCCAAGTTCGGATTTGAACTCGTCATCGCTTAACGGCGAAGGCCGCGCCCCCTGCAGAGGCAGCGAAACAGGCGAGAGATCGAAAACCTTTTGCGCTTGTAACGCAAGTGCGGGCGTCACTGGACGACGGTTGCGCTCCAGCATCGACAAATATGCCTGCGTCAAACCCAATCTCTTCGCTGCTTCCTCTTGAGTCCAGTTCGCTCGCAAGCGGCCTGCTTTTAGCTCAGATCCTGTCATCAGCGAATTCTCAAATCCCGTCTCCTCGCTATTATAACATTATTTGTTATATCGAAAGGCAGAGATAGACGAGTTGCATGCATGCCCTCGAATTCCTATTTTTTCTCCGGCGCGGATATTGAGGCTTGGCGGAGGATACCAGCTTTTACAGCGCTGCCTGCGGGTAGCAGGGTATTTGTTGAAAGTACTTTGGCCAGAACTAAGTGCGAGACTACCTGCGCTCGCTGGACGCATAGATGGCTCTGCCTGCGATCCGCCGGCCGGTCTTCACGACGTCGGTGACTGCAAAACCTCGGGACAAAAAAACTCCGGGACGGAATTTCGTGGACCGGATGGAATAACTACCCACCACTTGCTATAACAGACGAATGCGCCTACACGATTACGCACCCCGGCCCGCGCACCTCAAATGGCTCCTCGATTCTGACCCGGCCATCCGTTGGCAGGTCATGAGGGACCTTACCGGTGAAGCCCCCGACGCGATTGCAGCCGAGCGGTCTCGCGTCGCAACCGAAGGCTGGGGAGCCCAACTTCTCGCCCTCCAATCTCCTGCCGGCAACTGGGGCGGGGGCCCCCGCGGGTGGAGAGACGATTTGCCGAAGGAGGACCGAGGCTTGCTGATTACCCTCTACACTCTCGTCGTCTTGAAGGACCTCGGTCTCGACCCCGCCAGCAAGCAGGCTCGCAAAATGATCGACCGCGTCGACAAGCGGCTGGTGTTTAAGCGGCTCAACAACCGGCCTTTCCTTCACGGCGAAACGGAGCCCTGCATCAACGGCAGAATCCTCGGCATCGGCTCGTATTTCAAAGAACCGAACGACGCACTGGCCAATCAACTCCTGGGCGAGCAGCTCGAAGATGGCGGCTGGAACTGCGAAGCACCCAAAAGCCGGCGCTCTTCGTTCCATACCACCATCTGCGTGCTCGAAGGGCTGCTCGAATACGAACGAGCCGGGCGCAAATCGGCGGCCGTCACCAAGGCCCGCAAGAGGGCCGAAAACTATCTGCTCGAGCGCCGCATGTTCCGCTCGCTTCGAACCGGCGAAGTCATCAACAAACGCTGGCTCCGCTTCTCGTTCCCGACGTTTTGGCACTACGACGTCTTGCGCGGACTCGATTATCTGCGGAATGCAGGAATCAAACCCGACAGCCGCGTCAGTGACGCCATCGAAACCGTGATTGAGCGCCGCCACCAGAACGGGCGCTGGCCGCTCAACCTCCTTCATCCCGAATATATTCCATTGGAGATGGAGACCGGTGTCGGCAGGGCAAGCCGCTGGAACACGCTGCGCGCTCTCAGTTCTCCGCTGGTACAACGTCAACGTTGCGTAGAAAGAGTATTCAGTACAGCGCCATTTTTGCGGGTCGTCACGAGCTCTTCCGTCCGCTGGCTCAATTCAGGTCTTGGTTGGGCCCACTCGTTGCATCACTTCTCCACGCTCGAGTATGCTCATTCAAACGCGTCAGAGTCTGTATCATCCCTTCTTGCATCCCCGCCTGCAGGTGACCATCGCGAACTTCGCGTGACCGGTGTTGGATGGTGTGCGTGACCAGCGTTCCTGACTGGGTCTCATCGAACGTCACCGTGGTCAGCCACTCGGGACTTCCAAATTGGGGCATGTCGTAACACTCGGTGTACACCAGCCGATACGGGCGCAGGACCTCACGATAGGTGCCATGAAAGGGGTGATCGGATTCATCCGCCATCCGCATGACAAGGCTCCAGGAACCGCCGGCACGCAGATCAATCGCGCAATGCGTAATGCTTGATCCCTCGCAGCCCCACCAGTGCCTGAGCTGCTCCGGCTTCGTCCATGCCTCGAATAACAGCCGCGCGCTCCGTTGGAAACGGCAAGTGAACGCGATCTCCCGCTCTGATGGAAGACTGACCCTGACTTCAACGCTTTTTCCGGCGAGCATGCTTCGGTCCCTCCTTTGCTTCTATCTTTCCCAGGTATGCGTCCAGCCGGTTCATGCTGTGTTCCCAGGACCGGCGGTATTGTTCGAGCCACTCAGCGACCTCCCGCAGAGGAGCACTCCGCAGGCGGCACGGCCTCCTCTGTGCATCCCGGCTGCGAGTGATCAAGCCCGCGCGTTCCAGAACCTTGAGGTGCTTGGTCATGGAGGGCGCAGTGATTGCAAATGGCTCGGAGAGTTCCTTGACGGAGAGTTCCCGTCGCACAAGGCGCGCCAGGATAGCCCGTCGGGTGGGGTCCGAGAGAGCTCCAAACGTCGAACTTAGCTGGTCTGGCAATTAATTCACCAATAGGCTAATTAGCCTATTGGCAAAATACGGCCATCACACAGACTGTGTCAAGCAGAAATGAAAAAGGAAAAACAGATCGAAATGAAGGGAAGTCGGGCCAACCAACGGGTGGTATTCAATACAGAGTTTTGGGCGCCTTTGTGAAACAAAGACTTATCAGGGCATTTTAGGGACGAAAGAACCCCATCGTTCTGAGCTGCAGGATCGGGATGGAAATCCTGAAGGGATTTCCAAGGCCTGTGGGAGCGGTGATAAGCAAGAGACGTGAACCTTGGCAAGGATTTCGTCTCCGTCGGTTCCCTGCGCTCCCGATTGCCATCAATCGCGCCGAGCCGTGCGATTCCGATCCGCTTGGCGGCTTGCCGTCGATGCGTAATGCTGGTCAAGCCCTTGGCGCAGGAGCGTTTTGATCACCGCCTGTCGGCTGATGTTCAGCTCTTAAGCCTGACGGTCCAACTCTGCCAACATCGGTGCGGTGAAGTCCACATTTACGCGTTGTACTGGCGGCAAGATTCGCCCGCTCTTTGTGAAAAAACGCGACACATCCTTGCCTGCGTCAGCCATGCGCGCAATGCTTTCCGCTGCGGTGATTTCCTCTTCGCGTTACCAGTTTTCTTCATAGAGTGCTCGCTCCTCACGAGTTGCCTTCCACAAGGTGATCAGGTGATAGATCCCCTTCGTCCTCGCGCACTTCAAAGATGACGCTGTAAAGGCGCTCTCCCACCCAGCCGACCGCCCGATGCTGTTCGGGCGAATCGGAACGGTCGTCCTGGTAGTAGGGATGGGAGAAGAGCTCCAGAGCCTCCTCGAACCCAATCCCACGCTTCAGATTGGCCCGCAATCGCTCACTTTTGCGCCGATCAAAGTGGAACCGCACCGGACGAATCCAAACCCGGGACGGAGGGTGCAACCCCAAGGTTTCGGGACGAAATAACCCTTCGTTCTGAGCTGCAGGATCGGGTGGAATTTGCGTGGCCAAGACAGCCCTGACAAATTCGGCGACCAGACGGAAGTGGCACTTTCGGAAACTCGGAGTCGGAATATGCACATGGTGGGCAGCGCTTTTTCTTATGACCCCGTGAACGGGACGATCAACTTTGGGGCGATCGATCGCCGGCGAGGTGACCTCGATCACCAATACGACCTCCACCAACCTGCCCTACAATCCTCCGAACCTTGTATCCAACGTGGACAGAGATTCGGCGACAAGATTCGGGACAGAGATTCGGCGACAAGAGATTCGGGACAGAGATTCGGCGACAATTTGGGACAGAGATTCGGGCGACAAGAAATACGGGGACATGATGTGTGCTGCAGAAGCACGGAAGGAGTAGAAGGTGAAATGAAATCCGTGTTGTAAAGCTGCGTAGAAGATGAGGGTGGGCCCCTCGGGATCGGCTTTCAGGAGCAGGTCTCAAACCAGCCCGAGCTGCTGCGGTAAAGAGCCGTGGTGGTGAGCGTCGGGTGAAAAGTCCCGGGCATGACCCGGGGCAGGTGAGTGTCGGAAAGACGAGCGCAAGCAAACCCTTCGAGGACGCGTCGTTAACGTATCAAGTGCTGTCGAAACCAGAGGTGATCATGTCTTCTGGGAAAAGCCCGCTAGGAGCCTGATGACTGGGCGGGCGGCAGCCGGCGTATAGGGGGCGTGAGTCCGATACAGGCTTTTATGCGGAACTGCAGGAACCAGGCCATCGATGCTAAGGGAGAAGCACAAGGGCAGAAAACCACGAGGCGAGAGTACCGATGCGTTGGCCTGGGGCGGACCGACTTGTAGTAGCGATGAAGGCTCTGTAATGGGGCTGGAGCGAAGGGGTCGGGTTAGGCAATCATAGGTTCGACACAACTGGCAACAGGATGACGTCGAGCATATGAGCAATCAGCCGCTGAAAAGCGGCTGGTCTGTCTGATGGGAGCCGTGTGAGGCGAGAGTGTCACGCACGGTTGTGTGTCCAGCGAAGGCTGGCGTGTTCAGCAGGAGATAAACCTGCCGGGGCAAGAGTCAGAGGCCCCGTAGCTTGGATAGCAGGGAGGAGGGAAACTGAATTTCTGAAGCCTATCGACGACCGTCTCTTTGGGAGACGCGCGAGTTGTCGGGCCGTAATGAAGGTGAACGTGAAGGTGGCCTCGAAAGTGAGAAGCTCCGAAGGCCGAGCCCGCAACCGTGAGGGCGAAGGCAGCATGGATAGCCGAAGTCTGACCGATACGGTTATCTCACTTCGGCGGGGTGGAAGCGACGGCACGATGACAAGGACATGCTAAGCAACTGGAGAAGCCCTCCTCGTCCCGGCGCGAAATCGCTGGAGCAAGGTAGGCCCTATAACCGGTGAACCCGGGAAATGGGCTGAAGGCGAGAGGGTGGCGGATGGGTTCGCAGTAGCGATGAAGCCGGGTAATGCTGGTGGAGCGAAGGAGCCCTGCTGTTTGTAACGGTTCCAACAAAATGGGAGGCAGGGGTGAATGATAAACACACCCATTAGTTTGCAGGACCTGAGGCGGAACATATACGTCAAGGCGAAGGCTGAACCGTCGTGGCGTTTCTGGGGTTTGTACGTCCATGTCTGCAAGATGGAGACACTGCGCGAAGCGTACATGATGGCCAGAAAGAACAACGGAGCTCCGGGAGTGGACGGGGTGACGTTCGAGGTCATCGAGGCGCAAGGCGTGGAGAACTTCCTTGAGCAGTTACAGGGCGAACTGAAGGAGCGTACCTATGTACCGCTAAGGGCACGGCGGCGGGAAATACCGAAGGACGGAGGAAAAGTTCGCGTTCTGTCGATTCCGGCTATCCGTGACCGAGTGGTGCAAGGCGCGCTCAAGCTCATATTGGAGCCGATCTTCGAGGCGGGCTTTCAACCGGGGTCGTATGGCGATCGGCCCAAACGCACCGCACATGAAGCGGTGAATCGCGTAGCAACGGCAATCGTTCAGAGGAAGACCCGGATCATAGATCTGGATCTACGCGCATACTTTGACACAGTCAGACATCATCTGCTGCTTGAAAAAGTTGCGTGCCGGATCAATGACGACGAGGTGATGCGTCTGCTGAATCTGATGCTGACGGCATCGGGCAAACAAGGCGTTCCGCAAGGCGGAGTGATTTCGCCGCTGCTCAGTAACATCTATCTCACCGAGGTGGATCGCATGCTGGAGCGAGCGAAAGAAGCTACGCGCAACGGGAAGTACACCTACGTCGAGTATGCCCGCTTCGCTGACGATCTTGTCGTGCTAATCGATGCTCATCCGCGCCATGCGTGGCTGCTGGGGGCGGTGAACAAGCGACTTCGGGACGAATTCGCCAAACTACAAGTCGAGATCAATGAAGAGAAGAGTCGCACTGTGGAGTTGGACCGTGGAGAAAGCTTCGGCTTTCTGGGGTTCGACTTCCGACGCCTGCGCAGCATAGGAAGGCAGGTGTGGCGAGCGCATTACACGCCGAAGATGAAGAAGCGCACGGCGCTGTTGCGTAAGCTCAAGGAGGTGTTCCGGCGATACCAATCCCGGCCGGTGGACCGGTTGGTCGAACTGATCAATCCGGTGTTGCGGGGCTGGGTGAATTACTTCGCCATCGGAAACTCCAGCGAGTGCTTCAGCTTCATTAAAGACTGGGTAGAAAAGAAGATTCGGCGTCACATGGGGCGGTCCCAGAATCGACGCGGCTACGGCTGGAAGAGGTGGAGTAGGCAATGGATATACGAGGAACTGAAGCTGTTTAACGGCTATCGGGTTCGCCGTGCAACTGCGCCGAAAGCACTCCCGGCATGATAGGTCCCATAACCCCTGACACGAAACAAACAGGAAAGCGCAGTGCGGGAAAACCGCACGCTGCGTTTGACGTGGCGGGAGCTGGAAACGTGACCATGGTTGCCGGACTGCGGTCCATCGCGAAAGCGATGGGATTACCACCGGCGCCTACCGTGCGCGCGCCTGCTCTCGACCCTACCTGCGAGAGGCTGGCGGTAAATTCCCCGGCCTACTCACCACCTATTCACCGAACGTGAATCAGTCGTCTGCTGGTCTAGAGACGCCAACACTGACGCCGATCAAGACCAGGCCCTAGCTTTGAAGGGCCTTCAGGATTTCTTCGAAAGTCCCACCGTCCGTGTTCCCTCGAGTGACGTGCCCGCACTGGCGATTCCGGAGACAGGCAACG
>CAVTPN010000017.1:0-15417 GCA_963736535.1 uncultured Acidobacteriaceae bacterium
TATCTGCCTCAGGATCCACCTGTCCACACCCTCGGAGGATCTGTGGGGTGACAAAAACCTGGAGGAGGATGGAATGGACGTGATTCATCTTCGGGGAGGACAGGCGCCATCACGATGAGATCCGGTATCATAACGCCGCATTTGCTGATCGAAGCTTTGCTCGAAGAGCGGGGCCTTGGACAACTTCGAGGTTTACGCGGAGCAACACCAGGCCAACTTGCCGCTACTCGACCGTTCATGTGGCTGCGAACGCTGTTCACAGCATCGTCCGTGTAATACGAGCTATGGCTCACTCGCCGAACATATAGGAACGTATGTAGAGAATGTGCTCCCGCAAAGCAGTCCTGGCCTTTGACTGATCTCTCTCTCGTAAGGAAGAGACTATTGAGTAATGCTGTTCTTTGAGTGCTTTGGAGCGATCCGGTGTCATATGACGCCTCTTCAGCTCACCCCATTCTGAATGTCGGCGGACCCGGCCAAGGAATCGCGAGACAAAAATCGATGCGTTATTGTGAGAAGCCTCCGCGATTGAGTCATGTAGAAGTCCGTCCCACTTCTCGAACTCTTCTATGCTTTTCGCGTTTTCCGTTTCTTTCAAGCATGCGGTCATTCTAGCGAAATCGGCAGCGTTGGCCCGCACAACAACAAGAGACGCTAGTTCGGGTTCGAAGATCAAGCGGCATTCAATCACGTCCGCGGGGCTAAGTGCGTGCATCTCCGAAAGGTCAGGAAAACCGTCGCCTGATTTGAGCGCACTCGTTGCCTTGAACGTTCCGCGTCCGATGTGGCGCTCAATCAGAGACTGTTCCTCCAACTGCTTTAGTGCGCGGCGGACGGTATTACGAGCTACGCCATATTGTTCGCAAAGGTCTCTTTCAGTTGGAAGACGCTCCCCTCCGCTCCATCTCATTGACCTTAACTCCCGCTCGAGTGCCGCCCGAAGCTCGGCGGAATTTCCGCGTTCCGAGGTCACAGGGTCCCTCCCCCTAAAAACCGGCTTGACAAGGTTCTGATGAGGTAGATAGTTTTGTGTCGCGCCGGATTATTGGTTCACTATACACCTAAATTGGTTCACACTGGTTCCTTTTCGATGAAAGTAGCCTCTTTGATGTATCGCCAGCGACACACAGTGTCGATCGCTGACCCAGGGCAAGCGCTCTTTTGGCCGGTCACAAGCCTTGGTTTAGAAGTGCCGGACGAGGCCGGTTCCGACATGGTGAAATTCGTTGAATGGGCCTGCAGACGGGCTTTCGTTCGCCTGGTTTCCAAGGGTATTGGTATCTCAGAAGCGTCCCTATGTGCTCCAATCGTCAGGACCCCACATAATATCCTTTGCGTCGGCAGGAATTATGACGCGCATCCGCGTGAATCCTCCAGGAGTGGTTTCGATCGCGGTGGAGCGCGGGTGCCGGAAAAGCCCATCGGTTCGCGATCTTATCTTCGATGTTCCCAGCTATCGGAGGCATCCGAAACAGAATTCGCTTCGTCTCAGGTTGGAAAGCGCGGGACGAGAGGCAAGAACTAACAATGGTTAAGGGGGCATAGCGTGGTGGCACAGCACGCCTTCCGGGAAGAGTTCGGCGACAACGAGAAAGTTCTGATTATGGTTCATGGGTTGGGCGGCAGCACCAACACCTGGTACCCGCAAGCCCAGGTTCTCAAGCGGGACTTTCGCGTTGTGCTCTACGACCTTTGCGGCTGCGGGAGATCTTCGACTGCCCTCGATGTCAGTGTTGGAACCCATGTAGAGCAACTGCTGGAGGTTTTGAGGAGTTCCGGGGGCGGGCCGGTTCACCTGGCCGGGCATTCCATGGGAACGATCATTTGCCAGCATTTCGCGGTCCGGTACCCTGAGATGGTGATGAGCCTTGCGCTGCTAGGAGCGTTTCCCGAACCACCGGAGGCAGCGCGAAAGGCACTTCAGGGTCGAGCCGAGAAGGTCCGCTCTGAAGGAATGGGCAGCATTGCGGACGCGATCGTGGCCGGGGGAACATCGAAGGACACCAAGATCAACAACCCGTCCGCCGCCGCGTTTGTGCGGGAGTCCATCATGGCGCAAAGTGCTGAAGGGTATGCCCTCAACTGCGAAGCGCTGGCTGCCGCCGTGGGGGTAGATCTGGGCGGTCTGCAATGCGAGACGCTTCTGATCACCGGGGATGAGGATCGAACGGCTCCTCCTGACGTGGGCCGGGCAATGGCAAGTGCTATCAGGAAGTCGAAGCTGCATATCGTTGCTGGCTGCGGCCACTGGGCAAGTATCGAGCGACCGAAGCAAGTGAACTACCAGTTGACGGTTTTCTATTCCAGGCTGCGACAGAGAAATGCTTAGAGGTGTCTGAACTAACTCTGAAGGATCGGTAAATAGATAGAACCAAGGATTGCTTCGATGGCAAAAATTTTATTCACAAATGTCTGGATATTTGAGGGCACAAATCGTGAGCTTGTGCCTGGTGAAGTGCTGGTCGAGGGAAATCGAATCACCGCGGTTGCCTCAAAAGGAGAGAAACTTCCCTGCCAAGGATGCGAACGGATAGACGGCGGCGGAGCGACGCTCATGCCCGGGCTGGTAAACACACATAGTCATTTGACATATGTAAACGGAGTGACGGTCGCGGGCCTGACGGCGCTCCCCGTTGAGGAACATGTACTGATGACGATGCACCATGCCAAGCTTGCACTGGATATGGGATTTACCGCCATCATCGGCGCCGCTTCCGCCAAGCCCCGGCTGGATGTGGTTATCAAGCGAGAGATCAACGCGGGCCGTATTCCGGGGCCACGCATGCTCTCTGGCTCTCCCGAGCTGACCGTCACCGGCGGCTTGGCCGATGATAACCAGTGGGAAGCGAAGCATCCCTCTATATCGATCATTTGCGATGGACCCGACGAGTTCCGCAAGGTCGTACGCGCACTTATACGTGAAGGCGTTGATGTAATCAAGTTCAACAATTCGGGGGACAGTTTTTGCTATCCCAGGATGGCCGCGTATGACAACCCGGTCACCGATGACGAAGTCAGAGCGATTACCGAAACCGCGCTCAACCTGGGTCGCAGAATTGCTGCCCACGCGCACGCGGACTCGTCGGTTCGACAATGCATGAAGTATGGGGTCGAGTTCATTTTCCATGCCACCTTTGCCACGGATGAAACGATCGAGGCATTGGAGAAGGTGAAGCATAAGCACTGGGTTTCGCCGGCGATTGCGGCTCGATACAATACCACCTATGAGGCGGCAGATTGGGGAATTACCACCGACGTTGCCGAGATGATCGGTAACAAACGCGAGTTGGAGTTGGGGATTATGACTATGCAGAAGATGCATGCAGCCGGCATCCGTGTGCTCCCCTTCGGAGACTACGGCTTCGCATGGCTTCCCCATGGCACAGAGAGCCGGGATCTGGAACATTTCGTCCATCTCTTCGGATTCCATCCTTGGGAGGTTCTGAGGGCGGCGACAGCTTATGGAGGAGAGGCTTGGGCAGGGCAGTCAGGTGAGAAGCTGGGGCGGATACAACCGGGATATCTCGCTGACATCCTGTTGGTGGATGGCGACCCTTTGCAGGATCTGAGTTTGCTGCAGGATCGCCACGCGCTGCTGGCCATCATGAAAGACGGAAACTTCCATAAGCGCTTCGCAGGACGCGCGACCATCGAAGAGGGCTGGACGAGCAGGTCCGTTCATGCGCGGAGTTAGTGTTCTGGGTTTTGACTAGGGTATCAGCCATGCATGCTTGCGCAGGTGTTCGTTCCGTGATGATCGCCGGCCTGGTGTCTATGGCTTCAGTCAATGCACTGCCTCAAGCGCAGAGCCAGACTCCCGCGCAAACTGTACTGTTGTGGCCGGACGGTGCGCCGGGCGCGCTCGGCTCTGAAGCTTCCGATCGGCCCCGTCTCAGCCCCTTTTTGGTCAGAAAAGATGCCGCGCATCCCCCGCACTCCGCGGTCATTGTCCTGCCCGGTGGCGCATACCGCGTGCTGATGACCAGCTATGAGGGCGCGGACCCCGCCAAATGGCTTAACCACCTTGGCATATCTGCCTTCGTGCTCGAATATCGCTTGGGCCCCCGCTATCATTACCCCGTCGAGTTGCAAGACGCCGCCCGCGCTGTGCGCTGGGTCCGCAGCCACGCCGACGAATACGGCGTCGATCCTCACCGCATCGGCGTGTGGGGATTCTCCGCTGGCGGCCATCTCGCCTCCATCTTGGCGACCCATTCGGACGGCGGAGACCCCGTTGCTGCCGACCCCATCGACCGTGTCAGCAGCCGTCCCGATTTCGTCATCCTTAGCTATGCCCTCATCGACCCGCTCGGTCCGGCCGCTCTCGAGTCCTTCAAGACGCTGCTCGGCGACCCGCTCGATCCTCGCCTGGTGGAAGAGGTCTCGAACGACCGCCATGTGACCGCTGACACTCCGCCAACCTTCCTCGTCCACGCCGATGACGATCCCATTGTCTCGCCCGATAACAGCATCCACTTCTATCTCGCGTTGCGGCATGCCGGCGTGCCTGCCGAACTCCATATCTATCAGCACGGGGGCCATGGCTTCGGCCTCGCCTCACTAGATCCGACGCTCTCTTCATGGACCGGGCTCCTTGCCGGCTGGCTGCGCCTGCACGGTCTGGATAATGTGTATTGAGGATGCTTGGGTACGAGGAACCGCAACACGACCGCTAACAGTTGATCCACCCATCGAGGGACGCAACTTAAAGGGCGTGAGAAACCGCCGGTCCAAGACCCATATCTGAGCGCTCCCCTTGCGCCAGATGTGGGGTCCCACGATGGTGGTCAGGACAGATTCGGAACAAACCCGTCCTCTTAGATTCGGAACAAACCCGTCCTCTTAGATTCGGAACAAACCCGTCCTCTTCAAGACAAGGTCCATAGAAATGGACAGCGACACCTGGTTTCTTGGCAGGATGGTTGAGGTAGAACAGTTTGAAAAATAAAACGCTTCGCTTGGCACAAAAGGCACTCTCAAGTTGTTTTATGTCTGGGATCAAGATCGGCGACTTCTTGAAGGAACAAGTATCATTCCGGTTCAACATAGCTGACTGTTGCGGCGGCGTTCTATCGTTCGCAGATGCCGCAGGTGCTTCCGACCCCATTATCTCACTCCACCTGACCGTCGCTGAGAGCGCGCAGGATGGCCGCATCTGTAGTTTGGAGGAGCGCGTTGCACAGTTGTATGACGAACTGCGCCCACCACTGCATCGCTACCTCCTCAGCCTGGGACTCGCCCCCGAAGAGGTAGAAGAGATTACGCAGGAGACCTTTCTCCGGCTCTACCGGCACCTTCACCAAGGGGGCGATGAAGGAAATCTGCGTTCGTGGATCTACCAAGTGGCGCACAATCTCGCCGCTAACTTCTGGAGGAGCCGTCGCCGAATGATCGAAGCTACTCCTGAGATGTGGGAACAACTGTGTCAATCCAGGCCCGACAGCGCCCCTGGCCCTGAGGAACAGTTCATGCGCAAGGAGCGCCTCAGCCGCGTGCATCGGGCTCTTACCGAACTTACCCCATTGCAGAGAGATTGCGTGTATCTGCGGGTCGAAGGATTCCGCTATCGGGAGATCGCAAACATCCTGGGAGTCGGCACCTCTACTGTTGCCGGATCGTTGCGTAACGCCATCACGAGACTGGCGAAGGAATACTCATGAGGAGCCGGCGCAAGAAATCGGCGGGGCCATCCGGGGAGTTGCTCTTCTCTGAGCATCATTTGACCGATGAAGCGCTACTCTTGCTTCTCGACGGAGAGCTTACCCCCAGACAGGCGGAAGTCGTCAGCGTTCACGTCCGTTCGTGCTGGTCCTGCCGGGCGCGGAAGGATGCGATCGGTTGCAGCGTGGCGGACGTGGTCGACTATCAAACCGCTACCACTGCGGCGTATCTGCCGCCGTCGTTGCAAGGCAGGGGCATCTTCCGTGCTCGACTTAGCGCACTGGCCATGGAGATCGGAGAGCCTTCTCTGTTCCGACCTTGGGCCAGCGGGCTGTCCCGGTTCTGGAAATCCTGCCTTGTCGATCGACGTGTCTGGACGGCCGCCACACTGGTCTTAGGTATTGTGATCCCCGCCTCCTATCTCCTTCGAAAACCCGCGGCGGCGGTCTCAGCGAACGAGTTGTTGGGCCGCAGTGTCGCATCCGATCTCAACTCGCTAAAGGCTGTACCTCAGCCCGCTGTGATCCAGAAGCTGCGCATCCGCGCCGGCGCTAGGGTGTTTACTCGAACGACGTATAGAGATGTCATGCGAAAGCGGTTCCTAAGCCGGACCGAGGGGAGCAGCCGGGACGAGCTAGAAGTGAAAACGCTCTTTTTGAAATCGTCGTTTGACTGGAATGAGCCGCTTGCGCCCGAAGAGTACAGCCGTTGGCGTATTAGTTTGTCCACCAAGCAAGACTCCATCGAGCGAGTGGGGAACGACCTGCTCAAACTCGAGACTAAGACCCCGACCGGACCGGTTGCCGAAGCATCCTTGACCGTGCGTTCGAGCGACTATCACGCGGTTGAGGAAAACCTGCGGTTGCGTGACGACAGCACGATCGAAGTTGCGGAACTGTCCTACAACGTTGTCGCTTCCTCCTCGCTCGCACCCGATCTCTTTGGTTTGGCTGCGCAGCCGCCAGCCGTAGGCTTTCCGCGATATCTTCACCGCTCCCTGTGCACATAGCAACGAGCGAGGCGGAACTGGCGAAAATAGAACTCGAAGCTCAAGCGGCATTGCATGGTGTCGGTGCAGATCTTGGAGAGCAGATCGACGTCCGGGCGATGGCCGACGGTGTGCTGATCGAGGGAGTGATCGCGGATGAAGCGCGGAAGCAGCAGTTGGTTTCGGCGCTGGAGAGCATTCCCCATACCAAAATCCGGCTCCTTACGTTAGCGGATGCGGCCGCCCAGCAACAGCCGGTCGTATCCTCATCCGCCCCGCTCCAATTAACAGCGAACGCGCCTCCCCTGCTGGAGTCGCGACTCAAAGCAGGATTCCCCGACGAAGACCAACGGATCGTTTATGTAAATCAGACGCTGGCCCTTGCGCAAATGGCTTCCGCGCGGGCGTGGGCCCTGAATCGGTTGGCGGACCATTACCCGGCGCAGAAGGCCGCATTGCTCGATAGTTCGGCGCGCGAGCAGCTGCACATATTGCTCACCGACCATATCTCCGCCCTACGCGAGGACGCGAGCCGGCTGGATAACCAACTTGGGCAGGTGCTCTCGACCTCTTCAAACACGGCCGCGGCCAACACGACAACTCCGGCTTCGCCGGCTCCAGCTTCTCCCCGAGTGCAAGACCAAGCCGGTGATTGGCGAGAACACATCCATCGCGTGCACTCCTCCGTGGAAACCATCCACGAGTCTGTTGTGGCATTGCTTACCGGATCACCAACAAACGACCGCGATGACGAGGAGGCGGTGGAAGTGGGTCTTCGGACGGCGCTTACCCAGTTACAAGCAGAGCTTCAAGTACTGGATCAACAAGTACACAGAATCATTCTGACTTCAGGAGGAACAGAACAATGAGGCCCTTCAAGAATAGACTCGCAGCCTACGCGCTATGCGTTGGGCTGATTCCGGTCTGGACCGCATCTCGCGCACCAGCTCAGTTGTCATCAGCGCAGATAACCGGGGTGGTTACCGACACCACCGGTGCAGTCATCGCCAATGCCGGCGTTCTGATCGTCAGCCAGGATACGGGCGTCAGCCGCACGATACAGACGAACGATTCAGGGGAGTTCATAGCCCCCGCGTTAGCGCCTGGCCGGTACCGGATCACCGTGGAGGCGCCTGGATTTCAGACCCTGGTGGCACAAGGCCTTACCTTGGCCGTGGCTGACAAACAAAACCTTAGCTTCTCGTTGAAGGTCGGAGAAACGAAGGATACGGTGACGGTCACGTCCGAGGCTGCGCAGATCAACACCACGAACGCGGAGATCAGCACCGTGGTCAACGAAACGGGCATCAAAGAGCTTCCGTTGAACGGGCGCGACCCTTCCAGCCTAGTGTTTCTCACCACCGGTGTCAGCAACGTACTCAATACTGCGGCTGGGGCCATCCAGGCCGGAACTTCCATCCCTACCGAAACAGGAGCATCCGCAGGCGGAGGAAGACAGGGGAGCACGTATTACCTGCTTGACGGGGTGCCGAAACGTAGATACTTACGAGCTTCTTGCCGCTCCGTTTCCCAACGCGGATGCTACCCAGGAGTTTCGCGTCATATCCAATAACTACGATGCTCAATACGGCTTCGCTCCGGGCGCTGTGGTTAGTATCCAGACTAAGTCGGGTACAGATAGTTATCATGGGGTGCTTTTTGACTTCCTGAGAAACAATGACTTGAATGCGGGGGACTACTTCACACATTTGGTTGATCCGTTGAAGAGGAACCAGTTTGGGGGCGGAGTAGGTGGACCAATCATGAGGAATAAGCTATTCTTCTTCGCCAATTACCAAGGGAACTCGCGCGAGCACCGGATCGTCTTCAAATGTTCAGTTCACCCCCACAGCGGCGATGCTGGCTGGTGATTTTAGCGCTGTTCCGTTACCTTGGCCGCGCCCTTCACGACGATGAACGGCAAACCGAACCAGGTCAACCCGAGCCTATTCAGTCATGGCGCACTGGCGTTATCCGGGTTGCTGCCGTTAGGGCTGATTCCGTCAACCGGCCAGGTGAATGTTGTACAGCCTGTAGCGCAATATACCTACAATGAAAACACCGACCGGGTCGACTACTCTATCTCCCAGGCCCAACACATAACCGTCAGGAGTTTTTACCTGAGTTATAACCAACCCACAAACACCACCCCGGGAAATGTATTGGCCTTCGTCGATGGTGCGACGGGAAAATATTTTAACGAACTCATCAGTCATACCTGGACAATCAGTCCGACGCTGGTGAACTCGTTCGGCGGCTTTTGGGTGCAGCTGGATGGAGGGGCGGGTGGCCCGGTGAAATACAAGAACGGCCAGGACTTCTGTCTTTCACAGATCATCAACGTTGCGTCGCCTCCCAACCATTGCGTTCTGGTGGCGCAAAGTGCAGCGAACGGCTTTGGGACCGCGTACGCGTCACCATACACTTTACACAGAACGGCGTGGGGACCTATCGATACGATCAGCAAAACCCTTGGACGTCATTTCATCTCAGCGGGAATCAATGCTTACCACCAAATGTCGCACGAAGTGAGCACCTGGCCTGTAGACCCTCCAATTTCCTTTGGTGGGGGCGTGACAGGATATGGGCTCGCAGATTTTCTTCTGGGCGATGTAACCACGTTCTATCAGGGAGGAGGAGAGGTAGGTTCCCGGCAGGGCTGGCAATTGGGTATATTCGCGCAGGATCAATTCAGCGTGCGTCCGACGCTCACGCTAACAGCGGGCCTGAGATGGGAGCCCAATCTCGCGCCGGTGATCGCGGGTGGCCAAGGCGCTACGTTTGTGCCTGGTTCACAAAGCCAGCGCTATCCCAACGCCCCTCTAGGTTTACTGTTTGTGGGAGATCCAGGAGTTCCGGCGGGCTTGATGGCCAGCGACTATAGCACCTTCGACCCGCGTATTGGTGTCGCGTGGCAGCCGGCCGGTCTGCCGCACACCGCCATTCGGGCGGGCTTTGGGCTGTTTGTCGCTCCGCTTCAACAATCGACTTACAACCATTTGGGAGATATGAGCCCGTTTTCTCCGACTTTTTCCCTCACGCGAACGGCCGCAAATTCCGATCTCCTATGACGATCCGTGGGCGACCTACACTCCTACTGGCGGGAAGAACCCATTTCCACCGTTCGCTAATCTCAACGTGAATCCGCCAGCCACATCCACTTTTCCCCTGCCTCTCGGGGTGGAGACTGTGATCCCTCGAAGATTTCAAATTGGGCACGACGTCGAGCTGGAATGCTTCCATTGAGCAGGCGTTGACATGGGGAATGGCTATGCACCTGGCGTACGTGGGGAGCGAGTCTTATGACCAGACGACACCGATTGACCTGAATCCAGGGGTGTATGCCGACGCAGGGGCTCGAAGCAAGTATCCGGATTTTGCCAAGTTTATACGAGGTAGCGCCCGTGGGGACGGCGTCGTACCACTCACTTCAAGCCAGCCTGACAAAGCGGACTTCCCATGGTCTCCAATTTCAATCCAACTTTACCTGGTCCAAGACCATGGACACGAGCAGTCAAGGCAGCCTCGCCTGGACCAACAGTATCGCTGACCCATTTGATTTGAGCGAAAATCGCGGTGTCTCCGATCTCAATATCCCCCTCATCTCAATCACCAATGCGATTTATGAGACTCCGTCTTTGCGAGGCTCGAATGCATTGGTGAAAAGCTTGTTGGGATCCTGGGAGGTAAGTGCGATATATACCGCTGAGTCCGGTCGTCCGTTTGGTATAGTCGGCGGCTACGGGAACAACAACTCAGAAGCACTGGAATACGGAGATCGCGCCGATGTAACTGGTCAGCCGTATGGGCTACGCCAAGGTGGCAAGTCACACTGGCTGAACGAATACTTCAACCCAGCTGCTTTCCGTCCAAACGCAGCGGGAACGTTCGGCGATTCAGGGCGGAATTTGTTTCAAGCTCCGCCGGTCTTTACTGCTGATGCAGGTGTCTATAAGAATTGGCAGATCCGCGAGCAATATGGAATTCAGTTCCGATGGGAGATGTTCAATGCTCTTAATCATCCGAGCTTCAATATCCCAAACAATGATCCGTCCAGCACCAGTACGGGGCAGATTACTTCTGTCGGGCCCATACCGCCCCGTGTGATGCAAGGTGCAATAAAGCTTAGCTTCTGATTACGCCATGAGCCAATGGGAGCTCATGAGCGTCGAGCAAGGTGACCATTGGGCAACCGCGCTTAGCTCGAATTAATGCGCGACCGAATTGGCCCGGACAACTGGCGGTGTCTCACGGAGGCGTGGAATTCGGTTCCTGTCCGCGGGGGCAAGGCTGCATCCTGATTGGGAAACAGTTTCACAGCGTGAGAGCCGGAAGACTGCGCGGTTGCGTTGGCTCGAAGACGAAAACTTAAGACCGGGGCAACTTGTCGCCGATCTGAGGATGGATTTAGCGGCGCGGAAGAAGATCGTCCGATACTGGCGCACTGACTCAAGCACGCGACAAAGTGGTTCGCTGAACGTAGCTCCCGTCGCGCAGCCCTCGAATTCCTGGGTACGCGTTGGAAGTTGAGGGGGCGGAGCAATCACCACTCCAAAACCGTCCTGCTGCTTGAGCACTGATGGTTGCTCCGTCTATCCCGGAAACCGGGAAACTTTTGGCACCCCCCTCAGAGGTTCCCGAAGAACATAGCGCTGAAGCTGCTGCGGAAGTCCGTGACCGATACCTTTTGGATTGTCCCGTACGGGTTGTATAGCTCAATGGTAGAACCCTGGATGCCCATGACTGCGAATCCATGATGAGCGGTGACCTTAGTCGCATCGTCCTTGGACGCGGCAATGGTCGGGATTTTGCCTGCGGCGCTTGCAGCAGCACTGATCTTGGTGAGATCGGTGTTCTCGTTGATTGAAAACCCGTCTGGTTTTGAACCGACGAGGACAGTCCAAAACTCGTTTACGGTGTGTTTGGTGTCGTCGTCGAGGTCATCGTAGCTGCCAATCTTAACCGCGTAGGCCTTCTCGATCACGCACGGCCAAAGCGCCTTTTTTGGTGAATCCATGTAGATCATGTCCACCTCTGCTCCGTCCGAATACTTGACGTAGAACACGTCGCTGACCTCGAAGTCATTCCCGAGGTTCACCGTGAAATATCGTTTCGAGAGAATCTCACTTTCCGGGCGTTTGTAATCGGGGTCATCCATCTTAGAGGAGAGGGTCTTCAAAACATCTTTCGAGAATGTCGTCTTGACCTGAGTGTGGACGTATTCGGTGATCATGTTATCGATGTGCTTCCTGCCGCCCGCCGTATGAGCCATGGCAGCCAGGATCGCGGCTATCGGGCAGTTAGCGAGTTCACCCTGTTTGACGTCGCGCTCGGACGGGGTGTCCTTTGCGAGATTCCAGCCCACAGAGCGTGCCTGTATGATCGTGCTACTCCCAGCCGCCGGAGGCGGCATGGACAGTTCCTTGGCTGCTTTAGTTGCTGTTTGCGATTTCGCCAAGTCCACCTGTTGGAACGCTAACGGCCCGGGGATTCGCCCACCGAACGACCCCAGTGATCTGCCGAGCGGCCCAGGAGATCGAGCGGTACCTTTGTATTCAATCGTCATAGCAAGTCTCCTCAAAGTTCCAGTTGCAATGGCCCCATTCGCCCTGGTTGGCGGGAATACCCTCGACTTGCAGACATTGTAGACCCCCCGCCTTCCCGTCTGGTCCGCGAAGTCTCTGCTTTGCGGACCTGCTCAGGGAGGATCGAGATGAGGGCTTCGCTGCACTTCAGCGCGCCCCAGGATCCAGGCCGGGTCCGCGCTGCCAAATAGCGGGTAGTCTGCCCGCGCTTCGACCTATTAGCGATCGTAACAACTCAGCTACTGGCAAAACTACTAGTCCCTTGCGGAAATCATCTGAGTCGTGAAAGAGGAATTGCTCCAGAGCAACCCGGAAGTTGCTCAAGAACGTTATTCCGGAATTGCGTTTTCCGTCATCGCAACGAGAATTCCCTTATTCATTGGAGCTTCAGGAGTGGCGCGTCTAAGCACGTGATACGCTACGTTCACTCCGCAAAAAGTTTTCTTTATCCAGCCTATGGGATGAGACTGGCAACGCACGCACGCAAATTTGAAAGGTGAACGATTGAATATAATCGGCGCATCAAGATTGGCGCTCGCTGGGAGCTGCTGCACGGCGATCGCTCGTAAAGCAGGAGTCGTCACCCTCCTGATCCTCACTGTCTGCACCGGCGTTTCGGCTGCGAAGGCCTGTACGCGTGCCGTCTATTTAGGCACTGACGATGTAGTCATAACCGGCCGGTCGATGGACTGGGCGGAAGATGTCTACTCGAACGCCTGGGTGTTTCCCCGTGGCATGGCACGCGACGGCGCCACTGGAGCCACCAGCATCAAATGGACCTCCAAATACGGTAGCCTTGTCGTCTCCGGCTACGATGCCGGAACTGCCGACGGTATGAACGAGCAGCGGCCTCGTAGCCAACGTACTCTACCTCGCCGAATCCGACTACGGCTCACCGCAGGCCGGCAAGCCAACCATCTCCATCATGGCATGGGGACAGTATGTTCTCGATAACTACGGCACTGTCGCCGAGGCCGTGGACGCTTTGCGCGCCGAGCCGTTCGTGGTGATTGCTCCGACGTTACCCAACGGCAAGGGCGCGCAGTTGCACCTCGCCTTATCCGACCCCAGCGGCGACTCCGCCATCTTCGAATACCTCGGCGGCAAACTCGTCATTCACCACGACCGGAAATATCAGGTGATGACCAATTCGCCCAGCTTCGACCAGCAGCTCGCCATCTCAACCTACTGGAGCGGCGTCAACCCCCTGGTCTTCCTGCCGGGCTCGATCAGCGCCGCCGACCGCTTTGTCCGCACCTCGTTCCTTATTAACGCCATCCCGAAGCAGGTCGACCCGCACACAATCAAGGCGGTGCCAGGGGGCACCTACGAGAATCAGGCAGTAGCAGCTGTGCTCGGCGTCATGCGTTCTATCAGCACGCCGCTCGGCATTTCGCAGCCGGACAAGCCCAACCTGGCCTCGACCCTGTGGCGCACCGCCTATGACCAGAAGAACAAGGTTTTCTATTTTGACTCTGCAACCAGTCCGAATGCCTTCTGGGTTCCCCTGTCTGACCTCGATTTCACCAAAGGCGCGCCAGTGAAGAAGCTCACCATGGCGGGCGGCAAGGTCTACGCCGGCAACGCCTCAAGCAAGTTTGAGACCGCCGCGGCATTTACGTTCGCATCGGCAACTAGTGACTGTAACAATCGCTTCGAGAGAAAATCTGCGAAAACGCGACCCCTCTCCCTCGCGGCTCTCTGCTCTTCTAACAGGCTCCTCACTAGAGGCGACGAGTTTGGTCCTTCGTAATGCCCAAAAAGTCGGGATTTATTGCGGCTTTGCATCGGGGAATTTCCAACTACCCTTCAAGATCTCTGGACGCGGACGATATAGCCGCACCATGTAGTTCCAGCCTGACATGATCGGGAGACAGTTAGGGACTCGACTACCGCCAGGCGCTTGCGCAGTTGAAAACGCTGATGGGAGGACGGTGAAGCATAACGGAACTGGGAGTGCCGGGGCTCAGAAGACAAATTTGAAAACCCGCGTGAGCAGTTCATCGAGGGGCATGATCGTCAGTAATAACGGGAGGAAGGGAGCAGCCGTTACCACCACGAGCAGAACTATCTCGTCGATCGCAATGGGCACCAGGCGCATCGCGCGAGCCGCGGCAAAACTATTCCCCAGATCAGCCAGCGACTGGATGTCGCCGCTCCCCAGCGCCGGCTCGTCATTGGCTTTGCCTTGCAGCCATTTTTGATCAAAATCCAGGACATACGAAGAAGCAAAAGCGCCATATTTCTCCAGGCCCCGGAGCTTGGCGCGTAAGAGTTTCGTTGTGAACGAAAAGAGCGGAGCCAGCGCCGCGAGAATTGAGAATACGGCATAGCCAACAATCGTCAGCTCTGAAGCGAGCAGGGTTTCTCCGTTGTACAAGATGCGGCTTGCGATTTGCCCTGCAAGCAATGTGCTATGTGCGAACAACAACGGAGCGAAGCCCAGGCTGGTTTTGCCCAGAAAGCCGAGCCCGCCTGCCCCATCCGGGTGTAAGGCCGGCAAGTGAAGTTTGAGATGCGAAACCCGAAGCAGAAACCAGAACCATATCAGGTACCGCACGTACCAACGCAGCAGGATGAACTGGAAGAGCGGTACGCTCACAAAGGCAAGCCAATATCCGGCCATCGTCAAGTGCACCGGGCCCCCTTGAGAGTAGGCATACCAGCTGTCGACATCCGGTACAATCTGAAGCCGCCAGATCCACGTGCCGGCGGTGAACACCAGGACGAAAAGTGCAATCTCAGCAACGACTGAGTTGTGAATACGCGTGGCGGAGCTTATCGCAGCGTAAAACTTCGGGAGTTCTTCCGGGGTGACAACCTGCCGTTCGACAAAGTTCCTTAGCACAGGCCAGATGCGTTCTCGAACAATCACTTCAGCCAGGATAAGCACCGGCAGGGAAACTAAAAACCGCACGTGCGTCTCGATATCGTGCAGGAAGAAGAGCTTCACTCCTCCCAGGAATTGACCTTGCGCCAGGGAAAGCACCGCCAACGGGACCCAACATAAGAGAATCGATATTGCGGCGAGGCGACGCAGTAGCTGCGGCCTTGAACCTGCCAGATCCGACCGCCGCAGCTCCGATACAGCGGGCCGCCAAGAACCACAGAAAAATCGGGTGGATCCTGCAACGGTGCAGGGGCAGCCAAAGTTGACCTTCGCTTTCAAGAACGCTTCATGCG
>CAVTPN010000018.1:0-87996 GCA_963736535.1 uncultured Acidobacteriaceae bacterium
ATTGGCGGTAATACGTCCAGTGACGTCCAGCGGAAGCTGTGGAAGCGACTGTTTGAGCATTTCGCTGATAGACTTGGCCGTTTGGAATCCTGCTGGAGGAAGTCGTATGGCAAACCGAAATGTCGATTGTCCTATCACCCGTGCGGGCGGTGATCGGGCAAACAGCTCTCGATCCGAAACATTTGGCCGTTCCAGACGAGAGTTTCTTACAACGGTTGCGGCGTTCGGTCTAACCTCAGTTGCACCGGTCGGGGAATTGATCGCGCTGACAGCTGCTTCCAGCACGAAGCGGAGCCTGATCGATGTGCATCATCACATCGTCCCGCCTTTTTATCTCGCAGAAAATCGTGATCGAATCGTCGCCGCGGGTGGCGGTCGGATGAATCCCGCTTTTTTGAGCTGGACTCCGGAGCTGATGATCGCAGCAATGAACAAAAGCGGCGTCTCGACGGCTGTTCTCTCCCTTGCCCCGGTCGCATTCTGGTACGGAGACCGCGAGGCAGCGGCTCGAATGTCGCGCCGAGTAAATGAATACGCTGCTGATCTCGTGCGAAATTACCCGGGTCGCTTTGGTCACTTCGCCATAATTCCCCTTCCGGATACCGATGCGAGCCTCCGTGAGATCGAGTACGCCTATAGTGTGCTCAAGGCGGATGGCATTACTCTCCTCACCAGCTACGACGATAAATGGCTGGGTCATCCTGATTACCAGCCAGTTTTCGAAGAGCTGAACCGACGCAAAGCCGTGGTGTTCGTGCATCCCACCACTCCACTATGTTGTCGAACGTTGCTGCCGGATGTTCCCCCGGTAATACTTGAGATTCCACAGGACACCACGCGGGCAGTAACAAATTTAGTTTTCACTGGGACACTTGCGAAATTTCACGACATTCGCTTCATCTTTTCCCACGCGGGCGGAGATGTGCCGATGGTTGTGGGCCGTATGCAGCAATATGCGCCGAAGAGCGTCGCCCAAAAGGCACCCAACGGAATTGAATACGAACTGAAACGCCCCTATTACGATATCGCCGGTACTGCCTATGGACCAGCGATTGCAGCACTCAAGAGTTTGGTCCCAACCACACAGATCCTGTTTGGCAGCGATAATCCTTTCGTGCCCCTCGCCGAAACGGCTGAAGGCATTATGCAGCTCGGTTTTTCGGCAGACGATCTCGAGCGCATCGGCCGTAACAATGCGCTGACTCTGCTGCCTCGGCTCAAAGCAAGTTAAGACAAGCACTTCTGGTTCACGTTGGCCCTGCGGGGACACGGCCCTCCTCTTGGTGGAAGGATTGTCGCCTATCCGGACAGAACCGCATTGTTTGGGGGTAACTTCCGGGTGGCCGGTGATCCTCCCGCAGCTTGCGAAGACGTCCAGAATGACTTGCGAAAGTGTCTCGATAAGTGGGTTGGCGATTTCGCACTCGTTGACGCGGCGCACAATATCGCAAAACTGAAGCTCGCCTTTATCTTTCCCAACTGCTTACTCGTACCGCAAGGCTGTCATCGGATCGATGCGGAGCGCGCGAGCGGCTGGTACCAAGGTAGCCAGAACCGCAACGACTCCGAGTAAGCCCACAACTGCGAGGAACGCGCCCGGATCGAAAGTACTCAGACCAGGAATCAGAAAAAGAGCAAGCGGTCTGGTGGCGAACAAAGCAAGCATAAGGCCCACAACCGTTCCCGATGCTACAAGTGCGAGACTTTGACCGCCGATGATGCGCAGTACGTCGAACCGGGTTGCGCCAAGCGCGACGCGAAGGCCAATCTCACGCGTGCGGCGTGAAATGGAATACAGGAGCACTCCATACAATCCGATGCTTGCCAGCACAAGCCCAAGAATTCCCATGGCTCCCAACATGACAGCCCCTGCCCGGCTCGGCAGCAAAGCTAGTCCAAGTGCCTGACTCATGGGCCTCGTTTCAATCGCAGCCGTGGGATCGAGGCGTCCCAAAATATCCGAAATAGGTTTTACGTAGCTGCTCGGCCGATTGGTTGTGCTGATAAGGAAATGCAAGTTCACCGGCTGCGGATGAGCGAAATATGGCTGATATACGGCGAGTCGTTGCTGCTCACCAAGCGTAAAGTACTTGCTATCTTTTGCTACCCCCACAATGAGCTGGGTCTCAGAGCCCGTCAAGTCACTCTTGATGGTGTGACCCACCGGGTCAACGTTGCCGAACACAGTCCGCGCCAGGGTCTCGTTCACGATGACTACTGGTTGGGTATTCCGATCCGCGACAGAAAACTCGCGCCCGCGCAGAATAGGGGTGCGAATGGTGTGAAAGTAACCCGGGCCGACATCGTTGCATTCGTACGACACCTGCACAGGGCTGGGGGAGATGTCGGTGCGAAGAGCCGTTCCGATCACGCAGTTATCGTTCAGAGGAACGCGTCGGGTAATCGCAACTGAATCGACACCAGGCAGAAGTCGCAATTCGCTCCAGCGCTGAATGCACAATAGCCAACTGCTTGTTCTGGCCGGCGTCGGTGTACCTCTCAGGGACGAGCCTCATATATGCCCATATCGTATGGTCGACGTCGAAGCCGGGATTCGACGAGGTGGCCCGAAGCAGATTGTGCACAAACAAAAAGGCCGCCGCGAGAAGAACGATAGACGCCGCGAGCTGTCCGGATACCAGAATGCTGCGCAGATTCCACGCGTGCCCGGGCTCAGTCTCTTCCTGCTTCAACCCCTGGTTCGGGTCTCTTCTGACAACCCTTAGAGCGGGCAATAAGCCGCAACAAAGCGCACTTACCAGCGTCGCGCCCAGCAAGTACCACAACAGGAGCGGGTCAGGTGAAATTACGGGGTGAATCGGAATGGGCAAAGGGAAAGTAATCCTATCGATCACCTTCGCACAGATCATGTCGACGGCCAGTCCCGCGATAGCCCCCAGGACACAGAGCAACAGACTTTCGGCGAGCAGATGACGGACGATCCGCCTGCGGCTTGCACCAAGCGATAGCCGGACGGCGAACTCATGCGAACGGCTGGAAGCCCGCGCCAGCAATAAACTGGCAACGTTTGTGCAGGCGATCAGCAGTACCAGTCCGACGACGATCATCAGCATCGCGAAGAACGCGGCAACACCACCGGGCATCGATTGATTCAGCACATCAAATCCGGTAACGCCCGTCACTCGGACCTGATTGGTTCGTTTCCAGCCGTCTTTCGGATGAATGCGGTCGAGCTGCTCGAAGATGCTTTGCAACCGGGCGCGCGCTTCCGGCATGGTCATGCCCTTCGTCATGCGGGCGTAGAACTGCACGTTATCGTCGTCGCGCATCACCGGAACATAGACGTCGGGCGAAAGGGCGAAGCCAACAATTGAACGGTGGTTCGCCGGAAGCACACCGGCGATGGTAAAGACTCGACCGTCAAGAATCAGCTTGCGGCCGAGGATGGCAGGATCGCCATTGAACTTACCACGCCACACTCGATACGAGAGCACTGCGGTATTCGTTTCGCGGGGTGCTATGCCGCGGCCAAGCAGAAAGGGAATCCCTAGCGTGGTGAAGAAATCATCCGTAACCACTCCGGCGTAGAGGCGGCTCGTCTGGTCACCGGCTCGCCAATTCACCTCGCGTTCAACGTTTATTCCTGCAACGCCGTCGAAGACATGTGAGTCGCGCAGAAACTTGTAGTCAGTAAACGATGAGCCGCTATTTCCGCCCTCCCAAATAGCGATCATCGATGCGCTATCGCGGGCAGAGGGTTCACTGAATAGGAGGCTGGTGGTTACGTTGAAAATCGTAATGTTTGCACCGATTCCCAGCGCCAGACAAAATATGGCAGTAGCTGCGAATCCAGGATTGCGGCGGAAAGCTCGCGCCGCGTAACGCAGATCGGAGAAGAGGTCCTCCAGCCACTGGATCTCCCATGCGCCGGAGGTATCTTCGGCTGCTTTCAGTCGCGAGCCGAACTCACGGCGTGCCCTAGCCAGTGCTTCACGAGCTGGGACGCCGCTCTGCTCCAATTCGGTGGAGCGACTTTCTATGTGGAATTGAATTTCTTCAGCGAGCTCAGAGCGAAAGCGTGAGCGGCGAAACACCCAACGCAGCCGAAGTAAAAGTTCCCGCAGGAAGGACATGGCAAAAACTCCTTACGCAGTTTTCATCACCAGTTGAATAGCCTTGACCAGTTTGTTGAATTCATCTGCTTCCGAGGCGAGTTGCTTGTGGCCCTCTTTCGTCAGCCGGTAAAGACGAACCCTCCGGTTTGTCTCCGAGGTTACCCACTCTGCGAGCAGCCAACCCTTGACTAGCATGCGGTTTAGTGCGGGGTAGAGCGAACCTTCCTCGACATCCAGCACATCCGCAGAGCACTGTTTAATGCGGCGAGCGATTGCGTATCCATGCAGTGGCCCTGCCGACAAAGTCCGCAGGATGAGCATATAAAGAGTGCCAGGCAAGAGACGCGGTGAATCCTCAGGCATAGACCATTCCAGACTATACATAGTCTGGAATAGGTAGGAGCAGAAAGTCAAGTCACATACAGGGGCCAGCGTGACCCGAGCGAGGACAGGAGGATGTGAAAAGATTGATGTTGGTGATTTTATTGGGGCCTTGTTCTTGAAGGGAAATGTATACCCGAGCCTTACTGATCGGTTATAAGCCATACTGGCGCGGCGTTTCTCCAGTCGCAGATCGCTCATGACCGGAAAATCAATTGTTCACATCTTCCTGTCCCGCTGTTCTGCTTTCCCCTTTTCATCGGCCGAGGGTCGCGAAATCTCAACTGACGGCAACCGGCCAACTCGCTCATTGAGGTGCAACTCTGGTCACAATTCGGGTTCCTGGCGGTTGGTCGCCAACCCGGACATTACACCGGTTTTGGGGTAACTTCCGGGGCGGTAATTCTCCCGGAACCACGAGACGTGTGATTCCATGCTGGGAAAGGCCCGCCAACGGGAAGGAGATCCTCGTCAGGCGAGCGGATAATATGTTTCGAGGAGTTTCCCGGATGCGCACGACACTTGTATGCTGCCTCCTGCTCAATCTAGCTGTCATCTTGGCGAGTGGTGCCTTGTTGCAGTGGTTTCCATCTCAACAGGGATTCACGGTGACGACCCCACGTGCGACTTATTTCATCAGCGGGGACATCTTCCTCAGCGCAGCGTTGCTATGCCTCGTGGACAGCGCTCTTGGCATCTATCTGGCTTGGTGTCTTTTGCACCCGCGTTGATATGTGTTATGGGCGGGTCGTGGCCGATACGGAAACAGGCCGATTTTGGGGTTGTGTCCGGTTGGCCGGTCACTCGCCCGGAACAGGGACAGTTGGCGTTTCTCCGTTTGGATTGGTCGATGAGCGCATTGGCGATTTGGCATCAATCCAGATGCATTGCTTCCGCGAAGAGCGTTTGAACTATGCCGTTACGGGGCAACTGGGGCCGAATTACGGACATTTCTTCTTTCCCGTCTGTGCATCACACGAAAGCTATGCTGCCGTTGAGCGATCCGGCGCCCCGCGAATACAACTTTGAGCACATTTCGCCCCTTTGGTAACCATCACCCTATCGTTATTTGATCCCATGTCAGCTAGACTGCTGGCAGATGGCGAGTGGATCGCGGTGGGATGCTGTCATGGCAAGGGTCAAGTGCATGGATTACCGAGCCCTATTTGCTTCTGCATCCTTACCAGTTATTTCTGCGCGATGAGGCGAGTGATTCATGTCCATTCCGACCCGGGTCACCGCAGCGGCTTTCTTCGTATTCGCTCTGGTTTCCACGACGCAGGGGCACGCGCAAGCGCCAGTACAAGTGTCGACTCAGGCGCAAGCACTACCGGCGGACGATGATTTCAACGCTCTTCGCGGGCCTGCCGCCGCAGGGGACGCGCAGGCGCAATTCGCACTCGGGCACGACTATATCGATGGCCGCGGAGTTGCCCAGGACTACGGTCAGGCAGTGATCTGGTATCGCAAGTCCGCCGCCCAAGGTTATGCTCCTGCGCTGAATCAGCTGGGATACATGTATCAAAATAAGTTTGGCTTGCCGCGAAATTACAAGCAGGCCCTGTATTACTACCGTTTGGCCGCAAAGAAGGGCAATGCGCTCGCGGAGTACAATCTGGGGGCCATGTACCAGAGTGGGCTCCAGGTCCGGCGTGACTATAAGCAGGCCTTCGAGTGGTACCGCAAGGCGGCGGACCAGAATCTTGCGGACGCCGAGAATGAAGTCGGCTATTTTTACCGATGCGGGTGGGGGGTCAAGCTCGACTATGCTCAGGCTTTGGATTGGTACCGCCGCGCCGCCAGCCACGGCAGCTCCAACGCCGAAACCAATCTCGGCTTCATGGCGGAGAAAGGATGGGGTCAACCTCAAAGTTACGACCAGGCTTTCTCCTGGTATTACAAAGCTGCAGAACATGGCAACGCCGAGGCCATGGAAAACATCGGCTATAACTTTCAGAATGGCGTTGGTGTGGCGATCGATTATGCCCAGGCCTGGTCATGGCTTTGTAAAGCCGCGGCGTCGGGAAGCGCCACCGCGGAGAATCAGCTCGGTTGGATGTATCAGTACGGGCAAGGTGTGGAGGCCGACAATGCTATCGCTGTGGCGTTGTACCGCCTTTCTGCCGATCAAGGCAACACAAGCGGTGACGACAATCTCCGGGATCTCTGCGTCGACCTGTACCAAAGCGGTTATAAGCTGTGCCACTCGGGCAACACCACTGTGAGCGACCCTGCTATCGAGATGATCCAGCGCCGCGCGCAAATTCGGGATCTCCGCGCTCAAATTTCCGGACTGGAGACCGACGCTCTGCAGGACGACATGAGCGCCGACCATCTCGCCAATATGGGCAAGAACGGTAAAGGCAAGAAGAACGGCATCACTAAAAGCATCACTAAGGTTATGGATGGGGTTGGAACGGCCCTTAGCGTCAGCCCCCGTCTCGATGCCGCAAACCGTCGCGAGCAGGCGGCGCGCCTGCGTGAAGAACTGGCTCAACTCGAGAGTCTAGACCAATCCTCCGCTAATGTCCCCCCGCCCGCACCTTAAGATCCTTCCCATAGGACGACCTGTACGCAAGTGACGGCTCAAAGTCTGGCGCACTGGCACAAATGCCCCACGGAGCGTTCGATGATCCAATTCCACTTGGCTGCATAGTTGCCAAATCGGATATGGATTCTCCGAACGGAAAGCAAACTACGATTGCTATTCGGTTCTCAAAGCTTGCGATGGATTGGTCGAGGCTGCGCGTTGAGCTGGGATGAGTCCAGCAGCTGCGGCTGCTGCGGTCAGTGTCAGGGTGGCGATGGTGAGGACGGCGAGGCTCATGCCCTTGGATTCGTAGAGCTGCGATTCGATGTAGCGGACGCAAAACCAGGCTACCGGTATTCCGATGGCTGCGAGGCCGATCGCGGTCTGGAGCATGGCTCCGCGCATGATCATACCGACAACGGAGCTGCGGTTTGCGCCGAGGGCCATGCGGATACCGATCTCGGAGGTGCGGCGGGCTACGGTGTAGGCAGTGACACCGTAGAGGCCGAGGCTTGCGAGCAGAAGAGCCAGGATGCTGAAGAGAGTCATGAGGCGCGTGATCATGCGGTCCTGAGTGAAGCGGTCGGCGATCTGCTCGTCGAAGGTCTGGAATTTCACGACGGAGAGGTTCGGATTGATGGCAGCGAGTGTCTGGCGGGCGATGGATTCGATGTTATCCATGGGGTGGCCGGTCTGGATGACGATGGCGCCGGCGTAGAGGCCGGTATCCTGCTCGATGGGTCGTCGGCGGACGGACTCTGGTATGCGCTGGGTCATGGGGAGGAAGTACATGTGGTGGTTCTTCCAGGTCGCGGAGTTGTATGCGGTGTCCTCGACAATGCCGACGATCTCAAAGTCCCCCGAGGATTGCGTCCCGGGTGAGCCGAAACGGCGACCGATCGGGTTCTCGCCGGGCTTGAAGAATGCCTTGACGAAGGACTGATTGACGACGGCGACGGCGGGTGAGGTTGAGGTGTCCCGGGTGGTGAAGCCTCGTCCCATGAGGACCTGGGTTCCTACGGAGTCGAAGTATTCGGCGTTGCCCCTGACCCAGGACGCCCCGTCGTTCAGGTAGGGCTGGCCCTGGATTTGGACGCCGTCGCTCGAGTTGTTGGCCTCCATTGGAGTGTTGGAGGAGATGCCAATCTTTTGGACGCCGGGGATGGCGTGGAACCGGTCTTCGATGGTTCGATAGAGGGCTTCGACCTGGGCGGGGGAGTAGCCCGCTGCCTGCGGGTTGAAATGGACGATGTATCGGTTCGCCGGGTCGAGCTTGAGATCGATGTTCCTGAGCTTATTCAGGCTTTGGATAAACATGCCTGCTCCGGCCAACAGCACCAGGGCGAGAGCCGACTGCAGCACGATGAGGCTGCGCTGCAGGAGTGAGGCTCCGGAGGGTGGTGCGGGTCCCGCTGCGGAGCGCGTCGGCTGGGTTTGCGTTCGATGTGATCCATGCAGGAGCTACGCCAAAGAGGATGCCGGTGAGGAGCGAGATTCCGAAGGCAAAGGCGAGCACCACTCCGGAAGGGCTGGCATCGATGGGAACGTTCTGCGCGCCGGGGAAGGCCATGGCGAGAAGCATGCGAGTGCCGGCGTAGGCGACGATGAGGCCGGCCATTCCGCTGATGATTGAGAGGACAATACTTTCGGTGAGGAGCTGGCGGACGATTCTTGTTCGCATCGCGCCAAGTGCTGCTCGGACGGACATCTCTTCGCGGCGGTTCATTCCGCGGACGAGCAGAAGGTTGGCGATGTTGCCGCAGGCGATGAGGAGTACGAGGCCGGAGATCCACATCAGCAGCTTAAGTTTGGAGGCGTAGCTGTCCTGCATGTCCTGAATGCCGGCGCCGCCGGGCGACAGAACTACGTGGGCTTTGGCCAGTGCGCGCTTCCCTTGTTCACCGGAGAAGGCTGTCGTGGGTGCGAGTGATTGCCGGACCAACTCAGTGATTTTGGCCTGTAGCGGAGCCATGGCTACGCCGGGTTTCAGGCGACCGATGATGTAAAGCCAACGCATGCCGGGCTCATGCACGAAAGTAGCGTCGGTCACGACCGGGATGGATTCAATGGGGAGATAAAAGTCGGGCGGGGCGCTGGAGAGGCGATCGCCGTAGAAGCCTTTGGGAGCGATGCCTGTGATGGTGACGGCCCTGGTGTTGATCCAGAATGTGCTGCCCACGACGGATGGATCGCTACCGTAATCGTTCTGCCAGGCGTTGTAGCTCATGACGGCGACGAGTGGTGCGCCGATAACATTGTCCGCGTCTGTGAAGAGACGTCCGATGCTCGGCTGCAGGCCGAAGGTGCGGAAGTAGTTGCCGGAGACGAATTCGCCAGTGACGGAGCGGGGCCTCCTGGGTTTTGTCGGGTCGCGCGATGATGGTGCCGAAGCCAGACTGCATGGCGGCTAATTCTTCAAACTCTGGTGCGTTCTTCTGCAGTTGCTGCCAGGTGCCGGTGGCGAACAAGGCGTAGCTGCCGTTGTCCGACGCTCCGGACTGTTCCGCTGTTCCCTCGTTGACGCAGCACTCGGTGGTGTTGCCTATGCGGATGAGGGTGGAGGGGTCAACGACGGGGAGATTTTTGAGCAGGATGGCGTTGACCAGGGTGAAAATAGCAGCGTTGCCTCCTATGCCGAGGGCGAGGGTCAGAACGGCAGTCACGGTGAAGCCGCGGCTCTTTCGGAGCTGCCGGAGGGCATAGCTGACGTCTTGAAGAAGAGTTCCGAGGAAAAAGCTCGGACGTTGTTCGTGGGATTGTGCTCGCACGCTCTCAATTCCCCCGAACTCCACGACCGCTTTCCGGCGAGCCTCCTGTGGCGTCATTCCGGTCGCGATGTATTCCTGGGCCTGCCGTTCGATGTGGAACTGCACCTCGTCGTCTATTTCACGATTGGGTTTTGGAGACATCAGAAAACGAAGGCGCGTCCACCATTCTTTGAGCATCTATCCTCCTACTTCAGCACTAAGGCGATTGCCGTTGACCTTTCCCTTACTCAGCCCTTAGGGCCCGCACTGGCTCAATCGAAGCTGCGCGACGCGCCGGAATTACCCCTGCGATGAAGGTTGCTAACGTGAGCATGACGATGGCACCAGCCAGGACAGCCGGATCGAGGCTGGAAGCCTGATATAACAGCGTCTGCACATAGCGCGCGCACAGGATTGCAGCCAGAATCCCAATAGCGGTGCCGAGCCCTGACTGTAGCAGCGCCGAGCGCAGCACCATGCTCACCACGCTGCTGCGCTTTGCTCCCAGCGCCATGCGGATGCCAATCTCCGAGGTGCGTCGAGCGACGGTGTAAGCCGTCACGCCGTACAGCCCAATCGACGCCAGCAACAGCGCCAGCCCACCAAACAACGTCATCAGCCGCGAAATCATTCGCTCCTGGGTGAACCGGTCGGCGATTTGCTGGTCGAAGGTCTGGAATTTCACTACCGTCAGGTTGGGATTTATGGCAGCCAGCGTTTTGCGCGCAATGGCCTCTATGTCGTTCATCGGCTGCGCTGTCTCCAGCACAATCGTTCCGGCATAAAGCTCGATGTCCTCATCGGTGGGCTGCTTGTCGGAAGCCGGCCTCTGTGTGATGGGCAAAAAGTACATTGCGTGGTTCTTCCATTGCACGTTGGTGTAAGTCGTGTCCTCCACCACGCCAACGATTTCAAAGTCTCCGGTGCCATTCGTTCCAGGGTCTCCGAAGTGCTGCCCAATCGGATTCTCGCCGGGGCTGAAGAACTTCTTTACAAACGCTTGATTCACCATAGCCACAGAGGGGGCGGCATGTGTGTCCTGAACGCCGATTCCGCGCCCCATCACCACATGCGTCCCCACGGAGTCGAAGTACTCCGCATTGGCCTTTACGAACGAAGCGTTCAGATTCAAGTCCGGCTTACCTTGAATCTGAACGTTGTCACCCCAGTTGTTGTCCTCCATTGGCGTATAGCTAGAGATACCGACCTTCACGACCCCCGGCACACCGTGGAAGCGATCTTCCATCGTGCGGTACAGCGCTTCAAGCTGCGAAGGCAGGTATCCCGCTGCTTGCGGATTAATGTGGACGATATAGCGGTTCTTCGACTCCAGCTTCATGTCAAAATTTTGAAGGTTGCTGAGACTGCGGGCGAATAGCCCAGCCCCGATAAGCAGCACCAGAGAGAGCGCCGCCTGCAGTACAACAAGGCTGCGTTGCAACAGAGACGCACCGCCCGTCGTCGTCCTGGTGCCGCTGCGCAGCGCATCGGCGGGTTCGGCCTGCGCCGCAATCCACGCCGGTGCGACGCCAAAGAGCACACCGGTAACGATGGAGACAGCAAGCGCAAATGCCAGTACCACCCACGACGGGCCGGCATGGATCGGGACGTTTTGCTCGCCTGGAAACGCCAGGGCAAGCAACATCCGCGTTCCGAGGTAAGAGACAACCAGCGCGACTATCCCGCTGAGGAGAGCCAGCACCAGACTCTCGGTGAGCAACTGGCAACGATCCTGCTGCGGGCCGCACCCAGCGCCGTGCGCACGCTCATCTCCGCCTTGCGGCCCATGCCGCGCACCAGCAGCAGGTTGGCGATGTTTGCGCACGCTATCAGCAGCACCAGCCCGGAAATCCACATCAACAGCTTCAGGTTGGAGCCATAATCCTGCTGCATCGACTGCACACCGCCGCCGCCGTCGGTCAGAACCACATGAGTCCTGGCCAGCAGCGGCTTATCATGCTCGGAGGAAAAGTCCTTGTGGGCCGCAAACGACTGCCGTAATTGTCCGCTTAGTTTCGCTTGTAAGGCGCCACGGTCAACGCCGGGCTTGATGCGTCCCACGATATAGAGCCACCTGGTTTCCGGAAAGACTGTATATTGCGAATTTTCCAGAGCAAGGATTTGGCTTATCGGCAGATAAAAATCAGGTGGCGAAGTCGCCAGCCGGTCTCCATAAAACCCCTGTGGTGCAATGCCAACCACCGTTACCGGCTTGGTATTCAGCCAGAATGTGCTGCCCACGACCGAGGCCTCGCCGGCATATTCGTTCTTCCATGCCCGGTAGCTGATAACAGCGACCGGCGGCGCGCCCTTCACATCGTCGGCGTCGCTCAAGAGGCGTCCTGCCTGTGGCTGCAGCCCAAAGGTATGGAAGTAGCTGCCGGAGACAAACTCGCCCACCGACGAATGTGCCAGGCTACCAGTTCCATTGCCAACACCATCGCGCCGACTGGTGAGCGGGTAGGCGTAAAAGCCCGCCTGCATCGCCGCCAGGTCTTCAAACTCAGGCACATCTTTCTTGAAGTGCTGGTAGGTGTCGGTGGAGAAGAGCGCATAATCCCCATCGTCACGCGCACCGTCTGTATCGCAGCACTGGTTCTGATCACCGATGCGCACCAAAGTTTTCGGATCGGCCACGGGGAGGTGCTTCAACAGCACAGCATTAACCAGCGTGAAGATCGCAGCGTTCGCCCCAATCCCCAGCGCCAGTGTAAGCACCGCTGTAGCAGTAAAGCCCGGCGTCTTCCGCAGTTGCCGCAGGGCAAAGCGCAGGTCCTGGAGCAGCCGCTCCGTACGCAACCATCCCCACTGCTCACGAGTCACGTCCGCCACCAAAGGCACATTGCCAAACTCTTTCATCGCTTCCCTGCGTGCCGTCTCCGGCGATTCACCCCGCGCCACGCGCTCCGCAACCGCCATGAGCAGGTGAGTCTCAATCTCCTCCTGCATATCGCTCTTGCGCCGCAGCACGTTCTGCAAGTATTGAAAGATGCTCATGCCTCGCCCCGATTCGGGCCCATAATACCTTCAATGGTCGGCACCATCCTGCCCCAGCGCTCATAGTCAGCCGCCAGCTGGCGCTTGCCCAGCGCCGTAATCCTGTAGAATTTCGCCCGCTGGTTGCTCTCGCTCTTCTTCCACTCCGCAGTCACCCACCCCTGCCGCTCCAGCCGATGCAGCGCCGGATACAGCGACCCCGTCTCCACCTGCAGCACCTCGCCCGAGCTCGCCCGGCTGATCCCATAACCATGCTGAGCACCCCACTGCAGCGTCTTCAGGACCAGCATGTCCAGCGTCCCCTGCAGCAGCTCAATCCTGCTCTGATAACCACTCTTTGCCATAGGTTGTAGACACTCTACATCATGATGTAGACAATCTACATCAATGCGGAGGACTACGCAATTGTTTTGGACGAGGTCAGAATAAATATGACCAAGCAGGAGGCCGAGCCCGCGCTCAGGGCATAACAATGTCCTATGGGCGAAAAGTCGGCCGGACAAGTGGCTCGACTGTTGCCAACAGACCAAGTCACTCATTGAGCTCCGAGGCGATCGAAAAGAATGACGGGAGTGCAACATTTCCCGCCGGTTGATGGCACCTCCAGGAACTGCCTGAAAAGTCCGGTTCGCGCTAACTTCCTCAGCCCGAAACCGGCTTTCTGAATGCTCAACGAGTGACTTGGCGATTTGGCTTCAACTGAGATTACGCGGCATACTTCCGGCTTGCCGACAACACGCTCGGTGCGCACGGCGTCGCGTCTTCGTCGAACAGCGCCCGGCCGGCGCACTTTGTCGGTGGTGTTCTTAATGCCGTAGCGCCGCGGATCGCGCAGCACGTCATCGAAATAGGATCCGCTCATCGCATTTCGGCGCTTGTCAGCTCGGTCCGCATTTTGGCCGGGATCCGAGACAGACGAAGTAACCACCATCGAAACTATCTGCAAAGGGCTTGACGAGTGGGTGGTTACTTCGTTCTGAGAGGACCAAGTGAAATAGTAACGGTTACGTTACGTCTGTCACCTGGTTGTCGTACCTGCCGGGATGAGGCGACCGACGATGACGTTCTCCTTGAGGCCGCGCAGGCTGTCCACTGAGCCGTTGATTACTAATCCGGTGTCGGGTGAGCGCATTGGCGATGATGCACTCAACGATCTCCTTTTTTGCCCTTTTTTAGACAGTGTTAGGTGCTCACGACCTTAATGCAATTTCGGCTTGCGCGTGAAGAGTGGTGTGAGTCAAAGTTGCGTGAGCTACTGTTTCTCCTCACTTCTACTCAGAATGGAGGATAGAAATCAGATCGGTGCTTGCGGCTTCTTCTGCGGGTAAGGTGCTGGCAAGGAGTGCGATAACGGTCATCAGCACGCAGGCAAACGAAACGGAAGCCGGATCATGAGCCGTAACTCCGACGAGCATACTGGCCAACAGCCTGCCAAGGATCAATGAAGCGGCGATTCCGAACATGGCTCCGACCGCGATCAATCCCGCCGCCTGCATCACGACAAGGCGGAACAAGTCACTACGTGGAGCGCCCAGAGCCAGCCGAATTCCCATTTCCTGCTTGCGCTGACTCACCGAATAGGCAAAGACCCCGTAGATGCCGACCGCGGACAAAAGAACTGCAAACATGGCGAAGCAGGTGATGAGCAGCATAATAAACCGGCGACGTGCGATGACATCTGAAACCCGCTCCTCCATCGTTTCCACGTCAAACAGAGCCTGCCTCGGATCAATTGAGGTGATAGCGTTGCGCATGGCATTGGCGAGCAAGGCTGGGTCGGTCCGGCTTCGAATCGCTATGTCGACATTGTTATCAGGGACTTGGCTCATGGGGACATAAAATTCAGGTTGTACCTCCTGCTCAAGGCCGTTTCGCCGTACATCATCCGCAATGCCAACGATCGTAGACGGTAAGAACCCGAACTTATCGTTCACTGATTGACCGATGGTGAATCGCTTCCCCAGAGCGTCGCCTGCAAAGAACTCTTTGGCAAAAACGCGATTCACGATGACGACGTGAGCAGAAGCAGTAGTGTCGTGCACATCGAAGGCCCTACCTCTGATCAGAGGTGTGCCAACTGTGCGGAAGTAGTCGGGGGTGACGCTGATACGGCCCGCAACGTGCCGCACACCCAAGGGAGGGTTCGGAGTGTCCTCAAGCGCGAACGCGTCGCCCTCCACGTGGCCAAGAGGAAGGGAACTGGCAAGAGCAGCTGACTCGACGCCGGGGAGCGCCTGTAGTTTGGGCAGCAGCTGTTCCGCGAAATTCCTCCTCGCTGTAACGGATTGGTAGCGCAGTGCACCAAGAAGTGTGACCCCCGTGAGCGTATTACTTGGATCGAAGCCAGAGTCGTACCGCATTACATTCAGGAAACTGCGAACCAGGAGTCCCGCCGAGGTTAGAAGCACCACTGCCAATCCAACTTCCACTATCAGCAACCCGTTACGCACCAACCTTTGTTCACGGCCCGAGGTAATGCGCAGGGCAGCGGTCTGTAAAGCATTTCGGAGGTCCGTCCGTGAGCAATGGATGGCAGGTGCCAGTCCAAACAGCACAGTCGTGAGCAGTGCAAGGACTATTGCGAATGCAAACACCCAGCCATCGACATGAATGACCGTGCTCAGTTTCCCGAACGGCAGACTGAGCAGTGGCGTGGTCCGTGGTTGAACCCCTTCGGGCATCCCCGCATGCCGGATTAGGGAGGTAACAACGAACGCGATGGCCAGCCCCACGGTGACGGCCAGACAAGAAAGAAGCAAGCTTTCAACCAGGAATTGCCGAACCAGCCGCAAGCGTGAAGCGCCCAGAGCGCCGCGTAGAGCAGTTTCATGACGGCGCGACACTGTCCGCGCCAACTGCAGATTTGCGATGTTCATACATGCGATCAGCAGCACTGCCGCAACGGATGCGAGAAGAATATAGAGTGGCTTGCGATCGTCACCGGTGAGATGACGCTGGAGTGGTTCGACCAGCATCTGGCGCTCGGCGAACACGTTCTTAAGCGGCGCCGGGTAAGTGCGAAGGCGCGCCTGCAAGAGGGCCTGTACCTCTGCCTGTGCTTGTTGACGTGTAACCCCGGGACGTAACCGGCCAATAGCGTGGATGAATATCACAGCCGTTTCAATGGTGACGCTGGTGTCGTGATTAAGATTGGCGAGCGCATAGATGTCAGGTTCAAGATCAAGATCGGGAAAGGTAAAACCCGGCGGCAGCACGCCGATAATCGTTTGATCCCTGCCATCCACTACGGCAACCTTGCCTACAACTGCCGGATCCGCATGAAACTGACTCCGCCACAAGCGATTGCTCACCAGGATTACGGGCGGTCCACCAGGCTGGTCTTCACTTCTCGTAAAGCTGCGTCCTAGTTGGGGAGAAACACCAATCATCGGAAAGAAATTCGAAGTAACAGCGACCCAGCTCAGCCTCACTGGGTCTCCTGTGCCGCTCAGGTTGATGTTGGCCGAGTGGTACCCGGCGACCTGCTCAAAGGACGTCAAGCCTTGCTGTGCCGCAACGAACTCGGGAGAGATGATGACGCCGGAATCAGGGCTTGGCACACTGCTGGAGATCGACATGATCTGGCTTGAATTCGGATAAGGAAGCGGATGTAGCAGCAAAGAGTACACGGCGGAAAAGATGGAAGTAGTCGCCCCGATTCCCAGCCCTAAGGTGGCGACGGCGGTCATGGTGAAAGTGGGACTATGACGCAATCCCCGCAGACCGTAGCGGACATCCTGCCAGACGCTCTCTGCGCCGTTACCGGCACGCTGCTCCCGCACTTTCTGCTTCACCTGCTCGATTCCACCTGCTTCTATAATTGCTCGACGGCGAGCCTCGTCCGGATGCACACCGGACGAAACCTTTTCGTCAGTCAACATTTCGACGAACGCACGAACCTCGTCATCAAGTTGCTTCTCGAGCTTCTGCTTCTTTAGGCAATTCCGAAAGCCGGTTATGATGCGAGATGCAACTGACACGCTAGCCCCCTAGATTGTTTTCAACGCATTCGTCATTGCCAGTGCAATCCTCGTCCACTGCTCTGTTTTGACTCCGAGTTGACGTTCTCCCGCCTTTGTCCTCCGGTAAAATTTGGCCCGGCGATTGTTCTCCGATTCACCCCAGTAGGAAGTCAGCCAATCGGCTTCTTCCATGCGGTGAAGTGCCGGAAACAGTGACCCTGCCTTTACCTGAATTGTTCCTTGCGTAATCTGCTCAATGCGTCGCGAAATTCCGAGGCCATGCAATTCGCCCTGACCTACTGCTTTCAGAATCAACAGGTCGAGCGTACCCTGCAAAAGACCGACCTGTTTTGGGCTCATAAATTGCTCCTATCAAGCAGCTATATGAGTGTCCGGCCAACCCACATAGATTGTCAATAGAAGAAAGCGGCCCGGCAGTTCAAACACGTGTCATTTGTTGTGAACAGGGCGATGCACTCGTCGAGAAAGGGTTTGAACCGCCCTCAGACACATTAGCCCTGTGAAACGCCGAAGCGTTTACTGATTTCAGTGGCTGACTTTCCATCTGGACGAATCGGAATCTCGGTAAATCGACTCTCTCTGCTGGCCCAATTGCACCTCAGCGATGCTGCCCTGCATGGCCTTCTTGAGGAAAATTCTATCGATGGCGGCTTGCTGGTCTGCACGCATGCCACCCATGTTGCCCAATTGGCCTGCAGGGTTCGGAATCGGCGTCGTCCCCGGCGTCGTGCCTACGGCCGCACCCGAAGTTTGGCCATCAGCGGGTGACTGCGTCCGGGCAAAGGGGGGAGCGATGCAGATGGCTCCGACGAGCAGCAATGCGCTGCCGTACTCAACCAGTTTGCGGCGAATTTTGAGGTTTTTCATAGTCTCCCTCCCCGTCAGAGTGGATGCCAAAGGGCACGGTCTGACCGCCTCCCGGAGAGCGGGAGATTATCCTTAGTAGACGAACAAGCTGGTGAAGTGGACTGAACGTAATCTTAAAAATGTCCACGAGCTTGCCCAAAGCCCCGCCAACACCCAGGCTGAGGCCCTTTGAACACGTACTCCTGTCGCGTGCACTCGATACGAAAGGAACAAGCAACTCCATGGCCTCCAAAGTGAGAAGATCCCAAACAGGTGCGCACCTTCGATGGATGGTGAGTGGCGTTCTGCTGTTTGCTTGCGCGGCGGCCATAGCACAAGCTCCGGACAACGACTTTCTGGATTCTTTCGGCTTAGCACGCATGAAGGATTACAGCAGTCACCGGGTTTCGAGTGGCAGCCGTTTTGTTCTGAGCAATGACGACAGCAAGCGAATTATGCCCGGCCAGACGTTCGTGATGGCCGACATCAGCGGTGCGGGCATGATCACTCACCTCTGGGTGACGATCGCGCAGAACGAGTTCGCGTGGCCTCGTCGATTGCGCTTGCGGGTTTATTATGACGGGCAAAAAACACCGAGCGTGGATGCGCCGCTGGGAGACTTTTTTGCGGTTGGGCATGGCGCGGAGCGGGACGTGAACTCCATGATGGTGCGGGACAGCTCTTTTGGGCGGGCGCGAAACAGCTATTGGCCGATGCCCTTTCAAAAGTCATGCCGCATCACGCTGACCAACGAGGGCCATCGGGTGGTGCCGATGTTTTACTACCATGTCGACTACCGCAGGTATTCGTCTCTGCCCGCCAACCTGGGATATCTGCACGCGTATTACCGGCAGGAGAGGCCTGCCCACAGGGGGCATAACTACGCCTTTCTGGATGCGAAGGGGAACGGCCATTACGTGGGGACCGTCCTCAGCGTTACGCAGACGGAGATTTCGTGGTTTGGCGAAGGCGACGATTTGTTTTACATCGACGGGGCGCATCAGCCGCAGATTTACGGGACCGGCACGGAAGACTATTTCAACGACGCATGGGGTCTGAGAGATGTGACTGGACCGTGGACGGGAACTCCTATCGCGGAGGGCGAACTGCCGGGATCGAGACTTTCGGCTTATCGATGGCATGTACCGGATCCGATCGTCTTTACCAAGTCGATCTGGGCGGGGATTGAACACGCGGGCTGGACGGCAAATCCGGATGGCTCGGTTCGCTCAGGGTTTGAAGAGCGGGCGGACAACTTCTCGAGCGTAGCCTTTTGGTATCAAAAAGGGGTGAATGAGGGGCTTTCTGAGCCGCCCTACGGAGATGAGCGGCTTCCGTTTGGAAATGCTACGCAGATTCCGATTGAAGATTCGATCAAAGACGTAACGACGCAAAATGGAGAGGCGTCTGTTCTGCGAGATGTCGATTGGTCCAAAGATCTTCTTTTCTTCAAGGCGAACGGTGTAGGTTCCAGGCTCAACGTCCCCATCAACGTGACCGCGGAGGGGCTCTACGAGATCGTGGCGGAGATTGCCGAAGGGCCGGATTACGGGGACTACTCCATTCTGGTGGATGGACAACCCACGAATGTGGATACGCGCAAACCGGCGACCTCTGAAATTCCTCTTCCTGGGCCAGAGGTGTTTCATAATTACCTGAACGAACTGTACGTGGCCAGGGATCGAACGTTGGGCATGTTCCAACTCAGTGCGGGCCGCCATATTCTTAGCTTCATCGTTAACGGGAAGGACCCGCACTCGGTCGGCTACAACCTGGGGATTAACGACGTTGTGCTGGAAAAAGTAGAGAAGGCAGCGGATACTCCGGATGTTCGGGAACAGATGACAGGCACCGCGGTAGGCATGGTGTACCGGGGGTTTCCGCTGAGTTCTTACGTGGCAAGACTGCACGGCGCGTCGCCGGAAGAACGGCCAATCCTAATACGTGCCATCGGCAGTTTTGGTTTCGATGCTGCTTCCGCATCGCCGCAGCTAATCGCCGCTCTTTCCGATCCTTCGGCAAAGATTCGCGCAGCGGCTGCCGCAGCGTTGGCGCAAGTAGGCGCGCACAACTCGCCGGAGGCGATACCAGCGTTGGCCAAAGCACTCTCAGATCCTGAGCCGGAGGTGCGCGACCTGGCTGCAACCGCCTTAGGCTCGATGGGCGGCAACGCGGCTGCGGCAGTTCCCGAGCTGATAAGCGCATTGAGTGATCCAGTAGATTACGTGCGGGCGCCGGCGGCGGATGCGTTGGGTAACATTGGTCCGAAGGCCGGCGCCGCTGTTATGCCTCTTGCACAGAGATTGTCGACAAAGGATGAGGGTTTCGTTCTGGACAGCGTTGCGTATGCCCTGGGCGATATTGGCCCCGCGGCGAAGGACGCACTGCCTGCACTCCAACAGGTGTTGAAGGAACGGCGGCTTGGCAGTATCGCCCAGGAGGCGATCCTAAAGATTCAGGGGATGCCGGTTCCGGTGTATCACCATTGAAGCACCGCTTACCGCGCAATTGAGGCTGTCCAGAAAAGGCCGACCCCACTTGCGCACACCATCGTAATGGAGCCGGCGAAGTTGTAGTGGTGCCAGGAATGAACCTCCGGGAGGGCGAGCATCTGCTTCGAAATTTAAGCTCGTATACATAAGTTCGAATACAATGAACCGGCTCCAGATGCGAGTCGGTCTTGGTGGCGAAAAGGAGAATAATGTCTACAAAAATTGGGCGGCGTAAGTTTCTGGGTATGGGCGCGGCAGCCGCGGGGCTTGGCCTCTGGGCCGACCTGGAAGCGTATCCCCAGAATGTCAACCGCAATTCGATTGCGTCGGACTTGAAGATCACGGACATGCGCATCGCCGTTCTGAGAGGGCCAGGAGGCCAGGCAGTCCAGGAGGGCAATGGCGGCCCGAGCAGCGCGGGCGGCTCCGGCGGCGTGGGCGGCCCCGGCCGTAGCGGCCCCCCCAGGGGACAGATGCCTCCTGCGACTCCCGGCGCGGGAGCGGCCTCTGGCGGCACGATCGTCGTCCGGATCGATACCAATCAGGGAATTTCGGGTTACGGCCAGGCGATCGGGGACGGCCCCCAGCCGAACTACATTCTGATGCATAAGGCCCGGCTACTCGGCGAGAATCCCTGCAACGTCGACAGAATCTTCCGCAAGATCAAGATGCATGGCGGATATAACCGTCAGGGGAGCGGCGTGAACGCGATTGAGAACGCATTGTGGGATCTGGCCGGCCAGGCTTATGGCGCGCCAATCTACCAGATGCTTGGCGGGAAATTTCGCGACAAGATCCGCATGTACAGCGAGGGTGACCCGAAATCGAACTCCATCGCAGACATCGCCGCCGATTATAAGGAGAGAGTCGCCTCGGGGTTTACGATGCTCAAATACGACCTGCCCGTAGTTCCCATCCTCCGAGGCAAGCCGGGCACGATCTATGCTCCGAATGGCTATTACGGGGAGCCGGGGGGTGTCCCCCCCGAGAACTACTATCAGGGACTAGAGATCAGCGACAAGGGATGTGAACTCGTAGCCGACCACGTCGCTGCGATTAAGGAAGCCATGGGCGACGCTGGTGACGTTCCCATGGGTCACGACCATTTCGGGCACCTCACCGTGAAAAGTTGCATCAAGCTGGCGAATGCGCTGGAGAGGGTCAATCCCTCGACTTTGGAAGACATGGTCCCGTGGTTCCGGGTAGAGGAGTGGAAACTCATCACCGATTCGGTCAAGGTGTCCACCTTGACCGGCGAAGACGCCTACCTGGTGGAATCGCTCGTGTCGCTTTGCCAGGCGCGTGCGGTCGACTACATCCATCCGGATCACCTTGTGATCGGCGGCTGTCTGGAATTGAAGAAGACCTCCGACATGGCAGCCCAGTATTCGGTGGGGATGATGGTCCACAGCAACGCTACGCCGATCGGCTACGCGGCCGGCGCGCACGCGATAGCCGCCTGCGAAAACTTCCTCGCCATGGAATGGCACCAGCCGCAGCCAGCCTGGCACAAAGACTTATGCGACAAAGGGGACCTCGTGGTTAAGGGTTACATCCCCGTTCCGACGGGGCCGGGCCTGGGCATCAAAGTCAATGAAGAAGCGATGCGCAACCTCTGCAGGCAGGGTGAGTTCTTCACCGATCCTACGACGTATTGGGATTCGCAGGTCGGCGGAGAGAAGGCGTACACGTAAAGAGAGGACGTCGAGGCGAGCCTTGCACCCTTCCGATTATGAGTGAAGGTATATAGCTTAGTTAGCCTGTTGGGCCCGGCAGGCCGGAATACCGCACAATTCCGATCGCCGGGCACCTTCGCGGCGCCATGCCGTGCAACTGACCACGCACCAAAAACCTGAATTGCCACTCTACGTTTTGGCCCACTCCATTCCTCAAAGCAGCTCGGAAGGCGCGTTCACGAAACCAGCGAAGCGATGCACCTCATCGAGCCGGATAGAGGGCGATTTTCAAATTCCGGTCGGATCGTCGCCTATCCGGACAGAACCGCATTTTTTGGGGATTACTTCCGGATAGGCGGTAATCCGCCCAGAACGCATGCTTTGCAAGCCAAATTACAATCTGGACCTTCAATCGGTCAAAGGATATACGCCAGCGGATGCTTGGGCTCGTAAAGCATGATGTCGTCCGCGCCCGGTACGGCCATCATGACCACGAGTCCGTACCCGTGATCCTGAACTTCGCCGCGGAACTCCGCTCCTTTGCCCTTAAGTTCAGCGACCGTGTGTGAGATGTCGTCGCACATCAGGGAGATCAGATGGTGCCGCGGCGCCTCGTACGTCTTGCCATCGTAGACGCTGTGGGTCGGGTGCACGCCCATCTCGCTCCGCCCGGTTTTGAAGATCAGCCAACCCGCGCCTCCGCCCGCCGCATCCTCGACGTAGGGCCAGCCCAGGACGTCGCGAAGGAATGCGCGCGTTGCGGGGGCATCGTCGGAAAGATCAGGGTGTGAATGCTGGTGATCATCAGACTGAACTACTGAAATCGCCTGGATTCTACTCTCTGGGTCTACCGCCGATCAAGAATCCGCTCATTGCCTGGAGATCGAAATTAGGACACTACCCGTAAATCGCTCAAGAAAACGACATGCTCCAGTGTTCCGATCGGATGGTCGCCTATCCGGACAGAACCGCATTTTCTGGGGATTAGTTCCGGAGTGGGCGGTGATTCGCCCGGAACCTTGCCGTTCCAGCTCGAAGGTCGAAATCCGTTGGCTTCCGTAGCTTTGACCTGAGGTTTCTGCTGTCTCAATCTTGCTGGGCCAAGATATCCTTTCGGCATGTTTCCCTGCAGATTAGCCACTATTCTTGTGCTGCTGTCCGCCCTTGGAGCCATGGCCGAGACCCACTCTGTTTCGGCGCAGGGAAAAGGCGGCGAGCCCCATGCGAGGCAGGTCGAATCGTTCGACGGGCCTTGGCGGGTCCACGCCGGGGATGATCCGCAAGGGGCCAGTCCGACACAGGACGACAGCGCCTGGCAGCAGGTGGAACTCGGCTCCACGGAAAGCAAGAACCTGAGCACAGCAGAGGGGGTTCTCTGGTTCAGAGCGCTCATTCCGTGGCAAAACATTCCCGCAAATTCCGCACTTCTGATCGCTCCGAAGGCGACCGGGTGCCAGATCTTTGTGAATGGGTCGAAGGTTTCCGACTGTAGCCGGCTGCCTGGCCCCAACTACTACACACAGCGCGGGATTCTTATCCACCTGACAGGGGCTTCGCCCGGCTCCCCGTCCCTGCTTGCCATTCGCCTCGATCAGGCCGGCAAGACAAGGTCTGGCGCTGTTGGGCTGGGAAAAGGCGACGTGCTGCTCGGTACATCGGCGCTGCTGTCCGACCGCCGCACGGCCTTGGATGCCGCGCGCTTTTACCGGGTTCTGCCGGAGGTTCTGCTTTGCCTGGCCGAATTGCTGGGCGGCGCGGTTCTGCTTCTGGCATTTGCCTTTGACAGGGGCAGCCGCGAATACCTGTGGTTCGCAGCCTTTTTGTGGCTGGACGGCTCGACATCGTTGATGTCGTGCTTTGACGTTGTTTACCCGATCGTCGGCCCGGCGTGGCAGCGCTGGCTCAATGAATTTGGGCAGATTGCGCGGTACGCGCCGTTGATTGGATTTCTGGCGGCCTTTACCAAGGTGCGGATGAACTGGGCGCTGCGGGCTTACCAGGTAATTCTTCTGCTCGTGCCGGAGGTGCTGGCAGCCGCGAGTTTCTACGGGCTGGGCCGATATCTCCCAGATTTCGCCTATGTGTTGTTGGCTGCGCAACTGCCGTTTGTGGCAGGTTCCCTGGTGTTCCTGGCGATGCAATGGCGACGAGGCAGCCGGGACGCAGCCCTGCTGCTGCCTTCGTTTCTGCTGGCAAATGGCTTTGAGCTTCTAGGCCTGACCAGGCTGGTGGGCCGGTTCCACCTGGGGACACGATTCAGCTACGACTGTGACGATCTCTCGATGTTCTTCTTCCTGATTTCCATTGCGCCGGTGATGATCGCGCGCCATCGGCGGATCACCATGGAGCATGCACGGACCAACGCAGATCTGGAAGCGGCGCGGGAGGTGCAGCGGCAATTGGTGGTTCCGGCCGCAGACGTTCCGGGATTCAGGGTCGAGAGCGCATATGCACCAGCCAAACAAGTGGGCGGAGATTTCTTCCGCGTAATGCCGGAAGACGGCGGCCTACTGGTCGTGGTAGGAGATGTGAGCGGAAAAGGGTTGAAGGCCGCCATGACCGTCAGCGCGATTATGGGCTCTTTGCACGACTATGCCTCAAGCCGGCCCGCTGAAGTGCTGGCACATCTAAACCGGGTGCTTCATGGGCGAATGGACGGGTTTGTCACATGCTGCGCTGCGCACATTGCGGCAGATGGCACTATGACTGTTGCAAACGCCGGCAATCCAGCTCCCTATCTCAATGGCGAGGAAATGGCGGTCGAACCCGGCCTCCCGCTTGGCATATTGGGCGAAGCCAGCTATGCAGAGACGCGCTACCAGATCGCTCCCAACGACCGGCTCACGTTTGTCTCGGATGGCGTGGTTGAGGCGACCAACCCGCAAGGAGAACTCTACGGCTTTGAGCGCACCGAGGCCATCAGCAACCAACCAGCGAAGGCTATCGCGGAAGCAGCCACCCAGTTTGGCCAAGAGGACGACATTACGGTCCTTTCCGTAACCCGTACAGTCAGTCTGAATCCTGCGCTGGCATAATTCGGGGGGCTCTTTGACGCCTCAATTGCTCGTTCCGGTCGGATGGTCGCCTATCCTTCTCTAACCAGAATCTGGTGGGTTGCGACATCCCCTTGGTTGCTTGTGCGATCTAGCTTTTGAGTGCGAAGTGCTTGGCAAACAGCTCCCTTGACCGCTTTTCGCCCTCTTCGCTCAAGACAACCGATTTGGCTTTGCTCTTGGGATCAGAGATGAAGCCCATTGTGTGAAGTCGTTCCATTGTGTCCCAGTCCTGCCCCTTCCAGGCTCGCATCCCAACCGGATCTTTGAAACTGGTCAGCCATAGAAGTGCGAGAGTCATCTCATCGACTTTGTCCCGGTCGTAATCCATCCGTCCGCCTCCAGCTTCAGCGCCATGGTACTACTGGCCTCCGGTTTGCCATCACGAATATCGCCGTTCAAGGACGAGGTTCGATTCCGATCTGATCATTGACCGCCGATCGAATCCGCTGCTTGCAACCCAGGTAGCGTTCCGTCGTCTGAATGGAAACATGTCCCAGAAGGAACTGGATCTGTTCCAACTCTCCTCCCGCAGCGTGGCACAGGCGGGCACAGGTCCGACGAAGGTCATGCGGAGCCAACTTCTCCAATCCAATCCGTTTTGCCGCATCCTTCACGATGTGCCAGACGGCTTTCTCGGTCATGTCTTCACCCAGGACCCTCCCCACCTTGGTCACCCGACGGAAGATCTTGCCTCGGTCGATCCCAGCAGCATTTAACCAGACTCGCAACTCTTCCATTACCCAGCCGGGGACTGGAACCGTGCGAACGTGTCCTGCCTTGCCCTTCAGATCGACAATGGCCCAGTGTTCCTCCCGTTGTTCCAGGTGTTCGATTCTGAGGCCAACGGCTTCGTGACGCCGCAAACCGCAGGCAAGCAACAGCGCAAGAACCGCGCGATCTCGCTTGCCCTTGAGCTTCTCGCCGTCCGGGGCTTGCCAGAGCGCGAGGCTCTGCTCAACAGTCAGCCAGTTGCCCAAGCGCACGCCCAGATTCCTGACCCCCTTGACGCGGCGAATCCCAGCGGCGAGATCGGAGCTCAGCAGACCGGAGTCGGCTGCCTCATAGGCGAGACGCCGAACGGCGCCCAGGCGCAAATTGACGGTTCCCGGGGCAAGGAGGCGGGCCTCAAGGTAGCTGCGATAGCGGAGAACCACAGTTCTGTTTAAGGCCAGTCGCGGTTCCGAGCAGTACCAATCGACGAATTCATCGATTGCGTGGCCGTATCCGCGTTGGCCGTCGACGCTCGTTAAGCTGTTCAACACAGCTGACTTTGAAAACTCAAGATCTGGCAAACGCAGACGGGTTTTGGGGTGCTTACGTTGTTTTGGGGAACGAGAGTTCTGCTTCGTCGGCCTGTGGCCTCCTCGCCATAGGCCGATCATGCTCCTCTTCAACTTTACTTCCTGTTGGGCGGTCACCCGACCAGAATTGCGGGAGACTAAGATTTCTCGGCCAGCCACGCTCGTACAACTAATCCTAATAACAGATTGAGATGTGGCTTCGCCCGTCTCAAATTGCTTGACGACGCACGTATACACGAACCTCCACCGCACCTGTGACCGACACAGTAGGCGATAGCATTTCAATTCTGCCAGCTAACGTAGCTGGATCGATGTGCCGGGAGGAAGGCCCCATCCTCACCAAATACGCTATCTGCTGATGATTCAATTCCATATTCCAACGACAGAAGCGACGCTCCAACTGTGTGAAAAATGGATCGAGTGCGCGAGCAACCCTCAGTTCCTTGTTACGATCCACTTCCAACAGTCCCAGTGAATCATGCAATTCGGCCATGTGTTGATATGTCGGAATAGCGATGATCAGCTTTCCGTTATGGTGTAACGTGCGGAAAAGTTCGTGGGCTGGGCGTGGCGCAAAGACATTTAGCGCGAGATCGATGGAGTCATCTTTGATGGGCAACCCCTCCCAAATATCGGCAACAGCCGCATCCAAGCGACCATGTGCTTTAGCAGCACGCCGAGCTGCATATTTCGACAGGTCAATTGCCAGCCCTACGCTTTTTGGTAAGACGTCAAGGACACTCGCTATGTAATAGCCAGTGCCAGCACCTGCCTCAATAATGAGGCGTGCTCCGACCGCATGATCTTTCGAAAGTTCTACAAGTACGTTTGCAAGTGGAAGGTAATGACCAGTGCCCAGAAATTCAGCGCGGGCACCAACCATTTCGACAGAGTCACCGAATACGAACAGAAGGCTTGTTATGGATCAAGTTCACATAGCCTTGCCGTGCAAAATCAAACGAGTGGTCTGACTTGCATGACAAACCAGTGGTGGCTGCTCTCAGGTCCTGCTGGCAGATGGGACAAAGAAGGTTTTGAACTACGAACGTATGCATAATCTAAATTGTACTGCTGAGAACAGCGCTTTTCGGCGGGTGGCCAGGATCTCGGTGAACTTTCCCAGGTCTGGATTTTGAGATCTGAAAAAGTTCAACATTTTCAGATATTTTGTTCTCGAAGAGTCGGCTAGTCTCCAAAGATCTGCGTAGGCATGATCGTTGATTGACCAAACAGGGCAATGACGCATCGAGCGGGAATGAGGCACCCTTCTGAGTTCCGGGCGGATCGTCGCTAGCCCGGACATTACATCGGTTTTGGGGTAACTTCCGGGTGGCCCGTCACGCGTCCAGAGCTAGGATTCGCCTCTGATCAAAACGGGTAAAATGACGCTGTTGCTGTCGATTCTAACCTCTGCTGTTCGTTTTAAATTAGAGGAGATGAAACCAATGAGCAGCGGCTACGCGGACGTGAACGGCATCAAGCTCTATCACGAGATCTACGGCCAGGGCGAACCCTTGGTGCTTATCCATGGCGGATTGACGACAATCGGCGAGATGCAAGGATGGGTGCAGTCGCTGGCGAAGACGCGGCAGGTGATCGCGGTGGAGATGCAGGGCCACGGTCGCACGGCGGATACGGACAGGCCGATGATCTTCGCCACGATGGGCGACGACATCGCGGCGCTGCTGAACCATCTCAAGATTCCGAAAGCCGACGTGGTCGGCCATTCGTTCGGCGGCGCCATCGCGATCCGCGCGGCGATCCAGCAACCGGACAAAGTCCGGAGGCTGGTAGTGATCTCGTCGCCTCATGCCAGGTCCGCCTGGTATCCGGAGACGCAAGAGGGAATGAGCCAGGTCGGCGCGAGACTGGCCGAAAACATGATGCAGACGCCGACGGGCACGTTTTCGAAGCAATGGGCTGAGCCGCAGCGCTTCCCGCGCTTCCTCGACAAGATGGGGAAGATGATGAGCGAGGATTACGACTGGTCGGCCGACATCGCGAAGCTGCCGATGCCGGTGCTGCTAGTGTTTGCCGACAACGACTCGGTCTCGCAGAAGCACATTGCAGAGTTCTTCGCGCTGTTGGGCGGGGGCGTGAAGGAGCCGGGCTGGCTGAACACGCGGCTGTCTAAGTCGCGACTGGCAGTCGTGCCTGGCTACAGCCACTACAATTTCATAAGCTCGCCGGAAGTGGCGCAGATTGTCGGCAAGTTCTTGGCCGATCCACTCACCAATCAGCCGGAAGGTGCAGCCGCCGCCTCGCAGGTCGCGCCACCGTCGGAGAAGACGCAATAGGCCTGAACTAGGCCCGGATCAGAAACCCGACCGGACAGGCAGCCTGAACGGTCCGCTTCAGCTCAATCGGCGGTTCTGTCTGGGTGGTCGCCAACCCGGACATTACACCCGTTTTGGGGTAACTTCCTGCTTGGCGGTCACTCGCCCGGAGCAATGAAGTGCGCTGGATACGACCTCTTCAATACCGGGAGACGTGGGGCACCCGTGTTCGTGCCTATTGGCGCTTCCTGAAATGGTCCTTCTACTCCGCACACGAAGTCACATCACTTTGGTGGTGACATGATCTGCTCGTAGACGCGCTCGAGGGGTTCTGGAGAGACGCCGATCTTTCCTCGATACGGATTGTCCATGACTGCGATCAAGAAGATCAGCAGAGCCAACAGGCCTGAAAACAATATCGTCATCCAGATGTGCATGATGAAACTTTCTGAGTGAAGGAACCAGGTGTTCGCAATGCAAATCGCGGCTCCGAGGATCATCAAGGCCCACAGAGGTCCGGGCATTTCAGCCTGGATGCTGTTGAGCCTGGCTCTTCGGCTTGCCGTCAGGTCATTGAAGGATCTATAGGCTTCTGCGGCGACGATGTTCTGTCTCTGGTCCTGAGGTTCGAAAGCCATGAAATGCTGCTGAAAGTCGTTAAGCACCGAGCTGGCGTTATTGGGAACGATCCCGCGTCGTTGCATCGGCCATCCCACATCGATGACTTCGCGAGCATACCGGCGCAGGTCGGTCTGCAAGATGGTGCGCACGGGTTCGGGGTACGCACCGATGTCACGGTAGAGAGCGCCGAGGGCAGTGGCCTCATGGTCGATCTTTCCCTGCACTTCATCGTAGGTTGCCCAGGCTCCGACCGCTAGCAGGCCTGCACAAACCGCATACAAGACAGTAACGCCAGCGAAGAAGAAACCCACGATGTGGTTGTAGGCATGGTGCCCGGTGTCAATGCGTTGCACCCAGCCGCGAAGGAGAAAGAGGCCAGCCAAACCGAAGGCCACGATCACAATCACTGTGAGAATGCCAAAGAGCCAGGTAGGTAGATCGTAGATCCAGTAGAAAGACATACTGCACTCCTTGAGAGCGGCGCTCCGCGTAGTCCCATTGAGAAGTCGTATGGTAATTCGCGAGCGGGAATCGGGCGACTGGCAGAGGTGACAGGTGGGCGGTGGTGGGCACTTCACGCCATCCCAGCTGCGGCCCTCAAGAAATGTGGCTGTGACAGACTCAATCTTGCACTTCAGTTCCTCAATAAGCAATCCAGTTTGTTCTCACGAGTGGATTGTCGCCAACCCGGACAGAACCGCATTTTTGGGGGATTACTTCCGGATAAGCGGTCAACCGCCCGGAACGCGGAATTTGTCCTCAAGCACTCGATTCGAGCATCGGCGATTTATCACTCGTCGCGACGGGGTGAGAGATTGTTGGCCAAGGCTCTTTTTTCGTTACCTATTTCCCTACGGCGCCAATATTGCGTTGGGAAGTGCTTTCCAAAGGCAACATTTTGGCGCGCGACTCAGAGCGTGCTCATGACGATGCCACAGAAGTAGTTCAGCAATCTCCCCTTGCACTTCGACATCACAAAAGTGTACTCTCGTCGTGTCGAAGCAATAGGGGTAAATCATTTCATGGCTGAAGAACGGATCGAACTTCCTCAGGGAACGTTAGACTTGCTCATTCTGAAAGCGCTGGCGTTGGAGTCGATGCACGGCTGGGCAATCTCCGAGCGGCTACAACAGATCTCCCGCGAAGCGCTGCAGGTGCACCAGGGGTCGCTATATCCTTCCCTGCATCGATTGGAGCGCCGCGGCCGGATCAAGGCGCACTGGGCTACGAGCGAAAATAATCGCCGTGCCAAGTATTACGAGCTGACTCTCCGGGGTCAGAAACAACTGCAAGTGGAAACAGCCGCCTGGCGCAAGCTGACCTCCGCGGTAGGCCATGTTCTGGACATGGCATGAGGAGAATACTATGCTGAATGACCTGCTCTACCGCCTGCGTGCCCTCATCCACCGTCGGGAGATGGATGCCGAAGTGGACGACGAACTACGCGATCATCTCGAGCGCGAAACAGAGAAGTATCGCCGCGCAGGCTTCTCTCCAAATGAGGCGGTACGCCGAGCGCATCTGGCGTTGGGCGGAAGTGAGCAGGTCAAGCAGCAGTCTCGCGATTCACGGGGCACGAAATTCGTCGAGGATCTGTTGCAGGACCTTCGCTATGCGATGCGATCCTTCGCGAAGACGCCGGGTCTCACGGCGCTGATCGTGCTTTCGCTGGCGATCGGCATCGGCGCGAACACAGCAATCTTCAGCATCACCAGCACGCTGCTACTCAAGCCCTTGCCCTATCCCGCCCCTGATCGGCTCGCCATCCTCTGGCTCCGCTCGCCGGGCATTGGTATTCCGCAAGACTGGCCTTCGCCGGGACAGTATCACGACATCGTTACACAGAACCACGTCTTCCAGGATACAGCTCTCGCTCTCGGAGACAACTTTATACTCACCGAGCGCACGAACGCGTTGAAGGTGGATGGCATCCACGCAACGTCGAGCTTGTTACCGATGCTGGGTGCGAAGCCAATGCTCGGCCGCATTTTCTTACCGGAGGAGGACCAGCCAGGAAAACCGGCAACCGTGGTGCTTACGTATGGCTTCTGGCAGCGTGAGTTCGCAAGCGACCCCAATATTGTGGGGCGCGCAATCACACTCGACGGTCACCCGCATACGGTTGTTGGCGTTCTCTCGCCAGGTTTTCGCCTGAATCACGAAGTCATTCCTACCGTCGCTGGTACTGACAAACCTGATCTCTTTATGCCGCCGCCTGATGAGGCCAAGGATCCCAACAACTACGGCTCGGAGAACTACAACATCTTGGCACGGCTTAAGCCCGGCATCACCATGGAACAGGCTCAGTCCGATATCGACGTGATTGCCGCACGGCTTCGCCGGGAGAAACATCGTGATCGCTCTTTTACGATCAGTGTGGTTCCTCTCATGGAGCAGGTTGTCGGCAACGTACGCACCGCGGTGTTGATCCTTTTTGGCGCAGTCGCACTGGTCCTGCTGATCGCATGCACCAATGTGGCAAATCTGCTTCTATCGCGGGCCGCCGTACGGCAGCGCGAGATCGCCATTCGAGCGGCGCTCGGAGCCGGGCGCGCGCGGGTGGTGCGCCAGCTTATGACTGAGAGCATTTCGCTGAGCCTGATGGGCGGCGTGGCTGGACTGGCCATTTCTGTACTGAGCATCTTCATCGCACGCAAGATGCATCCGGGTAACATCCCGCGGCTCGAAGAACTCGGCATGGATTTCCGCGTACTCGGCTTCACGCTTGCGATCTCGATTCTCACGGGCGTCGTCTTTGGCCTTGCGCCGGCTCTGCGTGCCGCGCGCGTCGATCTGACGGCAAATCTGAAGGCCGGAGGCAAGGGGTCGTTGAGCGGCGGATTGAGTATCCGGCATGACAAAGTGCGTGGAGCACTGGTCATCGCTGAACTTGCCATCTCGTTGCCGCTTCTGGTCGGGGCGGGCTTGCTCGTGCGCAGTTTCATGCGTCTTGCAAATGTGCCGCCTGGATTCAACCCGCAACATGTAGTCTCAATGAACGTTGCAGCTTACGGACCGCAGTTCAAAGATCCGATTACGCACGTTCAGTTCTATCAGGAGTTGGCTGAGCGCATTAACCATCTTCCTGGGGTCACGGCTACTGGTGCAATCTCAGCACTCCCGCTTACATCAGCGATTAATTGGGGGAAGATGCTCATCGAAGGCTATGTGCCGCCTCCGAGTGAGCCCGAATTACTGGTCGATCGACGATCGGCTACACCGCCCTATTTCGGCGCGATGCAGATTCCGCTGATTCGCGGGCGCATGTTTGCTGAAACCGACACAGACAAGATGCCGCCAGTCGCGATCGTAGATCAAAAGATGGCTGATCGCTTTTGGCCGCATGGCGATGCAATCGGCAAGCGTATCCGTCGAAGCGATGATTCTCCATGGATAACGATTGTCGGCGTGGTTGGCGTTGTGAAAGAGTATGGGCTCGACACCGATTCGCGAATGGTTGTCTATTACCCGCATGCACAGACAAGGAACGGAACCTTGTATGTCGTCGCGCGCACCACATCTGATCCTGCTTCCACTACCGCCGCGATAATTCATCTAGTGAACGCCATCAATCCGGATGTACCGGTGTACGACGTCGCAACGATGGAGCAACGCGTCCAGGACTCCATGGCGCGCCAGCGCTTTGCCATGACCATGCTGGGCGGTTTCGCCGGCTTTGCAATGATTCTCGCCGCCATTGGCATTTACGGTGTGATGTCATTTCTGGTCACGCAAGGCACCGCCGACATTGCCATCCGCATGGCGCTCGGCGCACGCCGCGCAAGCATCCTTTCGCTGGTCTTCCAACAGGGAATGAGATTGGCTCTGGTGGGCATCATCGTTGGACTCGTCGGTGCGCTTGGGCTGACACGAATGATGAGCAGTCTGCTCTTCGGTGTGACGCCCACCGATCCGTTTACATTTTTCTCGGTGTTGGCTCTGCTGCTCTTTGTCGCGCTGTCCGCGTGTCTTTTCCCAGCGGGTCGAGCCATGCGTATCGACCCCATGGTTGCGCTGCGAACAGAGTAGCAACTCGATATACCCCATGGAATGACTTGTTGCCGGAAGTCCGCCAGCACTCGAAAATTTGGTAGCAGTTCGGGATGTCAACTGGCGCCAACAGGCCAAACTGCGTTTCCAGACCCAATGCAGATGAAAATTGCGAGTTCTGGATGGATCGTCGCCTATCCGGAAGTAATCGTCATTTTTCTCGGTTACCTGTTAAATCGCCGAGTCAAGAACCATGGGGGACAGCCTGATCCGCGTGATATCCGGGTTGGCGGTTTTTCGCTCCGAACTCCAAAGATCCTGGCCCCCGTGCTAAGCAATGGCGGAGTCGCATGCTTGGTCTGGGCTAGGAATCGGCACGTTTGCGAGTTTTAGCGGGGACTTGCCTGAGACCAGAGCTTTGTATATGCTCTTGTCAATCACTGAGGGGTAGCGCTTGACCAAATCGACTGAACTGCTCCAGGGCACGCTCGATCTCTTGATCTTGAAAGTGTTGATATTAGAGCCGATGCATGGTTGGGCTATCGCGCAGCGCATTCGATTGCTATCCAAAGATGTCCTGCGGGTGAATCAGGGAGCTCTCTATCCGGCACTGCACCGCCTTGAGCATGAGGCGTGGATTAAAGCCGAGTGGGGAGAGTCAGAGAACAAGCGGCGCGCAAAGTATTACTCCCTCACAAAGGCTGGACGGAAGAGGCTGGAAGCGGAAGAGCAGAGCTGGGAACGTTTATCCTCGGCTGTCCAAGTTGTTTTGAAGGCTGTGTGAAGGGAGGCCTCGATGCGTTTTCTTCAGAGCGTCTATCGCCGCCTACGGTCGATCTTACTGAAGGACTCCAGCAACATTGAGTTAAGTGAAGAGCTCCAATTCCACCTGGATCGACAAATGGAAGAGTACATTGCCGGCGGAATGTCCCCCGATCAGGCACGATTAGCGGCGCGGGGCGATTTCGGCAGCGTCCCTCTGATAACTCAGGGTTGCTACGAATCACGCGGCGTGGCGTGGTTCGAGGATTTGGTTCAGGACCTTCGCTACGGTCTGCGGACGCTTCGTACCAAGCCCTCGTTTTCCGTCATAACCATCCTTACCCTCGCGTTGGGTATTGGAGCATGCACCGCAATCTTCAGCCTGGTCAACGCGGTGCTTCTTCGCTCGCTCCCTTACGGCGATGCCGAGAGGCTGGTTTATCTCTTTACTCCAAACCCCCGTTACAATCTCCCGGCGGAGATTTTTGGGCCCAGCAATGCGGATTTCCTCGACTTGAAGAAGCAGACCAATTCCTTTGCCGGGATGACTCTCTTTAACCAGGCCACCTACAACCTTGCCGTGGGCGACCGAACGCAGAGAGTTGGCGTGGCAAAGGTAGATGCGGACTTTTTCACGACATTGCAGTCCTTTCCTGAACTAGGTCGCGTCTTCGAGCTAAGCGACCAGCAACCGGGAAACGTGGTCGTTATCAGCCATGCGATCTGGCAAGCCATGTTTAGCGGGAATGCTGACGTAGTAGGAAGTAAGTTACTCTTGGACGGCAGAAGCTATCAGGTTGTAGGAGTGATGCCGAAGGAGTTCGGCTATCCACATAAAAGCGACCTTCGATACGCCAACGACCAGATCGACACGACACAGCTTTGGGTGCCGTATGCTCTGACACCCCAACAAACAGCAGATCGCGAAGAATCGAGCGGCTTTGCAGTTGCGCGCCTGAAGCCGGGCGTGACCATGGGTCAGGGGCAGGCTGAGATGGGCACCATTATGTCGCGACTCAATCTGCTGCATGACCCAAAGAGCCGCGGCTGGTATGCGGTCGTAAGGTCGTTTCGAGACAGCGCCTTTGGACCGGTAAGGCCCCTGATGTTTCTCCTCTTGGGAGCGGTGGGGTTTGTGCTGTTGATTGCCTGTGGTAACGCGGCCAATCTGCTTCTGGCGCATGCCGCGAGCCGAACTCATGAACTGGGTGTGCGTGCGACATTGGGCGCCAGGCGAAGCCGCTTATTGCGTCAGATGTTGACCGAGTCTCTGGTGCTCAGCGCGGCAGCGGGTCTACTCGGCATTGGGCTGGCCTGGCTCTTCCTTCGCGCGCTGCTCAGCCTCAACCCAGGAGATATCCCGCGCATGCAAAATGCATCGTTGGATGTGCCGGTGATGGCGTTTCTTGTCTTCACGACGATGTTGACCAGCATTTTGTTCGGCATCTTGCCTTCACTCTCCGCCACTCGGATCCATTTGGCAGAGTTTCTCAAAAGCGCCGGCCAGCGAGGAATCATGGGCGACCGCAGACGGCTCCGCAACAGCCTGGTAATTACCCAAGTCGCCATGGTAGTGATCTTGCTCACCGGAGCGGGTCTTTTGTTGCGCAGTTACCTTAAAGTCATTTCCGTACCAACTGGCTTCTCGCGCTCCACTGTGGCTGTAAGCGTAGAACTTGGCCCGCAGTACAACACGGTGGAAAAGCAGCGGGCATTTTTCGTGCAACTGCTGGACAAAATTAAGCCGGTTCGCGGCGTGCAGGACGCCGGGTTAGTGAATCATCTACCTTTGAGCGGCGCGGAAAGCCTGACGCTTCTTTTTGAGGTAAAAGGCTTTCCTGTCGACAAAAACCAGCTCGTCGAGGAACGGAGCGTCACACCAAACTATCTATCGGCAATGCAAATGCCGCTATTCGAGGGGCGTCCTTTCACAGACCAAGATGGTCCCGGGCATCCACCCGTCGCGATCGTCAACCGGGCATTCGCCAGGAAGTATTTCCCAGGCCGCGATGCGGTTGGAGGTCAGATTCGCTCCGATCCGTCTGCGCCCTGGACCACAGTGGTTGGCGTCATCGGCGATGTTCGTAACATGAGTCTCGAGGCTCCGGCGGAGCCGCAAATCTACCGCCCGCTCTGGCAGGACAGCGAGATGCACAGCTGCAACTTGGCTGTACGTTCATCCCTCCCGATAAGTGCAGTCGTTTCCACAATAAGCGCAGCAGTGCGAAGCCTCGATCCCGATCTGGCAATCGCGAGTGTGCATACCATGGGCGATGCCGTGTCCAAAGCAACTGCGAGAAGGCGCTTCCAGACAACCTTGCTCACCGTCTTCTCCGCGATCGCCATGATCATGGCATTGGTCGGAGTTTATGGGCTCCTCGCCTATTCTGTTAGGCAGCGAACGGGAGAGATCGGGCTACGCATGGCGCTTGGCTCGTCAAGAGTCCGCGTGGTTCTCCTGGTTCTTCGGGAGGCGCTTGGACTGGTTGGAATGGGACTGTTAGCAGGAATCGCCTTCGCGTTTCCCGTCACGCGCCTGTTACGAAGCTTTCTCTACGATGTCCCCGCACTCGATCCGATCACGTTTGTTCTGGTACCTGCATTGCTGTTCGTTGCAGCATTGGCCGCCTGCCTGATTCCGAGTAGCAGGGCAGCGTCCGTCGATCCCATAAGTGCATTACGGCAGGAATAATTCAGACAAGCTCAGGGCAGGCTCTCCGGGACTCAATCTGGAGAGGGTAGTTCTCAGGCAGACTCTAAAGCCCGACCTATCATCAACCATTTATGGCACAACTAAACAGCTTGCGGCCAGTCACGGACCTTGAGTACCGCGTCGGCAAAGGCCTGGGGCTTCTGCTGCGGAAGATTGTGTCCTGCATCGACGACGCGGTGTTCATGCAGCCCGACAAACATGCGGGCGTGGTCTGCGGTCCCACCAGGCTTGAGCGGGTCGTTCGCGCCATCGAGTGTCACCGTCGGCACCTTGATCGTGGGTTTCTGGGCGAGTAGCTCTTCGAGCGCGTCAAGCGCGGGATCACCCGCCTCAAGGCCAAAGACGCTGCGGTAACAATGGATCACGACGTCTACGAAATCGGGATTCTCGAAAGCCATCGCGGACTGAGCGAACGTCGCTTCCTCGAAGGGCCAACCGGGTGACCATTCGCTCCATAGCATCCGGCACAGCTCGCGCCGATATTCTGTCAGGCACTCGCGCCCACGTTCAGTCTGGAAGAGATGCTGATACCAGAAGACGCGCTCCAGTGACGGTGCGACCGGATGCCGTTGTTGACTCACATCGATCACGTCGTAGCCGGCGTACGATACAAGGCCGCCAATGCGTTCCGGCCACAGTGCTGCCGCCACGCACGACGCGTTGCCTCCCCAGTCGAAGCCACCGAGGATCGGGCGTTCCAGCCCCAGAGCGTCGGCAAGCTGGACGATGTCTCGGCCACGGGCAGCCTGCTGCCCGCTGCGCATGGCGTCGTTGGAGACAAAGCGGGTTGCGCCGAACCCGCGAGTATATGGGGTAATCACCCTCGCTCCTGCTGCGGCCAGGATCGGAGCGACTTCATCAAAGGCATGCACGTCATAGGGGAAGCCGTGCGACAGGATGACCGGCCAGCCATCGGTTGGCCCATACTCGACATAGGCGATGCGCAGTACGTCGGTCTCGACGCTTCTCAGCGTGTGCTTATTCATGACGGCCATCTCCCGCTACGGTAGATACGAACGCGCGCAGGTCGGCGAGCATCAGGTCGGGCTCTTCCAAGGCTGCGAAGTGCCCGCCCGAGGACATCTCGCTCCAATGAACAAGGTTGTAGGTCTTCGCGGCAAGCGAGCGCGGCGGTGGCAAAAACACGGGATCGGGGAAGGCCGCAACGCCCGCTGGCACCCGGATGCGCGTGCCGGCGGGGAATGTCTGCGACCCCTCCAGCCGCTTGCCATGATAGATCCAGGTCGCGGTTACAACCGACGAGGGCGCGATATACAGCATGATGTTGGTGAGCAATTGCTCCTCCGAAAACTTGCTCCAAATGTCAGGGCCGCCGTCGATAGTCCTCGGTAGATCCGCCCACTTGCCGAACTTTTCGAGTATCCATGCAGCCGTCCCAACCGGGCTGTCTGCCATCGCCACTCCGAGCGTCTGAGGCCGGGTCTCCTGCTCGTGGTTGTAGCCGGTTTCCCAGTCGAGAATTACGTCACTCCTGTAGAACCAGTCCTTCTCCTCGGGGGTTGTCGGAGCCACATCCTTGGCGAAGACGCTGACCATATTGATGTGGAAGCCGATCAACGCGTCAGGTTGCGTGTAGGCCATCCAGCTTGCAATGTTGGCGCCCCAGTCCCCGCCTTGGACGATGTAGCGCGACTGCCCGAACAGCTGGACCATCAGCGCGTGCATGAGTTCGGCGGCCCGACGCGGGCCTATGATGCCGGTGATCGGCCTGGAAAAGGCAAAGCCTGGAAGCGAGGGGACAAGGATGTCGTGCCCATCTGCCGCAAGCGGACCGAGCAGACGTTCAAATTCAAGATATGAGCCCGGCCAGCCGTGGAGAAGAAGAAGCGGTGGTTTGGACCCATCGCCCCGTACATGGACGAAGTGTAACCGCTCACCCTCGACGTCGGTCGTGAAGTTGGGAAGCTGGTTGAGGCGATGCTCGACCTTGCGCCAATCGTAGACGTCTCGCCAGTACGCGACGAGGCGCTTCAGGTCATCGACCCCAACCCCCGAGGTCCAACCCCCTGCGTCGGGAAGCTGGCTCCAATCGTACGCCTTTACCTTCGCCCTGATAGTGGCGAGCCGTTCATCGGATATGTTGATCGTGTAGGACGAAACCACCTTTTTCTCCTGAATCTATGGCCGGGGCAGCCCTGATTGGGGCCTATCGTTTGAAGTGCGCATGGCCTCGGCTGGGTGAATCCGTCGCGCGCCGGATCGAGCAGTTGACTGGCCGGTTGTGGTTCGGTTGACTTTGCGACCTCAACGGAGACGTCAGTCCCTCTGCAAATCTAATCCCATGATGACCGGTTCGGGCGCCCCTGACCCACGTCGATTGTGGGACGCCGAAGGAGACGGCGGGGATTCACAAAGAAACGGGTTGCCAATGCGCCTACATGTGTAGTAGATACTACTACACGGAAAGGAGACAGGCGATGGCGAATCGGCTATCGAAGCTGGAGTTTCAGGTGATGGAGGCTCTGTGGGAACACGGGCAGCTTTCGATCCGCGAGATCCGGGAGGAGGTTTCCGCGCGGAGGACGCCGGCATACACGACGGTGCAGACGACGGTGTACCGGATGGAGGCGAAGGGCTTGGTGCGGCGGGTGAAGAAGGTGGGGAACTTCCACGTGTTTGAAGCGGTAATCACCCGGGAGGCGGCGCAGCGGCGGCTGATTGACGACGTGCTGAGCTATTTCGGCGGGCGGAGCCAGCCGCTGATGGCGCACTTGATCGAGTCCGGAAAACTGTCGCTGGCGGACTTCAAGGAAGCGGAGAAGCTACTGAAGAGCCACGGGCGGAAGGGGGAGTAGCCATGGATTCGTTTGCATGGGGGCCCTGGACGGTTTCGCTGCTGCATCATCTGTGGCAGTCGACTGTGTTCGCAGGAGGAGTCTGGTTGTTGGCGCTGGCGCTGCGGCGGAATGCGGCGCGCATGCGGTACCGGTTGTGGATGGCGGCATCGCTGAAGTTCCTGGTTCCCTTCTCGCTGCTGATCGCGGCGGGCGCGCGGCTGCCGTGGCCGGCGCATCTGCGTCGCACGCAGCCGGCGATTGCGGCGGCGGTGGAAGGAGTGACGCAGCCGTTGCTGCAGGCGTGGCCGGCCGAGACGAGCGCAAGCTTCGTGGCAGGGGCAAGAGGCGCGGCAGCGGGGCATTCCGCGATCGACTGGCTGCCGCTGGCGCTCGTGGGCGTGTGGGCGGGCGGTACGTTACTGCTGCTGGGGCGCTGGGCGGCGAGCTGGCTGCGGTTGCGGGCGGCGGTGCGCCGCGGCGAACCGATGACGCTGGCGGACGGAACCAAAGCGCTGCTGATGGCGGAGAACGTGGAGCCAGGGGTGTTCGGAATTGTGCGGCCGGTGTTGGTGCTGCCGCGCGGAATCGCAGAGCGGCTCAGCGCCGAGCAACTGGACGCGATTGTGGTGCACGAGATGTGCCACATCCGGCGCAGGGACAATCTGACGGCGGCGCTGCATATGGCGGTGGAAGCGCTGTTCTGGTTCCATCCGCTGGTGTGGTGGCTGCGGGCGCGGCTGGTCGAAGAGCGCGAGCGGGCCTGCGATGAGGCAGTCCTCGAAACGACGCGCCGGCCTGTTGCGTATGCGGAAGGGATCCTGAACGTCTGCAAGTTTTATGTGGAGGCGCCGCTGAGCTGCGTGTCGGGGGTGGCGGGATCGGAGCTGAAGCAGCGGATTGCGCGGATCCTGTCCGGACAGGGCGTGCGGAAACTGGACCTGCGTCGGAAGGCGCTGCTGGCGCTGGCCTGCGTGCTGGCGGTGGGCGTACCTCTGACGGCAGGTTTGGTGCGCGCGGCGCAGGGACAGACGCAGGGGTCGGGTGCGGCGGAAAAGGGCGGCATTGCTGGAACATGGCAGGGAACGATGCGCACGCCGGACGGCCACAATCTGCGCGTGGTGCTGAAGATCGCGAAGGATGAGAAGGGCGGGCTGAGCGCGACGCTCTACAACCTCGACCAGAACGGGCCGCCGATGGCCGGCAGTTCGGTCAGCTTTGAGAGGGGAACTCTGCGGTTCGTGAATGATTTCCCGAGGCTGACGTATGAGGGGAAGATGTCGGCGGACGGTAATTCGATCAGCGGGACCGTGACCCAGAATGGCTCCTTTCCGCTGGTACTGGAGCGCGCGACGCCGGAGACGGAGTGGGCGACTCCTGCTCCGCCGCCGCGGATTCTGCCGATGGCTAAGGATGCGAAGCCCGGCGTGGAGGTGGCGACCATCAAGCCGACCCAGCCGGGAACTAAATTGTTCATGCTTACCGTGCGAGGAGAGGATGTGGTGGTTAAGAACCTCCCGCTCACCTTGGTGATGAAGTTTGCCTATCCGACCCGGCCTATCGTCGGCTTCACGGGTTGGATGGACACGGACAAATGGGACATCGAGGTGAAGCCAGATACGCCGGGGATGCCTAGCATCGACCAGGAGAGAGATATATTGCAAAAGCTGCTGGTGGAGCGCTTCGCTCTGAAGGTTCACGAGGAGAAGCGGGAGATGCCGGCCTACGCCCTGACCGTGGGCAAGGACGCGCCGAAGATGACGAAGAGCGTGGACGCCTCGTTATCGCCGAGCTTTACCTGTTTCCCCTCGGGGATGCTGCACGCGCAAAGCGCCACGATGGACGACTTCGCGCGCTTGCTGCAGGGCAACGTTCTCGGCCAGCAGGTGGTAGACGAGACGGGCCTGACGGGGAAGTGGGATTTCGCGCTGCAGTGGACACCGGATGAAACGCAGTTTGCGGGGATGAGGGCGAACGTGCCGCCGGCGGCGGATGACGCGAACGCTCCGCCGCCGCTGTTACCGGCGATCCGGGAACAATTGGGACTGCAACTAAAGTCAAGAGAAAACACAGGTGCCGGTGCTGGTGATCGATCACGTGGATCATCCTTCGCCGAACTAAGAGGCGGGACGTGCCGTTCGCGACCAGCAAACCAGAGGTGGGCTGAAGTTGCTGGTTTCGGTAATTCTTGAATTGTCGGAAAGTGACCGTACAGTTGATCCCGGTCGCAAGGGGCACTTCTACCGCCACTAGTTCTCCGAAGGCCGCTCGACGTGGTCGACGATGACGAAGCTTATGGGAGCGTGGGAGGGTTTGAGTTCCAGGCCTAGCTGGATCTTGAGGGCGTCGCGGAAGTTGGCGGTGTTGTCGGCGATGGCATCATCCCCGCTAGGGTCGTGCATCCAGGTCAGGGTGAAGTCGTAGAGTCCGGAGAGGCCGGTCTGATCGACGACGGGGCGCGGCATAGCGGCGAGTCCGGTCATGGTGGGGACTGAGCTAGCAAAGAGGGAGAGGGGAATGGCGCGGCCACCGTAGTGCTGGCCGGGGGCGGAGGACGGAACGTGCGCGATGACGCCGCAGACGGGCGGAAGATCGCCCATGGCAGCCGGTGCGGCTGCAGGGCGAGGCACGGGCGCTGACGACACGGGAGCGGCGCAGGCGTCAGATGGGGGATGCGGCTGAAGATTGGGGCCGGTGACGCCGGGCTTGGCGAGGACGAGGGCAAAGACTGGAGCATTCGCGGAGACGTAGTGGGTAACCAGATGGAAGCGGTCGGCGAGCAGAGCCTGCATCATCAGGCGCATCTGGTCGATCGAAGTATCGGCCGGAGCGCGCGCGGAGATGTCGAAGTACTCTGGCTGGGCGTCGAAAGAGCCGGTAACCCAGAAAGGCGCGCCGGACTTGGGTGCGCCGGAGAACATGTTGAAGCGCAGGGAAAGTTCCTGCGTCCCCGAAAGCTTATAGGCGAAGGAGATGTAGCGCCAAAGGGACTGATGGGTCGCGATGAGATAGCCGCCGGCAGCGCCGCGGGCGTCATCGGGGCTGATGCTGCCGTAGACGTTGCCGGAATCGAGGGGAACGTTGGTGTGCTGTGGGGAGCCCGGCTTGCTAGGCCGGACGGAGGCGACATCGAAGGCGAGCGGGGCCGGGGTGGGTGGGCTCTGGGCGAAGGCAGAGAAGGCGGCGAGGATGCAGACGGGAAGCTTGAATCCGAATGATGCCATGTTGTATCTATGTAGTATACTACTATAAAGAATCGCCGTCATTGTCGCGTTCATCTATGGCTATCTGACGATGGTCTGGTCCGTTAGAGTCGCTCCTCACGATGGGCAAGATGGACTGGCAGTCATGATGGATGGGTTGATCGGCGGAGTTGTTTGCGCTGGGGCTACAATTTTCTTTGTCGTTTGGGTGCACCAAGCAGCAAAGAAAAGGCCATCCGGCTTCTACAGGCTGCGGAAAAACTCTGCAGAGGGCAGGAAAGCAAAACCTCAGGGGCTAAAGCCCTCGTCAGTGGCCTAACGGCCCGACTAAAGTCGTGCCCTGACACAAAACATGAGTTCTTCCGGAGTCTGTAAAATCGTCCCTTGATGCAAAGCATTGGTTTTTCCGCAACCTGTAAAGCCCGACCTATTGTCGACCGTGTACGGCCCGACTAAACAGCTTGCGGAAAAACTCATTTTTCTGAAGGGTACGGCCTTTAGGCCGTACGTAAATGCTTTGCCATGAATCCGGCTTTAGCCGCTGAGGGACAATTCCCCCTCGAAGCAGCACTTTTTCCGCAAGCTGTAAAGTCGTGCCCTGATAAAACAAACAAGCAAAACCCAAAACCGAAGCTCGATGGTGTTGGCCGGCACGACCCAATGACCATCCTGTCCGTCTGTGCCTTGCTCGCGGTCTCCGGCTTGATCGCGGCCATGATTCCCGCTCGCCGCGCCGCCTCCATCGATCCCATGCAAGCACTTCGGACGGAGTAGGAAACGCTGCGCCCCATGGGTGCGTCGCGATCGCCTTGCGCGCCGGTCCACTTACGGCAACTGAATGCGATAAAGATTGCGTCGCGAATCCTCACGGGTGTAAGCATAGGTGTCGGGGCTTATCGCAGATTCAACGTGCACGGGGATCAACGTATTGATTTTCGAATTCCTAAGCTCCTTGGCGCTGGCAAAGCCACGGTTGGTAACATCGGCAATCCTGTGTCATGCGCTACTGGAATCCTGTAGCTGCCGATAACCTGTACTTCGTAGTCGGACAGGAAAGCATATCTCCCGGTGTGGTCCCAGGCGAGCGAACAATAATTGGCGCACAGAAGCACCGTAGCGCTTCCATCCACCGCAATTGCCATCGTCGCCATGGGGTGGTCCTCGTCGGAGCTCGGCACCGCGGCTACGGCCCAGCGGCCGTCCGATGACACCGAAAATAAGTCCAAAATGCGTTGCGGGCTGATCTTGCTGCGCCCGGCGCCATCCGCCTTCATCCGGTAGATAAAATTTGAGCCTCCCTCAATCGCTCGGAACAGCAAATCCCCGTCAGGCAGGAAGAGAGGTTGGTCTTCGACAAACGCAGACGAGAACTGCCTGGGCGCCGAACGGCGGCTGGTGGGGGCGATCCATAGATTAGAACGGCCGCTCTGGTCGCTCATGGAAAAGGCAACCTCCCTTCCGTCGTTCGACACCGAATATTGCTCCATTGCGTAACCCGGCAGAACCCTTTCCACTCGTCCGCTGCCCAGGTCTTTGCTCCACAATTCCATCCCGCGCGTTTGTCCGTTGGCCATAAGGAAATACAAATTGCGTCCGTCCGCAGAGAATTTCGGCGCCGATGTATTGCCCTCGGAGGAAACCTGGTGCTCTCCGTCCTTGTCGTGCAGCCACGCCGTGCGGTCCTGCGTCCCAATCGAGGTGATAAGCGACTTGCCATCGGGCGCCATCGCTATCCCTTCCTGCGACGTCGGGCCAAACGTCAGCTGCTCCGGCTCTCCGTCGGGAACGCGCTGCCGCCACAGGTGAAAGTCATCGGTCTTCGCCGTGAGATAGATCCATTGGCTGTCAGGCGACCAACCGCCCGCAAGGCACCTGCCATTCGGCGGACCAACCACTTTGGCCTCATTCGTACCTTGAAATGGAACCAGGCGGCAGGGCAGGATCGTTCCACGACTGCCCATCTCGACGATGAGCACTTGCCGGCCATCCGGCGATAGATACGAATGATGAGCCATGCTGCGTTTGCCCGCCGGCACGTAGACGTCGCGGCTATTGCCCCGGCTTTCATCCGTGGTTACCACGACCATATGCGCCCCCTCTCTCAGCTCGGAAAACAGCAGCCGCTTGCCTCCGTCAATCCACGTCAGAGACGAAGAGTTCGGCAGCAGCATGTGCTGGCTGCCACCGAGCACAGGCACTTCCAAAGTGTTCCAGGGGTCCATCGTGCTGTATGCGATGCTTGAGTTATCTGGGGAAAACGAGGGGGATAGCTTGGACGTCCCATCGTTGGTAAGCTGCACTGGCTCGCCACCAGGCAATAGCTTCACATAGACCTGTCCCGGCCCCATGAACGAGTTGCTTCCGCGAATGAAGCTGAGCATGCGACCGTCTACGGAGAGAGCGGGGTAGACGGCTGAATCGGTAAAGAAGGTCAACTGCTCCCATTCTTTGCCGGGCGGCACGGGGTTCGGTGAGGAGTGATGCCAAAGGAGCCCCCCTGCAACGATGGCAAGAACGAGCGTTGCGGCGGCAAGAAGGTAGAGGCTTTTGCTCGCTTTCCAAGTGGTTGTCCCGGCCGGTGTTCGTTTCTCTTTTTTTCCTGGTGCGGATTGCTGTCCGGAAAAATCGGCATCGTCAAGCTTTCGCCCAGTCTGTTGCGTCAGCTGTTGCAGGTCGCCCCGGAGATCAGCTGCGTGTTGATAGCGCAACGCGCGGTCCTTGGCGAGCGCCCGGTCAATGATTTCATTCATCCGCGTGGGCAGACTGGCGTTCATTTGGGTGGGAGGAACGGGTTGGTGGTTCAGGATCCCATCGAAGATGGTCGCGGCGCTTTTTCCCCGAAAAGGCTGCAGCCCGGTCGCCATCTCATAAATCACGACGCCCAACGAAAATAGATCGGTGCGCGTATCCAGTTCCTTGCCGGCGGCCTGTTCGGGAGACATGTAAGCAATCGTGCCGAGCATGAATCCCGGGGTGGTCAGTTCTTCCCCGGCCGCGCCTACCGCGGACAATTCCTCCAATATGCCAGGATTACCAGAAAGCCCGGGGACACGTTTGGCCAGGCCGAAGTCTACAATTTTCGCGTGGCCGCGATCCGTAATGAGAATGTTTGCCGGCTTGATGTCACGGTGAATAATGCCGTTCGTGTGCGCCGCATCCAGCCCATCGGCAATCTCGATAGCTAATGCGAGCAGCACGTTCACTTCCAGGAGATGGCCAGCAATACGGTCTTTCAGCGTCTGGCCGGCCACTAATTCCATGGCGATGAAAGACGCTTCTCCGAACCTTCCTATTTCGTAGACGGTGCAGATATTGGGGTGATTCAGAGCGGACGCTGCGCGCGCTTCGCGGCGAAAGCGTTCCAGGGCCTGCGGATCTTGCGCCTGTGCGTCGGGCAGGAACTTGAGAGCAACAAACCGGTTGAGTTCCGGGTCCTTCGCTTTGTACAGCACCCCCATCCCCCCGGCGCCAAGAGGTTCGACGATTGCGTAGCGGCCGACCTTTGTTCCGGCGGCAAGGCGCTCTGTTACCTGAAAGGTTCCTGCCGATGTATGTTCATCATTGGGTGGGGTCAGCAACGGACCGGCCAGGAAGCCGGCGGCGCGGTCGTTTTTGGCAAGCAGCTTGCGCACCAACTCGTGCAGCTCGGGTGCCTCACGGCACGCCTGTTCCAGGAACGCTATTCGTTGTTCCGGGGGCAAAGAAAGGGCATCCACCAACAACTCCCCTGCAGCGTCTTCCGGGTTGCCCATATTTTCCATCCAGCGAGGGTGGAGACGCGGCGTTCAGCGCTGCTGAGCCCTCGTGCCGAAATCCGTCCTTATGGTTTCGCAACGATTGTCACATATTAAAGGCCGAGGGGTTTTGAAGATGGGGTGTCCGGGCTAAAGAGGTTGCGGAAAAATTCTGTAGTGCGCGGGAAACCAACACCTCAGGGGCTAAAGCCCGATCTATTCTTAATTTACGGCACGACTAAAGTCATGCCCTGATACAAAACATGGGGTTTTCCGCAGACTGTAAAGTCGTGCCCTGATACAAAGCATGACCCAAAACCAAGCTCGATGGATCATACCCAGGGCTCACGAAAATGTAGATGTCGCGTGCCCTTCTGGGGAATTTTTTCCGTTGGGCGGGCGTGGCCAACCGGAAATGGCACATCGAGAGCCACCATCCCACTCAAGCCAAAGGACGGCTTGAATGGGCCACCCAGCCCGACAGTGACTTTTTCTCCAGCCCGTTTTGCCGTGCCCTTCGTTCAGAGAGTTTTCGGCAGCATCTGTTACCGCTGAGAATCGCCGCTATCAACCAGCTTCTTTGATTCACCTACGATAGGCGATAGGGCACGCCTCTTCCTGCATCATTCGGAAATTTGCCTTAGCAATGAACAATTTTGTATGGTCCTTCGTCCAAGGGTAGGTGTTTTCTCAGCAAGGAGCGGGACATGGGAGCAACTTTTTTCTGGCGCCGGAGGTGGAGCGCGCTTTCACTACCGGCATTCTTTGTCCTGGCGCTTTACGCACAGAACCCGGCACAGACGATCCGCGGAGGGAATGGAGTCACGCTGCCTCCGCCTCCGGCGACCCCCGCGCACCCGGTCAACGATGCATATCAAGGCAAGCAAATCGAGGATCCCTACCGCTGGCTCGAGGAGGCGAAGAGTCCGCAAACGCGCACCTGGATCGGCGAGCAGAACCAATACACCCAGCAATATTTATCCCAGCTGAAAGATCGTCCGCAAATCATTCACCAACTGACCGAACTGCAGCGTGTCGACGAGTACTCCCCACCTGCGCTGCGCGGCGGAATGTACTTCTTCGAGAAGCGGCTGGCAGGTGAGAACCAGGCGTCGATCTACGTGCGCGAGGGTTGGAAGGGCACTGACGACCGCCTGATTGACGCGACCAAGCTAAGCGCCAACCAGAACACTTCTGTGAGCATTGACGATATTTCCAAGGATGGAAGCCTCCTGGTCTACGGCGTGCGCCAGGGCGGCGCCGACGAGGAATCCGTGCATGTGATCCATGTGCGGGAGCGTAAGGAACTGCCGGATGTGTTGCCCTCCGCCCGCTATGTGAGCGTGAGCTTGGCCCCGGGGGACAAAGGAATTTACTACTCCGTTTTCACGCACCAGGGCACCAACGTCTATTTGCACCGCTTCGGTACGGCCGTCCAGAGCGACAGCAGGATCTTTGGCGGTGAATATCATGGCGAGAAACTGGGTGAGATCGATCTGGTCGAAGCCCGGGTGAGCGATAACGATCGCTATCTGCTGCTCGACATCAGTCACGGTGTTCCCCCCACACGGGACGACATCCTGGTAAAGGATCTGCGCCGGCCCGGGAGTGATTTCGTTCCGCTGGTGTATGGCATTGAGGCGCAGACGCGGGCATTAGATATTGGCGACCGCTTCTTTTTAGAAACCGATTACCAGGCGGCCAATAAACGCATTGTGGAGGCCGTGCCCGGCGGTAAGCCCGAGGAATGGAAAACGGTTATTCCCGAGGGAAAGGACGTCATCGAGGGATCGAGCATCGTGGGCGGTAAGCTCTTCGTCACTCGCTTACACGACGTCAAGACCGAGACGGCCATCTATACCCTAGACGGCCATCTAGCCGGCAGCATCCACTATCCGGCAATCGGATCGAGCCTGGGTGTGTATGGGCTACCCAGCCAGAGCGAGGGATTTTACAGCTTCGAATCCTTCATTCAGCCGCCAACGATTTTCCGCTACGACACCAGGAGCGGAAACTCAGAGGTCTTCGCCGCGCCCAAGGTGCCCTTCGACACGTCGCAGTATGAAATCACCCAGGTCTTCTACACCTCGAAGGACGGCACGCGCGTGCCCATGTTCATCGCCGGCAAAAAAGGCCTGCAGCGCAACAGCCAGGCACGGCTTTTGATGACCGGCTATGGTGGCTTCGATGTCCCCATGCTGCCTGAATGGGATCCCGCCTACGCCTGGTGGATGGAACAAGGCGGGTTTTTCGCGCTCCCCAACCTGCGCGGCGGAGATGAGTATGGCGAGGCGTGGCACAAGGCGGCGATGTTCGAGCACAAGCAGAACGTCTTCGATGACTTCTTCGCGGCCGCCGAGTACCTCATCGCCAACCACTACACCGTACCGGAGCGGTTCGCCCTCCGCGGGCGCTCGAACGGCGGCCTGCTGATGGGAGCTGCCATGACGCAGCGGCCCGATCTCTTTGGCGCCATCTGGTGCGGATATCCACTGCTCGACATGCTGCGCTATCAGAAGTTTGAGATGGGCCGGCTTTGGACCACGGAGTACGGAAGCGCGGAGAAGGCAAAGGATGTCTCCTTTCTCCTGAAATACTCTCCGTACCAGAACGTGAAGCCCGGCGAGAAATATCCGGCGATCATGTTCTTCACCGGAGACAGCGATACCCGGGTCGATCCTCTGCACGCGCGCAAGATGACGGCCCTTGTGCAAGCGGCCGGTGGTGGAGATCGGCCCGTCCTGCTGCACTACTCCCTCGAAGGCGGGCACAGCGCCGGTGTTTCGCTCACCCAGCTGGTGGCCGACCAGGCGGATGAACTGGCCTTCCTGTGGAACGAGACCTGCGGGAAATAGGCCGGATCCTGAGTCTCGGGTTAGCGGAGGAATGCCACCTCTCCGCGGCCGAGATCGATCGCAACTCGCCGTATGCCCAGCCCTGCCGGACTGATCAATCCGTCGAACGGATGGCCTCCACGGCTGGCGTCGGGGACCACAAAGGCCGGCTCCTGTCCAAACTCCGCCGTGCCCAGCTTAAGGCTGCGCAGCTTCACTTGCTTGCTCTCAGACTCGCCGATGGTATCCGACGATCGCTGAACCGTGCTGATTTTCAGGTCCGAGACCGTCCCCGGCATACTTCTGGCAAAAAGGAAGAGCGAAGCCGCCCCGGTATCCAGCAGCAGATGTGCCGGAAGATCATTGACTTCTGCATCGATGATCGCCAAGCCACCTGCCATATGCAAAGGGATGGCATCGGGCAAGGCCGGAATGGCGCCAAAGTGGATCTTGCGTGCCGGGTAATCAATCACGAAGGCGCTTTGGCCGAGAATATCCAGACCGATGATCCCGTCGACGCGGACCGGAAGCGCTTTTTGCAGGAAGGAGAGATCTTCGAGCAAGACCGGGACGTTGTCCCGTTGCGTGGGGCCAAGGTTCAGGCTGGGCGCGACGGACCTCTCGGCCGGCACGCTGCCGCCCAGAACCGCGATGCTGGCGGGGAGCCGTTGCAGGTGAAGCCTGCGTGCTATCTCGGGATCCAGAACGGAGGTGCTGGCCCCCGTATCCAGGAGGAAGGTAAGACCCTTGAGCGTTCCCGCGGATCCCCGGGCGACCATAAGGTAGCCGTGATAGAGATCGAAGCGAACCGTCCCTTCCACCGGCCGGCGCGGCGCAATCTCCTGATAATCCATGGCAAATAGCGGACCGGTCAGCGCAAGACTCAGCAAGACACCCAACCACCAGAAGCGATCGCGCATAAAGGCTCACCTCGAAAGCCATGCTCGATCGGGCTGCCTGGTACCTCAATGCACGGGCGGTAGCTTATAGGTACAGCGTGAGTTACGCGCCGGGAGACCAGTTGGAGAGAAGTCGGAGACGGTTGTCTCTGGCAAAATAGTTGAACAATTGATTAGCCTGTTGCGTAAAGAGGAAGCAGACTATTAGTGATGCCAGACCTGTACCGGAATGGGGAATATAGGAACGGGGAACCACACGGGGTCAATGGGAATCGCACGGTCCGTTTTGGGGCCTTTGAGGCTGATCTCCACTCGGGAGAGGTTCGTAAATCGGGAAGCCGTATCAAGCTCCAGGAGCAGCCCTTCAAGGTGCTGCAGATTCTGCTGGAGCACCCGGGCGTCCTGGTCACACGGGACGAGCTGCAGTCCCGGATATGGCCGGCAGAGAACTTTGGAGACTTCGATCACGCGGTCAATGTCGCGATCGGCAAGCTCCGCACAGCCTTGGGGGATACCGCCGACAATCCTTGCTTCATTGAAACGGTGCCCCGCCGTGGGTATCGCTTTGTCGCCAAATTAGAAGATCCCCCGGTTGAGGTGGCTCCGCCCAAGGTACTGGCGAGCAGTGCTCCCCCGAGCGGGCCTCCGGCCGGCCGCAGGCCCGCGCTCCTGGTATCGTTGGCGATCGTCGTTGCTGCGATTCTCCTTGGATTGGGCGTGTTGCTCGGTCACCGTACTGCCAGATTGCAGCCCCCAGACTTTCAGCGTCTGACGGTTCGCCACGGAACGGTATTTACCGCCCGGTTTGCTCCGGATGGGCACAACGTGATCTATGGCGCCTCGTGGGACGGTGCACCCGCTGAGATCTTCTCCACCGATCTGAAAAGTACCGGCACCCGGACATTGGAGTTGCCAGGAACGCAGCTGCTCGCCGTTTCTTCCTTCAACGAGATGGCGGTGCTGCAGCCCGCCGATTTGCAGTTTATGCTGACCTCCCGGGGCACGCTCGGCCAGGTCCCTCTTGCCGGTGGGTCACCTCGGCAGATCGCTGAGAATGTCGAATGGGCCGACTGGGCTCCCGACGGGAAGACGCTCGCCATTGTCCGGGATATGGGGGACCAGCGGCGTCTCGAATTTCCCCTGGGGCATGTTCTCTACGAGACCAGTGGCTGGATTGGCCATCCCCGCATATCGCCCAAGGGAGACAAAATCGCTTTTCTCGATCACCCCTCCCTCGATGATGACCAGGGCATTGTTTCGCTCGTCGACCTCCAGGGGCACAAGACGGTGCTCTCCACAGGCTGGGAGAGCGAGGAAGGGCTGGCATGGTCCCCGGTTGGAACCGAGGTTTGGTTCTCGGCCACCCAGGCCGGACTGGAACGGCGCATTTATGCCGTCGACCTGACTGGCCGCCTACGCCTGGCTTACCAGGCACTCGGCGGAGTCACGCTGCATGACATCGCGCCCGACGGGAGAGTATTGCTGACGCGCGATGAAAACCGGGCCGGCATGATAGGTGCGGCCCCCGGCGCAAGCAAAGAGCAGGAACTCTCCTGGCTGGACTGGTCGCTCCCCGTCGATCTGTCCCGCGACGGAAACACGTTGCTATTCGATGAGCAGGGGGAGCAGAGCGGACCAACCTACACCGTCGCCATGCGCAGCATGCACGGGGCGCCGCCGATTCCACTGGGCGAAGGAATGGCCGGTGATCTTTCGCCCGATGGCAAATGGGCCGCATCGGTGGTGTCGTACTCCCAGATCCTGCTGCTGCCCACGGGTGCCGGGACAGTAAGGCGAATCGATAAGGCCGGGATAGAGCGGTATGGGCATCAAATTCACTGGCTGCCCGACGGCAGGCAGATCATCTTTCCTGGGAACCTGCCAGGACATGCGGCTCGCTGCTTTATTCAGAACATTGATGGTGGCAAACCGCGGCCTGTCACTCCGGAAGGCATTCGGATTTGTGCAGTCTCTCCCGACGGGCAATTAGTAATCGGTAAGGGTCTCAAGGGTGGGCTAGCGCAGTTCTATCCAATCGACGGCGGGCCGCCCCGTGCTATTCCGGGTCTGCTGCCGGGAGACATGTTTGCCTGGAGCTCCGACCCGCACATCCTGTTCGTTTACCAGTGGGCACAGCTGCCGATCAGGGTTTATCGCTTGAACGTACTCAGTGGCGAGCGGCAATTTTTCAAAGAATTCCATACGCCGGATCCCACGGGACTGTGCGACATGTCTCACATCCTTCTCAGTGCTGATGGCCGGGCGTACGTCTACAGCTACATGCGAATGCTCTCCGAACTCTATATGGTCAAAGGGCTGAAATAGAGACTCACGGAATCGGTTAGTTCTTCAACCAGCCAAGTGGCGTTTGCTCTAGGCGGCTGCGGAAAAAAGTCCGGATGCGGATGGAAATGTGTCCCTCAGCGGCTTCTAAAGCCGGACCTGTTTACAACCACTTAGGTACGGGCTGAAGCCCGTACCTGGAGTTTCTACATTTTCTAGGGCCCGGGGTATGATCTATCGAGCTTCAGTTTCGCTGTTTTCGCTTTGTATCAGGGCACGACTTTTAGTCGTGCCGTAAATGGTTGAGTATACGTCGGGCTTTAGCCCCTGAGGGATGGCTTTCCCGCCCGCTACAGAGTTTTTCCGCAGTCTCTTTAGCCCCTGTTATGGCAATCCCTGCGCGGAATGGCAACCCGGAAGCAATACTTAGTAGCGCACGGGTATTTTTTGCCACCACGAAGACCAGTATGGGGAGACGCATCCTTCAATCTGAACGGAATGCGACGCTTTTGATCGAAGTCTTGCGTTCGCATGTAGCAGCAGGAAAATTTCAATTGCATGACTTCGTAATCATGCCGGATCATCTTCACCTGCTGATTACCGTTCCCAGGGATGCAAAGATTGAAAGAGCGATGCAATTGATAAAGGGCGGATTTTCTTTTCGTGTCAGGAAGGAACACGGTTTCCGTGGAGAGGTCTGGCAGCGTGGATTTTCCGAAGTGCGGATCAACGATCAGGAGAGCTTTCTGAATTTCCGTAAATATATCCAGCAGAATCCCGTGAAGGCAGGGTTGGTGGACTGTGCGGAACTGTATCCCTACAGTTACACGTATCTGGCGCAAAAGAAGCTGGCAGGCGCTGAACGGGCTGCGGAAAACTCTGCAGCGGGCAGGAAAGCAACACCTCAGGGGCTAAAGCCCGACGTATTCTCACGATTTACGGCACGACTAAAGGTCGTGCCCTGATACAAAGCAAAACCCAAAACCGAAGGCTCGATGGATCAGACCCAAGGCTCACGAAATATGTAGAAACTCCAGGTACGGCCTGATGCTCGCTGTGGCGAGGTAGCACGTACCCTTCAAAGACCAGAGTTTTTCCGCAGCCTGCTAGGCGGCGATCAGATCTTTGTTGATCTCGACCCCCAAACCCGGGCCTTGGGGCAAGTTGAGATAGCCTTCCTTGTCCACGAGTGGCGGATTTTCCATGATGGCGAACCCATTCGTATATGCGGCGACGGGTGGGTCGTGCAGGATCTCAATCCACGGTGCGTTCGGCCAGGAGGCGATGGCGTGTAGCTGGGCGATGGTGCCGAGATTGCCCCCACCGTGATGGGGAATTACTCGTTTGTGGTGCGCCTCGGCCAGTACCGCGATTTCACGAAAGCCGGTGACACCGTCGGCCACCATAATGTCGGGCTGCAGGATGCCGAAGACATTCTGTTCAAGCATCCAACGGTATTCGTGTACGCCGCGATTGTTCTCGCCCCCGGCGATGGGAATGGCAACCCGGCGGCTCAACTCGGCTAGCTCATCGAAAGCGTAGCGCGGCCGCGGCTCTTCCAGCCAGAGGCAATTCAAACGCTCGAGTTGTCGCGCGGTCTCCAGCGCGCGTGGGAAATCCCAGGTCACGCCCGGCTGCCAGCCGCTAAAGGACTGGGCCTGGTTGGCGTCCACCATGATCTCCATGTCGTCGCCCACCGCTGCGCGCACCGCCTCGACCAGTTGCACGTCTTGCTTCAGTGTCGGGTAATGGGCGCGAAGCTTGATCGCCTTCCAACCTTGCGATTTGAGCTGGACCGCCATGCGCACCCTTTCCTCCGGAGTAGAAAGCTGGATCATGCTGGCATAGGCCGGTACGCGATTCTTGGCCGCGCCCCAGATTTTATAGAGGGGTTGACCGGTGGCCTTGCCGATAAGGTCCCACAGGGCAATTTCCAGGGCTGAAACCGTGCGCGGGCTTCCCCCTACGTAGTAGCGCAGCGGACCGGCTAGTTGCTCGATACTGAACGGGTCCTTACCGAGGAGCTGAGACCTGGCCGCCTCCAGCGCAAGAGGGTCGATCCCCGGCCCGATGCCGGAAAGTCCCTGATCGGTTTGAATCTCGACGATCGATCCGCCGCCGATCCGCCAGGTGGTCACGGTGCCAGGATCCCATGCCGCTTCCATCCTTCCGGTTTCGCGAACGACCTTCAGATTCACGATCCGGATGCCGGTGATTTTGAGCGGGGCCGCGGAGCGTAGTTGCGGCATGAGAACGGCTAACGGTAGAGACATCAGAAAATCTCGGCGCCGCATAAGTGAGCCTCCAGAGAGAGTGCCTGCCCTACTCGGCTAATCATATAGCGACTCATCTGCCCGGAATGCCGTGCGCTCGTCGCTGCATTGGTTGCTGCTTAAAAAGCAAGCATCACCGTTGCAAAAGCCGGCTGATCTACTGGACGGACAGCGTGAGGTTCACCGGGTGCTGCGGTCCGCCCCCGCTGTCGGCGGCGCTCACCGATATGGTGTAGGAACCTGCCGGTGTACCGGGGTTGGAGGGCGTACCGTTGCCGCTCCCGCCGCCACAACTCATTACCGACAGGGATAGGGAAGCCAATAACAACCCCCAGCTGAGCACGCGCAGTTGACGGTTCCAGCGCCTGATCTTCCTGGGGGCAAAAGCTAGACCCATGACGCCAGCGATGGCAAGTCCGCCTGCGGGGAGCCATGGGGCAAACGGCCGGTCCGTGTTGAGCGCGGCCGTAGCACCCGCCGTGGTGACGGTCAACGTGCTGGAGACGGGGGAGCCGCCCGAGGGCGCCACGCTTGACGGAGAAAATGCGCACGCCGCCATGCTGGGCAGTGCTCCACAGGAGAATTTCACCGTGCCCGAGTAGCCTGCTACCGGGCTTACCGTGAAGGTAAAGGTTGCAGTCTGCCCCGGAGTCACGGATGCGGATGTGGGCGTCGCGGCAATCGTGAAGTCAGGTGCAGCGATCATGATGGTGACGGCGCTGGACGTACTAGCCGCGTTGTTCTGATCGCCTGCGTAGGCCGCCGTGATGGCGTAGCTGCCGGCAGTAGCAAACGATGATTGTAAGGTAGCGACTCCGGCGGTCACGGTTGCTGTTCCCAGGCTAGCGGAGCCCGCTGTGAAGGAGACTTTACCTGTCGGGTTATCTCCCGTGACGCTGGCCTTCAACGTGATCTGCGCATTCAAATCTCCCGCGGTGGGCGAAGCTTGCAGAGTCGTTGTGCTGGTGGCCGGCATGATGGCGACAGAGGCAACGCCGGAAGTACTGGCTGTGTTGTTGCTGTCGCCCGAATAAGTTGCGGTGACCGCATAGGTGCCGATATTCGCGAACGATGTCTCCAGGATTGCGGTTCCATTCGCCAGCGGTTCCGTGCCCAGGAGATTGCCGTTCGCCGAGAAGGAGACGGAGCCGGTGGGGTTTGTGCCGAAGACCGATGCCGTCAATTTGATCGGCTCGCCGGGGGTAGCCGTGACGGGTGAAGCTTGCAGTGCCGTCGTACTCGTAATGGGCGCAGGCTTAACCGGCACCGGGTTGGTCTGATTTAACAACGCCAGTTCATAACTTTGGTCGGACGAACCGTTACTGAGCGTAAGCAACAGATCGAGCCTGTTGTCGTTGGGCAGAGCAGGAGCCTGGTTGTTGACCCGCGTCGGCACCGTAGGGCTCTCGCCATACTGCCCAATACTGATGAGGTAGGTATTGGTATCCGGCGTGAAGTTGCCGTGTCCGTCGCCGAAGTAGGGAGTGAGATAGGGATTGACCCAGGCGCCCGAGGGCCCGACTAAAAGCAAATCCGGATTGCCATCCCCGTTCACGTCTCCAATGGCCAGGAAACCCAGTGATGGGCTTGTCTGTGAAAAGAAGGGTGTTGTCTGGAAGGTGCCGTCTCCGTTCCCAGCATAGATGGAGGCGCCTGACACCGCATCGAGAATGCCGTCGCCATTGAGGTCTGCGATAGCAACTGCTGTTGCGGTCCCCGCTGGACTGGTCCCAATGCTAAGAGGAATTTGTTTGAAGGTTCCGTCACCATTTCCCAGAAACACAGCGCTGCCCCAAATAAAATCGAGCTTCTTATCATTATTCAGGTCGCCGGCCAGCAGGTTTTGGGTTGTGAATGCTTGGGACGGATTGAGGTTCACCGGGGTGCCGAATGTACCGTCACCATTCCCTGGCACAAACAGCAATCCCGACTGGCACCCCGAGCCGAAAGGAAGAATCAGATCGAGCTTTCCATCGGAGTTGAAATCGCCGGTGATGCCTGCGCCTGGGCCTTGCACTCCCAGGGCGAGCCCCGTACCCTTCTCCTGAAACCTTCCGTCGCCACTTCCCAGATAGGTGAGCACCTGGGAATTTGTACCGGCGGTGCAGCCTAAGGCGTTCACGGGTAGACTGCCAGACTGGATTGCGAGAGTGTCGACCTTTCCATCCCCGTTGAAGTCTCCGAGCATCAACGTATACGGGAGCGGCGAGGCAAGAGCCGTAGTTTGGTCCAGGATAGCGAAGGTTCCATCGCCTCGGCCGAGGGCTGTGCCAAAGATGTTCCCTCCCTGAGGCAGCGAAAATACCATGTCCGCGATGCCATCGTTGTTTACGTCGGCAGTCAAACCATTCACGGGCGTAGCGGGCGGTGCTTGAAATGTGCCATCCCCATTGCCGGGAAAGATAAAAGCCGCGACAACGTTCGCAAGAATCAGGTCCTGCTTGCCGTCTCCATTCACATCGGCAAATAAGAATGGACCTCCCGTGGAGTCAACGCCGTAGCTGCCAGTGGCTGCGAAATTTCCCTTGCCATCGCCATGGAAGATATTCAGAACGCTGGTTGCGACCACAAGATCAAGATTGCCATTGCCGGTAAGATCGACCGCTTGCAGAGGTCCGGAGTACCCTGCGGCCGAACCGGCCACTGCCACCACGGGTAGCACCGCGCCCTGGGTGAAGGTTCCGCTTGTGTTGCCCAGCAGAATCTGTACCGAGGTATAGAGGCTATTGGGGGCAGCGACCAGCGACAAGGCCAAATCCGTGATTCCATCGCCATTGAAGTCGCCCGCGGTAAAGCTGCTAAACGGAGGGAGCGACTGTGCCTCTGCGGGCTTGAGCGTGCCATCGCCATTGCCGTAGAAGACCGAAGCACCCGTCAGTATGGGAAGCGATGAGTAGGTGGCTGCCAGCAGGTCCTGTTTGCCATCTCCGTTGAAGTCGCCCGCCAGCAGGCTATAGGCGGTCTTCGGAGCTGCGTATAGCTTGGGCGATGCGAACACGCCGGGTCCGGTGCTGCCGCCATTCATATAGACAGCTACCTGCGGAGGCGCGTTGGGTTGCGTGCTCGCAACCAGCCCGGCGATATCAAGATACCCATCGCCATTTAAGTCAACAAGCACTGGGGTGATGGCGTTTGATGGCAAATAGGCCGGACTCTGAAACGTACCGTCACCATTCCCGAACTGGATGGTCAGATAACCGTTGCAGTAATAAACAAGATCCAGCTTCTTATCATTGTTAACATCCGCGAAAGCTATTGGAGGCTGGGAGCTCGGACAAGTAGTGGCAGTCACCGTCGTCGATGCGCTGCTGCCGAAGCTTAGCAGGATGTTTAGCGACACGGGCGAGTTGCTGCTGACGGTGTAAACGGCAAGATCGGGAACTCCATCGCCATTGAAGTCGCCGATGAAGAGGGGGAAGGATTCAACCGGCAGACCGACTTGCGTCACGACGGGAAAAATGGGTTGGGTCTGTGCTTTCGCTGACTGACCAATGAGACCAAGGACGGCGAGAACAGCAAAAAGGCAAGTCTTCCAAGGGGCATTCCTGAACAAGGCCAAGGTATTCACAAGAAAGGTCCCAAACTGCCTAATCTGCTTACAATAGTGCGTTTAAGTGTCCACGACGGTACGGCAAATGTCAATATCACTTTTGGGCTCGAATCACCGATTCATAACCCTGTTTGGAGCGGGGTTATCGTCGTCACGCTGTTCTGGTGTAAAGAGTCTGGGTGAGAACCACCCGTCCAGTTCTTAAGGGATTCTCGTAGAACTCACACTCCGCCGGGATGCAATTCTGAACAGACACAGAAGGGCCTTGGAATATATTGAGCTGATGTTGAAGCTGCTGAAGACTACTCCGTGCGTAGCGCTTCCATGGGCTCGATGTGCGCGGCCCGGCGCGCTGGAATAAGAGCGGCGATCAATCCGATGGCGGAGAGCGTCACAGCTACGGCGACATAAGTCAAAATGTCCAATGGCTGCACTTGGTACAGAAAGCTCTTGATCAGGCGAGCCGCGCCAAAAGACAAGAGGAGACCGACGCCAAGCCCGGCGCCAACCAGGATCTCCATGTCGTTAGCGACTCATCTGCTCACAATGTCGTGCGCACGTCGCTGCATTGGTTGCTGGTGAAAAAGCAAGCATCACCGTTGCAAAAGCCGGCTGATCTACTGGACGGACAGCGTAAGGTTCACCGGGTGCTGCGGTCCGCCCGCGCTGTCGGCGGCGTTCACCGATATGGTGTAGGAACCTGCCGGTGTACCGGGGTTGGAGGGCGTACTGTTGCCGCTCCCGCCGCCACAACTCATGACCGGCAGGGATAGGGAAGCCAATAACAACGCCCAGCTGAGCACACGCAGTTGACGGTTCCAACGCCTGATCTTCCTGGGGGCAAAAGCTAGACCCATGACGCCTGCGATGGCAAGTCCGCCTGCGGGGAGCCATGGGGCAAAGGGCCGGTCCATGTTGAGCGCGGCGGTAGCACCCGCCGTGGTGACGGTCAACGTGCTGGAGACGGGGGAGCCGCCCGAGGGCGCCACGCTTGATGGAGAAAATGCGCACGCCGCCATGCTGGGCAGTGCTCCACAGGAGAACTTCACCGTGCCCGAGTAGCCTGCTACCGGACTGACCTTGAAGGTAAAGCTTGCACTCTGTCCCGGAGTTACGGATGCGGATGTGGGCGTCACAGCGATCGTGAAGTCAGGTGCAGCGATCATCATGGTGACGGCGCTGGACGTGCTGGCCGCGTTGTTCTGATCACCTGCGTAGGCCGCCGTGATGGTGTAGCTGCCGGCAGTAGCAAACGATGTTTGTAAGGTAGCGATTCCGCTCGTCAGGTTTGCTGTTCCCAGATTTGTAGAACCTGCTGCGAAGGAGACTTTACCCGTCGGGCTGGCTCCACTGACACTGGCCTTCAACGTGATCTGCTCATTCACATCCCCAGCAGTGGGCGAAACTTGCAGAGTGGTGGCGCTGCTTGCCGGCATGATGGCGACGGGGGCAGGGGCAGAAGTACTCGCCGGTGTTGTTGCTGTCGCCCGGGTAAGTTGCCGTGATCACATAGGTGCCCGTATTTGCGAAGGATGTCTGCAGGATTGCGGTTCCATTGACCAGCGGTTCTGTGGACAGGGTATTGCCATCGGCAGCAAACGACACAGAGCCTGTCGGATTTGTCCCGAAGACCGACGCAGTCAACGTAATCTCCGCGCCGGGAGTCGCTGTGACCGGCGAAGCTTGCACCACGGTCGTACTCGTGATGGGCGCAGGCTTGGTGGGAACAGGGTTTGTCTGGTTTAACAACGATGCCACATAGGTCGCGGCGTTCTCGGCGCTGCTGGTGATCGTGATTAAGGCATCGAGCTTGCCGTCGTTGGGGAGAGCAGGAGCCTGGTTGTTCAGCCGGGTCGGCACCGTAGCATTGGCGCCAAAGGAAGACGTAGCCGTACTCACGAAATAGGTGTTCGTATCCTGAGTGAAGTTGCCGTGACCGTCGCCCAGATAAACCGCGAGCACTGGGGCCGCAGAGCTTATTTCGACAATCAGTAAATCCGGGTTGCCATCTCCGTTCACATCCCCAGTGGCGAAGGATTGGGCAAAGATATATGGCGAAAGCGAAACCGAATAGAAAGGTGTGGTCTGGAAAGTGCCATCTCCGTTCCCGGCATAGATGGCGGTGCCAGGGCTGGACACCGCGTCGAGGATGCCGTCTCCATTCAGATCAGCCAGGGCGACCGCTGCGATCGGTCCCGCCGGGCTGGCAGGAATGGTAAGCGGAATCTGTTTGAAGGTTCCGTCTCCATTTCCCAGGAAGACAGCATCGCCCCAAACGAAATCGAGCTTCTTATCGTTGTTCAGGTCGCCTGCCAACAGGCCCGGATTTTGCGTTCCCTGAGATGCATTGAGATTGATGGGGGCAGCGAACGTACCATCCCCATTGCCGGACAGGAATAAAAGTCCCGGCTCGCACGCGAGGCTGTAGGAAAGGATGATATCGAGCTTTCCATCGGAGTTGAAATCACCGGTGATCCCCGGACCCACTTGTCTGACTCCCAGAGCAAGGGCTGTTCCCTTAGCCTGGAATCGCCCATCGCCACTTCCCAGATACGAGAGCAGCACCGCATTCGTTGGAGCCGCGCAAGCTACTTCGTTGGGGCCGGGGCCGCCAGGTTGAACCGCGAGCGTGTCGATGTTCCCATCTCCATTGAAGTCTCCAGGCATAAGGAGATACCCGCCGCGGTTGAGGGGAGTGCGATCGTTTGATCCAGGATTGCGAACGTGCCGTCTCCTCTGCCCAGTGCCGTGCCAAAGAAATCACCGCCCTGAGGCGGTTGAAACAATAGGTCAGCGATGCCGTCGTTGTTCACGTCGGCGATGGGGCCGTAGACGGGCGTGCCGGGCGGTGCCTGAAACGTCCCGTCCCCATTCCCTGGAAAGCTGAAGGTTCCGGTAGCGGCGCTCCCCAGCACCAGGTCCTGCTTTCCGTCGCCATTCACATCGGCAAACAACAGCGGGTCACCTGCGACAGCGTAACTACCGGTGGGCGTGAAGCCGCCTTTGCCGTCTCCGTGGAAGACATTCAGAACACTGCTGAGTACGACCAGGTCAAGATTGCCATCACTGGTAAGAGCAATCGCGGCCATCGGTGCAGCTGCCCCGGATTCCGGTAAAACCGTCGCTGTGATGGGGATCGCCGCGCCCGGGTTGAAGGTTCCGCTTGTGCTGCCCAGAAGAATTTGCACCGAAGTCGAAAGACTGTTGGGGCTCGGGGCCAGCAGTAGAGCGACATCGGTCGCTCCGTCGCCATTAAAGTCTCCAATGGTGGAGCTGGAGAAGGTAGCGTCGACTGCGTCTTAGGCGCGTTGAGTGTCCCGTCCCCGTTACCGTAGAGGATGGACACCGCAGTCAACGTTGGATAGCCCGAAGCGATCGTCGTTATCAGGTCCTGTTTGCCATCTCCATTGAAGTCGCCGGCCGCCATGCCGGCTGTGCCATTCGCGGCTGCGTAAAGCTTGGGAGATGCGAACACCCCAGGGGCAATGGCGCCCTGGTTGAGAAGAACGGCTACCTGAGGAGCTGCGGTACTGCTGGGTAGAAGGCCGGCAATATCGAGGTACCCGTCGCCATTCAAATCAACGAATACAGGGGCGGTGGCGCTTAATGGAAAATAGGCCGGAGCCTGAAACGTGCCGTCGCCATTTCCAAGCTGGATGGTGAGATATCCGTTGCAGGAAAAAACCAGGTCAAGCTTTTTGTCATTGTTCACATCGGCAAAGTTGACCTGCGGAAACGGGTACCCCCCGTATTCGGACAAAGAGATGTAGTCACCGTGGTGGGCGCGTTGCTGCCGATGCTCAGCAAGATGCTTACCGAATATTCGGTATTGCCGGCGATGGTAAAGGCAAGGTCGGGAACTCCATCACCATTGAAGTCACCGGTAAAATCGGGATAGGACCCGCCCGAGCTAATTTGCGTCGCGACTGGGAAAAGGGCCTGTTGAGCCTGCGCTTTCCCTGATCCAATCACGAGGCCGAGGATCCCCAGAGCGGTTAAAAGACAAGCTTTCCAATAAGCATTCCTGACCGAGGCAAAGGTAGTCACAAAAAGGGTCCCAGGCTGCTTGATTTGCTTGCTGTCGTCGGCTAAGTGTCCACGACAGCCAGTGCAAAAGTCAATATAACTTTGGGACTCTTCGAACCCCACCTATACCAGGTGTTGTAGGCTGTTCCTTTATGCCGACGATGTCGTCCTCCACAGATATCCAGATGTGAACCCCGGCTTGGAGGGAGCAAGGCCATACTACGAGGTATTCTGGGCTGCATTTCCGGATGCAACGGTGAGCGCCGAAGAAATCTTGCAGCAGGAAAACAAGATAGCCCTAAGTTTTCTGCGAACTGGCACTCGTCAGGGTCTCTACTCCGTGCGCAGCGCTTCCATGGGCTCGATGTGCGCGGCTCTGCGCGCCGGAATAAGAGCGGCGATCAATCCGATGGCCGAGAGCGTCACAGCTACGGCGACATAAGTCAAAATGTCCAACGGCTGCACCTGGTACAGGAAGCTCTTGATCAGGCGAGCCGTGCCAAAAGACAAGAGGAGACCAATGCCAAGCCCTGCGCCAATCAGGATCGAACCTTGGCGGAGGACGAGTTGCGCCACACTTTTCCGGGTGGCGCCCAGCGCCATGCGGACGCCTATCTCGCGACGGCGATAGCTCACCAATTGGGATAACACGCCGTACAACCCGGCGATCACCATGGCTACCGCTAGCGCTGCGCAGGGTCACAATCGCGAGGACTGCCGGTCCCGGTGATTGACGAAACTGGCGCAAGGCGCCGATTACGTCGTTCTGCAAAGCTTGCATGGAATCCCCCAGGCGAACATCATCGCGTGCCTAAATTAAAGCACTTTTGTGACCAAATCCAATGCCCGCAAGCGCCACGCTCTTACGCAATTCCGCTGCCGACCGGCATTTCGTGTCTGGAATTGAAAAAGCTCGTTCGCAAACGAACAGCTCACGGGACTCGATTCTCTCATGCGTTAAAAGCCCATCCGGTCATCAGCGGAGGGACCATAGAGCGCAGGCACAGGCAGATTGTTCAGGCGGAGGTAGACACCGAGTTGGGCACGGTGGTGGATCTGATGGTTGAGAAACATGGTACGAAACAGGAGTAGTCGCGGAGCATCCGCGATGGTCTTATCGCCGAAGACCATCTTCCAGTTACGTTCGAGGTCAGCGTCGGACTTATGCAGAAGCGTGTCGCGGAGTTCGGACGAGGCCTGGTCAAATGCACGGACGGTGGCTTCGCTGGATTCAAAGATATTCGGTGGGAATTTTTCCTTGGCGAGATCCATTCCCTCTCCCTTTAATATGGAGGTCGCAAACCTGGGAAGCGTGGCAACGTGCATTGCCAGCCGGCCCATAGGCATCGATTTCTCATGCGGCTTGAATTCGGCAAGATGGGCGGGGATCCGTTCCAGGGTCGTACGGGTATTCTTTGCCTCGACGTCGTAATCCTGAAGAAGAAGTTCGGCGATGGTCATGGGTTGTTCTCCTGACGAACAGCATAATCCCAGCAGGTGGCTTCGCGCTTGGTTCGCCGAGTACCAATCTCTGCATCGCTCGCCATCGCCGGTTCGTCCCCGCCCGCGAGAGCGTAGACGCCGGAAGATCGATCAGAAGTGGAAGACGGGACCGGTTTGGTAAGTCCAGGTGGACTTGTTGGTAAAGCTGTCATGAGAAAGCCAGCTCAGATAGGGCACCTTGCCGGCGCCTGGCGGGGTTTGCTCAGGAGTGCGATAGCGGACGATGGTAACACCAAATGACGAACGGAATGCAACAAACCTGGAAACCTTGTAGTCGTTCGACAGCATGATCGTCGTCGCCGCATGGGAAACACTTAGCTCTGATGGTTCAGGTTCGCTGTTTTGATACGAGTTGATGTTCGAAGAAACAAGCGCATGTTCTGTCACGACCCCGGGGCGCACGGCCAGCGAGAGGGTGTTAAAAGGCCGATCGTATATCAGGCGCATGCCAAGGCCGGCACTTACCGTTGAACCGTTGGCCGTGGCTTGCTTACCCATAACATCTTGCTGCTTGCTCGCGGCGAAGCTGACAGCGATCCATCGGGTCAGGGCAAAGTCGGCCTCCACTCCCCCTCCAGGATTTTGTATGCAAATACTGCAAGGGTGACCGGGCGTACCAAGCGGCATGGCAATGAAATAGGGCATGAGCGCGAACCGGCGAAAATTCTTTGCCTCCTCTATCGATTCGTCCGAGGGCAGAACGTGGACACCGTAAGAGCCTTCCAGGTCAGGACTATGCTGGAAGTCGCGATACCAGGGAGCCTTGAAACGCATCGCATTGGCCATCGTCCTGCTTGGGTTTAAGCCGCCGCGCAAGACCTTAGGCAAATTTCGCGACCGATTTCCACCCTGGACGCGGTCGCTGATAAAGCGATCCATCGTGTCTTCAGCGAGCAACCAGAGAGTTCCAACGGTGGGCGTGATGATGAAGTCGACCCATCCGGTGTTGTTGGTGTACTTCTTGTAGGTGCCAGGCTCGGTGCAGCGGGTTTTGCAGTGGATGGGGTAGGTCCAACCGCCCTCATTGCCGATCCCAGCTTCACCCAGCGGGCTGATTTCGGAATGCGTGCTGTAGGCGGTCGCCCACAAGAATGCCTTAAAACGGCTCATCCAGTAGGCCCGTGTCGCACTGAGTTCCTGTTGCCTGCCGGCGGGGTCGTTCTGTATCTCGATAAATCCACTCACTGCGCCCTGCATCGGATGGCCGACGTAGTTCACCAGAAAGTCATCGCCGTCGTTCCAACGGCGCATGTTGAAGTGATGCATGGAGGCGGCGTAGTCGTGCCAAAAAGGCTTATTGGCAAGGAGGTCGCGGATCTGATCATCGCTTGCTGCGCGGAAGCTATTCTCAACCACGTTGAAAAATAGAGATTGGGCGAAAAGGCCGCTCCAGTGATATCGCTCGCCGGCCCAAGGGGCGTCCTCACTCGGATCGGAGGGCAGTTCCTCTTCGCTTTGCGGGGATGGCCGCTGCTGCAAGCCACGGTAAAGCGCATTCGATGCGGCGCCAAGATCAACGCCGTCGAAGGTAACGCCACGGTTCCATGGAATGGGGTCGTCTGTGTCCGGTGGCAACACCTGGAACATTTCGTCCACAACTCGAGAATCGGCAGGAGTGCCCGACACGACTGAGTCATGCAAGTCCGGAGTGAGGGGCCCTTCTACCGCACTCGTTCCGGCCAAACCAAGCACCGGCCTATTGCTGAAAAATGCCTGATCGGCCCGGGCATACTCACTCAAGGCGTGACGGGTGGTGACCGATTGAGCGGCGCCAATCTGAACCGCCCCGAAAAAAAGTAAGGTCGCAACTACGAAGAACCGGCCATTGGGCGCTCCTGCAGCAACTGGATACATGCCATCCCTCTTAGCCATTCAGAATTAAACGTGAGACCTGCTTGAGCTTGGTCCCAATGCTCGGTTATGCAAATCACGTGCGTTCCATCGCGAGAGCGTCGCTATGAGGAAGAACGTAACCGTGATCAACGCGAGTTTCGACTGTATAGATCGTTAAGACCTTCTGTACGGCCTTCGGACTTCCCGTCCCGACGGGCTGATGCTTCTCATTCACAATAAGATCGGGCATCGAGTTCTCTGGCGCAACTGTCACTTGTGCCAGTAGCCGGCCGATGAGCATGCGTCGTTTTGCGCCAATTGTCGAACCTCTGAAAAGGTTCGACAGTCAAAGTTGAAGGTTGTGGTGAGGGACGGCGGTCTCCCGGAGAAAGATCTTTGCTCATGATCGGCGCGCGGTGTTTATCGCGAATCTGCCGGCCAGCCGGTCACATCTAACGGAGGTACGAGCCATTTCAACCAAAAGGTGCTTATGAAATACAACACTCTTGGCCACACGGGCCTTCTCGTCTCTGAACTCTGCCTCGGCACCATGACCTTCGCCACGGCCGAAGGCATGTGGAAACCGATTGCGGGCGTCGAACAAGATCTTGCGGATGAACTTGTCCGGCTCTCCCTAGAGGCGGGTATCAACTTTGTGGATACGGCCGATGTTTACACCAACGGCGAATCGGAGAAGGTGCTCGCCCAGTCCATCGCCAACCTTGGCATCGCTCGCAAAGATATCGTTATCGCTACCAAGGCCTATGGGCGGACGGGTCCCGGCCGAAACGACGTCGGCGCTTCGCGGGGACACCTCATGGATGCGGTTGAGGCCTCGCTCAAACGACTCAGAACCGATTACATCGATCTTTATCAGATCCATGCTGCCGACCTCATCACGCCGATTGAAGAATCCCTCCGCGCGCTGGACGCTCTGGTCGCGCAGGGAAAAGTCCGCTACATCGGTTGCTCCAACTGGTATGCGTGGCAGATCATGAAAGCCAATGGCATCTCGGAAGCAAAAAATCTCTCCAGGCTCGATACGCTGCAGGCTTATTACTCAATAGCGGGCCGTGACCTCGAACGGGAAATCGTGCCCCTGCTCGCGGACCAGCGCACCGGGCTTCTGGTCTGGAGCCCCCTGGCAGGCGGACTGCTTTCGGGCAAATACACCCGCGAGCATCAAAAGCCGGAGGACTCGAGACGCTCGGCCTTTGATTTCCCCATCGTAGACAAGGAGCGCACCTGGCGCATCCTCGATGTCCTTCAGCCCATTGCCAAGGCTCACGAGACGAGCGTCGCTACCGTTGCGCTGGCATGGATTCTCGCCAAACGGTTCGTCACTTCCGTCATCATTGGGGCCAAGCGGGTCGATCAACTGCAACAGAACCTGTCGGCAGTCGATCTTCAGCTTACCGAAGACGATATGCAGAAACTCGATGAGGTAAGCGCTCTTCCACCTGAATACCCTGGCTGGATGATTCCTTTTCAAAACAGGAATCGTCTTGCCCGATGTACCGCGCATCTAAACCGAGGCTGGCCTCTGTAACACGGGGGCCGGTTCGCGCCCTTCTGTCTCACTCTCGACCGACGCAGCAACCACCAAACCCGCGGCCACGGATTCCAGCAGGATGCGCATTCCCAGGCGCGGCTCGGATACTCCAAAGATCCATACGGCTCCGCCGATCACAACGCCTGCCACCGCACCCACGAACCAGCGCATCGACGGCCGGCGAGGAACTCCACCCAATGCAAAGATTCCCAGCGTGAATAATCCGCTCAGCAGACTTTCGGCCGCGCCCAGCTCGATCTCACGAATCGGCATCTCCCGCGGAAGCCAGAACAAAAGTCGCCTCGGTAACCGCGGTCTTTTTGCTCCCAGATCAGCATGCGCGACTAATTTCCCATCCACGTACAACCTGGAAATACGTCCGTCGTAGACCGCTGCTACAAATGCCGTGTGGTTGCGCGAAAGAACGGGTCCGGAGTACAGCGCAGGGTTGGTGCCGTTCAAGCCAGAGGTGGGTGTCCGCAGGCGGAATGTGAGCGTGTCGTGGATCTGCCCCAGGGTAAAGTTTCGATTGTAAGAATCCTGAGAATACGTGAGGATGCGCGCGGGACCACTTTGTTCAAGATTGTTGGTCCGCATAGAAACCAGGAGTGTGATCTGATTTTGCCTGGCAAGTGCGTCATGGAACCTTAGTTCTTCGTCCGGGGAAAGAAGGGGACGGCCGTAACGCGTCTCGGAATTCGCGGGCGGTACCAGTCCGCCGCTCGGCAATGCAGGGTTATCGGTGTGAGCAGCTTGGTGGGCAAGATCGTCGACCTGGGATGGGGCCATGGCAAAGGGATAGATTTGAAACTTGGAGATAGTGCCAACCCACGGCCGGTCACCGGTCAATTCGTTTCCCATCGCCAGGTGAAAGGTTGGATTCCAGTTTGAGAAATCTGACCTTGTGGGGTGGCCGACGAGCAGGAAAGTGCCGAATATTGCAAACGGGATCCCCGCTGCCGCGATCGGTCGGGAAATCCGCAGCGATTTCGGGTCGAAGCCTGTCGCCCAAACGAAAACGGTGGCGACCAGGTAGCCAAACAGGGCCCCACCTGTATTGCCCGCAATATCAAAGCCTGATGGGATGCGGTCCACGTATCCCAACTGCAGCACTTCAGCAGTGGTCGATAAACAGAAGCCGAAGAGGAATGTGCGCAGCAGAGACGAGCCGCTCAGAGCGATCCCCAAAGGCATGTACAGGAGGATATTGTTCAGAAAATCAGCGGGCTCGATGGCGGTATCGACATAGATCAGCGAAGGATGTCGAAGCCCCACTGGGATCATCGTGGCCGCGACAATCAGGGCGATTGAGGGAACCAGCAGACGAAAGCGCAGATATGATCGCAAGAAGAGCTTCAACGGAGTATCGGCCCGGGGCAATGTAGTTCGGGAAAGGTTCTCAAACCGGATTTATGTGGCAGGACTATTCGAATTTACAAAGTGTTGTTGGGCTCCCAATAGCTGAAGCAAGCCTTCAGAGGCCTCAAGGGCATCACGGGATTTGAAGTCGGCAGCCAGTTGCAACGTGGTCGCCTTCGGTGCCAATGTTTTAAGTGTGCCCAACACTGTCTCAGAGCAGAGCTGGGCAGTATCGGGACCGACAAGGATGTAGTCCACGTGGTCCACCTGCAACAGGATTCTGGCGTCCTGGAAATAGTTCGCCGATTTCACATCGAAGCCATGCTGCGTCAACACGGTCTTCACAAACGTGCACAGGTCTATGGACTGATCAAGAATCAGCACCCGAGGTCCAGGCTTCTGCTGCGCGTTCTGGTCGGAGGGTCGATCCAGAAAAGACAGGATTGCCTCGTCTTCCGTCGGATGGACCTGCAGTATGCCGGAGAGCATCGTCAACTTCAGCAGGGTCACAATGAACGGCTGTGCACCGGCCAATCGGATGTCGCCACCGCGTTTCCGCACCCGGGTAGCGTATCGCACGAGCAGCCCGATTCCGATACTGTCCAGGCGATCCACCTCGCTCACATTCAGCACGAGGCGAGGCACTTCACGCGAGGCGAGGTCCAGGGCTGCATCCAGCGACTTCACTTCGTCGCCCGCGACAATGCGTCCCTTGCACTGCATGATGTGGACGTTGCCACAAAAGCGCGATTTGAGACTTAGCGGCATGCCTTCCTCGTGTGATGATTCGCTATGTTACAGGACAAAAGCCAAAACATGGCAGGCAAAGTGCACGCTGAGACACGTGCAGGCCCATTGCGGAACGCCGGACGCGAGGGGATCGCTATCATTGAAACGAACGGTGGGGTGTAATCAAGGTAACCGTTACCGGGGGACGTATCTTATGCGCACGCCAATCTTCCAGCTCGATGCTTTTACCACCCGCCGATTCGCGGGAAATCCCGCCGCAGTGATGCCGATGAACAGCTTTTTAGCCGATGCGACGCTACAGGCCATTGCCGCCGAGAACAACCTGGCGGAAACGGCTTTCCTGGTCCCCGACGGGGGCGAATACCAGCTGCGCTGGTTCACGCCGGCCACCGAGGTCCCACTTTGCGGCCACGCTACCCTGGCCAGCGCAACCGTGGTCATGGAGAGGCTAGAGCCGGCACGGAGCAGGGTGGTCTTTCATTCGGCCAGCGGGCCGCTCACGGTAAACCGGGCGGGTGCGGGCTATGTGATGCATTTCCCCATCAGGACGGCTGAGCCGGTCCCGGCACCGCCCGGACTCGCGCAAGCGCTGGGCGTGGTTCCTGTCGAGGTGTTCGCGGACGCCTTTAACTACACAGCTTTACTGGCGAGTGCGAAAGTAGTGCGTGAACTTTCTCCGGATATCGCCGGCATAGCCCGCCTGGACCGCGGTGGGCTGATTGTGACCGCACCAGGGGACGGTGGCTATGATTTCGTTAGCCGTTACTTCGCTCCTGCCAAAGGCATTCCGGAAGATCCGGTGACCGGCGCAGCGCACTGCATGCTTACGCCGTATTGGGCCAAGCGGCTTAACAAGAAAGAGTTTCGCGCCTTTCAGGCTTCACGGCGGGGAGGAGAGGTCATCTGCAGGCTTGCCGAGACTGGCGTCGAGTTGGAAGGGTCCTGCGTCTTTTATCTTGAAGGCGAGGTGGAGATCTGATTGGGGTAGCTATGGCCACGGCCCTCGGGAGACTCCAGAAGCTCTTTAAGTGGATTTGGGGACCTGACGGCGAGGAGTTTTCAGGCCAGTCTTAAGTTTGTTGTTTACCTCTCTAGCCACCCGAGCGGCCAGGGCATGCCTGTGCTTCTCAAGAAAAGTCCGGGCCTGCTCCGGATGCTTCTTGGCGATTTCGCGCAACGCCCAGGAGAGCGCCTTTACCACCATGTCTTCCTTGTCTGCTGCCAGCAGAGCACAGATCCGTGACACCCTGCGAAGGTCGCCTGCACTGCCGCGCCGGCTGAGCGCAACCGTGCTTACGAGCGCAGTACGTCGCCACCAGCGGTCTTTGCTGCGAGCCCAAGTGGCAACCGTTCGGTCGGAGATTCTGCCCTGTGCCCACAAAGGGCCCGAAAGATACGTGGCGAAGCAATCGACCGAAGACCAGCTATCCAGTCCTGCGCCCAACTTCAGAAGGTCGTCGGTCGTGAGTTGTTCTAACGCAGGGCGATGACGGCTCAGTAACTCATAAGAGAAAAATCGTAGAAGATCTGAGTTCTGGTTGAGCAGGTGAAGGGCAAGTTGAACGACGCTCTCAGGGGACGCATCTGCGATGCGGCGGGAGAACTCTTTGCGGATCGCACGGATTGCCGGAGTGCTGGGCACCGTCAACTGATCCAACCGGGCGTGAATCTCCCTGGCCAGACGGACATTCTCGGACGACGGCTTCATCATTCGGTTGAGCGATTCAGTCGGTGGATTTGTTGTGAGTCAACCGCTCTTTTACTTTGGATCGGTTCTTCATGGGTGGCGGATTGGTCTTGCCCCACGTGACATGGTTCCAGGTAACGGCTTGCAGACCATCGTGGCCGGGCTGGAAAACCATGGGAGGCTCGGCCGGCTTACCTTCCACAGCGTCGAAAGTGACCTTGACCTGGCTGCCCGAATCGACCCAATGGCCAAAGAGAGTGGTGGTGCCGCCGTTACCCGGATCCTCCGTAACGGTTGCCGTGCCATCCGAGCCCAGGCTTAGATCCATGGACGGCCCCACCTGCGCGTCGTCTTTCGGATGGGAAAGATACGTTCCGACAAACTTCGAATGTGTGGTTGTGCTGCCGGAAAGTGCGCCTGCCGGAGCCAGCAACCAAAGTGCGCAAACCGAAACGTGGAGAGGGAAGCAGTGGATAAATCTCATCGCTCTTTCCATCATGGAACGCGAAACCAGTCCTTGCAAGAGGCTGCCCCGGCGCAGGTCGACTACAGGAAGTGCTTTGCCGGCGAAATCCCGCTTTTCAGGGCAAGGCGGTTGCTGACGGGTCTCCTCTCTATAGTTGACAAAGTCAACCAATGTGAGTGACCATGCCCCATATGGCATCGCATCCCATATCGCCCTCGGACCTATCCGGCGAAGTTGCGAACTTGCGCCGTTTTAACCGGATGTATACGCGATTCATCGGGACTTTGAACGAAGGGCTCCTCAACAGTGATTACAGTTTGGCGGAAGCCAGAGTTCTCTACGAGCTGGCGAACCGCGTCGAGCCGAGGGCCAGCGACATCGCGGAAGGGCTTGGAGTGGATCCCGCGTATCTGAGCCGCATGCTGGGGAAATTCGAGCGTGCCGGCCTCTTGCGAAAAAAAGCTTCGGAACAGGACGGCCGGTACGCTGAATTGATGCTGACGGCCAAGGGCAAATCGGCTTTCAAAAAGCTCAACGCTCTTTCTCAGGAACAGGCTCATACGATTCTCCAGGACCTGGCCCCCACGGCTCGAACGGAACTTATCCATTGCATGCAGTCCATCGAAAGCATTCTCATGAACGTGGATCGCAACCGGCAACCGTTCATCCTGCGGCCGCACCGTGTGGGCGATATGGGATGGGTCGTCTATCGGGAAAGCGTCGGCTATGCGGAGCAGTACGGATGGGACAACACGTTCGAAGCCTTGGTTGCGCAAATTGTGGAGGGATTTGTCACCAACTTCGACGATAGGCGGGAGCGCTGCTGGATAGCGGAGATCGATGGTCAGAATGTGGGCCACGTCTTTCTGGTCAAGCATCCGAGCGAACCGCGGACGGCGAAGCTTCGCCTCCTCTATGTCGAGCCATGTGCCCGGGGCCTTGGCCTGGGAGACGCCTTAGTGAACGAATGTATTCGCTTCGCGCGCACAGCAGGCTATCGTAGGGTGGTTCTCTGGACGCAGAGCATTCTTACTTCCGCACATCGCATTTATAAAAAGGCAGGCTTTCGACTTATCAAGGAAGAGCCTCACCGCAGCTTCGGTCATGATCTCGTTGGCCAGGAATGGGAATTGGAATTGACCAGACAATCTCCGTAGCGATTCTCGTGAGCCCCGCCAAAGTTACAAATGCAATGCCCAGATGATGACAGATAGCCTCAGCGCTTCTTGAACTCCTTATCAGCGAACTCGATGAAGTAGGGCCAGTTGGGCGCGGGCGTGTGCCCATACTCGTGCTGGCGAAAGGCGACGTCGCCTGAATCGATGAGAGTGCCCATCGGCGGAAATGTGGTTGTCCCTAAGCCTTTGGCGCCCAGCAGATCCCAGGCCGGGCTGGCGGCGACCGCAGCCATGAACATGCCTTGCGCGTCCTGCCAGGCGTCGCCGGGAACATAAACCGGATCGGTGAGCAATGCCCCGCCGCCGATGAAGATAGCGCGCGGCGCCACCAGCGCGATGAACTCATGGCTATCCACTGGCATGTCGTTGGCGGAGTGTCCGACCGCACCGTAGCGCATGAAGTTGCCCGCAAACCAATGGAACTCATTCGTCCCCGTGATGTTGCCCATGGTCTCGCCATAGTTGCGGCGATAGAGATCGGCGCCGCCCGCACCCGAAGAGGAAATGAAGCCGATGGCGAAGCGCGGGTCGTCCACCTGGGCCACCAGCGCCGCCTTGCCGCCGCGTGAATGGCCCATCACGCCGACCCTCTTGCCGTCGACATCGGGATCGGTCTGGAGATAGTCGAGCAGCTTGCTGTCGCCCCAGGCCCAGGCCCGCAGCACGCCCCAATCGTCGAGCGAGCGCGGCTGGCCCTTGTTCACCAGGCCGATGATGCCTTTGTCGAGACCTGCGCCATTGTCCGCCTGCACATCGCCGGAGTTGCGGCCGACAAAGCCCCATCCATGGACCAGCAACAGTTTGGCGGAATCAGGCGCGTCGGGCGGGGAAGCGAGTTGATGGACTACCTGGCCCGGGGCAGGCGTGGGGCGCGGGAAAACCGGGCGCGGGCGTATCGAGCCACCGCCGATGATGACCGGCACCTTCGTGCCCTTGGTGCTGGCCGGCGTCACAACGTCCGCATGGATATCGACGGTGATCGCAGGGTAGGCCGAGTTATCGACATGGCCGGTGACGTGTTTAACGATGGCGGGGATGCCCTGGACGGTCATCTGCTCGACGCTGTCCACTTTCCATGTCACGGCGGGAATGTGCGCCGGATACTTGCCATAGACATTTTCGTCGAACATGGCTTTGATTTCGGCGCGGCGCTTCTTCCACTGCGCCGGCGTCGTCACTCTGGTCCCGTCGTTCATGGTCAGGACATCGGGAAGTTTGGGATAGGGATTGGCCTTGGCCTCATCGTAATTGGCATTGCCTGGCTTGCCGATGTCATAGGCCGTCGCACCAGGCTGCATGGCGGTGATGCCGAGCAGCTTGAGCTCGCGATCACGTTCCGCCGCAGAGGCGGCGGTAATCGCGGCGCGGTCACTCGCGGCAGGCGCTGCTGCCGGCGCCTGGGTTTGCGCAGCCCCGCCCGTCATCAGGGTGAGGGAAGCGCTCGAAGCAAGAAGCACCTTGACTAAGTTCGGTAGGGCCGTCAACCTCATAGTTCCTCACCGGGCACGTCCGACAGTTACAAACAGATCTACCGGCCCTTTTATCATATTCAATGTGGCCGTCTGCGGGGCCTCCGTACTTTGCGTGCAGCGTACGATGGATCCGTTCGCCGAAAAAGCCGTTGGTTTGCATACCGATGGTTTGGAGAGACCGTCTGAATACCTAAAGAGGTCAGCCGAATGGAGAGCCTGCTACAAGACATTCGCTATGGAATCAGATCCCTTCTAAAATCGCGGCGATTTACGCTTGCGGCGGTACTCACGCTGGGGCTGGGGATTGGGGCCAACACCGCGATGTTCAGCGTGATTCACTCTGTGCTGCTAAAGCCCTGGCCTTTCAAGGATCCGGCACGCGTGCTAGCGGTGTCCCAGCGGCAGGCGAATGGCAACCTCAATCTTTTCTCGACCCAGGATTTTCTGGATTGGAAGCAGCAGGGCGGAATTTTGGGGAGAATGGGCGCTCACGTCTCCTGGGAGTTCAATCTGAGTGGCACCGAAGATCACCCTGAACGCATTCCCGGTGGCCAGGTGTCGTATGACATGCTGCCGGTGCTGGGCGTGCAGCCGATGTTGGGCCGTCTATTTTCCGCTCAGGAAGACGTTGCAGGATCGGGCAACTTTGTTGTGTTGAGCTATCCCTTGTGGAAAAACCGCTACCGAGCAAATCCTCGTATCGCCGGCACGGCCATTCAACTCGATGGAGTGCCTTATACGGTGGTGGGCGTGATGCCCGCCGGGTTTGATGTCCTTGGCGGTAATGAATTGCTGTGGACGCCGTTGCAACTGCGCCGGAACAGTGGAATCGGCTCCTCGTCAAACTTTCACTGGCTGGGAGCCTCTGTGCGACTGCCCGATGGGGTGAGCCTGAAGCAGGCGCAGGCGGAACTGGACAGCATCGCGGTTCGTCTGCACCGTGAAGATGCGACCGGCGATGCAGGTTTTGGCGTCGATCTCAAGACGTTCAATGACGCACTCACAAGCGATGTGCGGCCCGCCCTGTTGATGTTGATGGGCTGCGTCGGTTGTGTACTGCTGATTGCCTGCTCCAACGTGGCTAACCTGTTGCTGGCGCGGGGAACGGCGCGGCGGCGTGAGATGGCAATTCGGACGGCCCTCGGTGCTTCGCCATTGCGGGTTGCCCGGCAGCTGCTTACCGAGAGCGTGCTACTGGCGTCCATGGGAGGCATGCTTGGAGTTGCATTTGCATTTCTTGCTCTGCGCGGAATGCTGGCGATCCATCCCCCGAGCATTCCTCGCATGGAAGAAGTCAACATCGATGGCGGCGTGTTGGTATTTTCGCTTCTGGTCTCCGTACTGGTGGGGATCCTATTCGGAACGGCGCCGGCGATTGAGGCTGCGCAGCGTAGATGTGAACGACGGCCTGAGCGAGCGGAGAAGCGCCGCCCGCTGGGGACTTGGCATGCACCGTTCCGTGCTGGTGATTTGCGAAACCGCCCTGGCTTGCCTTTTGTTGATTGGTACCGGGCTTGCACTCAAGAGCCTTTGGTCGCTGCGCGGCGTGGAACTGGGGTTTGTTCCCAGGAACGTGCTGACGTTTCGGATTGCTGTGCCTGCGCAATTCACCGGGCAGCGGATAACCGACTTTTACCGGCAAGTGGCAGAACGGATCCAGGCCGTGCCCGGGGTGCAATCGGCAGCAGTGGCTCGCAACCTGCCGATGAGTGGCACGGATCCTTCCATGCCCATTCTCGTGCAAGGAAAGAGTCCGGCCCCCACACAAGGGGAGATTGTTACCCGCTATCGGGCGGTGGGGGAGGACTACTTTAATGCCTTACAGATACCTATGTTGCAAGGGCGTGCTTTTAACCCACGCGACACAGCGAGTACGCCCGCGGTCGCAATTGTGAGCGAGAGCCTCGCACGCAAATATTGGCCGGGAGAAAACCCGATTGGCAAACAGCTAAAGCCGGATTTCAAGGGCAGTGCGTGGTGTACTGTCGTCGGCGTTGCAGGCGATGTCCGCCACTGGGGCGCCGATGTGGACATTGAGCCTACTGCCTACTATCCCTATACCCAGATTCCCGGCACCATTCAGCCACTCCTCGAAGCGAACATGGGCATCGCCATCCACAGCACGCTTGGCGACGGCGATCTCCTGCGTGAGATTCGGGTAGCGGTAGCCGATGTCGATAAGAATGTGCCTATCTACGAAGTGAAGACCATGGAGTCGATGGTGACGGATTCTGGATCGTTGCGCCGCTTCGATCTGTCGCTGCTGGGAATGTTTTCCGGGCTGGCGCTTGCCTTGGCCGCGATCGGTGTTTACGCGGTTATGGCGTATTCCGTCTCACAACGTACGAAGGAGATCGGCATCCGCATTGCGCTCGGTGCGCAGTCACGCGATGTTTTCCGTCTCATCCTGAAGCAGGGTGCGAGGGTGGCGGTGAGCGGCGCGGTGATCGGAGTGGTTGCGGCGTGCTTGTTGCGAAAGATCATGGCTAGTCTCGTATACGGATTGAGCGCCAATGACCCGGTCATCTTGTCCATCGTGCCGATGGTGATTGTTTCCGTCGTCCTGCTGGCCTGCTACGTGCCTGCCCGGCGCGCCACCAAAGTAGACCCCTTGGTAGCTTTGCGCTATGAGTAAAGCGAATGGAACGCTTCAGGGCTTTGTTGACGGCTTCTTTATAGGGGGGTGGAGGCGCGGGATGGAATTGAACCATCAAATAAGGCTTTGCAGACCCTTCCCTTTTCTTTTTGGGTTCCGCGCCATCTCTTACAACATCGACATTGTGACACAAAAGCATCAGAACGTTACAGAATGAGCCATGGCCGAACACAACGAACTCCGCGGCGCCGGTTTGCCAGGTTTTACTCCGAACCTCCCCGGTCCCTGCTATCGTGCCTCAATGGCCGTGTACTTCGATTCCCGGCTGCCCACCTTCACGAAAAGATGTCTGCCATCATCTCGCAGCAGGATAGCTGTTCCGGGCTGTTGGTGATAGAGCGAATCGGTCCTGTTGAAAGCTCTGCTCCAGCCGAGCATCACTCTTTCGGCGAAGCTACCCGTCTCGATGCCGGCGGGGGTGAGGGCATAGAGAATCCCCTCCGACTTAACCATATATTGCGCCTGGTAATCATCGACGCAGATTTGTTCTGCGCTGCCAGGGCAGTTGCTCCCGGAGGCCTGCACGGGGAATGAGACAAGGGTTCCATCGCGATAGCTTGCCGGCGCAAGGTCAGAGGCGAAGGCTGCCCCGGTAAACGCTAAAACACCCGCTAGGAAGATTTTCATGGAGGTATTGCTCCTGTCCAGGCGTCATTCCCGTCACTACTTCGAGAATGCTCTGACCTACTTTGTCAGAGGTGCTGTTTTTTTCATCTCCCCCGAACGGACCACTCGCGGTACGATCGGCGACCCGAAAGTCACTTCCGATGGTGGTCGTTTTCGATGCAATACCTCTTGACAGACACTGGTAACCGGCCGTGTGTTCTCTGGCGAAACAAGAGGGAGCGCTCATTCGGGACAACTACCTGATTATTTTCTTTGCCTTAGGTCAAGCAGGAGTGAAGCACGCTCAATGGATACGACAGCAACTATTCATGACGCGGGATGCATGGACGGAGGAGAGCCTAGAGGTACGCCACCGGTGCAATCTCGACGAGTGGCGCCTGTGCCGCTGGCCCGGAGCCCACACCAGGCCCGGCACGGCAAACGGCCGTTACTATTGCTCGCGGAGCAGGTGGGCCGGATCGATATTTAGGGCACGCCTCACTGGAACGGCGACCGAGAGAGTCGCGGTGAGCGCCATGGTGAATGCAACCGCGGCAAGCACAAAGGGATCCTGCGCGGAGGCCTGATAGACGATGGCTGAGAGCAGACGGCTCGCCGCCGCGCCCAGCAACATACCAACGGCACAGCCGCTCGCCAGCAGGATCAACATGCGACCGAGCGCTGCGGAGAGAATCTGCTTCGCCTGCGCACCCAGCGCGACCCGGATACTCAGCTCGCGCAGCCGTTTGCTCACCGTGTAAGAGGCAAGGCCGAAGGTTCCGGCGATCGAGAGCAGCAGTCCAAAAGCACCAAAGATGCCGAGAGCGACCGTAGCCACCTGGGATAGAAAGAACGTTAGTCCAAGCTGGTTGCCCCAGGCGCTGGATTCCTGGAGAGGAACGGTGGGGTCAAGATCGCGGATCACTTTGCGAACTGTAGCTGCCATCTCATTTGTGGCCTCGTCGGAGTAACCTGGCTGGGTTCGGACGATGAGCGACGTTTTCGTACTTGCTTCCTGGGAGATGGGAAAGAACGCTGCGTCGTCCTGGTCTTCGCTGAGCGATAGGTATTTTCCATCGGCCACAATACCCACGATCCGGATGGGGACGCCGGCCTCATTTTTGAAATAGCGGCCGACAGCGTGTTCGGAGTGGAAGAGCTCCCGGGCGAACTCCTGATTCACGACTGCAACCGCCGGCGTCTTGGCCGTGTCGGTAAAGCTTACATCGCGTCCCTCGAGCAGCGGAGTTTGCGCGGCGGTGAAATATCCAGGGGAAACGTCGTAGTTGTAGGTATAAAACGCGCGGTTTGAGGGTCCGAAATCGTTCGTTTGTTGGGAGAAGACAGCAGACGTAATCGTGTCCTGGGAGAGGGGAGTGGCATTTGCATAGGCTGCCGTTTGCACTCCCGGCAGATGCGAGACTCTTTCCAGGAGCTGGCGTTGGAAATGGTCGGCAGCCTGCTTGGAGTAGCCGGCCTGGGTCAGCTCGAACTTCGTCACCACAGCATGCCTGGGATTGATACCCATGTTCATGGTCATCGCTTTGCCCAAGCCGCGCAGGGAGACAAAGGCAGCCGTCACGGTGACGCAGCAGAGGGCGATCTGCGCTGCCAGCAGCACGTCGCGGAGCGCCCAGCGGCGACCTGCAGAAGCCGCGCTGCTTCCGGCCTTGATGGCATCATTGGGATCGGTCTTGAATATCTGCCGCAGCGGCATGACCCCGAACAGAGCGCCGGCGAGTGCTGAGATAAGCAAACCTACCAGGATCAACGAGGGCTGCGGCGCGATATGGAACTTCATGGGGTATTCGGTGGGTGGATGCCAGTTAGCCAGGCCGGTGATTGCCATCCAAGCTAAAGCGCAGGCGCAAGCACCCCCGAGGATCGAAATCACCAGGGCTTCGACCAGAATCTGGCGGACGATGCGCCAGCGGCTCGATCCAATGGCCATGCGGATGGCGATCTCACGTCCACGATCTGCCGTACGGGCCGCGAACAGGCTGCCCAGGTTGGCGCAGGCGGCGAGCAGCACAATCCCGGCCAACCCCATCACCCCGGCTAGAAAACCGCGCGCCGGCGCACCGAAGAAGTCGCCCATCAGGCCAGGGCGGCTCAGCTTGAAGCCCATCTTCTCTTCTTCCTTGGGATACTGCCGGGCAATGCGGGCCGCAATCAAGTTCAATTCAGCCTGTACCTGGGGCATGGTAACGCCCTCCTTAATGCGCACGATTCCCCAGACATTGGCAAAGCTCCGCGACTCGAGTGTGCCGGCTCCTCCCAGCGCTGCTTCATTCGCTAGAGGAACGAAAAGGTCGGGATTGGCTATTTTTTCCGTCCCATAGAAGCCTTTCGGAGTAACGCCGACGATGGTGTACGGTTGCTTGTTAATGCGGACCATCTTTCCTACGATGTTGGGATCCGCGTCAAAGTAACTATTCCAGGCGGCCCAGGAAAGCACCGCAACCTGGGACGCTCCGGGATGGTCGTCATCGGAACGGCGCAGCAGACGCCCGAGGAACGGTTGCGTGCTCGCAACCTCGAAGTATTGCCCGCTCACCGGAAATCCCCAGACCGGCCGGGTGACACCGTTAGCCTCCAGGCCGAAACTTGTGATCGTATAAGCCGCAACCGCGGAAAACACCGTATTGCCATCGCGCACATCGCGCACTTCCGGATAGGAAAAAATCGGATAAGCCTGATCAGTGCGCGCGAGCGTCATTACCCGATCTGGGTGAGGCACATCAATCGGGCGCAGAATGAGCGCCTGCAGTATGCCGAAGACAATGACATTGGCGGCGATTCCGAGCGCCAGCGTAAGCACGGCGGTAAGCGCAAAGCCGGGAGAGCGGCGTATCTGGCGAAGGGCAAATCGCAGGTCCTGCAGCAGGGTGGTCATGATCGGTCTCCGTGGGCTACGTTGCTCGATAGAACAAATTCAAACTTATTGCTCGCGCAGCAGGTGTGCCGGATCGATGTGCAGGGCCCGTCTTACCGGGCCGGCAACCGAAAGTGATGCGGTGAGCGCCATGGTAAAGGCAACCGCGGCAAGCACAAATGGGTCCTGGGCAGAGGCATGGTAAACGATGGCTGAGAGCAGCCGGCTCGCCGCCGCGCCGAGGACGATGCCAACCACCGAGCCGCCGGCGAGCAGGATCAGCAGACGACCGAGCGCGGCGGAGAGAATTTGCTGCGCCTGCGCACCCAGTGCAACGCGAATACTCAGCTCCCGCAGCCGCTTGCTTACTGTGTAGGAGGCCAGGCCGAAGGTGCCGGCGATGGAGAGCAGTAGACCGAACGCTCCGAAGATGCTGAGGGCAACCGTGGCCACCCGGGAGGGAAAGAGCACCAGGGCAATCTGGCTCGTCCAGTCGTTCGATTCGCGGATAGGAACAGTGGGGTCAAGATCGCGGACCGCTTTGCGAATGGTGGCAGCCATGTCCGCCGTGTTGTCTTGCGGCCGGACGATGAGCGCTGTCGAAGTATCTCCGAGTTGCGCGATGGGGTAGAACGCTGCTTCCTGCGGATCTTCACTGAGCGAAAGATATTTTCCATCGCTCACGATGCCCACAATCTGGATAGGCTGGCCGGTGCTGTTTTTGTAATAGCGGCCGACGGCGTGTTCGCTGTGGAAGAGGCGCCGGGCGAATTCCTGATTCACCACAGCAACGGCCGGCGTCTTCGCAGTGTCGGTAAAACTTATATCGCGTCCCTCGAGCAGTGGTGTTTGAGCAGCGGTAAAGTATCCAGGCGATACCTCAAAGTAGTACGTGGTAAATGCCTTGTTTGAGGGCCTGAAATCAGTCGTCGGCTGAGAGAAGATGTCAGACATAGAGCTGTCAGCGGCGAGGGGCGTGGTGTTCCCGTAGGCGGCGGCCTTCACTCCCGGAATCTGCGAGACTCTTTGCAGCAGTTGGCGTCGGAAGTGGTCAGCCGACTCAATCGAATATCCAGCCTGGCTCAGATCGAATCGTGTCACGATAGCGTTGTGGGGGTTGATGCCCATATCCACGGTGAGTGCCCTGCCCAAGCCACGTAGTGAGACAAAGGCAGCGGTGACGGTGAGGCAGCAGAGAGCGATCTGTGCTGCCAGCAGCAGATCGCGTAGTGCCCAGCGCCCACCTGCCAGGGTCTGACTTCCACCGCCCTTCACCGCGTCATTGGGATCGGTCTTGAATATCTGCCGTAGTGGCATCACCCCGAACAGCACGCCGGCGAGCAGCGAGATGAGCAGCGCCACCAGGATCAACGATGGCTTGGGCAATACAAAGAACCTGATTGGGTAATCGGTCGGCGGATGCCAGGCAGCCAGGCCGGTGAGCGTGATCCATGCTAACCCGCAGGCACAGACTCCGCCGAGAAGCGAGATAACGAGGGCCTCGACCAGGATTTGGCGTACGACACGCCAGCGGCTCGAGCCGATGGCCATGCGGATGGCTATCTCGCGGGTACGGTCCGCCGTTCGCGCGGCGAACAGGCTGCCCAGGTTGGCGCAAGCGGCGAGCAGCACAATTCCGGCCAGCCCCATCACCCCAGCCAGAAAGCCGCGCGCCGGCGCGCCGAGAAAATCACCCAAGAGGCCAGGACGAGTCAGCTTGAATCCGATCGCTTCATCATCCCTGGGATACTGCCTGCGCATGCGGACAGCAATCGCGTTCAGTTCTGCCTGTACCTGAGGCAGCGTCACACCGTCCTTGAGGCGCACGATCCCAAGGAGATTCTTATCGTGCCGTTGGTCGAGCCAGTTGTCCTTTTCGAGCGATGCTTCATTGGCCATGGGAACGAAAATGTCAGGCTGCAGAAATTTTTCCGTCCCATAGAAGCCTTCTGGGGTAACGCCGACGATGGTGTACGGCAGCTTGTTAATGCGGATCGTCTTTCCCAGGATGTTGGGATCCGCGCCAAACAGACTCTTCCACGCCCCCCAGGAAAGCACCGCAGTGGCTGAGGCTCCGGGATGGGCGTCATCGGCGCGCTGCAACAGCCGTCCGAGGAATGGCTTGATGGCGAGAACCTCGAAGTATTGCCCGCTCACTTCGTATCCCCAGACGGGCCGCGTAACGCCGTTGGCTTCCAGACCGAAATTCTGGATGACGTCCGCGGCGACAGCAGAAAACACCGTGTTCTCATCGCGTACATCGCGCACTTCCGGATAGGCAAAGAAGGGAAAGGCAAGATTGGTGGGCTGAAGTTGCATCACCCGGTCGGGATGAGGCACATCCAGCGGCCGTAGTATCAATCCTTGTAGTACGCCAAGAACGATGATATTGGCGGCAATCCCGAGCGCTAGCGTAAGCACGGCGGTAAGGGCGAAGCCGGGCGAACGGCGCATCTGGCGAAGGGCAAATCGCAGGTCCTGCAGCAGGTTCTTCACTGGGAGGCCTCGGGTCGACGATATGGCTCTGCGTCCATAAGAGCAATTTGCAAGCCATAGGTTGGTGTAAGCAAGTTCATGAGAACCAAACGGCTTGCGGGCGCTCGCAGGTATAGGAAGAGAGACTTGTATGTCCGGTTTCACCCAAGGGTGTCCGTGAATGAACAGGGGGTCGTGTCCCACCCCCGAACATGGTTAAGAAGCCTGGCTGGAGAGCGGAGAAGATCCCTGATAGCCACAAGATGTGCTCAACGCACTCGGCAATCAGAATCTGATCTCGCCCGGAGGGACGCCAGTTTTCCCGGACGACGGCAGATGCGCGAGGGGAAAGTCATTTTTAATTGAGCCACATGGGCCTGTATAGTGCCGTTTATGACGGTGCGCTTGAAAGACATTGCAAAGGATCTGGGACTCTCAGTTGTGACTGTTTCCAAGGTTCTTCGACACCATCCGGACATCGGAGAGGAGACACGGAAGCGGGTTCTCAGGCGAGTAAGAGAACTTGACTATCAGCCAAACGTTCTGGCTCGCAGCCTGGTCACCGGCCGCAGCTACCTCATTGGTTTGGTTGTCCCCGACTTGCTACATCCGTTTTTTGCGGAGGTGGCCAAGGCCTTATCAACCGTGGTAAGACAGCGGGGATATTCGGTGATTATCTCGTCCTCAGAAGAAGATGCGGAACTGGAGGAGCGCGAAATACGCCAGATGGTTGCGCGGCAGCTGGATGCCTTGGTCATCGCCTCTTGCGGCAATGAAACAGCGGCTTTTGAAAGGATGGACCGCCAAGGGCAGCCGTACGTCTTGATCGATCGAGAGGTTCCCGGCTTAGTTGCAAACTTTGTCGGAATCGATGACGAAGCAGCTGGACGCATAGCAACGGAGCATCTCGTCGACCAGGGTTGCCGGACGATTGCCCATATCCGCGGAAAAGGTAACAGCGCGGGGGCGCGTCGATTTGAAGGTTATAAACAGGCGCTTCAGCGCCGCGGCCTGCACTACTCTGATGCACATGTCGTGGATAGGCCGAAGGTTGATTTCGAAAGCACACGACACGGTGCGGAGGCCATGCGGTTGTTGCTGAAGCAACGGTCGAGACCGGACGGCGTCTTCTGTTTTAACGACCCGTTGGCGATTGGTGCAATGACTGCCATCCTGGAATCAGGCCTTCGCATTCCGGAGGATATCGCCATCATCGGATGCGGAAATCTGCATTACGATAGCGCGTTGCGGGTTCCGCTTTCCACTATTGACCAGCATAGCCGGATGATCGGGGAACGTGCGGCGAAAATTCTCCTCAATATAATTGAAGCGAAGGTTCGTCCCCATGCTGTGAGCGTCATCCTTGATCCCTCATTGCTGATCCGTTCGTCCACGCTGAGAAGGCCTCAACTTATGGGCAGTGACATTCCATATCAGTTGAAGGCAAATTCCAGAAACCGCGCGGTAGCTCCGAGAAAGGGCACTGCCGGCGCTAAAGCGCGTGATGGGCGTCAAGACTCTTTCACAGAGCGCTAAAGCGTGAGTGTACCGGGACATGCGTTACGCTGTGGACCTGAGACATCCGTTACAACCTCAATCACCGCATCGGTCTTAGGGCCTTCGGTTGAGGGTTTTCCGCCTTACTGAAGGAGCTTCTTTGTACCCGAGGTCCGTATGAGGCCAGCTCATCCGCGCGAAGCAAAAATTTCTTGAGCAACGGAGAGGTATTCGACTTGTTATATCCCATCACAAGATCGATGGTTGGGATCTCGCCATGCAAAGGCCGGGCGACTACCGAAGGAAGCAGCGAATTTTGCACGTAGATTGGCACTAAAGTGAAGCCGCCCGTGGACGCCACCAGCGACATTCCTGCCGATAGAGTTTCAGCATCGTAGGTCTGCTTCAGTTTGATACCAATCTTCGCCGCGTACTCCTCGATGATCTTTCTAAGCACGGGTGCGGCACCTGCTGTGCTGATAAAGTCCTCGCGACAGATGTCCTCCGGCCGTACTGACTTATGTCGAGCCAGGCGATGGCGAGAAGGCAGGATCGCGATCAGAGGCTCCTTGACGAGAAATCTGAAATCCAGACCAGCGGTCCGCGTCTCGCGCCTCATCAGAGCCACATCGATTTCGCCCTGCATCAATGCATTGGCGAGTTCCGGTGAGGATTTCGTCATGATCGTAACGTCGACATCAGACGCCTCCTCGCGTACGATTCGCAGTGCCTCTGACAACCAGATAACTTCCTGTCCCGGCAAGAAACCCAGTCCAAAACCCGGCTTATGAGGTCGCTCGGTGTTTCGCGCAGCTTCGCACCCTACCTCTATCTGCATCAATGCCAGCCGTGCATGATCGAGGAACACCCGTCCAGCCGCAGTGAGCTCAATGCCTCGCGCTTTTCGCTCCAGCAGCTTCACGCCTAGTTCCAATTCAAGATCGCGGATTTGGCGGCTCAGCGACGGCTGTGAAGTATGGAGCCGCCGCTCTGCGGCGTGCAGAAGACTGCCTTCCTCGGCGACCGCAATGAAATACCGGAGATGACGAAGTTCCATCTCAAACCTCCCTATGCTTTGTAAGCATAGCTAAATCATTCAAAGTATTTGTGCAAGCGCCTGATGCGGAGGAACGCTATAGCCAACGGATAACGCTCGGTTGTCCGAAATCCAAATCTCAGGAGTATCAGTATGTCATCACAACGCAAACCAACCATCGTGTTCTGCCACGGCATCTGGGCCGATGGCTCGTGCTTCAGCAAGGTCATTCCCGCATTGCAGGCGGACGGCCACGAGGTGATTGCGGTTCAATACGGCCTGGAGTCGTTCGAAGAGGACGTGGCTACGGTGAAGCGCACGCTCAACCGCGTCGGCAGCCCCGTTCTCCTCGTCGGCCACTCCTACGGCGGCGCTACCATTACCGCCTCGGGAGTCGATGATCGCGTGGCCGGCCTCGTCTACATCGGAGCGGTTGCCCCGGATGTCGGCGAGACTGTACAGGACCAACTCGACAAGTATCCGTCGGATATCTTTTCTCGCGTCGAGGTCGCGGACGGGTGCGCCTGGATGCTTCCGAACGGGACTGAGTTTTTCTGCGGAGACCTTTCCGAGCAAGAGCAGAAGCTCGTCTGGGCCACCCATTTTCCGCCTGTCGCCGACCTGTTCCAGCAACAGAAGATCAAGAGCACCCCGTGGAAGTCGAAGCCGAGCTGGTACATTCTGACGACGCAGGACCACACCGTGCATCCCGATCTCCAGCGGTGGGTCTCGAAGCGCATGGGAGCGACTGTGATCGAGGTGGAAAGCAGCCACGTTCCCATGCTCTCCAAGCCGGACGTAGTCATCGAGGTGATCCGCAAAGCTGCAAAAGCAATTCAAGAGAACACGACAGCCTAGTGAGGCTGCGAGACTTCTCATCTTGGACAGACCGTCGTCAGGCGGTCTGTCACTTTTATGAGCGGCCATACGAACTTCAAGCGCGGTCTTGATATTTGTATTCTGCAATCCAGGCAAATTGAATCTCAACTGTTGCCAACAGGGCAATGCACGTTTCCAGATTAAATATTCTCGAAACGCGCATTGGCGGTTTGGCGTTAAGCTCCAGAAGTGCGCCCGGAGCCTATGGGCTTGCCGGCAGAGATCCTGAAATCGTGCTTGGCCAGGACTGAAGGTCTTGTGCCATTCACGCCCTGGGCTTCTCTCGCTGAAAGTAGATGAGGCGCGCGGATCGCATTGCCTAGAGCTCGCGGATCGCCGTCACCGGATTCACCCGCATCGCTCGCTGTGCCGGAAGATAGCACGCCAGCAAAGACATCGCCGCGAGCAGAATCAGCACGGCAAAGATCGTCACTGGGTCATTGGCGCCGATGCCGTACAGCAGACCGGCAATGACGCGGGTCAGCCCGAACGAAAGAGCCAGTCCCAGCGCCAGCCCAATTGCCGTCAGCCGCATTCCCTGTAGCAGCACCAGCCTCATCAAATCCGCTCGCGAAGCCCCCAAAGCTACGCGGATGCCGATCTCGTGCGTCCTGAGCTCGGTGCGGTATGCCATCACGCCATAAATGCCCGTGGCCGCCAGAACCAGCGCGATCACCGCGAATATCCCCGCGAACGTGCTCTGCATCACGACAAAGGTACTCGCTATCGCGGTGTTCTCCCTCATCGTGCGCACGTCATAAACCGGGAGCCGTCTGTCAACCTCCTGGATCGCGCGCTCGGCCGCCTGCGCCAGATCCGCCGGATTGCCCATGGTCTTCATTTGTACGATGAGTTCCGGGCCCGATTGCTGATAATAGCTGATATAGATCATGGGCCCGGGCCGCTCACTCATCATCAGGTGCTTCGAGTTCTTCACCACGCCGACCACCGTGAACAGGTTGCTCCAATGCTCAGCCTTTTCCCTATCGGATCCTGCCCCGGCCAGTACCGGTTCGCCGCTGTCTGGTCCACGATCAGTACGCGCGGCGCTTTCTCATTGTCGTCCTTCGTAAAGTCGCGCCCTTCCAGAATGGGTATCCCCATGGTCTCGAAGTACCGCGGCGATACATCCGCTCTCCCTACTTCCAGCGACTCATGCGGCCGTGGCGCATATCCTTCCGGATATGCGTCCTCCGTCTTTCGCGATAGCGTTAACGGTACCCAGTCGGTAAGCGAAGCCACGGTCACGCCAGGCAATGCCTCCACGCGCTGGAGAATTTTGTCGCGGATCAACCGCCTTTGGTCATTCGGATAGCCGGAGATGTTCAATCCCACGGACGCGGTCAAAACATGATCTTGATCAAATCCCGGATCTGCATGGGCAATGTTCCTGAGCGTGCGAAAAAACAGTCAGGAGCTAACCAGCAGAGCGAGCTGGAGCGCCACCTGAGCCACCACCAGGCCGCTAAGCAGCCGCCGATTGTGCTTACTGCCCGATACGCTCGCCGATTCCTCCTTGAGCACCTCCGCCGCCGGCACCTGCGACGACCGCCAAGCCGGAAATGCCCCGCACAGCAGGCTCACCAGAACTGCCAGCGCCACAATTGCGATCACAACGCCGGGATCGGCCCATGCCGTTTATCGCGATTGGGATCGCGTTCGGCGGAAGGAACAGTGCGAGTGTCTTCGCCATCCACGAGTCAAGAACAACGCCGCCGCTCCCGCGCAGAGGGCAAGAATCACGCCTTCGAGCATCATCTGCCGGAGAACGCGCACGCGACCTGCACCCAGCGACTGTCGGATTGCGATTTCGCGCCGCCGCGACACAAACCGCACCAGTGTCAGCGTGGCCACATTGGCGCATGTCAGCAGCAGCACCATCGCCGCAATGGCCAGCAGGATGGGGAGCGTACTCGCCATATGTCCGTTCGCGCCGAACGGCGACCGCCACATCGGATCCAGCGTGATCGTGTTCGTGCCCAGGTGATCGTTAGGATACGCCGCCACAATCCGCCGCATGATGGTCTCAAGATCCTGGTTTGCCTGCTCGCGGCTCACGCCCGGCCGCAGCCTTCCCACCACGACCAGCCAATTCCCGCTGCGCTCTCGGTCGTCCGCCAACCGCCCG
>CAVTPN010000019.1:0-135125 GCA_963736535.1 uncultured Acidobacteriaceae bacterium
CTTGCGTGACGCCCTACAGCATGGTAGGGACACGCAATATTCCGATAGTAACGGCAAGCTTGTATGGCTGCAAGAAGATTCTGAATTGACAAAATGCGCCGTTTTGCAGGCGTCTTTGCAGTTCATGTGCAAAAGCCGCTAGACTCGTAAATGATCGGCCAATCCAATGCATAGAAGTAGGGCGTTTGAACACCGGCCACGGTGGTACGCGAAGTGTCTCTCCCTGGCCGGTGCCTGAAGGAGGTGCATGGCGCACGCGAGCTTCGACGGATTGCGAGTGCTGTCGCTCGAATCCCGTCGCGCAGTTGAGGTGGCAAAGCTGATCCGCACCTACGGCGGAAAGCCGTTCGTTGTGCCCGCCATGCGTGAGGTACCACTCGAATCCAACCGCCAGGCTCTGGCTTTCGCCGACGACCTCCTGGCAAAGAAAGTCGACCTGGTTATTTTCCTCACCGGGGTCGGTGTGCGTGCTTTGCTTGACATCGTGCAGACCAGGCACGATCGCGAACAATTTCTTGCCGCTCTGCGGGCCGTGAAAGTCGTCGCCCGCGGCCCCAAGCCGGTGGCTGCCCTGCGCGATCTTCGGGTGCCTATCGTGACCACCGCGGCCGAGCCTTCCACCTGGCGCGAAATGATGACCGCGCTCAATGCGGAGTTCGGCGACTCTCTTCAAACCATGAGAGTAGCGGTCCAGGAGTATGGCGCATCCAACCCCGAGTTGCTGGCAGAGCTGAGTGAACGCTGCGCTGAAGTCACCAAGGTTCCGGTCTATCAGTGGGCGCTGCCGGAGGATCTGGGCCCGCTTCGAGAGGCGGTCCATAGCATCGCTAACAGTAGCGTAGATGTGGTGCTCTTCATGACCGCGGTACAGGTGATTCACCTTTTTCAGGTGGCTGAGGAGATGGATCTTCGCGTTGAGTTGAGCGCTGGATTGCGTGCGCTGGTCGTCGTTTCCATCGGTCCAACCACTTCTGAGGAATTGGCACATTACGGCATCACGCCGGACTTCGAGCCCTCCCGGCCAAAGATGGGTTTCCTCGTCAACGAGGCCGCCCAGTATGCCGGCAAGATCCTGGAGCAGAAGAAGAACGGGATTGCCTCTCTCACGGTACGGACCGATCCGGACACGGCCACGCCAGTGGAGAAAGAAGAAGACAAGCACGTTTCGCGCGTGCATCGTGTGGCCCCCTCCACTCCGACCATGGCGGGTTTTCGCGACGGCCTCACATCCATTGATTTTCTCCATCAAATCAGCAGCCGCATTGCCGCAGCCGACCCGCTGCACGTTGTGCTGGCTAGCATCGTGGAGTTTGTCACCGCCGTCATTCCCTGCGATTCCTGCTTCATCTATGTTCTCGAGCAGGGGAAGCTGGTGCTGCGCGCATCCAAGAACCCTCATGCCGACGTGGTGGACCACCTCGGGGTTCAACTTGGGCAGGGTATCACCGGATGGGTGGCGGAACACCGCGAGCCTGTTGCCATCGCGTCGAACGCCTCAAACGACCCGCGCTTCATGATCTTCCGCAGCCTTCCGGAAGACCACTTCGAAGCCATTCTTTGCACTCCTATCTTGTGCGCGAGTAAGGTCGTTGGAGTGATCACCCTGCAGCATCAGCTCACTTATCAACATAAGGAGAATGAGGTGCGGCTGCTCTCCATGCTTGGCTTTCTGGTCGGCGCGGAGATCGAGCGAGCACGGTTGGAGACAGAAAACGTGCAACTGGCCAACCGGCTTGAATCACGTAAGGCAGTGGAACGAGCCAAGGGAGTACTGCAGCGTGACCTGGGTATGAGCGAGGAGGAAGCCTACCGCACCATGCAGAAGGAGAGCCGTCAGCGAAGAATATCCATGCAAGACATCGCGGAGGCAATTCTGTTAGGCGATGATCTGAAGAAGGGACGAGGCGTCGCTAAGTGAAGCAGCCAAGTGCGGATGACCCATATGCTCAGCCTGTTGCGGGGCAGGAAAGCCCTACCGACCCTAACGGTGACAATATAGCGCCGTGATACGCTGTGCACCGTCAAGAGACGGCCTGAGGACGGTCACGAATAATCCATCTTTTCCTTCTACAATCCGCCGGAGCAGTGCTTCCTTCGCATGCGGTGATCGTTCTGTCCGACACCACGATTCCGACGCCACGATTCGCGGGAATGTAGCAGCAGGAAGATTTCAATTGCATGACTTCGTAATCATGCCGGATCATCTTCACCTGCTGATTACCGTTCCCAGGGATGCAACGATGGAAAGAGCGATGCAATGGATAAAGGGCGGATTTTCTTTTCGTGTCAGGAAGGAACATGGCTTCCGTGGAGAGGTCTGGCAGCGAGGATTTCCGAAGTGCGGGTCAACGATCAGGAGAGCTTTCTGAATTTCCGTAAATATATCCAGCAGAACCCCGTGAAGGCAGGGTTGGCGGACTCTGCAGAACTGTATCCCTACAGTTACACGTATCTGGCGCAAAAGAAGCCGGCAGGCGCTAGCAGGCTGCGGAAAACTCTGCAGCGGGCAGGAAAGCAACACCTCAGGGGCTAAAGCCCTCATTGGCCATCCTGTGCGGCACGACTAAAGTCGTGCCCTGATACAAAGCATGAGTTTTTCCGCAAGCTGTAAAGCCCGACGTATTCTCACGATTTACGGCACGACTAAAAGTCGTGCCCTGATACAAAGCAAAACCCAAAACCGAAGGCTCGATGGATCGGACCCAAGGCTCACGAAAAATGTAGAAACTCCAGGGGGATGCGGGGGGATCCCCGCATCCCTTATTTGTCCGCATCCCCCCGCTCCCCTGCAAAGCTTTCCGAAAAAAGAATGCACTTTGTGAGAGAAAAGAGGGATAAGCCCCCCGGCCGGTGCTTTCATTGGGAAAAAGATTGAGGGATAAGCGAGAAAAGGCCTGCTCTTCAGGTTATTCGCTTTCCGTAAGCGTATGCGCGGTTTCAGGGTTGGGCGGCCAGCCAGAGGGTAGAGTTTCGAAGATGAGGTGACAGGAGGAGGTCCCGTCGTTTTATTAAAGATGAGAAAGATCGATGGATCCGCCCCTCGGGGCGTGCCCGGGCGAGGGCCCTGGTTGCGGTTTGGTTTCAGGAATGGGGTGTTCCCGTCTTGGTTTCGCTCGAGGTGTGCCGGCTAAGTCCTTTGTTTTACGAAGGTGCTCAAATTTTTATTTTTCCCGCCCCCATAGTTGTCTAGGTATTCGCCGGCTAGCGGCAAGACTTTCGGCTGAAGCCATGCCCCGACACAAAGGAGGCCGGGCAGGGCCTCAAGGCGCTGGCCAGTGGTACTTTCCAAGTTGTCAAGACTGCTCAATCAAGAGGACGCACTGAGCGCACCCTACTTATACGAACGCTGATGTTTTGCGAGTGGGCGGCGGATGCACGGGTGAAGAAAGCCGGTGCAAGGCCAAGCAGGGCTGCTGTGGTAAGACAGCGCTGGTGTGGATTCTTGATCCTACATTAGTACGGTTTTTGGACCTTGTCCAGGGCGAGACAAAATAATTTTGGTAACCATGGCGGTGCTGTTACTTCCTTATCGCGCAGGGAAGTATTGCGCGGAGAGGGCAAATTTGCCGAGGCCGAAACCATGACCCGAGAGACCCTCGCGATTGGGACCCTTTCGGGGACGGACGGAGTTTCCCCCAACGCCAGCGAGGCCGTCTTCACCTTCGCTGGAAGGGGGTTCGCTTAGCATCTATAAGATCGCTCTCTTTTGGGTCACCGCTAGGTTGCACGCGACGCTCATTAGGGGAAATTCCGTCTGTCCCGGGGTTTCTCTACAGTCAGGGTCATGAAGAACTTTCGCTAATTCTGTCTAACATAGAAGAGCCGGCCTGCCTCCGCTAGAATCGTTGGACAAGCCAGGCTTATTCATCATGCGTTTGATTGGCAAACATGCAGTGGTCACGGGAGGTGGATCGGGCATCGGCGCGGCCACGGCCACGCTGTTCGCCGCCGAAGGCGCGCGGGTGACGATTCTCGATCGCGATCCGCCACGCTCTGAAGGAATCGCCAACCAAATCTGTGAGTCGGGTGGGAACGCTGTTGCCTTGGCTTGTGACGTGGCAGAAGAGATTCAGGTTCGCGATTGTGCGGAACGTGCCGCGCAACACTTCGGCGCCATCGATATCCTCTTCAACAGTGCAGGCATCGCGATCCGGCGCGCTGTCTCTGATACCGAAGCGGACGACTGGGATCGGGTGATGGCTACCAATCTTCGCGGCTCGTTCCTCTGCTCAAAGTTCTGCCTCGAACACTTTCGACCGGAGGGCGGAAGCATTATTCACGTCTCCTCGGTAACCGGGATCATGGGCGTGCGCAGCCGCGCAGCCTATAGCGCGTCCAAGGGCGCTCTGGTCGCACTCACGCGAAATATGGCCATTGATTTAGCTGGGCGCAACATCCGGGTCAACTGTGTCTGTCCCGGCTTCGTCCGCACCCCAATGGCTCGGGCGCTGCTGGATGATGCCGCCCGGCGCGACCGGCTGGTCAGCATGCACCCGCTGGGAAGGCTTGGCGAGCCCGAGGATATCGCCATGGCCGTTCTGTTCCTGGCATCAGACGAATCCCGATGGATCACCGGAATAAGCTTGGCGGTCGATGGCGGCTTCTCAGCCGGAAAGTCAGAGGAAGTTTAATCGCCTCCCCAATCCCATGCAGCACATCATCCAGGCTTCGAATCCTCACGGAATCTCGGCATGATTCGATGGCCAGGCGCGATTACAGGAATGGGGTTCTCGGCATCACGCTGCCTTCACGGCTAGATTGATTCGTTCCCCAATACTGCAAAGGAGATCATCCGCATGCCGTTCTTCGGCCAGAGTCGCCTCTAACAAAGAGGCTTGGTATGTATAGCCTAGGACCAAAGCCCACTGCAAGGCAGCTTGATAGGAAGCGATTTCGAATTCCTCTATCCTATGCGCGCTCGCGACAAGCCAGGCGTCGCGAACCGAGCCTCGGTCCGTTTCCCTGGCGACCGCCTCCACGGTCGCAATCAGAGCGGCGGTGACAGCACATTTTTTACCAACTACTTTGCTGGTCAACTCGAGCAAAATCTGCTCCACGCGCTCACGCTGAAGCCCGACCTCCATCCGGTGCGAGCGAAACACGTCCTTTAGCTGTTGATCTGACGCGGCGGCGGTCAGTTCTTCGAGACACTTGGGAATCTGATTCAGAGTCGAGAGCAAATACCGCATTTGAAGGGTATACAGGGACGCAATGGAGTTAACGTTGTGAATGCTGATCAGATGCATAGATTCACCTCAGTAAAACCTCGTCATGCCAGTTCCGCGGAGTTCTCATTGGGCGCCGACGCTCGATGTTGCAATGGCGGCGATCGGTCCACGGAGGTCATAGCCTGCACGACCTGCAACAAAGCGCTCAGATTGGGCCCTTTCTCGTAGAAAGCGTCGGCGGCAATCCCGGGCGGTACATCGTCGCCGGAAAATGCGCCGCTCATGGCAATCACCTGGATGGCCGGAAAGCGGCCACGGACTTCCAAGAGAAATTCGAAGCCAGACATACGCGGCATGTTGAGGTCGGAGAGAATGATGTCTGGGACTTCCTGCCCAATCTCGAGCAATGCGGAAGAACCGTCCTCAGCAGATCGCACGCTATGTCCAAGCTCCGTAAAAAGCTCCGCTAGCGACTCCCGAACCGACGTCTCATCGTCCACGATAAGGAGCTTCACTTTAGCGATGGGCTTGGTGCAGCTTCTGCAGAACATCACACACGATATTGAAAAGAGTGTGCCAGCGTCCGCTGCTGTCCCTCGAGTGCGGCCGCCATTCTCTCCGCTGGAGAGAGGTCCAAAACATGTATTCTTTGCCCTTCGTCCAAACTCTGCAGTAGGATTGCAACGCCGTTGTGAAATCGGACTGCATCGCGAAAGGTATTTACGTGCGCCGTCACCTGAACGAACACCGCTTCCTCCACCTCCTTAAGGCCGTGCTCATAACGTAGCTCCGATGGAATGTCCTGTACCAGCAATCGAGCGCCGGGTGGGACACATATTGCCGGGGGAGATCCAGTATCTGGAGGATGAAAAAACTGCCTGAACCTCAGCCAGACGCTGTGGCTCTGGATCTTGGGAGGATCCGGTCCTTTGCGAAGATCGGAGGCTGACGCCAGGCCAAGGGACCCTGTCTGAAACCTGTGGACGACGAGGTCATCTCCGGAAACCGCGACGCGGTTTGGAATCGCCATCAGTGAATAGTCACACATCCGTTCTCCTCCTCCGACAATCAAATTCTGACGCTGCAGACCGGCGGTATGCTATGACTTTGGTCACAGTCGAGACATCATTTTTCTGGAGAATGCGGGGAAGAGGAGCAGAATCACGGCCCCTCCAGCGACGTCGCTGTTTGGGTGCATGACTGGTGAAGCTTGTAACGTGTGGCGAACAAGACTAGCCTGAATTTCTCACAGATTTTGCGACAACTGATAGTTGCCAGTGGTGAGATCTCTACCCGTAGCACAGAGAGGCAGGTCTATGAGAAATCCAGACTAGCTTTATGCCTGTACGCCTGCAGGCCTAAATCACGTCTTCCTCGCCCAGGGCGACGTGCGTCAGATCCCACAAGATGTGCAGCAGAGCGACATGCGATTCCTGGATGCGGTGAATGCTATAACTGGGCACCGTGAAACAGTACTCGGCAGCGTCTGTTAGGCGCCCGCCGTCCTTGCCGGAAAACGCTATTGTCAACAAGCCCCTGGGACGTGCCTCTTCCAGCGCATAGATCAGGTTGGGAGAGTTGCCACTGGTGGAAATGGCGATCACCATGTCCCCGGGCTGGCCCCATAATTGAATCTGGTCCACAAATATCCGGGCATAATCTTTGTCATTGGATATGGCAGTGAGTACCGGTACCTGGCTGACCAGATCGAACGCCGGCAGCGCGCGCCTCTTTTCGATGATGGGATGCACGAACTCGACGGCAATATGTTGGGCGTCGCATGCACTGCCACCGTTGCCCAACACCCAGAGCTTGTGGCCGTCGCGAAAGCGGTCCGCCATCTTCTGAGCCAACTCGCCAATTCTATCGGCATAATGGTCGAAGAACTTCTGCTTGACCTCCACAGATTCGCGGCATTTGTGCATGACTTTTTCGCGCCAGTCATTTGGCGCCCCAACGGCATGCGTTAGATTGCCAGGCGAGCTGCTCGCTGAACCGATGGATTGCGTCATGCAACACCTCCAAGGGATCTTGCCGCCGCCCGCTCTTTCTTCTCAGCCTCTAAATGCCTGCCGTACGCATAGTAGGCGGCACACGCGCCTTCCGCCGACACCATGGTCGCTCCCAGCGGTCGCTGCGGAGTACAAAGAGTCCCGAAGGCCGGGCAGTCGTGCGGTTTCTTGATGCCTCTCAAAATCCGTCCGCTGATACAAATATCCGGCTCGCGCGTGTCGATCTCTTTCACTTCAAAAAGTTTTTCCGCATCATGCTCGCGGAACTCCCACCGCAGTTTGTATCCACTCTTCGGGATGGAGCCCACTCCGCGCCATTTTCGGTCGGCGATCTCAAAAACACTCGCCACCAGCTTCTGTGCCGGGCGGTTTCCTTCCCGGTCTAAAATGCGCGAGTACTCATTTTCCACTTCAGCACGTCCCGCTTCCAGCTGTCGAATCGTCATCAGCGTTCCTTGCAGGATGTCCAGCGGCTCAAAGCCTGTAATGACGATAGGGACCTTGAAGCGCGCGCTCATCGGCTCGTATTCGCGATAACCCATGATGGCGCAGACGTGTCCCGGTCCTAGAAAACCCTGGACGCGATTTTGTGGAGATTGCAGAATCGCCGCGATGGACGGAGGAACCAGAACGTGTGAAACCAGAATCGAGACATTCTTTAAGCCTTCCTTCTGGGCGCGCCAAACCAGCATTGCATTGGCGGGTGCGGTCGTCTCAAACCCGATGGCAAAGAAGACCACCTTCTTATCGGGATTGGCGCGCGCGATCTTGAGACAATCGAGCGGAGAATAGACTACGCGAACGTCGCCTCCCCCGGCCTTGATCGTGAATAAATCACCATCCGACCCGGGCACCCGCAACATATCTCCAAACGAGCAGAAGATCACCTCAGGCCGCCGGGCAATCGCGTGCGCCTTGTCGATCATCTCCAGCGGCGTAACGCAGACTGGACAGCCCGGCCCATGCACCAGTTCCACGGCTTCCGGGAGCAGATAGTCGATTCCATGTTTGACGATAGAGTGGGTCTGCCCACCGCAAACTTCCATAATCACCCAGGGCTTCGTCTGAATACGGTGGATCTCGTCCACGATCTTCCGAGCAATGTTTCCATCGCGGTACTCGTCGAGATATTTCATCGTCGGTTCTCCTCGGGTCCAACTTCCCTCATTGGCCGGCGGCTCCAGTTTGGTCAGTTGATCGGGATCTTTTGAGCGGGTGCTATGTACGCTTGCCTCGGCTTCCTCGATCCGAGCCGAGTGCGACGCCGGCGGGCACCAGAACGTAACGGCCAATCGGGGTGCCTGGAACATATCCCTGCGCACGCAGCCATGGCACATGAAGTACTCCAAGGCCGTTACGCCAGAAACTCTATCACCACACGATCCAGAATGTATAGTTCAGCAACGTCCCCCGCTCAGCCCGTGGTCGATTCTCGATGAGTACGCTTCTCGGTACGCTCCACAATGCTTTGATTCCCCCGGTAAAATCGGTTGTATGAGAGATTCGAGCACTCTGGTCAACTCGGGATCCCTTCTCATTGTCTTTGGCGGGTTGCCCGGCACAGGGAAAACCAGCATCGCGCGCGATTTGGCCGCAAGCATGGACGCTGTGTACCTTCGCATCGACACCATCGAGCAAGCGATCCGCAACTCACCGGGCGTGAGCCAGGCCATCCATGAAGAAGGGTACCGAGTTGCTTACGCTGTGGCGGGAGACAATCTTCGCTTGGGTAGAACCGTGATTTCGGATTCTGTAAATCCAATCCAGGAGAGTCGTGACGCTTGGATGGAAGTGGGCCGACTGACTAACTCAGTCTTTATAGAGGTTGAGGTCGTTTGTTCCGACGCCGAGTCTCACCGTAAGCGCGTGGAACAACGAGAAGCGGGTATTCCCGGGTTGAAGCTGCCGACTTGGGAAGAGGTTCTCGCCCGTGAATATCAGCCTTGGAACCGCGACCACATCGTGATCGATACAGCGCACAAAGCTGTTCCAAACTGTGTCGAAGAGCTTCGAGCAGCCATGATGAGTTGCTTGGATAGGCCTTATCAAAGGTGAATGCGCGCCGCTGCGCCTCTCGTCATTGATAGTTTTATATCTCCGCGAAAATCTCTCTGCCTGCCCTGGAAGCTGAACACGATAGACCACCGCTTTGGCTTGACCTGTTCTATTGCGAGTTCAAATAAGCCCATGATAAGGTGGGGTCCGTCCCGTCCAGGAAAGGATCGTCCATGCAAGCCGCCTCCCCGATCAACTTTGATTTCAATATGGATTTCTGGTCCGCGGGCAATTCGCTACCCCCGAAGTTAGCCGGCCGCTTGGAAGACTTCTTTCATGCCGACCTCAGTTCTGTCCAACTCCACATCGGCCCGGATCCGGAAGCATTCGACGCCATCGCCTTCGCCTCCGGCGAGCACGTCTACCTGACACCTGCCCATGTTCCGGATACACCAACCGGCGTCAACGTACTCGTGCATGAGTTAACCCATGTGCTTCAGCAGCGCGCGGGCATGGTGGGAAACTCCTTCGGATCGCAGGTGATTCAACACCCGGAGCTCGAAGCCCACGCCGACTGCGCTGCGGCATTATGGTCCCATGGCGTCCCTAAATTCCATTTCCCACTGGCCACGAGTTCCCCAGTCGCCGAAACTTCGGTCATCCAATGCCTCACATTTCACGGCAAGTTGCCCAACGGCAGTTTCGGCATCTTCTCCGCCGCCCAAATCCGAGATTGGATCATCGACAAGAGTCCGCGCCAGATGAATCCCGCAAACGTGATGCAATGCGTAAACTACTTTCAGGGCCATGCCGGCGCAGGTGGCGGCGGATTTGGGAACTACCAGCACGGAAGAAATCAGGTTTATCACATCTCGCACGGCATGATGGGTGGGAATCAAGGCTGCACCCTCTTCTTTACGTGCAGCACTCCAAACGCCACCGTCCCCGCTTCCGGCATCGGCGCTATTTGCGGAATTGGACGCCACGTAGACAACAGTGGCCCTCACGGCGCACCAAGGTACACGCTCGACTGGACAAAGAGCGTCTGGGTGACCGGTAACCTCTTCTCCCCTTAATCGAGGGCGGCCATATAGGACTGCCACGCCCATACATAACTGCTTTCCACTGATTGCGGCTTTAGAGGTTGCGAGAAGAGCTCTCGACGAAGGGCACGGCTTCAGCCGTGCCTGCCCAGCACGTAGTGCTGGGTATGGAGTTTCTAGATTTTCCAGAGCCCGGGGTATGATCTATCGAGCTTCAGTTTCGCTGTTTTCGCTTTGTATCAGGGCACGACTTTTAGTCGTGCCGTAAATGGTTGAGTATACGTCGGGCTTTAGCCCCTGAGGTGTTGCTTTCCCGCCCGCTACAGAGTTTTTCCGCAGTCTCTCTAGCCCCTGTTATGGCAATCCCTGCGCGGAACGGCGACCCGGAGGCAATACTTAGTAGCGAACGGGTATTTTTTGCCACCACGAAGACCAGTATGGCCAGACGCATCCTTCAATCTGAACGAAATGCGACGCTTTTGATCGAAGTCTTGCGTTCGAATGCAGCAGCAGGAAAATTTCAATTGCATGACTTCGTAATCATGCCGGATCATCTTCACCTGCTGATTACCGTTCCCAGGGATGCAACGATTGAAAGAGCGATGCAATTGATAAAGGGCAGATTTTCTTTTCGTGTCAGGAAGGAACACGGCTTCCGTGGAGAGGTCTGGCAGCGAGGATTTTCCGAAGTGCGGGTCAACGATCTGGAGAGCTTTCTGAGTTTCTGTAAATATATCCAGCAGAATCCCGTGAAGGCAGGGTTGGCGGACTCTGCAGAACTGTATCCCGACAGTTACACGTATCTGGCGCAAAAGAAGCTGGCAGGCGCTAGACAGGCTGCGGAAAACTCTGCAGCGGGCAGGAAAGCAACACCTCAGGGGCTAAAGCCCTCATTGGCCCATCCTGTGCGGCACGACTAAAGTCGTGCCCTGATACAAAGCATGAGTTTTTCCGCGAGCTGTAAAGCCCGACGTATTCTCACGATTTGCGGCACGACTAAAGTCGTGCCCTGATACAAAGCATGAGTTTTTCCGCGAGCTGTAAAGCCCGACGTATTCTCACGATTTACGGCACGACTAAAAGTCGTGCCCTGATACAACGCAAAAACCCAAAACCGAAGGCTCGATGGATCGGACCCAAGGCTCGCGAAAAATGTAGAAACTCCAGGGCACGGCTTCAGCCGTGCCATAAACACATCGGTGCTCGACGGCTTTAGCTGGGGTACGCTCTTCGAGACCTGGAACGTCGAAACATGAATGAGCGGCGCCACGAATCGCGTGGCACACCGTTCCTGGGTTTCTGATGTCTGCCGGCGTTTTGCCCAGAAAGTTCTTAACCCGGTTGCTTTCCCAATAATCCGGACATCTGTAATTGGGATTCCGACGCATGTAAATTCAGTACGATATTAAGCCCTTCCCGCATCCGGCGAACCTGTTTTTCACCGATTTCCGGCTTAAGCTTAAAAACCCTTATCCAAATGCGGCGGAACTCTTCCAACGACATCGTATGGATGACGCAGGTCTCTTCAGGTTGTCCGGAAATTCTCACCTTTGCAACCACAACTTCTCTTCGCAGGGAATCCAGCGAGAAAGCCACCAGGTAGAAAATCGCGACATCGTTCATGGCGTTGAGCATCCCTTGTTCCTCACGGACAGATTACGGATGGATCGAGGCGAACCGGGGACGGAAAGAATTGCCAGGACAAATCATCGGATGCGGGAGGCGCGGGATAGCACGGAACCACCCAGTAGGCTTCATAGGCCTTTTCCTTTTTTTCGGGTTCTGCGCCATCCTTATGATCGTGACCGCAACCGATCAAGCGTTACAAACAAACAGTTGTATTTAGGGAAAATGGACTAAGTAGATCGTATTGCCAAACATCTCGGAGGGAGGAATCGCTGTGTGGCACTCTACTTTTCTGTCATGATGCTAGCTAGCCTGGGTTCACACGCTCGCCTGGAGCTTAGCCAGGCCGACTATCCGAGGTCTCTCTATGGGATCGGTTTACCGGGATTTCTTCTACGGTTTGAAGGCATTCTCTCGCAACCCCCTCTTTGCATGTATTTTTGTGATCGCCCTCGCCGTCGGCATCGGTGCAACGATCTCCGTCTTCACCGTAGTCGATGCTCTGCTGCTTCGTCCCCTGCCCCTTCCGCATCCCGAGCAACTGGTAGAACTCACGGGAAATTATCGTGGCCATTCAAGAATCCCGATCTCCTATCCCATGTTTGCCGAACTGGAGCGTAAACAGCGCGCCTTCACAAACATTTGCGGTTGGGCGCCAGGAGGCGCCTTCAGCGTGGACATCGATGGGACCGTGTCCTCCTCGGATGTCCGCTCCGTCACCGGAAACTACTACTCCGTCCTGGGAGCCACCCCGCTTGTCGGCCGACTGATCAATCCCAGCGATGCCCAGGGTAACCGGGTGGCGCCAGTTGCTGTCATCGGCTACGAACTTTGGCAGCAGCGCTATGCCGGCAATCCTTCGGCCGTCGGCAAAACGATTCACATCGATGGCAGAGTGTTCACCATCGTTGGTGTCACGCAGAAGTGGTTTACCGGCATGACCATTGGCTCGCCGCCAGAGATCACCGTACTCGCGGGCGCGCTGCCTTCTTATGATCTCCAAAGCCGCTCCTTATTGTGGCTCTTTGTCACCGGGAGGCTCGCCGGCGACGATACTTTCGACCGTGCGTCTGCGCAGCTCCGATCGTTATGGCCTCAGCTTCTTGAGGCCACGGTGCCCACCGAAAGTGCAGGCGAGCGCAGGCAATCCTTTCTCTCCATGGGTCTCCAGCTGGATCGCGTTGCCACTGGAGCCAGGGTAGAAAAGGGCGATCTCCGCAGCAGACTCGAGCAGCCCCTCGACATGCTTCTCGGCATCGTTGGTCTCATTTTGCTGGTCATCTGCGTAAATCTGGCCAGCCTCACATTGGCCAGAGCCATCCGCCGCCGTCAGGAGATCAGCACCCGTATCGCTTTAGGAGCAAGTCCGTGGCAAGCCGTCCGCCAGTTCATTGCTGAAACACTCGTCCTCTCCTGCACCGGAGCATTCCTTGCTCTCGCCCTTTCCTATTGGGGTAGTGAGCTCCTCATCTCCCTCATGACGCGGGGCCAGATGGTTCCCGCTCTGCTTGACGTAAGACCTGACTGGCGTGTCGTCACCTGTGCCGCCTTTGCGGCGATCTTCACCGGACTCCTGACTGGCCTGGCGCCCGCCTGGCAGCTTTCCCGCCAGCATCCAGGCTCAACGCTGCAGCAGAGCGCGCGCACATTCGGCCGAGGCACGGGGCGTCTCGGCAAAGCGCTCATCATCTCTCAGGTCGCCATCTCGCTCATCTTGTTACAAGCCGCGGGGCTTTTTCTGCGCACGCTGCAAAGCCTCAAGTCCTTCAATCCTGGATTCGATAAAGCAAGCGTGATTGAACTCGATCTCACTCCCGTGCCTGGGGGCTACAAGGGGCTGGACAAAGACAGCTACCGCAAGCAGCTTACCGAAGCCATTACCGGCCTTCCCTCAGTTCGGTCGGCAGCCTTCTCAAATAGTCCAATCCTGGGCGATGACTTTGCCTGGAAAGACACCGTTTCCCGGGTATCTGCTTCGAACCCGGCGGACGCCGTCGCAGCGGCTCAAGTCATCGTTTCGCCAGGATTCTTTCGCACGCTGGGCATTCCATTCGTCACCGGCCGTGACTTCAACTGGTCTGATGATAGAAAGCATCCGCGTGCGGCAATCATCGACAGCCTGCTGGCCAGGCATCTATTCGAATCCCGGGATCCTATCGGCCAACATGTTCGCTTTGGAGTCTGGCCAGATTACCGCGACCTCGAGATCGTTGGCGTCTCCCAGCACGCAAGGCTTCTCGATATTCGAGATGCCGATGGAGCATTTTTGTTTCTGCCATCACCGCAGTTTGGCAACTCTGACGAAGGAGGAACTCTCCTCGTCCGTGGAACGGCTGGTCCTGGGTTGGAGAAAACTGTGGAACGCGAGGTAGAATCGTTTGGCCATGAGTATTCAACTAAAACAAACACGGTTGCGCAAAGGAACGAGAGGTCGCTCGTCAATGAGGAGATGACGGCGAGCCTCTCAAGCTTCTTCGCCGCCATCGCGCTCATGGTGGCGGGATTTGGTTTGTTCGGTCTTCTGACGTATTCCATAACCCTGCGCACTCGGGAGATTGGGATACGCATGGCGATGGGCTCACAGCGCGCGGGCATTTTCATCCTGATTCTTCATGAAGCCCTTTACTTGACCCTCATCGGCATTGGGATAGGCCTTCCACTTGCAATAGCTGCATCGCGCCTCTTCGCGAATATGCTCTTCGGCCTTTCCTTTGCCGATCCCATCACTCTGTCCACTGCTTCGCTCATGCTGATTCTCACTGGCGTCTTGGCGGGATTGCTTCCGGCTATCCGGGCTATGAAGCTGGAGCCAATTGCGGCTCTGCGCCACGAATAGCTAAAGCTCAAGAATCTCCAGCTTTGGCGCCGGAGCCGGTAGCCACTGAAATTATGTCGAATGATGCCTTAGCTCGTTACTACGGCGGTGCGGTGCTTGCATCCGCAGGAGCGGCGTAGCACGATTTCGACGGGCAGTGCGATCCGTGTTCCAGTGTGCGGTAATTCACCCCGTTCGATGCGCTCGAAGAGCAGGCTGGCTGCGACCCGGCCGATTTCCTGCGCGGGTTGCCGCACTACCGTGAGTGGCGGAGAAGTCAACTCCGCTAACTCAAAGTCGTCGAAGCCGACCAAGGCAACGTCCACCGGCACTTTGACGCCGAGATTCAGCATCGCCGCAAAAACATAGCGCGTGGCCAGGTTATTCGAAGTAAAGAAGGCAGTGGGACGATTCTTCTCCTTCAGCAGCTCTTCCACCGTGCGCCGGGTATCCTCGCGTGAATTGCAGCCGAAGAAGACGTTCTCTTGCAAGCCGGCTTCGTGCATGGCGCGGTGATAGCCAAGATATCGGGCGTTGATGGTATACAGAGTTCGGCTGAGTCCCATAAAGCTGATGCGCTTATGCCCGTGTTGAATCAAATGCTGCACGATGCGCCGAGCGCCGGAGGTATTTTCTACCAGCACGACATCGATTGCCGGGTCTGAAACCGGACGGTCAAAGGCGACGACAGGAGTCCTTCCGAACAGAGCTTTGGTCAGGCGTGATTGACGAAATCTGGAAGGGATCACCAACAATCCGTCCACATGGCGCTGCAGCATTTGTTCGGCTTCCGCGTATTCAATATCCGGATCTTCGTTGGAGGTCGTCGTGATGACCGAGTAGCCGCGCTCCTTGGCGACCGTAGTAGCCGCGTGGGCGCAGTTAGCAAAGAAGGGGTCGTAGAGGTAGGGAATGATGAGACCGATGGTGTGGCTTCGCTGGCCACGAAACGCCTTCGCCAGCTGATTAGGGCGATACGCCAGCTGTTCTACTGCCTTTTGTACGCGGAGCGCAGTTTCTTCGCTGACAGGAACTTTTCCACTGAGAACACGGGAAACAGTCATTGTGCCCACGCCAGCCAAACGGGCGACATCGGCCATAGTGGGTTTTCGATGCATGGGTTATGCCCCTTTATTCTTCTGCTCGAGTGGCCCGCGCCTTATATCCAGGATGAAGCGATATGGCTGCGGCGCTGGTGAGATCGATCATCAGAAAAGTGTCCTTAGCATACTGGATAGAGGCGAAGGCTGCATATTCTCCCCTGATTTTACTAAGGAAAGGGTTCGCGACTGCACTCGGCCCTAAGGTGAAAAATGGACCGATCTGCCCGTTACCGGGCCCACGCCCTCACGAAGGGTTAACAGCCGGTCGACCTTTACGCTGCTGAATTTCTCGATCAAGCCGGAAGGCCAACGCACCTCAACCGAAGGAGTCGTATACGAACCTAGCCCAAAGTGCAGACGTGGGTCGTTTGCGGAGAGATAGCTGCTTTGACTCAACAGCTCCTGAACTTGAACTCTGTTCCCGTAGCGCACCACGACCCGCGCTCCGATAGCGCTGCGATTGCTCTTGGTGCCCTCAAGCCGTATCTTCAGCCAATGATGGTCGCGCGGCGCATCGTTGCGCAGAAGTGACGGCGTTTCGTTCTGATTCATGATCAGGATGTCCAGATCCCCATCGTTATCAAAATCGCCAAAGGCGCAGCCGCGACTGATATGGCGCGCCGTGAGAGCAGACCCGGCATCGTCGCCAAGTTGCATGAACTTGCCGTCACCCAGGTTCCGGAATAGGATGGCCGGACCTTTGGCGGGATATTTGGGAAACGTACGCTCCAGGCTGGGATACACGTTCCCGGTTACGCAGAACAAGTCCGGCAGCCCATCATTGTCCAGGTCGACGATTCCCGCACCCCAGGAGACGAAGCGGCGTTCGTTGCTAATCCCGGCAGCAATGGACACATCTTCAAAGTCGCCTTTACCTGAGGAGCGGTAGAGGCCGCTGGGCTGCAATTGGAAATGAGTTTTGAACACATCCGAGTGACCATCCAGATTGTAGTCGCCAAGCCCCACGCCCATGGCGCCCATCTCCTGGCCATCGCCGCTCACCGCCAAGCCCCGCATCAGCGCCTCTTCGCGAAAGGTGCCATCGTGGTTATTCATGAAGAGGAGGCTGGGGGTGGAATCGCAGGCGACAAAGATATCGGGCCAACCATCCTCGTCAGCATCAAACGCGACTGCTGCCATGCCATAGGAAGTAGAGATGGCATCGATGCCGGACGGTATCGACACATCTGTGAACGAACCATCGCCGTTATTGCGGTAGAGCGTATGGTGAGGAGCTTTCAATCCGCGCGGACCACAATATACCGGCAATCCTTCGTAAGAGCAGGTAGCTACGTGGACATCCGGTTTGGGTGGCTGGTCCGGATCAATTTCCACATAGTTCGCCACGAACAGATCCAGGTTTCCATCACGATCGAAGTCCAGAAATGTACAGCCAGTTCCAAAGCGCGTTCCGGTATGGAAGACACCAGCCTTGACCGTCACGTCTGTAAAAGTCCCGTCCCCATTGTTACGGTAAAGACGGTTATGCGCGTAGTAAGTGAGGAAGAGGTCTTCCCAGCCGTCATTGTTATAGTCGCCAACACACACTCCGTTCGCCCAGCCTGGATCCGCGAGACCCGCTTTGGCCGTCACGTCGGTGAAACTTCCATCGCGGTTGTTCCGGTAGAGACGGTTTCCCGAGCCTGGCGGGACGCTCCCGAGTTGACGGCCGCCAACGATGAAAATATCCATCCAGCCGTCGTTGTCAAAGTCAAAGAAGGCACAGCCACCTCCCATCGACTCGAAGATATAAGTTACTTCCCCGGGGGTTCCGTACAGGATGGGTTTTGTGAGACCAGCTTGCGCAGCCACCTCAGTGAAGCGGGAGAAAGGAGGCAGCGAAGAGGGACCGGAGCCAACGAACGCTGCTGCCATACGAGGCGCCAAGAGGGACCCGGTACCAGCAAGCAAAGTGTTTAGGAATCGTCGGCGGGAAGGAAGGCAAGCCATGGGGTTTTGTGGAGACTGTCAGGGCGTGGAAGCTGCGGAGGCCCCCGAAGCCAGCATTCTCAGTATTTGCTGTGCGGACTCATCCGTGGGATCAATCCGAATTGCATTCTGCGCTGATTCGCGCGCTTCAGTGTATCGCGCTTCGCTGGCCAGCGTAGCAGCGAGGTTAGTCCAGGCTGCAACGGAACGGGGATTGGATGCCAGAGCGGCGCGAAATTGTTCTTCCGCTTCGCGATCCTTGCCCTGCTGCCCGAGCAGAGTGCCGAGATTTATCGATGCATCGGCAAAATGCGGGGTAATCCTCAGAGCGCGCCGGAAGTGCTCTTCCGCCTCAGCCAACTCCCCGCTCTTGGCGGTCAGGATGCCAAGTTGATTTTCAGCCTCAGGAATGTTGGGGTTGACAGCAAGAGCTTTTTCGAGGACTGATCGCTCCTCCGCTAAATCCCCCATGCGATCCAGCGCCAAAGCAAGGTTGTATTGCAACGTGGTGTTCTTGGGATCCGCAGCAATGGCCTCCCGGTAAAGCTCTGCTGCTCTCGATGCGTCTCCTGTCCGCAAGGCTTGCCCTGCCTCACTTGATTTGGTAACGGACAGATCGTGTTTTTCGGCCGTCAGCATCTTTTGCCGGTAGATGTTGAGTTGGGTCTGCGCCTCATCCCTGCGGCCCAAAGTACGCAGAACCTGGGCAAGCTGGAAATACGCCTCTGCCTGATTGGGGTCGAGTTTGACGGCTAACTGAAGCTGCTCCAGAGCTAACTGCGGCTGCTCCATGCGGGCCAGAACGACGCCGAGGTTGTAGCGCGCATCGTAGTGTTGCGGATTCAGTGTCACTGCCTGGCGAAGATGTTGGTTGGCCGCCGCATATTCCTGAGCCTCGCGCTCCAAAAGTCCGGAAAGGTAGAGAGCGTCAAAGTTATTCTGGTTTGCTGCCAATAGTTGTCGCGCCAGCGGCCTTGCGGACTCGTAGTCGCCTTTCAGGACCAGCAAGCGCAGGTACAGCAATCCAGAGACTTTGTCGTCCGGATGCGCGGCGAGAGCAGTTTTCACCGTGGAAATAGCCTCCTCATAGCGATGCGCCTGGGCCAGGACCGTGGCCAGCGCAATTGCCAATCGCAATGAGTCAGGTCTGGCGCGGATGGCATTGCTCAAAAGGGAGACCGCCGTATCCAGTTGGCCACTATTTGAATAGGCCAGAGCCAGATCGAGGGTCAGGTCTTCGTCATCCGGGGCCGATCGCAAAAGATCGATAGCTCCGGAATAATCCCGGCGCGCAAGGCGCGATTTGGCCAGCCAGTCCAAAGCAGTGACAGACGATGGATCAATCTGGAGAGCTTGCTGCCAGGCGGCCTCTGCTTCGGCGTCCTTTCCAGCCTTGTTCAACGCAGTGCCAAGCGCCAGTCTCGAGCGTGTGTCGCCTCGGTCCAGCTCGGCGGCGCGACTCAATTCTGCTATCGCCATATCTGATTTTCCCGCTGCGTAATAAGTGATCCCGAGGAAATACCGGAAGCGTGCGGATTGAGGTTCGAGGCGCACCGCCGCCTGAAAGGCAGAGAGAGCGCAGGTTAATTGCTGACGTTCACCGAACCACGCTCCCAGAGCCCCCCATGTCGTTGCCGAAGGGTGATTATGCGCATCCCACTCCAGCTGTTCCGGTCCGCTGCAGGATGGCTGCGCAGCCCACCCACAGTGAGTGGCGAAAACCATAACAAGCCCGGCAATCAGGTTTCTATTTCGCATCGATCAAGGTCGGATGGCCGGCCAATTGTCTTGAGGCGCAATCGCGCCAATACATCGCGGCGCCGAGGAAAGGCGCCTTTTCCAGCAGAACCGATGGTACCAATCGAATCCCTAATCCGTTCATCTGTTTTCGCGCCGCCGGAAGAAACAAATGAGCCGATCGAGAGATGCCGCCACCGAGCACCACGAGCTCGGGGCTAAGGGGAGCCAGGATCTCCTTTATAACTCGGCCAAGATGGCGGCCGAAAGTATCAAACACTGCACGTGCGTCCGGATCCTCCGCGGCCTCCAGGGCGATAGCCGCCACGGTCTGATGTTTGCCCGTGCGCGCCTTATAGTCACCCTCCAGCGCGCGTGATGAAAGTACGTCTTCGACTATCCCATCCAGGTACGGAAGATTCCAGATTTCGTTGTCTGGCGGAACTCCCCGGGCTGTGTCATTAAGACTACCGTTCTCGACAAAGGCAAAGCCAATACCCGTGCCTAACATAATTCCGACGGCCTTTGCGGCGCCTTTGGCAGCGCCCGCCCCGGCCTCCCCCAATAGCGCGGCGTTGGCATCATTCAGGAAGAGGATTCTCTCCGGCGTCCATCCTAGGCGGTCAGCGAAAGCCCTCCTCAGGTCCACTCCGTAGAGGGCTTTCAGCTTGTGTTCCATGTGGCTGATGCCAGTGCCATAAGCGAATGGAGCTGGAAACGCCAAAGAGGCTCCGATGGGCTGATCGACGCCGCCGATCAACTGTTGGCCGAGCGCCTGGAGCAGGTCAATGAAAGCCTCGCTGGATATCGTGTCTGACAGTGGCGCCACCGCCGTTTGCAGAAGAGTGATCGGTTCGAGGAGGCAAAGCCCAGCCGATAGGTGACTGCCTCCGATATCGTAGGCCAGGACACGATAAGCGGGTTTAACGGCCAAGGCTGGGTCTCCTCAAGATATCGATATCATTTGTAGCACACGCTCCCCCACTCCAGGGAAGATTTCCAAAAAAACCTCTTGACAAAGGCGTTCAGCGAGACGTAATACTTCGTCGTCTCATGATATCGATATCATTCATCGCTAATTTGATAGCGATATCAGGACGCAGATCTCCGGGATGGGACGGGATCAGCAGAGTGCTCCATGAGCGCATCCACCCCCGGGATCGGCACGTTTAAGGAGGCAACATGCAACAACTTCGCTGGTTTTTCTGGCTGATCGCAATCGCCTGTCTGGGGGGTCTTGCCGTGGCACAGACACCCACCGGCACCATAGCCGGGGCGATAACGGATAGCACGGGCGCAACGATTCCGGCTGCGACCGTCACCGTTACCAACAATGCGACCAATGAGAACCACATTGTGACCACCGACGCATCGGGCCGCTATTTGTTGCCGTTCGTTGAGCCCGGCACTTATACCGTGACAGCGGAAGCCAAAGGCTTTCGCTCTGAACGACAGGAAAATATCCTGGTCGACGTCGCCCAAACACGGTCGGTGGTTTTTGTCATGGCCGTTGGCACCGCGACCGAGACGGTTCAAGTGACCGCAACCACCCAGGCCCTGGATGTAGACAGTTCGAGCGTTGGGGAGACGATCCAGGCCCATCAGATCCTTGACTTGCCCGATAACGGCCGCAACCCATTCGATTTTGCCCTGCTGGTTCCAGGCGTGAACAACACAGGGAATGCGTCCACCCCGCACATTGGCGGCAGCCGCAATGCAAACAACGAGCAACTCATCGACGGCATGACCAACATCCTTCCGGAAAACAACGTCGGCAACAATGAGAGCGCTTATAACCCCATCGTCGATTCGGTGCAGGAAGTAAATGTGCAGACGAGTGTATTGCCTGCCGAATACGGACGTTTCTCCGGCGGCACGATCAGCCTTATCACCAAAGGCGGCACCAACCAGCTCCACGGTACCTTCTACGAGTTTGCTGAGGACACGCCACTGAACGCGTTACCTTTTGGCAGCAGTAGCACCTCCGTCAAGCCGGATGCGTACCGGTACCAAACGGGAGCCACGGTAGGCGGCCCCATTGTGCTGCCCCGCATCTACAATGGCCATAACAAGAGCTTTTTCTTCTTCGACTTTGAGGATTCGCGCCAGTCGAACGGGGTGGCGAATCACTATACGGTTCCCAATAAGAATTGGCTGACCGGCGATTTTTCTGATATCAGCGGGCAGATCTACAATCCCTACTCAGTCCACGCGGTCACCAATCCGGACGGTTCCACGAGTTACGCGCGCGATCCCTTCCCCGGTAACGTAATACCTCAAAGCCTCCTCGGCTCTGCAGGTTCCAAGATCGCGCAAGCAGCATTGGCCTATTACCCCGCACCCAACGTTCCTGGCGCTACCCCTCAATCTACCGGGAATTTTCTCCAGGTCGGTTCAAGTCTGAACAACTATTGGCACTACGACGCGCGCGTGGACCAGGATGTGACCAAGAAGTGGCACGCATTCCTGCGCTTCTCGCAGTTTTCAAATGACAGCGCCCCTTTGAACGACTACAACAATGCGGCGTCACCCGGCGGCTACAACGGGCCGGCGCATTCCTCGGCACTGAGCGCCTCTTTCAATAACACGGTGAACTTTACGCCTACTTTGCTGGGTGAGTTTCGTTATGGTTATTCCAAGGCCAAAGTACTACGCACGCCGTTCCCCTCTAATGGCTTCACCCTTACCAGCCTGGGCTTTCCGCAGTCGGTTGCCGATCAGGCAGAGGGCGGGCTATCTTCAGTTTTCCCGAGCTTTACCTTCTCCAACAGTTTTTCAGATCTGGGCACAGACGGTTACGTCGCTCTCAAAGAAAATCCGGTGGCGCAGGATGTGAATGGCAGCCTGGTCAAGATCCTCGGCGGCCATAGCATCAAGTTTGGCGGCGAGTATCGCGCACTGCTGCTGGATTTCTACCAGTATGCCTATCCCACGGGTAATTTCGTATCCAATACCAGCTGGACTCAGCTGAATCCGCAGAATAACGATGGCACGGGCAACCCCATCGCTTCCTTGCTGCTGGGCCTGCCCAACAGCGGCGATCAGCCAAACGAGCCTTCGGTTGTTTCGTCCAGTGGTTACATGGCCTTCTATGTACAGGACGACTGGAAGGTCAGGCCGCAAGTTGACGATCAACGCCGGCATCCGTTGGGACGCCGAAATACCACGGGTTGAGAAGTTCAATCAGTTGTCTTACTGGAATGCCGATGCCACCTCACCTTTGCAGGGCATGGTCCCCTCCAGCGCCAACTGCCCGAATTGCAGCAATTTAAAAGGTCAGATGGTGCTCGTCGGTACCTCAGCCTCGCAGTACGGCCGTCATCAGGCACCGACAAATTGGAGCGATTGGGGTCCGCGTCTGGGTGCGGCGTGGAATCCGACACCTAAGTTGGTGGTTCGCTCGGGTTTCGGGATCGTCTTTCAACCCTCGGCACTGCAGGCTGCGGGCACCAGCGGCGCCCCTGGCATCGAGGGGTTCACCAGTCAGACCAATCTGGCCACTAGTTTCAATAACCAGCAGACATCTCCGACATTCGATCTGTCTAATCCCTATCCCACCGGGTACAATTTGCCGCAGGGCAAGAACTCAGCTTGCCTTGCTGTGGCTGCCTGCGTTCAAGCGATCGACGTGGGCACAGGCATTGGCCAATCGTACTTTGACTCTCACCGTTCGCCGTACACCATCCAATGGAATGGCAATGTGCAGTATGCATTCCCCGGCAATCTCATTTTGGAGTTGGGATACCTGGGCAACCGCGGTATCTATCTCATCAACGGCGATCCAGGCAAACCCTATGACCAATTGCCCGACAGCTATCTGAGCCAGGGGGCCGCGCTGCAGAATACACAGGTCGCGAACCCATTTTACGGCGTTATTACTACTCCCGGATCGGATCTTGCCCAGCCCATGATTCAGGCCAGCAAGCTGCTGCGCAAATGGCCTGAGTATGACGGCGTTATGAGCTTCCGTAAGCCCGGAGCTTCATCTACCTTCAATGCGTTTACGATACGCGCCAATAAGCAGCTGTCAAACGGCCTGGCCTTCACTTTCTCTTTCACAGATGGCAGGGAGTACGACAACGCGGCCTCCGCGGTGACTTATCTGGGCCCGGTCAGCTCGACCTATGCTGATCAGTACAACCCCAAGGGTGAATGGGCTATCGGTGCTCAGAACGTCAATTACCAGATCGTTTCGAGCGTAATCTATGAACTTCCGTTCGGGCACGGCAAGGCATACCTCAACAGCGCGGGAAAGGGCGCTAACCTGTTGGTGAGCGGCTGGCAGGTGGCCGGAATCGAAAACTGGTCCACTGGTAATCCGGTGGTGCTGGGCGCGTTCGACAACGGAACCACGGAAGAAACGATCTTCACCCTCGCGCAGCGTCCAGCATGGAATGGGAAATCGTCGAGCAGCGGTACGGCTCCATTCACAAAGTTTGATTGGCAGGATTTCGCCAAGCCGACTCCCTACACCATCGGAAATGCACCCCGTGCGCTGGGGTGGGTCCACAACCCTGATTCTCAGAATTTCGACTTCTCGCTCACCAAGAACACCAGGTTCGGCGATCGGTATAACGTCCAGATCCGGATGGAGATGTTTAACGCGTTCAACCATCCTAACCTTGGCTCGGTCGACTCCAATTTCGGCGACCAGAGCTTCGACTCGAACGGCAACCGGACCGGCGGCAACTTCGGTACGGTTCCAACCGGTTCGTTCAGCAACAGTTCCCGGCAGATCCAATTGGCTGCCAAATTCTATTACTAAGCAACTGTGCGGCCCGCGCCATTGAGGGCGGGTCGCATAGTTTTCCAAACATGAGTGCGCTTTGTTCCCATTTTGCCAGGCTAACCCAGGGACCCGCCCGTTGCTCCCCCGGAAGCACCTCCCGCCGAGGCTGCCACAGCCTCATTTCATGGGAAGACTACGATCCGATCCGCAACGCTCTCACTTTCTCCAGGCAAGCTCGATGGACCTCAAGGTCAAGTTGTTTTGCGCTGGATCGCAAGCACATCCCGTTGCTCTCACTTTGCGGCGTGCAACCCGCCTTCGCCACGCCGCCAGATATATCTCTTGCCGTTTTCGAGAACGCTTCACCCTCGCGGCCAAAGGAGCTTATCGATGATTGAAATTGCCGACCTTCTGAAGACTATCGCGCACGCGCCCGTCACCAAGCGCGCAATCACCAATCACGATGTGCTCAACGAGGCATACGCCTATGCCAAACCAAGTTCGTTTTCCCGTGGCATGAGGATAGATCTCAACGGCTTGGTCATCCTGCTCATCTCCGGCACAGCCAGCATCGATGAGCACGGCAAGAGCGTTCATATTGGCGATTTCCGTGCCCAGATGCGGCGCACGCTCAATAACATTACTGGCCTCTTGGCCAGCGAGGGCGCCACGTGGCACGACATCGTCCGCACCACCTGCTATCTGCGGGATATAGAGCGCGACTACGACGTCTTCAACCAGGAACGGACTGCGTTCATGAAGGAGCAGGGTCTGGATCCGCTGCCTGCCTCGACCGGTATCCAGGTCACGCTTTGCCGGCCTGAGCTGTTGGTGGAGATCGAGGCCATCGCCATCTTCCGCACGAAACCGGACGGCGCCGATTGCAACAGTTAGCTGCTTCACGCAGCAGAGGAATGAGCAAAGGATGAGGGACTATGAAGAAAATTGAAATCGCCCTCTCTCATAACCGCTGTCGCAACAACATCCTTAGGCGTTCTCGGATTCGTTATGCATCACGCCTATTCAGCGGTCGTGGCTGCAGAGAATGATCCCACCTCGCTCACCATCGACTATCCCCTGAACGGGTCGGTCTTTCCGCCGGAGATTACGGCTCCAACATTCCTCTGGCGCGACCCTGCGGAAGCCGCCACTGATTGGCGGATCGAGATCAGCTTCGCCGACGGTTCCGCCGCAATGCGTTTCGATTCCGCCGGCCCACGTTTGAGCGTTGGCGAAATTGATCAACGCTGTGTTTCACCAAACAACGAATTGCCCAAGCTCACTCCCCTGCAGGCGGCTGCGCACACCTGGATTCCCGACACGAAAACCTGGGAACAAATCAAGAAGCACTCGGTCACCGGCCCCGCGCAAATCATGATCACCGGCTTTAACCAGAGGCGATCCAAGGCACTCATTGCTCAGCGGCAAGGTATCGATTCAGACTTCCAAAGACCCGGTCGGAGCACCGATCTTTTACCGCGATGTGCCCCTGATGCCTTCGGAGACTGAAAAAGGTGTCATTAAGCCTCTGGCTGCAAATGCGATTCAACTGATCCAATGGCGGTTGCGCAGTATCAACCAACCCCAAAGCCGCGTAGTTCTTGAAGGCATGCACACCTGCGCCAATTGCCATTCCTTTTCCCGGGACGGCAAGACGATGGGCATCGACATGGATGGGCCGCGAAACGATAAGGGACTGTATGCGCTTGTTCCCGTCAAACCTGAGATCACCATCGCCAATAAGGACATGGTCTCCTGGAATCCATCACAGGATCGCCAATTCGGGTTGAATCGGGTTGGCTTTATGTCGCAGGTTTCGCCCGACGGCCAATACGTGTTGACGATGGTTACTAACTCCGACCGCGCTCCTGAAAATAACTACTACGTGTCGAACTTCAAAGACTATCGTTTTCTTCAAGTGTTCTATCCGACGCGTGGCATCCTGGCGTGGTATGACCGCGCCACCGGCCAGCGTCATCCGTTGCCCGGCGCGGACGATCCACAGTTTGTTCAAACAAACGGAGTTTGGAGCCCTGACGGGAAATATGTGGTCTTTGCCAGGGCGAAAGCAATCGATCCATACCCGGCCAATGTGAAGATGGCTGCTTATGCCAACGATCCGAACGAGGCCCAGATTCAATACGACCTCTACCGGGTTCCGTTCAACGGAGGCAGAGGGGGTACGGCGGAGCCGATTGCCGGTGCGTCTCAAAACGGCATGAGCAATTCGTTTCCGAAAGTGTCGCCGGATGGCCGCTGGATCGTCTTTGTGCAGTGCCGCAACGGCCAGGTCATGCGTCCCGACAGCCAGTTGTACATTGTTCCGGCGGAGGGAGGACAGGCGCGCCGGATGCGCGCCAACATGTCTCCTATGAACTCATGGCACAGCTTTTCTCCCAATGGACGATGGCTGGTGTTTTCGTCGAAGAGCCGGGGGCCTTATACAAAGATGTACCTAACCCACATCGATGAAGAGGGCAACGATAGCCCGGCAATCCTGATTGATAACTCGACGGCAGCCAACCGCGCTGTGAACCTTCCGGAATTCGTGAACATCCCCGCGGATGGATTGGTAAAGATCAATACGCCCGCGGTCGACATGTATCGGCAGTTTGACGACGCGGTGGAACTGGGAGAAAAGGGCCAAAATGCCGCCGCAATCGCGGAATGGACGCAATTGGCGACCGCAAATCCGGAGGATGCGCGCATCCATAACAACCTGGGTGCGGCCCTGGCGCGCAACGGAAAATTCGAAGAAGCCATCCCGGAATATCGGAGGGCACTCGATCTCAACCCGCAGTACAGTTCAGTTCACGGTAACCTTGCGAATGCCCTGATGAAGGCCGGACGTGCGGACGAGGCAGTGCTTCAGTTTCAAAAAGCTTTGGAACTTAATCCCGAGTCAGCGGATATTCACAACGCCTATGGAAGCGCGTTGGCCAGGCAGGGCCATCTCGACGAGGCAAGGCAAGAGTTTGCGACCGCAGTCAAGATCAATCCACGTTTGGCCGAAGCTCATAACAATCTCGGCCTCGCCTTGATGTCGGCTGCAGGAGCGAACAAGGCATGGGAATCCGATGAGGCTGAGAATGAATTCAAAACCGCGATTTCTCTTGACCCTCACTATGCGGAAGCACAGAACAATCTAGGCACACTTTACGGACAGCGGGGAGCGGATGCGCAGGCGGAGCAGTTATTTCGCGAGGCAATTGAGAGCAGCCCGACATTCGCAAACGCTTTGGTGAATCTCGGTGCTACCCTTGCAAGCGAATCGCGTTTTGCCGAAGCCGATGCAACCTTGGAGAAGGCCCTTCAAGTCGACCCTGATAACAAAGAGGCTCAAGACCTTCGGGCGATGATCAAAGCTAGCAGGAGCGAATAAGGCTAGACACGCATGCGCCCGGGCTGGATTTCAAAAGAAATCGATTCTTACTTGCGGCGGAGCGGCTGGTTGTTCTCGGAGGGCCGTGGGCGGAAAAGTGGTCGATAAGACGGTTGCCTTCGGAGAACTAGCTCCACTCGATTCAGTTTCATGGTGAACTTCGCCAGGTCTCGGACAAGTGGCTTTTCAGCGTGGTGCAAGAATTCGAGAGAGCATGAAAAACCTGCTCTCTCGAGATGGTAATCGGATTCGGTAATATTTCCGGCGCCGCGCCCAAATCCCACACGCCGCGCTTTTTCCGCCGTTGCTATTGGCCAACCGGAATCAGTTCATATGCGTGATAGACGGTGCCAGCTAGATTTGTCGCCAATCCAAGAATCTGCCCGCGAGAGTTGATCGAGCAGCCAAAGATCAGGTACAGCGAAGAGTTGGCAGGGATAAGAGAGTTCAGGTCCGTAGCTACACCATTCTTCCAGATGGTCGCAGTCAGGGTCGTAAACGTTGAATTGATCGAAGATCCCACGACCTCATCGCTGTCATTGAGGGCGATGGCGATACTGTTTGCGATTCCCTTAATCGGTACCAGGGCCTTCATCTTGCCGGTTTTCCTGGTCCAGAGAAAGGCGTTGAACGTCACATTATCCGACAGCGAGGAGAAGCCTACAACATGGCCGAAAGAGTTGATATCTTTGGCCGCATTTCCAAATGCGCTGCTCTCATTTCCGCCCAGCGACCCCAAGTCAGTGGGCGTGCCGTCCTTCTCCCACAGCACGGCGTGTAACGGATTCATGTAATAGCCCAACACAACGTTGAAGGCGCCACAGGTACCCGTTATCCCCGCCGCTTCTCCCTGATCGTTGATGGCCAGAGCCGTGCCGACCGGATCTCCTCCCACGGTAGCCAGTTCCTCTATCGCGTGATTCCGCCAGAGGACGGGCTTGTATTGGTAATACTGGTTGAGAGATGCCCCTGGGTTTTGCGTGGGGCAGCCGGGGGTTGTGTTTTCCGCTGCGCCGGCCACCTCGCCGAAGTCATTGATCCCGGTGGCGAGGCCATTGTTGCCATGATTGTTGTCGAGAGTCGGAAGGGCCATCATTTGGCCGCCCCACCACAGAAACGGCCGGCAACTGGCCGTGGCGGTAGCGATTCCCAGAGCCTGGAATCCGCAAGCAAGCTGAAGAGCGCAAGTTGGAGAGCGAGGGGCTGCTTGGCGCCCGCTACCAGTTAGCTTTTCTAAAGGGAGATACGGCACAGATGGCACACACGGTGTCGGCGGCCATGGGAAGGCCGGGCACGGAAGACGTGCTGCTGAACGCGCAAGCCAACACCGAGGCATGGCACGGGCGATGGAAAGACGCCCGCCAACTGACGCGGCGCGCAATGAGTTCAGCCGAGCAAAACGAGGCCAAGGAAACGGCCGCAGGGTATGAGGCGCTGATGGCTCTGGGCGAGGTGGAATCGGGAATGAGGAAGGAGGCACGTTCCGACGCGTATGCAGCAATCAAGCTGGCCTCGAACCGCGATGTGTTGGAAAGGGTGGCCCTGGCCTTGGCCTTGGCAGGCGATACCGCTGTGGCGGAGCAACTGGCGGCTGAACTCGACCGGACCTTCCCGCTGGACACCCTGGTCCAGCGCTACCGGCTGCCTGCAATGCGTGCGGCGGTGGCGCTACAGCACAAAGACCCGAAACGGGCAGTGGAGCTATTGCAGGTGACGGGCCCGATCGAACTTGGGGATAACGGTGACTTTTCCCCAATCTACCTGCGCGGAGAAGCCTATCTCATGCTCCGCGACGGGAACGCGGCAGCGGCCGAATTTCAGAAATTCATCGATCACCGAGGGCAGGTAGGGAACTTTCCCTGGGGTGCATTGGCGCGCTTGCAACTCGCCAGAGCGTGCGCTTTGTCGGGAGATAAGACGAAGGCAAAGATTGCCTACCAGGATTTCCTCACCCTCTGGAAAGATTCCGACCCTGACATTCCGATACTGAAGCAAGCCAAGTCGGAGTACGCAAAACTGCAGTAATTCCAAGATTCCGCTCGCTCTTACGCCAAGCCCGGGCAGTGGGCTGATGCGAAACGCTAAATTAGCCGGCGCTTACGGACAGATACGAGGATGACCTCAAAGGGTTCGAAAAAGGATGCAACACGCTGTCTTTGTACGCCTTCTCGAGCAGAAAAAGAGCGGTCTTCACGAGCTCGCTGTCCGCGAGCTCGAAAGTCCGCCAATTTGCGTATTGACCCTTCTCTTCTCGCGCATATTCCCTGAATGAAATCGCAGTAGAGCTATCCAAGCTCCGCCTGTCCGGAAGCATGGCAAACATCACCTTGCGATGGTGAAAAGCGAGCGTACCGAACACATGGCTGACTCTTACTCCCGGCCAGCGCATCATCTCTTGTCCAAGAATTGAAGACCATTCTCGCATTTCCCGTGTAGCAGGCAGCAGCGCTGAACTCTTCATAGAATGAGGTTGATCCGTAGAGTTGGATTCCAATACCACGATCAACAGCGTCGCGGCCGCTGATCTATTCCACCCCACCGGCGACAGGCACGCCACGCAGCGCGGAATCACGACTAGAAAAAGAGTAGCACAACCCTTCACATTGGTTTTCCACGTTTCCAAACGAACGCGATCCTTCAAATCGCGCACTGCCCGCTCCCGGAGAATGACAGGAGTTTCCCCCCTGCTCATTATTTGGCGCGGTAACTGGTTAATCTGATAGTTCCCAACCCGCATTGGAGAAGGAAAAGATAGGCGAAGGACACCTGAGGGTGGACTGCAAACACTTGTTGTGTGCCGGGGTGTCTGCGGTCCAACCGTGCTCGTGCCTGGCACAAGCGCACCCCAGGGGGCGCATCAAGAACCGAAACGGAGGTTATGAAGAACCCATGAAATGCCGAATTGTTTTCGTCATGATTGCAATGCTCTTTCTGACCAGTATCGAAGTATTTGCGCAACAAGGTACTTCAGGGGCGTCTACCGATGTTGCCTTTGCAGAAGCGCCTGCTGATGTTTCCTTTTGGGTGGCGTACTGGGGAAAGCCAGGAGTGGCTCTCTTCGGTCCCGAGGAAGAAGCCTTCAACCAAAACGTGCATGAACTCTTGTTCCCCTGGAATGACTATGACGATCCTTCGAACCCGAACGTCCTGGATGCCAATGCTCAATGGTTGAAGGATCATCCAAACACTCGCTTTTACATTGAGGGGTACGCCTCCTCAAGAGGCGAACTGGGCTACAACCTCGACCTCTCCAAGCGACGTGCGGATTGGGTCAAACAAACTCTGATAAGCAAGGGCATTCCGGAGAATCGAATCGTCTTGGCGGTGCCATGGGGGGAGTTGTATCCAGTTTGTCCCGAACTCAACGATGAATGCTGGAGCAAGAACCGGGTTGTCCGATTTGTTTACTCTCCAAGTTGAGAGAAACCATAAATAGGAAAGCTTGATGGGGGGTCTGAGGGCATCTTGTCGTAAAGATCACGATGAGGTTACATCTGAAAACTTGAACGCAGAACTGATGGAGGACCTGGGTCGAAACCACGAGTGGCGGATGCCCGGTCCGAAAGGCCACGACGAAGTTTCCGAAAAGGTGGAGACCCGACCACTATCGCAAAACTATCGGCTCGATTGAGTTTGATTCCTGCCGTGGGCGTTGGCCCCAGCAGGCGTGGAGAAGCGCGTTGAGGAACCAGAATGAAGGATCGGTCCAAGGGGCTGTCAGCACCTTGGACTCCTCTTTCCGCTCCTCGGTCAGGCCACCGTCAGCTTGCTCCCACCCGCAAATAGCCTCCAAAGTTTCCTGCCACCACCGTGCCCACGGGCTACCACCCCGCACTACCTCAGCAGTCGCCTCGTGGCGGATGTTTTTGAGACCGCAATTTCCGAAGAGCATGGGAAGCTTGCGTCCAAAGGTGGGGTCATACCCTCGCGATGCCCACCATTCGCCATCCCGCCATGCGCGTTGATACCGCTCGTAGTACGGATGAGACCGGTCCACTGGAGCAACCGTGCCCCAGTCAGCGTCCTCATCGACGAGCCAGCCTCCTGGTCGCAAGCACTCCACCATGCGCTGGATAGCCGTCTCTTGCTTGCCAGCGAGCCAGAACAGCATCAAACGTGAGCAAACCAGATCGAACGAGCCCGGACCGAGCGTGTCTAGAGGGTCGTGGAGGATGTCATGCTGGCACACCTCAAGGTTCGGAAGATTGAGTCGTTTCAGGTAGGTAACATCTATGTCCGTCGCCACCACCCGGCCGCCGGACCCCACCCGCTCGGCAAGCCAGACGGCCATAGAGCCCCGGCCGGCTCCGACTTCAAGGCACCGCCAGCCAGGCTGGACCAGCTCACGACGTCGACGAGAAAGGGGGTCGAAGATCTGTTCCAAGAGGCCCAATCGATCGTCTTCGGCCTCTTGGCGCCCGCTCGCGGCGAGTCGGTATCCGGGATCAAGGGATTCAGGAACTCCGGATAAATCACAGCGTTCTGCCATGGTGCAAACAATAGTAAGAGACTTTCCTCGTGTCAACGCCGTCGTCTTGTTTCCTTTTGGGTGGCTTACTGGGGAGAACCAGGAGTGGCGAGAGACCGGGGGGTTGAGAGCATTTTGTCGTCAAAAATCGCGGCAAGGTTACATCTGAAAACCTGAACGTGGTTTTTCTCCGGGAAGAACCACACCTCTAATCTAGTGGGTGAACGGCCCGCTCGCGTAAGCGACTTTTCCTCCCACGACCGTAAGGAGCGACTCCGTTTTTGGCAGATCCTCCGGCGGGACCTGTAGGATGTCTTGTGAAAGCACAGCTAAATCAGCGAGCTTGCCGGGTTCCAATCGCCCTTTGCTGTCCTCAGCAAACTCAGCGTACGCCGCTGTCTCTGTGTAAGCCTTCAGCGCTTGCAAACGAGTCAAAGATTGCTGCGGTTTCCCCGGATACGCGCTAGCGAGCATGATATTGGCGTAAGGATTCAATAGCGGAGTATCGCTGACTCCATCGCTTGCAATGACCAGCGGAATACCGGCATCCAACAACGAACGGAATGGCTGAAAAATGGCTAGCCTTTCTGGCCCTAAACGGCGCAGGAAAAGGTCTCCCAAGGTAAAGTGCATAGGGTTTTGCACGACGATCAAGCCCAATCTTTCGGCGCGCGGGATCAAATCGGGCATGAGCCCATCTCCGTGCTCAATCCGTAGCCGCTGTTGTGACCAAGCCTGCGCTCCGCCCGTTTCTTCCATCAAGGTTAGTAGGGTTTCAATGGTCCGGTCTCCCACGGCGTGGAGTAGAAGTTGCCTGTTCCGTTGCCGGGCCTCCTCTAAAATGGCGCGCATTTCTTCAACGGGGAAATCAATCTCGCCCCAGGTCGTTGGGTCGTCGGTGTAGGGCGCGCGCATCGCACTCGAACGTTCGATCGGGTTAGAGTCGAGCAACCACTTTTCCCCACTCACGCTCACTCTGTCGGCGAGCTGCGCGGGAACTTGTGGATACTCCGGCTTTCTACGCCGTTTTTGCTCCTGGTACCCCAGCGCAGGAACCAGCCGGACCCGCAACGGCGAATTGATTGCCGAGAGTTCTGCGACGCGCAGGGCAGGGTGAAGCTCAATCAGCGTGATCGAAGTGATACCCCATCTTGCCTCGCCTTCCAGAAGCCTGCGTAGCTTTGCTTCCTGGCCTGACGGTTCGCTCATCAGCATATCGAAGATGCGGAGCCACGCGCCCTGCTGCACCACACCGTCCCAATGCGTCGACTTCAGGTCTTTGCCATACCAACCCGCCAGCGGCGGCGGAGCGCTCGTATCCACGCCAAACCTTTTGGCTGCGGTCTGATTCAGGATGCCGGCATGGGGGGTCCACGTGCCTAACACGACCGCGTCTCCGGGCGCAGCTCGGTCGAGTGCCGCGGCCGTGCAGGCGGGATCGAAGAATGCCTCTGCACCAATGGTGCCTGAGAGTAAGGTCCCTGGGCGTACTTTGCCGGCTGCTTGTTGCAGAAGTTCCAGGACGTGGGCGCAGGTTGGTTCCATGCTCCCGAAGTCGACTTTCGTTCCAATGGGATCGCCCTGGAAATGAAGATGTGAGTCGTTGATTCCAGGAATCACCAGGTGCCCGGCTAAGTCGATCACCTGGGTAGCTGGACCAGCCATGGAGGAAACTTCCTGGCTTGAGCCAACGGCAAGGATACGCGGCCCTTTCAGGGCAATCGCCTCTACATAAGGGCGTCCCGGGGTACCGGTGAACACGCGACCTTTGATCAGGACCATGTCCGGAACGTTTGTTGCCTGTTGCGCTGCGCAACCGGCGGTCATGAGCAGGACAATCAGGAACTTCAAAGAGGATCGAGGTGAGACGGATCGTTTGTTCATGAGGACGATCCTCAGCGCTCAAAGCTAACCCGAATAGTAAAAATGCGTCATGGCCGATTGCCGAATGATCGGTGCTGCTCACGGGTATAGGATCATAGCGACGAAGGGGGGCTTCCGCCGGCACGTTGATAACCGGGAAATCAGCTCTGACGGCGGGCGGCGTGGTGATCATCGGCGATGGACGCAATGCAGTTCAGCAGACCTTCGCCGGCGGCGAGGCGATTTGTCCGTTTTTACGCGCAGCGGAACCATTGCTTACCTGCGTTTACGCTGGTGCATCCTGTCACCGCTCGCGCGGCGCATGTACTTGATTTCGAATTCGGCGACCCGATTGGCATAGGCTCTTCTGACTCAGCCAAGGTTGAGACCGCTCCCGATTGCGCCGTGATCGGAGTTCTGACTTCACAAGTACATCAGCTGTTGATTCGCGGAAGATCGAGAGCTTCGCCGTTTTTCTCCAGCCGGCGGCGCTCCATCTGCTTGTTAAATTGCCGGTAGCCGAGCTCACGGATCGGCATTATGAGGCTTCGCCCGTAATCGGCAATGCGATCGTGGATCTGAAGCAGCGACTGGGAAACACGGTCCATTTTCATGAACGAGTGCAGGTGGCCGATCAGTTTTTTCAAAGCTTCCAGGCACCCGCTTTCGACACCATAGAGCAGGCTGCGAATCAGATCCTGCGTCGTCATGGAGTGTGTCGGATCAGTGAACTAGCGCACCGGACCGGGTGGGGCATCCGTCAGTTCGAGCGGTTGTTCCAGCAACGTATTGGTGCTTCGCCAAAGCTATACGCCCGCATCGTCAGATACGAATCAGCGTTGGAAACCAAAGCATTTTCCCCGCAGACTACCTGGACGGCGGTTGCCCACCGCTTTCAGTATCACGATCAGATGCACATGATCCACGACTTCCAACAACTGTCTGGAGAAACACCGACCGGCATTCTTGCCCAAGCGGAGAGAATCTTTCCCCCGAAAACCGGCGCCGCGAACGAAGAAAATTACAGTCGCTTCATTCTTTAACGCATATTTGCCAATACTGTGGTCCGGTGGGATCAGCTATGTGCGGCCACGCTTTCCACCCCAGGCACGCAAAGACCACGTGCCCGGGGGCCCCGGCTTGGGCGGAATGGCCGCGTTGAGTTCAGTTTCCTGGTCTACACCATTAGCAAAAATGCTCTAGACGGCAGCGCGTCACCGGCCGCCAGAGGAAGAACGACGCAGTCCAGGACGCGTTTAATGCTGGTAGGCATGAACTCTGTCGCAAATCAGACGCAGCTGGTCTTCGAGATTGCTTAAGGCCTCGGATGAATCGCCGCCGATGAGGGGAGCGCCCAGAACAACCAGGCGCGCTCCGAATTCGGGAGTGCGGATCGCCTGCTCAACCGAAAGACCGCCAACCGCCTGGACTGGCACCTTCACCGCCGCAACGACCTCTCGCAATTGATCGAGCGGACTGGGATATGGCTTGCCCATCGCCGCGAGGCCGCGGCGTTCATCGTACCCGATATGGTGAATGACGTAATCGCAGCCAAGATCCTCCAGCCTTTTTGCGGCCGCGACCCTGTCCTCGGCTGCCATATTGTCACCCATGACCTTCACACCAGAATCCTTTGCGGCCTGCACCATCGCTTTGATCGTCTCCGGATGAGCACGCTCCATGACCACCACATGGGTTGCTCCTGCTTTTGCTGCCATCTGGGCCTCGAGCCCGCCGCCATCCATGGCTTTCAAGTCAGCCACGATAGGAGCGTTGGGAAACTCGGCGCGCAGAGCACGAATACTGTTCATCCCTTCAGAAACGATGAGGGGAGTGCCTGCCTCCAGCCAGTCGACTCCGGAACGGACGGCGATCCGCGCGGTTTCAAGAGCTTTGGGGATGGAGGTGAAGTCTAGCGAGATCTGTACGATGATTTTCATAGTGAGGTTGGCTGAAGACCACCAGGGTTAAGCATGGTGGCTTGCTCCTTGAATAAGATTATAGGGAAGGAGGTTTTGAACCGCTCCCGCTGAGGTGACGCTCGCCGCGAGGGCTTCACCACGCACATTTTCCGCACGATGGCCATAAAAGAGGCGCTATGCCCTTTGATGACTTACCGTTGTTAGAAAAAATCCTCATCGGCCTATTGGTTCCTCCGGCCGTCGCCATTCTTTGTTGGCTGATAGGACCCCGCTTGGCCGGCGCCCGGCGCGACCGCACGCGGACCCACAATTGGGCCGAGTTTTGGTTGATGCTGATCGCTGCCTACTTGATCTTTGCCGCTGCTCTCTGGGGCCGCCACTTCTTCGCCGCCAAGGATCGCCCTGACCCGTCATCGCTGCTGGTCCAGTAGCGAGCGCGAACACCGGAAGCTGCTGGGTCTCGTGATGAGCATCGCGAATTCCTCATTACTCGTCGCGAAGAACATGGACCGGGCTATTCGTATCTGAGAGCCACCATGGGATCGACGCGCATAGCCTTCCGGGACGGTATGTAAGAGGCTAACAGCGCGATGGCGAGAAACACCAGCGAGACGCCGGCGAATGATAGGCTGTCGACCGTATGGAGCCCATACAGTACTCCGCGCAGCAAATAAGATGCTCCCTGCGCCAGAGCACATGCCTGCGACCAATCCTGCGATCACAGGGCGAGTGCTTTCGCGCAGCATGAGGATCAGAACGTCACTTTTCTTTGCGCCCAGGGCCATGCGGATGCCCACTTCGCGTGTACGCAGAACAACTACATAACTGACCGTGCCATAGATACCCATCGAAGCCAGTAGAAGCCCCAGCATACCGATACTCGATGCGATTGCAGCCGATAGACTCGAAGCGAGGAAAGACTCCGTCAGGCGAAGCATTTCTTCAAGGGTGAACGAGTATGCCGCCAGATTTGGATCGACGGACAAGATCGTCGGCACAATCGCATTCAGGATCTGCGTCGGCGCAGCCTGGGTCCGAATCAGGATGGGGAAATCCTGCAGCCGGTCTGCCGGCATCGGAACGTAGATCTGCTCGGAATCGGTTCCATCCAAAAGAGCTCCCCGCGTATCCCGAGCTACGCCGATCACCTCGTACGCCGGGCCATCGGGAGGAAGTTCGCCTTTCACTTGGAACTGGCCCCCGGGCGCCAGACGCAGACTGCGGCCAATGGGGTTCTGTTTCGGCCACAGCAGTTGCGCTGCCGATTCGCTCAGGATGACAGCGGTCTCAGGCTGGCCGGCTTGCGTTTGGAATCCGTGGCCGAACAGCAGCGGAATACTAAGCGTTTGAAAGTAGTTCGGCTGAACGTAGGAGTAATAGAGGATCGCTCGCGTATTTTGTGGCGAGGGTTTTTCTCCGTTCAACGAAACCGCCGCCGTTCGAAAGCCGACCCCGTCCGGCGCCCATGCACTGGTAATCTCAGCCACGCCCGGCAAAGCTGCCAGCCGCGTGCGAACCTCACGGACCACGGTAGCCCGCCGATCGGCATTGTAGGTTCTGCCCCTCTGGAAATCGTAGTTCGAGGCTCACCACGTGTTTGCTGTCGTAGCCGGTCTCCATCTTGAGCGCGCGCATCGAGCTTCGAATCAACATGCTTCCAGCGATCAGCAGCATGAGCGAGACGGCAACCTGGGCCGCCATCAGGAAGTTGCGCATCCGGCGGCTCCGTGGCTTGGCGGTTCCCGAGCCGGCCTTCCATGCGGACGCCAGCGCGGCTCCAGAGCTTTCCAGAGCAGGAGCTAATCCAAACAGGACGCCGGCCACTAGGCTGAGGCAAAACACATACGTAAAGATTCCCAGATCCGGCGTCACATGGAAGATGAACGTGCCATATTCAGCCGGGAATGCATCCGCGATCAGGACCACCACTATCTGCAGAAAGGCCCAACTGAAAAGCAATGCGACGGCTCCGGCCACCAGGCCCAGCAGTGCGCTTTCCGTCAACAATTGCCGGACGATCCGCGATCGGCTGGCTCCAAGCGACATCCGCATGCCCAGCTCACTCTGGCGTGATGCCGCTCGCGCCAGTTGCAGGCTGGCCACATTCGCGCAGGCAATCACCAGCACCATTCCGACAGCGGCCATAATCAGCAGGATCGCGTACTCCAGCCCGCCATACAGCTTCAAAGGGTACGGAAATGGAGAGCCCGGCCAGATCACCGCCTTCGCCGCTTTGCTCAAATCTGAGTGAGGGTCATGTAAGCCACTCAGTTGACCGGCAAGCACGGTCATCTCCGCCTGCGCTTGATCGATGCCGGCTTCCGGAGCCAGTCGTGCAAATAGCCTGCAGCACAGGTTTTCCCGGTTACGCAGCCAATTGTCGTCGGGATGTATCAGTGGCTCAACATGGAGCGGAAGCCAGAAATCAGGTGCTTCCACTGTCGTACCCACAAAGTTGTGCGGGGTGATCCCCACGATCGTAAAGGCGATTCCATTCAGACGGATGGTCTTGCCCAGTATCGTCGGATCTCCGCCAAACCGCTTTTGCCAGTAGTTCTCGCTAATCATTGCCGATGGCGATGCAGAAAGCCTTGAAGACTCTCCGGCAGAAAAGGTGCGGCCGCGCAACACCCCAACCCCGAGAACCGAAAAGTAATTTTCCGAGACCAGAAACGTGCTCGCAGTCTCCGTGTTGTTGCCCTTCGGAAGCAGCCCCAGTCTTCCCACCAGCGAGTCGAGGCGCTGCTCTGGCTCACCACTCCTCCCGCTCCGGTAAGGGTAAGGTACTGCGGGTTGCTGGTGGCAAGCAGTCCGTCGAAAGAGTGAAGACGGTCGCGATAAGCTTCGTAGTCGGGAATACTGAAGAAGGCTTGCGGATTGACCGCCTGATCGCCCGAGCCCGAGCGCAACATCAGCGCCAGGTTCACCATCCGTCCGGATTCGCGTGCGTCGATTGATCGCTTGAAGAACGCCTTGTAGGCTGTAAAAGCGGCTGTGTTCACCCCAATGCCAATCGCCAGCGCGAGAACAGCAGCAACCGTGAATCCCAGGTTGCGCCGCAACATGCGGGCTGCATAGCGCAGATCCAGCAGGACGGTCTGGGGCAGGATCATTAGATCGATCTCACTCATCCGCTCTCGCCACAGCTTCGGATTCCCGAACCGGAGCATGGCATCGCGACGAGCCTCCGGCTCCGTCATTCCCTCCTCGACATTCAATTGTTCGCGCATCGAGAGGTGGAACTGGAGCTCCTCATCCTGCTCCCGCGCCAGTTCTTCTCTTCGGAAGAGTGCACGTATGCGAGAGATCCATGCCATGGAGGGCCTCGTCAATCTACGCCGGTTAGAATTCCAGCACCAGGGCCACCCCACCGGTGAGCCTCTTCCAGCTTTCCCGCTCGGCGGTTAGTCGTTTCCGGCCCAGTGCCGTGAGCCGATAGAAGCGGGCACGGCGATTGTTCTCGCTTGTTCCCCATTCGGAGACCAGCCATCGCTCCTGTTCCATGCGATGGAGCGCGGGGTACAGCGAACCTTCTTCCACCCTCAGAATCTCGTTGGAGGTGCGCTGGATGTGCAGCGTGATGCCCCAACCATGCATGGGTCCCTGTTCGAGGGTCTTTAAAACGAGTAAAGCCAGGGCGCCCTGGAGATTGTCGTTCTTTGTCTTCACCATGTCCGGCAACACCCATAGATTTCTATAGAAGAATGCTCCTTCCTGGGAATGGTGTCAAGTTGTTTATGCCGAACAACGCTCGTCTTCTTCTACCCCCCGATGCCGCTCGAGAGCTCCGGAATGAGAGCGCCGGTCCCAATGACAAACGCGTTGGGGAGGCCTCGTAGCCCACTCAAGCCCCACGGCACGCCGAGGCAGGCGCCGTACGGTTTGACCCCGATTTCCTGCCACGCTGTGCCAGAGAGGTCCACGTGTGCGCCTTTCATTAAGGAAAGGCGCATGGGGTGTATCAACGCCACAGGCCTGCGCAGGAAATCGGGGCAAATGGGGCACCGAAAGCTTTTATTGCCGTTGTAAATTTCTCTCTTCACTCGCCAACGACCATGTGTGCGGCCACGCTTGCGTAATACATCGTATTACGATATATTTACCGGCAGAATGGTTGGCGGCTAAGGCCGTCGTGCCAGGTGCAACTGCCTTAGCTTCGGCCAACCGGGGTGAGCTATGCTGCCGTCCGTTTGGTTCTGCATAATCCTCGTAGCGTTCTTATGGGCATTGCTCCTGTATTCGGAGTTGAGAAGTCACGCCAAGCGACATGTGAAAGGCTGCTCTTCCCTTCCCTATATTTCTCCCGGGCGCCTGGACTCCCTCATCGTGATCGAATCAGACTTGATCATTGTGGAGTTGTGTTCTCCCGCTCATCACAACGGCACCGCGCAAATTCCCGATGCTCACAGTGTGCCAATCGATCAACTCGACAGCTTTCTGCGCCAGGCCTCTCATCGGTCGGTTTTCGTCTTCTATGACTCGGCGACAGATCCGATAGCGTGGAGTCGAGTGGAAGCTATTTTGAATCGCTATCCGATCCGTTACTCTTTCGTACTCAAGGGAGGTTTCGAGGCTTGGTTGAGCAGACAGCAAGCGAAAGGGATGGCCACCGCCACTTAGATCGCCAGCCATCTCCACGCCACCACGGCCGCCGGGACCACCGTCAGGCAGGCAGCTTTCCTGCGGCGAAGACCCGACGCACAATGCGGAGACATAGGGTGCTAGGGCGGTTAAGGCACCCACTTTTCCGCACGCCGCGAAGACCAAAAGGCCGCTCGATGGGAGCGCACACTTTCCCCCGCGCTGGTTGAGTGAACTGCAGGTCTCTCCACTGCATTTCGATACGATCGAGATGACAAAGTTTGGGTTGGCGCGTCCAGCACCAAGCTAGTTGTCCAGAATGAGAGCCCAGCAAGTGATGGCGCTGGGAACAGTTGTCCAGTAGCCGTACTTACCGTAGTAGCTAGTGGCCAGTTCGTACCCTTGCTCGGCCGTCATGCCCTTGTCATGGATTTGCGGATCGGAAGCGTTTCGCACTGCTGCCCACTTCGGTGCAGAAGAGCCTAGCTTCTGAATCACAAATCCCAGAGCGGCATCCCCCTCGTCGCACACCGAGCCGAGCCCCTGCAGGCCGTACCGGGCAAGAACGTCGTCATAGGCAAAGAAGTCCGTGGTGACGACGTCCGCGCTGGCAACGCCAGGCCCCGTCTGGTCGATGATGGTAGGCAAGCGGCTCGCAGCAGGGAGCTGAGTGGCGTTCAATGCAAACAACGGCTCCGCCAGCGAAAATGATTTTTTCTTGAGATTCGAACAGGAATACACGGACTTGGCGAAGGGTTGGGACTTAAGTTTTTGCGTGCAATCGAACCGCACCGAGGGCGCGACGATCACGTCTCCAAGCTCGACATACGAACCGATTCCGCCGCCGGTGCCTGTGGTAAGGATCAGTTTGGGCTTAACTTCAGCTATCAGTTGCTTCCACAGTTTCAGGATCGGCAGTTTCGGTCCGTCCTGGTTCAAATGCAGCTCCGACTTGAAACAGAGAACTTTCTTGCCGGCGATGACCGTCGGGAAGAAGCTTCCCAACCGGTGGCTGTCCTTTACCGACGGCGCGCCCGGTTGGATGATCGGGACATATTCCGACGTGAAGTTGTGGGTGTATTGGTACCACGCCGTCTTGCTCGGGTAGCCCGGCGTCAGGATATCCGCCAATGCCTTGGCTTCCTCGACCGTCCAGGTGACGACCAGGTAGTCGTATTTGGAGAGCGGCGCTTCGGGGTCTGGAGCGGCAGAGAGCGGAGCGGCCACAGGCGCCTTACCCTTGGGCCACTTGATCGGGGAGAGCCCGCGGGACGTACTCACCGCGGCTGTGGCGACTGTTCCCGGAAAGTAAGTCGTAGGGTCGTCGGAATCGTACTGGGTAATCCAACCGGAGATCTGGCCCGAGATCTGCGCAGCAGTCGGGCGTTCGATCCTACCCCGGTTGCGCACAGCTTTGCCGGCTTTGGAGGCTGCCGCTCTGGCGTCGACTGCGCGCGAGGCGGCTGGCGCAACCAACGTAGACAAGGCCTTCAGCAGAGCATTGCCGTTCGGAACGCCTAGTCCTGTGCACGGATCCCAGCCCGGACCCGCTTTGTAATCGCCGTTGTTTCCTTTGTTTATATCGCGAAATGCCCCCGGCGAACGCTGCGCCTGGTAGAGAAGAGGGTTCACAAAACCCAGCTTCGTGTTGAGCCCCTGATTCAGGCGGGCAATCAACGCCGCCCATAACGGCGCGGCCGCGCTGGTGCCGCCAATCGGGGGATAGTTGCGACCCGAGCCGGGATAAGAGTGGCCGTCGACTTTGACGATATATCCGCTCTCCTGGGCCGCGTCCGCGGCAACATCCGGAACCCCGCGTCCTGTTCCGCCGGACGGGTTGACGGCCGACTGCGATACATAGTCTTGCTGGTACCCAGGCCGCGAAAAATAGCGGCTTATCCCGCCCCCTGTGCCTTCGTTCGCGGCCGGATGCCATGCTTCTTCCTGAACCTTTGTTCCCGTGGACTTGACAATGTGCGTTCCACCGACGGCCAGCGCGTAAGGACTCGAAGCGGGAAAACTGACATGCGCGTGGCCATCCCAGGGCCTTTGCGGATCGTCGAGCGGGAAGCAAGCGGACGCGTTGTCTCCGGAGGAAACGCACACCGTAATGCCTAGAGTCGCTGCAGTATGGAACAAGTCGTTCATATTGTCTTGGTACTGTTGCTCCAGAACACCCTGCTGCCCCGCGCCCAGCGAAGAGTCATATTCTTCGCCGCCCCAACTCAGGGAAAGCACGCTAAGGCTTGCGGCCTGATAGTGGACGGCGGCCTGTACTGCCAACAGCGTCTGCTTGGTCGAACCGTCCTTGCCAAAAAACATCCTGAAGTTCGCGCCCGGAGCGGCCGAACCGGCGACCTCCATATCCAGCAGCACCTCAATGTCCGGCAACAACGGGTCGCTCGGATCGGGAGAGTTGGAAGCCCCTCCGGTCACCGTCGCCACCCCGAAGTTCGGGGGATTCGTAATGCCCGCGTCTTTGAAGTACTCATCAATATCTGCCTGCTTGAACCCTCCGCCGATTTCAACGATGCCGATGTTCTGTCCGGATCCATCGGTGCCATCGGGAAAGCCGTATAACGCCGCCAGCTGATTCGCGTAAAACGGGTTGATCGAACCGGGAGTTTGGAGTTGCTGCCCAGCGGGTGCGCTAGTCACTTTGGTGAGCGGTGCAAACTGGACGTGGCGATGGACCACAGGCCGGTCGTCTAATCCGAACACGCCCATGACAATGCTTCCTAAATTGGAGGGGATAGAGATTTTGCCTTCGCGCCCACGGTAGGACTTTCCATCCGGGAGGTGATGGGTCCGGAGCTTCACCTGGAATGCCCTGGAAAAGTTCTTAGCCGTTCCTTTAAGTATGAGTGACCGTTCCACGGGAATGACGGCGTCCACATCCAGGTGGAACCGCTGGGCAAATGATTTCACCTGATCGATATCTGCAGGCTTCGCGCTATGCTTTGCGGCGTACTCCGCGTGGGACATTTGCCGGCGGGATGTTCCAGTGAGTGCTGCCAGGGGGCGACTGCGATGGAGTCGTACCAGGACGCTGAAGACTTCGTCCGCTGGAATGGGTGCGCCCACTCTTGCCCCGCGCGACAGAGCCTTATAGCTCCCAGGTAGTTCGATGAAATTCGTAACCGTGCGAGTCCTCGCCATCGTTATGCCTCCAGATCAGAGGTTTCCATGCGCAATGGTGGCCCGCGGCCTGTATACACCTTCAAGCGGGGCATGTCATTGTTTCAGAGCTTTTTTCTGTTGATATCGGCTTGACTGCCATTTTCTAGGAGAGGGTTTCTCCCTGGGTCACATCAGGATCGCTCGAGTTCTTCATCTGTTTCCGCAACCAGATTCTCGCCAAAGCCCAGTGCCGCTTCACCGATCGCGGCGACATCTCCAGGATGTCGCCGATCTCTTCAACCGAGAATCCACCGAAATAACGTAGCTCCACAACCTTCGCCTGCCGTGGATCCACTGCTTCAAGAGTGAGTAAGTGCGTCATGCAAAGCAAGCACTTCGCTGGAGCGCTCGCTGGAAATCATCAATCCCTCTTCAAGTTCAACCCGCTGAAGGGCTCCGCCTCGCATCTCGGCGTTGTGCGCTCGCGCATGATCGACCAGCAAGCGGCGCATGACGTTTGCCGCGACTCCGATGAAGTGCTGGCGGCTTTGCCAATCGATGCTATCGCGAGCAAGACGCAAATACGCCTCATTGATAAGAGCAGTCGGCTGTAATGTGTGGTCCGATCGCTCTCGCTGCATATAAGACCTGGCTAACCGATGCAGTTCGCTGTAGATGAGCGGCAATAGCTTCTCGGCTGCAGACTTGTCTCCGTTCTTCATGGCCTTCAGCAGAAGGGTGACTTGCCCGTCCTCTGCACCCATGATGGTTGCCTATGCCTTCCGGGACGCGCCCACAGTTCGTCGGAAGAAAATTTCGGAATGTTGGCACCTTTGCGCGGTGAACTCCGCTTAACCAATTGAAGGCGATCAGAAACCAACGCCTCATCGAAAGGAGACAGTCATGAAACGGTCCACAGCAATCGCAATCCTCGCCATCGCAAATTTTGCCATGGCCGGCACATCCTTCGCGCAGTCCAGGGGGGTAAAGGCAAACGTCCCCTTCGACTTTACCGTGGGCAACAAGCTGCTTCCCGCGGGTACTTACACCATCAAGGAGGACTCATCGCGGATCATCGTGAGTCAAGAACCAAGATAAACCCATTCCATGGTCAGCCTTGTCATCGCGGCCGGCAACAAGTCCCCAAACGGTGGAAAGCTGGTATTCCACAGGTACGGCAGCCAGTACTTCCTGAGCGAGATTCTCTGCGACCAGGCGAGTATGGACGTCCAGGTTCCCGCATCGAAGACGGAGCGGCGGGTCGGCTCCAGCAAGCAATGCTTAACCCAAGCAGCGAGACTTTCATTGCTGCCCGGTAACGGAGTAACGTGGAGTAGGAGGGCCCGGAGCCCTAAATCTCCGGGTCTTCCGGCTGGCTCCTCGGTTCATTTTGGGGTCACTCAGGCGAAATTTGCTCAGAACCTGATACCTTTCGTGGCCCCCGGGCACTAAGTAACAATCGCTGGGGAAAGGCTGCGGTTGCTTTCTCTCCTACCAGACGTCATCCCGATGCCCCCTCTGGCGATATAGGTCTTTACGATCAGCGCTTTGTAGGACTGGGTATATGGCGACGCAACCCGAGTTCGTGGAGCAACTGTTCGAGGCCGCTCTGGCGCTCGAGCCGAATGAGCGTGAGGCCTTTCTCGACCACGCCTGCGCCACGATCCGGAACTAAGCGCACGGTCGAAGAGCTGCTGGCCGAGGATGCAAGCGCCGGCAGCTTTCTCGAGCACCCCCCATTTGATCTTCTTGAGCAAGCGGTGATGCTCCCTCCGCGCGCTGCCGGTTACAACCGGTTCTATCGACGACCAGGAAACTCCTTCGCCACCACTGGCCGCAGGGCAGATTCAAGCCCGGTCAGGTCCTGATCGATCGTTTCGTCATTGTCCGCTTCATCGCCAAAGGAGGAATGGGCGAAGTCTATGAGGCGGAGGACCGATTCCTGCAAGGCGTCCACGTCGCCCTGAAGACCATTCTCCCTCAAATTGCCGATGACCCTGCCCTGCAGCAACGGTTCGAACGCGAAGTATTGGTGGCGCGGGAAGTGAGCCACCCAAATCTTTGCCCAATCTATGACATCTTTCATTGTGAGCAGCCGCCCGCTAACTTCCTGTTCTTAACCATGAAGCTGCTGCCGGGCGAAACCCTCGCGGCGCGATTGCGGAGAACGGCTTCCCTGCCCATTGCCGAAGGATTGGCCATCCTCAAGCAGCTGGCCGCCGGACTGGCAGCTATCCATGCCGCCGGTATCATTCACCGGGATATCAAGCCGAACAACATCCTGCTCGATGGCGCCGGTTCGGAAGTGCGAGTCTGCATCACCGACTTTGGGTTGGCTCGCGCCCATGAGGCTGAGCCCTCTCTTTCCGGGAGGGGTTTAGTAGCAGGAACGCCGGACTATATGGCGCCGGAACTGTTCTCGGGGCGGCCGCCCTCGCAAGCCAGCGATCTCTTTGCCCTCGGTGTGGTTTTGCACGAGGTGTTTACAGGACAGAGGCCGGCTGTAGCGGCGGATAGCTCTTCGGTGATCGTTAACCCGCGATTGGCTACGTCCGGTCTGCCTTCCTTTTGCGTCCAGTTGATCGTGGGATGTCTCGATCCCGATCCCAAGACGAGATGCCAGGCCTTTGAGCGCGCCCTGACCTCACTCCATATCAACTACCGGACGAGAACTTTGTGGACTCGCCGTCGCTTTGGCGCCGCGGCTGTGGCCGCGATCGGCACTCTTGCCGGCGCCGCATGGTGGAAATGGGATGAAGTCGAAGACCTGCTGCGCCCGCTGCCCAGCAAGCGTTTCGTCGCGTTGTTGAATTGGCCGACGACTTCCGATATTCACGTGACCCCGATGCTGACCAGCGTGCTCAGTGCGATCAAGAGTGAGCTCACCCGTTGCGAGACGCTGGACAGAGACCTGTTCGTGATCTCTCCGGAAGATGTGAGCCTGAACACCGGGAGCGTGACCCATTTGAAAGAGGTCTGTGATCCTTTGGGGGCGAACCTGGTGCTGGCCGCCTCTGGGTTGCCAGGAGCCGCGCATTTCCAGCTCTTCCTGCGCTTGCTGGATCCCATATCCGGTCAGCCGCTGCGGGAGAAGAAGCTGACCTGTGCTCTGGCTGAGATCACCTCTCTGCCCGGCAAAGCCGTGCGGGCCGCGGCCTCGCTGCTCGAGGTCAGTGATTATCTCGATAACGGTGGGCAGGTAGCGCCGGGAACGCAGTCAGTCGCTGCCTTTACCGCCTACCAGTCGGCCGAGACCTTCATGAATCAACCGAACGATGCCGGGCTCGATGCCGCTATCGAGGAATACAAGCAGGCGGTGGACTTGGATCCACACTACGCCCTTGCACATGCAAAGCTGGCACAGGCCTATGGCCACTTCTCGGTGGTTCGGCGAAGCCCCGCGGCTCTTGACCTCGCGCAAGGCAACTGTCTGGTTGCGCTGACGCTGAACCCGGACCTGGTGGACGCACATCTCGCGCAGGCGCTGATCTTTCAATACTCCGGCAACGAGCAAGGCGCCTTGCATGAGATTGCCAGGGCGCTGTCCCTGGATCCATCCAACCCAAGAACGCTGGTGTGGCAGGCGCAGGTCTATACCCGTCTCAATCGCTGGGAAGACGCGGAAAAGACCCTTCACAGGGTATTGAAGGAGCACCCCAACTATTGGTTGGCCTACAACGAACTCGGCTTCGGCCTGGAGCAGCAGGGGAGGTATCACGAGGCGGTGAAGGCTTTCCTCGCAGCCAGCCTGGCCGCGCCAAGAAATTCCTGGGCCTTGAGCAATCTGGGTGCGGAATATCTCCAGATCGGCGAGTTCGCCGAAGGGACGGAAACTTTGAAGAAAAGTCTCGTCCTGGATCCCGACTCGGATCAAGCGGCGGCGTTCTGCTCCCTCGCGCTGCGCTACCAGGGCAAGTACGATGAGGCGCTGCCATTCGCCCGCAAGGCCGTGGAACTGAATCCATCGCTCGATCTGAATTGGCTGGAACTCGGCGACTGCTACGTTTCCTTGCGCAATCATCCGAACGAAGCGAAAAACGCGTTCCTGCGGGCAGCGAAGGAGGCCGAGCGGCACCTGGCAACGGATCCCAACGATGGACCCGGTTGGATGCTGCTCGCTCTCTACAAGGTCAAGTCGGGTAGCCCGCAGGATGCTGCTCCGCTCATCGCGAGAGCCGAGTCGCTGGGAGCGGTGCAGATGGATTCCCAGATCTATAAAGGCAGGATCCTGGAACTCCTGGGAAAACGGGAGGAGGCGCTAAACACGCTCGCCGGTTGTTTTCGAAGAGGCGCCTCAGACGTGCAGGTTGCGGCTTTTCCGGACCTGCAGTCGTTGCGAAAAGATCCCCGCTATCGGCAGTTAGCGATATCGAAAACTGTTGCCGGCGGTTGAGGAATGGTTAAGGAGGGCCAAATGGGTGGAATAAGGTGTTGCCAAAAGGCAACATTTATGGTACGGCAAGGCGGGCCAGCGTTACCGAAGTCAGCGCCAGAGCAAACTGTCTGGCGCCTTCAATCCTGTAACTTTTCCCAGAAAGCGAGCATGAGTATGAGCGTTCATGATAATACCGTCATTACCCCGAAGGCGGTCAAAGCCGCCCCAGGCGAAACCCCTCGTGAAGTCCAGGTCGACCTGGGCGGCACCTTCGAGTTCACGAACCACTACGACGACTACCCCCTTTTCGAGATCATTTTCGAAAAGCCTGGGCCGCCCGGTGGAAACCTTAATGGGACGAGTAAGGAGCCTATCCTTCTCCATATGCCACATGAGTGGACCGAATATCACTACCACATCGTTTACAAGAAGAAGGATGGCAGCTCTAAAGAAGAAAAGGACGGGCCATTTCTAGCTCGCTCTTGTCCCGGCTGCAAGTAATCAAGGTTTAACTTTGCAGGGCGAAAGCGCCGCACGCAATGCAGACTCTCCCCGAGGATGCCGCCCGTGCGCGAAAAAATGCCACAGGTGGCCGGCCTCAGGCCGAGCTTGAGTGGGGCGCCTTGTGCCGGGGGCATTGCCTCGAAAATGGGCCTATACGCTACTGTGACTGGGCATTGAGCACATTGGCAAAAAGATGAAAATCTGGCGCCAACGGCCATCCTGGTGAGCGGAACCAGCATCTTAAGTGCAGCAATTTCAACGGGCGGCTGGTTCCCTCGCCGGCGCCGGCGTGGCGTGATGGCTCTCCCGGTCCTCGGTCGACTGGCACCAGTTCGCATCCCGTCATAAGATAAGAACGAGGAAGATGTACCAGAGGTGACAACCCCCCATTTTTCCTCTCGCACCTGTACGACGGGCCCCTGTGTGATTTTCAAAGCGGAGGCCGTCATGACGAACTTCGGGTCGATACTCCAATTTCCAGAAGCGCCGCAATCTGCCGCACCTGACACCGAGAGTATCGAAGAGAACGGCACGCAGCTTCTGGAATTGCGCACCGAGGCCGGACCGGTCTACGTTCGGCCGTCACGGTGGCAAAGCATCCGCCTGCAATGGGCCTTCCGCAATTTTCGTGTGCTTCCCCCGGAGCTTCTGAGCCGTCACGATCGGCGCCTGATTGAGAAGCTCTCCCGGACGTCGGTCGTGACACCCGTTCTACCGGTGCCCCGTAAAGCTGTCATCGGAGTGGTCGAGAAGGTGCGCTCGAGGTCCCGGGTTTCTGCGCGAGTGGTCTCGATGCGCACCGAACTGACAGCGACGGAAGCATTGCTGGCAAAGCCCGAGATCCCCGAATTGCCGCGCCTGGATTTGCCGACGGGTGTGAAGCACGTAGAGACCAGGGAGGCGCCCACCGGCCCAAAGACACAGCAAGTCGGCGACGCCACCACCCGCTCCCAGCAATGGCGGGATTTGGGTGCCTTGGCTGCCGTTGGCCTAATCATGATACTGGCATCAACGTACCGAGTTCCCCTGTTTTCCAGTACCGAGCAGACGAGTGCCCCGCAAACTGTGGCAGCACCGGGCACGCAGGCTCTAAACCACTTCAAGGCACCCGATCGCCATCCAGCTGCAACCAGGCCGCTTCGGGTTCCACCGACAACGGCTGCCTTTCGGAATGCCGAAACACCAAAGCGCTGGGTCGCAGCTCCGCCACCTGAGCCCACGCTAGCTCGCCATGAGTCTGCGCCGTTGGCAGGCGGACCGGGCCAGCCCATCAGCGCCAGGAGCGCAGGCCGCCTCGCGGTTCTGCAGCATGCCAAGGTTGAGCCGGCTCCGATGGCCCCTTCCGCTACCGCGGAACGACGGTTTGTCTCCGAACTTCCGCCCGGTCACTTTGCTCATCCCGTTATCTCTGAACCCAACCTGGTGGGAGAGTTGCAACTGAAGGCCTTGATTGCCGCGGACGGCTCGGTCAAAAAAGTGACGGTAGTAAGCGGCAGCCCCAAATTGGCAGCAGCCGGCATGCGCGCGGTCCGGCAGTGGCACTACAGTCCCTATCAGGTGCTTGGCGGCCCGGTGGAAGTGGAGACGCGGATCAAGATGAGCTTCTTTGGCCAGGACGCCGTCTCGATCGCTTCCGTCGCCAACGGAGGACAGACCCGGGTGGTGGCCAACGGAGCACTGACTGCTCCCTAGCAGGCCGCGGAAAAACTCTGTACCGGGCGGGAAAACAACACCGCAGGGGCTTCTAAAGCCCGGTCCGTACCATCGTGTGCGGCACGAATAAAGTCGTGCCCTGATACAAAGCAAGACCCAAAACCGAAGCTCGATGGATCATACCCAGGGCTCAGAAAATGTAGATGTCCGTGCCCTTCTGGGGAGTTTTTTCCCTTGGGCGGGCGTGACCAACCGGAAATGGCACATCGAGAGCCACTATCCCACTCAAGCCAAAGAACGGCTTGAATGGGCCACCCAGCCCAGGTGAGGGCTTTACCCCCTGAGGGCACCGCTTTTTTGATCGGATGTTCATGGACTGCCGCCCACCACCTGCGGGTGGCGAGTTACACCGGCAACCAAAGCTTTGGGTGGCCCATTTGCCCCGATTTCCTGCGGAGGCTTGTGGCGTTGATACACTCCTTGCGCCTTTCCTTAGTGAAAGGCGCACACGCGGACCTCTCTAGCACAGCGTGGCAGGAAATCGGGGTCAAGCCGTACTTTGGCTTGAGTGGGCTAGGATGCTCCCCAACCCTTTTGCCCTTAGCGGTTGGGGACCTGCCGTTCTGAGAAACAGACGAAACCACCCCATGAAACGAACTCGGCGTCCCCATCACTATTTGATGAATCGGGCGCTGTCTATGAGTGCTGGGCCCATCGTGTCACTCCACTGCGGGGCCTGCCGCAAGAGGCATTTTCGGGCTCTCACGGCCATAGTCACGCCATCGCTCCGACAGGAGGCTTGGCATGAAACGCGAGGGCGGCTTGTGGGCAACGGCGGCCCTGCTCGGTATAGCCGCAACCGTCGGCATCTCCACCACAAAAACCAACCCGCCATCTCCTGCTACAGGGGCACAACAGACCGCCAAATCCTATACTCGTCCCAGTACTACGGCCGTGGCGGCCCTCGACAACGGACCCTGTCCGGATATGGAGAAGCTGCTCCAGGCCTTCTTTCTGGTCGAGGAAACAGAGATCGTCGCTCCACGCTCCTGCTATCCGGATGAGAAGCTGCCCCCGCCTAACTCGACTACGTTCCCGCTCCGGATGCAGCAACTTCACTTAGTCATCGCCACGCTGCCCGATCCTCTCCACACGCACTTCCCGCTTATCTTCGACCGTTCCGCCGAAGCAATTGAAGAAGCGGCACAAGACGACGGGTACGTCTACGACTCCTCCTGGCTGCCCTGGGAGACGGACGAATCCTCTTACCCGCGGATTGACGATCAAGATAAGGCGGAGAAGCGCAAGGAGGAGCAGGAGAATCAGCCGGGAATCCTTCTCTTCCGCAGGTCGCTCCATGACCTGAAAACCCACCGTCAGCCTTTCGAAGACGGATTGGCCGTGCTCATTGTGGGAGAGGAGCCGACCGGCGGCATCCATCGCCGGCAATTTGAGAATGCCGTCGAATGGATCGCCGCCTTACAGCCCGGCGACTCCAAAGCAATACTGCCACCGTTACAGATACTCGGCCCAAGTTTTTCCGGTTCCATTCCGTCCCTGGTCGAACTACTGCAAAGCAAAGTCGATATTCTCGCCAGTCGCGCAGGATCGAATCTGCGCATTTTTAGCGGCAGCGTCACCAGTAACTCCGGAGTTGGTTGGCTGCAAAAAGTTGCCACGGATGACCTCGGCCGGCTAAACATCCAATTTCGTAGCTTTCAGCATAGCGGGGATGTCGACCTCGATCGCTATTGCAGATATGTCTACGCCGCCGGAACCGATCCGGCGACCCTGGCAATTGTCTCCGAAGACGAGACCGCTTACGGTGCCGAGTACAACAACGGCAATGCAAGGCGTTCTCCCTGCCGTCCGGAGCAGCCGGATGAGAACGGCGGGCAGACCAGCACTCTAGAGAAGCGCCCCAGGAAAGAGGGGCCCGTCTATCTTTATTACCCGCGAGACATTGCCGCTTTGCGGGCTGCCTACCAAAATCAGTCGATCTTCACCCGCGCGACCGCACAGCCCAGTGGGGATACGTCACGCCACGTTCTGCAGAGCGACCTGGCCGATCCTGAGGGCAAGGACCATGACACCATACGCTCTTACAGTGGCGACCAGACTGCGCTCTCGCAGGAGGCGGAACTACAGCAGATGGTGAGCCTCATGCGCGCACATAGAACGCAATACATCCTGCTGCGCAGCAGCAATCCCCTCGACCAGCTATTTCTAAGCCACTTCTTCCGCCTCACTTATCCCCAGGGACGCATCGTCCTGGTGGGCTCCGACTTACTGCTTCGCCGGGAAACGGGAACCGGCGGCCTGAACGGGATCATGACCTTAACCACTTACCCGCTGTTGCCGTGGGAGCAAGATTGGACCAGGCCCCTGGCCCCCGGTCCCAACCCACCTTTTCTGGATACCAGCCAAGGGAGGTTTCACTCCCATCGCGTCTTCACCAATGACGGAGTAGAAGGCACCTACGTTGCCGCACGCTTTCTGCTGCACCCGGCGGTAAACCCCGATCCAGAAAAGGAAATTACCAGCAATCAAGCGATCGCAGCGACCGCGAGCGCAGACGGGGAAGAGAGCGCCAACAACGGTTTCGTGCCATCCAATTGCGACCCCGATCTTAGCCTGCCAGACTATGCGGCGCCCTTCTGGATGCGCAACCAGCGCGAAGCCCCCTGTCGCCATCCTCCCACCTGGCTCTCGGTACTGGGCGATGGAGGCTTCTGGCCAGTGGCGGCCATGGATTTCCCCACCGACCTGGGTAAGAAAAATCCGCCAAAGGTTCCCGATCTCAACGAAAAAGAACCTCTAAGCGCCCGGACGCGGCATAGTCTCAGCTCCATCTACGCCAGTGTTGCATTCTTCTTTACTGGCAGTGGGGTCGCCAGCAACATGCCCCAAGCATGGCTGGCGATGCCACCCAGCATGAAGCTCCTCATGCTCGCAGGACTGTTTTGGGCGGTCTTTCATGCGCTCTGCTGCTGTTGCGCATCGATCACCGTAAAGCCGGCGCATCGCGCTCATTTCGTCCGGCCCAAATGCAACTGCACTCCGGGGAAGTCACCATGCGATCCCGCTGAAGTCAGACGGCAGCAAAATTCTCATCGGTCACTTATCCTTTTCGGCAGTATCCTCGTAGCCCTTCTCCCCATCACGCTTGCCTGGGGATACGGTGAAATGTGGGAGGGAGGCGAACCCTTACCGAACCCCTGGCTCTACCGCGCCTTTCTGCCTCTCGTCTGGCTGATTGCGGGCGTTGCGGTGTGCGCCAACACCTGGGTCGAGCAGTATCTCTTCGAACGGACTGACCTCCCTCCAATCCGCCCGAACCTGTGGCAGAGTCTCACCCTGGGTGTACAAGCTTTCAAGGCCTGGAGCGCCAAGGGCAAAATTCCAGCAGCGGTCTGGCGGTCGTTTCTCACTTATACCGGCGTATCGTTGGCGCTCTATTGGCTCCTGGATCTTTCTCTCGACGGGGCGTTGAACGATACCAATCGTGTTCCCACTTACTGGCGGGCCATCAACCTCACCACCGGCGTTTCGCCCCTGGTACCGTTGATATCTCTGATAGCAGGCTTGTACGGCTGGTTCTGGTATGGGCTGCAGGGGCTTGCGCTTTTCGGCGAAGACCGGCCCCAATTGCCGGCTGCCGATTCGTTGACCATCCGTCGGCCGAAGCAGGAAGGTCAGGCCGAGGGCAAGGACGATCTGCTGCCAATGCTCAGCAAGGAGGGGGCCGGCCAGCGGATTGAGCAGCTAAGCTCTCCTTTTGCGTCCCAGGTCTGGATCGTCGCCGTCCTTTGCTTTTTGGGGCTCATCGCAGCCGGCGGATGGTTGTTTGGCTTCCCGCCCATCCGCAATTTAGGCTCAAGAGCGTATTCATTCGTTTTCTGCCTATGGCTCGTTCTCTCCATCAGCATACTGCTGGCGAATGCCTGGCAGCTTTCCCGCGTCTGGCTCCGCTTACACCACATGCTTCAATTTCTCGACAAGCTTCCCCTGCGCCGAACGCTGGGGAGTTTCAAGGGCTTCTCCTGGGGGTCAGTCTGGAAAATGAGCGGGAACGTGCTCGATGCGCGCTACAAGCTAGTTTTCCGCCAGATGGAAAGCTTGACTCATCTCCGCCAATCGCTGCTCGCATGGCAAGAGAAACCCTCTTCAGGCCTGGTAGGGATTCTGCTTGGCAGGAAAGCAAAAAAGACCGACGACCCGGCCTTGGCTAACCTGGTGGAAGCAATCGAAGACACCTGCAGGAAAAGGTTGGACTTCGCACAATGGTATTCGTTGCACTGGGACGACTGGAAAGCGCGTCGCATGTCAGGTCTCAAATCGCTGCAGGAGTCGCTGGCCGCAACCGCAGGCCTGATGGTCGCCCAACTTCTGCTTCCTGCCTGGCGAGAAGAAAGTCGATCGTCAGCAACGGATCTACCCGGAAAACCCGAGGAGCGCGGCGTGGATGCAACGGATGCTGATGCCCCATCGGGGGCCGGTCTTCCGACCCACATTCGCAATGCTGAAGAGCTGGTGTGCTTCGTCTACATGGCTTTCATCCAGAACATTCTCGGACGCATGCGCTCGCTCGTCATGGGCATGATATGTGTGTTTATTTCTATAACCATCGCGGTCGCCAGTTATCCCTTCGACCCACGTCCGGTACTCAGTAGCATCGTGGTAGCTTTGTTTGTCGTCCTCAGCGCGACCATCGTCGCCGTGTATTCTCAAATGCACCGCGACGCAACCCTGAGTTATCTCACGGATACCAAGCCCGGCGAACTGGGCAGTGACTTCTGGATCAAGCTAATTGGCTTCGGAGCAGGCCCTGTGCTGGGTTTGGTAGCCAGCGTATTTCCCGAGTTCACCGGCTTTATTTTTTCCTGGATACAGCCGGGAATCGCTTCCCTCAAATGACACCTTGAGCCGCTTTTCTTCCCACAGGTATCCTGCCACGGAGAAGACGCTTCAAGGGGTCTCTGCGGCGATTGCCTTCCATTGCAAGACGAGAGACTTGGCGGAAGATCTAGACGCGCTGGGGCGCCGAGACCGGGAGCAGGCGATTGATTTCGGCGCTCCATTCGGCGATCCAGACGCGCTTGGTGGTGTCATCGAGCCAGGAGGCGCGTAAACCGTTGAGAGCCACTTCGGCCAATTGTTGCGGGGTGCAGCCCATATGCCGGGCAACCAGCAAATATTCGTGGTTCAGGTCGGTGCGGAAGAGGGCGGGATCGTCGGTGTTGATCACCAGATTGAGCCCGGCGTCGAACATACGGTGGATAGCATGGCTGGGCGAAGCGAGATCGCGGAAGGTGGTGGTGAAAGTGGTCGTCGTGGGGCAGACGGTGAAGAACACGCCGCGCTCGCGGCATGCGGCCACCAGCGCCGGATCGTCGACCACATGGTAGCCGTGATCGATGCGATCGCAGGCGAGCACATCCAGGGAATCCCCGACATGCTCCGACGGGCCATTTTCCCCCGCATGGGCGGTCACGCGCAGTCCCCTATTTCTGGCGTGCCGGTAGACGTCGGCATAGAGACCGGGCGGATGGCCGACCTCGTTGTAATCAAGCCCGATGCCGATGACTTCCTCGCGCCGGTCCGAGAGCACGAGGTCGAGGAATTGCATACTAACTTCCGGGCCCAACTCGCGATTCAGAGCCGGGATCAGGCGGGATTGCACGCCCTGGTCGCGCGCGGCATCGCGCATCGCGGCGACAATGCCGTCGAGCATAGTGCCGTAGGCTACACCATGATGCGCCTGCGGGCTGAAGAAGAATTCGACGTAGCGCGCGCCATTGCCGGCACAGCGCGCCAGCATTTCGTAGGTGACGCGATGGAAATCGTCCGCATCGACAATCGAGTTGCAGATGATGTCGTAGGCTTTGAGAAACGCGCCCAGATCCGGGAAGTCGAAGAGCTTCGACGCATCTTCATAATCATGCGTCGCCAGACCGTGCTTCTTCGCCAACTCGATGGCAGTGGTTGCGGCAACCGCTCCTTCGAGATGCAAGTGCAGCTCGGCTTTGGGCAGTGATTTAACAAAGGTCTCGATATCCACGGCTAACTCTTGTTCCTCCGGCATGTGTTGCCGGTTATGAGTTGAGCCCCGCGATCAGGGTTTCAGGTTGCGCCCATTTGCTACAATTTGACCCAAAGCCGCATGAAGTGGGGCCGAAGCCAACAAGCTGCACAGGAAATCCGGGTGGGGGCAATGATACCAGCCTTGCATCCCAGAGCAGATGTTGGAACGGATGGATGATGACGACGCTTCCAGTGATCGATGTTTCGGGATTGGCTTCGGCCGAGCTCTCCGCGCGGGCCGCAGTGGCAGCCGAATTGGGCAATGCCTGCCGCGAAATCGGCTTCTTCTACGTGGTGAACCACGGCATCCCCGAAGCCACGCGGGCCGGCATGTTTGCCGCCTCCCGGGAATTCTTCGCGTTGCCGGTCGCAGCCAAGGAAGAGTATTCGATCAAGCGCTCGCAGCATAACCGCGGCTACGTCGCGCTCGAGGGGGAACGCCTGAATGAAGGAGGCGCCCGCGCCGATTACAAGGAAGCTTTCAATATCGGGCTGGAGTTTGCGGCAGATCATCCTGAAGTGACCGCGGGTAAGCCGTTTCGCGGTGTCAATCTGTGGCCGGCGCTTCCCCTTTGGCGAGAGACGGTCCTCGCCTATTACGACGCGTGCTGGGCGCTGGGCCGCCGGCTTCACCATGGCTTTGCGCTCGATTTAGGCATTGCGGAGGATTTCTTCGAGGACAAACTCGACGCGCCGCTGGCAACGCTGCGGATGCTGCACTATCCGCCGCAACCACAGAGCCAGGATCACGCTCCCGACAGCGGGGCCGGCATGCACACCGACTATGGCAATCTCACCATTCTGGCCACGGATGGGGTTGCGGGGCTGCAGGTTCGCACACGCAACGGCGCCTGGCTCGATGCACCCCATATCGCGGGCGCATTCGTTTGCAATATCGGTGACTGCTTAATGCGCTGGACCAACGATGTTTACATCTCAACGCCGCACCGGGTCGCGATTCCGGTCCAGGACCGGTATTCGGTAGCGTTCTTTCTCGATCCTAATCCCGATGCGCGCGTGGAAGTGTTGCAGGGTTGCATTGCGCCGGGCGCCGCGGCGAAGTATCGGCCCACAACCGGCGCCGAGTATCTGCGCGAACGGCTGACCGCCACTTACGACCATCTAAAGAGCCTTGCCGTTGGGTAGCTAGTCTGACCGCAGCGCCGTCAATGGGTCGACGGTCGCGGCCCGACGTGCGGGGATTACGCTGGCGACAATCGCCACTGCTGCTATGCCGAGCGCGGCAAAGATGTCGCTCACCAGATCGTAGGGCTCCACTCCATACAGCGCCGAGGTTAGCGCTTTGCCCAGTAAGAGCGACAGCGGAATGCCGATGGTCACGCCCACCGCCGTCAGCATCAGGCTGTCACGCAGCACCATCCAAACCATCTGGCTTCGCTGCGCGCCCATGGCGATGCGCACGCCAATCTCGCTGGTGCGGTTGTTCACACGATAGGCGAGCGTTCCATACACGCCGGTCGCCACCAGGACCACCGCCAACAAGCCGAAGAACCCGGCCAGCCGCGCAAAGAGCAATTGCCGCGAAATGGTGAGATCAAATTGCGCGCGCTGGGTCATGGGCTGGATCAGCGGCAGGTTCGGATCCATCTGCTGCACCGCTTTGCGCGCCGATGGCAGAATCGCCAAAGGGTTACCCTTTACCCGCATTTCCACGTGCATTTGGCCGGTGATCGGAATCTGTGCATACATGTACCAGGCCATAGGAATCGGCTCTTCATCGATGCTGCGATATTTGTGATCTTTCACTACCCCTACAACCGTCATCTGGTATTGCCCATCAGAGGTCCCAATACTGTGACCCAGCGGGTTCTGGTTGGGAAGAAGCGGTGAGCAAACTGCTCATTGATGATGCCTACGTGGGGTGAAGTCGCGGTATCGGAATCGGCAAAATCGCGGCCCAAAAGTAGGGGACTCCGAGGGTACGGAAAAAGTCGGGCCCGGCCACATTGCTGCGCACCGTCCCCGACGCGCCGTTCGCCAGCTCCGGGAATTTGCCGTCTACCGTCATGGGGCTGTTGTCGGAGGCCCACGATCCGAGGCGCTCCTCCATGATGGTCACCGATTCCACACCGGGCAAGCGACGCAGCTTGTTCATCAACTCCCGATAAAAGGCGACGCCTTCGGGAACCGATTGTATGTTGGGTTTCACTCCGAAGACGACCAGGCCGTGAACCTGCATGCCCAGTGGAGTATTTTCCAGGTTGCGCAAGGTGCGCACCAATAACCCACCGCCCACCAGCAACACAACACATAGGGTCATCTGCAGAGCAACAATGGTTCTGCTGGCGCGCGATTTGCCGGCATCCGTTTGCGAGGTCGCCGCGGATGTTTTCAACGCGAGTGTTGGCCCGGCGGAGAGCACGATGCGCAGCGGCACCAGCCCGAATAAAAGCGTAGCCAGCGCCAGAATGCTCAGGGTGAAAAGCAGGGCCGTGTTGTCCGGCGCCATGCTCGACTCGATCTGCGCCCAGGCACCCAGCGCCCTGGTTGCCGAGTCGGCAAAGAACCATGCCAGCAGAGCTCCAGCCGACACCAGCAGCAGGCTCTCGCAGAGGAGTTGGCGCAATAGCTGCTTGCGCCCTGCGCCCAGCGCCAGGCGCACCGAGAACTCGCGCTGCCGGGTTGCATTGCGCGCCATCAGCAGCATGACCACGTTGCTCAGGGCAATCAGCAGCACCAGCCCGACCATGCTCATCAGGATGCGCAACGGTTTGCCGTACTCCTGTTCGTATCCGGGAAACCCCTTACCTGCTGCAGGCTGAGGACGGGTTTCTTTTCTCCAGGTTGCGGATTGCCCAGCCCAACATAGGCCGCAGCCTGAAATGCGGCCTGTAGTTGCGCGACCGCCTGCGCGTGGCTTACGCCGGGCGCGAGGCGCCCCATCAGCCGAAGGCACCACCATGTGGGTCTTGCGATGTATGTTTTCCCATCGTCCACAGGAGCGCCCCAGGCATTCAGTTCTGGCCGGCTCTGCAAGGGAATCCAGAAATCGGTCGAACCACCCGCTTCGACCCCTTCAAAGCCTTGCGTAGCAACCCCCACGATGGTCAGAGGAACGCCGTTTACATAGAGCGTCTTTCCCAACACGTCCGGGGCGCTCGCGAAACGCCGGGTCCAGTAGCCGTAGCTGATCACGGCAATGGGCGCGTGGTTCGACTCGTCCTGCTCACTGAAACCGCGCCCGTACGCTAGTTTCACACCCAGGCCGGAAAAAAAGGTGCCACTCACCATGTCACCTTCTGCCTGCTCCGGCTGCTCCCCATAACGGACGGCGACTTTGCCCGTGGCCAGGGGCACGTAGGCCATGACCGGCGATAGTCCCCGATTTTGCCGCCGCAGCGCGTCGTACACCGGATACGAGAAGGTTGCGTTTGAGTCGACTGTACCCGTTTGAGGTGGCGGGTTGGTGGTCCTTAGATACACCACGCGGGCGGGATCGGCCACCGGCAGAGAGCGCAGCAGTACCGCGTTCATCACACTGAAGACCGCTGTGTTGGCTCCGATACCCAGGGCAAGCGTCAGTACGCAGACCAAAGCAAAACCGGGCGTCTTTCTTAGCTGGCGAATCGCATATCTTAGATCCGTGACGATTGCGGGCATGGCAGCCTCCCAGGCATTCACTCTAATAAGCACGTGATGGGCCAAACTCCGGCCGGCATGGCTGTCGCTAAGCTGTTCGATTATCGAGGCTCCACGGCGTGCGCTGGGCTGCTGCCCGGCGAAACTGAACACCGCCGTTCGAATCCGGACAACCACGGAGCGTGCTCCAAATCACGATCTTTCATGTAGGCTGTCCTTTCGACCTATGCGAATTTCCGTGGCGTCTTCTACACTCGTTTTCCTTGCAGGCTCTCTCGCCTTCGCGCAAGGACCATCCTCGACCCAGACTTCCCTGGCGCTCATGCCCCTGCCCAGTTCGATCACCCGCGGCGAAGGTGCATTTACCGTGACTCCTGCCGGCGGCGGTCCTTCCACCTTCACCTACAACTATGAGCAGACGCACGATGCGCGGCTCGAGGCTGCTGTGCGAAGGGCCCTGATCCGGCTCGGCCGCACCTGCGGCGGAGAGGTACTGCGCTCCACCATCGATCATCCGACACCCACGAACGCCTCGCTCTGATCAAGGTCGCGGGGCCGGGTCAGCCGGTGCAGACGATCGACGAAGACGAGAGCTATCAACTGAGCGTGACTCCCCAGGGAGCCACGCTGACCGCAGCCAATGACTTGGGCGCTATGCACGGGCTCGAGACCTTCTTGCAGCTCGCCACCACGGAGCACGGCGCCTGCGTGTTGCCCGCCGTGACCATCAGCGATGTGCCGCGTTTCCGCTGGCGCGGCTTCATGCTCGATGTGAGCCGCCATTTTGAACCGGTGGGCGCGGTGGAACGCACGCTCGATGGCATGGCCACCGCCAAGCTCAATGTCTTTCACTGGCATCTGAGCGACGATCAGAGCTTCCGCGCCGAAAGCAAGAAATTTCCCAAGCTGACCGAGGTTGCATCCGAGGGCGAATACTACACCCAGGATCAGTTGCGCGAGGTGGTCGCTTATGCGCGGGCCCGCGGCATCCGCGTGGTGCCGGAATTCGACATGCCCGGCCATGGCTCCAGCTGGATCCTGGCCTATCCCGAACTGGCGCCCGCGGCGCCCATCAAAACGTGCCGGTGGTCTACGGCATGCCCACCGCTGTCCTGGACCCTACCCGCAAGAGCACTTACAAGTTCATCGATACCCTGGTGGGCGAAATGGGCGGCATCTTCCCGGACGCGTACTTCCACATCGGCGGCGATGAGGTGAACGGGGACGCGTGGCTCGCCGATCCGCAGATCGCTGCTTTCATGAAGAAGAAGGGCTACACCAAGGCGGCTCAACTGCAGGCCTGGTTCAACCAGCAACTGGAAGACGATTCTCAAGAAGCACAACAAGAAGATGATCGGGTGGGATGAGATTCTCGATCCTGCTCTGCCCAAGACGATTCTCATCCAGAGCTGGCGGGGAGAGGCCTCGCTGGCGGAGGGCGCTCGACAGGGGTATCAGGGGATCCTCTCCGCGCCCTACTATCTCGACGGGCAGAAGGGCTCGGCGCAGATGTATCTCGCTGATCCCATCCCCGCGGACACCACGCTGACGGCTGAACAGCAGAAGCTGATCCTGGGCGGCGAGGTGTGCATGTGGGCGGAGCAGCTCAATACGGAGACGATGGACTCGCGGGTGTGGCCGCGCACCATGGCGGTTGCAGAACGCTTTTGGTCTCCGCAGGGCGACCGCGATGTTTCGGATATGTATCGGCGTCTGCGCATCAACTCGCTCAAGCTGGAGGATGTAGGGCTGCGGCATATCAGCGGTCCTGAGACCGTGCGGCGCAATCTGCTGCTGGAGCGTGACCCTGAGGCGCTGGATGTTCTGGCCTCGGTGCTGGAGCCGGTCGATTTCCATGAACGCTCGAAGTTGCAGCACACCAACGGTTGGACGGCGCTCGATCGGCTGGTGGATGCCGTGGTCGCCGATCCGCCGTCGCGGCAGCAGATCGCCGGAGACGTGGATGCGATCGCGGGTCATGTTGACGGTGCCGCCGTCTTCTGATGCAAAGCTGCAGCTCGACCTGAGTGGCGATGTGCCGCAGGGCCCAATTCCCTCCCCTGAAGTGGCGTTTCGCCGGCTGCGTCAGCGATTCCTCTCCTGGCAGGCGGCGGAGACGCGCCTGCTTCAGGACGTGCAGCAGACTCCGAGGCTCAGCGATGCAGCTATGCGCGCCGAGCAACTGGGCGATTTGGCCAGCGGTCGGGCTTTCGTCGTTGGCATATCTCAGAAAGCCGCACGGCGCCTCCGGCGGGATGGCAAGCACAGCAGATGAGCATTCTCGATGCGGCCGCACAGCCATCCGCGCTGGTGCGATTTACGGTGCTCTACTCCATGCGCAAGCTGGTGTTGGCCGCCGCGCAGCCGGACGGTGTTCCTACGCCGTAGAGGCCGAAAGCCGCACGAGGCTCCTTGGTTCCACTAAGCTTCTTTGTATCAGGGCCCGATTTTAATCGGGCCGCTGAGACCCAACAAAGATGTGGCTTTAAGAGTCTGCGGGCAGGCTGAGTCGGAAGCAGCAGGGGCTCATCTTCGGTGCTGCGCTTCGATGGGCTCTCTGGACGGGTGCCCCTCAATGTTCGCACCGGCGTACATGGGAAAAAGACGGGGCGACCCGGATTTCCTGTACGCTGCACTGGGACGCGACCGCGTATGCGGCTTTCTTTAAGGAAAGCCGCATGAAGTGCGCCGGAACCACCGAGCTGCACAGGAAATCCGGGGGAAGCCCCTTCAACGCTACGACTACGCGGGCAAAAGACGGTTTTTGACGGGGAGAATCCTCGTGACCTATGGAGTGAAAGCATTTGAAAAAATCGTCATCGGCCCATGTACGCTGGTGCGAACATGGGGCACCCGTCCACGGCGGTCAGGAAACGAAATCCGCTAGGTTCCTTCACAAACCTAATTTGGACAAAATTGACTGAGAGTAGCCCAGGACGTCCGGGGGTGAACCCACTACCGCCCAAGCTTATGGTTCTCCCTCCTTCTCTTCTGTAAGAACAAAGATTTTCCTTCTGATCAAGGACTTGCTCCGGCCATCATACAATTCTTAATATACTATTCTAGACATAGTCTTCTTGGATTACTATGGAATGAGGATATGACCAAGAAACAAGAGCACCGCGACCTTTTTCCAGGCGCACTGGAAATGATGATTTTGCAAACCCTGAGCCGAAGGCCAATGCACGGCTATGCGCTGGCGCAGCAAATCAAGCGCGTCTCCGACGATTTGCTCCAGATCGAAGAGGGTTCGTTGTATCCCGCCCTGCAGCGCATGCTGAAGAGCGGATGGCTGGAATCTGAAATGGGTTTATCGCCCAAAGGCCGCCCAGTGCGAATTTTTAAAGTAACAGAGGCGGGCACAAAACATTTGGAGAAGGAAATATTGAGTTTTGAACAGATGTTCGCCGGCATCCGCCGTGTACTCGCGATCGCCGAGCCATAGGAGGCACCCATGCGCTGGTTCAAACAGCTCTTCTCGCGGCGTCACCGTTATGACGAACTGCATGAATCAATACAAGAGCATATTGAAGAAAAGATTGAAGACCTGGTCGAAGACGGCATGTCGCGGGAAAACGCCGAGCAAACGGCGCGCCGTCAGTTCGGAAATATGACCTTGATAGAAGAGCGCAGTCGCGAAGTTTGGCAGTGGACACGCTGGGACTCGTTTTGGGCAAATATCAATTATGCAGTGCGGCAGTTGTGGCGCAATCCCGGTTTCACGGTGACCGTGATCTTCACCCTGGCGCTTTCGATCGGCGCCAACACCGCGATTTTTTCGATCGTGAACGCTCTCATGCTGAAGGACCTGCCCTATCCGCAACCGGAGCGCATGGGCACCATCTACACCCGAGTCACCGGGGTGAGGGCCTGGGATGAGCGGCACAAGCTGACTTATGAGCAATGGCAACTCTTGCGGGACAGCGTTCCCGCCCTGATATCGGCGGTTTCCGGTTGGCATACCTCGGGCGTCAACCTGCAGGCCGGGTCTCATGGGCAATATCTCCAGGCAGGACGTATTTCGGCCCACTATCTCGATGTGCTGGCCATTCAACCCGCCCTGGGCCGCAACTTCTCCGATTTGGAGGACCGCGCCCACGGGCCAAACGCCGCCATATTGAGCTATAGCTTGTGGCGAAATACTTTTGCCTCCAATCCCAATGTTCTGGGGCAAGCCGTGCTGCTGAAAGGCGCACCGTACACCGTCATCGGTGTGCTCTCCGAGAGGACGATCACGCCCTTAAATGCCGACATCTATACCGCACTCCAGCTTGGTCCCGATGGTGAGGGGGGCGGAACAAACGTTGAGGCCATCACCCGGCTGCGCGATGGCGCAACCTGGCAGGAGGCGGATGCCGAGATCAACCGCGCCTGGTCTCACCGTGCCCATCGCTACGAGTTAAACGACGACCCGAACGCTCAGGTGAGCTACCATTCGGTGCCGCTGCAAAAGGGCGTGACTGCCAGGTTGCGCCCGCAGGCCTTGGCTCTGATGCTGGCAACAGGATTTATCCTGCTGATTGCCAGCGCCAACCTTGCTGGGCTCACACTGGTTCGCGTATTGCGGCGATCCCCTGAATTCGCCACCAGGCTGGCACTGGGCGCATCACGCTGGCAGATTCAAAAGCAACTTTGGGTGGAAAATCTCCTGCTTGCATTTCTCGGTGGGACGGCCGGCGTGGCCGTCGGTTTCGTCGCTTTACGTGGGTTGCTCCAGCTTCTCCCGGAGCATTATCTCCCGGTGGCCAAAGTATCCCTTGATGGCCGTGTACTGGCATTCACCCTGCTCATCTCTCTCTTGACCAGCGTGCTTTTTGGCATGCTTCCTGCCCTGGCCATGCGCAAGTTCCGTCTGCGCTCCGCCATCGCCAGTCATTCCGCAACCGGAGGCGATCCCTTGCGTCTGCGCCAGGCTCTGATCGCGGGCGAGGTGGCTCTCACCGTATTGCTCCTGGCGGCTTCGGGCCTGCTCATTCGTACTCTCATCCACCTGCAAACCTTGCCTGCGGGGTTCAGCGCCACCGGAGTGATCACCGCCAGGGCATCCCTGGACGATGTGCGCTATCACGATGCCGCAGCCTTCCGCAAGCTGCTGAGTGAAAGCACATCGGCCATGCGGCAGATACCCGGCGTGCAGGCTGCCGCTGTCGGGCAGAGTTTGCCCTATGAGCGGGCGTTGCTCAATCAAGTGACCATCAGCGACGGCAAAGACGCAGGACAGCAGGGGATGACCGATGAGGTTTACACCACCCCCGATTATTTCCAGGCATTGCAGATTCCCCTACTCGCGGGACGCACTTTCACCGACGCGGACGGACCGGACACGCAGCACGTGGCCATCGTCAACCAGACATTCGCGCGCAAGTACTTCCATGGGACAAGTCCCGTCGGCCACTACGTGAATAAGGATACGAGAATTGTCGGAGTGGTGGAGGATGTGCCCATCGCCCCGGGGATCGATGCCGCTGCTCCTCTCACTGGTGAAGAAACCATGTACATCCCTGCGGCGCAAACCGATCCCCCGCTGCTCGCGGTGCTCCACGTCTTCTTTCAGCCAAGTTGGATTGTCCGTACCGCCGGTCCAGTGGAAGGATTGACGGCGCAGATGCAGCACGCCCTGGCAAGTGCTGATCCTGATCTGCCTTTCTCCGGCTTCTACAATATGCGCGACCTGATGGCGAAGACCCTGGCGACACAGCGTGTCGAGGTCGCGCTGCTGAGCGCGATGGCGGCTCTGGCGTTGCTTCTGAGTACGATTGGCATCTTTGCGCTGGTGGCGAATATAGTTGCGCAGAAGACGCGCGAGATCGGCATTCGTATTGCTCTCGGTTCGACGGTTCGCCAAGCCATGGTCCATATCGGAGCTCCGGGCGTTTGGGCCTCGACACTTGGGCTCATCCTGGGCCTGATGCTATGTGCAGGAGCACTGCGCGCAATGCGCAGTGTGCTCTATGGAGTAAGCGTCTACGATGTTCCCACAATCCTCATCGTCGTCTTCACGCTCGCAGGGGTAACACTGGTTGCTACTCTTGCACCGGCGCTACGGATCGCCGGGATCGATCCCGCCAAGACACTGCGCGAAGAATAGGAGAACGGTGTGAACTGGTTCAGACAGCGCTTCTCCCGTCGTCGCCGTTACCACGAACTCTCGCAATCGATACGAGAGCACCTCGAAGAAACGACCGAAGAGCTAATGGATCATGGGATGTCGCGTGAGGAAGCTGCGCATGCTGCTCGCCGCCAATTCGGCAATGTTGCACTGCTGGAAGAACGCGGCCGCGAGATCTGGCAGTTGCCAACGGTGGAGGGCGCCTGGGCCGACGTGAAGTTTGCGCTGCGGCAGTTGCGCCGCTCACCTGGCTTCACGATAGTCAGTCTTCTGACACTTGCCCTCGGCATCGGGGCGAATACTGCCGTCTACAGCATTATTCAAGCCGTCCTCCTCCACCCTCTTCCCTATCATGATCCGAATCGCCTGATGCTTTTAGCCGACAAAGAGGACCCTCAAGAGGGTGGCATCCTTTATAAGGACTATGAGACGTGGAGGAAGCAGACGCAGAGCTTTACAGGTATAGCGGCCTATTACCGGGACAGCGGTTGGTCTCGGGTGACGCTAACCAGCGGGCGCGAACCACAGTCGTTCCAGGGTGCATACGTTACCGCAAACTTCTTCTCATTGCTTGGCGTTGCGCCTCTGTTGGGACGTGCCTTCACAACTGAGGAGGAGAATCGACATGAACGAGTGGCCGTTCTCAGCTATGCTCTCTGGCGGCGTCAATTTGGAGGATCGCCGGATGTTGTGGGACAAGACCTGCGTATAGACGGCATTGCCTCGAAGGTCATTGGGGTTATGCCAGAAACCTTTCAATTCCCAGCCGCTGATTCCCGGTTTTGGGCGCCGATCACTACCAACCGCTATTGGGGAGATCCCGCCGTTACCATCAACGATGACTCCCATAGCCGCGGCTTCTATGCTCGATGGCAGGCAATTGCCCGCTTGAAGGGAGAAGTCAGCCCGCAGCAAGCGCAAGCCGATATCGATGCAATCTTCAGCAGTTTGCAAAAGACAGATTCAGACCCGAACCGGGGCATCGGGATGATTGTGATCCCGCTTCGCATTCAAATCGGCGGGGATACACGGCTTGCCCTCTATGTTCTTTTCGGATCAGTGTGCATGCTGCTCTTAATCGCTTGCAGCAATGTAACCAACCTTGTGCTGGCACGCAGCGCATCGCGCGTCCATGAGATGGCGTTGCGCGCCGCTCTAGGCGCCAGCCGTGGCCGTATCATCCAACAACTTCTTACAGAGAGCTTTATGCTCGCAATACTCGGCGGATCCATCAGCTTGTTGTTTGCTGGTCTGGGAATTCGCGCTCTCACTGCCGTGGGCCCCCGCGATATACCGCGACTCAGCGAGGCCGGTCTCAATCCCGGCGTGTTGGGATTCACCTTCGCAGTTGCACTGCTGTCCGCAATACTCGTTGGCCTCACACCAGTAGTGAAAGTCTGGCGCAGTGCCCCTAATGAACAATTGAAAGCGACGAACATAAGAGCACAAGGCGCGATTGGCTTTCGAAACATGCGCAACGTTCTGATCGTCGTTGAATTTGCGCTCTCTGTGCTGTTGCTCACCGGTGCCGGCTTGTTAATACACAGCTTTCTCCTTGTCCAATCCGTCGACCCCGGATTTGAACCGGAGCACGTCCTCAATATCCATGTAACCTTCCCTGCTGGAACTTCGGAACAGCAAATATCAGCTATTTCTGATTCGATGGTTCAGAGATTGCGAGCTATCCCCGGCGTGAAGAATGTCGGAGCCATTGAAGGAGTCTTTGACCTCGGCCCCACGAATAACATTGGCTTGCGAAGCATCGAAGGCCGTTCGCCTGAACCGCGGCAACAGTGGACGGCACTGAATTGGAATACCGTTCGAGAAGATTATTTCCAGGCAATGGGAGCTGAATTGCTGCGCGGGCGGTATTTCGACCAACAGGATGGTCCCTCGTCGCCCCTCGTTGCAATCATCGATGAGAGCATGGCACGCCGTTATTGGAAAGGCGAGGATCCCATTGGCAAACGCATCAAGGGACAAGATCGACGGGGTCATAACGATGACTGGGTAACTGTCATCGGTATAGTACGGGACATACGAACACACGGACTTGAACGAGCAGCCACGCCGCATGTTTACGAATGGTACCGCCAAACTGACGATCCAACCCCGGATATTGTCGCGCGAGTTACGGGAAACCCGGGTGCAATTGCTTCCCACCTGCGCAGTGTCGTTCGAGTTGAGGCTCCGACGGCCATCCTCTCCAGCGTCACGACCGTACAGCAGCAGCTATTGCAACAGCTTGCACCGAGGCGCTTCCAGACTTTTCTGCTTGGGATCTTTTCCTTACTCGCGCTTGTTCTGGCGACTATTGGAATTTACGGATTGATTCACTACTCCGTCGTGCAACGCACGCACGAAATAGGCATCCGCATGGCGCTTGGCGCGCGACGCGGCGATATCCTGCTGGCCGTCCTAAACCAGGGTTTGTTGCTGGCGGGCATAGGGTTGGGAATCGGCTTGATGACCGATTGGGCTTCGACGCGCTTACTGTCGAGGCTGCTTTACGGCGTGGCCCCGTTTGACCCTATCACCCTGGGCACGGTCTCCTTGTTATTGATCGGCGCCGCACTCCTCGGAAGCCTCATTCCTGCCTTGCGCGCAGTCAGGGTTGATCCGATGCGAACACTCAGAAGTGAATAGAGACGGTCACGACCTTGTTTCAAAGAGCTTACCTTCCATCGTCTAAACCCATGAAGGCTTATTCCTGGGCGTGGTCTTATAGGTGCCGGAGCATTCCGCGCCAGGCGGTAACGCTGGTGGCTGCCACTGCCCCGGTGCTCAGAATCGCCGGGACATTGCGCGAGGATTGACATCCCTAGCCATCTATGCATTAATGGCTAAATTGAGGGGACGTCATGCGACTCGTTCATCGCATCTTGAATCTACTCTCCCGTTCCACGGTAGAACGGGAGATCGATGCTGAGCTGGAGGCGCACATCGAATTGAGGACCGCCGATCTGATCGCGGCCGGCATGCCAGCGGAAGAGGCCCGGCGCGCTGCGCTGCTGAAGTTCGGCAACCGCACGGTAATAAAGGAAAAAGTGGCCGGCGTGGATGCGGCGTTAAGCCTCGATAGCCTGTTGCGAGACATTCACTACGCCTACCGGAAGCTTCGCAAATCACCCGCCTTTGCGGTCACGGTCATCGCAACTCTGGCCCTTGGCATCGGGGCGAATACAGCTATCTTCAGCATCGTGGATGCCGTACTACTACGGCCGCTTCCCTACAAGAATGCCGATCGTCTCGTGGTTGTGTGGCAGACGGACGCTGCGCATCGCGGCGTCGGCGCATGGTTCGACCCTTACCGCGAATTTGAAGAATGGCAACGTGGGAGCCGCAGCTTCGAGAAGTTGGCCGCGATGAGCTGGGCGACCGCGGACGAGACCATGCTCTGGCGAGGCAAACCGGTCGCGCTCCTGGCGCTTCCGGCGAGTACCGACTTCTTCTCCATGCTTGGCGCCGAAGCCCAAATCGGCAGGACATTTCGACCGGCAGACCTGAACTTCCCCTGCACGTTAGTCCTCGCTTACCCGTTCTGGCAACAAAAGCTGGGCGCAGCCAAAGACATTGCCGGTCAAACTCTGACTGTGGGCTCGCTTCCCTGTGTTGTGGCCGGCGTAATGCCCAAAGAGTTCACCTTCTACCCCAAGCAAGCAAACGCATGGTCCCTGATTACACCTACAAGCTCATTCGCGCAGAAGCCGTGGGATTCGATGACCGGCGTCTTTGGATTATTGAAACCAGGAGTGACTCACGCTCAAGCAGAAGCGGAACTCGACGCCATGCAAAAGAGAGTCTCGCCCGAAGCTCCCCCATCTCTGTCCACGCTCGCCTCCGCTACGCCGATTGTGCTGAGCCTGCAGGATAATTTCACCTGGTTAGCGGGAAGAAATCTGCGCCGAGGGCTTTGGCTGCTCTCGGGTGCGGTGAGCCTTATCTTGCTCATGGCGTGCTTGAACGTGGCCGGCCTGCTGCTTGGCCGCGCGATGGATCATGCACGCGAGATGGCCATTCGTACAGCGTTAGGTTCCGGCCGTGCGCGGCTCATCCGGCAAATGTTGACCGAGTCGCTGATGCTGGCCCTTTGCGGGACGGGTGCCGGCATACTCCTGGCAGTCCTGATGCTTCGCTGGTTCCGGGCTGTGAACCCGGTGGAATTGCCGCCCGGCAATGTGGTATCTCTCCACTGGCAGGTTCTTCTGTTCGCAGCGATCTCGGGCATTGGGTCGGCCCTCATCTTTGGGCTGTTTCCAGCATGGCAGGCTTCGCGGGTCGACCTGAACTCTGTGCTCAAGAACAACCAACGCAGCATAGGCGCGACCGCTTCCGCACAGCGCGCGTCGCAAGTATTGGTGGTGATGCAGATTGCACTTTCACTCATGCTCTTTGTTGGAGCAGGGCTACTGGCGGCAAGCTTGTGGCAGATGGCTTCGACCCGGTTGGGCTATCGCACAAATCATGTGCTGACGGCGAGCGTCAATCTCCCCCAGGAACATTACCGCGACAACGAAGCAAAATCCAGGTTTGCTGCTGATCTCGCCACCGGGGTGTCCGCGCTACCCGGCGTCGACGCAGTTGCGGAAGCGTCGAACTTTACACCCATGGGAGAAAACCCATTCTCTGTTGCAGAAGATCCCGGCAAATTTTCGGCAGGCGGCATTGCCACCCAGAGCGTGAGCGCAAACTTTTTCGATGCGATGCAGATTCCCTTGTTTCGCGGCAGAGTCTTTGCTACCCAGGACCGCAACGACACGCGGCAGGTTGCTATCGTCAACCAGGCTCTTGCCAATCGATATTTCCCGCATGATGATCCGATCGGGCACGCCGTCAAGCTAAGCCGTGCTGACGATCCATCGCATCCGTGGCTCACGATTATCGGGGTGGTGGCCGACGTCAAAGTAACCACTGTTTTTCAGGAGATGGGCTATGTGGTGCAGCCCACGGTATACCGTCCCCTCACCCAAGAGGCGCCGGGACACGTAGCCCTGATGGTTCTAACCAAAGAGAGTCCGTTGGGGCTGATCGGCGGAATCGAAGAGCAGCTCGCCGCGATGGATCGTGGCCTCCTATTGGCCGACCCGGGAACCATGCAAGACCAGCAATCGGCTGTACTTTCCCAACCCCGCTTCCGCGCGGTACTCTTCGGCAGTTTTGCAGGGCTGGCTTTGCTGCTGGCAGTGGTTGGACTGTACGGCGTCCTAACGCAGATGGTGGCACAGCGAACGCGAGAGATGGCTATCCGTATGGCTGTAGGAGCTAGCCGTGGAGAAGTATTAGGCAGCGTGTTCCGGAAGGCCATGGCACTGGCAGCCACAGGGATTGCATTGGGGGTTATCGGATCAACTATCGCCGTGCGCGCTCTGGCTGGGCTGCTCTATGGAGTGCGCGCAGAAAATGCCGCAATGTTTGCACTCGCTTCCATCCTTTTGACCCTCACAACACTGGTCGCCAGTTGGAATCCAGCGTGGCGGGCGGCCAACATCGATCCCATGCAGGCGCTTCGCTCAGAGTGAATGACGCGAGACTACGCGGAGGGCGCCGGGCTGAAAGCTATTGGGTGCTTTTCGCTTCAAATTCCTTGTTCGAACAGGACGGCGGTCCGTTGACCGGGTTGCACCTTGCGACTGCCCCATCGGGGAAGCTGACAAGGTACCCTGTCCAGGGTGACGGTTCCGATGCCGGGTAGTCTGTGCTCAGGAGCTGGGCCCCGCTAGCCAGGGCAATGTCACGGCGCGTGGTGTCATTGGTACGCGCCTGCTTCGTATCTTCATCCGTGCGCGTGCGCACAAGGTAGCCTTTGCGAACGAGAGCAGCGATCGCTTCCTGCGTTCCCTCGTTCTCTTCCGTGAAGGCGCAATCAGGTTGACCAGGCTCGGCATTGGTAAAAATGACCCTCCCACGGAGTGATGGGTGTCCTTGAAGGTAGACCTGCCCAACCGGCCGCTGATCCATGAGAAAGACAACTTTACCCTCAGCTGTCGCCAACGTTGGCCAATCATCATGCAGGGCAGCCTCCTCAAGTGTCTTATGTTTTCCACGCACCTGGTCCGGTGTAATCAATTCCTTCTCTAAAAACACGGACCGAATCTCCGCATCGAGAGCGTCGAAGGTAGAAGAGGTAAATTTCTCCGGGACGGTTGCATGATACTCAGCCGGCAGGTCACTCTGCTTGGTCTCTAGAAGAATATAGATAGGCAGGTGTTTCGGATGTGACTGAGACCACTCGCGAACGATCTTGAGACACGCGACCAGGGGCTGACAGGTGCTGCGGTAGTCGAAGTCCTGAACATGCATTACTTTGAAACCGGGCTTGCTCATGAGCCCTTCAGGGTCAAACTCCGGGTCTTTAGGCAGACCCGCTTGTGCGACTGTGTCCGGGCCTGCGGGATGGGCATAGCGGCCGCCGTCGCTGTCGGCATAGATGTCGAGTTCGATCTGACGTATCCCTGCATTCAACTGTTGATCAAGAGGGCGGTGCCGATACTCCAATGCCTGATAGGCTTTGGGATTCTTCGCCATCATCAGCTTTGCTTCACTGGGCGCAATCCCCGCGTGATAGCTGTTGTGGGAGCCGATCACCTGAATTTGATTCATCTTTACAGAATCGTTCATCACCGCTTGCCCGGCAGCGAAAGGCTGAACAGCGGTGAATAGACCAGCGATACACAGAACGACCGACGGATTCCTAACCACGGCAATGATCTCCACGCAGAGTAACTGGTCTAAAAGGACAAGCGCAGGGCGAACTGCACTTCACGAGCAGGATAGGCGTTCGCCGCGGTATAGGTGCCGAAGCTTGCACCATCGGTGACCGCAGTGTCCGGATACTGAAAGTTGGTTGAATTCAAGACGTTGAAGGCCTCCATGCGGAACTCGAGATTGCTATTCTCCCACCCCAGCGGAACCGACTTGTGCAGCGCGAGCGTGAGCTGCGCAAAGGCCGGGCCGTGCAGGTCGTTGCGGCCCGCGGTGCCGAAATACTGGCTGGGTGTGGGAATGCTGACCTGGCTCGACAGCAGGGTTCCGCTGAGAGCGCTTTTGGTCTTTACATAGTTTGACTTGGGCGCGTATACCGCATGCGCCGTGCTGACCAGGTTGGGACGGACCGCATAAGCCGCGCTGGTGCTCGACACCACGTACTGCGCTGAAGGAGCGTAGGTCAGATTAATCGGCAAGCCGCTGGTGACTGAATTGATCGCCCCAAGTTGCCAGCCTCCCAAGATTGCCTGCTGCCAGCCGGGAGCATTCTGACCGAACATCCTACCTTTCCCAAAGGGAAGGTCGGCGATGATGGATAAGGTGTCGTTGAGTGGCTGGTTATAACTCGAGAGGCCGCGATCTCCCTGCGGATTATAGAGGTTGACCAGCGCCGAGTCGCCGCCATATGTCTCCAGATCGGCCGACGCATTGTTGAATGCCTGCGACCAGGTGAACGAGTTGATCAGGTAGAGACCGTTGCTGTAGCGCCGCTCCAGCTTGGTCTGCAGCGAGTTGTAGATCAGGAACCCCTTGGGAAACACGGTCAAAATATTAGTGAAGGTAGAGATCGGCCGCCGCTGCTGCTGGGTAAGGCATCCAATGCCTGCGTTGCAGCTCACAGGCTCGGTCGAGGCCTGGTTGAAGTCGGTCAGAACAGGAATGCGTACCCCATGGTTACCGACGTAGGAGACTTCCAGCGTGGTGTCCCTCATCAGCTCCCGCTGCACCGTCAAGTGAAATGCCTGCACGTACGCCGCAGGGAAACTCTTTGGAATATACCGGGTCTGGGCAGCCAGGGTAGAGAAGTTCTGCGCCGTGGCAAAGTTCGTCTGATATCCGGACTGCGTCGTGCGGAAGCAGGTCGCAGGGTTTTCGGTCAGCGAGGTGCAGGGCTGTTGAGTGGCGCCACTCACCTGGTAGGGAGGGGTCTGATTGATGGTTGCGTCCACGATGTAAGGGCCATTGTAGCCAAGCGTGCTCTCGCCCCCAAAGCGGAAGTAGTGCATGAAGCCGATACCATAACCGCCGCGAACCACGGTCTTCGGATCCAGCTGGTAGGCAAAGCCGAAGCGCGGAGCCAGGTCTTTCTTGTCCAGACTGACCAGAGATCGATTGTACAGAGAGCCACCGGACGCTTGTACCAGCGTGTTGGTGGTGGGATCGAAGTTTGCCAGGTGGTTATTCTGCTCCCAGTTCGGCGTCACCAGTTCGTAGCGCAGCCCCAAATTGAACGTCAGCCGGTCGCTGAACTTGTAATCATCCTGAAAGTAGCCCATGTACCAGCGGCGCTCGTACTGGATGGTTGCGAGGTTGTTCAACTGGTAGCTATTGCGCGCCCCGACCAGAAAGTCGGCAAGGTTATACGCCTGTATGTGTACGGCATCCGTGGCCTGGGTTTTGGTGGTGCGGCTGAACTGTCCTCCATAGAGATCCTGACCGAATTGTGGGTGGAAGTCGGAGATGGGCATATTGAAATAACCGTATTCGCCGCCCATCTTGAAGCTGTTGCGGCCTTTCAAAATGCCGTAATTGACCTTGGGATTGGCGTCGTAGGGATTGGTGAACTGTGGGTTGGTTGTCTGCCGTCCAAAGGCCGAATAGCCAGTGACTGCCTGGCTGTTCAGGCCGCCAGTGATGCTCGGGTCGGTCGGGACGTTGGGAATGTTGTATTCCGCGAGCAAGTTGGTGGCGCCGATATTGACCGGCGCCTTACCACTCCTGGTCCAGGTAAGCCCCAGCCGAAGCTGCAGAATCGAATTCGGCGAAGGAGTGAAGTTATAGCCGAGGGCAATTTGCTTGGTATACGCATAGAGAGTGCCGTTGCTGTTTCCTCCGGCAAGCCCGGGAATGTTGGGCGCCAGGAAGTAGACCCATGAACCCTGGCTGTAGCGCCCAAAGGCTGTCGACCGCGGACTGATGTACGCGTCCATTCGCCCATCTCCCTTGTTCACGGTTACGGTATTCGCTGGAGTCGAGACGAAATTGCTGCCGCCCGCCGCGACGTTTTGGTTGGGCGCCGCATCGGCCTGCAGGATGCTCAACACGTTGGCCGCGAACGGGCTTTGGTCAGAGACAGGGATGATGCCGTTAGGATACTCGGCGCCCGTTATCGGATTCTGTAGAGCAATCGGGTTCCCTTTCGCATCGGTAAAGATTCCTTGCGCCTGGGCGGCGGTTGGAACTACCGCAGTCTGGATGGAGCGATCGACGTGACGCAGTCCTTCGTAGTCGCCAAAGAAGAACAGCTTGTCATGCCTGATCGGGCCGCCAAGCGCCCCGCCGAACTGGTTCTGCACCAGCGTTGGCTTCACCCCGGTGCCGATGAACGGGCCATACGCATTCAGCACCGTGTTGCGCAGATAATCATAGGCAACGCCATGCAATTGATTGGTGCCGCTGCGGATGGTCGCATTGACGATTGCACCGCCTGCCCGTCCGTACTCGGCACTGTAGTTGTCGGTCTCCACCTTGAACTCCTGTATGGCATCAGGCGAAGGAATGATCGCCTCGTTCGAATAGCCCTGGTTCGCGCTCTGATATGCGTTGTTGTCAATTCCGTCGAGTTGGAAATTGTTGACCATCGAGTTGAGGCCGTTGATATTGTAGGAGGCGTCACGGCTAGGCAGAGATAGCACCTCAAGCAAGGACTCGCGCACGCCGGGAACCAGCGTGGAGAGATCGGCATACGCGCGCCCGTTCAGGGGCAGGTTGACTGCCTCGCGGGTCCCTACGGTCTCACCGCGATCGCTGGTATCGGTCTCCAGCAGGCTGGCCGCTCCGGATACCTGAACGGTCTGCGCGTCAGTGCCGATCCTCAGCGTGACTTCCACACGCTGTCTTGCACCCACCGTGACGGTGAACTGGCCGGTATCCGCTTTTTCAAAGTTAGCTGCCGTTACCGAGATGGAGTATTCTCCCGCCTGCACGTTGGTAAATTCGTAATTCCCGTTTGCGTCCGTCTGTCGAGTGACGCTCACGCCCTTCGCCGGGCTCAGCAGCGTAACCGATGCCGAGGCAATCCCTGCTCCGCTGGGGTCTTTGATGGCGCCGAGCACGCTCGCCGAATCAAACTGCGCCTGAGCGAACGGAGTCCCAATGAGGATGATGACGAGCAAGACGCGAAGAGCGCCGGCTAGATTTGAGGCGGTCTCCCGGAAGCAGGAATTCGATGCCCGGAGGTTCTTTTCGCAGAAGGGCTTGTTTGCCATGCGTTTGACTCCTGAGATGACTGCGTTTTGTGGCAATGCCACTTTGCTGCCCGAACAGTAGCAATGCGCGTTACAGAAGAGCAGTCAATTCGCAGCAACACCGCTGTTAAACGCTGTATGTCTTGAGCGTCCAGCGATTTACCAGGCATTCACATGGCTTTGAAGAGGGCCGATTTATCGCTGATTTAACAGTGAAACGAGGGCTGGTCTGAGGATTTTCGTTTACGGGATATTCATCCAGCGCGTGTCTACTTGAGTTACGTTTATTCGGCGAAGAGAATGCCCGACAGCACTGTTCAACTCGAAGCGAACCGCGCCGTCGCGGGGGACCCCCGCTGGGAACTGGTAGAGCGCATCCTTGCTTCGCCCTCGTTCGTCAAGTCACCCCGCCTTTGCAGCTTTTTGGCCTATATCTGTGACTTGTCCCTTCGCGGACGCGGGGACGAGATCAATGAACTGAATATCGGTGAGGCGCTCTTCGAGCGTGCGCCGAATTACGATCCTTCTGTAGACGGGATTGTGCGTTCGCATGCCAGCCGTCTGCGACAACGGCTCGATCAGTACTTTGGCGAAGAGGGCGAGCAGGAAACGATTCGTTTGGTGATTCCGAAGGGCGGCTATATGCCGGTCTTCGAACCGCGCAACCCACCACCGCCGGAGCCTATTTCCTTTCCTGGCTTTCCAGATCCCGGCCGCGCCCCGGAGAAGAATCAGATAACCACTCCCGACGGCAAGAACCTCCGTTTGCTCCGAATCCTCAGCATCGCCCTTGCCTTGGCCTGCATTGCTATCGTCTATCTGGTGATTCATCCACGGGGCCAGCCCGGGCCGCAGGTGGCTGCGATGAAACACCCGCTCTGGGGGAGACTCTTCGGGCCTGATCACCCGACGATCATCGTTGCCTCGGACACTGGTTTGACGAGTTTGCAAACGCTTACCGGGAAGCACGTGCCATTGGCTGAGTATCTGAGTGGGGACTACCGAGCCCATATCGGTGTTCCTGTAGGCACAACGGTGGATGTGCAGCAACCGAACTGGCGTCGCGCCGCTATACGTCGATCGTCGATCTGGATATTGTTACCAAGCTCTATCAGATTCCCGGCATCCCTTTGAATCGGATCCAGGTGCACTACGCTCGAGATCTGCACCCCAACGATCTGAAGAGCGGGCCAGTCATCCTATTGGGTGCGCAGGAAGGTACCCCGTGGGTCGAGTTATTCGAAGATCGAATGAACTTCGTCCTGGAGCATGATCGTCAGAGGCACACATTCGTGGTACTGAATCGTTCGCCACGGGGCAGCGAACTCGCCCGTTATGAAGCGGACCACAGGGACCCGCAGCACAAGGTATACGGGTTGATTGCCTTGCGGCCGAATCTTCAGGGTTCCGGCCAGATACTTATCCTGGAAGGAACCTCGATGGCAGGAACCGAGTCAGCGGCAGACTTTGTATTCGACGATGCCCGTCTTTTGCCTTTCCTGGAGAAGATCAAGCTTCGCGATGGCGCCCTGCCTTACTTCGAACTGCTGCTCCAATCGAACAGTATGAACGGGAGTGCCTCTCACTCGGAGATACTCTCGTACCGAACATCGGCTGATTGAAGTAGTTTCACCCATGCAGGAAGGGCTTCTTGTTCTACGCGGCGGGCGCCGGCCGCTCGATATCTTCTGCAGAGGCGGCGGCGGCGGCCGGCTTGGGCTGAACGGGAAAGAGAAATTGCAGCGGTGACGAGATCATCTGCCTGAGCACATAGCGCAGGATCGATGCGCGCTCTTTGTGGCCCACATCGTAGGCGCGGAGCGCCACGAACGATGCAATGGCAAAGCTGACTCCCAGATTCAGCACAAACATGATCGCGATGCCGACCATCGCAGAGTATAGCCATACCTGCCTGAATGCGGAGGGTCCGAAGCGAGCGGCTGCAAAGGCGAACATGCCGGTGTTCAGCGTGACGTGACGGACGTCCAGCGGCAGGCCAAAGAACTCAAAAAACACCGGCGTAAATCCCATCAGATAACCGAGCGAGATGCTGGTGCTCCAGGGAGCCGATGTTGCGGTCAACCCAATCGGCAAGTCTTCTGCATTCTGCCGGCGCCAATGGTTTGGCCGAGCGGGTGCTGCGCAATGGACGCAGGAATGCGATGATAAACGGCGAAGTTTTCACACCATCCTCCGATCAGCCCGGCAAGCCAGAGCAAAACCCCGGTGAGCGCAGCATCAATGGCGGTTGCCGAGGCCAGAGGACGCAGCGATAAGATAGACCTTCTGCGCCTGATCGGCGGGCACATAGGGCGCGTGGAAGGCTCCTGAGCCAAAGCAGATTGAAGATCACGGCCCCAATGCTCACGGCCAGAATATTGCCCAGCGCCGCGGCCAGCTGGGTGCGGCTGATGGATGCGCCGAATTCGGTGATCTGGTCGCGGCGGGAGTCACCCCGGTTGCGGCGGATGATATCGGCCAGCGTGGCCCCGGTCATGGCGGGCTGCTTGGTGGCCAGCGCAAAGCCGAAGATCTGCAGCAACAGAAAGCTGATGGCGTAATTCGTTCCGATCAGAACTGCTTCCACAAAGGGCGGCCAGTGCTCGGCGACGAGATGGAGTTTGAGCGCCGCGGTAAAGACGGTAAGGAATCCGCCGCCGATCGCCGCACCCCACATCTGCCAGTATTCCCTGCGGCTGTGGGCGATGTAGTGTTCGCCACCGTGGCCGGTACGTTCCACCGTCTTGCGCGCCAGCAGGTTGAAGTTCTGCTGGATCAGCGAGGAGATGCGCGTATCCTCGAGCAGGCCGCACACCAGCGTATTCAGCAACAGGCGCACCGCCGCCGAAAGCTTGCCGGCTGCGCTCCACCAGGGTGGCGGCGAGCATTTCCATGCGGTCCAGCGCCGCGTCCATGGCGCCCAAATCGAAGACCAGCGGAGCATTCACGCCGGCATCTTCCATGTTGATGCGGACAATCGCGAGCTCTCCCCTGCAGGCGTAGACGGCGTTGAGCCAGGGCTCCCTACATTCAGTCCGGACAGTCACCCGGGGTCGCGGCGTGTTCGCACTCAATGAATTTTTCGGTAGCAAAAACCAGGGCGTAGGAAGGAGATTGCTCCACCGTCTGGTCGGCGCTGCGCTGGCGGACAGCACGGCTGGTGCCACGCGCAGAGACCCGCGCCGCCAACAAGCGGAGTGCTTCATGGAGGTCCTGATGTACATGGGGATAGGCAGCGAGGCCCTCCGCGCTCCAGAGGTTCGCGAACCAGGCGCGCAAAGAGCGCCGCATCCATATCGAGAAAGCGCTGGACGGCGCGCGAGGAGCGAAAGACCGCGGCGAAGAGTCGAGCGGTGTCATCCTCCGCGCGCGGCGGAGGCAGCCAGCGCTGGAAAAGGCGGCTGGTGATTTCCCGAAAGAGCGCATGCTGGGCGGGAATGCCCGCTTCCGCGAAGAAGGAAACAGAATCAAGCGAGCCAAGCGTCGACTTCCATCCCTGCTGAAAGCGGGACCGCAGATCGGCGTCTTGCTCGAGCATGCCCAGCCAGCAGACCAGGCGGGACTGGTAGGCGCGCTCCGAGCGCTGCTGCCAGATGCCGGAAAAAAGCTCGATGAGGCAATCGGTTTGGCTGACCAGGGTGGTCGCAGCGCAGAAGGCCTCCGTCTGTGCGCGCAGCGCTGCCTCCATCCGAGAGGACGCTTGCGTTCCCCGGCCCGGCTGCCAGAGACTTCGAAGATCCGGTGCGAATACCATCAAATAAAGGCGATCAACTCATTGCCCCCAGAGCCTAAATCATAACTTGGCCATCGGGATCGGAAGCCCCAAAACCGATGTTCGGCGGGGGACACTGTCTTTCCAGTTGCCGGTAACAAATGACGGGTGCCCCATATCTGCCCGGTTTTGGCAGATGTGGGATTCCACCGCGCTCGACCGGCCGCTTTCTCTACTGCAACGGATCCCGAGATTCATGATCATCTACACCCTGCACAGTCAGCGATCGAGGTCCGCGGAATCCCACATCTGCCAAAACCGGGCAGATATGGGGCACCCGTCATTTGTTACCGGCACAGAGAGGCAGGTCTATGAGAAATTCAGGCTAGGGCTTCACTACCGTTCCGTCGATGGTGCGGTCGGTTGGATAGGCTCCGCCGCCCTGGATGGGTCCCAGCGGATTCTTGGCCGCCAGCTCCTCGTTGATGTCGACGCCGAGACCAGGCTTACCGCTGCCGTAGAGATAGCCCCTGCGGATTTCCGCCATGCCCGGGGAACATCTCGTGCACGATGGGCGGAAAGTGGTTCTCTTCCTGGATGCCGAAGGCGGTGCTGGAAATGTCGACGTGGTAGCTCGCTATCTGGTTGATGGGATCGTTTTCGCCGCCTTCCTGAAACGCCGTCCTCACGCCGAAGATTTCGCAGAGCGTGGTGAGCTTCTTGATCGGGGTGATGCCGCCGGTCGCCGCCACCCGGCAGCGAATAAAGTCGATCAGGCGGTCCGTGACCAGCGGGATGACTTCGAAGGGATGGGAAAAAACCTCACCCACTGCTTGAGGAGTGGTGCAGATCTCACGGATATTGCGGTAGTAAGCAATCTGCTCCGGGGGAAGGATGTCTTCGACGAAAAACATCTGGTAGGGCTGCAGCCGCCGCGCCAGCTCGACCGCGTTCATCCCGCTCAGGTGCGAGTGCACATCGTGCAGCAGCTTGGGACCGAACCCTGCTTTGTCGCGCAGGTACTCGAAGAGCGGAGGGATGGTATCGACGTACTGCTGCTCGTCAAACGCGGCGCCCTGGTAGCCGCCTTCTGCGCGGCTGCCCTGGCCCGGCGGGGTGAATCCGCCTCCGCCGTAGCCGCCGAGCTGGATGCGCACATGGGTGAATCCGTTGGCCAGTGACTTCTGCAGGGTGTCCAGGCACTCCTCTTTGGTCTTGCCACCCTGATGGTCATAGACGGGCACGGCGTCGCGTGCCTTGCCGCCCAGCATTTCGTAGACCGGCATGCCGGCGCGCTTGCCCTTGATGTCCCACAGGGCCATGTCCATGGCAGAGAGCACGTTGTTGTTCACCGGGCCGTTGCGCCAGTAGGTGCGCATCTGGGCCGACTGCCACAGGTCTTCGATCCGGTCCGGGTCTTTGCCGATCAGCCACGGTTTCAGATGATCTTCGAGCGCGGCGACCACGGCCATGGTCTCGTAGTTATTGTTGGCCGAGCCGATGCCATAAAGACCCGGCTCACTGGTGATGATCTTGAGAAAGATCCAACGATAGTGGCTGCCCCCGTTGGTGGTGATGACCTTGACATCCTTGATGGTCAGCGGCGGGAGCCCGTTGGTTTTGCTGGCGATCTCCTGCGCGCCGGCAACAGAAATAAGGGGAGCGAGGCAACAGCCGATTGGATCAGTTCTCTGCGATTCATCGTCGTTTCCTTCGACGGAAGTACTGCCCCAAAACGATAAAGCATTTTTCCTGCTAAGGGTAACCTGGTGGGTTGGGCAAGTGCTTATGGCTGAGCGATGGTAAACGCGAAGAGCGCGGAGCCAGACGGGATGACCACATACTGCTTGCCGTCGAGCCGGTAGGTGATCGCCGTGGAATAGATGGCTGCGCCCAGTTGCACGTGCCACAGATCCTTGCCGGTGCGCCCATCGAGGGCAATGAAATTTCCGTCGGAGTCACCGGCAAAGACAAGCCCACCCGCGGTGGAGAGCGCTCCACCGTTGGGATTGCTGAAGTATTTGAACTCCCACTTCTGCGCTCCAGTGATGGGATCGAGCGCCTTGAGCGCGCCGCTCGGTCTCACGCCGGGATCAGGCACGTAGATACTTCCCAGAAAGTCGTGGCCTACGCGATACGGCTGGGGTGCGGCGGTGAAGAGGTCGCACTCATTCGAGGTCGCCACATACAAGAGCCTGGTGTCTGGACTGTAGGAGGGCGAATACCAGTTGGTGAGGCCGAGTGCGCTGGGGCACACCAGCTTTCCTTTCAGGTCCGGGACCATATCCTTGTTTACCACCGGCCTGCCGTCTTTCGCGATGCCGGTGGCCCAGGTCACCTTGCCAAAGGCCGTCGCGTTGAGGAATTTTCCGTTGGTGCGATCGAGCACGTAGAAGAAAACCATTGCGATTGGCCTGCACCAACAGCTTGCGGGGCCGGCCTTCCCACTCCGCATCGAGCAACACGGGAACCTGGGTGGCGTCGTAGTCGTACAAATCATGCGGCGTGAACTGGAAGTACCATTTCAGCTTTCCGGTGTCGGGGTCCAGAGCCAGCATGCTGTTGCTATAAAGATTGTCGCCGCCGCGCTCGCCGCCGTAGTCGCTGGGCGAAGGGTTGCCGGTGGGCCAGTAGACGAGGTTCAGCTCGGGATCGTAGGAACCAGTGATCCACGCCGGCGCTCCTCCGGTCTTCCAGGAATCGCCGGCCCAGGTTTCGTGTCCCGGCTGGCCAGGGCCGGGCACGGTTTCAAAGCGCCATCGGCGGCGGCCGGTGTCAGCGTCATAGGCATCCACAAATCCTCTGACTCCGTACTCGCCGCCGGAGATGCCGACGATTACTTCGTTCTTCACCACCAACGGCGCGACAGTGAAGACATAGGCCGCATTGGAGTCAGCCGCCTTTACATCCCACACCAGGTTACCGGTCTTTGTGTCCAGGGCGATCACGTGGCCATCCAGGGTCGCCATGAAGAGCTTGTTGCCAAGTATCGCGAAGCCACGATTGACCATGCCGCAACATGGCTGAAGTTTATCCGGCAGGTTCCGCTGGTAGCGCCAGATGGGCCGGCCGGTGCGCGCATCGAGAGCAAAGGCACGGTCATTTTGCCCGGTTCCATACAAGACGCCATCCACTACCAGCGGAGTGGTCTCGAACTGGCCGAGGTCGGCGACCTGGAATGCCCACTGCATTCGAAGCCGCGGCACGTTGTTGGTATTGATCTGGTCCAGATCGCTGTAGCGCCAGCCGGTGTAGCGCCCCGAGTAGGTGAGCCAGTTCTGCGGTTCGCGATCGGCGCCCAGCAAGCGCTCGTAGGTCACCTGCGCGTGTCCGCGGGCTGCGGCTAAAAGCAGCAGCGCAAACAGCAACGACGTCTTTTTCATGCCACCGTCCTTGTTGCGATCGATCACTCGCCGCGCAAACTTTCCAGGTAAGCCACCAGGTCCTGCAGGTCAGCCGGCTTGAGCATTTGCTCGGAGTATGCCGGCATAAGGGATTTGCGTTCGTGGGTTACTTCTTGCAGATCTTTCTTCAAGAAAAACTGCAGCTGTTGGTGGGTATCGAGTAGTTGGATAGAGAAAGCATCTTCGTTCCTGGCTACTCCCACGATTTTCTGGCCGCTCGCCGTGACCACCGTGACCGTGTCGTAGATCAACGGCAGGCCATAGTGATTGTTGGGGTCGAGCATGCCGCTGCTGAGTTCCTTGCTGGGCTCGCGAATGGAATCGATCAAATAGGTGGCGGAGCGGGCTTCGCCAACGCGGGACAAATCCGGACCGAGCAGGCCCCCGCGGCCTTGCACCATGTGGCAGGTCGAGCACCCAGCCGTTTCCTCAAAAATCTTCTCGCCCTTGGCGCGATCGCCGGAAATAGCCTCGCTCTTCGCGGGCGCCAACGAGCGAACGTAGGCGATGATGGCCCAGGTCTCGGAATCCTCGAACCCGTTGGCGGACATCTCGGTTCCCGGCACTCCCCTGGTGATGGTGGCGAAGATCTCAGCATCGCTCGAACCGTGAACCCAACGTCCGGCAGTCAGATCGGGTCCGCGGCCACCACCCTGCGCGTTGGGCCCGTGACAGGGCGAGCAGTTAGAACGAAAAAGCGAGGCTCCCTCCTGGATTGCGGCCGGATTGCCGGCCACCGGATTGGTGACCACCTTCTCTTGCGCCCTGCCTGACCCACCCCATGCACTCGTACCAAGCAAAATAGCCGCGGAGATCGCGGCGACTATCCAGGTTCGAGTTTTTCCCGTCATACGGGTCGCTCCTATGGCGCGGAAGATGGGATATCGAGATAGTAAGCGACGAGGGCCATCCGGACGACCCCCTTCAAATCTGTTGGGCACTTGCGTGCCGATTGGGTCGAGCCCCACATCCCAAAGGCGAAGGAAGTTGGGTCGTCCCCGAAAATCGCCGCCGAAATTCCCTACCGATAGCGAAGCTATATGATTTGAATTGAGATAGATAGGCATGATTCTCCGGCATCTCGAATTTATGGCGGCCCTGGCCCGGGAAAAACACTTCGCGCGGGCGGCAGCTTCCTGTCACGTGACGCAGTCCACGCTCTCTGCTGGAATCAAACAGATGGAGGAAAGTCTCGGCGTTTTGCTGGTCGAGCGCGGGCAGCGCTTTATGGGACTCACTGCTGAAGGAGAGAAAGTTCTCGAATGGGCCAAGCATGTGATCGCCGATTATGAAGGTCTGCAACAGAGCCTGGCTGAAATGCGGCGCGGACTGACGGGATATCTGAAGATTGGTGCGATTCCGGTCACGCTGCCCATTATTTCACTGCTCACGACACCATTCGCCAAGCGTCATCCACATACCCACACCGTGATCCGCAGCCTGACCTCGATTGAAATCCAAAGAGGCATCGATGATCTCACGCTCGATGTCGGAATGACGTATCTGGACAACGAGCCGCTGGCGAGGGTTCGCCGAATTCAGCTCTACTCCGAGCATTACGTCTTCCTGACTCGTATGAACCCGAGCATGGAAGGACGCAAGACGATTCCGTGGCTCGAAGCGGCAAGCTACCCACTCTGCCTGCTAACCTCCGATATGCAGAACCGAAGAATCATCGATACGCATTTCCGCGAGGCGGGAACAGAGATCCATGCAGCTATCGAAACGAATTCACTCATCACGTTGTGGTCGCACTTGAAGTTCGGTCAGTGGTCCACTGTTGTGCCCGACTCTTTCCTGTCATTGATTGGAGAGGTCAAGGGCCTTATTCCCCTCGCACTGGTCGAGCCGGATGCTTCTCATGCAGTTGGCCTGGTTGCCTCTGACCGGGACCCCCTCCCGCCCATCGCCCGGGCTTTTCTGGATGCCGCGAAACAACTCGATTTTCTCAAAGAGATCGAAAGCCAGATGAACCGTTCAGCGATGTAATTTATCGAGCGGTAACGATGATCGATATCTTCGATTGGCCCATTCAAGTCCTTTGTTTGACCGTCGTCATTTCGGCTTGAGAACGTTGTGTCCGTAAGTGGAGGAAGCAATGGCAAAGATACTTTGTGTGCTGTACGACGATCCTGTTACCGGCTATCCCAGGAGCTACGCTCGCAACGACATTCCCAAGATTGATCGCTATCCGGGCGGTCAGACGGCTCCGACACCGAAGAAGATCGACTTCAAGCCTGGCGAATTGCTGGGCAGCGTCTCCGGCGAGCTTGGCTTACGCAAGTACCTGGAAGGCCTCGGCCACACCTTCGTGGTCACGTCGGATAAAGAAGGCGCAGATTCGGTATTTGACCGCGAACTACCCGACGCGGATATCGTCATCTCGCAGCCCTTCTGGCCCGCCTACCTGACACCCGAGCGCATCGAGAAGGCGAAGAAACTGAAGCTCGCCATTACCGCAGGCATAGGTTCCGACCACGTCAACCTCGAAGCTGCCATCAAACACGGCGTCACGGTCGCTGAAGTGACGTACTCGAACAGTATCAGCGTATCCGAGCATGTCGTGATGATGATCCTCTCGCTGGTGCGCAATTATCTCCCGTCCTACGAGTGGGTGCTCAAGGGTGGGTGGAATATTGCCGACTGTGTTGAGCGTTCCTACGACCTCGAAGGCATGCACGTAGGCACGGTTGCCGCGGGCCGTATCGGCACCGCAGTGCTGAAGCGTCTGAAGCCGTTCGATGTGAAGCTGCATTACTTCGATCAACATCGTCTTCCGGAGAATGTTGAGAAGGAGCTTGGCCTTGCCTATCATACGAGCATAGAGGACATGGTCAAAGTCTGCGACGTGGTGACGATCAATGCGCCACTGCATCCGGGGACGCTCGATCTGTTCAACGATGCGCTGATCGGCAAGATGAAGCACGGCGCCTATCTGGTGAACACCGCACGTGGCCTGATCTGCAATCGTGAGGCGGTTGTTCGCGCTCTTGAAAGTGGACAGCTTGCTGGATATGCCGGCGACGTCTGGTATCCGCAGCCCGCGCCGAAAGACCATCCGTGGAGGACGATGCCCCATCATGGCATGACTCCGCACATCTCGGGCACATCCCTTTCCGCGCAAACCCGCTATGCGGCGGGCACACGCGAGATCCTGGAGTGCTTCTTTGAAGGGCGTCCTATGCGCGATGAATACCTGATCGTGGACGGTGGCAAGCTTGCTGGAGCCGGAGCGCATTCCTATACGGTGAAGAAGTAACGGATCGTTTTCCTGCCTTATAAGCGCTCCTCAACGGGTCCTGCATTGTGTTCTGATAGGTATGTGGAGCTGCCAAAACCGGATGTCCAAGGAGTGGAAGTAGACGCGAAGACCCGTTGCGTCCATTATCACTCTGCGCTCGACATCATTGCTATCAGGATGGCTTGCTGCGGCGTCTACTATGCCTGCAAGGATTGCCATGAACTCCTTGCAGGCCATGCTATCCGGGTGTGGCCACGCTCGGAGTGGAACGTTCGGGCAATTCTCTGCGGAGCCTGCGGGTACGAACTGACGGTCCGCGAATACATGGACTGTGGCTACGTGTGCCCTCTCTGCAGGGCCGGCTTCAACCCAGGCTGCAGAAACCACTACCACTTCTATTTCGCGCCCGAAGAGACGGCTTGAGTCCGTTCCATAAAGCCGCCGACGATGGCCGCGCACTTTTCGAGGAACTCCTTGTCCTGGGCCGAGAAGGCAGCGAGGTCGTGGCTATCGATGTCGATCTCACCGACCACAGCGTCCTTAGCCCGAATGGGAACGACGATCTCGGATCTGGTTTCCAGTGAACAGGCAAGATACCGTGGATCGGAATGAACGTCGTCCACAATCACAGTAGCGTTCTGCGCCACAGCGGCTCCACAGATTCCCTGACTGACGGGAATACGCACATGTTCGGTTGGCGCTCCGCGAAATGACCCCAGGACAAGCGTCTCCGAGTCGTCTGGATCGAGCATATAGAAGCCCGTCCAGTTGTAGTAGGGCAGGCGTTGCGGAATGATCTCGACGATGAAGGTCTGCAAAGACGCCAGATCGTTTGTGGACCCCGCAAATGTGCTCACTTCGGAAAGAATTTGGGTGAAGGTAGTCTCCGACATACTTTTATTCTGCAGGAACCTCGTTATGAATCCCACTCCGGCCATTGTGGGGACCCTTTCGGGGACTGGTTGGCCCGGTTTAGGGTCCCGCACCCAGTGGGTGTGCCAGTAGGACTTTACTCCGAAACGCCTGATCGAAAGATACCGCTGCAGGGTTCGTTAGAGGTGGTAGCCTCCGCGTGGAGGCGCTGAACGTATGCCGCTCTACGTTATGATTGTCGATTTCGGCGACAATCATGCCAAGTACTCCGACGCCTTGCACGGGATGATGACCAGGTTTTTCGGCTTTACTCCGCAGACAGCGGCCGATGTGCAGCCGGCACAATTCGCCATCACCTCGCCGCTCCCGCTTGACGAGCTGAAGAGCGACGTAGACAGAATTATCAGCGAGAGACTGGGGACGGACGCCTTCCTCCTTGACGCTTACGAAATCAAACCGCTGGTCGAGTAGCTTCACCCGTGGGAACTCCCCTACGTCTCCATAGTGTTCCGGCACGATCATCCTGAGGGAGATACCCGCAAAACAGATCCCCCACGGCTCAATCCCTCTTTGACGAAAGACAATGGAGTCTACGCGAGCACTTGCACTTTTATGGCTCTATCAGAGCAAGAGCCGCGTATGCGCTGTGCTAAAGGCTGCGCCGAGATCTTGTGGGTGTCGGCAGATGAACCGGGGAGGCGTCTGGTGGACTGGCATTCGTGACCCGCAGTTTAACCTTTCCGCTGGCATCTCAGTGGCGGGGGAAGACATCACACAGACGTTAGGAGGCGATATGGCTCGACCGAGGTGCGATCAAAAAGAGAGCTTGGAAGCAAGTGCTCGAAAGGCAGTTGCCTACGAAAAGGGGCTAGAAAGTACGCTTCCTGAGCCTGAGGAACGGAAAGACGCGCTTGAGAGGGTCGAATTGGCGGGTCTAAATCTGAGAGATCATTTGGCAAACTGCGACGTGTGCCGGCAGCCTTCGTAGCAACCGCTCAAAATGTTTTGGCACCGTGATGCCCGCCGGGGAGCGATAGCGGTCGACGGCCGTGGCGAATTGTAGCAAGAGAAATCTTGCGGCTTTGCACACACTCGTAACCGGTTTTCGTCGCTTTCGTTTTTCAAAGCTCAGTGAGATAGATCCGCGGACTTTAGTAATCGCCTAAGATTACTGCTGTTGCATTGAGAATATGCAACGCACGCGTCACGGCATGAGAAACAGGCTGGCGGCTGAGAAACGCTTCTGGCCTGTCTTTTTTTTCAATACCCTCCGCCTCCATGCCTGCGATGTGTCCCACCCCAGAATGGCAGACACGCAGATTGTTTCCGTCGCAGCCCCGCAGTGAACCCGGATTTCTCATAGACCTGCCTCTCTTCGCCCGTAACCAATGACGGGTAGAAATCTCGCCAATGGCAATGATCGGTTGTCGCAAAATCTGTGAGAAATTGCAGGTTAACGCATTCTTGCTAATACTGCGGTCCGGTAGGATCAGTTATTCTTACATCCCGTCGCAGTGCGAGGTCCGCCAAGATGGCGCAATATGAGATCAAGATTTCCTGCCTGCTTCCGGCATCTGTACAGCCTGCTCCCGGCATCTGATGGCAGCATGGACATCCCGGATGAACTAAACAATCTGATGGCCGAGCTAAAGCGAGTCACAAAGAAGGTGAGCGAAACAGGGTCAGTTGCTCGCCGGCCGAGCGCAAGTGATGTCGATCAGTTCCTGTCAACGTATGGCTTTGCTGCGGACGTGGTCATCGAGCCGATCGAGATCACCGAGCAGGGCGTGTTTCAATTCTATCTGTTTGCCGTTTGGCAACCAAAGACTGAAGAGCTTGGGTTATTCCAGATGCGCTCGTGATTTCCGTCCTATCCACGCGTCCCGTTCCGCGTTCTAAGCAGAGCACCTATAAACTGTCGAACTTGCAGATGTCGGAGCCGAGTACCTGAATGACATCGCCCGAAGGTAGATCCACTCTAAAAACGCTTTTGGTGATGGAGGACCGAAGATCATCAAGTTTAACCGTCCTCGGTACGCTGGAGATTATGCCCGATAGGCTTCGAAACCGCTCACATTTTACCCATACGCGGGTTCCTACCAAATCTTCGACATTCATGTTCTCGCCCCTCCGAGACATCCATCTAACTAACCTGATTTGATTCGCAATATCGCAAAATGGGTTTATGACTGAAGCTGATAATTTACTTATGCAAGAATTTGTAGCGCGGCAATCCTATCTGTCTCTTCAGATTCAGGACAGCCAAAAAGATCGGTCCTGCCTTTGCCTGCACGCCTATGAACAAGGCTGGGATCGCGTTTACGCTGACCGGGCTTTCTTGCGTGCAGGGGCCTGGGGCGGTGCATCGCTCCTGGTTTTCGCAGCCGCGACTTTCGAAGACGCGTTTGTTTTCGGTGCTTTTTCGGCCGACCGGTCTGAGGTAGTTTCCGCAAGCGCATTTTCATCGGCAACCTGCACGGGTTTCTTTTGCTGCAGGCTCTTGCGCAATGCCTCCATCAGATCAATGACTTTTCCCTGCTTCTTCTCGACCGGCTCTTCGGCTACGGGCAGATTGTTGATCTTGGCCTCCACCAGCTCGCGCAGCGCTTCCTCGTAATGATCTTTGAATGCGCTGAGATCGAATGGCTGCGTGTACGCGTCGATTAATTGTTTGGCCAGGTTCAACTGTGCCGTGTCGGCCTTTACGTCTTCCACGTTGTTTGAGTAGTCGCGAGCATCGCGCAGCTCCGCGCCAAAACGCAGCGTGTACAACATCATGCCCGGCTGGTTGGGATCGAGAGGCGGGGCAAGCGCCATCAGGTGCTGCCGCCCGCTGAAGACGATTTCTCCAAGGCCCACCATGCCGCTCTCTCGCAGGCTCTTGCGGATGACGGCAAACGCCGTCGCCTGAGGACCCGCCTTGGGCATCACGAAGTACGGCTTCTCAAACAGGGCAGGATCGATTTCGCTCGCCCTGGAGAATTGCGAAATCTCGATCGTCTTTTTGCCCGCCAGTCGCAGATTCTTGAGCTCAGCCGGTTCGATGACGGCGTATTTGCCTTTTTCGTACTCGTAGCCCTTGACGATGTCGACACGCTCGACCGTGTGTTCCAGCGGGGCCGGAGCAATGTGGCTACCGGTCAAGCTGCCCTGCAGCTGGCGCGCGAGGTGCAACGCCTGGTTGCCGGCGGGTGGATCCTCGGCTTCCTGCGTGTCGGCCGTATCCGCTGTGTCATCCGCCGGAGCCGGACCGGGCGAAACACTTTGCCGTTTGACCCGGGTCATGGTGTTGCGATCAATCTCGTGAAAGGAGAATGGCTTGGTCGTGTTAATCGCCGGGTAGATTTCCACGGCAAACCCGACTAAAGATATCTGGATGCTTCCTGACCATAATGGTCGTGCCATAGAACAATCCCCCCTGATGAATCGCGAACCTGGGCCTCGTGACTGCTCAACTATTATGCCTTCCGGGCGGCAAGAACGTCTCCCAAAAACCCGCTCCCAGGTCGTGAGTGATTCATCGATTGCCGGATTGCGAAGCTCGACTGTGTCCAACTGGTACGGTGAAAATCGATACTTTGTCATCCTTTAGCAGGAACGGGCTTTCTCTGCGTCGCGGATCTTCTCGATAAGATCGCGTATCTCATCCGCCAGGTACCAGGCTTTGGTTTCTTCCAAGCGACTGGCTGCCCTTTGCAAAATGGAGATCGTCTCAGTTTGGAGTTGCGTCTCGTCCACGATGGTTCTGGCAATTTCCAGCACATCAGCCCTTTTAAGGCTTCTGATGCCCGCACGGCTCTTCATTTGGGCAACCATCTCTTCTGGCGTGATGTAGATGTTACAGTGTTTCATCCCGCCCTCCCAGGGAGCCATTTCGATGGCTTAAGTAAACGCAATATTCAGCATCCTCAATGAATTGGATCGAGCTTAACAAGGCCGTCCTGTAAGCTTCCGGGCTTTTCTTCCCTCATACCCCTGAAACATCCCCTCGCGTTCCAACAATATATTCCGCTTTTTCAGAAGAGTGGGTGCTGCGAGAAATTGTGGATTATTTTCGCCTTTTATTCGCCTATACTGGGCTCATGTTCCCCGGACCAGAAAGCTCAAAGCTCGTTGTGGTGCAGTGTAAGGGCTGCCACGAGAATATTCCGGCGCCGGTGGAGAGCATGCCGGCGCAGCCGATCGCCGCAAGGTGTCCGCTTTGCCATGAACATAGGCGCTATCTGCCGTCGGAGGTGTTCCTCGGCCGGCTGTCGCACCTGATGATCCGGAAGCCGGCGCGTACAGCAGATGGGCGGGTAGGATGACGCCGCGGTTCAAAGGAAAGCCCAACTTCGACTTCTCTCTGCCCTGCCCGCTTTGCGGCTACAAGATTCAGCCAAACGAGCTGATGCGTCTGGCATCGCACATCATCCGGTGCCCGAAGTGCGGCGGGGTATTCGACGAGATGGATGGCCGGAAAGCCATCAGCACGTCTTGAGAGCGACGCTCCCCGCACGGCATACATTGGGGTGCCATGCCGAACGAGCGGCAACACCGCAGGGGCCAAAGAGAGTGGGTACGCCTTGGCGAATATCCTGCCAGAAAATCTCCAACTAACTACGGTTCCACATCTTGCTTACTGGAAATTGTGTCGCAGGCAAAAATTTAGCGCGTCACTTTGCCGGCGTACTCGCGTTGGCCTCGACGTCAATTTCGATCTCCACGTCCGGCCCCTTCGGGTTTGGCCCGAGCTCCATCAGGTTGTCGCGCGTCATTCCGAAATCGCCGCGCTTCACCGCTGCCGTTGCGTGGAACGAAGCGCGCGCGGGCTGTCCTGCCGGCATGTCCGGGAACATTCCCTTGAACCGGAACGTCAACGGCACCTCTTTGGTCACACCACGAATGGTCAGCGAACCATCCATTACCCACGCGCCATCGGCGGTCTTCCGAATGCCGCGGCCGCGATAGGTCATGGCCGGAAAGTTCTTCACATCAAAGAAGTCCGGACCACGTAAGTCCTCGTCCCGTTTGGCGAACTGCGTATCGATACTCGCCGTGTCAATCGAAATCTCCACGGCGCAGTCCGCCGGCTCCTTTGCGGCTGAGATCGTCCCTGTAACCTTGTCGAACCTGCCCCGCACCCGTCCGACAATATGGTGCCATGCGCCAAAGTACGCAAATGTATGGACCGGATCGATGTTGTACATCCCCGGCGCCGGAAGAGCGTCCAGGCTTGAAGCTGAAGCAAGCCCCTTGGCCGCGCCTATCGTAACTGCGGCAATTCCGCACAGCGTCAGAACCACAACACCCACAACGGTCTTTACCATCCCTCTTCGTAGACGCATGCCGCCACCTTTCGCCTGAAGTTCAGCAATCAACCTAGCGTCGATTCGACTCCGGCCGAAAGTCGCAGGTGACGAACCTGCGCAATTTTGCGGTGAGTCGTGCATCTCATACGCCCAGCCGGTTTCGGCGGAAGAACCCGGTCGATAGAATGGATGTGTGCACCAGATTGCTCTCCAGCGCCGCACACCTTCTTTTTGGCCGCTCCAGATCGGCGGATGGACGCTTTATGGATTGGCAACCGCCGTCTCATACATCCCATTTCGCCATATGCGGGAAGCAGTGGATTACCAGCTCGCTTTCCTCTGCTCAACGTTCCTGGCCAGCTTCGTTCTGTATGCCTGTTGTCATTTCCTCTGGAGCCGCTCTACCCCGTTATCTTCTGCCCTGTTTCTATCCGTCGGATTCTCGTACATCCTGGGATTTCTCTGTACCGTCGTATCGGCTCTCACGGCGCTCCACTTGAACTGAGCCACGGACACCCCTCAGCTGGAGTCATGGTCGCCGCCCGGGCCTTCGAAGGCGCGATCGTTCTCATCGCATGGAGCGCACTTTACTTCGGGATCAAGCATTACGGTACCGTCGAGGAGCAGAGGAGTAGATTGTTGGCGTCAGAAGCGACGGCGCGCGAGGCGCAACTTCAGGCGCTGCGGTACCAGTTGCAGCCTCATTTCCTTTTCAACACCTTGAACGCCATCTCGTCGCTGGTCGTGAGCAAGCAGCCGGAACAAGCTACTGAGATGATCGCAAAGCTCGCCGGTCTACTGCGGAATACTCTCAGCTTCCCGGAAGCTCATGTTGTGACTCTTCGCGAGAGGAACTCGCCGTCACAGAGGAATATCTTTCCATCGAACAGGTCCGCTTCGGACCTCGTCTGGCCGTCTCACTGAGCGTTAGCTCAGAAGCTTACGAGGCCCAGGTTCCCCGGTTTCTCTTACAACCGATGGTGGAGAATGCGATCCGGCATGGTATCGGACGTCGTCCGAATGGGGGCGAGGTTGCCATCAGAGCTTCTACAATGGAAGGGCGACTGCGCATCGAGGTTGAAAACGACCGCACGGAGGGTACACTGCCGTTCGGTGAAGGATATGGGCTTGGCCTAACGAATACCAGGACGCGGCTGGAAAAACTCTACGGAGAACAAGGCGCCATCACGGTCTCTGCTGCGCGGCAAGGCCGGTTCCTGGTCTCGATCCAATTTCCTCTGACCAAGGAATCTTCGATAGCTGCTTACAGGGGATGGACAATGAATCTTCGGATTTTGGTGGTTGACGATGAGCCGTTAGCTCGAATCGGCATCACTGCGCGGTTAAGCGCCTATTCCGACATGCTCGTCGTTGGGGAGTGCGGTACCGGGGAGGAGGCGCTCCTGAAGATTCCACAAGTGTCGCCCGACCTGATCTTTGTCGACGTGGAAATGCCGGGCATTTCCGGATTAGATCTGCTACGAGCGCTGCCCAGGGAGCGCACCCGGTGCATCGTGTTCCTTACTGCGCATGAGGAGTATGCCCTGGATGCGTTTAACGTAGAGGCGCTCGACTATCTCCTCAAGCCCATTGACGACGAACGATTCGCGGCTTGCATCGACCGTGCACGGCGCATGTTATCTCTTCACCGGCAAGAGGCCCATTTCGAACGGCTCTATGGACTTCTAGCGATCGCAGACAAACAGGACAATGGAGGGTTGATCAAGCGCTTTCCGGTGCGCCGGGGTAATGAGTTTACCTTCGTCCCAGCCGGAGATGTGGATTGGATCGAGGGATTGGGTGACTATGCCGGATTGCACGTCGGCAATACGACGCACTTGATACGAGAACCTCTTACTTCGCTGGAAGCACGCCTTGACCGGATGCAGTTCGTAAGGATTCACCGCTCAACCATTGTTCAGGTCGAGCGCACAGTGCGCGTGGAACCTTTGGCAAATCGAGATGCAATGCTAACGCTGCGTAATGGCAAGATGTTGCGCGTCAGCCGAACTTATCGCTCACGTCTACAACAGCTGCTGCATTCGCCTTAGCGGAGTTTGCAACAACACGAATTCCCGTAGGCGCTGAAGCAATAATTCGCCTTCGACCGTGGTTCCAGGGAAATCTGGCGGATTCTCCCATGGCCTGTAGGTCCATTTACTCCACAAGACTGGTTTCTGAGTATCCGGCTCCCAGAAGTCATCGCGGTTTTCCATCAAGGGAAAGCAATAGTGGGTGATGGGATTCTCCAGCGAGTTGGACCCGGTCATTTGAGAAAAACCTATCAGTTGATGATGAATTCCCAATTCTGCCGCGGCAATTGCGTATCCCCACATATCACTCAGCCAGCCAGTGCCGCTGAGCGCTTCCCTGCAGACAGGATCGGCTGCGATCTCTATCGATTTCTGCAGCCAGCAAACGGCCAACTCAGCGAGGCAGGCCCGATTGATACAGATGTAGATTCCCACTGGCTGAACCCTGGCGCGGATTTCCTGTCTGCAGTGACGGTCAATCACTGTACGGTTCCCGGGGATGTCGACACTCATATAGTCGTGCTCTTCGGAATAAGCGTGGCCCGCTGGCAATGGGCCGGGATCGACCACCGGGCGGATAAACATGGAATCAGGGTCGACGATGAGGACCGTTTCGTCTCGAGGCCCGTCGAGCGCAGCCCACTCCGCGATTCCACCTGGCTTGTTCAGGGTAAGAAGGGGTGCGTTGGGAACGGAATCTTTGTAGTTTGCGACGCGGACGCTGTTGCAGGTGAATTTGATTTCCGGTTCGTCTGTGGCGGCAACCAGGGCGGTTAATTCCGCGTGCATGCCCGCTTGCACATAGGTGTAGCGGAGGAACTCCGCTTGCCACCAATGGTAGGTCGTATTTTCACAGCTGAAAACTACCCGCACCGGGCCAGTGTAGAACAAGCGCAGGATTGCATCGGGAAGCTCACGTGGTCAGAGCAGACGCGATCGATGACAGTTGGCAATTTCCAAGATCGATATATAATTGCCACGCCAGCGGGTTCCGCCCCAAATCTGCTCACAAGTTTTTTCGGATCTCGTTCACGGAGATTGATCCAATGTCCTCGCCTAGTCATCCCATCGAACCGGTTCAACCGATCAAACCGTTCGTCAAGCTCTCGAATGAACCGCCGGCACAACGGCCGACTGTGCCGCCACTGATGCCACCGGTCCACCGCCCTGTCCCGCCACTGGTGCCACCCGTACAACGGCCTGTGCCGCCACTGGTGCCGCCGGTACAACGGCCGACGCCGCCACTGACGCCGCCGGTTCAACGGCCAACGCCGCCACTGGTGCCACCAGTCCATCGCCCTGTGCAGCCACTGAGGCCACCCGTCCATCGCCCTCGTGCCGCCACTGACGCCGCCGGTCGAACCGCCCGGCTGAACCGCCACTCAGACCGCTTCTTTTCCTCGTGACGACTCAAGTGCTCCATCAGCGATCCGTGACTGGTCTCGATTGGCAATTCGACCCGCCGGCAGAGGTTTTGCAATCTCGCCTGTTTGCTGCCGGCGGATATCTCGTGGTTCGCGGATTATTTGATGAAGAGACGCTGGAGGGCCTGCGACGAGGAGGCGGAGAGCGTGCGGAGCGAGGCGGAACGCATGCTTGTGGCGGATTCGGACGGAACGGAGGGCCGGGGCGGCTTTCCGGCACGGGCCTATCGATCAAGCAGCTGGCCGCGAGCTTCATTGGGGGCTGCACGGGTGCGAACAGATGGCCGAGACGCTGGCGGGCGTATGTGGGCTTGGCGTTTCCGCGGCGGGCTGTGGGACTTATTCGTATTACGAGCAGACTGGAGACTTTCTCGGCCGTCCATCGGGATGTGCTGCAGTGCGATATCGCCGTCATCACGTCGCTCACCAGGTGCACGATGGATTGCCCCGCAGGCGAGTTGGTCGTCTATCCCGATTTGATTCGCGAACCGTTGTCCACAGCTCGCGCGGCGGGGAGAAGCGCGGGAACATCGGTACCGCTCGATCGCGGGCACACCATGATTCTGCTGGGTGGGATTGTGCCCCATGAAGTTGCTCCCGCCTCTCCCGGACAGGAACGCATCGTTGCCATCAATTGCTATCGCGCATTGACTGCCGCTGGGTTGGATCCAGGTCCATTCGGGTTGGAAACGCCGGCTGTCGTGGTCGAGCGAGCCTGACCGGCAGCATTCCCCAAGACAACTCGAAGACCAATCCGACACCGGCCTCAGCCTGACGGACTTTCCCGATCAGCTTTTCCTGACCAGCGTCAAGAGGCATCGCAGCCAGGATGCGAGGTTCTGTCATCAGCCGCGGCGTGCAGGTATAATCCGCCTCAACATGGCACTGGCCGCAGGCGCAAAAGTTGATGGCTATGAAGTTCTGGGCCTGTTGGGCGCGGGTGGGATGGGCGAGGTTTATCGCGCCCGCGATCCGGTTTTGAAGCGAGACGTAGCGATCAAGGTTCTTCCGCCCTTCGTTGCGAAAGACCCCGACCGGCTGTGGCGCTTTGAGCAGGAGGCACAGGCGGCCGCGGCTCTGAACCATCCAAACATCCTTGCGATTTATCGATTCGGCGTCTTCGAGGGAGCGCCCTACCTGGTTTCTGAGCTACTGGTGGGAGAGACTCTGCGACAGCAGTTGAGGCATGGCCCCATGTCGCTTCGCAGGGCGGTCGACATGGGCGTTCAGATCGCTCATGGGCTGGCGGCAGCGCACGACAAAGGCATCGTTCATCGTGACCTGAAACCGGAGAACCTGTTCGTCACCAAAGAAGGCCGGATCAAGATTCTGGACTTCGGCTTGGCGAAATTGATGCAGCCGCAACAGCCGCAGGCAGACAAGGACGACAGCACGCCGACCCAGACTTACCAAACCGATCCTGGCTCGGTGATGGGCACGGCCGGCTATATGTCTCCGGAAATGGTGCGGGGCGAGCTGGTCGATCATCGGACCGATATCTTCGCGTTTGGCGCCGTACTGTATGAGATGTTGGCCGGCAAGCGCGCTTTCCAGCATTCGACGTCAGCCGAGACGATGACGGCCATCTTGCGTGAAGATCCGCCGAGCGTTTCGCAAATCGCGCGCAACGCGACTCCCGGGCTGCAGCGCGTTGTCCATCGCTGCCTGGAGAAGAACCCCGAGCGACGCTTCCAGTCCTCCTCGGACCTGGCCTTTGCGCTGGAGGCCCTGTCGGATTCGGGTATTTCGTCGCCGTCTGCCGTCCAAGGGCGGGAACCGCGCGGGCGACGAAAAGCGCTGGCCTGGTGGATCGGACTAGCCGCGATGGTTGCCGCATCCATCGCCGCATACTACTTCGCTGGCGGATCGTGGGCAAGCGCCGTTTGCGCACTACTCGCTGCAAAGAGTGATCGACAGCAAACACGTAGGGAGTATCGCCATCTCGCCGGACGGCATCTACCTGGCGGCGGTGTTGAATGACGCGAATGGTACGCAGTCCCTCTTGCTTCACCACATTCCGACCAACAGCCAACGAACGATTGTCCAGGATCCGGCCTACAAATATGACCGGGTCACGTTTTCTCCGGATGGCAGCTACATCTATTTCCGGATCGATGCCCTGGGGCTGCCCAGGCCCAATCGGTGGGACGATTACCGAATACCGGTTCTCGGCGGTCAGCCCACGCGAGTGATTGCCGGAGTGGATTTCCCTCTCAGCTTCATCGATGGGGGCCAGAGAATGTGTTTCTATCGACCGGACCCTACCGCGGGCTCTTACCAGTTCCTCAGCGCCAACGCGGACGGCAGCGACCAGCAGGTTCTGGCGAACGGGAAGAAGCCATTTCCACTGCTTGCCGTTTGTTCTCCGAACGGCAGATTCGCTGCTCTGGAAGACTCGCTTGGCAATGTCGAGAGCCTCGAGTTCGGTTCGGGATCGACGCGGACCGTAGCTTCCTCCGCCGCGCTGGGCGGATACGTGAACGACATGCAGTGGATCCCAAACGGGAAAGGTCTCTTTATCACCGGGAGGGAAAAGATCGACTTTGCCCCGATCAGCTTTCTTAGCTATCCCGCGGGAAAGATGCGACAGATCACGAACGACCTGAGCGTGTATTCGGGCATCAGTCTCACGGCGGATGGCAGGACCATCGCAACCACGCAAAACGACTTGAACGCAAGATTCGCGGAACTCCCTTTGGCGGGCCCGCTGCAGGAAGACCAAACCGGCGAACTGGTGTGGTTCACCTGGCTGGATAACGACACAATCGTGGCCAACGGCGCGGGAAATCTGAGAGTGGTTCATCTTCTCAAACACGAAACCACTGCGGTGAATGTAAAGCCAGGATATGTATGGGGCCAGCCCTCTCGCTGTGGGCCGGACACGATGGTCCTGGTGGGCGCCGCTCTGCAAGGGGATGTTCGCCGCGTCTATACACTCCATTTCGATGGCAGCGGATTGACCCAGGTGACGAAGGGACCGATGGATTTCTTTCCAGAGTGCACGGCGGATGGCGAATGGGTCTTCTATGCCGATGGCACCGACCCGAACAATGCGATTCTGATGCGGCAGTCCCTGCGGGGCGGGGCTACGCAGAAGCTAGCGGAAGGGAGTATATGGTTTGACGTTTCTTCGGATGGCAAATTGCTGGCAACTGCCGCCGCGGACAAAGGTGCGCCCCTGCAGATCGTTTCGCTCGATTCTCTGCGAACGATTCGAAGCTTCGCCACCCGTGATTTTGATGATTTTGACCGCTTCGCATTTTCAGCCGACAACAGGAGCATCTTCTACGTCACCGAGAAAGGCGCGGACGCAACGATCTGGCGGCAACCGCTGGAGACGGCTACTCCGGTGAAGGTGGCAAGCCTGTCAGGGAGGACGGTGAATTGGATTCGGCCATCCCCGGACGGCAAAAAACTTGGCCTCATCCTTGAGGCGCCCACCTCAGAGGCCGTCCTTCTCCACGATGTCCGGTGATTGTCAGGTCGCTCCGGTCCTAACTAATGACAAACGAGTGGGGGAGGCTTGGTAGCCCACTCAAGCCAAAAGAAGGCTTGACCCCGATTTCCTGCCACGCTGTGCTACAGAGGTCCGCATGTGCGCCTTTCATTAAGGAAAGGCGCATGGCGTGTATCAACGCCACAAGCCTCCGCAGGAAATCGGGGCAATGGGGCACCCAAAGCTTTTGTCGCCGGTGTGGCAAAAACTATGGTGAGGCTTCGCCCATTGGACTTGATTCTGATACCGCAGGCTCTCACGCAGGGGCTTAAAGCCCGACCTAGTTCACGAATGTTGTGCGAGCGGGTTTCTGTCTCCCACTAAGGCTGGGTGGCCCATTCAAGCCTTCTTTTGGCTTGAGTGGGATAATGGCTCTCAATGTCCACCTATAAAGCCCAACCTAGTATCAACGTTTACGGCACGACTTAAACAGCTTGCGGAAAACGCCGCTGAGGAGATGAGAAGAGCCCCTCAGCGGCTAAAGCCGGATTCATTGAAAAGGATTTGCGTACGGCCCGAAGGCCGTACTCTTCAGGAAAATGAGTTTTTCCGCAAGCTGTTAGAGTCGTGCCCTGATACAAAGCATGAGTTTTCCGCAGCGTGTACAGCCCGTCCGGTCGGCGGGTTTCTGTCTCCCACTAAGGTCTACGAGACTGACCGGAAGCGGTCAGTTCAGGCCGCGCTGACAAGGTACCGGCCGAGTTGTGAAACCCAGACCTCCAACGAATGACCGGAAAGCATCGCTTCCGGTGAGCCTTGTGGTGATTGCGGGGGCGCAGGGTATAGCGGAATATGACTGCGAAGGTCCTACAAGGAGGTCGCGGCAATGAACGATCAGGCGTGGTTGGAGGGCCGAAAGAACGGTCGGATCGATCGGTTCCGGGGAGCCAAGAATGAATATGCCTGGGTGGTGTTGCTAAACGAGGGATATTCCCGGAGCTATTCCCTCGGATATCGCCACGGTTGGACGCGTCCCGATGAGGGACCGCTGTGAACCGGCCGCTCTGCTCGCCGGGCTATCTCAAGGTTTCCCAACCGACCGTATAGATATTGTCTACGGTCAACTTGCGCCACCGTTCTGCGTGGCGTTCCAATCGACAGTTAGCGTCTCTTTGAATGACGGCGTGTCCGGAACTGTAATGGGACGCTGTCTCCGCTACGTTGAATCAAAAGCGGGGGACCCTATCGAGGTCCCCCAATGGCAAACGTCAAACCGCAGACGCAGCGCCTCGCATGAAGTGGAAGATGATGGAGACTACGGCCAATATCAGCAAAATGTGAATAAAGAATGCGGTGACATGGAAGACGAAGAAGCCTCCCAGCCACAGCAGCAGCAAAACGAATCCTAGTCCTAGAAACATAGTTCGCCTCTTTCTCCCGATCGGTATGTGATGCACTCGGGTCTGAGATCCGATCAAATAACTGCAGGTCAACGGGGACGTGACCTTATCGATGGTTCGCGCGGTTGGGGAGGAAGCTATATCACCGCCGGCAGGCCCGTACTTCGAGAAATTAGGTGCCCGCACCGTAAGAAACGTTGCCTTCGGCTGCCAATTAAGCGTGCTGCCACGATAGGCAAGCGTCGATGGCGACTTCAGGTCATGGTGAAGTCTGATCGCGTAGGAGATCAAGAGTCAGCAACCGGATTGATCTTGATGTTCGAGCGATCGTTCCGCTCCGCCCGAAACCAGGTTTCCGGCGGCGGCTATGGAAGCATGGGCAGAGCCTTCGCCCGGATGGTTGACCGCACTGAGATTTACGCTCTCTCTCTGTGGCGGCTCTGAAATTTCAGAGCGTCTGAAACTCGGGCGAGCAATTCTGTTGGATGAAGCGGTTTCGTAAGGATGGTAAATTCCTGCCCCGCTTCGCGAGCTGCATTCAGTAAATCCGCGCTCGACGCTTGTCCGGAAAAAAGCAAGATACCGCAGTTGGGAAAGATTTTCCTGATTGCTGCCGCCAGATCAACGCCACTCATTCCAGGCATGGCGACGTCGGTAAGCAACAGATCCGGGGAGGTGATCTTCGCGATCTCAAGCGCGCTCTTGCCGTCATAAGCGACCATGGCGGAGATACCGCTGTGCTCGAGGATCATCGCCCGAGTGTCCGCGATGATAGCTTCGTCGTCCACGACAAGAACGATAGGTCGCGGCGAAGCCCCCGGCAGGGTCCTCTCCTTCAAAAGCAAATCTGCCAACGGCACCGTTTGAAAGTTCAGTTTCGTGGCCATCGCGATACCTCTTATCAGCAAGGTAACAGTGCCGGCGGAATACGGGCTAAATCTTTAACAATGTGGCATTTGCGTGAGATCCTCAGCTGCTTTTCAAGTTTCGGATGACGTCGCGCGCGGATTGTGATAGCTTATTTTCACGTTTGCGTCAGGTTAGCGTATTGTTAACGTCTCGACACTGAAAATATGAAAGGAAGGAAACGTCATGCCGAAGAACTCGAAGCAGCAAGCAGTTCCGATGCGATTTGAATCCATGCTTCAGGCCGACGTGCCCAAAGGTCGCGATGGGAAACACAAAGTGATCATTGAACAATTGCTCAGCGACCTGAATCGTTTAGAAGAAGGCAACGCCCTGAAAGTTCCTCTTTCTGCTCTCCCCGATTCGAAAGAAAACATCCGCTCCGCTTTGAGCCGTGCGACCCGCCAGAGGGGAGTCGACATTGCTACTTCCAGCGACGAAGAATTTCTTTATGTGTGGAGCACAGGGACCCCTTCGACTGCAAACGGTGGATTTAAGCATCCGTAGGAGCACTTCGCAATGGTCCCATGCCGGGGCGAGAACCGATCGCAAAATAAGTTCGCCAGTTACGCGGCAGGCACCCGGTATCCGGCAACTTTGCCTTGAGCGCCACGGTAAGGAAAAATCAGGCTGAATACAGTGCCGCCGTTCGTGGAAGCGTATTTGCTGCGAACGTGAATGAGGCCTTGATGCTTCTTTACGATGTTAGACGTGACCCACAAACCAAGGCCCGACCCCTGCGCCCCTTTCGTCGTAAAGAACGCCTGGTAGATATGCTTTCTGGTTTCGAGGCTCATGCCGTGGCCCGTGTCTGCTATGGTCACACGAACGCCACGCTCTCCCGTCCGCCAGTCGGCGCTCGGCTTCACTCGAATTTTGAGCTGGCCGCCGGCGTCCATTGAGTCAATAGCATTGCTGATCAAATTGACAAAGATCTGGCGAATCTCGCCAGGAAAACACACAAGCTCCGGCGCGTCGTGCGTGGCTAAAGCGACCTGAACCCGGGCCTGCTTAAGCCGGCCTTTGAACAAAGCCAGGATTGAACGCAACAGGTCAACCACGTTCGTAGAGGTTGCAGCGGAAGACTGGCGATGGAATTGAAGGCCCTGAGACGTAATCCGGGAGGCGTGACCAAGCTCTTCTTCGGCCTGCTCAAGGTAGCCGGCCGCCTCAGCAGGATTCGCTGCCTGACGAGCGAGGAAAATCAAATTACCCACAGCCTCGAGCGGATTGTTGATTTCGTGAAGAATCGAGGACGTAAGTCTGCCGATGGCCGCCATCTGCTCTTGCCGTTCAAGAACTTCCTCGGCCCGCTTGCGGTCGCTGATATCTTCACAGATAGACATAAGGTACCCCCGGGACGGCTGCTCGGCGCCGATGAGCGAGACCGAGTTGCGGACCCACACGACGCTACCGTCTCTGCGCAGGTAGCGCTTCTCAATGACAAAACCCGGAATCTCCGCTGCAAGCAACTGCGTCAGCAGCTCTTCGTGCCGCGATTGATCCTCTGGGTGCGTCCATCGGGACAGGTTTGCATTGTGAACTTCTGCCGGGCTGCGATCGACAATTCTGGCAAATGCTTTATTCACATTCACAACGTTCCCGGTCACATCGGTAATTGCTAATCCGGTGGCGGCATGCTCGAAGATGTCGCTGATTCTTAGGTGTTCCGCCATTGTTCTCGAGAGGCACAGTCCATGTCATATTCAGCTCACTACAAAACAGGAGCACTTTTAAAGTAGATGCGCCGGGCGGTCATTGAGCCGCCTGCGTGTCCCAAAGCCAACTACACGAAGGATTGGGATCGGGCTTCGAGCTTGTTGCCGTTGGCGAACCGCTTGCGGTCCCGAGGTTGGCAGACCCCTCGCACGCCGAGCTCCAGGACGCAAACCCACGGCCAGCGTCTCCGGCGCACACTGGAAGTACGGATAACGTCCCATCAGTCACGCGTTTTTCGTATTTGTTAGCCGAATCACTGGCCCTATGGTGACGACTCAGGCTGCCGGATATCGAAGTTTTCCACGATGAACCAGTAGCAGAATATGCCTGCCAGCAGGACAACTACGGCCAAGCCGAAGCCGGGAGCATACGAGCCGGTGCGGCTGATGAGCACGCCGGTGAGCAAGGGCGCTAAAACACCTGCAAGGTTGCCGGCAAAGTTTTCAAAGCCGGTCCATAGGCCCACGTCTTCCTGGGGCGCGCAACACTGCAGGATGACCAGCAGATTGCCAGTGGCGAGACCGACCAGCGAAGCGCCGGCGAGAAAAAACACTGCTGCGTTGGCGCTCTGCACACGGGACGCCGGAATGAGCAGCAGGCCACAGAGAAAGGCTACGGTGACGATTCCCTTCCGGGTCCGCGTTTCACTCCAGCCGTGGGCGGTGAGGCGGTCGGCGATCCAGCCGCCCAGGGGTTCGCTGGCCCCGAAAACGAAATATGGCAGCGCGGAGAAGAAGCCGGCACGCAGGATGGTCAAGTGACGCACGGTCACCAGGTAGTCGGGCAGCCAGGTGACAAACAGGTACCAGTAGTAGTCGAAGCAAAAGAAACCGAGACAGATACCGATCAGGTTGCGATTGGTCAACAGGCGACGCAGTGCTCGCCCTTGATCGCGGCCCGAGGATGCCGGCCGCGCACGCTGATTGAGCCGTCCTTTCGTCGCCCATAGCCAGGGAATCACCCACAACAGCGCAGTGAACCCGATCAAGCGAAAGCTCAGGCGCCAGCCGAAGTGGACCAGCAGCCAGGGGATGGTCAGGCCACCCAGCACCAGGCCCATACGGGTGCCGAAGTCGAAGATGCCGCAAGGTAGACCGCGCTCCGTGGAGGCAAAGAGGATGCTCACGATTTTGGTGCCGCCGGGCAGGTAGATGGACTCCCCGATACCGAGCAGCAGGCGAAAGAGGATGAGCACACCGAGGCTGGCGGCGAAGCCGGTCAAGCCCTGTCCCAGAGACCAGAGCACGAAAGCGGAGAAGTAGAGCCAGCGCAGGTTGACGCGGTCAGCGGTCCAGCCCACCGGGATTTGCATCAACGCGTAGGTCCAAAAGAACGCCGAGAGCAACAGCCCTTTGCTTTCCGGACCTAGATGCAGGTCTTTGGAGATCAGCGGCAAGGCCAGTGAAATGCTGGAGCGGTCAAGATAGTTGATCAGAGAGGCTAGGAAGAGGAGCCATACAATCGTCCAGCGGCGGGAAGTCGCGACAATAGGAGCTTGCTGGGATGAAAGCCTGGGCATGCGTTTCCGATTCTATGCTGTTTTGCGTACTTCCCAATGGCTTCGGGTGGCCTGAACCCCAATCCTCTTTTAGTAATCGATAGATAGCGTGACTAATTTCGTTGCAGCTTCCACTCTCTCCGAGGATAGGTACATTGTCCCCTTATCTCACTCTGCCACGCCGATTTGACGGAGATGGTGGCGCAGATGGGTGAGGTAGTCGGATGCTAAGAAGCCCAGAGTCACCGGTTCTCCGGCTCCGATCCGACACGGCGTATCTAGTTGAGAAGATGGGATGTGCGCGATGAGATGGGCAAGATAGCGGTTATAGGCCGCCCATAGCGACACCAGCAACATCCAGTCAGCCTCCTGTATCGCTTGCACGCGTATGTTGCCTTCCTGGTCGTAGCCGGGAAAATCCAACGACGGCTGCAGCATCGCGCGGACAAAGCGCTGATGATTGTTGGACGCCGAATCGATGAGATGTCCAAGGACCTGCTTGCGGGACCAGCCTCCCGGCAAGGCGGACCGCATGCTTTCTGATTCAGGGATTTGTCGCAGCCCTGTCTCCACGGATTCCACCAGACGTCGCAGCTGGTCGCTTAGCTCTCTCATCTGCTTGGCGCAAGTCTATCAAAGTGGCTGACGTCACAGCTGCAGGAGATGCAGCCCGGTCGCGTGGGGGTGAAGATGAGGAGAACATGACCGGGCACGAAACGGCCAGCGGGCCGTAGACACTCTACTGCATATGGGAGTAGAGTGACTACATCTATGATGGCAGCCAGGGAAAAGCGGAATCCATATCAGAACCGGGTCGAGTTGCTTCAGGGCACGCTGGACATGCTGATTCTGCAGACACTGCAGTTGGGCCCGCAGCACGGATACGGCATCAGCCAGGCGATCCGCATCCGATCCGGCGAAGTTCTGCAAGTGGAGACAGGGTCACTGTATCCCGCCCTGCACCGGTTGGAACGGCAAGGCTGGGTGCGGTCGGAGTGGAAGCAGACGGAGAGCAACCAGCGGGCGAAGTACTACCGCATGACCGCGACCGGAAAGAAGCAACTTGCGTCCGATCACGGGCGCTGGCAGCAGATGGTTGAGGCGATCGGCGCGATTATGAGCGGCGAGTTGCAGGGGAGTGAGCCATGAGCTGGTGGCGGTTCTTCGCACGGCGTAGGCGCGATCTCGATGAGGAGATTGAGGCGCATCTGCGCATGGCTGTGCGGGACCGCGTGGACCGCGGCCAAACTCTAGTCGAGGCTCGGGCCGCGGCCGCAAAGGAGTTCGGCAACGTGCCTCTGGTGAAGGACGTGACGCGCGAGACGTGGGGTTGGGAGTGGCTGGAAAGCGCGGTGCAGGATCTGAAATACGCGCTGCGGCGGTTGATGAAGTCTCCGGGGTTCACGATTGCGGCAATAGCGACGCTGGCGCTGGGCATCGGCGCGAACACGGCGATCTTCGAGCTTCTGGATGCCGTGCTGCTGCAGTCGCTACCGGTCAAGAATCCTCAGGAACTGGCGGAGGTGCGGGTTGTCGATATGGACAAAGCGCGCGGGAGCTATTCCATCTTATATCCGGTGGTAACGAACCCGATCTGGGAGAAGCTGCGCGAAGATCACCAGGGTTTCTCGGGGATTGCCGCATGGAGGACTACCGGTTTCAGCCGCGACTCGGGCGGTGACGCGCGCTTTGCGCAGGGGCTGTGGGTGAGCGGCGACTTCTTCCGCGTGCTCGGGGTTAGGCCGATCCAGGGGCGGGTGTTTACCGCGGAAGACGACCGCCGCGGTTGCGGGTTGCCGGGCGCGGTGATCAGCTACGGCTTCTGGCAGCAGGAGTATGGCGGCGGCCCCGCACTGGGCCGCAAGCTGATGCTCAACGACAAGCCGGTAGAGGTGATCGGCGTGACCCCGGCGAGCTTCTTCGGCGTGGACGTGGGTCAGAACTTCGACGTGGCAGTGCCGGTGTGCTCGCAGCCATTCCTGGAAACAAGGAACAGGCTGGATGCGAGTACTCAGTGGTGGCTCTCGGTGATCGGAAGGCGCGATCCCTCGTGGCCGGTCGAACGAGTGGCAGCGCACCTGGGAGCGGCCTCGCCCGCGATATTTGCGGCGACGCTGCGGCCAGATTATCCGGTCGAGAGCGTCAAGGACTATCTCGCAATGAAGCTAACGGCCGCACCTTCGGCGGCCGGTGTCTCGATGCTGCGTGAGACCTATTCAGAGCCGCTGCGGATTTTGCTGGGAATCTCCGGGCTGGTGTTGCTGATTACGTGTGCGAACCTGGCCAGCTTGATGCTGGCCCGGACCAGCGCGCGTGAGCGGGAGATGGCGGTGCGGCTGGCGATCGGCGCGGGGCGATCGAGGTTGATCCGGCAGGTATTGTCGGAGAGCATGCTGCTGTCGCTGGCGGGTGCTGTGGCCGGCGCAGTGCTGGCGCGCACGCTGAGCCGGGGATTGGTGGCGTTTCTGAATACCGCGAACAACCCGATCTCGCTGGACTTCAAACAGGATTGGCGGCTGTTCGCGTTTCTGCTCGCGGTATCGCTGGTGACGTGCGTGCTGTTCGGGCTTGCTCCGGCGCTGCGTGCATCGCGCACCGCTCCTGGCGCAGCGATGAAGACGGGCGGGCACGGAATGACGGCGAGCCGCGGGCGGCTGGGATTTCGCGGCGCGCTGGTGGTATCACAGGTGGCGCTGTCGCTGGTGCTGCTGTTCACTGCCCTGTTGTTCACCGAGAGCCTGCGGAATCTGCTGACGGATGATCCGGGGTTTCAGGCAAAGGGTGTGCTGATCGCCTGGTTGGATTTCACGCGCCTGCAGATTCCGCTGGATCGGCGCGCGGTGTTCCAGCGGGAGCTGCTGGACAGGATACGCGCCATTCCCGGGGTGGATGCAGCAGCCGACACGGATATCGTTCCGCTTAGCGGCGAGGGCTGGGGCAACACGGTGTGGATTGACGGCCACGACAGCACACAGCGGAAAGATTCGAATTTCAGCTCAGTCAGTCCGCAGTATTTCAAAACGCTGGGCATTCCGATGCTGGCCGGACGCGACTTCAACGAGAACGACACGATCCAGTCGCCCCGTGCGGCGATTGTCAATGAGGCGTTCGCGCGCCAGCTCGGGCCGGGTGAGAATCCTATTGGCATGAGGTTCCGGCGGGAGGCGACTCCGACGAGTCCGGAGCAAGTGAACGAGATTGTCGGTCTAGTGAAGGACACAAAGTACAGTAGTATCCGGCGGCCGGCTCCGGCGATTGCGTATCTTGACATCACGCAGGACAAGGACGCGGATAACTCAATGCAGGTGCTGGTGCGTTCGAAGCTGCCGATGGAGACGGTCGAGGCGGCGATCCGACGCACGATGCAGGAGGTGAGCTCAGGAATCAGCTTCAACTTCGAAGGGCTGCAGGATCAGATCCGGCAATCGCTGCTGGCCGAGCGGCTGCTGGCGACGCTCTCGGGATTCTTCGGCGCGCTGGCGGTGGTGCTGGCGATGATCGGGCTGTACGGGGTAATGTCCTACACGGTGGCGGAGCGTACGAGCGAGATCGGCATCCGCATGGCGCTGGGTGCGCGGCGCGCGGATGTGACGGCGATGATTCTGCGAAAGGCAGCGACGCTGTTGGCGGCGGGTTTGGCTCTGGGCGCGGGGTTATCCCTCGCTGCCGCAAGCGCGGCGAGCGCGCTGCTGTTCGGGTTGAAGCCGCGTGACCCAGGGACGCTGGCGATAGCAGCTGCGGTTCTGGCGGCGGTCGCACTGGGGGCGAGCTATTTGCCGGCTCGGCGAGCCGCTGCTCTGGACCCGATCGCCTCTCTCAAGGAGGAATAGCTCCGTCGAGCTTGCCTCTAATTGTTCGATAGCTGAAGGGGAAGGCTAGTCCGCAATAGACATCGTTCGACGCATCAGTTTGCGCCAGGCGTTCCCTTCCAATCCACGATGCTCTGTAGCCTGTATGGATTGCCCGCCAGATCGAATCGAACCTGTCCCTGCTCATCGAGCAAAATCTTGGTCTCCGGATAAAGGAAGCCAGTGCTGCCGGCGTTGTGAGCGTCGTTCAGATTAAACTCACCTGCGGTTAGGTCGTAGGCAGCGGTTCTGGTGTCATGGTAAGCTTCGCGGGACCTTAACTGACGTCTTGCAACAAATTGTATTTTTCTGCCGGTTGCCGTCTGAACAACGTGGATGTAACTAACGTAATAACCTGGGTTTCCGCTTATGGTACAGCGACCCACCGGCTTGAGCTTTGAAAGTGCGGCCTCTAGCCCATCGTTGCCTCCTGCCTGAAGAGCTTGCGCCAGCACTTGCCGATCTTCGGGAGTAGAGTAGCTATAGATGTCTAGCGTAACCACAAACCGCGCCCCAATTTGTGAACCTGTACCCATTGCGTATGCTTTGATCAACTCCGACTTGTGGCCGCTCGAAGAGTAGCCTGGAGTGCTTCCTGCAGCAAACAACGCAGGCAAAAGGAAGGTGCCTAAAACGAGCTTGTTTAGTCTTCCGATGCGTTGGATACCGGTTCTCGGATTCTGCTTGGGGGCCAAAGAGGAACTTCGGACTGAGGATGGGGCGCCATTTTTCATTGGATTTCACCGACTTACTTCTTAAGAGACGTTTTGATATCAATATAAGTTACTTTTTATTGCCAGTAGGCACATTGTCCAACAGCATCCCCTCAATTTTCAGAAGGCTTCTCGACGTGCTCGATCACAAGGATTTCGACAGGGCCTTTGGCCGATTCGAGTTTCAACCCGAGCTGCTCCTTTAGCGCGGTGAAAATCGACGGACCCGTTGGCTCGTCGATGGGGCTATGTCCCGGGGCGCTCGCGGGCACTTCGGCAGCCCACTTCAGATGTAAATCGAATCCTCCAGTGAGTCCGGTCCTGTCAATGACAGGTCTATCGAGCCCGGATCGAGATAGGCTAGAGGCCAGCTTTGTGATGCTTATCCCTGTCCCGTCAATGGTCCAATTGAGCCCGTCGCCTGCAAGCCGGGGAAAGTCACAATAGACAGGGCGGGGCGCGTTTGGCGCGAGCAACGGCGGCGGCGAACTCATGGAATAGGGAGTGCAGCTGCCTTCTTTCGACAGTTGCATTTTCACACCGCCCCTTTCGGCAGTCAGCTCATATACGGGGCGCTCCATCGTCTCGCGATGAACCTTCAGGTGAAACCTCTCTTCAAGAAGTGCCTGCAGCATCGGCCCCTCCATCTGTTTCACAGTTGTGTCGCTGTCTGTCGTGGCCTGGATATCGAAGTGGTTGGCATCCATCCAGGCTTGAACGCCCAAAACCTGGTTGTTCGGCACATCGAACGCAAAGAGGATGAACTGCTTCAGCGAGAAATTTTCCATGACAAGCCTACCCTGAAAGGCTTGAACATATGCCCGGTTGTCGGCGGTCGCGTGGGGCTTGATCGAGGCTACTTCGAATTCGGGACGCGCCCCTGGCTGTTGCATTTGACAAAAAGCGACGGCGTTCACAGCGGCCGCGATCAGCATAAGTCCTCTGCCGAAACACAAACTTCGTGTGCACCTATACATCCGGAATTCTCCCAAATCCGCCAACGCCAGGAGCGCGTAGTATAGCGCCAGAATCCAGCGGAGATCTAGGTGGACCGCATGATGACTAACGCTGCCGGCAATATTTTTTCCAAAGTACCCCAATCACTGTCGGAAGAAATCTTTCACGAAATAATCCACGGGGAAAGATTTAAATTGGAACGAATAATCTCTTTCGGTCAGGCAACGCCCGGTGGGCAATGGTATGACCAGGAGCAGCATGAATGGGTTGTATTGTTATCCGGTGCAGCGGGCTTGCGTTTTCGAGGAAGAAGAAAGCTTACGAGTATTATATCCCGGAGATTTTGTTAACATACCTGCGCACACACGGCATCGGGTTGAATGGACAGACGAGAAGCAACATACTGTCTGGCTAGCTTTGCATTACTCAAGATCTGAAACAGGAGGATAGAGAAACCGGGGACCCCTGCTGAGACGTACCGGGCTGTAGTGAACGTTCCGTCTTTCCGCCCCACTTGGTGCGATTTGATTCACCTTTGCGCGCTCGGAAACGATGGTCTCGTGTGCTATCGGTCCCGCGGAGCGCGCTTCTCATCCGTGTTACCCGAAGTATTCTGTGTATTTGCGGGACGATGGCCTCTCATGCCGGCGGAGTCTCGTAAAAATGGGGGCTCACAATGAAGACATGGGAGCTAATCAGCATTGTTCTTTCGGCTCTTACGGCTGGAATGTTCCATGGACCGTGGATTGCCTTGAGTCGGTCGATGAAGACGTTTGCGCCCGAAGTTTTTCTCGAGATCGTCGATCGGATGAAACGTAACATGGCGCCAGTGATGACCGTGTTGATGCCGGGCACCATGTTGTCGATCATCCCGCTAATGCTGCTTTCTTACCACCAGCAGCCGATGGTTTTCTATCTCAGTACGGCCGCATTTTTGCTCTTTCTCGTTGCGCTGCTGGTCACGGTGGTGGTTGAAGTTCCCATCGTTCAACAAATCGTCACGTGGACGCCCTCGACACTACCGGGAAACTGGCGGCAGCTCCGGGATCGTTGGATGAGGTTCCATGTTATTCGAGTGATTGCCGGGGTTGCGAGTCTTATCTTTCTGCTAGTCGCGGCACTCTTCTGAATCACCGGAGAGCCAATTGGACGGATTCTGAGATGCTTCTCGATTAGGGCATTTCCGTGTGGACTGCTTTTCCGCTTCATTCTGAGGTCGGGGAAACTCGATTCCCGACGCCGGTTTCGTTTATTGCGAGACCTTCAACGATGTTGACAAGGAGCAAAGATAAGCCCCTGACCTCTAGGGCTCCGTTTTTCGCTTGCTTGGGTGGGCAGGCGGGCCCATGACGGCTCGGTCGAAAATCTCTTTCAGGACGAATTCGTAGATGGGGAAAGAGAACTGCAGATCCCTCGGCTTCGCTCGGGATGACAAAAAGGGAGAGGGTGACTTTTATTGGGAGCCGTTAACCCAGGGATGGAGAGAGCAGGCGGTTATCCCCGATTTTCATTCCCTTGGGTGGGCCGCCGGCGGCCTGGGCGCGCTTCCAAGTGATCGATATTGCGAAAGCTTCGATGGGCTTCGCCCGTCTTTTTCGGCCCAGGTACGCTTTGGCGAACCTGGGGCACCCGTCCTACCTTATTGCCGCCGCGGGGCTATTTGGGGCGATAGGACATCGAGGTAATGGGCGACGAGGCCCAGGATGAAGCACCAGAGCATGATGTCCAGAATGTAGGCGGTGCCCAGGCGGACGATGATGCTGAACGTCTGGCCTGCCAGACCTGCTGAGGGCGTCCAGCCGGCGAGAGCCCAGGTAACTGCAGATGCACCCAGGCCGCCCACCAGGACGCAAAACCAGTAGAGCCAGTGGCGATAGGCTCGAGCAGCACGACCGAGCCAACCGGCCTTCAGTCCGCAGGCACAGGTCTCCATGGCTAGCGGAAGCAATAGCCCGCCCAAGAGCCATTGCGCACAGTCATAGATACGTTCCTGCCAGGCGACTAAGGACGAGTAGCCGAGATGGTGGCGCAGCCACGGTGGCGATTGCGAGTTCCAATAGCCGGCATACAACGCCTCGTGCGCCCGGCCGGCGGCTATCGGCTGCAGCAGCAGCCACCATAGCGCGACAAAGACCGCCAACAGAATCCAGCTGAGCCAAAGGGGCGGCCGCGCAGCGCAGGGCCGCAGCTCGCGGAAAGTTGCCGTGTAAAGCCAGAGAAAGGCGATGACCAGCAGTACAGCGGAGAGCAGGGAGAACGAGAATTGCCAGGTATGCGAGTCGGGAATTTGCAGCCAGGCGGCGGCCAATAGCATGAGCAGGAAATTTCCCAGCAATTGGGCAAGGATAAGACGGCCCCTGAACCGGCCGACGGCGCCTCGGAATGCCTGCATCATTTCTTGTCCTCCACGGGCGACGGCGCCGGATCCACTTGCAGGTGCAATAAGTCACTGGTCGCCTGAATGCCCGGCTGGTACATCGGCTGCACGTTGGCCGGGCTGATGGCAAAGCTTCCCGGGTTGACCACCTTGAGCAGATAGAAGGATTCATGGCGGCCACTAAACTCAGTGGCGAAAATGGCCGCGCGGTCATCGAAAAATTCGCGCCGCGTATACCAATACTGCCAGGCACTTGGCTGTTCCAGGAGGTTATAGCTGTCCTCGTGCTGCACGAATTCCGTTCCCGCGGGGATTGGGTCCTCGATCAGCAGGTACTTCGCCGGTGATCCATTCACCGCCAGGTGGACGGCGAGCGTGTCGCCGGGCACGACCGGGCCCTTCAGCGGGTCGAGCCGATAAACGATCTGGCCGTCCTTGGTGGTGGGCACCAACTTGAAGTAGTCGCGGGTGAGGTTGAGCGAGAGCGAGCCTTGCTGGTAGAACTTCTGCTCGGTGGAATAGTACTTGCCCTGCACCGTCCAGTAGGCGCGCCCACTTCCCTGCTTGGTCAGGACCACTGCGTTGCTCCCAGGATGGAGCTGGGCAGGGGTTACATCGAGGGTAAGGTCCACGCCCGAGGCCGCGTCGGCCGCTGTGAAATGCCGCTTGCCGATGGAGGCGCCGTTGAGCTGCACGTCCACATCGAAATCGGCGTTCAGCTCCTGCGAGGCCGCGAGATAATCCACCAGGCCAAAGAGCACCATGGCTGTTTGCTCGGTCGAGCTCCACCAGTATCCGCCGTTGCGATTGAGCACCAGCCACTGCGCTGCTCCTTCGAGCAATGGGCTCTTCGCATCGGCCTGGGTAAGAAAGCGTAGTGCGAAGGCGGTGCTCTCGGCGCTGTTGTCGTCGCTCAGCTCGAGCAGCGGGTTGTAGGTCGATGGCCAGGAGACGAGAGTTCCGGTGTGCTTGGCTTTCGCTTCCAGCAATTGGGCGATCTGCGCTGCCCGGCTGTCCCCGGCGCGAAGCATGACCATGCCGGTTAGGGCCAGGCCTTCCGCGGAGAGGTCGTTGCGGCGCGACCATAGGGTTTCGACGGATGGGCCGAGGTCCTTCGCGCCGGCCTCGCTGAGGGCATAGAGCACGTAGGCGCGCAGTTCAGGGAGCATGCGCGGATGCTGAGCCAGCTGCTTCTGAAGATAGCTCACTCCCCCGCCCAGGTTGGCGTCGATCTCTTGTTTGTCATCCCGACCGAAGCGGAGGGACGCGGTCTTCGCCTCGGCCAGACCGGAGACCACATAGGCGGTGATGAAGACGCGGCTGGCATCCTCTTTCCACCAGCCCCAACCGCCGTCGTCGTGCTTGAGGTCGTTGAGGCGATCGAGGCCGGCGTCGATCTTGGCTTGCAGATCGGCCGGGCTCACCAGGCCGGAGAGGTTGAGCTTCTTGAGCGTGTCGGCGACCACCAGGTTGGGCAGGAAGCTGGACATGGTCTGCTCGGTGCAGCCGTATGGATAGCTGGTGAGATAGCCGAGCGCGGAGAAGAGGCTGCCGGCTATCGACGGCGCGATCTCGAGATGCAGCGTATGGGCAGCGGGATCGGTGTTTCCAGGAAAGTCTATGGTAGTGGAAGCCTGTCCGTTGTCCGCGATCACTCCGGAGTTGTTGATGGTGCGGGGCACGCCGATCGGCTCGACCGGGAAGGTCAGCTCGAGCGCGTCTGATTCTTCGTTAGTAAGCGCCTTGGCAAGCAGGCGGGCGGTGCCGACCTTCGATGCTTTGATTCGCCAGAGTGCGGTGCCTTCGCCTTTGCTGGGCACAGTGACTGTTTGCGGCGCGCCGGAGACGGAGTCGAGGCCGTTGACGTCGAGCGAGAGTTGCACCTGCTTCGCGGTGTCGAGGTAGTTGTGCACGATGACAGGGATGGTGACTTCATCCCCCTGGCGCAGGAAGCGGGGCGTGCCCATGCGCACGATGATGTTCTTGCGCACCAGCACGCGGTTGATGGCGGAGCCCGCCCTGGAGTCGAGGGTGATGGCGTGCACCGTGCTCCGCCAGGTGGTGAGCGAGTCGGGGAACGTGAGGGTGACGTGGGCGTGGCCGGTGGCGTCGGTATGGATGGACGGCGACCAGTAGGCAGTATCCGGAAAAGCCTTGCGCACACGCGGCTGCACTACGTCGTTGCCCGGCTTCACCTGGGCCAGCTGTGGACGGTAACGTGACTGCCGTTCGGCGAGCACTGGAGACTTGAGTCCTGCCTTGCCGCTGAAGTAGTACTGCAGCGACGAATCGACGGCGGCGTAGACGTAGCGATCAGGGTAGAGCTTCTTGACCATGTCACCGCTGCTATCGGGATAAAGGGAGTAGATGGCCTCGTCGACAACTCCAAAACTAAAGTCGGCGCTGACCGGCTTGCCCTGGTAATCGCGGGCAAATACGTCGTAGGAGGCGGTCTGCTGGGGCTGGAAGACGTCCTTGGCTGGGGTGATGTCGATTTGTAACTGTTGCTGCACGGGCGGAGCCTTGATGCTGAGGTTGGCCTGGTAGAGCTGATCGTTGCGGATGAAGGCAGCGGTTACCTCGAGGTTGGGTTGCGCATCCGCAGTGATAGGGAGGTCGAAGGTCAACGACTTGCCGGGGGAGAACATGACCTTGCGGAACTCGATTGTATTGCCGGTGGCGATTACCAGAGGGTGGATGTTGTCGACATTGGAAAGGATGCTGAGGTGGGCTGTGTCTCCAAGGGCGTATGTCTTCTTGTCGGAGATCATCTGGACGGCGCGCGATTCCCCGCCCCATCCTTCTTCGTTGTTGCCCATTACCCAGAGATAACTGGAGTCGAAGACCACTCGATTTTCGGGAGTGGTAGCAGTCGCCTCCACCTCGGTGCTACCGGCTTGATTGACGCGGATGGCTCCTTGGGCCTTTCCATTGGCGTCGGTGGTCACATCGGTGGCGGCGCCGCGCGTGGTCTCGGTCTTTCCGTTGGCATACTTGTGCATAACCAGCTGCAGGTGGACACGGGTTTGTACCGGGTGGTTATCGTAGTCCACGGCGGTTACGTTAAAGAGCGCGGTGTCGCCGGTGCGGATGGCATAGCTCACGGGCTCAACGCGGATGCGGAAGGTGCCGCGGGTGGCGAGGAAGCGTCCACGGCCGGTGATCTCGCGGTTGGCCTGGTCGGTGACGGCGGCCTCCACGGTGTAGTCCTGGTCCATCGACCGGGTTGCGTTGGCTAGGTACTGCGTAGGCACGTTGATGGTTAGCTTGCCATTGGCGTCGAGCTTGCCGGTCTGCTCGGATTGCTGCGCGGCGTCGTAGCCCACCGAGGCGTTGTCATCCCCGGCTCCCATGCCCGCCGAGTCATCGCCGCCGCCCTCGTCATCCCACCAGTAGTGCTGCGAATGGTAGACGCGGTACTTGACCGCGGCGTTGGCGACGGGCTCGCCGAAGAAGTAGCGGGCGTCGATCACTACCGGCATGGTTTCGCCCTGCAGCAGGCGGGGTTTGGCGGGGCTCACGCGCACTTGATACTCGGGTTTGCGGTAGTCCTCCACACGGAACATGCCGTTGCCGGCGTCGTTTTCTGGGTCGTCTGAAGCGGGCCCGTTGCGCAACCGGATGGAGTAGTAGCCCAGGGTCGCGGTCGCCGGCAGGGTCAGATCGCCGTACACAGCCCCGGCGGAGAACGGCATATCCTTGTCGAGCAGGGCGTGGTCATCCTGGTCGGCGATGGTTACGTGGATGGTGGTGAGCTTGGGCAGCTCCAGATGGTTCTCCACCTTGGCGCGCAGAATTCCCTTCCAGTGCACGACGTGGCCGGGACGATAGACGGGGCGGTCGGTGTAAATGTAGGACGACCAGCGGCCGCCCTGAAAGCCGCTGAGGGCATAGCTGCCGGGAGTGACGGCGGCCACGTCGTTACCTGTGGTGGCCAGTACCCAGAAGTTATCCTGCTGCACTTTGGGCGCGATCAGGTGGAGGTCGGCGAGCCCATCGGCGTCCGTGTTGCCGGTGGCTTGCTGCTGCTGGCCGAAGCCGGCGATCACCTGCACGCCAGCGATGCCCGCTCCGGAGACGCGGTCGACGCAATAGGCCAGCACGTTGCCGTTGCCGGTGCGGGTGACCATGGCCATGCGGCTTACCATCAGCAGGGTGTAGGCCTTGTAGTGGCCGTCCGTCGCCTCGATCAGGTAGAGGCCTGAAGACAGCGGATCGATGGGGAGTTCCTGTGAATCGGAGACATAGGTCGGCGGGAGCTCCTGGCGCCAGCGCGCGACCAGTTGGTGATCGTTCAGCAATGGGATCTGGGCAAATTGGGCCACGCCGACGATGCGGCTGCGGCGAGCCAGATTGGCTTGATGGGCGCGCAGACGGTCGCGGTTTTCCATGGTGAACTGGCTGCGGAAGAAGCGGCGCACCAGGAACCAGAGATGATGTTTCCAGTCGTGGAACTTTTCCAGCCAGGTGCGCTCGTCGATGCGCTCTTTGGGGCCGAAGGGGGTTCCGTTGTCAAAGCTGTGCAGGTCGGGCAGGCCGGCCAGGAATTTTGCCGGATTCTGCACCCGGTAGATGCGGAACTCCAGCTCATCTACGTTCTGCGCGTAGAGATGGATGGTGGGTTTCTCGGTGGGCGCGAAGCTGCGGTTGGTGCTGAGATTGAACGAGACCGGGCGGGCAGCTTGAAGTTGCGCGGGAAGCAGCAGCCCGAGCAGCAACAGGAACCCGACGCTCAATCGCCCTCGCGCAGAATGTTCCAACGGTAGACTCCGAGAAAGTTTGCGTTTTCCTTGAGCGGACGCCAGCGCGCGTCCGGGTGGTGCAACAAATCACTCAATAGCAGGCGGCGCATTTCGCCTTTGCCATGATGAATGGGCCCGGTGTGATAGACAACGCCCTTCTCCCCACAAAAAATCATGGAGTGAAATGGGGAGTGGTCACGGGTAGCGCCGGGGACATCATACGGTGAGTCCTGGTCCAACTGGCGATAAAAAATGAGGTCACCGGGGCGAGCCAGGCGCAGGTCGCGTCCTACCACGTGGGTGTTGTCTTGCATCAGGGTTTGCGCATCGGCGAATTGGGCGAAGCTTCCGTTGTTGAGGTCCGCGGGAAGGAACGGGCCGGGGCGGACGCGGAAGAGATTGGCTCCCAGGGGGGTTTGCGGGTAGGTGTATTGACGGATCGAGGGTGCGGCGGATTGGAGAGCGCGGCTGCTGAGCCAGGTCTCGTCGTGGGCGTGAAGGGCTTCGCGATACGCGTAACGCAGCAGGGCGGCGCAGTCGTTGATCTCGGGAGGTAGTTGGGCAGGGGGTTGGTCCGCCTGGTGCTCAGCGATGGCCGTGAACCAGGCGCGGAAGGCTTGGCGGTCCTGGGTGGTGTGTAGGCGCAGGAAGTCGGGGGTTCCGTCGGAGTAGCTGTCGCTGGGGTCGAAGACGAAGGTCACAGGAATGCGAACGAGGCGATAGCGCCAGTGTAGGTGGAGTTGCGTGGGGCCCGGATTGACTGGGGCTTGCAGCAGGGCTTCGATGACCCCGTTGGTGGATTCGAGCAGGCGCAGCGTTGGGGATTCGCTGGTGTCTTGAGTAACGGTACCACTGGGCCAAGGTAGCCGGATGCGGAAGGCGGGGTGCTCGGCGCCGTCGGCTGGCAGGGTGAGTTGTTGGGGGTCGATGCTTAGGCGCTGCCGGGTGTACATGATGGCTATGCACGCACCGGTCAAGGTAAGGGCAAGAACCCCGAGCCACTTGCCATGCCGGACTACCTCAGCAAGCCTCACCTTTGTGATGTCCTCCGGCTGAACTGCAGACCCATCCGCTCCTTTTCCAATGACAAAAGGGTCGGGGAGGCATGGTAGCCCACTCAAGCCAAAGTACGGCTTGAATGGGGCACCCAGCATTTGTTGCTGAGTGGGGTGTGAAGGAAAAACGCAGATCACCTGCGGCTCTGTCCATCCTCGGTGACGGCTGCTGAGGTGAGCGCTACCCTCCACTTTGTCATCCCGAGGAGCGGACTTGCCTGTGGCAACTCAAGGAAGAATTACAAAAGCTTTGGGTGCCCCATTCAAGCCGTATTTTGGCTTGAGTGGGCTACCATGCTTCCCCCACTCGTTTGTCATCCCGAGCGAACTCCGGATTTCCTACTAGGTTGCTCTCAAAACGACCACTTGTGCGGCTTTCTCTAAAAAATCCGGAGGAAGCCGAGAGCCTGCCCTGAGCGAAGTCGAACGGGGACCTGCTGTGCGCCTTTCCCAACCTAAGACCTCTCGTGGAAATGTTTTTCGACCCAGCATAGCGACCTGCGGATCACTTCTTTGGAGGCGGCGCTTTCATCAGGCCGACGAACTTGCTGGTGAACTTTGGCAGATCCAGATCCATCTGCGCGTGCACCAGCTGCCCATCGGTTTCGGGCTTAAGGGGCGCGGTCCAGGTGAGCGTGTTGCCGTAGCCTGGGCCGTGGCTCAGGTCGACATCCATATAGAGAAGGCGCTCCGTCGTAATGATGGACGGGTCCAGCAAGGTGCTGGCGGTCAGCTCATCCCACAAGTAGTAGCGATCCTTGGAGAAGCGAACGATATACTGCGCTGCCGGGTTGGACGATTGCGCAATCTCGTCCACCATCTTCTGGGTGAATGTTCCCTTGATGGAGACGTCCACCGTGGTCACATCGATGCGCGGCCAGTGGGCACGCAGGACAATGTGCGCGGCTTCAGGATCGAACCAGAAGTTGAACTCATGGCGCGGGCTGGCCGAAAATTCCGGATCGTCTGTCTGCGGATCAAGGCTCCCGCCCATGAGATAAATCCCCCGCGTCAACTCGGCGAAATGCGGATCGATGGACAACGCCAGCGCAATGTTGGTGAGCGGGCCCAGGGCGCAGATGGTCACCTGGTGAGGATGCGCATGCACCTGGGCGATGAGGAAGTGGGCCGCGTCCTGGTCCAGCGGAAGCGTATGCGGCGCGCCTTCCGGCAGAGGAGGCACGAAGTAGGGATCATGGCTGCGCGATGGGTCCCCTTCGTGACCGGCCTGCTGGTCAAGAGTGGAGGGTCCGCCTCCCCAGGCGCCCAGCCAATTCACTTTGCCGTAAAGCTGAGCAGCAAGGTAGGTGCCCTTCTGCGTGCGCACCAGGGGAAAGACCGCGCCGGGAACCACCGGCACGTCGGTTCTTCCAATGAGCTCGAGCATGCGCAGCGTGTGCTGCACTTCTTCATCGCGCCAGGCGTCGCCGGTCACCACGGTGATGCCGAGGACTTGAACATCCGGCGATTGCAGCAGGACCATCAACGACATCTGATCCGATCCGCCGGGACCGGAGGCGTCCTGGTCCACCAGGACCATAGGCTTCTCGGCTGAGGCTAACGAAGAGAAGGCCAGGAGTAGCAGCGCTGGCCAGAAAGATCTCATGCTGGAGGTTGGCATTTTGTCCCAAATATAAACCAAAAGGCAAACATTACCAGCCTACGAGGCAGGGGCGCTTGGGGTGGAAGGTCCAGCCCGGCACCAGCTCCTGCATCGGAGCCCGGTCGTCGCGGTCTCCCTGGCCCAGCTTGCAGTAAAGCGCGTGCGCGGCCTCGATGCGCTCCAGGTCGATCTCGATGCCCAGCCCGGGACGGGTAGGCAGCTCGATTTCACCATGGACGATGCGGAAGGGTTCGCGGGTCAGGCGCTGGCCGTCCTGCCAGATCCAATGCGTATCGATGGCTGTTACCTTTCCCGGAGCAGCGGCGGCCACATGCGTGAACATGGCCAGGGAGATGTCGAAGTGATTGTTGGAGTGCGATCCCCAGGTGAGGCCCCAGTCGCGGCAGAACTGCGCCACGCGCACTGAGCCCTGCATGGTCCAGAAATGCGGATCGGCCAGCGGGATGTCGAGCGCGTCCAACTGCACGGCATGCTTCAGCTCTCGCCAATCGGTGGCGATCATGTTGGTGGCTGTGGGCAGGCCGGTGGCGCGGCGGAACTCCGCCATGATCTCGCGGCCGGAGTAGCCCTGCTCCGCGCCGCAGGGATCTTCCGCATAGGCCAGGACATGCTGTTTGCCACGGCAAAGAGCCACTGCTTGCTCGAGCGGCCAGGCGCCGTTGGGATCGAGAGTGATGCGTGCCTGGGGAAACCGCTCCGCCAGCACAGTCACGGTTTCCATCTCTTGCGGCGCGGCAAGCACTCCGCCTTTGAGCTTGAAGTCGTGAAAGCCGTATCGCGCTTGCGCAGCCTCAGCCAGACGTAGCACAGCGTCGGTGGTGAGCGCCTCTTCATGACGCAGACGCAACCACTCGTCGCCGGCATCTGGTTCGCTCACATAGGGCAGGCGAGTCTTTCGCCGGTCACCGACGAAGAACAAGTAGCCGAGCACGGGTACGCTCGTTCGCTGGCGTCCCTCCCCCAGCAACGCGGCGACAGGCAGGCCGAGCCACTGGCCCAGCAAATCGAGCAGAGCGCACTCAACGGCGGTGACAGCATGCACCGTGGTGCGCATATCGAAGGTTTCGAGACCACGTCCGCCGGCATCACGATCGGCGAAACGCAGGCGCATGGATTGCAGAATCTCGTTGTAGGAAGCGATCGCGCTGCCAACAATCGCAGAGCCGGCCTCTTCGAGAACCTGGCGTATCTTCTCCCCGCCTGGAACCTCGCCGGCGCCGGTGTGGCCGGCCTCGTCGGTTAGTAGAACGAGGTTGCGGGTGAAGAAGGGGGCATGGGCCCCGCTCAGGTTCAGCAACATGCTGTCGTTGCCGGCAACCGGAATCACCCTCATGCTGGTCACGCGAGGGGATAACTGGCTGGCTTCTGCAGAGAATTCCCTGTTGGTATGCACCAGAGAAAGTATCTCAGAAGGGCACGAAACCTTAGGGAGAAGAGGAGAACAGATCTATCTGCTCAGGCATTCCGCGAAGTCGCGTTTAGCGGCTGCGCGGGGGAGGGATTGCTTCATAAGCAGCGAACAGGCGGCCTCAGGGGTCAATGGCCGGGCCAGGAAGAAGCCCTGCGCCAGCTCGCATCCCAGCTCGGCTAGTTGCCTTAAGTGCTGCTCTGTCTCCACTCCTTCTGCCACGGTTTTCAGGCCCAGCTGTTGTGCCAGCCCGGTGATCGCACGGACGGTGGACAGGTTGGCAGCAGAGTCGTCGAGGCGATGGATGAAGGAGCGATCGATTTTGAGAGTGTCGAGGGGCAGCGCGCGAAGATAGCTGAACGTCGAATGGCCGGTGCCGAAGTCGTCGATGGCGATGCCAATGCCCAGATCGCGCAGCTTCTGCAGTTTGCCGGCTGCGCATCTGAGGTCGGAGATGATCCAGCTTTCGGTAATTTCAAGCTCCAGGCGGCCTGGCGCCAGGCCGCTACGCTCGAGCGCCTGCGCGATTTTGGAACTGAAGTTGGGCCGTCCCAATTGCACGCCGGAGATATTGGCGAAGATCTTGACCGAGGGTACGCCGGCAGCATCCCACGCGATCGCCTGGCGGCATACTTCTTCGATGACAAAATCGCCGATAGGGACAATCAGGCCGGTTCTTTCCGCGATGGGAATGAACTCGAACGGGCTCACCCGGCCCCAAATGGGATGTTTCCAGCGCAGCAATGCCTCAAAGCCCGCGATGTCCCGGTCCATGGTGTAAATCGGCTGGTAGACCAGCCGGAACTGGCCCTGGGCGATGGCCACGACCAGCGCATCCACCATCTCCGCAGCCCGCCGGTTCTGCCGGCCCAAACCCGGGGAGTAGATCTGGGCCTGCCCTCTGCCCGCGCGTTTCGCTTCCAGAAGCGCCATATCCGCGTTCCGCAACAATATGTCCGGAGTCTCGCCGTGATCGGGAAAGATGCTGATGCCGATGCTGGCGGTTATGGTCAGCGCATGGCCATCCACCAGCATAGGCGCACTCAAGTCCTTAAGCAGCCGGTTGCAGATGTTAGCCGCATCCGACATCGCCGCAAGGCCAGTCAGGGCGAGGATGAATTCGTCTCCGCCATGCCGGGCGAGGGTATCGACCTCCCGAATCATTGACTCCAGCCTCTCGCTGATTCGTTTGAGACAGGCATCCCCCAGTTCATGTCCCAGGTTGTCGTTGATTCGCTTGAAGTGATCCAGATCGATGCAACACACGGCGATCAGCGTGCCCTGACGCCTGGCGCTGACCGTCGCCTGGCGCAACCGATCCTCCAACAAGAGCCGATCGGGTAGCCCGGTCAGAAGGTCATAGTGCGAACGATGGATCACCTGCTCATGAAGCTGTCGATGTTCGATAGCCATGCGGCCAAGATCGCATAGGCTCCGAATCGTTTCGCGGGTAGCGTCGTCCAGCAGAGCCTGATGCGCGTCGAATACGGTGACCACGCCCTTCGCTTCTCCGGAACCGGAGATCAGGGGCGACGCCAAACAGAGCTTAACGCCGGTTTCCAGAATCTCCCGGAACTCGGCGCAGCTGTAGGTGGGACCTGGGCGCGATCCGGAAACGGTGGTCGGGTCCGAGGTCGCAGATCGTCCCTGGGATTTTTCCTGGGGCAAGGGGGCGGGCGCCATCGGCGGGATGGGCCGTGGGGGCAATCCCGCCTCGGCTTCAATGTGGAACTGGTCCCCGGCACGCACGAAGATCGCAATCGACTTAGGGGGATAGAGGGCGACGAAGGCGTCGGCCATCAACTGCATGGTCGAGGGAAGAGAATGGTGGGCGATGATGGCGGAGAATATCGCGTTCTTGCTCTGTTCCCACTTTTCCTTGCGCCTGTTTTGGGAGAGGTCGCGAAAGACGACGACCCTTCCCAGGAGCTTGCCTTTGCGCAGGACCGCCGTGCCGGTGCAGGCGGCGGGAAAGCTGGTGCCGTCTTTGCGCCAGAAAATCCGATTTTCTTCCCCTCGCACCGAGACGAGTTGCCTGGAGTCCTGGAGTGGGTCAGGAGAATCCGTTCTGCTACCGGGCCGGACGTGGTTCACAAACACCCGTTCCGGTTTGCCAAGAACATCCTCAGCGGCCCAGCCTGTCATCTTCATCGCGGCAGAGTTAATGAAGGTCGTTCGTCCACCGGCGTCGGTGGCGTATATGCCGTCGGCCGCTGACTCCAGCAGCAGGCGGTTCACTTCATTGATGCGGAGCGAAGATTCATAGCCATCCTGCATGATCGCGGTTTCTTCAACGACCTCTGCGAGCTCAAGGGGCTTTTTTACGGAACTCGCGACCGGTGGCGTGGGATGCGCGCTGTCCATAGTGGCATCATCGTCAGCCGGAATTTGGACTTTAGGGGTTGCCGCCGATTCAAGCTGCCGCCTTAATTGGGAACACACTCGGGGGATAATTTCGCTTCATCCGGCGGATGCGTTACCAGCTCCGACCGTTTTGCAGCTGCGTGGCCTTGACGGATACGAGGCTTTGGCCTTGGGGGCAAGCTGCTGTTGGCACACCCAACCGGAAGGTTTTTCAAAACTCCCACAAGGCCGTCATCCTGAGGCGAAGCCGACCTGTCCCGGCGAAGCCGTGGAGGGACCTGCGGTCGCAACCACTCTCAAAAACCCTCCATCCCAATAACCAACGCCGAGGGCCGACAACCACCCTAAACCTTGTCATCCCGAGCGAAGCCGAGGGACCTGTGGTGCGCCTTTCGGCCGCAACCACTCTCAAAAACCCTTCCATCCCAATAACCAACGCCAAGGGCCGACAACCACCCTAAACCTTGTCATCCCGAGCGAAGTCGAACGGAGACCTGCGGTTTCTTTTCCCGGTTCTCACGCTTTTCCGCAGGGTGGAAACCCAATTTATCGGCTGATTACTAGCGGTGCCTTTTGGCCGGAGCGGACTTCTTTGGCGGTGGCGACTTTTTCGCCGGCTCGGGTTTCTTGTGGGCTTTGGCAGCTGATTTCGCCGGTGCTGCTTTCTTCGTCGCGGTGCTGTTTTTGGCAGCAGGCTTGACTACAGGCGCCGGCTTTGCAGGAGCCCGCCGAACCACCTTGGACAGGAGTGGCTTGGCCGCCGCCTTGGCGGGAACTGCTTTGACGGCAGCCGCTTTGATGGGCAACGCCTTCTTGGCGGTTGGCGCCGGGCTATGAGCATGAACGGACGGACGGACGGGCGCCGGCGCCGTGGCCTTGGCAGCCTTGGCCATCACATGAACCTTGGCCGGCTTGCTGGGCGCTACCACATGAAGAGTGGGATTCGGGGCTGGCTTGCCTGCGGCCGGGCTAACCTTTGCGGGGGCCTCAGGTTTTGGGATGATTTGCGCCTTGGCTGCGCCATTGCCTGATTCACTGTCCGAGTGGGCTTTCCTGGGCGCCGGTGCGGTCTTCTTCACGACCGGCGGAAGGCTATCCTCGGACTCGCCTTCTTCCTCCTCCGCCTCTACCTCTACCTCCTCGATCGCCTCTTCATCGTCCAGTTCCAAAGCATCGCCGTCAAAGGCGGCTTCCACCGGAATCTTGGTCTTTGCCTCCCCAGTTTTCTTTGAGCCTCGGGTACGGCGTACGGTTACGGGTGGTGGCGGCGCGGGCGGTGAGTAGGGTTCCAGGAAGGCGCGCAGTTGCTCTTCGGTCTCCAGCTTGCCGTCAATCACGCCCAGGAATAGTCCGGAGATCATCGCGTCATAACCCGGCACCTCGGGAGTTATGCGCAGCTCCTGCAGCAAAGCATGGGGAACTTTCTGGCGCGCTTCCGGCCAAACGGTAAAGAAGTTCTTGTACTTAGCCTGAATCACCGGAGATTTGGAGGTCAAGCCCAGCCATAGGACAGCTTGTGGGTCAGCGCTGGTAAAGAGCTTCCAGGTGGCCGAAGGAGTGGTCGCTTCCTTGCCGCTGAGCTGCTTATTGAATTCCCTGGCGGCGTGGTCGAGGGTATCCCATTCTGCGACAAAACCGGGACGAACAAACATGGCTTTGAGAGCGGTCAGGTCCTTGGATGAAAGTTTGGCTGTAAGAAAGTGCACCGAGGCCGCAGAAATATCAGGACTTACCCCCTGCATCTGCAACTGGGTCACCAGCTTGCGCATTTCCTCCAGGCCCGGCGCATCGGCCGACGCCGTGGTCCAGGCGGGAAACAAATGCGGCATCCACCCCTGTGCTTCCATGGCGGCGAGCACTCGCAACCCGTCCTCTTCATGGCCGATCTCTTCCAGTTCATAGCCTCGGTGATAGGGAGAGAGAGCCTCGATGGCATTCTCTTCCTTGGCATTCTGGAAACGTGTCTGGGTGCGCTCATCCAGCTCCCATCCCAGACGCGCCACCAGGCGTGTGGCCCGGAGCAAGCGGGACGGTTCCTCCAGGAAGCCATAGTTGCTTACCAGGCGGAGCTGCCGGGCTTCAATATCCGCGACGCCGTTGAGCGGATCCATCAGCAAGCCGTAAGAATGCTCATTCAGCGACAAAGCCATGGCGTTGGCAGTGAAGTCGCGGCGGCGGAGATCTTCCAGAATTGTGTCCCAGTGGTAGACGGGCTTACCGGGCTTGGGATATTCCTCACGGCGCGCGCTCGAGATCTCAACCGTGACCCCGACGGGAAAGCGGAAAAAGAGAGTCCGCGAAGGCTCGTGTTCGCCCCACAGCTTTCCGCCCGCCTTTTCCAGCGTTTTCTTTAACTTAAGAGCATTTCCCTGAACGGTTACGTCAAGATCGAAGACTGGCGACCCGCTGGTGAGGTCACGAACGGCGCCACCCACCAGAAATACCGTCATCCCGGCTTCGCGAGCTGCCTCGCGGATGTGCTGGAGGGCGTTCTGCTGGTGTCTGGAGAGACGGTTCTTGAGAAGATAGATATAGTCGGGCATGCCTGACGTTCAGCTCCGCCCGCCACTGAAAGTGCGGCTAACATTCGCCATGTGAACACCTTAGCGGCAAACCCACGCTACGAACAAATACCTAAGTTACCATACTGTGGAGGCGCTTGGCTACAGGCTTGCACAGCTTTCGCTGCGCTCCTTTGCACGATTCCCGGTGCGCCTGCTGAAGGCGCGTGCGACAATCCAGCCGGTGACGATTTCCGTCCCCTCGGCCGCCGGAGGCCCGACTCCATGCCAGTCAGCCGTAAGAAGGTCATCGTACGAAAGTTGAGCCGGGACTGGCTTTCCGGATATCTGCCTCCCTCATCCTTTGTGACCAACGAACAGGTAGAGGTACTGGATCTGGCCGGCAAGCTGGTCTCGGTGCAGATGTCGGAAGTGAAATGGATCTGCTTTGTGCGCGACTTTCAGTCCGGCGATGCCAACCAACCTGAGCGTTTGCTACGCAAGACATTTGTCACCCGGCCCCGCAGCCAGGGCCTGTGGATCCGGGCCCGGCTCAAAGATAACGACATGATCGAGGGGCTGGCGCAGAATGACCTGACCCTGCTCGAAGGGGAGGGGCTGTTCCTCATTCCTCCGGACACGCGATCGAATACCCAGCGGATTTTTCTGCCGCGGCAGGCAGTTGCGGAGCTGGATGTGCTGGCGGTGATCAAGGCGGGAGGCCGGCGAGGCCCCTCCGAGGCGGTGCAGGAGAGCCTGTTTAAACAACAGAGCTCGCTCTAAGGAGTCCGGTACAATCCCCTGCATGAAGCTTGCCGAACTCGCCCGCGTCCTTGGGGCCACCTGCCATGGCGACCAGGATCAGGAGATTACCGGGGTCGAGGGGATTGAAAGAGCTGGTCCCGGCCAGCTGACCTTTGTGGCCAACCCGAAGTACACGCCGTTTGCCCGCACAACCAAGGCAGGGGCGGTTCTGGTGACCGAGGATTTTCCGCAGATCGAAGCGGCCACGTTGCGGACCGCGAACCCCTACCTGGCGTTCGCGCGCGCCATCGACGTCTTCCATCCGGCCCCGCACTACCCTGCAGGGATTCACCCCACGGCGGTGATCGACCCCAGCGCCAAAATTGGCGAGGGCGCGCACGTCGGGGCCTATGTGGTGGTCGGAGCGGGGGTAATCATTGGGCCCAGCGCGACCCTATTGCCGCATGTGGTCATTTATCCTAACGCGCACATCGGAAAACATTTCTTCGCCCACGCCCATGCGGTGGTGCGTGAGGGCTGCCGCCTGGGCGATGGGGTCATCCTGCAAAACGGAGCGGTGGTGGGCTCGGACGGATTTGGATTCGCCAAGGAGGATGGTGGCGCATGGCATAAAATCACCCAGAGCGGCGCGGTGGTTCTGGGGGACCAGGTGGAAGTTCAGGCCAATTCCTGCATCGACCGGGCCAGCGTGGGAAACACGGAGATCGCCAGCGGGGTCAAGATCGATAATCTGGTGCAAGTGGGGCACGGATCGACGGTGGGAGAGAATACGCTGGTCTGTTCCCAGGTTGGATTAGCGGGATCGTCCGGTGTGGGCAAGAATGTCGTGCTCGCCGGGCAGGTAGGAGTGGTCGGTCACAGTTTCATCGGCGATGGGGTGGTGGTCACCGCACAATCCGGGGTCCCGGGGGATGTGGCTCCGGGCAGCGTGATCAGCGGCTCCCCGGCATTCGAACACCGCGCTTGGATGCGCAGCGTGGCTGCATTCAGGCGTTTGCCAGAGCTCGTCAAACAGGTTCATAAGAAGCCGTAAGATTCTGTAGAATCATGCTTTATTGCGTTCTCTTGGAACTGGGTTCGCCTCCCGATGCTGGGCTCACCGCGAGTAAACTGATTCGGCCGGCAGCGCGTTTCCCAAAGTATGCATCCTACTTCAGTCGCAAAACCGGCAGGACCAACCTATCGGAGAAACGGGAAGGCAGAGTTTGCATCTGGTCGAAAATCCTGTCCGTGTATTGCTGCTTGACGATGATCCGGAGAATCTTTTGCTTCGTGCCGCCATCCTGCGCAAGCACGGTTACTTGGCTGACACTGCGGGCACCATCGGCGAAGCGGAGAAGCTGCTGAATAACATCGATATCGCTGTCCTCGACTATCATCTGGGGGCAGGCCAGTTCGGTACGGAAGTGGCGAGTATCCTTCGCCGCCGCCGGCCAGAAGTGCCAATCATCATTCTTTCTTCGACCCTGGAGCGGCGCTTCGGCGGGGTGGAAGACATGCACCTCCTCAAGGGCTACAGCTCGGTCGACGATCTGATCACCGCGTTGCGTTCGTTTGAGGCCAAGCACCGGGGAAAGCCGGTGGTGGTCGACGCCCGGGATTTTTTCTACTCCCGCATCAGCATGGCGATTGGCGAGGACGTGGTGCTCGAGATTCTCGATGGCAAGGGAGAGTGGATGTACGTGAACGAGTCCTGTGCGCGCTTGCTGGAGCGGCCGCGGGATTGGTTTCCGGGCAAGAACATGTTCGACGAGATGCCCGATCTGGCGGCTGACTGGAGAGAGATTCTGCGTACCGTCGCGGAGAAGCGCGAAACGTATATCGATCGAACGTATCGCGGTTTGTTGAATCTGCCCCGGAAGGGCGAAGAGTGGGTGTGGAATGTGCTCGCCTTCCCGCTTACTTTGCATAACGACGAGACCGGGGTGGTTTTGACCGCGCGGATCCTGGAGCGGAAAGCACTGCTGTGGGGAGGGACGGAACTGAAAGTTACCAGGACGCGATCCTGGCTTCGTTTGGTAGGTGTTCCAACTAGGCGTATTCAGGTCCCTGGCGGATGGTCAGTCCTATCACCATACGTGCTGGGCTACTTCAGCCTCCCTTCGACTAGTTCGAGGTGAATTCTCACGCTTGGTGGACAGAGAGAGGTTCGATTGCAGCAAGCTCAGTTTCTAGTAAGGTCCGCGGCATGTTGTTGTTGACCCTGTGTGTTGCTGGACTGGCCGCGTGCCGGTCGCGCTTCGTTGAGGCCACCATTGTGAACCAGGGCCCCACATTGCATGTGCTGGAGTTTGATTATCCCAGCGCCAGCTTTGGCGCGAACCTGCTGGCGAGCGGGGGCACATTCCACTACCGCTTCAAGATTCAGGGGGCCGGACCGCTGTCGCTGCAATACGAAGACGGGAAAGGCCACGCCCACACCGCCACGGGTCCCAACGTGGACCTGGGCGATCAGGGTTCGCTGGTGGTGACCATCAGTCCTGCGGGCGCAGTCTCGTGGACCACCAGCCTAACCAATCCGAAATAAAGCTACTTGACCACAGACTGGAAGAGACTCGATTGCAACAGGCTGGAGAACTGGCTGTCTGAAGACGCAAAGCGCACGTCCAAGGTACCGCCGCTCGAGTTGATGGTGGTGTTGTCGATGGCTTCCTTCTCCGCAGGAGTCCCGCTCACTTTCTTATACAAAGCCGCGGCATTCAGCAGCGAAGCCATGGTGGCAGCGGAAATCGTGTCCGGCGTGACCACATCGAGCGAAAACCTGACCCCGTTGTCGAAACTCATCGAGTAGCGGGAACTTACCAGCCGCTTCTTAACCGTGTCGTAGTCGGTCAACTGAGAAGCGTCTCCCAGCACCGAACGCATCATGGTTTGCGTGCCTTCCTGGTCGAGAACGCTCCACACGGCATCGCTGTCAACGGACGCCATCTGGCTCAGCATCGCGCTGTTATTGAGAAAGCTGGGCGCCAAACCGTCGCGCGCATCGAGCGCCGACTTGAGCGATTCGGTCTGGCCAAAGACCATGGTCGTCGGATTCAGGAAGACCACCTGCATACCGGATTGGCCCATGGGATATACGCGATTCTCACGGTAGACGATGGGCTTTACTTTGCGCTTTTTGAAGTTAGCCAGGATATCGTCGAGCGAGAACTGGCCTTGCGCCAGGCCAACGATACGAGTGTCTTGCCCCTTTTTGAACGAAGCAAAGGCCAACTCTTCAATGTCATGGTTTTCATCGAGGCCGGAGGTGCGGAGAGCCTGCTCCAGTTGCTTGAGCTCAGGCGGAAGGACACGCGCCTTGAGGTCCATCGCGGCTTGCGAGTTCTGCATGGCGTGGTAATCCACGACAATCAATTGCTGAACATCCTTAGGGATTGCGGCGCGCGCGTCTTGACCGAGTTGAGCGGCAGTAGCGGGTAGTGCGAGCGCAAGAGCGAGCCCGGCCATGGCGCTCGTTTGCATGTGCTTCGTGAATTGGATCAATGGGTCATTCCTTCCCTGGGGGGACTACATTTAAAAAAATGTAAGCAGTTTATTTAACCCAGCTTTCTCTATCTTATGCTTTGCTGGCGCCGGCGAGCGGCCAATCGAGCGGCTGCTTGAGCCGCCGTTCGAGGATCCTCTCCTCCGGCGTAAACCCTCTTATTAGACGCACCCACTCACTATCACGCTCAAAGGCCTCTTCCGGAAGTAGACCGATGAGTTCTGCGTCTACAACCTTGGTGCCATGGGTTGCTGCCAGGCGACTGACCGCCGCGAAGGCGTGGCCTACCGGGGTGAGGCGGAAATCTGTGATGTTGAGGGAAATCTGGGCCCGTCCCTGCGCCAGCACACCCATGGCCTTGACCCCTTCCAGGCCGCCATTCGAGGCCCGCAAGGCTTTGGCGATCGCCCGGGCCGCAGTGACGTTGGGGCGATCCAGATACAGGTTGTAAGCAATTAGGAACTTACGCGCCCCTACCGCGCTTGCCCCGGCGGTGGGGTGTAGTTCAGGACCGCCAAGATCGGGGCGTCGCGCCGCATCGCGCGAGACCAGCTCACGCAAGCCTTCGAATTGTCCCTGGCGCACCTGTTCCAGCAGCGCCCGGTCGGGACGAGACGCGGCCGCTTCGTAGAAATAGATGGGGATGTTGTAGCGGCTCCAGATTTCGAGGCCGGCCTGGCGAGCCAGGATGGCGCATTGGGCCAGCGAGATTCCCGATATGGGAACGAAAGGAATGACGTCGGTGGCGCCGATCCGGGGATGCACTCCGCGCTGCACGGTCAGGTCAATGAGCTCCGCCGCCCGGCCGGCAGCGCGCACGGCCGCCTCCACCACCGCCAGCGGCCGCCCGGCAATCGTGACGACCGAACGATTGTGGTCGCTATCCATGGACCAGTCGAGCAGGGAGACGCCCTCCACACGCATGGCGTCCACGATGGCATGCACTTTCTTACGATCGCCGCCCTCGGAGAAGTTGGGCACGCACTCGATGACTATCTCGTCCATAAGACTCCCGGCCGCGCGGCCAGGTTACTTCCACCAGGTATAGCCGATGGAAAACTGTACGCTTGCGTTCACGCCAGGATTGGCATCTCCCATGCTGGCGTTCGAAATATGCACCGCATTCGCGGATAGGGAGATCGACTGCTTTGGCTTGACAAAGTAATGGACGCCCAAACCGAACTGTGGGGTGTAGTTGAAAACGCTGGTCCCCAAATGATTGGGCACGGGGTAAGGCCCGATGGGTGGAAATTTGTGATTGGTCCAGATGAGACCCCCCGCGCCCTGAATCCAGGGCAAAAGGTGATGGCCACTACGGAAGTTCCAGCGCAAAATGGCCGGCGTGACGCTCACCCCGGTATAGGTGCCACCGGTGGGAAACAGGTTGCTACACGTCAACGGGCCGCCGGGCTGCGCGTAACAGTTGGCGCGCAGGTATTTCGGGGTATATGCCTGCCATAACGGCATGAGTTCCGCCCCCAGCTCAAACTGGCCGTTCAGGAAGCCCTTACCAAAAGGACTCGTCAACACTTTACCGGCATGGAGACCGGCCCATAGAAATTTATAGGCCTCACGGTCTCCCGTGCCAAAGCCGCCGTTCACGAACGGTCCAAACTCCAGGGCCGGCCGGCGAGGAGAGTCTCTGCCGGACGCGCCGAGGAGGCAGTCGCGCTACCGGCTGACTGAGCACCGGCAGCGTGGGCAAGAGAAGAACAGACGCAACCATAAGCACGGCAGCAATTCGATGGAGGGGCGTTGCGCTCGGCATTGTGATACTGATCTTCCTTCTTTCTATTCACGGTCCATCCGGTCACTGTCCATCCGGGGGCCGGTTCCGGCGGCAGGGCAAGCGGAACTGTCTTGGGCGAGGATACAGGTGCAGGGCGAGACGGATGAGATTTGAATGCGGCCGGTCGATCAGCCGGCGACTTCTTCGTACTGCGTGGCGTCCAGATCAAAGTTGGAGTAGACGTTTTGCACGTCGTCCAGGTCCTCCAGCGCTTCGAGGAGCCGGATCATCTGGCCGGCTACGGTGCCCTCGAGCCTGGTGTAGGTGGACGCAATCATGGTGATCTCAGAGAGCGAGGGCTCGAGCTTGGCTGCCTTGACCGCGCTCGCGACTGCCTCGTAGGCGGAAGGGTCGGTCAGTATCTCCCAGGTGTCGCCTTCGTCGTTCAGATCGTCCCCGCCGGCGTCGAGAACGATGTTCATCAACTTGTCCTCATCGGCAGCGGACTTGGGGATGGCGATCAGGCCCTTCTTGGCAAACATGAAGCGGACCGAATTTGGTTCGCCCATGTTGCCACCGTTTTTCGAGAAGGCATGGCGCACCTCGCCGACCGTGCGGTTGGATTGTCCGGGTCACTTCAACGATGAGAGCGACCCCCCCAGGCCCGTACCCCTCAAAGGAGATTTCCTCATAAATCGAGCCGGGGAGTTCGCCAGTGCCGCGCTGGATGGCGCGCTTGATGTTGTCTTGCGGCATGTTCTCGGCCTTGGCAGCGGCGACAGCCCCGCGCAGCCGGGGATTGGCGTCCACATCTCCCCCGCCCTGGCGGGCCGCCATGGTGATTTCCCTGATCAGACGCGTGAAAATCTTGCCGCGCTTGGCGTCAAGTGCGCCTTTTTTGTGCTTGATTGTGGCCCATTTGGAGTGGCCGGACATAGCAACCTCTACCGCCTGTAAGAAGGCGGATCTGACCGCGAAGTGAACCGAGAAGTCGCGGCGAAAGGCGAGTATAGCACCTTGGGAGTAGTCGTTCCCACCCTTGCCCAAAACGGCGAAGGAACTGCCTCTCGTCCCCTCACAGCTGACAGGTGCCCCACATCTCGCTCGTTTTTCGCGAGATGTGGGATACCACTGCTCTTTCCTTCGACTCTCGATCATCCGATACTCTTAGCGGTCAACATCGGTGGATCCCACATCTCGCGAAAAACGAGCGAGATGTGGGGCACCCGTCAGCTGTGAGGGGACGAGAGAGTTATCGCGCAGACTATTCTTGCCGCGGGCGGCGGAACGCATAGACGATGGCGAGCAATGGGGGCGCCAACAAAATACCCCAAAACGGAATGACAATACCAAGCACGATGGGCACCAGGATCGAAGCCCAGACGGGGACGCGAGTGACACGCTTCATGATGAGCGGCTGCAACATCAATTGATCAATCACCACGATCACCGCGTACATGCCCAGCAGGAAGCATAGACGGTACATATCAGGCTGGCTGACCAGGATGGAGAAGGCCGGCCCGAGAAGCGCAATCACCCCGCCAATATTGGGGACCAGGGTCATGAACCCGGTGATCAGCGCCCATACCGGGGCCAGGGGCACGCGCAGCAGCAAGAGCCCGATCAGCCATAACACCGCGACGCAGAGCCCTTCAATGGTTACGGCACGCCACCAGTTGATCAGTGCGGTGCCGGCCGTGCGCAGGTGAAGCGCACTCTTGGCAGAGAAATTCTCCGGCGGGGGCACGGGGGGAGTAAGCGCCGCAGGCGGGTCGTTTGGGACAGGATCCCCCGGGAATGGCGTCCTGGTCTGGCATGGCCAATACCCAGACAATATCCTGCCGGGCGGCCAAATGCCATCACTGGAATTTCGGGCGCCGGCGGATTTTCGTCCACCGCAAGACGGAAGCCGTGCAGACACTTCTCCGCTGGCACAAAACTGCTAGCCTATAGGTATGAAATTCGGCGTCCTCGTTTTCCCTGGGTCCAACTGCGACCACGATACGTACAACGTGGTACGGAGCTCGCGGAACAGCCGGTGACTTTTCTCTGGCACGAGAGGGAGAACCTGGAGCGCTGCGACGTCATCCTTGTGCCGGGCGGGTTTGCCTATGGCGACTACCTGCGGACAGGGGCGATCGCTCGGTTTTCGCCGGTCATGCAGTCGGTAAAGAGGTTTGCAGCCGGGGGCGGACTGGTCCTGGGGATCTGTAACGGCTTCCAGATATTGTGCGAAACCGGCATGCTGCCCGGGGCGCTGCTGCAGAAATGCCGGGCTCAGGTATATCTGCAAGCAGGTGTATGTGCGCACCGAGACCACCCGCAGCCCCTTCACCCAGGCGCTCAGCCCGGGCCAGGTATTAAAAATCCCCATCGGACATATGGAGGGGAACTACTTCTGCGAGCCGGCCACCCTGGCCGAACTGGAGCGCAGCGACCGGATCGCCTTCCGCTACTGCACTCAGTCCGGGGAGGTTACCTCCGCCGCCAACCCCAATGGCTCCATTAGTTGCATTGCGGGGGTATTCAGCGAGGGGCACAATGTGCTGGGTATGATGCCCCATCCGGACCGCTCGAGCGAAGCGATACTAGGCTCGTCGGACGGCTTACTGTTGTTTGCGTCGATGGTCA
>CAVTPN010000020.1:0-255448 GCA_963736535.1 uncultured Acidobacteriaceae bacterium
CCAGCACGACCATACCAACGGTCGCGCCCACCATCTCACCAGTGTCCTCTTCCGCTGCTTCCACGGTAACGCTAAGCGACAGCGATACGAACCATAGACTCTCCAATTAGGACACCACGGACGGAACCAACCCAGCCATCTTCGGACCAGGCAGTTCTGCGGGAAGTTCGCGCGTATACAGCGCACCATTTTCGGTACCGGCGGGAACAATTGTGAAAGCGATCGCCTCCTGGGGGCAGGGCGCCAACCAGGGCATAGTATTTCCTTCCTTCGGATACATCCCCAGCGCTGTTGTGACTAGTGTTGTTACGTCAGGGCGCACCGTTAAGAGTTTCGCTCTGCACCCCGCGTCGAACAGCAAAACCATGACCACCGGCAGCACAATGCAGCTCGTCGGGTATGCGACTTACTCAGACGGCTCAACGGGTACATTGCCTGATGCGGAAGGTAACAAGGTGACGTGGTGGAATACCACTAACCATGCGGTGGCCAAGGTCGCCGGCGACGGTTATGTTACTGCGCTGGCGGTGGGTTCGATAAACATGGAGGCCATGGTCGGCGCCCTGACTGACGACTCCGTGGCCGGTCAGCGTAAGCCCGGCCGTGGCCGCTGTTGCCGAGGCTGCTCCTGCGGCTGCTATTGAGGACAAGGCCGCGGGCGCAGTATCCACGCTGCTGCTGCTGCTGCTGATACGCAGGCAGCTGCGGTTCCAGAAACCCAGAGCCAGCTCACCGCACTTACCCCGGGCCCGGCGCCGGAAGCTCCTGGAGCTGCTCTCCCGGACACGTTCCTTGGACCATTCTGGAAAATTGTGACCCCAGCCGGCGGGTCGGCTTCGATCTCAAATTCTCATCTTTTCCTCGGCGTTCCCGGAGGCGGGAACCACGATCTGCTGGTTCCGTCCAACCAGGCCGTGCGTGTTGTGCAGGCGATCGGCAACGAGGATTTTGATGTGGCGGTGAAGATCGACTCTCCGCTTTTTGCTACGGATGGGAACACCAGCCAGGGTCTGATGGTGCTTTCCGGGAACGAGGACTTCATCACCTTTGCTCTGACGACCGACGGAACCAAAGTAGGGCTCAATGCCCGTATTGTCACCGGTGGGGTGGCGACCACGGTGCTCGATGATACTGATTTCAGTCAATATCAGAATCCCATGTATTTGCGAATCACGAAGGCCCGTAGTGCTTACGTCGTGCTTTACTCGGTCGATGGAGAAAATTGGACGCAGGCCGCCAGCTTCACCGATGCCACCAGTTTTACTTCCATTGGTCCGTTCGCCAGCAACTACAACAGCACTCCTGCCAAGGCAAACCCTGTCGTCATGTCAGTGAACTGGTTCGACGTGCGGCAATGAAGACGCATGAGAATGACTTATAGCTTTCTCATATGTTATTAATGTTAGCCTTCTTTCCAAACGAAGATAAGTAATCGGCCTCGCCATGCGCGCCTACTCTTCCCCGGAAGCCATTCTGTAACTTCAGTAATGCACACCAATGGTAATTGTTACTAAGAGCAGCGGCGAAGATAGTGGGCACAGGTTAGCAGGATGATTCCGTGTACCTTTTGCCGGCTCGGCGGGGACGGGCATCGGGGGTAATATCGATGTATCGAAATAGATCACGATATATCTTCGCTATCATTTGCTCGCTGGGCATGGCGGTGGTGGTGCACTCCGCCCTCGCATCCAGCCCGGTTCCGGCTGTTCGCGAGCGCCACTGTCAAGCAGTTTCCCTGGCCCGCTCTGGGAAGTGATCGCCCCCAGGGCGGAAGGCCTCGGTCTCCAACCAGCATCTCTTCCTGAACGTTCCCGGTGGTAGCAACCACGACCCGTTGCACGCGTCAAACGAGGCAGTCCGCGTAGTGCAGCCCATTGGCGACGAAAGCTTTGATGTCTCCATCAAGATCGACTCACCCGTCGTAGCAACGGATGTTGGTACAAGCCAGGGGCTGATGGTGCTCGCGGACGAAAGAACTTCATCAGCTTTGCCCTGGTTACCAACGGAACCAACCTGGGCCTCAGCGTTCAAACCATCACCGATGGGGCCGCGGCCACGGTCTTCGATCAGGCCAGTTTCAATCAATATCAAAATCCGATGTATCTGCGGCTTACCCGGACCGGCGTCTCCTATATAGCTTATTACTCGGCCGATGGGGTGGTCTGGACACAGGCCGCCGGCTTTACCTACGCCCGGGTTCCGACCTTGATCGGGCCCTTTGAGGCAATTACAACCCCACTCCGTCCAGAGCTATTCCTGTCGTCATGGCGATCAATTGGTTCAACATTCTGTAATGACGTGTGCGCAAGCTAGAGCAGTTTCGCAATTACTGTGGTCTGGCAAGGCTCGCGAGGTGTGGTTTTTCTTGGAGAAAAACCACGAAAAGGTCTTTCGCTTCGGTCTACACCAATTGGGAACCGGCTGTAGTCGCTGGTTGTTTGGAGAACTTCCCTTATGAATAAAAAGCCGCTCCAGGTTCTGCTCGTCGAGGATAACGCGGGCGATGCCCGTGTTTGCGCGAGATGTTCAGCAAGGAGCCCAGGGGTAGCTTCGAATTGTCCCACGTGACGCATATGCGCGCGGCTGAGACGCGGCTTTCAAAAGGGGGAGTTGATATTGTCTTGTTGGACATGGGATTGCCCGACGGGCATGGCCTCGAGACCCTGCGACGGGCGCAAGCGGCGGATCCCAACGTAGTGATGATCGTGATGACGGGCCTGGAGGACGAAGCACTGGCCGCGAAAACGATGAAGGAAGGCGCGCAAGATTATCTGATTAAGGGCCAGATCGAAAATCGAGCGCTTCCCAGGGCCCTTCGCCACGCGATTGAGCGCCAGCGCATGCAAAGCGAAACCGATCTCATGCGCAAGCACCAGGTCCAACTCAGAGATGAGTTCCTCTCCCATGTGTCGCACGAGCTTCGGTCGCCTCTGACACTATCTATTCATTCAGTAGCATCATCGCGGATGGATTGGCGGGAGTGACGAGTCCGCAACAGGATGAATACCTGCAGATTATTCTGCGGAACGTGCGTCAGCTCCAAGCCATGATTGAAGACTTGCTCGAGGTCACGCAAGCGCAAGCCGGTAAGCTCAGCGTGGAGTTGCAGTCCGTTTCGGTGAATGAGGCCATCGTTTACGCCGTCGATACACTTCAGGGAACCGCTGCAGAGAAAAAGATCAACCTTTCCTTCGATCCGTCCCCGGATCTGCCTGCGGCTTATGCCGATCCGACGCGCGTGCGGCAAATCTTGACCATTCTGCTCGATAACGCGATGAAGTTTACTCCTGCCGGCGGCGCGGTGAAGGTCGCGGCCAGGCCACACGAGAAAGATGAGAACTTGTTGCTGGTCGAGGTCTCCGACACTGGATGTGGCATCGACCCGGGGGCGGCCGAGCACATCTTTGAGCACCTCTACCAGGTAACGGACCCGGGCCGCGCCGGGCGCAAGGGCTTAGGGCTCGGCCTGCATATTGCCAAGGACCTGGTGACACGGCAGAGCGGGAAGATCTGGGTTAAGAGCGAGCCGCAGATAGGCAGCCACTTTTTCTTCACCCTGCCCATTTTCTCCTTAGCGGGCCTGATTCGACCGATCCTGAGACATGAGAAAAAGCCCGGCGAGGCGATTGCGGTCCTTACAGTGGAGATCGACTCCCGCGACGGCTCGCCGGATGTGCCGAGAAAGATTCTGGATGTGGCGCGCTCAGTTCTGCAACAATGCCTGCGACCCGACACAGACGTACTGCTCCCCAATATCGGCCCGGATAGCGACCACAAACTCTTCTTCGTCGTTGCCTACACACAACCGCCCGGAACAGAGATTATCGGCAGCCGTATTCTGGCGCAACTCCGCGAGCATGAAGAGTTCCGATCGAACGACTTCAGCTTGGCCGTTTCCCACAGTTTTCTGCCTCCGATAGCAAGAGGGGCAGACGAATCGATGGAGATATTTGTGGAGCAGGTGGCTGCTGAAGTGCGAGATCACATCACCAACGGTTGCTTACAGGGAGAAATCTAGCCATGGTTCAAAAGAAAATTCTGGTTGTGGATGACGATCCTGATGTGCGATTGGGCCTCCAACTCCGCCTCAACGCAAACCATTACGATGTTATTTGCGCTGCGGACGGAGTGGCCAGTATTGCGGAGGCGAGGAAGCATATGCCCGACCTGGTGATCCTGGATCTCGGCCTGCCCGCGGGTGACGGCTTTAGCGTCCTGGAGAGATTGAAAGCAAACGAGAAACTATCCTCAATTCCGGTGATTGTGTTGTCGGGCGCGACCGCGTCGGCAACAGGGACCGCGCGCTCAAGGCAGGGGCGAAGACATTTCTGCAAAAGCCGATGGCGAACGAGAAGCTCCTGGCAGTCATTCGACTAGTCCTGGAGGCAGAGGATCATACTCCGGAAGTGGTGTACGATTTGGCCGGCCCCGCTTAGCCAAGGCTGGTCGAGGCCGTCGTCGGACAGGCTACTGATTCGCAGCGCACCCATCATTCTGTGGCGGGGAGAGATGGACACAAAAGAAGTCGCTGGGTTGCCCCATAAGCGCTAACTTGTTTAGGGCGTTTTTCGTCAAGACTCCCACAGACTTGTCATCCTGAGAGCCTGTGACTTTATTGACCTGAGCGAAGTCGAACGGGGACCAGCTGTTTCTCTGTCCATCCGATCCGACGGCTCCTAGCAAAAGTAACCGCCCTACACTTTGTCATCCCGAGCGAACCCGGATGGCCCATACAGGTTGGTGGCGACCACCGGGCTGGATGCGATTTTCTTTAAGGAAAATCGCACACGCTGCTCCGATTCGAAGCCGCGAATGGGCCGTCCGGGGAAGCCGAGGGATCTGCTGTGCGCCTTGATGTCAAACAAAGGCCCTCCAGTGAGCTCGCAAGTCTTAACCAAGCGGTCTGTTCGTGAGCGAAGCAAAGATGGCCTTTGTTTAGCGTCAAGGCGCACTGCAGGGGAGTATTGACGAAAAACATCCTAAACAAGTTACCGCTTATGGGGGTGCCCCGTCCTTTCGGGTCCAATCCCAGATCCTGCCGTCTTGCTCTCGACCCCAATCTGGTGCAGCATGGTCGTTGCGGCTTTTTGGGAGGTGTACGTGCCTCAGCGGCTGTCCTGTTGGGTTGTGCTCGTCCTGCTTTTTGCCGCCGGAGCATCGGCGCAGGAGACGCGGGTGGAGCTGGACCGCGGTGGTAGCACCATCGTTCTCGAGCCCTACGCACCCAACATCATCCGCGTCACCCTCAGCCTGCTTAAGCAACCGGCGCTCGCTCCTGCTGGATATGGTTTTACTGCCGCGCCTTCCTCTGCCGGCTGGAGCCATCAGCAAAGTGAGCAGGGAGACACCTACCAGTCGGGCCGGCTCACCGTGATGGTCGCCGCCAACAGGCCAGGGACAGGCAAGCCCCTGCCTACCGAACTGGATATCGCCAAGTACTTCAATGGCTCGGCCCCCGGAGCGCACATTACCTTCAGCACGGGCGACGGAACCAGGCTGCTCGATATGCAGGGCTGGGCAATGGCGGTGCCCAACCATAAAGACGGCACCGCCGGCGTGCTCAACGATAAGCGGCCTGGCGACGCAGCCTTCTACCAAGTCGGTGCCACCTTCGCTTCCCCGGATGATGAGCACTATTACGGCCTGGGCCAGAACCAGGAGGGTTTTCTCGATCATCGCGGCCATACCGTCGAGTGCTGGAATAATTACACCGCTACCGGAGGGCCCACGTTCTGCGTGCCCCTGCTGGTCACTAATAAAGGATATGGCGTGCTCTGGGATAATCCGTCGCAGACTACCATCCAGCCCGGCTTCAACGAGCAGACGCGGTGGACTTCACAGGTAGGCGACCGGGTCTCCTTCTTCGTGATCGCCGGCAGCAAGACGGACGAGATCTACTCCGGCTACCGGTTGCTTACCGGAGATACTCCGATGCTGCCTAAGGCGGCATACGGATTTATCCAATGTAAGCAGCGCTACAGCACGCAGGACGAAGTGCTGGCTGTAGCTAAGGGCTACCGCGAACGGCACCTGCCTGCGGATGTCATCGTGGTCGACTGGTTCTACTACAGCAAGATGGGGCAGATGGATATGGTGCCCGCCAATTGGCCCGATCCCGTGGCCATGAACAAACAACTCCATGCCATGGGCTTCCAGACCATGATCAGCGTATGGCCGCGCTTCGAGCGGGGCACACGCTATTACGACCTGGTGCTGAAGAATGGCTGGTTTGAGCATCTCGCGGATGGCACGCCCATGGATGGCCTGCCCTATGACCGCGCCGGCTCCGACATCGACACGACCAATCCCGCGGCCGCTCGCTGGTTTTGGGATGTGGTCCGGGAGAATATCATCAGCAAAGGCTTTGATGCCATCTGGGCGGATGAAACCGAGCCCGACCTGCCGCCCAACGGCGGTTACTTTTCGATCGGTCCGGGCACTCGCTACTTCGACGTCTATCCGCTCTTTCATACCGCGGCTCTTTATGAGGGTTTCCGCCGCGATGTCGATCATCGTGCGCTGATCCTATCCCGCGACGCCTATCCCGGCGCGCAGCACAATGGCACCATCTTCTGGTCTTCGGATATTTTTCCCACCTGGGACACGCTGCGGCGCCAGATTCCTACCGGGCTCGATGTGACTGCTTCGGGCATTGCTTATTGGGGGAATGACATCGGAGGCTGGCAATATCTGCCCGCGGTGCATCATCCTGCTCGCCCTCCGCTGCTCGATCCCTCCGATGCGCGCGACAACGTGGGCGGCTACGATGACTACCCCGAGCTGTACACCCGCTGGTTTGAATACGGGGCCTTCCAGCCGAATTTCCGCACCCACGGCAGCCGGCGGTACAACGAGGTGTGGTCCTACGGAAAGCAGGCGGAGCCGATACTGGAAAAGTATCTGCGTCTGCGCTACCAGCTAATGCCTTACATCTATTCGCTCGGCTATCAGACGCACCAGACGGGCGCCCCGTATATGCGGGCGCTGTTTATGGATTTTCCCCAGGACCCGAAGGTGCAAGACATCGGCGACGAATATATGTTCGGGCCCGCATTCCTGGTAGCCCCGGTTACGGAACAGGGAGCGACCAGCCGCATGGTGTATTTGCCCGCGGGCACAGATTGGTACAACTACTGGACCAAAGAACGCGTGACTGGCGGCCAGACCATCCGGGTGGATGCGCCGATCGATACGCTTCCGCTCTTTGTTCGCGCGGGATCGATCGTGCCGCTGGGCGAAGCCGTGGAGAATACCGGCCAGGTACAAAAGATAGCCAAGGTCCGCGTCTATCCCGGCGCCAACAGCGACTTCACCCTTTATCAGGATGACGGCAAGACCTACGCCTACGAGAAGGGAAACAGCAGCATCACCACGCTGCACTGGGATGATGCTGCGGGCAAGCTTACGCAACAGGGAGTTTCCGTGGGCTCGGAGAGCGAGCTGCTCGAGGTTGTGGGTCGTTGAGCTCGTCGCGCAACGCTTCCAGCCCATCTCAAAGAGACGTTAATCACTGGACGTGATAATACTCTCCCTCAAACAGACGTCAACTCACTGGACGGGTGTAAGACCTGGACGGGTGGCCCATGTTCGCCAAAGCGTACATGGGTCGAAAACGACGGGCGAAGCCCACGAAAGTTTTTATGTTCAACTAAAGAAGCTCTCCATAACTGTGGTCGGGTTCAGTCACCCCCTCTTGGTAAAACATTCGAAAAAATCGTTTTCGGCCCATGTACGCTTTGGCGAACATGGGGCACCCGTCCAGGTCTTACGCCCGTCCAGTGAGTAGACGTCTGTTCGAGGGAGAGTATTACAACCGTCCAGGTGATTAACGTCTGTTTGAGGTGGGGTATGAAGGTGCGAGCGAAGGCGATATAACATGGGGCATGCAGCTTCCCGTGAACCCGCCGGTCTTGCCCATGCTGGCCAAGCGAGTGGCCGAATTACCAGCCGGCAAGACCTGGATCTTTGAGCCGAAGTGGGATGGCTTCCGCGCGTTGGTCTTTCGCGATGGGGACGAGATTCTCATCCAGAGCCGTGATCAAAAATCATTGAATCGCTATTTTCCCGAGCTGCTCGATACACTGCGTTCCCAATTGCCCGCACGCTGCGTGCTCGACGGCGAAATTGTAATTGCCACAGAGAGTGGTCTTGATTTTGAGACACTCCAGCTGCGCATTCATCCCGCTGCATCGCGGGTGAAGCTGCTGTCCCAGCAAACGCCGGCGTCCATTGTCTTCTTTGACTTGCTTTGCGAGGGAGACCGCGATCTGTCCGGTTGGCCATTCGAAGACCGGCGTGCGGCGCTGGAGGCGCTGCTATCCTCGGCTGCGCCGCCGATTCACATCACGCCGGCAACACACGAAGCAGATGTCGCGTCGGATTGGTTTCTCCGCTTCGAGGGAGCCGGTCTCGACGGGGTAATGGCCAAGCCGTCAGCAGGCACCTACGAGCCCGACAAGCGCGTGATGCTCAAGGTCAAGCACGAGCGCGATTGCGACTGCGTGGTTGCCGGCTTTCGCTGGCACAAGACCGGCCAGGGCACCGCGATCGGCTCCCTGCTGCTGGGGCTCTTCGATGATTCCGGCGCGCTGCAACACGTCGGAGTTTGCGCCAGCTTCACGCAGGATAAGCGCCGCGAGCTGGTGGAATTCCTCTTGCCTTATCGAGAGAATGCGCTCACGAACCATCCCTGGGGCGGATGGGCGGACCTTGGGTCCGCAAGCGACGGAGGCCCGCAGCGCATGCCGGGCGGACAAAGCCGCTGGAGCCAGGGCAAAGACCTGTCATGGGAACCGCTGCGGCCGGAGCTGGTCGTCGAAGTGGCGTACGAGCACATGCAAGGCAGCCGCTTCCGCCACATGGCGCAGTTTCGCAGATGGCGCACGGACAAGAAGCCGAGCGACTGTACCTATGCCCAACTCGAAGTGGTTCCCCCGCAGGAGCTGATGGAGATCTTCGCCGTCAAGCGCTGACCTGTGCTTACGCCTTTTTCTTCGAAGCGCGGCCGGTGCGCCACTCCCGCGTCGGATCGTCGTCAGGGTCGGGAGTTTCCTGCGGCGGTCTTTGCTCTTCGGGAACATGACGCAGGTTGACCCGGATGCGTGTCCAGGTGGAGGAGGTGCCGCGCATCGAGTCCACCAGCACGTCATCCACGGCCAAAAGGCCGGCCACCTCGGGATACTTGCTCTTCCATCTCTCCAGGCCCGCCAGCGCAGCATCTTTGTCCGGGGAGTTCGCCACCACGATCAAAGGCATCTTCGTCCGCGGCGCCTTCTTGGCGGCGGACTTGGCGCGCGAAGGCGCCACCCGCGGCGCTTCGCCTTCCATCTTGCGGAAGTGTGGAGGCCATGGCGCATCGCCCAGGCCTGCGGCCTCATCCTTTGCTGCCAGCTCAAGCAGCCCTTCGAGCGAACCTGCCTCGCCGTTCATGGCTGCGTGCGGATCGCCGATCTCCGCAAAGCGGCTGGGCATGGTGAGCACGGTAAAGTCCGCGGGCTCGCAGTCCGGGACTTCATGCCAATACAGGGGTGCGGAGACTCGAGCGTCAGGGAGTGGGCGCACGGAGTACGCAGAGCACGTCGTCCGATCCTTGGCGTTCTGGTTGTAATCAAGGAAGACGCCGTGACGCTCCTCTTTCCACCATTTTGAGCTGGCCAGAGCGGGCACGCGCCGCTCCACGGCACGCGATAGCGCGAGCGCCGCGCGGCGCACTTCGCTGAAGCTCCAACGCGGTTGGATGCGCACATTCACGTGCATTCCGCGTGAGCCGCTGGTCTTGGGCCAGGCGCGAAGACCGAGCTCCTGCAGCAGCGCCTTCACTTCCAGAGCGACGCTGCGCACGTCCTCCCAGGCGACGCCAGGGCCGGGATCGAGATCGACGCGCAACTCGTCCGGGTGCTCGAGATTGCCGGCGCGTACCGCATGGGGATGTAGCTCGAGGCAGCCCAGGTTGGTGATCCAGGCGAGGCCGGCCGCGTCATCGACCACGATCTCTTCGGCAGTGCGGCCCGAGGGGAACGAGAGCGTTACCGTGCGCATCCATGAGGGGCGATCGGAGGGGGCGCGCTTCTGGTAAAACGCCGGGGCCTCGGCGCCATTCACAAAACGTTTGAGAACGATCGGGCGATCCTGGATTCCGTTGAGAGCGCCCGGCGCAACCGAGAGGTAGTAGCGCACCAGGTCAAGCTTCGACAGCTTGGTCTGCCGGGAAAAATAAAGCTTGTCCGGGTGAGTCACGCGGACTTCGCGGCCCTCGATCGAGAGCACCTCGGCGGCCTCTTCTTTGCTCACGAAAACAGGCTACACGTTGGGTCCGGATCTTGTCGAAGCTCGCCGCCTATTTTGCATCATGTCGAAATATGTGCCAGCACATACTTATCCGGCTGTTTATCAAATGTCTGTTTGCAGCCGCCGCAACAGAAGTAGAACTGCTTACCGTCAAACTCCGATTGATACTTCGCTGTCGTGATGTCTACGGTCATTCCACAAATTGGATCTTTCGCTTCCTCTTTCTCCCCGGGCGCTGCTGCAGTGCTGGTCTGCTGGATGCCCTGGCTTCTGCTCAGCTGGACAATTTCCGCCAGGATACTCACCGCGATCTCCTCCGGCGAACCCGCGTGGATATTCAGGCCCGCCGGAGCCCGCACTCGATTCAGTCTTTCCGGGCTGATCCCTCGTTCGGTGAGAGATTGCAGAACCTTGGCCGCCTTTGCCCTGCTGGCCACGAAGGTCACGTACGAAGCATCCGTTTTGAGTGCTTCTTCGAGCGCCTCCTCGTCGCACTCTCCCTGGGTGGACACAACGATGAAGGTCCGCGGCCCAATCCTCAGCCCGTCCAGGTCCAGATCCGCCTGCACTTGAACCGCATCCGGATAACTCTCGCGGTCCGCCTGCGGAGCGGCGATGGAAACCGTGTAGTTGATAGTCTTGGCGAGACTGGCCAGTGTTCGCCCCACGGGGGAGCGGCCCATAATCAAAATATGCGGCTTGGGCAGAACCGGCTCGACATAAATGTCGAGCGTGCCACCGCTGTGACAGCTCATGTTGTAGGCCACGATGCCTTCCTCCTGAGACGAAGATGGACTGATGCGGACCAGCCGCGGCCTTCCATCCTGGAGCGACTTCAATGCCTCCTTGACCACAGCCGGCTGTGCACAGCCGCCGCCAATCCAGCCCCAAAGTGTGCCGTCGGCCAGGATGATCGCCTTGTCGCCAACTTTGCCTGAGATCGGCGACAGATAGCGCACCACTTCCGCCACTGCGAAGGGCTCACCTTTCGCAAGCAGTTCGCTGGCCTTACTCAGAAATTGATCGAACATCCTACAGGTACCTCTCCAATGCCAGCAGGCTCTCCAGGTTATGTGCCGGAGCAAATACATCCACATGAGGGAGCGCCGCAGCCATGCCCCGAGTGATGGGCTGATAGCCCTTCAATCCCAGCAGGGGATTCAGCCACAGGACCTTTTGCACGCGCCGTTTAATAGCTCGCATCTGCGCCGCCAGCACCTCCGGCTCTCCTGTATCCCAGCCGTCGCTGAGAATAATAAAAACGGTATCGCGCGAGAGCAGCTTCCTCCCATAGATCTGGTTGAACTCGAGCAGCGACTCGCCGATCTTGGTGCCACTCGACCAGCCCGCTGCCCGCTGCGAGAGCCGCCGCAGAGCGTCCGGCAGGTTACTAGTGCGAAGCAGATCGCTGATCTCGACCACGTTGGTGCTGAAGAGAAACGTATGCACACGCTCGAAGCGAGCCTGCAGCGCATAGGCAAACCGCACCAGGAACATGCTGTAGAAATTCATCGAGCCGCTGATGTCGAGAAAAATGACCAGCTTGTTCTTTCTGGGCTTTCTTCCTTTGTAGGCCAAAACAATGGGCTCGCCGCCACGCATGATACTTCGCCGGATACTTCTGCGAAGATCTACGCGCTCGGCGAGCGTGTTGATGCCCAATCTCCGCGAGCGGCGCAGGCTCATCCGGCGCAAAAGTCGCAGAGAAAGCTCTTCCAGCGAGGCCAGGTCATTGCATGGCACTTCGGAAAAATCCACCTTCTTCAGCCGCTGTTGTGCGCTCGCGCCGTACACCGCTTTGCCATTCCCGTCTTGTGCCGCAGCCTGGTTGCCGGGTTGGTCGAGAAATATAGCAGAGCTGTCGTCCCGTTCCTGGGTGTTGCTCCTGGAGGATCCCATGTGCTCGCCGGAAGCAGACCTGGGCCTGGATCGCGACTCGCGCCAGAATCTATCAAATAGCTCCGGGAATAGCTCCCATTCCTCTTTGGTCGAGCAAAGCGTCGACTGCAGGGCAAAGGAGAAGGTTTCTGGTTTGCGATGTCGATGGTTTTGGCAGCTTCCAGTGCAGTGATCGTCTGGCTCGTATCGGCGGATAATCCATGGCTCCTGAGGAAGCGAGAGAACTCTACGATCGAGGCAGCCAGGCGTTCGGATTGCTCTTGACGCATTGTGCCCTCCCCACTCAAGAGATCTGCGGAAGCAGTAGGTCGATCCCTGCCTCCTTGAGCTTGGCGCCATCTTCCATGGATTTCGCCAGGCAACCCATCGTCGCCTCGATTACTTCCGCATTCAGCCGGTGGCTTCCCAGCGAGACCACGGCCTGCGCGCAGTCCAGGGTCTCTGCCACTCCAGGCGGCTTCGCCAGATCCAGACGCCGCACTGCTTGCACATACCGCACTACCTGGCTGCCCAGTTCTTCCTCGATACCGGGCAGCCGGGCGCGCACGATGTTCATCTCCCGTTCGAAGCTCGGGTAATCGATCCAGTGATAGAGGCACCGCCGCTTCAGGGCATCGCTCAGTTCGCGCGTGCGGTTGGAGGTGAGGATGACATAAGGGATGTGCCTGGCATGGATGGTGCCCATCTCGGGAACGCTGATCTGGAAATCGGAAAGTAGTTCGAGAAGAAAGGCCTCAAATGCTTCATCCGCGCGATCGATTTCGTCGATCAGGAGCACCGGGGAAGCATCCTGGGCAAGGATGGATTTGAGCAGCGGCCGCTCCAGCAGAAACTCCCGGCTGAAAATGTGTCTCTCCTTTTCTTCAACCGTTTGTTCTGTTCCTTCCTGAATCTTGATGGCCAGCAATTGTTTCTGATAGTTCCACTCGTAGACGGAGGAACTGACATCCAGCCCCTCGTAACACTGCAGCCGGATCAGTTGGGTTCCCAGCACGGACGCCAAAGTCTTGGCCACCTCCGTCTTGCCCAGGCCGGCGTGGCCCTCAATCAGGAGAGGCTTGTGCAATCGGGTGCTGAGATAGACTGCGGTGGCCAGCGAGCGGTCGGCTATGTAACCCAAACGCTCGAAGCTGCGCAGAAGAGCGTCGGGATCTTTCACTGCTTCATCGCCGGGCTGCGCTGCTAAGGCTGGCATGTGATTTCGTCACCGCAGGCTTCAGGAACTGCGGTGAAGCGCTCCCTTGGCCGCCGCCCAGGCCACGGAAGCGGCGCTCAGCGGTTTGGCCTCCTCCACAGGCGCATCGGCCGGTTGTTGCAGTTGCGCCTGAAAGTTCTTGGTGAATTGTCCAAACATGATGTTCGAGACTTCGCTGATCACCCGCGATCCCATCTGGGCCAGAATGCCCACGACGTTGACCTCGGCAACACTGGTGACCTCTGTGCCTCCATCCTCCAGAGAACGCAGCTTGCTGGTCATCTTCATCGACGCGCTGCCGCGGCCTTTCACGTCCTGCCCTTTGCCGAGAATTTCCATCTCGTGTTTTTCCGGGTCGAGACGAATGATCTCCAGCTCACCTTTATAGTCCGTAGCGCTGGGGCCCACTCTCACACTGATGGTGCCCTTGTACGTCTTCTCATCCACCTGCTCGGTAATTTTGGCGCCGGGCACACAGGTGGCGACTCGCCTGGGGTCGCTCAATAGGCTCCATACCTGCTCCACCGGCTCTTTGACTTGAAAGGTTTTTGTGATCTCGGTTGCCATTTAATTGACCACGCCTTTCTCTTTGAGGATGTTCCACACCTTCCACGGAGCAATCGGCATATCGATGTGCTTCACGCCCAGGTGGGAAAGCGCGTCGACCACGGCGTTGACGAAGGCCGCGGGAGAGCCGACATTGGGCGATTCGCCCACGCCCTTGGCGCCGAAGGGATGATGCGGCGAAGGCGTGCAGGTCTTGCCCGTCTCCCAGTGGGGAGTCTCGACCGCCGTCGGTAGCAGGTAGTCCATAAAACTTCCTCCCTGCACGTTGCCGTTCTCGTCGTAGCTAATCTCCTGCATGAACGCGATCGCCAACCCCTCGGTCAATCCGCCATGAATCTGACCTTCCACGATCATGGGGTTGATGATGTTGCCGCAATCGTCCACCGCCACAAAACGGCGGACCTTGATCTCGCCGGTGCCCTTGTCAATATCCACCACGCAGATGTAGGTGCCGAAGGGGAAGGTCAGATTCGGCGGGTCATAGTAATCGACCGCCTCAAGTCCCGGCTCCATCCCCTGCGGCATATTGGTGTATGCGGCGAAGGAAATATCCTGGATGCTCTTGGACTTGCTGGGCGCGCCTTTGACAAAGAATTTGCCCGGCTCCCAGTCCAGATCCTCCTCGCTGCACTCCAGCAGATGAGCGGCGATCTTTTTGGCCTTCTCGCGGATCTTGCGCGCCGCCATGGCCGTAGCCGCACCGGAGACGGGAGTGCTGCGGCTGGCGTAGGTTCCCAGGCCATAGGGAGCGGTGTCGGTGTCACCTTCCTCCACCGTCACATCGGCTGCGGGAATCCCCAGCTCCTGGGCGACGATCTGGGCATAGGTCGTCTCATGTCCTTGCCCCTGGCTCTTGGTTCCCATGCGGCAAATGGCCTTGCCCGTGGGATGAACGCGAATCTCGCAGCTGTCGAACATCTTGATGCCGGCGATATCGAAGGTGTGCGAAGGGCCGGCGCCGACCACTTCCACGAAGCTCGAAACACCAATGCCCATCAGCTCGCCGCGCGCGCGCTTCTCCTGCTGTTCCTTGCGCAACGCATCGTAGCCAATCGTATCCAGCGCCACTTTCATGGCCGCATCGTAATCTCCGCTGTCATAGGACCAGCCCAGCGGCGATTTGTAGGGAAATTTCGCCGGGGCAATAAAGTTCTTCCGCCGCAACTCCACCGGATCGGTCTTCAACTCCTGGGCCAGAACATCGACCGCGCGTTCGATCAGGTAAGCAGCTTCCGTCACGCGGAAGCTGCAGCGATAGGCGATGCCGCCCGGCGCCTTGTTGGTGTACACCCCATCCACCTCACAAAAGGCCGTGGGATAGTCATAGGCGCCGGTACAAATACTGAACAAGCCCGCGGGAAACTTGGTAGGTTGCGCGGCTGCGTTGAAAGCACCGTGATCGGCCAGCGTCTTGACCCGCATGGCCTGGATTTTGCCATCCTTGGTGGCGGCGAGCTCGGCCGTCATATGGTAATCGCGCGCGAAGCCGGTGGATTGAAGGTTCTCCGAACGGCTCTCGATCCACTTCACCGGGCGCTTAATGGTCAGCGACGCGACCACAGCGCAAACATATCCCGGATAAATAGGAACCTTGTTGCCGAAGCCGCCGCCGATGTCCGGCGAAATGACGCGGATATTTTGTTCCGGAATGCCGCCAACAATGGAGAAAAGAGTCCGGTGCGCATGCGGGGCTTGCGAGGTGAGATAGATGGTAAGCCGTTCGGTCGCGGGATTGAAGTCGGCCACGCAGCCGCAGGTTTCAAGCGGCGACGGATGGCAACGCTGGAAGATTGCGTGCACCTTGGCCTGGACCTCCGCGTCCTCAAACGCCTTATCCGTGGCCGGCCTGTCGCCGACTTCCCAGTGAAAGATGTGGTTGTCCTTTTGTTCGCGGTCCTCGCGCAGAATGGGCGCAGTGGGATCGAGGGCTTTATGCGGATCTACCAATACCGGCAGTTCCTCATACTCCACCTCTACCAGTTCGGCAGCATCGGCTGCCGTATATGGATCTTCCGCAACCACGAAGGCTACTTCCTGCGACTGGAAGAGCACTTTGCCGGTAGCCAGCACCATTTGCTTATCAAAGAAGAGGGTGGGCATCCAGGCGAGATTCGCCTTGGCTAAGTCTTCCCCGGTGATCACCGCCAGAACACCCGGAAGCTGCATGGCGGTTTTGATGTTGATGCTCTTGAGCCGGGCGTGCGCATACGGGCTGCGCACGATGTGGCCGTAGGCCATATCCGGCAGTTGCACATCGTCCACATAGTTGCCTTTGCCCTGGATGAAGCGCAGATCCTCCTTGCGCTTGATGGGATGGCCCATGCCACCGATCTCAGGCGATGTTTGGAAGATCATCTTTTTTCCCTCCCTGGTCCAGCTTGCCGGCGGCATACTGCACAGCTTTGACAATGTTCTGGTATCCCGTGCAGCGGCATAGGTTCCCGGAAATTCCCCAGCGGATTTCTTCTTCCGTAGGATGGGGATTTTTATTCAGCAGGGCATAGGAGGAGATGAGCATGCCCGGAGTGCAGTAGCCGCATTGCAGGCCGTGCTCTTCTTTGAAGCCCTCCTGCAGGGGATGGAGCTTGCCGTTTTGCATCAGGCCTTCCACCGTGAGCAGTTCGCAACCGTCTGCCTGCACGGCGAACAGGGTGCACGATTTCACCGTCTTTCCATCCAACATCACGGTGCAGGCGCCGCAATGGGTGGTGTCGCATCCGACGTGCGTGCCGGTGAGCCCGGCAAAGCTGCGGATAAAGTGGACCAGCAACAACCTGGGCTCGACCATGGCCTCGCGCATACGGCCATTCACGTTGACTTGAATCGCTTGTTTCTTTGCCATCTAGGAATTCCTCTGCAGCCTTTCCGAATCTCTATTTGCCAATTCGTTCGTATGCACGAGCCAGGGCGCGCCGGGTCAGTTCTTTGACTAAGCCCTTCTTGTATTCCGCAGGGCCGCGCAGATCAGAACTCGGCTCTGCGGCGTCGGCTGCCAGTTGCGCTGCCTGCGCGATGTTGGCCTCGTCCAGCTTCTTTCCGCGCAGAAATTCTTCGGCTTTGCCGGCCTTGACCGGGGTTGCGCCAACATTGGTGAGGCCGATGCCGACTCGTTGGCAGCTGCCTTCGCCATCCAGGGATACCTGTGCGGCTACGCCCGCGGTGGCGAAGTCGCCGACCTTCCGTTCCAGCTTCAGGTAGGCGCCGGCGCTCCGTGGCGGCGGTATGGGAATGCGAACCTCGCTCACGATCTCGTCATGCTGCAGTTCGGTGGTGAAGAGGGTGACAAAGAAGCTCTCGATGGGGAGCACTCGCTCGCCCTGTGACCCCACGGCCACGACCTGCGCTCCCAGGGCCAGCATGGTAGCCGGATGGTCGTTCGCCGGATCGCCATGGGCCAGGTTGCCGGCCAGGGTCGCCATATTCCGCACCTGCGGGTCGGCGATCACACGGGCAGTGTCGAAGAGAATGGGATATTTCGCGTGGATGAGGGGGGAATTTTCCAGTTCGGCTTCGCGCGTGAGCCCACCGATTTTCAAATACCCGTCCTCTTCCTTGATATAGGAAAGGCCGGCGATACGGTTGATGTCGATCAGATAGCCGGGCCTGGCTATTCTGAACTTCATCATGGGAATGAGACTTTGTCCGCCACTCAAAATCTTGGCGTCGTCTCCGTACTGCTGTAGAAAGGCAATGGCTTCAGGAATCGTCTTTGGGCGGAGATACTCAAAGGCCGGCGGGATCATCTTCGTGTTACCTCCCATCCGGGATTCCCGGATGCGGACGAAATGCGACGAATACGGAACCTGCAAAACCGTAAGGTTTCAGGTCCGGCAACCTTATAATCCTCGCGAAGGTAGATGGTCAAACGCCGCGCGAAAGGCGCGGCCTGTGCGGCTGCGAAGGGGTGGGTCGCAGCAAATCGCAGGCTGACGAGAGGCGGCTATTTTCGTATTAAGGATGAAGCATTTTCTGGGTAATTCGTAGGACCATTCGTTGATTTCTAACCTATAGGAGAGGAATCACCTCGACCAGCACATCCTTTTCCTGCGCCAGCTGCACCGGGTTGCGCAAGGGGCGGCCGAATCCGTCGAAATGGACCTCCATCACGTCTCCATCCTTTAGTTCGACACCCTGCCCAAAGCTGAGCGAATGGGCACCCAGAAAGTGGATGTGCACGTCTCCCGGACGCCGATGCAATGCGAACTTGAAGTGGTGATGCTCCAGGTTGCGCAGGCTGTGCGACATCTCCTCCTCGCCGCTCGCGATCGGTTGTGACCACAGTGGCTTGCTGCCGCGGGTGATGCTCACCGTGCCCGGCACAGCGCGAAAATCAGGATCGACGACCAGCTCGGGCCCGATCGAACAAGTGCGCAACTTCGAGCCCAGCCAGGTTGAGATAGTTCTTCTTCTCAAAGCGATGGTCAGAGAACTCATTGCCCTGGGTCATACCAACTCGATAGGGCTGACCCTGCGGACCAATCACATAGACGACCGCGATCTCCGCTTCTTCGCCACCGTCCTCCGCGTAGGAGGGAACCAGCAGCGGTTCACCCTGCGCCTGCACAATCGCGCCATAGCCCTTGTGAAACCACTCCGGGGCGATGCCTATTTCTCCTGCTTTGGGGCGGCCGGCTTCCATGCCCCAGTGAAACATCTTCATGCTGTCGGTCAGCTCCTGCTCCTTGACCGTGTGCATCGATGCTCGATCGCGCGCGCTGCCCATGTGGGTCAGCCCCGTGCCCGACACCAGGCAGCGAGCGGCTTCCTGGGGATGATCGATAGGAGCAAGCAGCTTCCACTGCGCGCTCCCACCGTAAATCGGGTCATAGTCGAGAGACTCATCCGTAAGATGAGCAGCCACCACGCTGGTAAGTTTCCCGCCGCTCGCGATGGCCGCCTGGGCCAGCCCATACACAGAATCGAAGTTGCGCAGCAAACGCAACTTCGGTTCTTCTACAACCGCTACCCGGCGCACATCGCCGGCCTTCAATTGCACCAATCGCATCGTGTCCTCGCCCCGTTTACTCAATGACCTGGAACTGCTTGATTCGCTCTTCGTTGATGGTCAAGCCAAAACCGGGCAGTTGATCATCCAGGTCGATAAAGCCATCCTTGGCCCGTGGCTCGCCATCGAAGATGTACCAGAAGAGCTCATTGCCCACCTCCACATCCACCGGCGGAAAGTACTCCGCCATGGGCGAATTGAAGCTCGCCATGACCACGTGGTAGTTGTGCATCTGGCCTGCGTGCGGAATGACCGGAACAGAAAACGCCTCCGCCATGGCCGAGATTTTTCTCGCCTGGCTGACGCCGCCGACGCGGTTGGTATCCACCTGAAGATAGTCGACGGCCCTCGCCTCAAGCAGGTCGCGCACGCCATAGGAAGTGAACTCATGCTCCCCACCGGCGATCGGCACCCGGCCGTAGGACTTCAACTCCGCATATCCGCGTATATCGTCAGGAATCACCGGCTCTTCCAGCCAGCGCAGGTGGAAGGGCTCAAGCAGGGGAAGCATGCGTTTCGCGTAGTCCAGCGTCCAGCCCATATAAGCATCCGCCATCACATCGATTTCATCTCCTACGGTCGCGCGCACCGTGCGCACCAGGTCAAGGTTGCGCTGCATCCCCGCGGCTCCATCGACCGGCCCCCAGCCGAAGCGCAGCTTCATCGCTTTATAACCTTCGTCCTTGTAGCGCTTCGCCTCGAAGGCCAACTGGTCCAGCGGGCTCGCGTACAGGCGGCTGGCATAGACAGGAATGCGCGGCTTGGTGCGGCCGCCCAGCAGGCGAAAGACCGGCTGCTTGGCCGCTTTGCCCAGCAGGTCCCACAGGGCAATGTCGACCGCGCTGATCGCCGTCATGCCGATGCCCTTGCGGCCAAACGCCATGGTCTTGCGATACATGTGCTGCCAGAGAAATTCGATGTCCCAGGGATCTGCGCCAAGCAGAAGCGGCTTCAGATGATGGTCGATCACCTGCTTGGTGACCAGCGGCGTCAGGGCGGCGTTGCCGATGCCCACCAGCCCGTCATCGCTCATCACCTCCACCACCAGCCAGCTGTGAAAGGTAAAGGTGCTCATCGTGGAAACTGGCAGCGAGAGCAGATCCATGGGGTTGGTGCAGAAATGCGGCGGCAATGGTGTTGTCTCTCCCGACCACTGCGCAACTCGGGTGCGGACTTCGCGAATCTTCATGATGAAAGTGTTTTTCCCCGTTCTCGAAATAGTATTAGTTGGTTGCCCACGTCACGCGCAATAGCGAAAGACCCATGCGGGGCAGTTGCACATCCACTTGTATCGCTCCATTCTCCGGAGTGATCCACCTTGGAGAGTCGAGCAGCTGCAGCTGGCCGGCAGCTTGCAACTTTGCGTATTGCTCGGGCGTAGGGTTCTGCGGCGATCCCATATCCTTCCACACCGTGTAGGCATTGCTGTGATGATCGTCAATACGGTACTGCTGCAGCAGCACGCGAGACGCGGAGGCAGGAATGGATTTCATCGACACGACGATGGCAGCGCCGGGTGCAGCGACGTCATCATCGTGATAATTCCACAGCAGCACCGAAGCGTGGCCGGCCGCGCTGGTGGCCAGGGCATCGATGTCCGGAGCCTCGCGCACACTGTGCTTCAAAATACTATCCAGCGGCGCTGCTCCGCTGCTGACCGTCTCCACGCGATCACCGCTCATTAACCCAGCCATGCGGAAGAAATTCAGCACTGGCTTATCGACGCCATTGGTGGCCAGCGTGCGATAGCCGTCGAAATAAGGCTTTCCTTCAAACTCGAATGCCCAGGTCAGCATCCCTAAAAGGTTCATGTGCTCGCGATCTGCCAATTCGAGGAGGCCTTTCATCGCCGCCGCGGTATAGCTGGGATACAGCGGCCCATTGCGGTAAGCATTGGGTGGATAGAGGCGCGCGGAACACGCTGCACATCCTTCCGGATCCGCTTCACTCAAAATGATAGGAAGGCTTTGGAACTGCGGGAAACTGCGCACGATGGCGAAGCCGTCCGCAGCATTGTTCAATTCGCGGTCGAGGCCCATTTGCACGTGACCGTCCACCACGTTGGGGCTTCCCTTGACGTGGAAAGAGATGAAGTCCAGCGGGATCGGACCGCCGGTCGCCGCACTCTTGTGGGTCGCGCAGTGGGCGAGAAAAAGCTGCAGATACTGTGAGGCGTTCCCCTGCGGGCCGGGGCCTGTGGTTGCCGGTCCACCTACCCGCGCGTTGGGAATTGCCTGGCGCACGCCCGCGACCGCGTAATCATAAAGCTTGTTGTACTCGTCCTCGGTGCCTTTCCAGTAGTACTTGCCGTTGGGCTCGTTCCACACCTCCCAGTACCAGGTGGAAACCATCTCCATGCCGTATCGCTGGACCATGTGCGCAGCCACTTGATGGTTCAACTCTTGCCATCGCTTGTAGTCTTTGGGAGGAAACGACCAGCCCTCTACCTCACCAGGCTTGAGCGGCCATCCTATATGGTAGGGATCGGGATGGGTGGAAAGCGCCCTGGGCATAAAGCCGAGCTCCACCATGGGGCGCACATGGGCCGCCGCATACGCATCGAAAATCTGGTCGAGAATGGTCCAACTATAAACGGGTTTCCCCTGCGCATCCTCGGTGTAGACATTCGACGAGCTCCATTTGAGATCGGGCTTGCCATCTCCTGTAGCGAGCAGGAAGTGGGCCCGAATATAGACCGGAACCGGGCTCAGATCGTGCAGTTGCCCAAGCAACTCCTTGCCATTGTGGCGTGATGGTGTAACCGGACTCGTCGTAGCCAAACCAGCTGTAGATGGGCGTGAACTTACCCGCGGATTTCGCCAGATCGACGTCGATATGAACGGGGCTTTGCGCCCTCGAAACCTGCGTAACCAGCAGCAGGCCGAGCAGGGAGCGAGTGCAACACCATCTCAACTGGGTGAGGCCCACACGGGGCGTCCTTATCTTGCTCACGACAAACAGGCTACACCTTCTGCCGAACGCGGTTGCCTTCGCCTGCATCTAATAGACCTGTACGTTGCAAGGAGACAACACCCTATGAATTTCGGCGACCTCAGGTATTTGGCGTTGATCGCCACCCTGGCATTCACTCTTCCCGCGCTGGCTCAGAACTCCGATTCCGGCCCAAAGCAGGATATGAAGAACGCCGGATCGGATACCAAGCACGCGGCGACCAGCGCAGGACATGGCGTGAACGAAGGAAGCAAAACCGCCTACGACAAGACCAAATCAGGAACCGAAAAGGGTTACGACAAGACCAAGTCGGGAACCGAGAAGGGCTACGACAAAACAAAGTCGGGAACCGAGAAGGGCTACGACAAAACGGTGCAGGGAACTAAGACCGGCTACCACAAGACAACGGATGCAACTAAGACCGGGGTCCACAAGGTCGAGGGAAAGCCGGACACGCCAGACAACAACCCTCCTCAATAGTCATCGTTCCGGGCTGAAGGTCCGTAGAATGCCGGATAACCCGAGTTACGCTCGGGGCCTTCGCCAGAGTGTCGTGAGTGCCTCGCGCGAAGTGGGATACCACAACTAGTCTTGGCTCTCGCACTCCGACTTCAGCTGGCAAACCGAGGATCCATTCCGTGTGGAATGGGTGCGCGTTGGCTGAACTTCATGCGCCTGAGATCGCTGACCTGAACTCCGCAGAGCCCCCGGACTGAAGTCCGGGGCTGGCACAACCCGCGGATCAAGCTTCCCCGATGAAGAGGCCGAAAAAGTTGCTGTTGATCGGCTTCGAGATACCTGTCCTCGAAACCCATTGGCCTTCGACCGGGGCTTAGCGATATTTCATTTAGGGCCGACTAAGTTGTGCCTTCGGAAATTCCGCAGCCTGTTTCTTTCCCTCGTTCTCACAAGCTCTTTTAGGGCTCCTGGCTCCAGTCGCAGGTGATCGTGCAGCCGGTGCGGCTGCTCTCCAGCGCCATTTCCAGCGTGCGCATGGTTTTCCACGCCTGCAGCGGAGTGACCTCCAGAGCTGCGTTGCCGTGGATGGCGTCGCGCAGGTTGATGTAGTAGCCGCGGTAGTCCCCGGGTTCGGTGGGGATGCGCGTGCTTACCGGCTCACCGCCCTCATCCATGAGTGAGGGTGCCCCAATGCTCCGGACTTTCCACGCCCCAGGGCTTGGAGGAAAACATATCGCCGGCGAGCAAATGGGCCTCCTGGGGATCAATGCCGAATTTGCGAAAAGTTCCCAGCGTTCCGTTGAGCGTAAAGCGAGCTCCGGGAGCACGCGCCAGGCAAGTGGCCCGCAGCCATACGCCCAAACCCGAGGGCACCGGTCCTGACAGGGAAGACGAGGCGGAGGACGCAGACAACTGCGCCAGCGATGGGGGATAGTGCAGGTAGAGGTCGAAGGCGTCATCCGACCGGGCTCCCTCCCGCTCTACCCGCACACTCGCCCAAACGCGTTGGGGAACACCAAAGAGGACCAGCGCCTGGTCCACCAGGTGTGCTCCCAAGTCGAAAAGAACTCCGCCGCCGGGCGAGCCGTCTTCCCGCCAGGCGTGCAGCCGGGGCGCCAGGCGATAGCGGTCATAATGAGACTCGAATTTGACCAGCCGGCCGAGCTGGTCGCCGTCAAGCAGCTTGCGCACCGTCAGGAAGTCGCCATCCCAGCGGCGGTTCTGGTAGACGCTGAGCAGCCGGTGGCGACTGCGCGCCAACTGGATCAGCTCCGCCGCCTCGCCCGAGCTCAGGGCAAAGGGCTTATCGATGACCACATCACGGTCGGCCAACAGGCACTGCCGGGCGATGGGCAGGTGGCTGGCGTTGGGCGTAGCCACCACCACCAGCTGGATACTCGCATCCTCTAATAGAGCGTCGACGGAGGGTACGATCCTGGCATGAGGGAAAGCGGTCGCTGCCTCAGAACCGCTCCGTTGCACAATGGCGGCTAACTCCAATCCCTCCACCGCTTCGATGACGTTGGACTGGAAGATACGTCCGGCGAATCCAAAGCCAATCAGGCCGACCCGTATACATTTCATGAATCCCGCAGCGCTCCTGTGACTCTTTATACGTGAAGGGCAATTGCTGCAGGTGGGTTGCGGGCTGCTACGGAAAATTGAGTACTTTCTCGTGCTGTTTCGGGATTACTTCCGGGGTCTCCCGTGCTTGACAAAAGGGCAGCCAGGCAAGAGTATTAAATGCTATGCAGACTATGCATTATCCCGCTGGTTGTTGTTGCTGTGACAAGTGTTGTTCATTGTCACTGCATAAGCGGGTGTGAGTTTTGCTAGCCGAGAAGTAGGGTTTCCCAACCGGACTTTCGCGTAACTCAGACGAGTACCACAACCGCTGCCAGACCCTGGCGAGCGGTTTTTTTATTGGAACGAAAGCAGCAATCCACGCACGGGAGTGGGGGAGCCGGAGTGGCAAGTTTGGGAGTCCAAACGATGGAAGCGGGCGTCGCGCCGAAGCTGAGCCATCTCCAGTTGCTGGAGGCGGAAAGCATCCACATCTTCCGCGAGGTGGCGGCTGAGTTCGAGAAGCCGGTCATGCTGTACTCCATCGGCAAGGATTCCTCTGTCATGCTGCGCCTGGCGCAGAAGGCGTTCTACCCCGGGCCCATTCCGTTTCCTTTGTTGCACGTCGATACCGGCTACAAATTCAAAGAGATGCTCGCGTTTCGCGATGACTACACCCGCCAGTTGGGGGTCGAGCTGCTGGTGTGGCGGAATGAAGAGGCCCTGGCTGCGGGAGCCAACCCGGTCGCGCTGGGAACGCGCCGTTGCTGCGGATTGCTCAAGACCACGGCCCTGCTCGACGGTCTGCGCGCGCATGGTTTCGACGCCGCCTTCGGCGGAGCGCGCCGGGATGAAGAGAAATCCCGCGCCAAGGAGCGCATCTTTTCCTTCCGCGATGGCGCCGGGCAATGGGACCCGAAGAACCAGCGGCCCGAACTGTGGAACCTCTATAACGCGCGCGTGAACCCGGGCGAAAGCATCCGCGTCTTCCCCTTGTCGAACTGGACAGAGTTGGACGTCTGGCACTACATCCACCTGGAAAAGATTCCGGTGGTGCCGCTCTACTTTGCCCAGGAGCGCCGGATGCTGGTCCGCGGCGACAGCCTGATTCCGGTGGAGCAATCGTTCGTGCAGGGCCTGCCGGGGGAAGAGCAATGGGTCAAGTGCCGCCTGCGTTCGCTGGGGTGCAGTCCGTGCACCGGAGCCATCCGCTCCGATGCCGACACGATTCCCAAAATCATTGCCGAGCTGGTCGCGTTTCGTTCTTCCGAACGGGCCAACCGTGTGATCGATCACGATCAGGACGGATCGATGGAGTTGAAGAAGCGGGAGGGCTACTTCTAATGCCTCTCTCGCTCGATCACGGCGCTATGGAAATGGAAGATATGTTTTCGATGGAGGACTTTCTCGCCGCGGAGCAGGCCAAAGACCTGGTGCGCTTCAGCACCGCGGGCAGCGTGGACGATGGCAAGTCGACACTGATCGGCCGGTTGCTGTACGACTCGCAGAACGTCTACGAAGATCACGTTCGCGCCGTTACCAAAGCAGCCACCGCGAATGTCGCGAGCGCGATCGATTTTGCCCAGCTTACCGATGGCCTGCGGGCGGAGCGGGAGCAGGGCATCACCATCGATGTTGCCTACCGCTACTTTTCCACCACCCATCGCAAGTTCATCATCGCCGACACGCCCGGTCACGAGCAGTACACGCGCAACATGGCTACCGGCGCATCGACCGCCGACGTGGCCATCATCCTGGTGGATGCGCGCAAGGGCATTCTGACCCAGTCGCGCCGTCATGCCTATATCGCCTCGCTGCTGGGCACGCGCCACATCGTAGCCGCGGTCAACAAGATGGACCTGGTGGATTATTCGGCAGAGGTCTTTGCCGCGCTGGAGCGCGACCTGCAGCAGCTTGCGGCCAAGCTGGGCATCGATGGGTTGCTCTCCATCCCTATCAGCGCGCTGCACGGAGACAACGTGGTCGACCGCGGCACGAGGATGCCGTGGTATGACGGTCCCACGCTGCTTGAGTACCTGGAGACCGTGCCCACAGGGCGCGATGTGGCCGGCGCGCCGTTCCGCCTGCCGATTCAGCGGGTCATCCGTCCTGACCAGCACTATCGTGGCTTTGCCGGGCAGATTGCCGCCGGGTCGGTGTGGCCGGGCGATCGCGTGGTCGCGCTGCCTTCGGGCAGAACCAGCCGGGTGAAGAGCATCACCACCTTCGATGGCGATCTGGACCGGGCCGTGGCGCCGATGTCGGTGGCGCTCACGCTCGAGGATGAGCTCGATATCAGCCGCGGAGAGATGCTTGCCGCCGCGCACCAGGCGCCGGCGGTGGCGGCGAATTTTCTTGCCGCATTGGTTTGGATGGATGCCGAGCCTCTCGATCCGGGCAAGAGCTACCTGCTGAAACATACCTCGCAGACAGTCAAGGCCAGCGTCAGGACCATCCAGCATCGCGTCAACATGCAGACTCTCGAGCCCGAGCCGGCAGCAACGCTCGAGCTAAACAGCATTGGCGTGGTGGAGGTAGAAACCACTCGCCCGCTGTTTCTGGATACCTATGCCGACCAGCGGACTACCGGCAGCTTCATCCTTATCGATCCGATATCGCACGCTACGGTAGCCGCCGGCATGGTGCGCGAGGTTCTGACGCGGCCGTGCACCCAGCGATAAGAGGACTGTTGCGGCCGTGGCCATCCGTGACCCTGAGTTGCTGCGCCAGGTTGAGACCGCATTGGGGAAGAGCGGCGTCGATGTAGTGCGCACGCGACAGGCGAATCGAGCTCTGCTGCAGCGGTTGTTCCAGGCAGGAGTTACGGTCCTCATCGAGGCTGATGATCTGGATGAGTTTTCCGGCGAGGTTTCGGTTGCACTGCCCAATAGAGATGTCTTCGAGCCCATCACCGGATTGCCGGATGAGCCGGCAGAGAAGCTCGCCTTTATCTTGCGTGTGCTGGCGGCGGAAGGGGGCAACCAATGAGCACATCCACACCCCTTGCGTCTGCCCACAACGCGTCTCTGGAAGAAAAGATCTCCGCTGCCCGGAGCCTGGTCAACGAACAGATTGCCGCGGCCCGCGCCGAGGAGGTCTGCGTGACCAGCAGCTTCCAGGCCGAGGATATGGTCGTGGTGCACCTGGTGCGAGCAGCGATGAGCAACGTGCCGGTGATCTTTCTCGACACCGGCTACCACTTCGCGGAGACCTACGCCTATCGCGATCGCCTGACCGAGGAGTGGGGCCTGAACCTGGTGAATGTGCTGCCTGGCCTTACCGTGGCGGAACAGGAATCGCAATTCGGCATTCTGAACCAGACTGCGCCGGACCGGTGCTGCGGCATGCGCAAGGTAGGTCCGTTGTTTGCGTCGCTCGAGCCGTACCGCCTGTGGTTCACCGGGCTGCGCCGGGAGCAGGCAAAGACCCGCGCGAACCTTCAAGTGGTGGATGCGTTCGCCTTACCTACGGGCAAGCAATTGCAGAAGATAAGTCCGTTGGCGGATTGGTCGACCAGGGACGTATGGCAGTACGCGGAACAGCATGGCATCCCCCTGCTGTCGCTCTACGAAAAGGGCTACACCAGCATCGGATGCGAACCATGTACCAGCCTGCCTTTCGATCCCAATGACCCGCGCTCGGGCCGTTGGGGTGGACGCAAGCAGGAATGTGGTATCCACGTGCAACCGGAATAGAAAGAGAGTCTCCATGCTGCAGTTGCTGATAGGGTTTTCGATCGCGGTGGTGATCGCGCTCACGGGAGTGGGAGCAGGCGTGGTTACGGCACCGTTATTGATCATCTTTCTGCATGTGCCGGTGGAGATTGCGGTCAGCACCGCATTGGCTTATGCCGCCGTGGTCAAGCTGATCGTGGTGCCGGTCCAGATCTGGCGTAAGCAGGTCTCCTACCGGATCCTGCTATGGATGCTGCTCGGTGGCATACCAGGAGTGATCGTCGGGTCGCTCTTCTTCGGGCACGTCGCGCAGCACGGGCCCAAGGCGCTGCTCTACATAGTGCTCGGAGCCATCATCATCTTTTCCTCCGGCTGGCAGATCTTTCGCCACTTTCGCCCCGACGCCATTACTCGTCCCATGAAGGACCGCCCTAAATGGATCGGCTTCATCACCTTCCCCATTGCCGCGGAGGTCGGTTTCTCTTCCTCCGGTGCTGGGGCACTGGGCACGGTTGCCCTGCTGGGACTTACTTCGCTCAGCGCGGCGCAGGTGGTGGGGACCGATCTTACCTTCGGGCTAGCGCTTTCTGTCGTGGGCACCGGGGTCCACATGATCAGCGGCACCTACGACACAGCGCTGCTGTGGAAGCTGGGCATCGGCGGCGTCTTTGGCGCACTTGCCGGCAGCGGGGTAGCCCCGCGTATTCCCAACCGCCAGCTGCGCTTCGCGCTTTCGCTGTGGTTGATGGTCATCGGATTCCAGTTTGTCTATCAGGCAGTGTTCGCGGTCCGGTAAGCTGAACCCTCCTGCGAAGCAGCAGGCAGCCGGATCACAAAGCGGTTCCCCCGATCATGCCCGGGCTGCAGGCTGATGCTGCCGCCATTGGCCTCAACCGCCCACTTCGCGATCGCCAGACCGAGGCCGCTCCCACCCGCTTCGCGCGAGCGAGAGGCGTCGATCCTGAAAAATCTTTCGAATACCTTCTGCCTAAGATCCTCCGGGATCGTCTCCCCGCTGTCTTCTACAGCGATGTCTACGGAATTCTCGCCACCCATCGCGGAGCGTGAGACATGGATGGAGATCCTGGTCGACGGTGGAGAATACTTGATGGCGTTTTCCACGATATTTGCCAGCCCGCGCTGCAACACCATGCGATCTGCACTGACCAGCAAACTTCCGTCCCCTGCTATCTGGATCTGCTGTCCCTTTTCCTCTGCCAGGAGGCCCAGCAGGCCGACAACCTCGCGGGCCAGGTCCAATGGGCTGAAGGTCGTTCGGTGAAGCGTGACCTGGCCGGCATCCGCCCGCGAAATGGAAAGAAGGCCGTCGACCATCTCAGTCAGCCGAGTCACTTCCTCCAGCATGCTTCCGATGGTGTCTCGATATTCTTCCGCCGTGTGCAAGCGCTGTAGGCCCACCTCTCCAACGCTACGGATCGATGCCAGCGGCGTTCTCAATTCGTGGGATGCATCCGCGGTAAAGCGCTTTAGATTGTCGAACGAATCTTGCAGCCGTGCCAGAAGATCATTGAGCACCCGTGCCATGTAGCCCAGTTCGTCGTTGGGATTCTCCACGGGAAGCCGCTGATCCAGTTGACTGGCGGTGATGGTTTCAGCGCGCAGCGCCATGTTCTTCAAGGGCAGGAGCACCTTGTAAGCCATGCGATAGCCGGCGAGACCGGCAAGCAGGAGTGTGGGGGGCACCGCCAGCAACAGCAGTCCAAGAAACTGCAGCACCCCGTGCTCGATCGGCGCCGTGCTGTAGGCGAGCCGGATGAGGAGCGGCCGGTTATCAATCGAATGAATATGGCTGATGAGCAGCAGCCGGGTTCCATCTTGCAGCCGCACCCTGCGCTTGTTGTAGCCGTCCAGCCCTTCATTAGGGAAAGGTGGGCCTCCCAGATCCTGCCAGCGCAGCTTGGCATTGCGCAGAAGCACCTGACCCTCCGGGGTCAATACTTCCATGTACCGGTCGAGCGACAATATCAATTCTGGATGGTTGTGGTATTCCTCGTGGAGTACGAGGGTCCCATCCGGCGCAAAGGCGAGCAACCCTTCCGCGGTCTCAATATCCTGGATCTCCGCATGGTACAAACGGTTGCTGAGTTGCCAGTATTCCAGCAGCGTTGCTGCGCAGATGAACAGCAGCAGCACCAGGCCGAAGACGCTGACATACCAGAGCGTCAGGCGATGGCGCACATTGCTATACCGCAGCATCATGGTTCGTCTTCGCGGAGCACGAAACCTACTCCGCGCACGGTATGCAGGAGCTTCTTTTGGAACTCGCCATCGAGTTTGCGCCGGAGCCTTGTTATCTGCACGTCAATCACATTATCCAACGGAGTGTAGCGCATCACCTGCTTCCACACCTCTCGCGCCAACATCTCGCGGGAAACGACCGAGCCCCGGTTCTGCAGAAGGTATTCGAGCAGGTCGAACTCACGCGCCGTCAACTCGAGTTTCTTGCCCCCTCGCGAAGCGGTGCGCCCTTCCAGTTCGAGGGTCAGGTCTGCGATCTGTAGAGAGGAAAAAACCGCTGGGAGCTTGCGCCGCATCAGTGCTCGAATGCGAGCCAGCAACTCCGGGAAAGCGAAGGGCTTTACCAGGTAGTCATCGGCCCCGGCATCCAGCCCCAGCACTCGATCGTCGATCGAATCTCGCGAGGTCAGAATCAAGACCGGCATCTTGAAGCCGGCTCGCCGCATGTCGGCAAGCACTTCAAAGCCGCTGCGTTCAGGGAGCATCACGTCCAGAAGGATGAGATCGACGTGTTGATGGCGCAGGGAAGAGAGTGCGTGCTCACCACTGGGGGAGAGACTCACGGCATAGCCCTCTCCATGCAGCCCCTCGGCAACTGCCTCGGCCAGTTTTCGTTCGTCTTCTACCAGCAGGATGTTCAAAAGCCCGTGAACCTCGAGGACCCTGCTTAAAAATGTACAAGTTTGACTGCCGGGTTACGATCCGGGGTCAAAAATGTCAGGAAAATGTAAGAGAAACGTCAGGTTTACGTAAGGCGGTTGGGTGCTCAAATCCCCTTGTGACCGGTCAAGGAGATTTACTACCATGAGCAACCGCCTCCGTTCCTTTTCGCTTCTCGCTCTCCTCGGCAGCGTGGCCATGGTTCCGGCAAGCCGCGCGATTACGCTACCGGGCCAAACCACGATCCCCGTCATCTTTACCCACACAGAGAATTCCGCGAAGGCAAAAGCCGGCGATGTGGTAACGGCCAAGACCATGCAAGTGGTTCTGCTGCCGAACGGAGACCAGCTCCCGAAAGGATCACTGGTCATCGGGCATATCGTCGAAGCGCGGCCATTCAAGTTCGATGACACGCCGTACGCTGTCCAGCAAGCTTCGTATCTCTCCATCAAGATCGATCAGGTAGTGGATAAGAGCGGCCCTAGTTCTGTTGTTACTTCGGTGCGTGCCATGGCGGATCCAATCTCCGCGGAAGAGGCGCTCACGCCGCATGGAATCGATGAGACTGATTATCCGGGGACCGTGACGCTGGTTGGTGGAGCGCACTACTCGCCAGTAGACAAGCACGTCACCTATGGAGTGGACGACGACGTAGTGGCCTACAACAAGAAGCAGGGAGTCTTTGCGCATCTTCTTCCTGGAGGCGCGAGTTGCCCGGGAACCCAAACCGAGCAGTCGATAGGAGTATTCTCGCCAGACGCCTGCGGACTCTATGGTTTCGCTTCGATTCATTTATCTGAAGACAGCACAAGCGGCACCTTTCGTCTGGCCTCAACCCACCACACGGTTATTCTCTACGCAGGCAGCGCAGCGCTGCTCCAGGTGCAATAGGCCGGTTAGGAGAACCGCAGATCCCTCCGCTACGCTACGTTCCTAATGGCAAAGGAGCGGGGGGCATGGTAGCCCACTCAAGCCGAAGTAACGGCTTGAATGGGGCACCCACAGCTTTTGTTGCATGACAAACGAGTGGGGGAGGCACGGTAGCCCACTCAAGCCGAAGTACGGCTTGAATGGGGCACCCACAGTTTTGTTGCGGTGTAAGCCGGGGCGGGTGGCTGTGCTCGACGGATAGGTCTCTCCATCCGACTCACATACGTTGAGGAAAACTACAGCCCTACACTTTGTCATCCCGAGCGTAGCCGAGGGATCCGCAGTTTTGCTCGGACCTACCCCAGCACTCATCAGGAAGAATCGCGCCTTCCCCCTAAGTCCGCTGCGTCTTACGCGCGTAAACCAGGAAGAATCCCGCAGGGACCAGAAACACCGTCAACGCCGTGGAGGCGACCAGGCCACCCACCAGCGCTCGCGCCAGCGGAGCATACGATTCGCTGCCTTCGCCAAGCTTAAGCGCCATGGGAAGCAGACCGATGACCGTGGCCAGCGAAGTCATCAGAATAGGTCTTAGTCGAACCCGGCAGGACTCGATAATAGCCTCCCCCACTTGCCGTCCTTCGCTGATCAGGTGGTGAGCGAACTCCACGATGAGGATGCTGTTCGACATCGCAATGCCGGCCAGCATCACTACCCCCATGAGCGACATGACATTCATCGTCGTGCCAGTAAGCACAAGGATGAGTAACACTCCGGTAATTCCCGGCGGCAGCGCAAGCAGAATAATGAATGGATCAAGAAACGAACGGAACTGCGCGACCAGCACCAGGTAAAGCAGGATCACCGACATAATCAGCCCAACGGTGAAACTCCTGAACGAGGCACTCATCGCTTCGGCGCTGCCGTGTACCGTGACCGAAATGCCCGTGGGAATCTGCTGCCGGGCAATGATCCTGCGCACCAGGTCCGCTGTTCTGCCAAGATCCTCCGTGCCTGGGCGCACATAGATATCGAGCTTGCGGCGGATCTGGTAGTGATCGACTTCCGTGGGAGCCTGAATCTGCTGAATATTCGCCACCATGTCCAGCCGGGTCGGTTGCACCGCGCCCTCAGCGTGTAGAGGAATTGCCTCCAGGTCCTGCACCGTACGGATCTGCGCTTCGGGATACTGTACCGTCAGAAAGTAGTTATTCCCATTCCTGGGATCAATCCAGACATTGGGCGCAATCATCTGATTGGAAGTCAGGGAAGTAATCACGTTGGAGATCACTTCCTTCTCCGTCAGGCCGAGCTTCGCCGCGTGGATACGGTCGACGTTGATGCGCAGGGATGGATAGTCCAGATCCTGCGGAATGAAAACGTCGGCTGCCAGCGGAGAGGAACGCAGGCTGCCTGCAATCGCCTGGGCCACCTTGTTATCCGCTTGCAGGTTGGCCCCACTGATCTGGATGTCGATCGGCGCAGGAGCTCCCATGTTGACCACTGCATCGACCAGACTCCCGGTCGAGAAGTACGCTGTCAGCTCCGGCATTTCCTGGGCCAGGCGCTGCTTGATGCGCGCGATATATTCATAGCTGCCGATGCTGTGGCCCGGAGTGAGCCCGACCTGGATGAAGCCGGTATGCATGGCGGCATTCGGGGTATAGATGGCGGAAAATCCATTATCGACGCCGATGTTGTCCACAATGATGCCCAGGTCAGCAGGCCGAACTACCTCTTTGATCAAGGCCTCGGCCTTCGCGACTTCCTGCTCCGTCACCAGCAGCTTGGTTCCCGACGGCGCCTTGATGTTGATGACGAACTGGCCTGCGTCGGTCTGCGGAAAGTAAGAGAATCCCAGCAGGCCGTAAAGACTGAGGCTCAAAACAAAAACCACCGCGAAGACAACCAACACCTTCGCCGGCTGCCGGAGCACTCGCTGTACCAGGACCTCGTAGCTCGCCAGCATCTTCTCGAAGCGTGTATTGAAGGCCGCGTTGAATCGCGCCGCGAAGCCACTCTTTCCGCCTTCCAGGGTGCGCGCCTCCCCTGCGTGCGACTCGTCAAAGCCTTCGGGATGATTCAGCTTGAGGTATTTAGAGCAGTACAGCGGCACAACCGTCATTGCAATGACGTAGGAGGCGAAGAGCGCGACCACCACGGCGAGCGCCATGGCCGAGAAGAGAAACTTGCTGACGCCGGATAATAACGTTACGGGAAAGAAGACGATGGCCGTGGTGAGCGTGGAGGCAAGCACCGGCAGCGCCACCTCCCGACCACCGTTCTCCGCGGCGACCACCGGCGGTTCTCCGATCTCCAAATGCCGGTAGATGTTTTCCAGCACTACTACAGAATTGTCAATGAGGCGCGAAAGCGCCAGCGCCAGACCCGCCCAGGACCATGCTGTTCACGGACGATCCATTCCACTGCAACACCATAAACGTTGCCAGCACGGAAAGAGGAATGGAGAAGAAAACTGCCAGCGTAGCGCGCAGGCTGCCAAGAAAGATGAGGATCATCAGGCAGGTGAGAAAGAGCCCGATGCCGCCCTCATGAAGCAGGGTCTCGATCGCAGTGCGGACAAAGCGAGACTGATCGAAGACCACGGTCGTCCGCATTTCCGAAGGCACATCGACCAGGTGGTGCAGGGCAGCGCGAACACCCGAGACGACGGTGATGGTATTGGAGTTTCCTCCCTGCTTGAGCACCGGAAGATAGACCGAGCGTTGCCCGTTCACATGCACTACGTTGTATTGCAATGCGTGCGCGTCTTTCAGCACCCCGATGTCTGACATCAACACCGGATTTTCGCCGTTCATCTTCACCGGGTATTGACTGGCGTTTTTGAGGTCAAACTGCGCGTTGGAGTAGATGTCGTAGTCGAGGTTGCCGATCTGTACGTCGCCGGCCGGCAGGATGAGGTTGGCCTGGTTCATCGACCGCACCACGTCCATGGGGCTCATCTGCCGCGCTTCCAGTTTGTAGGGGTCGACATACAGCTGTATCTGCCGCCATGGGCCGCCGAATGGCTGCGGAATGGAGGCTCCGGGCACGCCCGCCAGTTGGTTGCGCACAAAGTTCTGCGCAATATCTTTGAGCGCCCCATCGGTCATGTCCGGACCATTCATCGTCACCAGGCAAACCGGCAGGCTGGATGCGTCGGACTTGAGCACCACCGGCGGAAAGGTGCCTGGCGGCAAATCCTTCATGTCTGAGACCGCGAGATTTGCGATGGTCGCGGCATCGGTATCAGCATTCGTGTCCGGTTGGAAGTAGACGCGGATGATGCTTACGCCATCGAGAGAGCGCGATTCCATGTGATCGATGCCGCTGGCCAGCGTGAAGAAGCGCTCCAGGTGATAGGTGATGTTGCCTTCGATCTGCTCCGGAGGCATGCCCGAATAAAATGTCGCCACAATGACTACCGGCACGTTCATCGAAGGGAACATATCGACAGGCATGCGGGCAACGCTGCTCACGCCGAGCACAAAGACCATGAGGCAGACAACGATAATCAGGTAAGGGGTGCGGATGGCAAAGCCGGACATGCAGCTCCTTTTCTAAGACGGCGGTGCTGGAACCGCATCAGAGGTGGGCAGCAGTGGCTGAACTTTTTGCCCGTCATGGAGATCGGAACGGCGGCCGGTAATCACGACATCTCCTGCATTGACCCCGGAGAGAATCTGGACATATTGAGGCGACTGTATCCCGGTGTGTACATTGCGTGTCTGTACCTTGCCCCCGCTGTCAACAAGAAAGAGCCTTTGGCTGTCTCCGGTCCCATCGATGGCCTCGGGCGGAACCGCAGTGGCATTCCTGGCCTCCGCTGTTCCCAGCTTTACCTCCGCGTACATACCGGGAATCAAGGTAAGTTGAGGGTTTTTCACATCGACTTCCGCGGTCATCGTCCGCGTCGACATTTGCACCCGGTCGGCAAAGCGAGTGATCGTGCCCTCGAATGTGCGCTGCAGCGCAGGTACAACTACGGTTACCTTTTGTCCGTTATGAATGGCCGCCACATCCTCCTCCGGAACGGGAAGCATAAGCCGCAGCAGATTGTTCTGTGAGACCTTGACCACCGGCATCGCCTGGGTCTGGGACGCAATGCCCGCTTGAATCATCGCGCCATCGCTGGCGTATCGCTGGGTGACGACACCGCTAAAAGGGGCAACAATCCTCGTGTATTCGACCAGCGCAGCCTCATGAGCGAGGCTGGCGACGGCGCTCTGGTAGCGGCTCTCCGCAGCCTGGACGCGCTGGAGCGCAGCGCTCACCTGTGCGTCCGCTTCGAGATTGTGCGAGTGGGCCACATCCACTTCCTGCAGCGGGACAAGGCCTGGCTCTTTTTTGGAAACGTCCTGAATGCGCGTATAAGACAGTTGGGCAATCTGGCTCGCTGCCTGCGCCCGCTGCAGATCGCCCTTGGCAACCGCCCTCTCCGCGTTGGCGGTCTGCACATCGGACTTCGCCTTGGCCAGGTCTGCTTGCAGCTCGGGAATCTCCAGGGTCGCGAGCAATTGTCCTTCCTTGACGCGATCGCCGATGTCCACCAGCATGTGCTTGATGTAGCCGGCCTCCTTGGCCATCACATCTACTTCGTAGAAAGGCTCGAACTCGGCGGTGAGCGTAATGCTGTTTCGCAGATCGGTACGGACAACCCGGGCCGCCGGAACCACCGGCACGGCGCCCGTGCCCTCGGAGACGGCGCTATGGGAGCAGGCAGACAAGGGCCAAACCAGCGCGGCCGAGAAGATGACAAGCAGCCTCTGATGCTTCGATGAATGCATCTCCATACCTTTCTTCCCTCGAGTGGCGTAACCCATTTTTGCTAATACTGCGGTCCGGTGGGACTAGTTATGTGCGGCCATTCTTTGGCGGAATGGCCGCGTCGGGTTCAGTTTCCTGGTTTACACCATTAGCAAAAATGGCCTAGGGCCGGACACCTAAGGCGTAATTGAGCGCTGCCCTTGCACTGAGGTAATCAAAGCGTGCGCTGGCGGCCTGGATCAGCGCAGAGGTCTGGCTCAGCTCCGCCTGGTTGAGCTCGACGATGCTGCCCAGGCCTGCGTCGTAGCGGGCTTGCGCTAATCGCAGCGCTACTCCTGTCTGGTCTACCAGGTCCTGCGCTACCTGGATCTGCAGGTAGGCGTCCTTTGCCCGCGCCCAATCTGTACGCACGTCGCGCTCGATCACCAGGGAGCGATCGCGCACGTCCCGGTCGGCCGCCTGTGCCCGCAGCTTGGCCTCGGCTATGCGGCCGGAGTAGAGGCCGCCGTTGAAAACCGGCACGCTGATATTGACCCCCGCTGCTCCATAGTTCTGCTGCAGCGTGTGATCGCGGTCCGGCACCTCGCCGGCAGTACCGAGAAGATTGACGGTTGGATAGTTCAGCTTGCCTTCGGAATGCGCATACTGTTGCGCGGCCTGTGCCTGGAGATTCAGAGCTTTTAGATCGGGCCGGTTGGCCAGCGCTTCGCGAAGGTAGACGTTGACATCGTCTTCAAGCAAGGGCGGCTGTGGTTGTTCGGCGAGCACGTACTCCGGATCGTTGTCGTCGCCCATTGCAGCGGTCAGCTGTGCGCGCGCCTCCTGCACGTTGCTGTTGGCCTGAACAACTGCCATTTGCGCTTCCGAGACAAGCACCTGCGCAAACTGGACATCGAGCGTGGATCGAAGCTGGCTTTGCGCCAGGGCTGTCAGCTGGCGAAGCTCCGTTCTGCGGAAGGCAAGAACGGCCTCGGCGGTTTGGCGCACACTTTCGGCGGCTTCGGTAGCGAAGTAAGCCTGGTCGACATCGCGCAATATCTGCTGCCTCACGTCTTCGGTGCTCTGCGTGGCGGCCTGCGCTGTCAGCCTTGAGGAGCGCACAAGGTCGCGCGTCCGCCCGAAGTCTGTCACCAGTTGGGTGAGCGTGACGCCGCCCGCGACGCGAGTGGAGAGACTCGATGTAGTGAGCGCACCCGCGGCAACCGCAGTGTCGCCGTTTGTCTGCACCGCGGTCAGGTTCGCGGTGAGCTGCGGAAAGTAGGCCGACCGGCTCTGCTGCACGCGCTTGCCCAGGGCCTGGGCTCTCAGCGCTTCGGCGGCCAGGCGCGGCTGGTTCTTGAGTGTGCGCGCCTCCGCATCGGCGAGCGAAAGTGTAGGGACTGGGGCAGTTTGCGGCATCGCTGGAGGGGCGTTGCCAATCCATGATCCCAAGCAAACCAAAAATAGAAACATCCGCAACTTCATCGGTGTTCCCGGTCGGCGCTATGAGCCACTTTCAAGATGGTGGTCTCCTGCACTTCGACCATTCCATCGGTCACCAGAACAAGCAGGTCGGGCATAAGCCGATCTACGACCTCTTGTTGGTCGATAAATTCCAACCGGATCGGAAGATGTTGGCCTTCGCTACCAGGCGCGCCCTTGGTGTGCAGGCGATGGTGATAACCGAATCCCGCCTCGGGTCGGAAGACCGTGGCCCCGGCCACCCCTCTCTCATAAAGAAAGGCCAGAATGTCGTTATGGAGGAACTCATGACTGGAACTGACGTCTGCGTTCAGATGAACTACCACCCGCAGCGCCCGTCCAATGTCTAACATCCACACTCTCAGGAAACAGGAATTACACAGTATCTGTGTGGAGTATAGAAGTGCGGGTCCCGCTCAAAACCTTACAAGTTCCTGACAAGTGCGCGGCGGGTGGAGTGGGATGTAAAATGAGCGGCATCATGAAGATACTGACCGGCGAGAAGCGCAGCTGCCGTAAAGGTCCTGAGGCCTGGTTCACCGGAACCGTGTGGCTCAACGAGATCGTCAACCCGTCAGCTCCCTCGCGGCTTAAGGCAAACCATGTCTGGTTTGGGCCGGGAAGCCGCACGGCATGGCACACGCATCCTGTCGGACAAACATTGCACGTGCTGGATGGGCTCGGGGTGGTGCAACTGGCGGGCGAACCAGCGCAGACCATTCGCCCTGGGGATACGGTCTTGATTGCTCCGGGGGAACGTCACTGGCACGGCGCGGCGCCAGGACGGACGATGGCTCACATCGCTATGCAGGAGATCGACGAGCACGGTATCGATGTGGTGTGGCTCGAGCATGTCACCGAGCAGGAGTATTCGGCTATTTGATCGCTCCATGCCTGGTGTCGCCGAAAACATACGAATTCACCATGAAAATCACAAAGATCAAAGCAGCGGGGTTGCGCGGCAGAACACCGCAAGGTGGCTGGTCCAATGAGATCAAGCCGGATGATTGTGTCCACACGTTAATCGCGGTTTATACCGATGAGGGCGTCACCGGGTGGGGCTCCGCTTTTACCAACGACAAGCTGGTGCAGGCCGCACTCGATGTGCTCGCGCCCCTGTACACCGGGGAAAATCCTGTGGAGGCCGAACGTGTCTCCGAGAAACTGCATGCCAATACCTTCTGGCTGGGCCGGGGCGGAAGCATCACCCACGCCATCAGTGGGATCGACATTGCCATGTGGGACATCCGCGGAAAGGTTACGCAGCAATCGGTGGGCACACTCTTGGGAGGCCGCTATCGTGAGCGGGTTCGCCCTTACGCCTCCTTGCTGATGCAGCAACCGGAGCCGCTTGCCGATCATCTGCGAGCAATTCGCGCCCAGGGTTTTCGTGCGTTCAAGATCGGCTGGGGTCCCTTCGGCCGTCACAGCCATGCTCTCGACGAGCACATCGTCCGCGCCGCGCGCGAAGCAGTGGGCCCCGATGCTTTGCTGATGGTGGATGCCGGCGCCAGCGACGCGTTCTGGCGGCAGGGATACAAGTGGGCAGTGCGCACCGCCGCGATGTTGGCCGCGTACCAGGTGGAGTGGTTTGAGGAAGCCCTTCCACCCGACAACCTGGCCGACTATGTATTACTGCGGCAGAATTCTCCGGTGCCTATTGCCGGCGGAGAAGTGTTAACGCGGCGCCAGTCATTCTTGCCCTGGATTACCCAGGGCGCCTTCGACGTCGTGCAGCCCGATGCAACCAAGGTGGGCGGCTTGAGCGAATCGCGCAGGATCGCGTGGATGGCCGATGATCATGGTGTTCGACTCATCCCTCACGGATGGAATACAGCCCTCGGACTGGCTGCCGATCTTCACCTGGCATCGGCTTCTCCGAGCACAGACCTGGTTGAATATCTGACGGGATCGCCTTTCATCGACGACATCGTTGACCATCCGTGGCGGTTGGATGGGGAAGGATTGCTGCCCATTCCGCAAGGCCCAGGCCTGGGTGTTTCGATCAACCTCGATGCCGTGGAAGAGCACACAGGTCTGCGCCTGGAGGCCTGACTGTGTGGGATAGATAGGGTAGTTTTTGCTATTTTCTTTCGTCCTGGACCGGCCGTTATGCAATAATCCGTTCCATTCTGTTCTGAATGGCGATCCTTAATGGCGATCCAGGAAAAGAGGAAATGCTATGGCTGTTGAGGGCGCGTCCCTGCTACCAGGCAAAGAAACGGATGCGCCGGGGGAACCGGAATACGCGCCAGTGGCCGCGTTGCCTGCGCTGCCCGGGCGGCGGCTGGCCTCGATCGACGCCTTGCGCGGTTTCGATATGTTCTGGCTCATGCAGGAAGAGGCAGGCCTGGTGCTGGCTCTGGCTGCCGCTCTGCATCTGCCCTTTCAGGCCGTGCTGGCCAAGCAGTTGGATCACACCCCCTGGGTAGGCATCACGTTCTGGGACCTGATCGCGCCGCTCTTCCTGTTTATCGTCGGGCTAAGCCTGCCATTTGCTATCCAGAGCCGTCTGCGCCGCGGCGAGAGCCGCAAGACCATCCTCTTCCACATCCTGCGCCGCACCGCGTTGCTGATCGTTCTGGGGCTGGTCTTCAACGGCATCCTGCAGCTCAACTTCTCTGACTTTCGCTACACCGGCGTGCTGCAGCGCATTGCTCTCTCTTATGTGTTTGCGGCCATCATCACCCTGATGACCAAGCTGCGCGGCCAGATTGCATGGACGGTGGCGCTGTTGGTTGGTTATTGGGCCATCATGGCGCTCATTCCGGTTCCCGGCTTCGGCCGTAATGTGCTTACCGAGCAAGGCAATCTCGAGGGGTACATCGACCGCCTGTTTTTGCCGGGCAAATTCTGCTGCTACGTTTTCGGGGACAACGAAGGTTACCTGAGCACCATCCCCTCGGTCGCGACGGTGATGCTGGGCGTGCTCTGCACGCATATTCTGCAGGCGAAGCGAAGCGAGCGTTTCAAGGTGCTGGCGCTGGTAGGCGGAGGCGTTGCCAGCCTGGTGCTGGGCCTGGCGTGGGGAACCGTCTTTCCCATCATCACCCGGCTCTGGACCAGCTCCTACACGCTCTACAGCAATGGTTGGTGCATGCTGCTCTTCGCGCTCTTCTACTGGATCATCGATGTGAAGGGTTATACCAAGTGGGCTTTCTGGCTCAAGGTGATCGGGCTCAATGCTCTTACCATCTACCTTGTCCAGGAGCTATTCGATTTCAAGCACATTGCCGACATCTTTGCCGCGGGCCTGGCCCGCCATTCCGGTATCTATGCAGCGCTGGTGATGGGAATCGCCATCGTGGCGTCCAAATGGGCTTTCCTCTACTTTCTCTACCGGCAAAAAATATTTCTCAAGGCATAGAACGGGGTTCATCATCCGCGGATTTCCTTCTGCCACGGACTGATGGGTGACAGCATATCTCGCTCGTTTTTTGCGAGATAGCGCACACGCCGACCTTGGTCCTCGGATCACAAGCGGGATCGGGGGTCATCGGTAGCCCATCAAGCCAAAATACGTGCTTGAATGGGTGCGGCATCCCAAAGCTCTCGCGAGAACAGCGGAATTGGCTCCTCGGTTCGTGGCTAGCGGACAGATGGGAGTCGCACTTGGTTTAGCGGCGCTTGCTTTCGTGCAGTGCAATGGCGGCCGGTACCTCGCGCCAGCCGTGGACCCGGTAATGGGTTTTGTCACCGCGATTGTGCGGAGCGTCGAATAACAATCCGACGCCGTTTAGGCCGGCAAAATGTTGCGGCGTGTCGTCGATCAGGTAATCCACATTCAATACAGACTTGTCCCCGCAGAAGACCACCCGGTGCCGCGGAATCTGGGGTAGATGGCGCTCCAGCCAATTGAGCTTATCGACAAAAGACGTCGGGAACTCGGTCGCCGCGCTGGCGACGAAGACGTCGTGCACTGCACATAACCTCTCCATTTCTTCCCGGGCGCCTGGGATCCATTCCAGGTCGGCAAAGAAACCCGGTTGATGCAGCATGCCCAACACCCACGGCTGGTGCTGCTGGGGAACGATGTCCGCGAGTTCCAACCCGTGCAGCGCATCCGGGGTAACATGCGCACCGAAATGTTCATTGTAGGTACGCAGTTGCTTGCCCAGAGCGTCGGCGAGCACTTCGTCCATATCCACGGCGATGCGCAGCCTTCTCATACTTTCGTCAAGTGCCTTGCGCCAGGGCGGCGATGGATAAGGCCAACTCGACTGCTTGGGCCGAACTCTCCGGAGGGCACTCGAGCGGAGTAAGGCCCTTGCGGCAGCAGTCGACAAAATAACCGAGTTGGGTTGCGTAAGGGTCTTCTTCCGGGAGGGCGATCTCAGCGGGCGCAGCGGACGGACGCAGAAGCTGAAGATGTTCATCGACATAGCGAAGTTCAGCCTCGCTTGCCTTCAGATCGAATTCCATGGCAAAGGGAACGTTGTCGGTGTACCAGCCTCCCGCGATAGCGACCTCCAGCCCGCCGGGGTAGCGCAGGGAGCACTCAATCACGTTGGGGGAGTCCACCGTGCGCGCGGTCGCGCTCTCGGGCGCACCGAAAAGCCACAGCGCCTGATCGTAATCGTGCACCAGCAGATCGAGCGGCGCGCCTCCACTCTCCTCCGGCCGCAATAGCCACGGACCCCAGCTGGGTACGCCTGATCTGCGACTAAACCGTGCCGAGCGCGTGGCGCCATAGGCGCCGCCGGCGACCGCTTCGTGAAGCACGCGGTAGGCAGGCCAGAAACGCAGCACGTGGGCTACCATCAGGACGCCCTTATTGCGGTTCTTCGCCTCCAGCATGCGCCCACAATCCTCCACGGTGAGGGCCATGGGCTTCTCGCACAGCACGTGTTTGCCGGCATCCAACGCGGCGATCGTTACCGGGGCGTGCAACCCGGTGGGAAGGCAGATGTCGATGGCATCCAACTCGGGATCCTCGATCATTGCCCGATAGAGAGCATCCTGTTGCAGATTGGCAAAGCGCGCGCTGGTGCGCGTAACCATCTCCACTCCGGGCAGGGAACTGGAGGCCTCCAGGTGTCGCCGGCCCATGAAACCCAGGCCCAGCAATCCGACTTTGAACGGTGTCTCAGCCATATGCAGTTAGACAGAAACCTCCAGCGGCGCCGGGCTGTTGCGGAATCCTTTGGAGATGATGGCGTCGTATAGAATGCCGGCGGCAAACCACAAGGCGCCGACGATCTTTGCTTGCCGGCTCAGATTCAACCAGATGACAAAGCAGAAAAGAAAGCCCAGGGCAGGAAGAAGGAAGTCGGGGAGAAGGCGGCGCTCCTGCCGGGAACGGCGAAAGTAGTAGCTTCGGACCACGCTCGCATTGACTCCCATGAAGGCGAGAAAGGCGCCAAAGTTGATCAGCTCAGCCGCGCGCTCATAATTCAATAGCATGCAGCCGGCAAAAGCAAAGCCGCCGATCAGCAGGATGTTATACGCGGGCACAGCGCGCCTGGGGCTCACGTAGGCAAAAAAGGGTCGGGGCAGGATGCCATCGCGGCCCATGCCAAAAAGCAGTCGCGAGATTCCAGCCTGTGCGGTAAGGCCCGAGCCCAGGTTCGTCACAATCAGAATGACGGCCATTCCATGGAAGAGCAGCGGGCCGCCAACCAGCCGGGTCATGTCGAGAAAGGCGGTTTCTGCACTAGGAAAATCGTTGAACGCGGGATGTACCCGCTGCGCCAGGTAGATTTGCAGGCCGCCGAAGACTCCGGTGAAGACGCAGACGAAGACGGTGGCCAATAGAATATTGCGCCGCGGATTTTCCACTTCCTCCGAGAGCGTGCTGACGCCATCAAAGCCGCCGTAGGTCAGCGCAGCCAGCGCCGTGCCGGCAGCCAGATTGCTCCAATGGAAGGTTTGCGGATTGTAGAAAGGCTGGGTGGAGAGCAACCCGTGCCATCCCTCCCGCACCAGCAGCCAGCGGATGGCCAGGCCGATGAACGGCAGAATCACGACCAGGGCTGCGATCATCATCAGCAGGTTGGCCGTCGCGGTGGCGCGGATGCCCCACAGGTTGACTCCGGTGAGCATCGCCGCGATCAGAGCACACCACATCCAGTAGGGAACGCCGGGAACCACGCGTTGGATCGTGATGGCCGCGTACACAATGCAGATGACGGGCACCAGGAGGTAATCCAGTAACATTGCCCAGCCGGCGAGAAAGCCGAGGTGGGGGTTTAGCCCGCGGCCGACGTATGAGTATGCCGAGCCCGCGAGCGGATGGAGGGCCGCCATTCGTCCATAGCTGAAGGCGGTAAGAATCATGGCCACCATCGCCACCAGCAAGGTGCTGACGGCCTGTCCGCCGGACAACTGCTGCACCACCCCGAAAAGCGGCACAGCGGCAATGGGCGAGATCAGCACAATGCCGTAGAGAATGAGGTCCCAGAGAGTCAGGACGCGGCGCAGTCGCCCGGCCGGCTGTTCGTTTACACTTTCCACTCAAACCAACTTTCGCTTCGGCCTTGGTTGATGTCTAAGGGCAAGCCAGGGCTGCTTGCCCACTCAAGCCCCACGGTACGCTCCACGGCAGGCCGGGACAGGCGGGGCAGGCGCCATGCGGCTTGAATGGGCCACCCAGAGCTCTAAGGGCGACCGACCTGTGAGTCAATTACAAAATAATCGTTCTTGTCACTTTTTGCTCTTTATTAACGGTGAAACGGCTGATTAAATAACATTTTGCAACTAATGTTTGACTCGGCCGTTGCCTGGACCTTACCATCACCTTCGTTTGCCCCATGAATCGACTAGCCCTTTTTGGCGGTACGCCGGTACGGCACGACGGATTCCCCTCCTGGCCCATTTTCGACCAGCAGGAGGAGCGCGCGCTGCTTGAGGTATTGCACAGCGGCCGGTGGTGGAGCGGCACGCAGGCTTATCATGACCCTAACTCGGTGGAGGTTCCGTCGAAAGTGGCCGCCTTCGAGTCCTCCTTTGCCGCTTTTTGCGGAGCCACCTACGGGCTGGCTTGCGCCACCGGCACCGCGGCGCTCGAGATCGCGCTGAAGGCCGCCGGCATTGGTCCGGGCGACGAAGTCATTGTGCCGCCTTACACCTTTCTCGCCACCGCCAGCGCACCGCTGCTGGTGGGCGCCATTCCGGTCTTCTGCGATATCCAGGCGGACACCTTGAATCTGGACCCTGCCCGGATCGAGGAAGCAATCACTCCTTACACCCGCGCCATCATTCCCGTTCATTTCGCGGGACTGGCCGCGGATATGGAGCGGATCATGGCCATCGCGCGGGCGCACAATCTGTTTGTGCTCGAAGATGCCGCCCACGCCCATGGCGCCACCAGCAATGGGCGGCACCTGGGTACCCTGGGAGACGCGGGCACCTTCAGCTTCCAGGCCTCCAAGAACATGACTGCCGGGGAGGGAGGCCTGATCGTCACCGACGATGCGCACCTGGCGGAGTTGTGCAACTCCTACATCTGGGCCGGGCGTAAGCTGGGTTTCGCATGGTATGACCACTTTCGCCTGGGTTGGAACTATCGCCTTACGGAGTTTCAAGCCGCCATTCTCAGTCAGCAACTTACTCGCCTGCCGCAGCAGGGCGCCACGCGCATGAGCAACGGGCTTCGCCTGAACCAGCTACTGGAAGACATTCCCGGTATACAGCCGTTGGCGATTCCACCGTGGGTCACTCAGCACGCATTCCACCTTTACATATTGCGCCTGGATTCGCATGTCTTCGGAGTAGGCCGGGAAGAATTTATCGCCGCGCTCGAGGCCGAAGGCATCCCGTGCTCAAGCGGCTACGCGCACCCGCTGTATCGCAACCCGATGTTCCTTGAGAACCAGTTTCATTCGAACGGGGCGCAGTTCAGCCCGCGCGAAGCACACATCGACTTCGCTCGTTTTGCCGAGAGCTGCCCCTGCGCGGAGCAGGCCTGCCGGGAGACGGTCTGGATTGAGCATCGCGTGCTGCTCGCATCGCCCCAGGCAGTGGACGATGTGGCGCGGGCGATTCACAAAATCTACGAATGCCGGCACGAGTTCCAGCCCACCCTGGCGTAATGGGCGCTGCGCTCCCTTGCTTACTCGCCAGATCCGCAGCTTCGTAGATAAAGTCTGAAACGCGCCTAACCCTTTCTCAACTACGGATAGAAGCTCCCATTTAGTGCGAAAACGATAAAAAGTACTTGACGCTGCGATGACCAGACTTCATACTCAACCCATTCCATAGGTATCTGTTTCCGGCTTCACGTTCTTTCTCTGAAGCGGGTTGCAGCATTCGTATTCATTGCGGGCCCCCGATCCTGCACGCCTCGCCTGCGGCTTTCCACGTAGCAAGCAGCGGCGTTTATTGAACTCGATTGTTCATTCGTCATCCTTCTCAATGGAGCCGCCATGTATTTTCCCTGCGCCAGAGTACCCGTCTTTTCCCTCGGCAAGTTGCGACTGTACTGTCTGTTTGTGCTCAGCCTCTTCATCCTCAGTGTCTCTCCGGCTGGGGCGCAGCTCGATCGAGGAGGCATCGTGGGCACGGTCTCTGATCTGGCGGGTGCTCGCGTCACGGGCGCGAAAGTGACGGTTACGAATACCGCCACCAACACCAGCCAGGTGATACAGACGAACAGTGAGGGCAACTACTCGGTAAACAACCTGCAGATCGGCGCGTATAGCATCACGGTGGAGAAGACCGGGTTCAAGATCGCGGTAGAAAACCGGGTCGATGTGCCGGTGAACCAGGTAGTGAAGGTGGACTTCGCGCTCAGCCCCGGCTCAGAATCCCAGACCGTGGAAGTCAGCGCCGCGGCAACCCAATTGCAGACGCAAAGCTCCTCGCTGGGCACGGTGGAAACAACCCAGAGGATCGCGGCGCTGCCTCTGAACGGTAGAAATTTTATCGCCCTGGCCTATTTGGGGCCGGGAGCCAACGGAGGCCAGACCGGCTCCAATGCCGCCGGCGGTGTCTTCGAGAATGAGCGCGCCGACGAGGCCATCTCGGTGAATGGTCTGCGTGTGTCCAACAACAACTTTCTCCTCAACGGAGTCGATAACAACGAATTTGGCCTGGGCGGCGTGATCATCCTGCCGCCGCCGGACGCCATCCAGGAGTTCCGCACCGAAGAGAGCGCGATGAGCGCAGAGTTCGGCCGGGGCGGCGCAGCAGTCAACGTGGTGGTCAAGTCGGGTACCAATCAGGTCCATGGCGGCGTGTACGAGTTCATCCGCAATGACCAGCTCGATGCTCTCAACTACTTCTCCACCGCCAAGACGCAATTCCAGCGCAACCAGTTTGGCGGATTCGTCGGTTTCCCCATCGTCAAGAATCGCACCTTCGTTTTTCTGGATTACCAGGGCACGCGCGTCCGTCAAGGGCTGCCATTCCTCTCTTCGGTTCCCACCGATGCCGAGCGCACCGGCGATTTTACCGACAGACTTACCGGGCAGAGCTTCTCCCCGTGCGGAAACGGAGGGCCGTCCTTCGATACCGGGGCGGTCTTCGATCCCTACAGCACCACCAGTTACACCTGTCCCGGCGGACAGACGATCTCCTTACGTAACCAGGTAAGTTATGGCGGCGTCCTCAACGTGATGAACCCCGCCCAAATCACTGCAGCCGGGCAGAACGTCATCAATCTCTATCCCTCCCCCAACGGCTCCGGCATCGCGGATAACTACACCTCGACGCAGAAGCAGATCAACGATCAGGACTCGGGCGACGTCCGTGTCGACCAGAGCTTTCGCGAGTCCGATCAAATTTTTGGGTCCTATGGCATTGGGAGTATCCGCAGTGTCGACCCGGCGGGACTAGGCAAATTGGGCGGAGAGGATTGCTGCCCCAGCATCAGTAACATCCAGGCCCAGCATCTCGGTCTTGGTTATACCCATGTCTTCTCGCCGGCTTTGCTCAACGATCTTCACGGAGGGTACTTCCGCTACGCGGTGAACGCTGTGCCTTTCAACTATGGCAGCGACATCTCAAACCAGTTGGGCATTCCGAATGCGAATCGTGGAGACATCAACTCCACCGGACTGATCAACCTTGACATTTCCGGCGAAACGCCCCTGGGTGACTCAGAGTATCTGCCCGAGCATGTCTTCGAGAATATCTTTCAGCTGGCCGACAGCGTCACGCAAACGCATGGCAAGCACACCCTGAAGTATGGCGTGGACTTCCGCCGTCAGCAGCGAAACTTCTTTCAGCTCGCCGTGCCTCGCGGTTATATGAACTTCGGCGGCGGCTTTACCGCGGATCTCTCTACGGCCACCGGCGGGAATGGCCCCGCGGATCTGCTCTTCGGTGTTCCCCAGGCAACCGAGCAGGATACATTGGACGGACTGTATCCCACCCGTTACTGGGATCTTGCGGAGTACGTCCAGGATGATTGGCGCGTTCTTCAGAACCTGACCATCAATCTTGGTTTGCGCTACGAGGTTGCCTCGCCGGCCAACGGACGTGTGGCCAACTTCGATTTGAGCAAGGCGGTCATGGTCGCCTCCTACGGAGCGGGAGCTGTGTCGCACGCCGGCGTTGGCTTCGATAAGTCCGATTGGGGACCACGGGTTGGCTTTGCGCTTTCGTTGCCGCACAACACAGTCGTGCGCAGTGCCTTTGGCATCTTCTACTCGGCGGAGGCAAATACCTTCGACGATCTGGGACTCAATCCGCCGGCCCTCACCGATTTGGCCCGTTCGTACTCCACGGGGAATATTCCCGTAGGTTCGCAGTTGATTTCGGCCGGCTTTCCCGCGACGTACCCGGTGCAGGAGCTCGACGCTCCCCAAGGTTCGGTAAAGACCACCGGGCCCACACGGATCATGCCCCGCATTCTGGAATGGAATCTTTCCGTGCAGCGCGAATTCGCCAGCAACTGGCTGGCCCAGGTAGCTTATGTCGGTACGCGCGCCTACCGGCTATGGAATCACGAGAACGCGGATCTGAACCAACCCTACCAGCCGCTCGATTCCAACTTCTCCGATGACACTGGCAACTTTGGACGACCTTATTTTGATGCCCAACCCAATCTTGCTTCCATCTATCCCCTCGACCTCGGAGATTTGAACCTGATGTACAACTCGCTTCAGGCTTCGTTGAATCACCGCTTTTCTCATGGCTTCAACGTGCTGTTCGCCTACACCTATGCTCACAACCTGGGCAATGCAGATGGAAACGTAGCCGGCAACATCCAGGACGCTCACGATCCTGAGATCGAATATGGACCGGTTGCACCCGATATCCGTCATCGCTTTACTGCGAGTTATCTCTATCAATTGCCTGTAGGGCGTGGGCGCACCTTTGCATCCGGTATCAGCAAGGTAGCCGACGCATTTATCGGCGGCTGGGATATCGCGGGCATCACCACGGCGCAGACCGGCGAATCAGAGACCTCTACCGCGTCAAGCGATCTGAGCAATACTGGAAGCTTCAGTTATCGCTTCGACCAGCTCGCCAACCCCAAGGACTTTACCTACGACACGACCGACCAGGCAGCCTTCGGCTGCACTCCCGGCCAACGCAACATCTTGTGCTGGTATAACCCGGCGGTCTTTACCGCGCCGCCTTTGGCCAGCGGGCAACAGTCCGCACACGCCTTTGGAGATGCCCGCATCGGCAATCTGCGCGGCCCTGATCTGGTGGACTTCGACTTTGTGCTGCAGAAGCACTTCCAGGTAGGGGAATTCGGACAAATCGAGTTCCGCTCTGAGTTCTTCAATATCTTCAACCATCCCAACCTGGGCCTGCCGGGTAACCAGGTCGATGTGCCGGGTGGCGCGGCGATCACCAACACGGCCGCCGATAACCGCGAGTTGGAGTTTGCCTTGAAGTACACCTTCTAATTGATCCGAAAGGAGTTTCTCTTGCTGCGAGCATCATTGTTTCTTATGGTGGCGTTACTGGCGAGCGCCAGCCTGGGGGCCCAGCAGACCAAGCTCGAGGATCTGCAGGGCAAGACCATCCTGATCTTTACGCCGCACCCGGACGACGAGGTCTTCGGCGCCGGGGGAACCATCGCGCTGCTCAATCGTCACCACAACAAGGTCATTCTTGCCATCTATACCAATGACGATAAAGGCTCGCTCGACCCGGAGATGAGCAGCCAGCGGCTGGCCCGCATCCGCAAAGCGGAAGAAGAGAAGTCAGAGGCGGTGTTGGGTACGCCCAAGGAAAATATCATGTGGCTGGGCTATGACGACGGAATGCTCGAGTACGCCCCGCAGCCGCACCTGGTGGAGCAGGCCACCGAGATCATCCGCCGCGTGCGTCCGGATGTGCTGCTGAGTGTGGATCCGGGGCAGTGGTACACGCGCTGGCACAAGACCGATCATCGTATGGCCGCCTTCAATACCGTGGACGCCGTGCGGGCCGCGGAGTTCTGGCTCTACTTCCCCAACCAGAAACTTCAGTTGGGCCTGCAGCCTTATCGCGTGCCGGAGATGTACTTCTTCTATCCCGCGCCGGGAGAAGTGAACTACCGGGTTCCGATCGATGAGGTCATGGATTTGAAGTTGCAATCCGCGGTGGCGCAGGTGAGCCAATTTGCGCCCTCCGAAGATCGCTATCGCGACGACTGGGATCCGAAAGACCTGAAAACCACCGAGGATGAGTTGAAGAAGTTGCAGCCACACAAAGATGGTCATGCAGTGGAGGAATTTCGCTACTCCACCGGCTTTAATCAAGAGTAAGGAGCGCTGTGAACGATGGGCTTTACCGGTTGGAAAGAAAGGTATTCTTCGTTTCGACCGACAAATGCCGGGGTAAGGAGCCGCTCTTCGCTTTGTCATCCCGACCGGAGCGTAGCGGAGCGGAGGGATCTGCAGTTTCCTCCCCCTGCAACGGCTTCCGGATGAAGGGCACGAGCTGTTTAGTCCGTACAAATACCCTGCAATAGAAAGGGGCCTTAATGTCTGCGTGAGAACTACCCTCTCCAAATTGAGTCCCAGAGGGACGGCTGAGAGTCAGAGCTGTCCAAATTAGCGAATAAGTCGGGCTTAGTGTGCAGGTGACTGACTTGCGCAGTTGCGTTCGGGAAGGGCGCACAGCAGGTTACCTCGGGCTTCGCTCGGGATGACAAGGGTGGGTTGGTGCTTCCAGTAGGAATTGGCTAGTGGCTGAAAGAATCACAGGCATAGCCGATTTGGTTTTCAGCGAGTGCTCCAGAGGGGCGATGGAAAAGAACTAATTTGGACAGGATTGGCTGAGAGTAGTCCTGGGGAGAGATTCGAGAGACGAACCAGTCCCTGCGGGACTGAGTTTGTAGGTTGAGTTTTCACGCAGAGGCTTTAGGAGGTTCGTTGGGGAGTAGTAGGGAAAGCGCCGGGACAGAATACGACCATCGCCATAGCCGGCTGCTTGGGTTGTCGTCCATGCTGCTGATGGCCGTCTGCCTCAGTGGCAGCCTGGCGCAAGCGGAGCACGCGACCATCCTTCCCGCGCCACGGCAGATTACTTACGGCAGCAGCACCTTGCCGCTGGGCGGGCTCCCCATTCGCTTGGCATCTGATGCGACGGAGGAGGACCGCTTCGCTGCGCAGACACTGGCTGCCTGTACCACTTATGCGACCGGTACCCAGACCCCTATCCTGACCGGTACCGGTGAACCAGGCATCGTTCTCCATCGCACCGGCGCACTTGATCCCCTGCCAGTGCCCGGCGAAAGCCCGGGCCCGGATTCGCGGGAAGCCTATACAGTGCGCATCAGCAGCAGCGGAGCCGAAGTTACGGCGCGCTCCTCCGCCGGTATCTTCTATGGAGTCCAAACCCTCTGCCAGATGATCGAGATGCCAGGCGCTGTTCTGCCTGAGGCCCAGGTGAGCGATTGGCCGGCGATGGCGTATCGCGGAACGATGGTCGACATGAGCGAAGGGCCGCTGCTGCGGGTGGCCGATATCAAGCGCCAGATCGACCTGATGGCGCGCTGGAAAAACAATCAATATTACTTTTACAACGAGACCAGTATCGCGCTCGATGGCCTTCCCCCGGCGCCTCCGGGCGCCCGCCTTACCAAGAACGATGTGCGCGAGATTGTCGCCTATGCGCGAATCCGTCACATCGACGTAGTGCCGTGCCTCGAGCTCTACGGTCACCTGCACGACTTATTCCGCCGCGAGCAATACTCCGGGCTGGCGGACTTTCCTCATGGTGTTGAGTTCAACCCCGCCGATCCAAAGGTCCAGAAATTGATCGCGAATTGGGTCGAGCAATACACGGAGCTGTTTCCCAGCCCTTTCGTACATGTAGGTTTTGACGAGACCTGGCAGCTACAGCAGGCCGCGGCTAAAGGATCCGCTGCACCCGCCGCTGTTTTCCTGCAGCAGCTCAAGAATGTCAGCGGGCTCTTCCAGCAGCACGGAAAGACCATCCTCGCCTGGGCTGATATCATGGTCAAGTTTCCGGATATCGTGAAGCAATTGCCTCCCGGCATCCTTGCCGTTGCCTGGTTTTACGACCCCAGGCCGGATCCGGAATACAAGCGCTGGCTCGCGCCGCTGGTCAGCGATCATGTACCTCACCTGATTGCTCCGGGCGTGAATGGCTGGAGCGAGATCGCCCCCGATTACAATCTAAGCTTTGAGAATATCGATACCTTCGTCGCTGCCGGGCGTAGGTCTGGAGCCCTGGGCGTGATGAATACGATCTGGTCCGACGATGTGCAGATGCTGAAGCGGCCGGCATGGCCGGGGATTGCCTATGGCGCCGCTGCCGCCTGGCAGCAGCAGCCGATGGACCGCCTACATTTTTTCCCCGCTTATGCCGCGCGCGAATATCCGCCCGCCGCCGCGGCCAGCGTCGCTTCCGCCCTGCGGCAGATGGCCGATAGCGAGACCGCTCTCCAGGCCGTCCTTGGTCAGGACACCATGCTAGCCCTCTGGCAAAGCCCTTTCGCCGCAAAAACGCTGGCTCGTGCGACCGCGCACGCCGCTGATCTCCGCCGTAGCCGGCTGCTTGCCGAGGGTGCGGAGGATGACTGGCTGCGCGCCATCGAGCAGGGCGCGGACGCCGCCAGCGCGCACTCCTATATTGTCGAGTGCCGCCTGCTGGACTATGCCGGTCTCAAATTCCAGTATGGTGTGGAGATTACGCAACAGTGGAAGTTGCTTGGGTCCCATCCCGATCCCCATCGCCTGGGCAACGACTTTGACAATATTGTCGTCTCCCAGCAGCATGGTAAGCTGCCGGATCTGATGGAAACCATCACTGGGTTAAAGCCGCAATATGAACAAGCCTGGCTGGAGGAATACACTCCCTACCGTTTGGCGGCGGCCCTGGGCCGCTGGGATGCCGAGTACGAATACTGGCGCCGGCTGCAAGCCAATCTCTTTCACTTGCTCGAAGACTACAACCCGGCCCAGGGGTTGCCTCCCTTCGGCAGTCTTCTGCCCCCCGGATTTCCTGTCGAGGTTGGTGGCGTTGGCAAACTTTAATGCGCCTTTCTTCACGGAAAGGTGCACACGCGGCTCTGTCCAGTGCAGCGTGGCAGGAAATCCGGGTTCGTGGCGATGACTATCGTTCAGAAAAAAAGCCAACGCGACAAACGCCTGATCGAGGCCCTGGTTTACCGCCAGGGTCCTATCTCGCGTGTAGGCCTCCACGCGCTCACTAACCTGCGCCGCAGCACCATCTCCCTGCTCACCCGCCAGCTTCTCAACGAAGGCAAGCTGATCGAGGCCGGTCCTTCGGATAATCCACTTGGCCGCAAGCAGACCCTGCTCGATCTCAATCGCAAATTCGGTTTTCTGGTCGGGGTGGAGTTCGATGATGAGCGGGTCATCGCCGGAGTGATGGACCTTCAACCGGCCGTGACCCGGGTGATTTCCGAGGTCACCGACCTCTCTCACGGCAAGGAAGGTCTCTTGCGCCAGCTGCAGTCCGCGGTACGGCGCGTGGTCGCCGCCTCCCGGCTGCCCTGGACTAAACTGCTAGGCATTGGGATCGCGGATCCGGGATTGGTCGACACCCGGCGCGGTGTAACTACCAGTAGTTCGACCATCGACTTCTGGAACGATGTGCCGTTGACCGCTACCTTCGAAAAGGAATTCAACGTACCGGTTCTGGTCGAGAGTAAGACGCGCGCCAAGGCGATCGCGGAGCAGATGCTGGGCGTAGGCCAGCGGGAACCTAACATGATCTACCTCGACTATGGAACCGGCATCGGCGCGGGGGTAATCGTGGATGGAAAACTTCTCTACGGCCACAACTGCGGTGTGGGCGAAGTGGGCCATACCAATATGGTCAGATCTGGGCCTACCTGCAAGTGCGGCAGCAACGGGTGCCTGGAGGCAGTGGCGGGCGCCGGCGCTGTGGAGAACCGCACCCGCAAAGCTCTCTCCGAGGGCGTTTCTTCGCGGCTGCTCACCATGGCGCAGGAGGATCCTTCGCGGATCACGGTCTGGCTGGTGTTGGAAGCAGCCAGGGCTGGGGATAAGATGTGTTGGAACATCGTGGCGGAGATCGCTGAGGAGATTGGCGTGGCGATGGCCAACCTGGTCAACCTCTTCAATCCCTCCATGATCGTCTTTGACCAGCGTCTCAGCGTGACCGGAGACGAGTTTCTCAATCTGATTTCGCGGGTAGTAAAAAGCAATGCGCTGGCCGGCTCCGCGTCGGGGCTGGCGCTGCGCTTCGCCACCCTGGGCAGAGAGGCGGGACTGCTGGGTGTGGGCCTGCAGATTCTGGAAAGGCAGTTCTCCACCGCCAGGAGCGGAGCTTACGACGTACGCCACTAACGCATTTTTGCTAATACTGTGGTCCGGTGGGATCAGCTATGTGCGGCCATTCTTTTCACCCCAGGCACGCAAAGACCGCGTGCCCGGGGGCCCCGACTTTGGCGGAATGGCCGCGTCGAGTTCAGTTTCCTGGTCTACACCATTAGCAAAAATGCTCTAGACTGAGGCGCACAGTCAACAGAACTATGTGAGGCATCCATGCATTTGTTAAAGCCCGTCCAGATAGTCATCCTCGCGGGGATTATTTTGTTGCTTGGAGGTTTGCTCCTTCGTTCCCAACCAAGCTCCGAAGTCCCTGCTATATCTTGAGCCCAATCAACCAGTCGATCGGCGAATAGACGACCTTCTCGCCAGGATGACGCTCAAGGAGAAGGTTGGCCAGTTGAATCTTCCCTGCGTCTACGTGGACGAGTTAGGGAAAGATATCCCAACTAAGCTGGAAGCATGCAAACGATTTGCCGCGGGAACTTATACCAACGAGATCGGGCCGGGCAGCGGTTTCTTCACCCTGGCCGACACCATCTTGCATGAAGGCACCCTGCAGCAAGCGAACTACTTCAATGATCTGCAGAAAATTGCGCTTACCCAAACCCGTCTGAAGATCCCTCTGCTGGAGGACGAGGAAGGGACGCACGGCGCCATGTTTTCCGGAGCCACCGTTTTCCCCGAGGGGCTGGCGATCGGCAGTACCTTCGACCCGGACTTAGTCAAATCGATTTACTCCGCATCCGCCCAGGAAGCGCGAGCGGTTGGCATTCACATGCTCTCCACCCTGGTCATGGAGCTGGACCGGGATCCCAGGATGGGCCGCAATGCAGAAGCCTACACAGAAGATCCCTACCTCTACTCGCGGTTGGCTGAGAGCATCGTTCAGGGCACGCAAGGCGACGATGTAAGCGCGCCGGACAAAGTCGAGGCTGTGCTTACCGATTTCCCCACCCAGAGCGAACCGGTGAGTGGCTTGGAGCGGGGAGCCATTGAATTATCGGAGCGAATGCTTCGTGAAGACTTTCTGCCTCCCTGGAAGGCAGGCATCACCAAGAACGGAGCCCTCGGGGTCATGGCCGGCTATCCGGAGATTGACGACGAGCCGGCGCACGGCTCGCGAAAATGGATGACCGAGGTCTTGCGTCAGGAACTAGGGTTTCAGGGCCTGGTAGAGAGTGAAGGGAACGGATTTGCCACCCTCATCGACGAGGGGATCGTCGCTACGCAGAAGGAAGCCGGCGCACTGGCATTGCGCGCAGGAGTGGACTTGAACATTACTTATGAGCCTGCCTATATGGCTCCTCTTATTCAAAATGTTGACGAGGGCCGGGTGCCGGTTTCGCTGGTCGATCTGTCCGTGCGCCGGGTCCTTCGCGAAAAATTTCGCCTCGGACTTTTCGAGCATCCCTATGTTGACCCGCAGCAGGCGTTGAAGATCGTACATGCGCAGCCGCATCAGGATCTCGCTCTTGTTGCGGCGCGAGAAGGAATTGTGCTGCTCAAGAATGAGCAGAATCTGCTGCCGTTGAAGAAGAATCTTAAGTCGATTGCCGTGATCGGTCCCGATGCAGATAACACTTTGAACCAGCTCGGCGACTACACGGCAAGGGTTGTTACCCAGCCTGTGGTCACCATCCTGCAGGGAATCAAGCAAAAGGTTGGTCCGCAGACCAAGGTGCTCTACGCCAAAGGATCGAACGTGATGGGTGACGACAAGAGCGGATTTCGCGAAGCCGTGCAAGCTGCAAAAGGCGCGGACCTGGCTGTGGTGGTGGTGGGCGAGCAGTTCGGGAGCGATGAGAGCGGTCACAAAGAGAGAGCCGCTACCGATGGTGAAGGCTCTGATGTGGCGAGTCTCGATCTTACCGGAGTTCAGGACGAGCTAGTGCAGGCAGTCTCCGCAACCGGTACACCCGTGGTTGTGGTGCTCATCAACGGCCGCCCTCTCTCGGTGCGCTGGGAAGCTGAGCATGTTCCCGCGCTGGTGGAGGCGTGGGAGCCGGGCGAACTCGGCGGCACCGCGGTGGCCGACGTACTTTTTGGCGATTACAATCCCAGCGGCCGGTTGCCGATCACCATTCCTCGCAGCGCGGCCCAGTTGCCCGCCTACTATGATTGCAAGCCCTCGAAGATCTTTTGGGTGGAAAAGGGATGGAGCAGGAACCATGGCTATGTTGACATGCCTTCCAGCCCACTCTACTCATTTGGATACGGCTTGAGTTACACCCAATTTCAATACAGCAATCTGGTGGTCGATTCGCCGCAGATCCGGGCCGGCGGCAATGCCCGAGTCCATGTCGATGTGAAAAACACCGGCAGCCGTCCTGGAGTAGACACGGTACAGTTATACCTCCATGAGCGTTATGCGCCTGTGTCCACGGCCATCGAACAGCTGCATGGATTTCAAAGAGTAGCCCTCGATGCTGGTGAGAGCAAGACAGTCAGCTTTACGCTGACGCCTGAGGATCTGATGCTGCTCGGATCTGAATATGCATTGGACGGTGGTTCCCGGAACGTTCGATATCATGGTGGGCAGCTCGTCCGCGAATATCGCGCTCAGAAACACACTGGAAGTGAAGCCTGCCTTTGAAGCAGCGGAGTAGCGATGGGATCAAAACACCTGGTAACTCTCATCGGAGGGATTCTTGGCTGCGCGCTCTCCTTGCATGCTCAAACGGCGAACGGAGGAGCAGTGAATACGTTCCATTGGCCCGACGGGCATAGAGCCGCGGTGAGTCTAAGTTTTGATGATGCACGGCTCAGCCAGATAGACACTGGCCTGCCCCTCTTTAAGAAGCTGGGGGTAAAGGTCACTTTTTTCGTAGAGCCGCGGGGTGTGCAGCAGCGGCTGGAAGGCTGGAAACAGGCAGTCGCTGACGGCCACGAGATCGCAAATCACACGCTGACTCATCCTTGTACTGGGAACTATGCATTCTCACGGAGTAATGCTTTAGAAAATTATGATTTGCAGCGGATGGCGCAGGAGATCGACGGCGCCAACGATCAGACCCAAAAGCTGCTCGGAGTGAAGCCAAAAACCTTTGCCTATCCATGCGGTTTGAAATTTGTCGGCAGAGGGCTCGATGTCCAAAGTTATGTGCCACTCGTAGCTGAGCGTTTCGTCGTCGGGCGTGGCTACCTCTCTGAGGCATCCAACGATCCTACGATCGTTGACCTGGCCCAGGCCATGGGAACCGCCTTCGATGATATGGATTTCGCGCAAATGAAGAAGGTGGTTGACGAAGCTGTCAAGCAGGGCCGATGGGTCATTTTTGTTGGACATGAGATCGGCCAACGAGCATTCCAGACTACAGATACAAAAGCGATCGAGCTCTTGTGCGAGTATCTGCGAGCGCCGGACAAGGGGATTTGGCTGGGCACCGTCGACGAAATCGGAGGATACGTTCGTCAGCAGCAAAAACCACAATGAATGACATGAGCCGCAGGAGCTTCATCAAAACGGCCGCCGCCGGACTGCCGGCCCTAACGTCATGGAATTTCGGGTTATCCCAACAAACGGGATTTCAGCGGATGAACGTGGGTACCGCACGGGTTGACGTAACTCCAGACAGGCCTCGACTCTGTGCCAGCGGCGTCTCTCCCGATCCGCCACGCGCGTACGCCCCACTCATTTGCCGTTGCATGACATTGTTTGACGGCAACCGGCGAATCGCGATTGTGAATTACCCGTTCAATGCGCTCGACGTGGCCACTCCTATTTTGCGAGAGCGTTGTGAGCGCGAGCTCGGAATCCCGCCCGCATACCTGGTCCTACTGGCAACCCATAACCATCAATCGCCCATTCAAATCGTCAGGACCAATTGGGACTACGGCCGCGAGTTGGCGGAAAAGATCTTCGTGATGATCCAGAGCGCTATCCGCAGGGAAGAAGGTCCTGCGGACCTCTTATTCGGCAACGGATACGGCTACTTATCGCGTTCCCAGCTGAGCGCTCCGCCAGACTATGAGATCCAGCTGCTTAAGGCGGCAGTGGGCAACCGGACGGTCGCACTACTGTTCAATTATCCGACCCACCCCCAACGCGGTCCGAGAGAGATGTATGGACCTTCCCATCCGGGCTTCGCCATGGACGAGCTCGAATCCCATTTCCCCGATTCCACTGCGATTTATGCCGACGCCTGCGGCGGTAATCAATATACTTTTGCACCCGAGGGCACTACTGATCTTCTGCTCGCTTGCAAAGCCCGCGGCCATGAACTGGCAGAAGTGGTGTTGGGAATCGCGAAGGGACCGCTGACAGAAGTTACCGGACCGATCGGGGAAAGCCGTCTAGTGGTGCTGGACCTTCCACTGGATAAGCCCTTGCCCTACAAACGCGCACTCGAACTGGCCAAAGGTGTACCGATGGATGTTGGCTTTCGCGTATTTCCTGATCCGTTGCGCGACACGAATTGGATCCGCTCCCTGGTAAAGCACTACAAAGAGGGAATTCCGTTTCCAACGAAAATATCGGAGTATGTTTGCACCGATGATGAGCTTCTGCTGACCAGGTTGGACGATGCGCGCAAGTATCCGTGCCGCTTCGAAGAGGTGCTGGCAGTCAAGATAGGCAAGCTCACCTTCATGGCGCTGCAGGGCGAGCCCTTAGCCCAGATCGGCATGCGGATCAAAGAGGTGCTGCGGCAGAGTGGACCGGCCATGCTCTTTGGCTACTTCGGAGAGCACAATCTTTACATCCCAACCCGTGAAAACGTGCGCCTCGATCTCTACCAGGCGCGTGCCCTGCAGGAGCAATACTCATGTCCTGTGGGCTGGTCGCCGGAGGTGGAAGACGAAATGGTCAGGGGGAGCCTGGCCGTAGTGGGGGCCGAAATCTATATGGATCCGCGCTCCCCAAAACACTTTGTCGAAACCTGGCTCCGTCTAACCCGGCCCACAATCGTTACCTAGAATTCAGCGCGCAGCGCGAACTGCACCAAACGCGGAGTGTTTGCCTGGCTCGTGACGACTCCAAATTGTGAGTTGTTCAAGGTACAGCAACTGGTATTGGGCGCAGCAAACTGTACCCGGTTGAACAGATTGAAGAACTCCGTTCGGAATTGCAGATGGATTCGTTCCGTAATCGGTATCACCTTGAATGCCGCAAAATCCCAGTTAGCAATGCCGGCAGAGCGTAGCAGGGGATCCAGGCGAGGCTCGTTTCCTATCGCGAAGGTCGACGGTTGACTGAATGCGTCGACATTGAACCACTCATTGACGCGACTCTGCGCCGAGCCTGTGATTTTCTTGTTAGAACTATCGACGTCTGGGCGTAGACTGCCAAAGCCAAACTGCGACAAGGGATTGGATGCGGCGGCAATCGCCAGTGGGAATCCACTTTGCACTGTGGTTATCCCGTTGATGCCCCAACCACCAAGTATCTTATCGGCGGGGCCATTGATGTTGGTGAGAAGCTTCTTGCCTCTGCCTACGGGCAGATCAAGCACGTAGCTGGCAACGAAGCGTTGTGGAACATCGCTTTGTGAGAGCGAACGTTCGCCTTTAAGATTGTCATTATCCTGGATCTGGGCGGCACAACCACATCCCCCGTCCTCCAACCACGCGGTCAACGTATCCCCATTGGTGATTAGCTTGGCCCAGGTATAGGCCACCAAAATCGTTCCGCCCGCGCTCGACCGCTTCTCAAATTTGGCTTGCAGCGAATTGTACGAGGACGCCCGATTGAAGGGCTCAGCCGAATAAACCCCTGCAAATTGCGGGTAGGGAAGCAGGAGCTGGCTGGCGACGATGGTGGAGGTCGAGAGCACGGTGCCGTTTGGGACGAACCCGTAGAACGGGTTGTTGACTGCCTGCGATAACTGTGTGCCCTGTGCCAAATCCGCATCTGGAAGTTGGTTGATGTTCTGAGAATTTCCAGGGAGATGCGTTCCTTTTGAGCCTGCGTAAGCGAGGCCGAACATTGCACCGTGACCGAGGTCGTGTTCAAAGTTCAAATTATATTGTTGCGTGTACCCGTAAGATCCTTTCGGAACCGGCAAGTACATGCTTGTTCCATATAAAGTGCTTTGGTAATTCGCGCTGCGTCCAACCGGATTCAAGATACCGCTGGGAAAGGGATTGCTCAGGATCGCATTTGGCGTGGCGCCGCCATTCAGTGAGGCCAGCCACGGAGTGGAGGCTGCATTAATCGGTGAGGTCCATGGCGCGTCATTGAACGAAGCGTCATCGGGTACGAAGAACATGCCATAGCCCGCCCGCACAACCGACTGTTCATTGAGACGATAGGCCAACCCGAAACGAGGCGCGAAGAGGCGCCAGTGAAACTGCTGACTGTAGCGGCTCGAATAAGCCGCCGAGTTGACTAATGCAACATTTCCAGTGAGAGGCAGGCCGGTGCTTGCCGCCAGAGGACTAGCCTGGTCAGGTAGAAATACAACCTGACGGTCGTGCCGCTCAGTCCACGGACCGGGCAGTTCCCAGCGCACCCCATAATTCATGGTTAGTTTTTGATTGATCTGAAAGGTGTCCCCGAGATAGTAGCCCTGGTAATACTGCACTCCAGCCGTGAGCGCCGGCTGGGATGCGCTGCCGCTCGATCCATAACCCAAAAGAAAAGAAGCCAATCCGAAGCCTGTATCTCCGGGTGAGAACGGGTTGATGGAGGTCATCAGATTGTCGAAATTGTAGAAGCCGCTCGCCGTTGTAGTCTGCGCGAAATTAAACTCCATGCGGCGAAGCTCGGCGCCAAACTTCAAGGTGTGGCGGCCCATGATCTTTGTGATGCCGGGCATGATGGAGTAGCTGTTGTTGGTGTTCAAGACGATCACTGCCATGTTCTGACTGCAGAAGTCAGAGTATCCAGCCACGCAGGGGTCCGGATTGTTTCGCAGCGGTTCCTGCGCATTATAGGATGCCGGTAACCCGAACTTGGTCTGGTCCACGCCGTAACTCTGCGGAGTGAAATTGAACAGGAACCGCAGAAAAGCCAGGCGAAGCTCGCCCACCGTCGAAGGGGAGAAAGCATACGTGTCGCCCAGGACGAACTGATTGGTTTGAAAACTTGACCCCAGACCATTGCCTTCGTTGAATGGATCCACCGGGGGCGACGTGGATGACCAGAACGAGTAGCGGCCGAAGATGCGCTGCTTGTCGCCAAGGTTTTGATCCACACGGCCATTGAACTGTTTACTGTTGGTTCCCGAGCTGTACGTGTAGAAAAATTGTTCGAAACCCCAGACGCGTTCGGCAGGGGCCAGAGATATTTCAACAACAATGCCGCGGTAGGACTGATACGGGCGGCGGGTATGACGTCGCCCGCAAACTCTTGCCGCGTCGATTGCCCGGGGGCACAATCGGGCGTTCCCGGTTGACCGCAGGTGGTCAGCGCATCATAGATGGGAGAACCCGCAGCCGAGAAGTCGCCATTGCGCATTGCCTCCGTCGGAACCGTCGAGACATAGGTATTACCTTGGCGCAGGGCGAAGTTTTCCCAATCGAAAAAGAAGAAGGTCTTATCTTTGCGGATAGGACCGCCGATCTCGGCTCCATATTGATTCTGCGTAAAAGCTGCCCGCGGTTGAGCAAATTCGTTGCCAAAGAAGGTATTCGCATTGAGAACTTTGTTGCGCAGGTACTCATAAGCGGCCCCGTGAAACGAATTGCTTCCGGATTTGGTGACCAGGGTTACGATACCGCCAGAAGTGTCTCCAAATTCGGGGCCTAGATTGTTGGTCAGGACGCGAAACTCCTGAACTGCGTCCTGGGCCGGTATCAATGCAGGAAGATGAGCATAGTTGACGTTGAGGGGGGCTCCGTCGATGTACTCGGCGCTTTGATTCGCAATTCCTCCGCCAATTTGATAGTTGCCCCATCCGTTGACATTATTGATCGCTGGATTGCCCTGCGTCTGACCTTGAGGGACCACTCCCGGCGCCAGCGCAATCAGGTTCATCACGTTTCTGCCATTCAAAGGCATCTGCTGTACCGCTCGTCCTTCAATCACCTGACCGAGCGAGGTCGTGTCTGATTCGATGAGAGGCGTTTGCGCCGTTACGTCCACGACCTGGCTTACTTCTCCTATCTGCATGGCCGCATCAATGCGCACGACACTTTGTACTTCTACCTGAAAGGAATCGCGTCGAAAGCGTTTGAAGCCAGGGCCTTCGACGTCGAGGGTATAGATTCCCGGAGGAACGTTGACGAATTGGAAATCACCATGCGCGCTGGTCGGGAGAGTCTTGCGCTCCGCGGTTCCCTGATTGGTGAGCGCTACCGTGAGGCCGGCAAGAACGGAACCTGAACTGTCCGTCACCGTACCTACCACCGAACCATAATAGGTTTGAGTTATTCCTGTTGTGGGCGCCAGATTCATTGCTGTCAGAAGCAGGAACAACCAACAGATCCGTGTGCGCTTCCATAGTGTCATCTGAACTCTCCAGTCACTGCATTCCGGCCGCGGATACTCCAAGGGCCGCATCGACGGCGTTGATCGTCGGGGCGATGCGGGTTAGCAACAACGAGCGAACACTGTTCCTTGAGAATGCGCGAGCCTGGAGGTCCGACGTGGGACAGGCTCCGACTCACACTTGGCCTAATAACGAACCCCCGGCAGTTGTATGGACTACCGGTCGCATGCAGGTATGGACTCCGGGTCACCGAATTGCCCGGACGAGATTCAGGACAATTCCGTACTAAGTTCCGGAGGGAGCGATGGGCATCCGACGTGGGATAACATCACTCAATTCGGGCCGTTGGTGGTTGGTTCTTGGGATGGGCAACGATGAGAGTATCAGATACCTTCAACATCATGTCAACAGTTTTTATCGCAAGTGGAGTTAATAGCCCCATCATTGCCAATTCGCTAGCTGACTTACTGACAAAATCGACATGATATTCTCTTGACACCTAACCAGCCTGCCTCTAGCATCCTGCTATTCGGGCTGCTTTCTTCATCCTCGCGAGAAATCACATGTCTAAGATGATCAGGTCCACCGTCCTGGGAACTGTCAGCCTGTCTCTTCTGCTCGGTTCCTTGAGGTTGTCAGCGCAACCAGGGCTTCGGGCGGCGGTTGCCAAAGTAGACATCACGCCTAAGACACATGAAGTGATGTGGGGCTTCGAGGACCGGATCGAGCCTGCTTCCAGTACCCTCGACCCACTTTATGCGCGCGTGTTAGTCCTGGAAGCGGGTGGAAAGCGGCTGGCTATCGTTACCCTTGATCTGGGCCGCAGTTTTGGCGAAGCGTCGCTGGACCACTTGCAGGCAGAGGTCCGCAAGTCGAGTGGTATCTCGTGCCTGCTGGTAAATGCCTCGCACACCCATAGTGCTCCGACGGTCAAGGATGAATACAACGGTGATCCCCCGGAGTGGGAGCGCAGCGCCCTGGACGGCATTGCTGCAGCGATTAATACTGCGGTAAACCATCTGCAGGATGCGCGTATGGGTGTGGGCACGGGCTCAGTGCTGATCGGACATAATCGGCTCCGTGTGAACGATGACGGAACCGTTAGCTGGTTTGAGCGCAACCCAACCATGATTCCAACCTCGCCCGTCGACCCCACCGTCACCGTGCTTCGCATCGATACGGCCAAAGGCGATCCTCTCGCCATCCTTATCAACTACGCATGCCATCCTGTCGTTCTCGGATCCGACAATCCCCAGTACTCCGCCGATTTTCCGGCCATCACCAATCGCGTGGTTGAAAAGTCTCTGGGTGGGAACGTGGAGAGTTTTTACGTTCAGGGCGCACCCGGCGATATCAATCCCTATTACGCGAATATGCCCATAGCACAGGATGCAATCAAGCTGCGCGATTGGACCGGCGAACGGCTGGGCCAGGAGGCAGCGCGTGTGGCCAAGTCGATTCACACCCAAAGCGATCCTTCCGCGAGTATCGATTTCCGTGAGGAAACCATGCATTTTAAACTGCGCTGGGATCCCGAACAGTTCCATGCGGCATTGCTGAAGACGCTAGGTCCCAAGACGTTGGAGTTGATGGGTTCGCCGATACGCCCAGTGGTTGATGCGCGTGTCACCACCGTCCTCATCGACAAGCAGATCGCGATTGCTTCAGTTCCTGGAGAGGCGTTTGTCTATTTCCAGGAGAACTGGCGCGCCCGATGCCCTGTTCCCACGGCTCTGTTCTTCGGTTATACCAACGGCTATCATGGATACTTCCCCACCATACAGGCGGCAAGTCGCGGCGGATATGGCGCGGCCAGTGCGAGCACATGGGTGGAGGTGGGTGCTGGAGAAGCTATCGTCGATTGGGCTGTCATACAGACCTACCAGATGCTGGGTAAGTACTCCAACCTACCGGATGATTTGAAAGAAAGCCCGTACAAGTGAGTACCCGGCCAGGCGAAAATACAGTAGACTCCCGCGTGTGAATCGCGGCCAGAACGAGGGAGCCGCTGCGTGAGCGGGAAGATTGCGTGTTACTTCAGAGCCCTCCCCCTGAAAATCGTCATCAAGCGTGAAACGCCTGCATAGGGATGAATGCAAGTATGGGATAAGATCTTTGGGTTCAGTGATAAATAGCGCTCTTCATCCCAGGATCGTCGTTTCATGAGTCAATTACCAAAGAAGAGTGAGCACGACAAGCGGGTCATCGAAGCACTCGTCCGAAAATACGGGCCTATCTCGCAGGTGGGCTTGCACGAATTGACGAAATATCGCAGAGGAACGATATCATCGATCACGCGTCAATTGCTTTTGGAAGGGAAACTATTAGAGGTTGGTCGATCGAACAACCCGCGAGGCCGTAAGCAGGTTCTTCTCCAGCTGAATCCCAGGTTTGGATTTATCGTGGCTCTGCAGTTCGATGATGAGACGGTGACCGCGGGTATTGTGGATTTAACTCCTGCCATCCTCCATCAAGTGTCTGAGCCCAGTTGTCTTGCAAGAGGAAAAGACGGATTGATCCGTCAACTCCAGGCGTGTGTGCGACGTGTCATCGCCGACGGAGGACTTGACCACACTCACTTACTTGGCATCGGAATTGCGGATCCTGGCCTCGTGGATAGCCGGCTAGGAGTTACCCTCACCTCTTCCACCATCGACTTTTGGAAGCAGGTTCCACTCAAGGCGATCTTCGAAGAGGAATTTGCAGTTGGGGTGCAGTTGGAAAGCAAGACCAGAGCAAAAACGTTGGCTGAGCAGATGCTGGGCGCCGGCGATAAGCAGAAGAATCTCATCTACCTCGACTATGGGACAGGTATTGGCGCAGGAATGGTGGTGGATGGCAACCTCTTATATGGAGAGAATTGCGGGGTCGGAGAGATAGGCCACACCAGCATTTTTGAAAACAGCACGGTATGCAAGTGCGGCAGCGTCGGCTGTCTGGAAGCGATTGCCGGTACCCATGCGATTGAAAAGAAGATCGAGAAAGCTCTTGCCGAAGGAGCATCGTCCCAGATTGTTGCCCTAGCTGCACAAAAGAACACAAAGCCAACCGCATGGCTTGCGTTTCAAGCCGCAAATGCCGGAGACAAGATGTGCGGACATATCGTCTCTGAGGTCGCCAATTACATCGGTGCTGCCGTGGCTAACCTGGTGAACTTGTTTAACCCTTCCATAGTCGTGCTGGATCAGCGGCTCGAACTTGCAGGGCAACCATTGCTCGACCAGGTTGCGAAAATCGTAAAGGCTAAAGCGTTAGCTAACTACTCTGAGAATCTTGTCATACGCTTCGGATCCTTAGGAGAAGACGCTGGTATTTTGGGAACCGGCTTCGCCGTGCTGGAAAAGTATTTTGAAGTTCCTGCGTTCGGTCCATCGATTGACTAACGCCACCGCGGATGCAATGGGCGGATAGGACCTGTGCTTTTCGCTAAGTGTCCAGGCGAAACTTGGTCTCAGCCAGGCGGAACATCGGCCGCCACACCAGGCGATTCACCGTCACCACCATGAGCGACATGATGATGGTAGCCAGCAGCAGAATGGAAAACTGACCATGATCGCTGGCCGCGCTGATCTGTGCGCCCAGCCCGAGCGTCTGCAGGGTGCGATCCTTCAAATGAAAATATTCCGCGATGATGCTGGCGTTCCAAGCGCCACCGGACGCGGTGACCAGCCCCGTAACCAGGTAGGGAAAGATGCCGGGAAGAATCACGATCTTCCAGCGCTGCCACCGGGAGAATCGGTAAAGCTTGGCAACCTCCTTCAGGTCGGAGGGAATAGCCGTGGCGCCGGCAATCACATTGAACAGGATGTACCACTGGGTGCCCAACAGCATGAGAGCGATCGAACCGATGCCCAATCCGCCGCCCCAGCGGACCAGGGCAATCAGCAGGATGGGAAAGATCGCAGTCGCCGGATAAGATGCAGCGATTTGCGCCAGCGGCTGCGCGATTCTGGCCAGGCGGGGATGAAAGCCAATGGCGACGCCGGTGGGAATGGTCCAGGCAGAGGCGATCAGCAACGCAGCATTTACCCGCAGAAAGGTCGCGCCTGCGCCCTTAAGCAGTTCCACGATCTCCGACCCATGCACATGGCGCAACAGCTCGAGCGCGCGGAAGGCAGCAAAGGCCACCAGCAAAGTAACCGCGACGACAAGTACGATCGCTCCCAGCCCTGAGCGCTTGCGCGCTCCGTGAATGGGGCGCGCGATCAGCTCCCGGCGCCGCCGCGCCAGGCCGGCATAGATGCGTTCGCTTGCCGGCGCCACGGTCACCTGCCTCAACCAGCCAAGCGCATTCGAATTCCGTAACGCATAAAGTATGGGCGACGTCTTGCGGCTGGTGCTCTCGCCTTGCTCAAACTTGAACTTGTCGGCCCAGGCAATCACCGGGCGCCACACCAGCTGATCGGTAGCCACGATAATGAGGATCATGGTGACTGATCCCCACAGCATGCCATGGTTGTCGCCCGTGCTGGCCGCTGTCTGCAGATAGGAGCCGAGTCCGGGAAGACGGAAGTCGCGATCGCCCAAGACAAACATCTCGCAGGCCATCAGGAAAAACCATCCGCCCGCCACTGAGACCATGGAGTTCCACACCAGCCCAATGGCCGAATACGGCAGTTCAAGCTGCCAGAAGCGCTGCCACGCGGAAAAGCGAAAGACGCTGGCGGCTTCGCGCAGCTCCCGCGGCAGGCTCTTGAGCGAGGAGTAAAAGCTGAATGCCATGTTCCATACCTGCCCGGTAAAGATCAGCAGGATGGCGCCCATCTCGATACCCAACTGGCGGCCGGGAATCAGCGATATCATGGCCAGCATCACCGCGGGCAGGAAACTCAAAACTGGAATCGATTGCAGGATATCCAGCACCGCGATCATGAAAGCTTCGACGCGAGGGTTGTAAGCGGCGATGTAGCCGTACCCGACAGCAAAGGTCAGGCTCAACAGATAGGCGACGCCGATGCGTACCACCGAGTAGAAGGCATACAACGGGAGCATCTTTGCGGAATTGGAGATGGCGACCGAGGCCACCGGATGACCCATCCAATACTCCGCAATGCGCAGCACAGCGTAAAAGAGGGCCAGCCCGCAGGCGGCTACGCTGAGGTCCAGAAAAAAAGGCCAGGTGCGTTCCAATACCAGTGAACGGGCAAGGGTGGGATAGCGGGAGAGCGGGGTCGGCGCGCTCATTCCGCCTGGGCCTCCTCGACCGCTTCCGCCGTCTCTTCCTGCTCCGGCAGGATGAATCGCCGGCGGGAAGCGTCGAAATCGAACAGCTCCGCGTACCGGCCCCAGCTGATCGCCGTCTCCAACTGGCGCAGGGTCTCATCTGCGCTGAACTGCTCATCGAGCATGTCAAGAAAAAATTCTTCGGGAACAGTGTGGTCTGACTTGGTATCGAGCGCCCGGGTAATCTGTCGCAGCAGCAGCACGTTTTCGACCGCGGCTTTGCGAAAGAGCTCCTTCTGTTGCTGAATCTCCGATTCGGCATATTCCCGTCCGGCGGGAGTAATGGCTGCGTCGCCCTCTTCCACCTTGAGAAAGCAGAGCAGTTGCGCCGCATCGACAATGGGCAGGAGATCATCGATCTCAAAGGCCAGGTCATCGGCCAGGCGATAAATGTCGGCCCGGCCGGTGTAGTCGATCAGCAGCTCCAGCAGGCCGGCGATTCCGCCGGGGCGGGCATGGGGCAGCATCTGGTAGTGCATCTGCCGCTGGTCCCGTGCCGCCAGCCGCTGGGGTACGGCGGAGGGAGCCACGTCGGGGCGGGTAAGCACCTTATAGATGTAGTCCACCAATTGGGTGAAGGCGGCGCTCTTGCGGTCGCGCGGCTGGGTCAGCGTCACGGGAAAATCCACCCGTACGTGCCCCGGGTTGCGGCCCAAAACGATGATGCGATCGGCCAACAGCAGAGCCTCTTCGATGTTATGAGTGACCAGAAAAATGGACTGCGTAGGGATGGTCTTTTTGTGCCACAACTCCAGCAGTTCGCTGCGTAGGTTCTCCGCAGTCAGCACGTCAAGGGCAGAGAAGGGCTCATCCATAAAGAGCACTTCGGGCTGCACCACCAGGGCGCGGGCAAAGCCCACCCGCTGCCGCATTCCCCCGGAGAGCTCCTTGGGGTAAGCCGCCTGAAAGCCGTCCAGTCCGACGGTGTCCAGGATCTTTAGACTTTGTTCGCGCCGTTGCTCGCTGGTTATGCCGCGCGCCATCAGCGGCGCCTCCACGTTTTCCAGCACGGTCAACCAGGGGAAAAGGGCAAAACTTTGAAACACGATGCCCACGTTGACTTCGGCCTGGAAAATCGGCTTGCCGTGCCAGAAAACCTCCCCGGCCGAGGGTCGGGAGAGACCCGCCAGCATGCGCAGCAGTGTAGACTTACCTGAGCCCGAGGGACCGAGCAGGGCAACGATTTCGTTCTGCACAATCGCCAGGTCAGTGGGGGCGATCACCTGGATGCGGTTTTCGCTCGGTTGGGCGTAGTACTTTTCTACTTGCTGGGCGCGAATGATCGGTTCAGCCATCGGCAAACGTCCAACGAAAAAGGTTTATGGTCAGATCAATCTTATATGGAGGAGCAGACCGCATGGCCCTCTACGCAATTGCAGTCCAGGCGCTGAAGCGGTGGCCACAAAGGCCGCAACGCCAGACTGGAAAACAGCATCAGACACAAGAGCGTATGATTCCAGTAATCCCCACTGGCTCAGTATTTTCCGTCTGTACCACCTTATCGTGATTTCGCTCAGCGGATCAGGATTATTGGAGCGCAGCGGACGAGCGTCAGAACGACTCAGGTCGTCATTCAGGAGCAAATGACCAATCAACAGGTAAAGCCCAAAGTGCTGGTAGCCGATGACGAACGCGTGATCGCGGACACACTGGCCATCATCCTAAACCAAAGCGGATTTGAAGCCACCGCCGTCTACAACGGCGAAAAGGCCGTAGAGGCCGCGCGCACCATCCGGCCCGACATGGTCATCTCCGATGTCATCATGACCGACATGAACGGCATTGACGCGGCGATCACCATCCGGACCATGCTGCCTAACTGTAAGATCCTGCTTTTTTCAGGCCAGGCAGCCACGGCGGATCTTTTGGACCGCGCCCGTTCTCAGGGGCACGAATTCGAGATTCTGGCCAAACCCGTGCACCCGCAGGATCTGCTGGCGCGTCTGCGCAGTTAAGGACGCGGGGTCGAGTTCATAACGTCTTCTTCATTGCCTTGCTGTCTCCTACGGGAGGAGCAGGTACGTCTTCGTCTGAACGGCGCGGCCGCCGTTTGGGCGAAATGGACTCTAACCATCACGCTCGGTCGCGACTCTCCCGCCTGGCAATTCTGATCATGGCGGCCACGCTACGCTCGACATCCTCATCCGTAGTAGCCCAACTGGACACGCTGATCCGCATCGCCGCCTGGCCGTGCCACCGCGTTCCGCCGCACCAACAGGTCCCGTCCTTCTGAACATCCGCGATCACTCGCAAAGTCTCTTCCTCACTGCCGAAGGAAACCAGTACCTGGTTCAAGACTATGTCGTTCAGCACGGCGAAGCCCGCGGCCCGCAGACGTTCCGCAAACAGCTTCGCCTGATGGCAATTTCGGTCGATCATTTCCTGCAGGCCGCTGCGTCCCAGGGAGCGCATCGCTGCCCACAACTCGACTCCGCGCGCGCGGCGCGACGCTTCCGGCGCAAAGTGCCACGGCTCACGGCCTTCGCCCGGCGTTAGATACGCAGCACTGATCGACATCGCGGACTGGAGATGCTCCGCATCGCGCACCACTGCCACTGCGGAATCGTAGGGCACGTTCAACCACTTATGACAGTCAATCGCCCAGGAATCAGCCTCCCCGGCCCCGGCGAGCAACGGTGCGTATTGCGGCGAGACGGCTGCCCAGAGCCCGAAGGCGCCATCCACATGCACCCAGGCCTTCGCCGCATGCGCACGGGCACAGATTTCCCCTGCGGGATCGAACGCGCCGGTATTCACATTTCCTGCCTGAATGCACACCAGTGTGTGATCGTCGAGGGGAGGCAGCGCGTCCGGCCTCATCCGTCCCTGGGCGTCTGCCGGAACCCGCGTCACTCGCGAGCGCCCCAGGCCGAGCATGGAGAGCGCCTTCAACAACGAAACATGAACCTCATCGCCCACCACGACGTGAATCGGCGGCGCCCCGAACAATCCGTCTTCCTCTACGTTCCATCCGGCACGTTTCAGCAGCGCCGTCCGCGCCGCGGCCAGCGCCGAGAAGTTTGCCATCGTTGTGCCGGTAACAAATCCCGCCCCCGATCCCGGCGGCAGATCCAGCAGGTCCAGCATCCACGCAAGCACAATCTCTTCCAACTTCGCCGCCGCCGGAGACATTACCTGCATGGCTGCGTTCTGGTCCCACGCGCCCGCCAACCAATTGGCCGCCAGCGCCGCGGGCAGCGAACCACCGATAACGAATCCGAAGTAGCGTCCTCCAGCGGTTGCCACGGTCGCGGGCGACCCGAAGTCATCCAGCATGGATAGGATCTCTGCGGGATCGGATGGCAGCTCAGGCAGCGGCCCGGCCAGCGCCTCCAATCGCGCCACGTCGGCGGCCAACGGCGCCACCCGCCGATGGGCAATCTCTTCGAGATATCGCGCCGCACGTTCCGCGGTTTCTACCAGCAAAGTTTTCATGGATGGCACTCCGAAGCCTGATGCGTATCGCTCTTAACGTGCCGGCGCTTCCCCCGGGAACCACAATGGGTTACCCGCCGGAATATGCTCTACCTTCATGGTGGGAAAGACTGCCCGCAAATCTTCGGTGCACTTTAGCATGCCCGGCTCTTCGGACACCTCGTGCCCCAGCAGGATGAGCGCCTTGTGCCGCCCTTGCGCGCTCGCGTCGCGCACATACTCCACCGTCTCCCACTCCGACGCTTCTCCGGCGATGAGCAACTCCACCGCTTCGGGTCGCAACGCCGTCACTTGGGTCTCGAGCCCGGCAGCCCCGGGCACCAGGGCCACGTGCGTAATCACCAGGTTCGGATCTCCCACTACGCGCAATGTATTCGCCTTCAGCCTGGTCTGTATCTGCTTCGCCAGAGCCGCGAGGCTTGATGGCGGAATGGTCACGTGGAATGGATCATTCGGCTGAGCGTAACTTTGCCAGCCCAGAGCCTCTAATAACCCTAGCGCAATGTGATCGGGCGCTGTTCCGTGGATCTCATCATGCAGTCGAAACACCACCATGTGGTGTTGCTCGATGAATGCCAGCTTCTCCTTGTATACGGGATCGCTCGAAAAAAACGCAGTGTTGTCGCGATGATTGTAGAAAGTTGGTTCATGCGTGATGACCAGGTTCAACCCACGCCGGTTCGCTTCTCTCAAAACCTCCATCGTGTCCAGGAACGTAGTAGCGATTCCGGTCACAGGAGTGGAGGGGTTTCCGGCCTTGATGGTGTCCACCGTGTCGGCGACCGGAGCAGGATACCGCTGCTGAATAAGGTGAATCACATCGGCAGCTGTGGAGGTCTGGGCTACTCCGGATATTGGGAGCAACGTGGCACAAAAGAGGATCATCACCATGCGCATCTATGAATCATGCGCGAAACTGCCACCGCCGCACAAATTTCTGGGCGATGAGGGGACGGGTATTGCAGGGGCGAGGTTCGGAATCAGACTTGTCCACATTAGCTTTTTTCGGCTCTGTCCATCCACCTCCACCCGTGCCAAGGTGAGCCACCGCCCCTCAAATTTGTTAGCCCGACCGCTGCGTTACCCCGGATTTCCTGTGGAGGTTGGTGGCGTTGGCGAGCTTCATGCGGCTTTCTTTAACGGAAAGCCGCATACGGGGACGTTGGTGAGGGCCGCGTAGCAGGAAATCCGGGTTCGCTTCGGTCCTAATGACAAACGGGTTGGGGGGCATCGTCGCCCACTCAAGCCAAAGTGCGGCTTGACCCCGATTTCCTGCCACGCTGTGCCAGAGAGGTCCGCGTGTGCGCCTTTCATTAAGGAAAGGCGCATGGACTGTATCAACGCCACAAGCCTCCGCAGGAAATCGGGGCAAATGGGCCACCCAATGCTTTTGTTGCCGTTGTAATTGCTTAACGGAAAGCCGCACACGGGGACGTTGGTGAGGGCCGCGTAGCAGGAAATCCGGGTTCGCTTCGGTCCTAATGACAAACGGGTTGGGGGGCATCGTCGCCCACTCAAGCCAAAGTGCGGCTTGAATGGGCCACCCAATGCTTTTGTTGCCGTTGTAATTGCTTAACGGAAAGCCGCACACGTGGACGTTGGTGAGGGCCGCGTAGCAGGAAATCCGGGTTCGCTTCGGTCCTAATGACAAACGGGTTGGGGGCATCGTCGCCCACTCAAGCCAAAGTACGGCTTGACCCCGATTTCCTGCCACGCTGTGCCAGAGAGGTCCGCGTGTGCGCCTTTCATTAAGGAAAGGCGCATGGACTGTATCAACGCCACAAGCCTCCGCAGGAAATCGGGGCAAATGGGCCACCCAATGCTTTTGTTGCCGTTGTAATTGCTCAACTTAACTTGCCGCAGGCAAGTCTGCTGCTCGGGATGACAAATTTGAGGGGCGGTGGCTCACCTTGGCACGGGTGGAGGCGGATGGACAGAGCCGAGAAAAGCTAATTTGGACAAGTCTAACTTTCAGCCGTCCCCTTCGACAAGCTCAGGGCAGGCTCTACGGGACTCAATCTGAAGAGGGTAGTTCTCACGCAAACTCTAAAGCCCGACCTATTCTCAACCCACCCTATGGCACGACTAAAGAGGCTGCGGAAAAAGTGCTGCTTCGAGGGGAAATTGTCCCTCAGCGGCTAAAGCCGGATTCATGGCAAAGCATTTACGTACGGCCTGAAGGCCGTACCCTTCAGAAAAATGAGTTTTTCCGCAAGCTGTAAAGTCGTGCCCTGATACAAAGCATGAGCTTTTTCCGCGGCCTGTTCAGCCCCTTCAAGGCGGTTATCGGGTTGCGGGCCAGACTCTTCAACCCCAACCATAGGACTACGGCAACAGACCGAAGACGGCAACACTCGTCTGCGTGCCCACGTATACCTTGCCATTGGCGATCATTGGGGGAACAAATTTGCCGTAGGTGAAATGATCGCGGCTATTTGCGGCTTGATTGCTGTCATACAGCTCAGTGGGTAGGTTGGTGGTGTCGTAGGCGTGCAAGACTCCCGCATTATTCTGGTTTTCGATAGCCCACACAATGCCGTTCTGTGATCCGTTGGAGCTTACACTCGGCGTCGCGCCCGGATAGGCGAAGGTATTCGCAGACTCACTCGCCGGTGATGTGGCCAGCAATGCATTGGTGATGGGAAACGCCTTGAGATGATCGCCGACGCCCGCGTAGTAGACGGTGTTATTGAAGAGGGCAGCCATGGACCAGGCGCCTCCACTCAGAGCATTGGGAATCTCCTGATAGATTGCATTGTTACTGCTGGCATTGAACTTGCCCATGTTATCCCGGTTGACGACATAGATGTTTGTGTCTTTACCGGCGCCCACAGCAAGGTGGCGCGTCACGCCGTTGGCATCCGTTTGATCGGGCAGCAGCATCGCTCCGCCGGAGCCCAAGTCCTGATCCGCGTCGCTCTCTGATTGCAGGTTGTAGGCGGCGAAGTAGTCTGCGGCCGTGAGCACGTTTCCGGTGGTCGATACTTTCATGAAGGCGTTGCCAAAGTCTCCGCTGGAGGGGAAGCCCTGGGCGTTCAGCGTCGAGTCGAAGGTTCCGTTTGCATCCAGGAAGAAAATATTTCCTTGCGTATCCGCCGCCAGGCCCGCGCCGGCCATCCACACCGAACCCTCGCCATTGCCATAGTGCGGGGTGGAAGGCCCATTCGGCGTCAGGTTCAACACACTGGTTTGCTGCAGGCTGGTTTCACCGTAAGCCATGAGCCAGCCAGTATAAGGATCATCGTCGCAGTGCGAGGTCCATGCCAGGTCGATCTGGCCGTTGGTCAATAACAAACCAACCCGCTCCGCGTATTGACCGGGATCGAAGACCTGCATCCCGTTCGAGGAACCGTATCCGTTGCCGGGGAAAGTGGCCTGAATTTCCGACGGGCTGCCCTGGAGTTCTGCGCCCGTGGTCAGATCTAAGGCGTGCAGCCGCTGGTGGTACTTACTGCTGGAGTCCTTCGACATGGCCACGAAAAATATTGTGCCGTTCGGGCCATTGGCCCGGTCGATCACCGGGGTGTCAGTGATGCCAATCTCCGGCGAAATCTGACCGCAGCCATGGTCGTCACTGGTCGTCTCGTTGGCTCCCAGAGCGGACACTTTCCACAACTGCGTGCCGGAGTCAGCGTCAAAGGCGTAAGCACTAGCGTGTTCAGAAACCACGATCAGCACGTTGTGTATCTGCCCCGCGATAGAAAGGCCGCTCACGTACAACGGCTGCGCATCCACCTTGCCGTCCACCGGCAACTCCTGAAGCTTGCCAAACTTGTTGACGTTGACGTTTTGCGGAGTAAGCGTGGTTTCCGACGAGTTCCATCCGTCGCGTGCGTTGTCATTGTGATACGTGGTCACATTCACGCCGGAGGCAGCGGCTACTGTGAGCGCCAGGCTGGCGGTGTGGCTGAGCGAACCCGACGTGCCGGTAAAGACCACGCTGGCGCTCCCCGCCTGGGCGCTGTTTCCTGCCGTAAGCGTGACGCCTTGCGGCGTGCCAGGGGTGAGAGTAAGCGAGGTAGGGCTGGCTGTCACTCCCGCAGGCAATCCGCTGAGGGCAACGGGCACGGTGCCGGTGAATCCGTTGAGCGCAGTCGCCGTGAGCTGGACCGGTTGCCCCGCCCCGGCCACGGTCAGGCTGAGAGATGCGGGAGAGACGGCAAGCGAAAAGTCTGGTTGCACCGGCGGTGGAGCGACCACCGTGATCATTACCGCCGCCGTATGCGTAAGGCTGCCCGACGTCCCCGTCAGCGTGGCTGTCGATGACCCCGCCGCTGTTCCTGTAGGCGCAGTGAGAGTGAGTGTGGCAGCGGTGCCCGGCGTCAGCGTGATAGGCGATGGCTGTGCGGTCACCCCGGCCGGTAAGCCCGCGATTGCCACCTGAACGTTGGCAGAAAAGCCACTCAGCGCTGTTGCCAACAGAGATACAGTTGCCGGCGTGCCGTTCGCGGTTAAGCTCACTGTTGTCGGCGTGACGCTGAGCGAGAAGTCTGCTGCCGGCGGCGGCGCTGCCTGAACGGTAAGCGAGGCCTGCGTGCCGGCGGACTGCCCATTCACCGTAGCAGTCAAGGTGACCATCGCGGTCGAAGCGGCTGCCGAGGAAGCGGCCGTAAACACCATTGGCAGCGCCGTTCCAGGAGTGGCCGATAATGTCGACGGGGAGATCGTTACCCCGGTGGGAAGGCCAGAGACCGTAATCGTCGCCGCGCCGACGCCGGCCGGTGCGGTCAGCAGCAGAGAAGCTTTCTGTCCGGTTGCGCCCGCCGTCAGACTGATCGTCGAAGGCGTGAGCGTAAGCGTGGCCTGAGACTCGTTATTGCTGCTGCCGCTACTACATGAAACAAGACCGCCGGCGAGCAGGCCGCAGGCAAAGAGCGAAAGAATGCCCTGTAAGATCCGGTGGGGGCGATGCATAGACTGGGCCATAATTACTCCGGGGGATGCCGGGCTGGTCTGCCGGGCAGAATCGTTCCGCTGTTGGATCTGGTCTTATTTCCGGGGCTGTGGAAAGCTCATCATTAGCCCCTGCGAGTTCGAGCATTCATGGAACTTGCCTCTACCATCCCGCCGAAAGTGTTATGCCACAATCACACTTTAGGCACATGTTTGTCGCGTCAGCCGGCAACATGGACGCGCAAATGGCCGAACGGGACACACTCGCACTCTTGGATGCTTTATTCCAGCACAGGAGACCACCCTCAGCCGAAAAGCATGAATCACGCCGTTTGCTACCTCTCCCTAAGCGCGGATCTCAGTAGTATCTCAGTCATAATTACGTTGATATTGCGGTAAAAGTAAGTAATAGGTCTTGACACGGCTAAAGCCGTTCTGATATTGCTCAGTCACCATCTAGCATCTCGCTTCTGGTTTTGTTTCTGGGCCGCGCTCACGCCACGCTGAGTATCGAACCCGCGGCTAGCGGAAAATGTGCGACCTGCATTCGCTCCCAGGGCGCTCTTGGGTTTTCCTGCGCAACCCTTCGCAATGATGACTGTGGCGCTGAACATTCGTCGTCACGATGTCAGGTATATTGCAGCCGCGGACGATTTGTGGTCCGCGACATTTATTGCAAGGAAGGTCTGCCCCATGGCAGGGATCGGTTTAAGGCTTCGCACAATTCGCCGGCAGTGGCAGCTATCTTTGCGCGAAGTGGAAGAGCGGAGTCTCCGCTTTGCTCAGCAGCAGGGCAACCAGTCCTATCAGGTCTCTGCCAGCTGGCTGGACCGCCTGGAACGGGAAGAACACGAACTTACCGTCAACAAACTTATTGTTCTGGCCGACATCTACAATCTCCCCACCGAACAGTTGTTCCGCTCCATATACCCGGGAGAGGCCCAACCCATGTCTCTCCGCCAACTTTCCAGTCCCAATGCGACCATGTTGTTGACCGAAGGGCCGCTGGAAGAGCAGGCAAAGTACTTGCTACCGGATGCGCTGGGAGTTGATCAGCCACCGGATGAGACTACTCTGCTCGCGGCAGAGAATGGCTCGGTCCTGGCGCCGTATCGGCGGGGCATCATTGGGAAGCGAGACCGCACCCTGGATCCGATGATTCCGGCCGGTTCGATTGTTCAGATCGATACCCAAAAGCGCGCCATCTCGACCCGCAGAGACTGGACGCATGAGTTTCAGCGGCCCATCTATTTCTTAACTACCCGGGACGCCTACGTCTGCGGCTGGTGCGAACTGGACAGGGAATCTGATTGGTTGACGCTCATACCCCACCCTCTGTCGCCCGCTTCCAGCCGGCGATGGAAGTACCGCAAGGAAATAGAAAGTATTGGCCGCGTCACCTTTGTGGCCATTCGATTGACCACCCCGTGAGTTTTCTTGTGACCGACGCGCCCTCCATCCGCTCTGAACCAGAGCTGCTTCCTAGAGCGCCTCTTGTAACTTTGCCACCATGGAGAAGTTCGCCGCTTCATAGAGGCCAAGCAGGCTGCGGGTCATGCGGTAATAAGTAACCACCGCACGCTGCGCGTAGAACGGAAAGGAGATCTGCAGGTTCCCCGTCTGAGCAGCCCCCTGCAGGCGAGCCACATGCCAACTTAGTTCCCGGGCATCCAGGCGCAACCGCTCTGCTATCACCAGCGCCTCCGGATACCATTGTTGCAGGTAGAAAGCCAGATCGATCAGTACTTCACTATTGGACTCCATGACCTCAAGTCCCTTGAGCCCGCCAATCAACTTCCAGAGTTGCGATGGCTCCAGACCCGATGCATCGTCCACCTCTCGGAGTTGGCCGGATTCGTCTACCAGGTCGAGGGCGACCTGGGCGATATGATTGCGGTCAATCCAGGTCAACCTTTTTAAAAGGTCTTCCCATGTCGCCTGGGACGGCCGGCGCCGCCGGGGGTAGTAATATCTCGTAACCGAGATGAGGGCAATTAGAAAAACCCCAATCGCAGTCAAGAAGTAAAGATTAGGTGTAGTCACTGTTTTTCCCGCGATCGCAACTCGTGAAGATCGTATTCCACTAGTCTTTGTAAAGTAAATACGCTTTCACGCATTTCCTGGGTCATTACGCGCGCGGGCTGTTCGTCGCGCCAGAGCATGACGATCCAGTAGGTAACACAGGCCAGGTACGCGGCCATACGAACATAGGACAGAACAAGAAAAGCCGGCGCCTCTCCACCCACGCCGAAGTAACTATGCCCGGTCTCGATCAACACGCTCATCAGAGAATAGGCGCCCAGTCCCTGGGCAATCTTCGCCACGTGCGTTCTCCACGGAAGGCCTGCGCTTACGGAGAGAGCCATCATCAGAACAAAAAGCTCACTCATCAACGCCGCCGCGCACAAGGTCCCTTTGGTCACAACAGCCTGCATCCAGGTGCGCGCGGGCGGACTTGCCAGCCAGCTCAGTCCCAAAGCTACGGCTACGCTCAGGCTTACCATCCAGAGGAAACTGCCGCGTACATCGCGCGCCCACGCCCCCATGGGGCGGAACACGCGGCTGGCGATCTCATAGACGATGCAAAGTTCCAACATCGTGTCGAGCAATGCCAGCGACCAATAGGAGTAGAAGTAGTCATCAGTGGTCCCCAGCTTCAGTACGAAATACAAAACAATGGTTCTGACCACGTTCAGCGTGATAAGTGCGGTAAAGAAGGGAAAACTCTTGGCCCGGCGTCGATACACCAGAGTGAAAAGCAAGCCAAGATGCTCTAGAAACCCAGCCGCCCAGAACAGGAGATCCAGACTTGTCAGATGCATCTTCCGGAGCTCCCTTCAAGGCGGCCGTTAAGAGCGCTGCCTGAAGGTAGTTTACGCCAGGCCCAGGTAAACGAGAATCACTTGGACTACTCCTCCGCGCGGCTCCGGATCAGTGCCGGTTTGTGCCATGGCGGCTGGAACCAGCGCGAGAAGTGCGGCGCCGATCGCGAGTTTGCGAACCACGTGCTTGAGCATGGAGTGTCTCCTCAATAAGCGCAAATATGCGCTGAACGGAGACTACGCAAGCAACTCAAAAACCCCGAGAGATTAGCACCCGCTGTTGTGTATCCGTAACATCGCATCCCGTTCTTTAAGGAGAAATTCCCCCATCGTTCGATTGCCCATAAGTGACTATGATATGAGTAACTCCACGTGTTACACCCCCGACTACTGTTTCCGATGCGCAACAATAGATGATGTCCGCTCGCGCTTCCACTGGCGCCTGGTTTATTAGATTGGTGGGACACAACCTCTGCTTATCGCAAACCACGAAGGCTGGATAGATACGGTCTACTTCGTGCGCCAGGTGCTCACAGCAACGAATAAGATATATTTCCATCCCAAATGCCGTGCCTTCACATGAGCCGCCGCTCTATCGGGCGCCCCGCCTTTTTCCTAGTGATAAGTACCAAGTAGTTGCTAAACAAATAAGACACAGTTATTGACAACTCAAAGCGGTTCTGGTATTGCTCAGTCACTGTGTGGTGTGTTGCTTACTGTCTTGTGTCTGTGCGTCGCGCCTCACGTGGGCCGGCAGTTGAGTGGAAATGCGCGGCCTGTATTGGTAAGTGCTCTCGGGACGCTCTTATATCCTTTTGGCAATCCGTGCAAAGTACTCGCATGGCCATGGAAGAACGCTTGTTCGCAGTCTCTATCGGGCCCGTTCTATCCCCTATTTAGTCTTGGAGCGACTCATGAAAGTACTCACCTTCCTCCCCCGGTGTGATCTTCAAAGGCGCGTTGAAAAGGGCCTCAGCTCAGCCCAGTTTGTCGTGGAAACGGTAGTCTCCGCGAAGCAGTGTCTGGAGTTCGCCCAGTTCGCGCAATACGAAGCTGTTCTAGTCGATTCAGACTCTCTTATCTTTGCCGATGCTCTGGCCCTGATAAGGCTGTTGCGCCAGGAAAACTGCGACGCATCGCTCTTCGTCTTTGCCCGCTACCTCGATCTGGAACAACGTTTGCTTCTATTCGAAGCTGGCGTAGATGACTGTGTACGTGAGCCATTCTTCGCCTCGGAGCTGGCGGTGCGTCTGGGCCTTTCGATACGGCTCCGTCAGGCAGCTTCCGATGTGGTGGCATCCAATGCGGTGAATGTGTTGCGTTCCGGTGACCTGGAATTGGATCTGGTACGGCGAACAGCCGCGCGGCTGGGCAGGACGATCGAGCTGCGGCCAAAGGAATTTCTGCTGCTCGAATACCTGGTGCGCAACGTAAACCGGCCGGTGACCCGCACCATGATTCTGGAGCACGTGTGGAACTCCTCGTTCGAGGGTTTGACCAACGTAGTCGATGTGTATATCAGCGCTCTGCGCAGCAAAGTAGATCGGGACTTCCCTCAGAAGTTGATTCAGACCAACCGCGGCATCGGCTATACCTTTACTTGCGTGACGCCCTTTCCTGGGCGGCCAGTGGACGCACAAGTTGCCTACGGCAGTGGATTTCCTGTGGCATCTGTGGGAACCGGCGAACTGGAAAGGCGGCAAGCGTTGCCAGGGCGGCCTTCAGCGCTACCCAGGGACTTGAGCCATGGGAATGGCTTTAGCCGCTTAGGCGAACCGCCTTCCGGGCACTCTGCCACTGCGGCCAAAGGGCAAAAAGACAGGGCCGCCCACCTGGCTTTTAACACAGCTCCATGAAGCATTTTTAATCTCTCCTCGCATAAAGTCTTCAGCTTGCCTCAATAGAGTCTCTGAGTGCACGGATCATCCAGACAGTGACTCGGAGGCGCAGATGGCTTCAGTAACCGTAGTCGCGACAGAGTCCACCCTCCCGCTCATTCGTCTGCCCAGAATTCCCTGCAACCCATGGTTGTGTTCGCTGGTGGTGTTTGCCTGCGATGCGATTGCCCTCACGGTTACGGCAAGCCTGGTGTTATTGGGCAAGCGCGCCAGCGGACGAGGCCTCGACCTCCATCGCTATTTTGCTCTCTGGCCCGCTCTGGGAGTATGCTTCGTCATCTTTGCCGCCTCCAGCCTCTACCCAGGCATCATTCATAACGCGGTCACTGAACTTCGCCGTCTTGGCCTTGGACTCACCGTGAGTTTCCTGGTGATGGGGGGGCTGAGTGTTGTTACCCGGAGCGCCGATGACGACACCCCGCGCGCGCTTCTTCTATGGTGGTTGATGGCCGTGATTGTCACCCCGCTGCTGCGATCCGTGGTGCGGGAGTTGGTTTGCCATAAGTCCTGGTGGGGAATCCCGATCGCTGTGTTTTACACCGGCGTTGAATCGGCTGACATCATCCGCGAACTGGAAAAGCATCCTGAGATCGGGCTGAAGCCGGTGGTGATCCTTTGTTCTCCTCACACGGTCCGTCCGCGGCATCCCTTGCCGGTCATTGATATGCGATTTGCTGCCGCGGTCCGGGCTTGCGGAGTGGACCGCGCGTTGATAGCCCTGCCCGACGCGGGCGGGGGAAAATTGTTGCAGGACCTGGAGGTCTTTGAGAGCCTCTTTCCGCGTTTGATGATTATGCACAGTTCGCCGGCTCTTTACAGCCTTACTGTCGATGCCCGCCAGATTGGCGCATCCCTGGCGGTTGAGGTGAGAAGAGATCTGCTTCTCCCTCTGCCCAGGTTTGCCAAGCGGCTTATGGATCTGTTGATAGTTTGCCTGGTCGCTGCCGGCGGTGGGATTCACCATTCTTCTGCTCAGCATCCTGGTAAGACTTGAATCGCCCGGCCCAGCCTTCTATGGTCATCGCCGTATTGGCCGCGATCACTCCCCATTTCTTGCCTGGAAGCTGCGCACCATGCAGGTCAACGGAGACGAGCTGCTGGAGAAGGCCCTGGAGGAGGACGGAGTTCTGCGCGAGGAATGGCTTCGCGACCGGAAACTCCGGCATGACCCTCGCATCACTCGTGTAGGCAGGTTTCTCAGGAAGGCAAGCCTCGACGAATTACCCCAGCTGTGGAACGTCTTACGCGGAGAGATGAGCCTGGTCGGCCCGCGCCCGATTGTGGAAGAGGAAGTAGCCGCCTACGGTCAGAATTTTTCGCTGTATTGCAGAGTCACGCCGGGCCTCACCGGTCTATGGCAAGTCTCCGGGCGCAACGCAGTAAGCTCACGCGATCGTGTGCGCCTGGATAGCTATTACGTGCGCAATTGGTCTCCGTGGCTTGATCTTCATATTCTCGCGCGTACCGCGAAGGTCGTCTTAACCGGCCAGGGCGCGTACTGATTCACCTTAACCAATGGAGGCGGAGAAATGATGAAGCGAGCGAACGACAGGCGAGTTCTGGTCACCGGCGCGGCAGGTTTTATTGGCGCCCATCTCGTCCACCGCCTGGTCGCAGATGGATTTGAAGTGGTTGGCGTAGACAACCTGAACAACTACTACGATCCCAGGCTTAAGGATGCGCGGCTTAGGAAACTCTGCATAGGGCCCCAATTCTGGTTTATCCCCCTTGATCTGGCAGATAGGGGAGGCGTGGAAAGCCTCTTTCGCGAAGGCGAGTTTGAAGCCGTGGTCCATCTGGCCGCGCAGCCGGGCGTGCGGCGCTCGATCACCAATCCCGACGAATATGTTGCCAGCAATCTGGTTGGCTTTGTCAATGTGCTTGAGGGCGTTCGGGCTTGCACCTGCCGCCATTTCGTCTTCGCTTCTTCCAGCTCGGTATATGGATTGCACAACAAGATCCCGTTCGCTGAAGAAGACCCCACGGATTTTCCGGTCAGCCTCTACGCGGCGACCAAGAAGAGCAACGAGGTAATCGCCCACGCCTACAGCCATCTATTCCATATCCCAACGACAGGACTGCGATTTTTCACCGTTTACGGCCCCTGGGGCCGGCCGGATATGGCGATCTTCAAATTTGTGGACGCGGTCTTAGGAGGTCGCGCCATTGAGCTTTATAACTTCGGCCGCATGCAGCGCGATTTCACCTTCGTCGACGATATTGTGGAGGGAATCGTTCGCCTTTTGCCCCTGCCGCCGGAATGCGCCAAGTCTGAAGGGACGAGCGCTGAAGCGCCCATGCGTCTCTGCAACATTGGAAGCCAACAGCCGGTCGAGCTACTCCATTTGATTCGTACCATTGAGCGATGCCTGGGCCGATCCGCCGACATTCGCCTGATGCCCATGCAGCCGGGAGACGTCTACGAAACGCAAGCGCGCGTGGATAAGCTCACGGAAGTTACGGGATATTGTCCGAGCGTTTCGATCGAAGAAGGCATACAAAGCTTCGTGGACTGGTATCTCTGCGAGTACATCCCTCTGGGCTTGTCACAGCCGCCTGTCTTTGATCCGCTCCTGCAGGTTCAAGAAGCCTATCGGGAAGTTGTCTCGACTGCTATGGAGGGATAGGTCTCTGCGAACTCCCAGCACCGGCGGTTGCGTGGCCGGTGCGGAAAGGCTTTCTGCGTTTATGGATCCAGTCATCCTATATGTATTGATCGCTCTTGGGTTCATCCTTCTTCTCTTGCAATGGATGAAGCTCTCTGAGTTGAGCCGCAGAAGCGCTGATCTTCGTCCCATCCTGGATGCGCTGCATATCTTGCAAAGCGAGCGTGGATTGTTCGATCGGGGGATGCGTGATGAGATTTCGCGTAATCGCCAGGAACAGGCCAACGAGTCCCAGGCATTGCGCTCCGAAGTGGTCGCTACGCTCGTTGCCGTTGGCGATTCGGTTGCTGTTAAGGTGGGCGGGCTTAGCCAATCAAACGACCAAAGGGCCGAGCTGCTGCGCATTGGCTTGGAGCAACGTTTGGATTCGTTCGCGTCGGAGTCAGCGCGCAAGAGCGACGGCTTGACGCAATCTGTGAGCGCTTCATCGGCACTCCTTCGGGACGAGGTATCCGCGAGATTGAGTGACTTAAAAAATTCGCTCGAAGTCACCGTGCGAGAGATGCATCAGCGGCAGGGGGTCCACACGGAAACCGTTTCTGGAGCCATTCGGGCTTTGGAGTCCAGCGTTGAACAGAGACAACTCCAGCAGCAGAATGCTATCGAGTCGAAGCTTGCTATGCTCGGTCAGTCTGTTTTCTCGACCCTGACGGAAATTTCTCGATTGCAGAAGTCTGAGATGCAGGATCTCAAGGCGACTGTGGATTCCCGTCTCTCGACCATTCAATTCGAAAATGAGAAGAAGCTGGATCAGATGCGGCAGACGGTAGACGAAAAGCTGCAGGGCACCCTGGAGGCCCGTCTGGGAGAGTCTTTCAGGCAGGTGAGCGAGCGTCTGGAGCAGGTATATTCGGGACTCGGCGAAATGAAAACGCTGGCCAGCGGAGTGGGCGATTTGAAGCGCGTTCTGACCAATGTCAAGACCCGTGGAACCTGGGGAGAGGTGCAGTTGGGTGCGATCATCGAACAAATTCTTGCGCCCGAGCAGTTCGCCAGGAATGTGGCCACTTCGGGCGCCGGCGAGCGCGTTGAGTATGCCGTCAAGCTTCCCGGCCGGGATGGTAGCGGCGAGCCAGTCTGGCTCCCGATCGACGCCAAGTTCCCCATGGAGGATTATTCGCGCCTGATGGAAGCGTCCGAGAGGGGTGACGGGGAAGCATCGGAGAAGGCGTCGCGCCAACTCGAAATGACGATAAGGTTATCCGCAAAGAATCTGAGCGAAAAGTACCTTGCGCCTCCCTTTACGACAGATTTCGGCATTCTGTTTCTCTCGACCGAGGGGCTCTATGCGGAAGCGATGCGGCGGCCAGGTTTCGCTGACGCAATCCAGCGGGAGTACAGGGTTGTGTTGTCCGGACCGAGCACGCTCGCGGCATTGTTGAATGCGTTGCAGATGGGCTTTCGTACCTTTGCCATGCAAAAGAGATCAAGCGAAGTGTGGGAAACGTTAGGATCTGTGAAGACTGAATTCAGTAAGTATGCCCAGGTCCTGGTGATCGTTAAGAAGAAGCTAAGCCAGGCACAGGATTCGATCGACAAGGCGGAGACCCGCACCAGGGCCATTCAGCGCACGCTGCGGGATGTGGAGGCGGCCGACACACTGGAATTGCCCCTTGATACCGAGACCGAGGACGGGGAAGGCGACGGAATACCCATGCTGGCCAGCGCCATGCAGGAAGAATAGCGATTGCCGCAACGATGACCCCCCGGCGGCCAACGTCGCCCGGCCAAGGCTCGTGTTTCTTGCCTCATCCACCTCCTCAACCCCGCCTTTTCCGCACATCCAACTGTCCCTGAAACCCGGCAGCGATCTACTTCGTCTGGAAATCAGTCGACAACCAGTGGCCGGATTCCAAGTCCTGGACTTTGGTAGAGGATCCCTGGTTGGCGCCGGCCCCTCGATTGAAGGGAATTCATGATCATCCGCAAGCCTTTTGCTTTTGTTCTCTTTATCCCGATGGTTTGCTCCGTCGGACTCTCTGCCCAGCAGAAGATGCCGTCGACGGCAGCCGCGGCATCCAGCATCACGCTCGATGTCGTGGTGACGCCGAAGTCTGGGCCGCCCGTCGCCGATCTCCAACAACAGGACTTCACCGTTCTTGACAACAAAACTCCACGGCGCATCACATCGTTCCATGCTTTCGGCGGCAGCCAGGCTCCCATTCACGTCATCATTGTCATGGACGCGGTGAATGTTCCATACGAGAGCATCGCCTATTCCCGCGGAGAGCTTGACAAGTTTCTGCGTGCCAATGGCGGCCAGCTCGCGTACCCCACCGAACTCGCGTTTTTTGTCGACAAGGGCGTCCAGTCCCAGCAAGCCTTCTCGACCGACGGCAATGAGCTTAGCAGTTCTCTTGACCAGTACGCCGTTGGTCTTCGCGACATCCGCCGTTCCTCACAATATCAGGGCAGCGAACGCTTTGATCTTTCTATCAATGCCCTTCGTTCGCTGGTCGCCAACGAAGCCAAGCTGCCGGGACGCAAGCTGATCCTCTGGGTCTCACCCGGCTGGCCCCTTCTTTCGGGCCCCGGCATTTACCTGGGCAGTAACCAACAGAACCAGCATCTTCTCCACGATCGTCGAGCTTTCCACGCAGATGCGAGAGGGTGGTATAACCCTCTACAACGTCAACCCCATCGGCGCCTCCGAGGGCCTCGGCCGCGACTTCTACTATCAGGAATTTCTTAAGGGTGTCAGTAAGGCAGGTCAGGTACAGATCGGCGATCTCTCCCTGCAGGTGCTCGCTGTCCACAGCGGAGGTCTTGCCCTTTACGGCAGTAACGACATGATCGCCATGTTGCAGCAATGCGTGGCCGACGGCGAGGCTTACTACGAGTTGTCCTTCGCCCCCCCGACTGCCGATCATCGCGACGAATATCATCATATTGAGGTTCAGGTAGCCAAGCCCGGGTTAACCGCCCGCTCCCGGGATGGCTACTATTCGCAACCCTGACCACCCTCACCTTCTAGCAGGCGTTGCAGTATCTTGAGAGGGTGGAGACAACGTCACCACAATCCGGGGATCTGGCGCTGCCTATAACATCGGCGCCACCATCCGGGGACGCGGGTGCTCAGGACCTCCCACAAAGTCTCCTTCAGGAGCTTTGGCTCACCGCCAAAGCCGAGGCCAGCGGGCTGACATGCGACGAGCTCGGCACCGCCCTCTACGCCGTGGGCACCAGGTTCAACTACGGTTTGCCCGCTGCCGCTCAGTCCGGATCATTCGCAAAAAGCAGTCTTCCTCAGATCGCTCCGGCTGGAGGAATTAGCACTCGCTACGGCCTGCGTCTTCGGCCGCGAGGTCGCCTGGCAACGCTTCCTTAATCTTTATCGCGCTCCTCTCACCCAGGCTGCCGTCGCCATCACCGGCTCAAGCACATTGGGCCACGATCTTGCCGACTCGCTCTACTCGGAGCTCTACGGGCTGCGCTAGGTAGAAGGCGAGCGCCGCTCTCCCCTCGCTTCCTACTCCGGGCGCGGTTCGCTTCTCGGCTGGTTGCGCACCACGCTTGCCCAGCGTCATGTCGATCATCACCGGCGAACGCATCGCGAGTCGCCACTCGATACTCTCGACGCTCCGGCGCCTCCACTGGAGCCAACACCGGCGCCGGCAGAGCTCACTGACCTGACCCGCGCCGTTACCAGCACGCTCCAGGGCCTTTCCGCGGAAGAGCGCTACTTGCTCTCCTCGTATTTCCTCGATCGCCAGCCCCTCGCCCAAATCGCCCGCGTGCTTCATGTTCACGAAGCCACCATTAGCCGCCGGCTTAAGCGGCTGCTCACGGATCTGCGCAAGCGATTGCTCCATCATTTGCAGTCCCGCGGATTAAGCAAGCGGGCCGCCGAAGAGGCCCTGGGCAACGACCCGCGCGATCTGGAAATCAATCTGCGTGGTTTGCTGCAAAGTTCGCAAACTACCTCGTTCTCAGAGCAGACGGCAGCGAACCCCGCCGCCGCATCCAGGCAACTATGAGCGAACTTCTCCAGGCCGGGCAGCATCCAGACGCGGACCAGCTCAACGCCTTCGTCGAACACACCCTGCCCGCGCATGAACAGCAGCAGACACTCGCGCATCTCGCCCTCTGTCCGGCCTGCCGGCAGATCGTTGCCCTCTCGCTACCGCCAGTCGACGAGGCTCCAACTTTGCGGCCCGAGGCTGTTCGCCATCGCTGGTTTCCTCGCTGGCATCCCGCATGGGCAGGGATTCCCGCGCTTGCTGCCCTCATCCTGTTGGTCCTCTTCGTTCGCAACGGCGAGAAGACCGTTCGCCAGACATCTGTACCCGCCCAAGTGGCCGATGCCCGTCCAGCCGGCACCCCCGCCGGCCGTGCCTTCCCCTGCAAGCGTTCCGCCACAAGCCGCCCTCAACGCACCCCCACCCACCCAGCATCTGCACCAGAAGCGTGCAGTGCCTGCTGCAACCCAGCCCCCATCGCTCGCGGACGCGAGACCGGAACCACCGCGCGGCAGTGCAGGCGGCGTCATGGGCGGTATCCTGGGAGGCATCGGAAGCGGACCTGCGCCACAACCCAGGCAAGAACTTTCCCAACAGAGTCGCTCCTTTGCGCCTCCGTCTGCGAGCGTCGGCGGACCGGTCATGGCGCTCGCCGCCGATCGCGCCCAATCTGCCCTCGCCACCCCAAGTCCTTTGCCGAGCCATCTGGCCATCCTCTCCATGGCCGCGCACGGAAACCAGCGGCTTGCCATCGACACCGGTAACCGCCTCTTCTTCAGTGACGACCAGGGCAGAAATTGGAAGGCTGTTCCCTCGCCATGGAAGGGCCGCGCAGTCAGTGTTGCGCTGACCTCCGGGGTCTCCTTCGGCAGTGCAGTTCCCGCCCTCAAGCTGAATGCCCAACCCGCAGCGACCACAGCCGCGGCTTTATCCGGCACCGTCACAGATCCTGCCGGCGCCGTGATTCCAGGCGCGACTGTGGCCGCCACCAATTCCAGCGGCCGGCTCGTTCGCACTGTGACGACCGACAGACAGGGCCAATTTCGCATGGAAGATCTGCCCCCCGGGAGCTACCGTCTAGAAGCCCAGGCAAGGGGTTTCGAAACCCAGTCGTTTTCGGCCGAGGTGGTGCCCTCGCAGCAAACCGTGGCGGACGTCATGCTGCGCGTGGGTTCGGCCGCTCAGACGGTCACGGTCCAGTCTTCAGCCGACGCCCTGGATACCTCGTCCGCAGGTACAAACCAGGCGGTCAAGCCCAGAGCCGGCCAGACTCTGTCGCGCTTCGAGTTAACTACCGACGAAGGCGAGCGCTGGACCAGCACCGACGGCCAGACCTGGGCTCGCGAGTAACTCCCCGCGATAACTGCAAAAAATATTTTGCAGTTCCCTGCAAGGTCGTGAAAGCTCCGCGTTCTCCGGTCAGACAGAAGCTGCCATCCCCCGCTCCCCATACCCGGCAGCCACTCGGAGAACCGGCATGCACACGCGCAGCGGCAGCGTTCTACTTCAACGTCTCCTCGCTTTTTCTTTAGCACTGCTCCTCATTGTCATCGCCGCCGCTTACGCTCCCTTTACCGAAGCAGGCGCCCCCTCAACCGTCGCCACGTTCACGCATGGAGTTCTCTCGGTTGCCATCCCCTACCATGGGGCGCGCTCCGGTTCCGGCAAGCTCATCGCGGAGATGGTCGATCCCGAGGAGCACGTCCTCGGCCGTGCCGAACGGCCGATCGACATCACCAAGGCCGATGGCACATGGCAGCAGAGCATCACCCCGGCAAAACCCATCGCACTCGAAGACCTTGTTTGGCAACGGGTGCGTTATCGCTTCGAATACGGCGACACGACCATCCCAGCGATCACTGGTGTCGAATCCATCTCCCGCATCCTCCGCCGCCCGGTCGTTCGCATCCTTGGCCAGACCGAGTACCTCGCCGGCAGTGATGCCGCCATGCGCGTGCTGGTCTCCGACGCGGGCAACCAGGATGCCGCCCTCACCGGCACCCTCCGCGCCGAGCTACTTATCCCGCAGCGGAAATCTCGCCTGCTCTTCTCCGGCCGCCTCAACCAGCGCGGCACGGTCGCGGCCCAGCTTCACTTTCCGGCTGGGCTCGAAGGCAAATACGATATCCGGTTTATCGCCGACACACCCATCGGTTCCACCGAATACACGCAGCCCGTCCAGCTCAAGGACCCGGCATCCATCCTGCTCACCACCGAGAAGCCGATCTACCAGCCCGGTCAGACGATCCATGTGCGCGCGCTCGCCCTCGATCGTGCCAGTCATCGGGCCGATGCGGATCGTGCGCTGACCTTCGAGGTGGAAGACTCGCGCGGCAACAAGGTTTTTAAAAAGAGCACAGCGACCGACCACTTCGGCGTCGCCTCCGCGGAGTTCTCGCTTGCCGATGAGGTGAACCTGGGCACCTATCATCTGCGCGCCCTTATCGGCGATAGCTCGGCGCCTTCGAATACCGCGGAAGTTGCCCTCAACGTGGAACGGTATGTCCTGCCCAAGTTCAAAGTCGCGGTGGAGTTCACAGAAAAAGACAACAAGCCGCGGCGTGACTATCGCCCCGGCGATCACGTCACCGGCACGGTGCGCGCTCATTACTTCTTCGGCCAGCCAGTCGATCACGCAGAGACGGCTATCAAGATATCGAGCATGGATGTCGACGTCTTCGAAGCAGCCTCCACCAAAGGCAAGACAGATAAAGATGGCGCCTATCACTTCGATCTGGTGCTCCCCGCCTACTTTGCCGGGCGGAATTTCAGCCAGGGTGCAGCACGTGCCCTGGTCGAGGCCACCATCAAAGACTCCGCGGGCCACTCTGAGACGCGCGGCGAACCGATCACTGTCAGTCAATCTCCGCTGCTGATTACGGCTGTTCCGGAGGGCGGCACACTGATCCCTCATCTTGAGAACCAGGTATTTCTCTTAAGCTCATATCCCGACGGCACACCGGCGACCGCTGCTCTCACGGTCCACATTCCCGGGGAACACGATCAGCACGTCACCACCGACAGCAGCGGCATCGCCACCATTCACCTGGTCCCCGGCACCGGCAGTCCGTCCCTCCGAGTGGAAGCCGACGATCATCACGGTGCTCGCAGCACAGCTAATCTTCCGCTGGAGACGCGGGAGGGCGCCGACCAGATCCTGCTGCGCGTCAACCACGCCGTTCTCAAAGTCGGCGAACCAATGCAATTGAAAGTGCTCTCCACCCGAACTCGCGGTTCGGCCTACATCGACATCGTGCGCAATGGACAGACGATTCTCACCCGCGATCTCGACCTGCAGAATGGGCAGGCTGAGCTCACGCTCGCGGCCACCGCGGAGATGGCGGGCACACTCGACATCGACGCCTACCTCTTCGGCCGCGACGCCCAGCCGGTCGCTGACCATCGCCTCCTCTTCGTGCAGCCTGCGGATGAGCTGAAGATTGAAACCACGACGGACGCAGCCAGCTACAAACCGGGCAGCGATGCACGCATTTGCTTCCGCGTCACCAATGCGCATGGGGAAGGCGTTAGCGCCGCGCTCGGCCTGCAGATCGTCGATGAAGCCGTCTTCGCGTTGGCGGAGAAGCAGCCCGGCTTCGCGAAAACATTCTTCTACCTGGAGCAGGAGGTGATGAAGCCGCGCTACGAAATCCACTCGCTCTCCTTGCCGGGCGCTGTCGAACCTGCACAAGGCCGCCGCGGCGATCAGCCGGGTGTCGAGCAGCAGGACAGGGCGGCTCGCGCTCTCTTCTCTGCAACCGAGATGGCTACACCGGCGAAGCTCGACATGGAGTTTGGCCGTAGTCTGCCGCAGGATAAGTACTACGAATACCAACAGCGGTACCGCTCGGCTTTCCTCGACCAGGTGCGCGATCTCGCGGCCCAACTCAGCAGCGCGATGCGCAAACATCGAGACGCGCAGGACATTCCAGCGATGGTCAATGCCGCGCATCCGCGCGACTCCTGGAACACGCAGCTGCGCATCGAGCCGGCACCGTATGACACCGGGCGCACTCACATCTACCTCGTCCGCAGCGCGGGCCCGGATGGCGCATTCAACAACGGAGATGATCTTGTTGCCTATATCGAAGCTCGCTCCGGAAGCCTGGTGAATGAGCAAGGAAGCGGAGGCACGCTGGATATCCAGGTGGAACACGACCTTGGACCAATGAATCAACGGGCCGAGGTCAGGGGTAAGGTAGTGGATCAAACCGGCGCCTCGGTTGCCGGCGCGACCATCATCCTCCACCAGGTTTCCACGGCAAACACGCGCACCACCCACTCCGCGGCCGATGGCTACTTTGCTCTTGCGGCTCTTCCTCCGGGTAGCTATCGGGTGGAGGTCTCATCGCCTGGATTTCAGAACCTCGCCAGCGAATTCACGCTTCAGGAGCGCGACCGCGCCGTCCTCAGCGCCACACTGTCCGTTGGCAGCGTATCCCAAACCGTGACGGTGGAAGCGGAACCGGCGCCGCCGATAATGGCATTGAGAATGGCAGTGGCGAGAGGCGTGATGGGCGGCATACTCGGCGGCATAGGGGGCGGTCCAAGGCCCACGGGTGCGGCGGCAAGCGGCGCGTCCATGGAACGTTCCGACCTCGTAGCCCAGCCCCTGCAGGGACGTGGCTTCGCGGTTGCGCTCAAGACCTCTTCGCACGAGACCGCGCCGCACGTTCGCTCCTACTTCCCGGAGGCGCTCTACATCAACCCGGAGATCATCACCGACGCCCAGGGCAACGCCAACATCTCCATCCCGGTCGCCGACTCCATCACCACCTGGCGCATGGCCATGCTTGCCTCCACCGCCTCCGGCGCACTCGGCACCGCGACCTCGAGCCTGAAGGTCTTTCAGGACTTCTTCGTGGATCTCGATCTCCCGGTCACGCTCACCCAGGGCGACCAGGTTTCTCTCCCCATCGCGGTGTACAACTACTCCGGCAAGTCAGGCCAGGTCAGCCTCAAGCTCAAGCGGGAAGACTGGTTCTCGCTCGATCACGATACGCCGGAAAAATCCGTCGCAGCGGAATCGGGCCGCGTGGGTGCTTCGCAGTTCACGCTCACCGCCACGCGCATCGGAAAATTCAAGCTTACCCTCTCCGCCCACATGGAGGGCTCTGCCTCTCGCGATGACATCGTGGTCCGCGAGATCGAGGTCATCCCCAACGGTCGCGAGCAGGACGTGGTCTTCAACGGCCGGCTCGAAGGCTCAGCCGCACACGATCTCCACTTTCCCGAGACTGCCATTCCAGATGCCACCAGCATCCTGGTCCGCCTCTACCCCGGACCTCTTAGCCAGCTCATCGAAGGGATGGACAGCATTCTCAGCATGCCCGGCGGCTGCTTCGAGCAGACTTCCTCCAGTACCTATCCAAACGTACTTGCGCTCGACTACATGAAGCGCACCAGGAAGCTAACTCCGGAGACGCACGCCAAGGCCGAAGGTTACATCGCCAACGGCTACCAGCGTCTGCTCACCTTCGAGGTTCCTGGAGGCGGCTTCTCCTGGTTCGGCGAGGCGCCGGCCAACAAGATTCTCACCTCCTACGGCCTGATGGAGTTCAACGACATGGCAAAGGTATCGGACGTAGATCCCCGGCTGATCGAGCGCACCCGCGACTGGCTGGTCAACCAGCAGCAGCCGGACGGCAGTTGGAAGCCGGACGCCTCCTTCATCAACGAGGGCGCCACCAATCGCTACAACTCCAACGTGCTCCGCATCACGGCCTATATTGCCTGGTCGCTGGTCGATACCGGCATGCCCCACGGCATGCCGGGGCAGGCAGGCCCGGCGATCGATAAGGCCAGGGATTTCATCGACTCTCATTTGAACGAGGCGCGCGATCCCTACACCCTGGCCGTGATCGCCAACTTTGCTACCGAGTATGGCCACGACCACGACTTCACCCGCCGCTCCATGCAGGCGCTGCTCGACGCGCGCACGGAAAAGAACGATCAGGTTTTTTGGAGCGCCGAAGAGACTGGTGTTTACTCCACGGGCGCGAGCGCTGCCATCGAGACCACCGGCCTTGCCACGCAGGCGCTGCTCAAGTGGGGGCGCGCATCAGAGACAGTGCGCAAGGCCCTCAATTTCATCTCGCAAAAGAAGCAGGCCTCCGGCGCCTGGGGCACGACGCAGGCCACCATCATGGCTCTTCGCGCCTTGCTGCTGGCGACACAACTGAGCGCGAGTGACGTGCACGGATCGGTGCAGGTGATGCTTGACGGCAGGGAAGTGAAGACCCTCAACCTGACCGAGAGCAACAACGATCTGCTTCACCAGTTCGTCTTTAAGGGTATCGACGCCCGCCAGCCCGCCTCGATCCGGCTCCACTTCGAAGGCGCCGGAAGCCTTGCATACCAGGTGGTGGGCCGTTCGTTTATCCCGTGGGACGAAAAGGCCGCCGCCGAGCCGCTCTCCATCAACATTGCCTACGACCGCACCCGGCTGTCGCAAAACGATATAGCCACCGAGACAGTGACGATTCGCAATAACCTCAGCAAGACCGCAAACATGATCATGGTGGATCTGGGTATCCCCCCGGGCTTCGATCTGCTGAGCGAAGACCTGCAATCGCTCCAGGAAAAAGCGGCCGGTGCCAACGCTGGACGGCTGGAGAAGTTCAGCCTGACTGCAACCCAGGCCATCCTCTATTTCAACGGTCTAGCGGCGCACCAGGAAGTCACGCTGAATGTCCGTTTGCGCGCAAAATACCCCATACGCGCGCACACGTTGCAGTCACGCCTCTACGAGTACTACGACCCCGACGTGAGCTCGACCGCACGGCCGGTAAAGCTGGAAGTGGATGGACGATGAGGATTACCGGCTCTTCGGACGGAGTGCGCGCGTTGTCTGTGACCATGTATGCATGTTCTCGAAATCCGATACCGCGCGCTGTCGAAGATTCCGCCCTGCAGCATCGGGCGGCCCTTGAAGTAATATGGTGAAATCAGGACACTCGCGAGTATCCGGCTACGAGGCGGCGGTTATGGTCATGTACGGCGTGACGGTTGATCTGCGCGGAGCGTCGGACGCGAGAGGGCAATGAAAGGGCGACTGCGATGACGATTGAAATTCAGAGACCGGAACTTGAAGCTCTCATTCGCGAGCGGATGAAAAGTGGGGCGTTTCAGAGCGTCGAAGACGTCCTCATGCAGGCTTTGGAGGCGTTATCGGCTCCAGGGGAGAGAGGGGTCCGAGGACCGGACAAAGAATCGTCTGCCACAGGGGCGGAACTGGTCGAAGTGATGCAGGCTTCACCGTTCAAACAGTGACGATACGCAATCATCTCGGCAAGGAACTACTTCACTAACTTCGCCTGCTTCCCCTGATGGGAAAGCAAGGAGACGGCCCGCTGGTCAAAAGAGACGAAGGTGTCGCCGCCTAACCAATTGCCCTCGTACGCGATCAGACCATCAGCAAAATCGCCTCCTGCCTTGAGGATCGACAACCCGGCATCCACAGCAGGACGATTGACCGCGACATTGTCCGCACTGAGCAACGCTTCGAGGGCAGTGGAGATACTGTCTTGCCCAAATCGGTAAACACTGCTCAGAACCCAAACAAACTCACACAGGCATGGCAGCGTAACCGCAATGAGCTCCGCTTCCTTAAGAAGCGTGGCGGCCGCCTGGGCCTGCTTCTTATCGTCTCCGACTGCGGCACGGACAAGGATGTTCGTATCGGCAGTGATTCTCATTTATGCCTGGACCAGCCGGCTGCCGCCGCTTCGTTCATCTCATCGAGGGTCGCGATCTTCTTGCTCTTACCCGCGAGTAGTCCAATGAAGCTGTCTATCTTGCCCACTGGGCGCGCAGCCCTGAGCGTCACGGCTCCATCCGGCTGCTTGTTCAATTCGATTTTCTCTCCTGGCCGGATACCCAGGTGTTGAAGCACATCTTTGCGGAAGGTAACCTGTCCCCGTGCGGTGACCGTCAAAGTGGTCATTGGATTAGCCGCCCTGCTCATATCCAAATGGTAATGCAAAATAGCATTACATGCAATTCTCGAGCGCGATCACTCGCGACGCGTCGCCGCGGAGTCGTTGCTAAAATGGGTATTCTCTATTCCGCATGCAGAAAGGGCCCAATGGCTGCCTTCGGGAATGAACTGTCGCGGCTGGTCGATGAATTGAATCGTTCGAAGGCTGCAACGGTAAGCGGCGGAAATTCTTCGATCGACCGCTTATTGGCCCTTGCAGCTCAACGGGGCGCTTCCGATGTTGTTTTGGTGGCTGGTTCAGCGATTGCACTGCGCGTCAAAGGCTCCCTGACACCCGCCGCCGGCAAGCCATTGTCGTCAGAAGATATCCGCGGCTTATTGCTTCCGTTGTTAACCGCCCATCAAGCAGAAGAGTTAGAAGCGAACAAGTCGTTGGACTTTTGTTTCGCGCGCGGGCAGATCGGAAGATTCCGAGCCAATTTCCACTATCAACGCGGCACGCTGGCGGCTAGCATTCGCTTGCTGCCTGCGCAGATCCCGTCACTCGAGTCGTTGCATCTGCCGGCGGCACTGGCCCAGCTAGCCGAACCGCGGCAAGGGCTGGTGCTGCTCACGGGTCCGACGGGCTGTGGCAAGACTTCGACACTCGCTGCGCTGCTTAACCTGATCAACATTCGGCGTCGCGCTCACATCCTCACCATCGAGGATCCAGTCGAATATGAGCATGCGAATCATAACTCCATTGTGGAGCAGATCGAAGTAGGCCATGACACACCCTCGTTTGCGCAGGCCGTGAGGGCCGTATTACGTCAGGATCCCGACGTGATCCTGGTGGGAGAAATGCGTGACGCCGAGACCATGTCTGCCGCGCTTACCGCCGCCGAAACCGGGCACCTGGTGCTCTCCTCTCTGCACACCAACGATACGTCTCAGAGCATCTCGCGCATCCTGGATATTTTTCCCGCCGGGCATCAGTCGCAAATTCGGCAGCAACTGTCCCTGGCCCTGGTGGCCATCGTTACCCAACAGCTCGTACCGGCTGCAGAGAGTGCAGGTCGCTACCCCGCGGTCGAGATTTTGATGGCCACGACCGCCATCCGCAATCTCATCCGGACCGGTCAAGATCACCAGATTCGCTCCCACATCTCTACCGGTCGAGCCGAGGGCATGATGACCATGGAGCAATCGCTGGCCGAACTGGTGGGCAGCGGGCGCATTCTGCGGGATACGGCTTTCTCCCACTGCTACAACATCGCCGAGTTACGACAATACCTGAAGGAATCGCCAAGCCAGCCCTGAAGTTGGAAAAACGGAGACCCGAGCGTAAGGGGGTCGGCCACAATTACCGCGGCTCTGGCGCGGGTGCCGCAGGAATTGGGGTTATCGACTTGATGGTAATGACGTCGTTGGAAAGATCGCCGACGATGTGCACCTTTTCCGCCGCGAATGGGGAAGCCTTCGATTGTGGCTCCAGGGCGTACACATGATTACCGTACCAAAGTCCGTACTTCGATCCTTTGCGGACGCACAAGCGGACGCAAGCCCGATCCGGAGTCATGGTGGAGGTGCGCTGACAGTTCGTGCCGCAATGGGTATCGGTGATGAATCCGTCCCACGACTTAGCAGGGGTTTGGGGTTGACCGCCAGAGATAGCGGCTAAGAGCAAAGTGATTGCGACGGGAACCTTCATCACACTCTCCTTCGCGGCTATATATGCAATTCGTGCGCCACAAATATTCGTCTGCATGATCCTGCAGGGACAACGCATAGAAATTGGCCGAATAAGTCTACCGGCTCGGGGCGCAAAGCAGTAGTCAGCCTCCTGACCGGAACTCTCCCTCGTTCCGCGGTGTCTAAGATTGTGAAGAAATTTCTCGGCTAGCTCTCCTCCGTAGGAGGTCGCCATGCGTCGCACCAGCAGATCGGCGCTGATCCTCTGTCTCGCTTCTACAGCGTCTTTGGCTCAAATCCCCGTAAGGGACATCTTCGTACCGCTGAAAGCCAACTGCCCCATCGGTATACACGCGACGCTCGAAAAGAGTGGAAACTTGCCGACCGCTCAACGGCTACAGGTAGTTCTGAGCGGATGGCCTCCTTTTGCTATAGTTGCTTCCCGCATAATCGTTCATGGCCTTGCGCCAGTTGCTAACCGTCCCAAGCCGTCTGAGATTACGGAAAGCTTAGACCTTAGTCGAATTGTGGATCATCCCAGACCGGTTGCCTCCGCTGGCAACGTATCGCATGCCTCCGCTGAGAACATCCTGCCCTGGCTTCCTCCGCCAGGAGAGCCCGTCATCGTACGCGTCAACTCGCCCGACTCAAGATGGTACGCCTGGGTGAGCGGCTTCAGCGCCGTCAATACTATCGATCTGGAATCCGTGAGCTATGCAGACGGCACGAGCTGGCACGCCTCAAATGGAACGCCTTGTCGGGTCTTAGTGGTTCCATCACTTTGGTAAAACAATGTGACTGCCGCGTTCTCAATTCAGCTGTGACTGGCCGATGATTGTGACCAGCCGGTAAAATCTCTGCATGAATGAGCCGACCTCCGTTTTCTCCGATGCAAAGCAGGCGCAGTCTTTCGCTCCCCCGCTTCTAGGCAAAACTGCCCTCGTTACAGGAGCCTCACGCGGTATCGGAGCAAGCGTGACGCGGCAACTTGGACAGCTTGGAATGGATGTCGCCATCAACTATCGGAGCAAGGGACCGAAGGCGCAGGGAGTCGCAGATGAGTTAATTGCCCTGGGAAGGAAGCCGCTTCTCGTTCAAGGCGATATCACCGACGCTGGGGACATCTCGACTATCTTCGATCGTATTCAAGCTTCCTGGGGGCGGCTTGACCTTCTCGTCTTGAATGCAAGCGGGGGCCTGGAGCAAGATAAGGGTCCTGATTATGCCATGCAATTGAACCTCACGGCACAAGTGAACCTTGTGCACGGAGCGCTGCCACTCATGCAGCGCGGAAGCCGAATCGTTTTCGTAACTAGCCATCTTGCTCACTTTCACGGTAAGGGACCGGGGTACGACGGCTATGAACCGGTTGCGGCCAGCAAGAAGGCGGGTGAGAACGCTTTGCGCGCGATGATTCCGAACCTGTCCGACAGAGATGTTCGTCTCGTGATTGTCAGTGGCGATTTAATCGAGGGCACAATTACACCAAAACTCCTGGAACGGCAAAGCCGTGGTTTGATCCAGAGGCGTAGACAAGCGGTGGGTTCTTTACCTGATGTAGAAGAGTTTGCCGCCGCCATTGTTCAGGCAGGGATCGAGGATAGGTATTCCAGCGGTGAAACCATCTATGTTGGAAGCACAGAGTGGGGTTGAGCCCTTACCCTCGATCTATCCTCCAACGCCGTCCCTCTGCAGATCCAAGCTTACGGGGTCCGGCTCATAGCCCTCGTCCTGCAAGGTTTTCTGGACGAGCGAGCGGAGTGCCTCCTCATTTGCACCTTTCGCGAGCTTGCAATGCCGCCGAATTACCTCTTCACCACTTGTAATACGAATCAGCCAATCCGATTTGCTCTTATCCCAGGTGACTTCTACTCGATCCGCCCGCATGGCCACCTCCGACTGGAACGATACGACACCGTAGTCCAAGGTACAACCCAAAAGCGTATCCGTGAAGCCAGGAATGACCCACAGGACCATTCAAGGATGCTCACTTCTTCCGTAGGGCGGTCCATTGCCCATCGGCTCGGCCCTCCACTTTCATTCGCCCTTTTGCCGAATCTCCATCCATCCATCCGGCCAGGGTTGCAGTCGCGGGCGCCGGCTTTTCACTCGGCCAGGTTCCGTCAAACGTAAGCTCGACATAGCCGTTGCGCCATGTGCCGCTGATCGGAAGATCCTGGCCAAACGCACCGGACCATGTGCCTTTCACCGCGTTGCCGTCGCGATGGAGGTTCATCGATCCTTCATAACTGCCGTAGTCGCTGGCGAATTTTACTTCCCATGTTCCGGCGGCTTCGCCGTCATTCGTGACCGCTTCCGCTTTCGCAGAAACGACTCTCACGTTGGAGAAATAGGCTTCCTCCCCGGGATAACCCCATAAGCCGACACTGCCCTGCAGGTCCTCGCCTTTCAACCCATTTACGATTAAGCTCGGATTCTCCGATCCGTTGAGGTACAACTTCGCCGTCCTTCCGTGCACCTCTATCTTTACCTTGGTCCATACCTCAGGCTGCAGATCCGCATAGGATTCGTAGACCGACGGCCATTCTCTGCGCAGCCTGTACCAATCGAAGCCTGGCGCAGCGACGTATTGGAGGGAGTGGTTCCGCATCGCCTGATCTTCGCTGTGGGAATTCCCAGGCCGAAGGTAAAACATATCGTAGTGCGAACCATCCGTCCTGGCCCGGAACGCGACCCCCACGAAGCCCGGCATCCGCACACCCGGGGGCGTAACGATCTTGATGGCGATATCGGCCTCGATCGTCCCGTCCTGCATCTGGTTCCCCTTCAGAAAGGCGAAGACATCTTCCTTCGATGCTGTGGTCAACCGAACCGCTTTGCGTCCCTGGTATTCGACTATCTCTGCCTTTCCGCCAGTCACGATCAGATTGTTCAGATCGGTCAGCGCGAAGCTCTGCGCCGGCTGTGTCGTTGGCTCCGGGGCGCGAAGGGCCTGTGCATTCGCGGAAAGGAGCATAGAGATGGCAAACAAGACGGCTCCCGCGGCATGCAATAAACCGGAGCCCTCGATGGGCCTGTCGAACTCCGTAGCGGAAGGCGTGCTGGTTGTCATTTCGATGGTCACCTCGTTCTTCCCCGGAATGCCTGGCAGACTCACCAGCACTTCCCAGGCCAAAGCATGATTACCGTAAACTTCATGGAATGAAATGCATGCTTTCGCCGCGGCCGGCGCGGGTGTTCAAGGTGGGACACGAGTGTCCGCGAACGAACAGGAATGAACGTCGGGTTTTCCGGTGGTCTGCAGTGAATAGGTTCAGCTTCCTCTTAAGAAGAGCCGGCTACGAGTCTCGAGCTCGATCTTGATCCGGCTTGGCGGGGCGAACACAAATGCTAACCTGACGCTGGGATCAATATTTCATGGGACTTTTGAGCCATCTTCTATTCCCATGGGGCTTGCTGCTCCAGGGATTTGCGATCGTCCACTTCATCCGGCGGCGGCCGGACACGTATTGGCTTTTCATCATCCTTTTTCTCGGTCCGCTCGGCGCGCTGGTATATATCTTCGTCGAGGTGCTTCCCGACCTTGGACTGCTCCGCCAATCCTTCAAGGTATTTCCCCGCCGCAAGCGGATTCGTGAACTCGAGACGATGGTGCAAGACAATCCCTCGGCCGGGAATTACGAAGAACTGGGCGACCTTTACATGGACGATGGCCGGCTCCTGTTAGCACGGGCCGCGTTTGACAAAGCCATTGCAGCCCGCGCCGACACGCTCGATCCCTTCTACCGGCGCGGCGTTTGCGCCATCCTTTTGGGCGATGCAGCAGCCGCGTTACCAGACCTGAAACGAGCGGTGGACAAAGACCCGGAGTACGATTTTCATCGCGCCGCCGGATTGCTCGCCCACGCCTACGCGCAGACCGGACAAAAAGAAAAAGCCGAGGCGCTCTTCCGGCAAACGACGATCACGTCGACATTGTCGGAGACCTATTTGAACTTTGCAGATCTGCTGGCGTCTGAGGGACGCAACGCCGAAGCCCGCGCGTGGGCGCAGAAGGTACTCGACAAGAAGCCCACCATGCCCGACTACCTGCGCCGGCGGGAGCGGCCGTGGTTCCGGAGTGCGCGCGCGATGCTGAAGCGGCTGCCCGGGTGAAGGTTCTGGATGCGCTCGCCACTCGTATATAGTTGCTAAATCGCGGCTATTGAATGCTGCAAAAATAATGTCTTCATCGCAGGTTGCGCTGCCGAACGCTGGCCGAAGCCGAACTGAGAGGGAAATAGCGCCGCAGGGGCTAAAGCCCTCGGCCACCGGGCCCTGCTGGAGAATCTTTTCCCTTGGGGGACGTGGTAAACCGGAAATGGCACATCGAGAGCCACTATCCCACTCAAGCCAAAGGACGGCTTGAATGGGCCACCCACCAAAATATGTAGAAACTCCAGGGTACGGCCTGAAGGCCGTACCTTTCAGAAAAATGAGTTTTTCCGCAAGCTGTGAAGTCGTGCCCTGACACAAAGCACTTTTTGAAATTGGTTCGAAACAGACTGACCCGGGCATTAGTTTTGCAGTCATCAATAAAGTCAGAGAATTTCCCGGCTTAAGATTTCCCTGCTAACCGGAGGTGGGTGTGGTCCCTCGAATAACCATAGTTGCCGTCCATTGCGTCACCCTGGCTCTTCTTGCGCATCCGGCGCTTGCCTGGCAGACGACGAAAGACTCAGCGGCGCAGAAGGATACCAGCTACATCGACGCCGACGGCACGGCGCACATCACCCGCGTGGTGCCTCTGCCGGCCACCGTCAGCCCCGAGGCGCAGAAGGGATTGGCGCACCAGGTCTCGGATGCTGACCCGAAGCAGACTCTGGCTCAGAGACGCGCGGAGACGGACGCCGGAGCAGCCGCCGGAGCCAAGGCAAACCGCGCCGCGTATCCAGTCGATATCCAATCGTCGACCATTGCCGGGATACCGGTCTGGGTGGTCACTCCTGTCGATGGCGTCCCGGCAGATAATCAGGATCGCGTCTTGATCAATGTCCACGGGGGCGGCTTCACCACCGATTCCGGTTCGCTCAACGAGTCGATCCCGATTGCCAACCTTACCCGTACCAAGGTCATCTCGGTACTTTACCGGCTCGCTCCTGAACATCCGTTCCCGGCCGGCGTCGACGATACAGTGGCGGTGTATCGAGAGCTGCTCAAAACCTACAAGCCACAAAATATGGCTGTTTACGGTACCTCGGCCGGAGCCATTCTCACTGCGGAAGCGGCGGTGAAATTCAAACAGCTGGGATTGCCTTTGCCCGCGGCGCTCGGCATCTTCACTGGCTCAGGTGACTTCAGCAAGGCGGGTGATTCGCACGCAATGTATACGGTTCGCGGCCTGGGTGGATACCTGGAGCCGCCGGCCCCTGGCGTGCAAGGGCTGTCGGTGTATGTCGGCTCGACCGATCCCAAAGATCCGGTCCTCTCGCCCGTCTATGCAGATCTGCATGGGATGCCACCGGCGCTTTTCGTAACCAGCACGCGCGATATGCTACTGAGCGATACGGCGACCCTCCATCGCGCTTTTCTGCGCGCCGGAGTGGAGGCGCAACTGGTCGTTTTCGACGGCCTCAACCATGCTTTCTGGTACAACCCGGATACTCCCGAATCTCACGAGGCGAACGCCATCATGGCGCATTTTTTTGATGAACATCTAGGCAAGCCGGCAGCGCGCTGAGCGGTCGCCGGCCATGGGAGAGCTTGCTATGGTGGATGCATGAGCGAGCCTATGGTGAAGGATCCGGCAATGAGCCCTGCGCGAAGTTCCGCCGCCAGGTTGCCGGAACAGATCCTCCTCGGCGCAATCCTTGGCATCGCCTTCGGCCTCTTCTTCGGCGAGCGAGCGGCCTTTCTACAGCCCATCGGCAATGCCTACGCGGCCATGCTGCAGATTCCTGTTTACCCTTATCTCATCTGTTCTCTCATGTATGGCCTGGGCCGCCTCACTTCCGCCACCGCCCGTCAGCTGCTGGGCGCGACCTGGGTTCCTTTTCTTTTCTTTGGATCCTCACCCTGGCTACCATTTGGGTCCTGGCGCATGCCATTCCGCCCACACCGCCGCCCCTATCCCTCACCGCATCGGCATTGCACGGCAGAATCCAACTCATGGAACTGCTCATTCCTTCCAATCCGTTTGCGGCGCTGCGTAACAACTATGTCCCAGCTGTGGCTATCTTTGCCGTCATCTATGGCATCGCGTTTCAGGGTGCGCCGCACAAGCAGACATTGCTCGAAATCTTCGACGCCATAAAGACCGCAAGCGTCAAAATCTGGGGCTGGATCGTCCGGCTGGCTCCCTTTGGCGTCTTTGCCTTGCTCGCCAGTACGGCGGGTACCGTGCGTCCTGACCGGCTGGCAGGCATGGTTCTTTATGTCGTCCTATATATCCTCGGCGCCACCATCCTCGGCTTGTTCGTTATACCTTTCCTGATTTCTGCCCTCGTGCCGCAGGGCTATCGTTCTGTCTTGCGCGACCTTCGCCCGGCAATTGTCCTGGCCGTGGTTACAACCCTGGCGGTGGTGACCTTGCCCTTGGTGCAACGGGCGGTGGAGTCTGCCCTGGATAACGCTGGTTGCAGCGACTCCGAAGAGCGCCGCAGCGTGGTGCAGACCAGTTTGTCGTTGAGTTACGTCTTCGCGCAACTGGGCAACAACTTCGTCTATCTCCTGATCCTTTATGCCAGTTATGTTTCGCAGATGCCTCTAAGGCTGGCCCAGAAGGCCTTGCTTCCGCTCATGACTCTTTTGTCGTGCTTCGGCTCCCCAAGCGCGACCTATGATTCGGTCGTTTTTCTCAGCAAGTGGCTGCATCTCCCCTCTTCGGTGCTCGACCTGTACGTGGAAACGTCGGCCATCACACGCTTCGGCCAGGTGCTTATTTCTGTGAGTGGCTTTTTCTTTATCACCCTGGCGGTCCCACTGCTCTACTTCAAAAAAGTACGCTTCCGCGCCGGTAGATTTCTGGCTGGGGTCGGCGCCGCCGCTGTGCTGTGCGCAAGCATCGTTGGTGTAGCGGTCGCTTTGCGTCCGACGATGTTCCCGGCGGTTACCAGCCGTTACGCTTTTTTGCAGCTGGACCCGCGTCTCACCGATGGAGTGCACTCGAGCATCGCGGCTGCCGACCCGCCACTGTCACAAGCCGGCACGGATACCGAATCCCTCCCATCTTCCATTGCCAATATTCGCAAGCGCGGCGTTCTGCGTGTGGGCTTCAATCCGCATGTCATTCCGTTCAGCTATAGAAACGATGGTGGAGAGTTGGTTGGGTTTGACATCTCCTACGCGTACCGGCTCGCGCGCGATCTGGGCGTGTCCATCGAGTTGGTTCCTTTTGCGTGGCCCACCCTTGCCGGCGATCTGGTCGATCATCGCTTTGACATCGCGATGTCTGGCATTTATGACACGGACGAGCGTATCCAGGCGCTCACTGTGTCGCCGCCCTACTTTGCAACCCCGCTTGCTCTCATCGTGCCGTCTTCCCATGCCGAGACCTTTCTCGACGCAGATGAGCTCTCCCGTCCAGGCTTGAAGCTGGCTGTGTTTGATGACCCGGTCCTGGTCCCCTTGAGCCATAGATTGTTTCCCAAGGCGCAGCTTGTGATCGTCCCCAACTACGACAGCTTGCCTGGAATCAATCATCCTGTCGAAGGCGCGGTGTGGACTCTGGAGCAGGCCACAGCCTGGGCAGCGGAGCATCCCGGTTTCACCGCGGTAGCGCCGGACCACCTGTCCGGTCCTATTTCCACTGTGTTTGCCATGGCGCCGGATGCCGGTGAACTGGGTGCGTATGTGAGTCAATGGCTGCAACTACGCGCCGATGACGGATTCCGCGCGGAGCAGATTGCCTACTGGTTTCAACTTCGTCCACGCCGGTCCAGTGGTCCTCGATGGAACCTGCTCGATTTTCTGCGTGGACGTTTCCGTGCTGCCTCATGAGCGAGACGGCACATCACTCTGCTCTCAGGGCCTGCATCGGATGAACCGAGGCGGCGCGGCGAGCGGGGATGAGGCATGCGATCACTGCAGCCAGCAGCAGCAGGAGCGCCACCAAGCCGAAGACGGAAAAGTCGATCTTGCCCACGCCGAACAGGGTGCTTTGCATGCCGCGGCCGACGAAATAGGCGCCGACAAAGCCCAGCAGCAAGCCAACCGAGGCCAAAGCCAGGCCTTCGCGAACCACCAGCGCTACGACTCGATTGCGATCCGCCCCTAAGGCCATGCGGAGAGCGATCTCGTGCCGGCGTTGGGCTACCGAGAAAGACATCACTCCATAGACGCCGAGAGCGGCCAGCAGCAAGGCGACGATGGCGAAGGTCACAAATAGGATCAGCGTGAAGCGATCGTTAGACAGAACAAGGTCGCGCACTTCATCCATCGATCGCGGTTGGCCCAGGGCGATCTCCGGGTCGACCGAGTGCACTGCTGCAGCAATGCTCTTGACCATGGCAGCGGGATCGCCGGCCGTTCGCACTCCAATACCTGCGCTGGGCCAGGGAATCTGCCAGAAGGGAATGTACATCTCCGGCCCTTCGCGTCGCATCCCGCCCGCGCGCACGGTGTGGTAAACCCCGACGATCTGCCAATCGATGGGAGGACCGAGCTTGGTTACGCCGGGAATGAGTTGCTCGACAGAGATGCGTTGCTGCAACGGGTTTGTGCCTTTCAGGTATTGCTTTACGAACTCTTCATTGACCACCGCGACCTTGATGCTGGAGGCGGTGTCTTGCTCATTGAAGCCGCGCCCGTTCACCAGGTGAATCCCGAAGGTTTGAAAAAAGTCCGGGGTCACCATGCCAAAGCCGGATAAGGGGCGCATGGAAGGATCGCTGAACGCGGGCTTGCCGACGATCGTGAAGGGCATGCCAAAGCCGGCTCCGAAAAGCGGTAAGCCGGTCATCGCAGTGGCCGAGCTGACACCGGGCACAGCGTCAATGCGTGAGAGAATCTGCCGGTAGTAAGAGATGATCTTATCCGGCTCTTTGGGGCGCGAGTCCGGAACGGGCAGGAAAAAGGTCAGCACGTGATCGGTGCGGAGGCCAAGGTCCACGCGCAGCAGGTTGACAAAGCTGTGGATGGCCAGGCCGGCACCGGTGAGCAGAGTGAGTGCGAGGGCCAGCTCTCCGATTACCAGCAGCTGCCGCAAACGGTGCCGGCCGGCTCCCATGCCCGAGCGTCCGCCTTCCTTAAGCGTCTCGCCGGGATCAATGCGGGAGGCGTACCAGGCGGGCGCGCTGCCAAAGAGAAGGCCTGCGAGCGTGGTGGCCGCCATGGTGAAAAACAGGATAGGGAGATTCAGCCGCAGGTCGGCTTCTATCGGCAGCGTGTGCGCCGGCATGGTGGCGATCAGGGCGCGCAGCATCGCGTAGCCCACACCAATACCCAGGATGCCTCCGACGACAGAGAGCAGCAGGCTCTCAGTGAGCAGCTGCTGGAAGATAATCTTGCGCGTCGCGCCCAGCGCGCTGCGCACGGCCAGTTCCTTCTGCCGGGCAATGCCGCGGGCAAGGAGTAGATTGGCCACGTTGACGCAGGCGATCAGGAGAATGAAGCCGACCGCGCCGAGCAGGAACCAGAGCGTCTGTTTACGTTCACTGGGCAGAAAGTCGTTCTTGAGCGGCTCTACGATAGCGCCCCAGCCCTTATTGCTCTGGGGGTAAACCTGCGCGATGTGGTTGGTCACGGAGTCCATGTCGGCCTGTGCTTGCTTGAGGGTCACGCCGGGTTTCAGGCGGCCCATGGCGACCAGCCAGTGAAAGTCATGGTTAAGCTGTTCGGGTTTGAAAGCCAAGGCACCGCAATCTGCGCTTCGCTTCTGTCAAAGATGCCAGGAGCGAGAACGCCGACCACGGTATAGGGCTCTCCGTTGATGCGCATGGTGTGGCCCACCAGCTTGGGGTCGGCGCCCAGGTGCGACCAGAGCTTGTGGGTAAGGATCACTTCGTGGTCCTTGCCATCCACGCCTTCCTCGGGGAAGAAAGTCACGTCCGAGAAAGAAGGGGCGGCCGAGCATGTTGAAGTAGCCGGGTGTGAACAGCCCGCCATCGATGTTTTCCGGCTGGTCTTTGCTGGCGATATTGAAGGAGCCGCCGGTGGTGGCGTTGAGATCCTGGAAGGAGTGGTTCTGGCGCTTCCAGTCGGTGTAATCGCCGGCAGAGATTCCATTGCGGAAGGTTTTGATTTTGGACCACACCATAACCAGTTGGTCCGGTTGCGGGTAGGGCAGGGGAGCGAGCAGGGTGGCGTAGTCCACGGTAAAGATGGCGGTATTGGCGCCAATGCCCAAGGCGAGGGTGCAAAGGATGGTAAGAGTGAGGCCGGGGTTCTTCCACAGCATGCGCACGGTGTAACGAAGATTGCGAAGCAGCGTTGGCATCGAACCACCTCAGGGCAGAGCTCGGCTACGATTTCGAAATACTACGCTAGTAATAGACGCAAGGTTCCGGCGAAGTGATCGGAAGAGAGGCTTTTTTTCTTTAATTGCCAGGGATGGGTTACTCAGTTGCCGAATCTCGTTTGTCCTTTCGTATTTGCGTCTGTTCCTTAAGGCTTCCTAAGTCTTTCCAAGAGGCATCACGGCCATTTATTAACTGGCGCACCCTCAGCCTCCTAGGGCCGTATATGCGCTCCTGCATCAGTCGGTATCTCTATCGGGTACGCCATTGGCAGCACTCCGATCAGTCTGATGCGATATCCTGTAGATAGGAGCGGGATCGAGATGGTACCGGCAGCTATAGTGCAGCAATCCGAAATCGACGCAAAAGTACGAGAGGTCGAGGGTGCGCTCAAGCCCGACGTGCGTCATATTCGGTACGAGATTGGAGAAGACTGGAGCGGTCAATGGGCCATCTTCTTTCGAATAGTGTTGTCCGATGAAGCGGCCAAACTACGCCTGCGAGAAGTAGCGACGAATGTCGTGTGGCGCCTCGCTGAGCGCATAGATTTCCCGGCACTGGGCGTTTTCCCGTACCACAATTTCAGAAGTGAGTCCGAGCAGGCGACCTTGCGAGAAGAAGCTTGGGCTTGAGGTATGGCATTCGCTGATGACCTGCTGAAGGATGCCCATCATCTTGCAGCCCGTGGCGGAAATAATCCAAGGCAATCCAGTCTTCGCCGGGCGGTCTCTACCGCATACTACGCCTTGTTCCATTTGCTCATCGCGGACTTTACAGCCAACTGGGGTTTGACAGGCGAACGTGCGCGTCTCGGACGCATGTTCGAGCACCGGAAGATGAGCGGCGCTGTATTAAAGCTCCAAGACAAGAACAATCCAACACCGGTCGAGATTGAGCTCAGGAAGATAGTCAGCGCCTTTGCCCAACTGCAAGAAGACCGTTACAAGGCCGATTACGATGTTGGATGGGTATGGTCACGCACCGACGTGAACAACACCTTGGCGATAGCGGATGAAGCTTTCAACACTTGGCGAAGTATTTGCAAAGAGAAGCCGGCACAGCATCATCTCATGTCAATGTTTGGGGCACGGCACTAGGATCAGGCTCACGAACCTCTGTAAGGTTAGAACCAAGTGAGGATGATCGTGAGCGGGATCATGAAAATCTAGGGGTAATTTCCGACTCTCCCGCATTCTCCGGTGTCTTTTTGTTCTTGTGCAAAAATATGCGAAATAAGCGAGATAAGCGAGATAAGTCCTGGGCGCGGTGGAGTCTCTCTGTGTAGTAATGGCCGTAATACGTGGCGTGGCTCGCTTTTTTGAAACGACCTAGCAGGCTGCGGAAAGAGTCCGGATGCGGATGGAAATGTTTCCCTCAGCGGCTGAAGCCGGTCCTGTTTTCAAGCATTTATGTACGGTCTGAAGCCCGTACCCTTCAAAAACCAGAGTTTCTCCGCAGCCTGCTAGGGATTGGGTCGCTCTATCTCGACCGCGGTGCAGCCTGTTCAGCCATTTTTAAAATTTGATATTTTTGGGTCTTTTTTAGGTTTGGGAGCTCAGCTCGGTGTGGCGGTGCCGAATAAGTCCTTTATTTCACGAAGATGATCAATCAATCAATGTGTGCGCCCTCATTCGATGGAGAGGCCGTTCTAGGGATGGTTTGGGGGATATGGTTTGGCAAATTTTAAAATGAGCGCTAAAAGCGCCATAAGCGCTATAAGCCCATTGGGTGGAGTCTCGGCACGGGGCGAAGTCTCTATGCGTAAAGAACGTCTTTCGCTAGCTTCCCTGGTGCAACCATTTGGCAAAGTTGCCCAATAAGTCCTTTGTTTCACGAAAGATGACCAAGCAATTTATTTGATCATCTTGCCTGGGTGAGGGGTTTGGCTGGGATCCCACTCAAGCCAAAGGGCGGCTTGACCCCGATTTCCTGCCACGCTGTGCTAGAGAGGTCCGCGTGTGCGCCTTTCATTAAGGAAAGGCGCATGGAGTGTATCAACGCCACCAGCCTCCGCAGGAAATCGGGGCGAATGGGCCACCCAACATTTGTTGCGAGTTCTCACGCAGGCACTCAGGGCGGTGTCCGGTGAGTTGGTGTTCTCCAAGTTGTCAAAACTGCTCAATCAAGAGGACGCACTGAGCGTACCCTGCTTACGCATTGATTTCTTCTCTCCGCAGGCGCCCTCGCGGGGCGCAGGAACTGCGGACAGGCGTGATTCGTCACTGTCACATTACCGTTTGCTACGCCCAAATCATCATGCGGACAAGCGCTGATGCTTTCCCGGCGGTTGACGGCAGATGCACGGGTAGAACGCGCCGGTGCAAGGCCAAGCAGGGCCGTCGTGACAAGACGGCGCTGACGTGTGGATTCTTACTCCCACAGTAGTACGGTTTTTGGGGCGCGTCGAGACTGAGGGAGAGAAAATTTTTTGGTAACCAGCCGCGTTCATTACCAGCCCATTTGTCAAATTCGCTCCAGGTCATCGGAGAAAGGAACCCGTTGCGTCAGCGGCGCGTTAGCGTTTCAAATTTCGGGCGGGATTGCTCCCTTTAACTACGAGGTTCTCCTGTTGACTTTCTATAGGAGGCAGGTGTATTCGTATAGCCATTCAATAGGAGACGCGCCTGTGAGCTCACAGCATGGGGAGCCGGCATGCTGTCGCGGCAAGGACGAATGCGCTGAAGGCAATGTGAGGTGGAGCGATGGGACTTAGATCGCGAGTCGGGAGTTGCTTACGAAGTCTCTTGCAAAAACGGCAAATCGAGAACCATTTGGACGCGGAAGTGCGCGCTTATGTCGATCTGGTCACGGATGAGAGGATCGCGGCAGGGATGCCGGCCGCAGAGGCTCGCCGTACCGCTCTGGCTGACTTTGGCGGTCTCGAGCAGGTCAAGCAGGCTGTTCGTGATCGGCGCACCGGCATGTGGCTGGATATCCTGGGCCACGACGTGCGCTATGGACTTCGCCAATTGCGCCACAATCCGGGCTTTACGCTGACGGCGGTGATTACGCTCGGGCTGGGAATTGGCGCAACCTCGACCATCTTCTCCGCGGTGAATGCTCTGCTGTTAAGGCCGCTGCCTTATCGGGACCCAAACACGCTTGTGTGGATATCGAACTACTGGCCCAAACTCCATTTGGACAGAGTGATGTCCCCCAACTTCATTGCTGCGCGATCCGAGGCCCGGTCATTCACCCAGCTTGCAGCCTACACCTATGGCGACGGCAATCTGACCAGTGGTAGGGATCCGATCCGCATTACTCGGGCAAATGTGACCGCCAACTTCCTATCTATGTTGGGCGTGGAAGCGCAGATTGGCCGGACATTTGCTGACGGCGAGGACCAGGGAAACGGATCGAATGTGGTGCTGTTGAGCGATCACTTGTGGCGAAGCCAGTTCAACGCAAGCCCGAATATTCTCGACAAAGCGGTGACGTTGGACGGCGTGGAACAGACGGTGATCGGCGTCCTGCCTCCGCACTTTCGTTTTCCCGACGTGCAACTGGAGCCGGATATTTATGAGCCATTGGGACTGGATCCCGCCAGGAGCGCAAACGACAAACGGGTTTTGCTCTTGTCTGTCATTGGCCGGTTGCAGCCAGGGATAAGCGCGCGACAGGCACAGGCCGAGATGCTGACTTTCTTACTGGCACGCACCAGGAACTACCCAGCGGGATTTGCGCATATGGCGCAAGGGCAAGAGGTAGTTGTCGAACCACTGCAGCGCCATATCATGGGCGACAATCGTAAACCGCTCCTCATCCTGCTCTTCTCGGTGGGGCTTGTGCTTCTGATCGCTTGTGCCAATGTCGCCAATCTGCAACTGGCGCGCGCGACGTCAAGGCAGCACGAGACTGCCATCCGTGGCGCTCTTGGCGCTTCGCGTATGCGCATTGTTCGACAACTCCTGGTGGAAAGCTTGATCCTATCGCTTTTCTCCGCGGCTTTGGGGCTGCTCATCTCCTTTGTGATCTCCACCCTCGTTCGACATCTTCAGCTACCCGAGTCGCCCCAGGGTGTCCTCGGTTCGCGAATGACGCAACTATTGCGCCTGCCCTTCGGCAAACTAAGTGCTTCTATCGAAATGGATGGTTGGGTACTTGTCTTCACAGCGGGCGTTGCGTTCCTGACTACTGTGCTGTCCGGGCTCGTGCCGGCAATCGGAGGGAGCCGCACCGATCTGAGAAACGCGCTACAGTCTTCCGCCTTGCGCATCACAGCGGGGCGCGAGCAGCGGCTTCTACGCAACTCTTTGCTATTGGCGGAAGTTGGACTGGCGGTGGTCCTGCTCGCATCTGCAGGCCTCCTGGTCCGAAGCTTCGTCAATGTGCTCGATTACGATTCGGGCTTCGACCCGCACAACACGCTCAGTGGGATTACGCTTCTGAGCTCTTCCCGGTATCCGTCGGAGGATAGCATCAGGACGTTTGTCGATCGGCTGTCGCCGCGACTGTCCGGGCTTCCGGGTGTGACTGCCGTGGCCGCAACCAGCTTGCTTCCCATTCAGGCCAACGAGATGTCCGGAGGCATCACCTTTGAAGGTGTTCCGGCCCCGCCGGTGGGAATGCGGCCGACAGTTTCCATGGTCAGCGTCACCCCGGATTACTTCCGAGCCGTAGGCACTCCAATCTTCCAGGGGCGAGCTTTCGATCCATCGGACACCGCCAAGTCTATTCCTGTCACCATCGTTAATCGTGAATTCTCCAAGCGCTTTTTTGCGGGAGACGCCTTGGGAAAACGGTTCCACTCGATGGCATGGGGGCCGGAACATCCACCAGTCACGATTGTTGGCGTGGCCGATGATGTCCGCCACGGGGGTTTGGAGCAGGACGTGCAGCCCGAGATGTTTCTTCCTATCGCTCAATTGGCACAGAATTCAATAAACATTGTCTTGCGTACCGCGAACAATCCGTCCTTGCTCGCCAATGCGCTGCGGAGTGCCGTGACCGCGGTGGACCCCGATCAGCCCGTCTTCGATATCGAAACCATGGATCAGCGAGTGTCGGAGGCTGTTGCACAGCGACGGTTGATCATGCTCCTGATCACCTGCTTTGCCTTGCTGGCCGTGGTTTTGTGCGCAGTAGGCGTTTACGGAGTTTTCTCCTACTCGGTCACGCAGCGCATGCACGAGATGGGCATACGTTTGGCTCTTGGCGCATCGCGGGTGGGATTGCTCCGGCTGGTAGTGATCGAAGCTGGGCGGCTCATCGTACTGGGTGGCATTTTTGGAGTGGGCGCGGCGCTCGCGGTGGGGAGGCTCCTGTCCAGCTTGCTGGTGGGGGTCACATCCCACGACGCGCTCACCTTTACGCTTGCCTGGGTGCTGATGACTACGGTTGCGCTGCTCGCAAGCACCGTGCCTGCGGCGAACGCGGCGAGAACGGATTTAGTTGCCGTGCTTCATGCAGAGTAGGAAAAGCCACATAGCCGCAAGCCAGCAGGAATTCGGCGACATGAATCTTTCCCGGCGTTGTGACCAGGCCGAAACCGACATAAACCGAACGGGTAAACTGTCAACGTAATCGACAGCCCTGCTCGATTGCGTGTCTCTGCACCTGGTGCTTAGTGATCGTCTGTTCTTAGTGGTTGGTTGTTTCTGGCGGCGGATGAGTTTCTGAACAATTTCAAACTTCCTGGCAGCCGAGGGAGCGCGGGTGGTATGCGGCTTGCCTATTCGGCTCGTAGCGCTTCCATCGGTCTGCAACGACATGCGACGTGGCGCGGGCAGCAGTGTCGCGGCTGAGAGCACCAACGTAAGGCTTATAGCATACATCCGTCTGCCAAGTGAAGGAAAGGTACGCCGCAGATATCCGAAGAGCTGACGATGAATTGCGTCAAAGAGGGATACGGAGCAATGCACCTCACTGAGCACGCCTACTGCTCCCACCCGCAGCATCTCCTTAAGCACCAGGCCGGAGATGGCCAACCGCGTCGAACCCAGGGCGATACGGATGCCGATCTCCCGTGTGCGTTGCATCGTCGTGTAGGCCAGCACACCATAGATCCCTCCACCCGCCAGCAGCGCGGCTAGTCCGGGTGAAGACTAGCGCTAATACCTCAATCATCCGTTCGTTTTTGATGCTCTCTTCGATTTGATCATCCATCGAGCGCAGGTCCGGCAACAGTCAATACATGCGATCGATCGAGCGCACTGCGCTTCGCACCGCAGCGAACATCTGCTCGGGCGGCGTTGCCGTGCGTAGGTAAAGAAGAGTTGGCCTGGCGCCTCAAACTGTTCGAGCGCCATGAAGAGATTTGGCAGACTGGCATCGCGAAGGTTGAGTGTTCTGTTTGTCGCGCACCACACCAAGGATAGTCATGGAGTGAAGGTGTTGCCCGCAACACTAGGGGACATGTAACAGTTGATTCGGTAGAGCCGCAGCCTTAAAGAGTTGCGGAACGAAAGTCTCGTTCACGATGGAAACCGGATGGCAGTCGCGTCCCTCGGCGCTAAAGCTCGCCCAGGAGCCATCGGGACCTGCATGGTATGGAAGTACGTCCGAATTAACCGTGCTCTCTTCAAGAGCAAAGTCTTCATTCACCGGCGGCTTATAGCCTTCCACTGTCACATTGCCGCCCCGGCTGTCACCCGCCAATTCATGGTCATCGCTCGCCGCCACCGCCTTCACGCCCGGCTGACCACGCATCACGTCAATTACCCGCTCTTCGAGTGAGAGGGATCTGTGGCTGCTTAAGATAGCCCGCCTGCAAGGGGTTGATGTGGAAGGTGACCAGGTGCGTCGTGTTGAAGCCTGGCGTTTACACGGCGAAGGTTCTCGATCGTGCGCACGAATAGCCCCGCGCCAATCAGCAGCAGCACGCTTAGTCCAATTTGCAGCGCGACCACCGCGCGCCGCAGATTCAGCACTCCGACGGCTCGCCATCGCCGCCTTCTGCTTCAGTGACATGCATCAAATCGCCGCACAGGTGTAAGGCGGGCCCGGATGAAAAGCATGAGAGAGCGCGACAAGTCCTAAGATCAGGAGTCGCGCATCCAGCGTTGGCGTGAAAGGCGCTCGTCTGGTTCCTGCTCCGGCGAGCTGGTGCACGAGCAATCGCATTGCGGCCGGTGCCAGCAGCATGCCGAAGGCGCCGCCCAGAAGGCCGATGAGAGCGCCCTCAATCAGTAACTGCTGTAGGATGCGTCCAGACCGAGCGCCGAACGCGCAGCGTACTGCGAACTCCTGCACACGCGCAGCGGCACGGACCAGCAGCAGGCTGGCGACGTTCGCCGCGGCCAACAACAGCACCAGCATCGCCATCGCCATCGCTGTTAGCAATGGCGCTTCGACGCCGTCGCGGCTGTAGGAGAGTCCACGCGCGCCTGGCCTAGCTGCAGTCGGCTGTGTGTTAGGAAGTCGTCCACGAAGCGCGGTGACCGCTGCCCCAGCGCCTTCAGTTCCTCGGCGCGCAGCGCATGCCATAACGGCGCTACACCTGCCTCCGCCTGCGCAGTTGTCTCCCCCTCGTGCAGCCGTCCGATAACGTTCATCGAGCGGTCGGTGTGGTCTGCTAACCGCTTGCCTTTGCGCGGAATCACTACATCGAGCATTGACATGGGGACAAACACATCCGGCATCTCGCCCCACACCGCGCTCTGGAAGACTCGCGGGGCAATGCCGATCACCTCGAAACCATGTCCGTTCAAGGCGATCGTCTGTCCCACCAGGCGCGGGTCCGCGCCCAGATGCGCAGCCCAGTAGTGGTAACTCAGCACCACCGCCGGGTTGGTGCCGGTGCGCCATCGTCGGCGTGTGTCAGGAGCCGTCCGAGAGCAGGCCTTATACCGAGCACCGAAAAGTAATTTCCACTCACCAGCTCCGCATCGCCAATCTCGGATGTGCGATCGTGCGTGATCTCGATCGAAGCCGCCGACGTAGCGATCAGTCGATCGAAGACCTTGGCCTGATCGCGCAAATCCCGGTACATGGGGTAGGAGAACGACTTATCCGCCCCCGCACCGCGGTCGCACGAGATGTCCCTCCCACGCTTTGCCTGGGGCGCTCAGCACTACCAACTGCTTCCGGCGTGCGCACCGGCAGCGCATCGCAGCAGTGCCTGGTCCGGCAGCGAATAGACGGCCGTGTTGCCCCTACAGCCAGCGCCAGGGTAAACACAGCCGTCAATACGAAGCCGCTCGACGATCTGCCGCAATGCAAATTGCAGGTCCTGGAAGAAGGTCGACATGCAGTCCTCCCTAATCGTAGACACGGTGTGCGCAAAAAACTCATGCAATCCGCACACCAGAAGCGGAACGTCGGAGTGGTGACCAGCGTGTCTGCTTCAAGTTTCTCACGATGGGGACGATTCTCGGGGATGGAAACGGCCCTTACAGAATCCGTCCAGGGAAAACCTGGAGAGACAGGACGAAACGTTCACCGCCTAGAGGCGAATTTGATGTTTCCCAGAAGCTGAACCCCGGCCTTTGGTCTCATGCGGCCGCCGTCCTTACCGTCGACACAGTGATGTCGCTTCCGCCGCCGACAATAAGCGGCGTCGCAATCTCGGCCGTGGGTTCTACGGTAGCGGCTGTCACAGCGGTCTTCTCAACAGAAGGCCGACGCCGAAACGGGTTTGGGTGGTTCCGGTCATCTTAAAGTGGCATGCATCGTAAAAATCTTTTGCATGCGGATTACCGATGACATGCAGGGCATCAGATCCTTGCTTACGGGCCACGTCCGCGCAGTATTCGACGAGCAAACGTCCAATACCGCGTCGCCGGAAAACTGGATCAACAAACAACGCATCCAGTTCGGTGCCTCCGTCGGCACGAGGCAGGATGGCAGAAAACCCAACGATTGCGCCGCGCCACTCCGACACAAATACTCGACCAGCGGCTATCTGTTCGAGCGGCAACTCGATGGCATCGGGGTTGGCGAGAAGAGCATCGCGATCCCCGGCATTCGTAAGCGATGCGCGCAGTTGCAATTCTTCAAGCAGCTTTTGTTCTGAAGCAACTGCGGGGCGAATAACAGGATCGTTCATGACAGCGGAGTGTACACCAGAAGCTATTGCCTCACCTCGCGTCGATCGAGCCGGCGGGCGCCCCATTTCGACCCATTCGTAGGCTTTCAGAACCAAATGCGATAACCCCTACTGCAGGGCCGTACTGCAAATGGGTCATTGACCGAGTCAGCTAAATTGCTACCGTCGTATATATGAAAAGCTTGGCGCTCGCGGTCTTGTTAACCTCCGCAGCATTCGGTCAAACCCACAAGACCGACATAGCCATCCACTGCGTCTCGTTGCCCGGGGATGTAGTCGGAGATCAGCTTTGTAGTGCACTGCGGCTTGCTGTGGCGAGAAGTCCCCAATATGAGGAGGCCGCTGCCAATCCACAAGGATGGCAGATTAGGTTGGCCACGATGGGGATCGATGACAACAAAGGCACCGCAGTCTCAATGACCCTGGTCTATCGCGCGCTCTATGTCGTGAATACTATCCAGGTTTGCGGGGCATCCGTCATTCCTGATTGCGCTCAAGGGATGCTGTCTGATTCCGATGATCACATAAAGTTGCTGGAAAAGGCGGTCACCGACCAGGTGGCTAAGCAACTCGCTCCCTAAGGCCTGTAGCTATGGGTGGCCCATGCCGGCCTTGTGTGGGCTCGCGTGGGAAGCAAGCTATCCACGGAGCAGGACGCCGAGGCTTACCGTCTGTATTGCCACGCATACTAACTGTGCTTCTGAGAAGCGCCAGTATCTCGGTCGCGCACTGGTGGTCCGGTAAAAATCAAGCACGAACCGAACCGCCGCGTACAGAGAGAGATATAGCCAAAAGATGGACCCGGCCGTGCCCGGGAACTGCCAAAGCAGGGTGACTAATAACGCAAAGAGAGTTGCCTGTGCGGCGGCTTCGACGAGCTGTATCGGGAACACACGGCTACCCGGGTTAGGGCTGGGGGAGTACCTCCTGCATCCGTGATTGGCCGCTTCAAAAATGGTCCTGGAGTATAGGACTCCATTGTTTGACGGCTTCCCGTAGCAGCAACCGCCGAGGAAGCATCCGATGCGAGCCAGGCATCCATACAGCGGGATGAGTGTTCCGATGAATGCGAACGCCAGGCTCAGCGGCTGCTTGAACAGCAGGCTTACGACCAGAAAACTCGGAAGGATGACCAGGAGGCAATCCTGCAGAAACGACCGTGCCGCTGCTTTGCCCAGGGCCTTTTTCACTTCCAGCACAACTTTGTAAACCAGCAAGGCTATGAGCGTGGCCAGCCCGAGGCCGAGGCCAGATACATTCGGGAAACGCCGGGAAAAGATCCAGGCATAGGCAAGCGCCGCTAAGGCCGCGGCATCCGACATGATCCAATAGGGCTTGTAGTGCACCCGGAACAGGGTGAGCCGGTTCGCGTTAGCTACGATGGCATCAAGAAAAGGACTACTGCCTGCTTCTACTTCAGAGCCTGTGTGACACTGGTGTTCCGGGGTTGCCCGCTCAGGAGGCTGTAAACCGGACTTGTCTGTTCCCGACATGGTTGCAGTTTGCACTGGAAAGCTCCCCATCTTTATTCTCGAAACTCACATCTGTGCCTCGGTAGTGTGCAATCGAAAGGCCAACACATGATTGAATGAAATGAGACACCTATGCAGATTCAGTCTCCCGACCGTCTCGAAAATCAACGAAATCTCGGGAAAAGCGCCGGGAATTGACGATTTTTGACGTGGAGAATCCTCGTGACATATGAAGTGAAAGCATTTGAAAAAATCGTCATCGGCCCATGTACGCTGGTGCGAACATGGGGCACCCGTCCACGGCGGTCAGGAAACGAAGTCCGCCAGGTTCCTTCACAAACCTAATTTGGACAAGTGTTATTCTGACCGCGCCCTAGCTTGTAGCGCTTACGTTTGAAGTCAAATCGAGCAGAGGATTCTCCACGGCAGATGGGCCGGGAATGAAGACGGAGAAGCAGGTGACGCTTCTGCCCGGCAGGGTCGTACTGCGGAAATCTATGGTGCCTTCATACTTTTCCACGATCCCCTTACAGATCCAAAGGCCCAACCCCGTCCCCTTGGTAGATTTGGTGGTAAAAAATGGTTCAAACAAATGCTTTGCATCTTCGGGCTTGATCCCCGAGCCGGTATCCAGGATAGAGATGCGAACACCTGCAGTTTGCGTGGCGGCTCGATAGGCCTGCCCGGTGTGAATGCGCAAGCGCCCGCCCTCGGGCATCGCTTGAATCGCGTTGGCAATAAGATTGAGAAAAACCTGTTTGAGCTCTACCGGAAAGCCCTGCACGATCTCTCCGCTACCATACCGCCGCTCAACGATGATTCCTTTGGCCTGCAATTGCCGCGATTGAAGCTCCAGGATGTCATTCAGGAGCATAGGAATCGAGACGGCGATGGCCTGTGCCGATTCACGATAAAAGCTTAGTGTCTGCTTGGTAATGTGCGAAATGCGGAGCAGCTCCTGTTCCGCCATCATCGCGTAGTGCCGCGCCTCCTGATTCAGAGATGGATGTTTTTCCAGCAGGTAGAAGAGGTTAAGGATCGACTCCAGGGGATTGTTGATTTCATGCGCGACAATGCCCGCCATCCGGCCCATGGCGGCGAGTCTCTCTGACTGGCGAAGTGCCTCCTCGGCCTGCAAACGCGCAGTGATGTCCCGGCAGATCTCCAGGACGAAGCGCGGTTTTCTTCCATCGCGTTGTAAAATCTTTCGGCAGGCAACGACAATCTCGCGTCCATCCCTTGTATGTTGAACCAGGTTTCCTTCCCATTGCCGTCCCTCGGAGAGGGTTGATTCTATCTCCCGATTGGGCACGGGAAATCGCGTGTGCAGCAGTTGGTGAAGATGCTTGGCCAGAGCGTCTTCGGATCTCCAGCCATAGAGCGCAGCAGCTCCGGAATTCCAAAACTGAACCGTTCCGTCAAGGTCACGCACGATGATGGCTTCCGAAGCAAGATCCAGCAGGTCTGCACGCTGCCTCGATGCCTGCTCCATCCGCTTTCGCTCGGTGATATCGATGAGCGCTCCAACCGCCCCGCGAACGTTTCCGGAATCATAGAACAGTGGATTCGCGCTCATCAGGGTTTGAATCACTTTTCCGCTTGCGCAGCGCACTTCGAGCTCGATCCTTCCCACCGGCTGACCGGTCGCGGCGGCGCGCTGCAGGGGAAGCTCATCAAACGCAAGACGCGCGCCATTCCTGTAAACCTCATAGGTTCCACCAGCATTTTCATAGCTGTGTGGAGATAGGTTTTCCCGGTTCCCTAGTTCAAGCAACTCTTTCAGGGCGGCATTGCCCGTAACGAAACGGCAATGCGGATCATGGGCGATAGAAACGCCTACCGGCAAAACCTTCATGATCGTTTCCAGTTCCGCAATGCGCTGCTGCAATTGCCCGTTCAGCTTGCGTACTTGCTCTTCGCTTTGCCAGAATTGTTCGGTGCGCGCCAGCACCCGCTCTTCCAGCTCGCGATTGAGCAGTTCCAATTCCCGTGTCTTCCGGTACAAGTCGGCAAATACGCTCACTTTGGCGCGCAAGAGCTCCGGCACCACCGGCACGGAGATGTAATCCATCGCTCCGCGCTGATATCCCTTCATGCGATCGAGATCCGTCAGATGCACCGCGGAGATAAAGATGATCGCCGTTTTTTGAAAGCGAGGGTGCTGGCGAATGAGATCCGCTAACTCGAAACCATCGAGGTCGGGCATACTCACATCCATCAAAATGATGGCAACGTCCTGGTTGAGAAGCAGTTCCAGAGCCTGCTTTCCCGAAGTGGCGGAAAGCAGGTTCTCTCCTAAATCTTCCAATATGGCTTGGTAGCTGAGCAGCTTGCCCGGCTGATCATCCACCATCAGGATATTGACGCTCTCATTGATTCTCATCTTTTCAAGGCCCCTGCGTGCGTGTTCTTGGATACCTGAACTATCGATGAAGCCACATGCGAAGTGTGGAGAGCAATTGCTCCGTGTTTACCGGTTTTGCCAGATACTCGGATGCACCCGCCTCGAGACATTTTTCGCGATCCCCTTTCATCGCCTTGGCAGTGAGCGCAATGATCGGCAAACGGTGGAAAGCGGCATTCCCGCGGATCACCTGCATGGTCTCGTAGCCATCCATTTCAGGCATCATAATGTCCATAAGCACGATGGACACATCGGGCACGAGGGAAAGCGTTGCGATGGCCGCTTTGCCGGTACCAGCGGTCAGCACGCTCATGCCCCGGCGCTCAAGAACACTGCTCAGGGCGAATATGTTGCGCACGTCGTCATCCACCACCAGCACTTTCTTTCCCACCAGGGCATCGTCGGAGCGATGGAGTCGATCCAGCATATTTTGCTTCTGTGGGGGAAGATCAGCGATCACCCGGTGGAGGAAGAGAGCTGTCTCGTCGAGCAGCCGCTCCGGGGATTCGACCCCCTTGACGACGACACTGCGGGCCAACTCATGCAGGCGTGCGTCTTCTTCCAGAGAGAGCTCCTTTCCGGTAAAGACGACAATCGGTATTTCGCTTTCAACGGAGCGGTCACGCAGCTGCTCCAGTACCTCGAAGCCGGACATATCGGGAAGCCGCAGATCGAGGACGACACAGTCGTAGGCCTGTTCCTGGAGTGCTGCGAGAGCCTCGCGGCCCGTAGTTGCGACCGCGACATCGATGTCTTCATCTCCCAGCAGCTCACGAATACTTAACTGTTCGGCGGGATTGTCCTCCACCACAAGCAGGCGTTTCCGGCGCGGAGCCGCGTATTGCTTGATACGTGTGATTGCGCTATCAAGACCCTCGGTAGTCACCGGCTTGGTAATGAAGGCGAAGGCCCCTCGCGCCAACCCATGGCCTTTGTCTTCATCGAGGGTCAACATCTGCACCGGAATGTGGCGTGTAGCCGGATCTTGTTTCAGGTGATTGAGAACCGTCCAGCCCAGCATGTCGGGCAGAAAAACATCCAGGGAAACAGCGGCGGGGTGAAATTCGCGGGCCAGCGCGAGGGCTTCCGCGCCCCGTGAAGCGAGCAGGACCTTGAAACCCTTCGCCCGGGCGTGATCGCACAGAATTCGCGCGTAGTGCGTGTCGTCTTCGACGATCAGCAGCGCAGCATCGTCAGCTTGAAGATTCTCCCGATCGTCGGGAATCTGTTCCGCCGGGAGCTCTGCCAGCACCGTCTTCAGGAGTTCCGCCGGCTTACTGGTTAGGGAATTCTGGCCTTCGGAATACTTCAAGGGTAAGGCAGATGGACCGCTGTAGACCTGGGGAAGGTAAAGAATAAAGGTGCTCCCCGCGTTGGGCGCGCTGCGCAATTGAATTTCGCCGCCCAGCAGGCCGGCAAGCTCGCGGCTGATCGCCAATCCTAACCCCGTGCCACCGTACTTGCGGCTGGTGCCCGCATCCGCCTGCTGAAAGGCCTCGAAAATAATGCGTTGCTTCTCTTGCGGTATCCCGATGCCGGTATCGGAGACTTGAAACGCGATGACGGCGGTCGCCCGGCTCAAAATTGGATGATCGCCGCTCCATCCTTGCTCGGCCACGGAAACGGAGAGGCGCACGCCGCCCTTCTCGGTAAATTTGAAGGCGTTCGACAGCAGGTTCTTGAGCACTTGCTGCAGACGTTTGGAGTCGGTGATGAGGCTTCTGTTGAGCCGCGGATCGGTGAGCAGCTCAAAGTCGAGCTTGCGATTTTCCGCCTCATGGCGGAAAGGACGGCCGATCATGTCGAGCAGGCTGGCGAAGAAGACTTCCTCTGCTTCGACAGAGACGGTTCCGGATTCGATCTTGGAAAGATCCAGGATGTCGCTGATCAGATTGAGCAGGTCCGTACCCGCTCCGTGAATGGTGCGCGCAAACTCAACTTGCTTGCCGGTGAGATTCCCATCCGGGTTGTCTCCCAGTTGCTGGCCCAGCACCAGAATGCTATTGAGGGGCGTCCGCAGCTCGTGCGACATATTGGCCAGGAACTCGGATTTGTACTTGGAGGTAAGAGCCAATTCCTTGGCCTTTCCCTCAAGCTCGCGCCTGGCCTGCTCGATCTCCTGGTTCTTACGCTCAACCTCTGCATTCTGCTCCGCAAGCTGCTGGGCTTTCTGCGCCAGCTGCTCGTTTTTCTGTTGCAGTTCTTTTTGCTGCGTCTGCAGTTCGGTGGCTAGCTGTTGTGACTGCTTCAATAAGCCTTCCGTTTGCATGGTGGCCTCGATGCTGTTGAGCACGATGCCAATGCTGGCGGTTAATTGTTCCAGAAAGGCCAGATGCGAGGCAGTAAAGACTCCCAAAGAAGCGAGCTCAATGACCGCCTTTACGCGATCCTCGAACAACACGGGTAAGACGATCACGTTCCGCGGCACAGCCTCAAACAGTCCGGAACGAATGGTGACTTTGCTGTCTATCAGATCTCTTATGAGGATGCGCCGCTTTTCAATCGCGCATTGACCTACCAGGCCCTCGCCAAGATCCACACGCCGCAGATGACCGTCAGCCGTGTCTCCCGCATAAGCGGAAAGCAGTACCAATTTTGCCTCGTCCTCGGTTTCCATCTGGTAGATGACGGCTTGATGAGCATTGACCAGCGGCGCCAGTTCGGAGAGCAGCGTTTTGCCGACGGTGGTGAGGTCGCGCTGGCCCTGCAGCATACCGGTGAATCGGGCCAGATTCGTCTTGAGCCAGTCTTCTTCGGTATTGCGCTCCGTCGTCAGGCGGAGGTTGTTGATCATGGTATTGATGTTGTCTTTCAACTCCGCCACTTCGCCCCTGGCCTCAACCTGGATGGACCGGGTGAGATCGCCCTGGGTCACGGCGGTGGCTACTTCAGCAATGGCGCGCACCTGGTTGGTAAGGTTGTCAGCCAGAAGGTTCACATTGCCGGTCAAATCCTTCCACGTGCCTGCTGCTCCCGGCACATTAGCCTGGCCTCCCAGGCGCCCTTCCACGCCGACTTCACGGGCGACGGTCGTGACCTGATCGGCGAAGGTGGCTAGCGTATCGGTCATGTTATTGATGGTTTCTGCCAGCGCCGCGACCTCGCCTTTGGCGTTCACGGTTAATTTTTGCGTCAGGGCGCCATTCGCAACCGCGGTAACTACTTTTACGATGCCGCGCACCTGCTCGGTCAGGTTGGCGGCCATCACGTTGACATTGTCGGTCAGATCTTTCCAGGTGCCCGCCACGCCAGGCACCTGCGCCTGGCCGCCGAGTTTTCCGTCTGTTCCCACTTCGCGGGCCACACGAGTTACCTCGGCAGCAAAGGCGTTGAGTTGATCGACCATGGTGTTGATCGTGTTCTTCAACTCAAGAATCTCGCCTTTCACGTCGACGGTGATTTTGCGCGACAGATCGCCGCGCGCGACGGCGGTGGTCACCTCCGCAATATTGCGGACCTGTGCGGTGAGATTACCGGCCATCGAATTGACTGAGTCGGTAAGGTCTTTCCAGGTTCCGGCCACGCCAGGGACGTTGGCCTGGCCGCCTAACCGGCCCTCGGACCCGACTTCGCGGGCGACACGCGTCACCTCGCCGGCAAACGCGTTGAGCTGGTCCACCATGGTGTTAATGGTGTCTTTGAGCAGAAGAATCTCGCCGCTCACGTTGACCGTGATTTTCTTGGAAAGATCGCCGCTGGCAATGGCAGTCGCTACTTCCGCGATGTTGCGCACCTGGCCGGTCAGATTGCTGGCCATGGAGTTGACTGAGTCGGTAAGGTCTTTCCAGGTGCCGCCAACGCCCGGTACCTGGGCCTGCCCTCCCAGCTTGCCGTCTGTGCCTACTTCGCGGGCAACGCGCGTGACTTCCGACGCGAAGGACCGCAGCTGTTCCACCATGGTGTTAATGGTGTCTTTCAATTCCAGGATCTCGCCCTTGACGTCCACCGTGATCTTGCGCGATAGATCGCCGCGAGCCACGGCAGTCGCCACTTCCGCAATGTTGCGCACCTGGCCTGTCAAATTGCTGGCCATGAAGTTGACGTTGTCGGTAAGGTCCTTCCAGGTGCCGGCCACCCCTGGCACCTGAGCCTGACCGCCGAGTTTGCCTTCGGTTCCAACCTCGCGCGCCACGCGCGTGACCTCGCCGGCAAAGCCATTGAGTTGATCCACCATGGTGTTGATGGTGTCTTTCAGCTCCAGAATTTCGCCCTTCACGTCGACTGTGATCTTGCGCGACAGATCACCGCGCGCGACGGCGGTAGTCACTTCTGCGATATTGCGCACCTGGGCGGTCAAGTTGCCGGCCATGGAATTGACAGAGTCGGTAAGGTCCTTCCAGGTACCGGCGACGCCGGGCACATTGGCCTGCCCGCCAAGCCGCCCTTCCGATCCCACTTCACGCGCTACGCGGGTGACCTCACCCGCGAAACGGTTGAGCTGATCCACCATGGTGTTCAGCGTTTCTTTGAGCTGCAGGATCTCACCGCGGACGTCGACCGTGATCTTGCGCGAAAGATCGCCGCTGGCGATCGCCGTTGCGACTTCGGCAATGTTGCGTACCTGCCCAGTCAAATTGCTGGCCATGAAGTTGACGTTGTCGGTAAGGTCTTTCCACGTACCGCCCACTCCGGGAACCTGGGCCTGGCCGCCCAGTTTGCCTTCGGTGCCGACCTCACGCGCGACCCGCGTCACCTCGCCGGCAAATGCGTTGAGCTGATCCACCATGGTGTTGATGGTGTTCTTCAACTCCAGGATCTCGCCCTTAACGTCCACAGTAATTTTGCGCGATAAATCGCCCCGGGCCACGGCTGTGGTGACCTCCGCGATGTTGCGGACTTGCGCAGTCAGGTTTCCAGCCATGGCGTTCACTGAGTCGGTGAGATCTTTCCACGTGCCGGCCACACCGAGCACCACCGCCTGCCCACCTAATTTGCCGTCGGTGCCTACTTCGCGGGCGACACGCGTCACTTCAGACGCGAAGGATCTGAGCTGGTCGACCATGGTGTTAATGGCTTCCTTCAGCTGCAGAATTTCCCCGCGAACATCCACCGTGATCTTGCGCGACAAGTCGCCGCTGGCCACGGCCGTGGCCACTTCAGCGATGTTGCGCACCTGGCTGGTAAGGTTGCTGGCCATGGAGTTGACGGAGTCAGTGAGGTCTTTCCAGGTTCCGGCTACCCCGGGAACCTGCGCCTGTCCGCCGAGTTTGCCGTCGGTGCCTACTTCGCGGGCCACGCGGGTGACTTCCGACGTAAACACACCGAGCTGCTGAATCATGGTGTTCACGATTCTGGCGGAGCGGAGAAAGTCCCCTTCGAGCGGACGTCCATCCACGTCCATTCTCACCGTCTGGGTCAGGTTTCCATCGGCCACCGCCGCAATCGCGCGGGTGACTTCGGTGGTCGGGCGCAGGAGATCCTCAATCAGCGTGTTGACCGAATCTTCGATCTCTCCCCAGGCGCCGCGGGATTCGTCGAACCTTGCCCGCTCCCGGGTCCTGCCTTCTTTCCCCACCACCTGGCCGACACGCCGCAGCTCCTTTGCGATCCGCTGATTCGCCATGGCAATTTCATTGAAGGTGTCGGCCATTTTCCCGCTCAGACCGGTCCATGAACCAGGAAGGCGCACGGAGAAGTCTCCATCGCGCATGGCCTGCATTCGCTCCAGAATGAGGACTAATTCCGCCGGGTCATATTCCGCAACAACGGCGTTATGCCCGTTGCTTTTCGGCTTGCGAAGCGCGAGTTCTTCCGGAGCGGACAATACGGAGGTTCCGTTCTTCTTCATGTCGATCTCCTGCATCATGCGCAGAGCGCCCATCGGCGGGCAAACCCGCCAACGAGATCTGCGTTGGATCTTTTCGAGCAAAGACACCTTGGTGGGATTGGAAGAGGCAGCGCATTTGCAATTCGCTGGGCATTTTCATTTGTCTTAAATGGCTGCCACTTAGATGCAGGTGTGCCTATCCCGAGTTGGTTGCCCAGGCTTCTGAAGGAAGCCCTTTTTGCCGGCGACGGGCGGAGATATTCCGGGGAAAAGTTCGCCATGTGAGAAGGGTCGACTAGCCCATCCTCCCTTCTAGCGAATCTTCACTTGTAAGCGGAAACTTTTTGATCGAAGTGCCTGAAAAGCCACTAGCACTCGCAGGTTACCACCGACCGGGCGGCTGCGCTTTGGAGGGTGTGTGAGAACCGGGGAAAGAAACAGCAGGTCCCCTACTATGCTTCCACGGCACTCCGGGACAGGTCGCTCGGGTCCTAATGACAAACGAGTGGGGGCGGCATGGTAGCCCACTCAAGCCAAAATACGGCTTGCCAAATGGGGCACCCAAAGCTTTTGTTGCGGTTGAGGTAAGTGGGTGATTTTATTTAAGATATTTTCGGAAAGCGGACGGGCCGCCGACCTTGCCGGCGCGGAATGCTGCGCCTTGGGCCCAGCTATTCGGCGCTCAGCGCTTCCACCGGATTGACCGACGAAGCCCGTCGCGCAGGGATCAAGCTGGCCAATAGCGCAGAGAACCCCAGCACCGCAGCTACCCCCGCCAGCGTCGAAAAGTCCCACGCATGCACGCCGAAGAGCAGGCTGCCCATTAGCTTCGCCGCCGCAACCGAGCATGCCAGCCCGATGAGAATCCCCATGCCCGTCAGCCATCCCGCCTCTTTCAGAATGAGCCGATGGATAGCGCCCCGCTGCGCACCCAGCGCCATCCGCACGCCGATTTCACGCGTCCTCTGGCTCACCGAATACGCAACCGCTCCATAAAGCCCCACCACTGCCAACACCAGGGCCATTACCGCAAACCCTCCCACCAGCCAGGTAGAGGATCGATGCAACAGGGCGCTTTGCGAGCTGCTCATTTGCGCGGTCATGGTGCTTTCCCCGTAGATCCCCAGGTTGGGATTGATCGCGCGCAGCGTCTTCACCAACACCGGCAACAGATCCTTCTCATCCTGAGCCGTGCGGGCCGCCACTTCGAAGTTGCTGTCGGGCCCGTGATCGATCGAGAAATACTCCGCCGGCCACGCCTCGTCATCCGGTGCTCCCTCGCGCACATCTTGGATCACTCCCACGACCTGTCGCATCGATTTCGGCGCCAAATCCCCATCGCCAATCATCTTGCCCAGGGGATCCTCGCCCGGGAAGTACTTCCGCGCCATCGATTCATTCAAGATGGTCACCTGGGGATGGTTTGCATCATCGGCTTGGGTAAACATGCGCCCTTGCACCAGCTTTGCCTTGAGTACGGCCAGATACTGTGGGCTCACGTCGCGTTCCAGCACTTCATTGTGTTCGCCGTGGAACGGCTTGCCGGCAACTCGTATCCAGTCGGTGTCGCAATTGCACTGCAGCGGAAGATAGCTGGTAATACCCGCCGACTGCACCCCCGGCAGCGCCGAAACTTTCTCCAGGATCTGGTGATACAGGGCGACCTGTTGTTCGGGCTTGCCGTAGACATTGTCCGGAGCCATCACATAGACCGTCGCCAGGTGCGAAGTATCGAATCCCGTTTCGACGTGCAGCAGCCGGTAGAAGCTTTTCGCCAACAGACCGGCGCCGGCCAGCAGCACCACGGCCACCGCCAACTCCACCACCACCAGGTTGGCTCCCAGCCGGCTCCAGACCCGGCTCGCCGCGCCCTTTCCCCCATCAGTGAGTCCTTCGTGGATCTCTCTAAAGGCAAGCCGCAGCGCGGGGGCGGCTGTCAGCACAAACGCCGCCATCAGCGAGACGGCTACCGCAAAGAAGGCGGTATGACGATTGAGTCCCACCACGGCGAGAAACGGCATCCCTTGGGCCATGGGTTTGGGAACGATCCGCGTCAGCAGCGACATCGTGAAGACCGCGAGCACCATTCCGGTCCCGCAGCCCAGTCCGGCCAGGAGCAGGCCCTCGGTAACGAACTGCTGAACCAGTCGTGCCGGTGTTGCGCCCAGGGCGCCCCGCACTGCGGTTTCGCGCCTGCGGCTTTCCGCTCGCACCAGCAGCAGGCTGGCCACATTCACGCAGGCAATCAGCAGCAGCAGCCCGGCGCCGGCGAGCAATGTCACCAAAGTCGGCCGCAGCTTGCCTACAAAGACCTCGGTCAACGGAAGAACACTGGCGCCCTGTCCCTTATTCGTGCCCGGATATTGCAGAGCCAACTGCTCCGCAATGCCTCTCAGGTCGGCCAACGCCGCCTGCACGGTCACGCCCTTCCCCAGCCGCGCCACGCCGTCCAGGTTGTGGCAGCCTCTTCGCTGCTCGCATCCGTTCTTGTCCAGCAGGGGAACAAAGAGCTCCGCGCTGGCACGTGGCGCAAATGCAAACGTACGCGGCAAGACTCCCACAACCGTGTAGGCCTCGCCGGTCAGGCTTATGGATTCCCCGATGACGTCACGACGGCCGCCGAAGCGCTTCAACCAAGTCCCGTAGGTGAGGATTGCGATCCTCGCCTGCCCCGGCCTGTCCTCTCCCGCGCGGAAGCCGCGCCCCAGCATCGGTTCGACACCGAGGGTGCGAAAGAATCCGTCGCTTACCCGGGCCGCTGCCACGGGCTCGGAGAGGGAACCCATACGCAGCAGAAAACCGGTGCCTCCATATACATCGAGCGAACTGAGCGTCGTATTCAGCCGCTTCCAGTCGTCGTAGTCGTCCCGGGACAGGTTGGTACGCGGAACCATCGCTGAGCTTTCATCCACGTCCACCAGCTGATTAGGGCTGGCAAACGGCAGCGGCTGAATCAACAGCGCGTCCACAAACCCGAAGATTGCCGTGCTTGCCCCAATGCCCAGCGCTAGCACCAGGATGGCAGTGACCGCAAGTCCGGGACTCTTGCGCAGCTGTCGCACTGCGAATCGCAGGTCCTGTACCACGCTCTCCACGCGAAACCCCATCACCTCGTGGCTGCGTTCTTTGAGCAGCGTCGCATTGCCAAACTGCCGCATCGCGGCATAGCGGGCGGCTTCCGGGGGTATGCCGCTGGCTTCGAACTCCTTCGTCGCCTGCTCCCGATGGAAAGCCATCTCCTCCTGCAGTTCCCGATCGAAGCTTTCCCTCCTCAGCAGAACCGCAAGCCTTCTCAGCAAACGACCCAGGGCATTCATACTGTCTCCTCCGCGTCCTCGAGCACTCGGCCAATCGCCGCAATCATCTTCTGAAACTCCGAGACTTCGATACCCAATTGTTTTCGACCTGCCGCCGTCAGGGTGTAATAGCGTGCCCGCCGGTTGGTCTCAGTCCTCCTCCACTCGGCCTTCACCCAACCTTGCAGCAGCAGGCGCTGCAGAGCCGGATAAAGTGAGCCTTCCTCCACCGTCAGCACAGCATCCGACACACGTTTGATCGACTGCGCGATCCCGTATCCATGTAGCGGCGCGCGCGTCAGCGTTGTCAGGATGAGCATGTCGAGGGTGCCTGGCATAATTTCCGGTCGAGTCGCCATGGCTTAAACCATAGATAGTCTATGGATAGATTGTCAACGGTAAGAATGCAAATCTGAATATATTGTCACCGGCGACAATCATCTTTTGAAACTTGGGCACTTCGCCGGCACGAAAATCGTCAAGCCAGCCGACTTTCTGAAGATCCAAGCGGAGGCAGGCCGCGCTCGCTAAATAGCTCGCAGCATGCGTGCCGGCAGAGTGATCAGGGCGACCACCAGCTCCAGCGCTCCGTGCACGGCAATGCCGGCTAACCGGAAGGGCAGCAAAAACAGCCATACGATCGGATACAAGACAATCGCCATCACGGCCAGTGGCCAGCAAAGGATGAAGAGAATACACCACAGCAAGAACTTGATCATGATTCCATCCGCTCCATCGGGGGGAAAACCACTACCCAGAGATTACGCAATTCGGGCGCCGCGGGTTCCCCCAGACTTATGATGGGAGCGGCACATCCAAGACAGGCGCGAAAGAGAGGAGAAACCGCCGTGTCCGACAATGGAATCGTCAGTAAGACCAGCAACTATTCGGTCGATGAAACCGTGCGCAAGCTGCAGGCCGTCCTGGCCGCCAAAGCAATCACCGTTTTCGCCTTGATCGATCACAGTGGGGAAGCAGAGAAGGCAGGGATGAAAATGCCTCCGACCAAGCTTCTCGTCTTCGGTAATCCAAAGGGAGGCACTCCCCTGATGCTGGCCGCGCCGAGCATCGCTATCGACCTGCCACTCAAGATTCTGGTTGCTGAGGACGATCAGGGAAAAGTTTCTGTCTCCTACAACAGCCCTGCATATCTGGGAGAGCGGCACGGGCTCCCCCAAGACATTGTTGCAGAATATTGCTTTCGTGGAGACGCTGGCCGTCAACGCCGCGGAGCGTCTCAGAATGGTTGATCATGATTCACGATCAGGTTGCCGCGCTGGCCAAGGAGGCGGGATTTTCCAGGGCCGGCATCGCTCCAATTCCGCCGCCCGGCGAGGAGGCTGATACCCGAGCTGAGTCACTTCGAGCCCTGGATCGAGCGCGGCTATGCCGGCGAGATGGAGTATCTGAAGCGCCGCGACGAAGCCAACCGCCTGCTGCGATCCTCTCTGCGCATCGCCGTACCGTGGGCCCGGTCAGTCATCGTCTGTGCCGCGAACTACAACGCCGACGCCCCCAAGTCCATCGATCCAGCTTCGGCGGAAACCGGCTGGATCGCGCGTTACGCAGACGGTATGGACTGGCAGATGCCCGGCAGGCAGCCGAGCGACTACCACGATGTTCTGCTCGCCGCCTGAAGAAACTGGAGCAGAGCCTGCAACAGGCGCTTGGCCCCTTACCTCCCGCTGCTACGTGGATACGGGTCCACTGGTTGAGCGGATCTACGCCAAGTATGCCGGCATCGGCTGGATCGGAAAGAATACCTGCATTCTCAACCAGGAGCTCGGATCATGGCTTTTTCTGGGCGTGATTCTTACCGGGCTGGAGGTGCCGTCCGCCAACGCCGATCCGGGTGGCGGAAGATCGCTGTGGCAGTTGCACGCGATGCATTGATGCCTGCCCCACCGGCGCCCTCGTCGCGCCTTACCAGATGGATGCAAGCCTGTGTATTCCTACCTGACGATTGAAAAGCGGGGACCGATTCCCGAGCCGCTGCGTGCGCTCATGGGTCGTCAGGTCTTCGGCTGCGACATTTGCCAGGATGTGTGCCCCTGGAATCGCCGGGCGCCGGTAAGCGAGGATGCGGAGCTGGCGGTTCGTGCGGAACTGGTCAACCCTGCGCTTGCCTGGCTTGCGGAACTGGATGCGGAGAGCTTTCGTAGGCTGTTCCGGCAATCCCCCGTACAACGCACCAAGCTGAGCGGCTTGTTGCGCAATGTAGCCATCGCCATGGGGAACAGCGGCCTTAGCGAGCTACGTGCCCAAGCTACGGGAGTGGGCAGCCGGTCCGGAACCCGTGCTTGCAGAGGCGGCGCAATGGGCACTCGCCAGCGTGGCGAACAGCACAAAAGAAACGCCACGATTTTCCAGGCTGAGGCATGACGCGACGCCGGGTACCGTCTATTTCCTTAAATCAGGCGCTACGCACAACGTTGGCGGCGTTGAGTCCCTTGGGGCCTTGCTGGCATTCGAACTCCACCGCATCGCCCTCGTTCAGGGTCTTGTATCCGTTCTCCTGGATAGCGGAGAAATGCACGAAGACATCCTCCCCAGTCGAACGTTGGATAAACCCGTATCCTTTGGCTCCGTTGAACCACTTCACCACGCCATTTTCCTTCAAGCGAACTTCCTTTCCGACCTTTATCAACCATCTCCAGCGCTCCTCAGGGACACCACGAGCGGCCGTTCCCTATCACCTACGGCAAATCCTGGGTCACCTGGAGTGCTTTGAGAGCGGTGAAACAATTACACCAATTGGCCTTCCGAGCGTTCGAACGATGAACTTTTGTTCGAGCTTGATGATGTTATGGCAGGAATTGGAATCCAGTGCAAGAAAAATTTGCCTGGCGGAACCATACGGTAAAACCGGGAGATCGCTCCCGGCAGAGGCAATTTTTGATCGCTGCGCCAAGGGGCGATTCGGGACGGTCAGACCGGTATTTCGGTGGGCGGGGCATCAAGGTTGTACTGCGACGGATCGTGTGGGTGATTTCGAGCCGGCGTCCCGGCTGCTAGCATGAGAGCCTATGACCCTCGGCATATCCATCCCGCAGATTTTGGCCACCCCCAAGGAGGATGCCCTTGTTGGTGTTCCCCCTGAACCGCGGCCGCCGGCGGGATTAGCCCGCAATGCCAGCCTGGTGGACGAGACGGTGAGCCTTGCCCGCTACATGGCGCAGACCGAAGTGCACACCTATGCCTTTAGCGTCGCCGCCAATGCCATCCTGTCTCTTTTCCCATTCATCGTATTGATGTTCACGATTGCCCGCCTGGTCTTCCATTCTCCCGCCATGGAGAGTGCGATCGCGGATATGATCCGCTACTTCCTGCCCACCGGCCAAGATTTCGTCACCAAGAACATGGAGATCGTGGCCCATGCGCGCAAGCGGGGTGCAAATTGCCTCAGTGGTGATGTTGCTGATTTCGTCAACCGGCGTCTTCCTCCCCCTGGAAGTGGCTCTGAACCGGGTCTGGGGTGTAACCAAAAACCGCTCCTACATCATGAACCAGCTCGTCTCTCTTGGCCTGGCGGCCAGTATCGGCACCCTGGCGCTGGTCAGCGTCGCCATCACGGCGGCGCAGAAATCGGTTTTGCAATTCCTGTTCTTCGGCCACACTGAAATCATGGTCTTCACCTTTGTCTCCCACTGGCTGCTGCAGATTTCGGCGGCCATTGCCAGCATCCTGCTCTTCTTCCTTGTCTATTGGATTCTTCCTAACCGCAAGCTGCCCGTCCGCGCTGTGCTGCCGACCGCCATTGTGATTGGGCTTTCGTGGGAGCTGGCCAAGATGCTGTACGTCGCGGCGCTACCCTGGATGGACCTGCAAAAGGTATACGGCCCCTTCTCCGTCTCCGTGAGCTTGATGTTGTGGGCCTTCGTGACCGGCCTGCTGCTGCTGGCAGGCGCACACTACTCGGCCTCGCGCCATGCCTTGCGTCTCGCGTACCTGGCAGACCTGGAACGCGCCAAAGAAGAAAAGCAATCTAGATGAAGGGTACGGGCTTTTAGCCCGTACAGACACCCACCAGAATCATCGGGGCTTTGGAGGCTGCGGAAAAACTCCGTAGCGGGCGGGAAAGCAACACCGCAGGGGCTAAAGCCCGACGTATTCTCAACCGTTTACGGCACGACTAAAGTCGTGCCCTGATACAAAGCATGAGTTTTTCCGCAGCCTGTTTAGCCCCTGAGGCAATGCTTGTCAGCTGGGCCGAAAGCTGCCCCTCAGGGGCTAAAGCCCGGCTGTTTTTGCTTCCTTCATGTACGGGCTGAAGCTCGCTGCGGCGAGGTAGCCCGTACCCTTCATCCCTAGCGAACCAGAAAAGCTTTCACCACGATGTCGTTGGGCGAGCGCCCGGCAGGGAATAAGGTGAGCAGGGAAGCGGTGTTGGCGGCGATGCGTACGGCCGCAATATCCCCTGATTGCGCATTCGCCACCAGGAGCAGGCGTCCCGATGCGGAGAAGGCCAGAGCATCCGGGCCTTCGCCAACCCGGACCCCCGGAGAAATCAGCTTGCCATCATCAATGCTGTAGATCACTACTCTCCCCGCGGTGAAATCGCTTACATATAAAAGAGAGTTGTCCGCGCTCACCAGACCGCGGACCGGGTGCGCGCCCACCAGATATGCGCCTCCGATTTCATTGGACGAGGTGGTGATCTCTGAAATGATGTCGCTATCGTAATTCGAGACGAACGCCTCTCCGCCGTCCGGCTTCAGAGCAATCTGTACCGGCGTCTTGCCCACATCGAGAAAGGTGAGAAGAACGTCGGCGGATGCGGGGCTGCTCCCGGTGGCATGAGCCAACCCGATCACCATGATCTGGTGCCCGCCGGAGCAGGCGATAAAAGCCTTGGAAGAGTCGGGCAGGAGGATGGCATCCGTTGCGCCCGGACAATGATCGAAGCTGCTTCTCACTTTGAAGGAGCCAGCATCGGCAATGCTGACGCTACCGCTGGCGCGGTTGGAAATCACCAGCGTCTTCCCGTTGTTCGCGATTCGGGCTATGCCCGGCCCCTCACCAGCGCCGATCACGCCGATCACGCGGCGTTGCGCAAGGTCGAGTACCGAAACATTGTTGGAACCGGAGTTGGCGACGTAGGCGCGCTCACCCTGCGCATCCACGTCGATAAAGTAGGGCTGCCGCTGGACGCGAATGGTCGCAGCGACGGTGTTGGTCTCGGCATCGATCACGGTCACTGAACCGCTGCCGGAATTCACCACATACACCTCGTTCCGGCGAGGGTTGACCGCTAGTCCTGAAGGACCGGCGCCGACCGCGATGACGCGGTCTTGCCGCATGTTGACCAGGTCGAGAACAGTGACGGTATTGCTGCCGCCGTTGCTGATGTAGGCGTACTCGCGATAATTCGCCGGATAAGCGATATCGCGTTGGCAACCGGCTGCGCCGAGCGTGATCAGTGCCAGCCACGGCAGCCACGGGCGCAACCACATTCGTCGCACCAGGCTCTCTAGAGCGTTTTCACTTCTACTCTGCACTGGAAAGTGTAGCGAAGTGCGGCTTTTCTTGGGGAAAAGCCGCGTCAGGGGTGGTTGCTCTGTATACACCAGAAGTCAAAATGCTTAACCCCTCCCGGAAGGGATGGCCTCGGCGATCTTGATTCCGCGCGGCAGAGACCGGTGCACGGCGGTGGCGATCGGGGAAATCTCGTTCATCAGCTCGACAAACTGGTCTGGATAGAGCGATTGTGCGCCATCGGAAAGGGCTTTATCCGGTTGGTGATGCACTTCGATGATCAGGCCATCGGCGCCGACCGCGGCCGCCGCCCGAGCCAGGGGCAGGACCATGTTGCGCTTGCCGGTGCCATGGCTCGGGTCAACAATGATGGGCAGATGGCTGGCTCGCTGCACCGCCGGAACGATGCTCAGGTCAAGAGTGTTGCGGGTGTGGTCGGCGAAGGTGCGTACTCCGCGCTCGCACAGAATCACCTGGTAGTTGCCTTCGCTCATGACGTACTCGGCGGCCATCAGAAGTTCGTCCAGGGTCGCGGACATACCGCGCTTGACCATCACCGGCTTACGTGTCCGTCCTGCGCGCTTCAGCAAGGAGAAGTTCTGCATATTGCGGGCCCCGATTTGAATGACATCGGCGTAGTCCGCAACCAGGTCCAGGCTTTCATTGTCCAGCGCCTCGGTAACTATCCGCAGGCCAAATTTATCGCGTATCTCAGCCATGATCTTCAGGCCGTCTTCGCCCATCCCTTGAAAGGCGTACGGGGATGTGCGCGGTTTATAGGCGCCTCCGCGAAAGAACTGGGCCCCCGCGCGAGCGACCTGTTCTGCCACTGCAAAGGCCTGCTCCCGGGATTCGATCGAGCAAGGTCCGGCGATGATTGCCAGGTCCCGTCCGCCAATGGTCGCATTGGTGCCGGGGAAGGCAATCACCGTGTCTTCTTGCTTCACATCGCGGCTGACCAGCTTGTAGGGCTTCGTGACCCGGATTACCTCGGCCACGCCGGAGAGTTCTTCGAGGTCGCCCTGATCTACGGCGCCACTGTTGCCGGTAATGCCGATGGCCGTGCGCTGCGCGCCGGGCATGGGATGGGCGCGGAAGCCTAAGAGTTGAATCTGTTCGCAGACGGCCTGAATTTCTTCCGCCGTAGCCTGCGGTTTCATGACCACGAGCATGGGGTCAGCAACCTTTCCTTGCACACTAAGTGTACTGGCTACAGTGAGCTGCGGCAAACCTCGGCGGAGCAGGTTTATCCCCGCAGACTCTTCAGTCCTGATATACCTGAGCAGATGGATCACGCACGAAGGCTCCGCTCATTGCGCCGGCAAATGAAGCGACGGGGCATTGACAGCTTGCTGGTCACGCACTTGCCTGACGTCCGCTACCTTTGCGGATTTACCGGTTCCAACGCTTATCTCGCCGTTACCGCGAATCGAGCCGCCATGTTTACCGACGGCCGATATACGACGCAGGCTAAGCAGGAGACCAGCGCGGCGAAGGTAGTGATCGGAGCCAAGTCAGCCCGCGAGGAAGCATGCCGTTGGCTGGCGTCCAGCCGGGTCAAGCACTGTGCCTTCGACCCGGGATCTACCACGGTTACCGAGCTGGCGCTCTACCGCAAAGCCTTGACCCCCGGGGCATCGTGGATTCTTCCGCCCTCTGGCCGAATCCCTGGTCCCCCATCTGCGCCTGGTCAAAGACCAGGACGAACTGCGGCTCATGAAGCAGGCCGCTCATCTGGGCGTGGAATTGTTCCATGAGCTCTTGCCGCACCTGCAGCCGGGAGTTCCGGAGACGACGGTAGCGGCGCAGCTGGAGCACAGCGCGCGGCTGCGTGGAGCCGAGGCTATGTCTTTCGCGAGCATCGTCGCCAGCGGCGCGCGTTCGGCCTTGCCCCATGGCCACGCGACCTCTCAACGGTTGCCGCGCAAGGGGTTCTTAACACTCGACTTCGGTGTTATTCTCAAAGGTTATTGTTCAGACATGACCCGCACGGTCTTCCTGGGCCAGCCAACACGCCGGGAGCGCTTCACGTATGATGCTGTGCGGGAGGCGCAACAGGCTGCCGTTGCCGCGGTCAAGCCCGGAGCCTCCTGTGGAGAGATAGACGAGGCAGCACGCAGCGTCCTTCGCAAAGCTGGCTTGGCTGAGTACTTTACCCATTCCACCGGCCATGGCGTTGGGCTGGAAATTCATGAAGCACCCCGCATTGCCGCGGAACAGTCGCAGTCCCTTTTGCCGGGAATGGTGGTCACCATTGAGCCCGGCGTCTACATTGCAGGTCACTTTGGAGTGCGCATCGAGGATATGGTTGCCGTGACGCAGCAGGGCGGGCAGGTTCTTACGCCGGCATCCACCAGTTGGACGCAGCTCTGAGGCCATTGTATTAAGCAGACGAGAGATTCATGACGCCTGATGAAATCATAGAGTTAAAGGAACTGATCGAGTTCCTCAAAGAAAACGATATTGGCGAGTTCGACCTCGAACGTGGCGACCTTAAGGTGCGCATAAAGTTTGGGCATCCCTCGCATGGAACGCCCGCTTCGGCAATCGATATTGCGCGTCTGGGCCAGTTGTTGTCCCCCGGGCAGCACGCGCCCGCCGCTGTCCTCGCAGGGCATCCACGCGGTGGCCTCCACTACGGCAGCTTCTGCCCCCGATGCCGTCGCCGAGGAGGAGACGCTGCATATCGTCAAGTCGCCCATCGTAGGGACGTTCTATGAGTCTTCTTCTCCAGGCGCTGCGGCATTCGTCAAGATTGGGGATGAGATTGAGAACGGGCAGGTGCTCTGCATCGTCGAGGCCATGAAATTGATGAACGAGATCGAATCAGACGCCGCCGGAGAAGTGGTCAAGCGTCTGGTCACCAATGGCCAGCCAGTCGAATACGGCCAGCCGCTCTTCGCTCTGCGGCTCCACTGAGCATGCTCACGGTCTCTGATTGAAACCTATGTTTCGAAAACTTCTCATCGCCAACCGTGGCGAAATCGCGCTACGCGTCATCTGCGCCTGCAAAGAACTCGGGATCCGTACGGTTGCGATCTACAGCGAAGCCGACCGCAACTCGCTCCACGTCCGTTTTGCCGACGAAGCGATCTGCATCGGGCCGCCGCGATCCGCGGAGAGCTATCTCAATGTGCCTGCTGTCATCTCCGCCGCGGAGATCGCCGACGTCGATGCCATTCATCCCGGCTATGGACTGCTGAGTGAGAATGCAAACTTCGCCGAGGTCTGCCGCGCCTCGAACATCAAGTTCATTGGGCCCACTCCTGAAGCCACGCGGCTGATGGGCGAGAAGGAAAAAGCTCGCCAGGCGATGAAGAAGGCGAAAGTCCCCATCCTGCCCGGTTCAGAAGGCGTGTTGCAGAATGAGGAAGAGGCTTTGGAATGGGTCCGCTCGGTTGGCTTTCCCGTTATCCTCAAGGCTTCGGCCGGCGGTGGTGGGCGCGGCATGCGCGTGATCCGCTCCGAGGAGGAACTGCCCCAGCTCTATCAAGCCGCGCAGACCGAGGCATCGAACGCCTTCGGCAACGGCGACCTGTACATGGAGAAATTCATCGAGCGTCCGCGGCACATCGAGTTCCAGATCCTGGCCGATGAGCACGGCAACGTGGTCTCCCTGGGCGAGCGCGAATGCTCCATCCAGCGCCGCCACCAGAAGCTGATTGAAGAGGCGCCCTCGCTGCAGGTCACGCCCAGGATTCGTGAAGACATCGCCAAGACACTCAAGCGGTGTCTGACCGCCATCGGCTATCAAAACGCAGGTACGGTCGAGTTCCTCATGGACGAGGACGGCAAGCTCTACTTTATTGAGATGAACACACGCATCCAGGTGGAGCATCCGGTCACTGAAGCCGTGACTGGCATCGACCTGGTGAAGGCGCAACTTCGTATTGCCGCCGGTGAGCCGCTAAGCAGCATTCTTCCTGAGGTGGTGCCTATACGCGGCCATGCTATCGAGTGCCGGGTCAACGCCGAGCATCCGGAGAAGTTCACGCCTTCCGCCGGCCGCATCACCGCCTTCAATGTCCCCGGTGGCAATGGGGTCCGCGTGGATACCGCGCAGTACGCCGAAGGCATTGTGCCTCCTTATTATGATTCGCTGATCGCCAAGCTTATCGTCCACGGCAAAGACCGTGCGGAGGCCATGGCCCGCATGTCGCGTGCGCTCGAGATGTTCGTCGTCGAGGGCATTCACACTACCATCCCGTTACACCGCCGCATCCTGGAAGACCAGGAGTTCCGCGACGGGAACTTCGACACCAAGTTCATGGAGCGCTTCTTCGAGCGCGAGAAACTTCGCCGCGAACAGCTTCTTGCCGGGGGATAATCATGGCGCGGCTCGATCTGCCCCGCTTTTATCCCATCCTGGATGCTGGTCTCCTCTTGCGGGCCGGCCTGTCCATCGAAGGCTTTGCTCGTGAACTGCGTGCGGCCGGCATCCGCTTTCTGCAATACCGCGATAAAGAGGCAGAGGACGAGCTTTTGCTTCAGCGGGCAGCGCTTCTGCGCCGGATCTTTCCCCCGTCGGATAGCTGTCTCATCCTGAACGACCGCGTACCGCTGGTGCTCTCTGCGGGCTACGACGGAGTGCATGTGGGCCAGGAGGATCTTTCTCCAGCCCAAGCGCGAGTCCTGTTGGGACCCCGCGTTATGGTTGGGATCTCGACGCATGGCGAGCGCCAGTTAATCAATGCAGCCGAGAGCCCGGTGGACTACGTCGCCATCGGACCCGTCTTTGCGACTTCGTCCAAGCAGGTCCCGGATCCGGTAGTGGGTCTGGAAGGCGTCCGTGCCGCGCGCGCCCTGACCGCTAAACCTCTGGTTGCTATCGGAGGCATCACCCGCGCTAATTGCGCCGCTGTGATTGAGGCCGGGGCCGACTCGGTCGCGGTCATCTCCGATCTGATCCAGAGCCCGGGCAAGAGTGTAGAGGAGTTCTTTGCTCGCTTGGGCAATCATGGGGCAGTTTCGTTTCTCAGTTGAGTCTGTTTGCGGCGGACAGTGAAACCGCAGGTCCCTCGGCTTCGCTCGGGATGACAAAGTTTAAGTTGGTTTACGCACCGCGGAATCCGTTGGTGGGACGGAAGGATCCCTACATGTGATTCCGATCAAAATTGTTGCGCCGCTATCCTTTGCTGGACATGATTACGGGAAAACGGTATAGATACAACCACCGATGCCTAGACTGCTGGCAACCAAGCCCCTCTCGACGCTTACCAAAGAGGCCAACGAGGTAGGGGAGAACACCCTCCGTCGTTCTCTCGGCCCGGTCAACCTGATCACCCTCGGCATCGGCGCCATCATCGGCGCGGGAATCTTCGTGCTGACCGGCCAGGCGGCCGCGCTTCACGCCGGTCCAGCGGTTGCCCTCAGCTTCATCTTTGCCGGCATCACCTGCGCCTTTGCCGGGCTCTGTTACTCAGAGTTTGCCTCCATCATTCCCATCGCCGGCTCCGCTTACACCTACGGCTATGCCACTCTGGGCGAACTGGTGGCCTGGATCATCGGTTGGGACCTGGTCCTGGAATACGCCTTCGGCGCGGCCACCGTGGCCTCCGGCTGGTCCGGATATTTCATAAGCCTGTTAGAGGAATTGCACATTTATCTAATACCGCCCCAGTTCACCACCACCTATGGCAATGTGCTTTATTTCTATGCCGATCGATGGCAGCCCGCAGCGTCGCTTCCGTCTACCGTCAACGCCGCCGCTTTGCCCCACGTTGCCGGCATCTTCAACTTTGTCGCTTTCTTTGCCATCCTGATCGTTACCGCGGTTCTGGTCATCGGCATCAAGGAGTCCGCCAATCTGAACTCCGCGATCGTGATCGTCAAGCTTACGATTGTGGGCGTTTTTCTGGTTCTGGGCGGGGCTTTCCTGTTTCACCATCCTGAGGTCGCCAGGGCGAACTGGCATCCCTTCATACCTCCATCGCAAGGCCCAGGAGCTTTTGGCTTCGGCGGTATCACGGCCGGTGCGGCGTCGGTCTTCTTTGCCTACATCGGCTTCGACGCAGTCTCCACAGCCGCGCAGGAAGCAAAGAACCCGCAGCGCGATATGCCCATCGGCATCCTCGGTTCGCTGGTGGTCTGCACCCTGCTCTACATCCTGGTCTCCACCGTGCTCACCGGCCTGGTCAACTATCGCAGCCTCGATGTGAGCGACCCGGTGGCTGTAGGCATCGATGTCACCGGCGTCACCTGGGGCAGCCTGCTGGTTAAGATCGGCGCCGTCTTTGGTCTGGGTACGGTGATGCTGGTGATGCTGCTGGGCCAGTCGCGGGTCTTCTATTCCATGTCCAAGGACGGCTTGTTATGGAAATGGGCCTCCGCCGTTCATCCCAAATTCCGCACTCCCTGGATATCGAACATAGTCGTAGGCACGATTGTCGCGTTTCTTCCCGCGCTGCTGCCGATCGATAAGCTCGCAGCACTGGTCAACATGGGAACGCTGCTCGCCTTCACTATTGTTTGTGCCGGCGTCTGGATTTTGCGCCGGCGTCACCCGAACATGGAGCGGCCGTTCCGGACGCCGCTGGTTCCGCTGGTTCCGATTCTCGGCATCTGCAGCGCCTTCTATCTCATGATCAAGCTTCCGCTGCTCACGTGGGAGGTGCTGGTGATCTGGCTGGTTATCGGGCTGGGGATTTATTTCGGTTACAGCATCAAGCACAGCAAAGTGCAGGCCATGAGCCCGGCGGAAACAACCGGCCGCACCCGCTAGAGCGTTTTCACTTCTACTCTGTATAGTCAGGTTCAGCGATGTGCCGCTTTTCTTCCACCCCAGCAAGCAAGCTTGCCGGGGACCCCGGTTTTTTGGGGAAAAGCGGCGTCGGGGCTGGTTGCTTTGTACAGACCAGAAGTGAAAACGCTGAGCGGGTGCGAAAATCTGCTCCGAATATTCGTATTCACAGATCAAGGAATGGCCGTATACTTCTGTGGCCACGAGCATTCTCCTGCCGGTGTGTGTTGCAGAAGAAACGTTAACGCGGCTTTTCCGCAACAAAAGCTGCGTATAACCGCTCATGGAACGGGCCTCGCATCAGCAGAATGCTTTACAAGGAGGCGTCCATGAATAAATATTTCGCGGAACTGGTTGGTACGTTTGTCCTGGTTTTCGGGGGCGTCGGCAGTGCGGTGTTTGCGGGAAGCCATATCGGCTTTGCCGGCGTCGCCGCAGCCTTCGGGCTTTCACTGCTCGCGATGGTGTACACCATCGGGCCCATTTCCGGTTGTCACGTGAATCCGGCGGTCACGCTCGGGGTATTTCTGGTCAAGAAAATTAGTGCCAAGGATGCCGGCGCGTACATGGTGGCGCAAATCATCGGCGCCGTCATTGCATCTGCAGTCATCTTATTCATCGCCAACGGCGTACAGGGCGGCTATAGTCCGTCCGTAAGCGGGCTCGGGGCAGACGGATACGGCCTGCACTCTCCCGATCACTATTCCCTGGCTGCCGGCTTTGCCGCCGAAGTAGTGCTCACCATGTTCCTTGTCCTTACCGTGCTGGGGGCGACCGACATTAGCGCTCCGGTTGGTTTTGCGGGCGTGGCCATCGGGCTGGTCCTGACATTGATTCACCTGGTCGGTATTCCCATCACCAACACCTCGGTCAACCCCGCGCGGAGCATCGGCCCGGCGATCTTTGTCGGCGGTTGGGCGCTGCAGCAGTTGTGGCTGTTCATTGTGGCGCCGTTCGTGGGCGCGATCGTTGCGGCGGTCGTCTATGCCGGCCTCGGTCACCCTGCCATCCTGATCACTACCCGGAGAGCAGAGCAAGCGCTGCCCGGGGAACAGATCGACAGGATCGCCTAAGAGACACATGCCGCGGCCGGTCGTTGAAGACGGCCGCGGACTGCAGCCGTTTGTATGGCTAGATGACCCTTCGTGCCAGGCGGCGAACCAGCTCCGTGGTGACGCCGTAGATCGCGTGCGTTATTAATTCACTGGCCTGCTCACGCGCGGGTTGATTCTCCGGGCTTTCCGTTAAGCCCATCATAGGTAACGCGGATGCGTGCGTGATCCCGCAAAGGGTCAAGCCGAAGTTGGCTCCCATGCGCCCGGTCACGATCGGCTGATACTCCGCCAGCGCACCGTAGACGCCGCCTACCAACGCCCCGAAGCCCCAGTGGATGGCTTGCACCGAGACCTCCTCTTCCGTCTCCGTGAGGGAACGTCCGGCCATGCGATTGACCAGCACTGCGGGCGGAGGGATTTGCCCTTGGGTACGTGGTGGATAGACTGCTTCGCCTGCCGCCTTGGCGGCCGCTCCTACCAAGCCCCCGATGGCCCCGGCGAGAAACCCCTTCAACAGCGATCGCTTGCGGCGAGGAGACGCAGTTTCTACGGTTGTCGTCATAGATAGACTGTATAAGATCCCTGGCTCACTTTTGGGGTGGTACGGATCGACGCGCGCGCGGTACGCGAGTGTAGGTGGGGCCCGTCCTGCTAACCTATAACGTCACCGTAGGCAATGCAAGGCTGGAGAGACATGGCCATCAGCAGACAGTGGACCGAATGGCATCTGACGCCGGCCGGTTGGGTTTCCGGATCGAGCCGTCGCGATGGAGAAGGGAACGCCTGGCGCGATGAGCCTGCGGACCGTTTGGTCACCTTTGTCTACCAGGAGCAAATAGACAAAGCTCATCCGACGCCGCATGCCACCGTGCAGGAATCCTGGCGATCGAAAGTGGCGGGCGCCGCGACCAATATCGAAGCTCTCCTCGCCCAGCATGGCCCGTGTCCGAGAAAGCTCTAGCCGTCATCGGCTGCGCCTCAGTGCCGTGGTGAGAGTTTTCCCGTGCCCAGGAAGTGAATCTATCACCTTCCTGTTTTGCGTGTATCTAAATGATTATGCAGGGGTCTTGCTGCACAGCTCATTCATGGCCCGAGTCAGTTCCTGGGCGATCATCGGCGCGGTTGCGGTCTCGATGGCAGATCGTTGCATCAGGTAAACCAGCTTGCCGTCGCGCAAAATGGCAATGGCGGGTGACGTCGGAGGATGGCCTTCGAAGTAGGAGCGGGCGCGCTCTGTCGCTTCGCGATCCTGTCCGGCGAACACGGTGATTGCCTGGTCGGGCAGGTTCTTGTTCTGGAGTGCCAGCCGGACGCCCGGGCGCATCTTGCCGGCGGCACAACCACAGATCGAGTTGACCACTAGCATCGTGGTGCCCGGCTTTGCCAAGGCAGAGTCGACTTCATCGGCGGTCCGCGCTTCTTTGATGCCTGCGCGGGTAAGCTCTTCGCGCATCGGTATGACCATGATCTCGGGGTACATGCTTGCTCCTTCAGGACTCTGGTGTGTTGCAGATGCTGACGCAACCTGAACACTCCCCTGATTGTAAAGATTCAACCAGGGTTTCGCCAGTGATATACCCTGATGCAAAATGCAGTTCCTTGAGGACGTACCGCTCGCCCCCTACACGACCTTTCAGATTGGCGGCCCAGCCCGTTGGTTTGCGGAGGCAGCGAGCGAAGACGATATCGCTGCCGGCATCGCTTTCGCCAGGGAGCGCGAGTTGCCGCTCTTTGTTCTTGGCGGTGGCAGCAACCTGCTGGTTTCCGACGCCGGCTTCTCCGGTCTCGTCCTGCACATGGGTCTGCGCGGGATTGCATCCAGCGAGCTGAACGGCCGTTCGATCGTCTCCGTGGCAGCCGGAGAAGACTGGGATGGGCTTGTCGCCTACGCCGTCGCCGCGGGACTCGCGGGGGTCGAGTGTCTCTCAGGCATTCCCGGCACGGTGGGCGGGACGCCGGTGCAGAATGTAGGCGCCTACGGACAGGAGGTTTCGCAAACTATCGTCACGGTACGCGCGTTCGACCGAAAGACCACGAAATTCGTGGATTTGCCGGCCTCCAGCTGCGGATTCTCTTACCGCCGGAGCATCTTTAATACGACGGAACGCAGCCGCTATATCGTGAGCCGCGTCGACTATGCGTTGCACAGGAATGCTCCCGCCAACTTTGTCTATGCCGACCTTGCCCGGTACTTCGGCGCCCGCGGGGTGAGTAGCGCCCACGCTCACCGAGGTTCGCGAGGCGGTGCGGTCCATACGCGCCCAGAAGGGAATGCTACTGGTGCCCGGAGATGCCGACTGCCGGAGTGCCGGTAGCTTCTTCAAGAACCCGGTCGTGCCGGTATCCAAGCTTGATTCGCTGGCGCAGGAGCTGGGCGTCGAAAAGCAGAGCATCCCTGCATATCCCGCACAGAAGGGCGAAGTAAAGCTCTCCGCTGCCTGGCTGATCGAACGGGCTGGCTTCGCCAAGGGTTATGCGCTCGGCAATGCGGGAATCTCCAGCCGCCATACACTGGCTCTCATCAATCGTGGTGGCGCCAGCGCGGCCGAGGTGACCGCCCTGCGCGATAAGGTCATCGGCGCGGTGGCAGCGCGCTTTGCCGTCCACCTGGAGCCCGAACCGGTCTGGCTGGCATAACTCCTGAGATACAATGTATCTCAGGAGAACAGTCATGACCTCGACGACGATGGTTCACGTGCGCGTGGATGAAAAGGTCAAAGAAGAGGCGTCCGTTACCCTGGCGCAGATGGGAATCACTGTTTCCGATGCTGTACGCATGATGTTGGTGCGTATAGCGGCGGAGAAGGCGCTCCCGTTCGACGTGCGGGTCCCGAATGCCACCACCGTCAAGGCCATGAAATCCGCCGACAAAAAGCGGGGCAAACGGTTCCGCTCCGCCAGGCAATTGTTCGAGGACCTCGGCGTTTGATATGCGCGAAATCGTCCGCAGCGTTCAGTTCAAGCGTGATGTGAAGCTGGTCCAGAAGCGCGGCAAGGACATGACCAAGTTACGGGAGCTGATTCTGCTCCTGTCCGAGGAGGCGCCGTTGCCTCTGCGCTACAAGGACCATCCTCTGAGCGGCGAGTGGAAGCACCATCGCGACTGTCACATCGAACCAGACTGGCTTCTGCTCTATAAGATCGACGGCAACGATCTTTATCTGGTCCGCACCGGTACCCACGCTGATCTGTTCTGAGCGGCCTCTGAGCTATGAACCCCAACGGTCGCCACAGGTGAAGAGAGTAACCAGCCGGGCGAGCACGTCATTAAGGATTTGCTGCGGGACGCTCTCCAGCTTGCGGCCTACAGATATAACATGGCGCAATCTAGCTTGCGCCCAGTTGCCGTAGCAGTTGCTCCCGCCGGGCGGCTAGCACGACTTCCGCAGGGCCATGAGACTGGATCTGGCCGCTTTCGATCACCATCACATCCGCCGTGGTCTGGAAGGCTTCCGCTACATCATGCGATACGTAAAGTGCGGGGATTTTCCGTTCTGCGAGCCATGCCGTCAGCTGTTCCAGGATGGAAGCCTTGAGATCGGCGTCGAGGCCATTGAATGGTTCATCCAGCAGCAGCAAGCGCGGCCCGGGAGCGAGGGCACGGGCCAGCGCCACGCGCTGCTTCTCGCCTCCGGAAAGATCGGCGGGACGGCGCTTGGCGAGGTGGCCGGCGCGAAAGAGTTCAAGCATCTGCCCCACGCGCTCTGCCCTCGAGCGCGGGCTAAGCCCGGATAGACCAAAGGCAACATTGTTGGTTACATCCATGTGGGGAAACAAAGCGGGCTGTTGGGTGACAAACCCAATGCCCCGTTCTGCAGGGGGAACCCAAAGCCCGCTTTCTGTATCCACCAGCGTTCTTCCGTGCAGCGTCACCCTGCCATACTCCGGCCGGGTCAGTCCCCCGAGAACGCGCAACATCGAGGTCTTGCCTGCACCCGAGGGGCCGAAGAGCACCGTCCACGGGGCCGACAGCGCGCACGAGATGCGCAGCGAAAGTTCGCCCAGGGTGTGCTCGACGTCGGCCTGCAGATAGGCGCTAGACACCGGCTCTCCCCCGGCGTCCGTAGATGATCAGCAGCGCCAGGAAGGAGAGGCTGAGCAGCAGCAAAGCCGTGTGGTTGGCCTGCGCATAAGCAAAGTCCTGAACCTGATCGTAAATAGAAATCGACAGAGTCTTGGTCACTCCGGGAATCCCGCCGCCAATCATCAGAACCACACCGAACTCGCCCACCGTGTGGGTGAAGGCCAGCACCGCGGCGGTCAGCAGGAAAGGCCGGACCAATGGCAGCAAGACCCGGGCCAGAATCCTGCCCGGGCTAGCCGACAGAAGCTCGGCTGCTTCCAGGATCTCTCGATCCACCGAGCGGAATCCTGAGGTCATAGGCTGCACGGCAAAGGGGAGGCTGAAGATAACGGAGCCGACCAGGAGGCCGGCGAACGAGAAGGCCAGCGGGTGACCAAAGAGAGCGGCTAGCGCTCGCCCGGCCGCGGTACGGGGAGCCATCAGCACCAGGAGGTAGAAGCCCAGAACTGTCGGAGGCAGCACCAATGGGAGTGCCACTGCGGCCTCGACCAATGGCTTCCAGCGCGCCCGGCCGTAGGCCAGCCAATAACCCAAAGGGACCGCGATGGCAAGCAGGATCAATGTGGTCAGGGTGGCCAGGCGAATGGTGAGGAAGATAGCTTGCCGATCCATATAAGCGCGAAGGCGATCGTCCTTAGGGCGCTTTCAAGCCCCGCTCAGCCAGCTGCTTCCTGATCGAAGGCGAAAGCAAAAAGTCGAGGAATTGATGAGCCTCTGCAGTATCGGCTCCATGCTTAAGCACCACCGCGCCCTGCAGTATCGGAGGGTAATCGTCCTCTGGTATCTCGATGTATTTCCCGGACGAACTCAGGTGCGGTGACAGCGCCGAGGTAAGCGAGATCAAGCCCACATCCGCATTGCCCGAATCGGCATACTGGGCGGCCTGCGCAATATTTTCCGCGACCACCAGCTTACTTTTCAAGGCCCCCGTCAACCCCAGCTTCTCCAGCGCGGCCTTGGCCGCGCGCCCGTAAGGCGCATGTTCGGCATTTGCAACAGCGACGGTTCTGAGCGATGGGCTGCGCAGCGAATCGATGCTGAGCGGTTGTAGAGGGGAATCATTGCGTGCCCAGAGCACGAGCGTTCCGCGGGCGTACGGAATCGGCGCGGCAGTATCTGCCAGGCCCGCGGCGATCACCTTTTGGGGAAATGACAAATCCGCCGACAGGAAGAGAGAGAAAGGGCCTCCATTCAAGATCTGTGTGGCCAGGGTGGCCGAGGATGCGTAAGAAGCCTCCACCTTCTCATTGGTTTGCTTAGCAAACTGATCGATGAGCGCCGGCAACACCGGCTGGAGGTCGGCGGCCGCGGCAATCTTGAGCGTGCTGTTTTTCTGAGCGAAGGCACTCTGGAGGGCGGCCAGAACCAGAAGGATCAGAAGGCCTCGTCTAAACACGCAGCACCATTACTTCAGTCGATTTGATGAGCGCGGCTGCGGTTTCACCCACCTGGAGGCGCATTTCCCGAGCCGCTTCCGCGGTAATGATCGAGGTAATAATCTGTCCGCCGATCGACAGCTTGACCTGTGCCAGCAATCCGTCAATCTTCAGCTCGACAATGCGGCCGGTGAGCTGATTGCGCCCGCTGAGTGAGCGCAGCATCTCTCGCTTCGGTGTCTCAGGACGTTTCGCCTGGTGCAGCAAGCTATCCAGCTCAGACTCCGGAATGCGGTAGTGGCCGCCCGGAGTTTTTACCGCCTTCAGTTTTCCGCGATAGAGCCATTGCTTGATGGTGGCATAGGAAATCCCCAATCGCTGAGCAGCTTCGCGGGGTGAGAGCAACATGGCGAAAGTATACGATGCGTTGCCACGCGCTATACGAATTTAAACGAAATAGACGCTTTTGGAGCCGCTTGAGGAGCAGCAGAACCGCAGGTCCTAATGCCAAACCCGTTTGTCATTACGGACCGGAACGTGGCCCGGATTTCCTGCTCGACAGGAAATCCGGGGGAGCGCAGTGGAGGGACCTGCGGTTCCGTTTTTCCGCCCTCGCTTGGGTCCTCACTATCGAGGTGAGTATCACCCCAGGTCATACCGCCTGGATTCGCGGATTCATCAAACGCGATGCTAGGCTAGGCTTAGAGCATGCACGAAGCTTCTCATCAACTGCGCTGCGTCGGTTGTGGCGCTGTGATTCCCCCGGACACCGTAGAAAAAGACTTTCGTTGCGTCGACTGTGGCGAGCTTCTGGAGGTGGAATATCCCTCGTGGAGCGAGGCCGGCGCGCCTTTCGCAAGCCCGCGCCGGATGCCCAATCCGGGCGCTTTGCGCTGGCTATGGCAGGAAAGGCTCCAATCCAGGCTGCCGATCGATCAGAGCGGGGTGTGGCGCTTTCGCGAATTGCTGCCCATTCTGCTTCATCCCGAACAGGCGGTCACGCTGCGTGAAGGAAACACCCCGCTCTACCGCCTCTTGCAATGTGCAGAAGAGCTGGGCCTGGAGAACCTCTACGCCAAACACCAGGGCATGAATCCGACCGGCTCGTTCAAGGACACCGGCATGACGACCGCGCTCTCGCAAGCGCGCGAGCGGGGATTCCAATGGGTGGCATGCGCTTCCACCGGCAACACCTCGGCCGCGATGGCGGCCTACGCCGCCCGGGCCCGCATGAACAGCCTGGTCTTGCTGCCCGAAGGCAAGATTTCCTGGTCCAAGCTCTCCCAGGCAATCGATTACGGCGCCGTGACCTGCCAGTTGAATACTGACTTCGATGGCTGTGTGCGGGTGCTGGCGGAAGTGGTTCGTCGCGCCCCGGTGTATCTGCTGAACTCTGTCAACCCCTACCGTCTGGAAGGGCAAAAGACCCCCGCACTCGAGATCGCCGAGGAGTTCGATTGGCAGGTTCCCGACCATGTGATCGTTCCCGGGGGAAATCTGGCCAACGGTTCCGCTCTGGGCAAGGGTTTTCTTGAAATGATGCATTTAGGACTCACCAGCAAGGTGCCAAAAATAACCGTGGTCCAAGCCGAGGGCGCAAACCCCCTCTACCTCAGCCTGCTCAACCATGACGGAAGAGAGATTCAGCCGGTGCAGGCCAACACCCGGGCCACCGCCATCCGCATCGGAAACCCGGCTTCCTGGCGCAAGGCAGCCCGCGTCATTCACCAGACCGGTGGCTACTGCGAGCAGGTCAGCGAAGCCGAGATCGCCCTGGCCAAGGCAGAGATTGGCCAGGAGGGTATCGGTTGCGAGCCGGCATCCGCCGTAACCCTGGGTGGTCTGAAGAAGTTGGTGCGCCAGGGCAAGATCCATGGCGCCGAAACAGTCGTGCTTCTGCTCACCGGCCATACGCTCAAGGATTCTGAATACACCATCGATTTTCATCGGGAGAAGCTGTTGACGGCGGAGGAAAGCGAGGGTCTGGAGCGGGAGATCGCAGAGAGGCGCCGGGCTACGCTCTCGCTCGAGGCCTCTTCCGATGCCGTGCTTCGTGTACTTGAGGCGGCTATTCGGGCATGAAGACGGTACGCCTGCGGCTTCCCGCCACCTCGGCCAACCTGGGCCCCGGCTTCGACGCCATGGCTCTCGCTCTGGAGTTGTTCCTGGAGATCGAGGCTACGCCTGCTCCCCGGTTTTCCATCACGGCTACCGGTCGCAATCAAAATATCTGCGCCGGACTGAGCAGAAACCTACTGATTCAGACCTATGAGTGGGTGTTGGCTGCCGAACAGCGCGCGGTGATCCCACTCGAAATTCACATGAGAAATGGCATCCCTGTGGGTATGGGCTGCGGTTCCTCGGCGGCGGTCCGATTGGCCGCAGTGGCCCTCGCTTCGGCTTTCGGGCATCTCAATTGGGATGCTGCAAAAATCGTCGCCCAGGCCGTGAAGATCGAAGGGCATCCGGACAACGTGGCGGCTTGCTGGCATGGCGGCCTGACGATTGCGGCCCAGGCGCCGGAGCTCGCCATTGTCTCGCTTCCTCCTCCCGTACATTGGCGCGCTCTGCTGGTCCTTCCCGAGACCCCGGTGGCCACTGCCAAAGCGCGCGGGATGCTGCCCCAAAACTATGAACGGCAAGACGTGGTCGCGAACCTGCAATGCGTCGCCTTGCTAACCTCTGCCTTTGCTTTGGGTAGAGCGGATCTGATGCGATTGGCGACGCAAGACCGCCTGCATCAGCCCTACCGTATGCAGCTCTGCCCGTTGCTGCCGGCTCTGCTGCCTCTGGCCGGGAGCCATGGAGTGATGTCGGTTACCCTAAGCGGCGCGGGCCCAGCCGTGTTGCTGCTAACCCAGGAGCCGGAAGCAGAAACCGGACAGCCAGGAGTACTGACGGAAGCGATTCTGGAGCTTGCGCGACCCGTGTGCGCGGTGGAGATTTTGCCCACGCCGCTATGCCAAGAGGGCGCCGCGATAAGCGTTTCTGAGTAAGCGTTCACTATTACGAAAAGGTAACTTTTTGATTTCCTCAATTGTTACCTTTTTGTTACCTAAGTTTTGTTTACAAGATTTGTTGCTAAGCCCTATTTTCGCGTCGTGGGCAGTTCTGGGGGAGGGCTGCTCTAGCGCCTGTGGCCGCGAGGCCCAGGCGCTTTTGGTTTTTGGGGGGTCTGCACCTTTTGCCCCCCGGACGCATCAATAGTGGGAGGCTGAAGTGCGGTGTGGATGGTATGCTCAGCCAGGAAGCGAAGGAGGAACATGGCAGGACCAGGGGTCTTTGAAGTAAGTGATGCGACATTTGAACAGGAGGTGCTGCAGTCAGAGCAGCCTGTTCTGGTCGATTTTTGGGCTGCCTGGTGCGGACCGTGCAGAGCATTGGCGCCCGTCGTGGACGAGGTTGCGGTGCAGTACAGCGGCAAGCTCAAGGTAATGAAGATGGATGTGGACCGGAATTCGGCCACGCCGATGCGTTATGGCATCCGCGGCATTCCCGCCCTGCTCCTCTTCAAGGGTGGCAAGGTAGCTGAGCAGATTGTCGGGTTTGTTCCCAAAGATAAGATCGACCAGAGCATCGGCAAGCTGATCGATCAGCCAGCTGATCGCAGCGTAAGCGCCTGATCCGCTCCCAAGACGAGAGCCCCGGTTGCAAAGCCAGGGCTCTTTTTATGTCCAGCATTTTCACTTCTGGTGCCTAGCAAGCTACCGGCCCCGACGTGGCTTTTCCTCAAGAAAAGCCGCACTTCGCTGGACTCGACCGCGCAGCGTAGAAGTGAAAATGCTTTAAGCGTAACGGCGCAATACCCCAAGTACGCGGCCCTGGATCGCAATCTGCGAAAGCGGAACGTAGATGGGTTCCATCTCGGTATTTGAGGGCTGCAGCCGGACCGTGGTTCCTTCAATGTAGTACCGCTTTAAGGTTGTCTCGCTACCGCGGACGAGGGCGACGATGATCTCCCCTTGGCGCGCGGTCGCGGTGTGCTCTACCAGGACGTAGTCTCCGTCCATGATGTGCTCGTCGCGCATAGAGTCTCCGCGCACTTGGAGCGCAAATACCTCTCGATTTCCAATAATGTCTCCCAACGAGATACTTTCGCTGGTCTCCGATGCCTCGACCGGTTGACCAGCCGCGATCCGCCCTAGCAGGGGAAGCCGATCGGAGCGCTTGGTCTTGCTGCGTGCCGGCAGTACATCGATCGAGCGGCTGCGGTTGTGCGCACGCTGCAGCAGACCCTTCTTCTGCAGATTTGTAATGTGTTTGTGCACCGTGGCCAGTGACTTGAGACTCAAGCCGCGAGCAATTTCCTCAAAAGACGGGGAGTATCCGTTGCGCTGCACAAAATTGCTGATGAAGTCGAGAACTTCTTTCTGTCTACGGGTCACCGACATTCCCGCATTATAGCGAACAAAAAGCGAATTAACCAAAAACTTTTCATTTTTCACCAGCCGGGTCGATCCGAGTGGTGAAGCGAGGCCGGCTCTCAAAGTGTCTCGTTTCGGGTCAATGTTCGCGCGCCTATCCCGTTATGAGACGGGACAGGAAGTTATGTCTTCGCGGTGCTTGTTGCAGAAGTCAATCCGATGCACGGTAGAGATGTAACGCAGGAAAGGTGACCGCCGTTTGGTTGTTCATCCGCTCGCCAAACGGTCACCGGAAAGTAACTGGGTCGAAGGTCGAGTTTCCATGAGGAATGCCGATATCACGACAAAGCTTTCGTTTCGCGGCACCTATGGAATTGTCAAGCAGCCTGGGCCCTTCCTCAAACAAATCAATGGTACTTCGGCGGCGCTCCACGGGTCTTCAATAGAACTCGGCTCCATGTTGGCTGGATGGTGAATATGCAGGAAGCAGCAAAAGGTCAGAGGCGTCCCCGACGGGGTGGAGCATCCACGCCAGATGTGAGCGCAGTGAACCGGGGCGTACCCGAAGACGCGCAGAAGGGAACTCCGGCCACCACGCCCACAAAAGCGTCCGGGCCGCAGCCACGCGATCTGCTCACCGCCGAGCAGGAACTGCTGATGATCGAGCATCTACCCATCGTGCGTTTTATTGCTCGGCGCATCCATGAGCGGCTGCCCCAACATGTGCCGATAGAAGACCTCTACAGCGCGGGTGTGGTGGGGCTGCTGGATGCCTTCGGCAAGTTCGACCCATCTAAACAGGTTCAGTTCCGCAGTTACGCGCAATTTCGGATTCGCGGGGCGATTCTGGACAGCCTGCGGACGCTTGACTGGAGCCCGCGGGAGTTAAGGCGCAAGGGGCGGGCCATCGAGCAGGCAATCCAGACGCTGACCGCCCAGTTTGGGCGGTCCCCGACGGATGTCGAGATCGCTCATCAACTGCATATGGATCTGGCTGCTTACCAGCAGTTGCTGGGGGAACTCAAGGGACTTGAAATCGGCACCCTGCATTCAGAACGCTCAGAGGATTCAGGCGAAGAGGAACTGGTCTACCTGCCGAACCGGCCGGAGGACGATCCGCTCTTTCGCTACCTGCACGCCGAAATGCGGGAGCGGCTGACCAGCGCAATCGGAGACCTGCCCGAACGCGAGCGCCTGGTCATGACCCTTTACTACTACGAAGAAACGACCATGAAGGAGATCGGGCTCATCCTCGGCGTCGTGGAATCCAGGATCTCTCAAATTCACGCCTCCGCCGTCTTGCATCTTCGTGCCCGGCTTGCCGATTTCGGCGCCCGTCAGGAGCCGACCATCAACGCGGCCCGTCAGGAGCCCTCTTGCGGCCGCCCATCGCTCTCCCAGGAACGCGGCTAGATCATTTCCGTCCGGCATGGTCTGCGGTTTCTCTTCCGGCTTCGAGCCAGACTCTAAGGTCGGCGCCCTGCTGACTCGAGTTACCAATGCTCGCTTTTTATATGCTGCTGATGCTGCTAGGCTGAAGGTCCGTTATGGACCCTCTCGACAACCCGCGGATGGTCAAGCGGCCTACCGACGATCCCGCTGAACCAGCCAATGAAACGGAGATACCCGAGGCCCAGGAAAGCGGGAAGCAGGCAGGAGATAGCGAATCTCCTATCGATGATGCGCGGCGAGAAAAAATCGAACGCCTAAAGAAGGCTGTGGCCGACGGAACCTATAGCGTCAGTGCCGAAGAAGTGGCCCGCAAGCTGATCGAGCACATGCTCGAGCCCAAAGAGTAAAACGGCTGGATATACTCTGGTTAAGAGGGCCTTGGTATGCCGGTTCGCTTTTTGTGGAATGCGACACGAGGCCATCGGCTCATGCCGTGGCGGAGCGAATACCTCAAATGGCGGATCGAAACCTACTCCGGCCGCAAAGCTGACACCATCGACGCGGCTTACTTCTGGTTTTTTCTCTGGAAGGAGAGGGCGCAGTTGATGCGTTTCCTCGGATGGACGCGGAACTTTGGGACGCGGCGCCGGCAACCCTCTTGAGTCTTTGTTTCTTCGATCATCGCCTTCCTCCCCGCTTTCGCCCGCTGATTGCCACCCTGCTCGTCTTTGCCGTGCAAGCTTCCGGCCAGCAGACGCCCGCACCCGAGACTACGATTCGTGTCGAGACTTCGGAAGTGCTAGTACCGACGCTGGTCGAAATGCCCTCGGGGGAGATTGTCTACGGCCTGGGGCCAAGCGATTTTCAATTGACCGACAACGGCGTGCCGCAGCAACTCCATGTCGACGATGATCTGGACAATGAACCCGTTTCCGTTGTGATTGCCGTGGAGAAAGGCCGAATGGCGGCGCTGGAGTTCGAAAAGATCAATCGACTGGCTCCCTTGATCGATCTCTTTTTGGGAGATGGGTCGAGCGAAGCGGCGTTTGTGAGTTTTGATTCCAAGCCGCAACTGGTGGTGCCGTTCACCAAAGACGAAGACCGCCTCGGTCATGAGCTGAAGCGCATGGAGCCGGGCGACGGCGGAGCCGCCATTCTCGATACCATCGGCTTTTCGGTCAAGTTGCTGGAAGATAGACCGAAGGACTACCGCCGGGTGCTCCTGTTGATCAGCGAGACCCGCGACCATGGGAGCCGGGATGTGGACGCACGGCGGGTAGTAGAACAGATCGGTATCAGCAACACGCTGGTTCTGAGCGTCGCCTTCTCTCCCTCGAAAGCTCTCTTGCTGCACGATCTCAAGAACGGCGGGCAGAGCGCGGGCGTAGCGGATTTGCTCACGCCCCTGATGATGGCCATCCAGGCGGTGCGCACGAATGTGGCGCGGCAGATCGCCGTGATGAGTGGCGGGGAATATGCGCCCTTTACCACCGAGCGCGGCTTTGAAGCCCGCGTGCAAGAGGTTGCCAAGCATGCCCGCAATCGATATCTGTTGAGTTTTCGCCCCACGGATAGCACTCCGGGGCTGCATGTCTTGGAGGTTCGACTCACCCGTGATCTGGGCGCCCGGGTGGTGGCCAGGAGCAGCTATTGGGCGCTTGAAAAGCAGGCCCAACCAGCTTCCCCCGCCCCTTGAATTCCTTTTTCCGAGGAAGCCGGCTCCAGAAATCGGCTTCAGGGTTCTTTGCGGGCCGCGAAGCTGATCTCAAAGCAACTTCATCATCGAGCGCTAAACAGGCTGGGGGAAACTCACGGAAGAGAACGCGGGCAAGCGAAATCGGGTTGGTTGCTGTAGTGGCGGATGGACAGAGCCGAAAAAAGCTAATTTGGACAACTCTGACTCTCAACCGTCCCCGTTCGACAAGTTCAGGGCAGGCTCTACGGGACTCAACTCTCGACCGATAGTTCTCACGTAGACTCTAAAGCCCCTGAGGTAGGTCTTTTGGTAGGTGCCGGACGAAATCGCCCATCTTTGGCAGCCTCTGAAAGCGCTGAGGTGCTGGTGGCCACAAGGAAATTCGCCGCGAATCATTTGAAAGCCGTACCTCGGGGGCTGAAGCCGTCTCCGATCGCATACTCTGCGGCACGGCTGAAGCCGTGCCCTTCGCTGAGTTTTCCGCAGCCTGTCTTGCCCATGTAGCATCGAACGACAAAGATTCGGCGGAGGAGCGATATGAGCAAAGTAGTGAAGCTGCAAGCCAGTGACGGTCACGAACTGGATGCCTATGTGGCCCAACCGGAGGGTAAGCCTCGGGCGGGACTGGTCGTGGTGCAGGAGATTTTTGGAGTCAACCAGCATATCCGTTCGGTAGCGGATCGATTTGCGCACGAAGGCTTTTACGCTGTGGCCCCGGCGCTCTTTGACCGCGTGGAAAGGAACGTCGATTGGGGCTATGACGGCGAGAGCGCGAAGAAGGGAATCGCTATCGCGCAAAAGATCGGAATCGACAATTCCGTGAAGGATGTGGATGCTGCATTGCAGTTTGCCACTAAAGAGACGGGGAAAGCAGCCGGAGTGGTTGGCTTCTGCTACGGAGGAACGCTGGCCTGGTTGAGCGCGACCCGGCTGGCGCCAGCCGCTGCGGTGGGCTACTACGGTGGCAACATCGCGCGCTTCGCTCAAGAAAATCCGCGCGTTCCTGTCATGCTTCATTTCGGGAAACAAGACGATCATATTCCGGCGACTGAGGTCGCCAAGGTGCAGGCGGCCCATCCGGAGGTGGAGATCTATTGGTATGACGCCGGGCATGGATTCAATTGCGATATGCGCGGCAGCTACAACGAAAAGGCAGCCAAAGAAGCCATGGCGAGGACGCTCGAGTTTCTCAATAAACATCTTTGAGGCACGGCCTCTGGGAACCGCAGAAATGGCGTCGATCGGGTTCAGCGGTGCATCTATCTGACTGACTCAAGGAGAAGGATGGCGACCAGCACTGCCAACGCTTCTGCCGATAACGAGGCAATGTACGCGTGGAGGCCCAAAGCAAATCCCTGGCTCATCGCCGCCAGCGTTGCTCTCGCGGCTTTTATGGAGGTGTTGGATACCTCGATCGCGAACGTAGCGCTCCCTCATATCGCAGGGAGTCTGGGCGCCAGTTTCGATCAGAGCACGTGGGTCCTGACCTCGTACCTGGTGGCTAACGCGATCGTCTTGCCCATGGGCGCCTGGGCCGCGAGCGTGATTGGGCGGAAGAATTTCTTCATGCTCTCCATCGTCATCTTCACGGTCAGCTCATTTTTGTGCGGAATTGCGCCCACGCTCGGCCTTTTGCTGCTCTTCCGGGTATTTCAGGGCGTCGGCGGCGGTGGCTTGCAGCCGATGGCGCAGGCCATCATGGCCGACTCCTTCGAGCCTGCGAAGCGCGGTCTTGCGTTTTCACTTTACGGGGTGGTTGCTGTGTTGGCGCCTTCCATCGGGCCAACTCTCGGCGGCTGGATCACCGATAGTTATTCCTGGCACTGGATCTTCTACATCAACATTCCTGTAGGCATATTGGCGTTCTTCCTCACCAATCGGCTGGTGGAAGATCCGCCCTTCCAAAAGTCTGACCGCGCCAATCTTTACCGCATCGACTACATCGGTGTCGGTCTGCTCGTGATCGCCATGGGCGCGCTGCAAATTACGCTCGATAAGGGTGAGGAGAAGGACTGGCTCGGATCGAACTTTATCATCGGTTTTGGCTTAGCCTTTATCATTTCGTTCATCGCCCTGATCTTTTGGGAGTTTCATACCGAGAGGCCGCTGATGGACCTGCGGCTATTCAAGTTCAGAAATTTCGCCGTATGCGCCTTTCTCATGTTGCTGACCGGCGGACTGCTCAATGCAACGACGGTGCTGCAGCCGCAGTTTTTGCAGCAGCAACTCGGCTATACGGCATTCAGCGCGGGACTGTCGCTTTCGGGCGGAGGACTGGCTCTGCTGGTCGTGATGCCCATGGCAGGTCAGGCGGTGAGCCGATTCCCGGCGCGCAATCTGATTGCCATGGGATTTGTCCTCTTTGCCTTATCGTATTTTTATACGGCGACGCATATCAGCCTGCTCATTAGCTTCGCCTTCGCGTCGTGGCTGCGTGTCTTTCAAATTGCCGCAATTCCTTTTGTTTTCATTTCCGTGACCACGGCTGCTTATTTCGGTATTCCTCCGGAGAAGAACAACCAGGTTTCGGGACTCATCAATTTTGTCCGCAATATCGGCGGCAGCATTCTGATCTCGCTCACCAACGCTCTGGTGACGCAGCGGACGCAGTGGCATCAGGACGTGCTTTCCGCGAGGACTACGCCTGCAGGTCGAAACTATCAGCAGCAAATAGACGGATTACGGGGCGTTTTTGACATGAGTGCGGGTAAAGCCAATGGATTGCACCTGGCGCAGGGGCAGTTGTACAGCCAGCTTCAGTTCCAGACGCAGGCCCTGGCTTACGTCGATGTGTATTTTGTGCTGACGATTGCCGCCATCCTGATGGTGCCCACGGCCTTTTTGCTCAGGCGCAACCAGCCGGGCAGCGGCCCGGTGATGATGGAATAAAAGCTTTTTCTGCCGCCCCACATCGAAGCTGCGGCCACTTCTTCTTCCGGACGGGGCTTAGATTGAGCAACATGACGGGCCGCGCCGGCTTGTTTTGAGGCCCAAAGAGGGAACCTTGGCGGTTCCCTTGCATGGACGCACAATCGAAGCCATGTTATTCTTAGTCAGACACTTAGAGAGTGGACTCGATTTAAACGTAGAGGAGTAAAGCGCTGCCGTGCTGGCAACTGCAAAGAAGACCGAAGTTATTACGCGCTTTCGCACCCATGACAGCGACACGGGTAGCCCGGAAGTGCAGATTGCGATTCTCAGTGAACGTATTGGCGAGCTGACTGAGCACTTCAAGCTTCACAAGAAAGATCACGCCTCAAGGCGCGGTCTGTTGATGCTGGTGAGTAAGCGCCGCCGTCTACTGGACTATCTCAAGACGAATAATTCTGACCGCTACCGTGATGTGATCGGTAAGCTGGGCATCCGCAAGTAACAAGCGAGCAACTTGTACCCCACAATTAGGCGAAGAGACTGGATCGGATGGAACGCTGAGACGGCTGGTGCACATGTGGTCGCACCGGCTGGAAAGCGCACGTCAGCTGGTCTGTCGCGGTCAGCTGAAAGCGAAGTAGCATGCATTCGCCAGCTCTCTCCGTACTTTGCCTCTCGCGCCGGGGCGATTCCCGCCTATTGCCTCGCCGATTATTCGATCAGAGACATCGCCTCGCGCTCCGCCCTATGTGCACATACGAAATGAGGATTTTATGAAACAGGAAGTGACTGTCGAGCTTGCCGGTGGCAAGCGATTGACTTTTGAAACAGGCCGTATGGCCAAGCAGGCCTCCGGCGCCGTGCTCGTGACCCAGGGTGACAACGTCGTTCTGGCTACCGCCGTAGCCGCACCGGATCCCAAAGAAGGCCTCGATTTTTTCCCCTTGACCGTGGATTATCGCGAGTACACCTATGCTGGTGGCCGCATTCCCGGAGGCTTTATCAAGCGCGAGGGCCGTCCCAGCGAGCGTGAGGTTCTTACCTGCCGCCAGATCGACCGCCCCATTCGCCCCATGTTCCCCAAAAATTTCCGCAATGAGACCCAGGTGATTGCCTTGGTCATGTCCGCGGACAAAGAAAACGATCCCGACGTGATTGGGATCAATGCTGCTGGAGCGGCCCTGGCGCTTTCCGACATCCCCTTCGGCGGTCCGATCGGCGCAGTGCGCGTAGGGCAGGTGAATGGCGAGTTCATCGTCAACCCCACCTATGCCGAGCGGCTCGAGAGCAAGTTGAACATCACCGTCGTGGCCACCAAAGATGGCGTGGTGATGATCGAGAGTGGCGCCACTGGCGTGAGTGAAGATACGGTGGTCGACGCCATTGAATTTGGCCACGCCGAGATCAAGAAGATTTGTGCGGTGATCGACGATCTGGTTGCCAAGGCTGGGAAGCCCAAGCGTGTTGTGGCTCCAGTCGAGTTCGACGATCAGTACCTGGCGGCGTTGCAGGCCAAGGTGGGCGATCGGTTGAAGGATGCGCTCGACACCAAAACCCATCCCAAAGCGGAAAGCTACGCGCTGGTCAAGCAAATCAAGGACGAGCTGGCGAAGGAGCTGCCCGAAGGGGACGCGGACGCCAAGAAGAAGCTGGCCAAGTATTACGAGGTAATGCGGGAGAGAATTTTCCGCGAGCAGGTCACCAAAGATCGCATACGGCCGGATCGGCGCAGCTTCGATCAGATTCGCGAGATCGCGATTGAAGTCGGCGTGTTGCCCCGTGTCCACGGCTCCGCGCTCTTTACCCGCGGCGAGACGCAGGCATTGGTTACCGTAACGCTGGGAACCACAGACGATCAGCAGCGCCTGGAAACCTTCCAGGGGGAACAGCGCAAGCGTTTCATGCTGCACTACAACTTCCCCCCGTTCTCCGTGGGCGAAGTCGGTCGCATGACCGGCGTAGGCCGGCGTGAGATCGGCCACGGCGCGCTGGCAGAACGTGCCATTGCCGCGGTGCTGCCTGGAGAGGACGAGTCTCCTTACACCATGCGTGTGGTCTCCGACATTCTGGAATCGAATGGTTCTTCTTCGATGGCCAGCGTCTGCGGCGCGAGTCTGGCCCTCATGCAGGCCGGCATTCCCCTCAAGGGCGCCGTAGCCGGTGTGGCCATGGGACTCGTGAAGGAAGGCGATGACTACGCCATCCTGACCGACATCGCCGGTGCAGAAGACCACTACGGCGATATGGACTTCAAGGTAGCCGGCACGCGCGAAGGCATCACCGCGCTGCAGATGGACATCAAGATCAGCGGCGTCACCGGACAGATCATGCGCGAGGCGCTCGAACAGGCTCGCCGCGGACGGCTGTTCCTGCTGGATAAGATGGACGAGGTACAGGCTACTTCGAATACCGAGAAGTCGAAGTTTGCTCCCCAGATTCACACTCTGCAGATACCGACCGATAAGATTCGGGATCTGATCGGACCGGGCGGCAAGACGATTCGCGGAATCATCGAAGCCACGGGCGTCAAGATCGATGTCGACGACACGGGACGCGTGAACGTTGCTTCGAGCGATGAAGAAGGCCTGAAGAAGGCACTGGAGATGATCAGCAACCTCACCGCTGTGCCTGAAGTAGGCAAGACCTACCTCGGCAAGGTGGTTCGCCTGGCGGAGTTCGGCGCCTTTGTCGAGATCTTCCCGGGCACCGACGGCTTGTTGCACATCAGTGAAATTGCCGAGCATCGCGTGAAAGACGTGAAGGACGAATTGCGCGAAGGGGACCAGGTACTGGTCAAGGTTCTCGGCATCGAGGGCAATCGCATCAAGCTTTCCCGCAAGGCATTGCTCAAAGAACAGCGCGAGAAGCTCGGGCTTCCCGAGCCATCGAGGGGTGGGTCGGGAGACAACGGTGGCGGCGAAGCGCCGGCTCCGCGTGCTCCGCGGGCGCAATCGCAATCGCCGGTTGAACGGCAGCCGGCTTCGAACGCCAGTACCATTACCATCGAGGGCGGGGAAGACTTCGATGACGATGAACCCTTTGTGGAGGGCGGGGACGAGCCAAACTTCAATCGCGCGGACGGTACACCCGATCCTGTAACGGCAGAGGTTCGCAGGCCGGCATCAGGCGGTGGTCCAGGTGGTCCCGGAGGTCAGCGGCGCCGGCGGCATCGCAGCCGTGGCCGGGGTCCGGGCGGTGGCTCCGGTGGTGGCGGAGGCCGCGGACCGCAGTAACCGGCTGAGGGCTTAGGTAAACGAGGGGGTTGCGTGCTATGCGCAGCCCTTTTCTTTTGCGGTGTGCGTGGATGGATTCGAGAGCAGCGATCGGACCGAAACAATGGCTAGCGTTTGCTGCGCTGGGCATTGTCTGGGGCACTACGTGGGTGGCTGCGGACACCCTGGCTCAGTCTGTTCCGCCCTTGCGGGGAGCGGCTGTCCGGTTTCTGCTGGCCGCACTACTCTGGCTTCCGGTGATTTTTTGGAAGCGGCTGAAATGGCCTCGCGGCCGCGCTCTGGGCTTCGTACTCATTCTTTCCGTCACTCTGATCGCTCTTCCGACCCTGCTTCTCTTGTGGGCACAGTCGCGGGTGCCTTCAGCAACCGTGGCGGTGTCATTTGGCGCTATGCCGCTGCTGGTAGTATTCCTGACTCCTGGCCTTGCCGGCAGGGAAGTGCCGCGCATTGCCATGCAGGCCTCGATCGTAGGGTTGGGGGCGATTGCCCTGGCACTGGACGTCTCGTTCTCGGCGGCTCAGGCCGGTGGCGCCGCGGTTGTGCTGCTGGCAGTGGCATGCATTGGAGCTTCTTCGATTCTTGTCCGCCGCGAACTCAGTGGCCTGCACCCCATCCTGGTGACCGCGTTGCTGCTTGGCATTGCGGCGCTGGTGCTGTTTCTGGCCAGCCTGGTCATGGAGCGTGGACAGCCAGTGGAGTGGAACCGCAGCGCCGTTGCTTCGGTAGCTTTTTTAGCGGTCGTGGCCGGCGCCCCGGCCTATGCCACCTATTTCTGGTTGTTGCAGCGGTTGGAGGCGTACCAGGTTGGGACGGTGCAATGGATCGAGCCCCTGGTGGCGATATTCGAGAGTGCCCTATTTCTGCGTCTCGGCTTGTCGTTCAGCATGATCGCCGGATACCTGATTGCTCTGGTTTGCCTGTTCCTGGTGATGCGCGCGCGAGCTGAAGATGACGATACCGTTTCCCTTCTTGGTAATTGATCGCGCAAGAGAACCTAATCCCGTGCAAGGATGCGATAAACTGCTGGCGATGGGCGCCACTTTGTACATTGTCGTCGAAGGGGAGGACCCCGGCTTCGACATCTTCGTGAATGGAAGGGCGCTCGCCCGCAACGAGGATGCTTTGGAGAAGATGGCGCAACGCATTGGGGTCAAGCCGCTGCTGGAGTTCTTTTCCGCCGATGAAAACTCCATGGCCCTGCTGCTGGAAGAAGGCGCGGGCGACCCGGAGTGGGCCAAGACCTTACCCCCTCCGCAGTGGTTTTCGCCCGAAGATGGCCTGATTACCGTGTGCACCCTGCTCGATCATCTGAAAGCGTCGCCGACCGCGCTGGGAACAGAGACCCCAGCCGTTCTGCGGGAGATGGAAGAATTCGAGCGCGTCCTGCGCAAGACGGCTCAGCGGCAAATGCGCTGGCAGCTCGCCGTCAGCTGGAAATAATTGATATCGTGCTACGAAGGACGGGTGCCCCATATCTCGCTCGTTTTTCGCGAGATGTGGGATTCCGCGAACCTCGGCGTGCGTGTGTCGATTGGCAGACGGGATATTGAGATTTGTGGAATCCCACATCTCGCGAAAAACGAGCGAGATATGGGGCACCCGTCATGGGTGGCTAGGCGGGGTTTCCATACTCGCGATACGTGGTTGGGACAGAGTTTTGACCTCAACCCTTCCAGGCGCCCAGCAGGCGGCGGAGGAAAACCAGCTCTCCAGTGTGATAGCTATTGTGATCGGCGGCTAGCAGCACTTCGCGCAAGAGCGTCTGGTCTTTCTCGCCCCAGGGGATTTGCGCAAACAGGTTGCTGTGCGGATCCTTGACCAGCTTTTCGAAGGCCGCCAGGTCTTCCTTCAGCGCTCTCACAGAATCGTTCCACGCTTCCTTGGAAGGTGGCGCGGCTGAAGTTGGCCAATAATCGTCGGGCCACTTCTTCTCCACGTACTTGTCGTTGGTGGAGAAGTCCCACAAATCACCCAGTGCAATGCGCATGTGTTCCAAAATCTCCCACCCGGAGTGGGGCGCATTCTCCGGCTTTTCGCCGTAGAGTTTCGCGGGAAAGCCCTTTAGTGCAGTAAGCACGTCGACGTGCGCACTGCCGCCGCGGAGGAGTTGGACGAGGTGATTGCGAAGTGCAGCGTCTTTGTCTGGCATAGTGGATCGGATGCAAGAATGCCCGACGAGGTCGCAGGAAACGCTTACGTGGCCTGGGCCTCCAGCGCCACCTCGCGCTTGCCGTTGCTGAAGAGATCGCCCATGCGACGGATCTGTGCGCCGACGCCGCGCAGCTTTTCTTCAATCCGCTCGTATCCCCGGTCGATATGGTAGACACGGTCGAGGATGGACTCGCCGTCGGCAACCAGTGCGGCCAGCACCAGCGAAGCCGAGGCGCGTAGATCGGAGCACATAACCACCGCCGACGAGAGCGGTGTTTTCCCGCGCACGGTCGCCGTCCGCCCGTCCACCTTGATATTTGCGCCCATGCGGACCAGCTCGCCCACGTGCATGAAGCGATTTTCAAAAATATTCTCTTTCACCGTGGTGGTGCCTTCGGCCTGGGTGGCCAGCGCCATGTATTGCGCCTGCATGTCGGTGGGGAAGCCGGGATATTCTTCGGTGGAGATATCGTTCGCCTGCAGGTTGCCTTCGCTGCGCACGCGCAGCGAATCGGAACCCATGGGCGTGATGCGCACTCCACAGGCTTCGAGCTTAGTAACCAGGGCGGAAAGATGCGCGGGTTGGCAATTGGCCACTACCAGGTCGCCGCCGCTGATCGCTCCCGCGACGAGAAAGGTTCCCGCCTCGATGCGGTCGGGATTGATACGGTGCTTGGCGCCGTGCAGCTTGTTCACGCCCTTCACCTGGATGGTCCCGGTGCCCGCGCCCTGGATATTCGCGCCCATGGCGACCAGCAGAGCGGCCAGGTCGACCACCTCCGGCTCACGCGCGCAATTTTCCATCAGTGTGTCGCCCTCAGCAAGAACAGCCGCCATGAGCAGGTCTTCGGTTCCGGTCACGGTGATCTTGTCGAAAACGATATGCGCGCCATGCAGCCGTTCGGCGCGTGCTTCCAGATAGCCGTGTTCTTGCACGATGGTTGCGCCCATCGCTTCCAGGCCCTTGAGATGCATATCGATGGGGCGGTCGCCAATGGCGCAACCGCCAGGCTGGGCTACGCGGGCGAGCCCACAGCGTGCGACCAGGGGGCCCAACACCAGCGAAGAAGCACGCATGGTCTTGACGATCTCGTACTTGGCAGTGGGATCAGAGAGAACGCGGCAACTGATGGTGCTGCGGTGTTGTGCGCGGCCGTAGCCGAGTTCGACCTCGGCGCCCATCGAAGTGAGCAGCTTCCGCTCTGTATCGATGTCGCGGACCTGGGGGATGTTCTCCAGAACCACTTCGTCTTCGGTGAGAATCGCGGCGGCCATACAGGGCAGAGCGGAGTTTTTGGCTCCGCTTACCCGAATCGTTCCCAGCAGCGGGTTACCGCCGCGAATTACGAACTTATCCATGAGGGCCCGGGGGTGCTCCTTACTTGTATCTTAGTTCTATAACTCGAGGGTTGTATCTTCGATCGCCAACCGGACATTACCGTCCGACTTAGCCAGGCGACGCACGGCTTCAGGCTTGTCGACACCCGCTTTGAGCATGACCAGTGCGACGGGCACGCTGCGCCCGGCAGACTTGATCGTGAGCACGGCCCGGTCGCGGTCGATTTTGCAGGCACGCATCAAAATACTGATGCCGCGTTCCACCAGCTTGGTGTTCTGCATGTGCACATTGACCATGAGGTTGTCGTAGACGTAGCCAAGCCGGGTCATGGCGCCGGTGGTGATCATGTTGAGCACCATCTTCTGCGCCGTGGCGGCCTTCATCCGCGTCGAACCGGAGACGACTTCCGGCCCCACTTCAGCCACGATGCAGATGTCTGCGGCGGAGGAAAGCGGCGTGTTGTGATTGCAGGTGACGGCGGCGGTTTTGGCGCCGCGGGCACGGGCATACTCCACTGCGGCGACGACGTAGGGAGTGCGGCCGCTCGAAGAGAGGCCGATGACCACGTCTTTGCGAGTGGGGCGGCGGCGGGCAATATCACGCTGTCCCAGCTCGGTTGAATCTTCGTTCACTTCCACTGCCGATGCCAGAGCCTTGGGGCCGCCCGCCATAATGTACTGGACGCTTTGCGGAGGGGTAGAGAAGGTCGGCGGGCATTCGGAAGAGTCCAGCCCGGCGATGCGACCGCTGGAGCCGGCGCCAACGTAGATCAGGCGTCCTCCGTCGCGCAGGCTGCGCGCCACCATGTCGATGACCAAAGCGATCTCAGGCAACGACTTCTTCACCGCGGCGGCAATCTTTGAGTCTTCGTGGTTGATGATGCGTGCAATTTCGAGGGCAGATTTGGTATCGAAGCCCATCGAGGCTTCGTTAGAGCTTTCTGTCGTCAGATCGTGCAGGTCTTGCGGCTGATCGTTACTTGTCTCGCTGCCGATGCCTGTCTCCGTGTGAAAGGTACTTGTTGTGGCCATGTTGGTTTACTCAGCTCCCACTCAACTACATGATTTTATCTCCAACTGACAATACTTTGCTCTGAAATAAGGGCGTAACGTGCCATCCACGCAAACACTTTTGGGTTATGGCAATTTAGCCGCGTTCCTGACCCGGTACTTTGCCCAGTTATCCTTTCAGTGCTTCCATGACCGCGTCGTGGAAGGCCGGCCGAACCAAGCGAATCTCCTGGTTCTTTCGATGCGGCCAGGTGCGATTGGTGAGCAGCACGATGGCCAGCCTGCGCTCGAAGTCGATCCAGAGGGAAGTGCCCGCGTAGCCCAGATGGCCAGCCGAATGGCGGCTGAAGAACCTGCCGGAGGAGGAGGGATGGGAAGGCGTATCCCATCCCAGCGCCCGGGAACTGTCAGCCGGCAGGCCGGCGCGGGTGGTGAAGAGTCGAACCGTCTCGCGCGTGAAGAGTTGCTGGTCGAGCAGGCATTGCGCATAAAGCAGCGGATCCAGTGCATTGGAGAAGAGGCCGGCATGGCCGCCTGCTCCCCCGAGTACAAAGCAGTTTTCATCCTGGACCTCTCCCTGGATGATGCGGTGGCGGAAGGTCAGGTCCTCTTCGGTCGGCGGGATGGAAGATCGCCAACCAACCGGTGGACGAAAGCAAGTGCTGGTCATGCCCAGGGGAGTCAAGACCTCCCGCGAGCAGAAGTCTTCCAGGCTGTCGCCGGCGAGGACTTCCAGCGCGCGCCCGAGCAGAATGAAGCCAGGATCAGAATACTCGGCACGGCTTCCGGGCGCGGCTTCAAGGGGTAGGCGGAGGCAGGCATCGAGCAGTTCCTCGCGCCCCCGAGCCTCTTCAAAGAGGCGGCCGTAGCCGGGCAATCCGGAAGCGTGCGCCAGCAGCATGCGTAGCGTCACCAGGCGCCGCACGCCGGCGGCAGCTTCACTCGCGCCGGCGGCAGTTTCACTTTCGACGAAGCCGGGAAGAATCTCCGCCAAGGGCTCCTCGAGGGAGAGCTGTCCCCTCTGGTACAGCAGCATGGCCATGGAAGTGGTCGCGATGACTTTGGTGATGCTGGCCAGGTCGTATACCGTGGAAGCGTTCACAGCCTCGGTAGGTTGGTCGTACGTAAAGCCTCCAATTCCATCCAGCGCCAGCACCTCGCCCCTCGCCAGCACGCCAAAGGACGCCCCGGGAAAAGCCTGTTCCGAAACCGCCTGCTCGAGGATCGAGTAGGCAGCGGCAAATCGTCGGCGCTGCGCAGAAGCGGAGGAGGGAACTGTGACCTGGGGTGGAGGCTTTCTCAGATTTGTCATCCCGACCGTAGTGGAGGGATCCGCGCTGTGCTCGCCCCACTTCGACCCATGTTAGCTGACCAGTACCCTCAGGCGCCCCAATCCGGGACGAATCCCGGGGAAGCGCTCGCCGAACGCCGTCCGCCGCCGTCTATACTTATGAACTGAGGTTGACGGGATGAGCGTTCGCGGGGAGTTAGTCTTAGTCGGGCTGCTGGCCGGAATGGCCGCCGCCCAGGGACTTGGCCAAGCCGCAACCCCAACGTCGGCGCCTCCTGCCGAGACACCATCCCAGACGTTCACCGTTCCCGCGGGAACCAAGGTGCTGCTTTCGCTCAAAAGCGCAATCAACACCAAGACCGCTCAGCAGGGAGATGGCGTTTACCTGGTTTCCTCTTTCCCTGTGGTTGGCAGCTCGCGCATCATGATCCCGGTCGGGGTCTACGTGCAAGGAGTGGTTGACCGGGTAGTGCGGCCGGGCCGGGTAAAGGGGAGGGCTCAACTGGATCTGCATTTCACCACCATGATCTTTCCCAACGGATCGGTGGTCGAAGTCCCGGGTGTCCTCAATAGTCTGCCGGGGTCTGATGGTCCCAAGGTGAAGGATAGTGAAGGCACGGTGGAGCAGGCAGGGAGCAAGGGGCGAGACATAGGCAATATAGCAAAGGGGGCGGCCATTGGCGCGGAGGGCGGCGTGATCGGAGGCGCCGCATCGGGAGATCTGGGGAAAGGGATTGGCTACGGTTCGCTTGCCGGGGCGGCTGCGGGCGCTATCTACACTCTCTTCACACGCGGCAATGATATCGTGATTCCTTCAGGAACCTCGGTGGAGATGGTTTTGCAGCGACCGTTGGTTTTGCAGCAATCGCAGCTCGCCGGTGTAGACGAAGCGCGCGGGCAGGCGCAGATGGTCCCCGCTAGCCAGCGGCAACCCATGCCAAAGCGGCAGCAGCGGATTCTGTGTCCCTACGGCAGCCCGGGCTGCAACTGAGCCATGAAGCGAAATTGTTGGGAGATCGATGAACCCGGAAAGATGAGCGCGGGCTGAGCCCGTTAGGCCGCAAGAATCGTTACCTCAGGCGCCGGCGGAGTTGCCGGGACGCAGTTTCTGGCTGTGGGGACGCGACATGCTGTTTTCCCTCGCCGTCTCTTTTTTCATCATCACCTTTCTTTATCAGCCGGTAAGGGTGGAGGGCACCAGTATGTTGCCTCGCCTGGGAGACCAGGACCGGCTGTTCATTAACAAATTCGTCTATCACTTCGCCGAAATCCATCGCGGCGATGTGGTGGTTTTCCATTATCCGCGGGACCCGCAAAAGAGCTACATCAAGCGCGTGATCGCGGTGCCGGGCGATGAGCTGCGCATCGACGACGGCCGTACCTACATCAACGGCAGGCTGCTGCCCGAGCCCTATGTCCCCAGAAGGTTCCACGACAGCCGATCGCAGGATGCCATGGTGATTCAGCCCGATCAGTATTTCGTCATGGGCGATCATCGCTCGATTTCGAGTGACAGCCGCGACTTTGGACCCGTGCCGCGGGATCTAATTTACGGCAAAGCCGCGTTTGTCTATTGGCCCGCGGAAGACATGGGCGTTATCCACTAAGCGCCGCGTACCTTGGCCTTCGATACCTGTTAAACTTGACTGAATCCACTCGACGGAGAAGCCATGCAGGCAATCCTCGCGCTCGAAGACGGGCGCATCTTCCGCGGTGAGAGCTATGGCGCCAGACGTGAATGTTTTGGCGAAGTGGTTTTCAATACCGCCCTGACAGGCTACCAGGAAATCTTCACCGATCCTTCTTACGCTGGACAGATTGTTGTCCTGACCAATCCACAGATCGGAAACTACGGAACCAATGCCGCCGACAACGAGGCCAGCCGCCCGTACATCGAAGGCTTGGTTACGCGCGAATTTTCGCCAGTAAGCTCCAATTGGCGCTCGCAGCAAGTGACGGAAGAATACCTGGAGCGCTTTAACGTTCCCGTAATCGCGGAGATTGACACTCGCGCTGTGGTTCGTCATCTGCGCACCCACGGCGCGCTGCGGGGGGTTATTTCCTCGCTCGAGACAGATCCCGACAAACTCATCCTCAAGGCCCGCGGGATACGCAAGATGGATGGCACCGATCTGGCCAAGGTGGTGAGCACCAAGGCTGCTTACGAGTGGGACTGTAACGACCGGCGAAACTTCAACGGCGATCCCTTGCAGCAGGGGGACGAGAGCCTCAAGTTACCCGAACCCGATTTGCATGTAGTGGCCTATGACTTTGGCATCAAGCACAATATCCTGCGCATGCTGGCGCGGGAAGCATGCCGGGTCACCGTGGTGCCGGCGGAAACCTCGGCGGAGGATGTGCTCGACCTGAAGCCCGACGGAATTTTTCTATCCAATGGGCCGGGCGATCCGGAGCCTGTCACCTACGCCCAGGAGAATATCCGCAAGCTCTTTGGACGCAGGCCTATCTTTGGCATTTGTCTTGGGCACCAGTTGATCGGCTTGGCCCTTGGTGGCAAGACCTACAAACTGAAGTTTGGCCATCACGGCGGCAACCACCCGGTGCAACAGACCCAGACAGGCAAAGTGGAGATCACCGCGCACAACCACAATTTTGCCGTCGATCCGGACTCGATCAACCAGAGCGACGTCGAGCTCACCCATGTCGACTTGAACGACAACACGCTGGAAGGCCTGCGCCACCGCACGCTGCCACTGTTCAGCGTGCAGTACCATCCGGAGGCCAGCCCCGGTCCCCACGACTCCAACTATCTCTTCCGGGACTTCCGAAAAATGATGGAAGAGTGGAAACACTAAATACACCGCTCGCGCTTAGCTGCCACCAGGGGATCGACGCCCGCTGCCTGTAAGCGAAACAAACGTCGAAGATGAGTCAAGTCCATGCCACGCAGGAACGATATAACGAAAATTCTCGTGATCGGCTCGGGTCCGATCGTGATTGGGCAGTCGGCAGAATTCGATTACTCCGGTACTCAGGCATGCAAGGCGCTCAAAGCGGAAGGCTACGAGGTAGTGCTGGTGAATTCCAACCCAGCTACCATCATGACCGATCCCGAACTTGCTGACCGCACGTATATCGAACCCTTGACCCGCGAGTATGTCGAAGAGATCATCCGCCGGGAATGCGAGCGGATGACCGATGACAACGGCCGGCGCATCGGCAAATTCGCGCTGCTGCCTACAGTTGGCGGGCAAACGGCTCTGAATCTGGCTGTCGATCTTGCCGATGCAGGCATTCTCGACAAATACGACGTGGAAATGATTGGCGCCCGCCTCGAAGCCATCAAGAAGGCCGAAGACCGGCTCCTGTTCAAGGATGCCATGTCGCGCATCGGGCTCGATGTCCCGCGCTCGGCGCTGGTGAACAATATTCGCGATGGCGTGGAATTCGCGGCCAAAATCGGCTTCCCGGTCATCATCCGTCCCTCCTTCACTCTGGGCGGCTCAGGCGGCGGCCTGGCCTACAACCGCGAAGAGCTCATGGATATTCTGGCTCGCGGCCTCGATCTCTCTCCGGTGCATGAATGCCTGATCGAAGAGTCGGTGCTCGGCTGGAAAGAATACGAGCTGGAGGTGATGCGCGATCTCGCCGACAACGTGATCATCATTTGCTCCATCGAGAATATGGATCCGATGGGAGTGCACACCGGCGATTCGATCACCGTAGCGCCGGCCCAGACCTTGACCGATCGTGAATACCAATCGATGCGCGATGCGGCCATCCGCGTGATGCGCGAAATCGGCGTCGAAACCGGCGGGTCCAACGTGCAGTTTGCCGTAAACCCGGCAACTGGGCGCATGACGGTCATCGAGATGAATCCGCGGGTATCGCGCTCTTCGGCGCTCGCTTCCAAAGCGACCGGCTTTCCCATCGCCAAAATTGCTGCCAAGCTGGCCATCGGCTATACGCTCGATGAGATACCCAATGACATCACGCGCAAGACGCCGTCGTGCTTTGAGCCCTCCATCGATTACGTGGTGGTCAAGATTCCCAAGTGGCAGTTCGAGAAGTTTCCCGGAGCGGATGAGAACCTGGGGCCGCAGATGAAGTCTGTGGGCGAAGTGATGGCCCTGGGCCGCACCTTCAAAGAAGCATTGATGAAGGCGCTGCGTTCGCTGGACACGGGCAAGAGCATACGCTCGGAGGTGATTGAGCCGCGGCGGCTGACGCAGCGCCTGGTGACTCCGCAACCGGAGCGGCTGAACTACATCCGCTATGCGTTGCGCAGCGGGCTCTCGGTGCGGGAAGTAGCCCGCATGACCTCGATGGACCCGTGGTTTCTCTACCAGATCAAGGAAGTGACGGAGACCATTCAGAAGCTTGCCGAGTACTCGTCGGAAACCATGCCCGCGGACTTCTTGCGCAAGGTGAAACGGATGGGCATCTCCGATGCCAGGATCGCCGAAGAATGGAACCTCGATGGCCTGGATGGAGCGGCCCCGGTCAGGGAACTGCGGCGGCGCCACGGCGTGCTGCCCGTCTTCAAGAAGGTGGACACCTGCGCGGCCGAGTTCGATAGCGATACGCCTTACCTCTACTCCACCTACGAAGAGGAAGATGAAGCCCCACCGACGGCGAGACGCAAAGTCATTATTTTAGGCAGCGGGCCAAACCGCATCGGGCAGGGCATCGAGTTCGATTACTGCTGCTGCCATGCGGCGTTTGCGCTCCGCGATGACGACTACGAGACCATCATGGTCAACTGCAACCCGGAGACGGTCTCGACCGATTACGACACCAGCGACCGGTTGTACTTCGAACCCCTCACTCTCGAAGACGTGTTGGCGGTGTACGAGCATGAGGCGTCCTCAGGCGCCGACATCGGGATGATCGTGCAGTTCGGCGGACAGACTCCGTTGAATCTCGCGATTCCTCTGAAGGCAGCGGGCATCAAGATCCTGGGTACTTCTCCCGAATCCATCGATCTCGCCGAAGACCGCAAGCGCTTTGGACGGCTCTTGGAGGACCTGAATATTCCTCAGCCTCCGGGCGCGATGGTGACCACCATTGAAGAAGCGGTGCAAGGCGCAGAGCGCGTCGGCTATCCCGTGCTGGTGCGGCCCTCCTACGTGCTGGGCGGCCGGGCGATGGTGATTGCCTATGATGCCGATGCGGTGAGCCGCTATATGAAGGAAGCGGTGGAGTACTCCCAGGAACGACCCGTCCTGGTCGACCACTTTCTCGAGGATGCGGTGGAGGTCGACGTGGACGCCTTATGTGACGGCAGAGACGTGGTGATCGCCGGGATCATGCAGCATATCGAGGAAGCGGGTATTCATTCCGGCGACTCTTCCTGCGTGCTGCCGGCGGCGGATCTCGCGCCCTCGACGCTCGACACCATTCGCACCTACACCCGCAAGCTCGCGCTGGCTCTGAATGTCATCGGCCTGGTTAACCTGCAGTTCGCGATTCAGCGCAGGTCGGGAGAGCAGGACAAGGTCTTCGTGATCGAAGTGAATCCTCGCGCTTCCCGCACCGTGCCCTACGTTTCCAAGGCGACAGGAGTGCCGTTGGCCAAGATGGCGGCGCGCCTGATGACTGGGCGTACTTTGCGCGAGTTGATGCCAGAGCAGGTTTCCGAGCGCGCGGATCTCGCCACCGGCAGCCACTTTTTCGTCAAGTCGCCGGTTTTTCCCTGGAACAAGTTTCCTGGGGTAGATACGGTGCTGGGACCGGAGATGAAGTCGACCGGGGAAGTCATGGGTGTGGCGGATAACTTTGGCGAAGCCTTTGCCAAGGCGCAACTCTCGGCCGGGCAGCTGTTGCCGGTAAAGGGCACGGTCTTCTTCAGCGTGAATGATCGCGACAAGGCGATGGTGGTAGACCTTGCCCGGCAATATGTGGAGCTAGGTTTTCACCTGGTGGCCACGCAGGGAACGGCAGATGTGTTGGAGCGGGCCGGCATGGTTGTCGAGCGTGTCTACAAGGTCAAGGAGGGCCGGCCGAACGTGGTCGACCTGATCAAGGGCGAGCGCATTCAGCTCATCATCAATACACCGCATGGCCAGGACACGTTCTTTGACGAGCGAGCGATTCGCCGAGCAGCGGTGACGCAAAGAATCTCTACCATCACGACGATTGCCGCGGCCCGGGCTGCAGCGGAAGGAATTGCCGCGACCCAGAGGCGCCAGATCACCGTCAACGCCCTGCAGGAATTACGCCGGGAACCGGTCGTCGCGCACTAGGTTAGTTGCGAATATCGAAGGTCAGTTCTTCGACTAGCCGCTGTTCTTCCGCGACCAGGGGCAGCAAGGGCATTCTCGGCCGGCCGCCATAATATCCATTCAGGTCCAGCGCATACTTTATGCCTGGAATCCCCATTTGGCCGCATACCTCGATCCCCGCGCGCACAATGCGCCGCTGTTTATCCGCAGCCAGCATCGCATCGTTCTCCTTCCAGGCGGTGTAGACCTCCTGGCAGGCTTGAGGGGCAAACGTTGCCAGCGCCAGCACGCCGCCTGTGGCTCCTGCTTCGAGCGACGGGTAGAGTGTCTGGGCAGACCCGCAGAGAATCTGAAATCCTACTTCCCGGGAGCGCGTCTTGAGCGCCGGGCGGGGCGGGGTCACCGCCAGCGCCGTCATACCGGAACCAAGCTTGTCGGCAGCCACAAAAGTCGCATGGCTCTCAGTCTCAACGGAAGACCGCAACATTCTCGAAGTGACCGCGGAAAACACGGTGGTCACCGGAACGCTGCGCTTCCTGAAGGAACGCGTGGCGTGGACCAGCTGCGCGATCCGGTCGACGTTGCCGCTGGAGTCCTTCATGCCCACAATATTCGGATGCATGACCAGTTCAGCCACCACCTCGACCGGCAGGTCGTATGCCGTGCAGCCCGGCACGCTGTAGAGAAGCACCGGCAGCGGAGAGCGGTCGGCGACTGCCTGGTAGTAAGTCAGCATCTCCCGGTTCCGCATCTGCTTCCGGTAGTAGTGCGGTGTGCGGACCAGGATCGCATCGTAATCAAGCTCTGCCGCGTAGTCTGCCATGCGCAGCGTCTCAAACACGCTTTCGCGGCCGACTCCCGCCAGCAAAACCTTATCCGGCGCCGTGGCCGCCTGGGCCACGCGCAGCGCCTCTCGCGACTCTTCGTCGCTTAGCATGACCGCCTCGCCGGTCGAGCCCAGCAGCACCATCCCGCTGAGCGGAGTGCGGGAGTAGCGATCCACATTCTGTTCCAGCTTGCGCCAGTAGGGCCGTCCATCCGGATAGAAACACGTCGTTACCGCGGCAAAAATACCTTCAAGCAACATGCCTTGATTGTAGTTCCGACTTAGCCGGGAGTCAGTCGCCGGTGGTACTGCAATTAAAAAATGACATTTCTTGTTTCCCACACCAGCCGATGGGTACCAGAACGGGATTAGCCTCCGCTCCAGGAGCGCATCGCCGTTGACACAGGACTTACTTCCGCCCAGTAGCAAATTAGAGCCATTAAGCGCCACAGGCAAAGGTGAGGGAAAGCACTGACTTATAATGTTCTGAGCGGAGATCAGGGTCCTTTTTGATCCAGACGCACTCAAGAGTCTGGCCGGCGATGGTGCCGCTCAATTCATCTCGGGGAAGGAATCCGGCCAAAATGGCGACAGGAGACGTTGCCGTGGGAGCACCCGGAGCGGGTAGCTCAGCGGTTCTGCAAACGCCAGCATCGAAGCGGATCGTAAATGACTTCAGCATCCAGGTAGCGACCGTTAACGGGTCCGGGTCGCAGTCTGCGAACCTGGTGCTGCTCAAGAGCATATTCGGGATGGGCATCCCGGTAAGCGGAAAGAACCTCTTCCCATCCAACATTGCGGGTTTGCCTACCTGGTACACCATTCGCGCCAGTAAACAAGGTTATGTTGCCCGAAAGCGGGAAATTGAACTGCTGGTCGCGATGAATGCTGAAACGGCGAAAGAAGACATCCTTTCCCTGCCCACGGGCGGCGCCGCTATCTACGACGAAGCCTTGAACCTCAAACAGTATCGTGAGGACGTGGTCTGCTATCCGGTCCCTTTCGACAAGCTGACCGCTGCCGTATGTCCTGAAGCCAAGCTGCGCAAGCTGGTCCGGAACATGATCTACGTGGGCGTGGTGGCGCAGTTGCTCGCGATGGATCTGGTCGCAGTCGAAAACGCTGTGCGACGCCAGTTCGCCAAAAAGCAGAAGGCCGCGGATCTGAACTGGGGGGCGATCAAAGCCGGCTACGACTTCGCCGCCAAGTCCCTGACCAAGCAAGATCCACTAGCCCTCGAGGCCATGCACGCGACCGAGGGCAAGATCATCATCGACGGCAACGCGGCGGCTGCTCTGGGCGCCATGTTCGCCGGGGTTACGGTAGTAACCTGGTATCCCATCACGCCCTCGTCGTCGGTGGTGGAAAGCCTCATCGACTACATGAAGAAATACCGGGTGGAAGAGGACGGCAAAGCGAGTTTCGCCATCGTCCAGGCGGAAGACGAACTCGCCGCAATCGGTATGGTGATGGGCGCCGGCTGGGCTGGGGCGCGTTCCATGACCTCCACCTCCGGTCCCGGTATTTCGCTGATGGCGGAGTTTGCCGGCTTAGGCTATTTTGCCGAGATTCCCGGGGTCATTTTTGATATTCAGCGGGTTGGCCCTTCTACCGGCATGCCGACACGCACCATGCAGGGAGATCTGCTGGCGATCGCCTACTTGTCCCACGGCGACACCAAGCACGTCATGTTGCTCCCTGCCTCGGTCAACGAATGCTATCAATTCGCGATGGACGCCTTCGACCTCACCGAGCAACTGCAGACGCCGGTCTTCGTTCTCTCCGATCTCGATATCGGCATGAATAACTGGATGTCTGACCCGTTCGTCTACCCCGAGAAGCCTTTGCAGCGGGGCAAGGTTCTTTCTAAAGAAGATCTGGAGCGGTTAGGTGAATTCGAGCGTTATAAAGACGTAGATGGCGACGCTATCCCTTACCGGACCTTGCCCGGAACCGACCATCCCAAGGCTGCCTACTTCACCCGCGGCAGCGGCCACAACGAGAAGGCTCTCTATACCGAGCGGCCGGACGACTATCAGAACCTGATGGAGCGTCTGGATCGCAAATTCCAAACGGCGCGCACCCTGGTGCCTGCACCGGAAGTGGTGCAGACGGGCAAGTCCAAGATTGGATTGATTGCCTTTGGCAGCTCTGATTTCGCGGTGCGCGAGAGCCGCGATCAGCTGAAGAAGGAGTACGGCCTCGAAACCGACTACATGCGGCTACGGGCCTTCCCCTTTTCCCCCGAAGTGCATGCCTTTGTGGCCGCTCACCCCCGGGTCTACGTGATCGAGCAGAATCGCGATGGGCAAATGCTCAGCTTGCTCAAGCTGGATCTGCCCCCTGCTGAGATCACCAAACTGAGAAGTATTCGCCACTTCGACGGCTTGCCTCTCGACGCGCGCACCGTGACCGACAAGCTGGTTCTTCAGGAGGAAATCTAATGGCGACGACGCTCAATCCACCGGTGGCTCCCGGTCCCAAGAAAAACCGGCTCGGCCTGCAAGTGCTGGACTATCGCGGAAGTAAGACGACCCTCTGCGCCGGATGCGGGCACAACGCCATTTCCGAGCGCATTGTCGATGCCATGTATGAGATGGGAGTCGCGCCCGAGCGGGTGATGAAGCTCTCAGGCATTGGCTGCTCCTCCAAGACCCCGGCCTATTTCATGAGCCGCGCCCACAGCTTCAACAGCGTACATGGGCGTATGCCCTCCGTAGCCACCGGCGCGCTGATGGCCAACCACACCATGATGGGTCTGGGTGTCAGCGGCGACGGTGACACGGCATCCATCGGCTTTGGCCAGTTCGCCCACCTCATGCGGCGCAACCTTCCCCTCATCTATATCATTGAGGACAATGGTGTTTACGGGTTGACCAAGGGCCAATTCTCGGCCACCGCCGACCTCGGCTCCACGCTCAAAACCGGGGTCATCAACGATCTGCCGCCGATCGACACCTGTGTGATGGCCGTAGAGCTGGGTGCGACCTTTGTGGGCCGGTCCTTCTCCGGAGACAAGAAGCAGTTGCTGGCCATGCTCAAGGCGGCGATTGCCCACCGCGGCACGGTGATGCTCGACGTTATCTCGCCCTGCGTCACCTTCAACGACCACGAGGGATCGACCAAGAGCTACAAATACGTCCAGGAGCACGAAGAAGCGGTGAACGAGGTCGGCTTCGTGCCCTCGTTTGAGGAGATCTCCGTCGATTACGATCCGGGAACAACCTACGACGTGGAAATGCACGACGGGTCCCATATGAGGCTGCGCAAGCTGCATCCGGAGTACAACCCGACCAGCCGCATCGGCGCGGTCACCGCCCTGATGGAAGCCCATGAGAAGGGCGAGGTCTTAACCGGCGTCTTTTACGTCGACACCACCAAGCCCAGCTTTACCGACATGCTGAATCTGGTGGACCAACCGCTGGCTACGCTTCCGGAGTCGCGGGTGCGCCCATCGCGCCAGGTGCTCGATCAGATTATGCAAAAGCACCGGTAGTCCCGGTAGAATTGCTCGCGTTAAGGTTACCTGGGCGCGAGCAATTTTGGGTCTATGGGTACCAATAATATGCAGCGAATATTGTTCAACCCTCCCCTAAAAGTTGTATCATCAGCTCGTTTCTCTCAGCAGAGCAAGGGGACCGGATGCGTAAGAATTTCCTACGAGGGATCTATTGTGCGGTCGTAGCCGCCAGCACCCTGGCGTTAGCCAGCGATCATTTGGCAACCCCCCCCATTGCTCCGGAGTTAACCAAGATGGATGTCTGGGTAGGAACCTGGGAGTCTCAAACCCAGGTAATGACCACTCCTTACAGCGAAGCTGCTTCCATGACCTCGGAAATGACGTGCGCCTGGTCGCCTCACCATGGCTTTATCCTTTGTGACCATCTGATGAACGGCGTCAACGGCGTCAGCAATAGCTTGTCCGTGTATACCTACGACGAGGCAAACAAAACCTACAAGTTCTTCGGAGTCGACAAAGACGATTCTCCACGGGAAGTACCGATGCAGGTAAAGGGAAACGTCTGGAGCTTTGGCACTGAGGTCAAGAATCAGGACAAGACCATCATGTTCCTGACCAATGATGAGTTTCTTTCCGACAAGGTAATGCATTTCCGCACCGAGTTCAGCGAAGACAACGGACGGAACTGGAAAGAACTGAACCAGGGCCAACTCACCAAGATCGGCTGAGGGGCTTGGAAAAAGCGCAACGGTGAGCTCCCCCGCATTCATGCGGGGGAGTTCGGCTTTCAAGCCGAGCGGCTCGCCTTGCAGTGCAGGCAACATTGCAGAGCCGACGTTATCACACCGGCCGAGGGCCGGGGCTAAAGCCCGATTGATGGAAGTGCGGCTCTTTCCGCGACGCTGAACCGTCGCTCCCCCTGCTGAACATGACCGCAATAAATCTGATCAAACTCGCTGAGTTCCGGAGAGACGGCCTCTTTGACTGGATTTATTTTCGAGGGCAGCAGGACCTTCGCAGCCTGTTTGGAATCGTGGCTTGGAAAAAGAGCAATGGTGGGAGCCCCCGCATTCATGCGGGGGAGCTCGGCTTTCAAGCCGAGCGGCTCGCGTAGGACTATTCTCCTCCGGCTTCAGCCGCGGTGGCCGTCATTCTCCTAGATGAAATCAATCTGAAAGATATAGCCGCTGTTCGGGCTGTGCGTGAGCTCAAATCCCGGCGGCCCCACGCCCGCGTCACAACTGATCAGCTTGCCGTTGTACATGGCCAGTCCATGAGGATCGGCGGATCCTTCGATAAACTCCGCTGTTTCCAGTGGCCTCCCCGTCGCTGCGTCGTACTTGACCAGACCTGGTGTGGTGGTGTGAAACAGCTTGCCGTCCTGTTGGATAAATCGGTCCACATCCGAGCTGCCCGTCACCATCCAGATCGCTCCATCATCCCAGGCAGTGCCGTGCCAGCGTGCAGTCGTGATCGGAATGATGAACTCCGGCTCCCAGGTCTTGGGATCGACGCGCAGAATGGCGCGCAGGCGATTCGCTACGATCCACAGTTTGCCGTCATGCCACATCAACCCGTGGCAGCCGCCGCCGTCGTTGGGCGGCCCCAGCGGGATCTGGCGGTGAGAAACCGTCTTTGAATTCATATCCGTCTGGTAGATGCCTTCCGGGCCGCCATTGGCGCCCATCCAGATGAAGCCGTCGCCGTACGCCATGCCGCTGGTGTTGCAGGATTCGGTGAGCACCGTCTTGAGCAGCTTGCCATTCCAATCGAGCAGCCAGCAGGCTTCGGGCGAGGTCTTGATGCCCGGGCCGTAATTCTGCGCTTTTTGCTCCGCCACCCATAGACCTTCCGGCGCGATGGCGACTGCGTTGGGATAACCGGGCGGCGCCTTGAACAGTGGAGTGGTCTTCACCTTACGATGCGGCAGCTCTCGTTTCGGCGGCGGTGGTGCAGCGTCCAGATGTTGCGGTTGAGTTTGGGGCAATGCGTGTTCCGCCATCAGTCCCGCGCCCAGGCCGAGACTCGAGATCAGAAAATTCCTTTTGCTGATGTTCATCAAGGTCCTCCATCCGGCAAGGCGAACACATAGAGTGCCTGACCGTTGTCCGGGCGATGCACTTCCGTCAGGATCACGTTGGGCATGTTCTCCGGACTGCCACCACCCAGGCCGGTGGTCACCGCAATATATTGTTTGCCGTCGATGCTAAATGAGACTGGATAGCCCTGTACCGTCGTGCCCAGTTGAGTCTGCCACAGAATCTTGCCGCTCCTGGCATCCACCGCTTTGAAGGTCCGGTCGTAATCCCCCACAAAGGCAACGCCTCCGCCGGTTGAAAGCACAGCGGTGAGGAAAGGTGCGCGCTGCTCAAAAGACCAGACCTCCTTCATGGTCCTGGTGTCATAGGCTGCGAGCTTGCCCATATTGCCATTGCTGCCTGGCATCTCATAGACCCGGACTGCGGCTGCCACGCCCCCTGACCCCGCTTTCCTTTCCACGTCATGTCCGTTCAGCTCGTCGCAGCTTTGGGAGATGGGGATGATCAGCAGGTCGCTGGGCGCGTAGTAGCTGGTTGCCGTCCAGTTGTGGCCGCCCTCCTCGCTGGGACAAGACTGAATCCACTCATTGGTCTTGCCGTTGAGGATGTCATCGCGATAGGTCGGCACGCCTGTCTTGGGATCGATGTGCACGAATACGTTTTGCAGTACAGTCTCTTTGTGGTCCAGGAACTTGCCATTGCTCCGGTCCAGCTTCCACAGGATGCCGGCCTTGCCAATCGTCATGACCGTCTTCTGCGGGCCATGATCGATAAGGACGCGCTCGAACACCTCGTCCAGGTCGAGTGACTCGCCTGGCGAGTGACTGTAATACCATCGCAGCTTGCCCGTGTCTGGATCAAGCGCGACCGTGCTGCTGGTATAGAGCGCGGCGCCGTTGCCTGTTCCGCGGCTGGCCCGCATCCAGGGCTTGGCTTGTGCCACGCCCCAATACGTGAGATTGAGATCGGGATCGTAAGTGCCTGCGATCCAGGTCTCCCCGCCCGCGCGATAGAGATCGTCCAACCCGTTCCACGTATCACCCCCGGGTGTCCCGCTAAGAGCAATGGTAGAGAACCGCCAATCCTGCGCACCGGTATCCGCGTCGAAAGCGGTGATGGCGCACTTTTCGCGGGCATAAGCGCTGCAGCCAGTGACGCCGGTCAGAACCTTGCCGTGGATGACCATCACGCCACCGGTCTGGTTGTGGCCTTTGCCGGCGATGGGCACATTCCAGGCGACCTTGCCGCTGCGTGCGTCGAGCGCCACCAGATGCGCATCCGTAGTTGCTACAAATACCTTGTCCTGGTACAGCGCGAGACTGCGGTTGCCGCCATAGAGCACGGGGGATTTAGGCCCGATGCGGTTCTCCCAAATCAGCTTGCCGGTCTTGGCATCGAGTGCCTGCACGATGTTGTCGGTATTGGAAAGGAAGAGGATACCGTCGTGCACGATGGGCGTCACTTCATTGGCGCCGCCCTCGTTCATTGCCCAGGCCCATTTCAGCTGCAGATTTTTGACGTTGCCGGCATCGATCTGCTTCAGCGGGCTGAAACTCCAACCCTGATAATTGCGCCGGAACATGAGCCAGTCGCCATCCGCGGGATGAGTGAGCATTGCGTCGGTGACGGGCGTGTAGTGGGGTAACAGGCCCACGACGGTAAGGCCGCTGCGAACGGCCGGCGCCGCCTCTCCCGCATGGGCGATCCCAGCGGGCATCTGACCGCTGGCGACATTGCCGATCTTTATTTCTGTGTCGCCCGTGAACGCTTTGCCGCCCGGCGTTGCCCCATTGGCTTCCAGCAAGAAGGCCACGATGTTCTCATAGGTCTGGTTGCTCAGGCTGCCGCCCTTGCCCAGAGGCATAGCCGACTGGATATAGTCGTAAAGTTCCCGCGTCGAACGGCTACCCCAGGACTTGAGAAAATTGTCGCCTGCGAGTGAGGGCGCTTCGCCGCCGCCGGATAGATTCTCGTGATGACAGGAGGCGCACGCGGCGGAATAGTCCTTATGCCCTTGCGCGGCTTGCGCCGCGGTGAAAGGACCGGTGTCCTGCTGGGCGGCCGCAACCCAACTCCACCCGGCCAAAGCACACGCCACCAACGCAATACTTCGGCCCGGCATGGAATGTTTCTCCCGCTGCCTAGGGTAACGCACGCAGGCCCTATTACGGCATGATCCAGCCCCAGAGGTCGCCTTCGGGCGCCTTGTCACTGTCAATCTCTATGTACAGGCCGCCCTTGCGCAGGGCCGCGAGTTGCTGGGCGGTCAGCTGGATCGTGCCACTCAACTTGCCGGTCGTGTCTGGAGAGATGGTGAGATCAGCGATAACCGGTCCGCGCACGCCGGGCAGCGAACCCATGCGCAGCTGCGCGCCCCTGGGAGGCGCAAGCAGCCCGCTGAACGACCCCTGCAGCGTGAGCCTGTTGCCCTCGAGCGTGGCGGTGACGGAGCCGCCGCCCGAGCGATCAGCGCGTGTGCCGACCAGGCGTGGTCCGGGAGAAAGACGGACATGGAATGTGGAGGGAGCCACCGTGGCGGCGCCGGCCAGCACGCTGACATAACACGCGCCCAGCAGAAACGCTCTAGCGATGTTCCCCACTGTGCTCCGGGCTGGAACCGGGTTCAGGAAAATCGCTATCGGAATCTTTAAGCATTTCATCCTGATCGCGGTGGCCCAATTGGCCATGAAGATTAGGGTCCCCGGTGGTCGAGGGCTCGCTGGTTTCTTCTTCTACTGCGCCTTTGTGGAAATCGCTGTCAGGGTGCTCTTGTTTTGGCATCGTGCCTAAAGGGATGAGGGTTTTGTTTTTGGCGTTGTATGAAGAAGCCTGGGGGCCGGATCGTCTTCCGGCCCCCAGCCCATTTTGGCTATAAAGCCGCGGTCACGGCCTTTATTTCCGTATAGTTATGGAGCACTTCTTCGCCCATCTCGCGGCCCCAGCCGGATTGCTTATATCCGCCGAAGGGCAGGGAGGCGTCGAAGACGTTATGGCAATTGATCCAGACGGTTCCCGAGCGGATGAGCCGCGCCATCTTGTGCGCAGTGCTTAGATCGCGAGTCCAGACACTGGCGGCCAAGCCATAGACGGAGTTGTTGGCTTCGCGAGCGACACGTTCCAGGTCGGCATCGGAGAAGGATTCCGCGCAGACCACCGGCCCAAAGATCTCTTCGCGCACGACCTTCATCGACGGCTTGGTGTTGGTCAGCACGGTCGGCTGAACAAAGTAGCCGCGATCTCCATGGCGTTTGCCGCCGACTGCCACCTTTGCGCCCTCTTGGACTCCGGATTCGATAAAACCGGTCACCCGGTCGAACTGCTCCTCGCTGACCAACGGTCCCATCGCGGTCTGCGGGTCAAGGCCAGGGCCCATGTGAATGCCACCGGCGATGTCGCTGACTCCCTGCAGAACCTTGTCATAGATGGTTTCGTGCACGAAGAGGCGAGAGCCGGCGCAGCAGCATTGTCCCTGGTTGAAGAAGATGGCGCTGGCCGTGCCGGCGATGGCGCGGTCCAGATCGGCATCGGGAAAAACGATGGCCGGGCTCTTGCCGCCCAGTTCCAGGCTGACCTTTTTCAGGTTGCCGGCGGAGGCTTGGACGATCAGCTTGCCCACTTCCGTGGAGCCGGTGAAAGCCACTTTGTCGACCAGCGGATGCGCAGCCAGCGGTGCGCCCGCGCCCTCACCGTAGCCGGTGAGCACATTGACCACGCCGGGAGGAAATCCTGCTTGATCGAAGAGCTCTGCCAGGCGGAGCCCCGACATCGGTGTCTGCTCGGCGACTTTGAGCACCACGCAACAGCCGGCTGCCAGCGCCGGCGCGAGCTTCCATGCGGCCATCAGGAGCGGGAAATTCCAGGGAATGATTTGCGCTACGACGCCCACCGGCTCGCGCAGGGTGTAGGAGTGGAAAGCACCCGGCGTAGAGAACGAAAGCGTGGAGCCGCCGATCTTGGTCGCCCAGCCCGCCATATAGCGAAACATATCGACGGCCAAGGGAACGTCGGCGACCCGCGCGACCGACAACGGCTTACCGTTGTCGAGGGACTCAATCTCGGCGAATTCGTCCAGGTTCGCTTGCAGCAGGTCGGCGACTTTCCATAGCATCTGTCCGCGTTCCGAGGGGGACAGCTTTTTGCTCCACGGGCCGTCATCGAAGGCGCGGCGCGCAGCGGAAACAGCGCGATTCACATCTTCCTCTTCGGCTTCCGGCACGCGCGCCACCACTTCGCCGGTGGCCGGATTGTAGACCGGGAAGGTTTTGCCGGATGCGGCCGGGACAAAGCGTCCATCGATCAGCATGCGGTGTTGCCGCGAGAAAAACTCCGCGGTTTTGGAATCAATACGGGAATCAACGGGGATGGTTGCCATCAAATGCCTCCGGCGCGATCGGCAGGAAGTTGAGTGGAGAGGGGGGCGCTGCCGACTTCTGACGCCGAAGGAAACAATAGCACCGGGAGGGAAAGGCAGTCCAGTGGAGGACCGTGAGGTGAAAAGCCTTTAGTCAGGGGATTTTGGCAGAAGCGGGGGAGGGAGATGCAGTTGATTTCCAGAGTGGTTATTGCGGGGCCGGGGCCGCAGCTGGAGGATAGGCGCTTGGCTTGGCAGCGTAGATGCGCACCCCCATTCCGTTTAATTTACTTCGCCCTTCCTGGGCTTCGGGGGTTTGCGGATAGCGCTGAATCAGCGTCCGCAATTCGCGCACGCCGGCGTCCTTCTGGCCCATTTCAATCAGCGATTGGCCCTTGCGCAATTCAGCGGAAGGAGCCAGGGGATTGCCCGAATACTGCTCCAGAAGCGCATCGTAGTTCTTGATCGCCGCGGCAAACTTGCCTTGCCGGTAAGAGATCTCACCCAGATAAAACTGGGCGTTTCCCGACAGAGGATCCTGCGGATAATAGTGGATCACATCGCCGAATTCAGAGGCCGCAATGGTGTACTTAGCCGAGTTGTAGTCTCGCAGCGCGCTTTGATAGAGCTGATCGACCGGAGGCGCCTGGGGCGTCTGCGTGGGCATCTGTGCACCAGCTTGCCCTCCCGGGCCCTGATTGGCCGGTGGGGCTCCGCCGCCGGGTTGCGCCGGCAAGCCATTCACGTTCTGCATCTGGCTCTGGATGGCCTGCATCTGCGTCGTCAGGTTAGCGATGCGCGTCTTGAGTTCGTCGACCGAGTCGTTCAGCGACTGGATCTGGGTCGAGAGCTGGGTGTTGCTCGAACCCCGCTGGTCATTTTCCGTTTTCAACGCAACCTGCAGCGCGTTGACCGAGGCCATCATCCGGTTCATGTTGTCGGTGTTTTGCTGCACCAGGTTGACCAGCACGCCCATGCGTTCGTCATTCGACGTCTGCAAGTGCTGCACCATGTCCTGCAATTGCTGGACCTGGGTTTGCAGTTGGATCATTTCCTTGGAAACGGCGAATGCGTGGGGCATTCCGCCGGACAAAGCAAAGAGGGTAACGGCAGTGAGCCGGATGATGTGTTTACACATGATGATCCCCATGGCGCTTTACTGGAGCGGCACGACCCGCTCGCTTCTTCAGTTTAGTCCAGCAGGCTGATCAGAGGCGGCAAGCGCCATGGCGGCACGCTCGCGCAGCCGCCGTGGCGCCTTTTGCCCAACTACTGATCCAGCGAGAAGCCGGCACGGCGGTTTTGCTGCCAGCAAGCCTCATCGGCCTGGGTGCAGAACTGCTTCTCCTTGCCGTAGCTCACGGTGCGTATGCGATCCGGGCTTACGCCCCCATTGACCAGCGCTTGCTTGGCCGCATTGGCGCGGTTCTCGCCCAGCGCCAGGTTGTACTCAGCCGATCCGCGGTCATCGCAATACCCACCGACAACAATTTTGAGCGTGGGATGCGCAGCCAGGAAGCTCGCGTTCTGCGCCAGTACTGTCTGCGCATCGGGCCGGATCTCATAGCTGTCGTAGTCGAAGAAAGCAGGCTTCACACTCTGCTCGAACAATTGCTCGGTCATTGCTTCGCCGGTAGGTGGCGGCGGCGCTGCTGGAGCAGTGACGGTCAGGGTTGCACTTGCGTCGGTAGAACCACCGGGGCCGCGGGCAACCAGGTGGTAGGTCGTTGTCTGGCTGGGCAGGACGTTCAGAGTACCGTACGCATTCTCATTGCCCAACCCGTCGATCGACACGTCCGTTGCATCGGTCGTTCGCCAGGCGAGCACTGCGCTTCCGCCCGGGTTGATACTGCTGGGCGTCACCGTGAGTGAGGCCGTCGGTGCGGGCGATGTAGCCGCTGGCGGCGGGGGAGGCGGCGGAGGCACCGCCTTCTTGTGGCAGCCGGCTGCAAAGGTGAGGGTGGCGACAGCGATGAACGCTGCAAGATGCCTGTGATGCTGACTCTTCACGATGTTCTCCTTACGTAGTTCGTTCCCCATGGCCCTTCCCAATCAGCGATTGGGACTTACAGTCACTGGATAACAAGACCACGCTATTTCCAGCTCCAGTTCGGCATCGAGTTTCCACTGCTCTGGGTAAGGCGATGCTGCTCGCTGCCATCGGAAAGCATGGTCCATATCTCAGATCCGCCCCCGTTCTCGCGTTGGAATACGATGTGCCGTCCATCCGGAGACCATGAGGGAAAATCCTGCCGCCCCTCATCATGTGTGAGCTGGGTCCAGCGTTTGCTGGCGATGTCCATGATGTAGATGTCTTGCCCACCGGGCGCGCCAGGACCGTACTTGCGGTTCCAGGCAAAAGCCAGGAACTGTCCGCTCGGTGACCAGGAGGGCGAGGTAGCATATCCGCCGTCGGTTAAGCGCTGCACGCCGGTTCCGTCCGACTCCATGATGTAAATCTGGGGCAGGCCAGTGCGGCCGCTGCACCATGCAATCTGGGCATTGGTCTTGGGGTTCCAGGTGGGCGAAACATCGGGCCCGCGGAAGGTAGTCACTTGCTTCACGTTGCCGCCATTGGCATCGGAGGTAAAAATCTCCGGATCGCCGGAGCGGGAGGCGGAGAAAGCCAGCTTCGCGCCATCGCTTGACCAAGCCGGCGAGAAGGCGGCGCCCACTATGGAGGGAAAGCTGACTATGCGGCCCAGCACCACCGAATACATGCGAATGGACCAGCCTTGACGGCCCAGGGATGCGAACGCGATGCGATCGTTATCCGGAGAGACGCGCGGGGAGAGCGAGATCGTGCCCAGGTGCGTAAGCGGGTGTTGGCCTTGTCCGTCGTAATCCATCTGCCACACTTCTTTGTTCCCGCCGCGGGAAGCGATGTAGTAGATGTGCGTCTCGGCGATGCCAGGGATTCCGCCACCCAGGCGAGTGATGATCTCGTCGGCGAACCGGTGAGCGATTACCCGCGCATTATCCTGGCTGGCGGCTTCGTTGTACTGCTTGCCCAGGATCTGCGGAGAGGCCGGATTCTTGGCATCGAACAGCCAGCCGTAAACCGCCACGCGATCCCCAGCGACAGAAATGGACCCGAAGGCGACAAAAGCAGCGTTCGCAGGCGCCGCCGACCATTGCGCCAGGTTCATTTGCTGCGGAGAGCCGGGCATCAACGGCGGCGCCATGCTCTTGGAAACCATGTCAAATATGCCGGCGGTATTCAGGTCGTTGTACAACGTGCTGTCGAAGGTGGTTTTGAGCGCTGGAGTTTGGGCGTCAGAAGAAGCGGGATTGAAGTCGGCCGCGGCCAGACGGATCCGCGCCGCTCCCAGATTTGTGCCCGTGCGGACCCAATCCTGCGCACTCGCCCTCCAGCATCCGAGTGCCGGCAACAGGAAAATAAAAAACCAAACGCGGGAGTGGGGGAATGTTTTTATTTTTCTGGATCTCATGCCTGGCGCAGTCTTGAGTTTATACGATAAAAACCTAACTTAGTTACACCGGTAACCTCATCGGGTACCGGGGTAAGTGCAGTGATAAAGCACATTCAAGCTGCTTTCGTTATAACCGCTCGGTAGTGGACCGAAGGTATCCACCCGCTGCACCGCATGCATGCACGAGGAATTCAGCGAGGGAGAGCTACTCGGGGTAGCCAGCGAAATGCTGCCCGGAGAGCCGTCGCGGGCCACCGTGAACTGAACAAAGACCGTCGCTCCCGCCGGCGTACTCGGATCTACTTCCTGCGTGTACCAATCCTGCGCCACCTTGCGTTTGATCACATCCACATACCAACCGAAGCGGGTGCCGAAATCTCCGCCTGTTTGTGCGATGGGACTATTGGCGCTGTTGTTGCTTGCCGTGGAGCGAGGAACGTTCGGCGCCGCTGCTTCTCCGTAGTTTGCTTTGTTCTGCGGCTTCGGCGGCGGCTGATGCTGCGGTGGGGCTTTTGGCAGCGGCTTGGCCTCAGGTTTCGGCGGCGGCTGCTTTTCAGGGATGGGTACTGCCTCGGGAAGAGGGATAGGCTCCTGTTTCTGCTCCTCCAATGCCGGGGCTACGCTCGGTGTTTCGGTGGCCAGCACGTTGTCGGTGGGAGGGTGATCCTGGGGCAGGGGCAACGCGGCGGTTGAAACCAGGGTGGCCTGGATCGCGCCCTGCTGGAAGCTGTTCGCGCCCCACTCGCTTCCGTGGAGCAGATTGTGCAGGTATCCGTAGCCGATGAGCCCTGCGAACACCAGCACATGCATGACCGTGGACTTGGCGAAGGGCGAGCCTATGCCATCGGACTGGTCTAGTAATTCATCGCTCGAGAAGCCTGCCATCGCCTGCTACTTCGCTGTCTTCTGGATGGGCTGGGTCACAATGCTGATATTGGTGATCCCAGCTTGTTTGACCGCGTCCATAACTGAGGCGAACGCGCCAAAAGGAACCCGCTCGTCGGCCCGCAGATAGATGATCTGGCTTGCTGGATCGGTCTTGGGTTGGTGCAACAGCGTGGGCAGTTGCGCCAGGTTGACTGGCTTATCTCCCAGAAAAACATTCTGGTCGCGGTCAATGGTCAGCACCATCCGCTGCTGAGTAATTTCCTTTACGCTGCGCGTTTTTGGGACGGAGACATCGATGCCCGACTGCAGCACCGGCGCCGTGACCATGAAAATGATCAGCAGAACCAGGACCACATCGACCAGCGGCGTGATATTGATTTCCGCAAGCGAGGTCCGGGTATGGCCGGAATTAGCGGTGAAGGCCACTCGCGGCCTCCCTCTCCATCGGGTCTTGTTTGGGCTGCAGGCTTATCTCTTCCAGGCTGTTGAGCAGTTCGCGCGAGAAGTCGTCCATACGCGAGCCAAATTCGCGCAGAGAAGCGGTGAACTGGTTGTAAGCGATCACGGCCGGAATCGCCACCAACAGGCCGGCGGCAGTGGTGATCAGGGCTTCGGAAACTCCAGGAGCGACCGCGCGCAGAGTAGCCGCGCCCTCTGTGCCTAAGCCATGGAAGGCATCCACAATGCCCATCACCGTGCCGAAAAGGCCGACGAATGGAGCCACTGCGCCGATCGTGGCCAGCCAGGTAAGACGCTGCTCGAGAACCGTAAGCGACTCGCTCGCCGCTGCCTGGGCCGCGCGCTCCAGCGTGATGATGTTTTTCGGCGGTCCGAAACCGCCGGTCTGGCGGCGATACGTGTCATACACTTCGTCGAAGACGCTGACCAGCGGGCTGGGCTTGAACTGCTCGCTGACCGCCGCAATCTCCTGCAGCCGGTTGGCCTTGCGAAACGCGCGCACAAAGCGGCGGCTTTGCGATCGGGCGCGGCGAAAAGCGGAACCCTTGCCCAAAATAATTGCCCAGGAGTAGAGGCTGGCGATCAACAGCAGGATGAGCACAGCAATGGCCACCGGCCCGCTGTTGCGCACCATGTCAACTATGGCGCTGACTCCATAGGTTGCAGAATGAGATACCGGCGCTGCGCCGTCATCTGTTTGCAGAACAAGAAAAGCCGCGATATGAAAGGGGGACATCATCACTTCCTCTTTCACGGTAGCAGACATGCGCACGCGAAACCAAACTGCTGTATAAGATGCTGGCGCAAGGTAACCCGGCGTATAACCGGGTCAGACGGGTCCCAGGCGCCGTCATGCTATGCTGCGCTCGACTCTCGAAACTGCCCCATGCTGCTCGAACTTCGCGCCGAAAATTACGCCGTCATCGATCATGCGATTGCTGTCTTCGGCCCCGGTCTCAACCTGCTGACGGGAGAAACCGGTGCCGGCAAGTCAATATTGGTCGACGCGCTGGCGTTGCTCATGGGCGACAAGGCCTCCTCCGATGTGGTGCGGCACGGTGCCGACCGGGCCGTTGTGGCCTGTGTTTTTGAGAGCACGCCGGGGGCGGAGAATACGCTGGAAGCCAATGGCATCGATGCCGAAGGCGCCGAGATCATTCTGCGCCGCGAGATACAAGCTGGGGGCAAGGGCCGCGTCTACGTAAACAATCAGCCGGCCACGGTGAACGTACTGCGCCAACTCGCTCCTGAGCTGGCGCTGGTGCATGCGCAGAGCGAGACCATGGGCAGCTTTGACCAGGCACAGCAGCGCCAGTTGCTGGACCGTAGCGCCGGCATCACCGCCGACCGGGTGGCGGCGGCGTTCCAGGAATGGTCGGAGACGTGCGCCCGGCTGGAACGTTTGGAAGGCGACGAGCAGGCACGTCTGCGCGAGGCCGACCTATGGAGTTTTCAGAAGAACGAAATCGAGAGTGCGGCGATCAGGGAAAGAGAAGACGAGGAGTTGGAGATAGAGCGGCGCGTGTTGGCCAACGCGGAGAAGCTTCTCGCCGCAGCCATGAGCGCGCATGAGTTGCTTTACGAGAGCGACCGGTCGGCTGAGGCTGCTTTGCGCGCCGCGCTAAAAAACCTGGAAGAGCTGGAGCGCTACGATCCGCAGTTTGCCGAGGCGGTGCAGCAACTGAAATCGGCGCGCGCCGTGGTGGACGATGTGAGCTCCACCGTGCGGGACTATGCCTCCAGGATTCAGGCTTCTCCCGACCGGCTCACGGAGCTGGAAGATCGCCTCGAAGCGCTCAATCGTCTTAAGCGGAAATACGGCTCGACGCTGGCGCAGGTGCTGGCCCACGGCCAGGATGTGGCTGCCAAACTGGCGGAGGTGGAGAACCGCGATCAGTTGCTGCTGGAACTGCGGGCTGCGCGGAGCAAGGCAGCGGATGCGTACCGTCTGGCGGCCGCGGAGATAACCGCCGAGCGCACGGCGGCGGCCCGCAAGCTGGAAAAACTGGCCGAAGCGCACATCAATGATCTGGCGATGAAGGCGCGGTTTGCCGTCCAGGTGGTTGCGCAGGAAGCGGAGCAGCACTGGACCCGGCATGGCTGGGATCTGGTCGATTGCCGCATCGCCACCAATGCCGGCGAGCCCTTGAAGCCGCTGGAACAAATCGCTTCCGGTGGCGAGTTGTCGCGCGTGATGCTGGCGCTCAAGGTGAGTGTCGAGGAGGGGGCGGCTCGAGGGCAGGGAAGCGTACGGCGAAAAGCGCCTGTACCGCGTACCCTGGTTTTTGACGAGATCGACATCGGCATAGGGGGCCGTGCTGCCGAGGCAGTCGGCCAAAAGCTGAAGGAGCTCTCCCGCGCGCAGCAGGTGCTCTGCGTAACCCATCTGCCCCAGATTGCAGCATTCGCCGACCAGCACTTCCTGGTGGAAAAGCAGGAGCGGCAGGGAAAGACGAAGACCTCCGTCCGCCTTCTCGAAGAGCAGGAGCGAACCGAGGAAGTGGCCCGCATGCTGAGCGGGGCCAAACTAACCGACACCTCCTTGCGGCACGCCGAGCAGCTACTGAAAACCAGCCGCAAGGCCGGGCGCCCTTCGTCCCCTCACAAGTGACGGGTGGCCCACATCTCGCTCGTTTTTCGCGAGATGTCGGATACCACCGATGTTGACCGCTAAGAGTATCGGATGAATCGAGAGTCCGAGGGAAAAAGCAGTGGTATCCCACATCTCGCGAAAAACGAGCGAGATATTGGCCACCCGTCCTTGCATGAGGGAACGAGGGCGCTCGGGACTGATTTGTACCCACCCTCGGCCCAATTTTTGCGACCAATAGCCGGTGCGTGCATCCCGTTCTCATCGCCCCGGTGCCAAGTTTGATGATGGCCAAGACTCTTTATCCATCAGACAGATAAGGGCTGGCGCGGTATACTGATTGATGTGACGAGTCCCCTATTATCCTCGCCTGTGAGCGGTCCCCGCTCCGAAAACGCAACCAAGAGGGTTCTTCTTCTCAAGCCGCGCGGTTTCTGTGCCGGCGTGGTGCGCGCGATCGATGTCGTCAACATTGCCCTCGACACCTTTGGCGCTCCCATCTACGTCCGCAAGGAGATTGTGCACAACCGGTTCGTAGTCAACGAGCTGGCCGAGAAGGGCGCGATTTTCGTCGATGACATCGACGATGTTCCCGAGGGAATGCGCGTCATTTACAGCGCTCACGGCGTTTCCCCGGCCGTCCGTGCACGCAGCAAGTCACGCAAACTAAAGGTGATCGACGCCACCTGCCCGCTGGTAACCAAAGTGCACGTGGAGGCGGTCAAGTTCGCCCGCCAGGGCTATTCCCTGGTGCTGATTGGGCATCGGGATCATGACGAGATCGAAGGCACCCTCGGCGAGGCACCGGAGGTCACCCAGGTGGTTTCGACCGTGGAGGAAGTGGCGGCCCTCGAAGTCTCTGATCCTGAGCGAGTTGCCTATCTCACCCAAACGACCCTGAGCCTCGACGAAGCGCGGGATATTATCCACGCGCTCAAGGCCAAATTCCCCAACATCGTTGGACCGCACACCCAGGACATCTGCTACGCCACGGAAAACCGCCAGGTAGCGGTAAAAAACGTGGCCCATCAGGCAGACCTGGTGCTGGTGGTTGGATCGACCAACAGCTCCAACTCCAACCGCCTGGTAGAAGTCTCTCGTAATCTGAGCACCAATGCATACCTGATCGAAGATTCGGGAGCAATCGATCCCGAATGGCTGGAGGACGCAACCACGGTTGCGGTCACGGCTGGAGCATCCGCGCCCGAGGTTCTGGTCGCCGAAGTGGTGGCTTACCTGCGCGGACGCGGCTTTTCCGACGTCGAAGAAGTAGAGGTGATGCCGGAAAATGTCCGCTTTGGGTTGCCTCCGGAGATCGTCCAGGCCATCCGGCCTGTTGCGGGCTAAGGGCCGGCTATTTACAGCGCAAGCTAGCTGTTTTTGGAAAGAGAACTTCAGGGTCCAGCATGAGCACATCCTCTGAAAGTGGACAGCCCGCTATACCCCGGTTTGGCCGCATTGATGCCGGGCTCGACCAGGTGGAATCCTCCGCCGCACGGGCTCGGGACTTCCTCTTTTCCCAGCAACACCCGGATGGCTACTGGTGTGGGGAGCTGGAAGCCGACACCACCCTCGAATCCGACTACATCATGGTGCATACGTTGCTGGGTACCGGCGACGAGCGCAAGATGAAGCGGGCCGTCTCCGAAATTCTGCGCAAACAAAATGGGGATGGTGGCTGGAGCATCTACGCCGGCGGCCCGTCCAATATCAGTGCTTCGGTCAAGGCCTATTTCGCCTTCAAGTTGATGGGCTGGCTTCCTGAGCACCCCGTCATGGTTCATGCCCGGCAATGGATTCTCGAACATGGCGGCGTGGTGGAATGTAACACCTTCACCAAGATTTACCTCTGTTTCTTCGGCCAGTATGAATACGACGCAGTCCCGGCCATCCCGCCCGAGCTAGTCCTCTTTCCCAACTGGTGCTACTTCAACATTTACGAGATCTCGTCCTGGTCGCGCGCGATCCTGGTCCCGCTTTCCATCGCCTATGCCAAAAAGCCCTTCAAAAAGCTCGCCCCGGAAAATGGGATCGATGAGCTCTTCGTTGGGGGCAAGAGCGATGCCGACCTCCACCTGCGCTGGGATCGCAAGCGCGCACTGGGCTGGCGCAACTTCTTCCTGGTCGTTGACCGGCTCTTTCATTGGGCCGAGCGCGTGCATATCCGGCCGCTGCGCAAGATGGCCCTCAGAAAAGCGGAGAAGTGGATCCTGGAGCGCCTGGAGATGAGCGACGGCCTGGGCGCCATCTATCCCGCCATGCTCAATGCCATTCTGGCCTTGCGCTGCCTGGGCTACTCCATCGACGATCCGCAGACCATCCGGGCCATGGATGAGTTCGAAAAGCTGGGCATTGAAGAGGAAGGCATTCCCGACTTTCTGGAACCGACCTTCCGCATGCAGCCGTGCATGTCTCCGGTGTGGGATACCGCGTATGCGGTCTATGCGCTGGGCCAATCCGGAGTTCCGCGCACCGACCCGCGTCTACTGAAGGCGGCCGACTGGATGCTGTCCAAGGAAGTGCGCCACAAAGGCGACTGGGCCGTGAAGGTGCGGAACGCGCAGCCCGGCGGTTGGTATTTCGAGTTCAACAACGAGTTCTATCCCGACACCGACGACTCTGCCCAGGTGCTTCTGGCTTTGAACAAGGTCGACAACCATGCCCGGGAACGCTACCAATACGATGTTTGCCAGCGCGCGATTTCCTGGATCTTCGCCATGCAATGCAAAAACGGCGGCTGGGCCAGCTTCGACAAAGACAACACCAAGATGGTCTTCGAAAACATTCCTTTCGCTGACCATAACGCCATGCTCGATCCGCCCACCGTCGACATCACGGGGCGCATCCTGGAGATGCTGGCCACCTACGGTTACACGCAGAAGGATCGCCGCGTCGAGAAGGCTATCCGCTTCATCTATAACGAGCAGGAGCCGGACGGAAGCTGGTTTGGCCGCTGGGGCGTCAACTACCTTTACGGAACCTTCCTGGTGCTACGGGGTCTGGAAGCGATCGGAGTATGGAACCACGAGCCGCAGATCCAGCAGGCGGCGGAGTGGATACGCATGGTGCAGAACGCGGACGGCGGTTGGGGTGAGAGCTGCGCCAGCTACGACGATCCCATAACCCGGGGCGTTGGGCCCAGCACCCCATCGCAGACCGCATGGGCGATTTTAGGTCTGCTCGCGGCGGGGGACACGCGCAGCGACTCGGTGGCCAAGGGAGTTCGGTGGCTGATCGAGCGGCAACTGCCCGATGGTTCTTGGGATGAAAGCATGGGAGAAGGCCCGACCCGGCAGGCAGTGATTACCGGCACCGGCTTTCCCCGCGTGTTTTATCTTGCCTACCATCTTTACCGGAATTATTTTCCCCTGCTGGCGCTGACTGACTACCGCCGTGCGATGGAAAGAGCTTAGAGCTCTCAGAGGAGATTTGAAACGATGGCAGTGCCGATCTCACAGATGTGGACCGTGGCCAGCTACGTGCTCAAGAAACGCTTGAGCGGGCAGAAACGCTACCCGCTCGTGCTTATGCTGGAACCATTGTTCCGCTGCAACCTGGCTTGCGCCGGCTGCGGCAAGATTCAGTATCCCGCCCACATCCTCAAGAAAGATCTTTCGCCGGAAGAGTGCTTCCGGGCGGTAGAAGAGTGCGGAGCCCCGATGGTGTCTATCCCCGGCGGCGAACCACTGATGCACCCGCAGATTGCCGAGATCGTGGAAGGGCTGGTGGCGCGGAAGAAGTACATCTATCTATGCACCAACGCCTTGCTGCTCAAGGAAAAAATCGGCCTGTTCAAGCCCAGTAAGTATCTAACCTTCTCCGTCCATCTGGATGGCCAGCGCGAGCACCACGACTTCTCGGTCTGCCGCGAGGGCGGTTATGACAAGGCGGTCGAGGGGATCCGCGAGGCGGTGCAACGGGGATTTCGAGTCACCACCAACGCCACCCTCTTCGATGGCGCCGATCCCAACAGCGTGCGTGCTTTCTTCGATGAAGTGATGGCCATGGGCGTCGAGGGCATTGTGATCTCCCCGGGTTATTCCTACGAAAAGGCGCCCGACCAGAAGCACTTCCTGGGCCGCGCGCGCACCCGCAGGCTTTTCCGCGCAATTCTCTCCAACCGGGAGAAGCACTGGAAATTCAACATGTCTCCGCTCTTCCTCGAGTTCCTGATGGGCAAGCGGAACTACGAATGCACGCCCTGGGGCAATCCGGCTTACAACATCTTCGGCTGGCAGAAACCCTGCTACCTGCTGCAGGACGGCTACGCTTCTACGTTCAAGGAGTTGATCGAGGAGACGGAGTGGGAAAACTACGGCACCGCTTCCGGCAATCCAAAATGCGCTAACTGCATGGTCAGCTGCGGTTATGAGCCGTCCTCGGTCAACGAGATGTTTGGCTCTTTCCGGGGATTCATGGCCGCGGTGCGCGCCACGATTTTCGACAGGTACGAGGATCAGGGTGCACGCGATCTGCTGACCTCCCCGCAGCTGAACGGCCATTCGTCGCCGTCGCTGGTGCAGATCTCGAGCGATGCCAAGCGTCAGATGGAAGAGACACGGGTATGACCGGCGAAGGCTGCAGGCAATCTCGATCCCGATACGCTGGAACTGGCGCCGGGAACCGAGCATGAGAACCTCGAGGGCTGGGCTCCGGTTTTGGGCAGCGATGCGGAAGTGCTCGACGCGCTGGAGAAGGCCTTCGACTATCGCGGGGACGTAACCATCACTTGCAAGGATGGCTCCGTCATCGAGGGTTATATTTTCGACCGCAAGACCGGAGCTACGCTGGCCCAGTCCTGGGTCCGGCTCTTTCCCAAAGATTCGCCGGAAAAGCGTTCGATCCCTTATAGCGAGATCGCGGGACTAACCTTCAGCGGCAAAGACCGCGCCGCCGGCGCCAGCTGGGAAGCCTGGGTAAAGAAGTGGAACGAGAAGAAGGCAGCCGGCGAAAAGGGTTTTGGACTGCATCCCGAAGCGCTGGACTAGCGTGAAGGGTACGGGCTTCACAGGCTGCGGACTCATGTTTTGTGTCAGGGCACGACTTTAGTCGGGCCGTAAATGATTGAGAATACGTTGGGCTTTAGCCCCTGAGGTACTTTTCTGAAGGGTACGGGCTTCAGCCCGTACATAGAGGGAACACAAACACTTGGCCTTTAGGCCCCGAGGGCAGCTTTTCAGCCGGGATGTGCTGAAGAGCATTCCCTCAGGGCCTAAAGGCCGAATATGCTGTTGGGATTATGTACGGCCTGAAGGCCGTACCCTTCACCGGTAGGGTATAGGTCTGAAGATCTTCCTCACAGGAGCTACGGGGTTCGTCGGGAGCCACGTGGCGCAAGAGCTGTCCCGTCGCGGCGCTCAGTTGCGCATCCTCATCCGCCCCACCAGCAAGCTCGAGAATCTAGCTGGGCTCGCCGCCGAAACAGTCCTTGGTGACTTATTGCAGGTGGATGCGTTGCGTAGCGCTATTGCCGGCTGTGATGCTGTCATGCACGTAGCCGCCGATTACCGGCTTTGGGTGACTGACCCGGAAAAGATGTACGCCACCAACGTGACCGGTACCCGGGAGCTGCTGCGCGTCGCCCGCGAAGAGGGCGTTCCCCGTGTGGTCTACACGTCGAGCGTAGCCACCATGGGCTTTCTCCCCGACGGGCGCATCGCGGACGAAGCAACCCCAGTCTCCATGGCCGACATGATCGGGGACTACAAGCGATCGAAATACCAGGCCGAGCAGGAAGCCATTACAGCCGCCCGCGCCGGCCAGCAGGTGATCATTCTCAATCCCACTACGCCGATTGGATCGAATGACATCAAACCGACGCCGACCGGCCGCATCGTGGTGGATTTTCTCAATCGGAAATTTCCCGCATATATGGATACGGGCCTGAACCTGGTGGATGTAAACGAAGTCGCCAGGACGCATGCCGACGCCCTGGAGGCCGGCCGGCCCGGCGAGCGCTACATTCTGGGTGGAGAAAACCTGACCCTGAAGCAGATCCTGGATAAAATGTCGGCGATCACCGGCTTGCCCTCTCCTACCATGCGCGTGCCGCATACTGTGGCCATGATCTTCGCGTTATGGGATCAGACCATTACCGGCAAGCTGCGCGGGCGCGAGCCGCGTGCTACCGTGGAGGCCGTGCGTATGGGTAAGAAGAAGATGTTTGTCTCCTCTGCCAAAGCCGAGCGTGAGCTGGGATTCCGCGTGGTTCCCGTGTATGCGGCGCTGCGCGCGGCCATCGACTGGTTTCGGGCGCACGGGTACGCGCCGCCCGCATGAGCCGCGTTGGCATTATCGCGGCGTTGCCCGGCGAATTGAAGCCGCTGGTGCAGGGATGGAAACCTGTGCCCCTGCCCGGTGCGCACAAAGGGCAGGCAGCATGGCGTTCCCGCGTCGAGGATGTAGAGTGCATCGCGGTCTGCGCCGGTATAGGGAGCGAGGCTGCAGCCCATGCCTGCGAGCTATCCGCGCAGGGTGGCGTACTGGATGCAATCGTCTCGGTAGGATGGGCTGGCGCCCTGTCCTGCGGTATCCATCCCGGGAATGCGTACGCGGTAAACGAAGTTATAGACGCCCTCACCGGGGAGTACTTCCCGACCAACTTCCCCTTGCCCGAAGGAAGCGGCGTTCCGCTTAGGCTGGTAACCACTGACCACATCGTCCAGTATGCGGAAAAGCGGCAGCTCGCAGAGCTTTATCAAGCCGTGATGGTGGACATGGAGGCGGCCACCGTGGCTCGCTTTGCACTGAGGCACAACATTGCTTTCTACTGCCTCAAGGCCATATCGGATGAGATCGCGGACGTATTACCGGACTTCGGTCGCTACACGGACGCCGATGGCCACCTGCGCGTAGGAGCTTTGCTGGGCCACGTGGCCGTGCGGCCAAAGTACTGGCCCGCCATGATGCGCATGGGCCAGAATGCGAAGAGTGGCGCCCGGGCCGTAGCCGGTGCGCTGCATCCGCTCATAGGGGATGTATAAGCATGCAGATCGTGCCTGCTGTTCAGGAGTTGCAGAGCCAGATTGCCCTGCCGGCGACCATGCAGGCCGCTGTCTATCGCGGCGTGAACGATGTCCGCATCGAAACCGTTCCCGTGCCCGCGATTGGCCCGGGCGAGGTGCTCATCCGGGTGCACAGCTGCGGTATCTGCGGTACAGACTTAAAGAAGATCCACACCGGATCGCACTCCGCGCCGCGCATCTTCGGTCATGAAACGGTGGGCACGATCGCCGCGGTAGGGGCAGGCGTGGACGCGTTTGGCGTGGGTGATCGGGTGGCTGTCTTCCACCACATCCCCTGCGGCAATTGCTACTACTGCCGCAAGAAAACTTTCGCCCAATGTCCGGTTTACAAACGGGTAGGCTGCACTGCCGGGTTTGAGCCTGCCGGCGGTGGCTTTGCCGGATATGTGCGGGTCATGGACTGGATCGTCCAACGCGGCTTGGTGAAGATTCCCGATGGCATCCCTTTTGCCCAGGCGGTCTTTGTCGAGCCCCTCAATACCTGCCTCAAGGGCGTGCGCAGCCTGAATCTCTCACCGGATGAGACCGTGTTGGTGATCGGCCAGGGTCCCATCGGGATCATGCTGGCATCGCTGGCCAAGCGGGCCGCCGGAAAGGTGCTGACGTCAGACCTCTACCCCGAGCGGCACGCCGTCGCGGCGGCCTTCGGGCTCGATTCGCCCATCGATGCCTCGCGCGAAGACGTGGTTGGGGTGGTCCGCGCGGCCACCGAGGGCCGGGGAGCCGATGCCGTCATCCTGGCCGTGGGCGGCAACGCCCTGATTCGCACCGCAATGGATGCGGCCCGTCCCGGGGGCCGTGTGTTGCTATTCGCGCAAACCCAGCACGGAGAGGCGATCGTCGATCCCGCCGCGGTGTGCGTGGACGAGAAGACGCTAATGGGCTCCTATAGCGCCTCGGTGGACATTCAGGACGAAGCCCTGCGCATGGTTTTCGAAGGCTACGGGCAGGGATTCGACCTGACCCGGCTGGTCTCCCATCGTTTTCCCTTGACCGAGGCGGTGGCTGCGCTGGCCGTCGCTTCCGAGCCCAAGGCGACATCGATGAAGATCATGATCGAAGAAGCCACATAGAATAGGAATGCATGTTAAGTGAGATGAACGCTGCCGTGCTCTATGGCAAGGAAGACGTCAGGATTGAACGGGTTCCCATCCCCGCCGCCGGTAAGGGGGAGATTGTGATCCGCGTTCATGCCGCTCTCACTTGCGGCACCGACCTGAAGGTTTTCCGCAGAGGCTACCACGCCAGGATGATCGCGCCGCCGGCGCTCTTCGGGCATGAGCTGGCTGGCGTAGTCCACGAGACCGGCGCCGGGGTGCGCGGCTTCAGGCCTGGTATGCGCGTGGTGGCGCTGAATTCAGCGCCTTGCGGCGTCTGCTACTGGTGCGTTCGCAAACAGGAAAACCTCTGCGAGGACCTGCTCTTCAATAACGGCGCTTACGCCGAGTACATTCGCATCCCCGCCCGTATCGTGTCTAAGAACACGCTCATTGTGCCCGAGAGTTTGCCCCTGGAGCATGCGGCGTTGACCGAACCGTTAGCCTGCGTTGTGCGTGGGTTGGAGGAGACGGGAGCCAAGCGCGGTGACAGCGTGGTGGTGATCGGAGCAGGACCGATCGGTTTGATGTTCATGCACGTGGCGCAGCTATCGGGCATGAAAGTGATCGCAGTGGTTAAACGCGATGAGCAGATTGCCTCGGCAACCACCTTCGGCGCAACCCACATTGTGCATACTGCTTCCGTCGTCGACGCCGTGGCTTCTGTGCGGGCTCTTACCCCCGATCACCGGGGTATGGATGTGGCCATTGAAGCCGTGGCCACGCCTCTTACCTGGCAGTGGGCGGTGGACATGGTTCGCCGCGGCGGGACGGTGAACTTTTTCGGAGGATGCGCCGCCGGCACCAAGGTAGAGATCGATACCAACCGCCTGCACTACAACGACATCACGCTCAAGGCGAGCTTCCATCACACGCCCGCTGCCTGTCGTAAGGCCTTCGACCTGCTTGCCAGTGGGCGCTTCAAGTGCAGCGAATACATTACCGGCAGAGCCCAGCTGTCGGAGCTGGAAACCGTATTGCGCCGCCTGAAGGATCGCTCCAACGACATCAAGACGGCTATCATTCCATAGGTGCGAAGAATGAAGCGTACGGAATACAACCGAACGAAGGGCACGGCTTCAGCCGGGCCGTAAGGGTTGGGCCGGAGAGGGCTTTAGCCCCTGAGGCACGAGGAAGAATGACAGTCGAGAGTGCTCAAGACGATAGGGAACTGGTAGAGCGCGGTTGGTCCGCGCTGCCGGCGGAATACCGCATCCCCGAGCAGCGCCCGACCCTCGATGAGGCGCGCGCCTACTGCCAACGGCTGGCCACGACCCACTACGAGAACTTTCACGTGGCCTCGTGGTTTTTGCCTGCCCGGCTGCGGCCTCACTTCTACAGCATTTACGCTTACTGCCGTATCGCGGATGACCTGGGCGATGAGGTGGGGAACCGCGAGCAATCCCTGGCGCTGCTCGACTTGTGGGGCCGGGAGCTGGACGCCTGTTACCGCGGTGAGGCGCGCCACCCGGTCTTTGTCGCGCTGGCTGAGACGATCCGTATCTGTGATATCCCTCAGAAGCCCTTCGCCGACCTGCTGGTGGCCTTTCGTCAGGACCAGACTGTGCCGCGTTACCAGACCATGGATGACGTGCTGGATTACTGCAAGTACTCCGCCAATCCAGTCGGACGCCTCGTCCTGTATGCCTGCGGCTATCGCGACCCGGAGATGTTTCTCCTCTCCGACTACACCTGCACAGCTTTGCAATTGGCCAACTTCTGGCAGGATGTGAGCTCCGATTACGCGCGCGGCCGGATCTACCTGCCCCTCGACGATATGCATCGCTACGGAGTGGACGAGGCCACCATCGCGCGGCGTGAGCCCACCGCGGCCTTTCGCGAGCTGCTGCGATATGAGGTCGACTATGCCCGTCAACTATTCACCAAGGGCTTGCCGCTGATCGACCTGGTCGATCGAGAGCTGGCGCTTGATCTGGATCTATTCAGCCGCGGTGGCCTGGAGATTCTGCGTGCCATCGAGCGCCGGCAGTACGACGTGCTCACCACGCGTCCTGTGATCTCTAAAACCAGGAAGGTCGGGCTGTTGGCGCGGGCGCTGTGCGGCAAGCTCTTGCCTGGGGTTTCGCGGGGAAGGCGGGCGGCGGCGTGACCCCTGAGGTCCAGGCAGCGTATGCGGCCTGCCGGGCAATTGCGCGGAAGAAGGCAAAAAATTTCTACTATGCCTTTGTTGCTCTGCCGGCGAGCAAGCGGGACGCGATTTGCGCGGTCTACGCCTTCATGCGCCAGGCTGACGATCTCTCCGACGATGAATCCGTTCCCATCGCTGACCGCCGCGTTGCGCTTGACGATTGGCTGGCCAGTTGGCATCAGGCGCTGGCTGGCGGGCCTACCAGCGATCCTGTATTCGTCGCGCTTCTGGATGCGCAACGCCGCTTTGCCATTCCTTCGCAGCTACTCGACCAGCTGGTACAAGGCACAGCGACGGATCTCGAACCCAGGTTCGCCGCATATGCAACCTTCCCTGATCTCTATCGCTACTGCTACCTGGTGGCATCGGTCGTCGGGCTGGTGTGCATTCGGATTTTTGGATACCTCGATCCGCGGGCGGAGAAGCTTGCGGAAGAAACCGGCATCGCTTTTCAGTTGACCAACATCCTCCGCGATGTGCGCGAGGATGCAGAACGAGGCCGCCTTTACCTGCCTTTGGAGGATTTGGAACGCTGCGGTGTGACCGCCAGCTCCATGACGGCAATTTCCAGCGGCAAGCAGTTAACGCCGCCCCAGCGCCGGGTGCTCGCCATCCAGGCGGAGCGCGCCGGACAGTTTTATAAATCCGCGGAGGCGCTGTTGCCCTTGATTTCGCCCGACAGCCGGGCAGCGATGTGGGTGCTGGTCACCATTTACCATCGTTTGTTGCGGCACATCGAACAGCGCAACTTTGATGTGTTCTCCGCCCGCATTGGCGTTCCCGCGTATGAGAAGCTGAGCATATTGGGATGCGGCCTTTTCAAGACGCTGGCGCAGGGTGTGTGGGCCTGATTCGTTCAGTCATTGTGGTCGGCGGTGGACTCGCTGGGCTCTCCGCCGCCTGTGCTCTGGCTGAGGCGGGCTACCAGGTCCGCTTGCTGGAGAAGCGACGCTACCTGGGTGGGCGCGCATCCTCCTACGAACACCCTGGAACGGGGGAAGTGATCGACAATTGCCAGCATGTGCTGCTGGGCAACTGCGTCAACTTAATCGATTTGTATCAGCGGCTGGATGTGAGCGACGCGATCCGCTGGTTCGATCGCCTTACCTTTGTCGAGCCGGGTGGACGTCGAAGCATTCTTGAGCCCTCGTTCCTGCCTGCGCCCTTTCACGACATGCCGGCCTTTCTGCGAGCCCAGGCCTTTTCCTTTACTGACAAGCTGGCCATTGGACGCGGGATCAGTGCATTCATCACCGGTATTCCTAAAGACTCTGAAGAGAACTTTGCCCAATGGCTGGCGCGGCATGGGCAGACTGCCGGAGCGATAAACCGCTTCTGGAAACCCGTCCTGGTGAGTGCGCTGAATGAGGATCCGGATCGCATGTCCGTGCATTATGCCGGTCAAGTCATTCGTAAGTCGCTCTTGCTTTCGCCGGGAGCAGGGCGGATGGGCGTTCCCACCATACCTTTGAGTGAACTGTACAGCCGCGCCATCGAATACGTAGAGAGTCGCGGCGGCCAAGTGAATCTGAGTGCGGCGCCCGACTCATTCCAGTGGTCCGAAGAAACCCAACAATGGACCGTGACTGCACAAGACCAAAGCTTCACCGGCGACGCCTTGGTGCTGGCGCTGGCGTTTGAAGGCTTGAGTAAATTGTTGCCCGCATTGCCACCAAACCCCGAGGCCGAGCAACTGGCAATCAACCTGAGCCATTTTGGGCACTCGCCTATCACCGGCATTCACCTGTGGTTCGATCGCGAGATCACCGATCTGGAGCACGCGATCCTGCTCTGACGCAACCATTCAATGGTTGTTTCACAAATCACGCTTGCAACCGGAGAAGCGTCGTGGTGAGCCGGGTAGTTATGTTGAGCTGGTGGTGAGCGCATCTAAGTCCATGGTAGAGATGCAACGTCAGGAGATCATCGATCTCGCGATGCGAGAATTAGCTGAGTTCTTTCCCCTGGTCACGCAGGCGAAGCTGGTGAAGGCCGCGGTGGTCAAAGAGGTGCGCGCCACCTACTCCATCCGTCCGCAGCTTGACCTGCTTCGACCGACAGCGTTAAGTCCGTGGCCGCGTGTCTTTCTAGCGGGCGACTGGATCGCCACCGGCTGGCCGGCCACCATGGAGGGCGCTGTGCGCAGCGGCTACCTGGCTGCGGAAGCCGTGAGCCTGGCTGCCGAAAAGCCATCCCACTTTCTGCAAGCCGATCTGCGCGCCCACCGGACTGATGCGCCTGCTGCCCAGCGAAGAAAAATGCTCTACCGCGTCAACTCCACAACCACACGATCCGCACGAAAACGTTCCAGCGCGTCCTGATTCAGTTCGATCCCCAACCCAGGCTTGTGCGGCAGTGCAATCTGTCCATCGACCAACTCCAGATCATCGATCACCAACTCCCGGCGCAAACCCGACTCAGAGAGCGCTGCCGGCAAAAATTCGATATACGGGCAGTGCGCATTGGCAAAGCAGAGATGCGCCGACGCAGCGATGCCAATGCCAGTCTTCCAGCAATGCGGAACCACGAGCCGTCCGCGGTCTGCGGCCATGTCACAGATGCGGCGTGCTTCCGTCAATCCTCCCACTCGGCCGACGTCCGGCTGCACCACATCCAACTTGGCACGATCCATCAGCTCAAGAAACTCGAAGCGGGTGTTCTGCAACTCACCGGCCGCGATGCGGATGGGGGAGTGGTCCTGCAGGAAGGCATAACCGTCATGATCGTCGACCTGCAGCGGCGTTTCGACAAAGAAGATGTCATACGGTTCCAGCCGCTTGATGATCCGTAAGGCTTCCTTGGCATTTGTCCAGTTATAGACGGCATCGACCATCAGCGTGAAGTTCGGGCCAACGGCCTCGCGGCACGCCGCCGTCAGTTCGACTACCAGTTCGTCGCTCGCCTGCAGCCCCATGTGGCTATAAGGACCCTTAACCCCCGCTTCGATCTTGGCCGCGCGAAATCCCAGCCGCTGAGCCTCTTTCACCTTTGCTGTCAGCGAACTGAGGAATGCGTCTGGAGTACCGCCCACGGGCAGAAGGGAAGCATAAGCGGTGACGTGGGTCTTTCTCGCTCCCCCCATGATCTGCCAGCACGGCAGCCCCAGGATCTTGCCTCGAAGGTCCCAGAGCGCCATGTCGATAGCGCCGATCGCGCAGATGCCGAGGCCCCGGCGTCCGGTCATGATGCTGCCGGTATAGAGCTTCTCCCAGATGGCTTCCACGTTCAGCGGGTTTTCGCCCAGCAACATCTCTTCCAGGCCAAGGCCGAGGCTATGGGTTCCGCGGGCGTGGATCATGGCCTCCGCTACCCAGGGATTGGTGTCTGTTTCGCCAATGCCCATGAGACCTTCGTCGGTATGAACGAGGACGACGATGTCATCCTGGGCCGAAGAACAAGCTGCCGAATCGTAGTCCGGGACGAGAAGAACGTGAGTCTCCACCTTGGTGATCTTCATTGTTCCTGCTCCTGTGAAAGGACCTGGGCCGAAAAGCGTTCCAGCGAAAGAAAGCCGACGGGCAAGGACGTTTTCCCCTGCTGGACCAAATCGGCCAGAGCCACGGCGATCAGCGGGGCGAATTTGAAACCGTGACCAGAGAAGCCCGCGGCAAAGATCACGTTGTTGAAATCGGGGTGATGATCCACGATAAAGTCTTCATCCGGCGTCACGGTGTAGAGGCAGGTAGCCGAACGCAGCAGACGCGATCGCGCCGCGGGATAGTTGCCCGCAAGCTTAGGCATGTATTTCGCAGCGATCGCAGCGATCGGGTCCAGGTCGGCCGGTCCCGGGGGAGAGACAGGGCTATCGGCATGGGGCAGGTAACTGCCGCCTGCATGCTCCGCCATCTTGACGCCCAAGCCGGGCACGCTGGGGAATCCATAAATCGCATTCTCTGCAAAGGTAAAGACAGGGATGCGATCGGCCGCGAAAAGTTCCGGAGCCAGTGGGTCGAACCACGCGATCACCTTGCGCTTCACTGCCAGCGGCAGATGAAGCTCGCGCAGCAGGTTCCCCGTCCAGGCGCCCGCGGTGACAACCAGGTTTGCCGCAGTGATGGTTTCGTTTTGTAGATGCACGCGAACTTCGCTCGCCGACGCATCCCATCCCTGTACGGGTTGATCGAAAACACATTTGACCCCAAGTGCCTGGGCCTGGGCAAGACTAGCGGTGATGGACGCGTCGACATCGATCCAGCCGGCCTGGACGTCAAAAAGCCCGACATAGTCTTCCCCAATCTCGAAGGCAGGATAGCGGCGATGCACCTCATCCGCCGAAAGTGTTTCCACGTGTAGCTGGTTAGCGGATGCGCTCTCTTCAATCTCCTGGATGAATCTCTGGCCTGGAATGCCCATATACAGCATCCCGGTCCGGTGCAACAGTTGCGTGCCCAGTTGCTCGGTGGCCTGGTCCCACAACTCGCCCGCGCGTTGCGCCAGCTGCACATAGCCGGTTCCTTCGGGGTAGGCGATGCGATAAACGCGGGTGCCGCCGGAATGGCTGCCGCGGCCATGAGGCGGAATGAACTGATCGAAACCCACCACGGAAAAGCCGCGCCGGGCCAACTCGACGGCCGCGAAGCTGCCCATGGTCCCCAGCCCGATGATGGCTACGTCGTAGTGCTTGCGTCTGCTCATCAATGCCGCTTATCCCTCTTGCACACTGCCTTCCAGGGCCACGGCCGCTTGGATATTCACGGAGTCCAGCGGCAGCAAAGGTGTCCCGGCAGCGCCGCGCACCGTCAACATCACCACCACCCCGGCAACCAGCCAGACAGCTGCCAGGATCGGCGCATACCGTACCGGCGGTTCCGGTAAGGGAACAGCGGACTTATATGCCACCCAGAGCAGCGAAATCGTCGAAAGCAAGGGAAGAAGAAAGTGGAGAAAGAACCGGAATTCTGTCGGCCGCTCACGCCGGTAATAAAAGAAGACGCCAACGTTGCCGGCGGAATAAATGAACATCAGGCACAAGGTCATGGCCACGCCAAGTACGTAGTACTCCTGATCCGGGCCAATCCAGAAACCAACCCCCAGGCCGATCGCGACTGTGAGGAAGGTCTGAAAAAGGATGGCATTCCGTGGTGTCTGAAATCGCGGGTGCACATAGTCGAGAACGGCCGGGAGCGACCGCGCTCGGCCCATGGCAAAGAAGACACGGGTGGCGGCGTTGTTACCGGCGATGGCCACCGCAAGGATGGAGTTGGTGACCGCAATCAGAACCAGCACCCACGCAGTACCCCAAAGCCGCTTGGCCAGCAGGATCACCGGCGCCTCGGTCGATGATGCAAAGCTGGCGATCTGACTGTTGCCCCAACCGGTGAGTAAGGCCATGGAACAAACCACGAAGAGAAGCCCCGTGAGACTGGTCGAGAGCAGGACAGCGAGAGGAAGTGTGCGCTTCGGGTCGCGTGTCTCCTCGGCCAACGGGGCGACCGACTCAAAGCCGGTAAAAATCAGGATGGAGTAGACCACCGCGAGATAGAAGCCCTTCTCCCGGAAGCTATGCCAGGAGGCAAAGTCCTCCAGATGGACCCGTCCGTCGCCGGGATGCAGGAAGCTCGCAATCGCCAGGCACACGACGATCAGAACCTCGATACCCGCCAGCCACACGACGAAGGTAGCGGAGATCTCTATGCCGCGATAGATCAATACCGTGATCAGACACACGGACGCCAGAAAGAACACGTACCAGGGACAGTGGATGCCCGCTTCCATCTTGAAGATGTTATGCAGCATGAAACTCAGAAAGGCCAGGTTCACTGCGGCGGTAGGCGGTTCGTATAAGAAGAACATCCACGCCGCTAGAAAGCCGGCTTTGGGATTGAGCGCGCGGCTGACATAGGTGTAATAACCACCCGCCGAAGGAAGATGCAGAGCCAGTTGCACCAGGCAAACTGCGATCGCCAGCACAATGAAGAATGCCAGCGCAAAGGCCAACGGGGCAGCGATGCCGGCCATGGTGGTGATGATCTGCAACACGAAAACCAAACCGACCGCAGGCGCGATGTGGGTGATACTCTGCATCAGCACCGAGGGAAAAGATAGGGCATTCGCCCGCAGCACCTGCGCGCCATCGCTCTGTGGAGGTGGAGGTTTCATCAGAACCTGCAGCCTATCATACCTGTCTGCTACCACTGTGCAATTGGCTTCTCTGCGGATGCAAGGCCGCGGCTGCCAGAGGGCAAAAGTGGCTCATGAAGTATCTTGGAAACGAACGCCCGGGAGTAAAGGCCGGTAGTCCTGGAGGAAGAACGGAATGTTGGAACGCTTACAAGTGGACGGGGCGCCAAAGCCTCAGGGTCCTTATTCAAGCGCCGTGCGCGCAGGCGATTTTTTGTTTGTCTCCGGTCAGGGTCCAGTAGATGCCGCCTCCGGCGAGATGCAGTCGGAGGCCAGCGTACAAGAGCAAACCAGGCTCGTCTTGCAGCATTTGCAGACCATCCTCCGCGGCTGCGGGGCGGATTTGCAGGATGTTGTCAAATGCTCCGTATTCCTGCGCGATGCCCAGGACTTTGGCGCCATGAATGAGGTGTACGCCGAAGTCTTCGGCGCCTACAAACCCGCCCGCACTACGGTCGCCGCCGGCATGGTAGCCGCCGGCATGAAAGTGGAGATCGATTGCATTGCCTACCGGCCCATGTCCGCCTAGAAACCGATCACTCCGCCGTCCAGAGAAAATGAGAAACAATGGCAGCGTCAGAAAATAGGCTCATCGTGATCACCGGCGGTGGCGGCGGAATTGGTCGCGCAACCGCCCTGCTCTGCGCCAAGCGTGGAGATCGCGTTGCCATTCTGGATAAGAATGGTGAGAGCGCAAAACAGGCTGCCGACGCGGCGCGAGCCGAGGGTGCGAGCGGGGCGCTCGGCCTGGCCTGTGATGTCACGGACGAAGCCCAGGTGGCGCAGGCCTTCGCGCTATCCATGAGCAATTCGGTGCGCCTTACGGCATCTTCGCCAACGCGGGCATCGATATTGGCGGGCTGATCCACGAGATGCCGCTGGAACTGTGGAAGCATATTCTGGACACCAACCTGACTGGCGTTTTCCTTACCTGCAAACATGGCCTGCAACAGATGTTGGCCGCGCAGATTGCCGGATCGGTCGTCTGTACCTCTTCGCCCACCGGATTTGTCGCCTTGGCTGCAGGCGGCACCGGCGCGTACAGCGCAACCAAGGGAGCCATCTCTTCACTGGTGCGCTGCATGGCCATCGACTACGCAAAATTCGGCATACGCGTTAACGCCATTGCTCCCGGAGCAACGGAGACTGGCATGATGTGGAGTAACGTGGGTGCCGCTGAAGTCGAAACCATGCGCGCCCAACTATGCCGCGAGATCCCTTTGGGGCGGCTGGCGCAACCCGAGGATCCAGCACGGATCGTCGTTTGGCTGCTCTCCGATGAGACTGCCTACATGACCGGTTCGCATGTGGTCTGTGACGGGGGAATCCTGGCCAAGGGGTCGATCAGCGTATGACCGTATGACTTAAACCGCGGCGTTGGTTGCTTCCAGGGCCGAGCCTTCCACCTCTTCGGCGCGCTTCAATGCGCCTACGATCAGTTTCTCCGAATCAGCGATGTGCTCGATCATCGCCTTTCTCGACCTTTCCGGGTCACGCTGCTTGATCACGTGAAACAGGTCCTGATGTGACTTCAATTCGTGACGTTTGAACTTGTCCAGGTCTTCCACGCTCTCCTCGAGAAGCCGCCCCGCCTTTGCCATCAATTGTGTGAAGGAACGAAGTAGCTTGGCCAGCACTGCATTGTGGCTCGCTTCGGCTACAGCGCAATGAAATTCGGTGGTGATGACGGCAATGCTTTCGTTCTTCTGAATCGATCGGTCGATCGCGATCAGAACATCTTCCATCTTCCAGTAATCCTCGGGGAGCGCACGCTCCGTGGCCAAGGCAGCAGTCCCCGATTCCACCAGCTTGCGCGCCTCGATCACGTCCATCACCGATTCTTTTTCCAGCAGAATCGATAACACATCCGCGTGAATGATGAACTCCGGCGATACTCTCTTAACGAAGCACCCTAAACCAGGTTTGATTTCGATCAGGTTCAGCACCGCCATCATTTGCAGCGCCTCGCGAACGCCCGTGCGGCTTACCCCGAAGTACTCCACCAATTCATTTTGCGAGGGCAGCTTACTGCCCGATTTGAAGGTGCCGTCCTTCAGCCAGCCAATCAACTGGTCGAGTGTTTGGGTAGAGAGGCTTTCACGGGGAGCCGCCGAAAGATGGCTATGGGAGTGTTCGTATGCCAAGGGCTTAGCCTCAATTGTGGGCAAGCATATCACACGAAACCAGCGCCGCTGTGGTACGCGCCTTAACGCTTGAGCAGGGCGACGCCGCAGCATACGAACACTGCCGCCAGCCAGCGTCGGCGGTCGACATTCTCGTGTAGAACCCACTTCGCTGCCACCGCATTGCTCACAAAAGTGAGGGAACCCGCTGCCGGGGCAATCAAGCTCACGTCCGCGTGGCTAAGGGAGAAGAGCAGGGAGAAGAAGCTGAGAGCCATACAGGTGGCTCCGGCCAGAAAGCGGCCTTCACTGATCACGGCCCAGACCGCGCCTTTGAAGCCTCGGGCCGCCTTGATCCGATCCAGGTCGCCCACACCGCGCATGGCGGAGGCGATAAACACATCGCCCGCAGTAGCGGTCAAGACGATGGCGCCAATCATGGCTGCGATCGCTGGGCCGGAACTCAGGTTCATGGGCCTTCCTGCAGTGAGCCGGTAAATGCCGGATCGGCGGAATTACGCGGGGTGTACGCCGGGCCCTGGGTCACGAAGCCCACACCGGCGGTGATCAGGGCTATGCCCAGCCAGCGCGCGGATGAGATCTGCTCATGCAGCCAGAACCTGGAGAGGAATGCCACCGCAACGTAGGCCAGCGAAGTGGCAGGCAGCACGAAGGTCAGGTCCGCCCAGGAAAGCGCCGTCAGATAGGAGGCAAAAAAGACCAGCAGCAGCAGCACTCCACCCAACACCCAGGGGGTTCGTAGCGCCGAGAGAAGCGCATCGGGATGAGTCAACGATACCGGCCCGACACGCTTCATCCCCACCGCGAGTGAAGTATCGCCAAAGGCCGAGGTGAGCGCTACCAAGCCCAGAACCAGGTACCGCCGCAGGGTCATGGTGGAGGTATTCATGGAACTTGAGAGCGATGCAACCGGCTCATGCTCCCGCGTTCACGACAGGGCCAGGCGTCTTGGCAGCCTTCAGCTTTCCGTCTGCCACCACCTTGTTGCGCTGGGCACGGAGCTTGAGGAACGACTTGGCCTCGACATAAAGCCGCTTGACGTCGCGATTGACAATGGCTTTGCTCACGATGCGCCACGCCGCCTTGGGACGGAAGTAGTACTCATCGTAGAAACGGTGCACCATCTCCAGCACGTAGTCCTTGGGCAAGCCTGGATATTCAATGTGGGCGAGCTGGTGCCCGCCTTCATCGACCATGGCTCCGTTATTGATGATGAAACCATTCTCGGCGGCGAAGTCATAGAACTCCGTGCCTGGATAGGCATGGGCAATCGATACCTGGATGGTCTCAACATCGAGAGCTTTGGCAAAGTTGATGGTGTTGCGGATGGACTCCTTGGTTTCGCCGGGAAGGCCGAGGATGAAGTCGCCATGAATGGTGAGGCCGAGCTCATGGCAATCGCGAGCGAAGTCGCGCGCCCGCTCCACAGTGGCGCCCTTCTTGATGTTCTTGAGGATCTGCGGATCGCCGGATTCAAAGCCCACAATCAACAGCCGGCAACCAGCCTCGCGCATCGCCTTCAGCGTCTCGCGGTCGGTAGTTACGCGCGAGGTGCAGGACCAGGTGAGCTTCAGCGGCTTGAGCTTAGCGCAGAGTTCAATGGTGCGCACTTTCTGGATGTTGAAGGTGTCGTCGTCGAAGAAAGAATTCCTTTACTTCGGGAAAGAGCTCCTTGGCGTGCGCCATCTCTGCGGCGACGTCGTCGGTCGATCGCTTGCGCCATGCGTGTCCGCTCAGGGTCTGCGGCCATAGGCAGAAGGTGCACTGCGCCGGACAGCCGCGCGTGGAGTAAAGAGAGACGTAGGGATAGAGCAGGAAGGGCACGTTGTAACGCGTCACATCGATGTCGCGTTTATAGACATCGGTGACCCATGGCATCTGATCCAGGTTGTCTACCTGGGGGCGGTCGGGATTGTGTGCGACCACGCCGTTCTTGAGGTAGCTGATGCCCAGAATCTCATCCAGGGGCTTGCCATTGGCAAACTCCACCACCGAGAAATCGAACTCGCGCCGGCAAACGAAATCGATCGCCGCACATTCATTCAGTGCTCGGTCAGGCGAAGTGGTGACCGGCGGTCCAACGAAGGCGATCTTGATTTGCGGATTGGCTCGCTTGATGGCTTCGGCCAGTCTTCTGGTCGCCGGTCCAGCCCGGGGTGCTGGTGAACAGAACCAGGAACTCATAGCTCTTGCAAATCTCAATGACTTCTGTCGCCGAGATGTGATGGGGCGGGGCGTCCAGCATGCGGGAGCCTTCCAGCATGCCGGCCGGGTACGCAAGCCACACCGGATACCAGTAGGACTCAATCTCACGCGTAGCAGGCCAGCGAGAGCTGGCGCCGCCGTCAAAATTTTCGAACGATGGGGGGTTTAAGAGTAACGTTTTTAGCGGCATAGGCTTAACTTACAGTCTAACAGCAGGGCGAGTCCCCGGGGCGAAACCCGCCCCAGGGAGGCACCTACCCCAGATCCTTTCGGCTACCCGACCTGGGCGTCGCAAGAGTCCTACAATGAACTTAGATACAGATCGAGGACATCAGGCTCAGACTGGGCCGGTTTCGTATCGGGATTCGTTGCCAGGGATTCTAGGGTTTGGCCGGGGGCACTTGCTTGGCCCAGTCTTCGATTCTGCCCATCGACCTCAACAGAGAGAGCCGGGCCTGCATCAGCTGGAACTGGGTATCGAGCATGTCGACAAAGTAGCTGCGCTCACTGATGCGCGCGCCCTGCTCGTCCTTGGGCAATGGCGCCGCCGCTCCGGGACGCGCCGCTTCCCAGGTGAAGCTGCGTGGTGATCGTGTCCAGTTGATCCTGGGCCAGTTCGTTTTGTAATTGCGCCACTTTTTCCTGCGCCGCCAGCTCGGCCACGCTTTTCTGCAGCCGCAGGATTTGCTCCCCCGTCTGGTCGCGCAGTTGATCGGCTTGCGGCGGTTGCCTGCGCAGCCTCCGCACTTGAGCCTTTGGCCCTTGCCTTGCGGGTGGCGTCGAAGAGCGGCAAGGTGATCTGAATGCCTACGTCGAAGTTGTTGTGCTGAAAGCGCAGGTAGTACTCGCTGTAGTTGTTGAACTTAGCGTAGCGGTTGTATTCCAGCCAAAGCCGAAGGTCGGCCGGTTGTACTGGTGGGCATCGCCAAAGGCGGTGTAAAGCTTCGATTTGGCCGAGGCATAAGCAGCCTCCACGCCGCTATTGTGCAGACCGGGCTTTCGCAGAGCCTGCTGGCGAGATGTCGGGCGCATTGGGAATGGTTTGCGGTCGGAGACAATGTCGGCCGGGCTGAGCCCGGTCAGGTGGGCGAGCCGGGCGCGCAGCCAGGTCGGCCTGGTCCACAAGATGGAGCCGCCTGAGCGCAATTTGGGCTTCGGTCAGGCGCGCCTTGGGTCAACTCGACTTTGCTGTCGAGTCCGGCGTCGACCCGGTCGATCTTCGATCTCTACCAATCTGCGCACGAAGCCGGTCTCCTGATCGAGCGCCGTGATCTGCTGGTTCGCGCTGGCCAGCTCGATGTAGTCGAGCGCCGCGTCCAGGATGACTTGCTGCCGGGTATCTTTCAGCTGCAGTTGCGCGGCCAGGAGCGCCGCGCGAGCCGAGCGGATATAGTCCGGTTGGGAGAAGGAGAAGGCCAGCGAACTTGCGCGTTGACGGTGTAAACCGAAGGCTGGCCTACCGGGAAGCCGTAGGAATATCCCAGGCTGGAACCCACCGAGAAGCTCGGTTTATAGGCGTCCACGCTTTCCATGACCGCGGCCTCGGCGTGCTGCACATCGGCCGCGCCGATGCGCACCTGGGTGCTGTTACGCAAGGCCAGATCGACTGCCGTGTAAAAGGAGACCTGGGCCAGCGCGCCGTTTCCGCAACCAGGGTAACGATACCCAACAACACGAACTGGCAGGCGCGCCTCACCGATATGGTTGACCCTCGAAATTCCGCAATCTGCATTCTACAGACGGTCGGCGCTAACTAATTGACAATGCGAATGGGAACGCCCTCGGAGAGCGGCGTGCCATTGGTCGTGCCCAGGGCGACCACCGTATGCTCCTGCAGGCCACTCACGATCTGCACCATCGTGAGGTTGATGGCTCCCACCTGCACCGCGGCACGACGCAGCGTGCCTTTGGAGACGACGTAAACATAATCGCGCCCACCCTCGACGTGGAGAGCCTCGCGGGGAACGGTGAGGGCATTGCGCACTTCCTGGGTGATGACTGTGACCACCACATTCGTGTTGGGCAACAGCACTCCGTCCGAGTCTTCGATGCTCACCAGCACCTCGCCGACGTGGCGGGTTCCATAGATCGATGATGGTCGAGGGCAGGCGGATGATGTGCCCGTGGAATTTCAAATCCGGCTTGGCGTCCCACACAATGGTGACCGGATTGTTGAGTTGCAGGTCGCCGATTTCCGGTTCGTCGAAATAGGCGCGCACCTGGAGCTTGGAGAGGTCGGCCGCCTGCAAGATCTCTGCGCCGGCCTCGATAAACGCGTATTGTGTGACGGGAAGGGAATAAACGGTGGCCGGCGAAGGGGGCGTGCACATTCGATTGCGCGATGACCCAGGCGGCGGCATCATGGGCTGCCTCCGCTTCGGCTACGGTCGAATTGCCCGGGTAAGATCAACCGGGGCGAAGGGTTTCGTCTTTTGTTCCTCAAGCGAGTGCAGCGACGCTTTGGCGCGATGTCTAAGCGCAATTGAGCCTGGGCTACTTCGCTGGGCGCGGCGGCGCCCTTGGCTGCCAGCTTCTGGACCACATCGAGATCCCGAGCGGCCTGGTCGCAATCGATCTGTGCTTTGGCGAGGTTGCTGGAAAGGGCGAGCTGCTCCTGATGGCTGCCGCCGGCCTTGACGGTTTGGTAGCCGGCTTCGGCTGCGCGCAATGCCGCCGTAGCGGCGGCCAGCCTGGCTCGAGCGTTGGTGTCATCCAGGGTTACCAGCAGCTGCCCGGCGCGCACCTTCTCGCCCACGTGGACGTAAACTTTCTTGACGATGCGTCGCCTCTGGAGCATGCGCCTCAAAGATATGCTGAGGCTCGACCCGGCCGTTGGTGCTGTGGACCTTGACCAGATCCTGCACCTGGCTCTCGGCGACCCGCACCGGCAACTTTCCGCGCGTCAGCCGGCGGACGCCGAAGAAAATGAAAACGAGAGCGATCGCCGGCAGCGATCCAGAGCGCACCACTGCTGATTCTTTTTCGTCTTTCTTCTGCCATTCAGTCGCGCCCGGAGGCCAGTATATAAGACGCGCGGGCCGCATACTGGAGTAGATGCCCGTCTTCTTCCGGATGGTGCTGGTTGCTGGACTGGCTCATTGCCCTGGCCTGGCTGCTGCGCGTGCTGGTGTGGCGGCGAATGTTGCGGCGGGTGCCCGATCTGACCCGGATCATCGAGGCCCACTCATCCCAGGCCTTTGCCGGCTTTCAGCGTGATCGTCCCGGCGAGGAATGAAGCGGCGAACATTGCCGCGACTCTGCGTTCCTTGCTTGCCGCGGAAGGCGTTGACCTCCAGATCCTTGCGGTCGACGATCGCTCCACTGACCAAACAGGCGCATTATGGAGAGTCTGCGCAGAGAGCGTGGTTAGCTCCGGAGGGGCGCCAGGTAAGACTCTGCAGGTCTTGCACGTGGCCGAGTTACCCCCAGGCTGGCTGGGTAAAACCCACGCCATGGCGTTAGGCGCGCAGCATGCCACCGGCGAATGGCTGCTCTTTACCGATGGAGACGTCCTCTTTCGTCCCGATGCTCTGCGCCGGGCACTGGAATATGCCACATCTAGCGGCGCAGACCATCTGGTCTTGTTGCCCACGCTTCTGCTGCGGAGCCCGGGGGAGCGCATGATGGTGGCGTTTCTTCAGGTCTTATCCATCTGGGCCCTTCGACTATGGCGAGTGGCGGATCCGGGCGCCCGGCGGGATCGGTCGGGGTGGGCGCCTTTAACCTGATCCGGCGCGAGGTTTACGACGCGCTTGGGGGATGGGAGGCACTGCGCATGAAGGTTCTCGAGGATCTGGCCCTCGGCCGGCGGGTCAAGGCCTATGGATTTGCTCAGCGTGTCGCTTTGGGTCTTGATCTGGTAAGCGTGCGTTGGGCGGCGGGGCCTTCGGCGTGGTAGAAAACCTGACCAAGAACCTCTTCGCGCTCTTTCGTTTCCGGCCCGAATTGGTGCTCGGCTTTGCCTGCGGCCTGGCCATGTTCACAGTTTTTCCGCTGGCCGCGTGTCTGGCTGGGCATGTTTCTGGTGGCCAGCCGGCATCCTGCTGATTGCGCTTTTTCTCGCCTATCAGCGGATGGGGCAGCTATCACCACTTCTCCGCTGCGCAGATGCTGCTGTTTCCCGCTGCCGCGGTGTTGTTGCTCTACGCCCTGCTTCGCTCCATGGGCCTCGCGCTCTGGCGTGGTGGTATCACGTGGCGAGGCACTTTTTACTCCTTGCGCGAACTGCGAAAGCAATCGAAGAACGCCAGCTAGGCTGGCGCACTCGTTACCAGCAGCTCAACGCATTAGCACTAACGCGTTAGGGGTCTGACGGTGCCCCACGGTCGCCCAGCGTACGTCGATGAAAAGGACGGTCGAGCCCGCAACGCTTTCGGGCATACCGCAATCTGGTCGGGTGCCCGATGTCAAGCCTTCCTTTGGCCTGACTGGGCATCCTGGCGTCTACAGACGATCGAACCCGACCGCTTTTCCACAACTAATGGGGCACCGCATCCTGTCTGTTGCCGGTAAGGGGTTACAAGCGTGTCCGTCTACCGCACTTCGATCAGCTGCTCTTCACGAGAACCCGTGCCGTAGCGGGCTGCGACATACTCGTCCAGAATCTTCTTGAAGTCGTTGACGATGTCGTCCCCGCGAAGCGTCGTCATCAGGCGTCCGTCCACGTACACCGGGGCCTTGGGATCTTCAAAGGTGCCGGGAAGCGAAATACCGATGTTGGCATGCTTGGACTCGCCCGGCCCGTTCACTACGCAGCCCATCACCGCGAGCTTCAGCTCCTCGACTCCCGGATAGCGCTCGCGCCACACCGGCATGCTCTCGCGTACGTAGCCCTGAATGTCCTGGGTCAACTCCTGGAAGTAGGTGCTGCTGGTGCGCCCGCATCCCGGGCAGGCAGTCACCTGTGGAGTAAAACTGCGGATGCCCAGAGATTGCAGGATCTGTTGCGCCACCTGCACCTCCTCGGTGCGATCGCCCCCAGGTTTAGGGGTCAGGGAGACGCGTATGGTATCGCCGATGCCCTTAAGCAGGAGCGGAGCCAGGCCGGCCGTCGAGGCGACGATGCCCTTCATGCTCATGCCCGCTTCGGTGAGCCCCAGGTGCAGAGCGTAATCGCAGCGCGCAGCCATCAATTCGTAGACTTCGATCAGGTCGCGCACACCGCTGACCTTGGCGCTGAGGATGATCTGGTCGTGGCGCAACCCATAGCGCTCGGCAGCGCGCGCGGACTCGATCGCGCTCACCAGCATGGCTTCGATCATCACATCTCGCGCCTCCGCCGGCTGGGCGCGTTTGGAATTTTCGTCCATCATCTTCGTCAGCAAGGCCTGGTCGAGCGAACCCCAGTTCACGCCGATACGCACCGGCTTCTGGTTTTCTACCGCGCACTCAATCATGGTGCGGAAGTTGTCGTCGTCCTTGCGTCCGATCGAAACATTTCCGGGATTGATGCGGTACTTGGCCAACGCGCGCGCGCACTCCGGATACTTCTTCAACAGCAGGTGCCCGTTGTAATGAAAGTCGCCGACAATAGGCACGTCGATTCCCAATTTGGCCAGTCCTTCGACAATCGCGGGCAGCGCCGCCGCCGCAGCGTCGTTGTTGACCGTCACCCGCACCAGTTCCGACCCTGCGGTGGCCAGCGCGGCAACCTGCTGGACGGTGCCCTGCACATCGGCGGTATCGGTATTGGTCATGGACTGCACCACGACCGGCGCGGAAGAGCCCACGCGCACATTCCCTATTTTGACTGTCGTTGACTTCCTGCGTTCCAGCTGTGCCATAAATCCCTCCATATCAGTTTACAACCCGGGTCTGTCTACTACCTTGACATGCCTCTTGCTCATCAATAGGTTTGAATTCAGTGGCTTGGCAGCCTGGACAGGCAACAAGCACGATCCATGGAGGCCGGCGATGCCCGAACAGCTAGAAACGCTTAGCGATAGCAGAGTGATGAACGCATTGCTTGGTGATGAATTTGCCGCCAAACTTGAGGCTCTGGCCCAAGCCAGGGCGGAGGAGTACAAGGCAAATACTCCTTACCCCCATATCTATTTCGATAATTTCCTGCCCCTTGAGGTAGCGGAGGCCGCGCTGCGCGATTTCCCTGAGCCCAAAGAGGCGGACTGGCACGCCTACACCGATGTGAACCAGCGCAAGAAGCTGGCCTTCGATGTAGTCGAGAAACTGCCCGCGTCGATTCGCGATGTTCTCTACTTTCTCAACAGCCGGCCCATGCTTAAGTTTCTTGAAACGCTGACCGGGATCAAGGGCGTGCTGCCCGATCCGTACTATACCGGCGGAGGTCTCCACCAGATCAGGCCCGGCGGCCTCCTGGAAGTGCACGCCGACTTCAGCTACCACAAAGGGCTACGCCTGGACCGCCGCATCAACGTGCTTGTTTATCTCAATAAGGACTGGAAAGAGGAGTACGGGGGACACTTCGAGCTGTGGGATCGCGACGTCAAGCGAGCAGAAAAGAAAATTCTTCCCGTCTTTAACCGCTGCGCTATCTTCAGCACCACCAGTATCTCGTTCCACGGTCATCCCATACCGCTGGCGTGCCCGCCCGATCGTAATCGCAAGTCCATTGCGACCTACTACTATTCGAATGGCCGCCCGGAAGAAGATCCGGAACTCACGCACAGGCATGAAGTGGCATTTCAAGAACGCCCCGGCGTGAACAGCGTCAAAACTACGATTCGGATCAAGAAAGCAATCCGCGCGATTACCCCGCCGGTGATCACTGACCTTATCCGCGCGATCCGCAAATAGGGATGATTTAGCTAGCCATTGGGCTTACGCTGCCTCGGCTTTTTCCCATAGCGCGCCGCCGGGAGAATGCTGTTCCAGGGCACAGGGGAGGCCAGAATCATCGATGTGTTGGTTGAGACATAGGGCATCATCGAGTCAATCACTTCCTCCATATGTCTTACGTCGCGGACCGCGACCTGCACGATAAAGGATTCGGCGCCCGTAACCCGATGACATTCCAAAACCTCGGGCAGGTTGCGCACTACGGCGGCAAATTTTGCCAGCTTGTCTCCCGCCACTGTGACGTGAACAAAAGCACGCACCGGAAGCCCCACCTGTGCCGGATCGATCAAGGTGCGATAGCCGAGAATCACATGGCTCTCCTCCAACCGGTGAACTCGTTCAATCACCGCCGGCGTGGACAGCCCGACTCTGCGGCCTAGCTCCGCAAACGCAATGCGCGCGTTGGCCTGGAGCTCCGCCAGAATTTCGCAATCGATGTCGTCAATCGACGGATGAACCAATCCAGTCATCGGTAAGTTAGTACCTCCTCTATCTACGTATGTCCTTAAATTATGAGGTCCGAGGGCGGCTTGTCGATTCTTTATGATGTGAATCGCTAGATTTTCCATATTTCCGCGATTCCCGCGCGTTCGGCCTTTGTCTATGATTCAACTGTCGCAAGGTTCGCGAATAAGGAGCAGGTTTCATGGCAGATGAGGGTCGTCGGGCATTAGGTGATGTAGCAGCACGGCAGTTAGCCAATACAACCAAAACGGCGCCTCAGCTTACGGCCATTACGCCGCGCTGGCTGGTGCAGTTGCTCGGTTGGGTGCCGGTCGAATCTGGTACTTACCGAGTGAACAAGGTCAAGAACGATTCGGATATTGAGGTCGCCTGCGGATCGCGCGATGAACGTAAATTGCCCGAAACCTTCGTCGACTACGTGGAGACTCCACGCGAATACACGCTGAGTGCGATCACCACCGTGGTGGATGTGCACACCCGCGTCTCTGATCTCTTTAGCCATCCCCACGATCAGATTCGGGAGCAATTGCGGCTGACCGTGGAAAAGGTCAAAGAGCGCCAGGAAAGCGAGCTGATCAACAACGCTGACTATGGCTTGCTGACCAACGCCGATCCCGCATTCAAAATTCAGGCCCGCCAGGCTGCGCCCACCCCAGACGATTTGGATGAATTGCTCTCCCGCATCTGGAAGGAACCAGCCTTCTTCCTGGCTCATCCCCGCGCCATCGCCGCCTTCGGCCGTGAGTGTACGTTCCGCGGCGTTCCTCCTCCGACGGCCACCATCTTCGGTTCTCCGTTCGTCACCTGGCGGGGCATTCCGCTGATTCCCACCGACAAGCTGAACATTGACGCGGCAGGGAAGACGAATATCCTGTTGCTGCGCACCGGCGAGAGGAAACAGGGCGTAGTGGGGCTCTTTCAGCCCGGACTGCCGGGCGAACAAACTCCCGGCCTTTCCATCCGTTTTATGGGTATTGACCGCAACTCGATAGCCTCCTACCTGGTGTCTCTGTATTGCTCCGCGGCGGTGTTGGCCGAAGATGCCCTGGGTGTGCTCGAGAACGTAGAAGTCGGACAATACCATGAGTACAAGTGATCAGAACAAGGCGAGAGGATTCCGCTGCGCAGTTTGCACAAAGGATGCCGGCGGACCAGAACAGCCTCGGCCAGGCGGGTTCGCTTCCCGATGTGACGTTGTTGACGCGCATGGCCAATGAGTTCTTTCGCGGGCAACCTGGGCCGGCGTTTCCGGCCGGCGTTGCGCCTTCCATGCCCGATGCTTCCTACGCCGGGTCAGCCTTCGAAACCAGGCTGCCGCAGTTGGGCATGCCGCTGCCGTCGGTGCCGGCCATCCCATCAGCCGGCAAATTTCCCATGGCGCCGGATATGCCCGGCACGGAGTTTTCATCCTTCCACGGGCGCGCGCGGGGGACAGGTCGCACCGGGGCAAGTAACCGCGGTTGCTCTGCCTGCCGCCGCGCCCGTCCCGCAGGGTCTGCTGCAGTATGACCCGCGAAGCGCATCGGCCGCCTTGCCGTCGTCTCCTTTCTCGCTTCCCATGCCCGAGTTTGACGACGCCTTGTTCCCATCCTTTGCAGACGGTGTGCCCGCGCTCCCGCCTCTTCCCCCACTGCGGACCGAGGACGATGCAAAATCGGCGCTGACTTCAGCGTCTCCGTTCTACTTTCTGGAGCAACGCCGGCGGCCTCAACGGATCCAGCATGGGTCCACAGCCACCTGGTACCGACAGAATTGTCATCCCGACCTGCGGCGTCGCGCACCGTGCGAGGGACTGCTGCCGCTGGATCCGCAAAGCGCCAGCAGCTGTCTCTCCTTTTTCCTTGCCTATGCCGGAGTTTGACCGTGCGTTGTTTCCCTCCTTCGCTGCGGGAGTGCCTACGCTTCCCCCTCTGCCGCCGTTACTTAACGAAAACGATGCCAGGGCGGTTCTGACAGAATCCTCTTCGCTTTACTTTCTCGACGACAGCGGCCTGCTGACCGCATCCGACAAGGCGGCAAGGAATGCATCGGTTCCCGAGCCCAGGTCCGCCATGTCGCATCCCGCGGCGGTTGGTGACCTGAAGCTTCCGCGGCAGCAGTTTGACATCGGCTCGGTGCGCCGCGATTTCCCTATCTTGCAGGAACGGGTAAACGGCCGTCCGTTGATCTGGCTGGACAACGCGGCAACCACCCAGAAACCGCAGAGCGTGATCGACCGGATCTCGTATTTCTACGAACACGAGAACTCCAACATTCATCGTGCCGCGCACGAGCTTGCGGCCCGCGCCACCGATGCCTATGAGGATGCGCGCACCAAGGTGGCGCACTTCCTCAATGCTTCTTCCTCCAAAGAGATCGTATTCGTCCGCGGCGCGACCGAGGCCATCAACCTGGTCGCCCAGGCATGGGGACGACGGCACATCAACAAGGGCGATGAGATCGTCATCACCTGGATCGAGCACCACGCCAATATCGTTCCCTGGCAGATGTTGTGCGCCGAAAAGGGTGCCTGCCTGCGCGTCGCGCCGGTCGACGACGATGGCCAGATCTTGCTCGATGAGTACGAGAAGCTCCTCAGCCCCAAGACCCGCCTGGTTTCCTTCACCCAGGTTTCCAATGCCCTGGGCACCATGACCCCGGCGCATCAGATGGTGCAAATGGCTCACCGTTATGGCGCCCGCGTTTTGGTCGATGGCGCCCAGGCCGTTTCCCACATGCCGATCGATGTGCAGTCGCTCGATTGCGATTTCTATGTCTTCTCCGGGCACAAGGTCTTCGCGCCCACCGGCATCGGCGTGCTCTACGGCAAGCCCGAGGTGTTGGCCGAGACTCCTCCCTGGCAGGGAGGGGGAAATATGATCGTCGACGTCACCTTTGAGAAGACGACCTATCAGCCGCCGCCCGGACGTTTCGAAGCCGGCACCGGCAACATCGCGGATGCCGTAGGACTGGGCGCGGCCATCGATTATCTGGACCACATCGGTATGCCGAACGTCGCTCGTTATGAGCATGAACTCCTGGTCTACGCGACCCAGGGGCTCTTGCGGGTGCCGGGGCTGCGCATCATCGGCACGGCTAAGGAAAAGGCGGGCGTGCTCTCCTTTGTGCTCGCGGGTTTTCGAACGGAAGAGGTGGGCGCCGCTCTTAACCGCGAAGGGATCGCCGTACGCTCCGGCCATCATTGTGCCCAGCCCACGCTACGCCGGTTCGGGGTCGAGACGACGGTGCGTCCGTCCTTGGCGCTCTACAACAGCTTCGAAGATATCGATGCGTTGATCGCGGCGCTCTTCCGCCTGAAAAGCCAGGGCGCATAGTCTGGTTTGTCTTGGCTGTGCCCTGCCGCGGTTGCCTGGGTTGGTACGGCTACCACCAATTGGTCATAGCACAAACGAGTCATTGTCAGTTAAGTCATGTGCGACCAAGATTCCAGCATGAACCCCCCGTCCCCTCTGCGAACGTCCCGTTAAAATCCGCCGGTTGATAAGCAGGCGTGCCCTTCAGAGGTGCGCCCTGCGTCACTCATAGACGCGACGACTTACCGGCTATCCACAATGGCGGCATATTTCTCGGACGAACTGGTCACCAAATCGGTCACCAGATGAAGGACTGTTGCCGGGTCGTCCTGACCGCGGTATAGTACCTGAGCCCTCCTGCGATATTGTTCCGATGCTTCGGAAGATTTATAATGATGAAGTGGAGGGATAGCTATGAATGCTCCTATTGAGACTCTGACTCCGGGTGAAGCCGCCGTGGTCGCCGGGGTATCGGTGCGAGATGTACATCGCGTGATTGACGAGCACATTTTGCCTGACAGCTTTTACGACACTCAGGACGCCCGATCCTTCAAGAGTCAAGCCTGCGTGTTCATTTCCTTCTACTTTGGAGCGGCTGACCGGCTGACTGCGGAAGAGCGACAGCGTACCATCGCGCTGGCAATCCGCCATTTTCGAGATTGGACAACCTCAACCAAGATTGTTAAGAACGGATTCCTTACAGTGGACTTCGCGCCATTTTGGAACAGCGTGGACGAACGCTTGCTCCGCCTTAACGCGGCCCGCACTCAGGTGTCGGTGGACGACGAGATATTGAGCGGAACACCCGTTATCAAGGGAACGCGCGTGCCGGTCTATGACGTAGCTGCGTCCGTTGCGGCTGGTATTCCGATGGAGAGGATTCTCGCTTCCTATCCCAGTCTCAATCGGGATCAGGTAGAGCTCGCGGCTCTCTTTGCAGAAGCGAATCCACAGCGTGGCAGACCAAGGCAGCACAATCCGCCGGTGGGTGCGAAAATTCTCTCGTCCCGTCGCAAGCTGCGCTCTCTTCCGCAGTGACTAAACTCCTCATCGACGAATGCCTCAGTTCAGAACTCGCTCTCATGGCCCGGAAGCGAGGCCACCACGAGGCTTCTTATGTAGTGTGGATCGGCAAGTCCGGCTGGAAGGACTGGGAACTCAAGCAAGTCTTACTGGATGAAGACTGGGTCTTGGTGACCAAGAATAGCGAAGATTTTCGCGGCCCACGGAAGGCGCCGGGTTCTAAAGGCCAGTACGCCGATGTATCGCTCCATGCCGGACTTGTTTGCCTCAATGGTCCCGTGGGCATGGACCTTGCGCTCCAAAGAGAGCTCTTCTCCGAGGCGCTGGACGAACTCGATCTGAATGGCGATCTCACCAACCAGATTCTTGAAGTAACGCTCGAAGACAGCGAGGTTGGCATGCAGATTGTGCGGTACAGCCATCCGGGTCCACCCGACGAGGCAGCGCTCCACAAATGAAGCGGCTTAAAACGGGTGCGTGAAATCTGGCCCACACCATGAGGCTGAGGACGCATCTTCGGGCGCGAGGGATGCTGTTACCGGGGAACTGCCTTTTGATTAGGGACCCAGTTCTAGGGAATGGGCGCTGCCCGAGTTACGAACCAGGGCCCTTTTGCCCGTCTGAACCCCTTCAGCCATAATCTCGAAAATGCTCTAAACTGAAGCCGTACCGTCAGTCAAGACCAGGGGCCCCGTAGCTCAGGTGGATAGAGCAGCAGTTTCCTAAACTGTTTGTCGGAAGTTCGAGTCTTCCCGGGGTCACCATTCCGCTTGGAAAGCCTGCGCGTGGGACCGGTGCGCGGCGTCTATTAAGGTGCAGGCACCCTCGTTGCCCGGGAGAAAAAAAGAGATTTCCATGCCGGCTCGATCGTGGCGCGAGTGCCATCAGCCATCTGCCTTCCGCCTTTCAGCGATTCTCTTCATGGCCCTGGTTTGCGTGACCACAAGGGCCGCGATCATCCGTGGAACCGTGACCAACTCATTGGGCATAGCCATCGTCCATGCCAATGTCGTTTTGGTCCAAAATGGCCACATCGTGGCCATCGCGCTGACCCGGTCCGATGGCACCTATCAGATCAGCAGCAGTGTGTCCGGACGGTTCTACGTCCTCGTCTCGGCAAGTAATTTCAAACAGATCACCACCCTCAGCTTCTACGCCGGACCCGCAGACAGCCACCAGGAAGACGTTGTGCTGGAGTCGTCCAACGCGCGGCAGGAGATTGTCGTTTCTGCCACGGGCCTACCGACCCCCGAGGCCCAGACCAGTGCCGCGGTCACCGCCCAGCGCAGTGGAACCTTCCCCAATCGCACCGACCTGATCGATCCGCTGCGTCAGGTGGCCGGAGACTTTGTCGTGCGTCAGGGCGAGTACGGCGCCCCGGCCTCGTTGTATATTCGTGGCGGCAATTCCGATTCCAATCAGGTCAACCTGGAGGGAGTTCCCATTGGCGATATCGGGGGAGGCTTTGACTACAGCAACCTGTCGACAGTCGGAATAGCAGGATTGGAGGTCTATCGCGGTCCCAATAGCGTGCTCTACGGTTCGGACGCTGCCTCCGGAGCCGTGAATGTGACCACGTCGCGCGGCAGCACCGCCTTTCCGTCGCTGTTCTATGAGGGCGATGCCGGCACCTTCACCACCTTTCGCAACCGGGCGCAGCTGGGGGGCACCTACAAGAAACTCGACTACTACGGCGGCTTTGAAGCCTTCCAGAGCGACAACTCCATCAAGATGGATGAGTTCCATGACGACACTGCGATCGCCAACCTGGGATACGCGTTCAGCTCGGCAACCCAGCTTCGGGTAACCGCCAGCAATAGCGACGCGGCCACCGGAACCCCCGGGCCCTTCAACTTCTACGGCATTGCCAATGCCGGCAAGCAATCCAATCAGGACATTTATCTTGGAGCGTCCCTCGAGAACCGGACCTACGGCAATTGGCACAACCTGGTGCGTTATGGCATGACGCGCAAGCGCGAAGAGGATATCCACTTCTACCCTGCGGGCATCCAGCTCACCTCATCGAACAACTATTACGGTTACAATACCGTGATCGACGGAGCAAACGGGTACTCGGTAACGGGACAGGCGATCCTGAACTTCCCCGGCACTTATCCCAATACCGTGGAACAGGTCAGCAATCGCGACCAGGTCTACTTTCAGAGCGACTACCCGTTCACCCAACACATCCTCGGCTTGTTCACCTTTCGCTATGCCGATGAGCGCGGGGCGAAGAAGTCCGTCGCCTATGGGCTCGATCAGAATATAGAGCGCGCCAACTACGACTACACCGCGCAAGTGCAGGGGCACTACCACAGCCGGGTCTTCTATTCGCTGGGTGGCGGAGTGGAGAAGAACCAGCTCTTTGGGACGGTGGGCACTCCCCGTCTTGGGTTGGCTTATTATCCCGTCCGGCCGGGCAGGGGGCCCTTCCACGGCACAAAGATATGGTTCAATTTCGCCGAAGGCTACCAGGAGCCATCGCTTGCCGAGCAGTTCGCTTCACTCTACGACTTCCTTTTGGGTCAGCAGGGCGGCCAGGAAGCCATTCAGCAGTTCCATATCACGCCCATTGTGGAGGAGCAATCGCGCACCTATGAGGGCGGCGTTGCGCAAAGCTTCATCAATGAGCGCGGCCTGCTGCGCGTGAGCTATTTCCACAACCAGTATGGCCGGCAGATCGAGCCGGTTCCTGCCACCGAGGTGCCGGCGCTCCTGCCACAGTTGAGTCCCAGTCAGCAGCAGGCGCTGGAGAGCCTTCTCAGCAGCGCTGGCCCCCTCGATATGAACTCGCAGGCGTTTCGCGCTCTGGGGGTGGAAAGCGAGGTGGAATACACCATATTCAGGACTTTGTTTTTGCGCGGAGGCTACACCTACCTGGACGCAGTGGTGCAGCGATCCTTTACCTCCGACGCGCTGCAACCTTCGTTTAACACCGGGCTGCCTGGAGAACCCGCACCACCCTTTTCGACCGTGCCCATCGGCGCCTTTGACCCGCTGCGCGGCGCCCGTCCGTTTCAGCGGCCGCCCCATACCGGCTTTGCCGCGGTGAGCTACAGCGGCGAACAATATGCGGTTGGCTTCACGGCCGCCTTTGCCAGTCGAAGTGACGATTCTACTTTCCTGGGTGGGCGCGATTTGGTGGAAGGGAACTCACTGCTCCTACCCAACCGCAATCTGGACTTCGGCTATGCCAAGCTCGATCTCGGCGGAAGCTACCAGTTCTTATCATGGGTTGGCGCGTACGCCCAGCTTGACAACCTCACCAGCAACAAGAAGATCGCCCCCATAGGCTACCCATCGCTACCCTTTACTTTCCGTGTTGGCTTGCGTTTCACCATAGGGCACTCGTCCAGCAAGTAGCGAAACTGCAGATCCCTCGGCTCCACTCCTAATGACAAACGGGTTGTTGGGGGGCATCGTAGCCCACTCAAGCCAAAGTACGGCTTGAATGGGCCACCCAATGCTTTTGTTGCCGTTGTAATTTCTCTCTTCACTCGCCACCGCGAGTTGCGCTCCTCGGGATGACAAAGGGGAGGGTCGGGACTTTCATCAGAAACTGTGGTTGGACCGGGGCAGGGCAGCTGGGTGGCCATTTGCCCCGATTTCCTGCGGAGGCTTGTGGCGTTGATACACCCCATGCGCCTTTCCTTAATGAAAGGCGCACACGCGGACCTCTCCAGCACAGCGTGGCAGGAAATCGGGGTCAAGCCTTCTGCTGGCTTGAGTGGGATAATGGCTCTCGATTTGCCGCTTTCCGTCCATTTGTGAGGGAACGAGAGGCAGACCCCGGCGGGAATGCGTTCGTAAGAGGAGTTCTCAGCAGACACTTAAGTCGAGAAGGGAAGACTTGCGATGAACCGGTAGACAGTCGAAAGAGGTAAAGATGACAATCCATCTTCACTACTTCCACGACTTTTCAATCTCTTCCAGGGTTTTTTGTTTGGTCTCGGGCAGATACAGCCGGATATAGACAAATGACAACACGCAAAGCACAGCGTAGAAGAAGAAGACGCCGGCAACCGTCAACCACGTGATCAGGCTGAGAAAGGTTGCGGTTACGATCGAGACGGCAACCCACAGCACCACCGTCGCCACCGACATGGCGCGTCCGCGGGCCCGGTTAGGAAAGAGTTCAGCAATGCAAACCCACACCGCGGGACCGAGCCCCACAGCAAAACAGGCGACATACGCCAGCACGGCAGCCATCAGCAGAGTGATCATCTCCGCGTGCCACCGCAGGGTGAAGGAAAAGACTAGGAGCGAAATCGCCATGCCACCGGTGGCGACTTGCAGCAGCGGCCGCCGGCCAAAACGGTCAATCCACAAGAGCGCCGCCACCGTGGACACCAAATTCACCAGACCGATCAGGATATTCAAGGCGAGAGCGCTGTTGGCGGACTGGCGGGCGTGTTCCTGGAAGAGGATTGAACCGTAATACAGCACCGTATTGATCCCGGTAACTTGCTGGATGACGGCTAGCATAACCGCCAGTACCATGGGCCGGCGTAATGCGGCCCCAAGTAGTTCGCGATAAGTGATCGATTCCTGTTGAAGCGAGGCGGCAATCTCGGCGAGAGACGAATCAACAGATCCGGCGGGAGCGATGTGGAGCAAAACCTCACGCGCGGTTTTGATCTGCCCGCGCTGCACCAGCCATCGCGGGCTCTCAGGGATCCAGAGAAGCGTCAGGCAAAGAAAGAAGGCGGGAATGGCGCCGAGGCCAAACATCCAGCGCCAGCTGGATTGGCCAAGCTGGGCCACGAAGTAATTGCTGACATAGGCCACCAGGATGCCAATCACGATGGCCAGCTGGTAGACGGAGATTAGTCTTCCTCTGATTGCCGCCGGCGAGATCTCGGCGATATAAAGGGGCGCGACCAGCGAAGCGCAGCCGACGGCGACTCCACCTACCAGGCGCGCGAGAAGAAATTGCCATGCTGCGGTTGGGAAGGCTGCGCCGACGGCAGAGGCGACGAAGAGCACTCCACTCAGCAGCAGCACCCGGCGGCGTCCATAGCGGTCGCACAAATAGCCGGCCATCGCCGCCCCCAACACGCAGCCCCACAGGAGCGAGGTGGCCGCCAGTTCGGTTTGGAATGCCGTCAGGTGGAACTGCGCCCGCAGAAAGACAAGTGCGCCGTTCACCACCGCCGTATCGTAGCCAAAGAGCAGCCCGGAGATGGCTGCGCTTCCGGTGATCAGCGTCACCGTAACGAGGCCGGTGCGCTCGTTAGTAAGGATGGGTGGATCTGTGGGGAAGTGAGTTTGCAATCTTTCAAGCTTCTCAGAAAAGGGTCCAATTGTCCTGCTCAGGCAAAATCAGCAGCCGACCTGGCCAGCCTACGGATTCTCTCGGCTGTTCTCCGGCGTTTTTGTTCTTGTGCAGAAATGTGCGCATTAAGCGAACTAAGCGAACTAAGCTCCAGGATGCGGTAGAGTCTCTCTGCGTAAAGGGTGTAATGGCGGTAATACGTGGCGTGGCTCGCTTTTTTGAAAAGACCTGGGGTTTAGGTCGCCCTATCTCGTAGGGGGCAGCCTGTTCAGCCATTTTTAAAATTTGATATTTTTGGGTCCTTTTTTAGGTTTTGCCCGCTCAGCGGGGTGTGGCGTTGCCGAATAAGTCCTTTGTTTCACGAAGATGATCAAATCAATGAATGTTCCGCCCTCATTCGACGGAGAAGCCGTCCCAGGGATGGTTTGGGGGATGGTTTGGCAAATTTTAAAAATGAGCGCTAAAAGCGCTATAAGCGCTATAAGCCCGTGGGGATGGAGAGTGAAGCGTACCTCAAGTCCTGAAGGCCGGGGGCTCTGGAGCATTTTTGCTAATACTGTGGTCCGGTGGGATCAGCTATGTGCGGCCATTCTTTACCACCCCGGACACGCAAAGACCGCGTGCCCGGGTGCGGCCCCGGTCGTTTAGCGGAATGGCCGCGTCAGGTTCAGTTTCCTGGTCTACACCATCAGCAAAAAGGCTCTAGGGGGATGTCCGGGCTGAAGCTCGCTGCGGCGAGGTAGCTCGCTGCGGCCGAGTAGCCCGGACCTACCCCGCGCCGGAGTTCTAGACATACAGACTTGAGCTCCGCTGTGGTGTGGTGTTTCCCAAGTTGTCAAAACTGCTCAATCAAGGGGACGCACTGAGCGCACCCTGCTTTCCGCAGGCGCCCGCGGGGGGCGCAGTAAATGCTGCGGACAGGCTTGATCCGTCACTTCGAGGTCACATTACTGTTTGCGATCACCGATTCGTCAGACCGATAAGCGGTCATGCTTTTCCGGTGGTTGGGCGGCAGTTGCACGGGTGGAGGGGACCGGTGCAAGGCCAAGCAGGGCCGTCGTGAAGAGGGCTCTGACGTGTGGATTCTTAGTTCCACAGTAGTACGGTTTTTTGGCCGCGTCCAGAGCAAGAAAAATTATTTTGGTAACCATGGCGGCGCTCTGTTAGCTCATCATCGCGCAAGGAAGTGATTGCCGATGTGGCCGGTTTATTCTCTCTCAAACTTTGAGGAGGGAGCGTGGCATTGTTTCCGCGGGTGGATGCATGGGGCGCGCGGCATTGCTTCGCGGATGGGGAGATTTCCTTTGGGGGCATTCCGGTCTAGCCATGGCCACGAATCCCGTTCCGTCTCCGCTCGACAGGAAATCCGCGGTAGTGTAGCGGAGAGATCCGAGCTCAATTCAAATTGCGAATCCACCTTCATCGACGATGGAGGCAATATCGCGGGAACCATGCAGGATGCGAACAATGATGATTTCGTCGGGCCGTGGAAGGTAGTCGCGTACTGCTCACAGAAGACAACGCGCAAATCCGGTGAGAGATGGGCACGGGGAGCGCCGGAGAGCGGGAACTGTAAAGCCTGGTTGAACCGGTCGCCGACGCGGCTTAGAACTTCGGCAGCGAAGGATTCGGAGGTTTCTTCGGCGAAGTAGCTCCAAATCTCAGCCAAGTCTATTTCCGCTGTCTCGGTAAGGCGGAGGTTGGCCGGTCTGCTAATAGTTTCCTCCCGCGCGCGATGATGCGCTTGGCGTCAAACTTAGCGAGCCGGCCCTGGGCCAAATCCGCCAAGCCACGGTCAATGTGGGCCTTGAGCTCTGCGAGCTGGCCTAAGCGCAGTTCCCGCTTCATCTTCCAGTCGCGCAGCGCCTCGCGGATTACCTCGCTGGAAGAAGCATAATCTCCGTCGTCGACTGCCCCCTTGACGAGCTTCGCCATATCGGCAGGAAGCGTGATGGTCAAGCGCTCAATATCGGCCATAGGAGGTCCCCCGCCCGCACTCTTTCGTGCATACTTTATCATACTTTGTAAGCGTAAGGGCAGCGCGAAAATCCACCCCAAAGCATCGTCGGTGCAAGTTTGGATTCCCGATGAGCTGTGGCCACAATGGGGGTCTGTCCCTTCAATGCCCCGCGAGCAATTTAGATTGCCTACAAATGCGAACCCGTAGAGTTCGTAGAGTTGGGTGAACGGCTTCACCGAATTTGCATTTGTCATTGAAGGTGATCGCAAGCTGAGAGTAATCTCTCGTGCATGGCGAATTCACACTCGCAGGCTGTCTACGACATTACACTGACCGGGCCCAATGCCCTCGACCGAATTAAGTCGGGACAGTTCGTCGAATTTAGCAATCTCGTCGACGGAATGAAGCGCCTTTACCACACCTTCCATGAGCACGTCAGGTTTGCCCAGTGCAGCTTTTCCGGCGATGTAGATCTTTCCAACTGTCGCTTTGACAAGGGACTCGAATTTGTCGGGTGTACGTTCAATGGCGAAGTATCACTGGAGAGCGCGCGAATAGTTGGCGATTGCCATTTTCGGGCATGCAGGTTCAGAGGCTATGCGCGGTTTGATCGCATGGTCGTCGATGGGAAGCTTGAGGTGAGAGCGCCTCGATACAAGACCGATCTGAAAGATAATCGAGAAGGCTTCATCGAGAAGCCGTATGTGGTCTTTGAATCGGACGTCGGCTTTTCGCAAATGCGGGTCTCTGGGGAAGCAAATTTCGGTAGCGCACAATTCTACAGAGAGGCAGACTTCTATAATGCGCATATCGGCGGACCGATCTTTTTTAGAAAGGACGCTTGCAAAGCGGAAGAAGGAGAAAGAAAGTTTGCTGATGTCGTATTTCCTGTCGTGACATTTGGGATAGATTACGGTAAATTCTCTCGTCTTCCACGTGCCCGGTTCCGTGCTGTCCACGTGGGTGGGGAATTGAATTTTCACGGTGCAATATTCAGGCCCGACGCGGATTTCACCTACTTGAAGTGTAAGGGGAGTGCCTTTTTTTGCGAACCATTTCAAGCTGAATTCTTGCCCGTTTGCGAGTTCGAACGCGGACTTGATTTTGAAGGCGCGCACTTTTCGGCAGCTGTCGCGTTACGCGACGCGAAGTTCTCGCCGCGCGACGTGGTGAGCTTTAAGGACTGTTACATAGCTGACGGTCTCATCTTCCGGGACACGATGCCCACGCTGCTTTGCTTGACTGGTTGCACCTATAAACGCATTGTGTGCTCCAACACGCAAGGCTTAATTGCTGCTATTAAAATGTTTCATGAACCCGGTAGCGCTGTGCTAGAAGGTTGTAAGCCGCCACGAAACCCAGCGAAACAGGGACAAGAATTTGATCGCAGCGTCTGGATGCAACTCGAAGCGACGTTGCGCAACGAGGGCAAGCTCGAACTGGCTGATGAGGTTTATGTCCAACGGATGCGTCAAGAGGGATGCTTGACCTTAAAAGGACCGGCCAGAATATGGAACAAAATGTGGGACCGGTTCTTGCTCTACGGGACCTCACAGAAAAAGCTGCTGCTTATTTGCGTCGTATTCGTGTTATTGAATGCCCTGCTGTTCTTTTTCATAGGCGAATTTCGTGCACCAAAGAAGAACTGGGTGACGTGCCTTAAGGTTCTCGGCAAGGCAGTAGAAACAAGTCTGTTCTGGTTCTCTCCCATAAAGCTCCCAATAGGCGACGAACGGCCATATGGATTAGCTGCATGGATCGCTTCTTTAGAGAAGGTTATGGGTTGGATAATGATTCCCCTGCTCGCGGCTAATATTGCCGGCTTGTTACACAGAAAGGCGGCCCCAAAGCGCGAATCAGAGGTCGAAGAGTGAAGCCGACGCTCGTTCTTTTTGATTTCGATTACACCTTGGTAGACGCATCTGTTTGCCTCTTCTCCGCTCTAAGAAGGGCGACGCTCGCGGTAGGAGCGTCTGATGTATCAGACCTAGTATTGAGATCTCTGATCGGCATCCCATTACGTCGGCAGTTTGAGATTCTTGCCGGTGAAAGTGCAGCCGATTTTGCAGTTTTCGAACGAGCGTACGTCGCGGAGCGATCGGCTAAGGAGCGCGAAGGAACGCGAATGTTACCGGGAGTGGACCTTGCGTTAGCAGCCCTAAAGCATCGACACTTTCGCTTGGGCATTGTCTCGACGGGGGCTACTTCGCGAATTCAACGGACCTTGGAGTATTTAAGTTTAGATGGCTACTTCCCGGGCAAATCAATTATAGGTGGGGCTGCCGATAAGGCCGCCGGGATTGATGTCGCGCTAAGAGCATTCGAAGTCGATGCACCCGAATGCGTATACATTGGCGACAGGCCTGACGACGGGATGGCGGCCACTCGTAACCATGTGCAATTTATTGCTGTGACTACTGGCGCATTTGAGAGAAAAGTTTTCCCCTCGGAGTTCACTGTTTTAGATTCTGTTGCATGCTTGCCGGACTACCTTGCAAGGAACTGACCTTGCCCCCTGACTAAAACCGGACGACTAGAGCAGACGGCAGCGGGACGAGAACTGGGGGGTATTTCGCCTGTCCATTCAATGCCCTTCCATGCTTGTCCCGGCAACGTATTATCCTCAGGCATGCAGATAAGCGCGACGGACGTTATCCACGCCTTTCGCAGGGCAGAGCCGCGCCTGTTTATTGGCGCGGCCTCCGTCACAGTGGGCCTGGTGGTGGTTGGGTTCCTGCTGGTCCGGCGCAGGTTCGATCGGCTGCTCTCGTTCTTTGCCTGGTTTGCCATTCTGTACGGCGAACGGTTGTGGCTCCAATCCAGCGCGTTCGGGTTTCTGGAGCCCCCATCCATTTTCCGCGGGCGGTTCGACGCGGCGTTGAATTTTTTCGTGGCCGTCCCGGCGTTCCTGTTCTTCCAGGAAGCGGGCTTGCTCGGCCGCGCGGGCCGTGTGATCGCCTACACGGTCTGCTTGCTCGAGATGGCCCTGATTGTGGCGGCTTTTGCCGGGGCGCCGTTGGCGCTGCTCTACAACATGAACAGCGGCCTGGTGATTGCCGGCTCGCTTCCGCTCGTCATCCTGGCGTTTCGGCAGAAGGGGGCAGGCCGGGAAGTGGTCGTGTTTCGCGCCGGGTTGCTCATCTTTGTCGGCTTTGTGCTTTGGACAAACACGCGGAACCTTCTGGGCTATTTGGGCCTGGAGTCGCCCTATGGCTTTGGTCTTTTCTTGTGCTGTCTGGGTTATGTTGCGGCCAAGCGGGCGCTTGATCGCGACCAGCAACTGGCCTCGCTGCATCAGGAACTGGAAGTGGCGAAGCGCATTCAGCTTTCCATTCTGCCGACTGGCTTCCCGGTGTCACAGCACTTTACCGTGGCCGCGCGCTATCTCCCGATGACTGCGGTGGCCGGCGACTTCTACGAGTTTCTTTCGACCGGCGGCGCCAGCGCTGGGTTGTTCATTGCGGATGTCTCGGGCCATGGAGTACCGGCAGCACTGATCGCCTCGATGGTGAAGATCGCGACCACGGCGCAGCGGCATCACGCAGCGAGTCCGGAGCGATTGCTGGCGGGAGTGAATGAGGCGCTGTGCGGAAGCACCCAGGGTCAGTTTGTCACTGCAGCCTACGTCTACCTCGATGCGGAGCGGGGCGAGCTTTGCTATGCCGCTGCCGGGCATCCGCCGATGCTTCTGCTGCGGGATGGCCAAGTCTGTTCGATCGAAGAAAACGGTCTGATGCTGGGGGTCTTCTCCTCGGCGGCCTACCGCTCGACCAAACAAACTTTGCGCAAAGGGGACCGTCTGTTGCTGTACACCGATGGAGTGGTTGAGGCCGCGAATGGCGCTGAAGAAGAGTTCGGTTACGAGCGGCTACGTGAGTTGCTCGCCGTGAGCGCGAGCAGGACCGTGGAAGAGATGGCGGATCTGATTCTCTCCACGGTGCAGGATTGGGCTTCGACGCAAACGGATGATCTGACGGTCGTGGTCTGCGAGTGCCATTAGGTGCGGCACCGGGAGCTAGACGCTAGTCACCATTGCTTCATGGCCAGGGAACATTCCGTCCCTTCCATACCCGACATGGTCGTATGTCGCGGACGACCATCACTTCTTGATCGTCCAATAGGCCCCGCCTGCGCCGTCCTCCTTGAAATCGATATCGACCGGATATTGTTTGCCGCAACCTTTGACCAGCCACTTCTCCTGCCACTGTCTGGCGCCGGTCGCACCTGAGAAGGGCGTTACGACGTATTGCGTAACATCCTCCATTTTGTGGCATCCCAGCGAGCCCACCTGGCCGGCGACCCCTAGCATCGTGTCTTGCCTGAGCTGCGGACTCGTCAGCGTGCCTTGTTTAATCGTGCCGGCAGGGAGATCTGTGTTGGGAGCGGGAAGGGACGGGCTGGTGGAGTTCTTCACGGACGACACCATGCGTGAGGCATCGAACTGCAGAAGCTGCTGTTCCACGTCTGCAGCGTTCTTCGTTACCCAGGCACTCGTCGTGCCGGCAGCTGACTCGCCGTAGGACCGGTGGGTATAAAACACCCCGGCAGCTTGATTGTCGACGAGGACGAAGCGTATCGCATCGAAATCCACACCATGGGGGGTTGGCAGCACTGCGGCAATGAAATGCTGGCCCGGTTGTTGCCCTGAAGCGGAAACCGAGATCGTTCGCAGGATGGTGGCTTTCGCGCCCTGGGCAACCGCCTGGACTCGGCTGGTGATCGTGGCCAGAGCCTCCTGGTCATGGGCCGCGGGATATAGATTGAGCTCCAGCATGTCGGTAAAGGCAGAAAGGTCCTCCTGGCCCCGGGGCGTGAACTCGTATGCGTTGCCGTGCGACGAGCGCAGCAAATATTCGGTGCCCCGGAACGTGACCTTGGGCGTCGCCGGCGACTGGAGATCGGGCATGGCGGCGGCCAAACCTGTTGGCCCGTGCGGCGTTGCTGCGGCGGCCATTGCGGCCGCCGTCGCGGCCAAGGCGAATGCAAAGAAGACGGATCGGCGTTTCATCATTTCGTCTCTCCCATAGAGAATGCTGCGGCGCTTCTCACTCAGCCAGAGTTGCAGAAAGGTCCGAGACGTCGCGATCTGCCGGCAAAGTGATTGGCCGTAGTTGGATGACTATGAAGAGAAATGGCGGAGTGGTCAACGGATTGACCTTTAACGCTCAATTAACCGTGAAGCTGAGCGTTTTCAGCCGTTTGCAAAGCCTCATTAACCGGTCCTCCGGGTCTTGCGGCACGGCATCACGGCGATGCCCTTCGCTCGCTCGCGTAGTAGTCAGGAAGCCACGCTTGCTCTCATGTTGCGGCGGTCTGCTTCCATTCATCGTGGATGGAGTTTGAGCACTTCGGCATCGCATGGCCTGCGCCTAGTGCGACTTCTCCATGCCGAAACAGTCCGCCGCGGCTTTATTGCTGGAGGCTAAGAAGCATCTGCTCCGGTTGCTTCAGGAAATCCCGCTGGGCGAAGCGGAACAGCCCGCGGTCGAAGATGGCATCACTGCTTACGAAGACCTCTTGTCCAAATTGGTGGACGTACCCACTCCGCCGGCCCCACGCCGCGGCAGAGGGGCGTCGAGTTGGTGCAGATTACATCGTCGCTGTCCATGGTGCCGCCCACAGTGCGGCCTACCGAGGGCTTTGGCTTGGATAATAGAACGTGCGAACCTCAGTCAATCGTCCACCTGCAACAAGGCACAGATCCACAACATGATCTACACCGTTAACCGTCTCCATGTCGAAGACGGTGGCGACATAGTCGCCATCGACTACGTGCTGCTTTATTTCTATACCCTTGATGAGCGGCAAGATGCTGGTGAGGAAGCCCACGATTGTCTCCCGGCCCGCCAGTTTAGGCATCCGTGGCCCCTCAAACGTTATATCGGGTGCGAAGGGCACAGACGAAAGGTCTTTGCTCGCGAGACCGTTCAAATAACTCTCTACTACCGCAATGTTTTCAGATCGAGACATCGGCTCTCCGTAATACGGTTCTACGTAGACAATAAACGAGTTCATCCGAACTCCTGCTTCACTCGGTCTGTGCCGCCTTTATCACGTTTCGTCCTGCGGTTTCGCGGTTTGTCCTTATCTCCCCACAATTACGGAACCGAAGCAAGTATCCTGTTACCGGACCACGCGAAACTTTGACGAATGCTGATTTTCTACCCGAGTGCTTTTCTACTGCTTGCTCTTGCCCAGGCTGCGACTGCTCCGCAATCCCCAGCAGCAGCTTCACCCTCGCCACCCGTGGCCACGCCTGCGACCGCCGGAAATAATGTAGACACGCCAAACGATCCTAAAGAGCGGATTGAGCTGGCGCGGAAGGTGAATGGTTTGCACGGGCTCGATTTAGGGCCCTGGCACCTTAAGGCGAGCTATGAAGTCTTTAGCGCGGACGGGACTGTGGACGACAAAGGAACATTCGAAGAATGGTGGATCCATGCGAAGCAATACAAAATGACGTTCCACAGCCTGAAACTTTCGTTGGAAGAATACGGCACGCCTCATGGGACCTTCCGCACAGGCGGACAAGATTGGCCGAGCAAACCGGTCGGAATGCTTCCTACACTGTTGATGAACCCGATCCAGGGGGAGGCGACAAAGCAAAAGCTTAAGAATTACGAGCGGACTCCCGGCACGCTCAAGTTGCAATGCACGGCGTTTGTTTCTCAGGGCGAGATCGATTTTGCCGAGAATTCCTACTCTTACTGTTTCGCAAAGTCGAACGCCATCCTCCTCTATTCAAGTAGCCCTCAGCGGGTATTCCAAACGATCTTCGAACAGGTCTCGCTCGTTCAGGGTCACTACGTTGGCCGGGACATTGAGGTTTTTCTGGTGGGGAAGCGTTGGCTGTCGGTGCACATCGAGAGCCTGGATGCCTTGGGCCCATCTGCTGTGCCGGACTTGTCCGTTCCTGCGGATGCGCTGTCCGTAAGCCGGCGGGAAGATGTGGCGGGCGTTGTCACTGGCGGTGCCGCTCTCAGAAAGGCTTCTCCCCAGTACCCGCCCATAGCCAAGCAACAACATGTCCAAGGGCTCGTCGTCATTGGAGCCACTGTCGGTATCGATGGCCATATCAAGAATCTTAAGATACTGAGCGGCCCCCCATTGCTACAGAAGGCTGCTCTGGATGCCGCTCGGCAGTGGGTGTACGAACCTTTCATTCAGGATGGTGAACCAGTAGAAGCGGAAATAGAACTCAATGTCGAGTTCCGCTTGGGCTGAACACCATGCCGGAGGGTCATACGCGTCGTGGGCCAAACCTAACACGAACGAAACTGAGGGGAAATGGGTATCATGTCGACGCATTATCACTACAATGCTTGACCACTCAAGTCTGACCACTAAATCTCTGACCCCTAAATCCCTAAATCCCGGATCGTCGAGGCACTTCGAAAGTGTTAACACGCCCTAGTCAATTGATGCGCGATTCAAAGCGACGCTGCACATAATAGAGATAGCACCGTCTGATCATCTTGTTGCGCAAGTCACAGTATCGCCACAAGCTGAAAAGGACACCCGCAAAGGCGATGACTATCGACGCTATTCGACAAAGAGTCCAGCCCCCTGAGTTGGCAATGGCAATCGCAATCAGCACAGGAATCGCAATCAGACAAAGCACCACGAGGCTCCGGAACAACTTTGAATCCGCCTCAAGCCGGTCGAGGTTGGCCGTCGCCTCCGGACTATGGGAATCCAACCATGTGCGCGCCCATTGATACATCCCCCCAGGCACATCCGAGTTTGCGGCCCGCCGATTCTTTCCTTCCGGGAAATCGGTCATTTCTTTCGCAAGCCGATAAAGATCGTCGTTTTTGTGGAGATAACTGTGAATCCAAGAGCGAAAGCCCTTTGACTTCTGAGCCGGGCCCTGGTTCGCAGCCTCAAGATCAACGGTATCCTGTGGTTTAAACAAGCGGTCGTATACAAGAGGATCAAGGAAGCTTCCGATCCCGTGCAATACATGCCCCAGTACCCACCCTGCTATTGCCAGGCCAGAAAGAAAAAGAATGTCGGCTTGCAGCGTTTTTCCCACCGCAATGACAATCAGGGCGGCGGCAATGATGCCGGGGACTAGAACCGCAAAAAAATCGACAACGCCGATGAATAGGTCGCCCGGCTTCGGGACTCCCAATTCCTTTTCCATATGCATCAAAATATGCGCTATGTGACAGGAAACTGCAAACCGTCCGCAATGGACTCAGGTACTGAGCGGAAAGACCCGGTTTGTATTCAGAGCTACTGGAAGAGAGTAGCGGTTTTGGCTAACACATCGTCGAGGATTTCGGAGGGAAGCGAATCTACTTTCTTGCCACGCCGGGCACCTATGTCGAGCACACGCGGCTGGTCGCAGCGGACAACGCCTGTGATGCGTACGCCTGCAAGAGGGACTGCGAAACCTATACGGCGGGCAAATTCACCGCCGCTAGTGATCGGAAGAATCACCGGCAACTTGGTTGCGTTGTTGAATGCGGTCGGAGAGATAATCACGACCGGACGATGGCCGCGCTGTTCATGACCTTGGGTAGGATCAAGCGACACCATATAGATATCGCCACGGTTCATATCAACTCACCACCCACAGACGGTGAATCGATCCACTCCCGCTCCTCCGCTGGCTGTGGCTGGGAATAGTCCGAGGCTTCGAGCAATTCCGCCAGAGTGTAACGAGGCTTTATGTTGGGCTTGACGACCAGGCGCTCTCCATCGACTTCGAGACCCACCGTTGCCCCAACCTCCAGGTGCAACAGATCGAGGATCGCAGGGGGTACTGCCAGCATGACGGAGCCTCCGACCTTGCGCAGACTAGTAGTGTGCATGAGCTCCTCACTTCGATTATATCAAAGTATAACACTCGATCATTTGCGAGTTCCTCGCAGATCGTAGGGCTAATCAAAACAGAGCGACGTGGCAGATGGCTTCCACTTGCCCCAGGCGATCAACGGTGGACGGGCAGGGGAAGGGGAAATATTTTCGCCAGAGGTATTTTGCATATTTTGCGCGTTTGGCTCCGTCCCTGGGATTACTTCGCAATCTGCCATTGGAACCTAAAGGTGCACATGCGGTTTTGTTGCCCAGAGTTTTCCTTTTGTAGCCGTCGTTATTTCTTTAGGGTACGTCCCGTCCCTCCCGGTCCCCGAAATCGAGGGAGCGGCAGATGGTGGGACCCCGCCATCGCAGCCTGCTGGAATCGTTACGGAGTGGTCAAGATGTAAGCGTTTAGCTTTCCAAGCTTCTCGGCACTGTTGGAATAATGAAAACATCCTGGAGCCGCGCCGCAGAACGAGGGGGGTATTTCGTCCGTCCCGAAACCCCCGTCCCGAAACCCCCAGGCTGCCGGATTTCAAAAGGATGACCGGATCGCGTTGGGTGCGCGATTGAGCGGATTCGGTCTCGCATACGAACCGATGACGCAGCCTGTTCGCGGCCAACACTTCGTCCGGCCCACACAACGAGGCCCATACTTACTTTCCTTGCTTGACGCGGCTGAGCTTCCGGTTGCGCAGCAGAACTGAAGAAACTCTGTAGCGCTGGAGGACGACAGGGAGTAGAGGCAACAAACCTATCCCCCAAGACAGCCGGACCGGTCCGCCGCATTGACATGTGCATCACATGCAACTATGTTCAAAGCATGGCAAAAATGATCCAGGTTCGGAATGTCCCGGATGCTCTTCATCGCAGCCTGAAAGCCCGGGCCGCGATGGCGGGCATGTCGCTTTCCGACTATTTGCTCGTGGAGTTCCGAGAGATCGCCGAGCGCCCGACGCTGGCCGAGTTTCGCGAGCGTCTGCACAAGCGCAAACCGCTTCCGGTCGTTCTGGACACCGGAGGACTGTTGCGTGAGGAACGTAGTGCGAGATGATCGTGCTCGATGCCTCGGCGGTCGTCGACTGGCTGCTCCAAACCCCAGCCGGACAGCGCGTAGAACAGCGTATCTACGCGCGCAACGACACTCTGCACACTGTTCATTTGCTCGATGTGGAGTTTGCTCAGGTCCTGCGGCGTCTGGTGCGCGAGGGGACATTGGCACGCAAGCGAGCTGAGGAGGCAATGGAAGATCTGATCGCGGTCCGTGTCACCCGGTATGCCCCTGTCGTGCTCTTGCATCGGATCTGGCAGCTACGACAGAATCTGAGTGCTTACGATGCAGCCTACGTGGCGCTTGCCGAAGAGCTAAAGGCTCCTTTGATCACGCGGGACCAGAAGATCGCCGCGGCCCCCGGTCACAGCGCGACTATAGAAGTCTTCTAGTTGAACGGACGGCATTGAGCTTCTCGCGCATCGATCTCCCTCTCTATTTTCACCCCGGTGTCGGGCATCAATGCAACAGCTCGCGAATGAATGCGTCGTCCTGTGCATCCACCAGATCGGTGGTATCGCCTAACACATACCGGTAGCGAAACGACGGACCTGCGAAAGCAACCCTGCGCACCCAGTTTGCCGGATCCGTCCACAAGACCCGCCGCGGCCCGATGGCTTTCACCAAATCATCCAGGTCCCAGTGCAGCACAAACCCGGGTATCGTTGCATCCCATAGGTCTGCTGCGACTGAGTTCTCAAGCGCAGCACGCAGGCTATACGGAGTGCGGTCCAGCCAGATTCCCTCGATCCTCGGGTCGGCGGCGGCGGCCAGCAGGAGCCAGATGCCTTCAACACCGCGTGACATACCCCGGATCGTCGCCGGGTCCACATCCGGCCGGGCACTCAACAAGTCAACACCTCGCAATACATCGTGAGCTCGCAGCGCCGGCATATTCAGGCCGATCAGGTTGGCCCGCGCATTGATTTCCCAATCTCCCGTGTAGGGCCCGTTCTCTTCGACAGGCATAGTGCGCGGCTTCATTTTCAGAACAACCTGCCCCTGCTTCGCCATCTTCTGCGCCAAGGTAGCCTGCGGCGTCGCCCCTGAATATCCCCGTCCTTCCACCATCACAACCGCCGGCTTTCGGTTGTCCGAAGCGGGCAGATACAGAGTCGCATCCAGCCAGATGCCGGGATCGCTTTCAAATTGGATCTGCTCTTGCCGGCCGCCAGCCTCGCTCGTCTCATGCAAAATTTTGACCACCGGTGCGGATCTGATCAGTGGGAGATTTTCAGATTCTTCAGTTCGGCCGAGAGTTCCGGAATTGTTTTCAGGGTTTCCCGGGAGTGAAGATCGGCAAGCAGGATCTGGTAGAGCTTCCTGTTGCCTGGTTCGTTCTCGACATTGCCACTCGATGTCACCTGCAGCTCATGGTTGGTGTACATCGTTACCGGTTGTTCATGGGTATCTCCCTGGCCATTTTTCAGCTAGCGAATCATCCATTGATAGATCGCTTCCCGGCTGACCAGAGGCAGACCATGGGAGCCGGGGCCCATCAGGTAACCGAGATTTTCTTCGGCATGATAGAGGCGAATACCATCGCCGCGCTTCTTCATAAACCATGCGAACGCCTTCATGGCTGAAATGGTACTCATCGGTCTCCGTTGTCTCAAGCAGCCACGGCGTGGGCGCAGACTGCTCCACGAAATCAGCCGTATCCAGTCCGCTCGCCAGAAAATTGGGAAAGATCATCTCCGCATCCGGCCCCATGGTCGCAAACAGCAACGCGAAACGAGGCGGGATAACACCCAGGGATGACGACCTTGAGCCGGATATCGAGAGCCCCCATGAAGGTTGTCAACGCGCCACCGCCCGAGCAGCCTGCGGCCCCCAGACGAGCGGCATCGACATCCTGCCGGCCGCGAGATAGTCAAGCGAACGCATCGCATCCCAGATGAAGTAGCGCGCCAGTCCCTGGCTGATCAGGAGCGTCTGCGCTGCCATCTCGACATGCTCGGGCACCGACCAGCCTGCCAACGGCGCATCGATTTGCCGGCTGTACGTCTGCACACGTTCGCCCTGCCCGATGGGGTCGAAACAGAGAACCACAAATCCCTTCAATGCAAGATTGGCCGCGACCCGTTGGTTCTCGGGCTTCCCTTCCTGGGTATGTCCCGACTGTAAAAGCACGCCGGGATAACGGCCGGGTCGGTTCGGACGATAGACGTCTGCCGTGATGTAAAACCCAGGCAGGCTCTCATAGATCACTTTCTCGATAGTGTAGGAGTCGTTGTGGATCCGCCAGTGATTCTCGCATTGAGCGCGCCATGGTAATGGGGCAAGCCTCCCAGATCTTCGAGGAGCTTCGCATGCACCAGCCGTTTTCTCTCCTGTGCCTGCGCGAGCGTGGCGACGCCGAGTAGGCTGTCGCTTCGCTGCTGCAATTGCGCCTGCGCAATCCCGTTCATCCAGACCAGCAGCGGAGGTTCTGCGACCTCTTGTGCTCTCGGCGCACCAGCAAGGAGCAACGTCGCCGAGGCCATGATCGCTATCGATCGCTTTGCCGTACACACCACTAGTCCGCGGCACGCAGTTCTCCGGTTACGCCGCTCGCATGGCATCGGATCCGCCTTTCTGATTCTTCAATGCTGTGCTGCCCGTTTTGCAGGCATCGCCCGCGAAGTGTGGCCCAAAGCGAGTGGCGTTGCGGTCATCGAAACCAGAGACGTTGTATCTACGATTTTGGCGATTATCATAATCGACCATCTTCGGGGAGCTAAATTCGGTGTCTGCGCTCGCCCAGATTGCCCAAAATTCTTCGAGTTTACAAGCGGGCACAAATGGAAATACTGCGGCCGATATTGCGCCCACGTAGAGTCTCGGCGGCGAACTCGAAAAAGACAAAGAAATTCAGACGAAATAACCCCCTGAGCCCCGGTCGTTCGACTCTCCCGGCGGCGTTTGATGACGTGGGGTAATTTCGTCCTGCATCTCCCTGCATCTCTGTCCTGCATCTCCGGTCTTGCGCCTTGTCCTGGTTGGAAGGACAATATGCTGTGGAAAGGCGGGCTTATGGGACTGTCCGATTGGTTTTCACTTGGCATTTTGTTAACAGGAGTAATTCTAGCCTGGGATTGCATTCTCCGATGGAGCGAGCGAAAGGTGGTCGAGGGATCGCAGAATCGAACAAACCTTCGACGACGTTTCATCGCGGTCCCCCTGGGAATTGGAGCTTTCATAGGCATCGGGTTTGCAGCGTGGCTGTTTTTTGGCCACCCCTTTAATCCGCAGATCGGCGCAGGTCCCCAGCCATGTCCCGTGACACAGCAGCAAACCGGGGACGCTACGACAAAAGGGAATCAAAGTCCCGCAAACTCGGGAAATGCGAACCCTACTAACTACGGCACACCTCCGCCAGCCGACACCAAACCACCTGCCCCTAAACCTGGGCACTAGAAGGAGTGCAACGGTGAAACCTGCCTCTGTGACTGTACTGATATTCGCATTGTGCGGAATGCCCGTTTCGGCCCAAACAACCACGGGGAACGCAGCAACCAAAGGTACGTGCAGCCCCGCAACGACCGGCAGCAACAATAATTTCGTGATCCAGTGCGGCATAGGGCGAGAACAGGGAAAGAAAATCATCGAGATGCTTAACGCAGCGCTGGTAAGTCGTGACGATGCCACCATAAACGCAAAACTAGATGAGCTTCTGGCGGCAGCTAACAACCCCTTGCAGCCGATTGTGCTGTCGGCAAGGCTTGCATACCCTGCCAATCTCGCGATCTCTATTGAGAATAAGTCTGATAGGACCGCCAATGACATCGTCTGGGAGGTCCTTCTTTTTCGAGAGAGCGATTCAGCATACTTTTCGTTTGCTACCCAAAAGATCGGTTATCAAAAAGCGCTCTCAAAGGGGACTTTTTACGTAATGAACCTGGCTAATCTCCCAAAAGCGGCGGAAGGCGACGGTCAAATGAAGAAGGGCGACGTTTTCACCGGGTGTGTTATGGTCGATTGCCCGGAATGTACAGGCGTTACGTATATCGTTCATTTTGTGTGGGGGGAGTCCGGTTGGTTTTATGAAGTCAAGGATCTCCCCGGTGGGAAGTTAATCGCACCTTCGGATATGTCGCCGGAAGGCAGGGGACAGTGGATCAAATTCCTCAACGATTATGCCCCCAGTAGCGAGAGGGTTTCGATTCATTGAACTACCAAAACTCGAAACTCCGCGAAACTCCTGTCCCGAAACTCCGGTCCCCGCAACTCCGCAACTATTTTGTCCCCGCAACTATTGTCACCGTATTAAGCCATCGAGAATAGCCGCAGTGCAATGCAGTGTGCCCCCATACATCGGGGTACTTTTCGTCTGGTCCCCGGGTATTGATCCCGTCCTCACAGCAGTATGCGAAACTAAAGCGAGTATCGGCCGACTACAGCAATGAGAGAGCCTAAGCGCTGCGTACACTGCGGAGATCAAGGCGCAGAGATAACTCGGGATCACGTCTTTCCCGCATCATGGTACCCGGCGACCACCCCAAGCACCGTCCAGCGTTGGGTAGCTCCCAGTTGCTCGAGATGCAATGGCACGCTGGGCACGATGGAAAAAGAACTGTTCATCCGACTCGCAATCTGTGTAGGCCCAGAGAAAGGCGCGGCAGCCGGCTTGTCTGCCGATGCTGTTCGCTCGATGGGGATTGGTGTCGAGGGACTCAGCGCTCAGGAACGTGCCCACAGAAGCGCGCTTAAGCAGAAAGTTCTGGCTTCCGCCCGCCCCTACCGACCAGGAACAGAAACACTTCCGGGGCTTGGCCCGCATCCCGGATTCCCGGAGGGCCAACAGTGGACGGTGGAGGTCCCGGCTGATCTGCTGGAAGCGGTCGCGAAGAAAATAATTCGAGGCTCCGAGTACGCATTGAAGAAGCGCATAGTCGAGGAGCCATACGACATCCAGATTTACTTCGTGCGCGATCAAAATGTTCCCCAGGATCTTGTGCGAGCGTTCCAAGGCCGTGCCGCTCAGAACGCGCACCTAGGCCCTGGATTCAAACTGTTCCGCGTTGCGGCTCACGACGATCCAAACACCACGATCTACAAAATCGTGATCTGGGAAACAATAGTCATCTATGGGGCCATCATGCCACATGAGGCCCCAGGGGTTGAACCGGACTGTGCCAAAGAAGGCCCGGTGCCGCCCCTCCGGACAGAAGATTCTGAAACAGCTCGAGAATGCAGCGTTCGACCATAAAGAAGCGACTTTGCTCCAACAGCAGTCGAACCTACAAGGATATTTAGCCGAATTAGGCCTCATCTAGCACGGACAACTTCACGGGCATCAAACGGAACGTTCCGAGTTTGCATTGGGTTCATCGCGCGGAAAGTTTCCACCAGGCGTAGAAACTTGGGGACCGGACGGGAAGTTTGCCTGATGATCGGGGGGTGGGTCGAATCAGTAAACGACTAAGATCGTTCGCCAAACGTTTGGTGTGTAGTAAACGTCCCGTCCCCAAGTTCTCCCCCACGTTCTCCCAGGTGAAAGACGAGCTAACTCAGTGGATGGAATGCATGTTGTCATGCAGATGCATTACAATTCATGTTGAGGGATTTACATGCCTGCCAATGCGCTTGTGCAAACCCGGATTGATGCGAAGGTCAAAGCTAGAGCCGCCGCCGTCCTGGAAGAGATAGGAATGACGGTTTCGGACGCGGTCCGCATTCTGCTTACCCGTACCGCCAACGAAGGTGCTCTACCCTTTCCCGTCGATCCGGGTGGAGCGGCGCACGACGAGTGGTTTCGCGCCAAAGTGCGCGAGGCGCTCGCAAACCGACGTCCAGCCATCGCTCACCACCGCGTCAAGGAGCACTTTGCCGGACGCCGTGCAGCGGCAAGCAAAAAGACCGTTGGTTAATTCGTGCGGACTGAGTGGACCCTGTTTGCGATGAACGATCGGGAGGCCATCTTCGACTATCTCGAAGCCGACAGCCCGCGCGCCGCCATCCTCGGAAGTAATTTCTCTGTCCTGTCACTTTCGATAAGCGCAATTGTGCGGACAAACTAGCCCAGGCCGTTTCCCATATATAGTCGATCTGTGAACGGATTCTCTGGAGAACCGCGATTCTATTCCAGCGACGAGTTAAAGAAACACCTGCGGATCCTCATCGAAAATGCGAGCAAGATAGACATAGCGTCGGCGTGGGTTTCTGAATCAGGCGTCCTCGAGCTACTTCTCAGTCAGGGAGCAAGGGCAACGATACGGATTGTCGCCGGCGTGGAGGAGAACGCCCACCGATCCAGCTGTCCTAAAAAGGCTTGGCACCCACCCTAACAGCGAACTTAGAATCTACGGCTCCCCAGATCCTCCACTTTTTCATCCAAAGCTTTACGTTTTCCAGCACATGCATTTCCGTCGGGCGCTCATTGGTAGCATGAACCTAACAAATGCTGGAACAACTGAAAACATCGAAAGCATACTGTCCATTGAAGATAAGGCTGGCGATGCTGGCCAGGAGTTCGAACGGTTTTGGGGGTCTGCTGAAGCGCTCCCTTTTCGGAGCTTTGACCTTATTTCCTGATGAGGCAAAGCGCAGGACGCTTCTCGCTGCAGTCAAGGCAGCCGGAGGGACAGATGTTCTTGAGGCTGACGTTGCGAACTCGACGGAGAGCCGCATCGAGTTGGATCCACTAAGAGAAGGCTGGAAACAGTTCGTACAGGAGTTGAAAGCATCGCCCGGTCTTCTTGACGGGCACAGAAAGGTACTCAGTGTTCGCGAGCAGTTTATTGGACGCAGCTGGTCAAAGGAGTTCACCGAGGACGAACTAAACATTATGTTCGGGACATCGGAGGACTGGGTCTTTGGTCGCTTGAGCGAAATGAAGCAAAGCCAGAGCCATTTTCGGGTAGCGAACATACCAACGTCCGAAAAGAGATTGGCACAATCTTGGACAATGCGTCCAGGCTGAAGAACTTTCAGCGTCCTATTGTGAAAGGTCTTGTTGAGCGGCTCACAAATGTCCCATACTGCGGGCCGGCTCTGGCCACTCGACTTTTGGTCCTCGCCAGGCCCGACTTTTTCGTCGTCGTTAACCGAAAATCATTCGAAGGATTGCAGGAACGCTTTAGCATCTTCGTCAGCAGTCACAACCTCAAGACTGAGAGCTATCTCGACCTTTTGGAAAAGATTCATTCACAGCCTTGGTACAGAAGCCCTGAACCGGATGATGCGGCAGAACGAGAGCTGTGGCGGGCTCGCGTCGCGCTTATCGATGTTTTGGTCTACCGGGAGAAGCCTGGAAGCGATGACTGAGTCACCGGCCCGGAAATCCCACACGACAGCCGCACGGTTGACTTCACCAGACGTTACCAAAGCTTCTTGGTGGTTTGCTACCGGGAGATACAGGACGATATTACCCCACGTCATCAAAAGGCCGCCGGGAGAGTCAGGCGACCGAACGTTGAGCGGGGTTATTTCGTCCTGCATCTCGCTGCATCTCTGTCCTGCACCTCCCTGTCCTGCATCTCCCGTCTGTACTGAATTTCCTGTCCTGAATTTCCCGAAACTCCCCAAACGAGGGCGGACTATTTCCTAAACGTGAACCGTCAGTTCCACTAATGGTTCGGTTTCAGAAGAGAGATTGGATACCCATTCGCAAGTAGCGACGTGTCTTTCGCCAATATATTTAGAACGCCATTGCGCATAGGCCAAGACGTAAAGCCTTGTCTTCCCAGCCACCATGCCAGCTATATCTGAGGGCCGAACCGCACCTTGGCTCCAACCGGTATTCCAAAGTGGTTGTCCAATGCCAACTAGGGCTTCGCCTGGGGTTTTCCCTAAATCTCTCACCGCGGCTTTCTCGAATGACTCGCCAAGCCTTTTGTCTTCGGAATCACCACCGGGTTCAAAGCTCAAGAAAATGACGACCTTGGCCTCCTGAACTGGTTTCATGCCGCGATTCACAAACCACACGTCTGCGCCCACGGGCGAGCCTGCCTGCAAAAACGGCGTACCCTCAAGGCGCATGACCGTCCGTTCCTCTGGAAAACCCCGCGTCCTGTTCCTTCTTTGTCTTGAAAACTACGCCATAGACCGAACGCTGCAAGTGTAGAAACAAGAATGATGCCAACAGTCACGCTTATTGCCCAAATATGGAAAGCCTGGCTGGGTTCCGGTTGAATGACTACAGGCTCCTGCCTCGAGTTAACCAACGTGCTGAACCGCGGCACTGGACGCTTATCTGCCAGAAACTGTGATGCCCACCATGTCCCAATCAAAAACAACGTTCCTAACAGGGGCAGAATAGCGGCTATGCAATAGAGCGGGACGGCCGGTTCGGTTGCCACGGCTAGTCCCCAAAACGAGACGAATGCGGTGAGCACTCCAACTGCGTATCTTTTTCGCTTCAAACATGCGACCATCGACCAAACAAATGAGCCTAGTACGTGTATTTCTGTCCCCGCCATACCATGTACCTCAGAGCGAATCAGTCGTTATCTTTGGAAGTGCCGAACGGATAGAGTGCTGGAAACCAGCGCTCCACAACGAAAATGGGAAATCCTAGTCGAACGGGCGCCTTTGGGCCGGATGAGACCAGCAGGCCCAATTCCAACAAGCGCGAGAGGACATTGCGCGCCATTCGCTCCTTGTATCCGGTAAATGATGCCGCTTGACCGCGCTCGAACTCGCCACCAAAAAGTGCTTCGCGTAGCAAGGGAAAGCTCCCCTTTGGTAAACGACCCGCCCGCACTTCCTCCTCCACATAAATTTCGATCCGTCGTATCAGTTCGGACGGCTCCAAGATCGACTGCATGTATTCAACCTGGTCCACACAGATGGAGAGAAAGAAGCGGCAGAACTCGATCAGTGCAGCCTGAGACAGGTTTCCGCGTCCATCCAGGTCGCCATGCCGTGGCTCGTCTGCGTCCATGAGCAGAGCCTTGTAGCGACCGACGTTGCGGGCCAGTCCTCGAGATGCAGACCAGAGACTGCTGCCGACCCCGAGTCGTTTCAGCATTGCGTGAGACATCAGTCGCGTGACGCGGCCATTGCCGTCGTAAAACGGATGAATCCAAAGGAACCGATGATGCGCCGCCGCGACTGCCACCACTTGGTGTACCTTCGAGAGATTTTTTGGGTCGTACGCCTGCTCAAACCGGAGAGGAAACGCGGCAAGTCCGCCGCAGCGGGGAGGGAGATGCTTACCAACAATTACTTCACCGTCGCGGAGCACGCCCGGTTCGAAGCGGAGGGCACGCTTCGCTTCTGGATCTTCCACATGGAGAAGTTCCTCTGGCAGTCTGCGGCAAAACTCTTGATGAAGCCAAAGAGTGTAGGCTGCGGAGGCTGGGAACGCCGGGTCGTCCCGGCCTTCATCTATGGCCTGCTGGACCTCGATGTGAGCCACGGCCTCCAACTGGAGTGCGCGGCGTTTCGGTTCAATAGAATAATCCCGATGCAGAGCACGGTCGATATCGCGCGGATGCGTGTTGTGCCCTTCAATGAGGTTTGAGTAGTAGCAATTCATCGAACGCACGAGCGCGCCGACTGCTCCAGTAACCACAGGATTGATCTGTCCAGCGAGTGAACTGGCCTTCGCAATCAAATCGAATGCGGCATCCTCGATCTCCCGCTGTCCCTCAGGGGGGAGCATGGGGTCCATCCATGATGGGGTGGTAATCGGGTTCATTGGCGCTACTGATTTTGCCGGTTTCATTGCCGGACTAAATATAAACAAATGCTAGGCTTACGTCGAGAGGCGTCGATTATTGTGCCGGATGGATTGCCCGCATGTCATTGCGTGGCAATGGCGTGAGACTAGAAGAGACCATTTCCTAATTCGTCGTGTGGATTCGTGGCGGATTTCCACGCATATCCCCGCCTGAGCCTCCCGCCTGAGCCCCTAAACAGGGATTCGGGATCTTCTCGACATACGGCGCGCTTCTCGGGAATCTTGAATGCCATAAATCTCAACTCTACGGAAGTCCGTACCAGGTGGAACGGCCGCCGCCATGTCTCAGCAGCAAGCCCTTATCAACAAGTGAGGTGAATGTAGCTTTGAGTGTGTTCGGGCTCGCGCCGAATTCTCGCACCATGTCGCGGGTGGTGACGCGTCCCTGATCACGTACATAGTCGAGAATCTTGACGGCAAGCCCCGGCAGAGTGGCAAGGGCGCTCTTTTCCCGTTCCACCTTCACTGCGAGCCGGCGCTTTTGTTGTTGCAGGGCACGCATGAAGAAAAGTAGCCACGGTTGCCAGTTTGGCGTGTCGGTTCGGATAGTGCTTTGGGTTTGCCGCAAGGCCCAGGTAGTAGGCTTCCTTACTGTGTCTCGATCACACTCTCGAGCGACGAATAAGGCGCATAGGCTATAGCCGGCTTGCAATAAGAGTAACGTGGTCAGGACGCGGCTCAACCGCCCATTACCGTCCTGAAAAGGATGAATTTCCAGAAACACGACAACGAAAACAGCAACGGTGAGCAAAGGATGTAAGTGGCGACGTTCACGTGCCTCATTCAGCCAAGCGACGAGTTCTGCCATGCGGCGCGGGGTATCGAACGGTGTGGCCGTTTCGAACACGATACCGATCCTCTTGCCAGTCGGCATCGAAGGCACCGACGTCGTTGCGCAAGGTCTTGTAGTTCCCGCGATGCCGTTCATCCTTCTCGCTGTACTGCAAAAGGTCACGGTGAAGCTGCTTGAAGTAATTCTCGGTGAGCGGAATATCTGACCAGGACCGGAAAACCGTCTCCATGACATCGGCATAGCCCGCGACTTCCTGTTCATCGCGAGTTCCAAAGCGCCTGATCTCAAGCTTCCAGCAGCTTTTCCACCTCCCGATCGGTCAGCTTGCTGCCCTCGATGCGAGTCGACGATCCGATACTCTCGACAGTGGCTATATGGCGCAGCGCGTTCAGGCGCTCCGGCGCGATCGTGCTGAGAGCACGCCAAGCCCCTTTGAACTCATCGAGTCTCGGAGAGGAGAGCGAGAATTCCTGAGTGACCTGGATGGTATTGGTGTTAATCATACCGGAAATGTACCGGATTATACCGGATTGTCTACCGCCAAAGGTTGCCGGATTAGACCGGTTTATAGAACTTTGGTATTTTCGCCCCATACCGGGAAAAACGGGTGTAAATGCGGGAGCAGGAAGGTCTCTTTGTTCCGACATTCCAGCCTACAGAATTGACGCGAGACCGTCACGATCTTGCGCGTTTTGCATGGCGCTCAAGAGTGGCCGGAGGAGATGGAGCCCGGGGGAGACACAGAAAAAGATTCGGCGACATAAAACGCAGGGATTCGGTGACGAATTAAACCTGAATTTCTTACAGATTTCACCCTTCATTTGCTGCTGGGAAAGAGGGGCGTTTGTTATGGGTAGAGAGGCAGACCAGTGAGAAATCCAGTGAGCATACCTATTGCAGCAAATTCAACCGATCAGGTTCGCCCACGCCTAGCGAGCCCGCTTGAATAGGCGTCGTGTCGCCGTATTTAGTGCCGCTTACGTAAAGAGCGGTGAACGTCCCGTCCGGTCATCGGGTTTCTTCAGTCGCTCGGTTTAGGTTAATTCTCGGGCTTCGGTGGTCGAAAAGCTCCGAGCAGCATGGTAAGATAAGCATCGCCGAGGTTCCTTCGCTCAGGATCTCAAGGGTTTAGGGCGGTTGGCGGCCCTCGGCCTGGTTATTGGGATGGAGGGTTTTTGATAGTGGTTGTGGCGAAAGTCGACCACAGGTCCCTCGGCTTCGTCGGGATGACAAGGTTTAGGGCGGTTGGCAGCCCTCGGCGTTGGTTATTGGGATGGAGGGTGTTGAGCGTGGCTGTGGCCGAAAGGCGCACCACAGGCCCCTCGGCTTCGCTCGGGATGACACGGTTTAGGGTGGTTGGCGGCCCTTGGCGTTGGTTATTTGGATGGAGGGTTTTTGAGAATGGTTGCGACCGAAAGGCGCACCACAGGTCCCTCCATGGCTTCGCCGGGACAGGTCGGCTTCGCTTCAGGATGACGGTCTTGTGGGAGTTTTGACGAAAAACATCCAAAACAAGTTAGCGCTTATGGGACACAGTCCCGGCCAATTTGGCTCGAAAAGGCCCCCTTCTAATGGGGTAGGTTTCATCCCCGAGACTCCCCCTGAGGATCTTTCATCCATTTTGCCAGGGCGTCGCCACTCAGTTCCATGCGGACCACATCCAGCTCGCCATGTTCGTAGTCAGCGATCATCATGCCCATGGCGTCACCCTTCTCGCGAACGAAGATGATGGACTCGCTCTCGCCTTGCTTGCCGTGCTCCTGGATGAATGGCTGCCACTCGGGTCCCAGATGATTGCGGACCAGAGACGTGAGCTCGGAGACGTCGACTGTTGCTTTCACGTCGTCGAACTCGACTACACGAAGACCCTTCACGCCCCCGTGGGTGGCGAATCGAGCACACAGGCTCACAAAACTCATCATAGGAACGCGCGTTGCATGGACATCATAGCGGTGCTCAACTTCGCTCACCAGGCCGTCGAAGCCACGGTCTGCAGCAAAGCAATAGAGCGTAGCGCCGACCAGAAGCAGCACAATGAAAGAAAAGCGAAGACGTGTCATTTGCCGCCATCCTTGGCCGCGTGCGCGGCAACGCCCTTTGGGATTCCGAAGTTGCCGTCCAGCTTGGAAAGCTCTGCTGGATCGAGGGTGCCTGCGATGTACACCAGGTCCAACTCCTTCGATTCCGCGTCCAGCACGAACATGCCTTGCATTTTCCCGTCAACGATCTTCATATAGACGTCTGTGTCTGCCTGGCCGTTCTTTGAGCGCTCGCGGACCATGGGCGACCATTCCGAACCCTGGAACTGGCTGCGGATGCGCTCCAGGTCTGCGGCCGTGTACTGTCCCGGCTGGTCGAAGTCATATTCGCGAACATAGATGCCGTCGAGCTTTTCGATGATCTGCTTTGCTTCCACGTCGTCGTCCCCCTTGCTGAGGAACTTGCCCGCGAAGTTCAGCATCTTCTTGTCCATGGAAACTTCTGTGTAGTTGCTGGCCCGAGCCGCCAGTTCTTTCTCGAGCGTGGCCGGAAAGGGGGGAGTGCTGTTCTGCGCACCGGCTGAAAGGGCAAACAGGCAGGATGCGAAGGTTGCGATCATGGAAAGGTTCCTCATTCCGAGTCTCCCGTGGTAGATCTCAACACTTTGTGCTGCACGTCGTTCAGCGTCGCGGCACTCATGCGTAGCGCGAGGAAGAGTTGTGCGCGTGCGCGCTCGCCGGCGATGCGCTCCTGCTGTTGGTGCTGCCAGTAGCTGCCGCCCGCAACCCCCAGCAGCACTACCGCTGTTGCCCAGCGGGTGGCCGGCACCCAAAAAGTGCGGTTTTTCTGGAATGAGGGCACCGGCGAGGTTTCGGGTAAGCGGGCCATCAGGCGCGCACTGAATCCTGCCGGGGTTTGCCGGGGCCTCAGTCCCTGCCGCAACAAGTGCTCAAGGTCTTCGTGTTCATCCATGACGTGTGTACTCCTTCAACGTGTCTTCCGCTCGCGCACGCATTGCCTTCAGCGCTCTTTGCAGATGGCTCTTCACGGTTGCCAACGGCATCCGGAGCGTTTCCGCGATCTCTCCTGGCAGCAGGTCCTCTTGATAACGCAACAGAACGACCGCCCGTTGCGCCGGGGGCAGTTCAAGCAACAACCGCTCGATTTCTGAGGCCAGGGGTAAAGACCCTTCTTCGTTCGGCGCTTTCGCCATCCAATCTTCGAACTCGGCAGCACCATGGAGGGTACGTGGTCTGCGGCGGAGCGCATCGGTTGCACGATGCACCGCGACCCGGCGCAGCCATGCGATGAGGTGCTCGTCAGACGCAATGTCATCGAACGCCCGGTACAATTCAAGGAACACGTCTTGCGCTACTTCTTCGGCGGTTCCACGGTCGCCGAGCACACGGTACGCGATGCTGAAGACCCGCGATTGATGCGCCTCGACAATCTCCCGAAACTCGCCGGTGATCCCTGGCACTGCGCCTCCAACCTGCTGTCGTACTCTCATATACGGAAAAAAGCGCCGGGCGGAATGCAATTCGTAAGTTTTATTTTTGAGGCCGGCAAGACAAGCAATCGGCGTCGGCTCTGAAATGTTGGCGGACCTGAAGAAATTCGCGTTTTCTCCACCTTGCTTGCAACGTGGGAGAGAAGATTCCAAAACCCCGCGGCTGAAGCCGGATAAGATTAGTCCTGACTCGAGCCGCTCGGCTTGAAAGCCGACAGCCGCACCGAATGAATGCGAGGGGGGGCTCCCACCATTGCCGGAAAGCAATACCTCA
>CAVTPN010000021.1:0-401380 GCA_963736535.1 uncultured Acidobacteriaceae bacterium
GTCGCTCCAGACCTGTTCTGGCGGCAGGAGCCGGGCGTCGACCTGACCGTCACCTCCGAAGCCGACTGGCAACACGGCCTTCGCCTCTATCAGGCTTATGACAGAGATGCCGGCGTCAAAGACGTCAAAGACACCATCGACGCAGTACGCAATCTCCCGGAATGCAACGGCAAGGTTGCCTTACTCGGCTATTGCCTTGGCGCGCTGATGGTCTTCATGACAGCCGTGCGCAATGACGGCATCGACGCCGCGATCTGGTATCACGGCGGCGATACCGAAAAATATCTGGGAGAGGTCGATGGGCTTTTTGCGCCCCTCCTCATGCACCTAGCCGAGGAGGATGAGTTCATTTCCAAGGCTGCACAAGCGGAGATTAAAGCGGTACTTGCTAAGAAACCAAATGCAACGGTGTACAGTTACCCGGGGCAGAATCATGCCTTCTCTCGAAATAACGGAGCACACTACAACGCCGCTGCCGCAACACTTGCCAACGGACGAACAAGAGAATTCCTACATCAACATTTGCAGTGACCTCGTTCGACCAGCGCAGCAAAATATTGGATCGCTGAAGGGCCATAGTAATCGGGGAGTTCGCTCACAAATGCGAATAGATCAAATGAGATGCGTCGAAGGACCTCGGACAAGTATCCCGATCAATCGTCAGCCCTAAAAGAGCAAATAAGGTCAGTTTTAGCAACACAACCTTTCAGCTCAACATTACGTTAGTCCCAGTCGAAAGAACCAATCTGATGACAGCTGTCAGCGATGAGTTCCTGGTAGTGGCGGCACAAACCGGCGTGCACTGGGCCTATTTGGAGTTGTGCGAACGGCATCAACGCGCAGCCTCAACCAATCCATCACAAGCTTTGAGGACAGAGTAGCAATTTGTTTTCTGTTCGTAGAACTGTGATGGCATAGAAGGCCTGAACTGTCAGCTCCCGGGAAGTCTTCTCGGCAACCGGGCCGTACAGTCGGCCTCTCGTACCCCTGCCCACACGCGCATTCCGTTGGGGACCAACGGGATGGCAGATTTCCGACTAGCCGATTTTACGGCAACTTGAGACATCGATTGGTCCCGAATAGCTCGATGAGTGCATAGAGTGCATTGCCAGGTTGGCGTCAACTCAGGGCACGGATAGCGGCTGCTCCACTTGCTTACCGAGGGAAGTTAGGCTATTCTCTCTCGGTAACCGTGAGGAGAGCTTATGAGCAAGCCTACGGATCTCATGCAGGGCACTTTAGATCTGCTGGTTCTGAAGATTCTTGCCCTACAGTCGCTTCACGGCTGGGCCCTCAGCCAGAGACTGAAACAGGTTTCTGGTGACGTGCTGCAGGTGAGCGACGGATCGCTTTATCCGGCCCTCCACAAGCTGGAACAGCAGGGCTGGATCCGGGCAGAGTGGAAGCCGACCGAAAACAACCGCAGGGCGAAGTTTTACTCGCTCACACGTCTGGGTAAACGGCACCTTAAAGAGGAAGCAGCGAGCTGGGAACGTATCTCCGCGGCAATTTCCGGCGTATTGCGGTTGACGGAGGTGTGAAGATGCGACTCGAGAACTGGCTGTACACAATTCCGCTGCGCCTGCGTTCGCTGCTCGTGCGCCACCGCCAGGATGAGGATCTCGACGAAGAGCTGCGGGACCACATCGAACGACAGACCCACGAGAATCAGTCTCGTGGGATGGGCGAAGAGGAAGCACGCCTTGCCGCGCTGAGGACCTTTGGAAACTTTGTAAGGGTTCGCGAACAGACTCACGAAACCTGGGAATGGGCGACGATTGAGCGTCTGTGGCAGGATTTCCGTCGCGCGCTTCGCTCGGCGCGTCGCGCGCCGTTGCTTTCCAGTGTTGCCGTGCTTGCCCTAGCCCTGGGAATTGGCCTAAACACTGGCGTGTTCTCGATTGTGAATGCGATGTTTCTCAGGGTTCCAACGCGTGTTGACCCGGCGAGTTTCGTTCAGATTTGTCCCCGATACACTGGGTGGTTTGCAGGATCTGACAAGAACGCTTCCTTTACGACAGAAGACTTCGATGCCATTCGCAGCCGTTCTCACACCCTCCGTGAGGTGGCGGCATGGCGACAATATCCCGCATTTTTTGAACAGGGAAACAGGTACATCGCCACACTGCTGGCAACCTGCAACTACTTTCACGTTCTCGGAATTGATCATCCGCGGATTGGCCGGTTCTTTGCCCCGGGCGAGTGCAATCGCGGGGCGGGAGCGCAGGTGGCCGTACTGAGCGAGACGCTGTGGAAAAACCAATTTGACGCCGATCCGCGAATCGTAGGCAAGGCCATCTCCCTCAATGGCGTACCCGTGACTGTAATCGGTGTTGTACCTTCTGACGCCGCGAATCTGCTGATTGCCGGGATCTTTCTTCCCTACACGCTGGCGCCTCAACTTGACCATTCCGGAGATCTACTCGACAGCCCTGACAAGCCATGGCTTATGATGACCGGCCGGTTGCGTCCCGGATTCACTCGAGCCGATGCACAGGCCGAATTGACGGCTATCATGAGCCAGCAGGATAGAGCCTACGTGCAGCGGAAGGTTTTTGCTTTCAATCGCAAAACCTTTCTGGCCGTCACCAACGGATCGGAGATCGAAAACCCTGCCATTCATGAACTGGCAGCACTGATGATGATGCTGATGCTGGGGCCGCTGGCGCTCATTCTCCTGCTCGCCTGCAGCAATGTAGCCACGCTTTTTCTTTCGCGCACCATTGCACGCAGGGGTGAAATCGCGATTCACCTGGCGCTGGGTGTGAGCCGATCGCGGCTCGCCGGCATGTTGCTGATGGAGAGCCTGCTTACCGTTTGCATCGGTGGAGCTCTCAGCATGGTGCTCGCTTATCGCGTGCCGCTGATGATCTTGAACGTCATGGCGCCGGGTCAAGCTAATTTTGCTGCGCGCTTCAATCCTGATTGGCGCGTCTTCGGCTATCTGGCGATTCTCATGGCGGCTGCAACCGTATTGTCGTCGCTGATGCCGATTCGCGCTGCCTGGAAACTCGACCTCCTGACGGCGCTCAAGGGACGTGAGGGCGCCGCTACTGTTCGCTCCCGTACCACCAGCGGCCTCATCGTTACACAAATTGCTCTGGGCTTTGTACTGGTGTGCGCAGCGGTCATCTTCGGCCGGATGCCCGGTGTCATCAGGGGCGTGAATCCCGGGTTCGAGATCCATCAGGCGCTTACCGTACCCCTCCGTGTGGACACGTCTGAAAACAATCGGGCGAAGGCTCAGGTCTTCTATCGGGCACTCGAAACAAAGATCCTTGCGCTGCCCGGTGTACAGTCCGTTGCGTATGCGAGCCTTCAACCATTCAACCCATCTCCTCCTGACGAAATTCGTCTGCCACGTCAGACCAAGGGAACCGGGCGGCCTGCCTCCGTCGACGAAGTGTCGGATAGTTTCTTTTCCTCATTCGGTATCGGCGTGCTGAGAGGACGCCTTTTTCTCTCCACTGATACAACTTCGACGGATGCAGCGCCGGTGGCAGTGGTTTCGCGGGCGTTCGCAAACGAGTTCTGGCCGGGGAGCGATCCGATCGGCCAAAAAGTTGTTATGTCCGATGATCGGTACCTGACTGTTGTGGGTGTAGTGGCGGATACCCGTTCGGAGCGGTTCGGCCGCCTCGACGGGCCACGTCTCTACACGCTTCGCGGTCCATCCGCCCTGGGCGGAAGCCTCTACGTGCGCTTCGTGGGAAACGCGAAACCTCTAGAGAACGCCATACGAAAGGCAGTTAAGAGCCTGGATCCGGTGCAGACGATTGCGCCACAGACAATCTGGGAGTCACTCGAGGATCAGGCTGAGAGTATGACTACGATGGCGCAGATCATTTTGGTTGTGGCCTCGATCGCATTGTTGATGGCCGTCACGGGTGTCTACTGTGTCCTGTCGTTCGCAGTGAATCAACGGACGCGTGAGTTTGGGATCAAAATGGTGCTGGGCGCGAGTCGAGCGGAGATTTTCCGATTGGTTCTTTTGCGGGCCGTCAAGAGTATCGCGGTTGGATTGATCAGCGGAATTGCGTTGGCCGAACCGGCCATGTTGCTGCTTAACCGATTGCTGGCTAAGTCTCCATTTCCACTCCACCGGTTTGATTCGGCTGTGTTCGGAATCTCCGCGGTCCTACTTGCGGCGGTCTCACTGATCGCCATGTATATTCCGGCATCTCGCGCGATGCGCACCGACCCGATGCGGACTCTGCGAACGGAATAGCGAGAAGCGGAAACCCGAAGAGCACCGGCTGGTTCAGGACTGGTCGAAGGCAACGATGGCTGATCGCGATGCTGATCTGGAGCGGGAACTCTAGGTTCAAGGTCCCTTTGCGCCAAATCGCCGATTCGCTCACAGACACCGGATTAGTACCGATATGTCGCCTTCGCGCCGGCAATACTTTGAGAAAGAGATCAGCTTTGTAGGGCCGGCGCCCGTCGATCCAGCAGGCCGCTGTGCGCTAACCTGAATTTCCCACAGATTTTGCGACAACCGATCATTGCCATTGGCGAGATCTCTACCCGTAACGAATGAAGGGTGCCCCATATCCCCTTGCGCATGGAGAGGTCGCGACCGAGGCCTCTGTAGTGTGAGAAACCCGGGCTAGTTGGTTGGGCGCGAGCCGGCGATGAGGATGTCGACGAGACGGCGAGCGGTTTGCTCCCAGCCGGGTTCGTAGGCGGTGTGAAAGATGCCGACGAGGGCACGGAGGAGGTCGTTGGGATCGGTGTCGCGGCGGAGATCGCCGCTGGCGATGGCGCGTTGGGCGAGGGCGGCGAATGCGGCGCGGATGCGGCCGCGTGACCCCATGATGAGGCGCGAGGAGCCGCCGGCGACGCTATCCATTGCGGGGACGATGAGCATTTTGGCGGCGACGTGGTCAATGAAGAGAAGCATCCAGGCGCGGAGGGCTTCGAGCGGCGGCATTTTGGCGGCGAAGCGCGGGCCGGCGTCGGCGAGTTTCTCGACTTCGCTGCGGTAGACGGCTTCGATGAGGGCGTCGCGAGTTGGGAAGTGGCGATAAAGCGTGGCGGAGCCGATGCCGGATCGGCGTGCGATGTCGTCGAGGCTCGCGGCTGCGCCAAAGCGGGTGAAGGCCGCCTTGGCTACCTCAAGGATGCGCGCACGGTTGCGCTTCGCGTCGGCGCGGGGTCTTCGGGCGGGCTGAGGTGGCGGGAGCTTCTTTTTCGGCATGTGAACGGTAGACGGAAAACTTTCTGCAACCGGGGAGTGTCTCCGGTTATCTATCTATCCGGGGACTGTCCCCGTTTTAACCGGCGGAGACGCAGATGTCAATGGGCGCGATCGTCACGGGTAGCGTCCCACAACCACAGGAGGATGAGCATGCGGGTATTTGTGACCGGAGCGACGGGATTTATTGGAACGGAGCTGGTGAAGGAGTTGATCGCGGCAGGGCACCAGGTGCGTGGGCTTGCGCGCAGCGATGAGGGTGCGGAGCAGTTGAAGGCAGCGGGCGCTGAAGTGCATCGCGGCAACCTTACAGACCTGGGCAGCCTGCGCAGCGGAGCGACGGGCGTGGATGGGGTGGTGAACCTGGCGTTCAGCCATGATTTTGCGAACTTTGCGAAGAACGCCGAAGACGAAATCAAAGCGATCAAGGCTCTGGGGTCGGTGCTGGAGCCTGGCAAGCTGCTGGTGGTGACTTCGGGTACGGGGCTGGCCAGCGGCGGCGTGGGCCATCTGCGCACGGAGAGCGATCCGCCGGTGGACTTGCCGTCGATCCCGCGGCGCCCGGAGAAAACGGCTCGCGAGGTAGCGGCGGAGCGAGGTCTGCGTCTGGCGGTTGTGCGGTTGCCGCAGGTGCATGACACGCGCAAGCAGGGGCTGGTGCCATTGGTTACGCAGGCGGCGCGTGAGAAGGGTGTGTCGGCGTACGTGGGCGATGGCGCGAACCGCTGGGCCGCGGCACCGCTGAAGGATGTGGCGCACCTGTACCGGCTGGTGGTCGAGAAGACCGGCGAAGGCGTGACGGTGTATCACGCGGTGCAGGAAGAAGGCGTGTCGATGCGGGAGATCGCGGAGACGATCGGCAAAGGGCTGAAGGTGCCGGTGGTTTCGATTGCGCCGGAAAAAGCGGGTGAGCACTTTGGGTGGCTCGCGCACTTTGCAGGGACGGATATGCCGGCTTCGAGTGAGTGGACGCGCAAGGCGCTGGGGTGGGAGCCGACCGGGCCCGGGCTGATTGAGGATCTGACCAATATGAAGTATTTCTGACGGAGCTTCCGAGAGGAGCTTTGATGCCTTGCGATCAGCAAGGTTTGTGTCAGAAACAGCGCGATCCATGCCGTCATCACGAATCCGTGAGCATGCACGAGCAGTGTCAGATTCGGGTCGTGACGCAAGAGGCGCAACGTGTAGAGCGGTACAAATCCAGCGAGTACTGTCACTGTGACAGAGACTGCCACGACAGAGAAATACTTATGCTCGGATTGTGCTGTCGACGGTGAATTCATATTCGTGAGACCGCGGAGGGGGTTTCCTTAGGGGTTGTGACTTTTTTGATTTCTTTCAGGTTTTGGTGGTCGAAAGCTCTGAAGGGCGTCGGCCAACAAGCATCCTCGGGGTCCTTCGGCTGCGCGCCAGAATCCTTTATAAGCAATAGATCTGCGAGGCGCTTCGCTCAGGATGACGGCCTTCTGGGAGTTTTAAAAAACCTTCCGGTTGGGTGTGCCAAAAACTCAAGAATCAAAAAAGTCACAGCCTCTCAGGGCGTCGACAGTGTACTTCAAGTCTCCAAGCCAGTCCGAGGAACCGGCCGATATTCTGCTTCGCGGTCGGGCCGGAACATGAAGTCTCCCGCCAGTTTTCCAGAGGAGTGGCTTGGCGGGCTATCATGCGGGCCGTATGTTCTGGTTGAGGGAGAATAGGTTGTGGGGATCGTAGCGAGCTTTGAGACGCTGAAGCCGCGGGTAGTTGATGCCATAGGCGTGCTGGACGTTGCTCTCACCCTCGCGCTCCATGACGTTCACGTAGTTGCCGTCATCCTCCACAGGCAGTTTCGTTTTCAGCGCCTCAATCCACTCCCTGGCGGTTCGCGGGCCATGATGCGGTTTCCAGTAGGCGGCAACGTCGACCTGAATGCCATCCTTCCGCAATGGAAACGGTGTCGCAGCAACGGGCACCCGCGTCACTGCGCCGTGAAGATGAACGAGAAAGCAGTTGACCGGACACGGCGCGCTCGAAAATGCGTTTGCGAAAATCTCGATTCTCCGCTCATCGAGCTCTGAGAAAAAGCCGCTGCAGTGTTCCTCATAGCTTGGCGGAATATCGGCTGGTACCATCTGCTCAAGCTCGAGATACGGCCTTAACTGAACAGTGTCGTGTATCACCGCCGGATGATGACGAAGGGGCGCCAGCGCCTTCTCTCCTGCGACCTCCTCACCGACGTAACAGGCCTGGATTTCGATCCGCGGCTTGTGATGGGGCTCCGCGGACATCAAGGCAATCAGAGTGAGTTCACCGGGCACTGTAGGAAGAAAGTCCCTAAGCGCCCGCAAAAACTCGCGCGGGTCCGTTGACTCAAGCGTGATGTTGCCCGCGAAAACCCTTGAGACTGAGTGCAGAGCGACCGTGAATGCAGTAACAATCCCAAAGTTGCCGCCTCCTCCGCGAATGGCCCAGTAAAGGTCCGGGTTTTCGTGCGCGCTTGCTTTGACCTGTCGTCCGTCGGCCAGCACCAGTTCTGCGCCGAGGATGTTGTCGCAACCGAGCCCGTACTTACTCATGAGCGGACCGACGCCCCCACCGAGAAGAAAGCCTCCTACACCCACGGAAGGACACTGACCCAGTACGGCGGCGAGGCCTTCTTTGGCGGTCTCGATCTCAACCGCTCCGCACAATACTCCCCCGCCGAGGCGGGCAGAGCTTTTGTTGGCGGCGACTGTCTATGCTGCGGAAGCCGGACATGTCGAGCAAGAGGCCTCCCTCGCAGGTGGAGTATCCGGCATAGCTGTGGCCTCCGCAGCGGACGGCAAGAGGCAGATGATTGGAGCTTGCGAAGCTGAGGGAGGCCTGGATGTCCTGTGGGTTGGCAGGATGCACAACGAGCGCGGGATGAGCGGCAAACTTGGCTGCATAGCCTATGCGAAGCTGTTCGTACTTCGGTTCGCCGGGGTGGAAGACCGTTCCAGTGAGTCCTCGCGCAAAGGCTGTGAGACTGGCATCGCTCGGCTTCGAGACCAGAACCGCCGCGACCTGCTGAGAAATGCTGGACCTCCCGAAAAACGGAAGTGACGAACAAAGGCCTTGGCAGAGGAACGAGCGCCGATTCATAGATGCCCCTTTGAAGGATAGATCTGGAACAAAGTGCCCGAGGAGGCCGCGGAAAAACTCTACAGGGGGAGAAAAGCACACCCCAGGGGCTAAAAGCCCGACCCATTATCAACCAATTTATGGCACGACTGAAAGTCGTGCCCTGATACAAAGCATGAGTTTTCCGCAGCCTGATCAGCCGTGCCGTAAATGGCCTGCACGCTTGACGGCTGCTGAGGTACGCTTTCGATATATATATTGCGAGGTCATCTCTTTCCGCAGCCGAGTTCGCTACATACGATTGCAAAGACGTACTTCAGGGACTTAAAGCTCCTAATCCACCGATGTTGACCGCTAAGTGCACTCGGTTGAATCGAGATTCAGAGGGTAAGAGCAGTGGAATCCCACATCTCGCGAAAAACGAGCGAGATACGGGGCACCCGTCCTTCGTCGCAGAACGAGAGGCAGATCGTAAGTGGAGTTCTCACGCAGACTCTAAAGCCCGACCTATTCGTAATCTTTTACGGCCCGACTAAAGTCGTGCCCTGACACAAAGCATGAGTTTTTCCGCAGCCTGCTAGGAGAATGTTAGACAGTTCAGAAGAAGGATGAAAGCCAGCCCACTGGTCACGCTACTATCAGACGGAAGCCTACTGTAGCGGGCCTCGACCATTGCGTTGGCAAGAATTCCGGGCTTTGGACTCGTTTGACACCGGCCTGTTCTGATCGTCTAAGGCGTCGTCTGTTTCAATGCTTGAGCAAACGTGGGTAGCGGCTTCTCATCGAAAGCTGTCATGCACATCCTCGCTTGAAACCAAATGTACGCCGGCGTCGGGCCCAGTTTTTCATAATTTGCATCAAAATAGCTCTCTATGTCCTGCGCTTCTCCAACGGGACTTGGAGACCGTTTCAGGAGCCGCTCAAACAGCGCCCGCTGGTGCGCGATCACCTGCGGATCACGTTCCTGCCAATACGCAGCCGCAATTCGGTTTGCTCCGAATTCCACTGCGTAGTGCTGGTCACGATTGACGACCCCACGGCACGCTTGCCACCAATGACCCATCTCGTGAACGAACACCCAATGATGTGCGCCAGTTTCAAATTCCCCGCGCGCCGCTGCCTCGGTTGTCCCGGGCCCGAGCAATCGATAGAAGCGACCCTTCTCATCGTCCGTCAACTGCTCCCATGCAGGAGTTTCGAGAGTATTTGATTGCGGATCGTAATTTCCAAATGAAGGCACATTGACCACCAAGATCGTCGGGGGAGGAATCGGGACACGGAAACCCAGCTTCCCCCGTAGCCTTCACGAATTCGTCCCGCATGCTCGTCATCTGCGCCTTGGTTGCTGCGATTCCGCTGTCTCCTACTGCCTGATTCGTAGCCGCAGGCGTCTGCCCCGGGCAATCTATAAGAAGTGCGCCCATCGCGCAACCCAGCAGCAATGCATGGCCAATCCACTTCTTTCCGCTTGACAGCATCATGTGCAGCATCCAGATGAATTCCTCCAATCTACGTTGGTGCAAGTCTACCCTTCGACTCCGCATTCTGATGGCAAAGACAACTCCCACCTTGTAGATCGGCTACCGAACAGATCACTTCCGGGAACAGCGTTCGGTACCCATTCTGGAGCTAGATTCGAAGTGGCGCTCAATGAGTGCTAAGGCCTGTTGTCGACAGTTACTCTTCGGGAGACCGAAAAAGACGTAAAATCACCCTTGTTGGGAGGCTGTAGCCATGAAATTCCGAATTGCTGTATGCGCGGGCCTGGGCTTTCTGGTTGCGGTCGGCTGGGCGGTGTATTCCTTCTCTGCTAACCCGAGTCCGATTACTCCCGCCGAACCGATTGTGTGGAATCTCGCCCTTTTGACTCAGCCAATCGCGCTCGCCAGCGTTCGTTTCCGCTTCGGCATTAGTGTCTATTGGGTCATTCTTGCGAACACTCTTACGTATGGATTCATCGGTCTGATCGTGGAAACGATGCGGCAGAAGCTACGTCACGCACATTAAGAGCGTAGTCTCTCGGCCATAGACCCGGTGTGGATCAGCCCATATGCCGGCCCGTCACAAGTTTCACTCGGCTCGGGCAACTGTTGAAACATCGCCGAGTCGCTCATTGAACACTGTGATGAACAGGATGTGCGGCACTAGACAGTCTTTACCCCTTGACACTCGACAGGGCGGTATTGCATTCTCTTGTTGGATGTCGAGGGGAGCAATGCCAACTACAGATCTTCTGCAGGGAACGCTGGATTTACTGATATTGAGGACACTGGCCCTCGAATCAATGCATGGGTGGGGTATCGCGCAACGAATTCAGCAAGTGTCGAAAGACGCGCTTCAGATTGGGCAGGGTTCGCTCTACCCCGCTCTTCACCGGTTGGAGTACAAAGGGTGGATTAAGGCTGAGTGGGGAGCTTCCGAAAACAATCGCAAGGCCAAGTTTTATTCGTTGACGAAGACTGGGCAAAAGCAACTGCAAGCTGAGCTCGAAGACTGGGGTCGAATCTCAACAGCAATCGCCTTGGTGCTCAAGTAGGAGGATAGATGCTCAAAGAATGGTTGACGCGTCTTCGTTTTTTGATGTCTCCAAAACCCAATCGTGAAATAGACGACGAGTTGCAGTTCCACATCGAACGGCAGACCCAGGAATACATCGCGACCGGGATGACGCGACAGGAGGCACGCCGAAAAGCGGTCGTAGCGTTCGGGGGAATTGAGAGCGTGCGAGCACAATCGCACGAACAACGTCCGAGCTTCTTCCTCGGAACTCTTCTTCTAGATGTCAGCTATGCCCTCCGGCAGCTCCGAAAGAGCCGCGGCTTCACCGTGACTGCCGTTCTGACCCTCGCCCTCGGCATAGGAGCCAACGCTGCTATTTTCACCCTGGTCAACGCCATCCTGCTCAAGAATCTCCCAGTTGTTGACCCCTCCACCCTCATCCGCATAGGCAACACCACCGAGTGCTGCGTCAACTCCGGAACGGCGGAAGACTCCGGAGCGGTGGACGACGGCAGCTACGCATTGTTCGCCACCGACACCTGGCAGCAACTGCAGAAGAACGCACCAGAGTTTGAAGAATTAGCCGCCATGCAGTCTGGCTTCGGCACCCTCATTGTGCGGCTCGACAAAACCCATGAGGCTGCGCGCTCGGTCACGGGCGAATTCGTCTCCGGCAACTACTTCCGCACCTTCGGTCTCCAGCCGCAGATCGGACGTCTCTTCACGGACGCGGACAACATGGAAGGCGCACCGCTCGTCGCCGTCATGAGCTATGACATGTGGCAGAACAACTACGCCGGCGACCCATCCGTCGTCGGCAGTACATTCTGGATCAACACCAAGGCCGTCACCATCACAGGCATCGCTCCCAAGGGCTTCTACGGCGATCGCCTCTCCAGCGCTCCGCCCGACTTTTATCTCCCCATCGAATCCATGCCCGGTCTTGACCAACTCTACTTTCGTGCACCAGCCCGACATGCGTTGGCTTTACATCATCGGTCGCGTAAAACCCGGCGTCGCCATGGCCCCACTCCAGGCCAAAATCACCGAGCTGGTCCGGCAATCATTCGCAGCCACGACAACCTTCTCAGGCGAACGAGGGAAGCGCGCTCTGGCCAAAGCTCACGTAGTCCTGTCGCCCGGCGGGGCCGGCATCCAGGACATGCAGGACAGCTACGCCTCCAAACTTAAGCTTCTGATGTGGATCTCCGGCCTCGTACTCCTCATCGCCTGCGCCAACATCGCCAACCTCCTGCTTGTCCGCGGAATGAATCGCCGCGCAGAAATGTCCATCCGTTCCGCTCTAGGCGCGATACGTACAAGAATCGTTCGCCAGCTCCTCACCGAAAGTATTGTCCTCTCGATCGTCAGCGGAATGGCCGGCCTCATCGTCGCCTACGCGGGCACTCGCATGCTTCTCGCTATGGCCTTCCCCGGAGCGCAGAACGTCCCCATCGACGCTAGTCCCTCAGGAGTGGTGCTCGCCTTTGCCTTCGGAGTCTCGCTCCTCACCGGCATCCTTTTTGGCGTAGCCCCTGCGTGGATCACATCTAATGCCAACCCAGCGGATGCCCTCCGCAGCGGGACCCGCACCACCACCTCCGGAGCCTCACTCCTGCAGCGCAGCCTCATCGTGCTGCAGTCGGCTCTCGCCCTGGTGCTGCTGGTCGGAGCAGGCATGTTTATCCAAAGCCTGAATAAGCTCAGGAACATCGATCTCAAACTCAACTCGACGAACCGGTACATCATCCATTTCAACCCGCAGGCAGCCGGCTACTCCCCCGCCCAGGTTGAAGCCCTCTATCGAACCATCGAAGAACGATTCCACGCCATCCCCGGCGTCCAAAAGGTCGGCATCTCCACCTACACTCCAATGGAAGCCAACAACTGGGGCGATGGCGTACAGATACAGGGCCAGCCCGACCCCCACAACGGGGCCTCCTGGGTCAGGGGCAACGCCGAATACTTCGACTCCGTAGGCACCCGCGTCCTCATGGGACGAGGCTTCACCACCCGGGACACCTCAACCTCTCCAGCCGTCGCCGTCGTCAATCAGTCCTTCGTCAAAAGATTCTTCAAGCCCGGCGAGAACCCGATCGGCCGCCGCTTCGGCTCACCCGGGCCACAAACCTCCGGAGACTTTGAGATCGTCGGCGTCGTCGAGGACACCGCCTACAACTCCGCGACCTGGAAGAACCACGCCATGTACTTCATCCCCATGACTAGGCGCATACCAACCTCCATGCTCCGGCGCCCCATCGAGCAGGATGGGGGCCTCTACGCCGGCGCCATCGTCATCCAGACCGATCGGCCGATGGATAACATCCAGTCGCTCACTCGCCAGACCCTCGCCGCCATCAACCCCAACCTCTCCGTCGTGAAATTTCAAACCTTTGATGAGCAGATCGCCGACCGCTTTACCCAGGACCGCATGATCACCCGGCTCATGACCCTCTTCAGCATCCTGGCCCTGCTGCTCGCTACCCTCGGTCTCTACGGAGTCACCGCATACACAGTAGGCCGCCGCACCTCCGAGATCGGTATACGCATGGCCCTCGGCGCAAACCGCAGCTCCGTCGTCGGTATGATCATGCGCGGAGCCATGCTCCAGACCGCCATCGGCCTCTGCGCTATCGGCATCCCCGCAGCCTGGTTCTGCGTCCGCTACATCCAGTCCCAGCTCTACGAGTCCAAAGGCATGAGCCTCGCCGTCCTCACCATCGCCACCCTGACACTGACCGCAGCAGCCGCAGTTGCTGGACTCATCCCAGCTCAACGCGCAGCCTCCACCAATCCATCGCAAGCTTTGAGAACCGAATAGCAATAGCAATTTGCTCCGATTTAGACAGAGTTTTTCCGTCATCAGGTCGCTTGCATTATGCAAGTGAATATTGCTAATGTTACCCGCGTGGCCAAAAAGACCATCCCGTCTCACCGTTCCGGCTGCCCCGTCAACATTTCATTGGAGGTCTTCGGGGATCGGTGGTCTCTGCTGATCGTGAGAGATTTGATGGTACGCGGCTTCCGCACGTTCCGAGACTTCGAACACGCCGGGGAAGGGATTGCGACGAATATTCTCGCGGACCGGCTGCGTCGATTGTGCAGAGCGAGAATTGTACAGGCCGAACGCGATCCAGCGGACGGGAGGCAGAAAGAATACCGGCTCACGGAAAAAGGAATCGACCTGGCGCCGGTATTGCTGGAACTCCTGATCTGGGGCGCAAAGCACGAGAAGACAGGCGCACCGGCTGAAATCATTTCTCAAATGGCGCAAAACCGCGACGCGGTGCTCGAAGAAACGCGGCGTCGGTGGAAGGAGCGGGATCCCAGGGCGCTGCTTCCCTGGTTAGGTGGAGCAGAAAAGAATAAGCGGACGTGAGCGCAAGTCGAGACGACAGGAAGGAGAACGTTAGTGGAGCTAAAACGAATGAGGATGGTTTTGGTGCTGGGAGCCGTGGCCGCGGTTACCTTGCAAACGCGGGCCCAGAGTACTCAGACGCCGTATCCCAAAATGGCTCCGGTCGATCAGTATCTGATCGCAGATCAGAAAGCCGAGATAGCTCTCGCGCGGAGCGCCGCGCCGGAATCCATCTCGGGTAAAGCCGAGGTGATGGTTCTTGGAAGGGGCGGTTACGAGATGGCTGTTGCTGGAACGAATGATTTCGTCTGCATGGTTGAGCGAGCTTGGGACGCGGCGATCGGCGATCCCAACTTCTGGAATCCCAATATTCGTGGCCCCAATTGCTTCAATGCGGCAGCCGCAAAGTCGTTCCTCCCGATCGCGCTCATGAAGACCCGGCTAGCGCTGGGCGGCAAGTCGCAGGCGGAGATCGGTGAGGCCATTCAGGCCGCATTCGCGGAGAAGAAGCTACCGCAGTTGGAGCCCGGCGCGATGTGCTACATGATGTCGAAAAACGGCTACCTGGACGATCGGGCACGGAACTGGCATCCCCATCTGATGTTTTTCGTGCCACTGGCCATGAGCAAAACCTGGGGCGCCAATCTCTCAGGTTCCCCTGTTCTTTCCGGCGACGATGTTTCCGCCCGGCTCACCATCTTCATGGTTCCAGTCGCACGGTGGTCGGATGGAACTCCCGATTCGAACGCCAGCAACTGATTTGAAGCGCGCATGGCACCGCTCTTATCGGCACTGCGATAAGCCATGAGGGGGTTTGCAAACACCATGCGTTTAGGGGGGCCACATCGGGTCAAAAACTATTCCTGGCCGGTACGAATGAATCCGCAGAGGGAACCTGATGAAGCGCATCTGGACGATCATTGGAGTACGTGACGTGTCGAGCAGCCTGAAATGGTACCAGTCGCTGTTCGGTCAGCCGGCCACAGCTCCTGCCCATGATGACTTTGGACAAGTCCTCGACTCAGATGGAACTGTCTTGCTTTGCCTTCACGAGTGGGGCGCCCACGAACATCCGTCCTTGATGAGCCCCGATCTTGGGAGACCCGGCAACGGACTCCTGTTGTTCTTCCGTGTCGATGATTTCGACCTGGCGCTTCAAAGGGTACGCTCTTTCGTTCATCGATTCGAAGAGGAGCCACACGTGAATCCGAACACACAAACCAGAGAGTTCTCGCTGCGAGATCCAGACGGATATTACGTCACGATCAGTGCGCTCACTAAAGGGCCGTAACAGCTGATTTGTTAGAGCCTCAGGGGCTAAAGCCCGTCATATTCGTAATCGTTTACGGCCCGACTAAAGTCGTGCCCTGACACAAAGCATGAGTTTTCCGCAGCCTGTAAAGTTGTGCCCTGATACAAAGCACGAGAGCCGTGACCCTTAGAGGGGTCGCAGTTGTTCGCAGATTTTGTTCTACTCCTAAATTAGCTGTTACAGGCCACTGGAGGTTGACAAAGCGCGCACCTAATCGCCGGGCGTCTCTTGCTCCCTGATCGCCTATTCCTTTTGCTCACCTGCGTAAGCGCCTTCAGCGCCAGGAGGTCCTCAATGCTCTGGTTCTACGAATCTTTCTTTCCCGTTGTCTGGATTTTCTTTCTTCTCTACTGGCGGATCAAAGCCGCCAATACCAAAACCACCCAGCGCCTTGAGCCGGCTGCCACGCGCATCCTGCGCGTTTTCATCTTCCTGATCGCGATCGTTCTCCTCTCGACAACTCGCATCCCGCTGCACTGGCTTTACCTCCAGCTTTGGCCGGCTGGCCTTTGGCCCTTCTGGCTGGGAGCTGCCGTCACCATCGCGGGCCTTTTTTTCGCCGTCTGGGCGCGCGAGCACCTGGGCAGGAACTGGAGCCACTCCGTCACCATTAAGCAGGGCCACGAGCTGATCACTACCGGTCCCTATGCCGTGGTCCGTCACCCCATCTACACCGGCATTCTGACCGGTTTCCTTGGCATGGCGATTGCCATCTCCCAAGTTCGCGGGTTCATCGCTTTCGTTCTCGTCTTCCTCGCGTTGTGGATCAAGTTCCGCATGGAGGAACAGTGGATGCGTTCCCAGTTTGGCGAGGCGTATGACCGCTATGCTCATCAGACCTCTGCCCTGGTGCCTTACCTCCTCTGATCGCTGGGTCACGATCCCAACCCCAGTAAGGGCTAGTTGAACCAACCTGAGGACTTGAATCTCGAGATCAATTCCCGGTTCCGGGGAGATTGGTAGCGTCCACGATTGTGGCTAATAGCCCTGACGCGGGCTAACCTTGCTGGTCTACCGCCGTCGGCGGTACTCTTGCGTAATGCGACCTCTTCGGTATTCCATCAACGTCACATTGGACGGGTGCTGCGATCATCGTGTCATGATCCCGGACGAAGACTTGCATCGTAACGCGGCCGAGAACCTCGACCAGGCCGATGCCCTCCTCTTTGGCCGGGTGACTTACGAAATGATGGAGGCAGCGTGGCGGCAGCCGGCGCAGATGGGAGCGAGGCCTGACTGGATGGAACCCTTCGCCCGGACGATCGATGCGGCTAAGAAGTACGTCGTGTCGAGCACTCTGGACCGGGTCGACTGGAACGCGGAGCTGGTGCGCGGGGATTTGGAAAAGGCCGTGCAGCAGCTCAAACAGGGGCCGGGTAAGGGACTGCTCACCGGAGGCGTGAAGCTCCCGCTGGCGTTGGCGGAGATGGGATTGATCGATGAGTACGAGTTCGTGGTTCATCCCAGGCTGGCGGGGCACGGGCCGACGTTGTTCGCGGGGCTATCGAAGCTTGTCGACTTGAGGCTCGTGAGCCGGCTGGAGTTCGGCTCGGGGGCGGTGGCGATGCGGTATGAGCCGAGAAGATAGCCATTGGGCTTGTTAGCCCGAGTCGGCCGCATCATGGAACAACTCAGGCAGATCCAGTGGAAAATCCTCACTCACGGCAGAATCCCTGTTTCCCTTGCACTTCTACAAATAGCGGTATATAGTCCTCCTGTAGAAGTAGCAGGGGAAGAGCGGTCATGGGGCGAATCTCGGCATATTGATATGCCCCAGGCACGCTTGATCTGCTCATATTGAGGACGTTGGCGGCTAGGGCGGCAACACTCTTATTCAAAGCCAACGGTTTAATCGCGAGGAGCTCGATGCGCATAAATCGTTTCTGCCGGAACCCCTTGGTAAGCGCACTTCTTGGTCTCTCAGCGTTGGGGGCTGCTGCGCAGTCGACGGGCGATGTGTCCATCGAGGTGGCGGTCGTGAGGCCGCACCCCCCGGCGGTAATGCACAACAACTTTAGCTTTGCAAAGAACCGCTTCACGTTGGAAGATCAGCCATTGCTCAAGCTGATTGCATTCGCCTACTCACTGAATCCGCGTCAAGTTGTGGGCGCTCCTGGTTGGGTTTCGGAGAACCACTGGGACATGAGCGGCACAACGAGCCTGACCAAGGATGCAACGCTCCCACAGGAACAGCAGTTAATTCGTCAGCTTCTAGTCGAGCGCTTTGGGCTGCAATTTCATAAAGAGAAGCGGGAAATGCCGGCGTATGCGTTGCAAGTAGTGAAGGGCCAGCCGAAGCTGGCCGTTGCGGCCGATCCTGCCGCGCAACCGTTGGAGTGGACACAAGGGCATGATGGGGTGAGAACTGAAAACTATCGGAGCAGTTCGATGGCGGACTTCCTCATCATCAAGCAGCTCTTCATGGACCGACCGCTAGTGGACCAGACTGGACTATCGGAGCGATACGATTTCAAGCTGACCTACTCTTATGGCGATGCACCGACTGCCGATGCAGATGAGCCGCCGATGTTTACAGCGATCAAGGAGCAACTCGGGTTGAGGTTTGAGCCGGTTAAGGCATCGGTAGATGTAATGGTGCTCGATCATATCGGGAGGCCTACTGCGAACTAGGGGGTCAACTCGCGCTTGTGGCCGGACCCCATAGACTCCAAAGCAGACACCTTGACCTTCTACACGTTCGAGTGTATATGTAGAAGCCATAGGTATGAGGACGGAAGACAGATTCGATCTCCCGCAGGGTACTTTCGATCTACTCATCATGAGGGTGGTTGCGCTTGGCCCCATTCGCGGTTACGCCATCGCTGCAAAGGATTCAGCAAATGTCTCGCGAGGCCTTGCAGGTCCAAGCAGGGATCCCTTTATCCCGCTCTCCATCGCCTCGAATACAAAAAGCTGCTGGCTTCCAACTGGCAACCGTCCGAGACAGGCCGTGAAGCCAAGTTCTACGAACTGACCGCCAAAGGCCGAGCGCATCTCAAGGCTGAGACCGAGAACTGGAAGCGCCTCACCGACGTTGTCGGGCTCATTCTTAAGGGAACTCTGGAGGGACTTTCATGAGCTGGCTGCAGAGACTATTCGCGCGCAATCGCATGGAGCGCGATCTGGACAAGGAAATCCAGTTTCACGTCGAATCGCAGGTCGCGGACAAGGTGCGATCCGGCATTTCCGAAATCGAAGCCCGTCGGCTGGCGCGTCTGGAGTTCGGTGGCACCGAACAGATCAAGGAGGATTGCCGGGAGAGTCGAGGCACATTGTGGTTTGAATCGCTAGTTCAGGATGTCCGATACGGTCTGCGACAACTTCGAAAATCGCCCGGCTTCACCTTTATCGCCATCCTCTCCCTCACGCTGGGTATCGGCGCGAACACCGCCATCTTCACGCTGCTCAACGCGATCCTGCTGCGCCCGCTTCCGGTCCAGAAGCCCAGTGAGTTGCTTCTATTCGGGGACGGCCAGGCACAGGGCAGCACCAGCTCAATTCCCGACGGGAACACGAAGCTGTTCTCCTATTCCTTCTTTCACGATTTTCGCCAGAAAGATACTTCGTTTTCAGGAATCGCCGCGGTAGACAGCAGCCAGTTTGCGACCAAAGCTTCGATTGGCGGGGCAGCTTATCAAACGACCCACGTCGATCTTGTCTCCGGCAGTTACTTCTCCGTGCTTGGCGTACCAGCGTTTCTGGGCCGTACGATTGGCGAATCCGACGATGGCGCCGACGGCGCAGGTCCGGTCGCCGTAGCCAGTTACTCCTGGTTCCAGCGGCAATTCAATGGCGACCCATCCGCGCTTGGTAAAACCATCCGCATCCAGTCACACGACTACACGCTGGTCGGCGTTGCCCGGCCGGGCTTCTACGGATACACGGTGGGCCAATCGACCGACCTGTGGATTCCGCTTTCGATGGAGAAGGCGTTCTCTCGTCCCGGCTGGAACGGACTCGGGGATAAATTCTTTCAGTCGCTCTATCTCATCGGCCGTCTGAAACCCGGCGTGACCGCAACCCAAGCGAGCGCCGAAACCAATGTGCTGTTCAAGCAGATTCTCCGCAGCTACCTCGGGTCTCAACCTCCGCAAAAGCACCTCGATGATATTGCACACGCCAGTATCCAACTGAATCCAGGAGGCCGTGGAGTCTCTTACCTGCGTTACGCGTTCTCGGTGCCGCTGGAAATTCTGATGGCCATTGTGGCGCTGGTGCTTTTGATTGCCTGCGCGAATATCGCGAACATGCTTCTGGCCCGCGGCGTAGCGCGGACGCGTGAAGTCGCGGTGCGCATGGCACTGGGCGCATCGCGCCGCCGGATTGTGTTGCAACTTCTCACGGAGTCTCTATTGCTTGCTTTTCTGGGAGCGGCGGCCGGTGTTGCGCTGGCATGGAAGGCGAGTGTTGTGCTGCTGAGCATGGCCACGCCCGGCCCCAATCCAGTTCCGTTGAATCTGACCCCCGACATGGCCGTGCTCGGCTTTACGCTAGGGGTCGCGGTGGTAACGGCGCTTCTGTTCGGCATGCTGCCGGCATTCCGGGCGGCGGGGCTTGAGTTCACACCTGCACTCAAGGACGGGCGCGGCAGTTCTTCTTCCACAACGCGTGGCGCGCTGGCCCGATCGCTTATCGTCGGACAGATTGCGCTTTCTGTTGTACTGCTGGTTGTCGCCGGGTTGTTCGTGCGCAGTCTCATTCACTTGTCTGACGTTGACACGGGTTTCGACAAGCACAACGTCCTCATCTTTTCTCTCGACTCAAGCACGGCCAATCTGCCGCATGGAACCCCGGAAGAGATACGCTCTGTCCAGTTACAGGAGCAGATCGAAGACCGTGTGCAGAACATTCCCGGCGTCCAAGCGGATGGCTTTGCCTTCTTCACTTTCAATCAAGGCGGATGGACCGACGAAGTTCTGTTCCAGGGCATCCCGCGGACACAGTCAAACGGCGGCGAGGTCTTCTTCAACATTACCGGCAAGGGATATTTCTCCACCATGGGCATTCAGCTGATCGCGGGCCGTCTCTTCAACGCTCAGGATACGCAGATGTCAAATAAAGTCGCGGTCATCAACGAAACCATGGCGCGTCGCTTCTTTCCGAATGGTTCGGCGATCGGACACCGCTTTGGAATCGGAGAGACTCCGGATCATCCTGGCGAGAAGGAGGTGATCGGCGTGGTCAAAGATGCCAAGTACAACTCACTCGACGAAGGCACGCTGATGGCCGCCTATTTCCCCTGCACGCAAAATCCCGGCTTCTACGGGAACTTTGCGGTTCGCTACGCTCCCGGGGCAAACCGGCAGGAAATCGTCTCGCGAACGCGTCATGCCATCGCCGAGGTCAACTCGAACATCCTGGTCAACAGCGTTGGCAGTCTGGAAGAGCAGGTGGACGGTTCCATTGCGACGCGATCGCTGGTTGCCCGGCTTTCGAGTTTCTTTGGAATCATTGCTGTTTTCCTCGGCTGCATCGGCATCTACGGCTTGCTTTCGTATTCGGTAGCCCGCCGTACGAGTGAGTTTGGCGTCCGTCTCGCCCTCGGGGCACGATCGCACATGCTGCTTTGGATGATCCTTCGAGAATGCATTCTGCTGTTGGCTCTCGGACTCGCTCTCGGTGTGCCCGTCGCCTTGAGTTCCACACGCATTCTCAAGAGCCAGCTCTACGAGTTAAGTCCGCTCGACCCGACGGCTATCTCCATCGCAATCGCCGCCGTTTCTGTAATGACCGTCGCCGCCGCGTGGCTACCCGCAAGGCGCGCCACCAAAATCGACCCGATGCAAGCCTTGCGCACCGAATGACCGGAGAAAACCCGCGCTGGCCCCCGGTGTCGATGAACCATCCAGATGATTTGGCCATGATAAGTGCTAAATCGCCGAGTCGCTCATTGCCAGGAAACTACGGAGACGGCGTATCGGGCGAGTATGAGCTTCTCTCCGGACTGCTGAGAGACGCGGGCAGCGGTGTCGCCCGTGGCCTCATCGACGGTGGAGACCGAGGCAGATTTTGCTTCGACGGGAAGAGTGACCTCGATCGGGGTGTTGCGCTTGTTGACGAGAAGGATCTTCTTGCCCTGCGGCGTGGTGTAAGCCTGAGCGTCGATGCCGGCGCCGGAACCGGCTGTGGTGGCGACGAGGGTATCACCGGGGTGGAAGTTGTCTTTGATGAGTTTGAGCACCCAGTAACGGGCATTGGGCTTGCCGGTGTTGTAGTTCATCATCGATACCGATGGGAACTGAGAGGGGTAGCCAACCAGCTGCGACTCGCCAATGACATCGACGCCGAGCTTGGATTCTTCGATGAAGAGATAGCCGTATAGCGCACCTGAGGCGTTCCAGTAGGCGTGGGGGATGTGGTCAGGCAGGGCGCCTTTCGAGCTGGGATTCTGCCTCGCGGACATGATCTCTGCTATGTCGGTTGGTAAGATGACTCCGAGCTCGTCGGTGTCGGTTTTCGTCGAGGGCGAGAGGCGGTCACGGATGCTGTTGATGAAGCGAATGCCGGCAAGGAATTGGTCGGCTTGATTGAAGAAGGTGTACTGCCAGTTTTCGAGGTTCTCGGTCATGTCCGGCTGAGCGTAGAAGTGGTAAGAGATGTAATCGAGCGGGATGCCGGGCTTGTGGTTCTTGGGGTCAAGGAAGTACTCGTAGTACTTGGGATTGCGAGTGGCGAAGGCAAGGCCGAGCCCGACAAATTTAGTGTCGGGACTGACCTTGTGCACGGCTTCAACGACGGCGTCGTAGCGAGCGGTGTACATCTCGGGCGTGGTGCCGTGCTCAATATCGGGCTCGTTGAGGACTTCCCAGTAAGGGAATTTGTAGTGGTACCCGGACTTATGTTCCATGCCTAGCTCGTCGGTAAATCCACCGTTGGTGTACCAAGCGACGAGGCGGCCGATGTATTCGCCGATCTGCTTGTTGGTGGGGTCCACTGGCTCGACGCCCTGGGTATAGTTCCAGACGACCTGGTTCGGGTCGGAGGGATAGGTCACGGGCTTATCGATCTTGAACATCCAGGTGGGAATGGTGGAAAAGTTCATCACCGTGCTGTGACCTTCGGTAGCGGCGAGGAAGTCCTTGGTATAGGGGTCGATGAGGGAAAAGTCCCAAGAGGTCTTGCCGTCTTTGGGAGGCTCGAGCTCGGCGACGGATAGCTTTGGATAGGGGTTCCACGGCACGTAACGGACGTAGTCCGCGCCAAGCTCCTTGAGGGCGGCGAAGGTGCCGTCATGGATGGAAGATCCTTTGGCGATCATAGGATTGACGACGACCTGAAGGGTGGGCGTCGACCTGGAGACGAGCAGGGTCTTGTCGAAGTGGATGACGACGGTGTTGGGCGCGCCCATATCGAACTGGGCGGAGGCGGGCAGAACCGAGAAACCGGCTGCACATACTGCGAAGGCAAAAAGACGCTGGATGCGAGAGTTCAATGGGTTCTCCTGTGGGGAGGGTGGGCGACGCGGGCATCGTGCAAGCATGAGAGCGCCCTATTCCCAGTTCCGAATTACAAAAATACAGGAGAGCAAGCAGCTATTTCTATAGGTAAAGTATTTATTGTTGGCGAGCCTGCGAAAAAGTGTTCAGTTTCCTGGTCTATACCATCAGCAAAAATGTTCCAGGTAGGCGTCAATTCGGCGAGGGTGTCTCGATGTGATCGACTACGAAGAAATCAACAGGGGCGATTGTTGGCTCCAGGTTGAGCCCGAGCTGCTCATTCAAGGCACGCTTGAATGTCAGTCCCATGAATTCCGGTTGATTGGCAGTATCTGAGGGCGGAGAGCCGGGCACTACGAAAGCCCACTTGAGCGAAAAATCGAACCTTCCATCGAGCCCCGTTTGATCCACAACGGTACGATCAAGGTCTGCAGGACCCGACCCCGAAAGCCACATAGTCAGAGCGGCCATGGTCGCATTCCGGGACCCGGTGAGTACCATGTTGTTCGGCCTGACCAAGAGGTTGAAACTTCCACAATTGAACGGAAAGCTGTCGCTGCCACCCGCTGGGGTTCCTGAATCAGTCGAAGGTACAGAACCATTCTCAGAAGCGGGGACGTTGCAGGGTGGGCCGTTGCTATGAAGGCGGAGATTGGGCCCCAGGGTTCCGGGTTTGACGAGTACAAGCGCGAAAACCGGGACGTTTCGCTGCTCAAGGTGAGAAACCAACTTAAACCGGTTTGCGAGCAAAGACTGCATCATCAGGCGGTATTGATCTTTCGTCGGATTGCCCAATGATGCCCGGGCGTGCACGGCGAACATTTGTGTGGCAGCCCACTTCGGCAAGGAGTCAAGAAGCAACTTTCCCTGCTCGTGGTCTAACGACAGCTTGTAGGCGAACGCGATATACGTGACCAGCGGTAAATTCGCCGTGAAGAGGCCACCTGTCGGCTTGAGAATAAAGTCTCCCTGGTTCATGCTCATGTTAGCGCCGGGGGAACTGCCGGGTTCGCTCGGCCTCACGGACGCCACCTCAAACTCCAAGTGGCCGCCCGCCACCGATTGCCACGAAGGTGACGACGCCACCTGGGTCGGGTGGTCAGGGCCTGATTTCGCGGCGGATTGTGCCTTAAGATCAGTGATCCACGCCAGCGAGAAAATTGCTGAGCAAGCAGTCGCCAGATAGAGTCTTCTGGTTAAGCCTGATCCGTTGAGTGATCCTTTCATCTCACAAGCACTCCAGATGGAATGATCGGGCGATGTACTGTCATCGAGTACAGGTTTCGATCCATTGGAGAAGACGTCTCTGATTGTTCCTGCGCTCAACAAAGATGACTGCGGACACCGTTTCAGTACGTGCATGATCGGGGTCACTGCGGCAAAATTTGCGGTGCTGGGCGGTTGACGGGCAAGCCGGACAGCTTGACACTCGTGGACCGTAACAGCTGATTTGGTAGAGCCTCAGGGGCTAAAGCCCAATTAACGGAAATTGCGACTCTTTCCGCGACGCTGAAGCGCCGCTCCCCCTGCTGAAGCAGGGGGCTCCCACCAGGCTTCGATGGGAGAGTCGGGCGCTGATACAAAGCACGAGAGCCGTGACCCTTAGAAGGGTCGCGCATTTTCGCAGATTTCGTTCTACTCCTGAATCAGCTGTTCCAGGCCACTAGACTGCGCGAACGCGATCCATTGGTAGCAGATAGATCAGGCCGATGAGCTTATTGAGCTGGAATCTGGGGGTTCTCTGGGTTCCGTAGGTTACTCGGAGACTGCCGCAACCATGAGCCGACTCCGAGCATTGAGTTTCGTAACAGTTTCGGTCTACTCCATCCGCAACGCTTCGATGGGATCGAGCCGCGAGGCACGCGTGGCGGGCAGCCATACCGCCAGCAGCGCCACCGCTGCCAGCACTACAGGGACGGTTACAAATACGATCGGGTCCCAGGACTTCACGCCGAAGAGGAGGCTGGCGATCAGGCGGGTGAGCCCAAACGCCGCGCCGACCCCCACCACCACGCCCGCGATGGTCAGCTGCATGCCTTGCCAGACGACCAGGTTGCGAATCCTGCTGCGGTCCGCTCCCAAGGCCATGCGGATGCCCATCTCCTGGGTGCGCTGCTGCACCGAGTAGGCCATCAGCCCATAAATGCCAATGGAGGCGAGCACCAGCGCGGAGGCTCCGAATATGGAGAGCAGCAGCATGTTGAAGCTCTCTCGCGCCGTGGAGCCGACGACGACCTCGTCCATCGAGCGCACATGGGCTACGGAAAATCCGCCGCTGGCCTGGCGCAGTTGCTCGCTTACCGCTGATATGAACTGATGCGGGTCGGTATGCGTGCGCACCACCCAGGTCACCGGGCGCATGCGGGCAGTCAGAGCGGTCATGCCGTCGGTGACCTGCGCCTGGGGAACGATCATCAGGGGGAACGGCTCCTGACCAGGGCCGTTGTTATGAGTGTCGCCCACGACGCCGATGATCTGCCGGGGTGGTTCTTCATACTCCGGCCCGACACCCTTGCCGATGATGATTTGCTGGCCGACTGGGTCTTCTTTAGCCCAGTATTTCTTCGCCATAGTCTCGTTAATCAACACCACGCCCGGCGCGCCGGCAACGTCGCGGTCAGTGAAGTCACGGCCGCGCAAGATAGGAATCCTGAAGAGATCGAGGTACCCGGTGGAGGCGCTTATCCAACGAACAATGTTCCGAAGCGGGTCGTCCATCGGTTTCCCAACGATGTTAAAGTTCATGCCCACGTTGGAATCCATGGGTAAACAGGAAACAGAAGCCGAGGTTTCGACCCCCGGAATCGCATTGAGCCGCTCGCGGCCATCGCGCAGCATCTGCGCGACTCCGGCTGTTTTTTGAAAGCGGTCGCCAGTCAGCGACATTTCAAGCGTCAGGACGTTGTGGGAGTCAAAGCCGGCGTTTACCTTGTGCAACGCCTGAAACGTCCGGATCAGAAGCGCGGCGCCGATCAGCAGCACCATGGCCAGCGAGATCTCGCTGATCACGAGCAGGGAGCGGGCTTTGCTTTGCTGGAAGCCAGTCCCGCTACGGTTGCTACTATCCTTCAGCGTCGAATTGAGATCAGGACGCGAGGCGCCGATGGCAGGGAAGAGCCCAAAGAGGATGCCGGTGAAGAGAGAAACGACAAGGGTGAAGGCGAGCACCCGCCAATCGATGTGGACTGCGGCGCCATGTTCGCCAATCCGCGGAATATCACCCGGGCTCATTGCCAACAGGCCGCGCATACCAATGTAGCCGAGCCCCAGGCCGAGCATGCCGCCGGTAAAAGAGAGCAAGACGCTCTCCAGGAGCAACTGGAGCACAATGCGCGACTGGCTTGCTCCCATTGCTGCCCGTATGGCGAATTCGCGCTTGCGCCCCGTAGCGCGAATCAGCAGGAGATTGGCGACGTTGGCGCAGGCAATCCATAGCACCAGGCTCACCGCGCCCAGCATGAGGAGCAACGACTTGCGCGCATCGCCAACGACCATGTCTCGCAGGGGCTCAACCGCAAATTTCTCCGCCGGTCGAAGCCAACGCGGGTAGCGCCAGCGGAATTGATCGGCCGCAACCTTCAGCAACGCGTTGGCCTGGGCCAAGGTGGCGCCGGGCTTCAGCCGCGCGGCGGCACTGAAGTAGTGACCCTGATTGGTGCTGTTGGGATCGAACTGAAAGGGAAGCAAGATGTCTGCTTCGGCGTCAGAGACGAATGATTTTCCCAGGACGCCGACAACGGTGTAGGGCTCATTGCCCAGGGAGAGAGCAGTGCCGATGATGTTTGGGTTTCCGCCAAATTTGCGCTGCCAGAGGCCGTAGGTCAGTACCGCAACCTTGCCCCCGTTGGGAGAGTCTTCCTTCGCGGTGAAGGTACGCCCCAGGATTACCGGCGCGCCGAAAAGGCGGAAGTAGCCTTGTGTGACATGAACGCCGCGGACTTGCTCCGGCCGGTCGCCGGTCAGGTTGAAGCCGGGGCCGCCCCAGTCGTAGGCTGCAACATCCTGAAAAACGCTCGTCTGTTGTTCGAAAAGCACAAAGTCGGGGATGGACATGCCGCTGCTGACGATGCCCTCGGGCGAGGTGATCAGGAACTGAACGATGCGATCAGGGTCAGGGTAGGTAAGGGGCTTAAGCAGAACCGCGTCCACCACCGTAAATATGGCGGTGTTGATGCCGATGCCGAGGGCCAGGGCCGCGACCGCGGCGAAGGTAAATCCAGGGTTGGCACGGAACATGCGCAATGCGTGTTTGAAATTATCCCAGAAATCGGCCATGAAGCTACTCCATTGTTCACTACATCCTGTGACACAGATTCTATCTGTGCGCTCGACTGAGCCTTTTGCGAAACTCAAGTAAGCAGACAAAAACGAATCCTTTTTGAGGATAGCAGCAGGAGAATTGAAGACCCCGAGAGCGAATCAGCTGAACCCGCGAAGACGCAATCGCCCGGGTGGCAGTCTCCTTGACGGGAAAGGAGAGAGCGCGTACTCTCCTTTCCCAGATAGGAGAGAGCCTTTGACGAAACCGGTTGAACTCCCGCAGGGCACACTCGAGATGCTCATCCTCAAGGCGGTCTCGCTCGGTCCGCTGCATGGCTACGGCATCCTGCTGCGCATCCAGCAGATCTCCGGCGAGCGCCTCGAAATCCTGCAGGGTTCCTTCTACACCGCCATCTATCGTCTTGAGCGCCAGGGCTGGATCAAAGGCGAGTGGGGTGAGTCGGAGAACAATCGCCGCGCCCGCTTTTACTCGCTCACCGCTGCCGGTACGCGTCAGCTCAAGGCCGAGACCGCCAAATGGACCGACATGGCCGCTGTCGTCGCCGGCATTCTCGACAAGAAGGCGCGAATATGAGTCTCCTCGCCGCAATTCGCAAGCTCTGGCACTCCATCGCGCCACGCACCCACAGCGACGTCGAAGAAGAGTTTCGTTCTACCCTCGACGCCTACCAGGAAGATTTAATCCGCCAGGGCCTCCCCGAAGAAGAAGCCCGCCGCAAAGCCCGCATCGACCTCGGCCAGCCCGCCGCCCAAAACGAAACTTACCGCGACGCCATCGGCCTCCGCCTCTTCGATGAGTTAGGCGGAGACATCCGCTACGGCCTCCGCGCCCTGCGCCGCAACCCTGGCTTCGCCGCCGTCGCCGTGCTCTCACTCGCGCTCGGCATCGGCGCCACCACGGCGATGTTCTCGCTCATCTACGCCGTCCTGCTGCACCCGTTTCCCTACGCCGGCGCCGACCGCATCATGAACCCCGTCGTCATCGACCAGCAACATCCTGACGAGTGGAGCTGGTTTCCCCTTAGCAAGGCACAGTTTGATGACCTGCGCCTTGCAGCCCCGGTTGAATCGGCGCTTGGCTTCAACAACGGGGACATGGAGATCACCGGCGGCGCACTGCCGGAAGACATCCAGGGCATCTACCTCACAGAGAATGCCGGGACTTTCTTTGGTGTGCGCCCGCTTCTCGGTCGCAACCTCGAGCCATCCGATGCAGAGAACGGCGGCCACTCCGTCGTTGTTCTCAACTACCGCTTCTGGCAGCGCCACTTCGGCGGCGATCCCCACGTCATCGGGCGAACGCTGGAAATCGATCACGCCCCCTACACCATCATTGGGGTCATGCCGCGCAGCTTCGCATTCAATGACAGCATCGGCGTCGGCGATGTCTACCTGCCGGGCAGTCTCATGCCGAGTTTCAACCTTCCCTTCCTGGCCTACGTACCGTGGATCAAGCTCCGGCCCCACGTCACACTTGCCGCCGCCAACGCTGCGCTCGAGCCCATCGTGCGCCAGTTTGCGCAACAGCATCCCGATCGCTTTCCCGATCACTGGCATCTCGCGCTGCAGCCCATCATCGTGCCTTACCAGCAGGGAACTGGCCGCACCCTGACGCTTCTTCTCGCAGGCGTTGTGCTCTTGCTCATCATCGGCTGCGCCAACTGCTCCATCCTTCTGCTGGCCCGTGGCCGCACGCGCCAGCATGAGCTCGCCATCCGCAGTGCGATCGGCGCCAGTCGCTGGCGCATCGTCCGCCAGTTGCTGGTCGAAGCCGTCGTCATCTCCTGCACCGGCGCCGTCCTTGGCGTTGCTGCGTCTTACTGGCTGGCAAAGCTTCCCTTGTTGCTTTCTCCGGATTCCTTTCCAGCCGAATCCGTCATCCGCATCAACGCTCCCATCCTCGCGTTCTCCGTCGCGCTCGCGCTGCTCTGCGGCATCCTCTTCGGTCTTGCCCCCGCATTGCGTCTCTCGCGTCACGATTCCGCGCGTATGCTCCCCGGCAGGCAGATTGGCGTTGTCGCTGCTCCCGCAAAGCATCGCTGGAGCGTTCTCATCGCCGCGCAAGTCGCGCTCACGCTTCTTCTCATGGCCACTGCGGGCACCGCCATCCGCAGCTTTCTTGGGCTCATGCAGATGCCGCTTGGCTACGATCCCGCAAATGTCATGAAGCTCGGCATCCTGCTGCACCTCCTTGACCCAGGCGAGTGGAGCCGCATTCAGTCGCGCGAAGCGCGCACCGCTTACATCGAGCAGATCCGGGAGAAGATCGCATCCGTTCCCGGTGTCTCCATTGTCGCTGTCTCCGCTGACTCTGCCGGCACCGATGCCACGCCGCCCTATACTGGCGTTGAGAGCTCCTTCAACATCGACGGAACTCGCGATCGCGAGCAGCCGCAGGCCCGTGTGATGCTGGTCGACCAGCGATATTTCGCTGCGCTCCGCATCCCTCTGCTTCAGGGGCGCCTCTGGAATACGGATGAAAACACCCGCGGAGACTTCATCGCGGTCGTCAATCGCGCTTTCGCGACGCGCTATCTCTCCTCGTCCAATGCCTTGGGCCGACAGCTACGCATTCCCGGTCTCGCACATCAGAATCGCTGGGCGGCCATCTCTGCGCAAAGCACCGCCTGGCGTCAGATCATCGGCGTTGTCGGCGATGCGCGCAACGACGGCGTCGATCGCCCCGTCGTCCCCGCCATCTACCTTCCGTACACCGCCGTGATACCGTCCAACGTGCAGTTCTTCGTCCGCACCCAGGGCGATCCGCTCACCTACCTGCACTCCATGCGCGCCGCTATCGCCTCCGTCGCTTCCGACCAGCAGATCTCCAACAGCCAATTCAACGGCACCTTCACCCTCAACGAAGCCATCGAGCGCGACGCACAGTACAGCCGCCAGCGGCTCTTCTCCATATTGTTTGGCGTCTTCTCTGCCATGGCGCTCGCGCTCGCGCTGGTCGGCATCTTCAGCGTGGTCGCTTACAGCGTCGCGCAGCGCACTACGGAGTTCGGCGTCCGCCTGGCGCTCGGCGCGCCGCGCGCGCACGTCCTGTGGGTCGCCGCGCGCATCGCGCTGGTCAGCGCGGCCGCGGGCATTGTCATCGGTCTTGCCTTTGACAGCTTTCTCGGCGCCGTCCTCGCCCACTGGATGCAAAGCGCCTTTGCCGCAGGCAGTCTGTTCGCAGCCGCCGCGCTGCTCGCTCTCAGCGCACTCCTCGCCTGCCTGTTGCCCGCCCGCCACGCCATCGCCGTCCCACCCGCCGAAGCTCTCCGCTATGAATAAAGTAAGTTCAGTTGTAGGGCGTCACGCAGTATGGTTGGTCAGTCTATTGGAGTCGGGGCCGGACCGGAGATAGAATTTGTCCCGTAAGCTTGGGATCTTGACCCCAAGGTAAATCATGGCCAAGAATAAGACCAAACCCACAACGATCAGCGTTCCGCTGTTTCTCGATGCGTGCACTGACGAGGCGCGACGCACAGACGCCAAGGCTCTGGCCAAGCTGATGCAGAAAGTCACCGGCAACGAGCCCGCGATGTGGGGACCGTCGATCGTCGGCTTCGACAGCTACCACTATATCTACGAGAGCGGGCGGGAAGGCGATATGCCCATCGTCGGCTTTTCGCCGCGCAAGGCCGCAAACGTTTTGTACGGCACGATCGGCTTTGATGGCGCTGAGGCGTTGCTGGCCAAGCTGGGCAAGCACACCACCGGCAAGGGCTGCCTGTACATCAAGAAGCTCGCGGATGTGGACATGAAGGTGCTTGAGACACTCGTCAAAAAAGCCGTTGCCGCAACGAGGGCGCGGCACGCAAAACAAACCTAGCCTGGCCGTTGCAGGTTCCGGGCGAGTTGCCGGCGGAAGTTGCACCGGCGATAAGATGAGTCTCTATTCCACTCGCAACGCCGCCATGGGATCCAGCCTGGAGGCACGCGTGGCGGGCAGCCATACCGCCAGCAGCGCGACGGCCGCCAGCACTACAGGGACAGTTACAAATACGATCGGGTCCCACGACTTGACGCCGAAGAGGAGGCTGGCGATCAGGCGAGTCAGCCCAAACGCCGCGCCGGCTCCCACAATCACGCCCACAATGGTCAACTGCATGCCCTGCCAAACGACCAGGTTGCGAATCCTGCCGCGGTCCGCTCCCAGGGCCATGCGGATGCCCATCTCCTGGGTTCGCTGCTGGACCGAGTAGGCCATGAGCCCATAAATGCCGATGGAGGCGAGCACCAGCGCGGAGGCTCCGAAGATGGAGAGCAGCAGCATGTTGAAGCTTTCGCGGGCGGTTGAGTGGACTACGACCTCGTCCATCGAGCGCACCCGGGCTACTGGGAACCCCCCGCTGGCCTGGCGCAGTTGCTCGCTTACCGCGGAGATAAGCTGGTGCGGATCCTGTGCGTGCGCACCAGCCAAACGACCGGGCCAATGCGCGCGTTGAGGGCAGTCATGCCATCGGGAACCTGTGCCTGGGGAACGATCATCAGCGGGAATGGATCCCGGCCCAATCCGCCGTTGTGAATGTCGCCTGCAACGCCGATGATCTGCCGGGCGGGTTCATCGAACTCCGGTCCAACGCCCTTGCCGATGATGATCTGCTGGCCGACGGGGTTCTCTTTGGGCCAGTATTTCTTGGCCATGCTCTCATTGATGACAACGACGCCAGGTGCGCCGGCCACATCGCGGTCGGTAAAGTCGCGGCCGCGCAGGATCGGTATCTTGAAAGCCTCGAAGTATCCTGCTGAGGCGTCCATCCATCCGGCGCCGACCGGTTGCCCTTTATCTACCGGACGCCCGACAACGAGGAATGGCAGGCCGAATCCTCCCTCCATGGGCAGGCAGCAAGTAGAGGCGGAGACTTCAACCCCGGGGATTGCATTCAGCCGCTCGCGGCCATCCCGCACCAGTTGGGCGACTCCGGCTGTCTTTTGAAAGCGGTCGCCGGTCAGCGACATTTCCATGGTCAGAAGGTTATGCGAGTCGAAGCCGGGATTGACCCGGTGCAAGGCGAGAAATGTGCGGATCAGGAGCGCTGCGCCAATGAGCAATACCATGGCCAATGAGATCTCGCTGATCACCAGCAGGGAGCGGGCTTTGCTTTGGTGAAATCCGGTGCCGGCGCGGTTGCTGCTCTCCTTGAGTGTGGAGTTGAGGTCAGGACGCGAGGCGCCGATGGCAGGGAAGAGTCCAAAGAGGATGCCGGTGAAGAGCGAGACGCCGAGGGTGAAGGCGAGCACGCGCCAGTCGATAGTGACTGCAGCGCCGTGTTCGCCGATGCGCGGAATATCCCCGGGGCTCATCGCCAGCAGCCCGCGCAGGCCAACGTAGCCGAGCGCCAGGCCCAGCAGGCCGCCGGTGACAGAAAGCAGCACGCTCTCGGTGAGCAACTGAAGGATAATGCGCTTGCGTCCAGCCCCCATCGCCGCGCGGATGGCGAACTCACGCTTGCGCCCGGTAGCGTGCACCAGGAGCAGATTGGCGACGTTGGCGCAGGCAATCAGCAGCACCAGGCTCACCGCGCCTAACATGACCAACAACGACTTGCGCGCATCCCCAACAATCGAGTCGCGGAGCGGCTCGACTTCAAATCCGTCCTTGGGCCCGAGGGCATCCGGATAGCGGCGGCGGAACTGATCGGCTGCCACTTTCAGGAGGGCATTGGCCTGGGCCATAGTCACGCCGGGCTTGAGCCGCCCGGCGGCTTTGAAGTAGTGGCCTTGATTGGTGCTATTGGGATCGAACTGAAAGGGAAGCAAAATGTCTGCTTCGGGGTCGGAGACGAAGGAGTTGTTGAGGACGCCGACGATGGTGTAGGGCTCATTGCCCAGGGACAGCGCGCTCCCGATGATATCGGGATTGCCGCCAAATTTGCGCTGCCATAGCCCATAACTCAGCACCACGATCTTGCCGCCGTTGGGTGAGTCTTCCTGCGGCGTGAAGGTACGCCCCAGCATGGGCGACGCGCCGAAGAGACGGAAGAATGCCTCGGTCACGTGGATGCCGTGTACCTGCTCCGGCCGGTCGCCGGTCAGGTTGTACCCGGGACCACCAAAGTCATAAGCGGCAACATCTTGAAAGACGCTGGTCTGTTGCCGCCACTGGAAGAACTTAGGAATAGAGGCGATGGCGCCCTTGCCCTGGGGCGAGGTGAGCAGGAACTCAACCATGCGATCGGCGTCGGGGTAGGTAAGCGGCTTGAGCAGTACCGTATCGACGACCGTGAAAATGGCAGTGTTGATGCCGATGCCGAGCGCCAATGCCGCGACCGCGGCGAAAGTAAAGCCAGGGTTGGCACGGAACATGCGCAGTGCGTGTTTGAAGTTGTCCCGGAAATTGCTCATGAGCCTGCTTCCTTTGCCGTTGCTGTCCAGACGTTGCGATGTTAGTCGCAATGTTAGATCAGCAGGGCGGAGCTGCGCACGCGAATTACACTAGCAGGAGGAGACTTTCCATGTCTGTGGCTTCGGACATCCGATATAGCCTGCGTATGCTGGCGAAGAGCCCCGGCTTCACGGCAATCGCAATTCTTTCCCTGGCACTCGGCGTTGGCGCCAACACGGCCATCTTTACTTTGATCAATGACCTCATGATCAAGCAACTCCCGGTGGGTCAGCCAGACCAATTGGTCTCTTTCGGCGAAGCCTCCGGTGGGGGCATTCTCGGCACCGTTTCGATGGGTACCGCAGGCGTATTTTCTTATGATTTTTATCGCCAGATCGAGAAGCAACACCAGTTCTTTCAGGATATCTCTGCCTCGGCCGGGTTCACCCTCCCCGCCGGTGTGCGGCTCCAGAGTTCCGCAGGGCCGGCAGACGCGGCTTTTTTGCAGCTGGTTTCGGGGAACTACTTCAGCGTCCTTCAGGTTCAACCGCTGCTGGGTAGAGCGATTCTCCCCAGCGATGAAGAGGTTCCCGGCCGCAACCCCGTTGCAGTTCTTAGTTACCACTACTGGCAAACGAGCCTTGGGGGCAATCCATCGGTAGTCGGCAGATCTCTCATCGTGGATGGAATGCCAATCACGATCATTGGCGTAGCGCCGCCGAGGTTCTTCGGCATCAAGGTGGAGGCGCAATCGCCAGATCTGTGGCTGCCGCTCACCATGCAGAAGGAGGTCATGGAGCATTCCTCCTTGCTCGACGCTCGCAATTTGTACTGGCTTCATCTGATAGGCCGGCGCAATGCAGGCATGAGCATGACGCAGGCGCAGGCGTGGTTCAATGCCCAGGTTCGGCAATACATGCAAGATCTGGAAGGATCCCAGCTCACGCCCGCGCGCAAACAGCAAATACAGCGAATCTCTGTTCCGTTGATGCCCGGCGCCCGTGGTGGCTCTGATCTGCGAGAACAATACAAGGCGCCGCTTGAGATTCTGATGGGCGTTGTGGTCCTGGTCCTGCTGATCGCTTGCGCCAATCTGGCAAACTTTCTGCTCGCCAAGGCGGTGGTGCGCGAACGCGAGAGTTCAACCCGGCTCGCACTCGGCTCGACTCGAGCGCGTCTTATTCGCCTGGTGCTGATCGAGACGCTGCTGCTTTCTCTCAGTGGAGGAGCCCTGGGAGTGCTCCTGGCTTTTTGGGGGACGCGAGCCCTTATCAACTTTGTCGTGGCCGGATCCACTTATATCGTGCTTGACCCCAAACCAGACATGCATGTGTTGCTTTTCACGTTGGGCGTAAGCCTGTTGACCGGTCTTCTCTTCGGAATCGGTCCTGCGGTGCGTGTCTCGCGAACACGCGTCGCGCCTGGGCTTAACGCCCGCAACGCCGCGAGTGGCAGCGGAGCTTCCAGCCGCTTTATCCCGAAATTCCTTGTGGCCGCTCAGGTGACGCTTTCCCTCGTGCTCCTGGTAGGCGCGGGCCTTTTTCTGCGGACCCTGAATAACCTGGAGAGGCAGGATCTAGGCTTCGAAAATCATAAGCTGCTGCTTGCGCAGCTCTTGCCCGAGGCAGCGGGGTACACGCCCCAACAGCTCAGTGGCCTGTACGAAAAAATTCTGGATCGGGTTGAAGCTCTTCCCGGCGTGCGTTCCGCGACGCTTTCCGGCGTACCCGTGATTCATGCGGGGCAGTGGGGCTCACCTATTTCGATTCTGGGTTACACCGCCAGGCAGGACGAAACAGTGGATACCCTGGGCAACTATGTGGGGCCGCGGTTCTTCGAAACCGTCGGCATACCCGTGCTCCTTGGCCGGCCCATCGGGCCGCAGGATACTGCTACTTCAACCAAAGCAGTGGTGGTAAACCAGACCTTTGCCAACGATTATTTTCCCCAAGGGGATGCGATTGGGCGCAGCTTCACTATTTGGGATCCCGGAGTACCAGGGACTTGGCAGATCGTGGGTGTGGTGCGAGACGCAAAGTACAGCAGCCCGCGTGAGGCGCCGCAACGCATGATCTATCTGCCTCTAGTGCAGATCGCCGGCCCCCACGCCTATGCGCACTCATTGGAGCTGCAGACAGTTGGGGATCCTGCATTCGTCGCCGGGGAGGTCAGGAGGGCTCTCGCACAAATAGATCCCAATCTCGCGGTTCTCAAAATGGAGACAATCAGTCAGCAGGTGAACCATCTGATGGATCAAGAGCAATTGATCTCTCAACTTTGCTCCTGGTTCGCGGTGCTGGCTTTACTGCTCACCTCCGTCGGCCTCTACGGTGTTATGACTTACAACGTCGCCCGCCGCACGCATGAGATCGGGGTCCGCATGGCGTTGGGCGCTCAGAATAGGGAAGTGCAGTGGATGATTCTTCGGGAGTCTTTGTTTCTTCTTGGTATCGGCGTGATTATCGGAGTGCCGGCGACGATGGCCGCGAGCCGCCTGGTTGGAGCGCAGCTCTTCGGCCTTACTCCGTCAGACCCTCCCACGTTTATTGCCGCCATTGTTGCTATCTCTGTCGTGGCGCTATTGGCGGCATACTTTCCTGCACGGCGTGCGACCAGAGTGGATCCCATGGTTGCTCTGCGCGACGAGTGAAGGTTCAGTTGCGGATATCAAAGAGCAACTCCGAACCCTCCATCCGAATGACCAACGCCAAGGACCGCCAACCACCCTAAACCTTGTCATCCCGAGCGAAGCCGAGGGACCTGCGGTGCGCCTTTCCTGAACGCGACTGCCCCATGGGGGAACTACCTCCAGGTTCGTTCCTCCATCAACGGAACTGCCGATCCCTCCGTACCGCTTCGCTCGGAGATGACAAAGCGAACGGCGGCATAGCACCTTGGCATTGTTCTGAGAGTGGTTGCGGCCGAGAGGCGCACCGCAGGTCCCTCGGCTTCGCTCGGGATGACAAGGTTTAGGGTGGTTGGCGGTCCTTGGCGTTGGTTATTCGGATGGAGGGTTTTTGAGAGTGGTTTCGGCCGAAAGGCGCACCGCAGGTCCCTCGGCTTCGCTCGGGATGACAAGGTTTAGGGTGGTTGGGGGCCCTTGAAGTTGGTTATTCGGATGGAGGTTTTCTGAGAGTGGTTGCGGCCGAGAGGCGCACCGCAGGTCCCTCGGCTTCGCTCGGGATGACAAGGTTTAGGGTGGTTGGCGGTCCTTGGCGTTGGTTATTCGGATGGAGGGTTTTTGAGAGTGGTTGCGGCCGAAAGGCGCACCGCAGGTCCCTCGGCTTCGCTCGGGATGACAAGGTTTAAGATGGTTGGCGGCCCTTGAAGTTGGTTATTCGGATGGAGGGTTCTGACCCAATATGCAGACCGTTTTCCACGACCTACGTTACGCATTGAAACAATTGTCGAAGAACGCGGGTTTTTCCGTTGTCGTCATCCTCACCCTCGCATTGAGCATCGGCGCCAACACTGCGATTTTCAGCGTGGTGGACGCGCTGCTTTTGCGGCCGCTTCCTTATCCGGAGCCTCAGCGGCTGGGATCCCTGATGCAGCGAATCTCCGGGCCGTCCAATTACAGCTATCCGGTCCACATCGATGGGGATACCTGGCGGCAGCTCCGCGACAATGTTCCCGCCGTAACGGCGGCCGTTGCCAGCAAGACCGGCGGTGTCAACCTCGAGGGGGCCGGGCGGGCTCAATATGTGCATGGTCAGCGAGTATCTGCCACCTACTTTGACGTCCTTGGCCTTCACCCCATGCTCGGTCGCAGCTTTACGGCCGCGGAAGACACGGCTGGAGGACCGAGAGCCGTTGTTCTGAGTTACAGCCTGTTTAAGAACACATTCAATGGGGACGCCAACATCGTCGGTCAGCCAATACGGCTCAAAGGGGTTCCGTACACCGTCATCGGCGTTCTGCCGCCAGGAGTTCAGACTCCATCATCGGTGGACTTATGGACTTCTCTTCGCCCTGAGACATCCGAGGAGGGCGGAGGAGATAACTTCGTCCCGATCGTTCGGCTAAGGGACCGTGCCACGTGGCAACAGGCAGATGCGCAGTTGAGCCAACTACAATCGTTGACCTCTCGTATCATGCAGAAGAAGTTTCCCGGAGTGCAAATCTCCTACCATGCAGTCCCGCTGCAGCAGAGTCTTGCGGTGGAAACGCGCACGCCTGCGATGATCCTGATGTCTGCAGTGGGTTTCGTGCTGTTGGTCGCTTGCGCAAACCTGGCCGGCCTCGCGCTGGTGCGGGTTGGCCGTAGAGATTCTGAGATTGCGACTCGCCTCGCCCTGGGGGCGACCAGATGGGCGATACTCCGGCAATTCTGGATCGAGAGCTTGCTGCTCACTAGCGCGGGTGTTCTGGCGGCCCTCCTGGTTGGGGGGCTTACGCTGCAGCTCATGAACGGGCGCATTCCTCACGGCTTCCTGCCGGTCGGCGGGGTCTCGCTCGACGCGCGCGTCCTTTTGTTTACCGCTGCTGCTGGTATCGGAGCCAGCTTATTTTTCGGTCTCTTGCCGGCTCTCAGTGCTTGCCGCATCGATGTGCAGGCTATGATGGCCAGTGGCGGCAGCCGATCGATCGCACAAGCCGGCGGCACGCGCACCCGATATGCGCTGATCGTTGGCGAAGTGGCATTGACTGTCGTTCTCCTCACGGTTGCAGGTTTGCTCATAAGAACACTCGTCTACCTGAGAACGCTGCCGCCAGGATTCAATCCGGAAAATGTGGTGGTGGCAAAAGCATCGCTGGACGACGCCCGCTACAACGATCGGGCTGGGTTCCTGAAGCTGCTGGATCAAAGCACAGCGGCCATGCAAAGCATTCCGGGAGTGGAGTCTGCTGCCGTGGGGCTCAGCGTCCCCTACGAAACCGCGCTGAACTACACCGTGAAGGTGGCCGATGGTTCGCAGGCTGGCGAGCAGGATATGACCAACCTGGTTTATGTGACGCCAGGCTATTTCGCCACATTGCAGATACCGCTCCGCGCAGGCCGCCTTCTCGCCGCGAGCGATACATCGGCCAGCCAATTTGTGGCGGTGGTAAACGCAGCGTTCGCCGGCAAATATTTGGGCCGGGAAAATGGCGTCGGGCGCCACCTGCTGAGCGATGGAAACACCATCGAGATTGTTGGCATCGCAACGAACGTTGTCACTCCACCTGGCTTTACCGATGGAGGGCCAATTGTCGCGGAGCCCACTATGTATGTGCCCGCCACGCAAATGCCGACGCAGCTGGTCAATCTTGCGCACGTCTGGTTGCAGCCCAACTGGATCGTTCGTACGAAAGCAAAGCTTCCGGGCCTGACGCAGCAGATGCAGCAGGCTCTCTCCGGAGTAGATCCTGATCTGCCCATCTCCGGTTTCTATGGGATGAACGAAGTACTTGCGGAGGCATTGCTCTTGCAGCACGTGGAGGTGGGTCTGCTGGCGGCGCTCGCCGGTTTGGCGCTCTTGCTCTCTTCGGTGGGCATCTACGGATTGGTCTCAAACCTGGTCAATCAACGCACCCGCGAGCTCGGCATCCGTATGGCCCTCGGTTGCACGGTGCGCGGAGCGATGTTTGAGGTTTCTCGAACGGGCATCGCCGCCACCGGCGCCGGTTTGGCGGTTGGGCTGCTCTTGTCGTTTGTGGCGGTGAAGGCACTGCGCAGCCAGCTCTTCGGCGTCGCGCTGTATGATCCGCTTACTTTGTGCGCGGTGTGTGCAGTACTAGCTCTGGTTGCTCTTCTTGCAGCGATTCTGCCCACCTTCAGAATCGCAAGCATCGACCCGGCGGAAACGCTTCGTGCGCAATGAGACAGGTTTCTCTCCTTCACGCTCGGGCCGAGAAGAACCCAAATCATTCCGTGCGCAAGGCCTGGACGGGATTAATGGATGCAGCGCGCTGCGCGGGAATTACGCTGGCCACCAGGGCGCAGAATCCCAAAGCCGCGATGGAGCCTACCAGTACCAGTGGATCCCAGCTCTTCACCTGGTAGAGTTGTGCGGCCATCAGGTGTCCGCACGCGATGGAAATCGGGATGCCAAGGATGAGGCCGATCAGCACTTGACGAAAGGCCCCGCGGAGAACCAGGCGAACTACATTGCTGCGGTCGGCGCCCAGGGCCATGCGTACCCCAATCTCGCTGGTGCGCCGTTCGACTGTGTATGCGGTGACGCCATACAGACCCACGGCAGCGAGTACCAGCGCCAGGATCCCAAATAGCCCGGTCATCTGCGCGACCGCGCGCTGTTGATCAAAATTAGCGTCTACCTGCTGCTGCATGGGCTGCATGCTAATGATGGTCAGATTGGGATCGACTTCGCTGAATGCTTTGCGGACCAGCGCTTCAAGCCCATCGACGTTTCCCCTCAACTCCAATACGGCGCCGGTAATGTAGTGCGAGTGGTGGTCCACCAATGCCATCACCGGTTGATTGTAAGTGACGTGCTGAGCCAGCGGGGCGAACATCATGGGATGCGCCGGACGGCTGGGGCTCATGTACTTGGCGTCGCGCACGATGCCTACGATTTCAAAGGCCGTGCTGTACTCCGGTATATCCAGGCCGAAATGTTTTCCGATGGCATCCTGTTCCGGGAAGAATTGTTTGGCGAAGGCCTCATTCACTACGGCGACACCGCGCGTGGTGCCGGTGTCTTCTTCGCTGATACTCCTCCCGCGCAGAATAGGCTGGCCCATGGTTTCAAGGTATCCGGGGCTCACGCGATCCCAGGATGCGTTGGATTTGTCATCCAGTTGGGGCACACCGTGGCCTTCGGGAACGATCGCTTCGCCCCAATTGTCGATGTACGGGGTATACAGGGCGAGTGCGGCGCGTTGGACTCCGGGAATTTGCTGCAGACGGCCTTGCAACTCGCGGTAGAGCGCGTCGAGTTGGGGTTCGGTGTAGCTGGCGGGCGGTTCGTTCATCACAATGCTGATGCGGTGATCGGTCTCGAAGCCAAAGCTCTGATGCTCGAGATTGCGCAGGCTGCGGGTCAACAGCCCTGCTCCGGCAAGCAAGACGATGGAGAGTGTGGCCTGCACCACGACCAGGATTTTCTGCGGCAGCGTAGCGCTGTCGCGGGTGCTGCGATTGGCCCCGCGCAAAGCCTCAACCGGGTTGCCGTGCGAGGTGAACCATGCCGGTGCGGTGCCAAAGAGCACTCCCGTCAAGAGTGACAACCCAAAGGCGAATGCCAGCACGGGTAACGATGGCTTGGCATCGATCGGAACAAATTGCGCACTATGGAAAGCGAGCGCGACGATCAGCTTTACGCCGAGGAACGCAACCGCAACACCGGCTATGCCGCCGAGCACGGAGAGCACGACGCTCTCTGTGAACGATTGCTGAATAAGGCGCTCCCGGGATGCGCCCAGAGCCAGCCGTACCGAGGTTTGCGAACGGCGCGCAGCCCCGCGGGCCAGCAGCAGGTTGGCGATGTTCGCACAGGCAATCAGGAGCACCAGGCAGCAGACGGTGAGCAGGATGCGAAGGCTGTCGCCGTAATCGGCTTTCATCGAGGCCACGCCCGATCCGCCGGGGACAATCTGGATCTGCTGCGTGGGCAGGGACTTCAGGATCATGGGCATAAACTCGCCTGGCCACCCGCTGTCATGCACCATCCATTGCCGCAAAACCCCGGTAAGCCGGGGCGCAATCCCAGCTGTGCTTGCGCCCGGCTTCAGCCTGCCGATAATCCGCAGCCATCCGGAGATGGATTGCTTGAGCAGAGAATTTTGCGCATTCACCAAAGGTTCCTGCTGCAACGGCAGCCATAGTTCGGGAGGATCGCTGCGTCAGTGTCTCGCCGAAGAAGCCGGGCGGTGCGATGCCGGCGATGGTGAAGGGATGCCCGCTCACGATAAAGGTCGATCCCACCACCGCAGGATCGGAATTGTACTGTTGCTGCCAGGCGCGATAGCTGAGCATGGCTACCGGCGGGGCAGAGGCTTGATCGTCGCTGGGCGCGATCGTGCGTCCGGCGAATGCTTGAATACCGAAGGTGTTGAAGTAGTTGCCGCTGACGAATTCGCCGCGTAGCGGTTTGGCAATATTGTCACGCTGCTCCGCGGCGGACGCTGAACTGGGCTCCGGCAGCCTGAAACGCCGCCATCTGCTCGAACTCCTTCGCCTCGCTTTTAACACGGAGATAGAGCGGATAGGAGTACAAGCCCCACTCATCCTGTGGCCCGCCTTCCACGCAGCAGTCGTTCCCTGCGCCGATGCGGTAAAGGCTCGAGGGATCCACTACCGGCAGCGATTTGAGCATCACAGAATAAATGAGGGAGAAGATGGCAGTGGTTGCGCCGATACCCAGGGCCAGCGTGAGCAAAGCTGTCAGGGTGAAGACAGGCGACAACCGCATTTGCCGAAGTGCGTACGAGATATCTTGCCGCAGGGTCTGCATATCCCGTAGCTACGAGCATTTCAAAGGCCAGGTTCCCGACGTTGCTAAATCTTTTGCGTATTGGGAGGAAGGGTGCCGTGGGAACGAAGGGCGGTGTCCAGTAGCGGACACCCAAACCCACAAATGGACAGTCCATCGCCCCGTCGCTGCCTGGCATTGTTGACTATCTACAATCGTCAGTGTAGATAGTCATAGTATGGGCAAACCGAGCGATCTCGTGCAGGGCACTCTTGACCTGCTCATCCTGAAAACGATCTCACTCGAGCCGTTGCATGGCTGGGCTATCGCTAAGCGCATTCAGCAGATCTCGCATGAGGTTTTGCAAGTGCAGCAGGGCTCGCTTTATCCGGCGCTGCATCGGCTCGAGCAGCAAGGGTGGATACGCGCCAAGTGGGCGGAGAGCGACAGCGGCCGCCAGGCCAAGTTCTACTCGCTTACCGCCGCGGGCCGGGCTCAGCTGGAAAAAGAAAAGGAAAGCTGGAGCCGGCTCTCGAACGCTATCAACCTGGTGGTTGAGGGCGCATAAGAAAACGCAGGAGGTGTGGATGCGCTGGTTCGATCGATTCCGCATGGCCGTGCTGATGCTGTTTCGCCGTCAGAGCGAAACAGCGCGGCTTAATGACGAACTGCAGTTTCATCTTGACCAGCAGGTCAAGGAGAACATCGCGCGCGGGCTAGCCCCGGACGAGGCGCGGTATGCAGCTCTGCGCACCTTCGGCAATCCTACGGTGCTTCGGGACGAAGCGCGGTCCAGTTGGAGCTGGAACTGGCTGGAGAAATTTTTGCGCGACCTGCGCTATGGTGTGCGCACGCTCACGCGCTCGCCGGGTTTTTCTCTGACCGCGATTCTTGTCATGGCGCTCGGTATTGGGGCCACCACTTCTCTGTTTACCATTGTGCGCTCGGTACTGTTGAAGCCCTTGCCCTTCCGCGATCCGGACAACCTGGTCATGGTCTACGAGCACTTTCGCGAGGACAACGGTGGATCCGGATTCAACGTTGTGTCGCCTGCTGATTTCAACGATTGGCATCAGCGAACGCACGGCTTCGCGGATATGGCTGCCTGGCACACGACCGATTTCGATCTCACGGGTGAGCATGCGGAGCTGCCGGAGGTTGTCCAAGGTGCGGGAGGCTCCTGGAACCTGTTCTCGGTCCTGGGCACACCGCCGGCGATTGGCCGCGCCTTCAGGCCTGAGGAAGATCAAGTTGGAGCCAACCATGTAGTTTTGCTCACGTGGAGCTTCTTCCAAAGGCGCTTCGCCGGAGACGCCTCTATCGTCGGCAAGCAAATAAGGCTGAATAGCGCGCCCTACGAAGTGATCGGCGTGCTACCAAGCTGGTTCACCTATCCCGAGGCTCGTGTGCAGGTATGGGTGCCTTATGCTTCGACTTTTCAGCCGGAGCAATATGCCCGGCACGATATGCATCAGAGCCATGTGGTCGCGCGGCTCCGGCCCGGGATAAGCGCCGCGGCTGCAGTGAACGAAGTGAGCGCGCTGCAGTATCAGATCCATCTTGCAAATAGGTCAGCGCCGGTTGCAGAAGACGCTCGCCTGCGGCCGATCCTCAATGACGTGACGCAGGACGTGAAGACACCACTGGTCGTTCTGATGTGTGCCGTGGGATGCATGCTGCTGATCGCCTGTCTGAATGTTTCTAACCTGTTGGTGGCGCGCAGCGCGTCCCGGCGTAAAGAACTTGCCGTGCGCGGAGCGTTAGGGGGCAGCCGGCTCATGCTCATCGGAGAGCAGATGGCCGAGAGCCTGCTTATCTGCGCGGCAGGGGGAACGCTCGGCGTTTTGCTTTCTTTTCTGGCCACCCGTTGGCTGGCGGACCACTGGAACGATCTGCCCCGTGCCGACGCCATTCACCTGGATGGAACTGTGCTGGCATTTGCTGTTGGCCTGGTGTTTCTTACGGCTTTGATGGCGGGGCTGTTGCCGGCGATCTCCTCCACCGGCGCGGGCATCTTCGCCGGGCTGCAGGAATCATCCCGCTCGATCGGCGGCAGCTTGTCACGCGCCATGCTGCGCAAAACCCTGCTAACCGTGGAGATCGCGCTTACCGTGATCCTGCTGGTCTCTGCCGGCTTGCTGTTCAAGAGCTTTCTGCACCTGCGCACCGCCAATTTGGGTTGCGCCACCGATCACGTACTCACCATGGGGTACGGCTTACCAGAGAAGCAATATGACACACGGGAAAAGATTATCGCCTTCCACCAGTCTCTTCTGGAACGTGTGCGCCGTCTGCCCGGAGTCATCGCGGCGGGCCTTGTCTCTACGGCGCCGGGTGCAGGCTACGGCGGCGACTTCGTCTTTACCCTTCCCGGGCATCCTTCGAGCAGCTTTCAACTCCAGGACGACGCAATCACTCGCACCGCCGATCCCGGCTATTTCACAGCCATGCAGATACCGTTGATCGCCGGCCGGTTCTTCACCGACCAGGACCGCCTTGATCGCGACGGATACCTGATTATCAGCAAGAAATTCGCGGATCAGTTTTTCCCCGGTGACAATCCAATTGGCAGGCATGTCACCGTCGGGTTCCTGAACAGAACGTATGAGATCGTGGGCGTTGTCGGCGATACCGTCTATGACGTTGCTCAGCCTATCAAGGCCATGATGTACTTCCCGATCTTGTCGGGCGCTCCGAACCTGGCGGACTATGCGACGATCGTAGCGCGCACCGCTGGAGACCCACTCGCGCTGTCTGTTCCCATTCAACAGCAGGTAGCGGCACTCGACCCCGCGCTGCCCGTCTCCGACATCTTGACCATGCAGCAGATTCTGGGTAAGTCCACTGCCACGCAGAGCTTTAGCGCTACGCTGGTGGTGGCCTTCGCCGCCCTCTCTCTGTTGCTGGCGGCAATTGGCCTTTATGGAGTGCTGTCGTATCTCGTCGCCCAGCGCAACACGGAGATCGGCATCCGCATGGCACTGGGCGCGCAGAGGAGCGAAGTGTTGCGGCTGGTGCTATTCGATGGGCTGCGGCCGGTATTCATTGGATTGGTGATTGGTCTAGTCGGCGGGGCTACGGCAGCGTCATTCATCCGCTCCATTCTGTACGGCACCAGCCCGCTCGATCCGGTTGTTCTTATCACTATGGTGGGTGGGCTTTTGGTCACCGCGCTGGTTGCTTGTGCGCTGCCGGCTATCCGCGCATCGAAAATCGAGCCCATGCAGGCGCTGAGGACGGAGTAGTGGAGCGGTAGCCCATTCAAGCCCCACGGCACGCTCCACGGCAGGCCGGGACAGGCGGGGCAGGCGCCGCACAGCTTGAATGGGTCACCCAACGCTTTGCCGGTACGTTCCGGTCGTAATGGTAAAAGGGGTAGGGAGGCATGGTAGCCCACTCAAGCCAAAGTACGGCTTGAATGGGGCACCCAGAGCTTTGCCGGTCCGCAAAGGGCGTGAAATTACTGCTTCTTCTGCGGCTCCACTGCGCCGGGATATACGTCCTTCAGCGGCTTGCTCTCCTTATCAGATAACTCCGGGTGCGGCAGCGGCTTACGCGGCAGCATCTGGTCGCGCATGGCGGTGTTGTAGACAAACACCGCTTCGACCACCGCCGCCTGCTTCAGATCGGAAGGCGATAGCCGCTCGTAGACATCCTGGTTGCTGTGCAGGCTGCGGGTCTCGTAGTCACGCGGGTCCTGGATGAATTGAAATCCCGGTATGCCCACCTGGTCAAAGGATTCGTGGTCGGTGGAGCCGCTGTTTCGCATGCTAATCGTGGTGACACCCAGGTCGTTCAGCGGCTCCATCCACTGTTTGAAGATGGGGACCATCGCAGCGTTGTTCTCGGCGTAGATACCGAGCAGCTTCCCTCCGCCGTTGTCGATATTGAAGTAGCCGGAGATGAGCGCGTGCTCAGGCTTTACGGTCAACGGGCCTACCTGTTCCCGAAGGAATTCGGGGACGGCGAGTTCCTCGGGTTTGGTAGAAAGCCCAATGGTGGCGAAATGCTGGCGTACATAACCGATCGATCCGTATTCCGCCTGTTCTTCGCCCGACCATAAAGCGACGCGAATGGTTCGGCGCGGCTGCACGTGCAGCGCGTTGAGAATCCGCATGGCTTCCATGGCGATAATCACCCCTGCGCCATCGTCGGTAGCTCCGGTGCCGGCGATCCAGCTATCCAGATGCCCTCCAACCATGACCACCTGGTCTTTCAATTTAGGATCAGTGCCGGGGATCTCGGCAATGGTGTTGTAGCCTTGTTCGTGGTCGCCCGTGAATTCAGTGTTGATGGCGACCGAGACACTGACCGGTACATTGTGTTCCAGTAAACGCCCTACACGGCCGAAGTTTTCGCTGGAGACCACGGCGGATGGAATGGGCTGCTTATGATCAGGCAGGTAAGCGAGCGCCACCAATTGCTCGCTGTTGTCGTCGCGCATCATGCCCCCATCGCCGGACCATCCGTGGACCAGAATGGCCGCCGCATGTTCATCGGCGAAGAACTTAGCCACCCGTTCCTGGAAGGTAATCTTCTTGAAAGCGTCTTCCCAAAATTCAGGCCCTCCGGAGAAGACATGCTGCTCTTCCATATTGCCGTCCAGCGGATACTGGTAAATCTGCACCAGCTTCTTCTCGTCATAATGTTGCATCAGAGGTTCGGGATCGGGATTGATCTTGGGTGCATCTCCGTAGAGGACGATCTTGCCCGCCAGCTTGCCCTTCCAGGCGTCGAGGTCTTTCTCTTCCTTCAAATTGGGCACGGCAATGACCTGCGCGGTGATCGCTCCGTGGGTAGCCGGCGACCATGGGGTGGCCTGCGCGATAAAGACGGCTGTATCCGGCGTGACCATATCGACCGAGGTGCTGATCTGGCGCCAGCCCATGCCGAACTCGCCCCAGCTTTCCAGGTGCGCATTGGCGCATCCCATCGCGGTGAGCTGGTCACGCGTCCATGCGTTTGCTTTCGCTAAGTTGGGTGAGCCGGTAAGCCGTGGGCCGATATCGTCGAAGAGCGCACTGGCATATTCCATCACGTGCGAGTGAGTGAGACCCTCTTCGCGGATGCGCGCATACATGCGAAGGTCGAGTGCTTCCGTGGCCGGCTGAGGTTCGGGGCGGGTGTAATCGTAACCGTCGATTGCTGCCGGCTTGTTAGTTTTTGGGGCGTCTTTTACGTTTGCCCCCATGGCGGTGAGGGAAGCGACACACATTGCCGCCGTGATGGCGGCCCATCGATGGATCATTCAGGGTCCCTTTGTCAGGAAAGTCTTTTGGTTCAAGAGGTAATTGTAATCTTGACAGCATCGCGTTGCCCTACTCACACCGCAATGCGGTCATGGGATCGACCGAGGATGCTCTCCACGACGGAACCATGCAGGCCAGCCCGGCAGCGGCAAGCAGCACAACCGCGGCCCCCAGTACCAGCAATGGATCATGGGCGGTATTCTCCACCCAGCGGGAGATGAGCCGGTTCAGTCCCAGACTGAGCGCGAGTCCTAGCAGCAATCCGGATCCGACGCTCACGCCGGCCGAAGACAGCACGTTCCACAACACATCTTTCTTTTGCGCTCCCAACGCCATGCGGATGCCGAACTCGTTTGTCCGCTGTACCACCGAGTAGGAGACCACGCTGTACAGGCCTACGGCGGCCAACACCAGCGCCAGCGCGGCGAATGCTCCAAAGAGAATCGAAATCAGCCTTCCCCTGGCCCATTCGGGCTCACGCCTGATCCACATCTCCAGGTCGCTCACCTGACCGTTGGCTTGCTGATCGGCATTGACGGAGACGATCTGCCGGCGAACGCTATGCAAAATGGATAGGGGATCGAGACGGCTTTGTACCAGGATCTGGGTATGCATCCACATGTAAAGCGAATAGGGGAGAAAGATCGCCGGCTTCACGGGCTTGTCAAGGCCATCATTCAAGGAATCTGCGACCACTCCAACCACTTGCAGCCATCCATCGCTTCCCGGCGCGGCCAGGTTATAGGGTGGTTCATCTTTGAGGGTGGGAATTTTCAGCGAATGCCCTAAAATTTCGCCGTTGGGGTAATAGCGTCTTACGAATGTCTCATTCACCACTACCATGGGTGCGCTGTGCGCAATTTCCGTTTGGTCCAAAAGCCGCCCCTGTCGCAGGGGCATGTGCAGGGTGTTGAAGTAGCCTGGGTCGACAAACTCGAGTCTCGCTTTCTGTTCTTCTCCGGAAGGCTTTCCCGATAACTCAAATGCCTGCTCCCAGCCGCTATTCGGAGGGGTGGCGTTGGTCGAAATCCCGGTAGATAGGACGTCAGGCAACGCGCCTATCTTTTGCCGAAGCTGCTCATAGTAGTTCACGCGCTCGGTTACGGTCTTATAGGTATTGTCGTGGATCGGGATGCCAACCGACATAACGTGGTGCGGATCGTAGCCAAGTGGAACCCGCATCATACGCAGAAAGCCCTGGATGGCTGCGCCTGCGGCCGTCATCAGCAGCAGCGTGAGAGCAATTTGGCCCGCGATCAGGGTATTGTGCAACTGCTTCCCACGGACCGTTCCGGCGATCTTGCGAGTGCCCGATTGCATGGTCTGGCTAATCTCCGGGCGCGCAAGCCGCAAGGCGGGAAATAAGCCAAACAATACGCTGGTGAGCACAGCGAGGACGACACTGAATAGCAGAACCGTCAGGTTGACGTGGAAATCCGCTTCATGGGGAAAGGAGTATTCCGGCAGACGGGCCACGATCCACTCCAGGCTTCCATAGGCCAAAAGCACGCCGATGGCGGCGCCGGAAAGCGCCAATAGCAGCGATTCTGTCAGCAGCTGGCGGACGATACGAAGTCCGCTCGCCCCTACGGCGGAACGGACCCCAAACTCATGCTGCCGCGCTGTGCCGCGCGCCAGCAGCAGAATGGAAACATTGCCGCATCCGATCGCCAGCAGCAGCCCCACGGCTCCGAACAACAGAGCAAGCGTTTCCCCTAATTGGTGCATGTAGTAGTAGCTGATGTTCCGCACTTCAAGTTTGTATTGCTTGGGAAAATGATTTGGGGTCTGTTTCGCGAACTGTTGAAAGAGAGGCTCTAATTCGGCTGCTGCCGCCGCCGCCGTGACGCCAGGTTTGAGCTTGATAAAGGTGCCGTAAGTAATTGTCTGCGAAGGAGAGAGGTTCAGCGGAAGATACACGTCTCCGTCCACCCAGGTAAAGCGCGGCGGCAGCACGCCCAGGATGGTGTAGGTTTTATGAACCAGCTGAATGGGCTTACCGACGACGGAAGGGTCGCCGTTAAAGTGCCGCTGCCAGAACTTGTGGCTCAGGACAACGACGGGCTGCGGCTCCTGGCCATCCGGAGCATCCGAAGGGAGAAAATTACGGCCCAGCATGGCCGGCAAACCCAGGAACTGCAGGCCGCTGGGTGTTAAGTAAATCCCCTGCACATCTTCCGGCACGTCGCCGCCGGTGACCGTCAAGCTCCATTGGTTAGCGCCCATCACGTCTTCAAGGGACTGTACCTGCCGCAACTGCCTTATCTGCGGACCGGTAAGACCGTTCCAGTTATCTTGGCCTGCTTTGTCCAGCAGAGAGATGGTGCAGATCCGATCGGCCCCGGGATAGGGCCAGGGGTTCATCAGGGCGGCATAGACAATACTGAAGACCGAGACCGTCGCGCCGATCCCGAGTGCGAGGGACAGAATCGCGGTCAGCGCAAAGCCGGCATGATTGCCGAACTGGCGAAAGGCGTAGCGAACGTCCTGCAGCAAAGTGAGCATCGGCACTCTCCCAAAAGAGAAATCGTCCCAGACCTTGAAGAGCAACTATCGAGCCAATCCCCGAAGAGTACATGGTTAATCTCAAAATAAGCGAGGGGGAGCCCGGTGGGCATGTGTCCAGGGAAATCGCCTGGGTCAGCCACCCGGCCGGGCGAACCTCTGCTGTCCGAAAGTGGACATCTGAGGACAAAATTGAACAAATCGGCGGCGGCTTGCGTAGGTATGCATGTGGCAAAGACCAACAAACCCAATAAAAGCATCGCTGATGGATTTGGTCACCAGCATGCATCAGCAACCAGCATGGATATCTCGCGCCCAGACCTTAAAGTCAAGAAGCGCCGCCGGCAGGCGGTGACGATCGCAATTGGCGTGGTCGTTCTGGCCGCCGTCACATTTCTCGTGATGCGGCTCAAACCGGCCGCCCCCAACGTCGACCGTTCGGCCGTGTGGACCGATACGGTCAAGCGCGGCCCGATGGTACGCCAGGTGCGCGGCCTGGGGACCCTGGTGCCTCGCGAAGATGCGATCCGCCAGATCCCGGCGCAGACCGAGGCCACGGTCGTGCGCATCCTCACCCTCCCCGGCTCGATCGTAAAGCCCGACACCATCCTGGTGGAGTTAAACGACCCGACGCTGAGCCAAGGGGCCATCGACGCCGAGCTCTCACTCAAAGAGGCGCGTGCGGATCTCAGCAACATACAAGTGAAAGTGCAGAGCGATCTGATGGCGCAAAAGTCTGCCGCGGCAACCGTAAGCGCCGACTACAACCAGGCGCAGCGGCAGGCGCAGATCGACAAAACGCTGTACAGCCTGGGAGTGATTTCCGGTATCGCGTACAGCGGCTCTCAAGGAACGGCGGAGCAATTGAGCACTCGTAACAAGCTCCAGGAAGAGACCGTCCAGATCAACGAAAAGGCCATCGAATCGCAGCTTGCCGTGCAGCAGGCCAAGGTGGCCCAGGCGCAGGCCATTTATGACCTGAAGGAGCAACAGCTGAATGCGCTCAAGGTGCGCGCAGGCATTTCCGGCGTGCTGACCGATCTTCCCCTGGCCGTGGGCCAACACGTTACCGTGGGAACCATGCTGGCGCAGGTCGTGCAGCCGAATCAGCTCAAGGCGCAGCTGAAGATTCCTGAGACCCAGGCGCGCGATATTCTCATCGGCCAACCGGCGTCGATCGATACCCACAACGGCCTCGCGGATGGCAAAGTGTCGAGAATCGATCCCGCGGTACAGAACGGAACCGTCACCGTCGATGTGGAGCTGGTTGGCGCTCTGCCCGGGGGAGCACGCGATCAACTGAGCGTGGATGGCACCATCGACCTGGAAAGATTGCATGACGTTCTCTATGTGGGCCGGCCGGCCTTTGGCAACGAGAACAGCACCATTAGCCTCTTCCGTTTGGATTCGCAAGGCAAAGGGGCGGTCCGCGTTCCGGTGAAAGTAGGCCGCGCGTCGGTGAATGCCATCCAGGTGCTGGAAGGACTGCACGATGGGGACACGGTGATTCTGAGCGATATGTCGAGGTATGACACGACGGACCGAATTCGTCTGGACTAAGGGAAGCAATCTAAACAAGGAAGACAGGAGCGAAGCATGCAGCCACTGATACAGATTGAAGCAATGACCAAGGTTTTCTACACCGAGGAGATCGAGACCCATGCGCTTTCCGGCGTGCACCTCTCCATCGACCGGGGGGAATATGTGGCAATGTCCGGCCCTTCCGGTTGCGGAAAGTCGACATTGCTCTCGATTATCGGCCTGCTGGATACACCGACAGCGGGTAAGTATGAGCTGAATGGCCGTCCGGTAGAGAATCTTAAATTTGCCGAGCGTTCGCGCATTCGGAACCAGGAGATCGGGTTCATCTTTCAGAGCTTCAACCTGATTGGCGATCTTACGGTCGCTGAGAATGTGGAACTGCCGCTGACCTATCGCTCAGGGATGGCATCGAGCGATCGCAAGCAGCGGGTACAGGAATCTCTGGAGCGGGTGGGCATGGCCCACCGCATGCGTCACTACCCCTCGCAGCTCTCGGGCGGCCAACAGCAACGCGTAGCCGTCGCGCGCGCGCTGGCAGGCTCACCCTCTATCCTGCTGGCCGATGAGCCCACCGGTAATCTGGACTCGAAGAACGGCGAAGCGGTGATGGAACTGCTCAAGAACCTTCATCGTGAAGGAGCCACCATCTGCATGGTGACACACGACCCGCGTTTTGCCCGCCATGCCGACCGCAATATCCACCTGTTTGACGGGAAGATTGTCGCAGAAGGCGAGTTTGCCGATCACGCCCTCGAGATGCAATGACTGGGCACTGACGATCGCTGTGCGATGCAACAAATGCAGGGTTAGACGCGTGACGAATCGTCCCCGACGGGACGACTGATGAGGGCTGCAAAATGATCTCGCTCGAAAATATCGAAAGAAGCTACAAGACTGGCGCTGGTCAAACCTGGGTACTCAGGCGCATCCACCTGAAGATCCAGGCGGGCGAGTTTATCACCATCATGGGACCTTCGGGGGCAGGGAAGTCGTCACTGCTGAATGTATTGGCGCTGCTCGACGACCAGTGGGCCGGCGCGTACTGGTTCAATGACGAGGCAGTCCACCTGATGAACCGCAAGCAACGGGCAGACCTGGCACGGCGCAACGTCGGGATGGTTTTTCAAAGCTACCACTTGCTCGACGACCTCAACGTGGCCGAGAACATCGACCTGCCGCTCTCCTACAAGAACATCTCCAAGGGGGAACGCCAGGCACTGGTCGCGGACACGCTGGATCGTTTCAGCATCGTGGGCAAAAAAGATCTCTTTCCCAATCAGCTATCCGGCGGTCAGCAACAGCTGGTCGGCATTGCCCGGGCGGTCATTCATCGCCCGGCCTTGTTGCTTGCCGATGAGCCGACGGGAAATCTCCACTCCTCGCAGGCGAAGGAGATTATGGAACTCTTCCAGCAGCTGAACCGGGATGGAACAACCATCGTGCAGGTGACGCACTCGGAGGTAAACGCCAGCTATGGCAGTCGTGTGCTTGAGGTTCGGGATGGATGGATGGTGCGTGATACTGCCAACCCCGGGTTGAACCAGGCTACCGAGGTGAAGGCATGAGGGGTCTTTCCTGCGCGGGCAGCATGGTGCAGAAAATGTTGTCTGTGTTGTGTGCAGCGGGCCTTCTGGTCTCGACTACCTTTGCCCAAACAAACCCCGCGGGGCCCTTGCCTTCCGCGCCTGCCGGTCCGCAACAATCTCCGCCCCAGACCATCGCACAGCAGGCGCAAGCGGCGGCGCAGCCGCAGCCGGTTACCTACCAGGGACCTTTCCACATTGAATTGCCGCATTCACGCAATTTCTTTGCGCGGTATATGCCCAGCACCGTGCCGCCGCTCAACCTGCAAAACTCGCCGCGCCTGCAAAACCTGGAGCGGGAAGGCAAGCTCTACATCTCCCTGCAGGACGCCATCGCTCTGGCCCTCGAAAACAATCTCGTGCTCGCCTCCTTCCGCTACAACTTCCCCATCGCGCAAGCCGATCTTTTGCGCACCAAGGCGGGAGGCGTAGCCAACGGCGTCAACACCAACATCACCCAGACCACGCCGAGCGGCTTTGGCGCCTCCGCCGGCGGCGGTGGCTCCTCCTCGGGAGGTGCGACCGCAGGCGCCGGAGGCATCGTCACCTCGACGCTAGGCGCCGGCCCGGTCGTTCCCTCGTTTGACCCCTTCCTCAACTTCAGCGGCTTTGTGCAACACACCGTCACCCCGGAGCCCAACGTTACCCAGGTCGGCGTCGAACTCTTTAAGCAAAACAATATCGAGGTCCAATCGCAGTACACACAGTACTTTCCGCTCGGCACCGGCCTACAAGTCAACTACACCGGCTTCCGCACCGCCAACAACAGCCCTTATTTCGCAGTCAATCCCGAACTGAATGCCATTTTTCAGGTAATCGTGACCCAGCCGCTTCTGTACGGATTCGGCCTTGCCAGTAACGAGCGCTACATCCATATCGCCAAAAGAAACCTGCAGAACACTGATCTCGCCTTTCAGCAGCAGGTCATCGCCACCGTCACCGACACTGAAAACCTCTATTGGGATCTGGTCAACGCTTATCAGGACGTGCAGGTGAAGACCCGGTCATTGGAATACGCCAACCAGACCCTGACCGACGACCAGAAACAGTTGGAGCTGCAGAACATTCCTGCGTTGCAGGTCATGAAGGACCAGTCTGCGGTTGCCACCAGCGAGGGCGACCTTACCATCGCCAAGGCCACGCTGAGGCACAACGAACTGCTCATTAAAAACGATCTCACCCGAACCGACGACCCATCCATCGACGAAATCCCCGTCATTCCGCTCGACCTCCAGGGGGGTCCCGATCCCAACGAATCGAAATCCATCACCCAGCTGATCGACGAGGCCATGAAGAACCGCCCTGAAGTCGCGATTTACCGTAATCTGGCCGAGGTCCTGCGCCAGAGCCTCAAGGACATCAACAGCGAGCTGCTGCCTCAACTCAATTTGTACGGCTACTACGGAGGCACGGGCACCGCCGGCCCCAAAAACCCGTATTGCAGTCTCGGCCCGCAGGAATGCGCCACCAGCCTGCCCACCGACTTCGCCAGCATGTTCGTGAACACCTTCAACTACTCGGCGCCCCAGTACGAGGTTGGCGTCAATCTCCAGATCAACCTCCGCAACCGGATGGTCAAAGCCGACCAGTTCCGCGCCGTGCTCGCGTACCGCCAGAGCCAGATCTCCCAAGAGCAGCAGCAGAAGAGCCTTCGCTTCGACATTCGCGACTCGCAGTTCGCTCTCGAGCAGGCGCAAGCCCGCGTAGCGGCGACGCAAAAAGCACGCGATCTCGCGCAGAAGAGCTTTGATATCGCCAAGCAGGAGCAAAACGTAGGAGCAATATCCAGGTATGACACCCTGGTCACAGAAGAAGGCCTCGCTGTCGCGGAATCCGCGTTTTTTACCGCGCAGACTGCCTATGAAAAGGCCAAGGCGGACATTGACCGCGCGACTGGGACGACCTTGGACCGCACGAACGTGTCGATAGACGATGCAAAAAATGGCGTCGTCACCCGCATGCCCTAGCGACAGCGATCATGGCGACCTTCCCGCAAGCCGCGAAAGAAAGCAGCCCAGTCCGGGGTCGTCCAGACGGCGAAGCCGTAGCCTGTGGTTCCGACAGATCTCCGGCGCCGCACTATACTTGGCATAGAGTATTGAGCGTTTGAGGCAATGATGGCCACTTTTCCGCAAGCTACAAAAGAGACCCATGCTGCCCGCGCGCAAGTGGAGGCGCCCAGAATACTCGCCGCCGATGACCAGCCCCATATTCTGGACGCCATCGAGTTATTGCTGCAGCCGGAGGGTTACCGGGTGGAGAGAGCGCAATCGCCCCGCGAGGTACGGGAGAGGGTTGCCAGCGAAACCTACGATGCGCTCCTCATCGACCTCAATTACACCCGGGATACTACTTCCGGCGCCGAGGGCCTGGAGTTGCTTGCCCAGCTGAGCGCTCATGACAGCCGATTGCGCATCATCGTCATGACGGCTTGGGCCAATGTTGATCTCGCGGTCGAGTCGATGCGCCGAGGGGCCTGCGATTTTATCCAGAAGCCCTGGGAAAATGCGCGGCTGATTTCCATTCTGCGAACCCAGATCGAGCTTCGCCGGGCGGTTCGGCAAGCTGAAATTCTGGAAGCGGAAAACCGCCTGCTGCGCGCCGAAGGACGCCCTGAATTGATCGCCAAGGCGGCTTCGATGCAGCCGGTGCTGGAACTATTAGCGCGCATCGGGCCGTCGGATGCCAACGTGCTCATTACCGGCGAGCATGGCACAGGCAAAGAAGTCGTAGCCCAGACGCTGCATGCGCTCTCTTCGCGCGCGGCTCGCTCGCTGGTCGCTGTGAACACCGGCGCGCTGGCTGAGGGAACGTTTGAGAGCGAGCTCTTCGGCCATGTCAAAGGAGCGTTCACTGACGCGCGCACGGACCGCATCGGGCGCTTCGAACTCGCCGATCGGGGTACTCTTTTCCTGGATGAGATTGCCAATGTGCCGATGCGCCAGCAGGCCAAACTGCTGCGTGTACTGGAGACGGGCGATCTCGAGAGAGTTGGCTCTTCGCAAACCAAGCGAGTGAATGTGCGTCTGATTTCGGCTACCAACGCCGATCTGCAGGAGGAGTGCGCCGCGGGACGCTTTCGCGAAGATCTGCTCTTCCGCCTCAACACGGTGGAGATTCATCTTCCCCCGCTGCGCGATCGCCGGGAAGATATTCCTCTGCTCGCCGGCCACTTCCTCGCCCGCTACACTTCCCGCTACCGCAAGGCTGCGACCGGCTTCGAGCCCGGCGCCCTGGAAGCCATGTTCCAACACAGCTGGCCGGGCAACGTAAGGGAACTCGACCACGCGATCGAGCGGGCGGTTCTCATGGCTCGCGGTCCGCGCATTCAAATCGCCGACCTGGGCTTGAGCCAGGTGCGCTCATCCACCCAGAGTCTCGATGAACTCAGCCTCGAAGCGGTGGAAAGCATTCTCATCCGCAAGGCTCTGGCTCGTGCGGGCGGGAATGTCAGCCATGCGGCGGAGGCTCTGGGATTGAGCCGTGGAGCGCTCTATCGCCGGATGGAGAAGTATGGAATCTGATCCCACTCCGGACAACGGAAGTGATTCAGCCTCACGCGCACACCTACGCTCCGCCAAACATCGTGATCGCACCAGCCCCTTCGAGCGCCGTATCCGCATTCTGTGTCTGTTCATTGCCACTCCTGCATTTGTGCTCGCAGCGGTTCTGCTGTGGCAGGGAAATTTTTCACACGGCGTAACCTGGACTCTTCTTGGCGGGGCCGCTTTTCTTTCCCTGATTGCGGCCGCCATTCTCATGGAGCAGATCATCCGCCCGCTGCAGACTCTGGCCAACGTTGTCTCGGCGCTGCGCGAGTCGGATTACTCCTTTCGCGCGCGCGGCGGGCGGCAGCTCGACGCGTTTGGGGAGCTCGCGCTGGAGATCAACGAATTCGCTGACGTGCTGCAGAGTCAGCGTCTGGGTGAGCTGGAGGCCACAGCCTTGTTGCGCTGTGTTATCTCTTCCATGGACGCGCCTGTACTTGCCTTCGACCCCACCCATCGCCTCCGCCTTGTCAATCCAGCCGCCGAGCGCATCTTCCATCTCATCGCGGGGCGAGACCTGGCCTCGAGCGCCCATGATCTGCAACTTGCTGACCTGTTGGATCAGCCCGATCGGGGAATCCTCGTCCTTGGCGGCAAGGGCAATCCTGTGCACTGGATGGTGAGGAGATCCAGTTTCCGCCAGCACGGCATTCCGCACACGCTGCTGGTGTTGTCTGATGTCAGTATCGCCTTGCGCGAGCAGGAGCGCGATGCCTTCCAACGTCTTATCCGGGTGATTGGGCACGAAATCAACAATTCGCTCACGCCCATCAAGTCGATTGCCGGCAGCCTTCGCTCCTGGATCCATCTAAGTCCGTTGCAGCGGCACACCACGGATACGCCCGGTACAGACCATGATCTATACAGCCTCGACCGTGGTCTCAAGATTATTGAGAACCGCGCCGAATCGCTCAATCGATTCATCCAGGCATACCGGCAGCTCGCGCAGTTGCCGCCGCCCGCATTACAGCCGGTTTCGTTGCATTCCTTGATGGAGCGTGCGGTCGCGCTGGAAACCAGGGTGGCCGTCCAGCTCAAACCGGGTCCCGATATCGTGCTGCAGATCGATCCCGATCAGATAGAACAGCTGGTGATCAATCTGCTGCGCAATGCAGCCGAGGCGGCGTTGGCGCGCTTTCCCGAGACGCCCTCGAACGGCCATATCGCGAAGGAGGTTCCAGAAGTGACGATCACCTGGAGAACCATTCCTCAGGCGGTTGTCATTCTGATTCAGGACAACGGGATCGGCCTGATCAATCCATCGAACCTGTTCGTGCCCTTTTACACCACCAAGCCGGGAGGAAGCGGCATCGGTCTGGCCCTGGCGCGGCAGATATGCGAGGCGCATGGCGGCCTTCTGCAAGTGGCCAATCGCCTGGATGGTCCCGGTTGCGGAGCGGAAATCCGGCTGCCGTTGAGGGCATCGCAGGCATTTCTTCCACCGGGACAGGAAGGCAAATCAGCGGAGAACAAGGTGTACGGGTAGGTTGTGGGCTCTAGAGTTGCCTAGGACACATGCAGTGCTGGGGCGTTGTTTCCGTTCCGGTGAGGCTTTATGACGATCTCCACATCCTGATCGAGTGCCACGAGAAAACGCAAGAGCCGTTCGACAGAGAACTGCCGAAACTCCCCGCGCAACATCTTGGAAATGTCGGGCTGGCGGATGCCAAAAAGATCGGCTGCCTCGACCTGTTTCAAGCCGCGATCTTTCATGATCGCGTCGATCTTGAAGACCAGTTGCGCCTTGATAAGGTGCTCCTCGGCATTTGGAATGCCGATATCTTTGAACACATTCCCGCTGCTGACTTCGTATCCCTTTTTAGTCATGGTTGGCTGTCCTTTGCAATCTTCTCCGCCTCACGTAGGCGTTGCTTGATTAGGTCGAGGTCCCGGAGAGATGTCTCCCGTCCTGTTGCCGATTTCTTCTGGAAGGCGTGAAGGACGTACACAGCTCCCGCGTATCGTAACGTGTATACCGCTCGGAAGGTGTCACCGCGAAAATCCGTGACTACCTCCACGACTCCTGCCCCACCAAAGCCACGCAGGGTCTTTGTGTTGCGGTGCTTGCCTCCGCGCTGCGCGATGTACAGGGCATAGCCCATGTGATCCTGTACGATTTCGGGAAACGCGCGCAAATCTCTGCGGCTGGAGCCGACCCAAACCACCGGCTTTAATGACGGTTCCGCAGTCATGGGCGTTACTGATATGGTGATATCACTATATCACCATTCGGTCGGAATGCCGTTTGAGACGCACTCTTTGCCAGGCCTTAACGTCGCTTGGCGCCGTCTGTTCCATTGGCAATGTTTGCCAATTGTGGTAGTTTGCTATTGAGGAACGAGAATATTCAAAGGACCACCATGCCCACCCGGAATGTGAATCTGACTGAGGAACTTGATAACTTCGTTTTGGCGAAGATCGATAGTGGCCGGTACGAAAATGCCAGCGAGGTTATTCGGGCGGCCCTGCGAACATTAGAGCGCGAGGAACAGCAGTTTGAGGCGAAGCTTGCCGCGCTGCGAACAGCGATTGATCAAGGCGACGCCAGTGGGGCAGCTACAGGAGATTCTTTCCAGCGTGTTCGGAGAACTCTTAAACTCTCCGAGAAAAAGGGCTAGAACATTGCTTTCTTAGCTGTCATCGCGAGAGCCGCCTTTTTTCAGACCTTCGCCAAGGAAAGCTGCATCTATGGGTAAATTCGGTCTCTCCCGCCTTGCCGAGGCGGATCTGATGGACATCGGCGCTTACTCGCTGGAGAAATGGGGAGAAGACCAAACCATCCGCTATATCGGACGCTCTTGAAGCGTGCTGCCGGCAGCTTGGGGATAATCCAAAGCTGGGCCGCGCTTGCGATCATATCCGGCCCGGCTTGCGTCGCATGGAATACGGGAGGCATGTTGTTTTCTACCGGATTGAAGCAAGGGGGATTTCGGTATCTCGCATCCTCCATCAGCGCATGCTGCCAGAACGACAAAGCATCGATGAAGAGTCTCAGGGGTCAGACCGTCGATGAAAACGGTCAACGGCGCTTGAGCGTCTCCAGTTCATCCAGGGTGCGTGGCCAGTCCGATTTCAGGAGCCTTGAAAGACTGCGATCCGCCAGAAGTTTCCCGCCAGTCTGGCACTTGACGCAGTAATCGGTTTCATTGTCTGCGTAACGAATCCGCTGGATTGGTTGGCCGCATCGCGGGCAAGGCTCTCCATAGCGTCCATGCACCGCCATATCCTTGCGAAAGGCGGTCACCTTTTCCGGAAAGCCGGCTTTTGCCTCGTCGGTTAGCCGCTCAATCCACAATTTAAGCGTGGCCTGCGTCGCGGAATAGAGCCTTTCCCATTCCTGCGGCTGCAGCTTGTGTGTCATGGCGATGGGGGACAATTGCGCCGCGTGCAAAATCTCATCCGAGTATGCGTTCCCAATGCCGCTTAGAATGCGGGGGTCGGTGAGAGCTCTCTTGAGCGTTCGATTCTCGAGCGTGAGGGCCTTGCGAAAGGAATTGAGATCACTGGAGAGTACCTCGATCCCTCCCGGGTCGATGGAGCGCAACGCCTCCTCTCCCTCGAAGAGATATAACGACGCGCGGCGTTTGGTTCCCGCTTCGGTGAGCACGAGGGAGCCATGGGGAAAGTCAAAGGCGGCCAGATTCTGCCGGCCTGCCAGCTTGGCTCCCGGCGGCCGCCAATGCAGACGCCCGGCAATCATCAAGTGCAGCACCAGCCAGAGATCGCCATCCACGCCGATAGCGATACGCTTGCCAATGCGGCGGAGTTCGCGCACCACATGACCTTCGACGCCGGCAACGGGTGGGCGCGCCGTGCGCAGGAGGAATGCGCTCGCGATGCGCACGTGCTCGAGCGGCTGCCCGAGAATCCGCGGCTCCAGCGCGCTGATGTAGGCGGTGATGTCCGGTAACTCCGGCATGCCTACTAGCTTGCCGGTTGCATCGGCGTTTCGCAACGTCGAATCCAAGGTCGTCGGTACATGTGCTACACTCCTGCCCGATGAACCGACGCATGTTTCTCGGCCAGGCCGCGATGGCGTACGGCGCGTTCCTGCTCCACGCGCGCGGCCAGGGGACGTCTCATGCGCCCGGCCTCAGCATCCGCGAAATTCGAGCGGCTCGTTTGCGCGACGGATTCAATAGCCGCTTTGTCCGCGTCTACACCAACCAGGGCCTGACCGGCACGGGCGAGATGCTGGACACCGTCGGCGCGGAGTATATCGTCAACAAAAACATCGGCCCTTCGCTCGCCGGCCGTGACCCATTGGATATTGAAGGAATTCTCTTCGACCTCTGGGGCTGGAAGCATCTTTCCGGCGGTGGCTCTCCCTCGCCTCTCTTCATGCGCGGAATGGGCGGACCCTACCTCACCGCGATCAGCGGAGTGGAAATGGCGCTCTGGGATCTGGCCGGCAAAGCGCTGAATGCGCCGGTATACCAGCTGATGGGCGGCCGCGTGCGCAATAAGTTGCCGGTGTATCTGCATGCAGCCAACCCTGGGGAAGCGACCAGCCTGATTGCCAAAACGAAAGTGAAAGCGCTGAAGATTGGGATCGACTACAGTCCGGATGAATGGACCCTGAAGAAGGGTTGGGACCCGAACAAGCTTTGGGGCCTCCATCTGAACACGGTGCAGTTGGATGATGTGGTGCATTTCGTCGCCTCTATGCGCGAGGCGGTGGGCAACAGCTACGACCTTGCTCTGGAATGCCATGCACGTTACGACGTCGAGACGGCCATCCAGCTTTGCCGGCTAGTGGAGCCATTCCGCCTGATCTGGGTGGAGGAACCGATCCCCAGCGACGATGTCGACGCCATGCTGCGGGTGCGCAATGCTACCCGGGTTCCCATCGCGGCCGGGGAGAATATCTATAGCCGCTACGGCTATCGTCCATTTCTGGAAAAGGAAGCGCTCAGTGTCATTCAGCCGGATGTTTCGAAGACCGGCGGCCTGCTTGAAACGCGTAAGATCGCGGCCATGGCCGAGGTCTACTCAATCCCCATTGCGCCTCATGGAGTAGCGTCTCCTCTGGGCACCATGGCGGCTGCTCACGTCGCCGCCGCGACGCCGAACTTCATGCTGCTTGAATTCACTCACTACGTCGATAAGTCCTACACCTCGCTGACCGAGCCGGTTTCGCTCGATGACGACGGCTTTCTGGAGGTGAGGACCACTCCCGGAATCGGGATAGCGCTTAACGAGGATGTGGTGAGGGAAAGGACAGACCCTGAATTCCATCCTCTTTAAGAGTCCAAGCGCAGGCTCCGCGGATCGCGGGGATCGGGGAGCTGCTGTGGGATCTTTTGCCCAGCGGTCCGAGGCTGGGCGGGGCGCTGACGAACTTCGCTGTCTTCGCTGCTCGACTGGGGAACCGTACTGCACTGGTCAGCAGCGTGGGTGACGATGATTATGGGAGAGCAGCCCGCACTGCGCTCAAGCAACCTAACCTTGATTTGGAGCAGCTACAGGAAGACAGCGCCCATCCGACCGGGACGGTCGAAGTTTCCTTTTCCGCCGATAAGCAACCCAGATACATCATCCATCGCAACGTGGCATGGGACTCTATTGGTTTGACTCCTGGGCTGCTTGAAGTAGCCGGTGCTGCGGATGCCGTTTGTTTTGGAACCCTTCCCCAACGGCACGAGGTTTCGCGGTCAACCATCCGAAGCTTCGTAGGGGCCACTGCGCCAGGGTGCGCGCGGGTGTGCGACGTAAATCTACGCATGCCTGATTGCAGTCCGGAGGTGCTGAGCTGGTCGATGGCGCACGCCACCATCATCAAGCTCAGTGATGAGGAGCTGCCGCAGGTTTTTTCTATGCTGAATGAGCAGCAGTTGGCGGTGAGTCCTCAGGGCGCGGCCCATACGCTGCTGGAAAATTTCCCCGCTTGTCAACTGGTGGCCACCACTCTCGGACCCCATGGATGCCTGCTTACTACGCGCGAGAGTACATTCGGGCATCCGGGGTTTGCCATCAAGGTGGTTGATACCGTTGGCGCGGGCGATGCCTTCACCGCTGGCCTGGTACATGCTTACCTTCGCGGCGCGTCGCTGCCTCAGATGGCGGAGATCGGCAACCTTTGCGGCAGCTACGTGGCATCGCAGCCAGGGGCTACTCCGCCGCTGTCTCGAGAGTTGATCGAACGCATTGGGGCCTTGCTGAGCAAGATAGCCTGACGGTATCAGGCGGCTATCTCGCACGACCGTCGCACTCCCTGGATTCCTGATGGTGGCATGCTATCGTTTTTCCATGTTCCGTTCTGTTTTTGCTTTGCTTTGTCTGGCCAGTTTTCAATATTCCGCCGCGGCGGCAGCGCCCGAGACGTTTCACTGCAATGCCGCCGCGCACGAGCCCTTTCTCGATCAGGCGAACCGCTTCATCCTGACCACGCTGCGCTATCAACCGGTCGAAGCCACGCAGGCTGGGTATCATGGCGACCCCGGCGCTCCGCTGGACAACCAGCTCGACGACTCGAGCCCGGCGACCATTGCTGCCGAGCGCGCCTTGTTCATCGCCGGCAAGCAGTGTTTTGGCGCCGCCAAAGCAGGTACGCCCGAGGAGGGCGCGGATCTTGCGCTGCTGCGCGACAACATCGAGTCCACTCTCTTTCAGATGGATGTGCTGCAGGGCTATCGCTACCGCCCGCAGGATTATGTGGAGATGATCGGCTCCGGCCTGTTCTTCCCACTCACCTCGACGGACGGTACGGAGCATTCGCGGCTTTCTTCTGTGCTGGCGCGCATGGAGCAGATTCCGAAGATTCTCGACCAGGCGCGCCACAACCTCAAAGAGGCCGATCCGGTTTTTCTTGATACGGCCTTAGAGGAAAATGCCGGGGACACCGGAGTCATCGAGCAGATTGGGGGCATGATCCATGCCGGGTCGCCGCTGCGCTCGCGCTACGATGCGGCAGCGAAGGCGGCGCGCGCAGCGCTCGACGGCTATGCCGCGTGGCTCAAGGGCGACCTGGCCCACCGGCCGCACACGGTTACCTGGCGCACCGGACCTACGGTCTACGCGAAGATTTTCGCTTACGCGCTCGGCCCTGGCACGCATGAAACTCCGGACTCGGTGCTTGCCGCTGCCGAGGCGGATCTGCCCCGGGTTCGGGGGGAGATGTACTCGGTGGCGTTGCCTCTGCACAAGAAATGGTTTCCAGAACATGGCGATCATCGCGACCTGAGTGGGGATGCGCTCGAGAACAAGGTCATCGCTGAAGTCATTGACCGCATCAATCAGGATCACGTACAGCCGGATCAACTTCTGGAGAAGGTAAAGGCTGAGGCCAGTGGTATTCGCGCTTTCATCGTGCAGAAGGACTTGCTTACCTTGAGTGATCGCGACAATATGCGCATCGTGCCCACTCCGGTTTTTGAGCGCGGGGTCTATTCGGTGGCGGGCTTCCATCCCGCGCCGGCGCTTGAACCGAAGCAGGAAGCGGAGTACTGGGTTACCCCCATCGATCCCAAGACCAAGGAGCAGGCGGAGTCGAAGCTGCGCGAGTACAACAACTGGATGCTGTTGTACCTGACCATGCACGAAGCGCTGCCGGGGCACTACACGCAGTTCGAGCACGCGAACAACCTGAAGCCTTCGTCGCGCCGCGTGCTGCGGGTGCTACTGGGGAACGGCCCCTACGTGGAGGGTTGGGGAGAATATGGAGTGAAGGAAATGGAGGACGCGGGGTATGCCAACCATGATCCTCGCTTCGTGCTGATGGTACAGAAGATTCGCCTGCGCGTGATCACGAATGCGATTCTCGATATCCGCATGCAGAGCCGCAACATGACGGACCAGGAGGCGCTCGACCTGATGGAGAACAAGGCGTTTCAGACGGCGGCCGAGGCGCAGGGCAAGCTGCGCCGGGCCAAGCTGACCGCGGGTCAACTTATTACCTACTATGTCGGATTCCACCAGTGGATCCATGTGCGCAACGACATCCAGCAGCGGCAGGGAAGCGCCTTCTCGCTCAAGCGCTTCAACGATACGGCCCTGGACGAGGGTCCGCTGCCACTGCCGATTTTGCAACCTTTACTGGTACAGAAGCTGGTCGGCCATTAGGCGTGGAACTTTTTCATGTACCTGGCGTCGACGGCTAGCGCTTCCATGATGGGCGTTTGAAACTCCTCCTGCTCAACGAAGGCGTGGCGGATGTGCCCGCCTGCTGCCGCGGCGGCGAAGATGGGTGTGTAGTCAATGGATCCGGTGCCGAGTTCCACTGAGGGCGGCTTGTTGTCTTTGAAGTCTTTGACGTGCAGCATCACGATACGGGTGGGGTATTGCTTCAAGTAGTGCACTGGATCCTGGCCGCCTACAATGACCCAGCCGCAGTCCAATTCAAAGCTGACCTTTGCGGGATCGGTGTGCTTAAGGAGCTCCTCGTAAGGCAGGATGCCGTCAATGACGCCGAACTCAGCAACGTGATTGTGATAGGCGAACTTCATGCCTGCGGCTTCGACCTTGGTCGCTACCTGGTTGAACTGGTCCGCGCTCCAACGCCAGTCATCGAGAGTGAGCGGCCCCTTGGCGCCTTCCTGCTGATGCATGGGGGAAGAACAGACTACATATCCAACGCCCAGGGATTTGCAGAAGGACAGGATCTCATCGAGGTGCTGTCTCAGCAACGGTAGTGGATAATGGGCGCTGACGCAGCGCAAGCCGGCCGCCTGCATGGCAGCCTTTACCTGTTCCACAGGCAGATTGAAGAAGCCGGCAGCTTCCACTTCTTTATAGCCCAGGGCCCCGACCTGCTTGAGCGTGCCTGCGTAATCCGTGGGCAGCAGTGTGCGCACGGAATAGAGCTGCAGACCGATGGGGAGCCCCAGCGATGCTCCGCGGCCCACACCGGTATAAAGGAGGGCTGCGGCTGCGGAAGTGGAGCTTATGAAGCTGCGTCTGGTAATCGACATTTACGAATTTCCTCCTGAAACCGTCAGTGACTTGTCTACTCCATGAACCAGCCGTGGGTCAACAAACCGACTGGCCGCTGAGCGCCAGCGTTTTGCTTCGGCCAGGAAGACCGCGGATTCGCCAGTTTCAGCGCATGGGGTGGTTACCTTACGGTGCAAACGAAATTGGAAGCGTCGTTGGTGCTCCCTGATCCCCGATACTGGGCGGTGCGCGGATAGGGACATAAGGGACGCTGGAGGTTTATCGCGCCGCTGGTATCCGTGGGCGGCAAGGCGCCGGCGATGATTTTATCGGGCGCGACTCCATGCTCTACCCAATCGACCACGGCGCCCAAGGCATCGAAATGGGTTGCCCCTGGACCTCCGCTGCAATGCGACATGCCCGGGACCATGAAGAGGCGGACCGATTGATCGATCGTAGGATCGTCTTTCGCGCGCGCGAGCACGGCGTTGTAATAGTTGATGGATTCTCCAGGCGCCACTAACCAGTCGCTCCAGCCGTGATAGATGAGCAGCTTGTGGCCCCGGGCGCGAAAGGCGTCGATATCCGGGCTGGTGGCATTCACCATGGCGGCGAGCTTTTGGGTAAAGGCCGTGTCCTGACGATCGAAGTCGAATTGCCGCCAATCCCAGTCTGGCCCGAAAACCCATTGAAAGATGGGGGCGAAGGGCGGGATTGCAGTGGGACCGGGTGTTCGATCCAAACCATCCCAGGCGAATTCGCTACCTTCGGGCAGGCCTGGATAGAGGCTTTGGCCGGTTCGCGGGTTGACTGGGCCGGTATAGATTTCTTTTGCTGTCTCGACCTGGGCCGCGGTCAGACAGTTTTCCTGATTGCCTTCCTTGCACTGCAGGGAGGCGGGATCGAATTGGCATTTGGTGGGATCGGCGATCACTCCGTCTTTCACGCCATCGAGGGCGTCGCAGGCATTCATGACTGCGTGGGCAAGCAGGGATTGCGCGGCTGGGGGCAGGTAGGAAGCGGGGGTCTTCTCGTTGACGGCGAAGTTCCATAGGATGCTGACATGCACGCCGGTGCGGTTGTTGGCTGCGGCTCCGCCGACGATGCCATCGTAGTCATCCGGGTATCGCTGGGATTCCATCAAGGCCTGCTCGCCTCCGGTGGAACAGCCGGTGAAGTAAGAGCGCTTGGCATCGCGCGCATAGTAGGCGCGGACGATCTGTTTCGCCACCAGGGTCATTTCGTGGGTGGCGCGGTAGCCCCAGTCGATCCAGCGTTCGGGGCGATTGATGAAGATGCTTGCGGTTTCGCCCGGTTGCGTGGACATGCCCATATCGGTGTTGGCCACAGCGTAGCCACGGCGCAATCCTTCTGCCAGTGCGTTGTAGCTGATGTTGCCGGCAAAGCCTCCATTGCCGGTTCCGTTGAATCGCTCGTTCCAGCCGGATTGGGGCATCCAGATTTCGACCCGAATGTCGGAGTCGGGGCTTGGCTTAAGCGTGGCGGTGACACGGCAAAAGGCTGGGAGATCAGGCAGCGGTTTTCCGGTGGCGGGTATGAACTTGCCGGCTGCCACCATCTCTGCCCTGGTGATAGTGGTGTGCGGCAGCTGCAGGGCAGCCAGGCCTTCGCAACTGGCGAAGGAGCGTGCGTGGAAAAGAGCCAGGCTCGCGAGTATTAGGACTTGAAGGCTCCGTCTTGTTGGGCTAGCAGTCAACAAGCGGAGAGTGTACTAGGAAGGGGCTCACCGTGCAATTGGGTACAGGGGTGGGGATAACTACGTTGCACCAATTAACGGCCACGTAGGCGGCTTTCTTCAAGGAGAGCCGAACGAGGTTTACCGACACCGCCAAGCCTGACAGAAAATCCGGAGGAAGCCGGGGGACCTGCAGTTCTCTTCACCGGCAACGAAGGCTGGGTGCCCCATTTGCCCCGATTTCCTGTGGAGGCTTGTGGCGTTGATATACTCCATGCGCCTTTCCTTAATGAAAGGCGCACACGCGGACCTCTCTGGCACAGCGTGGCAGGAAATCGGGGTCAAGCCCGGTTTTGGGCTTGAGTGGGATACCAGCACTCAACGCGCCCTTTGGTAGGAAATCCGAAGTTCGCTCCGTCGACAAACGAGTTGGGGAGGCATGGTAGCCCACTCAAGCCAAAATACGGCTTGAATGGGGCACCCAGCATTTGTTGCCGGTGGAGCAAAAGCTGTAGTGGAGCTGATCACACCGGAGAGGTTTCCCGTAAGATCGACGGTGGAGCTTTCTCGAGATGAATATGGCCAATCATTTTCCCAAGATGCTTGAGATGGAGCAGAGCTATCCGCCCTCTCCCAAGCTGGATTTTGCCAGCGTTATTAATGAGCAGTTCGTGCAGCAGGGGCTGCGAGAGAAGGTCACGCCGGGCATGAGGATTGCCCTGGGCGTAGGCAGCCGCGGCATCACCAACCTGAAAGAGATTGTGAAAGCGGCCTTGGGCGTCCTGATCGAAGCGGGAGCACGGCCGTTTATTGTGCCGGCGATGGGGAGCCACGGGGGAGCTACACCGGAGGGCCAGATTCAGGTACTGGCGGAGTATGGGGTCACGTCCCAGAGCATGGGTGTCCCGATCGAAGCCAGCATGGCCGTGAAGAAGATTGGCACGGCGTTCGGCGGCGTGGATGTGGTGTTCAGTGTTCCGGCGTTTGAGGCGGATGGAGTGGTGGTGCTGAACCGCGTCAAGCCGCATACCGATTTTCGCGGAACGCTGGGGAGCGGCATCCAGAAGATGATGGTGATTGGGTTTGGGAAGCAGGTGGGGGCTAACAACGCGCATCGCGCCGCGGCCCATATGGGATATGAGGTGGTGCTGCAGGAGATTGCCCGGGTGATCCTGGGCGCGGCTCCAATTTTTTGCGGCATTGCGTTGGTGGAGGATCAGCATCACCAGACCGCCGAGATCGAAGTGCTGCGGCCGGAGAATATCGTGCGCGAAGAGGGCCGGTTGTTCAAGAAGGCGGAGTCGCTGCTGGCGCGCTTGCCCTTCGACGAGATTGATCTGCTGATTATTGACCGCATCGGTAAGGACATCAGCGGGTCGGGTATGGACACCAATGTGATTGGCCGCGACATTGCTGGATATGCGTCCTCGCTCCACTCCTCGAGTTCAGTGACGCCGCGTGTTTCCCGTATCTTCGTACGCGATTTGACCCCGGCGAGCAATGGCAACGGGATCGGGATTGGGATGGCTGACTTCACTACGGCGCGTTTTGTGAAGTCACTCAATTTGCAATACACCTACATGAATGCGCTGACGTCGCTGGGGATGCAGGGAGCGAAGATTCCTATCTACTTCGATACTGACCGCGATGCGCTCGAGGCGGCCTTGGCTTCTCTCGCGGCTCCTAACCCGGAGAAGGTGCGCGTGGTGCGGATCGCCGATACGCTCAACCTGGAACGGTTTCAGGCTTCGGAGGCCTGCGTTGGCGCGACTCAAGGACACCCCGGGGTGACTACCGCGGGAGCTGCCCGGGATATGGAGTTTGACTCGGCGGCGAACCTGTTGCCGTTGTAATTGGCGGGTTGTGGCGCTCGATATAGTTTTGTGATTTCGAGCGAAGTCTCATGGGTGTGCCCGGGACGTGCTTCGTCTGACATCGGTTGTGGTTAAGAAACCGCAGGTACCTCGGCTTCGCTCGGATGACAAGGGTAGGGGTAGCGCTTCCATCTGAGAGCGGTTTGTGGTTGAGAGAACCGCAAGCCCCGGCTTCGTTCCCACGGCACGCCGGGCGGGATGACAAAGGCAGGGTGCGTTCGCTGATAGCATGGATGTCGCCTCTCGACGCCTTGGTGGGGCCAACATGAGCAATCGCATTTGTGCCGTCGTCATGGGTCTGTTTGTTCTCGCTGGAGTGCTTTCCAGGGTTGGGTTCGCGGCTGAGCCGCTGTGGAAGGCTAGCTGGATCACGCATCCGACTGCTCCGCTGCGGGAGCCGATCGTGCTCCACTTTCGGCGAACGTTGCAACTGGATAGCAAGCCTGCGCGATATGTGGTGCATGTGAGCGCGGACAACCGCTTCATCCTTTACGTCAATGGGCATCGCGTGGGCGATGGTCCGGCGCGCGGCGACCTGCCGCATTGGCGCTACGAGACCTTCGATCTGGCACAGTACCTTACGGCCGGCACAAATCTCGTAACTGCCACGGTGTGGAATTTTGGTATTTATGCGCCCGCGGCGCAGATTACCGATCGCACGGCATTTCTGGTTCAGGGCGATGGCGCGCTCGAAGCCGGAGTAAGCACTCCCACGGGATGGATGGTTGCCATCGAACCGGGCCGCGTGCCGGTCCCGCGCAAGGCCGGCGATGTCGACGGCTACATGGCGAATGGCCCGGGGGAAGAGCTGAACGCGGCGGCCTACGATTGGCAGTGGAATGATCCTGCGGACGCGAGCAGCGCCTGGGTGGCTGCCGCTGGTCCCATGCGCGAAAACATCTATCCTTCGGCGGCTCGCGCCGGGCTGGAGGGGGAGCAGGTAGACAACTACTGGGAGTTAGTGCCGGATGAGCTGCCGCACATGGCGTACGCTCCTACGGATGCGGGGGCAGTGGTACGGTCGGACGAGCCAGGCGCCAACGCGTTTCCTGCGAAGCCGGTCACCATTGCGGCGAATCGCCACGTGCATTTGCTTTTGGATCGCAAGACGTTGACCACCGCCTATCCTCAATTAACGGTTTCGGGCGGTAAGGGAGCCAGCATCCGGTTGACTTACGCGGAGGCACTCTATGACGAGAAGCAGCAGAAGGGCGATCGCAATGAAGTGGGCAACCGCCAGGCATTGGGAGTGCACGATAGCTTTCTTCCCGACGGCGGCCGGCATCGCACCTTTGAGCCCCTGTGGTGGAGGGTGTGGCGCTATCTCGACCTGGATATTCAGACGGGCGGCGAGCCGCTTACGCTGGACTCGTTGCAGGCGGAGTTCACGGCTTATCCTTTTGAGGAGCGCGCCTCTTTTATAAGTAAGGATCCCGAGCTGGCGCAGATATGGGAGATAAGCTGGCGAACGGCAAGTCTCGATGCGCACGAGACCTATATGGATACTCCTTATTGGGAACAGTTACAGTATGTGGGCGACACGCGGATCCAGGCGTTGATCTCGTATGCTGTGACGGGCGACGACCGGCTGGCTAAGCAGGCGCTCACGAGCTTTGATGACTCGCGCATTCCCGAAGGGTTGACGCAAAGCCGCTATCCCACTTCGCAGCCGCAGATCATTCCTACGTTTTCGCTTATCTGGATCGACATGCTGCATGACTATTGGATGTATCGTCCCGATTCGTCGCCGGTGAAAGCTGGATTGCCGGGGACGCGCACGGTGCTCGATTGGTTCGCGGGATACGAACAGCCTGACGGATTGCTGCGCAAGCTGCCCTGGTGGAGTTTTGTCGACTGGGTCTCGAGTGGAGAGTTGCCCACCTACGATGAACATGGCGAGTCCTGCACCACCACGCTGCATTACCTTGGAGCGTTGCTGGATGCGGCAGAGTTGGAGCAGGCGCTAGGGGAGCAGGATCGAGGCGCTCGGGAGAGCCGGCGGGCGCAGCATGTGCGCAGTGGATTGTATGAAAAGTGCTGGGACCCAGGGCGCAAGCTGCTGGCCGACAATCCTGCGCACACTGCCTTCAGCCAGCAGACGAATGCTCTGGGAGTGCTGTTCGATGTGATTCCCCGGGCGCAGCAGCAGAGCGTTTTGCAGCAGGTGATGGATATTGCTCCGGGCTCAACCTCTGGCGGGATCCTGAGTTCGTCGTATTATTTTCGCTTCTATCTGGCGCGCGCGCTTGACCACGCCGGAATGGCCGATCAATATCTCGCCAGCCTGAAGCCGTGGCGCGATCTGCTTCCTCTTCACTTCAGCACCTGGCCGGAGACGCCGGGCGAGACGCGGTCCGATTCGCATGCCTGGAGCGCGCATCCCGCGTATGACCTGCTCACTTTGGTGGCGGGGATCGAACCGGCATCGCCGGGCTTTGCCTCGGTCCGTGTTGCACCACACCTGGGTGACTTACGCGAAGTGTCAGCGGAATTTCCACATCCCCAAGGCGCGATCAAGGTGCACTTCGAACGCAGCGGCCGGGCACTCACGGGGACAGTTACTCTGCCGCCGGGTTTGCAGGGTGTATTTTTCTGGCAAGGAAAAGAAGAAGTGTTGCGCGCAGGGGTCAATCGGGTGGATGTAACGGAGTAGGTGAACCAAAATAGTTAACGCCGATTCACCTGATGCTACTCATCTATGTCCGGGAGCGCGGAACACAGATCTGAACGTTTAGTCGAATGTTTCAGTCAAGTGAATAGGCTGAGCTCAAGCAGCATAAGTGGCGATATTAGATGCTCACAGCGCGATACGGTTGGATCGCCATCGTTAGAGAATAGATTTACGTGCGCTGGTGCGAGAAGGCACGAAAGAAAAGTAATTTCAGCAGGCTGTTCGTCATGTGGCCGCGAAAAAGAGATTTATAGATTGACAGTCAATATCGGCGCAAGCTATCTTCCCATTAGGACAGAGTGTATTAATAATTTGATTTTTGGAGTGTGCTACCCCTCTCGTGGGGATGTATTGAGGTAGATACATATTCGATTTCTCTGGCCGGCACGATAGTGGTCAGGCGGTTTACCCAAAGCCTCTCTAGCTTTTCTGTTCCAGACCACAGAAGCTCTCACTTCTGTCCGTCTGAACAAAACGCCACGTAGAACCTAAATCTAAAGGGATCTAGCCGCGTAAGGCCTTTCTGGCTTTCCGGTGGCAACAGAAATATTCTTCACGGTCGCGGCTCTGCAACCTCTGAGTTGGTTTGCTGTAAATATTCGACTCTGAGGAAGCCCATCCAGTTTCTTGTTTGGGTTTGGACGCGCCGATTCTGCCTGAGCACTTCCCAGCAAGCTGGCACCGGACACGGCTTCACTCAGCAGTTATTTCGCGCTGAGTTAGGCCACAATTTCGGGCACATGCTTGATGCAATGACGGCAAGTTCAAGGGCTGAAGAGAACTGATTGATGAGGCAAAGAAACTCCACAACACTCACCGCCGCACTCGACAGTCTGGTTGCGCTCGCAATCGTGGTCGCCGCCGTAGCATGGGCCAATCAGCGCCGTATGCCGGAAGGTGGCCTTAGAGAGTTTCTGGAGATGCGGGTAACGCTTCTGAACTGCCTCCTTCTCCATTGTCTTTGCCGTGCTCTGGAAAGAGTGCCTGGAAATGTTGGGCTTGTACCGCGACAGCTTTACCGAGCTGCTCCGCCCCATGCTGCGCCTGGCTACTGGCTGTGGCATCATGGCCGGTCTACTGGCGTTGTACCTGGAAGCCCGTCATGCGCGAGGGCCGATCGTGCCGGTGGTTGTCGCTTTCTTCGTCACAGCCTTCGCCTATGAAATGATGCGCGTCTTCATCTCCAGCCCGCGCTTGCGCTGGAAAATTGGCGACCCGGAGCAGGTCATCATTGTGGGTAGCGGCCGCCGCGCCGTCAAGGCTTGGCGCGAGCTGCGTATCCAGCACCATGGCACAAAGCAGCTACTCGGCTTCGTCGATGACCGCGACCCCTCTCTTATGCCACCAGATATCGCCGGCCGTTACCTGGGCCGCATCGATAAGCTTCCTGATCTATTCCTGAACCATATTGTTGATGAGCTGTTAGTGGCCGTTCCCGCGCGTTCGTGCTATGACCTGGCACAGCGGGCTGTCAGTCTTGCCGAAGGCGCAGGCGCCCGGATCATGTGCCTGAATGATGGTTTTCAGCTCATACATAGCAAGGTCCTTCGCCAGCGGTCCGCTCTCTTTCTCGAACTCGCGCCGAAAGATGACAAGCACTTTGCCGCCGAAAGTCTCAAGCGCGCACTGGACATCTTTGTCGCGGCCGGCGGACTGGTGCTGCTAGCTCCCATTTTTCTTCTCATCGCTTTGGCGATCAAGCTCACCAGTGTGGGACCCGTCTTCTTTGTTCAAGAGCGGTACGGCTTTCGGCGGCGTCGATTCCAGATGTGGAAGTTTCGCAGCATGGTTTCCAACGCGCCGCAGTTGATGGCTAAGCTGGAAGCCCAAAATGAGGCCAGCGGACCCATCTTCAAGATCAAGGATGACCCGCGCATTACACCGCTTGGCCGCTTTCTTCGCAGGACGTCCCTGGACGAGTTGCCTCAACTTTGGAACGTCCTGCTTGGAGATATGTCCCTGGTCGGCCCTCGCCCCATGAGCACACGCGACGTCTCACTCTTCGAGCATGCACAACTGATGCGCCGTTTTAGTGTCCGGCCTGGTATCACCGGTATGTGGCAGGTGGTGGGACGCGGATCATTGAGCTTCGAACAGTGGATATCTCTCGACTTCTCTTACATCGACCAATGGTCGTTCGTTCTCGACCTCAAGATACTGGCTCGCACTGTGCCCGCCGTCCTTAAGCGGTCGGGCGCGGCCTGAACCCTCCCGGGAGAACAATGCATATTGCCGTAGTGCACGACTATTTCACTCAAATGGGCGGAGCCGAGAAGGTCGCCGAAGAATTAATGCGGATGCTTCCGCAAGCAACGTTGCACTCGACCGTGGCACTGGCCGAGTGTATGCCTCCTGGCCTTGCAGGGGTGCCCGTGGTTACGTCGTGGATGCAGCAACTGCCCAAAATGCGGCAGTATTACCGTCTCTTTTTTCTGCTTTATCCTCTGGCCGTCCGCTCACTTGACCTTTCCCCTTATGACCTGGTGATCTCCAGCTCCTCGGGATATGTCAAGGGAGTGCGCACCAGCCGGGACGCCATGCATGTTTGTTACTGCCATACCCCGATGCGCTGGGTATGGAGCTTCGACAGTTATTCCGCGCGGGAGTCGATGGGGCTTGCGAAGCGTCTGCTGCTGCCCGCCCTCATCCGCGGGCTACGCCGCTGGGACGAGGGTGCTTCGCGCCAGCCGGACCACTTTATTGCGAACTCGCGAACCGTTGCAAAGCGCATCCTGAGGGCGTATGGCCGCTATGCAGAGGTCATCCATCCGCCCATTGACTTGAATCGCTTCCGCGTTTCTGAGGAACAAGAGGATTATTATCTTGTGTTGGCGAGGCTTGTCTCGTATAAGCACATCGATCTTGCGATCCAGGCCTGCAACCTGCTCGGCCGTCGACTGATGGTCATTGGAGATGGGCCGGACCGTGCACGGCTCATGGCCGGAGCCGGCCCGACAATCAGTTTTCTTGGCCGGCTTTCCGATGCTGAGGTGGAACATTATGCCTCCCGCTGCCGGGCTCTCCTCTTTCCCGGCGAAGAAGACTTCGGTATGGCCCCCCTTGAGCTTGCCGCAGCCGGCCGCCCGACCATTGCTTATCGTGCGGGAGGCGCTATCGAGACGATTGTCGATGGCGTGACAGGCGTCTTTTTTGATCGCCAGGAGCCGGAAGATTTAGCTGCTGCTATCAGGCGTTTCGAGCGCATGGACTGGTCTCCCGCCGTGCTTCGCCAGCACGTCGCAGGGTTCAGCGTCGAGGTATTCCAGGCTCGCATGCATGCCTTCCTCAGCCACATTGGCGCGCCCGTCCACGATGTGGTGCCAGTGCCCCACGGCGCGCGCGCCAACGCCAATGTTTTTTCGGGTGTCGCCGGGGCGGGTGTCCCCGCGTGATGCGAGTTGCCAACAAGAGATCCGACCATTGCCGATGCGCTCGTGCTTATTCGGAATGAAGCGCCGAGTATAAGTTCGCTGTTAGTTGTGTAACCTTTGCTAAACCATCTCGCTGAGGGCTCAATGATCACATTCAGAAATGCAGCATTGCACGCCAGCCGACTCGTCGCCCAAAACTGCGGTCCGGTGTCTCGCCTTCTCTATGTTGGGGCGAACGCTTATGTCAGGTCCTACAAGAATTTAAGTTACGATATGACCAGCAATGGCGAGTTCTATATACTGGACCGCCTATCCACAAAGGAAATTTCGACTATATTTGATGTCGGAGCTAATGTAGGTGATTATACGTCTGCTTGCCTTGGGAGATTTCGATCAGACGACGTAACAATTCACGCTTTCGAGCCTGTGCCGGCTACATTTAAGAAGCTTTCAGCGAATGTCACATCCCCGCGTGTGCGCCGGAATGCGATCGGCCTGTCGAACTGCCGTCAGATGATAGAGATAAGTTACAATCCGCTTGATGATGGATTGTCCTCTATTGTGGCGGGCGAGACTCTGGCGGGCGACTTGAATCAGCAAGGTCACTGGGACAAGGTCCAGGTGGAAGTCACGACTGGCGATGAATACTGCGCGGAGAACGGCCTCCAATCAATCGATTTACTAAAGATTGACGTCGAAGGCGCAGAAAATCTTGTTCTTGAGGGGTTCTCCGGTTTATTGGAGAGCAAAAAAATTTCATGCATACAATTCGAATTCGGCATGGTCAATATATACACGAAGTTCCTATTGAAAGACTTCTGGGACATCCTCTAATGAGAGAGGATTCGTCTTGGGGCCGATTATGCCAAGAGGCGTTATATTCAAAGATTACAACCCTCGTGACGAGGACTTTCAGGGTCCTTGCAATTATCTCGCGGTTCATGGCGCTCGGCTCGACTTAATCGAAGCGGTGCGGAGGCGATGAGTCACGTCCACTAGCAAGCTAGTGGACAAAATCCGACGAGGGAATCCGTTTGCGGACCTCGTCGGCACGCGGCCGTGCGAGTCTGCCGGGATGCGTACAGGAATCATCATCGAATTGAATTCTGCGGATCGTGCTCGTCTAGATGGGATTGCGGCGCAAGCTTGTGCGCAAGCCGTATCAGCGGCATCTCTAGCAGGTAATAGCTTGCTAGCGCCGCCGGGAGGGTAGCGATCATCTACAAAAACGCGATTGCAGGGGGGACCGGGAGGGTCCACGAGCGGTCGCTACCGCTTGAGGTCAGAGGAATGGACGAGATTCCTCAAACCATTGGGGTACTCATCGCAACTTACCAACGGCCTACCGAGCTGGTGCGATGCCTTACAGCTCTAGGAAAGCAAACCCTCGTGCCGAATGACGTTCTGGTGGTTGTGCGGGAAGACGACACAGAAACGATAGCGCGTTTAAATAATTTTGCAATGCAGCCGTTACCTTTTCGAATCATCACTGTTTCCAGACCCGGTACGGTGGCGGCTCGAAACGCGGGCCTCGACGCGTGCAAGACGGATATTCTCGCACTCATCGATGACGACACTTCTCCGCATGCCGATTGGCTGGGCCGAGTGATGGAGGATTTTCGAAACGATCCATCTTTGGGAGGTCTGGGGAGGGAGGGACCGCTGCTTTGACGGAAATGCTTTCGATGATCGCAAGGAGTCTGTGGTGGGCAAAATTCAGTGGTTCGGCAGGACCATAGGAAACCACCACCTGGGTTTTGGCGGGGTTCGCGAAGTCGACTTGCTTAAAGGCGCCAATATGAGTTTCCGGTCGAAGGCCATTGCGGATCTACGCTTTGACCTTCGATTGAAAGGTAACGGAGCACAGCCTAGCGAGGATTTTTGTTTTTCGGTTGCGGTTAAGTCTCGGGGTTGGAAGTTAGCATATGATCCCTTGGCAGTCGTCGATCATTACGCAAGCCAGCGTGCCGAGGCTCGACTGTATGTAGGTGTTTCGGCAATTCAAAATGACGCTGAATTTCGCGGCTTTGCCTATAATCAAGTGCTCAGTATTTGGGTTGCTTTAAGCCCGCTTCGCCGGCTTGTATTTTTTGTCTGGTCTTTACTCGTCGGGACTGGAGTTTTTCCTGGATTGATTCAAGCCATCCGGTTTACGCCACAATTGGGGGTCCAGTCCTGGAGGCGATTCCTGATTGCTCAACAGGGAAAGATGGACGCATTTCGAGATCTTCTCTTCTAAACTCAGAGCAAGTCGTTGAGTATCTCGCACCAAAGGCATTTTGTACCCATGGCAAAGAGCGATCTAGATCGATCAACAAGCGCGTATCATCCGGACAGCTCTCCAGGAGATGCCCTCCCAGCGGTTGGACAGCAAGCCGGGAGCGTCCTACTCAGCGAACCGGACGCTGCAAAGCCACGCCTGAGAAGGGTAGCCATTTTTACGAGCTGCGATTCCTTTGAAGGCTTTTACGGCGGAACCTTCGGCATCGATCGTGAGGCATACATTAAATGCTATCGAAACGATTTTGTCTGGGAGTACGCCCAGGGGTTGGGCGAATGCGGTCACGAAGTGTTTATCTATATCCTGTCGTACGGTCCTCCTGAGCTACGTGAGATTTCCGAAAGATTGAGTGTCCGCTTCCTGCCCCTTCCTAAATGGTTGCGTGGGATCGATCCGCTTCTATGGCGCCTTCGCGGCGTGAAGCACGGTCCGTCGCTGCGCGATCGTACGGCGTATCTCGGATATGGCGATAGTTTGCAGGCTGCGTTGCGAGAAGATCGCGTTGATGTGATGTACCACCAGGAAATCTGGACCGGGCGATTTGATATCGTGGTAAAGAAGACCGGCATTCCGGTGATCGGTGCTGACCAAGGCGCAGTTTATGCAGACTGGATGGCCCCCGGTAAACGCCGATCTCTCAGATTAGCTGCGCGCTTGATCTGCCAATCCCTCATAGGCGTCGAACGTACGCGCAGCCTCGGTGCTGACGCAGAGCTAATTTATAACGGAGTTGATATCAACTTCTTTCTACCACTCGAGACTTTCCGACCTCGGCCTAAGACAGTACTTGCCGTAGGCCGTCTTGTCGAGGAACAGAAGAGGTTCTCAGATTTGTTGCGGGCCATGCATTCTCTCAGGGATTTTACTCTAACGTTGGTCGGCAGCGGTCCGGATGAAATGAAACTGAAGGATCTTGTTGCCGACCTCGGTATAGCGGATCGTGTTCATTTCGCCGGCTTCGTCTCTGATCGAAAACAGCTGCGGCGTCTCTACCAGGAGTGTGGCGTTTTTGTGTCGACCTCAAGTTGGGAAGCGGTCGCGCTCGTGATGTTGGAGGCTATGAGCTGTGCCGCCCCCGTTGTTGCCACACGAATACCCTCATTCGAGGATTTGCTCACCGACGGCAGGGATGGATTGCTGGTGCCTATTGGAGCGCTTGAGGATATTGCTGAAGCAATTCGTAGCGCGCATGGGCGCCAGCTGCAGCTAGGCAATAGCGCGCGTCAGACCGTAGCAACTCGCTATTCTTCTCAGGCTCTCTATGGTCGGTTATCCGATCTGATCGAGACCGTGTGACGGTGATTGAACTACCAGCTGGCTCGACCCGTGTCTGACGAGCCACTACGTTTAGGATAAGGGTTGCAGATGCCTGAATCAGCGGAAAAGTTGCAAGAGGAGTACTACGAGAAAAGCGCCTCGGCTTATGACAGCATGCACAATGCTACCGAGGACCATGAGCATAACCGCGCCCTCCAGTATATCGAGATGATTGCTAACGCCCGCGGGTTGCGGTCCTTCCTCGATGTGGGTGCAGGAACTGGCCGCGGTGTCTGTTTCTTGCACGATCGCGGAAAAGAAGTTCGCGGTATTGAACCGGTAGCCGCAATGATTCAACGGGCGGAATCGAATGGGGTGCCCAAGGGTTTACTGCTGCAGGGCAGTGGATACGAGCTACCGTTTGAGGATGAGTCATTCGACGCCGTTTTCGAATGCGGAGTGCTCCACCATGTAGCGGACCCCAGTCGTGTCATTAAAGAGATGATCCGGGTTGCGAAGCGAGCCATTTTCTTGTCCGATACGAATCGGTTTGGGAGTGGAAGCCATTCTGCACGGCTGATGAAGCTAGCTCTATATAAGTGTGGCCTATGGCGTGCAGCTAAATTTCTTCAGACTAGAGGAAAAATGTACACGATCACAGAGGGCGATGGTCTCGCGTACTCTTACAGCGTCTTCGACTCCTATGACCAGCTCGCTACCAGCACGATGCAGGTCTGGCTACTGCCCACCTTGACAGAGAATTCGACCAGCAGAAGCTGGGTTCATCCACTTTTGACATCCACCCATGTGCTCCTATGCGCTTTCAAAGACTAATCGGGAAGATGTTTATTGGAGCAGCATAATCTTGCCCACGGCAGGCTTAATCCTGTGATGCGGCATACTCCGGGATGCGCTGAGCCACCAGTTTGGTGAGTGATCAGCGCCGAGTTGACGATTGCTTCTGAGAGGGTTCAGCGTCAGCGGGTCCAAGGCGAGAGGCCCCATAACTTAGCGCGGCCAAGCGAAGAACTGAAAGAATGCCTGTCCGGATCGAACGCCAGCACGAATTTCGCGGCACCTCTCATCGCCCATACTTTGACTAGGGCAAAAAGCCACCTTAATAACTGGTCCTCGGCCTGACGCCATCAACATGGCCTCGCTGTTAGAGCTTAAGCTTCTGATCGCATCGTATCTACGTATGTGAGGGAGCCAGCCAAAAACAGAATCAGCGAGGATGTTGAGTATTGACCACCAATCAGCCAAGAACCCAGCGTAGAAGTGAGGATGGCAAGGACCGGCAAGCTAATATCTCGCCTGACCTTCTGAAGATACCTGAGAGCTTGCCGCATAGTGGAGCCTACGACGAATAGATAGAGCACTCCTCCGACTGCTCCTAAACTGATGAACATGTCACTGACGTCTACCTCCGAGCTGCCCTCGTTGGGATCTCCTCCGAACTTGCTCGCGGCTGCGGTGGTTGAACCCAATCCATGTCCGATTGGATAAGTGAAACCCTGGAGCATACCAGACCAGAACATCTCGCTGTGCAGTCCTGCAGTCGAGTATCGTGGATCAAGCGGGTGAGCTAGTCCGCCGGCTTGGTGCGCTAATGCACTGTTGACGGCGGAACTCTTCGCGGACGGGCCTAGTGCGGAGGTCGTAAAATGAGAGGCGGCAAGGGCAACTACTACCAACCCGCCTAGTGCGAAGACCGCCAGGTGAAATACGTCTGTAGCCCGCAGTTTCTGACCCTTTCGCAGCGTCCACACAACGGCAAGAGCGAAAACTACTTTGATGACCGTACCCCGAGCCGATTCCAATATGATTCCTGTGATCAGGATGGGAAAGATAAGTGCCCAACGGGGCCTGGATCCAAAATATGCACTTGCTACACCGACTGCCCCAAGCATCAGCAACATTGCGTATTCGGCCGCTGAAACCGAGAAGCCAAAGGCTCTTATGGAGTCCCCAAGATGCAAAGCGGTATAGGTTTTTGACGCCACATCGATCCACGCTTGCTGATAAGGAAGAAATCCGATAAAGGTCTGCACAAGTCCCAACAACGCAGCCAGCAGAGCCAGAGGGAAAATCACACGATACAGCAGCTTTTCGACTACTTCAGGCGACCCGAAGCGACGGCCTATCCAAAACCAGAGGACGGGAGCAATGTAAAAGATTGAGCCCGAAAGCCCGATGGCGAGCCCCCCCTGCTTGGGATTGAAAATTTCTAAAATCATCACAAGAAGCAGAAGAAGCATCGCTTTCGACAAACTGTCGCGAAGGCGAAGGCTCAGGAAGATCGGAATAGCAAGCACAGCCGCGACGGCGGGTCCTATGAGCAGGAGAAGATCCTGCTCGGGTGGACCTACCAATACCGCAAGGATCCGCCGAATATCACCCATCAGGACGAGGTAAGAAAGCGTCAGAAGTATTGCGGTGGCTCGATCATGCAGGGAGACAAGTAGGAGGCTACCGAAGAGTATGAGGGCACATAACAGATTGAACTGTCCCTCGAGCATGAGAAGCCAAAGGACGGCTGAACAAAGCAGGCCCCCCGTCCACATCACGAGTTCTGATGGATTGTTTCGCGGCTGCGGGATGGTAAGAGAAGTTCTCATTGTGCTTAGGCCAGGCGCAGCCATGCTGCAAGAAGCTAGCAAGGTGCTGCGGAAATCCTTAGTGCAAAATCAGAGCGGCAGCCACGGAACCGGCCACGGCGCCAGTTATGCCCGGCAGCGCCAGGTTGAAAAATGTCTTAGCTCCGCTATGAGGCACTACAAGCACATCTTCGGATTTTAAAGTCAGGTTTTCCCCGTTATTCTGCACGATATGTTTCAGGTTTACGGGAATCGTTTCGGCTCCTGTGGTGGTCTTGCGCACGATCGAAGCTTTCGAGAGCTTTGCAGTGGGGTTTAGCCCCTGCGCCAGTGCAATGGCATTCAGAACACTAAGTTTTTGGCCGTTCTGGATGAAGTATTCGCCTGGATGGCCAACGTCTCCCACAACGTAGATGGTGTCCGCTCGCGATACTACGACGACATCTCCGGCCTGTACCTGTGTCCTTACCTGCGCCTGAGAGTAGTTGGGCGAATTGACAAGCACCGTTTCCGTGCGATTGGGATCGCCCTGATGAGTAATCTCTATGCTCGAACCCTCCTTCTCGGTGACCCCCCCAGCCGCAGAAAGAGCTTCATAGAGGGAGTGGCGGCCAAGCAGAAGGTAAGTCCCAGGCTTCTTCACTTCGCCGAGAACGCTAACCCCTTGGGTTGAATATTCCACAACGAAGACCGTTACATGCGGATCGAGCATGATATGCGAATCGCGCAGATTCTTTTCTACGGCTGTGCCGGCGTCCGCAGGACTAAGCCCAGCTATCTGAACGTCGCCCGCGCCAGGGAGTGTGATGAAGCCGTTCTGGCTGACGCGGAGCTTAGCGGAGAGTTCCGGGGTGTTGAATACCTGTAAATCAATAAGATCGCCAGCCTGAATCTCGATCGGCGCCAAGCGGTGGATAAGTGCGGGGGCAGCCGCCTGGGCGCCCGCGTCCGCACTTTGTGCGTTGGCCGGGCGCGCCAGATTGCGCCAAGAGACTGGCCAAAGCCACGATCCATAGGGCGATGCTTTTTCGCGGAATTGAGGAAAACGGCCTAAGGAGAAGTCTCATAGGGATCCCATTAGGCATAGGAAGCCTCTTCAAACTGTTCGTCACTGCCATAGTGCTCGACGGTGCGCGGAGCGTCATTGACCAGCACACCAAGCACACGTGCGTCCGTGCGGCTGAGCATGTTATGAACTTTGGTCAGGGCGCGGAGGTGAGTACTGTTGTAGCAGACGACCAGCAAGACCGCATCCACCCAAATCGCCAGGGGAAGACTGTCGCTCACTGCGAGCAGCGGAGCCGATTTCAAGATAACGAAATCGAAGTCAGATTCCCATCGTTTGAGCGCGAACCGGAACCTCCCCGAGGCAAGGCTCTCGGAGGGTGGCACGGCTTTTTTTCCCGCCGTGAGGAGGAAAAGCGTCTTTATTTCATCAACGGGTTGACTGTATACGTCGGTTAGGGTTGCGCCGAGCAGATGGTCGCTGAGCCCGCTAAAATTCTCCACGCCGAACTGCCGGTGAAGGCTTGGACTGCTTAAGTCAGCATCGATTACAAGGACGCGGAAGCCTGTCTCCGCGAGGGTGATGGCATAGTTCGCGGCTGTCTCGTCTATGCCCTCGCCGGGCAGGGCACTGGTTATGAGCAGCGTTCTGACAGCGTGCTTGTGGGCCGATAGCAGGATAGCGTTTCGCAGGGACCGATAAGCTTCCGCGGCCCGTGATCGCGGTTGCCGGATGGTGATCAACGATGGGGTGCGACTTCTGCCATTGGTACTCTTCGCGTGGCCGTTCAATCGCCAGTCCGATGGGTCGCGAGGGATGGTGGCCAGAATGTCGTAGCCGGCCTGCTCCTCGATCTGATCAATGGTGCGCGGTTTGCCTGAATTTGTTTCTGCGAGAAACGCTGAGGCTATCCCGGCAAATAGCCCGATGATTGCTCCACTCACCATAACCAGCATTTTCTTTGGCTCGACGGGCAGGGAAGGAACACGCGCACTTTCTACCGACATGGTGTTCACGCCATTGACTTCGGCATCTATGCTCGCCTGCTGCAACTTGCGACGCAAGGTGTCATACAGCTCTCTGCTGGAGGTAACCTCGGACTGCAGTGCGGCATACTCTGCCTGGCTTCGATTGAGTGCGTAGGCCATCTGCGTCTGTTGGTCATATTCCGCCTGCAGCATATTCTGGGCATGGTTTGCCGCGTCGTATTCCTGCTCCAGCTGTCTTCTGACGGACTGAACATCCTCAGCGATTTCCGCGTCCACGGCGCTCATTTGCTTTTTGAGTTCAGCCAATGGGCCATATTTCGGTCCGAATTTTGTGGAGAGCTGCGCGTACTGGGTAAACAGGGTTCCCTGTTGTCCCTGCAGCGACTGGAGCCTGGGGTTAGGAAAGAGCGCGGCGAGCGCGCCAGGATCGCCTTGCTTTGCGGCGCGTAACTGCGCTTCCTTCATAATGCGCTCGGCCTGAGCTGCTGCCAGCCTGTCATTGAGAAAGCGCAGCCTATCCGTGATGGTGTTGCTGGCGCCGTCAGTGCCGAGGATGTTGTGCGCCTCCTGAAACTGAGCCAGCTTCTTTTGTGAAGCTTCTACCTGGCTCTGCAGGGTCGCCATTTGAGCGGTAAGCCAAGTCCGCAATTGCGAAACCGAATCGTCGCGGCTGGCGAAGTTCTGCGCTGAGTATTCCCTGGCAAGGTGGTTGACCATCAGGGCGGCCACCTTCGGGTCCTGGTTGCGGAAACTAATACCGACCAACTGCGTTCCTTCGACCTGCTTCACGTCGGTTTGCAACTCGAGCCGGTCGATCGCCTTTTGCTGTTGCGGCGATATCGAGTCAGTGTCCTGGGGAATCGGTCTCGACTCTTTCCCAAGCCCGGTATAGGAAGAATATTGTTCGTCGGAGAGAGAATTCAGGGTTCGAATAGCGACGGCATCGCTCTTGATAATCGCGATCTCGGTTTTAAGAACGTCGCTGTTGTCAACGGGTGCGGCCGAGACCAGGTCGCCCAGGCCGAGTGACCCGGCCCGAGCAGGATCGATGCGAAGGGTGGCCGAAGCCTCGTAGACCGGCTTCTTGAAGGTGATATACAGTGCGGAGCAAATTGTGCAAAAGAGCACACATGCAGCTATGAACCACCTATGCAGCCACAGCATGGCGATGATGTCGCTGATCGAGAGCCCGGAATCGGGACCGGCCTCATGGATCGAATGTCGAGCTGGGCTAATTGCATCAAACCGTCGCATCTTATCCCTCATAGCCGGATATCAAGAACCTCGACCATCCTGAACTCCTGTCTAAGTTACCGGCGGAATCTAGCTCAAGCCGGCAGAGTCATTGGGGTGTAGATCAAAGGGCAGTACTCCGGGAGAGCACGGTGACCGGGCCCATAAGATCGCAAATCGTCCCCTTGGGTTTTAGGTATTCCACCCCGGCGATTCATCGCGACCGGACGGGGTCTGCCGGTAAGTGAGTACCAGCGATAGGCTTCCATCACGATTGTCTCACGAGCAAGCGGCAGGTTGCATAGCAACTTCCGATGGGGTGCAGAGTTTTACATTGGCCGCATCTTATTCGTTGCCGACCTCCAGCGATGTATCGTGGGTTCATATGGATTGGGTAATATCGTCGCAGTTTGCGAACGCATCTCGTATTTTTTTCTCACTTCATCCTTGAGACTTTGCGGGTAATTCATGCAACACCTGCCGGACCCGCCCCGCCATCGCCTCCAGTGAGAACGCTGACTCTGCACGATCGCGACCCGCCGAGGCAAGCTGCCCGGAAATTTTGTTATCGCGGTAAAGTAGTTCGATGGCGCCACGCAATTCAGAAACGGAGCCCGGAGTTACCAGGAGCCCGGTCTGGCGGTCGGTGACGATTTCGATCGCGCCCCCCGCGCGGGTAGCAATCACCGGCTTGCGCGCGAGCATGCCTTCGATGATTACGCGGCCGAGGGGTTCAGCAGAGGTCGAACTGTGAACGATGACATCCATACAGGTCATGAGATCAGGGATATCCCGGCGAAAGCCAAGGAAATTGACGCGCCCCGCCAGATCGGGCAAGGCGGCCCTGGCCCGAAGCGCTTCGGCATAGGAGTGCTCGCCGAAGAGTGCATCGCCGATAATGCAAAGATGAGCCTCGGGAATGGGAGCGATGGCCTCGAGTAACACGTGCTGACCTTTCCAATTGGCGAGGCGTCCGAATACGCCGACAAGGAACTTTCCTTGGGGGCAGATCTCCTTGCGCAGGTGGGTGAGCGATCCCAGATTCAAGTCGTCGAAGGGTCTGGAGTTCACTCCATCGGGGACTATCCGGAGTTTTTCGGGCTTACCCCCTGCAGCGACGAAGGCGTCCGCGGTGGCCTGCGAATTGACGATGATGGCGGTCGCAAAGCGATTTCCCGTTGCGACGGCGATCTTGCGAAGGATGGGGTTGAAGTGCTCGGCGGAGAGTATGTCGCGGAGGTGCCACACGAGAGGCTGACCGGGCTGTTTTGCAATGGCCGCGAGCAAGAATGCTTTTTGGGAATTTGCGTATAGCACGTCAGCTTCCAACGCTGCTTTGGCAAGCCGCTGGCGCAGCTTTTCCAAGGCCGGCAAAAGAAAAAAAATGCTCAGCAGACCTGATTCGCGGCGAATCCCCTTGAGCTCGGAAAACGGGAAAACTTCGACAGGAATGCCAAGCTCCTCAAGCATCGGCCGAAATGGCCCATCCTCGAAGAGAATCGCGCGGGCACCTGGGGCGAAATGCGGAGCCAATCGAGGAGCGAGAGTTCGCCTCCGCCAAGCTGTCCCGTCTGATCGATATAGAGAATTGTCATGCGAGGGCCTCGTCGTAAACGGCGCGAACGCGTTGGGCGATCTTTGGCCAGGAGAAGTTATGAGAAGAATAGGCACGGCAGGCGGCATCGGAAGGAAGCGGTCGCCTGGCTTGCAAGGCATCGGAAAGGCCCTGCGCTATATCGACTGCCGTTGTACTCGCGAAAATACATTCCGGGGCGAAGGGCTCGATTATCTCTGGCATGCCACCCACCGGTGTAACGTAGACAGGTGTTCCGGATGCGAGTGATTCCAGCGTGATGAGGCCGAAACCCTCGAGCGACTGAGAAGGAACGACTGTCATGTCGGCCGCACGATAGGCCAATGGGAGATCAAGGTCGTGAATACGGCCCAGACGCTTGACGTTGTGCTGCAAATTGAACTCTTCAATGCGTTTTTGCAATTCGTCCGACAGCGGCCCGGACCCACCCAGAAAAATCAGAACGTCAGGGCATTGCCGGACTAACAGCCTTGCCGCATCGATCAGATCTTCCAGACCCATTCGGCGCACTTGCCGCCGCACGCTCAGAATGATTGGCCGATCCGTGGGCCAGCCAAGCCGGTGTCTTGCTTCGGCACGGGAGATCAAAGTGTTGAAACGGTTAAGATCCACGCCGGCGGGAACAGCACGAATGAGATCTTCGGAGATTCCATAATTGGCGATAAGTTCAGTCTTAAACGCGACCGAAAGCACGATCAAACGCCTGGCTCTAGCATAGACGCTCCGTTCCAGACTCGCTTTCAACCATGATTTGTAACTCCGCGCGCCTTCCGCGTTACCCTCGGCGGCCCACGGCCCGTGAAAATGGACCACTGTGGGGACCGATTTTAATCGATCGATGATCGGCATCGTATATAAGGCAAAGTGGGAAGCGATGAGGTCGATCTTGCTGCGGACAAGCTGATCCAGAGCCGATCGTCGAACAGAAAACATGCGCCTCGCGAGGTTGTCATCCTGTTTCGCGAATGCAACCACTTGTCCTTGAGTCGATGTGCGTATGCTGTCGGAACCTACCACCAGGCCATGCACGAGCGTGCCGGTGGCCCCAAGGTGGCGGAGCAACTCGTAATAATAAAAATTGAGTCCACCGACACGTTCGGTGTGCCAATCGTCGCCGATCTGAAGTGTTTGCATCGGGTTCCTGTCCAAGCTCTCATGGGCCAGACGCCTGTAGAAGCGTTCCTTATCAAGCTTAACGCAGATCGCGGGAGTTTTTACTTTTCTTGTCGCGTCACCGCCGGCCCTGATCGGACATAGAAGCTTCTTTATGTGCTCCATGCCTTGCGATATGATGGTAGGGTCCTGCAATTATCCTATTTACAACTTAAGTGCCGTGAGCGGGGAAGCCACGAAACCGTATTCCACGCGATAAGCAACTGCACATAGGCGATTCTCCAACTAAAGGCTTTTCGTGATCCTCGAAAATGAATGAAATGCTCAGGCACGCGGTTGAGACTGATTGGCCGATGAGTTGTTGTGGGGATTTCCATCGCATGCCGTGAGAGACGCTTCGAGCGTCGATGCAGCGTGAGGCACGCGGTGTTGCCTCACCGTCCGTAATCAATCGAGATGGAGAAACCAGCTTGAAGACGCTCGTGCGCCGGTTCGTCGGTGCGAAGACCGGAGCCTCGGCGATTGTGCAGTCGGCTGTCGCCAACGCTGCCGTGCAGGGTGGAAATATCGTGTCCGGGATAATTACGGCTCGAGCTCTGGGGCCAGGCGGACGCGGTTCATTGGCGGCAATCATCATGTGGCCACAATTTCTGGCATACGCGGTGACGCTTGGCGTTCCTGTCGCGTCCGTTTACTGGCTTAAGCGCCGTCCGGAAATCGCCAGTGATCTTACCGGTGCGGCTCTGGCACTGAGCGCTGTATTGGGTGTTCTGGCTGCCCTCGTCGGGATCGTGATCATCCCTTATTCATTGCATACCTATCCCCCGGCGACGATTCATTTTGCGCAGGTGTGGGTGATAGTAACTCCGCTCGCGCTGTGGGCGGTTACCATTACGTCGCAAACACAGGCAGCAGGTGCATTCGCAAACTTCAACCTGTTTCGTGTGCTCTCTCCGTTATCTGTTCTCGCCGTCTTGCTGGCGGAGAAAGCGTTCGGACAGCTGACCGCCAGAAATGCCGCCCTGGCCTACTTGCTGGCTGCGACGCCGGCTACTATCTGGATCACCGTCTGGGTCTGGAAGCACTTTCGTCCTAGTATCCGCGGAATCATTCCGGCTTCAAAGCTTCTACTGGGCTACGGTGTGCGAGCCTGGGGGGTTGATCTACTGGGGACAATCGCGAACCAGATCGACCGCATCCTGGTGGTTGGTATGCTGAACCCTGAATCCATGGGTCTTTACGTGGCCGCTCAAAGTGCCGCAGGGGTTTTGGCCATACTTCCAACTGCCGTAGTCCCGGTGAGTCTCCCGCGGTCCTCCGGCCGGACTAACGAGGATATTATTGAGTTGACCGGCAGGGCCGCCCGGATGACACTTCTGGTCATGATTCTGGCTTCGCTGCCCCTTTTCCTCTTCGGAGGGTTTCTGCTGAAACTGGTGTATGGCGCTAAATTCACCGGCGCATCGCTAGTGCTTCCGTTTCTCGTCATCGAATCGATTTTTGATGGTCTGACATCAGTCCTGGCGCAGGCATTCCTGGCTTCGGGTTTCCCTGGGACTGTAACCTTGTTGCAGGGCTGCGGGCTGATCACATCGATACCACTTCTCTATTGGTTGATTCCGAAATTTGGTGTGCGAGGTGCAGGTTGCGCACTTATGCTCGCGACGATGCTCCGGTTTGTTTTTATCATGCTCAACTTCCCCTTCAGGATGGGCGTTCGACCTCCGGGAATTGTCTTTCGACCGCATGAGATACTTGTCTTAATGCGTAGACTACGTGGGGCTTGATCGCCAGCATATGACGAAAAACATCACAGAGGACTAATGAATCCGATGGCGGAAGCAGCACTTGCAGTGGTGGATGGAGTTACAGAAGGTGCAGCAGAGAAAAATGCGATGGTGGAAAACCGGGTCGCCATCGGTATTGTGATGCCTTGGGGCTCGCAGCGAGGAGGAGCTGAAGCTCTCCTCCAGCACCTTATGCGCCATGCTGGCCAGCAGCATCGATACATATGCGCTTTTCTGGAAGATGGACCGTTAGTTGAGGAGGCGCGTAGTTTGGGGTACGACGCGATCGTATTTCCGACAACTCGCCTGTCTCACCTGCACAACTATCTGGCAACGGCGCGTGGGTTGCGTTCGTGGATCAAAGCGAAGAAGCTTCGTTTGGTGGTCTCCTGGATGCCGAAAGCGCACGTATATGTATCCATCGCTGCATTATTCCTCCCAGTTAGAGTTGTGTGGTTTCAGCATGGCGTTCCCAACGGGCACCTGATGGATCGTCTCATAACCTTTCTTCCTGCGAGCGCGGTGCTTTGTTGTTCCGGCACTTCGAAGCGAGGCCAGGATCAAATGTTTCCGAAGCGACAAAGCTACGTGTGTTATCCCGGCGTAGCATTCTCCACAGGCACGGTGGTATCCCAAGACGAGGCAAGAGAGATTCTTGACTTGCCAGGGACGGGCCCAATTGTTGGTATGGTCGCTCGCCTGGAGCAGTGGAAGGGCGCACACATCTTTGTCGAGGCTGCGGCTGCCATTCTTAAGCGTTATCCTGACGCGACAATGTTTATTGTTGGTGGTGAACATCCATTTGACAAAGCATATACCGAGAAAGTGCACTCCATGGCGCGTGAACTGCATTGCGGGAATCGCTTCATCTTGGCTGGCCAAAGGCCAATGACTGAGGTGAGATTCTGGCAGGCGGCTGCCGACGTGATCGTCCAACCCACAGTGGGGGCGGAACCATTTGGAATGGCCATCATAGAGGCCATGGCGTTGGGTAAGGTTGTGGTTGCGAGTGACAGCGGCGGCCCCGCAGAGGTCATTCAGACTGAGACGAGCGGAATTCTCATTCGGAGCGGGGACCCAAACCTCCTTGCGTCAACAGTCATTCAATTGCTGGAGGAACCTGAGCGGCGGATTGCAATCGAAAAAGAGGCCGCTGTGCGCGCGCGGGACTTCTCCGCGGATATCTTTGCATCGCGTTTTGATGACCTGATGGCGGAACTGTTGCTTCCGTGATGGGGAACGATCGGCTGAGGTAAGGATTGGGAAAGAAGGAACTTCATGGCAACTGAGGCGGTTCGGCTTGCTTTCGTGTCTCATCGTTTTCAACGAAACGATGGCCAGGGCCGCGTGAATTACGAGATCGTACGAGCTGCGCTCGAGCATGGGTATCAGGTTACGATTCTCAGCACCCATTGCGCGGAGGAGATCGCGAGCCATCCTCACGCTCGCCATGTTCGCATTGGACGCGATTGGTTGCCGGCCGAGCTATTGAGAAACCTTGCTTTTGCCTGGAGCAGCGCACGTTGGCTACGGAGACATCGAGGTGAGTTCGACCTGGTGCAGGCGAACGGATTCATCACCTGGGAAGAGTGTGACATCGTTGCCGTCCATTTCGTTCATACAGCATGGGGCAGAAGCGCATATTACCCATATTCGTCCTGGTCGCCCTACTCTCTGTATCAGCGGCTGTACACCGTACTGAACTCCCGCTGGGAAAAGCGCGCATTTCTGAGCGCCCGGCGAGTGATCGCGGTATCGAGGCTTGTGGGCAAGGAACTGGCATCCATGGGCGTGCCAACGGAACGAATCGATGTTATCCATAACGGTGTCGATATCGAGCAATTCCAGCCCGGAATCGCTGATCGCGCGTTGTTCGGCTTGCCCCCGCATATTCCTCTCGCGCTTTTTGTGGGAGATATTCGAAGTCCGCGCAAGAACCTCGACACGGTCCTGCGAGCTCTACGGCAGGTGCCGGAGATGTCTCTGGCCGTGGCGGGCAAGGTGCAAGATAGCCCGTACCCAGCGCTCGCCCGTGAGCTTGGTGTGAGCCAGCGAGTATTTTTCCTGGATAAGGTTTCGCAAATTCCGTTGCTGATGCGGTCGGTGGACCTCTTTGTTTTTCCATCTCGATACGAGGCTCATCCGCTGGTCGTGCTGGAGGCCATGGCCTCAGGACTTCCCATCATCGTATCGGGCAACTTTGGCGCAGAGGATTTTCTTGGGGCTGCGGGTGAAATACTGAAGGATCCAAATGACGTGGACGGGCTTGCTGCATTCATGACCGAGCTGCTTCACGACCTGGAAAAGCGAAGGTCGATGGCGCTCGCTGGACGTCAACGTGCGATCGAAATGCAATGGTCGAAGATGGCAGAGTCTTATCTCGGCGTTTACGAAAGACTCCTGCGGTCGAAGGCTGACCCTGCGCAAGCCTTGAGTATCAGGCTCTCCGAGGTTGGAGGCTAGACGCGGCGGCCCGGCGGCCCGGTTATTTCGCATGTAGGCGCTTGATTGTATCTGACGATGTGACCTTATGGTTCAACCAACACTTCCACCGGATCGTCAGAGACGTTAAATGTTATCTGCTGGCCGGATGTGGTGTAGGATACGGCGGCGCGCGTGTCCAGATTAACGACAGCGACTACATTCACGCCCGTCGGAATGTTAACCGTAACCGGAGCAGGCGCGGGCGAGGTAAGGGTTCCCCATACACCACTCGTGAAGCTACGCTGCCAGATCGCGAAAAGAATTGAGTTTGCGCGGTCCCCGCTGCGAGACCCTACCATGGAGACTGTATCCAGAGGATAGGTCCCGCTGTAACTAACAATTGAGGGCAGGGTCTGCGCCGAGTAAGCAGTTACTGGGCTTGACTTGATCTTGGCTAGATCTGCCATCAGGCCCGCGATCGCAGTATACGCAGGTAGTGGCCTGTGGGTTCCGTCTGTATTCGCAGTTGGATTCACGAAACTGAAGTTATCCGCGCTGGCGTCGTAGAGTCTATAGAATTGAACCGGCGTGACGCCGGCAGCCTGATAGCCAAGAAACTGCCGCATAATGAATCTTGCTTTGTGGAGGTCGTCACCCGTGGCGCTTGAGAAGCCTGTTTCAGTGATGTTATGCCCAATGCCCCATGCCGCGTTGACGCTCTGTTGTAGCAGGCTATCCTGGACCGCCAAAGCAGCGTTGCCGCCCGCATTGCCAAACAAATTACATGGTTGAAAAGCAGAAGGCAGAGCGGGATATTGACGGATACTTGCCGCGAGGCATGGTTCGCTCCACAGTCCTTGCTCCGGATTGTTTCCGTAGGGATGAAAGGACTCGGTTGTGAGTATTGTGTTTGGCTGAGCGAAGGACACGCCAGTGTTTGCTTTCATCTGAGCGTTCAGCATGGAATTGCCGCCGGTCTTTTCCGTTCCACCCCAGTTGTAGGTAACGCCGGCCACAGGCGATGCCTGACTGTATAAAGCGACGGCGAATCCCCAGTTGGGAAGGTACGTTGTCTGCGGTCCGGGGCTGACCGGGACAGGTTGTTTGTCGTAGAAATCATAACGATCATCCCAGGGGTCATCCGGCCACGGAGGTTCGTTCCAGATCTCAACCTCCCCAGCGAGGCCGGATAGTGAGATCTTGCTGGCGAGGAACTCGGCATACGTCGCATAGGCGAGCACGGATGCATCCGTGGGGCTGAACGATGCCGGCGGTGGATAGAGATACTGGTTAATGACGTATTGGGTGGCGGTATTTGCCGGCAGAGCGGAAGAGAGCGCAGAGGCGAGCGTTATCGTGGCGTGGGTGGGGTCCGTGATAGTAACGCCAGTGATAAGGCCGCCGGCGTAGGAGTGCTTGTTGGTGATGGGAACCTTGGAAGAGCTGATGATGGTGTCGTAAAAGGCTGCCATCGATGAGAGGGTATCTCCACCGACCCCGGAGGCGAAGGCAACACTGATGCGAGTGGCTCCGGCCGAAGCACCGCTGGGCACGGTGACGGTAAGAATCTGGTGATAGGGCGAGCCGAATGCCGCCAAAATTGTAGAGTGTATGCCGTTATCCGCCGCAGACGCCAGGCCGGCTTCGCAGTCTGACTGCAAAGTGAATTGTGGCGAAGCAGTCGTATTGTTGGGTGGAGCGGTTTGGTTTTCGGTTGAGACCCAGCTGCACTGATAGCGAGCGTGCGTTGCGCCTGCTGCGGCGGCCATTTGAAACTCCCACTCGTTTCCCGGAGTGATATTGAATCCCAGCCCATTTACCGCCTGCGAGGCGGGAATGGCGCCCAACGCTTCAATCGTTGTTACAGAAGGTCCATTGGTAACGGGCGCGGCGGGAACCGCGGTCATCTGAGCGCTGGCCGGGGTGTAGCGCGTGGCTGATGCGCTGAGCGTAGAAGCTCCAGCAGCGATGCCGCTGATAGTAAATGAACCGGTGCTTTGACCCGCGGCGATGGTGAACGCAGAAGGCGATACGCTGACATCGTTTGCCGAGGAGCTGGCGAGCGCAACACTCACTCCTCCGGATCCGGCCGGTTCCGCAAGCGTGACGTTTCCGGTGAGCGTGCTGCCTACGTTGATGGAGGAACTCGGCAGGGAAAGGGTGATGCCTGGCGAGGCCACATTAAAAGTTGTGCTGGTAGAAGGGGAGAGCCCCGGGCTTGATGCCGCCAGCGCATACCCTTTTCCCGCGGTGTTTACGGTCAGATTGCTAAAGATTGCGACGCCATTGCGGGCTGCGATCTCGAGCGTTCCTCCGAGCCCATAGCCGCCCGCAAGGTTGACCGTCACACGGTTGGTGGCGGTGGGTACCATGTTTCCGGCGGCATCCTCTACTGCCACGCGGACTGCCGGTGAGATTGCAGCGCCAGTCCATGCATCCGAAGGCTGCTGCAGGAAAGCCACCCGGGCCGCAAGCTGAGCCGCCGCGATGGTCAGGGTCGAAGAGGCCACTGCGCTCTGCGACCCGTCCAGGATTGCGATGGCCTGCACTGTCGACGAGACGCCAATCGAGAGCGGCGCCGCGTAGATCGGTGAAGAGCTTGTCGGTGCCGTGCCATCGGTGGTGTAGTAGATCTTGCTCCCGGCTGTCGAATCACTGATGGTCACTTCCTGATTGCCCACATAGGTCCCCGTTTTTAACGAGATGGAGGGGGTAGCCACCGCATAGCTTAAGGTTAGCGTCCAATCTGCGGGAGCGGCCGTCAGCGTCGGCTGGAAAGCGGTAGGGGCTGCGGCCAAGCCGAAAATATCGGTTACGTTTTTGTCTGGGTTCTGGGCGATGCGCATGGCGGCCGAGAGGGTATCCGTCGGAGCGCTACCGCCGGCGGGGGTGGCCATCGAGAACAGAGCGCCGCACGGGCCGCCGTCGCCAGCCGAGCCACCCGGGGAGTTGACACATTTATCGAGGACGTCGGCCAGGCTGTAGAGCTTCGAGTTCTGGGCAAAGTAGCTCTCTGCCGTGCCGGCGCCCGGAGAGCTTCCCTTGTCGATATTTATGAATTCGCTGACACTCGCAGCAGCAGCCAGGAAGGCGGTGTCACCCGGTGAGGAACCAAGGTCAATCGGGGACGTCATATAGGGAGCGAGGGGCCACACGGAGCCAACCGTCGTGACCTCGTTGACTGAGATGGGAGTGGACGCCGAGAGACTGCTACAGGAACCAAGCATCGCGACAAGTGCGAGAGCTGGGTTGGCGGCTGCGGAGGGTCCAGGAGTTCCGCCGCTGGCGATCAAGTAGACTTGCGTGGAAGCAGAAGGACAACGGTACGAAGCGGGGATGGAGAAGTTGCCGTTGCTGTCGGACTGGACGGGATTGGTGAGCAGAGGCTGGGCGGCGGAGGCGGTACCGCTTGTGCCGGTTGCGTAGAGCTGAACGGTTGCGCCGCTTACTGGCTGTTGACCACCACGCACAGTGCCGCGCAAGGAGACAGGCCCCTCAACGGCGATGGCCGACCCCGTAAAGCCACAACCTGCCAGTGCCGCCAGAACCAATCCTGCTAGGACCACGCTCAAGAATAGTCCTAATCGGGGCGCTGCCAGCAGCTCTTGTTTTTCCAAGCGGCTCCCCACGGCTACATCCGGATGACTCAAGTCTGTGAGCTCGTTGCTGTATGAAAAAGAGAAAAATTCCAGCTTGGGTGACGAAAGTTACTTGCATAGTCGTTCGTACTGCGCCAACGACGGCTGAGATCTTTCCTACTGTTGCTTATCGGCGGATTTCGTGCTGTGTTAAGCCGACGGTATTGACCCGAGTCCGAAGGATGTTGGGCAAAGATGAGCGGGCGAGGACAGCAGAGCCATCCAAATGACTCGACGGGTAGTACGGTGTGTTACTACGAGTTCTCCCAGGCGCAGGCGTCGAGGCAAGGCTGGGAAGGCAGTTCCGGTCGGAATGGAAACTATGCTGCAGCTGAGGCGCCCCGCTTGGAAATCATGGTCTTCCAAAGAGGCGTCATTCTTTGCAGTCTGGCTCATCGGGTACTCGGCGTCAATGCATGCCGTACAAAAAGATCGCGCCAGGTGTTGAAAAGTAGGGTGGCTGATTTGAATGGGATGCTGGGCGCCAAGCTTGACAAGAAATCTGCAAAGGCAAGCCCGTGCTATTCTATGCTGGTCCGGTTGCGGTCATTCAACGGCCTCGGTCCTGGGTAAACTCGGTGACCGCCGCCCCCCGCCGTTGATATCGGATCTGCGGCCGTGGAGCGCACCGGCGGCAGAACGGTGTCTCGACCGATTGTTCCTGCGATCTTTTCCTAAATAGGTTGGATCGTGCGAGACCTGGTTGCGTAGTGGGCCCAAATCACGCGCCATATCGTCGAAGAGAAATCAATTTCTAAGGCTGAGCTTCTGCTGGCGGTTTTTGAGAGCTGCTCGGTAAAGAGCTTCAAGGTTTCCACAGCTTGCCCCGATTCAATTTCTGGTAGCTGTGACAAAGAGGACTGCCAAGCAAAATGATGGTTTTAGATTATTACAAGCTGGAGGAACAGCCGTTTGGAGTCACACCTGACTCCCGATACCTGTTTCTGACCCCCGCGCACAAGGATGCGCTGTCCTCTCTGATCTATGGGATCGAGGCTGGATGCGGATTTGTCTCGCTGATCGCAACGCCGGGAATGGGAAAAACGACGCTGCTTTTCGAGACGCTGCATATTCTTCGCGATAAAGCCCGGATTGTTTTTCTGTTTCAAACGATATCCACTCCGTTGGATCTTTTGCGATCTCTTCTCTCCGGCCTCGGCGTGCGTGATTTGCAGGGAAGCCTGGTTGAAATGCAAATCAGGTTAAAGGACATCCTCACCGAGCAATACCGTTTGGGGAAGCGCGTGGTGGTGGTCGTGGATGAGGCGCAAAATCTAGACGATTCCGTGCTCGAGCTGGTGCGCATGCTGTCAAACTTCGAGACCGCGCGCCATAAACTGATCCAGATCATTCTTGCCGGGCAGCCGCAACTCGCGGAAAACATAGGCTCGCCGGAGCTTTTACAACTGCGGCAGCGGATCTCAATCTTCGCCCATCTCAAGCCCTTCACTCCGGAAGAGTCGTCTTTTTACATAAGTCACAGGCTGCGGGTGGCCGGATATAACTCCGATATGCCGCTGTTTACCAAAGACGCGCTGGCACTCATTGCCCTATGCAGCGAAGGCATTCCGCGTAACATCAACAATCTCTGCTTTAATGCACTCTCGTTGGGATCTGCTCTGCAGCAGAAACCGATCGATCGCGATGTCGTTCGCCAAGTGATTGCTGACCTTGATCTTGGTCCGTGGCGGAAGAAGAGGTTGCCGGCGCCGGAGGGGGAGGACAGAGGTGCAGAAAAGGTCCCCGCATTTGCGTCCGGCACTAACCAAAAATCGGTGTTTGCAGACTGGCTGCCGAAAGTTGCGGTTGCGGCCCTGGTCCTGCTGGCGGTAAGCGGGGCGTTTTTCGAGGGCCAGCGATGGTTGGACCGTCCAGCGGCGGCGCCCGCCTCAGTAGCCAGCGTTAAGCCAGATCCGCTAGCCTCTGTTCAGCCGGCCTCCTCCTCTCCCGCGATATCGGATGAGGTCGCGCCGAGGTTGGCCCCGACTCTGGCCCCGGCTACCGTGGTACCGGATCCCGCCACCCCCGCGGCGGTGAATCGCCCGACCCCGGCCGTCAGCCCCGGAACCCCACCTTTATTGATTGCCGATCGAAGACCGCACCCGCTGGACGCCGCAGCTACTGTGCGCGTGGCGCCGGGGCAGACCTTGCTCGGCATTTGTGTGGAGAAATTTGGAAGTTGTACGGCGGAACTGTTGCAAGAGATACATCGGCTGAACCCTTCGCTGAACAATCCTGACCACATCGAGCCTGGTCAGAGTATTCGTATCCCGGTTTTGGACGCCCAATCCAGCATCGACGCGCAGCCTCGTAAAACTCCATCCGCCGCAGAGCCGGGCTCGCACGAGTAGGTTTTTCAAACTCTGATCATCGGTCTGTGACCTTGATTTGCTCGTACAGACTTTCTGGTTTCATCCACGGAGTCACCATGTGAAAGAGGGTGGCGCGAAGACAAGGCCGCCAGACAAAAACATCGGTGGATGGCTCGATCGGACGGCAGTACCTTCTCAACAATAAAGACGTTCCGCCGGCGAATTGGATGAGCTCCTGCTGGTGCTCGATCTCATATTCCAACATAAAGGCTCGCATGACGGCGGAAAGCGATTCCTTTTTGAAGTGCATGTCGTTCATCTGCAAATCGAGATAAGTGACCCGATTCCGGCGCCAGCCACTCAGCAGGCTCAACCACGTGCCATCGGGTAGGCGCATGCCCATGCAAAAGAAATCAGGGATCTCGCGAAGCAGGCGATAACGGGCATGATAGAAGCCGATGATGCGATTCGGCATGGATCTCGGATGAAGCTTCAACATCGCTTCGAGAGCCTGGGCAGGCTCGAGCGAAGGCAAGAAGACGACCTGCGCGCGAGCTTCCAACTGCTTGCGTTTTCCCGCCAGGCTCCTTCGCGTGCGGGGGCCCATGCCGGCTAACATCGCCTGGTAGGTTCTTTCCAGCGGAAGCTTGCGCTGTATGCTCCCTCCGGCGAACATCCGGTATTTATCCTTAGGCCCCATGACCTCGATACAGGAATCTGACGGAGCCCTCACGGCGCAACTTACGCCGAAAATTCGCCAACGTTTCAGCAGGGCCTGCGCCGCTAAATGGACATAGTGCACCCGGAATGCTTCGGGACCGGCTACCAGACCATCGCCTACGGTATCTCCTCCGCGCCATAAGCCAAGACCGATCCCGAACCTGCAATGTTCGATAAACAGGACGCAGGCTTCGAGGTCGAGGTTCCGGCGAATCAGAACCGCCGCAACTCTTCTATTTTTTTGCGTGTTTGCCGCAATGAAATATTGCAGATCGGTGGTGAGATCGTCTTGTTGACCGCACCGCAGGCGGAGTTCACGAATCGCCGGGGCAAACGCCAGAAGCTTTCGTTCACCGATAATCAACTCGGTGGTTCTTTCGCAGCTGTCGAACGTGGGGCTGCCCGCTCGCTCCTCGAGCACCGGAAGATCAGGGACTGCGTTATCGATGCCGAACAATAAGCTCAGTTGATTTCTCCGCCTTGAGACGAGTGACTGCAGTATAAGGGAGGGGCCCGGATCCGCGGTTAATTGGCTATGTGCATCAGCGTAAACCAGCGCAATCCCACGGTCGATGGTGTGCTCTGTCTTATAGGCTCAAGTTGACCGGTAACTCGGCAATTGGTTACCCGCGCATGTTAGCGTAGGTTACCACCCACTCAACGGGCGTATACTGGCGATCGTCCTAAGAAGGTTAACCATGACCGGTTCCTTGCTCACCCGGCGCAAATTCCTATCCACTGCGGCCGCGGCCACCGCGGCGGCCGCGCTGCCCAGCGGCGACTTTGCTCTGGGCCAATCGAGCACTCAATCTCATCCCGCCCTCGATCCCGACTGGGCCAACGCCGGTATTATTGCTACCCGCCATTCTCCCTATGCAAAACTCAAGAGCGTGCCGGTCCACGCGGTGACCATCACCCCGGGCTTCTGGTCGAAGCGCCGGCAGACGAATGTGGAATCGAGCATTCCCAGCATGCGGCTGGAATTGATCGAACACGGGCGCATGGATAACTTCCTCCGCCTGGAAGGGAAGTCGGCGGCCCCGCAGATCGGTCCGGTCTACTCCGACTCCGACATATATAAATGGGTGGAAGCGGTCGGGTTCGTGCTGCAGTCCGGCCCGCTGCCGGCGTTGCGCGCTGAAACCGACGAGATGATTCGTCAGGTGGTGGCCGCGCAGGAGCCGGGCGGCTATCTCAACACTTATTTTGTCGAGAGCAAGCAAGGCGACCGCATGCTGCCCAAGACCCAGACAACTGGCCATGAGCTCTACTGCATTGGCCATCTGCTGCAGGGCGGCATCGCCTACTATCGCGCGACGGGAGATCCAACGCTGCTGAATGCCGGGGTGCGCTTCGTCGACGATTTCCTGCTGCCGGGCTATGGCCCCGCGGCGAATCAAGGGCCTATCGTGGCGGGACATCCGGAAATTGAGATGTCGCTGATCGAGCTGTATCGCACCACAGGGAACCGGCGCTATCTCGACCTGGCGGGTTACATTCTTCAAGGCGATTCGCGGATACCGCTGCAGGAACGCCAGATTGTATACATGTTCTGCGGAGTTCCGTTTACCTCCAGAACCAAGCTGGAAGGCCACGCGGTCCGCGCCATGTATGCCTGTTGCGGGGCCACGGACTATTACCTGGAAACCGGTGACCCCGCCTACTGGAAGACGCTGAACCGGCTGTGGGACGACCTGGCGGAACATCAGCTCTACGTAACCGGCGGCGTGGGAGCACGCAGCGATGGAGAGGCCTTCGGCAATGCCTATGAGCTGCCCAACGAAACTGCCTACGGCGAGAGCTGCGCCGCTATCGGCAACATGATGTGGAACTGGCGCATGCTGGCTGCCAGTGGGGATGCCAAGTTTACCGATGTGATGGAACGCGCGTTGTATAACGGCATCAACTCCGGCATGTCACTCGATGGCAAGCTCTACTGCTATCGCAACCCGCTGGCTTTTGATCCTTCGACCGGAGATAAGATTCGCAATTCCTGGTACGACACCACCTGCTGCCCGCCCAACCTGGAGCGCACCTTTGCGGCGCTGCCCGGCTACTTCTACAGCACGTCGGCGCAGGGTGTCTATGTGCACTTCTATGACAATTCTGAGCTGCAGTGGCAGCTGGAAAACGGCGCCAGGCTTGCGATCAAGCAGACCACGCAATATCCCTGGGAAGGGACGGTGCACTTGGCGGTGACGCCGGCATCGCCCGAGGAGTTCACCTTGTTCGTGCGCATTCCAGGCTGGTCGAAGCGCAATACGGTCAAGGTGAATGGCAGCACGGTCGCAGGCGCGATGCCCGGAGAGTACCTGCCGATCAAGCGCCGTTGGTCCGCGGGCGACGCCGTGGAGCTGAGCTTCGATATGCAGCCCCAAGCCGTGCACGCCAATCTCGCGGTGACCGATGATCGTGGACGGATCGCTTTCCAGCGGGGGCCCATCGTTTATTGTATGGAGCAACTCGATCAGGCCGTGGCCCCTGCGGATCCGGAAGGCTTTCCTCGCTACACGGCACAACTCACCGAGAGCACGACGACGGCCTACCAGCCTGATTTGCTGGAGGGCGTGATGGTGTTGGAGCACCCCGGCGCATGGCTCCCGGCCGAGTCCGGCAACCTCTACCAGGCGACGCTGCCCAATAGGGATGCGGTTCGCCCGACCACGCTGCGCCTTATTCCCTACTATGCATGGTCGAATCGCCAGCTCTCTGCGATGCAGGTTTGGATACCCACCGGCAGGGGCTGACGGTGCTGCTAAAATTCTTGACGGGCGCCGAACAGGTGTCCTGAGCACCTCAAACCACAGAAAAACGCAAGCGATTGCTGGAGACGTACCATGTCCGTAAGAATTAATGACACAGCTCCCGACTTTACCGCCGAAACAACCCAGGGCACGATTCGCTTTCATGAGTGGATTGGCGATGGCTGGGCGATTCTTTTTTCTCACCCCAAAGACTTCACCCCGGTCTGTACCACGGAATTAGGGAGCGTCGCCGGCCTGCACGACGAATTTGCGAAGCGCAACACCAAGGTGATTGGACTGAGCGTCGATCCGGTGAGCAGCCACGGTAAGTGGGCCGTGGATATCGAAGAGACTGGTGGCTTCAAGGTGAACTATCCGATGATTGGCGACACCGAGCTGAAGGTGGCCAAACTGTACGACATGCTGCCTGCCGACTCAGGGGAGACCTCTGAGGGCCGTACGGCCGCGAACAATGCCACCGTGCGCACCGTCTTCGTCATCGGGCCGGATAAGAAAATCAAGCTGCAATTGAGTTACCCCATGAGCACGGGTCGCAATTTTCCTGAGATCTTGCGGGTGATCGATTCCATGCAGCTCACGGCCAAGCACAAGGTAGCCACACCAGCGGATTGGCAGCCGGGGGAAGATGTCATTATTCTGCCCTCTGTCTCCGACGACGAGGCCAAACTGAAGTACACCGGCGGCTGGAAGTCGCCCAAACCGTACATCCGTCTGGTCCCCCAACCGGAGTAGTTGCGTAGTTTTACAGAAGGTCAAAAGGAAGCAATGCCCTGTGGGTCAACGGCTACGTGGCCCACAGGGTTTATCCAGGCGTGGTAGCCGGCTTGTTTAAGTACAGACACAGCCCGGTCCGTGAAACCTTCCTGCTGCAACTTGTTTTGCATGTCGATGTAGGCTGGGAGCCACTCGGAGAGTGGAAGCTGTTCAGGCGGCGTGCCCAGGAATCCATCTTCCTGGCGGACCAACATATTCTTCTCGGCCAGGAGCTCGTCCACACGGGAATCGTAGGCCAGGCGGAATCCCTCATCGGAGCGGAGAATCCCCATCAGTTTGGCTAACGCAAACGTTTCCTTCTCTTCGTTGTGCAGGCAGAACCAGGGCATCACTGTAGGGGGCCGAAGGTTGTCGAGGCTGAAGGCGAATTCTTTGGGAACCAGATTTCCGTTCTCGTTGCGGTAGACAGAATAACGTGCCTCGAAGGTCAGATTTCCATCCGCACCACACAGGAAGAGCCCTCCTGGCCGAAGGGTGCGCAGCGCCCATTGCTCAGCGCGGCTGCGAAACTCTGCATCAAAATAGAAGAGGACGTTCAAGACGCGAACGATATCGGCTGGTGGTGTTTCTGCGCCGATTCCAGCCTGAATAAATTTGAGATTCGGACGCTCATAGCTTCTGATGGGGTGGTGCACGAGCCGTGCGCCTTCATGCTCGATGGATACGCATTGACCGTGGCCGGAGACTGGTAACTTTTCCCGTAGCGCCGAAAAGATGGCGCGAAAGTGTTGGAAGGTGGAAGAGGCGTCGTCGTAAAGCGATGTAAAGGTCCCACGATTGGGCGAGCCGGGGTGAAAGTATCGGACGCCGCCGTCCGAATCCATACACGCGTAGTTGCCGTCAGAATCGTAAAGAACGTAGGGGTCGAATTGCAGGTCAGCTCCAATTACCTGCCAATGGGGAAAATCGCGGGCGGCATCGAGCGCCGTTTGTGGCGGGAAGCCGCAACCCATCTCCAGAAGGACGGTGTCCTCTGGAAATTGCCCCCAGGGGTTTGCGTGGAGGTAGGCATTGATCTGCTTATGGCGGTCTACAAAGGTGAATGGGGGAACGACATTGCCCCACGCTCCAGGAAGCAGCCTGGGAATCATGACGCCCAGGATCCAGGCGAGTGCGGGTGTTATGTGCGCGGGTGCGGTATTGGAAATCACCATGAGGCGAAAGGCGCGCCCGAGAAATTCCTTCACCTCTGGGCGCTCGTGCTCTGCCTTTTTTATCAACGCCAAATGAGGTGCGGATGGACGACTGCCGAGCGTTCGGTCAAGGAGGTCTTCGATGGAGGTCCAGGCGCCGTCTGCCGCGGAGTTTGCCATGCCGTCTGCTCAATCCGTTCCGATGCAGCGTTCGGGCTGCCCAATGGCCAGCCGTGATGATTCAGGAACGTCGTTTTGATATAGGGAGTTGGAAGCCTTTATACACGCAGCTGCGCTTTATCGAACTAAATCTTTTCTGAACTGGTCGAGTAGCAGATGAAGCGATTGGCGGAGTAGTTTCTTGCCGGCGTGCTCCGCCTCGGCTACTTCCAGTTCACGCTCGAGCGCCAGCATGGAATAGCCGTGAACCAGGCTCCAGGCAGCCCTGACCAGGGCCTGCTGCCGGCTGGGGTGTGCTCGTGGATGCAGCTCCCTCGCCGCATTTTCCAACAGCAGATATGCCTGGTAGGCGGTCTGCTGCATTTCAGGGTAGTTTGCTTTGGCGAGCCCACCCTCCCACATCACCTTGAAGTGAGAGCGGTGGTTTAAGGCGAAGTCGACGTAGGCCACACCCATCTCTACCAGGCGCTTCACCTGGTCTTCAGGGTGGCTCTGGGCGGCGCGCGCGAGCGCATCGCGGAAGAGGGTGAATCCTTCGGCTGCGATTTCTGCCAGCAACGCCTCTTTGTCTTTGAAGTGACGGTAGGGAGCGGCTACGCTGACTCCCGCCAGGCGGGCGGCATCGCTCAGGGCGAGGCCTTTGACGCCGTGCTCGTCGATGAGGGAGAGCGCGGCGTTTATCAGGGCTGCCCGCAGGTCTCCGTGATGATAGGGGCGCTTCACTTTCAAGGTTGGGGTGCTCTCCAGGTTTATTTTACAGAAGAATGTGAATCGGTTTAACATTTATGTTAATCTCTTTCACATGAAGCATCGGTTTTCAATGCTATTCGCTGCCGCGCCCGCGCTGACCGTCCTCGGATTCATCATGGCGGCTGACTTCGTATTCGCCTTATGCGGCCTGGTGGTGGACCGGCGGGTGATTACCGGGGCGCCGGCCTGGCTCAAGCCGGAGAAGTTCGCGCTCTCGACCGTGATCGCGGCCTGGAGCTTCGCTTTTTGTATCGCGTCGACCCGTATCTGGCCGCGGGTCACGCGGGCTCTGGACATCGTGTTGGCCGCGGGCCTGGCGATCGAGATCGCGCTGATCGACATGCAGGCGGCGCGGGGCACTACCAGCCACTTCAACGTGGCCACGCCATTTGATGGCGCTGTCTTTGCCGTGATGGGGGTGAGCATCCTCTGCATCTGGCTGGCGATGCTGTTGCTCACGATTGTCCTCTTCCGGCAACCTTTCGCTGAGTCTGCCTGGGGATGGTCGCTGCGTTTGGGTATGGTCCTGGCGCTGATCGGGACAGGCTCGGGGGGCCTGATGGCAGTGCCGAACTCGCAGCAACTGGTGCAGGCGCATGCGAGTGGACGGCTGCCGATTGCGGGCGCGCACACGGTAGGCGCTCCGGACGGGGGGCCGGGTTTGCCGGTTACCGGATGGAGCGCCGATCATGGCGATCTGCGCGTTGCCCACTTTGTGGGCATGCATGGTCTACAGGTTCTGCCGCTGCTTGCATGGTGGATTGCTCGCCGCCGCTTTGCTCCAAATGATCGGACTCAGCGTAATCTCATCTTTGCGATGGCCGCCAGTTACCTGGCGCTCTTCGGGCTGATTCTGTGGCAGGCCTTCCGGGGGCAGTCGATCGCGCAACCGGACAGCTTGTCGCTGGAAAGTTTTGCTGTGTGGGTGGCGCTGACTGCAGTTGCGGTATTTACTTTCAGAGGTAAGGAAGGCATTTCATGAATGCGGATGGGCTTTTTCGACTTTGCAACAGCACGGCGCTGGCCGGCTGGGTTCTGCTAGTGGCCACGGGATGGTCGCCTCGCGCCTCGCGGATAATCTCGTCGTTGATCACGGGTTTGCTGGTGCCGGCGCTTCTGTGCGGTCTGTACCTGGTGCTCATCTTCACTCACTGGGGTGGCCACCGGGGAGGGTTCAATTCTCTGAGCAACGTGATGCTGCTGTTTACCGACAGATGGCTGGTGCTTGCCGGATGGGTCCATTATCTTGCTTTCGATCTTTTCATTGGTAGTTGGCAAGTAAGGGATGCGCGGCGCAATCGTGTGCCTTTTGTGTTGGTGGTTCCTTGCCTGGTGCTGACGTTTCTTTTTGGGCCTATCGGGTTGCTGATGTACCTGATTTTGGCGGGGCTTGTGTCCCGAGGGAAGGCTTGGCCTGGGCATCCGGCGGCTGCCATATGACGTACGCTTGGGGGTTGGGGGGAACCGCAGGTCCCTCGGCTTCGCTCGGGATGACAAAGGGGAGAGTGGTGGCTTGCACCCGAAGTCGTTATTGGGATGGATGGCATGAGGTGCCCGTTCGACTTCGCTACCCCGCTGCCACTTTGAGATCGTTGACGGCGCGGTAGGCCTGGTTGATGGCGCAGTCGGTGTAAGCGTAAGCATCGGCATCGGCGTTGGCGATGGCGATGCGTCCGAAGGGCTTGCGCGCTTCAACGCAGGGCAGCGGGCCGCCTTCTAACCAGAAGGGATCCCACAGGGAGTTGTATTGATACGCGTAACCGTGGGGCCAGCGATTCACAGTGATCGCGGCGATATCGCGCGCGGGATCAAAGCCGCCGGCGCCGGCACTGCGCGCAAGCTGCTCCCTGATATTTCTCTCGAAGGTCTCGAACGAGGTGGCATACAGATTGGCCCGTCCGGCGCGATGCTGGCTGCGTGCCGGCAGACCGGGCGAGCAGGGATAACGGCTCATGGTGAGCACGATCGGCTCATCCGGCTTGGTCGTACAGTGGTAGTTACCAATGTTGATGCGGTGGTCGAGACGGGCGTCGGTGAAGTAAGATCCTGGCGCGTACATGCCCGCCATTTGCAGGCGAACAAAGCTCTCCCAGTTTTTGAGGGCCACGTTGGTGTAGACAAGCGGAACTTTCTCTGCCGATCGTAGTGCCGCCACCTGCGCCGCAGGCAATTCGGTGTTGAGGAAAGGAATCACTGTGTGCCAGCAGGCCAAAATGCAGTGAGAGCCTTTTACGGTATACACCTGCCCCTTCTGCACATAGGTGACTTCCACTTCTTTCGCAGTGGCCGGGTCGCCGTCATGGCGTACTTTGACCACGGTGCTGTTCAAGCGGATGCGTGTCGGGCTGCCGGCTTGATCGAGCTGGTCATAGCGGATTTGAGAAGTAAGGATATCGTCCGCCGAATTGCCGGGTACGGCGTTGGGCAGCAGCGAACGCACCAGCAGCCGGGCGATGGATGAATTGCCGTCGGGAAAATGGAAGAAGAACTCTTCCGCTTCCTCGTTGGGGATGGAGTCGCGGCCCATGCCCGGGCCGGCGCCCGGCGCCAGCTTGAGTCCGTTGAATCCGGGCATACCCAAGCCCCACGCGTCCTGGGCCGAGACGGCGTCGATACCCACACCATACAGCGGTTTCGGATATCCCTGCAGCATGGCCACAACCTTGGGATCCACTTTGACCAGGTTCGTCAGATAGTCGGCATAGCTCATACGCGCCAGCTTGGCTTTCTTCTGGTCGGAAGAGAGCCCCGGCAGCAGATCTTCGTCGAGAGCGTACAGGCGCTGTAGATCCCCCTTGGCCTTGTCGCTCAGCGGAGCCTGCGCAGCAAATTCCTGCCACGTCTTATCCGCCTGCTGGCTTGTTTGCTGGCGACGCCGGGGTGAGGGGCTGACGACCAGCCGATCGGCGCCGAAGGTTTCCTGGTCGAAAAAAATCTTCTGCTTGAGCCCGAGCGAAGGGTAGAGCTTGTCGTCGTTGTGTTTGGAGTAAGACGAGACATCGATGCCCAAGTCGCGAATCACACCTTTGGCGACAGGGCTGTACGGGGCAGGGCTCTCGATGGCGTAGGTGCCTCCGTAGCCGAGCATGAAGGTTTTGTCCACTTGAAATTCATTGCGTTTGGCGTGCCCGCCAAAATCATCGTGGTTCTCCAGGATAAGCACGCGCGCCGATTTGTCCGCGGCCTGGTGAAAGAAGCGCGCCGAGGAGAGGCCGCTGATGCCGCCGCCCACCACGATCAGGTCGTAGGTTTCGCCCGTGCTTTCGGCTTTTCCCGCGTTGGCCCAGAATGTGCCGTCGCGCAGACTGTGGGCCACTTCGAAGGAGCCAACGTGGCTGCCGCGCAATCCATGGGCGGCGGGTGGATCGTAGCCGGGCGCGTTCTGCGCTTCGGTCGCCTGCTCTGCAAAGAGCGAGGTGGGCGGGGCAGCCACGGCAGCTATGGCCATCGCTGCGCCTTGCATAAAGTCGCGGCGGGTAATACGGCGATCCATGCCCAGTTCTTTGTCAGTCCAATGCATCGTTTCCCTCACAATAATTTAGTGCAACAAGTGGGCGGCGGCAATTTCGCCGGTATCGACAGCGCCTTCCATAAAGCCCTGCCATTCGGCCAGGTGTTCGCCCGCAAAGAGCACCTTGCCGTGCGATTGCTCGAGCAACGGACGAATGCGGAACCACTGTCCGGGCCGGTAGATGGCGTACGCACCATGCACCCATGGGTCGTCCTGCCAGGGTTGATCGACGGAGGTGATCAGTGCTTTGGGCGCGTCGCCAGAAACCGCGCTCAGGTCGCGAACCAACTGTGCCTGGCGCTCCGCCTGCGATTGAGCGGCGAGCACGTCGGCCTTGTCGCCTACCGAGTAGGAACAGAGAATGCCTCGCGGGCCGGGTTGCCGTTGGGTGGTGTGGAAGTACTCATGCGCGGTCTCATCGCTGATCAGGGAAAAGTCTTCCGCGGGCCAAAACCGGTGATTGAAGAGCAGCTGGGTCTTGATAATGCGGCTGTACTCGAGCTCATCGGCGGCCAACGCCTGCGCGGAGGAGAGCGCAGGCTCGAAATGGATGGAAGACAAGATGGATGCGGGCGCGGCGAAAACGCAAGCGTCGGCGGTAAAGCTTTCTTTTGCCGTGGCCACGGTAACCAGGCCCGCGCGCTGCTTGATGGAAACGACGGGAGAGTTCAAATGGAGGGCGCCCGGCGGGAGACGATTCACCAGCGCCTGCACCAGCTTGCTGTTTCCGCCCAGCACGTGCCAGTCCATCTCATCGGTGTTGTTGGGATTGGTGTAATCGGTATCGACGTATTCTTCGGCGGCGACATAGGCGGAGACCTCGCGGATGGATTCGCCGTAATCGGTGGAATCGATCAACTCGTGAATGCGGCGGTCGTTGCCGGCGAATCCCATCTTGCCCAGCCATGTCCACCAGTCGTACTGGTCCATATGGCGCTTATCCTGCTCGGAATAGTGCTTGTAGTCGCTAAGGAATTTTTTCCATGCTGCGTGCGCCTGCGGGGAAAAGTCCCAGCCGCCGGGGGCATGCATCTGGCCGCTCTGCAGCAACCACACGCGGTAGGCATGGGGCTCAAGCGACACGTTCAACTCTTTTGCCAAGGCGATTATTTTCTTGTGATCTTTGCCGATCCATTCGCCGCCCATCTCACACACCAGCTCCGGAGCCTGGGGAAAGCGATAGGACCAGACGCGGCCTCCGGTGCGGTTGCGGGCTTCGAGGACTGTGACTTTCCATCCCGCTGCGCAAAGGCGGTAGGCGGCTGTGAGCCCGGCGAAGCCGGCGCCGACCACGATGCAGGAGTGTTGTGGCTTCACTGCGCCGGCGTAAAGAGGCAGGCCCGCGGCGATGAGGCCGGCATTGGCCAGGAAGCTGCGGCGGGTGCTCTTCATTGAGCAGCCTGGGCAGGCTGGCGGGTGGTCAGCCATTGCGACAAAAAGATCGTGATGACTGAGAACAAGAAGATAAGGGTGGCGATGGCGTTCATCTCCGGGGTCGCGCCGCGGCGAAGGCGTGACCAAATTTCCAGCGGCAGAGTGTTCTCCCGGCCGATGAGGAAGAAGGTGACGGCAATCTCATCCATGGAAAGCGTGAAGACCAGGAGCGCTGTGCCAAGCAGGGAGGTTCGCAGGCCGGGCAGGACGATGCGTCCCAGGGTTTGTAGCCGGGTGGCGCCCAGGTCCGCGGAGGCCTCTTCAAGCGAGCGATCGAGCTTGGCCAGGCCGGCTAAGATTTCGGTCGCGGCAACTGCCGTCAAGGCGGTCGAGTGGCCGAGGATCACGGTGACCAGGCTTAGATGAAATCCGCTGCTGACCGTCAGCAACAACAAGGAGATGCCGGTGATCACGCCAGGAACGATCAGGGGCAGCAATACCAGGCGTTGAAAGGCCGCCTTACCCGGGAATGAATAACGATCGAGCGCATAGGCCGCGGGGAAGCCAATCAACATGGACAAGACAACGGTGGACAAGGCGACAATGGCGCTGTTGGCCACTGCGGTCCACATGGCGGAGTCGTCAAAGAGGGTGCGGTACCAATTGAGCGTCCAATGGTGCGGCGGAAAACCGCCCACGCCATCCAGGTTGAAGGAGTAAACGATCAGCACCACGATGGGGAGGTAGAGAAAGCCATACGCAGCACAGGCGAAGGTGGTGGAGAGCGCTTTCAAGCAACCCTCCAGCGGCGCTCCAGCCTCTGGGTGATGGTGAGAATGACAAGCACCATCACCAGGATGAGCACGGCCACCGCGGCTCCCAGGGGCCAGTTGTAATCCGCACCGAAGAGGTTGGCGACAATATTGGCGATCATCACACTGCTCGGACCACCCAACAGCAGCGGCGCCAGAAAGTCTCCGAAGCTGAGCAGAAAGGCAAAGGTCGCGCCGGAGAGGACGCCGGGCAGCGAGAGGGGAAGGATCACGCGGGTAAAGGTCTGCCACGTGGTGGCGCCCAAATCGCTGGATGACTCGAGCAGCTCATGGGGAATCTTTTCCAGCGATGCCACCACTGGCAACACCACGAAGGGCACATAGATATGGGTCAGGGTCACGATCACGGCGAAGGGACTGTACAGGAGAAAGCCCAGAGGGTGGCGGGTTGCGTGCGCCCAAAGCAGGAGCGTATTCATCACGCCCTCATTGCCGAAGATGACCTTCCAGGCGTAGGCGCGCACCAGGTAGCTGATCCACAGCGGGATAATCACGGCCTGGTAAAGAATCTGCTTGTATTTGCCCGCCTGAAAAACGAGAAAGCACGCCAGGGGATAACCGATCAAGAGCGAAAGCACCACCACCGAGAAGGCGATGCGCATGGAGCGGAGAATCACGGTGATGTAGAGCGGGGTGGTTGCCAGGTGCAGATAGTTGGTCAGGGTCGCGTGGTGAAGCACCTGCTGGCCTGCGTCCAGGCTCCAGAAGCTGTAACAAAAGAGAAGACAGTAAGGAGTAAACAGAAAGAGAGCAATCCAGGCGAAGGGCGGAAACGCCACCAGCCATGCGGAGACGCGTGCGCTGCGCATTTATTCCTGCTCCAGTGGGACCAGGTCTTGTGCGTGAAAGGCGAAGCCTCCGCCGTCGCTGAGCGGCCCGGCTATGCGCGCTGAGAGCTCCATGCCGCCTGCGCAGCGTAGGGTCAGCAAGGAGTCAGCCCCGTGAAACTGTTCTGCAACTACCTCTGCGGCAAATTGCACTGCCTGCTCACCGGCCTCCGCGGCAGGTGTAATGCACTCCGGGCGCAAAGAAAAAGTGACCGGACCATCGGGCAACTTCACCGGCACGGAGAAAGCTCCACAGTCCGCTACTCCCTGGCGAACGGTGCCGGCGACCAGGTTGCTCTTGCCCAGGAATGAGGCCGCGTAGGCGGTGCGCGGGGTGTTGTAGATGGCGCGCGGCGTGCCGCATTGCTCCACCTTGCCGTGGTGTAGCAGAACCACGCGATCGGAGATAGCCAGCGCCTCGCTCTGGTCATGGGTAACAAAGATAAATGTGATGCCGACCTCGCGCTGCAGCAGCTTCAGCTCGCGTTGCATTTCCAGGCGCAGATTGGCGTCGAGCGCGGAGAGCGGTTCATCGAGCAGCAGCAACCGGGGCCGGTTGACCAGCGCCCGGGCCAGCGCGACGCGCTGTTTTTGTCCTCCGCTGATTTGCCTGGGAAAGTGTTTGGCAAAACGTTCCATGCGGACCTTTTCCAGCGCTTCATTGACCCGCGATGTCATTTCGCCGCGGGCACAGCCGCGCACCCGCAAGCCATAGGCCACATTGTCAAAGACGCTCATGTGGGGAAAAAGTGCATAGCTCTGGAAGACGGTATGGATGGGACGGCGATGCGGCGGCATGGCATCGAGGCGCTGGTCATCGAGCAGAATGCGTCCGGCAGTCGCCTCTTCAAAGCCGGCCAGGATGCGTAGCAAGGTGGTCTTGCCCGAGCCGCTTTCCCCCAGCAGAGTAAGAAACTCGCCCTGCTGGACTTCCAGCGAAATGGATGCGAGCACCGTGTGCTCGCCGAAGCGCTTGCCCACATTCTCCAGGCGCAGAAAGGCAGCGCCGCTCATGTCGCGCCTTTCATTGGCTGGCCTTCACTTCGTTCCAAATCTCGGTGTACTTTGCGCGTCGCGGCACGTCTTGCCAGAAAACGATCTGGCGCTGGTAGGCATCGATATCGTCGAGGTGCAGGCTGTGGCGTTGCTCCGGGGTCATCAGTGCTGCGGCTTGCGGGTTGGCCGGGATATATCCCGTCACATCGCTGAGCTGCTTTTGCGCCTGGGCGGAAATGAGGTAATTCAAAAGCTGGTAAGCGAGGTCCTTGTTATCGCTCGATTGGGTAATCATCAGGTGGTCAATCCACCCGGTGGTGCTTTCCGCGGGAATCTCTTCCTGGATGGGGAGGCCGCTCTTGTGCAGCTGGTTGGTCACCAGGGGCCATCCCATGGCGGCGATCACCTCGTGGTTCTGAAACAGGTTGGTCAACTCCCCGCCGGTGGTCCAAAGCTTGCGGATATTCGGTTTCAACGCGATCAGCTTTTGCTTCACCTGTTGTAGTTGCTCGTCGTTCAGGTTATAGATGGCCGTAGGATCGGGCTTACCGAAGCCGAGCACCTGCGCCGCCATGTAAATGGTGGAGAGATCGTCCCAGAACGATAGCTTGTTGGCGAACTTAGGATCCCAAAGTTCAGCCCAGGTGGCGGGCGCCTTAGGGAAGGCGGTGGTGTCGTAGAGCAGGGGATTGGGACCCCAGGTAAGGGGCACGCCGTATACTTTGCCGTCTTGCCTGACCAACGGCTTGGAGGTCAGGGTAGGCGAAAGTTGGCCGTAATTTGGGATCTTTGTCAGGTCGAGCGGAGCCACCAGGCCGGAGCGGCTGAGCATCGTGGCCACGTCGCTCGAAGGCGAGATCACATCGTAATTGGAGGAAGCACCACCCCGTAACTTGGCTACCAGCTCATCGCTGGACCCCATATAGGCCGCGGTTACCTTGCATTGGCATTTGGCTTCAAAGCCCTGGATGAAGGAAGGGTCGGCATAACCCTCCCACACCAGCAGGCTGAGCGTGGGCGGGGCCTTTTTGCAGCTGGAAAGAGCGGTAAGCGCCGCTAGGCTGCACAGTAGGAGAAATCTTGTTGCCTTCACGCTCATCCTGCTCCCAATTTTGCTTGTCAATGGAACCCGGGTGCCCACCGCTCCTTCAGCCCCGAAGCCTCAATGGTCACTCGAAAGCGAGGGGTGAGAATTTGTGGTATCCCACATCTCGCGAAAAACGAACGGGGGATGGGGCACCCGGCGGCGCAATGGACGGTCTGGCTGGTTTTCAAAAATTACTATAAGGGTCTATTCGTGGCAACGTATAATTGCGGTTGCCCGAAAATGTCTTCTCTCTCCAGCTACGAAGATTGCCCCATCGCCGGCACGTTTTGCCGGATGCGCTGGTTTCTTCGCTATGCCCGCGGTGAAGGCCGGCTGTGCCGGCTGTCCAACCCGATCCTGATCGAACGCTAGACCCGCTCCGCGGCGTCTGCCGGCTTAGCTATGTCGCCCGGCCCTCTTTGCTATTCACCGCCCCCTGGGCAAAGGAAGAATCCCATGTACCACCTTCTTGAGAAAGAACTTTCCAGCTTTGAATCCCGTACGCCCGGCTCGCGCGATGCGCTCAAGCGGGCAGAACCGCGCATGCCGCTCGGTGTAGCCAGCAACTTCCGCAGTTACGAGCCGTGGCCCTTGTTTGTGAAGGATGCCAAGGGAAGCCACATTCACGACCTCGACGGCAACGAGTACATCGATTTCAATCTGTGTTTCGGCGCGCTGATGGCCGGCCACTGCCACCCGGCAGTGGTCGCCGCCGTGCAGGAGCGCCTCGTCACCGGCACCATGTATGGCATGCCGCATACCCTGGAGCTCGAGCTGGCAGAAGAAATCTGCCGGCGTTTCCCGGTAGAGCAGGTGCGTTTTGGCAGCAGCGGTACGGAAGTGACCATGCACGCGATCCGCATCGCGCGCGGCTTTACCGGGCGCGACAAGATCATCAAGATGGAGGGCGCCTACCACGGCGTGCATGACTCCGTTCTGGTGAGCATGAAGCCCAAGCTCGAGCTCTGCGGTGATCCCGACCGGCCCAACCAGGTACCAGCCTCGGGTGGAGTTCCCGCCGACACGGTGAAGAACACTCTGGTGGCGCAGTTCAACGATCTCAAAGCGGTTGCCGGCCTGTTTGCCGAGAACCCGCGCCAGATTGCCGCCGTCATCGTGGAACCCATCATGATGAACATCGGCATCTGCATGCCGGAGCCGGGATATCTGGAAGGGCTGCGCGAGATCTGCACCCGCGAGGGCGCGCTGCTCATTTTTGACGAAGTGAAGACCGGCGCCAAGCTGGGCCGCGGCGGAGCCTGCGAGTACTTCAACATCAAGGCCGACATGGTGACGTTGGCCAAGTCCATCGGGGGCGGTTTCCCGCTGGCCGCGTTCGCCGCCAGCAAGCAGGTGATGGACGTGATCGCGCAGCAGAAGGTATTTCACGCCGGCACCTATGCCACCAACCCGCTGGTCATGGCGGCGGGGATTGCGACCTTCCGTGAAGTGCTCACGCCCGCGGGCTATGCGCACATTGCCAAGGTAAGCGAAGCCCTGGTCTCCGGCTACAAGCAGATTGTGCAGAAGACCGGCCTGGAAGCCTACGTGGAGAGCGCCGGATCGAATGGAGCGATGTTGCTCTATCCCAACAAGATTCGTAACTACCGCGATTGGCTTAAGGTGGATACGGATCTGTGGAGGCTCTACTGGTTCGGTATGTTGAACCGTGGTGTGATGGCGCAGCCCTACTGGTGGGATGAGCAGTGGACCATCTCCGTCGCTCACTCCATGGCCGATATTGACAAGCACCTATCGGCCTTTGAGGAAGTGGCGCCGGCCCTGGCCCAGGCCCAACAGGAAACGATGGTGCGGGCCTAGTTGTCTCATGGGCGGCGGTAGGGTTACCGCCGCTCATACCTAGCTGTCGAAAGGATCTCCCATGGCTGTCTCGCAGACCAGTTCCGAACCGATGTTTATTAATGGGGAATGGACGGAAGGAACCTCCGGCAAACGCATTCCTGTCTGCGACCCTTCGACCGAAGAGGTCATCGCGGAAATTCCCGACGCCAGCGCAGCCGATATTGATGCCGCGGTCGCAGCGGCACGCCACGCCTTTGATGAAGGCGGCTGGCCGCAGACGACGGCCCAGGAGCGAGGCCGCATCCTGTTTCGCATCGCGGCCAAGCTTGCGTGAGGAAGCTCCGCAGCTGGCGGAGTTGGAGTCGCGCAATTGCGGCAAGCCGATTGTCGAAGCGGAATACGACATCGCCGATGCCGCCACGTGCTTTGAGTACTACGGAGGACTGGCCAACAAGGTCTCCGGACTGGTGAACCCTGTCCCCGACAATGCACTCAGCCTCTCGTTGAAAGAGCCGGTCGGGGTTGCGGGGCAGATTATTCCCTGGAATTATCCGTTAGGCATGGCCGCGTGGAAGCTGGCGCCGGCGATTGCCGCGGGCTGCACCTGCGTGTTGAAGCCGGCGGAGCAAACGCCGCTCACCATGTTGAAGCTGGCCGGTTGGCTGGCGGAGTGCGGAGTTCCTTCCGGAGTAGTGAACGTCGTGACCGGGCTGGGGGAGACGGCGGGCGCCGCTATTGTGGCCCATCCGGACGTGGATAAGGTGGCGTTCACGGGATCAGCCGCCGTGGGCAAGATCATCATGAAATCGGCCGCGGACACGCTCAAGCGGGTGACGCTCGAGCTGGGTGGCAAGTCGCCCAACATCTTCTTTGCCGATGCGGATTTTGAGGCGGCCATCGATGGCGCGCTCTTCGGCGTTTTCATCAACCAGGGTGAGGTCTGTTCGGCCGGCAGCAGGGTGCTGGTGCAGAGGTCGATTTATCCGAAATTTCTTGAGGCCATGACAGAGAAGGCGCGCACCATCAAGCTGGGGCCGCCGCTCGATCGCTCTACCAAGATGGGTCCGCTGGTCAGCAAGGAACAGTACGACCGGGTCTCCGCCTATCAGCAACTGGGCAAGTCCGAAGCCAAGTTAGCCCTGGGCGGCGGGCGGCCGGCTTCTCTGACCCGCGGTTATTACGTCGAGCCGACGATCTTCTACGACGTCGATAACTCGGCGCGGATTGCGCGGGAAGAGATCTTCGGCCCGGTGGTCTGCGTGATCCCATTCGAAGACGAGCGCGAGGCGCTCAAAATTGCGAATGATACCTCTTTCGGATTGGCCGCCGCCGTCTGGTCGCGTGACATCTATCGCGCCATGCGCATGGTCAAGGCCATCCGCGCCGGTGTGGTGTGGGTCAATCACATGCAGCCTACGTGCGTGGAAGCGCCGTGGGGAGGCTTTAAGCAATCGGGCTTCGGCAGGGAACTGGGGATCCATGGCATCGACGAGTACCTCGAGACCAAGCAGGTCTATATCAATCTGAATGAAGCACCGATTGGATGGTATTGATCCCTCGGCTGCGCTCGGGATGACAAAGGAAAGGGTGGCGTTTGATATGACTATCCGAGTGAAGACAGAGATTCCAGGACCCAATTCGCGCGCGTTGACGGCCCGCCGGTTGCAGGCTATCCCGCGCGGGGTCTATGCCTCCACCCCGCTGTTTGTCCGTCACGCTGAGGGCGCCATGCTCGAAGACGTGGATGGCAATCGCTTCATCGACCTGGGCGGCGGCATCGGTTGCGCCAACGTTGGCCACCGGAATTCAAGGGTGGTCAGCGCGGTGCGTGCGCAGCTCGACGCTTTTCTTCATCTCTGCTTCCAGGTCACGGGCTACGAGAGCTACGTTGCGGTGGCTGAAAAGCTTAACCAGCTCACCCCGGGCAGCTTTGCCAAGAAGACGTTCCTGGTGAACAGCGGAGCGGAGGCGGTGGAGAACGCGGTGAAGATTGCCCGCGCCTTTACCGGACGCCCCGCGGTGCTCTCGGTGGAAGATGGCTTTCACGGTCGCACTATGCTGGGCTTGTCGCTTACCAGCAAGACTCATCCCTACAAGGAAGGCTTTGGCCCGTTTCTACGGATGTCTACCGCATCCCGTACGGCGTGCCTGCGAATGTGCGGCTCTCCAGCCGCGGCCCGATGACCGAGGGTCAAGTCGCTGAATTGCTCGACCAGACGTTTCGTCGTGTAGTGGCTGCCGAGTCGATTGCAGCCGTAGTGGTGGAGCCGGTGCTTGGTGAAGGTGGATTTGTCGTGCCTCCTGCCGGATTTCTGCCGGCGCTGGCGAAGATCTGTCGCGAACGGGGGATCGTCTTTGTCGCCGATGAGGTTCAGACAGGCTTCGGCCGTACCGGGGAGCTTTTTGCCAGCACTCATTTTGGTCTCGAGCCCGATCTTATCCTCACCGCCAAGTCTCTCGGAGGCGGCATGCCGTTGGCGGCGATCACTGGCCGCGCGGAGATCATGGATGCTCCCGGTCCTGGCGGCCTGGGCGGAACGTTCGGCGGTAACCCCGCGTGTTGCGCGGCGGCGTTGGCGGTCTTTGAAGAATTTGCCGATGGCCGGTTGCTGGCGCGTGGCCGCCGGCTGGGAGAGCAATTTCAACACCGGGCTCTGGCCTGGCAACGCCAGCACAACTTTATTGGCGACGTTCGCGGACTAGGCCCTATGCAGGCGATGGAGTTCGTCGATGCCCATGGAGCTGCTTATGCACCAGCCGCGAAAAAGCTGGTGCAGCATTGCCTGCAACATGGCGTGCTGGTGCTGACGGCAGGGACCTATGACAACGTCATCCGGCTGTTGATGCCGCTGACTATCACCGATGAGGAATTCAGCGATGCTCTGCAGGTGTTGGAGGACGGTCTGAGCGCAGTCGCAGCGGAGTTGGGAGAGCTCGCGGGCGCGGCGCACTGAGCGGGATCTGCACCCGTCCAGTTCCTATAGGCTTCTGCTGCGACCTTGGTAGTCTGAGAGACGCGTTCACAAATCCTATGGACAGGCTGGCTTGCCGGATAGAAGCTGCATCGACTGAACAACTGAGCGAGCTGTCGCGGCTGTACATTGCTTATCGCGTTTTCTATGGTGAAGCGCCGGAGCAAGAGCGCGCCACGGCCTTTATTCGCAGCCGCCTCAGGCAATCGTCGGGACGGTATTTCCTGGCCTGGGACGACCATTCTTCCGCCATCGGCTTTATGCATCTGATGCCCTCCACCAACACGCTGGCGATGCGGCCGATCTGGTTTCTTGAAGATCTCTATGTCGATGTATCCGCCCGCGGTCAGGGCGTCGCCACTGCATTGCTAAACTATGCGGAAGAGTTTGCGCGCAGCACCGGCGCTGAGCGTCTTACCCTGGCCACCGCGCACGACAACCTGGCGGCCCAGCGTATTTATAAGAAGCTTGGCTACGTGCGCGAAGATCATTTTTTGTATTTCCATCGTTTGCTGCCGTAAGCGGAGACCCGATGTTGCAACTCGATTGCAGTGAACTGATCCTCAACCATGCGTGGATCGATAACCAGAGAATAGGGTCGAGCGACGGCCGGACATTTACGGTAGAAGATCCCGCGGATGGCACGGTTCTGGCCACGCTGCCGGACTGCGGCCCGATCGAAGCCGAGGCCGCCGTCTCCGCTGCGCAGCGAGCCTTCTGCAGTTGGCGCGCGCTGCTGGCGAAAGAACGGGCCCAGCATCTGCAGGCGTGGCTGGCGGTCATAAAGAAGCACGCGGAAGATCTTGCCCGCCTGATCTCGCTCGAACAAGGGAAACCGCTCAGCGAAAGCCGGGGCGAGGTAGCCTATGGCGCCGCCTATATCGAGTGGTTTGCCGAAGAGGCCAAGCGAGTCTACGGCGACGTGATTCCCGAACCCGCTCACGGACGCAGAATCATCGTAACCAAGGAACCGGTGGGCGTCGCGGCGGCCATCACTCCTTGGAACTTTCCCATCGCCATGCTGGCGCGCAAGATCGCCCCGGCCCTGGCTGCTGGTTGCACGGTGATCGCCAAGCCGGCGGAAGACACGCCGCTCTCCGCGCTGGCCCTGGCGTTTCTCGCGGCCAAGGCGGGCATTCCCGCCGGCGTCATCAACGTCGTTCCTGCCTCACGCGAGCATGCCGCGTTGGTGGTCGACCCGTGGTTGAACGATGGCCGCGTGCGCAAGCTGTCTTTTACCGGATCCACTCCCGTGGGCAAGCATCTCGCGCAGGGTTCCGCATCGACGCTCAAGCGGCTCTCGCTCGAACTCGGCGGCAACGCTCCCTTTATCGTTTTTGACGATGCCGATCTGGATGCGGCAGTGCGTGGACTGATCGCATCCAAGTTCCGCAATGCCGGCCAGACCTGCATTTGCGCCAACCGTATCTACGTTGCGGATTCGGTCTACGATGTCTTTGCTGAAAAGCTGGTCCAGGCCACTTCCGCGCTGCGCGTGGGGCGGGCTGGTGGAGAGGCCGAGGTTGGCCCGCTCATCAATGCCAAGGCCGTGGAGAAGGTAGAACGCCACGTGGCCAACGCGATCGCCCGTGGCGCGCGTGTTCTGCTCGGTGGCAAGCGGCACGCGCTGGGCCGTTATTTCTTTCAGCCCACCATCCTTGCCGACGTGGACGCCACCATGGACGTCGCCTGCGAAGAGACCTTTGGTCCGGTGGCGCCGCTGTTCCGCTTCCACAACGAGGACGAGGTCATCGCGGCAGCGAACGCGACGCCCTTCGGCCTTGCCGCCTATTTTTATGCGCGTGACCTGGCTCGCGTCATGCGCGTCTCTGCGCAATTGCAGGCGGGCATCGTTGGCGTGAATGAAGGAGCGATCTCGACCGAACTCGCTCCCTTCGGCGGTGTGAAAGAGTCGGGTTATGGCCGGGAAGGCTCGATGTATGGAATCGATGAATACCTGCAGATGAAGTATCTCTGCCTGGGTGGACTTGGAGCAGCGTAAAGTAGCTAAAGACAAGGTGAAAACAAAATGAGCGAGATTGTCACTTCTCCCGAAGCCACGATGACCAGCCAGGAAGTAGTCGCATGGACCAAGAAGCTGAACTACGGCACCTGGAAGTATCAGAAGAGCTGGAACCCTTTGCATGTTGTCGATGCCGAGGGATGCTACTTTACGGACGCGAATGGCAAGCGCTATCTCGATTTTTCTGCGCAGTTGATGTGCTGCAACCTGGGGCACAAGAATCAAGCGGTCATTCAGGCGATCGAAGAGCAGGCGCGCAAGCTGGCATACATCATGCCCGGCTACGCGACCGATACGCGAGTGGAGCTGAGCCGTCTTCTGCTCGAAGTACTGCCAGAGGGGTTGAACAAGTTCTTCTTTACCACCTCGGGCACGGAGGCGAATGAGGCCGCCTTCAAGATCGCCCGCATGTATACCGGCAAGACCAAGATCATCGCGCGCTACCGCTCGTACCACGGTTCTACCATGGCCTCCATCGCCGCGACTGGCGATCCGCGCCGCTGGCCCATGGAGCCGGGCGGCAAGGGGCAGGGCTTTTTGTTCGCGCCGGAAGTGAACTGTTACAAATGTCCGATCAAGCACACCTATCCGGGGTGCGGCATTGCCTGCGCCGACTACCTGGAACACATGATCGAGAACGAGCACGATGTGGCCGCGGTGGTCGTGGAGCCAGTCGTCGGCACCAACGGCGTGCTGGTCCCGCCGCCGGAATATATGCCCAAGCTACGCGAGATCTGCGACCGTTACGGTGTCTTATTGATCGCCGACGAGGTCATGTCGGGTTGGGGCCGCACCGGCGAGTGGTTTGCCCTGGATAACTGGGGAGTCAAGCCGGATATTCTGGTTACCGCCAAGGGCATTACTTCGGCCTATGTGCCCCTGGGGCTGTGCGCCACCACAGGCAAGATCGCTGAGTACTTCGAGGATCACTTCTTCGCCCACGGGCATACGTATGAAGCGCATCCGATGACGCTTGCCCCCGCCGTAGCGGCGATCCGAGAGATGCAGCGGCTTGACCTGGTGAACCGTTCCCGGGAGATGGGCAAGTACATGGGCGAAAAACTGCACGCGCTCAAGCCCAAGCATCCTTCTATCGGCGAAGTGCGGGGGCTGGGACTCTTCTGGGCGCTCGAGATGGTGAAAGACCAGGTTACGAAAACGCCCTTCAACACCAAGCAGGACAAGGTAGACGGGAAAGTAGCCGTAGTCGAAAGGGTGGCCGCGGAGATGATGAAGCGGGGCGTTTCCATCCAGGCGTGGATCAGCCACTTTGTGATTGCGCCGCCCCTGATCATCGAGAAGTCAGAGATAGACTTCGCGGTAGAACAGCTGGATCAATCGCTGGCCATAGCTGACGCCGCAATCGGGCAGTAGCCAGGCTTGGTCAGTGGAAAACTATGACCTGATTGTCATCGGACTGGGCGCGATGGGCAGCGCGGCGCTATGTCAGTCTGCGTTGCGCGGTGCTCGCGTCCTGGGCATCGATCGCTTTCAACCGCCGCACGCATTTGGCTCCAGCCACGGAGAAACCCGCATCACCCGGCAAGCCGTCGGGGAGGGAGCAGAGTTTGTCCCCCTGGTGCTTCGAGCCAACGTGCTCTGGCGAGCACTGGAAGCGGCCACGGGCGAGAGACTCATGGTGCAGAACGGCGGCCTGATCCTGCTCGATGACGTGGAGGCACAGGGCGCCGGCGCGGCCTTCTACCAGCAGACGGTTGATTGTGCCCGGCAATTCGGCATCGCCCATCAAATCCTTGCGGCGGACGAGATACGCCAGCGGTTTCCCCAGTTTGTGCTGCAGGATCGCGCCCAGGGCTATCTCGAGCCCGGGGCCGGATTTCTGTTTCCGGAAAAGTGCATCGCCGCGCAGCTGAGCGTAGCCCAGGCAAACCGCGCTGAGGTCCGCACGGATGAGATTGTCACCGAGGTCGTTGCCGATAGCTCGCATGTGATGGTGCAGACGAATTGCGCGCGCTATGCCGCTGCGAGCGTGGTGCTGACGCCGGGACCATGGATGGGTGAATGGGCGCGAAAGATTTGCGGCCTCGAAGAGGCTTGCTTCGCAGTTTATCGGCAGGCTCTCTATTGGTTTGCGTTGCAGGAACCGGGTCCGCGATTCTCGCCGGAGCAAATGCCGATCTTCCTGTGGAGTTCGCCGCAGGTGGGGAAGGGGTTTTACGGCTTTCCCAGCCTGGATGGGGTGAGCATGAAAGTGGCGACCGAGCAATTTGCCACATTGAGTAATGCAAATGACGGGCCGGAAGCCGTAGCACCGGAACAAGCGCAGAGTTTTTACGATGACTATGTGCGTGTGAGCCTGAGAGCTGTGAGCAGCCGGTGTTTACGTACCGCTACTTGTTTTTACACGGTGGTTCCGGACCATTTCTTTGTGATCGATCATGCTATTGATTCTGAGCGAATATGGTTTGCCTCCGCCTGCTCCGGCCATGGCTTTAAACATTCCGCGGCGGTAGGGGAGGCGTTGGCGCAGAAGGCTCTGGGCGAGGTAACAACGGTTGATTTGCGACCGTTTGCGCGGCGGCGACTAATAGTAGATCGCTCTCCTGCGACGCCCACTTAGGCGCGCTCCGCTTGTGATGTGACGAAAGCAATGGTTGGGGCTTTGCCCCATCTTTTTCGGCCCACGTACGCTGGGGTGAGCGCTACTCTCCCCTTTGTCATCCCGAGCGAAGCCGAGGGATCTGCTGTGCGCCTTTCCTCCTCCGCAACCGCTTAGGCGAACGGTAACCGTGCAGAGCTTACCCCATCGCCGCCGCCCCCCCGCCTCCGAGATCATTCCGCCTGCCCCTGCGTTGGCCTGCGCAGTTGCGGAGGAGGAAAGGCGCACAGCAGATCCCTCGGCTTCGCTCGGGATGACAAAGGGGAGGGCAGCGCTCACCTTGGCGGTTGTTACCGATGGATGGAAAGAGCGCCCGGCTGGCCGCTCTTAGCTTCGCTTGAGATCAGCTGCTAGTAGTCGGTGAAATAGGTGCTCGCCAGTCTCGCGGCGCACAGAAAGCCGGCCGGCGCCGTAAGCGCGGGAATGCAGGCCCCTTTGTACTGACTCGCAGATGTCCACGTCCTCGGCCTGCACGCGATCACTGACGGCAACGCTCTCTTCGTTGTAGTGGGTTTTTTCCGCGCTAGTGTCAGCGAAGAAAAAATCAAAGACCACCAGGCACCTATCCATACCCAGAGGGAGAACGAGGTTGGTGTCCATGACTCCCTGGTAAATATTGATCATGAAATTGGGGTAGAGCCAGTAGTAATAAGCGCGGTCGCCGGTGCGTGTATGCGCGACCGAAGCGTCTTGCGACGCGACCATAGGACTCGATTGAAGGGCATAGTGCTCGCCGTTCTCAATCGTGTACTCGGTGTACTCGAGCACGCTGTTGAGACCCTTGTGCAGGTGCGGAACGTGGTAGCCGCCATCCAGATAATTGTCGACGTAGACCTTCCAGTTGCAGGCCAGGGTATAGCTCTTCCGAGCAAAGAAGCCCAGGCTGGAGACGGAGAGCGGCGCGAGCCGCTGAGGCAAATCACCTAGATACTCCTCGAGCGCCGGCGCCTGCTGGTCGAGGTTCACGAAGATAAAGTTCTCCCAGGTCTCCACCCGCACCGGTACCAACCCATTCTCCGCGCGGTCAAAATTGCAAACACCGGCGAACTCAGGTGTTCCTTTGAGCGAACCGTCCAGACCATAGGTCCAGCCATGGTACGGGCAGCGTAGAAGCTGGGCCACTCCGCAGGGCGCGGTGGCCACGGCGGCCGCATGGTGGCGGCAGACGTTGAAAAACGCGCGGAGTTTGTTGTCCAGTCCACGGACGATGACGACCGGTTCTCCGGCCAGATCGAAAGTAAAAAACTGTCCTGCGGCGGCCACTTGGTCCCTTCGCCCGACGGCGATCCAATTGCTGCCGAAAACCTGCTGATTTTCCAGGCGCGCGATGCGCTCGTCCACGTACCAGGCAGCCGGAATCGTGTAGGCCATCTCGAGCGGCGCTTCCTGATCGTAAAGCGCCAGGATGTTTTCGATGGAGGAATCCATAGAGTTCCTTCCTCAAAGGGATCATTGACCGCAGGTCAAATTGGTGGCACGATGCTGGCTGGTTTGGGAGACCTTCCTTCAGGAGCATACACGTACTCCTGGAGCGGGGAGCAGCGGTGAATCGAACGAAACGCCAACCCGTACCAGCCAAGCGAGCGCACATCGTAGACGTGGCCATGCGGCACTTCGCCGAGCACGGCTATGAGGATGCGCGTACCGAGGATATTGCGCGCGAGGCCGGGATCGCGAAAGGCGCGGTCTTTCAGCACTTCGGAAACAAGCAAGGGCTCTTTCTGGCTGCGTACAAGCGCGCGGCTGGGTCATTTTTTCGCTATCTCGACGCTCCGCCGGAGATAAGAACGAAAGGCTTTTGGGAAGTGCTGCGCTACTGGCTTGCGCGTACCGAGTTGCAGGTGCGGGCGAACTGGCAGCCGTACCGGGTGGCGTTGTTAGGCAATTACGGCACCGGCCTGCGCTTGAAGCGGGATATCAATCGCTTCCTGGCGGCAGAGGACCCATGTGGGACCGCAGCCTTCGTGCGTCAGGGATTGAAGGAAGGCGCGCTGCGAGGGGATGTCGATAGCGAGATGATCGTCTCGTTATTGGAGTGGACGGTAGAACGATTTGAAGATGAGTTGCTGACGGAAGAACTTGACCCGGGGTTATTCCATCGAGCTGGGATTTCTAAAAAAAAGACCATCCGGCGGATGGATCATTTTCTCCGGGTACTGCAAGGGGCGATTGGGAATCCGCGACCGGCGGTCAGAAAGCATCGAATCGCAGCCAAAGCCCACTGATAACTGCGTGATCGGGTCGTTTTTCGCGAGCAATGAGATCGCGAACTTTGCTGAGTTTTGGAGGGTAGGAGTCTGTGTCATAGCAGATCCGACTCTGTCATCCATCTTCAATCATGCCAAGGTTGGCCACCGCCCTCAACTTTGTCATCCCGCCTGTCCGGCCTGTCCCGGGCGTGCCGTGGGAGCAGCGGACTTGCCTGTGGCAAGTCAAGGCAGAAATTACACGGGCAAAAAAAAGCTCTGGGTGCCCCATTTGCCCCGATTTCCTGCGGAGGCTTGTGGCGTTGATACACCCCATGCGCCTTTCCTTAATGAAAGGCGCACACGCGGACCTCTCTAGCACAGCGTGGCAGGAAATCGGGGTCAAGCCGTATTTGGCTTGAGTGGGCTACCATGCCTCCCCCAATCGTGGCGGGTTAGCCGGCAGTTATTTTTAAAATTCGATATTTTTAGGTCGTTTTTGCAATTAGCAGCTTAACGGGGCCGGACAAGGAGGTTCTTTGTTGACAAAGGAACTCCCAGGTCGGGAATAGAACTGAACCGCGGGATATAAAGCGGGGGGACTTCCGATGGGGAAAAGGGCTTGGCGAAGGTGGAATGGCTTGGGTTAGGGTTCGGAGGCGCGTCTGTCGCCGAACGGGGAGCGAACTCGGGCGCAGGGGCGGATTTCTTCTCTGCGCGACGGTCGGGGATGAAGTTTTGCATGGCCACGATCATGGAAATGGCCTTGACCTGTCCTGTAATGCTGTTTCGGGTCATTTCGGGGCTGAGGTGGGCGAGTTCCCAGAGGCGGGCCAGTACTTGCTCGCGGTTCGGGCTCAGAGGGCACAGTTGCTCCGCGGCGCCCCCCACGGCTCGCTCCACGGCAGGCCGGGACAGGCGTTGCAGGCGGGACAGGTCGGTGTCTTGCTGGACGAGCTGTTGCTCCATAGCGGCGCGGTGCTCGAGCATATAGGCGCGGACACTGGGTTTGGCTTTGGTGTAGGCGGCGGAATCGGGGGGAGGCCGGCGGATTCGGCGGCTTGACGGTCGGTCATAGCGCCAGAGAGGACCAGGAGGGCAAAGGCTATCTCCTGATCGGTGATGGGATCGCTGACTTCATTTTTGGGCATAGATGGCTCCTGGAATTTGAGAGGCTAGGGGCAGAGATTTACTGCGTGGGGATGCAGCGTGGGTGCATAAAAAATCCCGCCGCGGCGGGATTTTTGGATTGCGTTATTTTTGGACAGGGATCGGGTGTGACACCGGACAGCGGTAAAACTGTCCTTCGCTCGCGTGCTAGGCCAAGGCTACTGGCAACTGCCGGCTAGCCAGCGGCGACGCGAGAGTCTGCCGGCTGCCGAAATCAACTGCTAACAGGATATCGCGCTCGGAGCTGGCCGTCGAGACTCTTCTGGAGCCGACAGTCATCGTTTCGGAGGTTACCTTGGGTTGAAGCAATGCTGGGAAAAAGCGAATTTGGACAACCCTGACTCTTAGCCGTCCCCTCGTACGGCACCCGTCATTCGTTGCAGATCGGGATCGTCACTTGTGCGTTTGCTTGCTCTATCGAGCGTCGGCCGCGGCGGTAGATGGCCACGCCGGCCAGCAACAATACGCCTGTCATGGCGAGAATCTTGAAGAGCGCCGCGGATGGGTTGCGCTCATCTTCCGCCGGAAATAGGGCAAGGACGATGGCGGCCATGGTGGAGAAAAATCCCAGGCAGGCTAGCGGGATGGCCAATCGTCTTCCCCATGGCAAGCGGATTGCCTCCGGCGCAGATGGCCGCCCTTGCAGCCGGATCATGGCGGCAAAGAGGAAGAGATAAGGAATGAAGTAGGTGATGACAGTCATGCTGACCAGCATGTCGTAAGCGCCTTTGACACTGGTTCCGACCTGGTTGAGGAGGCCAAAGAGCATCCCGGCCACGCCGTAGGAGATGACGGCGACATAAGGAGTCTTCCATCGCGGATGAATACGCCCAAAGACAGAAGGCAAGTAATGGTTGATGCCGGCGACAAAGGGGAGCCGCGCGGTTGCCGTGAGATAAGCGGCGGCTGCTCCTACGTTGCTGATGGCCACCAGGATCGCGACGGGTGCAACTACCAGCCCAACGCCCAGACGGCGGCATAGAAAATCGATGGCAGTCATAAAGCCGCCCAGGCCGCTGATGCTGCTCGATGGCAATGCCACCAACATGGCTACTGTTCCCGCCAGGTAACCGAGGGTGATCACCACCCCGGCTACCAGTAGCGAACGGGGGATGACACGGCGGGGGTTTTTGATCTCTTCGCCCATGAAAGACACAGTCTCGACCCCGCCGAAAGCGAAAAAGATAGTGGACCAGAAGACGAGGTCTTTTACGTGGGCATGCGGGACGACCCCCGCCAGAGTGAACTGAGTGGCAGAGCCAAAGCGGGAAAACGACAGCCAGCCAAGGGCAATGAGAATCAATACCGGCAGCGCCATGCCCACAGCGCCCAGATTATTGAGCCACTTGCCAAGGTTGAGTCCGAGCACGTTGAGCACCGTAATCAGCGCCAGCATGCCTACGGTAAAAAGCAGGAAATAGATGTTGGTGTCCGCCAGATGCTGACCGCGAGGACTCGCGAAAAGCAGGCTGCTGGCGGCGAAGTAGAGCACGGCAGCGAAGTAGGGTAGATTGCTCATCCAGTAGGTCCACCCGGCCATAAAGGCGGCAAATTCGCCGTAGGCCTCGCGGGTCCAGACGTAGAGACCACCTTCCTGGGGATAGCGGGAGGAGAGCTCGAGAACGCAGCCGGCCAGGGGCAGGAAGAATCCGCACCAGGCCAGCAGCCATACCACGATGGCCGATTGGCCGGACGCGGCTGCGGTGGCAATCCAACGCAGGCTCAGGCCGCTGACGATATAGAAGAGAACGACATCGCGAAAACCGAGCTCCCGTTTCAGCTTCTCTGCTGCCATGAACGAACCTCGCGCGGATGAACGGGGCCCTGCGATTTATTGCGTATCTTGGAGCACGGCCATGGCGGCATTACGGCCATTCATCGCGATGACGCTTCCGCCCGGATGGGTACACGCGCCACAGAGATAGACGCCGGGCATGGAGGTGCGGGCGGCGAAGCGATGGCTCCACATGTTTTCCGGCAGGCACTCGCCCTGAAAAATATGACCGCCGGTCAAACCGACCTTTTCTTCGATATCCGGCGGGCCCATCACCTGCGCCTCGAGCACGGCGCCGGGAAGGTTGGAGCAAAAGCGGCCGATGGAATCGAAAGCCAGCTTGCGCACGCACTCGCGATGGTCGTCCCAGGAACCGGTGGCGAAGGTGTGGGGCACATACTGGGCAAAGACGCTCATGGTGTGCTGGCCTGCGGGAACCACGCTGGGGTCATGCACACTCTGGAAATAGATCTCGCACCAAAGGTGCTCGGGCAGTTCCCCCTTGCTGCTGGCGGCGAAGCCGGCTTTCCATTCCGCGTGGGTCAAGGGCGCGTTGATCTGCCCGTAGTGGTGGGGCTGGGCCTGGCCGGGACGCGCGATGAAATCGGGTAGCTCGCGCAACAGGACATTTAGTTTTACAGTGCACCCCTGAATGGCCAGATGCTCAACTTTTGACCGGAAGTCAGAAGTGGCCGATTTGCCGAGCAGGCGGAGCGTAACGACGGGGTCGGCATTCGAGACCACCACGGGAGCGGAGATGCGTTCGCCGCCCTCCAGCAGCACGCCCTCGCCGGGCACAATCTCTGCCACCGATACCCCGGCGGCCACGACGGCTCCGGCCTCGCGCGCCGCGTCACAGAAGTAGAAAGAGACCATGCCCATGCCGCCCTGGACATAACCCCACATGCCTGGAATGCCGCCCAGGCGGCCGGAGGAATGGTGATAGCGGATGGAGGCGGTGCCGGGATCGAAAGGGCTGGCGTTGGTGCCGATGACGCCCTGGCCCAGATAGGCATATTGCAGGCGCTCGTCATCGAGGTAGCGGGCCACGAACTCAGCCATCGACCAATGGAAGAGCACCTGGCGGGCTTCCTCGTCGTTGCCCAGGCGGGCGTCGATCTCCTCCTGGGTGGGCGCATCGCCGATCCAAACATCTCGATCGCTATCGGGCCGCAACGCATCGCGCAGACGGCGAACCACATCGGTCATCGCCTTCCAGCCCTTCACATCGCGGGGCGCAAAGCGCCGGATCTCCTCTTCGCAGGCGTCGTCGTCATCCCAGAGTTGCACGCTGGTGCCGTCGAGAAAAGGGACAAAGAGGCCGTTGACCGCAGGCGTCCAGTGAAAGCCGCGCTCCACCAGGCCCAACTCGTCGACCACCAGCGGATGCAGAAGCCCGGCAAGGTAAGCGCAGGGCGACATGCGGACGCCGGGGAAGGGCTCTTCGATGGTGCAGGCGCCTCCGACCCGCGCACGGCTTTCGAGCACCAGGACGCGTTTGCCGGCGCGCGCCAGGTAAGCGGCGCAGGCGAGGCCGTTATGGCCAGCGCCGACGACGATGACATCCCAGGAGCGCGAAGCGAGTTGAGAAAGGGGCGCCGGAAGACCGATCTCGCCGAGGACGGCGGCGGTGGGAGACGATGTGCTGCGCTGTGCAAAGGCGGATATCCTTCATTGGCCCGGGCATGACCCGGGGTCACGATTGCAAGCTGAAGTTATATGTATGGGCGAACGCTAACACTCCGATCGCGCCCGCGCAATGATGCATTGTAATGGTCAAGCTCGCCCGCGAAGCCGGTCAAGGACACGGCGATTGCGTTTCGAGGGTTTCCCCGCCGGCAATGTTTCGAAGCGCGGCATCGCTTTACGCTCCTCCGCCAGGCGCTGGCGCAAGGCGCGGCTCGCCTCTGTTTCCCGGTACAGCGTCTGCGCCACCGCGGCCGGGCCCCGTACTTCGCTCAGCAGCAGGACCTCCACCTGAAAGTCGCCGCTTTCGTTCTTGACCTGCAACAGGTCGCCAACGCGAACCGGGCGCGCGCTCTTGGCGGGTTGTCCATTGGAGGTTATCCGGCCCAGTTCACAGGCCCGTGCCGCCAGCGCGCGGGTCTTGAAGAACCTTGCCGCCCAGAGCCACTTGTCCATGCGCACATCGGTCATGCCCCATTGTCGTCTATACTGGTATTGTCCTGAGTACTAAGGGGTTGCCCGTGAACCAGCACGAGAAAACCGAACGAGTATCAAAGGCCCTAGACAACTTTCGCATCGAGATTCCCTCCTGGGGTTTTGCCAACACCGGGACCCGCTTCGGCAAGTTCATGCAGGTTGCGGCGGCAAATTCCATTGAAGAGAAGTTCGCCGACGCGGCCGAGATCCATCGGATCACGGGGGTGACCCCCACCATGGGATTGCATGTCGAGTGGGATCTTCCCGAGGGTGTGGCGAGCGTGCCGCGGATCCGGGCGCTGGAAAAGAAATACAGGATTTGCGCCGGATCGATTAACCCCAATCTCTTCCAGGCGCAGGAATACAAGTACGGGTCGATCTGCAATCCCGATCCGGAAGTGCGGCAAAAGGCGCTTACGCACCTTCTGGACTGCGTGGAAATTGCCCGGCAACTGGGATCGCAGGATATATCTCCCTGGGTTTCCGATGGCTCGAACTATCCGGGAACGCAGAGTATGCGGCAGCGCATCGGCTGGATGGAAGAGATCTTCAGCCAGGTCCATGCAGCCTTGCAGCCCGATCAGCGGCTGCTGATCGAGTACAAGCCGTTCGAGCCTGCTTTTTATCACACCGATATTGCCGATTGGGGCATGGCGCTGGAGCTGGCGCGACTGGCGGGACCGCAAGCCAAAGTGCTGGTCGACACCGGCCACCATTACCAGGCGCAGAATATCGAGCAGATTGTCGCCTGGCTATTGCATCTGGAAATGCTGGGTGGATTCCACTTGAATGACCGAAGGTACGCCGATGACGACCTGACCCTGGGGTCCATCGATCCTTACCAGGTCTTCCGCATCTTCCACGAGATTTTGAGTTATGCCGCGGTGCCTGGTAATTGCAGCCAGATGGCCTTCATGATCGACCAGAGCCACAATCTGAAAGGCAAGGTCGAGGCCATGGTGCAGACCGTGTCCAGGCCCAGGAGCTTTATGCCAAGGCGGCCCTGGTGGACCTGGAGCAGCTGGATACGCTGCAGAAACAATGCAGGCTGGTGGAGGCCGAGGAACTCTTCCGCTCGGCGTTCTGGGAAGATGTGCGTCCGCTGGTGCGGGCATGGCGTCGCGGCCAGGGCTTGCCGGAAGATCCGCTGCAGGCCCTGAGTGAGAGCGGCTACGTGGAGCGAATCTCCCGGGAGCGGGCGGCCAAGAACGCAACCATCTCCGCTACCTACGCTTAACTATCACCTCGAAAATTTGGCATCCCGGTGTTAGCGGAGGGATCACGCTCGATGGCGCCCAAACGCGTGCTGGCTTGGGGATTCTGTATAGAATGAGCAGTTCTAATGAATTGAATTGAGGGCTGAAGATGATACTACCAGTACTAGTGACCGCGCTACGCTATCTCGAGGATCGCTGGGACGATAAGGTGGCCAGCACTCTCGATGAACCGGAGTTATTGCGCTACCGTTCCAACCTGCTCGGATCCGATCTGCGCATTACCAATTTTGGCGGCGGCAATACCAGCTCCAAGATCGTAGAGAAAGATCCGCTGGACGGAACCCCGCAGCCGGTCTTGTGGGTGAAGGGAAGCGGTGGCGACCTGGGCAGCATCAAGCGCAGCGGCTTCGCCACGCTTTATCTCAACAAGCTGCTGGCGCTGGCCGGCAGTTATCGCGGTGTGGCGTACGAAGACGAGATGGTGGAGATGTATCCGCTCTGCACCTTCGGCAAGAATAGCGTCGCCGCCTCCATCGATACCGCGCTGCACGGATTTCTGCCCTTTGCCCACGTCGACCACCTTCATCCTGATTGGGGCATCGCGCTGGCGGCCTCCGCCAATGGCCTCGAAAAGCTGGCCGAGTTCAATGCCCGTTTTGCGCGCAAGCTGGTCTGGTTGCCCTGGCAGCGCCCGGGTTTTGAATTGGGCATGATGCTGCGCAAGGCGGTGGAGGACAATCCCCAATGCGACGGGGTGATTCTCGGCGGCCACGGTTTGTTTACCTGGGGCAATACGCAGCGCGAGTGTTATCTCAATACCATCACCATCATCGATCAGCTAGGGCAATTCGTGCAGGAGCACGTGAGCGCGAAAGGGAGAGCGGATCTTCGGCGGCGCTCGCTATCAGCCGCGCAAGGATCAGCGCGAGCTCGCAATCGATATCTTTCCCTATCTGCGCGGGCGGGTGTCGGTGGGCAAGCGCATGATCGGAACGTTTACCGCGCTGCCCGAAGTTCTCACCTTCATCAACTCCATGGATGCGCAAAAATTTGCCTTCCTGGGAACGAGCTGTCCCGATCACTTCGTGCGCACCAAGATCCGGCCGATGTACGTGCCCTGGAACCCGGAAGACGATGTTCAGAGATTGCGCAAAGCGATCGACGATGCCCTCGCCCAATATCGCAAGGACTATGCCCACTACTACCGGCAGCACGCCAAGCCGGAGGATCCTGCGATGCGCGACGCCAGCCCCACCGTAGTGCTGATTCCCGGCATCGGGATGTTCAGCTTCGGCAAGAGCAAGACCGAATCGCGGATTACCGGCGAATTTTATGTCAATGCCATCCACGTGATGGAGGGGGCCTCGGCCTGGAATCCGGCGCCCCGCCTGCAGTTCTGCCGCAAGCGGGCCCGGCTGCGGAAAGCGCTTTGTTCCAGGTCCATTGCAACTACGTTGCCCTGCCGCCTTCGGAGGCATTTCGTATCGAATACTGGGCGCTGGAAGAGGCCAAGATCCGGCGCCAGCCGCCGGAGAAGGAACTCAGCCGCCACATCGTGCTGATCGTCGGCGGGGGCAGCGGAATCGGACGAGAAGTGGTTCGCCTGGGCGCAGGGCGGGGCGCGCACGTGGTGGTCGCCGATCGCGATCTGGAAGGCGCAGCAAAATCGGCCGAACAAGTCACTGCGGGGAAGGAATTTCAACTGGCCGCCGCGGTTGATATCCGCGACCGGACTGCGATTCGCGCTCTGCTGCGCAAGGTGGTGGCGGAGTTTGGCGGCCTCGATATTCTCGTCAACACGGCGGCGATCTTTCCTTCTTCCGCGGATGGCCACGTCACGGATGAGCAGTGGGCCGCAACCCTGCAGGTGAACGTTACGGCAAACCATCTGCTGGTGGATGAAGCGGCAAAAATATTCGCCGAGCAGGCTCTGGACGTCTCCGTGGTGCTGACCAGTTCCGCCAACGCAGTGGTCGCCAAGCGCGGCAGTGAAGCCTATGACGTCAGCAAGGCCGCGGTCAGCCACCTGGTGCGCGAGATGGCGGTTGCGCTTGCGCCGCGGGTGCGGGTCAACGGGATCAGCCCGGCGACGGTCGTCAAAGGGTCGACCATGTTTCCGCGCGATCGGGTGATGGCTTCGCTGACAAAATACAACCTGCCGTTCGAGCGAACGATGACGGATGAGGAGCTGCGAACGCTGCTGGCAAATTTTTATGCGCAGCGCACGCTTACCCATCAGCCCATTGATCCGGAAGATTGCGCCAATGCCATCCTGTTCCTGGCCGGGCCGCAGGCGCGCTGCACCTCGGGCCATTTGATCCCCGTCGACGGCGGCCTGCCGGAGGCGTTCTTGCGATGATGCGGTGAGGTTTTGGTGCGGTTCCTGCTTCGGGAGTGGCACGTTGGTGCTGATCATCCGACTCAAGCCAACAGAAGGCTTGAAAAGGCCACCCAGCCGCCCGGGCAACAAGGCTGATCATCCCACTCAAGCCAACAGAAGGCTTGAATGGGCCACCCAGCCTTTGTTAGCGGTGTGGTGAGGTAGAGCTGGATTGTCTAGCCTGCCGCAACCACTTCGTAGGGCCGCATCATTTCGTTATCCTCGTGCTCCAGGATGTGGCAATGCCACACGTAGCGGCCGGTGAATCCTTCGAAGGGAATAATGATGCGGGTGATCACGCCGGGCTCGGCGCGGACAGTGTCCTTCCAGCCGCTCTCCGTGGGCGCCGGGGGAACCGCCGGTCCGGTGAAGCGGACGGTCCCCTTGTCCTGAAATTCGAATGTGTCGAAAGGCCGGCGGTCGAGTATCTGGAATCTGACCAGGTGAAGATGGATCGGGTGCGCATCGTCGGTCAGGTTGACAAGCTCCCAGATTTCCGTCGTGTTGAGCACCGGCTTCTCGGTGACCGGCATGTGCCACGGAGTATTGTTCAGCAGCATGCCCATGGATTGCTGTACCAGATCCATTCGCTCATCGAGAGTGAGACGGCGCGTTTTGACGGCGCGGCTTTCAGGGATTCTTTCAAAGGATCGCAGAGCCGGAGGAAGAGAAGAGGCATCCGGCGCGGCCTTGGCCGCGACCCGGAATTGCATAATCTCGAATGCGTCGCTGCGCAGCAGGATATTTTCTCCTGCATGGGCGCCGAAATCGAAGACGAAATCAACTCGCTCCGCCGGAGCCATCAGCACCCGCTGGGCGGCGATGGGCGCGGGCAAGAAACCCTTGTTCCGTGCCGATCTGCTGGAAGGTAAGCAGCTTGCCCAGCGAAAAACGATAGAAGCGGCCATTCGAGCCGTTCATCAGCCGGAAGCGATACTTGCGCGGCTCGACATCCAGGTAAGGGAAGAGCTTGCCGTTGACCAGGATGGCATTGCCGAATACCTCGGGAACCCAGGGCGCCTCCGGCTTGGGGGAGACCGGATACTCGAGCTGGCCGTCGGGCAGAAGAAAGCGATCGTAGACCAGCAGCGGGATCTCGTATTTTCCCTGGGGAAGTTTCAACGCGTCTTCCGCTTCGTCGCGGATGAAATACATGCCCTGCAGTCCGGCATAAATATTCAGCCGATTGATGCCCATGGTGTGGTCGTGGTAGAAGAGCATCGCCGCATCCTGCCGGTTGGGATAGTGGAAGGTGGCGGACTTGCCGGGGACGTACCAGTGCTCGGGGTAGCCATCGCTGTCAGGCGGCGTCTTGCCGCCATGAAGGTGGATGACGCTGCGCACTGCCGGCAGCTTCGCTTCAGCGCCGTGCAGAGTATGGTCGATGGGCAGAAAGTGACGCTGCGGCAGCTCGTTCACCCATTCCACGATCAGTCCGTGGTTGCTGCGGGTTTCAAAGGTCGGTCCGGGCGAAGACGATCCAAAGCCCCACATGCGCGTGGCGGGCAAATCCCGGTGGACTTTGCTCTCGATGGGCCGCATGGCCATGCGGTAGTAGGGAAGTTGCAGCGCAGGATTTTCCGGGCTGGGGCGCATGCCGCTGGGCTGCGCGATCTGCGGGATGGGGAGCGGATCGACGTAGGGAGCTCAGCTTTTCAGGATCGAGGGTCGTTCGGTTGAGGGGATGGCAATTTGCTGAGGGAGATCCCGGCGGCCAAAATTCCGGTTCGCTCCAGGAACCTGCGACGCGTAATCAAATCAAAGCCTCACTTTAATCAAAACAATAAACCAACATAAATCAAGCAGGGCAGGGGATGAATGTCCCATTGCCCTGCTTCGGCATTCACAGTGCTAGGTGTGGTGACTAGTTCTGGGTTCTCCCGGTAGTGGTGTCAGGAATAGGGACTGGTGTCAGGCGATTCGTTGAAATTGAACATGACGTTCAGCTTGCCGGCGAGGGCATCGAAGGAGCCTGGTATACGTTGGCTATCGAGCCAGTTGTCCTCGATGAAGCGCAGAATCGAGGTCTGGTCGGTGACCGAGTGGTCAACGTAGTTGTGCTTGGCATAGGGCGAGATCACCAGCAGGGGAAGACGTGGACCATAGCCGCAGCGTCCCTGGGCATGGGCAATGTTGACACCCGCCAACGCGTTGCCCGGTTCCGCATTGACCAGGCCGGTGAGAGCATCCATGGCGGTGGCGGATTGGTTCACGATCGGGCCCATCTGGTGGTCATACCATCCATCGGAATCGTCGTAGGCGATCACGACAGCGGTGTTCTGCCCAGTCCTTATGCTTCTGCAGAAAATTGATTACGGTGGCCACGAACGTCTGCTCATCCAGCGGATCGGAGTAGCCGGCGTGGCCGTCCTGATAGCCCGGCGCCTTGAGGAAGCTGACGGTGGGGAAGTTGCCGGCGTTGATGGCGTCGTAGAAGTCGTGAATGTCGTATTGGTGATTGGCGGGGTCGCCATCGATGCCCACCGTGCTGGGCGAAGTCGGCCGGGTGTGCGTCAGGTTCTGGGTGGAGGCGTAGTACTGGAAGGGCTGATGATGCGGAATGTAATCCGCCTTCTTGTCGCAGTGACCGTGGAAGTGGTGCTCCGGCTGCAGCCGGTGGTGCCGTTGGCGTTCTTGATGGTCAGGTCGAAGCCGCCTTCGAAAAAGCCCCAGCTGATTCCGCGGCGTTGAGCAGATCGCCGACATTGGTTCCGCCCAAGGCAACCTGCGCCCCGGTGGTGGTGGAGCACACGTCTCCGACCGGGTCGGCGTCGCTGATCAGGGTGTAGCCGCCGCCGCCGTCCGGCACCACGTCTGCGGTGGCGTTGACCTGGTCACTCACGCCGTTGAGCTGGCCGGAGATCAGGTTGACGCGCGCCGTCGGTGGAAGGACCGAAGTTGGTGCCGTAGGAGTTGTCACTCATGGCAAACCGCTGGGCATAGTTCCAATAGGCGGTGACGGTGTTGCCGTCGTAGTAGCCCATCACCAGGCCACCCGTCGTCTGCCCGGCCGGCGGAGGTCCGGGGGTGCCGGTGTATTTGGGGAACGAGTCCATCAGCCCGCCGTTGAAGGCCTGTTGCTCCGGCATGTAATCGTGATCCTGATCGGCGGTCGCGGCTTCGGAGCGATCGAGGCGGAAGGGGTTGGCTGCGCCCGTTCCGTTGACCGAGGTGTTCAGGAAATTTGGATTGTTGAAGAGCAGCCCGTCAGTGAAGCCATTCACGGCCGGGGTTCCGGCGGCGGCTTTGAAGGCCGGCTCGCGGGCAGGATTCAGGGCATTAGGATAGGTGCCGAAATAGTGGTCGAACGAAATATTTTCCTGAAAGATGACGACCAGATGCTTGATCGGTGTGGTGGTGCCCGATTCCGCGTCCGCGACCGTTGGATTGATGAGCGTCCCGGCAAACATCAGCGAGGCTAAGGACGTGGCTACGAGCTTCTGCATCAGTGCTCCCTTCGAGGCCGGCTTCACGACCGCCATTCAGCTTTAATGGCGGAGTATTAAAGGCTGGTGATCAGGGAGTAACAGATTGTTAAATTTGCCGCGTTGCACCGTATGGAGCAAGTTGCCGGAACAATGCTGCCAGGATGGTCAGCTCGCGAGCGACGAGGACGGAGCGCAGAGATGCGTCTCACTATCTTGCACGGACGGATCCGGTTCCGCCACCGTGTAACCAAGCTGGAACAGAAACTGAATGCAATCCTGGCGAACCGTGGGAAACTCGGGAAGCCACTGGTGGGTTTCCACGGAGAGCGTAGGATGCCGGCGCGTCAACAATTTTCGCGCGCCTTCCAAAATCCGCAACTCCGCGCCTTCGGCATCGATCTTGATGTAGTCAGGCGTCAGGGAGAGCACCTGAGTCAATCTCATGATCGAGGCTGATCGTGCGCACGGCCAAACTGCCATTGGGCAGAGAGATGCCCGGCAACCGCGCTGCTCGCGCAATCGAAATGCGAGACCCCATCGAAGTCGGAGACCGCAGCCTCGATCACCGTGACATTGGCCAGATGATTCATGGCCATATGCTTCTTGATGTTGGCGATGTTCCTCGGTGCGGGTTCAAAAGCAAAGACCCGGCCCGAAGGACCAACCATCGACGAGGCGTACAAGGTGTGATAACCGGCCTGCGCGCCAATGTCAAAGCAAACACTTCCCGGGTGAAGGTGCTGCTTCATTAATGTCGATTCCGCGGGATCATAAGTTCCCAGCCAGCAGCGATGTATGCTCGACCCTACGATCCAACGCTTACCTTGGAGCGGCCCGCGCACCACGGGAACCTTGAGACCGGGAGGGATGAAATGGAGTGGCGCGCGCAACAGGCGTTTGATGGGACTACTGTTGGGCATGGCGGAAAGACGGTCGATCACAAAACCAGCGCCTAATTTCACAGGGCCATCCTCTTCAAGACTTCCGGGATGAATACGGGGTAAAGGAAGATTGCGTCGCTGGTGAGTTCGAAGCGACCCCGCCAAATGGAGCCTGCCGAAACCAACTTATCTCACGATCGGTCTGTCAGGCAGGAGAATACCGTGAGTAACTGAATGGGTCAAGCTAAATTCAGTGCGCGCGAAGTAATGGGAACGGCTTAGCTCAGCCGGAAGCCTTTCAGCCCAGTAAGCTGCAGGAAGGTCAGCCAGGTGAATTTAGGATTGTTCAGCAGGTAGCGGCGCCACAGGCGTCTGGGTTCCTTGATCAGCCGATACAGCCACTGCAATCCTGACTTCTTCATCCAATCCGGTGCTTCGCGGAGATTTCCGCTCAGCAGATCGAAGGCGGCGCCCACACCGACCATCAGCTTGACCGGCATGCGGTGGCTATACGCGGCCATGAACCGTTCCTGCTTTGGGCGTGCTCAGGCCGCACCACAATACGTCGGCCTGCGATGTTTCCAACTGTGAGCGAAGCTCGTTCTCTTCGTCGCGGTTGAGCGGGCGGAAGGGCGGAGTGTAGGTACCGACAATTCTGAGTCCCGGGAACCTGCGGATCAGCTCCGCCCGCAACTCCTCTGCGACCCCGGTCTTGCCGCCATAGAGAAAGTGCTTATAACCCAGCGCCACAGAACGCTCGCAGAGACCAAGCATGTAGTCCGGACCATACACGCGACTCATGTGCTTGAAGCCATGAATACGGCCAAGCCAGACCGTGGGCATGCCATCCGGCGTAGTCAGAAAGGAGCGATTGAGAATGTCACAAAAATTCTCGTCCGATTGCGCTTCCATGATTCCATGCACGCCGGTCACGCACACGTAACCTTGCCCTCCGCCGTCCAACAACGACTCGGTCTCGCGCAAGAGCAGTTTCCATATTCAGCGCACTCACGCCGACACCGAGAATGTTCACCCGCGGCTGCACGGAAGACGGGGCGTCAGTCGACGATACGCTACGCTAGAACCTCGACCTTGGATTGGATCCAGTCATAGGTCTTGCGCAAACCATCCTGCAATGAGGCCACCACCGGCCTACAAATCACAACTTGGTCTGGACCAGACAAGCCTATGAAATCTCCTGGGACGATGTGGTTGCTCGAACCACAACTATAGCTGGAGATAGACGGCACATCGGCGGCACATCGAAAAGTTATAGTTACCGCAAAGCAGTTTTAGGATCACTTCGGTAATTTGCCAAAACGGTCAGCGACTGATTTAAGTCCGATTTTGAGTGGGTCCAGTCTTGCCGGCGAGTACGACCTCCGCCCATTGATCGGGTCGTCCGCGTTGCCGGCGATATCGAAGTCCTGTTGGGCAGGATCGACATTGGGAGCGATTGGGCCGGTAGGTCCGACTCCGCTGGTGGTGGAAATGCTTTGCCTGCCGGATACCGCGAGCACGCCGACCGCATCCACCACCGTGGCGGTGACGCTGTGGGCGCCGGTGGGCAGCGCGGCGCCCCGTAGTTCAGCGTGTAAGGCCCCGCGCCCATCACCGCGCTCACGTAGTGGCCATCGATGGCAAAGACTACACCCTGCATCCCGTACTCGACGGTGGTCACCGTGGCCGTGGCGGTCAGAGTGCCGCCAGTGTTGGTCACCGGCCCTAAGGAGACCGACAAGGAAGCAAGCCGCTGGGACAAATTCCAGCGTTCTGGTTTCGCCGGTAGGTGACCGTGGTCTTGCCGTTGGAATCGCCAAAGTAGGCGTTCCTGGCCCGCGACGGCGCGATAATGCAAGCGTAGTTGTCCTGCATGAATCCGCCGGCGGTGCCGCCAAATGCGTATCCGGCGGTCGGCCACTGGGCCATGACCGTGTTGTTATAGATGTTCATGTTCCCGGCGCCCACTTCCAGGCCGATGCCGACGTACTGGTTATTGTTGACCACGCCCTTGAGCAGATTGTTGTACCAGACCACGCCGCTCATCGGGATGGGCGTGTAGACGGTGCTGCCTGGCTGTATGGCCTGGGCGAACGGCGCGGAGAAAGCCAAAGGTATTGGCTTCAGGGTGAGCGCCGCCGGCGTTCAGATCGTAGTTGTCGTAGATCTGAAAGTTGGCGATACCCGCGTTGTAGGTAGGATTGCCGCAGCCGCTCCCGGTGTTGATCTCCAGGAACATCCGATGATGGGAGTCGGAGAAGTTGTGGTGGATCAGTATGTTCTGCGCCTGGAACTGCTGGCCCTGGCAGGCTTTGATGTTCTGGTAGTCGTGCAGGAAAGTGTTGTGGTCGATGGAATAGTTTGAACCGCCATAAAACCAGATGGCCGCGCGGGCCGCGTCGCCGTCCGGGTCGTATTGCTCGTCGTAGTTCTTGCCCGGCGGCGTTGTAGCCGTCGTCGTAGGGCATGATATTGGAGAAAGTGTTGTGCCGGATGACTACATTGTTGGAACCGCCCCCGATGAAAATGCCTCCATTGGTGCGAAAGTTGTTGGGGCCGTAGGTCATATTCTCAAAGGTGTTGTAGGTGAAGGTCAGGTTGGTGATTGCCTGGCTCAAGCGTCTGTCCTCCATCGCCGCCTTTTCCATAGGCCTGAATGCCGCCGCCATTGAAGATGCAGCCGGTCGTGGCCGAGCCGCCGATGGCCGTGTTCGACTGGAGATTTGCGAAGATGTCGGTGCCATTGTTGGGTCCGGCGAAGGAGGCGCCAGGCTGGCATTTAACCCTTATCCGCCGGCGGTTGAAATGAACAGTCGATGCCAGGTAGTAGATTCCAGGAGAAGGAAAGACGACCGTATCTCCGTCGGCCATCGCCGCTGACGCCGCGCTGGATCGCGGGGTAGTCGTTGGTTTTTCCGTCACCGGTCGCGCCCCAGTCTGTTTTTGCATTCCAGGTACGAGCGCAGGCAGGGTAGCGAAAGACTCGACCAGAAGAATTGCGAGGCCCGTCTTTCAGCATGTGTCCTCAGCCGCTATGGTAAAAGCATTCATGAAAAAAAGCGCGGCGTTCCCTGAAAGGAAAAACCGCGCTGGCTGTGATGCACTTTTGCTAAGGCCGGCTAAAACGACGGGCCTACTGCAATACCGGCAGAGACGATCTTGTTAACCCAGACCTGGTACTCATCGTTCTCCACGTCAAGAGGAATCTGTCGAACTGGCAGGACAGAGTTGGTGGAATAGTCTGCGGGCGAAGCAGGGAAGGATTGATCCTGGCGGTAGCCCTCTGGTGCGCATGAGGCTTGCCAACACATCCAGCCGATAAGGTTGTCGCGCATGGTGTTGTTGTACATGCTTCCATTGGCCAGAGCAGTGCCGATAGCATCGCCGTTTGCCATGCCCACGCGTTGCGCTGCGATCCTGGTTCCATCCGCCAGTAGGCCACTCAGATAACGCGATTGTTGGCAGCGGCGTTGTCGTGCCCGGCCGCGAACTGAATGCCATAGCTCACCGTGCCAACCACCTGGTTATCGTGAATCATGTTGAAGGCAGGAACTTCCTGCGCGCTGTCGTCGGCTTTGGCATCTGTCTTGATTCCGCCACCGGTATAGGCATCCTGCGTGGGCTTGTACGGATAAGCGCCCTGGATATAGGTGTCGTGGATCTCAAGCGGCCTGTTCGGTGTTCCACTGGACCGGTAGACGTCGATATTATCTTCGACCAGACTGCGGCCGGGATAATTGATGACTTCATTCCAGCCGACGTCGATGCCGGGCACAGATTGCACGCTATCAAACTGGATAAAGCGCGCCGGGCTGCGGTTCGAACCTTCTGCCGGCAAATAACCACCGTTGCCGTCGCTGAGCATGCCATTCAGGTTGCGCGCCCGGTTGGCGCGGATCACGATGGTCTGTTCTCCGTCCCGGTTGCCCGCATACCCGTGCACGATTACGCCACCCTGCGCGTTCTCAATGTAGTTATTTTCTACATCGAGCCGCGCCGGGGAGGCGGTTTCGAGGAAGATGCCGTTCGGTTGGCCCTTGGCGGCCGCATGCACGGCCACACCCAGACTGTTCCGTATGGTTAAATTACTGCCCACGACACTGGTCTTAATCAAGCTGCCCACGCTGCGTATGTGTGAGTTTTCAATGATGACGGGAGCTGTTGTCGCCACCGTGACCGCTGGGTTGCCGGCATCTGTGCTCTGCCAGTTCCCGGAGTAGGCGCCGCCCTGGGTGATGACGATCGGACCGCTCCAATCTACTTCGCCGATGGAGCTGCTTGCAGGGACCGAAGCTTGTTGTCCCTGGTAGCTGCCCGAGATGACCGCCTGCCCACTGGCGAGCCCCGCCAACGAGCCGAAAGAGTTGGCTGTTATCGTGCGCGGGTCAGTGGACTGCCACGCAAACTTTGTGGTGACGTCTTTGACCGAGCCATCGCTGAAAGTTGCGATCGCCTTCAATTGTGTCGTGCTTCCGATCGCCACCACTGGCTGTGAGGGAGTGATCGCCACCGATTGCAGCACCGCGCCCATCTCACCGTTGTCGGTTGGGGCGGCTTGTTTGGGGACACTGTTCGACGCATCGCCGTAGCTGGTGGAAGAGCTGATTTTCGCCACCGGCGCGGGTGCGATCGAGCTTGCGGTGTAGCTTGCAGCGACCACGGCGCTGGGAACGTAGCCATAGCCGCCGGATAACTCTTTGCGTTTGCGCCCTGCCCCCACATGCCGATGGCCTTCACCGTGGTCCCCGCGTTCACTGAAAATGGGCCAGTATAGAGCGTCGAAGAGGTGGTGGGTGTGCTTCCGTCAGTGGTGTAGTAAATGGAGTGGTTGGTGCCGTCATCGCTCAGCGTTACCGTAGTCGCGCTCGAGATCGCCCCCGATGCGGGCGAGATGGTCGGTGCGGTGCTGGAGACGGTTCGAGCAAGTGGGGCTGGTCGTGTTGGAGCTTATGGCAGGTGTTGCCTGATGCTCCTCGTTTGAGATATAGGCATTCGTGCTCGCCATGTTGGGACCGCAGATGTTGTTATTGGAAATGATCGCGTTCGGCGCATAACCCCACGATATGCCGTTGGCCCAGTAGCCCTGAATCAGGTTGCCTTGGGCCAGAGCGCCGTTGCCCCAAAATTCTATTCCGAACGGAATATATTCCGGAGGTGCATTCGGCGCCGGGCTGTTCGCAATGAGTACATTGTTCGAATCGATAGTACCCGGGCTCGTGGCTCCGGTATCGCAACATGCACTGGATATACCCATGGTGGAGAAATAGCCATTGGTGAAGTCGTGCATGGAGTTGTATTGGATCTTGATGTTCGCCGATGGTCGGCTGCATCTCCATGCCTATGCGGTGGATTCCGCTGAAGTCATTATTCTGAGCGGTGAAATTCTTCCACGTGTTGCCTGTAGGCGGTTCGCAGTTATTGGTGCAATTGACGTGAAACCCTTCTTCCACGTGCACAAACGTATTGTTGCTCACCATAATGGTGTCCAGACTGGTGGTGAAGGTGATGCCGGCGCAATATCCGCCCTGGTCGGTCTGAGAGGTCATGACGCCATTGCAGTCGGTCGGCGATCCGAAGTTGTTCCAGTTGATGATTACGTTGGAAAGCGTTCCACCGGTCTTGGCGCCATCGAAATAGATCCCGGACTCCGCGGTTGCGTTGTTGGGATTTCCCGGCAGGCCGAAGAATTGATTGTGCTCAATGTCTATCCCACTCGATCCACTGGATGGGACAGAAATGTACATGCCTGCAGTGTTCTTGAAACCCAAGTAGTAGATTGTGATTCCGCTGCACCCGCCCATGGCAAAGATCGCGCTTCCTGTGAACGTGGCGTTCAAAATCGCGGTAGCTGGCGAGGCAGCCGGACCAGTCAGCGTGAGTTTCGACGAGCACGGAATATTCAGGGTGCTGCTGATGTTGTAAGTACCGGCGGCAAAGACGATCAATGCACAGCTCGGAGCGCTTGAGATTGTGCTTTGCAGTGTGCTCTGGCTCATGCCGCTGTTCAGGTTGATGGTGGGACCTCCACATCCAGCCGGAGCCGGCCCGACCGGACCGCCGGTCGGACCGCCAGGAGGATTTGCTGACGATGTGACGGTGAGCGAGGTGTGTGCTGTGGCAGATGAATAGTCGGTTGTGTCGGACGGTGAAAACACGGCCGTCAGGGGTTGAGTGCCCGCCGCCAGCACGGCGCCCACGGCCGGGTTGTACATGAAGCTGCCGGGCACACTGGCTGTGGCATCCAGCTGCGCCGTGCTGAGGGCGGTTCCCGCTGCGATGGGGGCCGGTGCAGCCCAAGTGATCGTTGGCGTGGCCTGATTGACGGTGAGCTGGACAGAAGCTGTCGCTGCGGAATAAGTTTTTGCGTCGGTGGAGTAAAGGTCGTCGAAAGCGTCTGTGTTCCCGCTTTGAGAACGGTTCAGCCGCCGGTGTGTAGGCGAAGGCCCCGGCCACATTCGCCGTCGCACTCAATTGCGTACTGCTCAATGCTGTGCCGTAGAGATCGCCGCCGGCGCATTCAGGTAATGGTTGGAACGTTGGTCCCACCTGGCCCGGTGATGGTGACCTGGGTGGAGGCACTCAGGTTCTGAGATGAGCCCGCTTGAAGCAGCCTCAACGTAAGCAGCCTGCACGGTCAGGGCGCCGGGCGCTTTCGCGGTGAGCGATCCATTGTGAATCGTCGCTAAGGCGGTGTTGGAAATGTCCATTGGGTACCCGCAGTTACATCCTGGGTCGTACCATCGCTCAAATGCACCATCGCTTTCAGGGCTGAAGCGCCACCTACACTTACGGTGGAAGGTGTCGCTGTGACGGTCAAGGAATCGAGGGTTGTAGGACGAGGGGCATGCTACATCCTGTCATCGAAATCAACAAACTGCACAGGAGCCCGGAACACACCTGGAGTGTGGGGAGATACGCATGGATCGCCTCGTCCGTGGGAAATTCGAAGCATCGCGGCCTGGGGGAATAGGCCATTTCAAAAGGCGCGAACAGGCTTTCGCATCCTTGAGATACGTGGCGCTGCGGCCGAAAACTTTGTGTCCTGGGGCTTACTATCCGCGCGTGTCTGGGGTAGCGGCAATCACACCGATTAGCTATTACGTAGTTTGTAAATGGCTGATTGTAAATGCAGTTGACGGTGAACTTTTTGCTCGGCGAAGGAGTATTTCAGGGCTCCGCTGTGTCGAATTTTCGTCCACCTGCTACCCGCGCGTGCGCAGCGAGGTCTGGATTAGTCGACGACGATCGTCCAAAAAGAAAGCGGGGCTTTTCCCGAAGGGAAAGGCCGCGCCTGGTTCAGTGCGTGGTGATTAAAAAGCTGGACCCACCGCAATACCGGCAGAAACCATCTTGTTCAGCCAGACCTGGTATTCGCTGTTCTCCATTTCGAGTGTGATCGGTTGCGTAGCCAGCACCGAGTTGTTGGAATAATCGCCGGCGAAGCAGGGAAGTATTGATCCTTGCGGTAGCCCTCCTCGGAACACGAGGAACTCCAGCACGTCCAGCCGATGAGGTTGTCGTGCATGGTGTTGTTGTACATGCTTCCGTTGAACCGGCACCGTTGACATCGCCGTTAGCCATGCCAACGTGTTGCGCGGCGATCCTGCGTTCCATCCGCCAGCAGTCCGCTGGAGATGACACGATTGTTAGCGGCGATGTTGTCGTGCCCGGCTGTGAACTGATGCCATAGCTCACAGTTCCGACCACCTGGTTATCGTGAATGCTGCTAAAGGCAGGGGCATCTTGCGCGGCTATCGTTCGGGCTACCCTCGGTCTTGATTCCGCCGCCATTATAGGCATCCTGTGCGGCCTTATACGGATAGGCGCCCTGGATGTAGGTGTCGTGGATTTCGAGCGGCTGGTTCGGCGTTCCACTCGAGCGGTTGACGTCGATATTATCAGCCACCAGGCTACGGCCGGGATAGTTGATGACTTCATTCCAGCCCACGTCGATGCCGGGCACAGCTTGCACCTTGTCCAGCTCGATGAAGCGGGACACGCTGTGGTTGGAGCCTACTCCAGGCAAATAACCTCCGTTGCCATCGCTGAGCAGGCCATTCAGATTGCGCGCCCGGTTGGCACGGATCACGATGGTCTGTTTTCCGTCTCGAGCGCCTGAATAGCCATGCACCAGCACACCACTCCTTACATTCTCGATGTAGTTGTTCTCCACATCGAGCCGCGCTGGGGAGGCGGTTTCGAGGAAGATGCCGTTCGGTTGGCCCTTGGCGGCCGGGGTTCACCGCCACGCCGCAGACGTGTTGCGGACGGTTAGATCGGCGCCCGCTACGTCCTGCCTTGATCAAGCTCGCCGCACTGCGAATGTGCGAGTTCTCAACGATGACAGGCTCCGTTGTCGCCACCGTGACTGCCGGCGTCTTGCTGTCGGTGCTCTGCCAGTTTCCGGAGTAGGTGCCGGCCTCGGGTGATGACGATCGGGCCGCTCCACTGTACCTCGCCGATCGCGCTGGTTGCCGGGACCGAGGCTTGGCGTCCCTGATAGCTGCCAGTGATGGTCGCCTTCCCGCTGGCGAGACCCGACAGCGTGCCGGAAGAACTTGCGCCGATGGTGCGCGTGTCCGAGGAGGTCCACGCAAAGTCCGTGGTGATGTCCTTGGTCGAACCATCGTTGAAGGTCGCGACGGCCTTCAACTGGGTTGTGCTCCCGATGGCGACCACAGGCTGCGAGGGAGCAATGGTCACCGACTGCCAGGGCTGCGGTGACGGCTCCGTTCGCCGCGGAATAGCAGCATCCTCCTGCGGTCGCTGCCACGGATGCATCGCTTGCCCCACCGAAGAGCTGGCTTGAGCGCCAGGCTGTGTTGCCACCGAGGCGGCTGACGTAGCTTGCACTGACCACCGAGCTCGGTACATAGCCGTAGCCTGAGGGATAACTTCGCGGGATTTGGCGCCCGCCCCACATACCGACCGCGTTCACCGTGGGCACCGTGCGGATGTCCATCGAAGGGCGGGAATGGACCAGTCATGAAGCGTGAGTTGTGCTCCCATCCCGGGACCGGGGTCACCGTAGTGGTGTAATGGAATCGAAGTCGTATAGCCCGGTATCGCTTAGCGTTACCGTGTTGCAGCGGAATGAAATTGCCGCGGCCGCAGGCGAAATCGTGGGCGCTATGCTGGCCATACGTCGAGCAATTGGCGCCCGTTATGTTGCCGCTCTCTTGATGAGCTGGTATCAGGGGTACGTTCGCTGACAATAAAAGTGTTGGCCGCCAGGCCATGTCCGAGCCACAAAGACGTTGTTGTTTCGATCGAAGCGGGTTCCACGTAGCCACAGTCAATCCCGTTGCCCCAATATCCCTGAATCAGATTATTGTTAGTCGGTCGATCCATCGCCCCAGCCATTCGATGCGCCAAAGCAATGTATTCGCCGTAGTGCACCGGGGCCGTTCGCAACGATCACATTGTCGTTCTGAGATTTGCGGTCGTCGCTGGCCATCGAGAAGTACTCATGAGCCGAAATGTCCATAGAAATATAGCATCAAAGGATCGTGAAAGCTATTGTAGTTCGATGAAGAGTGGACCTTCGGGTAATGAGCTGGAACTCAATCCCGATGCGATGGATGATTAGCCGAAATCGTTATTGTTGAAAGTGCGAATTCGCGAAGGCAATAACGCTCGCGGCAGGATCTTAATCCTTCTTCCAGATTCGTAGATGGTGTTATTGTTAGCCGTGACATTGGTACTGCTGTTCTGAAACAGATGGCGCTGCACAAGCCTCCGTCATCCGTCTGCTCGTTCATCACGTATGGAGCAATTTCCTTTGGCCCCAAATGCATTCCAGTTCGTTACCTAGATTGGATGTCCCGTTGTCGAAGCATTGCCGTCGAAAAAGATACCCATGCCAAGGAACCCGAATTGGATGCTTTTGCCTGCATGCCGTAGAAGTTGTTGTACGAGATGGTAATGTTGCTCGACAGGGGTCCAACGTAGATCCCGCCGCCTCCACCGCCGGCCGACGGCATCCCTCCGTTAAATCCCAGGATATTCGATCGTCACTCCGGAGCATCCGGTCATGGTGAAGAGGGTACTGTTGGGAAGGTGCCGGAGATGATCGCAGTCGCCGGCGAGGCGGCCGGCCCGGTCAGCGTGATGTTCGAGGAGCAAGGGATATGCAGTGAGCTGCTGATGTTGTAAGTGCCCGGCGCAAAGACAATCAGTGGCACAGCTCGCAGCGCTGGAAATTGTGCTCTGCAGTGTGCTCTGGCTCATGCACTGTCCACGTTGATGGTCGGTCCTCCGCACCCTTCGGGTGTGGCCCGACGGGTCCCCGACCGGACCGCTCGGTGAACCAACGACGAGCGAGGTGTCGCCGTGGCAGACGCATAGTCGGTCGTATCTGTCGGGTGAAAAGACGGCTGTCAGTTGTTGGGTACCTGCAGCAAGAACGGCGCCCGCCGCCGGGTTGTAGATGAAGCTGCCGGGCACATTTGCGGTGGCATCCAATTGTGTCGCGCTGAGGGCGGTTCCTGTCGCGATCGGGGCCGGCGTAGCCCAGGTGATCCTGGGGGGCCTGATTAACGGTGAGCTGCACCGTGGCTGTAGCTGCGGAATAGGTTTTTGTGTCGGTCGGAGTGAAGATCGTAGAAAGCGTCTGCGTTCCCACTTTCAGCACCGTGCCGGCAGCTGGTGTGTAAGTGAACGTTCCCGGCACGTTGGCCGTGGCGTTCAATTGCGTACTGCCCAATGCGGTGCCGTAGCGATAGCTGCTGGCGTACTCCAGCTGATCGCAGGCGTGTTGCTGCTACCGGCCGCGGTGATGGTCACCTGCGTCGATCCGTTCAGGGTCATAGGTGTGGCCGTAGCCGACGACGGGGATGATCCCGCCGGTGTGGCCTCAATGTAGGCTGCTTGCACGGTTACCGTGCCCGCCGCTTTGGCGGTAAGGGCTCCGTTGCTCAACGTTGCGATCGCGGAGTTTGACAGCGTCCATTGCGTACCTGAAGTTACATCCTGGGTCGTTCCATCGCTCAGATGGGCTACGGCCTTCATGACGGCTGCACCACCGACGCTTAATGTGGAAGGCGTCGCTGTCACGGTCAACGAATCCAGGGATTGGGACGAGGGGTTACTGCATCCGGAGATTAAAACCAGAACACCACACAGGAGTCCGGAACACACCTGTGGCACAGGGGAAATACGCATTGATTGCCTCGTCTTGTGGAATTTCGAAGCAACGCGGCCTGGGGAAAAAAGGCCATTTCAAAGCGCGAACGAGCTGTGCGCGTCCTTCAGACACGTTGTGCCGCCGGCGAAATTTGCTGTCCTATTGGTGTTACTATCCGCGTGTGTCCCGTATCGCGGCAATCACACCGATTGGCCATTACATAAGTTTGTAAATTGCTGATAGTAAAGGATTTGGGAATGAAGTTTTTGCTCGCCGGCAGGGTATTTTGGGGAGTTTCCGTGGAGAAATTTCGTGACCCTTGGGCGGGGGATGGATGCAGGTTCCGGGCACCCGGCCTATCCCTTGGTAACAGGATGTCGTAACCTACCTGAGATCCCGCTGGAATGCGAGAATCAGGCCAGTGATGGGATTATGCGTCGCGCTTTGCCAGAGACTGCCTTTGTTCGATTGAAGTAACCGTTATTCCTTTCAATTCAACGGCTTTACGGTCTCACTATAGCCGGAGCCATGGCGGCGTCTCGCCGGAGATTGATCGATGTCTGCAAATGAACGTTTGGGTATTTCCCAGAAGAGCGCCCCGCATCGCATTCCTTCGCTGGATGGTTGCCGGGCTATCTCCATCTGTCTGGTGCTTCTCTCATCTTTGCAACACGCCGTCATTCCAGGCCTTCAATCCTTATGCGCGCATGATGTCCCACTTCGGCCCGTTCGGGGTGAAGGTCTTTTTTGTGATCTCCGGCTTTCTGATCACGACCCTTCTGCTCAACGAGGAGCAGAAGAATGGCCGCATTTCCATCAAGATGTTCTACGTCCGGCGCGCCTTCAGGATCTGGCCGGTCGCCTATGCCTACATTTTGGTCGTGGGCTTGCTTGCCTGGAGAAACTGGATAACCATCCCTCCGCATAATTTGCTTTATGCCGGCACTTTCACCATGAACCATGTGCAGGAGGGCAGCTGGTTTACGGGTCATTTTTGGTCTTTGGCGATTGAGGAACAGTTTTATCTCGTATGGCCGTTGGTCTTTCTCTTCACGGCTAAGCGAGGGCGCCTGATTTCCTGTTTCCTGATCCTGCTTCTCGCGCCGGTGCTGCGAACTTTCACGTCTCTCTACCTGCCGCAGGTATACGGAGTCATGCAGGAGAGCCTGCTCTTCATGGGGGATGCGATTGCCATTGGTTGTTTAATGGCGCTGCTTTCGCGGGAGCTGGAAAACAGTCCGGCAGTGCGCCGCATCATCAACTTCCGAGGTTTTATCGTGGTGCCCCTGCTGTCCGTGGCGATGTACATCACGCTGAAGGTTTTGCCCACCTTTTATCTAGCTGCGGGTGAATCCATTGCTCTGTTCTGTATCGCGGTCACCATCTGGAGAGTGATCCACGTGCGGGATGCAGCTTTTTGGCTTCTGAATACCAAACCGCTGGTGACCATAGGCGTGCTTAGCTATTCGCTTTACATCTGGCAGCAGCTTTTCTTGAACCCCGATTCCACCGCCGCCTTCAATCGATTGCCGCTCAATCTCGTTCTGGTTTGCGGCGTTGCCCTTTTTTCCTACTACTGCATAGAAAGTCCTTTCCTGCGTTTGCGTCCGATGCTCTCCAAGTGGTTGCAAAGCAGGAAACGGCGCGCCAACCTGCAGCCGTCGGCACCGGTGGTCTCCACCGGCAACCCTGTTTAGAGAGCCGATCTCACCTCCGGGTTTAAGGCAGTTTCGCAATGACTGTGGACTGATAAAGAGCAGAGGGGCGCGTCGGCTGTGCGCCACTCGGGAGAGGAGGGCGCGCAGCCGGCATCGCAATTGCGTTCTAGGCGAGCACAGGTACAGTGATTTGCTGGCCCACCTGGATCTTGTTTGGATCAGCGATATTGCTGGCAGCGGCAATGTTGGAATAGTGATTGGGAGATCCGTAGAAGCGGTTGCTTATCTTGGACAAGTTGTCTCCGCTCTTTACGCTGTAGTTTTGATTGGGTCCACCGGTGGTGGTGATTTCGTGATGCAGATCCGAGTACTGCGGATCGACCTGCTTAATGACATCCCACACCCGATTGGCGATCACCTGCGACGGCACGGAAGCTTTGAGGTAAAGCTTGTCACCATCCAGGCTTACGGATTCCAGCTGCGCACCCACATCGCTAAATCCCTGGATCGTCTGGATGACGGGCGCGTATTTCTGCTTCAACTGATCGAGATCTGCCATAACGTTTTCTCCTTCTTTCATGCGGTTGGTTGGTAAATAAAATCGGCGCTCAGGCAAGCCGCATATCCAGGCGGAACAACAAGGCCCGGAGTACAGTGCAGCGCTTCACCTTGGTTTGTCCGCCGGCCCGGGACGGGTTCGAACAGTCCCGATTGCAGAAGGCGCGCTGCAAAGTCTGCGGCGCGACCCGATGAATCTCTCACGGTAGGCGTTGCCGATGTCTATGGCGGGGGGAATAAAAGCTTGCGGGGCAGGGAGTTTTTGAGGATGCACAACAATCGTTTCGGCGTGCCTTCCATGGATACTTCAGTACCCATAGACGGTAACCATTTCTGCGCATGTTGGCGTACTCTGACCGGCCGAAACTGTTGACACCAGGGGACCGTGCCGCTAGATTACGGGGAGTAGGCACTGCGAGACATGTGATGGATGAGGCGTTGGCCGCCCAGCGCATCGAATAGCCCTGTAACCCCCCACGGAGGCTTTCTCTACATACGAATCAGCTTCTGGCAATTGCAGTCCATGTGACTGAGATGGCGAAGCTGGGTCCAGCGCCACTCTCATGCCTTCCGGATTCATCACGAGTCGGACAAGATCCGGCCAAGTCACATGCGGCACACAACAGCAAGCGTTGCGGATTGCATTCTCCTGATGAGACAGCGCATCCGGCGGTTTCCTGGCGAAGCGCCTTAACGATTCATATGCGAAACACATCGAAGAATGGAAGCTGCGTACATCGCGCTGCAGGGATTGGAGATGAGGGGATGCACTATACCGAAGTGGAACCTGAAAGCCTGCAAATGCGAAAGTGGGATAACTGGTCGAAATGGGTTCTGTTTTTACTGGTTGGCTATTCCCTTACCGGGCGCAGCTTCGCCTATCTTGGGATCCCTCCGGCCAAGCTGTTCATTGGCGATCTGACGCTGGCCGCATTTATCTTCCTGCGCCCGCGCAGGTTGTTCGATCCCTGGATTAAGGCGCTCACCAAGGGTGGCCCCTTGGGCCCGTTCGCCTGGGTGCTGCTGGTGTCGGTTGCTTACGGCATTTTCGAAGTCATCCGCGGCGTGTTGGCTGGGTTCTCGCCCATCACCGCCATGGAAAATCTGGTCTTCAATGTTTATCCGCTCTACTTGTTCCTCGGCATATGGGTGGGCACTCGCCGGCCCGAGCTTCTGCTCAAATATATCCAGGTCTTTGCCGTCCTGCTTTTGCATTTATGCGCCGGCCTACCTTCTGTTCCTGAACAACGTTAACGTGGATGATGCCGGGATCGGATGGAGTTCCGCGTTTTCGGCCAGGCAGGCGGCGGCGGCTTCATCATCCTGGCGCTGCTTTGTCTCGATCCCAAGCCGGGCCGCTTGTGGCCTGCCGATGGCGATGGGCGCGATTTGGTTTCTGGCTGCCCAGGTCCGCGCAGAGTGGTTGGGCATGGTGCTTGCGCTCCTGATCTGGGGCGTCTTGTCGCAGAAGATGACGAAGGTTGCGCATGATTGGCGTAGGCATCGTGGCGCTGCTGGCGATCGGCGTCATGTTGGACGTCAACCTGCCTTCGCCCGGGGAACGGGGGGCGCCATATCGTCCAGCGAAATCGTCGCTCGAGGCATTGCCGCGGTCAGCCCCGATCTGGCACAGGACCTCACCGGCTCGGACAACGTTGGCTTCTACAGCGGCACCATCACGTGGAGAGAGACCTGGTGGCGCGCCATCTGGGCCAATTCCCAGGAAAACTACACCAATCTGCTCATCGGTCCCGGCTACGGATTTCTGCTCAAAAACCTGGTGAATTACCTCAAGGATTCGAGCGACATCCGCACCCCGCACAACGTCTTCTACTATGCTCTCGGCTACAGCGGCTGGATCGGTGTGGTCCTCTTCTTCTCGCTGCAGGCTGCTTGCGGTGTCCTGCTGTGGCGGGCCTATAGGGTGACCGGCCAGGCCTGGGGTCTCGCCGTCTGGGCGCCGTCCTGCTACTCGGCGTTCTTTGGCAACGTCATGGAGACGCCTGCGGGAGCGATTCCGTTCTACCTGACGATGGGATTGATTATCGGGCCCACGCTTTGCGCTTGGTTCCCCGGCGCGCCAAGGCTGTCTCATGCAACGTGCTCCGCCGTCGCTTATCCACAGCAAGCCGGTATGCCCGGAAGGCGCTTATCCCCCCGAAGCTACTTGACTGGCTTGGCCAGGGGGCTCGACCTGGCGGCGATTGCATAGCCTCCGGGTTTCTCTGGAGGGTACCGGTGCATTGCGAGCCCGCTTACGCAACGTGGTCTCACCGCAGGTATTGCGGGAGCGTTTACCGCAGGCGCAAAGGCTGTTGCGTGATGGGTAGATCTGCTGCGCGACTGTGGAAGGCAGCGCGAATGCACGTGCTGCTTGCAGGCAAATTAAATTTTCGCATAGCTGCGGAATGTCCACCATCGGTAACACCCGGTGGCGTTATCCACAGGCATAAGAATTGTTGACACCGATGACCGGCTGCCGCTAGATTACGTGATGTAGGTACTGCAAGACCAGCGACGGTCAAGGCCTAAACCGCCAAGTCCGTTGAACAGCCCCTAATCCCCCTAGTGGCGGTCTTAGTCTGACAATGACAATTGGCTTACTGCAGTGGTTTGGTCGCATGTGACTGAGATGGCGAAGCTTTGAACAGTTACTAGATGACCATGGTGCTGAATAGAAGGTACTTAGATTCACGTTTTGGTATCAGTTTTGGCGTGTCGCAAGTTGACGCAGCCGTGGGCTGCGGATTTGATTGACACCTGACCCGGGTCTATAGCACCATTTGGTTGACGAGCTGAAAGTTCAGAACACGAGAGTTATTTCTCTGCTGAATTGAACGGCAGAAGTTTTTCCGGGCGAAAGTCTTGAATTTGGGTTCTGTGACTGAGATGGCGGAAGCCCGTCCGGTTGGGTTCAGGATCGTTGTAAAATTAGAAAATCAAAGTTTCGCATCGTCCCCCCTCGAAGCGAAGTGAGATCCCATCGGGAATTTGCAGCAAGCAAGCTCACTCTTGTAACGGAGATACTCATGTATCGCATCCAGGGTCCAACGAATTGAACGAATGGTTTGCCTTTCGCGTCCGGCCGCGACACGAGAAGCAGGTTTCGATTGCCCTGCGGGAGAAGGGTTTTGCTGAATTTTTGCCGCTCTACAAGTCCAAGAGGCAATGGGCTGATCGAACCAAAGTCGTAGAAATGCCGCTCTTTCCCGGGTTACATTTTTTGCTCCACCACACGCTCTTCGATTGTGCCGGTTCTGATGACCAGCGGCGTGATCGACGTGGTGCGTGCCGGCACCAACCCTCTGCCTGCAGACAAGGCGGAGATTGAAGCGCTGCAGCAGACGGTCAGTGTGGATGTGCCGCTGGAAGCATGGCCCTACACCGAAGTCGGCGAATCGGGTTCGTTTTCCATCCTGCGCGGTCCGTTGGCGGGCCTGACCGGCATCCTGGTCGAGGTCCGGCGTTCCCAGCGGTTGATTCTTTCGGTAAATCTTCTTCGCCGGTCGGTTCTGGTCGAAGTACATCCTGATTGGGTCTCACCCTATGCTCCGGCAGTTGCGGAGCGCATGATGGCCTAGCGGTAAGCTTGCAAGACTTTTGATTAATTTCTGTCTATCCCGTTTTTGGTTCTCCCGTAGTAACGTACGCTGTGCGTCTCGTACGTCCCCCTTGCCGGCTTATTGGTTGGCACCCTAGGCTTTTTTGACTCGATCCCTGTCTCTAAAGCGCTCTTTCCGGAGCACGTTCCCCGCCGGAGGTATTTCTCGGCGGGATCCCAGCTACACATGGTGAGTGAATTTATGCATAAATCTCCAGCCAAAATGATTCTGTTTTCTCTTTGCTTTCCAGGCATGATGCTGGTTCCGGCTTTAGCCCAGAGCGTCAGGCCACGCGGACGGTCGTATCGGACTGCTCCGATCGACCTGCCGCAGTTCCCCACGGCAGCATCCTACACGACACGCCGCCATCGCCGGCGCAACCGATATCGACCAACTACATCCTTGGGGCCGGAAGATCAGATCACGGTGCGGGTATTTGCCGCGGACGATATTCCGGATAAGCCGGCGCAGATCGCCAACGATGGCACGGTTACCCTGCCCATGGTGGGCAGGTGCATGCCGCCGGCCTGACCGTCGAGCAATTGCAGGCCGTCTTGGTCACCGCTTACAAGAAGTATTTCAAAGATCCGCAAGTCACCGTGCAGGTGAACGAATTCCGCAGCCAGCCGGTGTCGGTAGCCGGCAATGTGAATACCCCAGGCGTAGTGCAATTGCGGGGCAATCGCAACCTGATGGAAGTGATCGGACAGGCCGGCGGTTTGCGCGCGGATGCCGGCGACAGTGTGCTGATCACCCGCAACCTGAGCGAGGGCGCCGATCCCGGTAGCCGGCGCCTTTACTGATCCGACGCGGCAAGTACAGCGTCGCGCACATCGATATACGCGCAGTCATGAGCGGCAAGGATCCGCAGGGCAACATCCTGATCAAGCCGCACGATGTGATCACCGTTCCCCGCGCGCGCATGGTCTACGTGCTGGGCAACGTCGGCAAGCCCGGCGGCTATGTCCTGACGGATAACGAGACCATGTCGATCACCCAGGCAATTGCCTTGGCCGGCGGATGGGACAAAACGGCGGCGCTCGGCGAGCGCCAGAGTTCTGCGCGCCGACGGCGGAGCAGAGCGGGAACAGATCCCTGCGAACGTGAAAAAGATCATGGAAAACAAGGCGCCCGATCTGCAGCTACGTCCTGACGACATCCTTTATATCCCCAACAGCATGGGCAAGGTGATCGGCGCGCGTGGCTTGGAATCAGCCATCGGCATCGGGCACAGGCATAGCTCATCTGGCGCTAGAGCATTTTTCATCACTACTCAAATTCTGAGAATGGCCCCATGTGAGACCCCCGGCTTGACGGGGGGCCGTACTTTGTCCAAAGCGAATTGCACCGTGAATGAGATCGGTTCCATCAGCGAACTCGATCAAAATCCGAAAGGACTACAAAAGATGACTCCGACCCAGCAGATCATTCCTGGACCTCGCTTGCCCGAAGGCCGGAACACCGGACGCGGCACTTCCATAGAGCTGTCGCATCCGATGGCAGGAAATCGGCCCCGGCCTGAAGCCTCTGTCAACTACTCTGCCTTGCTTCGCCGCCATCGCACCGCGGTGGCCGTCATTGTTGGCGGCACGCTTCTGCTCAGCGTGCTGTACACCCTGGTCGCGCACAAGGTTTACAAGTCGGAAGTCATTCTGGAAGTGACGGGGATCAACCAGGACTTCATGAACAGCAAGGACGTCGATCCGACCACCAACCAGGTCACCGGGGACCAATACATCGAGACCCAAACCAAGCTCTTGAAGAGCCCGCCGGTGGTGCAGCGGACAGCGGAGCTGTTGGGTCCGAAGGTTCCCGGCGCCATCGCCGCCAGCCAGGGCCTGATCGGCACCGTGCGGGGATGGATCGGCGAACCGTCCGCAGCCACCCCGGCGGAGGGCGAAGCCGTGGTCCTGAAGATGCTGGCCGACGCCAAGGTTAAGGTCGACGGAACTTCGGATCTGATCTCCTTGACGGTTCTGGGTCCTGAGCCGCAGCTGACCGCGGATACGGCGAATACGTTGACCGCAACAGTTTATTGAACAATCTCAGGAAGCCCGCGGCGATTCGGCGGGGAACACCAACAAGTTCCTCACCGCGCAGCTCAGCGACGCACGTAAGAAATTGCAGGACTCGGAAAACGATCTGCAGAACTACGCGCGCCAGACCGGTATCGTGATCCCCAGCGAGTCGCAGGAGAGCGTTGCGGCCGATAAGCTGCGGCAGATTCAAACCGATTTGGCCAAGGCCGAGGCAGACGAGGCGGATACCAAGGCGCAGGTGGAGGTTTCGCACAGCAATCCGTCCGAAGCGATGCCCCAGGTTCTGGATGATCCGACACTGCGGGATAACCGGGCCAGGCTGGCTGACCTTCGCCGCCAGCTTGCCGATCTGAGCGTGACCCTCACGCCGGCCAACTACAAGATTCAGCAGTTGCAGGCCCAGATCGCCGATCTGGAACAACAGTCTGCGCACCAGCGCGCCAACATCATCAGCCGCCTTGGGGTGCAGAACTCTGAGACCGCGCGCCGCAAGCAGTTGTTGAGCCGAGGCGTATCAGCAGCAGTTGGGCGTGGTTTCCGATCAGTCTGTGAAAGAGGTTCGTTACAACATCCTGAAGAAGGAAGTGGATGCGAACCGCGACATTTACCAATCCATGTTGCAAAGGGTGAAAGAGGCCAGCATCGTCGCTGCTCTGAAGTCGAGCGACGTTCGCGTGGTCAGTCCCGGCGATTAGTGCCGACCTCGCCCTACCGGCCGAGTTTGCCGCTGAACCTGGCCTTGGGATTGCTGTTAGGCATTGCTTTCTCGACTTGCTACATCCTGCTGCGCGAGCGCAACGATGCCAGCCTGCGGTCGCCGGGCCAGAGTGTCAGGCACCTCAACGTGCCTGAACTGGCGGTGATTCCTTCGGCGCGCATTGGCAACAGCGAGCGCATTCCGCTCACCCTGCGCAATTTGAATGGAGCCAGCGCCCTGGCCGAGTCGAAGAATGGCTTGTCGCTTGGCAAGTCGGCCATCGTGGACAAGGACATGGTGCAGTGGTGCCAGGACGAGACCATGATGGCGGATGCATATCGGTCCGCGATCACCTCGATTCTTCTCAGCCGGGTGAACGGGGTCAGTCCGCGGGTTATTCTGGTGACCAGCCCCCGCCCCAAGGCAGGCAAAACAACCACGGTGGCGAATCTTGGCATCAGCCTGGCGGAAATCGGACGGCGGGTGTTGCTGATCGATGGCGACCTCCGGCGTCCGCGGCTGGGTAAGCTCTTCGGGTTGCAGTTTGCCACCGGCTTGAGCGATGCGCTCCTCGATGGCGGCAGCGGGACGATCACGCTGGACTCCGTGGTTCGCCCCAGCCCAGTGCCGGGGCTGTACGTGCTGCCCGGCGGATCGGAGCCGGCCAACATCTCCAAGCTGCTCCACTCCACTTACCTGGACAGCCTGGTCGAGACTGCGCGGTCGGAGTATGACTTCGTTCTGATCGACTCTCCGCCGATGATGGGCATGGCCGACGCGCGGCTGCTGAGCCGCAATGCGGACGGCGTGATTCTGATCAGCCGCGCCGGCGAGACCAGCCCGGAGCAATTGGGAGAAGCCAGGGAGCGGTTGGCGGATGATGGCACTCCGGTCATTGGCACCATTCTCAATGGCTGCGACCTTCGCATCGAGGATCCGTCATACGTCAACGGTTACAACAGCTACGCTGGCGTAGCCCGCGGCTAAACGTAATTTCAACAAGTCTCATAGATCCCTATGAGACCATTAAATAACAACTCGAGTTGGCACACGAAGTAGATGGTTTTCGTTAGCAGCTCTGGGCGCGGACTTCCCCCACCGCGAAGCACCGGCTGCATAGACCGACGACGAGACAACAAGGGAACAAAGACGCCGGCGAAAGTTCTACTGCGACCGATTTCGAGTCGCAGGGAAGCAAAGACTGCATCCAATCTGATTCGTAGGGTTGGATCAGGCTTGCTTCACAGTGGAGCTTTCGTGACTTTAAAAGAGCGTCTTGATGCAACAACGTTCCCTCTTCTAGTGCATTTCTCCTGCGACGGTGGCTTTCCGGGCCCCGGTTGATCTTCATCACACCGCCAGGAGAAAGGCTCTGACTGCTTTGGTAAATGGAACGCTTCTCTGGCGCGGCCAGGGAGCGTATGGGGAGAACCGCTCTCATGCACGTCCGGAATCTACGCTTTTATCAGACAATGCAATTCGTTCTGGATCTTCTCGCGGTATCGGTGGCCTGGACCTGTACGATCCAGATGCGAGTGTTGTTAAACCCCTTAGCTACCCAACGGGTGTCCTGGAGCTATGCTTCGATCTGGGCGCCGTCGCTGATGATGGTCCTTGTCTTGTGGATCGTCATGGCATGGCGTCTCAAGTTCTATCGCGTTGAGGGCCGCATCCGGCTTGTGGAACAGCCTCATGAACGCAGCGGAAGGCGCGCTGCTGGCCAGTTGCAACATCGTCATCGTCACTTTCTTCTCTCGCCAACTTGGAACCGGCGTATCGCGCTCGTTCTTCATGATTTTCGCGCCTCTCGTTTTTGTCAGCTTAGGCTTGGCAAGGTGCATCAGCGTGTTCGCGGCGATGGTGGCTGAGCGGCACTGGCCGTCGCCCATCCGGGCGGCGCTGCTGGGAGACGGTTCCCACGCCGGCCGCCTGGTCAACCTGATGAACTCGGCCAACGTGGCCAACGTAATCAAAGGCCTCATTATCCCCGAGGGTCACACCACCGACGGCCTTTCCCTTCCCATGCCGATCCTGGGAACGACCGCGCAGCTGGCGGAAGTGATCAATCGGGAACACCTCAATCGCATCATTCTTCTCAACGGTTCGATTTCGCGGGGAGAGCTGGACGAATGCAACAAGGTGTTCAAGCGGATGGGGGTCATCGTCAATTGCACGGTGGACTTTGCCCCGGAACCAGGCCGAATTAATGTAGTTAACCAATACGGTTTGCCGCTGGTCGAGCTGCGGCCCTTGGCGTTCACCAAGGGTCAGGAGATCGTCAAGCGGGGCTTTGACATCGTGGCGTCGGCGTTGGCGCTTATTTTTCTGGCGCCTACCTTGCTGGTCATCGCGGCCCTGGTGAAGTTCACCTCCGAGGGGCCTATCCTGTACAAGGCGCCGCGCGTGGGCAGAGGCGGCCGCCACTTCATGTTCCTCAAGTTCCGTTCCATGTATACCGCCATGGATCGTTCGCATGTGGCCCATGCCAACGAAAAGCAGGGTCATATTTTCAAGATCAAGCAGGATCCGCGGGTAACCCCGATCGGCCGCTTCATTCGCCGCTATAGCCTGGATGAGTTGCCGCAATTGATCAATGTGCTGCGCGGGGAGATGAGCCTGGTAGGTCCCAGGCCATTGCCGGCCGGGGACATGGGGCCGGATGGAATGAGCCGGGAATTTGCGGATTGGTCCGAGGGACGGTCTGCCGTCTATCCCGGTATTACCGGACTGTGGCAGGTGAACGGCCGCAGTGAACTTCCGTTTGAAGAGATGGTGCGGCTCGACCTGCAATACATTCGTGAATGGTCTCTGCTGCTGGACATCAAAATCATTCTGGCCACGCCCGGACTGGTGGTGAAGGGTGTGGGAGCTTACTGAAGCCGGTGTCGACGCACCGGTTTCAGTCCCGCAAAGGACGCCGAACGTTGAAGACGCTTGAAGAAAAGACCTGAGTACGTCGAGTCCCCAAACCAAAATAAGCCCGGGAGGTAAATCCGGGTTACGAGACACCATCGGAACAGCCCCGACGGTATGGCTGAACAACACTTTGCTCCTGTGATTTTTTGACGGCGAGCCATCTCACCGAGTTTTCCTATGCCTATTGTGGAACCTAAAACCGAACTGCGTCCCATCGAGCTTCGCCCTTTATCGCCACGCCCATTGGTTTCGATTCTGGTCTCAAATTACAACTACGACCGGTACATTGGGGAAACGATTGAGAGTGCGCTCGGCCAGACGTATACCAACATAGAACTGATCATCTGCGACGACGGATCGACCGATGACTCGGTTCGCATTATCGAGGAATACCAACGAAAAGACGCACGCTTGCGGTTGATCCGCAAGACGAATGGAGGACAGGCTTCGGGATTTAACGCCGCATTTGCCGCCAGCCGGGGCGAGCTGTTGGCGCTGTTGGACTCCGATGATTTGTTCCTTCCACACAAGATCGAGCGGATCGTTGCCGATTTTCAAGCGCACCCTGATGCTGGTTTTGGTCTCCATCGTGTGATCCGCGTGAGCGCGGACCGGCGCCGTCAGGGAGTGTGGCCGATGTCTGCTCCGTTACCTTGCGGGTGGTATGGTTCGGGCCTTCTACAGGATGCCGGCATATTGCCCTACATGCCTCCGACTTCGGGTTTAAGCTTCCATCGGGATGTAGCAGAGCGGATGTTTCCGCTTCCGGTCGAGCCCATCCTGGTAAGTTGCCCGGATCAGCTGATCACCCGGCTGGCTCCGTTGCTCACCAAGATCACTCGTGAAGACGAAGCCCTGTCGGAGTACCGTCTTCACGGCGGAAACAACTACGGACCGGACCGTGTGTCCGCGGCCTCATTCCAGCGCGAATTGGACTATTGTGATGCGCTCTGGGCATGCCCAAAAACGCTTTCTCGCGACCATCGACCCCCAACTGGGGCGGGATCTTCAGCCGCTCGAGGTCAATGGGTACATCGCGATGGCCCGTTATATCCACGCACGCCTGGCCAGAGATCCTGATGTGCGCCGCCATTATGACCGCTACATGGAGTGCCTTACCGGACCGTACGCCAGGCATGTGTGGTTTTGGAAAATTTCCATTTACTTGCCCTACCGGGTTTTTGAGTTCGCCGTCAATCTATTGATTCGGCAAAGCTGGATAAAACAATTAGTTGCGCGCTTAAAAAAGATGTCCTAAATGGATTCACGAACCAAATTGTGAACATTGTATTTCTTTCGTTCTCGACCAGCCTTCCCTGCTGGCTAAGCATCCCAGATCGGAGCAATCACGCAATGAGCACTAAGCCTCTCGTCAGTATTGGGCTCTTTCTTTACAACGGAGAGCGATTCCTTGAAGCCGCCATCGAATCTTTCCTGAATCAAACGTTCAAGGACTTCGAACTCATCATCTCTGACAACTGCTCCACCGATCGTAGTGATGAGATTTGTCGCCGCTACGCGGCGCAGGACTCTCGTATTCGCTACTACCGCAATGAGCGGAACATGGGCGCCGGGTGGAACGTCCGGCGGGTTTACGAACTGGCTACTGGAAAATACTTCAAGCAGGCCGCCCATGACGACATGATCCAGCCGGATTATCTTCGCCTGTGTGTGGACGCACTGGAGGCGGATGAGTCTCTCGTTCTGGCCCACAGCCTCACCCGGGTGATCGACGAAAACGGGCAATTCATCGAAAATTACGACGACGGATTGCGCACCAGCTCGCTGGACCCCGTGGTCCGGGCACGGGACCTGATTCTCAAAGGCCACCGATGCTATCCCATTTTCGGCCTGATCCGTCTGGACGCGCTGCACCAGCTTCCGCCGCAAGGCAGCTATGCTCACAGTGACCGCGTGCTTCTGCTGCAACTCGGGCTGATGGGACGGTACTACGAGGTCCCGGAGTATTTGTTTATCAGCACCCGGCATTCGGGCCAGTCGGTTTGGACCTTCCCGGAGAGAACCAAGGCCAAGGGCTTTCGTCTCACGCGGCGCGCCGGCACCTTGCCCTCGATGGAATGGTGGGATCCCACGAAGGCCCGTAAGATCGTCTTCCCGGAGTGGAATGTAGCCAAGGAGTTCTTCCTCTCCGTCGCGCGTTCCCCGCTTACCCGGTGGCAACGGACGAAATGCTACAACCTGGTGGCGCGGTGGATGTGGAAGTATCACCGCCGCATGGCCAAGGATGTTCTGGTCGCCGCTGACCAGGTACTGTTCAATTTCCAAAACAGACACGCCATCGCTGCCCAAACCCCCGCACCGGCTGCTGATGCATCCGCAAAGATAGTCTCCCTCGATCTCAATACCAGTGGAGGTGAATCCTTATGAAGGTAGCAATTCTTGCAGGGGGCCTGGGCTCGCGTCTTGCTGAAGAGACAGAACTCAAGCCGAAACCGATGGTGGAGATTGGCGGCCGGCCAATTCTTTGGCACATCCTGATGCACTACGCGCAGTACGGCTTCGATGAGTTTGCCATCGCGCTCGGCTACAAGGGCGAAGTCATCAAGAAGTACATGCTGGACTATTGCTCACTGAACCGCGATCTGAGCATCTCGCTCAAGACCGGGAAAGTAAGGATGAACGGTGGAGCCGTTCCCGACTGGACAGTCGACCTGGTCGATACCGGGGTGAAGACCCAGACCGGTGGCCGCATCAAGAGACTGGCTCCTTATATGGGCAGACGAAACGTTCATGCTGACCTGGGGCGATGGAGTGTCAGACATCAACCTGCACGATCTGCTGGCGTTTCACCGTTCCCACGGCAAGCTGGCCACGTTGACTGCTGTGCGGCCGACGGCGCGCTTTGGCCACCTGGAAATGGACGGCGATCAGATCACCGAATTCTCTGAAAAGCCGCAGGCGAAAGAAGGCTGGATCAACGGAGCGTTCTTTGTCCTGGAGCCGGAGGTCTTCGACTTTATCGACGGGGATGACACTCACTTCGAGAAAGAGCCACTTGCGCGGTTGGCCGAGGAAGGTCAACTGATGGCGTATAAACACACCGCCTTCTGGCAGTGTATGGACACCATCCGCGAGAAGAAATACCTGGAGAGTCTCTGGGACAGTGGAAACGCACCATGGAAAACTTGGGAGGAACCAAATGCGAGTATTAGTCACGGGCCACGCGGGATACATCGGAACGGTTTTAGTGCCAATGTTGTTGGCAGCAGGGCATGAAGTAGTCGGCTTTGACAGCAATATTTTCGAGGGCAGCACCTTCAGCGACGGGATCGCACAGATCCCGGAGATCCGTAAGGACGTTCGCGACGCCACCCTCTCGGATGTCAAGGGCTTTGATGCCATTCTGCATCTGGCCGGCCTTTCCAACGATCCGCTGGGCGATCTGAATCCCGGGCTAACCTTTGAGATCAACCACGAAGCATCGGTCAACCTGGCTCGACTGGCCAAGCAGGCCGGCGTGCAGAGGTTTATCTTCTCTTCATCCTGCAGCAACTACGGTGCGGGCGGCGACGATCTGCTCGACGAGCAATCGGCCTTCAATCCCTGCACGCCGTATGGCGCCTCCAAAGTCAAGGTGGAGCAGGATGTTGCTCGCCTCGCCGATACTCGCTTCAGTCCCACTTTTTTGCGCAATGCGACGGCTTTCGGAGTCTCGCCCATGTTGCGCTTTGACCTGGTCCTGAACAACCTGGTGGCCTGGGCCTATACCACGGGCAAGGTGTACATCAAGAGCGATGGCACTCCCTGGAGGCCGATCGTTCACATCGCGGACATCTCGCGCGCGTTCATCGCTGCGATGCATGCCCCGATTGACGTGGTCCACAACCAGGCGTTCAACGTTGGACGCAATGAGGACAACTACCGTATTCGCGAGCTGGCTGACATCGTCAAGGAGACGGTGCCGAACACGGTGATCGAGTACGCCTCGGACGCGGGTCCGGACAAGCGCTGCTATCGCGTGGATTGCAGCTAAGATCCACAAGGTGCTGCCCGAGTTCCAGCCCGCCTGGGATGCCCGCAAGGGTGCGGTGGAGCTGCACGAAACCTACAAGAAGATCGGTCTCGTTCTGGAAGATTTCGAGGGACCGCGCTTCAAGCGAATCGCGCATATTCGCAAGCTGATCGAGGCAGGCACGCTCGATTCGAATCTGCGTTGGACGAACCAGGAAGCGACCGCCCCCGTAGTCGCAGGAGCCGCTACGGTATGACCCAATCCACTTTTCATTGCCGCGCATGTTCTTCTTCGAAGTGCATCCCGATTCTTTCTTTCGGGACCACTCCCCTGGCCGATGCTTTGCTTTCAGCCGATCAGCTCGGGTCGCCGGAGGTAACGGCGCCCCTCGACCTGGTCTTCTGCCCCGAGTGCTCGCTGGTGCAGATCACCGAAACGGTTCCGCCGGAAATTCTCTTTTGCCGCAATTATCCTTATTTTTCTTCCGTGTCGAAGAGTCTCCTGGAGCATTTCGCCAAGAGCGCGGAAGCGGTGATCCATGCCCGCGGCCTGAATGGCAACAGCCTGGTGGTCGAGGCTGCGTCCAACGACGGTTACATGTTGCGTAACTTCGTGAACCATGGCATTCCCGTGTTAGGAATCGACCCCGCGGAAGAGCAGGTACGCACTGCCAATGAGCGCGGCGTCAACAGCATCAACACTTTCTTCACCAAGGAGCTGGCAGAAAAGCTGAGCGCCGAGGGCAAGAAGGCCGATGTCTTCCTGGCCAACAATGTGCTGGCCCACGTAGCGGACTTGACCGGCTTTGTCGACGGCATAAAGGCCTTGCTGAAGCCCACGGGTGTGGCTGTCATCGAAGCGCCGTATATCGTCGACCTGATTCAGAAGTGCGAGTTTGACACCATCTACCACCAGCACCTCTGCTATTTCTCGGTGACGGCACTGGCGCGGCTCTTCCGCGATCATGGCCTGTACCTGAACGATGTGGAGCGCACCAAAATCCATGGCGGCTCTCTGCGGCTGTTTGTTGAGCCGGTAGAGACTCCCACCGCCCGATTGAAGGCGCTGCTGGCCGATGAGCAGAATGCGGGTGTTTCGACCATTGCCTACTATCGGGGCTTTGCCGACCGGGTGCATGCGGTGCGCGACGACCTCACCGCGCTGTTGCGGGATCTGAAAGGCAAGGGCAAATCCATTGCCGGCTATGCGGCGGCGGCCAAGGCCACCACGCTGCTCGCCTTTTGCAACATCGACCGCGAACTGCTCGACTATGTGGTCGACCTGAATGAGTTCAAGCAGGGCCGGTTCATGCCCGGCAATCACCTGCCGATTCTTTCACCGCAGAAGCTGCTGGACGCACAGTCCGGATTACGTTCTGGTGCTGGCGTGGAATTTTGCCGGCGAAATCATGGAGCAACAACACGCCTACAAGGCTCGTGGCGGAAAATTCATCATTCCCATCCCGACGCCCGCGGTGGTTTAACAACTCTAAGGAGATCGAATTCATGAACAGCATCTACGTAGATTCAAGATTTGACGACGAGAAGCGCCGCCAGCACTTGTATGACGGACAGCTTTTTGTCTATTCGCCGCGGCCCAGCTCGCTCGCCTTTACTAATTTCGCCGCGGAAATGATCAAGGAAGCTTTTGGCAAAGAGGATCCGACCACGGCACAGTACGATATGCCGGTGGAAGAGTTTGTCAGGATCTTCGCGCCCCTGAAGCCGGCCTTTATCCATCATCCGGAATCGAAGCGGCTGATCCAGGCCATGCTGGAAGACTTTGGCTGCGATATGGAAACCACCTACCTCGATGTGCCGCGCCTGCGCGCCGTCACTTCGGATGCCTACCTGACCTCGGGCGTTGGATATGCACACCATCTCCATCGCGATACCTGGTACTCGGCGCCGATGTGCCAGCTAAACTGGTGGCTGCCCATCTTCGAGATGTCTTCGGAGAGCTCGATGGCCTTCCATCCGAAATATTGGAACGAGGCGGTCAAGAACGGCTCCAGCAAGTTCAACTATTACGCCTGGAACAGCACCGGCCGGGCGGACGCAGCCAAGCACATCAAGTCAGACACTCGCGAGCAGCCTAAGCCCGAACAGCCCATGGAACTGGATCCCCAGGTACGGGTGATCTCCGAGCCAGGTGGGGCGCTGGTCTTTTCCGCGGCCAACATGCACTCGACGGTGCCGAACACCTCGGGCAGAACCCGCTTCAGCATCGACTTCCGCACGGTCAGCCTGGTGGATGTGAAGTCAAAGAACGGCGCTCCCAATGTGGATTCCCATCCGATCGGGACCTCGTTGCGCGACTTCATGCGGGGAAGCGATCTCAGCCGTATGCCTGAGGAGGTTGCCGCGGCCTATGACAGTCCTGAAGCGAGCGATGGGGTAAAGGTTTATCGTCCCGAGGTTGTGGCCGCCGGCTAACAGGGGTGCTTCCCGGTGCGAAGGGAAGCAACCAGGTTACTGGAGCGGTCTGAGAGCGGGGCGACAAGCATCGTTGCCTCGCTCTTGAGCACCATCGTCAAAGGCTGCCGAAAAGAGAGCCGGCGAGCATACCATCGTTTGTCTCATTGCATCAGGGATCGTGTTGCCGCCACCTGATTGCGTCCATACCTCGAGCATGCTTGTTTGCCACCGCCCACTCCTGGAGTGGGGCCGCCGGGATATGCCCGGGACACTAAACATCAAAATCTTTTATACGGGGACCGAAGAAAATGCCTGAGATCAAGACCTGCCCAAACTGCCTCAAGGGAGATATGAGTGTTTTTTATGAAGTTCCGCGGGTGCCGGTGCACAGCGTGCTGCTGATGCCGACGCGCGACATCGCGGTCAACTTTCCCAAGGGTGACATAGCCCTGGGTCACTGCTCCCACTGCGGTTTTATTGCCAATACCGTCTTCGATCCGACCGTACACAACTACTCCGCGCAATACGAGGAGACGCAGGGCTTTTCCGGAACTTTTCAGGCGTTCCATCGCCGATTGGCCGAGGAAATGATCGCGAAGTACGACCTGCACGGCAAGAAGATGATTGAGATCGGCTGCGGTAAGGGTGAGTTTCTGTCACTGTTATGCGAGATAGGCAACAACAGCGGCGTGGGCTTTGACCCCGCGTTCGTCAGCGACCGGAACCCGTCTGCCGGGGACACGAAGGTCGAATTTGTGGCTGACTTCTACTCGGAGAAATACACCCACGTGCAGGGCGACTTCGTCTGCTGCAAGATGACGCTGGAGCACATCCCGGACACCGCCAATTTTGTGCGGACTGTGCGCCGTTCGGTGGGCGACCGCTATGATACCGTGGTCTTCTTCCAGGTGCCCGACATGAGCCGTGTGCTGCGCGATCTGGCCTTCTGGGATATCTACTACGAACACTGTTCGTACTTCAGCGCTGAGTCGCTCTCGCTGCTCTTTCGCGAGTCTGGATTCGATGTGATGGAGGTGTGGACAGACTACGACGATCAATACCTGATGATTACGGCAAAGCCATCGCGAAGCACTCCGATATCCGTACCCAAGCCTGATCCCAGCCGGATCAACAAAGACATTCAGTTCTTCACCGAGCACCAGGCGGCGAGAATGGCCACGTGGAGGAGCAAGCTTGAGGAGACGAGGAGCAGCGGCAAGCGGGCTGTGGTATGGGGTTCAGGATCGAAGGGCGTGGCGTTTCTGACTGCGCTCAACCAGCACACACCAGACTGCGAGATCGAATTCGCGGTGGACATCAATCCCTTTCGCGAAGGCAAGTACATGGCCGGCACCGGCCAGGAAATTGTCTCGCCAGCCTTTCTCAAGCGGTATAAACCCGATCTGGCCATTGCCATGAACCCGATTTACCAACCCGAGATCAAAGCTGATCTCGAGAAACTGGGCCTGTCGACCGAGGTTGTCTCCGTTTGATTTCAATCCAGCCTGCCAATAAGCGGAGGCTTTTAAAGGCAATGTATGTATGACTTCGCAATAATCGGTGGAGGAATTGTTGGTCTCGCGACCGGCGCCGCTCTGGGCCGCCGTTATCCTTTCGCGCGCATTCTTCTGGTGGAAAAGGAAGTTGGCTTTGCCCAACACCAGACCGGCCGGAATAGCGGCGTCATTCACTCCGGCATTTATTACAAGCCGGGGAGCCTCAAAGCGGAGATGGCGCAGGCAGGAAATCAGTCCATGCGCGCCTTTTGCTATGAGTACGGTGTTCCGTTCGACATTTGCGGCAAGTTGATCGTGGCCACCAAGCCGGACGAGATTCCTCAGCTCGACATCATCTTCGATCGTGCGATGAAGAATGGCGTGCCAGCGATGCGTCTCCGTCCGGAAGAGGTAAAGGAAGTAGAACCGCACGTTTCCTGCATTGCTGCCATTCGCGTTCCCACCACCGGCATCGTCGATTATCGGCAGGTATGCCACGCGTTGGTGCACGAGATACAGCAACAGGGAGGAGAACTGAAGGTGGGCACGGAAGTGCTCCAGGTGGTGCCGACTCCGTTAGGTCACCTGCTGGAAACTTCATGGGGCTCGCTCGAGACTCGCTTTCTGATTAACTGCGCCGGTCTGCACAGCGACCGGGTGGCGAAGCTGGGAGGCATGGAACCGAAAGCCATGATCGTTCCTTTCCGCGGCGAGTACTTCGAGCTCAAGCCTGAGCGCCGCCACCTGGTGCGTCATCTCATTTACCCTGTTCCCAATCCGGCGTTTCCTTTCCTGGGCGTACACTTCACGCGCATGATGGATGGCAGCATTCATGCCGGACCGAACGCCGTGTTGAGCATGAAACGCGAGGGATATCGCAAGTCCGACTTTAGCTGGCGCGACCTCTCCGAAGTCATGACCTATCCGGGTTTCTGGAAGCTTTCTTCGAAGTATTATCGCGAAGGAGCTCAGGAGATGTACCGTTCCTGGAGCAAGGCTGCATTTACGCGAAGCCTGCAGCGGCTCGTGCCTGAGGTGCAGGCCGATGACCTGATTCCGAGCAAGAGCGGTGTGCGGGCGCAGGCTCTGCTTCGCGATGGAAGCATGGTCGACGACTTCCTGCTGCTGGAAGGCAAGAATTCTCTCCATGTGTGCAATGCTCCTTCACCGGCCGCCACGGCATCGCTCGAGATCGCCAAAAAGATTGTCAGCAAGGTGCCCCGCCCGGGCCGCCTTTCGCTAGTCAAGATGGCTTGAGGCACCTTTTTCCGGCTGGGGAGAAACTCTCTGGCCACGTTGGAAGCGGCACGGCGTAAAGCCGTGCCCTTCGTTTTAGCGAGGTTTTCAGCATTATTCTCCTCGAGCAAAGTCAGGCATCACCCACCCACCTTCTTCAACCGATAGAAGCTGCAAAGGAACTCCTGCGTGCGCATCGCCGTTTTTGACTTCAAGATAACGCGCAACAATCCGATCGGGAGTTGCCATCTGGCCATGCTTCGTGCGCTGGCGGCGGAGCATGACTTTACCGTCTTTGCGGTTGAGTTCGAAAATCCCTGTCCGGAAAAAATACGGTTTGTGCGCGTGCCCTCGCCCAAACGCCCCCTTGCCTTGCTGTTTATCGTTTATCACTTCATGGCGCCCCTCTGTTACCTGCTCTACCGCCTCCGGGGCGGGGCTAAGTTCGATCTGATTCAGGCGCTGGAGAGCAATCTCTCTTTTGGCGACCTGCTGTACTCGCACTTTTGCCATCGCATGTACCTCAAGCAGCATTGGAGCAAGTCCGGCGCCAAAGGCTTGCGCGGTTGGTTCCGCTGGCTCGACCATAAGCTTCACGCCTGGATGGAAAGCTTTACCTATCCGCGAGCAAAACAGGTGGTGGTTCCCTCCCGTGGCCTGGCCAGGGAATTGAGAGCGGAATTCCCCTACATCGAGAGCAAGCTGACCGTGCTGCCCAATCCCATCAGCCTGCCGCGCCTGCAAATGCCCGGCGACTTTGATCGCTCGGCATTTCGTCACAACCTCGGCGTCGAAGGCCAGGATCTGGTGGCCCTGTTTGTCGCGCTGGGACAATTTGAACGCAAGGGACTGCCACTCCTGCTGCAGGCGCTGGGCACGGCAGGGATGGAGCGGGTAAAACTGATCGTCGTCGGCGGCGAAGCCGATCTTATCGCACGCTACGGTGAGCAGGCCGCGAAGGACCAAATTGGTAACCGGGTGAAATTCGTCGGCATGCAGTCAGACGTTCGGCCCTACCTGTGGAGCTCGGACGTCTTCGTCTTCCCGTCCCTCTACGAGACCTTTTCCCTGGTGACGTATGAGGCGGCCGCCTCCGGACTACCCATTGTGGTCTCTCAGCTCTATGGAGTGGAAGATCTGCTTCAGGATGGCGACAACGGATTCCTGATTGAAACCACGGTTGCTGGAGTGAGAGAGGGCCTACAGCGCGTTCTGGCTCTTAGCCCGGCCGATCGCCACGCCATGGGACAACGAGCCCGCCTGGCGGCTTCCGTGTGCTCAGAGGAACACTTCGTCGACTCGTGGCGCGCCTTTTATCTGAAGCAAGGCTTGACTGGGCAGCCGGTTTTCCCAATATGACGCCCGCTCCTCCCAGGTCGTACAGGTCGGCGTAAGGTCGCCCATTGTGCTAGAAGTGGTATTGCCGTAACAGACTGATCTTAGAAGGATATATGCGTGGGGGAATGGACGGCATGTCACTCGTAACCGGACCACAAGACGAAACGGCCGCATCCGCGGGGCTGAATCGTCTGGTCCCGGCGGCGCTGAAGAGTCTTCCCGGATAGACCCTCTGTCTCCATCCTGATCACCTGCTTTAACTACGAGGCCTATATTGGCCAAGCCATTGACAGCGCTCTCGAGCAAACCTACCCGCCGGCCGAAATCATCGTGAGCGATGATGCGTCCCAAGACAATTCCTGTGCGGTGGTTGAATCCTACGTGGGCCGAGGCCTTGGGGTACGGTTGCTGCGCAATCCCCACGGCGGCATGGCCGCCAACCTGAATGCAGCCTACCGAAGTTCTACCGGAGAGGTGATCTGCCTGCTCGATGCGGATGACACCTTCTTGCCGGGTAAGGTGGAAGCGGTCGTCCGCGCCTTCCATGAGCATCCGCGGGCCGGTCTCGCCATTCATCGAGCGAGTATGGTGGACAATCAAAAGCGGGCCCGCGGCCTCTATCCATTGTTGAGCGCCCTCCCTTCGGGAGACTGCGCGCAGGCTACCTACGACAATTCGGGAATCCTGATGGGCTTGCCGCCCACCACCAACCTGACGCTCCGCCGCGAAGTGGCCGACCGGATTTTTCCCATCCCGGTGGAATACACCGGTTACGCTGAGCAGATGATTCACCGGCTGGCTCCGCTGATGACGGAACTGTGCGCGGTCGATGCGCCACTGGCGCGGTGGCGATTGCACGGTCAAAACGACCAGAATTCCACTCGTATCACGGCCCGTCGCCTGGAGCGCGAGCTCAAGATCATGGACTCTCTGTGGTTGGAGCAGAAACATTACCTGGAGAGTGTCGATGCGACCCTGGCCGCCGGTTTTCCGGCAAGCGGCCGCAATCCACTTTATCTCAAGATGAATTACATCCGGCATCGGCTGAACAACGATCCGGCGATGCATCAGGCTTACTACGATCTGTGCCGCTATGGCATGCCGGAGAATTCGAAGGTGAATCGGTTCTGGCGTTACTCGAACCGTCTGCCCCTGCCGCTCTTTCAGCGAGCGGTCGATCTATTGCTCACCCAGAGTGTATGGAAGCAGATGGTGACTCGCGCCATCCGTGGCAAGCAGAGTGTCTAGATGAAAGATTCTCTCCGTGCACAATTCGTACCAGACGCCGGGAGGCGAGGATCAGGTCTTCGCCCAGGAGACCGAGCTGTTGCGTGCGCATGGCCACCAGGTGCTTTTGTACCAGGCCAGCAACAATCAGGTGACCGGCTCAACCCCCTGGTTTTGCTTGGTAACACTATCTGGAACAGGCAAAGCCATCAGGAGCTTCGCGCCCTGATGCGCCAGGAAAAGCCGGACATCGTTCACGTCCACAATACTTTTCCGGTCATCTCTCCTGCTGCTTACTATGCGGCCAATGAGGAAGGGATTCCGGTCGTACAAACGCTGCACAACTACCGTGCTGCTCTGTCCTGCAGCCACTCTTTTCCGCGATGGCCATGTGTGCGAGGAGTGCGTGACCAAGAGCATCCCCTGGCCGGGCGTGCTCCATGGCTGCTATCGCGGCAGCAGGCTGGCGACAGCGGCCGGCGCCGCGATGCTGGCGACGCACAACTATAAGCAGACCTGGAGCGAATCCGTCTCCGCCTATATAGCCCTCACTGATTTCGCGCGCGACAAGTTCATCGAAGGGGGCCTGCCCGCGGCGAAAATCTTCGTCAAGCCTAATTATCTGCAGACCGATCCCGGGCCCGGGGAAGGCTGCGGGAACTATGCGTTCTTTGTGGGACGATTGACGGCGGAGAAGGGAATCAGCACGCTGCTTGAAGCCTGGCGGCAAATTGGCCATGAGCTGCCTCTGCAAATTGCGGGCGACGGTCCGTTGGCGTTAGAGGTGGAGAAAGCCAGCCACGAAATAGAAAATGTTACCTGGCTGAAATGGCTGCCGCGAGCGGAGATCCTGCAGCGGATGAAGGATGCGTCGGTGCTTATCCTGCCCTCGACCTGGTATGAAGGCTTTCCTATGATTCTGGCTGAAGCCTTTGCCGTGGGCTTGCCGGTCATTGCCAGCAACCTGGGAAGCATGTCCTCGGTGGTGGATCATCTGCGGACCGGGCTGCACTTTGAGCCCGGGAACGCGAGCGATCTGGTGGAAAAGGTGCGTTGGTTCCGGGCCCACCCCGCTGAAGTCGCTTTGATGCGAGCCCAGGCCCGAAGGGAATATGAAACCAAATACACCGGTGAACGGAATTACACCCAGATGATGCACATCTACGAGACGGTATTGTCTCCGCAGCGTTCCCAGGCTGCCGGCCAAGCCGCCCTCGCGCCCGTGGCTCCCGCATATTAGAGCATCTTCACTTCTACTCTGCCTCAACATCGCGGCGCTATCCACCCTATTGCCGTCGGTCTCTGTTCCCACGCCGTGGCCACCCCATCCCGCGCCGGCGAAATCACGAACGTGACCAGGACGCCGTGGCTTGATTGCTCCCGGCTGAGAGAAGTGAAGTGCACATCCATGCGGTGGATCGCACGCTTCACATGCACCAGCTGATTCCTCAACATCAGCGTAGTTCCACGTTCCACCACTGCCCGATGTTTTCTGCTGAGTGCCTGGCCCAGGGACGGTTGCACTGGAAATTCGGAGAGATCGAGACCCACCGAAGCATCGAGTGCCAGGTGGAATAGCTTTTGTGCGGCAGTATTCCAAGCCTCGATCTTGCCTTGTTCGTCTGCCAGCACCGCCGGGTGCGGCAGGTGATCGAGGGCGCGCGTGTAGCCATCTCTCAGTCGAACCACTTCCTGGTTGAGGCTTTCCACTTCCTCGTTCATCATCTCCAGCTGATGGTTCAACGCGCAGAGCTCCTGGCTGGTTACTTGCAGTGTCAGGTGAGTCAAGCGGAGTTGTTCGATCGCCCTTTCCAGCTTCTCATTGACTAATTCGAGTGCCGGCGGCGCTTGCTTCCGGTCGAGGTTGTCGTCTTCCCTTGGCAACAATTGCATGTTTTCCGCTCCAGGTTGCGTCGTGGCCAGTGAGGCCGCAAAGAATCCGTCTCTCCCATCAACCCCGTGCTGAGTCCTCGGTTGCGCACCCCCCCAAAAAATAAGACGCCCTAAAAATGGAAATAGGTATCTTTCGCTCCCTGGGAACAGAAGCGAGAGGGCAGTCACTTCCCACAGTCACCCATAAAGTGATTACTGTGGGAACCTCCTGGTAACCACACCTTCTTTTTTGTCTATGGGAACAGCAGCTGTCGCCCAGGGTTGTTCCTGGGCCGGAACGGCAGCATCGCCCCCGTGCTCCGGCTTGAAGCCGCTGCGGGGCGAGTGCGCATTCTCGATGCGATCCGATTGCGGTGAATCTCGAGCGACCGCCTCAGTTGCTCCTGTAAGGCTCTGGTCTGGGACGCCAGTTCCGAAGTGTGCCAAGCCAGGGTGCTCATGTTGTCGTGCACCCGTACGAGGGCCTCTTTGCTCTCTTCACCATTCGCCTCCAGGGCGTCTGGTGCGGTACGTGTTATCCAACGGTCGAGCTCGTCGGAAAACGCAACCACTGCACTTCTATCCTTCAGGGCCGGGCGATGAACCGGCATCCCCAGTTGATCCTCCCAACGTTGAGCCGTGCGCACGCCGCGCTCAATATAGTTGGAGATTTCTTTCCAGCCGTTAAGAATCTGTCGACTCATGGAACCTTCCAAAATGCGGGTGCATGCCTGGGGAACGGTATCGGGTAAATTCACCAGTTTCCCGCAAATTCGTAGTTTGAGTTTCGCATACAAATATCCGATCCTGCGTTTTTTGTCCCTTGTCAAGTGAAACCCTGGTGCACACTAGGAGACTGGCGACAGCACCTAAGTTTCCATGAAAGTTTGCATGAGCAGATGGGCTTGATCGAATTTACGTGCGCGGTGCTGTTGATGTCGGTTCTCGCCGGGCTGCTCGGTGCGCTGACTGGTCTCGGCGGGGGCGTGGTCATCGTGCCCGCGCTGGCTCTTCTCTTCCACGTCGATCTTCGCTACGCCATTGGCGCTTCGCTGGTTTCGGTCATCGCCACGTCTTCGGGTGCGGCCGTCTCGTATGTCCGGGAGGGCTTCTCCAATGTCCGCATCGGAATGTTTCTGGAGGTGGCAACCACGTTGGGAGCCTTGACCGGCGCCTATCTGACTGCGCGTATTTCCACCCATGCCATCGGCATTATTTTTGGCATCACATTGCTTTACTCCGCCTGGAGTTCATTCCAACATAAACAGAGTGAGATGCCGCATACGCAGAATGCGTTAGCCGAGAAGTTGAAACTCAGCGGAGATTATCCGACAGAGAGCGGCCGCGAGGCCTACATTGCGCAGAATGTTCCGGCTGGCTTTGGCATCATGTATGTCGCCGGAATTCTCTCCGGACTTCTCGGCATCGGCTCCGGTGCGGTCAAGGTGCTGGCCATGGATCACGTGATGAAACTGCCCTTCAAAGTCTCAACCACCACCAGCAACTTCATGATTGGTGTGACCGCTGCGGCGAGCGCGGGTGTTTATCTCGGCCGGGGCTATATCGCCCCGGGTTTGGCGGCGCCGGTCATGCTCGGCGTCCTGGCCGGTTCGCTTCTCGGGGCACGCTTGCTGGTCAGGATCCGGGTGCCAATCCTCAGAGTGGTCTTCGCCGTAGTCATTGTCGCGCTGGGCGTCGAAATGATCTACAGCGGCGCCACAGGAAGGTTGTGATCCGATGGCGTCGGAAGCCGATCTGAAAATGGAAATTGCCATCAGCCGAATGCTGCGCGCAGGCGTGAGCCTGGCTGCCGTTGTGGTGTTCATTGGAGCGTTGGTCTATGTGGCGCAGGCTCACGGAGTGGCTTCGGATTACCGCCTTTTTCACGGAATTCCCAGCCCCGCCGACCGAATCCCGCCGCTTCTGGTCATGCACCACCTGGACAGTCGCAGCATCATCCGCCTGGGCATTCTGTTACTGATTGCGACCCCCATCCTGCGGGTTGCGTACTGCGTCTATGGTTTCGCCGCCCAGAAGGACAAGATCTACGTCGTGGTCAGCAGCATTGTTCTCACTGTGCTGCTCTACAGCTTCTTTCACTCATAGCTCCTCGGTTCAAGAAGCTGGGAGAAGGGCTCCTCTCAGTCAGAGCTGTCCAAATGAGCGGTACAACGGCGTTCTGGACGGCGCAACTTGCTGAATGCGTTGGAAAGAACGCGGGCAAGCAAAATCGGGTGGTTGCCTGAAAAAGCTAATTTGGACAAGTCTGAATCTCAGTCGTCCCTTCGGGACTAAATTTGGGATTGGGGTTCCCGCGCAGATTCGTTCGTCCTGGGTAGATGCTTATGTATCTAGTGTTGTGACGATTAGCAGTGGGCGAGCGCGATCCGCATGGCCAGGCTCTTGACGTTCAGTCCATGGGTATAGGTTCTGATCAGCGACCTGCGCACGAAAGGCAGGCGCATCGCGCGAAATCCGCGTGCAGGATTGGTATAGAACGCCGCCGCCGCGCGCGCTGAAAAGCGTAGCGTCTGGCGATAACCGATGAGATGTGCGGCAAATGCCTGCGCAGCAGTACTCTCTCCCCGCACCTCCGCGAGGATCGCTTTCGCCGCCGCTTGTCCGCTGAGCAGTGCGCCGTAGATTCCTTCGCCCGTGAGCGGATCTACGAAGCCGCCGGCATCTCCCACCAGGAAAACCCGATCACGTAAGTCTGCGTGAACAAATTCAGCCTGACTCTCGCCGGCGCCGATCCCCAGATATTGCCCCGATCACACCATCCACGGTATCGGCGCCTACCCTGTTCTTTACGTAGCTCAGAAGCGCACTCCGCGTCAGGCTGGCCGCAGACGACAGGGAATAAACGCCTACATTCAGATGGTCCCCTTTGGGAAAGATCCATGCATACCCATTGCTGACGGCGGCAAAATCGAAGGTAAGGTCGACCTCCTCCCGCGGCGCCGCAGTTTGGACCTCCAGCGCAAAGCCCTGGGAAAACCAGGAGCCGACCGCGCACAGCCGCCTTACCTGGCCGCTGGCGCCATCGGCGCCGACCAGAAAGCGCGCGCGATAGTCGGCGCCCGGGGTAAGCAAACGCACCTCATTGCCGGAGCGCACAATCTGCCGTACGCCCGCGATCTTTTGCAAGCGGGCGCCGGCAGTGATTGTTTTGCGCAGGCAATATTCGTCCAACTCAGCCCGCACCGTCATCACGCAGATGGGTTCGCGGCTCTTCAGCACGATGGCGTCCGCGGGCGAAGAGGACAGGCTTTCGCCCTCCAGCCGGACGCGGCCAACCACCTTTCTCACCACCGGGTCAATGGAATATCGCAGTGCCTGGACGGCCTTGATGGTCAGACCGCCGGCACAGGCTTTCGCCCGCGGAAAGTCCCTCTTGTCGAGCAGCAGTACGGATTGGCCCGCGGCGGCAAGATCATACGCTGCCGCGCAGCCGGCGGGTCCCGCTCCCACCACGATCGCATCCCAAAGCTGACTGCCAGCATCCACAGCTTGTTCCTGCTCAGGTAGGATTTGTCAGCCACTCATCCGAGTGTTTCTCCAACGCAATGCGCACCAGTTGGCTGCGCGTGCGCACGCCGGTCTTCTCGAAAAGCTGCTGCAGCACGGCCTTGACCGAGCTCTCGGAGATCGCCAACCGAGCGCCGATTTCCTTGTTGGTCAGCCCTTCGAATACCCCCTTGAGCACCGCCTGTTCGCGCTGCGTCAACCCTTGCGCGCGCGGGGCGCGGCCGCGTTGCCGGTGGCCGCCGCAATGATGGAACGGGTCACCGCGGGGTCGAGCCAGACCTCTCCGGCAACGACCTTGCGGATCGCCTCTACCAGGCGGCTCGGGGGACTGTGCTTCAGAAAGACGCCGGAAGAACCGTTCTCCAGCGCGCGCAGCATGACGGCGTCGCTCATGCCGGCGGTCACCATCAAGATGCGGCCGAGGAAACCGGCGCTGCGCGCCCGGTCGAGAAACTGCGTTCCCTGCTCGTGGCCAAGATCGTAATCCAGCAGAACCACGTCGATCTCCGCCAGATGCGGCAGGGCGAGCGCCTCCGTCGCGGAGGCGCAGGTGGCCACGATGTGGAAGTCAGACTCGGTCTGAAGCAGCCGGCTGAGGCTCTCGCGGAACAGGCTGTGATCGTCGATCAGCAGTATCCGAATCTCGCTGCTCATAGTTATCATTCTTGCTTTCTCGCAGCAGCGGGTGACAACTCCACGACGAAGCGTCGAGCCCCCGGTCTCCGGTTCGTAATGCAGGTCACCTTTAAAGCTGCGCATCAAGGCGCGCGAAAGATAAAGGCCCAGCCCGGTCGATTGGGCATCCAGCTGAAAGGGGTGGAAGAGCCGCTCCGGGTGGGCAACCCCGCCTCCGGTATCGCGAAAGCGAATGGCCACTCCCAATCCTTCGCGCCGGGCGCTCACGGTCAGTTCTTTCCGCGCTTGTTCCTCCATGGCGCGCTCGCTGTTCTTGGTCAGGTTGAGGAAGACCTGCATCAGGCTCTGCCGGTCGGCCCACACCGGAGGCAGATCGTCTTCTATCTCCCACCTTGATGGTCACCCCGCCATCGCGCAGAGAAGACTCGATGACGATACGCAGCTCATCCAGCAGGGGCTGAACCTCGACTCCGGCGGCGTGGCTCGCCGTTTGCCGCAGGTCCATCGCGGCAATGCGTTCCAGCGCCAGGACCAGCGTACCCAAGCGTCTCAAAGTCTTTATTTTCTCTCAGCTTGCCGCTGCGGGCCAGATTTTCATGGACCAGCGCAATGGCCCCGCATACGTTGCGCACTTCATGGGAAACGGCGGCCACCATGATGCGCGAACTGGCCAGCATTTGATGGAAGCTCGATTCTTCATGCGTCCTCAGGTCTTCCGATGTATCCAGCACCATGGCCGCCAGCCGCGGTCCGGCACTGGTGACGTAGGTGGAGAACCAAACGTCGGCCTGGAAGACCTCGCCGTCCGCCCTGCGCCCGCGGCATTGCATCGCCGTGCGAAATGCCTGGCGGTTGCTGTCCAGAGCAGGCACGTTGATCAGCGACGGCAAGTAATCGCGGATGGGCAGGCCGGGAAGCGTGCCGGGTTTCAGGCCGAAAAGGCGGTTCGCCGCGTCGTTGGCGAGCAGGATGCGAGCCGTCGGAACTGGTGGTAATGATGGCCGCGGGGCTGCTGTCCACCAGCACCTTCAGTTGCTCCTCCGCATCCCTTCGTGCCGTCATCTCGCCTTCGATCTGCCGCATGTGCTGGGCAGAAAGCTTGCGGCTGCGCGTCACCTCGTGCATGAACAGCCCCATGCAGAAAAAAGCTGAGAAATAGAGAAGGTCGCGCGGCAACCCGGTATTGGGGCCCCAGGGAAACTCATCGAAGGCCTCCGCCAACCAGGCGCAGACGGCTGCGACCGCGCCGATTTCCCAACGGTTAAAGGAGGCGCCGACCACCAGCATGGGAGCCAGATAGAGAAAGCCGAGCGGGATATCCGCCGCGACATGCGCATCGACCACCGCGATCAACCCGATCATCAGCGCGGCGATCAACAGCGACGTCCTGCGCGATCCCCACACGAACATGGAAAAGAGTGGCATTTCTTCGCTGTCCCGGTGGTTACTCCGTCTTCATTCTAATGGCCGTGTGCGTCCCCATGATTGGACGATTGAGAATGTGCTTTGGAGCACGGCGTCAAGACTGTAGTCAAAAACAGCACTCTGGGCAAGCTGTGCGAGAGCTCAATTGCGGGCGGAGGAATCTATCTCGGTTACGATCGAGGTGTAAGCGGATGTTCGTGCTTATGAATTCCTAACAAAAGTTTTATGCTGGCATTTGCAACTTAACAGGTAGTCTCTAGATCGAAAGATAGCCTGAACTGACCAATTGTGGCCGCCTAGCCTGAAGTAACATCGAGTCTGGTGATTCGGCGGCTTACGGAAGCCCGTCTTAGCTCGGGGACGCAGGTGTGCGAGGGGCCTCATTTCTCGACAGGGTGGTTCTGGCATCGGCAACGCGAGGCTCGCTTAATGGTGTGCCCGGTTCTGTCCTCTGCTCCATCCAATATGCTCTACACAACATGCGAACAACTCATCCCGGCTGGTGCAGATTAGCCCCGGGAAAGATAGGAATTCTGCATTGTTGGTGTCGTGAGGTCTATTCATGAAGCACACCGTGGTCATCGCAGCGGCTCTCAGTCTCGGGATGTTGAGTGGTTGCGGCGGCGAGAAGCAGGATCAGGCAGCGCAGGCGCCGCCTCCCGCGCAGGTGGAGGAGGAGGGCGGCGTCAGCCTCATCACCGTCGATCACCCCGACCGCTTTCCCGTCGACCACGGCCACGCAATATGCGTCGACCTCTACGCTCAACGTGACCGGGACGGTCAACCCCGGATGTTTCGCGAACCATCCCGGTCATTTCGATCGCCTCCGGGCGGGTGGTTGCGATTCACACCCAAATCGGCGCCTTACGTCAAGAAGGGCCAGTTGCTGATGGAGGTGCAGAGCACCGACATCTCCAACGCCTTCGATCAATACCTGAAGGCGGTCAACGACGAGAGACTGGCGCGCACGCAAGACGAACGAGCCAAGATTCTTTACGACAAGGGCGCGATTGCCAAGAGCCAACTGGAGATCGCGGACGACGGCGAGCAGGACGCCAAGACGGATCTGACGGCGGCGGAGCAGCAGTTGCATTTTCTGGGCGTCGACCCGGCGCATCCCTCGTTGACCGCCAAGGTTTATTCGCCGGCAACCGGGGTCGTCATCGCGCAAAATGTCACCAACGCGGCCGCGACCGGCGTCACGTTCGCGGGATCGGCCACCGCCTTCACCATCGCCGATCTCTCCGAAGTGTGGATCATCTGCGATGTGTACGAGAACGATCTGCCCATGGTCCATGTGGGCCAGACTGCCGATATTCGGCTGAACGCCTATCCCGATCACGTTGTCACCGGGACAATCAGCGAGATCGACGCCGTTCTTGACCCCAGCATCCGCACCGCAAAGGTTCGCATTCAGGTGCCTAATCCTGACCGCCTGATGCGCATCGGCATGTTTGCCACGGCTACCTTCCACGGCCGCAGGCTACTGGACCACACGTCGGTGCCGGCCTCCGCGATTCTCCATCTGCACGACCGGGACTGGGTGTACGTGCCTGCCGGGGAAGGAAAGTTCAAACGGCTAGGTGTGGTGGGCGGCGCAATGCTCCCTGGTGGAATGCAGGAGGTCACCTCGGGCCTCGCTGCCGGCCAGCAGGTGGTGACCAGAGCGCTTGAACTGCAGAATACGGTGGACCAGTAATGATTCGTGGTCTGGTTGATTTTGCACTTAACAACCGGTTCATGATCCTGGCGATTGCCATCCTGCTGTTCGTCTGGGGCGCCATCTCTTTCCATAATCTGCCGGTGGAGGCGTATCCCGACGTAGCCAACAACTACGTCGAGGTGATTACGCAGTGGCCCGGGCGCGCGGCCGAAGAGGTGGAGCAGCAGGTCACGGTACCCATTGAGATCCAGATGGCCGGCATCCCGCACATGCAGCATCTGCGCTCCTTTTCGCTAGCCGGTCTTTCCGACGTCAAGATGATCTTCGACGATGAGTCGGTCAACGACTGGAATCGTGAGAAGGTTCTGGAACGGCTTTCCCAGGTCACGCTGCCTGCGAATCTGCAGCCGCAGATCGGCACCGACTGGAGTCCGGTCGGGCAAATCTACTGGTACACGCTGCACAGCACCAATCCCGCCTACGACAACATGGAGTTGAAGTCGATCGAGGACTGGATTCTGGAGAAGCAGTTCAAGTCTGTCCCCGGCGTCGTGGATGTCGCGAGCTTCGGCGGAATCACGCGCGAATACCAGGTGCGCGTCGATCCCAGCAAGCTGATCGCTTATGGGCTGAGTATCGGCCAGGTGGAACAACAGCTGGCCAACAACAACATCAATGCCGGTGGCAGTTTCATCGAGCAGGGGCAGCAGCAGGTCAACGTCCGCGAGGTGGGCCTCTTTCGCAATGTCCAGGACATCGAGGAGACACGTTCTCAAAACCAACAACGGAACCGCGCTGCGGGTCAAGGATATCGCCGAGGTCGTGCAGGGGCCGAAGATACGCCTGGGCCAGATCGGCAAGGCCATCCATCAGCGTCGATGGCAAGATCATCGATGACGGCGACGTGGTCGAGGGCATCGTGTTGCTGCAGAAGGGTGACGATTCCGATTCGACTCTGGAGGGAATCCACGCCAAGGTCAAAGAGCTGAATGATCAGATTCTGCCCAAGGGAGTCAAGATCGTTCCCTTTCTGGATCGCAGCGATCTGTTGCACTACACCACGCACACGGTTCTGCACAATCTGACCGAGGGCATTATCCTCGTGGTGATCATTCTCTTTCTCTTCCTGGGGAATGTTCGCGGCGCGCTCATCGTTTCGCTCACCATTCCTTTCTCGCTGCTATTTGCCTCCATCTGCCTTGATCTGCGCCATATCCCGGCCAACTTGCTGTCGCTGGGCGCGCTTGATTTCGGTATGGTGGTGGACGGCGCCGTGGTCATGGTGGAGAACATTGTCCGTCATCTCGGACGACGGCGCGCCGATAGCACAAGCCCCAGCGAGCAGATTCGTGAGGCTGCTCACGAGGTGCAGCGCCCGGTCTTCTACGCCATCGGCATCATCGTTACCGCGTATCTTCCTATCTTTACCTTGCAGGCGGTTGAGGGACGCTTGTTCAAGCCGATGGCGTGGACAGTGGCTTTTGCTTTGCTGGGCGCGTTGATCTTCTCCATGTTGATCGCCCCGGTGCTCTCGAGTTTCCTTTTCTATAAGGGCGCGCGCGAATGGCACAACCCGGTGATGAGTTGGCTCACCGACCGCTACCGCCACGCTGCGACCTGGGCCATCGAACATCGTTACGTTACCATCGGCGTCGCGGCGTGTGCGCTGCTGCTGGCAGCCTTTCTGGGCTTTAGTGGAGTGATCGGTTCGGAGTTTCTGCCCCACCTGGATGAAGGCGCAATCTGGGTTCGCGGTACCCTGGCTCCCAGCGCCGGCCCTACGACGGGCGTAGCCACGATGGATAAGGCACGTATCATCCTCGCCGCATTTCCCGAGGTGACTGACGTGGTCAGCCAGGTGGGCAGGCCCGACGACGGCACCGATACGACGGGCTTTTTCAACACTGAATATTTTGTCGATTTGCTTCCCAAGGCTAAGTGGCGTCCCGCCTTTCACCAAAACAAAGACGAATTGATTGGCGCCATGAGTCGCGAACTGGAGAAGATGCCGGGAGTGATCTGGAACTTTTCCCAGCCGATTTCGGACAACGTGGAGGAGGCGGTCAGCGGCGTCAAGGGCGAACTGGCGGTCAAGCTCTATGGGGATGATCTGAGAGTGCTGGAGCAAAAGAGCGACCAGATCGAGGCCATTATGAGTAAGATCCGGGGAATTCAAGACCTCGGCGTCTTTCGCATCATCGGCCAGCCCAACCTGAACTACGTAGTCGACCGGCAAGCTGCTGCGCGCTTCGGTATCAATGTCTCTGACGTGCAGGATGCCATTCAGACTGCGGTGGGGGGCGGTATCGTCAGCGAGGTGCTGCAGGGCGAGGCGCGCTACGACCTGGTGGTTCGTTACCAGAAGCCCTATCGCGATACGCAGGAGGCGATTGAAGATATTCGTCTGCTGGCCCCTTCGGGCGAGCGCGTTTCGCTGGCGCAGCTGACCCAGGTCAAAGTGGAGGATGGCGCCGAGGAAATTTATCGCGAGGCGAACCAACGCTACATTGCGATCAAATACAGCGTTCGCGGCCGCGATCTGGGCGGCACCGTGGAGGAAGCGATCGCCAAGGTCGACGCCCAGGTAAAGCTTTCCCCGGGCTACCATCTGGATTGGGCGGGCGAATACCAGAGCCAGAAGAGAGCCAACAAGCGCCTGATGCTGGTTCTGCCTATCACCATCACCCTCATTTTCATCATCCTTTACACCATGTTCCGTTCGGGGAAATGGGCACTTCTTATTCTGTGCAACGTTGCCATGGCGCCGGTCGGCGGCATGCTGGCGCTCTTGTTTACGCATACCAACTTCAGCGTTTCTTCCGGCGTCGGCTTTCTCGCTCTGTTTCGGCGTTTCGGTGCAGACCGGCGTCATCATGCTGGAGTACATCAATCAGCTGCGCGTGCGTGGGCATTCGATCGAGGAATCCGCGGTGGAAGGCGCCGTGCTTCGACTCCGTCCCATCATGATGACCATGCTGGTGGCCACGCTGGGCCTGTTGCCGGCAGCGACCTCGCATGGAATCGGCTCAGATTCGCAGCGTCCGTTTGCCATCGTGATTGTTGGCGGCCTGATCGCTGCGCTATTGATAAGCGTTTTTCTGCTGCCAACTCTCTATGTATGGATCGCGGGTGACCGGGACGTGCTCCCGACACCGGAAACGGAGTTTGAGAATTGAACTCCAGCAGACCAAGCACGTTCGCGCTGTTGCTCTGCATGGCAGGGCAAGTGGGCTTGGCGCAGGCCCCCCCGCCTCCTCCTCCCGCGCCAATCACTATGCAGCAGGCCGTGGATAGGGCGCTGGCGCACAATCCCGTTCTGCTGTCGGCGCAACAGAATCTGCTCTCCATGAAGGGACAGGAGGTCGAGGCCGGGCTGCGCCAGAATCCGGACTTTGCTTTCTCCGGAAGCGATATTACGCTTCCGGCCAACAACCCTGGGAATCCCTACTACTACAGCGCGTCGCCTCTCCCGCTTATTCGAGCGCGGGCAGAAGCGGCGCTGGCGCCTGGACAGCGCGCGGGCGACGACGGCCCAGACCGAGGCGCAGTATCACGATCAGATAAGACAGACCACGCTCCAGGTCAGGCAAAACTTCACCAATCTACTACTGGCCAAAGCGACTTTGAAACTGGCGCAGGACAATCTGAGCAGCTTTCGCCATGAATTGCAGATCAACCTTGATCGCTACAACGCCGGAGATATTGGCAAGCTGGATTATGAGCGGCTCGATCTGCAATTGGCGCAGTATCGAGTCAGACGAATCGAGTGCAGAGATGAACCTGGTGCAGGCCAGCGACCAGCTGCAAACCTTGTTGGGCGTTGGCCAGCCCAAGCCGCAGCTTCGATATCTCCGGAGAGCTTGTTCCGCCGCCGCTGTCGACAAACCTGACGGACCTGGAGCAGAAGGCGCTGGCGGCGAGACCGGATTATCAGGCTGCCCAGGCAGCGGTGCGTGTGGCGGATGCCAACGTGAAGCTGGCCTATGCCAACGGAACGACCGATCCCACGCTTGAGGGAGAATACGACCGCAGCGGCACCTACAACTCTGCCGGCTTTAGTATTAGCATTCCGCTGCGCATTTTCGACCGCAACCAGGGCAACAAGGACACCAGTAAATACCTGGCGCAGGCCAGCCGGTTCGGCCAGGTGGCGGCGCAGAACCAGGTCTATTCCGACGTGGATCAGGCATGGATCCAATACACCACTTCGAAGGTGCTTTCCGATCGCTACAACGGGCACTATCTCGCCGAATCGAAAGATGTGTTGTCAATTGCGCAATTTGCCTACGAGCACGGCGGTCTGGCTCTGCTCGATTATCTGAACGCCCTGCAGGATGACCGGACCACGAGCCTGAATGCGCTGAATTCCTACGCGCAAACGTGGATGGCGATCCATCAATTAAGCTTTGCCAGTGCGACTGACGTTGTGCCGTGAATTGGAGAATCTGCGAGCCGTTCACACGCTCTTGGCTTCGAGTTCGGCCCACCGTGTGTACAACTCGTCGAGAGCCTGCTGGGCCTGCTCCATGGCGTGCAGGGCTGCCTGCAGCCGCACGGCATCGGTGGCCACTGCAGGGTCTTCGACCACGGCACGCTCTCGGGCAACCAGCTCCTCGGCGGCGGTCACACGATCTTCAATGCCTGCAAATTCGCGCGCTTCGAGATAAGAGAGCTTTTTCTTCGATGGCGGGCTTCGCTTCTCCGGCTGGGCAGACGGCTTGACCTGTTGCTCCGCCTCATCCTGCCAGGCTTCCCATTGCGAGTAATCAGCGAAGCGCTCTGCGTCGCCCCGTCCATTCAGTCCCAGCACGCTGGTGCAGACCCGGTCGAGCATGTAGCGGTCGTGAGTGACCAGCACCAGCACTCCACGAAACTCCAGTAGGCTTTCTTCCAGGATCTCAAGGGTCGGAATATCGAGGTCGTTGGTAGGCTCATCCAACAGCAACAGGTCAGCCGGCTCCAGCATCAATCGCGCTATCAGGACACGTGCCCGCTCGCCTCCTGATAGCCTTCCCACCGGTTGATTGAGCTGATCGCCGGTGAACAAAAATCGTGCCGCCCAGGAAGCTACATGGATCACCCGATCCTGGTAGATCACCGAATCGCTATCGGGAGCTAATGCCCGCCGCAACGTGACGTCCGGGTCCAAAATGCGATTCTGGTCGAAGTAGACGGTGCGCAGGGCGGTCGCGCGTTTGATCCCACCATCGAGCGGCTCGATCTCGCCTCGGAGCAGCTTTAGCAAGGTGGTCTTGCCGCTGCCATTGGGCCCCGCCAGGCCTACGCGCATGCCTGCGCTGAGCACAAAGTTGAGGCCGGCGAAGAGCGTACGTCCGTTGAATCCATAGCTCAGGTTTTCGAGTTCCACCAGCCGCTTGGTCTGGCGGTCCGTGGCAGAGAATTCAATCGAAGCGGTTGCGGTGCGGTTCCGGCTGGAGACTTCCGCCAGCTCGCCGATCAGCTCGTTGGCCCGGTCGATCCTGGCTTTGGATTTGGTGGTGCGCGCTTTCGGTCCTCGGCGCAGCCAATCAATCTCCGTGCGCACCCGGTTGGCAAGGGCATCCTGTTGCTTGGCCTGGGCCTCGAGGAAGGCTTCCTTCTTGATCAGGAACGCGCTGTAGTTGCCGTTTACGCGCAGGAGTCCGTCAGGATAGGCGCGGTTCAGCTCTACCGTTTCTGTGCACACATTTTCCAGGAAGTATCGGTCGTGGCTGACCACGACGCAGGCGAATGACGACGTATTCAGCAATGACTCCAGCCATTCGATCCCGCTCAGGTCGAGATGATTGGTGGGCTCGTCCAGCAGCAGCACATCGGGCTGCTGCACCAGGGCCTCGGCAATGGCCAGGCGCTTGCGCCAGCCGCCAGAGAGGCGGGATGCATCGGCGGCAAGATCCTCAAAGCCTGCGCGGCCCAGCGTTTCCGCGATGCGTCCTTCCCACTCTGCCGGAGGCGCGGCGATGCTTTTCAGCGAAGCTTCGAGGACCATCCGGAGGGTTGTGCCGGCGGCAAATTCGGATTGCTGCGCCACATAGGCCAGCCGGGTGCGTTTGCGGGCCGCCACCTCACCGCTGTCGGGTTCGATGTCACCCGCGAGGATGCCAAGCAGCGTCGACTTACCTGAGCCGTTGGGCCCGATGAGCCCGATGCGGGCGCGTTCTTCGACCGTGAAGGCGACGTTGCGCAAAAGCGGGTCGGCCCCGAACTGTTTCGAGATTCCCTGTGCATTGAGGATTGGGGCCAATGTTGTCCTTAGAGTTGCGATCGAGGATCCGCAGGTCTCCACTACGCTAGCTGTGGATGCAATCGGACGGCACTCCTACCAGTCCGATAGCTTGATTTCACGAGGATAAAGGACTGCGGTAGCGATGTGCCGCCTGCCCCTCTACCGTGCCGCGGCAGTTGCGGTCATGTACTCCGCGTATGGTCCCTTGAAGTCGTCGATGGCGCCCTGATCGAAGTGCCAGATGCGGGTGGCGACTTCGTCGATCAGATCGTGATCGTGCGTCACCAACAGCACCGTGCCTTCATAGCGCTGGATGGCGATATTCAGCGCGTTGATCGCCTCCAGGTCGAGGTGGTTGGTCGGCTCATCGAGAATGAGGATATTCGGCTTCTGCAGCATCAAGCGGCAGAAGATCAGCCGCGCAGCCTCGCCACCGGAGAGCGCCTCGGTCTTCTTTAACCCTTCCTCGCCGCTGAACAGCATCTGCCCCAGCAGACCGCGGATGTCTTCCTTGGTCACCCGGGGATCGAATTGATGCAGCCAGTCGGAAACGGTGATGCCTTTTTCAATAGAGCCAGTGTGGTCCTGAGGGAAGTAGCCGATCTGTGCTTCGTGTCCCCACTTAACCGTTCCCTGGTCGAGGGCGAAGCCGGGCTCCGCCTGCTCCATATTCACCAGCAGAGACTTGAGCAGCGTCGTTTTCCCCAGGCCGTTGCGGCCCATCAGGCAGACCTTTTCGCCGCGCATCACGGCCGCGCTGAAGTTCTGAATGACGCTCTGCTCCCCGTATGACTTGCTCAGGTGCTCGAACTCCAGGATGTGTTTGCCCGACGGACGCAGCATATCGAAGCGGATATAAGGGCGCTGAATATTCGAGCGCGCCAGCTCGGTGGTTTGCAACCGCTCCACTTCTTTCTTACGTGACGTCACCTGGCTGGAGCGAGTACCAGCGGAGAAGCGCGCGATGAACTCGTTCAGCTGCGCGATCTTCTTTTCCCGCTGGGCATTTTGCGATTCCAGACGGGAGCGGACCTGGGTCTTGGCCAGCACCATGTCATCGTAACCGCCGGTGTAGGTGATGATGGTTTCGTAATCGATGTCCGCGATGTGCGTGCACACGCTGTTTAGAAAATGCCGGTCGTGTGAGATGGTGATGAGCGTGCCTTGAAATTCCAACAGAAAGTTCTGCAGCCAATGCACTGAGTCAAGATCGAGCGAGTTCGTCGGCTCGTCCAGCAGCAGCCCCTGGGGCTTGCCGAAGAGGGCCTGTGCAAGCAACACGCGCACCTTTTGGCCGCCCTGCAATTCGCTCATTTTGCGTTCGTGCAACTCATCGGGAATATCCAACCCCTGCAGCAGGATGGCAGCATCGCTCTCGGCCGTGTAGCCGTCTTCCTCGCCCACGATGCCTTCGAGCTCGCCCAGCCGCATGCCGTCTTCGTCCGTTAGTTCGGACTTCTCGTAGATCGCATCCCGTTCTTCCAGCGCCTTCCACAACCCTTTGTTGCCCATGATGACTGTATCGATCACCCGGTAGGCATCGAACGCGTACTGGTCCTGGCTCAGTACACCGAGCTTTCTTGGCCGCACCACGGTGCCCTTTTGCGGCTCCAACTCACCAGACAGGATCTTCATGAACGTGGATTTGCCGGCGCCATTCGGACCGGTAAGCCCAAACCGGCGCCCAGGAATGAACTGGGTCGAAACCTCTTCAAACAGGAGCTTGGCTCCATAACGCATAGTTACATCGGTGACAGAAATCATGATTCAGTCTCTTGTTTTCTTAGATTCACTTCTATTTTCGCAGATTTATTCGGGAAATTAAGCAAAGCAAACAGCGCTGGGAATTCTTTAGAAGATGCGCGACAGGATCTGATTGGCCGCTAACGCCGCCACGTAGGCCAGTCCCGTCATGTAGAAAAACTGCACTGCCGGCCACTTCCAGCTATTGGTCTCACGCCGCACCACGGCCAGGGTCGAGGTGCATTGCATGGCGAAGGCGAAAAAGACCACCAGGGCAATCGCGCCGCCGATGGTCATATCGTGCCGCAATGCCGCCTGCAGGCCGACGGATTGCGTGGCTGGATCGGCGCCATACAGAGTACCCAGCGTGCCCACGATCACCTCACGCGCGATGATCGAGGAGAGCAGCCCGATGCCGATCTTCCAGTTGAAGCCGAGCGGCCGTATGACCGGCTCGATGAAATGGCCCAGCTTCCCGATAACGCTCTCGGTCAGCGGTGCGATGGCGCCGTGATGGAAGGGCACGATACTCAGCAGCCACAGAACAAACGTAACCGCCAGGATTACTGTGCCGGTCTGCTGCACAAAGACCCTGCCCCGATCCAGCAGCCGCAGCCCAATCGAGCGCAAGGTTGGCCACCGGTACTGTGGCAATTCCAGAATGAAAGGCGCCGCGTTGGCCTTCAGGATAGAAGACTTGAGAATCCGCGCCGTCGCCAGTGCAGCCAGAAAACCAAGCAGGTAAAGACTCAACATCACCGCGGCACGCAGGCCAAAAAAGTCGCCCAGAATAGGCCGGTTGGGAATAAACGCGGCAATGATCAACGTATAGATAGGCAGCCGCGCCGCGCAGGTCATGAACGGGGCCACCAGGATGGTCGCCAGCCGGTCGCGTTTATTTTCAATGGTCCGCGTGGCCATAATTGCCGGCACTGCGCAGGCGTAGGCGGAAAGCAGCGGAATAAACGCCTTGCCATTCAATCCAATCGATCGCATCACGCGATCGGCAATCAGGGCGGCGCGCGCCAGGTAGCCGGAGTCTTCGAGCACCCCGATCACCAGAAAGAGCAGCAGGATCTGGGGCAGGAAAACCAGCACTGCCTGCACGCCATTCCATACTCCATCGCGCAGCAGGACTTGCAGCCAGGGCACGGGCAGGAAGCTGACCACCGCTGCGCCTGCCTTGGTAAAGATCTCGGTCAGCCAATCGCTCAGCGGAAGACCGGCCGCGAAGACCACCTGAAAGACTCCGATGACGACCGCCAGAAAGATCAGGGGGCCCCAGATTTTGTGCAGCAGCACGGCATCGAGCCGGCGTGTCCAATTCGACGAGTTGGGCGCCTTGTATTTGGTGCGCGAGCTTACCCCGCTAGCCCATTGATGGCAGGAGGCGGCATTTTGCAGGACCGGCAGCTGCATGGGTTGGAGCCGCACTTCGGGGGGCTCGGAGAGCCGGACCAGAAAACGCGCGATGGCATCGAACCCGACGCCTTTGGTGGCGCTGATCATGGCCACCGGGGCGCCCAGCTCGCGGGCCAGGGCCAGGGGATCGATCTCACCCCCGCGCGCCGTCATCAGGTCCGACATGTTCAGCAGCACCAGCGTCGGCAAACCCATGGCCAGCACCGGAGCAGCCAGCATCAGCTGGCGGTTCAGCTGCAGTGCATCCAGCACCAGTAGCACGGCGTCCGGAGCCGGAGTGCCGGGCATGTTGCCCTGCAGCACGTCGACCGCGACCCGGGCATCTTCAGAATAGGAGTGCAAGCTATAGATCCCGGGCAGGTCGATCAGCGTCAACTCGCGATGACCGATACCGCTCATGCGGGCCGAATGCTGCTCCACGGTGACCCCGGGATAATTGGCCACCTTCTGACGCAAGCCGGTCAAGCGATTGAAAAGAGTGGACTTACCGGAATTCGGCGGCCCGATGAGCGCCACCGTACTGATCTTGCCCGAGACCCTCGGCTGGGAGGGCTCGACGGCCACGCCGCCGCCGGGGGCGCAGTGGCTCATCGCGCGCCCTTTCGGACGGCCACGAAGACGCTATGGACCGAGATGAACTGGGCTGTCTCCCTGCGCAGAGCCACTTCTGCCCCATCTACGCAATACACGGTCGGGTCTCCGGCTGGTGCCCGGCGCAGCGCCAGTACCCGGCTCTCCGGGACGAAGCCGAGATGCATCAGCTGGCCCTGGATTTCCTCCGGGAGCTCGAACGATGCCAGGGTGGCACACGAACCAATGGCAAGATCGCTCAGCGCAGTCGATGCAAGCGTGCGGGGCATAAAGGTTAGGGTCGTCCTCGCGATCCGGGGAGAAAGTCGTCAAATGCGACCGTTGAGGTCGCATATCTAACTATACGACCCGGCCGGGCGGCTGACAATCCCCGATTGGGGGTGGCGGAGGGGTCGAGCGGTTTCTGCTCGTTGTTCAGCGCCTGCCCGTCCCCCAGCGTAGAATGCCGCCATGACGATTGAAGAATTCCGTGCTTCTCTGCGTGAGGGGGTCCCTCCGGCTGGCCTGTCGCCTCTACTCCAGGCTCTTTGGTGGGATGCGAGGGGAAATTTCGATCGTGCCCACGACATTGCCCAGGACGACACGTCCGGACAGGAGGCGGCATGGGTCCATGCCTACCTGCATCGCCGGGAGGGGGATCCGGAGAACGCGGGGTACTGGTACAAGCGTGCCCACCAGCCCCATCCTGAGACCTCGCTGGATGACGAGTGGCGGCAGATTACCACCGTGTTGTTGCACCGCCACGGGAATTAGCGGTACGAGTGCTATTCAGTCTCACCCTGCGCGGAAAGAAAATAGCGCAGCCGCTCCGATTCCGCTGCGAACGCGTCATGGAACGCCTTCTCTGAAGGTGGCTGCCCGCTGACGAAGCCCGGACTGATGGTGAGTTGGCTGCCGCGGCCCAAGACATTTACCCACCCGATCACATCCGCTCTCCATAACAAAGGAAGAGCATAATACCCGAGCTTACGTTTCGCCGGCGGTGTGTAAGCTTCGAAGCGATAGGGCCAGCCCCAAAAGTGCTCGAATCGCCGCCGATCCCAAACCAGGGGATCAAACGGCGCGAGAAAGCGAACTACTGCTGGTGGTTCGCTGCGCTTCAGTCGACCGCTGGGCCACACGTAGCGCACTCCGTCCGCCAGGGTGCTCTCCAATGCACCCGACTTCAGGAGAGAGGCAACCGCACCTTTTCTTCCCGCCAGATCGGGAGCGGAATAGCGCAGATGCTGAACCGCCGCGCGCAGGCTGCTCTCCGGCAGCGGCGCGAGGATGCTCGCGATCAACAGTACCAACTGGCGAAGCCGCTCGGCCGGGTTAAGCGGTTCGTGGGTAATCGTTGCGCGCTGATAGAGTTTTATGCCCTTCACCCGGCCGGCGATGCGTATCAGCCCGAGATAGTGAAGCCTCTCCAGGGTCCGGGTCGTCGCCTTTGAAGATCCGCCCCATGCATTTATCTCCAGGCTCTTGCCCAGGTGCGTTTCCAGTTCCCGGGGGTGCAGATGCTTTTGATTGGCAACAATGTCGAGCACCTTTTGCTCTGCGCTGGTGAGGGAGCGTCGCTTTCTCGGATGAAGAAGTTGCCAGGTCTGGATCGGCATGAACCCATACGCATAGAGGTAGTCCTCTTCCAGTTTGAGCGCGCGATAGTTTTGGTCCAGGTCGCCTGCGCGGTAGCGGGTAACGCGATGACGCAAAATCAAATCCTGTGCGCGTGCCGGGGATCGAATGGGGTCAGCTTGAATAAACCCGAGGCGGCCAATCGCCCGGCGTAGCGAAGTGTCCGGGAAAAGAGAAGATGCAATTGCGTGACGGCGTAGGTCGCTAAGCTTCATCCGGCCATTCCATCCGCTTCGAACTTCCTGAGTTCGGTGTGAGCCTCGAGCATTGCTTTGCCTCAATCCTTCAATTCTTCCAACTGCCGCTCGAGAAATCGCCGCGCCGGTTCCTGCCGCACGAGCCTGAGCGATTGCTGGTAAGCGGCGCGTGCTTCCTCTGTCTTGCCCAGTCGCCGATTCAGGCCGGCAAGCGCGGAGTACGCCAGATAGTAGTCGTGCAGCTCGCCACGCTCGAGAATTGCCTCGATGAGTGAGAGTCCCGCCGAAGGCCCATCCCGCATTGCCACCGCCACCGCGCGGTTCAGCTCAACCACCGCGGACGGTTGCGCAGCCAGCAGCACATCGTACAGGCCGACAATTTGCGCCCAGTCGGTCGCGGCTGCGTTGGGGGCCTCGGCATGCACCGCCGCAATGGCTGCTTGCAGCGTATAGGATCCGATTTGCCGCGATGACAAGGCACGCTTCACCAATGCGGATCCCTCCGCAATCTGCTCATGGTTCCAGAGCGAGCGATCCTGATCTTCCAGCAGAACCACCTCGCCTTCCGCCGACGAACGCGCTGCGCGCCGTGACTCGTGCAGCAACATCAAGGCCAACAATCCCACAGCCTCGGGCTCCGGCAGTAGCTCGACCAGCAGCCGCCCCAGGCGGATCGCCTCGATCGAGATGTCCGGGCGCGTAAGCGACCCGCCGGACGATGCCGAATATCCTTCGGTGAACAACAGGTAGATTACATGCAGCACTGTGTCCAGCCGCTCCGGCAGATCGACTGCTGAAGGTACCTCGTAGGGAATGCGCGCATCGCGAATCTTGCCTTTCGCGCGCACAATTCGCTTGGCGATGGTGGGTGCAGCGGTTAGAAAGGAGCGCCCGATCTCCTCAGTGGTAAGGCCACACACTTCCCGCAGCGTTAGGGCGATCTGGGCATCTGACGGCAGGGCAGGATGGCAGCAGGTAAAGATCAGCCGTAGCCGATCGTCTTCGATGCCTTCGTCGTCCCAATCCGCAGGATCGTTGGCTACCAAATTCAGGTGCTGCTCCAGCTCGGTCAGCGTGGCGTCGAACCTGGCGCGCCGCCGCATGGAGTCGATGGCTTTAAATCGTCCTGCGGAGACCAGCCAGGCACGTGGATTCGCCGGAACCCCTTGTTGCGGCCATTGTTCCACTGCCGCAACAAAGGCATCGTGCATAGCCTCTTCGGCGCGATCAAAGTCGCCTAACAGGCGGATGAGCGTCGCCAGTACACGGCGCGACTCGGAGCGGTAAACCGCATCCACCAGCGCGCGCACACGCACTGCATGGTCGTCGTTTTTCTGCGGCAGGCCCATCGGCGGCTCCTGATCGATCTCCATCTTATCTGGAGCCGCTGTTGGGCCGGCATGAGGAAAGCTGCATTCACTCCCCGCACTTGCACGGAGACTCTGCGGCCTGGGCCGCTGTAAAGCGCCCACCCGCATCCACCACCCCAGGGACGTCATACCGGTCATGGTGCCGCACCCAGTCACCCAGGCTGTAATGAGGGCCGTTTTCATTGCGGCCCTTGGGTGTCAGGTCCAGATACATGTAGGTCGTGTCCACCATTTCGTCTCCCCGCCCGTAGGTGGAGTAGGTGTGGAAGATATCACCGTTTTGGTCTTTGTAGAACACACTGAGGCCAGAGAGTTCTTCGCTCACGAAGTCCCGGTTTTCGTAGTTGTAATAGACCTTGCCCGTCACGGCTTCCCCTTTTGCGAACGACACGTGGTAGTCGTAGTTGAAGTCGCTGCCATACGACGAGAGCCAGCGGAAGCGCCAGCCCATGCGCTTTTTGAAGGCCTCGATCTCTGCCAGGGGTGCTCGCGAAATGGTCACCAGCGACACATCGTGGTGCTCCAGGTGTACGAGCGCGCCGTCGACATGATCGGAGCGGAATGAGCAGCCCACACAGCCTTCCTTCCAGCCCGGGCCGAGCATGAAATGCGACACAATGAGCTGGCTGCGGTTCTCGAAAAGATCGGCGAGGCTTTGTTGTCCATCGGGGCCCTCGAAAATATAGCTTTTCTCTACCTTCACCCAGGGCAACGCACGGCGCTGCCGGTCGATCTCGTCGCGTTGCCGGGTTAGCTGTTTTTCCTTGATCAATAGTGCCTTGCGCGCTGCCACCCAGTCAGCGCGCGAGACTATGTTCGAGCGTTCGGTTAGATTCGTCGTCATGACGGATTGTCTCCTTCCCATCGGGTTGTTTTGTCTTAGGTTTCCTCGCGATACGAGCGAACCGGCGCGCGATGAACGTGCCTGCCGCTCCAGTCGAAGTTGCGCCGGCCACCGTGAGGGCCATGGATGAGATACATAAAGGACACATCGATCTCCTCCTGCCTACTTACCGGGTTTGCTGCTGGTCAATTCCTTGACCGGTCGTACTTCAATTCCTCCAAGCCGAATTGCCGGGATCTTCGAGGCCAGTTGGATAGCCTCGTTCAGATCCTGCGCCTGAATCAGGATGAATCCCCCAATCTGCTCGTTAGTCTCGGCGAAGGGTCCATCGGTGACGGACACTTTGCCGCCTCGCACGCGCACGATGGTTGCCGTGCTTACGGATTCCAATGCCTGGGCCGCTATCAGGTGGCCTCCCTTCCGCAGAGTATCGTCAAAGGCCAGACTCTCGTCATCCAGCGCTTGCGACTCGCTCTCTGACATCGCGTTCAGCTTATTCTCGTCAACCAAAACCATGCACAGATATTTCATTCTGTTTCCTCCGAAACTCCGTGGTACGTAACATAGTCGTTCGAGAGAGGCCAAAATGGACAATCGATCGTGGAATTTATTGCGAATCAAGAACGTCTGCCCCCTGCATGGTGAGCAATGAAAGTGTGGGCGGGGGAAAAGCGCAAAAGAGCCAGGTTTGCAGTCGCAAACCTGGCTCAGTGCCGCTACCGATTGGCAGCGGGGTCGGGTGAGATGGATCCCAGTTAGAAAAGGAACGGCAGTAGTCCCGTACCCTCCTTCTGTACCGCCTGAAGCGCCATGGGATTAAGACCGAGAGCCTTCAGGATCGTGGGCGCCACTTGCTGATTGATCACGTTCGTCTTGATGGTCACCTCCCCGAATGAGGGAAACGAAACCAGCAGGCCAACATGGTAGTCATCTTCGTTCAATCCGCCGTGCTCCGCGATCTTGGACCCGCCGGTAAAGATCACTCCAGTGTTGGTCTTGAGGACGATATCCGGTGTCCGCGGATCACGGTCTGGCGAATTCCATTTATTGATGAGCGATTGTCCGGCCAGGATCTCCTGAATGCCCAGGGCTGCCTGATTCTCCGGAGTACTCAACGTAGCTACTGCAGCCGGCATCAGGGAGGGATCGGTCAGCCAAATCAGCGAACCGTCATCGGAGATGTCGAAAGCTTCTGCCGCTCCGAGAATAGTATTCGGCCCGTTGGCAATGCCCACCCGTTTGCTGAGATCGATAGGTGACTGCCCATGCTTGGCGCCAATGATAATCAAGCGTGGAATCGTACAGGCCTTTTTTCTTAAGTTCGTTGACCATGCGCCCGATCTGGTCATCGACAAACTTCAGTTCGCTGAGCAGGCCCTGCGAAGGGGTACCCAGCACATCGGTGTAGCCATTGCCTTTCAACTTCTCCCCGACACTGACAGCCTGGAAGTTCATGCCAAAGAGAGCCGGGACAGGCGCCAATGCCTTGCCGTCATGCCGGAATCCGTCTATCTGGTTCAGAACGCCGTTCACTTTGTAGGTGTCATAGCATTGGATGTTCTCGATACTGTCGGTCCAGGCGTTGCCCGGATTTTGCGGCGTACCTCCCATCGCATTCGCCAAGTCAGGCAAAGGATTGCAGCCGTATTGCCCGGTATTGATCCCCGGCAAACTTACCGGGCTGGAGTTGATTTCAGGACCCCAGAAATCATCCACGCCGTCTCCGGAGGGCCCATTCGTCCACTCGTAAGCGGGATGTTTATCGATCCAGGCGGTGTGCAAGCCGCTGTTGTGGACGACATTGAAGATGGTGTTCACGCGCAGATAATTATGCGGATAAACAGGTCTGCACCCATTACCCGGATCACGTGGCAGGTAATCGGGGTTAATGCCGCCGCCTCCGTCGAGCAAGGTGAGATTCGTGTCGATTTCCTCATCGAAGCCGACCTGTGTCCCTTGCTGTCCATCGGCGCAAGCATTCGGGCTACCGACGATCCCGTAGGGAGTCGTAGTGTGAGGCGGCGCCAATGCGCGGTTGTAAGTAACGTCGTACCAAAAGCCGGTGGTCTGCGGAGACCCTCCAGTTACCAGGGCCGCTAGCCCAGGGTAGGAATCTGAAGGCAGCGAGGTAGAAGCGTTGGTGTAGTTATTCGCATGGAGCGCTAGTTGACCCAGATTTGAATCTGCATCCAACTTGATCCAGTTGCTCAGGTCCAGGGCGTGCAAGCCGTCCACGCTGATCAGCAGCACATGCTTTATCTGCTCTGGTTTTAACTGGTTCGCAGAAGCGTTACTGCTTTGTGCAAAGACATTGCCGGGCACGGCCATAAGTACGCACGTCATGGCGGAGACGTATTTCCTCCAGTTCATGGAATCCTCCTCAGATCTTCCGTTGCATGCACCGAATACCTTAGTTAGTAACTTCGGCGTCGTTGCAACAGTAGATGGGGGCGGACAAGCTCCACGTCAACGTCAGATCAATACACCGCCAATTTGTAGCGACAAACCTTAAGATTAGCTTAAGACTCTCTTGTCGAGTTGGGGTCTTTCGTAGTTTGAAGTCGAATCCACAAGTGCTTCGGAAAGCGAGAATTGGAAAGCAGTTCCTTTTCCTATCGTGCTATTCAGAGAAATAGTCGTGCCGTGTTTCTCCGCGATCCATTTCGCCAGCGCCAATCCGAGACCGGAGCCGCCCCGGGTTCGATCGACGCGATAGAATCTGTCAAAAACCCGTGGCTGGTGTTCCGGGGCGATCCCCACTCCCGTATCCCGGACGCTGAAGAGGATGGAGCCGTGGCTGCGGGCAACCTGCAGAGTGACCGCGCCGCCTGGCGGGGTATAGCGGACTGCATTGTCGAGCAGAATGGTGAGAAGCCGCGGCACACTATCCGCGTCTGCCAGCACAAACAGCGGCTCCGGAGTCGTCTCCACGGCAAAATCCAGCAGTGCAAGCCGCATCGCATTCTTCCATTTCTCTCCCACTCGCCGGGCGAGTTGATTAGCCTCTACGGGCTGCAGGCGAACACCTTCCGTCTCCGCATCTACCCGGGCCAGCATCAACAGGTTGTCGATCAGCGCCGTCATGCGCACCGTCTCCAATTGCACCTGCTCGCAGGCTTCGCGATACTCACTGGCTGAGCGAGGCAGCGAGAGCGCCACCTCCACCTCGGTGCGAATGAGCGCGATGGGCGTGCGCAGTTCGTGGGCGGCATTGGCGGTGAAATCGCGGATGCTGCGCACCCCTATTTCTACCCGTTCGAGCATTTGATTCAGGGTTTCCGACAGGTGAGATATCTCATCCCTGGTGCTCGCGATGGGCAGACGGATCTCAAGGTTCTTGTCGTTGATGCGCCGTGCCTCGGTAGCGATGGCGGCCACCGGAGCAAGCGCCTTACGGCTCATGAAATGGCCACCGACCGCGGCCAGGATCAGAACCGCGGGCGTCAGCAGTAACAACTGCATGCGAAAGAGCGAAAGCAGCGCCGGCCGACTTGTTCAGGGCGATCCCGGTCTGGACGGAATAAGCACGGCCATTGGCATGGATGGGATAACTCAGCGCACGCACGAAGCGGGTGCCCTGGTGAAACTCAACCACGCGTGCCATGCGGCGGCAGGTTCTCCGGCCGGTCGGGCCGCAACCCCTCGTCGACCATGCGTTTGGAGCGATAGATCCATTGACCGTCCTGATCGAGAATCTGTAGGTACTTACCGTCATCCTTGACCTGGTAGATCTCAAGGAATTTCTGCCGCAGGAAGGTCAAGTCGGCATGAGGGCCCAGCTGCCTCAGCAGCAGCTGCACGTCCTCTGCCCGCTCCTGCAATTCGTGATATTCGGTGGCCACCAGGCTGCGCCGTAACATCCACCAACTGGAGGTGCTCAACAGTGCGGCCGCGGTGGCAAACATGGCGCAATACCAAAGCGTTAAGCGAAGGCGAATGGGCATAGTGCTTCATTGCTCTCCGATTTCCCGCGCAGCGAGTGTGCGGCTGCACCGGAACTGGACTCAGCAGATAGCCGGTGCCGCGGACGGTCTGCACCAGCTTAATGGGAAAGTGCGAATCAACCTTGCTGCGCAGAGAGTTGACCAGCACATCGAGCGCTCCGGGAGTAACTTCGCTTGGTCCTCCCCAGACGCCGTCGATCAGCGGTAGCCCGGGGCACAACCCGCGGCGCATTTTGGGCCAGCAATTCAACCAGCAGGAATTCAGTCCGGGTCAGTTCGATGGTGTATCCGTTGCGTGTTAACCTTGTGCTGCATGCCGATCGACAACCATATCTGCAACCGTGAAGGTTGTTGGCGACGGCCTCCTGGGTCGGACGCGTGATGGCCCGCAGCCTGGCCAGCAGCTCCGGGAAGGAGAAGGGTTTCGTCAGATAGTCATCGGCGCCGAGGTTAAGCCCACGCACGATTTCGTCCTCTTTGTTATAGGCCGTCAGCATAAGAATCGCAGCCGGACACTTTCTTCCCCTGAGCACCTGTGCCACGTCGTATCCGTTAAGATCGGGAAGCCCTATGTCGAGCAAAATTACGTCGAATGCCTGGTCGAGTGTCAATTTAAGAGCTTCTGCCCCGGCCAGCGCGAGCGTGACATCGTGACCATGTTCGGAAAGCCCCTTGTGCAGCAAAGCCGACATACGGGGTTCATCTTCTATCGCCAGAATGCGCATGAATTCTATTGCACCACAGACCTGCAGCTGTCAGCCTAATCTTAGAAAAGTTTCACCGCGCGATTAACCGTCTGTTAACAAGCCGCATTATGGTCCTCCTTAGAAATCACCTGGTTGCATGGAAAGCACGACTCCGGACGGCCATACCCGCGCGTTGTTCGTGAAACGTGGGAATCCGAGCCATGCTCCCAGCCTGTTATTCGGAAAGAATCTGCTTGGAACCGCTCTGGCTTAGAACTTATTCATTCATCGCTAAACGTAGCTTTATAAGCCGAGCGGAAGCTGAAGCACATTCATCGAACAAGCAGCCGTGCCTGAGCGCTTCCGCCCCCCATGCAGGGCTGACCTAAGGAGACACATGTTCACCAAGGCGATCCGTATTCCGCTCTTCCTCGCGATGGTTCTCGTCTCGCTCTTCGCCCGCGCGGCTGCCGATACGCCGGCGGGTGGGAACGGAAGCGTAATCGGCACCGTAAAAGATGCTGCTGGAGCAGTGTTGCAGGGCGCGCAGATAGTGCTGCAGCCAACCGCAACCACCGTAGCGACAGATCCGCAGGGTAACTTCGTGATTTCGGCGGTCAAGCCGGGCACTTATACCGTAACCATCTCCTACGTTGGCTTTACCAGCTCGACCACAACCATCGTGGTGAACCCGGGGCCGCCGACACCGCTCAATACAACGCTGACGGTCAGCTCGAGCAATCAACAGGTGGTTGTGAATGCCGATCTGGTCGGGGATGCTGCGGCTATCAATGAGCAGCGCACCTCTGCCAACATTCTTAATGTCATGACGGATACGCAGATTCAAAGCCTGCCCAACCAGAACGTCGCCGACGCCATCGGCCGCCTGCCTGGGGTCACCCTCCAGCGCAACGAAGGAGAAGGGCAGTATGTACAGATTCGTGGAACAGAACCGCGCCTGAGCAACACGACCATCGATGGTGTGGTGGTCCCCGGACCAGACCCGCAAGTGAGGCAGGTGGATCTCGACACCATCCCTGCCGGCCTGGTCGGCTCCATTGCCATCAACAAGACGCTCTCTGCCAACCAGGATGGAGACGCGATTGGAGGCTCGGTGGATTTGCGCATCAAGCAGGCGACCACGGACCGTCCCACACTTTCGATCACCGGAATGGGCGGCACTACCCCGATTGCCGGCGGGAGGAATAGCTTCACGATAAGCTCGGTGGCGGGCATGCGCTTCGGCGGAAACACCAACCAGGGTAAGCGCTTTGGGGTGATGCTTGGCTATAGTTACGATGACAACGATCGTGGAATCGACGACGTAGAGCCGGTTCCCGATCTGGACGATAGTGGCAATACGACGTTCGACAAGCTGTATATCCAGCAGTATCTCTACGACCGGTCACGCTACGGTTTTGCCGGCGCACTGGACTACAAGCTGGCGGAAAACTCCGATCTCTATGTTCATAGTTTGTTCTCAAACTTCAGGGACTATGGGCAAAAGTACGCCTATCAGCTGAAGGCAGAAGGGAAAGCTTCGTACCATACCAGCATTCGCCGTCCGAATCTGCAGATTGCCGACCTGGCCATGGGTGGCAACCAGGTGTTTACGCACTCCTTTGTCAATTACCAGGTTGCCGTCGCGCATTCGAGGTTCGGGGGCGCTGCCGGTAATCCAGGAGCTGCCTTTAGCAGCGGGGTGGGCAAAGATTGCGCTTTTGACCCCTCCATTTCGCCCAGCCAGTATCGGCCGCAGTACACCTGCGACACGGCAAGCAACCCGATCTACGATCCGTCGCAGTATTCGCTCGACACCATCGACCTGACCGACGGCCAGGCCACGCAACTCAACCTGCAAGCCGGCGCCTCCGCGGGATGGAACTATCATCTTGGCAGCCATGCGTCGACGGTCCAGTTCGGCGGTCAGTTCCGCAACGAACATAAAGGCCAGGACGCCTACTCGCCCGAGTACGATTCCAACAACGGCACCGCCCTGACCCAGTACCTGGGTACGTTCACCAATCCTCACTTCTATGGCGGCACTTACCACCTGGGACCGGTCAGCAACTTTAGCCTGATCACCGGCGATCTGGCCGCCAACCCGGCGAACTTTACCCTGGATGAGGGCACGACTCACTTGCAGTCCGATCCCTCCAACTACAATCTGCAGGAGCGGGTCGGGGCCGGTTACATCATGAACACCATCGAGTCCGGCCGCTTCCACCTGCAGACCGGGTCTGCGCATCGAAGGTACTGAAACGTCAAACACCGGCTACGAGGTGATCAACGACAGCGATGGTAACTATGTATCCACAACGCCGGTCATACGGCAGCGGTTCTTATGTCAACCCGCTGCCCAGCGTCCAACTACGCTACAAAATAGACAGCGAGTCAGACATTCGCGCTGTGTATGGCCGCGGTATTTCGCGGCCGGATCCTTATCAACTGGTTCCTTATATCGTGGAAGATCAATCCACTACGCCCTACACCATCACCATAGGAAACCCCGCCCTGGTAGCCGAGCACGCCAACGACTACGACGTGCTCTACGAACGCTATTTCAAGTCCGTCGGTATGCTGGAGGCAGGATACTTCTACAAGCAGATCACCAAGCCGATCTACGGTCAGCAGTCCATCATCCCCGCCACCGGCTCCCCTCTATCGGAGGCTTATGCCGGAGACCTTGTCCTGCAGGAAGTGAACGGAGACCATGCGTGGGTCTCCGGGTTTGAAGTTGCCTACCAGCAACACTTGAACTACCTGCCCGGGCCACTGAGCGGTGCGCGGATTATCGCGAACTTTGCTTACACCGCCTCGAAGAACTACAACCTGACCGGGCGCACGGATAACCCGCAGCTGGTGGGTCAGGCCCCCTACTCCTGGAACATTGGCCCCGCTTACTCGACCAAGCGAGCCCTGGTAACCATGGGGATTTCGCATAACAGCGCCAACATCTACGCATACCAGTACCAAAGCACCGGACCGGGCGCAGTCCCTTACGGAGTGACTGGTCCCAACGGAGACAACTACTTTTACTCGCACACCCAGGTGGATGCGCAGGCAACGTATTACCTGGCTAAAGGGTTTACCGTGCTCGCGTCTGGTCAGAACATGAACAACGAGGTCTTCGGCTTTTATAACGGGAGCCCGAAGTACATGACCCAACGCGAATACTACAAGCCGACCTATACTTTCGGTCTCCGCTGGAACCCGCATCACGAGTAGAACGGCGGGTCCACGGACCAACCGGAAAGAGTCTTCATGAAAATAATGATTTCGGCCGCCTTCTTTTTGTGGCTTGGCGCCCCTTGTGCGCAAACACAAACGACTTCGCCGCTCACCCTGCAGCGGACCCTCGCCTTGCCGCAGGGTACTGGCAAGTTCGACCACTTCGCGATTGATTTACAGTCGAACCGGCTCTTCATTACCGCCACCGGGAACCATAGCATCGAGATCCTGGACCTGAACACCGGCAAGGTCACCGAGACCATCACCGGGCTCGGTAAACCTCACGGGTTGGCCTGGATTGCGGAAAGCAACATGCTCTATGCGTCCGACGGCGCCCACGGCGATGTGAAAGTCTTTGCTGGTTCGCCGCTCAAGCAGGCAGGGTCAATCAAGCTCTCCGAGGATGCCGATGACCTGGTATACGACGCTGCCAGTAGCCTGCTCTACGTGGGCCACGGCGGCAGTGACCAGGCCAATCCAGCCAAGGTGGCGGTGATCGACACGACCAACCAGAAGTTGATCAAAGACCTTCCGGTTGCGACCCATCCCGAAGGCATGGATATCGATAACACCAGGGAAAGAATCTTCGTGAATGTTGCCGCTGCAGCGGAAGTCGCAGTGATCGATGGAAAGACCAGCTCCCTTTCCGAGCCGTGGAAGATCACTCGCGCCAAAGACAATGTACCGCTCGCTTTCGACCAGGAACACGACCTGCTTTTTGTTGCCTGCAGAACTCCCGGCCGCCTGGTGGTGCTCGATGGCGCTTCCGGGAACGAACTCTCCGACTTGCCTGCCGATGAGGGTGCGGATGATCTCTTTTTCGACCCGGAGCTGCACCGTATCTATCTCGTTGCGGGCAGCGGAGCAGTCGATGTTTATCAGGTGGGCGCCAACAAGATGGTACGCGCCATCGGCGTCACGCCCACTTCGACCGGAGCAAAAACTGGATTGCTGGTGCCTTCGCAGCATGCTCTCTATATCGGCGCCGTAGCCACTGGCGGCAAAGAGGCGGAGATCCGCGTCTACTCGACTCACTAATGCCATTCATGGGGAGGCTCTTGCCGCGAAATAAGTCACAGCGATGGTTTCTGTTTGGCGTGCTCACCTTGGCGTGTGCAGCCAGGGGTGAAAACAGCCATATGCAGCCTGCGAACGGCGAGCCTGGCGAACTAAAGTTTGTCATTATCGTCACCCGTCACGGCGTGCGTTCGCCCACCGGAACTCCGGCGCAGCTGAACCAGTATTCCAGCCAGCCCTGGCCCAGCTGGGATGTCCCACCCGGATACCTCACGGCGCAGGGTGCGCGATTGATGTCCATTTTTGGCGCATACTACCGTTCTTACTTGGTACAGCAGGGTTTGTTGCAAGCCACCGGTTGTGCCGATGCCGCCCATGTCTCCTTTTTCTCCGATTCGGACCAGCGCACGGTGGAGACCGGGAAATCCATCGCCGCCGGAATGTTTCCGGGGTGCGCTCCCCGGGAGCGATCCGAGCAGCACGCCCTGGCGGAAGGCGACCCTGACCCGCTCTTCCACTCCCTATCCGCCGGTGTAGCGCATCCCGACCATGATCGCGCTGCCGCGTCGATTGCCGGCCGCATCGGCGAGGATCCAGCCGCAGTCACCGAGGCCTATCGGCCCCAGCTGGAAGCGCTGCAACGCATCCTTCTTGACTGCCCGCCGGCAGCTCCTTGTCCCCAGCCAGGCCATAGTCCGGGCAAACCGTTGCTGGCGGTTAAGGCGAGCCTCGACAGCGCCTCCGGCGACCATCTTGCCGAACTGAGGGGCCCGCTGTTCACCGCCTCCACCATCAGCGAAAACTTCCTGCTCGAATATGCCAACGGTCTGCCGCTGGAGCAGGTGGGCTGGGGGCGCGTCGACCTGGCAACATTGAAGCAGTTGCTGGCCTTGCACACTGCCGCCTCTGACCTGACGCGGCGTACGCCTTACCTGGCGACAGTCCAGGCATCCAATGCATTGGCCCACATTCTTGAAACCTTGCAGCAGGCCGTTACCGGCAAGCAGGTGCCGGGCGCACTGGGCAAACTCAGTGACCGCGTCGTGGTTCTAACCGGCCACGACACCAATCTTGCCAACATTGCCGGCATGCTCAATCTCAATTGGCTCATCGACGGGCGCCGCGATGATACGCCTCCCGGTGGAGCTCTTGTTTTCGAGCTGCGACAACGCCCTGATAACGGGAGCTACCAGGTCAGCGCCTACTACACAGCGCAGACCCTTGAACAGATGCGTAATGTCAGTCTGCTCACGCTGGATACCCCGCCCGCTCGAGCAAACATCTTTATTCCCGGTTGCAGCAACCCGGGAAAAACCTTTCCTTGCGACTGGAAAGCTTTTGAACAGACCATGACTTCCGCCATCGATCCGGCATTTGTGAAATAGCGCAACGACCTTGCCCTCTATACTTGAAGGCGAGGATCTCATGGCTGCATTGATCGACGCAATCAGCGTCAAGCGCAAAGCTGTATTCGAGTTTGAAAATATCCCCTACTCCTGTCTTGAAGTCGAAGTGCACTCCCCCACGGCTCGCGGCGGTCAGACCCTGGTGCGCATCAAAATGCGCAACCTGCTTACCAGCGCGGTTTTTGAGAAGACCTTCAAGGCCGGCGACAAGTTCAAGGAACCGGACCTGCAATTGGTTCCGGCTTCTTATCTGTATAGCGACGGCGAGGGCTCTCACTTCCTTGACCAGGAAAGCTTCGAGACCCTCACCCTTACCGAAGGGCTGGTGGGGAATGCGTTGGACTTGCTGATCGAAGGCGCATTACTCCAGATGCATATTTACAACGGGAACCCCATCGGCCTGCAACTGCCGCTATTCGTCGAGCTGAACGTCGCTTACACGGAACCGGCGGTGAAGGGCGACTCCTCGAGCGGCAGCGTGACCAAGCTTGCCCGCCTGGAAACTGGTCTTGAGATCCGCGTGCCCCTCTTCATTAAAGAAGGGGAGAAGGTGAAGGTGTCGACGGAGAACCGGGAGTTTGCAGGACGGGCTTGAGTTGGTTGGGCGGTTATCTTCGGATGACGCCGTAACTGAACATAGATGCCACTCTCTCTGCGAGGCTCTCGATCTTGAGACGGGTCGGTCCGACGTGACCATCGATCGTCAGCAGAGTCAGGCCATGAACGACTGACCAGCAAGACAAAACTGCGAGGTCTATCTCATCCTTCTTGGCGGCAGAGGGTAGAAAGATACCTAACTGGGCTCCGCGAACGATAATGCCTCTTAGAATTGCTTTCGCACTATCGGCGGCGTGCATTACGAAATCCGGCAGGCCATCGGTAGTCATGAGTGTAGATCCAAACATCAAACGGTAGTGTCCCGCATTCTCGACTCCGAACTTCACATACGCCACCCCACTCCTCACGAGAGCCTTTTCTACGTCTTCGACCCCGCTAACAGATCTATGCATCTTGTCGCGGAGAGTCAAAAACCCAGCCTCCGCAACGGCAGCAAGCAACTCCCGCTTGTCTGCAAAGTGATTGTAGGGGGCATTGTGGCTTACTCCCGCGCGTCGCGCTACCTCGCGTAGCGAGAAGGTCCAGTCCTGCTCCTCCGCCACCAATGCCAAAGCGGCGTTGATCAGCGAACGGCGAAGGTCCCCATGGTGGTATGTGCGCTCCTCACTGGAAGCCGCTTCCTCTTGTTTCATTGATCTCCATTCAAGTTGTGCCGCCAGACCGGCCCGCAAAATCGCCGTCGTACGAGTACCGCGACACGTGCTCAGCCGATTGCACCCTGGCCGAGATCTCAAAGCATATTGGATTCAGCTTATCAGGCGTAGTCGACGACATAGATGCGTAAGGGAGCTACCGCACTTGCAACCAGCAAGCCGCGCAGGGCAAGGTTCACCCTGCGCGGCTTGAGTAAATTACCGGATCTGGATGGGGGGCGGGACGTAGGTGCCGTCAGCGACCTTTCCTGCAGGCCCGTAGACACGAAGCGCGATGTTGAATGCCCCAGGCGGAATCGGCAGCCAGTTGGCCATCATCACGCCCTGTGGTTGCTGCTCGGAAAGGTAAATCTCGAGTGAGCCATCGGCCCCGTAGTGCAGTCCCGGCGTGTAACTAGCGACCAGGTACTTGTCAATGTCGTTGGGCACAAGCTCGATCGCATCCGGCGTGTACGCGGTAATGGACCAGAACCGTGTATTCTGGGGAATCTGGTCCTTGGTGAACTTGACGACATAGACGCGTGAATGGCTCCCGTTGAGCGGATTGCCTTGGCCATCGCTGAACGCATGGTAATAAGCCGCCGTTCCGATCCCGTTGGTCAGTTGAAAGAATTCGGTGATCGAGGAACGATCGACGATGTTGGGTCCCCAGTTACCGATATTCCTGAAGTTGATCCAGTGTGTGCTGCCCGTGTGCGTCAGGTAGTTTTGCAGAATCAACTCATGGGCCTTGCGCGCACCCGCGCTGATTTGAGGGCTCCCCCCGCTCCCGTTGCCAAAAAACTGGTTGAAACGGGTAACCAGCGTTTGTTGGTCCGTCGACAGGTCTGGGGTGTTCTTAGCCGCAACCGCCAGTTGGAGAGTCTTCAGGAATAGGATCGGAGTGTTCGCGATTGCTGTATCGGCAATTGTCTTGAAAGGGACGGTAAACGCGGGCTTTTCCGGAAGAATCTGAGTGGTGCCGCCGGAAGGGTTCTGGATATATTTGCTAAGCGGCTGACTGGTGACGGATGCGCGGTAGGCGTCGGCTTCGACAATCCGGTTCTCGCTATTTACGTATTTGAGCGTCCTGATGAACAGGGTGGGAAAGTTGATATCCATGTTTACGCGGGTGACACCCTCGGGGAGCGTGCCTGAAAAATTCGGCCCGGTGAAGGCGTAGGCGCCTGGCGTATCCGGCGGGATTACAGTGTTTAATTCCTTGCCGTAGGGGTCCAATACCAGTAGCGAGTACTTGACACGCGTGGTCGGCGGGAATGTCACGACGACCGGCTCAGTCCGAAGATCGAAGTAGATGCTGGAGTAGAGCGTGTCGTAATTGATTGCGACCACGAAATGGTAGGCCGGAGTCACTACATCAGACCCCAATCCCCGGTTGGTTTCGCCGCCTACGCTGTCCGCCAGAAATTGATTGTAGGTAAACCACAGCGGGTAGAACTCAGCGACGTATGCGATCGTCGTCCCATACTCCCCGGTTCCATATTGATTGTAGATATCCTGGAGGGTCTCGGGCGGTTGCTGCCCAAAGCTAGGTGACGCCCCAGCAACGACCGTGACGCCTGCAAGCAGGCACACCAGGAACCATCGATGTAAGATTCCGGTACTCAAAAACACTTTGCTCTTCACGACTCAATCTCCTTTGCCTTTCTTCGGTATAAATAGAAAGCCGCTGTAATGTTGACGATGTCCATATTACGGTCATAAAGTGGGCACTGTCAACATAATTTCTTCTGGTTTAATTTGTTTATGTTTAGCCAGCAGTGTCAGGGCCATAAACCGTTGACCATCACGTGAGGAAAAAGTCGCTCGGTAGGTCCGGGCTAAACAGGCTGCGGAAAAACTTTGCTTTGTTGGGCCCTAAACGGTTGATAATACGTCGGGCTAAAGAGTCTGCGTGATAACAATCAGACTTGTCCAAATTAGCTTTTTTCGGCTCTGTCCATCCACCTCCACCCGTGCCAAGGTGAGCCACCGCCCCTCAAATTTGTCATCCCGACCGAAGCGAAGCGCAGCGGAGGGATCTGCAGTTTGCGTTGATGGAAAAACGGAAGCCGGAGGCAATTCACTCACGCACATTCGCTTGTGCCGAAAGTGAACTGCAGATCCCTCCGCTGCGCTTCGCTTCGGTCGGGATGACAAATTTGAGGGGCGGTGGCTCACCTCGGCATGGGTGGAGGCGGATGGACAGAGCCGCCACTACAGCAACCAACCCGATTTTGCTTGCCTGCGTTCTCTCCAACGCATTCAGCAAGCTGCGCCGCCCAGAACGCCGTTGTACCGCTAATTGGACAGCGCTGGTTGAGAGTAGCCCAGGATGTTAGTCCTGGGGGTGGAGTTTCTACATTTTTCAAAGCCAAGCCGGCAAGCGGCGAATCCGAGGCGCCATATTTTCTAGCAGACTAAAGCTTGATCCGTGCCCAACCCGTATGCAGTGCCAAGCTGTGCCAGCCCCGGACTTAGAGCCCGGACCTACCCGACACTAGCTTCATGCGGCACAGCTAAAGCCCGTGCCCATCGGTCAGAGTTTTTTGGCGGCCTCTTCAATGTTCCGGAGCGCAGTAGCCGGAGCGGACGATGATATGTCTGCGCGCCCCGGGGCTTGCAGCTCGATCGGTGGAATGAGCCGTCGTGCTTCAATTCCTGTGGTTGATAGACCGGGCGATATGGACTACGGAGATCTGCCTCGATGGTGCGCAGGTCGTTGTAGATTTCAGCATCAGAGCTCCCGCAACGCGGCAAGGATTAGCCGAGCCTATCGGCCGGAATGGTCATGCGAACTCGCGTCTGCTCCGGCAAGCGCGAGTGTTGATGACGGTTCCGGTGGATGTTGGGCTAAGTGGTCAAGAGCGTCTTTCATTTCGACTAGAAGCTCATCGGCCATGTCACGCGTAAAGCCGTGGCGGACGAGGATGCGCTGGATCACGAGATCTTCGCGATTCGATGGCATGGAATAGGCGGGGACCAGCCAGCCGCGCTCGCGCAATCGATCGGCGTAGTCATACAGCGTGAAGCTCGAGGATACGGGGTCTTTCAATTCCCAGCACAGGCCGGGGATCCCTCCGTGGCCGTCGTAAATAATGTTGAAGGGCCCGAACTCACCGATCTTTTCGGCGAGATAGCGGCCCAGGGCATAGCACCCGTTCTGAATTTCGCGGTAACCCTCTTTGCCAAGGCGTAGAAAGTTGTAGTACTGGCAAATGATTTCGCCGCCGGGCCGCGAGAAGTTCAGCGCGAAGGTGGGCATGTTGCCGCCGAGGTAGTTGACCTCAAAGATCAGCTCTTGCGGCAGGTCCTGCTTTTCGCGCCACAGAGCCCAGCCAACGCCCAGTGGGGCAAGACCAAATTTATGGCCGGAAGCATTGATCGATTTTACCCGCGGCAGGCGAAAGTCCCAGAGAAGATCCGGTTGCACAAAGGGCGCGAGGAAGGCGCCGCTGGCTCCATCGACGTGGATGGGGATGTCGAGCCCGGTCTCGGCCTGCAGCTGGTCAAGGGCGATGCCGATCTCGTGCACCGGCTCGAACTGCAATGTGAACGTGACCCCCAAAGTGACGATGACGCCGATGGTGTTTTCGTCGCAGCGCTTGATCACTTCTTCCGGAGTCAGCAGGAGGCGTTCGCCTTCCATGGGCACTTCGCGGATTTCGACGTCGAAGTAGCGGCAGAACTTGTGCCAGCAGACCTGGACCGGGCCCATGATGAGGTTTGGGGCGTCGGTGGATTTTCCGTTGGCACGCTGGCGTTTACGCCACTTCCACTTGAGAGCCAGGCCGCCGAGCATGGCTGCTTCGCTGGAGCCGGTAGTGGAGCAGCCGATGGTGCTCGCGGCCTCCGGAGAGTTCCACAGATCCGCCAGCATGTGGACGCAGCGCTCTTCGATGGCCGCGGTCTGCGGGTATTCATCCTTGTCGATCATGTTCTTGTCGGCGGATTCTTCCATGAGCCGCATGACTTCGGGTTCGATCCAGGTGGTGCAGAAGGTGGCGAGATTCTGCCCCGAGTTGCCATCGAGGATGAGCTGATCGTGGATGGTCTGGTAGACGGTTTGCGGGTCCTGCTTGTCTACGGGGAACTCGTAGGTCTGATTCTGGTCGTTCAGGACTTCGGACTCGAGTTGGCTGGTAGGGCCGGCTTTGAGTTCTTCGGTGTTGTGCAGGGCCATGGATTCTCCTCTTTGTCTGCATCGGAAGTGTATTGGCTGAAGACAGTAGCGGAGAAGAAAAGATGGTGAATCGGACCGCGAAAGATCCACCTCATTCGATGGTTGTCGACCCATAATCCGTTGGCTCGGGCGCAATGCCGCGAATCTGCTCGATGAAACGTGGAACCTCCCTTTCAATCAATTCCGCGCGCTTCAAGTTGTACGTAATGGGGGCTGTCTCTGGCAACGATCCTGCGGCTGCGCGTCGAGAGCTTCTTCAGGTCTTCCTGCATCTGGTTCCAGGCTTGGGTCACCTCTGCTGGTTCGTCGGCAGAGGCGGCGTTCACCGGATCGCGCGAGAAGATCAGTATCGGCAAATCGCCGTACGGACCTGTGTGCACCGTCTCCTCGCCCGACCGGTCGAAGCTCGCCATCTCGCCGGCAAAGGCTCCAGGCCGCTTATAGCAGAGATCCTCCGCCTTCAGTCTCGCGGCGCGCGCATCAAAGCCAGGCAAGCTCTCTGAACACATCCCCGATGACGCGGGGAATGCCAAAAGAGAATGCGGTTTGGCGCACCAGCATCCTGAGCCAGGGGGTCGATGCCCTGGCATATTGAGCCTTGAACGCCGGGTTCCGGTTCTGCAACGGTGTCGAGCCATCCACAAAAATCAATCCGGCAACGTTCGTTGGATAGCGCGTCGCGTAATCGCGAATGTACATCCCGGCAATCGAGTGCCCCATCAGAACAACGGGGCCATTGATTCCGGCCGCCGCCAGTAGCCCATGGAGTTCGTCGGCAATATGGTCGGCATCGCGAGGAGGCGGCAGCGCATCGCTCCAGCCAAACCCGGCCCGGTCATAGGAGCAGGCGCGCGTGGTCTTCGCGAGCACCGGCTGCACACCGCCCCAGATCAGTCCATCGTTGCCCAGCCCTGCATCCAGCACGATCGTCGGCGAACCACTGCCCATGCAGTCGATGCGCATTGTGTGTCCATCTACAAGGTAGGTCTTGCCCGGCGGCGGATGGCGAAAACGATACAGCGCAATAGCATTCCAACCGCTGCTTCCGGCGACACTCACCGCAACCACAGCCACCAGCGGAGAACGATGCGTTCGGTGATCTTCCGCCACCGGGAATAGCTACTTTCTTCGGAGCGACAGCAAGCGCAGGATCGAAAGCCACGCAATCAGAATGCCCGCCAATACCAGCAGCGCCGGGAGTCACGACGTAGAGAAACATCCATGGTGCCAATAGTATTCGCGGGACTGTTTAGCTTAGTGCTAACCCTCCTCTATTGTGCTCGAAGCGTTTCCACGGGATCGATCTTCGCGATGCGCAGCGCAGGCAAAAGGCTCGCCACACCGGCAATCGCTACCAGCAGCAGAGGAACGCTGATTAGAGTCACCCGGTCGTAAGCACTCACCCCATAGATCTCGCTTTGCAATGCGCGCAAGGCAAAGAACGACAGCGCCAGGCCGGCTAAGACGCCGACGCTCACCGGTATCGCTCCGGCAGAGCTGACTTGCAAGATAGCTCGCCGTAGTGTGCAGCCCAGCGCGATCCTGACGCCGATCTCTCGTGTTCGCTGCACCACCAAGTTGGAGACCAGCGCATAGATGCCGATCGAAGAAAGCAGAAGCGCCAGCCCAGCCAGAACTCCCAACAAAGACACTTCGATATGCTGCACCTGCAGTCGCTGGTTCAGCAGGTCCCGCATCGAGTAGAAGCCGGAGAAGGGCAGGTCCGGATCGACTTCGGCCAGCGCCCGCTGCATGGCCTCTGTCACGCCGGATACTGGGCCACGGGTGCGGACGATCCACGAGGGCTGGAACCAGATGTTTCCTGCAGCGATGACCGATACCGGGGTCTGGGCAGCTGCCAGATAAATCACCGGTTCCGTTGTCAACGGAGCATCCCCATACCCACTCGGCTTCTTTTGCACGTCCGCGACCACGCCGACGATGGCGTATTTGATGCGGCCGCCTTCGATTTGGAAATGACGCCCAACTGCGTTGCGGTCAAGATAGAAGTGGCGCGCGAACTCTGCGTTCACAATAGCAACCAGCTGCGAAGTGGAAGTATCGCTGGATACAAAACCTCGTCCCATGAGCAAGGGAATCCGCAGCGTGGAAAAATATCCGGGCGTGACGTAGGTAAGGTTTGAGCCGGCATCTTTGCCCGCCTGTGGTCCGTCCATAATGCTCAGGGAATAATTCAGTCCGCGTTCGTACGGAACGCTCAGGCCGACGGCTGCGTCCTCTACTCCCGGAATTCTTCGCATGGAGGCAAGACTCTTGTCCACCAGACTCGTAAACGCGATGGGATCGTTATAGTGCTCCGCGTTCAGAGATGCTTTGGCGGTCATGACGTGGGTTGCATCGAAGCCTGGCGGCAGCGTTTCCAGATGTACCAGCGTGCGTACCAACAGACCGGCGCCTGCCAGTAAAACCACGGTCAGGGCGACTTCGGCTGCGATCAGCCATTGCCGGATGCGCCCGGACCCACCTGCCACGGCGCGGCTGCCGGACGCCAGCGTGCTGCCGCAGGTCCATCCTGCGCGTATCCAGTGCCGGCAGGGCGCCAAATAACAAGCTGGTCAGCAGCGTCGCAGCGGCGGTAAATATCAGCACCCGGCGGTCGAGCCCAAAGCCGCCGATGGGGACCATTTCCTCGGGCAGAAATCCTCTTGCTGCGCCAATCAAAGTAAATGCCAGGCCAAGCCCAGCGGCTCCGCCGAGCAACGCCAGCAAAAGATTTTCGATCCACAGTTGCCACAGCACCCGGGCGCGCGAAGCTCCCAGCGCCATGCGTGTCGCCACTTCAAGATTGCGCTGGGCGATCCGCACCAGGGTCAACCCTGCCAGGTTGGCGCAGGCAATCAGCAGGACCAAACCAACAGCCAGCATCAAGACTTCTACCCTGGGCCGCATGTAGCCACCGAGATAACTCTGCATCGGCAATGCATAGAACCAGGCCTTGTCTCGCGGTCCAACATAACCAGGTTTAGGCAGGTGGCTGAGCTGGGCCGAGAGCTGATCCCAGGTCGCTCCTGGCTTCAGCCGCATCACAATTCCGCAGTTGTTTCCCCCGCATTCGCCCGTGGTTGCCGGCTGCAAAGGAGTGAAGAGATCCTCAGCGGCGGGAACGATAGCTTTGCTGGAGAGCACGCCAACGACGGTGTAAGGCTCGCCCTTCAAGTGGGTGGTTTCGCCGATGATTCCAGGGTCGGCATGGAATGCAGATTGCCACAGGCCGTAGCTCAGCACCACCGCCGGCGGCCCATCCGGGCGGTCTTCTTCTTCGCTGAAGCTGCGACCGAGATACAGCGGAAGCCCCAGCACATCGAAATAATGCGCCGAAATGCGGCCCTCGTGCACATAGCGGACAGCGTAGCGTGCAGCCGCACCCGCCCGCAGGTTCACACCTCCTGAGCCGCCCCAGGAGGCGACCGTTACTGCGTTCAAATTAGACTTCAGCAGCTCCCAGGTTGCACCGTTCTGGCTGTCGTCCTCTTCCGAAGCGTACTGTCCGTTGCGCGGATTGGTGCTTTCGATATGCGTCATCAGAATGGCGATGCGTTCCGGATGCGGGTAGGGCAGGGTGCGCAGTAGAAAGCCATCCAGCAAGCTGAAGACCGCGGAGTTCACGCCGATCGCGAGGGTCAGTGTCAGGATCACGGCGCAGCTAAAGCCGATGGACTTGCGCAGCTGGCGCGCGGCATAGCGCAGATCCTGGATCAGATCGTCGATTAGCTTCGTGCCGCGCGCCTCACGGCATTGCTGCGTGACTTGTTCTGTTCCGCCGAGTGCAAGTTTCGCGCGACGCATGGCCCGGTCCGCAGAAGCTTCGACCCCGCGATATTTTTCCGCCTCGCGATCCAGGTGATACTGCAGTTCCTCTTCCAACTCGCGGTCTATCGCTTTTCGACGGAAGAGTACACGGAGCCGATAGATGAGGTCGCTGAACATAGTTACTCCTCTTATGCTATTCCTGACACCGTGTCATTCCGCTCGGAAAGCTGCGGACTCCGACACGTCCCCTTCAGATTCGCCCCAACGACTCCCGCAGGTCAGCGGAGCCTCCACACAAAACTTGTACACGTTCAACAAGGCCCTACTCGTACCGCAGTGCAGTCACCGGCTCCACTCCCGTGGCTCGCCACGCAGGAATCAATGCTGCGGGCAACAGGACGAACAATAGCAATGCAGGCACAACCATGAAAGTTACGGAATCGAGCGCGCTCACCTGAAAAAGCAGACTGGACAGGATGCGAGTGAACGCCACCGCTCCTGCCAACCCGATGAGCAGGCCCGCTGCCGCGAGTTGAAATCCTTGACGCAAAACCATACCCAGCACCCGCGCCCTTGGGGCGCCTAACGCGATGCGCACTCCGATCTCGGCTGTGCGCTGTCTCACGGAGTAAGCGAGCAGACCATAAAACCCAACTAACGCCAACAGCAGCGCGATCGCGGCGAAGATTGTGAGCAGCGTTGTCTGGAATAGACGTCGAGCGTTTGCCTGGGAGATAACTTCTCTCATCGTCTGGATGTCGGCAATGGCCAGGTTCGGGTCAATCCTGCGCAGGGTTGAGCGCACCGTGGCTGCCAACCCTTTTGGTGGAAGCACGGAGCGGACCGCGATGTAGGCCGCGTCGGATCGCCAGAAAGGCTCAAAGACTTGTGGAGCAGCGGCCTCTTCGAGGCTCACGTTGCGCACGTCTCCCACCACGCCCACAACGGTCCTCCACGGAAAGTCGCGTTGACGCATGAAGATCTGCCGCCCAATTGGATCTCGTCCGCTGAAATAATTCCTTGCAAAGGCCTGATTGATGATGACTACGGGCGGACCCCCGGAAAGGTCATGATCGCTAAAGGCGCGGCCTGCCACGAGCGGAATACCCATGGCCGCGAAATAGTGCGGGGTGGCGTTGCGAATTTCGACCAACTGGTCTCTTTGGTTTGCATAGCCGGCGACCCAGAAGATCGTCAGGCTTTCCTCAGTGAGGGGAAGCTCGTCCACAGCGCCGACTGCTTTCACACCGGGGATAGCCGCTAGTTGGTTGAGCAGATTTTGAAAGAAAGCGCGGCCCTGCTGGGGCTGACGGTAACGAGTGTCGAGCTTGATGTTCATGCTCACTGTGGACTGCGAGAAGCCAGTATGGACTCGCTCGACCTGCTCATAGCTTCTCAGCAGCACGCCGGCGCCAGCCAGCAAGATGACCACCAGCGCGACTTCCGCCACAATCACGCCACTTCGTAGGCGGTTGCGCCTTCCCACGCTGCCGCGGTTGCCTCCGGACTTCAAGAACTCCACCAGGTTGATCCGGGAAGCGGAGAGCGCAGGCAGAATTCCGAAAAGCACACTGGTCAACAAGGAGACGATCACGGCAAAGAGCAGGACTCGTAAATCGACAGCAGCCTCATTCAGCCGAGGTATGTTGCCAGGATCCAGCCGCAAGAGTGCGTGCAAGCAGAGATGCGCGAGTAGAACTCCGGCGAGACCTCCTGCGAGGCCAAGCATCATGGACTCGGTCAGCATCTGGCGAATCATGCGGCTTCTTCCCGCTCCCAACGTAGCGCGCACTCCGAGCTCTTGGGTACGGCTGGCGGCTCTTGCTAGTAGCAGGTTGGCCGCATTTCCGCAGGCTATCAACAGAACCAGGGAAACCGCGCCCAGCAGCAACCACATCAACGGCCGAACAGATCCCACAGCGGTCTCTCGAAATGGCTCGACGTATGCGCCCCAACCTCTCCACGCCGGGTTATGCAGAAGGTCCAAGCGGACCATGATGCTTGCCATTTCGGCCTGCGCCTGGGCGGCCGAGACGCCCGGCCTCAGACGTGCCAGTTCAACGCCGTCCCCGTTATCGCGGTCCGCCTTCTCGCGGGGAGACAATATCAGTGGAACCCACACCTGGGTTAACACTTGGGGAAGATTCGCGGACGGATCTGTCTCCCGTGGATATTGGAACTCCTCCGGCATCACGCCGATGATCTGATAAGCCTTTCCATCGAGCTGAAGCGATTTGCCCAGAATCTCTGAATCAGCCGAAAACATCTGCTCCCACAGCGCATGGCCGATCACCACGACGCCGTCGTGACCCGGCTCATCATCCCGAGCTTCGATTCCCCGGCCAATCTCAGGCTGAGATCCAAGCGTGGGAAAGAAGTTGTCATCCACCCGCGCTCCGCCAATGCGTATGGCTGCATTCTGCGACGCAAGACTATATGTGCCTTGCTGGAAGAGCGTCATGCTCGAGAAAGAGTGGCTTTGCCGCTGCAGGTCGAAGAAGTCGGCATAGGAAAGATTGAAGTCTTCGAGCGGAAGCTTGAGATGAGAATTAGGAGTGAAGAGATATACCAGCTGCCCGGGATCCTTGTAGGGCAGAGAGCGCAGAAGAACAGCGTTCACGATGCTGAAGATTGCGGTGCACGCTCCGATGCCAAGCGCCAGCGTAAGAACCGTGACCATGGTAAAGCCGGGACTACTGGCCAGCGACCGCAGGCCGTAGCGTACGTCCTGCACCAGTTCGTCGAATAACCTTGTGCCACGAGCCTCACGGCACTCCTGCCTTACCTGTTCCGTTCCGCCCAGTGCCAGTCGTGCGCGCCGCATAGCCTTGTCTGGGGAAGTTTCCACCTGGCGGTATTTCTCCGCCTCGCGATCCAGGTGATACTGCAGTTCCTCATCCAGCTCGCGGTCGACCCTTTTGCGACGGAAGAGAGCACGGACCCGATAGAGCAGGTCGTTGAACATATTAACTTCCTTCAGCTACATCGAGGACAAGGCCAACAGCTGCCGCCAGTTTGCGCCACGCCAACGTCTCCACCTCCAATTGCTTCTTGCCCTGGCGGGTCAGCTCGTAATACTTGGCGCGGCGATTGTTTTCACTCACCGCCCAATGAGCCTTGATCCAGCCGCGTCGCTCAAGGCGATGCAAAGCTGGGTACAGGGAGCCCTGCTGCACCTGCAAAGCTTCGCGCGAGATCTGTTGCAGCCGTTCTGAAATGGCCCAGCCGTGCAGAGATTCCAGCGCGAGCGCTTTCAGGATAAGGAGATCGAGTGTGCCCTGCGGCAGTTCCAGTCGTTCGTCAACCATGTGGGGTTTACCCTTCCACTTCTACACGAGACTATAAGGCACTCTGGTGTCGAAGTGCAAGGGGAGGGATCATACGAGCTGGCCGGCTCCAGCAATTCGGCCTCGCCCATCTTGGCATAGCTTCAGGCGATGTAGGCAGGATCAATACCCATCGAGATTAGACCGGAAGCGCCTCAAAGACTGCGAATTGAGCGGGTGTGTATACAACCCTGTTGAGCCGAAACCCAGTGCTGGCCAGTAGCTCGCGATATTCGTCCACCGTGCGCTCGCGGCCTCCTGTTACCAACAGCATGACGATGTCGATAAATTTGCCCGGCGAAGGGGCATTTTCGGCCGAAAGACTCCACTCAGCCAGCAGCAGAGCACCATCCGCGGGAATCACTTCTCTGCAATGGGCAAGAATGATCCGCGCCTGTTCATCGTCCCAGTCGTGAATCACGCTCTTCATGAGGTAAGCCCGGCAGCCCGGCGGCACACGCTCAAAAAAATCGCAGGGTTCCATGGTGGTGCGTGCTTCCAGATCCCCGCCCAGGTAACCGTGCTCGCGGGCGCGATCGAGTACGTGCTCCTGGTCCGCGAGCACACCGCGCAGCCCGGGATGTGCACGGAGAATGTGCGCGAGCAAGACTCCGTTTCCGCCGCCCACATCCATCAGGCTTCCCCAGGTTCCGAAGTCATAGGCGCCCGCAATTGCCGGGCCAATCATCTCCGACATATTCGTCATGGCGTCGTCGAAGATGCGGGCCAGTTCGGGGTCTCGCCGCAGATGTTCGAATCCATCGCCGCCCGAGAGCATCGTCCGCGATGCCTCTCCCGTTTGCATGCTGTGCATGATCTGGCCGAAACAGGGAAAGTAGAAATCGCTGCCCCAAAAGATAAAAAGCGAGCGGACGGAACCGGGCACGCCGGTGCGTAAGAGGGTGGAGGTCGGCGTATTCCTGAAACAACGAGCATCGTTCTCTTCGAAGATTCCCTGGCTCGCCAGCAAGCGCAGGGTGCGGTAGAGCGCGCCTTCATGCGCCTTCAATTCCTGGGCAAGTTCCGCGGCAGAGCGCCATTCTTCCCGAGCAGATCCGCCACACCCAACCTGGCTACTGCATACAGGGTTTGATGGAGGATCAGTCCGTCTCTTGCGCGCATTAGGATCGCGGGCAGCGGAGGAGGAGGGGCTTGCTGGGTCATGAATTCTCCTTAACTTCAGCCAGGCATTGCATGCGTGGAGTGAACCGGCTCCAGAGGTGGATCTATCTCGCGGGTAACACCGTAACGATACGGACCCAGCCGGCTAAGTAAGAGGAGCGCCAGAACCATGGCTCCGCAAAAGGCCGCCAGAGGGACGGTATAGGAATGGAAGCGGTCGAATCCCTCGCCCATCAGCAGCACGCCGGCTGCGCCTGCCAGCATGAATGCGCCAAAGGCGAGTCCAAAGGCAGTGCCGAAGGCGCGCAGGCCAAAGTAACGGCTGATCATGTAGCCCATGGTTTCCACTTCTGCCCCCATGCCGAGCCCCACCAGGAACGATGCCGCGAGAGCAGGAGTTCCGCTATTCCCCGCCCACAGAATCGCCAGGCCCAGAGTGGTTGCGCCGTAAAAGAGGATCGCAACCCGGGGGGCAAAAATGTGGTCCATCAGGTAGCCGGAGCCAAGCCGGCCAACCGTCAACGCAGCTCCAACCAGGGAGGTGGCTATGGCGGCGCGCTCCGGGCTCACGCCGCGATCGGTAAAAATTGCAGCCATATGAAGGATGGCCCCGTGCACGGACGCGCCGGTAAGAGAGAAGATGCAGATCATCATCCAGAACGTCGGGCTATGCCAAATCTCGTGCCAGGTCACGCCCTGCTTGTCTTTGGGCGACGCAAGTGAGCTCGGGGTGGTCTCGTCTCCGTCCGGTTGCAGGCCACGTTGTGCAGGGTCGTTCTGCAGCAGGGCTGCGACGATCGGTACGGGTAGCAGCAGAACCGCGCCTCCAAAGATCGCATAGGTGATCCGCCAGCCGAAGATGCTAATCAAGTGTTGGGCCAGGATGGGAACCACAATCGAGCCCAGGCCAATGCCAAGCATCGACAGCCCCAAAGCGAGCCCGCGGTGGCGGTTGAACCAGTGCGAAATCACCACGCCGTAGGGCACCGGCGAGGGTCCGCTGCTCAGTGCAAGGCCCAAGAACGAGAAGAAGAGGTAGAGCTGCCAAATGCCGCTTCCCACCCACAAGGCGGCGATCAGGACCAGGCCGTAAAACAGAGTCATAGAAATAATGATGCGCTTCGCCCCCAAGCGATCGATGAGCATGCCACTCAGGGGAATCCACAGTGCGCCCGTGATGTTGGTCAGGGAAAATGCGAAGGAGACGGCAGCGCGGCTGGCATGGAAACTCAGTACCAGCGGTTTGAAAAACACACTGAACGAGAACACGAGGAGTGGTGCGCCGAGGAAGAGTCCGGCGGCGCTCACAGCGACGATCCACCACCCGTAAAAAATGCCGGTCCGCTTGCTGGTCATCAGGACTCCGGCCGCGAGACGGGGAGTCTGGTCGCGGCGACCCTAGGGCCCGTTGTGAAGCATGGTGAGTGCTGAAAAGCTATACGCACGGCGCTCTCGAGTCAACCTGGCTTTTGCCGCGGGCGGAGGGGAGGCAACTCACAGCCATCTCTGAACCTCTAATTAAAACCGAGGAGAAACTATGTCCTACGGCAAGAACTTTACTTTCATCGCTATGACAGCTGCCCTGTTAAGCTGTGCATCCCTTGCGCCGGCCCAGGTTTCCATCAACATTGGCGTAGCTCCAGTGTGCCCTTACGGGTACTTCGACTACGCGCCCTATGACTGTGCTCCCTACGGCTACTATGGGCCGGATTGGTTTGCGGGCGGTGTGTTCATTGGAGCTGGTCCGTGGTTCCACGGACCTCACGGCTTTTATGGCCACGTCGACAACCGCTATGACCCTCATCACGGGTACGTCGGACCGTTGCCCGCGCGCGGGGCGCAGCCCTTCAACCACTTCCAGGCAAACGAGGCACATGATGCCCAAGGCCACGTAGGTAACGCTCCCCACGATGGCGGCAAAGAAACCGCCCTGCCCGGATATCACGGTGGTGGCGCGCCGCACGGTGGCAGTAGCGCCCCTCATGGCGGCGGTGGCAGCAGTCATCACTAGAGCGCGCTCCGATCGAAGCGATAGGCTGACCCCTTGGTAATTACGTCGTGCCGGCCGGTCCCCGAAAGTTTCGGGGCCGGCCGAATTTTGGTAAGTATTCAGCCCACCCGTGCACTTCTGCCCAAGTCTTTGTCATCCAGGCCATACCTACCCTATGTCATCTCGCGTCTCACGGCGTGCCCACCCTGAGATACGATGGGCTTGTCACGTATGAATTTAGCGGGCAATATCGGTTCCCCCTTGCTTGGCTGCTTGCTGTTTATCGTCGCCAACTTGCTTGCCACGAAAGTGCACGCCCAAATGACCCCGGAGGGCGGCGAACTGCTGGACTTCATCGCTGCAGAACAACAATATGGTTCCGTGCTGACCTACTCGCAGGCTTACACCGACGATGAACGCGAGCGGGTCTCCTATAGCGGCACACTCTACGCCGGCATCCATCTCTTCAAGATAGACGAATGCAAGGTGATGGCTCGCGTAGCGGTCCAGGATAGATTCTCAGGGTCTATTGAGCACAGAAACTTTGGCCGAGTTCATTTGGAGAATACTGGCAAGCTCACGGACGATACCGTCTACGAATATCGCTTTAGCCTGGGTGAGTTGAACGCGGATGCGGTCCACGCGGTTCGTGCAGTCCCCGGTCAACTGAATATCAACACCAGCGTTCGCTGCGAGGAGGATCGCTCCTGCAGTCTTTCCTGGATTCAGATCACGACGCCGAATAGCAAGATTGCTGAAACCAGAACGGTCAATGGCATCCAGGACATCGACGCGAAAGCAACATCGATCGTGCTACCGATGGCGTCCCCCGAGTTGGCCCTACGAGGGGCGATGCTCTTCAGCGCTGCTATTCGCGCCTGTTCCGTCAACCATAGCGCTCGCAAGTGACCGCGAAAACCTCACCGCGCTACGCGCGCGAGGGCCTGCCCATCCAGGCGGCAACCGCTTCCGGCCTTGCGCGACCAGGTAGAGCCGTCGGCATACGTAACGCTCTCAAGAATCACTCGTGCGACCCCAAATGCCGGCACGGGTAGCGGGAACCTCCGCGATCGCTCGCCCGAAGCCACATCGATTCCCGAGATCTCCAGATGCGTGGTGAACGTGTACGCGTCCAGGTCGTAGATACTCTTCTTGGCCTTCACCTGGACTTTCAATGATGCTGACTCGATTTTCTTATCGGTCACGTTCCGGAAGGTTAGATCGAGCAAACCAGAATCGGCTTCGGGTGTTGTTACCGGCAGGTAGCGAGCCGGGGTATCGATCGTCGCGCTGATGAGATCGACCGGACACCACCGTTGTTTTATCAACAGCGTCTCCAGGTCCTGACGTTGTTCGGCTGTCAGGGGCTGGCCGGAAATTTGCGGCTGGTCGTTCAGCGACTTGGCGATACCTTGAGCAAAACAGAAGGGAGCCGCAAGGGTGAGTAGAAGGATGGAAATACAGGGCTTCATTACCAAGGTCCCTCCCGTTTGGAATGGAATAATGTTACCACCCTGGCGGCGCGGTAAGTCCCGGACACAATAGAGTTCCCGATTTTGGGTATGATCCCTCTAAGTTCGCCTAAGCCCTTCAACGATGAATCGACAAGTTTTGACTGCCATCCTGAGCTGTGCTTTCTTTCTCTCCGACGCTAATGGTCAAACGATGGGGTCGCCTCCCCGCTCTCTCTGCAGCCAAGTCTCGATGTTTGATGAGCATCCCATTACATCTTTGCCAGTCAGTGTTCAGCGGAGAATTCGAGAAGCTTTACAAATTGATATTTTGGCGATCGTTCACGATCCCGGCATGGGCATAGACACAAAATGGCCTGACGTGAAACTTGACGCTATCCGGATACTCCCGTATCCGACGGGCGGGGCCCTGTATGCAGTTCATTGGGGTCATCCTCAGTTTGGTGTCAATGGTGCGGTGTGGATTGTAGAACTGGAAAGGAATCGCGCAAGGAATATTGGACCTGCATCCAAAACTGGCGGCTCATTTAGCGGTTGGGGTATGCAGGTACTCCCGGCATCCGGTGATGGCTATCCAGAATTGATGTTCGCTTCCAAGGGATATCACGAGGGTGGTGGAGGCGAAGCTGAGGCAGTATGTACCCGAAAAACAGGGGCAACCTACATCATCGCCGCCTGCCCGGCAGGCTGTCTCGATCAACTAAACGCCCGATGAGGTCCCTGGGCTTTCAATGGCTGAGCTGATCTTATCAGTCACATTCCTGACCGTTAGATTAAGCGAACTGGAATTGGCCTCGAGCGTTATCACCGGGAAGTAGCGAGCCGGTGTGCCGATCGTGCCCTGATGAGATCGACGCAGGCTCCTAGGCCAAACCCCTCAAGTTATTCGCAGTGCATTGATCGTCGCCACGCTGTGGCGCCGGCCGTGATCAGGATCGACCGCAAGTTCAAGCTTGGTCACAGATTCCAGTTCGACCGCGTAGTCTTCGATCTCCTCCGGGGAGCCGTTTGGGCTAAAGGTCCACTGCTGGCGCACAATTTCCCGATCGGTCTCCTTGGCGGAAGAGTAGCGGAGCACAAACTCCTGGGAGCGCTCCATTTGGTGTTCGACAAAATGCACGACGATCCGCCGAATACGTTGCGGCACGTCGAACAACAACGTGATTGTCTGCACTCCGGGACTGGTAGCGCGCCAGCCAAGCGCATCGAGCTCCGGATTCGTACTGAGCGCGTTTTCGATCGGGAAAGCTGGATCTTCTGATGTAAGCTGTACGCGAGCGATCGAGGCTAGCTCGAGCCACTCAGCAGCCGCCTGCGCCTCTGCCGCAACCGTCTTTTGTCCTACGATTTCCTTTCGCATCCGCCACCCTCTCTATGCCGAGACTAGCTTAACGGAAATGGGGTTAGGCCCATACAAGTGAAGGCTAACTGGGGCAGACGAGTCGTCTGTCGCAGCCGCACCCTGCAAGTCGCTATGCTCGATACCCAGGACACGGAATTCGGGGTTCAGCTTGCGTGCCGTGCGAATTGCCCTATTTGCCGTGAGAGCTCCGACATAAAAGCGCTTGGTGCGCGGATAGGACGTAGGGTTGATGAAAGAATGGCTGCACAGTATCACACAATAGGCTTTCATAAACTCTCCTGTTGGGTTGAGATGCAATCTCGAAAGACGGAATGCTGTTACAAAAGTACTGTCATCGAACGAAAGTGCGCACAGGAAATCAAGGCTACGGGGCGTTCGTGGGTCCGTCTCGGGAAGAAGTCCCAAAGTGGGAGTCTCTGAAATAAGGGCGGAGAGATTTGCGGTAAACCTTAAACGGCAACTTTTCTTCATGGCCCCCGAGATGAAGGCGCATCGAAAAATCGACATGAACCGTCGGAAAAACGTACCTCAGGGGCTAAAGCCCAATTAACTCTGCCCTTCAATTGCCAGGGCTAAAGAGGATGCAGAAAAACTCATGCTTTGTGTCAGGGCACGACTTTAGTCGGGCCGTAAACGATTACGAATATGACGGGCTTTAGCCCCTGAGGTATCCCTTTCCGGCTCGGTGCGGATTTTTTCCGCAGCCTCTAAAGCCCTCATCTTCCCCAGCTCAATGTGGCACGGCTGAAGCCGTGCACTTCGTCCAGAGAGGTTTCTCCAACCTTTAACGGAATTATTGAATCCGGTGAAATGTCCTACTCCAACGAGTCTCACCAAAGAAGTGAATGAACTCATGAAGGGTGGACTCCGCCCGCTCCGCCAGCGGGGCCTCGTCGATGCCGGATTCGGGGGTCACGATCGACCAGTAGACGAAGAGGGGCCGCCCTAAGATGTTCTGCCGCGGCAAAAAACCCCAGAATCGGCTGTCCACACTGTTGGTGCGGTTATCGCCCATGACGAAGTAATTGCCGGGAGGTACCACGAGGTCCTGGCCCTGCATGTGAGCAGGGAGGCTCGCGGACCAATCCGCTGTAACTCCAGGCTCGGCCGACGGATTCACCGATGGGAAGTCATCCGCGTAAGGCTCGTAGTTCGCGGATGTAGGCTTGGCTGCCTGAGGCTCATCCTGGGCTACACCATTAAGGAAGACGATGCCGTTGCGCAAATGAATGCGATCGCCGGGAATGCCGATTACCCGCTTGACCACGAATGTATGTTCGCCGTTGGCTTCCTCGGTTGGCTTGTAAAAGACCACAATGTCTCCACGATGCACGTCGCGGTAGTGCAGGAATGGAGCCCACTTTGTTGCCGGCGCCAGCGTCTCGCGCTCTACCACTACGTGATCGCCGACAAGAAGCGTGCTCGCCATCGAGGATGACGGAATAACGAAGTTCTGAAACACAAAGGTTAGCGCAAAAAGCCCCACCGCAAGGACGCTGCAAGTGGATGCGAATCCTTCCGATGACGTTTCCTGCGACTCCTTACTCTTTGATCCACGCTTGTTGCGCATTTGCGGGCCTGCCTCCGCTGGCAAGTTTAGCACTCAACTTCTCCAAGGTTTTCTGGCTGCACCGGAGACAAAGTGGTAAACCAGAAGGATGCGTCTACCGTCGCGGCATTCGTTCTGTCTTATTGTACTTCTCGGTCTCGCGTGTTCGATGCAACCGAGCGCGCTCGCGCAGGGAACGGAACGTGTTTCGACGACGGCATGGAAGGCCGGCCATTTTGCTGTAGACACCCCGGGGCTGCTTGGCCGGTCGGACATTGTGCTGGGCAAGCCAAACACCAAGCCTGCCGAAGCAATGCCGATGGGCAACGGACGGCTGGGCATTGCCGTCTGGGCTGCGGACGGGTTCACCGCCCAACTGAACCGCGCGGACACCCTACCGCATCGCGATTCTCCGGGCCAGCTCGTCATCCCCGGCCTCGCCGTGCTTACTTCAGCCAGGGATTTCGGCGGCCGTCTCGATTTGTACAACGGATCTCTGGTCGAGCACGGTGGCGGTATCAGCCTCCGAGCCTATGTTCAGGTATCGACCGATACGTTCGTGGTCGACGTGACGGGCGCAGACCCGAAGGTGACCCAGACCGCCATACTTCGCCTCTGGGAACCCCGCAAGCCGAATGCTACGGCTGCGAACAGGGTGGGCATGCTCGAGCAAACCTGGATCGACCACTTTGGCCCCGAAGCAACCGGCGAAACATTCGGATCCCTCGCCGCCTTCACCGCGACGGGTCGCGATGTGTCGGTCGCGGTAAGCAGTCCTCGCTCGGTGACCATCACCTTCAAGCCCGCGGAAGACGGGCATTTTCGGGTGGTGGTTGCGAGTCCTCACTACAGCGGTTTGAAAAGCCAGCTGGCTGGTATCAACCGTGCTTTAGCGAACTCCGATTCCAAGGAACACATCGCCTGGTGGCACTCGTTCTGGGATCGTGCAGGACTCATCAAGCTCACTTCCGGAGATGGTTCCGGAGAATACCTGGAGAACCTTCGCAACCTCTATCTCTATACCGCTGCAGCCGAAAGCGGCGGCAGATTTCCCGGTTCGCAGGCCGGCATCGCCGATCTTTTCTCTGCTGTTCAGGATCTTCACCACTGGGATCCAGCCGCCTTCTGGCACTGGAATCTTCGCATGCAAGTCGCTGCGAATATAGATGCCGGCGTCTCTGAATTGAACGCGCCCTACTTCCGCCTGTATCGCGAGAATCTTGCCAACATCAAAAACTGGACATCAAAGCACATGGCAGGCCGCCCGGGTATCTGCGTACCGGAGACGATGCGCTTCAACGGAGCGGGCGTGGAGTATGAGGCCGATTGGAATCCGTCCAAACCTGCGGTCATCGGCTTGAACTGCGATGCCAACTCGCGCCCGTATTACAACGCGCGCACTCTATCCACTGCTGCCGAAGTTTCGCTTTGGATCTGGCGGCAATATCTGGCCACCGGCGATCGCGCCTTTCTGGCTTCGAACTACCCAGTCATGGCCGCGAGCGCGCAGTTCCTGCTCGCGTATGAAACCCGCGGCGTGGACGGCAAAATGCATACCCACCCCTCGAATGCACACGAACAAGAGTGGGACACCACCGACCCGACCACGGATCTGTCTGCGCGCTCAGCCCTTTTTCCCGCCGTTATCCAGGCGGCGAAGCTACTCCACACCGACAGCCAGCTCGTGCAACGGCTCGACGCGGAGCTAGGCCAGATCCCCCCTCTTCCCCAGGGCGAGAAGGCTGGCTCCAGCGGAAAGCAAACGGTCATTGCCGAGTCATATGATCCAGCGGCTGTTGCGCATAACGAGGAGAACGTCGGCCTGGAGCCCGTATGGCCCTACAACCTGATCGGCGACAACTCGCCCATGCTGGCGCTGGCGAAATCCACCTATGCCACCCGCCCCTACCCGGTTCACCAGGACTGGAGCTTTGATCCGGTGCAGGCTGCTCGGCTCGGACTCAGCGATGAAGTGCGATCGACGTTGATCGCGCTCACCGAGAGATACCAGAAATACATAAACGGCTTTGCCAACTGGGGCGGTCCTGAAGGAGAGTTCTATGTCGAGCAGGAAGGCATCGTAGCCCTTGCGCTCGCAGAGGCCCTGGTGCAGGACTATGACGGCCTGATCCGCATCGCGCCTGCAACCCCATCCCAGTGGGATTTTGAGGGCAGCGTTTGGGTACGCGATCGCACCCGGGTCGATGTGCAGGTCCGGGCCGGCGTGCCCACCACGGTTGTCATCGAAGCTGGAGCAACGTCGACTCTGCATATCCGCAATCCATGGCCGGGTCAGCCGGCGGAAGTCGTGGATGCGCGAGGAAAGACCGTCCTGAAGAGCGCGGACTCGATCCTTGAGCTCCCAGCCCGCAAGGGTGAGGCGTACTTGCTGGCGCGGTCCAACGCAGAGGGAACACCTTCGCCATTCGCACCCATCACCGGCACGCCGGCAATGCAATTGAAGACACTTGGCCGGGTACAAATCGGGAAATAGGTAAGCTGACGGTGTCGTGGGGTAGAGGCTTATTATTGATTAAGGGAGATAGCAGATGCCTCCGACCAAAAAGAACCCGTTCGAGAAATATGCAGGAGCACTCCCGGCCTTTTCTTCCAAAGAAGAAATCAATGAGTGGGTACGGAGTCTGCGGGATGAGGAGATAGACAGCCTACAGGCCGCAGCAGGCAAGACCGGGAAAAAACGGATGCCGAATCCCTCGGAATTGCCGTAAAAATCTAATGGTCAACGAATCCACACGAAGAAACAGGACGAGTACCCTGGTTCCCTCACAAATGACGGGTGGGCGGCTCTTTTCCTCTGACTCTCGATTCGTCCGATGCACTTAGCGGGGAACATCGGTGGAATCCCACATCTCGCGAAAAACGAGCGAGATATGGGGCACCCGTCATTTGTGAGGGAACCAGAGGCACTCGTCCTGTTTCTTCGTGTGGTTCTGCTCGGGCACAGACTTCACCGGGACTCCTTCTGAGCCGGCGGCTCTTACGCAGACGCTGAATAGAAACTCCAGGTACGGGCTTCACATAGATAAGCTACTTACCCCGTCAAGCGAACCAACTGCTCGGCCTCGATCCTGGTTCCCAGGATCGAGACTTTAGGAATCTGGCCGCGCGCCATCGCCACTTCATCGCAGCGATAGAGCCGGGGACAGTTCTGGCAATCCTTGTAAATCTTGTCGGGAAGAGCGGTTCGATCCTCGACCACGCGAAAGCCGTGGCGGAAGAAGAAATCGGGGATGCGGGTGAAGAGACAGACGCAGCCCACGCCATGATCCTCGGCTTCATCCAGCAACGATTGCAGCAGCATACCCCCGGTGCCTTTGCTCTTGGCTTCCGGACGCACCACGATCGACCGCACCTCGGCCAGGTGCGGACCGTAGAGGTGCAAGGCGCCGCAGCCCTGGAAGATGCCCCCATCTGATTCCGCGACCGTAAAGTCGCGCACGTTCTCGCAGATCTCTGCAAAGGCGCGCCGCAGCAGCGTGCCATCCTGCGAAAGGCTGTTCACTAGTTCGTATATGTTGGACGCGTCTTGTAGCCGCGCCTTACGTATTTCCATCGATCTGTCCCATGGCCGCAGAAAGTCTTTCCTCCTGCGCAGCTAAAGCCTCACGCACTCGCCCTACCGCGGTGCCACCCATCACGTCGTGGCAGTTCACCGTGGCATCGAGGGTGATGCTCGAAAAAAAATCGGCTTCGAACTCCGGCCCAAACTGCTTTAGCTCGTCGAGCGTGAGGCCATCGAGTTCGCAACCCCTCTCCAGACCATAACGCACCGCTAACCCAATTTTCTCGTGCGCCTTGCGAAAGGGAACTCCCTTGTGCACGAGGTAGGTCGCGGCGGCCATGGCATTGAGAAAGCCGGTCTCGCAGGCGCTGCGCATGCGATCCGTGTTGAAGCGCAGTGCGGCAGTAAACCTGGCCAGCAAAGCGGTCATCCGCTCCGCCGCATCGGCTGCGGAAAAGAGCGGCTCCTGGCTCTCCTGCAGGTCCTTGTTATAGGCCAGAGGAAGACCCTTGAGCAACATGGTGACCGTCTGCGCCGCGCCATTGATGCGGGCTACTTTGGCGCGCACCAGTTCCGTCAGATCCGGATTCTTCTTCTGCGGCATCGCGCTGGATCCGGTCGAAAATGCTTCCGGCAACTCAACGAATCCGAACTCCGCCGTGGCGTACAGCGTGATCTCTTCCGCAAACCGGCTGGCGTGCAGAGCGATCAACGTGAGCGCCTGCAAGAACTCGAGCGCGAAGTCGCGGTCGCTGGTGGCGTCCATGCTGTTCGCCGTGGGCCCGGAAAAACCTAACTCCCGAGCGGCAATCGTCCGGTCGAGCTTCAGAGTCGCGCCCGCCACGGCTCCAGAACCCAGTGGACAATAGTTCAAGCGGCGGCTCAAATCCCCCAGGCGCGTCATATCGCGCAGCAACATCTCTCCATACGCCTGCAGCCAATGCGCGACCAACACGGGTTCTGCCCGCTGCAGATGGGTGTAGGCAGGCATCACCGCGTCGCCTGCTGCTTGTGCCTGGACGGTGAATGCTCGCGACCAGTCGGCAAGGTGGCCGGCGATTGCGCTGCACTTCTCCCGCACGTATAGGCGGAGGTCGGTCGCAATCTGCTCGTTGCGGCTACGGCCGGTGTGCAACTTGAAGCCAAGATCGCCGATGCGCGCTACCAGTTCCAGCTCCACAAAGTGGTGAATGTCTTCCGCTTGCGTGCAGCCATAGATGTCGCTGGGCGGCCGCTGCGCGTACTCGTTGCGAATCGCGTCCAGCGCGCCCACAATCTTCTCCAGTTCCTCCGGCGTAAGGATGCCCGCCGCGGCGATAGTGCGCGCATGGGCTTTGCTGGCAGCCACTTCCTGGGGAAGCAGCCGCCAATCAAATACCAGGGATCGTTGCCATTGCTCGAAGTCGTGATCCAGTGGCTCGCGAAAGCGGCCAGACCACATCTTCACTGGACAGCCTCTTTCTTCTGCAGCAATCTCGCCCGGGTACGAGCGGGCAGCCCCAGAATCTGGATGAAGCCCTTGGCGTCTTTCTGATCGTAGCTGTCGCCCATGGTGAACGAGGACAGATCATCGGAGTAGAGCGAGAACGGCGAATGCCGCTTCGCCACACCGATGTTGCCCTTGTACAGAGAAAGCCTGACCGAACCCGTGACCAGCTTCTGGGTATTCTCGACAAAGGCGTCCAGGGCTTCGCGCAGCGGGGTAAACCAAAGACCGAAGTAGACCAGCTCGGCATACTTCAGCGCGACCTGCTGCTTGTAGTGCATCACTTCGCGGTCCAGCGTCAGAGCCTCCAGCTCGCGATGCGCGGTGGTGATCAAGGTGCCGCCGGGAGTCTCATAAAGGCCACGGCTCTTGATGCCGACGAAGCGGTTCTCCACCAGGTCAATGCGGCCGATGGCGTTGCGCGCGCCGATCTCATTCAGCAGCTCCACGATCTGCACCGGCTCCAACTGCATGCCGTCCACCGAGACGGGCTTGCCTTCGACGAAGCCAATCTCCACCACTTCCTCGCGGTCAGGCGCCTCCTGCGGCGAGCGGGTCATCACCCAGGTGCTGGCCAGCGGAGCATTGCCGGCATTCTCCAGCTCGCCGCCCTCATGGCTGATGTGCCACAGGTTGCGATCGCGGGAGTGGATCTTCTCCCGGCTGGCCGCCACCGGGATGCCATGCGCTTCCGCATAGTCGAGGCAGTCCTCGCGCGACTTAAGCGTCCATTCACGCCAGGGAGCGATGACCTTCAGATCCGGCGCCAGCGCCTGGTAGGCATGCTCGAAACGGACCTGGTCGTTGCCTTTGCCGGTGCAGCCGTGGGCAACTGCTTCGGCCCCTTCCTTGAGCGCCACTTCCACCTGGTGCTTGGCGATTACCGGCCGTGCAATTGAGGTACCCAGCAGATACTTGTGCTCATAGATGGCGCCTGCGCGGACCGTCGGATAGACGTACTCGCGCACGAACTCGTCGCGCAGGTCGAGCACCACCGCCTTCTTGGCGCCCGTGGCATAGGCTTTCGCCACCACTGCGTCCAGGTCTTCTCCCTGGCCTACATCAGCAATCATGGCGATTACATCCATACCGTAGTTCTCGTTGAGCCAGGGAATAATGATCGAGGTGTCGAGACCACCTGAGTAGGCAAGAACAACTTTCTTCGACATGCAAAACTCCTTCATAATTGGTCACCGTCTAAACAGCGACCTGAACGGTTTCTGGACGAAGGGACGGCTTTAGGCGTGCCGCACTACCTTCGCTAAGGTGAGGGCTTTAGCCCCTGAGGTACGCTCTTACACGGAACCTGCTTTTAAAACCGTACCTCGGCGGCTAAAGCCGCGCCGCGTGCATTCAATCTACGGCACGGCTGAAGCCGTGCCCTTCGTCCCCAGTTTGTTAAGGGATGCCTTCAGCCTCTCGCCCCATCGCGGACGCCGGCAAGGCCGCCGCCCAGCAGCAGAACCATCAGCGCCTTCTGGGCATGCAGGCGATTCTCCGCCTGCTCAAAGACAACGGATTGCGGGCCGTCGAGCACTGCGTCCGTAACCTCGGCATTGCGATGCGCGGGCAGGCAGTGCATAAACACGGCATGGGGCGCGGCGTGGGCCATCAATGCCTCGTTCACCTGGTAAGGCTTGAAGATGGGAGCCCGCTTGGTCACTTCATGCTCAAAACCCATGCTGGTGCAAACGTCGGTGTACACCGCATCGGCGCCGCGCACCGCGCCCACTACATCCTGGGTCAGCGTGAGCGTAGCCCCTGACTCCTCGCCGATCTTGCGCGCCTGGGCCGTGATGTCCTGCTTCGGGGCATAGCCCTTGGGCGTGGCCACGGTGCAGTCCGCCCCCAGCAGGGCAGCGGTCAGCATCAATGAGTGACAGACATTGTTACCATCACCTACGTAGGTGAACTTCACCCCGCGCGCCGTGCCAAAGCGTTCTTCGATGGTCATGAAGTCAGCCAGCGCCTGGCACGGATGCTCCAGGTCACTGAGCGCGTTGATCACGGGAACCCGGGAATACTCCGCCATCTCGGTGATGGTTTCGTGGGCATAGGTGCGGAGCACGATCAAGCTTACCCAGCGCTCCACGTTGCGAGCAATATCGGCCAGCGATTCGCGCTCCCCCAGCGGCGATTGCGTCTGGTCCACGAACATCGCCGAGCCGCCCAGCGTATTCATTCCCGCTTCGAAGGTCAGCCGCGTGCGCAGGGACGCTTTCTCGAAAAACATCACCATCTGGCGCGCATCGAGAGAGTAGCGATAATCGCCCGGCGTCGCCTTGATGGCGTGCGCGAGTTGCATGATGGCGGCGATTTCCCGCTGCGAAAGATCGGCAATGGAGCATAGATCGCGCCCTGCGAGCGTCACGGAAGCTTGAGCCAGCATGCTGCTCTCCTGATGTACTGCCTTTTCTTCGACGAGTAAAGTTTTGCTAGCCATTCTGTGGCCCCCCTGTGTTTTGATGCGCCGCGGCCATACTGGGCACGCCCGCGCCTTCTTCGCTCAAAATATCGTTCAATGCGGAGACCGCCATATCCACGTGCTCGCGGCCCATGATGTAGGGTGGCAGAAAACGCAGGACGGTCTCGCTGGTGCGGTTGATAAGGATGCGCCGCTCGAGCATCTTCGCGACCACCTGCTTGGCGAGGTCAGCGGAGTTCAGGTCCATGGCCAACATCAGCCCCATGCCCCGCACGTCGACCACGCTCTCGTGTTTGGCCGCCAGGTTGTGCAACTGGCGCTTGAAGTACGCGCCGGTTTTCTCGATGTTGCCCAGCAAATCTTCCTGCTCGATGGTGTCAATGACCGCGATGGCCACCGCGCAAGCCAGCGGTCCGCCGCCGAAGGTGGTTCCATGCAAGCCAGCATGGATTCCGCGCGACGCTTCCTCGCTACACAGCATGGCCCCCAGGGGGAGTCCGCCCGCCAGCGGCTTGGCCAGCGTGGTCACATCCGGCTGAATCCCGAACTGCTGGTAGGCACACCACTTGCCCGTACGTCCCAGGCCCGATTGAATCTCATCCGCGATCAGCAATGCGCCGGTCGACTTGGTAAGCTCGCGCGCGGCAGCAAAGAACTCCTGCGACACGGGGCGGATCCCGCCTTCGCCCTGGATCGGTTCAATCAATATCGCGCAGACCTCGTTCGAGAAACTGGCCCGCAGATGATCCACATCGTTGAAGCGCACAAAGTCCACTCCCGGCACCAGCGGCTGGAAGGGCTCGCGATACTTCTCCTTATGGGTAGTGGATACCGAACCCATAGTCCGCCCATGGAAGCTGTTTTCGAGCGCCAGGAACCTGGTGCCGATGGCCTTACCTTCGCTTCGCTTGAGCGCGGAGTAGGCGCGCGCCAGCTTCATCGCTGCTTCCCACGCCTCGGTCCCGCTATTGCAGAAGAAGGCGCGGTCGAGGCCGGTCCTCTCCGTCAGCCGCAGCGCCAACTCCGCCTGCCCTTCATGGAAGTACAAGTTCGAGATATGCACCAGCTTGCGGCTCTGCCGCTCGATAGCATCGGTCACCGCAGGGTGTCCATAGCCCAATGCGTTGACACCGATTCCGCTGAGCAGATCGAGATACCTCTCGCCGTCGTCATCGATCAGGTACATGCCTGTCCGTCGACAAAAAGAATGGGATTGCGCTCATATGTGGGGAGCAGCAGCTTAGCCTCTGCCGCCTGTATCGCTTCCAGCTTCATGCCACCATCACCTCAGTCCCTTGAAGTACCCGCGTCGAACACAAGTCAGGTAATACGGATGCCGCATCCGCGGGCAGAATGCGCACTCTCTTCACCCCCGCCAGTAGCGCCTCGCGGCAGGCGTTCAGCTTAGGCAGCATGCCGCCGCTGATCACTTCCTCCCGCGTCAGGCCGGCAATCTGGTCCACGCTCAACCAGCGCATCACCTCGCCGTTGGATCCGCGCACGCCCGGCACGTCAGTAAGAAAGACCAGTGCGTCCGCCTTGCAAGCCACCGCGCAGGCCGACGCCATTTCGTCGGCGTTGATGTTGTAGTACTCGCCGTCGAAGCCCAGCGCCAGGCTGGAGATCACCGGCACCGCGCCCATCTTCCAGATGGCGTCCAGCCAGCGCGTATCCGAGGCCACAATCTCGCCCACAAACCCCAGGTCCGGCGTGGTGCGCTTTTTGCGCGCGCGGAAGATCAGGCCGTCTCCACCAGAAAGGCCTACGCCCGCCTGGCCGTGGCCGCCGAGCGCGGCTACCAGCTCCTTGTTCACACGGCCGCCCAGCACCATCAGCGCGGCGTCGCGGGTTTCGGCATCGGTGATACGCAGGCCGGCGATAAACTCGCTCTGCTTGCCCATCTGCTTCAGGGTGCGGGTCAGTGCGGCGCCGCCGCCATGCACCACGGCTACCTGGTTGCCGTCCTGCGCGAGCACGGCAATCGCCCGCGCGCAGCCGTGCAGCAGGTCCTGATCTTCCAGGGCCGAACCACCGAGTTTGACCACGAATTTCATGCCAGCCCCTCCGCTTCGTCCCATCCGCACATCAGGTTCATGTTCTCTACCGCCTGCCCGGCCGCCCCCTTGAGCAGGTTGTCCAAACAAGACACCACCACACATCGCCGCCCGTCTTTCGCCAGCTTAAAGCCGATGTCGCAGTAGTTGGTATGCGCCGAATACTGTATCTGCGGCAGTTTCGTGCTCTTGGCCCCGCTAAACACCCGCACCATGGGGCTCGATGCGTAGAACTCACGAAAGCACGCATCCACCTCGGCCGTTTCCTTCTTCTCCCGGAAGGTCACGTAGGTGGTGGAGAGGATTCCCCGCGGAATCGGCAACAGGTGCGGTGTGAAAATGATCTGCGACTCCTCCAGGCCCAGTTGCTCCAGCATCTCGCCCAGGTGGCGATGGCCAAAGACCGCATAGGCGGAGAGATTGTCCGCAGCGTGCATGAAGTGGGTGTTGGCGGTGGGCGCTTTGCCCGCGCCAGAGACGCCCGACTTCGCATCGCAGATGATCCCCCGGTCGAGATCCACCCAGCCTGCGGCCACCAGCGGCTTCAACGCCAGAATGATCGAGGTGGCGTAGCATCCGGGGTTAGCCACCAGCTGTGCATTGCGGATGCACTCCCGATGTAACTCCGGCAAACCATAGACGCTCCTGGTCTGAACTCGCTCGGCTAAAACCGCATCCGTATCATGGAAGCCGTAAATGGCTCGATTCTCCGGCTCCCGCAACCGCCATGCACCGCTCAAATCCACCACCCGCAAGCCGTGCCCCAGCGCTTCCGGAACCCAGCTCCGCGATTGCTCATGCGGCGTCGCCAGAAAAAGCAGTTCGACGCCGCGCTCCTCAACAGCTCCCAGGAGAAGGGTTCAACCAGCAACCCGGGGCTGCCATTGTTATCGGCCAACTGAGGATGCATCTCCGTCAGCCGGACCGCTTCCGCGTCGCGGCCCGACAAACACCGGCGCCCGCCCCTTCAGGGCAGGGTGGTGCAACAGCAGGCGCGCCAACTCCAGGCCGGCATAGCCGCTGACTCCAGCAACAGCGGTTTGTATTGAGCTTTTACATCATCCAATCATGGTTTCCAGGCGTTCCCGCAACTGGGTCGCCCGCTTTTGGTCGGGACAAATGATCAGCACCGTATCGTCTCCGGCGATGGTCCCGACCACCTCCGGCCAGTCCTCGCCATCGATAGCCAGGGCGACCGGCTGCGCACTCCCGCTGGTGGTGATCAGCACCAGCTGGTTAAGCGCCTGTTTCACCCTCAATCCGAAGCTGCTCAGCATTTCGCTGATCCCGGGCAGGGAATCGTCTTCGTCCAGGGCCACTCCGTTCGGCACCGCATAGCCGTTTGGACCCTTATAGAGATGCAGCTCGTGTATATCGCGCGAGAGCGTGGCCTGGGTCACCTCGAAACCGCGCTTGACCAGCCGGCGCCGTAGCTCATCCTGGCTGCCGATGGGCGCGCCTGCGACGAGTTCCCGAATTGCACTGTGCCGATCCTGCTTCATTATCTTTCCTTCTTGTTGCAGCCTGATTACGGGTCCCTGGCTGCTTTGTCCTTATCTTTTGCTGCAAAGTCAGAGCGCGGCCGACGGCCGCGCTCGGTGTGCATAAAAATACATTCACATGTATAAATATACAGAGTCCATTTGTCAACGAATGGATGCCTATTTTTAAGCAAAAGTCACGTCCGGCGCCGTTGTCCTTTGTGGTGCAAAAGAAAATTTCATTGCCAGGTACTTGTCACGGAAACGGGGATTATAGTTACGTATGGGTTTCTTTGCCTCGAAGACGCTGGAGCATAGCTGTACCCCAACCCTTTTGGATCCTCGCTTTGACCACGACTCCTGCGGGGTCGGTTTCGTGGCCACGCTGCGCAATATTCCCTCCCATGAAATTCTGACCCAGGCCCTTACCGCCCTGGCTCGTCTGGCGCATCGCGGAGCTATCGCCGCCGACGGCAAAAGCAGCGACGGTGTGGGTATCATGACCGCCATCCCGCGGGATTTTCTGCTCGCCTCCACCGGGCTTTCGCTCGACGCCGGGCAGCCACTGGCAGTAGGCGTCGTCTTTCTTCCTAATGAATCGAGCGCCGGCCAGCAGGCCCTGGAGCAGGCGCTGGCCGCGCAAAAGCTCGACGTGCTCGCGTGGCGAGTCGTGCCCACCTGCGAAGAGGTTCTGGGCGAGATCGCGCTCTCCAGCATTCCGGTCATCCGCCAGGTATTGGTGACGGCTAGCGCCGCGGCTGACGATTCGGGAATGCCTCCGCCCATTTCGAGCGCCGTCTGTATCTGGCACGCAAGCAATTCGAGCGCGAGGCCGATGCATCGGGCTACGTCTGCTCACTCTCTTCCTACTCCGTGGTCTACAAGGCCATGTGCGCCGGGCGCCTGCTGTCCGAGTTTTATCCTGATCTGGCGGATCCGCGTTACGTCACCCCCTTCGCTATCTTCCATCAGCGTTACGCCACCAACGTTGCGCCCTCGTGGGATAGGGCACAGCCCTTGCGGACCCTGGCCCACAACGGGGAGATCAACACCGTCTGGGGCAACCGAGGCCGCATGGACGCCCGGGCGGCTACCATCCCCGCGGAATGTCACCCAATCCTCACTAAAGATGGATCGGATTCGACCAGCCTCGACGAGGTGGTCGAATTGCTGGCGCGCAACGGCCGCAGTGTCGCAGAAGCGGTCAGAATGTTGCTGCCTCCCGCCGGCCGGCTGCGGGACTCGGCTTTTCTTCGCTACCACGCGGATTGCGTTGAGCCCTGGGATGGCCCAGCGGCGTTGGCCTTTGCCGACGGTCACCTGGTGGGGGTGGCCCTGGACCGCAATGGCTTGCGCCCTTGCCGCTTTTTCCTGACCGAAGACGCGTTGGTGGTCGCCGGATCGGAAGCCGGACTGGTAGACCTTGATCCGGAGAGAATCATCCACAGTGGACGCCTCGGTCCGGGTGAAATGCTGGTCGCGGACTTGGATGCGCACCAGCTCCTCGAGGACGAGCAGTTGCTGAAGGAGTTCGACCGTTTCACCACCTACGGCGCGCTGGTGGAGGACACCCCACTGGAGCCGGCCGAATTCACTCCGGCGGTGGAGGATTTAACCCAACTCCAGCAGGCTTTTGGCTACACCCGGGAAGATGTCCGCATGGTGTTGGCCCCTATGGCCAGTGACGGCAAGGACGCGGTTTGGTCGATGGGCGACGACACGCCGCTAGCGCCCCTGGCGCATGCGCCGCGCCCGGTATATGCCTTCTTCCGGCAGCGCTTTGCCCAGGTGACTAATCCAGCCATCGACCCGGTGCGCGAGTCGATTGTGGTGCAGCTGCACACCCGTCTCGGCCCCTGGCCGCACCTGTTGGATACCCATGCGCGCATTCCCGGCCTTTCGCTGGAGTCGCCCTTTCTCTCCCTGGGCCAGATGCATGCGCTGCGCAATCGGGAGCACCCCTTGGCCGACGAGATGCCGCTGGCGGTTCTGGACTGCGTCTTTGCACCAACCTGCAACCTGCGCCGGGCGATCGACGATCTGTGCGCGCGCGCCATTGACCTGGTGCGTGGCGGGGCGGCCATTTTGCTGCTCAGCGATCGCGCTATCGCACAGCCGGGAGGACGTGCCGAGCTTCTCCCTATCCCGATGGCGATGGCAACGGGAGCAGTGCATTATGCCTTGGTGCATGCCGGGGTTCGTACCCAGGCCGGCCTGGCGGTGGAGTCCGGAGACTGCCGCGACCTGCACCATGCCGCTGTCCTCTTTGGCTTCGGAGCGGGCGCCGTATGCCCTTGGCTGGCGCTCGAAACGGCGCGCAATCTGGATGCCGAAAAAGGCGAGGCCAATATGTTGCATGCCTTTGACCTCGGCCTGGCGAAGATCATGTCGAAGATGGGCATTTCCGTGGTCGACAGCTATCGCAGCGCCCATCTTTTCGACATCCTTGGCCTCGACCAGGAGGTGGTGGAGCGTTGCTTTGAAGGGACGCCGTCGCCTATCTCCGGCATCGGCTTTGCCGAGCTCGAAGTCGCGGTGCGCGACCGCTGGTCCGCGGCCCAGGAAGAGGACAGCCAGCCGGCGCTAGTCAATGCCCTGAGCCAGGATTCGATACAGGAGTCGCAGCCGCCCACGGCCACCGCGCAGCAGCCGGTCGCGCAGCGGGAGGCCAAAGCCCTGCCTGACTATGGATGGGTTCGCTTCCGCAAAGACGATCGTGCTGAGCCGCACGGCTGGCAGCCGCAGACGGTACGTGCTCTGCAGATAGTGACGGGCACCGCCCGTGGTGCGGCCGCAGCAGCCGTACAGCCCGGGCAGGCCTGGACCGCCTTCAGTACCCAGGCGGCCGAGAACAAGCCCACGGTGCTGCGTGACCTGTTGGAGATTCGTCCCGCCGCAGCGCCCCTGCCCCTCGACCAGGTGGAGGGATCCCCCACCATCGTGCGCCGCTTCATCGCTTCCGCCATGTCGCTGGGTTCGCTCAGCCCGGAAGCGCACCAGACCATCACCGAAGCCATGAACCAGCTCGGCGCTCGCTCCAATACCGGCGAGGGAGGGGAAGATCCGGCCCACTACCCGGCCTATCCCGGGGCTCCGGCCATCCTCAATAACAAGGTGAAGCAGGTGGCTTCCGCCCGCTTTGGGGTCACCACCGAGTATCTCGCTCACGCCGAGGAGATCGAGATCAAGATCTCTCAGGGATCGAAACCGGGCGAAGGCGGCCAACTCCCCAGCCATAAGGTCACGGAATTGATCGCTCGGCTACGCCACGCGCAACCCGGGGTCGCGCTCATCAGCCCTCCGCCGCATCACGACATTTACTCCATTGAAGATCTGGCCCAGCTGATCTTCGACCTTAAGCGCGTAAATCCGCGCGCCGCGATCGGCGTCAAGCTGGTTTCGGGGTGTGGAGTTGGCACCGTGGCCGCCGGGGTAGCGAAGGCCTATGCGGACTATATCGTCATCGCGGGTCACGCCGGAGGCACCGGTGCGTCGCCTCTCTCCAGCATCAAGTACGCCGGCAACCCGTGGGAGCTTGGCCTGGCCGAAGCGCAACAGGTGTTGATGCAGAACGGTCTGCGGGGGCGGGTTCGCCTGCGTTGCGATGGCGGGCTGCGGACCGGCCGTGATGTGCTGATCGCGTCTCTGCTGGGCGCAGATGAATTCGCCTTTGGCACTGCGGTACTGGTAGCGCTCGGCTGCGACATGGCGCGCCAGTGCCACCTCAATACCTGTCCTACGGGCATTGCCACGCAGAGGCCCGATCTGCGGGCGAAATTCCGCGGCAAGCCAGCCAACGTGGTCCGCTTTTTCGAAGAGTTGGCGCGCGACCTGCAAATGCTGTTGGCCTCGCTCGGCCTGCCCTCGCTCGAGGCGGCTACCGGGCGCATCGATCTATTGGAGCAAGTGAGCGCTGCCGGCGGACTCGACCTGAGCGCCTTGCTGGCGCCGGCTCGTCCGGGACATGTACGCTGGCAAGGGCAACGCAACCGGCGTCCCACCGACCATGCCGCCATCGATAATGCGTGGGTACAACCGGCATTGACCGCCCGCGCCGCCAACGAGCCCTTTTCGGTGGAAGCCACCATCGCCAACAAGCATCGTACCCTGGGTGCGCGACTGGCAGGGGAGCTGGTCTGGCATGGACTCCATCATGGACAATCGCCGCTTAACTTCAAATTCACGGGTGTCGCCGGCCAATCTTTCGGAGCCTTCGCCGTACCCGGCATGCAGCTGGTGCTGGAGGGCATGGCCAACGATTTCGTGGGCAAGGGGCTGTGCGGAGGAGAACTGATTCTTCGCGGCCAGGGGCGCGCGGCGCGCGAAAGTGAGCTGCACGTCATCCTCGGCAATGTCGCTCTCTACGGGGCTACCAGTGGCTCGCTCTTTGCCGCCGGGCGAGCGGGGGAGCGCTTCGCGGTGCGTAACTCCGGAGCGCTGGCGGTGGTCGAGGGCATTGGCGACCATGGCTGCGAATACATGACTGGCGGCCTGGTGGCGGTGCTCGGCTCCACGGGCCAGAACTTTGGCGCGGGGATGACGGGCGGTCTGGCCTGGGTCTTCGATGAAGACGACACCTTTGTTGCTCAGGCCCGTTACCACACCAGCTTTCTTACTCCGGAGCCTCTGCCTCAGCTAGACCCCGCCGCGGGCGAGGAACTTCGTGAGCTCATTCTGCTGCACGCGGAAAAGACCGCCAGTACACGCGCTCACTGGATTCTCTCGGATTGGTCCAACCTTTCCTCTCGGTTCGTGCGCCTCACGCCCCTCCCCCAAGCATAGGCGCACGACAAGGGAGACAGCAGGTCCCTCGCTACGCTACGCTTCGGTCGGGATGACAATTCTGTTTGGAAACTTGCATCCCAAAGCCCAAACGAATTGTCACCCGAGCGAAGCCGAGGGATCTGCAGCTTCCCCATTGGCAATCGATTCTCATGGAGAACCCGCCCTAAACTTTGTCATCCCGACCGAAGCGAGCGTAGGGAGGGACCTGCGGTTTCCCTTCCCGCCAAGCTAATGCCCCACGCCCTTCATCATCGTTTCTGCACGCGGGTACAATCGACAGGCATTTCAAATCCCGTTCATGTTCAAACTTGAAACCTTAGTGGATGTTGTCGCGCTGATCGCGGCCAGTAAGCGGGAACGCGCGATTCTGTGGCAGGATGCGGCAGGCAATTGGCAACCCTTTTCCACGGGCGAGGTTCTGGCCCGCGTGTATGCCATTGCGCAAGCCTTCGCCTCCTGGGGAATAGTCAAGGGTGACCGCATCGCGCTGCTGGCCGAAAATCGCTGGGAGTGGCCGGTGGTGGACTTCGCTACCCTGGTGTTGGGTGCGGCAGACGTGCCCATCTATCCCACGCTCACCGCCGAGCAGATCGCCAGCCTGCTGATTGATTCCGGCGCTCGCATCGCTGTGGTATCGACCGAAGCGCAATACAACAAGATTGCCTCCATCCGCAGCCAGACCCAGCTCGAGCGCATCGTCGTCATGGACGAGATCGCCGCCCGGGAAAGCACGCCGCTCTCCTCTTTGCTCAAGGACGCCGATGCCGCTGCAGCCACGGTGGACATGGAGCACTGGCTGCGCAGTTTTGCAGTCAAGCCGCAGGACCTGGCTACCCTCATCTACACATCGGGCACCACCGGCGAGCCCAAGGGAGTCATGCTCACCCACGGCAACATCGCCTCCAACCTGAACTACTCCACCCGCGCGTTTTCCTGGGGCCCCGACTCTTCCTGCATCTCCTTTCTGCCGCTTTCCCACATCACCGCCCGCCATCTCGACTACGCTCTTTTTTGCTATGGCGCGACCATTGCTTATTGCGGACACTTCGAGCGCCTGCCGGGCGCCCTTACCACCATTCAGCCCACCGTCTTTGTCGCCGTGCCCCGGGTGTACGAGAAAATCCGCGATGAGGTCCAGCGTCGCGCGGGCAGCAAACCAATGGTCAAGAAGCTCTTCGCCTGGGCACTCGCTACCGGGCGCCGCCACCGGGAGCAAATTCTCAAGGGGCAAACGCCCTCGGCGCCGAGCTGGCGCCTGGCCAATCGACTGGTCTTCAAGAAGGTCGAGCAGGCTTTTGGAGGCAAGGTCCGCGACTATATCGCCGGCGGAGCGCCGCTCGGCGTAGATACCGCGGGCTGGTTTGCCGATGTCGGCATTCGCATCTTCGAGGGCTACGGTCTTACGGAGACCTCGCCCGTGTTGGCCCTGAACAACGCGCGCGATCACCGCATCGGTTCCGTGGGCAAACCGATCGAGTCGGTGGAATGCCGCTTCGCCGCCGATGGCGAGTTGCTGGTGAGAGGGCCCTTTGTCTTTGCCGGCTACTGGCACAAACCGGAAGCCACCGTCCAGGCCATCGAAGCCGATGGATGGTTCCACACTGGCGATATCGCGCGCCAGGACGCGGACGGATTTCTCTACGTAACCGACCGCAAAAAGGAACTGATCAAGACCTCGGGCGGCAAGATGATCGCTCCCCAGCCGATCGAAGGAAAGTTGAACTCCAGCCTGCTGGTCGCCAATGCCGTGGTAGTTGGCGATCGCCACAAATTTCTAAGCGCGCTGATCGCGCCGAACTTTCCCGCGCTTGAGAACCTGGCGCGCCAGCAGGGAATCGCCTTCTCCTCGCACTCCGAACTGGTTACGAATCCAGCGGTGCAAGCGGAATACCAGGCGCTCGTCCACAGCGTCAACGAGGGCCTGGCGAACTTTGAGACCATCAAGCGCTTCCACCTGGTTCCCGACGAGTGGTCGATGGATTCCGGCGAACTGACACCTACCCTCAAACTGCGCCGGCGCGTGGTCGCCGAGCGCTATGCAGCAGAGATCGCCGCCTTCTACCATGACGAATCTAGCGCCCATCGCTAGAGTGCCGCATCCAACTACCGTAGAGGTGTCCCGTGAAGAAGCATCCACTGATCAGCATTCTCGTCGCCGTAGTTGTTCTCCTGCTGCTGGCTGTTCTCCTGGTACCGCTGTTCATCAATGCCAACACCTTCCGCCCCACTCTGGAGTCGCAGCTCTCCGATGCTCTCGGCCGCAAGGTGACCCTGGGCAATTTGAGCTTCTCCGTTTTCTCCGGCAGCCTGGTGGCTGACAATATCTCTATCGCTGACGATCCCGCCTTCAGCCCTAAGCCATTCCTCCAGGCCAAGTCGCTGCACATCGGCGTGGAAGTCGGGCCACTGCTGTTCCACCGGCAGCTATTGGTCACCAGCTTTGTGGCCGATTCGCCCTCCATCAACCTGGTTCACAACGCGCAGGGAACGTGGAACTTCTCCGACATGGGGCGCAACGCAGGCAGCCGCACGCAAAACACCCAAAAGGAGAGCGCCCTGCCGAATTTCACCGTGGGCGAGATGAAGGTGGTCAACGGCACCGCCGTGGTTTCCGATGTGCCGTCTACCGGGGCTCCCATTACCTATAGCAACCTGAACCTGTCAGCGGAGCAGTTCTCGTTTGCCAAATCTTTTCCCTTCGTGATCTCGGCCAGTCTTCCCGGGGACGGGGTGCTCGACGTGAAGGGCAACGCCGGGCCAGTAAACCAAAAGGATGCTTCAGATACGCCGCTGAATGCGACCATTCACTTGAACCATTTTGATCCCGTCGCCGCAGGTGTGGTCCAGGCGAGCCAGGGCATTTCCATGCTGGCCGACATAACCGCCCAGGTCACTTCCAACGGCCAGACCCTGACCAGCAACGGTACCGTGAATGCGGCCCAGCTGAAGCTGGTGGCTAACGGCTCTCCCACCCCAAACCCGGTCAAGATTTCCTACACCGTCAACCACAATCTGGATGCCAGGACCGGACAGGTCAACGACCTGAGTATCAGTACCGGCGGCGTTGCCGTGCACGTGAACGGCACCTACACGATGACTGGGCCGCAGGCGGTGTTGGCGCTCCACCTTTCCGCTCCTAACCTGCCCATCAACCAGGTCGAGGCGCTGTTGCCCGCCGCCGGGGTGCGCCTGCCCAGCGGTTCCAGCTTGCAGGGTGGCACCCTCACAGCCAACCTGGCGATTACCGGACCGGCCAACGCTCCGACCATCAGCGGCCCGGTTCAGGTGGACAACACCCGGCTGGCCGGCTTCGATCTTTCTTCGAAGATTGGCGGTCTGAAGCCGGTTGCCGGCTCCGGGGGAGGCACGCAGATCCAGACCGTTCGGGCCAATGTGACCTCATCGTCCCAGGGCACACGCATCGATAATCTCTACACCTCGGTTCCCGTGCTGGGCACCGCTACCGGCGCCGGCACTGTTTCTCCGCAGGGCGCCCTGAACTTTCAAGTGTTGGCCAAGCTCAACACCAGCTCCGGCGTGGCTAGCCAGGCGCTGGGTGGTGTGAGTGCGCTTGGGGGTGGCGCCGTGGGGCAGGCGGTCACCACGGCAGCCGCCAACGGCATCCCCGTGCACATCTCCGGCACCACATCGAATCCCGTCATTCAGGCCGATCTCAACCAGCTGCTGCAAAAGAATGCCGGCAATATTCTTAAGCAGCAGATATTGGGCAACGGTAACAAGCAGCCCAATCCCACGGACGTACTCAAGCTCTTCCATCACTAGAAGTATTTTGGATAACGGACTGCTCAAAAAAGATTTGTCTTGGCCAGGAGAGCTTCCTGCTTCCTCCTCTGATTTCCTTCTAGTGAACTCAGCAGTATGATTCACAAGGCACTCTAGGAGAAGAAGCACCATGCGAGTTGGAATCCTGACGGGCGGAGGCGACTGCCCCGGACTGAACGCGGTCATCCGAGCCGCGGTACGTAAAGGTATCTTTCACCACAAGGACGAGTTCGTTGGCTTTATTGAGGGCTGGCGCGGCGTGGTCGAAAACAAGACCATGCCCCTCACCATCGACACTGTGTCCGGAATTCTGCAACTGGGCGGCACCATCCTGCGCACGTCGCGCACCAACCCACGCAAGATGGAGGGTGGCATCGACAAATGCCTGGCCACCCTCAAGGCCAACCAGTTGGACGCGCTGATTACCATCGGCGGCGATGACACCCAGGGTGTGGCCAATGCGCTGGTGCAGAAGGGCATCAAGGTGGTGGGTGTTCCCAAGACCATCGACAATGACCTGAGTGGAACAGACGCCTGTTTCGGCTTTGACACCGCCGTCTCCATCGCCACCGAAGCCGTCGACCGGCTGCACTCCACCGCGGAAGCTCACAATCGGGTAATCGTCTGCGAGGTCATGGGACGCGATGCAGGCTGGATCGCCATCACCTCCGGCATCGCCGGAGGCGCAGACGTCATTCTCGTGCCGGAAAAGCCAATCGATATCGACCACGCAGTGAAGATCCTCAAGGAGCGGCACGGCCGGGGCAAATTATTTTCGATCGTCGTGGTCGCTGAAGGCGCCAAGCTGCCGGGTACAGACACGCAAGCTACCCAAGGGGCAAAGTTGGATGCCTTCGGCCATGCGCGTCTTAGTGGCATCGGGCAAACCGTCGCTGAGTTGATTGAGGAGAAGACCGGGTACGAAACCCGTTCGGTGAATCTGGGGCATACCCAACGCGGGGGTACTCCAACGGCCTATGACCGGATGCTGGCCACCCGCTATGGCTCGGCTGCTATCGATCTGGTGCACGAGGGCAAGTTTGGCCGGCTGGTCGTGCTCCGCGGCACAGAGATCACCCACATCCCGCTCGAGGATGCGATCGCAAAAACCCGCACCATAGGTGACGACTTGATTGCCCTCGCCGCCGGTCTGCAACCGGAATTGTAGCCGGCAGGGACCACCAAAATGGGCGCGATTTCCACAGCTAGCCCATAATTAACTTTGATGAATGAGGGAGATATGGACGATACACGATGTGAAGGATGAACGATCCTGTTTCAGGGATCAGGTCCGATACGATGTCCTTGGTAACCGCGTGCGTGCCGCAAGTAATGCTTCCCATGCGCGCGAATTCTGTTACGCTCCTACCGGAACTAAACAAAGCCGCTAGATACCGCTTTAAAACCCGGAAGACTACAGCAATACGCGATAATTTCTTGTGTTATAGGGTGAAAACGCGGTATAAGCACAACGGCGGGTATGTACTCTCGCCCGGTCCTGCAGTTCCCAGAGGAGACAGCTTCGATGAGAACAACACCGGCGAGGGATGAGGTTCGCGAAGTCATGGACATTCGCATGGCTTCTGACTATCTCGGCATAAGTCCCGACACACTTTACAAATATGCTTCGGACGGTTTCGTCCCTGCGTTCAAGCTTGGCAATCGCTGGCGGTTTAAGCGTTCCCGGCTCGACGAATGGATGGACCAACAGTCATCGCAGGGCGCCCAGCCGCGCAAGGCGGAGTCGCGTCCGGACGTCGGGCACCCCAGAAAGCCGCAATCGGTGATACCTCGCCCGAAGAGAGCCGTCGGCGCGAGCCGCTAAAACCCGGATTTCTCACACTACAGAAGGACTCGGTCGCAACCTCTCCATGCGCAACGGGAACCCCGGGTGCCCCTCGATAAGGTGAATTCAGAACAACTGCTCTCGGCGCGGCTTTTCCTCAGGAAAGGCCGCACTTCGCTGTGCTCGCCGATGCAAGGTACAAGGGAAACTTGTCTAGCGGAGATGGTTCCTGAGGATTACCAACAAAACTCCAGCGGCGATAAAGAGCAGCAGGGTGAGCGTGCTGTAGGCCACTTTCAGGCGAAGCTTTTCCTTGACCGTCGGGCGACCGTAAGCAAGCCTGAGTTTCTCCCGGCGGAATGACATCGCTGTCTGCTGCGTGCCCAGCACCAGCATCACCAGCGCGGCGAGAAAACTAACCGGCAGATGCTCACTACTGGAATTGTTGTAGGCGCGGTAAAAAAACTGACCCGTCAGTACCGAAAGCCCGAGTACCGTGGATAGTTCGAAAATAAGAGCGAGCTTCAAAAAGCGCAGCAACGACGCCTCCGGGGCCTTAAGCGGTTTCACGATAGGTCTATCCAGTGAAGATGCCGGGGGCGGGGCTTTTCGCCGGGAAAAGCCCCACTTCACTGAGGCGAAGTCGGGCACAGCAATCGTGAAGCGCGTGTGTTCCATAAGTTTAGTAAGGATCGTCCAGATGGGGCAAGTTCGATTCGAAAAAAAGATATCCATTGGGAACTTGTCCCGGTTCCAACTGGGTGGGCGCTCCCTGCGAACACGAAAATAAGAGACAATGCAGCCATGACGGCCTCGCCGACAACCGAAGAGATGGTCGAAGGCGGCCTGCGGTCCTCACTGCTCGGCATCGTCATCAACCTCTCCCTGGCGCTGGTCAAATGCCTGACCGGACTTATCGGGCACTCGTTTGCGTTGCTGGCGGACGGAATCGAATCGTTCCTGGATGTCATCAGCTCATCGGTTGTCTACTATGGCTTGCGGCTGGCCATCAAGCCGCCGGATAAGGATCATCCCTACGGGCATGGCAAGGCGGACCCAATCGCTGCCGCTGTAGTGGGTGTTGCCATGATCCTGGCCGCTTTTGGCATCGCCGCGGAGAGCATCAACCTGATTCGCACCCCGCATAAGCTGCCCCATGCGTACACCCTTTGGGTCCTGATCTGCGTGGTTCCCATTAAGGCGTTACTGTCACGGTATGTCTCCGGTGTCAGCCAAAGAATCGAGAGCTCGGCTCTGAGGGGGGATGCCTGGCATCATCTCAGCGACGCGGTTACCTCGGGATTTGCTTTCATTGGGATCTCGGCGGCGCTATGGACGGGCGACCCGACGGCGGATGACTGGGCCGCCTTGTGTGCCGCTCCTGTGATCCTTTTCGGGGGCTGGCAGCAGCTCCGCCGCCCGATCGCCGAGCTGCTGGATACGGCGCCCGCGCCGGAGATTGAAGAGCATGTCCGCCGTGTGGCCGAGGCGGTAGCAGGGGTTTTTGGGGTGGAGAAGTGCTTTGTCCGTAAGGTGGGCTTCCGCTACTACGTGGATCTGCATGTGGTGGTGCGGGGCGATCTGACCGTGCGCGAAGGGCACCTCATTGCTCACGCCGTGGCCGACCAGGTACGGGAAAAGGTGGACAAGATTGCCGAGGTCCTGGTGCACATCGAGCCGGAAGAAGAACTGCTGGGAGGAAATCACCCCGGGGAGTTGATGGGCGAAGAGGTAAGGGAGGCGCCTCCCCCGTCACACGTGCCCTAACAGAACAGCTTGTCCAAGGAAGCACGAAGCTTTGCCGGCTTCACAGGCTGTGGCAAACTCTGGTCGCGAAGGGTACGGGTTTCAGCCCGTACGTAGTTGATTGAAAACAGGTCCGGCTTTACAGGCTGCGGAGAACTCATGCTTTGTGTCAGGGCACGACTTTAGAGCCTGCGGAAAAACTCTGGTTTTTGAAGGGTACGACCTTCAGGTCGTACATAAATGCTTGAAAACAGGACCGGCTTTAGCCGCTGAGGGAAACATTTCCATCCCTCTCCGACTTTTTCCGCAGCCTCTTTAGTCGGGCCGTAAATGTTGCATACTGGACGGCTTTAGCCGCTGGGGTACGTTTTTCAAAGAGCTGGGTGGCCCATTCAAGCCGTCCTTTGGCTTGAGTGGGATAGTGGCTCTCGATGTTCAAGCCGAGCGGCTCGCGTGGGACTTATTCTCCTCCGGCTTTAGCCGCGGGTTTCTCCGCAGCCTGTTTACCCGCTGAGGAAATTCAATCTATGCCTTAAGACTTATTTGGCGTTCGACGGGTACGGGGGAAATTCGCGCTCCAGCTTCCGCGTTTCCCGGTACTTCAGGCCGACCCAGCCGGCGTACCCAAGTTGGACAAGGATGGTGAAGACATAGGCGAGTATGAGATGACGATGGGCCATAGCTTCCTTCTGCTTTAACGCATTTTTGCTAATACTGCGGTCCAGCGGGATCAGTTATGTGCGGCCATTCTTTGGCGGAATCGGCCGCGTCGGGTTCAGTTTCCTGGTCTACACCATTAGCAAAAATGCTCTAGAGCGTGACTTCCAGGCTGGCTTCGAGCGCGTGCAGCGCAGCATGCTGTTCTGCGATTTGCCGGCGCCGCTCAATGCTGTACCTCCAGCCGGCCAGCAGAATCCCCCAGGCAAGCCACGCAGCCAGGTTCCACAAGACCGCAGTCCACATCGCCGGATCGAGGCTGCCGTCCCCGCCGATGACTGGAGCAGGGTGCTGGGTGCGCCACCAGGTAGTGGAGTAGTAGACGATGGGCACGTCGACGTAGCCAAAGATGGCCAGCACCGCGGCCAGGGTTTGCATCTGCGGACCGTCGGCAAACTTGCGTAGCAGCAGATAGCTGGCGTAGATGAGCCACAGCACCAGGGTGGTGGTCAGGCGCGCATCCCAGGTCCACCAGATGCCCCACACCGGCCGGGCCCAGAGCGGGCCCTGGATCAGGACCAGGGTGCAAAAGACGATGCCCATCTCGGCTCCAGCCAGGGCGGCGGCATCGGCAGCCAGTGCCCGCTGGGGATGATTGCGGCGGGAGGCAAGGTAAACGATGGAAGCGACAAAGCTGACAAAGAAGAACAGGAACGCCATCATGGCCGAAGGGAAGTGGTAGTAGAAGATGCGCTGGATGTCGCCCATGGTAGCCTCGGTGGGCGCGACATACATACCCTGGTAAAAAGCGTAGCCAAGCAGGCCGAGGGTGAAAGCGAGCCAGACCCAGCGGAAGATCTTCATCACGCGACTCCTAATGCCAACACCACCAGTTTAGATCATTTCTGCCCCCGGGCCAGGGTCGTGCGGGGGCGAAAATGAAGATGTTTTGCCGCATGCGAAGCGTGCTCTGAGTAGTGGATGTAAGGTGATCTAACGACTGATAGAGCGACGGAGGACCAGCCATGACCTGGCTATTGCTTGCCTTAGGTTTCTTTCTGCTGCTGTCCGGAATACTGGGGCAGGTATACAGCCTTAAAACCAAGCGGGGTGTTCTGCCCCCTCAGAGCCGCATCTGGCGGGTGCTCGGGCGGCTAACGCTATTTATGGCGGGGGTGTTGCTGATTGCTATGGCGGTGGGGCGGATCGTTCTCCATCATGGGGGCAATCATCGATAAAGCGGGTTACGGCGGTGAGCAAATCGTGTCGAGGCTTATGGCCGCAGCCGGACCACTTCTAACTTGACCAGTGAATAGATGGATCGGGCATGCATTTTGTCTTCGGGAGCCACCACCCGAAAGGGCTGCTCCCGCGCCGGCAGTGCTGACCCGTCCGCCTTGTCGGCGATGATCACCTTGGCTCCGGAGAACTGCGGATCAATCTCGGGCAGCGCAAACACCACCTCGTATCCATCTTTTCCGGTCGCGATCAAATAGCTGGCCATCGGTTTGCCGGTCATCCCGCGGCCAAACTGCCATCCAGCCTTCACCAGGATGTCGTACAGCAGCACGCCCTCGTAGGTGGTGGTTGTTCCGTCCGCGGCCAGCGCAGCGGTCGCGCGAGGCATCTTCGCGAGGTCTTCTGAGGTGAGCGAAAGTGGCGTCGGCACCGCGCCCTCCACCTTAAGCACCGCCGGCGCAGCGGCCGCCTCCGGCGCCGCTTGCACGGTTGTCGACTTTTTCAGCTGGCCGCCAACAACCAGGGTAGCCAATACCAGAAGCGGAGCTAGAATTTCCGCGACCTGCCAACGAACCTTTGCCGATGCACGCTTCATAAGCAACAATGTAAACCAAAGCCGTACGGCCCAAGCATGCAAGAGTATGGATTCTCAAAATCGCAGCAACCTTCGTGACCGTACAGAATCGGTTAACGCAAATCCTTCGCCCGCCAGACGCTTTGGGATTGCGCGGTTCTTCCTACTCTTTGCCCTCGGCGCCGCGTCTGCATTGGCTTACCAGTCAGGCAACGGATTCCAATGGAATCTCCCCACTGGATTCCCCGCGCCTCCGGTCCCTGTGGACAATCCCATGCTGCCCGCCAAGGTTGAGTTGGGCCGTTATCTCTTTTATGACTTGCGCCTGTCTGCGAATGGCAAAGGCTCCTGCTCCACCTGCCACATCCAGCAATTCGGGTTCACCGATCAGCGACCCGTTGCGGTCGGCGTAACGGGTCAGTCTCACCCCCGCCGCGTCATGCCCCTGGCCAACGTCGCATGGTTCGCGGTCTTCAACTGGGCCAACCCCACCGTCACCCAACTCGAAGATCAATCCGTAACCCCGCTCTTCAACGACCACCCCATCGAGCTCGGACTACTCCGGCAGAACGATCGATTCCTCCAGGTGATTGCCACGGATCCTACTTACCAGAGACTCTTTCCCAGCGCTTTCCCTGGCGATTCAGGCCCATATACTTTCGTCCATGTTCGCCAGGCCTTGGCTGCCTTTGAGCGGACCCTCATCTCCGGCAACTCTCCCTACGACCATTACCGCTACCGCCATGAAGAGAATGCCATCTCCGCATCTGCCAAACGTGGCGAAGACCTCTTTTTCCATGCGCCGTTAAGCTGTTCGCGATGCCACGGCGGGTTCACCATGGGCGGCGAAACCATCTATCAAACAACCGACGGTGGGCATGGCATTGAATTTCAAAACAACGGTCTCTACAACCTCGCTGGGAATTTCTCCTACCCCGCCGACAACCTCGGCGTTTATGAGTTCACCCACAATCCTGCCGACGTTGGCAAATTCCGCCCTCCCTCGCTGCGCAATGTAGCCGTGCGTGCGCCGTATATGCATGACGGCAGCCTCCATAGCCTTGATGATGTCTTCGACCACTACGTCCACGGGGGCCGAATTGTGTTACAAGGTCCAAACGCGGGCGATGGCAGCAAGAATCCGAACAAGTCCCCCTTCGTCTCAGGATTCACGCTGACTCTTCAGCAGCGCAGTGACCTCAAAGCATTCCTCGAGTCGCTCACCGATGAAGAGTTCCTGCACAATCCTCAATTCGCGAACCCCTGGCGGTGAGCTTTTGAGACTCGTCACGTAACGCATGCGCTTCCGAGAGCGCCCTGAGCTTGTCAGCATGGGATCCGGCCGAATGTACAGGGAACGTGCGCCGAGCCGATGGCTTCAAGAATTGCCGAAGCAAGGATCGAATCTCCGTGATGAGGCGGGCTCCTCCTATGTTTGTGAACTGGCCGCCAGAGACCGGTCTTCCAGCCGGTCCTCGCAACCAATCGATCGGCGGGACGATTCAGCTTCACTGGACCCGGCCCGCCAAGGTCTTCGGTGTCTGCGTGAGTGGCTGCGGAAGAACTCCGGTTTTTGAAGGGTACGGGCTGAAGCCCGAACGTAAGTGGTTGCAAATAGGTCTGGCTTTATGGATGACTGCAAAACTAATGCTCCGGGTAGTCCGTTTGGAGCCGGTTTCAAACGGTGCTTTGTCCTTGCGGGGCCGACTTCAGTCGTGCCGAAAAAGTTCTCTAGCTCAAGCGCAGCCGCCTGCCAACTGGGGGTAAGCTGAGTTTAGGCAAAGGGAACTAGGCGCGGCGATTATTTTCCGTCACTCTCCTCGAACGAACTGGGGCCATTCAAGCCGTCCTTTGGCTTGAGTGGGAAAGTGGCTCTCGGATGTGCCATTTCCGGTTGGCCACGCCCGCCCAAGGGAAAAAATTCCGCAGAAGGGCACGCGACATCTACATTTCGTGAGCCCTGGGTATGATCCATCGAGCTTCAGTCTTTGGGTTATTGCTTTGTATCAGGGCCATGACTTCAGTTGTGCAGTAAATCATGGCTAATAGGTCGGCGCCCTTACGAGTCGGCCGGAAACTCGCGGGACTCAACTCTCAACCGGCAGGGATTCTCACAGAAGGGCACCCTGTGGTTGCGAAATGCTTTCCCGGTACAGTAGTTTCGCCGCAGCCTCTTTAGGCCGTACATAATCCTCTGTGCAATGAATCCGGCTTTAGCCGCTGAGGAAACTACCGTGACACTTTCAGGAGTAGTCGCAACTTGGGTTCTCCTCGCCAGCGGTCTGCTCCAGGCAAGTCCAGCGCAAAATAAATGCGGTCACGGTGGGGAAGAACAGATTCCTTGCGTGCATACATATAAGAGGGTTGGTTTGCCGGCATGATTGCTTCCTGTGATATCGCTATCCGTTTACTCAAGGGCTGGGCGGGGGAATAAAGTGAGCTCACGTATCGCAAGGCTGGTGTTCGGCGCAGTCCCGCCCAGGGAGGCGGCAGCCTTTCCCGAGGCATGTGTCTCGGATATCCGTAGCGAGGCTACTCCCGCGGGAATGTCCCTCCTCGGAGCTTTGCGACAGAGATTTCTGACGGATGAGGCACTCGCAAGAGCCTTGCAAAGTGGAAATGCTGATGCTTTGACCGTCCTGTTTGAACGACACGCCTCAAGACTCTACAGAATCGCAAGACGTATCCTGCGCAATGAAGCCGAGGCCGAGGATGCGGTCCAGCAGATCTTCCTGGATGTCTTTCGATCCATCCAGCAGTTCGATCCGGAAAAAGGCGGCTTCAAGACCTGGCTTCTGCTGTTCGCCTTCCAGAGGATCTCTAACTGCCGGCGGTCGCTTGCGGCGAACCGCTTTTTCGACACCGACCCTTTTGATGAACTCTTACCTGCAGTCTTTCCCTTGACGGAACGCCCATTCGGATATTCGCTGCCTGAAGCGAGTGTCTTGGTCGAGCAGATACTGAGCGCGCTCCAGCCTCGACAGCGCAGGACCATTGAGCTTGTCTACTACGAAGGCCTTACCGCGGAAGAGGTTTCCCTACGGACGGGGGAGACTGTGCGCGTAGTGCGCCACAATTTATACCGGGGCCTCGAAAAGATCAGAAAAGCTTTCTGCGGGGATGCCTCGTCGGCCTCGAAGGGAGAATCAAGATGACGGCGAACCACGGCTATTTCGAATTCCTGTGTGCGTTGGCAGCCAGCGATGAGCTCACCGGCCCTGAGCTGGTTAAACTTCGCGAGCATTCTCTCCAGTGTGTCTCTTGCAGAGACCGAATACTTGAAATGATTAAAGTCCATAGATCTCTGCTTCTCTCGCACGCGTTCAATTATCGGAAAGTGCGCTTGCCGGAAGGCATGCGGGAACGTTTCGTCGCGCGAGCGATCGAGGAGGGTGTCCCTCTCAAGGCTCCTTCGACCATCGGGTTTGGCACCCTTGGTCTGGCGAGCGCCCTTTTTATTGTCCTGCTGGTCACTGCCGCGGCCCTCAAGAACGGGCCACTCTCGAGCCCCGCCGTGGATAGCGGGCATTTCGACGCGGCGCAACTCTCAAGACCTGTTCCCGCGACAAACCTCATGCCGCCGGATTCTGCGACGGGCCTCCTTCCCAGGAGAAGAGAGCCGAGCCGCAGTGCCAAGTCACGCAGCGTCCTGGTTGAGTGGCGCCTCGATCCATCGCCCGATGCCCATGTCAAGAAACCTACCTTGCCAGGTCATCCGGAAATTTTCCAATACCGCTATTTCCCCGCCGGATTGTCCTTGCCGCATGACACGTCGGCAGCCATGCCGTCTGACTCAGGCCCCCTGTCATCCTGGCCGTACATGCCGTCGAGATTCACGTTCGCAATTCCCCCCGCGTGGATCAGGGAGGGTGCTCTGCAACTCCTGGCAGATTCCGAACACAGCACCTCTGACCCGGCGGCCTTTCCGACGCAGTTCATTTTTACCACTCGTGCTGCACCGGGTTTGCATCCTCCAATTTTCAAGTTGAGCGGCACTCCTCTCAAGTTTCGTTTCGCCGAGACTGTGACGCAATAGACAAACGAGCAAATGGATGGAGATTGCGATGACTCGATGGAGAATGTTGTGGATGCTTTTGTGTCTCCCGGGCGCGGCGAGTGTGGCTCTCGCACAGGCTTCTGCAGGTCAGGCCAAACCTCAGATGATCGTCACGGTAAGCTTCAACTCAGCAGTGCTTCAAACCGCTGAAGCGCAAAAGAGCCTCAGCGCGCTCCAGGCTCGATTGGCCCCTAAGCAGCAGGTGCTGCAAGCCCTCAATAACGAGGTCGAAGCTCTACGAAAACAGTTAGCGGATACAAACAGCAACCTGAGTGACGCAGAAAGAGCAAAACGCGCGCAGTCGCTGGAAAGTAAGGAGAAGCAACTTCAGCGCGAAGCGGAAGACTTCAAGAGTGATTCGCAAAGCGAATCAGAAGAGATTTTTCAACGAGTCGCACAGAAGGTTTATGCGTTTCTGCAGAGCTTTTCGCAGCAGCATGGTTACTCGGCGGTTATCGAGCGCGGGTCCGATGCCTATCCGGTTGTTTGGTACGAAGCTGCGAACATGGACGTGACGGACGCGCTTATCAAGGCCTACAATTCCCAGGCCGAAGCCACCCCGTCGCCACCGGCAAACAGTCCCACCCGTGGCGACGCACCGAAATCGTTGAAGTCTCTCCCCGATAACCCCTCTCCGAATTAGAGTTCGGCGCAATTGACCCGATAGAGGGGGGACACAAGATGCGCGGGCGGGCAAAGGAACATTAGCGTATCCACTGGTGTCTGAATAAGACAGGGATCTGACTCCCAGGAGAGGACTCGTTGGACCCATGACCCTGTTAGACGCGCCTGCCTATGACCGAACTTACGCCCAAAGGCGCCGCAATCTTGTGATCGGGGCTCTTGTTTTCTGCGGCGTTGCCGGCATCGTTGTCTTTCTCTGTTGGAATCTTCCGGCCGAGCATCGTGTGAACCAATTCTTTGCTGCGGTCGAAGCACAGGATTTCTCGAAAGCGTTTGGCATCTGGAATAACGATCCTGATTGGCAAGCGCACACGGAGCGATACGCGGAGGATCGCTATCCGTACGGCCGGTTTGTCGTCGACTGGGGCAAAGGCGGCGACTACGGCCGTATCACCCGCCACAAAGTCCTACATAGCACTGCCTATGGCAATAACACTCTTCTGGCGGTGGAGATCAACGGCCGCAAAGCGCCGCTTGCACTCGCCGTAACCAGGAGCACTCATATCATGAGCTTCCCGCCTTTTGATCTCACGCCGATGAAAAACGGTTTCGGTTGGACTTATTGGCAGGTTAGCTACCGGTGAGAGTCGAAGTTTCGAGTTGCGCTAGTGAACGAAGGGCACGGCTTAAGCCGTGCCACATGGGCACAGGCACTGATGAGGGCTTTACAGGCTGCGGAAAAACTCATGCTTTGTGTCAGGGCACGACTTTAGTCGGGCCGTAAACGATTACGAATATGACGGGCTTTAGGCCCTGAGGTACGTCTTTGCAATCGTCTGTGGCGAACTCGGCTGCGGAAAGAGATGACCTCGCCCTATATTGATAAGAAACACTTCTCTTCTGAACTGACAGGCAAACTTTCGACGCTTTGGTTGTGACACTTCCCGGCCTTGGCGTATTCTTCTGTTAGTGAAGTCACTGCGCCAAATCGGAGCGGTCCTGCTGTTGCTGGTGTCCTGTGTGGCACCGGCGATGGCGTGCATGGCTCCAGTCGCGCAGATGACAGTGGAAGAGCAAGCCTGCTGCCGCATGATGAAGAGTCAATGCGGACAAATGGAGATGCCGGACTCGCACGATTGCTGCAAGAAGACGCCGGGGACTACACGACAGCGCTCTGAAGTCGGATTCGGTATCGTTCCACCCTCTTGTTGCCGTTGAAGTGTCGGATTTCGATCTTTTGATCTTTTCCCGCCTGACGAAGCAACAAGCGGTTGGTTTCAGCGCCCAGAGCATTCCCCGCCAAAGTCTCCCCCCTCGATCATTTCAGTCACTCCGAGTCTAGTCCGCTCCTCTCTCGCTGAAGATTCGAGCCGCGCTTCTGCGCTGCTCATGTCTGAACTGCAATCGAGACAGGAGTTTTCCCTATGAAGGTGGCCTTGTATTGGACCGCCGCATGGTGATGGCAACTGGCGTCTCTGCGTATCCGCAGGAGATGGCCGGGATGCCAACACCGCTTGCTACGTTGATTTCAGAAGCACAGTCGAGCAACACACAACTCTCGGCCGCTGACCATGCCTGGAAGGCGTCGACCCACGTCGCCCAGCAGGTGACGACGTTACCTGACCCGCAGTTTACCGTTCAGTCGTTTAGCGTCGGCAGTCCCTAAGCCATTCGCGGGTTTCAGCAACAGCGACTTTGCCTACATCGGGTTTGGAGCATCGCAGGAGATCCCCTTATCCCGGGAAGCTCCGCCTCAAGGGCGACGTAGCGAGCCGTGAGGCCGATATGCAACAGGCGCAAGTTGACCTGCTGCGTATCGTCGATCACGGACCAGGTCAAATTCCTGTATCTGCGGCTTGCTTACCTTGACGCGACGCTCGCGATTCTCGGTCGAAACGATGCGGTTCTGAAGCCCCTGATTGAGACAGGCTTGTCCCGATACAGCCTCGGGCAAGGCAGTCAGGCAGATGTCCTGAAAGCGCAGATCGAGCATACGAAGATTCTGCGTGAAATCACGATGCACCATCAGGAGATGGGGCAGCTTCAGGTCAGCCTTAAGCAGCTACTGCATCGGTCGCAGACGTCGCCGACATCATTCCAGAACCGCTTTCGCTGACTCCGCTGCAACGTACCGCCGACGAATTGCAGAACCTCGTTCTTGCTCATAACCCTGCTGTCTCTGTGGATACTGCTGGTGTCCACAAGCAGGATGCCCAACTAAAGTCCGCGCAGCGTGAGGGCAAGCCGGACTTCAATGTCGGCTATATGTTTCAGCAGACGGGTGGTGGCTACCGCGACTACTACATGCTGACGGTCAGTATGCGGTTACCCCGGCGAAAGCGTGTCGAAGCAGGCGTAGCGGAAGCCACGGAGTCGCTGGAACGATCCAAGCAGGAACTCGACTCGCAGGTGCAACAGCAACTCGCAGAGGTGCAGAAAGCAATACATCGCTGTGACAAACACTGCGGAACTATGTGACGGAGTATCAGGACGGACTTCTGCCACAAGCCGAAGCCGCATTTCGTGCCGAGCAGACAACCTATCAATCCGGCAAACAGGCATTCGCTCCGGTGCTTTCCTCCTTGCTCGATGTATCTGACCTTTGAGCATGACTATCAACAGGCGTTGCTCGACCACGAAACAGCCCTGGCACGTCTCGAAACACTGACGGGAGCACAACTGCGATGAACCGAACCATTGTCCGTACATCCCTATTCTGGCTTGCATTGTTCGCGGTTGTGGCTGCCGTGTATGTCTACCGTACCCGATCAATCATTCATCCGGCAACCGTTCCTACAGCTGTTCAACCCATCGCGTCGGGGCCGATGGCGGAGACGAACGGAGACACGGGTAAGGATGCGTCGATGCCAGCAACAAAATGGAAGCCCCGCTGGCGCCGATGCAACTGACGAATGACCAGATGAACAGCATTGGCGTAAAGACCGGCACAGTCGAGTACAAGCAACTGAGCGATGAGATTCGGGCGACTGGCACTGTCGATGTGGACGAGCGCCTTCAGTCTTCGGTCCAGGTACGGTTCTCTGGTTACATCCGCAAGGTCTTTGCCGACGCAACTTACCAATATGTCCGCAAGGGCGACCCGCTCTTCACCATTTACAGCCCCGAACTGGTAGCAACGCAGGAAGAATATCTGCTTGCGCGACGGAATCAAACCGCTCTCAGCGGAAGCTCCGTCGATGGTGTCGCTAGCGGTGCAGCGTCTCTGACGACTGCGGCGGAGCAGCGGCTTCGCCAGTGGGACATTCCGAGCAGCGAAATAGCGAAACTCCAGGAGACAGGTAAGGCGATCACTGAGTTATCCATCAACTCTCCTGCCTCCGGCTACATCATGGAGCGCATGGCGCTCCCCAATATGTACGTCGAACCGGCAACAAAGCTGTATACGCTCGCCGATTTCTCGCGCGTATGGGTAAACGCGCAGGTCTTTCAAAATGATGTCGGCAGGCTGAAGCGCGGAGACAGCTCATCCATCACGGTCGATGCTTATCCGGGGCGTACCTTCCAGGGACGTGTCGAAGAGATCCTGCCGCAAGTCGATATGACGACGCGCACCGTCAAGGTGCGGCTGGCAGTCAACAATCCCGGCGTCACGCTCAAGCCGGGAATGTTCGTGAACGTCGATCTGAAGTCGGCCCTGGGGCGGCAACTCGTTGTCCCCGCCTCGGCAGTTTTCCAGACGGGTCTACGTCAGGTGGTCTTTGTCGATCACGGAAACGGCAGCCTCGAACCAAAGGATGTCAGTCTGGGTGCGCGCGTTGGGGATGACTTTATCGTTCTGAAAGGTCTGGCGGCCCATCAGCAGATTGTCACCTCGGCCAATTTCCTGCTCGACTCCGAAAGCCAGCTGCAGGCTGCGGCAGGCTCATATACTCCCCCTCCTCCGGGGGCGGGGCAACAAACGCCGGCCAACGGCTCAGAACAGGAGCAGCCTAGCGGTCGCGATTGATTTCACAACCGATCCCAACCCCGCACATAAAGGATCGAACACATTCCACGTCAAGCTGACCGGAGCAAACGGACAGCCCGTATGCCGGGGCACAAGTTTCGGTCACCTTCTTCATGGCGGCGATGCCGGCAATGGGCATGGGGGCAATGAACACGACCACACAGCTCACGCAGCAGAGTCCGGGCCTCTACGACGGGACGGGTGTGCTGGAGTCAGGCGGAACTTGGCAGGTTACGGTCACGGTGAAACAGAACGGCCAGACCATCGCCACGAAGCAATTGCGCGTCAATGCCGAAGGGGGGATGTGACATGCTCTCCAGGAATCATCGATCTTTGCGCTCGAAATCGCTTCCTCGTATTTACTGGCGTTCTGATGCTGACGCTGGCCGGTATCTGGTCGCTTCGTAACGTTCCGCTCGATGCGCTGCCTGACATCTCGGATGTGCAGGTGATCGTGCATACGAGTTGGACGGGACAACCACCGGACATCATCGAAGACCAGGTCACTTACCCCATCGTGACAAGCCTTCTTGCGGCCCCACATGTGAAGGCCGTCCGCGCTCAGACGATGTTTGGGGATTCGTATGTGTACGTCGTTTTTGAGGACGGGACGGACCTGTACTGGGCGCGCTCTCGGGTGGTCGAATACCTTCAGCAAATCGGCGGCCGCCTGCCTGCCGAAGTCCATCCGGCCATCGGGCCGGATGCGACGGGAGCAGGATGGGTCTTCGAGTACGCCCTCGTCGATAAGAGCGGCAAGCACAGCCTCGCCGATCTCCGTACTCTTCAGGACTGGCATCTCCGCTATGCGCTGGAGACCGTGCCCGGAGTATCAGAGGTTGCGAGCATCGGCGGCTACGTGAAGCAGTACCAGATACGGCTCGACCCGAACAAGCTGCTGGCCTACAACATTCCCCTGTCTATGGTCATCGACCGGGTGAAGGCAAGCACAAACGAAGTGGGCGGTAGAGTGCTCGACCTCAGCGGAGCGCAGTACATGATTCGCGGCCTCGGCTACCTGAAGTCGCTCAATGATCTTGAGTCGATTGCCGTGGGCGGCAAAAACGGGACTCCGGTCTTGGTGCGGGATCTCGGCAGCGTAGCTTTTGGCCCGGACATTCGAGAAGGCGTCGCCGAGTGGAATGGTGAAGGGAGAGACTGTTGGTGGCATCGTCGTCATGCGGCAGGGTATGAATGCGTTGAATGTCATCGAAGGGGTAAAGCAAAAGCTCCGAGATATTGCTCCGTCGCTTCCAGCCGGAGTGCAGGTTGTCGCGGGCTACGACCGTTCCGGCCTCATCAACGACTCGATAGCTACCCTCCAGCGCGACTTGCTGGAAGAGGCCATTATCGTCAGTCTCGTCATCATCGTCTTCCTGTTCCACTTCCGCTCGGCGTTAATTGCAATTCTTGCGCTGCCGATTGCGGTTCTGGTCTCGTTCATCCCGATCTATTTCCTCGGCGTCACCTCGAATATTATGTCTCTCGGCGGCATCGCTCTCGCTGTCGGAGTCCTGGTCGATGCCGCGATCGTGATGGTGGAGAACGGCTACCGCCATCTCTCCGAGCGGCAGGAGTCGGACCCAACCCCTGTCTCTGAACCGGAGCGCCGAGAGAGATCCTCATCAACGCGGCGAAGCAGGTTGGACCGGCCTTGTTTTTCTCGCTGCTCATCATCGTCGTCTCTTTCTTGCCCGTCTTCTTGCTGGAAGCACAGGAGGGGCGAATGTTTCGACCTCTTGCCTGGACGAAGACGCTTGCCGTGGGTTCTTCTTCAATTATTGCAATCACGCTTGTGCCGGTATTGATGGTGATCCTGATTCGAGGGCGGTCTGAAGCCGGAGAGTGCGAACCCTATCTCGCGCTTCACGCAGGCGATATATCTCCCGATCTTGCGCTTCTGCTTGAAGTATCGAAAGCTCACGATTGCGGTCAATCTGCTCTTCCTGGCTGCAACGCTGCCCGTCGCATTCAAGCTGGGCAGTCAGTTCATGCCTCCGCTCTTTGAAGGCTCTGCGCTTTATATGCCAACATCGCTTCCCGGAATCGCAATCGAGCAGGCGAAGTCGCTGCTGCAAAAGCAGGATGCCATCCTGCGTACCTTTCCGGAAGTGGAGACCGTCTTCGGGGCAGTTGGGCGGTCGGACAGCGCGACAGACAATGCGCCACTCGATATGTATGACACGACGCTCATGCTCAAGCCGCGTGAGCAATGGCGGCCTGGAATGACCTATACGAAGCTCATTCAGGAGATGGATGAAAAAGTACAGTTTCCTGGGCTGGCAAATACGTGGACAAGTCCGGTCGAAAACCGTCTGGACATGGAACTCACCGGGATCAAGACTCCGCTGGGCCTCAAAGGTTCAAGGGCCAAACGTGGACGGCATTGAGCAATTGGCGGCAAAGATGCAAGGAGTTCTTTCGTCGATGCCACAGGTTCGGTCGATCTTTGCGGAACGCATCTCGCAAGGCTTCTACGTCAACGTAGAAGTGAACCGCGCTGAGGCCGCACGCTATGGCCTCAGCGTTGCGGATGTGCAGACGGCGGTCTCATCCGGCATCGGCGGGGCAGAACATCGCAGAGAACATCGAAGGGCGCGAGCGGTATCCCATCAACGTGCGCTATTCGCAGGATTTTCGTGACAGCGTGGATCGAATGCGTAGCGTCTTGATCGCCACGCCTTCTGGGGCGCAGATTCCTTTGAGCCAAGTCGCCCAAGTCTCTTTCTCTCATGGCCCGGCAATGATTCGGGATGAGGACGGCCAGCTCACCGGGTATGTCTACATCGACCTCAAGAGCACGAACTATGGAGGCTTTGTGGACGAGGCAAATCGCAAGGTTGCAAAAGCCAGATTGCGCTTCCCGCGAGCTACGGTTACAAGTGGTCGGGAGAGTACGAGTTTCAGTTGCGGGCAAAGCAGCGGCTTAAGCTCATTTTGCCCATCGTCTTCTTCATGATCTTCTTACTGCTGTACATGGTCTTTCACTCGGTGGCCGAAGCGGTGGTGTTGATTGTGCCTACGATCTATGCCATGACGGGAGGACTATTGCTGCAATGGCTGCTTGGCTATAATTTCAGCGTCGCCGTGTGGGTGGGCTACATCGCGCTCTTCGGCATCGCTGTCGAAACGGGAGTCGTCATGGTCGTCTATCTCCATGAATCTCTGGAGCGAAGATTGCTAGCAGGGAACATTCATCAGCAATGCGGACATCGAAGAAGCCGTCATTGAAGGGGCTGTAAAGCGCCTTCGTCCCAAGTTGATGACAGTCGTTGCCGTTCTCGCCAGCCTCGCACCAATCCTCTGGGAGTCTGGCATCGGCTCGGATGTGATGAAGCCGATTGCCGCGCCCATCGTGGGCGGCATGATTACCTCAACCATCCACGTCCTGATCCTCGTGCCCGTCTTCTTCGTCATGATGAAGGAGCGGGCATTAAAGACCGGCAAGCTGCGCGCTCGCCTTGTTGACTGTCTGAAACTCAAACCCAACCCGAAGGAGATTTTCGAGGAGATGCTCGCTTGGAGTCAAGCAGGATGATCAGACCGGCAAATTGTTGAAGCCATGGGTAACCGTGATTCAATACGTCGATCCAGCCAAATCCCGGTCCCGCACACCAATCAGGTAGAGCAGGCTATCCAACCCGAGAAACGAGACCGCATGGCTGGCTGTTTGCCTTACCAGCGGCTTGGCCCGGAAAGCGATGCCCATGCCGGCAATGCCCAGCATGGGCAGATCGTTGGCCCCATCCCCTACGGCAACTACCTGGTCGAGCGAGATATTTTCCTGCCCGGCAATCTGCCGCAGCAACTCGGCCTTGCGTGCGCCATCGACAATCGGTGTCCGCACCTCGCCGCTCACCACTCCGTCCACGATGTCCAGATCATTGGCAAAGACATAGTCGATCCCCAGGCGCCTCTGCAGATGTTGAGCGAAGAAATTAAACCCGCCCGAGAGGATCGCCGTCTTGTATCCCAGCATCTTCAGCGTGCCGATCAACTGCTCGGCCCCTTCCACCAAAGGAATCGTATCGAGCAGCTCGCGAACCCTGACCTCTTTGAGCCCGCGCAGCAGCGCCACCCGGCGTCGAAAGCTCTCCTGGAATTCAATTTCTCCGCGCATGGCAGATTCAGTAACCTTCACCACTTCATCGGCGACGCCAGCCAACTTTGCCAACTCGTCAATGACCTCGCCCTCAATGAGTGTGGAATCCATGTCGAAGGCGAAAAGCCGCCGGTTGCGGCGGAAGATGCTCTCTCGCTGGAAGGCGATGTCGATTTTCAAATCATGAGCAGTGGCAAGAAACGCCGCGCGCATCGACGCCTCAGAAGAGGAATTCCCATTCACCGTAAACTCGACACAGGCATTCGCATCGGGGGTGTGCACGGCTAGCGACAAACGCCCGGAAAGTCGCTCAATGCGGTCGACATTCAAGCCATGCTCCGCAATGATGGCGCTCACCCGGGCGAGATGATCTGCGGTAATCGCCCGGCCGAGGATGGTGACGATAAATTGATCCTTGCCCTGCGACGAGATCCAGTCATCCAGGTCTGCTTTTGCGATGGGCGTGAAATCGACTTGCAATCGCAGTTCTTTCGACTTTGCCACCAGGGCGTCTTGCAAGCCACGAAAGCTCTCACCTCGTGGGATCTCGACCAGCAGACCAAGAGAGAGCGTTTCGTGGACGACTGCCTGTCCAATATCCAGCACGCAGGCGTCATAGCTGGCCAGAATCGCTGTCAACGCTGTAGTAAGCCCTGGCCGGTCCCGGCCGGAAAAGTGGATCAGGATGGTCTCGTTCATCGATACGTAGGATTTCCCTTCTAGACTAACAGGCGAACTCTCGCTGTATCCTACGATCGGATCTCACGCAATGAGTCAATGAGCTACCCAGGGTTTTGGGATGGAAGGGAAAAATGCGCATTCTATTCACGAATGTTTTACTAAGCGCCTTCGCGTGTGCGGCCCTGGGCCAGGCAGTCCCCGCCACCACTACCGACACGCCAATTCTCTCCCTGCCCTACACTCCAGGGCTCGACACTGAATTCATGGATAGGACCGCCAACCCCTGCGTGGATTTTTATCAGTACAGTTGTGGCGGATGGATGAAGAAAAATCCGATTCCGTCCGACCAGCCTGGCTGGAGCGTTTACGCCAAGCTGGATCAGGACAATCAAAGATTCCTGTGGGGCATTCTGGACGATCTGGCGAGGAGCACTTCAGGCCGCAACCCTAACCAGCAAAAGATTGGCGACTACTTCGCCGCCTGCATGGACGAACCGGCGATCGAGAAGCTCGGCTCCGCCCCGCTGAAACCATACCTGGACCAGATCAACGGCCTGACATCGAAGAAGCAGCTGCCCGCGCTGCTTGCGGGGATCCATCTGCAGACCACAGGCAGCGGCATATTCTTCGGTTTTGGCTCAAGCGAGGACTATGGCGACTCATCGCAGGTGATTGCCTTTGCCACCGCCGGCGGCCTCGGCCTTCCGGACCGCGATTACTACACCAGTAGCGATCCGAATTCGGTCGCGTTACGCCAGAAGTATGTCGCCCATGTGCAGCGGATGCTCGAGCTGTTGGGCGACACACCGGGCTTGGCACAACAGGAAGCGGTCACGATCATGGCATTGGAGACACGGCTGGCCGAGGCTTCGTTAACCCGCGTGGAGCGGCGCGACCCGCACAAGCTTTACCACAAAGTGGATTTAGCGACGCTGCAGGCGCTCACACCCAATTTCGACTGGAGCATCTACCTCAAGCAAAGCGGGCTTGGTCAACAAAACACATTCAACGTAACCGAACCAGACTTCTATAAGGAGCTGGATAAGCAACTCCGGAGCGCTAACCTCGATGACATCAAGAACTATTTGCGCTGGCATGCAGTTCACGCCGCTGCGCCTTCGCTGTCCTCGGCCTTCGTGAATGAGGACTTCGATTTCTTCGGCAAGACTCTGCGGGGAGTGCCTCAATTGCGGCCACGGTGGAAGCGCTGCGTTGGCCTCGGTCGATGAGCAACTCGGTGATGCTCTCGGCCAGGAGTTTGTCAGGCGGGCTTTTAGTCCGGAGTCGAAGCAGAACGCGCTGACCATGGCCGGGCAGATCGAGCAGGCCATGGCGGAGGATATCGCGCAGCTTTCCTGGATGGGACCCGAAACCAAGCGGAATGCGCTGATTAAGCTGCACAGCATCGCGAACAAGATCGGCTATCCAGATAAATGGCGTGATTACAGTTCAGTCGTAGTCTCGCGCCACGACTTCGCCGGCAACGTGGAACGAGCGACTGTATTCGAGTCCAGGCGCCAACTAAACAAGATCGGCAAACCTGTGGATCGGGGCGAATGGAGGATGACGCCGCCCACCGTCAATGCTTACTACAGCCCACGCATGAATGACATAAATTTCCCCGCGGGTGTATTGCAGCCCCCGCTTTACGATCCGAAGATGGATGATGCGCCCAACTACGGCGACACTGGGTCAACGATCGGTCACGAGTTGACCCACGGCTTCGACGATCAAGGCCGCAAGTTCGACGCTCAAGGCAACCTGAACGACTGGTGGACGACGCAAGACAGCAAGAATTTCGAGACCCGCGCCCAGTGCGTAGTGGACCAGTACGCGCAGTACGTGGTTGTGGACGACATAAAGATCAATAGCAAGCTTACCGAAGGGGAAGACATCGCCGATCTTGGGGGGCTGATTCTCGCGTGGATGGCCTGGAAGGACCAGGCCAGGACCATGGATTTGCGAGACCGCGATGCCCTGACGCCCGAGCAGCGCTTTTTTGTGGGGAACGCGCAGTGGGCCTGTGAGAACGAGCGGCCGGAGGACCAGCGCATGAACGCCATCACAGATCCGCATTCGCCCGGAAGGTATCGTGTCAACGGGTTAGTGGTGAACATGCCCGAGTTTCAGAAGGCATTCTCCTGTAAGGCTGGCCAACCAATGGTAAAAGAGAACCGGTGCCGCATTTGGTGAAAGGCGTCCCAGCGTGTATCGGTTTCGCCTCGGAGCCGCTATGAGCTGGCCGCGGCCAGTTCCGCCCGCTGGGATACTATCAACGGTCCGGGATCTCGAACACAGTAGTCACCTTTCTTAACGCTTGTAGATTCTAAATCTATCTGTTGAATTAGGCGGCTCTTAGCCGGTAGGTGCGTTATGGTAGAGTCGCGAACTCCTTCTTCGCAGCTACCAGCTGGGGAAGGTCGGGGTCGGCAGTCTTCCAGGTGGTGAAAAACTCCTGGTATGCTTTCTTCGCGGCAGTAGCATCGCCGGTCATCGAGTAGGCCCGGGCGAGGCCGAGTTGGGCGTTGGCGTAGTCATGGCAACACTCGAGCGAAGCTCCTCTGTATCGCGTAGCTGAGCGAAAGGCCTGGATCGCATTCGCTCCGTCGTGAAGATCCAGGTAGGCCATACCGCGCAGATATCCTCCCGAAGATACTAAGTCAAACGGTTTGGACCCCTCGAGATCCTGCAATGCTTCGCCAGGGTGGTGCTCAGCAAGAGCGAGGGCAGCGCGGCTTTGCGGAATGATGACCCGATTGATTACGGTGTCGGAGGGATACACCTTGGCAAGATCTGCCAGGATGCGCAGGGTTGCCTGGCGATCGCCGCAGGATGCGGTGATGGGAACGGCCATCATCAGTGTCGACCTGCTCCTGTCGATGCGGAAGGCCGCCTTCACTTGCCGTGCCGCGTCAAGGCATTTTCCCCGTATGGTCAAATCGGAAGCGCTGTATAAAAGAAAACCAGCTTCATCCTCATTATCCTTGAGTGGGGCAACCTGCTTTTGCGCGCGCCGCCAGGTAGCTTCCGCATCGCGGTAGCGGCCATCAAAATCCTGGGTAAGCCCGTACATGCCCGTCAACTGAAATTCGTCAGGCCGGCCTTCGGCTCTGGCCAGGGTTCGCCTCACGGCCACTCCGTCGCCATGCAGGAAATCCAACATCATCCGTTCCCTGAGGTAATAAACGGTCTGCTCATCGAAGCCCAAGCGTTTCATATTGGCCAGGGTCTGCTCGGCATCCTGCACTTTGTCCAGAGTAAGTTGGGCCCCGACGAGGTCGTACTGGGCAAGCGCGGCATGGGGATCGATCCTGGCCGCCTTCTCGAACTGGGAGAGATATTTCTCCATTTGCCCGTTGGCGCCATAAGCGATGCCGAGGTTGACCTGGTTGCTGAAATCCAGTGGGTAGGTGCGGATGGCCAGTTCAAGCGTGGCAATGGCCTTGGGCAAGTCCCCGAGCGCATTCTGGTAGTAGTGCGCCTCGATGTACAAGCGCTCGCGCTCGCTCACATTGCCCGATAGTTGATAGGCCTTGCTGAAGTTCACCACCGCCTTGTCCGGCTCTCCATTGTTGAGGGCGATCAGGCCCAGTCTGGCCCAGGCCATGGCGAAGGTAGGATCGAGCTCCACCGCCTGCCGATAGTGCGCTTCAGCTTGGGGAATGTCGCGGCCCTTCTGGTGCTCCAGGTCACCCAGGGCGTAGGCCTGAAAGGCTTCGAGAGAGGGCGTCGTCGCCTCGCCAAGCGGGGCTTCGAGTTTCTGAATCGAACGCAGCGATTCCCCCAGATGGCGCCGCATCCCCGTTGCCGCCTGTCGCAGTGCTGTCAAGACGTGGTGCTTGTCCCGGGCCTGCGCCAGGTTACTGACGATGTCATCGCCGGTGGAAATATCCTTTGCTCTGACCGTGATGATGTAGGCATCGTCCAGCTTGGCGATGGTCCCGGTGAGATAAGCTTTCACTCCTTCGCGTAAGCCAATCTCGCGCACGAGTTCGGGGGTGAGCGGGCTATCCGGCGACTGGTGAAGATACTGCATGCTTTGACGCAGATGCTGCGGGCTGACAAGCTTGAGCGCCGGCGATTGCTCCAGTTGGGCGGTGAACGCCTCGGTGAGCGTACTATCGAAGACCGGGTCACCGGTGTTGTTTTCAAAATCAGTCACAATAATGGACTGCTTTGCGGCGCTGGCCAAGATGGCCGCCTGGCGGTCAAGACGCCATCTCCAGCCCGCAACTCCGGCGAGAGCGACCGTCCCGAGAACCAGCACCACGGTGCGGGCAATCCTTCGGCGGCGCACTTGTTCGTTGGAGAGCAAGGCGGCACGGCGCAGGCGGTGCTGGGCGTAGTCTGCGTCCCAGAGTCTTACATCGCCTACACCCTTGAGTGCGAAAGTGCCCAGCGGACGGAATTTGATGCCGATGGGATCGCCCATCACCCGGCGCGCGGCCTCAGTAACGACGATCTGTTGGGGCGAGGCAGCGGATTGTGCGCGGGCGGCCGTGTCGACATCGCTGCCGTGCCAGCTATTCTCAAAATACTCCGGCGCGCCGACATGCATACCGATGCGCAATTGCATGGGCCCGCCGGGGGTATCGATGGGTTGTGCCCGTAAGCGCTGCTGGATGGCGGCGGCACAACGAACGGCATCGACAGGGTCTTTGAAGGTAAGAAAGAAAGAGTCACCGATGGTCATGATCTCTTCGCCGTTGTGTTCGGCGACAGCCGAGCGAACCAACCGCAGATGCTTGGCCTGAATGCCTTCGAGGTAGGCGCGATCGCGTGCGCTCGCGTCTGGCCCGAGGGCTGCTGCACGTTTGGCAGCGCTTGAGCCCACCACATCGGTAAAGACCAGAGCGAGGCGGGTCTCTACCGTGCCGGCGCCGCCGTCCAAATCCTTGATGGGCTCATTCAAGGCGAGCTCTCCTAAGCTATCAACTGCAAGATCTTATCGCACCGCAGGGGGGAGGGTTCGATGTGGGTTGAGGAACATCGAGGCGACAGACGAATGTGCTCCCATTGGGGCCTTTTCTGTCTGTTCTTCCTGTGTCCCCTCCTGGTCCGACGATAAGATAAATGGAGAGCTACCAACGTGCGGCGCAATCTCAGCTTGGAGGGGTCATTTGGTTCGGGTGAAAATTGTCCTTTTTACGTTACTGGGGCTTGGCGCGGCTGCCTTAGTAGCCCAGCAGCCTTCGGTTTCCGCTCCGGTCCAGGGACCCGGCGCCAATCAAACAAGTCCGCCAGCCCCGGCCCAACCGCCTGGCTCTCCTCCCGTTCGAGTGCCCGGTCCTCCAGCTTATCCGGTTAAGGCGCCCGCCGACCCTGCCGTGGTTGCGCGCGGCCGCCAGATTTTTAGTGCGAATTGCAGTTTTTGCCATGGCTCGGATGCTCGCGGTGGCGAAGGCGGTCCCAATTTGATCCGCAGTCAACTTGTGATGGACGATAACGATGGTGAGCTGATAGCTACCGTCGTCCAGAACGGACGGCCGGATAAGGGCATGCCAAAATTTGATCTCTCGACAGAAGAAATCGCGAGCATCGCGACGTTCATTCACAGCGTGCCGGTCGGTGGCCGCGCCGCAACCACTGGCAGGGTTGATCCGTTGGTAGGCGACGCGAAGGCCGGCGAAGCGTACTTCAATGGGCCGGGCAAATGCTCCGCCTGCCATTCCGTGTCGGGCGACCTCGCCGGTATCGGCGCAAAGTACACAGATGTCCGGGCCCTCCAGGGTGCAATGCTTTCCGGGGAACCTAGAGGAGAATCGGCGGAGATTCCCAGGAAAACGGTGACCGTCACCCTGCCTGGCGGACAAACAATCGAGGGCAGGCTGTATCAGATCGATGATTTCATCGTCTCCCTCATGGATGCCAACGGCGATTATCACAGTTACCCTCGTCATGGTGATTCTCCAAAGGTCGTCATTAAGGATCCATTGCAGCCCCATCTGGATATGCTTCGGAGCCTCAAGGACGATGACATCCACAATCTGACCGCCTACCTGGTGACACTGAAATGAAGAAGACCATAAACCTGCTGCTCGTGATTGTGATTGTTTCTTCGGCTGCGGCTGTAGCGGCAAAGGGGCAAGGACTCGATCCTGTATTGCTGACCAAACCGGCGACGGATTCCTGGCCGACATACTCCGGAGACTATTCAGGCCGGCGTTTCAGTTCGCTCACGCAAATCAATCAGACGAATGTGAAGAACCTGGGGCTCGCCTGGGTGAGCCATTTGACTCCCGGGTTGACCGCCGCACGGCCGTTTTCCAGACCCGGTCCTGGGAACCCGCCCACGATCATCGGAGGAGAAATTGATGAGGCAGTTCCGGTACGCGGCGCCGGGCGCATCTCAGGCGGGGTCCTGCAAGTGAACGGCATCCTTTATGTATCTGTGCCTGACAATGCCTGGGCCGTCGACGCCCGCGATGGGACGGTGCTATGGCACTACTACTGGAAGACCAAGGGTGGTACCCACATTGGGAATCGCGGCATGGGGATGTACCGCGACTGGCTGTACTTCGAGACGCCCGATGATTACCTGGTTTCGCTCGATGCCAAAACCGGCAAGGAGCGTTGGCACAAGGTCATCTCAGACTTCAATGAGCAATACTTCTCCACCATGGCGCCCATTGTCATCGGCAATCACTTGATTGTCGGGACGGGCGACGATTTGGATGCGCCGGGCTTCCTGCAATCCTTTGATCCGGAAACGGGTGAGCTGCAATGGAAGTGGTACAGCGAACCGGAAAAGATGGGTGATCCTGGCTCTGAGACGTGGCCGAATCTTGACTCCATGCGCCATGGCGGGGCGGGCACCTGGGTTCCAGGCAGCTATGATCCCCAACTTCACCTGTACTATTTTGGAACGGCCAACCCAACCCCTGCTTTTTCTGGCGCCACGCGCGCAGGAGACAACCTCTATACCTCCACCATTGTCGCTTTGAATGTAGATACGGGAAAGCTCGCGTGGTATTTCCAGCCCTCGCCGCATGATACCCACGATTGGGATGCGGCCCAGACGCCGATCATCGTCGATGGAGAATTCAAAGGGAAGCCACGCAAGCTGTTGCTCGATGCCAGCCGCAACGGCTACTTCTTTGTGCTCGATCGGGTGACTGGCGAGCATTTGCTCACCATGCCTTTTGCGAGCTCACTGAATTGGGCGACGGGCATTGACAAGTCGGGCCGGCCTGTCGGTAATCCGGAAAAGGACGCATCGCCGGGCGGCGCCCTGGTATCGCCTGGCTCCGACGGCATCGTTAACTGGCAGCCGCCTACGTATGATCCGCAAACCGGGCTTTTCTACGTCGTCACCGACGAGGAGTATTCGGTCTTCTACCGTACTGAACCGAACCTCAAGGCCGTGCAGGGTCTTAACGGCATTCAAGAGCAGCGAGTGGGATCAATGGGGAAATATATAACCGCGATCGATTACAAGACGGGAAAGATCGCGTGGAAACATCTGCAGGTTTCTGCCGGAGACGGCGGAGGCAATACCGGCTTGACCACCACTGCGGGAAAATTGTTGTTCGGTGGCGATGCTAACGGCAACCTTGTGGCCTACGACCCTGCGAATGGAAAGCCGTTATGGCATACCCATCTCGGAGGGGTATCCAATGCAGTCGAAACCTACATGCTTGACGGGCGCCAGTATATTCTCGCGGCCTCTGGCGATTCTCTCTATGCTTTCGCTCTGAACCTCTAACCCGGGTTTTCTCACACTTCAGAGGGCTCGGTCGCGGCCTATCAATCCGCGACGGGAACCCCGGGTGCCCCATATCTGCCCGGTTATGGCAGATGTGGGATACCTACCCACGCAACGGTGAGGTACTGATCGATTCTATGACCCTTGACGACTGCCGCCTCTTCTACGCGGATGAAATCAGAATCGCAGCCCGCCTGGAATCCGCTGCGCTGGTTGCAGCTTTCGCTCGCGTACCACGCGAGAAGTTTATGGGGCCGGGGCCCTGGCAGATCGCATCGCCGGATGTGGCCTCGATGGCGTTGATGGGCTTGGCTGGCGAGGCTTATCTAAGTACTGACAATCCCCGGGATCTTTATCACAATGTCCTGGTTGCCCTCGATCCAGACCGTCATTTAAACAACGGGCAGCCAAGCGCGCTGGCTCGATGGATCGACGCACTCGATCTTCGGCCGGGAGACCGCGTTTACCACTTGGGTTGCGGCGTCGGTTATTACACTGCGATCATGGCCGAAGTGGTTGGCGCGAGTGGGAAAGTGGCAGCCAGCGAGGTGGATGCGCACCTGGCGGCTCGGGCTCGAGAGAATCTCGCAGTCTACCCGAACGTTTCGGTGCACGTGGGAGATGGTGCGGCGTTCGATCCCAGCGAATGCGACGCGATATTCATCAATGCTGGCGTCACCCATCCGCATCCCCTTTGGCTGGAGCGGCTGTCAGGCCGTGGCCGCCTCGTTTTGCCTCTTACGGCCGCCAGGGGGTCCGCCGACGCCGGCGGAGCGGGCATCGTTGCAAAGGTCACCCGTGAAGGGAATGGCTTCTCCGCCCGGGTTGTAACGCTTGCAGGAATCTATTCATGCACCAGCGTCCGTGACCCCGAAATGAATGCCGCCCTTGGCAAGGCTTTGGCAACCAAGGCCTTCACGAAGCTCAAGTCTGTGAGAACGGATCCACATCCGCAAGACGAGACCTGCTTGGCGCACCGCGCAGATGTCTGCCTGAGCACTGCCGACCAACCTTCTATAGATTCAGGAGACTGAAGGTTTGAGTGCGCGGATCGGGGCAGTCGATTGAAGTTCACTAGGCCATCCCCTTCATTGCGGAGCGGGCGCAGTGGAAGGTGGGGTTGGCTTTCCGTCGATTGTGTCAGGCTCCATTATCTCTGTTCGGGTGCCATCGGGATCAAAGAGATTCGCCTGCCGCTTACGATTGATTCCCACGTGCATCTCAATCGGACGCCCGTATACCTTGTCATACGGCTCAGCTTGGAGCTTTGCTACCGCAGCGGCGACATCCGGAACCTGTAAGCAAAGATGATGAGCGCCGCCGCGCTCCGTGGCCGGCGGCGCATCTTTGTAGAGCATGAACTCGACGTAGTCATCTCCATCGGGCACTCTCAGATTGACCCAGGAAAGCACTTGACCTGATTTACTGCCTCGCCAGGTCTCCTTAAATCCCAGTATGTCGGTGTAAAACTTGTACTCGGAATCCAGGTGGGTGACAACAAGTCCAACATGCGTCATGCGATGGGAGATGGCTTTGTCACTCATGAATTGCCCCTTGGCAAGCATGGTTTTTCCATCGGGCATGTATTGCACCATCTCTACGGTATGGCCCTCGGGGTCGATAATGTTGAAGCCAAGATTTCCAATGCGGGCCCGATGTGCTTCACTCGGAACCTTGACCCCTTTCGACGCCAGGTAGACTCTCAGAGCCTCAATGTCGTCGGTCTCAAAGGAGATATGGTTGAGCCTGTCAGCGCCCGCCTGGCGCTCAGGAAAGAGCTCGATGGTCTGGCGGTCATTGATCTTGAAGAAGGTCATGGATGCTGACCCATCAGGGTTCTGCAAGGAGTAGGGCTCTTCGAAGCCGAGAAACTGGCCATAAAATGCGCGGGACTTTTCGTAGTCATGCGCATAGATCGCGAAGTGCGAAATGCCGGTGATGCGCGGCCGCTGTGGTGTCTGTGCGAAGAGACAGTGTACGAAGAAGAGACTCCCGGCAAAGAACGCAGACGCAAGCTGTTTTCCGCGGTAGCGCATGCACCGGGTCGTCCACAAGCGAGTCGCCGTTAGCGTGAACATTCTCGAGAACGACCTCCGTTGTTGAGATATCTTCACCTGCAAGATCTTACTTAGCTTCGGTAAAAGCAGCGTAGCTGTGCGGCTGTAGAGATATTTGAAAATTTATGCGGTTTCCTGTCGGCAGGATCCTTCCTCCGAATCCACGTTGCGGGGTGGCGGGCTTGCCGGCGATGGTATCGCCCGAGTCAAGATTCTTTATATTCGCGACGCCATTTGTCGTAGACACAGTGACCGCTACCGGGTGGTCCAGATACGACTCCACGACAAACGTGTGGTTGTCATAGGCGAAGAGGCTGACTTGGCTGGGGCCATCCAGGCGAACAGGGAAGTCTCCAAGTACAAAGTTCTTGATGCTGGACACCACCTGCGGCGGGTATGAGTAGAGGTCGCTAAAGTTATCCGGCACCGTGAGGATGAAAATGGTTCCCTTGGAATAGTGATCCGAAAGCAGGATCGGGAAGCCGTTTCCGTTGGCGATTGCCCTGACCATGGGAACCGCGTCATTGGTCACGTATTCGATGATAGGGATGAGCACCTCGCGATTATTTTGACCCGCATCATAGGGGGCGCCGAAACCTCCGGCATACTGGTTCACCATCGCCTTGCGGGAGGTGTACCGCACATCGACAATGTCGTTGAGTCCTTTGTCCTGGAGCTCCTGGACCAGCCCGGAAGTAATGACTACATTTTTCCCTGCCTCCAGCTGCGCTTTGATCTTGGCCACAATGTGCGGATCAAAGGCAGCATCCTTGGTGAGAAGCACGACCTTGGCGTCCTGCGGAAACTGCGGATACATTTCGATGGGAATGCCAACCATGCCAAGGTAGTTCTGGAGAAAGTCTTCGCCTGAGGACTGGAAGGGCTTGTAGCTGGCGATGCCGATGGGTTTGCCGAGAGCGCCGATGATGGGATCGATTTGTCCCAGAGCGTATCCTGCGGCGCCGGCCATGGTGGAGTGCATATCCGGGTGTTGCTTCTCGTAATCATTGATCAGCTGCGAGTAGTCGAAGCTGGTGTGGATGGCGCTCCAGGATCCCCTCTCGCCGGGCAGGGCAGGGTTTAAAAGCTCAGTCCACTTGAAGAGCATGATGGCCGGAGCCTTGGCGAGCATGGTGTCCCAGAGCTGCTCGGCGTACCCGTCAATGTAACGGACGGCGCCGGTATCCACCCAGCCGCCGCCGTTCCTTCCCGGAGCAATGTTCTCAAAGTAACGAAAAATCTCATAGCTCTCATACTGTTGCAAATGCTGGGGAGTGAGCGTGGGGTCGCGGGTTTCATTGCCGGTCCAGATACCGTCAAAGATAGTGGGCTCGATCTGCAGGTCATAGCCATTGTTCTGGAAGGACTCATACCAGTTGGGGAATTTGATGATGACCTTCACTTTGGGGTTTACGGCCTTGGCCGGCCCCACAATCAGTTCCCGCGAAACTTGATCCATCAGGCCGAGACGAAATTGGGTCCAGGTCTTGTCTCCCTTGGCGGCAATGTCCGCATCCGACTTGGTGTTGTTGAAGTAGAAGTCGTCGAGGATGATTTCGTCGAAGTGGCGCGCGGTTCTTTCCGAAATTGTTTTTACATAGGCGCGATCTTTGGGGTCGGTGTAGGCGAAGGACTGGAAGTTGTTCGCTTCGTTCACCGTGAGGCCCATTCCCCCAGCCACCTCTACCCCGCGGTCGAGGAAAAACTTCTTTACCTGCTCGAGCAGCTGATCATCCGCGAGTTTTCCGCTTCTGTAGGTTTCGATGAAGACCTTATCGACCTTGACCTGGCCGGTGATGATCTCCCATGTGCTCTCGAGATAATGAGGGTCCCTCATCTGCTCAGCTACGTATTCCGGGATATAGACGGCGACTTCAAAGTTCTTATAGCCACGGGTGGCGGCGGGCGCCGGAAGGGAAAGGGATTGCAGCAGAAGACAAACACACAGGAGTAACGATCTCCCTCGGAATTGCGTCATGAAGAGTAGCCCCTCCCGGAGCTCCGCAACAGGAAATTTGGAACGTTGGTCCGCCGAGGCGGCTGCCAGGTGAAGGGCCATGCTACCACGGGGAGATCTTCCCATCGATTAGGATTCAGCGGAGGCATTCAGCGGGACGGCGCGGAAGTATGATAGGTCAATAATCATAGGTCGAGGAGTAGGAGCTGTGGCCAAGCGTCCACCTAAGGTTCGCACTCAACTCGGCAGAGCGGCGGTCCGGATTTTTGCCGCCAACGAGCGCATGAACCAGCTTCTTATCGAGCGTCTTGACCCTACGGTCTGGAGAGCCAAACCGCCCGGCAAGGTCCGCACCATTGCGGCGATCTTCACCCACATGCACAATGTCCGAACCAAGTGGATCAGGCTTACCGCTCCGCATCTGAAGATTCCGCCACAGCTCAACCGCTTGCACTGCACGCCGCAGCAGGCCAGTGCGGGATTGGCCGAGAGCGCCGCGCGTTGCGCGGAGATGCTAGCCGATGCGCTCGGCGGTGGTGAGGGCCGCGTGGAGAAATTTCACAGGGACGGCTGGGCGAAGCCTTGGCCGGCCGGCCCGGAAATGCTGTGCTACATGCTTTCTCACGAAGCCCACCATCGCGGGCAGGTGTGCATGCTCGCGCATCAGCTCGGATTTCCGTTGCCCAACCAGGTGATGGCCGGGATCTGGAATTGGGAAAAGCTGTGGAAAGAGTGCGGATCGTCTGCCGGCCCCGGCGACGATTCCTAAGCAATCGCTCAAGAGCACGGAGGCCGCCCGGCCGGACGGACGTTGACCCTTTTCGCATGCGTTGAAGGTTACCGGTTCATGTTCCAGATATCTGTGTGCCACTTCCAGGTTTCTCCATGGCGCTTCCAGTGAACTACGTACTTCACTGGAACCGTCTGGCCACCCGCTAAGGTAAGCTCGGCGCGTCCAATCTCAACCACTGTGTCGCCGGCGGACTCCGCGGAAACGGTGGTCAGGGATGCATCTTTTACGTCGAGGGTAACGATGGCCTTGAGCCAGAAGTTCTTGATACCGGCAATGCCGTGAATCATCTCCGCCCCAGGTGGCAGGATCTGAGCGTCGGGCGTGTAGACGTGGTCAAGAGCATTCATATCGCGCGACCGGACCGCCTTTGCACAGAATAGATCGTTGGTCTCACGCATGCCTGTAAGGATCGCATCGGGGACGTTCATTCAGCACCTCCGCGTGCTACGGGCACGCCGGGGACAAGGGTATACGACGGAGCGGGGGATGTATACGATGACCCACCCGGTGAGGCAGCGGGCGCTCCCGACAAATTCGCTTCACCAATATCGCAAACAGGCGAGATGGGTATAGACTTGTTGGCGCTTTTGAAATGGAGATTCAGAGGATCAGATCCTCAACTCCGTCGCTAGAACTACGCCGACGAATAACGATTCATGACACAGGAACGTTTTCGCAATTGGCGGGGGGAGGCGGTCACTTGTTGCCCAGACGTTCAGTCCCCTTAGATTCGTGAACCGCGCTCAACGCGGCGGTATGCCGAACGCGGATGTGTGTGATTGCTACAAGCGAACCGTGTTCGCGGGAAAGAGGGCCCAGCAGAAAAGATTCCGATTAGGGAGGTGTTACATGCCATTGGACCTTACCACTTTAACGTTGGTAGCAAAGCCGGTAACGTTGGACGAGGGCACCAAAGTATTGGAGCGGGATCGCTACCGTTGCCGCTACTGTGGACTGGACGGGTTGGCCAGCTTCGAGAACGCTCTCATCATGTCGGTTGATTTCGTGGTTCCGCGGGCTCGCAAGGGTAGAAAAGACCCAAGCAACCTGGTGGCCTGCTGTCGTCCATGCAACATGATCAAAGGCCGGCGTGTCTACGCCAGTTTCGAAGACGCCAAGACCTACGTGCTGGCGCGTCGCGAGGATCTGCGTAAGGCGTGGGAGCTAAAGAACGGGCGAGCCCTTAGCCAGTCGGCGTAAGCGTGCGCCCATAAAAAGGATGAAGTTTACGCGCGCAGAATCGTTCGCGAGATTCGGAGGTCCTCTGAATTCTCTTGGCCGAAGCAGAGCGCGACCGACGCGGGGATAGCCTGCGTCGCTAGGGGCCGGGATTGGTGTGGCCTATTCGTGTCGCAGTGCCGTCTGTGGCTCTACGCTCGCCGCACGACGTGCGGGAATCCAGCATGCAAGCAGTGTCACTGCTGCAAGGAACGCAGGCACCGTAGTAAAGGTGATCCAATCGTGTGGCGCAATTCCGTACAATACTCCGGCTACGACCCTCGATGCGGCCCAAGCGAGCGGTAGTCCGATCGCCATCGCGATGCACGAGAGCAGTAGTCCCTGCCGAACGATGAGCCGCAGTACTCCGTTTCGCGTTGCTCCTAACGCTAGCCGAATACCGATCTCCGGCGTGCGGCTGCTTACCGAGTAGCTCATCACGCCATAGAGACCGACCGCCGCCAGCAATAATCCCGCCAGGCCGAAGAAGCCAAACATCGCCGCCGATACGCGCGGAAGAATCAGCGCATCGCTCAGATGCTCTTCGATGGTTTTCTCGTTGAAGATGCCCAGTTGGGGGTCCAGCGCATGGATCTCATTTCGCACCGCGGTCCTTAGCTCTGCTGCATTTCCCTCGTAGCGCACCAGCAGGGAAAAACCAAAAGTCGGCGCGGCCAAACCGATATTCTGCTCCAAAGAGCGATAAAGAATCGGTTCATCCGCCTCGCTGAGGGTCTGCGATTTGGCATCCTTCACCACACCTACAATCTCATACGTCGTCTTCTCGTTCGTTACCCGCTCGCCGACGGCTCTGCCCACACCGAATATCTTCCGCGCAAAGGCTTCGTTCACCACGGCCTGCTTCGGCGCACCCGGATCGACGGTATTGAAATCGCGCCCTGCAATCCATGGTATTCCGATGGTCTCGAAGTAGCCTGAGCTCACCTGGTAGATCTCTGCGAGTGGATCGTGTCCGGCGTGCGCTTCCCTGGCAGCGGTGTGGAATTCTCTGGTCTGGCCATAGAACGAAAGCGGCACATGATCTGTCCACGCTACCGAATTTGCCCCCGGTACCTCCGCCACCCGCTCACTAAGGCGCTTCAACAGCAGAGGCGTCTGTTGCTCGGTATATCCGTTATGCACTGGATCGATCGACATCATCAACACTCCGCGGGTTCGGAATCCAGGATCAACCTCTGCCGTCTTCCGCAGGCTGCGAAGAAAAAGCCCTGTCGTGCACAGCAGCACCAGGCATAACGAAATTTGCAGTACCACGAGAATGTTTCGCAGGGTCCACGCGCGGCCGGGACGTTGCAACGTGCTCTCTCCCTTTAGCGAGTTGGGCACTACCGGGCGCGATGCAGTAAGCGCGGGCGCAACTCCGCACAGCATCCCCGTCCCCACGCTTAACAGAAAGGCATACAGGATGACCCGCCAATCCATGGTCAAACTCAAATCGTACGGCGTGGCAAGGGGCAGATGAAACGCGGTCAGGCCGCGAAGCCCTGCAACACTCAGGGCCACTCCAAATGCACCGCCGCTCAACGCCATCAACGTGCTTTCTAACAGCATGGGCCGTATCAGCTGGAAGCGGCTCGCTCCCAGCGCAATGCGCACCGCCATCTCCCGATGCCGCGCCGCCGCCCGCGCCAGCAGCAGGTTCGCGACATTCGAGCCGGCAATGCAGAGCACCAGCAGGGCGACCACAGTCAGCGCAGTCAGGAAGGTTGCGAAGTGGGCCCGCACGCTCGGCAACATCACGCCCGCCTGCTCGGTATGGAAACCGAGCCCTTCATCTTCCTTTGGATAGGCAGCAGCAAACCGCCGCGCCATAGCGTCCAGCTCGACCTGCGCCTGCGTCCGGCTCACCCCTGGTTTCAATCGGGCGACTACGTCCAGCAGGACCACGTTGCTAGGATCCATACCGCTCACCTTATCCGCCGCCAGTTGCTCCCGCTCACCCTGAGGCACCCAGAACTCGAAACTCGCGAGCCAGTGGATCCCACGAAATCCCGGCTTGGTCACGCCGATCACGGTGAATATCTTCCCCGAGAGCGAGACGGTTTTTCCCAGGATCGCGGGATCTCCGCCGAAGTGGCGGCGCCACAGGCCATAGCTCAGAACAATTACCGGCGATCGATCTTCGCCCCTATGAAAGCCCCGGCCCAGAGCCATCGGCAATTCGGCAACGTCGAAGAAGTTCGCGGTCGTGCTCTGCCCCCAAACCCGTTCGGGTTCGCCCGGGCCTGCGATCGTGGCCGGCAGAAAGTTATTGCAGGCCGCCACACCGGAGAAAGACTTTGCCTGCTCACGCAGATCGTTAAACGTTGTGAGCGACGATGGGCCTTGACGCCCGCCATGGTCGAATGTCGAATATATACTCAGCAACGTTGTGGGGTGCCCTACTGGCGGCTCCTGCAACAACAGTCTGTTCACCGCGGTAAAGATGAATACATTTGCCGCTATCCCCAACCCCAGCGAGACCATTACCGTCAGCACCACAGACGGCGACCTTTCAAGCCGCCGAAGCACTTGGCGCATATCACGCCAAAAAGTATCCACCAGCGCGAAGGAATTCTGCTGCCATAGCTCCTCGCGCACCCGGCGAGGACTGCCGAACTTCACGTATGCTTGCCGCCGTGCTTCGTCTACGGTCATGCCGCGCTCGATGTTTTCCGCAATCTCTTCCGCAAGGTACAGCTCGATCTCCTGCTGGAGATCCGCGTCGCTCTGACCACGCCGGGAGAACCAGCGCCGGCTCATCGCTTACCTTCCTCTCCTGCTGGCGCCTCGCCCATCACCAATGCAATCGCCCGAGCCATTTGCCGCCAGCGGCTGGTCTCGAGCGTGAGTTGTTTACGCCCTCGCGCCGTCAACCGATAGAACTTAGCGTTGCGATTGTTTTCGCTCAGTCCCCAATAAGACGTTACCCACCCGCGGTCCTCCAGCCGATGCAGCGCAGGATACAGCGATCCCTGCTCCACCTCCAGCACATCCTCCGAGGTTCGCTCGATAACCTTCGCGATGGTATGTCCATGCGCATCGCCACCGATCAGGGTGCGCAGGACCATCATGTCCAGGGTCCCCTTCAACATCTCGCTGCTTTCAGGTTTCTTCTTCGACACGCACTTGCTCCCATAGAACTTCTATGCAAGAAAAAGCATACATCAATAGAACTTCTAGGGGAAGAGGCACCTGGACGCTTTTAAGAAGCTGGCAGGCGAGGGTCGAATCTGGAGACCACCAGTTCCAAGGTGTCGAGGGTGGTTTCTCAAGCATTGCCTGACGATGGACAATGGTGTCAGCGTCAAAAAGGCCCTGCCGCCGGGGCTTAAGGCGCATAACGCGCCTTTGGCGCACACTTTCCCCCGCGCCGCCGCGTCTTGGGCTACACAGCATTTTGATCGAAATTTGACGTCCATCCTGGTGTCCCTGCTAACCTGCGCCTTAGGATGAACCCGGAGAGCCCCTATCTTCGTATCTTCAAGTCCACTGTCTTCGTTCGCAACCATGATCGAAGCTTGCAGTTCTACGTGGACCAGTTGGGATTCACCGTAGTTGCCGACAATCGCTTCGAGTTTGGCGGACGCTGGGTAGCCGTTGCTCCTCCGGATGGCAGCGCGATTCTCGCCCTGGTCGCTCCCAAACGGGGCTCTGAAAACTACAAGCATATCGGCCGGCACACGCAGATTGCATTCATCGCCGAGGATATCAATGCGACCTTCGAGCTGTGGCGTAGCCGCGGGGTCCACTTTCATCATCCCCCACAAAAGTCTCTTTTTGGCGGAGCGTCCGCCATCTTCTCCGATGCGGACGGCAACTCCTTTGAACTGCTCGGCTCCGACGAGTTGAGCCGTGATATCGAAGCCCAGCGGCAGGCCATTGCCGAGAAATTGGAAGCAGAACGCCGCGCCGCGCAGGAGCTGGAGATTGCCAAACAGGTGCAGGCCCGGCTCTTTCCGCAAACGCTTCCCGCATTCAGGAGCCTCGACTACGCCGGCATTTGTATCCAGGCGCGCCATGTCGGCGGTGACTACTATGACTTTCTTGCGTTGGGACAAAATCGGCTCGCGCTGTTGGTCGGCGACATCTCCGGCAAGGGAATTGCTGCTGCGCTCCTGATGGCCAATCTGCAGGCCAACCTGCGTAGCCAGTTCGCTCTCGCCCGCGAACAGCCGCAGCTTCTCTTGCAATCGGTGAACCGCCTCTTCTACGAGAACACGGTGGAAAGCGCCTATGCTACTTTCTTTTTCGCCGACTACGACGAGCAAGCGAGGCGCTTGCGCTACGCCAACTGCGGGCATCTGCCGGCGCTTCTGCTGCGCCGTGACGGCGCTGTGGAAAGGCTCCATTCCACCGGTACGGTGTTAGGTCTGTTCAAGGAATGGGACTGCCCGGCAGCGGAATGCCCGTTCTACGCCGGCGACACGCTCGTGCTCTACACCGATGGCGTGACCGAATCATTCAACGCCGAGGGAGAGGAGTTCGGAGAGCAGCGCCTGGTCGAAGCATTGCAGCAGCGGCGCGAATTGCCCGCTCAGCGCTTGCTCGCGTTCGTAGTGGAAGAAATACAGAACTTCAGCCCCCATGAGCAGCATGACGACATCACGCTGATCGTAGCCAAATGCAGGGGAGACTCCTCAGCTCGGGCATAGGTTGCAATTCAATCCAAAGCCCGGCTAACCTGCCCCCAGCCCTGCGCCCGGAGCTACTGCATGAGACCCCGAATTTCGATCCCGTAGCTGGTTGATTGCTGAATCTGAAGGTGATAGCCTCCACTGATGCGTAAACGCGTGGTAGTGCTGGGTGCAGGCTTTGGGGGCCTCGAACTTACTACGACTCTCTCCGATGCCTTCGGTGAAGACATCGACATCGTGCTCATCGACAAGGGCGACGCGTTTGTTTTTGGCTTCTCGAAACTGGACGTGATGTTCGGGCGGCATATAGCGGCCGAGGTTTGTCATCTCTACAGTGACGTCGTAAAAGCCGGTGTGCGATTTATCCAGACCACTGTGCGATCCATTGACCCGTCGGCAAAACGCGTAGTGACGGACGCCGGCGAGTTCGAAGCGGACTTCCTCATCGTGGCACTCGGCGCCGATCTTGATCCGGGCGCCACCCCGGGGCTGGTGGAAGGCGGCAACGAGTTCTACTCCATTCCAGGGGCGTTCGCGCTGCGTGACGTGCTCGCGCAGTTCGAGCGCGGTCCGGTCATCATCGGTGTCACCGGCAAATCGTTCAAGTGTCCTCCCGCCCCCAGCGAAACAGCCCTGATGCTCCATGACTACCTAAGCTCCCGTGGCCGCCGCGAGAGAACCGAGATCACCGTGGTAATGCCCTTCGGCACTCCCATTCCTCCGTCGCCCGACTCCTCGCGGGCCGTTCTAGCCGCTTTTGCGGAGCGCGGAATCAAATTCGTGAAAGACACCCTGGTGCGAGCCCTCGACCCAGCGCGCAAGGTAGCGCTCCTGAGCGACGGGGGCGAGTTGCCGTACGAACTATTTCTCGGGATCCCGGTCCATCGCGTGCCCGCGGTCGTTGTCGAATCCGGCCTTGCCCTCGATGCCTTCAATTGGGTGCCGGTGAATAAGAAAACGCTGGAAACGGCATTTCCCGGCGTTTATGCAGTGGGCGATGTAAATGGAGTGGGCACACCCAAGGCAGGTGTCTTCGCCGAAGGGGCGGCACGCGCCGTGGCCGCTTCGATCATCGCGCAACTTCGTGGAGGACCGTCGCCCGAGGGCTACAGGGGAGTGGGCGCCTGCTATTTGGAGTTCGGTAACGACCTGGTCGGCCGTGTTGATGTGGAATTCCTGAAGGACCCAAAACCTACGGGCACTTTTCAGGAGCCGTCTGCGGCCTTGGCGGCCGAAAAAGCCCTATTCGGTTCGAGCCGAGTCGAGCGCTGGTTCGGGCAACCCTCCGTCGCCGCACACTGACGCACTCATGCGCTTTCACTCGGCGTGGAGCACCGTGGAAAAGAGCAGCAGGCCCACGGTGGTGAAGATGACATCGTAACCGGCGAGAAGTTTGATCCAGAGCGCCGGTTCGGAATCACCCACCAGGATGGCGGTCGCCGCCTCCACCATGCCCAGCAGCGCCGGAATGAAAATGGGAAAGAGCAGCAAGGGGAGCAGCAGTTCCCGATTCCGGGTGCGGACCGAGACCGCGGCAAAGAAAGTTCCATTGACCACCAGTGCCCAGGTACCCAGCGGCAGAACCAAAAGTAACAGCCACTTTTCTCCAACCGGGTGCAGGTTGTAGAAGATGGCAAAGAGAGGCGCCAGAACGATCTGCACCACGGTCACGAAGATAAAGTTGGCGATTACTTTGGCCAGAAAGAGCGCGGAAGCCGGTGCGGGCGCCATGCGTTGCGCATCCAGCACCTGGTGACGCAGTTCGCGCGACCAGGCTTGATTGAGCGCGGTTACCGTGGCAAATAGGGTCGCGACACAAAGGATGCCCCCGGCGATCTGGCGCGAGACAGCAGTTGTCGGATCAAAGGCCAGGCTGAAAAGCACCACCACCAGCAGCGCGAAGAAGAGCATGCCGTTGATGGCGTCTTTCGATCGCCACTCCAGGCGCAGGTCTTTGGCCAGATGGATGAGGAGATAGTTCACAGGCGTGCCTGATCCTTGGTCAGGTCAGCCACCGTGGCCTTGGCAACGCGCAGGTAATCCTGCGGCTCGAGCAGGATCTGGATGCCGCGCTGACCGGCCGAAACGGAAATGAAATCGAAGAGCTCGATGGTCTCGTCGGCGAAGACGGGAAAGTCTTTCTTTGCGCCGAAGACAGTGACGCCCCCGCGGATATAGCCGGTAAGCGGCTGCACGTCCTTGAGCGAGACCATCTCGGCTTTGCGTGCTCCGGCGGCGCGGGCAAGCTTTTTGAAGTCCAGCTCCGCGTCCCCAGGGATGACAGCAAAAGCGTGTTGCTCAAGACCGGTGGTGGTGAGCAGGGTCTTGAAGACCTGCTCGACCGGCAGGCCGATCTTTCGCGCTACGGCAATGGCGGAGAGGTCTTCGGGATCGACCTCGTACTCCTGCAGCGTGTAGGGGATGGCGAGGCTCTCCAGGATGCGGGCGGCGTTGGTCTTCATGCGTGTAGGGCCGGCCCCTCGGTGGTGGAGACCAGCTGTCCCGCTTCCATCATCAGGAAGTAGTCAGCCAGTGGCTCGGCGAGCGATCTCTGATGGGTGGTGAGCACGACGGTCCGGTGTGCGCCGCGCAGGCGGCCAAGCAGGGCAATCATCTTGCCCGCGCTGGCGGCATCCATGTTGGAGAAGGGCTCGTCCAGCAGCAGCAGTTCAGGCTGAGGCAGCAGCACCCGGGCGAGCGAAGTACGCTGGCGCATGCCCTGCGAATACTGGCCGACGGGACGGGTAAGCGCGGGATCGAGGCCCACCGAAAGCAACGCCTCTTCCGGCGTAAGGCAAGAGCAAGTGCGGTAGAGGCCGGCGAAGTAGCGCAGATTTTCGATTGCCGAGAGCTCGTCATAGAGCATCGAGGCATGGCTCATGTAGCCGATGCGCGCCCGCTGCTCGGCAATCTTTTCCGGCTTGCCGGCGGTGAAGATTCGGGCGGTGCCCAGGGTTGGCTCCAGCAGTCCGGCGAGCACCCGCAGCAGGGTGGATTTGCCGGCGCCATTTTCTCCCAGCAGAACGTAACAACGGCCGGCAGCGAGGCTGAGAGAGATTTTGCGCAGCGCAGGGAAGCGGCCGAAAGGCGCGATACGTTGTCGAGTTGCGCTATGGATGCCATCCCCTCCCCGGATTTCCTGTACGCTGCCCCTGACATGGCCGCGTGTGCGGCTCATAGAAAGCCGCATGAAGTTCGTCAACGCCAACAATCTCCAGGAAATCCGGGTGGAGTATAGAGTGGGAGGGCCTGGGTTCTACTTGCCGGGTACCGCGGGAGCCGGCGTTTTGAGCGTGGCCGTATTGGGCGCGGGCTTGGCGGCCGCATACTTGGAGGCGCATTTGGCCTGCAACTCGGTGGCGTGGAAGACGCCGTCCCGTCCATAAGTACCCATAGCGAGCGCCTGGGAACCGTCCTTGAAGGTATCGGGCGGGGGCTCAACGCCCTGGTAACTGACCTGCAGCGTGTGTCCCTGCTCGGAAAGCACAAATTTCGCATTGGTGCCGCTGCGCTCGATGGAATGGGCAGCCACGTCGCCGGCTACCCGGAGATGACGGCTATACGCCTTGTTGCCCATGGCCTGTAATTCGCTAATGGTGACGTAGTAGCTCTTGTCCGCTTGAACCCCGGTGATTGCCAGGTAGATGATGGTGCCCAGGATGATCACTGCGGCCGCACCGATGCGGAGTGTCTGCGGAGGTATCTTCATCGCTTCCACTAAGGGTAGGAGCCGGGTAGCTTCCGTCAAGCGCTGCCGTTCGGCATCTGAACGTATAATCGATGCAGTGCGCTGATCGATCCCAAAACCCCCATCCACCATCAAATCTCTGAATGAGGCGATTCGAATATGAGCAGCAATGGAAACGGCCACAGCCGGGTTCAATGGAGGCGGCGGTCAACCCGACCCACGAGATTCTGAAGCCGCGCGCCGAGTGGATCGTAAAGCGGAAGCTCGAAGCGGCTCGGACCGGCGATAGCAACATGTCACAGATGCACTTTGCCCGCCGCGGCCAGGTTACCGAAGAGATGTCCTTTGTCGCCGAGCGGGAAAAGCTCCCGGTGGAGTTGATTCGGGATGAGATCGCCGCCGGACGGCTGATTATCCCTGCCAACATCAACCACCCGGAGTTGGAGCCGATGGGGATCGGGGTGGCGACCAAGTGCAAGATCAACGCCAATATCGGCAACTCCGCCGTGACCTCGAATATCCGCGAAGAACTGGACAAGCTGCATACCGCGGTCAACTTTGGCGCCGACACGGTGATGGACCTTTCGACCGGCGGCAACATCCCCGAGATCCGGGAGGCGATTCTGCGCCACAGTCCGGTGCCCATCGGCACGGTGCCGATCTACGAGGCGCTCAATCGGGTCAAGAAGCTCGAAGATCTGAACATCGACGTGTACCTGGAAGTGATTGAAGAGCAGGCGCAGCAGGGGGTGGATTACTTCACCGTCCACGCCGGCGTGCTGATCCAGTATGTGCCCATGGTGGCCAAGCGCATCACCGGCATCGTCAGCCGCGGAGGGGCGATTCTGGCCCAGTGGATGACGCATCATCATCGCCAGAATTTTCTTTATGAGCACTTCGACCGCATCGTCAAGGTGATGGCCAAGTACGACGTGAGCTTTTCTCTGGGAGACGGTTTGCGGCCCGGCTGCATCGCCGATGCCAGCGACGAGGCGCAGTTTGCCGAGTTGAAGACCTTAGGCGAGCTGACCCGCTCGGCTTGGAAGAGCGACGTGCAGGTAATGATTGAAGGCCCTGGCCATGTGCCTTTGGACAAGATCAAAGAGCAGGTGGAAAAAGAAGTAGAGCTCTGCGATGGCGCTCCGTTCTACACCCTGGGACCGCTGGTGACGGATATCGCACCCGGTTACGACCACATCACCAGCGCGATCGGCGCAGCGATGATCGGTTGGCATGGCGCGTCCATGCTGTGCTACGTCACGCCCAAGGAACATCTGGGGCTGCCCAATGAAAAAGATGTGAAGGACGGCATGATTGCCTACCGCATCGCGGCTCACGCAGCCGATGTTGCCAGGCATCGTCCAGGAGCGCAAGACCGCGACGACGCCATCAGCTACGCGCGCTATACCTTCGACTGGAATAAGCAGTTCGCGTTGTCACTGGATCCGGAGACGGCGCGCTCCATGCACGACGAGACGCTGCCCGACGACTATTACAAAGAAGCAGCCTTCTGCTCTATGTGCGGCCCCAAGTTCTGCTCCATGAACTGGTCAAGCAAGGTGGACGCGTTTAACAAGGAAGTGCATGGCCTGGAAAAGAAGGACCTGACGGAGCTGGTGACCCTGCAGGCGGAGTCGTTGGCCAGCCGAAGTTAAAAAACCGCAGGTCCCGCGCTCTGTGCCGGCAACGAAGGCCGGGTGGCCCATTCAAGCCGTACTTTGGCTTGAGTGGGCTACGATGCCTCCCCCACTCGTTTGTCATTAGGGTGCGAAGCTGAGGGATCCCCAGTTTCACTCAATCCCTAACGAATGCCACCTTAGCTGCGCGTTAACTCCGAGCTGCTAAAGGACATCACGTTATATCCGCAGTCCACGTAAAGAACTTCTCCGCTCACGCCCGACGACAGATCCGAAGCCAGAAACAACGCCGCGTTGCCCACTTCTGCGGGTTCCACGTTGCGCTTCAGTGGCGAGCGCTCGGCATGCACCTTAAGCATCTCCCCTAATCCACCGATGCCGCGGGCCGCCAGCGTCTTGATGGGGCCGGCGGAAATCGCGTTGACCCGGATCTTCGTCGGCCCAAGATCAGCGGCAAGATAGCGTACCGTAGCCTCAAGCGCTGCCTTGGCCACGCCCATCACGTTGTACCGCGGCACTACCTTTTGCGACCCGTAATAAGTCATGGTGATGATGCTGCCGCCATCCGTCATCAATGGAGCGGCCCCACGGCTCAGGGCAATCAGCGAATATACGCTGATCTCGTGCGCCACCCGGAAGCCATCGCGGGTGGTCATCAAAAAATCGTTGTGCAGCTCCTCGGCAGGGGCAAAGGCAACGCTGTGCACCAGGGTGTTGAGCTTGCCGTAGCGATCCTTCAGTTGGGCAAAGACCTTGTCGATCTGTTCATCGCTCGAGACATCGCACTCAAAGATCGCTGCATCAGGCAGCTCCCCGGCCAGCGCCTCGGCCTCAACCCGCAGACGTTCGTTTTGATAGCAGATGGCGATTCGCGCCCCGGCCCCCGAAAGCTTCTGGGCAATCGCCCAGGCGATGCTGCGCTTGTTTGCCAGACCGAAAACCACTGCCGTCTGACCCTTGAGATCCGTCATTGACTGCTCCTCTTCTCTCCATGCAACGGGATTAAGGATATATCAGCCACCCAGGTCCACTAATTCGACCTCATGAATCGGGCTGCCCAAAAAGCGAGTGCCCAGATTGCGAAACTTGGTCACCGAGTCGGTCGCGAAAAAGCGGGAGCGCCCGGATGGGGTTCCTGCGCCTCCGCCGCTGAAGCGATGCCCGGCCAGTTGCCGGGCTGCCTGGCTCGCAGTCGCCTGGGCCGAATCGATCACCCGGATGGCGGGGGAAAGGGCCGCTTCCATCATCGGCCGCAGCAGCGGATAATGCGTGCACCCCAGCACCAGCGTGTCCGGGTCAAGATCCGACTCCTGGGCCTGCTGCAACAGCTCGGTGAGATAAATGCGGACCACTTCCGCCGTAACCGGATGATCGACCCAACCTTCTTCCACCAGCGGCACCAGCAAGGGGCAGGCTTTTTCCAGGGCGCGCAGGCCACGCTCCCGGCAGGCCGCAGCATAGGCATGACTGGAGATGGTTGCGTCGGTGCCAATGACCAGGATGTCCCGGGTCTTTGACTGGCTGCGCGCCTCGTTGGCCCCGGTCTCGATCACTCCCAGAACCGGCACCGTGGTCGACTCGTGAATCTCTTTCAAGGCAAGCGCGCTGGCGGTGTTGCAGGCGATCACCAGAAAATCGGCGCCCTGGTCGAGCAGAAAGCGGGTGCTCGAAAGCGCATAGCGCACGATCGTCGCGCGCGACTTTGAGCCGTACGGCAGCCGCGCCGTGTCGCCGAGGTAGAGGAATTCCGCCTGGGGAAGCAATGGCAGCAGCGCCCGCAGCACAGTCAGCCCCCCGAAACCAGAATCGAAGACACCAATCTTCACAGGTGCTTCACTCCCGGGGAATCGGAAGCGAGATAGACACGGGTCAGATCCGCATGCCCGGCAAGTGTGTCGCGCGGTTGCCCATCCACCAGAAAACGCACCTGCGAGATCTCGGGAAAGTTGGCGTGCAACGTGCCGAGTATCGAAAGCAGGGTGAGCGTCTCCGGCTCGATGCCGGAAGGGTGGGCTGCGACAAACGATGCGCTCAGATCGACGATGGCTTCGGTGCCCGGGATGACTTGATTGGATTCCAGCGGCAGGGTCATGAAGAAGATCCCGTTCACGCCCTTGTTGGTCGAAATCGGGTGCTTGCTGTTGGGTCGCGCGTAGTTGAGAATCAGGTGCTGCAGAATCACGTGGGCGCGCGCATTGTCGTCGACCGGCAGCGCCAGGTTCTGGGTTGCGGGCTGCAGCGAGCCATCCGTATCATTGGCAATCATCATGGTTACACTCTGCACCGGCCGGCCCGCCGACGGATTGAGCGGCATGCTCTCGGCGGAGGCGAGCAGCCGGTCCATGGCCCGCTCGCGCATGCGCAGCAACACCACCGCCATCACCACCGAGCTGACCAGGAGGATCCAGAACAGGATGCGCTGGGTACGGGAAATCACGGTTGTTGCCTCCAGTCGCGTTGCCATTGTTCCACCGCCGCGGCCAGTGCCGCCACAATGCGGTCCTGGTAACCAGGGTCAGAGAGCGGGGTCACCTTGCCGGAGACGTTCAATGGCGATAGCTCCACCGCCACCGCCGGGCAGGCGAAGCTGTTCAGGGGCTGCAAAGCTGTGCGGCCCAGGGTCACCGGGATCTCCGCATGGGTCATGGCAGAATCGACCTCCGACGATAGCCGCAAACTCTGCTCGACATACGCGCCCTGGGCGGTATCCCAGGGCAAAAAGCGGGTGAGCGGGATTTGCGTCAGGGACGAGGTAAAGAGATGGACTCCGCTGCCGCTGGTGGTGGCATGCAGAATGATGCAGGCGGCCGCTCCTACATGGTTGGCCGCCTCGGCGCGGTTCAGCACCGGGATGGCCGTATCGGATTCCCGCGTGGTGACCACATAAATGCCATGCGCCGCCAGGGTGGAACGCAGCCGCACAGACAGCGTCAGCACCAGGTCTTTTTCCAGCAGGTGTTCAGACAAACGCGCCCCGCTGTCGGAACCCCCATGGGCGGCGTCGATAACCACCCCAAAGCGAGTCACAGGCCGGACAACCGAGGGCTGGGCCGGCGGGGGTGGCGGAGGAGGTGGCGGCGGGGGTGTGGTCTGAGCGAAGGCGAGCAGAGGCGCCAGGGTAAAACCAATTGCGAGGCAGGCGCGGAGGCAGCGCTCCTCAATCCAACGCATAAATGGCAAGACCGCTCAGTAGTTTGGGATAGAAGTCAGTCGACTTCTGGGGCATGACATCGCCGGCGAATGCTACTTCCCGCAACTGCCCTAGAGTGATCGGGTTGGTCAGAAAGGCTATGTCCGCTTGCCGGCGCGAGACCTGCTCGACGGCTTCGCTGGCATCACGCACATAGCGCAAGTTCCGTTGCTCGCGAATCGCCTCCGCGGTAATGCCCAGCAGTTGCTCCAAAACCAGGGAGTGCAACTGCGCCAGGTCCAGCCGGCGTTGCCGCTCCGGAAGCTTAGCCAGTGCCTGGGCGACTACTTCGGGCTTGGCGGTGAGCAAGTGGTAGCCCAGTTGGGTGACGGCAATGAATGCCGTCCCCGGTTGGCGGGCCAACAGCCTGGTCAACTGGATAGGGTCGTCCGTGCTCACTGGCTGAATGTCAAAAAACTTCTTTGCCGTCTCGATGAACGTCGCCGGGGAGAAATCCTTGAGCCCGAAGACCACCCGATGGGTAGGCAGAATGGTGATGCCGGCCGAGTCCATGTTGACGAACGTCATCATCACGGCAGCCTCCGGGTAAGCCGGGTGGGGCGTGGTATTGGCCAGGTTTCGCTCCGTCCGGGCGACGCTTGGTGGCGCATGCTCAAGGGAATAGGCCAAGGCGGTCTCGTAGCGGTGGTGACCGTCGGCGATGATGAGCTTTTTGTCCTCCATTGCACCCAGCAGGATATTGATCGTGCTCATATCGCTGACCTTCCACACCCGGTGGGTCACTCCGTTTTCGTCGGTCACTTCGATCTCTGGCGCCGCGGTGCCGGAGAACAGGATCTTTTCCGCGGTCAGGGCCGGGTCCGAATAGAGCATGAAAATCTGTCCGAAGTGAGCTCGCGTGGCGCGCAGCAGGTTCAGCCGGTCAGACTTGGGCTTGGAAAGCGTCTGCTCGTGCCGGAAGACCACCTGCTGGCTGTAGTCGCATACCTCGCCCAGGGCGATAAAGGCGCGGCGCTCATGGATCTCTCCATCCCCGCCGGGCACGGCAAACCGCTGTGAGTAAGCGAAGATACAGGCGTCTTTTTCCTGGGCCAGAATCCCCATGCGGCGCCAGTCCGCGAAATCCCGCGCCGCGCGGGTGTAGACGTCGTTGCTCCCGGGTTCGTCAAAGAGTTCTGGCAATCCCAGGATGATGCGGACCAGATTGTAAAGGCTGCGCTGGTAGTACGCCTGCTGCATCGCTGGAGAGATTTTGTCGTAGGGCTGGGTTACTACGTCTTCCATCCGGACCAGGCTTGGGTTGTAGCGCAATGCGCGAAAGGGATAAATACGGGCCATGCTGTTGGGGGTCCCAGCTCCAGACATCGGCAACCTCAGCCTGCGCTGCCAATTGCTTTGCTCTCTTATACCTGCCAGATTGTACCTGACCAGGACGGCCTCGCCGGCGCTTCCTGACTGGCCCGTCCCACGGGAGGTAACACCTGACTGAGCGCCTTTCAACAGGCGGGCGGAGGGGTGGGCTTACACTTATCAAACCGAAAAGCTGGAGGCAGGTTTCAGGTTTAATGTCGACGTGCTACCATCCTGCACACGAACACTGGGACCCTGGATTTCCAGTGGAGCTTGGTGGGGTGATCGCACCGTGCGCGGCTTTCTGCACAAAAAGCCGTACAGCGATCCCTCGGCGAGTGCCACGTTGCAGGAAATTCGGAGACACGAGGGCTGGGGCTATGGCGCTCTCTAGCGAGCGCAGAATGGGAATCAATGGTTGCGCTGGGCCCATTCGCGGGTTTTCACACAGCGGCCGTACTCAAGGAAGGCTGTGCGTGTGGATGACCGTCAAGTTTGCCATCGTATTGGCCTTGTGGCTCGCGCTCTCCCAGGTTAGCTGGGCCCAGGATCCCTTAAATGACGTGCACATTAATCCCCCGGCTCCGGCGCCCACCGCGCCCATAGCGCCCACTGACCCCAACGCCAAGGCAGACCCCAACGCGAAGACGACAGTTACGCCGGCGCCGCTCGAGGGCAAGAAGGCAATGACTGCGCGGCCCAATGAGCGCATCCGGGTAGATGTAAACCTGGTACTGGTGCCGGTTACCGTGACCGACCCGCTCAACCGCCTGGTCACCGGTCTGGAGCGGCAGGACTTCTTCCTCTACGAGAACAACGCTCTGCAGAAGCTCAAGAGCTTCTCCGCGGAGGACGCTCCGGTCTCGATCGGGATCATTTTTGACCTGAGCGGCAGCATGACGGACAAGATCAATCGCGCCCGGAACTCAATTCTGGAGTTTCTGCGCACCGCCAACCCGCAGGACGAATTTTTTGTCATCGGCTTCAACGACCGGCCCGAGTTGATCTCCGATTTCACCAACAATGTGGACAACATCGAATCTCGCCTGCTGACCGTGAAGCCTGGCCATCGCACTGCGCTGCTGGACGCTATCTACTTCGGCTTGAACAAGATGAAGCAGGCGAAGAACGAGCGTAAGGCGCTGCTGGTGGTATCGGATGGGGGTGACAACCGCAGCCGCTATACCGAAAGCGAAGTGCGTTCGGTGGTACGCGAGTCGGACGTACAGATTTATTCCATCGGCATCTTCGACCAGTACGCTCCCACGCGCGAAGAGCAGCTGGGGCCTATTCTGCTGCACGATGTGAGCGAGGAGACCGGGGGCCAGCTCTTCCGGGTGGATGACCTCGCCGATATGGCCGACATCGCGACCAAGATCAGTGCCGAGTTACGCAATCAATACGTGCTGGGGTACAGGTCAGAGGATATTAAACGGGACGGGAAGTGGCGTAAATTGAAGGTAAAGCTGGTTCCGCCTGAGGGGCTGCCCCAGCTTACCGTTCACGCCCGTACCGGATACTATGCGCCCTTGCAGTAGTTGGCTGTTCGTTCTTCTGATCTTCCTGCTTTGCAGCATGCCGGTCCCGGCGCTGATGCAAGTGGCTGCTCCGCCGTCTGCCCCTCCGCTACCGCCGGAGAAACAGCTGCCGCTCAACGTCGATCGTGATCCCGTTGCCTCTCCCGACAAGCCGGAAAGCGGCGCCTCCAGTGAGGCCGGGAATACAGCGGTGATCGGTCGCGATAATGGGCGATACACCCTGCAGCGAAATGTCGATGAGGTGGTTTTGAACGCCACCGTGCTCGACGACAAACAGCACCTGGTGGCCACCCTGGCGAAGGACGACTTCAAGGTCATGGAAGACGGCGTGCTCCAGACCATTACTTCGTTTCAGCACCAGGACATTCCCATATCGTTGGGGATTCTGGTCGACAACTCCGGCTCCATGCGTACCAAGCGCCAGGCGGTAAACACTGCTGCTCTTGATCTGGTGCATTACTCGAACCCGGATGATGAGAGCTTCGTGGTCAATTTCTCCGACGAGGCCTACATCGATCAGGATTTCACCGCCAACGTCAACAAGCTGCGCGACGGCCTCTCGCATATCGATTCCAAGGGAGGCACGGCATTGTATGACGCCATCATGGCGTCGGCCGATTACCTCACCAAGAATGCCAAGCGCTCCAAGCAGGTTCTGCTGGTCATCACGGACGGAGAAGACAACGCTTCAAGCACCACGCTCGAGGAAACGGTACGCCGCATCCAGGACCTGCAGGGGCCGATTGTTTATTCGATAGGGCTGCTCTACGACGACACAGGCGGCGGCCGCGAGGCTCATCGCGCCAAGCGAGCGCTCGAACTGCTCGCCAATGAGACGGGCGGTATTTCCTTCTTCCCCAAGAACCTGGATCAGGTGGACGCCATCGCCGGGGAGGTCGCCAAGGACATCCGCGAGCAGTACACCATCGGTTATCACTCCACCAAGCCCATCAGCCAGGGCGGTTTCCGTTCGATTCACGTAGAGGCCAAGGCCAAGGGATACAACAAGCTGATTGTTCGCACCAAGACCGGCTACTACCCGAATCTCAAAAAGGCGAGTGCGCCGAAGAACGGGTCGCCAGCGGCTGCCAATTGATTTCCGGCTGCTACACTTGTCATTTGGCCTATGTCCCCCTTTACTCGTGAGGTTGCAGCGCGCGCGCTGCATGTCGCCGAAGATATAACGGAGTTGATGGGTTCCACCCCCATGCTGCACCTGCACCGGGTCGTGCCCGCAGGGGCGGCCGATATCTACGCAAAACTTGAGCTATTCAATCCCGGCGGCAGCGTCAAGGATCGGGCGGCGCTGGGCATGATTCTGGATGCCGAACAGCGCGGCCTGCTGCAGCCAGGCGCAACCATCGTCGAGGCGACCGCCGGGAATACCGGGGTGGGGCTTGCCTTGGTGGGTGTGCATCGCGGTTACAAAGTCGTTCTCTTTGTGCCCGAAGGTTTTGCCGAAGAGAAATGCATCCTCATGCGAGGTTTTGGCGCCACAGTGATCCGCACTCCAGAGGCAGAGGCCATGTCCGGCGCCATCCGCCGCTGCCGGGCCATGGCTGCAGAAACTCCGGGCGCGTTTGCCGCCCTCCAGTTTGAGAACCCCGCCAATCCCGACTTCCACTATGCCACCACGGCCCCCGAGCTCTGGGAGCAGATGGAGGGCCGGGTGGATGCCTTTGTATGCGGTGTTGGGACCGGTGGCACATTTTCTGGTGTCGCTCGCTTTCTCAAGCAGCAGGATCCGGGCATTCTCACCGTAGCGGTCGAGACCCAGGGCTCCGTGCTGCAGGGGGGTGAGCCGGGTCACCACAAGGTGGAGGGGATCGGCGTTTCCTTTATTCCCCAGACCTTCGACCGCGAGTGGTGCGACGAGATCGTCATGGTCAAAGACCCGGATGCCTTTGCCATGGTCACGCGGCTGGCGGCGGAGGAAGGCGTGCTTGCCGGCTCCAGTGGCGGCGCAGCCGTGGATGCAGCAGTGCAGATCGCTGGCCGCCTGGGCAAAGGAAAGCGAGTGGCCACCGTCATCCCCGATTCCGCCGAGCGTTACCTTTCGAAAAAGATCTTCGAGGGCGGTCTGTGAGCACCAGCAAACACGGTTTTTCCACCCGCGCCATTCATGACGGCCAGTCTCCCGATCCCTTGACCGGCGCGGTCAATGTGCCTATCTACGCCTCATCCACGTATGCCCAGGAAGAGATTGGTAAGCACCGCGGATACGAATACTCCAGGGTTTCGAACCCCACGCGCACGGCGCTCGAAGAAAACCTGGCCTCGCTGGAAGGAGGCGCTTCGGCGCATGTTTTTTCCAGCGGGATGGCAGCGATCGCAGCGTTGGTCACCATGCTCAAGACCGGCGACCACGTCATTTGCGGATCGAATGTTTACGGGGGAACGCCGCGGCTCTTCGACCAGATCGTTGCCAACTACGGCATCCTCTTCACCTACGTCGACACCACCGATGTGGAGCAGGTGCGGCGGGCGATCCAGCCCAAAACCAGGCTGTTGCATATTGAAACCCCGACCAACCCGCTGATGCAGATCACCGACATTCGCGCCATCGCCAACCTCTGTCATGAACGGCGGAAAACGGGGCAGGCGATTGATCTGAGCGTCGACAACACCTTTATGTCGCCTTACTTTCAGCGGCCGCTGGAGTGGGGCGCGGACATCGTCATGCACTCGACCACCAAATTTCTCAACGGCCACAGTGATGGCCTGGGGGGCGTTCTGGTGGGGACCACTCCGGAGCACAAAGAGACTTTTGCCTTCGTGCAGAAATGCACCGGAGGCATTCTTTCCCCCTTCGAGTGCTTTCTGGTGTTGCGCGGGGTCAAGACGCTGGCCGTGCGCATGAAGCAGCATGAAGTGAATGGCCGTGCGATCGCGGAGTATCTTGCCGGCCACCCCAAGATCCCCACGGTTTTTTATCCGGGCCTTTCCCACCATCCCCAGTATGAGCTTGCCCAGCGGCAGATGTCGGGTTTCGGCGCGCTGATTACTTTCGAGACTGGTTCTCTCGAAAAAGCCAATTCCATACTGCGCCGGCTCAAGGTCTGCACTGTCGGCGAATCTCTGGGTGGGGTGGAGACGCTTATCTCCCATCCCGCCACCATGACCCATGCGGCGCTGGGCCAGGAAGGCCGCGCCAGGATAGGCCTGACCGACGGCATGGTGCGCATCTCGGCGGGTATCGAAGATGCCGATGATCTGCTCGAAGATTTGCAGCAGGCGCTCAGCGTGCTGTGAATACCGGGGTGATAAACTCAAGAGTTTACTCGATGGAGCGTACCCGTTTCGAGCAGACGACGGAGCCCACGCAATGAGTGCTCACGCAGCCGATAGCGCCCTCACGCCGACCCATTCCTTTGCTCTGACTGACGAGCAGGAGCAGTTGTGCAAGGAGATTCGCGATTTTGCCGCGCGCGAAATCGCTCCCAATGTCATGCGCTGGGACGAAGCCAGCGAGTTCCCCATGGAGGTAGTGCAGAAGCTGGGCGCGATGGGCCTGATGGGCGTGATCTTCCCGGTGGAACTTGGGGGCGCCGGTCTGGGTTACGTGGACTACGCGCTTGCCGTGGAAGAGCTTTCGGCAGTCGATGGCTCGATCGGGATCATTGTGGCCTCGCACAACTCGCTCTGCACCAACCACATTTTTGTTGCCGGCAACGAAGAGCAAAAGCGCAAGTACATTCCCCTGCTCGCCTCGGGCAAATGGCTCGGCGCCTGGGGATTGACTGAACCTGGTTCCGGTTCCGACGCCGGAAGCGCCCGCACCAGCGCCGTACGCAAAGGGGATCGCTGGGTGCTGAACGGGAACAAGACGTTCATCACTAACGGCCACTATGCCGATGTTTCTGTCATCATCGCGGTTACGGATAAGAGTAAGGGCACCCGCGGCCTTTCGGCGTTCGTGGTAGAGAAGGGAACTCCGGGCTTTCGTGCGGGGAAGAAAGAGAACAAGCTTGGCTTGCGCGCCAGCGACACCTCTGAGCTCATTTTTGAAGACTGCGAGATTCCGAGCGAAAACCTGCTGGGCCAGGAGGGCGAGGGCTTTATCGACTCCATGCGTATTCTGGACGGCGGCCGCATCTCCATCGCCGCGCTTTCGCTGGGCATCGGGCGTGGGGCCTTCGACGCCGCTCGCCGCTATGCAAAGCAGCGCCACCAGTTCGGCAAGGCCATCTCGGAGTTTCAAGGGATCCAGTGGAAACTTGCCGATATGGCAACCCAGCTCGACGCCGCGCGGCTGCTCACGCTGCGCGCCGCGGTGATGAAGGATGCCGGCCAGAAGACTACGCTCGAATCGTCGATGGCCAAATTGATGGCCAGCGAAGTAGCGGTGAGGGTATGCGATGAGGCGGTGCAGCTTCACGGCGGTTACGGGTTTATCAAAGACTACCCGGTGGAGAAGTTCTACCGCGACGTGAAGCTGTGCACCATCGGCGAAGGCACAAGCGAGATTCAGCGCCTCATCATCGCCCGCGAAATCCTCAACAAGTAACCGTCTCAGGGATAAATTACCCGGGCTACAAAAGATGGGTGCCCCATTCAAGCCGTACTTTGGCTTGAGTGGGCTACCATGCCTCCCCCACTCGTTTGTCATTGGAGCGTAGTCGAGAGCCTGCCCTGAGCGAAGTCGAACGGGGATCTGCAGTGTCCGGGATCTCGACTTGGAAGCCGTCGGAAATCCGTCCATCACCTCGGGAATCGTATGCGGTCAGGACATAGTTTCACACGTACAACAGCCGAGTGATCCTGTTCACGACGATCACTCAGCTCTTATAGCGTCCATCGGATCAATCGCCAGGATGCGAGCGGTTGCGGACCATGCGGCGATCATCGCCGCGACCAGCAACGAGAACGACGCCATGGCATACGTCGGCATCCCTGGAACTTTGGCGCCCACAAACAGATGTTGCAGGAAGGGTCCGGAGCCTACCGCCCCTCCGATACCGGCTACGATGCCTATACCGATGGGAATCAGGCTTTCCCGCAGGATCATCGCTCGAACGTTCCCGGTCGAAGCTCCGAGTGCTATGCGAACACCTAACTCGTGCTCCCGCTGTGTGATGGTGCGTGATGATGTGCCATAGACGCCTATTACGGCAAGCAGCAACGCCAAACCCCCAAGGAACAGAACCGAGGTGGTGTAGAACTTTGGCCGTCCGAGCGTTTCGCTGAGACGCTGTTCGAAGGTCTTCACCTCGTAAACCGGCACGCTTCGATCTAATCCCATAACGGCGTCCCGGCAGCGTGTCAAGTATTTCCGGGCATCACCGTGTACCTTCGCGACAAAAGTCAGTGCCGGAGGAGGCTCTTCTTCGACCGGCCAGTAAGCCTGAGCGCCCCCGTCGTACTCCGGACCCCCCATGCGCGCGGTGGCAACCACACCCGACACCAAGTACGGCCGGGCCGTCCACGGTGCGATGATCCGGCGACCAACGATATTCGCACCTAGGCCAGCCTCACGTGCAAATGCCTCGTTCACAATCACGGTAGGTTCAGGCGACTTGCCTTCGTCCGTCACGAACTCTGTTCCGGCAATGAGCTTCGTACCCATGGCCCTGAAGTAGCCCGGCGTTGTGCCGTTCAGCACTACCCCTTGAACCTGTTGACCGGAGTCCGCTTTGATTGTGCCCGCCATGAGCACATTATTCGTAAGCGGCAGGTAGTTGACTGCACCTGCCGATTCGACACCTGGAATGGACCGCAGACGATCCAGGACAGCGGAGTAGTACTGCCACTCGGCCGTCCCATTCTGGTACCTCGTTCCCTGCAGAGAAACCTTCAGCGTGACTACGTTTGCCGGCCGAAAGCCCAAGTCGGTATCGAGCAAGCGCAGGAAGGCTGAGCTCAGCGTGAGGGAACTGACCAGCAGAATGAGCGTGAAGGCAACCTGCAAGCCGACCAGGATCGACCGCAACTGCCTGGTCACTGGTTCGCTCGCGCCCTGGTGCACCCGAACGAGTTGCGTAGAAGGCTGGAGGCGGCCGATCAACCACGCCGGCATGACTCCAAATATGGCTCCCACGATCAGTGCAACGGTGATTGCGAAACAGAGGACACGCCAGTCCAAAAGGGTGTAGTTCTGGGTCGCCAATTGTGCGGGTAAGGCCGCACTGGCGATGCGAGAGACGAAGAAGGCGACAATCAGCCCGAGTGTGGCTCCCGACAGAGTGAGTGCTGTCGCCTCTACAGTCAGTTGTTGGACGAGCCGTGATCTGCTGGCGCCTAAGGCAGCCCGTAACGCCAGTTCCTGATGACGCTCCGCCGTACGGGAAAGGAGCAATTGCGCGACATTGGCACAAGCCGTTAACAGGACCAACAAAACAACAGCCGAGAGGATAAGCAGCGACTGACGGACCTGCGCGGTAATTTGATCCCGCAGGCCGACCAATGCGGGGCGCTCAGGATGATCACTGCGAAAGCTGGCAGGGCTCAAGCGGGATGCTTCATCTTTGAACTGCTGCCGCGCCTGCGTCATCGTGATCCCCGGCTTCAAGCGACCAATTGTTTGCCATAGAAAAGCTCCGCGTTTCGGAATGGTTTCGAAGTCGAAGACAGTTGGAATCCATATATCTACGTCGCCGGGATAGTCAAAGCGCGGCTCGGCACACCGATGAGCGTGAGAGCAGCGCCATTCAAACGAACGGTACCGCCAAGCGCCGCCGGATCGCCGCCGTATGACTGCTGCCAGAGACGATGACTGATGACCGCGACATGGTTCTGGCCCGGCCTGTCTTCTTCCAGGGCAAATGTGCGGCCTAACTGGCTTCCTGTTCCGAGCAATGCGAAGAAATTCGCTGAGGTCTCGGAAACTCGAACTCGCAAAGCATCACGGCCCGAATTCAGATTCATTTCGGAGGTAGAGAAAGTGGCTGCGCTTTCCAGGTAGGAACTGTGATCGCGCCACGCTGCGAAACCGGCGCGCCCATTTCCTGCGCTAAACGGCGAGAGGCGTAACTCCACCAAGCGCGCGGCATCCGAGAAGGGCAGAGTTCGCAGCAGCAACGCACTCGCGACACTGAACACTCCGGTGCTTACGCCGATGGCCAGAGCCAGGGCGCCAATGGCCAGGGCTGCGCTCAACGGTCGTTTACGGTAAACCCGTATAGCGAAGTGCAGGTCCTGGTTCAACTCACGTGCCAGCTCCCTGGGCGCAGAGACTGCAACATCACAGAGAGCATGAACCCACAAGCGTGCATGTTCGTTCCAGCCATGTGCTTCGCGCTGCTCGTCACGAAAGTGACGATCCATCGGCGTCTCGTATTCTTCCCGAAAGCTTGCTGGGTAGAATTTGAGCAATCTGCGGTAGAGCTTTGTGAGATCAGTCATGGTCGCCTCACGTCAGGTTTGGTATGCCCAGGTGAACTTCGGCAAGTTGTACGAGAGCGCGCAAGCGCGCAACCTCTGCTCGGATAACACGACCACCGAGTGGAGTAATTCCGTAGTAACGGCGCCGTTCATCGTCCAGGTGTGGATCCGGGCGTTCCTCTGACTCGACGATGAGCCCTTGTTCCAACATCTTGTTGATGGCTCCATAAAGCGCGCCGGAACCTAAATTGACGCGCTTGTTCGTCCGTTGCAGGATCTCTCGTTTAAGTGCGTACCCATGTCGCTCCCCTTCCGTGAGCGAAAGCAGCATGTGGAAGACAGGGAGTGAAAGCGGCAACATCTGTTGAATCTCTTCGTTCGAATTCGTCATAGTATGTCAACTTATGACCTACTATGACCGATTAAAGCCTAGGTTGTCAAGTTCGGAAGCTCTTTCGTTGTGAATCGTATGATCGGGAGGGATGAAGAACGAGACCATTGCGGCAGACTGCACTCCTGAAGTGACGGAGTTGGTCAGGCGCTTGCGCCAGGGAGATGTACGCGCGCTGGCCCGGGCGGTCTCGCTGGTGGAGAATGACGCGCCTTCGGCGCGGCAGATTCTTTCCTGCTGCTTCCCCTACAGCGGCTCCGCAGTGCGCATCGGCATCACCGGCTCTCCCGGCGCCGGTAAGAGCACCCTGGTCGATGGGCTGGCTCACCGGTATCGCGCGCAACAGGCGACCGTGGGAGTGGTTGCCGTCGACCCCACCAGCCCCTTTACCGGGGGGGCCATACTGGGAGATCGCATCCGGATGCGAGAGCATGATGCCGATCCCGGATTTTATATGCGCAGCATGGCGACCCGAGGCACGCTGGGCGGGCTCGCCCGCAGCTCGGCGGAGGTAGCCGCCGTGATCGAGGCCAGCGGCAAGCAGCGGCTCCTGCTCGAAACCGTGGGGGTTGGCCAGGATGAAATCGATATCGTGCGCCTGGCCGACGTGACCATCGTTGTGCTGGTGCCTGGCATGGGCGACGACGTGCAGAGCCTCAAGGCGGGCATTATGGAGATCGCCGACATTTTCGTGATCAACAAGAGCGATCGCGATGGCGCCGATCGGGTAGAAAAAGAAGTGCGATCGCTGCAGTCGCTGACCGCGCAACACAGCGGCTGGATTCCACCCGTGGTCCGCACCGTCGCCACCACCGGCGCCGGCATCGAAGAACTGGAACGGGCGGTGGATAAATTCTGGTCATGGCTGGCGGAGGAGGGAAGACTTACCGCCCGGCGAGAGGCACACTGGCGGGCCCGGGTGATGGAAATGATCGGTCATGAACTGCTGCGCGCAATGCGCGGAAATGGCCTGAGCGATCAGGCGCTGGCGGCGATCGGTCACGCGGTCGTGCTCAGAGAACTGGATCCTTATCAGCTGGTACCCGAATTGGTAGAGCAACTCACACGAGGAGAGAAAGATGGCAAAGATCGACCACCTGGGCATTGCGGTGAACAGTATTGAGCGGGCCCGGCGCTTGTATGAAGCTCTCGGCCTCACGGTTCTGGAGGAAGAAGAGGAGGAGGAAGGCGTGCGCAGCGTCATGATTCCGCTCGGGGAGAGCAGCCTGCGTCTGCTTGAACCGTTGCATCAGGGGACGGACCTGGGCAAGTTTCTTGCCCAGCATGGGGAAGGCCTGCATCACCTGGCGCTCCATGTGGACGACATTTCGGGCACATTCGAAGAGATGAAGCAGGCCGGCGTACGCCTCATCTCCGAGGAGATCGAGATCGGCGCCGGAGGGCGGCTTCGCTTTCTGGTCAACCCATCGGCTGCGAATGGAGTGCTGCTGGAAATCTGTCAGGATCCCATTGCTGGAGTCTGAGGCGGTCTTTCTATGCTCCTAGCCCTCAATACCTGCGGTAATACAGCCAGCGTGGCTCTGGGTGTGGCAGGCGCGAGCGAGGTCCAGATTCTCTCGACTGCCAGTCTTGCGGTGCGCACCTATTCGGCGCGCCTGATCCCTGAGATCGCCGCCATGCTCGAGAGCCGGCATCTGACGCTGCGCGATATCGAAGCCATCGTCGTGGTTAACGGGCCCGGCAGTTTCACCGGCATCCGGGTGGGTCTAAGCACCGCCAAAGGCCTGGCCGAAGGCGCGGGCATCCCCCTGATTGCGGTGTCGCGATTGGCGCTGCTGGCCGGCGCCAGCGGCTTGCCCCATGTGCTCGTGGCCGTGGATGCAGGCCGGGGTGAGTACTACGTGGGCGAATACCAGGACGGCAACAATCTGGGCGAGCGGCTTTTGAGCGGAGAGGAGACGGTGGCGGCTGCCAAACAGCCGGGAGCGGGAGTGCTGGTTTGCGATGAGAGCGTTGCCGGGGATGGTCCGGCGGCCGCTAGCAGCGCCTGCGCCGCCCTCGCTATCTGCGGACCGGTCTACGTGCAACCTCCCGACGCTGCCGAGGCGCTCCGTTTTGCCCTGGGCCGTTTTCGCGCGGGCAAATTTGAGGATGCCGAAACTCTGCAGGCCAACTATCTGCGCCGTTCCGACGCCGAGGTTTTCCGTTCCGCCAGAGCCGGGGTTGCCACGTGAGTTGCAGTGTCCGCGGCATGACGGCGCAGGATATCGATCACGTGCTCAGGCTCGCCGCCAGGTTCGTCGAAGCCCCGCACTGGACCCGCCGCGATTACGAACAGATCCTGCTCCCCGCCCAGCCCTCCCTCGTAACCCGCTACTCCGTGATTGCGCTCTGCGGCAGCATCCTTACTGGCTTTGCCCTGGCCAGCTGGTTACCCCAGGAAACCCTCGCCGAGGTCGAGGGGCTGGTGGTTGACGAGAAGTATCGCCGGCAGGGCATTGGAAGCGCCCTGATCGGCGCCTCTATGGCGTGGGCAGCTAAGTCCGGAGCCTCGATCATGCGCCTGGAGGTACGGGCATCGAACGCCGCCGCGCTTGCGCTTTATCAGCGCCACGACTTTTCCACCGTGGGTTGCCGCCGCGCCTATTACTCTGCACCAGTCGAAGACGCCGTGCTGTTGGAGGCGCGGTTGGATCCGTGGAATCCCACCCTTAGCCAAAACGTGAAGGGCTAGGCGCCTCCTGATTCGCGGTTGGGACGGGGTTTGGGAAAGAGACACCCTCTATAATTCTGCAAGGGTTTGGTCTCATACATGGTGCGTGACGGATACTTCTATGGTTTTGGGTTTATCGCCGCTGCCGTTCTGGTATGGCGAGTAACAGGGAGTTGGATCTGGGCAGTCGTACCGTTTCTGCTGGCATGCTTTTTTTTCTGGTTCTTCCGCGATCCGGAACGCCCGGTGCCGATCGAGGCTGGCCTGGTGGTTTCGCCCGCGGATGGCAAGATTACCGAGGTTGCGCGCATTCAAACGCCGCAAGGAGAGCGTATCCGCTTGAGTATCTTTCTCAGCGTCTTCGATGTGCATGTCAACCGCTCGCCCATTGCCGGCACCGTGCGCGAGGTCCGGTATCAGAAAGGCAAGTATCTGAACGCGCTCAACCCTGAGTCAGCCGAAAAAAACGAGCAGAACCTGGTGACCGTGCAAGGCGATGAGTTCGATGTGAGCTTCAAACAGATCGCCGGCCTGCTGGCGCGGCGCATCGTCTTCCGCTTTCAACCGGGCGATTTTGTGGAGCGGGGCGAGCGCGTTGGCCTGATCAAGTTCGGCTCCCGGGTGGACGTTCTGTTGCCTGGCCATGCGCACGTCCGGGTGGCCCTGGGGCAACGGGTCAAGGGAGGCGCCTCGGTGCTGGCCAATATTCCGCCGGCGGAGGATGAGGGATCGTTGGATGTTTTAGCGGAGAGCTTCGCTTGAGCCGCGACGCCGCCAGGCCGCCTGAACGCAAGAGGAGGGGCAGGCTGCGCCGGGGCATGTACATCGTGCCGTCACTGTTCACGGCGGGCAATATCGCCGCCGGCTATTTCGCTATTATGCAAAGCCTGCAGGGATCGGTACAGGAGCCGCGGCATTTCGACTACGCTGCCCTGGCCATCGGCTTTGCCATCCCCTTTGACGCCATCGACGGCCGCATTGCGCGCATGACGAAAACCACCAGCGACTTCGGCAAGGAGCTCGATTCGCTGGCGGATGTGATTACCTTCGGCGTCGCTCCCAGCCTTCTGGCCTTCACCTGGGGCTTCCAAATGCTTCCCACGGCCATGGACCCGGTGCGCCGGCAGCACGTGGTGCAGTGGGGCGCATTCTTCTGCTTTCTGTTTCTGCTCTGCGGCGCCGGCCGCCTGGCGCGCTTTAATATCGGCGCCAACTTGTTGCCCAAGAATCCCGGCCGCCCGGGGCGAAAATACTTCGTGGGCATGCCCATTCCCGCGGCCGCCGGCGTGATTGCCGCCGTGGTCCATTTCTTTTCCGGAACGCCGGTGCCTAACTGGCGGATTGCCATCATGTGGATGATGCTGGTCTTCCTGGTCGGCCTGCTGATGGTCAGTACCTGGCGCTTCTGGAGCGGGAAAGAAATCAACCTGGCCGATCGCCATCCCTTTCAACGGATTGTGGTCATAGGATTGGCCATCTACGCCACCTTTGTTTTCTCCCAGATCGTTCTCTTTCTGCTGGCCTTCTTTTATATGTTTTCCGGCATTTTCGCCCGCGCGGCATATTCCTGGCAGCGGCGCCACAAGGCCGCCAACCGGCAGCTCATGAGCTCCGAGGCTGCACTGAGCGAAGCTACTTCTGCCCCGCCCTTGCCGCCTTCGCACCCTCCATCCCAACCGCCAGTTCACCCATGAGAAGCCCCGGTAGGCAAGTCGATCGATGACCACCAACTACCATATTGCAATTGTTGGCGCCGCTTCTATTCGCGGCAAACAGCTTAACGAAGCACTCTCCGAGTCAAGCTTTGCCGCCGCTGAGTTCGCCCTGATGGACGACCAGCAGGCGTTGGGACAACTGGAAGCGGTGGGCGACGAGATGACGTTTATACAGCCGATCACGGCTGCTTCCTTTGAGCACGTCGATTTCACGTTCTTCGCCGGGACGGCGGAGTTAACCCGCCGCCACTGGCAGGCAGCGCATCGGGCCGGCTCCAGCATTGTCGATCTTTCCGCGGCACTGGAGGGCGAAGCCGGAGTCCTGGTGAGCGCCCCATGGGTCCAGGAGGCGATGGGGGAAGCGGCCGTTGCCGGCGCGCCGACTCTGCATACGCCGGCTGTCGTTTCGGCTCACCCTGCTGCACTGGTGCTCGCCTTGCTGCTCGAACGTCTGCAGCGTGCCGGGGCGATTCGCCAGGTCTCAGCGACGGTCATGGAACCTGCTTCGGAGTATGGAAAAGCGGCGCTGGACGAGTTGCACCAGCAGACGGTGACGCTGCTTTCGTTCCAGAGTATTCCGCTCGAGCTGTACGACGTCCAGGTAGCCTTCAACACCGTCGCCGCGTTCGGGGAAGCCGCCAAGATCAGCCTGGCGGAGAGCGAAGCACGCATCCGCCGCCACTACGCGCTACTTTCCGGCGGACGGCTGCCACAGCTTTCCCTGCAGCTGATCCATGTGCCCGTCTTCCATGGTCATACCTTCTCGATCGCCGTCGAGTACGACCACCAGGTGGGGTTAGAGCAGATCGAGGCGACGCTCGCCGGTCCTCATGTGGAAGTCATCCTGGGCGACGCCGATGCGCCGGGCAACCTCAACTCCATCGGCGATCAGGATGTCTCGGTCCGCGTCCGCTTTGATGAGCAGGGCGTCTCGCAATCGCGACGCTTGTGGCTTTGGGCTTCCGCCGACAACCTCGAACTCTCCGCGTTGAATGCGGTGGAGTGCGCGCAGGAGTTGCGCAAGCTTCGACCCCAGGGCAAGGTTCAATAGCTGGCCCATGGCTCAGGCAAACGCAGTGGCGAGAACCGTACTCGTGATCTCCGTGGCGCTGGTCGCGACCGGGTGCGGCGTGCATTTCGAGCACCTGCCGGCGGGCTCCGTCGTGGGAAGGGCCGGAATCTACGATTACTCTCCGTCCGTCATCCAGGCCGGAAACGTGTTGCAGGTCTGGTGGTGTGGCGCGGACGATAATACGAGTGATCGGACGCAGATATCCGACACCATCCAGTATGAGTCGTTTAACCTCTCCAACAACCAGCACTCTCTGCCCGTGCCTGTTCTGGGAGAATCGCAGAACTCGTGGGACTCGGCATTCCTCTGCAACCCGAAGGTCGTCCGCGGCTCGTTCGTGAATCCGCTGGGCAACGGCCAGACCTACGCCTATGCCATGTATTACGTGGCCACCGGCTCGTCGCAGGGGATCAACAACAGCATCGGCGTTGCATTCTCCAACGACGGCATCGCCTGGAAGAAATATCCTCAACCCGTCGTCTCATCGGCAGCGCAAGGGGGGTACGGCGCAGGCCAACCAGCGGTGGTTAACCAGGACCATAATGGAGCCATCCGGATGTTCTATGAGGATTCCAACCCGGTTATGCACCATATCGAAGCCACCTCCAGCGATGGAGTGCACTTTGCTGCGTTAGGCACTTTGACCAGCAATGGTCTGGACCCAAACAACCCGCAACCGAGCTGGGGAGACATGGCCTATGACCCGGAGACCGGCAGTTGGTACGCCTCGTTCAATCTTCCCTGGCGTGGTCAGTGGACCACCGGAGGGGTAATCGAACGGGGCCAGTACGGCATTGAGCTTTATCGCATCGCCGACGCCTCACTCCTGACCGGTTCCTGGGAGCAACTCACGACCGTCGACACCAACCTTACCGGCTACGAGGCGAATTTTCTGGCTGGGTTCGTCCGCGACCCGTATGGCAATCTGAACCCCGGTTCCGCGATCCAGATGTACACGTCGATCTCGAATCCGGCTCCGACCTGGCGTGCCACGGCTGCAGACGCGGGTTACTCAGCCGCCATCGCAAAGTGGGATATTGCAATCTTCTCCTGGGCGCCTGGGCATCCGTTGCGGGCGCTCAATCGATATTTCAACCAAACCAATCACCAGGTGACGACGGGTTGGATCGATCCCAATGGCGGATTTTCTCTGGAATCTACGCTGGGACATCTCTATGAGAGCCCGCAACAGGGCGCGACGGTTCCGTTCTTTGGCTGTAAGAAGGGATCCACAGACTACTTCGTCTCCCTCGATATCCAGTGCGGAGGTTTTCGCATCCTCGGCACCAACGGCTACGGCTACGCCAAGCCGGTTGCGGGTCTCAACATGGTGGCTCTTTATCGCTGCAGCACCGGCGCAGACGATTTCGTCAGCCAGGATCCTGGCTGCGAAGGCCAGGCAGCGGGGCAGCTTCTCGGGTATGCCCTTCCTTAGAAACCGGCAAACATTTAGGATTGGCTCCATTCGATGAAATCCTGGTGCAGATCCCCGCGAGGCTGGCTGGCCGCAGCCCTCTTGTTACTGGCTTCTTTGCCGTCTCGATCACAAGTGAGCGATTCCGCATCGCCGCCACCGGTGATCGACGAGACTGTGCCCGCGGCATCCGATAATTACCCGTTGCCTGCGGATGCAAAGCCAATCGCCGGAGTAGCGGTGGGACGGACCTTCAAGTTCGACCTGACCAACTCCAGGATTTTTCCGGGTACCACGCGGACCATCACGGTGTATGTGCCCGCTGCGTACCAGGGGGACAAGCCGGCTTGCGTGTATGTCGGTCTGGATGGCCTCGGGTTCAACGCTGCTACGGTCTTTGACAACCTCATCGCCCAGCATGCGATGCCCATCACCATCGGCATCGGTGTTTCTCCCGGCGTCGTGGCGTCGGCCAGCCCGCCCGACAACCCTCGCTTTGACCGTAGTTTTGAATTTGACAGCCGCAGCGATCGACTGGCCCGTTTCCTGATCGAGGAAGTGATCCCGGAAGTGGAGCGATACCCCACGGCCGACGGCCGGGCAATCAAGATTTCCACGGATCCCAATGACCGCGCCATCGGTGGTGGCAGTACCGGGGCCATCGCCGCCTTTACCGTCGCCTGGGAGCGTCCGGATTCGTTCAGAAGAGTCTTCAGCGCTATCGGTACCTATGTGGGCATGCGCGGCGGAGAGCAATATTACGTTCTGGTGCGCAAGACCGATCCGAAACCTTTGCGCATCTTTATGCAAGATGGCGTGCACGATGAATGGCCAGGCGGCCCGGAGATGGGCGATTGGTGGATGTCGAACCAGACCATGAATCGGGGGCTGGAGTTCGCCGGCTACGATGTTCGGCACATTTGGGGCGCGGGAACACATAACGGCAGCCAGGCTGAAGCCGTTTTCCCCGACGCAATGCGCTGGCTGTGGAGAGACTGGCCGGCGCCTGTCCGAGCCGGGGTGCCCGGCAACCCGGTACTGCAGGCGATCCTGCAGCCGGGAGAAGACTGGCAGGTTGCCGCCGATGGTTGCGCATCTGTAACCACTCTAGCTGCAAATCCGCAGGGGCGGATTTTCTATCCCGCCCGTGGCGCGGCACAGATCTCTGAGATAGTTGCCAATGCTAAGCCAATCCCATGCGCTCAACCAGCGGCGGCTGCGGCGTTTGCCTTTGCAGCGGACGGGAAGGTGTACGCGGCCCGCACTGAGGGCGGAATCCAGGTCACAGACCACGTTGGCCCTGCACCAGCCAAAATACGAGGCCAGGGCCTTAACATCGCAAGCCTGACCATTCGTAACAATGGCGACATCTACGCGGTGACGCGGACGCGCAATTTGGAAAATGATCTTTGGCTCATCCGGGCGAATGGGGAAAAGGTACGCTTGGACAAAGATCTAAAGGGAGCATCCGGGCTGGCTCTCTCACCGGATGGCCTGTGGCTGTTTGTCACCCAGAGCCTCTCGCGCGCTGGCTTGAGCTACCGTGTCCGGTCCGACGGAACCCTCGACGCGAGAGAGGCGTTCTACGACTTCTATGTTCCTGCCTGGGCGGACGACAGCGGCGCGGCCGGCATTGGTATGGACAGCGGTGGACGAGCCTACGTGGCCACGCGGATGGGAGTGCAGGTTTTCGACCGCAACGGCCGTGTGGCGGCGATTCTTCCTTTGCCAGGTAACGGCGCAGCTACCGGCCTCTGTTTCGGCGGCCACGATTTCGATACGCTCTATGTGGCGAGTGGTGGGAAAGTCTACCGCAGAAAACTTCATGTGCCGGGCGTCCCCCCGTGGGCCGCTCCAGTCAAACTTCCGCCCTGGGGCGCGGGTTAGGCTCTGCTACCTGGGAGGGAACGCGGACGAAAGGAATAATGGAAAACCAAGCGCCGCTGAGCACGGCTGAGCACTACGTCTCTGGGCCATGTGCCGATACACAAATGAGTTTGGTGGTTGGCATTGCTACCCGCGGCCGGTCCGCGATACTGGCCGAGACCATCGCCTTTCTGTCCAGGCAGAAAAGGCAGCCGGATAAGATCCTGGTGGCTTACGCAGAGCCGGCGGATGTGGGCGATGCACCGGACCGGTTCCCACACGTAACCTTCCTCGTGGCGGAGCTGGGGCTTACCCGGCAGCGTAATGCGATCCTTAGTCAGGCTCGGGATAGCGACATTCTGCTTTTTATCGACGATGATTTCTATCTTGACCCACACTATCTGCAGATCACGGAGCGCTTTTTTGAGGAGAACCCGGATGTCGTGGCTTCCACCGGAAGGGTGTTGGCAGACGATGTGAAGGGACCCGGCCTCACCGTGGAGCAGGCCCGGTTGATTCTCGCCGGCAACACCGGCGCGCAGTGCGAGCAGCAGATAAGCCCCAGGTACTGCGCTTACGGATGCAATATGTGTCTCCGCATGGCGCCGATTCGAAAGCACGAGCTTCGCTTCGATGAGACCCTTCCTCTGTATGGGTGGTACGAGGATTGGGATTTCTCACGCCAGCTGGCGCAATTTGGATCGATCGTTCACATCTCGAATGCGTGCGGAGTTCACCTCAGCGTCAAGGTGGGCCGCACGACTGGAGTGCGGATGGGTTACGCGCAAGTCGCCAATCCGATCTACCTTGCGCGCAAAGGGACTTTTCCCTGGTCGCATGTCTTCCGGTTTATCGTCGGTCCATGCCTGAAGAACCTGGTGTGGAGTCTGGCGCCGGAAGCACACGTGGATCGGCTGGGAAGGTTTTGCGGAAATCTCACAGCATTCCGCGATCTTCTCGCCGGCACGCTCAGCCCGACACACATTACAAACCTGTAAGTCGCGAGAAAATGCCGCTGTTGGGTAGGTCCGGGTTTTAAGCCCGGACATTGGAGTTTCTACATTTCTAGAGCCCGGGGTATGATCTATCGAGCTTCAGTTTCGCGTTTTCGCTTTGTATCAGGGCACGACTTTAGTCGTGCCGCACAGAACCCGAAATGATCAGGGCTTTAGCCCCTGTTATGGCAATACCTGCGGGGAATGGCAACCCGGAAGCAATACTTGGTAGCGCAGGGGCTGAAGAGGCTGCGGAAAAACTCTCCAGCGGGCAGGAAAGCAACACCTCAGGGGCTAAAGCCCGGCCTATATCAACGATTTGCGGCACGACTAAAGTCATGCCCTGATACAAAGCATGAGTTTCTCCGAAGCCTGTTCAGCCCGGACCTACCCAACAGCGGCATTCTCCCGCAGACAGCCATCCTCACCCGTCGTCGGAATAGGATCTCTCGTACAAGATCAGGGAAGGCATGATCTGTCACTGACGTTTTTGCCAGTCGGCATATTGCTGCAGGATGTAGTTATCCGTCATCCCCGCGATGTAGTCGGCCACCACGCGGGCTACGCCCTGGCCAGAGAGCTGGGACTGGCAAGCACCCGGTAACAGTGACGGATCGTTGACCCAGCAGTCAAACAGATTCCGTACCACCGATGCCGCCTCCTGCAGGTCTCGTTGCAACTCCTCGCGGCTATAGAGCGTGGCGTACAGATGTTGTTTGGCCTCTCGGCGAAGCTCCTCGATCTCCGGAGAAAACGCCGCCATCCGCTGCGGCGAGTGGCGAATGTCCTCGAGAGTGACCGCACCCGCGGCATGGACTCGACGCGCAGTCTCACGGATGAGATCGCCCACCAGGGTATTCAGCATCCTCTTCAGGGCTTCGTTGGAGAGCAGGTTTTCGGCGGCTGTCGGATACTCACGCTCCGCTGCGGACAACGATTGGTCGAAGATGCGCACATCTTTGCGCAGAGCCTCCGCATGGAGCATCCCCGCCTCCATGCCATCATCCATATCGGCCGTGAGGTAGGCGATTTCATCGGCCAGATCGATGAGCTGCGCCTCCAGAGGGGGCTGCTGGTCAAGGAAGTAGACGCTGAGCTCCGGGTGTTCGGCCGCGGAATAATCTCGCGAGTGCTTGACGATCCCTTCGCGCACGCCGAGGGTGAGATTCAGGCCGCGAAAGGCGGCATAACGAACCTCGAAGTATTCGACGATGCGCAGCGCGTGCAGGTTGTGATCGAAGCGCAGGCCAAATGCTTGCATGGCTTCGTCCAGCGCCCGCTCGCCGGCATGACCGAAGGGGGGGTGCCCGATGTCATGCACCAGCGCCAGCGCTTCCGTCATGTCCTCGTTCAGCCTCAGCGCAGTGGCGATCGCCCGCGCAATCTGCGCCACTTCCATGGTGTGCGTGAGCCGGCTGCGAAAATGATCGGAGTTGCGGTGGGTGAAGACCTGGGTTTTTCCAGCCAGGCGGCGAAATGCGCGCGCATGGATCACCCGCGCCCGGTCCCGCTGAAACGGGGTGCGATAGGGATGGGCTGCTTCGGGATGAACCCGCCGAGCAAGCAGGCCCGTGGCGTCATCCGGAACAGAACAGCCACCCGGCAGTGCGAGGGTCACTTACTGCTTCGGGCTGGCGCCCGTCGATTCTTCCTTAGCCAGCTTGACCCGCGCGGTATCAAGCTTCTTCTGCACTTTGCTCACGTCGCCCGGCTCGGCATCCGCGGGCACGGTGCGGGCATACTCCTGCAGACTCTGCTCCCATTGCGACGCAGCCATCTTCAGCCGGCCTGTCTTTTCATAAAGCTCGCCCAGATGGTCGTGTACGGCCGGGTCTTTCCCCATCCGTTCGCTGGCCTTGCGTAGATTGGCTTCCGCCAGAGCATACTGGCCCATCTTGAAGTACACCCAGCCGAGGGAGTCCAGGTAGGCGCCATTCTGGGGATCCAACTGCACCGCCTTCTGCACCATGGCCAGCGCGTCATCCAACCGGATGCCGCGATCCCCCAGCATGTACCCGAGGTAGTTGAGGGTCATGCTGTTATTAGGGTCGATGGCCAGGATCTTGCGGAACTGCTCTTCGGCGGAATCGTAATGCTTCTGACGCTCATCGAGGGCGCCGCGCAAAAAGTAGATATAGATTTTGTCGTCCTGCTTGGTGGAAAGAGCCTCCGCCGCGTCGATCTCGTCGCCTGCTTCCTTCCAGCGCCGTAGACGGGTGTAGATCTGTGCCAGCACCAGGTTTACTTCGCGGTCGCCCGGGTCGCCGCGAAGTTGCGCCTTGGCCAGCTTGATTCCCTCTTCCGGCTTGCCGGTATCGGCCAGCTGACCGGCCAACATTAACTGGACGCTCTTGTCCTTGGGCATGGCCGCCGCTGCCTGCTGGGCGACCTGGGTTGCCTTATCGTATTGCTTGGCATCGCGGTAGGCGTCCAGCTCGCCCTGGTACCCGCGCTCGGCGTATTCTCCGCCCATGGCGACCATGAGCTGGTAGGTCTGCACCGCCAGGTCTGTCTTTTCCTGCTCGCGATACACGTTGGCCAGGCGGTCCAGAAAGATGGAGCGATTGTTCTTCTCCGCGTCTGAATATTGGCCGTCCGGGTGGCTGGTTTGCTTGACCAGGCCCTGCAGGGACTGCGCGGCCTCGTCGTAGCGGCCGAGCGAGTCATCAATCAGCGCCTCATTGAAGCCAATTTCGAGCGAATCCGAGGCCAGAGCCTTGGCCTTTTTCAATGTCGTCAGGGCCTGCTCGTAGTGACCCTGGCGGCGCTCGATCTCGGCGATGCGCAGATAGGTCTGCGCATCCTGCGGATCGGCGGCTGAGATGGCCTCAAAGTGCTTGAGCGCGGGGCTGAGCTGGTTATCATTCAGCAGCGCCTGTGCCAGACCGCGCTCTGCGTCCAGGTTATCCGGCTCCATGTCGAACGCCTTACCGTAAGCGTCGATGGCGTTCTTGTTTTCCTTCAGCTGGTCGTAGCTCATGCCCAGCGCGTAATCCATTTTCGCCGTGCGGTCGTCCTCCGGCACGGCGTTCAGCACCTGGATCGCGTGCGTCATGTCGCCGGAATCGCTATAGAGCCGCGCCAGGTTCAGCACTACATCTTCTGAATTGGGATCGATGTGCTGCGCCGCCTTAAACTGCTCTTCCGCGTGGGGCGTGTCGTGGGCCAAAGTGTAAAGCTGACCCAGCAGCAGACGGCTCTCGATGTCGTTGCTCTGCAATTGCACGATTTTGGTGTATTCGGCAATGGCAAGCTGCAGTACTTTCTCTGAAGGTCCGCCATTTTGCACATTGCCCAGCGATTGCAGGTAAACACGGCCCAGCAGCTTGTGGGCGTCCAGGTTGTCCGGCTCGGTCTTGAGGATGTCCTGCGCCGCCAGTACGGCATCCCGTACGCGGCCGGTCCGGAGATAAAGTTCAGCCAACCCACTGTTCAGGTATTTGGAGTTGGGATCGGCGTCCAACGCCAGCTTATATTCCTCGATCGCGCGCGTCGCATACTCAGGGCGGCCGTAGTTGGTGGCCATCTCCTCGTACATGTGTGCCAGACCAAAATGGTAGTAAGCCGCGGAGCGGTCCGGCTTTTGCGTGGTTGCGGCGGGCGCGGTTTTGGAGAGGGTGACTACGGTCGCGCCATCGGCAGGTTTTGCCGGCGCGCTTTGCGGGGCCGCCGTCTGCTGCGGCGCGCCGCTGGCCAGGGCCGAAGCTGGGGTAACGAATGCCGCACAAGCAAGCGCCACATGAAAAAGGGTCGCTTGGCGATTCTTAAAGGAGGGCTGAGGTTTGAGGGTCATTTATGGGAGTTCCTGTGCCCGGGCTTCTGTTCCATTGCATTGAACTGACGCCGGCGGTCCAAACGCGGTGCAGAGGAACCCGCATTTTTTTGTCATATGCGCATGCAGTAGCACCGCAGCGCAGCATCTGGTCCAAAACGATTGTAACGCCGTGCAAAAAGTCGAAACACTCCCCAATTCGTCCGACCGGAAGAGCTTCGCCGTTACTTTGGGTCTTTCACTAACGTGCTGCCTTCTTCGCTACCATCTCTGAGTTTAGACTATTTTCCCTGCGCCTGGTCATAGCGGTTTATGCACCGTTCACGGGTTTTCCATGGGGCTGTAACTCAGCTGATACCCAGGGACAGGGCGCGGCCCGCCCGCACATCGAGAATAGGCCGGGCTTAAACAGGCTGCGGAAAAAGCCGGGAGAGGGATGGAATGTTTCCCTCAGCGGCTCAACCGACATCAGTGGCCTGCCCTTTGTCATCCCGAGCAGCGGACTTGCCTTTGCTGGCGGGAAATCGGGGTCAAGCCGTACGGCGCCTGCCCCGGCGTGCCGGGGGCTTGAGTGGGCTACCATCCCTCCCCACCCGTTTATCATCCCGACCGGACAGCAAAGCCAGGGCGCAGCGTGATCTTGGCGATGGCCGGGCCGGCGCCGGCAAGGCAAATCCGGCCGGAAGAATGGAATTGAGTTGAGAAAGATCGATCGGTCCGCCCCTTGGGGCGTGCCAGGGGCGCCGGCCCTGGGTTGCGGTTTGGTTTCAGGAATGCAATGTTCCCGTCTTTGGTTTCCGTCTAGGTGGCGGCTAAGTCCTTTGTTTTACGAAGGTGCTCAAATTTTATTTTTCCCCGCCCCCATAGCTATCTAGGAGAGCGGTCTTTTGATGAGCAAAATCATCGCAGTCTTGGTTAGGACACTATTACAGCTCGGGTTTACCGTCCAGAGTCCTGGGAAAAAAAGATGTGGAAGAAGGGTAGTGGAACTACGGCGGAAGGGCACGACTCTAGAGGCTGCGGAAGGATCGGGAGGGGGATGAGATGAGTTCCCTCAGCGGCTTCTAAAGCCGGAGTTGCTTTGCAATTGCTTACGTACGGATTGAACGCCGTCCCCTTCGGCAAGCTCAGGGCAGGCTCTGCGCTACAGAGTTTTTCCGCAGCCTCCTAGTGCCGGAAGTGCCGCGTTCCAGTAAAGACCATAGCGATGCCCAGCCGATTGGCTGCCTCGATCACTTCCTGGTCGCGCACCGATCCTCCCGGTTGAATCACAGCCGTGGCCCCAGCCGCCGCCACAGCTTCCAGCCCGTCGGGGAAGGGAAAAAAGGCGTCGGAGGCGGCGACCGAGTTGGCCAGTGGCAGCACCGCTTTCATCGCGCCAAATTTCGCCGCATCTACCCGGCTCATCTGGCCCGCGCCCACTCCGATCGTTTGCCCGTTGCGCGCGTAGACAATGGCATTCGACTTTACGTGCTTAGCCACCTGCCAGGCAAAAAGAAGCGACTCGGTCTCCTCCGCCGACGGCTGGCGCACGGTGACCACCGTCAGTCCTGCTGCCAGAACTCCTTCGGTATCCGCATCCTGCAGCAGCAGCCCGCCCGAAATCTGCTTAACCGACTTGGCTGCCGGCGCGTGCTTCACCATGAGCAAGCGCAAATTCTTCTTGGCGCTGAATCTTGCCTTGGCGCCTTCGCTGAACGATGGAGCTGCAATCGCCTCCACGAAGAGCTTGGCAATTTCCTCTGCCGCCGCCTCGTCCACCTCGCGATTGATGCCAATCACGCTGCCAAAGGCGGAGACGGGATCCGTAGCCAGGGCTTTTTGGTACGCCTCAAGTACCGAAGGAGCGATGGCTGCGCCACTGGGATTACTGTGCTTGATGATGGCCACGGCAGGCTGCTCAAATTCCTGAACCAGCTCCCAGGCGGCATCCAGATCGACCAGGTTGTTGTAGCTAAGTTCTTTGCCCTGAAGCTGCTGGGCCCCTGCGACCCCGGCGCCCGAGCCATCTGCATAAAGCGCGGCCCCCTGGTGCGGGTTTTCCCCATAACGCAGGTCGGCCGTCTTGGAGTAAGCCAGCAGCAGCGTGGACGGAAAATGGGCTACCTCTTCGGCGGGTTCAAGCCCGGGATCATGCTGCCGTTCGGCGGCAATCCTGCTAAACGTCACGGCGATGGCTGAGTCGTAGGACGCCGTGAGGGTGAAGGCCTGCCGCGCCAGCCTCCACCGGGTTTCGAGCGAAAGCGCGCCCTGGTGGGCGAGCATTTCCGTTGCCAATGCTTCGTAGTCTGCAGCCGCAGTCACCACCGCGACGTCTTCGAAGTTCTTGGCCGCTGATCGCACCATGGAAGGGCCGCCGATGTCGATGTTCTCCACCAGCTCGCCGAAGGCGACACCGGGCTTGCGGGCGGTCTCCTCGAAGGCATAGAGATTCACCACCACCATGTCGATCGGTTCGATTCCCTGCGCGGCCACCGTCGCCCGGTGCTCCTCGCTCCCCCGCAAGTGCAGGATGCCCCCATGAACCTTGGGATGCAGCGTCTTTACCCGGCCATCCAGCATCTCGGGAAAGCCGGTGAGGTCGGAAACATCGCGTACCGCCAGCCCGGCGTCGCGCAAGGTCCGGGCCGTACCTCCGGTCGAAACCAGTTCGACGTTCATGCCGGCCAATTGGCGGGAGAAATCTACCAGGCCGGTCTTATCCGTAACACTCAAAAGGGCCCGCTTAACCTGCTTATATTCCACTCAAAACCTGCCCTTTTCGCAATTTGTAAGAACCTGGCAATGTGTCCGCTCACAGATGAGATGAAGTGGATGGGACGAACGAATCGCCCATTTGTCCTTTGCCCCATTTGTCAGGGGCCCTCGCTCAGGATAGCTTAGCCCTATGAACTGGGGAGGAAACAGGCCACCGCAAAGTCCAGCGGAAGTCTTGCCGCCGGAAGGCCGCAATGACCCTCGCACCTACGGCAGAATGCCCGGCTACGATGGGGATCCAGGGCCGATTCCGCCGGGTCCATCGAGACGTGCCCGAGGCAACCGTTGGGCCTCTGCGCCGGCCACCTACACCCTGGTGGGCATCAACTGTGCCGTCTACCTGGCCATGGTGGTGAGCGGTGTCTCTCCCAGCAACCCTACCGTCGCCGAGCTGGTGCACTGGGGCGCCAATTTCGGCGTCTACGTGCTCGCCGGGCAGTGGTGGCGTCTGCTCACCGCCGCATTTGTCCACATCGGCATCCTCCACCTGGCGACCAACATGTGGTGCTTATGGAATCTGGGTTTGCTGGGCGAGCCGTTGCTCGGCCCCGCGGGGGTGGTTGCCGTCTATTTGCTGACCGGGGTTGCAGGAAATTTGCTCAGCACCGCGGTGCATCCGCAGATTGTCGGCGCCGGCGCTTCGGGCGCCGTCTTTGGGATTGCCGGCGTGCTCATCCTACTGCTCAAGGCGAAATTGTTGCCCGTGCCGCCGGAGGAGATTCGCCGCCTGCGCAGGAGCGTGATTTACTTTGCCCTTTTGAACTTTGTGATTGGGGGCTCCACGATGTTCTTGCGCACCAGCATTCAAATCGACAATATGGCCCACCTGGGAGGGTTTCTTTGCGGTCTTGCCCTGGGAGCGCCGCTGGTGCCCAGAATCGGCTCGGCGAAGAACGAATTCGGCGTTCGCTCCTGGGCCGCCTATGGCGGCATGACCGTGTTGCTCCTGGCCTTTGCCTACGGTCTGGCCAGGTCGCGCTAGAGAGGTTTAGCGCTTCCACGATAGGTGTAACCGGTGAAGACGATTCGGACGGGGCTTTTCCCCAAGAAAAGACCCACCTCGCTGAGTCCGGATGGGGCACAGTAATCGTGGAACCGCTCTAGCGCACCGCGGTGGCGGCGAACTTCTTAACCATCGCCAGCAGGAGCTTACGGTCGCTGTCGTTCAGGTTGGTCGCGTAGCGCCGTATCTGGGTGAGAAACCGCAATTCGTCATCGGTCAGCTTCTGGGTGTTCATCTCCCGGCCCAGCGAGTCTTCGGCGAAGAACTGGGCCAGCGGGATATCCAGGGCCTGCGCGATTTTGGCGAGCGTGTCGAGTGAGGGAACAGTATGCCCGTTCTCGACCCTGGACAGGTAACAGCGCAACAGGCCGGTGCGCTTCTCGATATCTCCCTGCGACAGACCCTTCTGCAACCGGTATCCGCGGATGGTTATGCCGATCTTCATATGCAATGACCTTCGTTCACACTTTCACCCCAATGGACCAGCAGCAGTTCATATGTATTTCTAGGTGTTGGCAGCATAGTTAACACGCCGAACAGACGACAAGCAAGAAATTTTTTCGGGAGGGCACTCATATTTTTCCGAAATCGGGATTTTGTATCTGCGATGGTTCATCGAGAAGGGCTGGACCCGGATTCCTGTCGGGCTTGTGCAATCACCGAACTGCACCCGTTCCCGGCAGGCCGGGGGGCGGCCCGTACAGGAAATCCGGTTAGTTCATGAACAGGCCACCATTTACATCCAGCACGTGCCCGGTGATGTAGCCTGCCTGCGGAGATGCAAGAAAAGCCACTGCGTGAGCTACATCCTGATCGCTGCCCGGCCGGCCGAGTGGTATATGGCTCAGCAGCGCTTCGCGCTGCTTCTCGTCCAGGGCCGCAGTCATCGCGGTTTCGATATAGCCTGGCGCTACTGCATTGACGGTAACGGAGCGCGAGGCCAGTTCCCGCGCCATCGACTGGGTAAATCCGATCAGCCCGGCCTTGCTGGCAGCGTAGTTTGCCTGTCCAGCCTGCCCGGTGCGCCCCACCACGCTGCTGATGTTGATGATTCTGCCCCAGCGCGCTCGCAGCATGGGGTTCAGCAATGCCTGGGTCAGAAGGAAGACGCCGGTCAGGTTGGTAGTGATTACAGCGTCCCAATCCGCGCGTTTCATGCGGAGCAGCAGCATGTCCCGGGTGATGCCCGCATTGTTCACCAATATCTCCACGCTGCCGAAGTGAGCAATGGCGGCCTTGGCGGCGGCTTGGATGGAGGCTTCGCTGGCCACGTCCATCACCAAGGCTTTGGCCTGACCACCCGCCCCGGTGATTTCCCCAGCCACGGCTTCGAGTTTCTCCTCATTGCGCGCGGCCAGCGCGACGCGGGCCCCCATCTTTGCCAGTGCCAGCGCGCAAGCGCGGCCGATTCCCTGGGATGCGCCGGTAACAAATGCCGTCTTGCCTTCTAGGTTTTCCATGGTCATTCCACTCGTGTACGCGAAGAAGTAGGTGTAGCAGAGCGCAGTAGTCATTGACCCACTATCGGCATTTTCCAGCCCCGAAGAGCCTGCCCTGAGCTTGTCGAAGGGGCGGCTGTAGCCCAGGACGCAGTCCTGGTATTCTCAGAACTTGAAATTAGCTTTTTTGCCCGTCCATCCATCCCGTGAGGTGAGCCACGCCCCTCAAATTTGATCCCACGACGAAGCACGGGGGATTGAGTTTCGGGCACAAGCGAATTCGTGGGTGATTGCTCCGGGTTGTTTTCCATCAACGCAAACTGCAGATCCCTGCTGCGCTTGCTTCGTCCTAAGGACAAACCAGTGGGGGAGGCACGATCCACTCAGAAGTAGGCTTGATGGGGCCCCAAACTTTTGTTGCCGGGTAATTGCTCCACTTGCCACAGGCAAGTCGGCTCCTCGGGATGACAAATTTGAGGCTCACTTGGCACTGATGGTGGGCTGGAGAGGGAACTAGACGATCTCGGCGGTGCGCACCGCCGCCGCCTCGAGAGCCGGCAGCTTGCCCCACACTTTGTCCAGCGACCAGACGTAGACCACGAGCTCCCGTGAATAGTGCAGCAGCGGCGCCGTCTGCGGGATTTCGATGCCATAGGCAGTGGGAAGGTCATTCAGCTCGATCTCCGCCTCCGCGGCTTCGAGCGGCCAGGGCATGTGGTGGATATCCCCACGCAGCAGTTGCCCGCTGCGGTTGGTGGTGAAGAGACAATAGCGTTCGGTGAGAAAGTGCTCGATCGTTCCCGGGCGGCTCTGGTCGATCGTACGCAACTTGCCCAGGCCTCGATAGTGAGCGCGGAAGCGCACCGGCTTGGCGCTCAAAAGGCGCTCGCTCTGGTAGGTGAACTCCCGCTCGCTGCGCACCTTGATCGACATGCGGGCCCAATGATAAGGCAGATGGAAGACTGCCTTGGCCAGGACCACCGCCAGCGGGTTGGACGCTTCCAGACAGAAGAAATAGACCCCGGCGCGATTGGTATTCCGTTCCCGGACATAGGTTCTGAGGTTCAGCTCGGGAAAGCGGCTGGCGCCGGGAATACGGGGGACCCCGCGCAATTGAACCCGGTCCATCCAGAAGGGAACGACGCCCACCCAGGCGGATTGATCAAAAGTGTCCACCTGCAGGCCGGAGGGAAGCAACGATTCCAGTTTGGCAGCAGGGATTGGCCAGTGGGCGAAGAGCAGATCATTCCAGCGCTGCATCATCGTCCAGGGACGTTTGGGCAACGCGTAAGGCCGGTGGTTTACCACCGACAAGGCTTCTTCGTCAGGCTGGGAATAGCGGCTCGTGGCCATAAGAGCGAACTCACTCGTAAAAGGCTCAATCCGCACCGCGGTTGCCCTCCCATCTTATCTCAGTTCCACCCTCAGTGAGGGCAGTGAGAGCTTCTCGTGCAAGCGAAGGTACCATGTGCTCCTCACGATGGCAGGAATGCTCTATGCTGAACCTTGACCATGGCTCAGAGCGAAATCGTAACCGCAGCTTCTCCTGTCCTGCCCGAAGAACCCCGAAACCAGACCGAGGTATATGCGGTGCATGGCGCCGACCCGGAAGTTCTGGCCTATGCCATGGCGAAATACTCGCGATCCGCGCTTTCGATGAAGGAATCGCTACGGGAGATCTCCACCCAGCGCGCCGAGCATTTCCTTAACACGTTTTACTTCCAATATGGCCACCGCTCGATTGCGGATCTCGCGCATGTGGCCTTCGCCATCGAGCGGTTATCGCTGTTGGCGGCCATCATCCTGGTCGACGAGCAACGCTGGGACGGCCAGGAGCGTTCCACCCGCTATCAGAACTTCCGCAAAAGCGGCTGGTACCTCCCCGATTTTTCCTTGAACCCGGCCAGCGGACAGGCTTTCACCGCGGCCATCGAGGCGCTCTTCGCCGAGTATCACTCCAGCACTGAGTGGATGTTCGAGCATCTGAAAGGGCGCACCGCCGCGGCCGGCGGAGATGAAAGAGGAGGCCTTTCACCGCATCCTGAAGGCCCGTGCCTTCGACGTCTCCCGCTACCTGCTCCCGCTGGCCACCAACACTTCTCTGGGCCAGATCGTGAACGCGCGTACCCTCGAGACCCAGATTTCCCGCTTGCTCTCCGATCCCCACGAAGAGGTTCGCCAGCTGGGCGAGCGGCTCCGGGAAGCGGCCGCCGGTTCGGCCTGGAATGTGCAGGGCGAGGCGCTCAGCGCGTTACAGCGTGAGATCGCGGCCCTGGACCCTGTCCTCGGCGCCAATGCGGAGGCTCTGTTAACCCGCGAGGTGAAGACGGCGCCCACTCTGGTCAAGTACGCAGCGCCCAATGACTATGTGCTGGCGACCCGAGTTGAGCTGGCAGAGGCCGCCGCCGCGCTGATGAAGGATGCGCCCATCGAGACCCCGGCCGGCCCGGTCGACCTGGTGGACGAACAGACGCTCGAAATCGATCTGGCCACGACTCTGCTTTACGGCGCCAGCCATTACTCCTATCGCCAGATCGCCCGCCAGGTCGCCGCGCTCGAAGAGACGCGGCGCAACGAGATCATCGCCATCGGCGCCCGCCATCGCGGCCGCCACGACGAGCTGCTGCGCGAGTTCTCCGCCGGCCAGGGTCTGCGCTTTGACATTCTCATGGATATCGGCGGCTTCCGCGACATGCACCGCCACCGCCGTTGCGTCCAGATCCTGCAGCCGTTCACGAGCGCTCATGGTTATGAAGTTCCTGAAGGGTTGGCCGACGCCGGGCTTCTGAAGCAATACGACTCGGCCATGACCCAGGCCCATTCTGTCTTCGAGCAGCTCTCGCACGCTGGCCTAATCGAAAATGCGCGCTACGTGCTTCCACTGGGCACGCGCACCCGTGCTCTGTTCAAAATGGATTTCGCCGAGGCTCTGTACATCGCAGAGCTGCGCTCCGCGCCGGCCGGACATTTTTCCTATCGCCGCATCGCCTGGGAGATGTACCAGGCGGTGGCCGCAAGCACCCGGCGCTCGCTCCCTACTTCCGCGTCCCGGATATCCACCAACCCGTGGACCTGCTGCAGCGATAGCGGTGTATGATCCTCTACAAGCCGCCCGCTTTTGATCAACGTACCTACCCACTGGAGACCCCCCATGGCAGACGATCGTTCCCGCGCCATTGACCTGGCATTAGCGCAAATTGAAAAGCAATTCGGCAAGGGCTCTATCATGCGCCTCGGCAACAAAGAGGCGATCGTGCCCATCTCCGTTATTTCTACCGGCTCGATTTCTTTTGACGCCGCGCTTGGAGTAGGTGGCGTTCCCCGCGGCCGGGTGATCGAGATTTTCGGTCCTGAATCGTCGGGCAAGACCACCATCACACTGCAAATCATTGCCGAAGCGCAAAAGTCCGGCGGGATGGCGGCTTTCGTCGACGCGGAGCACGCGCTCGATCCGCAGTATGCCAAGAAGCTGGGCGTCGATGTCGACAACCTGCTGGTGTCGCAGCCGGATTACGGCGAGCAGGCATTGGAGATTACCGAAGCGCTGGTGCGCTCCGGGGCCATCGATGTACTGGTGGTCGATTCGGTGGCTGCGCTGGTGCCCAAGGCGGAACTCGACGGCGAAATGGGCGATTCTCACATGGGACTGCAGGCGCGCCTCATGTCGCAGGCGCTGCGCAAGCTCACCGGCACGGTCTCGAAGTCCCGCACATCATTGATTTTTATTAATCAGATCCGCGAGAAGATCGGGGTCATGTTCGGCAATCCGGAAACGACGACCGGTGGCCGCGCGCTCAAGTTCTACTCCTCGGTGCGCATCGATATTCGCCGCATCGCGGCGGTCAAGGAAGGCGACGTGGTCGTCGGCTCCCGCACCAAGATCAAAGTGGTCAAGAACAAAGTTGCCGCGCCTTTCCGCGAGGCGGAGTTTGACATCCTGTATGGCGAAGGCATCTCCCGCGAAGGCGATGTACTCGATCTTGCCGTGGCGCAGAATATCGTGGAGAAGTCAGGCGCCTGGTATAGCTATGCAGGCGAGCGCATTGGCCAGGGCAGAGAGAATGTTCGTAGCTTTCTCAAAGACCATCCGGAAATTTTCACCCGCATCGATGGCCAACTACGGCAGAAGCTTGGCCTCACCGGGGTGAAGCCAGCCGACATTCCCGCGGTTCCGCTCAATGGGTCCGCCCAGGCGACGGAAGCCGTGAAGGTACCTGTGCGGCAGGGCAGATAATTTGTCTTGAACACAGTCAAAGCCATCTATCCGGGTTCCTTCGACCCTCTGACCAATGGTCATCTCGATCTCGTCGCGCGTGGGGCGAAGATCTTCGACCATCTGGTGGTCGCGATTCTCAAGAATTCTGAGAAGGCGCCGCTGTTTTCTGTTTCCGAGCGAATTGAGATGATCACCGAGGCGGTCCAGCCCTTTGGGAATGTCTCGGTGGCGACGTTTAACGGCCTGCTGGTGGAGTTTGTTCTGGAGCAGCGGGCCCAGGCCATCCTGCGTGGCGTGCGCGCCATCAGCGACTACGAATACGAGCTGCAGATGGCGCTGATGAACCGGCGCTTGGCCCCGAACGTGGAGACCGTCTTCCTGATGGCCGACGAAAAATATTCCTACGTGAGCTCGCGCCTGATCAAGAACGTCTTCGAGCTCGGCGGCTCGGTCGAAGGCCTGGTGCCGCAGACAGTGATCAACCGCCTGAAAGCGCGCGTGGTTCCCAACCGCGGCTAGGGATCAAACGGCACTCCGCTTTAGATCCCAGAATTCCTCTATCTCTTCCAGTGGTTTATTTTTCGTTTCTGGCACGAAGAACCAGGTGAAGATGGCCTGGGCTAGTGCCATCGCGGCGAGAAATCCGAAAGTGACCACCTTGCCGATCTGGTGGTAGGCGAAGGGGAAGAGCAGAACAACCAAAGCGTTGGCAACCCATTGGGTCAGCACCGGGACGGTCATTGCCAGACCACGCACATCGGTGGGAAAGATCTCGGGGAGCAGCGTCCAAAACACCGGCCCGATGCAGCAAGAGAAGAAGGCGAGATAACTAAGAATCAGCACCAGCACCAGCGGCCCGTGAAATCGATTCGTGGCGATCGTCACCATGAGCGAGACCAGGGCCGCGCACATGCCGATCGACCCGATGACGTATAACGGCTTGCGGCCATAGCGGTCGATCATCCAGAAGGATGCGACGGTAAATACAAATTCCGTGACTCCGACCAGAAAGGTGGACAAGAGAGCGCCATCAATCTTCCATCCGGCGGAGCGAAAGATAGCCGGCGCGTAATCGACAATGGTATTGATCCCCGAGACGTGAATCAGAATAGCCAGGAAGAAACTTACCCTGAGCGCGCGCTTCACGCCGGGGCGCCGCAACGCTTGCCAGCCGCCCCCTTTTTGAACGGCTGCTTGCATCTCCGCGATGGCAAGCCCGGCGCTTTGCTTGCCCGAGATGCGTGCCAGCAGATTAAAGGCTTCTTCCTTCCTGCCAGTCATCATGAGGAAGCGCGGCGTTTCCGGCGCGATCAGCATGAGGACGAAAAAGAGCGCCGACGGAAAGATGCCGGTGAAGAACATCCACCGCCAATTGTTGACGCCGCTATTGCGCAACAGGTAGTTGATGCCATAGGAAATCAGAATGCCAATGACGATAGACAGCTGATACAGAGCGCCCATGCGCCCTCGCACCGAGGGCGGCGAAACCTCGGCTATGTACATGGGGGAGAGAAGAGAGGCCGCTCCGACCGCCAGTCCGCCAACGAAACGGGCGGCAACAAACAGGTGAAAGGTCGGCGCCACTGCGGTCGCGATCGAGGTCAGCGCGAACAGCACAGCGACTCCAACCAGAATTCGCTTTCGTCCGTAACGGTCGGCAAACCTGCCGGCAGCGAGAGACCCCAGCACGCAGCCAAAGAGAAGTGAACTGAAGGCCCAACCCAGCTCCAAATCATTCAGCCCGAAGTGCTCCGTCAAAAACGGACCAGCGCCGGTGATGATCGCAATGTCGAAGCCGAAGAGCACGCCGCCCAGAGCTGCGGTCGCGCCAAGCAGAATCAAATACCGGAAGTTGATTTCGATTTTCACCCGTGGCTATCGGAACCTGATGGTACCCGTTTGTTGCACCTATTGTTTTTTTATTTCGATGTAGTCGACCGGAGCCGGTTCACCCTGGTCCGGCGTTCCGCGAAGAGTGAGCGTATCGCGCGGCTTGAGGTGAACGCCGGCAACGGTGAAGAGCATGCTGGTGCTGCCGTCGAGATGAGGGTCGACCACGGCCGGGGGTAGGGTTGCATTCGCTGTCCAGTGCGCCAGGGATTTGCCGTTCAGCAGCAGCTCGTATTGCGCGGCGCCGGTGCGCAAGTCGAAATAGCGCACGCCAATGGTGTACGTTCCTTCCGGCCTACCAGGCTTTGTGGTGAGTGTGCACGGGGCAGGGCGATTGCAAACCACTGCCTTGCCGCGGAGCCGGTTTCCCACGGAGTAACGGCCACCGCGGTGTATCCGTCCGCCTGCATGGACTCGGCTTCGATGCGGTCAGGATAGTGGCCGACGCGGCCCAGCTTATCCTGGATGCCGGAGATGTTCTGGAACCATGCGGTGACCGCATCCCGCCACACGATGGCGTGACCGGCCTCGTACTCAAAGAGCGCTAGTGTCTCGTTATAGCGCTGGTCATCGATCAGGCCATGCAGCGTCCGCCATCGCGACGGATACGAACCGGCCACCGCGGCGCCCTCATAATGCGAATCGTAGACGTACTGCACCAGCGTCTTGCCGTTGTGCAGCATGTAGTTGTAGGGAACGTGATGCATGAAGAGCAGCAGGCTGTCGGGGCAGGTCTCCAGGGACTCGTAAATCTTGGCCAGCTGGGGCGGGTATTGGCCGATGAAGCCAGTACCCGTGGCGACCGTGCGGTCCATGCCGATGCCTTTGCTGTCGGCCCGGAACCATTGCCCCCAACCGTTGCGCTCGGCGGACTCGATGCCGGGACCATAGTGGACGCTGATGATATTGGTCAGGCCCCCAATGCCCAGCGGACCGGTGTATTGCTCGTACACCCGCCAGGAGTTCGCCTGCAGGCCGTTGACGATAAAGACGACTTTGGGATCGTTGCCGAAGGTCAGCCGGGTCCAGGAGTCGATGATCTCCTCGGTGGTCAGGTCGGGATTCCACGCCAGCCTGCCGAAGCCGTAGAGGTTGGCCATGGCCATGGGGTGATGCAGCCAGTTGGTATCGAGGCCCACGTTGGCCACGGCGACAAAACCACCCAGCGGCTGATGGAAGCTTTTACCCTCGACAATTTCGCTGACCGGGGTGCTGCGGTTCTGGGCGTGGAGATCGGTGTCCAGCACCCACTTCCACATGGGGACGAGGAACACCATGTGCCGCTGCTGGCCGGTGTACTCCTGCGTGACCTGCAGTTCGATCGCCTGGTTGGTGTGGTGAAGGGCGGCAAACAGGGGGGAGACGGGCTCGCGCACCTGGAAGTCGATGGGGCCGTGCTTGATCTGGATCACCACGTTGCGTTCGAACTTGCCATCGAGAGCGCGAAAGTTGTCATAGCCGGCGCGGGCGCGGTCGGCCTTGAGGTCATTCCAGTCGAGATGATTGTTGTAGACGAAGCCGCGATAAAGCACCACGCCGCCATGCGGCTTGAGCGCGCGGGCCACGGTGTTTGCCGCCTGCGCGGGCGTGCGGCCGTATTGCGAAGGGCCGCGGCGGCCTTCCGAATCCGCCTTGATCACAAAGCCGGCAAAGTCGGGGATGGCGCGGTAGATCTCGTTGACCTTCCCCCTCCACCAGGCGGCGACCGGGGATCCAACGGATCGAAGGTGCGCAGATGGCCCACAACCTGGGGGCTCGAAAGATCGATGGACAGCGACATGCGCACGCCCCAGGGACGAAACGCATCCGCGATGCGGGCGAGTTCGCGGATCATCTCCGGGTCGAGCGTATGCAGGTTGGAGTTGACGTTGTTGACGGTGGCGCCGTTGAGGCCGACCGAGGCCAGCAGCCGTCCATACTCCGAGACCCGGCTAAGGTCGGGCCGCACGTGGCCATTGTCGAAAAAAATGCTGCGCCCGGCATAGCCGCGCTCGATGCTTCCGTCGAAGTTATCCCACTGGTTGACCCAGCGAATAGGCGAAGAAGGCGACTCCGTGCCGGGAGCGATGAACTTCTGTTGCGCGACCTGCTCCAGCGCCCGGAAAACGCCGTAGAGCTCGCCACGGTCGCTCCCGCCGGCGATTACCCAGTAGTTGTGGTCGTGCGCGGCAAACTGGGAGATGGAGAAGCCTTCCGCCGCGATGGGGGAGGGCGCCTTCCAGGTGGGCAGGAGTTGCCGAATCTCCAGGGGAGTGCCGAGGAGGAACGCGTCTTCCCCAGAGGTTGTCGAGCAGACCTGGAGATCCCTGCCGAGCATCGAGTGCAGGCCCCGGGCAAGCTCCCTGGCGGCGGTGAGGGCCACAGTAGACTTGCCAGCGGTGACGATGCAGCGCGGGAGTTTGAATTGCTGCGCAAGTTGTGGGGGCAGGGGGGCATAACGAAGCCAACCCTCTGCTCCGGTCTCGGCGCGAAGGCCGGGCGCAACGGAGAGAAGACTCAAGGCCAGAAGGTGGACCGCTGCACGCAGGCGCATTCCTGCTATCTTAGAGCGGTTTAAACGATTACTGTGTCCCATCGGGCTCGGTGAGTACCGTCCTTGTAAAATCAGGGCATGTCCCAGCACATCGGCATTGTTGCTTGCTCTGCTGAAGGAGCCGCTCTCTGTTATCGGTCTATCTGTTTGGGAGGAGCGGACCTTCTCGGGCCGCATGAGCACCCTGAGATCTCGATGCATACGTATTCGCTGGGCGAGTACATGAAATGTATCTATCGCGGTGACTGGCAGGGCGTGGGCGAACTGATGCTCTCCTCCGCCAATAAGCTGGCGAGCCTGGGCGCTGATTTCCTGATCTGCCCGGATAACACGATTCACCAGGCGCTGCCCTTTATTGAACAGCGGTTGCCGCTGCGCTGGCTGCACATCGCGGATGCCGTCGCCGCACAGGCCGTCGGGCGGCGGTTCCGCCGGTTGGGCTTAACCGGAACTCGTTATCTGGTCGAGAGCGAGGTATATCCGGAAAAGCTCAAAGCGCGTGATCTGGAGTATGTGCGCCCCAACGCCGGAGGAGCGCGAAGAAATCAATCGCATCATCATGGATGAGTTGGTTTATGGCGTCTTCAAGCCGGAGGCGGTGGCCACATTTCAGCGCGTGATCGAACGGATGAAAGACCAGGGCTGCGATGCCGTGGTGCTCGGCTGCACCGAGATTCCGTTGCTCATGAACGACGAAAATTCTCCGCTGCCGACGCTCGACTCCACGCGACTGCTGGCACGAATGGCTTTGCGCCGAGCGGTGCAGAGCCGGACGGTGCCAGCATAAATTCATCGGAAGCAACGCCGGGATTTTCACCGACTAACGGATGCGGCTCCTGGGATTCGCCCCAACGATAGCAGCGGGGTGGTGGATCGGATTTCTTTCCTAACAACGGATGACGGGTGCCCCAATCTCGCTCGTTTTGCGTCGAGATGTGGGTTCAGAATCTTGAAGTGCACTGCTTTTAGGCCCGAAGAACCAGTGGTCCAGGGCATTCGATCTGCCACATCTCGTCCCAAATACGCTGGTGCGAACCTGGGGCACCCAGTCTTGCGGTTAGGGCAGAGTTCTAAATTGAGCGCTTGATCGGCTCGAACTCCAGCTCCAGGCCTTCATCCTCGGGCAGAACACTAATCCTCACCTTCGCCAGCGATTCGACGATCCAGTCTGCCGCCGCGAGCTGATCGATACTGTGAGAAAAGGTCGTAGCCAGAACCTTGCACCCCGCAGCGTGGCCCGCTTTGCTGCCTGAAGGCGAATCCTCAATCACAATACAATCGCCCGGCGCCAGGCCGAGTATCTTCGCGCCCTTGAGATAGGGCTCGGGATGCGGCTTGCCGTTCGTCACCCTGTCGGCGGTGATGATGTGCTCCGGCACCGGAACGCCGGCAAACGCCAGGCGGCTGCGCGCCAGTCGTTCCGTGGCCGAGGTGACGATGGTCCAGAACTTTTGTGGCAGCAATTGCAGAATCGAGGTCACGCCTTCCAGAACCTCGAGCCCTTCGTTGTCCCCGACCTCGAGATCTTCAATCACCTTCAGCTCCGCCGCGTGATCGGCGTCGGGCTTAAGCGTGCGCACGGTTTCAATGGCCCGCATTCCGTGCGCTGTCCTGATGGTTTCCCGCACGTCGAGCCCATGGCGCTCTGCCCAGGTCTGCCAGCTTCGCTCGACCGATCCCAGCGAGCTGATCAGCACTCCGTCCATGTCAAAAAGCAGGCCCTTGGTTCTTACCTTGATCATGCGCCGTCTCCCATGGCAAAAGTTCGTCCCGCTTCGAGTAGTGCCTGCAGCGATGCGCGCGAACCGCTCTCGGCGTATATGCGCAACAACGGCTCGGTGCCGGAGGCGCGCAGCAGCAACCAGCTCTCCGCAGATTGCGGTTCCGGATTGTCGAGATAAAACTTCAAGCCGTCCAGCGTTTCCAGGCGCAAGACCGGCATACCGGCAAACTCCTTTACCCCGGCCGCTGCGCGGCGGATGGCCGACTGCTTGACCGCCTCCGGGATGTGCAGGTCAAGCCGGCCGTAATAATGCTCGCCATATTCTTCCTGCAGGGCGTTCACCAGCGAGCCCAGCGTCCGGCCTTCCTCCGCCATGATGTTGGCCAGTAGCAGCGCATTGAGCAGTCCATCGCGTTCCGGCAGATGCCGGCCAATACCGATGCTGCCCGATTCCTCGCCGCCGATGAGGATGTCCTTCTCCAGCATCAGTTCGCATACATGCTTGAAGCCGATGCCATGCTCGTAAAGCTTGCGCCCGTAGCGGGCCGCAATGCGGTCCAACATCTTGGTGGTGTTGAAGGCCCGGGCCACGTCTCCGGGCCACTGCTTGCGTTTGAGCAGCCACTCGAGCAAGAGGCAGTAGATCTTGTTGGCGTCGACGAACCGGCCCTCCTCATCCACCGCGCCAATGCGATCCGCGTCGCCGTCGGTAGCAAAGCCGGCCTGGCAGTGGTGCTCCAGCACCGCGACCTCGAGCGCCCGGATGTGGGGCGGAATCGGCTCCGGCTGGATGCCGGGAAACAGCGGATTCAACTCGGCACGGATCTCCACGTGTTCAATGCCCATGCGAGAGAAGATGCCTGCGAGTACCCCTCGCCCTGCGCCGTACATGCAGTCGATGGCGTATTTTTGCCGCGTTGCCGCGATCCTTTCGAGGTCGGCGAAGATCGAGATGGCCTCGACATAGGGGCTGAGAAAGTCGGCCTCGGTAATGGCGCCGCTGGAAGCGGCCAAGGGCAGCCCTTGCCCCAAGTAACTTTCGATCGCAGCCATGATCGCCGGGCTGCCCGATCCACCATAGCTGGCTTTGAATTTCACCCCGTTCCACTCCGCCGGGTTGTGGCTGGAGGTGATCATCACCCCGCCCGCCGCGCGCAGATGCTTTACCGCGTAGGAGAGCGCCGGTGTCGGAGTGATGCAGCCGGCGAGGCGCACCGGGATGCCTGCCGCGGCGGCCACTTCGGCCACGATCTGCGCAAATCGCCGCGACATGAATCGGGTATCGTAGCCGATGCACAGACCGCGCGCGGGATCCTCGTGCTCGCGAACATAGCGGGCGATGGCCCCGGCCGCGAGGCGCACGTTTTCATCGGTGAAGTCATCGGCGAGAATTCCCCGCCAGCCGTCGGTGCCGAATTGAACGGGTTTTTGTTTCAAATCAATTCGTCGTGTTTTCCGGCGAGCTCGCTCACTACGCGACGTACATCTTGCGAACGCTCACGGGTGGTAATCAGAATGGCGTCTTCGGTTTCCACGACTACCAGGTCATCGACTCCGACCAGCGCGACAAATTTCTCCGGGCTGTAGACGTAATTGTTGCGCGCATCGATCCCCACCATGCCCCGTGCCTCGGTGACGTTGCCATCCTTCGCGTTGCCCTGGGCCAATTGATGTTCGTAGAGAGCATCCCAGGAACCCAGGTCGTTCCAGCCGAACTCCGCCGGCAGGCAGTAGATATTCGAATGGTGTTCGCCTTTGGCCGAGCGGGGCTCGAGCACGGCGTAATCGATGCTGATGTTTTCGCAGGAGGGATAGAGCTCGCGAAATACCTGCTCGAACCGCGGTGTTCCATAGGCGTCGGCAATCTTCTGCAGAAAGGGCGCGGTCTCCGAGAGATGCTCGCGGATGGCGTTGGCCAGGGTACGCGCTGTCCAGAGAAAAATGCCGCTATTCCAGTAGTATCGGCCGGCGAGCATGAACTCCTCTGCCCGGTCCCGGTTGGGTTTCTCGGTAAACCGGCGCACGCGCTTGACGCCGTGAGGCAGCACCTCTCCGGTCTCAATGTAGCCGTACCCGGTTTCCGGCCGGACCGGCTTCACCCCCAGCACTACGATGTTTTCTCCGGCTGCAGCCAGGGCGATGCCTTGCTCGATGGTGGCGCGATATTTGTCCTCATCGGTGATCACGTGGTCGGCGGGGAAGATGCCCAGCACCGCGTCGGGAGCGGTGCGCTCGATGAGGAAAGCTGCCAGGCCCGCCGCCGGCGCGGTGTTGCGCGCCGCCGGCTCACAGATGATCTGCTCCCCCAGCATGGTCTGCAGTTGTTCGGAGATGGCCTTGGAGAGCAGGTCGTTGGTGATCACCCAAAGCTCGTTTGCGGTGGCCAGGGCGCCCAGACGATCCACGGTGCTTTGGATCATGGTGCGCGCGCCGTCCAGCACCAGAAGCTGCTTGGCGCGCCAGCGGCGGCTCCTGGGCCAGAACCGCGTACCGCTGCCGCCTGCCAGGATGATCGGGCGAAACTCGACTTTAGGTTTCATCTTCTCCTGATCTCGAGGGAGTGCTTAGGAAAGACTGGCGAAGAAGCTTCTCATCCGGACCAGGCCTTCTTCTATGTCGCGGTGCGAGACAGCGTAGGAGAGCCGGATATGCTCCTGGGTGCCGAATGCCTCCCCGGGAACCGCCACTACATGCGCTTCATGCAGCAGGCGGGAGGCCAGCTCGGTTGCCGTCTTTGCGCCTGGCTTGCCCAGGAAGGACGACACATTCGGGTAGACGTAAAACGCGCCGTCGGGTTGTGTGCAGGTAATGCCGGGAATGGCCCTCAATCCGGCCAGGATGCGGTCGCGCAGTTGCAAGTAATCGGCCCGCATTTCGGCCACGCATTCCTGGGGACCGCTGAGCGCGGCAATGGCCGCCTTTTGCACAAACGCCGCGGTCGAGGACGTCGACTGGCTCTGCAGCTTGCTCATAGCAGCGATGATGGGCTTGGGTCCGAGAGCGAAACCGGCACGCCAACCGGTCATGGCGTAGGTCTTGGACAGGGAACCGAGCACAATCACATGCTCTTTGGCCTCGACAAAGGAACCGCCGGAGACGGGAGCACCGGCATATTGCAGGTACACGTAGCACTCATCGAGCAGCAGGAAGATTCCCCGGGCGTGGGCCAGCTTCACGATGCGCTCCAAGTCGTCAGGGGAGACAACGGAGCCGGCCGGATTCGACGGCGTGTTGAGAATGATGGCCTTGGTCCGCGGGGTAATCGCGCGCTCGATGGCATCCGCGGTGACGCGGAAGTTTTCCGCTTCTTCGGTGGGCAGAAATACCACCTTGCCGCCCGCGTATTGAATGATGTCCTTGAACGACACCCAGTAAGGAACGGGCAGAATGACCTCATCGCCATGGTCCACCAGCACCTGGATGGCGTTAAAGAGCGCCAGCTTGCCGCCGGTGGTGAAGACGGCTTCGTCCACGGTGTAATCGGAGCCGAAGTCGCAGGCGTGGCGCTCCACGATCGCTTTTCTCAGCTCGGGGATGCCGGCGACCACCGTATAGCGGGTGAAATTGGCTTCGATGGCCGCGATGGCGGCGTCTTTAATGTGGCGCGGGGTAGCAAAATGGGGCTCGCCGGCGCCAAAGTCGACCAGTTGGGCGCCCTGGGCGCGCAACCTGGCTGCTTCGGCGGTAACGGCCATGGTGGCCGAAATCTCAATGCGGCCGATGCGGTCGGCGAAGATGTTGGTAGCGGTCGGTCATCCTACTATCTTGTCAGACTCCTGCCCATTCGCGGAAGCTTCAAAGGGAGAAAGGGGGTACTGCTGTTGCAAAACCTGCTCGGCGGCCAACAGGTCTTGCTCGGTATCGACCCCGATGGTGTCGAAGGTTGTGTGCTCCACGTAGATGCTGATGCCGTTCTCGAGCAAGCGTAATTGTTCCAGCTGCTCCGCTGGCCTCCAGCGGGCTCGGGGGTAACCCGGCGAAGCGCTGCAGGGCCGCCTTGCGGTAGGCGTAGATCCCGAGATGTTTACGCGGCGGCAAGGCGATACCCCGGTTGTAGGGAATGGTGGCGCGAGAGAAGTAGAGCGCCCGGCCGTCGTTGGCGGTGACCACTTTGACGGCGTTGGGGTCGTCGATCTCTTTAAGGGAACAGGGAGTGGAAAGCGTAGTGACCTCGGCCGCCGGCGAGGCAAAGGGCCGCAGCAGGGCATCGATGTGTTCCCGGCGGAGCAGGGGCTCGTCTCCCTGGATGTTGACATAGATATCCGCATCGACCAGGGCAGCCACGGCATGAACCCGGTCGGTGCCGCTGGCCAGCGTGGCCGAGGTCATGATGCTGGGCCAGCCCTGGGAATCGGCGTAGGCAACGACCTCGTCGGAGTCGGTGGCAATCAGCACCTGGTCCAGCTGGGGGCAGGCGAGCGCCGCGCGATAGACCCAGCCAAGCATGGGGACGCCGGCGATGGGGCGGAGCACCTTGCCTGGCAGCCGGGTGGAGGCAAGCCGGGCCGGAATGACCGCCACAACACGCTCGCTCATGATGCGCCCGAGTGGAACGGGTCAGATCCCAGGCCGTCCGCCTCGTCTTCGGGGCTGGGGATATCCAGGTTGACGACGACAGGTTCCTGCCCGCTGCGGACGATGACTGCTTCCACCGGCTGGTCCTCGCGCGCGTTCAGCTCCTGATGGGGGGCAAACGGTGGGACATAGACAAAGTCGCCCGGTCCGGCCTCATCGACAAATTCGAGATGCTCTCCCCAACGGAAGCGGGCGCGCCCGCGCACGATGTAGATGACGGTCTCCAGCTCTCCGTGGTGATGAGGACCGGTCTTCGCGTTGGGATGGACGACAACCGTGCCTGCCCAAAGCTTTTGCGCGCCGACTCGCGCGTAGGAAATGGCCTCGGCGCGGGTCATCCCAGGGGTCTGAGGAGTGTTGCTGTCCAGCTCACCGCTGCGCACGATGCGCAGGCCGGGTATCGCTCCGGTTTGGAAAGAAGACATGTAAGCACCCATTTATCTAGACGCAAGTGTATAGCTGTCCTGTAGTTTTACCCGGCCTCGCCCCCCGATCCCGAGGTAGAATGGTAGAAAGTAGGCTTATTTACAGAAGACGACCATGCGCACACTGAACATAAAAGATCCGGAGGCTCACCGTCTCGCCGCAGCCATAGCCCAGGAAACCGGGGAGACCATGACCCGCGTTGTGACCGAAGCCCTGCGGGAACGCTTCGAGCGCCTGCCAAGCCGCCAGCGCAAGGCTTCCGTGGAAGAACTACGCGCCATTGCGCAACGTGCAGGCGGGTCCTCCAAGAATGCTTATCTTGATCACGCGGAATTCCTGTACGACGAACGTGGTTTTCCGAAATGATTCTGGACACTTCGGCGGTAAGCTCCATCTTCTTTGACGAACCGGAAGGCGACCACTTTCTTCAGGTGATTCATGACGCTGACCGTTGCAGTATCAGTGCAGCCAACTTTGTTGAGCTTTCAATGGTGATAGAAGGTCAACTGGGCCCAGAGGCCGGGCGCCAGCTTGATATGTTTTTCAGGCGCGCCGAAATCGTTATTGAGGTGGTTACAGTTGAGCAGGCGCATCTAGCCCGGCAAGCGTTCCTCGATTTCGGCAAGGGCAGGCATCCTGCACAATTGAACTTTGGCGATTGCTTCGCTTATGCGTTGGCCAAGGCGACCGGGGAACCCCTCTTGTTCAAAGGGATGGATTTCAGTAAGACCGACATTCGTAAAGCAGAGGGAAGCGTGTCCGATCGATAACCGGCGCAATGAATGAACGATGGAGGCAGGCACGTGGCAATCGTCAAGACCAGGAAGCCTGACTACGGGGTAGACGCACCCTATGTCTTGCGCAACCTCTTTCTCATCGGCACGGCTTGCCTTCTTTTCGGAATCTTTGGGCCTCACCAAATCCGCTTTGGGCAAGTCACCTTCCTTCCGCGCCCGATGCTCTTCTGGACCGGTACCTTGCTGGTGCTCGAAGGGTTTCTATTCCTCTTCTATGTGAAGATCGGCAAATACCATCATCGGGATCGGATGCTCTCACTGCACAAATGGCGCGGTGACGAGCAGGTGCTCGATGTTGGTTGTGGCCGCGGTCTGCTGTTGGCAGGAGCGGCGAAACTGCTGGCTGGCGGCGGAAGGGCCACGGGCATCGATATCTGGTCCAAGGTGGACATGGGCGGCAACTCCGAGGCCGCTACGCTGCACAACCTGGAACTGGAGGGGATCAGCGATCGCTGTACGTTGCTAGGGGTTTCCGCGCAGGAGATGCCGTTTCCCGACGGAAGCTTCGACGTCATCCTTTCTAATCTGTGCCTGCACAACATCTATGACCGGGAAATCCGTCGCCGTGCCTTGCAGCAGATTGTCCGGGTGTTGAAGCCTGGAGGGGTTGCGATCCTCTCCGATTACAAGCTCACCGGGGAATATGCCCAGCAACTTCGCCAGGCGGGCCTGGTGGTCGAAAGGCGGTGGGGAAATCCGCTCTACACTTTTCCGCCTTTGCGCATCGTCGTCGCCCGTAAAACCCTCGGGTGAAGGCCTGGGTACTGCGAAACTTGTCAGCCTATAAGTGCTCGGAGTTTGGCCCGGACATCCGCGAGTTCGGCGGTTGAGACGGTGCCTTTCTTCCTGGCGCGCCGCCTTCGCCAATCTAGGCTCTTGACCTGGTCCGCCAGAACTGCGCTTGGAGGCGTACCGGCGATAACAACCTCAAACGGGTAATTCTTGGTCTGGGTCGTCATCGGGCAGCAAACCATCAGGCTGGTTTTCTCGTTGTAGGCCGCCGGGCTCAACACGAGTGCAGGCCGATGCCCGGCTTGCTCATGTCCTACTTGTGGATCGAAGCTGAGCCATACCACGTCACCCGTATCGGGCACATAAGATCGGGTTGTCACCAGGCTTCTTTACCGGAGGCCGGGCCAAACTCAATCTCCTCATGTAAATTCTTGCGAGTGATCTGCTTCAGCAGGTCTTCGAGATCATATTCTCTAAGCCGTACCGGCTCGATCACAATGCGACCCGACTCTTCTCGCACATCCACAGCCTCGTTGAGCTCAAGGCGCGCCGCCTGCATGACAGCCGCCGGAATACGCACGGATGCGCTATTGCCCCATTTCTTAACTACGGCTCTCATATTGTTTCCATTCCATGTCTCGGCATTGTCGATACATCCTGCTCCATTTCGGCTGGTGTGTCAACATTGTCGATACATCGTGTCGGGTTCAGAAACACTGCAACCGCTGGGTGAGCGAGCACCTTAGGTGATTAATCGGGCAGATTCCTATCGGCCGATGCAGCGACGTCGTGACAGAAGGTACCTGAATCCCTTACTGTGGCAGAAGAGGTAGCCTGGCCATGAACCTGACTGTACAGATTCCAGACGATCTCGCAAGCAGGCTGAGTGCGGTGGGTGGCGACTTGTCGCGTCGCGCGCTAGAGGCGTTCGCATTGGAGGAATACAAAAGTGGTCATATCACCCAGGCCGAACTGCGGCGGCTTCTAGGCTTTCGAACCCGCTATCAGGTCGATGGGTTTCTGAAGGCCCACGATGTATGGATCGCTTACACGTTGGAAGATGCCCGACGCGAGCGTGAAGACCTCGAACGCCTCGGATTCTGACAGGTGCGACTCGTCATCGCCGATACTGGACCAATCAACTACCTGGTCCTGATAGGGCATATCGATCTGCTTCCGACCCTATTTCAGAAGGTGATTCTGCCGTCCGCCGTCCAACGAGAGCTGGATGACGGGGAGACGCCACCTTCAGTTCGGGATTGGATTGCCAATCCTCCGGTCTGGGTGGAGGTGCAGGAAACGCCTGTCCGGCATTTAAACGACGATTCTTTGGATGGACTGGACCAAGGCGAAAAAGCTGCTATCGCTTTGGCTGTTGCGATCAACGCCGATCTTCTGCTCATGGACGATCGTGAAGGCGTGTTGGTAGCGCGGAACAAAGGACTCGCCGTAACTGGAACCTTGGGGGTTCTGAACTTGGCTGCACGTCGCGGATTGATTAATCTTAGTGACTCCTTTGCACGGCTAAAGCGCACGAATTTCCGTTACCGTCAGGAGATCATGGATGCGCTACTCGCAGAACACCCTGGCGAATGAACCCCTGGCACAACCCACCTCGATGGATTTGACCCCGTGCAACTGTTGTAGAATCAACATGGGGCGGCGTAGCTCAGATGGTTAGAGCGACGGACTCATAACCCGTAGGTCGGCCGTTCGATCCGGCCCGCCGCCACCAGAATCCCTCCCGTATCGTCCCCTGATTGGTTCCTGGCTGCGTCTAACCCAGTAGTATTATTGGTTTAGACCATACTTTTGGTCCAAAGTGGAGCTATGTCCCGAACCTTTACCCGTGCCGTGTTTGGTGTCTCGATCTTATTGGTGGCGTTGGTCTTCCTCGGTGGATTAGGCCCGAGCCGAGTGCGTGCGGATTCGCAGCAGGACGGCGCTTACCCGGAGATGGAAGTCTACAGCGAGGTCCTGAAGAAGGTTCAGACTGACTACGTGTCCGACCCCAACATGACGAAAGTCACGGTTGGCGCCTTGCACGGGCTGCTCGAATCCCTCGATCCCGATTCCAGCTATCTGACCCCGGACGAATACAAGGCCTACAAACAGCACGGTAGCGAGGGCACGGCGCAGGTTGGGTTGAATATCTCCAAGCGCTATGGCTATGCGACCGTGGTCTCGGTCGAGCCGGGAAGCCCGGCGGAAAAAGAACAGATCGAAGACGGCGATATCGTCGAGGCCATCGAGGGACATTCGACCCGTGAGATGTCGCTGGTGATGATCCGCCTGTTGCTCGAGGGCAAGCCGGGAAGCAACGTGACCTTCTCCCTGGTGCGGCCGCGCAAGGCGGAGCCGGACAAGTTGACGCTGACCCGCACCGTCTCGGCAGCTCCTCCCTTGGGCGAAACGCAATACGAGAGCAGCAGCATCCTTTACCTCAAGCCGGGCGTGCTCAGCAAAGAGCGCGTATCGGAGATTGCCAGCCGCCTGAAGGCGATGCAGAAGAACGGGAACAAGAAGGTTTTGCTGGATCTGCGCGATGTTGCCGAAGGGGACGAGGAGCAAGGCGTGCGCCTGGCCAACTTCTTCCTGGAGTCGGGCACGATTGCCACCCTCTCCGGACAGAAATATACCTACGAGGCCTTTAACGCCGATACCTCCAAGTTCATTACCGGAGCCCCCCTGGTGGTCCTGGTAAACCATGGCACCTCCGGACCGGGAGAGATTGTCGCCGCCGCGGTTCTCGATAACAAGCGAGCCGACGTGGTGGGAGACAGAACCTTCGGCGAAGGCTCCGTGCAAAAGACCATGGAGCTTCCGGATGGCGCAGCTCTGATTCTGTCCGTCGCCAAGTATGCTTCGCCCTTGGGCAAGAAGATTCAGGACGAAGCCGTGACGCCGAATGTCGTGGTCGCCGCCAGCCAGGACAATGATGACCAATCCGCGGCGGATCAAAAGCGGTTTAGCATCTGACAGCGGGCGAGAGAGACTCCTAAGCCGGATGATCAATTGACCAAGGCGCTCGATATTCTGAAACAGAAAAGCGTCTAACCCGGATCTAACATTGATTGGGCAAGCTCCATCTTCGGGCGCTGATCGCTTTCGTCCGCCCGGTGCGCCAGGCGCCTCCGCGTCGGTGCCCATGAAGCTGGCGGGCAGCATTACCTTTCTTGCGTTGCTTGCTCTCGCTGTGATCGCCGGATCGTTGACCGGCCTCATGCTGGTGTACTCCGTAGACTTGCCGCAAATTGCGGACCTGGAAAAATACCGCCCTATCACCTCCACCGACCTGCTCGACGTGCACGGACGCGTCTTTGGATCCTTTGCCCTGGAGCGGCGCATCGTGGTTCCCTATGAAGCGCTTCCTCCCGTGCTCCGCCAGGCCGTGATATCGATCGAGGACAAGAACTTTGAGAGCCATTGGGGAGTCAACATCTTCCGCGTGCTGGGCGCGGCCTATCACGATCTGACCTCGAATGGCCGCACCCAGGGCGCCTCCACCCTGACCATGCAACTGGCACGCAACCTTTTTCTCTCCAGCCAACAAACCTTCGGGCGCAAGCTGCAGGAAGTCTTTCTCTCCATCCAAATCGAGCGGGCCTTTACCAAGCAGCAGATTTTTACTCTGTACGCCAACCAGATTTATCTGGGCCAGGGCGTTTATGGATTCGAGGCCGGAGCGGAATACTACTTCAGCAAACACGCGCGCGACCTGACCCTGCCGGAAGCGGCATTGCTGGCCGCTTTGCCTAAAGGGCCGGTGGCCTATTCTCCGCTGGCGAATCCGGATCGCGCCTTCCGCCGCCGGAACATGGTCATCAACTCCATGTTGGAAGACGGCGTGATCACCAACGCGCAAGCCAACGCAGCCAAGGCCGCACCGCTCGGTTTGCGCATTGAGCCTCCATCGAACAGCGTCGCTCCCTGGTTCGTGGAAGACGTGCGCCGCGAACTGGAACGTCAGTTTGGCAGTGAGCAGGTGCATGAGGAAGGTCTGCGGGTTTACACCACGCTGGATCTGGATTTGCAGCAGGCAGCCAATCGCGCCGTGCTCGACGGATTGGCAGGGCTGGAACGCCGCCATGGATGGAAGGGCAATCTGCTCAATGTGCTCGCGGCGGGAGGATCGCTGGACGATTTCCATCATCCCGACTGGCGTCAGCCAACCGCAGCCGGGATCGTACATGCATGCCCTGGTGACGAATGTGTTGCCATACCAGGTGACGGCGCGCATCGGGCAGCAGCAGGTGATTCTAGGTCCGGATGATTTTGCCTGGACCAAGCAGCGGGATGCGGAGAATTTTCTTCATCCCGGCGACATTATCTACGTGCACATCGTGGCCTCGACCGATGCCAACCTGGTGCTACATGCTGTGCTGGAGCAGGATTCCGGCGTCCAGGGATCCCTGATGGCGGTGGATAATACCTCCGGCGAAGTATTAGCTATGGTCGGCGGCCGCGACTTCAATCTGTCGCAGTTCAACCGCGCCACCCAGGCTGAGCGGCAGACAGGCTCCTCCTTCAAGCCCTACGTCTATACCGCCGCGGTGGATGAGGGGGCACGTCCCGACGAGAGTATTGTCGATGCGCCGGTCACGTTTTCAACTGGCGTTGGCCCTTACACTCCGCATAATTACGACGACACCTTCGAGGGAACGGTGTCACTGGTGCACGCCTTTGCCGATTCGCGAAACATTCCGGCGGTCAAGCTTGCGGAGCGCGTCGGTATACGCAAGGTGATCGCTACGGCGCACCAGTTCGGCCTCAACAGCAATATTCCGCCGTTTCTCCCCGTGGCGCTGGGGTCGGTAGAGGCTACGCTGCAGGAACAGGTGGCGGCTTACAGCAGCTTTCCCAATGACGGAGTACGCGTTGGGCCGCACCTCATCCGCAAGGTGACCAACGCGGATGGGCTCACGCTATCGGAGAACCCGGCCAACGTGTCCGAGTCCACCAGCATGAAGACAGCGCGCATCATGATGACCTTCCTCAAGTCGGTCATCCAACCGGGCGGCACCGCCGCGGCAGCTGAGGCGCTCCATCATCCTCTGGCTGGCAAGACCGGGACGACCAGTGACTTCAACGACGCCTGGTTTATCGGGTTCTCTCCCTCCATCACCTGCGGCGTTTGGGTTGGCTACGACAACCGGCAGTCGCTGGGGGACAAAGAGAGCGGCGGCCACGCGGCGCTCCCGCTGTGGATGGACTTCATGAAGGTGGCCATCGCCGACCGGCCCGACGAGCACTTCGCCGGAGATACACGCCCCCTGCCATCGACCAATGTGGCTCTGAAGACGGCAACCGCCCGGCCAGCAAGCCAGCCGGCGGCACTGGCCACTCCGCAGTAGGGCTTGCCCTCCAAACTCTGTCCCTTCCACAAAACTGGGTGCCCCATATCTCGCTCGTTTTTCGCGAGATGTGGGATCCAACGCTCTTTCCGTCTGATTCTCGATTCATCCTATGCGGCTAGCGGTCCACGTCGGTGGTATCCCACATCTCGCGAAAAACGAGCGAGATATGGGGCACCCGAGTTTTGTGGAAGGGTCCAGTCTTCAGAGGAGCAGAAATCTATTCTTTCCCCAGCAGGCGGGTCAAATGCAGATAGCGTTTCGCCTGGGCGACATCGCGCATGATCTGCTCTTTCAGCGCCTCGGGAGAGGGCCAGCGCCGCTCCTCCCGCAGCCGGCGATGGAAGAGGAGCCTCAGTGGCGTCTGCTCCGACAGTGCAAGCGGGTGGAAATTCAGCAGGTGCGATTCCACCGCAAAGGAATCTGCGCCAAAGGTGGGCCGGTTGCCCACGTTGGTTACCGCATCGAACCATTCGCCGGCCACACGCAGCTGCGTGACGTACACGCCGTTCGGCGGCAGCAGCTCCTGGTAAGGCGCCAGGTTGATGGTGGGAACCGTGAGCGTCGCCACCGATGCCACGTCCGCGAGCCGGTGTGGAATCGATAAAGAACCCATGCCCCAACAGCGCCCGCGCGGTGCGCAGCTCGCCCCGCGAAAGTAATTCCCTGATCTTGCTGCTCGAAACGGTCAATCCTCTCACCTGGCATGCGGCGTGGACCACCACTTCGAAGCCAAGCGTGCGGCCCAGTTCGCTCAGTTCGGCGATGCCGCCTTCGGCACGGTGGCCAAAACGAAAGTTGGTCCCTTCATGGATCTCAACCGCCCGTAACGCATTACGCACAATGGCGGAGACGAATTCCGCAGCCCGCATGCGGGATAGCTCAGCAGTGAAGGGGAGCACCAGGACGGCGTCTACGCCGGTGTCTCCCAGTAGCTCGAGCCGCGTCTCCAACGGGGTGATGAGCCTGGGGCAGGTTTCCGGCCGCAGGAAACGCAACGGATGAGGATCGAATGTAACCGCTACAGATCGCGACGATCGTGCCGCGGCGCTTCGCCTGAGCCGCTCCAGGATGAGCTGATGGCCAAGATGCACACCGTCGAAGTTCCCAATGCTTACCACCGTGCTCCCGAAGTTCGGGGGAATCTCGCCGAGGCTGCGGAAGACGTGCATGGTCAGATCTCGAAAGGAATACGCAACCCGTCGTACGCGAGTTGGATATGTTCTGGAAGTTCGTTGTTGGTTTCGGCGTGGGGTAGATCATGGGACATGTGAGTGAAGAACGCGCGCCGCGGGCGCATGCGAGCCACGAAGGCAAGAGCCTCTTCCAGGGTAGCGTGGCTGGGGTGAGGAGTCTTGCGCAAGGCGTCCATAATGACCACGTCCAGGTTCTCCAGCAGCGGCAGGCTGGTTTCCGGGATGTCGTTCATATCGGTCAGGTAGGCGGCGTTGCCAAAGCGGAAGCCCGCGACTTCAATCTTGCCGTGGGTGAGCGGAACCCGGTGGAAGACCGCTCCCTCGACCTCCACCGACGGCCCCAGTCGATGCATCTCCACCCGGGCCCGGGCGGGGTACCCGGCATCGGCGTCGAAGGTGTAATCAAATATCCGTTCAATGACGTTGGCGGCGGCATCATCGGCATAGAGGGGGATTTTGTTCTTGTGCCTGAAGCTGAGTGGGCGTAAGATCGTCCAGGCCGAGGATGTGGTCGGCATGGGAGTGGGTATAGAGCACCGCGTCCACATGGTTGATGCCCTCACGCAAAGCCTGCATACGAAAGTCCGGTCCGGTGTCGATCACCACCCGATGGCCGGCCCAGGTGACGGCGATGGAAGGCCGTGTGCGGCGATCGCGCGGGTCAGTAGAGGTGCAGACCCTGCAGGTGCATCCAAGGGTCGGCACACCCATCGAGGTGCCACTGCCAAGAATAGTGATCTCTGCTGGATGTATGAGACACTCCCTGGGAAAAGCAGAAGGTCTAGTGGGGTTTGCCCGCTTGCGGAGGCCGTTGCGCAGAACTGGCAATGGCATTCGTGATCTCGAGAAACGACATGCGCAGATCGAAGAGCGCATTCTGCAACAGGCGCTTTTCCTGGTCGGTAAGATTTCCCTTCGTCTTCTCGTCCAGCACGCTGAGCATGTCGATGCTTTGCCGTGCCCCCAGAATGTCGATGCGGGGCTGCTCGTTGGGGGCCGAGCCGGCGCCCAACTGGACCGCCGCGGTCATGTAGAGCGACTGCACCAGGCGATCGAAGTTCATCACGGGTACGGCAGGCTGGCCGGGATTGGCCTTGCGAAACATGTCGTCCAGGTGCCGCGCCGAAGCATGGTATTCCTGGCGCTGCTGCGCGGATTCTGCCGCCGTGGGCTCCGGGATGGTTTCTTCATCCTCGAGCGCCACCGTGTCCGGCTCCTCCACAGCATGCGCCGACTGGGCGGTGACGGTTGCCTGCGGGGCCACGGAGGGCGCGATTCGTTCTGCTACAGACGGCGGCGGGCTGCTCTCGCTGGCCGTGCCTTCGCGCAGCTCCCCTTCGGCGGTGAACTTGCGGCGATCGGTTACGGTGAATTGCGGTTCTTTATCGCGCATAGTCTCTTCCAATCGTTTTTGTAACGCTGCCTGATACTGAATGACATGGACGCTTGTCCGGCAGGCTCGGGTTTGGTTCAGTTAGCTGGGTGAGGCCCGGGGCCGGGTGATCTCGGGCGGCGCGGCCAGCGCACTCGCCACCCCTCCGTCGTAGGTGATCTCGGCATTGCGTTCCACCACTTCGACCCGAATGAATCCAAGCCCAAGCACTTGCGGCAGGCCGGCGCTCGACAACGATGCGGTACTGGTTATCCGGCCTACGGACTGTTCGCCGCTTCTTAAATCGATGGGCAACTGGGGAGGCTGGTTGCCGAGTAGCGCAAATTGACGAAACTGGCGGTTCACTTTCCCCCGGGAACGAATACGTTCCACGATTTCCTGGCCCAGATAGCAACCTTTGCTGAAGTTGAGCGCACGCGTTTGGACCGTTTCCTGCGGCAGGTCGCGATCGTTGAGGTCGACACCGTAGAGCGGAGTTGCCTCCAGCACGCGCAGAGCTTCCATCGCGTCCAGGCCGCATGGAGCGGCGCCGGCAGCCTGCAGCGTCTCCCAGACGGCAAGCACATGCTCGGGGGCGAACCATAGCTCGAAGCGGGGAACAGCAACGTGGTAAGCCTCAATAATGGTGCAGGGTACTTCGCCGATGCGGGCCGCGTTCATGCGCGCATTTTCGAGGCTGGAAGGTGGGGGCACAAAGCCGAGCGTTGCCAGCACTCGGGGCGCATCCGGTCCGGTGAGCGACAAGGCAGTCCACTGTCGGCTAACGTCTGCCAACTCCACATCGTCCATGATGATGAAGTGATCGAGATGACGCATCAGGGCCGGGACCTGGTCAAAGCCTGTATCCAGCAACAGATCGGCGGAGCGCCGGTAAACGTAGCAGTCCCCCTGGATACGCCCTTGTACGCTCAACAGAAAGCTGTAATTTCCCTCGCCTTCAGGGAGCGACTGCACCGTATTTGAGACCATGCCATTCAGCCAGCGCAGGCGGTCGCTGCCGGTTACCAGAATCTTGCCCCGCCAGCCCAGGTCGCTGACCCCGGCGGAATGTAGAAGGGAATCCATCTCGCCCGGCAGACTGTCAAACACTCGAGCCGTCAGGGTACCGCAATGCAGGGCGGGCTCGAGCAGGGCGTCCTGGGGCCGGAGGGCGGCGAACAAAGAGGTAGGCTCCGGAGGGACGACCGGGTTAGCCCCGGCCTCCTGGGCTGCACCAGGAGCGGTCATCGGATCGGCTATTGGATGGGTCTGGGGCTGGCTCATAGCAGAAACCACAATAAAATTATAGCCTTGCAGCAGAGCGAGTGCGGCGCAGCGCAAGGCGGACCCGGATTTTCTGTACGCTTCCAACGCCAGCCAGGTATGCAGAAAATCCGGGGCCCGGTAAAAGGACGAAGAATGAAGCTTATCTGCAAGAAGTCGTGCGATTCCCTCGCGGCGGCGCTGGTCTTAGCCTCCTTGACGGTTTTTGCCTTCTCCCAGGACACCTCGCCGGGCTCGCAGACGCCGGCGCCGCAAGCGAAGAAGGAAACCCGCATCACTCCGGAGCAAACCAAGGAGCTTTTCCGTTCTCTGAGCGAAATCCTTACCTTTGCCAGTGATGACAGCCAGCTGCAGGTTCGGCATGAGGTAAAGCGACGCCTCATCACCAGGGAGCAGGTAGAAAAGTACATTCTGGAAAAATTTCACGACGACAAGGACGCCAAACGCATGCAGCGCGAAGAGATCGTGCTCAAGAAGTTTGGTCTGCTTGACCGGGATTTCCAGTTGCAGCCCTTCCTGGTGAGCCTGCTGAAGGAACAGATTGCCGGCTATTACGACAACAAGACCAAGACCGTGAATTTATTGGACTGGGTTTCGCCCGAGGAGCAGAAGCCGGTCATGGCGCATGAGCTGACGCATGCATTGCAGGATCAGCATACGGATCTGGACAAATGGGAGCCGGAAGACCCGGATACGATTGCCAAGAACGTTACCGAAGACAACCAGCGCCTGGAGATCGACGAGCGGGATACAGCCCGCGATGCTGTTCTCGAAGGTCAGGCCATGGCCATCTATTTTGACTACACGCTGAAGCCTACGGGCAAAAGTCTGCTGACGTCGCCGGACGTGATGCGCACTCCAAAGGACAACACAGACACGTCCGACAGTTCGCCGGTCATGGCTCGGGCGCCGCTGCTATTGCAGCAATCGCTTCTTTTTCCCTATCGCGACGGGCTGGGATTTGAGCAGCGGTTATTGAAGGACAAGGGCGCGCAATATGCCTTTGCCGGGGTGTTGGACCGGCCGCCCTCGACCAGCTACGAAATCATGAACCCGCGTGCCTACGAACGTAAGGCAACGGTTCCTCTGCTGCGCATGCCCGACGTGCACGGCCTGCTCGAAACCGACTACCAACCCTACGACATCGGCGTGATGGGCGAGCTCGATGTGCGTATTTTGACCGAGCTTTTCGGTGGTCCGGAGGAAGCCGCGATGCTCACGCCGCAATGGAAGGGCGGGCTCTACTACGCGGTGCAGAGCCGCAAGGCGCGCACGGCCGAGCAGCAGGCAGCGACCTCTTCGGTGGCGCTGCTTTATCTCTCCGCATGGCGAAGCGAAGCTGCGGCGACGGAATTCGCCAAGCTTTACGGCCGGGAGTTGAGCAAGAAATATTCCGGCGTGGTGCGCGACCCGGCTTCGGAATCCGTTTCTACCGAGCAGGTTTACAACGGAAGTGAAGGGCCGGTGTTGATCGTGCGCCAGGGTAACCAGGTGTTTGTGAGCGAGAGCTTTGATCTCACCACCGCGCGCAAGCTCCAGTTCCTCTTTTTTGGGGCGCAGCAGGGCGGAGAAACGCAGGAGGCCGCGCATGCCTCGCCGCCGGACGGACTCACCACTCACCGACACGCATGAGGCAGGTTGCGGCATGATGAAGCCCTTGCGGCACTAGATCGAAACTGCAGTCCCTGGATCGTCGGGATGACAAACGTAGGGGGAGCTCATGTTGCAGGTTCGGCATGACTGCCGTCCTGTACAAAGCCCCTTGCGCAGGTCATACTTAGGGAGGCAGGGATCTGCAGTTCCATTCTCCCCAGCAGATACTGGGATCTCAATACCAGAGACGCGAACCGGGTCAGGGCGCGTGCGGAGCCGGGTTTGCAGCAGGCGGAAATCGGAATCATAGGCGGAAGCGGGCTCTATGCAATGCCCGGCCTGAACAATCCCCACGAGCTTGAGGTAACTACGCCGTTTGGGGATCCCTCAGATATATTCGTTGCCGGCGAGTTGGAGGGGCGCCAGGTGGTTTTTCTGGCCCGTCACGGCCGGGGCCATCGCCGCCTGCCCACCGAACTGAACTTCCGCGCCAATATTTTCGCCATGAAAAAGCTGGGCGTGGAGCGGATCATCTCCGTTTCTGCCGTCGGTTCGCTCAAGCTGGAGCACAAGCCTACCGAGTTCGTGGTTCCCGATCAGTTCATTGACCGCACTTCGCAGCGCCCCTCCACCTTTTTTGGGGAGGGGATCGTGGGCCATGTAGCGTTTGGCGATCCCGTCTGCGCGACGGTCTCCAAAGCAATCCAACAAGGTGCGGAGAGCGCTGGTGTGGTGGCCAAGCAAGGCGGCGTTTACGTGTGCATCGAAGGCCCGCAGTTTTCCACCCGCGCCGAATCAAATCTGTATCGCAGCTGGGGCGCCGATATCATCGGCATGACCAATCTGCAGGAGGCCAAGCTGGCCCGCGAAGCAGAGATCTGCTACGCAACCATGGCCATGGTCACCGACTATGATTGCTGGCACGACGGGCACGACGCCGTCACCGTCGATCAGGTGATCGCAGTATTGAATCAGAATTCTGCCAACGCCGCCAGGGCAGTACGCGCTACGGTTGCGTGTATGCCTCGAGAACGCGCCTGCGCCTGCGCAACGGCATTGCAGTTCGCAATCATTACTAGTCCGGAAGCGATTCCAGCGGCAACCCGCGAGAAGCTGGCTCCGCTGTTGGGCAAGTACAGTCCTAAAACATAGTCGGCGAGTTTTCCGGGAAGACTCTGAGGCAGAAAGAACCCATGTCCATTCTTGTCGTAGGCAGTGTTGCATTTGACAGCATCGAGACACCGCAGGGACGCCGCGATCGGTGCCTGGGCGGAGCGGCCACTTATTTTGCGCTAGCCGCAAGTTACTTCACCGGCGTGCGCGTCATCGCCGTAGTCGGCGAAGACTTCACCGCGGAACACGAGGCCGTGCTCACCAGCCATGGCGTCGATACGCAGGGCCTGGAGCACACCGCAGGCAGGAGCTTCCACTGGACCGGCTCCTATGTAAAGAACCTGAACGAGGCGCAGACCCTGAAGACCGAACTCAATGTCTTCGAGAGCTTCTCTCCCAAAGTACCGGCCGCCTACAGGGATAGCGATTTCCTGTTTCTGGCCAATATCGACCCGGTGCTGCAAAGCAGCGTTCGCCAGCAAATGCCGAATGTTCGCATGGTGGGCGGCGACACCATGAACTACTGGATCACCGGCCATCGCGAGAACCTGGCCAAAGTACTCACCGGGCTCGATGCGCTGCTGATCAATGACGGAGAGGCCAAGCTGCTGGCCGATAACAGCAACCTGGTGCTCGCGGCGCGCAAGATCCTCGCCATGGGTCCGAAGGCTCTTATCGTCAAGCACGGCGAGTATGGCGCCACGGCGTTCTTCGGAGACCAACCACTGGATGGGGCCAGCAAGGGCGGTTCGGCGTTGCCTTTCCGCGCCCCCGCCTTGCCGCTGGATAAGGTGGTGGATCCCACGGGTGCGGGCGATTCCTTTGCCGGGGGTTTCTTCGGATATCTTGCCTCGCAGCCAAAGGTGACACTGCAGACCTTTAAACACGCGATGTTTTATGGCGGCGTGATGGGCTCGTTCGCGGTGGAGCGTTTCGGTACGGAACGCATGGAAGCGCTCACGCGAGAGGAGATCGATCAACGCTTCGCTCTCTTCCGCGAGCTCTCTCATCTTGACTGAGTTGCGAGGCGGCCCATCGGTTGCCAAAGGCGATCTCGAGGGCATCCGGCGGGAGACCCTGCTGGTGGCATGGACGGCCCTGGCTTTCGCCCTGGTGGCACTCGCCTATTGTGTTCGCCACGGTTCGCTTCTTCTTTACGGCGATGCGGTGGCGCACCTGCACATTGCTCGTCGCGTCTTCGATTCCATTACCCCCGGCTTCCGCCAGCTGGGGTCTGTATGGCTGCCTCTGCCGCACATTCTGCTCTTGCCCTTTGTATGGAATATGGGTTGGTGGCATAGCGGCCTGGCCGGCGCCTGCCTTTCCATACCCAGCTATGTGCTCGGATGCGCCGGAATCTACCGCCTGGCTCGCATGTGGCTGGATATGCCCGCCGCCGTCGTGGTTGCGGCCTTCTATGGTCTGAACCCGGGCCTGCTCTATATGGCCACCACGGCCATGACCGAGCCCCTCTTCCTGGCCGAGATGATCTGGGCCGTGCTGTTGATCGTTCAGTATCAACGCGCACTTCTGGATCCTGAGACGCCTGACGGCGCTTCAGCCGGCCAATTGTTGATTCGCGCAGGGCTGGTGCTGGTGGGCGCGATCTTCACCCGCTACGACGGGTGGGTCTACGCGGCTGCCGCGTGGCTTTTTGCCACCTGGGCGCTGGTGGCCGGCCGCCGCCGATGGAGCTGGAAAGGGCCGGAAGCGGGCGCCTGGGTGTTGTTTACCGCGCTGCTGATTGCCGCTCCGTCGTTGTGGCTGGCTTACAACGCAAAGCAATTCGGCGACCCATTGGATTTTGTTCGTGGTCCCTACTCCGCCCGCGCCATCGAAGCCAGAACCACGCCGCCCGGTGCGTCGCCCCATCCTGGCGTTCACAACCTGCGCGTCTCGGCGCTGTATTTTCTCAAGGCAGCACAATTGGGCGCAGCGCCGCTACCGTGGGGAAGGCTGCTGTGCTGGCTGAGCTCCGCGGGCACCGCTGGCGGCCTTGTGGAGCTTCCGCCGCCGGCAGATCTGGCCGGTGCTGTTGCTGTGGTTGCCGCTACCCTTCTACGCCTATTCGGTGGCCTATGGATCGGTGCCCATCTTCATTCCCACCTGGCGGCCTTTTTCCTGGTACAACACGCGTTATGGCATGGAGCTACTGCCCGCCTTTGCCTTGTTCACGGGCTGCCTGATCCCGGTGTTGCTCTCTCGTTTGCCCAGGGTGCGGCGCTACGCGTTGCTGGCGAGTTTGTTATTGGTGGTAGCGAATAGCGTGGTGCTGCTGCGAGCGCGGCCGTTGGTTTTTCAGGAGGCAGTCGTCAATTCGCGCAGCCGCCTGGCGTTTGAGACCGCGTTGGCCAAGGCTCTGCTGGGCATTCCGGGGCAGGGGTTGATTCTGATGCGTGTCTCAAGCGATGTCGGGGCGGTGCAGCAAGCGGCCATTCCCTTGCGGCGCATCGTGAACGAAGGCGATTACCTGACCTGGCAGCGCGCCCTGCAAGATCCGGCGCGGAGTGTGTCCACGGTGATCGCATTCGACGGAGATGAAGTTTCCCAGGCCATCCAGCGCCACCCCGAAGGGCTGCAGATGAGCAACGTCATCTGTTCCACGGGCCATCCCTGCGCACGCATCTATCATTCGCAATTTGCGAGATAGCCGCTACAGCTGCGCGGCAGCATGACAAGGGATAGGGGCGGAGAAAAGAAACAGCAGGCCCCGCTCCGCTCCGGTCCTAATGACAAACGGGTTGGGAGGCATGGTAGCCCACTCAAGCCAAAGTACGGCTTGAATGGGGCACCCAACGCTTTTGTTGCGGTTAAATTGCCTCCCTTCCACTTCTCCACCCGCGAGTAGCCTGGCTCACCAGTGGCAAGCCGGGCAGACGGTAGCAATTACGCTCGCATGGCCAACTAAAGCTTCGGCGTGCCCATTCAAGCCGTACTTTGGCTTGAGATGGGCTACCATGCCTCCCCCACTCGTTTGTCACTAGGACCGGAGCGTAGCGCGAGCCGACCTCGCTGTTTCCTTTCTCTGCTCCGCACGACAAGACTGGTTACACCGATTCGTGGCCGCGCGATGGTAGCATCACGCTCAAGCAATGTTCCTGGGCCCATTCTCATCATGCGCAACCGTTTTCGCTTCAGCGGACTCACCAATGCTGCGACGGTCTTCGTCGTGGCCAGCATCGGCATGGCCTGCGGGGCGGGCTCTATGTTCGGCGGCGCTGGCCACCGCCATCGTGCTGGTCGCGCTCACTGCCATCGGCATGCTGGAAACACGTTTCAACATCAAGATGTTCTCGCTCGTCTATGAAGTCCGGGGCGATGACAGCAGTGCCATCGAGGGCGCAGTCCTCAAAGCTCTCGACTCCCAGGGAAAACGCCTATTTGATCCCGAACGGGACGTGATCGCGCAAATCCAGCGCATCAGCTTTTCCGTGTTGGGCACGCGGGGCCAGCACCAGGTCCTGATGGCAACTCTTCGTGCGTCCCCGGTGATCGGCCAGCTGCATACCTATCATGATGCGGAGGACGAGTGATTCCGTTCGTGAAGGCGCACGCTTGCGGAAACGACTTTCTGGTGGTTCAGGAGGCCCTGGCAGGCATCGAGGCCAGGGACCAGCTGACGCGGCGGCTCTGCCATCGCAACCAGGGCATTGGCGCGGACGGGGTGGAGTTCCTGACCTGGCAAGGGGGGCGCCAAGGAAGGATTCGTCTCCATAATGCCGACGGCTCCATTGCGGAAATTTCCGGCAATGGGACCAGGTGCGCCGCCGCCTGGATTGCGTACGAAACCAAGGCCGGCCCCGGGGACGAAATCGTCCTCGAAACCGATGCCGGGCAGCGTATCTGCCGCATCGATGCCTGCACCGGGCCGGATTTTCGCATCACTTCCTCGATGGGCGTTCCGGAGTTAGCAACGGCAAACTTGCCTCTTGCCGGTGGAGCACGGATCGAAGGGGCGGTGGTCTCAACCGGCAACCCCCACTTCGTTATCTTTATCGATCAACCGGCCTTCAGTGGTTACGACTGGGAGTCGATCGGAGAAGAGATCTGCAGACACCCCGCATTCCCTCATCAGACGAATGTGGAATTCGTGCGCATGACCGGCCGTGATGAAATCGAGATACGCATCTATGAGCGCGGCGTTGGGCCCACCTCCTCTTCCGGTACCGGTACCTGTGCTGCAGGCAGCGCAGCCATCGCGCTGCGTGGCGCCGCGCCGGTACTGCGCGTGATCGCCCCGGGGGGCGCGCAAACCGTGGAGTGGCACGGACCCGGAACTGAGATTCTGTTGACCGGCCCGGCGGAGCTGGTCTGCTTTGGAGAGGCATGGTGAAAGTTCCTGGCCTGGAGGTTCGCAACCTGACCATTCCCGCCGTGCGCCGCGGGTCGAGAGTGGCCGTGATCTCGCCGGCCAGCTATCCTCAGCCGGAGAGGCTGGCGAAGGGAGTCGAAACGCTGGGCCGTCTCGGCTTTGTACCCTCGGTGGGCCGGCAAGCGCTCTCCAAGGCCAATCACTACTTTGCCGGCAGCACGCAAGCCAGGCTCGAGGATCTGCATGCCGCCTTTCTCGACCCTGCCGCCGGCGCGATCTTTTGTAGCCGTGGCGGTTACGGTTGCAATTACCTGCTGCCGGGTCTCGACCTGGGGCTGGTGCGGGAACATCCCAAGCCATTCATCGCCCATTCTGACATGACCTGCATGCAGACCTGGTTATTGGACCAGATCGGGTTGGTGTCTTTCCACGGGCCCATGATCGCCGGCGATTTCTCCGTGCCCGATGGAGTGGATGAACCCAGCCTGCTGGCGGCGCTGGGAGGTGAGCGCTGGTTCGTAGGCGAGCCTTCGGGCCTGCGCACACTGATTCCGGGAAAGGCCACCGGTGTCCTTTACGGAGGCTGCCTCACGCTGCTGGCGGCCTCGCTGGGCACTCCCTACGCGCCGCGGACAGAAGGCAAACTCCTCTTCCTGGAGGACCGCGACGTGAAGCCGTATCAATTAGATCGGCTACTGCGACAAATGATTCTGGCGGGAAAATTCGCCGGGGTCACCGGAATCATTTTTGGCGAGATGCTCGACTGCGTGGCTCCGGGGCAGAAAAACAGCATATTAGATGAGGTCATCCTGCGCGTGTTGGACTGGTTTCAGGGCCCGATCGCCATTGGTCTTCGCTCCGGCCACGTGTCGCGCCGCAATGTGACCCTCGCCTTTGGTATCGAAGCCGAATTGGACCTGGTGCGCGCGCCGCTGCTGAGCTTTCTCGAGCGGGCGACTGAGAAATAATCCTATGGCACAACAGAAGCACATTCACCTCATCGGGATCTGCGGCTCGGCGATGGCGTCGCTGGCCGGCATGCTGCAAACCAGGGGCTATCGCATAACCGGCTCGGACGCGGCGGCCTACCCGCCCATGTCCGATCTTCTCCGTGCCCTGGGCATCGCGATCAAAGAGCCCTACGGCGAAGCCAACCTCTTGCCCCATCCGGACCTGGTCATCGTGGGCAACGCGATCTCCCGCGGGAATGTGGAACTGGAATACGTGCTCGATCACCGTATCCCCTTTCGCTCCCTGGCCGAGACCATCCAGCACGAGTTTCTTACCGGAAGGGAGTCGCTGGTGGTCGCGGGAACCCACGGCAAAACCACCACCACCAGCATGCTGGCCTGGATCTATGAAGTCGCTTCGCGCAGCCAGAAGGAGATGGCGCCATCCTTCCTGATCGGCGGCATCGCAGAAAATTTCGGCACCAGTTTTTGCGTGCGCGAGGGCAAGCCGTTCATCCTCGAGGGCGACGAATACGATACCGCCTTCTTCGATAAAGGGCCGAAGTTCATGCACTATTTTCCCGATGCCCTGATCCTCACCCATGTGGAGTTCGACCACGCCGATATCTACGAAAACCTCAATGCGGTCAAGACTGCCTTTCGCCGGTTGGTCAACCTGGTTCCGCGCCGCGGCCGGGTCGTGGCCTTTGATGGCAGCGCCAATGTGGATGAGTGCGTTGCGCGTGCTTTTTGTTCCATTGAGCGCTACGGATTCAAACCCGGCTCTGCCTGGCGAATTGAGGACCTGACCCACGATAACCGCAACTCGAGCTGGAAGATTTTGCGCTCTGGGCAGGAGTGGCTGCAGGTAACCCTGCCCATGCCCGGAGAGCATAACGCGCTGAACGCCACCGCGGCCGCGGCGCTGGCCGCGGGGCAGGGAATCGAACCGGCTGCGATTGTCGAAGCCCTGGCGTACCTTCCAAAGCGTGAAGCGCAGGCTGGAGGTGCGCGCGGTGGTGAACGGAATTACCATCGTGGATGATTTTGCCCACCACCCAACCGCGATTCGCGAGACCTTGAAGGCTTTGCGCGCTGCTTACCCAGGCCAGAGACTGTGGGCGGTGCTTGAGCCACGCTCGAATACTCTGCGCAGAAATGTCTTTGAGCGTGAGCTGGTGGAGAGCCTTGCGCTGGCCGATGGTATTGTCGTGGCCGGAGTATTCAAGCAGGAGAGCATTGCTGAGCCGGAGAGAATGCATCCCGAGAAAGTGGTCGCCGCGCTGGCCAGTGCAGGCCATGACGCTACCTTCTATGCTACCGCGGACGCCATCGTACAGGGGCTTACGCCCCGGCTGGAGCCGGGCGACGTAGTGGCGATTCTTTCCAACGGCGGCTTTGACGGTATCTATGAGAAGCTGCCTATGTCTCTCGAGCAGCGGAGCCGGGTTTGAGATTCCGCGTCACAGGTATTCCATCATGCTCAGCTCGGTAACCATGCTTGTTTCCTATGTGGTTCTTGGACTGCCCGTGGGCGCTATCGGCATTCCCTGGGCGTTGCTCACCGGCGATATCGGTCCGCTTTACCGTTGGAGTATGTGGGTCGTGCGCACTGGGGTAAGGCTGGCGCGTATTCGTGTGCAGGTAGAAGGCCGCGAGCATATACCTGCCCAGCCTTCTATTTTCATGTCCAATCACGTCTCCAATCTCGATCCGCCGATCATGCTGCCTTTGCTTCCGTTCCGCACTGCCTTCTTCATCAAGCGGTCGTTGCTCAAGATTCCCCTGGTAGGTTTCGGCATGCGTCTGGCTGGCTTTATCCCGGTGGACCGCGATGGACGTTTGGAGTCTGCGCGGGAGAGCGTGCAAGCGGCCAACAAAGTGTTGGCATCCGGCGTCAACATCTCTACTTTTCCTGAAGGAACGCGCTCGCGCAACGGCCAATTGCTGCCTTTCAAAAAGGGGCCGTTTTACCTGGCGATGGAGTCGGGCGCACCGGTCGTCCCCATTTCTATCTGGGGATCGGAACACATGATGACCAAGGGCAGCTTACGCATCAAGCCCGGAACCGCACACCTGACCTTCCACCCGGCTGTTTACCCACAGCAATTTGCCACCCGCGAGCAGCTCGCGGCAGCGGTCCGGACCGCCATCACCTCGGCCCTGCCGCAGTGGATGTGGGGAGAAGTCTAATGGCCCTTCCATATCGACTTCATTTGGCAAATCTCAAGGCGATTGATCACGCTCGTATTCTTCCCCATGCCAAACTCCAAGCCGTGGCCGCCAGTGGTTGTGGGTAGTTCTCTTACGATGTAGCGCACTCCCCCGTCCACGAAGATTTCCGCGACAGCTTTATCGATCAAGATCTCGAGGGAACCGCGGCGATTCTCAAGTTCTGCGGCATTCATCGTAGCGATCGTGTTTCCCTGGTACTGAATGGCCAGTTCATCATCCTTTTCCAGAGTCACCTTCAATCTCACGTCGAGAGGTCCAGATCCAGCCCTGTTCAGCGCTTGATTGGCATCGGCAATTGTCAACGAGGACAATATCTGTGTCTTTTGATGCAGTCTTTCTATTTCCTGAATGGGAGTAGCGCGCATTCGGAGACCATCCGGGGTGGATACCAGCTTGAATTCGGTGGGGAATAGCATCATCTGGTTGAAAGGCATTCCCTCCGGCTGAATTCTTCCCCAGGCTATTTGTACTCGCCTGCCATCTGGCATCTCAGCGAAGGATTGTGCCGCATAGAGAACATCGTTCCCATGCGCGTTTACTCCTTCTGCATAACGAAGCTCAGGAGATTCAGGCTTGAATGATTCGCCGTCGAAGCTGCCAATAAAATAGCTCGACGAGCCCCCATGGAGAATCCATTTGTTGTGACGGGGGTCTCCATCGACGGGTAGTTCAAAGAAATCGGGGCATTCATGCAGGCCCTTGAAATGGCTCTTTCGCGTCCACGCCTTCAGATCTGTTGAAGTGTAAAAGGACATCCCATCCTTCTCAAATAACACCATCACCCAATGCCTGGTAGGCTCGTACCAAAAGACCTTCGGATCCCTGGTATCGTTCGAGCCCACCTCGCGGTTACTGTCCACAATCGGATTGCCTGCATAGCGAGTGAAGGTGACTCCGTTGTCTGTGCTGTAAGCGATGCACTGCACTTGTTTCTTCGAGTTGCGGTCGAAAGCCGTATAGACCAGCACCAGCGCATCTTTGCCCCATCCCCCATCGTTGTTGTGATCAACAAGACTGGTGCCGGACCATGGTGAGCCGAGCCGGTCGAGCATGAGCGCGGGAGCCATCTCCCGCCAATGGATCAGGTCCTTGCTTACGGCATGTCCCCAATACATGAAACCGGTGTTCCAGGTGACGCCGAACGGAAAAGCTTGCCAGAACAGATGGTATTGACCCTTGTAGAAGATTGGGCCGTTTATGTCATTGCTCCAACCGCGCTTCACGGTGAAATGAAACTGAGGACGATTGCGCTCTTCATAGAGGGAGTCCGCACCCTCGATCTTGTCAGCCTGATAAATACGGTCAAGAGCGGCCTGCGAGGCCGGGCCCACAAGCGTGATGGCCTGTCCTTTGAATTCGCTGACGTCGATAAATATCCAGTAGTCAGGGGATTGCTCTGCCAATTGTAGGGGGAACTCCCGTTTTTGAATCCCGTCGACTTGGATCTGAAACACGCGCATTTCACTTGCACGTGCCACCGGAATATTTAGATAGTGTTTCGAGACGTAAAGAGTTCTGTTTTGCGCGAGAAGAGGGGAGGCAAACAGCAGAAGAGCGAATAGAAATCGGCGGGGAAAATGGAATCGAACTCGAGGCGCCGCGCCAGCGATAGGCCGCAGCCCTTTGGCATTCGCATCGAAAGCCATGCGGCTAAATGAAAACCCTGATTGCACGGACGGTCTACTGTTTGATGATCGCGTTATATCCGTCGGAGAGCAGCTTCTGTTTGATCGCTGTAGCCTGCACACGGTCGGCAAACGGGCCTACCTGGATGTGTAACAGCTTGTCCTGAGGCTCGCTGCGCACCACCACTCCATAGCCCCGCTGACGCAGAGCGGAAACCAGGACATCGGCATCTTCCTGGCGCGCAACCGCTGCGATCTGCACCATCGGCTTACCAGAACCGGGAGCCGTTACGCTTGCACTTGGTGCACTGGGCGTGGCTACGGCTACTCTTGCCGAGGGCTTTTGATCTGCCGCCGACTCCGTGGCTGCAGCCAGCACCTGGCTTACGTGCTTGGGCGGCGCTGCTGGCGCGTTCTTTAGGGCGGCGTCATCGATGGCTTTCTTAGGCGCCTTTGCCGGAGACGTTACGTCCTCCTGCGGCTGCGCTTCCTGTGCCTCCGGCTCCTGGGACGCCACTGCCGCGGGTTGCGGAGGCTCTTCTGCTGTCGCCGTGTCGTCTGCGTGAGCGGGTCCGGTTCCCAGGCTGGCCGCTTGTGCTCCCTGTCCAGCTCCCCTGCCCATGGAGTAGCCAAAGCCAAAGAACACGCCACAGATCAACACCAGGCCAAAGAAAATCCCCAGCAGGGACGCGGTGCTCAGCGTAATCTCCCTCGCTTCGCTTTCTTCTTCTTCGGTGTCGAGCAGGGACCTCATAGCGATTTCTCCGGCTTGATCTCGGGAGCGCCCCCAACCGTCGCAGGCACTCGCATGTCTCCCATTTTATTGAACAAAGTCATCATCTCCAATGGCAACGGGAAGACGATGGTGGTATTTTTTTCCACCCCAATATCCTGCAGCGTCTGCAGGTAACGCAACTGTAGCGTCATGGGCTGGGTGGCGAGCAAGGCAGCGGCATCGACCAGGCGTTGTGCGGCGCTGAACTCACCCTCGGCGTGAATCACCTTGGCGCGCTTCTCGCGTTCGGCTTCGGCCTGTTTGGCTATGGCGCGCAGCATCGATTCCGGCAAGTCCACCTGCTTTACCGCGACGCTGACTACCTTTACTCCCCAGGGCGCCGTGTGCTGGTCGATAATCGTTTGGATCCTCTGGTTAAGTACTTCACGGTGCGAGAGCAGTTCATCCAGCTCCACTTCACCCAGCACCGAGCGCAAGGTCGTCTGGGCAAACTGCGAGGTCTGGTAGACGTAGTTCATCACCTCGATCACGGCTCGCGAGGGGTCGACGACCTTCAGGGTAATGACTGCATTCACCTTCAGGGTCACGTTGTCGCGGGTAATGATGTCCTGCGGCGGCACTTCGAGCACTTCCTGGCGCAGAGAGACGCGCACCATCTGATCGAAAGGACGGAAGATAAAAATGACACCCGGACCCTTGGGCGCGGGCAAAATGCGTCCCAGGCGGAAAACCACTCCACGCTCATATTCTCTGAGAATCTTGATGGAATTGATCAGATAGAGGGCAATCACCAAGATCAGGATTAGCCCTGGAATGCCTATACCCATCATAGTGGGGGGCCTCGCTCAACATCGATTGTACAGTAAGCAACTGCGGCTGCCGGTCCCGCGGGATGGGCTAAGGAACCCGCTCCACTAATAACGTGAGGTCGCGCAACCCACGCACGCGCACCTGTTCGCCGGGCGCCGCAGGGGTGGCGGACTCGGCCTGCCAGAGCTCACCGTTCACCATTACCTGGCCGCTGGGAGCAAGCGATTGGGTGACCACCGCGATCTGGCCGATCATGGCATCCCCTCCCATGCGTGACTTGCTTCGCCGCGCCTTGAGGGCTAGACGCAAGAGAAAGACGGTGATCAGGCCGAAGGCCAGACCGGTGCTCAGGGCGGTGGCAAGATGCACGCGCAGCTCAGGGATAGGCGCGTCCACCAGCGTCAGAGCTCCAATCACCAGGGACAGGATGCCCGCGGCAGCCAGAATCCCATGGGTGGCGAACTTGGCTTCCAGAATCAACAACACAAACGCGGCCACCAACAGCATCACCGAGGTATAGCGCACCGGCAGCAGGTTCAGGGCGAAGATCGCCAGCAGCACCAGGATGGTGCCCAGGGTTCCGGGGATGATGGTGCCCGGGGTATTGAACTCCACGTAGATAAGCAATCCGCCGATCACCAGCACCAGGACCGCCAGGTTGGGATCGGTGAGCCGGTCCAGAATCTTCTCCCGCAGGGTTGGCTCGACCGCAACCAGCCGCGCGTTGCGGGTGTGGAGCGTCAGCTTGGAACCGTCGAAACGCGTGATGGTGCGGCCGTCGACGGTATTGAGGAGTGTGGCGTCGTCGGGCGAAACCAAATCAATCAGTTTCAGTTGCAGTGCTTCCTGGTCGCTGTAGGACTTGGAAGCGCGCACTGCGTCTTCGGCTGCCGATACGTTGCGGCCCCGGCGAGCGACATAGGAACGCAGAAATGCGGCGGTATCGTTCTCCACCTTCTGCTTCATGATGTCGTCGAGCTTGGCTCCTCCCTCGACCACGGGATGCGCTGCTCCGGCGTTGCTGCCCGGGGCCATCGCGGCCACGTCGGCGGCTTCGAGCAGGAAAAACCCGGCTGATCCGGCCCGGCTTCCGGAGGGCGCAACATAGACGATGACGGGCACCGGCGAAGCAAGGATCCGGCTCACCATCTGCCGCATGGAATCGAGCAGGCCGCCGGGCGTATTGATCTCGATGAGCACCGCGCTGGCATGCTGGGCGGCGGCCAGGTCCAGCCCGCGTGCCATGTAGTCCGCGCTAATGGGCTGAATGGTGTCGTCGAGGTGGATCACCACCACTTCTGGTGCTTGTTGCGCCTGGCACGCGAGCGTTCCGCAGCAGCTCAGGACGAGCGCCGAACACGCCAGCAGCAGGCGCTTCATGGAACCGTCTGTCCTTTGCTTTCGAGCTGTTGACGGAGTGTATGGGCGGCCGCATTCTGTGGATCGAGCTTGAGCGCGCCGCTCACGTCCGCAGCTGCCGCCGCCTTTTGATTGGCTTGCAGGTCGAGCCGGCCTAAGACCAGATACGCCGTCACGTTGGGCTGCATTTTGACTGACTCGTCTGCCTCCGCATGCGCCTCCTGGATTTCACCGTCCCGTTCCCTTACCAACGCCAGCCCGGCATGGGCGTCTGCGTTCCCGCCGTCAGCCACCAGCGCAGCCTGAAATTCACGCTCCGCCTCGAGGATCAGCCCCTGGTTGAAGAAGCGCATGCCCGCTTCGGTAAGTGCCGCCGCGTGCTTCTGCGGCGGCAGCGTGGCTAGGCGAGCCTCGTCCATCTGCTCCATTTCTAGGGCAGCCTGCCGGAAGGAGGCTTCGTTGAAGGTTCGTTTAATCCGCTCCAGGGGCGAGTTCTCGGCTTGGGCCGCTGGATCGAAGGCCGTATTCACCCGGTTGCTTGCCGAGGTGGAAGGGGCCGGAGGATGCTGCGGCTCAGCCCGAAGTGTGGCCTGGAAGGCTTCGGCCTCGGTATCCGAGGGACGAAGCTTCACCGTTTGCGCGATCGCCCGCATGGCTCCTGCTACGTCTTTCTTGCGGCTCAAGGCTACAGCGAGGTTGAACTGGTAATCCGGATCATTGGGATCCGCCGCCACCGCCTGTTGGAAAAACGAGCTGGCATCCAAACCTCGGCGGCTGGCTGCCACACCCTGGTTGTTGACCACTTCCGGCAGAGGCAGTTGCTTGCTCACAAAAGCGAATGCGTCTTCCGCCTTGACGTAACTGCCCAGATAGAAATAGGCCAGGCCGCGATCGAAGTCGGCCTCGCGGGCGTTGGGGTCGTTGCGTGGCAGGCGTCCCAGCGTGGTGGCCGCCAGCTCGAACTGCTGGTTAGCGAAATAGGCCTTGCCCAGGGCCAGGAGTGCGGGAGAGAAAGTGGGGTCAAGCCGCACCGCTTCTTTCAGGTGCCGTATCTGTTCGACCGGATCGGCTTCGACCAGCCCGCGGGTATAGTTCTCAAAGGCGTCCACACGCAGCCCGGCGCCGGCGGCGACGAAGGTGTTGCGCGCCACGGCGAATTGCGGATCCAGCTGCTTTGCCAGCCCCCAGGCGAGGCTATTCAGCACATCGAGCAGATGGGGCATATCCGCCTCTTCCTGAATCGGGGCAGACATGTGCAGGGACTCCACGTTCAGGACCTGCGCCTTGGCTTGAAAGCGGGCGCCGGTGGTCGAAAACGACCCCACGATGACGTAGTCCGCATCCAGCGTCTGCGCCAGCCGAATCGCGCTGGCGCGGGAAGGCTGAAAGGTGGCGGGCAGCCCCAGGTGGTCGAGTGCATAAAGCCGGTCATCGCGGCTGATGGGCAAAAAACCGGCCGAGGCAAGACGCCGGTTCAGCACTTCCGGAATAGCTTCGCTAATCCAGTCCAGGTTCAGCTGGTCGGTGTGGTTGTCGAAGGGAAGCACGAGCAGTAGCCGTCCAGGCGACCGTTCAGGCGTGGGGTTTTGCGCCATCATCCCACAGGACGCCAAGAACGGCCACAACCAGCAAAAAACTACGCATTAGAGGCCGGGGGAGCACCCTATCAGTATAGTTCCGGGGGGTACCGTTCCGGGGTTTATCGTTCTCTGCTCGTAACCGCGTCTGTGTGCAAACTCGCCACCTGGGGACGATTGAAGTGCAGCACCGCGGCCCACTCACCCTGGCGATCGTCGCGCCAGACGATCCGGCCATCCAGAAGATGAGCGATCGCCGCAGGCGCCAGATCCCGATGGAAGTCGAAGAAACGAGTGTCCAGCGCCTCGTTGCGCGCACCCAGATCCAGCAGCAGCCGGGGAGGATCGTATTTGGTCGAGAAAGCGAAGCCGACGCTGAAGTCCTGAGCGGAGGCAGCCGCCTTCTGTATCTCCGGCAGGGAGAAATTCGCCACGGGAACCACCGCCAGCGGCTTTTTCACGTAGCCCAGCTCCGGCTTGGTGAGCTCATCGGTGGCCGGCCAGGCAGTCAGGATCGTGCTCCCGGGGAAGTGGGTCACAATCTGGCGAATCGCCAGTTGATGCATACGCACCACGTCGGCATAGTTCAGGTTGTCTTCGGGCGCGAACTTGTAGGGCGGGTTGACGAACAACCCGATCAAAAAGGCAGCCGCGCTCAGCAGACCCAATCCCCACCAGTAGGGCACCCGGCGGTAAAAGGTGGAAACGCACAGCAACAGAATCAGCGGATAGAGGGGGAGCAGATAGCGCGTCAGCAGAGCGCCGCCGATCACGGAGAAGAACAGGATATTGGCCCCCATGACCACATACAGAATCGCCTGGTTCGGCGGAGAGATACGCGGCCGTTGGGTTCCGTCGGATTCCCTTAAGGGCAACAGGAGCATCGCCCCCAACATGCACAGTACGGGCACGAACATATTCATGTGCGCAGTCAGTTGCAGGATGCGATGCGCCAGGGCCAACAGGATGCGCAGCGGCGAGAGCGTGGACGTTGCGTTGTAGCGCAGAAATTCCGGATTGCCCAGGAGATACCCGGTGCGGCTGCGATAGTAGGCATACCAGGCCAGCAGGGGGATGATCGGGGTGAGCAGGATGAGTCCTGCGCGCAGGTGGGCGCGTCGAGCTAAGTTAGGCTGTCCATCCGTTGATTCAGGGCTGCCCCTGCGCCAGGCAGAGGCAGAGCTCCCACAAGGCAATCGCCAGGGGTGTAACAATCGCTGTTTCTTTACACCAGTGCGGCCACGGCAAAGCAGGCTGCCGCGGCCCATAAGACCCGGGGCCGCCGTTCCCCGGATTTCCTGTCGAGGTTCGCGGCGTTGACGAACTTCATGCGGTCCCGGCTGGCCGGGACCGCACGCGCGGTCGTATCCAGTGCAGCGTACAGGAAATCCGGGGGTTGCCCGGTGAAGAAGAAGACCAGCCCCCACAAGGTCGGTGCGGCGGCGAACATATCCGCGTGCGCCAGGGTGCTTTGGGCAAACCAGACGGGGTAGATTGCGGTCAGCACCGTGGCCGTCGCCGCCACCCATGGGCGGCCATTGAGCAGGATCGCGAGACGGTAGACAGCGAGCAGTGCGATCGCGGTGATCAGGCACATGGCGGTGCGGGTGACGGCGGGGGTGAACCCTGACTTCCACCACAGGGCGAGGTAAAGGGAGGGAAGGGGCGGATGCGCATTGGCCAGGGTGGTCGACGGAATCACGTTGCCGGTGCGAAAGAAATCATAGGCCGCGGGGATGTAGTATCCCGCTTCGTCCCAGTAATAAGGCAGGCGCAGCAGGGTCAGGTGCGCGAGGTAGACGCCGACGAAGAGCAGGGGAAAGATGAACCTGAGGGGCAGCGGGCGGTCGAGCGGTGTTGGCTGTCGGGGAAGTACGGCCACGAGTCCCTCCTCCTCTTCCCGGCATACATGATTTAGTGGACTGGGCCTTGGGGCATGATCGGGGGACGTGGTTCGAGCGAGATGGCGCCAAAGGTGTGCTCATATTGGAGCAGGTTCTGTTCCAGCACGCTGCACAATGCCTTGGCCTGTTGCGGACTGAGGTAAATGGTTTGGAAGGTACTGATCGTGATCTGCTCTGCCGTCTCCTGATAGGCCGTGCCGAAGGTGAGTCGGAAGTCCCAGACGCTCTTTTGCACCTGAACGCTGTTCGCATAGCCCTCGCGGTAATCGGGCGTGCGCTCCAGCATGACGTTCGGCTGTGAATTTTCTTGGCTCATGAGCTATAGACTAGACCATTTCCGGGACTGCTGGGATTGGGGTTAGGGAAAACAAACCGCAATTCTCTCTGCCGGCAACCGATGCGCCGCAAGCTCCGCTCTTGCCTGGGGTCGTCAAAGTTTCGGACACGAAGAAACGGACGGGGCGATGGGGCAGCCATGAGGCATTCTCACCGGGGCTAAAAAGGCTGCACCGAGACGGAAAGGAATACCCCAGCGGCTAAAGCCGTCCAGTATGCAACGTTTACGGCACGACTAAACAGCTTGCGGAAAAACGAAGTTTGGATTGGGGTTTAGATTTCCCCTAGGATTAGTAGGGCGTTTTTTGTTGGTTTTAGGTGATTATTTCGTTTATTGGCACGTGGTTGCGCATTTTTGGGGACACGTCTCCCCGGGACTTACACCACAGGAATCAACTTTCGCATGCGCAGCAGGTTGTGTGCAGCGGCGACCAGGCGAAACATCCATTCCACGCGTTGCTTGCCGCGCAGCTTTACTTGTCGAATCGCTCGGTCCTGCTTGGCCCAGCCGAAGACCTTCTCCACCAGCTTGCGTTTGCTCTGGCTGATGGCGAAGCCTTGGCTGCTGCGTTCGGCCTCTGTCAGCCAGTTTGGCCAGTTCGGATTAGGCTCATACTCAGCTACGTGCGGCACCACGTTGCGTGCTCGTAGTCCTTCAACGAACTGCTGCTGCTGGTAGCCTTTGTCGGCGCCCAGCGTGCTGGCTTGCCCAAGTTTAAGCCCGTCCACTAGCGCCAGCCCTGCCTCCCCCTCCGCCGTTTTGCTGGCCTGGGTCACCATTGCGCCGACGATCAGCCCATTGCGGTTCTCAGTCAACAGATGGCCGAGATAACTCGGCACGGCTGTGGCCGCGCCACTCTTTTTGTACAGTCGCGCGTCGCCATCCGTGGTCGATTCATGGGTATCGCGCAGCAGCTTGCGACCGCGGGTTCCGCTGCCCCGGGTCGGTGGATCGGACTTCTCCTTGAAGCTGCGACGGCTGGCCCAAGCCTGGATTAGCGTGCCATCCACGGTGAAGTGTTCCTCACTCAACAGCTGCCGCGACCGCGCCTGTTCCACCACCTTCAGCAACAACTGTTCGGCGATGCCGCCCCCGATCAGACGCTCCCGATTCTTGGTAAATACCGTCACGTCCCACACTGCCTCGTCCATCTCTAAGCCCACAAACCAACGAAACAACAGGTTGTAATCCAATTGCTCTATCAGCTGACGTTCCGAGCGCACCGAGTACAGCACCTGCAGAAGCTGAGCCCGGATCAGACGCTCCGGGGCTATCGACGGACGACCACCTCGCGCATAAAGACCGGCAAAATGACCGTCCAACTCCCGCAATGCCATATCCGCCATCGCTCGGATCGATCGCAGTGGATGCTCCGCCGGAACACGCCTCTCCAGCTTCACGTAGCTAAACATCACGTCTTGCTGCCCCTCATCTCCGCGCATGTCTCGTCTTAACAACTACGCTCCCTCTTGACCAGTGACTAACCTGGTGTTTTTCCGCAAGCTGTTTAGTCGGGCCCTGACACAAAACGAGTTTTCCGCAATTGTAAAGCCCATACGGCACAGCCCTAGCATTCCCAGCGCTAAAGCGCATGATCGAGTCGAAACTGTTTGTCGGAGCGCTGAAGCGGTCCTTCCCCCGCATAAATGCGGGGGCTCCCACCACGAATCCTGAAGTTTGCAGTTCTCACGCAGACGCTAAATCCCCCGCGGTGTCGCTTTCCCGCCCGCTACCGAGTTTTTCCGCAAGCTGTGTAGTCGGGCCCTGACACAAGCATGAGTTTCTCCGCAGCCTGTGAAGTCGTGCCCTGACACAAAGCATGAGTTTTGCGCAGAATGTGAAGGCCGTGCTCTTCGTTGAGCGAGTTTTTCCGCAGCCTGTTCAGCCCAGATTTTTGATGGGCCTCCACTAAAAGTGCCCTGACACAAAGCAAAACCCAAACCGAAAGCTCGATGGATCATACCCAGGGTTCACGAAAACGTAGATGTCCCGTGCCCTCTGGGGAATTTTTTCCGTTGGGCGGGCGTGGCAAACCGGAAATGGCACATCGAGAGCCACTATCCCACTCAAGCCAAAGGACGGCTTGAATGGGCCACCCATCCTTCGTTAGGCCTCCCACACCCTGCTGAAGAGCAAAAGCGTACCTCAGTGGCTAAGAGTCGTGCCCTGACACAACGCAGGGTGCAGGCTCCACGGCAGGCCGGGACAGGCCGGGACAGGCGGCGCAGGCGCCGGACGGCTTGAATGGGCCACCCAGGGTTTGTCACCCAGGGTTTGCCACTGCACCCAGGGAGCAAAGCAATACTTCAGGGCTGGTCAGTTCTTTATAAATATTTATAAAATTCAGTTTTTTTGGGTCCTTTTTAGGATTAGCAGCTCAGCGGGGGCGAGCGAAGGGGTTCTTTTTTATAGAGTGAGGAACTCTGGTGTCCGGAGCGAAGGGGGAGACATAAGGCGGCAGGCCTTCCGCGAGGGGAACGCGAGGGGCGAAGGTGGGCTGACTGGGGACGGGGCTCGGAGGCGCCTCTGCCGCCGGGCCGGGAGCAAACCCATCTTCTTGCTGGACTCCATGGCATGCCGGGAAAGGTGGGGCAGGGGTTGGCTGCGGGTCATTCGTTGTGGCATGGGCAGAGGCCTGCTGCTCGCGAAGCCAGGCGGCGGGATAGATTTGCGCTTTGACAGGCGCTGGGGCAGGGTTCTTCTCCGCGGACGCGGCGCGACGGTCGGGGATGAAGTTTTGCATGGCCACGATCATGGAAATGGCCTTGATCTGTCCGGTAATGCTGTTTCGTGTCATTTCGGGGCTGAGGTGGGCGAGTTCCCAGAGGCGTGCCAGTACTTGCTCGCGGTTCGGGCTCAGAGGGCGCAGTTCCTCGGCGTCTTGCTGGACGAGTTGTTGCTGGACGGCGGCGGGGTGCTCGAGCATGTAGGCGCGGACAGTGGGTTTGGCTTTGGTGTAGGCGGCAGAGTCGGGGTGGAGGCCGACAGCTTCGGCGGCCTGACGGTCGGTCATGGCGCCAGAGAGGACCAGGAGGGCAAAGGCTATTTCCTGATCGGTGATGGGATCGCTGACTTCATTTTTGGACATAGGTGGCTCCTAAAATTTGAGACAGGAATGTGAGGGAAGTTAGGGACAGCGGTTCTTCTACTGCTCGGGGAAGCAGGGTGGGTGCATAAAAAATCCCGCCGAGGCGGGTTGGTTGGATTGCCTATTTTGTGACGGGGATCGGGTGTGACACCGGACAGCGGTAACGCTATCCTTCGCTCGCGCTTAGTCCGTAAGCTACCGGAAACTGCCGGTCAGGGAACTGCCGCCGAGAAGCCGCCCCTGCCGAAATCAACTGCCACCAGGATATCGCGCTCGGAGTCGGCCGTCGAGACTCTTTTCTTGTATCGCCGGTTATCGTTTCGGAGGTTACTTTTGGCACCCGGCGCCTACTTGCCCACTCAAGCCAGACGGGGCAGGCCACGCGGCTTGAATGGGCCACCCAACCATGGTCCGCAGTGCCGCCAAGCGAAGTCCCAGGAGCTACTATTCCTTACCAGCTTCGGCGAAAGATGAGCGAGGCGTTGGTGCCCCCAAAGCCGAACGAGTTCGTCATGGCGTACTCCATCGTTGCCGCGAGGCCTTTGTTTTTGACCAGGCAAAAGCCGCAAGCCTCATCGACCTGCTCCAGATTCGTCATGGGTGGAGCAATCTGATCCTTGAGCGCCAGCACCGTAATCCCTGCTTCCAGACTGCCCGCCCCGCCCAGCAGATGGCCGGTCATCGACTTGGTCGAACTCACAAGCAGGTTTTTCGCCGTTTCCCCGAAGGTTTCGCAGATCGCCCTGGCCTCGGCGCGATCGCCCAGGGGCGTGGAAGTAGCATGCGCATTCAGATAGCCGATTTCGCTCGGTGCGACCCCGGCATCGAGCAGGGCCAATTGCATCACCCGGCGGACGCCCCGGCCATCCTCGGGAGGAGCGTTGGTGTGGTAGGCGTCGCTATTGGCGGCGTAGCCCACCAGCTCGGAAAGGATGGTTGCTCCCCGTTTTACCGCATGCTCGTATTCTTCCAGGATCAGGACGCCGGCGCCTTCACCCACCACGAACCCGTCGCGGCCTTCATCCCATGGACGCGAAGCGGTGCCCGGATCATCATTGCGCGTGGACAGAGCACGCATGGCGGCGAAGCCGGCAACCGAAAGGGGCGTGACCGCTGCTTCGCTTCCGCCGCAGATCATCACGTCCGCGTCGCCGCGTTGAATCACCCGGAAAGATTCGCCGATCGCATGCGCGCCTGTGGTGCACGCGGTGGCGCAGGTGAGATTGGGCCCGGTCGCGCCGTAGCGGATCGAGATCTGGCCGGCGGCAAGATTGGCGATGGTAGCGGTGATGAAAAAGGGTGATACCCGGTTGGGGCCGGAAGCGAGCAGCTTGCTATGCTCCCGCTCAATCACTTCAAAGGCGCCGATGCCGCTGCCTACATACACCCCGACCTTGCCGGCATCTTCCGCCGTCATGTCCAGGCCGGCTTGCGCCACAGCGAACTCAGAAGCTGCCAGGGCAAACTGGATAAAGCGGCCCATCTTCTTGATTTCTTTACGCTCGATGTAGTCTTCGGGGCTGAAATTCTTGACTTCGCCGGCAATCCTGCAGCTGAACCCCGAGGCATCAAAGAGCGTGATCAGACCGATGCCCGACTCACCCTGTAGCAAAGCTTTCCAGGTAGCTTCCGTTCCGATTCCCACGGGGCTTACCAAACCAACCCCGGTCACCACTACACGACGCTGCTGAATGATCATCCGAATAAGGGCGCAGCTTTCTGTCCCTGACTGTTCATTCTTTTATGGTATTACATGTCTCGAAGGTCACGCCTGGAGGGACGACGCCCATCTTCGACAGGCACTGACAAATTAGTCAGCAGGCATTCTGGAGTCAGCATAGACGCCCTGTACATCAGATATTCATATGCAGGAGGCGTCGATGGAGACGATTCTCAATGTCGTAACTACAGTATGTATCGGGCTCATGATCGGCGTGGAGTTCGCGGTGTCGGCCTTTGTGAACCCGATTCTGGAACGGCTCGACAACTCTGCACGGGCGCATGCAACGCGCATGTTTGCGCGGAAACTCGGCACTGTCATGCCATTCTGGTATGGCCTTAGCCTGTTGCTTCTTATCGCCGAGACAATCATCGCGCGCGAGCGCTCAGGCATGGTGTTTCTGGCCGCGGCCAGCGTCATCTGGGTGGTTGTGATCGCCCTGACGCTGATGTTCCTGGTGCCCATCAACAACCGCATCGCGAAGATGGATGTGGCTGCGTTTACAGACTCGCTTCGCCGGGAACACGCCAAATGGGATGCGCTTCATCGCTGGCGGGTGTTGGTTCTGGGGGTGGCCATGATCTCCATGCTGATTGGAATCCGCCTGTGAGCGGCGCCCGAATCTCGTCCCCCAATATCCACTTGACATTCAAGTGAAGCGGCAGTCTACTTGGATGCCAAGTGAAGAAGGGGCCTGAAGAAGAGACCGCGCGCTGGGGTCAGATGCCGGGCGTGGTCGAAAAGCTCCTGGCGGAGGAGCAATCATCGTGTCGCGTTTAAGACGAAACCTGTCGAAGTTGACCAATCTCTTCCGCAACAATCGTGCAGAAGAAGAGCTTGCGCGCGAGGTTGCGTCGCATCTTACGCTGCTCGCCGACGATTTCGAACGCCGCGGCATGTCGCCTAAGGAAGCCCGGCTGGCCGCGAAGCGCGCCTACGGCGGTGTGGAGCAGGCAAAGCAGGCGCATCGCGACGAGCGATCCCTGCTTTGGATCGAACAGACGATACAGGATCTGCGCTATGCGCTGCGTATGCTGGCAAAATCGCCGGGCTTTGCCACCGTAGCGATTCTTACCCTGGCGCTCGGCATCGGCGCCAACTCCGCCATCTTCAGCGTTATGGATGCGGTGATGCTGCGGGCGCTACCGGCTGAAGATCCGCAGCACCTGGTGATCTTCAGCTGGAGCTCACATCACGATCCGAAGCTGCGTAATCACAGCGATTTCGGCGACTGCGACGGCCATGAGGGCACAAATGATTGCTCATTTTCCGTGCCGTTTTATGAGGCTCTGCGCAGCCACACGGCCACATTTTCCGGCGTGGCAGCGTTCGCGGGTCCTCGTGAGGTGGGTTTCAGCGGCAACGGACCGGCGACTATCGCGCGCGGCGAGTACGTCTCGGGCGATTACTTCTCGACCGTCGGCGCAAAAACAGTCCTGGGGCGGCCGCTGGGCCTTGCAGACGATGCGCCCACTGCATCGCCGGTGATTGTGCTGGACTACGGCTACTGGCGGCGCGCCTTTGGCGCCGACCCATCCGCCGTAGGCCGCACTGTACACCTCAACAACGTGGATGCCGCCATCGTGGGCGTCGCCGAGCCGGGTTTCACCAGCCTGACGCCGGGCAAGAGCCAGGACTTCTTCATGCCGCTGTCGCTTGCCAAGCGCGTTCGGGGCGAATGGTGGGGGACAGGGGACCGGTTGTCCGATCCGGCAAGCTGGTGGGTCGTGCTGGCCGGCCGGCTCAAACCGGGAGTTTCCATCGAGCAGGCACAGGCTGAGGCATCTACACTTTTCAACGCGGAGGTGCTGCACTTAGCCAAGCCGGTCTTCAGCGAGGGCGACACGCCCGCTCTGCGGCTTTTGCCGGCGCGAGAGGCTTTGAACGGCGCAGAGCAGCGAGATTGCACCCATGCTCGAACTCATCATGACCGCGGTGGGGTTTGTCCTGCTCATCGCCTGCGCCAACGTGGCCGGTCTGATTCTGGCGCGCTCTGCTAATCGGCAAAAGGAGTTGGCCGTGCGCCAGGCGCTGGGCGCCGGACGCGCACGGATTGTGCGCCAGCTCCTGACCGAGAGCCTGCTGCTGGCAACCTGCGGCGGTGCGCTCGGCATTCTGGTTGCTGTTTGGGGCGTGCACACTCTCACCAGGTTGATGTCCAGCGGCCTCGAGCGGCCCTTCCCGTTTGTCATCGCTCCGGATTGGCGCGTGCTGGCGTTCACCAGCGGCGTTACGTTCGCCACCGGCATCCTGTGCGGTCTTGCGCCCAGCTTCCGCAGCGCGCGCCCCGACCTTACGCCATCGCTCAGGGAGAATGCATCGTCCATCTCCGGCGGCGCATGGCAGGGCGGCCCGCGTGTCCGGCCAGGCGACGCGCTGGTGGTGGCGCAGGTAGCGCTCTCGGTCGTTGTGCTGGTGGGCGCGGGCCTGCTGGTGCGCACCCTGCATAAGCTGCAAACACTCGATCCGGGTTTCGATACGCAAAACGTTCTGCTCTTCGGCATTCATCCCAGCCTGGCCGGATATAAGAACCATCAAACGGTCGAGCTCTACCGGCAATTGCAGGAGCGGTTCGAAGCGCTGCCCGGCGTGGTGTCTGCCAGTTATTCCGAGGACGCGCTCTTAAGCGGAAGCTGGTCAGCCGGTGACGTGCATCTCGACGGTGCGCCTCCCAAATCGAATGTCAACACTGCTAAGCTCCGGGTGGGACTGGATTTCTTCCGGACGATGGGCATTCCCGTGCTTGCCGGCCGCGCTTTCACGCCCGCCGACGTTGCCTCGGAAGAGGCGACGTACGCGGTGATGATTGCGGCGGCAGAGGCCGCCGCATCGGGTGGCCCAGCCAAGGCCGCGCAGCCAAAATTGGGGCCGCAGCCGGCTCCTGAGCCTGTTCTCATCAATCAAGCGTTTGCCAGGAAGTATTTCCCCAATCAGAATCCCGTGGGCCTGCATATAGGCAATAGGCAAGGCGATGAGCCGGCAACGGGTCCGCAGCCTGGCTATCTCATCGTTGGCATTGCCGGCGACACCAAATACTCTCGATTGCGGAGAGATATCATGCCCACCATTTTCTTGCCCCTGGTGGGCAACAGCGCCCACTTCGAGTTGCGTACCGTCGGCGACCCCACCGCATTGGTGAAACAAGTGCGCGCCATCGTCTCGCAGGCCGACAACAACCTGCCCCTCTTCGATGTGCGAACGCAGGCTCAGCAGATTGAGCAGGCGCTCTATCAGGAGCGGCTCATGTCCCGCTTGTCGAGCTTCTTTGCATTGCTGGCCCTGATACTGGCGTGCATCGGCTTGTATGGATTGCTCTCGTACGAAGTGGCGCGCCGGACCCGCGAACTGGGTATTCGCATGGCGCTTGGCGCGCAAAGGCGCGAACTCATGCGGCTTGTGGTGCGGCGCGGACTTGTGCTGGCGCTTGCCGGCGCGGTCATCGGCATCGGCGCCGCCAGGGCGGTTACAGGGCTCATGGCCGCTATGCTCTATAGCGTGCGTCCTTACGATCCTGCCACCTTTGCAAGCGTTTGCTTCCTGCTGATGCTGGTCGCGCTGGCCGCGTGCTCGATCCCGGCACTTCGAGCTATGCGCATCGACCCCATGGCCGCTCTGCGCGACGAGTGATGCACATTGCCAAAATGGCTGTTCCTCAATGGATCGATTCGATTGGAATCCGCCTGTGAGCCGTTTCAGGCGACTCACTCGTGACGCAATGCGATCATCGGGTCGATAAGCGCGGCGCGTAACGCCGGCCCCAGGCATGCAAGCAATGCCGTTATGACGAGCAAGAGCGCAACAGATACAAAAGTAGTGGGATCGCTAGCCTTTACGTCATAAAGTAAGCTCACCATCAGGTGGGTGAGTCCTAAGGCGGCTGAGGTTCCCAAGAGAATACCTGCTGCTGCAAGGCCCAGGCCTTTGGCAATTACCATACCTAGAATCCGGGCACGGCTCGCTCCGAGCGCCATACGAATACCGATCTCTTGTGTGCGTAACGCAACCGAGTAGGCGATGACTCCGTAGATGCCGATGATTGCCAGGAGCAGGGCTGTCCCCGCGAAGGTTCCCAAGAGGAACAAGTTGAAACGGCGTGGCGCAACGGAACCAGAGAGAGCTTGTTCAAGGGTCTGAACGTCGTAGACGGGCTGCGTCCGATCCATGTCGGCGACGATCTTTTCCAGAGTAAGGGGCTTTCTGTTTCCAGACATACGCACGAAGATGTCCATTGACATAGGAGTCGTGACTGGAGCGAGTTCATAGGAAGCATAGATCTCGGGCAGAGGCTCTGTGTCGAGCTGCGAGTACTTAAAGTCGGCGACGACGCCGATGATGGTGCCGGTGACAAAGCTCCCGCTGATGTGCCGCCCGACAAGTGGTTCTCCTTTGCGGGAGACACTGCGCGCGAAGCTCTCGTTGACCAATACGTCATCCAGCATCTGACGGCCGGTGGGCCAATGACCGATCCCATATTGCGGCAGAAGCGGCACACCCATGGCACGCAGATAGCCCGCGGATACGGCGCGAACGCCCGCAAAGGAGGCGGCAGCAGAACCTGGCGAGAGGCCCTCGACCCTAAGGTTGGTATGCAGAGTGTAAGTGTCGATGCCGGCGGCTTCTACCCCGGGAAGGGCCTGCAGGCGGGTGAGGAGTGTCTGAATGTAGGCTTGTTGCGCGGGCCAGGTATCGTATTGCGCCCCCGCCAGGGAAACACTCAGAGTGAGGATGCTGGAGGGGTCGAAGCCAGGCGGGGCGGCGATCATACGCCGAAAGCCTTTCACCAGAAGCCCGGCTCCGCAAAGCAGGACGACTGCGAGAGCCAGTTCGATAGCCACCAGAAGTTCCCGAGTGCGGACGTGGCCTGCGCTTCCCGTGGAGCTGTGGATGCCGCCCTTCAGCGTGTCTTGCAGATTCTTATGCCACAGCAGAAGGGCAGGCGGCAGGCCGAAGAGAATGCCGGTAAGACAGGAAAGCGCGGCTGTGACCAACAGGATGGGTACATCGAGCCTCGTCTGGGCGAGCCGCGGAAGCGCGTGCGGCAAATCGCGAATCATAACGACGATGGCCCCGCGAGCCAGTAAGAGCCCGGCAGCACCGCCGACGAGGGCGAGTAGGATTCCCTCCGTTAGGAATTGGCGGATGACGCGTGTACGTCCCGCGCCCATGGCGGCACGGACCGCGATCTCCCGCCGACGGGTTGTAGCCCGGGCGAGCAACAAGTTTGCGATATTAGCGCTGGCGATCAACAGAACAAACCCGACCGCTGCCAGCAGGACCATCAGCGCCGGCCGCGCTCCACCGGCAAGCTTTTCCTTTAGCGTCTTCATACGCCAGCGTTGAAAATTGTCGAATTGGTGTTCGTATGCATCATGCCCTTGAACAATGCGGCCCCGGATGGAGCCCATCTCCGAGCGGGCGGTGGCAAGTGAAACCCCGGGCCGAAGCCGTGCTACCACGCAGACATAATCCGGCATTGGTCCGAGTTCTCGCACCATCGCCTGCCACGAACTGGAAGCACTTGTGGGCAGCCGCATCACAGACGTAGGGAATGCAATGTATGCGCCGATTTTCCGTTCCCCCGCGCGAGAGTATTGCTGAGGGAAAAGGAATTCGAAGCTTTTTGGAAGTACGCCTGTGATGGTGAAGGGAAAGCCGTTGATGGTAACGGTTTGTCCGAGGATGCGCGGGTCACCGTTGAAGCGGCGTTGAAAAAGCTCATGGCTGAGCACGATCGCGTGGGGCTCACCCTCGGGAAACAGTCTCCCCAGTGCGGCTTGCGCTCCAGTCAGGTTCCAAAAGCTGCCGGTAATGGAGACGACGCGTTCCTGGGATGGCTGACCCTTATACATCAGCGCCAAGTCCTGATTGCCATAGGCGGCGATGCTCTCGAAGGAGTGGGATTGATCTTTCCAGGTAGAGTAGTCCGCTCGGTTCACAAGATTGTCATGGTCGCTTTCGTAATCGACGTCGTAACTTGCGAGCCAGACGAGACGGGCGGCGGAGGGATAGGGGAGTGGACGAAGGAGGACGGCCTCGACGACGCTGAATACAGCGGTGTTCATACCGATGGCTAAAGCCAGCGTGAAGAAGATGACGGCGGCAAATCCGGGATTCCGGCGAAATGTTCTCGCCCCGTAGCGGATGTCTTGAAGAAGCTGCTCAAGCCATATGACATGCCAGACAGCATAGGTATCCTCCCGAATACGCGAAACATTGCCGAACTTGCAAAAGGCTGCGCGACGCGCCTCATCCTCTGTCATGCCACGGCTAAGGTTGGCCTGGGTCTCAGCTTCGATGTGATCACGTATTTCCTGATCAAGGCTGTCCAGATGGCTGCGTCTTTTCATGGCTCCATCTCATGCTGTCGGCTGCAAAATCCTTGCAATGGCGTGTGCCAGCTTTTCCCATTTTGTCGTCTCGACAGCCAGTTGCTTGCGCCCTCTGGCTGTCAATCGATAAAACTTGGCCTTGCGATTGTTTTCTGAAACGCCGGCCTCGGCCGATACCCAACCCCGCTTAATCAGACGGTGGAGTGCCGGATAAAGCGAGCCCTGTTCGACCAGGAGCACGTCCTCCGAGTTACGCTCGATTGCCTTCGCAATTGCGTGGCCGTGTACCGGACCTAAAAGGAGAGTGCGAAGAACGAGCAGGTCAAGTGTGCCCTGCAACAATTCAATGCGATCGCTTCTCTTCCTGGTAGTCATTCTAGGTGAGAGTGCGCTATCTCTAGTAGAATGTCAAGGGGAAAGGCGCACATCGTATGAATCAGGCGCCTAGTCGCGGACCGGGCGGATGATACGAGCGATTCGCCATGACCCAGTCGATCCCGCGACAAAGGAAAAAAAGTGAGGTTGCGGCATGCTCGTTTGCTCCTCATTCTGTCAGGCGATCGATTGGTCGTAAAACCTATGGATCTTCTCGGAGATATAGTTCAGGCAGTCTTCGACCGCGAAGTGGCCGGACTCGAGCCGATGCATCTCTGCGTTTGGCAGAGCCTGCAGATAGGCTTCTCCGCCCTCGCGAGTGAAGAAAATGTCGTCTTGCCCCCAGAAGATGATTGTCCTGGGCTGTTGCTCTTTGAGGAATGCCTGCCATGCCGGGTAGAGGCTGACATTGGTGCGGTAGTCATAAAAGAGATCCAGTTGGATTTGACGGCCGTTTGGTTTCTGCAGAGTCGTGAAGAAGTCGGAGTTCCAATTGTCTGGGCTGATCAATTCGGGCAGCTTCGACCCATGCAGATAGATGGCCTTCACCGTGTCATAGGCGAGCAGGCCGGCGACGCCTTCTTCGTTCTCTGGTGTCCGCTTGTGCCACAGAGCATCGCGTAGTCCTGCCCACGCAGGAGTGAATCCCACTTCATACGCGTTCGTGTTCTGGATGATGAGCCACTCGAGCGAGCTCGGGTTCTTGGTCACAATGCGAAAGCCAACGGGACCACCGTAGTCCTGAACGAATAGGCCATAGCGGTGGAAGCCTTTCTGTTTGAGAAATTTCCCGGTGACCTCGGCGAGCATATCAAAGGTGTATGCGAATTCAGCGGGGTCCGGCGAATCGCTGTTGCCGAAACCTGGATAGTCGGGGGAGATCACATGAAAGCGATCGGCCAGAGCCGGAATGAGATTCCGGTATTGGTGTGAGGAGGAGGGAAAGCCATGCAGCAAAACCAGCTTCGGGTGAGTGACCTTGCCTGCCTCACGGTAGGCGATCGTCAATCCGTCAACGTTTTCTGTGCCGTACTTGATGGTGGCGTCCGAAGTGGCTGGAGTGTAGTTCGTTTTCATCGCGTGTCCTTTGGTGAATGAAGTCATCTACCATCACGCTCCATTGGATTGCCGTTCGAGTAAGAAGTAGCGACGTTTGTTTCGCTGGCAGTTATCAGAAATGCTGATAGTGGCCTGATACACTTTGATTCCATGGAACTGCGTCATCTGCGCTATTTCTGCGCCGTGGCCGAAGAACAGAGCTTCACCCTCGCTGCACGGCGGCTCCATGTTTCGCAATCGGGGGTAAGCGGGCAGGTACGCGATCTCGAAAAGGAGTTGACGGTCACCCTGCTCCGAAGGAACCAGCGGAGTGTCTCTCTCACCCCTGAAGGGGCGGTCTTCCTCCGCGCTGCCCGGGACATTCTGGAGCGCGCGGATCGGGCTATGGAGACGGTCATACGCGCCGCACAAGGCCGCTACGGCACGCTCAGCATCGGCCTATGCGGCCCTGCCACGGCTCCTTTTCTTCCGCGCTTGATCCGCGAGTTTCGCAGGAAGGAGCCAGGCGTTACGCTCTCACTCAAGGATCTCGATCCGGCACAACAACCGGAGGCATTGGTCAACCGCGAGATCGATGTGGGCTTTACCCGCGGATTGCCAACCGCACTTCGCGGAGCCCTTCGCAGTGAGGTGTTGTTTCGTGAGCCCCTGGTTGCCGCCATACCGCGAGGGCATCCACTTGAGAACGCACCGTCGATCTCTCTAAACGAACTTGCTCAAGATCGCTTTGTTCTCTATGCGCGCGAGAGCGCACCCGAACTGTTTGACGCGATTGTGGGCCTTTGCAAACGAGCCAGGTTCTCGCCACGCATTGTCGATAACCCTCGCGTCTGGCAGTCTGTATTGACCATGATCGAAGCTGGGGAGGGCATCTCTCTGCTGCCTTCCTGCGTTCAGCATCTTCGTTCCCGAGACGTTGCATTCAAACCACTGCGCAACCGGGGTTGCGACGTGGATGTCATTCTTGCCTGGAGAGCGGATGACCCAGATGCGATCCGAGAAGGCTTTCTCGATCTTCTGCGGGGGAGCAGGTCCGAGATCGGCCAGCTTCTGAAGCGTAAGTAGATTCGAGTGAGGGAAGGCCGGACGCCGCAAAGAGCGATTCCTTCGACCGCAGATGGGGGCTTTAGAGTCTGCGCTCCAGATTGAGTCCCGCAGAGCCTGCCCTGCCTGCCCCGGCGTGCCGTGGGAGCTTGTCGAACGGGGACGGCTGAGAGTCAGAGTTGTCCAAATGGCTTTTTTCGGCTCTGTCCATCCACCTCCACCCGTGCCAAGGTGAGCCACCGCCCCTCAAATTTGTCATCCCTCCGCTCCGCTTCCACGGCACGCCGGGACAGGTCGCTTCGGTCGGGATGACAAACGAGTGGGGGAGGCATGGTAGCCCACTCAAGCCAAAGTACGGCTTGACCCCGATTTCCCGCCACGCTGTGCTAGAGAGTTCCGCGTGTGCGCCTTTCATTAAGGAAAGGCGCATGGGGTGTATCAACGCCACAAGCCTCCGCAGGAAATCGGGGGACATGGGGCACCCAGAGCTTTTTTTGCCGGTGTAATTTCTCTCTTCACTCGCCACCGCGAGTCGACTGCTCGGGATGACAAATTTGAGGGCGGTGGCTCACCTTGGCACGGGTGGAGGTGGATGGACAGAGCCGCCACCACAGCAACCAACCCGATTTTGCTTGCCCGCGTTCTCTCTAACGCATTCAGCAAGTTGTTCCCCGGCGGACTTATGGTAGTCAAACGTCTACTTCCTGGCCACGGACGCATCCAGCTCGGCTACGACGCTTCGCAGGTAGCGCAGACTGGCCGCTATGCTTTCCACGGGGGGAATGGTCGTCGCCCCGAACTTTACATCCTGCTCCACCACCATCCAGCCGGCGTAGTTGTTCCTGGCCAGAACGCGAAGGAATTCCGGAAAATCGAGGGACCCTTGCCCAATGATGGTGAATGCGTTGATTTCGATTGCTTGCTCGAAGGTCATTTCCTTCTGGCGAGCTTCGGCCAGGACCTTCTCGTTCACATCCTTGAGGTGAATAAACCTGAGAATTTCCCGATACTTTTCGGCTTCCGCAATGGAATCCCCGCCGGCGTAAAAGCAATGCCCGGTATCCAGACAAAGTCCGATCTTGGAGGCGGACGTGACATCGAAGAATTGCTCCGTCTCTTCCGGCGTTTCTACGTAGGTGGAGACGTGCGGATGGAAGACCAGATCCAGGCCGAATCCGGCGACCACTTGCGCTGCTTCCCCGACCACCCGGGCAACCTGTTTCCACTGCGCAGCCGTCCACCCACGACTTCCGTCACGTGGCACCCGCCCTGCAATCTCGTCCCGTTCGGCCGACTGGGCATCCGCAAGCACCAGGAAAGGCGCTCCCAGGGCGGCAAGCAGTCCACCCACCTTGGTGATTTGGTCAACCACCACCTTGGTCGACGCCGGGTCGCCCAGATTCGCGGGCACGAAAGAGCCCAACAGCTTCAACTTTCGCTGCGCAAGTTCGCTCGCCAGCAACTGCGGATCGGTGGGCAAAAAACCATAGGGCCCGAGCTCGGTGCCGGTGTAACCCGCCACCACCATCTCGTCCAACATGGTTTGATAGCTTTGCTCCCAGGATGGGCCGGGATAATCTAAAACTCCCCAGCTGTCGGGCGCCGAGGCAAACTTGAATCGCGAAGATAATGTGGTCATTTGTCGATCTCTCCGATGACAGCGAAACCAACCAGCCGGAGCATAGTCCTTTTTTTGAGGTAAGAAATTTTGGTGCGAAAGGGGGGACTCGAACCCCCATGGGTTGCCCCGCCAGATCCTAAGTCTGGTGCGTCTGCCAATTTCGCCACTTTCGCGTCTTGTTGATCTGCTGCATTCTCTTGCCCGGGGCTCCTGAAGATGCCGGGACCCGTGCCACTCCCTCGTCGTAAGCCTGTAGATGCCAGATTATGATACTTGATGCGTTGCGGTCACGGTTGACTGTTCGGCGTGAATGCAATCTCGGAACGTATTTTGGGGAGCGCTCCAGGGTGCCTTTGGAATCTGTTACCTGGACAGCCATGGTTTTCCATCCCATAGAGGCGAAGACTGCAGTACCTCAAACGGGTAGGGATCGCCAAGGTCTCTCTTAGATTCGGTCTGGGCGAGGACAATATGAGGCAATCGGCTGCGGTGATTCTCTCCGGTCTTCTGCTCACCGCTATGTTCTGGAAGACCCATGCCGCACGCGGAGGCCGGTCATGGTGCGGAATCACTCTCGCTCACGCCTTCGGCTTCGGGAACTCCTCGATGTGCTGTTCGCCTTTCCGGCCGAAGTAGATCACCCTTTTGCCGGTCAGGAACGCCCAATAGCCAATCACGCCTGCTGCGGTCGACCGCTTCACAAACTCGGGGTACCGCACCGTGTCTGCCTGGGCGCCGCGAATCGCCGCCACCAGCCCGGCGCCATCGAACTCCTCCGCGATCGGACCAGGGTCCAGGATCATGGGCACCGTATGCGTGGTTCCATCCGTTAGGTAGTGGGTCTTCTGCTTTGCCGCGAAGTCCACGAGGTACGATTCCACTCCGACTTCGAGCAGCCCTTTGACGACCTGAGGGAAGGTCATCTTGCCTTGTTGTGTTGCGATCGCCAGTTCGTGAATTACTTGCTTGCTCATCTCTTCTCCTTTACTATTTCGGTTGGTAGTGTCTGCAGGCCGTGTGCCTGCACCAGCTTCTTCATCATTGCAATCAGCGCCGCGCGCTCTCCGGTTGAGAGCGGATGAAAGAACTCCTCGTCGTTCTGGTCGGCCAGGGCTGCCAGTTGCGGAATCAGCCGCCGCCCCGCTGCCGTCAGCGCAATCGACTGGAAGCGGCGGTCATCGCTGCGCTCCCGGCGGGTGACGAGCTTCTTGCTCACGAGCCGGTCGACAAGTTTGGACACGCCGCCGCGCGTCATCCCAATCCGCTCCGCCAGAACGCCCGGCGAGGTCTCCTCGTCGTCGAACATCTCCCGCATCACCACCCACTCGGCCACGGTCACTCCGCTGGCCAGCAGCTTGCGGGCAAAGGCGTGCGAGACGTGATTGGAGACGAAGCGGAGCCAGAATCCAACATGCTTTTTCAGGTCGCTGACGGTCAGATCGGATGCTTTGGTGTCTTTCATGAAATTAGATTACATAGAAACTGTTTCCATGTAAACTATAATTTGTGAAAAATTGCCGGGTTCGCCGCGTGTGCTCAGCGAGCGCTCACCGAATTAACGCAGGCCTCGCCGTTTGCCCGAAAGCGGTTTGTCCGGCTTCACTCAACCGGGCGCCAGACCCGGTCACGCGTTGGGAGCCGGGCAATGCATCGCGCGGCGCCGTCGCTCAACAGATCTTCGCTCAGCCGCCACTGGTTTCCGAAGAACGCGGTGCTCGCATCCGCATCGATGAGGATGCTGGCCAACAGTTCTCCGGAGTCCCGATGGGGATGCTGGAATTCGGAATAGATCACTCGCTCGTTTTCTCCCGGATACGCCCATGCCGGCGCAGGCGCCCGCAAGAGCCACCCGAAATATTGAGTGGCCAAACTGCGATATCTTGGCTGGAACACGCCGGGATTAATGACCACGAGCCGCTTCCACTCGTTCTCGGTCAGACTGCTCTTCCACTTCATCATTTGAGCGTGCATTTCCTGGATGGCGTAGCACGCGGCGTCATCCGCATTCGCCAGCAAAAGTGGCGCCATCGAGTGCGTAAAGCCCTCGACCGTGGAGCGGGGGATGCGCTTCGCGTCGACCGTGCTGCGTAAAAGCGCCAGAGAGCTGTCAATGATCCGCTGCTGTCGTATCATCTGAACGTCATTGAAACCGCTTGTCGAAAGCGCCGCCCGCGCAGCGGAAATCTTCGCCGAGAGCATCTCCAGTCCTGCAATCTCGGTTTCAGAAATCTGCCGGCCCGATGAAAGCGGCGCCAGTCGCAGGTAGAGCAGAAGAGGCACATGCGAGACATTTTTGAGTGCGTGATATATATCCGGTAGAACCCGCTTCGATTCCTCCTGACCGTTGCGGTGCAGGATCAGGTTGTCGCCTGAGACTTCGACGTACAGCGGGTGCACCTGGGTAATGGCGTCGACTCTGGCAACGTATTCGTTCAGGAACAGTGTATTCACCTCACCGAGCGGATTGGGAGGTTGGGGCGGCGGAGCCGTTTGAGCCAGCGAGTTCCCGATAAGGACGACGGCGGAACAGAAGAACAACAGCCATGAGCGACGCTTCACGGTATCTCTCCTCTAACTTCGAATCTGATATGGCCAGGAAAGAGGGAAAATTATACGTGATCGCCGCGAGAGCCAAGTTACGAGAACTGGGGCGAGATCTTTGGGACTTCCCCACGAAGGTGCCGAGATGCAGCCGTGTATGGCTTGGTCAAGGAAAAGAATTATGAATATCTAACAGAGCCAAAATGTCCGAAGCGCCCTTTCGATGTAATCTGTACTCGCCCATTCTGAAAAGAAAGAGGTAGAGCCTTGGTCCGCGTACGTTCACGGCGTTCATTCCTTGCGTCAGGAGGGGCGTGTGTTGGAGCGGCATTGCTCAGCCGCCGCGGCAACGCTTCCTTGCTCTCGACGGAGAATCCCACGCCGTCCAATGCGACCCGGTTGCGGGCGGCGATGCGAACCCTCGAGGTCAATGGCAAAGCGGCGACCCTGATGGGATTGGAACAGGCGAACGGGAAACAAGGGTTGAGCTTCGTAGTCAACCAGCCCTTTGACGTTCTCCTGGAAAACAAGCTTCCCGTGCCGACCGCCATTCACTGGCACGGCTTGCATCCGCCCAACAATCAGGATGGCGTACCGGGCCTGACGCAGCCGGTCATCGCGCCGAATACCAGCACCCTGTATAACTTTCCGGTGCAGCCGGCCGGTACTCACTGGATGCACTCCCACCAGGGTCTGCAGGAAGCATATCTGCTGTCCGCGCCGCTCATCGTGCACGATCCATCCGACAAGCTAGATGAGCAGGAGATCATCCTTTTTCTGGGGGACTTCAGCTTTACTTCACCGGCTGCGATCTACGCGAAACTTCGCAAACCCGCGGCCAAAGCGATGGCCATGGGCGGAAACATGGCCGGCGGGAAGACGGCAAAGTCCATGGATAAGCCTGACGCCAACGACGTCAACTACGACGCCTATCTTATCAACGACCGCACGCTGCTCGATCCCGAGGTAGTTCAGGTGGAGAAGAACGGGCGGGTACGTCTGCGCATCATCAATGGAAGTTCCGGCACAAATTTTTTCGTCAGCCTGGGAGATTTGCAAGGGGAACTGATCGCCACCGACGGCATGCCAGTCGCACCGGTCAGGGGTTCCCGCTTTCCCCTGGCCATCGCGCAGCGCATCGACGTGAGAGTGCAGCTCCCGGGTGAGGGCGCGTTCCCCATCCTCGCACATCGAGAGGGCGCGACCGAGCAGGCCGGGCTCATCCTGGCTACGCCGGGTGCGCCAATCAAGAAGCTGCCGGCTAAGAATGCCGCCCCCGCGGGGCTGTTGACTCTGGACCTGGAGAGCCAGCTGATCGCCGCGTCTCCGCTCGCTCCGAAGCCGATTGACCAAAGTTTCGATCTGCGCCTGCAAGGCGATATGGCCCGCTACGCGTGGCCCATCAACGGCATCGTCTTTGACACCGCGGATCCTGGCAGCCAGAAAGCCCAGGTGCGGGTCAAGCCCGGTCAGCGAATCGCGCTGAAGTTCATCAATGAGACTGGCATGTCGCACCCGATGCACTTGCACGGGCACTCGTTTCAAGTGATCGAGATCAACGGCAAATCGCTGAAGGGGGCTCTCCGCGACACCGTCCTTGTTCCACCCAGGACGAGCGTCACCGTTGCATTCGACGCCAACAATCCCGGCATCTGGTACGTTCACTGCCACATCCTTTGGCATTTGGCGGCCGGCATGGCAACGTTAGTGCAGTACGAGGCGTAACAACGCCGCGCTCCCCGCATGAGGAACGAGTCGTGGCCCGCAATCTAAACATGCGATGCGCAATCACCGCAGTCCCATGGGTTGTCGCCTGCCTGTTGGCCGTTGCGTATCCGGCGCGCGCACAACAGACCCCCGCGGCGAACCCGGTTGCGACCCAGCCTAAATTCGGATGCCGGCATCCCGCCGATCCTCACCGGCGGCAGCGCGAGTGCAATGACCAGGAGTTTGACCTGGATGAGACGCTGGTGGGAGGCTGGAACGATATACGGCGGGCAGCGCAGCGCATCGGCATCACGCCCACGGCGTCGTATGTGGGGGCACTGCAGACAAATGTAACCGGAGGCCGCGACCAGGTATGGTCTTACGCCGGCCTGTTGTCGCTCGCGGTCAGCGCGGATTTTGGCGAGCTCATTAAGACACCGGGACTGTCCGCCTATGTCGGGATATCCTGGGGAACCGGCAGCTATCTCGCCGGCTCTCTGGATAGCCCGATACCTACGTCGGGCCTCTACGCACCCTCTTTCTACCTGGGAGAGATGTATCTGCAGCAGAGCCTGCTCAAGAAGAAGCTAACGATTCTTGCCGGGCGGCTCGCGGCGGCCAATGCATTTGCTACGCTTCCCGTTTTCGCAAACTATGTAACTTACGGAATTAATCCCAATCCATTTTCGCTTGGAGCGAATGACGTAACCTTCTTCGGTCCGCCGACGGGAACGGAGTGGGGCGCCCAGTCCACGTATGCGGTTAGGCCCTCGATCCAAATCGTGGCAGGCGCCTTCAACACCAATGTGAACTCGGCAAACGGCAACAACCACGGTGCGGATTTCGCTCTTCAGGAAGGGAATAAAGGCGTCCTCGCCATCGGGGAGATCGATTATCTCCGCAACCAGAGCGCCAATTCCTCCGGCAAGCCAGGGCAGATAACGGCAGGCTTTCTGCACAGCAATAATTCCTTTCCCTCCCTCACCAACCCGGCGGAGCTTAGCAATGGTTATAGCGGCGGATACCTTATGGGCCAACAGATGGTGTTTCGCCCGGATGGCCCCGGCACTTCCCGGGGCGCTACGGTATGGGCAGCCTGGGCGCTCAATTCCAAGCAGGTTATCAGCCCCGTTCCCGTGTTCTGGGGGGTGGGCCTGAGTTATGAGGGTCTTGTCCCAACCCGTAAGAACGATGTGCTTTCCGTAGGCCTGATCCGTGATGAGGCGAGTAAGTATGCTGCTCCAACCAACACCGAGAACCTACTGGAGTTGAATTATCAGTGGAGCCATTCTCGCTATTTGACGATCACTCCGCATGGGCAATACCTGACGAATCTAGAGAGCCATGGTAGTCGACGCGCAACCGTCCTCGGAATCCAGCTCAGCCTTACGCTTTGAGACCTTTGGCTAGGTTGCTATCGATTTTGAGGAATTCAGAGTCCCGCGGCTGCCGAATTGCGGTTTTCCGGGCAAGCGGAGAAAAGTAGCACCGATTTGGCTGGAGCCTATTCCCATCGAAGGGCCTCCACGGGATCTACTCTGGTTGCGCGCTGAGCAGGCAGCAAGCCGGCAATAATCCCCGTAAGTGCGAGAATTGCGGCAACTGACAAGAGCGTGGCCGGGTCTGTGGGCTTAACTTCGAAAAGAAACTTGCCCAGCACCCGAGTCAACACCAGAGCTCCGCATACTCCAAGTGTCACGCCGGCCATCACCAGCAGCAGAGTGCGTTTCAAGAGCATGAAAGTGACGTCGCTTTTCTCCGCGCCTAGCGCCATGCGGATTCCAATCTCGCGTGTGCGTTCTGTAACCGCGTAGGCAAGAACGCCATAAATTCCAATACCCGCAAGAAAGAGAGCCAGAACCGAGAAAATCGAAATCAAGCGCGCCTGGAACCAGATCTCAGCGACGTTGGCGTCGACGAGATCGGCCAGAGCGGCAATCTCGACTGGCTGGCCAGTGTCCACCTGGTGCAGAACCCCACGCAAGGCAGCCGCAACGTTCTGGGGTTTTTCGACGGTGCGGACCACGTAGCTCATGTGGCTGAGGAAGAACGGCCTCGTTACCTGTTGCAGGGGCTGGTAAATGGCTGGCTGCGGCCGCTCCGCGAGGCTCTGCTGACGGATATCGTCAACCACCCCAACGATGGTGAGCCAGTCTTGGGGTTTCGGATCGTCTTCAAGCGTGATTCTTTTGCCGATTGGGTCATCGCCAGGCCAAAGTGTGGTCACCACCGACTGACTGACGATCGCGACCCCCGGAGCGCTGCTGTTGTCCTGTCCAGTAAAACCTCTCCCACGCAACAATCGGATTCCCATGACGCCAAAATAGTCCGGGCTGACGGCGGGCTTGGCCACGATATAGCCGCGCGGCAGCCTTCGCTCCCCCTCGAGGTGGAAATCTCCACGGACGAGAACCGGCTGAAGTGGCATCCAGTTCACCGCGCCCGCGGCGATAATCCCCGGCAGATTTGAGAGCCGCTCAAGGATCTGCGCGTGGAACGCCTGAATCGCGGGCGTCGTCGGATACGTGGAATCCGGCAAGTCGACCGTCATGGTCAGAATGTTTTCTGTCCGGAAACCTGGATCGACTGTGCGCATGCGCATGAAGCTCTTGAGCATCAAGCCTGCGCCGGTTAGCAGTACCAGCGCCAGCGCGATCTCCGAAACCACAAGGGCGCCGCGGAGGCGCTGGCGGCGCGCGGTTGCAGTGGGTGCGCTCAGACTGAGAAAGTTGCGCAGACGCTCTCCCGATACCTGGAGGGCCGGCACGAAGCCGAACAGAATTCCCATGAATGCGCCCAGCACAAGCGCAAAAGTGAGCACACCGGCATCCATGTGTATTTCATCGAGGCGCGGAACTCCGGCGGCGGGCGCAAGGGCCAGCAGCGCGCGTACGCCAAAGATTGCCAGGAGTATTCCCGCGATGGAGCCACTCAACGATAGCAGCGTGCTCTCGGTGAGCAGTTGGACAATGACTCGCGCGCGGCTGGCCCCCAACGCTTTGCGCACTGCGATTTCACGCTGCCTTGAAGTTCCTCTCATCAGCAACAGGTTGGCCACATTTGCGCATGCGATCAGCAACACGAATACGACCGCGCCCATGAAGATCAGCAACGATTTCCGGACCTTTCCCACGAGCAAGTCATTGAGCGGAAGGATTTCCGCAACCATGCTTTCCCGGCTCGCTCCCGGTTCGGGCGGCAAATGCTTCGCGAAAGCCTCCAATTCAGCCAACGCCTGCTGCCGGGAAACCGAGGGCCGAAGCCGTCCTACCACCGGACGGCTGTAGGTGTTGCCGGGGTCAGCTCCCACGGCCAGGGGCAGCCACAATGCAGCTTCATGGGGAAACGCGAAACCAGCGGGCATGACGCCAATTACGCTGTATCCGGAACTCCGTCCAGAGTGATCGGTTTTCCCAGGATATTTGGATTCGCGCCAAAACGGTTGTGCCAGATCTTGTCGCTGAGCAGAGCTACACGATTGTTGCCCTGACGATCTTCCTCTGGCAAGAATGCTCGTCCAATTGCAGGGTTTACCTGCAGCACGGGGAAGAAACTGGAAGTCACCGTCGCCGTCGGCACGCGCGTAGCGTCTCCTGCTCCGGTCAACGTGGCGGAGTCTTCGTTGAATGTTGCGATCCGCTCGAACGCCTGGTTGTGCTGCCGGTATGCGAGATAGTCCCTGTCGTAAAGGCCGGGCTGATTTTCAAAACTTCCCTGTTTCGATTGATACGAGATCAGGAAGAGCCGCCCTGGTTCGGGGAATGGGAGGGGACGCAACAGAACGCCGTTCACAACTGTGAAGACGGCGGTAGTCGCGCCAAAGCCGAGGGCCAGGGTCAGGATAGCCACTACCGTAAATCCCGGGGACTTGCGCAAGCTGCGGAGAGCGTAACGCAAATCGCGGCCGATCGTTTCGATCGATATGACGATATTCATCTCGTGCGCCCGTTCCTTTGCGAGCGTGGCGTTGCCGAATCGCCTTCGGGCGTCATGCTGCGCTGCTTCCGCATTCATGCCGGCATCGAGGTTGTCGCGGGTGCGCGCTTGCAGATGAAACTGCAACTCTTCATCGAGTTCCTCGTCCACCCTGTCGCGGCGGAACAGATTCGAGAATCGGTTAAACCAGCTCATGGCAACCTCCTTACTAAGCCAGACTGAGCACCCGCGCCACGGCTTCAGTCAACTGGGACCACTGCTGTGTCTCCTCCGCCAACTGCCTGCGCCCGGCTGCGGTGATCGAGTAGTAGCGAGCACGCCGGTTGCTTTCTGAGGCCCCCCACTCGGACCTGAGCCAGCCGGCTTGGGTCATGCGGTGAAGGGCGGGGTAGAGGGACCCTTCTTCAAGACGTAGAACGTTCTCGGAAATTTCCTCGATCCGGAGAGTGATTGCATACCCGTGCATCCTGCCCTGCGAGGCCAGGGTCTTCAACACCAGCAGGTCGAGGGTACCTTTGAGACGATCATTGGTGTGCGTGCGCATCCGGCCTTCCCATAGCCAGCTATACAAGCAAGCATCGCATCCTGTCAATAGCGTTGCGAATAGGAACTGTGTGCTCGTGAGTGGATCCCTGGGCGAATGGTTGAGAACTCATTTGACATGTGATAGTCGGATGTCTACCATCAATTGCCAGATCGAGGGTCGAATGTCTTCCGTAGCAAAGCGGACACGCAAAGGACAGGTCTTCTCCAAGGCACTCTTGGCATGCTCATCTTGCGAACACTCCAAAGGCAAAAAGCAACTTGTGGTCGTGGCAGGAGTGATGTGGCCCGCCACCGAGGAGAGTTGAGATGAGATGGTGGCAACTGAAGAGACGGGACGCCGACCTGGAGCGGGAGCTGCGTTCTGACCTGGAACTGGAAGAGGAAGAGCAACGGGAGAGCGGCTTGTCCCCGGAGGAGGCGCGATACGCGGCCCGGCGCGCTTTCGGCAACGCGACCTTGATAAAGGAACAGACCCGCGAAACTTGGGGCTGGACGCCCCTTGAACTTTTTTTACAGGACCTACGCTATGCAGTGCGGCAACTGCGGAGGTCTCCAGGGTTTACCTTTATCGCCCTGCTCATCATGGCATGCGGCATCGGCGCCAGCACCGCGATCTTCAGTATCATCGATTCGGTTCTTCTGCGGCCGTATGCCTTCCGCGACCCCGGGCAGATCGTAGTCTGGCGTGAGGTGGTCCAGGAATTGGTCAAGCAGTATCCCTCCGTCCCTGACAATTACCGTCACTTCCTTTATCTGAGATCGCATGCGAACAGCATCCAGGACGCAGCGCTTCTTCAGGAAGCATCCTTCGCCGTCACCATCGGTGGAGATCACCCCCGCATCGAGAAAGGACTCAACGTCTCGCCTAATTTTTTCTCTGTGCTCGGCGTGACCCCGATGGTCGGCCGCACCTTCCTCCCGGAAGAGGCGCAGCCAGGCAAGAATCATGTGGTTCTGATCAGCTGGGCTGCATGGCATGATCTATTTCACGGCGACCCCAGCCTTGTGGGCCGCACCGTCAAGATCAAAGGCCAATCCGCCACGGTTATTGGAGTTCTTCCCCGTAGTTTCGAGTTCCCCGTGATCAATGAAATGCCCGGTGGTGCAAGCCCCGACCAAACGTCCCCATATGAAGTGTTCCAGCCATTCGTCCCCCAGGGAGACGATCTCACTTCAGACGACGCCGATTTCGCCTTCCTGGTCATCGCCCGCCTGAAGCAAGGCGCAACCGTCCGCCAGGCGTCCACAGAACTCTCCGGGATGCTGAGCGCTTATTCAGCCGCCAATCACTTGCCCATACAGCTGAGCACGATCGTCGTGCCGCTCTCACAGGAAGTGACAGGGAACATCCGCGAGGCGCTATGGCTACTTCTCGCCGCGGTTCTTGGTCTGTTGCTCATTGACTGCGTGAATCTCGCCAGCCTGCAACTGGCACGGGCCATGGTACGTGAGCGCGATAACGCAATTCGCGCCGCACTCGGAGCCGGGCGGACTCGCCTATTTCAAGCGGCATGGATGGAAACCGTCGTCCTCTGTCTCATGGGAGGAGCTGCGGGCATCCTTCTGGCGCTCGGTGGAATTCGCCTGTTCGCAGCGATCGCGCCGGAAAACCTTCCCCGCCTGCGCGAAATCCATGTCACTTGGCCTGTCCTATGGTTCGCCTGCGGAGTCTCAGGAATCGCCGCCCTGATCTCCGGCACATTTCCCGCTCTGAGCTCGCTCGGTTCCAACCTTCAGCGCGCGTTGCAGTCATCCTCCACGCGCGTCGTTCGCCTTGGCCAGGCCGCCTCCGCCAGAAAACTGCTCATTACCTTTGAAATCGCATGCACAGTCTTGCTCCTCATCGTGACCGGCCTTGTGGTGCGCAGCTTTTCCCGGGTACTCAATCAGCAGCATGACTTCGACGCCAACCGTGTCATCCTCGCCGAGGTGGATCTCCTTAGCCCGAGGTACGAACTGCCGAACGATGCCGGAGATTCCGCCCGTTCCGAATTCATCGATCGCGTGCTCGACAAAATTCGCTCGGCTCCAGGTGTGGAGTTCGCTGCCATCACCAGCACTATGCCCCTGAGCGGCGATGCAGCCGTGCACAGCATCTACCGCGCGGACCATCCGTTATCAGAGAGCAAAACGCCCACGGCAAACCTGCGCAACGTCAGTCCCGGGTATTTCGCGACGATGCAGACGCCACTCATCGCCGGTCGCGAGTTTACCGCGAATGAACGCTCTCATCCGCAAAGCGCAATCATTTCTCAAGCCGCGGCGCAAGCAGCGTGGCCCTCTAGCCAGGCGCTTGGCCGCAACTTCAAATTCGATGGGCGCATTTACACCGTGACTGGCATCGCCGCCGATGCCCGCATCGCGAAACTCAAGGAGAACGTCCCCGTAGTGTACTTGCCTTTCTGGCACGATCCGCCCGCCTCCGTATTCTTCCTTGTGCGCACTTCGCGTACCCTCGACGAATTCGCGCCGGCTATTCGCCACCAGGTCTGGGACGTTGACCCGGAAGCTGCCATTCCTGTCATCGAAATGCTCGATACGCAATTGGCGCAGTCGGTCGCGCCGGAACGCTTGCAGTCAATCGTTCTATCCTCGTTCAGCATCGCGGCACTAGTCCTCGCGGTCCTCGGAGTCTATGGCGTTCTGACCTATTCAGTCTCGCTCCGAACGCCTGAATTTGGCATCCGCGTTGCGCTCGGATCGAGCAAAGTTTTGCTCATCCGCCTCGTTCTACTCGAAGCCCTCATGCCAGTCGGCGCGGGGATCGGGCTCGGCCTGTTGACCTCCCTTGCAGCCACGCGTGCTATCCGCAGCCTGCTTTACGAAACCAGCCCCGCGGACCCCGCATCGATCGTCGCCAGCGTGGGCGTTCTGCTTGTGGCCACATTAGTCGCCGCATTTCTGCCGGCATACGGTGCCTCACGGGTTGATCCCATGAAGGTCCTCCGCTCCGAATAAAGGAAACCCGATGAAATGGTTCAAATAGTGCTACTGACGGGCGGGTTCGCCCCCTGCAAACCCTTAATTTCGACGGTCCCCGATTTTGCCGGACGTTCCCGCGGAATATGCGGGAAACACGTGATCCATCAGTTCCTGTCGCAGCGTGAGGCGGAGGTCGGTGCCAGGGTCGGGCTCGGTATTCGATTGGGGATGCAGCATGGAGGAGGGCGCAGGCGCTCCGGTGTCGGTCGTGTTGACCGCTAGAATGCTGGCCGTGTGCTCCGCTGGGTCGATCAGCATCTCGGAGGAAAAGCCGCCCTGGTCACCGTCGTGATATACGAAGCGATGGCCCTGGAAGTCCAACACGAAAAATCCAAGCCCCATCATCGGCGCGCCCTTGGTGTAAGACGTCGCCGGTTTCCCCGGCTCCGTCACGGGCAGAACTCCCTTCCATGCCTCCTCCAGGGATTGGCGTTTCAGCACAAAGGCGTAGCGCGGATTCGCTGGGTCCCCGATCAGGAAGTGGAGATACTTCACCATATCGGTGATGGGCGCTTTAAGGCCGCTGTTGGAGGTCGTGATGCCAGTATCGAAGTTAAAAGGCTGCGCGGTGAGCTTATCGCCCGCGCGCAGATAACTGGCCGAGACATGCGATTCCAGAAAGTACGGCGAGCGATCGAAGTAGCTGGAGGTCATCCCCAGCGGCATGAGAATGTTCTTGTGGATGTAAATTTCGAAGTCATCGCCCGAGAGCCGTTGAATGATCTGGCCGAGAAACACGTAGCCGAGATTGGAATAGCTCCAGTGCGATCCCGGACGAAAGGCAACCTGCGTATACGGCAGCATGGCGGCGACCTGCGCCCATTGCGTTGGTTCAAACGGTTGCCAGTCGCAGTTGGAGGCATCCTCGCAGTCCCAGGGCCATGTTGGATTGCGAAACCCAGCACTGTGTGTGAGCAAATCGCGAATCGTGATCGCATCGACTGAGCCAAACTCATCGTGCACCTGCCGTAGTTCGGGCACATAGCGTACGGCGCTGTCATCCAGCGACAGCTTACCCCGGTCGCGCAACTGCAGAATGGCGATGGCGGTCATCGTCTTGGTGATCGAGGCCCAGTTGTAAGACGTTTCTGCGTCCACGGGCTGCTGGCTATTGATCCGTTTCTTGCCGAAGAACCATTGCGTTGCCGGTTCCTGCATGTGGACGATGGCGATCCCCCCGCCCACCACCCCGTGTTGCGAGAGAACAGCATCGAAGCGCTGCGCAAAAGCATCTGCTTGCGCGCACGCAGGGGCTGCAGCGATCAGGGAGCCCGCGAGCAGCGCTCCGCAGGCGATGGGAAAGCGGTTCGACATGAGGGTCATGATAATACGCTGGCCAAACGCAAAGGCTGGGCTGCGCTTTATTCTTCGCGCAAGGCCTGTACGGGATCAGTGCCGGCTGCGCGCAGCGCGGGGCCAGCGCAGGCGACGACTGCCACGAGAATCACCAGCAGAACGATGGCGACATAAGTCTCGGGATCGGTTGCGGCGACGCTGTAGAGCATGCCCGCGAGGAGGTGGCTTGCCCCGAGGCCCATGGCCAGGCCGGCGAGGCAGCCGATGGCGACGATGCGGAGTCCCTGGCCGACGAGGGTGGCGACGATCTGCCCACGGGTCGCGCCGATGGCTAGACGGAGGCCCATCTCGCGGCGGCGCATGCGGCCGAGATAACTGAGCGTGCCGTAGAGGCCAAGGCAGGCGAGCGAGATAGCGGTTCCGGCGAAACAGGCGAGCACGGTCGTGCGCAGACGGTTCTCGGCGAGCGAGTCGTCGATGTGGTCCGCGAGCGGGGAGATGCCGAAGACGGAGCGCGCGGGCGCTATCTGATGTAGTTTGTCGCGAAGCGTCTGGGTGAGCGCCATGGGCTTGCCGTGGGTGCGGATGAGGAACCATGGTGACGGATCGGGCGCGCTGACGCACCAGTAGACGGTGGGCGAGGGCGCGGTGTTGAGGCCGTCCTCGCGGGCGTCGCCAACGATGCCGCGAATTTCCGCGTACATAAGGAAAGTGGTGCCCGCCGCGCTCTGCAGATGGCTTCCCATCGCATGACCATTGGCGAAGTAGCGAGAAGCGAAGCTGCGATTGACCAGCATCGTCTGGTTGTTCGGGCCCTGGCGGCAGCCTTCGCCGAGCAACACAGGAATACGCAAAGCCTCGGTGTAGCCGGAAGAGACAAAGCGGGTGATGGCGAAGATCTTTTCCCGGTCATCTCTTTCACCTTCACTGCGGACGAACTCGAGCTGCGGCTGGCCGGGGACGCCGGGCAGCAGTGGCTGTGGTGGCGGCGGCATCCACGCCGGGCACGGCGCGAAGCTGGTCGAGTGTGGAGTCGATGCGCTGGGTGAGGCGCTTCATGTCGGCGGTCTCTCCCCAGTCGCCGCTGATCTGCAGGGTGAGCACGTGGGAGGGGTCGAAGCCGGGTGAGACGCGGCCGAGCTCTTCGAAGCTGCGCAGGAGAAGTCCCGCGCCGACGAGAAGTGTAACAGCGAAGGCGACTTGTGCCCCGACCAGCAGCCACTGCAGGCCGCCGCGCCTGGAGACCTGGGTGTGGCTGCCCTGCGCGAGAGAGTAAGCGAGCTCGCGGCGGGTGCTGCGCAGTGCCGGATAGAGTCCGCAGAGCAGGGTGGCGGCGAGCGCGCTCGAGAAGGTGTAGAGGAGGAGATGCCAGTTGAGGGTGATCTCTTCGGCGCGCGGGAGCGTTTTGGCGAGTTGGTGGAAGAGCTGGACCGCGCCGCCGGCGAGCGCGAGGCCGATAACGGCGCCGATCACCGCAAGGAGCAGAACTTCACTGAGCAATTGCGCAATGACGGTGGGGCGCGAGGCGCCAAGCGCGAAGCGAAGAGAGATTTCGCGCTCGCGGTCGGTTGTGCGTGCCAGCAGGAGCCCAGCGATGTTGATGCAGGCGATGAGCAGCAGGAGGATGACGGCGCCGTAGAGGAGCCAGAGGGAGCTGCCGATGTTGCCCACGATGACAGACTTGAGCGGCTCGATGCGAATAGCCGAGGTCACGATCAGTTTTGGGGAATTGCACGCCGAGCTGGCTTTGGACGGTGGAGAGATCGGCGAGCGCCTGCGCCTGGCTGACACCAGGCTTGAGGCGGCCGATGACGTTGAACCAGGTGGAGTTGCGGTCCTGCGCGACGGGCGCGTCGGGAGTGCTGACTTCGAACAGGTCGGCATCTCGATCGGGGAAGAGGAACGATGCGGGCATGACGCCGACGATGGAGTACGCGCGCGTGCCGAAGTGAAGCTGCCTGCCGATGACGTTGGGGTCGGCGTGGAAGCGACGGCGCCAGAGGCGGTTGCTGATGAGCATGGCACCGGGGCCGCCGAATTTTTCCTCCGCCGGGGTAAAGTCGCGGCCCAGCTCGGGCGCAACGCCCCAGACCTGAAGGAAGCGCGGCGCGACGATTGCGTTGTCGAGGTGCTCGGGGAGCGGCCCGGAGGTTTCGGACTCATTCTCGGAGTAATAGCCGGTGATGGCCTGGAAGGTGTTGTTGAGCCGGTTCCAGTCTTCGAGGCGCGCGGGCGCGGTGAAGCTCCACGGGGCTCTCCCCTTGGTGTCGAACTGCTGGATGGACATGAGTTGATCGCCTTGCGGGAAGGGCAGCGGGCGAAGGATGACGGCGGCGATGGCGGAGAAGACAGCTGTGTTGGCGCCGATGCCGAGAGCGAGCGTGAGGATAATGGCGGCGGAGAGGCCGGGCGCCTTGCGTAGGAAGCGGAAGGCGGCGTGTGCGTTCGAGCGCGCGGCTTCGGCGAGAGCGGAGATGTGGACTTCTCGAAGCTGCTGCGTGACCTGCTCGCGCCCACCGAAGTCGATCCTGGCCCGCCTCCGTGCCTCGTCCGCAGTCATGCCCGCGGCTTCATACTCACGCGTCAACGCATCGATGTGGAAGGTGACCTCACGGTCGAGGTCGTGCGCCTTCCGCTTACGCCAGAGAAATGGGAACCATCGCATGAGTTCCTCCTAGCGAACTGTCTCAAGCACCAACCCGATGGCCTCAGAAAGGCGCCGCCAACTTGCCTCTTCCTGGGACAGTTGCTTCCGTCCTTTGGGCGAGAGCCGATAAAACTTGGCTTCGCGGCCATTCTCCGACTCACCCCATTCGGCCAGCAGCCAGCCTCGCTTCTCCAGCCGATGGAGTGCCGGATAAAGCGAACCCTGCTGGACCTGCAGCACATCCCTCGAGATCTGCCGGATGCGCAGTGAGACGCCATAGCCGTGAACAGGCCCTAAGGCAACGATCTTTAAAATCAACATGTCCAGGGTTCCCTGCAAAAGGTCGGATTTATCTGTGGGCATGGCGCCTCTCTATGATGTTCTACATATAAGCAGAACCTTGTGTAGAACGTCAAGGAGAGCCAGCGAAACGCGACCACGCGGCCAGGCCAAAGATCACGGAATGCCAATGAGCAGGCCGCCGCTCATACCGATGGATTGCTGATGGCCCCTGGCGAAGTTGTAGTCGTAAGCCGGTTCAAGAAACCAGCCAAACCGGTGTTTGCCGTTTGGCCAGAACATAAAGTCCCCCGCCACTTCTCCAGCTATAGAGTCGCTCGATTTCCCGTTCTGCTTGAGATGAACCCATTCGGGCCCGATGCCCAGCATGAACTCTGCCTTCCGCGATAGGGTCCACGGTTTCTTGAAGAGCAGGTCGGTGTCCCATTCCGTAGAAGTGCGAGTGTAGAAGGGCGAGACGCCTGCCTCAAGCTCCAGCCAGTTCTCTATCGGCGTAATCTCGGCTGCAAGATTCGGCGCGAAGGTCGCCGCGCCTCCGCTGAAATTCCAGCTTGTTGCTGCGCCAAGCTCAAGGATGGCTAGTGGGTCCTTATCCACGCTGGCCTTTTGCGGATGGCTGGAAGACTCTCCCAGGGAAGTCTGCCCATGAGCAGGCAAACACAAAAACAATAACAGGCACGCTCCAGCGAGCGTGAACGCGCGTCGACGCATGGATGTCTCCTGAGTGAAGTTGCGTGTGTCCGCGCCAGGGGGGCCGCGAAGTCGACAAGCTAAGAGTAGACTCCATTGCGGGGTGGTCGAAAGATAGGCGAGCGCGGTGCTGGAACCGGTGAACGCAACTCAGGCCAAACAGCTGTGGTCACGGTATTCACCAAACCAAGAGCAGGACCGGCAATCGGGAGCCCGTGAAACCCGCAGCACGCGCAGATCCCGTTACAGGTGTCCGGTGCAACAGGCCGCGGGTGGTAGGCCAGAGGTTGATGCGAAGTATAGGTGACAAAGGAAGGTCCATCGCACAGGTCGCAGTGCGGCGAGTGGACTGCCATGCAGACCAACACGGCGCACAGTAGTCCTGCGATCACGGAGGCCGGCGTTGTGGTGGGACAATCCATCCTGCTAACTATTATTTTGCACTTGCCAGGGGCTTTTCCATTTCGCCTAACATGTCCATGGCTTCCTTGAGATGGGCGTGGAAGTACCGCCGCATTAATTGAAGAACCTTGTTAATGATCGGGTCACGAACGGAGTAGAAGACCTGATTCCCCACCTTCCTGTTCACGACCAGCTGCTTGGCGCGAAGCACCGAGAGGTGCTGAGAAACGTTGGCTTGCTCCATGCCGAGTTTCTCCATCAGAGCGCCTGCAGAGAGTTCCCCTTCACCCAGGAATTCGAGAATCGCAATGCGAGTAGGGTGCGCAAGCGCCTGAAAAATGTCGGCCTTGAATCGTCGTAAGGCGTCTTGCACATAACCTCCAGATCAATCTAGTATATAACAATATACGCATATAGTAGAGAAACAACAGTTGCCTCATGAACGCTTTCTACAACATCATGATCGGCTACTTTTTTGGCTTTGCACTGGGGGTGGGCTGCGCGTTGGCCGTTATGTACACGATCTATACGAGTGGCTACAAGAAGGGAATTGAACACTCCCTCCTCAGGGAAAAGCCGAAGGGCTACTATTCGGCTTTGACCGCTGTGCAGAAGAGGCAGAAGAGGGTCAACAAGTAGCAGCCACACCAGGCTACGAGAGACAGCCCGGGAGGTTCAAACACCGGACCGCTCTTTCGACGGATGTTGATGCTTTCTTTATTCGTTTATTGACATATACGAAAGAATTTTTCTTAGGAAGTTTTCGGTGCATGGACACGAACAGGAAAGGACGGTTATGTTTGCGATAAACAAGTTCCTTCGTTCGCTAGCTCAAGCGTTCGGCATTTCCAGCCCGCAGCAGGTGAAACCGGTGTCAAGGCCGTTGAACCCACCGGCCCGGCCTGGGCCGGTGAGTATTCCGAGCAGACCCCAGACCGCCACGACGAAGAAAGACGAATGAAGAATCGAGCCATTTCTCAAGCAGTTTGAGCCGCCGCCTTGCGACTCCGTTGAAGAGCCGGTCGCGTTTCAGAATTTCGTGCATAAGGAGCGAAAGTCGAATGAGTATTGGGGACCAGTTGTCCGAAGAATACGAGGAATACAAGAGGCGATCGCGCACGTCCGGGCCTTTTATCTATGAAGAGGACGGCACCTTAACCCTGTATTTTGAAATGGGTTCGGTGCAGAGCCGGATGCATGTGAACCTGCCCGACTTCCTCATCCTCGGTTACACGCGAACCATGATGGGCTTCCTGCTCTTCAACCAACGTCCGCGGCACATAGGGACTATCGGTTTAGGCGGAGGCTCGATACAGAAACACTGCTATCGCTGTCTCCCTCAGACGAGGATCTCGGTCGCTGAAATCAGCCCGGAGGTGATCGCCCTCCGCGACCAGTTCTATATCCCAAAAGATGATGGCAGATTCAAAGTATTTTGCGAGGACGGAGCTGATTTTGTATCTCGTCACTCCAACGAGTTTGATGTCTTGATTGTGGATGGATTTGACATCACGGGACAGCCCGAACAATTATGCAGCCAAAGTTTTTACGACAACTGCTACGACGCGTTAACTCCGGACGGCCTCCTGGTGGTGAACCTTTCCGACAATGGCTATGGAGGCTTGCTTGCACGGATACGTCAGAGCTTTCAGAATCGCGTGGCGGTGGTTGGTTGCGACGACGGAGACAACCTGATTGCGTTTGCTGGAAAAGGGAATGTTTTTGCGCTTGCCCAACAAGGTAATGAGTTGAAACAACATGCCGCGTTGATGAAGCTATATCGGCCAATCAAGCTCAACTAGACAGCATCGCATCTTCAGTTGCAACGGAGGACGCGCAGGCCGGGTTGAAAGGATTGCATGCGTGAAATCAATCCGGCAAAGGTACTTTCGTGAATCTCTCTCACTGGACATCGTGGTCGTTTCAGGCGCTGTCGAAGTTTGACCTCGCTCTGTTGCTGACTTGCGTGCTTGGCTGGCTGATACTGGGACTTGCCGCACTGGTTCGACCGCATAGCGTACGCTTTGTGGCCCACCTGCTTTTTCCAGTGGGCGCCCTGGTTGGACTCGGCGTTGCGCTCCTGGGAGGAGTTGCCCTAACCGCCGGCCAGGCAGCGCAGATCGTGGTGCTGCCCCTCGGCCTGCCCGATCTGCCCTTCCATGTTCGCCTGGACGCATTGTCGGGCTTCTTTCTGCTGCTGTTGGGGATAGCCGGGGCCGGCATCTCGATATTTGCGGCCGGCTACTTCCGATCGGGTGAGGGTACTGCGCCCGGGCTGCTTTGCCTGCAGTACCACATATTTCTTGCCAGTATGGCCGCGGTAGTGCTTGCTGACGATGCGTACTTCTTCATGGTGGCATGGGAGACGATGGCCCTCAGCTCCTACTTCCTGGTGACCTCTCAGCACCGCATTCCAGAAATCCGCCGCGCTGGTTTCCTATATCTCCTGATGGCTCATGTAGGCGCCATCTGCATCCTGCTCAGCTTTGGCGTGCTGCAGGGTGGAAGCTGGCAGTTCACTTTCGATGCCATGCGGAGCGCTCGGCTCACGCCCTTTTGGGCAAGCACCGCATTCCTGCTTGCGCTGTTGGGCTTCGGCGCCAAGGCAGGACTGGTGCCGATGCATGTGTGGCTGCCGGAAGCCCATCCCGCGGCGCCGTCGCCGGTCTCGGCGATGATGAGCGGCCTGATGCTCAAGACGGCAATCTACGGACTGCTGAGGATCAGCTTCGATCTGCTGCACCTCCGCTTCTGGCAATGGGGAGTGCTGCTGATAGGGCTCGGTCTGTTCTCCGCGCTCTTCGGAGCAATCTTTGCCGCAGTGCAGACCGACATGAAGCGTCTACTGGCGTACTCCTCGATTGAGAACGTCGGACTCATCTTCACCGCTGTTGGTCTCGCCATTCTGTTCGAGGCCAGCAACTTGCGTCTGTTTGCGGCCCTCGCTCTCAGCGCCGCCTTGATCCATGCCCTCAACCACGCGCTCTTCAAGAGCTTGCTGTTTCTGGCCACCGGCTCGGTGCTGCACGCAACCAAACAGCGCAGCTTGGGTAAGCTCGGCGGCCTGATTCGCCGCATGCCCTGGGTGGCGTCTCTGGCCTTGGTGGGCACACTCTCCATTGCGGGCTTGCCGCCGCTCAACGGCTTCGTTTCCGAGTGGCTGCTGTTGCAGTCCTTTCTTTTTACGCCCCGGGTTCCCCACGCCTTTATCAACATGCTCATCCCGCTGGGCGCGGCAGCACTCGCGCTGACTGTCGCTCTGGCGGCCTATGTGATGGTCAAGTTCTATGGCGTGATTTTTCTTGGTCAGCCGCGGGAGGCCTCCCTGGCACACGCGCACGACGCCAATTGGCTCGAACGGCTGGGCCTCGCGTGGCTGGCGTTTGGCTGTATCCTGATCGGCGTGCTGCCGCAGCTTGCACTTCGGGCGGCGGCGGCCGTGACTGGCAAGCTGCTGGGTCAGTCTGTCAAGACTGATTCCGCCGCCTGGTGGATTACGCCGATTGCGCCGCAGCAGGCGTCCTATAGCGGCCTCTACTTACTTGCCGGGATCGCCGCAGTCGTGGGTGTGACCTACGCGCTGGTGCGTATTCTGGCCCACGGACGCGTACGCCGAACCGCTGCCTGGGATTGCGGCTATCCGTGGCAAACCTCCCGTATGCAGGATACGGCGGAAGGCTTTGGCCAGCCGATCCGGCACATGTTCGGAGCTTTCTTTCGCATGGAGCGCGATCTGCCGTCACCATCCGACAGCGCACCGCGCTATCGGATTCAAATCGAGGACCGGTTGTGGCGCGCGATTTATCTGCCGATTGCGCGTGGCGTTGAGCGCCTGGCGGACGTGATCGGTGTTTTGCAGGGCGGCCGATTGGCCATCTACCTGCTCTACAGCTTTCTGACTCTGCTTGGCCTATTGGTATTTGTCCTATGAGGGGAATCACCTTCGTTCGGCAATTCGGAGAGGTGGTGCTGGCCATCGGAATAGCGCCGCTCTTTGCCGGATGGATCGCGCAATGCCGTGCGTGGCTGCAAAATCGATCTGCCCCACCCCTACAACAGCCATATCGCATGCTGCGCAAGCTCTTCAACAAAGATGCCGCGCTGGCTACGGAGGCATCTGCACTTTTTCGAACGACGCCTTACGTACTGTTCGGAACGATGGTCCTGGCGGCCGCCATTATCCCTTCCGTGGCTACCGACCTGCCATTCGCGCGAGCGGCAGATGCCATCGCCCTGATTGGTCTGTTTGCTACGGCGCGTGTCTCGCTTGCCCTCGCCGCCATGGACATCGGCACGGCTTTCGGCACCCTTGGGGCGCGCCGGGAGATGATGATTGGTTTTCTTGCGGAACCGGCGCTTTTGATGGTGCTGTTCAATGCGTTTCTGCTCTATGGAAGCACGGCGCTGCCCAGCCTGGTGGACGCATACAGCGCGCATCGGACGGTGATCGATCCCAGCGTGATCTTTGCCGCGGTGGCATTCCTGATGGTGCTGCTGGCGGAAAACGCTCGCATCCCCATCGACAATCCAGCCACCCACCTCGAACTCACCATGATCCATGAAGCGATGGTGCTTGAATATTCTGCCCGGCATCTCGCCCTGGTGGAGTGGGCCTCGAGTCTAAAGCTGTTCAATTACGCATGCATTGGCTTCGCTCTGTTTCTGCCCTGGGGCATTGCCACCCACGGAGCTGACGGAGGCAGGGCGCTGCTGCTGGCCGCGACCGCTTTGATTGCCAAGCTGGTGGTGGCCGGGGCGGCGTTGGCACTGATCGAATCTTTGTCGGCTAAGGTGCGAATTTTTCGCGCCCCGGAGTACCTGGCGATGGCATTTCTGCTCGCCGTGCTGGGGTTGCTGGTTCATCTACTGTTGGGAGCTTGATGCGGGATGCATAACTCCGATTTGACCGCCGAATTGCTCAGAGTCCTGGCTGCGGGACTGCTGCTCATCTCCTTCGCCATGCTCTCGCGGCGGCGCACGCAGCGGTTAATTACGCTGTTTGCCTGGCAGGGTGCGATTCTGTTTGCATCCACCTGCATCGTGGCCCACAGCTCC
>CAVTPN010000022.1:0-50170 GCA_963736535.1 uncultured Acidobacteriaceae bacterium
ATTTCGCGCATTTTCCACGGAGCGCAGGATTGGCCTTGAGCGCACGGCGGGGGACGAGAAGTACCCCAGTGTTTTGGAGTCCGCTCATGTTTATCTCCGGGTTACTTTTCAAAGATTTGTGCGTGAGATTTGTGCGTCTGACGTATAAATCCGACGTATAAATCCTGACGCACAAATCCTCTGACCACAAATCCTCTTGACGAACTTGTCGAAAATGCAGTTTGCGGGCGTTCGCACGTCGGCTTTGGAAGAGACGTCTGTTAACTGAGTCGATTCCCGCCGCGAGCACATAGAAAGCGTCTCTCCTAATAACCGTACACTCAACTCTCGACCGGTCAGTCACTTGCTATCCAAGAACCGCGGAGATTGTAATGAAGCCGTTGCTCTGTGCTCTCTATGTCGCATTTGGGTTTTGCGGAATGAGCGCCCAGACGCCTGTATGGCAGCCATCGCCGGGACATACGCAGGTGCCGATATGGCCGGGGGCGGTACCTGATGCGCAGCCTGCCGCGGCGCCGGAGAGTGAAGGCGGAACGGACCCAAGGATCTCGTCGCGGGTAGGCCGTGGATTTCCGTGGCAAAGTGTCGCGGCCCACGATGACGGTCTATTCGCCGAAAGGAAAAAATACGGGTGTCGCGGTGGTGGTGTTTCCCGGCGGCGGCTATCAGATTCTGGCCATCGATCTCGAAGGCACGGAGGTCTGCGACTGGCTGACCTCCAAAGGAATCACGTGCGTGCTGCTGAAGTACCGCGTGCCGGATTCGGGTCCGGCATTGGCACGACGAATGTAAATGCCACATTCATCCGAAAGCACCCACGGCGCTGGAAGATGCGCAGCGGACACTGGGGCTCGTGCGCTTTCACGCCGCCGAGTGGCATATCGATCCGCACAAGATCGGAGTGCTGGGGTTTTCGGCGGGCGGACATCTGGTGGCGCAAGATCAGCACGCATTTTGAGCGGCGCGCCTACGCGCCCGTGGATGCGGCCGACAAAGTAAGCTGCCGCCCGGATTTCGCGGTCGCGATTTATCCCGGGCACATGTGGATTCACGACGAAAGAATTCGAATTGAATCCGGATATTCGCACTCATATCACCCGCCAGACCCCGCCTACGTTTTTGCTGCAGGCAGAGGACGACAACGTGGACGACGTAAAGCAATCGCTGGTTTATTACACTGGGCTGAAGAACGCTGGCGTTCCCGTGGAGATGCATTTGTACGCGCATGGCGGCCATGCGTTCGGGCTGCGGCGCACGGAGCTTCCGATCACGCGATGGCCCGAGCTGGTGGAGACGTGGCTGGGGACGATCGGAATGATTCCGAAGCAAACCCTTCCTTGATAGGGGCTCAGGCCGTATGTAGTTCTCATCTGTCGCTGATGCCCTAGCCAGAAGTGTGGGCCTAAATACTGAAAATGCAAGCACGGGCCAAGCCGGGCGGACATTGCAAATCCGCGAAACTGCACAGCAAGCGAAGTCGCCAGCGATGTCGGCTAGCGTATTGTAGGGGGTCGGCGGAAAGCGTGAAACGTCTAGCGTTCGGTATTATTGTCCTGATCGGCGCGTTGGTAGGCGCATATCCGACCTTTTCGTGGATTACAGCGACAAAAGGAGCCAGCGTCGCTGCCGGCGTCAATTGGCCTGTTACTGGGGGAACACCGGGGAACTCCCATTACTCCGATCTGGAGCAGATCAATCGGTCGAACGTGACCCGCCTCCGAGAGACGTGGCGCTTCGACACCCAGGAAGGGAGCGGTAAAGCAGGCGGTCTGGAGACGACGCCGATTGTTGTGGATGGAGTGCTCTATGCCTACACGCCGGCTCAGAAGGTAATTGCGCTCGATGCCGCCACCGGCAAGCTCTTGTGGGAATTCGATTCGGGGATCACGGCAAGCCAGCCGAATCGCGGCCTGACGTTCTGGCGAGATGGCCGGGAAGAGCGCTTACTAGCCGCCGTGATGAACTTCATCTATGCGCTCGACCCGAGGACAGGCAAGGTCATCTCCAGCTTCGGAGAGAACGGCCGCATCGATCTGCGCAAGGACCTTGGCCGCGATCCGGCCCTCCAATCGATTGCGCTAAACAGCCCCGGTGTCTCTATCACGATCTGCTCATAGTAGGCGGAATGGAGCCGGAGACACTGCCCGCGCCTCCCGGCGATATTCGCGCTTACAGCGTGCGCACGGGAGCGCTTCGCTGGTCCTTTCATACGATTCCACATCCGGGTGAACTGGGCTATAACACCTGGCCTAAGGATGCATGGAAATTCAGCGGCGCGGCGAATAACTGGGGCGGCATGGCAGTGGATACAAATCGCGGTATTGTCTACGCGCCTACAGGTTCCGCGGCGCCTGACTTCTACGGAGCCAGCCGCATCGGCGACGACCTATTCGCCGACTGCCTGCTCGCGCTCGATGCCAAGACCGGCAAGCTGCTGTGGTATTTTCAGGGCGTTCATCACGATATATGGGACCGGGATTTCCCTGCGCCGCCGATGCTGGTGACCATTCGAAGGGGTGCGGAAAACATCCCCGCGATCGCTCAGACGACCAAGCAGGGATATCTATATTTGTTCAATCGCGTCACCGGAAAGCCTGTCTATCCCATCGAGGAGCGATCCTATCCGCCCAGTACCGTACCTGGGGAAGTTGCTTCGTCTCATCAGCCATTTCCTACGGCGCCCGAGCCTTTCGCGCGCCAACAAGTCACCGAGGATACGCTGACCACACGCACACCTGAGGCCCACGCCTGGGCCGTCAAACGGCTTCATGAGCTCCGCAGCGAGGGAGAATTCGTTCCTTTAAGTATCGGCAAAGACACCATCCTGCCCCCGAGCTTTGAGGGCGGAGGAGAATGGGGAGGTCCGGCGGAGGATCCGGAATCGGATGTGCTCTATGTGAACGCCAACAACTACGCATCTATGGGGGCGCTTGCCGAACTCTCATCAGGTCCAGCGGGCCGCACGCTTTATCTCAGCCAATGCGCTATTTGTCACGGCGCGCATCGTACCGGTCAGGCTTCCGAATTCCCCCCGCTGCTCAATATCACCGATAGGCTCACTGATGCTCAGATTGCAGAGAGGATCCACGACGGAAAGGGCCGAATGCCGCCCTTTCCCAATATTCTGGATGAGGACCTGACCGCTTTACTGAAGTATCTTGCCACCTCCTCCGATTCCACTACATCCGAATCTAAACAGAGCGAGGAGCAGGGAGGAATGGATTCCAGCCTGCAACGGGCCACAGCATACTACATGACCGGCTATCGCCGCTTCCTCGATCCGGAGGGATACCCTGCGGTTGCGATGCCCTGGGGGACTCTGAATGCGTTGGATCTGAAAACGGGAAAGTATCTGTGGCAGATTCCTCTGGGAGAGTATCCTGAGCTCGTTGCGCAGGGCCTGAAGAACACTGGATCGGAGAACTATGGTGGCCCGATCGTGACTGCGGGCGGATTGCTCTTCATCGCCGCAACGGATTTCGATAAGGAATTTCGGGCGTTCGACAAAACCACGGGTGCGCTGCTTTGGAAGGCGTTACTGCCTTATCCGGGGAATGCGACACCGATTACCTATGAAGTGAAGGGAAGGCAATATGTCGTCATCGCCTCAGGCGGAAGTTACCTGAATCGGCGCGGCGCCCTCGGGGGCGTTTACGTCGCTTATGCTTTGCCATAGCGTCGTTCCATTCGACAGTAAAGGAAATCCTGTGCCGCCCAACCATCATCTGCGAGACATGGCCCATGATGCCTCGACTACCGGCACCTTTAAAGTTTATCGTTTCGCAGGCCCAAATCCAGCTAGCATTGGGAGCGGGTAAATAGCGGTTGGGGGAAACCGAAGAGACGGGCCGACTAATCACCTGGAACGGCTGACGCGATCGCGACGGGATGGTGGTTACTCCGTCTGTCCCGCATCTCCCACGAGGGGGTCCAAAGAGTTTAATCCGCCGTTGGGGGGAGCGGTTTCCGTCTCTTGGCATCGTTCGCGAGCAACAACTCGATAAGGTCCGGGGCAACATGAAAGTTGGTTGCTTGTAAGGCGGCGAGTGCCTGCGGCAGGTCCAGGAAGTTGCGACGAGCTGCTTCCGCGAGAATGCCGAGAGTCCCAATCACAGGGAGTCCGCGATTTGCAGCTTCGCGTCTGCCCTCCAGGTCATCGATAATCAGCCGCTCAGCCTTGAATGATTCTGCCAGCAGAATTGCATCCTGCTCCCCCCGGTCCAGCCGCTCCAGGAGGGGGTCTAACCGGAAGATGAGAGTACTGATTTGCAGCCAGCGCGGGGGAGCCCCAGCCCACGCGCGAACCTCTGCGGGCGCGTCGCTATCCTGAAGCTCATCGAGGACGGTTTGCGGTACGAGAACCTCGGCGTATATTTTCGCGAGGATATCAATATGTCCGAGGAGCACCAGATAGTTGAGGGGCGAGGTGTCTGCGACGACGATCATGCAGCTAAGCGTTTGCCCTATTCTTTTAAGGTCTCTTCAAAGTGCTTGAGCGAGGCTAGATCATTCTGAAGTTCACGGATCATTGGATCGGCAGATGAGGATACCCTAAAAAGATATTCTCTGTTATTTGATAGATTTCATGTTCTCAGGGTTACCAAGTCGGGGCCTAAAAACGCAAGTGCAGATAGAGAAAGAACTCGAATACCTGCAGGGGTGTGGTCTTGCGGTAGTTGTAGATAACGCATCTTTGTTTGGCCTGATGAATCGGAAGATTTCTCCTTGTAATTCTGCAGACCAAACAGCGATGTTTCAGATGTCCGCGCAGATAATGTGCAGCGACTTTCCTGAACAATTGAGGGCTTTTATGATGAGTCCTGAGGAGAGATGGAGCCGATTTGGAGAAGAAAGGGAGTTTGTCACTCCAATAGGTCCCCTTTGTGACGATGGTGGGAACAGCCCTGAATTCTCCAGACAGGTGAGAGATTCATGTGTCAGGATCTCCTCTTTGGGAATATCTGCAGATAAATCCGATGTTGATGTTGTCCCGATATGTTGGGATGAAATTCCATGGGATTTGTCTGAAGAAGAGAGTGAAAGGCGGAAAGTGCTCGAAGTAGCAGTGAAGGCGTTTCCGGTCCCTGGGTCGATGAGTGCGTGGGAGGATATTCTTGATTTCAAGACTGGGAAACCTGGGGACGTTCACCACGTTTACAGAGTGTGGATCTCGACAACGCTGGTGGTGCATGGCGTCGTTTTGATCGTATAGGAGTCGCAAACTATCCGGGCCTAGGCTGGTAGTTACGACGGATCGAGAACGCCTGCTTGCTCCAGCAACTCGCGTTGACGAGCAGTCCAGGTAGGATTGTTCGCTATTTTAATTCCGGCGCGTTTATACCGGGTCCAAGGATTCTCGTATGTCCCCGCCTCCCGGTCGTGCTCTTCCTCAAGTACTACACAGGCAAGGCAGTGGGTTTCGAACACCTGGCTGATTCTTTCCAGGGTGGGTTCGATTTTGCAAAGTTGTAACTTAAGATCCTTGATCGGGTACACATGCTCGTGAGTCAATCGGTCGGACTTCTCACGAGTTCTCAGACGCAGTGTTTCTTCGAGAGCCTTCGCAGTCTTTAGACCGATTGGCCAATCCGCTTTCTGATCAAAGAGTGCCTTCGCCCTTACGCTCCAAAACTGACAGCCGGTGTATTTTCCGGTGGCCTCCGTCGCTTTCCAGATCAGCTCCTGTGCAAGATCTCTCTTCTTAGGAAGATTGAACGTCCCAAAATGGAGGAGCGGATCGAACTTCTCCTTAAGTCGCCCAAATTCCCCAGTACCAAGCTGGTTGGCCGTAATGGTGCCAAATGCCAAATGGGATTGACGAAAGCGGTAAACCTCTTCCACTATAGCGAGGCGCAGCGCATCCACCGTAGCGGGATTCGCTGTATGGTCGAACACGCTGTGCAAAGGACGCTCAACGCCTTTCACCTGCCTCCGCCTCGCCCCATGAGTCTACGCATCAAGCCTTTCCTCCACGATAAACTGCATCCGCCTATCGGTTCTGCGGATCGCACACCTCGCTAACCTGGCCTGAGGCTGCTTCGAACCCATTCTCGCCAATGGTAAAGGGTGAACGCGCCGTCAGCTAAGCTCTTGTACTTAATACCATACCGGATGCTGGTATAAACTATGGTGTGGGAGAGTTCAGGATGGAAACGACGAGAAAAATCACGGTTGAGGTACGGGCGGACCTTCTCCGAAAGGCACAGGAGGCCAGCGGATCCGGAATCACAGAGACCGTCCGCGCCGGTCTTGAACTTATGGCTGCTTCCCGCGCCTATGCGCATTTGCTGCGGCTCAAGGGAAAGGTTCACTTTTCACGTTCGCTGGCGGATCTCAAGGCCGATAGATGATCGCATCCGACACCAGCACATGGATCGCGTTCCTTGAAGGGAACAGCGGTGATGATGTCGAGATGCTCACCAAGGCACTCGGGGACCGCCAGGTCGTGATGGCACCTGCAGTCCTGACCGAATTGCTCAGTGACCCGGAACTCCCCTCGTCTGCCGCGCATACTCTGTCGGACTTGCCGCTGATTGACATCAGCCCGGGCTATTGGCAGCGCGCGGGCGCCCTGAGAGCTCAAGTGCTGGCAAAGAAGCGGAAGGCACGTCTTGGTGACGCGCTCATCGCCCAGAGCTGTATCGACGGCGGAGTACCGCTTATCACCAGAGACCGTGACTTCCAGGCCTTCGCTGAGACCGCTGGGCTTAACCTGATCCTCTAATGAGCGGACGTTTCGAAAATCGCAGGTTTATGCGTCTGACGCATAAAATGGACGCATAAAATGCGGGATCGGCTTTCAGGAGCTTGCGAGATCGCAACCAATCCGTTATGGAGTTTGTGTCGGGGTTACTCAGGACTTGTACTGGAAACAACTAGCATGACCTCAATTTCAGTGGGGGAACCGCTGCTCGCACTATACGCACCCCAGGCCCGTGAGGGGATACTGTCAACCCCCAAATGCCGGGCCTGAAATGCAACCAATGCGGGGTCGTTTGGGAGTTGGAAGTCGGTAGGCATGCTCGTCCGTCGTTCAGGGTCCTACACGGCAACTTGGGCCGTCGCGGTCAACGAGTGCTTTGGCGATTTGGCGTCAATCCAAGAGCATCCCTGATGAGGAACGCTTTCATGGTTACATATTCTCGGATTATTTCCGGGTCTCGATTACCTTATATACTCGCCAAAATGTCTTATATCCGAACGTTTGCCCTGCTCGCCGCAACTCTTGGCAACTGCGCGTCGTTGCGCGCCCAGCAGGCCGACATGGTGCTCATCCACGGCACCGTCCTGACTGTCGATGCGAAGGACACTGTCGCTCAGGCGCTCGCTATCCGCAGGGGCGGGATCGTTGCCGTCGGGACCGACGCTCAGATCATGAAGCTGGCAGGAAAGACAACCCGCATCGTCGACCTGCACGGACGCACCGCGACCCCCGGGATGATCGACACTCACAGCCATTACGCGGAAGCTGGCGCCGAGGACCTGTACTTTATCAAGCTCAACGACGCTACCAGCGTTGCTGACATCGTAGCCCGGGTAAAGGAGCGCGTCGCCGTGGCCAAGCCCGGAGAGTGGGTGCGTGGGCGCGGATGGGACGAGGGCAAACTCGCCGAGCGCCGCTATATCTACGCCGCTGACCTCGATGCCGTCTCACCCAATAATCCTGTTCTTCTTACCAACACCAGCGTCCACTACGCGACGGTGAACAGCTATGTACTCAAGCTGGCGGGGATCGACGACGCAACCAGGAATCCGGCGAACGGCACCATAGATCGCGACGCCGCCGGGCATATCACCGGCGTCTTAAAAGAAGGTGCACTGGCTCCAATTCGCGCGCTCATCCCGCCGTTTACGGCGGAGCAGATCAAGCAGGGAATCCTGAAAGAGATCGACGACCTCCATCGCGAAGGCGTCACTGCCTTCAAAGACACGGCTGGACCGGCTCAGTGGAGTGCCCTTCATGCATTGAACGATGCGGGCCTGCTCGACGAACGGGTCTGCATGCTGTGGCGCGCCGGGGATTCGGTCGACTCCGCCCGCCAGACGCTCGCTGCGATCCAAGCCGCGTCACCCACGCCTCGCGAATATCAACATGGACGCCTCGCGGTCTGCGGGGCAAAGATCTTTATGGACGGCGCCGCCATCGCCGGCACAGCGTGGAGCTATCAGCCCTGGTTCAAGAACGGCGTCATCGACCCCAGGAATACCGGTTATCCCAAGATGGACCCGGAGGTATACCGGCAGAGTGGACGGTGAAGTGGGACGGATCAGGACTGTCCCGTGCCGCCCAGACTATCCCACTTCTCTACAATTTCAACTACCTCCACTCGCTCGCAATCAACCAGATCGATGTCTCCCCCAACGGCCGCCACGTCGTGTTCCAGTCGCAGCAGGTGCTCCAGGAAAACATCGGCATGATAGAAAACCTCAATTAGAGCCGGTAGCCCCGTCCGATAAGGGTAGATAAGGGGGGAGATAAGGGGACAGCATGTGTGCTGCAGAAGCACGGAAGGAGTAGAAGGTGAAATGAACCCGTGTTGTAAAGCTGCATAGAAGATGAGGGTAGGCCCCTCGGGATCGGCTTTCAGGAGCAGGTCTCAAACCAGCCCGAGCTGCTGCGGTAAAGAGCCGTGGTGGTGAGCGTCGGGTGAGAGTCCTGGGCAAGACCCGGGGCGGGTGAGTGTCGGAAAGACGAGCGCAAGCAAACCCATCGAAGACGCGTCGTTAAGTATCAGAAGCTGTCGAAACCAGGGGTGATGCTGTCCTCTGGGACAAGCCCGCTAGGAGCCTGATGACTGGGCGGGCGGCAGCCGGCGTATAGGGGGCGTGAGTCCGACGCAGGCTTTTATGTGGAACTGCAGGAACCAGGCCATCGATGCCAAGGGAGAAGCACAAGGGAAGGAAACCACGAGGCGAGAGTACCGATGCGGTGGCTTGGGGCGGACCGGTCTGTAGTAGCGAGGAAGGCTCTGCAATGGGGCTGGAGCGAAGGGATCGGGTCAGACAATCATAGGTTCGAAACAACTGGAGACAGGATGACGTCGAGCGCTATGAAAGACAAACCGTTCAAGATAGATAAGCGTCAAGTGTACAAGGCTTATAAGGCGGTCAAATCCAATCAAGGCGCAGCGGGAGTGGACGGTCAGACCCTCAAACAGTTCGAGACAGACTGGAAGCGAAATCTTTACAGGATCTGGAATCGAATGAGTTCGGGGAGCTACTTTCCGCCACCTGTTCGCGCTGTCTCCATCCCCAAGAAGAGTGGAGGCGAGCGGATTTTGGGAGTGCCCACTGTGAGCGATCGCATCGCGCAAGTGGTGGTCAAACAGCTAATCGAGACGGAAATGGAGAGCATTTTCCTTCCGGACTCCTACGGTTACAGACCGGGAAAGTCGGCTCTGGATGCTGTGGGTGTAACGCGGGAGAGGTGTTGGAAATATGACTGGGTTCTTGAGTTCGATATCAAGGGTCTGTTCGACAACATCGACCACGTGCTACTGCTCAAGGCTGTTCGGAAACATGTGACGTGTGATTGGGCGCTACTCTACATCGAGAGATGGCTGACAGCTCCCATGGAACAGGAAGGCGTAAGAATGGAGAGGATGCGCGGCACTCCGCAAGGAGGCGTAATCAGCCCCATTTTGGCCAATCTGTTCCTGCACTACACGTTCGACCTGTGGATGAAGAGGACCTATCCCGACCTGCTTTGGTGTCGGTATGCAGATGATGGGCTGGTTCACTGCCGGACGGAGCGAGAAGCCGAAGCCCTCAAGGCTGATCTTCAAGCGCGCCTGGCGGAATGCCAACTGGAACTGCATCCCGTCAAAACCCGGATTGTCTACTGTAAAGACAGAAAAACGCAATGCGGAGTATCCGAATGTCACGTTCGACTTCCTCGGTTACTGCTTTCGGCCTCGTCAGGTCAAGAATACTCAGAGTCGTCAATTATTCTGTGGATTCAACCCGGCGGTTAGCCCCGCAGCGTTGAAGGACATACGGTCGACGATCAAGAGCTTGAAGATTCGCCGACAAACGCAACTCACGTTGGAGGAAATCGCCCGTCGTCTCAATCCACTTCTTCGGGGATGGATCGACTATTACGGGCGCTTTACGCCTTCGGCGCTAGAGCCTATCTACCGGCACGTCAACTTGACGCTGCTGCGCTGGGCACGACGGAAATTTAAGCGCTTTGCGGTGCGTCCCACCCAAGCTGGCCGCTTTCTCGAGCAGCTAGCCCGGAAACCGGACGCAGTCTTTGTGCACTGGCGTCTCGCAACCAACGGTTGGTTTGCCTGATGGGAGCTGTGTGAGGCGAGAGTCTCACGCACAGTTCTGAGAGAGGCTGGCGGTGCAATCCCGCCGGCCTACTCACCACCTAACCCCCGAACACATTTGACGGACCTCGGTTGGCCCAGGCGCTCTCTGGAAGCCAGACAATTCTGGATTGGCGCAAATGTTCTTTCTTGAGTGCCAACTCCGTCTATCCTGCTTCTTTTCGCGGAGGGACGCCGGGGACAGTACAGATGAAACGTACCCCATGAGGGAAGCACACTACACTGGAGAGGAGCCCGGTTTTGACGGGGGTACGTTTCGTCCCCAGGAAGTCCCACAGGGAAGGCGAAGATTACTCGAGTGAACCATGCATTCTGCACGCAGGGTGATCCTTCCTCGATGAGTTACGTTTCCTCTGTCCCCAGGGTTCCACGTGTCCTTGTGTTTTCATGGTCTCGGCCGTCTCCCGCATGTTTCTGAATCTCACGCCCCAACTCCTCAGCAAACGCTTGAGCCAATTCGCGGATGAATCCGTCTTTACCGGCATCTTGTTTAGGATGTTTTGCGCCTTCACAAAAGCAGGCACAGGCAAAGTCGGTTCTCCAAGCAGCATGTGAATTCGGAAGGGTTCAGAACTGTCCATCAGACTTGTAGCACGGCCTACCCACCGATTCGCTTTTTCTAACATGGACCCCGCCTCAACCATATCAAAGGACACCGGCTCGCAAACGTGCCAAATCTCATTCTTCCATGAGTGCTCAAATTCGTATTCGTAGCTGGATGCAACGATTTGCTTTGGGCGAAGGCGTGGCGTCACGTGGAATTTATCCAACGGCTCGCGGAAGACGCGCCAAACATCCTCGTCGGAGCGCCGCGTAGACTCAGCGAGAGCGGCGTAGTGTTCTACATGTCGTTGGTAGAGTTCGCTTAGTGTTTGATCTAGGTCCGCACTCAAGCCAACGCCCGATTTCAAAATTGAAGTCCACTGTCATCGACTGGCAGAACCCTTCCAATAAGTGATCAACGGTCAGCGCTGACTCGAAGGGCAAACCGGATCCATAGTCATCTCCCACGGCGACGAATCTGCTCTTGAATGGCGCGAGTGATTTGACGAAAGCGCTGACCATCGATCTTTTCGAACATGTTTGTAATGCGTCCGTAGTTTGTTGTGCATATGGCGCGGAGATATCTGACCTCTGGCGAGAAGACCGCAACGCCTATGTTTACAAACTCTTGTGATACGGGGTCATGGACATAGCGCAGGACACTGTAACTGTACGCGACTTCATGCAGGAACCTCCGAATGCTTCGGCAAACTCCGCGACGTGATCTCTGATTGCGAGAGGTGCTCTTTAATCTTCGGCAGACTGTCGTCTCTCCATTCGCCTGGTACGTCTGCTATGAACTCGGCGAGTACACCATCCGTCAGTCCTGCCAGCGAGGCCGTAAAAGCCGTGAGATCGACCCCTTTGGACTTCAAAGTTCGAAAAAAAACGTGCTCGGACAAGTATTGCTGGTCATCCAGGCTCCAAGGGGCTGAAGGAAACAGCGCGAGCAGGAAGGAGAATGCCATCTCGTGATCGAAAATGATCAGACTGTCGCCCTTCGCAAAGAGGTTGGGATTCCAATACCCGCGATCTGGATTCTGAATAAGAGCGTCAAACGCAAAGATGTTCTAGAGTCTGAAACATCGCGAACGGTAGTGATTTGTCGACGGGCCAGGTACTGACACCGGTGAGAGCTCGGGTGCCGAAATTCAAGCCTACGCTCGCCGCGATAACTGCGGCATGCGTAGGAAACATACGGGTTATCAAATCTGCGAGATTCCGCTCGATGCCAATGAGCGCTGGTTCTGGCGAGACCAGGCCGAAGTGGGACGCGAGACCGGATGCAAACATCTCCTTCACAAGACCCGCCTGGCTAACCGTTCCCCGCAATTTCACCACGTACTCACCAATCATCCTACCCGACTCGTCCTCGCAGCCGAATAGTGCCGGAGAAGTTCTGCCGCTCTCCATAAATCGCACGAATTGAACAGCGGCGAGTTTTCGATCATGGACTTGAGCGGGGATCTTCAATGCGACAAGCGGCTCTGACTTTGCAAAAAATGTTACCTGGGAATACAAGTATGCCACTTGCGACGACATCGGCTCGGAATCAGCTGCCGCAAATCGCATGAGATTGTCCGAACCCCCACTAACTAAAGGGCTTAAGTCGGTCGGGGATTTGTGGTCAAGGCGGACGGGAACTTTGCTGGAAGCGGCAGAGAAACGACCCACCCTGCAGGTCTAACGCTCGCGTACCCGAGAGTCTATTCCCCCCGCCGCCGGGATCACGCGAAAAGGACTAACTTCCTGAATACATCCCCCGCGGGCTCGGGCTGCCGGCAATGCGAACGCGTTTTCCAGCTATCACCCGACATCGGCGCAAAGAGACAGGCGCCACCATGCGCACACCCGGGGATCTGCCGCAGGCGATCGTCGATCTCCCGGAGCTTTGGCTCCATTCGTTCGGCTTGTCAGCCAGAAACGCTTAACATCTCCGCCGCTTTTCCGCATGACCCGAAGGACCCATAATCGGGGGTTACCTTTAGTTAACTACCCCGCCATCCACATCTATTTCGTCGAGGGCCCTTGCACGACGAAACTAGCCATGGGATCGTTGCGTTAGCAGGTGAACCCTTGGGGAAAATCATGCGGCTGCTTCTCATCAGAACCACGCCTAGGCGTAGTCCACGACGACGTCCAAATCCACGACCGACGTTGCGCAACCAACACAGCAGTACAAACAAGCACCGCTGACAATTCCTAGGATGCCTCAAGCATGGCGCAAGCAATGCTTGAACGATGCTTAAGGGATGCCTGAGGCCTAACTGTGAGAGAGACTAAAACCCTGCGCGCCGTCCGTAGTGAGTGGCAATATCGGCATCACGAGATAACGTGACTTATCCACCCCTATTCGCTTATCCCCCACGAACTATTTAGTTGAGAAAAAGTGCATAGCATAACTGTTCTTGAAGCAAATTAAGAAACCGTAGGAGTGTCCAATTATGTTAAGAAACACAGTGAACCACCTGGCGCCCTCCGCCCCTCCCACGCTCGCAAACGTGCGGCAACGCGCCGTCGAACTGCTCGAAATCCAACGCCAACTGCAGGCCCAGCCGCCTGGGCCCGCTTTAGATCCGCCATCCAGGTCAGATCAGGCGCCGCAATCATCGCTCGCACCGCCCCAACAATCCACAAATCCTGCCCGTCCCGGCCTGCCGTTGAGCGAGCCGTGGGAGCTAAGCGAAGCCGCCCTCTATGGCCTGCCAGGACTTGCCGTCCGTACCATCGCTCCTCACACCGAAGCCCATCCGGCCGCTATCCTTCTCCAGTTGCTGGCCGTCTTTGGCAACCTCGTCGGCCCCGGACCCCACTGCATGGTCGATGCTACCCGCCACGGGCTCAATCTCTTCGTGGTGTTGGTAGGGGATTCCAGCAAGGCTCGCAAGGGCACCAGTTGGGGCCAGGTCGCTCGCCTCTTCGCGGAAGTGGATCGCCCTTGGCTCTCCACCCGCGTCACCAGCGGCTGCCTTACAGCCGGCGGACTGGTCCACGCTCTGCGTGATCAGCAGCCGCCCACCGACCGTCGTCTCCTCGCACTCTCTGAGGAGTTCGCTTCCATCCTCTATGCTCTGAAACGTGGCAAGGCACAACTCTCGCCCCTGCTCCGCAGCGCCTGGGATAGCGGCAATCTCCCCACCCTCAATATGCAGCAGCATCTGCAAGCCACCGGAACGCATATCAGCCTCATCGCCCACATCACCCAGCGTGAGCTGGCCCAAAGCATCCATCACACCGAAGCCCACAACGGCTTTGCCAACCGCTGCCTCTGGACCTGGGTGCAGCGCAACAACTGCCTTCCCGAGGGAGGAGACCTCAGCGACGGCGCCTTATCCGCCGTCGCCTGCGAACTGCGCCGCGCTCTCGACTGGGCCGCCGCCACACCCGAAATCCTCTTCCGCCGCGATGATGCGGCCCGCAAGCTTTGGCAGGATTGCTATCCCACCTTAAGTCAGCTCCGTCCCGGCCTGCGCGGTGCCGCCACCAGTCGCGCCGAAGCCCAGGTCCTGCGCCTCAGCGCCATTTACGCCGCTCTCGACACCAGCTCCGTCGTCGGCCTGCCTCATCTCCAGGCTGCCCTCGCCGTGTGGGACTACTGTTCCACCAGCGCCGTCCACCTCTTCGGAGACTCCACCGGGGACGCCATCGCCGATCGTATCCTCGAGGCCCTCGTGGAATCACCCCATGGATTATCGAAGCATCAAATCCGTCGCCTCTTCCACGGTCACGTCAGCTGCGACCGCATCGACGCTGCCCTCGAACAACTAATGCAGCTCGATGCAGCCGGCTACCGCAGCCAGCCAACCCGAGGCCGCTCCTCCACCCTCTGGTCGGCCAACGCGGAGCAGGAGCCCGATGAACACCAGGGACACTTGGCCGTTTTAGAAGAGTTCGTGGCCCAGGGCTTATAGCGCTAATGGCGCTTTTAGCGCTCATTTTTTGGAAAAGTGCCCTGGGGCTGATAAAAGAACAGGAAGGGCTTTGAGGGTGACCCATGCAAACGAATCTTCAGGACCTTCGTTATTGTGTGCGGCAGTTCCTGCGTAGCCCGGGATTTACGGCCATTGCCATCATTACGCTCGCGCTCGGCGTCGGTGCCACTGCGGCGATTTTCAGTTTTGTGAATGCCGTATTACTCAAGCCTCTCCCCTATCCAGATCCGGAGCGAATTGTCAGCGTGGCGGGAAAAGTTTCCGGGCGGAGGCAGCAACTTCATTTCCACTCTGAACTTCCTCGATTGGGAGCGTCAGAATCGCTGTTTTCAATTTCTCTCAGCCATCGCCTGGGACACGGTGACCTTGACCGACTCGGGCAGCCCCGAGGAGCTTAATGTTCACAGAGTCTCGGCGTCGTATTTCAAGGTGCTTGGTGTGGGCGCGACGCTGGGACGCACCTTTGCCGCAAGCGAAAACCAGGCTGGCAACGATCTGGAAGTAGTGCTCTCGAATCGCATTTGGCGGAGCCGGTTCGGCGGCGACCCGAAAGTGATCGGCCGCAAGATCACGTTGGATGCCAAAAGCTACACGATCATCGGCGTGCTTCCGGCGAACAGTACGTTTGACCGGACCTGGGCCGTAATGTGGCTGCCTCTCGCTTTCACACCCGCGAACATGACACGCAACTATCACTGGCTTTCTGCCATTGCCCGCCTTGAGCCCGGCGTCACTCTGAAGCAGGCCCGCGACCAAATGGACACGATTGGAGCGCGCATTGCTGCCCTGTACCCGGATTCGAATAAGGGTTGGGGCGTAAGCGGTCAATCCTTATATCGATGAAGTGGTTCAACCGGAGCTCCGCCGCTCGCTTTGGGTGCTGCTCGCAGCGGTGGGAGCCATGCTGCTGATCGGGTGCGCCAATGTCGCCAATCTGACCCTGGCGCGGGGTATGGAACGCGAACACGAGATCGCTATTCGTTCAGCATTGGGCGCGGGTCGTCTCCGTCTGATCCAGCAGTTGCTTACGGAAAGCATCTTTCTCGGAATCCTCGGTGGCGTGGCAGGCCTCGCGCTGGGCAATGCATTCATGCACGCAATGAAACTATGGTTGCCGCCGGACATGCTGCCGCCGCAAGCAAACGTCCGCATGGACTACGGCGTGTTGCTTTTCACTATGGTGATCGCAATGCTCACGGGAATCCTTTTCGGGCTGGCGCCGGCGCTCAGCGGCACGAGGCCCGATCTTGCCAGATCGCTGAAGGAGAGTGGGCGAACGACTGCCGGGCTCACACGGCATCGGATGAGGACAGCCCTGGTGGTTGCCGAAGTGGCGCTGTCATTTGTATTGCTCGCGGGCGCCAGCCTGCTGATCCGAAGCTTCAACAGGCTTGCCAGCCTCAACCCGGGCGTGGATACAACCAATGTTCTTGCCATGGATCTTCCCATGCCGCTGACAGAATTCACGAACGGCACGACCCTGACGAACTATCTCAGGGAAGTGACCCAGAAGGTCAGAAGCGTGCCCGGAGTGCGGGACGTGGCCATCACTGATAAACCGCCGATGGAAGGCTTTACGAACGGCGCGCCCTTCCTGATCGAGGGGCGGGAGTATCTTTCCTACTCCCAGCGTCCTAGCTGTGGCTTCAAGGTGATAGGGCCGTCGTATTTTGATACGGCTGGCATGAGATTGTTGAAGGGGCGCAGCCTCGACGAGAGCGATGTTGCCGACACCGTGCCTGTTACCGTGATCAATGAAACGATGGCGAAGACTTACTTCAAAGGCGAAGATCCCATCGGTAAGCGCATCTTGATTCGGCAGCTCGTGTTCGGGAAGTCCGCTCGCGGCCCGGAAATCCCTTGGCAGGTCGTGGGAGTGGTAAAGGACGAGAAGGTCGGCGGTAAAGGCGCGCGCGCTCTCAGCCTCGACGAGGACATTCCGGTCGTCTACGTCACGTTCTATCAGAGTCCCGGCACTCGCAATAGCCTGATAGTTCGTGCCGCCATGAATCCGTTGCTCTTAAGAGGATCGATCGAACAAGCAATCTGGAAAGTGAACAATCATCAGGCAGTGGCGAACATTGAAACCTTGGGAGAAATAAAGTCACAATCGGTAGCGCCAGCCCGGCTTCGCACGGCGCTGTTGGCCATCTTCGCCGGCATCGCGCTTTTGCTGGCTGCCGTCGGGATCTACGGCGTTGTCTCCTATTCCGTGGCGCAAAGAGTGCGTGAAATGGCTATTCGCATGGCCCTTGGTGCGTCACCGGGCGATCTGCTGAAGCTTGTGATCGGAAAAATGATGCTCATCGTCCTGGTTGGACTCGCTCTTGGTGGGGGCGCGGCACTCGCGCTTACGCGCGTATTGGCGAGCTTGCTCTACGATACAAGCCCGACGGATCCGGTCACGTGGGGCGTCTCTGGGGCGCTGCTCGCCGCGGTGGCGCTCTTGGCCTGCTATTTTCCAGCCCGGCGCGCGACGAAGGTGGACCCCCTGACCATTTTGCGCTTTGAGTAAATGATGGCCCCTTGCGGGACTCACAGCCAACAGGGTTCACATCATTCCACAGGCAAAAAATTCGCCGCGTCGTTGGGATCGCCCGTGCCTTTGTACTTAGCATGTAGCGGATAGGGATAGACCGGCCTGGTGAAGCTAACCGGAGTAGCCGGGTCGAGCGGCATCCTAAGCGGTGCCCGGGACGAGCCACGGAGATGCGCACCGATCATGACATCCGGCGCCTGCCCACGTTCTACCCACGCCTCCAGATAGCTCAGATAGTCGAAGGCAGATACGCCGTCGCCGCCCCCGCAATGATTCATGCCGGGAATCGCGAATAGCCGGTAGAAATCCTGCGTGGCCTTAGGGCCGCCCATCGTCTTTTCCACGGTTTCGTAATAGTCAAAAGCCGCGCCGGGCATTTCGGTCATATCGTTGTCGCCCTGATAGCTGAGTAGTTTTCCGCCGGCGTCTCTAAACCTGCGCAAGTCAGGATCGGTATCCGCATAGAGCACACCGATCCCGCTGCGCTTGTAGTCGCTGTCGAAGTCGAAGTCGGTGTAGTTCCACTCCTTTCCCGCAGTGGAGAGGAGGGCCGTGTCTTTGAAGAATTCGTCCCCCCAGGTATTGGAGAACGCATCCTTCCATTGCAGCTCGGCGCCGGGAAAAATACCTCGCGGCGAGATAGCGTGGCCTTTCGAATCATGGGGCCGGCTGTAGATATCCTTGACGGCCTGGACCTGACGCGCGCTCAAGCAATCGGACTGTTTGCCGGCCTTGCACTGCAGTTCGGACGGATCGAACTTGCAGTGGTACGGCGCGCTGACGATGCCGTCCTTGACTCCGTCATCCATATCGCATTCGGCAAGCACGGCATGGTGCAGAAGTTGAAGGTCGGTATCGCTCAGAACGGGTTTTCCATCGTCACCCAGAAAACTCCGTTTGGCCCAGAGGCCACGCACCGCCAGATCACTCTCATCCATATCGGGGGCGCCGGCAATGATGCCGTCAAAGTCCCAGGGAAAGCGCTGCGCTTCGATCATGGCCTGATAGCCGCCTGTGGAACATCCCATGAAATAAGACTTGTTGGGCGCGGTCGCGTAAAAACGTTGCAGGATCGCCTTCGCGGCAAGGGTCACGGCGTGCGTGGCGCGATACTCAAAATCGGTTTGGCCCTGAAGATTGTTACGCGACCATAGACCGCCCGCGCCCGTATGGCCCATATCTGTGCCGACACAGGCATAGCCGGCGTGCAGTGCGCATGACCCAGCCACATAGTCTGTGCTCCCACACCAGCCTCCGCAGCCAACATGCAGCAGCTTACCGTTCCACTGCGATGCCGGCAGCAGAAGCACAAAGCCGGCATTGGGTGCGACGTAGCCGGAAACGCGGCACGTTGGCTGAACCTGGCCAATCGCTTTTACGAGGTCTTCGCTCACTTGCGCTTTGCCCGTGAGTCCCTGGACATCCTTCACCAGAATGGCTTGCGAGATTCGAGTGGGAGCGTCGGGAACCGTGGAGAAGTCCGTGGTTGCCAAGGCCCGGCACCGGGCATCCTCGACAGACACGGATTGTGCCCGGCCCACTGCGCTGCCGAGCACCACGATGAGCACGGACAGCGCGCATGCACAGCTTCCCGTCCGCATTGCGATTCGGATTGCCTGCAGTTCAGTCTTCATTTTCAAGGCTGCGACCTCGGTACGGCACAACTCGCCGGAGGGTTCCCCCGGACTTGAAGTCCGGGGCTGGCACATCTTGGCACGAATCAAGCTGTAGCCGGCGACGAAATATGGCGCCTAGTCCGCCGCTTGCTGCCCGGGCTTGAAAATGTAGAAATTCAAGAGAGCAGGAATTCTCCTGCTCTCTTGGTACGCGCGCTTCAGTGCAGCCGGGCGTACTCGCGTTTCGCTTCGCGGAAGATCGGGATGTCAGGGTCAGCATCTTTCCAAAGGGTGAGGAAATCCTGGTAGGCGGCCTCTGCCTTTATCTTGTCGCCCGACAAGGTATACGCTCTGCCCAGTTGCAAATGTGCCAGTGCGCCGATGGGATCGCTGCCCACCACTCCGCGGTGGTTGAGGATTTTCTGGAACTCGATGGCCGCTTCAGCACCCTGGTGCGCTGCCAGATGAGCCTCGCCGCGCACATAGATGGGGTAGAGCGGCCCGAGGTCCAGGCGGGCGCCCAGCTCATAAGGAACCGCAACCTGCAGCAGCTCGTTCGCTTTCGGAGCGTCGCCCCGGTTCAGAGCGAAGCGTGCTCTCAACACTGGCAGGTAACTGAAGCGCACGACCGTATCCTCAGGGAAACGCCTTTCCAGATCATCGGCGAGCTGTTGCGCGCGGCCGGCATCTCCAGAGAGGAGCGACGCCAACGCCACGCCAAACTCTACCTCACGGTTATTGGAATGATTGAGTGCGGCGGCCGCGCTCTGCCTGGCTTGCGGCGCGTTTCCAAAAAAGGCCTCGCGCAAGGATGCGCCCGCTTCCCATAGGCCCGCCCTCTCCGGCTGGGCCTCCTGCATCGCCTGGTCCATCGCGCGCTGAGATGAGGCCCTCGCCTTTTTCAGCTGACCTGCATAGGCGAAAGCATAGGCCTCTTTGTTGGAAATCCAGGTATCTCCTCCCGACCGTTCGCGGGCCCGGGCGACGGCTCTTTCCATGGCGGCGCGGTCGCCTTTCAAGAAGGCGATGTCATGCTCCAGCATGATGACTTCGTCGATCTCGAGGCCTCGTGCGATTGCACGCCGTATGACATTCTCAGCCTCCTGCACGCGATCGAGATAGACGTTATTGACCCCGACATTGTAATAAGCGATGGCAAAATCGGGGTCGAGCTCTGTCGACTTGCGGGCTTCCACGAGCGCCTGTTCGTATCGCCCCGCCGCTTTATTGGGATAGCCCCCCAACATAGAGTGAGGCACCGGATCACGAGGATAGGTTTGTGCCCACGCCTCATCATTCTGCCGAGCCGCTTCAAGGTTTCCTGTCGCCAGCCCTTCGTAGTTGGCCGTGATGTAGAACCTCTCCCGGTCGCTGGCGTGGTCGCGCAACTGCCAGGCCTTGGTGGTGTGCTCAGAGGAGAGATCGGACTCATCCAGATCAGCGTATTCGCGCCCCAGGGTTGCCTGGGCCAACGCAAAGTTGGGATCGATCTCCACCGCGCGCTTTAAGAGCGGTAGAGCAGCCATGGCTCCGTTTGCGGTGTGGATCTTCCAGCCCGCGCTGTAAGCTTCGAGCGCCTCGAGCGAAGGGGTCGTGGCCTCCGCGAGGGGAGTGTTGTGCTCCTGGATAGTGGTCAGCGATTCGCCCACTCGATTTCTGAAACGGCTGGCGATCTGGCCCAGGGCGATGAGTACATCTTCCTTTTTTGCTGCCTGCACCTGTTCCTGATCGAGGATCTCGCCAGTGCGGCAGCTCCTGGCCTGCAGCGTGACTACGTATTGGCTTCCGAGGGGCGCGATCGAGCCCTCCAGGATGGCGGCGCTCCCGGTCCGTTCGCAGACTCCCCGAGCGAGTTCCGGAGTGAGCCGCGCGTCCGCACGTTGACCCATTAAGTGGAGCGTGTGGGAAATACGCTGATCGGAGATAAGGCTGAGGTAAGGCGACTGCCTGAGCTGAATCGCCAGCCCCTGACGCAGGGTCTCGTCGAACATGGCATCGCCGGTGGAGTTTGCAAAATCAGCCAGCACTACCGTGTCTTTGGCGCTGAGAACTGCCCGGCGATGGGAGAGCACTCGCCATAAACCCGCAGCCAGGGCAAGCATGATCACGGCGGCCAGGGCGATCCACTTCCACGGCCTGGTCTCCTTGACGTCGATCTGCACCTTGGTGTGGGTGGCAGCCGCGATCGCGAAGTCCTGGCCCGGGAGCAGGTGCACGTTCTCGGCGAGGCGGTATCCTCGCCCGGGCACGGTCACGATGTAGCGATGGTCTTGCGCGGTCTCGCCGAGCGCCTTGCGCAGCATAAAGATGTTGCGGCTGAGATTGGCTTCCTCCACGAAGGTGTCCGGCCAGACGGTCTTCATCAGGTCGTCTTTGGTGACCATCTCTTTGCCGTGGCGGACCAAAACCAGAAGGATCTGAAACGTCTTCGGCGTGAGCGGCACGGCCACGCCGGCCTTGAGCAGTGTTTCCCTCGCCGGATCTACCCGAAAAGGGCCGAACTCGTAGAGCTCATCGGTCCTCGGATTCTCGCTCATGGTCATTTGAGCCCGAATTCTAGCACGCGCAGCTGCGGATGCCGAGCTGTGCCTCGTTCCACAGGCAGACAACAAGTCTTCACTTTTCTGTCACTTGCATGATTGCGAGAAATTATCAGAAGTTTTCAGTCGGATGGGAAGGACTTTTCAAGCGACTCGGCGGCAACCTGCTCTCGTTCCGACATTCGGTCCAGCCGGCAGAGGAGGTTTTATGGCAAAGGAAACGAGGATCACCATCGAAACCGATTCGCTGTTGATCCTGCGGGGCCGGAGTTCACGCCGCGCATGGTGTTCGCGCTGCGCGGCGGAGGTGGAAATGATCGCGCTGGAAGACACCGGAGTGATCTCGAACCTGGAACGGCCTGAATTAGAGGAATGGCTCAATTCGGGGGAGCTCCATCGGTTGCAGGCAGCCGAAGGCTCAGCGCTTACGTGCCTGAATTCACTGCTCGCTCGCGTGCAGAAGACGACCACTACTCAGCCCGGGGATTCCGCGGCTACGAAACCGATAAAGGAGACGTTATGAACAACAAATGGAAGTTGAGCTCTCTATCCCTGGGCCTGGCAGCTTCAATGGCGACAGTGGCGGCGCCCGCCGCGCAGGCGCCGGCATGCGCGCTGCCCCAATATTCCGTCAAAGATCTTGGCGTGCTCGGGAAAGGCACGAATGCTTCAGCCTTTGACATGAACGGCGCCGGCTGGGTGGCTGGGTCTTCGAACCTGGTTCCGAACGGCCCGCAGCATTCTTTCCTTTGGTATGGCGCTGGACCCCTGGTCGACCTCGGCACGCTGGGCGGACCGAACAGCGGGGCAGACGGACCAAACCTTTTTGGCGAGGCCGCGGTCGGTTCTGAGATTTCCAAGCTAGATCCTGATCATGAAGATTTTTGTGCCTACGGTACCCACCTGCAGTGTCTGGGCGCTCTCTGGCGTTATGGCAAATTGACGGCGCTTCGTACCTTACCCGGCGGCCGCAATGCCAACGCTTTTGGGATAAACAACCTGGGCCAGGTCGTGGGGTGGTCAGAGAATGGCGTTCGCGATTCCACCTGCGTGAAGGCAACGCCTTTCCAGGTCTTTCGTTTTGAAGCCGTGATGTGGGAGCCGAATGGTTCGATTCATGAGCTCCCTCCGCTCAAAGGGGACACGGTCGCGTTCAGCATGGGCGTCAACGACCTGGGCCAGGCCGTCGGCTCTTCGGGTACGTGCGCGACCCAGGGCCTGCCGCCCGCGAACGTGACCGGACTGCACGCCGTGCTGTGGGAAAAAGACGGCACGCCACGGTACCTGGGGACGCTCGGGAATGCGAAGAATACGACGTCCAATAATGCTTCGAGCATCAACGACCTGGGTCAGGTTGTCGGGACGTCGCAATTTACCGATGGCACCGTCCATTCCTTCTTTTGGAGCAAGGCGACCGGCATGCACGACATCGGCACACTTCCAGGGGCCTTCGCGACCATAGCCGGCTGCTGCAGAACCGTAAACAATCGAGGCGAGGTGGTGGGCTTCTCGATCGATGCCAACGGGATGACCCCTTTCCTGTGGAAGGACGGGAAGATTCAGGACCTCAACACCCTTATCCCGGCAAACTCAAAATTGCATCTGTTGGCTGCTTACTCGATCAATGATGCCGGAGAGATCGCGGGCCAGGGTTGCGTCATGCCGGCATGCACGGAGCTACATGCTTTCCGGGCCACTCCGAAGCAGTAGCACAGGCTGCGGATAAACTCTTTTTTAAATCAGGGCCCGACGTTAGAGTCCGTTGGAAAACGTCGGGCTTTTTCCGGGCCGAGCGTCAACCGTACGTGAGGTCGGTGCTCTGTCCGACCTCGATAATATATCCATCAGGATCGCGGATGTAGCAGCGCGTCTCGCCGTACTTGGGAATCGGCTCCGTGAAGAACTCCGCTCCTCGACTTTTCCATAGTTCATAGCACGCTTGAATATCCGCAACGCGGAAATTCATAAAGCTGTTGATATGATTCGGGTCGGGGACGCTGAGCGATACCGTCGGCTTATCCGGGGTCGGCCCGCCCCCAACGTTCAGAATCATCCAGATGTTCGCAAGCTGAAGGTACCCTGGCGCGTTGCCGTCACCTCTGCTCAGAATGCGCGCGCCGAAGACCTTCTCGTAGTAATCGAGCCGATCGTTGATGTCGCCGACGGTGATAAAATGCGCGATGGTGAACCCCTCCTTCGGGGGCATCTCATAGCTCTTCTGTTCGATTTGTACGCTGCTCATTGACGACTCCAATTCCGATGAATTGTGTTCATCCGTTGATTCTGGTTCTTTCGTATTCATACCTGCTGCCGATTAAGCCTGACGAGGAAGGCGAAAACACTTGGATCAAGGGTATCGCGCGATACTTTGGTATCGTTTGCAACCAGTTGTCCGATAAGGCCGTTATCCGTCAACTTGCCGGCAGGAGGAACCATGGTACCTTGCCGACTATCGGATAGATTTTAAGTTCATGCGATTTCCATCGACTTTTCAACTAGGGCAAACCTCCATCATGCGCGAGGAAACATCGCATCAGCGGTGATGTGGGTTATCCCTGCGGGAATCCGAACATCAACCACGACTGATTGGCTACCCAATGCGGGTATAGCTCCGTCATCTGATCGAACAGCTCCTGGTCGGACGTCGCGGTTTTCTGCACCCGATCGAAGTCCTCCAGGTAACGCTTGGTGTCCTGGATCGTCGAGGGAGAGTCGGGCGCGCCAGGCTTCTTGTGACCGGCGACGACAATCGCCGGGTTCAGCGCCGCTAACCGGTCCAGCGCCGCGATCCAATTCTTTCGGCTCTCCGGGGTGGTGTCGCCGACGTACATGCGGCATTGGTTGTACACAACGTCGCCGGCGACGATCAGGCCGATCGATGGAACGTATAGAGACGTCGTATCGGGACTATCGGTGTGGCCCTGCTCGATGATGCGCAATTCATGGCCCTCGAGAGTGAACGTGTCGTGCTCATAGGGCTCAGGCGCAACCAACTTAGTGGCCACTTGCCCAGGAAACAACCGGCGGGCTAACCGCTCCACTGGGGGAGTGAAAGACATCTGCATGGCGTTCACCGTCTTGGGCGTTGCGATCGCCCGAGCGCCCGGGAAACGGTCGAGCAGAATGCTCAGACCGTAGAAATGGTCGAAATGGCGCGTGCGTTATATAGATGGTCTCCAAATTGCGGTTGTGCAGCGCAATCCAATCCGCGAGAGCCTCGGCCTCAGCCACCGTCGTCATTGCGTCTACCAGCACCGCGTCGTACTCGCCGAAGATTAAAGTCGACGTGATCGGGTCAAAGCCGAGCGCTTCGCCGAAGGGCTTTGGCCGCTCGCCGACCATAGCCTTTCCCGGGGCGGTGAAAACGTTCACACTCAGCGTGTTCGAGCGCGACAGGCGCGCTCACGCGCGTGGTCTCTTTCAGTCCATTTGTGCCGTCCATTTGGTACTCCTTTCGATGTCAGAGCGAGTGACTGTTCAAGGCAAGATTGGCAGAAGCGCGACGACGAATCCATTGGACGAACGTATCAATCCATACCAAAGTATTGGTTGGACGTTGCGGTCAGTGACGGGCATCGTTATATCCCAACGGGCGCCGCTCCATCTGCTGTGGGGGAATGGAACAGAACATGTGATGCCCGTGCAATATTGGGTCGAATAGAGCGACCGGAGAAAAAAAGCTTGGAGGTTGCTGGGGTGAAAGAACTCACAATGATCCGACTTTGGTCCGGGGAGAAACTCTACCGGCCCTCATGGTTAGTGCATCGCGACGCGACGGCTTACTTCTTTCTCAATCCCGGCTAAATCCTGGTGCAGCATAAGGCCGTGGTCGACCTTGAGGTCGCCTCCCACGTAGACCCGGTCAATATCGCGCTCCCCCGTGACCAGAACCAGATTTGCATAGGGATCTTCCAGCACGGCGCCCAAGCGCATGGGATCGATCATGACAAAGTCGGCGAACTTGCCCGTTTCCAGGCTGCCCAGCGTGCCTTTTACGCCGAGTACGTCCGCGCTTCCCATGGTGTGCAGCCACAGCACCTGGTAGGTGCTGAGAACGGTGGCGTCTCCATATTTATCACGCACCGCGTAGAGGCCCGCGCGCATATTCTCAAACGGGTCGGCGAGATCACCGCTGGCCTCTCCATCGATTCCCATGCCGACGCGGATGCCCAGCTTGAGGTAGGCGGGGATGTCGGCAACTCCAGAGGCCATGCGGCCGTTGGACAGCGGGTTCCAGGTCACCGCCACCCCGGCCTTTGCGGTCTGCTGCAGGATTGTCTGGTCGGGATGGATGAAATGGCCAAAGATGAGTTGGTTGGAAAGCAAACCGCTCTCGACAAACCAGGAGAATTTGGCCCGCTCTTCGGCCTGTGTTTTAGCCTCTGGGGGCTCCAGGTAGTGGCTCTGGTTAAGCAGGTGAAACTCATCCATGAGCGCCTTCTCCATTACTGCTTGCTGGTAAGTGTTGTTGAAGGCGGTGTCGCCATTGATCATCACGCTCAGAAAGGTAGAGGACTGCGGCTGCGCCTTGGTCCACTCGAGGAACCGCTTGAGCCGGTCGCGCTCCTGGCTTATGGTGACTCCGGACGCCATCCAACCAGGCTCATAGCCGTGGACAAACCGGATGCCTGACTTGAGCTCGGCGCGAAATTGCGCTTCATCAAAAGGGCTGCCCGGCTGGTTCGTTCGGCTGTAGTTGAAGTCATAGGCCGCGGTAATTCCGCGCTGCAGATGGTCAAGCGACCCCAGGAGGCAGAACCAATAGAAGTCTTCCGGCGGAGATTTCTGCGCTCTACGATTATAAATATCGTCGATCCAGGCAAGGAGCGTTTGGTCCGCTGCGAGGCCACGATAGGCGGCTTGCCAAAGATGGCTGTGGGCGGAAATAAACCCCGGAATAATCCACTCTCCATGCGCATCGAGAACTTTGAGCGCCTTCAGGTTTGCCGGCGGATCGCCTTTGGCTACCGTAAGGATGGTTCCATCCTCGGCAACGGTCAGATAACCGGTGAATGGATCGCGTTGCTGAGGTGCCATGGTGAACAGGCGTGCATTCTTAACCAGCAGTTTGACCGGTGCGGCAAAAAGGTTAGCCGAAGAGAAGACGGTGATGATCCATAGCAGAACAAGACGTGACTGCATTCAGGTTTTATTGACCAGTATAGCCGCGTGATCGGGGACAAGCCCTCGGAATTCTTTACAGGTTTGTCCATTCATTCAGTCCGGTTAAGCTTGTCCATAGACTTTTCGAGGACGCAGATTGAGCATGTTGAACCGAAGAACGTTCGTGCAGCTTTCCACCGGCGCTGTGCTTGCCAGAGCGGCAAAGAGCTTGCCAGGCGCCGTTGCCGCCCCGGCGATTTCGCACGTCGAAGGATTTATACGCGTCAAAGGCGAGAACTATTCCTGGGAGTATGCAGAGGCTGACGATACCTTCCGTCTGCGGGATTCCAGCAATCGTCTCATCGTGAGCGGAAACCTTCAGCCCGCCGTAGTGGTAGCCCCGGCCGGGAATCCTTCACTTCGGCAATGTAAAGCAGGCAAGGCAGGCAAGCCTCATATCGAGCCCGGCCGGGTGACCTTTACTTACGATGGGGTAAATGGCGGGGCACAGCTGACTATCTCGTGGCGCTTTGACACGCTTCGCATTTGGACCGATCCGGTGATCTACCAAACCCCGTTGGAGGAGGACATAGTCAGCCTGCACTACTTCACCAGCGTCACGGGAACCGACAAGAAGCCGTCGCTTCATGCCTCCTACCTGGTGGTGCCGGGCATCAGTGAAGGGCCGGCAGTCAGTCCGATTCTTCGCGATGAGACCCATTTGAACGAGAGTGTCTGGCTGGGGCGCGGGAGCTTTATTCCAGGGCTGACCCAACAGTGGGGGCTGCCGGTTCACTTTTTCTGCGGATTTAGCGTGGATGGGTCGAGCGGAGTACGCAATCTATACACTACGAATCGATCGGAAACGTTCGCCTGCGGCTTGGCCGATCTGCCCTCGGGCGACCTTTTTTTGCAAATCCTTCAGGACAATTGCAGTCCCTGGATCGATTATCGCAGTGATCTGTGGAAGCATATTCGCGGGCCAGGCAGCCTGCAACTTGGCGCGACCTTATTGTGGTCGGTGGCTCCCGACGATCGCCAGGCGATCGCCGCCTACTATCAAGGCCTGGTTGAATCTGGAATTATCCGGAGACGCCAGAACTCGGCGCGCAAAGACAGCCGTCGCGCTTACCCCTCAGTTTTGTACCTGGGGGTCACAAGTGGACCGCAATCGAGCGGGTGACCATTTGGACGAGGCTTTCCTGACAGAAATTTACCGCGAGCTCAAAGCCTCCGGCATGCAAGCCGGTTTGTTTTCCATCGACGACAAATGGGAGGAAGCCTACGGCAATCTGGTTCACTCCCAGAGCAGGCTTCCGCACTTCGAGCAATTCCTCGATCAGCTGCGAGCCGATGGATACCGGATTGGCATATGGGCCGCGCTGATGCGCTGCGAACGGCCGTCGGATATTGGTTTGACCCTGGAGAACGTGCTGAAGCAGCCAGACGGAAAGCCCTACCTGGCGGGCAATTTTGGCGGCACGCATTATTATCTTCTCGATTTCACCCAGCCGGAGGTGGAGCGGGTTCTCACCAGCCTGGTTCGTCAGTTCATGCGCCGGTACAAACCAGACCTGTTCAAGTTCGACTTTGGCTATGAGCTGCCGGCGGTTGGGATTGCAGCGCCGCAAGACAGAAACTGGACCGGAGAACGGTTGATGTGGAAGGGCCTCTCTGTCGTCATCAAGGCAATGCGGGAAGAAAATCCAGACCTGGTGGTGATGTACTACCAGCTCTCGCCGCTGTTCCTCGATTATTTCGACTTGCACAGTACCGACGATCTGTTTCTGGCCGCCGGGGAATACGATCTGGAAGCGAACCGCCGGCTTTATTTCAGCAGCTTGCTGGGGCCGTTGGGAATTCCCACCTACGGCTCTTCCGGCTACGACTGGGCCAGCGCGCCGAATATCTGGTTCGATTCGACTGCCATGGGGACGATCGGCTCGCTGAACGATTTCCAGGCCGACGAGCAAGGAGAGGGGAGCACGCCCGAATTGGTGGCAAAGTACAACGGGTTGGCCAAAGTGTTGCGGCCAACGAGTACTTTCGAAGTATTGCCGTTCGGCTCAGTCTCCGAAGCGCCGACTCGCGGTGCACACGCCCGCTCATGGGCGAGGATCGAGGAAGGGAATTTGGTACTGCTGGCGTTTCGGCCTCCTGCCGCAGGGGAGGAGAATCCGCTTGCGTCCCAGCCCACCGACCCTCGTATTAAGGATGTGGTTCGCGCTCTATGCGCCGGTCGTGGTTGCTTCCCAGGGCAGCGAAGATATCACTCGCAGCGACAAGCTGGCGATTGTGTCTTATGGTGGCGGGGAGATTTCCATCCGCCGCCGGCAAGGAAAGCAAGCCGACATCGTAAGCCACTATCTTGGAAACAGTGCAGTGCCAGGCAAAGCTTCGATTGAAGATGGATTTCTGAGGATCATCGCTACCGAGCGGGATTCGGCAGGGAAGCCGTTGGAGTGGATCGAGGTTCGCATCTCCTAAGACGGTTTCGTGCGCCCTGGATTGCAAATCAAGCACGGAAAATAATCGATTGCGACAGGCCGGGGTGGGGTCCTCGCACTAATTTCTTGGTATACCAGCGGTATTTTGATAGCGTAAGCATAGGCCATCCATCGAGAGCTTCCAGAACCAAGAAACCGGGCGAACGACGTAAGCGGGTCGCAAGGAAACAGCCTTTCCATGAAGTGATTGCGGTTCTATTGAGGAGGCGTATATGAAGGTAATCAGGCTATCCCATATCCTGGCCCTGATCGTCTGCAGTCTGCTGCCAGTAGCATTCCCATCTCACCTCTCGGCCCAGGTGGCCACGGGGCGCATCAGCGGCCGGGTGACAGACGCCACCGGCGCAGTGATTACGAGTGCTGCGGTGACCATCACCAACGACTCCACTGGAGTACCGCAGACGGTGCGCTCCAGTGCGACGCGGCGATTACATTTTCGAAGCGGTAAATCCCGGTTCCTACACCCTGAAGGCTGAGGCTCCGGGATTCAAGCAGTTCATCAGTAAGGGCATTCAGGCGCACATCCAGGACAACTTGACTGTAGATGTCAAGCTTGCCGTGGGCGCGGTCGGTCAACAGGTGACGGTCACCGCGGGGGCGCCCCTGCTGCAGACGGCAGATGCATCGGTCGGCCAGACGGTTACCGAGGAGCAGGTCAACAACCTTCCGCTCCAAAGCAGGGACTGGACAACGCTGGGATTGCTGGCGGCCGGTACAGCACGACGGGAAGCGCGAATAACTCCGAGTTCAATGTTGCCGGCGTCGATTGGACGCAGAACGATTTTCGTCTCAATGGCATTGACGACAACGTCGAGGTTTACGGCGCCGGTCCCATCACGGGAGCCAGCGGGAACAACGGCTATACGGCGATCGTGCCGCCGCCGGACGCCATCCAGGAATTCAAACTGCAGTCGGGCAACTTCAGCGCGGAATTCGGCCATTCCACGGGTGGGATCGTGAATGCCGCGATCAAGACGGGGACCAACGTCCTGCATGGAGACCTTTGGGAGTACGTTCGCAACACGGCGTTTAACGCCAACGACTACTTCGCAAACCAATCCGGCACGCCGCGCCCCGCCTATCATCAGAACCAATTCGGCGGCACGGTGGGCGGCCCTGTCTACATACCAAAGCTCTATAACGGCAGGAACAAGACGTTTTTCTTCTTCGATTATCAAGGCACCCGGATCGATACGCCTTCGGCCAGCACGTCCAGCGTTCCCACGGCCGCTATGCATAGCAGCAACTTCAGCAATTTTCAGGACTTCTTCGGCCTGGTTGGGGGCACGAAAACGGACGCGCTTGGGCGGCAATTCCCGCTGGCGACATTCCTCGATCCCGCAACCACCCGCATGGTAGCCGCCGGCGCAGTCGATCCGATTTCCGGATTGGCCAACACACTCGGCGAGTTCCGTCTATGTGCGCGATCCGTTTCTACACCGGCGGCAGCTCGCCGGAGTAACAAACTTTACCGGTCAGACGCAATACCTCAATGTCCTCCCCCAGGCGCGGCTCGATCCCAACGCGGTTAAGCTGCTCTCGTCTGTATCCCAACCCTACTGCGGGCAAGACGAGCTTCCCCAACTACTTCCAGTTTGCCGCCGGGACCAACAACATCAATCAGTATGACGTGCGCGTCGACGAGAACATCAGCAGCAAGGACATCCTCTTCGGGGTCTACAGCTACAGCAACGAAACCATCTTTGTTCCGCCCTCTCTCCCCGGTATTGCCGAAGGCCAGCTCTATGGGGATGGCCCGGAACAGGGACCACGGTACGCGATTGTTCTGGGGTACACGCATTCGTTTACGCCCAGCCTGACGAACGAATTCCACGCGGGATACCTCCACACGGTGGAACGTCTTGCCGGAGCCTACGGCAATACCACTGGGATTCCGGCGCAATTTGGCATTGTGGGGTGCCGCAGATTCCCGGAAATGGCGGGCTGCCGCCCATATCCATCGGATCATTTTCCGGCCTGGGAGCATCCGGTTACATGCCGACTCTTAATACGATTCGCACGGTGGAGATCATGGACAATGTGACCAAGATCTACCGCGCACACGCTTTTAAAACCGGGATTCCAGATAGATAATTTGTATTCACCCGGTTGTTCAGGCGCCCTCCGGCAAGGGCAGCTTCTCTTTCACTGGCCAATACTCCGATATTCCAAATCAGAGTACCGGTTACGCCGGGGCCGCTGACATATTGCTGGTGCCTAGCTGCTTCCACAGTCCCCGACGGAACCGATAATCTTGGCGGCTTATCCAATTACTCGATTTCTAATATTGCACAAGTCAGCGACCAGCGGTATTACATGGGAGCCTACTTCCAGGACGATTGGAAGGCTCTTCCCGGCTCACCCTCAACCTCGGCCTGCGCTGGGACCACTACACGCCTTATCAGGAAATCCACGGGAGGCAGGCTAACTTCATTGAAACCGGTGGGGGCGCGGGAGATTCGGGAACCTACTACATCCCTAACAGGGCTGTTCGGTCCCAGCGTCGGCCACCTTCCATGCGCTGTTGGTTGCCTACAACATTGCCACGCCTGCACCTCGAATACTGGCACCGGCAAGCCCAGAATTAAATTTCGCTCCGCGGATGGGTTTCGCCTATCGCGTCACCCCCAGGTAGTGGTTCGAGGGGGTTACGGAATTACTTATGGGGCATTAGACAACACCGGCTTCGGCTATAACATCGGAAGAACTATCCGTTCACTTACACGCTAAATTACTTCTCGGTAAATTCTCAAACTCCGCTGGCGTGCCGCCCGGACAAACAGCCACGCTGGAGAATGCCCTGACGGCGCAGAATCTCGAGAATCCCGCTCTGGTCAACGGGGCGGGTCTCTACCTATACGGGCGGCAATATAACTTTCAAGACGCCGTATCAGCAAACATTCAACCTGACCGTTCAGGACCAGTTCACTCCGCATGACGTCAATTTCTGCCGCATACTCGGCACCCTGGGAAGGCATCTGGATACGCCAGAGTAGCCAGAATGCGCCTTCCGCGATCATCCCCCAGGGACAAGCATCTATGACCCCACCGTCCCGGGCCACGTCCCATTTCCTAGCCTCGCGGCGGAACCCGCCTATCAAAGCCCATCAAGTTCGAGCAACTATAGTTCTTTCCAGGCGGTCTATCAGCATCAGCTCAGCTTCGGGCTAACCGTGCTGGCAAACTACACATTTTCCAAGTGCCTGACCGATACGCGCTCATAGAAGGCACGAATTCGGCCGCCTATGGCGGCCCATACTAAGCTGTTACCTTTACGCCCTACCGGGCGGAATGGCTCCCCGGTTTTGGCAAAAAGGGGACTACGGGCTGTGCGCCGCCGATACAGCGCAGGTGGTTCATGCTTCGGGGACCTACGTATCTTCCTTTTGGCAGCGCCAGGAAAGTACCTGAGCAACATCAATGGGGTCACGGATGCCTTTGTCGGCGGGTGGTTGACGAACTTCATCTTCTCGCATCAGACTGGGCAGCCATTCACCATTCTCTGCCCGGTTGCCACCACGGCGGGGTTCGGATGCTTGCCGATGTTGTCCCCGGGGTCAGAACGTCTACGGCGGCCCACACAACGTTACCCAGTGGCTCAACCCGGCGGCATTCGCGAATCCGCCCGTGGCAACCCAGGCCGGTCAGTCCGATTATTCGCCGCTCGGCGGTGGCTACTAACCGGTGCGGGGTCCAGGGTTTCAGGACCTCGACATGTCGCTCTTCAAGCAGTTCCCTATCCACGAAGCGATGAAATTAGAATTTCGGGCGGAGGCTTTAACCTTCGCAACTGGCATTCGTTCGCGAACCCGGCTGCAAACCTCAACTTTCTGAACTCGCAGGGTTTCAGCGCGATCACTTCCTCGCGCAGCAACCCGCGTATTCTGCAGCTCGCTCTCAAGCTGTACTACTAAGCCACACTAAAGAGTTCCGGCGTTCCCCCCGGGCCGATCCATTGCAGACCTTCGGCCCGGGTGCTCACTGCAGCGGCGTGTGCGAAGGTTGCATTCACCTGGTGCGGCCTGCGGAGGTTCAGATGCACGCGGCTGACGATTTCTTCAGCGGGCTGAATGTTGATCACCCCGCCGCCATCCCGGGTGGCTTTGCAATTCCACGCCGCCAGTTCGCCGTTGGCCCGCTCCAAAACATAGGCGGAGGTTAGGGCTACCTCTGACAGCGAAGTAAAGATCTCATGCACGTCATTGCAGCAGCACCAGCCGGAATCCCATCCGTTGCCAAAGACCGGCTCGTGTTCCGGATAATGAAAAGAAGCAATCATAGGCACATACTGCTCGCCGATGATCGCGTCGACCCGTTTTCCCCGCCGTGGATAAGCGGGGTCCGCCACCAGCATCGTGACCTCGCGGTAAGGATCCGGTACGAAGCCCCACCGCAGCCGGCCGGTGGCGCTATCGATCACCTGCACACAACTTCCCATTGCGTTCATGGCTTTTTGCAGCCATTCCTCTTCCCCGGTCAGCAGGTACTGGTACCAAAGCCCGGGAATCAACCAGGCGCTCCAGCCGTGAGGCGAGTTCATCATGTTCAGGGATCCGCCCATCAGCACGTCGTATTGGGCTTCCCAAAAACGTAGCGTAGCTCCGTTCATTCGCGAGTCAGGGATGAGCAATTGCTCCAGGCAGCGATGGGCCAACATCATTTTCCGGGCTGCTTCGGCATAGTGACGGCGCTGTTCGGGATCCTTCTGGAATAATGCGAATAATCCCAGTTGCATGCCGGCGCAACTGATCATGCCGTCTTCAAATGTGTTCTGTCCTTCCGTGGTGAGATCGTCTTTTGACCGGACGAGAAAATCCATGGCCTTTTTGGCGGAATCGTAATGGCGATTGTAGGCAGCCGTCGAGGCGCTGATCTTTTGCGGACACAGATTTTTCTACCGCCATGACGGTCATCACCGACTTTACCGGGTAGGCCACCGTAGTGTAATTGTCATAGTTTCCGTCAGGGTATTGCCTGGATACGACATAGTCGGCAAAGCCGCTGGCCAAATCAAGCCAATATGGATCTTCATCCGACAGGTAGCGGTAGGCGAGAACCGCCGCCATCTGAGCGGTGTTCACCAGGAGCCGTATTTAGGCATGTTTGTCGGTCGCTTGGTGTGAGATCCCACTGCAGAGCCAGAATTTCCTTGAGCCGCTGATCGGTTTGGGCGTCTAACGATGCATCCGGCACATAACGCCGGGCCAGAACGGCCGTTTCCAAACCAAGCCATTGTTCGAGATGACTCGATGCATACTGCTTATCGATCAGAGACGCCTCGCGCGCCCGGCGCAAATACCACGACCAGGGCCGGCGCACAGAGATCGCATGCTTCGCTCACGCGGCCGTCGGATTGGGCGACCATGATCTTATAGAGCCCTGGGCCGCCTTGCGGTGTAAACGTTGCCGTAAATTTGTGACTGACCGCGGAATGCATGCCAATGGAGTGCTGCTGCCATCTTCCGCGGTAACTGTTACCGTAACTGGTCCTTTAGCCCAGAGGGTGAGATGGCTGCTCTCACCCTCGGCCAGGGTATAGCGATCGACATCAATCATGGGAGCCGAGAGAGACGCCGCCAAAGACGGCTTGATCTGCTCCAGCGATCCAACAGGCTGGAGATAAATTGTCCAGGTCCGCGTCTTCGCCCGCTTTCAGCGAAACCAGATGCTTGTGGATGGCGGGGCGGCAAGGGCAAGCGTATGCATCAGATCGAGACTGCAGGTGTTGATCAGGTGACCGCCGTCGCCCCAACTCGATTTCTCATAATTCATGATGTAGGAGGCAATCGGATCCGGTGACCCACGGTCAGGATCCGGCCGCAGGGGGTCATGAAATATCCCCAGAAATGAGTTTTTTCGCAGCGCAAGAGGGTAGGAAAGTAGCGATCGTTCCAGGTTGGATAGGACAGCATTTCGCAGTTGATGCCCAGCACCAGCCGGGCCGCTTTCGGCGTGTAATCGGAACGCCGTTCATTCTTAAGCCGGCGACGATCGCCAACCGGCCACCCTCCACCTTGTAGCGCAAGGAATAGTGAATGCCATCGGCCGTGCCTGCGAAACGTCTCTGGGAGCCTGAGAAGCTTTGGATCTTAACATCTGCCCATGCGGGCCCGGCGAATGGCCCGCGGCAAAAATCGACTTGTTCCCACGTGCCCGTGTTGTTCACCTCGAATGGAGCGAATGGTTCCATTGGGAGTTAGGCTGGCTCGAATCCTGTCAGAGGATAGTGGCCATTTGGCGTCATTGTTTGCGGGGGAACTGCGAGCAGCTTATGACCCGTTTGAGAGCCCACGACCGCGGCGCCAAATGCTTTGGAGACGAAATCACGTCGATTCATTCTGTTGATTGTACGTTTGACAAAGCCGCAGCGTTACTACCTCGCGGCCATAAAGCTCGATCGCGCAGACGCCCCGGGGTAAACGTAGGTGAATCGCAACGCTTACCCTACTTCCTTCGCGACGCGTTTTGGCAACCAGTTGTGTGTAGATGGATGGCGTTTGCCAAGCGCCAGGCTGTCGTGGAATCTTAGTCGTAAGGGAGGGCTCATGATGCGCAAGCGAATGATCGGTGCGATCGGCCTGGCATCTGCTGATGCAGACGGCGGCGACGGCGCAGGAGGCGCCGATGACGCCGCTGCGGCCCGACCAGGTCGCCTTCCTCGCGCTTTACAAGGAACTGGTCGAGACCAACACGACGCTGTCGGCGGGAAGCTGCACGCTGGCGGCCGAGCGCGTTGCGGCGCATCTGAAGGCGGCGGGCTTCGCCGACAAGGACGTCACGCTGTTTTCAGTGCCCGACCATCCCAAGGAGGGCGGGTTGGTCGCCATTCTGCGCGGGAACCTCGAAGACCGCCAAGCCGATGCTGCTGCTCGGCCACCTCGACGTGGTCGAGGCCAAGCGCGAGGATTGGACCCGCGATCCATTCACGCTCGATCGAGGAGAACGGCTATTTCTATGGTCGCGGCACCTCTGACATGAAGGCGATGGACGCGACCTGGGTCGATGCACTGATGCGTTTCAAGCAGAGCGGCTATCGGCCCAAGCGCACCATCAAGCTGGCGCTGACCTGCGGCGAGGAGACCACGTACGCCTTCAACGGCGCGGAGTGGCTGGCGAAGAATCGGCCCGAACTGATCTCCGCGGCGTTCGCGCTGAACGAGGGCGGCGGCGGGCGCACCGACGGCCACGGCAAGCTGGTGGTGCAGTCGATCCAGGTCGGCGAGAAGGCAGTGCAGAACTACCGTCTGGAGACGGTCAATGCCGGCGGCCACAGCTCGATTCCGATCCGCGACAACGCGATCTACGAGCTCAGCCGATGCGCTGACGAAAGTGCGCGATCACGAATTTCCGGTGAAGTTCACGGATACCACGCGGGCCTTTTTTGCCAAGGCGGGCGCGGCTCGCGGTCGACGAGTTGGGTCGCGCGATGGTGGCGCTCTCGCAGAATCCCGACGACGCGGCTGCGGAGGCCATCGTCTCGAAGGATCGCAGCTATCACAGCATGCTCCGCACGACCTGCGTCGCGACGCTGCTGGAAGGCGGCCATGCCAACAACGCGCTGCCGCAGCGCGCCGCGGCCAACATCAATTGCCGCATTTTCCCCGGTGAGACTGTCGAGGGGACGCAGGCCGCCTTGGTGGCCGCGATCGGCGATCCCGGCGTCAAGGTCACTCTGGTGCCGCCGATCCGCCCCGTCGCCGTGCCGCCGCCGCTCGATCCGAAGATCATCGGTCCGGCCGAGAAGTTGGTCGCGAAATACTATCCCGGCGTGCCGTTGGTTCCCTCCATGTCGACCGGCGCCACCGACGGGATTTTTCTGGAGGCGATCGGCATTCCGGTCTACGGCGCGCCCGGCGGCTGGGGCGATCCTGACGGCAATGGCGTCCACGGTCTCAACGAGCGTCGAAGCGTGCGCTCGGTATTTGTCGGCCGGGATTTCCTGACCGATCTGGTGAAACTGTATGCGGATTCAGACTAAGAGCGGCACCGTTCATCGCGGGCTTCACTGCAGCCGGGCTTCCTCCCGTTTCGCTTGCTGGAAGACCGGGATATCGGGGTCAGCATCTTTCCATAGGGTGAGGAAATCCTGATAGGCGGCCTTTGCCTTTAGCCTTGTCTCCCGACAAGGTGTACGCCCTGCCAAGTTGCAGGTGTGCGAGTGCACCGATGGGATCGCTGTAGACAATGCCACGGTGATCCAGAATCTTCTGAAATTCAGCGGCGGCTTCGGCTCCCTTCTTTGCAGCCAGGTAGGCCTCGCCTCGCACATAGATCGGATACAGAGCGCCAAAGAATCCCTGGATCTTGCTGCGCGGCTCGCCCAGGTCATAGGGAACCGCGACGCGAAGGAGTTCGATCGCCCGCGAAGGCTCGCCGCGCTTCAACGCCTGAAGGGCGCGCAGCGCCGGCAGGTAACTGAACCGGACGGCCGTGTCTTCCGGGTACTGTGCTTCCAGGTCATTCGCCATGGATTGAGAGCGGGAAGAATCTCCCGAGAGAGCCAGTGCAAAGGCCGCCCCGTATTCGACTTCTCGATCCCTCGCCAGCGCGAGCGCTGCCAACGCACTCCTGCGCGCTTCAGCGGCATTTCCGAACATTGCTTCCCAAAGTGCTGGCCCGGTTTCGAACAGGGCGGCTCTTTCCTGATGAGCTGCCTGCTGGGCCAAATCCGCCGCGTGCTGAGACTTGCTCCTTGCCTCATGCAAGTGACCGGAATACGCCAAGGCGAATGCCTGGTGGTCGGAGATCCAGTCTTCCGCTCCGGATTTTTCCTGGGCCAGGGTCACGGCGCGATCCATTCCCGCGTTATCCGATTGCAAAAAGGCTATGTCGTAGGCCTGCACCAGGAGCAATGGATGATTCAGCTTGCGATCCGCGGCGATGCGCAGGGCGCTCTTTGCGTCCTCGATCCGGTCAAGAGCGGCCAGATTCGCGGCCAGTTCGAGATAAAGGATGGCCTCGTACGGATCGAGTTGGAGCCCTTTCCGGTCTTCTTCAACGGACTTCGTGTATTTGCCGGAAGCGGGGTAAATGAATCCCGCCAGAAAAGAGTGCGGCCCAACATCCCGGTCATAGGTCCTCATCCACGTCTCGCACGTCTGCTGCGCCTTTTCCTGGTTTCCTGTCACGCGCCCGTCGTAATAGGCAGCGATAAAGAATTTCTCCTTATCGCTGACGCGATTCAGCAGCGCATAAGCTTTGCTTGCGTTCTCCGCAGCGAGATCCGATTCGCCAGTGGTTCCATACATAAGACCAAGCGCGGCATAGGCGGCCGCGAATTGGGGATCGATGCTAACCGCACTTTTAAAGAAGGGAAGTGCGGCGGCGTCACCCTCTGAGTAGGCGACCTTCCAGCCAGTACTGTAGGCTTTGAGCGCCTCAAGGGACGGTGTCGTCGCCTCCGCGAGCGGAGTGTTGTGCTTTTCGACCGTGGCGAGAGATTCACCGAGCCGAACCCTGAATCGACGGGCGACTTGATCCAGGGCACTCAGCACGTCTTCTTTCCTGGCCGCTTGTATCTGTTCCTCAGCGAGAACTTTTCCGCTTGCGGCATTCCTTTGCGCGCAGGCCTAATACGTAACGGCTTCCGAGGCTGGTGATCGAACCATCCAGAACTGCCGCGCTCGCGGTTCGCTCGCAGATCTCCTGAGCGACCGCAGGGGTGAGCCGCACGTCGGCCGGCTGACCCATCAGGCCGAGCGTCTGCTGCAGGCGTCCATCCGGGATAAGGCTCAAGAAAGGCGACTGCTCAAGCTGCACCGCCAGGCCCTGTCGCAGCGTTCCGTCAAAGACCGGATCGCCGGTGCCATTGAGCAAAATCCGCGAGCACGATAGTGTCCTGGGCAGGTAAGCACCCTCTGGCGACGGGGGGACAAGAAAACGGACGTCGCTGCGGCTGCGACAACCAGCAGGAGGATGGCCAACGCGATCCAGGTGCGCGATCGGGGCAATAGCGGTACCTGACTCTCTGGCTCTGCTGCGTTTTCTCAGTGCCGCGTTTGGCGCTGAATCAACAGCATCTTCTGAAAGAACGTCGACCACGAGGAAGCGGTACCCTCGTTTGGGAATGGTCTCCACATACTGGGGATTCTCGGCGTCATCTCCGAGGGCCTCTCTGAGCTTGCGAACCGCGACGCGAAGGCTGCTATCGAAATCGACAAAGGTGTCTTGCGGCCAAATGCGGTTGCGAAGTTCCGCCCGCGTGACCATCTCTCCCGCATGCTCAAGCAGTACTACCAACAGCCGGAAGGGCTGCTCCTGCAGCTTGATCCGGTCTCCATCCTTCAGGAGTTCACCGGCAATCGCGTTCACCTGAAAAGGCCCGAAGCGATAGATACCATCCAGAGACGTCCGCACCATGCGCCTCCAAAAGCCGATCAGGGGCCGAGTATAGCACCGGAATCTTGCGGTTCACAGGCGTCGACCTGCCTCATTCGCAACCACTTAGTAGTTCACAGCGGGTTCACAGTTAGTTTCTTTGACGGCGACGAGCGAATCGGCTCCAATGCGTTTGCTGAAACCGGCTGATGGTCATTCTCTGCCGGACAATCCAGGCGCAGATCGCCTGGTTGCGATCAGCCAAGGAGAGATCCAATGAAACTCACAGCAGTGTTTTCCATGGTAGCGGCGAGCCTACTCACGGCGGCCGCACTGGCGACCCCGGTCGCTGCCCAGGACGAGCCATCTGGTGCGGAGCATAAAGGACTGGCAGCCGGCTATACTCTCACCGACCTGGGCCCGGTTGGGCGAACGCCTGGCCAGCCCTTCCACCTGACAGACAATGGCCTGATCAGCGGCAGTGCGGCGTACCACGGCAAGGAGCAAGCAACCCTTTGGTATAGACGGTTGAAAGCGAACATCGGCATGGGAGGAGGAAACAGCATCGCTTTCGGCATTAACCAGTGGGCGCAGGCGGTCGGGGAGGCAGATACCTCCACCCCAGACCCAAACGGCGAAGACTTTTGCGGATTCGCATTCTTCGGGTTTCCCTCGGGAAAGACCTGTCTACCTTTTCTGTGGCAGGACGGCGTCATGACGGCGCTTCCAACATTGAAAGACGAGAACGGAAAGCATGGCAGCAACGGCGACGCGAACGTAATTAACAGCTGGGGCGAAGTGGCCGGGCTGGCTGAGAATACTACACTGGACAAAACCTGCCCTGCTTACGATCCGGCGCTGGGACAGACCCAGAAATTGCAGACGAAACCTGTCGTCTGGACACACGGTCAGATACACGAGTTACCGACGCTTGGGGGTGATCCAGATGGGTAGCGTTGGCCATCAATGATGGTGGACAGGTTGCCGGCGCTTCCGGCGAATGCGCGCCCTTCAACCCGGCCAGTTTCCTATACCTCCAGCCTGTTCACGCCATCCTTTGGGAAAACGGCAAGGCCACCGATCTGACGAGTTTGGGCGGGGCGACCGGTAACATCGCCTATGGCGTCAACAATCGCGCGGAAGTAGCGGGCGCTTCCGATCTTGCCGGCGACGCAATCTTTCACGGCTTTCTCTGGACCAAAGAGCCGGGGAGAATGCAGGACCTGCCTCCGTTCTCCACGGACGTGTTCAGCGTGGGCCTTGCCATCAACGATGCTGGTACGGTTGTCGGCGCGTCCCTTGACGCTAAGTTCAATTCGCGCGCTGTAGCGTGGGAGCATGGTGCAGCGGTCGACCTCAATAGTCGAATTCCTCATAATTCCACTTTGTATTTGTTGCTCGCTTGCTCGATCAATGCTCGCGGGGAGATCATAGGTCTTGCCAAGGATACTAAAACCGGGGAAACCCACGGCTATCAGGCTAGCCCAGCGGTGTGGTGAAGGGGCCGCTACATCAGGAGCGCGATCGATCCTTTTGCTCGGCAATCCTGGGCCTTTACGCTGTTGGGCAACGAATCGAAGGTAAGCTGGGCACCGAATCGGAGAGAGGATGCCTGACAGAGTTCTTCGCAGAACCTTCTTGAAAAACTCGATCGTCTCAGGCGCAGCTCTCGCGTTTGCTCCTTCCTTTCTTGCCAGCAGCGCAGAAAGAGGGTCCAGCGCTGGCCGGCCTCAAAAGGTCATTGTCGTTGGTGCTGGTATCGCCGGATTGACGGCCGCCTTTGAACTCATGAACGCTGGGCATGACGTCACCGTGTTGGAAGCACGCATGCGGCCGGGCGGCCGAGTGCATACACTTCGGGATGAATTCTCTGACGGCTTATACGCCGAAGGGGGCGCCTACGACTTTAGCGATGCTTACACGCTCCTTCAGCATTACATTCGCTTATTCAATTTGCCCGTCGAAGAATCAGGCGCCGGCGAGAAAGATATCGATCGAAACGATGTTTTTTACTTGCAGGGCAGGCGGTATGTCGTGCGTGCCGGAACCGCACCCGACTGGCCGTACCAGCTTTCGCAAGAGGAACGACAACTCGGGCCCGAGGGACTGTGGAAGAAGTATCTGGGCGCTGCCGCCGGGCAAATAAGAGATCCGCTTGCCCCAGGGTGGCCTGACTCCATCGCCCGCGATCTGAACGCCGTCACTGTAAACGAATTCCTGCGAAAACACGGCGCGAGTGAAGCGGTAATTTCCCTGCTTCGGATGACTTTCCTGGGAGAAGACTTCGACTATGTCTCGGCGTTGCAAGACATGATGTGGCAACCATTCCTGCAGCGCGGAACGACCTGGTCGAAGCTGCTTGGGGGAAATGACCAACTGCCCAGAGCGTTCGCCGAAAAGCTGGGAACGCGCATGCATTACGGCGCGGCCGTGCGAAGAGTTGCTCAGGATAAAGAGAAAGTTACGCTGTCAGTTTCCCGCGCCGGTCAGTTGGAACAAGTGGAGGCGGAACGAGTGGTTCTGACTATCCCTTTTTCCGTGCTCCGCAATATGGAATTGGATAGTTCGTTCTCTCCACAGAAGCGAACGGTCATTTCCAGGCTTCGGTATACCCCACTGACGCGGGTGTATTTGCAATCGAAAAGCCGATTTTGGATTCAGCAAGGGGTCAGCGGATTTGCCGACACAGATCTACCCATTCGAACCATCATCGATCACACCAAGAGTCAGGCTGGAATGCGGGCTATTCTGGGAACGGAGACCACAGGTCCGAATGCGCGGGTTGCCGCGGCAATGACATCAGAGGAACGGCTCCGTTGGGGCTTGGAGAATGTGAGCAAGGTTTTCCCGGAAATGGCGGAGAATTTTGAGGGTGGCATGTCGGTTGTGTGGGACCAGGAGCCGTGGTCTTTGGGGGCCTCGGCTTACTATGCGCCCGGAGAGATGACCACAATGTTCCCACACGTCGCTACCGTGGAGGGGCGAGTTCATTTTGCCGGCGAACACACCTCTACACTTTTTGTGATGGAAGGTGCAGCGCAGTCGGGCGTTCGGGTCGCGCACGAAATTGCCGGCCCAGTCTGAAAGGTTTCGTCTACATTTCGAATTCGCCTCGTGGGGCCCGGCCCGCCGTTGTGGCTGTTGTGGCCTGGCTATTTCGCCGGAAAGGCGGAAGCGTGGATAGCTACGCACACCCAACGCTGGTTTTCCTTCACCCAAACGGCGGTTCGGCGACCACGGAATTCTACCGGCTTCCCACCGTAGTAAGCCTTCTCGTGAACGGTTGAGAGAACTACGGCAGCGTCACCGTAGACGCGGATTACCATGTCCCCATATTCCAGAATTTCCAGCGGATCGTTCTTGTCGCCGATCATCGGGAGGAATTCACTCTTACTGCGCAGAGTTCCATCGCTTGCCGCGGTAAGCACAAAGTCGTCGGACAACAGCGCGTCAGCACCATGAACGTCGTACCTAAGTTCAGCCTGCCGAAACGCCTCCTCCTGGGCTTTGATCACAGTTTCTGTGTCTACCACGCCCGACTGGCGGACGGGTACACCTTGAGAAAGCGCATTCAGCGGAACAACAGTGAAAATTACTGAGAGTAGTGCGCGTAGCATTTGTCCCACAAGCATAATCCATGAGAGTGTCTCCGCGTCGTTTCGTGCGCGACGGAGATGGCTACCGGCCATCGCGTTCGGAGTCACCCCTATTCGGGAAGATGCCCGTAGACCGAAGGAACCGTGTCGTGTCAAGTCCCCCACATAAAGGTGTTGGTCGGGGAGGGATGGGCATATATTGGTCATGGTTTGAGCGCTGCCGGTTCCGGGCGTTGCGGGTTCGGACGAGGACACCATGAAATCACTCTCTATACTAATGACGCTGGCCTCGCTGCTCATCGCCAATGGATGGGCGCAGATGAGCCAGCCGATGGTCGGTGAAGACACGATCAAGATTTCCGACCACGTCTGGGCGATCATGGGCTTCCCCAACATCGCCATCATCGCCGGTAGCCGCTCTACCTTAGTGGTGGATACGGGTCTGGGCCCGAAGAATGGAGCCACCGCCGCGCGTGTGGCGGCGAAACTTGCGCCCAACAACGCCAAGCTCTTCCTTACCACCACGCACTTCCATCCCGAGCACGCGGCGGGAGAGCCCGGTTTTCCTGCCGGGCACCATCCTCATCCGCGACGCAGTGCAGCAGCAGGAAATGGAGAAGCATGGGCAGGAGATGGTCGACATGTTCAGCAGCCGGTCGGCGCAGAATAAGGAGCTGCTCTCGGGCGTAGTGTTGCGTCCGCCCGATGTGACGTTCGGCCAGGAAGCGACCGTCGACCTGGGCGGCGGTGTCACGGTGCGGCTGCTGTGGTTCGGCGGAGCCCACACCAAGGGCGACGAGCTCATCTTTGTCGACCCGGACCGCACCCTGATCTCAGGCGACGTGGTGCAGAACAAGACCATGCCGAATATCTTTGGCGACGGCGGCACACCTGCGACCTGGCTGGCGGTGCTGGACAAGGTGGAGGCCCTAAACGCCGCGCATGTGCTGCCCGATCACAGCGCTCCCGGCGATGGTTCGCTGGTGGCGGCGGAACGCAGCCTGATCTCGGAGATCCGCACCCGTGCGCTGGCGCTTAAGGGGCAGGGTGTTTCCGCCGAGGACGCCGGGAAGCAGATCACCGCCGAGCTCAAGACACAGCATCCCGACTGGCCCAACACCAACGCTGCGGGCTTCGTCAAAAGCGTTTACGCTGAACCTCAGTGATCTTCGATCATTCACTCTGTCCGCAGGGCCCGCATTGGATCTACCCTAGACGCCCTGTGGGCCGGGAAGTACGCGGCCGCCAGCCCACTACACAAGAGCAGCAGGGTGACCGTCCCCATCGTCCATGGGTCGTGAGGCCTGACTCCGTAGAGGAATGTGCGCAGCACCAGGCTGGATAGATAAGCTAGCAGCAAGCCTGCGGCGCCGCCGGTAAGCAGCATCCAAACCGCCTGCCGCATGACCAACCAGATCACCTGGCTGCGCTGCGCCCCCAGGGCAATCCGCACTCCCATCTCACGGGTTCGCTGGGTCACCAGGTACGCCAGCAATCCATAGATGCCGGAGACACACAACAGCAGGGCCGCTCCGCCAAAAATCTCCAGCAGCCGCGCGGCCAGTTGCTGGCTGCCATAGGAGTCTTCGACCACCTGGTCCATGGTGGTAAAGCTGCTGCTCATGAGCTCTGGGCTCGCGGCACGCATAATCGCGCGCAGTTGGGGCACAATCGAAGCAGGATCGCGCTCGGTGCGTACGGCGAGATCCATCGCCATATTTTCGGCGCCCTGGTAGAACATGCTATCCGGCCTGATCTGGGGCAGGCAAACCTCGATCTCCGGCTGTGACTGCTCAGCCACGGATACCTGATGCTCATCGTCAAGCACACCAACCACAGCCGCCCGTCGATTTTTGTCATAGTTCAGCAAGGTCTGGCCCAACATCTTTGCCGGATCCGCATCCTCGCCTTCATACTCCTTCACAAAAGCCCGATTCACCACCACCACGGGTTGCGTGGTCGCCGTATCGCCCTGGTTGAAAAATCGTCCTTTCAGCATGCGGAAGCCGAAGACCTTTTGCATATCCGGGCTCACCGCCCGGAACTGGGAACGCATGTCGCGCCTGCGCACGTCAGCCGCGCTCTTACCATCGATGCCGAAGGTAAAGATCATATTGAAGGTTTTACCCAGCGGCACCTCGGTCATCAGCGCCGCGCTCTGCACACCCGGCAGGTGCTGCGCCCGCTCCAGCAGCGGCTGGTAGAGAGCTCGCTGAATATCGGTTCCCGCGTACTTGTACGCCGGGATGCTCATGTTGGCCACCATCACGTGGTCGGTGCGGAATCCAAGGGGAACGTGGCGCAAGGCGAAGATGGTGCGCAGCAGCAGACCGCAGCCAACGAGTAAGGTTAGTGACATCGCGATCTGAAGCACCACCAGCAAGGAGCGGGTTCGGTACTGACCTTGAGCACCTCCACTCTGCGCACCGCCCTGGCGCAATGCCGGCTCGATGGCGGCATGTGCGGCGACAACCGCAGGCCACAGGCAAGAGATCCATGCGCTGGCGGCGGTTAAGCCGAGGAGCGTGCCGATCACCGGCAGGCTCGGCGTCATCCTGGTGTACAGATGAAACTGCGTTTTCAATGCGTACTCAAAGCTCTTCAGCGTGAGCATGGCCAGCCCGATTCCCAACAGGGAGGCGCAGCCGCTCAGCACCAACCCCTCAGTCAGCAACTGCTGGACGATGCGCCACCGGCCTGCTCCCAACGCGCCCCGCACTGCGATCTCACGCCGCCGGGAGGCGGCCCGCGCAAGCATCAGGCTGGTGACATTCACGCAGGAAATCAGCCACAGCACGCCCGATGCTCCGAATAAAGCCAACAGTGACTTGCGCAAATCAGCGTCCACCAGCGAGTCGCCATACCTCTGCACCTGGATGGACTTTACCTGGTCGCGGTCGTAGGGATCGGTGTAGGCCTTGGCCACGTCTGCCTGGATGACCTTCAGCTCCGCCTCTGCCGTCTTCGGGCTGACGCCCGTTCGCAACCTTCCCAGGGCCTGGTAATTTGGGCTCACGTGCCTGGTCCGAATTTTGTCCGTATCGCCCAGAACGACCGCACGCCATACCAGTGGATGCCCGGCGCCAAAGGGAAAGGAAAACCCGCGCGGCATGACGCCAATCACGGTGTAGGGTTGTCCGCTAAGCCTCACGACCTTGCCCAGGATTGCGGGGTCGGCGCCGTAGGCATCGCGCCAAATGGAATCGCTCAAGAGGATCGTGTGCGCATCTTCCGGGCGCACCGCTCCGCTTTCCGGGGTCTCGCTGAAGCCTCGCCCGATCGCCGGACGCACGCCAAGCATGGTAATCAGGTTGGCGCTGACACGCGGAGCGCTCACCTGGGTCGCGCCGGTGTTGCCCTCAAGAAAATCAAGTTGGCCCAGGCCGTCTTTGAGCTCGAGGAAGGCAATTTCTTTGAGGGAGTGACTTCGCTGTTGCCATTGTTGGAGATCGAGATACGGCGCTCCCCAATCGACGGCGCCTTTGTTGCCGGCTTCTTTGATTTCCACCAACTCCTGCGCGCGCTGGTAGGGCAGTGGGCGCAGCAGCACGCGATCGACGACGGTGAACATGGCAATCGTTGCACCCAGGCCGAGGGCCAGCGTCCCGATCGCGGTAATCGCGTAGCCCGGCGCCTTTCGTAGTTGCCGCAGTGCGTACTGCAAGTCCCGCGCCAGCCGTTCCAGCCATAGCCAGCCCCACGTCTCGCGTGTGACATCACTTACCAATGCGAGATTTCCCAGCTCCCGCAGGGCTCCGCTGCGAGCATCCTCGGCAGATTCCCCGCGATCCCTTCGGTCTGCGATGGCCATCTGCAGATGAGCCTGCATCTCCTCCTCAAGCTCATTCTTCGCCGATCGAAGGGATTCCAGAGGCGCTTCATGCGTCGCTTCCTTCCGGCTCACCATGCATGATGCCCGCCACGGCCGCCACCATCTGTTCCCAGCATGTCCAGCGTTCCCTGGAGCAGCTCCACTCGGTTTTTGTAGCGATTTCGGCCGGTCATAATAGATGTAGGCACTCTACTCCCAAAGCATGTAGAGTGTCTACCAGGGGACCTGGCGAGAAGCCAGGCTACCGATCCATCGCGAGTGAGCGATTCCACAAGTCAGCGCAATATGTCATTCTGCTCGCAACATGATTGTCGGATCGATGCGCGAGGCACGTACTATGACCGGCAACGCAGACAACAGAGCGATCACCAACAAGACGAGTGCCGGACCAGTAAGCATGGCTGGGTCACTTCCTTTCACGCCATACAGCAGCGTCTCAACATAGCGCACCGATGCAATCCCCAGCGCTGCGCCAATCACAGCTCCCGTCATCACCATCAGGAAGATCTGCGACGTAGCCTGCCAGGCGATGTCGACGATCCGGGCGCCGACTGCGATACGAATCCCAAATTCGCGCTCCCGCTGCTGCAGCGAATAACCAAGCACTCCGTATAGACCAATCGCCGCCAGCAAGAGCGCTACGAAGGAGAAGAATGCCGCCAGCATGGCGAGCAGGCGTTCGCGGATGGTTTGCGCGCGGACGAGTTCATCCTGGGTGCGGAGATTGCTGACGCGGAAGCCGGCACGTGCTTGCGGAACTGCCTTGCGCAGAACAGAGGCGAGCGCGAGTGGATTGGAGCCAGAGGTGCGGACGAGAAACGTCTCCTGAGTTTCCGGCTGCGCCACGCCTTGAGCATTCACTTCATGGAAAGGAATGTAGGCTACCGGCACAATGGCATCTCTAAGATTGCCATAGGGAGCATCTGCAACCAGTCCCACAACCTGGTAATGATTTTCTCTCTCTTGAAATGTCTTTCCGATCGGATTCTTTTCATCAAAGAAGGTCTTGACGAAAGCCTGGTTGACAATCGCCTGGCCTGGAGTGGTGTCGCCAGGACGAAAATCCCTTCCCTCGAGCAAGGGTATTTTCATGGTCTCTGACCACCCTGGCGATATGGCAAGTAAGTAGGTGAACATGGGACTCGGCGTTCCTCCTCCTACCGAAACGAAGTTATTCCATGCGACGCCTGACAATAGCGGCCAGCCTGCAATCGCGACGCTTTGTACGCCGGGGACGATCCGTAGGTTGTCTGCGATTTGATCCCACACCACAGGGGGTTGCCCTTGTTGTGCAACCACGTCCAGCAACAGGAGATTTTCAGGAGAAAAGCCCAAGGGCTTATTGGACAAGCTCTCGAAGGTCCTTACGAAAAGGCCTGACATGAATATCACAAGAAAACAAAACGCAACTTGGGCCGCGATCATGCCGTGCATCAGGCGGCGCCGGGAATGAGGATCGTCGTCGCCGCCCTTGAGCGCGCTGACCGGCTTGATCGCAGAGGTGCGAAGCGCGGGAAGTACTCCAAAAAGCAGCAAGACGCAGAAGAGCAAGCCGACACCAAAACCGAGAACCCTCCAGTCCGTGTCGAGAACCAATCGCACCGGAGTATCGGAGGATTGGATCATGCTTACGACAAGCGGAGCGGATCGCCACGCGAACAGCGCTCCAAGTCCGGCAGCAAGCAGGGCCAGCATCGCGTTCTCTACGAGGAGCATCTGCACCAGGCGGCCGCGTCCGGCACCGATGGCGACGCGCAACGCCATTTCGCGAGACCGCGTCGCCGACTGCGCCATCCTCAGGTTGGCGACGTTGGCGCAGGCAATCAGCAGAACCAGTGTGACAAGCAGACCGAGAATGCCGAGGGCTTTGCGATATTCATCCTGAAGGGTCGAAATACCGGCGCCCGCAGGTTCGATCAGCAGTGTCGCGTCGATGATCTTCTGAAAAAATACCCTGTCCGCGCCGGTGAACTCCTTGGCCCGTTCCTGTTCGAAAGCACGGCTGATCGCGCTTAATTTCTGGCGCAGCGGGTCAAGCGCGGTTTCCGGCTTCACCAATGCGAGCGTCCGAGTCCAGGAAACGTCGGAGCGGGTGGCCGAAGGATGCATCATGGCCGGAAGAAAGATGTCTGTCATCGTGCCCGGTTCAGTACCGGTAAATTGTCCGTCGATAACGCCTGTGATCTCATAGATCTCTTTGCCGATTCGCAGCGTTCGACCAACAATCTGCGGATCTTTCCCGAAGCGTCGCGTCCAGTAGTCGTAGGAGAGAACTGCATATGGTTCAGTACCCGGGGTTCGGTCATCGTTTTCCGTCAGCAATCGGCCCAGAGCCGGCTGCAGTCCGAATGCCCGAGAACATCGAGTCCGAGACGTACTGCACATTCGCCTTCTCCATGTCGAAGTCAGACCCGTACGTGAGATCCGTTCGACCGGCACGGGAGACTGCGATCAATTGGGCCTGGTCCTTTACGGCATCACGCATGAGGCTGAATGAAGGATAGGCCCATCCGCCATCCCGAATGGGCTTGCCCTGAAGGTCGAACCTCACGCGAGAGAGCATAGAGGCGTTCCGCATGGGCCACCGGCAGAGGACGCCAGAGCAGCGCATCCATGAGTCGAAATGCTCCAATGCATGCGCCCATGGCGAGAGCCAGTGAAAGGATCGCGACGATTGAGGTCACCTTGTTTCGTTTCAGCTGCCTCCAGCCGAAAAGGATGTCGGCTCGCAGCAACTCAAGCCATCTCACCGTCCGAATTTCATGGCTGGTCTCTCTCTGCTGACGCCGCTGGTAGTTGCGCCCAAAAGCACGCCGTGCTTCGTCCGGATCGCGCCCTTGCTCGACCGCTTCGGCAATGTGAGACTCCATCTCTTCCGCAATCTCACGGCTCAGTTGCTCACCGCGAACCGCATTCGCGATACGTGACCATAACGACATATCACACCGTCCTTAGAACCTGATTGATGGCAGCGGAAGCAGACTGCCAACGAGATTCTTCGATCCCTAACTGCTTCTTTCCGGCCGCCGTCAGCTCATAAACGCGCGCCCGCCGTCCGGTGTCCTTCTTGATCCATTCCGCGCGAATCCAGCCAGCTTCTTCCATGCGATAGAGAGCTGGGTACAGAGAACCTTCCTCAACACGCAGCAGATCATCGGAACAGTCCTTGACTGCGGCCATGATCCCGTATCCATGCGTTCGCGGCCGGCGCGAAAGAATCTTCAACACCAGCAAATCAAGGGCCCCTTGGAGGGAGTCAGGTTTTCTCATGCTAAGATGACTATATATAGATGACTATATGTAATGTCAAG
>CAVTPN010000023.1:0-348263 GCA_963736535.1 uncultured Acidobacteriaceae bacterium
TGAGCGATGCCCTGAAGCGGCGGTGCCTCTATCACTGGATCGATTACCCAAGCTTCGAACGGGAGATGAACATCGTGCGCGCGCGACTGCCGGGCATCGAGGAGGAACTGGGCAGCCAGGTAGTGCGGTATGTGCAGGCGGTGCGGCGTCTCGATTTGGCAAAGCCGCCTGGAGTGGCGGAGACTCTGGACTGCGCGCAGGCCGTGGTCTCGCTGGGAAGCCAGAGGCTGAACGCGGAAGTGATCGAGGCGACGATCGGTTGCCTGGCGAAATCCAAGGAAGATGGAGCAAAGCTCAAGGATGCAGGGATCGACCTACTGCTTCCCCAGATCTCTTGAGTAGGAGGCACGATGCGTCAAGAGCAATCCGAACGACTGGCCGCCTCGATCGTAGAGTTCTCTCGCTTCCTCAGGGGCAATGGATTATCTGCCGATACTAGCCAGACGATGACCGCACTGGAAGCTACCAAGACCATCGACATCGCAAACCAGCAAACCTTCTCGTTTGCCCTGCAGTCGACGCTTTGCTCGAGCAAAGAGGAATGGGAGCTATTCCCGGAGTTATTTAATAGCTTCTGGCGGGAGTCGCGATCCAGGCCCCGGTCTGCTAGCGGCGAGCACATGGGATCCTCCAGGAGCAACACCCAGGAACGGGACGACGGCTCTGCTGTGTTTCTCGACCAACCCGGCAACCAGGCTGAGGCACAAGACGGGGATGGCAAAGCGGTGTATGGCGCGAGCGCACAACAGCGGCTGAAAAAAGTGGACTTTTCCGAAGTGCGGTGCAATGACCTGGCCGCGTTGGAAGAGCTCTCTCTGCGCCTTTTGCGCCGGATGAGCCTCCGCCGCTCGCGGAAATTGGGCATCAATACACTTGCCGAGCGCGTAGATCTTCGCCGAAGTATCCGGCGAAGCATCATGCGCGGCGGCGAACCCATTGTTCTGGCTTACAAAGGGAGAAAGCCCAGAAAGAACAAGCTGGTCATTTTTCTCGACATCAGCGGCTCGATGAATTTCTACAGCATGTTCCTGGTGCGGTTTGCCTATGCGCTGCAGGCGCGCTTCGAGCGTGTGCATACGTTTCTCTTCAGCACCGACGTAGTCGAGATCAGCGATCTGCTCCGCACTACCAATCTGCCGGACGCTCTGCGGCGGCTCTCGCAGCGGGCGGCGGGCTGGTCCAGCGGCACAAAGATCGGTGAGTCACTGCAGCAATTCAACCAGCTTTCCGGAAGGAAGCTGCTCTCGCGCGACACAGTTTTTATTATTCTCAGCGACGGGTGGGATACAGGCGAGCCGGAGGTGCTGGCAGCGCAGATGCGAGCTATCAAACGGCGGGTACAAAAGGTCCTGTGGCTGAATCCCCTGCTGGGATTGAAAGGCTATCAGCCCATTACGCGGGGCATGGCTGCAGCGCTCCCTCACGTGGATGTCTTTGCTCCGGCGCATAACCTGGAGAGCCTGCTGGCATTGGAGAGGTATCTGTAGGATGTTCGATCAATTTCTGAGTAAGGCGAGCGAACTGCTCGCGAAGGGTGAGCCCTTCGCCGTGGCGGAAGTGGTGCGCTATCTGTCGCCGATCTCGGGCAAGGTGGGCGACAAGGCGATCATCCTGGCCGACGGTACACTTTGGGGCTGGATTGGCGGCGGCTGTGCGCAGCCCGCAGTGGTCAAGGAGGCGTTGAAGTCGCTCCAGGATGGACGGCCGCGGCTGGTCCGCATCAGTCCAACCTCTTCTCAGGAGGAAGGCATCGTGGCCTACAACATGAGCTGTCACAGCGGTGGCACACTCGACATCTATGTCGAGCCGGTTCTCCCCAAGCCGCATATTTTGATTATGGGCGGCTCCCCCGTGGGGCGCACGCTGGCCAATCTCGCCAAGACGATCCACTACACGGTTTCGATCGCCGCTCCGCAGGCAGACCGCGAAAGCTATCCGGATGCGGAGCAAGTGCAGGCGGGTCTGGACCTGAACGGGCTGAGGATTGGGCCGCGGACCTTCATCGTTGTGTCCACGCAGGGAGAGTGCGACGAAGAGGCGCTCGAGCAAGCGCTCAAAACGGAGGCTTCTTATGTGACCTTCGTGGCCAGCAGGGCCAAGGCGGCCAAGGTTCTCCAATCTCTCACCGAACGAGGGATTAACCCCGAGAGACTGAACCAAGTGCGGGCTCCGGCGGGCCTGAATATCCACGCCGGCTCGCCGGAGGAGATCGCGGTGAGTATCCTGGCCGAAATTGTTCAGCTGAGCAGAAGCCAGATCATCCAGCTGATCGGCACCGCAGGGCGGCCGGGAAAAAGAGGAAGCGAAAGATCCAATCTGCGGAATGACCGTAGACATCAAGACGGCAAAGTATCAATCGGAGTTTGATGGGAAAACATTCTATTTCTGTTGCGGCGGCTGCAAACAGACATTCGATAGACAGCCGGACAAGTATGTGCTGGCACACATTTCGACATGATGCAAAATGGGCGGGGCGCTTCGACAAGATCCGGACCCAGCGTGTAGCCTGTGTTCGTGAGCAAAGAAGAGGCCGCCGAGGTGCTCTCGATCGAGGGCCGCGAAGTCCGCGTGACTCACCCGGACAAGCTTTATTTTTCCCGGCAGACCAAGCTGTCGAAGCTTGACCTGGTGCGCTACTACCTCTCGGTTGCGCCCGGCGCTCTCAACGGAATCCAGGATCGCCCGATCGTTCTCAAACGCTTCGTGAATGGCGCCGAGGCTCCGGCGTTTTACCAGAAGCGCGCCCCCTCCGATCGCCCCTCATGGATGCGAACGGTAACGCTGTCGTTCCCTTCCGGCCGAACTGCCGAAGAGATCGTGGTCGACGACGCCGCCGGCCTCGCCTGGATCACCAACCTGGGCTGCCTCGAGCTGCACCCCCATGCGGTACGCGCCGGCGATCTCGATCACCCGGACGAGTTGCGCGTCGATCTTGATCCCGGCCCTGGCGTCGCCTGGGCAGGACGTGCGCAGCGTTGCCCTGGAAGTGAAGGCGCTACTGCAGGAGCTGGGCCTTCGCGCCTGGCCGAAGACCAGCGGCTCACGCGGAATGCATGTGAATGTGCGCATCCAACCGCGGTGGAGCTTCAGCGAGGTGCGCCGTGCGGCGCTCGCGCTATCGCGCGCGGTGGAGCGGCGCGTGCCCGCCCTGGCCAGTTCAAAATGGTGGAAAGAAGAGCGTCACGGAGTCTTCCTCGATTACAACCAGAACGCCAAGGATCGGACCACGTGCTCTGCGTACTCGGTGCGCCCACTGCCCGATGCTCGCGTTTCCGCACCCCTGTATTGGCATGAGGTCCCCGACTGCGAGCCCGCGGACTTTACTGTGCTCACGATGCCCAGCCGCTTTGCGGAGATCGGCGATCCGCACGCAGCCATGAACGGCGAGGCTGGTTCGCTCGAAGGACTGCTGGAGCTTGCAGCAAAGGATGAGGCCGCAGGCCTGGGCGATGCGCCATGGCCGCCGCACTTCCGCAAGATGGAGGGCGAAGCGCCGCGGGTCGCGCCTTCGCGCGCCAAGTCCGCCGCCAAGAAGGCGCCGCGGACCAAGATGCCTTTGATCGTGGTGGCGAACTCCCCGGACAAAGATGCTGCGCTGGCGGGCCTGGAGAGATGGAAGAGCAAGCATGCCGAGGTAGCCGCCCTGTTGGCCGTGGATGACGTGCTGGTGGACTCGATGCGCGGCACGTCTTCCACCTGGACACGCATCCGGGTCAACCTGCGTCATGTTCCCGAAGAGCAGAGACCGCCGCAGGAAACTCCCGACCCTGACGACGATCCGACGCGGGAGTGGCGCACCGGCCGCGCTTCGAGGAAGAAGGCGTGAGCACTGCTCAGCGCTTGCCGGCGAAAATCTCCATCAGCTCCTGCGGTGGAACCACTTCGAGCTGGGCATAGGTACAGTCGCTCGGCTTCTTGTCCGTGCGCCATCTGCGAAACTGCGCCATGTGGCGGAAGCGGCTGCCTTGCATGTGCTCGTACGCCACTTCGACCACCAGCTCCGGCCGCAGCGGCTCCCATGACAGGTCTTTGCCCTGGCTCCAGCGGCTCTGTCCGCCCGGCATGCGCTGCGGGCCTCCGTCGGTCGCGGATCCAGGGTCCGCCCATCCGCCCCAGGGGTGATTCACCAGCGCATTCTCTCGATAAGGCAAGAGGAATTCCACCAGCTCGCGGCGCTTCTCCTGCGTAAAGCTGGCGCAGACGCCGACATGCTGCAGCGCGCCGGAATCATCGAAGAGCCCCAGCAGCAGCGAGCCGACCGCGGTACCCTGGCCAGTCTTGTGCCAGCGAAAACCGGCCACCACGCAGTCGCAATCGCGCTCATGCTTCACCTTCAGCATCACGCGTTTGTCGGGCTCGTAGGTCCCTGCCGCCGGCTTGGCCATCACCCCGTCAAGACCGGCGCCCTCGAAGCGGAGAAACCAATCCGACGCGACATCCGCATCGTGTGTTGCCGGCGTGATATGAATCGGCGGCGCAGCCGCGGAAAGCAGCGCCTCCAGCGCCGCGCGCCGGTCTTCGAATGGCTAACCGGTCAGATCGCGGTCTCCCTCGCACAGCAAGTCAAAGAAGACGATGGACGCCGGCGTTTGCTGGGATAGCAGCTTCACCCGCGATGCTGCGGGGTGAAGGCGCAGCTGGAGTGTCTCAAAATCAAGACCACTCTCTGTGGCGATTACAATTTCGCCATCCAGCACGCAGCGTGCGGGCAATTGCGAACGCAGTGTATCGAGCACCTCGGGAAAATAGCGATTCAGTGGTTTTTGATCGCGGCTCTGGATGAGAATCTCGTCCCCATCGCGGAAGATCAGGGCGCGAAAGCCATCCCACTTCGGCTCAAAGATCCAGGTCTTGCCCACAGGTAATTCGGCCACTCGCTTGGCGAGCATCGGCAAGACCGGCGGGTTTACAGGAAGTTGCATGCCCCATGTTATATCGGCGGCTAATCCCCTGGACGGGTGCTCTGGCGTCCCTCACTAAGGACGGGTGCCCCATATCTCGCTGCGTTTTTCGCGAGATGTGGGAAATACCACCGATGTTGACCGCTAAGTGCATCGGTTGATTCGGGAGTCAGAGGAAGAGAGCAGTGGAATCCCATATCTCGCGAAGAACGAGCGAGATATGGGGCACCCGTCCCTTAGTGAGGGAACGAGGGGTAGACCGCTGCGAGACTGAGTTCTTAACGCCCCACGACCTCCAGCAACTCGCTCTCCGATCCCACGGAAACTCCCTGCTGCGCGAGCTTACCCGCAGTATCATCCCAATGCAGCGTGGTGATGCTGCTGCTTCCCTTCTCGTAGGCGTAGGTCTTGCCGTCATCCTGATAAAGAGTAAAGTCGCTGTTGGCGCCTGGATACACGCGGATTTTGGCTATCTTTTGCACTTGGCCGGTATTCTCCACGGGTTCGCCCAGCGGCACGATTGATCCCGCGCGTACAAAGAGCGGAATCGTATCGATCGGCGCATCCACCCGGATCGATTGCCCACCAGTCACGCGTTCTTTGGTCCAGTAGTTGTACCAATCCGTGCCGGCGGGCAGGTACACCATGCGGCTGGTCGCTCCCTGTTCCGTCACCGGGGCAACCAGGAATGCGGGCCCGAACATGTACTCGTCGCCGATGTCTTGCACCTTCGCATCCTGGGGAAAATCCATAAACAGCGCCCGCATATAAGGAGCGCCCGTCTGGTGCGTCTGGTAGCCCAGCGAATAAATGTAAGGCATCAACTGGTAGCGCAGCCGCAAATACTTCTCCAGGATCGGCTCCGCCTGCTTCCCGTAGGACCACACTTCGTTGTACCGCCGGCTGCCATGGGTACGAAAATTCGGCTGAAACGCCCCGTATTCAAACCAGCGTGTGTACAGCTCCGGGTAATCATCGTAGCCGCCCACGTTGTCGCGCGCATCGGAGGGATCGAGCAGCGGCGGGTGAGCGGGATGATGCACTGCGGGCAGATATTGCCAGCCACCGATGTCATTTCCCCAATAGGCGATGCCCGAAGCAGTCACGTCGAGCCCGGTAGGGATCTGGCGCCGCAGCGTATCCCAGGTGGGATAAATATCCGAAGACCAGAAGATCGTGCCATTGTGCTGTGCGCCGGGATAGGCGTCACGGGATAGGATCAGCGCGCGATGATCCACATCGCGGCGGAATCCGTCATAAAGAGCCGCGGTGTGAAAGAGCGGATACACATCGTAATAGCGGGTGCCCGGACCGATAGAAAAGTAACCGCCGTTGGGGGGCAGGTCGGGCTCGGTTTCATCCGCCCAGATGGCATCAAAGCCTTTGCTGATGATATTTTCGCGGATCACATCCCAAAACCAGCGAGCGGCCGCAGGATTGGTGGTGTCGATGTCGGAGCCGGCACGGTCATAGGGCAGACCATCCATCGGCGTGCCATCCGCAAGATGCTCAAACCAGCCATTCTTCAACACCAGGTCGTAGTAGCGCGTTCCGCGCTCGAAGCGCGGCCACACGCTGACCATGGTCTGGAAGCCCATGGCGTGAAGTTCCTTGTTCATGGCAGTCGGATCGGGCCAGTTGGCGGGTACGAAATCCATTTGCCCCATCTTGCTGTAGTAGAACCAGTCGACCACGATGACATCTGCAGGCAGGTGCCGTTCGCGGTAGCCTTTCGCTACAGCCAGCACCTCGTCCTGCGTGCTGTAGCGCTGCTTGCATTGGATAAATCCATACGCCGCCTTGGGCAGCATGGGAGTATCTCCGGTTAGCAACCGGTAGCCGCCGTAGATCTCGTCTGTCTTGCTGCCCGCGATTACGAAGAAGGAGACGCGGTCGCCTACCTGGGAAGTCCAGCGTGTCTGCTCGTTGAAGCCTGGCTGGATGGTGGTCTGCGAAGGATTATCCCAGAGCACGCCATAACCTTTATTAGTCACCAGCAGGGGCACGCAGAACGTCGGCCCTCCTGTCGCGGTGTAGTTGTTCCAGCACTCGACGGTGTGGCCACGGTGATCGAGAAAGCCCTCCTGGTTCTGGCCCAGGCCGTAGTAGTGCTCGTCATCAGGCGAAGCGAAGGTGGCGCCCACCTGATAAAAAGCTGCGTCCGCGGGCCGCTTGTCGTTGAGCACGCCGGCTGTGCCGTCCTTGTGGTTCGGCACTGCCATCGCCCAGCCCTGCATATCAAGCAGCGTAGTTCCGTCGGCGGTACTGAAGGTCATGTGGGCTCCGGGAGCCGAGCCGTTGAAGTACTTGGCGATATCCAGCTGGGTGGGCAGGGGCTTGCCGGTTCCTGGCCGGTTGGCGGCGACCGTCACGCTGAGCCGGCTTGACTGGTAGGTGTCTCCCTGCTCAGTTTGCTGATGGCTCCAGCCGGCAGCGGAGGGCGTGGCCGTAAAACCGTATCCGGGAGCAGCGAGCGCGGGCTCCTTAAGCAGGCTGAGGGTGACGCGGAGGATGTTGGGCGCATAGGGCTCGAGAACGATGGTGCTGCCACCGCGGTCCAGCACCACGCGCGTCTCCTGCGCCGGCGCTCCGGCGGCAAAGAGCAGGGCAAATACAACCGAACAGGAAAGCCGCAGAAACACGTACACCTCCAAAAAGCTGCAGCGACTATGCTGCACTACATTGGAGTCGAGAGCAAGACAGACTGGGGATAGGTAGCTGGGCCGAAAAGAGGGGCGCCGTCTCCGGGGTGAAATCGGATGCCCCGCCACGAGGGCTAAACAGGTTGTGGAAGAAGTCTGGTCTTTGAAGAGTACGGGCTTCAGCGAAGGGTACGGGCCTCACAGGCTACGGAAAAACTCATGCTTTGTATCAGGGCATGACTTTAGTCGTGCCGTAAATGTTTGATAATAGGCCGGGCTTTAGCCCCTGAGGTGTTGCTTTCCCGCCCGCTACAAAGTTTTTCCGCAGCCTCTTGAGCCCGTACGTAAGATGCCTTGCAATGAACTCGGCTTTAGCCGCTGCCGGATGCAGCTTGCAGTCCATCCTGTCACCGCATTTGTCGATTAAAAATTTAGCGAAACCTGCGTACTCGCAACTGGCACGCCACCGGCCTCAGCAGACCCGCCATCCTACCTGTTGACATCCTACGTATACAAAAGCTAGATTATGTAGAACATCTACAGGTGGACGATGGGTGACGGGAAGTCGGATGTTCTACAGGGCACGCTGGATCTCATGGTGCTCAAGACTCTGGAGTCAATGGGATCGCTGCACGGATACGCGATCGCCCGACGGATCGAACAGGTCAGCGATCACACGGTAATCATGAATCAGGGGACTATTTACCCGGCGCTGCTACGCCTGCAGCAGCGCAAGTGGATCAAGGCCGAGTGGGGCATCTCTGAGACTGGCCGTCGCGCCAAGTTCTATTCGCTGAGCAAACTTGGACGGCAAAAGATCGAAACCGAAACTGAGAACTGGGAGCGGGTCGCCACCACGATGGCACGCTTTCTGGCCCCATCTAGTTGAGGAGCGCACGATGGAATGGATACGAATTCTTCTCAGCCGGTGCGCGGCGCTGATCCACCCTCGAGAGCTCGACGCGGACCTTGACGAAGAACTCCTGACCCATATCGAACTTGCGACCGAAGAGAACAGAAAGCGTGGCATGCCGGAAGAGGAAGCACGCGCCGCGGCGCTGCGTTCCTTCGGTGGTGTGACGCAGACGCGGGAGCGTTATCGGGTGGAGCGGGGCCTGTCTTTTCTGGAATCGCTGGTGGGCGACGTTCGCTACGCAGCACGGCAACTGCGTAAGCATCCCGGATTCACCGTCACCGCTTTGCTGACGCTGGGTTTGGGAATCGGCGCCAACGCTGCGATCTTTACTCTCATTCATGCCACGCTGCTGCAGGACTTGCCGGTACCACATCCGGAACAGTTGATGCGTGTGGGCGACGATCATCGTGGTGGAATCTCATAGTTCTCGACGCAGATGTATGACCAGCTAAGAAAAAATACGCCTGAATTTCAAGAGTTGGCGGCGATGCAGGCATCCGTCGACAACTCATGGCTCACGCTCCGCCGGCAGGGAGTGGCTGAGTTACCTCATGGCGAGGTGAGCGAATGGGTGTCGGGAAACTACTTCGCCATGATGGGGATTACACCAGCGGCGGGACGGCTATTGCAGCCTGCGGACGACATCGCAGGGGCGCCCATGGTCGCAGTGATGAGCGACTCGATGTGGCAGCGCGAATATGCTGGGGACCCTACGATCGTAGGCAGCGTATTTGTAATAAACACCCATCCGGTGACCATTGTAGGCATCGCGCCGAAGCAGTTTTACGGGGATCGCATTACAGCGTATCCCACAGATTTGTTTGTGCCGCTGTCGACGGAGCCCCTGCTGGGAGAGGGTGATTTTACCCATAATCCCGGGGTGCAGTGGCTCTACATTCTGGGCCGGGTGAAGCCGGGCGTGGCGCTGGCGCCGCTGCAGGCGAAAATGCACGCCGAATTAGTTCCTCTGCTTTATCAGCTGCCGTATTACTCCAATGCATCTGGACGAGAGGAGCGCATCAAGCGCATCCGTCTTTCGTTGACGCCGGGACATAGCGGCATAGCCGTGATGGCGCGAGACATGGTGGCCGGCCTGCATCTCTTGATGTGGATCTCCGGATTGGTGTTGTTGATTGCGTGCGCAAATATCGCCAATCTGGTGCTGGCGCGCGGGCTTGCACGAAACGGTGAGATATCCGTACGCGTTGCCTTAGGCGCTGCGCGGACCCGCATCGTCAGGCAAATGCTTACGGAAAGCGTTCTGCTCTCGTGCATGGGCGGCGTCGTGGGGGTGGCGATCGCTTACCTGGTTTCGGCAATGATGCTCAGGCTGGCATTCCCGCATGCAGAGTTTTCCCCCATCCATGCCACCCCATCGCCGCAGGTGCTGGGGTTCGCATTTGGCGTGTCGTTGCTCACTGGACTACTCTTCGGCATGGCGCCCGCCTGGGCGACCTCTCATGCACAGCCGGCCCATGCGCTGCGTCGATCGAATCGGACGAGCAGCGGCCACGCTTCGCTGCTGCAGCGTTCCTTAGTCGTGTTGCAGGCTGGGCTGTCAGTGATTCTGCTGATAGGCGCGGGCCTGTTGGCCAGGAGCCTGATCAATCTGCAGCATCAGAATTTTGGCATCGAGGTGGAACATCGCGTGGTGGTCCGCCTGAACGCTCAAAATGCCGGATATACGACAGAACAACTGCAGCCACTCTACGATCGAATGCGCGCCAGGCATGTTGTCTCTGCCAGGCGTGACGAAGGCGGGGATGGCCCTGTTCGCGCCACTCGATGGCGATGACTGGGAGTCTGACGTGGTCGTGGAAGGACAGCCGCAACCGGGACCTAATGATGACGTTCACTCGTCATGGGACAGGGTTAGCCCGGAACTCTTCGATGCGATTGGCCAGCATCTGGTGCGCGGACGCAATATTCTCGCAACCGACACGGCTCACTCACCCGGGGTAGCTGTGGTGAACCGCGCGTTCGTGAAACGCTTCTTTCCGCGCGGAGAAGATCCCATCGGACAACACTTTGGCATGGGAGACAGGAAGAGCGCTGCTGACTGGCAGATCGTTGGCGTGGTGGAGAATGCCAAATATCAGAATCCGCATGAAGAGCAGCAACCGATGTTCTTTTTGCCTCTGTTGCAGCGCGCGAAGAGCGACACCAAATCCAGTGACGTGTCGACGTTGTACATCGGTTCGATCATCCTGGTAACCACGGGACCGATCCCGGGGCTGGAGCACCAGGTGCGTCAAGCCTTGGAGGAAATCAACCCAAACCTGAACGTTAACAACTACGAAACGCTGGAAGAGCAGATTGGCGACCGGCTAAGCCAGGAGAAGTTGGTGGCGCGGTTGACGCTGCTGTTCGGACTGCTGGCGCTCGCGTTAGCGGCAGTGGGACTATACGGCGTAACGGCCTACACGGTTGCGCAACGCGGATCGGAAATTGGGATACGGATGGCGCTGGGAGCGGAACGTGGCGACATCGTGCGCATGGTGTTGCAAGGAGCGATCCTGCAGGCGGGGCTTGGGCTGCTCATCGGTGTTCCGGTGGCTCTGCTCTGTGCACGCTATGTGCAGTCGCAGCTATTTGAGGTAACCGGAAGGGACCCGGGCGTCTTAACGGCGGCAATCGCGGCCCTTGCGCTGGCTGCTTGCGCGGCCGCCATCCTTCCGGCAAAGCGAGCGGCGACGATCGACGCTGCTAAGGCCCTGAGGAGTGAATAAGTCTTGTCCCCCAAAGCACGCGGAACTCCAGAGAAGTGAGCGGCGGATTGAGTGAGAGTAAACCGGCCACATCGGTAATCAATTCCTTGCGCGATGATAAAGAAACACAGCGCAGCCATGGTTACCAAAGAAGTCTTCTTCCCCTCAGTCTCGACGCAGCCCGAAAACCGTACTATTGTGGGAATAAGTATCAGCATCTCAGCGCCGTCTTGCCTGAGAACTCGCAACAAATGTTGGGTGGCCCATTCGCCCCGATTTCCTGCTGAGGCCTGAGGCGTTGATACTCTCCATGCGCCTTTCCTTAATGAAAGGCGCACACGCGACCTCTCTAGCACAGCGTGGCAGGAAATCGGGGTCAAGCCTTCTTTTGGCTTGAGTGGGATCCCGGCGCTTGATGTGCCACTTCCCGTTCGGCAACCCGGCACGTGATAAGGAGACTTATAGTGCTTATAGCGCGTTGGGCGTACTTTTTTCGGAAACTGTGGACCCACAGCCTCACTCCAGTCTTCGGACAAATCCGCGAACTGGACCCGGAACATTGAACCTGCAGAAGATCAGTAGGGAGTTTCAGCACTTATAGCGCTTTTAGTGCACTTTCTGAATACACCGTCGGCATCTCTTCCGTCAGTCATGAAAGTTGGCCCTCCTACCCGATCTCACGGGTGCCAAGGTATTCTGAACTATTGGCGCCCTGGGCCGATTCGAGCGAGGTACGGGTTTGAGAACGCAGAGAGCGATTCTGCCGGGTTTTCTACTTTGCCTTTTGGCCGTCGTCCGTTTGCCCTGTGCTGATGGTCAATTCGAAACCTCGCAAGTTCCAGTTGAGGCCACGGTTTCGTCTGAGCCTGTCAAAATGCAGGCGAACGGACATCCGGAGGGCATCATCCACCTCGACGTTGCTGCGACAGACCGCGAGGGCAAGCCATTTTCAGATCTTGCTGCGAAGGATTTCACGCTGACGGACAACGGCGTGCCACAAAAGATTGTTTCCTTTGCAGCATCGAACCAAGCCACAGATGACAATGAGCGGCTTACCCAGGTGGTGCTGGTTCTCGATGAGGTCGACCTTTCGCCTGTGCAGTTGGAACTTGTGAAGGACGAATCCGTAAAGTTTCTGCGGCAGAATGGTGGACATCTCGGTGAACCCACATCTGTTTACTGGTTCACAGCCACCGGACTGTACGCAACCGCAACGCCCACGAGCGATGGCAACGCCCTGGCCGAGGATGTTGCTCACTACAATTCACGCCGCACGGTCTGGGCGGTTTCGCGAAGTTATGATCCGTTCTTGGCAGCCGCATCAGCTCCGTTCGTGGCAGCCGTATCAGAGAAATACGGACGGTGGGTTCGAAGCTTGCGAGCGGTTTACTCCATCGCCATCGAGCGAAGAGGCGTGCCTGGCCGAAAGCTTTTGCTGTGGTTGGGCTTCGGGTGGCTGCCAGTTCACGGGCCAGAGCAATACAAGGACGCTGCCTTTCCCTGGCTGGTGGAGCTTTCCACGCGCATACGTGAGGCGCGGATGGTCATCTCCGAGGTCACAGCGCGGGCCGAACCGTTCACAGCCAGGACCGAACCGTTCACAGCCCGGACCCGGACCGAACCGTTGGCTTCCGAATTCAAAGACACTTATACGGGCTATCTTGCGGGGATTCGCACGCCGTCGGACCTGGAAGAGCGGGGCTTTGGTCCGTACTCACATTTTGCGCTTCCGGTATTGGCCATTCAGAGCGGTGGCCTTGTTGTGGATGAATTCTCAGAGATCTCGCGCTCTATCGAACATTGCGTTGAGGATGCGCGGGTGTTCTATACCATGTCTTTTGACCCGCCGTATGCAGCCCAGCCGGATGAATATCACGACCTCAAGGTACAAATCGAGGCGCCTGGATTATCTGCACGCACCACCACCGGCTATTACGATCAGCCGGTTTTCTACGATCAGCCTTCCTTCGCGGCCAGGCGAGTCAGTGTTCACGAACTGGAGCAGATCCTGGACACAGCCAACGCTGAGCAAGACGGCGAGTTGGCAAAGCAACTGGCGGGTCTGGAGCTGAGCGAACGTCTCAACAGTAACCTGCTCTCACTCTGGAAGAATCGTCTGCGCGGCAAGAAGTCGATTGCGGCACTGGTAGCTCTGGCCGATAAGTCTGCATTCCTGGACCCTCCCGCAGCCGAGATTCTCTCCGGCCCAGCACCCGACCTTGACATGCAGCGCCAGATCATTTTACGAACAGCGAAGTATCTGAGAGAAGTGATTCCTAAACTGCCGGATTTTTTCGCAATGCGCACTACAACCGAGTATGAGCAACCGTCGCCCCCCAAAAAGATACCTGGAAGACCGCCCCGGCTGACCAGTCACTGCGTGAGGCAGTGATCGAGAAAGCAACTCTCCGCTATCGCAACGGCCATGAGGAACAGGATACAGAAAAGAGGAACGCAAGCCAGCGCGCCAGGAAAAGAGACCTCAATCTGGTCGGTGTTTTCAGCCCGGTTCTTGGCTCCGTGCTTGGAGATGCCACGCGCGGCGACAGCATACTGACCTGGAGCCATTGGGAACAGGGCGACCGGGGAAGGGAGGCAGTCTTTCGCTACTTCGTGCGCGCCGACAATCCGCATTACAACGTTTCGTACTGCTGCCTTGTGGGCGGCCGTACCTTTCTGACGTCGCCCAAATACCTTGGAGAACTGACGATTGACCCTGGAACCGGAGCGATTCTTCGACTGACGATGGAGGCCGAACTGGGATGGATTCTTGAGCCGAATCTGAATCCGGTACTGCCCGCAAAGGGAGCGGCGGTGATGATCGAATACGGGCCCGTCGAGATCGGTGGAAAAGAATATATCTGCCCGCACCGCAGCGTCGAGATTATGCGAGTGCGAACCGTGAGCACTCTGACCGTCTGGGGTGAGACATTTGATGTCTATGCGCCGTACGAGACGCGATTGAACGATATTGTGTACACGGATTACCACAAGTTCGGGGCGGAGACTCGCTTGCTTCCGGGATTTGACGTTGTACCGGACGCGACAGCATCTCCGCCAGTCAACGGCCAGTCTCCCACCAAGCCGCCGCCAAACCACTGAACGAGTGGCTTGTAACAGCTGATTCAAAAGTAAAACGAAATCTGCGAAAATGCGCGATCCTTCTAAGGGTCACGGCTCTCGTGCTTTGTATCAGGGCACGGCTTTAGCCGTGCCGCACACGGGCTGAGAAAGAATTGGGCTTTAGCCCCTGAGGCTCTACCAAGTCAACTGTTACAGTCCACTAGTGTCCCGTCCCTAAAGTTCGTTAAAGAACTCCTCTTCGGCTTTGTATCAGGGCACGACTTCAGTCGTGCCGCAAACACTGCAAAACCAAATGGGCTTCAGCCCCTGAGAGCAGTTTCTGGAACATTTTCGACTCCTCGAATTGTTCCAGGAACTTCAGGGACAGTCCACTAGGTTGGGTGGCCCATTTGCCCCGATTTCCTGCGGAGGCTGGTGGCGTTGATACACTCCATGCGCCTTTCCTTAATGAAAGGCGCACACGCGGACCTCTACTAGCCAGCGCGCCAGGAAATCGGGGTCAAGCCTTCTGGCGTCTGCCCCGCCTGTCCCGGCATGATGCCGTGGGGCTTGAGTGGGATCCCGGCCAACCGCAAGAGCGCGTTCAGATTGGGCTGGATTCGGCCAAGTCATACACCACTTCCGGAGCCTGGTCTTCGGCCTCCAGAACTACTCGAATCACTGCCAGAAGCTTGTCATTCGCCATCGGCTTTTGCAGGAACGTCTTGGCCCCCGCCTTGAGCGCACGGTCCCGGTTGCCGACGCGGTCGCGCCCGGACAAGACAATCACCGGGATCGAGGAAAGTTTCTCGTTCGCCTTCAATCGCTCGAGGACACTAAAGCCGTCACCCGCCGGCAGGCCGAGATCCAGGATCACGAGATTCGGCATATGTTTCCGCGCCTCGGCGATAGCGGCCACTCCGTCGCCTGCAAAAATTACGTCGTAGTGGTTTGCAGTCAGGCGCAGTTGGAGGCCCAACCGCACATCCGGATCGTCATCCACCACCATAATCTTCTTTTGACCCATGGCTAGATTTCTCCCTGTAAGCAACCGTTGTTGATATGATCTCGTACTTCCGCGGCTACCTGCTCCACAAACATCTCCATCGATTCGTCTGTCCCTCTCGCCATCGGAGGGAGAAAACTATGCGAAACGGCGAAGGTGAACTCGTTCGACTGAAACTCTTCATGCTCGCGGAGTTGCCCCAGAATGCGGCTGCCGATAATCTCCGCCCCGGGCCGTTGTGTGTAGGCAACGACGAAGAACAGTTTGTGGTCGCAATCGGGGCCCATGTTGGGTAACAGAACATCCGTATCCGGGCGCAGGCATTGTTGCAGAACCGAGCGCGCCACATCCAGAATCTCTCGCGGTACATCCGGCGCTCCGTCGCGGCAGTCGATCTGCACTGTAATGACCGCGATCGCCTCGCCCGGCTTTGTCTCGTGCCTCAGGATCGGTCGAATCAGCCCTGCCAGGGAGAAAATGGGCAGGGTAAAGAAAAAATGGCTGCCTTTCTGCGGCTCGCTCTTCACCCAGATCTCCCCGCCCAGCCGCGTCACCAGGTCCTTGGCAATATGCAGGCCCAGCCCCAAGCCGCGGCGTCCGGCACGGCCGGGATCAGTTACCTGGTAGAGGTGCTCAAAGATGTGCTTCGGCCGCCTCCGGGTCGATGCCACATCCAGTGTCGGAGACCTCGACCAGCAATAAGTTCGCGTCTTTCTCATAAGGCCTGGTAGTTACGTTCACCGCGCCGCCGGCAGGGGTAAACTTCATCGCGTTATCGAGCAGAATGGTTAGGACTTGCCGCACGCGCGTCGCGTCCGCATACGCCGCAGGCAGATCCGCGGACGGATCGGAGGTCAGGGTGATTTCTTTCTCTGTAGCGGCTCCCTGAAGCGTATCGACGGCGTAAGCGATAGCCTCACGTACCGAAACACACTGCAACTCGACGCTCAGCTTACCGGCCTGTGCCTGAGTGACCTCGAGCAGGTCTTCAATCATGGCTTGAAGCTGGCGCACGTTCCTCAGAATAATCTGCAGGTATTCATCCTGTTGCTGGCTCGTCTCTCCCGCCAATCCATCCGCGATGATGGTACTGAATGAATAGATAGATGTCAGAGGCGACCGAAGCTCGTGCGACACGTGGGAGAGGAACTCATCCCTAAGTTGTACCTGGTGCTTGCGGATGAGATCGGTTTCCACCTGCATGCGCTGGCGCTCAATCGCGTGGCGTAGGGCTCTGGGAAGCGCTCGATTTTCGATCTGGCCTTTAATCAGGTAATCTTGCGCGCCTTCCTTCATCGCTTCAGCGGCCAGTTCTTCATCCTCCAGGCCGGTCATCACGATCATCACCACCTCGGGAGCCGCCGCGCGCGCCCGTCGCAAGGTCTCGAGGCCATGCCCATCGGGCAATCCCATATCCAACAAGACAATATCGACTCCACCGTTTGCCAGCCGAACCTCCGCATCCCGCATATGCGTCAGGTGGGACAATTCGAAGCTACCCGGTGTTTCCTTGCTGAACATCTCGCGCAATAAGCGCGCATCGCCCGCGTTATCCTCGACCAGAAGAACCTGGAGCGCCTTTTTACTCATAACAGAACTCCTCCACGTAACCACCGACTCGTGAACGTGCGCCCATAGATCACAGGATGTCGAACCAATTGATTGCCATGACGACCGGAATAGCTCTGGCAGGAGTGGGGTTGTAATTGCCGGCAAAGGGCCCGATCAAGGCGGGAACCCTGGTATCGGTGAGGCCGGCGGCCTGCGTCCAGACCACTCCATCGACTGAGTAATAAGCTATGTAGGCCACGCCCGTCCGGGCAAGCCGGAGGTAGATGGGGTTTTGATATTCATTGAAACTGGCTTCCTCGAAGACTGTGGCCGCGGCCCCATCCGTGACGGTTTGCACGCTGAGGGCCAGGTTGGTCCCGTTTGTAACCAGCGCGAAGGTGATAAAGTTCCGGTCATCGGCGAGCACCATCAGGCCTTGACTGGTGCCCACATCCGTTGCCACGATGGGCGAGTCGATCTTGATGGAGACATCAAAGTTCTGGTTGCCGATCGGCTGCACCACGCGGACAGCCTGGTTCGAAGCATGCCACGCGTCATGGTTGCTGCCGCCCGGAACGTTCAGGAAAAGATGCGCATTCGAGACCGTGGCCGTTCCGCCTCCAGGCGTCACCACCTGCCAGAGCGGCCCTGGGAAACTGCTTGACAACGGCGCACCCGGAGCAGCCGGAACCGGACCGGCCGTAAAGGCAGACTGCGCGGCCACCACCATGCCCAGCGAGGAAATGATAGCGAAGAGATACTGTGATCTATTCTTGTACATCGATGTTACCCCTGGTCGCTCCGTCGGCCCGGCTGGCCGACAGTGCAGAATCATCTGCTATCTGCGCTCACTATCGCGCCTCCTGCGATCACTAACAATTCCCATTGGTGTGCATTACGGAAGTTACATCCTACTTATGGCGGAGCTGGCAGGTAAACAGGCAAGGTCGATCAGTCATCTTAGTTGGCCGGATAAGATAAGAGCCGTTTCTCATAAGATGGCCTATAAGTTGGCGAGTGCAACAGGCGACAGCTGGAGCATCACGCGCATTCATTGCTGAACATCGAACCAGTTCACCGACATCACAACGGGAGTAGCGTTGGCAGGAGTGCTGTTGTAGTTGCTGGCGAAAGGCCCAATCGAAGTGAACGTGCCGGCGGCGGCGAAGCTGGCGGCCTGGGTCCAATCGGTTCCGTCGGCCGAGTAAAAGACCACATAGGCACTCCCCGCCTTCGTGACTCGCAAGTACATGGGATTCCGGTACTGGCTGAAATCAGTATCGTCAAGCACCGTGGTCGCCACCCCGCGGGCAACGACACGGGCGTTGAGGCCGATCTTGGTTCCGTCAGTCGCCAGCGCGAAGGTGATGAAGTCCTCGTTGTCGGAGAGCACCATCAGGCCCTGGCTGGTCTTCCCATCCGTAGCCACAAGCGGGGAGTCGATCTTGACCGCCACATCGAAATCCTGCTTGCCGATGGCCTGCACGACACGCACCGCCTGGTTGGAGGGAACCAGCGGGTCGTGGTTCCCGCCGCCGGGGACGCCGAGGAAAAGATGCGAATTCGAGATGGAAGCCGACCCACCCGCGGGGGTGACCAGTTGCCAGAATGGTCCAAGAAAGGTGTCAGGAAGAGCGGCTCCAGGAGCTGCCGGCGCCGGCCCAGGAGTGAGTGCGGTGAGCGGGCTCGGGGCGGCCGGAAGCGCAGTTGCCGGAGTATCCGCGGCTGCAGGCGGCTCAGTATCAGCAGCAGCGTTGGGCTGGAGCGCCGCAGCAGCGTTGCGGACTGGGCTGCAGAGCAGCAGCGGCCGCGGGCTGGAGAGCAGGAGCGGCCGCAGGAGCCGGGGGGGCGGTTACGGTCACTGGCCACGGAGTCAGCGTCAGGTTACCGACCATGCCCTCTATGTTTATCGTACCTGTCGTCAGTGGCGTGACATGACCTAGACTGCTGATCTTGGCCACCTTATGGTTGGTGGTGTTCCACCAGGTCACCTTGTTCCCCTCGGCATCGGGCAATGTACCGGTTGAGCCGTCCGAGTAAGTCGCATAGGCGACGAGCTGCATCGTGCTCCCCATGGTCATGGTCTTGCTGTTTGACTTTGGGCGTAGAACTGCACTCTTAAGGGTCCGCCGTGCTGATGTAACAGCACTGGTCACAACCGGGCTGGGAACGTATCCAAAGGAAGGAAACACGATGCCCTGGTTGGCGCCCTGTCCCCATGAGGCGATTGCCTTCACGATGGTGCCCGCCGGCACCGTGAATGGAGCGCTGTATACCCGCGAACTTCCAGCCGCGCCGCCAGGACCGAAAATGGCCGGCGTGCTGCCGTCCGTGGTGTAGAAAATGGAGAGTCGATGCTTCGTATCGCTATCGCTCAAAGTAACCACGGACGCAGCCGATGAGGATACTGGCGAAATGGTTGGGGCGACGACCGGTATGGTAGTGCTGGTCTGAACCACCGTATTGGCACTAATCACCATTCCGGCATTCGCTGAGGACGCGCCGTCCTCATACTGCACTGCGTCGTACACATCATTCACGGTGCCCGACCACGTGTCTGTACCGGAGAAGTAGTTGCCGGTAATATTAGCGTTCGTAAACGCCTCACCCACAATCAGGTTCCATCCAGTACAGCCATAACCCGCGCCGCAGGACTCAGGCCCGTTTCCTCCTTGAAATAGGTTGTTGGTGGCTACGCTGCCCGCGCCCCATAGCTCCAGACCAATGCCGTAGTGTGCGCCAGTGCCGGTCTCTCCCGTGATTGGGACGTTGGAGATGAATACGTTATCGTCTGCGCTATGGGTTGGAGAGGCCGACGGAGTAAACTCCGGCATAGACAACTCGAAGGTGCCGTTATTGGGATTATTGGGCTGATAAAAAGCGTTGTGGTTGTACGCGCCAACACCATTCGTATCCTGCTGCGTTTCTATCATGATGCGCGAGTTGCCCTGCATGTTATTGTTTTCGATATCCGCATTGAGACTGGTCTGTTGCACACCGCCGCCCTGCTGGAGAAACTTTAGTCCCTGTTCGATCAAGTTAACTACATTGTTATTCCACACTAAGTGATTGTTGTATGCGCTCACCACGGTCGCTGCGCAATACCCGCCGGAATCGACATTGCCGTTCCCCCCGCCTTCAGCATTGATCAGAGCGCAATTGTTGTAGAAGACATTCCATACAACGGATATATAAGAGGCGCCGGTGGTCGGATCGAGGCCCTCATTTTGATCGCCGTCGATATAGATGGCCTGTCGCGACTGCGCGCCGCCCACCGGGGGGTTATTCAGAGTGAAATAGTTGTATTGGATGACGATTCCCGAGGATGGATGGGTAACGTAAATGCCTCCTTGCGTGCCGGAAAAGCGCAAGTACTGGATCGTGCATCCCTGGCTCCCGGTAAACGCGGTACCGTTGCTCTGGGTCTGCAAAGCATAGTTCGTTGTCACCGTGTTGGTCAGGATCGCGGTCGGCATGTGGACCTGGGTGACCACACCGACGTTCGGCCCGGTATAAATCGTGCCCATGGAGCACGGCAGCAACACTGTGGACGCGAGGCTATAGGATCCCGCGGAAAACATGACCGTATTGCCCGACACCGAACCGGCTTCGTTCACAATTGCCTGAATAGTGGCCGCGCTGGAGCCGGCCTGGACCGTATAGGTCGAGGCCAGCACCGGTACACCCATGCTGAGAACCCAAAGCGTCATAAACTTGTTCAATAGAACCCTCCGCAATCTAGAGTGGTAACTTGTAAACGCAGTTCTATTGCGGCGGCGCCCAGGCCCGTTTGCACCAAGCAAACGCGCGCCGGACTGCCACGGGGCGATAAGACGAATTGTTGGCAGTTATGTGTTAACCGCTATATAAGCTGGGGCCAATATCTAATCTTGCGGCGCCAGCCGCAATTACCTTTGGTGTGCATTACTGATGTAATAGAAATTGCGAGCGGAGTTACCCTGATACTTATTTACTCGCCTAATGAAGCAGGAAAGATATCTGTTGCTGCGCGGTGCGGACACGCAAGATCCATCGCCGGACCGCGAAGCCATGCTTGGCGATGGAAGATGGTCTGAGAAATAATTAATCTTTATCTCACGTCTCGTTTAGGCTGCCGCCTTAGGCTACGCGTTAGCAATCGTGAGCCATGCCTAGATCCTGGGTTGCATTCGGTGCCTTGATCCCGTCGCTGCTCAATCGCCGCGTCTTTCTTCGCCGCGCGGGGTCGAGCTCCCTGTTTGCCCTCTTGCCCCGGCGCCTTAGATCCCAGTGGACGCACGACAGGCCCGCCACCCTCTACATTACGGACGCGATAGAAAAGCACGCCGTGCAGCCCCCCTTGCCCTGGAGCGAGGCGGTCGCCCATGTCCCCGGGGCCTCGATCCAGATCGACGGCACACGCCAGTATCAGCCCATCCTCGGTTTTGGCGCGGCCCTCACCGAGGCCTCCTGCTTCCTCTTGAGCGGTATGCCGCCCGCAGCCCGTCATGCCTTCCTGACGGAAATGTATTCGCCCTTGCAGCTGAACCTGAATGTCGGCCGCTGTTGCGTGGGCGCGAGTGACTACTCGCGAAGCATCTACTCGTATGACGATGTTCCTGACGACATGAACCTCGATCACTTCAGCCTGAAGCACGATGAGGCGTACATCCTGCCCATGCTGCGCGAGATTCGGGGGATCAACCCTGGTCTCTTTCTTATGGCTAGCCCATGGAGCCCGCCGGGGTGGATGAAGACCTATGGAACAACCTTTGGCGGCCGAACCAAAGAAAATTATCTCGACCCTTACGCTCATTCACTTTGGGAATTGTCGAACGGATCCATGCTGGGGGGCTGGATGTCGGAGGAATATCTCGACGTCTATTCCCGTTACCTGGAGAAATTCGTGCAGGGCTATGCCGAAGCCGGGGCGCCGATCCATGCGATCGCATCGCAGAACGAGGTCGAGACCACTCAGAATGGGCGCATGCCGGCCTGTCGCTGGTCCGCCGAGCTCGAGGCAGCCTTTGTTCGCGATCATTTAGGACCGAGGTTAAAAGCACAACGCCATCCGACCCAGATTTGGTTGCTCGATCATAACTACAATCTCTACGAGCGCGTGACATGGCAACTCGAAGATAAGCAGCTGGCCAGGTATTCAGACGGTGTGGCATGGCACGGGTACATGGGTACACCCGACCAAATGAGCCTTCTGCACCGAAGGTACCCGGACATCCCCTTCTATTGGACCGAAGGCGGCGGTTTTATTGACGACCCGGAGTACCCCAGGGATTGGGTTAAGTGGGAGGCGTCTTCACCGACGCGCTGGAGAACTGGTGCCGCTGCGCGATTACGTGGAACCTGATGCTCGATTCCCACGGCAAGCCAAACCTGGGACCCTACACGTGCGGTGGTTTGGTAACACTCAGGGAGGACGGAAGCATCTTGAAGAGTGGTCAATGCCATGCGCTGCGTCATTTTTCGCAACATTTGCAGCGGGACGGGAGGCGCGTCGGCAGTTGGAGCGATGTGCCCGGCCTGCGCCATTTAGCGGTGCTCAACCCTGACGGTGGTTTCGCCCTGGTGATAACCAATCCGGGAGAAGGCAAGGATCTTCGCATCGTCCACGCTGGTCAACAGGTGTCCTTCTCGCTTCCTCGCAATGCAATCGCAACCGTGGCATGGTAAGGCTTGGATCCATTGCGGAAGCGATCAAAGGCTGGCTCTACCTGCTGGCCTTTATCACCGGCGCTGGTTATATTCGCAAAGCAAAGCTGAAACGGCTGGGCAAGGGAGTGAAGATTTCGCCGACCGTGATCTTCAAGTACCCGGAGATGATCCAGATCGGTGACCACTCCTTCATTAATCATCTTTGCTCCGTATGGGCCTCTCCCGCGGGCCCCATCACGATCGGAAACAACGTGCTTTTTGGCCCCTGCGTATCGATCTTCTCCTCCAATCATGGAATAGCCCGTGGTGACCTGATTCGCAATCAGCCCGGGCAGGATGCGCCGATCAGCATAGGCGATGATGTATGGCTCGGAGCCAACGCGGTGGTAACGGCGGGCGTCTCCATCGGTGATGGCGCGGTGGTCGGCGCGGGAGCCGTGGTTACGACGGATTTGCCTCCCATGTCGATTTGCGGCGGTGTGCCCGCAAGGGTAATCAGTTATCGACGCTAGAGCATTCACTTCACCTGAGAAATAATTAATCTTCAGCTCTGCCTTCGTTTAATCCCATCCCACTAAGCTGGTCCGATACAAGCGTGAGCCATGAGAAAACTTACTGCGGCCATAGTAATTGCTCCGACCCTGATCTCTATCGCCGCCGCGGCGCAGCGTTTGTCTTCCCCCGAGCCAGGGTCCGTCTCACCTGCAACGCCTGTCGCGATTGGAGGCTCCAATCTGCCGTTCCAACCGATTGGAGCCTCCGACCTTGTTCGCCTGACCGTGGATGATTCGCCGGAACTCTCGCAAACTTTCCGGGTCGACAAGCAGGGAAATCTGAACCTGCCACTGCTACACAAACCCATTCCCGCCGCGGGGCTGATGCCGGAAGCGCTACGCGACGAGATTGCGTCCGCCCTGAAGGCGCAACATTTGCTGGTAAATCCTGTCGTCGACGTTTCCGTCGTTGAATATCGCAGCCGCGATGTCACCATTGCCGGGGCGGTCAAGACACCCATGACCATTCAGGAATTGGGCGATCTGCGGGTGCTGGGCGCATTAAGCCAGGCGGGAGGTCTGCTGCCCCAGGCCGGCCCTGAAATTATCGTCGAGCAAGCCGGCGGCAGTACCCAACGGATCTCTGTGCGCAAGCTCTTCGATGGGCTTCACCCGCAACTCAATATCCCAGTCCTCGCCGGTGCGCAGATCCGCGTGCCAGAGTGCGAACAGGTATTTGTCGTAGGAGATGTGAAGCGGCCGGGAGCGTTTCCCTTTCAAGATATGAACGACACGACCGTGCTCAAATTGCTGGCGCTGAGCGGCGGACTTGACTCATTCAGCCGTAGCACAGCCTATATCTACAGAACACAGCCCGGGAGTGAGCAGAAAGCAGAGATCGCGGTCCCGCTGCGACGCATCCTGGATCGAAAGTCCGAGGATGTAAGGCTCGCCCCCAACGACATTCTCTACGTTCCAACAAATGGAAAGCTGAAAACCAGCGCGAGCGTGATGAACCATGTGACCGGCATGGGCAACGCTGCCGTGTCGGCAGCCATTTGGAGTTCCCATTGAGCCGCATCCTGCACCAAGAACGTTGCCGCCCTATCGGTTGATAGGAAAACGCTAACGGCCGCACATAACTGATCCTGCCAGCGCCACAGTATTAGCAAGAATGCGTTAGAACGGAGCCAAGTGCATGCCCGATTCGATTGCGATCCGGAAACCGCACCCCAGGCTGATCGACCCCGCTGAACTCCAGCGGCCGCTCAGCTTTTACGCGGAAATCGTACGCCGGCATTGGGAAATGATCGCTGTGCTCAGCATAGCGCTCACCGCCCTGGTTGCACTCGGGTGCGCCCTGGCGCCCCCCATCAATGTGGGATCCGCGATGATTGCGGTCGACCGCCAGGCAGTTCCGGAGACCATCGGATCTGACCATCTCATGACCACCGGGGACGACCAGTTCATGGCGACGCAGCAAAGCCTGCTGCAAGCCGACACCATCCTGCGTCCGGTCGCGGAACGCTATAACCTGCTGGAACGCGAACACCAACTGCGGCGCAACTGGTTTTGGCGCTACTCGCGGGACAAGGAACTCGCCATCAGGAATGCACCCATCGTCCTGAAGCATCTGAAGGTCGATCGCAATCCCAACACCTACTTATTGACGATCACTTATAGAGATACCGATCCTCAGGTCGCGGCCAATGTCGCCAACGCCGTTGCCGACTCTTACCTGCGGGAGATTTTCGAGACCCGCACCAGGGAGGCAGGACGCCTCACCTCCTCGATGGAGCGGCAACTGATTGACTTAAAGCAAAAGATGGAGTCGACGCACAACGCGCTGATGGTGTACCAGCGAGACCTGGGAACCGCCGATCCGGAGCAGAAGACAAGTGTGTTGGTCGCCCGGCTGCAGGCGCTGAATACAGAGAACAGCGCCGCCGCGGCGGATAGGATCGCCAAGGAGGCAGTGTACCGCGAAGCCAGGGATGGTTCCCTGCCCGAGGTCGAGGTTTCCGGCCAATCCAACGATCTCAGCAAAGATGTAGAGAAGTTGCAGGTAGCCAAAGCAAACCTGGCGCTGGTGGGCGCAACCTACGGAGACCAGCACCCGGAGTACCGCAAGGCGGAGGCCCAGGTTGAGGAAGCGAGTGCTGCGCTGGACGAGAGCCGCCGCAATGTTTCCAGCCGCATAGGCGTGGACTACCGTCAAACATTGGTGCGCGAACGCATGTTATCGGCGGCAGTCGCCGAAACCAAACAGCAGGTCGACGATCTGACCTCACAGTCTTTTGATTACCTCCAGCTGAAGCACGAAGCAGATGCAGCGGAACGCGTCTACGAGGATCTGTTCGCCAAGATCAAGCAGTCAGGCATCAATTCCGAACTGCAAAACAACATCATCCGTTTGGCGGATTCCGCTCGACCTTCCGCCAAGCCGGTCTTTCCCAACTGGCCGCTGATTGTGGGGTGCTCCATGGCCTTTTTCGCACTTGCCTGCGCCGCATGCTTTATCTCCGCGGAACTGACGGATGTGACCGCGAAAGAGGCCGAGCCGGTGGAAGAGGCGCTCGGGATCTCCGTGGTCTGCGCGTTGCCCCAGGTGACGGACATGCATCTCCGGTTGGCTCTTGGTTCGGCCGGCATGCGTTTCGCGGGAAACCGCTGGCGCAGCATGCAGGGCGGTTTTTTCGATGAGGGCGTACGCCATCTGCGAGGCTACCTGATGCTCTCGACGCAGGCGCATGTGCCCAGGAGCGTGTTGGTCACCAGCGCTTTCCCCGGCGAAGGAAAATCGACCCTCGCGCTCTCGCTGGCGATGGCCAACGCGGAACAAGGCAAACGCACACTCTTAATCGACGCCGACCTGCGCCAACCGACCATCGAAAAACTGGTGCGCCTGGATCCCGATGCGGGCCTGGCGGCGGTGCTGGCCCAGACCATTCATTGGCGAGCCGCCATACGTGCGGTCTCCGCCCGCCCAAATCTTTTTGTTCTTGGCTCCGGATTGCCCTTGCCTCTGGCACTCGCGCTGATCGGGCCCCAGATGCGCGGAATATTGGCCCAGGCCACCAAGGAGTTCGACCTGGTGGTCCTGGATTCACCCCCGCTGTTGGGTTGCGCGGAAACTCTGGACCTGGCCGCGGCCACGGATGTGACAATCCTGGCAGTGCGCAGTGGACATACTCCAATGAAGGCGTTGGGCGCGACCGTAGAAACTCTTCGCCGGGTCAATGTACCGATCGCCGGTATCGTCCTGAACGAGTCGGCTATCGCGACGGATGCGACATACAAAGCCTATGCGCGTTACTACACCGCGCTGGGCAGCGCCTAGACCGGACTCCTGTCCACCGGTTGAGGAGAAGGGTTATCCGTCGTGTCGGATAAGCTGAAGAGCGTAGCTACCCCTTTGCCGGAATCGACGGCCGTGTGACGCTGCCCTTCACGGTTGCGCTACTCGCCTTGTGGAGCTTCGCGATGTATCGCTACGGCCGCTCTGTTCTCTTTCCGCCGGCATCCTTGGGGATCGTGTGGACAATCACACTCTTTGCCATCTGGTTGTGCGGAGATCTATATTTCCCACTCACCTCCAGGGCAAACGAAATCGTCCTCGCCGGCGTGCTCGCCTTTTCTCTGGGAGGAATCTGCGCCGTCGTTGTTCCCTTGCGGAGAGGGCGAACACTGACCGCAGTGAGCGCGCAGCGGCGTACCCAGGTCGACCGATGGCTGACCATCGCAGGGTTACTTTTTCTGCTGAATATCCCCTTCTCTTATCTGTATTTCAAACAACTCAGCGAAACCATCGCACCACGGGGAAGTCTGTGGAGACAGATCCGTATCGCGTCCAACAAGGCGAACATCTCCGGACACACCGCCCTTTCGCTCGAGTCCTTCATCCTGCCGTTGGTGAGCATCGTCGCGCTGATTGCGGTATACGAGTACTCCGATACCGGCCGGCGCCGGGGGCGCGCTCTCTTCCTCGTCCTGCTCGCAGGCGGATATCAATTACTGAATGGCGCCCGCTCCGAGGTGCTGCTCTTGCTCATCAGCTCGGTGGTGATGCTTTGGCTCAAGCGGGGCGCTGCTCCCATGCGGTTGCTGGGGACCGTGGGTCTCGTATTCCTGCTGGTCTTCTCCGCCGGCCAGATTGCCATGAGCAAATATGGCGCGGATTCGAGAGTATCCCTGACGGATAATCTTCCCCGGGTCGCCGAGGGTTTTGGCACGTACTGGCTGGGCGGAATCATTGCCTTCGACCAGAATCGGCAAAATCCCGAGCTGAGGTATGGCTGGGATCTGGGGAAGTTCGCCAAGCGGATAGCGAATCGATTCGGCGCAACTTATTCTGAGCATGACCGCAATCTTGAATACACCAGGATCTCGCCCAGCCAGATAACCAACGTCTATACCGCGTTTCTGCCTTACTACATGGATCATGGCGGAATGCCCGGGGTCATCGGGCTGATGTTCCTGGTCGGCTTTCTCAGCGCCTATGTCTATCGCTGCGCCATCGGGGGCAAGTGCTGGGCAGTGTTCACCCTGGGAGCATTCGTCTATGCGACGGTCATGACTATCTTCTCCGAGGAGTACTTCGCCCAGATCATGTTCTGGATCAAGGCGGGCGCATTCCCCACCATGGTTTACTTCGCTCCCAGCATTACCCTGCGCAGCGACCAGCGCTCGACGGATAGGGATGTGCCGGAGTCCCAATCATGCGCGTAGCCGCGTATACCGGCGGCGTGATGGTGCCCAGCGCCAGGGCGCGCGTGCGGCAATACATCGACCCGCTGGGCAAGCTCGGCATCGCAGTGCGCGAGTACCCTCTGCCCTGGGGCAATATATTGCCCCGGCAACGTGGCCTGCGCCCGCTGTGGATGGTGGCGACAGCGACCGCGCGCACGGCGGCTCTCACCTGCTCCTGGAAGGCCGACGTGACCTGGATCTCGCGCCAGTTTCTTCCCGCCTTTGCGCCGCTCCAGGCCCTGGCGAAGCGGCCGATGATCCTCGATGTCGATGACGCGGTTTGGCTCAATACCGGTGGCCACCGCGCCCAGGATCTGGCCCGGGCGAGCGACCTGGTGGTGTGCGGTAACAGCTTTCTGGCTAACCAATTTTCCCGCTGGAACCCCAACGTCACCATCATTCCGACGGCGGTAAACACCGCCTGGTATCGCCCGCACCGTTCCCGCGAAGGCGCGCCCGCGCTGGTGCTGGGCTGGACCGGCACCAGCGGAAATTTTCCTTTCCTTTACTCGATCGAGGGAGCACTGATGCGCGTGTTACAGCACTGCAGCCGGGCAAAGCTGCTTATCGTGGCCGACAGGCCACCTCAATTCAAGCGCCTCCCGGAGTCCCGCGTCGAGTTTGAATATTGGACTCCGCGCGCCGAGTTAGCCTCCTTCGCCCGCATGTCCATTGGGCTGATGCCGTTGGCCGACACCGCCTGGTGCAACGGCAAGTGCAGTTACAAAATGCTGTGCTATATGGCGGCCGGGCTGCCGGTGGTGGTCACCCCGGCTGGAATGAATCGCGAAGTACTTGCACATGGGCGAGGTGGGCTTGAGCGCAGGTTGCGAGCCGCAGTGGGTCGATGCGCTCACCGCGCTGCTCAGCGATGCAGACCTGCGCCGGCGCATGGGCGCTGCTGGCCGCGTTGTCGTGGAGGAGCACTTTAGCCTGCAGCGGTTGACGCAACAATATGCCGCCGTATTTCACTCCCTGGGCGGAGATTTGCCGCGGGGTTCTGGTTCGAGAGTGGTTGTCCACAGCCGATGACCAACCCTGTAATCACCATTGCGATGCCCTTCTTCAACAGCGCCTCTACCCTGGAGCTGGCGATCCGCTCGCTGCTGCATCAGAGCTACGGCGACTTTGAGCTTTTGCTCTGCGACGACGGCTCCAACGATCAGGGTCTGGCGATCGCACAGAGTTTCCGCGACCCGCGCGTGATCTGCTGGAGTGACGGACGGCGGCTACGGCTCGCGGCCCGATTGAACGAATGTATTGACCGCGCGCGCGGCCGTTACCTGGCCAGGATGGATGCCGACGATATTGCCTATCCCCATCGGCTGGAACGGCAGGTGGCTTTCCTGGCTGCTCATGCGGAGATAGACCTGTGCAGCGCCGGCGCCATGGTCTTCGGCAAACACGGCCGCCCGCTCTGGCGCTTCCACCCGGCAACGGACCATGCCGGCATCACCCGCTCTCCTTTCCGGGGCTTTCCCTTATGGCATCCGGTGTGGATGGGGCGCATCGAGTGGTTTCGCCGTTGGCGTTACGAGGAAAGCGCGTGGCTGGCTCAGGACCAGGAGTTGCTCTTGCGCAGTTACCGGCTCAGCCGCTTTGCCAATCTCCCCCAGGTCCTGCTCGGGTACCGGCGGGAACGGATCACCCTCAAGAAACTCTTGCGCTACAAATTGCTGCACATCCAGTATGTCTGCGAGCAGCCCGGCGTCAGTTGCGGTGGCTGGCAGAAGTTGCAACTGCTGGGTATCTCGGCCGCGAGGTTTGCCGCCAACTGCGCCGCAGTATCCGCCGGCTTCGAGCATCGCATGGGTCATCAGGCTGCGCGGGCGCCTTCCGCGGCAGAACTTGCGGAGTGGCGCAGTCTGTGGAACCTGCTCGCCGCCTGGTATGGGCGGCCATCGAGCGAAACCTTTCTCCCTTCGTCCCTGCTGCCGAGCGAGAGAGACCGGCGAGGGCGGGCATGAAGATTGTTCATGTGCTCACCCGCGGCGACGTACTCGGCGGAGCACAGAGCCATGTGCGCGAGCTTTCGCTCGAGCTACGCAACCTTGGTCATGACGTTACTGTGATCACCGGAGCGCCGGGCATCTTCACTGACCAGCTCCGCCAGGCGGGGATCCCCTGGCTCCCGGTGAAGAGCCTGGTTAGGCCGGTGAGGCCGCACCGCGATGTGGCGGCGCTGGTCGAGCTTTGGTGCGCCTTGCGCCAGATGAAACCGGACCTGGTGTGCGCTCACACCGCTAAGGCTGGCGCGCTGGCGCGTGCAGCTGCGCGGCTACACCACATCCCCAGTGTGTTCACTCCCCACGGATGGTCGGTGCTCAATCGCACTTCGCTGCAGACAAATCCATTCTTCTGCTGGGCAGAACGTCTCGCCGGCCGGTTGGGTACGTGCGTCATCAACGTGTGCGAGTACGAGCGGGTGCTGGCCCAGCAATTCGGTCTCTGCCCAGCCAAGGCGCCCGAGGTGGTGCACAACGGCATAGCGGAGACCCCATTTGTACGCCTGCGGCCGGTCGACGCCCAGCCACCGGTGATGGTGATGGTAGCGCGCTTCGCCTCGCAAAAGGATCACGGCACGTTGCTCCAGGCGCTTTCCGGTTTGCTCTGCATGGAATGGCGTTTGCTGTTGGTGGGGGCGGGCGAGCTGAAAGCGCGCGTGGGCGCGCAAGTGAACCTGCTGGGGCTTGGCAGCCGAGTCAGCATATTGCCGCCGGAGATCGATGTGAGCCGTTTGCTCATGGAAGCGCAGATCTTCGTACTATCCACGAACTTCGAGTCGCTGCCCATCAGCATCCTGGAGGCCATGCGCGCCGCGTTGCCGGTGGTGGCTACCGATGTGGGAGGCATTGCTGAGTCTGTGCGCCACGAGGAGACCGGCCTGCTGGTGCCACGGGGAGACGTTGCCGGCCTGCGCGATGCGCTCGCCCGGCTGATCACCGGCCCCGCATTGCGCGTTGCCCTGGGCAGCGCGGGACGGCGCCTCTGGAGTGACCCAGTTCACAGCAAGCACTATGACCGAGCGCACCGTCGAGGTCTACAAGCGCGCGCTTGCCAGGTTGCGAAATGAGTCCCCGCCGCGGAAGAAGCCGCTGTTGGGTAGGTCCGGGTTTTCCCGGACACTGGAGTTTCCATCTATTAAGGGACTACGCGTATGACATTTCGACCGAGAAGCTCGTTCGCGTGCTGTGTTTGGTTTTGTATCAGGGCACGACGGCCGGGCCGTAAACCGCAATTCCGCGTGACAATGGCCGCCAGACCGCCTAAACTCAGAAGGCATTGATAACATTGGACTAGACGTATGATTCACAAAGCGAAAGACCTCTCGCCGGACCAGAAAATGGCAATTGAAAGCCTGTTGGGACGCTCGGTTTCTGAAGACGAAGCGATCAGCATCCGGACGATGGCGCCCGCGTCCGCCCCGGAGTGGCTCCGGGAATCATGGGAGAGCGCAAAGCGCATAGGGCTGGACCAGCTCTCTCCCGAAGAAGTCGATGCGGAAATCAATGCCGCGCGGAAGGCACGGCGTAATCGTCAGCCACCCCAGGAGCAATGATCCGGGTTGTCCTCGACACCAACATCCTGATCTCTGCCCTGCTCAGTCCGCAAGGACCGCCCGCGCGGGTGTTTCTGATGGCCATCCTCGACCCCGATATGCAACTGTGCGTGAGCGGCGATATTTTCGCGGAATATGAAGAGGTCATCCGCCGCCCCCGGTTCAATCGCAGTGACAACGAGATTGCACCCGTACTGCGCACCATCCGCGAAAAGGGTCTCTGGGTAAAGCCCACCGAGACGGTGCATGCCTGCTCTGACCCGGACGACGATATCTTCTTGGAATGCGCCCAGGCAGCCGCAGCGCACTACCTGGTAACCGGCAATGCCAAGGATTTTCCTGCTGTCATGGTCCAGCACGCAGATCGTGACCCCTCGCCAGTTCATTGACGCCGTGGTATGAGTTGGATGCCTACCAAGGCAAAGCTTTTGTAGCATCGCGAATCCATCGCTCAGTCGTGCTCTGATACAAAGCATCGGAGCGGTGACCACCAGAAAACTCGCGCCTTCCGCAGGCTATAAGTTTAGACGCGTCTAGCCACTAACCTACGATCCGCTACTCGATTTCCTGAACCTTGACGATGAAAGTGGTTACCATCGTGTTTTCAATACGTTATGGGTTGCTGTACATGTTTTGTACCCATCGACGGAAAGACTTTGAGGCAAACCCACTTAAAGGTTCTCGAACGGTTCCTGTTAGAGCCTGACAAAGCCACTGAAGTGCCGGAATGGGTACTCAAGCACGATCACCTGAAACTCTTGATTGCTGACGGCGATGCTGCTGTAGATGAAACAACTATCAGAGAAAAGATACTAAAGGAGCCGCCACGCGAGTAAGGTTTTGGCCAACCAGCCGAATAGGAAAGAGGCCCCTGGCGGCGATGTCACGGGCTTTGCTGTTTATTTCTTTTGTCGAACTCTTCAGCCTTTATCTCATCCTTTCCCACATATGTCTCGCTAGCGATGCGTCGTTCATCATGTGGTCCATTGTGTTGGCGGGTCCAAGAGCAAAGTTATATTCCTTTCCATTTTGGACAAGCACCACTTGCAGATCGTTGTTATCTTTATTAGCAAGGATGTCGTCGCACGTGGGATACTCTCGCTCGAAGTATCCAGTAAGATCACTGCTGCACTGGATTCATCTTTCTTCGGTGCTGACATGGTATTACTCCCTTCATCTTTACTCCCACAGGCAGATGTTCAGATTGAAACGTTCTCGAATTGTGGTTCCGTTTTCGGTGCCTTTTTTGTTGGTCTACCCGGCTGGGGAAAATTCACTAACAGACCTTCCTTTACGTCCAACACTTTCATGTAATTCTTCAGTTTGGCTGTTTCTCTGGCGTTGCGAGTTCACCTTGTATCGCCTTTAGCTCAACCACAAGCTTGTCTTCGCCAAACCAAACCACCAGATCAGCGTAGCCTTCGCCAACGTAAAAACCTAGGTACTTCAGTTCCACAACCCTCTGGCTGTCGTATTTGATGCTTTTGTCTCGGAGACCTACCTGCATGGCGCACTGATATACGCTCTCGGACTGGCATGATCCCAATTGCTAATATAGATCAGTAGCAATGACTTTGATTGTTTCGACAACGTATGACAGGTTGGAAGGTTTGGAGACGCCTAGAACATCGCTAGGCTCATAGACAGGCGGTTGCTCTGCCATCGGTTGAGTGAGTTCGTCGGGAAGCAGATACATCTGCATAGATGCAACCGAGACTGCACCCACTTTGTTTGAAGTGCAAGAGCCTGAAAGACACAGGTTGAGCCGAACATCGGTCGAACCACTGTCTCAATCCCTGCAAAAATTATGGAGAGCATTCAGGAATTATCGGAGGGACCAAACAAGTTACTAAAAAGAGAAGGCACCCGAAGGTGCCTCTGGCGTTCGTCTTAAGCTTTCCCGCCGTATCCTAGCCTCAGAAAATCCCAGCCGCTTGCCAGCGGTCAACCTGGCTTCGTGGCGACAGATTCAGGTTCACTTGCTGCTCAGCAGAATGGTTTCAACCTCTTCGTCGACAGCTACCTGTGGGTTCTCCGTGATCAGCCGGGCATATCCATTCACGCCGTTACAGTCCATTACGGTCGCCGTAGAATAAAGAACTTGCTGATTCCAAAAGCCGCTACTCAATCTCCTGAACCTTGACGATGAAGTATTGGAACGTGTCTCCCTTGGTCAGCATCAACTGGTGAGGAATATTGGCTGGTATGTGAACAATGTCGCCCTTCTTCAGCTTGGTTTCCTTACCATCCTGTATCGAGTCACCGCGCACTTCCCCCGGCGCCGTGGTTTTGCCGTCGACCATTTTTCCGCCGCTGACCAGCGTTGCTTTGCCATCGACCACCACGTAAAAGTCCGCGAACTTCTCGTGCAGCTCGGCCTTCCCGCTTTGCGTGCGAAACGCCAGCATCGAGTAGTCCGTGGAATATTTCTTGATCGTTTGCGTGGCCAGTCCGGAAGCGTCGATCTTCTCCTTGAGCTTCTTTTCCATGCCCGTCAAGTCTTCCTGTGAGTACACGTCCGGCGTGGCTGCGGCGCCCGAGCCGGCGTCCTGCGCCAGCGAAACTCGCGCCGGAGCAATCACCATGCCCATCGCCAACAAGATCACGGGGATTGCCCAGTTCCTCTGTTTGCCTGTCATTCGATCTTTACCTTGTTCTTTCCTGCCGCAATGCGGCATGGGTGTGAAAAGCAGTTTACGCTTTGGCTGCCGCGCGCGTTTTAGCAATGACATCGAGATACGCGCGCGCTGCGATGGTGATGACCTCAGGCTTTCCTTTCGCTATCGCCGCGACGTTGACCAGGTCAGCGCCCACGCCCAGGGCCGAGGCGCCGGCTTCAAGAAAGCTGGCGGCGGTCTCGAGCGTTACTCCGCCGGTCGGCACCAATCGCAAGAAGGGAAACGGAGCCTTGAGCGATTTCAAATAGCTTGCCCCTCCCATCGCTGAGCAGGGGAACACCTTGACGAAATCCGCCCCAGCCCGCCACGCGGTGATCACCTCGGTGGGCGTCAAGGCGCCGGGCAACGAGACTTTGCCCCGCGCCTTGGTCTCCTTAATTACGTCCATGTGCAGGCTTGGGCTCACGACAAACTCCGCCCCGGCCTCAATGGTGGCGGCACACTCCGCGCCATCGGTCACCGTTCCCGACCCCAGCAGCAGCTTGCTGCCGTAGACACGTTTCAACTCCTTCAATACGTCGATCGCACCGGGCACAGTCATGGTGACTTCTATGACCGTGATTCCTCCGGCAACCATCGCTTCCACTACGCCCATGGCTTCGCTCGCGGAGCGGGCCCGCAAAACAGGAATGATTCCTGCTGCCTCCAGTTGCTGCTGCACTTCTTTCGACATTCTTTTTTCCTTTGATCCCAGGGTCGGATGTTAACGGGCAATGCGCGCGGAGCCACCCAGCATGACACGCTCTACTTCTGCGCGCGTAGCCATGCTGGTGTCTCCGGGGGTGGTCATGGCGAGCGCTCCATGGGCCACTCCGCAAGCGACGGCCCATGCCGCGGGTTTTCCCATGAGCATTCCAAAGACCAGGCCGGAGGCGAATGAGTCTCCACCGCCCACGCGGTCCAGGATGTCGATCTCCCGTTGCGGCACATACAAGATCTCATTTTTGTAGATCGCCATGGCGCCCCAGGCATTGCGCGAAGCGGTTTGCGCCGTGCGCAGAGTCGTGGCCACCAGTTTCAGGTTAGGATACGAAGCGGCGACCTCGCGCAGCATGGTCTCGTAGCTGGCGACCGGCAACTCATCGAAATCTTCTTTCACGCCTTCGAGCTTGATCCCCAGCATGGCGGAGAAGTCTTCTTCGTTGCCAAAGAGAACGTCCAGCTTACTCACCAGCGCTCGATTCACCTCTTGCGCTTTCGCCTTGCCGCCAATGGATTTCCAGAGAGAATCGCGATAGTTCAGATCAAAGGAAGAAATCGTCCCATACTTGCGGGCTGTATCCAGTGCCTCGACGGCAACCTCGGGGGTCGAGGGCGAGAGCGCCGCGAAGATGCCTCCTGTATGCAGCCAACGAGACCCATTGCTCGGCCCCAGGATGGCCTCCCAATCGAAGTCGCCGCGCTTGGCCTGGGAAATTGCGGTGTTGCCCCGGTCGGAGCAGCCGACGGCGGCGCGCACGCCATAACCACGTTCGGTAAAGTTGAGGCCGTTGCGCACCGTGCGGCCAATGCCGTCATAGGGAACCCAGCGAATCAGCGAGGTGTCGACACCACCCTGCAGGATGAAATCCTCCACCAGCCTGCCGATGGGGTTATCGGCAAACGCGGTCGCGATCGCGGTGCGCATGCCGAAGCAGCGGCGCAACCCGCGCGCCACGTTGTATTCTCCCCCGCCCTCCCAGGCCTGAAATTGCCGTGCGGTATGGATTCTGCCTTCGCCCGGGTCGAGACGCAGCATGACCTCCCCTAAGCTCACACAGTCCCAACGACTGGTCTCTGCGCCCTTGATCGATAACTCTTCCATTGGCCTCTTTCCTTATTTGCTTCGATCCCGTTTGCGCCTACCGGGCAAACGGTATGAGTCCCAGGTCGTGTTGAATTCCCTTCACGCAAGTCATCAGCTTACCGGCAATCGAGGGAATCTTTTGCATGGTCACGCGAAATGAGGGGCCGGAGATGCTTACTGCGGCGATGGCCTCTCCGCGTCCATCAAGGATAGCCATTCCGGCGCAGCGCACGCCCTCTTCCCGCTCTTCATCGTCGACGGCGTATCCGCGGCGGCTGGTCCGATCCAGTTCTTTGAGCAGCGCTTCCCGGCTGGTCATGGTTCGCCGGGTGAACCTATCCAGGCGCAACGCCTGTAACAGCTCTTCCACCCGCGGGCGCGACATGGTGGCCAGAATTGCCTTGCCTACGGCGGTGCAGTGGATGGGGCTGCTGGCTCCCACCCGGGAGATCATGCGAATGGTGCGCTCCGGCTCCTGCTTGTCGATGTACACCATATGCGTCTTCTCCAGGATGCACAGGTGGGCGGTCTCCTCGACCTCGGCGACCAGTGTCTTCAGATGGAGTTGGGCGCGGTCGCGCAGATCGTATTGCTCAATGGCGCGGCTGCCAAAGTCGCATAAGCGCAAGCCGAGGCGAAACTTGCCCGCGGGCGTGCGTTCCACGATGCGGTGCCGCTCCAACACCATGAGGAAGCGATGCGCGGTGCTCTTGTGCAGCTCGAGGGCAGCGGCAATTTCGGCCAGGCCCATCGGCGCCGAGCTGGAGGAGAGCAGATCCAGCACTGCGAAGGCGCGATCGAGCGCCTGCAATTTGTAAACGCCGTTGCTTGCCTGTACCGCATTGTGGGATGGCATGCCGTTTATTGAAAAAGCGAATCAGCGGGCATTCTGGCGTTCCGCTACTGTTTTGTCAAGGTATCTGCGGAGTCTCGAGCCGCCCGCGCAGGTTGGCACGCAGGATATGGCGGTGGTGCCGAGGTAAAGCGACCGCCCTCAAATTTGTCATCCCGAGGAGCGGACTTGCCTGTGGCAAGTCAAGGGAGCAATTACACCGGCAACAAAAGCTTTGGGTCCCCCACTAGCGCAGGCGTGGCAGGAAATCGGGGTCAAGCCTGCTGTTGGGTGGCGAGTTACACCGGCAACCAAACCTTTGGGTGGATGCTCCCCCACTCGTTCGTCATTAGGAGCAATTACACCGGCAACAAAAGCTTTGGGTGGCCCATTCAAGCCGTACTTTGGCTTTGAGTCGGGCCAGGAGCCCTGCCACCCGTTTGTAACGATTAGGACCGGAGCGGAGAGCCTGCCCTGAGCGAAGTCGAACGGGGATCTGCAGTTCCACTTTCGGGCACAAGCGAATGTGCCATGAGCGAATCGCCTCCGGGTTGCGTTTCTCCATCAAGGCGCACTGCAGGTCCCTCCGCTACGCTACCCCGGATTTCCTGTCCAGCTTGGTGGCGTTGACGAACGTCGTGCGGCTTTACGCAAAGCCGCATACGTGGCCTGGGCGGTACCGGGTCCGCTCCGGTCGGGATGACAAAGTTAAGGGCGGTGGCCAACCTTGGCAGCAGTGGAGCTGGATGGACAGGGCAGCGCAAGGAGTTGCACCTTGGTAACTTTGCGAGATTACTACCCCAGCCTCCTCATGTTTTTTGCTAGCGACCCTAGACGGGCACTCGCGGGACGCTATAGGGTCACACCAAGGTCGCCCCCGACCCTGGAGGAGGCGAGCCAATGGACGATAAAAGCCTAGCCGATCAGTCAGCAATCAGGGAGATGCGACGAGCGACAAACGAGGGAGTCTCGATATCTGCGCCTTCGGAATTATCTGCGCGCTCCCCATTGGCTCGCAGCTACACACACATTTGCAGTTTAAGCTTCTCTCAAATTTCAGGAGCCACCTATGCCCAAAAATAAAGTCAGCGATCCCATCACCGATCAGGAAATAGCCTTTGCCCGCCTGGTCCTCTCTGGCGCCATGACCGACCGTCATGCCGCCGAAGCTGTCGGCCTCAACCCCGACTCCGCCGCCTACACCAAATCGAAACCCAGGTCCGCGCCTACATGCTCGAGCACCGTGCCGCCGTCGAGCAACAACTCGTCCAGCAAGAGGCCGACCTGTCCCGGCGCGCCGCGGAGGGACTGCACCGTCTGAACCTGGACCGCGAACAAGTACTGGCCCGTCTCTGGGAAATCGCCCACCTCAGCCCCGAAATAACACGAGGCAGCATTACCGGACAGGTCAAGGCCATCTCCATGATCGTGGCCATGCAAAACTTCATCCCTGACCGTCGCCCCCGCCTTCTCTGCGGAGAAGAAATCCGCCCCTGCGCCCGCCCAACCGCAAACCTATCCTGCCGTGGGGGCTGCCTGGCCGCAGGCCACAACCCATGCCACAACGAATGACCCTCAGCCAAGCCCGGCCCCTGGCGGTCTCGCTCCCGGCTCGGCCGCAGAGGCGCCTCCGGACTCCCACCCCAGCCAGTCCACCTTCGCCAAGCGCTTTACCCCCTCGGAAGCGCCACTTTATGTCCCCCCATTCGCTTCCATTCCAGACCCGGGAGTTTCTCTCCCGATAAAGAACCCCTCTGTCCGCCCCCGCTAAGCTGACAATCGTAAAAAGGACTCAAAAATATCGAATTTTACAAATGACTGAACAGGCTGCCGAAAAAGCACGGTTTCGGAAATCGCATTTTAGGGAACAAGATTTCTCAACCTGCACCTAGTGGAGCGATAAGTTGCTAACATTTCATCAGTCATGGCGGATTTAAGCCTCACATCGATCGTTTGTCACACGCCCAATCCGGTGGCTGCGGACGTGGCCGGTGAGACCGTGCTCATGAGCCTGGAGCGCAGTCGCTGTTACGGACTGGGTGAAATCGGCAGTGAGATCTGGACCAAGCTGGCTCGCCGGTCCGGGTGGCGGACCTGGTCGAAGAATTTAGCGGACGCTACGAAGCTCCTCCGGGGGTTATCGAGCGTGATGTCCTCCAGTTGCTCGCCCAATTAGCGGAGGAAGGCCTGATCAGAATCTGCTGACCTGGGCTTCGTGGGCTGCAGAGAAATGATGCGGGCCCGGCGGCGATGCCGAAAATCACCGACTAGACAGGCTGCGGAAAAACTCTGGTTTTTGAAGGGTACGGGCTTCAGACCGTACATAAATACTTGAAAACAGGACCGGCTTTAGCCGCTGGGGTACGATTTCTTCCTGAAACCGACTTTTTCCGCAGCCTGTAGAATCGCCACCATCGTTTTTGCCCCACAAGCAGTAGATACTGGGTGCCCCATTCAAGCCGCCTTTTGGCTTGAGTGGGAAATGGCACTCGATGTGCCACTTCCCGTTTGCCACGCCCGCCCAAGGGAAACAAAAACTCCGCACAAGTGTAGTGGGTTCTCCGGTCCCCGGCGGGGACTGTGTTCGTAAGCGGAGTTCTCACCTGGGGCTGCGTGCCCACGCACCCGCTTGCCATTAGGCAATGGCGGGGTACCGAACCCGTTCCCACGTTGACAATCTGCACGGCGGCCTGCCTCTGCTATCGTTTGAGGCATGCCGGCCCCCCGCAGCGATTCCCCTGCCACTCCCCATGGGCAGAGGACTCTCGCCGCGCTCTCCGCGGATCAGTTGGTAGCCTCCAAACGCCCCATTCTGGAATATGTTTCCAGCCTGATCCGCATTGCGCGCTGGCAGCTGTTGGCCGCCGTGCTCATCATGACCTTTACCTCGCTGACGGAAGGCCTGGGCGTAGCCCTGCTCTTCCCTATCCTGCAGGTAGCCGGTTTCAACCTGGCCAACCAAGGGCATGTTGGGCACTACACCGGCGAGGTGCGCAACCTGCTGGTGCACAGCGGATTATCTCCCTCGCTCTGGCTGGCCACCTTACTGCTGATCTTCATGCTGCTCATGGCGCTGCGGTCGCTGTTCAGCCGGGTGCAATCGGTGCTTACCTTTCGCACCGTGCTCACCTATGAACTGGCCCTCAGCAGACGCCTCTACCAGGCCATCATCAACGCCGACTGGCTCTTCCTGGTGCGCCGCCGCTCCTCCGACTTTACCCACGCTCTTACCGCCGAGTTGACCCGGGTCGCGACCTGCACCTATCTGCTCATCGGCACTGTGTCCAACGCCATTCTCGCCCTGGTTTATATCGCCATCGCGCTTAAACTCTCCGCAGGAATGACTTCCCTGGTGCTGGCCACCGGGGCGGTTCTGCTGCTGGTCTCACGCCGCTGGATGCGCGCCGTCCATGCCAGCGGGACCGCCGTCTCGGAGAGCGTGAGCGAAGTGTACGCATCCGCAACCGAACACCTGCAGAACCTCAAAGCGATGAAGTTCTACGACGCGCAGAATAGTGACCTGGCGATGTTTTCCTCGCTCCAGTCCTCGGCCCTGCAGCAGAGTCTGGAGAGCACCAGGAGCCAGGCAGCGGCGGCCTTCTGGTTCGAAGCCGGATCGCTCATGGTGCTGGGCGGAATCATCTTCGCTTCGCTGCAGATTCTCAATGTGGCCCCAGCTTCCATTCTTCTGTTGCTGGCGGTCTTTACCCGCCTGATCCCTCGGTTGGCTGCGGGCCAAAGCCAGTTGCAGGCCTTCCTCAGCGAGCTTCCCGCCTTCGAAAACCTGATGACGATTTACCGTGAATGCGTGGCCAACGCCGAAGTTCCTGGCGCTGCCGGTCCGGGGCCTTCCCTGGCTCACGAAATCCGCCTGGAGCGGGTCGGGTTCCGCTACGACGCGCAGCGGCCTAAGGTGCTGGAGGATTTGTCGCTGACCATTGCGGCGGGAAAGGTCACCGCCATCGTCGGCTCTTCCGGCGCGGGCAAAAGCACGGTCGCCGACCTGGTCAACGGGCTGCTTTCCCCCCTGACTGGGCGGGTTCTGGTCGACGGTGTCGAACTCACCCCGCAGAGCGCACGGGCCTGGCGCCGCCACGTTGGCTACGTCGCCCAGGACACCGTGCTCTTTCACGACACGGTGCGGGCCAACCTGCGCTGGGCCAAGCCGGAAGCCTCGGAAGACGAGATGAGAGAGAGTCTCAGCCTGGCCGCCGCCGAGTTTGTCTTTGAATTACCGCAGGGGTTGGATACGACGGTGGGGGACCGCGGAATGCTTTTGTCCCATGGGCAACGGCAGCGTATCGCGTTGGCTCGCGCACTGCTGCGCAAGCCTGGGCTGCTCATTCTCGATGAGGCGACCAGCAGCCTCGATCTGGACAACGAGAAACGAATCCTGGATGCGATCGAACACCTGCAGGGCCGGACGACGGTTCTGTTAATCGCCCACCGGGTTTCCGCCATCCAGCGCGCGGAGATGATCTACGTCATAGAAAACGGGCGCGTGGCGGAGTTGGGTGACTGGGAGAGCCTCAGCAGCCGGCCTTCGCATCGCGTAGGCTCGCTCTTCCGCCTTCAGAACGTACTGGCCTGAGCGACGGCGCTACTTAGGATCGGTCCAGCCGCCAAACGGCGCGATGAGCTTGTCTGCTTCCGCCGGTCCCCAGCCGCCGGGCTTATACGGAATCACGTTCGAGTCGTTCAGGATCGGGTCCACAATGCGCCACGCCTCCTCGACGTAATCCTCGCGCGCAAACCAGGTCTGGTTTCCAGCCATGGCGTCGCCCAACAGCTCCTCATAGGGCAGCATCGTGTCTTCCCCGCATTCCTGGTCGGCGACCAGCTCGATCGGGCATCCCCGCAATTGGTCGCCTGCGGTTTTGATCGAGGCTCCAATCGCGATCACCGGATCGCCACTGATACGGAAGCGCACGTAATTGGGAGGCGGCGGTTCGACGGCGAAGATAGCACAAGCCGGGCGCAATTTAGCCAACACCTCGGTCTCCGTCTTGGGCAGAGACTTGCCCGCCCGGACGAAGAAGGGCACGCCTCTCCAGCGCCAGGAATTGATGGCCAGCTGCAGCGCTACGTAGGTCTCGGTCTTTGAATCCTTCTTGACTCCCGGCGTGTCGAGGTAGCCGATGTATTGCCCGCGAACCACATTCTCCGCGGTCAATGGCTGGACGCTCTTGAGCACCTTGACCCGCTCGTCGCGCAAGGCTCTCGATGCTCAGCGTCGGCGGAGGCTCCATGGCAATGTTGGAGAGCACCTGCAGCAAATGGTTTTGCACCACATCGCGCACGGTTCCCACCGCGTCGTAAAAGCTGCCCCTATCCAGCACGTCGAACTGCTCCGCCATCGTGATCTGCACGCTTTCGACGTAGAGGTTGTTCCAGATCGGCTCCAGAAAGGTGTTGGCGAAGCGAAAGAAGATCACGTTCTGGACCGTGTTCTTGCCCAGGTAGTGATCGATGCGAAAAACATCTTCTTCGGCAAATACTTCGTGCACCGTTTTGTTGAGCGCTACGGCAGACCGCAAGTCGTTGCCAAAAGGCTTTTCAATCACCACCCGCGCCCCTTGCGAGGAGCCAGACGCCTTCAACTGGGTGAGCACCTGGCCGAAGAGGACGGGTGGAATGGCCAGATAATGGATGGGATGTTTGGCGCTCCCTAGTTCTTTGCGGACATTGGCAAAGGTCTCGCCATCCTTATAGTCCCCGTCGACATAGCGCAGCTTGTCCAGCAGGATGGGAAAGCCAACTGGATCGACTCCGCCATGTTTTTCGACGCTATCCTGTGCTCGCTGCTTGAATTGTTCGAGGTTCCAGCCTGCTTTGGCAACGCCAATGACGGGGCCGGTGAGCTTCCCTCGTTTTGCCAGCTTTTGCAGGGAAGGAAAGATCTGTTTGTAAGCAAGGTCGCCTGTAGCGCCAAAAAAAACCACAGCGTCGGAATACGGTTGATCCATTTGACTACTGTAACGCCTACTCCCGACCGGACGCACCCCTTGGGGAAGGTGTCCCGACGAGTGGGGGGGCATGTAGCCACTCAAGCCAAACTACGGCTTGAATGGGCCGACCCAATGCTTTGGTTGCCGGTGTAACTCGCCACTCAACAGCAGGCTTGACAAAGCAGCCGATGGGAAAGTCGTAATAAACTTTTGGGCAGAAAAATGCGGTTACGAAGTTGTTACTACTGAGTGCGCCCCAGTTGCGTGCAAAAGCCTGTATTGTTTGCCCAAACGGTGGTTTTCTACAGATGGTTGATCTGGTTCCTCGGGGGAGGGCCCCAGGCGGCGTTCTGGGGGAGATCACCGTTTTCCACTACCCACCTGGACAACGCCGCATTTAGGGGCAAGGCGAGCTCGCCTTCACGTGTTCCCTTCCGGACGATCCTCAAATGACGCGCAAGAGCAGCAGAATGATCACGATCAAAATGATCAGGCTGATGCCGCCGCCACCGTAGTAACCGAGTCCCGGTCCCAGGCGATAGCCACCGAACCCAAAGACCAAAAGCAAAATAACCAGAATCACGATGAGCGACATACGTTCTCCTTCGCGGCGAGGGTAATCCACGCCGACCTCATAAACCGCGTAGCGTTATAGGCTCCACTGCGCCAGGACTCAACGTTTGCGGTGCAGCCCGATTTTGTACCACCAAAACACTTATGAAGATTCAGTTTTCTCCGGTTTGGATGTATGGGAGCCCTCAGCTTGTGCCTTTGAGGAGCCCTCAGCTTGTGCCTTAAAGGGGAGGCGATACTAAAATACGTGCTGACATGCACCGGGCTGCGGATGCAGCCGGCGATGAGGAAGGCGGAGGACTGCACTGAAAACACTCCTGGCCGGATTTCTTTTGACTTTATTCGTTCTAGCCGCGAAAGCGGAGAGCGCCTCGCCCGGGTGCTCCTCGCTGCAGCAGGCAAACTACCCCAAAGCATCCATCTCCAACGGGCAGGTGCAAGCTGTACTCTACCTGCCGGACGCGAAGAATGGGTACTACCGCGCTTCACGGTTCGATTGGTCGGGAATCATCCCGTGCCTGGCCTATAAAGGCCACACCTACTTCGGGATCTGGTTTTCCCACTACGATCCCTTATTAGCCGACGCCATTGCGGGGCCAGTCGAGGAATTCAGGTCCAACGACGGGGCCATGGACTATGGCCAGGCGAAGCCGGGCGAGCTGTTCGTGAAGCTGGGCGTCGGCGTGCTGCGTAAGATGGACGATTCTGCCTATCAATTCATGTACACCTATCCCCTGGTAGACGGTGGCAAGTGGACGGTCCACGCCAAGGGCAGTGAGGTGTCTTTCCGGCAACAACTGCAATCGCCTATTGGCATCGCGTATGACTATGAGAAGACGGTTAGGCTCGACCCGAAGGAGCCCGTTCTCATCCTTGAGCACAGCCTGAAGAACACCGGGACGAAGACCATCGACACGGAGGTCTATGACCACGACTTCTTTATGCTGGATGGCGCTCCCAGCGGACCGGGAATGGTGGTGCGGTTTCCCTTTGCGCCCAAGGCGGAGACATCGATGGAGCCGCTGGCCGGGATCGACGGTAAAGAAATCGTTTATCGTCAGGAGCTGCAAGCGGAGCAGTACGTGGAAAGCTTTCTGACCGGCTATTCCGGCAGCTCCTCGGATTACGACATTACGGTCGAGGATCGAACGACGGGCGTGGGGGTGGAGCAAACAGCGGACGTACCCATCTCGCGTTTCAACTTCTGGTCCCCTCGCACCACGATTTGTCCCGAGGCATATATTCACCTGGTGATTGCGCCGGGACAAACGGCACATTGGAACATCCGCTATCGTTTCTATGCCAAGTAGCTGCGGAGAAATCAGGAACATGACTCGATGGAGGAGATGCAGGTGAGCACGGATCTCGCAGGAAAGAGCGGTGGGCAGGGCAAGGTAGCGATCATTACCGGAGCGGGCAGCGGTATTGGCCGGGCGGTCGCACTGGAGATGGCTTCTGCCGGATATTCGCGTAGTGTTGGCTGGGCGGCGGCTGGCGGAGCTGGAAAAAACCGCCACCATGGCTGCCGGCGGAAACATGCATGCCATATCCACGGACGTGCGCCAGCCCGATTCGGTCCGTGCCTTGTTTGCCGGTACCCGTGAGAAATTCGGCCGGCTGGATGTCCTTTTTAACAACGCGGGCGTGAACACAGGAACTCCATTCGAAGACCTGAGTTACGAGCAATGGTGCGAAGTGGTGAACGTGAATCTTACCGGCTCGTTCCTTTGTGCCCAGGAAGCATTCCGCATGATGAAGTCACAGCAGCCGCAAGGGGGGCGCATTATTAACAACGGCTCGATTTCTGCATATGTGCCGCGGCCCCACTCGGCGCCTTATACGGCTACCAAGCATGCCGTCACCGGGCTCACCAGATCCATCTCGCTCGATGGCCGCGCGTACAACATCGCCTGCGGTCAAATCGATATCGGCAATGCGGGCAAGGAAATGACCGGGAAGCCGGGATCTGCCTCTCTGCAGGCGAACGGAGAGATGATGGTAGAACCAAGAATGGATGCAAAACACATTGGGGAAGCGGTTGTTTACATGGCCAGCCTGCCTTTAGACGCGAATGTCCAATTCATGACCGTGATGGCGACGAATATGCCCTATATCGGGCGCGGTTAACGGCGCCGGAAGAGAAACAGCAGGTCCCCTCCACCACGCTGCGCTCCGGTCGGGATGAGCATTTCTTTTGAAGGAAAGGCACAAGGGGTCGTTCCGAATGGCTCTGCATGATCCGACAAATTGTCATCCCGACCGGAGCCGCGTAGTGCAGGGCCTGCTTTTCTCTCCGGCAAGCCCTGGAAATTCTGAGAGGAAAGCGATGCTCCGTCGCCGTTTGAAGCTTGGTCTGTTGCCTTTTCTTCTCTTGAGCCTTGCGCAGTGCGCGCATCCTCAAGACACTGCCAAAATAGCCGGGCCTCTCGTGGCCTCCAGCAACCCTCACTACTTTAAAGACGCAAAGGGCACAGCTCTCATCCTGGCCGGGTCGCAGACCTGGAACACACTGCAGGATTGGGGTAGCGGTGGGTCCGCCCAGGCCCTGGACTTTCCCGCCTTCGTCAAGTTCCTCACCGCGCACGGACAGAACTTCACCCTGCTGTGGCGGGTGGAAATGCCGAAGTTCTGCTCCCTGCCCTCAACCAGCAGCGCGCCCCCGGATTTTACGGTGAGTCCGCAACCGTGGCAGAGGACGGGGCCTGGCAAGGCGACCGACGGTGGCTTGAAATTCGACCTTACCAAGTTCGACCAGGGCTACTTCGATCGCCTGCGGGCCAGGACGCAGGCTCTGAATGACGCCGGCATCTATGCCGGTATCTACCTTTTTACCGGGGAGTTCATCAACATCTTCCGCTGCGCCAGCGATGGCTATCCTTTTACCGGCGCCAACAACATCAATGGCATCGACGACGGCTACACCAGCGGCCCGAAAGGCATGGCGTCCATGACCATGACGGCGCCCAACGCCATCACCCGCTATCAGGATGCCTTTGTGGAGAAAGTGATCGACACCCTGAACGATTTGCCCAATGTGCTGTGGATCGTTTCCGAAGAAGCTCCGAGCGATACGGAGTGGTTTAACTACTACCAGATCGCGCACATTAGAAAATACGAGGCGAGGAAAGCCGCACCAACATCCGATCGGGTTGGCCGGCCTTTTGCCCGCGAATGCAGCCACCGATGCGATTCTCTACAACTCCAACGCAGACTGGGTGGCGCCGAACAGCACCATTTCCCCAACCACCTCCTGCGGAAGCGGCACGCCGGCCTGCAAGGTGAACATCAACGACAGCGATCATTCCTACTTCGGCGCAGCGTGGAAGGATACACCGCAACAGAATCGCAACTACGTATGGAAGAACTTCGCCAACGGCAGCCAGGTGCTGTTCATGGACCCTTACCTGCTCTACTACCCGCGCGAGAACAGGAACCTGTGTGTCTCTCCCACCAGGGGAATTTGCGCCGCTCCCGACACGCGCTATGACAACTTCAGAGATAATCTCGGGTACACGGTGAAATATTCCCGCAAGTTGAACCTGGTGAAGGTGACCCCCCATCCAGCTCTCAGTTCGACCGGCTATTGTTTGGCGCAAACCCCGCCAGCCGGCGCGGAGTACATGGTGTACGCTCCTTCCGGCGGATCGTTTACCGTCGATTTATCAGCCATGCCGCGGTCGAGAAGCTTGAAGGTGGAGTGGTTCAACCCGGCGACCGGCGCGACGATCGTCAAGCCTCCGATTCACTCCGGCTCCTCCACCCAGCCGTTCACCGCGCCGTTCAGCGGCGACGCAGTGCTCTACCTGGTGGATACGGCCGGACATGCAAGCTAAGATAGGCGTTCAATCCCCACCAGAAAGCAGGGCAATTCCTTTGTTGAGATCGCAGATAAAAACACCGGCTCTCGTGGTCGACATGGACGCAATGGAAGCCAACATCAAGAAGATGGCCGCATTTTTTGCCGAGGGTCCAAGCCGGTTGCGCCCCCACTATAAGAACCACAAGTGCGTGGCCCTGGCCCGGCGGCAATTGGCCGCGGGCGCCGATCGGCATCACCTGCGCCACGCTGGGCGAGGCGGAAGCACTGGCCAGAAGCGGAATCGGGGGCATCCTGCTGGCCAATGAGATCGCGGGCGCGACCGCGATCGAACGCCTGGTGCAGATCGCCCGGGTCACAGACATCATGGTGGGGGTCGACAATGAGCGGACGGTCGCAGCGCTCTCCGCGGCATCGGCCCGCGCCAAGGTGCCGCTCAATGTGGTGGTCGATGTGGACACCGGTATGGGGCGTTGTGGAGTGCGCCCAGGGGAGCCGGTTCTGGCGCTGGCCAAGCTTGCGGTGGCCCAGGGTCTGCGCTTGCGCGGCCTGATCGGCTATGAAGGGCATTGCGTCCGCCTGGCGCCGGGACCGGACAAGGTCAAGGCTGTACACGAGGCGATGGGGAAGCTGGTCGATTCAGCGAATCTGGTCCGCGCGAACGGTATTGCGTTGGAGATTGTCAGCGCCGGGGGAACCGGAACCTATTCCATCTCCGGCAGGTTTCCCGGGGTCACTGAGATCCAGGGAGGATCGTACCTGTTGATGGATACCGACTACCAAACCGTATGCCCGGACTTCGATCTGGCAATCAGCCTGCTCGGAACCGTCATTAGCAGGAGCGGCAACGAGCGGCTGATTCTCGACATCGGCCTGAAGGAGATCAGCGGCGAGCGCGGACTCCCCATGCTGAAGAATGCGGACGGCGCGCGTCTGCGCAGGCTGAACGCCGAGCATGCCATCGTCGAGATCGTCGATCCCAATTTTCCCGCGCAGGTAGGCGACCAGTTGGAGATTTGGGCCCACTACAGCGATGCCACCGTCAATCTCCATCGCCATATGTACGGCCTGCGTGATGGACGAGTGGAAGAGACATTTCTCTTCGAGAGCTGAGCGCCTGATGAATGCTCTTGCCCGATTTCCTTGAAGACGCTATCGATCTTCACGTGCACAGCGCGCCGGACGTGGACGTGCGGCGATTCAACGATCTGGATCTCGCCCGCGAAGCGGAGCGCGCCGGCATGGGCGCCATCCTTATCAAGTCTCACCAGAATTCTACGGTGGAGCGCGCCTGGCTGGTGTCGAAGGTAGTCACCGGCATCCGGGTCTTCGGGGGGCTGGTTCTGAACGAGACGGTGGGCGGGCTGAACGTTGCCGCCGTGAAGCTCGCGCTTGCCATGGGCGCGAAGGAAATCTGGATGCCCACCCGGTCCGCGCTGAATCACCGCTCGTTTCACGGTGAGTCTGGGGGCATTACCGTTCTCGACGCGAGCGGCGGCCTGGTTCCAGCGGCACAAGCCATTCTGGAAGCGGTGGCGCAGACCGATTGCATCCTGAGTACGGGGCACTTGAGTCCGCGTGAGGCGGTCGTCCTGATCCACCAGGCGCGGCAATGCGGGGTGCGAAAGGTGCTGGTGACCCATCCGGAGTGGGCGCCAACCTTCTATCCTTTCGAACAGCAAAAAGAACTGGCGGCGCTGGGCCACGTGTGGTTCGAGCGGTGCTTTGTTTCTACCACCCATCTTTGCGGATGCGTGCCCTTCCCGGTGATTGAACAAGCGATTATCGAAGCCGGCGTGGAGACCACCATCCTCTCCACCGACCTCGGCCAACCACAGACACCTCCGCCGGCGGAAGGCTTGCGGCTCTACGCAGAGCGGTTGCGCAGTACGGGCTTTTCCGTCGATCACATCCGCCAGATGATGTGCACCAATCCGGCTCACCTGCTGTCCGCCAAGGGGCCACTTTGAAGGTATTCAAGGGTGGCCTGATCGGATGTGGGTTCTTCTCCCAGCATCACCTGGCGGCTTGGCGCCGCATACCCAATGTCGAAATCGTAGCCGCCTGCGATCTATCGATCGAAAGAGCCCGGGCCGCGGCCCCGCGCGCTTATACCTCGGCGGAAGAGATGCTGAAGGCGGAAGAGCTGGACTTTGTCGATATCGCCACTCGTTCGACCACGCATCTGGAGCTGGTCTCGATGGCGGCGGAGCGAGGGCTGGCAATCATTTGTCAAAAGCCCATGGCGCCGGATTGGGAAACCGCTCGCCGCATGGTCGAGATCTCTGAGAGCTATGGCGTCCGGGTCATGATTCACGACAACTGGCGATGGCAGTCCTGGTACCGCGCTGCCGGCGCCATCATTGCCCGGGGCGATATTGGGACTCCGCTGGCTTATGGATTCCGACTGCCGGGTCAGCCATGGTTTGGGCGATGAGCCGTATCCGCAAGCAGGCGTATTTCCGTCAGCTGCAGCGTTTCCTGATCGATGAGGTGCTGGTGCACCACATCGACACCGCACGCTTCCTCTTCGGAGACATTGCTTCGATCCATGCCGAGGGCGCGCGAAGAAATCCTCACATCGCCGGCGAAGACCACGTGATCCTGACGCTGCGGCACGTCAACAGCGCGATGGGGTGGGTGGATGGTCACAGCTTTCTCAATCACGACGACAGCGGTCCAACCCTTGACGAGGCCACGTTCGAAGGAGACGCAGGATCGATCCGGTATCAACAGAGTGGGCGAAATCTGGTCTGGAAGCGAGAGAATCTGGCGCGATCCCGGAGTTGGATACCGTGGCGATAGCGTTTATGCCACGCAGGCTCCACTTCATCGATTGCCTGGAGAGCGGGCGCCCATTTGAGACCGGGGCCCGCGAATACCTGGAAAAGACATTTGCCGTAGTCGAGGCGGCCTACGCGAGTATGGCTTCAGCCATCGGCGGTCGAAATCAGCCGAAATCCTCCAGCATTGAATCCTGCTATGACGCCGGATTCCGAATCTTCGCTGGTGGATTGCCGGCCTCCTGGCTTGCGCCGCCGCACTCAGCTATCTCGACCGGCAGAGTTTTCCCGTCGCCAGTATTGAGATTCAAAAGCATATTGCGCTCTCCGATCAGCAATACTCAGTGCTCCAGATGCTGTTTCTTCTTGCCTACTCGGTGATGTATGCCGGTGGGGGCAAGATCGCGGATTGGCTGGGAACCCGTAACGGCTACTCGATCCTGATCTTATTTTGGTCCGCCGCCACCGGTTTGCACGGCCTGGTGAGTACTGTCTTCGGGCTGGGGATCGCGCGCTTTCTCCTGGGTCTCGGAGAAGGCGGCGGATTTCCTTGCTCGGCAAAGGCTATCTCCGAATGGTTTCCGGCAGAAGACCGGGCGTTCGCCTTTGGCATCGTCAACACCGGTTCGAGCGTAGGAGCCGTGGTGGCCGCCTCCTCTCATTGCGCTCATCATCATCACCCTCAACTGGCGATGGATCTTTTTCTTGACCAGCGCAGCGGGCCTCGTTTGGGCCCTGGTCTGGTGGCTCTTCTACAATCCTGCCGGCGAAAGAAAGATTCATCACCCCGGAGGAGCTGGAGCATATTCAGCGGTCGCTGGCTCGCGCTCGTCTCGCTCATGCGGCCGGGGCGAAAGACCGCATCTCCTGGATTGGCCTCTTCAAATACCGGCAAGTGTGGGTTTTGCTGGCGGCCAAGTTTCTCACCGATGCGGTATGGTTCTTTTTCATCTTCTGGCTGCCCAAGTATCTCGGCGACGTGCGGCATCTGAACATAAAGCAAATCGGTTACTACGCCTGGATCCCCTATGCCCTGGCCGGCGCTGGGAGTTTTACCGGGGGCTGGCTAAGCAGCATGCTGGTCCGGCGCCACCTGACCGTCAATCTGTCGCGCAAGATATGCCTGGGGTTGAGCGCCGGGATGATGCCGATATCGCTGCTGATTGCGAAATCTCCCCTGGGCTGGGCTCTGGCTATCTTCAGCATGGCTCTCTTTGCACACCAGTTTTGGTCCACCATCCTGCAGACTCTCTCCGCCGATATCTTTCCTTCCGCAGTCGTCGGTTCGGTCGCTGGGCTGATGGGCGCAGTGGGCTCATTCGGCGCCATGCTCTTCGACCTGATGGTTGGCTTGGTTCTCACGCATACCCATAGTTATTCGCTGGTGCTGCTCTCCGCGGGCTTATTGCATCCCATCGCATTCCTGCTCATTTTGTTATTCATTCCCAGGATTGAGCCTGTCGGAGCTCCGGCCTGACCACAGACTCGTTCAAAGTTCTGTGGCCGGGACGGAGAGTCGACTTTACCAGCGGCTCCTGGGATTGATGAAGCAGTAAGCGGTATAGCGGATTTCACTCCAGGCTCGATCGCCGACGGGATAGCCGGGAAAGAGTGGCCGGTTGACCGGGGTGAATTTGATCCGCACCCAAATCGCTTTCTGCCCTTGCGTGAGGTCGCGCGAGACGAGAAATTCATCGTCGCGGAATCGGCGATTGGACGTTTCGACGTTGTGCTCGCGTGGCTCCCAGTTCTTCCTTCGGGTTCGAGTAGACAACAGTATTCGACCCGGCCAGATACCAGATGCCGGCCAGCTTCCCTGCCGACTTGGCATTGTCTGCGATATACACTTCGGCCCGCTGATCGGGAAACGAGTAATCCAGCTTGCGGCGCAGCAGCACTCCCAGATTGTCGGGGCGAAGACGAAGACGAAACACCGAGGTGCCTTTGGTCGTGCGGCCCGTGTCCTGTTCCTCGGGATAGATGACCTTGCCATCCAACGTATCGACGCCCCACTCGTAGCGAGACGAGATGGTATAGGGCGCGGAGGCTTGCGGCGAGGAGTAATCGTGCGCGTGCTCAGCCGCTGCATCGCCAATCTGCAGCCGGTCGGTTTCCACCAGCGAGGGCGACGGCAGGCCATACCAATACGCCACCGTCTCGTAGTGTTCCGTTGATTCGTTCTTCCCGCCGTGTTCCAGGTGAATGACTGCATTCTTCCCGAAGGGCATCAGGTCGGCGAGCAAAAAGCGATAGGCGGACTCGATCTTGTCTTCTTCGTTCACGGCAAGCTGTGCGCTGCGCGCGCCCACCGGATGGCCGACGAAGGGCAGAGTCATGTTCAAACCGCCCCAGTAGTCGCCGCCGCCGCCCCATTCTTCGGTCCCGGTTCCTTGAGCCTGCGGCGTGAGGCTGTCATCGAAGAAGAACCGCGGATCGCCTTCGAGCGTGTCCAGGTTCGCATCGTGAGAAAAGATAAACGACGTGCCGACAAAGCTTCCCGACCACTCCGTCGCTCCTTCCATGTCTGCCGGTGTCGAGAAGCACCAGGTCTTGTCCGGGCGTAGGGGTGGGAAAGTCCCGGTACGTCGCATGGAAATAAGCCAGCTGATTCGCGGGCTCCTGCAAAGGCATGGACCGCACTTGCCATTCGACGCCATCGATCTGCTGACCCGCCGCCAACGAGTTGTATCCGCGCGGAGCGAAAGAACGGCATGGGGAAATAACAGGCCAGGTAGATTCGATCCTGGGTAAAGCGAATGTGGACGGGAAACGCCTTGACCAGGTACTCGCGGTTGTCGCGGTTATAAAGAGTGCCGGCTCCATAGAAAAGAGCGATGGGAGCATCGATCGACGGCTGCGGTCTTCCGTCCCAGGTGACGCGCAGACGGACGCTCTTGAAGGCAGCCGCCTGATCGCGAGGGATGGAGAAGCTCAGGACACGAATCGTCGCTTTGCCCTTCAAATCCACCGCGGTGACAGCGCCGGATGCGGGAACGTTCACCTTCCCGCTCGACCTCCTTGGCGCCGGTCTGCGGCGCGATGTCCGTGCCCGATTTCGCGATCAGATCGAGCACATCCTGATCAGGAACGACGCTCTCGTTCCAGCTTTGGATCGGCCGCGATAGCGCGGGTCTCCGGGCACAAACTGGTCGTAGATGTAATAGCCCGTTCCATAGTGGGTGCGGGTATAGGCCATTTGAAAGCTGTGCTCGAACGGGATGGGACTCCATACCAGGTCCGCTCCCCTGGTCGTGGCCCAGGTCTCATTCAGCGGCTTCGGGAATGGCGCCAGGGGAAGAAAAGTGGAATCGGGAACCGGGTGCAGCGGATCGCTGGTGCTGCTTTCCTGAACAATATGGTCTGTGCCGTCGACCACGTAGTGCCATGGGCTGCCGTGCCAATGGTTGTAGCGGCTGAAGAGAAGAATTCCCGGGCCCTCGACGTCCAGCGTGACGTTAAAGTCGTCGGCGAGCTGATAGAGGAAATGCGATGCATCGGCGCCTTCATTCCCTCCGCGTCGGTCGTAGGTGCTGCGCATGTAGGCGCGCATTCCGATGCGCTGCCGAGGCCATTGGTCCCATGCCCGATAGGCATCGAGCCCGACTGGGATCGGAGCGGCATTTGGCGGTTGCGCTGCCAGCGCGACGCCGAGCCCAACAACACAAGGACACACAGCCCACGAAAAATGACTTGCAGCCATCCCTTCGCCATCACCTTTCCTCCACTTCTGTCAGTCGCACGTCCTATCTTGGCATCTGCTTCACATTTGAAGACTTCAATCCTTATGAGGGGCGGTGGAGCAAAGATTTGCACATAATGGAATCCTCTGCTGAGCCCCGGCCTCCTCGCTATACGTCCATCCATGTCAACGCAGCCTACTGGTTCGGATTTGGAGCGGGATTTTCGAAGTTCATCGATCTGGAGGGCTGATCTCGGCTCTCGACTTCGATCCTTGATTAGAGCGCAAACGTAACACACATGAGGGCATGGCAGCGAACTATTGCTGTCGCTCGGAACTCGCCGGTGTAGTGATGACGCGGACCGGAGTCAAACTTAACGAATAAGGTGAAGATGTAGAGCTTTCGCTTTGTTCGACAGTCTAGCAAAGCGTAGCCGCGATCGGCGCCGTGATCTTAACCGATGGAGGTTCGCGAGCCTCTTTGTTTCGCAGGTGGCTCGAGCATCGAGTCACCAATCGCTAATCACCAGGAATCGCTCGTTCTGTTGACATCCGCCAATAGAAATCCGACAATCGCGATTATCGGAAGATACAGGAGGCGATGATGGAGGAACTGTTCAGACTAAAGATTGCCGCTAAGCGACAAGTGACTGTACCCCAGAGGTATATTGAATCTATGTGACACTTAGAGGAAGGGGACGAGATTCGCCTCGAGGTGACGGGCGGCCAGATGCTCCAAGGTTGAAGCCTGCAAAGTGGTTCCCACCCATTTCTTTACTCCAGATGCATTGGAACAAATCGCTATGCGAGAGGCTGAACCCGCCGACGGAAGATCTATCAATCCCCAGCAGTTGATCAAGAGAGCGGAAGTGGCTGGAGCGCAAGTGACGTCGGCCAATTATGCCCGAACGGCAGAGGTGGGGCATGGCGTTGAGCCCGAGGGTGCGGACCATCACGCTGCTAAGTTAGAGGATTCTACTGACGTTGCGGATCGAACTGCCCCCGCAAGAGCCGCGAAAAAGTTCACTCGCGGCGCTTTCTGAACCGCGAGAGCATTCTCACTTCTGGTGTTTGCGAAGCGACCGTTCCTTGAGAGAGCTGCATTTCGTTGCCTTTCCCTGTGCAGAGTAGAAGTGAAATGCTCTGAGCATAACCCTGCGATGAGAGTGGACTTGCTGCCGTATGATGGCTTTCCTGAGGATTGGGAGGCTCTGGATCCCAGGGCGAAAAAATCCATCGGACTGCTTCTCAAGAGATTGCAGGAAGGGCCGTACAAACCTGATCTGCAAGAAGCATGCGAACTGGAATCAGGCGAGCGATACGCTTATAAAGTCCCAGAAGGTTACGTTGTTTATTGGACGATCCTTTCAAATTCGCAATACGGCAGCATCCTGCCTAAGAAGGAAGATGTGATTACGGTCAAGCTGACCGGTATCCGACGCCTGAAAACGTAACGGCCGCGGGCACAGTAGCGGTCGCGTTCGGAACCCGCCACGAGTCCATTCCAGGATGGTGCGATTATGCTAGTCGAGTGGGCTTCAGGATCAGCTTCTGCACCCGCCAATTCAGCAGCTCGGCCACGTAGAGCTCATTTTCTGAAGGGCAGGCAATCTCGTGAATCCATCCGAATTGCTTGAGCTGCTTGCCCGACTCGCCCAGGTAGCCAAGGACCTTTCCGTCCAGACTCAGCTTGTAGATGCGGCCTGGATAGGCATCTGAGCTGAACAGCACTTGATGGGGACCCGGCGTAATGCAGAGAGCCCAGGGGGATCCGGCCTTCATGGTGCCGTTGGCGGAAGTGGCCTGACTCGGCGTGGGCCCAATGGCGGGACGAGCGTTTGGATCGAAAGGCACATCAATGGTGATCTGGCGAAGGAACTTGCCTTCGGCGTCAAAGACCTGAATCCGGCGGTTGCCGCGATCCGCTACGTAGATATTTCCCTTGGCATCGACTGCAATGCTATGGGGCACACTGAATTGACCGGGTTGATCGCCGGGCTCGCCCCAGGATTTAAGCCAGTTGCCGTTCTTATCCACTTTCGCTACCCGCGAATTGATGTAGCCATCGCTGATGTAGGTGTTCCCAGCCGAATCCCACGCCATGTCGGTCACCTGGCGAAACATTCCGTCCACGGGAGGCAATGGCGGTTTGGGATGCTTGAGAGGTTCGGTGCCCTCGTCCGAGGCTTCCTGCTTGCGGCCGAAGACCATGACCACGCGGCCCTCGGGGTCGAACTTGATGACCATGTCCGAGCCCTTGTCCGCGACCCAGATATTGTCTTCGGGATCTACCTTTACGGAATGGCCAAACGACCACGCGTACAGATGGTGGCCGATCTCGCGGATGAACTTGCCGTCGGAGCCGAATTCGAGCAGCTGCGATGCGGCCGCCCCATAAGCAGGACCGGTGGTGTTGCCGCGAGATAACGCAAAGACGTGTCCCTTGGAGTTGACCGCTACGCCGGCCATCTCTCCCAGATACATGTCAGGAGGAAGCTTGAGGAAATTTGATACCGAAGTGTAGTCGATCACCGGCACGGAAGCTTGCTGCGCGAAGACGGAAAGGTTAAGCAGCAGAAACGATAGCAGCCACTTCAATTTTGACCTCCCTAACATTGCCAACTCACTCTAGTTGACCTCGGCCTGCATGTAAACCGCCGAACTTGCAGGGGTCGCCTCCGCGCGGTTTTAATCAAACTTCAAATCCTCGCGGAATAAGGAGCGTCATGCCGCAAAACTATCAGAGTCAGGATGTATGGAGCCGGGCAACATCGGTCAACGGTTATGCCTTCGATGAGCTCCGCTCTGTCCTGCAGAAGTCGATACGCCGTGGTTGGGTCGAGGAGGCGGTGCTCGCCGCTTATGAGTTTTTCTCGAGCGGCCCCGAAGCCGAGGAGGTGCTATGGCGCAGGCTGGAGATCATTGCCACGGAAGATGTTGGCTTTGGACTGATGGAGGCCCCTGCCATTCTCGAGGCTCTGAACGCCCAGCGTCTGCGCATGGCCGATCGTGGCGACCGCTGGATGTACTCCGTGCATGCCGTGCGCCTGCTCGCGACCGCGAAGAAGGACAACACCACGATGGAACTCGCTACCTGGGCTCAATTTGCCGTCGCCCGCGGGGAGCGCCGGGTCGAAGTACAGGACTTCCAGGTGGACATGCATACCCGCCGGGGCGCGGCGATGGGTCGCGATATCGTCCACTGGTGGACGCAAGGCGCAAAACTCGAGAACAGGCTCGACCCGGCGCAAACCCCGTGGGGCAAGTATCTGGACGATCTCTACATGGGAAGAAAGGATCCGGAGCCGGATGAGAAAGCCTGATCCCTTCAGCGGTAGCGCTCGCGCACCCGCGTCTCCACCGCGCCGGCAGCGTTGTAAAGCGCAACCGAGAGCGTCATGGCCACCAGGCTGGCTCCCCAGGCGCGTTCCGTCTCGAAGGCCTGGCTGGTGAGGGCGAACATGTTGCCCAGACCTCCGGTCTGCATCAGGTATTCCGAGATCATGGTCACCATCACGCTGTAAGCCGCCCCGATGCGCAGCGCAACCGCCATGCCGGGCACAGCGGCGGGCAGAGCAAGCCACAGCAACTGCTGGCCCCGGGTCGCCGCCAGCACCGCGAAGAATTCGCCCGACCCGGGCGGCAAGGGTCTTAACCCTTTGCCGGCAAAAACAAAGCCTGGGAAAAAAGTCATGATGGCCACGGTGACGAACTCCGTTCGGCTCTGGTAGCCGAAGATGCGCGCCAACAGCGGTATCAGGCAGACGACGGGCGTCGAGCTGAGCAGCAGCGCAGCAGGACTGATGGTGGCTGACAGGATCTGCGATCTCCACCCGGCGATGGCCAGCAGCAACCCCAGAAATAACCCCGCGGCAAGCCCGCTGAGCGCAAAGCCGAGCGTCCACAAAGCCGGCAGCAGATAGATCACCGGATGCAGCACGATATCGCGCACCACGGCGACAGGCGAGACAGCCACGATGCTGTTGTAGTGGGCTGACATGACCCACAGCTGCCAGGCGGCAAAGATCAGCAACAGTCCCCAACTCTGGGCCACGAAGACGCGGCGCATCATAGAAATCTCCGCGCGACATAGCGTTCCGCAGCATGCGCCGCGCCATAACCCGCGAGCGAGATCAATGCCACCAGCAACACGGCCGCCCACATCAGCGGTATCTCAAAGTTCTGCATGGTGTTCAAAATAACGATGCCTAGCCCGGTGGGAGCCCCGAACCACTCCCCCACGACGGCGCCGATCATCGCAGCCGTGACCGAAACCTTCACCCCGCTGAGCAACGAAGGCACGGCGGAGGGAAGGTCGAGGTAACGCAAGCGCTGCCACCTGCCGGCCCCGAAGGTGGTCATCATCGCGCTCAGGCCGGCGGAGGCGGTGCGCAGGCCGGAGGCCACCGCAACGTAGATGAGAAAGAAGACGGAGATGGCGGCAAGCAAGGCCGGCGTCAGCTCCCGGCTCACCAGCAGGATGAAGATCGGTCCCAACACAACCGCGGGAATCGCGTTGACGGTCACTGCCAGGCGATCCAGTCCCGGCCGTAGCGGTGGAAGCACATACGCAACCATTGCGGTGACCGTTCCCAGCAGCGGCGCCCGCAGCAAAGCCCCCTGCCGCCGAGCTTACGGTCGCGAGTGCGGACCGGTAGAGCAAGGCCGCGAATCTTGGCTGCAGATAAACCCGCATCACGCTGGCCGGCGTGGGAACGGTAAGCCCGGCGGCGCCTGAATGGGCCAACACCTGCCAGGCGGCCAGCAGACCCAGCTGCGCCAGGACGACATAGACGAGCATCGGTTTCTTTTCGCTCTGCACTTCAGTGCTCCAGAAGCAAAGTCAGGTGATCGATCAGCTGGTGAAACTGCTCCGAACGCATGCAGTCGATGCGGCGCGGCCGGGGGAAAGGCACGGAGATAGCTTCCACAATCACGCCCGGCCGGCCGCTCATCACAACCACACGATCGGCCAGAAACAGCGCTTCGTCCACGGAGTGGGTCACCATCAGCGTGGTCAGGCTTCTCTCCAGCCAGATTTGCTGCAGCTCGAGATTCATGCGCCGCCGGGTGACGGCGTCGAGTGCGCCAAAGGGCTCATCGAGCAACAGCAGCGTGGGTTCGAGACAGAGCGAACGGGCAATTGCGGCGCGCTGGCGCATGCCGCCGGAGAGCTGGCTGGGCCGTGCCTCTTCGAAGCCCTGCAAGCCGGCGAGTTCGATCAAATGCCGCACCCGGGCGTAGTCAACGGGCAGGCCGGCAATCTTGAACGGCAGCGCGACGTTGGCCTTCACCGAGAGCCAGGGCAGCAGCGCATGATCCTGGAAGGCAATTCCCAGCCGATGCTGGTCGCGCAGCAGCGCCGGCGATTCGCCATCGACCAGGATGGACCCTGTCGATACTTCCTCCAGTGCAGCCACCAGGTGCAGCAGTGTGCTCTTGCCGCAGCCGGAGGGGCCAAGGAGAGCGACGAACTCGCCATCTTCGATGGTCAGGTTCACGTCCTTGAGAGCAAGCACGGAATCGCGTCGATCGAGAGCATACGATTTACTGACGCCATGGATCTCAACCTTGGCCATAGGTCAGGCGATGGCCCTCTCGAAGCGGTCCATGAGAATGCCGTATTGCCGTCGCAGGCGCTCCTTCATGGCCGCCAGATCGACCGTGAGCAAAACGCGGTCTTTCATCACCACCCGGCCATCGATGATGACGGTCCTCACGTTGGGGCCTACGGTGCTCTCCGCCAGCGTAATCATGGGATCGTGATTCGGAAACTGCGCATGGCTGGTGGATTCGACCAGGATCAGGTCGGCCAGCTTGCCTACTTCAAGCGACCCGATATGCCGCTCCAGCCGCGCCGCGCGCGCCCCTCCGCGTATGGCGGCACGTAGCATCTGCTCATGCGTGATGGGCGGATCGATGTGGTAAGGGGTTCCTCCCACCGCCTGCTGGCCGACGGTGGCTGCATGCACTACCTCGAACATATCCAGACTGCCGCGAGTCGCCGCGCCATCGGTGCCCAGCCCCAGGCGAATCTTGCGCTGCAGCATCTCCAGCACCCGCGGCGCGCCCATGGTGTAGTTGTTGAAGGCACAGTGACAGGCGGAAACATTGCGTGCCTGGTAGAGGTCGAGCTCATGCAGGCTCAGCAGCACAGAGTGGGCGGCGTGGACATGCGCGTCGAGAGCCCCGATGCTCTCCATGTACTCGGCCGGCCGCAGGCCCCATTTGCTGATGGCATAGTCCACCTCATAGGTTCCTTCTGCGAGGTGGGTGTGGATGGGCGTGTCGAGCTGGTTGGCCAATGCGCTCATGCCGCGCGTTAGTGGAGTCGTGTTGACCATGATCTGGCGCAGTGAGAGCCACGCATTCACGCGCGGATGATGCTGCCAGCGCTTGACCAGCTCTTCATTTCTTTTGAGAGCCTCTTCGGTGGTGAAGCGCGAGCCTTTGGGAATGCTCTCGTCCATGTCCATGGTGGAGAGCGCGATGCGGCCGCGGATGCCGATCTCGTCGGCGGCCCTTCCCATCTCGTCCGGGAAAGGTCCGCCCGCTTCGAGAAAGCAGGTGGTGCCGCTGCTGATCATCGAGGCGTAGGCAGCGAGTCCACTGCAGTACACATCCTCGGGTTCGAGCCCGCTCTCGAAGGGAATCAGGTAGCGGGACCACATGGGGCTCTTCAACTCGCCCCTGCGCCGAATGGCGGCGATCTTGCCGTGCAGAAACTGCTGCGCGGTGTGAACGTGCGCATCGACAAAGCCGGGCATGGCGATCAGCCCGGTGGCATCGATTGTCTCCCTGGCATGAAAATGTTTCGCGCTCTCCGCCGCGGGCCCCATCCAGGCGATGCTGTTGCCCACGATGGCAATGGACGCGTCGCCGAGCTCCGTGCCGGCATCATCGAAGGCGACGATGCTGGCGTGATGATCAGCAGGTCGGCCTCATCGTCATGCTTCTTTCCTCTCCATTGCCAGGCTTTGGTATGCCTCCTGGAGCAATGACATGTCCATCAGCCGCGACGGATCGGGCAGGTTCGTTCGACCAGCGGCACTGGCGGCGCTATACATGTTGTTGACCAGGTCGTGCTCCGAGATCCAGAAGGGACCCGGCGATCCGGGCGCCTGGTACAGCGGCAACTGCAGTTGGTTGGTGCGCAGCTCATGCTGGAAGGTGAGGCCGAGATCGACACCGAATTTGTCCACCGCAAGCCGCGCTGCATAGGCCGGATCAAGTTCATTCTGTGCCTTGCCGCGGAGGCGGGCCTTGAGGAACCCGACCAACTCAGCTCGTCGCGCGTGCAGCGTTTGCCGGTCGACAAAGAGCAGCGTCGATGGGACCTTGTAGCCGAGTTGGTCGAGCCTGGTCACAATAAAATCCACGTCCGGGCGCATGCCCATGTCCTCAAGCATCAGCGGTTGGTTGGTAATGAAGCAGTAGTACGCATCTCCAGCGCCATTGAGCAGCGCTTCGGGGGAAAAGCCGACGGGGATCAGTTGATAGTCGGGCGGGAGATGATTCAGCTTGAACATGGCTTCGATGGCGGTCCGCTCGCTCGGCCCTTGGATGAGGAAGCGAGTGTGAGGGAGGTCCGCAGGGCGGCGGATCGGCCGCCGCGGCAGAGACATCAACGCGGCGGGGTGCACAGGAAAGATGGAAGCAATGATCACGAAGTCGTTGCCGCGGAGGCACGCATCGAGCAGCGGCAGCCACTCCGCTTCTCCGATATGCGCCTGGCGCGCGGCCACTTCGATCACGGGCTGCGGCGCATTGGGACCGCCGGGCCACACCTTTAGCGGAACCTTTTCCTGGGCGAAATATCCCTTCTCCAGGGCCACCCACAGATCGGCATACTCCACGTTGGGCACCCAGCCCAGGGCGAAGATGAGGTCTTGCCGGTTCAAAGATTTGCAGGAACTGATCCACGGAAGCGAGGCGGCTAGCGCTGCGCTGTGGCGCAGGAAGGTCCTTCGACTCCATTGAGGCGGCGCGGCTCCCGGCATGTGCTCCATAGAATTTAATATGACAGGTTTGTCCCCGGGTATTGCATGCAATCTAAGTGCGTGTGGGTCGTGCCCGGGCACGGAACTGTTCTCGTCGAGGAGGCCTTGCTGCGCGGCGTATTGGATTTATGTTCGTGGCGTCCTCGAGTGGAACCGCAGGTCCACTCCGCTACGGTCCTAATGACAAACGAGTGGGGGAGGCATGGTAGCCCACTCAAGCCAAAGTACGGCTTGAATGGGGCACCCAAAGCTTTTGTTGCCCGTGCAACTTCTATCTTGACTCGCCAACGCGAGTCGACTGCTCCTCGGGATGACAAAGTTTAGGGCGGCTCCGCACTTTATGGTTTGTGTGGGCGGACGGGTAGTTCCGCAGACTGGCGACCGAAGTTTTTGGTTAGGTAATCCACGATTTCATTGAACTGTTCATCGGTCGCGGAGGCTCCATGCTGCGCCATTCTCTGCACCGTCCCCGTCCACTCGTCCCGAGACTGGCGATGGGTTGTGATCAAGTCAACTGAGTGGCAGCTGTTACAGACCTTCTGCACCAGGTCTCTGCCGTTGCCTTCCGGCAAATGCGTTTGCACATGCGATATGCTCCCTGGCGACGCTTGCCCATCCAACGCAAACGCTACCAGGTTCTCACCCGCTGCAACCGCAACATATTCTTTTCCACTCTTGCCGGCATACACAATGGGAACTGCCAAAGGAGCCTGGTCCATTTTGAAGGACCATAACTCTTTGCCGGTCTTCGTTTCCAAAGCTCGAAAATATTGGTCGAGCGTGCCGGTCATGAAGATAAGGCCACCCGCGGTGGTCGTGGGACCTCCGCGCGAACTCGGTGCTCCTGTCTTGATCCCCGCCGGCACTCCGGCCATGGTGCCGTAAGGCACCTGCCAGGCAATGTCGCCCGTATTCACATTTACCGCGGTAAGACGCCCCCAGGGCGGAGCCCAGCAAGGCCAACCGTTGGCCGAAAATGAGTACGCCGAAAACGAGATCGCTGACTGAGCCGCGCTCGGCTTCGTGCTGTACAAGATCGGCGATTGACCATCCGGATCGGCATAGAGCGGTGCAGGCTTTGGATTCGGCTGGTTCTCAATGAAGTGAAGCGCGCCGGAATCCGTCGTATTGATGATGTAATACCCCAGCTCAGGATCGAAGGCTCCGCCCCACATCCAGGCTCCGCCCCAATGATCGGGAAATTGCAAAGTTCCATTGGGAGAAGAAGGTGTATATGGGCCCTTGTTGGACACTCCGCCGCGCTGCAAAAATTTTGCGTACCACTCGCGGCATGCGGCCTCGTGCTCCGGAGTGATCCTGGCAAAGTCATTTTCCGTAAAGGTGAGTCGAGACAAAGGCGGAGGCTTAAGGGGAAACGGCTGCGTCGGTGAATACCATTCGCCCGGCGCGTCTCCCGCAGGCACGGGGCGCTCCTCGGCCCCGTAAATCGGCTGCCCGGTTACGCGGTTCAGAAGGAACAAGAGAGGATTCTTGGTGATGACCGCGACCGCGGGGATTCGCGCACCATGATGGACAACGTCGAAGAGCATCGGCGCCGCGGGCATGTCGTAATCCCAGAGATCATGATGGATCGCCTGGAAATACCACTTCAATTTCCCCGTCATCACGTCGACGGCAACCAGGGAATTTGCAAAAAGATCAGGACCAGGACGATCCACTCCGTAGTGATCGTTGTTGACCGATCCCACCGGCATGTAGAGAATTCCGCGCTTCTCGTCGATGGTAAAGAAGGACCAGACATCTCCCCCGGCAACATTCTTCCAGGTATCGCCGGTCCAGCTCTCGTGTCCTTTCTCGCCAGGCCGCGGCACCGTATGAAAGGTCCACACCAACCTGCCGGTGCGCACGTCCCAGGCGCGTACGTCTCCGGCTGGGCCCCTGGAACCGGTTTCGTCGTCGATGTGGCTGCCGGTGATCAAAAGGTTCTCAAAAACCAGCGGCGCAGAGGTGAGCCCGTAGTGCATCCGCGGATAGCTCTTCATCACCTCCGGCGTCTTGAGGTTCACGATGCCGTGGGCGCCGAATTCTTCAACCGGCGCGCCCGTCTTCGCATCCAGCGCATAGAGTTCGCCCTCTTCGGTTCCGAACAAAATGCGTGCTCCCCGCACCTTGTCCCCTGGCCAGTAAGCCATGCTACGCATGGACGACAAGCCAGGGCCGCGGTAAGGACATCGGGGCGCTGTGTATCGCCAAAACTGGTGACCGGTTTCGGAATCGAGCGCCGCGACGTGACAGAAGGGCCACGATACATACATGCGGCCGTTCACCACCAGGGGCACGGATTCTATCGTCCTGCTGCCTGTGCCGTCGGCTTGGTGGGTGAGCGGGTACGTCCACGCGGGCGCCAACCGGGAGATGTTCTGCGCATTCATCTGCTTGAGCGGGGAGTATCTCTGCGCCTGATGATCGTGGCCAACATCTGGCCAGCCGGTTTGGGCTTGTCCACGCAAGAGAGAAAGGACCATGGCGAATCCGGCAAAGCCAATGATTCGCCGCGCCGATACGCATGAGGGCCCGGTTCGCAACGCTCGTGGTTGCCGGTTCATTTGGTTCCCGAAGTCTACCGGTTGCGATGGCGCGAAGTCATCCGGGGCGGGTGAAAGCTGTCTAAAGCTCGCGTCACCCCGGCGGCCGAGCTGCAAATTCCGGGGGTGACGCCTGCAACCCGCATTTGAGGCGGGTCGGATGGAGAAAATTGGATGAATTGATCGTTCCTGGATCAGGAAACTCGCGTTTCCCGTCCTAATTTTGCCAAATTTAAGTGCCGCGGAAAATCCCTGCGTGAGAACTCAACCCGGCAGGAGTCTATTTCCTAAGAAAACCCCGTACCGTTCAAGGACCCGGCGTTTTCCGCCCTCGCAGATCCCTTGCCAACCCCATGCAGGACGACACAGCTATAAGACGCTGCCTTGTCATCAGCGAGTCAGCCAGGCTTCGAAGCCGACGGGAGAGGAATCAATCCGCGGGTCGGTCCAGCCCGCTTCGATGGCCATGGTGCGAATCTCTTGCAGCCGATAGGCGCGCTTGATCAACATGCCGCGGAAGACCAGCATGATGAACCAGCGGTTCAACAGATTTACACGCAGCCCATCCACATAGCGCTTGAGTTCCCCGACGTTAACATCCCGCCGCATATCGATCAGCAGCGCTGTCCCACCCGGACGCAGAACGCGCCGCATCTCCGAGAGTGCCTTCACCGGCTCGCTAAAGTTCTTGAAGGCCGCCCGGCACACCACGAAGTCCACGCTTCCATCCTCTACCGGCAGAGCCGCGGCGTTGCCCAACTCGAACAGCGCTTGCACACCGTCCGCATCCGCGTTGCGCTGTGCGATCTGGACAAAGGTCTTGCTGATGTCGACGCCCCGCACCTGCAATCCGCGTTTGGCCAGTTCGATCGAAAGAAAGCCCGGGCCCGGCGCTACCTCAAGCACAGAGCCGCCGGGGGGAACCGCGGCCGCGATGCGCAGCGCCAACGCCTTGAACTCCGGCATTTCTTTGCGCGTGGTGCGGTCATACCAGCGCGCCGTGCTGCCTTCCATACCCAATCCCTTGTAAGCTTTGGCTGTTGTGTTCATTTGTTGCTCCTCCATATATCTTATAAACTAAGATACATGGATAGTAAAGCATAAGAGAGTTTGCATGTCTATATCCACTCCAGCCAAATCGCGCCGTGTTTCGTCTGCCAAAGCGGACCTCACCAAGCTGCCGCCGCCAGTCACGACCGCCGACCGCGTCGTACTTGAAATCCGCAAGTTCATCGCCGCGGGCATCTTCTTCAATGCCCAAGCGGCGGAAAAGGCCGGCCTTGGCCTCACCGACATGCAACTGCTCCATATGCTGCAGCTTTACGGCCCCTCGACGCCCAGCCGTCTGGCAGCATGGACCCTGCTGAGCAGTGGAGGCGTCACGGTTGCGCTCGACCGCCTGGAGAAGGGTGGGTACCTGCGCCGCGAGGCCAATCCTGCAGACCGGCGCAGCCTGCTGATCACGCTTGTACCCACGCGCTTACGCAAACTTGCCACCATGTATGAAGGAGTCGAAAGCGAGACCCGCCGCCTGCTGGCAACGCTGCCGGAGGCCGATCTTGAAGCGGTAGTGCGCTTCTTCGAGGCCATGCAAGCCGTTAGGGCAGATCGCGAAGAACGGACGGAACCGTAACCAGCGTGGCAGCAGCATCCGATCGAGCCGCGAACGCCGGAATGCCCAGACAAGCAGCAGCGAGCCCGGACCGGTAGGCCCGCGCTCGCTCAAAAGTTGGAGTAATAGCTAGAAATCCAGCCGCATCGACACTTGCCCTGAACGGGCTCCGCCGAAGTCTGAACCGATCGTGTTGCTGATCAGACCGAAGCTTGGCGAGCTGATATTCATATTCGGATCCCCGAGGTTGGTGTGGTTCAACACGTTGGTGAAGGTGCCTTCCGCCCGCAAGTGAACCCGCTCGGTGATGGGAAACACCTTGCTGAGTCCGCTCGAAAGGTTTACCGTCCCTGGACCGACGATCGAACCAACCTGAGCATTGCCGAAGCGCCCAATCGGATTTGGGAATGGACCAGCACCGCTACCGGTAGTGCAAGCGGTCCCCGGAGTCCAGCCCGGATAGCCGGGGCACGTCAGGCTCGCGGGGTTGGCCCAAAGGTAGCGAGTGCGATTGGCGGGTTTGGTGCTCGCCCCGAATACTCTATCGGCAGCCTGGTTACGGTGACCCCCGTCAAAACCCGTATTCGTGCCGTCCAAACCCGAACCCGTACCGGAGGGGTCCCCCTGACCATCTGGGAAGTATGGCGATTCGAATGGACCCGACTGCCACAGAAAGATGTTAGCCAGCCGCCAGCCGCCTATTGCCAGGTCAGCGAACCGGTTCATTGAGGATCCGAATTGCTTGCCGCGGCCGAACGGGAGGTCGTACACCATCGTCGAACTCCAGCGGTTGCGGCGGGTGCCGTAAACGTTCCCGAAGTCAGCTTGGCGATCGAGGACGGAAGTGGCGCGTTGTCCACCGGTCTCCCCTGCAAACCCGCCATTATTGGCAGGGCCCTGATTATCGGCGAGCGCCTTGGCGAAGGTGTAGGCGGAGTTGACTTGCAGCCCCTTTTGAAAACGGTGGGAGAACTCTGTTTGAAATGATTGGTAGCTTGCGTTGGAGCCTGTTGCGCGCGTGTTGATGCGACCCCAGTTGGGAAAGAGCCGCGAGGTAATGGGCGCGTTTGCCGCCGACAGCGTACTTGAAAAGGGCAACGTGTTTTCATCCGGCGCCCAGACCAGTTGATGTGTCTCCGACCCGATATAAGAAAGCCGGAGTGCATATCCCACGCCAAAAGCGTGATCGATGCTTAGCGACCACTGCTCGGTGTAGGGGTCCTTCCAATTCGGGCTATTCGCGGTGCCGAAGTAATCCTGGCCGTAGTTAGTGGTGCCCCCGCTGTTACCCGCGCCTGCGTAGATATTCGGCCATTGGTAGCCGACGGTGTGCGCCGTTGTATCCAGGGTGTTGGTGTATTGCGTAGTCTGGGCCTGCAAGGTGCCGGTGAGAGAATAGAAATTCCCGCCCAGCAGGGTGATGTCGTACATGCCAAAGCCGCCGCGCACAACGGTGTTGTCATTGTTGAACGGGAGGTAGGCAAAGCCGAACCGTGGCATAAACCGATAGTGCGGGTACTTCTTCAAGCCGGCGGGATACCCTGCCTGGCTGTTGGAGAGCACCGGCATGCAGGGAATTCCGTTGATGGTCGAGCCCCCGGTGGTGGTTCCATAGGGCGTACATGCGTTGGCACTTGCCAGAAAAGATGTGGCCAACAGACTCGCGTGCCCCGTGGGATAGATCACCGCACCCGAGCCAGGTACGCTCGGCAGGAAATTACCGATATCTCCATGGGCGTCGGAGTACCCGGGATGCAGCTCATATCGTACGCCGTAGGTCAGCGTAAGCTTTGGGCTTGCTTTCCACTGGTCCTGGGCAAAGAAATTGTAGTTGGTGGATTGCCCATCGTTATCTTCCTGTACTACGTCATAGAAGGTCTGATACGGCAGGCCAGACAGAAAGTCGGCAAAGTCTACGCCGGTAAACAGGCCCGCGCTGTTCTGGGTGTTGTACTGGAAAGTGCCGTAATTGTCAGAGCCGTTGAAGCCGAGTGGCGTAATCGCGCCCAGCCTGCGAATGTCCGCGCCGAACCTGAACTGATGTTGCCTTTTCGTCCAGCTCAGCGCGTCGGTATAGACATAAGTATTCGATTTGGTGAGCGAGCTCAGACGGTCTGCATCCAGGGCACTGATATTGTTGAAAGAAACCTGCGGCAAGCCGTTGTAGAACAGGTTCTGCAAGCCAGTCAAACCCAGTCCTTCGGTGAATGCTTTTCCATCAAAGCTGTTCGATGTTCCAGTAGTGTAAAGCGTGTAGCCGAATCCAAACTCATTAATGATGTGGGGTGTGATGGTATAGTTTGCGCTGATTTTGAGAACCCGACTTTGATTGGTGTTCTGCGCCGAGGGCACTAATAACGGTTCCGGGCTGTTGGTGGGAAAATCCTTCCAGGTAAACCGCCCCCACACCAGAAACTTTTGATTGGAGCCGAAATACTGGTCTCCGCGAATGTCAAATTGATTGGAGTGTCCGCTGGAGTCCTTGTTAGTGACATAGTTGGCCACGCCATTATCGGTATAGGCGGTAGGATCTCCCACATTCGGATCGGGATAAAACTTTAGAAGCATGGCGGCGGACGAGTTGACCGCGGGCAGGGCGGTACCGTAGCTGCCACCGGTAAAGGGATCGGTAAGTCCTGTGAATCCGGGCGAGGAGTACTTGGAGAAATCCCCCGCCTTCATCAAGGTGCTGGGAACAACATAAGCCTTGGTCGTCTGCGAAGGATGCTGCCATCCCTCGAATGCTCCAAAAATAAAAGTCTTACCGTGGCCGTCATAAAGGTGGGGAATCACGACCGCTGAGCCGAAGCTCCCTCCATAAGTATTGCTGACCAGCTTGGGCTTCGTCGTAGTGATCGGAAAAGTGTATGGAATGGCATCCATAGAGGCATCCTGGTGATACCAGAACGCCGACCCATGGATCGTATTGGTGCCGGCTTTGGAAATCACCGTAATCTCGCCCGGCTGACCAAACTCAGCATTGTTCATTGCACCATCGGCGCGCAGTTCGGCGATGGATTCTGTCGACGGAAATGCATCCGCGATCGGCGCGTTGTTGGTCGTGTTCTGGACGGTAATTCCGTCCACGGAAACCTCTGTTTGGAATGGCAGGCCGCCCTGCAGGGAAAACGAGGTATGGTCCGACTGAACCCCAGGCAACGTCCCGACGATATTCAGCGCACTGGTACCGGTCGCGCTGGCGCGGGTATTTACCGGCAGGTTCGCCGCCTCCGCGGAGGTATACACCGCGCTAATCGACGGTGTATCCGTATTGATCGGAGTAATTGCATCGGCAGAAACCTGGACTTCCTGCTGGACATTTCCTACGGTCAGGGAAACGTCGATGCGCAGCTGTTGCCGAGCCGCGAGCGTAACGCCAGTGGTCGCCCACCGTTCAAACCCTGCCATGGACACTTCCACGGAATACTGGCCGGCCTTTGTATCGATGAATTGATACTCGCCGGTACTGCTCGAAAGCGCTGTGCGCACCGAGCCTTCGTCCAGATTTGTGAGCGTGACAGTCGCACCGGGGACTACCGCGCCACCTTTATCCGCGACGGTACCGATAATGCTGCCCTGGATGGACTGCGCCATACTGCGGACGCCCGCCAGGCAAAACACCATCAACAATAGTGGGAGAGCGCTTACAGCGAAAGACACCTGCCTGCGTAAGCGGATGATGCTACATGGACGATTCATGGTGTTCAGGTCTCCTAAATGCAACCGATAAAGTTGCTTAAATAACACATTCGGTCTGTTGTAATGACCTCGCGAACCGTGAACAGAACCGGTTCTTCGGGAATGACAGGAAGGGGCCCTATATACTGCACGAAGCTGCTACGAACTCGACACTGCATGTGGGCCGCCAGAAGAGGCTGCGCGGTTTAGCGGCCTTCTGGAACGTCGATAGTAGCTGAATTGCTGCGATTATACGCGGGAATTGAATCAATAAAGCATTAAAAAAGAGACTCGGATCAAGCAGCTTTCGCATGCATCGAATTCAACCTTTGCGGGATTGCATACCCTCCTGTGAATGCCCGGCCACAAATCAATTCCCCAACGGCTCGCGCTTGAAATACTCTGGAGGCACTGGGGTTCTGATGAAGCGAATGAAAAGCAGGCGAGACTTTCTACGCCTGGCCGCAACCTCGGCCGGGGCCGCGGCCGGTATGGCGATGCTGCCCCCCAGCATCCGCAAAGCGCTTGCCATCCCCGCCACGACGACCACCGGCACCATCAAAGACGTCCAGCATGTGGTGATCCTGATGCAGGAGAATCGTTCCTTCGATCACTATTTCGGGACTCTCCGTGGAGTGCGCGGCTTCAATGATCCCCGGCCAGTCAACCTGCCCAACGGCAAGACGATATGGTATCAGCCACCAGCCTCGGTCTATACCAAGCGCTACAAGGCGAGAGGCCTGCGCCGCGACGCGGCCCATGTGCTGCCCTTCTACATGAATCCCCAGAACACGACCGAGCATTCACCCGGCACCGATCACGGTTGGAGCAGCGGTCACCTCGCATGGAATCATGGCAAACACAACCAATGGGTCAACCAGAAGCAGGATGTGCTCACGATGGGCTACCTGAAGCGTGAGGACGTGAGTTTCCACTATGCTCTGGCCGATGCCTTCACTCTGTGCGACGGCTATCACTGCTCGGTCCACGCCAATACCGCACCCAATCGCATTTATTTATGGTCAGGCACGATCGATCCCAGGAATGTTTTTGGAACAAAGCCCAATGGTCCTGGCCTGGAGGAGCGCGCGCACACGAATGGCTACACCTGGACCACTTATCCGGAACGGCTGGAAGACCACGGCATCAGCTGGAAACTCTATCAGGGCGGCTCAGGAGAACCCGGCACGCCCACTGACAACTACACTGATAACTCTCTGGAGTTTTTTGCCAAGTATCAGGTGAAAGAAGGAGCATCGCCCACCAGTTCGCTGGTGGCCAACGGCGTCTCCAACCACACGCTCATCGAATTCCGCGATGACATCGCGAATAACCGCCTGGCTCAGGTCTCATGGATCGTTGCGCCGTATAAGTATAGCGAACATCCAGAGGCCAGTCCGACCGATGGCGCGCACTACATCCACCTGGTGTTGGAAGCGCTCACCGCGAACCCGGAGATATGGAGCAAGACTGTTTTGTTTCTCAACTACGATGAGAACGACGGTTTATTCGACCACATCGTGCCGCCCATGCCGCCGCTGACCAGCGAAGTCAACGCGCAAGGCATGGTGTCAAAGAACCTGGTGGAAAGCCTCAGCGATGAAACTCTCGATCTGGATAAGTATCGCGGCGACATGCGGCCACTCATTCCAGGCGCCGATCCAGGAGGACTGCAACCGATCGGCCTGGGACCAAGGGTGCCCATGCTGATCATCTCGCCCTGGACCACCGGCGGATGGGTGTGTTCGCAGGTCTTCGACCACACGTCGGTATTGCAATTCCTGGAGAGGCGTTTTGAGATTCCCGAGCCCAATATCAGCGCATGGCGCCGCGCGGTTTGCGGTGATCTAACGTCGGCCTTCGATTTCTCCGGATCTTCCGCGCCCAGCGCTCTCCATTTTGCAGTGCCGCAACCGATAGCCTCTCTCCATCGGCCGTATCGGGTTCCAGCTACGCAGTCGATGCCGATACAGGAGCCGGGCACTCGTAAGGCGCGGGCCTTGCCCTACGAATTTCTGGCGCAGTGCCGCCTGAGCGACGACGCGAGCAAGGTCTGGATTGACTTTTCAAACACGGGCAAAGCCGGCGCAGCCTTCTACGTGTATAACGGCGCGAAGCCCGACGATAATCCGCGCCGCTATACGGTCTCGCCGGCAGATACGCTTTCGGATTATTGGATAACTCGGGGCCCTACGACCTTACCGTGCATGGCCCGAACGGTCATCTCTGCCAGTTCCGGGGTACCGCCGAGCGGGCAGCGTCGCACGAGGTCAAATTGCGCTACGATGCGGCCGAAGGAAATGTAATTCTTTCTCTCTCCAATTCCGGCTTGGCGCCGTGCAACATGCAGGTAAGCAATGGTTACCAGCGGGGTGCTCCGCATATCTACTCGGTCGCTCCGGGAGCCAGCGTGGAAGACCATTGGCTGCTGGCGGCAAGCTCAGGCTGGTATGACCTCTCCGTCACCTTGATGGAATCGCCGGTATATTTGCGGCGGTTCGCCGGTCACGTGGAAACCGGACGTCCGAGCATCAGCGATCCGGCCTTCCCCGAAGATTGACAACGGACCGCTAACGACGCGGGGAACGCCGCGCGGTCTCGGTGACCGCCGCGTCTAGTCGTGCCGCGAGCGCCGGAAAGGCGGCTGTGGGGCCGCTCCATCGCAATTGGTCCACGTCTTCGAAAAGCGGGATGTCGGTCCGAAGCGTAGCCAGGGTTCGAAAAAGCAGAGCGTGCTCCCATTCGCGGGCCAGGGTGATTGCGAGCGTACCTGCACTCGCAGCGTTCACGCGCCATTCCCGATGGTCCTTGGGGATGGCTTCCAGATGAACGTACTTGGCAAGGACCGCGGCCGAGGACTTCGCACCCCAGCCCGGCAACCCCGGATAACCATCCGCGCTGTCGCCCACCAACGCCAGGTAGTCGGGGATCGACTCCGGCGAGACGCCGAACTTCTGCATGACACCAGCCTCGTCGAATGTGACCCGTGTCCGGCGATTCAACTGGACGACCCGCGTGCCGCGAACACATTGAGCGAGATCTTTGTCCGGCGTGGCGATGATCACGCGATCGACTCGCGCGTCCTGTGCTGCCAGCATGGCTGCGGCGGCGAGGGCGTCATCCGCTTCAAACTCCACCATCGCCCAGACGACGATGCCCGCCGCAGAGAGAACATCTTCCAGTAGTTGGAACTGCGCCAGCAGATCGGGCTCGACACCTGCGCCGGTCTTATAGCCTGGCCATAGCCCGTTGCGAAACGACTCGATGACGTGATCGGTCGCAACCGCGACGTGGGTGGCGCCTTCCTTGATCAGGCCGAGCACGGACGCGAGCACGCCGCGGACTGCTCCGACCTCCCGGCCATCGGAATCGCGCGCCGAAGGCATCGCGTAATAGTGCCGGAACAATTCGTATGTGCCGTCGATCAGATGGACATCCAAGGCGCAGCTCCAAAACAACCCTATAGGAACGGCGCCTGTGCGATCAATCCCTCAGCAGAACAGACGGAAGTAAGGAAAAGATTGCCTCCGCGGCTTAAAAGGCTGCGGGAGAGAGCAGCTGTGGGGTAGCAGCCATCTTCTCTTGACATAGTTTGGTTATGGCAGTTAGCGTCTTATTGGCATAGTTTAACTATGCTAGAGGTTCCTGTTTGGTTGGAGAGGTGTTGTTTGAATCGAGATGAGATTCCGCCGGGCACGCTTTACCTGCTGATCCTGAAGACGCTCGCGCGGCATGTCGAGCTTCATGGATATGAGATTGCCAATTCGATTCAGCGCACTTCGGACGATGTGCTGCAGGTCGAAGAGGGGTCGCTGTATCCGGCGCTCCAGCGAATGTTGATCAAAGGCTGGGTGACGGCGGAATGGGGGACGACGGCTGGAAACCGGCGTGCGCGCTACTACAAGCTGACGGCCCTGGGGCGCAAGCAGCTGGCGTTGGAGATCTCGCAGTTTGAGCGCGTGATGGGGGCTATTGGACGCGTGATCCAGACAGCGTAAGGAGTGAGCGATGCATAGAATCCATGAGCTGTTGCGCCGTTTGCGCATGCTGTTTTACCGGAGGCAATTTCAGGCAGATCTGGAAGAAGAGATGCGTCTGCATTTGGAGCTGCGAGAGCAGGAGCAGACAGAGGCGGGTGTGCTTTCGTCCGAGTCACGGCGCGCGGCGTATCGCAGATTTGGCAATCCAACCTTGATCAAGGAGAAGGGCTATATGGCATGGGGATGGGGATGGTTGGAGAGCTTGGTGCAAGATGCGCGTTTCGCGCTGCGGCAGTTGTGGAAGACTCCGGGATTTACGGTTACCGCGATCCTCACGCTGGCGCTGGGGATTGGGGCGAATGCGGCGATCTTTACGCTGGTGAATGCGGTGATGCTGAAGAACCTGCCGGTGGTCGACCCGAAGACGCTGGTGCGAGTGGGTGATTGGGCTGACTGTTGCCAGAACTCCGGGCCCAACACGTGGCACGACGGAGACTACAGCATGTTTTCAACCGACACCTATGAGCAGATGAAGAAGAACACGCCGGAGTTTGAAGAGCTGGCGGCGATGCAGGCGGGGTTTGAGAATCGGCCCGTCGTTATACGGCGTGATAGAGGCCAAGAGGCTGCAAAGCCACGGGCGGGGGAGTTTGTCTCTGGAAACTACTTCCGCATGTTTGGGCTACAGCCTGCGATAGGACGGCTGCTTTCCGATACGGATGATGTTGCCGGTGCACCACTGGTTGCGGTGATGAGTTATGCGACATGGAAGGACTTCTACAACGGCGATCATTCGGTGGTCGGCAGCACCTTCTGGATGAATACGAAGCCGGTGACGGTGGTGGGCGTGGCGCCCGAGGGTTTCTATGGCGATCGCATGTCGAGTACGCCACCGGATTTCTACCTGCCGATTGCAACGATGCCCGATGAGGCGGGTGGAAAGAGTTTCCGTGACCCGACGCAGAATTGGCTGGACATTATTGGGCGAGTGAAGCCGGGGACGGCGATGGGGCCTCTGCAGGAGAAGTTGAGCGCGCAACTCAAGCGGGTGCACGCGACGGATCCTGACTTTTCAGCCGCGGATATCGCTAAGACGCATTTAGTGCTGACTGCAGGTGGTGCAGGTACGCAGTCGATGCAGAAGGATTACGCTTCAAACCTGAAGCTGCTCATGTGGATCGCCGGGCTGGTGCTGATGATTGCGTGCGCCAACATTGCGAACCTGCTGCTGGTGCGCGGAATGGCACGGAAGGCGGAGATGAGCCTGCGGACAGCACTGGGTGCGTTGCGCGGGCGGATTGTGCGGCAACTGCTGACGGAGAGTGTATTGCTGGCGGCGATCAGCGGAATGGCGGCACTGATTGTGTCCTACGGCGGTGCGAAGTTGCTGCTGGCGCTGGCGTTTCCAGGAGAGCAGCGTGTGCCTATCCATGCGAGCCCGTCAATGGAAGTGCTGGGGTTTGCGATTGGTGTGTCGATGCTGACAGGCGTGCTGTTTGGCGTGGCCCCGACACTTATTAGTGCGAAGGCAGCACCGGCGGATGCGCTGCGTAGTGGATCGCGAACTACGGCGGGTGGTGCCGGGCTGCTGCAACGCGGGCTGGTGGTAATGCAGGCGGCGTTGTCTGTGGTGCTGCTGGTAGGTGCGGGGCTGTTTGCGCAGAGCCTGGGCAGGCTGCAGCACGCGGACATGAAGCTGGAATCGAAGAACCGCTATATGGTCTATTTCTACGCACAGACGGCGGGTTATAAGGATGAGCAAGTGAATGCGCTTTACCGGGTCCTTGAGGAGCGGTTTCATGCAATTCCGGGCGTGGTGAAAGTGGGGGTGAGTACCTATACGCCGATGGAAGGCGGCGACGACGGCTACGAAATTCAATTGGTGGGACAGCCGAAGGCGCACAGCTCTGCTGCGAACATCATTGTGAATCCGGAGTACTTCGATTCGGTGGGGACACGAGTGCTGATGGGACGTGGAATCACCGTGCAGGACACGGCAACTTCGCCGCATGTTGCGGTGGTGAACGAGGACTTTGTCAGGGCGCTCTTCAAGCCGGGAGAGAATCCGATCGGACATCGCTTTACTGCTGGAGGGCATCTTGCTAAGCCTTACGAAATTGTAGGCGTGGTGGAAGGAACGTCTTACACCGACGTGCGCAGGAACGGGACGCACCCCATGTACTTTGGCCCGCTGACGCAGCCGTCAGAGGAGGGGGATGCGGGCGCCATCGTGGTTGAGACATCACATCCGATGAGCGATATGGAAACGATTGCACGGCGGACGCTGATGGAAATCAATCCGAATCTGGCGATGGAGAGGTTCGAGACCTTCGATGCGCAAATCGCAGGCAGATTTACGCACGAGCAGATGTTGTCGACGTTGATGACATTGTTCGGCGGCCTGGCGCTGCTGTTGGCGACGGTGGGGCTGTATGGGGTGACTTCGTACACGGTGGCGCGGAGGACGAGCGAGATTGGCATCCGCATGGCACTGGGCGCGGATCGCAGCGGGGTGGTGGCGATGATCCTTCGCAGCGCGTTGTTGCAGACACTGCTCGGGCTTGCGATCGGAATTCCTGTGGCCTTCTACGGAGTCACGCTGGTGAAGTCACAGCTATATGAGCTAACGACGGTGAGCAGCGGTGCATTGGTGGGGGCGGTGGTGATGCTGCTGGCGGCAGCCTGCGTGGCGGGGGTAATTCCGGCGTGGCGGGCGGCGTCAGTGGATCCGGTGCGGGCGCTAAGGACAGAATAATGCTTGGGGCAGTGAAACGAGTGCCATTCAGCTTGCCGGTGGGTTCGCAGACGCTGGTAATATTTTCGTTCTGGTCGATAAGCGCTTCGTTTCAGTCGTTCCGCGGCAGATTTATGGCTCTCAGACAAGCTTATCGGCGCAGCGAACTGATCGAAATGCAGGGGTCAACCTGCGCGGAGAAACCCTAAATGATGATCCCTACCAAGGTCGGCGAACAACATCCGCAGGCCGAGAACCCGGCCGACGCGTCTTCCGGGGCATGGCTGCCACCCGGCGTTATGCGCCCGTTCGTGCTCATTACCGGGCTCTTCTTTCTCTGGGGCATTCCCAATAACTTGAACGACGTGCTCATCCGGCAGTTTATGAAGTCCCTTGAGCTCAGCCGATTTCAGGCCGGATTGGTGCAGTCGGCTTTCTACCTCGGCTATTTTCTGCTCGCACTGCCCGCGGGCCTCCTCATGAAGCGCCGTGGCTATAAATCGGGATTCCTTACCGGCCTGGTCTTGTTTGCGGCCGGATGCTTTCTCTTCCTGCCCGCGGCAAACTCTGGGAAGTATGGGTTTTTCCTGGCGTCGTTATTTGTCATGGCCAGCGGACTCGCTTTTCTCGAAACGGCCTCCAACCCCTTTGTGGCCCAGCTCGGCCCCACGGCGAGTTCGGAGCAAAGGCTGAATCTGGCGCAAGCGTTCAATCCTCTGGGTTGCATTACCGGAATCCTGGTGGGAACCGCCTTCATTTTCTCCGGCGTGGAACTCTCTCCCACCCAGGTTGCCGCGATGCAGAACGCCGGAACGTATGCCGCGTATCTCCATAACGAGACCATGCGCGTGGTTGCGCCCTATCTTGTATTGGGTGGGCTCGCGTTGCTATGGGCAATCATGATCGGTGTTACGCGGTTCCCTGCTTTCCTTGAGGCCAGGTCTCACGCGGCCGCGGTCAGCGGAGATTGGCGCGAGTTACTGCACAAGCCCCATTTTCTTTTCGCCGTTGTCGCGCAGTTCTTATACGTCGGCGCATCGGTCTGCACCTGGAGCTACTTTATTCAGTACGCCAAAGAATATGCCCACACCACTGACCGTATCGGTGGAATTTTGTTAGCGTGCAGCATCGGTCTCTTCGGGATCGGCCGCTTCGTAGCTACGGCTCTGATGCGCCGCTTTTCACCCGGCAAGATCATGACGACTTATGGCCTGCTCAATGTCGCTCTGCTGCTGGCGGGAATTTTCTTGCCGGGTTGGATCGGGCTCATGGCGATCCTGCTGACTAGCTTCTTCATGTCCCTGATGTTTCCCACGATCTTCGCCATGGGGCTGAAGGATCTCGGCCCCAACACCAACATTGCCGGTTCTTTTCTGGTGATGGCGATCGTTGGCGGAGCAGTCATGACGCCCCTGATGGGCTTGCTCGCCGAGTTCCTTCACAGCACCGCGCTGGCTTACCAGATTCCACTCTACGGAAACCTCGGCATCGCTGCTTACTCACGCTACATGGCGGGCTATAGCAGAAGAAGGCTGGCAGTCTCGACCTTTGAAATTTGAAGCAGGCGGGAAGGAAATCTTCCCCATCCGGTTGCTTTGTGCCTTACCGATTACGCAAAATGGTCACTATGATCGGTTTAGTCAATTACGCAAAGGATCCGCACTCGGTTGAGCTTCGGGAACTCCCCATCCCTGGCATTGGCGAAGAAGACGTTTTATTCAAGGTAGAGGCCGTGGGCATCTGCGGCAGCGATCTCCATCAATACACCGGCAAGCAGAGTTGGCCGGTCAATTACCCTGTCGTCCTCGGTCATGAATTCGCTGGTTACGTTGCCCAAGCCGGCAACCGCGTAACCGGCTTCAAAGAGGGTGACCGGGTGGTGAGCGAAACCGCCGCGGTGCTGCCGCCTGACTCGGCGTTCCTCCGGCAGGGACTCTATAACCTGGACCCGAAGCGGCTCGGTTTCGGATACGGCGTCGATGGCGCGATGGCGCCCTTTGTCAGAGTGCCTGCGCGCTGCCTGCACCGCGTTCCTGCCTCGTTGGCCCTGGAAAAGGCGTCGCTGACTGAGCCATGCTGCGTTGCCTACAACGCGGTGTGCGTCAATTCCCACTTGCGGCCCGGGGATACGGTCGCGGTGATTGGACCAGGGCCGATCGGACTGCTGTGCGCGATGATGGCGAAGCTCTCCGGGGCCGGACACCTCATCGTGGTCGGCATTCCCGCGGATGCCAAGCGGCTGCAGGTTGCCAGGCAAATCGGGGCAGACACGGTTCTGGGCGCGCAAGGCGAAGATGTTGCCGAGTGGGTCAGGAACTTCGGCGACGGTTATGGTCTTGACCTGGTCATCGATGCCGCCGGTGTTTCCGCATCGCTTAAACTGGCGCTCGATATGGTGCGTCCTGCAGGCCAGATCACCAAAGTTGGATGGGGACCCCAGCCGCTCAATTTTTCTCTCGATCCACTGGTTCAGAAAGCGGCCACTCTGCAGGGCAGCTTTTCTCACAACTGGCCAATCTGGGAGAAGGTCATTTCACTGCTGGCAAGCGGCAAGATCCAACTGGATCCGATACTCAATCGCATCTCCCCGCTCAACCAGTGGCACGAAGCTTTTGAGGAGATGCACTCCGGCGTAATCGTCAAAGGAGTGCTCCAGCCATGACCCAACGCCTGAAAGACAAGGTGATCCTGGTGACCGGTTCGACCACTGGCATCGGGGAGGGCATGGTGAGGGTCTTTAGTCGCGAAGGCGCGAAGGTCATGATCCATGGGAGACGAAAAGAGGCAGCGCAAACATTGGCTGCTGAACTCGGAGAAGGAGCGTCTTTCACCATCGGATCGCTTGAGGATCCGCTGGTGCCTCCGCGGCTCATCGCGGAAACCATGGATCACTTTGGAAGAATCGATGGCCTGGTCAATAATGCCGCCGCAATCACGCGGGGGAATATCGAGAAGACCGATGCGGAATTATTTGACCGCACGGTCGCCGTCGACCTGAAGGCGCCATTTCTTCTTATTCAGGCCGCCCTTCCCCACTTCCGCAAACAAGGTACAGGCCGAGTGCTGAATATCGGATCGATTAATGCGTATTGCGGAGAGCGTAATCAATTTATCTACTCCATCTGCAAGGGTGGCTTGATGACCCTGACACGAAACCTCGCAGACGCACATGGAGTCGAAGGGATCCGGGTCAACCAGTTGAATGTCGGCTGGACTCTGACCCCCAACGAATTTGCCTTGAAAATGAAAGAGGGTTTGCCCGAGGATTGGCCCACCCGGGTATCCAGGACCTTTGCTCCCTCAGGCCGGCTGCTCTCGCCGGAGGACATCGCCTGGGCCGCGGTCTACTTTCTGTCGGACGAGGCCGCACTCATCAACGGCGCGATTCTCGATGTGGAGCAGTACCCCGTCATTGGCCGGAATCCGGTAAAGGAAAGCGCTGACGGAACCCTTTCATGAAGCCCAGGGTAGCCGCATTCCCCAAATGCTACATGGATGAGCTGTGCGTCCATCGCACCATGACTGTGTTCGAATGGATCGAGCTGGCCGCAACGCTTGGCGTCGACGGACTCGAATTCTACGCGGGGTTTGTGGAGGACGATGAGAGCTTTCTCAACCAGGTCAAGGCCGCGCTTGAGAAACACAATCTCGCCATGCCGATGCTCTGCTGCTCTCCCGATTTTACCCAGCCCGATCCCCTTCTGCTGAAGGCAGAGATCGAACGCGAGAAGCGGATGATCGAGATCACTGCTTTTTTTGGTGGACGGTTTTGCCGTGTCCTCTCGGGTCAACGCCGTCCCGAACTCACGCGGGAAAAAGGCGTTGCCCAGGTTGTTCGGGTCATCCAAGGCCTGATCCCCTTTGCCGAAGAACACGGCGTGGTCATGACGATGGAGAACCACTACAAGGACAACTACTGGCAATACCCGGAATTTGCGCAAAAGATGGATGTCTTCGTCGAGATTGTCGACCAGATCGAGTCGCCGTGGTTCGGCGTCAACTACGATCCTTCCAACACCATCCTGGCCGGCGAAGACCCTCTGGTCTTGCTCGAACGGGTGAAGCACCGCGTCGTCTCCATGCATGCCAGCGACCGCTATCTCAAGAGCGGAACGATTGAGGATCTGCGCAAAGAAGAGAATTCAGTCGGCTACGCGAGCCGTCTCTCCCATGGAGTTATCGGCAAAGGCATGAACGACTACGACAGGATTTTTTCCATACTTCATTCGGTGGGGTTTCAGTCCTGGGTTTCCATCGAAGACGGTTTGGACGGGATGGAAGAGCTACGGGAATCGGTCCGCTTTCTCCGTACCAAGATAGATTGCCATTTCAAAGACTGACCATGGAAACCATCGTACAAATCTCACTCGACGGCACTCCCATCGCCGCCGACGCCTGCGAGACGCCTTCCGGCAACCTCGCGTTGTCTTCCACTCCGCGCCACCACTATAGACAAGGATGGTCCTAAACCCTAGTAGAAATTTCACAAGAAGAATTGCCCTGGCGCGGACGACAGAGCTAGCTGTCATCCGCCTTGAACGGTCTCGATCGCATCAAGTGGTTCCCCGGCCGGGGCTTATTCCAGGCCGGGATTCATTGGGCATCGCTGGCGCAGCGGAAGCCGAGAGTCCCCGACCGGTCATAGCTCGGCGCCATCAAGAGCAGCTTGCCATGCTGATCATTTCGATAGGCCTCTGGAAAATACCAAATGGAGCCTTGCGGCTGGTAGTAGTTCCCACCGCGCAGAATGCCACCCCGCGTATGATCGTCGACATATTCGTCGGTCCATTGCCACACGTTGCCGACCATATCCATCACACCCATCGGACTCGCACCCGCGGGATGCGCATCCACGTCATCGGGCGGCGTCAACGTACGGCCTTTGTCCGGCACAGGCACATTGGCCGAGCTCCATGTATTTCCCCAGGGATATATGCGGTTCGGGTCACCGCCCTGCGCGGCATATTGCCACTCCCACTCGTGAGGCAGCCGCTTGCCCGCCCACTTCGCGTAAGCGCGTGCATCCTCCAGCGATACCCACGTCACAGGCTTTTTGGCCCATCCCTCAGGATAGGAGCCGTTCTTCCAGTCGCGAAGAAAATTCAGGTCATCCTGGGGATGATAGTGAGTCGCGTCGAGAAACTTTTTGAAGTCAGCATTCGTGACCGGGTATTTGTCGAGATAGAACGTATCCACATGCATCCGATGCTCGTGGAATCGCCGCGCCGAGTCCTCCCAGGGATACTGCACGTCCACACCCACATCATCGGAGCCTTCAATTTCAATGCCCTGCACTTTGAAGACATAATCGCCGGCCGGGATCTTCACCATTCCTTCAGGCTCTGCCGCCGCGGGCTTGGTCTTCGCAATCTCCACTAACTGCTGCCCCAGGGGCTTCCACTCATGGGCATACGAAGAGAGTGGCGTTGCCGTCATCTTCTTCATGCGCGACATCAGCTCATCGATGCTGGCTTCGGGCGCGCCGTGAACGGCCATTACTGCGCCCATTCCGTGGGCCTCGATGGAAAACGAAAGCACCGCCTCTTTTCCTTCACGCTCCGGCGTCAGTTCCACGCCGTGATACAGATCGAAATAGCGAACCCCATCTTCCGCCGGGACCGACATCTGCCGCCCCGTCACATCGTATTCATTGCGATTCACAATCGTCCAGACGGTGCGGCCCTCCAGCGGCCAACGGCTGGCAAAGACACCATACATGTGCATGGGAGAAAACGGCTCCCACCCGGTGCTGGCAAAGAACGGCGCCACCGCGCGCTCGATCGTCGCCATGCGCCGCGTCGCTTCTCCGTCGCGAGGGGTCACCCCGTTCCATATGCCCCAGACGTTTTCCCAGCTCTCCCAACCTTCTCCATTGAAAAATCCAAATTGAAGGTCGTCGGTCTTATCGCGATTCCAGCGTCCCTGAATATTGACCTGGTGCCTTGGCTCCAGCCAGCGATAGCGATCCACCGTAGGCACGAATTGAAACTTATACTGTCCCCAGGTGAGCACATCCCAGGCCAGTGCCTCGTCCGCTGGGCCGCCCTCCGGCTCAAACGCCAGCGGGTGCCCCACCGCATCGGCGGCCAGTGAAAAAGCCAGCGGCACGCCATCCTGGGTATCGCCGTTGATGCCGTCAGCGTCAATCTCCTTCATCAGGCCGGCGATCTCTACCGGCCAGGGCTTCTCCGGCTCACGCGTGCCCTGGTCCCACATCATCATGGGAAACAGCACGTGCACTCCACGCTTATGAAAGTCTTCCACCATCTGGTGAACGCCCGCCACGCCGCCAGGCATGGAGCGAATCATGTCATGTTGATTGCGATCGTCGATGCCCATGTTCGGATAGGTGGGCCAAATCAGCACCGCGTCGATGCCTCCGTACCGCTTATCGAGGTCATCCAGGTAGCGGTCGACGGTATATTTGTGGGCTACGGGATCGTAGAAATATCGATCCTGCACCATCATCTGCGGCTGGATAAATGCGGACTGTGCCCATTGCAGCGCCGGCAGGTGGTATCGCGCATCGTCAAAGCCGATGCGAATCCGGCGTTCGGTGCGCCAATGCGTAACATCGGTCAGCCACTGCTGATGGGTCACGTCCGTGCAGGGTGTATAGCCACCTTCCCACGCACCCTTGAGGGTGAGGCAGCCGGGCGGAGGAATCTGCTGATTTACCGGCTTGTACTGTGTATCCTGAGCCAGCGTGGGGAGGGCCCATGCAGCCGCGGCCAAAGCAAGAGCGGCAATCTTCTTCATTCCCGTCGTTCCTCTCATCTGTTCCTTACCTTACTTGTGACTGCGCCGCAGCCAGGATTGCATCCACTTCATCGGTTGTGGGCATGGAGGGCTGCGCACCTGCGCGGGTAACCGAAACAGCGGCGGCCGCGGCCGCAAACCGCGCACTCTCCTGAGGAGACTGCCCCCGGGCCAGTCCCACTGCGAATGCCCCATTGAATGCGTCTCCGGCGGCGGTTGTGTCTACCGCCTTCACGGGAAACGCCGGCACATGCAACTTGAGACCCTCCTGGCTGCGCAGGTACACGCCGGAGGCTCCAAGTTTCAGCACCACTCCGCGCAATCCCTGTTGCAACAGCCTTTCGGCGGTCTGCTCCAGAGATTCCTTCTTTTTGCCGCCGGCATAAAACGCGGCTTCCGTCTCATTGGGAGTAAACCAGCTGATCTGCCTCAACACCGCCGGGGAGAGAGCATGCGAAGGCGCAGGATCGAGCATCAGGGGAACCCCTTCGCGCTCACACAACCCGGCCAGATACTCGATCGTATCCATGGGAGTTTCTAATTGCGCGAGCACCAGCCTTGCGCCGCGAATCATCTCGATATGCGCATCCAGATCCGGCGGCATCAAGGCGGAATTCGCGCCCGGGGTCACGATAATGATGTTGTCGCCTTCCGGAGAAACGACGATCATGGCGACTCCTGAACTATCCTCAACCGTCCCCACGGCCGAAATATCGACCCCCGCCTGCTCCAATCCGGAGCGTAGCTTCTCTCCAAATGCATCACTCCCGACTTTGCCGATCATGTGCACCGGGTACCCAAGCCGTGCAATGGCGACTGCCTGGTTTGCACCCTTTCCGCCCAAATGCGTCTTGAACTCGGTAGCGAGCACCGTCTCTCCCGAGACCGGGATCCGCTCGGCCTTCGAAACCAGATCGATATTGATGCTGCCCACCACGACAATCGCCTGTTGGCTGCGCGACATATACCTGCCTTTGAACAATGACCAGCTAGAAAAGAGGCGCCAGGGCCACCAGCGTGAGCCCCACCAGAAACAAGACAAACATCCAGAACAGGTAGCTCTTGGCACGGGACGAGGCGGAAGAGAACTCACGCCAGATGAAGACCCCCCACGCGGCGGAAACCATCGTGGCCCCTTGCCCAATGGAGTAGGAAACAGCCGGCCCAACAATGTGGGCTCTTGATGCCACAAAGTTGAAGACCGCCCCGGTGCACCAGATCACGCCGCCCAGTATTCCCCACCAATGCCAGCGGGCAGGAGCTGCCGTAAAACCCGCCATGGATACGGGGCTCTGAGCATCGAGCGGCTTGCGCATTAAAAGGTAGTTGAACGGAATGGCACAGAGCGCTACCCCAATCACGAAAAAGAACGAGGTCGCATAGGGTCCTGGGGCGCCCGCCCCGGTCATGGCGCGCGAAACGAAGGGATAGAAGGTTCCCATCAACAATCCGGCGATCAGGCTGATCACCACACCTCTGCGGCTGGCCGCCTGGTGTTCACGTTCGCGGAGACGATAGGCAATCGCATCACACACGATGGCGCCCACCACCAGGACGATGCCGCCGAACAGCATAGCCGGGTTTCCATGGGGAGCCAATAGGTAACTGCTGCCGGCGCCGATGACCAACGCCAGACCGATCCCGACTGGAAAAGCAACCGCCAACCCCGCGATCTCGATGGCCGCCACCAGCAACAGGTTGGCTACATTGAAAATCACTCCCCCAATCAGCGCCCAGACGATATGAGAAGCCTGTGCGGCCTCGACATCGGCCAGGAAAGATACTCCGGTGGAGCCGGCCGTTCCCAGGGTGAACCCCCACAGCAAGGCGCCCGCGATCAACCCGATCACGTAATCCCAGTAAAAAAGCTGGAAGCGGTATCCTGGACACAACTTGACAGTGTTGGCCCACGATCCCCAGCACAACATGGTGAGGATCATGAAAGAGAGAGCAATGGAGTAGGTCTCGGGCTGGTACAAGCTGTGATCTATCCTTTCCTTCAACCCAGGGTACGCGAACACAACTTTTTCAACGAGCGAGATGATTCTTGCCTTTACAACCTCCACCAGCGCAGGTTTGTGTGTTTCCTGGCATTATGGGTTCTGTCTCGTCTTTCTTGAAACCATTCAAATTGCACAGAATCATACATAGCAAAAGTCGCGATTGTCAAAGATAAATGTGTTGGGAGGATGCACGCTGACTGTGGAGCGAAAAGTCGGCATTGTCAAAGATTAAATGCGCTTCTTCGGACCCAGAGCCACCCCGGCGGTGGTGCAGTAAAAGACCGGCCAACACCAACCGTAACGCCTGTTGGTACACGGATCGAACAGGCCTTGACAGACGCGAATCAGAGGCATAACTTGGCCTTCTATATTTTGAAACGTTAAAAATCGTCCGTACGTCTTTGGTCTCTCTATGTCTCTTGATGGCAGCCTGCGCCAGTCTACCGCGTCTCACCGGGCCTCCGCCGAATGGCAGAAAACCTTCGAGGAACGCCTGCCGCTCTACGGGCACCGGAACTGGATCATCGTGGCCGATGCCGCCTTCCCGGCTTATTCGCAAAGCGGGATTGAAACCATTTTTGCGGATCAGGATTTATCCGCTGTACTGCATTACGTCGCCGGAGCCATCTCCTCATCCCGGCACGTGCGAGCCACCGTCTTCCTCGATCAGGAGCTTCGCTTCATCCAGGAGGACGATTACCCGGGCGTCGCAGCGATCCGCGATGCAATTGCGCACACCTTTGAGCAAACCACGCTCTCCAGCATTCCGCATGCCCAGCTGTTGTCAGACATTCATGAGGTAGGGAAAACGTTTCGCATCCTCCTCATCAAGACCAACAGCACTATTCCCTATACCTCCGTCTACATGCGTCTGGATTGCGGTTATATGAGTGACAAGGTTGACCATCAGATAAGAAATTCGGTCGCATCGGCCGGTAGATCGGAAGATGGACGACGCACGCTTCCCATAGCCAGAGCGGACGACTAAAATGTCACGCGATGAGGATGGACCGATCCACGGCATTCTTTAGCTGGGCGCCGCAATCCCTGGCTGTGTGGTTGCTGATCGTTTCGGTCACTGCGTCGTTTGCCCGCCAGGCGCCCGACCAGGCCACGCCCGAGGTGCAGCAGCTATACGCCCAGGCCAAAGCGGCCCAGCAACAGGGAGACCGCGCCACCGCCATCGAAAAGTACCGGGCCATGATCAAGCTCGCGCCCCAGCTTGCCCCGGCGTACAACAACCTGGGAATGCTCTACTTCAAGGATCGTGATTACAACCACGCCGTGGAAGTGCTGCAGAGCGCATTGGCCATCGATCCCAATTTGCACACTGCGTCCGCGATGTTAGGCATGAGTTATTTCCAATTGGGCGTGTATGAGAAAGCTGAGCCTCTCCTCCGGGCAGCCCTAAGCAATAACCCCAAGGATGACAATGTGGAGATGATGCTGGCCCTTCTCCTCATCGACCGCAAGAACTTTAACGAGGCGGCGTTACACCTGAATAACTTTCTTGAGCGGAATCCGAAAAGCCAGGAAGGATGGTACCTGCTGCGCAAGACCTATCTGCTGATGTCGGAGAACGCACTGGCAAAGATCAATGAAATTGACCCGGATTCTTATATTACGCATGAGATCGCCGGCGAAATGAATGAGAACGCGTACAACTACGCCGGTGCTCTTGTTGAGTACAAGAAGGCGATCGATATGGCTCCGCATCAGGCGGGAACGCATATGCGCATGGCGAACGCGTACTGGCATATCGGCGAATGGCAGTCCGCGCAGGCGGAATTCAAAGCTGAATTGGCGAACGATCCCAACAATTGCACCGCGTACTGGAAACTGGGCGATGCCATGATCGAGGCGCATAACTCCTACGAGGATGCGATCTCTGCGTTGAATCAGTCCATCGACCGCTGCCCCACGCTCATGGAGGCGCGCGTGGATCGCGCGCGCACGCTCATACGGCTGGGGAGACAGAGCGAAGCGTTGCCCGACCTGCTCGTAGCTGAGAAGAATAGCCCGGCCGAGCCCACCATCCATTACCTGCTGGCCTCGGTTTACAAGGCGCAAGGCAAGGACGCCGAAGCGCAGCAGGAAATGCATACCTTCGCGAAATTGTGGAAAGAGGCCAAGGATGCAACGGCGAGACAAGCCAATAACGCAAAGGTCTCTCCTTAGCTGCTCTGTCCGTTACGCGATGAGCGCTTTCTACTGCCGCTCCTCCACCGCGAGAACACGCTCCGAATCTTCGCTTGACAACGCGAGGCGCGGGTCACTAGTATGCCAACGCGCATATTTGAAAGCTTTCACAGTCTTCTGACTTTCTTGTTCCCTGAGGCATGCCGCTTCCTGGCAAACCACGACTTTTCGATCGCTCTTTCGCAATGCAATTCTGGAGATTACGGAGATAAAGGATGAAATGGAGCTTGCTGATCCTGGCGACATTGGTGGTGGCTTCGGTGGGTTTCTCCGCAGAAGGGCAAACGCCCGATTATCCTCATCTGCACCTTGAGGACCAGGGGATTGAAGCGCCAGTCTGCATGGATATTCCCCGGCTGGTTATCAACGGTGGAGTGCAATGCACCCAGCAGGTGCTGGACCAATGGCTACGGGAAATGCGTGCATGGCGTGCACAGCGGCGGGTTCGCATGGGCTATGACACAAACCTGTACGACCTGCCCCAGTTGAAGTGGACACAATCCAGCTTCATCCAGCCGCAAATGATGATGCAGGACCGCTACTTTTACGATCCCCTTGCGCATAAGTACACCGTGGACCGCTACCTGGACGATCTGACCAAAAGATATGGCGGTATCGACTCAGTCTTGATCTGGCACACGTACACGAATATTGGGATTGATAACCGCAATCAATACGACCTGCTCCGCGATATGCCAGGCGGATTGGACGGAGTCCGGGCGATGGTTGAGGATTTTCACCGCCACGGCGTGAAGGTGCTCTTTCCCGTGATGGTGTGGGATCAGGGAACCAGAGATGAAGGCAAACCGAACTGGGATGCCACTGCTGAGTTGATGAAAGCTGTCGACGCCGACGGGGTCAATGGCGACACCATGGACGGCATTCCCGAAGCATTTGCCAAGTCCGCCGAAAAAGTCGGGCATCCACTGGTGCTCGAGCCGGAGCACTTTCCCGCGCACGATGAGATGCTCGCCTGGAACACCATGACCTGGGGCTACTGGACTTACCCTTACAACCCCCTGGTCAGCCGCAGCAAATGGTTGGAACCCCGGTCGATGGTGCACATCTGCGCCCGCTGGACTCACGCCAAAACGGATTTATTTCAGTCAGCATTCCTGAATGGAACAGGCTTGGAAAGTTGGGAGAACGTCTGGGGCATCTGGAATGGCATCCCGCCCCGTGACGGAGAGGCGTTGCGGCGGTTCGCCACTATTGAGCGCGGAGTTGCGCCCTTTCTCGTAAGTGCCGATTGGCAACCTTATTACCCAACGCTGTCGCGCGGGTTATTCTCGAGCCGCTTTCCCCTCAATGGAGATAGCGTTTGGACGCTGGTCAACCGTGCTGACTTTGAAATGGATGGCCCCGAGCTGCGCATTCACGGTGCTCCGCCGGGAGCACATTTTTACGATCTTTACCACGGAGTTGCCCTTCAACCACGCATGGAAGGCGGAGATGCGATTCTCAGCTTCGAGGTCGAGGCAAACGGATACGGGGCCGTCCTCATGACCAGCCAGCCCGCCAGCTCAGATATACAGCAGCTCATGGACAAGATGCGAGTCATGACGCAAAAGCCCTTAGCCAGCTATAGCAGCGAATGGACCTTTCTGCCCCAGCAGATAGCCCCTATCACTGCCACGTCTCACCCCGTGGGCAATCCGGAAGGCATGGTGCAGATTCCGGCCGGCGAATACCGCTTCCGGCTGCAGGGCATTGAAATTGAAGGACACGACGATGTTGGAGTGGATGTTCAATATCCCTGGGAAAGCTCTCCCCGCCGTTACCACGATCACATATTGCAGATTCACTCCTTCTGGATGGACAAGTATCCCGTCACCAATGCCGAGTTCAAAAAGTTCATGGATGCGACCCACTATCATCCCGCGGATGCAGCCGGCTTTTTGAAGGACTGGAAGGAAGGGACGTATCCTGCGGGTTGGCAGGACAAGCCCGTAACCTGGGTCTCGATGGAAGACGCCCGCGCTTACGCCGCGTGGGCGGGCAAGCGGCTGCCGCGCGAGTGGGAGTGGCAGTACGCCGCGCAAGGCAACGACGGACGCCTCTATCCATGGGGCAACGATTGGGATGCCGCGAACGTTCCTGTTCCGGAAACAGGCAGAACGCTACACGGTCCCGATGACGTGAAGGCTCATCCGAAAGGCCTCAGCCCCTTCGGCATTTACGACCTGGTGGGCAATGTATGGCAATGGACGGACGAGTTCGACGATGATCACACGCGCGCCGCGATCTTACGCGGCGGCAGCTACTATCAACCCCAGGGCTCGATCTGGTACTTTCCCCAGGCCTACCGCAACGATCAGCATGGAAAATTCCTGCTCATGGCTCCGAGTGAAGACCGCTCGGCAACGGTCGGGTTCCGTTGCGTGATGGATGCGGAATAGAAATGGGTGAACGCAATCGTATGGCTCTTTTACGGAGCCGGCGTCGCTATTCCACCCGATAGAAGCGATAGCCGTATGCCGGCAGTTGCACGGGAAGCGGGTTTTTTCGAGCCGCGCGCTCACCGCTGGTCATATCAACGAATGCTTCGCCTGCCACTCCGCTTACGTCCACCTCCACGGTCTGCGGAGTCGACTGAAAGTTCATGACCGCGAGCACGCGCTCCGAATCATCCTTTGCCGTGCGCAGGAACGCGTAGTGCTTGTCGTCAGCGCTGGTGGGAATGTGCCGTCGTGAGCTGTCGTTGTAGAAGGCCGGGTGCGCGGCCTTCATTTTGAGCAAGCGGATCCAGTCTTCGTCCGCAGGGCCGGAGGGCGGGTTGGAGGCGAGCAGGTCGCCCACAGAAGCCAACATGGCCTGGGCCAGTTTGCCCTTGGGAGGATCTGGTATCGGAGGGAAGTAGAAGTAGAGCACACCTCCCGCGCCCACCACTCGATCGTGATACTGGCGCAATGACTGCTCAATGGGTCTTGGATCGCCGGTATCAAGCGCCGTGGCAATTACGTTTCTCTTCTCCCACCAAATGAACAGGTCGTAGTCCTGCACCGAATTCCAACCGCCGTCCTGAATCCAGCCCAGTGGGTCCTCATAGAATGCTCCGCCGCCTTCCGGCTGGCGATAAGCGTTTCCATAACTCCGGATAACATCCGTAATATCGTGCCGGTCCTGCTCCCAGGTATGGCCCACATACCAATTCACCGCGTCGATGATCATGCCGTCCAGGCCAGTATCCATCCAGAAGCGAACCACACGTTCCGCATACTGCTGGAACTCCACGCTGCGCCAGTTGTATTGGGGCAGCCGCACGACCTTGCCGGAAAGATCCGGACCCAGCCACTTGGTCCAGAAGTATTTTCCGGCGCGCGGGTTGTACTCCCAGAACTCTGACTTGTCGGGGTTGTAGTTATTCGGAAGGTGGCGCGGACGAACCATGAAAAACTTGTCGTTGTCCGGTCCGGGCGGGGGTGCATCGGCACTGTCTGCCCAAAGAAACCGCCGGGCTTCCGGCGTGTCTCTGCCGGCTCTAACATCATCGGCTGCCTTGAGAAAGTCCGGCGACTCTGAGCTGCAGTAGCCAAGATTGTCAAAACTGATCACCGCCATGCCCTTGCTGTGAATCAGCCGGACCAGAGCGCGAAAGTCGTCCATGGTTCCGACCTTCGGATTGAGGTTGAACCGGTCGATTGCGTCCAAACCTCCGTAGCTTCGGCCGCCATAATAGGGAGCGAAGATTTCAATGGCGGAGACGCCTCGAGCTTTATAGTCGTCCAAAATCGGCCCCGCCTTCGCCGGATCGATTGGAAACTGTGGGCGCTTGCCCTGCCTGCTCTCGGTGCCGGGGTTGATGGAGACGCGAACGATCGACGCGGCCGAGTTCCACCAGTTCTGCGCCACCATGTGCCTGCCTTGCGGATCATTGCCGGCCAGCTGGTTGCCCGGCGCGCCGGCAAGCACTGCCAACGCCGCGATCAGGACCTTCGCGCGGATCATACTGTTCCTCCGAATCTCAAGCGCCGTTCGATCTGTGAGGGCGGCTATCTGATTTAGCTATAGCTAAAACGAATGGTTAGTGCAGGGCAAGAATGCATGTTGTTTCCCATGCGCGTTGAAACGTTTCATTTAACCAAGTATTTCACTCCGCGCCTCTCATCTTTGTCAAGTTAGAAGATCGCGCAAAGGATGATGCCCTTGCAACGCCGGCAAACCGAAGGTGGCACATCGAAAGCCACTATCCCACTCAAGCCAAAGGAAGGCTTGAATGGGCCACCCAGCATTTGTTGCCGGGGTGGCAAAAACCATGGGAGAAGCCACTATCCCACTCAAGCCCCACGGCACGCTCCACGGCAGGCCCGGACAGGCGGGGCAGGCGCCGGAAGGCTTGAATGGGCCACCCAGCATTTGTTGCCGGGGTGGCAAAAACCATGGGAGAAGCCACTATCCCACTCAAGCCCCCGGCACGCTCCACGGCAGGCCGGGACGGCGGGGCAGGCGCCGGAAGGCTTGAATGGGCCACCCAGCATTTGTTGCCGGGGTGGCAAGAACCATGGGAAAAGCCACTATCCCACTCAAGCCCCACGGCACGCTCCACGGCAGGCCGGGACAGGCGGGGCAGGCGGGGCAAAAACCAAGGGAACGTAGTGTTGTCACGCAGACTCTTCAAGGCCTCTGCGTACCCTTCTCTGGTGCGGTCAGGATTATCTTTTGGCTAAAGAAACCGTGACCATCGCAGGTCCATGAAACCATTTACATACTGGTATACTGCCCACAACACATCGACGAACCAATAGGCTGCGACCAGGCGGAGTAGTTCAACCTATGTCCAACATGAAGCAGGTTGCAAAGATGGCAGGCGTTTCGCTTGGCACCGTTTCGCACGTGCTGAATGGGTCGGCACGCGTGAAAGAACCCCTTCGCAAGCGCGTTCTGGATGTGGTGAATTCCTTAGGCTACCAACCCAGCCAGTTAGCCAGGGGGCTCCGCCGTGACAAGACGAACATGATCGGCATGGTCATTCCCGATGTGACCAACCCCTTCTTCCCTGCCGTCGTTCGCGGCGCCGAAGATGTAGCCTTCTCGAATGGCTATCGACTGGTTCTCTGCAATACGGACAATGATCACTCCAAAGAGCTGGTTCACCTCAACGAACTGCGCACTTACTTGCCCGCCGGACTTCTCGTCATCCCTTCTAACTTCAGTGATCTGACGGCCCAGGCGGAGTCGTACCGCAAATCCGGCACCGCCGTGGTCTGCGTGGACCGTCTGCCCAAGCGATGGGACGGCGACAGCGCGACCGTCGCCAATGAAGAAGGCGCATTCCAGGCGAGCCGGTATCTCATCCAACTTGGTCACAGGCGCCTTGCCGTCATTACCGGCCCACTCCATCTGACCAACGCACAGCAGCGTGTGGATGGCTTTAAACGTGCGCTTGGCGAAGCAGGTATTTCACTCGCCCAAACCTACTTTCAGGAGACCACCTTCGATCGCGTCGGCGGCCATTCCAAGGCGTTACTTCTATTACGGATGCTTCCCCGGCCGACGGCCATCTTCGCCGGCAATGACATGATTGCGCTCGGTGTGCTCCATGCTATCCGCGAGCTTGGATTGCGCTGCCCCGAAGACGTCTCTGTAATGGGCTTCGACGATCTCGACTTCGACGAGTTCACCAGCCCATCGCTCTCCTCTGTCTTCCAGCCCGGCTATCAGCTCGGGGCCACGGCGGCTCACATGCTTCTCGAACGCATGCAGGGCAACCAGGGTCCAGCTATCCATAATGTGCTGCAAACCCAGTTAAAGATCCGTGGGTCGGTAGGGGCGCCTCCTGAAAAGCCTGCAGCCGTCCCTCGTCGCTCTCCGCGAAAAGCAGCTGCTCGCCGCGCTACCACCGCATAGCTCTTCCGACGAAGCCCTTCCTGAAGTGTGTACTTAGACAAAGTTCAGCAATCCTGCATGCTCAATGACTCTTTGTCCAAGTCAGGTGAACAACGCACTAAGTTAGACTTGAACTTATTTCAGCTCAATGTGCCTCCAATACGAGTTGCCGGCGTAGTGATTCGGAACCAGGACAAGATCATAGAGCCTGACCGTGACACGTTGTTTTCTATAGGCACTGAGATCAACATGGATAGGCTCCCAGCGCCGTTCCTGGGCCTTCCCTGCTGTCAAAGGATCCCCTTCGATCGACCGGTCAAGCACTTTATCGTTGTTCACAAACACTACTAAATGCCAGCTGCGGCCGGGATCGGCGCCCGCATCGAAGGTGAGCGACGGGCTGTCGCCGAGTTCGATGGAGCGACGCAACAACGCACCCCGGACTTCATCCCGCGGCCAAATCGCGAGTGTCTCACCATCCAGGTAGGTGTCGCCACGAATTCCTGTGAGCCCTCCGCCGGCGCCTCCGAATCCAGCACGCTCTAAAGTCCAGTCAGGGTTCCACCATTTCGCGAGATCCGAAAGCTTGAATAGCTCCGGCTCCTGGGTTTTAGGCTGTTGCGTAGGAATGACCAGAACCTCGCCGTTAAGCTTGGCGCCGTTCTCGAGGAGGATTTTCTGGCCGATGACCGCCGTTCGCTCTGCCAGGGCTGAAATACTCTCATCGACCGGGGGCGTTAGTTTGAGGGGACCCATGGTGGCGCCCTGAATCCGGTCGTTCAAAGCCGCCACGTCTTTTGCTGGTAATGCGGACATCCCATGCATGGCGGCAACGACAGACGCAGCATTCGCGGCATTGCAATCTGTATCCGCAAAGTCTGCCGCACCGAACGCCAGGTTCTCCGTGGTCACAAAATCACCCTTCCCGAACCAAACGCTGGTGGCCACAATCCCCCCGTTTACCACCGCGTTGTTAGTCGCCGGATACTCGATACCCCAACGCTCATTGATGACCCGGTTTATTTCCTCCGGCGACTTTCCCGCCTCGGCCATCGAGATAACCATATCCAGACATTGGCGATATGGAGAGAGAGGTGATATCAACTGTGCAGCTTTGCGGACGATTTCTTTTGTGTCCGTTTCGACAAAACCCAAGCTAATCATTCCGGAGACAAACACAGCGCCGTCTGTGCCTTCGGCATAACCATTTACATGGGTCAATCGGCGGGCCATTTCCGCCGCGACGTTGGGCATGCCCGGAGCGAGCGTGCCATAAACATCACTGCTGAATTGCGGCCCGATCGTCCACCACAGTTTGTTATAGCGCGGACTGCCCGTATCCGGCGCCTTCAAACCCCGCTTGAGCAACAAGAGCGCTTGCTCGCTGGAGCCCCACGAGCCCGCGCTATTTTCGAGCCATTGCGTTCCCAATTGTTCCACGGTGAGATGGATTCCATACTTCTCAAAGGCCCGGATGGCCACCATCTCGTAATAGTAATCGTCGTCGACCGTCGCGTATCCTTTGGCGGCACGCAACGGCGTATCCTTCAGGACCGATGCCTCCTTATGCTCGAACAGAAGGCCCGTCCACTGTCCGATCATTTGCGCCGTCCATATCGCCCGGGCACGATCTAAATATTCAGCTCGGGATATTTCCAGTTGGCCATGTCGCACGGTTCCTGCATGAGATGCCGCTGAGCTTATCTGTGCATAGGAGCCGAGCATGATGGCGAGTAGAGCCATCGAATATCGGGGCCACGGGTTGTTCCTCATTGCTACTTCTCCTTGTGCGCCGTCTGCCAACTATGCCCTCTGAAGGGTGAATCCACCTTGTTACAGAAATTCAGGTTCCTTCCACCTTAATCCGGTGCGGCCTGTTCACGATCGCGGGAGCACAGTAAAAAAGCGGTAGCCGTAAGCGGGTAACTCTACCGTGAGGGGATGAAACTGATCCGGTTGCGATATCGTCGCGCCCGACCGCGCATCCACGATGCCGGGCGTATCGACCACTGACAGGTACAACTGCACGGTTTGTGGTGTGGGCTGGAAGTTGTACACCACCACCATACGCTCAGAGCCATCCCGAGCGGTTTTCAAAATAGCGTAGTACTTATCATCGGCGTTGGTAGCCAGTTTGCGGCGCGCGGCCGTCGGATACAGTGCCGGATGCAACTGCTTCAAGTGCAGGTTTGCCGCCTCCTCCGCGTCAGGGCTGCCTTGCATCTTGGTGTAGACCACGATGCCGCCCACGCCCACGATCAAGGCCTGCTGCAGGTGGCGCCTGGCGGGATCGCCGGCGAATTTGTTCGACCAATGCGCGGAGTACAAAACGCCGCCGGCTTCTACCACCGAATCGTGGTAGCGGCACAGATCAGAATCGATCTTGCTTGGATCACCGGAGTCTACCGCGGTGCCATAGTTCATGCCATAGTCATGGAGCGTGTTGTAGCCCGCCTCGGTAATCCAGGCGGTATCTCGTGCGCCTTCCGGATCCATCAGCGTATTGCCATAACTGGCGATCACGCTGGTGATGTACTGCCGATTTTGCGCCCAGGTCTGGTTGGGATAACCAGGCGCGTTATCGATCAACATTCCATCAATGCCCGTGTCCATCCAGAAACGCACGATCCGCTCCGCCTCCTGCCTCCAGCCGGGGTCGCCCCAGTTCGTCTCCGGCAGAGGAGTCACCGTGTTGCCTGGGCCGTCCGCCTTCCAGCGCGACCAATAATAGTGCCCGGCCAGCTCGCTGTAATGCCACCCCCAGTAGTCCTTGCTATGTTCGCGGTATGCAGGGGTCACATCGATATCTTCCTGGGCTGGCGCCAGGGGTGCGTCGGGCTTATCCGCCCAAAGGAACCACTTGGTCTTATCGCTCTCTACGCCGGCCTTCTCATCGTTCGCGGCCTGAATCCAATCGGGAGCCTCCACGCTGAAGTAACCCACATTGATAAACGCGATGACCGCGAGACGCTTGCTATGAGCCAGCCGCACTGCGCGGCGAAAGTCGTCCATACCGCCCAGCGTAGGATCGATGTCGAAATGGTTCTTGGTATCCAGGCCGTTATAGGCGGTTAAGCCCTCGGCCGGTGCAAAGATCTCGATGGCAGAAAAGCCCTGGCTCTTGATTTCATCCAACTGTGTGGAAAGCACCGCCGGATCCAGCGAGAGCTCATGGCCATAGCGCAGATTCTTCTTGAAGGTGACTACCTTAAGCCCCGCCGCCTTCTGATACCAGCACTCCGGAAGTGAACGGCGCAGGCCATCAGCATCCTTCAAGACCTTGCAGGGAGAACTACGAAGCCGATCCGCTTGGGCGAATGAGACCGTACCGTAGAGCAAGAAACAAAGCACAAGCGCGACGATGCAGAATGAGATGAAGGCCTTTTGGCGGGTCATCGATGCGCCTCCGGCAGACGCGATCTGGCGGCGCCACTGCCTCGCAATGGTCGGCTTCTTACCAACAGTTGCGAGGCAGTGCATGACAGCGTGCTTGGCAAAATGAATCGTAGGCGTGCGTTGCTCATACCGGCGTTAGCCTGCATGTTTGCCTGCGGGGGCCGATTCCCTTTGCAGCCACCTTAGAAGACGATTTTCGCTCCTACCTGGCCGATGCGCGCCTCTCTCGCCCCTGCAACGGATCCAAACGGAAACTGCGGATTGCCGCTAGGATAGGTGGTATTCAAGGCATTCCATTGGGTGTGGTTCAGAGCGTTGAATGCATCTGCGCGAAATTCCAGGTGAAGCCGTTCATATAACTGGAAGGTCTTCGCGAGCGAAAGATCCAAATTGTTCTGCCCTGGACCTCTGATCGTCCCAAAACCCGAGTTTCCGCGAGTGTTCTGGTCCGGGATCGTGAACTTCGACGTATCGAATTGTTGTAAGAAGGTCTTGTTTCCATGGCCCAGGTTCGGATTGCCGATAACATTCAGCTCATCCATACCGGCACCGTCATTGGCACTCGTACCACAGGTGATGCCATCGGCGAGGCAGTTACCCGCGCCACCGTTACTTACAGTGAGGGCGTCGCCGGACTCCAGTGTGAAAATACCTGACACTCTCCAACCGGCGAGGGGGACCTTTGCATACTCCTTCCAGTTCTGCCCATAGACTGGACCCCATACGCCGCTAAAGACAAAGCGATTGCGATGAGAAAATGTGGCCTCCCCGCGGCTGCGAAGATTCGAATACTGAAGTCCGTCAGCTCCACCATTGGTGTTCAAGTTCAAGATGTTGCTAAACGGATAGTCCGAGACCGTCTTGGCCCAGGTGTAGTTGCTTGAGAATTGGAGGCCGTTGCTGAAGTCGTGCCTATAAGAAGCGATCAGCGCATTGTAGAAGGAGTTGTCTTTTCCCCTCCAAACCTCAATGTCGCCAAACCTCGAAGAGTTATTGGGCCGAGCTGCGTTATACGCATCGGAGCCCGCGCCGTTGACCCAGCCCGTTTGATAGGGGGGCAGGTTGATGTTATCTGTATCCAATCCCTTCCGCCCTTGCGCTCCCGCGTAAGACAAGGTAAAGACATCATGATTACCAAGCTGCCGCTGCACATCGAGGATCATGCGCTGATAGTAGGGCAAAGAGAATGATTTCTGATCGAAGTATTGGACCAGGTTCCATGCGTTGCCAGTGGAAAGGTCACCCAGGTATCCTTCACCCGGTCCTGTGGGAACCGGATAGGTTCCCAGCGCGGTGGTCTGGTCAGCCGGGAATACGTTTGACAGAGTCAAAAACGGGGTGTCTGCGGGTTTGCCGAGCGAAACGTTATTCACGTTGTAATTAATCGCGCCACCGACACCCTGACCCTGTTGAGCAGATACCTGAGTGGCTCCCGCGTCAAAGAAAATGCCGTAGCCTGCACGGATTACGGTCCTGGGGTTTGCGCTATAGGCAATGCTGACGCGGGGGGCAAAGTTCAATTTGTGCGGCTTCAGATAGTGCTGGGGCACTCCTGCGGCGAGGCCCGGGATCTGCAGAATGCCGCCATCCGCGTTGGGGGTATAGATTTGGCAGCAGGGGCCGGTTTGGGGGTTTGGCGTATAGAGGGGGAGGCTCAAGTCGTAGCGCAGTCCGGCTGACACCGTCAATTTTGGGTTGATGCGGAATTTGTCGTTTACATAGAAGCCCCAATAGGGAGAAATCTTCTGCGGATCCGGGGCAGTTGCGCTACCACCGGTGATGGTGTATCGCGGTTGCATATCCACGGGGATCCCCATCTCAAGGTCGGCGATGCTATCGCCGCCGACATAGTTCTGGAGAAAGCCGCCGGAACTGAAGGCCTGGGTGTTGACTCCAAGAGGATAGGGTACCTGATTAGTACCAAAGCTTACGTTTCGCGCGACGTCCCAGTCCTGCTCAGTTTTCTTTAAATAGTTGAAACCGAACGTTAGCGAATGCCGGCCAAATACCCAGTCGACGTTATCGGAAAACTGTAGTGAGCCATTCTCGGCACGAAAATCTTCATTGGGTCCCACCCCGGCGTAATTACCCGCAAATATCTGGAAGGATCCCTTCGTAATACCCGTTCCGGTATTCTGAAACAGCTTGTTCAGGGGATTAGCGTCGCTGTTAAGGTAGCTCAAATCACCGCCAGCCAAGAGCCAGCTGTCGCCCAATCCAAAGATGAGCTCATTGGTCAGGTTTGGCGTGAATACGTGAACGTAGTTCGCCGTCACGAGGTACCCGTGGTCCACATTGGGAAAGTTAAAAAGTTGTTCGGGAGTAAGACCGCCCGTAATGGTTGAGGACCCAACCGATCGCGACCAGCTAGCAAAGGCAGAATCTTTGGCGGTGATGGTGGCGTCAAACCGCGTGTCGATAACATACCTTGAGATGCCTGGAGCCGTAGTGGTCACATAGTTCACCTCGCTGCTTGGGACGTTGGGCAGGTTAGGCAGTGGCCACAAGCCGAGATAAGGAGGGGATGCCGGGCTGATCAGCGGCGTCCCATCGGGTCTCAGCGCCAGATCAAGGCGATTGTTCGGAATGGGCGGCCGCGAACTATTCCCGCTCGCATCGTAAGTGGTGAAGAAGGGGTTATATAGTTGAGTCGGGGCGCATTGGTTGTTGTTGAAGCTGGGGTTGTTGCATAGCAACTCGCTGAAGTCGCCCGTGCGCTCTGCGGCGGAAGGCACGGATGTTTGGATCGGCTGTCCGCCGTCGTGCTCGATGAGATTTTCGTAATTTACAAAAAAGAAAGCTTTTTTCCTGAGCCATGGGAGGATTTTGGGGATATAAACCGGGCCGCCAATATTGCCGCCGAACTGGTTACGTATAATGCTGGGCTTAGTGACGGTTTGGCCAGTAATGATCTCCGAGGCCTTATCGTAGGGATTAAAGGCGTTCAGGTCAGTGTTCTCGAGGAACTCGAAGCCTTCACCGTGGAACTGGCTCGAACCACCCTTGGTCTGCATCGTCAAGGAGGAGATGTCGCGGCCGGAGGCGGCGGAGAATTCCGCTACGCTCACGGTTCCCGTGGATAACGCTTCAGTGGAGGGGGCAAAGCTGATGCTACTTTCGTAGTTGTCGTTCACGTTGACCCCGTTGATGTAGTAGCCGTTATCACGGGATCCCTGAAACGAGCCGCCGGTCTGAAACTGGGTTCCGCCGAAGGCAAACATCGCGCCCACCGAGTAGGTGCCGCCCGGGTTGATATTCGCATTCGGGAGCGTGGCTATGCCGGGCGCGAGAGCTGTGACCGCGGTGAAATTGCGCCCGTTCAGGGGCAGGTCTTCAAACTCCCTTGCTGAGATGTTGGTGGAAAGCGTCGTCTGGTCGGTTACCAGACCACCCGACTCGGCACTCACGGTGACCGTTTGCTGCTCGGAGCCTGGAGCCAACTTGAAGTCGTAATTAGCGACCGCACCGATGTTTACCGCGATCGCCTCAGACTTTTGGGTTTCGAATCCCTTGTTGGCGGCCGTCACTTGATACTGGCCTGCGGCCAGGTTATCGAACTCGAAGTGCCCTGCAGAATTTGTAGTGATTTTACGGCTCTGGTTCTGCCCCAGATCGAGCAACGTGACTTGCGCACCGGGAACAACAGCACCCGAAGCGTCGAAGACAGTGCCTGCGAGGGCGCCACGTTGCGCGAACTGGGCCCACGAACTGTTGGGAGCGAGGAGCAGGAAAAGGGAAACCAGCAAGGGCAGGACGCGTTGTTTCATGGAAGGCCTCTAAAAGTGAAGCAATTTCGAAACCGTTGAAAGGTTTCAAGTACTCGACGCACGAAAGTTAGTCCCCCAGACTTAGCTCTGTCAAGACAAAATTTGTTCCCGCCTTTCGCTCTGCGACAAACCGAGCCGGAACTCCCACTTGCAAACCAAATAAAACATGCACAGGCCGGCTCAAAAGCCGGCGCCAGGTTTCTAAAATCGCCCGAGCGTTCCCCATCAACGCCAATGCCTTCGTTGGGATCGCATGCTTCCAAGAGGGCTCCGCAGAACGCTACGCCTAGAAAGAGGGAGCTGTTGGCATGAACCGGGGCGTTGGTGTTAGGGAGCCGCTCGCGGGAGATTTCTATCGCCAGTTGATGAGTCGGGTACAGGCGGCTTCGCCCGGCGTCAGAAATCGAGATCGACCCGGGGTTCCAGCCCCAAGCCTCCGGATTAATTTCCTTGACTTTTCGCCCGAAGACCACTTACAAGATGAATCGATTCAAGAACGCCCCCGGGTGTCGAGGGAGCCGCCGGTTTCTCCTGGTGATACCCGCCGGCTTCGGGGTGCTCGCTCGTCATCGATTCCGAGGTCGTGTCCCTCGATCTCAACCGAGCTTGCCTGACAGCTAAGAGGAGATTCTCATGTCGCGGACTTCTTTCGCAGATGTCGGCCTGCACGGACTGCTCATCGCCCTGCTATTCTGCGCTGCACCTCAAAGGCAGCTATTCGGACAAAGCGCGAATGCCGGCGGCAGCCGCGGCTTTTACCTGGACAGTGTGCATGGCGCGGACAGCAATCCCGGCACTCAGGCGGCCCCATGGAAGACGCTGAAAAACCTCGATGGCCGGACCTTCGACCCCGGGGATAGTGTCTATTTCGCGCGCGGCTCCAGTTTCACCGGCGGGTTCGTGATCTCCAGTTCGGGCAGCCAAACCCGCCCCATTACGCTCACGGCGTATGGAACGGGCTCCGCGCCGAGGTTTACGTAATCCGGATTATGCGGTATTGAACGGCAACGCAATCCGAGTCGACGGCAGCTACATCGTCATCGACGGGCTGTACTTTTCCGGCGGCGCCACAGCTCCCCCGGAAGCGGTAGGGCCAGGAGCGTCTGCGTCGCACAAAGTGGGCGCGATTTTCATCTCCACCAACGCCGAGCACAACATCGTGCGGAACTGCGAGATCACCAATTGGCCCATGCCCATACACGTCTACGGACAGCACAACCTGATCACTCACAACTACGTTCACGACCTCATGAACCTGCCCGCGCACGGCTGGTGGGGGGTGGGCATCATGATCTGCAACTCAAACAACGAAGTTTCCTACAACCGTATCGTCAATTGCCGCCAGAAGAGTGAGGCCTACGGTTTTGACGGGGGCGCCCTCGAACTCGATGATCGCGATTACCCCAAAGACAATATCTCAATCCATCACAATGTCGCCATCGACAATCAAGGTTTTCTCGAAGTGGTGGAAGGCTCTGTGTCGCTCAAGAATCTGCTCGTGGCCTACAACGTTTCCAACGACTACCAGCAGTTCCTTCGCCTTTCCTCGACCGAGATTGAGAATGCACGGGTGGAAAACAACACCGTTCTTCTGACCAGGCAAAGCGTTCTTACGCCTTCCATGTTCGACTTTAGCTGGTTCGGCACGGTAGGTTCCGGTTCGTCTTGTGGCACGAGCAAACCGTCATCCATGTTGACCTACCGCAATAATATTTTCTTCCTCGGAGGTAATTTTAAAGTCTCGCCCTACTGTGACTTTCCCCACGATCACAATATCTACTACCGGCCTCGCGATCGCGCGATTCGCGGCTGGGCCATTCTGGGAGCCAATGCCGATTTGGGTGTAGGGGATCAGATCGCGGACCCGAAGTTTGTAAATATGGCCGAGGGAGATTTTCACTTACAACCGGACAGCCCTGCCATCCGCGCAGGCGTCAACTTAGGCTACGCGAAAGACGTCGAAGATACACCGGTGCCGGCGACCTCGCCAGACATCGGCGCCTATCAGCATAAATAAGTGCTTTCATGGCAGAGAAGAAGGCCCCGATTCCTCCGCGGCTGCGATCTACAGCCGTTTGACAATCCTGAGATTACAGCCGTAAACTGCCTCCTAGTTTGAACCCTTTCAAGCGTCGAGCCGGAAGCGATCCACCGAGGTTCCTAAATCCCTTGCATGCCGGTCTCTCGCCGTCGTTTCTCTTCCCGCACTCCGAACGAACGCCCAGTCTTCTCACAACTCTTGGTTGATATAGTTTCCAACAGATCGTTCGCGAGACGCGAGGGCTGGTGAAGTATGAGCGCCTCCCCGCCGGATCTGATTCTCGAGGCGCGCAACATCACCAAGCGCTATCCCGGAACCATTGCTCTCGATCATGTGACCTTCCGCGTTCACAGAAATAAGGTCAATGTTCTGCTCGGAGAAAACGGCGCGGGCAAGTCTACGCTGATGCGCGTGCTCGCTGGTGTCGAAAGTGCAGACGAAGGTCAATTGCTCCTGGAGGGCTCAGCCGTCTCGGTTCGGTCGCCGCGTGAGGCAGCCGCGCATGGCATATCCATCGTGCACCAGGAACTTTCGATTCTTCCCAATCTGGACATTAGCGAAAACATATTCGCTGGACGAGAGTTGGTTCGAGCCGCCATCCTCGTAGACCGCTTGAACGAGGATGCTCGCTCCACCTCAGCGTTAAACCGATTGCGCAACCCGATGCCGGTGCAGACACCCGCCGCACGACTCTCCCTGGGTGGCCGCCAGATGGTAGAAATCGCGCGCGTGCTCGCGCACGGCGTGAAGATTCTTATTCTCGACGAGCCCACGTCCGCCCTATCGACTGCGGAAGCAGATTCCTTGTTCCGGGTGATTGACGATCTCAAGCGTTCCGGCGTCACCATCATCTACATCTCGCATCGCCTCCATGAGGTGCTCTATCTCGGAGACCATTTCACGGTTCTTCGCTCCGGTCGCCTGGTTGGCGAGGCGCCGCGGGCGGAAGTGTCTCGTCGATGGATCGTTGAAACCATGTCGGGGCGCGCCGATACGAACGAATCGCAAGCGCGGACAGGGTTTGCCGGGCAGCCTGCCATACTCACCGTTCGCGGGCTCTCCCTGGCCGCATCCACCGGGGACGAAGCAGCACAAGCTCCGGTCCATGATCTTGGATTCACTCTCCACCAGGGTGAGATTCTCGGCGTATACGGCTTGCTTGGCGCCGGGCGGAGCCGAAATGCTCGAGGCGCTCGCAGGTTGCCGTGTCAGCGCTCTCGGGAGAAGTTCTGCTGCGCGGCCAACGACTCCGAATCAGAAGCGTCGCCGACGCCGTGAACGCCGGGATCGTGCTTGTGCCGGAGGACCGCCAGCGAGATGGCCTTGTCCCCGAGCTTAGCATCCGCGAAAATGTAGCACTCGCAGCTACGAAAGGTCCCCTGCTGTCACGCAAGCAGGAAACCATCCGCGTCCGGCAACTGGTCACCGAGCTGAACATTGCGGTCCGTGACCTGGAGCTGCCGGTCACCACGCTCTCCGGTGGCAATCAACAGAAAGTTCTGCTGGCACGTTGCCTCATGCGATCGCCAACCGTGCTGCTGCTGGACGAACCCACGCGCGGAGTGGACGCCGGAGCCAAGGCAGAGATCTATCGCATTCTCCGCGGCCTGGCCGGCAAAGGCCTCAGCATCCTCTTCACTTCCTCTGAGATAGAGGAGACGCGAGCCCTCGCTGATCGGGTGATCGTGTTATGCCAGGGCGCTATATCCGCTGAGCTTCAACCTGCTGAGCTCACCGATGAAGCCTTGTTCGCCGCCGCCAGTCCCAAAGTCGTAGGTGCTCCTTTCGCAGCGGCAGGAGACACCTCCGCATGAGTTCACCCGCCGGCCCTCTTGCCGCTCCGACCGGTTCGCAAATTCCTCGGCGCGCATGGTCCTCATGCTTCTTCGGGGACGCGCGATCTTCGTCCTGTTGCTGTTACTGATTCTCTTCTCATCGCTCGCGCCGTCATTTTTCACGGCGAACAACTTCGCAATTTTGTCCAAGCACATCGCCATCTCCGCCATCCTGGCTATCGGCATGACTTTTGTCGTGCTGGCCGGAGGGATTGATCTTTCGGTGGGATCTGTCGCGGGACTCGGTGGCATGGTGGCGGGCTATGCTTTGACGCAGGGAATCTCTTTCGCCGGATCGGTTCATTATCCCCCGGTCTATGCAGTCGTGGTTGGTACGCTCTTCGTCTGTCTTCTCGTAGGCGCACTGAATGGCTGGTTGGTCGCGAAGGCGGGGGTCGCTCCTTTCATCGCAACCCTGGGGACCCTTTATGTGGCGCGCGGAGCCGCGCTGCTACTATCCGACGGAAAAACCTTTCCCAATCTTGCCGGCCAGGCGGCGCGCGGGAATACCGGCTTCCCTGCTCTCGGACAGAACTCTTTGCTGGGCCTTCCACTTCCCGTGTGGATGACGTTGGTGCTTTTTGCCCTGGCCGCGTTTGTCGCCGCAAAAACTCCGTTTGGTCGACACGTCTACGCCGTGGGGGGCAACGAGCGGGCGGCGCGCCTCGCGGGAATCCAAGTTCCACGGGTGAAGTTGGCAACGTATATCGTGGCCTCGTTTTGCGCTGCACTTGTCGGCCTCATCATCGCCGCCCAGCTCGAGGCATCCCATCCCGCGACCGGAGAGAGCTTCGAGCTGAATGCGATTGCCGCAGTCGTCCTTGGAGGGACATCCCTGATGGGTGGGCGCGGCTCCATTACCGGTTCTCTCATCGGAGCCTGTGTCATCGGCGTGTTAGCCGACGGACTTGTCATGCTCGGGGTTTCGGAATTCTGGCAAATGGTCATCAAAGGCGCCGTCATCGTGCTGGCGGTAGCAGTGGACCAGTTGCAGTCGCGCCTGCAGGCGAAGTTGCTGCCCTATCTCCTTCTTCCGATCCACAGGCGCGCCCGTGAAGCCATGCCATCGCTCGCTGTTCAGGCTCGGAAGTCGTGCCCTGACCAAAGCACTTTTGAAATTGGCTCGAAACAGCCCGCATTAGTTTTGCAACATCGCCGCCGCGATGCTCACGATGAATGCCTGCCGCCGAGGCGACTTAAACAAGCCGCTCATGTCCATCATCGTCCCCTCGCAGGACAATCCGATCTTCAAAGCGGAAGCAGACGCCGCTGCCGCGCGTGCCCGGGCCCTGGGCTACCGGGTCCGCGTCGATGCCCACGATGACGATGCTTACCGGCAAGATAATCTGATCGATGCCGCGATCGCCTCCAACGCGGTTGCCATTATCCTTGACAACGCCGGGGCTGACGCTTCGATCGCTGCGGTCCGCCGTGCCACCAGGGCGGGGATCCCGTGTTTCCTGATCGATCGTGAGATTCAAGCGGACGGTATTGCCAAGGCACAGATCATCGCCGACAACGATCAGGGCGCGAAGGTGGTGGCTGCTGAGTTCGCCCGTGTGCTTGGCGCGCAGGGAGGCGAATACGCCGAACTCCTCGGCCGCGAATCCGACAACAATGCGCAGATTCGAACCCAGGGGTTCCATAGCGTCCTTGATAAAGAGCCCGCGCTCAAGCTCGTCTCAGCGCAGTCGGCGAATTGGTCGCAATCGGAAGCTTTTCAGAAGACGGAGAACAATTCTGCAGGCACATGGAAGCATCGCGGGCATCATCGCCGGCAACGATACCATGGCCCTCGGCGCCGCGGCGGCCGTCAAGTCCGCGGGACGCACCAACATTCGCATTACTGGCTTCGATGGAATTCCGGATGCGCTGGCAGCCATTCGCGCGGGAGAACTGCAAGCGACGGCATTACAGCCGACAGCCGTCATATCCCAGCTTGCTGTCGAGGAGGCCAATCAGTTTCTCAAGTCAGGCACGACCGGTAAGCCTGAGCGGCAGGTCATCCGCTGCGATCTGGTAACCAGGGAAAATGTCGACCACTATATTGACTTAACCAGGACAAGGTAAGTCCGCATGTCCTTAGCTATCTTTTGGCCCCCCCGCTGATGAAGACGACCGCCGCGGCTTTATGGGCGACTCGCCGGCGGTACGACACCGTTCATGCGCAGGTACTCGACCATCTGCCCATAGTGGTCAAAGGCATGAATCGACGCCTCGACGATGAGCGCCAATCGCGTCGTCGCGCTGGCCGGCAAAGGCGAAATCGGAGAAGATTTGACGGCCACGTTCTTGTCGCCGATCGCCTCGATCGCTCTGCCTAGATGCGCGAACGAGCCATCCAGGTAATTGAGGATTTCCGCTTTCGTCCGTATTGTTTCTGGTCCAACCTCGTCCCCTGCATCAAGCGGTGTCTCCTCTCCTAATGCGGCCGCGGCAAGAATGTGGTTGGTCGCTGCCAGATGCTTCACCTGCTGGCCAAAGGTCCGCACACCCTTGAATTCGCCCTCGGTTGGGGCAAACCCATATTTGTCAGCGGGCATGGCATTAGCAGCAGCCACGATTTGCTTCTCCACGGATTTTAGAAGGATCTGCAGAGCGCGCTTTTCCCGCTCGGCGTCAAGAGTCAGTGTCATCTCTTCGCGGCATTCTGCTGAGACGTTATCATGGCGCTTTGCACCGCAACGACCCGTCGGCCCGATGGGTCCATTTGTGCCAGGGTGATGTTGCTACATGCCAGCCCAAGCAGGGCCACTGCTATCCAGTTCATTTGCTTCACGGTGTTCTCCTCGCGACGGTGAGCTTCGCGCTTTGCCGTCTATCGAGAACGCTACGACTTAAAGTCGACTTTAAGGCAAGAGAATATTTTTTAGAGTATTCGTCAAACGCCATAAGGATAATCCCGGCGCAATGCCCTAAAATGTCCCCATGCCGGAATTAACGATTTCCGAGGTAGCGCGACAGGTCGGACTTCGGTCGTCCGCGATCCGCTACTACGAGAAGATCGGACTGCTCCCTCCGGCGCCACGAATAAGCGGGCAAAGACGGTACGACTCGACCGCGCTTTATCGGCTGGCAGTCGTCCAACGAGCGCGACAACTTGGTTTCACGCTGGATGAAATCCGCGAACTGTTCTTCGGCTTTCACAGTGTCACTCGGGCCTCAAAACGGTGGCAGGCACTCTCCCAGAAAAGATCGCGGAACTCGACGGTTTGATGGATGGGATAAAGTCAATGCGCCGCCTGCTAAAAAGGATGACGCAAAACTGCCGCTGCGACACCCTCGATCAGTGTGGCAAAGGGATATTTCGAAGTGGATGTGGTGATGTTGTTGCGAGCTCTCTACCTGCGAATCATCGCCACGGCTGATTCATAAGGCTCTCAGCTTGTGGGCCGGTCGGAAGATATAGGCGACAATTGCCAAACAGAAAGGCTCGCGATATTCATCGTCTTGCCTGTCCACTTCATGCATAGATCCTGCGGATTGCTGCTCGTGTAGTAGAAACGCCTGGTGCAGGCAACCTGGTCGTTGACAAACACTTCAATCACCGAGCGGTCGATGTAGAAATGGAGTTCCAAATGTTCGCGGTCACCCAGGGTTATGGGGAGCGGGCGGGCATCGATCCATATTTGGTTCGTGTGCTGCGGGTCGTATTTCACCATAAGCCAGGGAGCTGCGTTTGCCGCGGAGCCGCCAAGCATCAGCTCGAATGGTTCTGCTGTGGGTTGCATCTTGCACAGAATTTCGCCACAGCATCCTTCGATACGCATGGCCTTAATCTGGCGCTGCTTCTGGTCTTCATCAGCGGTCATGTCAAGGGTCTGCTCACGGCCTCGAAGTGCGTTTACCTCCGCCGCAACGCTGTATTTGAGCTTGCCATCGCTGCCTAGCGTGAGCACCCGCGGTAACGACATCACTCCCGCCCAGCCGGCTGCCTTGTATTCCTCCAGCGGCCGCGCCTCCTGGATCCAGCCCCAAAGAATGCGGTTTCCAGATTTATCCAACTGGGTCTTGGGAGCATAGAAGGAGCCGTAATCCAGCATGCCGGCTTGCTCCGGGTGAAATCGCATCGTCTCCGCATCGAGCACGCCACTTTGCCAATATGCCTTGCCGAGCGTGGAAACGATCAGCACATGCTTGTCGCCCAGGGCAAAGAACTCTGGACACTCCCAAACCTCCCACGGGTTGTAGGGATCGAACGGCGTGCTTTTCGTTCCGGACGGCGAGCACATGCACATACTCCCAATGGCGCAGGTCTTTCGATTTGTACAGGAGAACGGAGCCACCCTGGTTCGCGACTCCCGAGCCAAGCACCATATACCACCAATCTCCCTGGCGCCATGGGGAAGGATCGCGAAAGCCATTCACCTGCATGCCTGGTGGCGGCGCCGCGATGACCGGCGCCGGCAGCTTTGTCCAGATCTTTAGATCCGGGTCGGTCGATGTAGCCAAACACTGCGTTTCAAGAAAGCTTTGCGCGCCGCCTTTGCTCGTGGCCTGATCCTGCGGCACCTCACGTACGCCCGTATACAGAACGACGACCTCGCCATCCTGAACCACGGAGGTCCCGGTAAAGCAGCCATCCGCATCGGGTCCGCCAGGCGTTGGAGAAAATGCCACCGGCAGGTGCTTCCAGTGGACCATGTCCGTACTGATTGCATGCGCCCAGTGCATGTCACCCCAATAGGCGCCGTTCGGGTTGTACTGGTAGAACATGTGGTAATTGTTCTTCCAGTAGATCGGCCCATCCGGGTCATTCATCCAGTTGGCGGCCGGCAGCAGATGGAATTGCGGGCGCAGCGGATCTCTTTCCAGTTCCGTCGGTGACACCGCGGCCGATGCCCGTCCCTCGATCGCACCATAAAACGCAGAGGCGGCGACTGCGGTCGAGGTATTGAGCAGAAATTTCCTTCGATCCATCTTCATTGATTCCCTCGGATCCGGCATAGGGATTCTACGCTTCAGCTGCGCGTCCTCCCGGACAACCGGGCAACCAAGTTGTCGCAGTAGATCGAAACCGGGGTTACCGCATCTTCTCGGGCATCTCTTTCACGCTCGCGTATGTAAGCCGCCGCTGAAGTTTTGCAGGATATAGTCGCAGGTCCGCATCGTAAACGCGATGATTGGCATCGTCGTGGTTTTGTCCGTCTGGCTGGGAAAGATGCTGGCATCACAGATGTAGAGATTCGAGACGTCATGCGTCTGTGCCCACTTGTTGGTAACCGAACTTTTTGCATCTTTTCCAAAGCGGCAGACGCCGGTTTCATGCAGGCTGGTGCCCGGACGGTTGGGCTCGGTATCGACATCCCACAGTTCCCCTCCGGCAGCCTTGAACAGATCGGCCATCATTTGCTTGGAGTGTTCCCACATGAGAAGTTCGTTCTCTCCCCACTGGAAGTGGAAGCGCAGGGCGGGAATACCGAACATATCCTGCACCTCTGGATCGATATCTACGTAGTTGGTAGCACTTGGGAGCGAGGGGGCCTGGGTGTACGATCCAATGGGCGAAGGGTAATAGCGCTTGATATTTCTTTTGAATTGGCTACCGAAGCCCTCAAGGCGGCGGTAATACCCAGGAAAACGATCACAGCCCCCGCCAAGGTATACCGAGTACCCGCGGATGAACTTTTCCTGGTGGGGATTCGTGAGGTTTTGCCAGCGCGGCATCCAGGCAATGGTGGAGTCTGCAATATTGTCGGGCGTGGGCGGTTGCCCGACAAGCTGTGGCAGGTAGCCGGAACCCGGATTGCCGTAAAGATGGTCGCATAAATTGCGGCCCAGTTGGCCACTGGAGTTAGCGATTCCGGTAGGCCATTGCCGTGAACGCGAATTGAGCATGATATGCGCCGTCTCGATGCACGATGCCGCGAGAATGACGACCTTGCCCTGGACTTCCACCTCTTGCCGCGTTTCGCGGTCAACGAAGGCCACGCCTTTTGCCTTACCGTTTTCATCCACCAGCACGCTTCGGACAAGAGCATTGGTCAATAAAGTAAGGTTCTTTGTTTTCTCGGCGTCGGGAATGGTGAACCAGGTAGGCGAAAAGAATGAGCCTGAGTCGCACCCCTGGCTGCAATTTCCGCAATAATGGCAGCGCGGGCGTCCGTTGTGCGATTCCGTCAGTTGAGCGCAGCGATCGGGCAGGTAGGGCACCCCGATCTTCTTCGCCGCCTTTTCCAGGATGTAGTCAAGGCAGCGCCAGGGCATGGGCGCGATGTATTCGCCATCCGGATTGCTGGGGCGATTCTGAAGAGTGCTCGCCACCCCCATGTAGCGCTCGGCTTTGGTAAACCACGGAGAAATTTCGGCGTAATCGACCGGCCAATCCTCTCCAAACCCATCCAGACTGGCCGCTTTGAAGTCGATATCACCAAAACGGGCCGAGGAGCGGCCCCAGAAATTCGCCTTACCACCAGTGCCCTTACATCTCTTCCAATACCAATCGGTGCCCGGAGCATTGGTGTAAATCACATCGTGCTCCCATAAATGAGGGCCCTCATTGAATTCACTTTCTTCCACTGTGTAGTGTTCCTGGTGTGCACAATGGGCAAGAACCTCCGGATCGCCGAAGCCGCGATACTTGAGGTCATAAACCTGGCGATGCTGGCGATAATCTTTGGCCGGGATGGTGCGAGGTCCAGAATTGAGGGCCAGCACCTTTAGCCCCGCTTCACAAAGAATCTTCATGGCAGTGGCGCCGCCGGCCCCGGTGCCCACCACAATTGCGTCGTATACCTGTGTGCCCGGCATGTTTCTCCTCTAGTTAGCCTGCTCGAGCTGCGCAACGTTGGCACTGTCGGAAGCGGCTAAATGTGCGTGCTCCGGATCATCAGGGTGGCTACAGCCTGGCATCTTGTCCCAAAACATCCGCAGACCTGGGTAACCAAGGCTCTCCAGCCCAATCCGGGTTGTGTAATATCCCACGACCGTGTAGTCACGGATAAGCTGGAAAAATTCGCGGCCCTCGGCAGTCTGGGGTTTGTACTTCGCCGGATAAGCCAGTTCTTCAAGAAGACCATTCTGCTGTTCAGCAGAAGCCTGGAGAAACTCTACTCCAAACTGATACTTGCTTTGCGCGTCGAGCCATCCAAGGCCGAGGACGAAGCGCACCTGCATTTGATTGCCTGCAAAAAGTTTGTCTTGTGTGGTTCGCATCTCTTCGCGCGATACGACCGCGGCCCGCTTTGCCAACATGAAATCGATAAATTCAGCGACGCCGGCCTCCTTCGCGCCGGGCGTTTCATCCGCGGGCAAGATCATGTCCGCAAGGCGCTCTACCATCGCGAATTGCGCCGGCGAAAAAAAGAGCGACTGGTAGATCTTCGGTCCTTCCCGAGGATATTCGGCTGGAGCGGGATGTTTCGCAAAGGCAAACGCCCAGCGGTGGAAACCGGGGAACGATGCGGCTGCGGAAGCAAGACCCATATAACGAAGTACCAAACGCCGGTCGACGCTCTGTCCTGCCATACAAACCACCTCTCTGTGAAATATCCGGTGTGATGCGGCAAGCCGCGATCATTGTAGCCTAGCATGGCAAATGCCTACAATCTAACCCGTTTGCGTGACAGGCGAGAGAGTGCGCCCACTACGTTGAGGGGCACGCCAAATCGCGGAGCTCAAAACAGAAGCTTGGCTTTCAAGGATTCGGGAACGGCAACGTCTGCTGGAATCTTGGTTTCTCCCACGTAGAGATGTTGCAGCTTGGGCAATTGCTCCGCAGCCTTCAGGCAAGCCGGCGTCACTGCCGTGCCAAAAAGATCCAACGACTCCAGGCGATCCATTCCGCCCAGCGCCAACACCGAAGCATCCGTGATTTTGGTGCGCATCAGGCGGAGTACGCGCAGGCTTTTCATCCCCGCGAAAAGAGCGGCTGATCGATCAGTGACCGCGGTGCCGGAGAAGTCCGCGATGACAATCTGCGCGGCTACGGGCTTCAGCGCAGCTACATCCTCGTCGGTAAACTTTGCGCCCAGCATCGAGGCGTCCACCACCAGGTTGGCAGAGCTCCGGGATTCGTATTCCAAAACGTTGGGAAAGCGCGTTTTCAGTTGGGCAACTACCTGGCCGAGGGGGGCCCGCACTTTTGTAACGGCGGCAGGATCGATCTCTTCGAAGGTGACCTCGGCAACCACAGGCGCTTCATTGGTGGGCGCACCCGGGATGCCGTTGGCCGGCAGTTTTGCAGGAGCACCGGCGGCAATCCATAGTTCGATCAGCTTTATCTCATTCGCCGACAAGTGGCGCTTGCCTTGAGCGGGCATAGCATCGTCGTCGGAAGATGGGAGAGTGACACGGCGAAAAAGTTCGCTACCCTTCACGTCTCCAGCCTTGATGACTACACCGTGTTTGCCTCCCCGCATCAGCGCGTCGTAACTGTCGAGCCGCAATTGGGATTTCTGCTTATCAGGACCATGGCAGGAGTAGCAGTTCTGGACGAAGATGGGTTCCACATGCGCGCCATAGAAAAAGGCAGGATCCGATCTGGAAGCAATTGCGCCGCTGGGCGGAAGCCCGATCAACTTGCGCAGCCCCGCGGGCATTTGTTCGGTAAGGTGATTTTCACCCTCCACCAATTGGCCGCCGCGATATCCCGTCCAGGACACGAGCCCAACCGCGGCGACCAATCCCAAAGCATAGACGAAATCCGGACCGGCCAGCCGCCCGCGCAACATCCAGCACAGCCAGCAGGCAGCGGCAACCAAGACGCCACCCCACATGTGCTGTGTGATCAAACGTCCTGAATATCCGCCGCTTCTCGCCAGGCACCAACCAAGGATTGCGGCTCCGATGCTACTCACCGTTGCCAGCGCCAATACGAAATCGACCGAGCCGCGCAGGTCAGGAAAGCGGCGGGACCTGCCCGCCAATTCCAGGAGAGGCACCAGAAGCACGAGGGCAATTGGAAAATGTACGGTCAACGGATGGAAGCGACCGAGAAATTGCGCCGGCCTTGCGCGCTCCAGCCCGTCTGGCGGAAGAAAGACGATCAGCACAGGCAGTACGAGAATTGGCACCAGGGCGAGGAGCCCAAGGCGCGTCCGGAAAGGCATCTTGCCAAGCCATGCCTGCACGAAATGTTTGAGTTTATGGGTCGCCGTTCTCTGCGCTATCGAGGCCACTGAATCACGCCAAAACCTCTGCCACGACCCGTGCAGGTTTCACGCTCGTGAGTTTTTGTTCCAGCCCCTGGAACGAGTAGTTGAGTTTACGATGATCGAAGCCCAGCACGTAGAGCATGGTCGCGTGCAGATCGCGAACCTCCACCGGGTCCTTCACGATCTCGTAGCCCATCGCGTCGGTCTCGCCCAGCGCCATGCCTGGCTTGATTCCGCCCCCGGCCATCCAGATGGTGAACGCGCCTGGATTGTGGTCGCGCCCGGCAAAGGGCATCACCTGGCCGCTGCGATTCTCGCGCATGGAGGTGCGGCCGAATTCCCCACCCCAGACCACCAGCGTGTCCTCCAGCATGCCGCGTTGCTTAAGGTCGGTGAGCAGCGCTGCAATGGGTTGATCGGTTTCGCGGCAGCGGTCAGCCAAACCGAGATTCACGGAGTCTTTCGCTGAAGTTCCGTGGTCGTCCCATCCCCAATGGTAGAGCTGAATAAAGCGCACGCCCCGCTCCGCCAGGCGGCGAGCCACCAGGCAGTTATTGGCAAAGCTGGATTCGCCAGGTTTTGCGGCGTAAGCAGCGAGCACCTGGGCCGGCTCTTTGTGGATATCCATGGCGTCGGTGGCGTCCATTTGCATGCGGAACGCCATCTCGTATTGCGCAATCCGGGTCACAGTTTCAGGATTGCCGAACTCCGCATAGCTTTGCTGATCGATCTCGTCCACCACATCAAGCATGCGGCGGCGCAAAGGCCGGCTCACGTCCGCGGGGTTCTCCAGGTAAAGCACAGGCTCGCCGTGAGAGCGGCATTGCACACCCTGGTAAACACTGGGCAGAAAGCCCGATCCCCATAGTTGCTTGCCGCCGTCCGGTTGATTGCCGCCCGATACCAGCACGATGAAGCCGGGAAGATTCTGGTTCTCCGTGCCCAATCCATAGATCACCCAGGAGCCGAGCGAGGGATAGCCGAGGCGAGGATTCCCGGTCTGTACCAGTAGCTGAGCCGGCGCATGGTTGAACTGATCGGTGCGCATCGATTTGATCAGGCAAAGATCGTCCATGTGCTTTTCCAGATGGGGCAGCCGGTCAGAAATCCATTGGCCGCTTTTTCCCGCTTGATGAAACGGAAATTGCGAGCCCAACAACTTGGGCACGCCACTGATGAACGCAAAGCGCTTGCCGGCTAAGAAGGACGCGGGGCAGTCCTGACCATCGAGCCTGGTCAATTCGGGTTTGTGATCGAAGAGTTCTAATTGGCTCGGCGCCCCTGCCATGTGCAAATAGATGATCCGCTTGGCGCGGGCGGCAAACTGTGGGGGCAGCACTGAGAGCGGGCTTGAAGGGTCGCGCGTGAAATCGAGCCGCAGGTTTCCGTCGACGCCGCGCTCTGTCGCCTTTGCGGTGGGAAGGGCGAATTGCGACGCGAGTGTACCCAAAAACATCGTGCCCACGCCCGCAGTGAAACTGCGTAGAAAATGGCGGCGGGTTTGCGCTTGCAGCAAGGCAAACCTTTCTTCGGGACGCGTGGGTACCGGTCGTTCAGCTGGATAGCGGATCTTGCGCAACACGAATTTCGGAATCGGACATAACGGTCACCTGACCAACGCGGCATCGAGATTAAATAGAATGCTGCCCACAGCCGTAAACGCCTCCAGCTCACTGCCGGCGTTTTTCCTAGCTGGTTCTGGAGAAACACTCAAACTTGCTTTCACCAAAGCCGGCTTCGGCATCTTAACGGCTTCTTTATAGAACGCGCGCAGCTCGGCCAGCTCGTGAGCTGTAGGATCGCGCGACAGTACCAGGCGGGTTTCATAAACCAACCGGGCATCCAGAACACTATCGGAGTCACCGGAGGCTTTCGCGGGGGTCTCCTTGATCACTCGCCGCGCCAGCGCCTGCGCTGCTTCCTGATACACCGGATCGTTGAGCGTGACCAACGCTTGCAACGGAGTGTTGGTCGCTATGCGCCGCGGAAGACTCGTATCGCGATCGGAGGCGTCGAACATGAGCGCGCTGGGATAGCCGCTGGTGCGCTTGATAAAGGTATAAATGGCCCGGCGATAGCGGTCGGGGCCCGTGGCGTCGGTCCACTTGGCGTCGTTATAAACCGAATTCCAAATCCCGGGCGGCTGGGGAGGCATCACCGGAGGTCCTCCCATAGCGGTACTCAACAAACCACTCGCCAACAGAGCCTGATCGCGCACCATCTCGGCCGTAAGCCGTTGCTGCGGACCGTGAGCCAGCAGGCGATTGCGGGGATCTCTTGCCCTCAGAGCCGCAGTGGTGACCGCGCTCTGCCGGTAAGTAGCACTGGTTACCAACTCGCGCAGTAGCGCTTTCATATCCCAGTGAAGGTCGTTTTGAAAATGCAGCGCCAGCCAATCCAGAAGTTCCGGGTGACTGGGCCCCTCGCCGACGCTGCCGAAGTTTTCCAGCGTTTCGACAATCCCCGTCCCAAACAGCTCTTCCCAATAACGGTTGACGGCAACCCGCGCAGTGAGCGGTTGTCCAGGCTCGAAGAACCACTTTGCCAGGGTCAGCCGGTTACGCGGAGCGCCCGCAGGAAGCTTGGGGAAAATCGCAGGCACGTCCGGCGCAAGATCCGGCCCAACCTTGGTGAGAAAATTCCCGCGTTCGAATTCGAGCGTCGCCCGGCGCGCAAAAGGTGGCTGCTCCACCATCACCGGAAGCGGAACCGTGGCCAGTTGCGCCAGCTGCTTGTTGAGCTGCTGCAGGCGCTCGACGTTCTGCGCACGGATGGGATCCTGGCCTAAAGTCGTCCAGCAGCCATCACCACTCACCGCGAGCCTGACCCGTTGAATCGGCGCCGGCTTGTCGTCAATATTCTTTACTTGCTTCAGATCAACCTGGATGCGGCTCCCGGGCGCCAATGGCAGCGGCGTCGAGGGCACTCCCACGATCCAGCGCGTCCGGAAAAGTTTGGGGAGAGCTGCGAATGCGCTGGGGACGGAGTCAGGCGGTTGTTTCTGCTCTTGCTTCGCATCGCTTCCCACCGATACCGCAGCTTGCAGATTCGTCTCTGAGTCCTGAACAAAAGCGCGGAACGCAATTTTGGTTTTTTTGCCCGCCGGCGAAATTACCCAACCCTCTACCTTGTCCACTATGAAGCCGTTTTCCGGCGTGTGGCGGGCCGTATCCGCGTTGAGCGGGGGCGCCTCGACGCGGATCGCCGTCAGCACAGGCAGGTTGGCGTTTGCTGTCAGCTCATAAAAGGATTGTGGCGGGGTGTCCGCACTCGCCAGCGCTTCTCCGTCGTGGATGGTGAAAGTCTGCGCCGGCCGGCCCGCTGCCTTGGCATGAGCGAGCCGCATCCTGGCCGCGGCAATGGTTGTTTGTAATATCTTCAACTCCTCCGCCTTTTTGTCAGCGGGGAGCTTCGAGTCTTTTTTGAGTTCAGCCAGCTTGCTGTCCAGTTTAGGAATCATCGGCTCCAATGCCGGTACCTCGTTGGCCCCGGCGGTCTGGATGGGCAACGGCTTCCATTGCGCCTTGTCTTCCACCTGGCGGTCTGCGCTCTCCACCGAGTGCAGCAGGCCAGCGATCTCCTGCTGTATTTGCCAAGCTTCAGAGTACTCAGCTTTCTCTTTTGGAACCCTCAGATTGGGCGAGTCATCCTGCAGGTCTGCATCCGCCTGGGTATTGAAGAAGGCCATCGATTTGTAATAATCAGTGTGCCGAATGGGATCGTACGGATGCGAGTGGCATTGCACACAGTTCATGGTGATGCCGTTCAGCACCGACCACGTTGTGGCCACGCGGTCCATCACCGCGACCATGCGAAACTCCTCATCATCGGTGCCGCCTTCGTCGTTGGTGGGCGTCTGCCGATGGAATGAGGTCGCAATCCGATCCTCAAAGGTGGCGTTGGGTAGCAGGTCTCCCGCCAACTGCTTGATCACGAATTGGTCGTATGGCAGGTTGCGATTGAAGGCGTCGATCACCCAATCGCGGTAGGGCCACACGCCGGGGCGCTCCACGTCCTTTTCGTAACCCTTGGTATCGGCGTATCGTGCCAGGTCCAGCCACATAGAAGCCCAGCGTTCGCCATAGCGTGGTGAAGCGAGCAACCGGTCTACCTGTTTTTCGTAGGCGCCGGGGGAGGAATCCGCCAAAAACGCCGCCTCTTCCGCGGGAGTGGGCGGCAGTCCCGTAAGGTCGAAAGAGACCCGGCGCAGCAGGGCTGCCTTATCGCTCTCCGCAGAGGGCTCGAGCCCTTCTTTCTCCAACCGGGCCAGAATAAATTGATCCAGAGGCTGGCGCACCCAATCCGCGCGCTTCACCTGCGGCAGAGGCTTGGGAGTAGGGGGGACAAAGGCCCAATAGTCCTGCCACTTGGCTCCCTCCTTGATCCACCGGCGGAGCAGGGCGATTTGCTGCGGTTGCAGCGGCGGCCCGTGGTAAGGCATCCGTGCCTCGGGATCCGTAGTGGTGAGGCGGGCCATGAATTCGGAGCCGTCGGGATCCCCCGGCACGATGGTAGGCCGTCCGGACTTGCCCTTCCCCAGGGCTTCTTCGCGGAAAATGAACGAAACCCCGTTTTTCTGCCGGACCCCGCCGTGGCAAGCGACGCAATTCTGATTCAGGATGGGCCGGATATCCCGGCTGAACTCAATCTCATCTTGCGGCGCGCGATGAAACGGAGAACTCAACCATGTCCGGCCTGACGGCACGGCAATCACAATGAGAGAAAGGGTCCCGGCTATGGCAAGAATAGAAAGAGACGTTATCGACTTGTAAATACCAGTTCCGAAAACCTTGGCCATTGCGGTAGCCGCTAGGGACCAACCCTCGGGAGCGCCCCTCCGAGAGTTGCGATCCCCCCCTGTGTAGGAACAACGAAATGGGCAGACGCTGGCGCCCTTAGTGTCAATAGTTTAATCGCCAGCCCATTCAAAAGACCAGCTTTACCGCCAATTGGCCGATACGGGCCTCTCTTGCGCCGTTGACCATCCCCAAGGGCAATTCTGAGTCGCCGCTGGGGTAGCCGGTATTCACTCCATTCCACCTGCATGTGGTTAAAGGCGTTGAAGGCGTCAGCCCGGAACTCCAGGTGGAGACTTTCATATAGGGGGAATGTCTTCGCGACCGAAGATCGACATTGTTTGGTCCCGGACCCTTATCGTCACGACGATATATTCGTCCTGCTGGCTCGCCTATCTCGCCCTTCAACGCGAGGGAACACTCACAAAGAATTTCCAGGACATCTCCGTGAAGTCCAGTGGATCATCTGGCCGATGGGCAAGGTTCCAGGGGCTCTTGCTGGTTAGCCACTCGTGATCCAGTCCGTGCACGAAGTCGGCGATGACCGGCACATGATTGCGACATCCTTCCCAGCTGAATTGCACGCCCCACGGGGTCTTCTTTGCCCGCTGGATGTGGCAACCGTCCAGGTATCCCCAGGTCACCCAGTTTCCGTGCGGGGTCGTGGCGAAGTCAGGACTGTTGACCTCAAAGCCGGAAAACTGTTCATCGTCATCTCCGTGGATATAGAGAACAGCCACCGGTCGAACCAGGCTTGGCGGCGGTTCCATGAGTGGCGTGGCAATCGCGGCAATCGCGGTGATGGACTCAGGATGTCGAGAGGCGAGTAACTGGACCATGCCGGAACCACTGGAGAACCCAACCAGGAAGACGCGCTTACCGTCTACTGGCTCGGTGTGCAGCACCTGGTGAAGAACTGCCATCAGATAGCCGTCGTCGTCAACCGGGGCCTTGGAGCCGATGATGTGCGTGCGGGAGCCCTGCATCTCCCAGAATGTGGTGTTCTCGCGTTTGACGAAGGGCTTGGATGGGTCCTGGGTCAGGGGTTCGGGGAAGACCACCAGGAAGCCATTGCGGTCCGCCTCTTCGGTCCAGCCAAGCTCCTGCGCAGTGGATGCTGCGGAGCTGCTCACTCCACCCAACACAAACACGACTGGCGGGTGAACGCCAGGATGACTGGGGGTGTAAACGAGATAGGGACGGCTGTAGCCGTTGTGGGTGAACGGATGAGGCGCCAGTTTGCCCGGCTCTGCGTGCATCGCGAAAGGCAGCGCGGCAGCAGAGAGCAAGAAAAGGAAACTCCGAATTGAGATTTTCATGCCTTCTCCTACGGGTTGGCGGGATGGACGGCGGAAAGCTGCGCAACCGAGAGGCCGGTTCGTCATGGCGAATTTCGCCGCAGGAGTCTTTCGGCTGCAAGCACGAAGGGCCGGTCGATCATTCGTCCGTTGACCGAGGTCACGGCGTCGCCGCGTTCAGCAGCGAGTTTGGCCGCAGCCACGATCTGCCTGGCGTCCGCGAGCGCTTCAGCGCTTGGCGTAAAAGTGCGGTTTGCCGGTTCTACCTGGGCTGGATGGATGCAGCTACTGCCGGAAAAACCCAGGGCCCGGGCGGCATCCAATTGCTGTTGGTAAGCGGCGAGATTTCTGAAGTCCGGAAAGGCGGAATCGTAGCAATCGAGGTCAGCTTCCGCGGCCGCGAGCCGCAGCATAAGACGAATCTGGTCACGAGCAAATGCATGGTCGCGGGCAATCCCCAGTGGTTCGAGCAGGTCTGCGAAGCCCATCTGCAACCCGATCACGCGCGCGGAGGCTCGAGCAATCTCCACTGCCAGCCGCAGGCCGCGGGGCGACTCGATGGTCGGAAGAATTCCCAGCGGAGTCATGATCGCGCGCTCCAGCTCCAGCGCCGCAATCGCTTTCTCTGCCCGCCAAATATCCTCGGCAGACTCCACTTTGGGCAACGCAATGGCAAACGTAGAGGGCCAAACCGCCGACGCAACGTCGAGATGGAAATCCGAGCAAGCTACGCAGTTGGTGCGAACCAGCAGCAGCGGCGACCCTGCAGTTTGGTTCGCGAGAAATGCTTCAAGGTGCGCGCGCGCCTCGGGTCGGGCGTCCGGGGCGACCGCGTCTTCGAGATCGAAACATACGGCGTCGGCTCCTGAGCCCAGGGCCTTCTTGAAGAGCTCAACGCGGATTGCAGGAACAAAGAGTTTGCTGCGCATCAGGCCTCGTCTCGCGACCGCTCGAGCGCCGGGCACACAACCCCAGCGGCAATCATTTCTTCGACCTCTACTTCAGAATATCCGGCCTCTTGCAGTATTGCGCGGGTATGCTCGCCGAGCTCAGGCGCAGCGCGACGAAAGCGGCCCGGTGTATCCATGAGCCGCGGAGAAATGTTGTGCACCGGAACCGTGCCCAGGGAAGCGTCAGGGAGTTCGACCACAATCTGGCGAGCATGGAAATGAGCGTCCGTCTCGATGTTCGCCATGTCATACAGCGGGCCGACCGTCACGCCGGCTTGGGCAAAGAACTCGAGACAATGCTGCTGTGTACGCTCGCCAATGAACGCAGAGAGAATCGCATCCAACTCGGTTACGTTCTTCAAGCGATTCGCGTTCGACGCAAACCGCGGATCGACGATAAGTTCCGGACGTCCAATCGCCCGGAAGAGCCGCTCAGTCATATTCTGCGTAGACGCCGAAAGGCACACCCATTGGCTGTCTGACGTGCGATACACGTTGCGCGGGGCGCTGTTGGTCGAGCGGCTGCCGGTGCGTGGCTTCACCTTGCCTGTCAATCGATAGTTTGCGGCCTGGGGGCCAAGAATGGAGAATAAAGGATCGAGCAAAGGGACATCGATCACCTGCCCTCGGCCGCCGTTTACTTCGACCTCGCGAAGCGCCGCAAGAATCCCGATCGCGCCATAGAGTCCGGCGGTCATGTCGCCCAGATAGATGGGCGGCAACACCGGCTCTCGATCGGCAAAGCCATTCATGGAAGCAAAGCCGGACATCCCCTCTACGAGAGTGCCGAAACCAGGCAACTGCGCATAAGGGCCGGACTGGCCCCAACCAGAGATTCTCGCGATCACCAGCGCTGGATTTGCCTGGAGTAGCGTCTCCGGTGGCAGTTGCATCTGTTCCAGCGTTCCTGGCCGGAAACTCTCCACCAGCACCTGCGCTGAGCGCACCAACTGAAGCAGAATCTCGCGCGAAGAGGGGTTACGGAAATCAAGACAAAGGCTCCGTTTGTTTCGGCTATAGGCCTTCCATGCCGTCTCCACTCCAGCGACCCGCCATTCACGCAACGTATCTCCCTTGGGCGGCTCGACCTTGATGACGTCGGCGCCCATGTCGCCAAGGGTCATCGTCAGGGTGTTGCCGGCAACCAGGCGCGACAGATCGACGATGCGCACTCCATGCAAGGGGCCGCCAGGACCGGACGTGAATTCGACGCGTTCGAACATTGCTGGCGGCCTTTCGCTAAAATAGAACGGCGTTCTTTTATAATTACAAGTGTGATAGTTTTCGCTCGCGTCTGTCAAGGAGGGATCCATGCCGCGGATTGCGCCCTCGGATCATGGCGGCTCCGCTACTGCGGACCGCGTCTTGTCTCTGCTCGCCGCGTTCCATCCCGGCGACGATGAACTGACCCTCGCCCAGATGGCTATCGCGCACTGGCTTGTACAAGAGCACGGCCTTGCGGCTGTTGCGCTCGCTGGCCGCGGCGAAGTTTATTGTCGCCACTGGGCAGGGCCATTCCGTCTCGGGGGAGAGATTCTTCGCTTGCAGGCGATCATGAGCGCCGCGGGCGGCTTGGAGAGCGCGGTGATGCCGGTCCTGCGCGCCTTAGTTGCGGAAACAAAGGAGACGGCCGCGCTCCATGTCCGGCGGGGATCGCATCGCGTTCGTCTCTTCATCGTGGAGTCGCCTCGGCCGCTGCGGGAGCACGTTCTGATGGGAGAAGAGCTACCCCTCGACCGCGGAGCCGGAGGCTTGGTACTCCTCGCCTTCTCTGAGAAGGGCAAGCGGATCGCTGCAGGATATTCGCAGGCAGGGCTACGCCATTTCGATAGGCGGCCGTTTACCGGAGCTGTCCGGAATCGCCGCGCCCGTCTTCGACGCACGAGGAGATCTTGTGGGCGCGCTTACCTTGACGATGCCTACGCATCGCTGGAACCCCTCATGGCGCAAGGCAGTGGTCGCAAAGGCGGCCGGGCTGACACTGGCATTGGGGGGCGAACCGCGGAAGTACGGCAAACGTAAATAGACGAAACGAGGCTGTTACGAAACTCTTCCGAAGCTATTAAGCGCGTTCATTCCTGTTTGCCGGAAATCTGAAAGCTCATGAAGAGATGGTCATTTCTCGTTACCAATCGAGGTAGAAGGAGGACGATCGATGTTCACTCCGAAAGTCGAAGCGTGTTGATCAGGGCGGCAAGAGCAGCAGACTGATTCCGACGGCTCGGATAGTAAAGAAAATAGCCGGGGAACGTTGGACACCAGTCCCTGCAGGACTTGAACCAGGCGCCCATTTGCGATCAGCGCCGCAAGAGATTCTTCCATCGCTGTTCCGATACCTACGCCGTTTAACACCGCTCGGATAACCAGGTCCGGATCGTCGAACGTCGCTGGTCCTTGGGGATTGACGGTGAGTGCTTTGCGGCCTTTCTCAAACTCCCACCGGTAGATGCCGCTACTAAAGCGAAAGCCGATGCATGCATGGTCTTTCAGGTCCCGAGGCGTTCGGGGAAGCTTGTGGGACTTGAAGTATTCCGGTGAGCCGACAACTGCAAGGCGCAGGTCTTTGCTGACACGGACTGCAATCATGTCCCGTTGGATGAACTCACCAATCTGCACGCCGGCATCGTACTCCCCGGCTACCAGATCGACCGGGTCATTCGAGGACGTGACCTCCAAGACTATTTCAGGGTAGGTGCGTGCAAACCGGGCCAATTTAGGCAGAAGCACCATATATGCGGCCGTTCGCGGAATGATCAGCCGGATTCGACCTGCCGGACGCTCTCTCTGCTTTCGTGCTTCGGCCAGCGAACTTTCTATTCGTTCCAGGGCAGGAACGAGGTCTTGGAGAAGCGCCGTACCGGCTGCTGTAGGCGAGACGCTGCGCGTCGTTCGGGCGAGCAGTTGGAGGCCTAACCTCTTTTCCAGGCCCCGGATGGAATGGCTAAGTGCGGACTGAGACATGCCAAGCCGGGCGGCGGCGCGGGTAAAGCTTCGTTCCCCAGCAACGGCCGCGAACGCAGCAAGTTCGCCCAGATCATTTCTCATGATTCATGAATTCTATTCATAACTGCATGCGATGCCAACCGGCTAGTCTCATAAACCACGCGGGCCTAGACTTAAGTTCAGCCACGATTCACTCGCATGGCGACAGGGCATAGTACAACGTGGACTCGCGGTAAGGGACGGAACGCGCCGCTAACGCCGCTTGGGAAAGGACAACAATGCAAAAACGCATGTTAGGAAAGAGTGGACTTGAGGTTTCTGCGCTGGGCTTTGGCTGCATGGGCTTGAGCTTCGGTTATGGGCCAGCGACGGAGAAAGAAGAAGCGACCAAGGTGATTCGCGCTGCGGTGGAGCAAGGCGTCACCTTTTTCGATACGGCCGAGGTATATGGGCCGCTGGTGAATGAGGAACTGGTCGGCGAAGCTCTGGCGCCGTTTCGGGGTGAAGTCGTGATTGCGACCAAGTTTGGTTGGAAAGCGAATCCCGCCGACGGCGGCAAGTGGAATGCGCTCGACAGCCGCCCAGAACACATTAAGGAGGTTGCCGAGGCATCGCTCAAGCGTTTGAAGGTAGACGTGATCGATCTTTTCTATCAGCACCGTGTTGACCTGGAAGTTCCAATCGAAGACGTGGCCGGTGCGGTGAAAGAACTTATCCAGGAAGGAAAGGTGAAGCACTTCGGCTTGTCCGAGGCAGGGGCGCAGACGATCCGGCGCGCCCATGCGGTTCAACCCGTCGCTGCCCTGCAGAGCGAGTATTCACTGTGGTGGCGAGAACCGGAAAAGGAAATTCTGCCAACGCTGGAGGAACTTGGCATTGGCTTTGTTCCGTTCAGCCCTCTGGGCAAAGGTTTCCTTACCGGTGCGATCAATGAGAACACGACCTTCGCAAGCAACGACTTCCGCAACAGCGTTCCGCGCTTCCATCCCGAATCACGCAAGGCCAACCAGCAGGTGGTGGACACTCTAGGCAAGATCGCGGAGAAGAAGAAGGCGACGCGGGCGCAGATTGCCCTGGCCTGGTTGCTCGCTCAAGAGCCGTGGATTGTGCCCATCCCAGGCACGACCAAGCTTCATCGTCTGGAAGAGAACCTCGCAGCGACCAATGTGGAACTCTCCGCGAAGGATCTTAAAGAGATCGAAAGCGCTTTTTCCAGCATTGAGGTGCAGGGGGAGCGGTATCCCGAGGCGATGCAAAAACTGGTCGGTCGATAGATCCTGACCGGCTGTGGGGCACAGACGAAATGTGACCCCGCCTTAGAGGTCAAAGGCCGCGTGAGGGGCGCCGTATGTGGCGCGCAGGGATCGCGGCGAAGCAATGCAAGGCACGCATCGAGATATCCTCGGCAGCAAACCGACAAGGTGCCAATGGCGTCCGGGCCGGAAGGCTTAAGTGCTTTACAAGCCCATTTTTTGGAACTTTGGGACCTGTGCGCCGGTCAAACAAGAAGATTACGATCGCGGACGCCAGTCGCCCTGCATCCTCACGATAAATCGCGCAATCAACCTGCAAGCCGGGGCGAAGGAGACCTCGATTTTGATGATTTGACGCTATGATTGTGGACGTTGGATCGTTTGGACATGGTTATCAATGACCGAGGCGAACATCTCCCATTACCGCGGCCTGGTGAAGATCGGCGGCGGTGGCATGGGCGTGGTCTACAAGGCCGAAGATACGCTCCTTGGAAGGTTTGTCGCGCTCAAGTTCCTTCCCGATAACTTCGCCAACGACAGCGCGGCCCTGGAGCGCTTCCGGCGCGAGGCGCGTGCCGCGTCGGCCCTGAATCATCCCAACATCTGCACCATACATGAGATCGCCGAAGAGGGCGGCCGTACCTTCATCGCCATGGAGTTCCTGGATGGCGAAACGCTGAAGCAGTTGATTCAGCAAGGCCCGCTTCCCATCGATCGGGCCATCGCCATCGCCATCGACATCGTCGATGCGCTGGAAGCGGCGCATGAGAAGGGCATCATCCACCGCGACATCAAGCCGGCAAACATCTTCATCACTAAACGCGGAAACGCCAAGATTCTGGACTTCGGTTTGGCCAAAATGGCGCCCGTTAAGGAACTCGCGGCCGCCGGGGGGGACCTTGAGCGGCAGCAGCTAACGGACGGCCTTGGAGCCGCATTGGGGACTGCCGCCTACATGTCACCCGAGCAGGCTCTTGGCAAGCAGGTCGATACCCGCACGGATCTTTTTTCTTTCGGCATCCTGCTTTATGAGATGTGCACCGGCCGCTCGCCCTTCCCGGGAGATACCACCGGGGAGCTCCTGATCGCCATTGTTCAGCAGGTCCAGGTTACTCCCGCGCGGTTGAACCCCAATGTTCCGGAGGGGTTGGCGCACATCATCGATCGCTGCCTGGAGAAGGACCGCGAACTTCGTTACCAGCGCGCGGCCGACATCCGTGCAGACCTGAAGAGTCTCGAGCGCAATGCCGGGGGACTTGATAGCGGCGCCACTTCCTGGGAGGCGAATAGAACCATCGCCGCGCCCGTCTGCCGGTGTCCCGCCTGTGGGTGCCCCGGCCAGTATGCCCAACCGCCGGCGACGAAGGATTTGGGCTGTTTCAGGACTGGGGATCGTTGCCGCCTCGCTTGTGGTCTTTCTCCTGTCGCGCCCGCTACCCGTGCCGAAGATCTCACATTATGTTCAGCTCACTTACGACGGTAAGCCGAAGGGCCTGGTCGGTACCGATGGTTCGCGGCTTTATCTTGGCTTCGAGCGGCCAACCACCTATAACGACACAGGTGGCATCTTGCAGATGTCGATTGCCGGGGGGCACGCCGGTCAGGATTCCTGCCGCTTCTGGAGCGATTCTCCCGCTGAGCGTCTCGCACGATGGAGCTGAACTTCTGGTCAAAGACAACCGGGTAACGAGTACCGGGGGCGAGCTTTGGCGACTCCCAGTACTCGGTGGTTCGCCCCACCGATTAGGCTCTCTTGTTGGGCAAGACGGGGCTTGGTCCCCCGACGGCAGCATGCTGGTGTACGCAGACGGAAACGAATTGTTTCTGGCCAGAAGCGATGGAACGGAATCGAGTAAGATTAGTTTCGCTCACTGGCCATGGTTTCTATCCGGCATGGTCGCCCGCATGGAGACAAACTGAGGTTTACGGTTATCGATTTCAGGACCAATGCAGAATTCACTTTGGGAGGTTTCAGCGCAGGGAGCGAATCTGCACCCGTTGTTTCCCGGATGGCACAATCCTCCGGACGAATGCTGCGGGAAATGGACGGCGGATGGAAAATACTTCGTTTTCCAGTCGCAGGGGCAGATCTGGGGACTCCCTGAAAAGGGAGGATTCCTTCGCCAATCCTCGGGTAAGCCCGTCCAGTTGACTTCAAGCCCGCTCGGTTTGTTCACTCCTCTTCCCGGTAAGGATGGCAAGAAACTTTTCGTGGTCGGCCGGACTTACCACGGTGAACTGGAACGCGGCGATTCCAAGTCTGGACGGTTTACGCCCTTTCTGTCAGGCATCTCAGCCGAAGACGTCGTGATTTCCAAAGACGGCGAGTGGGCGGCCTACGTCTCTTACCCGGAAGGTATCCTCTGGCGGAGCAAACTGGACGGTAGTGAAAAGCTACAACTCAGCTCCCCTCCACTGTTGGCAGGGCTGCCGCGTTGGTCGCCCGACGGCAAACGGATCGCATTTTTTGACGGCACACCCGGCAAACAGGAAAAGATCTATTTGGTTTCCGCAGACGGCGGCAGCCCTCAGCAATTGCTGCCCGGCGATTCCGAGCCTCAGCAGAATCCGGACTGGTCGCCGGACGGGAAAAAATTGTCTTTAGTGGCGTGCCGGCCGACGATAATGCCACGATCCGTGTGCTCGATTTGAATACCCGCCAGGTTTCCACTCTGCCCGGATCCCGCGGCGTGTTCGCCCCGTTCTGGTCGCCGGATGGCAGGTACATCGTCGCCATGCCGTCGGATTCGCTGAGCCTGGTGCTCTTCGACTTCCAAACGCAACAGTGGTCTGAACTGGCGAAAGTAAGATCTGCATTCATGAACTGGTCCAGGGACGGACGGTATGTTTACTTCTTACACTGGCTGGACAATCCCGCCGTAATGAGGGTTCGGATCACTGACCGCAAGTTGGAGCGGGCCTGGGATCTAACGAACTTTCCGAATACAGGCAACATAGGCCCCTGGCTGGGTCTCGCTCCGGACGATGCTCCCGCTTCTGCTCAGGGATACTGGGACTCAGGATGTCTACGCCCTCGATTGGCAAGAGCCTTGAGGAATTTTCATCAACGATCGGTAGATTCATGGTTTCTCCTTGACGTGTTCTTCGATGGTTCGAGCGATGGCGTCGGGAGTCAAATCAAAGGCTGCAATCAACTCTTCATAAGTTCCGGAATGAATGAACTGGGGCTGGCCGTCGCGCTTGAGTGTATTGAGGGTGATAATCCGGTCCCATCCTCCGGGCCCTACGTTCGCGCGATGGCGATACAGAACTTTCAGCAAATTTTGCCAGATATAGCCGTTGTTCTGCTCCGCAAGGACTAACCACTGGCCCGAGTTGTACAGGTCCAGCAATAGCTCCTCGTCAATCGACGGCATATCGACTACCCCGACGGGAACGCCGGCAGCCGCGCACTTGGTGGCGGCAGTCAGTGCCTCATGCACCCCGCGGCCGCTGCTCACGATGGTCGCGCGGTCCGCCGGGCTGCTGCGTAGCCGATGGCCCTTGGCAAATGAAAATACATAGTCGCCGCCGTAAAGCACTGCAGAGCCCGTGCGCATGACGCGTACGTAAACCAGGCCGCGATTCCCTTCCATGATCCACTGCATGACAGCCAGCATTTGCTGCGGGCAGGAAACATCGATGATCTTTAAATGGGCGACCGCGTCAAATGTCGTGCTGTCGTCGTTGCCCATGTGTGTGGCGCCGTTGGTGCGGGTTTCGAAATTTGCGGCTGTGGCCAGGAAGGTCAGATCGAGGCCGTGGCCCTCGCTCAGCCAGCCGTCGGGTGCGTCCATGGCTTCCTGTCGCTCCTGGGCGCCCACGGCAATGCGGCGCAATACTTTCCAATCAAAGAAGGGGCAGAAGGTGCTGACCCAGGTGTTGCAACCCAACGCCGCGAACGCCTCGCCGATCAGCATCATGTTGGCCTCGGCGACACCAACATTGAGCGCCCGCTTCTGATCGACTGCGGCAATACCCGCTTCGAGTCCGCTGGTGGAGGCAAGGTCTGCGTCGATCGAAACCACGGCAGCGTCTTTGGCGAAGACCTTCATCGCGCCGGTCACAATGTCAGAGGCTGCATATTCTTTCTTAGGATCGATTTGTGGCAACAGCCTGGCGTCGTATGCAATGCGCTTGTTTCGAGGAGGAACGCGCCTGGTAAGCACGGGCCCAACCACAGTCGATATCGTGTTCCCCGTCGAGTCGACCTCAAGATGCATACGATGAGCCGCTTCGAACAGTAAGTCCCGGATCGCTTCGCCTTCGGTGCTGCCGCTCAGCCGCTCGCAGTAGAGAGCGAATTCATCCATGCGGGCCTGGCGCTGCTCCGATTGCAAAGAGCACTCCTGGGCAATCAAGCTGTCCGGCATGGTGACTTTGTGCTTGTTCAGGAAGTCCGAGAACGAACCGAAGCCCTTCCTGCTGTTGCAAATGATCGCCGTGGGCATTCCATTGCGAGGACCGAAACGGAAGCTCTCGAGCGCCGCCACTACGCCGTCGTATTGTGTGGCATCGACGGTGTAGGCCTGCCAGCCAAAGGAACGAAAAACTGTCTCCAATTCAGGCATGGGAAAAATCATGCGGGTGTGGAGATCAAGCTGTCCGTTGTTGCGGTCCACCAGGACACACAAGTTGTCGAGATGGTTTTGTCCGGCGTACATGACAGCTTCCCAGATGGGACCTTCCTGTAACTCTCCGTCGCCTGTCATGCAATAGGAATCGAATCGTGGGCTGCTGTGGCCGGCGATGGCAAAGCCCTGGGCCACGCCAAATCCCTGCCCCATCGGTCCGGTGGCGATATGCACTCCGGGTAAAATCGGCCCCGGGTGTCCGTTCAGGATGCTGGCAAACGAGCGCGAGTTCTTAAGGATGCTGCGGTCGAAATAACCCAGCTCGGCATAAATGGAGGCCAGGGCCGCCACCGCATGCCCTTTGCTCAAGGTGAAAATGTCCTGCCCGCGGCGGGTGGGGTCTTCGATGTCCAGGCGAAGGAAGCCACCGTAAAAGAGTGCGACCAACGGGATGATGGACGAGAAAGCGCCGCCTGCGTGGAGACCCTTATCGACAGCGTCGCGGCTCTGCTCCAGGGTGAGCAGACGAATGTCGGAATCCTTTATGGCCAGCAGCTTCAGAATGCCCTGATGCAAGGCGTAATCTTCGTCGCGGAAGAATTCCGGGCTCAGTCGTTCACGCCGGACGGTGGTGTATGCAGGATTTTTCATGGTTCCTTATTACCGGCTACTTACCAACCCACCCGCCATCGACATACAGCGATTGGCCAGTTACGTACTTTGCCTCGTCGGAGGCAAAAAACGCAGCCACGGTCCCAATCTCCTGCGGCTGACCGGTACGGCCCAAGGAGATCTGGGCAACCACTCCGGCGAGCACGCTGGGGTCTGGATGTTTCAGAACCCAATCGACCATCGGCGTCTCGATCAGCCCTGGGTGAATGCAATTGACGCGGATTCCGAAAGCGCCCATTTCCGCGGAAACATTGCGGGTAAGCGCCTCGATGGCCAGCTTTGCCGGCGCGTAATGTGTGCGCCCGGGTAAGACTTTGCCCGCCTGGATAGAACCAATATTGATGATAGAACCTGCGCGCCGGGCCGCTACGGCTCGTCGGCAAAACACTTGGGAACAGAGCCACTCTCCACGCAGATTAACGTTGATCAAATCATCCCACTGCTGGTCAGTCAGCTCCAGAAAAGGAACGATCGTTTCAATGCCGGCGTTGTTCACCAACACGTCGAGGGGCCCAAGTCCTTTCTCCACCCGCTCGAACATCGCCTCGACCTGCGAACGCTCTCTGACATCTGCTTCGACCACCATCGCTCGCCGGCCTTTGCTTTTCACCCATTCCGCAACCGCGCAAGCTTTGTCGCATGAGCCGATGTGATTGACGACGACGTCAGCCCCTTCTTCGGCGAATACTTCGGCGATGCCTTTGCCGATTCCCTGGCTGGCTCCGGTAATGAGCGCTATTTTATTGCGGAGCTTCATGGTCACCCCTGAGCTTTAGTGGATCGTCCAGCCGCCATCGACCATCAGTACGTGCCCAACCACCATGTCAGAAAGCGGGCTCGAAAGAAACAGTACGGCGCCGACCAGGTCCTCGGGTTGATTCCATCGCCCGCGTGGAATCATTTCGTTCGTAGCCCATTCTTTGTAGCCAGGCCGTTCCAGGATGTTCTTTCGAGATTCGGTTTCGGTGATGCAAGGCGCTACTACGTTGACCAGCACGCCATGTTTCGCCCACTCGAGCGAAAGCGCGCGCGACAGGTGGTGAACTCCGGCCTTGGCTGCTGCGTAGACCGATCGTCCTTTGAAAGCAATCTCTCCGAAGTTGGATCCGATATTGATAATCCTACCGCCGCCTTGCGGAATCATGACCCGCGCAGCGGCCTGAGAGGCAAAGAACACGCTCTTCAGGGAGGCCGCCATGGTGCGGTCATACTCTTCTTCACTCACATCCAGAGCAGGCGTGGTGCCAGTCCATCCGGCGTTGTTGACTAGAATGTCGATGCGTCCAAAAGTCGAATGAGTCTCGTCCATCAAGGCTCGCACCTGATCGACCTGGGCCACGTCGGTCTGTACTATCATTGCCTTGCGCCCGAGCGCCTCGATTTCAGCCTGGACCGCTTTGACCTCGTCCTGACGTTTGTCGGGATATTTCGCCAGGACTACATGAGCACCAGCCTGTGCCAATCCAAGAGCGATCGCCCGGCCGATCCCCTGCGAGCCTCCGCTGACGATCGCTACCTTATCCCGCAGTCCGAAGCTCGAGTAATCCATGGGTAGAGAACCTGCCGTTTGCATAGTAGGCTAGTACTTTTGCGTAATGTACAAGACAGGCTAACAGCTTATTCATAGGTTGGTCAACGCGGCCTTCTGTACTCTATTTCCGCGGCTTACCCCAATAGATGAAAGTGCCAAATCTGGTCGCGGTGACAATGTCGACCGCGCCGTCTTTGTTCAGATCTACCGCGAGCAGGTCCGAGCCCGCACCGGAATGATTGTCAATGAGTTCGGGGACAAACTCTGCTCCTCCCGGCGCTTTGGGGTTACGCACTGTCTTGTACACATACAAGACGGCTTGACCATAGGGGTCTGGGTCGAGATAGGTATCAAGATGGGACCAATACCGCTTACCGACAATAAAGTCAGGCACACCGTCGCCATCAACATCCGCGAAGGTAGTGCCGTGTGGCTCAGAGAAAGATACATTTCCCGCGTTGATGGCAGAGAAGTCGTCCATGATCATGTGCTTCACGAATGAGATTTGCCCCTGGGGGTCGCGCTTCTGCTCGAACCACGCCATCCCCCAGCCATGCGGATTGAGCACCGTCACAACGTCATTCAGGCCGTCGCCATTGACATCGTAGACCGCCATTACGCTGCCACCCATGATGCCGCGTCCATACCGGGCAAAGACTTCCGGATGATACGTCCACGTTTCCTGTTTGCTGCCGGCCGGAGGCTGCTCCCACCAGCCATAAGGGTTCACGATATCCATGCGGCCATCGCCGTTGATATCGCCAACCCCGATGCCGTGGGCGGTGGCATACCCTTTTTCGGAAACATTGTGGACCGTCCATTGTCCGGTGGGATTGGCAGGATCGGGCTTCGCATAACGGACTTGTCCGTCGCCCATGTAGACCACCTCGGGCTTTCCATCTCCATCCACGTCCTGCAACACCGCAATTTCGCTTTGCACATCGGCGACCACTTTATACTTGTCCCAGCGCCGCTCTTCCCCCTTTGGGTTGACATACAAGAAAACACCACCGTTTTCCGCACCGTAGCTCACAGTAATCACGTCGGGCCAGCCGTCCCCGGTGAAGTCTGCAGCGAACTGCATCCACGAATCGGTGGCAAATTTGGTGGAGGGATTCACCGTCTCGGCGAGGTACAGCTCCCTTGTTTTCGTATAGTCGGGACCGTAGTAAATATAGGGACCGGAAACGACATCGAGGATACCGTCACGGTTAAAATCTGCCGCGGCGGAACTCCATGAATAGTAAAAATCGCTTAGTTGCTGCTTGCGGAAATGGCTCGACGTTTGATCTGCAAGACGGACCTTCACCCCCAGATCCTTATAGGCCAGGTCCTTGAAGCGCACCTCCCCGCTGCCCCCGACGTAGAGCGCAATGGGCCCGTATCCTTCGTCCCCAACCGCGCCGTGCTCACGGCCATCGTTAAGGAACGTGCGCACGATATTGGCATCGAAGAGAATCTCGACTTCATTCCAGTCATTGGGCCGCAGCTTGCTATCCGCAGGCTCAAAGGGTAACTTCACGGTGGCCACCGGCGGGTGGTATTCGCGCGGAGCGTTGGGGCCAGGTGGCGGCGCGATGCGTTCCAGCCCGCCGCCGTACCTCAACTTGTTGCGCTCGATGATCTTTCCTTCGGCGTCGAGGGTAACGCTATACGACGCCAGGTCCGGTTCGCTTAGCGCCACATAGATACCTTTCATGCCATTGGAGGTCTTTTCCGCGCGGAACAGTACCCCGGTTTCGCAAGCTCCCGTGCAACGGAACTGAGCATAGAGACCAATGTCCTGGTACGAGCGGTCAAGCAAAAGCCAGCCGCCACCGTTCGGTTTAGGCGTTCCGATCACTTCGCCGTTCTCCGCGCGCCACTCCGCCGGTCCAACGGTATGCCAACCCGTAAGGCTCGAACCCGCGAAGGTAGTGTCGGGACGGAAGGATGGACCAACTGCGAACACCGGCAGGGCACCGAGGAACGAGAACGCGACCAACAGCAAAAAACGTTTCCCAGCCATTGCTTCTTTCCTTTGTCAGCGAAGCGTTGGAAGCCTTCGCTAAATCACTCGCCGTCCCAGAATAAATATCGCCAGAGCTCATAGGCTCTGGCGCTTCCACCTAACCTTACAACAATTGCCCGGTATGCATAATCAGTTGCGACCTCGCAGAAGCGTATATCAATGCCCGACCGCACAAGTCGTGAGCCAACGCGGACAGGCCGCGTATTCTTACTTGCCGGTCGTGATATTGCTTTTCTGAGGCGTTGAATGAGCATCTTCTCAACCCGTGTATCCTGCTTCCAATGGCTGCTTATATTGTGGAGCACGATACACGGGCTGGAGCTGGAGCTGGAGCGATCTTACCAATAAAGCTTAAGGGCCAACTGCACTTCGCGTTGATCGTATGCCCCATCGCGGGTTGCTGTGATCCTGCCAAAAGCCGCCGTGTTGGTAAAGTCGAGTGAGCCCGGAGCCGCCACAACACCAGGCCCCGAGAATCCAGGCAGTCCAAACTGCGGTGTGTTGGTCAGGTTGAAGATTTCAGCTCGGAATTCCGCGCGGAAATCTTCCCAGATGGGAATCTGTTTGAGAAATGACAAGTCCATGCGATGGAAACCTGGCCCGAGGACCTGACTTCCTTCGCCTCCTAACGCCGCGAACCCGCCTTGACCAACCTGAGTCACAACGGCCGGATTGGCAAACGCCGCCGGGTTCATCCATTGATTCACATTGTGCAGCGGTCCATAGCGGTTAATTCCGGTCGTCACTGCGTAGCAACCAACGCCAGCCGCGGTCGCGATCGTACACGGGATGGTAAATGGCTGGCCACTTTGCAGAGTAATGATCGTGTTTGTAGTCCAGTGGCTCACCAACGCGTTTACAAACTTCGGGGAACCTCCGAGAAACTTCTGGTCCCGGCCGAATGGCAACTCATAGGTGCCGCTTGCATGGAACATCTGGGGTACGTTGTAATCGCATTCGCCAAAGTCCCCATGGATTCCAAATCCGGGTAGATCAACCGCCCTGTATCCGCCGATGTTGTTGTCCAGACCATCGCGAGCATCGGTCATGCATTTGGACCATGTATAGTTTGCCAACAATGCCAAACCGTGCGTCAAGCGGCGTTGAATACTCGTTTGCATAGAATTGTAATTGCCATCCGCGCTGGTAATCTTATAGCCGAAACCACGAGCAAAGTCCGGCCAGGGTATATAGGCTTGAGGATTGTAAGCCGGTGGCAGGATCTGACTTACATTGTTCGTGCCGGCAAACACCGCCAAGTGCCTTCCCTGATTGCCAACATAACCTAAGGTGAAGGTCGTGCTCGGGGATATTTGATATTCAATGGCAATGTTATATGCCTGAAAATAGGGCGTCTTATAGGTTAGCTGCACGCCGCTGAGTCCCAAACCCTCAGCGTTCACCTGCAGCGGCACGAAATTAATGGCGCTCAGGCCGGACTCCAGGGTTGCGATTGTACCATTTGGGTAGGTGAGCGGGTGGCCAGCGTCTGGGGCGTTGTAGGCAAAGTTATACGAGAAAGGATAGTTACCGGCCGTACCCAGGTTGTCGCCATTGTTCGGTGCTCCGTAGAAAATTCCGAACGCACCGCGGAGCACAAAATTGTTCTCTAATTTATAAGCGAATCCAACCCGTGGCGCGAAATTATTCAGCGGGGTGTGCACCAGCCCTGGGATCCCTGAACATTGGATCGCGATGCCGTCCTGCGCGGTTAATGCGACGAACGAGGTGGACAAATTCTTATTGCAAACCTCCGTCGACATCAGGAACTTAGCACCTTGACTCCCAGTCGGGGGAACGAAGTTCGCCTGCTGGTCCCCCGCAGACACACCGTGACCTATGAATTCCCACCGCAGACCCAGGTTCAATGTGAAACGTGGTGACACCTTCCAGTCATCCTGACCATAAATGCCATAGTAGTCTCGCGTGATGGCTATGTCCGCGGCATTCGAGGCCTGCGATCCATCTGCCCCTCCGACATTATCGAAAGCCCCCTGGACGCTGCCTGGGGTCGGGATGAGTAACATCTGCGCCAAACCGGTATTTCCACCTCCCGTCCCAATCGTTGTATTACTGCCGGCTTGCGAGGCGGCAGTATTCGCAACATCTGAATACCTGCCACTGTAGGTAAAGTTGCCACGGCCATAGGCCGGTTGAAAGAACGAGATAGCCGCGCGCTGGAATGCAAAGCCGCCCTTAAAGCTGTGCTTTCCCGCAATTCTGGTCAGGTTCTCCGTGGCCTGCACCACCGTACCGGTTTCTGACGTGGGCAGCCATGGGGAAGCGCCAAGCTGACTGAGGCCGGCGAGATTATATGTCGGTAAACCGCCGTTGTTAGCGAATTGCGGAATGCCTTGAATCCCGAATTGGCCCGGAATCGTGAAATCGGAGGCGAACGGTTGATACCTCGAAGTACCAATACGCGAATATCCACCTCTGGCTTCGTTCACTAGGGTCGGTGAGATAAGGTAAGTCCAGCCAAGTACGTCATCTTCAGAATCATTGAGCTGACTCCCGGTTGCAAAGGCGCCGCCCGCCGCGACCGTGTTGAAAGGTGGAGGTATGAAAGTGGGCTCTCTCAAGTAGCTCATGCGGCCAAAGATCTGGCCCTTTTGGCCGATGACCTGATCGATTCGGAGGTCTCCCTGATTGACCGTATCCACCAAATTGGGAGCACTCGCGTAGTTGGAAAATACTCCTGCAAGATTCGGGGCAGGGAAAGTATTCAGCAAGTTGATAGCATTCATATCCAGACGCGTCGCTGGAACTTGATTGCCGGCAAAAGGTTCCCTAACAAAACCCGTTCCATTCGCCGTCAGGCCTGTTACCGGATCAACCTGCCCAGCGGTTACCGTTCGAGTTGTCGCCGGGTCGAACACCTGTCCAACCGCAGTCGTCCGTCCCAGTAGGTCGGTTCGCGTGCCACTCTGCCCGGTGATCAGTTCAGAGAAGTTGGTATAACCACTGGAGCGTTCAAGCGCAGTTGGAACGCTCGATGTGATTGGACTGGCCTGGATGATGCGCGTCCCCTGATAGTCTCCAAAAATGTAGGTCTTGTGTTTCCTTCCGTCATACAGTTTTGGGATAAAGATAGGACCGCCCAGGGTGAAACCAAATTGGTTCAAACGAAATTCGCCTTTGGGACCATACTCAAAGTAGTTCCTTGCGTCCAGCGCGTCGTTGCGCAGGAATTCGAACGCGCTCCCGTGAAATCGATCCGTTCCAGACTTGGTGGTTGCATTGAGAACGGCGCCGGCTGCGCGTCCGAACTCAGCGCTGAAATTGCTGGTCTGGACCTTGAATTCCTGGAGCGAGTCGACCGACGGAAGGTAAACGTAGAAGGCGCCATTCAGGTAGTCGGTAAGATTCGAGTTGTTGTCGACCCCATCGAGAAGATAATTATTCTGGTTTGGCGGAGTTCCATTGGAGGAAAATCCGCCATTCGCGGCTAGGCCGCGTGTGTCTTGTTGAGACTGAGTGACGCCCGCGCTCAATTGTGCGAGAAATGTATAGTTCCTTCCGTTGAGAGGCAAGTCGCTGATGGTCTTCGCCGCAACCACATTTCCCACGGACGCGTCTTCGGTCTGCAGCTGCGCGGGTGCTGAGGTCACTTCGACCGTGGACTGCACACTGCCCGGCATAAGCGTCAGATTGGCCACGACACTTTGCTGGATGTTGACCACAAGGTCCGTTTGGGTGATTTTTGCAAAGCCAGAGGCTTCCGCCGTTAGCGTGTACTTGCCGATTCTGATACTCGCAAATTGAAATGCGCCCCGGGTATCTGTGTGCTGGGTGAGACTAACGTTTTCGTCTGGGTTGGTAAGTGTCACAAGGGCGCCAGTAACGGCTGCTCCCTGCTGATCCAGTACTGTGCCCAGTACCTGTCCAGTGTCGACCTGCGCATGCAATATTGCAGAAAGCAAAAGAATATTTGCCAGAACCGCTATATTTCTACCCTTGATCTTCGCTCCAAAGAAATGCATGGAATGCCTCACTTTATCGATCAATTCACTGCCTGGTGGTTGTACTCCGGGTTGGTGCGCGTCGTCCTGGAGTGATGCCTGCGAGTATGGGACCGGAAAGCGCTAGGGTCTTCCCCACTCGAGCCCAAAGCCACCATCGCCATGCGCTTCGAGTAAATGTTTTCTTCTTCGTGTCTCGCAATTTGTTGTTGTGTATTACGCAAATCATCGTGCATGAAAGAAGACTCGCAAAAAAAGATCGCTGTGGCGCCGCCAACAAAACCGTTTTGGCGGGCTACAACGTGTCGTACCCTCAATCCGGGCCAGTTCCCAAAGCTGTAAGTCGTGTACTTCTATGACATCTCGGGGCTGAGATCCAAACCCGCGAAATTATCCTGCCCCGTAATTCAGCCTGTCAAGAGTAAAGTGCACACAGCGCAATTCGTATTGCATACACTCAGTTCCCATTGGAATCCATTTCAGCTTCCGGATGAAATGTGTAGTAGTCGTATGTGAGTTCCCAAGTGAACTCTCCACCGGGCTCGATCTTCATCGCAATATAAGGCTCAATCGCCATCACGGTGCGAATCGACCACAAGGCGACGGTCGAGAGCGGACGATCTCCCCTTATTCTGACTCCGGCGCCGACTTTCCGGTTCTCTACGCGGATGTCATAATCAGCAGCCGTATCGCTGAAACCTTGAAAGCTCGAGGTCACACGGTCACGGTCCGCGAGCGTCTTTGTGTAAACGAACTCGTTGCCCCGGATCTCCGCAAAACCGCCCTGTGGCGGGTGAGTAGTTTGCAACTGGAACGGAAACTTGATCACCAACCCCGGGCCGGGCGCCAGGTTGTCCAGAGTCCAGAAATTGTGGTCGTACACTGTGGTTTCGATCCGCTTGGTTCCGATATTCTTCAGACTGTGCTCAAGCACCATCTCTGGCTTCCCCGGCACCAGCCGAACAGTTTTCGTGTACAAGTAGCCATAGCCCGAGGCCGGATCGGATAGCATCTGCTTGAACTCGACAGAATCACGCGTTTTTTGAACTGTCCACTTTCCCCCGTCGACGATTTCATAGGTCTTGGAGTGGTCAAACTTCGAATCGTCGGGCTTTCGAAGTACGCCGACACCAATCTTGACAAATGTCCCGCCTGGTTTCGCTTCGTCAAAGCCAAGAGCCTTGCCCGTCGTGTTAAATTCCTCCGCCGGACCGACCATCGCGGTGAAAGGAGCGGATACGACACCCTTCTCGTCGTAGTTGAAGTCGTAGACTCCGGGATCGATCACCTGAAACCAATCTCCGTAAAACTGGTGCCCCTTGTATTCCAGACTACCGATTGCACCAGACCAATCAAAACGGGTCGAGCGATAGAAGCCTTTGCTGGCATCGGGTAGATAGACCTTGGCTTTGATCTGTCCGTTTGTAATCTCGGCGCTCGGAAAGTCCGCTGCGACAGACGTGGGCACGAACCAGGTCACCGAGACGAGCACCAGAGTTAACTGCGCAGTACGCAATGCAATTTGCATCAGATGGACGCTACCACCGGTATTTATTCCTTGTCAAGCACCCGTCAGTGCATGCTGAGATTCAGCCTCAATACGGCCCGGAACCATGCAGGCTTCTAGTGCATTTCTCCTGTTGTGGCGATGTGCATGCAGGCACCCCGCGCTGCTCGCGGGGACAGTGTCCCATGAGAGAACCAGCTTGGACGAGCTACTCGCTAAGACAAGCGATGCAGGGCGTGCTACTGCTTTACGACTCCCGTTAAAGTAGCTAGATAGGCGATCAGGTCCGTCTGCTCTCCGCTGCTGAGCTTGTCTCGGTAAGAAGGCATGGGGGGCGTTTGCACAAAGTTAAATTCGCGCAAGGTTGATTTCTGGAAAGCGACAAGTTGCTCCTTTGAATCCAGCATCTGCACGCTAGAAACATCCTGGTTCAGAAGTCTTCCAGTGATCTTTCTTCCGTCTGCCGTTACGACACAGTAGAGCCGGTTCTCCGGATCAGCTTCCTGATTAGGATTGAGCAACGCCTTCTGCAGTTCCTCGACGCTTCGCTGGGTGGCGATGTCGCTCAGATTCGGACCCATCCTCGAACCCCGGTCCCCCACCCGATGACACGACAGGCACGCTCCTTTCCCTTCAAAAATGGCTCGCCCTTGAGCTGAATCACCCGGAACCTGGACTTCGTTGGCGCTCTTCGGGTTAGGGCCGACACTATGTTCTTGAGCAAACAGAGCACCGCTAACGGCGATCGCTCCAAGACCTATCCTAAGTGCCCGGTTACTCATAGCTCCTCCTGATCCCCTCAGTACGCAATCCAACCTAGTCCATCAACGCAGGCCGAAGACGAACAGCGCGGTGCCGGCATTAATGGCAATGTATTGCTTGCCATCTACAGCGTAAGTGACGGGGTTCATGATCATCGGGCCACCCAGGGTCGCTTTCCAAAGAAGCGAACCGTTCCGCGCGTCCAAGGCAACAAACGTGCCTTCTCTGCCGCCGGTAAACAAGACGTCGGAAGCAGTGGTCAAAATTCCAGCAGCCCCAAAGGTAGTCTGCCAGCCCTCAAACGTGTGCAGACTGTTCCCGGTGTTCAACTTGAACTCCCATTTGCGTTCACCGGTTTGTGGATCGAGCGCTCGCACCGCCGTGTACTTATCGTCGTCATCTCCAACAACTGCTCGATAACCAAAAGGATGATGGCCCCTGCCATCGTAACGGTCACCTTCTTCATACTCCTGCGGACCTTTGAAGAATATCGTCGAGTAGTTTTCACGGGCATTCAGGTAAAACAGTCCAGTGCGCGGGCTAAACGACGGGTTGAATCAATTAGTCCCTCCCTGATTGTCGGGGAAGATGAGAGTACCCCCGGTGCTGGACTTTGCGTTCGGAGCCATGATGGGCCGCCCGTTCTGATCAAAGCCCATGTTCCAGTTTTGTTTGACAAAGGCCTTGCCCAACAGGAACTCGCCCGTGGCACGATCCAGCACATAGAAAAAACCGTTTCGGTTGGCCCAGAGAATAACCTTGCGCGGCTTACCATGCCAAATCATGTTAGCCAACAGCGGAACCTGCACCGCGTCCCAATCGAATTCGTTGTGTGGGTTGGCCTGGTAGTGCCATTTCAATTTGCCGGTATCCGCATCCAGAGCGACCACCGTAGAAGTATAAAGATTGTCACCAGGACGCACATCTCCGTTGTAATCGGGACCTGCATTTCCTATTCCCCAGTAGGTCAGGTTGGTCTCAGAATCGTACGAGCCGGTTGCCCATACGGAACCTCCACCATGCTTCCACGAATCTCCACCCCAGGACTGTCACGTCCGGGATCACCAGGCCCGGCAGTGGTGTAGAAGCGCCACGCTTCCTTCCCGGTATGCGCGTTGTAAGCTACGATGAAACCGCGGATGCCGTACTCACCCCCGGCAACGCCGACGATCACCTTATCCTTGATGACCAGCGGGGCAACGGTCATGGTGTAGCCAGACGTCGTTTGCGCAACCTTCGTGTCCCAGAGAGGGTGCCCCTCTTGGCATCGATCGCGATCAGGTGGGCATCCACAGCCGCCATGTACAGCGTGTCCCCGAGAATCGCCAAACCTCGGCTGATACGCCCACAACATAACCTCGCCTCAGGCGCAGGCGTGAACTTGTAAATCCAGAACAGTCGCCCAGTGGTGGCATCGAGCGCCACCACATCGTCCCCTTGCATCGTGTAAAGAACTCCATCGACGACCAGCGGCGTAGTTTCGTAGGGATCGAGCCAGCGCGCTTGAAAGACCCATTTGAGCTCCAGATTTCTGGCGTTCTCCGGCGTGACCTGATTGAGCAGGCTGTAGTGGAGGCTCTGGTATGTCCCACCATAAGTAAGCCAATTCTGCGGTTCTTTGTTGGCATTCAGGATCCGATCGAAGGTTACCCCCGTCGTCGGGCCGTGCCACTCCTCAATCTCTCCTGTACGGGTCGCGGACGGTGATGGAGCCGCAGAGACGCTACTCTCCGGCGCGGCTGCTGATTCCCCGTTGCCGGCCGGAGGTTTGCCCTTGCCAAAATTCCTGGAGAGGTACTCGACCACCTGCCTGATATCCGCGTCGCTACCCACCGCGCCGCGCGAAACCATGTCGTCTACCTGGTCTGCCCAGTGTTGCTTCGTCATCCTCTGCCCGGTTACACACATTCAGTCCGTGGCATGTCGTGCACATGCGCTCTACCACTGCCTTGCCCGGTCCATCCGGCAATCCGGATTGAGCATGCGCGGTGAGCAGCGAGGTTCAGAAACACGAAATTAGCCAGGATAGAATACCATATCCAGAGGGCAAAGCGTCGTGCCCTGTGCATTACATTTGAAGGGGATGCAGACTAGCTGGAGCAGTCGAGGTTGACAGCGAAGCCTCCCCGAGATTCAAAGCAATATCCTTCCTGTTCCTTCCGTGAGAACGACTGGACCTCTCCAGACGCGAGAGAGCCATCACACCCCATGGCACCAGTAGCATTTTTACGTTTATGCGCAGAGCGCAATGACCATTGCATCGACGCTGAGAAGTATCGCCACCCATATCGCCATTGTCAAGCATGGCACGCGCGATCCACCCCGGTCTTGATTTTGGTTTGTCCTGCCTTGTCAGGAGAAAGGCAACCACCGTGTCTTCCACCTTCCTAGCGGAGTGAAGCTTGCGAAATGTCTCCATCTCTTTGGCACACTTTTTCTTCTGCCCCATTCGGCTCAGCGCTTGCGCCAACCGGTAGTGCGCGGCAGACAGTGCAGGGTTCGAGTTTGATTGTCCGCTCAAATTCAGCGGCGGCGCGAGGATAGTCTCCACGGCGGGAATAAAGAACGCCCAACTGCATATGGAGCTTGTGCCAGACTGGGATCGAGCGCTACCGCTTTTTTCAGTAGCCATTCGATCTTTTCCTCATTTGTGGTCTCGTTCGAAGCCTCGTCCCTTTGCCACAGATTGGTCGCGTAATAAAGCTGAGATTGTGCCAATTTTGGATTTTCCCTTGCGTACCGCTTGAAGCGGGCTGTCACCTGGGTGAGACTGGTCCGCCGGAATGCGACCTAGCGTGGCGAGAAAGAAGTAGGATCTTGGATCTGTTGTATTGAGATCCACGGCCTGAATCAGGGGATCCATCTGCGTCCCTGATCGTTTCCGAGCATATGCCGGGCCAGACCGAGACCTGTGTATAAACGCCAGGACTGAGGATAGAGATTGACGCCGCTCTCGAAGACCTGCGCAGCTTCCTGCAGGTTCTTGTGGCGCAGGAGTTCGGCTCCCCAATCAAAAATCGAATCTTCCGTCGGATCCATTTGTGCCGCACGCTGATACTCTTTGGCGGCGAGCAGGAACTTACTCTGTTTCTCATACACCTCCCCAAGAATGGAATGCAGCTCCGAAGTCTCCTTCAGAGCCAATAAACTTTGGACCTGTGTCTCCGCTTCTACCAACCGGCCGGACATCATTTCGGCAAGCGAGAGATCGTATCCGTTCGAATAATCAGTGGGCCTCAGCGCTGCTGCGCCGCCTTGAGCGGAACGACGGGCCTCCGCGATCTTGCCCAGGTTGATATAGAACTCGCCACAATTATGCTGCAGATCGAAATTCTTAGGATCCAGCCTGACCAATGTCTTGAATTCCATTTCGGCAAGCGCGTTCTTATTGCGCTTGGCATAATTCGCGCAAGATTTTCCCGCGCCGGCACCGACGCCGGGCTCAACCGAATGGCGCTCTCAAAGAAAGGCGTTGCGTCCACATCCCGGCCCTCTGCGGTTAACACCAGGCTGAGCAACTCATTGGTTGAATAGTCGCGCCGGACCTGCAGCAAGAGACGACGAAGCTCAGCCTCCGCCTGCCCAGATTGCTGCTGCGTATAGTAGGGGACTCTGCTGTTGCCAGTCCCCGTCTTCACACTGTCCTCGCAACTTTTGGGGTTGCGATTTGGGGGGACCCGCCATGCATGATGAAGAAAAACAAAGGCCGATGCAGCATGCCGCAGAGAGGTTCCACATCGACTTGAGAATTTTTAAGACGATGGAACGCCGCCCTTTGCAATGTTAGGCATAAAAGGTGGCCAGAGCCACACGGAACACCAGGGCGCTTGTTGACACAATACAGACTGTAGCGACGTAGAAAATAGTGATCCCTATGGAACGTTGTGGCCCAAGGAGAGAGGCAAGGTTTCTGGGTTTTTCGGTTTCACGTCAGAATTGTGTTTTTGGTTGCTCCTCAGCTGGTTGGGATTGAGCGCCATTGCCCAGCACACGCAGTTGCCACATCCGGGTGGTCAATCTGAGCTTCCCACGGGACCCATCCTCTTTCACAACTTGATCGACAACAGCGGTATAGCCTTCAAAATAAACAACCAACGCAACCCCCGACCAAAAGCACCAGATAGAAGCAATGCTGGCAGGCGTGGCCGTCTTTGACTGCAACAGATGATGGACTAATTATGGATCTCTACTTTGTGAACGGCGCGCGTCTGCCCGACATGGATAAGTCCGACCCCTCCTTCTGGAACTGGCTTTACCGCAACAATGGCAATGGCACGTTCACCGATGTCACCGAAAAGGCTGGCGTGCGCGGCACGGGCTTTGGTATGGGCGTAGCGGCAGCCGATTATGACAACGACGGCTGGGTCGATCTCTACGTCACCTGTGTAAACCATCAATCAGCTCTTTCATAACAACCACGATGGCACGTTTACCGATGTTACGGAAAGAGCGGGAGTAGTAGCAACTGACCTTAAGTTGGGTAAAACATGGTCAGTCGCCGCGGGGTGGTTTGACTATGGACAATGACGGCAGGCTGGATTTTCTTCCGTTATCAACTACGTCAACTGGTCATTGCAGGGTGAGCCTCTCTGTAAGTCTGGCGAGATCGTTTCCTATTGCTCTCCGGACGCTTACACAGGCCAGCCAAACATGCTGTTTCACAACAACGGCGACGGAACGTTCACAGATGTTTTAATTCCCTCCGGTATAGAGACAAGGTTGTTGGTAAGGGCATGGGGGTTGCGTTCGTTGACGATGACGGCGATGGTTTGGTTGACGTGTTTGTGTCCAACGACACCTACCGCAATTTCGCTTATTTCACAACGAGCACAACGGGACTTTTCGCGAAGAGGGCGTCGAACAAGGGGGCTGCGCCTATAGTGATGACGGAAAATCTATAGCGGGCATGGGAACCGATTTCCGCGATGTTGACAACGACGGGCGGCCCGATATTTTTGTCTGGTGGGACAGGTGGGGGACACCTTTCCGCTGTTCCTCAACCTGAGGCAAAGACTTTGAGGACGTCACCGGGGCCTGGGGCTTGAGGTGGTATTACTGCGCGCCTTACAGGGTGGGGCAGTGGCATCGGGCACATATATTTTGACAACGATGGATGGAAAGACCTTTTTATTGCCTGTTCCGCCAGACTGGACAACTCCGAAGAAATTAACGGTCTCCCCTCGAAACTGCCAGACAAGGTGCTCCGCAATACTCGGTCAACATCGTTTCACGGATGTGAGTTCCACAGCGGGCTTTGCTGTTTCTGTTTCCCAATGCTCACCGTAGCGTTGCCTTTGGTGATTTCAATAACGACGGCCGTGTGGATGCAATTGTGACTACCCAAAACAGCCTGCCTGAACTTCTCATCAATCATTCGCCAGGGCAACAACCATTGGCTCCTTGGTGAAATTGATCGGCACACAAAGCAACCGTGACGGGCTGGGAGCGAGGCTTAAGCTGAAACCGCGTGGCGGTTCACCCATTTACAATCAATGCCACCACCAGCACAGGCTTCGGGGCTTCGAGTGATCCGCGTGTCCATTTTGGCTTGGGGGCGTTTCGATAATGTCGAGGCGTTGGAGATCCGCTGGCCAAGTGGGATTGTTCAAATCTTAACCGGACTCAAAGCCGATCAGATTCTCACCGTTGAAGAACCGAATAGTAGTCGAGAACGAAAGTAGGTTACCTGAGCGGTTCTTTCCGTCACACCTCAACGGTCGGATGAGAACCGCACGAATTGGTCCGTCGGCTGTGATCCTTCACGCCTTCCATCAGGATTAGTATGGCGCGAATGGTTAGAAGCTTAATTCTGATCCGGCGTTAGGGCATCTCGAACAACGTGAGCAACCCTGGCTAGCTTTGGAACATTCCAAGCCTATCCGCTCTATGGGCCGCGATTTCGGCGGTACGCCACAATGCTTGACGAACAGACGACAACTTGATCCCCAGCTGCAGCAAACGCTTGCATCCATCTCTATCTCTAAACGACCCGCCCTGTCGGCGAGCGCGCGCGTGCCCTTGCGAGTCAGTCACCAAGGCTGTTGGCTATCGATTTGTCAGCAGTATTCTCGCCATATTCGGGCCTTGGCCGGCGGAGACAAGCGCATTTGCTGCCATGCCTGGCGGCTTTTGAAGCGCTTTCGCAATTACTGTGGCCTAGAATGTCGCTACGAGGCGAAAGGTATATTGGCGTCCCGGGCCGATCGCGTTGCCGGAGAAGAGTCCTCCAAAGTCAATGAGTTCGAGCGTGTTGCCCACGTTTGCGATATCGCCTTGAAACCGCGTGGTGAATTTTTCACGCTTGAGAAGATCGGCTCCCACGGTAAGGTTTTGCGTGAAGTAAGGATTGATGCGGCCGCGATCGAAATTGAGGTGATTGATCACTGTTTGACCGTATTCTGTCGCATATTGCTCGGGAGTTAAATCCGCTTCAAACGGCAGCCCTGTGTTGTAGTCACACCCCACGGCGAACCACAAACGCGAGGCGGCCTGATAATGCACTCTTGCACGAAAGGTTGACGCTGGTCCTGCGAATCGGGTGAATATCCGGTAGTCTGAGTCACCGCGGCGGTGGCATCATCCCCAAGAAACAAACCGCCGGTTACCGGATTCCAGGCATTCCCCACTATGTAGGAGTAGCTGGCGAAGCCCGAGAACCGCCCCCAATGCGGAGTTTCGATCTTTCCCTCCGCACCGTAGATAATGGCATACCTGAATGCGATGGGAAAGCTTATCCCGGTGCTCAGAAGTTGAGAGTCGTCGGCGTAGTTATTCACGTCGCGGCGGAACATATTCGCGTCCACTCGCACTTTATTGAAGAATACTTTCGTCACTCCCGCTTCATAATAGTCCCCGTGAGAAGGCTTAACCGGCAATAGCACTGCGGGAACGCTGGTGTCGATAGTCTCCCCTTGTGGAGAGCTGCCCAAAAGTATGTTTTCGAAGGAGGGCGTCTGGAAGATTCGGTCAAAACCTCCGTGAATATTCAGGCCAAGCGTGGGGAAGTAACGCGAGATGGCGAGTCGCGGGCTCACCGCGTTTTGGTTTACCAGCAATTGGTAGTGGTCCCACCGCACGCCGGCGTTGATCGTCCAGTTGCCGAGGCGAATTAAGTCCTGAACATAGGCCGCTTGTTCGAGATCCGGGCGGGGTGCCGGTAAAGGCAAAGGTGGTCGCCCCAGCGTCGAAGATGCCCAAAGTTATCGGGCATTGCGGGTTGGCAAGGTTCTCGCAGTAGGGCATCACGTAGCTGGTGTTTTCGTGCAGGAAGGTGTTGTCGGATTCGACGCCCACCTTAAATTCGTGTCTTCCATGATGGACGGCGACGCTACCGTTGAAGTAAATCTCGTTGAAGTAGTTCTGCTGGGCAGCAATGAGAGGCCAGGACGCCGCGTTCGAAGCAAAATCAGTGGAGTTGCCACGGGCCATTCCTCGCAGCCACCCGATCGCGTCCGGCGAGAAGATGTGCTGGTAGGAAACGCTGCCCATGGTTTCATAATTGTCGCCATTCTGCAGCTGCCCCCCGGGAATGTATACGCAATCGCTTGGCTCCTCGTCCGGGGGAACGGGTGGACAGCCGGTGTCGTTATCCGAGCTTGGCAACCATGCCCCGTTCTGCTGCACCAGTTCGTTAGGAATCGCATAGCGCGCGAGTTCATGGCGGGCAATCACGGTGAGACGATCTTTCTCCGTGAGATCCCGTTCAAAGCTTCCCGCGAAGCTGGCAGTCGTGCCGTTATTGGAGTAATTTTCGGGGACAACGGGGTTGAGATAGTGATTCGACATGTCGCCCGAGGCGCTCACACCAAAGGTGTTCTTCCCCCGTGTGTATTGATCCTGGGTGCTGATCGAACCCGTATCATAGGTGCCGCCGAAGAGAGTGAGTTGCCCATGAAACCCCGGCAACTGGCTTCTGAGCGTATTGACCTCAACGACGCCTCCCATCTTCCTGCCATATTCCGCGGGAATACCGGCGGTATAAATCTTCAGGGATTGGATGTCGTCGGCTCCGGCAGCCTGCGGGCCGAAACTAGGCGAACGGTTGTCGGTGAGCGGAATTCCGTCCACCACAAACTGGGTCTGATATTCCGATCCGCGCGGGTGCAGAACGGCATTGCCTTCATAGAGCCAGCCGGGTTGTGAGTTTACCAGGTCTTGAATGCCGCGGCCGGGCAGCGCGGTCAATCGGTTCTGGATCTGCTCCGCACCCAATTCATTGACTGAACCTGGACGATACGGATCCATCAATGTGTCTGTGCCGGTGACCTTCACCAATTCGGAAATTGAACCCAGTTTCAATCGAATGGTGCGATCCAAGGGGAGCGCAGAGCGTATTTCGACCGGCTCGGAAACATCGGCAAAGCCTTGCGCCTGAATCTGGAGCTGGTAAATTCCGTAGGGCAACCGCTTGGCGTCCAGTTTGCCCTGACTATCCGTAGTGAATGTCTGACTATACTCAGTGCCCTGGCTGACGAGTTCAACCGCGCTCTTCACGCCCAATCCGGCGGGATCAGCGACGGTTAAACGCAATTCCCCAGTGGTGCTTTGGGCAAGCATGGGAAGAGCACATAGAAGTACGGCAATGATCAGCGCCTTCTTCATCTTCGATGGTCACTCCATCCGATTGGCTTCAGAATCTGCAAAAAGAGGACAGCGCTCTTCCTCTTTTTGCCTGTCGATTGAATATTCCGTTTCCGATGGTTTTGTTCAGTGCGTCTTTTGGCTAGGCGGGGATGGCCGAAAGATAGTCAAAACACCTTGAACAAACATGAGTGGAACGGAATGTATATATCAGGAAGTATCTTGATAGAGCCGGCTGTCTCCATGCAGCCGGACGCGGCTCCCAACCCCGAGGAGCAGGCTGCAAGCAGCCAACGGCTGGAACCATGCAAGCCGCTTGAAGGCCCCGCCTGGAGCAGGACCGCGGTTGTCTTTACATGCGGGCCAAGGGTCCCCGATACCGAGAGATAGCCGCCATGGTGCGCATAGACGAAGGATATTGCTTATGTTAAGAGAGCCGTTCCACTTATCAGACCTGGATATCCTCCTCGTCCTCGATGGAGAACTATCTCGAAGACGCGCGAGAAAAGCCCGTGCACACCTGACTGCCTGCTGGGTGTGCCGCTCACGGATGCGAAGATTGGAAGGGACGATCGAGGATTTCGTGTCGCTTCATCGACGCACACTGGATCCGGAATTAGCGGAGCCTGCGGGCCCACGTGCTCTCCTGAGGGCAAGGCTTGCGGAGGAAGTTGTCAATTCCCGTTCATCATCGGCCCGAGGATGAAAGTGCTAAGCATAAGCACGAGCACTGCACTGAGCAAGCGGACATCGATGAGGCGTTGGCCCGAACGATCATAAGTATCGAACGCTGCCAGTGCACCGGCTAGCGTTGCGGCCACTTGAGGCAGCGTAAGCGACCATACAACCTACTCTTGGCTGCGCGGTTGACTCGTTTACTCATTTCACGGATGCATGCCCGTTGACTGCACGGCTCATGCTCGCAGCTTCACCCAGGGTAAAGTAAAAGGTTGCTCCCTTGTCCGTATCCGCCACGGCCCAAATGCGTCCGCCGTGCTTTCGGACGATGCGCTGCACCGTAGCGAGGCCCACACCGGTGCCTTCAAACTCTTCCTCGGTGTGAAGCCGTTGAAATGCTCCAAACAGCTTGTCGGAGTATTTCGGGTTGAATCCGGCGCCGTTATCCCGAACGAAAAACAAAAGCTCACCTTCGACGGTTGACTGGTCAATTTCAATGACCGCTCGCTCCCGGCGGCGGGTATATTTGACGGCATTGGACAGAAGGTTCACGAACACCTGCTGGATCAGTCCGGGATCGCAATTGACAGCGGGCAGCGATCCGACGCGCCAGTCAATCTTCCGGTCCGCGGTTTCCAATTCGAGGCCGTGGAGAACGGTCTCAACCAGTGAATTCAATGACGTCATCTGTAGGGCCATGCTACGACGGTCCAGCCGGGCGAGATTCAGCAGATCTTCAATCATTCGGCCCATTTTCCGGGTGCTCTCCTGAATGCGTTTCAGGTAGAGTTGTGCCTCGGGATCCAATTGAGAGCTATGCTCCTCAATCAAGTGGGCAAATCCATTGATATGGCGGAGAGGTGTTCTTAGGTCGTGCGAAATTGAGTAGGAGAAGGCTTCCAGTTCGCTGTTTGCAGCTGCGAGCTGTGTAGTACGCTCAATCACGCGATGTTCCAGGACCTCATTTAGCTTCTTGATCTGTTCTTCGGCCCGTTTGCGCTCGACCAGCTCAATCTGCAGTTGTTTGTTGGCTTGGTCCAGTTCGGCCGTGCGCTCGGCTACTCTCACCTCCAGAGTCTCGTTCGCCTGCTGCAGTTCTCGTCGTTTCGTCTCCAGCTCTTCGTTGATCTGGATGGCACCTTCGTAGGTCGAGATCAGCAAATCCAGAATCTGTTGCTTCTCGGCGGTGATGAAGTGCGATTGACCGCCAAACTGAAGTTGTACGCCGACCTGCAATCGTTGCGTCCTTCGCAGTTCCACGTTGGTCAGGATATATTCGACTTGCGCAACCAGGTATTTTTCGTCGTAGGGCTTCCGGATGAAACTATCCGCACCGCATTCCAACCCCCTAACGATGTCTTGCGGCCTGGAAAGAGACGTTAATAGGACGACGGGAACGTCCTTGAGGGCTGGTAAGGATTTGATTTCCTTGCATAGAGTGTAGCCATCCATCTCAGGCATGACCACGTCCGTAATGACCATGGCGGGCTTGCTTTGAAGCGCCGCGGCCAGCGCTTGCCTTCCATCTCTGGCCACCGTTACAGCAAACCCCCGCATCTTCAGGTGGTGGCTCAACTGCTCGGCCTGGGTTTGGCTGTCCTCCGCGAGGAGTATCTCCGTTCCATTGAAGAAAGTTACCGTCGGCTCGGCTCATAGGTTCCTCTGACTCTTTTCTCAGCTCCCAGGAAGATCGAGTCCGAGAAAAGGACCATCGATCTCTGAGGCGCCATCTTGTCTGTTTGCCGTTGCCCGCCCTTCGTTCCCCACAGTTCTCGTGGTGAGGCTTGCTCAAAGCCAGGCAAATTTTTTCCGGTTGGAGGACATAGGTTGCCCCTCCCAGCCTTATTACTTCACCGGGCATGCCATGCACGACTGCTGTGTCCCGGTCTTGGGCCATGGTCACCGCCCCTTGTTCCTTCATCAATTTCAACTCCAATGCACCATCTTTTCCCATTCCAGTGAGCAACACGCCGACCGCGCTCTGGCCATACACTTTCGCGACAGAACGAAACAGACATGCGACAGATGGCCGAAGTCCATTCTCGGGCTCGTCCGCTCTGAGTTGTATCCGGCCGTCTGCGCCCACCGCCATCTGCAATCCATCTGGAGCCACATATGCTTGACCTGGAAGAACGGATTGACCGTGCGCAGGTATATGAACCGGCAGACTTGACGATTGCCCCAACCACTCCACCAATCCTTGGGTGAAACCTGCCGCAATGTGCTGAACAATCAAGACCGGAACGGGAAAGTTCCTTGGTAACCCCGCAAGAATCGTCTGGAGTACCGGGGGACCACCCGTGGAAGCTCCAATGGCTACGATCCTGAGCTGCGTCTGGGCTGTCGGGAACAGGATATTCCGGTAGAGACTGAAACTCCGGGCAGAGCTCCGCTGGCCGATAGCGTGGCCATCTTCTCACTACTTTTACTTCCGACATCACCTTTACGGTGCGAATTAACTCCGAGATACTCTGTTCATGGTCCGGATGGCCCACGCCCAAAGGCTTGCGCAACACAGCAAGGGCGCCGGACTTCTATCGCGCGGAAGGCCTTGGCCGTATCCGTAACGTCAGCCGCGCCACTCACGATGACAATCGGCGTGGGATGGGTTTCCATGATCCGCCGGGTTGCATCGAAACCGTTCATCCGTGGCATGTGGACATCCATGGTGATGATGTCGGGTCGGGTGCGTTCCACCGCTTCAATCGCTTCCTCTCCCGTCTCCGCTGTCCCAACAACTTCGATCGCAGGATCAGAGCCGAGAATCTGAAGCAGGAATTCCCGCACCGTCGGTGAGTCCTCGACGACCAGAACTCGAATCATCCCTTGCTCCTGACCGCTATTTAGATCAACCTGCGGACAACTTCCAGCAGATTGCCCTGATCAAAACTGCTCTTCACGATGTATGCATTGGCCCCGACATCCACCCCGCGTTCCCGGTCTTCCCGAGAGTCCAGCGCCGTTACCAGCACCACGGGCAACTGGGCGAGCCTTTTATCAGCCCGGATTCTCGCGGTCAGATCAAAGCCACTCATCCTGGGCATCTCCACATCCGACACCACTAAGTCAAAAGCTTCGGTCGCGAGCACGGCCAAAGCCTCTGCGCCGTCGATCGCCGTTTTCACCTTGTATCCGGCAAATTCAAGGATGTTCTTCAGCAGTGTCCGTGAGGTGATCGAGTCTTCCGCCACGAGGATGGACTTAGGAGCCTCCTCGGTCTCCGCGACTGCGCTGCAGGCGCCATTTTGACTGCGGAATGCATCAAGTCCGCGACGTTGAGTACAGGCAACACCTTGCCGGTTCCGAGGACGGTGGCGCCGGCAATATTGCGCACCCGCGGAAGCTGCTTCCCCAGGCTCTTCACCAGAACCTCTTGCTCGTCGAGAATCTCGTCGACGAAGAATCCAATTTGCTCACCCGCCCAGGCAAGAACAAGCACCGGTACTTTGCGTTTTGGATCGGGGTCGGTGTTTGTCTGAGTAATCTCCAGGACATCACTCAGACGAACCGCCGAAGCGGCGCGGCCATTGATCTGGATGGTTTCGCGGTTTTCCGCGCTCTTGATTTCGTCGCGGCTCACCCGGAGGACTCTTTGTACGTGCCGAGTTGGAAGTACAAACAGACTCTCGCCCACACGAACCAGGATGCCTCGAAATCTGGCGAGAGTAAGCGGCAGAATGAGCCGGAAAGTCGTTCCGACTCCCGGTTGGGTTTCAACGGACACCGTCCCGCCAACTTTTTCGGCTTTTTCCCGCACAATGGCAAGCCCAAGCCCCCGCCCTGAGATTTCGGTGATCATCGGACTGGTGGAGACCCCGGATTTGAAGATGAGCCCCGCGGTTTGCTGTTCGTCCATTTTCTGGCGCTCTTCTTCAGAGACAAGACCCAGCTTTACCGACGCCGCTCGGCACCTTCTGGAAATCAATGCCCGCGCCGTCGTCCGAAACAACGATCTCAACCTTGTCAGCGCTCTTGGGAAAGATGGCGATGCGGATGGTTGCCCGCGGCGGTTTCCCTCTTTCTTCCCGCTGCTTCGGAGTCTCGATACCGTGATCGATGCAATTTCGTACCAGGTGAATCAGTGGATCTTTCATTTCCTCCAGTATTCGCCGATCGGTTTCGATCTCGCCTCCAACAATGGTCAGTTCCGCGTCCTTGCCGCAGTCCCGGCTGAGATCGCGAACAAGCTTGGGAAAAGATTCGAGCAAGGTGGAAAATGGAAGCATCGACACCCGTTTCATGTCTTCCACCAGATCGTCCACTCTCCGCTCGAATGCACGGCGGTCGTATTCGAGCCGCTTGCCCAGAGCCGCGAGCTTTTGTTTGACCGAATTCAGTGCGTTCTCATTCCGGTCCAGAAAGGCCGTGACCTTCATAATCTGGACTGGTAGACGCGCCGTCCGTTTGACGAGTGACTGCGTCCGTTGGACCGATGTTCCACCAATCGACGGGCAAGGCATGCGCGTGCGGCCGGATCTTCCGCCATTCTGTTTCCCACGAAATCCAGCGCTTGGCTGATTTCACGCAACTCGGTTACCCGTTGGGCCGCGGTCGCCTTGGCCGGAATCAATTCTTCAGCTTGGCGAAGAAGCGCGTCGAGCTTGGATGCCGGCACTCTCAGGGTCTCGGATAATCCCTGCTTCTGGTCCCCGAAGTGTCCCGGCTCAGGAGTGTTTTCGGGTTGGCGAATTGTTGATGGGCGGGAACCGGCATTTCCACAGAATGCAATGCTCGGCGGCCTCCATGCGGAAAGATCGATATGGCTGGATTGGGAGACCGGCGTCTGAGGCGGGTGGGACTCATCGACTCGTGCGGTTTCAGTGCTCTCGGCGGAAAGCAGCGCGCCCAGGGTGTCCACCATGCTGATGAAGCTGATCAAAGAGCTCCGGTGAGAGCGCTATCTTCTTGGGTTTTCAGTCGCGCAAACAAGCTTTCCAGGGACTGGCAGGTGCCTTCGATCTTGACGAGATTGACGGCGCGCGCCGCGCCTTTCAGGCTGTGCGCTTCCCGGAACACCTTTCAACCATCTCCATTTGTTTTTCAGGAGACGGACGCTCTCTCCAGTTCGACTAAGCCTGAAGAAATGGCAGTGACGTGTTCCGCTGCCTCGACACTAAACGTCGCGAGAAGCCTTTTGAGAAGCTCTTTGTCCTTAGGTCCCATTTCTATTCTCAAGAGGCACGGGCTGCCATACTCCGCTCGTTGATATTGACTTTGTACAAGGCGATCAGATCTGTGAGCTTTCGTCCCAGTTCCTGAATGTTCTTTGCCGCAGCCTCAGTTTGTCTGGTGCTGGCCACGTTTTGCGTGCTTGCCGTCTTGATGTTCTCCATCGCCTGCGCCACCTGATCCATACCCGCCATCTGCTGCTGGCTCGAAGCGGCAATCTGGGTGGCGGCCTGGGCCGCTTCCGCGATGCTCTCCCCGAGTTTCTGCACCGACTCTCCGGCCTGCACTGACTGTCTTACTCCGGCTTCGACCGCTTTGCTGCCTTGCTCGGTCACCATCACAGCCGCATTGGTTGCTTTTTGAATGTCGTTCAGAATGCTTCGTACTTGAATCGTCGCTTGCTTCGATTGCTCCGCCAGATTTCGCACTTCCTGCGCCACCACGGCAAAGCCTTTGCCCTGCTCCCCTGCCTTCGCGGCTTCGATCGAGGCATTCACCGCCAGCAGGTTCGATTGTTCCGCCAGGTCGTTCACGGAGAGCATGATTTCCCCAATGGTCTGGCCCTGTTCGCTCAGGCGGACGATGCTCTCCGCAATGGATTCCATCTGCTCTCGAATTTGTTTCATTGCTTCGATTGAGTCCGCCAGCCGATTTCTTTCCACTCTCGGACACCTGCGTGGCCCTTTGGGCGCTTTCCGACACAAACTTCGCTTTCTGCGTCGCGAGTTGCGCGGTTTGTTTTACTTCTTCGACGGTCGTCGTCGTTTCGGCGACGGCGGTTGCGGTCTCGGTAGCGGCGGAGGCCACCTGCGTGGTGGTGGCGACAATCTGCTGAGCGGAGGACGAGAGAACACCGATCGATTCCTGCATCTCTCCGATGATTCGCCGGAGTTTCTCCACCATGACGGCAAAGGCCTTTCCCAGCGACATCCTTGTCCGATTTGGGTTTCACCTCGACCGTAAGATCGCCGTCGGAGATTTGTTCGGCCATTTCGCGCCATTTGTCCCAGCGATGCCGTCATCTCCGTGAAAGTCTGCAGCCAAGATCCCGACCTCATCTCGCCGGCCGTTGGAAATCACGCCTGACCGACAAATCTCCGGAAGCGATCTTCTGCGCCGCTGCCGAAACTTCGCCGAGCGGTACAGCGATATTTCGCGTGAGGAACACGCCAGCCAGGCTCAGAAGCACGAACGCGCACAGGCTTCCTAAAATGATGGTCATCTCGGTCCGGTGCGCGCGGTCTTTCTCCTCCGCGGACCGCTTGGCCAATAACCCGGTTTCTTCTTCCCGCATCTCGCCGACGAGTTTCCGGATGGAGTCCATTGCATTCTTGCCTTTATCAGTGAGGACCTCCTGCGCTGCTGCTTCGAATCCTTTTGTCTTCCGCAGGTCGATGGTGTCCTGCAGTTCGGCAAACTTGCTGTTAACCAGGGGCTCAATGGCAGCAAGCCGTTGCTGCTGGATAGGGTTGTCGGCGGTGAGTTCCCGCAAGGATTTCTGTTTCTGATCGACCACTTCACGCGCTCCCTGGTACGGCTCCAGATAGCGGGCTTCGCCAGTGATGACGTAGCCGCGCTGCCCCGTCTCCGCATCCTTCATTCCCGACAGCAGTTCGTCGAGTCCCTTAAGCACCTCGTTGGTGTGCCGGACCCACTCGGCGGAGTCGATGAGCTTGCTCGTGCTGTCATAGGAGACGGCGCCGACCATCGTCAGCGCAATCAAGCGCGAGTCCGAAGCCGCTTCCAATTTTTTTCCCAATCGACCACCTCATTGCAGTTCTCCCTTGCGCAACCTTGGCGCTCAAGTTCCGGTGTCCACCACATCGTTCACCAGGATCTTTTCGTCGGAAAGGATCTTCTCTACGTCGAGCACCACCAACGGATCTTTTGTAATCCCCTTCAGATACTCCTCTCGTATCCCTGTCAGGGTCGGAAGAGCGGGGTGAAGTTCTTCCCGCGCAATGGACCGCACGCCGAGAATGGCATCGGCAAGAATGCCGAGCTCCATGTGATTGGCGTGGACGATGATGACTTTGTTCAGGTCGGTCAGACCTTTTTCCGGCAGATCAAATAGTTTCTTGATGTTGATGATGGAAAGAATCTGTCCCCGCACATTGATCAGACCCGAGAACAAACGCCGGTGTGCACGGCAGCGGCGTGAATTCGTTGAGCGGATGGATTTCGCGAATATGACTCGATTCAATGCCATAGTGCTCAGGCCCCAGAACAAACTCCACAACTTCCAGGAGCAGGTGCGGAGACGTTGCTTCTGCTTTGCCCGCTGCCGCCAGCAACCGGGCGCGTGCGCGGAGAATTTTCTGCTTTTCCTCCGCGCTGGGAGTGAGTCTCCGCTTCAGAGCAGCGTGGGATGCATCCAGGCGACGGTGAAGCCCAGCCCAGTCAAACTCGGCTCTTGTCCTCCCGCATTGAGAGCGCGAGCGGTCGGCAATTCCTCGTTGTGATGCTTCTACGCTCATCGGCTTACCGCCTGCTTCACACGAGCTTGCCGGCGCGGTCGGAACGCGCGCCTGCGACAGCTCAGCTCCGGTGACAGCTGCGCCCACACCGACCGCGCTGCGAAACGATCATTTCTCTCAGTCTGCCCGCCGAGAGCCCTTCGGATTCCGGCACAATGTCTTCTGGCTCATATTGCGCCAAGCAGCAGCAGAACATTCTCGAAGTGTTTCTCGGATTCCTTTAGCTTTCCGCTGATTCAAAGCCAAATTGCCCAGGGAGAAATGACCCAGCACAAACTGTGGTTCCGCGTACACGGTTTGCTTAAATGCGAAGAGCGCCTCTGGCAGGGAACCTTGTTCCTGCAAAATTGTTGCCCGCAGATAGTAGGCACGAGCAGCCATCTTGTCGGCCGCAATTGCCTTGTCACACCAGACGAGCGCTGCAGCCAGTTTCCCTTGATTGGCGCAGGCACGCGCCAGCAGAAGCATGGCTTGCGCGTCGTTGCCGTCTTTGCGACAGAAGCGTCCCGATGATTTGCTCGCGCATCCTCATAGCGCTCCTGTTCATGAAGCGCCAAGGCTTGTCCATAGGAAGGTGCCGGCGGCTCCGCGTTTCTGAATGGATCTGGTGATCCTGGCTCCTTGGCTCTGTGTCGCAGACTGGAGCCATGGCTGGTTCTGAATTCTCAAGTCTCTGTTCCGGCAGCGAGCGCTGAACCGTTCTCGTCGCGTACAACGGAAGGCAAGGTCAGCGTCTTCCGGCAAGTGTGTGGCCGACTTCCGATAGAGGGTGACGTCGCCAAAATTGACCGTGGCGAACTCGGAGAAAAGCTCCTGGGACGTTTCCGTTGGGCTCACGATCAACCATCCATCACTCGCCAAAGAGCGGTAGAGCTGCCGGACAACCTTCCTCATCCCTTCAGGAGTGAAGTACATGAGCACATTCCGGCAGAAGATCACATCGAGGCCGTTGATGGAAGTTCGAAGGCGGAGGAAAGGAGTCATCCATCAGGTTGAGCTGGGCAAAGCTCACCATCTTCTTGATGGCTGGAGCTAATGGCCCAGCGGTCTTCTTCGACCGCCTCAAAATATGCACTCCGAACCGCACGGCGGAATCCCGCGGAAGGACCACTCCCCATAGATTCCCTCGGATGCTTTCTGCAGAGACTTGGAATTCAGGTCGGTCGCCAGAATCTCGATGTTCCACTTCTCCAGGCCCGCATCAACTTACTAATCATGATCGCGATCGAATACGGTTCTTCGCCCTGTGGCGCAACCTGCGCTCCAGATTCTGATACCTTGCCTGTCCGTCCGCGTCCGAATCAATTCCGGCACGATGTCCTTCTCAAAAACTTCCAGACTCCGCTTCTCCCGAAAAAAATAAGTTTCGCCGACAGTTAAGTGGCCGGCCAACACTCTCCAGATGTCGTTGAGTCAAGGTCGGTAGCAACAGTTCCTGGACATAGCGGTCCAAGTCGTGCTGATAACCGCATTCCTGGGCAGCAGCGCACACCCCGCGCTGAAGATCGAGCCAGCGCTCTCTCGGAAAGTGCAGTCCGAGATGACGAGCGACAGAGTCGCTGAGCTGCAAAAGCTGCGCGTCCGAGATCCTTTTCGTCATTCTGTTTCCGCCGCTTGGGCCAGCGAGACCGTCCAGTTGCTGCTCTTCCTTCTTCGAGAGAAAACGCTCAAGGTCATGAATGAACAAAATGCCGCCTTCCAGCCTGGTGATACCTTCCACGTATTGCGCGCCGGGTACGATCTTTTCTGCCTCTGTAACCTCTTCTGCCGTCCGTTCTAAAACTCCGATGACGGAGTTCACTACCAGCGCAACGCTCCGCGTACCTGCGTCCGCCACGATGAGCTGGTCGCTCAAACTGGTTTCGGCTTCTGGTGAGCCGAACCGTCTTCGCATACTCATGACCGGAATGATGTTTCCCTGAAAGTCGATCACGCCAAGCACAACCTCTGGCGCCTTCGGCAACGGCGTTACCTCCACCATGCGCACGACTCGCTGGACAGTTGTCAGAGGGAGGGCATACTGCTGCTCACCGAGGATGAAGGCTACTAGTTGATTCAACATGGCGGGTCTTGCGCTCGTGCTCCCTTCCAGCCACCCTGCGAAACCACAGATGCACGGATCATGCAATGTCCCCTGCGCATGGGTCGCATAATGTCAAAGGGGACACGGTCAGATTTCGCGGCCGCTAAGATTGAATCTTCAATTCGTCCACGATTGCGGGCAGGTCGAACACCTCCCCATTCGTGCAGGGATGGAATCCAAAATGGAATAAATTCCCAAAATACGAAATCCCAACATCCCACGGTTTGTCGCTCATCTAAGATGGTTGCGAGTTGGGGCGTGCCGAAGCCCCATCCTCCCTGGCCTCCAAGGTCATCGCTGGAGTCGCCGAACCGTTGGGCACCCAGACTGTGATCGGCATACTGCGCCTGTGTCGCGGGAATTGCCTCAGGTCAAGCAAAGGCGACGGGGTTTGTTGGAATTGGATGCCGGTCCGCATTTGCTCCCCCCAATCTTCAGGATCGGCAGGAACTGGCTTCTCCACTAGGGGATGCTGCCGAATATTAATTTCTCGCCAGGCCCCGATGAGGCGCGGCAACGCCTGCAAGGCGACAACAATGCAGGCGCCTACTACCTCATCGCCCTGGCCTACCGCGGCAAAGGCATTCCAATGCGGGCAACAGTGCATATGAGAAAAGCAGCCAACCGCTAGCCCGTGGTCTAGCTCTGGATGTGTCTTCAGGCAGACCCTGGGGCGACGTTTCGGACGGTTTTCGGAGAAAGTGTCGTCACGTCGCGGGGTAAATCGTTTACACGCGATGAGTTGCCGAGGCGGCTAATCGCTTCAGTTCTCTTACGCTTTGAGCAACAGCCTCATCTTCGTCGTCTTTGTAATCGGGGTGCAGGAAGTCAATTTCTACGGCAAGCAAGCCCTTGTAGTTTGCGTCTGCGAGTAGCTGCACCAGCTTACCGTTGTCGACAACACCGTCTCCCACCGGTGTGCACGACATGAAGAACCACTCATCGGCTGCGACGCGGGACTGGATCTTGAGATCCTTAATGTGTGTCGCATACACGTGCGGCGCCAGCTTGGCCATGCCTTTGATCGGATCGTCCAGCAAGCGGATGAAGTTGCCCGTATCGAAGTTGATGCCGAGGTATGCGGAATCGACTTGATGAATGAGCTGCAGCATTTCGTCTGCCGTGAAATCGATGTGATTCTCCACTGCCATCTTGATGCCGTATTCTTCAGCAACTTTCACCGCCTCGCGAAACATTTTCGCTAAACGCTCGATCTGTGGTTCGTGTGCGCTGTGTCTGAATCTTAGACTGCTTCCCACCACGCGCATGACCTTGGCGCCCATGGTCTGAGCCGCTTCAAAACAGCTAACCATCTCGCGAAACGCACTTTGATTTGTACCACCTTCAAGCCCATCCGGATGTCCCCAGGCGAAGACGCGCTCCAGTCCGTAGGCATCCAGCTGGTCGCGGACACCTCTTAAGTAATCTCTCTCCAGGGATGGAATAAAGCAGGACTCCAAGGAAACACCGTCGACTTGCAAATCTTTTGCTCGGATCAGGAACTCTTGCAAGGTCATGCGCCTCTGCGGCACACTCTGTTGCGCATAAACTTCGCCGAAGAATCTATGGTAGCAATAACTGTCAATTCCAATTTTCATCTTGCTGGACCCGGCCACAGTAATTGCGAAACTGCCTTAGAGCCACGTTGAGCGCCTGCGCTACCGAAACATTGGGAGCTGTGGGGGTCAGACGAAAAGTACCCCAATGTTCGGGAGTTCCCTCCCGTTCATCATTGGATTACGTTTCGTCCCCCACAGCCTGACAGATTGAAAAGTGATAACGTCGAGCATGGAACAAACCAACTTGGTCTTGCTTTTCAAGCTCTTCACCGTTCTAGCGCTGTTGACGTTGCTGCGACGCTCGATGCGTGATGCGCTGATCCAAGCCATGAATGACTTGGTGAACAACTTCCGGGGCGGTCCTCCCCCTCCGATGCATCCATCCCCAGCAAATGACACAGTTCTACTTCGAAAGCGACGGAGTAGCACGCGAGGCTGAGAACCATCAAACTAAACTGATCGCCACTAGACCGGCTTCGGCTGCGCCTATCGCCCAACATTTCTCAGTTTCTGTTCCATCGATCCGATCCTCATCGATTCTTTGTCCAGCTTTTGCTTCAACTCAAAGAAGTCCTCGCCGTGTACATCGGACCGTTTTTGTGGGACTGGTTGAATCTCCGCAAGACGACGCCGAAGTTCCTTGCAACGAATTTCCCCTTCCGCGATCATTCCCATCAAGTCATCTACAAAGCTCATCGCATGCTCCTCCGCGATACAGGAATGCCTACGATTATGCACCGACAAGGGCTGATCAGCAGAGAAAGTGACAACAATGTCAAACAACTCGCCGGCTTCCGCCAAAGGCAAGGGGTCGACGATACCTACGCATCGTTGGAACGCTTCATGGCGCAAGGAGTGATTCCAAAAGCGGCCGGGCTGGCGCTGGCATGGGGTGGCCAGCCGCAGATGTCCCGCAAGGGTAACGAGACGAAACGCGTCGCTCGCTAAGTGTTACGGCGCGTACGGCGGGACCCGCGGCAAAAACAAAAACATGAAAATCGGTTGGTGGGCTGTGAGGGACTCGCCCCCCCCGCATCCTGCTTGTAAGGCGATGCACTTCGGCCATTGTTAATGCTGGGCGCCGACCTTATCACGCGGCAGCTTCACCTGATAGGCGTGTCCAGGAAGCACAGAAAACTGCCACGCGTAACGTTCGAGCCGGCTGCCCACGAGAGTGCCCCTGTCTAGAACTGAGGCAGCACTCGCACTGCTCGCTACCACGGTCACAGTTGTTTCGCGTGCGGCTCCTGGTAGAGTGAAGATGCTCTTGCCCGCGAGGGCGTGTGGGTAAACGCGAGCAAGGATCACCCTTCCCGACTTCTCGAGCACCACCCCGGAACCGCCAACGAATAGAGGGGTCTTTGCCGCCGGCATCGAAAAGCCGGTGAGAGTGGTGTTTCCCTGATAGAGTTCGCCCGTATCGTAGTCCATCCATCGTCCGGGCGGCAAATACACGTCTCGCGTAGTAGCCGACGCGTAATCATTCCCGTATAGCGGAGTCGCCAACAGAGCGTCGCCGATTAGCCACTCATAGCCGCGCGTCCTCGCGTTCTCGCGATCGTAGGTCGCTCGCTGCTCAGGGTATGCAACGGGCAGGGGCGTCAAGGTCCAGGGGTAGCCGTCTAGCGAAGCGCGCAGAGCAAAACTGTAGAGATACGGTTGAAGCCGGTCGTGAAGCCGGGCTGCCGCAAGCATGATTTGCCCTACCTGCGGATTCTGGAACGACCACGGAGGTTCTCCCATCGACATGCTGCTATGCACGGCCGCCCACTGTGCGTTGCGCTCGATGTAGATTTCCATGGAAGTGGTTCGCAGCGTGGAAAAATGTTGTTCGCCAAAGGTACCGCCGACAATATCCGGGTACACGAAGGGAAAACCGGAGTACGCGAGGGCCAGGGCGTTGACCGGTCCACGATCCTGATCCTGGTCGTAATTGAAGTCGTTGATGCGCTGCAAGTCTCCATCCACGGAAAGGTACCCGTTGCGTTCTATGATATCGGCTCTCTCTGCCATCAGTCGGTCGTTAACCGGGTCGATCTTGTCATCTCTAAGGTCGTGGTAGTCGTAGTAATCCTCTTTGTAGCCATCCACTCCAAAAGCCTTCCAGCGGTGGGTAAGGGCGACATACCAGTTGAGTGCTGCCGGGTTGTGCGCATCCAGGAGATAGTAAGGCGACTTGGGCCAACTCCCATGGAACACTCGCGCCTGACCTTCGTCCGACAGAAAGTAGTGATGCTCCACGCCCTCTGCTGAAAACGGCCCATCCGTGACGAAAGAAATGCGCAGACCCAGAAGCACCTTCATACCCTCAGAATGAAAATGCGCTGTAAGCGCGCGGAAGTCAGGGTACTTTGCGTGGTCGAAAAGTCCGAAGCTTGTAGTTGCATTGAACTGTTGCGGCGCTGGCCAAAAGCCTGAACCGACCACGATCCACTTAAGCGGATATCCCAAAGCAAGATAGCGATCTACGCTCTCCGCAATCGTCTTCTGACTGGTATTCCAACCCAACGCTCCGAAGGCTTCCCAGCCTACACCAAACATCTCGTACTTTGGCGGCAGTAAATTGTATCCCGCATGAATCCGGGCTAGGCGAAAGCCGTTGTAGATCTGGTGCATGTCGCCAAAGAAGTACTGGATCGTCGTCCCTGCCGCTGGTGAATGTTGCACCCCTTGCACAATTTCCGAGCCTGAGGTGTGCACGATCTTCGCATTGGGATCGATTAACACCACGGCGAATTGCCTTCCCGGATAAATAATAAAATTGCTGACTAACCTGACGTTTTCCTGCCCGGAAAGAAAATGATCGTTGGCAAACCCGGTCACGTCGGTGGAGTAGCTCTTGTTCAGCACCGCATCATCAGCTAGGCCAAATGCGGGCTCCGCTCCGCCGGTAATGAAGCGCACTTCCACACCAGGGGACACCGGTACAAAGTGTAACTGTGCGCTGTGGGGGGTGAGCGCGACCGCCAGGCTTCCTCGTTTGCCGCTGGCTGTAGCCAGATCCAGATTGCATCTGGTCGCGGAACACGAGGCCTTTGTCGCCCGTGTCACCGGTTCACCACCGATGACCACGCCTACGGAAGATGAGGGCTCGACCGCTACCTGACCTTTTTGTGTGAACCCGTAGCGAGCTCCGGCAACGTCGATCTGCATGGAGACGTTCCCAGCTTGCAGGGTATAAATTTGTCCGTGGAGAGCAGCGCTCACGGAGAACAAAAGCAGCGCAGTGGGTAATCTCAAGGAATTCTCCCTTAAATTCCGAAAGCGGTATACCGTGTAACCCTGTACCCGCCGTTCACAGGACAGCTTCGGCTGGCCGCAACGACCAGACAAGCAGCAACGCCAGCGGGTGTAGAGCACCCATCACCGCAAAAATACGTACGTAACCCAGCGCTCCGATGGCATGACCGATAAGTTCTGTAGAAATGAGGCCTCCCAGCCCACTGCCCGCCGAGATAAACCCGAATGCGGTGCCGAGTTCTCGCTGCCCGAAGAGGCCCAGGGCTATCGCCGTGAGGCAAATGAGCCACGCCATATGGGCGAAGGCAATCGCAGCTGCTATGCCAAGCATGATCGGCACCGAGTGCACTAACGCAATCAATACACTGAACGGAAGTACGCAGGCGGCCGCCGTCATAACCGCGCGCCCTGCCTGTGTAGGAACCCAGCCGCGTTTTATCAGTCTGCCGGAAAACAAGCCGCCCAGGATCGCTCCAAAATCCGCCGCGAGATAGATTATCCAAACCTTGTGGCCGAGACTCTCCAGTGAGAGATGGCCGGCTGCGCCGAGAAACTTGGGGTACCAGAAGAGATAGAAAAACCAGACGGGGTCGGTGAGCATCCGGGTCAGTAGTAACAGCCACAGATTGCGTTCCCGGAGCAGTCTTCGCCAAGCCGGGGGGCGCCCAGTGAACCCCCCGGTGACGGTAGGGGAATGCAGGAACGGCGTTTCCCCCCGATAAAGCAGCAGCCAGGGCACGATCCACAGCAAGCCGGCCGCACCGGTAACCAGAAATACGGATTGCCAGCCGTGGCGCAGGGTGAGGCCGGCGATCAGCGGCGGCGCAACGGTGGCACCAATCGTAGCCCCTGCCGTATAAATTCCGACCGCGGTCCCCCGCTGCGCTGCGGGAAAAAGCTGTTGCACGGCCTTTGGTCCCACGAGCCAGATACCGGCTTCGCCGATACCCAGCAACAGCCGCGCGATGCCGAGCCCCATCGCGGAGTGCACGAACGGCGGCAGTAACTCCGCCATGGACCACCACGCGATTAGGATAGCCATGCTTCCGCGGACGCCGACCCGATCGCAGAAGGGTCCGCTGAAGGCGTAACCAATGGTGTAGGAAAGCAAAAACGCAGTCACAACGTGACCGTAAGCAATGTCGCTCATGCCCAGGGCCTGTTGGATGGTCGAAGCCAGTATCGACAAGGTCTGACGGTCGAGATAGTTGAGTATTGTGGCGAAAAAGAGCAGACCCAGAATCAACCAGCGGCGGCGATAAAGACCCGAAGCTATGTCGATACTCGAATGGCCCGCGCCGGTTAATGCGATCATGGAAGCTCATTTCACTATGTTAAGCGCTAAACTTGACCCGTGACCAAAATACGCTTCCTGTGGTAATCGCGCAATGCCTTTGGACCAGCACACGCTCCCGGCTAGCAGTTTCTGTGACGCGGGCCCGGCTTCCGTTAAAATCTGGAAGAACGACGTGAATGGCGAACAAATGCCGACAATCTACGATGTAGCAAGCCAGGCGAAGGTTTCGATTGCCGCCGTCTCTTTGGTGATGAATGACGAAAAGACTACCCGGGTCGGCGAGGCCAAGCGGCAGGAGATCCTGCGCGTGGCCCGGCGCCTTGGTTATACAGCCAGCGGTATAGCAAAGGCATTGACCGAGGGCAGCACCCGCATCATCGGGTTGGTCATCCCTCTGCGCGAGCCGATTTTCCTCCATCCATTTATTGCCGAGGTGCTCTCTGGGATGCAAAACTGCATCACCAAGCAGGATTACCATCTGATGATTTACTCTCACGCGGCCGGTACCGGCCGTGTAACCCGGGGCGAAATTCAACAGAGCCGTTATGCCGACGGGGTCATCGTTCTGAACACCCGCATGAGCACCGCACAGGATATGGCAGCGACCATTGAAGAATTGAGAACCGCGAATATTCCCTTTGTAATGGTCAACGGCTATTCCGGTAAGGGCCAGATCAACTATGTGGGCATTGACGATCAGGAAACGGGGAGGGTGGGTGTTCAATATCTGTTCGACCGCGGCCATAGGCGCATTGCTCTTCTTTGCGGCGCTAGAAAGAGCCCTATCAGCGCCAGCCTGGTGGCCGGCTATAAGCTTGCGTTGCACGCGAATCATCTACCATTTCAACCATCTCTATGTGTACATTGCGAATACGAGCAAGACTTAATCCGCCAGGCAGTGACCAAATGGGTGCATCGTCAAGATCGGCCTACCGCCATATTCTGCGCTGACGATCAGTTCGCGCCGTCCGTATACGCTGCTCTTCGCGACCAGGGATTGACGGTACCGGGCGAGGTCTCGGTCCTCGCACGCGGCAGCAACTCCCTGGCAGAGCACCTGGACCCGAAATTGACGACTATTACCTTGCCCGGTGTGGAGATTGGCGAGCGGGCTGCAGAGCAATTGATCAAAACTCTCAAGAGTAGAACCACCCGTAGCCGCAGAATCATCCTGCCCTGCACGCTCAACAAAAGGGACTCTTGTTGAAGCTGCTTCTCCGCCGGTAATCAGGTCAGCGACCGCAGGCGCATGCTATAGTTGTGGTCGCCGTTAAGCGCTAAACTCGATTAAGAATCATTTTTAGCGTTTACACACAGGGGCGTAATTTGTGAGGGATGCGGGATGCTCTTATCGGAAGGGGGTAGCAGGCGGCAGTTCGAAGAGTTGAAACTCCTCGCTGATCTGGTGGTTGTGGGCGGGGGACTGTCTGGTATCTGCGCGGCCATCACCGCCGCCCGGGCTGGCGTGAAAGTCGTCCTGGTGCAGGATCGTCCGGTACTTGGAGGCAACGCTTCGAGCGAAGTCCGCCTGTGGATTCTCGGTGCCACCTCCCACATGGGTAACAACAATCGCTGGGCCCGTGAAGGCGGCGTGATTGACGAGATCCTCGTCGAAAACCTGTGGAGAAATCCCGAGGGCAACCCAGTCATCCTGGACCTTCTTCTGCTTGAGAAAGTCAGGCAGCAGGGCGGCATTACGCTACTGCTGAATACGGCGGTCGCGGATGTGGAACTCGATGCCGCGGGCAGCATCACGGCGGTAAGAGCCTTTTGCAGCCAAAGCCAAATCAGTTATCACTTGAGCGCTCATTTGTTTTGCGATGCCTCAGGAGATGGGGTTTTGGGTTATCTAGCCGGCGCCGCCTTCCGCATGGGGGCGGAGAGCACCTCTGAGTTTGGTGAGCTGCTTGCGCCAACGCAGGAGTATGGAGAGCTTCTAGGAAACTCTCTTTATTTCTACAGCCGGGATACGGGTAAGCCAGTTACCTTTGTCAGGCCCTCCTATGCTCTTGAAGACATTACTCGACTACCTCGGTATCGCCAGATCAAGCTCTCTGATAGTGGTTGCCGCCTGTGGTGGCTGGAGTATGGAGGCCGTCTCGACACCATCCACGACACCGAGCTGATCAAGTGGGAGCTGTGGGGGGTTGCGCTTGGCATATGGAATTACATCAAGAACTCAGGCGAGTTTCCTGTATCCGAAAACCTAACCCTCGAATGGATTGGCTCCATCGCCGGTAAGCGGGAGAGCCGCCGCTTTGAAGGTCTCTACATGATGCGCCAGCAGGACATCGTGGAACAGAAAGAGCAGGAAGACGCGGTATCGTTCGGCGGTTGGGCGATCGATCTGCATCCGGCGGACGGCGTTTACAGCCCTCTGCCCAGTTGCACGCAATGGCACGCCAAGGGTGTTTATCAGATTCCCTATCGATGCATGGTCAGCCGCAATGTACCCAACCTCTTCTTGACCGGACGCCTCATCAGTGCCTCCCATGTGGCCTTTGGGTCGACGCGCGTCATGGCTACCTGTGCTCATAATGGACAGGCCGTCGGGATGGCCTCAGCGCTGTGCACTGAGCGAGGTATTCTCCCTGCTGAAATACTCGCATCAGACGTCATGAAGGAATTGCAGCGCCGATTGTTGCACAGCGGCCAATACATCCCCGGCGTGGTGCTGCGAGACCCTGCGGATTTGGTGGAAAGCGCTGACATTACCGCTTCCAGTACTTTCCTGCTAAGCGAGTTCAAGGCTGATGGAACGGTGGAAGCCCTCTCTGTCGCGCGCGCTCTCCTCATCCCGATCGAGGCGGGGCCATTGCCGGCCTTTACCTTTATCGTCGACGTAGCAGAAGCGACCGAACTGCGGGTGGAGTGGCGAACCTCCTCCCGCATTGGCAATTACACTCCTGACACGTTGCTCGGCTGCCGCTGCGTTGCGCTCCAGAGCGGGTTAGGCCAGCAGATCACGCTAACTTGCGACCACCCACTGTCGGTGGCCAACTACGCCTTTGTGTGCTTATTGGCAAATCCTGCGATCGCGGTTCATTTATCGGCCGAGCGACTCACCGGCGTCCTGACCCTATCGCAGACGGTAAACTCTGCTGTGGCCACTTCCGGGCAGCAAGCCCCGCCTGAAGGAACAGGGGTGGATTCGTTTGAATTCTGGCTCCCCGACCGACGCCCTAAAGGCAAAAACATGGCCTTCACGGTCGCACCATCCGTGGCGCTCTACAGTGCCGCGTACCTCAAGAATGGCTTCTCGCGACCATTTCAGCGAACGAACGCTTGGGCTGCCACGCAAGAAGATGAGAATCCCCGTCTCACACTGCGCTGGAAACAACCGCGGCGTATTCGCAGGATTCTGATTGCGTTTGACACCGATTTCGACCATCCGATGGAATCGGTCCTGATGACTCATCCGGAACGAAGAGTCCCGCTCTGTATTGACCGCTACCGCATCGTCGATGGGAGGGGCCGCGTGCTGCACGAGGCCAGTGAGAATCACCAAACTCTCAATCACATTGAGGTTACTCCTGAGATAGAGACCGATACCCTCCAGTTGGAGATGACAGGGCCCCACCGAATTCCGGCGGCTGTCTTCCGCATCAGCGCGTACGCAACATAACCACCAGTCCCGCAAGAAAGCGTCACTCCCGTCCCACAATCGTGTTCCCCGCTACCAGTCTCAGGACCGCCGCCCGGCTGGCAAAACCCCTTGACAGTCGCGATGTGAGCGAGTTAGCATCCCCCAAGTTAATCGCTTAACTAGTAAAAGTGAACTGCTTAACTTCCGCTTGGCCTTGCCCCCACGCATACGCTGCGCGGAACCGTTTCGGAGGATGTAGATGAAAAGCTCCAAGACACTTCGCTTGTGCGTGCTAACCATGGTCCTAGCCGGGACTCTTGCATCATCGAGAATGATCTTCGCCTCTGACAGCGCCCAGCTCTTCGGCAGAGCTACCGATCCAAATGGTCTGGCTATTCCAGGTGCAACGGTCTCCGCACGAAATATTCAGACCGGATTCGTTGCATCCGTGCTTTCCGATGCAACCGGCGAGTATCGCTTTGGTCTTCTGCCCATCGGCCACTACGTGGTGACCGTCAGCGCACCAAACTTTCAATCGGCCACCAGCGCGGAACTTGTTCTTCAGGTTGATCAAAAGGTTCTGCTAGACCTATCCCTCAAGGTCGGGCAAACCTCGGCGACGGTTCAGGTACAGGCCGCGCAAGCAGCCGCTATCAATACTGCCGACGCAACGATCAGCACTGTTATCGACGCACAGCGCGTCCTGGACCTGCCATTGAACGGGAGAAATCTTCTACAACTGACGGCTCTGGCACCTGGGGTGCGAAATGCAAGCGCCTCCGGGTTTAGCCATCCCTTTGAACCCCAAGGCAACATCCCGGTTTCCGCCAGTGGCACGGGCGGAAACTCGGTGAACTATTCTCTCGACGGTGGAGACAACAATTACAACTATAATCTGACGGCAAATGTAAATCCCAACCCGGACTTCGTCCAGGAATTCGGATTTCAAACCAATAATTTCGATCCCGAATATGGGCGCCGCGGCGGAGGCATCGTCAATGTGGTCACCAAATCGGGAAGCAATGACTTTCATGGAAGTCTCTTCGAATACGTTCGGAATCAAGTCTTCAATGCATACAATTACTTCTCGACCCAGCCCGATGGGTTGAAAAGAAACCAATTCGGGGGCACGATCGGCGGCCCGATCCGCGTTCCTCATCTCTACGATGGAGCCGGCAAACTTTTCTTCTTCTTTGGCTACCAGGGCACCCGTTTGCGTCAGGTGCCTGACACCAATACCGCAACGGTATTCACCGCCGCGGAGGAGACAGGCGATTTCTCCCAGGCCGTCAACGCTAGCGGGACTCCCCTCGTCATCAACGATCCAACCACCGGCAAACCCTTTCCAGGGAATATCATCCCCTCATCGAGATTCGATCCCTCGGCCGTCGCACTCATGAAGTATCTCCCTACTTCCTCGAATCCGGATGGCTTGACCTTCTATCAACAGCAGCAGCAGCAGAACGACGATCAATACATAGGCCGTTTGGATGCGAACTTAAGCCACAATGACCGCGGTTTCTTTAGGGTTTTCATGGACGACTACCTTGCACCCAGCCGCGGCGTGCCAGGAAATGCGCTAACCGCCCTTTGGCCGCCCATTTCGCAGGCAGCGAAGAACATCATCGTCGGCGAGACGCACACCTTCTCTCCCCGCCTCCTAACCGAAAATAGTTTTACCTTTAACCGTCAGAATGGCGGATCACCCTATAACACCGATGCTCCGACAAACAGCGACCTGGGAGTCCAGATTACGGATGTCGGTGGCGATCAAGCACTTATTGTGGGCGCCGGACCTGATTTCAACCTCTTCTTGGCGGGGAAGGTGGATCTGGTCTCTGAGAATTTCAATTACCGCAACACCACCATACTCGACCTCATGAAGCAGGAGTTGCGTTTCGGAGCAGATATTGAAAGGCTTCATTTTGATATCCCCAGGTCTACCTATCAGGGCGACGGGGCCTTCTCATTCGGCAACGCATACACTGGCCAGTATCTCACCGATTTGTTACTGGGGTATGTGTCGTCTTTTCAGCAAAGCCAGGGCTATGCGCAGGCGGATAGAGAAACAGACTGGGGCTTCTGGGCAGCGGACAACGTCAGACTCTCACCTCGTTTAACCTTGAACCTGGGGCTCAGGTATCAGCCATTTTTGCCTTACTACGATGCGTTTAACCACCAGAATATGCGGTTCATTCCAGGAGAGCAGTCGATCACTTATCCCACTCTGCCTATTGGAGTCGCGGTTTACGGGGACCCTGGTGTTCCGCGCGCCCTCACTGAGTCGAGTTATAACCGCTTCTCCCCGCGCGTTGGCGCTGCCTTCGATCCGCTAGGCAATGGCAAAACCAGCCTGCGTGCAGGGTGGGGAATCTTCTACGACGCTTTTCCCCTGGATTACACAGGTCAGTTCGGCCAGGTCCCACCATATTCCGTGAGCCTCGCATTTAGTAACCTGGGCGCAATGAGCTTCAACAACCCTTACCACGGAAACGATCCGTTTGCCGGGAACGCCCTGCCATTTCCCCCGCCTCATAACTATGTGTTTCCCGGCCCGTCGAATGTCGCGGGAACAGAGCCTCATTTTCGTGAGCCACTGATAGAGGCCTGGAACGTTACCCTGGAACAACAGGTGATCAACTCAAACATGATGCTCAGCATCTCCTATCAGGGTTCGCATGGTACACACCTGCAAACAGAAAATGCCGTCAACTATGGCGCCTACGTTCCAGGTAACTCGAATGAAGGAAATTTGCAAGAGCGTCGGCCCTACACGGCATTCAGTAATATCTCGATCATGGAATCCCATAGCTATTCCGATTACAATTCCATGGTGGTTACCTTCCAACGGAGGTTCTCACGGGGCGTAAGCGTTCTAGCGAGTTACTTATGGTCTAAGTCGATTAACCAAGCGGCGCAATTTGGCGGGAACAGCCAACAGGGGGCATTCAACAACTCTTACACTAATCCGGCCGACCCGTCATTTGATCGCGGCGTGAGCGATGTGAACGTTCCGAATCGCTTCGTAGCCAGTTACATCTGGCAGCTACCGGCCCTCCGTGATGCAAAATATCCCGTAAGGTTGCTCCTCGGTGGGTGGTCACAAAACGGAATTGTGACGGTCCAGTCAGGTACGCCGTTCTCGATCCTTAGCGGCCAGGACAACTCGTTCAGTGCCCTAGGTTTGGATCGAGCGGACCTGGTTGGGAATCCAAAGGGCTCCCGATCCGCCGGCGAGCTCAAGCTAACCCAATATTTCAACACGGCAGCGTTTGCTCCAAATGCGATTGGAACCTTCGGAGATTCTCCGCGGAATCTCCTCTACGGTCCAGGAACCGCGGAGTTTGACGCATCCCTGTTCAAGAATTTTCCCTTAACCGAGAGCCGGTACTTTCAGTTCCGAGCAGAGTTTTTCAACATACTCAACCATCCAAACTTTTCCAACCCACAGAACAACTTAAGTTCATCTCAGTTCGGGACGATCACGAGTGCCGCTAGTCCGAGAATCATTCAACTTGCCATGAGATTTACTTTTTGATGCAGTGGGGGTGTTTCGTGACCGAGACAGCGGATAGAGAGGAACGAGTATGAATCGTCGCGAATTCCTGACCGGAACAGGAGGGCTTTTTGCGGCGGTAAGCAGGACTACTTTGCTGGGAGACACCTGCCCCCCGGGAGTGCCTGATATCCGATCTGTTCCGCCCGACCTTATCACGCCCCAAACGACAGGCGCCTCTCCGCGCCCGGGCAAAAGAGTTCGCCAGGTACTGCCCAAGTATGCAGCCACGGCGGTGCACCACAACCTTTACTTGCCCACCGATTGGCAGAGCGAAAAGAAGTATCCGGTTCTTGTGGAGTATCCCGGCAACGGGCCCTATACCAGTCCCTGTGGAGACTTCTCCAGCGGAGACGTCGACGGATGTAACCTCGGGTACGGGATCTCCGCAGGGGGCGGCTTCCTTTGGCTTGCGCTTCCTTGCGTCGATTCGACTGGGCAGCAGAATCAGTTGTGGTGGTGGGGAGATGTTAAGGCCACTATCGATTACTGCCGTGAAGCTGTTGACTCGGTATGCGCCGAGTATGGCGGTGACAGTGCGTCAGTGATCCTTTGTGGCTTTTCCAGGGGTGCGATTGCCTGTAATTTCATCGGATTGCACGACGATAAGATCGCGGGAATGTGGCTGGGTTTCATTGCCTCCAGTCATTACGACGGCGTGGAGAAATGGGACTATGCGGAAAGCGACCGTATCTCCGCGCAAGAGAGGTTGGCGCGTTTACGCGGTCGAGCCAGCTTTATCGCACAAGAGATGTCTACGCAAAATATTGAAGATTACCTTCGCTCCTCCGGCGCGGATGACCCATTCACTTTTCAGACGATACATTTTCGTAATCATTCGGACGCGTGGGTCCTTCGCGATATTCCCGAGCGGCGAGCATTGAGGTTCTGGGTCCAGGAAGTCCTGCGTAATCGGCCGGGCGTGCAGAAGCAGCGCTCTGGAGCCGTTCGACCCTGAGGCCCTGGAGCGATCGTCGGAGACCGAGACCGCTAGCGTGGCTGCCGTTGTGCTCCAGACCAGAAGTGCGACATGCCGACTTCAAGGTCACGTGCGGATCTCTAGATCGCGGACGATGCGGAGTGATCCTCGATTAGCGATTCCAAAAGCGGCCGGGCTGACGCTGGCATTGGGTGGCGAGCCGCAGACGTCCCGCAAGGGTAAGGAGACGAAACGCGTCGCTCGCTAAGGATGGCTGTTACGGCGCCTACGGCGGGAACCGCGGCAAAACAAAAACATAAAAATCGGTTGGTGGGCAGTGAGGGACTCGAACCCCCGACATCCTGCTTGTAAGGCAGGCGCTCTAACCAACTGAGCTAACCGCCCAACTGGAACGATGGTAACACGGCCCCTGCAATCAGACCGAGCCATGCCATCACGTCAAATCGGGCTTGGAGTTAATTACCAAACGACAACCCGAACGGCGTATTATGGGCGCGAACGCAACCTGATTCAACACAAAGGAGCAACTATGGGCTTACTCGGTGCCTTGACATCTATTGCCGGAGGAGCTTCCCCGGAACACCACGGTGTAGCCGACGCACTTAGCCAGGTGATGCAGGAGCATCCCGGCGGAATGGACGGCATCCTAAATCAACTAAAGCAGAACGGTCTCGCCGATCAGGTCCAGTCCTGGGTCAGCCCGGGAGAGAACAAAGCGGTCAGCCCCGAGCAGGTGCAGCAGGGTTTCGGTAGCTCAGTGATCGACTCGATTGCGCAGCGCGCCGGTATCTCTCCGACCGTGGCAAGCGGAGTGCTCGCCGTCGTGCTTCCGCTGGTCGTCTCGCATCTCTCCGGTAATAGTGGTCAGCCCGCGCAAGCAGGGGGCTTGGCCGGTTTGGCGTCCAAGATCTTCGGCAACAATGCCTAGATGTTCAACCGGGAGCTCGGCCAGTTGAATCTGACCGAGCTCGCCACCCCTCATGACACGCCCGCCGCTCCGGCCTGTTAACTTTATGAAGGCGATTTGCGAGCCAATTCCGGCAGCGAAGGGGCATTAGGTTTTGAACAGCCAGGAGATTCCATCACCAGCAAGTCCGCTCGCCGCGCCCAGTGACAAGCAGGGCCGTCTCACCATCGGGGTCGACCTGGGGGGCACGAATCTGCGCATCGCTGCCTTCGATCCTGAGTGGAAGCGGCTGGCTTACATCAACCTACCCACCCGTGTCAGCAACGGTCCCGATGCCGTGGTCAGTGACATGTGCAACGCGATCCGCTCCGTGCTGGAGCAGTGCGGCCCGAACCAGCAGCTGGTGGGTGTCGGTATCGGGGCTCCGGGGCCGCTGGAACTGCCTTCAGGAAGATTTCACCGTCCCCCCAACCTGCCCGGCTTCGATGCCTTCCTTCTTAAGGATGCGATGGAGTCGAATCTGCACACTCCGGTCATCGTCGAGTGCGACGCCAACGCGGCGGCCTTGGCCGAGTGGAAGAGCGGCGTGGGCAAAGAGATGCCGGGCGATTCCATGTGCATGCTGACTCTGGGCACCGGCGTGGGCGCGGGCATCGTTCTGGACAGAAAAATCTGGCACGGCATGAATGGCATGGGCGGCGAGGGAGGACACATTCCGGTGGTCGAGGATGGCTTCCCGTGCGGCTGCGGTGGCCGCGGGTGCCTGGAACAATATGCCTCTGCAACCGCCATCTGCCGGGCGGCGACCCGGGCAGCCGCTCGCGGCGGCGCAGACCGTATCGCCAAATTGATGGCCCGGCGCATCGAAGCCCAGGGCGAATTCACCGCCCGCGATCTGGCCGGCCTGGCCCGCGAAGGAGACGAGCCTTCCCGCCGGATTTTTGCCGACGCGGGCAAGTACCTCGGAATGGGCCTGGCGATGCTGGTGAATGTGTTCAACCTGCCGCTCTATGTCATCGGCGGCGGAGTCGTCAGCGGTTGGGATCTGTTTGCCCCGCGGATGTTCGAGGAACTGCGTCGCCTGAGCTACATCTACGGCCTCACCGAACCAAGCGTGGATCAGGGCTTCACCACGGGTAAGACCTACGTCGTTCCCGCGGCCACTGGTCCCGATGCCGGGCTGCTGGGTGCAGCCATGCTGCCCTACCTCGAAGCCGGCACATTGTGAAGAAATAGGCAACAAATGCTGGGTGCCCCATTCAAGCCGTTGTTTGGCTTGAGTGGGATAATGGATCTCGGCGTGCGACTTTCCGTTTGCCACGCCCAAGCTCGCGTATTGCGTAGATTTAAGCATCTGTAAGGTCGTGCCCTCACAGACCAACACTGACCCAGCTTCGTGAGGGAACGAGAGGCTTCAGCCGCTGTGAGGCACCATAAGTGGAAGGTCAGCTGGCCGGCAGGGCCGGCGACGCAGCCTTATGCACCGAGCCCCTGTACCCGTAATAAGCGATGTATATGTAGCAGAGCGCGGGCAGAATGAAGGCGTGGTGAATGCCGATGCGGTCCGCCAGCGCGCCTTCAGCCACCGGGATAATCGCCCCCCCGACGATCGCCTGCACCAGCAGGCCAGAACCCTTGGCCGTAAGCGGTCCCAGCCCCTCCATACCCAAAGCAAAGATGCTGGGGAACATGACGGAATTGAAGAGTCCTACGCAAATGATGGTGCCCATCGCCAGCCAGCCGGTGCTCAGCATGGAAGTCACCACCAGGACGCAGGCCACCACCGCAACCGTGCCCAGCACCGCTCGCGTGGGCAACTTCTGTAGCACGGCCGCGCCGATGAAGCGGCCGATCATGGCCCCCAACCAGTACAGCGAAACCAGGCCGGCGGCGGTCTTGACGCTCATGTTGCCGATCTCGGGCTGGGTAAAGTAGTTGATCAGAAAACTTCCGATCGCGACTTCAGCGCCGACATACAGAAAAATCCCCAGCGCCCCCAGCACCAGTTGCCGCTGCTTCCACAAGTCTCTGGCGGCAGTATCGGTCTCTCCCATGGGGCGGAATTCCCGGGTGGTCTCGATCTTCGGCAAGTTGAACATCGCGATCGCGAGCGCCAGGGCGGTGAGCGCGAGAGCGATGCCGATATAGGGAATCTTCACCGTAGAGGCTTCCTGCTGGTGGTAAGCCAGCAACGCCGGGGCGGAGAGTTGCTGCAGCTGGCTCGACGACAACGGCGCCGCAGCCAAAATCAGAAGCCCCCCGACATACGGAGCGATCGTGGTTCCCAGCGAATTGAAAGCCTGGGTAAGGTTCAGACGGCTGGAAGCGGTACGCGACGGGCCAAGCACGGTGACATAAGGGTTGGCGGCCACTTGCAATGCGGTGACGCCCGAGGCCAGCACGATCAGCGCGGCCAGAAAGAGCTCAAACGAAGGCACGTTGGCGGCGGGCACAAAGAGCAATGCCCCGACCGCCATGATCAGCAACCCGACCACCATGGTTTTCTTGTATCCGATCTTCTCGATCACCATGCCCGGCGGGAATCGCGAAGACAAAGTAGGAGCCGAAGAATGCGGAGTTGATCAACATCACCCGGGTATAGTTCAGCTCGAAAATCGACTTCAGGTGGGGAACAAGAATGTCGTTCAAGCGCGGTGAGAAAACCCCACATAAAGAACAGGGTGGTCACCATCGCCATGGCGCGGTAATTGCTGGGGTGGTCGCTGCTGACTGACGTCTTGGTTACGGCTACTTGAACCATGAAGTATGAGCTCCGCCGTTCTCTGTGGTCCGTCTCGAACCCGGGCGGATCAGCATAGTTTGGATGCAAACCAGCAAGGCGCTTGCACGCCCAAAGTTAACACAGGGCTGCTCCAGGAAGCGCGCGGGTTCTTTGCCCTGGTCAGTGAACCTTGCTAAGCTGGGTGCCGTTTGTACTTCTGCCTTCGGGGGATCCCGCTCATGCTGTCTGCCAAGCGTTTGCGCGGTCTTCTTTGTCTCCTGTGCCTGGCTTCTCTGGGCTGTCTCTGCACGCACGCGCAGGACCGGCGGGAAGCGCCCTTGCCCTCCCTCCTTACCCCGGAATCGCAAAGTGTCCTGGACAAGCTGGCCAGCTTATCGGCTCTGCCCAAGCCCGACTGGCGCTATCACGCGGGCGATCTGCAGCACGGGGAGTCGCCTTCGCTGGACGATGCCGGCTGGCAAGCCGTAACCACCCCCTCGACCTTGCCCGGCGACGCCCTATGGATGCGGGCCACCATCGAAGTGCCCAAAAACCTTAACGGTTACGATCTGACCGGCACCCAGATTTCTTTTCGCGTGCGCATTGAGGCCAACGGTCCCGTAACGCAGATCGTCTACTTCAACGGACGCCGCGTGGCCATGGGCCCCGACCTCGAGCCCATCATGCTCTTCGCGGACGCCAAGCCCGGGAGACAAGGTGCTGGTGGCCGTAAAGCTGCTGCACAGCGAAGATCAAAAACAATTTCGCGGTTCGGAACAGACCATCCAGTTTGCCGCCAGCCGTCCCAACCCGGAGGATTTTCGCCAGGAGGCAGTTTCCGCTTCCCTGCTGCTCCCCGCTCTGGGAGAAGGCGGAAGCGACACCTCGCAGAAGCTGCAATCCTTCATCCAGAAGTCAACTTAACCGCCCTAAGTGATGCTAACCAAGCTGCCTTTGACGACTCTCTGCGCCAGGCGCAGAAGGGTCTCATGACCCTGCGGCCGCTGCTGCAGCAGGCCGACATCCACCTCACGGGAAACGCTCACATTGACGCTGCATGGCTGTGGCCATGGACGGAGACCGTCGAGGTGGTGCGCCAAACCTTCGGCACCGCCCTGCAGTTGATGGATGAGTATCCGAAATATACCTACACCCAATCGGCCGCAGCCTACGACGAATGGATCGAGCAAAAATATCCCGCCCGAGTTCGAACAGATCCAGAAGCGCGTGAAAGAAGGCCGCTGGGAAATGGTGGGCGGCATGTGGGTAGAGCCGGACCTCAATATGCCCGACGGCGAGTCCCAGGTGCGGCAATTGCTGATCGGCAAGCGCTACTTCCAATCTCGCTTCGGCGTCGATGTGCGCATCGGCTGGAACCCGGATTCCTTTGGCTACAACTGGCAACTGCCGCAGATCTACAAGCGCTCCGGGGTCGACTACTTCGTTACCCAGAAGATGGCGTGGAACGACACCAACCAGCTTCCGCTCAAGCTCTTCTGGTGGCAGTCTCCGGATGGCAGCCGGGTGCTCACCTACTTCCCCCATGACTATGTCAATGAGATTGACCCGATCGACATGGCCACGGCGTTCGCCCACGCGCGCCAGTACAATCCCGGGACCACGGAGATGATGCACCTTTATGGCATTGGGGATCACGGAGGCGGTCCTACGCGCGCCATGCTGGACTCCGGCGACCGCTGGCTGGAGCCCGACAAGGCTTACGCGCAGCTCCATTTCGGCGATGCACAGAGCTTCTTTTCCGCAGCGGAGAAAGAGCTGGACACCGCGCACGCGCCGGTCTGGAATTACAAGACCCTGGCCGCCGGTGACACCAAGCTGCCGGACCCACCCGCCGGGCTGTGGAGCCTTCCCGTCTGGAACGATGAACTCTATTTTGAGTACCATCGCGGCGTGATGACCAGCCAGGCCGCCCACAAACGTAATATGCGCGAGAGCGAAGAAGAGATGCTGAACGCGGAGAAGTGGTCTTCGATCGCGTGGCTCAGCGGAACTCCTTACCCTGCGCCGCAGCTCAACGAAGCCTGGAAGAAGGTCCTCTTCAACCAGTTCCACGATCTCGCCGCGGGATCCGGCATCGGCGTCATATATAAGGATGCGCAGAAGGACTACGACATGGTCCGCTTTACCGCGGACGCGGCGACCAGCAATGCGCTCCGGCGCCATCGCCAGCTACATCGATACACAAAGCCGCAGCAAGGGCGTGCCGGTGCTGGTCTTCAATCCGCTGGCCTGGGTGCGCAGCGGCGTAGTCGACTTCACCGTGCAGTTACCGGAAGCGGCTCCTGCCATTGAGATTGTGGATGAGGCCGGGCAGGTTCTTGCGTCAGAAAGCTCGCTCAGCCAACGCTGCGACCCATACCTTCTCCGTCCGCGCCCTGGTGCCGGATGTCGAGCGCATGGGCTATATGTTGGTTTATGCCAGGCCCGCAGCAGCTAAGGCTGGAACGGCGTCGGGCGTTCAAGTCAGCGCGGACGGGCATACGCTGGAGAACCAGTTCCTGCGCGTCACGGTCGACGCGAAGACCGGTTGCATCACCAGCCTGGTGAACAAGAAAACCAATTTTGACTCCATCGCCGCCGGCGGCTGCGGCAACCAGCTGCAGGCGTTCGTGGACACGCCAAAGGATTACGACGCCTGGAACATCGACGCGGATTTCGACAAGGTCTTCACCAATCTGGACATGGTCGATTCCGTGCAACTGGCCGAGCATAATTCGCTGCGCGCCGTCATCCGCGTCACGCGGCATTGGCAGGCGTCCACCTTCGTTGAGGACATCACGCTCTACAACGGCCTGCCCCGGGTCGATATCGTCATGGATATCGATTGGCACGAACGCCACAAGCTGCTCAAGGCCGCATTTCCTCTTGCTGCCGGCAGCCCGCACGCTACGTACGAAATTCCCTACGGCAGTATTGAGCGGCCGACCACGCGCAACAACAGCGTCGAAGACGCCAAGTTTGAGGTGCCGGCGTTGCGCTGGGCTGACCTGGGTGATGAGAAAAACGGTTTCAGCCTGATCAATGAGTCGAAGTATGGATACGACGCAAAGGGGAATGTGCTTCGCCTCTCCCTATTGCGCTCGCCCACCTGGCCTGACCCTGAAGCCGATCAGGGCCACCAGCATTTTTCTTACGCGCTGTATCCCCATGCCGGAAGCTGGAAGGAAGCGCTCACCGTCCGCCAGGGTTATGACTTCAACTATCGCCTCGCGGCCATGCAGGTCTCGCCTCACGCGGGAAAGCTACCCGGCAGCTTCCATTTCCTTGATGTGGATCAGGACAACGTGGTGGTGACCGCGATGAAGAAGACCGAGGACGGGGACGGCCTGCTGGTGCGGTTCTATGAGTGGGCCGGCAAGGGCGGAAATGTCACTCTGACCCTGCCCCCGGGCATCCTTTCAGCGACCCTGGCCAACCTCATGGAGAAGCCGGAAGGCTCGCCGCTGCCAGTCGTCGGTGGACAAAAGGTCACCGTACCGGTCACGCCATTTGAGATTCAAACGGTCATTGTTCACTACGCTCCGCCGGGGCAGGGTTTTCTGGCGGGCATCAGCAAGCCGCTGAGGTAAACCGCCGTCACGGTGCAGCAGCGGTTGGCGATGAGCAGAAACCGCGACTCAGCCGACGACCACCCGCGCCATCGCCAGGTCCAGGATCTCCGAGGTAAACACAAGGTCTGTCGTCTGCTTGCTGCGCTTGCGGTAAAGCGCCGTGGTCTCGCAGAGAGCCACGATGTCTTCTACCTCAGCCGGGTTGATCACGTTTTCCAGAATGCGCTCGCAGAAAGCCTGCTCATCGAGGCCCTGCAAAACAAATCCGCGGCGCTTGGCTTCGGCGAGGTAAAAGTTCGTCACGTCGGCGAGCATTCGCTGGGCGTCTTCCGGGATCTCTTCCCGATGCGCCTTGCCCACCTTGGCGCCCGGAAGCACCAGCTTGATGCCAAAGATATTATCCAGATCGCTGTTCGCCTCGAACGAGACCGTGGTGGCAGCAACCAGAACATTCTGCCGCTCGGATGTGGTTTCAATCAGCGCGTCGAGCTCGGTAAGGACCTCCGGGTCACCCTGCTGGTAGGCAAGGTCAATCCGGGGCAGCAGAAGCATCACCTTTTGCCATTTATACCCGCGCACCAGGCTCTTCGCCTTGGCCAGCGCGTCGCTGTCCCGGGGATTGAAAACCGTGACCACCCTGTCCATCCCGGCCAGTTGCGCGATCCTCTGCGCCAGGCTCTTTTTGCCGGTCTGGTTAGGTCCGATAATCAGCACCTCATTGCCGATCTTGAGGTCCTGATAGGCAGCCGGATTGCGCGCGCGATCGATCAGGTCGGCGATGCTGCTGAGCAATTCGTCCATGCCCGCCACCCTGGGCCGAAGCGTGCTCACCACCTCGTCTTCCAGGCTCAGATCGATGCGCTCCTTGCGCTTGCGCATCTCGGTAACGAATTCAATGAACGCCGGCAAGGCAGCTACCGAACCAACGAACACGGCAAAGACCAGCACCTGCTCGGTGATGAGAAGCGCCGAGTTGTTGCCGGCCGCCGGATCGAACATATGGCGAGGATAGCAGGGTGGTCCGCGGCCCCGATAACGCAGGCGCCAGGGTCAAGCGTTATCTTCGCCGTTACCAGTCACCAAAGATCAACGCCCTACGGCGATGGTTACACTAGACTTCATAAGGCGTGGGAACCATTCCAAGGATGCAGCAAAAGAGCCTGGCGCGGGCCCTCCCCAGGTGGGTTGGGGCGGCTGTGCTCGCTGCTTTGCTCTGCGCCGTCGCCCCGGCCGGGGAACGAATCTCCGCGCAAGCGGATGACAACAGCCTGACCAGGCTCCCCGGCAACACCAGCCGCGGGGCAAGACCGGAGCTGGACCACGGCCGTGCGCCAGACAGCCTGCCCCAGGAACATATCCTTATGATGTTGCGCCGGAGTGAGCCACAGCAACAGGCTCTGGAGCAGTTCATCGGCCGGCAGTACGACCCTCGCTCGCCCGACTTTCACCGCTGGCTTACGCCGCAGCAATTCGGCGCGGAGTTCGGGCCTTCGAGCGAAGACATCCGCAAGGTCACCCAGTGGCTCACGCAACAGGGATTCAAGCTGAACAGCGTGCCCGCCGGCGGCCTCTTTGTGGACTTCAGCGGCACCGCGGGCCAGGTGGCACAGGCGTTTCACACCGAAATCCATCGCTATCGCGTCAACGGGCAAGACCATTACGCCAATGCCAGCGATCCCTCTCTACCCGCCGCCCTGGCTCCCATGGTCTCCGGCTTCCGCGCCCTCAACGACTTCCATCCCCAACCGCTGCGTTCGCCATCTCGGCGTCGCCCATTTGGATCGGACGACCAGAAAATGGTCGCGGTCGAACGCGGAGAGTGGGCATCTGACCTCGGCGGCAAACGCCCTCTATATCACTGGTCCCCTGGACTTCGCGAAGATCTACGGGGTCGACCAGGTCTGGAAGGAACGGGTCGATGCCCGGTCCTGGTCGCCCGCGGTCGTCGGCACCGGCCAGACCATCGGCGTGGTGGGAGAGACCAACCTGGAAAGCGCCGATATCCAGAGTTTTCGCGATCAGTTCGGCATAACCGCCCTGGGGCCCAACGGCTCGGTACAGATGGAGAACCCTCCCTCGAGCGTATGCGCGGCGCCTGACCCCTCCGATAACGAACCGGAGGGCTACCTCGACGCTGAGTGGTCCGGAGCCATGGCGCCGGACGCGACGGTGGACTTTGTCGCCTGCGGACGTCAGGCCGTCACCTCAGGCGCCGATCTGGCTGCCGCTTACATCATTAATGATCCAGGCCACGTGCGACGGATTTCTGTGCTCAGCACCAGCTATGGCGATTGCGAAGCCCAACCGCAGAGTGAAGCAAACCAGTTCTACGTCTCGCTGTGGCAGCAGGCAGCAGCCGAAGGGATTACGGTGGTGGTCGCATCCGGGGATACCGGCGGCGATGGCTGCCAGAATGTCGGAGCCTACGCGACCGACGGCCTTTCGCTGGTGAACGAAGCCTCAACGCCCTACAACATTGCCGCCGGGGGCACCGACTTCAGCGATGTCTTCAGCGGGACTACCAGCACCTATTGGTCCGCGGTCAACGGGCCCAACTTTGTAAGCGCGCAATCGTATATTCCGGAGATGACGTGGAACGAAAGCTGCGCCAGTCCCCTGGTTCTGGCGCATTTTGGCCAGGGCTTCGAGAGCAGCTCGGGGCCGAACGGATTTTGTACCTGGGCCGCGCAACAGCCGCCCGATCCCAATACCGCCTTCTCGCCCTACGCCAATGCCTGGGCGGGGGGCGGTGGACTGAGTACGGTGTCGGCCCGGCCGGCCTGGCAGACCGGCGTCCCAGGGATTCCACAGCAGGGCGGCCGGGCAGTTCCCGATATCTCCATGTTCGCCTCCGGAGGCTACACCTGGTCCCAAACGCTGATCCTTTGCGATTCCGGCCTGGCTGGTATGCCCGCGGGCACAGCGTGTGATTACTCCAATGCTGATGACGTCTTTGCTAACTATGGGGGCGGGACCTCGTTCGTTGCTCCGGCCTTTGCCGGCATCATGGCGTTGATCAACCAAAAGAGCGGTGATCGCCAGGGGCAGGCTAACTATGTCCTCTACCCGCTGGCTGGGGAACAGTACGTCAGCTATAGCAGCGCCAGCCAGCCCAGCCTGGCCAATTGCGCTGCTTACCTGGGTCCCCAGGTGCTCAGCGGATGCTACTTCCATGACATCAGCGCCACGCCGAACCCGGGGGGTTCGCCGTCTGCCCCATTTATTACCGGCACCACCTCTGTACCCTGCACCGGTACGGCGACCAGCCCGGGGACCTTCACCGATACCAGCACCGATCCGGCTTCGAACAATGAAAACTGTTACGGATACCAAATCACCGTCGCTGCCAACGGCAGTTCGCTGACCACCACACCTGACTACTATGGAGTGCTCAGCACGGCAGACAATGCGGCCTCGCCTGCCTTCGTGGCCACTCCAGGCTACGATCTGGCCACCGGCCTGGGCAGCCCCAACGTCTATAGCCTGGTCAACGCCCCCCAATGGTCCGGCGGTGGCCTGGCAACTCAATGTCACCCTCGCGCTCAGCCAGGCAACCATCGCCGCCGGTCAGAGTGTCACCTTGCTGGCGACTGTGGCCGACCAGGGACGGCTGCCGGTCCTGGCGGGCACCGTTACCTTCTACTCGGGGAACACGGTTTTGGGCTCGGTCACCCAGCAGTGCTCGCTGCGCGGTATTTTTGGCCTGCAGGTTGCCGGCTCAACCCTGGGAGGAGACGGCACTTATCAAAACATATTCGCCTCCTACGCAGGGGGGTCTCAGAGGTGCCGGCGGAGAACCGCTACCTACTACGGATCGCAGTCGGCCCCGGCCACGGTCGTGGTGAGCCAGGGGCAGCCGGGCAGGCTCCCTCCCCCGCCCCGGGCCCATGTGCCGGCCTCGCTGAAAGCGAGCCGCTGACTCCTGACAAGCGTTGCTCCACGAGATCGGCGAATCGCTCCTGGGACTTGTCGCTTGCATGCGCTTCCAAGATACTGATGGCAGAGAGAGAAAGAGTAGAGCAACGGAAGAGCCAATGAAGCCGGTCGGGGCCGTCTACTCACCTGAATTTGATCTTGTGCTGGCCTGCCTTCGCTGGCCCGAGGAAGCAGTCGACGGCGAGCGCATCCGGTGGCTGGCGCAGCAGCCCATCCGTTGGCCGCATCTGCTTGAGATAGTCGACCATCATAAGGTGGTGCCGCTATTTTCTCGCAACCTTGATGCCTTCGCACCCGGCTATATGCCAGACGTGCAGGCTGCAGCCCTGCGTGCAAGCAGCGTGGCCAATGCTCACACCTGCCTGGAGCGTGCCGCACATCTCTTCGCCTTGAATCGCCTCTTCCGCGAGCAACAGATCGATCTCCGGATTTTCAAGGGCATCCCCCTGGCCATGGCCGCCTTCCAGGATGCCGCGTTGCGCGATGCCGGAGACATCGACCTGCTGGTGGCGGAGAGGGACATTTTCAAGGCGGGCGAGATTCTCCGCAGCCAGGGTTACGTGCGCTTCGAGCCCCAGGCACGATTGACCCCACGCCGGCTGAGCTCTTACCTGGCGCACCAGAAGGATTTTTCCTACGAACGCCCCGCAGACGGCTTGGTCATCGACCTGCATTGGCGGCTTTTCCGGAATTCGTTCCTGCCCGCCAACGCTCGCCTCGAGGAGGTTGGCGAGGACTGGATCCACCTTGGCTCGGAGCGCATTCCGACGTTGCCGGTTGCCCAGCTGTTGGTCTATCTCTGCGTGCATGGAGCGCTCGACGGATGGCTGCGCCTCAAGTGGTTGGCCGATATCGGCGCTCTGCTGCGCACCATGACTCCGGAGCAACTCTCGTCCGCTGCATCGGCCGCGGCGGAGCAGCAAGCGTTGCCGCAATTCAGCGCGGCCGTTCTTCTTTGTCACGATCTGCTGGGTTATGACCCGCACTCGCTACCCGTGGGGTGCCTCGACCGCAACGATCTCCGGGTCGCACACATTCTGCGCTTCGGAAAACGGTTGCTTACCTCAAACCAATATCGTCCCATACGAGAACGGATCGCCTCCCCGCGATGGTTTCTCAATGAATTCCGGCTGCACACGTCTCTGCGCTATCGCCTGGATCTGATCCAACGTTCTCTCTTTCGCCCGCGTATCTGGAGCACGTTCGATCTACCGGACGCGCTCTTCCCTCTTTACGCCCTGCTCAGTCCTTTTGAGTGGTTAGGCTTTCACCTCCGCCATCGCATGGCAATGCTCACGCGGGCTGTGCGGCCCAGGCGAGACCTCCCGGCGCGCACAGCACACCGCACTCCATCTACCCGCTTGCTTTTCCGCCGCGTGATGCAACGACCGGCTGCCGACATTGCCTTGGCAATCGAAGCGACATGCATGCTTACCTTTTTCCGCATTGCGCTCAATTTTCTCCCCGTGCAAACGCTCACTGCCTGGATGGGCAGCGCCGCACAATCACAGCTTGCACAGGAGCAGCCGGCGCAGACGCTTCGCCGTATTCAGTGGTCGATCGACGCGGTGGTCCGTCACCTACCCTTCACCTTCGTCTGTTTTCCTCAATGCCTCGCCGCTTACTTCATGCTTCGCCGCCGCCACATCGCCAGCAAACTCTTCTATGGGGTCACACGCGACGCGGATCAGCTCAAGGCGCACACCTGGGTCAAGGTGGGGGATCGGACCGTGGTGGGCGGCGACCTCGAGTCGCGCTTCACCGTCCTCACCACCTTCCCGTGAAGGCTGTCTTTATATCCTTCGGGGAAAGTCCACTTCACAGGCTGCGAAAAAAATCCTGCTTTGTATCAGGGCACGACTTTAGTTAGCCGGGCCGAAAAGGGCTGAGTGGCCCATTGCCCCGATTTCCTGCGGAGGCTTGAGTGGGATAGTGACTCTCGATGTGCCATTTCCGGTTTGCCACGCCCGCCGAAGGGAAAAAATCCCCAGAAGGGCACGCGACATCTGCGTCTTCGACTGTGCCGTACCCAACGGCCACTGATGAGGGCTTTATTGAATGCTGAAAAAATAATGCCCTCATCGCAGGTTGTGCTGCCGAACGCTGGCCGAAGCCGAACTGAGAGGGAAAGCAATACCGCAGGGGCTAAACAGGCTGCGGAAAAACTCATGCTTTGTGTCAGGGCACGACTTTAGTCGGGCCGTAAATGTTGCATACCGGACGGCTTTAGCCGCTGGGGTACGTTTTTCAAAGGGTAGTTCCCAGGCAAACGGAGATGGAGAAGCGTACCTCAGGGGCTAAAAGCCCGTCATATTCGTAATCGTTTGCGGCCCGACTAAAGTCGTGCCCTGACACAAAGCACTTTTTGAAATTGGCTCGAAACAGACTGACCCGGACATTAGTTTTGCAGTCATCAATAGCCCCTGAGGTTTTGCTTCCCTGCCCGGTGCAGAGTTTTTGAAGCGCACGGGCTTCAGCCCTCGTGGAGCAGGAGTTTCTCCAGTGTGTCCAGCGTCGACGTTAGGTGCTCGAGGCCCCAGGGACGGATCAGCCGGTACGCCCTGGCCTGCGATGACACGCGGCCGCAGCACAGAAAACTTTTCTCGAGCTGACCCGTAGCCTGCAGCAGATAAGCCTGGTGCGTAAGATTCATCAACAGCGGAATCGCCTCGACTGCCGACACTTCTTCCATCTCTATGGCACTGGAAGACTCTTCGGTCTGCTCCAGAAAGATCAGTTTGCGAATCGGTTCGGACGCAAGACCACTGGCGAGCGGCAGGCGATATTTGTCGTCCTCGCTGAACACTTGTTGCAGCCCATCCGCTTGCTTCCCCAGATGCTGCAAAGAGGTGCGCCACAACTTCAACCATGGAGCAGATGGGATCACCATCACTTCGTCCGCCGGCGTGGGATCAATAAGGCAGACGTCGTCGGCCAGCACGCGAAAGCCTCGCTGCGCCAGATGCGCGGCTAAGGACGACTTGCCCTGGCCGGAGCGAGCCAGAAAGGCCACGGCTCCCTCTCTGGTGCTGACCGCGCTGGCATGCAGGGGAAGCAGCCCTCGTTGTTGGCACAGCACGGTGAAGATGGTCCCCAGCAGGTAAGCGCGCACATCGAGCGGAAGGGCCCCCGTATCCGGGCTTACAACAATCTCCTGCCCATTGGTAACCAGGTAGCGTGCAATTCCGTGAATGCGCAAGAAATATTGCGATGCGGTCGCGAAGCAATCGGGATCGATTTCGACCGCTCCGGGCAAGCGATCCGAAACGTCGCCCAGTCTAATTGTCACCGGATGCGGAGTGGCCCTTTGGCGTTGTATGAGGGGTAATTCCGGAAGCACAATTTCAGAGAAAAGACTAATCTCGCCGAGCAGATACACTCCAGCAACCTTTATCATTCACTATCCCCAAAAAGTGTCAGCCACGTCCATTGCGAGTTAACCTTTAGGTGGTAGAAAACCCGGACTGCAAGGTTTAGTATCTACTCTAGTAACTATCACGGGGAGGAACGCATTGACGCTGGTTACCTCCTGCGTTACGCTCTAGCTGTACCGGGTGGCAGGGCGCTAGTTTCAAATTTATGGGGTCCAGGGAGCTTTCAATGAAGAGCTACGACGCTAAAGATCACGGCGCATCTGACCGGGTTGCAGGCCAGGCGAAGAAGCCGTGGGTCACTCCGTCGCTCGAGATCATCGCCCTAAAGAGTGCCGAGGGTGGTACTCATCCTTCGAAAGTGGACGGGGCCGGCGGCCACTTCAATCGTCCTCGCTCTTAAGTTATTCCACTCCCACAGTTGTGGATATTTGCCTTCTTCAGAAGATTTCTCGTCCGAGAAGTTCACAGCAGAATTAAAATTTCAAGACTGACGGTTCATCATACCGTCTCCTCGTATGAGCGCAATTGCGGGAATCTGGTCCTTTGATGGCGGAATTCCCGTCTCTTCAGCTTGCCGTGACATGCTTCAGGCTCTCAGCGTGTATGGCATGGATGACCGCTCGCAATACACCGGTCCGTCCGTTGCCATGGGCCGCTGTCTTCTCCGTCTTCTCCCCGAAGATCGCTTCGATCAACAACCACTCTCGGCCGCTGGCGTAACCGCGCTGGTTGCAGATATACGTCTCGACAATCGCGCAGAGCTTGGGGCAGAACTAGGACTCTCTACCCAACAGACTGGGGCTATGGCCGACAGCGATATGCTGCTGGCCGCGTGGCAGCATTGGCGCGAACAGTGCGTCGACCATTTTTCCGGAGCCTTCAGCTTCGCAGTGTGGAACGAGCAGGAGCAGCATCTCTTCCTGGCCCGCGATCACACCGGGGAACGTCCTCTCTACTACGCCTCGACGGCAAATAGCTTCGCTTTCGCATCGATGCCCAAGGGTCTGCATCGACTGCCCTTTGCAGGCGCAGAGGTGGACGAGGATTACCTTGCGCGCTACCTTACCCTGGCCAACATCCCCATCGAACAAACCATCTTTCGCAACATACGTCGCCTGCCCTCCGGCTGCGCGCTCAGCGTGCAGCGTGAGAAGACAAAGCTCTGGCGTCACTGGCGCACAGACCAGCTGCAGGACCTTCGCCTGCGCTCGCCTGAGGAGTACCTGGATTGCTTCCGCGAAAGATTTGACCAGGGAGTGCGCGCGCGCTTGCGCACCACGGGTGGCATCGGCGCACAACTGAGCGGCGGTTTGGATAGCAGTGCAGTCGCCGCGACTGCGGCCCGCTTACTAGGCGCCGACGGGCGCGAGCTCACCTGCTTTACTGCAGTGCCTCGCCCCGGGTTTGCCGGCCTGGGCAGTGAGACTCACTTTGACGATGAGGGCGCGGCTGCGGCCGAAGTGGCTTCTCTCTATCCCAACATGCGGCATGTGCTGGTGGACTCAAGCGGGACATCGTTTCTCGACATCCTGGATCACAACAACCATCTTTATGACCACCCATGCTTCGGACCTAGTAACGAGGTCTGGTCGAACGCTATTTTAGACCGCGCGCGCGCCAGTGGAATCACTGTGCTGCTGAATGGGAACTGCGGCAATTCAACGCTCAGTTATGACGGACTGCCGGCCTTATCGGCATGGTTTCGCTCCGGTCAATGGGGAACCCTGGCTCGAGTGGCGCGGCAACTCACGAGCACGCGAAACACTTCGATGCGCTCGATCGTTCGCAATGCTTTGTGGCCGTCCATGCCCTTCTGGCTGCGCAGCATTACCGATCCGCACATGCGCGGCTTCTCGCTCGATTACAGCATCCTGCGTCCTGAAATCGCCCAGCGCATGGATCTGGAGCGTACTGCGTTTCACGACCTGCATCGAAACTCTCCCGACGGGCGCACGATGCTGCGCACGCTGCTTGAGTATGGCGACATAAGCGACACTCCGGTCGCATCGCAGGGAGGATGGCAACTCGATTTTCGCGATCCTACCTATGATCGTCGTATCGTCGAGTTCTGTCTCACTGTGCCGCTGGAGGAGTTTCTCCGCGACGGCCAGCGGCGTTCCCTCGTCCGGCGTGCCATGGTGGGCCGATTGCCGCCCAGCACATTACGCCGCACGCAACGCGGCCGTCAATCCGCAGACTGGTACGTGAACATGGGTGCGGTACGCGGCCGGATGGCGGAGGAAGTGGAGCGCTTGCAAAGCTCTCCCCTGGCGAGCCGCATGCTTGACCTGGCGCGCATGCGTTCGCTGATTGAAAACTGGCCCAGCAGTGGCTTCGAAGAACTGGACGTAAATCGCTCCCATCACATCGCGCTTACGCGTGGTTTCTCCGTGGGCAGATTCCTGATGCAGTACGACCCTGAAAAAGGCTAACTAGGCCGTGGTATCCCACTCAAGCCAACGGAAGGCTTGAATGGGCCACCCATCCTTGGTTGCAGGGAAAGTAGGCTGGTCATCAGTTCGAGCGCAGCGGTCCCCATTAGGAAGCCGCCGTCACGATCACCGTGACTGGTATCGCATGTGTGATCACTGTGCCTTGCGTGCCCGTCACCACGATCGTGTAGGAGCCGGGCGCAGCAGGATTAGGAGTTGGCGTGGGGGTCGGTGTCGGAGTAGGGGTTGGCGTGGGTGAACCACCACCGCCGCCGCACCCGACACCAGCCGCGAGAACCGCGAGCATAACCAGGCTCAGTAAGCCGCGCCATCTCCGCCGGCGGGCCGGAATGCCCCATAGGAAAACGCAGGCCAGGGTGGCGCCGCCACTGGCGGCAAACCAGCCGAACCGCCGGGTGGAAAGACCGGCAGCCTTGACCGAGCTGCTGGCAGGAGTGGCTGCGACAATGGTCAGCGTCGCCGTGGTGTTTCCATTGACCATGACCGAGGTGGGATTCAGAGTGCAGGTCAATCCTGTAGGCCCGGTACACGCAAGGCCGACCGAAGCGTTGAAGCCATTGATCGAACCCAGATTCAACGTCGCCGTCCCGGTTGCGCCTGCGGCGAGAGTCACGACTGGCGTTTGCACAACCATGGAAAAGTCAGCCAGGGGATTGGAAATCGGCAAGCTGAACTGAGACTGGGTATAGACTGCGTCCCCGGAATACGTAATCACCACAGTGTTGCTGCCTTGGGGCAGAGACGCATTCACGTTGTCAAAGTAATAGGCCGCTGTCGAGGTGTCACCCGACGCCGCAGGAACAAGAGTGATGGGTCCGGGGGCGATGGCAAAGCCCCCCGACTGGAGAGTGACTGTGCCGGTGGGCGCCGCCGAGCCGGTCTTTCCAGTCACCGTGATCGACAGGTTGACGCGCGCAGAAGGCGAGGCCGTAGCAGGGCTTGCTGTAGCCGTCGTGGTCGAGGGCAACAGCGCGCTGGCTCCGGTTACGGTCAACGACGTCCCGGGAGAAGCGGTGTTGCCGGTGAAGTAGTTGCTGTCGCCGGAGTAGGTCGCAGTCAATGCCACCGAACCTACAGGCAGCGCTGTGCTCTGCGCGCTGGTGATGGTATACGTGGCCACCGCGTAGTTACGCGCAAAGGGGCTGAGGGTACCCGTACCGAGGGTCGTTGAACCGGCCATGAAGGTCACGGAGCCGGTCGGAGGGAGGCCCGCTCCGGGGGTTTCTACCAGGGCGCTCAGCGTATTTGACTGTCCCTGGGCAATGGTCGAAACGGCTGCACTCACCGCCACCGCCGTGGACGCTTTGATCACCGTGAAGGCCACGGTAGCCGGCGTGCTCGACGATTTGTTATAGCTGGCGTCGCCGGAGTAGGAGGCGGCGATCGAATGGGCGCCGACGGCGAGCGTGCCCGTGGTGTACTCCGCATCGCCTTCCGAATTCACCACCACCGTGTTCAATGCGGTGCCGTTGTCGGTAAATGCCACCGTGCCAGTGGCATAGGTGTAGGCATTGCAATTGGAGGAACAATTGTAGTAACTGGTGGGGACCGGGTATCCATTAAGAACTGCGGCAGTGCCATAAGGCACTTGTTGCCCGGATAGATCGCCCGACTGCCCCCCGACGTTGCCGGATACCTGAAGAGAGAGCGTGCTCGCTTCCGGTGTTACCGTGATCGCCGTCTTGGTAGAGGTGCTTGGGGCAAACGTTCCATCGCCGGAGTAACTCCCCCAGATGTTATAGCTGCCTCCCGGCAGCGTGGTCGCACTGCCCGACGCCGCCCCACTGGCCAGAGTGAAAAAGCCTAAGCCTTGTTCCGTAATCAATGGGCTGTCCGTCATGACCGCCACATCGCCGGTCGGCGTGCCTCCGCTACCGGTCACGCTGGTCTTGAGGGTGACCGACGCGCCGTGGGCAAACGAGGTGGAAGAGGGGGTAAAGGTCGTGGTGCTCGCGGTCCCGTTGCTGCGGCTGTTCCAGTTGGTGACCAGGACATTGGCGTCGATCGAGCCCAGACCGGTGGCCAGATCGTACCCTGGGGCTGCGGCGTAGCCGGTGAGCTCGCCGTTGGTGCAATTGGCTGTGCCTGCCTGGCAAGGCATCTGGTTGGTGCCGAGGGTGACGTCACGAAATGCACTGGGCTCTTTCGCGGCCAGTGGATAAAGCTCATAGTCCGCCTGCCCCTGCGGCCCATAAGCCTGGTTCACAATCGCCATAATGCCGGCAAAGGCCGGGGCAGCAACTGAGGTTCCGCCGAAGCCGCTGATCTGCGGGCTGGTAGTGCTTTGGCAATCGCCATCCGCGGCGCAGACGGCGTAATAGCTTCCGTTCAAACCATTGGCGGCAAAGAGGGAAACATCCGGCAAGTCGCGCGCGTTGTCCGCAGGCACTCCGGTGGCCACCTGCCACGAAGGCTTCGCCGTGGCCACGCACGCAGTCACCGTGCTACCGCTGGAGTCCAGGGTTGGATTGCCACAGGTACTCGGGCCCCCGCTGCCACCGGAGATGGAGCCGCCGGTTAGGGTCAGGAGATTCGACCCATACTGGCTGTTATTCCAGACCTGCTCCGGGACCGGGCTCTTCAACGAACCGTTCTTGCTGTCATTGGTGCTGTTCCAGTAGGTAGGAAGGGCGGCGGCGTTGGGGTAGTAAAAGTCGGTCCCACCCACCGCGACGTTGAACTGGGTGGAGGCAAATCCGTTCACCGCCAGCCCTTGGGTCGCCACCGTTTCGGTGTCAGGATTGTCGCAACCCGCCGACCCGTTGTCTCCGGTAGAAACCATGACGGTGATTCCCTGGGCCGCGGCCTCTTCCCACAGTCCAGTGATAAAGGAATTGACCGCGCCCATCGAGAATTCGCATTGACCAAAGCTGATGCTGATGACGGGCGCAAGGTTGGAATACACGGCCCGCTCCGCGGCCAGATACAACCCCTGTTCCATGCTGGTATCGGCAGCGATGACCAGGTCGATGGTAGCGCCAGGAGCGACCGCCCCGGACCACTCTACGTCCAGGTAGGCCTCGGCGGAAGCGCCGTTCGGCCCATCCGGGTTATTGGCGCCGTCGATCCCCGGATCGTTGCCGTCGATGACCACCTGGGGAGACGAAGCCGGCAGGCCGAAGAGCGTACGAAAGTTGTTGACGAAGTTCAGGTTGATATTCGATTCGTTGATGATCGCAATGGTCTGGCCGGCGCCATTGAGGGGCTTGGCTGCGTTATAAAGCGGGGTCACGTTGTACTGCGTAGCAAAGTCTTCGGGCGCAACGGCGAAGGTGTTGCCCAGGGTGCCCCCGGGCAAGGTCCACTCCGGAATTGCCTGATGCGTCTTGGGATTGTATTGTGCGCTTCCCAGAAAACGGCTGAAGTGCCGTAGAGGAAAATTATTCAGCGATACAAACCCGCCCAACACGGGAGCCAGCGCCACGGGAATTTCCGGATTCACCGCGTTGGCGTAATGCTGCTCGCCATTGACCACGTATTTGTGAATGGAGGTATGAAAGGCCTGCTGCAAAGCGCCTACTGTGCCGGCAACCTCCAGCGTCTGCTTGCCCGGATTCACCTTCAGTACCTGGAAGCCCTGGGTCTGAAGCCAGGCCTCGATGGTCTGCACATCCTGGTCGCTGGGCCCGAACTGCTGTCCGAACTGGTCGGGCGTCAACCATTTGTGAAAATTTGCGCTCCCCGGCGTGTGCATGTCACGCAGCAGTTGCTGCAGGGTCGCCTCCTGTTGGGGGCTGCGCTTCAAGATCAGCTGTAACCGGTCCAGTTGCATATCGGGTGAAGCGGCGCCCCGGTCGTTGCGGGCATTGGCCAGTGGGTGAACCGTACCGGCCAGCGTCACCCGGGCATGATCATTCACCGGTTGGGTCAGACGCGCCCCCTGTTGCGCGAGTGTGGAATGGACTGCGCCAAGGCACACCAGCAGCACAAGTGCCGGCAAGAATACCTGCTTCCAGCTTGAAACGGAGTTGGGTCGCATGATCTTCCTTAATATCGTTCGAGGCGGGTTCCTGGCTTAAGCGGAAAGCGGCTCCACGAGGCATTCTACTCACGTGATACGTCACTCGGTGTTTATTCCTGCTCCTGTACCAGAACAGGCAAAGTTCTCGGGAACAGCCCTCCCGTTAGCGGAAGACAAGGCAAACAGGGAAGCTTAGCGGGTATTGATTGCCGGTCGGAGTCAGAAGTCCGGAGCGCGCGTTGCGGGCAAAGACGACGATATTCGACGAGTCCTGGTTGGCCACCAGCAGCCACTGATTGCCGGGATCGAGGGCGAAATGGCGAGGGCTCTTGCCTCCACAGTCCACATGCTGCACTGCTTTGAGCGTTCCTTCGCGGTCGTCAATGGAGAAAACCGCTACGCTGTTATCCCCGCGGTTCGAGGCATACACGAAGCGGCCGGCGGAGTCGACCGCGACTGTGGCCGCCGTATTCGATCCGGTAAAGCCTTCGGGGAGGGTCGAGATGTTCTGGATTCTGCTCAAAGTGCCTCGCTCCCCATCCCATGCCAGGACGTCGAGTGTGCTGGCAATCTCGTTGAGCGAGTAGGCCCATCGTCCGCTGGGATGAAAGGCGAAACTTCGCGGGCCGGAGCCAGGCAGCGCCTGGTAAGCGGGGGGAGCGTTTGGCGTGAGCCGCGCCGTGGCCGGGTCCAGGTGATAGACGGAGACGCGATCCAGCCCCAGGTCGTTGACCATCACATAGCGATTGTCGCGGGAAACGGTGGTGCAATGGGTGTGAGGACCGGCCTGGCGTTTCGGGTCCGCGCCGTGGCCGGTGTATTGAAAGCTGGAGACGGCCGGGCTGAGTCCTCCGCCCGGCAACACCCGGAAGGATGCGGCGCTGCCCCCGCCATAGTTGGCAACGAAAACTGCCTTTCCCGTGAAATCAACCGCGACATTGCACGGTCCGGCACCCCTGGAGGAAACAACATTGATGGGGCGTAACGTAGCCCCGTCGACCGCAAAAGAAGAGAGGGATCCGCTTTTCTCTCCGTGGTACGCATCCACCTCGTTGACGGCGTAGAGATGATGACGATCCGGCGACAGCGCCAGGAAGCTGGGATTGACGGTGGTCGCCGCCAGCCCAAGTGGCGTCATGGTGCCCGCATCAGCATCCCAGCGAAACCCGTAGATACCCCGGCTGGTGCCCTTCTCTGTATAGGTGCCGGCAAAGATGAGTCCGGAGGGTGCGGCAGCCCAAAGCCCAGGAGTGAACCAGCCAGGTACGGAAAAGGCCAGGGCCGAGAGTTTCGCCAGGAAAGAACGGCGGCTTGAATTTTCCATCCCCGTCATACTACTGGAAGTCGTCGCTGACTTCAGGGGCTTAGTGTCTGCGTGAGAATCGCGGTTTAGGTTAATCAGGTCCATGCCGCACATGGCCGGGTTGACAGGCGGCTTCACAGGCTGCGGAAAAACTCATGCTTTGTATCAGGGCACGACTTTTAGCCGGGCCGTCCAAAGCCACAGCTATGAGGGCTTTAGCCCGACCTATTCTCATTTACGGCCCGACTAAAGTCGTGCCCTGACACAAAACCAAAGGTCAGCATTCCATGGCGCTTCTCTTGTTGCAATGAAATACGCCCGGACATACCGGCAGCGAATTTCCCCCTGTAGAGCCCAGGGAATTCGGCACCCCTCCACCAGGGCTAAAGCCCGATGGATCGAATGCGACTGTTCCGCGACGCTGAAGCGTCGCTCCCCCTGCTGAAGCAGGGGGCTCCCACCGGCTGCCAGGGAAGAACGATCGGGATGACCGAAATGGATTTCAAACGCATTTGAATCCCCCCTTTTGACTGGATCCATTTTCGAGGGGAGCAGGGAACTTCGCAGCGGGTGCGGAGCCGTAGCTGGGAAAAGCCCAATGGTGGGAGCCCCCGCATTGATGCGGGGGAGCTCGGCTTTCAAGCCGAGCGGCTCGCGGGGGACTTATTCTCCTCCGGCTTTAGCCGCGGGGGTTTTCCGCAGCCTCTAAAGCCCCTGAGGTATTGCTTTCCGGCTCGGTGCAGCGCGTGGTCTACCACCGGCCTGCGTGGAACTCGTCTTTCATCTTTAGCTGCTAATGTGGTGTACGAGTTTGGCGGGGGAGGAAGCATTGCGAGTAGGACTCTTCACACGCGAATACCCACCGCACGTCTATGGAGGGGCCGGCGTCCACGTGGAGTATCTGAGCCGCGAGCTGGCGCGCAAGATTTCCGTGGAAGTGCACTGCTGGGGCCAACAGTATTGCGACCAGGGCAACCTTCATGTGCGCGGCCAGGAACCATGGAAGGAAATCACCCTCGGCACCCAGGAAAAGTTCAAAGGAGCCCTGGAAGCGCTATCCCTGAACCTGACCCAGGTGAAAGCGCTGGCCGGCATCGACATTGCCCATACGCACACCTGGTACGTATCCATGGCCGGCTTTCTGGCCAAAAAGCTGTACGACATTCCGTTTGTCCTTACCACTCACAGCCTGGAACCGCTGCGCGCCTGGAAGGCGGAACAGTTGGGTAGCGGTTACGCCATGAGTTCTTGGATGGAGAGCGCTGCGATCCTCGACGCCGACGCGGTGATCGCCGTCTCCAGCGGCACGAAAGAAGATATCCTTCGCGCCTACCCGGTGGATCCTGAGCGGATCCACGTGATCTACAACGGAATCGACCTGGGGCAATATCAGCGCACTCCTGAGACTTCGGCGTTGACCTCCCACGGCGTCGACCCGGCCATCCCTTATGTGCTTTTTGTGGGCCGCATCACACGCCAGAAAGGCGTGACCCACCTGGTAGACGCGATTCGCTACCTGCCCGCTGGGATCCAGGTGGTGCTGTGCGCGGGCGCTCCCGACACCCCTGAGCTTGCCGCGGAGTTGCAGCGCAAGGTGGAGGAGTCACGCAAATTCAATCCGAGACTGATCTGGATCGAGAAGATGCTCAGCAAGGCGGATGCAATCCAGTTCTACAGCCACGCAACCGTATTCTGCTGCCCATCGGTCTACGAGCCGTTCGGCATCATCAACCTGGAAGCCATGGCCTGCCAGGCAGCGGTCGTGGCCAGCGCTGTAGGCGGCATCAAAGAGGTTGTGGTGGACGGTGAGACCGGGTATCTGGTCCCCTTCGATCAGGACCCGGTCACCAGCTTTCCGCTGGATCCCGATCGCTTTGCCCGGGATCTGGCTGCGAAACTGAGCGATCTGCTCGCTGACCCGGTAAAGTGCAGACGATTTGGACAAGCAGGCAGGAAACGTGCCGAAGAGAAGTTCAGTTGGACCCGCATTGGCGACCAAACCATTGCTCTCTATCAATCCTTGATAGAGGCCAGGAAACGCTTAAAGTAAGCCGTTTCCTGGAAATGTCCCCATTCATGGGCCATGGGTGAAGTAACTCTCTTGTCGCCTAACGGGGTTCCTGGGGACGAGGGTTCTCCTCCTTTGGCTTCGATTCCGGCTGCGGCCTGGTTTCCGGCTGTGGTCTACTTTCCGGCTGGGGCCTTGCTTCCTGCTGCGGCCGCGCCTCCGGCTGTGGTCTCGCTTCCGGAGCCGGTCGCGCCTCGGGAACTGGCCTTACCTCAGGGGCTGGGTGAGCTTGCGGGACTGGCCGCTCTGGTTGCGGAGCGGGGCGTATCTGTGGAGCGGGCCGTTCCTCCGGAACTGGCCTTACCTGCTGGGCCGGGTGTGCTTGCGGGACAGGTCGCTCCGGTTGGGGAGCTGGGCGCACCTGCGGGGCGGGGCGTTCGTCCGGAGCTGGCTTCACGGTCTGCACAGGATGCTCTTGCGGTGCGGGCCGCATCTGCTGAGCCGGTGCTGCTTGCTTCACCGGCGGTTCCTCGATAGCCCGCTGAATCGGGGGCCTGGGCTGTTGGCGCTGCTGCACCGGGACAGGAACTGGCTGACGCCGTTCCACGGGGAGCGGCTTGGCCATGACGACCGTCTGCGGCTGGCCGCGGTTTACCGAGACAAACTGGGCGCGGTTGCTGCTGGCGGCAACCTTGTTCTGTTGCTGAACAGCCAACGGTGGCAAACGCGGCTGCCGCAGGGCAGCCAATTCCGCAGCACTTGGTGGAAGATTCACGCCACCACGACCGCCGCTATAACTCACGCGGTTGTAGGTAGTGATATTGGTTACGTTGCGAACGTATGTATTGTGGACGACAGTGACGTTGACGTTCGTGACCTGGCGGTTGTAGTTGAATTGGTTGTTGTTCCAATACCCACCGTAGTAGCCGCGGCCGACGTAGCCGTTTCCGTAGTTCACCCCGCCGTAGTAGCCAATGTAGCGGCCCCAATATCCTCGGTGCCAGCCGTAGCGATTGGAATCGTAGCCCCAATAGCCAGGCGTCCATAGAGCCCCGGTATAGGGAGCGAAGGCCCACACTCCCGGAACCCAGTAATACCCGGCCGAAGCATAGGACCAGTAGCCGGGCGTCCAAATGTAGTTCGGTTCAGGGCAGGGCGGCTGTTGATATTCCGGCAACGGTGGAGGTGGTTCCGGGGCGTACTCTGCAACCTGGTCCTGGTAACCCGGATCGGCTTCTTGATCGGAATAGCCCTGGTTCTGCTGATCCTGATATTGCGGCTGCTGGTATTGTGCCTGCTGCTCTTGCTGTGCCGGAGCTGCTCTTGCTGCGGCTGCGGCTCCTGCTGGGGATATGGTTGCGGGCTCTGAGCCGGATAGGCGGGGGCGGGGCTGGCCTGGCGAGCCGGGGCCGAGTATGCCGGGGCACTTGCCGGCGCCGCACTCTCATTGACTGGAGCAGCTCCTCCGTTATCGCTGACCGGCGCAAGGTTTCCATTCTCCGCCGCATTCACTTGATCGCTATCGTTCTTGTGGCAACCCGCCGTTAAAACAGCCAACATCAATACCGGTAGAAAAACCAATCTCCCTGGGTTCGTCATTCGTTCCTCTGCTCTCTCGAGCGGGCCGCAGCCTACCCTGTCGTTCCTAACCCTGTCTTAGCGGCTAAGTTCTCGACCTATCTAGCTGTGAGATGCACAAAGAGTGGCCCCAGGGAGCGGCAGAGTGAAGTTATATGGCTGATTCGAAGGTTCTTTCCCCTTTATGGCAGTTTTTCCAGGATGACTGAAGTACTGTCGTAATCGCCGTGCAGCTTAAGGTCGATGCCATGGTGCATCAGGTAGGCGCCGCTTACGCTCTCTGTTGACGTTAGTTGCTTGGGATCGATCGCCTCTAGCTTGTACATGGCGTTCTCATCCAGGCCGCGCAGAAAGACGGTTGGGAAGGGCGTCCCGAATTGCTGCGAATGCAGGAAGGCATAGAGCACCGCTTGGCGCCCATCCTGCGAAACGTACTCGTTGGCGGACACTTCGCTGCCCTCGGGTGCGATCAGCCGATAGAGCCCGCCCCTCTGGACCGTCGCGCGCACTCGCTTGTAGTAGGCAACAAATTGGGCCGCCGCTTCCATATCCTCGGGCGTCCACTTGTTCAGGTTTCCTCCCACTCCCAGTGAGCCGGTCATGGCTACCAGGAAGCGGAACTTGAGCGGGACAACCCGCCCATTGATGCCAGCGGGTACATCAGTGACCCAGGCCATCATGATGCCGGGGGTATAAGCCTGCGTAAATCCATCCTGCAGCGTGAGCCGGTCCAGGGCGTCGGTATTATCTGAGGTCCACACTTGATCGACGCGGCGAAGGATGCCAAGATCCACCCGGCCGCCACCGCCGGAGCAGGATTCGATTTCCAGCTTAGGATGCTTCGCCCGCAGCCGATCGAGAATGTCGTAGAGGTTGTGAACGTAGGCCACATAGATCTTCTTCTGATCTTCCACGGGAACCGCGTCCCAGCCGGCCTCTGCCCAGTTGCGGTTGTAGTCCCATTTGAGAAAGGCGATGTCGTTGTTGCTGACCAGCTGATCGAGCCAGTTAAATACGTATTCCTTTACATCCTCTCTGGCCAGGTTAAGCAGCAGTTGGTTGCGGCCCTCGGTGCGCGGGCGCCCGGGGAAATTCATCGCCCACTCGGGATGCTTGCGATAGAGGTCGCTGTCCGGGTTCACCATCTCCGGTTCCACCCAGATGCCGAAATCCATGCCCAGGGCATGCACGCGATCGATCACGGGCTTCAGCCCGTGGGGAAACTTCTGCTGATTCACATACCAGTCGCCCAGTCCAGCGTGGTCATCTTTACGCTGGCCGAACCAGCCGTCGTCGATGACAAAGCGCTCAGTGCCTAGTTTGGCGGCCTTTTCCGCCAAAGCAATCTGACCCCCCTCACTGACATCGAATTCTGTGGCTTCCCAGGAGTTGTAGAGAACAGGACGCAGGGGGGCCTTGTCTCCCCCGGGCAGAATGGATTGGCGCTCGAAGCGATGCAAAATGCGCGACGCCTCACCCAGGCCACCATTGGTAAATCCTGCATAGAAGGGCGGAGTTTCGAGCTGCTCGCCCGGTTTCAAGCGGTATCCAAAATCGAAGGGATTGAAGCCGCCGGTTACGCGTACCTGCTGCATGGCCGTCTGCTCTACCGTGATGCGCCAGCTGCCGCTCCAGCCCAGGGCTCCAAACCACACCGGCCCACTCTCCTCCGTGGTTTGCTGAGGACGGTCGATGGCAAACCATGGGTTGGCCTGATGCGAGGTGCTGCCGCGGCGGCTTTCGATGATGCGCGCTCCGGTTTGCAGCGCCTCGGAGTGTAGCTGCCACTCCGCGCCCCAGTGGCCGGTGAGATAGTGCCAGCCGTAGCCCTCGCCCTTGGGCAAAGTCCAGGCGGCCGACTGCGCGCTCTCCAGCGTGATGGCCTGATCGGTTTTATTTTGAATGCGCGACCAGCGCTCGAGAACGCCGGCCTCGGGATAGACCCGGTAGTAGAGGTGCACCTCAAGCGCGGTAGAAATATCCTTCAACACGATCTCGAGTGTGTTTCCATCAAGGTGCTGCTCGACGAAATGCAAAACCACATCGCGGTTTCCGTCGGCGTAAGTCGCCTTCAACGCCGGCTCGTTGTAGAGCTCCGCGCCCCATCCCGGGTATTCCTGCGGGGTAGTGGTAGTGGAGAGATCGAACGAGGCCACCTCTCCCCGCGCTTTCGGGGTTTGAAAATCCGCATCGTGCGCGACCTTCTGCCCCCAATAGACCGACTGCAACTCACCGCGCTCGTTCACTCCGAAGGCGTAGGTGGTTTCGCCGGCCTGTAGCACCCATACCTTGCGCTCAGGGAAGTACTGAATGTCTGCCTTGGCCCTGAGCCAGGGGCATAGCAAAGGAAAAGGGCCAGAAACCAACGCGTTCTCATTTCGCTTTCAACTCCAGAACTTGAATGGTAAAGCCGGGAATGGTGTGGGCAAACTGCGCCGCCACGTCGTGTAGCCCACTCTCCACAGGGACAATCGCCGTGGGCTGGGTGATGCTATTGGTAGCCGCCGTGGTTTTGGCTGACAGGGTGATGAGCTTTCCCGTTTTGTCGATGCTGGAGGCGCCCTTGAACTGGAGGTGTAAAGGGAGCGGCGTGGAGCTTGCGTTTACCAGCTTGAGGTATACGGTTCCATCGCTCGATTTCCGGGTAACGGAGTAGAACAACTTGGGGGCCGATCCATCGAGCGTGGCATTCAATATCTCGTCGCCCAGATGGTTGCTGAACATGACCTGGGCGTAGTAACTGGGCGACCCGTAACTGTTGATCGCGTCGTAGCCGATCAAATCGGACTCCCACTGCATACCTCCCGGGTTCACATTGACCAGCAACGGAGCATAGGCGGCCATAATGACGAGGTCGCTATTGCGTTCCATGCCGGTCATCCAAGCCGCATCCCCCAACGCTGAGCCAAAGTTGGGAGTGGGCAGACCCTCGCGGGTGGCCCACTCGCCCACGAAGATCTTGGGCCCGTTGCGATCGGTCTGATCGTAGTGGTGTACGTCATCGTAGAACTCCTGGGCGCGGCGATAAAAGTGATCGTCGACCACATCCGGCTTCATGGTTGTGATGGGCATGGTGGCAATCAGTTGCAGGTCAGGGTATTTCGCCTTGATGGCCTTATAGAACTGGGCATAGCGGTCACCGTAGGTTCCGGACTTGTCGAACCAATCCTCGTTGCCAATCTCGACGTAGCTCAGCTTGAAGGGCTCCGGGTGCCCATTCTTTACCCGCTCAGCGCCCCACTTTGTGTTGGCGTCGCCGGTGACGTACTCAATTTCGTCCAGAGCATCCTGGACGTAAGGCTCCAGATCCGGACCCGGCTTTACGAACTCCTGCTGCATGGAATAGCCGGCATAGACGGCCAGCAAGGGCTGCATCTTGAGATCCTCACACCACTCCAGGAACTCCAACAGACCCATGCCATCGCTGGAGCGATAGTGCCAGGGGCTGGGATGGGTGGGGCGATCGACCAGGGGTCCTATGGTCTTCTTCCATTCATAGCGCTCGTTGATGTGGTCGCCCTCGAGATAATTGCCTCCAGGGAAGCGCAGGAACGCCGGCTTCATGGCGGCCAACTTCTCCATCAGATCGATGCGATTTCCATTGTTCCGGTCATGGTAGGTGGGGGGAAAGAGCGATACCAGGCTGAACCAGACTGTCCCCGGTTTGGCAACTGACAGGACCAAGTGGTACTGCGAAGACTTGGCAGCAGCATCGGAATGAAGGGTGAACTCGTGCTGTTGCCAGGCAGTGGTAAGCGCGGGAACAGTGGTGCTGATTGCGCTGCCGGTTTCATCCTCGACCAGGCTTACGGTCACCGGTCCGATCGAGGGATCGCTCGCCTTGGCATAGAACGAACCGTGGTAGGTGGTTTGCGGCCTTACGGGAAAGCCCCAGTACCCCAGGTTGCTGATGCCGGCCTGGTCATGGTCACTGGCGCTCTTGACCGTTAGTTGCAGGCTCAGCGGCAGGGCCGCGCTGGGGCCGGTGGTGCGGTCGATGTCCATCGATGCATCCGCATTGCCCCACTCGTAGAGGAACCAGCTGGGGGGAATCTTGCCCCTATCCTGAAATGTCCGGTTCCTGACCAACTCGGCATAGAGACCGCCATCATAGGAATAGTTGATCTCTTCCGTCATTAACCCGTATAGCTGGGGGCTCACTTTGGCTTTGACCTGCGCCAGGTCGATGGTCAACGTCGGGGCCGCTTGCGCCATGGCACCGGCGGTCGAAAACAAAGTGGCCGCGAACAAAAGAAACGACGAACCGTGCACGGAGAGTCTCCTGGTACGAAAGCCCGGTGATAGTTATACGCCATCGCCACAAAACGGAGTTTGGTCTATAAAGGATGGCTGTTGTTTCCCGAGGAGGCCAACACGGATGAAGACCTGGTCCGCAACGCAGATTCTTGTTTGTTCCCTTCTGGCCCTGACGCTGCCCAACTTGCAGCCTTGGGCGCAAGGCCAGGATACCGGCGCTGCCGCCGGCGGTGCGAAAGCAAAGCTCTACAACACCACCAAGCAGAAGCTTCTCGATGGCAAGCAGGTCTTCAGTTTCACGCAATCGAAGATGGATATCGCCGACTATTGCGAACGGGCCAAGCATTACGACTACACCTGGTTTGAAATGCAACACAGCACGCTGGAGTTCGCGGACATTGAGAAAATGATTGCCGCCTGCCCGCATGTCAAGGCAACTCCGATGATTCGGCTCCCCGACGCGCAGGAATGGCACATCCAGCATGCGACCGATATCGGCGCGCTCGGCGTGGTGATTCCGACCGTGGACGATGTGGATCGAGCGCGGGAAGCAGCCAAGTGGGCCCGCTATCCGCCGGTCGCGCGACGGAGTTCGGGCCAGGGCCAGGCGCCCAGCCTCTGGGGTATCAATGGAGTCGACTACCACCACACTATCAATGACAACATGCTGGTGGTGGTCATGATCGAGACGCCCACCGGCGTGGCCAATGCGTACGACATTGCATCGGTTCCAGGTGTGGATGTCGTGATTATTGGAAACAACGACCTGAGCTGGTTCTCCGGCTTCGCACAGACGGACGAACGCTATCACCAGTTGGTCGACAAGGTTCGCGCAGATACGCTCCGGGCGGGAAAGTACTTCGGCCAGGCGAACGCGATGTACGCGACCGGCCCGTACAGTAAGGATTCGGTGTTCTTCCAAAATGGTCCATCCAATGATGGATGGCAGCCTCCGAAGAGTGGGGCACCTGTAAATGCTCCCCCGCCAGGGGAGAGGTAGCGTCTATCTGCAAAGTTCCACTTCTGTCCTGACCACCGATCGAAGGGTGCCCCATATCTCGCTCGTTTTTCGCGAGATATGGGAGACCACAGCTGCCAATCTACATCTGTTCACCCATTGAGGCTGCCAATCGAGGTCCGCGTCTCCCACATCTCGCGAAAAACGAGCGAGATGTGGGGCACCCTTCGGTTCCCTTGCAAGGACAGTCCCCCATTCAAGTTACCGGGCTTCAGCTTCGCTTAACCTTGCATAGGGGATACTGCGAAGATGCGGGTTCTGGTGGTCGAAGACGAGGTGCGGCTGGCGGAGAATGTGGCGGTCGCCCTGCGCGAGGGCCCGAACTTTGCCGTCGACTGCGCTGAAGATGGGCTCACCGGCCTGGATCTCACCGAAAACCGTTGCTATGACCTGATCATTCTGGATTTGATGCTGCCAGGATTAGATGGCCTCGGACTGCTGAGGAAGGTGCGGGCTCGTGGAGATCGAACGCCAGTGCTCATCCTGACCGCCAGGGGCGAGGCCAGTTCCATCATCTCCCTGCTCAATGCCGGCGCAGACGACTATCTAAGCAAGCCGTTCGACCTGGGCGAATTGATTGCCCGGGCCAAAGCGCTCATCCGCCGCGGTAAGGGAATCGCCGATCCCCTGCTCCGTCTCTCCGATCTGGAAGTCAACACCGTCGAGCAGAGTGTTCGGCGCTCCGGCAAGCCGGTAGATTTGTCGCCGACGGAATACCGCATTCTCGAATACCTGATCCACCGGCCGCGGGTGATCGTATCCAAGCGAGAGCTGCTGGAGCATCTCTACGACTACAACTGGGAACACCACTCCAACGTCATCGAAGCCCACATCTCCAACCTGCGCCGGAAGCTCGAGGCAGCCACCCAGCAGCCGAGCATCGAAACCATGCGCGGCCGGGGATACCGGCTGCTGGTGGGCTTCGAGGAGAGCCGATGAAGTCCTATTCCATCACCCATCGACTGATCACCACTGTTCTATTGGTGGAACTGCTCGCCGCGCTCTCGATATCAACAGCGGCCATGCTCTATGAGCGCCACCAGCGTTTTCGTTCGTTTGACATCATGCTGCGCGGCCGGGCCGATTCGTTGTTGGGCGCGGTGCAGGATGCGGAAGACACACAAGACAACGTGATGCTCGATGGAACAGAAGTGAATTTTCCGGCCGAGGATATCTACCAGGTGCAGGACGCGAGCGGTCGCGTCCTGGGCCATTCGCCGAATTGGAACGGGCCGAGCCAAGCCTTGCTGGCAACCAAGACCGGCAAGTTTCTTAGACTCACCGTCAACGGCACCCATTATCGGGCGCTTAGGATCGAGGGCCTGAGAATCGTCGACCCGGGCGATAAAGGCGGAGGCATCCCGCGCCGTGTGAGCATCTTCTACGGCTCGCCGATCGGCGGCGTTTGGAGAAGCATCTGGAGGGCGGTGGGCTTTTACACAGGCGCCAGCTTAATTTTGCTGGCCGTTTCAGGATTGTTGATTTTCTGGCTTTTGAATCGCGGCCTGGCTCCGCTTCGTGAGCTGGCGGCCGAAGCGGCGGGTGTCTCGGTGGATTCGTGGAACTTCGCGCCTCCCCAACGTGCCCGCGTGATCAAGGAGCTTGCACCCCTCACGGTCGCGCTGGAAACGGTACTCACTGGTCTGGAGCGCTCGTTCACCAAGCAACGCCAATTTGTGGGCGATGCCGCACATGAGCTCAAGACCGCCGTCGCCGTCTTAAAGTCTTCGTTGCAACTGCTCACGCTAAAGCAACGGACGGCGCTCGAGTATGAGCGCGGGATCGAGCGCTGCCAGATGGATTGCGATCGCATGGAAGAAGCAGTGGCCAAGATGCTCACCCTGGCGCGGGTGGAGACAAAGACCGAATTGACTTCATCGCACTTCGCTACCGACCTGGCCCAGAGCCTGCGGCAGGTGGCGGAACAATTTGAATCCATGGCAGAGCTGAAGCGACTGCGCATTCTGGTGTCGGCTGAAGAGCCGGTGGTGGTCGACGTCGAGCCGGAGCAGTTGCAACTGTTGTGCTCGAACCTGCTGTTGAATGCCTTACAGCACAGTCCCGCCGGCGCTGCGATACGCGCCGCGGTGGGGCAGGATGGAGAGCTTGTTATAGAAGACGATGGCGACGGCATCGCACCCGAGGATCTGCCCCACGTCTTCGATCGTTTTTACCGTGGGGACCCCTCACGCAGCCGCAACACGGGAGGAACCGGCCTGGGGCTCTCCATCTGCAAAGCGATCGTATCCCGGTGGCAAGGTGCGATTGAAATCTCGAGTGACTTGGGAATTGGGACCAGGGTGACGGTACACCTTCCGGTTTCTGGCGTGCCTTCAGCTTCGATTAAGGTAGCTGTGCGAAATTGAAACCCAGTTTGATGGGAGGTCCTATGATGTCGAATTGCCTTCGCAATACCTTGCAGACACTCGCCTTTTCCGCGTCGATCTTGCTGGCGCCTTCCGCCGCGCTGGCACAGAAGTCCTACAGTGTTCTTACCCGATGGACCATTGGCGGCGAGGGCGGATGGGACTACCTTACCTCCGACTCCAAGGCACACCGTCTCTATGTCACGCACGGCCCGCGGGTCGAAGTGTTGGACACCGATTCCGGCAAGGTCGTGGGCAGCATCACGGGACTGAAAGGCACCCATGGGGTAGCGCTCGACGATGCCGGGAAGTTCGGTTATGTCAGCGACGGCGGAGCCAATGTGGTGGTGGTCTTCGACCGTACCTCGTTGGCGACCGTTGCCTCAATTCCCGCGGGCACCAACCCGGATGGCATCGCGTTTGAACCAGTGACCAAGACGGTCTGGGCCTTCAACGGCCGCAGTAACAACGCAACTGTCATCGATACCGCGCAACGCAAAGTGGTCGCTACCATCCCCCTCGACGGCAAGCCTGAGTTCCCGGTCGCGGATGGCAAGGGCGCCGTATTCGCCAATATCGAAAGCAAGAATGAGATCGTTCGCCTGGATGCGGCGGCCAGGAAAATTACCGCGACGTGGCTGCTGTCCAACTGCGAATCGCCCTCCGGGCTGGCCATCGATCGTGCCAGGCGCAGGCTTTTCGCCGTGTGTGACGGGGGCAAGATGGCGGTGGTCGACGCGGACTCAGGAAAGACCTTGGCCAATCCGTCCATCGGCGATGGTCCGGATGCGGCTCGCTACGATTCCGCGCGCAACCTGGCTTTCTCTTCCAACGGCGGTGGGACGCTGACCATCATCGACGCCAGCAAAGACAGCTACCCGGTGCTGCAGAACCTGGCTACTCAGCGTGGAGCGAGAACCATGACCCTGGACGAGGCCACGGGGCGCATCTACCTGGCCACGGCTACCTTCGGCGAGCGTCCGGCGCCCACGGCGGAAAACCCTCGTCCGCGCCCAGCGATTGTCCCTGGCAGTTTCACGATATTGGTGGTCGGGCAGCAGTGAGTCTGTTGCCAGTGGTTCTGCGTCTTTCAGATGCCATGCTGAGAATTTCATTTCTTGCCCTCGCATTGTCTGTGACCAACGCGGCATTCGCACAGCAGGCGGTGGCTGCTCCCCCGGCCTCGATCACCCTGGAGCAAGCCATCGCGCTGGCGCGCGCGAACGAGCCCAACTTCGCTGCTGCTGTGGCTAATGCGCGTGTCGCCGCGCTCGACCACTCCATCGCAGAAGCTGCTTTGCTGCCGAATGTGAGTTATCACAACCAGGTGCTGTATACCCAACCCAACGGCTCAACGAACGGAGGCGGTCCGGTAGGGAGCCAGGCAGCGCCTCGCTTCATCGCCAACAATGCGGTGCGCGAGTATGCCAGCCAGGGAGTGGTCACGGAAACGTTCGGACTGCAACCATGGACCGCGGTCTCGCGCGCCGGCGCGGCGCAAGCCGTTGCTGACGCAGGGCTCGAAATTGCCCGCCGCGGACTGGTCAATACCGTGACCGGCCTCTTCTACCAGGCGCTGGCCGCTGACCGCAAAATCGGCGTGGCCCGGCGCGCCGCCGGCGAAGCAGCCAGCTTCACCAACCTAACCCAACAGCGGGAGAGCGCTCGCGAAGCGGCGCACGCCGACGTAGTGAAGGCGCAGCTGCAGCAACAGCAGCGCGAGCGCGATCTTGCGGATGCTCTGCTCGAGCAACAGAAGGCTCACCTGGACCTGGGTGTGCTCCTCTTTGCCGATCCTCGGGCTGTTTACACGCTCGTGCCCGGTGCGGTTGTGCCGCTGCCGGCGCGCGCTGACGTGGATGCGGCCGCGATGAAGCTGAATCCGGAACTGCATCAGGCTCTGGCCTCGCTGCGTGTCAGCTCACTCGACGTAACAGCTGCTCGGGCTGCGTATCTTCCCGATCTTGGTCTCAACTTCACCTACGGCATCGATGCGGTGCAGTTTGCCGTCAACGGCCGTGACGGCGTGCGCAATCTCGGTTACTCGGCCAGCGCCACACTCGATATCCCGGTGTGGGACTGGCTCTCCACCCAGCACCGCGTTCGCCAGAGTGAGATCCTGCGTGACGCGGCGCACACCGCGCTGACTGCGACCCAGCGCCGCCTTGTCGCCCAGTTGGACGAGTTTTATGCCGAAGCCGGAACATCGCGCGACCAACTTCAGTCGCTTGACCAAAGCGTTCAAACTGCGGCTGAGAGTTTGCGCCTCACACAGCTGCGCTATACCGCGGGGGAAGCGACGGTACTCGAGGTGGTCGACGCGCAAAATTCCTTAACTACGGCAGAGATCGCACGCGAGGACGGTACCATCCGCTACCAGTTGGCTTTCACCAATCTGCAACTGCTGACAGGAGCGATCTGAGCCATGAGACCGTTTCCCAGCCCTGTCCCGACCACCGACCAACCCGGGATACAGACGAGGTCGGAGCCCTGGACGGGTGCCCCACGTTCGCCGAAGCGTACGTGGGCCGAAGATGACGGGGCGACCCGGATTTCCTGTACGCTGTGCTGGACACGATCGCGTGGGCGGCTTTCTTTAAGGAAAGCCGCAGGAAGTGCGCCGAAGCCACAAGCTGCACAGGAAATCCGGGGGAAGCCCCACAATCGCTTTTCTTGCGTAGTCGCGAGCGCAGATCGGCGATCAGCTAAAAGCAATCGAAACAAATCATTTTCGGCCCAGGTACGCTGAGGCGAACCTGGGGCACCCGTCCAGTTCGATTGGGTCTCTTGCGGCCGTTTTCCCGTCCATTTCGATTAGGTTTCTTGCTGCCATGCTGCTCTGCGGCATCTCCTTGCTGGTCACCGCCTGCAGCAAGACCGCGGAGACTGCCCCCACCGAGGTCTACGTTCAAGCCGGGCATCCGGAAAAGGGAGAAATCTCTGAGCAGCTCACCGCCGACGCCACACTTGCGCCGCTGGCCCAGGCCGCCATCTCTCCCAAGGTCACGGCGCCGGTCAAGAAGTTCTACGTGCAACGCGGTTCGCGCGTAAAGGCTGGTCAACTTCTGGCAACCCTCGAGAACCAGGACCTCCAGGCTGCCGCGCTGGACAACAAAGGAGCCTACAGCGCGGCCCAGGGGACTTACGACATTGCTACCGGGGCGACGGTACCCGAAGACACGGTAAAGGCGCAGTTGGACCTTACCCAGGCAACCGCGAACCTGAACCTGGCCGAGAGCATCGTAAATAGCCGCGCGCAGCTGTTTGCCCAGGGTGCGATCCCGGGCCGTGATCTGGATACGGCAAAGGCTTCGCTGGTGCAGGCCCAGGCTGCTCATGAGATTGCCAAACAGCATTTTGAAGCAGTGCAGAAGATCAGTCACCAGGCCTCGCTCGAGAGCGCGGAAGGCCAACTCACTTCCGCCAAGGGCAAATACCTCGGCGCCCAGGCCCAGCTGAGCTATACGGAGATTCGCAGCCCCATTTCGGGCGTGGTGACCGACCGGCCTCTGTTCGCCGGGGAAACGGCGGCTGCCGGCAACCCGGTGATTACTGTGATGGATACGTCTGCGCTCCTGGCCAAGCTGCACCTCTCTCAGTTACAAGCACAACAGCTTTCGGTGGGGGCGGCTGCCACCATAACCGTTCCCGGGCTGGCCGATCCGGTGCCGGCTAAGGTTTCCCTCATCAGCCCCGCTCTCGATCCCGGAAGCACGACGGTCGAGGTATGGCTGCGGGTGGAGAATGCGAAGGGAACATTGAAAGCGGGCACGCCCGTCCATACCACCATTACCGGCCGCACCGCGGCCAATGCTCTGCTGGTTCCGATCGAAGCGGTACAGACCGAGGCCGATGGCGTAGGCAAATTTGTTCTGGTCATCAAGGCCGATGGGAGCGCCGACAAACGCCCGGTGACTCTGGGCCTGCGCAACTCCGAATCGGCGCAAATTCTCGGCGGCCTCGCGCCCGGCGATAGCGTCATCACCAGCGGCGGATACGGGTTGGACCCGGGCACCAAGGTTAAGGTTGGCGCCGCTCCCGTGGAAGCGGGAGGAGAGAAGGAGTGATGCCCGACGACGAGGGGTCATTCTGGCTCGCAGCCGCGGCCAAGCCCATCTTTTTCTTCCTGGCGCTGCTGACGCTTGCCGGCATCTACGTGGCGTTCCAGGTGCCGATCTCCGTCTTTCCCGAGACCAACTTTCCCCGCGTGGTCATTGGCGTGGACAACGGCGTGATGCCGGTCGAACAGATGCAAGTCACCATCACCAAGCCCATTGAGGATGCGGTCAACAGCGTTCCCGGCTTGCTTACGGTGCGCAGCAACACCAGCCGCGGCTCGGCGGAGGTCAGCCTCTTTTTCGATTGGAATGTGGATATGTTCCGCACCCTGCAGTTGACGGATGCGGCCTTAGCCAGGATCTCGCGGTCTTTGCCCGCAACCGCCCGCATCACCACCAACCGTCTCACCTTCGCTACCTTTCCCATTCTCGGTTACGCGCTCACGGCGGACGACCGGGGAAAGGATACGGTTCCTCAAACCCGTCTGTGGGAGATAGCCACCTACGACCTGAAACCGCCCCTCAACCGGGTCAATGGGGTCAGCACCGTAACGGTTCAGGGCGGCCAGATTCCCGAGTTTCACATTGTGCCTAACCTTTCCCGGCTGCAGGCCGCCGGCGTAACCCTGCTCGAATTGGTCAATGCGGTGCAGGAATCGAACATCATTGACTCACCCGGTCTTTACGAGGCGAACCATCAACTAATCCTCGCGCTGATCGGAGCGCAGGCGCACAGCGCCGCGGAGCTGAGCAATCTGATTGTGAAAACCTCTGCCGGCGGGGTGGCCATCCGGGTGGGTGATATCGCAACCGTAGAACCCTCGAAGATGCCGGTTTACACAGCGGTCACGGGCGAACGGCAAACCCGCTGTACTACTCAACATCACCCGGCAGCCCTCAGGCAATACGGTTGCGGTCGCCAACGGAGTGGCGGCGGAGATGGCTCAGCTGCAATCGAAACTACCGCCCGGCGTGCATATCAACGCCTTCTACGACCAGTCGGAGTTGGTGCGCGAGAGCATTCTCAGCGTCCGCGACGCTATTCTCATCGGCCTGGTGCTCGCTTGCATCATTCTGTTCCTGTTTCTCCACGACTGGACTTCTTCGCTGATTGCCGGCCTGGTCATTCCTGTCACTGTTGCGGTGACCATTCTCTTTCTGTGGATCACGGGCCAGAGCTTCAACCTGATGACCCTGGGCGGCCTGGCAGCGGCGATCGGCCTGGTCATCGACGATGCGATTGTGGTGGTCGAGAACATTGCGGTTCATCGCGAGGCGGGGGAGTCGCGGATTGGATCGGTGCGCAAAGCGATCCACGAGATCAGCCGTCCTCTCGTCTTCTCCACCGTCACGCCGGTCATCGTATTTCTCCCCCTGGTCTCGGTTACCCAGGTCACAGGAACCTTCTTCCGCGCGCTTGCGGTAACCATGACGGTTGCGTTGCTCACTTCCCTTCTGCTCGCCCTTACCTTCACCCCAGCGCTCTCTCTTCGGTTGGAAAGGAAGATTCACGCGGAATCCGCAGTACCCGAAGAAGAAAAGAGAAGTGGCTTCCTTGCTGGGATGAAACAAAGGGGCGGAAGCGCCTTCTACCGTCTCCTCCAGTACCACGAGCGCGCGCTGGAGTGGTCGTTTCAACGCCCGCTTGCCCTAATCGTGGTATGTGCGGTGCTCATCATCGCCGGCTACTTCAGTTATCGCGCGCTGGGCTCCGACCTGTTGCCGGAGATGGATGAGGGCGCATTTATATTGGATTACTTTACCCCTGCGGGAACCTCGTTAACCGAAACCAACCGCATCCTCGAGCACGTGGATCAGATTCTGCGCCGGATACCGGAGGTGTCCATCACCTCGCGCCGGACCGGTCTGCAAATGGGTCTGGCAGCGGTGACAGAAGCGAATACCGGGGACTTTACTGTCCGTCTGAAGACGGACCGTTCACGCATCATCGATGAAGTGATCGCCGATGCTCGCGAAAAGATTCATGCGGCTGAGCCATCGCTCGATATGGAGTTCACACAAATTCTGCAGGATATGATTGGCGATCTCTCCAACTCGCCCGAACCCATCCAGATCAAGCTGTTTTCAAACGACCAGAACCTGCTGCTGACACTTGGACCTCGCGTCCAACAAGCCATTGCCAAAATCCCCGGCGTGGTGGATACGCAGAATGGAGTCGACAATACCATCAGTGGTCCGGCTACGAACTTCCAGATTGATCCCGTGGTTGCGGGGCGGCTCGGCTTTACTCCGACTGAAGTTGCGGAGGATGCCACTTCCATACTTGACGGGCTGCCCACCAACGATCCGCTGATCTCGGGTGGCCGGCCTTACACCATCCGGGTGCGCCTGCCAGACGCCAATCGTGCCTCGCTGGACGCGATCCAGAACACGGTCTTTAACAGCAGCAGCGGGCACACCGCTACCCTAAGCGCCATGGCTACGGTGACCCAGTTGCCGCCCCAGAATGAGATTCGCCGCGAGAACCTGCAGCAGGTGATCCTGGTGAGCGGGCGGCTCGAAGGCTCCGATCTAGGCGGGGCCATGGAGTCAGTCAAAGCTGCCGTAAGCCGCCTTCAGCTCCCGTCCTCGGTTCGCGTCGAATACGGCGGCACCTACCAGGAGCAGCAACGGTCGTTTGCCGATCTGGCCCGCGTTCTGGTGCTGGCGCTCGCCATGGTCTTTGGCGTGCTTCTGGTCGAGTTCCGCAATTTTTCCGCTCCGATCGCTGTCCTGACGAGTTCCGTACTTTCGCTTGCCGGAGTTATCTTCGCTTTGCTCATCACCGGCACCAATTTCAATGTGGCCAGTTTCATGGGCCTCATCATGGTGATTGGCATCGTGGCCAAGAACGGCATCCTTCTGCTGGATGCGGATGAGCAGCTACGCGCCGGCGGGCTCGACGCTCGCCAGGCCATGCTCCACGCCGCCGAACGCCGCAGACGCCCCATCCTTATGACTGCAATCGCTACTGTCTGCGGAATGTTTCCTCTGGCCCTCGCCCTGGGCGCCGGATCACAGATGTTGCAGCCCCTGGCCATCGCGGTCATTGGAGGTCTCTTGCTTTCGATTGTGCTCAGCCTGGTGGTTACCCCGGTGGTTTACTACCAACTCACCCGGCGCCGGCGGTTAAGTGAGACTTCATTTTGTAGTTGCTTTCAAATGCACTTAGGGTTAGGTTGATAAGACACTACGAATCTGTAGTTAGCGGTGAACGCCTTCCTTGTCGAAGCGCGATCGTTCACCTCCATTGTGCCTTTCTTGTCGGAACAGGCCTGTAGCACCCTTCCAAGTCGAAGATAAGTTTAGTTGTTACTCATCCGCCCCGGGTCTCAGGGGGTCCGGAAGATACTTTTTTTCGCGCAATCTTCGGAGGTTGTTCCATGGCATCTGGCGATATCCGCATTCGATTTTCTTCCCTATCCGCTTTGCTGGTCATGCTGCTGCTCGGCGTAACCTTCGCCCGAGCCCAGAACTTTCGTGGTGGCATCAACGGCACGGTGACAGACCAGGGCGGCGCCGCCATTCCCGGGGCGACCGTGCAGATCACAGACGACGCTACGAGTATCGTTCACTCGACGATCTCGTCCAGCGCGGGCGAGTTCAGCGTGCAGGACCTTCCCCTCGGCGTGTATACCGTTTCCGCCACATCCTCCGGGTTCGAAACGCTCAAGGTAGAAAAGGTTCAGGTCTCCGCAGGCACCATTTATAGCCTCCCGATGAAGCTCGCAGTCGCCTCGCAAGCGACTACGGTCGAGGTAAATGCAGCGGGACTGGCACTCGATACTACCAATCCAACCCAGACGACCATCCTCGGCAGTAAGACGATTCAGGATATCCCGCTGAATGGCCGCGACTTCACACAGATGATCGGAATGTCTCCGGGCTTTGCCGGCTATGCTCTCGGCGGTTTTGGATCGGTCAATGGAACGCGTGGCAACCAGGTGAACTGGCAGATTGACGGTTCAGACAACAACGACCTGTGGCATAACATTCCCGCGGTCAACCAGGGCGGCGTAGAAAACATCGCCGGCATTACCCTTCCCATCGATTCGGTGGAAGAATTTTCTCTGCAGACCCAGTCCTCACCGGAGACCGGGCGCAATCCCGGCGGATCGGTGAACCTGGTCACGAAATCAGGCACCAATCAAATCCATGGCAGCGCCTACTACTACAACCGCAATGAGGCGCTGGCGGAGGTTTCGCCATTCCAAAGCGGGAACCCGCCGTTGCGCAATCAACAGTGGGGAGAATCAGCCGGCGGTCCCATTTGGAAGGATCACACCTTCTGGTTTGAAAACTTCGAAAAGCAGCAGTTCACGATAGCCACGGGCTATCAAGGCACCGAGCCCTCAACGGCATACCAGGCAAGTGCAGCGCCGTTACTCGCTTATTACGGTGTTCCCCAAAACTCTGCTACTACCAATCTGCTTCCGGTTCTGTGGCCGAAGGGATCGCTGGACGGTCCAGCTGCCAGCCCAAACTACTCCGCTCCCGCCCCGGAAACCGGTTATAGCTACAACGGTGTGATCAAGCTGGATCACACCTTCAACGAGCGGCAGTCGATCTCCGGGCGTGCCTTTCTGGGTCAGGGCAATCAGATCGCACCGGTTTGCAATTGCGTCATCCCTTACTACTTCGAAAGCGCTCCGATTCACGTTTACAACTACTCCATCGTAGACAATTGGACGTTAACGCCCCAAATCACCAACCAGGTTACGATCGGAGTCAACTACTTCAACCAGGTGTTCAGCGATCACCAGACAGGCTTCGACGTTGACTCCCTTGGTTTCGTCACCAATTCGCCTTATACCAACGCACCCAACATCAAGATCACCGGTTTTGAAGCGATAGGCCAGACGCCCCCGGAGGGACGTAACGACATAACCGGACATATTGACGACGCCTTGTCGTGGGTAAAAGGCAGGCATCAGTTCCGTTTCGGCGGGGAGTATCGCAATGCGCAGGTCGATGAGTTCTATCAACGGCACTCAGTCGGCACATTTGTCTTCAATGGATCCACCGGCCCATGGGCGGCCGACTACACCAACTGCACGGGCTACTTCGCCACAAACTCCACCCAGGACTGCCAAAACAAAACACTCGGCAGTATTCTTTCGATGGCCGATTTTCTTAGCGGCGATATGGCGTCGGCGAGTATCGCACGCGGCAATGCAGAGCGCCAGGTTTTCATCAACACCTTCGACCTGTTCGCCCAGGATAGCTGGCAGCTAACGCCCACACTTAGCTTCGACTATGGCATTCGTTACGACTACATGCAGCCGATGCGTAGCGATTTTCAAAATCTATCGGTCTTCCGGCCGGAGCTAACCGCGAATGATGGACTCGCCTTCCAGGGTACGCAGATCGGTTCGGTCTATCCCTCTGATTGGACCAATTTCAGCCCCCGCGTAGGCTTCGCGTATTCTCCAGCCTGGGTTAAGGGAACCGTGGTGCGCGGCGGCTTCGGCATGTTCTTCGACACACCGAACGCCAACCCGTTTTTGGATAACCGTCCAAGCAACAACGCGCCCAATGGCCTGGAGGGCAATCCTGGCGGACCCCAACCGGTTTACACGGTCGCTACTTACGGTACGACCGTCGTTCCTGGTCAGTCCATCTTTCCCGTGGTCACGCCGACCACCACCAGCCTGTGCAACCCGGGAAGCCCTTGCGGCGTTTTCTCCGTTGACCGCAATTTCAGAAATTCCATACGACTTCAACTTCAGCCTGCAAATCGAGCAGTCGCTCGGTCAATATGCGATGTTTCAGATCGGGTATGTGGGCAGCGAAGGCCGGCGCCTGCTTAGTCTCCTGAACATCAACCAACCCGCTCTTGGTGGTCCGACAACCACTATTTCTTATCAGGGAGCGAGCTATTCCGATGTGCTGGTGCGCCCCTACGTGGGCACCTACCCTCAATATGGCGATATCAACCAGATTGAGAGCATTGGAACCTCGAACTATAGTGCGCTCCAGACCACTCTTAAAGTACGGAACTATCGTGGGCTGACCGCTCAGTTCAGTTACACCTGGGGCCACAATCTCGATGAGGTCACCCAATACCGTGGACAGCTACCGCAGGACAGCACCAACTTCAAGGGCGACTACGGTAACAGCGACTTCGATACCCGCAATGGCTTCGTTGGCTATGCTAACTACGCGATACCCGCATTTCGCGGCCCGAAGCTTCTTACGAATGGATGGGAGTTAAACGGGGTCATTACCCTGAAGGGTGGTCAGCCGATGAATCTCTTCACGGGTACCGACACCACCGGCGAAAACCAATACGCGCAGCGTCCGAATATCGTAGGCAGCCCCTTTGCGGGAGTCTCCCACAAGGTGCAGAACGGCGTCGTTCAATGGTTCAATCCAGCTGCCTTTGCCGATCCCGCGGCTGGAAGCTACGGGAACTACACACGTAACAGCCTCTTCGGACCGGGCTTGGAGGACGTTGATCTCTCTCTCTTCAAGAACACCCATATCACGGAGCGGGTCAACGCACAGTTCCGGGTGGAGATGTTTAACCTGTTCAACCATTTGAACCTTGCCAGTCCCGGATACACGCAGCTCGCCAATTCCTACACCGATACGGATAGCTTCGGGCAGATCACCTCAACGATTGGGGCGGGAAACTACTCGCCAGGCATTGGCCCTGGCGAACCCTTCAACGTCCAACTGGCTCTCAAGATCCTCTTCTGAGAGCCGTTTGAGGGCTTTCTCCAGCACCGGCGGGACTGTTGTCTCCCGGTGCTGGGGTAAGGTCCGGGTTATGACGAAAAAGAGTTGCTTCCACACTTCAATCGGAATCCTCAACTCCTTCTCTCCGTGCCCACAGCTCGTTTAGCAGACGCCGCATTTCCCTTCTCACAGAAATGCTGGTTCCCCCGCGAGAGATGCCGATGGGCTGACACGAGATGAGCATTGTTGGCACTCGTTGGCCCGGAATGCGCAGTCTCGGGCGTGCCTTCCACTCAAAATTTAACGTTTTATCAAGCACTTAACCGGGGAGCATCGGAAAGGACGAGTTGTGGCACGCAACTTGCTCAGGCAGCGGTGGCAGTCCTCCAGTTGTGGCTCGACGTCTGGGCCCGACTGGTTTTACTTTTGATCCTCGTGGGGGTGCCATGCATCTCGCCGATGCCCCGCTGCGCATCGATGTGATCGAAAATTGGCAGATGTTGGGATTTCCACTTTCAATATTTCTGTAGATGCGGTAGATATCAAACAGGGGCTTCCCAAGGCGCTGGTCCCTTCCGAAAGCAATTCGATTACCTGGTTCGCAAACAGTACGGGTACGGCTATTCAGTTTTCCTGAACATCAACATCTGCCGTAACACCTGGAAGATGTGCGGCAGCTGACGGAGATAGCCCATTTATTTCAAACAGCTCACACATGGATTCCACGGAATGTCGGGACAGATGTCGTCCGCGATTCATTCCTTACTGTTGCATCTCAACGGAAACCAGGCACGAAACCAACGCTAGGCAAGCGAAGAACAGGAGATCCCCCATGGCCGTAGTCGTGAACGAGATTGTGCAAACCGACTTCGAAGTAGAGATTCAAGCCCGCATCGACGCCGAGCGGGCTCGTCTTCGTGCACAAGCTGGATTGGCGCGCATGCGCGAGTTCAAAAAACCAGTAGAGCGCACCTTCACGGGGCCGGAACGCGATTACGTGACCATCCTCTTCGGGGGTCTGACCTGGAAACACGAAGAGATGATCAAGGCCGTCTTCCACGGCAGCGGCTACAAGTGTGAGAACATCCCCACCCCTGAGGTTGCCGACTTCCAGGCGGGAAAAGAGTTCGGGAACAATGGCCAGTGCAACCCGACCTATTTCACGGTCGGCAACCTGGTCCGCTACCTGCAGAAGCTGGAGCAACAGGGGGAGACGCGGCAGCAGATCATCGATAACTACGTCTACTTCACCGCCGGCTCCTGCGGCCCCTGCCGCTTTGGCATGTACGAGGCTGAATATCGCTTTGCCCTGCAAAACGCCGGCTTTGAAGGCTTTCGCGTATTGCTCTTCCAGCAAACCGACGGTATCAAAGCGGCCAGCGGCGAACCTGGCTTGAAGTTCTCCGTCGACTTTGGGATGGGCATGCTCAATGCCCTCAACCTGGGGGATGTGATCAATGAGCTCGTATACCAGGTTCGGCCCTATGAGGTGAACAAGGGTGAAACCGACCGCGTGATTCGCGAATCAGTGAAGACGCTGACCGACACGCTGCGCGACCGCAAACGTTGGCACATCCTCGAGGCGGCTCCCTCATGGGCCAAACCCTACATCGAAAAAAACAAGAAGATCGAAGGCCTCGGTTGCACCCTGGGCAAGATCGCCCACAACCTCTATGGCAAGGAATACGTGGGTGCTCTCCATGCTTGCCGCGATAGCATCAACGCCATCGAAGTGGATCGCCTGCGGGTGAAGCCGGTCATCAAGATCACGGGCGAGTTCTGGGCACAGACGACCGAGGGCGATGGCAACTTCAACATGTTCGCTTTCCTGGAAAAAGAAGGCGCCCAAGTGCTGGTGGAACCAATCGCTACCTGGATTGCCTACATGATGTACGTAGCCAAAGAAGGCGCCAAGGCTCGTGCGGACGCAGAGGCTCCCTACCGGGATCCCAAGTGGTACGAAGTGAAAAAGCAGCTCGCCAACCGCCTGAAAATATTCAAGAAGACCGGCGGCCTCAGCGCCGGCAGCGTGATGTGGAATCATTTCTACCACCGCACCATCCGGCACATGGGCGACACGGCACACCGCCTTATCCCGCAAAAGGAGCTCTCGCGGCTGGCGCACCCCTTCTACCACCAGCTCGCACGCGGTGGAGAGGGTTACATGGAAGTGGGCAAGAACGTCTACTACACGGTGAATCACCTCTGCCACATGGTGCTGGCGCTCAAGCCCTTTGGCTGCATGCCCTCGACGCAATCGGATGGTGTGCAATCGCGGGTGGTCAACAAATTCAAAGACATGATCTTCCTGCCGGTCGAGACTTCCGGCGAAGGGGAAGTCAACGCTCACAGCCGCGTGCAGATGGCGCTTGCAGAAGCCAAAGCAAAGGCTCGCGCGGAGTTTGACGGCGTCCTGAGCGAAACAGGGCGGACGCTGGAGGAACTCCGGGCCTATGTCGATGAGCATCCGGAGCTCAAGCATGCGCTCTATAAGTTCCCCCATCGGCACGGTCTTGCGGGAACGGCCGCCCAGTTCGCTTGGCACGTGAACGACCTCATGAAAAAGGATCGAGCATACGCCCGGCGCCCCCAGGTCCCCGTGGCCAAAGCACAAGTAGCCTGACCGGCGTAAGTCTGCCGCTTGTGATCCCACTGTTGTCAAAGACAGCCTTTCAGGGAGACTGTGATGCAGCGATTTTTCGTTGGTTTGGATGTCGGCTCCACCACGGTCAAAGCGATCGTGGTGGATGCCGCCACGGATAAGACCATCTGGCAGGATTACCAGCGCCACGAAACACGACAGCCGGAAAAGTGTCTCGAGTTTCTGCGCCGCATGGAAGCGGAGGCTGGGATAGCTCCGGGAAACACCCGAATCTTCATTACTGGATCGGGTGGTGGCACGATCGCGGAAATGGTCGGCGCCAAATTCGTCCAGGAAGTGCACGCCGTCTCGCTCGCCGTCGAGAAGCTCCATCCCGAGGTCTACTCGGTCATCGAATTGGGTGGCCAGGATGCGAAGATCATCATTTTTAAAGATGATGCAGAGACCGGGCGAAAGAAAAAGATCCCTTCGATGAACGACAAGTGCGCCGGCGGTACGGGCGCCGTCATCGACAAGATCAACGCCAAGCTGAAGATTCCTGCGGCTGAGCTGGCCAACCAGGCCTACCACGGCGTCAAGCTGCACAAAGTGGCCGGCAAGTGTGGAGTCTTTGCCGAAACCGATATCAACGGCCTGCAGAAGACAGGCACGCCTTCGCACGAGCTGATGGCTTCGCTCTTTGAAGCCATCGTCCTTCAGAACTTGAGTGTATTGACCCGCGGACATACGCTGCGTCCCCATGTTCTGCTCCTCGGTGGTCCAAACGGGTTCATCCAGGGCATGCGCGAAGCATGGCAGGTCAACATCCCCCGCATGTGGAAAGAGCGGAAGGTTGAAATCCCGGAGGGATCGAAGCCGGAGGAGCTGATTAAGGTTCCGGAAAACGCCCAGTACTTTGCCGCTCTCGGCGCTGTCGAGTTCGGCAAAGACGAAGAAGCGGAAGTCGGCCAGTACTTAGGGATAGAGAAGCTTCTCTATTACATCGATTATGGCCGCGCCGAAGAAAAGGCGCAGTCCGGTGGCAAAGGTCTGGTCGCAGATAAGTCCGAGCTCGAACTCTTTCGCGAAGAATACCGCAGGAAGAAGTTCATCCCCGCGGAATTTCTGCCCGGCCAGACGATCTCTGGTTTTATCGGTATCGACGGCGGATCTACGTCCACCAAGGCTGTCCTGCTCGGCAAGGGCGGCGAAATCCTTTGCAAAACCTACCAGCTTTCCAATGGCAATCCGATCCAGGATGGCATCGAGATGTTTGAGAAGCTGCGGGAGCAAATCGAGACCAAAGGCGCCACGCTGGAAGTTCTGGGAGTCGGAACCACCGGATATGCCAAAGATATTTTAAAAGACGTGCTGAACGCGGACGTAGCCTTGGTCGAGACCGTCGCACACACAGAATCCGCGCTCAAGTTCTACGAGGATCCCCACGTCATCATCGATGTCGGTGGCCAGGACATCAAACTCATCGTCCTTAAGGACGGCCGAGTTAAAGATTTCAAGCTGAATACGCAGTGCTCGGCGGGAAACGGGTACTTTCTGCAATCGACAGCCGAGGGCTTCGGCAAGAAGGTGGAAGAATTCGCGGATATCGCTTTCTCTGCCACATCGATGCCCTCCTTTGGATACGGCTGTGCCGTCTTCATGCAGTCCGATATTGTAAATTTCCAGCGACAGGGCTGGCGGGCCGAGGAGATTCTCGCCGGACTAGCCGATGTGCTGCCGAAAAATGTATTTCTCTACGTCGCCAGTATCCCCAACCTGGCTTCGCTGGGGTCGCGTTTTGTTCTGCAAGGCGGCACGCAGAACAACCTCGCGGTGGTGAAAGCCGAAGTGGATTTCATCAAGTCGAGCTTCCGCGCCAAAGGCAAAGTGCCGGAGATTATCGTGCACGAGCACTGCGGCGAGTCGGGCGCCATTGGCGCCGCGCAAGAAGCGTTGCGCCTGTGGACGAACGGCAAGGAGACCACGTTTATCGGGTTGGAAGCTGTGCGCAATATTCGCTATCGCACCACCCGCAATGAAGATACACGGTGCTATTTCTGCAAGAACAATTGCTTGCGTACGTTTATCGATGTGGATGTGACCGCCGGCCACACACATGACGATCATTCCTCGGCGCCCGCGCTGGCAGTTGCCGAAGATCACGCCGCTAAGGTTGTCAATCAGCTGCCGAGCCTCGAACAAATCCAGGCGAATGCCGAAGGCCATGGTTCTTCCTGCAGCACCGGCAACAGCCGAGGATCGTTCAAAGCCAAGGTGGAACCGCTGATCCAGATCCAAATTTCACCCGGATCGAGCAAAGTGGTTGAACTTCCCAAGCCGGTCGACTTCCAGCCCCGCAAGACCAAGGTTCCTCTACGCGTCGGCGAACAGCGGCTGATCATTGCCACCTGCGAAAAGGGCACGGTGGAAGATCTCGCGGACATGAAGGACATCAAGGCGGACATCGACAAGATAAAGGATGCAAATCCGAACTATGTCGATATCGCGGCGCGCGACGTCTTCCGTCATCGCCAGGTGGAGCTGGTGGCCGATGCTGTTCCCAGCACCAAGGGGCTCTTCGTTGGCAAGGCGGTGAAGGAACGTGCGGCCGCAATGCAGAAGCGCAGCGAGTTTCGCGTCGGCATGCCTCGGCTGCTCAATACCTACACTTATGCGCCGATGTTTAATGCCTACTTTGCGAGTTTAGGGCTCAAGGCTGAAAATCTCGTTTACTCCGATTACACGACGCCGGAGCTTTACCGCGCCGGGGCGAGCCGGGGCGCGATCGATCCCTGCTATCCGTCGAAGATCGGCATCGCGCATGTCTATAACCTGATCGCAACCAAGCACAGCAAGAAGCCGTTAAACGCCATCTGGTTCCCCATGTACGATGTGCTGCATACCCCCTTGGTCAATCTGACGGGCTCGAATGCATGCCCGACGGTTACCGCTACCCCGGAGGTGGTGAAGGCCGCTTTCACCAAGGAAAGTGAGATCTTCGCTGAGAACGGCATTAGTTACATCGATCCGATTTTGAACCTGCAAGATAAGAGAATATGCGCCGACCAGATGTTCAAAGCGTGGGGTCCGGTGCTGGGGCTCTCTCGTGAAGAAAATGAGCGGGCCATCGAAGCCGGATTCAAAGCCCTGCTCGACTGCGAGGCTGAGATTCGCCGCCAGGCGCGGGAAACGCTCGATCAACTTGAGCGTGAAGACCGGATCGGCATCGTCATGCTGGGCCGCGTTTACCACCACGACCCGGGTTTGAACCACGAGATCATGGAAGAGTTCCAGAAGCTTGGCTATCCCGTCTTCTCGCAGAGCACGCTTCCGATCGATGAGGACATACTGGATCGCCTCTTTGGCGAGGAGGTGCGCGCCGGGGTCATCACCCATCCACTGGATATTAAGGATGTCTGGAAGAATCGCTACTCCACCAGCACGAACCATAAGGTCTGGGCGGCGAAGTTTACTGCGCGCCATCCTAATCTCGTGGCGCTGGAAGTTTCGAGCTTCAAGTGCGGCCACGATGCGCCGATCTATGGTGTGATCGAAGGCATCATTGAGCAATCGGGGACGCCGTATTTCTCATTCAAGGATCTGGATGAGAATAAGCCGTCCGGGTCGATTCGCATTCGTGTGGAGACCATCGACTATTTCCTGCGCCGCTATCGCGAGGACATCGTCAAGCGTCGCGGCCTGGAAGTTGATATCGAAGCGCAGCTTGCCGCGTTCGAGCAGACTCTGAGGAACCAGTCAGCCGAGACGTTGGAAGCCGTAGCTGGCGACTAGCGCTACCACAATTTGGCTCTGCGTATATACACTATCGGCCACTCGACGCGACCGATCGCGGAATTTATCGCGATGCTTAAAGCGCACGGAGTCGACCGGCTTGTCGATGTGCGCACCGTACCTCATTCACGCCATAATCCGCAGTACGAGCGCGATGCGCTTTCCGAGGCGCTCGAGCGCGGCCATCTGGGTTACACACACATGCCCGGGCTTGGCGGGCTTCGGCATCCTCGCAAAGGCGCGATGACGAACCTGGGCTGGCGCAATTTGAGCTTTCGAGGGTACGCCGATTACATGCAGACCCCGGAATTTGCGGGCCAACTGGAGGAGCTAATTAACATGGCGCGGCTGGAGCAAGTCGCGGTGATGTGTGCGGAGGCTGTCCCTTGGCGATGCCATCGCTCGCTCATCGCCGACGCCCTGTTGGCGCGTGGTATTGAGGTGGCAGAGATTGCAAGCGTCTCCCAAATCAAGCCGTTCAGCTTGCACCCATGGGCCCAGGTGAATGGAACACAAGTGAGCTATCCGGGGTTGCCGCTGGAACCTTCTGAGCTTCAGCGATAAACCCTCAACTGCAATTTCGCCTGCGCCCCCCGCATTTATACGCGGGGGGTGGGAGCCCCCGCATTTATGCGGGGAAGGAGCGCTTTAGCGCTCCGTGAAAGAGTCTCCGCTCCGATCACGCGCTTTAGCGCTGGCAATGTACTCGCGCGCCCATTTTCGCGATATGACAAAGACCTGATTTCCGTATCCTCGCGAGCCCCTATCAAACAGGTACAGGTTTCGTATAGGCCAGGTTAGCTCTCTTTGCTTCTTTGGTCAGGGTGACGTGCGCGGTGTCGGCTTAGGTGGCAGTTATTTGTAAAATTCGATATTTTTGGGTCCTTTTTGGGATTAATAGCTCAACGCGGGTGGACAAAGGGGTTTAAGGGGGTTCTTTTTTGTGGAAAAAGGAACTCCCAGGTCTGGAACAGAACCGAACAGGGAGACATGAGGTGTGGGGGCTTCCGAGGGGGTAAAGCGGTAGGCGGCGGTGGACTGGCTGGGGCCAGGGTCCGGAGGCGGATAGATTTGCGCGTGGGTGGGCGCAGGCGCAGGGGCGGATTTCTTCTCCGCGGAAAGGGCGCGACGATCAGGGATGAAGTTTTGCATGGCCACGATCATCGAAATGGCCTTGACCTGTCCGGTAATGCTGCCTCGTGTCACTTCGGGGCTGAGGTGGGCGATTTCCCAGAGGCGAGCGAGTACTTGCTCGCGGTCCGGGCCCAGGGGGAGCATTCCCTCCACGGCGCGCCGGGACAGGTCAGCGTCTTGCTGGAGGAGTTGTTGCTGCACGGCGGCGCGGTGCTCGAGCATGAAGGCGCGGACCCGGGGTTTGGCTTTGGTGTAGGCGGCAGAGTCGGGGTTGAGGCCGACAGCTTCGGCGGCATGACGGTCGGTCATGGCGCCAGAGAGGACCAGGCGGGCAAAGGCTATTTCCTGATCGGTGATGGGGTCGCTGACTTTATTTTTGGGCATAGGTGGCTCCTAAAATATGAGAGAAGTTAGGGACAGAGGTTTCCACTGCTGCAGGGGAGCAGGGTGGGAAATAAAAATCCCGCCGCGCGGCGGGATGCTTGGATTGCCTTATTTTGTGACAGGGATCGGGTGTGACACCGGACAGCGTTAAAACTGTCCTTCGCTCGCCTTAGGCCGAAACTACCGGCAACTGCCGACCAGCAAGAGGTACGCGAGAGCCGCCCGCTGTGCCGAAATCATCTGCTGAGAGGATATCGCGCTCGGAGTTGGCCGTCAAAGAAGCAATGTTTTCTAATCTGGCGCTATCACGAAACTTATGTTGATTTGATAGGGGCTCGCGAGGATACGGAAATGCAGGTTCTTCTGTCATATCGGCAGGGAATGAGTGCGCGGTCTAGATTCATTTCCGGCGGCACGCCGTTGGCTGACCTGTAGTCCTTTCAGCCACTAGCCAATTCCTCATGGAAATACTACCCCACCCTTTGTCATCCCGAGCGCAGCCGAGGGATCTGCAGTGTGCCTTTCTACGTAACAACTGCCCATGGAAGCACCCTCACCCTTGCAGTCGCCTCACCCTTGGTCGCTGATGGAGAGAACTGTAGATCCCTCGGCTGCGCCTCCTAATGACAAACGGGTTGGGGAGGATCTAGCCCACTCAAGCCAAAATACGGCTTGAATGGGGCACCCAAAGCTTTTGTTGCCGTGTAATTGTCCCTTGACTTGCCACAGGCAAGTCCGCTCCTCGGGATGACAAAGGGTGGCGTCGTATTTCCATGAGGAATTGGCTAGTGGCTGAGAGGATCGCAGGTCCATCGCCAACTTGTTAGCCCTACCGTCCAGGGTTCAATGCGAATTTAAATAGGCGTGATAACTGATTCCTTCTTGGCGATCTTGTCGACGAATTCCTCGCCGGTGTAGAGGTGCTGGTTCACCAGCCGCGCCGGTGTATGAGCCAGCCACTCTGCGGCGGATATGTCCTGATAGGTCCCGATGGGGAAGACCTCGAGAAATAGCAAATCTTCCGTCCCCGTGTTCTCAATGTAGTGCGGACGCGACATCTTGATGTAGCCCACGTCGCCCGCCTGAAAGTCGAAGGTGCGCGCCTTACCGCCCGCCTGAAAGACCGTCATGCGGGCCTTGCCTTTTACGTAGTACTGCCATTCATCAGAGAGCGGGTGCCAGTGCAATTCGCGCATGCCGCCGGGCTTCACGCGGACAATCGCCGCGGCGATATCCGTTGCCGGGAATTCCTTCTTCGACACGATGCGCACTTCGCCGCCTGCCATGACCTTGGTCGGCGGCATAGTGCTCGCCCGGAAAACGTAATCGCCGTCGATCGAGCCCGTACCCTCCGCCGCCGCTTTCTGCTCTTCCTCCAGAGGACGCGGCAATTCGGCGGCGAAGATGAAGAGCTCCTTCCTGGGAACTTTGTCGAAGGTAGACGCAGGCACAGCGAAGTTCTTAGCCAGAACCTCCTTGGGTGTGTGCTTGAACCAATCGGTAAGCAGAAAGGTCTCGAACTCGTTGAAGCTTCCATCGTTGAAGACCAGCAGGAACATGGCTCCATCGGGCCCCAGCCCCTGGATGGAGTGCGGAATACCGCCGGGAAACAGCCACAGATCACCCTTGGTCACGTCATTGACAAAGCTGCGGCCTTGCGCGTCGACCGCCGTGATGCGCGCGTTGCCATAGATCATGAATGCCCATTCGGCGCTGGTGTGCCAATGCAGCTCGCGCACCCCACCCGAAACCAGCCGCATCTCCACCCCGGCCAGGGTCTTCGATATGGGCAGCTCCCGCTCGGTTACCTGCCGCGTCCAGCCGCCATCCTCGATGCGTTTGTGCGCCAACGCAAAGGAATACTTGAAGGGTTCGACCGTCCCGTTATCCGTCTCCGGAGACCACACGGAGCTTGGATTCTCTTGGTCGAGCGGGAGATTGTTTTCTCCCGGCTGTTTTTCATTTGGTTGCGTGTGATCGTCCGACCGCACCTGCTGCGCGTTCGCCAGTGGCGCGATCGCCGCCGTAGCCAATGCGGCTCCCAAAAACTTGCGCCTCGAAACATCCTCAGACATAGCAGCATCCCCTCACTTCAAGTCTAGACGACCACTCCCATTACCAATGAAAGAGCGTTCCATCTTCCTTGCGGTTGACCGGCAAATACGCGCGTTGATACGGAAAGGCCGCAGCCACCTCTTCCCTGATGTCTACCCCGAGGCCAGCCCCATCCCCGGGATACATCGAGCCGTCACGAAAGAAATAAGCATGGGGAAATGTCTCCTCCGTCTGGGCGTTGTGCAGCATGTGTTCCTGGATACCGAAATTATTGATGGCGATATCCAGATGCAGTGCAGCGGCCATGCACACCGGCGACATGTCGCTCGCCCCATGGCAACCGGTGCGCACGTGATAGATGGCGGCGAAGTCGGCCACCTTCTTCATCGCGGTAAGGCCGCCGCCGTGCACCACGCTCATGCGCAAATAATCGATCAACTGCTCGCGCATCAGTTGCTCCGCGTCCCAGATGGTGTTGAACACCTCGCCGACGGCCAGCGGTGTGGTGGTGTGGCGGCGGATAAGCTGGAAGCCATCCTGCAGCTCGGCCGCAACCGGATCTTCCAGCCAGAAAAGATGATAAGGTTCCAGCTCCTTGCCCAGGCGCGCTGCCTCTATGGGAGTGAGCCGGTGGTGCACATCGTGCAGCAGTTCCAGATCGTCACCCAGCGTTTTGCGCAACGCCTCAAAAAGCTTGGGAACATGGCGCAGATACTTTTCCGTGGACCATAGGCTCTCGGAAGGCAGGCCCCGCTCGGCCGGCTCGTAGTACTTGTCATCTTTCGACACGCCATAGGTCGATTTGAGCCCCGGTATTCCACTCTGGGCACGAATGGCGGTATACCCCATTTGCCGGTAGCGCTCCACCTCGTCCACAGTCTCCGCAATATCGCGCCCGGTAGCGTGGGCATAGACCAGAACATGGTTGCGGCTCTTGCCTCCGAGCAGGTTGTAGACGGGAACGCCGAGCGCCTTGCCCTTGATGTCCCACAGCGCCATATCGATGGCCGCGATAGCGGTCATGGTCACCGGCCCTCGCCGCCAATAGGCGCCGCGATAGAAGTAATGCCAGATGTCTTCCGTCTGAAAAGGATCGCGGCCGATCAGGCACGGCGCCAGATGATCCTCCAGATAGCTGGCGACTGCCAGTTCGCGCCCATTCAGCGTGGCGTCGCCCAGACCGTAGATGCCCTGGTCGGTTTCGATCTTCAAGGTCACGAAATTGCGGCCGGGACTGCAGACAATCACCTTTGCGCTGAGAATTTTCATCTATTGGTTCACTCCGCTGGCCAGAAATCCGCCATCGATGACCAGGATCTCTCCGGTGACAAATGAGGCTGCATCCGAGACCAGGTAGATGGCGCCTCCGGCGAGCTCATCCATCTCTCCAAAGCGCTTCATCGGGGTGCGCATTTTCAACTCGCGCCCCCGTTCCGTATCCAGAATCAGCTCGCGGTTCAAGGCAGTGGGAAAGACACCGGGAGCGATGGCATTCACGCAAATGTTGTGGGGAGCCAGTTCGATCAGCCAGCGACTTGGTCAGCGCGCCTACACCCGCTTTGCTTACGCCGTAAGCGGCGACCTGGTTAAAGGCAACGAAGGTGGAGAGCGAAGCGATGTTGAGGATCTTGCCGAAGCCCTGGGCGACCATCGTCTTGCCGAAGATCTGGCAGCACCTCCAGGTGCCGTTCAGGTTGATGTCGATGATGCTGTTCCAGCCTTCTTCAGAACATTCGAGCGTGGGCGTCTTCAGGGTAATTCCGGCCGCATTCACCAGGATGTCGACCTTGCCAAAGCTCGCCAGGACCTTCTGTTGCAGAGATTCGATGGAAGAGCGGTCGCGAATATCGACCGTCGCACGCAGTGAGCGGCGTCCTAGAGCTTCGATCTCGCCCGCAACCTTTTGCGCCTCTTCCCTGCGGCGGGAGGCAGCCACTACGTCCGCACCCGCCTCTGCAATCGCCAGGGCGATCGCCTTTCCCAGACCCGACGTACCGCCAATGACAACCGCACACTTACCCCCGAGATCGAAGCGGCCGGAACCCAATGTTTACTCCATGATGCGAACAAAGTAGGATGATCCCGCAGCTTATCACGAGGAGCCGTACCAGGGAGCGGGACAGGTGCAGGATGAGCTCGTCGACCGGCGATCTTTTCTCAAGGTAATGGGTGCCGTCGGCATGTCATCCTCCCTGCTTCCGGAGGCAGCCTTCGGCTTGCACCCCGCGAGCGCGCACATGGTGGAACAGGCTGCCGGAGCTGGCCCCGACGCAGGCGCAAAGCCAAAATACTCAATCAAGTTCGGCGTAATTGGTCTCGACCATTATCACATTATGGGGATGACCGCGGCGGTCATCCGCGGCGGCGGCGAGTTGGTCTCTTTTTACTCCAACCTGCCCAAGGCCATCGCCGACTTCCAGAAGCTGTACCCCAATGCCAAGCTGGCAAAGAGCGAAGACGAGATCCTGGACGACCCTTCGCTCAAGCTGATCGCCGGCGCGCCGATTCCCCGGCTGCGTGCCCCGTTGGGAATCCGCGCCATGAAGCAAGGCAAGGATTTTTTGAGCGACAAACCGGCGGTAACGACATTAGATCAACTGGAGGAGGTGCGCAGAGTATCCGCGGAGACGGGCAAGATGTTTGCCATTATGTACTCCGAGCGGCTGGAAGTGCGGGCCGCCGTGCAGGCCGGTTACCTGATCAAGGCCGGCGCGATCGGCAAAGTGGTGCAGACGGTAAACATCGCTCCTCACAAGGTGAACGACATCAGCCGCCCCGATTGGTTTTGGGATCCGGCGGAATACGGCGGCATTCTCTGCGATATCGGTTCCCACCAGGCGGACCAATTCGTTTACTACACCGGCTCCACTACGGCCGAGGTGACAGCATCGCAGATCGCGAATGTGAATCATCCCACGCACCCCAAGTTTCAGGATTTCGGAGACATGATGATGCACGGCAACGGCGGGGCCGGCTATGTTCGCGTGGATTGGTTCACGCCCAACGGGCTTAGCGTTTGGGGCGATGGGCGACTCTTCATCCTGGGAACCGAGGGTTACATTGAGCTGCGCAAGTACATTGATATTGCCGGTAAGCCCGGCGGGAATCATCTGTATATGGTGGACCAGAAGCAAGTGACCTATATGGATTGCAGCAAAGTGGAGCTGCCGTTTGGTCCCCAGTTTGTCTCTGACATTGTCAATCGGACCCACACCGGCCAGAACCAGGAACAGGCTCTGCTGGCTGCGGAGCTGGTGCTGAAGGCACAGAAGAATGCCAAGGTTTTAACCTTGATGGACGTGTAGAAACCTGGCATGAGTTCACCCACGAACAAATCGAATCTGCGTTGGGTGGTTTGCGGCCTGCTGTTTCTGGCCACCACCATCAACTATATGGATCGGACAGCCCTGGGCCTGGTTGAGCCCATGCTGAAGCACGTACTCGGAGCGGATCAGAATATAGCACTCTACAACCGGCGCTACAGCGACATCGTTAACTGTTTCATCTTTGCCTACGGTCTCGGATTTCTGATTGCGGGCCGGGTGATCGATCGCATCGGCGTGAAGAAGGGATATGCCGCGTCTATCGCGGTGTGGGCGCTCGCTTCGCTAAGCCATGTGTTTGCGCGGACACCGCTTCGGCTTCGGGATGGCTCGTTTTGCACTGGGAATCGGAGAGTCCGGCAACTTCCCTTCGGCGCTCAAAGCGACAGCCGATTGGTTTCCCGCCGAGGAGCGAGCGCTGGCCACCGGCATCTTCAATTCAGGAACCAGCGCCGGGGCGCTGATCGCTCCCATGATGATTCCCTGGGTCGCCGTGCGCTATGGCTGGCAGGCCGCCTTCTACACCACAAGCAGCCTCGGACTGATCTGGCTCATCGGCTGGCTGTTGTTTCCCTACAACCGGCTGCAAGCCAAGTATGGCAGTACGACGAATCAATCGGCTGCTGCCGCCCCACCAGCAGCATACAAGTCTCTTCTGGTTAGCCCGAATACCTGGAGGTTTGCTCTATCCAAGGGAACCACCGACGCGATCTGGTGGTTTTATCTTTTCTGGCTGCCCAAATACTTCAACGAGCGTTTCCATGTGGACATGCAGCACCTGGGCCTGCCGCTGATCATCGTGTACATCGGCGCCACCTTCGGCAGCATTTTCGGGGGTTGGCTGGCGGGCTTTTATATACGCCGCGGGCACTCGGTCCGGATGGGCAGAAGATTTGCCATGTTGGTGTGTGCGCTTTGTGTGATGCCGGTGGCATTGGTTCCCTTTGTTCATCCCCTGTGGCAGGCGATCGCGCTGTTATGCCTGGCAGCGGCGGCACACCAGGGCTGGTCTTCCAATCTGCTTTCCACGCCGTCGGATATGTTTCCTTCGAGCTCCGTGGGCACGGTGGTGGGGATCGGAGGAGCTGTTGGCGCCGCGGGCAGCGTGTTGTTCACATTCCTGGTGGGGCTCTTGTGGACGAACTATGCGCTGCTGATTTTCTTTGCCGCCGGGTCCATTTACGTGCTCACGCTGTTCGCGTTTCAATGGCGGGCTCCCGCGCCGCTAGCCGCAGAACAGGTTTCCGCGGATTAACGCTGCTTCCCTCACCAAAGACGGGTGGGCGGGTACAAACTCCAAGTGCAACAGAAACTGGTTTGAATTGATTTATAGCACTCCAGTAGCAGGGGCTGTTGGAAAGTGGGAAGCGCGGTTTGCTTTCCACTTTTCAATGGCCCGCTGAGGTGAACGAAAGTTGGACGTGGCCCTTGCCGATGTTTGACCAGTACTTGACAAAATCGAAAGCGCCTTCTGGGAGGAACAGTTCGGCAGGAGCTTTCCAGTCGAGTGTTTTTCTGCGATCGGGTATTGAGTTTCCATGCCGATACTGATCGAGCTGTTTCTGGGAAAACAGAGAGAGATCGGTCGACTTGGGGAGGTATTGGCGGAGTGAGGCCGTTGATGTTTTCGCAGATGCCTCTTTCCCAGGGAGCATGAGGATGAGCGAAATAGACAGTGACTCCAGTGTTTTTGCTCAGCGTCTTATGTTTGCTCATCTCACTGCCTTGGTCAAAGGTCATGGAAAGGCGCATCTGTCTTTCAAAGCGTTTGAAAATGTTGGTAAAGCGCTCTCGCGACCGTGTGGGCCTTACCATTGGTCAACCTCACCAGGACGAAAAAGAGGCTCTTGCGCTCGACCAGGGTGCCGACCTGAGAAAGGTTTCCCTTGCCAATGATGAGGTCTCCTTCCCAGTGGCCTGGAATCAGTCGATCGTCCACTTCGATAGGCCTTCGGTCGATCAAGGTCATGTCAGGAATGGATCGACTGCGCCTGTTTTTGCCACGTGCCGGTCTGCGGGCTTTGTGTCTGCGGCGCAACAGATCCAGCAGGCTGGCACGGAGCTGTCCTCGTGGCATGGCATACAGCGCGGTGTAGATGGCCTCATGGGAAAGACGGACCGGATCAGCCATACGAGCCAGTGTGCTCGCGATCTGCACAGGACTCAAGCCTCGGCGAAGATGCTTCAGCATGGAGATCCAAAGCTGGTTGCCGGCTTTCAGCTTGCGATGGCGGCGGGCCTTAACAGATAACACACGGGCTCTTCGATCGGCCGCCACACTGCGGTAGCCTCCAGCAATGGCTGCCCTTACGAAGCTTCGCTCTCCAACCGTTGCGCCGAATCTCACGGGTTATGGTCGACCGGGCTCGCTTCAGATCGGCAGCGATCCTTGCCGGTCTCCTCCCCTGGCTTAACTGCGTTTCAAGAAACACCCGCTCCGACAAATCAAGATGATGAAAATTTCTTGGCATATGGCAACTATCTCCTATTCTGGAAATGTTGCACTTGTAACCTGAATCCGCCGTGCCCCACATCTCGCTCGTTTTTCGCGAGATGTGGGATACCACGATATTGACCGCGAAGTGCATCGGGCGAATCGAAAGTTAGAGGGAGAGAGCAGTGGTATCCGGGTGTGCAGGGCACCCGTCGATCTGCTACTGGTTGAGAAAACAGCAGGTCCCCTTCCCCAACCTAGGAAGGTACTGCAACCTCAAACCCGCCGCGCTCCACCGACAAATACCCGGAGTAAATGGTCACGATTGTGTCCCGTGCCAGCTCTATTCCGGAGAGAGGCTCGCGATCGTGGTAGATCGCTCTCCATGAAGTCCTGAAATTCCTGCGGATACCCATGCTGCCATCCCTCGTCCGGGGCAGGACGGCTCCACCCTTGCTTGGTGTTCGATCTTCTCCACCACATAGACGTCCTTCAATATGTCTTCCCTGGGATTGAAGGTCTCCACGGCATTGATCGGATTCAGATTGCATCGGGTACGGTGATTGTTGCAATAGACCTCGAGCCAGTTGTAGACACCGCCCATGACCAGTTCCGAGGAGAAAATATCGGCGACCGTTCCGTCGGAAAACGTGATGTGAATCTGGGCGTAGTCCTCAATGTCATCGTAGCCAGTGCGCAGAAAGCCTTCGTCGCGATAGTTGGGAAGCCGCGTAATCTCATGGGTGCGGGCGCTCACCGTCGCCGGCCGAATCGGTTTGTCCATCGCGCGCTTCCCCCTCGGCCCGCTTCAGATAAAGCGCTGCGCTCAGCGGATGGCATCCCTTCCCGACCAGCGACCCGCCGCCGGAGAATTTCCAGATGCCGTAGTAGGGAGAGTGCGAACCGCTATGCGATTGTTCGCCCAGGATGCGCAGGACTGGCCGCCGCTCTTTCGGATGATCTCCCGCTCCTTCTGAATCGCCGGAGCATAGACCCAGTTCTCGGCATAGCAGACCCGTTTGCCACTGGCTTTCGCCGCGGCAAGAATGCGGGCACAACTTGCCGTGGCTTCGGCAAGCATTTGCTCTTTGGGAGAGGTGCCCGCACCGTAGTATCCGGTAAGCGGTTTTTCGATGATGACGTGTTTGCCCAAACCGAGCGCCTGCACCGCGAGCTCTTCATGGGAGGAGGGAGGAGTGCAGAGATCGACTACATCCACTGCCGCACAAAGCTCGGCAAAGGTTTCGAACGCGCGGATCCCCGTCTCTCTTGCGAATGCGTCTCGCGCTTCTGGCGTTTTCGAGGTCACGCCGACGATCTCGACCGGCACTCCGTAGACGCGACGGATGGCCTCCCAATGAAACCTGGCTGCAAACCGCGCACCAACGAACCCCACCCGCACTGATTTCTCCATAGATATTCCTTGTAACACACGCTTTTCCATCGGATGCATTTGCCGCCGGAATGGACGAACGCTAACATTCTACCCAGCCTGGAACAGATTGCAGGGAGAAGACCATGCGGGTGACACGACGGGAAATGATCCACATGCTGGCGGCCGCTGCCGCCGCTGAAGGGCTGGAGTTCAATGGATCCATCGCTACCGCAGAGCAGCTCTCGTCGGAACAGCAGACGGCCGACCCCGACTGGCGCAACATCGTGCATGGTTCAGAGATTCCCAGGGAAAACTACAGCGATCAGCCCTATGTCGTCATCACCAAAGACGGCAATTGGCTCTGTGTCCTGACGACCGGCAATGGAAATGAAGGTGCGCCGCAACAACACATTATTGCGACCATCAGCTCGGATAAGGGTAAGACCTGGTCGACACCCGTCGACATTGAGCCGTCAACCGGGCCGGAGGCCTCCTGGGTGATGCCCCTTGCTGTCCCGGGTGGGCGTGTGTATGTGTTCTATACCTACAACTCGGAAAATTTGAGAACCGACACCAAATCGAATAGCCCCGTCTACGCCAAGCGAGTGGATACGCTGGGCCAGCTACGCGATGAAGTATTCCGACGATTATGGACGAACGTGGTCGGCCGACCGCTACTACATTCCGATGCGAGCAGATGCGCATCGACCGGGAAAACGCCTACGCAGGAAAGCTTCTATATTTCTGGGGTGTGGGCAAACCCATCATCACCCGCCACGGAGCCATGTTCGGCTTTGCCAAGGTGGGCAAATGGGGCAATCCGGGCGGCATGGTGACCTCCCAGGGCTGCATCATGCAAAGCCCGAATATCCTTACCGAAACCGATCCGCGAAAGATCCAATGGAATCTCCTTCCGGAAGGAGACGAAGGATTACGAGCCCCGAAGGGCCCGGTTTCGGACGAGACCAACCTGGTCGAGCTCAATGACGGATCGCTTTATGCAACTTATCGGACAATCGACGGCCATAATTGTCACGCTTACAGCCGCGACGGTGGCCGTACCTGGACACCGCCGGCGTACGCCACGTACACGCCCGACGGGCGCAAGATCAAGCATCCGCGCGCTGCGAATTTCGTCAAGAAATTCAGCAATGGCAAGTACCTGCTCTGGTATCACAACCACGGAGGCGAGTCAGTACTTACGGGGCCGTGGGATTACTATGCCAACCGAAACCCGGCGTGGGTTACCGGGGGAATCGAAAAGGATGGACACCTCCACTGGTCCGAGCCGGAGATATTGCTCTACGACTGGACCCTAAGGTCCGAATAAGCTATCCGGATTTTGTGGAGGATGGCGGAGAGATCTACGTCACCGAGACCATGAAGACGACAGCCCGGGTGCATCCTATCGATCCGACCCTTCTGTCAGGTTTGTGGAATCAAGCGGAGGCGGCCACCGTCTGCCAACGCGGCCTGGTGCTCACCGCAGCCGCCGATCAATTGCGTGGCGGTTCCACCCTCGCAACGCCATCGATCCCCTCGCTCGAGCTAGGGGGATTTACCATCGACTTCTGGATTCGCTTCAGCGAATTGACACAAGGGCAAATTGTCCTCGACGCAAGATCCCGGGATGGCAAGGGTATCGCGATCACCATGTCAGATCGATATACGCTCAAACTTACCCTGAATGATGGGACGCGCGAAGCATCGTGGGACAGCGACCCGGGGTTCCACCCGGGGACGCTTAAGACTGGAACCTGGCAACACGTCGCATTTGTGGTGGACGGAGGGCCGAAAATCATTACCGTGATGGTCGATGGAGTCCTCAACGACGGTGGCCCGGTGCGGGAATTCGGTTGGGGGCGTTTTCCGCTTGAATTGCATGACGTAAACGGTGTGGCCGCGGCTCGCATTGGCGTCGGCATCTTTGGCGAAATCAAACTCCTGCGCTTCTACGACAGGTATCTCCGTACATCGGAACTTATGGGCAACTGGAGAGCCGGCACATCTTGATCGGACTCCATCGGGTGCGGTTTCGCGTGTTGGCCATGACCGTTGCCCTGGCCTTTCTCACCTACATGGACCGGGTTTGTATCTCGGTGACCGCGCCGGCGATTCTTCGCGACCTGCGCCTCACGACCATCCAGATGGGATTCGTCTTCAGCGCCTTTACCGCAGCCTATGCGCTGTTCGAAATACCCACCGGCTGGTGGGCGGACCGCATCGGCAGCCGTCGCGTCCTTACGCGGATTGTTATCTGGTGGTCGGTCTTCACGGGCTTGACCGGGGCGGCATGGGATTTTCCGTCGTTGATTGCACTGCGAGCCTTGTTTGGCGCGGGCGAAGCAGGCGCATGGCCGACGGTGGCGCGCGCTTTGTCGCGCTGGTTTCCTGAACAGGAGCGAGGTACCGCGCAAGGCATCTTCTTCATGGGCGCGCACCTGGGCGGCGGACTCACGCCACTCCTGGTCGCCGCCATCGCCGACCGGATCGGATGGCGCGCTACTTTTCCCTTGCTCTCTGTATTTGGATTTGTGTGGGCGGCCTCCTGGTTCCGATGGTACCGGGATGAACCAAGAGATCATCACTCGGTTTCGCCAGAAGAGCTTGGCTGGATCGAGGGTGGACGGCTTGCCATGCCGGAGGAGCTGGGCAAAGCAAGCATAGTTAAGACGGCTTTGAAAACTCCGGGAGTCTGGTTCCTGTGCGCGATGTATTTCACCCAGACCTACGGCTTCAATTTATATGTGACCTGGATGCCGACCTACCTGCAGCACGAAAAACATTTGCACGGGGCCGTGCTGGGTTTTCTTGCTGGCTTGCCACTGCTGCTGAGTGTTCCCGCGGATTTGTTAGGCGGCATCCTTACCGATCGCCTTAGCATGAGACTGGGGTTGCGACTGGGTCGTTGCCTGGTTGGATTCGGCTCGTTGGCCGCGGCTGGAGTATTTCTCTTTTGTGGCTCGCTGGCGGGAGGAAAGATCTCCGCTGTGCTGATCGCGCTGGCCGCTGCCTCGTCGAATTTTCTTCTCGGAGCAAGTTGGGGCGCCTGCGCAGATATGGCGGGTAATCATGCAGCCACCATCAGCGCGGCCATGAACACTTCGGGGCAGATCGGCGGGGTCTTGAGCCCGATTGCGTTTGCCTTGCTGACCCGAACCAGTGCCTCCTGGGCAGGACCGCTCTACGTGACCGCGGCCCTATACATCCTCGGCGCGGCCTGTTGGTATTTTGTTCATCCCGAGCGGCCGATTCGCGGCCCGATTCGGGAGAGCAGTGACCCGGCTTCTTGAACCGGCAACGAAAGTTGGGTGCCCCATTCAAGCCGTACTTTGGCTTGAGTGGGCAACCATGCCTCCCCGACCTTTTTGTCGATAGGAATGGCCCATGGGGGCGACGGATCGCTTCTCTTCAGTGCGAGTGCCGGGGAACAACCTTGCGCAGATCGTGATACTTCACGGCAAATTCCAGGCAGGCGCCGGTCTCGAGCTGCCCAACATTCGCCCGGTAAAACTCTTCCCAGGGCGAGTGGTTGGTTATTTCCGCAGGCTTGAGTTCTTTGCGCCGCGCGGCAATCTCCTCCTCGGACAACAGCACATCCACCCGCCGCTGCGCCAGGTCGACTTTGATCTGATCGCCGGTTCTGAGGATCGCGAGGTTTCCTCCAATCGCCGATTCCGGAGAGATATTCAGAATCGATGGACTGTCGGACGTGCCGCTTTGCCGGCCATCTCCCATACAGGGCAGCATGCGAATTCCCTGCCGGATGAGCTTGCCCGGCGGCGTCATGTTCACGACCTCGGCAGAGCCCGGATAGCCAACCGGCCCCGATCCGCGAACCACCAGGATGGAATGCTCGTCGATGGCGAGCGAGGGATCTTCGATACGCTTGCGATAGTCTTCCGGTCCTTCAAAGACAATCGCCCGAGCCACAAAACAGTCTTCGTTCCCCGGCTCGGACAGGTAGCGGCGCCGGAACTCGTCGCTGATGACCGAGGTCTTGACCAGCGCGGAAGTGAACAGGTTGCCCGAAACTACCAGCAGCCCGGCATTCTGCTTCAGCGGATTGTCGTAGGTCCGGATGACGTTGGTGTCGAGACTGCGCGCATCCTTGTAGTTTTCGCCGACTGTCGCCCCGCTCACGGTGAGCGCGCCGGTACGAATCTTGCCCGCCTGCATCAGCTCGCCGAAAATCGCGCCCACCCCGCCGGCACGATGATAGGCCTCACCGAGAAACTCTCCCGCCGGCTGCACGTTTGCCAGCAGGTGGATCTGGTGGCCAACTCGCTCCCAGTCGCGAATGTCCAGCTCGACCCCCACGTGGCGCGCGATGGCGATGATGTGCGGAGGACAGTTGGTCGAGCCGCCGATCGCGGAATTGACCACGATCGCATTCTCAAAGGCTTCCCGGGTAAGAACCTTGCTGGGGGTGAGATCTTCCCTCACCATCTCCACAATTCTGCGCCCGGTGCTGGTACGCCATCTTGGCCCGTTGTGCATAGGGCGCCGGGATGGTGCCGCATCCCGGCAGCGACATACCCAAAGCCTCGGCCAGCGAATTCATCGACAGCGCCGTTCCCATGGAGTTGCAGTGGCCCGCGCTGGGGATACCGGCCGAGCACCATGTCCACCAATTGCTCGCCGGTGATCAGGCCTTCGGCCAATTGACGGCGCGCTTCCCAAAGCACCAGGCCCGTGCCGCTCAGCTTGCCGTTCACATAGCCGTCCAGCATCGGTCCGCCCGAAAGCACGATGGCCGGAAGATTCACCGTGGCCGCAGCCATCAGGGCTGCGGGAGTGGTCTTGTCGCATCCTGTGGTGAGCACCACGCCGTCGAACGGATATCCAGCCAGGATCTCGACCAGGCCAAGGTAGGCAAGGTTGCGATCAAGGGCCGCGGTGGGCCGGCGGCCCGTCTCCTGGATCGGATGGGTGGGAAATTCAAAGGGCACTCCCCCGGCATCGCGGATGCCCGCCTTCACCCGCTCCGCAAGGGTTACTGGATCCGGTTGCAAGGGACCAGGTCGCTCCCGCTTTGCGCGATGCCAATGATCGGCCGGCCGGATTGAAGCTCCTCGCGGGTGATGCCGTAGTTGCCGTAGCGCTCCAGGTAGACGGCTGCTTCGCCTGGTTCTGCCTTGTCGTCGAACCAGAGATCGCTGCGCAGCCGCTGTTTACCTTGTCTTTCTCTGTCTTCTCACTTTCATCGCATGCCGTTGAAATCCTTAATATCCCAGGTTCTTATTCACCACGTTCTCGAGCGGCTCGCCGTTGGTAAATCGCCGATATTGCTCCAGGAAAAAGCGCATCGCCTGGTTGAGCCACTCCGCAGTATGGTCTGCGCAGTGGGGCGACAGCAGTACGTTCTCCAACCGGTACATTGGATCTCCCGCCGGCAGGGGCTCCTGCTCAAACACATCGAGCCCAGCGCCCTTGATTCGCTTGGCCGTCAGGGCGCGCACCATGGCCGCCTGGTCGATCACCGGGCCCCGCCCTATGTTGATCACCACCGCCGTCGGCTTCATGGCCGCGAACTCCGCATCGCTGATCATGTGGCGGGTCTCCGCCGTCAGCGGGAGCGAGACCACAACATAGTCACAGCGCGCGAGCATCTCCGGCAGCTCTTCTGTCTTGTAGAACTGGTCGACCATGGGATCAGGCGACTGGGGGGGGTGCCTCTTGGTGGCCAGCACGGTCATCCCCATGGGGTGCACCCGCTTGGCCACGGCGCGCCCAATGTCCCCATAGCCCACAATCCCCACCGTCTGGCTGGCAATCTCTTCCACGTCAAACTGCTCCCACACGCCGGCCATCTGGTTGCGCAGCATGCGCCGAAAATCCTTGGCAAAATAAAGGATCGCCGCCAGGGCAAATTCTCCCAGCGACTGGCTGAACACACCCCTGCCCGTTGGTAAGCGGAACGTCGCTCGCAACCAGCTCCGGAAACAGCAGATTATCCAATCCTGCCGAGCGCGAATGCACCCAGCGAACGTCCTGGCACATGGTGAACACATCCCGCATCAACTTCCGCGGCCCCGACCAGGCGAGGATGACCACGGGATCCTTCACCGCGCTGGCAAAAGCCGCCAGGCTCCCGACCCACGATGTGCCGCAGACCTTTCAGCATGCTGAACTGAGGGTCGTCTTCCTGCGCCACCACCAACACCGTATGCTCGATACTCATGCCCCGCTGTCGCGCTCCCCTGTGCGATGAAGTGGCCTTGCGGCTCGGCACTCCGAAAACTGATGCTATCATTCTCCGGGCTATCCGGGTGGAATCCTGGGCGGGGACCCGATAGCGGTTTCGCAATTGGTGTAGACTGGAGCTAAGGACCTTTTGGTGGTTTTCTCCAAGGGAAAACCACTCCTCGCGATCTATATCAGGCCACAGTTTGCGAAACCGCTTTAAATCGGGGTCAACGACAGCGTTTGTATCTCGCGTCCTCCGAAGGCCCCTGATTTCTCTCGCCCGTTCCAAGCCGGGCGACACGGCGGCTGAGACTATCATTTCCGAGCCATCTGCTCATTGTCAGGAGATCTCTTGAACCGAAATTGCCTCACCCGCTGCGCGGCGTCATTACGGCCATGGTGACCCCGCTCGATGAGGACCTCAACCTGGATGAGCAAGGGTCTGGAGCGGCTGATCGAACACCTGATCGGCGGCGGGGTTCATGGCATCTTCATTCTGGGCACCACGGGCGAGGCGCCGAACCTGCCCTACGATGTGCGCTCGGCCCTGATTGAACAGACCTGTAAACAGGCCGGCCTCCCGCGTGCCGGTGATCGTGGGAATCACCGACACCTCTTACCGGGATGCCATCCGCATGGCGATCAAGTCGTATGAGTGCGGCGCATTGGCTGCCGTGGCTGCGCCGCCCTATTACTTTCAGGTTGGGCAAGCGGACCTGTTGCAGTATTTCAAGAGCCTGGCATCGGAATCGCCTTTACCGCTGTTTCTCTACAATGCTCCCCTGAACACGCACCTTTGGCTTGAGACCGCGACGGTGATCAAGGCGCCGGCGAGCCGAACATCATAGGGTTCAAGGATAGCGGCCTGAACATGGGTTACTTTCACGCGGTGCAGAGAGGGCGTCAGGGCTTTGCCTGAATTCAGCCTGCTGGTTGGACCGGACGATCTGCTGGCGGAAGCCGTGCTCATGGGAGCTCACGGAGGCATGGCCGGCGGCTCCAATGTCTGGCCGCGGCTTTTCGTTGCACTCTACGAAGCCGCAGTGGCTCACGACGTGAACCGCGTGGCCGCGCTACACCAACAGGCAATGCAATTCGATAACGCTGTCTACCGATCCGCGGAGCATGCTGCCAACCCGCTGCGCGGGCTGAAGTGCGCCTTCTCGCTGCTGGGAATCTGCGGCACCGGCCTTACCCCGCCGCTTCGGCCGTATTCGAGCGCGGAGCGAGACCGCGTGCAGCAATATCTGCGCGGGGTCGACGTTCTCTCGGTTCCCCAGTTGTCCAGCGCAACCTTGTCGGGCAGTCAGTTCTCAGCTGTCGAAGGATCGAAGAGCAAGGGAAAAAACTGGCCTTCCATCTTCTCTCCCCTGGGGATAGGAGGAACGCCCGCCAACAATGCCTCGTCCGCTGCGGATCGCACTCCATCCCTGAAGGCGTTGATCAACGTGGCTCGCCGTGGCCGCTCCGAACGGTTGGCGTAAGAACCATGCACCATCAACGGATGATGGAAGGTGCATTGTCCGCGCTTCAACTCAATGGGAACCGGACTGGAAGGCCTGCTTTTGCTCCGGCGATAATACAGTCATGATTTCATCCATGTTTCCCGTAAGGCCGGTTACCGGCAGCAGCTTCCAGCGATGGCTTCCGGGAACATAGTAGAGGCAGCCGTTGTTGCGGTCACTGTCGTCAGAGCGATCCAGCAGGTGAGATGCGACATCGGCTCGGTGCGCGTCCAGTAGGAGTAGTCCTGATGCCAGGCAACGACGCCCCCATGATGCGCCGGTTTACAGAAAAGCTGGTCGTGCCAGAAGCGAACCGGGCCGCCCAATAACTGCGAAGCCGGCGCCAGGAATGCCGGGCTCCACAGCACATCGTGAAATCCGGGTCCGGTTCGCCATGCTCCCAGGGCATGGAAGAGAACCGCATCCGGATCCTGCGACTCGTTGGAGTGATACTCGTGAAAGAGGTGATTGGCGGGATGCGACTTCTTCATCAGGCCGGCCAGCTCAGAGCACAGAATGTCGACTTGCCGGTCGTCGAGAACCTGCACTCCGGCAAGATATCCCTTCTCGTGGAACCCAGCGACCTGTTCATCGGTAAGCTGGAATTTCTGCCATTCCTCCAGGTCTTTCGGCTGCTCGAGAAAGTGCCCGATCGGTGCATGCGCTTCAGAAAGGTCCATGGACATCGCATTCCCCCTCGGCCCTTCAGGTTATCGCATTTTCTTCAGGGCCGCCCCAGCGCCTGAAGAGGATCATCCGGGCTTTGCAGTTGGAGCACAAATGCCTCCGCTCTTTTGTAGCCGCCTTCCACACCTCGAAAAGCGGCAACCTGATCCTGCAGCGCATAATATCTGATCCGGCGTCTGGCTGGCGTGGGCATAGCAGGCAGCACGTTTGGTCGGCTCCGTTTCCGTAATATCAACATAGTGCGTGGGAGAGAATTGCAAGGTATCCTCCCCATCGGAAACCTCATAGTAGTAGAGCGCAAAATTGTTTTTTGATTGCCGCCATGCATCGTAGGTGAGCATGGTGATGGCTCGATGATCGCGATGGTTATCGATGGGCCATTGAGTAAAGACCACGTCCGGCTTCTCGGCGTCGATTAGCTTTTGCGTACTCCTCGTAATGCGCGTTGTCGACCACGGCGTGGCCGTTGACTTGCCCGGCATAGGCCGGCCGTGCTTTCAATAGTTCGCACGCCTTCTTCGCTTCCGCGATCCGGGTGGACGCGGGAGTCGGAGGCCACGCTCCGTCGTTCAAATAAAGCAGAACCACCTCGTGGCCAAGACTGGTGAGGCGGGCGACGGTGCCGCCACATCCGTATTCCGGATCGCCAGGATGCCGCCGGCTACGATGACCTTCAGCTTCCGGGCCGGCGGCTCCTCTGCGGGCGCCCGCACTTCACCGGTTGCATCCCTTATAGGTGCTCCAAGAACGAACGCCGAAGCCAGACCTCCGGCGCCGATTAACATGTTTCGTCGCGTTACTCCCACCTTGCCACCTTCTTCCTCTAGATCGAATTTATCTATGACCGCTTCCCCGTCTGGGCCAGAACGCTCGAGCGCGAGGAATGCGGTACGCACTCGAGCCCGGTCGCGCAATCCTCGGCGAAAAGTTAGGGCCGGACTTGAGCGATTGCGCGTTACACGTTGATTCTTCAAGGCTTATAAAACATAAACGAAATTGTATCTTTTACTGGTCCATTGCCACTGTTTGTTGTTAAACTGCACTGGATACAGAGCGGGCTTGCCCCCCATGCACGCTCTGGCTGTAGGTTTGGCACGTTACCCCCAAAGACATTTTGCAGTTTCCCCAAGGCTGTGTTCCATAGCTAGTTCGGGCCCCTTTCTTCCCCACGGTTGCTTTACCCTATTCCGCTAAAACGCGGGCGGAGGGGTGTTCCTGGCCGGCATTTGCCGGCTTTAACGACGCTCTTAACTCGGTTGGCAATTGGAATATCTCTTCGGGGGCCCGGTGGTAAAGGATTCCAGGACGTTGGTTGAGGATAATTTGGTCTCCCCTGAACAGGCATATCCCTCCGGCATGGGAGGGCGTTTGACGCGGTTTTCCGCTCCGGCATGGCTGTGTCTCCTGTTGCTGGTGTACTTCAGCGTTGCCGCGATGGCCCAGGTGAATGTCTATACCCGAAGCTACGACACTGCGCGCAGCGGCGCGAATCTGCAGGAAACGACTCTTACTCCGGCGAACGTAAACGCGGCCAACTTCGGCAAACTCTTCACCGTACACACAGATGGGCAGATCTATGCTCAGCCGCTCTACGTATCGAATCTGGCTATCGCCGGCGGCAACGCACAACGTCGTCTTCGTAGCGAGCATGTTCAACACCATCTACGCCCTGGATGCCGACACCGGTGCGATGCTATGGACGCAAAACTACGGCTCGGCCATCATCGCTCAAGATGTTGAGTAGGATCAAAATATCTCCTGGGCCACGCAGATCGGGATTTTGAGCACGCCCGTAATCGATCCCAGCGAGCAATATCATGTACTTCGTCTCCGGCTCCCAGCCGGCCGAACGGCACCAGGCAGTTCTCATACAACCTCAATGCAATCGAGATTGCCACCGGACTTCCGGTAGCGCGGAAGCCCGGTGACTATAGCCGCCACTTACTCGACTCCTGATCTGACCACTCCGCTTGTCTTCAAGCCCAAGATGCAGAATCAGCGCCCGGGCCTGGCCCTGGCCAATGGGAACGTCTACGTTGCGTTCTCCTCCCACGAAGACGCACCGCCTTACCACGGCTGGGTGATGGCTTACAGTGCGTCGACGCTGGCGCAGACGGCTGTCTACTCTGACACCACGACGGGACCCTGGGAGGGATTTGGAACGCGGGCCAGGCTCCTGCGGTCGATGCCGCCGGCAACCTCTATATTTCGACCGGCAATGGGAGTTTTGGCAAGACACCGAATAACCTGGTGCAGACCGGCAACAGCTTTATCAAGTTGTCGCCCAATCTGGAACTGCTCGATTACTTCACCCCCTACAACAGCGCCACCATGAATTCGGGTGATATGGATTTGGGGTCAGCCGGCTTGTTGCTGATTCCGAACACCAGCTATGTGCTGGGCGGCGGCAAGCAAGGCGTGCTCTACCTTGCAGACACCAATGGGATGGGGGAGTTCAATTCCTCCAGCGACAAGGTACGGCAGGAGTTTCAGGCGGTCTACGGCAAGGGTACCAGTCACATCCATGGCGCCCCGGTGTACTTCAACAGCGATGTAGAACGGCCCCACAACCTATGTCTGGGGAGAGAACGACGTCCTGCGCGCCTTCCTGTTCAATTCCACGACCGGACTTCTCAATACAACGCCGTTCGCCACCAGCACGATGACCGCACCCGTGACCAACAACGATGGCGCCATGCCCGGCGGGTTTCTGACGGTTTCGGCAAACGGTGCCAGCAACGGAATCTTGTGGGCATCGACTCCCTACAACGGCAACGCGGTGGTCAAGACCGTACAGGGCGTTCTGTATGCCTTCAATGCCGATACGTTGAATCTTCTGTGGAGCGATAAGACGAATGACGCCCGGGATGAAATCGGCCTGTTCGCGAAGTATGTACCGCCCGTGGTGGCTAACGGAAAGGTCTACGTTGCTACCTTCGGCCCGCTGGGCACAGCCAATGGTTCAGGCGCCCTGGTTGTCTATGGCTTGCTAAAGCCTCAACTGACGGTCAACGTAGCCAACGCCAGCATGACGGCTGGTGGCGCGCTGCCCGCGTTGACCGGAACGGTCACCGGCCTGGTGAACGGCGATACGCTGGGCACGACCATCGTGGTCACTTACAGCACCACGGCTACCAGCGCTTCCCCGGCCGGCACTTATCCCATCATCGCAACGGTGACTGGTTCCTCCGCCAGCAACTACCAGGTGGTGATGAACGCCGGTACGCTGACCATCTCGCCGTCGTCGGCCCAGGTACTGACAGTGACGGCCAACAACGCGAGCCGGGTCTATGGTGCCGCCAATCCAGCTTTTAGCGGAACCATGACCGGCGCGCAGAATGGCGATACCTTCACGGAAAGTTTTGCCACAACGGCCACCACCACCAGCGCTGTGGGCAGCTATGCGATTGTGCCTTCGGTCACCGGCACCAATCTGGGCAATTACACCGTCACCATTGTCAACGGCACATTGACCATCAACCAGGCAACCCAGACCATCACCTTTCCCGCCATCGCATCCCGCGCCTACGGAAGCGCGCCCTTCGCGGTGACGGCGACTTCAAGTGCCGGCACGAAATATCCCGTCACCATCACGGTGCAGTCCGGCCCAGCGGTGATCAGCGGCGGCACGGTTACCCTCACTGGCGCCGGCACGGTAGTACTGCAAGCCTCGCAAGCCGGCGATGCAAACTACACCGCGGCCACGACGACCCAGAGCTTCCAGGTGACGCCTGCGCCGCTGACCGTCGCCGCCAATAACGCGAGCCGTGCCTTCGGCGCTGCCAACCCCGTCTTTAGCGGAACGGTGACCGGCGCCGTGGGCAGCGACAGCTTTACCGAAAGCTTCACCACCACCGCAACCGCCAGCAGCAATGTGGGCAGCTATCCGATTGTGCCCGCGGTCACCGGTCCACAATGGCCAACTACACCGTCACCATCGTCAATGGCGCGCTCACCGTAAGCGGAGCAGCGACCACAACCACGCTGAGCGCGCCCGGCACCGCCGCCTACGGCGCCAGCGTAACGCTGACGGCGACGGTGGCCTCAACCGCGGGCACGCCTGGCGGCGTCGTCACCTTTTATAGCGGATCCACCGGGCTGGGTACGGGCACATTGAACGGCAGCGGCGTGGCTACACTGAGCACAACGACGCTCCCGGTGGGCACCGACAGCTCACCGCCAGCTATGCGGCAGCGGGAAATTTTGCCGCCAGCACGTCGCCGGCAGCCAGCATCACGGTGAACGCGGCATCGCAAACCATCACCTTTTCGCCCATCCCATCGCGCGCCTACGGTAGCGCGCCCTTCGCGGTGACGGCGAGTTCCAGCTTAGGCAGCAGCTATCCCGTCACCATCACGGTACAGTCGGGTCCAGCGGTGATCAACGGTGGCATCGTGACTCTCACCGGCGCGGGCACGGTCGTGCTGCAAGCCGCACAAGCCGGCGATGCGGACCACAGCGCGGCCACGGCGACGCAAAGCTTCCAGGTGACGCCTGCGCCGTTGACCGTCTCCGCCAATAACGCCAGCCGTGCTTTCGGCGCAGCCAACCCGCTCTTTAGCGGAACGGTCACCGGCGCGGTGGGCAGCGACAGCTTCACCGAGAGCTTTACCACCACCGCAACCGCCAGCAGCAAATCGGCAGCTATCCGATCGTGCCCGCTGTGACCGGCCCGCAATCCAACTACACGTCACCATCGTCAACGGCACGCTGACGGTCGCGGCGGCGGCGACCACCACCAATTGAGTGCGCCCGGGCACCGCCAGCTACGGCTCCAACGTAACGCTCACCGCAACGGTAGCCTCCGCCGCGGGCACGCCCGGCGGAACCGTCACTTTCTTGAGCGGATCGACGGTCCTGGGCATGGGCACGCTGAACGGCAGCGGCATGGCTACACTGAGCACCGCGGCCCTCCCTGCCGGCACTGATAGCGTCACCGCCAGCTATGGAGCCCTGGGTAACTTTGCGGGCAGCGTGTCGACAGCAACCACCATCACTGTCAATGCGACATCGCAAACGATCACCTTCCCCGCCATCGCATCGCGCGTATACGGCAGTGCGCCTTTTGCAGTAAGCGCGAGCTCCAGCCTGGGCAGCAGTTATCCGGTCACCATCAGCGTTGAGTCCGGTCCAGCAACGATCAGCGGCGGCATGGTGAGCATCACCGGTGTAGGCACGGTCGTATTGCAAGCCACGCAGGCCGGGAATAAGGACTACGGCCCGGCCACAGCGACCCAGAGCTTCCAGGTAACGCCTGCGCCTTTGACCGTCTCGGCCAATAACGCGAGCCGCGTGTACGCTGCAGCCAACCCGGTCTTTAACGGAACCGTGACCGGCAGCGGTCGGTAGCGACAGCTTCAGCGAAAGCTTCACCACCACCGCCACCGCCACCAGCAATGCCGGCAACTATCCGATTGTTCCTGCTGTTACCGGCGCCCAATTGGCCAACTACACCGTCACCACGGTCAATGGCACGCTGACGGTGACCCCTGCAGCAACCGCGACTACGTTGAGCGCGCCGGGCAGCGCCGCCTACGGCGCCAGTGTAACGTTGACGGCGACTGTAGCCTCCAGCTCGGGCACACCGTCAGGAATAGTTACCTTTTATAGTGGAACCACTTCACTGGGCACGGGCACGTTGAATGGCAGCGGCGCAGCCACGTTCAGCACAACCGCGCTGCCCAGCGGAACCGACACCGTCACTGCCGTGTATGCGGCTGCAGGCAACTTTGCTGCCAGCACTTCCTCGGCGATGACCGTAACGGTGAGTGCAGCGCCAGTGACTACGCCGGCGAGCTACACGGTGGCCGCAAACCCAACTTCGCTGACCGTGCAGGCGGGATCCGACCGCGACTACCACGCTCACCTTCACTCCAACCGGTGACTATAGCGGTACGATCGCGTTAAGTTGCTCCAATCTCCCCACCAATGCGAGTTGCGCCTTTGCACAAAACCAGGTCACGCTGAGTGGTAACAACCAGAGCGTCAATCTGGGCCTCACGATTCAGATGACTACGCAACAGGCGAAGAACGCACGCCGCAAACCTACCTTCACTCCGGCTCTGCTTGCCCTGGCTTTCTGGTGGCCCGGCGGGCTGACCGGATTGGCAGTCTTTGTGAGGAAACGGAGACTGGTGAAACAGCGCCTAGGGCAGCTTTGCCTGCTGATGATATGCACATTGGCTTTTGCTGCTGGTCTTTCTGGGTGCGGGATGAGTGGCTATGAGGTGCACCCGACGGCTGCGACCAGTGCCCAGGTGACGGTCGTGGCGACGGGAACCTCGGGGGCCAACGTCACCACCCAGAGCGTAATCCTCACCCTCAATATGATGCAGTAAAGGTTGCCGCCCTTTGCGTACCATGAAACATGTCAGTAGCGGAGCCTTGGACATTGGTGAAAGCGGCCACGATTTTTCTCTCGGATAACAGCCCTCATACCGGCGATGACTCTCGCCCAGCAGGTCCACCCGCGCTACACGGTTGTGGATCGTGGACCCGCTCTCGTGCGCACCCTGACCGACACTCCAGGATTAAATAATCATGGCGACATTGCCATCTGGCACTCGGTAAGCGCGAGCCTGATGCCGGGAGTGGTATTTCGTGGCAGCGAGACCATCACCATCGAGGGCGAAAAGGATTTCTCCCTCGTCTACCCCGCCGACATCAACGACCGTCTCACCGTGGTAGGAACCCTGCAGGGGCCGCAGGATTTACGGTTTACCCACGCCTTCCAATGGTCCAACGGCCATCTGGACACCCTGCCGTCCCTGGGAGGGCCGTATTCCTCTGCCAGTGCGGTTAACGCGGCGGGCGACGTAGTGGGCAGCGCGCAGACCAGCGGCGGCACGCGGCATGCAGTGTTGTGGCGCACCAAACAGCCCCGCGATCTGGGGCTGCTTGCCCAGGGAGATTACAGCAGCGCCCGCGACATCAACGACAAGAACGACATTGTCGGAGAGGCGAATCTTGTTCCCAACGGTAAGCCCCAGGCTTTTCTTTGGCATGCGGGCAAGATGCAAGCAGCTGCCCGAAGTTGCCCGGCGGCACCATTTGCAGTGCCCAGGCCATCAATAACAGCGGCACGATCATTGGATCCTGCGACCTGCCCAACGGCGCCGGACACGGGGTGATCTGGAAAAATGGCTCCATCGAGGATCTGGGCACCCTGGGCGATGAAGATGCGCCCAGCACAGCCCTGGACATCAATGCCCAGTCCCAGGTGGTCGGCACTTCTGAGGACGATGGGAAAATCCGGGCGTTCCTCTGGGAGAAAGGCAAGATGATCAACCTGAACAAGCTGATCTCGCCCGATTCCGGCTGGAAGCTGCTGGTGGCATCGCGCATCAACGACAACGGCGAAATTCTGGGCCGGGGATATTTTCACCGGTCCATTCACACCTTTCTCCTGCAGCCGGATCCGCTGTCAAGGAGAAGTGATCCGCGACTCCTTTAAGCCTGGAGCGGAGAGTACAAAGCTCTCGTCAGGGCGTTGTGCTACAATGTAGCAACGTTGCTATGTTAAGAAGAGACGTTAAGAAGAGTGAAATATGGCCATCACAACGCTTTCCAGCCGCGAATTCAATCAAGATGCCAGCAGAGCCAAGAAGGCCGCTGAACGGGGCCCTGTTTTTATCACGGATCGCGGACGCCCGGCCCATGTGCTGCTGACCATAGAGGAGTACCGGAAAATTACGAACAGGCGGGAAAACATCCTGGACCTGCTGGCGATGCCGAATGCTGCCGAAGTCGAATTTGAGCCTCCTCGCTTGCGGCGGCGATCTTCACCGTCCTGCAGATCTCGCCTGATGTACCTGCTTGATACCAACGTCGTGTCGGAACTGCGCAAAGGAAAGACCGGCAAGGTGCATCATAATGTCAGCGCCTGGGCAAAGAGCGTTTCGGTGCCCACCCTGTTTCTGTCCGCGATCTCTATTCTGGAATTGGAGATCGGGATCCTCTTGATCGAACGCCGTGACCACTCGCAAGGAGCGCTCCTTCGATCCTGGATGGAAGACCATGTATTACCCACATTCAATGGACGTATCCTCGCCGTCGATACGTCTGTCGCTCAGAGGTGTGCTGCGTTGCATGTCCCAACCCCTTGTTCCGATCGAGACTCCCTGATCGCTGCGACCGCCATCGTTCATGGCATGACAGTTGTCACCAGGAACGTAGCCGATTTTGAACCTACCGGCGTAGCTGTCTTTAATCCCTGGCATGCATAACATTGGAAAACGGCTAATGATTGCTGCAGCGCTCGAACCAGATAGAATCATGGTTCCCGGCTAGGAGTGGCCGCCCAGGAGACGCTCACAGCCCATGCCCATCAAGCGCCCCATCTTCCTCTATAGCCTGCTAGCGACGCTGTTTGCGATCACCCTGCTCTACCAGGTCCGCTATCTCCCCGACCTTTTCCGTCGTGAAACACTGAACTTCCCTTTCTTCTTTGTTGACCCCGGGAGCGAACCGTATCAACTTCACCACTCCCGAGGCCGCGGGCTTTGGAATCCATAACGGGGACCAGTTGGTGGCCGTCAACGGAATGCCTTTTACGGGAACCGGCCTCCTGGGCCGGGCTTTCGATAAGGCTGGGGTGGGCGTCCCTCTCGTGTTGACGATCGCTCCGAAAGCCGCCCCAGGTGGCAGCAGCGAAGCATCATTTGCCGGTTACATCGCCGGTTCAATTCCTGGGATTTTGAGTGACCTGGTGGTGGGCCTTCTGCTCCCGGCGGTGTCTCTGCTGCTCGGCTTCTGGGTTGCCTTTCGCCGGCCCCGCGATCCTATGGCCTGGCTGTTGCTGGCGCTCATGTTGAGCTTTCCGAATATCCTGCGAACCTTTATTGTCGTATGGCTGGCCGCCCGGGTGGCGCGAAGCAGGCTTGCTCTACGAAGCGACCCTGGAGGCCGTATTCCCGATCATCATTTTCCTCTTCGGCCGCTTCTTTCCTGAACCTTTTCCCCGGGCAGTCGATACGACGTGGTGTGGAGAGCCATGCAGTGGTTCTGCGCGCTTCCTTTCGCCATCGTCTGCTCTCTCCGGGGTTGTTGTTTCGGTCGGTGGGCTGAGCGATTATCGATCGGTCGCCGGTCTCTACGCCGTGCTCAAGCCTCTCGATACCAGCGCAAGTCTTGCGCTTTCGTCCTGATCGGAAGCTTCTTCTCTGCCATGGGAATCAAACTCGGCCTGAGCAAATCGCCGGACGCCAAGCGAAGATTGCGCTTTCTCTACTGGGGCGCAATCGCAGCCTTTACCCCGGCTATTTTGCCCACGTTGTATGCGCGCATACTGGGCAAGACCGCCAGCGAGATTTTTCCGGCCTGGTTTAATGCCCTCATTGTCGTTCCGCTCATCCTTTTTCCCCTCACGCTGACTTATGTCATCGTGGTGCAAAAGGCGATGGGAGTCGGTGTTGCCCTTCGCCAGGGGCTCCAGTACACGCTGGCCAGGGGCGGTATACGAGTGCTGCAGTTTATTGCGATGGGGGTCGTTATCGTCGCCGGGACAACGATGGCAGCAGACGCCAGTCACGACCGTCTGCAAAAAACCATCGTTATCCTGGCCGGCATTACGGCCTACTTCACTATCCGCAGGGCTGGGGATGGCTTGCGCACTTGGGTCGATCGCCGTTTCTTCCGCGAAAGCTATGACGCAGAGCACGTGTTGACCGAGCTCAGCGACCAGGTGCGATCAATGATTGAGCCTAAATCGCTTCTCGAAACCGTTGCGGCGCGCATCTCCGAGACCTTGCACGTGCCGCAAGTGGCAGTGCTCCTGGGCGGAGAAGGGTTCTACCGGCCTGCATTCGCCATGGGGTATGCCAGTCTTCCTGCAGTTGCCTTCCCCAGCAAAACGGGGACAGCGTTAGTGTTGAAAAGCCAGAAGGAGCCCGCCCGGGTGTTCCTGAACGATCGCCAATCGTGGCTTTACCGCGAGGAGGGGATCAGCGATGAAGAGCGAGGTAAGCTGGCCACGCTTCAATCGGAACTGCTGCTGCCGCTGGCGGTGCGGGACAAACTGCTGGGCTTTATCTCTCTCGGCGCCAAGCGGTCTGAGGAACCGTACACCGGCTCTGATGTGCGCCTGCTCAAGTCAGTCGCAACACAGACCGGGTTGGCGCTCGAAAATGCGAACCTGCTGCGAACCGTTGCGGATGAGGTTGCCCATCGCGAGCGCCTGAACCGCGAAGTAGAGATCGCGCGCGAAGTGCAGGAGCGGCTGTTTCCCCAGAAACTGCCCATCATCCCCGGCCTCGATTACGCCGGTCATTGCCGGCCCGCATTGGGCGTCGGTGGCGACTACTACGATTTTCTTGCTCTGCCCAAGGGAAACCTTGGCATAGCGATCGGCGATGTCTCTGGCAAAGGAATTGCCGCAGCCTTGATGATGGCCAGCCTGCAGGCGTCGCTGCGCAGCGAAGCTACGCGCGTCCTGAGAACCTGGCCGCCGCTGTCAGCAGCATTAATCGCCTGGTGTACGAGGCCTCCGCTTCCAATCGATACGCAACTTTCTTTTACGGCCAGTATGATCCAGCCCATGGCAGATTCGACTACGTCAACGCGGGTCACAATGCTCCCATGCTTTTTCATCACGCCGGGGAGAGCGGTACGGTCATCCGCCTGGAACCCGGGGGAACTGTGGTTGGCCTTCTGGAGAGCGTCCATTACGAGCAAGGTTCGGTGCGGCTCCGCCCGGGCGATGTTCTGGTAGCTTTCACCGATGGCATCAGCGAGGCCATGAATCTGGATGACGAAGAATGGGGAGAGGAACGTCTGATCGACACTGTTCGCGGGTGCCGGATCTTAACCGCGCAGCAACTCCTGGAGTGCGTCTTCGACGCGGCCACCCGATATGCCGGGACCGCCCCACAACATGACGATATGACCCTGGTGGTCGTTCGCGCATTCTCGACGTAGCCATCGTGGTTCTACCCCGGCCATTCCACGCAACGCACTCTTCACGGTTGCAGAGTCACAATCGAGCAGCCGATGGGAGGACCCGCCGGCTGCGGAACGGGCTTCTCAGCAAGCACGGCTCGGATGGCTTCTTCGAGGTCATGATGCGTCGCTTGCGGCCGCTCAGTCCCGAAGGCTAAGTACCGGTCATCAATCCGCCCACGATATACCTCGTGCAGGCCGGTTCCCTGGGGAACAAAAATCGCTGCCTCCGGAAGTGATGGTCGCCTGCGCCATCCGGGTGAGCGTCTGCCTCGTGTCTAACGCTGTGCTGGCCGCAATTGCAAACGCAAGGTCGTGGGCACGAACGACTTTTGCATCATCTCCTGGATTTGGATACACAAACCATACCCGAACTCCGAGCGGTTCAAACTGCTTTGCCAGCCGCAGAACCTCGGGAATGTATCGGTTGGAGATGGGGCAATCCGATGCGGCGAAGAAGAGAACAACGGCCCGTGCTCCCGCCGGCGCGAGATCCGTGATGGGATGTCCGTTGAGATCGGTAGCTAACGGCGCGGCGAGGCCGGCGCTCATCGCCAGCGCCAGCAACGATGCGCGAATGAGCATGGTCATCTGGTGCCCTCTGAGGTCCAGGACTCCTGTTCATCATACCGCGATGGAGCATGCAGACTCCCGCTGTCCGATGATCCGAACGGTTCGCGTGACAGATGAGGCCTTACCTACAAGCAGCTGATAAATTTAAAGCAGTTTGCCCTAATTTAAATATCCTCCATTTAAGCCGCTATCGAACAATACTACTTCGACCCAGTCACGCGAGCGCTAGCCATGAAGCCGGGGATGTCCGCACCCCAAAACTTCGCCGCGCGAGTGACAGCCTTATTGTCAAATGCGAAGACATAATTACCAAATCCGGCCAACAAATTAGCCATCGTCATTGTTCATCGGTCTCTCGCAGTTCAAAAATTGCGAAACAATACAGCGCCAACGAGGTGATCCATGCCCTGCGACCCCGTGGAGTTAAAACACGTCCCGCTCTTTGCCTTGCTCGACGACGATGAAATTGCAGTCCTGGCTGCCCAGGTCGATCTCAGAACTTTTGCTCCCCGGCAGCGCATCTACAAAATGGGTGATCCCGGCATGCACGCTTACATTCTGCTTTCAGGCAACGTGCAGGTCACGACCGTCGATGAAGATCACCAGGAACTCGTGGTCGACCAACCCGGCCACGGGCAGTTTTTCGGCTTCGCTTCCATGCTGGATCAAACACCCCATCAGACGAGCGCCATGGCCACGGAAGAAACCACGTGCGTCGAGATCAGCCGCGACGACATTGCTACTCTATTGCAGCGCAAACCCCTGGCCGGTATGGATATGTTGACCGTTCTTGGACACCAATTCCATGCATCGCAGCAGCTGGTGCGGATTCGCGCCAATCGGAACGCCAATGATGTGATCGAGGACGAATACACTTTCGGCGAACACGTCGCCGATAAGGTCGCCAGTTTCGGCGGCTCGTGGACCTTCATCATCGTCTTCGGAATTGTGTTGGTCGTCTACACCTGCACTAACATTGCACTGCGGGGCCGCGCGTGGGATCCGTACCCCTTTATCCTGCTCAATCTCTTCCTCTCGATGCTGGCCGCTATCCAGGCACCGGTCATCATGATGAGCCAGAACCGCCAGGACAAGAAGGACCGCCTGCGCAGCGAGCTGGACTTCGACGTGAACCGCCGCGCCGAATCGGAGATCCAAAACCTCTCCCGCAAGCTGAACCTGGTCACCGACAAGCTCTACGACCTGGATGACCTGCTCCGGGAACGGCTAACGCCAGGCGCTGGTGCAAAGCCCAAGAGCTAGGGCTTGGGGGCGCTCTGTTCAAGAGCTTATCGATGCTGTGCCTGCATCCACTCGGCCGGTGCATATTTCTAGCCGGGCCAGGTGCTTTTGTCCCCAGGCACAAATCCCCTCCAGTACAGGGAGAAGCGTCATTCCATATTCTGAGAGGGCGTAGCGCACGCTTGGCGGTATGCTCTTCTCTTCGCTCCTCATCAGGATCCCGTCTTGGACCAACTCCTGCAGCTGCCGAATCAAAACCCGCTCGCTGATCTGGGGGATGATGCGGCGCAATTCGCTGGTCCGCATGGGCCCGTCCAGGAGCCGCCACAATATCGTCCCCTTCCATCGACCATCGATCACCGATAGCATGGCGTCCATCGGACAGGGTGATATTTCCTTCTTCGAAACCGGCATACGCGCGCCTCAATGCCTTGACCAGGCAAGCTGACAAATTAGTCAGCACACCTGTTTGAGTCAACTGAACCGGGATGCGAGTCAAAAAATGGCAGTTGAGATTGGTTCGATCCCACATCTCAAAATCGAGATGCCCGGATTTCCTGTACGCGGCGCTAAGCAATAGCCACGTGTGCGGCTTTCATTACGGAAAGCCGCTTGAAGTTCATCAACGCCAACAAGCTTCACAGGAAATCCGGGGATGTGGGGCACCCTTCGATTTGTTATGCCGAGAGAGATTTAACTACTTATTGTTTAGCGACGGAGGTAATCTGCACCGGTCCGATGAGCCTGACGGCAACAATGGAGAGTTGGCCTTGTAGGGATGGATGACTGTGAAAGTATATTTCTCCGCACCGGGCTGCTGATCCCCAATAAGCCGATTCACCCACGCATTCGTCACCTTGATGGTCAATTCGTTCGCTCCCGGCTTCAACGCAGACGTAGCATCCACCCGATACGGGATATGCCAAACGATTCCCAGCGGTTTACCATTCACGGTGACGTCGGCCAGATTCCTGACATCGCCTAAGTCGATCCACAGATGCGCGCCCGGTTTGAACCAATCGGCCGGCGCCTGAATCGTCTTGGTATATGTGCCTACACCTGAAAAATACTTCACCCCGGTGTCTGGGTTCTCGCTCCACGAAGCCAATCTGTCCAGCGTCCTCGACGGCGGTGCGCCGCGATCCGGCTGAAAGCTCACCTTCCAGGAGCCTTCGATCGTGTCCAGCTTGGTTTCCATCATCTGGGAAGAGTCTGGGAATTAGCCTTGGCCGGCTTGCGAAATACGACAAACACAGTACCCCAAGGCTCAAGATGAAGCGGCACGGTGGTATGCCCACCAGAAATGCTGTATGAGGCATCCTCGTCGCCCCGGTATCGGCATGCCATAGTTCCGGAGCTTTGCCCGTAACCCGAAAATCCGCATCGACCTGGACATCGCGATCGTTACGATTGTCGACATAATAGAGGTCGCCGTCGGGCAGCCTGCGATGTACGAACAAGATGTCGGTGTCACTTTCCGGCTTAGTGTAGTGGAAGTCCGGCTCATCTTGAGCGCGGCTAAAGCATCGGCGAGCGTTTGGCCGGCATAAACCTTGCCTTTTCCGACGCTGTGCTCGCCGGTTCCGTCCCCCAAAGCTCGTCCGCGATGCGCTGAAATCTCCGCGTTATCGGCCAGGCTCGGCGTGTTTACCGGTTTCGGGCCCACAACCACCGCGCCCTGGTTTACCAGCGCACGAATACTTCGCAAGACGGGCAATGACATGTGGATGCTGTACGGATCGAGCGCAAGCACGCGATAGCTCATGCCGCTCTCCGTGGTGATGTTGCCGTCCTTGACTGCGAATTTGTGAATCAAAGCATCCGCGTTTACATAGTCGAAGCCATAGCCTGCCGGTACATCGGGCGACTTGTCGGCGAAGATTGCGGTGACGTTGGAGTCCTCGCCATAGAAATAAAGAATATCCGCGCCGAAATGACCCTGCTGCAACAGGTACGAGCTTCGAGCCAGGTAGGTCACCCAAGGAGCGGCCTCTTCGGCCCAGGTTTCGTTGCGTGTGAACCATTGGCCAAACGGTCCCAGGCCTAAGCCCGGAGCTTTGCCAATCAACGGCTGGTGCACCGAGGTATGGATGACAAAGCGATTGATGCCTTCTGCGAGCTCCTTATCCGCAGTTGGCTTAAGCGTCTCCGGCGACCACGCCCAAGGCGCCGCCATCGCCGTCATGGACTCGGCGGCCGCAATGTTTTGCCCGTAGATATGCGCCACCGACGCCGATTCGCGGTCATCCGCGTTATAGCCGTACTGCTCTTTGTTCACCCCTGGGACTCTGCGTCCACATCGCGCTCATCGGGACTTCGTTCAGCTTCTTCACCTCCATCCCATCGGCAATGAACGCGCGCCCCTCCTCGTGAGATTCGCCGTAGTGGCCCATTCCGTGGGCCTTAATCGAAGCCTCTACCTGCCCATAGTGTTCGTCGGCAGTAAGGTCCGCGATGGTCTTGCGCAGGTCCCACAGAAACGCATCGCTCGCCTGGGCACTTTCCACTACATGCCCGGACAGCACCGGCATCCACGGCCGGGGATCGTAGCCGCGCCGCTTGGTGAACTCCGCGATCATGTCGTCGGTCCAATTTTGCGCGCCCGCCTCCCAGCTATCGGTGATCACGTACTTCATGCCCCGCTTACCCATCAGGCCGTCGCTTACCGTGCTCTGGTAGCTGCCGAGATAGTGGTCCATGTAATTTCTTACGTAAGTGCCGTTCAGCTTATCCACTTCAAGGCCGGTCGCTTCTTCGGTTGCGGGATGGTTGGTGATCCCGAGCAAGGAATAGCCAAAGCGCAGCACAACCCAATTTCCCGGCGGAGGAGTCCAGTCCAAAGTGCCGTCGGGATGCATCTTGGACGTCAGATCCACCACATCCTTGGTCTGGATTACATCCGCTGCGGTTACATTTTCCGTAGCGAACTGGTAGAGATCGGGCATGGGATTAAAAGCTGCCTTCTCTTCAAAGCGATTCACCCGCGCTCCGGAATGGAGAACCAGTTCAGCAATCTGATAATCCTTGGGAGGGGGCGGCAGATGAACGCCCATCTCACCCATATCGAGATTGGCAAAAGGGTTTGGGCCCGCGGGAAGAGTCTGGAAGGTGAGGCGGAAGAACTTTGCCGTGACCGGCTCGAAAGAAACTGTATGCTCCGTCGCTCCCCCCTTGGGAACGGCAGCGATTACGCGAAAACTTTGTCCATCATCGCTCGCTTCCAAAGCCTTGCCACTGTCTCCGCCGGGGGGCGCAAAGGCGTCAAAAGGATTTTTGCCCCCCAATGCAATGGTGAAAGCGCGGATGGTTTGCGGCTGAGGGAACTCCCACTGGATCCAGGACGTCTCCCCCTCCGGCGCGATGGGCAGCAGAGCGAACTTCGACAGGTCTCCGTCATTGAGTATCGCGAAGTCCGGGCTGCCGCTGCTGGAGGTTATCTTCGCTTGGAGTTGTTCGAAGGGCACGTCGCTTGCAGGCACGCGATATGCGATCACCGCGCTATCCGCATAGAACTGCGGGATCTTTCCCTTGGCCCATCAATGCCCCCGCATCCTCGATGCCCAGATTCTGAAATGCACCGGTATTCGATGGCGGTGGCGCCAACTTTCCGGTAAATGGCGTTCCGCCTTCGATCCGCGTCTCGCTCCACACGTACTTTTTCATTCCCTGAGACGCCGGGACCCACGGACCACCGGTCTCACTCCAGCCGGGGAACCGGCAATGGCTTCTTCCAACCCCAACTGGTCGGCTAACTTGGTCGCATAAAGAAACGCTTCTTTCCAATCTGGTGTCATGTAGGCGAGCCGCTTCGGCACCACCGGCGGTGTTCCCAGGGCGGCGTCGAAATTTTGGAACCCGCCGAGCCCCACCCGGTGCATCCACTCCAGATCCAACTTGATGCCTTCCTGGGTGATGTTGCCGTTCATCCAGTGCCACCACACCCGCGGTCTTGCGCCGTTTGGCGGGTCCTCGAATCCGCCGCGCAGAGGATCAGCGGAGTGTTGTGCAATGGCCGCTCCCCAACCCAGCACCAGCAACGTTGCCACACCCCATGACAGCTTTTGCCACGGACCGGACTGCTTGGCTTTCCTGGTCTCGTTCATCGTGCAATCTCCTGCTACCTATCAACCTGCCAGCGCCGAGGAGAATACCATGCGGAAATAAGTTCTCGAAAGGAATTCGCTTATTGATAAATTGCAACAAATCCGGGAGTTTCCCCGTCTACTGGATGAGGCCCTCCCCTCTTTAACATCCGTGGACAAACGCACCCAATCGCTCGTGGACTCAAAAATGAGTGTTGACATGGGCCGGCTTCAGGATAGAAACTCTTGCTCTATTGCAATATTTTTACCAATTGCCCCCTCCAATTGGCACACTCGGACGATGAATCGCAGACGAACCGTTGGCTGAAGAGTTACATGGTGGGATGTCCGCTGGGCGAAATTGATTTCGCAGACAGGGTGACTTATGGCACAGGATGTGGAAGGCGCCGTTTGGCAGGCGCTGGACCAATTCAGGATTGAATTGCCTTCATGGGGCTTCGCGAATACCGGGTCCAGGTTCGGGAAATTCATGCAGCCCGCAGCAGCGACCAACCTCGCGGAGAAATTCAGCGACGCAGGCATGGTCAATCAGTTGACCGGGGCGTGTCCAACCGTCGCCCTCCACGCCATTTGGGATCTACCAAACGGACTGAAGGATGTTTCCCACGTAGAAGAGCTTGCCCGAAAGTGTGGAGTGGTCGCGGGGTCGATCAACCCCAACGTCTTCCAGGGGCAGGAGTACAAGTTTGGCGCCGCGGGAAATCCTGACCCGGCGATACGCAAGATGGCGCTCGATCACCTGCTGGACTGCGTGGCCATCGCGGACAAATTGCATTCCCGCGATGTGGCTCCGTGGTTTCCCGATGGATCCAGCTACCCCGGAACACAAAGCATGCGTCACCGCATTGACTGGTTTGAGCAGACGCTGGAGGCGATGCATGCTGCCCTTAGCCCAACCCAGCGCTTGCTGGTTGAGTACAAACCCTTCGAGCCCTTCTTCTACCACACTGATATTGCCGACTGGGGAATGGCGCTGCTGCTGGCCAAGGCGGCCGGTCCGCAAGCCTTCGTGCTGGTCGACACCGGGCATCATTACCAGTCGCAGAACATCGAGCAGATTGTCGCTTGGCTGCTGCGGGCAAAGATGCTGGGCGGCTTCCACTTCAATGATCGACGTTACGCGGATGATGATCTGACGCTGGGATCGATCGATCCGTACCAGGTCTTCCGCATCTTCCACGAGATTCGCAACTACGAATGGGAGACGGGGGCGCAGGTAGACGTGGCCTTCATGATCGACCAGAGTCACAATTTAAAGGGGAAAATGGAAGCCATGGTTCAGACCGTGTGCACGGCGCAGGAGATCTTTGCCAAGTCGGCGCTGGTGGATCACGCGCGGCTGTCAGTCTTGCAGAACGAGTGCAAGCTGGTGGAAGCGGAGGAGGTCTTCCGCGGGGCCTTCTGGAAGGATGTGCGGCCAATCCTCAAAGGCTGGCGGCAATCGAAAGGACTGCCTGAAGATCCACTCCTTGCGCTCCGCGAGAGTGGTTACGTGGAACAGATCAGCAAAGAACGCGCGGCTGCCAACCGGGATGCGGTTGCCAGTTACGCCTGACCCGGTCAGCGTACCTTGAGGTAGTTTCCGTAGCCCACGACCACCGTGGAACCGACCAATAGAAACAGTCCAAGCGCAACCAGACTCTTTGTACGCCTGCTCGTCCCCTTCCATTCGTGCAGAGCCACTCCCCATAGGGTGGCGAAGATGATGATGCTGGCCATGTGCAGCGTCCAACTGGAGAAGTCGTACTTGCCCATCTTGGTCTGCCCCATGGAGTAGAAGAAGAACTGGAAATACCAGATCACCCCAGCGAGCGCGGCCAGGACGTAATTCTTTACCAGCGTCTCAGGGGAGAGACGCGAGATTGGATCAACATCCACCATGGCTTCTCCGCTAACCTTCGCCGTACCCATGGGGTTAATGCCCGGAGCCCCGCCAAACTGTGCCAACGAATGGTTCTTGACGATCAGAAAGAGCGACCAGAGAAAGTTGGTGAAGAATCCGCCCCAGAGAACCACAACCAACACGGGGAGGTTCTGCCAAAGATCAAGACGATGATGGGCAATCAGCTCCACGCGTGCGATTTCTGCGATTGGTTTGCCCGCGGCCAATCCATAGGCGAAGCACGAGCTCAGAATCCCGGCGAAGATGGCCACGGCGAGGCCCTTACCGAATGAGTAGTCGCGCTCCCCCGCTTCCGCCCGGTCTTCGGTCGTGATCTCATGCTCCTTCGAATAGCCGGCGAGGCCGCTGACCGCGATCGCCACCATGCACACGCCAACTCCGGCGAGTATCACCTGCCCGGAGGTCTCGTGCAGAATGGAAGACATCTGGCCGCTGAAGATCGGTGGCATCAGGGTGCCGAATGCGGTACAGAACCCGAGTGCGATGGCATACCCCAGCGCAATGCCAAGATAGCGAATCGCGAGGCCAAAGGTGAGTCCGCCTACCCCCCACATCACACCCCAGAAGCATGCGTACGTGGTACTGCTCGATGGTGCAGCGCGAAGAATCGCGAAGAGATTCGGTACCAGCAGCAGAGCAAGTACCATAGGCGCGAGAATCCACGCGGCAAAGCCCTGAATGATCCAGTAGATCTCCCATGACCAGCGCTTGATGCCTCGAAAAGGAATGAAATTGCTGGCCGAGGCGAGGCCGCCGATCCAGTGATACACAACGCCTATAAATGGATTGGGACCCACATCCACCTCGTTTCAGCCATTCGAGCAAACGCACCCATCCTACTTGAAACGGAGATGCGCTGTGAAATACTTGGTCTATTGAATTCCAAATCCCGGCTGGTAGCGAAGCGATCCTCATTCTTCTCGCGACAGGAAGCGGTTCCCCGGCATAGGATAAGTGGGCTTCGAAACATTTGCCCTATTGGTTCAACAGGGGCCAAATGGCACTAACGATCAGCCGTCAGGAGCCGAAGTATGTCTTTGCAATATCTCGCCGACCTTTGGGATGAAGGCCACGCCAGGACTCTCGATCCGCCCGCCCTCTTGCGCTACCGTTCCAACTTGCTGGGCTCGGACCTGCGCATCACCAACTTCGGTGGCGGAAACACCAGCTCGAAGCTGGACGAGACTGATCCGTTGGACGGGCAGCAGAAGCCGGTGTTGTGGGTAAAGGGAAGTGGCGGCGACCTGGGCAGCATCAAGGTCGCAGGCTTTGCCACCCTCTACCTGGATAAGGTGCTCGCGCTGGCCAGGATTTATCGTGGTGTCGAACTGGAAGACGAGATGGTTGGCATGTATCCGCTTTGCACCTTCGGCAACAATCCCGTCGCTGCTTCGATCGATACGGCTCTGCATGCTTTTCTTCCCTTCCCGCACGTGGATCATCTTCATCCGGACTGGGGAATCGCGCTCGCTGCCTCGGCAAACGGTAAGGAAAAGATGGACCAGTTCAATCACCAGTTCGGCCACAAGATGGTTTGGATCCCCTGGCAGCGTCCCGGCTTTGAACTCGCCATGATGCTCGAGCGCGCGGTAAAGGGTGTGCCTGGTTGCGATGGCGTAGTACTCGGAGGACACGGCCTCTTTACGTGGGGAAACACGCAGCGTGAATCGTATCTCAATACCATCACCATTATCGATCAGATCGGCCAGTTCATCGAGAGCCATCGCGCGCGGAAAAACAGCCAATCCTTTGGAGGCGCAAGATATACTCCGCACCAGGAACGGCAGAGGATTGCCAACAAGTTGATGCCATTCCTACGCGGTAGTGTCTCCGCCCATCAGCGCATGATTGGCAGCTTCATCGATATCCCTGAAGTGTTGGATTTTGTCAATTCGCATTCGGCTGCGAGGCTTGCCTATCTCGGCACCAGCTGCCCGGATCACTTCATCCGCACCAAGATTCGCCCGCTGCTAGTGGAGTGGGATCATTCCCCCGATCCATCGAATATTCCATCGCATATTCAGGCTGCTGCCCGAACGGCCATGGAGAAATATCGCAGCGAATATGCCGACTACTACAAGAAGCATGCCCTGAAAGACTCGCCTGCGATGCGGCATGCGAATCCAACCGTCGTGTTGGTGCCCGGTATCGGCATGTTCAGCTTTGGCAAGAACAAGGCGGAGGCGCGCATCACAGGTGAGTTTTATGTCAACGCTATCCACGTGATGGAGGGCGCCGGGCATCTCGATGAAGGCAAGTGCCCGCCGATCCTGCCGCAATCTGGACCTGCGGCCGACACCAGCGCCTTCCAGGTCCACGACAACTACGTTGCCTTGCCCCCTTCTGAAGCCTTTCGCATCGAGTACTGGGCTCTCGAAGAGGCCAAGATACGCAGGCAACCGGCCGCGAAAGAATTGAGTGGCCGCATAGTCCTGGTGGTCGGCGGAGCTAGCGGGATTGGCCGCGAAGTAGCGCTGATGGCTGCGGAACGCGGCGCGCATGTGGTCATCGCGGACCGTGAACTCGGTCCGGCGGAAAAGGTTGCGGCCGAAGCCCAGGCAATCGTTGGCCGCGAAAACGCAATCGCCGCCAAGATCGATATTCGCGATCGCTGCGCAATTCAATCAGCGCTCGATGCAACCGTCACGGCTTTTGGCGGCATTGACATCCTGGTGAATACGGCTGCGCTCTTTCCCTCCTCGCCGGACGGCGCCATCAGCGACGCTCAGTGGGGGTCGACCCTTGAGATCAATGTCACCGCCAATTATCTGCTCGCGGACGAGGCGGCTAAGGTCTTCGACGCCCAGGGAATTGAAACCAGCATCGTGCTGACCAGTTCGGCGAACGCGGTAGTGGCCAAGCGCGGCAGCGAAGCCTATGACGTCAGCAAAGCAGCCGTCAGCCACCTGGTGCGCGAGCTGGCCGTCACTCTGTCTCCCAAAGTGCGGGTCAACGGTATCAGTCCGGCGACTGTGGTCAAAGGTTCCACCATGTTTCCCCGCGACCGGGTCAAAGCGTCGCTGGCAAAGTACAACATCCCTTTTGCAGAGTCTTCTTCCGATGAAGAATTGCGTACCATGCTGGCGCAGTTCTATGCCAAGAGAACGTTGACCCATCAGCCCATCGATCCAAAGGACTGTGCGGCAGCGATCCTCTTCCTGGGCGGCCCGCAAGCACGCTGCACTACCGGCCACCTGATCCCCATCGATGGAGGACTGACGGAGGCCTTTCTCAGATGAGTGCAGAAGATCGGCGTGCGATGATTGCCATCGATCTTGGCGCAGAAAGCTGTCGTGTTTCCCTGCTGCGCTGGCGCGATGGTCTACCGCATATAGAGCTGGTTCACCGCCATGCCCATGGACCGGTAAGCTTGGATGGCGAGCTGCACTGGGATCTGAAGCAGATTACGCAGCAAGTCGACATCGGTCTGCGAAAGAGCGCAGAGATCGCAAGCGAGGGCGTGCGCTCGATTGCCGTCGATGGTTGGGCAGTCGATTATGTGCGCTTGAATCAACAGGGCGAAGCCATCGCCGACCCTTTCTGCTATCGGGATGAGCGAACCATTCAGGCGCAGGTGGAGGTTTTCAAGCGGATTTCGCAGCAACGGCTTTGGGCCATCACCGGCATCGGGATGGGGCGGCTCAATACGCTCTACCAGCTTTTCGCAGAAGCGCCGGAGTTGCGTGACAAGCCATGGGTGAATCTGCCGGAGTACATCCTGCACCGCCTCGGTGGTCGCGCGGTATCGGAATATACCAATGCCACCCACACGCAACTGGTCGATGCGGAGAAGCGTGCCTGGTCGCCGGAGATTTTCGCAGCGACGGGCCTGGTGCCGACGGCGGCGCCTCCGCTCGTTCCGCCCGGCACCATCGTCGGCAGGTTGATGGGAGACCACCTCAACATGAGCGCCTTGGAAGGCGTGGAATTGATTGCGCCTGCCTGTCACGACACTGCGTCCGCCATCGCCAGCATTCCTGACAGCGGAGACGACTGGGTATACATCAGCTCCGGCACATGGTCTCTGGTTGGCACATTGCTCAACGAGCCGATTATCGGAGACCAATCGACGGCATCGGACTTCAACAATATGGGCGCCGTCGGCGGCCGCATTTGTTTTCATAAAGGCGTCAACGCGATGTGGCTCCTGCGGCAGTGCATGACCGAGTGGGCTCCGGAGATCGATTGGACCGTACCTGAGCTCATTCAAGCTGCCGAGCACCTCCCCCCGCCCGCGTATCTGCTGGATGTAGACGACCCGGATTTGCTGCTGCCCGGAGAAATGCCTTCACGTATCAATCGACAACTCACGCAGCGCGGATTGCAAAGCCTTGAGGAAGGAGCGGAGGCCGCGCCAAAGATGGTAAATCTCATTCTCCATAGCCTGGCCGGCAAGTATGGAGAAATTGTGAGCAGCCTTGCACGCATCACGGGAAAGAAGTTCAAACGGATTTATATCGTTGGGGGTGGCAGCCGTAACAGCCTTCTCAACCGCCTGACGGCCAGCGCGACCGGCCTCGAAGTACGCTGCGGCGCAGTGGAAAGCTCGACCGTCGGCAACTTCGCGGTGCAACTGGCTGCTCAGGAAAAGGCCGGCGTGGATGCTGTAGCAGTGGCGCACTGGGCGCAGCAGCTCTCCTCCGCGGTCTTCTAACCAGCGCAATGTCCCCATATCCGCCGGCGCGAACCGCAGGTCCCTCCACTGCGCTACCCCGGATTTCCTGTCGAGGTCGGTGGCGTTGGCGAACTTCATGCGGTCCCGGCTGGCCGGGACCGCACACGTGGCCGCTGGTGAGTGCCGCGTGGCAGGAAATCCGGGTACGCTCCGGTCCTAATGACAAACGGGTTGGGGGGCATCGTCGCCCACTCAAGCCAAAGTACGGCTTGAATGGGCCACCCAATGCCTTTGTCGCCGTTGTAATTTCTCTCTTCACTCGCCACCGCGAGTTGACTGCTCGGGATGACAAATTTGTTGAGCCATTCGCGGCCGTTCGTCGAACCGAGCGCTCAGGGCATTTTCCTGCAACAAATTTGTCATCCCGACCGGAGCGTACCCGGATTTCCTGTCACGCGGCACTCGCCAACGCCCGCGTGTGCGGCTTTCAGTGAGGAAAGCCGCATGAAGTTCGCCAACGCCACCGACCTCGACAGGAAATCCGGGGTAGCGTAGTGGAGGGACCTGCTGTTCGCTTTCAGTCATTACTAACAGACGCGCACAAAAGGAAATTGTAACAGTTGCGCTACTTTTTCCAGCTGGTTAGAAACGTGCCCGATGCCAATGGCGCAATGATGTGCCGGGCCGTGTGAGTTCCAGCTCTCGACGAATTTGCGCGCGCCCAGCGGAAAGCGGTACCGGCTGTTGGTATTACCAATGGCGAGGTTCGCGCCCGGCACACTCTCGCCTTCGGCCACCAGGAGCATGAAGCCCGCATTCTTTTCCTCGACGACGCTGAGCAGCGTCACAGGCCCGTGCTTCACAGACATCTCGACCGAAAGCCCAGCCCCGACCTTTCCGTGATACACACGCAACGGGCGAACCTTGATCTTGTCCTCAGCGATACCAATGTGGCCTGGTCCGTCGTGACCCATCAGCACCAGGTCCTGGGCAAAGTCCATGGCATAGTATTCGGTGAACGAACCGCCGAAGCCGAGCAAATCCATGATCTTCATGGCAATCACATTCTTCACCTCATACTCGCCCGCGACCGGCACACCGTGCCCTGTGAGCATGGAGGCGCCCAGAATCATGGAACTCATAGTGTCTTCGTTTTCAGCTACCCCAGTGCCCTTCTGGTAGTAGGCGAGCAGGTTTATACTTTTCTCCTGCAGCAGCCGATCGAGCGCGATCGAGGTTCGCGCCGCGCGCGCCAACTCCATTTGCGAGCAGTCTTCGCCTACCTCGAAGAACTCACGGAAGACTTTGATCCTGGCATTCACGGTCTCATCCGAGAGACCGCGGCGCAGAGCGGTGAGCTCGTCCACTTCAAGCATCTCGATGTGCAGATCGAACCGGCCGCTCACCTGGGTTAGGTCCGTCGCAATATCGAGCATGCCGCCGTAGTAGTGCCCCATGAGACCAAGCCGGCTGTGCGCCAGGGTGTTTACCGCCTCGGCAGCGCGTAGCCACGCCTCGATTTCATCCCAGCACAGCGGATCGTCATGCAGCATGCCGGTCACCTGGTGGAAAGGAATCTCCAACCGGCGGAGAACATTGGCAATCTCCGGCACCGGGCAGGCGCTGCAGTAGGCAAGCCATTCACCGGTCATCGCGGTGCGATCTTCCATGGCATTGAACTGCTCGTAGTCAATGGCTGCGGCGGGCTGAAGATTCAGCAGAATCACGGGCAGCTTGGCGCGCTTAATGATGGGAAGCACCGTAGAAGAAAGAGCATAGGTAGTGACATACACCAGCAGCAGGTCGAGATCCTGGGTCCGGCATAAATGCCCGGCCTCTACAGATTTTTCCGGCGTGTCCACCAGGCCGAGATGGATGATCGTCCGCTGGTCGCCCGCGATTTTATTCTCGAGCGTTTGCAGATAGCCGATAAGCCGCTGTTCAAGGCCTGCGAACTGGCTCCAATAGGCATCGAGGCCTATTCCCGCGACACCCACTCGAAGCCGCCTGCCCGTGCTCTTCATACGATCTTCCCTTGATTGCCACCAGCTTACAGCACCAAAGCCGTCAAGGCCGATGCTTGACAGGCGTTTTCGTCTGACAGATTATCGGATGGCTTAACAAAACGAGCACCGGGAGAGATCCGTGCTGAACGGGATGTCAAGACGATCCTTTTGCAAGGCATTGGCCATCAGCGCTGTCACCAGTTCCGCGCTAGGGCAGGATAAAGTGGCCACTACCGGCACCCCAACGGAGTGGTCTTACTCGAGCGGGAAGCAATATTCTGACCCGTTCAATCAAGTCGACGTGGACGTGATCGTAACCACGCCCCTGGGTCATGAAGAGCGCTTACCCGCTTTTTGGGCGGGTGGGTCCAACTGGCGTGTGCGCTACGCTCCCCCAGTGCCGGGAACCTACAGGGTTCGTTCTGTATGCAGCGACACCACCAACAAAGATCTACACAATGTGACCACGGTACTGAACGCAGAAGCCTACACCGGAGAGAACCCGCACTATAAGAATGGGGTGCTCAAAGTTGCGCAGGACCGGCGTCACTTCGAATATGCCAACGGCACTCCCTTTTTCTGGCTGGGTGACACCTGGTGGATGGGTCTCTGTAAACGCCTGCGCTGGCCGGATGACTTTGAAACGTTGACCGCCGATCGCATGGAGAAGGGCTTTACCGTGGTGCAGATCGTGGCCGGACTCTACCCGGACATGGAGCCATACGATGCACGTGGAGCCAACGAGGCCGGATATCCCTGGGAACCCAATTTCGCCCGCATCAACCCGGCGTACTTCGATATGGCCGACGTGCGCATTCAATACCTGGCGGACCACGGGCTCGCCGCCTGCATCGTAGGATTTTGGGGATACTTTATCCCCCGCATGGGCGTGGCCAAGGTCAAGCAACATTGGCGCTACCTGGTGGCTCGTTGGGGTGCCTACCCGGTCTTCTGGTGTCTCGCCGGCGAAGGTACCATGCCCTACTACCTCTCGCAGACCAAGGAGCAAGATGCGGAGACACAGAAGCAGGGTCTGACGGAGCTCGCGCGCTATGTGCGGACGATCGATGCCCATCATCACCCCATCACCATCCATCCTTCCAGTAGCGCACGTCTGTGCGTGACTGATCCCTCGGTGCTCGATTTCGATATGCTGCAGACCGGCCATAACGACCGGCAGAGTGTGCCCAACACCATCGAGAGGGTGCAAGCCTCGCTCGCGGCAAGCCCACAGATGCCGGTGCTGATCGGCGAAGTCTGCTATGAAGGCATTCAGGAGGCGAGCCGGCAGGAGGTGCAGCGCTTCATGTTCTGGACCGCTATCCTGAGCGGCAATGGTGGACACACCTACGGAGCCAACGGCATTTGGCAAGTGAATACTCCGCAGCAACCCTACGGGCTCTCTCCGCACGGCCACTCCTGGGGTGGACCACCGTGGAATGTAGCAGCGCAGCTGCCCGGCTCGGGCCAACTCGGGATGGCAAAGAAACTGCTCATGCGCTATTCCTGGTGGAAGCTTGAAGCGAAACCTGAGATCATCGAACCTCATTGGACCAAAGGAGATTACTGGCAGCCCTTCGCCGGTCAAATTCCTGGGGAAGTCGTCATCGCTTTCTGCCCGGCGTTCACCAAACCTGCGGTCTTCCATCAACTCGAAAGCGGCGTCCATAAGGCGTTCTTCTTTAATCCGGCGAGCGGGAGCGAGCAGCCGATCGGCGACATTACGCCAGATGCCGACGGCACATGGAAAGTACCGGAGATTCCTATCTTTCAGGATTGGGTGATCGTGGTTGAGCGGAAAGCATGAGTGGCGAAAACTCAGCACACACGTTTCGGGTCGCTTTCTCCGCCGATTTTTGTGACCAGCACGGACAGCCCATCTTCCCGGATCTGGGCTTGTCGTTGCTCGATGCCGTTCCCGCGATCGCGCATGAGTTTCTGCGCGAATATCGGGCCGAATACGCCCCCGAGCAATTGGCAGACTACGACGTAGTGATCTCCCTAAAACCAAGGGTCACGGTACAGTCGCTCACGAAAGCTTCACGGCTGTGCGCCATTGGCCGCTGCGGGGTTGGCTATGACAACGTCGACCTGGAAGCCTGCACAGAAAACGGAACCGCGGTCTACATCACGCCCGGCGGTGTGATCCGTCCGGTGGGCGAATCCATCGTGCTTTTCATGCTGGCGCTCTCCCATAATCTCATCCTGAAAGACCGGATGGTGCGCCAGGGTCAGTGGACACAAAGTACCACTCGCCTCGGCCGCGAGCCGCGTCAGCGTGTCGTCGGCACCATCGGCCTGGGCAATATTGCCGCAGAAGCTATCCGGCTGCTCAAAGTATTTGATGTGGCCAGGTTCCTCGCCTTCGATCCCTATACATCGGGCGAACGGGCTTCGCAGCTCGGGGTGGAATTGGTCTCGCTCGAGGAACTTCTGCAAGCGTCCGACTATGTCCTGGTCAATTGCCCGCTTACCCCGGAGACCCGTGGGTTGCTGGGCAAGCCGCAATTCGCTTTGATGAAGCCGGATGCGGTCATCATCAATACCGCCCGCGGGCCGATCATCAACGAGGCTGCCCTGATAGACGCTCTCCAGACCGGTCGAATCCGAGGCGCTGCCCTGGATGTCTTCGAAAAGGAACCACTGAGCATCGATTCGCCGCTCATAGCCATGGACAATGTCATCCTGAGCTCGCACTCCATCGCGTGGAGCGAGGAGTTATTCCGCGATATGGGGCGGATCGACTGCGAGGGAGCGCTGGCTGTCCATCGCGGCAAGGCACCCCAGCATGTCGTCAATCCTCAGGTACTGACGCGCCCAGCCTTCCTCCAGAAACTTGAAAAACACAAAGCCGCCTTTGCGGCGAGAGAGGGCAATCGATGAACCGCTTTCGTCAGCGACTGAAGCAAGGGGACGTGCTCCTGGGCCAGATGGTCCTGGAGTTATTCACTCCCGGCATCGGCCCTATGCTTGCCGCATGCGGGATGGACTTCGTGATCTTCGACATGGAGCATGGGCGTTGCGATATCACCCTGCTTGCAGAGATGGTTGCGTCCTGCCGAGGCAGCGAGATTGTCCCTATCGCACGTGTTCCCGATGTCGGGTATGCCCCCCTTTCGCGCGTTCTGGATGTGGGAGCCCGCGGCGCCATGGTGCCGCGCGTGGAAACCAAACAGCAAGCGGAAGATATCGTGAGTCAGCTCAAATATGCGCCGATGGGCAGGCGCGGTGTAGCGCTGGGCATCGCGCACGATCTTTACCGAGTGGGCACCGCGGAATTCTTTGCTCAAACCAACGAAGAAATTGCCGTAATCCTGCTGTTGGAAACGGAAACAGCTTTCCAAAACCTGGAGGACATCGTCGCCGTTCCTGGCGTGGACGTCGCGTGGGTAGGTCATTACGATCTGACCGTCTCGATGGGGATCCCGGCACAGTTTGAACATCCGCGATTTCTGGCCGCCATGGATGCGCTGGTCGCCGCATGCCGCCGGCACGGCGTTGCTCCAGGCTTCCTTCCACCATCACCCGAGTCAGCCGTGCATTGGATCGGCAAAGGCTTCCGCGCCATCAGTCTGGGCAGCGACATTGGCGTCTATCTCGATGGCATACGCAAGTTTCGCGCTCATGTGGCTGCCACAAAGGGTTGAAGGATGGTGCTCTGGGCATGAGTGCATTCTCGTTTGATGGACAGGTCGCGGTCGTTACGGGCGCTGCCTCCGGCATCGGCCGCAGTGTGGCCGAGCGCTTTGCCCAGGCAGGCGCCAGCGTGGCCATGATGGATCGTGACGAGAGCCAGGGCCAAGCCGTCTGCTCACAAATCCAGGCCACTGGCCAAGCATGCGAGCTCTTCCCCGCCGATGTGAAGAGCGAAGCGGACGTAGCCAGGACCATTGAAAGGATTACGGCCCGCTTTCACCGCATCGACCACGTCGTCAACAACGCCGGAATCGTTTTGATCAAGGGGGTGGAGGATTGTTCCATTGCCGAATGGGACAACGTCTTCGACGTAAACGTGAAGTCGATTTTTCTCATGGTCAAGCATTCCCTTCCTTGGCTGCGCAAGTCGCACAGCGCCAGCCTCGTCAATGTCAGTTCGGTTTCAGGCATCGTCGCTCAAAAGGGTACCCCAGCGTATGTTGCTTCGAAGGGCGCGGTCCTCATGCTCTCCAAGGCACTTGCCCTGGACCTGGCAGGAGATCCGGGGTCCGCGTGAATTGTGTCTGCCCTGGAATCACAGATACCCCGCTCTTTCATACCCACGTGCAGTCCACGAGCGATCCCGCGCGTACGCTGTTGCAGCGGACCCGCCGGGTTCCGCTGGCGAGAATGCTTTCGCCGTATGAGATCGCGGATGCCATTCTTTATCTGGCAAGCGATCGCGCATCGGGTATCACAGGAACAGAGCTGATTGTCGACGGTGGCTATCTGGCTGCCGCTGAAGGACCAGAGGACTTACCGACGCGCAGTAGCGAATTGGGAGAGAAATGAACCCGGCGTGTTCGTCGGGGCTATACATCCCCCTATAAGACTGCCAAGGTGTAGCGCCCACCCTCCACCTTGGCGGTCGTGGAGAGGGATGTACAGAGCCGGCGCAACAGCAGCAACTGGAAGGCCCTTCGTCCGCTCATTTGGACAGCTTTGTAGGAAAGCAGCATCCGCCTTTGATCACTGGTCGCGGCGGGTTGCACGGATCACGATGTCTTCTTTGAATGCGGGCAATATCAGCGCGCTCTTACCGCCGCCCTTAAACTCGATTGCCGGCGAATACTGGCCTGTAACCGGCGAATACAGGCGGACATCGTAACTGCCCGGCGGCAACGAAAGTGAGACACTTCCGCCGATCGCTTCGCCCGCCGCGGCATCGCCCACTTCGCGCGAGTCAGCCAGGTAAGCCACGTAATCGCGCTCGCCCGCAGACAAGCTTGAAACGGTGAGATGCTGGGGATAGGTTGCGATCCAATCCGGCGCAAGCTTCGCATGAATGTAATCAAACGATGACATGAATTCCGACAGGTACTGCATCCAGGTGCGGATCCCGCGTTGCGACGCCGCAGTCCCGCGCTCGCTGCCTACGGTAATCGAGAAATCGATGTAGTCATAGTGGCAGCGGCTCAGAAGAGCCGTCCACGCGCGCTTGCGGTGGATCGTCCAGCCGGTCGTATCGCGATACATGCTCGCGGTATTGTCTTCATCGAGCACTGCCGGTTTCGGACGTGCATCCGCGTCCCGGCAAAAACTCGCCACCTGATCCAACATCAACTCCTTCGACATGAAGTTGCCCATCTCATAAATCTTGCCCTCGAAGAGCGTGTTGGGCAACGGATGGTCATTCACGATGTCAAAGGTTTTCCCGGCAAAGGTGGCGTCCATGGGAAATGCGTTCTTAGCGCCATAGGTGAAGGCTTGTTGCCCCGAGAGCAGGTGCGGACGGTTGAGCCGCCGCATCTCATCGCGCAGAACATGGGCCATCTCCTCCTGCCACGCGTCCACATCCGCCGGCGACGCATGTCCCGCGAAACCGCCGCCCGGCTCATTGCAAATCTCGTAGTACACATTGTCGTAGCCGGCGGTCTCCTGAATGATCTTGCGCGCATACTCACTCTGCCTGCGCACTAATTCCGGATTCTTGAGCGAGATATAGTCCTGCCAGTCGATGGCCCCCACATGCTGTTGGTTGTTTTCCGACCGAAACGGGTTGAGCGCCCAGGTCTCGTTGGAGTAAGTATTACTGAACACCGTTAACTCGACCACGATGCCCTTCTGAGACGCAAGATCCAGAAAGCGATGGAGCCGTTCAAAATACTCAGGATTCCACTTGTCCAGGTCGTAAGTCGGCTCACCGTCCATGGCCTTACCTGGACCGCTGCGTACAAAAGGCGAAATGTAGTCGGGAGATTCCGGCTTGCAGGGAGAGGAGGGATTGCGCGCGCTTTGCAGTTCGCGATAGAGCAGAAACGTCCGCGTCATCGTCATCTTATGCTCGGCGGCGTCCGTAAGATACTTCTCGTAGTCAAACGGCCGGTTGATGACCGAGCCGTAGTGCTCCGAAGCAGAGATCAGCACCAGGGGCTTGCCGCGAAACCATAAGTACTTCGGGTTATCCGGCGCGATATTGACCGCATCCTGAGCGTGCGCCACACTCATCGCGGCCACCCCCAACAGAAACATCTTCAAGCAAAGATTTCGGCCGCTCATGCTATCTCCAAACTGAAACTGTTTTTCCATTGATACAGTAATTTATGCAGATTTTGCCCTACACTTCCTGCGGACCTGGAAACGACCCATGATACGCAAACTTCTGCTCGCTGCCACCCTATTCACGACGCCCCTCTTCGCTCAGCAAGCCCCCGCCGTACCTGAGCATCTGGCCACCGGCAGCCTGACGGACCAGAATCCGCGGCTCACCTGGACGCTCCGAGCCCCTCTCAACGCCGATCGCGGAATCCGCCAGACCGCATACCAGATCCGCGTCGCGACCACGCCCGAGCTACTGCGCGCGGACCACGCCGACCTGTGGGATTCATCCCAGGTGCAGTCCTCGGCCATGAATGCTACCTATGCCGGCAAGCCCCTGCCGCCGGGTGAGCCCGTGGTCTGGCAGGTGCGTACCTGGCAGACCACGCTCGCGAACAAGTCCCCTTCCCCCTCGGCCTGGTCCGAACCCGCAGCCTTCACCACCCCGCTCGGGAGCTGGTCGGCAAAATGGATCGCTGCCTCGCCCGACACACCCAGCGACACCGATCCCAATCGGAGGCCCTTGCCACTCTTCCGTCACACCGTGACCATCGCGGCCAAGCCAGTACAGGCGATCCTCTTCGTTAGCGGCCTCGGACAATATGAAGTCCGGCTCAACGGTCACAACGTCACCACGAACCTCCTCACGCCCGGCTGGACCAACTACCGCAAGACCATCCTTTACGATACCTACGACGTTCTGCCGCTGTTACAGAACGGCGCAAACGCGCTCGGAATATTGCTGGGCAATGGCATGTACAACGTGCCCAAAACGCCGGGCCGCTACTCCAAGTTCGACGGCTCCATGGGGCAACCTAAGCTCCTGCTGGAACTGCACCTGACCTTCAGCGATGGCGCGCATCAAGTCGTCGTAAGCGATGGCGCCTGGCGCACCGCGCCGGGCCCGATCACCTTCTCGAATACGTACGGCGGAGAGGACTTCGACGCCCGCCTCGAACCGGCAGGCTGGGACACCGCCGGCTTCGACGACAGTACCTGGATCCCCGCCACGATCGTTGCCAGCCCCGACGGCCAGCTTGTCCCCGAGCAGACCCCACCCATCCGTCCGCTCCAGCACTACACTTCTGTTTCCACGACACAACCGCGCCCGGGAGTGGTGGTCTACGACTTAGGCGAGAACTTCGCCGGCTGGCCCCTTCTCGCAGCCATCGGTCCCACCGGCGCAACCGTCCGGCTACTGCCCGGCGAGCTGCTCGATGCCCACGGGCTGGTCACTCAGCATTCTGCCAACGCCTCGCCCAAGCATCCCGTTTTGTTCAGCTATACGCTGCGTGGTGATAAGACTCCCGAGCTATGGCACCCGCGCTTCAGCTACTACGGCTTCCGCTACGTCCAAGTAGAGACCTCCAGCCCGGAGGTGAAAATCGTCTCCCTCTCCGGCGAGGCCACCCATGCCGACGCCACCCAAGTCGGTCACTTCTCCTCATCCAACGAACTCTTCAACCGCATCCACACCCTCATCCTCAACGCCGCGCGCAGCAATATGGTGAGCGTGCTCACCGACTGCCCGCATCGCGAAAAGCTCGGCTGGCTGGAGCAAACGCACCTCTTTGCGGAATCGCTCATGGCCAACTACGACGTCTCCGCCCTGTATCGCAAGCTCTCCGGCGACATGGCCGACGCGCAGCTTCCCGACGGCCTCGTTCCCTCGATCGCACCCGAGTACGTCCAATTCCTTGACCACGCAGGGCGCAATACTGACTTCCGCGACTCGCCCGAGTGGGGTTCCGCCGTGGTGCTTAGTCCGTGGGCCGCCTTCGAGGCCTATGGCGATCCCGGCCCACTGCGCGAGCACTACGAATCGATGCAGCGTTACGTCGCTTATCTGCAATCAAAGGCCACTGGCAATCTCCTCGACTACGGTCTCGGTGACTGGTACGACATTGGCCCTGGGGCGCCAGGCTATGCCAAGCTGACCAGCAAACGTCTTACTGCAACCGCAACGTTGTACGAAGACCTGGTGGCCATGACGGCCATCGCACGCGTGCTCGATAAGACCGAGGACGAAAAGCGCTACTCCCGCCAGGCCGATGAAGTGCGCGACGCCTTGAACGCAGCGCTCTTTCATCCCGACATCAACCAGTACGACCGCGGCAGTCAAACCGCCAACGCGATGCCCCTGGCGTTGGGGATGGTGCCGCCCGAGCATCGCGCTGCTGTGTTGGCAAACCTGGTTGCAGACATCGAAGCCCACGGCTACCATGTCACCGCCGGCGATGTGGGCTTCCATTACGTCGTCCGCGCGCTCACCGATGAGGGCCGCTCCGACGTGCTGGAGAAGATGCTCTCGTTGACCACCAGCCCCAGTTACGGCTACCAGCTGGCACAGGGCGCCACCACACTTACCGAGGCCTGGGACACAAATCCCGACTCCTCGCAAAACCACTTCATGCTCGGCCACGGTGAGGAGTGGTTCTACCGCGGTCTCGCCGGAATCGACATCGATCTGAGCCGTGCTCCAGCCGATCAGATCCGCATTCGCCCGTACGTTCCGATAGGTCAATCGGATACCACGAAGGCCAGTGCCACGATCGACAGCCCATTGGGCACGATTCGGTGCGCGTGGTCTAAGACCAGCGACACCGCGGTCACGATCGAGGTTACGGTCCCGCCGAACGCGACCGCCACTCTGTCCCTACCCACCACTTACCGGACCTGGCAGGAATCAGGCTCGTCACTGGGCGACGCGGTAGGTGTTAGCAGCATGAGCGAGCAGCGAACCGTCACGCTGGAGTCAGGTACTTACCACTTATCCGGCACCCGCTGAGAGGGTGTTGGGGCGACCGCATCCCCGATCGAGGTTTTACGCCCACGATTCACCCCAGCGGAGACCGCTCGCCGGTAAATGCTCGAATTCTAATGAGAAATATCTTTTCTCTTGACATTGATAATTTCGGCCCTATATCGTCCGGCGCGTAATCAGAAATGACGCTTTGCCGCGTTGCTATGGAAGTGTCTCCGGGGTCTCGCAGTTTCCCGGATTCTAAGCACCGCAAGACAAACGGCCAAAGAGTGGGGGTATACCCCCACGCGGTAGCGACGCCACTTTTGGAGGAGGACATATGTCATTGAGAAGGGTTTGTCTCTTCTGTGTTTTCGCCGTTGCGACGGTAAACATGGCTTTCGGGCAAGCGGGGGCCACCGGCACCATCCTCGGAACGATCACCGACAGTACTGGCGCCCTTCTTCCGAACGTCAAAATCACTGTCACCAACACGGCAACCAACGCTGCCTATAATACCGAGAGCAATTCTGCCGGAGACTTCAACGCGCCATCGTTGAGCCCTGGTTCATATACAGTTGCAGCGCAGATTACTGGCTTCCAAAAGTCCCAGACCGACCCGTTCACACTCGCGGTTGACCAGAAAATCCGCATCAATCTGACTTTGAAGCCCGGAGCGGTGACGGAAACCCTGACCGTCGCTGCGCAAGCCGTGAACCTGGACACCGACACTGCCGCCTTGTCCCAGGAAATGAGCGGGGAGCAGGTGGCAGACCTTCCGTTAAACGGGCGCAACTTCATGCAGTTGCTGTTGGTTGGCGCCGGCGCGGTTACCGTGGGCGGCGAGCAAGGCACCATGCGCCAGGGTGAAGGCAACGCTGTGAGTATCAATGGGGGCCGCCCCGAGGGAAACAACTACACCCTCGACGGACTGGTGAATACGGACCAGGCGATGATGACTCCGGCAGTCATTCTCTCCCAGGACGCGATCGGGGAATTCAAGGTGCAAAGCGGCATCTACCCCGCCGAGAATGGATTCGGCGCCAGCCAGATCAACATCGTCAGCAAGGGTGGAACAAACTCGCTCCACGGGGCTGTTTACGAGTCGAATCGCAATAATGCCTTCGATAGCTCGCCCTTCCCTACCGCGACCGATGTCATCGCCGGGGTAAAAACCGAAAATCCGATTCTGCATCTGAATCAGTTCGGGTTTGTTGCCTCCGGTCCCGTATATATTCCGAAAATCTACAATGGGCGCAACAAGACCTTCTGGATGGCCAACTACGAAGGCTGGCGCATGAATAACGGCGCCAGGGTGGAAAACGTCGTCCCCACGGCGGCGGAATTGGCGGGAGATTTTTCCGCCACCACCGTACCGGCCGTAACGGGTTTCGCGGGAGGCGCACTGCCTGCTTACGGCACACCTGCCTGCACTGCCGTGATAAACGCGGGCTACGACTGCCTGCCGGCGGACCCGTTCACCGGGCAGAATGACTGGGGCACCCAGGTTCCGACGAGTTTTCAAACGGCTCGGATAGGGCTGGTGGCCATAGCCAATCATTTCTGGTCTGCACCGAATGTGGCCAACACACCAGAGGGCACCACCAACTTCATCACCAATATCCCCGGTCCACTGACCATGAACCAGCAGACCTACCGCGGAGACCAGCTCCTGGGCAAATGGGGCTCAGTCTTCGGCCGCTACACCCATGCCTATTACAACAATCACACTCAGTACAACTCCGGATCCATCGACTACGGTATCGAGGAATATATCCAAACCGAAGACGCCTGGGAGGTAGCTCATACCATCAGCCTCGGCGCCAACAACGTAAACAATTTCCGCTTCGGCAAACTGCGCGCCCAAGCTCCGGAGGGCTCAGCTCCTGTGCCCGCTTCCGTGGTTAGTGCCCTGGGCATTGCGGGCACCTTTACCACCTTCACAGCTCTACAGCAAACATGGCCGAATGTTGGGCCTGGGAGCTTTAGCAGCGGCGGTGGTCCCGTCAACTCTTACAGCGGATCGGATAATCCGAATTGGGAGTTTGCCGATTCGTTTAGTACCGTTCATGGAAGGCACACCATTGGTCTGGGCATCGACTTTCGTCGCTGGCACCTGATACGCAACCTGGACGATGATTTCTATGGCGACTGGTCGTTTGCCCCAGCAACGGCGCAAAAGAACTTTCTCACCTGCGGCAACCCCGCATCGTCCCTCAACGGTGGCCAGCCGCTCTGCGGCACCGGCAATGCCGTCGCTGATATGCTGACCGGCTTTTACAACAGCGTAGGTGGATTTGTGCCCGGTCCGTTGAGCCCGACGGACCAGGCCGGTAACCCACAAAACCACGTCTTTCAATACCTTGGGCCTTACGCCGAAGACGACTGGAAGGTAAGCCAGAAGCTTTCCCTAAACTTCGGCTTGCGTTGGGACTACCGTTACGCAGCCTATGAAGCGGAAAACCATTTCTTCTGGCTCGATACCACCAACCCACAAGGCGGCCTTTGCTACGCCGATCCAAATTTGACCACCGACGGAGTAGCGCCCGGCGTTGGCATCAATGGGGGCCCAATCCTTCGCTACTGCGGGAAGTATCCCCACCCCGGCCCGAAAACGCCCTTTGCCCCACGCATCGGCATCAATTATCGCGTGGATGACAAGACCGTTATCCGCGGCGGCTACGGCATCTTCTACGACTCTTTTGAAGGACGCGAAATCGATGACTCGGCGGATATCTATCCCTATAGCATCCGCAACAATCTCACCCCCACCACGGTCGCCGGCACTCCCAAGTTAAGCAATCAGCTTTTCCCTAGCTACAGCACGCTTGGGCCGTTCCCTGAAACCTCGCTGTCGTTCATCGCTGTGATCGAGTCGGAGAATCCGCTCGATCCGTATGTCAATTCCTGGACCCTCTCCGTCGAGCGCGAGTTGGCCAGGAACACGACGCTCGAGGTGAACTACATTGGCACCAAGTCTGTGCATCTACTCGATCGACGCAACATATCGCAGCCTTATCAGATCCCGGCGGCAAGCGTGGCGTTCTGCCAGGCGACGGATCCGGTCACCGGCAGCTATATCAACCTCAGCCAGGCTCCCTGCACCACGGTTAGCCGTTTGCCTTATCCAAATTTCAACGGCTTTTACATCGACAGCGACTTCCACGGCTATTCGAACTACAACGCAGCCAACATCAAGTTCGAGCATCGCGCTCACGATCTGGCCGCAACCGCAATCTTTACCTGGGCCAGGAGCCTGGACGACAAATCGGCGGCAGCCGGCGTGGGCGCCACCGGACAGGGCTATCAGGGCTTCGAGTACAACCATAACCCCGAGCTGGACTACGGACCTTCTGACTTCGATGTCGATAAAAGGTTCGTCGCCAGCTATGTGTATCAACTGCCGTTTGGGCGCGGCAAGAAATACGGGGGCGGAGTCAACCGGGCGGAAGACGTGGTCATTGGCGGGTGGCAGCTGACCGGCATTACCACCTTCCAGACCGGCTTCCCGTACACCATTATTGGCAACGATATCCAAAGCGCGAACGACAGCCAGTTCCCGCACGCGAATGTATTACCGGGCTGCAACATTAAGAGCAATCTGACCGCGAGCTTCCAGCGCATCAATACAGCCTGCTTCACTCAACCAGGACTCGGCACATTTGGGGACATCGGGCGAAACACGCTTCGCCAGCCCGGCATCAATAACTGGGACATGGGTGTTGGCAAGAACTTCCTGATTACCGAAGGCATCAGAGTCCTAATCAAAGTGGATGCCTTCAACGCCTGGAATCATCACCAGTATGCCGGCGATGTGGGCGGCTTGCTGGTCGCTGGATCGGGAGGCAACGCGGCCATTGACAATAACGTGAATGATTCCAAGTTTGGCTTGATTACTCAGTCCTCGAAAGCACGCGAATTCCAGTTCAGTGGCAAGATTACGTTCTAACTGGCCAAAGACCGGCAGGTCTCGCCTCCGCCACGCCTTTTCGGCGTGGCGGAGCTTTCTGTGTAGGAGATAAACTTGCCTTCATGATTCTCAGAGCCAGGGCCTTTGCCTTCCAGGGTTTGGTAATGCTTGCTTTAAGCGCTCCCACGGGGGCGGTGGCACAGGGCACTCAGGAAGAGACCTTGCAACAATATTCCCAAGCCGGACAGCAGGCGCTGGCCGCTGGACATTATGAAGAAGCAGAGAGCGATTTCAAGAAGCTGGTCGCGATCGCTCCCGATATCGCGGAAATTCACGCAACTCTAGGTCTGGTCTATTTCCAGGAGAAGAAGTTCGACCAGGCTGTGCCCGAGCTGCGGCGCGCGTTAAAGTTGAAGCCGGGGCTGGGGAAGGCCAGCACACTGCTGGCGATGTCGCTCTCGGAAGTAGGTGAATACCAGGAAGCGTTGCCTGGGCTCCAGAAGGGCTTTCAGCAAGCGACCGATCCAGCGTCAAAACGCATGTGCGGCCTGCAGTTGATGAGAACCTACACCGGCTTGCAGCGTGACAAGGACGCGGTGACCGTGGCGCTGGAGTTGAACCGGCTGTATCCGAACGATCCGGAGATCCTTTACCACACCGGGCGCGTCTACGGGAATTACGCCTTCCTTACATTGCATCAGTTAGAAGTGGTGGCGCCTACGTCCATATGGCGGCACCAGGCTGCCGCGGAAGCTTTCGAAAGCGAAGGGTCAACCAATCTTGCCATTGGCGAGTATCGCCAGGTACTCACGCTCGATCCTCATCGTCCTAAGATCCACTATCGCATCGGCCGGACCTTGCTGGCGCGCTACCAGCTTAACCGTACGCCGGAAGACAGGGCGGAAGCGGTGCGGGAGTTTGAGCAGGAGTTGCAATTAGACCCGGGCAATGCCAACGCCATCTACGAGCTGGCTGAGATCCATCGCCAACAGAATGAGCTCGACCAGGCGCAACGGCTCTTTGAATCTGCACTCCAGTACTATCCTGACTTTGAGGAAGCGCACGTGGGCCTGGCAACCACCTTGATGGCGTTGCAGAAACCCGATCTCGCTTTGCCCCATTTGCAGCGGGCTGTCGTACTCAATGCCGACGATGAAGTCGCGTGGTATCGCCTGGCACAGGCCGATCGAGACCTCGGTAACAAAGAAGAACAAACTAAGGCACTCGCGCAATTCCAGCGGCTGAAGAGCCAGATTGCGTTGCAGCAAGGAACAAGCATCCCGGGAGAAGTGACCAAACAGGTACTGCAAAATGGTGAGGTTCAGTAGACCCTGGATCACTCGACTCAATCATGGTGCCGTAGTTACGTTGCTTCATCTTCCTTGTTCAAGGATCGGCGTGGCCTCTGCAGCATTCGTCGTCGCTTTGACCGGTTGCGGTGGAGGCGCCTTTTCTCCTCCGCCAATCAACCTTTCGGTCTCCGTCAACAACACTACCGTCGTGGTGCCGCCGAACGGGACCGCAGTGAATGTCGCAGTAACGATCGTCGCTCCTACCGAAACCGCATCGTTTACCATCAGCGGCTTGCCTGCGGGCATGTCGGAGAGTTACAAGGAATCGGAATCCAATCCGTCCGGGTTACTTACTCTGGTAGCCAACTCTATGACGGTTCCGGGCACCTATATGCCCAAGATCACCGTTGGGTCGTCCGGTCAAACCGCATCGGTGATTTTTACCCTGGTCATCAGCGCACCGCCCAAGCCAGCCAACGCGAAAAGCACGATGGCAGCCCCGGAACAACGTCTGGAAATGGCCGCAACCGACCAGTGCAACCATCAAAACCAACCCATTTTCTTTGAGACCACCAGGCGTCCTTCGAGATCACTTCCCGGGCACGGAATAGACCGCGAGCTGATCGCGGGTCAGGACCGCAAGTTGTGAAGCATCCGGCGCCAGAGCGTAACCGTCACGGCTCAATGACGGAGGACCGGCACGCACGCTAAGCAGCCGCTTACCATCCGCAGCGCGATAGACCCGCAGCTCCTCGGAGGAGAATTGCGATGCGCTCATGGGCGTTCCTGGAGGAACGGGCAGAGTGGACTGCACGATCTTCACCACGAAAGCCTCCAGATTGGCACTGCCTTCAGCGGCATGTCCACACTCATTCAGCGTCGAGTCACCTTTCAACGCCAACTTGCCATTCGCGCGCAGAACCCGGTACTCGCGGCCCCCGTTTTGCTTATCGCAGCTCACCAGAAAGATAAGGTCCGGCGCGATGCTGGAAAGCTCAGGCGTACAGTTGGAGGTGAACCGGGCTATGACCGAGGCATGATTGTCCCAGGTCACCATGGAGATGCGATAGCGCATCTCCGACTGCGCCGTGAGCGTCACCTGACCCTCGTTCAGCAGGGTAGGCGCCATCAGGTTCGACTGCGTCAGTTGACTTGGCGATGGTTTCAAAGTTGCGATTCAAAACCAGGATATTTACATCTTCTTCCGGGTCGCCATTGAGGTTCTCGCGAAGCTGGGCATGCAGTTCCGGCGTATGCCGCTCATGGAGCACGCCTACGGCGATAAAGCCGCCGTCGGGCGTCACGCGCACGAAGGCCAGCGGTCCGTCCAAAGAAATGCGATTCTGAATCTGCAATCCCTCGCCATAGACGCGGAGCTCCGAACCAACGTGCACCAGCACGCGGCTATCCGCCAGCGGCCAGAGGTATTGCCGGTTGTCGGGTAGTTCCCAGTCAACGGTGTGTGTGACCCGGTGCGTCTCCGTGTCCACGAGAGCAGCCCGGATCACGCGGACGGTCGAGCCCAGCCTCTGCGCATCCCTCGATACCAGTTCGTGCGGGTTGAAGGCGACCAGCAGTTCCCTGGGACCGAGATAGGCCAGCACTTCATCGTGGACAAAGTTGAACGCGTCCCTTTGCGGGCGCGGAGCATAACCCAACTCGCGGATGGAAATAGTGGCTGCGGTATGGCCCACATCGATCGCATTGCCCGAAGGCAACGCCACGTTGCACTGCGGTGGCGCGCAAAGATCGATGTCATTGAGGGGCGGTTTAGGCGGGAGTGCCGCGGTCCTGGCTACAGCGGGAATACGGGCGGCGGGCTCGCCTGACTCCGGCTGGGCGGTGCCCGGTTCGCCTGACCCCCGGGCAATTGTCCACTGTGCCGGAACCAGCAGAAACAGCGAGTGCTTCTCCAGCGCCACGTCGTGGTCCTTCGATGTCAGGATCGAACTGTTCTCTGGCCCAGTGCCCACGCTCAGCTTCAATCCCTTGATGCCGTGGACATCCCCCATCTCCATACGCGGGATCAGCGGCTCCAGAAAGACCTCAGGCGACGCCACCTGCAAAGTACGATCATTGCTGATACGCATACTATTGAGGACCACCAGCCCCGATACACCCGACATGGCCCGAACCGGCAAGTTGTAGCTTAATACGCCCAGATCGCTACCCTCCGGGCGGCGCCGTGATCGCGGAAAGCAGCAGATGGAAGGGACCCATCTTCAGATCTCCGCACTGCGCCTTGGTAAAGGCCAGGCCCACTTCGGAAGCTTTCACTGGCTTGATACTGGGAATCACAGAGACCACATGCGCCTCCAGGACCGCCCCGTTCTTGAGAACGCAACTAGGGCTCCGCCACTCGACGGTGACCCGCGCGTAGACGGTTCCACCCACCTTCAGGAGGCGGGCGTGCAGGTCCGCCATCAGCTCCGCCTGAATGGGATCGGCGCCCGGCTTGGCGATTTTCTCCGCGGAGACCGTTGCGCAACAAAGCACAAGAGCAGCTGTGAGCCCCAGAATCCGCATCTTCATCCGGCCCTCGATGGCAGCAATTTTACAGGGGCAAGCTCTCTCCGCACCATACGAACGGAGCTTTTCCGGAAGCTGACGACAACCACGGCCAAGCCAGTCAACCCGCGAGCGCGGCTGCAGGCCGCGACTTGCTAAAACCAATTGGAGGACACGTTCGTGTCAGGTGGAGATCAGCCAGCTTATACTCTCTCGTGAGTGAATCGGGCAAAGGAGCGTGCCTCGGTGGGAATCAATAGGAGAACATTTCTTACCTCCATGGTGGCTGTCGCGGCGGTACGTATCGTCAAGGCTCAGCTGCCGGCGGAGACAGCGAATCTGTGGGGTAGCCCTGTGATCGACTGTCACTTTCATCCAAGGCCTACGTTGGAGGCGAACCTTGCTCACCTGAACGGATCGGGTTGCCAGGCGGCATATATGTTGGCGCGGCTTACGGGAGCGGACGACTGCAAACGCTTCATGGCGCAGGAGCCGGCGCGCTTCGCCGGTTACTCCGTGAGCACGAACGTCTCCGCACCCGATGCGGTCAAGCTGCTGACAGAAGCGGTAAAGTCCGGAGCGCACGGCTTCGGCGAGGTGAAATTCCATGTCGAAGCCGATGGGCCGGAGATGCGGCGGCTGTATACGGCAGCGGCGGAGCTTGATGTGCCGCTGACCATTCACTTTCAGGAAGTGCCGCACACTCCCACCGAAGGTGTTTTCAACACCGGGTTCAAGCGCTTCGATACCATCCTGAAAGAGTTTTCAAAAACTACCTTCGTCGGACATTGCGATGCGTTTTGGGCCAACGTCAGCGCGGATTACGCCAACGATAAGGACTACCCGAGAACCCCCATCGTGCGCGGAGGCATTACGGACAAATGGCTCTCCGATTATCCCAACCTCTACGGTGATCTTTCAGCGAACTCGGGCAACAACGCGCTCACACGCGATCCTTCCTTCACCGCAGATTTCCTGAAGCGGCACAAAGACAAGTTGTTTTTTGGCAGCGACTGCTCGTGCACTGATGGACACGGCGCGGGCATCTCGCAGGGAGGCAATCCAGGCGCAGCCAGGCTGGCGGGCAAGTGCGTAGCTCGCGAGACGCTCACCGTGTTGAAGGCGAATACAACCCCGAAGCTCTTTCGTACCCTGGTTTGGGAAAACGGGCACCGGGTATACAAGTTGAAGATGACAGCGTGACCACCACCGATCCGTCACACGGATGGATGCTGAAAAGTTACACCGCGACCCAGCTCAGGAATACCGCCACCGCATCCCTGCCAGTTGAGCCGACGTCATCACGGTCGAGCGTGCTCACCATCCATGGGCAATCCGCCAAAACCGGGAAAGCTAACGTCGTTCCGCTCACCGGCAAGTCGACCGCGGTCACAGTCCATGTGGCCTCACCCGACGGATCACAAACAGCAGACTACGTGGTGACGGTTCTGAAACCCTGAGCCTTTCCTTACTTCAAACTGGCAGGCGTCACTAGCTTGTGGTGCACAAAGTTGTAAGGCGGAACGGCGCTTCCTCTCAGCATCGCTAGCCCCAACTGGATCAAGCGTGGACCATACGTGTGCGCTTCATGGGAAACCGAACCGATGAGACAGTCAGCGCCGGAGCGCATCTCTTCCAGCACTTCCGGAATGCAATCCTGACCCACCGCGGCGACATTCTTTTCCGCCCCGTACTCACGCACCGCTTGCAGAGCGCCAAGCACGCTGGTATCGGTCGCCGCGGCAATAAGGATTCGCTGCTTTTTATGATCGCGTAGAAACGCTGCCGTCACCTGGTAGCTGCGCTGCCTCAATCCGCCGCCCTCCAGCCTCATGAAGCGATCCGACGAAAACTGCGGCAGACGGGAACGAATGCCTTGGAATGCTCCTGTGATCCTGCTCTGCACGAAGGATCCGGCCTCGGCAATGTCCAGGCCGACCACCCAGTCCGGTTTGCCTTTCCATTGATCGATTGCGTGTTGCGCCAGAAGCTCACCCGCCTCGAAACCAACCTGGAAGTTATCCACTCCAAAATAAGTTGCGTGCGGGTGTGGAATGTCGATCGCGATCACGGGAATTCCTGCGCTCGAAAGCGTGTGTCCAATCAACGGCGCGATATGTTCGTCGATCTGAAACTCGATGACCAGGTCTACTCCCTTGCCAACGAATTCCTCCGCATTGCGCAAAGCCACTTCCGGATCGTACTTGTTGTCGATCACCACCAGGTCGATGCCCGAATTGGTTGCGGCGCTGCGCAAGCTGGCGGTTACAGCCTCTGAAAACGGCATGGTCACGCTTTGGCTGGCGAATCCGAACCGGATTTTCTTGGGCCGGGCGGCGGCGCGATAGCGTCCGTCCTGCGATTGAGCGAGATAGCCGCGATGGACAAAAGTCTTGAGAATGCGATAGACGCTGGTCTTCGAAATATGGACCCGTTGGAAGATGTCTTCCAGAGTAAGGGCCTTCTTCTCCGTTTCCAGCAATTCGAGGATGTCCATGGCCTTGGAAAGAATCGGAATCAGATAGAGCCGGCTAATCTTCGCTTTGGTCAAGGCATGAATCCTCTATTGAAATCTAAATATACAGCCTGGTTGCCATCAAGAGTAACTCGCAGCCTGAAGTAGTCGAGGAGAATACTAACCAGACGGATACAGGAGGACCGTGGACGCGGTCCCCCTAAAAATAGGACTAAGGCATAAAGAATATTTCCCGCATCATGGGGAAGCGCTCTCCAGGCAGAAGTGGATCGAGCGGGGCAAAATAGGGAGCCATGGCCTGCTGCCATCGCGTATTCACCGGATCAGCTTCGATCCGGGCCCAGGTCTCCTCAAAATTCTCGACATGCATGGTGAGAAAAAGCAGTTGATCCCGGCGGAAGATGGAGTACTCCGATATGCCCGATCGCTTGAGGAGCGCCAGCATCTCCGGCCACACATTGGCGTGGGCCGCCTCGTACGCTGCTTCAGTCCCCTCGCGCAACCGCAAAAGGAAGGCAATTCTTTGCATAAAGTCTCCCCATCTTGAGAACTGACTTCTACGGGAAGCTAACGACAACCACCGCGAATGGGGCAAGATCCAGATGAGTCCCTTGCTGTTTCGAGGTGCGAGCCGCGCCCTCGCCACTCGCCTCGTCGACCGTGGAGAGATTCGCGTTTTGCGCGCCATCCGGTAAAGTGACGTCGATGCTCCGTTTTCTCTTGTTGACCAGGAGCAGCTTCTTGCCCGCCGGCGTGATGAACCCCTGCGCCGCGATGTCGCTATTGGAAGAGAGCGTGGTCTCGACCAGTTGATCTCCGGCATGGAAGTTATCCTTCAACAAGCTCAGTACCCAGAAACGGGCGTTGGGCTTGCTGTTCTTCCAATCGATCATGGTGACGCTTGGGAACTGCGATGGATAGCCCACCAGTTGCGATTCCCCAATCACGTCAATCCCCTGTTTCGCCAACCCGCCGAAAAGGTACGCATAAACGGCGCCGGCCGCATTCCAATACAGATTTGGAATCTTGTCCGGATGTGCTTTTCCATCTGCGATCTCCACCTCGTCGGAGGTGAGGATGACGCCGAGTTCGTCGGTATCGGTCTTGGTCTGAGGAGAGAGACGCTGGCGGATCGCATCGATGTACCTGACCGTAGTGAGGAACTGGTCCGCCTGGTTAAAGAAGGTAAATTGCCAGTCATTGATGTCCTGGTCCGCCGACGGATGGGCGTAGAAATGATAGGAGACGTAGTCGAGAGGGATACCCTGTTTGTGGTTGGCGGGGTTGAGAAAATATTCGAAATAGCGAGGATCGGCCCCAGGATCGGCCAATGCCAAACCCATGAATTTTGTGTCCGGACTCACCTTGCGGATAGCACTGACGATCGCATCGTATCGCGCAGTGTATTGCTCCGGGGTCATCTTATGCTCAAAGTCCACCTCGTTGAGCACCTCCCAGATGGGAAAGCTGTAGTGAAATCCGGAAGTGTGCTGCTTCCCGTTCTCATCGGTGAAGCCGCCCTTGGTGTACCAGCTCACCAGCCGCGCGTAGTAGTCGCCCAGTTCTGCGCCTGAGGGATCTTTCAGCTCCGTTCCCTGGGTGTAGTCCCAGTACACCTGGTTCGGGTCGGACGGATAGGTGACGGGCTTGTCTGTCTTGAATAGCCAGGTGGGAATGGTACTGAAGTTCATCACCGTACTGTGGCCTTCGGTCGCGGCGAGAAAGTCTTTGGTCATGGGATCGATCAGCGAGAAATCCCAGGAGGTTTTTTCCTTGGTCGGTGGTTCCAATTCAGCGACACCGAGCCTGGGATAGGGCAGCCATGGAACATAGCGGACGTAGTCCGCACCCAACTCCTTGAGCGCCTGGAAGGCGCCATCGTGCATGGGCGCCCCGGAGCGCAACATGGGGTTGACGACTACCTGTAGCGTCGGCGTGGACTTCGACACAATAACGGTCTTGTTCCAGTCCAGCGTGACCACATTTGGTGGGCTCTTGGATTGCGCCAAGGCAAGTGAGCTGGCGCAAAGGACCGCCGGCAGGATAAACCGACCGAGACATCTGCAGCTGTTGAAGTACGCCGCGCGCAAGCGAGGGTATGGAGTGGTCAAAGTTTTTCTCCGATCTGACTCACGAGAGTTACGTCATCATGGTCTCGCGCTTCGGCCTGCCAAGCCGCACCCATCATACATAAAGTTGGCAATAGAGCAACAGTTTCTGATTCGACATTTTGCGACCTTTTAAGCTCTGGTTCCCTCGCGAAGGACGGGTGGCCATATCTCGCTCGTTTTTCGCGAGATGTGGGATAACCACTGCTCTTTCCCTCTGACTCTCGATTCGTCAGAGACACTTAGCGGTCAACATCGTTGGTAATCCCACATCTCGCGAAAAACGAGCGAGATATGGCCCACCCGTCCTTCGTCAAGGAACAAGAGCTAAAAGCTCAAATTGATATGGCTTTGAAAACCGGATCGAGATTCGAAAGGTATAGCTCTTTCCTATTGACATTGGCGCTTGCCGACCGGATAGTTTAAGCCGCATGAATACAAGGCCGCAATGCTCCTCTAACCTTGCAGCGAGTGCCCTCATTCGCCAAGCCAATGTAACCCCCGAACGCTGGCGCAGACAGTGCCGCGCTTTCGCTTTGGTCATTGTTTTCGCCGGGCTTGCATTCACAGCCTGTACAGCATCGGCCTCCGCGGGGAAGCCGCAACATCTTACTTGCGATTCACTGGATCATCCGCTGGGCATCGATTCTGTCCATCCGCTGTTCTCCTGGCAGCTTCAGGATGACGGCTTTGCCGCACGGCAGACGGCATACAGAATCAAGGTGGCGACCAAGCCCGCATTGCTCGGCGGCAAGCCGGACGTGTGGGACAGCGGCCGTATCACTTCAGACAAGTCATTTGCCGTGGTGTACGGCGGTGCGGAGTTAGCCGCCTCGACCCGCTACTACTGGCGTGTGGAGCTTTGGAACAAGGATGGAAAGCCCTACCCGGCCAGCGACGTGAACTGGTGGGAAACTGGATTGCTCAAGCAAAACTGGAAAGCCCAGTGGATCGGCTACGAGGACGCGGAGCACCGCGCCGTCCGCAAGTCCGGCGCCAGCTGGATCACCAATGCCGACAGCTCCCCCGCAGGCGCCCAGGGAGGGCGCGATACCCAACACGATTTTCGCTTCAGATTCCAGCTCTCAGGAGCGGTGAAACACGCGGATCTCTTCGTTACCGGCGAGGATTCGGCTGCAGCATGGGTAAACGGCAAGCAGGTGCTGGAAACCTTGCCCCTGCCGCCGTGGAAGCAGGCGCCATGGAAGACTTACCTGCGTAAGGATGTCACGACCGACTTGCGCGCCGGTGACAACCTGCTGGCCGTAGGAGTTACGTTGTACGGAACACCTTCGGCCAACGGCATGGGGGCATCTGAGAGCGATCGCACACCGATGAGCGCATGTCTTTATGTCCAGATGATGGATGGCTCGACGCATGTGTGGACCAGCGGCAAGGAGTGGAAGGCCGCCCTCGATGCCAAGCAGAGTTGGTATGCACCGGAGTACGACGATTCGGCCTGGCAGTCTGCAATCGCCTATGTGCCCCCGGCTTCGCCCATGAGCACAGCCGCTATGGGGAATCCCTGGCCGACCGGGCCGGTGAAGTTACTGCGCCACACCTTCGCGATCAACAAGCCCGTGACCTCTGCACGACTTTACGTCACCGCGCTGGGCGCCTACCGGTTCCAGATCAATGGCGCGCGCGTCGGCGATCAGGTTCTGTCTCCAGGATGGGACGATTTCCGCACCCACGTTCCCTACCAGGCGTATGACGTCACCCAGCAACTGAAGACCGGGCAAAATGCGATGGCGGCGTGGCTTGCGCCGGGCTGGTACACCACTCCGCTGATGTGGTTCCGCCAGGGATACAACTACGGAGACACTCCTCCGGCGCTCAAGGCGCAGCTTCGCATCGAGCATGCAGACGGCTCAATCGAATGGATTGCGACCGACGAATCATGGAAAGCGGATCTCTCGCCCATTTCTCAGGCGGAAATTTACGACGGCGAAAACTACGACGCGACCAAAGAGCAGGCGGGCTGGGATACGGCCACTTTTTCTGATGCCCAATGGAAGCCCGTCGATCTGGTCAAGCCGCTAGAACCGGAGATTGTTCCCCAGTCCTTCCAACCGATCCGCCCCCAGCAAACGCTCACCGCGGAGGCAATCACCAATCCTAAGCCCGGAATCTACATCTACGACTTCCACCAGAATCTGGCTGGAGTCGCACGGCTGCAGGTGCGTGGCCCAGCGGGTACCGATGTTCAGTTGCGCTTCGGTGAAGTGCTCAATCCTGACGGCACCCTATATGTCGACAATCTGCGCACCGCGAAAGCAACGGACCACTACATTCTTTCCGGTAAAGGCCTGGAGGAGTTCCAGCCCGACTTCACTTTTCATGGCTTCCGCTATGTGGAAGTGAGCGGCCTGCCTGCTAAGCCCGACCTTACTACCGTGAAAGCAGTGGCGATGTATACCGACGCGCCCATTACGGTGCAACTGCGCTCCGGTAGCCCAATGATCAATCAGCTCTGGAGCAACATCCTCTGGGGGCAGCGCTCTAACTTTGTTGGGGTACCCACGGACTGCCCGCAACGGGACGAGCGTTTGGGCTGGACCGCGGACGCGCAAGTCTTCTGGCGGACAGCGTCCTACAATATGGACCTGACACAGTTTTCCAAGAAATTTGCCCAGGACATCCGAGGGACACAAGTGGGCACGCCGATGTACGGCATCTTTGCTCCGGGCACGGATACACCGAATCCCGGTTTCGGGGCCGGCTGGAGTGATGCGGGCGTCATCATTCCCTGGACGGCGTGGCTGCAGTCCGGAGACACGCGCGTACTGGAGCAAAACTGGGACGCGATGGAGAAGTATCTATCAGCGATCCAGGCGGCCAATCCGGATTACCTCTGGAAGAAGGAATACGGAATACCCTTTGGCGATTGGCTCTCTCCGGAAGGGCCGACGCTCGAGCCTCTCGTGGCCACTGCCTATTGGGCTTACGATGTCACGCTCATGAAGCAGATGGCGCATGCCCTGGGCAAGACTGAAGATGAGGCAAAGTACGATGCCTTGTTCAGCAAGATCAAGACCGCCTTCGCCAACGAGTTCGTTCACGCGGACGGATTTATCGCCGGGGCCGATAACGGTCCTTCGCCCTTCGGGCAGATCAACAATCCCGAGGCCAAGGCCAAAGGGGGCGATACACAGACCGGCTATGTGCTGGCTCTGAACATGCACCTGTTACCCGACTCCCTGCGCGATGCAGCCGGCAAGAAGCTGGTAGCCAAGATCGAGGCTAACGGAGGACGCCTGGCAACCGGATTTCTGGGTACTCCTTATCTGTTGGCAGTATTGGTGGATACGGGTCACAGCGATGTTGCCTATCGCCTGCTGCTCAACACCGAGTATCCCTCCTGGGGGTACCTGGTAGGGCATGGCGCCACCACCATGTGGGAGAGGTGGAACGGGGACCAGATGCGGGGAGACCCCAGCATGAATTCTTACAACCACTATGCCTATGGCGCCGTAGCCGACTGGATTTACCGCTATGCGGCCGGCATTGACGCCCTGCCCTCAGACGCGGGCTTCCATACGATCTATCTTCATCCAAACTTCGATACCCGCCTGGGAAGTCTCGATTTCCGCTATCAATCTTCTTATGGCGAAATACGGTCTTCATGGTCGATGAACGGAACAGCGGTTACCTGGCTGGTCACGATTCCGCCCAACACCACTGCCCGCTTACCGCTGGCGGCGACGCAACAGGCCAAGTTCACGCTGGACGGAGAAGCGTTAGCAGGAAATAAGAAGCTTGGTTTGGTGAGTAGCGGAGATGGAAGCTCCACCTACGAATTGCCCGCGGGCACCTATTCGTTTCGGGTCACTACCAACTAACTCCAGAGTGGGCGTATCAGCCGGCGCAACTACGAGTGCATTACGTGGCCGCCATCGACATTGACGGTTTGACCGGTTACCTGTGCGGCCCTTGCAGAGGACAGAAACGTCACCATGTCGGCCACGTCCTCAGGCTCCTGCCACCGGCCGAGCGGTGTAATAGCCCGCACCTTATCGCCCGCCCAGTCTTCGTACGAGCGACGGTTCGCCGGCGGTTGTTGATCGTTCCACGCCTTCCAGACGCGCTCGTTGAGGGGCGTGCGCACCATACCCGGACTCACCACGTTGACGCGAATGCCATGCGGCCCTAAATCCTTTGCCATACCCTGCGCAAAGTTGATGTTAGCCGCCTTGCTCGCACTGTAAGGCGGGTCGGTCTGGGAACCAATTTGCCCGGCAACAGATGCCAGAAACACGAGAGTTCCCTTTTTCCGCGAGATCATTCCCGGGGCGATCGCATGTGCGACGTGAACCATTCCTAATATGTTCACCTCTAATACCCGCGGCCAGTCTGCAGGCTCGAGATTCGTAAACGGGTAGCCGAATCTTCCTGACCCCACCGCCGCAGCGTGAACCAGGTGAGAGATCGGTCCCAGCGCGATTTCGGTTTGCCGAACTGCCTCCTGCACCGCAGCAAAATCACAGACGTCTACCGATATACCAAGCGACGAGCCGCCGAACTCCCGAGCCAGCACGCCCGCTGCATCTTTGGTTTGGGTCGATAAATCCCACAAGGCGACATGACAGCCTTCCCGCGACAAGGCGCGGGCACACGCCCAGCCGATACCGCTGGCCCCACCCGTGACCACCGCAACGTTTCCAGTAAGTTCCAAGTCCATCCTGAGTCCTCTAAGCACACTCTGCACGCAGCCGCTTCATAGTACATTGCAGGGGCACATCGGCAGGCCGCGCAAGCATGACTTCAGCCATGGAAGCAGAAAACCAGCGATCAATCTGCTCGCCGGTGAAACTTTTGCCTGCACATTCGCGTCCGTTCAAGATGGCTCTCCCCCAGCTCAAACTACTGCATTGGAAGCAGTTACGCTTGCGCTTGAGCCAATGCGCGGATCTCTCAAACGGTCGCGTGGCTAAACCGGCCATTTTAGCCTCTGCGCCATATTTGGCGGCGCATTCATTTACCATTGGGTGGGAACCGCTGAATCCCCTGGCACCAGGTGACGCTTATACGGAGAACCCATGATGCGATCGCCGGGGCTAACGATTTCCAAGGAGATTAACCCGTGGATGGATATGCAACGAATACGCTCGATTCGATCGGATCGTCTTCGCTGACGGCGGAAGAGAACCCACTCAAGCCGCGGATACAGTCCGCCGTCCGTACCGTCGCGATTCTGCTTGCAGTTGCCGACAGCCCTAACGGCTTGAGAGCCAAAGAGATCATGGATAAATTGGGTCTCTCACGCCAGGTAACCTACCATCTCATCCACACCATGCATGGAACCGGGATCATCAGGAAGAATGACAGCAATAAGTATGTGCTCGGCCTTGCGGCGGTTTCCATAGCAGAAGGCTTTCGCCGCCAATTGGCGCCTCCGGAGCATCTTGCTCGCCGGGTCAGAGCGATTGTCGCGGCGACCGGAGAGACCGCCTACGCAGGCGGCTGGGTTGACGGTGAAATCGTTGCCCTCGCGACCGCGCGCGGCGAATCTCCGGTCGGTGCTGCTCAGGTTCCCCAGGGTTACAGCGGCTATGCCCATGCACGAGCCGCCGGAAAGTTGCTTCTCGCGATGGTCGAGCCGGCCGTCCGCCAGACCTATCTGGCCAAGCATCCCCTCGAAGCCAGGACGGCCCAAACCATCACCGACCCGGACGAGCTGGCGAGGGAGTTCGAACGTATCCGAGCCAACGGCTATGCCCTGGACCATGAAGAGTTCCATGAGGGTCTTCAATGTCTCGCCGTGCCGGTGGAAGGCCTGGGAGGCCGGTTCGTGCTGGGAATCTCCGTCCCCAAGCAGCGTTTCGACGCAAATTTTGACCGGTATCTTGCGGCTCTGCTCAACGTAGCAAAGATCAACAGTTGAACCACCCCGACGGTTCACGACCCAGACTCGCGAATTGGTAGCAACCACCGAGTATCGGCTCATCCCCCCAACATTCCGATTTACGCGAGCGGCAGACAGCTGGGGCCTGTTGGCTCAAAGTACTTGTAGGTCAAGACAAACTCCTGGTGTCCGAGAGATTCTGAAGCGGTTTGCCTGCCTTGCGCTGTGGCCATCAATACGTCATAGACCTCATCACCCAGCTGGTCGAGGGTCGCAGAACCTTCAAGAATGCGCCCGGCGTTGATATCCATATCGTCGGTCATGCGGCGAAACGTCTGTGGGTTGGCGCAGACTTTGATCACCGGTGAGAGGGCCGAACCGACAACAGAGCCACGCCCCGTCGAGAATAAGATCAGGTGCGAACCACACGCGATGAGCTCTGCGATTTCGGCATTATCGTTTATATTCGGAAATCCAAATCGCACTGGACCGTCCGGAACTACGTCGAGCAGGTAGAGGCCTCCGGTCGGTGGAGTATCTCCAGGTTTCAGAATGCCGCAAATTTTTGAGCTGCCACTCTTGCTATAAGCGCCCATGGATTTCTCTTCCTGAGTGGTGAGGCCACCGTCTGCGTTTCCCGGGGCAAAGCTGCCATGGCCAAGGATGGAATAGTATTTTGCCGCCTTGGCTACCACCGCAACCAGTTCATCCGCCAGTTCGGGAGTGAGCGCGCGTTGAGCCATGATGTGTTCGCATCCAATCAGCTCTCCGGTCTCCTCGAAGATAGCGGTCGCATGCTGGGCGGTCAGCTGGTCAAAGGCCAAGCCAATGGCGGGGTTCGCTGTGATGCCACTGGTGGTGTCTGAACCTCCGCAGACGGTGCCGACAACCAGTTCCCTCACACTCATCGGAGTCCTGACATCTGACTGCATTGCGGCAAGCGTGGATTCGACCCACGAGCGGCCTTTTTCAATCGTCTTACGAGTGCCGCCGGCCTGCTGGATGATTAAGGTATCCACATGCCGGCCGCTTCGCCGAACCGCCTCTTCGAGACCATGACGATCGAAGCTTTCGCAACCCAACGACACCAGCAACACCGCCCCAACATTCGGATGCGTGCAAAGGCTTTTCATCATGCGCGAGGCATACTCATTCGGATAACATCCGCCAAAACCAATCAGGTGGACCCCGCGCTCCTCAAAAGGATTGGCAATGGCACGGGCCACATGATGGGCACATTCCACCAGGTAGCACACGGCAACGTAATTCCGTATGCCTTTACGTCCGTCCTTGCGAAGATATCCGTGTAACTCAGTGCTGCCAGTCATGGTCACCTTCCTTGCTGAGAGTATAAGTCGGCAGGTAATCGCTCTTCATGTTATGAACATGTACCAACTCCCCCGATGCGATATTCCGCGTTGCAGAACCTATCGGAACACCATATTTGATTATGGTTTCGCCGATGGCGATGTTGCAGGAAGCTATCTTGAACCCAAGCGGAATGCTCTTTTCCAAGAGAACTTCCTTCCCTTTTATATACAGAGTTACTCCGCTGGCGATGGGAGATATAGCCGTGCAGACATTGTCATTGGAGTTGAGAAATAACAGCCGGCTATCAGTCATATCGAGTTCAGACATGTTTCCTTTCCGCGACGTCGATCAGCCTAAGGAGCCGCAGGTGAACCGGGTATTTCAGAGAATTCCATATTTGCGGAACGCCTCGGTACTCGACAAACCTGCCTCGATTTCCTTGCGCACTACCTTCTCTCCGCGTGCCTTTTCAAGCGCGCGAGCGATGGCTTCTTCTTCAATCGCACGGGGCACAACCAACACGCCGTCCATGTCCCCAAAGATCAGGTCGCCGGGTTCGATACGGACTGCCCCGATTTCGACCGGGCATCGATAGTCCACAATCTTCGAGCGGATTCCGGCATCCTGCGCATATCGTCCACGGCTGAAAACCGGCCAATTCTGTGCCAGGACTTGCGGGGTGTCGCGATGAAATCCATCGATAACCGCGCCAAGACCACCACGCGTCCGCGCGGTGGCGGTAAGAATTTCGCCCCACGCCGCGCAGTTGTGACAGCCTCCCGTGGCAACGTAGACCTCACCGGGAAGTATCTGATCCAGGGCTTCGGTCATGAGACCGAACGGGTCTTCCTGCTTTCCCCAGGCGTCGGCAATCTGAACTGGCATAGCGCGCCCAACCAGGCGCATGCTTTCCTTCATAGGTTGAATCGGCTGGGGCAGAAATTGATGGGTATAGCCCATCACATCCAATACGTCGCCGAGTACCGGCGTGTAGAGGGTCTCAATGATGGTTCGAAATCGCGCGGCTTCGCTCACTGTTTCCACTCGGATCATCCCTTCATCATATTGCGCGGCAGAACCTGCCGTCGTGGACGCTTGGAAAGGCTAGAGTCATCATATAGTGTGCGTATTGTCAGATTTAGATGTTTTCCTTGACAAGCCCAAATCGCACACATATATAAGGATGCGTTTCCAATCGGAGTGTTTTTGCGTCGGCCTGCTAGGCTGAAGGGCTAATAGATACCATATGAAGTTCAAGAAGCGAAGCGTCTGCTGGCTAGCCCTGGGGTGCATGACTGCTATCCTGCCGGGGCGCACGCAAAAATCTCCCACCTCAGTGAACTGGACGGATTACGGCGGCGGAGTCGACGCCATGCAATACTCCCCCCTGGAGCAGATCAACAAGAGCAGTGTGAGCCAGCTCACCCAGGCCTGGTTCTATTCCGTCCCCGGAGTGAGCGCCCGATTCAGTTACAGCCCAGTCATCGTGGACGGCATGATGTACGTTCTCGGCAGCGGCAAGTCGATTGTTTGTCTTGATGCGGCAACCGGCAAGGAGATTTGGTCGCATCCGACCGATGGAACTCCCACCGACCGGGGCATCAACTATTGGGAGAGCAAAGATCGGAAAGATCGCAGGCTGATCTTTGCGGCCGACAGCTATCTTCAGGAGATCGATGCCACGACCGGCGCGTCGATCCACAGCTTTGGCGTCGATGGGCGGATCAACTTGCGCGAGGGACTCGGCCGTGACCCCAAGACCATTCCGGAGATTCAAACCGGCACGCCCGGACACGTCTTCGAGAACATGATCATCCTGGGTTCGGCGACCAGCGAATCCTACGGTTCCCCTCCGGGCGACATTCGCGCGTATGACGTGCTGACGGGAAAGACGGTTTGGAGCTTTCACACCGTGCCCCACCCGGGCGAGTTCGGTTATGACACCTGGCCGAAGGACGCGTGGAAGTATATTGGCGGGGTCAACACGTGGGGCGAATTCGCCATCGATACGAAACGGGCCGTCGGGTATTTCCCGCTCGGCTCACCTACCTACGATTTTTGGGGCGGTGACCGCATCGGGGCCGGCTTGTACGGAGATTGCCTGTTGGCGTTGGACCTGCGAACCGGTAAGCGGCTTTGGTATTTCCAGACCGTCCATCACGATTTGTGGGATTACGATCCAACCACGGCGCCGAAGTTGCTGACGGTGCGGCATGATGGCAAGACCGTCGACATCGTTGCCCAACCCACGAAGTCAGGTTTCTTGTTTGTGTTTGACCGCGTCTCAGGAAAACCACTTTGGCCGATCGAAGAACGTCCTGTGCCAAAGAGCGATGCGCCAGGAGAAGAGTCATGGCCAACGCAACCGGTCCCCACAAAGCCTCTGGCCTTCGCGCGCCAAAGCTTCACTGAGAAGGATATCGACCCGTACCTGAGCGAGGCCGACAGAGCGCACATCCTGGAGATACTCCGGGCCTCGAACAACCAAGGCATCTTTACCCCGGGTACAGCCAAGCGCAACTCCATCCAGATTCCAGCGGATGATGGCGGCGCCAACTGGGGCAACGGCGCGGCCGATCCAACGACGGGTATCGTCTATTTGCGAACCTCGGATTCACCGGAGCTGAAGCTTAAGTTGTCGCAGAAACTCCCGCTGCGCGTGCCGCATGCGGCGACTGCCGAGGTGCAAGGTCATGCTGTCTTCTCTCAACTCTGTCAAGGTTGCCACGGTCCCAATCGCACCGGCGTCATGTCGCCCAAGGATATTGGCATCGACAAGTTCAAAAAGATTGTCAGCAGCGGCGAGGGCGAGATGCCGGGTTTCTCCGATCTGCAGCCTGAGTATCTGGACGCTTTGGCTGCGTACATTTCCAATCCGGCTGCCGGCGGTCCACCGCTGGCAGCGGCCCCAGGGGGCGGAATGGAACGGCTGCCGCCACCGCCGGGAATCACGCGATACTTTGGCACCTACGAAAATAGAATTCTCTCCAGTGACGGCCTGCCCGCGATCAGCCCGCCATGGACTTCCCTGGTCGCCATCGATCTGAATGACGGGGAACTTAAGTGGAGGGTGCCGATTGGTGTTGTTCCTGGGTTGGCAGCCAAAGGCATTAAGGACACCGGAACCGCCAAGGTTTCATTGGCCGCAAATCGAACCGCACCGATCGTGACGGCAGGCGGCCTGGTCTTTATAGCAACCTGGCCCGACCGCACCATTCACGCCTACGACAAAGACACCGGGAAGCTGCTTTGGGAGCAGGAGATTGAGGCAAATCCTGAAGGGCTGCCGTCAGTGTATGAAGTGGACGGAAGGCAGTACATCGTCTTCTGCGCCTCCGGACATCCTGCCGAAGCCGCGCCCGCAGAGGGCTTCGCGTGGAAAGCAGGAAAGGCAGAAGCGCAAGGCTATTACGCATTTGCCTTGCCCAAGCAATAATTCTCTTTACCGGCCGCAAGTCGCCCGTTCTCGAAAGGATTTTGATGCGTGTCATGAATCCAGGCTATTGGAGTGCTCGAACCTCGGTGACGGGTCTCGCCGTTTTGCTGCTCGCATTGCTCGTAAGCCCTGGGATATTAGCGGACACGCAATCACCGCCGGATCCGAACAAAAATCCAGGCGGTGGCGAGAAGAGCGGTCCCGGCAGCTTTAGCCTGCCATCTGTTTCTGTTCGCCCCGCAGATCGAGGCAGGCTGCGCAGCAGCGCGACCGAGATACTCGGCTGGAGACTCGGCGTCCGGGCTGACGCCTTCGGTTCAACCACGTTCTCGGACGCAGCGGTGAAGGCCGACGCCGCTGGTCTGTCTGCCGTAGAGGGGGTGAGCTCGCAACAGGTCAGTGCTGAGATTCCCAAGAAGCTCGACTACCATCTGACCCCGGACGAACTGAGCCAGGTAAAGAATAAGCTCGACGCATTGCGGCTCCGCATGCCGGCCTACTTTCTCGACGTTCCGCCCGCCGACGACGGCTCTCTCCGCAAATCATTCGAGTTTGCCAAAAACCTGGGGGCAGATATGGTGATAGTTCCGGCCGAGCCCGCGTCGTTCGCTGCACTCGACAAGTTGGCGAGTGAGACGGGTATGAACGTGGCCGTTGTAAGCGAAAACACGCGCGGCGCGGTGGCAGCGCTCGACCCTCTCAGCAACCACATCGGTTTGAGCGTGAATCTGGGTGCCTGGGCAAAGGCTGGGATTCAACCGCTCGATGGGCTTGCACTGGTGAAGAACAGGCTGCTCGCCGCGGACTTGCACAACGTGGCGGATGCGTCAGCATTTCTCCTCCAGCTAAGTAAGCTTCAGCCGCCTGTCATTCAATCGGATTGGCCGCCGGCACGCGATGGCGGCGCCAAGAGATCCGAAGGCAAGCCTCTCTTCTTCACACTGGATCCCGAGGGCGGAGATCTTGCGCAAGCTGCAGACGCTTACGATAAAGCCGTTCTGCCCGCGATCGCGTATCGCATTGACACCCTTTCGCGCATGCAGACAATTTCTTCGCCCGACCACCTCCCGGCGGACTTGAAGCAGAAGATCGATGCGGCTATTCCGCGCCAGGCGCTGGTAAAGCCGAACAAGCCGCGCAAGCTACTGGTGCTCGATCTGTGCGTCGATGGCGGCTACTATCACGCCACGATTCCCGATGGAAATCTCGCGCTCGAACTCATCGGAAAATACACCGGCGCCTATGTGCCAACGTTCAGCAACGATCTGGATAATCTCAAATATCCAAAGATCAAGGAATACGATGCTGTGTTCCTGAATAGCGTGGAAGGAGAACTCTTTATCGATCCGGAGGTGATCCACGGGCTGATGCGCTTTGTCCAGGAAGGCGGTGGAGTGGCTGGACTGCATGCAACCACCTTCGCCAGCGTAGACGTGCCTGAGTTCGGCAACCTGATCGGCGCGCAATCGGGCGCTCATAAATACAACGGTGAACCAGGGACGCTGCGAATTGAAGACCCCGACAGTCCCCTAACCAAACAATTTGCGGGAAAGGATTTTGACTTCTTCGACGAGTTCTATCATTTCCTTCCCACCGGACCCTACTCGCGAGAGAAGCTGCACATCCTGATAAGCCTCGATCCCGCAAAAACCGAGCTTTCCGCCAACCGCTACACTACTCGTCCGGACAACGACTATGGAATGGTCTGGGTCAGCAGCTACGGCAAAGGACGGGTCTTCAATTGCGCTCTTGGGCACAGGCCTGAGTTCTACGAGGATGCCCGCATGGAACAATTACTTTTGGCAGCGACTCAGTTCGTCCTTGGCGATCTGAAAACTGATACCACGCCAAGCGCGCAGCTCGCAGTCAAAAAGTAGGTGGAAATGAAGAGATCAATCAGCCGCCGCAGCTTCAACAAGTCTGTGGGATTTGCCTTGGGCGCCGCCGCGCTTCCCGCATCCGGCGCCACGGCTCCCCGGACGCTCAAGATTGGATACTCGACGCTGGCGTGGAATGTCAGTACCCACGATCCGGCGAACCTCGAGGCTGCAGTGAAAGACATCTCCAACCTGGGTTTTTACGGATTCGAAACGGTGAGCCCGATTCTCGAAACCTATGATCCCGACGGAACCCTGACCCGGTTGATCAGCATCTATCATCTTCCTTTGAAGGCCGGTTACATCGGGGTCAATGTAACGGATCCATCACTGCGCAAAGAGAATATCGCAACCGTAGTTCGCGTGGGTAAGATCATCCAGAAGTATGGAGGGACATTTGCCGTTATCCAGGTCAACAGCAGAACGGAGAGTCAAGGATCCGGCAGCTTCAACTTTCAGGAACATCGCGCGGATATTATTTCCGGCCTGAACGACTATGGATCGGCACTGGCCGATATTGGAATGCCCGCGGGACTCCATCAGCATACGGGTACGGTGGTCGAGACCCGCGACGAGGTCTATGCCGTCATGGATGCGGTGAATACGAAAGTAATGAAGTTTGCGCCGGACGTGGGGCAACTACAGAAGGGCGGAGCCGACGCCGCGAAAGTGGTCAAGGATTTTGCTCCGATCACCGCACACATGCACCTGAAGGATTACAGCGGCGGGAAATACTTCGCCGGCTACTGTCCATTGGGAATGGGAGTTGTCGATATCGAATCGATTTTGAACACGCTGGAAGAGACGGGCCACAATCCAGACGTAATGGTGGAGCTGGACCGTGCTCCTGATACACCGATGAGCGCGCTGGAAACCGCAGTGTTCAGCAAGGCCTATCTGGTCAAGCTCGGATACAAGTTTCGCAGTTAGATTATGGTCAGTTCGCCCAGATCCGTAGTCCACACGCTTCTGATCTACCTTGCGGCAGGGATGGGCGCGGCCGGGATGCTCCTCTGCGCCAACCTGCGGCTGGCGGCACAGGACATCGATTCCGTTGTAGGGTCAGCAAGCCGTTCCCCTACAACCATTGCTGACGACATCAAGGATCCGGCGGAGAAGTCAGCTTTCGTCGAGCTCCTGAAGGCGAGCGATCCCGTGAAGATCCTCGCCCTGGCACGTTCGTTTCTCCTGAAGTATCCCCAGTCCGGATTTCTGGCAGTGGCTGCAGAGGCAGCTGCTCGTTCAAGCTTTGATCTCGGCGATCTCAAGTCCGGGCTGGACTACGCCCATTTGTCTCTCTCGCTGTTGCCGGAAAATCCGCTGTTGTTAGTTGCAGTCGCCGATGTTCAGGCCGTTCTGCAGCAGAACGAGGCGGCCATTGCAAGTGCTCGCGATGCTCTTGGCTATCTGGATCGATTTGACCGCCCCGCCAGGATCCCTGAACGGGACTGGCCCGATGCCAAGAGGAAGCAACAAGGAACGGCCTGGTTCGTCATCGGACGGGCACTCGAAAACGAGGCCCTGCAAGCGCCTGCGGGCGCTCATCGAATATCGCTCCTGGAGCAGGCAGCTTCCGCGCTTAAGCAAGCCCGCGCCTTAAAGCCCGGAGATATGGAGATCGTCTATCTCCTGGGTGTTGCTTATCTGTACGCAAACGATGCCTCGCGGGCAGCTATCGAATTCGCTACCGTGTACCAGCAGAGCCCGGAGCTCGCGCCGCGGGCGCGGCAACAATTGTCCGCCATTCATGAAGCAAGCAAACCCGCCTCGCAGTCCAGCTTTGACGTGTTTCTTGCCGGTCTGCACGGTCCGACAGACATTGCATCCCCACCCGCCGCGGCAGAGACCGCCGCTCCCAAGAAGAATCTACCTGGATACGCCGGATCGCAGGCCTGTGGAGGTTGTCATGTCGACATCTATCACCAGTGGTCGCAGAGCGGCATGGCGAAGATGTTGCGCCCCTATCAGCCGGAAAATGTCATTGGAGACTTCGAGAAGAACAACGAGTTCTATGCCCGCGACGATATCGCCTATCGCAACGGGGCACTACAAATCACTCGGCGTGAAAATCGCACCCTCTTTGCGCGCATGGTCATCCAGGGGGGCCGCCACTACTTCAACATCATGGAATCCGACGGCCGCTGGCACTCCTATCCTGTCGATTACACCATCGGTTCCAAGTGGCAACAGGCCTACGCAACTAAATTACCCAACGGGCAGATTCACGTCTTTCCTATTCAATACAGCACCGTTCAAAAAAAATGGCTGAACTACTGGAAAGTAATCGACGCCGCAGGCAGCGAGCGCGCCAACCCATTTAGCTGGGAGAAACTGGACGCCTCCACCAGCTACCAGTTGAACTGTGCAGTCTGCCATACCAGCCAGCTGCGCAATACCCTTGGCGGCGGCCTCGGTCCAGACAACGTTGTTTTTCGCGAGCCTGGCATCGGTTGCGAGATGTGCCACGGCCCCTCAGCCGCGCACGTTGACATGATGACGACCGGTAGGGCCTACACCAAGGGCCCTCTCGACCCTCCCGTGGATTTTGGCCGGATAAGCAATCGCGAGTTCGTCGCCATTTGCGCCCAGTGCCACATGCAGTCGAACGTGCACAAAGGCAGCCCGCAGGGAGAACTGAATTACTCGAGCACGGACACATTCTTTTTGAAGAATGCCGCCGTGCCTTTGGGCGAGTTTACCCGCGCTGCGTTCTTTAAAGATGGACGGTTAAGCCAGGCGACTTTTATGGTCGAGGCGCTGGAGCGTTCGCAGTGCTTTCGCAAGGGCCAGGCCAGTTGCGGTACCTGCCACGATCCGCATGGACACGACGAATCGTCCAACCTGACTTCGCTGAAGTTTAAAGACCAGCCCGATCTCATGTGCACGGGTTGCCATAGCCAATTTAAGGACCAGGCGCAGGCCGCGGCGCACACCCACCATCCGCTCGAAAGCGAGGCGAGCCGCTGCGTCTCGTGCCACATGCCACGCATCATGAACGGCATGTTATCCCGTGTGCGATTGCATCAGATTGACGATATTCCTAACGCAGAAATGACGCTGCGCTTTGGCCAGGAAGAGAGCCCAAACGCGTGCTTGCTTTGCCACAGTGAGAAAAGCCCCCAGTGGGTTCAGGGACAATTGCAATCCTGGAAACATAATCCTTAGGAAGATCTATATCTATTCTGTAAACAGCTCCAGAGGAGAACGATGAACGAGCGGGACAAGTACCAGCTGGGCCGCAGGGACTTTTTGTTGGGAATGACCGCATGCGGTGCCTCGGCGATGGCTACAGAGTTCTTTCCAGAGGCGCTCATTGCGCAGGAGGCACAGACGAAAGCGGTCGCGGAGGTCTTTCTCGATCTGAATAGGATTCACAAGTGGGATATGTCGAATGGCGACACCTGGGATCCGTTTTGGGCTGACGACGGCAATCTGTATGCCTTCAATTGCGATGGCCGCGGTTTTGGCGCGAAGGGTATGAACCTGGCCTTTAACCGGCTCGCGGGAGAGAACCCGTCGAGCCTGGTTGGCGCGCAAGTTAACCAAATGGATGATTACGGCAAAGGTGGCCAGAAGGAAGCCGACAACGCCACCTGGAAGGCGTGTGGACAGGAATGCATCGACAACGTGTTCTACGCTTTCGTTTCCAGAAATACCTATGGCAGCGACAGCAAAGACCCGCTATTGCGTCAGCTGGCAGTGAATTCGAGCCTTATTAAATCTTCAGATCGCGGGCTAACCTGGACGCGCAACGCACGCGAAAACTATGACCACTCTATGTGGCCGGGAAGCAGCTTTGGAGCGCCATTCTTTATTCACTATGGGCAGAATGGAGGCCAGGTCACACGCGATGGAGCCAGCGAGTATGTTTATGCAATCTCCACGAACGGTTTTTGGAATGACGGCGACAGCCTGATTCTGGGGCGAGTGAAGCGGTCTAACCTGCCTAACCTGAACAGCAAAGACTGGCAATACTGCGCTGGCGCAGATGGGAGTGTCGGCGGGAACTGGTCCACGGAGAGCAAAAACGCAGCTCCTATTTTGCAGCGTCCCGCTAAATGCGGACAGACGCCGGTGTGCTACGTGCCTGATCTAGGGATCTACTTGCTGATCTCCTGGTACAACACCGCGAAGATGACGAAGTGGTTCGAGCCGAACGAGGTTCGCTATGACTTCTACCAGGCAAACCACCCGTGGGGACCCTGGAGGCCAATCAGCTCGTTCAGCGATCGCTTCCTGGGGCCTAAGTATCACATGTATGGCCCGAGCCTCTGTGCGCGGTTTCAGCAACAAAAAGGCGCGGAGGTCGAGATCTCTCTCTTCACCGCTGGATGCCCGTTCGACGATGTTCCCAGTACTCCTTACAAGCTCTGGCATATACCAGTTCTCTTGCGGACCACGCCTCGGCCCAGTTCAAAGAGCATTGCAGCTACAGACGCGCAGATCCGTTACCACGGAACCTGGTTTCCTTTGGCGACGGTCGCGGATGCTGATGGAGACAAGCTGCCTCAGGCAACGCAGACACCTGGAAGCACCGCGGAATTGTCTTTCGAGGGCACAGGCATCGAGTACATTGCCCAAAAAAGCAAGGGACTAGGAAGCATGGAAATTTATCTGGATGGCCTTAGAGAGGAGAGTGCTGTTCTGGACCTACAGGATTTTCCAGTGCTTTTTGGTGTCGTAGTTTTCTCTAAATATGAGCTACCGCCAGGCAAACATTCGATCAAGCTGGTGAGTACCGGCGATGCGCGGGTGAATCTGGAGGGTTTCCGGATCTACACCTAGAACTCACTTGCGTCCCAAAAACTCAACCTTAGCCACGACACGCGGCTCCGCCGAAAGACTTAAGGCTATGGTTACCAGCACCTTGCGAGCGCTTCTTCCGAGCGCTTCCTTGACAGTGCCTTTTTGCAACACGGATAATCGAGTGTTTTCTAACCCAGCTTGCTTGGCGGTCGGCTATTCATGGCTTTATCTCGAGTTGATGTCTCGCGAACGAGAGCGGCCTTTGCTGCTCTTTTAGCAGCGCTTTCTTTCGTTGTGGTCTCCAGGGCACACTCTCAGGCGCAGCAGACACAGCAGTCGACAGCTCCCATCTACGGTGGCAACCCCGCGTCCCAGCAACAATCCGGCTCTGCCACAGGTGGTACATTCGCGCCCGTGCTCGATTCGGAAAGAAGGCCCATCACTGCGGGCGGTTTCGTTAAGACGGGGCCGATCGTATACCAGGACGTCTCGAAACAATCCGGCTTGACTGTCTGGCAGCACAAGATGGGAACGCTCGAAAAGAACTACATCATCGAAACAACTGGCTCTGGGGCGGCGCTGCTGGACTATGACCACGATGGATGGATGGACATTTATCTGGTAAACGGCTCGACCTATGAGGCCGTGGATGGCAAAGCAGAGCCCCCGCACGCCGCTCTCTTTCACAATAATCACGACGGGACCTTCACCGACGTTGCAGAGAAGGCCGGAGTAACGAATGGTGGCTGGGGCTACGGAGTGGCCGTAGGAGATTACGACAATGACGGTTGGCCCGACCTCTATGTCACCAACTTCGGAAAAAATCGTCTCTATCACAACAATCACGACGGGACCTTCACCGACGTTGCAGAGAAAGCCGGAGTAACCCTCGGCAACTGGTCCACTGGGGCGAGCTTTGGCGACTACGACGGAGACGGCAAGCTCGATCTATTTGTCCCCGGCTATGTGCATTACGATTTTAAGAACCCGCCCCCATCCGGCGGTGGAGATGCAGCGCATTCGTTCTGTCAGTACCGTGGGGCGACTGTGATGTGCGGACCTCGCGGCCTTCCGGGGGAACCCGATCATCTGTTTCATAACAACGGCGATGGGACATTCACAGATGTCAGCGAAAAAGCCGGCGTTAGCGATAAACGCCACTACTTTGGTTTTTCCTCAACCTTCGTCGATGTGAACGATGATGGCAAGGTTGATCTGATCGTCGCCAACGATTCGACGCCCAACTATCTCTACATCAACAAAGGCGATGGCACATTCCAGGATGCGAGCTTCTACTCTGGTTTTGCTCTCAACCAGGAAGCCCGCGAAACGGCCTCCATGGGGCTGGCCGTCGGGGACTATCTGAATAACGGCCGGGTCGACCTGTACACCACCACGTTTTCCGACGACTACAAAACGCTCTTTCGCAATGAAGGAAACGGCAACTTCTCCGAGATCACAGAACAAACAGGGATCGCACAGGTCACGTATCCGTTCTTGAGTTGGGCTACTGAGTTCATCGATTACGACAACGACGGTTGGCGGGACATTATGTCCATCAGTGGACACGTCTTTCCGCAAGTCGAGAAGCACCCCTATGATTGGGGCATGACCTACCCGGAGCGTCCTTTGCTGTTTCACAACGTCGACAAGGGGAAGCGATTCGAGCTGGTTCCCGCGGTGGAGGGCACCGGGCTTGCCGATGTCATTCCCGGGCGGGGCGCCGCCTTTGGCGACCTGTTTAACGACGGCAAGATAGACGTGGTTGTGAACTGCATCGACCATACCCCGGTGCTGCTTCGTAATGTGAATCCCGACAAAAACCATTGGGTTGGAATCGCGCTGATCGGCGGACCCAAGAGCCCTCGCGATGCGGTGGGAGCCAGCGTTTATGTCACTGCAGGAGGCATCCGGCAGCGCGGCGATGTAATGAGCGGCGGCAGCTATGAATCATCGAACGACCAGCGCCTTCATTTCGGCCTGGGTCAGGCGGCCACAGTGGAGGGGGTTGAGGTTCATTGGCCGAGCGGCTTTGTCGAGAAGGTCAATCTCCCGAGCGCGGATCGGTTCTTTGTGATTGAAGAGGGTAAGGGTGTGGTGCCCAGCGTGTACGATGCCATCGCGAAGAGCGCGGCCACGGTGCACAATGATCATCGTGCGGCGCAATGAGGCGTTTCACGAGTGAGAGTTGCCTCTGTCAATTCGCAAGCGGTTCCGGCTGTAGGACCCGAACTGTTGTCTCATAAGGAAAATCTATGAGAACCGCTTTCCTACGAGGGTTTCTTGTTCTGGCCGTCTTTGCCACGGCCGCGTGCTTCGTAAGGGGTACGATCGAGGCCGGTTCCGACCAGAATACGGCGCGCAAAGAATACGCCGATAGGGTTCGTGCGACGTACAACTACCGGTTTGGCACAGACAAGCCTTCCGTACCCGGGAATGTATCCGTGGAAGGCGATGATTTTGTTCAGCCCGGCGCCTTCCCCAACGCAAAGTATTGCGCTCATTGCCATCAGGAGGCGTACCACCAATGGCGCCAGGCATTGCATTCCAATTCCTTCCGCACACCCTTCTATCGGACCAGCGTCAATATCCTTATCAGGACGAAAGGCATTGAATTCTCTCGCCACTGCGATAGCTGCCACAACCCAATCGCGGTATTGGCGGGTGGCTTGACGCAAGACTCGCAGGTTGACCGGAGCATGGACCAGGACGGCCTTACCTGCACTACGTGCCACTCGATCCAAAGCCTCAAATCGACGAATGGCAACGGCGGCTTCGTCATGGGAATCCCGGCAGTGATGGTGGACGAGAAGGGAAACCGAATTCCGGGTGAGGTTCCCTACGACGAAATTATGAAAAATCCAATGCGCCATTCCCAGGCGATCATGAAGAGCTTTTATCGGACGCCGGAGTTCTGCGCAGCGTGCCACAAGGCAAATCTGCCGGATACGTTGAACGACTATAAGTTCATTCGTGCATTTACTACGTACGATGAATGGCAACAATCGAAGTTTTCGCAGCGGAATCCGCTGACCTTTTACACCACGGATTTCAGCAGCTGCCAGGGATGCCACATGAAGCGCGCGCCCAATACGTTGCTTGAATATGGAGCAAAGAACGGCACCTTTGCTTCGCATAGCTGGCCGGCGGGAAACACGGCTGTGCCTTTCTACTACGGGTTCGATGAGCAACTGCGCAAGACAACGGAGTTCCTAAAAGCCGGAAACTACTTGAACGTAGATATTTTTGCGCTCCAGACGGCTGATGACAAGATCATCGCTCCTCTTGGTTCAGTGCCGTTCAGCCTCAAGCCAAGTGATGTGGTGCAGGCCCTGGTGGTGATTCAGAATAAGAACATCGGGCACTCGTTGATCCCCGAGGTCCGCGACCTTTACGAGGCGTGGGTTGAGTTCACTGCCAAGGACGCGGCGGGCAAGGAAATCTATCACAGCGGCTTCATCAAGCCTGATGGGATGCTGGACGAGCGAGCGCACAGCTTCACCAATCGACCGGTGAACGTCGATGGCGGGTTCGTCGACAATCATAAAGTCTGGACTATCCATTCCGTCGCGTATGACAACTCGATCCAGGCGGGCAGATCGGTATTGGTTCGCTATCAGTTCCGCATCCCACCAGAGTTGAAGGGCCCAATCACGATCACAGCGAAGGTGAATTACCGGCACTTTCGTGAAAGCTACTTGAACAACGTGTTTGGCAAAGATCACCCGGCGTATCCAGTTGTAGAAATCGCGTCTCGTAGCCGGATCTTGCATGTGGGCGAAAATGCGGCCACCCCTCCTGAGCCTGGCGATAATCCGGATTGGATGCGCTGGAACAACCTCGGCATCGCTTACCTCGATCAGCAGCAATACTCCGATGCGGCGCGTGCCTTTACTGAAGTGACCAGGCTGAGGCCGGATTACGCCGATGCGTATACGAACATCGGATCGACAGAAATTCAATGGGAAAAATACGAGTCTGCCCGGGGAAGCATACTCAAGGCATTGTCTCTGAACCGGGATAGCGCGCGCGCCTTGTACTACCTTGCGCTCCTGGAAAGACGGGCCAGCAACTACGAGGCAGAAACTGCCGATCTGAAAAAAGTGGTTGAGCTATTCCCTCAGTCGCGCGATGCGCGACGCGATCTTGGCATCGCCCTTTATCGCCAGCAAAACTACCCCGCGGCGAGAGAGCAGTTTGAGGCATTGCAACAAATCGATCCGGATGATCTAGCGGCACACTACAATCTGTCGATCCTCTACCGTCGCATGGAAATGGATCAAAAGGCTGAAGAGCAGCAAACCCAGTTCATTACCAAGAAGTTCGATCCTGGTGCGCCTACGTACTCGTTCGATTTTCTTCGCCAACATCCTGAGATATCGATTGAGAGCATTCCGCAGCATGTGCATACCGATCTTCCCTATGAGGGAAAGCCAGTTGCAGGAGCACAATAATCTTTCAGTGCGCGCATGAGATATCTAGGACTATTGGTACTACTCGCTCCCTGGCCGGCGATCTGCCAGATGAATACAGGTTGCCCATGGCTCAACGTGGCGACGGCGACCGGGGTTCTTAGAACCAGCGAGGGTTCCCCCATGGCGATTCTCGCCGAGGGCGGCAAGGCAGCCTGCGACTTCACCTACCATGACTCAACCGCGTCTCGTGAGCTCAAGATCACGGTCGAAGAGGTGAAGGATGCGCAGCAGGCAATGACTGCGTACAAGGCTCGATGCGGTTCGAGTGTGACGCCTTTGCGCGGCATCGGAAATGAAGCGGTGACCTGTGCCGTGGAGAGCAAAGGAAAGAGCTATGGACAGCAGGTCATCGGCATCGTTCGAGACCAGATTTTCACCGTAACCGTGACTACCAGCGCCAAAAAAGATCCCGCCATGCAGCGGGATGCGCGTGAAGAAAAATCCCGAAACATATCGGAGCAGGTTGCGGGAGCTCTCTTTTGAGCCGGCGCCTGGCCCCTATGGGAGTCAATGCGGGCCGCGGTTTCTTCGCATCCTCGATTGTCCCTACTCCGCGGGTTTGGCCGGATGCCATAAGCGGGACTTGGTGTCCTTTTCATATCCTTTACCGTTGGGATAGCTGACCAACTCAAACTGCATTCCCCACGGGGAGACAAAATAAATCCACGTCTGTCCCGCATTTGGCCCTGAAGATCTCACCGTGGGCTTGCCCAGAAGCTGCACTCCTTTAGCCGACAGATAAGCCACCGCCGCATCAAAATCGTCGACATAGAAAGCAAGGTGATGGCCACCTACGTCGCTGTTCTTCGGTTGGCTGGGATTCTGATCAGGCGCCTCGTACTCAAAAATCTCAAAATTCGGCCCAAATTTACAGCGGAAGAACCGCAGCCTGCGCATAACCGTTCTGGGATGCACATTAAGATGTTCTTGTCATCCAGTCGTCATCCGCCACAAAGGGACCGAGCTCAAACATGTATTCGCAGCCGATGACGTCTACGAAGAACGATGTCGCTTGCTCCAGGTCAGGTACTGTAAAGCCTACGTGTTCTGTTCCTCGCAGACCAGGTATTCCCTTCGAAGGCAGAACGGTGGATGGGGATGACAAAGTGACCCTCCTGTTTCAACAACCATTGCTAAGCCGAATGCATGACTCGCGTTTAGTGGTCCGTCAGAATGGCCGTTATATCATAGTGGTCTTGCGTTGAACAATGAACCGCCACCATGAACGCCAATGGATCGAGGGCAAACCATCGTGCAGATTTCAAGGATACAAATCGCCGAGTGTTCTATACCACTTCCCTACGTTCTCCGATTGGGACCGGTGGAGATTCGCAACCGGGATTACGTTTTACTCCGGGTCGTATGCGAAGACGGCGTGTTTGGCGAGGCCATAGGCTATCCGCGAGGAACCCCTCTGTTCGAAACGCTGAGCAGCATGGGACGGCGCATTCTTGGCGCCGACGCCAATATGCGGCGGCAAGTGCTGTTCCGTCTTGAGCAATCCAATGTCCCCGCCCGTGCTGCCTTGACCCGGGGTCTCAGCTTGATTGACATCGCTCTTTGGGATATCGCAAGCAAGCGAGCAGCCCAGCCGCTCTTTCAATTTCTCGGGGGCATGAGGGCGGCCGCCGAGGTAACCGTAGTTGCGGGCTACTACGTGGATCAACGCGGGATCGGAGCAGTCGTCGACGAAGTCGGTCTGCTGCAGGACGCAGGCTGCAAGCGCGTAAAGATCATGCTCAAGGGCGACGATCCCGTCTTCGATCGCAAATATTGTGAGGCTGTTGTCAACCAGATGCCGGGCCAAGTTGCGGCAGATGCCCACTGGACCTGGAACACATTGACGGAGGCAAGGAAGGTCTGTCGCGAACTCGATGGACTTGGGCTCAGTTTTCTTGAAGATCCTTTTGCCGCCTCGGATGTGCGGTTGACCCACGAACTGCGACGCGACCTGGTCACCCCAATCGCCGCCGGTGAAGATACATTTGGTCCGCGCGTTGTCTCCGAGTTGGTGAGTGGCATCGATATCCTGCGCGTCGATGCCACCACGGTTGGAGGAATTACGGGCGCGATCGAGGCCATCAACCTCGCCGCCGGGGCTGGAAAGACGGTGTTCCTTCACGTCTTCGCGCCACTCCATATCCACCTCGCATGCGCTTTTCCCAACGTGGAAGCAGTCGAGTGGATCACGGAGGAGTGTGGCGCAGATCCGCTGAACCTGATGCTGCGCAACATTCCTCCTGTGGAGGAAGGACAAATGAAGCCCAGCCAGGAACCGGGCATCGGAATCTCAGTGGACTGGGAAGCGGCGGAACGGCACTCGCGGCGGCGAGCTGTGGTAACAGCCGACAACTAAGAGCGCCTTCGCGTACAGGCATTCTCTTTCAGTGCGAGGCTTGCGGTGCGGGAAGCGTCTGCTTCCTGGCCAGGTCGCCGCCAGCGAGTTCGTTTGCTACGGCGAGGATTTGCAGTGTCTCGGGATCATTCGGATCAATCGACAGGATGTCTCGCAATCGCCGGATGGCTTCGTCTGCTCTTCCCAGCTTGCACAGGAGAAGAGCTGCGTTCCGCTGAAAAATTACGTTGGTGACGTCCACTTTCGCCGCCTGATCGTAATCGTCCAGAGCTCCGGCAAGATCCCCTTTTTGCTCCAGCACGACACCTGCATTGTTCAAGACCAGAGCCTTCGCCTCGCTGTCCGATTCGGCCCGGTTGCTGGCCAGCAAATCCTCAAGCTGTTTCTGAAGGCGAGCGGCGTTGCCTGTATCTCCTTTGAGGCTGTAGATCCTGTACAAGCGATAGATGACCTCGCGGTCATTGGGCCTTAATCGATTCGCCGCCTCGAATTCCGTAATGGCTTTGTCCTGGTTCCCGGATTCTTGATACAGCTTGCCGAGCAGCGCATGTGCGCCTCCATCCTCGGGGTCTAGAGCGATCGCTCGCTCGAGTGGAGCTACACTCTCGTCGGAACGATTCAGCGAGAACAGAGCCTCTCCGATAGCCTCATAAGCCTCCGCCGAATTAGGGTCAAGTTCCAGCGTCTTCCGGTAGGCGTCGATGGTGTCCTGCCACTTTTTCTGAAAGTAGGCGTCACGGGCTTTCAGGTGCCAAAGGTCGAGAGGGGATTCGGTCTTTGGAGCTTTGCTCTCGAGCTCGAGATCCGCCTCTTTCTCTGACGCTTCGTACTTGCCGGCCCGTGCCAGCACGAGCGCGTAGTTATACCGAAGTCCAGGCAAGCTTGGGTCAAGTTTTAGCGCAAGGGACAGTTGTTCGAGGGCTCGATCCAAGTTGTTGAAACTCGCGTAAGCCAAACCGGATGAGAGGTGGAGGGGGGCATAGTTGGGCCGCAGGCTGATCGCCTGGTCGAACTCGGCCGCCGATTCGATTGGCTTCGCCAGCAGCGCCAGGCAAATTCCTTTCATCGCGTGTACGTCGCTGGCGTTGGAACCATGAAGATCGGCTTGTTGCAGCACGGCCAGGGCGCCTTGCGGATCTCCATCGCGAACCAGCTTCTTCGCCTGGTCCAGAAGCGCAGATGTGGGAGAGGGAGTCTTGCCCGCTCGCGATACCTTTGGCTGCTGTTGGCCAAGGCCCATCGCCGGCGAAAACATTTGGCTCGCCGCAGTCACAAGCGCCAGAGCTGCTATGCAGAAGTCGTTGGTTAATCTGCGCGGCAAGAGACGAAAAGCGAAAGGAGACATGGTTGAATCCAAGACATTTGTCTAAACACTTCGCGCATCCACGCATCGTCGAGCAGAATCAGGCGCGGCAATATTCAGGTAGCTGAGGGCTCATCGCGATCCGCCTGACTGACCAAGAGCGAAAAATATACAAAACCGCGATTTCTTCCACCCCAGACCGGTTCGGGTCTGGTACTCCTAACCGATTGTAAAAGATGAGATTATGGCAGCTTTTGGCGTGACTCGAGTCGGCCATGGAAGCCATGTGCGGTTCTCTGCCCGGAGAGGTTACCTGGCCGAATCGCATCCGGCGCCTTAGCCGTCTATGCCGTTTTGGCAACAAAAACTATCATATAGTTGTCCTTTCTTCAGAGTGAGATATTTTTCCCTTGACAATCCAGTTGCGCGACACCTATACAGGACGGCGGTAACCCAGGAGCTATTTCTGTACGATCCACTGACTAGGCCCCTGAAACCGTCGTTGGGCCCCTCTTTTTTTGTCGCAGCTTGAAGGGAGTTTGGCTGGTCCCAAGGGAGATGAGAGCGAAAGTTCAAGCAAATTGGCACGCTCTCCGGAGATCGCAACATTCAAACAGATTCACATGGGTCACTTTGAGGAGTTTCGGGCGACGAGCCCAGGAGGCTAACGTGGGAGACTTTCTATCAAGAGCCATTACATTCGGGAACACGCATTCCCGGTGCTATCCGCTAAAAGCGGATTACCATTCACGGACCGCGATGCGAGCCTTCGCGTGTCTTGTGATGCTGATTGCGCTCTGCAATGTCGCTCGTTCGCAGACTGCAACAGGACAATTCAACGGCCACGTCTACGACCAGAACGGGTCGGTCGTGCCCGGCGCGACCGTAACCTTGGTGGACGTGCAGACAAACCTGAGTCGAAGCACACAGACCAACGGCGAAGGGTTATATGAATTCCCGCTGATTAAGCCTGGATCGTACAAATTGACTGTGACCCAGACAGGCTTTGATACCGCGACAAGCCCCGAATTCAAGCTCGAAGTGAACCAGATCGCCACCCAGGACTTTAAGCTGCAAGTAGGGGCGACATCGCAGACGGTCAACGTGACTGCCTCTGCTGAGTTGCTCCAGTCATCCACTGCCAACCTGGGTGCGGTCGTGGAGAGCCGTCCGGTTGCTGATCTGCCGCTCAACGGAAGAAGCTTCTCGGCCTTGCTTACCCTCGCGCCCGGTGTCAGCCCGGTGAACTACTCCCAAAACAGCGCCGTCGGTTACGGCACTGGATTTGGGTCCGCCGGTATCCCAGGCTCAACGTATACCTTTCCATCGACACAAGGACAGTGGAACCGCGAGAACCTCTACTATCTCGATGGTGTCGACAATACGGCCGCCTTCGCCAGCTCCTACGACGTTCCTCCGATTATCGACTCTATCCAGGAATTCAAGATTCAGTCGCATAACGATCAAGCCGAATTTGGCAGCGTGCTGGGCGGAGTCGTCAACCTGGTCACGAAGTCAGGCACGAACTCGCTTCATGGAGCAGCCTGGGAGTATTTGCGCAACAATGTTTTCGACTCGAGAAACCCATTTACAGATTTCACGAACAATGTCCCATCAGCGCCTGCGTCCTTCCGGCAGAATGAATTTGGCGGAGACCTGGGGGGCCCGGTCGTAATCCCCAAGCTCTACCACGGGCGCAATAAAACCTTCTTCTTCGTCGCTTACGAGGGATGGCGATACGCCAAGGCGGCGGGAGCCAGCTACATATCGCCTACCGCTGCTGAGTTAAACGGCGATTTCACCAATGCATCGGTGGTGACCAGCACGGGGCTGCCACCACTCCTCTACAATCCCTATACCACCGCGGGAACCTCGGGCAATTACACGCGTCAGCTGCTTGGTGGTGACGGCCTTCACGTTCCTGCAAGTCTCATAGACCCGACCGCCCAAGCCTTTATAAAATCCTTTAGCGATACTCCCAACTTCACTCCAAGCACACCGGGTGGCAACAATACCATTCTGAATACAGTTGGTACGAACAATGCCAATGGGTTTACCGGGCGTGGCGACCAGAACTTCGGAGCGAACAATACATTGTGGTTCCGGTATAGCTTCCTCAACGGAACAAACGTAACCCCGAACTCGGAGCATGCATCGGCTCTCACTAGCGCGGATAATAGAAACTTCGGCGGCGGCTACGCCCACACCTTCTCTCCCACGCTCATCTTGGATGCCACAGCGGGGTATTCGGGAAGATTCAATACGATTTCAGAGACCAAGCCGCTCGGGGATCTCTCACTCTATTCCTCGGTACAGTCGGTCTACGGCTTTGTGAACTTCGGGTATAACAGCATTAATAACGCGAACGGAACCGGCGGCAATGGCTATAACGGCATTGGCGGCAATGGTCCAGCCGGGTCCGAGAGCCACCAATTTAATTTTGCCGTCAACATGACCTGGATCCGTGGGAACCATCAGATACGCTTTGGCTATGAACAAATGATCCCAGAGATGACACAGGGCCTTTCGGGTGGTCATTTCGGGGGGGCTACGTTCACTTTCTCGACTCCAGAGACAGCAAATCCACAAAGCGCATCGAACACAGGCAATCCGATGGCTTCAGCTCTGTTGGGCATCCCGGACAATGGCCGCTTTCAATCAGAAGTGAATGCTGTGCGCACGGTATCTCCCTCCGCCTATATCCAGGACTCCTGGAAGGCGACGCCGCGCTTAACCCTGAATTTTGGATTGCGTTGGGACGGGGAATCCTCGCCGCATCTGCTAAATGGAACGACGGCGGCAATGCTTGATCCGAATACCGGCAACTGGATTGTTTCGGGTGGAAAGCTGCCGCCGCCGTGCAACGTAGCCACGGGCGTATACGCACCGTGCATCCCATCTACGGATCCCGCCACTGATGCAATCATCGCAGCGCACGTTACGGTGGCGGCGAATCCTAACCTGGGCCCCGATCCTACCTACAAAGACCTCGGGCCCCGGCTTGGTTTCGCCTACAAGCTTGATGAAACGACCGTAATCAGAGGCGGATACGGCTTGATCTATGACAATTTCTCAGGTTCCATTCAAACCGTCCGCGATCGTCTCCTGGCATGGCCGTCCAACTCTTCCCTCCCACTCACTTTCAACATTACCGGCCAGCCCCTGGACACGATGACCGATATCGTTCCAACGCTTAGTAACACGAACGCTCTTCCGGCGGTCGCAACGCCTTTCAACCAATTTGGCTGGTATTACGATCCTCACCTGAAAAATCACTATTCCAATCAGTACAACCTCGAAGTACAAAAACAGCTAAGTTCGAGCCTCGTCGCAACAGTCGCTTATGTCGGGAGCTATGACAGGGACCTACCCGTAACCGGCATTGATAATGATTCTCCCGAGCCTGGCGGCGCCGGTCTTGATCGTCCGTTCCCCTGGTCGGGAACCGCGATCATGGCTACATCTCGTGGCTCAGCGAATTACAACGCGTTCCAAGCAAGAGTAGACAAGCGACTTTCCTCGGGCCTTGCATTCGGCACCGGCTTTACATACTCGAAGGCGATGGACAATGGTGGAAGCGGCTTTTACGGAGTTGAAAACGGTCCCCAAAGTTATTCGACCTTTCAAAACTACTACGACATAAGCTCGAATTATGGAATTTCAGGAAACAGTCTGAAGTTTATCTACTATGGCTGGGGTCTCTACGAGTTACCCTTCGGCAAGGGCAAGCAATATCTAAGTCACGGCATCGCTTCCCAGGTATTGGGTGGCTGGCAGGCCAATACAAACATCTCCGCGCATTCTGGAGTTCCGTTGGGCTTCCCGGACGCCGGGCAGGATCCGGCAAACATCGGAAATACCAGTTTTTATAATTACTGCAGAGCGAATGTAACCGGGAATCCGAAGATCGGGCATCCGACAAAATCCATGGCTTTCAACACTGCGGTCTTTTCGCATCCCGTCAACGAGTTTGGTAACTCGGGACGAGGCGCCCTATTCTCCATGCCCTATGACAACATCGACTTCTCGCTCATGAAGGAACAGCATATCGGGGAGGCTTTTGCAGTTCAGTTCCGAGCAGAATTCTTCAACGTCTTTAATATCCAAAACTACGGTTCCCCGGGGGTTCAATTTGGAGGAAATGACTTTGGTGTAATTACTTCTCTTGCAGCCGGCGCTACACCTAGGCAGATTCAGTTCAGCCTAAGATTGAGCTTTTAGCGGACTACTGGCTTCTTTCGAGCGCGTAAGTAAGTCGCATCAGGGGAACCATAAGCCCTTGATGCGACTTACTGTATAGGACACAACTGTATGAACGTAAGCGGGCGCTTAGCGCATTCTTGCTAATGGCGTAGACCAGGAAACTGAACCCGAAGCGGCCATTCCGCTAAAACCGGGGCCCCCCGAGGCACGCGGTCTTTGCGTGCCCCGGGGTGGAAAGAATGGCCGCACATAACTGATCCCACCGGACCACAGTATTAGCAAAAATGCGTTAACGCCCACAATCGAGTGCAGGTTAAGCTATTCTTAAATCATTCACCTGTTGTAAGATAAGGTTCTTACGTTGTTGCACACCTGTGTAGATGAATAAGAGACGTGAAGTGCCACATTCGTCCTGGTAGCGTTCACTGCGATGAAGAGCAGAGGAGGCTCAGATACAGGGCGCAAGCTATAGCCGCCTTCAATGGCCACCTGGTTTGCTTTGAAAACGATCAAGCTTGAATGCGGCGATCGGAGGAATGTGTGGGGGATGATCGATGACTACTTCCGTCCCGGGTGTTGTTTCTAGCGCCGACAAAAGTGATAACGCTGCTTCTGTCGCGCTCCTCAGGGAGATGCTCCGCATTAGAGAATTGGAACAGAGGTCACTCGACCTGAGTTTGGCAACGCCTCCCCAGGTCATCGGCTCAGCACACCTTTGCGCTGGTCAAGAGGCTGTTCCGGTTGGAACGATCGCCGCATTAAAAGAGGCTGACCAGGTGATCGCAACCTATCGAGGACACGGATGGGCGCTGGCTTCGGGGCTCTCACTGACAGAGGTCTTCGGAGAGATTTGCCAGCGCAGTATCGGCGTCAACGGCGGCCGTGGTGGTTCAGCCTACATGATGGCGCCCGAGCGGCGTTTTATCGGCGAGAATTCGATCGTTGGGGCGGGCGTTCCGATTGCCTGCGGCGTCGCGCTGTACAACGTGGCTTCACGCAATGGCGGAGTGGTTACCGTCTCCATCGGAGATGGCGCATTCAATCAGGGCTCCACCCATGAGGGGCTCGCCTTCGCTGCCGCCCGCAGTTTGCCCGTGCTCATCATCTGCGAGAACAACGGGTGGTCAGAGCTGACGCCAACCTCACTCACTTTCAAAGTGGAACGGATTGCCCAAAGAGCAAACGGTTATGGAATCCCCGGGGTGACGATTGATGGAGCCGACCCGCTTATCGTACGCGATACCATCGCACAGGCAGCGAATCGGGCGAGAGACGGCGGCGGACCGGTATTGATTGAATGTCGTGTGCCACGATTGTGGGGGCACTACAACCGGGATATCGAGCACTACCGTTCCAAAGAGGACCGTGATCAGGCGCGAGCTCGCGATCCTATCACCACCTTTACCAATAAGCTGATTGCTGCTGGAGTGCTCACTCGGGATACCTTTCAGGAACTTGAGTCAAGTGTTAAGTCCGAGATGGACGAGGTGCAAGAGCTCGTCCTTAGCTCACCGCCTCCAGGTGCCGAAACAGCGGCTCGGCATGTGTGGGCCGAAACTTCGTTTCCGGCAACCTCGGTTGACACGCCTGAGAATGGGCAGACCAAAACGGTCAGTTACATCCAGGCGGTAAACGAAGCTTTGTCGCGCGAGCTGGCGACGCGTCCTGAGGTCCTCGTCTATGGAGAAGACGTCGGCCAGTCCGGAGGGATCTTCGGCGCATCGCGAGGCTTGCAAAAGAGCTTTGGCGCCGATCGGGTCTTCGACACGCCCATCTCCGAGAGCGCGATACTTGGCTCGGCCGTCGGCGCGGCGTTGATGGGCATGAAGCCAATCGTGGAAATCATGTGGGGCGACTTCATATTAGTAGCGCTGGATCAGATCATCAATCAGGCTGCCAACGTCCGCTACATCACCGGCGGCCGGTCTGGCGCACCGATCGTTGTTCGCACACAGCAGGGCGCGACGCCTGGATCGTGCGCCCAACACTCGCAATGCCTGGAGGCGCTTCTTGCGCATATCCCCGGACTGAGAATCGCTATTCCCTCGACACCTCAAGACGCCTACAGCCTTTTGCGCGCTGCGACCGCCTGCCCTGATCCGTGCATCGTTTATGAAGCCAGAGGGCTCTACCAGACAACCGGCGAAGTCCGGTTCACGGATGTAATCGAGCCCATTGGAAAATCCCGCCTGCACAAGCCGGGACGGGACGCGATGATTGTTACCTGGGGAACCATGGTTCTCGTTGCCCTGGAGGCAGCGAAGCAACTGGGCGAAGAGGGGGTGGATGTCGGAGTGCTTGATCTCCGGTGGCTTTGTCCTATGGATGATGAAGGCTTGCGCGCTGCCGTCAGGAGAGCATCGGGCAAGGTCATCGTCCTGCACGAGGCAAATCGCACGGGTGGATTCGGCGCGGAGGTGGTCGCGCGGCTCCACGAGTTTTTCAAGCACGACCTGGATCTCAACATCGTTCGCGTCGCCACTCCCGATATGAGAATCCCCGCCTCGCCAATTCTTCAACGTGCCCTTCTTCCCACAGCCGCTAAGGTTATGGACGAAACTCGGCGCTTGCTCGCGAGCAAGTGACAGATACAGCGGTCGGCGGGAAGGGATGATGATGGAATTTCTCGTGCACATGAAAGTCGCCCCAATAGAGGGCGGTGAGGAAAGAGAAAAGCATCTGCGAGCACAAGAGGCGGCGCGGAGTCGTGAGCTGGCGAAAAAAGGAATGCTGTCCCGTCTGTGGCGAGTGCCGGGAAGGCGTGAGAACTGGGGTATCTGGAAAGCAGACGACTGCGACCAGCTCCACAGTGCGTTTGTCTCCTTGCCGCTCTTCGATTATCTGACCATTACCGTACATCCTCTGGCATCCCATCCCAACGATCCGGAGTTGCCACACCCTCCCCGCGGATAGTGGCGGGATCACCGCACGGCCCTGGGGCGCGAGAGGAAAGTGAGGATCTAACGCTGGAATGATATCGATAGACGAGTTATACCGATTGGATGGCAAGGTCGCCCTGGTGACCGGAGGATATGGCGGAATCGGCGAAGCCGTCTGTCGTGGTTTGGCGTCTATGGGGGCCAAAATTGCCATTGCCGGACATAATGGAGAGCGCGCCCGTGACTGTGCAAAAGCGCTCCGGACGGAAGGTGGCGACGCATGGGCAACCTCATTCGAAGCAACTTCGGTTTCTGGTACGCAGCAGATGGTGGATGAGGTCGTCGCCCACTTCGGACGTTTGGATATCCTGGTGAACTGCGTCGGATTGAATCGCGAAGAGAAGGCGGAAGAAGTGACCGAGGAGATGTTCGACTACGTTTGCGACGTAAATCTGAAAAGCGCCATGTTCCAGGCGCAAGCAGCTGCTCGCCACATGATCAAACAAGGAGCAGGCGGAAAGCAGGTCCACCTCGGTTCGGTGCGTTCCCTGCTGGGGCTGCGGGGCCGTGGCTATGCCGCTTATTGCGCGGCGAAAGGCGGCTTGATCACGTTGTGTAAACAGCTTTCCGCCGAGTGGGCGCCGCACGCGATCAATGTGAATGTGGTGGCTCCCACATTTATCCGGACTGAGCAGGTCAGCAAGATGCTGGCTGACCCGACGTTTTATGCCAATCTTGTGGCTCGCATTCCGCTAGGCCGGATCGGCGAGCCGGCGGATGTTATGAGTTCGGTGCTGTTCCTGGTGGCGCCGGCCTCCAATTTCATCACCGGGCAAACTATATATCTGGACGGCGGCATAACCGTTACACAGTAACCATCACCTATCGATGATTCGGGGAGGAATCCGCACTGTGGCTGAGAGATTAGTCGATCTAAGCATGCCCGTACACAATGAAATGGTCACGTTTCCACGGGTCGTCCGTCCGTCCATGGCCATGTTTGAGACCTGGCAGGAATTCGCGGAGCGGATTGGAGCGGCGAAGTACGGAGTTGATTCCTTGACCGCGTCGTACATCGTCGTGCTGGGCGATCACATTGGGACGCACATGGATTCGCTGCGTCATATGCGCAAGGATGCACCGGGGCCTGAAGGGATTCCGCTTGAGTATTGCTACGGAGATGGGGTGTGTCTTGACTTCCGCCACCTGCCCAAAGGCGCCGGTATCAGCGTGCAGGACATGAAGGACGCACTGAGCAAGATCAAATACACCCTCAAGCCGCTTGATATCGTGTTGATCCACACCGGAGCCGGGAAACTCCAGGATAGTGATAAATACCTCACCGACAGCGTCGGAATGACCGGCGAGTCAACGAACTGGCTGCTGGATCAAGGGGTCAAGATGACTGGCATTGACGCGGTTACCTATGACCCGCCTATCTGGGCGATGTTCGAGCGTAAGAAGTTTTGGGAAGCCCACCGGGTGATGCTCACGCGCGAGTATTACCACCTGGAGAATTTGACCAATCTCGATCAACTGCCAGCGTACGGATTCAAGCTGAGCCTCTTTCCTATCAAGTGGGTCAACACAACCGGCGCGCCGGTTCGAGCCGTGGCGATTCTCAAGGACTGACCCACGATGCAGTTTCTATCCATATCGCAACGCCGGAAAGGATTCGCGGAAGAAGCCTATGCGGGCTTGGCTGAGCAGGAGATGGAGCGTGCCCGCGAGTTGTATTCCGAGGGATTGATTCGCCAGATCTGGCATCGTGCGGACATCCCCGGCGCGTGCTTGTTATGGGAAGCCGAGAGCGAAGAACGGGTTCGCGAAGTGTGGAAGACATTTCCCTTTGCCGGGGCCGGCATGACGGAGATGACACTGGTTCCATTAAAACCTTATGGAGGCTTTAAACCGACAAAACCTCCGAAGATCAAGGCGTGATTGATAAGGCCGTGTTGAAGACACTCGACGAACGTGCGACTGCCGTCCCACTGACTCCCAATCAAGTTCGGGGGTTTTGGGCAGCCTGGGGCGGATTGGCTCTGGATGGCATGGACTCGTTCATCTATGCGCTTGTGCTGGTACCCGCAATGCACGAGCTGCTGCCTGCCTCGGGGATACCGGCCACCGTTGGCAATCTGGGATTCTATGGCAGCATTTTGTTCTGCGTCTTCCTGGTTGGTTGGGGCTGCGCTTTTTTGTGGGGACCGATTGCCGACCGCTTTGGACGCGTCCGCGCCCTCATCTTTGCCATCCTTTGCTATTCCGTATTTACGTTTTTAGGCTGTATCGCGCAAAACGTCTGGCAGCTCGGTGTCTTTCGCTTTCTTGCCGGCTTCGGCGTAGGGGGAGAGTTTGTTGGAGCTGCAGTCTTCGTAGCCGAAGAATTGCCTGATGGGCGCCGCGTATCTGGGGCGGGCTATCTTAATTCCGGCTACTACGTTGGAATTTTTCTGGCCGCGGGCCTCAACTATCTGGTGGGCGCGCGCCTGGGATGGCGGGCTATGTTTGCGGCAGGTATTGCACCCGCCCTGTTCGTCGCTTTCATCCGCTACGGTGTCCATGAGCCCGACCGCTGGAAGAAGAGAATCGAAAGCATAGGAGCATGGACAGCACGCGATTCGTTCGTTGCGCTGTTCTCTTCGGAGTATCGCAAGCGAACCATCCTGAACTGCCTTTTCCTGCTGGTCTCTATGATCGGTCTCTGGGCGGGATCGGTTTACGTTCCCGGCGCGGTCACCCAGGTCGCAGTTCGCGAGGGATATAGTACCGGGGATGCGGCCCGCATCGCATCATGGGCCACGATGCTGTTAGCCACCGGCACCATCCTTGGTTGTTTGATTATGGCGCCCATTGCCAACTGGCTGGGGCGCCGAGGTGCGCTGGCGTTTTTCTTCGCCATCATGGCGGTTTCGATTCCACTTGCCTTTGGGTACACATTCTACCCGGGACACGGTGGCTTGCGGGCATTCATCCCGTGCCTGTTTTTTGTCGGAGTCGGTGGCGGCAGTTTCGCCGTGCAGCTCTTGTGGTTGCCTGAGCAGTACCGCAGTGAGTGCCGGGGGAGCGCCCTGGCCTTTGCCACCTGTGTCGGTCGATTTGTAGCAGCCGGTGCGACACTCATCGTGGGCGCGGGGATCGCCCACTACAAGAGCATCGGGGCACCAGTCGCGTTGAGCTCGCTGGCATTTGTCTTCGGGCTGTTGCTGGTACCGTTCGGTATGGAAACAAAGGGTCAACCGTTACCAATATGATTCGAGAATGCTCAGGGGGTGAACCATGGATCTGATGCGACAGCGCCGTAACCTTCTTAAGACCGCCGCTCTTGGTTTGGGTACTTTGGCCTTCCCCTCGTTACCGGCGTTCGCCAAAAAGCCACCCGCTCGCAAGCTGAAGATTGGCCACACCTGTATCACCTGGGGCACGTTCCCACGCCCGGGCGATGATGCCACTCTGGAGCCGGCATTGAAAGACATCTCGGCGGAAGGCTTCTGGTCCTTTGAGACCTTCCCTGAGGTCCTGGATAACTGGGATAAAAGAGGCCTGCTGACTCCGATGATCGCAAAGTACGGAGTGCCGCTGAGATCCGGCTACATCACCGGCAATCTGATCGATCCGTCAAAAAGAAAAGACGAAATTGCTCGTATCACTGCGTTGTCCAAGGTTGTGCAGAAGTTTAACGGAACGTTCGTCGTCCTCGCTCCGAATAGCGTCAAACGCGATTCCTACAACTTTCAGGAACACCGGGCGGACATCATCTCCGCGCTCAATGATTATGCCGCGGCAGTCACCGACCTGGGCCTGGGGACCGGGCTGCATCAGCATACCGGCACTTGCATCGAGTCGCGCGATGAAGTCTATGCGGTCATGGAATCCGTGAACACCAAGAACCTGAAGTTCGCTCCGGATGTTGGCCAGTTGCAGAAGGGCGGTGCGGACGCGGCGAAGGTAGTAAAGGACTTTCTACCGCTGGTCAAGCATATGCATTTGAAGGACTATAAGGGTTGGGAATGGTACTCGGGATATTGCCCATTGGGCATGGGTACCGTGGATATTCCGACAATCCTGGACATGGTGGAGAGCGTAGGCCTGATCAACGACGTCATGGTCGAGCTGGATCCCTCGCCGGATGGCCCCATGACACCGCTCCAGACTGTGCAAACGACCAAGGCTTACTTGCAGAAGCTGGGATATAAGTTCCGGAGCTAGTAACTAAGTAGCCGAGAGATTCTTTTCATGCGTTTATCTGCGAAGGGCGATAGCGTTCTTATGGGAAAGCAACACCTGGGCTTACTACTGCGAATTGGCGGCATCGCGGCGTCGCTGGCGCTGTCCATCAGCTACTTTCCAAAAGCCATCTGGGCCGGGTCGCAAGAGAAAATGTATTCATCCTGGAGTGACTACGGCGGCTCTCCCGACTCCATGGGGTATTCGTCGGCGAAGCAGATTGATAAGACAAATGTGAATCAACTTAAGCTGGCATGGTTCGTTCCAGCGCCCGGGCCGGCTGGCAGGTTTTCGTTCAACCCCCTGGTAGTCGATGGCGTGATGTATGTCGTTGGCAAAGACGACGGAATCTATGCGATGGATGCTGCAACCGGAAAGCAGATCTGGGCTCATCCGGTCGAGGGAGGGCAGCCGACCAATCGAGGCTTTAACCATTGGATATCAAAGGACGGCAAGGATCAGCGCCTGATTTTTGCGGTGGACGGATACCTGCAGGAACTCGATATGAAAACCGGAGAGTTGATCACATCCTTCGGCAACCATGGAAAAGTCGATCTTCGCGAAGGGCTCGACCGGGATCCCGCTTCTGTCACAGAAGTGCAAAGCGGTACTCCCGGGCGCGTCTTCGAGGATCTGCTTATTCTCGGTTCGGCGCCCGGGAGAGGCCTACGGCTCTCCTCCAGGAGATATCCGCGCCTACGACGTACACAGCGGAAAAATGGTCTGGATCTTTCACACCGTTCCCCGTCCCGGCGAGTTCGGATACGATACGTTTCCCCCGGACGCATGGAAACGCGTGGGCGGAAATAATGCCTGGGGGGAAATCTCGCTCGACGAGAAACGTGGCATTGCCTACTTCCCTCTCGGTTCTCCTACCTACGACTTATACGGCGCGGACCGCACAGGAACGGATCTGTATGGCGATACCCTTCTTGCGCTCGATGCGCGCACTGGCAAGCGTGTGTGGTACTTCCAGTTTGTGCACCATGATCTCTGGGACTACGATCCGACTGCCGCCCCGAAGCTTCTGACTGTGATGCACGACGGGAAGAAGGTCGATGTCGTTGCCCAGGCTACCAAGTTTGGCTTCCTCTATGTATTTGACCGCGTAACCGGCAAGCCGTTGTGGCCGATTGAAGAACGGCCGGTTCCAAAGAGCGACATGCCGAATGAAGTCTCGTGGCCGACCCAACCCGTACCCACGGCTCCGCCACCCTTCGCGCGGCAAAAGTTCACGGTCGACGACATCAATCCGTATCTCGATCCGGAAGAGAAAGCACGTATACGCGACATCCTACTGAAGGCCAGCAACGATGGCATCTATACTCCACCCGCTTACAAGCGGCAGACGATCGAAGTGCCTGGAGAAAATGGGGGCGCCAACCAGGGCAGCACCGCCGCTGATCCCTATACAGGCGTGATGTACGTCAAGACATACGACGCGCCAACGATCCACAATATGACCCAAGCTCCTCCGGTTCGCCACTTGAGTACCACCTCAGGAACCTTTGAAGAGCGTGGCTACGCTCTCTATACAAATAATTGTGTTGCTTGCCATGGACCGAATCGCGAGCGCATTACCTACCCTAAGACAATTGACTTCGACAAATTCACCGCTGTGCTCAGGGCGGGTAACGGTGTGATGCCGGCATTCTCTGCATCCACACTGAAGCCGGAAGACATACTCTCGCTGGCCGCTTACCTCAAAGACCCGGTTGCGGGTGAAGGAAACCCCGAGAACCCTCAAGTCAATCCTTCGGCTCCGCCTCCTCCCACAGGGCAAACACGCTTCTATGGCCAGTTCGGATTTACGTTTCGCGCGAGCAATGGCCTGCTGGCATTCAGCCCGCCATGGTCGTCGCTCGTTGCTTATGACCTGAATACCGGCACCATCAAATGGCGTAGACCGATCGGAACGACCCCGGGCCTGGCAGCGCAGGGTATCAAGGACACGGGCAGCTCGACGTTTATGCGCAATGGTCCCGTGGTAACGGCGGGCGGGCTGCTGTTTATCGGTTCGGGTCCGGACCGGATGATTCACGCACTCGATAAGGACACGGGGCAGACACTGTGGGAAACAGAGATGGACGCAAACCCTGACGGAATTCCGGCGATTTATGAAGTAGCTGGCCGCCAATATATCGCGTTCTACGGAGCGGTCGATAGTGAGAAGGAAACGATAGGCTTTAAACCCGGCAAGCCGGGTGCTCAGGGTTACTACGTCTTCGCCCTGCCGCAGGCGGGTGCCAGCACGCATTGATCGTTCGATTGCACAGCGTTTTATTTCAACGGAGTTAGCTAAATGAAGCTAGAAGGCAAGATAGCCTTGGTAACTGGAGCAGCCCGAGGTATAGGCCGCGGGATCGCCGAGGTATTTGCGGAGCAGGGTGCTGATGTAGCAATCAACGATATCGATATCACCGGAGGTGCTGCCGATGACCTGGTGCGTTGGATCCGCGCCAAGGGTCGCCGGTCCATGGCGGTGCAGGCAGACGTCTCAAATCGTGCCTCGGTAGAATCCATGTTCCAGAAGGTCTGGAATGAACTTGGCCACATCGATATCCTGGTGAACAATGCGGGCATCGAGACCATCGTTCCTTTTCTCGACATCACTGACGAACAGTGGACACGCGTGACCGATGTGGATCTGCGCGGTCCCTGGCTTTGTTCGCAGGTCTTTTGCCGCCGGGTCGTCGCGGAAGGCCGAAAGGCAAACATCGTGAATGTCGGTTCGATACAGGCCGCGAAAATTCTTCCCGGGCGGACGCATTACGCCCCTGCGAAGCTCGGGATCGAGGCTCTCACACGCAATACTTCTGCCGAAATGACGCCGTTGGGGATCCGCGTGAACTGCGTTCATCCCGGCTTTATCGCTACGGACATGACGGCATGGATTCAAAAAGACCCGGCCATCTTGTCCAGCGTTGTGGCACAAATCTCGGTTGGCCGAGCGGGCGAGCCTCGGGACATCGGAAAGGTAGTTGCTTTCTTTGCCTCAGAGGAATCGGCATACGTTACGGGCCAGTCGATCCACGTCGACGGCGGATGGATCTTCAAGTAGATCGATCTTGATGGCACGCGCCATCAGGGCTCATAAGTTCTTCAAAGAGGGACAAACGATATGACTAGAAATACGCGCATCGTAGCTCTTGCAACAGTGGCGGTGGCTATGCTGTCTGCCCAGCTTGCTATTGCAGCGCCGGCTCCTCCGGCTGATCTTGGCCCGAACAAATCCGTGCGGCCGAACTCGCCCCAAATTCGCACCTCTGTCGGTCCTTTGCTTGGCTGGCAGGTGGGTATCTCTTCCTCCGTATTCGGGCCGCTCACCTTCTCTGAAGCGGCCGGCTTAGCCGACGCGCTAGGACTCGCGACCATTGAGGGGAATAGCGGGCAAAAGGTCAGCCCGCAGATCGACAAGACTTTGGATTTTCAACTTTCGCCCGAGGGCGTGGCTGCGGTCAAAGCCCGGCTGGCGGAGTTGCGGCTCAAGATGATCGCTTACCGGGTCGAAAGCATCCCCTCCGACGCAAACTCGGCCAGCAAGCTCTTTGCATTTGCAAAGGACCTGGGCGCGGAGACGATCGTGACCACCGCAATGCCCGCGTCGCTTTCCGCAGTTGATAAGCTGGCCGGTGATAGCGGCGTGAACGTGGCGATCGCCATCGATGGAGATCCGAAGAGCGTCATGAGCGCGATCAACAGTCTTAGCCCGCATGTTGGCGTCAGCGTCTCCTTCGGCAATTGGATCGAACAGGGAATCAGGCCGGTCGATGGACTGGCGTTAATCAAAGACCGTTTGATGGTGGTCCGGCTACGCGACCGCAATGTTCTGGGGGCAAATGGACGAGAAGTCCCGCTGGGAACCGGTGTAGCCGAAGCGCAAAAATTCTTGTTGGAAGTTGCGCAACAGGAACCACCGCCGCAGGAGGAGCCGAACAAATGCGTCAATTGCAGCCGTCCCTACGGGGGGACGAAGCCGCTCTTTATCGCGCTGGACGTCGATCCGTGGCAGGTGGTCATCGCAGCCGATCCCCAGCCTGGCACATCCCGCGGCGCATTCGCCGAACTGTGGCGGCAGGCTAACGACTTTGAAAGAGTGGTGCGTCCTGCGATGGGTTATCGTGTCGAGCAGGATGCCAAATTAATTCCCCCTACCAGCACTGACCGCATTCCAGCAGACGTCAAGGAGAAGATTGAAGCCGCGCTCCCCAAACAGGCGCTGGTGACCCCCAAAGTGCCCAGGAAGCTTCTGGTTGTCGATGTGGCTCCCGCAGGGGCTTACTATCACGACACCGCGGCGCATGCCAACTTCGCCATTCAGAAGATGGCGGAGACTACGGGCGCATACCAGGCGATCTTCAGCAATGATCTAAACAACCTGAAGTATCCAAAAATTCTCGACTACGATGCCGTATTTATGAACAGCGGCGATGGTGAAGTTTTCTCTGATCCCGAAGTGCTGAGCGGCCTTACCCGCTTTGTGCATGAAGGCGGAGGGCTCGCCGGCTTGCACGGCGCCAGCTACGCATCGATGGATGTGCCGGAGTTCGGCGCACTCATCGGCGCGCAGAGCGGTCCTCATCGTACCGAGACCGCAACCCTGAAGATCGATGATCCCAATAGCCCCCTGACCAGGCAATTCGCCGGCAGTCCACTGACCGCGCAACTAGGAGGAAAGGGCTTCGTCTACACGGATGAGTTTTACCACTTCTTACCCGATGGGCCTTATTCGCGCAATAAACTGCACGTCCTCATCAGCATTGATGCGGAGAAGACCGACCTGGCGCCATGGCACGTCCGCCCTGACAAGGACTATGGCATGGTATGGGTCAAGAGCTATGGTCAGGGCCGCGTCTTCAACTGCGCGATGGGACATACTCCGACGCTCTTCGAGACGCCCGCGCTGGCGCAAATGATACTGGGTGCGATCCAATTCGTCCTGGGAGATTTGCCCGTGGACACAACACCCAGCGCGATGCTGGCCAACAAGTAATGGGTTTTGTCGCTAGGAGAACTACCTTGAACCTGATGAAGAGTAGCCTGTCCAGCGTCCTGGTCTTTGCCGCCGTTTCTCTCAGCTATGGGCAACTGGAGGGGAGCAAGCCGGATACGCAGCTTGTTCATCATCCAATACCCTCTATTCAGGACACCGAGACGCCAGCGCAAAAAGATGCTCGCATGCAATGGTGGCGCGAAGCACGCTTTGGCATGTTCATTCACTGGGGCCTCTACTCCATTCCGGCGGGCACCTGGGATGGCAAGCAGATTCCCGGCATCGGTGAGTGGATCATGAACAACGCCTCCATCCCGGTCGCGGATTACAAAGCCCTCGCTTCGCAGTTCAACCCCACCAGCTTCAGCGCACACGATATCGTGGCGTTGGCAAAATCCGCCGGGATGAAGTACATCGTCATCACCGCCAAGCATCACGACGGCTTTGCCATGTTCGACTCCAAAGCCAACTCCTTCAACATCGTCGCCGCAACCCCCTTTAAGCGTGATCCACTTCGCGAGCTGGCTGAAGAGTGCCGTAAGCAGGGGATCAAGCTGGGCTTCTACTATTCTCAGGATCAGGATTGGACCGCGCCCGGCGCGAGCGCGATCATGAGAGATCACCATGATCCGGTCACTCACCACTGGGACAAGGCACAAGACGGTGACTTCGACACCTATCTCCATACGAAGTCGATTCCGCAGATCAAAGAGCTTCTTGCCAACTACGCGGAATTTCCGGTCGTTGTCTGGTTCGATACGCCCACACCCAACATGACGCCCGAGCGCGCAGCAGAGATCGTCGCACTTCTCAATCAGCACCCCAATCTGATCTGGAACAATCGGCTTGGAGGAACGTACAAGGGCGACACGGAAACCCCCGAGCAGTACATCCCTGCACAGGGTTACCCTGGCCGCGATTGGGAAGCCTGCATGACCATGAACGATACCTGGGGTTACAAGTCTTATGACACGAATTTCAAGTCGACCGAGACCCTACTCCACAATCTGATCGATATCGCCAGCAAGGGCGGCAACTATCTGCTGAATATCGGGCCTGACTCCAAAGGTGTCGTCCCCGCTCCCGAGGTCGAACGTCTGCATCAGATTGGGCAGTGGTTGAGCGTGAACGGCGAGGCCATCTACAACACCAAGCCGACCCTGTTTGGCGCGGAAGCTGGGGCATTCAGCCCCACGGAGAAGGACAAGAAAGGTAATCCCAAGTTCATCCCTTCATGGGATTGGCGATCCACGACCACCCCCGACAAAATCTTCGTAGAGATCTTCACCTGGCCCACTGGCTCCTTCCGTCTGAACAAAGTGCCGCGCAAAGTCACTGGCGCTTACCTGCTTGCGGATCCCGCTCACACGCCCTTGAAAATGACACAGACTGGCGATAGCCTCGAGGTTCAACTTCCGGCAAAGGCATTGGACCCGATTGCCACGGTACTCGTCCTCAACACCGAAGCAGGATCGTCATAAGGCTCGAGAGCGAAATGTATGGATTATCGGATTAAGGGAAAGTGCGGCTTTATCACTGCCGGCGCGCACGGTATAGGCGAAGCCACGGCAGACCTGCTCACGCAAGAAGGTGTTCACGTCATTGTGGCTGACCGGGACGGCGCCGCACTGAACGAAAAGGCTCATCGTTGGACTGGCGTCGTGGCCGCGGATCTGGCAACGGCAGAAGGCGTCGAGCACGCGACCTCATATGTACTCGCCACCTTTGGAAGAGCGCCCGATATCCTGGTGAACAATCTCGGCTTGGGTAACTCCGGATCTTTCGAAGAGATCTCCGATGAGCACTGGGCCAAGAGTTTCGAGATTAACCTGATGGGGTGTATTCGCACCTGCCGCACGCTGGTTCCAAAAATGGCTGAGCTCGGCGGCGCCTCGGTTGTCAACACCGCCTCCGACCTGGCAAAGCAGCCGGAGCCTACGGTGATGGACTATGGGACCTGTAAAGCAGGGTTACTCTATTTCAGCAAGGCTTTGGCAGTCCAATACGTCCCGCGGGTTCGTGTCAACGCAGTATTACCGGGGCCGATTTGGACGCAAATGTGGACCCGTCCGGGCGGGATTGTCGATCAACTGGTCGAGAGTTATGGCCTCGACAAAGAGGCCGCCCTGGAACGCTTCCTGAAGGATCGTTACATGCCCCTCGGCATCGGACAACCAGAGGATGTAGCGCAGGCCATCGCTTTCCTCGCTTCACCTCTGGCCAAGTACATTACGGGGGCGACTCTCGATATTGGGGGAACCCTGCGCGGCTTGATTTGATGCATTCATTTGAGGTAATCCATTGGTCCTAGTTCATTCAATCCGCGTGGCGCGGAAACATTCATTGCCACTCCTGGTCGCATGAAAGCAAACGAGCTACTTGCCGGTCGGCCGGTGGCAGTGATCGGCGCAGGTCTGGTTGGCGCTGGTTGGGCAATCGTCTTTGCGCGAGCGGGACTGGATGTCCGCGTATACGACGCCAATCGCAGTGCAACCGAGAGCGCACTGTCACTGATCGCTGAGCAATTGCAAGAATTGAGTTCCTTCGGCCTCGTCGACCATCCCGATGAAGTGGCTGCACATGTGACGCCGGCATATCACTTGGCTGACGCAGTGGACGGGGCCGCTTATGCACAGGAGTCCGTGCTGGAGGTTGTCGACGTAAAGCGCCGCCTTATGCAGGATCTTGAGCAAGCTGCCCCGCCAGATCTGGTGATCGGCAGTTCGAGCTCCGGTATTCCAGCCTCTGCCTTCACGAATGGCTTGAAGATCGCGTCTCGCGTGCTGATTGTGCATCCTGTAAATCCGCCCTATCTTGTACCCGTGGTTGAACTCGTTCCATCGCCGGAAACCTCTCGCGCGACCATCGACTTTGCAGACTCCTTCATGCGCGCGCTCAAACGGAGCGTTGTCCATGTACACAAGGAAGTGCAGGGTTTCGTGCTGAACCGGCTTCAAGCAGCCCTTCTCCGCGAAGCGTGGGCCCTGGTCGAAGACGGCGTGGCCAGCTGCGAGGACATCGATCGAACGATGCGCGACGGTCTAGGCTGGCGTTGGTCTTTCATGGGTCCCTTCGAGACGATTGACCTGAACGCAGCTGGCGGCGTAGCAGATTATGCGGCCCGATTGGGACCTCTTATGCATGAGATTGCGCGATCGCGCAATCATGAAGAAGCCTGGTCGCAAGAGTTGGTCCGCAAAGTGGAGGCTGAACGAAGACAGTTGCTCAGCCAGGATGCTTTACCTGGCCGCCGAGCTTGGCGGGATCGGCATTTGATGGCCCTGGCTGCGAAACGAGAGACGGACCCGGAACACATGAAGAGGCCACGTTAGCATGTGCTTTCGTCACTTCGGACGACAAGAGATTTGCCGATTCAGTTCGCGCACAAAGCCACGCCCATTTTAGGAAATACGCCGAGATAAGTGTCCCGATCTGGGACGCCTATGTTTAACCAGTTGAATATATGTACTTTACTGCCATGTATCTATCTAGTCGCAGATGGTTCGCTGCTTCAAATGCGAGCCTGGCCCGCGATCAATGGGCCCAATATCCCAGAGAGATACTTGCTAAACCGGCAGCATCGACTTACAGTTGGTTTCGCAACAACCGAATATTTACTGATGCTTACGCAAGCCAGACGCTTCCGGATTTGCTCTGGGAAGTGGACCTGCTGCCAGATGCTTTCGCCGGTTATTTGCTTGTTGCTCTTGTAAGTGCAAGCTTGCTTTGCTAAGTAAGCATGGCGAAGCCATGCTCTATAGCGCCACCTGTCGCCCGTTACTCACGTTTGGCTATAGGAATGCATCGCCTGCGCGACGCTGCGATGGAACGAGGCGCACGGTTGTGGATATTACGGCAACGGGTCAACAAGCAGTGGGTCAAGCATCTCTATCACCGGCAATCAGCGGCGCAGCATGCAATCGCAATTGGTACGTGGTCTTTACTGTTCCGCAAAACGAAAAATCCGTAGTGAAGCATCTCGGTGTACGGGAGATTGAGTCGTTCTGTCCTACTTATGAAACTGTCCGGGTCTGGAAAAACAGGCAACGGATGAAGCTTATCTTACCGTTGTTTCCGAGCTATCTGTTTGTACACATCCATCCCAGGGAGTGGGACAAGGTTCTCCAGTCTCCTGGTGTCCTACAGATTGTAGGCAAGAAAAGGGAGTACCTGCCTCTTCCAGATTCCGAGATCGAGTTTCTTCGCTCCGGCGTCTACAGGCAAAGGATTGAACCGTACCGCGAGCTTGTCATTGGTAACAAAGTTCGCATAAAGAGCGGTCTCATGCAGGGTGTCCAGGGAACCCTTGTGAGAAGGGGCAGCGGGATGCGGTTCGTGCTGACACTCGAATTGATCAACCAGCATGCTGCAATCCAGGTGGATGGCGAAGATCTGGAACCTATAGTCGCTTGAATCCGCGTTATCGAGTAAGCCTGGGAATGCCGAAAGCCCAGGGCTCTCCAATCTTGTTCTCCATATTCGTGATGTTTTTGCTGGTCCCTCCCTCGGAATCAAGCCCCCAATCATTACAAGGAAGTGAACTGCATGCGGGGGAACCCAGAAGAGTCCTGGCATTCGATGGGCCGCTTGCTGGGCTGAATCTGTTTGGTCTGAGCCGCCCTCTTCCTCTTTATGACGCAATAGCTGTTTCTTTTTGTGCTGCTGTCCTGCCTGTTCTGCGAGGGCCAATCCGTCCTCACGACTCCAACTGAATCGACCCGATCCGTGCCGGATTCCTCAACCGCGCCCAACGATAACATCTTCATGTACGGTCTTCGAGGCTTCATCGATCGCGTATTGATAGCTACCCAGGGGCGCTTGTCTTGCTATCGGCTCGCTGTTTCGCTGGTCGAAGGAAAGAAAGGCCTTGAAATCGGCGGGCCTTCAGAAGTCTTCCAGGGCTGGTACCGGCCGCTGCGAATTTATAACAAGGTCGGCTCCCTTGATAACTGCGACTTCTCCCGAACAAATCTTTGGTCTTCTCATTCCGACTCTTTCCACTTCAGGTGGTTTAGGCGACCAGGACGGACGATCTTCTGTGATGGCTCCAACTTAGTTGGCATCGAGAATGCAAGTTACGATTTCGTACTTTCGTCGCACAATCTTGAACATTTCGCCAATCCTATTAAGGCTCTCAAAGAGTGGCAGCGAGTACTCCGGCCCGGCGGCATTCTGATTTTAGTCCTGCCTCATTACTCGAAGACCTTCGACCATCGGCGGACGCTCACTCCAGTGGCCCATATGATCGAAGATTTCGAGAGGCATACGCAGGAAGACGACCTTTCGCACCTTGAAGAAATCCTGAGCTGCCACGATTTGAAAATGGACGCAGCGGCGGGCAACCTTGAAACTCTCCGTCGACGCTCCCTTCGCAACTACGAGAACCGCTGCCTTCACCATCACGTTTTTGATGAAGACAACAGCCGCGAGCTGCTGACTGCCGTGGGAATGGAAGTTTTCGCGGTAGAACAAGCGCTTCCTTTCCACATTTTCCTGTTGGCAAAAGTGCCTCACGCGCAAGCAGTGTGTACTTTCGCGCAGTCCCGACCGGAAATTTCCCATGCCTGAGGTGAAACTCGACGGCTGCAGCATTTTGGCGGTGATCGTCCTCTATAAGATGCGCCCCGGGGACTCTCCGGCTTACCAGACGCTGCAGACAGCGATCTCTCGCCTGGGGGCGAAACGGGGTGCCCTTCGCATACTGCTGTATGACAACACGCCGCACACCCCTGTCTCCGGAGATTTTCCACAGGACGTCCTGTACGTGCCTTCGGCGCGAAACGAAGGCATCGCGGGTGCATACAACTACGCACTCCACTTGGCGACGCGCGAAGGCTTCGCTTGGATGCTGACACTGGATCAGGACACGCAGCTACCGCCGGAATTCCTGTTGCGAATGAACGCCATCGCGCTGCGGCTGCAGGACGTGAACCAGGCTGGGGCGATTGTTCCGCATCTTCTGAGCGCAGGGAGGCTGCTGTCGCCCGTCCGCATCCGCCCATGGGGCGTCTCCTACTTGGGCCGTCACACTGCGGGATTCGCAACCGGTGAGATCCACGCGTTCAATTCGGGATCGCTCTTTCGTGTCAAAGCGCTTCAGCAGATTAACGGATGCCATCCAGCTTTTTGGCTGGATTACCAGGATGCCTATCTCTATACGAAACTGCACGCGTCCGGGAGGAAGGTCTACATCGCGGAGGATCTCGAAGTGGAGCACGATTTGTCACTGCTTTCGGCTTCACAGACCATGGGGGTAGAGCGTTTCAGGAATTTTCTACAGGCGGAGTCGGCTTACTGCGACTTATACCGGGGGCGAATCAGTAGAGTCTTTCTAACCGGACGGCTGCTTGGCCGCATCTGGCGCCAGCAGCGAAATGGGGTGGATCCGGCAATTCGACGCTTGACCCGCAAGCAATTCCTGCGGCGGATTTTGCAGGCGCGCAGCGAGCGACTGCATGAGTGGCGCAGTGACATGCAGCCGCACATAGCGAATGCCACGGACGCCGGAAGCACCCAGGAGCAGATGGAAGAGCGGCCTACGATATCGGTTTGCATGGCCGGCTACAACGGCGAACGCTATATCACGGCTCAGCTGGATTCGATTCTTAGCCAGCTCGCGGCCAAAGACGAAGTGATCTTCGTGGATGATGCCTCCACCGACGGAACGAAAGAGAAAGTGCTTTCTCTGGCAGACAGCAGGATTCAGCTCATCGAGCATACGGCAAACCGCGGCGTATCGCGCACCTTCGAAGACGCAATTCGAGCCGCGTCAGGAAGAATACTCTTTCTCAGCGACCAGGACGATCTGTGGTCTCCCAATAAAGTTGCGGTGATGCTCGAGGCGTTTCGCTCTCAACCGGACGTGACCCTCATCGCGACGGATGTATCGTTGATTGATTCCGATGGTTCTCTGCTTGCTGAGTCGTTCTTCAAGTCTCGCGGGAAATTTCGGCCAGGACTATGGGCAAACGTGGTCAGGAATCGCTTTGGTGGTTGCACCATGGCTTTTCGCTCCGAGATCATTGGGGACATTCTGCCCCTCCCTCGCAAATATGACGTGGTTCATGACATCTGGATTGGAATCAGAAATTCGTTGTCCGGCCACCAGACGCTCTACATCCCGGAAGCTCTGGTGTTGAACAGACGTCATGCGACGACGGCCACCGGAAAGCAGACCTTGACACTTCGGCGGAGGATCCGAATCCGGGTTCACCTGCTCCTAGCCCAGGCCGAGTTCTGGATTCGGGGATTGGAATCATAGATACCGACTCAGCCTCGAGCGCCCAGGAGAATACCGATCGATGAAGAACATTCTCGTGGTTGCCATGGATTTTCCGTATCCTCCAGGTCACGGCTCCGCAGTCGACATGTGGACACGCATGCTTGTCTTGAAAGAGATGGGATACCGTGTCGATCTATTGGCCACGGTAAACAGCATGCCAAACGAAGAGCTGCTGCGGACTGTGCGTGAGCACGTAGGCAATCTTTGGATCGTACCGCGCAGGAGAGCTCTGAGCTCCGCTCTATCCTTCCTTCCTTTTCAGGTCCGCAGTCGAATGGATCTGCAGAACTTCCAGCTCGATCAACGATACGACGCCATTGTTCTTGAATCCGAGTACGTCGCCGCTTTTCTGAAGAATCCTGCCGCTCGGCAAGCCACGCTGATCCTGCGAGTTCATAACGAGCAGGTGGGATACTTTCGCGATCTTGCCGAGGGCGCCAAGAGCTGGTTAATGAAACTCTATTACTACTCCGAGTCTCTCAAGTTCCGCTTTTTCTCTACGCGCGTGATGGGGACATGTGACCTTCTTTGGTTTATCTCGGATAGCGAGCGGCAGGAGCATGTCCGAAACACTCCACAGGATCAGTCGAAGTCGTACTTTGTTCCTACGGAGGTAAATCCAGCGACTCTGCGGCCATTTGTTGCCAGCGGCCGGACCGCCCTCTTTATCGGTACCCTGACGATTTCTCACAATGCGGATGCCGTTACCTGGTTCGTGGAAAAGGTTCATCCGCTCTTGAGCGAACTTGAAGGCTATGCTTTTCAGGTTGCCGGCCGCACAGGTGGTCAACCGATCGCAAAGTTGAAGCAACTTGTTCAGCAAAAAAAGAACGTTCTCCTCGAAGAAGATCCTGTTGTGCTTGACGGTCTTTACCAGAACGCGGCGGTATTTGTGAACCCTGTCATCTGCGGTGCGGGAGTAAGAATCAAACTCATCCAGGCGCTGCAGGCCGGCATGCCCGTGGTCACTACCTCTATGGGAATGGAAGGAACCGGGTTGGAAGATTCGATCCACCTTTTAGTCGCGGACACGCCGCAAGAGTTTGCGGCGTGTGTGCGCAAGCTAATGGTCGATCCCACCCTGGCGGAGTCGCTGGTCCGCAACGCTCAGGTTTTCCTCAGGGAAAGATACGGGATGAAGGCCAATATGCAAAAGGCTCTTTCTGAGATCCTGGAGGCGAATCGACGAGCCGGGCCATTGGAGGCGTAGCCGATGACGCAGCAGAATGCTTATGTCAACGATGCGCAGCCAACACTGGACTATGCGCCACTCTCCGAAGAGCATAGTCCGGCCTACGCATTCAGCCTGATCGACGTTCTTACCCAGCTGGCCTACCGCAAATCCTTGATCGCCAAAGCGGCCGCCGTCGGGATGCTTAGCGGGGTGGTTCTCAGCCTGCTGTTGCCGGTGCGGTATACGGCCGTCACCAAGCTCATGCCCCCTCAGCAGACCCCATCCACGGCTTCGATGCTGATGAACCAACTGACAAGCACCGGAGCGGGCCCACTGGCCGCACTGGCCGGCGGGGGCCTGGGCAGCCTGAAGAATCCAAACGATATCTACATCGGCCTGCTCAACTCCCGGCCGGTCGCGGATGCGATCATCCGCAGGTTCGGCCTGGAATCCTTGTACCAAGCCAGAGATATGACGGCGGCGCGCAAGAAGTTGGCTGGCTACACAGCGGTTGCTTCAGAAAAGAACGGCTTTATCGCAGTCGCGGTTACCGATAGAGACAAGCAGCGGGCTGCCGCAATGGCCAATGCTTATACCGAGGAACTGCGCGTCCTTACCAAGACCCTCGCGGTCACCGAAGCCTCGCAGCGCCGGCTGTTCTACGAGGAGCAATTGAAATTCGCCAGAGAGTCGCTGATCGAGGCTGAGGTGTCATTCCAGCAGGTTCAGCAAAGCAAGGGCCTGGTTCAGCTCGATGCACAAGCCAAAGCGATGATCGAAGGCCTGGCGCTTCTCCGCGCACAGGTGACGGCCAAGGAAGTGGAGGTGCAGGCGCTGCGCTCGTATGCGACGGAGCAGAATCCGGCCCTGGAACTGGCAGAACGCGAACTATCCTCGCTCCGGGGAGAGGCCTCTGGGCTGGAGCAACGCAACCACTCGTCCGGTTTTGCCGGTGTAGGGTTGGGCGATATTCCGGGGGCGGGCATGGAGTATCTGCGCGCCGAGCATGAAGTCAAATACCGGCAAACGATGGTCGATCTGCTGATCAAGCAGTACGATGCAGCCCGGCTGGATGAATCGAAAGACGCGGCCATCATTCAAGTGGTTGAGCCGGCGATTGCGCCAGATCGACGGTCCTCCCCCAAACGCGCTCTGATCGTACTTCTTTTCACGATAGCCGGCCTCTCCGCCGCAGGACTCATGGTGCTGCTCGGGTGGTGGAACAGGTCTGTGCAATCGGATCCGCGCCTTGCCAGTCAGCTGAGCGGTCTTCGCCACGCGATCACGGGGAAACCTTGAGCCAGCTTGCACCAACTGATAGGCCGCAGCGCCTTACCACCGACCGGCGACGGCTGTTTGACAACATTGTCTCGCTGTATCTCTTACAGGGGCTCAATTATGTGATCCCGTTAGCAGTTCTTCCCTACCTTGTTCGGGTCCTGGGTATGGAAACGTATGGCCTGGTGGCAGTCGCGCAGTCGTTCGCGCAGTACTTCAATATCCTCACCGACTATGGCTTTAACTTTTCTGCAACCAGATCGATTGCCCAAAGCAAGGATGAGCCGGGGCAAATCTCCCGCATCGTTTGTTGTGTGTTTCTGATCAAGATCTGCCTGACTGCCGTGGGCCTGGTAGTGCTTGGATGCGTGCTGCTCACAGTCTCACGCATGAGGCATGACTGGACAATCTTCCTCTGCGCGTTTGTTGGAGTGGTTGGCAATGTCCTCTTCCCCACCTGGTATTTCCAAGGCCTGGAGCGCATGCGGCATATCTCAATGATCTCGGGCGCGACGAAGGCCCTGTCGGCGGTTCTGTTGTTCGTCTTCGTGCACCACCCCGGAGACGGGGCGTTGGCAGTAGCGATTCAGTCTCTGGGCATGTTGCTCGCGGGCGCCATCGGATTTTTGGTTTGCACGCGCTCCGTGGAGCTTGATTTACAGTGGCCCTGCTGGCAAGACCTGAGAACCTGTTCGGCGGAGGGGTGGCATCTCTTTGTTTCCAGCGCCTCGGTCAGTCTCTACACCAACACCAATGTATTTCTTGTTGGCATGCTGGCCGGTAATGTTCAGGCAGGCTATTTCAGCGCCGCCGATCGATTGGTTCGCGCGACCAACGGTCTGGTTGCTCCTATAACCCAAGCGGTGTTCCCCTACGTAAGCTCGTTGGCGCCACGATCATCGGAAGCGGCGCTGGCATTCATTGCGCGTAGCCTGAAGTGGATGTCTGGCCTCGCTCTTCTGCCCGTGATCGCGATCTTCTTTCTTGCCCAGCCCATCGCGGTGCTCTGTTTTGGCTATGCGGCTGATGGCGCAATTCCAGTGATGCGGTGGATCGCTTTGCTGCCTTTTCTGGTCGCAGTCACCAGCGTGCTCGGGGTGATAACGATGTTGACGTTCGGTCTCGATAAGCAATTCAGCCGCATTGTGATTGCTGCGGGAATACTCAACATTGTGGTCGGTGTCCCGCTGATCTCCAGATTCGCCGCGCAAGGAGCTGGCGCTTCGGTTCTCATAACCGAAGCTTTCGTTACCGTGATGATGGGGCTCATTCTGCGCCTAAATGGAATCAACATCCGTTTGTGGGAGAAAGTTCCTGCGTAACGCGCCGACGCCTCGCCAAAGTGAAGGTAGCTCTGCGATCGTACGGCAATCGATGTGCATGCTCTTGCAGACCAGCAAAGGGATCTCGATTGCGAGGATACATGGGTGGTAACGGACTCTACGTCTGCCTGGATGCCTGTTGGCGACGGCTGACCAGTGGAGCGAGAAACTATCTCCTGGGAAAAACGTTCCATATTCGTCGAGTGTCGATCGGATCCGGTGCGTTTCTCAGAGGGTTGTCCCAGGTTCAACTCGGTGAAAACTTCCAGGCGGGCAACGGATTGTGGCTTCAGGCGCTCAACGCAGACGGAGAGACCAGCCTCGCCCCCAAAATAATCATTGGCGCGAACTTCAGTATGGCCTTTTGGGGCCATATTGCTGCTCTCAACCGTATCGTCATCGGCTCCGACGTCATGGTTGGGAGTAAGGTCACCATCATTGACCACAATCACGGATCCTATAGAGACGGAGCAGGCTCCACGCCGACAGATCCGCCGCACCAACGCCCCCTGGTGAGCTGCCCGGTCCTGATCGGCTCCAAGGTGTGGATTGGCGATGGCGTTGTCGTCACCGCGGGAGCTGAGATTGGGGAAGGCAGCGTCATTGGCGCCAACAGTGTAGTGATTGGCCGGATTGCTCCCTTCACCATAGCTGCCGGCGTCCCGGCCAGACCGGTTAAGACATTTTGCTTCGAACGGCAGCGATGGGTGAGCTGCCGTGAGAGCCATCCACGATCTTGCGTCGAGGATGCTTCCTCGATCTGACTCAGGGCGAATAGCTTCCTGTTAAACATCTCCGTGACCTTCACTCCGCTCTCTATCCTATTTAAACGCATGACGGCCCAATCAGCCGCACTGACAGGGTTTCTGGCGTGCTATGTCGTGTTTTCACTCATCCTCTTCGTTCAGCGGATCAATCCCTCGCTCGATGGCCGATCGGACGAACACATTGCCGCAGATTCGGTGACCTACATCTATATTGCGGACGCCCTGCGGGAGGGACGCAACGATCCCTTCGCGCTCGTCGCCATGACTGCCTTTCCCAACACGGTATGGTTTCCGGTGTTGCTAACCATGGCTCTGAGAAGCACATTCGCCATCGTGGTTGCTAATTACACGATGCTGCTGGCCTCGGTTCTTCTGTTCAAGCGATGGCTGTCCTTTTCCAGCGGCGCTTTTATTGTTTTATTGCTGCTCAACCCAACCACAACCATCAGCCTTCTATCGGTGAATAAGGAGATCGTCGATGTATTGGCCGTCTCTCTGTGTATGTATGCGTATCGTACTCACCGCCACGGAGTGCTTGCGGCCTCGCTTCTGCTGGCGCTCGTGAACCGCTTCGAGGTGTGTGCCGTCATGCTGTGTTTTCTGTTTGCTGTCAGCCGGTTCAATCCCTGGCGCCGACAGCGCACAATGACCGTTTCAATTTTGATCGTGGCGCTCAGTTGCCTGCTGCCCGTTTTTGCATCGACAGCGTTAAGCGGGCGCTTTGAAGAAGCACGGGATGCAGGCTTGATCGCACAGCTCGATATCCTGGAGATGCATTATTTGTATGCGGTCGCGGTTCTTCCCAAGGTTGCAGAAAACCTTTTTGGTGAACTTGCGCTGGGGTTAGACCGCTCCTATATCCTCTGGTTCAACAGCCTCGCGGATGTCATCGTGCTCCTGGTCATCGCCAGGAGGCACTTGTTAACACCCCGCAGCGACCTCATCTTTTTCTGCATGGTGGGTGGCACAATCATGGCAGTATCGTTGGTTGTTCAGCCCAGATACTTCTACTTCATCTATGCACTGCTCTGTCTGCAGGCAGCACAACGACGCCGGAGACAAGAGCCCGCGCCAGGGTCTTCCCGGGCCAAGCACGCCCTTCGAGACACTCGCGGATGAGTTCGACGAGATGGATTCACTCGAGATGGTCGAGATGGTTCATCGCGATGCAGCTTCAGCTCAATGCTCCATACAAATTCCCGTGCTGACGGATATTGCCCGCATTGCATAGACGTGACTGACGCCGGGAGCTGGGCGCAGCGACCAGGGGTCGAGGTGCAGATGATGGATGAGCGGTTTTATCAGCACGATGTGATTGGATCGATTGTCGCCTACAAGAGCAATCCCACCGAGCTGGAGCAGGCAATTCGCAGCTTTCTGCATACCACCTTGCGGGTCAGGATGTTGGTGGTGGATAACTCGCCCACCGAGACCCTTGGCCCTATGTGCCGTCGACTGGGAACGGAATATCTACATACGGGGAAGAATTGCGGGTTTGGCGCTGGACATAACATCGCCATCAGAAAGACATCGACTGCCAAATATCATCTGGTCCTAAACCCGGATGTTCAATTCGAAGGGAACGCTCTGGAGGAACTGGTCGCGTTTCTGGAGTTGAATGACTCTGTGGGCCTGGTGATGCCAAAGGTGTTCTATCCTGATGGCTCTCCGCAGAAGCTCTGCAAAAGGCTACCCGCTCCATTCGACATGTTAGCCAGACGGACCTTTCCCGGCGTATTCAAACGGCTGTGTCACAATCGTATGGGTCTGTTTGAACTGTCCAATATCAACACCAACATGGTTCTCTCGGTGCCTTATCTCTCCGGCTGTTTCATGCTGTTGCGTAAGAAGTCCCTGCTGGAATGCGGCCTCTTCGACGAACGATTCTTCATGTACTTCGAGGATGTCGATTTGACCAGACGAATTCATGAGCGATATGAGACTGTCTACTATCCTCATGTGAAGATCACACATAGACATGACAGGGGCTCTTACAAAAGCTTCCGGCTGCTCTATTATGGGATCCGGTCGGCCGTCCGGTATTTCAACAAATGGGGATGGGTGTGGGACGAGCAGCGCGACTTGGCGAACAGCGTCATCGGCCCCTTAGCGAATCTCAGCTTGCCCGATCGATTCAGGCTATGAAGTTTGCTTAGTTGCAGGCTCCGAATGCCTTGACCTCTGCCGTGACAGTTAAACAAAGGGGTGTGATTCTAGGGGCATCGGTGGCACCGTTAGGCATCCTAGAGCACCGTAAAATCACATTCAGGACCGTCGTTAGCACCGTCAAAACGTGGGACTAACTGCCCGCAATCGAATGGCAAGCTGGAACGTTGGCACAAGTCGCTGAAAAGCGAATGCATTCGACCGGGGACGCCGCTGTCGCTGGAAGATGCAAAACGCCTGATTCAACAGTATGTGGACCGATACAACTATCTCCGGCTGCACAGCGCGATCGGTTACGTGACGCCGAAGGACATGCTCGCCGGGCATCAGCAGAAGATTCAAGCCGAGCGGGATCGGAAGTTGGACGCGGCGAAGGAACAGCGGAAGAATCGCCGCCAGGGGGCGGCGTGATGGATGAAACGGATTGCTCCCGTTAGCCGACAATGCAGAATTAACACAGCGGCAAGGCCAAGCATATAGTCAACGAAGCGAATCGCCGCGCTTCCGTGAGGAGTCCCTGCATCTCGGTATGCGCGCGGCGGTGGACCAGGTCCTCTAGCGTTCGGCAACGCGCGGCTCACTGATAGGCGCGCCGGCCGGCGATGGTTGTTTTGCCGGGAGGAGTGCAAGCAGCGTGACTCCAATCACGCCAAAGATCACAATGTCCTGGGGGCTATCCTTCCTGTGCATCCCGTGCGCCACGGCCTGCGCCGACATGATTGTCATCGTGAACCCATGGGCAAGGCTTGACCACGCCCCATAGGCGATCATCAAGCGATGCTTGGCCGGCTGATTAACGGCCACCAACAGACAGACCCCAAGCGCCGTGTTAAGGCTCAGGAACATCGGCATGACGTCACTATGCCCGCTAAGCCACCTAGAGTGCCACAGATCGTCGAACAGGAGATAGCCCCAAAAGCAATAAAACAAGCCCACCAACACCAACACTACCTGTAAGGCGCGCTCACGTTTCATACCGTCCTCCGTTTTGTGCGATGCAAGGTTATTACCACCTTTTTTACTTCAGATTGTGCGATTGTCAGCTGTGATGCGTCCGATACTGGAACCCTGCGAGCATCCGCAGTGTGAGCAGAATGCTTCTCCCCCTCGAATAGGCTTGCCACAGGAACTGCAAGGCCCAAGGAGAGGCCCTCGGAACACAAAATAAAGGATGAATCCAATCAAATTGGGTATGAGGAAAGCGGCAATCACCCAGGCCCAAGCAGGCATTTGACGCCTTTTTGCGTCCCCATAAATATATCCGAGGGCAAGGAAAAAAGCCGCGGTGAAGACGCCAAACGTCAAGCCAAACCAAAGCGCTTCTGGCATGGTACTGAGAAATCCTTTGGAAGCAAGTAAGGAACGGCCCTGGCTGGAAGCAAAATAGACTACCCAAATCGGGATCGCCAGTGCTGCGATGACCATTGCAGACCTGGGTAGAACATTCCGTCTTGCGGTTCCCAACAAGACAGCCGCAACTACAAGCCCGGCCAAGAACGCTATCAAAAGCACCGCCGATTGCTGTGTCATGCAATACCTCTATTCTCACCAGGCGCCGCGAGCAGACGTAAGGCCGAGCAAAAAGATGGCAGCAGCCAAAAGACGAGCACGCCTGCCTGGACTTGAGCAGTGTCGAAATGCATTGGGACCGTCAGGAGCTTGGCCACCTGGTAGACAAGTGCCGATCCCACAATTGACATCGAGAGCGCTACAGCAAATGCAGCCCAGACCTTGAATTGCACGTTGTGCTGGCGCATTGTCTCGGTATGATGCGCAAGAATCTCACGGACCTGGGCATTCGAATCTGGTTCACTCGTAAAGGTGAATTCCCGCAACCCCCGAATCGTACGCGCAGTTAGCTCGAGGTAGCGCTTGCAGCCATCACAGTCGCGGATGTGGTCATGGATGAGCTGTCTTTCGCCCTCTGAAACCTCTTCTACGAAAGACCTGTCGATAAGCTCGCGAAATCTCTTGTCACCCTCCATGCGAATCACCCTCCTCAAATGCGGATCTCAGTGCTGCAAGACCGCGATAGATTCTGGACGTCACCGTTGTAGTAGGGGCGCCCAAGACCTGAGCCATCTCCGCAAGAGACAGGTCTTCTTGAAACCTCAGCAGCAAAGCCTCGCGATACAGCGGTGGCAGAATCTGCAGCCGGCCGGCCAGACGCATTGCGTCTTCGCTTCGGGCCGCGGCTTCGAATGGGGAAGGATCGGAAGAGGGTAACAGCAGCATTGCATCGCGATCATTTGGCAAGGAAGCTGTCTGTACCGCTTTTCGTTTTTTCCGGAGGTAATCTATTGCCAAATTGCGGGCGATCGCGAATAGCCATGGATCAAACCGCTGCCGCCCGTTGTACTGGCTGCCCCGTTGCAGCACGCGAATCCAGGTCTCCTGCGCAAGGTCCTCCGCATACTCTCGCCTCCCGGTGAGGTATAGCAGGTAGCGCACCAGTCGATGCTGACAGCGCTCCACCAGGTCTGCAAGAAGCTCCATATCCCTCTCACGTAAGCCTCGCGCAATCTTTGCCGTTTCGGTTTCGGCTGTCGTATTCAATGTCATGGGAAGAGCCGACATATATCCTGTATACGATTAAACCGCAGCGGATTACTCAACTTTTGACCGAAAAATCACGCTAAGATTTGCCTCTGACGGATATCGGATCAATGGGCGGCAAGGGCCTGACGTGTACAACTCGTTGATTGGCAGACCCCAAATAGCATAGATAGTTGTCGAAACCAGGCGATCACAACTCACGATTCGGGTCTGGCCGGTCTGGGTTCCGGCGGAGTCACGGGCAAACCGGATGTTGAGAAACGGCAGCTCGTTGCGGAGTTACAATGATTTTGCCAGGCGAAACGGAAGCGGGCACTGCGGGGACGCAACCATGCCGAGGGATATCCCGGTGGGCTCATCGAGCGGGAACATTAGGCCTATTGGGGACGGTGGGCCTAAGTTCGGCGACTGTTTCGGCAAAAGCGTGACCGTACTCATTCTTTGTATCTTGTAACTGCCTACCTCGTTCCTGCGCCACTTGCCGGAGATCTGACAGTTCGGCATCAATACATGCCTTGATGTCTGCCTGGAGTCTTGCGGTGTAGCCATCGTTGGCGACAGTTGCTCCGAAGCCGATAATGGAGACCGCTGCATCCATAAATGGGAGCACCCCTATGCGGTTCATGTTCAACCAATTTCTCATACCCCGAAGTTCCGATGCACGTCGTCGCCCTGAAGATGGGATAGGACTTCCATCATCGTGACCGGGGAAAGCAAGATAGTCTCGCGTAAATCAGAGGCTAGAGGATTATCCGCAAATGTCGTCGCGAAGTGGTGGAAACAGTCACTATCGAAATAGACCTTAGGCTGCATGGTAAAGGTGTTCCTCTCCATTTGCACAGCACTCTTGTATCTCTTTTGTAGCAGTCTCTGGGCAGTTTCGAATCCGACGACTGCGCCGACGCTAACAACAACTTTTGAACATGGTCAGGCCCAGAGAACATCGGCCAAAGAATTTGCCGATCTTTCCCATCTCGAGATGCTGGCGTTGTCCTTGGTGGGCCAGACCCCCACGACGACGGTCAACAAAGCCCTGCACCCTCAAGCGAACAGGGTAACCCCACGTGGTAAGGAAGAAGGAAGCCGGAACCGCCGAAACTTGCAGGCCCTTGTTGCTGGGTTGGTTCTTGGGTCACCAACATGGTTCTCTCGGTGCCTTATCTCTCCGGCTGTTTCATGCTGTTGTGTAAGAAGTCCCTGCTGGAATACGGCCTCTTCGACGAACGATTCTTCATGTACTTCGAGGATGTCGATTTGACCAGACGAATTCATGAGCGATATGAGACTGTCTACTATCCTCATGTGAAGATCACACATAGACATGACAGGGGCTCCTACAAAAGCTTCCGGCTGCTCTATTATGGGATCCGGTCGGCCGTCCGGTATTTCAACAAATGGGGATGGGTGTGGGACGAGCAGCGCGACCTGGCGAACAGCGTCATCGGCCCCTTAGCGAATCTCAGCTTGCCCGATCGATTCAGGCTATGAAGTTTGTTTAGTTGCAGGCCAATTGGGTGGCATACTAAACCCGCGTAAC
>CAVTPN010000024.1:0-450997 GCA_963736535.1 uncultured Acidobacteriaceae bacterium
AGGTGATAATAATACACGGGATAAAAGGATCACGTCATAAATGATGGAATCAACGGCCGAGACAGACAGGTAATAAAAGGCGAACGGCAAGGTCAGGACAGCGAAGCCAAGCAAGCATGCGCCCCACACAGCGGCGAAGGTACGGAGTTTTGCCGGCTTACTCTGAAGGAAGATTGCGCTTGCGATCATGCACGCCTGCATTCCCAGCAGGGCGACACCGATGTCGTAGCGAAACAATGCCGCCAACCCCGCCGCCGCGCCGGCGACAACTAGTAGCACGTTCGAGACCCTACGCTCGAAGACTGGGAGGATCAAGGCCAAAGCAATGAGATTCAGCAAGACCGGGACCACGGCCGTGTCCACCGGGCAATAGATCCCGATGAGCCACACCACGGTGACGACAGATGTGGCAACCGCTACGGATCGACGGCAATAGCGGGATGTGATCGCATAGACGGCGAGGACCAGGAGTGCTTTGAGCAGAAGATCGAAGAGGCGCGCAACCAGGAGGGACTGTCGAAGAATATCTTGAACAGCCCTGCGAGCATGTAAAACTGCCCCGGCCCGTAGATGGAATAAAAGTCCCGGTGAGTCAGCTGGCCTGCCATGACCTGCATGGCCCCGGTGAAAGAGATACCCTTCGTCAAACATATTCGCGGACCCGGGACATCCCCAGAAAGAGAATGACGTACGACACAACAAAACCAAGGTGAACTGAAAAAGGGTTTTGCGCAAAGGTTCGCGCTGCCAATCGACAGCCTTCCGACTGCCTTGGGCGCCTGCACTTCTTGTCATCGAGAGCATCCTCGCCGGCCGGGTTGAGCTGTTATCGGAGACCTTGCAGCCGTTCGCTCACATTCTAAAGCAAACATCTTAGGCAAGAAGCGGAGCGGGCGGGATCATCTTTTGGGCCCCTCGTGCGGTGTGTTGCTTATTGCGCTACCCGAGATAAACGCTCACCGGGCGTACAATGTACATGCGCGAGAACCCACAGCCTTTTCGCAATAACGCTTAAGAAGACTCAGAGCAACTATGGATATGAGTAAACGTTTCGATCCGCCTGCCCACGCGGGGGCTCATCTGGACGCAATTTACAAAACAAGATTTCGCGATCAAGGGGAATACCGTAAGAAGGTGTGGTCAATACTGACCGGTTACTTTGCGCGGTGGATACCATCCAATTCAGTGATTCTGGATCTCGGGTGTGATATTGTGAGTTCATTAACCGGGTACAGGGTTCGGTCAAATTTGGTATGGATTTGAACCCCGAAGCGCGAAAGCGGGCTTCCGCGGACGTACAAATCCTGGAACAGGATTGTTCGTTGCCTTGGTCCGTTCCTCCTGCGAGTTTGACCACCGTCTTCCCGGCAATTTCTAGAACATCTCCCTACGAAGACGCACGTAGAGAAAACCCTAATGCAAGCACACAGCGCACTCCGAAACGGAGGGTATCTGATCGCAATGGGACCGAATGTAAGGCTGGTTCCAGGAGCCTATTGGGATTTCTTCGATCACTATGTCGCCCTGACGGACCGCTCGATGAAAAAGATCCTCACCAAATGCGGCTTTGAAGTAGATATGCCTGGACAAGTTTTTGCCATATTCCATGTCTCAGGGACGTACATATCCTATATGGATGTTACGCGCCTACCTTGCGATACCGGCTCTATGGCGGTTATTCGGGAGACAATTCCTTCTGGTTGCGAGAAAAAGCTCAAGGTCGGAGACTTAGGTTGTGCTGATCGGGCTGGGGCCCAATTGTCCATGGTGCGGGCTATACTCGGTAGGTGATCAACACGCAGCGTTGGTATTTCCCCCTGTGTATTCTTCTGGCCACCTGCTTCGGCGTTTTTGTTTTACCTTTTCTGCTGCCTCCACCCTATCTCGCCGGCGTCTCCGCGGCGAATGTAGCCGGCTTCAACAATAAAGTCGCCTCCCTGGCAGCTGCAGCGTTGGGAACCTTCGTATTTTTCGCTGCGCTCAAATGGCCGCCACCAAAACAGGAGCGTAGCGACGGGGACTTCGGCAAACTTCCACGGCCGCTTGTCCTCACACGGTCTCCTTTGTGGATGCATGGTCGCATTGCTCAGCTACCTGATCGCAGATTTCCCGCCAGGACTACGGCGATGGACGCTATTTCATCCGGCAGATCAGTATGCATATCGACTATGGCCGCAAACTCTATGACCAGATCGAATTACCATATGGACCCCTGCTCTTCTATGGGCCAGTGATCGTGCACGCAGTACTGTCTCCGTTCCATGTTTCAACGACAGCTGCTTACTACACGACACTTGTGCTGGAGCACATGATTGGTTTGCTCCTCGTGGTGTATGTTCTTGATCGTCTACCCATCCTGCGCAAATGGAAAATCGTGTTTTTACTGCTCTGCTTGCTGCACACTTATCCATTTGGGTTTGGCCTGAACTACACGTTTTTCCGTTTCGTCCTTCCTATCGCGTTTCTCGTGCTGGCTACAGGCAAACCAGGCCCTGGGCCTTGGCAGCATGCTTGTTTGCCGGCCAGGCGGCTAGTCTGTCACTCTCGCCGGAAATGGGGCTTGCTTTCGGAGCAAGCAGCATAGCTTACGCCACGTACTATTTCTACATTGCGGAAAGTGCATGGCTAGTCGCAGTAGCTGCGCCCTTTGTGGCAACAGCAGCTTTTCTTGTGCTGGCCGGCGGCGGCTACCTGCGCATGCTGATACTCTTCGCGCGTGGCATAGCTAACTTCGTCGTCGAGCCTATGCCATACATACTCGCATTCCTGTTCGCTCTGATATGGTTAGCGCCCCGGATGCTGGCACGCTTCTTTCGCGAGGCGCGTCCCGAAGCGCCACTGCTCGCAGCCTTGTATATCTTCTCGGTAGCACTGGTGCCCGTAGCCTTCGGAAGGGCTGATCCCGGCCATGTATTTTTCAGCGGAATCGGGATCTATCTTCTGTCCCTCGTGGCCATTTCGGAGGTGCGGCCGCGTCAGCAAATTGCGTGGGTAACTTGTGTCGTCCTGATTCTGACATGGACGGCCTTTGTGGATGACCACTTCTACTGGCCGGTATTGCGGGCAAGAATCCACTATGTCGCGAGCCGCTGGCAAGACAACGGGCTGATGCGCGCGACACATGCTTTCGCCCAGAAATTTTCTCCTGCGGCGGCAAAGCGGCTTTTTGCTGCAGGCACTGCCGACGATTCGGACTATGAGCCTTTTGATCTGAAGAGCTTACAGGCTATCGTCGGCAACGACCCGGTGGCTATCCCGCTAACCGTGCCAATGCCGGTAGAGGAAGCATTGAGGAGCTCGGGACAATACATTCCAACTTTCTACGACTGCGAGTGGAGCGTCCTGGACGCATCGGCGGAGGATCGCCAACTCAAAGAACTAAATGCTTCGCGATGGGCGCTCCTGCCGGAAGGCTCGATCGGGATGTTTGCAGAAACCCAAGACAGCGTTGCTCCTTACCTGGGGCATCGTTTGCCATACCACTCGCCATACCCGATGAAACATGAGCCATACGTGATCGGTAAGCGTTTTGAAGAAAATCTGCGAGCGAATTGGAAGCCCTATGCTGAGCTAGGGAAATATGAAGTCTATCGACGCCGTGATTGATTAAGGCTGATTGCAAAAGGCTAAGGGCGCTCTCCGATGCACTGCTATCAGTTTTCTCGTCACCTCAGTCCCATCGAAAGAGGCGAGGACCTTCCACTCGAATTGGGGCATCGTCCTGATATTCACATCGAACCAGTTTGGTTTTTGCAGATCCGGCGAGTTCTCATTGTGGTCATCCAGCGTGTTTGCATTCGGCGCGTCCAGCACGGCAAAATCGGTGTGGGAACAGAGAAAGCTGCGGCTATCCTGTATGTACTTGGAATAGTAGCCGCTGTCACGGTATGCCTGCATCAGATGGTAGTCGAGCACAAATGCTCTCGGTCCCGCCAAAGCCGCGGGCCAGTCCAGCAGGAAGTAGTACCGTACGTTCGGATTGTTCGAGTAGCGCATGAGCTTTACAAAGTCCTGCTGCCAGCTGCGACCACTGGAACATGTGGAGGGATGAACTGTTCCAAGTGCTGGACGTCCAGATAAGTCCAGCTTAGATTGATTGGCCCCACAGCCAGGACAGTGAGCACTGGCGAGATCATCAGGAACAACACGATTGCTGCCCACATCACGCGCGGCGCCCAACGCGGCTGGGGGTGACGGTCTGAACCGAGTGCATCAACGGAAGCTGCCAGGACGATGGCCAAGCCTATGCCACTGGGTAGGAGATACCGAGGAACGAAAACCGGTGTGATGAGGTGAGAAAGGATGAAAAACACTACCGGTGCCGATAGAAGAACGTATGCGAGCAGCAGCAGAGCAGCTTTGGGATCAGAGATGGTTCGCCATCCCGACTTTGCAATTCGCCGCAACCCGAGCAGAAAAACCAAGGTTAGCGGAACATAAAAGACGAATTCCACCGTGCGGCGAACGATCTGAAAGCCCATTTCCAGGGAATGACGCTTAAACAGCCTTAGCCACTGCAGGGAATCCGCGAAGAGGTAGGCAGTGCGCACGTCTGTGAAGGTCGGCATCGGAATCCAGCCGTGCGGTCTGCCCGCCGCCATGGACGTTCGGATCGCAGGGATCCAAACCAGGAGGGCCAGCCAGCCGGCCGCATAGACGAGATAAAGCTTCCATCGAAGGCGACCCTTGGCCGCATCAAACAGCATCAACGCCAGCAGGATCAAACCGCTGTAAATCATGCCCAAAACGTGAGTCAACACTAAAGCCGCTTGTGAGAAAAAGGCGAGTGCCAGAAGCCCGCGTGTTGGCACCGGACGAGCCAGCAGGCGCGTATAAAGGTCAACCGTTATCGCGGCGACAAGCATGTAAAGCCCGTAGAAGCGGGCTTCCACATTCTGCTCGAGCAGTAAATTCGAGGTGCCCCAAAACGTAAGCACTCCAAACGCGGTAGCCCACACTCCGTAAAAGCGACGTATCGTTCTCCAGGTAACTACCAAAGCCCCGCACATCGCAACACTCGAATACAAACGCAGTGTCAGAACACCGGTGCCAAATGCCTTTGCCCACAGCCAAGCCGTTGTATAAAAGAGAGGCTGGCCTCCATCGGCTCCATGTTGAATGGCAGAGTACAGGTGAAAAAGTGAGCGGTCGCTCACCTCTTTCCAGGTGAATATCTCGTCCATCCAGGCTTGTTTATGGGCTGACCAGAGGATGCACGAAGTAAGGAGCGAGACCACGGAGCAGCAGAGTAAGAGCACTTCGCCTGCCGCCATCTTCTGCCCGGGAGGACTATCCAGATTGCTGTCCGCCTCGCTGATGGAACTCATGTGGACCGGAGTTCTTCCCTTGCACCGAGGCTCCTTGATTTGGGCTGAAAGGCCATGAAATACCACTTGAGATAATGCGGTAGCCACTTCCAGAGCCTGAACCGGGAAGTTCCGGCAGTCCGGTCTCGCCAAGTGGAGGGCGTTTCGGAGATGCTGTAACCCGCAAGAAAAGCCTTCACAGTAATCTCCAGACTCAATTCAAATCCACCTTTGCTCTCGATGCGGATGGCACTCAACATGCCGCGATCATAGATTTTGAAGGCGTTGGTTGCGTCATGTGTGGGGATACCTCGGAACCAGCACAAGGTAAGTCCGGACAGGCGTGATAACAATTGCTTGAACCACGGACCTCCGATAAGCCGGCCACCCTTCATGTAGCGGCTACCAACAACAATGTGGCTGCCACTTCTATAAAGTTCGAGCATCCTGCGAACCTGCCCCAGGTCATCCGACAGGTCGGCCATGACCACCAGTACTGGACCGGGGGGCGCGGCATCGAACCCGGTTCGAATCGCGCCCACGACGCCACGAGCGTAAGTGTTCTTGATCAACCTCAATCGAGCCTCACCCTGGGCGATAATCTGCTGTGCCACCGGCAGCGTGTCGTCTCCATCAAAGTCATAGGCGACGAAAGCGGTGAAGGGAAAATCGAGGTGCTCCGTCATTTCTGACCAGAGCGCGGGGAAATTGGCTCCCTCGTTGTAGACCGGAATGACTATGGTTAGCGGCCTTTCCATTGCATCTCCTGTCAAAACTGATGTGGACGCCACTGCGCTCACATCTGGCCTATTTCCACCTGCTCCGCTATCCATGGAATAACCTCGTCCAATATGTCGGAGAGAGGCGTTGTTGCCTCGAACCCCAACAACTCCCGCGCCTTCTCCACTGCCGGCGCCCTCTCCTGGACATCGTACTCGTAAGCTGGGTCGGTTACGTAGCGGAATGGCTTGCTGGAGCCGTGGATCTTTTTCCAGATCACCTCTGCGAGCTCCAGAACGGTGGTGCGTACCGGAGTGGACAGGTTGAAATCCTGGTTCAACGCGGCTGGGTGCTCAACACAAACGCGGATTCCACGCGCCAGATCACCGCCATAGGTGTAATGGCGTACCTGTTTGCCGTCGCCCAGAATATGCAACGGATCCTGTCCCTTTATCAGCTTCTGTACCAGGTCCGGAACGACGTGAGACATGGCTAAACGCACGTTGCCGCTCATGATGTCGCGGTCAGACAAGGCACGCTTTTCCCCGATACCTACACAATTGAAAGGCCGCACGATGGTATAGGGAAGCTTGTACTGCTCGTAGGCGCCCTGGACAAAATACTCGACAGCGAGCTTTTGGAAGCCATAAGTTGAGCGAGGCGGCGGGCTGCGCCGTTCTGCCCCTTCCGGCGTGGGGTATTCGGTCGTGCTCTCGAAAACCATGCTCGAAGAGAGCACGACGATCTTTTGGAGCTTACGCTCCTTGTGAGCCCAGATGGCGGCATCGAACGAAGAGGCAATGATGCGCTCATTTTCTGCGAGCAGGTCGTAAGCAAACTCGTGAAAGTAGGAGATGCCACCAATCATGGCGGCTGCCGCGACGAAGTGGTCGCAGTCCGAGAGGAGCTCCTTCATCAACGCGACATCTTTGGCGTTTCCTTCGACTAGCCTGTAGCGGGGATGGGAATCGTACGACTTCTGCAGCCGCCCATACTTGCTGAAGTTGTCAAGGCCAACCACCTCGTATCCGTTATCCAGCAGTTCCTGGATCAGATATCCGCAGATAAAGCCGGAAGCACCAGTGACCAGTACTTTCACGATGTGGAAGATCCCCCTGTTCCCGTTTGCTGCCGGGGCGGCCAAAAGCCCCACACATCGACCACGACCTTATTGTTAGAGAACTGAAGGTCGCGGTAAACGGAGTGAGGGGCGCCCAAAATGATGACGTCCGCCCGACGCACGGCCTCCTCAAGCGGGATGAGTTTATGGTCTACGACATAGGGGTCGGTGCAGAGCACCTCCTTGGCCTCTACCATGAGCAACTTTCGAATCTTATAGGAGAGACTCTCGCGCTTGTCGTCCGATTCGGATTTGAAGGCCATGCCCAGCACTGCCACAACCTTGTCGCGAAGTTTCTGCTGTTGGCGAAGCTGATTCACAATGAAGTTGGGTAAGCCCTCGTTCACCAGCATGGCCGAATGTCCCAGGAAAAAGTTGTTCCCGGAAAACGCGGAAAGCTGCAACGTATCCTTCAACAGGCAGGGTCCGGCTGCGAAGCCTGCCTTGGCGAAACTCCTCATGCGTGGGTAGCGATGCGTGACCGCGCCATAGATACGCTGGAAGTCAAGGCCGTAGGTCTCGGCGAGCACGTAGAACTGGTTAGAAATGGCGAAGTTCATGTAGCGCCAGCTGTTGGTGAACAGCTTGGCCAGCTCTGCCTCGAGCGGAGAGAGCTCGATCAGATCCTCATTGATGATGGAAAACAACTCGCGCACACGTGCCAGAGAGTCAGGGTCGAACGCGGAGATAATCTGGGGTAAAGTCCGGATCTCTTCCATGGCTTTGCCCTCCGCGATGCGTTCCGGACAAAAGGCCAGATGAATCTTGCGCCCTGAGGCCTGCAAGCGCTCGTAGACCAGCTTTGTGACCCCTGGATAGACGGTGCTGCGCAAGACCAGAAGCGCATTCTCCGGCATGTAGGCGATCACCTCGTCGATGCTTTGATAGAGGTCGGTAACGGTCGGATTGAGATGCTCGTCCACCGGCGTGCCGAGAACCGCGATCGCGGCATCCGAATCGCGTAGGCAGGCAGGATCTGAGGTGGCGACCAACTTCTTGCCCACAACCCGCCCCAGTTGCTCCAGGGCGTTGGTCTCCATAAAGGGCATCTGGCCCCCGTTGACCGTATCGATTTTCGCTTGATCGCGATCCAGCAGAACGACGTCCAAACCGCAGTTGGCGAAGACGATTCCCAGCGGAAGGCCCACATGACCACACCCGCCGATAACAACTATTTTCTTTATCTTCTGCATGAACTCCTGATTGCCTCATTTTGGACGCGCTGAAGCGTTTTCACTTCTAATCTGCACAAACAAGTGTAGCGAAGGGCGGCTTTTCTTGGGGAAAAGCCGCGACAAGAATGGTTACTTCGTACAGACCAGAAGTAAAAATGCTGATGGTCGAATTGTAAACTGCGACGACCCGTTCGCAGTTTCGGCCCGTTCCTCTTCCAGCAACATCAGTTTGTACCGGCTACCAAAACGAGACCGGGGGGATGGAATGGAGCGCATGACTCCAGGGCAAGCAACGCGCGATTCGACATCCGGAATGGGCCTTCATTTTGCGTATTCATACATAATGCCAGCAGTATCGGCTTGAGCTGATTTCAACGTAAAACCGGCAGTCACGAAGGCCCGTATCGCCTCCGAATCTGTGTCGCGGTTGGATCCGTAAACGAGAAATTTGTCATGAGTGGCAAGAAAGGGCTCAAACGCAGTCGTTTTCAAATCAAGACGCGCCCCTTTCGCAAGTCTCTCGAATCCACCAAGGTTGACATCACCCGCCGGGGCTCCATAGTAGAGATGGGAAGCGACCGAGGGTGGTGCATACTTGAAAAAGTAAAGGTACTCGAGGCTCGGGAGGACTAGGATATCGAGGCCGCCGTGGTTCATGGACATCGACTCGTATATCTGCATTGGGTTCGACGGAATCGTGCTGAGACGCAGTCCAGTGCTTGGCTCGAAAAGCATAATCCTGTTCACCGCGCTGAAATAGAGGGTGGTTCCCAGATCTGCAAGCATGAGGACGAACATACATCCGGCCAACACCTTTGCGACCCAAGAGCCGACGAATCGGCTGGCACTGGCGAAGCCGAGCAATATCGCGTACCCGGCGATACTCGAAAGGAAATATCTATCGAAGAACGGGCCATGACTCACCTTCGATCCAATTAAACCAACCAAAGGGATACAGATGAAGGCAACGGCCAGTATCACCTCCTGCTCAGGAATAGCTGCGGCCTCATTCGTACGCGGGGATCTTCGCATCCCATCAACAACGACCAATAGCAGCGGAAGTAGAAGAACAATCATGGCTGGACCGATCACATCGACCAGGAAGCGTTGAAGCAGGTCATGAGAGCCGGGAAAGAAGGTTGGAGGCACAGCCGCTTGATAAATGCGCGAAAGTGGCAGATAAATAGCCAAAGTCACTGACGTAAAGACTAAAACCAGAATCCCGACTATTCCCAGGTTCAGGCGGCGTGTATTAAGAAGTCTATAGAGCTCGACTGCCGCAAATGGAACCAATAAATACACGGCGTAAACATGAGTCAACAACGCGCCTGTAATGCTCAGCCCGAAGCCGACGATCCAAAGATGCTTCGCGCGTCCCTCCGCATTCCTCTGCCAGCAAATGAGCGCAAGGCCGCACCACCCGAGGACGACCCCATGCGCTCTCGCTTCATAGCCGTAGTACTGAGCCAGAGTGAGGAAGGGGAAAATCCCTGCGATAGTGGCGCAGACCACACCGGCACGTCGGGCAACGAAGAAAAAAAGGCAGACGGCGAAGAGCCAGACGCCAAACATAGCAGGCAATCTTGTCGCAATCAAACCCTCGCCGAAGATCCGCTGGGCGCCTCGTGTCAGGAGATAGAAGAGCGGCGGATTGAAATCCGCACCGTGTGCGACTGCCATCCAGGTATTCTTGAAGCTAGGCAAACGACAAAGGTAGACGGTAAAGAGCTCATCAAACCAGAAGCACTTTCGGCTGGCTTTCAGAAAGAGATCCGCGAAGTACACGGCCGAGACGACACCGATTCCGGCAAATATTTTCCAGTTTATGTCGACAGAGCTAAAAGGATCGTTGTCGTTGACTGCCGCCATCGTTCTTCGAGTATAAGGGGTGGAGAAAAAACGGGTCGATATCTTATGCACTGCAGAAAAGCCTAACTCTCTGAAGGAACCCGCGCCAACCTATATTCCTTACGCCGACTGAGCATCACGTACACTGCCAGTAAGAAGTTCAATCTCCGATAGAGCTTCGGCCCAAGAGGATGCCAATGAAGCTGGATTTTATTCCGCGGGTCTGTCCTCTCTGCGGCGGCGAAGACGCCCGAGTCCTGGTGGAAGCGACTCTTGATGAGGGCAGACTGACAGCGTCGGCATTCGCGTCTCGCAAACTACCCGAATACATGCACTCCAGAATGGTCGAATGCAATTTATGCGGTATGCTCTACGCCAACCCTGTGCTGCGACAGGAGACCCTGGCGGACGCTTACAAAGATGCATCGTTCGACAGCGGAGCCGAATCCCGTTTAGCCGCGGTAACCTACCGCACGTTGCTTGAACCCCATTTGGCGGCGATGCCAAGCCGGACGAGCGCCCTTGATATAGGGGCCGGCGACGGGGCGTTCGTAGAGGAGCTGTTGGCGCTGGGCTTTACTGACGTCGCCGGCGTAGAACCTTCCAGGGCCCCCATCGAAGCTGCCAAGCCGGCCATCCGTGGCTACCTCAAGTGCGGTATCTTTGCCGCGGAGGAATTCGCACCTGGTAGCCTTGACCTGATCACCTGCTTTCAGGTGATCGAGCATGTATGGGACCCCGTAAAGATAACCAACGATGCTCTGACACTGTTGAAGCCGGGAGGCCTGTTCTTCATCGTCGCGCACGACCGGAGGGCATTTTCCGCTCGCGTGATGGGAACGAAGTCGCCGATCTTCGACATCGAACACCTCCAACTCTTCGATAAGCCAACCGGCGCCGCGCTGCTGCGCAATGCCGGATTCGATTCGGTCAAGGTGAGCGGAGTGCGCAACAAATATCCGGTCGATTACTGGATCAAGCTGTTTCCGCTGCCGAGGGCCGTAAAGTCCGCCGTGCGGCGCTTGGCCGGGATATCAGGTATAGGGCACCAATTGCTGTCTCTTCCGGCGGGCAACTTAGCCCTGGTGGGACAAAAGCCGTTCTCAGGGCGTGAGTGAATCCCCATACATCTGACCCGTGCGAATCGCAAACACGGTATAGCCTAGGCAATCGTCGCCTCCGGACCCGCGCAAGGATAGATTCGCGACTATGGCCAGCAAGACAAACAAGGGGAGAAAGACCAAGCCCCCCAACCGAAGCAGCCAACCCAGCAGCTTCGAGCCGGTTTGTGGCATCAGGAGCAACAGGAGAAGGGTCATGACCTTGTAGCAGGCAACCGTATACGCGTTTCCACGTGCGTATACGCTCACGCTGCGAAAGCCCGCCGCCGTCAGCAGATGATTGAGGCTGGAGGGCGTAAAACGCCAGTAATCATAAGGAATAAAGTGCCATCGGGCGGCGAAGGGGATAGTCAGCAACAGCGTTCCACCAGGCGCCAGGCAGCGCTCAGCTTCGGCGAGAAAGCGGCGGGTCTCCAGCACATGCTCCAGGGTCTCGGTGCACAAGACTACGTTCACTGACGAGTCCGCGACGGGCCATACGTCGCCGGAGAAATAGGTCGTGTTGGGCATCTCGTACCCGAAGTGGGCCTTGGCGGCATCTGTGTCGATACCCAAGTATGTCGCCTGAGGATTGACCAGCGACCGAAACGGTTGCGCTCCGCAACCAACGTCGAGAACAGTACCCTGCAATGACGGAAGCACCGCGCTCAGGTCACGCCACGCCGATCCGGCTTGAATGTCAAAGAACCTGCGGACCGCGGCCAGAAGCAGAGAGAGCGGGGTGGTTGTTGGTGCAAAGAGCTGGGGCCGCCAGGTCTCCGAGGTGGCCTCCACCATGTTGTCGCGGTGCTTAAACGCCGCCAACTCCTGCTCCGGGAACAACCCTGTGCCACTACTTTTCATCAACTCTCTTTCGCCGCCAACCGCACTTCTCCATCCCGAATGATGCTGCGGCGAATGTAGTGAGGCCGCTGCTTGACCTCTTCGAAGATCTTGGCAATGTATTCCCCGGCAACGCTGATCGCCAGTACGTTAAGCGATCCGAAAAAGACGATCAAAATAATGAGGGTGGCAAAGCCCCTGGGGGCCAACTCGGGGAAGAGCAGCTTGGCTAGTAACTGTCCCACGACCATGAGAAAAGAAATGGCGCACAAGATAATCGCTGAGCTGCTCATAATATCCAGCGGAACATAGCTGAAGGAAAGAATCCCTTTCTTGGCCCAACCCAGGTTTTTCAGAAGGCTATTGGTCGTGCGTCCGAACATGCGTTCCGGCCGCACATAGTCGACGCCGACCTGGCGAAATCCTGCATAGGCGCGAACGCCGCGCAAGAAAAGATCGCGCTCCGGAAAACGAAGCATTGCCTCCATGACCCGGCGATCGACGAGCGAGAAATCGCCGGCGTCCCGCGGAATCTTGATGTACGAGAACGTATCGAAGACCCGGTAAAAAAGTTTATAGGCGATTTGCATGGGGAGAGGGGCCTCCCGCTTAACACGCCGACCGTAGACGACGTCAAAGCCTTCGCGCCACTTGGAAACAAACTGCTCGATTAGCTCCGGCGGATCCTGCAAATCTCCGTCCATGAGGACGCAGGAATTCTTGGTTGCAATCTCCATCCCACTGCGAAAAGCTGCCTGGGATCCGAAGTTCCGGGAATGAGAGATACCCAGAACTCGCCGATCATTGCGGGAGATGGAGCGGATTACCTCTTCCGAATCATCCGGGCTGCAATCGTTCACGAAGATGATTTCGTGATCGACACTCAGATTGGTAAAGGTCTTTTTCAAACGTTCATACATGATCGGAATCGCCTGACCATCCTTGTAGCAAGCGATGATCGCCGAAACGCTATGCTTTGTATCGAGTCCGAAGCGCTTGGATGATTGCAGGTATGCAGTCTTATCTGGCAGGGACCGATACCACGCCGCGGTGCGCTCCAGCCCCTCTTCAAGGTCGATCCGGGGCGCCCATCCAAACCGCTCGCGCACCTTACTGATATCAGAAAACCAATCGGTCAGATCCCATTCCCGATTAGGCATGGTAAAGACAGGATCCTGACGAATATCAAAGAGCTTCTGCGAGACGGTAACGATGTCCCCGATTGTCGTTTTGCGTCCGGTGCCGATATTGAAGGATTCGCCGTAATCAGACTCGTGCAGCTTGAGGCCAACGTCCACGAAGGCTTGAGCGACATCGTCGACGTAGATAAAGTCGCGCGACACGCGCGGGTCGACCAATTCCGGGTAACCGCCAGATGATCCGAAATGCACGATGTTGGGGATCAGTCGGGAAGAATCTTCCAGGGGTCCGTATGCCGAATACAAACGAAGGTTGGCGCACGGTAAGCCCTTCTTCTTGCCCAGGTAATTGATAAGGCTGGCGGCGGCAACTTTGGAGACGGAGTAGTGGCTGTTCGGTGCTGGTGCTGAGTCCTCCTGCGGACCGGAAGAATTGTCTCCATATTCCGAGGAGCTGCCGGCGTGAACATAACAGGAGAGATTGCGCGGATCGAGCCGGCCCAGCAACCTGGAGATCAAATTGAAGTTGGTGCGGTAGATCAACTCCCGATCCGTCTCGAACGAATAGGCGCCATAAGCAATGCAGTCGAAGATGGTTCGCGGCTTCACGCCTTCGAGCATCGCATCCAGGTTGGAGTCGATGAGCAGGTCGGTTACCAGTACGTGCTTGCGCGGCAAGCCCTCGAGTCGCCATGCGGGAAGCCGCGTCGCTGTCCCATAAACGTCCTCGCGTTGCTGCAGCAGCATGCGAAAGAGGTTGGCGCCGATGAAGCCGCTGGCTCCCAGCACCAATATCGGACCCTGGAGCTGACGGATGTTAGCGAAGCTAATCTCGTTCGACCGCAGTGGATCGCCGTATAGAACACTCATCGCATAGAGACCGCAGCCACAATGGAGGCCGGATCCAGACCGCATTCTGCACGATGGAACTTCTGCGACCCATACAGGCCGGAGACGTAACCCAGCGCGTATTTGTGTGTAAAGGAATCGAGAGATTCACCTGCGGCCGCCAGGTAATGGGCCAGCATCTGGCCAAACCCGCCATGCGCAGTGTGTTCTTCCACCACCACCAGCCGACGAGTGCGGCGCACGCTATCCATAAATTCTACTGGTACGTCTGTGATGGGCAATTCGGTGACGAGCCACACCTCGGGGCGCACGTCTTCTTCTAATTGTTGCAATGCGGTCAGCATACCACCCATTAGCGGCCCGACTCCGGCGAGGACCGAACCATTGCCGCGAAGCAATCTGCGCCATGGAGCATAGGCTGGAACAGGCCATCCTTTAGGCTCTTCCGATAATCCCAGCCGCAAGTAAACCGGTCCATTGCACCGCATCAGCGCCGGGATCATGGTACTTACATCCGAGTCGAAAGCAGGGACGAACGCACGCATATGCGGTAAGGTCAGCAGGCAGCCGTAATCCTCCAGTGCATGGTGCGAGCTGCCCATCACGCCGTATCCGTATCCGCCGCCATTACCCACTAGGATCACAGGAAGCTCATGGAAACAGACGTCATTGCGAATTTGCTCGAAGGGGCGGGCGTAGAGGAAGGGTGCGATGCTATAGGTCCACGGCCTCAGGCCGGCGCGCGCCAGACCGGCCGCGACCGAGATCATGTTCTGCTCCGAGACACCGGCATTGATGAAGCGTGGGCCCAGTGCATCCTGCAGCGGCTCCAGGGCTTTGAAACCGAGGTCCCCGGTGAGGAAAACGAGTTCCGGCAGAAGAGCCTGCTGCACTAGACCGTTGCAGAAAGCTTGCCGCATTCTGTCACCTCCCGCACTGCCTGCTGATACTGTTCCTCACTCAACGGAAGGTAATGCCACGCCATCTGATTCTCCATGAAAGATACGCCACAGCCTTTTATCGTATTCGCTACGATAGCCAGCGGGCCGTGGGCGGACGCGAGCGCAGAACAGATGCTATCTACATCGTGACCGTCAATTTCGATCGTCGTCACTCCGAAGGCGCGAAACTTGTCCGCAAGCGAGCCGAGGTTGGCGACCTGCCTGGTGGAACCGAAGCCCTGCATGCCGTTCAAATCGACAATGAACGTGAGGTTATCGAGTTTCTGATGGGCCAGAAATATGAGCGCTTCCCAGCACGACCCTTCATTCCATTCACCATCCGATGTCAGGCAAAAGATTCTGCCGTCTTCTCCGCGCAGTTTTTTGCCCAGCGCCAAACCAGCAGCGAGACTAAGACCGTGACCGAGGCTTCCGGTGGCGAAGATGATTTCCGGAATTCCCCGTAAAGGCGGATGGCCGCTAAGCCGGGTCCCCTCTCCATGAAAGCGGCGCAGATCATCGTCGCTCAGGACCCCCATTGTCCAGAGCGTCACATACAGCGCTCCCGCCGAATGTCCTTTGGCCAGTACAAACTTGTCATTGGGGCCAAGACAGAAGTGGTAAAGGCTGATTAGTATATCGAGCGCGCTGAGATTGCCACCGATATGCCCAACCTTACTCTGATAGTGCATTTCGAGTAAGCGCAGCTTGGCCCGTTGGATCAGGCCTGCTGCATCTGCCTGCGCGATGACACGGGGGAATCTGCCATCCATGCGTACAGAGTTTACACGACGAGTTGGGCGGTTGCGACACGGAAGGAAGGGTACGTGCTCAGAGAAGTAACGCGCATTGCAATCGATACTGCATGGGACGGGCCGTTCAGCGTGATGCATCCACCTGAGTGCGTGGTCTGAATTCCAGCACCCTGACTCCGTCAAATTGCCCTAGATCGCGGACGTCGAAAGTTCCTGCGGCAGTCTTTGTCCAGCCAATCGAGGGTGTCATATGACTGGGCGAAGGCCATGGCCAGAAAACGCTGATGGCGCTGGGCCGCCTGTTGCAGAAACCGCGAACCATCCCGCATTGCCTCGTCATTAAGTGCCCGTGGCAGCGGCGCAACCGGTACGCTGAGTTTGTAATAACTAAGTGGTGGCAAAATACCGCTTTCCATGATTGCCGAACCAACGGGCATCGCCATGTGGTCGGACTCGGGGATATCGCTACAGATCAGCACCGGAGCATGGTCCACGGAAGCGTTCTTTTCAACAAATTCCAAGGCGTACTTCCATGAGTACTGATGCTGCCTCAAAAAAGGGGTGGTCAGGTAAATGGCTGCGGTCACCGCCGACGAGGGTTACGCAGACCAGCAATCGCAGAGCCCGGGAATCGATACGGCTGGCCACCAACGCCCAGCAGAGCGCGATCCCTGGCACCGCCACCAACCGGTAGCGGGGCACAAAGACGTGGATCGAGGTTCCCACACTTAAGGCATAGAGAAGCAAAATCGGGACCAGCGCCAGCGATGTGCAGAGCAGAACAGGCCAGCCGTCTGGTTGGCTGCGCCGATCAAGCCTCCGGGTTGCCGCAGCGACAAGAACGGCAACGACGAAGATCGCCGCCAGCCCTCTTAACGTGAGCGTCGAGCCCAGCTCCAGCAGACTGGGAGCTGGGGAGAAAACATGCGTGCCGCTGGTGTGGGCCATGTACTGCAACCTGGGAATCACCGGCAGGAATGCGAAGGCAAAGACGGCCAGCGCAACGCCAAACTGCCGACCTAAGGTTTTGCGGTCGCCAATTTTGAGGGCAACAAAGCAAACGGCAAGCGCCGGCAGGATAACCGCGAAGAGCAATTGGAATTGAACGATGCATGCTGCCGACAGGCCGAACAGAGCAGCCAGCCAGTTGGAGTTGTTGTGCCGTAGGTGAACCAGGGCAAGAATGGACGAGTTGATGGCCAGAGCCGCGAATGCATAGGGTCGAATGTCAATCGCAGCGAAAATAATAATGGGGTGAAGGCAGAAGACGATCGCCGCAATGAGGGCAACATCCCGATCGAACAGCTCGCGTGCGGCGCGATACAGCAGATACACTGCTCCCAGCATGGGAAGGATAGAAGAGATTCTGAGCGCGATCTCACCTATACCCACCGCTTTGGTCCACACCCAAAGCAGGCACGAATACGTTGGGGCGTCGGGCCATACCTGGCGCGACATGATTCCCGCGAAGCCACCCTGGATCAGGTAGATCGAGACCGTCTCATCCAGCCAAAGGGGCGCGCGGATGGCAATAAACCAGATAGAGATAGAGACGGCGAGGACAAGACCGTAGATCGTGTACTGCACCGGGTCCGGAATCGATCGGGGTCTTTGAGACTGCGGCCGGGATACATCCATCGGAGCGTTTGAAACAACGTTGGAAGCTTGCAATCGATTGCTCCTAACAGATGGACCGGTCAGCCGAGGCTAATCGGCTGCGCATGGGTCGCCGAACTATCGCTCAGCAGCCGCTCATAGGGCACATCCGCAAGGAACGCAGGATTGGCTAGGCCCCAGCGCTTCAACCGTAGACTCATCGCAGTGCCAAGTACGCCAAATCCGTAGGTGACGCTGCGCTGGAAGTTGATGGAGGAGGCTTCTTCGAAGTACTTGGTCGGACAAGAAATCTCGCCGATACGAAAGCCGAAGTAAACGGCCTGTACCACCATCTGATTATCGAAGACGAAATCGTCGGAGCAGCTAAGCAGCGGCAGACGCTCCAGCAACTCGCGGCTCCATGCGCGATAGCCGGTGTGATACTCAGACATCTTCTCCCAAATCAGGATGTTTTCGATGAACGTCAGCGCGCGGTTCGCGATGTACTTGTAGAGCGGCATTCCACCCTTGAGCGCGCCTCGGCCGAGGATGCGCGAGGCCAGCACGCCGTCGTATTCCCCGTAGGCGATCATCGAGGCCATGGCGGAAACCAGCTTGGGCGTGTACTGGTAGTCGGGGTGCAGCATCACCACAATATCCGCGCCCCGCGCGAGCGCGGCCCGGTAGCAGGTTTTCTGGTTGCCACCATATCCCCGGTTGTGGTCGTGCCGGATGGTGATCAGGCCCATCTCCCGGGCCAGGTCGGAGGTGTTGTCGCGGCTGGCGTCATCGGTCAGGATCACCTCATCGACGATCTCGTGGGGAATCTCGTCGACGGTACGGCGCAATGTCCGGGCCGCATTGTAGGCGGGCAACACCACGACGACTTTCTTATTGTTCAGCATCCGCTCTACCCCGGCTTGCAGCACCTTTGATTATAAGGATAGGACGCTGATCGGATAGTTCGGGGAGATTTGCCGTGCCGCTTCTCATCTCCGTTTACCACTTGGGCACCCTGGACCCCCTCGCTCAAGCGGCCAGTACACCGCCCTTGAGCTCCCGTGCTTCCCATGTAACGATCGCTAGAGCATGAAGCCAAGGAATATCCCCTCGCTCGATGGCCTGAGAGCTGTTTCCGTCGGCATGGTCGTCGCAGCGCATATGAACGATGTCATCGCTCAAAAAATCCCCTTCGTTCCTTTCTGGCTATATATGTTTTGGGGATCTTTGGGGGTACAAACCTTTTTTGTCATCAGCGGATTTCTGATCACCCTCATCTTATTGAAGGAGTTACATGCGACCGGGACCATCAGCCTGGGTCGCTTCTATTTCCGAAGGGCGCTGCGCATCTTTCCCCCGTTTTATGCCTACCTGGCCGTCGCCCTCGCGCTCACGCTCGCAGGGGTCTTTGCCGGCGAACTAAGAGCCTTCCTCGTCGCCGGCACTTATACAACCAACTACCTGGGCGGAGGTAGTGTGCTGCTGGAACACACCTGGTCGCTTAGCCTGGAGGAGCAGTTCTATCTCTTCTGGCCGGCGGCGCTGCTCTTGCTGGGCACGAGAAAGAGCATCAAGCTGGCCGTTTGGTTGATCCTGCTCTCTCCCCTGTCACGGATCGTCACGTATTATCTGGCCCCCCATCACCGCGCACTGGTGGGCGGGATGTTGCACTCGGGTCTCGACAGCATCATGTTCGGCTGTCTCCTGGCATTGCTTTGGCGTGACGCGCGGTTTAACCAATTCGTCCAGCCCCTGGTTCGCGGATGGGTAGCTGCGCTGGCGGCTTTGTTCGTGCTCGTCCTTAGTCCTGTTTTGCAGGCCCATTTCCGGGGCTCTTACAGCCTGGTCATCGGCTTTACCCTCAACGCCATTTGTATATCGCAAATCCTCGTCTATGTTGTGCGGGTTCCCCACTCCGCCCCGGGCCGGCTGCTGAACACTCGCGTGCTGCGTCATCTGGGGGTGATCTCGTATGGCCTTTACCTGTGGCAACACCTGTTCACGCGGCAAATTCCCGAGCGCTTCGTCCCCTGGAATCTGCTCGCCATTCTGGTATGCGCGGAGCTCTCCCACTGGCTGATCGAACGGCCATCCTTTTGGCTGCGGGATCAACTGGAACAGGCTGTGCCCTGGAAGCGAACCGTCGCCGCCGAACCGGCTAAGGGATAGGCAACGAAATGCTTTAAAGAAGGGGTGGCACGTTGGAGCGCAGCAAGATCAGGGCCAAGATCGGGGCAATGCTCGGCATTGCCATAATCGTTTCTTGCCTGGCATCGATCTTCTACATCTACTCCCGTCCCTCCAGAAACGGCTTCGGCGCCGAACACGATTTCGTGACTGTCGTTACGGGCGCGCATTGCCTGGTAGATGGATGCGACCCTTATGACGCGCCCACACTGGAGCGGGAATTCCCGAAGATGGGCGGTTATACCCCAACCTCGCATTTCAAACCCGAGTGGCCCGTCTACCCGCCCAGCACCTTTCTTCTCCTTCTTCCCTTTTCGCTCTTGCCCTGGTCTGTACTTTCCGTTGTATGGCTGCTTCTTTCATTTGGGTTTCTGTCTGCGGCCATGATCGTGCTTCTCTTGCGATTCAAAGCTTACCGTGATCTGCTTTCGTTTTTGCCTTTCGTGATTCTGCTCGCCGACGGCTCTATCGGCTGGGCGGTGCAGCTGGGGCAACCCGTCCTGATCGCCGCCTCCTCGTTGACCCTGGCCATCGTCGCCCTGGAGTCTGGCTCCATGCCCATCACGGGAGGCTTGCTATTGGCCATCAGTCTCTGCCTCAAGCCGCAGGGAGCGTATCTCTGCGCCGCCTACTTCCTGCTAAGAAGCAGCACCCGCATCCCAGCCCTGGCAGCCTGCTTATTCACCGCGGCCGCGGGCGCCGCCGGCACCCTGCTTTTTTATTTCCGGCTATCTTCCTTCGCTTATCTGGGCCATCTCTCTGCAAATCTCAAGCTGGCGATGCAGCCAGGAAGAGACGCAGACTTTTCGCGTGTGAACGACGCGAACTCGTCGAGTTTTCTTAACCTTCAGGCATTCCTTGCTCGCTTGATTCAGAATCCGCACCTATGCAATGCCCTTACCTATGCCATATTCCTCGCGATTGCCGGACTGCTTGTTTTCGTCTGTTGGCGCAAGAAAACTCTGGCCACGCGCCCGTTTACGATTCTCGCGGTGCTGGTCATGCTCGAACTGCTGGTGAGCTACCATCGCCTCTACGATCACGCCCTGATGCTGGCTGCGATTCCGGGCTTATATGAGATCAAGGAACGAGGCAGATCAGCGTATCTGCTCTTTATCGGCGGCTTGTTCGTCTATCACTTCAGCCAGTTTCACGGAATGACGATTCACGGGCTGGGTCCGTTCCCCTCCGGCGCACCGGTGGAACTTTTTATCGCAGGCGCTCTGTCTTTACAGCCTCTGGAAAAATCAGCCAGCTTCGGATCGGATCTTGACGCAGGCCAGATCAAGCACACTAAGTACCAGGTGTGGCTGGTGCAGGCGTAGTGAGCAGCAACGCTCTTGCCGGCCAAGCGGCTCCAGTCCTTGCTCCACATCCGCCGGACCCCAACGAACACCACCACCCCGGTGGAAGCAAGCAGTGTAGAACGCATCGCCGGTGGAAGCGACGGCAGATCGAGGTTGCCGTTGATCAGGCGCTCTGCTTCTTCAGGAGAGCTCATTCGGTCAATCAGGAGATCGCCTCCAGGAGCCGGCATGAGCGGGGTAATCTTCTGGTCCATAAAGGGACTGTTGAGCATCACGTCATCTGCATGCAGGAAGGGAAGGGCGCCGCTCCACAGGTAAGGGTTGAAGCCCAGTTGGTGTTGCACCCGCACCGCCTTGAGCATCGCGGGATCCAGGAGAGCGAGCCCCTGGGCATGTTCCGGCAGCGGTTGGTGCTCGAGAGCAAACAGTTGATGGGCTACGGGCCGGAAGAAAATCTCCGCCGGCAGCAGGGTGGTAAGCGTCAAGAGCAACAGCAAATAGAGGAGCGATGCGCGCCAGCCGATGCGGCGTTGCATAGCCGCCGGCGGCGGCAATCGCTCCCAGCCAGGGGAGAATCATAAGCCGCTGCGAAAAATAGTCGGAGCCGTTCATGGATTGGGGAAGAATCGGGATAGCGAGCAAAATGGCGACCGCCAAAATCAGCATGCTGTCGCTCGGCCGCAGCTGGCGTGCCCGCCAACGCCTGAGAAAACCCGCCGCTGCGAGCGCCAGGCAGCCCAGCAACAGCGCGTACAGCTCCAGGCGATAGCAGTTGATGAAGAGATTCTTCGCTCGCGTGTCAAAAGGAGATATACCGAACAGCGCCAGGCTGCTGATCAGGGCGTCTTTGTGCAGGGCGATGCCGCGAAGGTTTGAAACCGAACGCGACCGATCCACGCTGGCAAGCGGGTAGAGAAAGCTGAGGCCGGCGACCGCCAACCCCAAAAACATCCAGCGGTAATCCTTGAGCGAGAAGCGACTCTGGATCAGACGGATGAGCAGATCCAGCGAACAGAAGACGATGAGTAGCAGCAGCGGTATGGGATGGGTAAAAGCCAGAAGAAAACTGACCAGGGCAAAAAACAGCCAGAGCCGCAATCGGCCTGCTGCAGCCCGGCACCACAAACCAGCGGCCAGGAAGAACAGTCCTACCGCGAGCGAATAATTCAGAAAGCCCATCACCAGTGACCAGTGAAGAACCAAGGGGATCATGCAGAGCGAAAGCAAATCTCCACTCGGGCCCAGGGATCGAGCACAGTAGCGAACGCCATAGGCGGTGCATACAAAAATGAGGCAGATGAGGAGCTTCTCGGCAAGGTCGAACGACACCAACCTGGTCAAGCCGAGCAATACCGCGTAGTGCGTCGCGTAGGGCGGAAAAGGGTGCCGGATTACGTAGGCATCGTAGGAGTGCGCGCCTGAGAGCAGGGACGCGAGCACGTGCACATAGTACTTGTGCATGGGCCCGTCCTGGGTGGGGAAGAGCGGTAACGAAAGCGCCCAGGCGCAAAAGATGAGGACGAGACCCGCAAAGAGGATGGAAGTGAGCTTCGGGGGGACCCACCCTTGCGTATTTTCGGCAGGCGGATGCAGGCGGGGTAATCCTGTAAATGGTTGATTTTGATGGTCGGGACGGGCAGATTTGAACTGCCGACCCCTCGCACCCCAAGCGAGTGCTCTACCAGGCTGAGCCACGTCCCGACAGGAAAAACAACCTCTTGAGTGTACACGACTGCGGGAGGCCGCGTCCTCAGTGAGCGGGCGGAACGTATTCCTTGGGAAGCGCCGATCCTTCGCCGAAAAAGTACTCCTGCATCTGCTCCACCAGAAACTCCTGCGCTTCCCGCGTCCAGGGCTGCAGACGGTACTCATTCAGCAGCATCTTCTGCCGCTCGATCCACTCCGACCAGGCCTTCTTCGAGACCTGGTTATAAATCTTCTGGCCAAAATCACTGTCAAATGGGGGCTCGTCGAGGCCCTCCATCTCCTGCTTGTATCGCGCACAAACGACCATGTGTGGCATGGAATCTCTCCAAAAAATATGACTTGCTTCATTGTAAATTGCTGCCGCGTACGCTGGACCGGAGATTGACTCCCCAGCGGCAATTCGATCTAGCCGCGCTTCTTGCCCGGGCGCTTGTTTTTCGCTTTCTGCTTGCCCTTGCGTAGCACCTTGTTCTTCGGGGGAATGTAGGGATGCGCTTTGCCGCTGCCGGACTTGACCTTCGCCTTGGCCTTGGCCGGACGGCCCAGGCGGACCGGCGCCACTTCTTCCAGAATGGAGAACTGTAACCGCCGCTGAACGGTATCCACGCGGTCAAGAACCACCCGTACCCGGTCGCCCATGGAGTAGCGCCGGCCAGAATGCTCTCCCATAATCTGCCGCGTGTTTTCGCGGAAGGTGTAGTGGTCGCCCTGCAGGCTCATGATCGGCACCAGGCCCTCGATGAAGAGGCTGTCGAGTTCGACAAAACAGCCGTACTTGGTCACGCTGAGGATCATGGCGTCGAAGTCGTCGCCAATCCGATCCTGCATGAATTTGACCTTCTTCCACTCCATCAGCTCGCGCTCGGCATCTTCCGCGCGGCGCTCCGCCTGGCTTGATTCATAGGCAATGCCGGCCAGCTCGACTTCGCTGATCGGAGCCAGCTCATGGTCCATTTCGCCGGTATGCCGCGAGGCCTTGCGCAGCCTGCTTCGCGGGTATCCCGATTCCGCTCGCGCCGGAGGCAAGAACCGCCTTGGCGATGCGGTGAACAATCAGGTCCGGGTAGCGGCGGATGGGCGAAGTGAAGTGGGTGTAGCAGGGCGCAGCCAGGGCGAAGTGGCCCTCATTTTTTTCGCTGTAACGCGCCTGGCGCAGGGAACGGAGCATGAGGTGGGCGAGGATGCGCTCCTCCGGCTTGCCCGCGATCTTGAGCGCCAGCTGCTGATACATGCGCGGGGTAACGGGGATATCCTCCGCAACCTCATACTGGCGAGGCTGGCGGCCGTGGCCCGCCTCGCGGCTTCCCCCACGGGTTCTTTGTTCGCGCCGTTCCGACTTCATGGTCATGCGCTTCACCGGCAATGGGCCCAGGCCAAGCGAGTAGCCAAAACCGGCGGCCACGCTCTCAAATTCCGACCACGCGGCGGGGCTCCGGCTTTTCGTGAATGCGATACAGCGACGGTACGTCGAGGTTCTGCAGCCAGGAGGCCACGCACTCGTTGGCGGAGAGCATAAATTCCTCGATCAGGCGGTTGGCCCAGCTGCGCTCGGAACGAACGATGCTCTGCATGGCGCCCTGGGAATCGAACTCGATGACCGGCTCCGGCAAATCAAAGTCAATGGACCCGCGGCGCTGGCGCTTTCGGTTCAGCAGGCGTGCCAGTTCATACATGCGTTCGAATTCCGGAACCAGCGGAGCGAATTGCTCCCGTGTTTGCTGATCGCCGCTGATGATCGCATGCACCTGGGTATAGGTCATGCGGCGTGCCGAGCGGATGACGCCCGGGGTCACCTCGTAGCTGCGAATCTCGCCTTCCGGATCGATCATCATGATGCAGGAAAGCACCAGGCGATCTTCCCCCGGGCGCAGGCTGCAGATATCGCTCGAAAGCTCTTGAGGCAGCATGGGCACGGCACGATCGGGAAAATAGACAGAGGTGCCGCGCAAGCGTGCTTCGAGATCGAGAGCTGTACCGGGGGTCACATACTGGGCGACATCGGCGATGTGGACTTGCAACTCCCAGGTGCCACCTACACCGCCATGCTGGCGGACAAAGACGGCGTCGTCGAAGTCCTTGGCCGTCTCGCCGTCGATGGTAACGATGGGCAGCTGGCGAAAATCCCGGCGGCCGGCGGCTTCCTCCTCGTCCAGGTGAGCGACTGCCCGCGCCTCGTCGAGAACCTTGGGAGGAAAAACATGGGGCAGATGGTGCTTGCGGATGACGATTTCGACGTCCACACCAAAGTCATCTTCCCGGCCCAGGACCTCAATCACCCGGCCGCGTGCCGCACGGGAGGGCGTCGGCCAGTCAGTGATCTCCACGTCGACCACCATGCCCTCCAACCCGGAGCTGGTTTCCGCGGCAATTCCTGGTTCTGAGCGGCCGGTATTCTCGCTGACCACGCGATGCGGCGTTCCGCCGGCGAGTGCCGGCGCCTGTTCGAGACCGAAGGGGATGAGGATGGGCTGGGTCACCCGCTCATCGAGCGGGGTCACCGTATTGCCCTGCGCATGCTCGTGAAGCGCATAATGGAAGATGCCCACCACGGTGGGGTTGCGCCGGCTCAGTACTCGGGCGATGCGCCCGCTGTGCCGGCCGTCAGCTCGGGGCGGCGCCAGTTCCACCAGCACCTGGTCGCCTTGCATGGCGCCGTTCATCTCGTTAGGAGGAATGAAGATATCGTCATCGCCGCTGGCCTGGCGGGTTTCGGGCCGTACGAAACCAAAGCCGTCGCGATGCACATCCAAACGGCCGGCGACCAGGTTGCTGCGCGATGACGGCCTGGGGGAGCGCCCAGTGATCGCGGTCAGATTTAACCAGTTCGCCGCGCGCGGTCATGCGGTCGAGCTGTTCCAGCAGCATGCGACGCTCTCGCCCGCCACCGAGGCCCAGTTCGCGAACCAGTTGCTTGTAGCCTGCCCGCTGGCCGGCGGAACGTTCGATACGGTGGAGGAGTTCGCGGTCGGTCATTCCAGGGGCATGTTTGCGAATTGAGCGCCGAAGACCATGTCTTTGTTGATACTAATGGGTCAGCCCCCCCGGAACCCTCAAAGATTCGGAATGGGGGATTTCAATTTTGCGCCAAGCGTGGTTAAGATGCAGAGAAGAGCAAGGATTTCGCGGCTTGCACGGTTTTTGGCCGGGCAGGCACAGTGAGTAGGAAACGAACAGCTCCACCTGATTTGCCCTTAAAAGCGGGAACCAATTCCGCAGGGTTGTTTCGGGGGCCTGTATCCAGGAAGTAAACGAAAGGAAGTACAAGAGAGATGTGGAAACCGAACCAGCCGGGAAGTCCTTCGATGTCCCCTAGCACGGAGCCGACGCGTCCGTCCGTACCTGCGGCCGCAAGCCACGAATCAACCACCACGCGCACCTCCAGCACTTCCCCCGCATCGCCGGCAGCCGCCGATCAGGCAACGATTGGCAAGAGCCTGGTAGTGAAGGGCGAAGTGACCGGTTCCGAGTCGTTGTACATCGACGGCAAGGTCGAGGGTGCCATCAACCTACCTGGCAACCGGGTCACCGTCGGCCGCAATGGACAGGTGTCCGCGAATATCTCTGCCCGCGAAGTAGTGGTTCTGGGCAAGGTGCGCGGCAACATCAATGCCAGCGACCGGGTGGACATCCGCAGCGAAGGTTCCTTGACTGGTGATGTGATTGCGCAACGCATCAGCATCGAGGATGGAGCCTTCTTCAAGGGCGGCATCGATATCCGCAAGCCTGGCCAGGGAAAAGAAGGCGTGCCAGCTGCGGCAATCTCCAACGCCGAGCAAAAGGCCGTCGCCGTTCAGGCGTAGGCAAACGCGCTTTATACGCACGGGCAGCGCCGGCCCTCCGCTGGTGCTACCCGTGTTGTGTCTGCGACCAGGACCAATTCCCAAAACTGGCTTTCACTGGATGCCATGATCGTGAAGCCTGATGAAACTCTGCAGCCAGGGATGCGGGCTAAAGAGACTGCGTGACAATGAGAAGCGAAACAGCAGGGTCCTCCCGTTAGCCCGAACATACGGCATACAAAAGAGCGGGGCCGAGCGGAGAGACCCGCGGTCCAATTCGTAGTCGAACGGCCCTAAGCCCCTCCATAAGCACGTCCGGTTAGAATTGGGTCAGGCATGATCCTCCCCTTCGTCCGCGAGCTGCTCACGGACCTGGAACACTGTGAACCGTTTGAGCGCGTACGAAGGCATCTGGCCCTCGCTGCGGGGCGCAAACGTGTCTCCGGACTCACCGCCACCGCGCGCTCTCTCTATCTGCCATTCTTCGCAAGGGCTGCCCGGACCCCCGTAGTAGTGATCGTCGCCGACAACAAAGCCGCCGACACACTGCAACTCACATTGCGCGCTGCATGTGAACTCAGCGGGGCAATCGAACCCGAGCGCGTGCTTCGTTTTCCGGCACACGACGTTTTGCCCTTTGAAAATCTGTCACCCCACCCGGACGTGCAGGAGCAGCGCGCTTCGGTGCTGTGGAAGATCGCCACCGGCGCCGCTTCCATCGTCATCGTTCCAGTAGAGGCCGCGTGCATGCGGGTTTTCCCTGCGGAGTACTATGCGCAGCTGGGGCGGGTCTTGCGGCGCGAAGAAGAAATCGACATGGATGAGCTCACCAGCCACCTGGCAAGTGTGGGCTACAGCCCCATGGACATTGTCGAAATGCCGGGCCAGTTCACCCGCCGCGGCGGCATCTTCGATGTCTACTCCCCGGAGGCCGACCGTCCAGTTCGCATGGAACTCTTCGGGGACGAGATCGAATCGTTGCGCAAGTTCGAGCCGGACTCACAACGCTCTTCCACGGCCATCGACGAGACCTGGCTCCTGCCGCTGACTGAGACACCGATCTCAGAGGATCTGTTGGCCGCGGTGCACCAGCGCCTGAGCGGAAGCCGTCTCGATGCCGGAGACGACCAGGAACTGCTGAACCGGGCGCTGGTCGCCGGCGGCGTAAGCGTCTTTCCCGGCTGGGAGTTTTTCTGCCCTGTGGCGGGCGCCGATCATACCCTCTTCGATCTGTTTCCCAAGGTGCACGTCTTTCAGGAAGAGCCAGCCATGATCCGCAACCAGGCGGACCGCTGGTGGAACAAGGTTGAGCAGCGGCATGACCGAAGCGGTATCGGTTCGCTGATCACACCCGGCGACATCTATCTTTCGCCGGCAGAACTGCTGGGCAAAATCTCGGCATTGCCCGGGCTGGATATGGATCAGCTGGGCGCCGTGGATGTTCTGGACGAAGACGTCAACCCGATGGACGAGGTCACCTTTTCTTCCCGTCCAACCTTGCGCTTTCATGGTTCGATTCCGGCGTTTCTGCAACAGATCAAGTCCCTGGCGGAACAGCAGACACGAATGCTGCTGGTGGCGCCGAACCACGGAGAGGTGGAGCGGTTAGCCAGCCTGCTGCGGGAGTACGGGCAGCCCTACCGGCTGGGCAGCCGCGCCCAGGCCCCAGGCAGCGAACAGGCGTACGACGAATCCAGTCACCTGGCAGGCGATTTCCGCACCCCCGTGTTGGTGCAGAGCACAATTGCCAGCGGCGTCAGCCTCCCCGACAGCAACCTGGTGCTGTTCGGCGCCAACGACTTCTCCGATGAAGCCGACGTGGCAGCTCGCCCCCTGCCTCGCAAAGCCAAGTCGAAGACCGCGGCCTTCGTTTCTGACTTTCGCGACCTGACGGTAGGCGATTACGTAGTGCACGTGGAACATGGCATCGCCCGCTACATGGGCCTGAGGGAGATTGAGCAGGACGGCATCAAGGTGGAATTCATGGTGCTGGAGTTTGCTGAGCAGGCTCGGCTCTACGTCCCGTTGACCCGGCTCGACCTGATTCAGAAGTACCGCTCCACCGATGCCGGCCCGGCCCCAGTGCTGAACCGTCTGGGTAGCCAGCAATGGGCCAAGACCAAGGCACGGGTGCGCAAGGCCATGCAGGACATGGCTGATGAGCTGCTCAAGCTTTATGCCCAGCGCAAAGCAGCCCAGGGGCATGCCTTTCCGGTGGACAACGAGTTTCAACGCGAGTTCGAAGACGCCTTCGATTACAACGAGACCGAGGACCAGATTTCAGCCATCGCAGACATCAAGCGCGACATGGAATCAACCCTGCCCATGGACCGTCTGCTGGTCGGCGACGTGGGCTACGGCAAGACCGAAGTGGCCATGCGCGCGGCCTTCAAGGCAGTGCAGGATGGCCGCCAGGTGGCGGTGCTGACGCCGACCACGGTACTCAGCTTCCAGCATTTCGAGACCTTCAAGAGTCGCTTCAAGCAGTTTCCCATCATCGTGGAGATGATCTCGCGCTTCCGCTCTCCCAAGGAACAGAAGTTGATATCTGGAACGCGTGGAGGCAGGCAAGGTCGACATCCTCATCGGCACCCACCGGCTTTTGTCCAAAGACCTGCAGTTCCACAATCTGGGCTTGCTGGTGGTGGACGAAGAGCAGCGCTTCGGCGTACGCCACAAGGAGCGCCTGAAGCAGATGCGCCGCGAAATCGATGTGCTGGCTATGTCGGCCACGCCCATTCCGCGCACCCTGCATATGTCTTTGGTGGGCTTGCGTGATATGAGCGTCATTGAGACGCCGCCCAAAGATCGCATGGCCATTCAGACGGTGGTGGCCAGGTTCGACGAGAAGCTGATTCGCTCTGCTCTGGAACTTGAATTGGAGCGAGGCGGCCAGGTCTACTTTGTGCACAACCGGGTAGAAACCATTTACGAAATCGCCGCCAAGATCCAGGAGCTGGTGCCCCAGGCTCGGGTCGCTGTCGGCCATGGCCAGATGGGTGAGGCCGAGCTGGAGCGGGTGATGCTGGCCTTCATGCACGGGGAATACGACGTGCTGGTCGCGACCACCATCATTGAGAACGGGCTCGACATTCCGTTGGCCAACACCATCCTCATTAGTCGAGCCGACCGCCATGGGCTCTCTGAGTTGTACCAGCTGCGGGGCAGGGTCGGCCGGTCGAACCGCCGCGCCTATGCCTACCTGCTGATTCCTCCCGAGCAGGAGCTCACGGAAATCGCTCGCCGCAGGCTGGCCGCGCTCAAGGAATTCTCCGACCTCGGCGCCGGCTTCAAGATCGCCGCACTCGATCTCGAACTGCGTGGTGCAGGCAACATGCTGGGCGGGGAGCAGAGTGGTCACATCGAGGCCGTGGGATTCGAAATGTACACCAGCATGCTGGAGCACGCGGTCAACGAGCTGAAAGGTGAGGAGCACCCCCAGCGAGCGAGCACACAGCTCAACCTCGGAATCAGCCTGCGCATCGACGAAAGCTATATCGAAGAAGAAAACCAGCGGCTCCGCATCTATAAGAAAATCGCCGGAGCGCAGGATGACGGTAGCCTGAGCGAGGTGCGTGCCGAGCTGGAAGACCGTTATGGCGAGCTGCCGACCAGCGTGCACCATCTTATGGACGCGGCCAGCCTTCGCCTGCTTTGCGAGCAGACGGGGGTGGCCCAAGTAGATCGCAAGCGCGACCAGATCCACATACGATTTACCGGCCAGGCCAACATCGATCCCGGCCGCCTGATGAAGATGGTGGCGCAAAACGCCAAGAAGGGTGCGCAGTTCACGCCCCAGGGAGTGCTGCGTTTTCCGCTCAAAGCAACTGAGCCACGGGATGTACTGAATGAGATTCGGGCTCTGCTGGAAGAGCTGACAGCAAGCGAAGTCGCCGAGGTGGCGGTCACACAGCAGCGCCGCTAGCCTGGCAGCGAGTGACAGAGTTTGAAACCCAACCGTTACGGCAGTTTCGCAATTGGTGTAGACCGAAGCGACAGGCCTTTTCGTGGTTTTCTTCAAGGAAAACCACACCTCGCGATCTTTATCGGGGCACAGTAATTGCGAAGCTGCCTTAAAGTGGAGATTTGTGAATCGGAAAAACCATCGATTGCGTTTGCGACCCATTGCGCTGGTACTGATCGGAGTCTTGGTAAGCGGGGGCCTGGGCTGTTCCAAGAAGGCGGCTGAACCAGGCGTTTCGGAACAACCTGCAGCCGCTGCGCTTCGCCAGCTCGCCGATCAATACTTCGACCAGGTCTATTTCCATTACGCCCCGTCGAACGGCACGCTAGCGGGTCTGCACCAGTACGACGCGCAGCTGGAGGATTACTCCCGCGATGCGGTCGATCGAGAGACGGCCGATCTCCAACGGTTCGAAGCCAAATTTGCCGCCGTTCCAGCTGCCCAACTCGATCTGACCAGCCAGGGCGATCTGGAGCTGCTGCTGGCGGATATTCACAGCACGCTGCTCTCGCTCAACACGATCCGCTTGTGGGAGAAGGACCCCGACCAGTATTCGAGCGGAATTTCCAATAGCGCCTTCGTGCTGATGGAACGCACCTTCGCCTCGCCCGACGACCGGCTGCGCTCGCTGATTGCCCGGGAAAAGCTGATGCCGGCAGCGCTCGAGGCGGCCCATCAGAATCTCAAGAACCCGCCCCGCATTTATACCGAAATTGCCCTCGAGCAACTCCCCGACATCATCACTTTTTTCCAGTCGGAAGTACCCGAAGCCTTTCGCCAGGCCCAGGATGAACAGCTCAAACGAGAGTTTTCTCAGACGAATGGCGCCGTCATCGCAGCGCTCCAGAGCTATCAGACCTGGCTCAAGAAGGATGTTCTTCCCCGCTCGCATGGCGACTTTAGGTATGGCGCGGAGACCTTTTCGAAAATGCTGCTGTACAACGAGATGGTCGACACGCCGCTACCCAGGCTGCTCGAGATCGGCTATGCGGACCTGCATAAGAACCAGGCGGAGTTCAACCGCATTGCCAAAGAAATCGATCCCCACCGCCAGCCTCGCGAGATCCTGGCGGAGTTGGGCCGGGACCATCCTGCGCCCGATCATCTGCTACAGAGTTTTCGCGACACCTTCCAGGGTTTGATCCAGTTTATTCAAGCCCGGCATATCGTCGATATTCCCTCGCAGGTACGCCCCATCGTGGAAGAGACGCCGCCGTTTATGCGCGCAACCACCACGGCGTCGATGGATACCCCCGGCCCCTTTGAGAAAGTCGCGACCCAGGCTTACTTCAACGTAACGCTGCCCGAGCCACACGACATGCCGAAGCAGATCGATGAGCGCATGGCGGCCTTTAATCGGGGAACGATCATCAGCACCGCGATCCACGAGGCGTATCCAGGACACTACGTACAATTCCTGTGGGTGCCCCAAGCGCCAAGCACAGTACGCAAACTTTTGGGAGCCTCCTCCAACGCTGAAGGCTGGGCTCACTATTGCGAGCAGATGATGCTCGATGAGGGTTACGGCCAACCGGGGACGGGGGCACGCGATGCCCGGGATGCCAAAATGATTCGCCTGGGACAATTGCAGGACGCCCTGCTACGCGATGCCCGGTTTGTTGTAGGGGTCCAGATGCATACCGGACAAATGACGTTCGATCAGGCGGTAGACTTTTTTGTGACGGAAGGGTATCAAACGCACGAGGGTGGACTGATTGAAACCAAGCGTGGGACCACCGATGCAACCTATCTCTATTACACCTTGGGTAAGCTACAAATTATGAAGTTGCGCGCCGATATGGAGAAAAAGGAGGGCGCGCAGTTTTCGCTGGAGCGGTTCCACGACGACTTTCTCAAACAGGGATTCGCCCCCATTAAAATAGTCCGCCATGCGCTTCTGGGGGACACGTCGCCTACACTCTAATGATTCCTGCATCCTAAATACGCGGAGGGTGCGTCACGGGCCATTCACGATAAATATTTCACAGAGAACAGCCTTACCGGGCGTGAAGGATCGCAAGACATGAAAGACAGAGTGCGCAAAGCAGTTTTTCCGGCGGCCGGCCTCGGCACACGTTTTTTGCCGGCGACCAAAGCCCTGCCCAAGGAGATGTTGGCGCTGGTAGACAAGCCGCTGATCCAATATGGCGTGGAAGAGGCCATTGCGGCAGGTTGCGAACAGATCATCATTGTGACCGGCAGAAACAAGGCGGAGATCGAAGACCATTTCGACATCAGTTTTGAGCTGGAGCAACTGTTGGAGAAGCGAGGCAAGACCGAGCTGCTTGCCATGACGCGACAAATATCGCACATGGCGCGCATCGCCTATGTCCGGCAGAAGGAGGCCATGGGACTGGGACACGCCGTTTTGATGGCCCGCGACCTGGTGGGCGACGAGCCTTTTGCGGTGATCCTGCCCGACGACATCATCGAAGCCAAAGTGCCGTGCCTGCAGCAGATGATAGAGGTCTTCGAGCAGACGCAGTCTTCCATTCTGGCCACGCAGGTCGTAGATGACGCCTCCATCTCATCCTACGGCGTGCTCGATTGCGTTGCTCATGAAGGGAGCGAGCGCATCTTCGACGTGAAGGGTTTGGTGGAAAAACCGAAACTGGAGGAGGCGCCCTCACGACACGCGATCATCGGGCGCTACATTCTCACCCCCAGGATCTTCGATGTGCTGGAGAAGACGCCGCTCGGCGCCGGCGGGGAACTGCAGTTGACGGATGGCATCCGCGGCCTGCTGCAGCACGAGAAAGTCTACGGCTACAGTTTCGACGGGCTGCGCTTCGATGCCGGCGATAAGCTGGGCATGCTCAAGGCGACGGTGGAGTTTGCCCTGAACCACAATGAGCTGGGGACGGTTTTTCGCGAGTACCTGAAGTCACTGTCCCTTTGATCGGTCACCGGAACAATGAATTCCCAGGAACGGACGGATGCCCCTGCTTTTGTCGCTTTTCATCTGCTTCTTCATGCCCATCGTGGTTAGCCCTCTGATCGGACAGAACTTGGACTATCCCAAAACCCGCAAAGCTGAACAGGTCGATGACTACCATGGCATCAAGGTCGCCGATCCTTATCGCTGGCTCGAAGATGACAACTCGGCCGAGACTCTGGCATGGGTGAAGGCGGAAAACCAGGTAACCCTCGACTACCTGGAAAAAATCCCCTACAGGTCACGGCTCAAGCAGCGGCTGGAAGAGCTTTATAACTATCCGAAGTACGGCATTCCGAGCCGGAGCGGAGCCTATTATTTCTGGTCAAAGAATGACGGACTGCAAAATCAAAGCGTGCTCTATGTGCAGAAGGGCCTGGAGGGTACGCCACGCGTTCTGATTGATCCCAATCAACTCTCCGCGGATGGCACGGTACGACTCATGGCCGGGGAGCCTTCCCGGGATGGGCGCTACTTTGCCTACTATCTTTCCAGCGGCGGCTCAGATTGGCTTGAGGGTCACGTTCTGGAAATAGAAACCGGAACTGTTCTTAAAGACGACCTCAAGTGGCTGAAGGTCACCGGCCTTGCATGGTTTGGGGATGGTTTCTTTTACAGCCGCTATGACGCGCCCGAGGGAGGGCATGATCTTTCTTCCCAGAACGAAGGGCACAAGGTCTATTACCATCGCCTGGGCACGCGCGCAAGCAGACGATCGGCTGGTCTACGAGGACAAAGCGCATCCACAGCGTTTCCACACGGTACAGACGACCGAAGACGAAAGGTTCGCGATCCTGTCGGTTTCGGAGCGCGGCCAAGGTAAGGACGGCAACGCGCTGTTCTTCTGCGACCTCTCCAAGTTAGCCGACAGAAGGTCAGGCGATGTGGGGTTGAGCGAACTTTCCCGGCATGCGGTGGCTTTTACTCCGATCGTTGCTGACGTGACCAATGACCGCTTTCACGTGGTTGACAATGTTGGCGACCGGTTCCTGATCCTGACCAACAAGAACGCTCCAAATGGACGAGTCGTACTTTACGATCCAATGCACGATAAGGAGCACGCTGAGTCCGCATGGAAAGACGTTGTCCCGGAAACGACGGAAACGTTAAGTAGTGTTTCTACCCAAGGAGGCAAACTCTTTGTCACCTATGCGCGGGATGTCACCTCTCACCCTTACGTCTATTCGCTCGACGGCAAAATGGAGAACGCGATTGCCCTGCCGGGACCGGGAACCTCAAGCGGCTTTGGCGGAAGGCGCGAGGATACAGAGGCCTTTTACGCTTACTCTTCCTTCAACTATCCCAGCACGATATTTCGCTACGACATAGCGGCCGAAAAATCCAGCATCTTCCGCGAGTCGGCGATCAAGGGTTTCAAGGCGGAAGACTATGAGACGGCGCAGGTCTTCTATACCAGTAAAGACGGCACCAGGGTGCCGATGTTTCTGGTTTTCAAGCGAGGACTGAAGCTGGACGGAAACAATCCGACGCTGCTCTATGCCTATGGCGGCTTCAACGTCACGGTCCCTCCCGAATTCAACCCGCTGCGCCTGGCTCTGCTGGAGCAGGGGGTGGTCTACGCCTCGGCCAACATACGGGGCGGCGGCGAATACGGTGAAAAGTGGCACCAGGCCGGGATGAAGTTGGAGAAGCAGAATGTCTTCGACGACTTCATCTCCGCAGCAGAGTGGTTGATAGCCAACAAGTACACCTCGCCCGCCAAACTGGCGATCTCGGGAGGATCGAACGGCGGCCTCCTGGTGGGAGCCGTGGTCAACCAACGGCCTGATCTGTTTCGCGCGGCCGTGCCCCAGGTTGGGGTCATGGACATGCTTCGTTTTCAGAAGTTCACCATCGGATGGAACTGGATTGCGGACTATGGCTCAAGCGACAACCCGGAAGAGTTTCAGGCGCTGTATCGATATTCGCCCCTGCACAATATTCGCGAGGGCGTGAAGTATCCTGCAACGCTCATCACCACGGCGGATCACGATGATCGGGTGGTACCGGCACATTCCTTCAAATACGCAGCGACGTTGCAGGAGAAGGCAAGTCACGCCAATCCGGTTTTGATCCGCATCGAGACACAATCCGGCCATGGAGCCAGCAACACCAGCAAAGCGCTCGATACGGCTGCCGACATCTATTCCTTCCTCATGTACAACCTCGGAGTGACGCCCCGGTTTCCCTAACGCTCGGCCACGGTGACGATCCGAATACATCCAGGCTTTTTAACCTGGCGCCTAATCATTCCTTGAGGCTTCCCGTCTATTACTAGAGGTACATAGGTGCCTGCTGGGACCATCGCCGTGCTGTGGCTGGCCGGGGACATGTGGTACCTTGGATAGTTTTCACTTCTATCCTGCACAAACAAGGGGGCGAAGTGCGGCTTTTTCTCGAGGAAAAGTCCGGATTGGTTACCTGGTATGCCTCGAAGTGAAATGCCGTGCCGATGGAAATGGCATCTCGCAACCGGGTGGACGAATCTATTAGGTAGTCGGGTCTAAGAAGTCGGGGTGGCGATGAAAACCATGGTCGAGCGCAAGAGCGCGGTTCTGCTCAAAATGCAGTCGCTGGGAACGTTGGTCGGCGAGTCTGCATTCAGGCCGATGACCGGAGAGTCGAAGAAGCCCCTCCTGGTGTCGCCGGAGGAGCTGGGCATTACGTTCATTGGCCACTCATCCTTCCTGGTCCAGATCGGTGGACGTAAGCTGCTCATGGACCCGGTATTCGCCGAGCGGCTCATCGCATTGCGGCGCCTGCGCCGGCCGGGAGTCAGGATCAAGGAACTGCCTGCCATCGACATGGTGTTGCTCTCCCATGCGCACATGGATCACCTCAATCGCCCATCCTTGCGCCGGATCGTCGCCCACACCGCGAAAATGACCGGACGGGCGCCCATCGCGGTGGTGCCATGGGGAGTGGAAGACCTGGTCAGCGATCTGGGTTTTGCCCGGGTAGTCACGCTGGAGTGGTGGCAGACCAAGTCAATCAGCGGTCTCGAGATCACCATGACGCCCTGCAAGCACTGGGGAGCGCGCTTCTTCAAGGACACGCATCGCGGCTTCGGCGGCTATGTGATACGGGGCGGCGGTCACACCCTCTACCACTCTGGCGACACGGCCTATTTTGACGGCTTTAAGAAGATCGGCGAACGCCTGCGGCCCGAAATCGCATTGTTACCGATCGGGGCCTACAGTCCGGATAGCTATCGCGGCGTGCACACCTGCCCTGAGGAAGCACTGCAGGCATTTCTCGACCTGGGCGCACGGCGGATGATCCCCATGCACTATGGCACCTTCCGGCTTTCTCAGGAGCCGATGGAAGAGCCGGTCGAGCGGTTGATGGCGGCAGCCAGGCGTGCCGGGGTAGCCGGATCAGTTCGTGTGCTGCCGGAGGGAGATACCGAAGTGATTCGGCCTGTATCAGTCCCGGCGCACACCCGCCGCGCCGCTCAGGGTTGAGTCGAGAACTGCCCTAGTGCGCCGGAGCCGGTCGCAGTTTCCACCACAACTCGCGCAGAGCCTTCACCACCCACCGCATCATTAAAACGGTCACCAGGAGCAGGGCAAGTGTGATGCTGGCGGCGGCCCAGGGATGCTGCGTGGCCAGCCAGGTGATACCCACTGCGGCGACGTCTTCACTGGTGCTCAGGGCAATGTTTGACACCGGTTCCGGACTGGGAGTGACCAATGCCCGCGCGGCTGTCTTGGAGCCATGTGCAGCCAGAGCAATCGCAGCGCCCACGGCGGTGGCCAGCACCTGCATACCGGGACTTAGCTGAGTAGTGGCCCGGTAAGCCAGCAACGCGGCAATCGGCACGCGGATAAAGGTGTGCAGGCCATTCCACAGCAGATCGAACCCGGGGATTTTATCGGCGACAAACTCCGCAGCAAAGAGGGTTGCGCTCACGCCGATAATCCACCAGTTGGATAGCCCTTCAAGACCCGGCGGCAACGCAACCCAATGCGCATGAGCCAGCAGGCCGAGCGTCAGGACGGTTGCATACACGTTGAGCCCGGCGGCGAAACTCGCGGCGATAACCAGGGCGGCAATGGTACTCGGCGTAAAAGGCATAATCGGGAGAATTCTAGACCTTTTCCGTGTATCCGCTGAGGAGAAATCGCCGGCAGGGGGCTTAAAAGCGGCTGCGGAAAAAGTCGGCACCGAGATGGAAAGGAATACCTCAGGGGCTGAAGCCCGTCATATTCGTAATCGTTTACGGCCCGACTAAAGTCGTGCCCTGACACAAAGCATGAGTTTTTCCGCGACCTGTAAAGTCGTGCCCTGATACAAAGAATGAGTTTTTCCGCAGCTTCCCCCGACAAACAAAATGCTGGGTGGCCCATCCTTCGTTAGGCCTCCCACTCCGTGCAGAGCAAAAGCGTACCTCAGGGGCTTAAAGCCAGCCAAACCTCTTGAGCATCCAGAGCACCATCGCGGTGGAGGCGAACATTGCACCCACAACGATCTCAGTGCCGTGATCAGACTCGAGGAAGGGTAGCCCTTTCAAGTTCATTCCGTAGATGCCGGAGATGACCAGCGCTGGAAGCGCGATCGTGCTCAGCACCGTAAGCACTTTCATTACCTGGTTGGTGCGATTGGCCACACTCGACAGGTATACGTCAAAGGTGTTGTTGAGCAGGTCACGAAGCGTCTCCACCATATCCAGCAGACGCAACGAGTGATCGTAGACATCGCGAAAAAATGGATAGAGCTCAGGGTTGAGAATGGACCCGGATTCGCGCTGCAGCGACATGCAGGCGTCACGAAGATTGACCAGGACCCGGCGCAGCTCGATCAACTTGCGCTTCTGCTCGAAAAGATTTTCCAGGATCTGAGGTGATGGATTATCGAGAACGCGGTCCTGCAGGTCATCGATGCGGTCATCGCTGTGATCGATCGAGACAAAGTAGGAGTCGACAATGCTATCCATGATCAGGTAGAGAAGCTTCGACGGTTTCTCTTCCGTTCCTGCCCTCCGGGCGCGCTGCAGAATCTCGTCACTGGTGCAGGAGGGGTCGCGAACCGTGATGAGATACTCCCGGCCTACGAAGAGGCAGACATTCCCAAAGCTGAGATCCCCGTCCTGCACCGACTGAATGTATTTGAGGATCAGGAAGAGATATTGGTCTGTCCCCTCTGCCTTGAGCCGCTCGTTGTTGCTGCGGCAGTCCTCAATATGCAGTGGATGCAGCTGGAACTGCCTGGCCAAGTCGTCAAGTTGCGGGTCATTGGGATCATCGATTGCGTACCAGGACACGAAGACCTCCTGCGATCGTGGGAATTATTCTCCGTATCGAGGAGAACATGCTTACGCGACGTTCTGGTTAAGAAAAGCCGCGCGACTCCGGCGATCAGACGCCTACGGCGCCATTGTTGGTAAGGAGTTGAGTTTCCGGGTCAGCATCTGCAGGGGGACGATGCCGAGGACCGGAACGGAAGCGTGCCAGCAATTTCTGAGGCCACCGGGGATCCATGCAGGGCCGTTCGATCAACAGGAAGTAGCGTGGGGTCGTGTTAACGAACTCAGTGGATGCTTGAGAATAATCGCCTAACGCATCTTTGCTAATACTGTGGTCCGGTGGGATCAGTTGTGTGCGGCCATTCTTTCCACCCCATCACGCAAAGACCGCGTGCTCGGGGGCCCGGTTTTGGCGGAATGGCCGCGTTGAGCTCAGTCTCCTGATCTAAACCATTGGCAAAAATGCTCTGATTACACTCCGAATTTCAGCCTGGGACGGGTTACGCGGCGAAGGAGCAGAATGCGACTCCAATGCTCCGAGGGAGCAATTTTCAGGACTTTCTGTTGGCGGGGTGGGCAGGTGCATGGCACGGCCGGCTATCAACGCCAGCCGCACCATTGTGGCTCTGCAACAAACACCTATCGAGCAGCTACTGCTTCCTGTTTGCCGGCGCCCATTTTGGCCAGACGGTCAGCCAATAGTTTTTCCAGCTTCTCCAGCGCCTCGCTGAAGCCTTCAATGCCTTCCTTCAGCTTGTCGTGAGCCATTCGATCGGCAGCGTGCATTTTTTCGAACGTGGCCTCATCGATCGAGATCTTCTCAATTTGCAAGCCCTGGGAATTCTTCGGATCCAGCTTGCGCGGCAGATCTTCCTCTGTCGACTGAAGCTCTTCGAGCAGCTTGGGAGCAATGGTGAGCAAATCGCAGCCGGCCAGTTCGCGAATCTCCCCGATATTCCGGAAGCTTGCGCCCATGACCACTGTCTTGTAGCCAAACTTCTTGAAGTAGTTATAGATCCGCGTCACCGACTGCACGCCCGGATCGTCTGCGCCCTGGTAGTCCTTGCCCGTGTCCTTCTTGTACCAGTCGAGGATGCGGCCCACGAACGGCGAGATCAACGTTACTTTAGCCTCGGCGCACGCAATGGCCTGATGCATGCCAAACAGCAGTGTCAGGTTACAGTGGATGCCTTCCTTCTCCAGTTGCTCCGCGGCTTTGATACCCGGCCAGGTGGAGGCGATCTTGATCAGCACGCGCTCCCGCGAAATCCCCGCCTCGTCGTACTGCTGGATGATTTCACGCGCTTGCTTCATGGTGGCGGCGGTGTCGTAGGACAGCCGCGCGTCGACTTCGGTCGAAACCCGGCCGGGAACAATCGCCAGAATCTTCTTTCCGAAGGCCACTGCCAGGTGACGGAAAGCGAGATTGGCTACATCGCTATCCTTGGCCTGCGGACCGAGCTGTTTTCTAGCCTCGAGGAGCACTCCATCCACAATGGGCTGATACTGTGGCATCCCGGCGGCTGCGGTGAGAAGAGAGGGATTGGTCGTTGTGTCCTGGGGCTTGAATTGTTCGATCGATTCAAAATCCCCGCTATCGGCGACGACCACCGTCACTTCTTTAAGCTGTTCGAGCAGTGTCTTGGCCATGCGAAATCTCTCCTTGCCTACACCTTGAGTGTAAGGCTTCCCACTGTTGAGATTCTTAAAATCGCGATAGGTTTCATGGGGCCTCGGGAATTGCTTCCCATCATGCGATTGGATTGCTCAACGTTCCAATCCCCTCCACGGTAATTGCCACCTGGTCGCCGGGCTGCATGGGAGCTACTCCGGCCGGTGTGCCGGTAAGGATCAAGTCTCCTGGAAACAGCGTCATGGCGGCAGTGATATAGCGCAGCAGATGGGCAATCGAAAAGATCAGGTCGCGGGTGTTGCCGTCCTGGCGCAGCTCCCCATTAAGGCGGGTGGTGATGCCGATGCCCAGGCCGGGGTCCACTTCGTCGGTAACCAGCGGCCCGACGGGACAGAACGTGTCAAAGCCCTTGGCGCGGGACCACTGGCCATCTTTTTTCTGCAGGTCTCTTGCGGTTACGTCGTTGGCGACGGTGTATCCGCGGATGTAGTCGCTTGGGTCTTCATCGGGACCAATCTTGCTGCATCGGTCGCCGATCACCACCGCGATTTCGCCTTCAAAATCAACCCGTTTGGAGAGCGCCGGGATGCGAATTGCCTCGCCCGGGGAGAGGATCGCGGAGGGAGGCTTGAGGAATAGCAGCGGTTCGACCGGAACCTCATTGCCCAACTCGGCGGCATGCTCGCGATAATTGCGTCCAACGCAGACAATCTTTGAGGGCGCCACCGGGGAGAGGATTCGCGCCTCATCGAGCGGCAGCGGTGCAAAAGGATCGATCGCAGGGTCGACGAAATCGCTGGCAGGGCCTTCTTCGAAGGGTGGAATCAGGCGCTCGACCCACATCCGGCCATCACGGTCGACAATCTCGCCGTATTGGGCTCCATGCTTCGTTTGCAGGCGGCAGTATTTCATGTGGCTCCTGTATTTAAGTTTGCTATGCGCACCGTTACTATCGGGCGGGTAATGTCTCCTCGACCTCAGGGGAATGTTTGCTCTCGTTGCCACTTTGATCGACGGCAGACACGGAATAAGCATACGTATGTTCGGGTTGTGCCCCGGCATCCCGATAGGAGGTCTCCACTCCCACGGACGCGATGCGTTGGGACGGCAAGTCTGCATGCAGATCACGGCGGTAGAGCTGGTAAGACGCGAGATCGCTATCGCTATCCGGCGACCAGGAGAGATCGATGGCGCCGGCGGCCGCATCGGCCACGGCGACCAGCCCCTGGGGGACGGCAGGCGGAAAAACATCGGTGGTCGCAACCACGATGGCCTCGCTCGGCAGACCCTGCACCTCAACGGTTTGGCCGGAGAGATCGCGAGTCGCGACCCGTTCGAGCACATAGCGGTATTGCTGGTTGAACAGCGCCGAGGCATCGATCGCATGGCCCGGGTCTTCACCATCCCTCCCGTGGACCACGAGCGTCTGGGCGGCGGCCGGAACCGCCGGGGCAAGGGGAGACTGGCGGGCCTCCTGGGGCGCTGCAACGGTCAGTTGCAGGCGCTCGATGCGAAAGAATACCGAGCTCCCAGGCTCAGCAGCCGGCTGCCAGTTGAGCAGGACACCGTCCCCTCGCATCTGCCAAGTCAATCCGATGACTGCGGGTGGACTGGGCCCGGCAGCACTGTAAGCGGCATTCGATGAGCCCGCGGATTTGCCCGCGTGGTTGCGCAAAGAAACCGCATAACGCAGCAGGCGATCCTGACCTTGGGCCAGATCGCCAGTCAAGTTGTCGGTGTATGCTCCTCCGCCTCCCGGCGGGAACAAAAGGCTGGCGAGGTTGACGCAGGGGCCATTTTCAAGGGCGCGGCAGACCTGAACGGTGACCGGGTGCTGCAGGGCAACGTGGTCCGTGGTACGCGTCGGCATGGTCCAGGCTAGACGGACGGCACTGCCGATGCGCACTGCGGAGAGATTTGAGACGGGCGTCGGCAGGTTGAGGCTTGGGGGCTCCGGCGCCGCGGGTGCTCCGCAGCCAATCGTGAAGCCGGCAAGCAAAATCGCAAGCGAGACAGCGATTACCGAGCTAGCTGTGCAGGGAGCCAAAACCGGGAGCTTGCGATGCATGCTCTCCCAACGTAAATCATTCTATCGATGAGCGTAGCGGCATCCGGCCTCTAACGCATTTTCGCTAATACCTTGGTCCGGTGGGATCAGCTATGTGCGGCCATTCATTCCACCCCAAAATGGCGCGAAGACCAGCCTGGAGTTCAGGATATTCGAAGTCGAAGCCCGAGGCGCTCAGGCGAGCCGGCAAAACCCGGTCACTCTGCAGGATGGTGGCCTCCGCCATTTCGCCAAACCCCAGTCGCAGCGCAAAGGCGGGGACCGGAAACAGCGTTGGGCGGTGAAGAATGCGCCCCAGCGAGCGAGTAAACTCCAAATTCGTCACTGGGTTTGGAGCCACCACATTGACCGGCCCGGCCAGGCTCGGTGTCTCCACTGCGAACTCGATCGCCCGCGTCACATCGGGCAGCGCTACCCAGCTGATCCATTGCCGGCCACTCCCTAAGGGACCGCCCAGCCCGGCGCGAAAGACGGGCAGCATCTTTGCCAGGGCGCCCCCATCCGGCGAAAGGACCACTCCAAACCGGAGATGAACGACTCGGATCCCAGCGTCCGAGGCCGGCTGCGTTGCCCTTTCCCAGGCGAGGCAAACCTCAGGGAGAAATCCGCTTCCCGGCGAGGATGCCTCGGTGAGCAACTCATCTCCGCGGCTACCGTAGATGCCGATCGCCGAAGCACACACCAACACTGCCGGTTTGGGCCGTAGCCCAGCCAGCAGGCTGGCTAGCGCGTGGGTCGGCTTTACCCGGCTTTCCAGGATCTCCTGTTTGTAGGACGAGGTCCATCGCCTGCCGGCCAAGTTAGAGCCAGAAAGATGGACTGCGGCAGTTGTCCCATCAAGCTCTCGGGGACGGGTCATCGGCGTTGTCGCGTAGGGATCCCACAGCTTCTCCAAACCCGCATTGAGGACAGGGGCGTCATGCGATAGACGCCGATGCAGGGAAATAGTTGAAATCCGTTTGCGCTGCAGACTACGTATTAAAAAAGTACCGATAAGTCCCGATGATCCAGTCAACAAAATTTGCTCAGCTGTCATCTCACCTTATGCATTCTTGCGATGCTGGCTTCCCACGGACAATTCTGAGATAATGTTCATGAAAGAGAAATCTATTTTCTTTCTAGCAACATTTCAAAGGCAAATCTCATCGTAAGTGTTCAACCTATGCATTTTAAGGAGCCCGCGACGTGGAAACCAAAGACACAGCGACAAATTCGCAGATTGACCCCGCCAGCGCGGAATCGTTTATCGCAGAAAAGCGCATTGGCGAACGCATCAAGCGGCTCCGCCTGAAGAAATCCATGGGGCTGGTCGAGCTGGGCCGGCACACCGGCTTATCCGCCAGCTTTCTGTCACAACTCGAGACCGGCCGCGTAGTGCCGACTCTGCGCAACCTGGCCCGGGTGGCTATGGTTTTCAGCAAAGACCTTTCCTATTTTTTTGAAACAGAACCGCATACCCTCTTCCGCGTTCATCGGAAAAAAGAGCGGGTTCGTCTGCCCCAGACCGGCGTGGACGATCCAACCTACTACTTCGAGAGCCTGGGGTATATGGTTCCCGATCGGCAATTGGATCCCTACTACGCGGAGTTCGTTCCGCTGAAGAAGAACATAGAGATCCGGCCGCACGTTCACCCGGGTTATGAGTTTCTCTACATCCTGGAAGGTGAACTGGAAATCCGGCATGCGGACAAGACACATGTGCTCACCGCGGGTGATGGAGTGTATTTCGATGCCAGCACGCCCCACGGGTATCGCTGCGCAGGCAAGGTGGCGGCTCATGCCATCATCGTGACCATGCACCAACTGCAGTCCCCGCAACCGGCAATGAACCTGCGGCCTTTGGGAGCGGCGATGGGGGCGAAGAGCCCTGCATTGAATGCGCCTTCCGGCAGACCAGCGTCAACCACCATTCCCACCCCGGCCCGCAGCAAGGAGAGCTTCCAGGCAGAGCCTTAACGCAAGACAGCGTTTCATTTAAGGCAGTTTCGCAATTACTGTGGCCTGATAAAGATCGCGAGGTGTGGTTTTCCTTGGGAGAAAACCACGAAAAGGCCTACCTCTTCGGTCTACACCAATTGCGAAACTGCCTTAGGCCCTGCCTACGGGCAGAAAGAAATCCTCAATCTCTCGCCAACTCGCAACCCGGCGAAAACCAGTGACCGCCGCATTGTGGGGAGCAGAGAAAAGAATCCCCTGGCCTTGGAATCGTTCAAAATGCCGGAAGGTGTCGTCAATCAGGTAGTCGGCGAGCAGGATGCTCTTGTCTCCGCAGAAAACGAAATGGGTCGGCGGGATGAAGGGAAAGTGGCGCCGTAACCACCGGTATTTGGGACCGAAGGAGTTAGGAAACTCCATGGCGGCGGTAGCGATAAAAATCTCGTAATGCCTGCTTAGCTTGGCTAGAACCTCCTGGCTGTCCTCGAGGACCGGCAGGTCCTCGAAGAAGTCTTCGCTGCGGAGATAAGCCTCCAAACGCTCATGCCGGTCGGCGGAGACGATATCCCACAGCCACTTACCTTCCAACTGGCCTTTGGTGATGGCCTCACCGTGATCACGGTTGTAGCGCGCAAGGTGTTCGCTCAGGGCATCTGCCAGCACCTCATCCATGTCCACAGCAATTCGCTTCATTCCCAAATGTTAAGCCCTGGACTCTTTTGCCCGGTTCGCCACCGCAGACGTGGGGCCACCCTATATCTGAGAGAAGATTTAGAAGCAGCGTTGCCAGGAAAGAGTCGGGCGAACAGACCGCGGAAAAGCAAATGCTGGGTAGGTCCGTGCCAAATCAGGAGGCTTGGGTCGTGACCTGAGCGGGATCAAAGTACAGTAGTCGCCCACAACTCTCGCAATTCAGCAGCGTGCCTTCCCGAACCTGATTCCAAAACTGCGGACGCAATTGCATTTGACAGGAGAGGCACCGCTGTCCCGCGGCGCGTGCAAGCGCTGTCTTGCGCGAAGAAGAAGCGATGCGGTCGTACTGGGAAAGAAGGGCGTCGTCCACGCTCTTACGCAGCGTGTCCCGTTCATGCTGGATCGAAGCGAGTTCCTCCTGATACCCCAGCGAGGCAATGCGAGCCTGCTCTTTTTCCTCATCGAGCAGCTTCGTCTGTTGGGCTAATGCCGTTCGCGCCTCGAAGCGCTGGCTCTCAAGCGACTCACTCTTGATCATGCTGACGAGTTCCTCGTCTTCAATGCGGCGAATCTCCGCTTCGACGAATCCAATCTCATGTTGCAAGGCGTGGAATTGCTCGTTGGTCTTGACGGCGCTTGACTGGTCGCGATACTTGACCAGTTTCTGCTGCTGATCCTTGCGATCGCTCTCCAGTCTTCGGCGCCGTGCCTCTTCCCCCGGCACGGCCTTGTCTGCCTGTTCCACGGCCAGCTTGAGCTGCTGAAGTTTTTCTTCGATGGATCGCAGATGCCGGGGAACGGCAGCGATGGTTTCCAGCAGTTGAGCGCTCTTGATGTCGACCTGTTGCAAACGGATAAGCGACTGCAGTTGAACATCCATGCGTGGTCTGGAGTCTACAGCATTTTCACTTCTGGTGCATACCGAGCGATCACGCCCGACGTGGCTTTTCCTCAAGAAAAGCCGCACTTCGCTGAACTCGACCCGTGCAGCGTAGAGGTGAAAATGCTCTGACACGCTGGCTCATCAACGTGCGATACACTTCAGGCTCACAGATCCCCCAAGGTGGGCCGCCGCCCTCGAATTTGTCATCCCGACCGGAACCGGATTTCCTGTTACGCTGCACTCACCAAGGTCCGCGTATGCGGCTTTCGGTAAGGAAAGCCGCATGAAGTTCGCCAACGCCACCAAGCTTGACAGGAAATCCGGGGTAGCGGAGAGACCCTGCTGGAGCCTTCGTTGACACGGATTCGATTCGCCCTGGTGCTTGCGTTTTGCTGTCGCATCCCCGCCGTGGCGGCCGACACCAAGCCGGTCACGGTCGACCAGATCTACCGTCAGGAGCAAGCCACCGAGCCACCCCAAGGCATCGCCTGGAGTCCCGACGGCACTCGGCTCAGCTATATCGCCGACAATGGCGACTTGTTGGCCATCGAAGGTGGAACGGGAATCACGCAGGTACTGGTAGACCACGCCAGGATGCAAGCCCTGAATCCGCCCCTCACCTCGGAGCATGACCTCAACAACCGCGCCCGCTATAAGCAGGCCAGTTACAGCTGGGTACCAGACTCGAAGCACCTGCTCTTCGATTCCAATGGACAGCTGTGGTTCTTCGATCTAGCGACCAGGACCGGCCTGCAGATAGCATCCACCGGCGCGGGCAGTGGAGATGATCCCAAGTTTTCTCCCGACGGAACCTATCTCTCCTACGTCCGCGGTCACAATCTCTATGTAAACAAATTGAAAGACAGCGGTACGGCGGCGAGGCTGACGGACTCGCAAGCAGACACCATGCTAGACGGCGAGGTGGACTGGGTCTATGAGGAAGAGCTCGAAGTGCGCAGCAATTATTTTTGGTCGCCGGACTCGCGCCGGATAGCCTACCTGCAGATGAACGAGAGCCCGGTGCCCGAATACCCTATCGAAGACTGGATCCCGACCCATGCGACGGTCGGCCGCCAGCGTTACCCGCAGCCCGGTGATCCGAATCCAGTGGTGCGTGTGGGAGTGGTGGGCGCTAATGGCGGGCGGACCAAGTGGATCAACCTGCCCATCGACAACGGAAGCGATTACATCCCGCGCTTTGGATGGCTCAATGCCAAGACCTTGTGGATTGAGACCTTGAAGCGCGATCACAAGACGAGGACGCTCTATTTCGCCGATCTTTCTACGGACGAATTAAAGCCCGTGCTCACCCTGAGCGACGACAAGTTCCTCGACGCCACCTATGACCTGACTTTCTTCGCCTCAAATATCCTGCTCACGAGTTGGCGGGATGGGCACAACCATATCTACCTCTACAGCTTTGATGGAGCGAACCCGTTGGCGTCCCCCGCCAGCCTGGTTAAGCAATTGACCGGCGGCAATTGGGAAGTGGGGGATATCGTCGGGGTGAATGAGCTAACACGCACGGTCTACTATCTCTCCAACGAGGGGGATCCACGCCAGCAGCAGGTCTGGGTGATCGGACTGGATGGGCAGGGCCAGCACCAGGTGAGCCACAACGGAGAATGGCACGAGCCGATCTTCTCGCCCAACACGAATTTCTTTGCCGATACGATTTCTTCCTCCATGACGCCGCCCGTGGTGGATCTGTGCCGCCACGACACCGACTGCCAGACGATCTGGAAAGCGCCGGCGCTCGATACGGTATTAACACCGCCACTTGCCGTCGAATGGAAAGCTGCTGATGGCGCTACCACGCTTTATGGCCAATTAGTGCTGCCTGCAGGCAAGACTGAGGCGGCTAGCGTGCCTCTTATTGTGAACCCGTACGGTGGCCCGCACGCGCAGATGGTCAGCGGAAAATGGTCGGCCGAAGAGCGTCTCTTTGATCAGGTGCTGGTGCAGAGTGGCTTTGCTGTGCTGCATGTGGACAACCGCGGTATGGGCGGCAGAGGCCGTGATTTTGCCCAGGCGGCCTTTCATGACTTTGGACCGGTACAGCTGGGCGACCAGATCGCGGCGCTTGACCAGACGCTTCGCGCGTATCCCCAACTTGACCCCAGGCGGCTCGGCTGGTGGGGTTGGAGTTGGGGCGGTACCTTCACCCTTTATGCTTTGACTCATAGCGACCGCTTTCGCGCCGGAGTTGCCGGAGCTCCAGTAACCGACTGGCAGAACTATGACTCCATCTACACCGAGCGCTACCTTGGATCACCGGCATCGAACGAAGATGTATATCGCGACGACTCAGTGCTAAACAGCGCGCCAAATCTCAAGGGACGCCTGCTGCTGATTCAAGGCACGGGAGACGACAATGTGCACCTTGAAAATTCGATCCAGTTCATTCAGCAACTGATCGATGCCAATCTGCCCTACGATTTGCAACTCTACCCGCGCAAGACCCACGGCATTGACGGCGCCGAAGCCACAACACACTTATTCGGCCGCATACAGGAACACTTCGAGCGTTATCTCATGACCCCAGAGGTGCCGTGATTCATCCTGCGGAAAATGACACCACACGCCATCTGGTCCGCGGCCACACCACGCTCGGCGACCTGGACCTGACCATCCTGACCGATGGCACGTATCTGCTGGATGGCGGCGCCATGTTCGGCGTAGTGCCAAAAACCTTGTGGGAGAAGCGCACGCCGGCCAATGAGCGAAACCAGATCCTGCTGGGAACCAACACCGTCGTCGTACGCACCGGCAAACATACGGTGGTGATTGAGACCGGCATCGGCAACAAGCTGCCGGAAAAACTGCGCGGCATCTTCGATGCCAGGCAGCTCCTGCTGCAGAGCTTTGACGCGGCTCGGATCAAACCGGAGGAAGTGGACATCGTCATCAATACCCATTTGCACTTCGACCATTGCGGATGGAATACGACCCGAAGGGAAGATGGCAGCATCGTACCGACGTTCCCCAATGCCCGCTACTTCGCGCATCGCGGAGAAGTGGAGCACGGCCATCTGCAGCTGGAGCGCGATGCGGTCAGCTATATCAGCGATAATTACGATCCCCTGATCGCCAGCGGGCAAATGACTCTGCTTGACCCTCCACGCGGAGGTCATGCTGAGATTGTTCCTGGGGTCAGTGTCGAGGTTTTTCCCGGGCACACCGCCCAGATGATGGCGGTGATGCTCGATTCAGGTGGAAGGCGCGCCTGCTACATCTCTGACCTGGTGCCCACCAGCGCGCACCTGGACGTGACCTGGGTGTTGGGCTATGACCTCGACCCACTCACCTGCATAGAACAGCGCAAGCGCTTCCTGAGCCGCGCGATCCCGGAGCGATGGCTGGTCCTTTTTACCCATGACCACCATCATCCGATGGGCTACGTGGAGTGGGGGGCGAAGGGCAAGCCGGAGTTCGTGAGGCCTGAATAGCTAACCAAGGACTGACGTCCTGGGGCCGGGAGTTTCTCAATATCAAAGAGGGGGAATAGATCCAAATGTGCGGAGGGCGCGAGTTTCCTCGTTGGACGGGCGCCCCTTGTTCCCTCGCGGAGGATGGGTGCCCCATATCTCGCTCGTTTTTCGCGAGATATGGGATACCACCGACGTCGACCGGTCATTGCATCGGATAAATCGAGGGTCAGGGGGAAAGAGCGGTCGTATCCCACATCTCGCGAAAAACGAGCGAGATATGGGACACCCGTCCTCTGTTAGGGAACGAGAAAGGCAGACGTCTGGACGGATGGACAAAAAGAGTAGGGAACGCCGAACACCTACGGGCTCGACGGCAAGTCGAGAAGGGCAACGTCCTTAAAACACCTGGCGGTGAAAGACCTCGTCCTTTTCCTCACAGGGCGAGCAGGCTGCCCCGATTCCACAGGCCATGAGCAAGGCTGCCCCAATGGTGACGAGAATTGCCGGGCCGTACGACTCAAACTGGAAAAACCAGCGTGCGAAGGTGTGTAAATGGAGAGAATGCATCTTAGTACTCCACGCTTTATGAAACCATAATCCCAGGGAATGGTTTGCTGGGATGCAAAATATCTTTCGGGGGTGGCTTTCCTTTTCGGACCGATGCGACCACTTTCCCGAAAAACTACCGATGGCACAAAGATTAGCATCGCTGCAAAAAATTCGATATGGGCAAAACTAGTAGCATGTGACCGGCGCGATTACCAATACGTTCCCAATGGGGGATCCCCGGCTGCGGTGGCTGTTTCTGGATCTCAACTCCTACTTTGCGTCGGTGGAGCAGGAGTTGCGCCCGGAGTTGCGCGACCGCCCCATGGCCGTGGTCCCGCTGTTGGCGGATACGACCTGCTGCATCGCCGCCAGCTACGAGGCGAAACGATATGGCGTGCGCACCGGAACGCAGGTGGGCGAGGCCAAACGGCTCTGCCCCGGCATCCTTCTGGTCGAAGCCCGGCATGAACTCTACGTCGACTACCACCATCGGGTCGTAGAAGCCGTCGAATCCTGCCTACCGGTTACTTCGGTCATGTCGATCGATGAGATGGCTTGCCGGCTCCTGGGCAGAGAGCAGCCTCTGCTGGCTGCGCTGGAGCTGGCCCGCGAGGTCAAAGCAGCGGTTCGACGCAAGGCCGGGGCCACCCTTCGCTGTTCGGTTGGGCTGGCGACTAACCGATACCTCTCCAAAGTGGCCTCCGATATGGAGAAACCCGACGGCCTGGTGGCCCTGACGCCCGATCTGCTGCATGACGCCCTGTCCGCGTTGACACCTCGTGACCTGCCGGGGGTGGGCGCGCGGATGGAGAAACGGCTTCACCAGGCCGGCATCCGCACCATGGAACAGCTGCTGGCGCTGGATCGGGAGCAGTTACACACGGCTTGGGGTGGGGTGGGCGGTGAAAAGCTGTGGCACTGGCTGCGGGGAGAGGATTTTGGCGAGTCTGAGCTGGAGCACGCTAAGTCCATCGGCCACTCGCACGTTCTATCGCCGGAGTTGCGCACCCCGGAGGGCGCGTACGCGGTGGCCAACAAGCTGCTGCATAAGGCCGCGATGCGGCTGCGCAAAGCCCGGCTTTGGGCCTCGAATATGACCTTGACCATTCGTTTCGCGGTAGCCGGCGCGGCCGCCTCTTCGAAACATTCTTCCGGCATTCACCAGCAGCCGTGGGCACAAAGCACCCAGCTCCTGGAATGCCAGGATAACCAGACGCTTCTGGAGGGGTTGCAGCGCCTCTGGCGTCAAAGCCCGGCCGGCCGGGCCCACCAAAAGCCGTTCTTCGTGGGCGTTTCCCTGGGCAACCTGGTTCCCGACCACCTGCACACGCTGAGTCTCTTCTCCGGCCTCGAAGAAGAGGGAAAGAGGACTCGGCTCTCAAGCACTATGGATCAGGTGAACTACAAGTACGGGACGAACACCCTGTGCTTTGCCAGCATGCTGCTGGCGGGTGCGGCGGCGCCTACGCGCATCGCCTTTTCCAGCATTCCAGATCTGTTTTGAGTCTTGCACCTTGACTATCCTTGGCGGCAGCACCTACCGGGGCCGATTGGCTCCGTCGCCCACCGGCTTTCTGCACCTGGGCCACGCGCGGACCTTCTGGATCGCACAGCAGCGCGCGCTTGCGGCCCACGGCACGCTGATCCTGCGCGATGAGGATCTTGATCCTGACCGCTCGCAGCCGCAGTTCCGCCGTGCCATGCTCGAAGACTTGCGCTGGCTTGGCCTCGAATGGCAGGAAGGACCGGATGTGGGCGGTCCCTTCGGCCCGTACACGCAAAGCCAACGGCACGACCTCTACCGCGACGCTTGGCGCCGGCTGCTGGCCGGGGGATGGCTCTACCCCTGTCGTTGTTCGCGCAAGGACCTGGCGCAGGCGATGCAGGCTCCCCACGATGACGAGGGGATCTATCCCGGAACCTGCCGCCCGGCCACGATGCCATCCGGTGGGGTCGACTCGCCAACGGGCGCCAATTGGCGCTTTCGCGTGCCCGATGGAGAAGCCGTGGTCTTCGAGGATAGGCACTTTGGTCCGCAGCGTTTCGTTGCTGGCCCGGACTTTGGCGACTTCCTGGTTTGGCGCCGGGACGATCTTGCCGCTTATCAGCTTGCCGTGGTGGTCGATGACGCAGCGATGCGGATCACCGAAGTGGTTCGCGGCGCCGACCTGCTGAAATCGACCGCGCGCCAGATTCTTCTGGCGCGAGCACTGGGCGTCTTCTTGCCAGCGTGGTATCACTGCGATCTGCTGGTCGATGAGCAGGGACAGAGACTTGCCAAACGGCATGATGCGCTGAGCCTGCGCACGCTGCGGGAGCAGGGGAAACAGCCCCAGGAGCTGCGGTCGTCCTTCCACACAACCGAGTGATTTTCCAGCGCCCGCAATGTACGACAATGAATTGTGTCTTCAGACTTCGCCCAACTCGTAAAGCAGCAGGCGGACATCGTTCGGATCATCGGCGACTACATCACGCTGAAAAAATCCGGAGCTGGGACCATGAAGGGTCTCTGTCCCTTTCACGGAGAAAAGACGGCGTCCTTCTCCGTGCATCAGGTGCGTCAGTTCTACCATTGCTTTGGTTGCAACGAATCGGGCGATGTTTTCTCCTTCGTGCAGAAGATTGAGAATGTCACCTTCCCGGAAGCGGTGAAACTCGTCGCCCAGAAGTGCGGCATCGCCCTGCCCAAGCGGGAGTTTTCCTCGCCGGAGGAGGCGCAGGAGAGCCGGCAGCGCGGCAAACTGCTCGATTTGCATGAGTTGGCTACAAGCTGGTTCGAGGAGCAATTGCGTTCGGCGGAAGGCGCTCGGGCGCGCGAATACCTTACCAGCCGTGGTCTGACGGCGGAGGCGATTGCCAAGTTCCGCATCGGCTATGCTCCCGATTCGTTCAACGCGCTGCGCGACCGCCTACAGGGGACGGCCCCGCCCGATCTATTGCGGCTGTCCGGCCTGTTCTCCTCGAAGGAGCAGCAGGATGGCTCTGCCGGACCGATGTATGCGCGTTTTCGCAAGCGGATCACCTTTCCCATCCATAACGAGTCAGGACGGGTCATTGCTTTTACCGCACGTGCGCTCGATAGCGAAGAAAAGTCCGGGCCCAAGTACATGAACTCGCCGGAGACCCCGCTCTACTCCAAGGGGCACGTGCTCTTTAATCTCGATAAGGCACGGCAGGCAATCCGGGAGCGGACGTTCGCCCTCCTGGTGGAAGGCCAGATGGATTGCATCACCGCCTACATGGCCGGATTTCACAATGTGCTGGCCACCAGCGGAACGGCATTCACCGAGATGCAGGTCCGGTTGCTCAGTCGCTATACCAAGCGCCTGTTCGTAAATTTCGATCCGGATACCGCCGGCGCCAAGGCCGCGGAAAAGTCGATCGCCTTGCTGACCGAGGAGGATTTCGAGGTCCTGGTCGTCACCCTTGAGGGTGGGCTCGATCCCGACCGCTTTATCCGCGAGCGAGGCATCAAGGCCTATGTGGGCGCCGTCGAGGCTGCCAAGCGCCATTCGGACTACCTGTTGGACCGGGCACTGCAGCTTTTCCCTTCGCGGACGGCTGAGGGTAAGACGAAGGCCCTGAACTATCTCCTGCCGCACATCCGGCGGATGCCGAATCGCATTGCGCGGGATGAGTTCGCGTCCGACGCCGCCCAGAAGCTGGGCATTGATTCGGCCCTGGTGAGGGAGGAGCTGCACCAGGCGGCGCGCAAACGCCGGGACCAGGTGAATCCCTCGGGTCCGGACACTTTCAACCAAGCGGAAAAGTTGCTCTTGCGGGCCATGGCAGGTCCTCCCGAAAGCCGCATCTGCCTCCGTATTTCCCAGGCCATACATAGCCAACCTCAGTCGTTCGAGGGGCTTGCTGTAACCCCCATACTGGCGCTCTTGCGCGATCGCGGTTCTCTGGAGCCTCTGGCAGCGCTCCCCGATCCCGGCCAGCGCGCTCTGCTGGCGCAGGCTTTGCTTCGCGAGTCTGGTGAGGTGGAGATGGAGCAGGTGGAAGCCGCCCTGGAGTCGCTAAAATACCGCCAGCTGGAAGCCTTACAGCGCCGGGTGCGAGCCGACATTGCCGAGGCGGAGAGGCGCGGCGATTGGGCTCAGTTGGCCCTTTTCATGGCTGAAAAACTCAAGGTTGACCGGCAGATGCGGGATGTGGGCGCTTAGTCCCAAAGATGTACGTTTGTGCCACAAGCGCCGTAGAAACCAAATGGGCAGATTTCCATCTAACTAAGTAAGCTTCGGATCAGGATCGGGCGGGGTGTCGTTCTGGGAGCCGCTGAGGAGCACACTCCAATCCATGATATTCTATAACTCTTTGAAGGACGTGCGTCTACTTGCCCAAACGGTTTATCAACCGTCCGGAATATGCCCTTAGCGGCTCGCATAGCACCCTGTCCTTTCTGAGCACGGACCGATCCGAAAAATAAGGTACGGGATAGGATTTGCTTGGCTATCGAAGACAAGTACGAAGAAGACATTCAGAAACTGATTGATGCGGGTAAGGAGAAAGGTTACTTGACCTATAACGAGGTCAACGACCTGATCCCTGGCGACCTGCATTCACCGGACGATCTCGACGATCTGCTGACCACCATCGGGACCCAGGGCATTGACGTGCTCGAAGGCGGTCCTAAGTTTGGCGCAGATAAGTTCGAGAGCGAGGGTGAGGAGGGCGAGGACGTTGAACTCGACCTCACACCGGGCACACTCGAGAAAACTAATGACCCCGTTCGCATGTACCTGCGCGAAATGGGCACTGTTCCACTGCTAACCAGAGAAGGCGAAGTTGAGATTGCCAAGCGCATCGAGCGCGGGCAGTTGCGGGTACTCAAGGCTATTTCCCGTTCTCCCATTGTCATTCGCGAGATCGTCGCCCTGGGCGAGGACCTCAAGCGTGGCGTGCGCAACATCAAGGAAGTGGTGATCTTCGACGAGGAAGAGATCACCGAGGAAATTCTGCAGGCACGCATCCGTGTCACTATTGGCCGCGTTGACACTCTGCTCAAGCACCAGAAGAAAGCGTCTCTGCTTCTGGAAAAGCTGGACACCATCAATCCCAAGGCGAAGGCCAGGGAACACCGCAAGACACGATGGATGATGAACCGCGAGCGGGTAGAAGTCTCGCGCATCGTCCGCGAACTGAAGTACACCAACGCGGAACGCAAGCGGCTGCTGGACAAGGTCAACAAGACTGTCGACGCCATGCGGATGCTGGAGCGGCAGATCAAGTCGCTCGAACAGAAGCACGACCAGTCGAAGAGCGAAGAGCTGCGCAAGGAGTACCGCCGCCAGCAGAAGAACTGCAAGACCGACCTGGAAAAGCTGGAGCAGGAGGCCGGCGTTTCCATCGCCGAACTCAAGCGCACCCAGCGCGAGATGATCCAGGGCGACATGGACGCCGAGCAGGCCAAGCGCGAGCTGATCGAGGCCAACCTTCGGCTGGTCGTTTCGATCGCCAAGAAGTACACCAACCGCGGCCTGCAATTCCTCGATCTGATCCAGGAAGGCAACATCGGTTTGATGAAGGCGGTCGATAAGTTCGAGTACCGGCGTGGTTATAAGTTCTCGACTTATGCTACGTGGTGGATTCGCCAGGCGATCACCCGCGCCATTGCCGATCAGGCCCGCACCATTCGTATTCCGGTGCACATGATCGAGACCATCAACAAGCTGATCCGTACTTCGCGGCAGTTGGTGCAGGAGCTTGGGCGCGAGCCTACCTCGGAGGAGATCGCCCGCCGGATGGACATTCCGGTGGCCAAGGTTCGTAAGGTGCTCAAGATCGCACAGGAACCGATCTCGCTCGAAACTCCTATCGGGGAGGAAGAAGATTCCCATCTTGGCGACTTCATCGAAGATCGCCAGGCGGTCTCGCCTTCCGAAGCGGTGATTAGCGTCAACCTGAAGGAATATACCTCGCAGGTGCTGCGCACCTTGACCCCCCGCGAAGAGCGCGTGATCAAGATGCGTTTTGGCCTGGAGGATGGCTCCGAGCACACGCTGGAAGAAGTAGGTCAGAGCTTCCAGGTAACTCGCGAGCGTATCCGGCAGATTGAAGCTAAGGCGCTGCGCAAGCTGCGTCATCCTTCACGCTCACGCAAGCTAAAGGCCTTCGTCGAAGGCGTCCGCGAATAAAAAACCTTGCGCCTGCCCTCATCAGGGCAGGCGCTTTTTCCTTGACTCACACCCCGGCCCCCTCTTTCTTGCAACGTTGCCCCGCGTAAATCCATCCAAACGTTGACACAATAACCACCCAGGAGTGACCCGTGCCCCCAACCCCGCCCGAAGCGATAGAAAAACTGAAGCATGCGCCCGAAGTAGCCGGCGTCGACGATTTGATCCGCCGCCGCTGGAGTCCGCGCTCCTATTCCGACAAGGAAGTAACTACGGCTGAGCTAAAGACACTCTTTGAGGCAGCGCGCTGGGCCGCATCTTCTTCCAATGAGCAACCGTGGCGATTTCTGGTAGGCCGGCGAGGCGATGAAACCTATCAGAAAATATTCAATGCGTTGGTGGAAGGCAACCAGTCGTGGGCCAGGAATGCGCCCGTGCTGGTGCTGTCGGTAGCGAAAAAGACCTTCACCGGCAACGGCAAGCCGAACGCGTACGGCATGCACGACACCGGTGCGGCCACAGCGACCCTCGCCCTGCAGGCGACCGCGAAGGGACTGCACACGCATTCCATGGCGGGCTTCGATCGCGAACAGGCGCGGGCATCGTTTGCCATTCCTTCTGATTATGAAATCGGCGCGGTCACAGCAATCGGATATTTCGGCGATTCGGCCAGCTTGCCCGAGCACCTGCATAAGATGGAAGTATCTCCGCGCCAGCGGAAGCCTCTGGAGGAGTTCGTTTTTTCCGCGTGGGAGAAACCAGCGCAACTCTGAAGCGCGGCGAATCATCAAGATGAATTCTCCATGAGAAAGATTCTGCTCTTCGTCAATCCGGTGTTGCAGCAGACCAAAGCAAGGCGCAGAGACATCGCCCGCGTTCACAGTACCTTCCGCGAGACCGGCGCCGCGGTCGATGTTTTAGAAACCGGCGAGAACCGAGCCGCTGGACCCAAGGCAAAACGGGCAGTAGCAGAAGGCTACGACGCGATCATTGTCTGCGGCGGCGATGGCACCATCTTTGACGTCATTCAGGGGATCGCCGGCTCGGCGGTACCCCTGGGCATCATTCCCTTTGGTACGGGAAACGTGCTGGCGCAAAATCTTAAGATGCCCAAGGACCCGGTTGCCGCCGCGCGCTGGATTCTACGCAGCCGCCCCTTTGCTGTGCCCTTGGGAAAAATTACCTGCTGCGTCCCTGAAGGCCGGCAAAGCTGGCTCTTCGCGATGGCCGCCGGCATGGGCATGCATGCGACTCTGATGTATGAGGCGCGCCGCTCGGGTAAGAGCAGGGTAGGCCGGGCAGCTTATTTCGCCGCCGGCGGCAGGTTGCTTCTCCATCATCCGGTACAGCCCTTCGACATTGCCATCACCACCATCAGCGGGTCTGTCGTCCACCAACAGGTAAGCGAAGCGATCGCACTGCGGGTGGCGGAGTTGAACCGTTGGCGTCCAGGCGGTGGGTTGGCCTTTCCCTTTCTCCGGCTGGCCACCGTTGCGGGTTACTCGCGCTCTCGCCTGGCACGTGCCACCTACGAGGCCCTCTTTCGTTCCGGCGGAGCGCGTGATCGTGTGCAGACGGAAGACGCCGCGGCTTACTACCAGGATGTGCTGCGTGTGGTCTGTCGCCCCACCCCCAATCACGAGTACAAACAGCCAATCGCGGTCGAAGCGGATGGAGAAGTACTCGGCGCCTCCTGCGCGGAGATTGAAATGGCCGGCACGAATGTGCTGCTGCTCTCGGCCAGCGAGTCCCAACCTATATAGCACAACGTTTGTGCTAATTCTGGCTGGTCTGTCCATCCCGCTCCGCCTGCAAGGTGCACAGGGGGATGGACAGGCCAACAGTGCCCGGTTTACCTGTGCTATCCCTTGCGAAATCGATAGCCGATATGCGTTTCCGTCAAAATATACGTCGGATGAGCCGGATCGTCTTCGATCTTCTTGCGTAGCTGGTTAATAATCACCCGCAAGTATTCACGCTCATTTCCGTAGAGCGGTCCCCATACAGAGGCTAGCAGGCGTTCGTGAGGCACCGGGCGACCTGCATGCTCCATCAGGTAGCACAACGTTTCGTATTGCTTTGGAGCCAGGTGAATATCCTCTCCCCGTTTCTGAACCTGGCGACGTTCCTGGTCCAGAGTGATGTCACCGATCGCGCTGACAGCATTCGATTGACTCGAGCCGTTGTAGCGACGGATGACCGCGCGCAGCCTTGCGGCCAGCTCATGAATCTGAAACGGCTTGGTTACATAGTCATAAGCACCTGCATCGAGTGCTTCCACTTTGTCATTCTCGTCATCTCGCACGGTCAGCACGATAATCGGAAGACGAGGATAGCTTTGGCAGATTCTGCGGCATGTCTCCTTCCCGCCGATCCCGGGCATATTGATGTCAAGCAATACAGCATCGTAGTTGACCATCCGGAGCCGGAGTAGCGCCTCCTCTCCATTGCATGCCTCCCCGATCGCGAACCCCAGTGCACCCAGGGTTTCAAAGAGGCTCTGTCGAATTCCTGCATCATCTTCGACCACCAGTACTTTGCTCTTCTGTTCCACGCCTCACTTCCCCTTTGCTGTTCTGGGCAGCGTCAGAACGAAGGTCGTCCCGCTCTCGGGGTCGCTCGTTACCCATGTACGGCCTTGATGCGCCTCTGTGATGCGTCGAACGACGGAGAGGCCGATCCCTGTGCCCGCCGCCCGGTGCTCTGACCCTGGGCTGCGATAGAAGCGTTGAAACACCTTGTCTCTCTCCTCCGCCGGGATGAAGGAGCCTTCGTTCCGGACACTGATGAACATCTCTGCCGTCTCCTCCTGAACGTCGACTACGATGGAGGAACCCGGCCTGCTATATTTGGCGGCGTTGTCAAGAAGCTGAAAAAGCGCCATTTGTAACAGTTGTTTATCAGCCCATACCAGGCTGTGGCGCGCGGCAACCCGAACATCGACAGGATGGTCGCCTAACTCCTGGGCAGATGCTTCGACGCAGCATTCGATGAGCCGTGTGAGATCGACTTGTTCCCGTCTCAGCCTGAGTTCACCGCTATCCAGCCTCGCCGTCCGAAGCAGACGCGTACTGAGGTCGGTGAGTTGCGTGGCATGCTGATCGATCAGGGCAACCAGCCTCTTCTCCGCGCCGGACAAGGTATTCATCGCCAGCAAGCCAGAGCTTGAGCTCCGAATCGTGGTCAGCGGACTCTTGAAGGCGTGGGCGAGGCCATCGAGAACGGCGGCCCGAAGTTGTTCGCTTTGCCGTGCTGCCTCCGCGCTGGTTTCCGTGGAAAAGGAGCGTGCCCTCTCGATCGCCACGGCCGCAAGTGACGCAGCTGCATTGATCGTCGCCGCATCGAGCGAATGACCGCAGACGACAAGCGATCCGATGGGGCGTAAGCCCAGGCGCAAGACTCGCATGGAGATGCAGTTTGCAGGGTCGTCTCCACTGCTGTCCATAAAGTAGACGGAACGCACCTGGTCGTCTGTGACGTCGCACTCGCCACTCCTGCACATACGGAGGTCATAAGCATTCCATAGGACCACACCTTCCACCCGAAGGGCGGAGTGGAGAAGGCTTGCAAGCTGCGGCTCGACCGCCTTCTGCCGGTCAAGAAGCAAGATACTCTGACTCAGCTCATACAGCTTCTGTAGCTGTGCTCGATGCAACTCTGACTCGCGAGCATGGCGGCTGACCTGGTTGGAGAGACTGCTAACGACCAGAGCCACGCTCTCGAAGGCCCCCAGAGCGATCCAATCGTGTGGGTCTGCAATGTAGAACCTGAGCAGAGGTTCGGTGAAGAAGTAATCGAGGCAGGCAACGGAGAGCAATGAGACGATGCCCGCTTCGAGAAAGCCCCAGCGCAGCGCGATCGCAGTAACGAGCAAGAGTTGAACTGAGGTCGCCGACGAGAGATTGAAATGAAAGCGGTAGGCGACGAAGGTGACCACCAACGCGCCGGCGGCGCCGGCGGCGATCCTGCCGGCAACAGCGCGGATAGGCTTCCTAGTCATTGGCGCTTGCCCTTGAGCAACTTAACTATATCGCCGGACACATAAGGAAACCGTTAAGAAGAAGCTTATGCATTACCAATGGCTTTCGCGATTCACTAAATATGCCGGCCCTTTTCCGGCGTAAGAGGTGATGCAATGAAATTTCTTAGAGGCTTTCTTCATTCGGATTCAACAAAACATCCATGACGTTCCACATGCGCCTGCGGCCGAAGAGCGCGGCACGAAACCCAATGGTGTCCAGGGACAACAGAAGAGCCAGCTTCTCGCCTGGACGTTCTATCACCGCTTCTTTCCCATTCTCGTCTGCTGTCTGCTTCTGAGCGGCGCCTCGCTCACGCTTGGGCAGTCCACATTCGGCAGCGTGAGAGGCGTAGTGCAGGATGCGAGCGGCGCGGTCATCTCAGACACCGAGATCGTACTGCACAGCACGGATGAGAACACGGAACGCACGGTCATCGCCGATGCATCAGGCAGCTTCATCCTGGAGAATGTGAAGGCTGGAAAATACAGCCTGCATGCGCATCACAATGGCTTTGCCGACACGGTGATCTCAGGAATTTCTGTCGAAGCACGCCAGGACCTGAGGCTTACAGTCGCACTCAACATAGCGGAACAATCAACCACCGTTCAAGTGACTTCGGACGCAGATCAGATCAACACAGAAAACGCCACGCTTCAGGACTCGAAGAGCAACCTGGAGATGACGCAGCTTCCCCTGAATAATCGCGCGACCACCACCAGCCCGCTGGGTGCGCTCGGCCTGTCTCCCAATGTGCAGACGGACAGTTCAGGCAACATTGCGCTAGGTGGAGCGAGCTCGTCGATGATCAACTTTTCTGTGGACGGTATCTCGACCGCAAACGTAAGGCAGAATGGCGCATTGCAGGATGCCTACCCGTCTCAGGAAGGAATCGCAGCGGTCAAGGTCACCTCCTTTAACAACAGCGCCGAGTTCTCGCAGATCGGCGATGTCACCTTCACCACCAAGAACGGGACGAATCAATATCACGGAAGCCTGTTCGAATATCTGCAGAATCAGGCGCTCGACGCCGACCCTTATGGCTTCAGCGGGAAGGCGCCGAAAAAGTTCAACACTTTCGGTTTCTCACTGGGCGGCCCGGTCATCATCCCACACCTTTACAACGGTCATGACAAAACGTTTTTCTTCGCCGACTACGAAGGCAACCGGCGCACCACCGCTTTGGCAGAGCAGCTGGAAGTGCCGACGGTTGCAGAGCGTAACGGCGACCTGAGCGGGTTCAGTACCACCGGTCAAGCACCGCTGGCTCCCATTCCGTCTGCAAATATCAGCCCTACTGCCAGAGCTTTGTTGAGCTATATCCCACTGCCCAACGTGAGCGGTCAGTCGGGTTATAACTACGAGAATTTCCAACCCACTCCGGCGCGCACGGATGGCGCCGATCTGCGCATCGACCAGACAATCAGCTCCAAGCAGTCCGCATATGCCCGCTTCAGCCGGAAGAACATCACTGCGGACTACGCAAATCCCTTTCTTCCCAACGACAGCGATTCCATTCATAACCGGAGCTTGCTGGTCTCCGACACGTACACCATCACACCCACTCTCTTGAACGAGTTTCGCTATGGATTTACCAACGTTACTACCAGCGTCGACTTTCCCATTCAGGGGTCAGACGCGCTGACACAGCTTGACCTCACGGGCGTGAATATCAGTCAACATCCGACAACCCATGCCTTTCCTACCTTCAACTTCAGCGCGGGTACTGGTCTAACGCCCTTAGGCCGGGACAAAGCGGGCATCACGCAATCGAAGACCACCCAGTTCAGCGACAATCTGACCTACACTCGAGGCAAGCACACCTTGAAGGCTGGTCTCGATGTGCGCCGCGTGCGCTACTTCGATCTGGAAAGCTTCGCCCCGGAATTCGCTTCGGATGATTTCGGCGACTTCATCTTTCAGCCCACCTTCACGGGCAATGCCTTCGGTGACTTTCTCGAAGGCGCCCCCACAACGCTGAACTTCGCAGTCTCCAGCCCGGACGTAGGCGGAACAGCCACCCAGTTCAGCCTCTTCGCGCAGGACGAGTACCAGCTCAACAGCCGGCTGACACTCAGCTACGGCTTACGCTGGCAGATTCTTCCCGGCTTCCAGGAGGATGGCGGTAACCTGGCTAATTTCGATCAGCGAAACAACTCCATCGTGGTTCCTAATGCATTGGCAGGGTACCTTGCGCGGCAAAACATCACCTCGTCGAATGTTGCCTTCCAGCAGTCATTCAACGCCTGCAGCTTGGGCGACACCGCGCTGCCCTGCACGCAATACATGACGGCCAGCCAGGATCACCTTCCGCAGAGCCTGCGCAATACGTACAAAGGCAACTTCCAGCCGCGCGTGGCCTTCGCCTACCGCCCGTTCAACGACACCAGGACGGTTATACGGGGCGGCTTTGGCATCTACACCATGACCAATCTGGGTCCGCTCTCGTTCAACAACAGCGGCAATCCTACGTCGAGCCTGCACAGCTACGCCAATGCCAACACAGCAGGACCAAACACGCCACAGATCCGGTTTCCGAACACGGCCCCTGCAGCCAGCAGCGTGCAGATCGGAGGAGGAAGCCTGGACCAGGGAGTCGATCCGAACTACCGCGATCCGCAGGCCAACCAGTGGAACATAACCGTGGAACGCGAAATCAACAGCAGCACAGCACTCCGCGTCAGCTATGTGGGAATGCACTCGTATCGGCTCAACCTCACCGAGGACCTCAACCAGATTCCCGCGAGCACAACGCCTTTCACGACGACGGTCGCCAGCCCATACGTCGATCCTCGTTCGCCTTACACCAACTGGACCGAGCTTTACAGTACCTTCAACGCGGGTGAGAGCAACTACCGGGCGTTTATGTTCGAGGTCACGCACCGCATGCAACATGGACTTTACTTCGATGCAAACTATACGTTGGCCGATAACAAGGCCGACAATCAGGGGGATGCGCCGAACGCATTCGCCGGTGAAGTAAACTACGGCCTTCCTGTCGCAGACCGCTTCCACATCGAACGAAATCTAGGCAACGTAGAAGGCACACGACGGAATCGGATGCTGCTGACAGGTATGTACCAGCTTCCCTTTGGCCGCGGCCGGAACTTTATGAACGGGGGCGGAGTCAAAGATGCGTTCCTGGGGGGTTGGGACCTGACCACCGTTACTTTGCTGGAGACAGGGCCGTGGCTTACACCGACCATCAGTGGTTCGGCGGACCAGTCGAATACGAACGTTGTCAATCGCGGTGCTATTTTGCGTCCGGATGTGGTATCGAGCAACTTCTACACCGGCCAATCTCGGGCGCGATACTTCAACCAGTCCGCATTTGCTCCCACGCCCGCGGGTGCGGGGCGCTTCGGAAATGCCGGAGTCGGCATTCTGCAGGGACCCGGAACGTCCGCGGTCTCGCTGGGGGTAGCCAAGCAATTTCGGATCACGGAGAAACTTCATGCGCGCTTCGAAACGACCTTTACCAATGTCCTCAACCATACCAACTTTGCCCCTCCGGTCACTGCTATCGACAGTTCGACCTTCGGAGCGTTGACAGGGCCGCAGACGGCCGAGAACGCCGGAAACCGCACTGGACAGGCGGCCCTCAGGCTGGACTTTTAAACTCTTGCTATACCGACGGAACTGGGCGCCCCACATTTCAAAGGCGAGATGTGGGGGCACACCTTGGTCCGCCGGTAAAGAGTAATGGTCACATTTCTAGAAGTTGAACAGCGCCTGAAAATTAAAATCCCGCACCGCGGAGCCGTGGGAGAAAAAGCCGCTTGCCAGCTGATTTGACTTGCCGAAGAAGGGAGAGTCGGTGGTGCCGTCCGGCGGCCCGCCAAGGGTTCCATTGGGCGGCGCGAGATTGACCACGTTAAAGATATTGTGTGCAAAGGCGCTGAAGGTGATGCTGTAACGCCTGTCGACACGGTTGTTCTGGCCACCCGGATTGGGCCCATTGCCTCCCAACCCCATTCCCGGCATGCCCCGCCCTCCGCCCCGGCCGCCTCCCGGACCACCACCACCATCAACCCTCGCTCCTTTGCCTTCTTCTACCCGGGGGCCAACGCCAAAAGTCTTGGCTACGCGCAAATTCATGGCGAATTGAACCGAGGCGTTGCCGTAATTAATAGGGATGATCTGCGAGCCAGAGGGAGGAGTAGCGCTGATGTCGAAGTCCCCGTACTTGGTTTTATCCACTTCGGTCAGCTTAGAGGTTGAGGAGGCAAATACCGGACGGTCGTTGAAAAACGAATCCCCATTTGTGTCCTGATTGAGTTGGATATTGAAGGGTGCACCCGAAGAAGCGCTGAGGAACGGGCTGATCCTGAAGCCGTAGGGCGCCGAATAATTAGCGAACGCGAAAACACGATTGCGCACATCGAAATACTGGCGGCCATAATCCTGCATGAGGTTGTACTGGTTGGACGGGTGGTAGCCGGGGCCGCCGGTATCGCCGTTGGCCTTGCTGTAGATGTAGAAGCCGGTAAACGTGAGTCTCTGGCCGGACCGCACATTCAGATTCAGAAAGATCTGGTTCTCCTTGAAGACCGCCAGCGAATCGTACTCATAAATATTGCATGGCGTACCTGGGGCCGCACCGATCGGGTTGGCAGGGCATAAATCCAACGCCGGCCGGCTTCCGTCGGGCAGTGGGGCATCGATATTGCGTGACAGCAATTGGTGTATACCGCGGGAGTAAAGATATGTCGCCGAGACACTTACGTTTTTATTCACCTGGTGCTCAACGCCGGTGCCGGCTTCTATGGTGGCAGGCGCATTCAGGCCGGGTTGGGTGCGATAGTAGGTCGGCAGCGCGGGAGTTTCCTCGGTGGTGCTGGCCGGAGGCGTTCCATTGGGGTTGGACTGAATGGTCTGCACCTGGCCCTCTTGGTCAAGGCTGTAGCGGTTGACGTTGAGCAGCAGGTCGTACGTATAACGGTTGTAGAAAATCCCATAGCCCGCGCGCAACACGGTGGTTGGCGCCTTGCCGCTGGATCCAATGCCATACGAAAGGGCGACACGAGGAGCAAAATTGACTTTGTTGGGAATGTGGTTTTGGGTTTCGAAGCGCAGCCCGTAGCTGACCGTGAAATTGGGTCGCACCTTCCAGTCGTCCTCAGCATAAAGGCCCAGATCCACTACGCTCGAACTCTGGGTGGGAGTACCAACGGTGATTGAAAACTGGCTGGGCTTGTTCACCTGGTAGGCGAGCAGATTCGAATAGGTGTAGGTGCCCTGAAAGTTCGCATTCGAATAATTTGTGTCCTGCACATCGCGGACCCGGCCACCAAAGCGAAGGTAATGATGGGTGAGCGCCAGGGAAGCGTAATTCTGAAACTCGTAGTGATTCTGGGTATCGCTGCTGGTACCCAGGGGGCTGCCACCGCCCTGAAAATTTTGCAGAACATTGATGGCCGGAGCTACCAACTGCGGGTTCTGATTGCTTTGATCATGGATGTATTGGAAACGAGTATTGTTGACGAATTTCGCACCATAGACCTGGCTGTCGCCGATCTGAATCCTGTTTTCGACTTCGTTGGTGTTGTAGGCCTGGCTCGGCAGCACGAAGGGATTGCTGCCCAATCCACTGTTGTTCCGGGTGTCCTGGTAGTAGCTATAGCGAACCGTTAAGGTTTGGTTCTGCGTCAGCTGATAGTCGATGCGGGGACTGATGTCGGTGCGGGTCTGCGGGTAGGGGACTGCCAGATTGCACGGCGTGCCGACGCTGGGCACCAGCACGCTTCCCGGGCCGCAGGTAGCAGGGTCGGGTACGTAGGGCACATTGGCGTTGACGATGCTGTTGTCCTGAATGTTGCGCCGGTCAAAGCTGACGAAGAACGAGGCCTTCTTGCCCAGTGCCCCGCTTACGTTGCCGTCGTATTGCAACGTATGGTAAGGCGGTTCATTTTCCGCAAAAGGATTGGAACTGTTGAAAGCCGATGCACTGGCATTCACAAACAGCTGACCGTGCAGTTTATCGCTGCCCGGCTTGGTCAATATCTCGACCCGGCCATAGCCAGGAGTGTCATATTGGGCGGAGAAGGGATTCTGGTTGATGATGATGGCCCGGATCGCAGACTTGGGCGGCAGTTGGCCGCCCGTGAAGCCATCAATGTAAATCTGACCCCCGCTCGGACCCGCGGAAGGACCTGCCAGCGCGGTGAGCTCGTTTGACAATTCGTCAGGGTCGTCAGAAAGGGCGTCGAGATCCTTGCCCGTCAGCACCACGGCACTGGCATTATTGTCGGGATCGACGCTTACCCCTGGGGTATCGCCGGAAACCTGCACCTGTTGCTGTTCCATTTGGATCGTCAGCGAAACATTCAGATGCTGGGTTTGCCCGGCAGCAATCCGCACGGGTGGAGAAGTGAACGTGGAGAATCCGTTGGCTTGCACGGTGACCGTGTATTGGCCGGGCGCCAGGCCGGGGATTGCATATTGGCCAGTAGCATCCGATGTGCCCGTGCGGCTTACGCCTGCTGCCGAGGTCACGGTAAGCGAAGCCTGGGGAATGACCGCGCCGCTAGGATCCGCCACCTGGCCGCGTAGTGTTCCCGTTACTGCCACTGTTGCTGTTTGAGCCACGGCATCTTGTAAAGCAGTGATCGCGGAAAAAATGAACAGGGGCGTCAGGCAGAGAGCGAGGAATCGTTTCAAAAGTTCTCCTCAGATAAATTCAAAGTTGGCTAGAGCGCTTGCACGATTGTTGTGTCCCATTCGGCCTCAGAGGAGGTGGAGCTTTTCCTGGGAAAAAGCCCCGTCCGAAGCATCCTTACCGGCTACACCCATCGTGAAAACGCCATGTTGATTGAGACTGCTTATATGGGTTAGTTCTGGAGCGCGCCCTGGGCACGCATTCCTTCTGCGGCACCTGCACCGAGTGCTCTACTGGGGTGCTTCTCCCCGCCGCCGCCTTCTCCCCCGCCTAGATTCCATGCAGAAGAAAGCATGGCTTGACTGGCGCTGGTGGAGGCCTGCAGCATGGGCTCGACGCCGGCGACCACGGTGATGGCGGTCGTGCTGTCAGGAGCCTGGCCCTCGGTTGCCACGACGATGACCATGTTGCCTTTAGCCAGATCCTTCAACGTGACCGATGGCGAACGCGCCAGCAGCTGCTGAAAATCGGGGCCGGAGCCACGGCCTGGGCCTGGACCTGATGGCCCGGCTGGCCGATCGCTCCCGCCGGCTCCTGGAGGTGGTCCGGAAGGGGCGCCGGCTGGGGGTCCACCGGCTGCAGGGCCTTGCGAACCGGCTGGCGCCGGGGATCCGTCCGGCCGCCTCGCTCCCCCGCCATTCATGCGCGCGGCCAGCCGCTGCGCCACAGCGGGATCCAGCTTTTTCACTTCACTATCAGGGGTAACGGAAATGACGACCGGCTTCCTGGTGGCGGTATCGTTGACCGTAATGGTAGATGCGGCCGCGTTCACGGCCACGATGGGCCCGGCAAGGTTTCGGAAGCTTCCGCTGACGATTTCTTGTGCCTCGAGCGTCGCGCCGTCGTCACTTCGAGGACCCCGGGCACGAAGCTGGTCGCCCGGTTTGATTTGGTCAAGAGAACTTTTTACTGCCTGATCGAACCGGACCGAACCCGCAGCATAGCGGCGAATGATGGTGGTGGGCGAAGTGTGAATGACCAGGGTCCGGGTTCCACCGGCTCCGATGGAAATGGTCACGGTTCCTGCTGCCGGGTCCACCGCCTTAACCAGGCCCCCCGCGCCATGCTTCTGCCAGTCCTCCCGATCCTGCTCCTGCTTCTGTGCGATGTCCGCGCTCTTAATGGCCACCAGCATGGTGGCAGCCAGTGAACTGCCGTCCGCATTGGCAGAACCGCGTGCCATAACCCGATCCCCGGTCGCGAGATCGGACAAGCTGAAGGGACTGGCCCCAGCCAGGGACTTCTGTCCCGGTTCGATACGCAGCAGACGGGCATCCTCCTCCACTGTGACCTGCATGGTTGCCCCAGCATCGCTCTTGACGGTAAGAGTTTTGCCATTCAGCGTCTGGACGGTACCGAGGAACGTCACCGGCTTGGCGGCCGGGGCAGCATCCTGTGCCGTGCCCGCTATTGGAAGCAAGCCGGCAACAGCGAGTATCACTCCCCCAAGAATCACCCTTCGGATCTGGATGTTCAGCTTTAGCGTCCTTATTCCTGGCATCGGTTCTTTCCGTTGCTTTATTTTATTCGCTGCCTAAGTGGAGCCAGCGCTCCCGCTTCAGGGGTGAATCAACGCTTTTACTGGGGCGCGGTCACACCGCCCACCGGAACCCGCGAAGGCCACTCCAGGGTGGTGTTGGGTTGGCTGGTTTTTACCCGGATGGACTGCAGCCCGGGTTTCGCTGTTGAGACGAAGCTCAGCTCATATTGGTTCTGCAGCTTGCGCTGAATGTCGGAGAGAAACGGGGCGAACGATACCGGGTTGCCAAAACCCTCCAGGTAAACCTTGCCGCCGGTCGAGGACGAGACCTGGGTAAGGTAGTTCTGCCCTCCATCCGTTGCCGCCGCACTCTGGTCGAAGCGTCCCGCCCCCCGATAGTAGATGGAATAGACAATCACGCCGGCTTTTTGTGCGTCGCTGGTGGCCGCCTGTACGTAGGGATTGTCAGGATTAAAGCGTGCGCCGGAGTAGCGGTCAACGCCATCGGTGACCATAATCACCTCGCGGCGTACGTTGCTATCCCCACCCGGCCAGTGCTTGACCAGATCCGAAAGGCAAAAATAAGGGCTTCCGTTGCCACCCGCTGTCCCTGAAGGCAAGCGGAAAGACTTGGCTGCTTGCGCGTGGTCGCTGGTAAAGTTTTGCACTAGGTTCGGGGTCCCATTGCGCATATAGCCAATCGCCACCTGCGTGGTGGGAGGCAGCCCAGTCACAAAGCTCCTGAGGTCGTTCAATTGCAGACCCAGGTTGCCGCGGGAAGAATCATCCAACAGGACCACCAGTTGCAAGCCCGAGCGCTCGCCGCGCAACGGAACCCAACCAGCCACTTCCTGAAGCTTACGATTCACAAAAACGCTGATGCTCTGGCGGGGGACAGTGGTCACGTCTTCTGCCGATTTCGAGTTCACCGTGACAATGGCACGCGCGGTGGAGGTTTCCTGCGCCGATAGAGCCGGCAGGGCGCCCAGCATAGAGACGCAAACTCCCACCACCATCGCGACCTTGCATGTGCCTATTTCCATCATTCTTTAGCCTGTGCCTCTTGCTCGCTGAAGCTGCACCTATATGACGGCAGCGGGCGGTGAAAGGTTCGACACGGGTGAAGAAAACCGTCACGGGGCTGGCGGCGTGCCGTTTTGCCAATGGCACTCTGCTATTCTCAACATGAACTGCAATGGTTACCTGGGTCATTCCGCCGCGGACGTATCCTGTTGATACAGTGGATCATCAGCAACGAGAGATATGCTCGAGATGACCGACCTTAAGGTAATGGAGCCTCCAGTCGCAGTGCACACGGAGCGTCCGCTCTGTATCGACCTGGATGGGACGCTGGTCAAGTCGGACACCTTCGTCGACTCGCTGATGGTCCTCGCCCGTCGCCAGCCGCTGGCATTTTTGCGCACACCATTGTGGGCCATCAAGGGGAAGGCGCATCTCAAGTCGCAGGTGGCCTCCCTGGTCGCTCTCGATGTTGCCCACCTGCCGTACAACCGTCCGCTGCTGGACTATCTGAGAGATGAGCATGCGGCTGGCCGCAAGCTCTACCTGGCCACTGGGGCCGATCGAGTCCTGGCGCGGAGCGTCGCTGCCCACCTGGGCATCTTTGACGACGTGATGGCCAGCGATGGCGCCGTAAACCTCACCGGAAACCACAAGCTGCAACATCTGGAGCAGCGGTTTGCGTCTGACGGCTTCGACTACATCGGCAATGCCCTTCCCGATTTGCCGCTCCTCAAAAGCGCCCGGCAGGCGATGCTGGCCAATCCCGACCTCAGGTTGAACAGGGCTCTGAAGAGCCGAAATGTCAAGGTGAGCAGGAGCTTCCTCGACCGGTCGCGCGGGCCTGTTGCCCTGGCGAAGGCCCTCCGGGTGCACCAATGGGCAAAGAATCTGCTCGTCTTCCTGCCTCTGCTGCTGGCCCACACCATCCACCTGGCGCCTGTGTTGACCGCGGTCGCCGCCTTCTTCTGCTTCAGCTTCATCGCTTCGGCAACCTATATCTTCAACGACTTGCTTGACCTGGAGGCAGACCGGGTACATCTGAGCAAGCGCAAACGTGCCTTTGCTGCAGGCGACCTTTCTGTAACTGCAGGTCTTGCCGTCTCATTTCTGCTGACGGCGCTCGCTTTGATCATGGCTGTTTACTTGCCACGAAAATTTCTCATTTTCCTGCTGCTCTATCTTGTCACCACATTGGCTTATTCCCTGGTGCTTAAGCGCATCGTTCTGGTAGATGTCGTCATCCTTTCGAGCCTGTACACCGTGCGCATGGTGGCCGGCGCCGCAGCCACTTACACCATCATCTCTCCCTGGCTTGCAGCTTTCTCAATTTTCTTTTTTCTCAGCCTGGCGATGGTCAAGAGGTTCAGCGAATTGCAGAACCTGCATGCACGCGGCGTGAACCCGAGCTCCGCAAGAGGCTATCTCTTAAGCGACATCGAGCAGCTGCGCAGCTTCGGAACTTCCAGCGCCTATGCCTCGATCGTCATCTTCACTCTCTATATAAACGGGCGTGACGTAACGGCGCTCTATCACCATCCCAGCCGCATGTGGTTGATCACACCGCTGATGATCCTGTGGATCAGCCGGGTTTGGTTGCTGGCCTCGCGCGGGTTGATGGATGAAGATCCGGTGGTCTTTGCTCTGGTGGACCGCGTGAGTCTGCTGCTCGGTGTAGGGATAGTGCTCGTTGCCTACTCGGCACTGTAGAACCGGCCTCCTCCGGGTGTATGCCGGACAGAGCGTAGCTATTTTGTGAAACTACTCCAGAAAGATAAATGACTTATGTCCCCTCGCCAGGACCGGCCGCAGTTTGAATCCTGGGGCCGGTATCCAAGGCTCTCCGCTGAAGTCCACTCCCTTTTCTGGAAAGAGGATTTTCCTCCCCAACAGGTCCCCGGCGCAAAAATGCTGGCGGTGGGCATGGGACGCAGTTACGGCGACGTTTGCCTGCTGCAGAACGGTACGCTTCTACGTACGCCGAACCTCGATCGCCTGATCTCGTTCGATGCACAATCCGGCCTGCTGCGCTGCGAAGCCGGAGTGACGCTGGCGGAAATTCTTGACTTCGCTGTGCCGCGGGGCTGGTTTTTGCCGGTGAGCCCGGGCACCAAATACGTAACCGTCGGTGGAGCGATAGCCAACGACATTCACGGCAAAAACCACCATGTGGCAGGCACCTTCGGCTTGCACACGCCGTGCTTCGAGCTGATACGGTCGGATGGGACGCAGATGGTGTGCAGCGCCAGCCAGAATCCCGATTGGTACGCTGCCACCATCGGTGGCATGGGATTGACCGGGCTGATCGGCTGGGCTGAAGTGCAGCTGCGCCCGATCGTTTCCCGCCGCATCCGGTATCAATCCACTCGGTTCGTCGGGCTGGAGGAGTTTGTCGCACTATCAAGTGCGAGTACCCGGGAGTACTCCGTGGCGTGGATCGATTGCGTCGCCCAGGGCCGTAACTTTGCCCGTGGCGTCTTCATCCAGGGTGAGCATGATGAAAACCCGGGGCCCTTGACTCCGCTGGCCAAGCCAAAGTTCACCCTGCCCTTCGACCTGCCGGCGTTTGCCCTCAACCGCTCGTCCGTGGGCGCCTTCAATACTCTCTACTACCACAAGCAGCTCAGCAAACAACGCGCTGGGCTGACCGACTACGAGCCATTCTTCTATCCCCTGGACCGCATCCTGCAATGGAATCGGTTGTATGGCCAGCAAGGTCTGCTCCAGTTCCAATGTGTTCTGCCATGGGCCAGCCATCCCATGGGAATGATCCAGCTGTTGAAGGCCATTACCGCATCAGGGCTGGCGTCTTTTCTCGCCGTGATCAAGGTCTTCGGGGATGTGGCTTCGCCCGGGATGATGTCGTTTCCCATGACGGGTATCACCCTGGCGCTGGATTTTCCCATCCGGCGGGACGTGAGCTTCGACCTGCTGGATAGGCTGGCCGCCATCACAGCCGAGTTCGGCGGCAGGATGTATCCGGCTAAAGATGCGTGCATGAGCGCGGCGCATTTCCAACAGTTCTATCCCCAGTGGGAGCAGTGGGCCGTTTATATCGATCCCTCGTTCAGCTCCAGCTTCTGGCAGCGGGTAGCCGGCCTTGACTAAACGCGATCCGGGCTTTCCTTCCAGGGTGCTGGTGCTAGGGGCGACCTCGAGCATCGCCATCGCGACCATGCGGCGGCTCGCGGCGCGGAATATACATTTCATGCTGGTGGCCAGGAACAGCAACCGGCTGACAGCGGTAGCCCAGGATCTACTGACCCGCGGCGCAGCCACCGTAGACACCTGGGTCATGGATCTGGATGACACCGCGGCCCAACCTGAGATGCTGGCGATCGCGGTGGAGCGGCTGGGCAAAATCGATCTGGCCCTGATCGCTCACGGAGTATTGGGCGACCAGCAGGCTGCGGAAGCGGATTTCGAGATCGCCGCTGCCATTCTGCACACCAACTTCATCTCCACGGTTTCCCTGCTGACCTGGCTGGGAAACTACTTTCAGGCCCAGCACGGAGGCACGTTGGCGGTCGTGTCCTCGGTGGCCGGCGACCGCGGCCGCAAGAGCAATTATGTCTACGGTGCTTCCAAAGGAGCGCTCAATGTCTTTCTGGAAGGTTTGCGCAACCGCATCGACCGCGATGGAGTGCAGGTGCTGACCATCAAACCGGGCTTCGTATCCACGCCCATGACTGCGCATGTGCCGCACAATGCGCTTTTTGCCACGCCGGACCAGGTCGCCCGCGGCATACTAAAAGCTGTTGAGCGGGGGCGCGATGTTGCCTACGTGCCCTGGTTCTGGGCCTGGATCATGCTGCTGGTGCGCGTCATCCCGGGTTCTCGCTTCAAAAAGATGAACATGTAGCGCCGTGCCCACCTCTTCTGGACGGGTGCCTTTCGTCATCCGGACCCGAGCGGGATGGCGTTGAACACCAGGGATGCCGAGTTGATGCAATAGCGCAGACCCGTTGGCGGCGGTCCGTCGTTAAAGACGTGACCCAGGTGCGCATCACACCGCCGGCAGGCTACCGCGGTCCGAACGCCCCAGCTGGTGTCTTCAGTCTCCGCGATGTTCTCTTTGGCGATCGGCTGCCAGAAGCTCGGCCAGCCGGTGCCGGAATCGAACTTCGTCTCCGACGAAAACAGTGCCGTGTCACAGCAGAGGCAACGAAAGATTCCCCGCTGGTGCAGGTTCCAATAGGAGCCGGTGTAGGCCATCTCAGTATCGGCCCTGCGGGTGATGTCGAAGGCATTCGCGGAGAGTTGTTGCCTCCACTCGGCGTCGCTTTTGACAATCTTTGGCACCCGGACTGTACCCGTGGCCACGCCAGCCGAAGAAAATTCGGCAATTGCAATCTCGGGAGCAGGGCCGCCCGGCGATGAGGCTGCCGGTGTCGAGGGCGCAGGATGCAGAGACCAAGCGGCAAGGGCGGCGGCCGCCATACCCCCGCTCAGCAGGAAGGCGCGGCGCGTTATCTTTTGCCGAGCAGAATGGTAGTTGAGGTCGGAGTCGAACATTGGTTCACCGCAATGTTCGACTCACAACAAGGCAGGAAGTTACAGCCTTAGGCGTCGAGTTGTTTGGTCACCAATTCATTCAGCAGCGCCGGATTGGCCTGCCCTTTCGACAAACGCATCACTTGGCCCACGAAGAAAGCGGCTACCGTCTTCTTGCCGGCGCGGTACTGCTCCAGCTGCTTGGGATTGGCCGCAATCACTTCCTGAATCAGCTTTCCCAGAGCCCCGGGGTCGCTGATCTGCTGCGGTTTCTCGCGCTCATACACGGCGCCAAAGTCTTCGCCATTTTCAAACGCCGTATCAAATAGACCTTTGAGCTGCTTGCTGGAAAGCTCTCCCCCCTCGGTCAGATCCGCCGCCTGGACCAATCCCTGCATGCTGATCGGAGACTCTTCCAGATCGAGGCCCTTGGCCTTGAGACGGCCCATCAACTCGCTCTGGATCAGGTTGGCGACACGCCGAGGGCTTCGCGCCTGCCTGGCCGCAGTCTCGAACTGGTCGGCAAAGTCGCGCGTCGCGGTCAGTGTCTGAGCATCCTGCAGGGTGATCTCGTACTCGGCAATCATGCGCTTGCGGCGTGCCTCCGGCAGCTCGGGCATGCGGCTCACCAGGATCTCCTTCCACTGCCCTGAAACCAGCAGCGGCGGCAAATCCGGCTCGGGAAAATAGCGGTAGTCGTGCGCCTGCTCCTTTGACCTCATGGAGTAAGTGCGCCCCTCGCTCGCGTTCCACAGTCGCGTCTCCTGAGTCACCCGGCCGCCGCTTTCGATCAATTCCACCTGGCGCTCAATCTCATACTCCAGCGCAGAGCGAATAAAACGGAAACTGTTCACGTTCTTGACCTCGGCCTTGGTTCCGAACTGCTTCTGCCCGCGCAATCGTACGCTCACATTCGCATCGCAGCGCAGCGATCCCTCTTCCATGTTGCAGTCGCTCACGCCGGTGTAGAGCAGAATTTCTTTGAGGCGGGTCAAATACTCGTAAGCCTCATCGGGCGTTCGCAGATCGGGCTCACTCACAATTTCAATCAGCGGCGTTCCGCATCGGTTCAAGTCAACATAGGTTTTGGTCGCGGAGTCAGGAAAGCCGTCGTGCATGCTTTTCCCAGCATCCTCTTCCATATGCAGCCGCGTAATGCCAATGCGTTTGGTGACGGTGTGGCCGGAGCCATCGAGCGCCGGAACATCGATCCATCCGTGTTCAGCCAGCGGCTTGTCGAACTGCGAAATCTGGTAGCCCTTGGGCAAGTCGGGATAGAAGTAGTTCTTGCGCGCGAAGACCGACTGCTCGCGCACTTCACAGTTGATCGCAGTCGCGGCCAGCACAGCGTACTCCACTGCGCGCTGGTTCAACACCGGCAGTGCGCCCGGCAGGCCAAGACAGGCCGGGCAAATATGCGTATTCGGTTCACCGCCGAATTTATTTGCGCAGCCGCAAAAGGCCTTGGTATTGGTTAGCAGCTGTACGTGTACTTCGAGCCCGATGACCGGCTCGTACCGTTCCAGCACCTCAGGCGAAACGCTCTTCGCAATGACCGTCATTACTTTCGATTCTAGCAACGCTGGCGACGCAAATGTCAGCGTTTTGCTCATCCAATTTTTTGTCTCAAGCCGCCACTTCCCGGATTTCCTGCCACGCAGCACTGGAAAGAGCCGCGTGTGCGCCTTTCCGTGAAGAAAGGCGCATGAAGTGCGGCAACGCCATTTAGTTCCACAGGAAATCCGGGCTTCCCGGATTTCCTGCCACGCAGCACTGGAAAGAGCCGCGTGTGCGCCTTTCCGTGAAGAAAGGCGCATGAAGTGCGACAACGCCATTTAGGTCTACCAGGAAATCCGGGCTTCCCGGCCGGTGGTTACAAAGAAAGGGTAGTAAGATTCTGAGGCAGCCCGTGCGCCTGGAGAATCCCGCTGGTGATCGACATTCGTCAGGAAATAACTGCGGTCATTGAGGCCACTATCCTGGTCGTGGCCGCTCTCTTCCCAATCGTCAATCCATTGGGAAGCGCCGCGATTTTCGTCAATCTAGTAGGGCCGATCGCGTCCACCACACAGCGGTTGCTGGCGCAGAAAATCGCCATCTACAGTTTCTTCCTGCTGCTCTGCTCCCTGCTGTGGGGTGTACACGTACTCACGTTCTTTGGTATTGCGATTTACGCAGTACAGATTGGAGGAGGTCTGGTGGTCGCCGCTACCGGATGGTCTCTCCTGAGCCAGGACACGGGACGCGCGAAAGATACGGCTACTCCAGAAGACCAAATCCTTGAAAACGCGTTCTATCCATTCACGCTCCCTATCACCGTGGGGCCGGGATCTATCTCTGTTGCCATTACCCTGGGAGCGCATCTGCCTCCGGAGCTGCACGAGCCATCCTTGTTCTCAATCCGGGTTCTGATCGCTGCCATCGCGGGTATCACGTTGATCTGCGTGATTATCTATGTGTGCTATGTCTATGCGCGGAAAGCGGAGCAGCTTCTCGGCAGATCCGGAACCTCGATGGTGATGCGCCTCTCTTCATTTATCCTACTCTGCATCGGCGTACAGATTATCTCCACCGGCATCAAGGCATACCTTCAAACAATAGGTAAATTCTAAGCAGTCTTGTGTAGAAATTACGGACTATGCCGGACGGATTGCAGCAATGCCGCCTGGTCTATGAAACATATCGGTCCGTGCCAAAATATTTCTTGTGGGCGATGATCCAAACGATTCGCTGGGTGGACGGAAGATACCTTGCCTAACTCATTTTTCAGTATCTAGAATTGCGGCGCATCTCAGCAGGTAGTAATCCCCAACGGGAGAGATACACCTGCGCAAACAAGTATGTCTTCAGGTGAAGACAGCGCCATGAACCACCGAATTGCACATACCTGCTTTTTTCTGCTTGGTCTCCCTGCCGCCATCACTCTTATTGGTTGCGGTTACACCAGTTCTCTTCTTCCTACTGAGGCACCGAACGTCTCGCCGACGGGCAATATCCAACACATAGTGGTGATCTTTCAGGAAAACGTCTCCTTTGACCACTATTTTGGCACCTATCCCAACGCGCAGAATCTACGTGGCGAGTCACCCTTTACCGCGCTCCCGGGAACCCCGGCTGTCGACGGCCTCTCCCCAGACCTCTTGCGGAATAACCCTAACGCAAGCAATCAGAGAAATGGCGCAGGGGCAACCAACCCGTTCCGGTTATCACCCTTAGGTGCCGCTACCGCCGACCAGGACCACGGCTACTACGCAGAACAGCTGGCTTTTGATGGCGGCGCTATGGACCTGTTCCCACGCTCCGTCGGCGCCGCCGATAGCCGTACCCTGGGGAGTGGTATTGCCGCTACTACCGGCCTGACTATGGCCTACTACGACGGCAACACGGTGACTGCGCTGTGGAGCTATGCGCAGCATTACGCGATGAGCGATCGCTTCTTCGGTACGACTTTTGGGCCCTCTACGTTGGGAGCCATCAATCTTATCTCCGGTCAAACGAACGGTGTCGTAAACGATGGCAATGCTGAGGGCAGCATCGTCTCGGATGGAAATGGAGGATACACTCTTTACAGAAATGCAAACCCGGTCAACGATGTGTGCTCCGCTACCAGCGCCGCGACGGTGCATATGATGGGGAGGAATGTTGGCGATTTACTGAACGAAGCGGGCGTTACGTGGGGTTTCTTCCACGAGGGTTTCGATATTTCGGCGACCAACAGCAATGGCACCACGGGTTGCCGGCGAAGCAACCGATCCGACGTCACCGGGCAGACACCGCTTGACTATAACCCGATCCTCAATCCCTTTCAGTACTATGCTTCGACCGCAAACCCGCTTCATTCCCGTCCCACTTCCGTACAGATGATCGGGCACGCAAATGACGGTGATACGAACCACCAATATGACATCCGTGACTTTTTCGACGCGGTAAAGGATGGAAACTTTCCCGCGGTGAGCTTCCTCAAGTCTGCCGCTTATCGGGACGGCCACGCCGGCTACTCCGATCCGCTGGATGAAGGGGCATTTCTGGTGCACGCAATCAATTTCATCGAGCAAACTCCGCAGTGGAGCAGCACGATCATCCTTGTCACTTATGACGATTCTGATGGGTGGTATGACCACGTCCACAATATCGTCAACGGCAGCGCGACCACGAAGGATGGTTTTTCAGGGCCGGGAAAGTGTGGCGACGGAACGAGCGCGCTCCCGGGCGTGAACCCGAGCACTTTACATGCCCAGGGTAGATGCGGCTACGGTCCACGCCTGCCGCTGCTGGTCATTTCGCCGTGGGCCAAGCCCAACTACGTTTCCCATACAGTGACCGACCAGAGTTCCGTCCTGCGCTTTATCGAAGATACCTTCCTGAACCAGCAGCGAATCGGCCAGGGCTCCTATGATGCGATTGCCGGCTCTGTCGGCGACATGCTTGACTTGAATGCGGCGGCGCCAAAGAACGGAGAAGTGTTTGTGCTGGATGCGGCGACCGGGCAAGTCGAGAGCCATTAGGTGTCCAGCAGATTTCTGAATCGCCGCGATCTTCTTAAAAATGCCGCGCTCTCCTCGTTGGCCTTAGGAGCGCAGCCCGATCACTCGATCGCTCAGCTCGCAGCCTCGTTTACAAAGACGCATACCATCAACGCGGTCCAGCTCGAGCCCTTCGTCGATCCGTTGCCTATTCCGCAGATATTGCCCAGCGCGAGCTATCGAGCTGCGGCGAAAGTTCCGCTCAGCATCACCATGCGCGAAATTCGCATAAGAATGCACCGCGATCTCGCGCCGACGCGGCTGTGGAGCTACGGTCCCGAGGCCATAGGCCCGCTGATCGAAGCGCGGAAAGACGAAGCCTTGGCTGTGGAGTGGCATAATCAACTGCCGCTGCGACATTTTCTCCCCATCGATTACAGCCTGCACGGCTCCGGCCGCGATCTCCCGGAGTCACGCGCGGTCGTCCATCTGCACGGTGGCCGCACGCCGTCCGGAGACGACGGCTATCCGACCCACTGGTATCCGCCCGGCCAATCACGTATCGCTCGCTATCCTAATCGGCAGGACGCAGCCATGCTCTGGTATCACGACCATGCCATGGGCACCAGCCGGTTGAATCTTTACGCCGGCTTGATGGGTGTGTATCTGCTGCGCGATACCCACGAGGACCGCCTCAACCTGCCCGCGGGCAACTATGAGCTGCCGCTTATCCTGTACGACCGCATCTTCGATCGCGACGGCCAGTTGTTCTATCCGGTCTCTCCCATTCCGGAGCATCCATGGATGGACGAAGTCGCCGGCGATGCGATGGTTGTGAACGGCCGGGTACAGCCCTTTCACGAGGTCGAGCCGCGCCGCTATCGGCTGCGTGTGCTGAACGCAGCCAACGGGCGCTTTTTCCGCCTCGGACTTTCCCATGGCGCCAGTTTCGTGCAGATCGGGGCGGATCAGGGGCTGCTCCCGGCCCCGGTTAAGCTAGCCAGTCTTCTCCTGGCGCCCGGGGAGCGGGCCGATCTCATTGTCGACTTCGCCGCCATGCGTGGAGAGCGCGTCACATTGACCAACGGAGCGTTTCAAATGATGCAGTTCCGCGTCGGCTCCACGGCCGCCCAGGATAGGAGCCGTGTGCCCGAAGCGCTGCTGCCCATCGGCCGCCTGTCCGAGCCTTCCGCGGCGCGCACGCGGGAAATGACGCTGAACGAGTTCAAGGACCCCGCCGGCAACGCGATGATCATGCTGCTCAACCGGACGCCGTGGCACATGCCGGTAACGGAGAGCGCCAAGCTCGGCTCTACCGAGATTTGGTCCCTGGTCAATTTAACCGACGATACCCACCCCATCCATCTCCATCACGTTCGCTTCCAGGTGATCGATCGCCGTGGATTCGACCGCGACCTCTACCTTTTGCAGAACGCCACCCTCCGCTTTACTGGTAGCGCGCTCCCACCCAATGCGAATGAGGGCGGATGGAAGGATGTGGTGCAATGCCCACCCAACATGGTTACGCGGATCCACATTTCTTTTGATGGCTATCCCGGCCGCTATCTTTGGCATTGCCACGTCCAGGAACACGAGGCCAACGACATGATGCGCCCGTATGACATCGTCGCCTAGCCGGCACGCCACCAGCAGCTTGCTAGCTCTACTCGCGGATGCGCCAACGGCGCTATCATGATTGAGTGGTGCGAAAACTGAACTTACTCACAGTTCATCACGTAGTATTCGCCGGATTGCTGGTCTTTTGCATTGGATGTAGAACGTCTGGTAATGACAGGCCAATCGGCGCGGTTGTCGATATCAAGGCTCCATTGGGGCTGCCTCCGGTCCCTATCCCGCCAGATAACCCACCCACCGCGGAGACGATCGCGCTGGGCCGCAAGCTCTTCTATGACATGAGGCTGTCCAAAGACAACACCGTCTCATGCGCCTCCTGCCATAATCCAAACCTCGCTTTCACAGATGGACGCCGGCTGGCCCGAGGAGTGGGCGGAATGATTGGCATCCGCAATGCTCCCACTTTATTGAACGCGGCGTATTCGCCGCTGCAATTCTGGGATGGCCGAGCGAAGAGTCTGGAGGAGCAATCCGCCGCTCCGATTGAGAATCCGGTAGAGATGGATCAGAAGCACGAGGTTTCGGTCTCGAAGATTGGCAAAGACCCCGCTTATCAGGCCGAGTTTGCTCAGGCCTTCGGGCCAGGAACCGTCACCCTCAAAAAGATTCAGAAGTCGCTGGCGAGTTTCGAGCGGACTTTGCTCAGCGGGAACTCTCCGTTTGACCAATATCAATACGGGGGGGACAAACAAGCGCTCTCGCCCGCTGCGATCCGCGGTCTCGCCATCTTTCAGGATCCGCAAAGAGGCAATTGTGTTGTCTGCCATACGATCGACAAGAATTACGCACTCTTCACCGATGGCAAATTCCATAACACCGGGGCGGGCGTGAATGGGGCGGGCGACTTCACTGACCTTGGGCGATTCAACTCAACCAAAGTAGTAACCGCCAAGGGTGAGTTCAAAACGCCGACCCTGCGCGATGTCGCGCTCAGCGCACCATACATGCACGACGGCAGCCTGAAGACGCTCAATGACGTTGTCGATTTTTACGCCGGGGGCGGCAACTCCAACCCCTATCTCGATAAGGATATGAAGCCGCTCCACCTCGCCGCTCAGGACCGCGCGGATCTGGTCAAGTTCCTCGAGTCTCTGACCGGCGACATGCCCAGGAACGCTGGCCCGCCAGGGAAAGAATCAGGTAGATAACCAAAGATGAGACCCCTTCACTCTCTCTGTTGCGTCGCCGTGCTGCTTGCCGGTTGCTCGGGAAAAGTCAACACCGAACAGCCCAGCGCCCCGAAGAGCGCGCCGGCTCCGGTGTACTTTACGGTGGATGCCGCTACCGCCGGGTCTGTGACTGGGACCATCCACTATAAGGGACCCAGGCCAGCGCCCAAGCCGATCGATATGAGCGAGGAGCCGGCCTGCGTGGAAGCGCATCATGGAAAGGCTTACGACGAATCATTGGTCGTAAGTAAGAGCGGCGCACTGGCCAACGCTTTCATCTACGTCAAGACTGGGCTCGAAGGAAAGACCTTCGCCATTCCTCCAACGCCGGTCACCATTGATCAGAGTGGCTGCTGGTTTCGTCCCCGGGTGATGGGCATTCAGACCGGGCAGACACTGCAGGTCATCAACTCCGATCCGGTTACGCACAATATCCACCCCATGGCAGAAGTCAACCGGGAATGGAACCACAGTCAAGGCGCGGGAGATCCGCCTATCGCGCGCCGATTCATCAAGCCGGAAATCATGATCCGGGTGAAATGCAACATTCATAGTTGGATGCACGCTTTTATCGGCGTTCTCACTCATCCGTATTTCGCGGTTTCAAAGGATGACGGATCTTTCGAAATCAAGAATCTTCCGCCGGGTACGTATACCATTGCAGTCTGGCAGGAAAAGCTTGGAACACAAGAGCAGCAGCTAACCGTTCCTCCGCACGGCACTGCTGAAGCCAACTTCACCTTCAAGGAAAAATAACATGCGCAACGTAGGATATGTCCTCTTTGCAGTTGGTCTCGCTGTAGTGCCGACGGGCTGCAACTCCACCAAAGCTCCGGAGCAGCCCAAGCAAACCGCCGTCGCCCCGGCAGAAACTTCAGAGCCGCGCATTTACGTGACCAACGAAGTCGGCGGAGATCTAACCGTGATCGACTCCGGCAACTACAACGTGCTTGCCACCGTCCCGCTGGGCAAACGCCCCCGCGGCATCCATTCCAGCCCGGACAATAAGACGATCTACGTCGCGCTGAGTGGCTCGCCCATTGCTGGGCCAGACGTCGATGAGAGCACACTTCCGCCGCCCGATAAGAGCGCCGATGGAATCGGGGTCTACGATGTTGCACAGAACAAAGTTGTGCGCATGATCCACGGCGGATCCGACCCGGAAAACTTCGATGTCAGCCACGATGGTACGCAGCTTTACATATCCAACGAAGATGTCTCCGCCGTCAGCATCGTCGACATTGCCTCTGGTACCGTGGTGAAGTCTCTTGCCATGGGGGCACAGCCTGAAGGTGTCAAGGTAACTCCAGACGGCAAGCAAGTCTGGGTCACTTCCGAAGAGACCGGAACCATTTCCGTACTTGATCCTGTGGCGGGCAAGATCATTAAGACATTCAAGGTTGGGCATCGTCCACGCAACGTGGCTTTCCTGCCCGATGGCTCACGCGCCTACATCAACGCTGAGAATGACGGAACGGTAGTGTTGGTGGATGCCAAGAAGTACAAGATGATCCAAACCATTTCGCTTGGCAAACCGGGGCTGATTAAGCCAATGAATGTCGTGCTCTCTCCGGATTCGGCGAAGCTCTACGTCAGCACGGGCAGAGGACACCAGGTATTTACAATCGACACGGCTACAAATAAGGTTCTGAGTTCGGTAGAAGTCGGAGCACGCCCCTGGGGCATAGCGCTCTCGCTCGACGCCAAGACTCTCTATTCGGCCAATGGGCCCTCGAATGACGTCTCGGTTGTGGACCTGGCGACCAATACCGTGACCAAGAAAGTCAAAGCCGGCAAGGGACCCTGGGGCGTGCTCGTTTTGCCGCGATGACCCTGAAAATAATATTTTTCGATTGCTTTTACTGGCCCGCAAACGAAGGACGGGTGGCCCACATCTCGCTCGTTTTTCGCGAGATGTGGGATTCCGCCGATGCTGGCCGTTCAGCTTGTCGGTGAATCGAGAGTCAGAGGGAAAGAGCAGTGGAATCCCACATCTCGCGAAAAACGAGCGAGATGTGGGCCACCCGTCCTTCGTTGAGGGAACTAGGGGCACACGAGTCGTCAGCTTGACGCCAGTTGGCGCAGCACGTATTGCAGGATGCCGCCGTTTTCGTAGTAGAGAATTTCCTGCGGCGTGTCGATGCGCACCGTTGCCTTAAAATGCCCTGCCTTTCCAGCCGGATCCGTCGTCTTGACTGTCAGCGTGCGGCCCTGGGCAAACTTCTGCTCCAGCATCGTGCGAATCCCCTCCAGGTCGAAGACCTCTTCGCCGGTGAGCCCAAGCGACTCCGCACTTTGACCGCCTTCGAACTGCAACGGCAGGATGCCCATGCCCACCAGGTTGGAGCGGTGGATGCGCTCGTAACTCTGCGCGATCACCGCCCGTACACCAAGGAGCCGTGGCCCTTTGGCAGCCCAGTCACGCGAGGAGCCGGAGCCATATTCCTTGCCGGCGAGAATCACCAGCGGAGTACCGCGCTCAGCGTATTTCACTGAGGCGTCGAAGATGCTCATCCCTTCGCCCTCTGGCAACAGGCGAGTCACGCCGCCTTCTGTTCCCGGCGCCAGCTTGTTGCGCAGCCGCACATTGGCAAAGGTGCCGCGCACCATCACCTCGTGATTGCCGCGCCGTGATCCGTAGGAATTAAAGTCGACAGGCTTCACCCCATGCTCAACCAGGTATTTGCCCGCAGGACCATCCCGCTTGATAGAGCCGGCAGGCGAAATGTGGTCGGTGGTGACGCTGTCTCCCAGGACCGCCAGCACTCGGGCCCCTTTGATCTCCTGTACCGGCGCGGGCTTCGCGGGCATGCCGTCGAAATAAGGCGCCTTGCGGATGTAGGTCGAATCAGGCTCCCACTGGTAAGTATCGCCGGTGGGGAACTTGAGGTTCTGCCAGTTCTTGTCACCATCCGTAACAGTTGCATATTCTTTGGTGAAGATGGAAGAATCGATCGCCGACGCTATGGTGCTATTGACCTCGTCCTGAGTAGGCCAGATGTCCTTCAGATACACTGGCGCGCCGCGGGTATCCTTACCGATCGGATCAGTGTCGAAGTTGTGCTCGATGTTACCCACCAGAGCGTACGCAACTACCAGCGGCGGCGACATCAGGTAGTTGGCCCGCACTTCGGAGTTGATGCGGCCCTCGAAGTTTCGATTGCCACTCAGCACCGAGACCGCGACCAGGCCATGGTCGTCGATAGCCTTGGAAACGTCCGTGGGCAATGGTCCTGAATTGCCGATGCAAGTGGTGCAACCATAGCCGACTACCTGAAAGCGCAGCTTATCCAGGAATTGGAGCAGTCCTGACCGCTGGTAGTAGTCCGTCACCACGCGCGAACCCGGCGCCAGAGAAGTCTTGACCCACGGCGGCACGCTCAATCCCTTTTCCACCGCCTTTTTCGCCAGCAGCCCGGCAGCAACCATGACGGATGGATTTGAGGTGTTGGTGCAACTGGTGATGGCCGCAATCACGATGGACCCATGATCCAGGTAGGGATCGACATCGACGCCGAAGCGCTCTTTGACCGTAGTCGCCGGGCCTTTCTCCGGAGTGGACTTTTCACTGCCATTGGGCCAGGTATGACCACCCTCTCCCTCCCAACGGATGGTTTGGCGCTCCTTCCGTCCAGCGGCGCTCGGCCCCAGCAGGCTGGGCAACTGCTGCTCGAAGTTGGCGCCGGCCTGGGAGAGCAGTACCCGATCCTGTGGGCGACGGGGGCCGGCCACGCTGGGTTCGACCGTCGAGAGATCGAGCTCGGTGGTCTGCGTATATTCGGCCTCAGGCGAATCAGGTGTGTGGAACCATCCCTGTTCTTTGGAATATGCCTCCACCAGGTTGATCTGTTCGGTGCTGCGGCCGGTCAGTTTCAGATAGCGCAGGGTCTCCGCGTCAATGGGGAAAATGCCGCAGGTAGCGCCATACTCCGGCGCCATGTTGCCGATGGTGGCCCGGTCCGCGAGGCTCAATTCGCTTACTCCAGAGCCGTAAAATTCGACAAACTTGCCCACCACGCCAAGCTTGCGCAGCATCTCGGTCACGGTCAGCACCAAATCGGTAGCCGTAGCGCCTTCGCGCAGCTTGCCGGTCAGCTTGAACCCCACCACTTGCGGCACCAGCATGGAGACGGGCTGGCCCAACATGGCAGCCTCAGCTTCGATCCCGCCCACTCCCCAACCCAGAACCCCCAACCCATTAATCATCGTGGTATGCGAGTCGGTGCCCACCAGCGTGTCGGGATACGCGCGGACCGGGCCACCATTGGCCGCAGTGGTAAAGACGACGCGGGCCAGGTACTCCAGATTGACCTGGTGGCAGATCCCCATGCCCGGGGGCACGGCGGAGAAGTTGCGGAACGCGGTCTGGCCCCATTTGAGGAAAGCGTAACGTTCCCGGTTGCGTTGGAACTCGAGCGCGGCGTTGACGGAATAAGCGTTTGCAGTACCGAATTCGTCGACCTGGACCGAGTGGTCGATCACCAGCTCTGCCGGTTGCAGCGGATTGATCTTCTCCGGGTTGCCGCCGAGCTGCTTCATGGCATCGCGCATGGCCGCCAGATCGACGACGGCGGGCACTCCGGTAAAGTCCTGCATCAGCACGCGCGCCGGCATAAACGCGATCTCCCGTGCCGGCTCGGCACTTGCCTGCCACTTGGCCAGGAATTCGATGTCGTTCGCGGTCACGCTCTTGCCGTCTTCCTGGCGCAGCAGGTTTTCCAGCAGGACACGCAGACTATAAGGGAGACGATGGAGGCGGAGGCCTTTGGCCTCAAGTGCCTGCAGGCGGAAAATTTCGTAGCTCTTGTTGCCGACCTTCAGGGTGGATTTGCTGCCGAAGCTGTTCATTAATATTTCCTCTCTAAAGAGCACGTCACCGCTGCGCAAGATTGCGCACGTACGCGCCTGATCAAATGTTGGTTGTCAGGGTTCCGGCTGACGAGAAGTTAGGAGGAGTGGCTCCGTCCACGGTCAGGCTTGCCGTGACGGAAACGCTTGTGCAGGAAAGGCAGTTTCGCAATTACTGTGGACTGATAAAGATCGCGAGGAGTGGTTTTCCTTGGCAGAAAACCACAAAATGGCCTATCGCTTCGGTCTACACCAATTGCGAAACTGCAGTCGCGAAGTCTGCTCCGGGCGTTCATAGTCCACTAAAGATTCTAAAGCATTTTCGCCCAAGATGTGGCGGGCGAATCAGGAGGTGAAGCTTAATCCCAGAAGCACCACATTGAGAACAAGGATCAGGGCCACCGTCAACCAGCCAAGAAAGCTGATCACCCTGCCATTGGTGAACGCACCCATCAATTGACGGCGGCCGCATAGGATGAGCAGCGGGACCAAGGCAAAAGGCAGCGTAAAACTCAGCACCACCTGGGAAAGGACCAGGATGCGGAGCGGATCCAGCCCTATACCGATGACGATCATCGCCGGAAGCAAAGTCAGGAGCCGCCGGAGGAAGATGCTGAAACGTACCTTCAGGAATCCCTCGAGGATCATCTGGCCGGCGAGGGTTCCTACGGTCGAAGAGGAAAGGCCGGAGCACAAGAGCGCAATCGCAAAGATCGTAGCCGAAGCCTGACCCAATAACGGACCCAGCGTACGGTGAGCTTCTTCGATCGACATGTCACTGCGGCCAGTACCGGCAAAGGCCGCAGCGGCCACAATAACCATCGCGGAATTCACTAGCCAGGCGCCATTCATGGCCGCAAACACGTCCAGCGCCTCCAGCCGGAGGTGGCGCAGCCGCGACACGTGGCGGTCCTCGGATGATTGTGCTTTTCGATCTTCCCTGGCGAGACGCGGCTGCACCAGTCCGGAATGCAGATAGACCACGTGCGGCATCACCGTAGCCCCGAGCATGCTGACCGCCACGTAGACGCTTCGACGATCCAACCAGGGCACCGCGGTATGGTAGGCGATCTGCCCCCAGTCGGGATGAACCAGAAAAATCTCTATCAGGTAACAGAGCCCGATCACCAAAACGAAGACCATGATGCCGATTTCCAAGCTCCTGAATCCCCGCAACTCAAGCGCCAGAATGGCAAAAACGCACACCGCCGAAACGATCGCGGCAATAAACATCACCGTGGTCCTGGTAAGCCCCAAATGGAGGAAGTAGCCGCCAAAAAGCAGGTAGAAGCCGAGCGCGGCGCCAAGAAATTCGGCCAGATCGGTGGCCAGCGCCGAAAGCTCGGCCGCCACCCATAGGCCTATCGAGGTCCGCCGTGAGAAATGCTCGCGGCAGTTCTGCGGCAGTGTGGCTCCGGTCGCGATACCTAGCTTGGCGGAAAGATATTGGATGAGGATGGCCATCAGGTTCGACCACAGCAACACCCAGAGAAGCTTGTAGCCGAAGCCCGTGCCCGCGATCAGATTCGTGCCAAAGTTCCCCGGATCGATGTAGGCGATGCTGGCCACAAAAGCCGGCCCGAACCACGAAAGAACCTGCCGGGTCTTCAGATTGGAGAGCAGCGCCGCGGAGGGCGAAAGCGGAAGCGAGGGCGGAGAAGCAGGCGGCATGGCACGATCCTCGATTTCAGCAGCTGCGAACTTAGTATAGCCTGCATTTCCGTTTTTTTGTTAACTATAGTTAATGGCGCTTCGCAGTCCGGCGCTCCTGCGGTAGTCTTGCCACAGTTCCGGAGCACGGAACCTGGTTCACTAAAGAGGGGTTGGCTCGAGCAGATGAAAGTGCTGGTAATTGGTGCGGGAGGCCGGGAGCATGCATTGGTGTGGTCCATCAGCCGGTCGCGACGGGTTTCCGAAGTCGTTTGCGCACCCGGCAATGCGGGCATAGGCCAATTGGCGCGCTGCGTTCCCGCCAGCCAGAAGGACCTCGATGACCTCTTACGGGTCACGATGTCGGAGAGTCCCGACCTGGTGGTGGTTGGCCCCGAACTTCCCCTGTCTCTGGGGCTGGTAAACGAGTTGCAGCGGCGCAGCATCGCCGTCTTTGGGCCGACGCAGAAAGCGGCGCAGCTGGAAAGCAGCAAAGCCTTCGCCAAGCGCTTTATGCAGCGGTATAAGATCCCGACGGCAGCCTATGCCGTCGCCACCAGCGAGCAGCAGGCCCTGGAATCGATCGATCTCTTCCATCTTCCGGTAGTGATCAAGGCAGATGGCTTGGCCTCAGGCAAGGGGGTGCTCATGTGCGAAACGCGGCGCGAAGCAACCGAGGCCATTTCCGGCCTGATGTCGGGAAAGTTGTTGGGCTCGGCGCAGTCTTCCATCGTGATTGAGGAGTTTCTCACCGGCGAAGAGATCTCGTTTCTCACCCTGGCCGATGGAAAGCATGTCGTGCCACTGGCGCCGGCACAGGACCACAAGCGGATAGGAGAGGGAGATAAGGGGCCCAATACCGGAGGTATGGGCGCGTACTCCACAGACGGCATGTTGGACGACCAGATGCGGGAATGGATAATCAACCACATTGCGCAACCCGCGGTGAGCGGCATGGCTGCGGAAGACGCTCCCTTCGTGGGGGTTCTGTACTGTGGGTTGATGATGACCGCACGCGGTCCCATGGTGCTGGAGTTCAATGCCCGCTTTGGCGATCCTGAGACGCAGGCCATTCTCTCCCGGCTGGATTGCGACCTCGTGGCGACGCTCGAGGCCTGCGTCGAGGGCCGCCTGAGCGACACCGAGCTGCGGTGGAAGCCGGGGGCCTCGGCGTGTATCGTTGCCGCCTCGGCCGGCTACCCCGGCAGCTACGTAACCGGAAGCACGATCAGTGGGCTGGAAGAGGCGGCTCGCGTGCCGGGCGTAGAGATTTTTCATTCCGGCACCGCCCTGGTGGACGGGCATTACGTCACCGAAGGGGGAAGGGTGCTCGGCGTGACCGCGGCGGCTCCGACCCTGGAGCAATCGCTTTCGCTCGCTTACGAGGCACTTGAGCGGATCCAATTCGAGGGGATGTACTACCGCAGAGACATCGGGCGCCGATCGCTGAAAAGCGCGTAGTCAGAACAACCTCGACACACAGGTGCCCGAATCCTCAGAGCCGCTCAGTGCTCTAACTAAGGGACAGGTGGGAGCATGGTTGAAGTAGAACTAGCTGAGGTCGACCCAGTATGCGGAATGAAGGTGCAGCCGCAAAAGGCCAAAGCATCGATCGAGCACGCAGGACGTACCTGGTACTTCTGTTGCTCCGGATGCCGCACAAAGTTCGAAGCTGCCCCGGCCAGGTATGACGGCTCGCAGCCGGCCGGTCTGGTTTCCCTGGGGACGAAGACAAAAGCAGCGGCACTCGTTCAATACACCTGTCCCATGCATCCTGAAGTGCTCTCCGCAGAGCCTGGCGCTTGTCCCAAATGCGGCATGGCGCTGGAAGCAACCGAACCCGCTACCCCGGCGGAGCGCACCGAGTACACCTGCCCCATGCATCCGCAAATCGTTCGCGATGCTCCCGGCGCTTGTCCTATTTGTGGCATGGCGCTCGAACCTCGAACCGTTACGGTGAACGCTGCCAATCCTGAACTGATCAGCATGACGCGACGTCTTTGGGTGGGGACCGCGCTTACGCTTCCTTTGCTCGCCATCATGGTCTCGGACCTTCTGCCAGGCCATCCATTGCAGCAATTGTTGGGCGGGGCGTTGGGGTGGGCGGAGTTTGCCTTGGCAACACCGGTGGTCCTGTGGGGCGGATGGCCTTTTTTTGAGCGCGGATGGGCTTCGATTGTTCATCGCAGCCTGAATATGTTCACGCTCATTGCCATGGGCAGTGGCGCTGCCTACCTCTACAGTGTGGCTGCCGTGGCCGCGCCAGGCCTCTTTCCCTCTACGTTTCGCGATGCCTCCGGACATATCGGTCTCTATTTCGAAGCGGCTGCCGTCATCACGGTTCTAGTCCTGCTGGGGCAGGTGCTGGAGCTGAGGGCTCGCAGCCAGACCAGCGGTGCGATCCAGGCGCTGCTTGGCCTGGCCCCCAAGACCGCGCGCCGCATCTCTCCTGACGGAGGCGAGGCCGATGTCGCTCTCAGCGAGGTCGGGATAGGCGATCTGCTGCGCGTTCGCCCGGGCGAAAAAGTGCCGGTCGACGGTTCGGTGGTCGAGGGCCACAGCTCGGTGGACGAATCGATGGTGACCGGCGAGCCCATCCCGGTGGAGAAGGCGACAGGAGCCAAGGTGGTGGGTGGGACGATGAACGGCACCGGCAGCTTCGTGGTGAAAGCTGAGCGCGTTGGGGCGTCCACTCTGCTGGCGCAGATTGTAAAGATGGTGAGCGAGGCACAAAGAACCCGCGCTCCGATTCAGCGCCTTGCCGATCGAGTGGCTTCGTACTTCGTTCCGGCCGTCCTGGCCGCAGCCGCCATCACATTTGTCTGCTGGGCAGTTTTCGGACCGCAGCCGCGCTATGCACACGCCCTGGTGAACGCAGTGGCCGTGCTCATCATTGCCTGCCCCTGTGCTCTTGGCCTGGCCACCCCGATGTCCATCATGGTGGGGACGGGCCGCGGCGCCGGTGAGGGCATCCTGGTGCGCAATGCCGAAGCCCTGGAGACAATGGAAAAAGTGAACACGCTGGTCGTGGACAAGACAGGGACGCTGACCGAGGGCAAGCCTCGATTGAGCACAGTGATCGCTGCCGAAGGCATGGACGAAGCCCAGCTTCTGCAGGCGATGGCCAGCCTTGAAAAGGCCAGCGAACACCCCCTGGCCGCGGCCATTCTTGCCGCCGCGCAGGAGAAGAAGATCGAGTTGTTGCCGGTGGCGAACTTTGCGTCGCTTACCGGGAAGGGCGTATCGGGAACCGTGCAGGGCAGAAAGGTGGCAGCCGGTAATGCCGCGTTGATGCACGACCTTGGAGCTTCTTCGCCAGCAATGGAGCAGCAAGCCGAGGCCTTGCGCCAAGCCGGGCAGACGGTCATGTTCCTCGCCTCAGATGGCCATTTGGCTGGCCTGGTGGCAGTCGCTGACCCCATCAGGAAATCGACCCTCCAGGCCATTCAGGAATTAAAGCAGGAAGGCATCAGGGTGGTGATGGTGACCGGCGATAACCACACCACGGCAGCGGCCCTGGCGCAGAAGTTGGGTATCGACTTCGAGGCAGAGGTGCTGCCAGCGCAAAAAGCCGAGACCATCAAGAGGCTGCAATCGCAGGGCGCCGTGGTGGCTATGGCGGGCGACGGGGTCAACGACGCGCCCGCGCTGGCACAAGCGCAGGTTGGCATCGCGATGGGTACAGGAACGGACGTGGCGATGGAGTCTGGCGGCATCATCCTGGTCAAGGGCGATCTTCGCGGCATCCTCAAGGCGCGGCGCTTGAGCCAGCGCACTATGAGCAACATCCGCCAGAATCTCTTCTTCGCTTTTGTCTACAACGCCCTCGGCGTGCCGCTTGCCGCAGGTGTGCTCTATCCCGTATTCGGATTGTTGCTTAATCCCATGATCGCCGCCGCCGCCATGAGCTTCAGCTCCGTCTCCGTCATCACCAACGCACTGCGGCTGCGGAAGGTTTCGCTTTAGCCGACGCCGGAAGAGCAACCGCAGAGACTCCACTACGTTTCCACGGCACGCCGGGCCAGGTCGCTCCGGTCCTAATGACAAATGAGTGGGGGAGGCATGGTAGCCCACTCAAGCCAAACTACGGCTTGAATGGGGCACCCAAAGCTTTTGTAGACTGTGTAATTTCTCTCTTCACTTGCCACCGCGAGCTCGCAAATTCCGCAGAGACTCCGCCGGAAGCCTACCGCTCTTTCATGTCCATTTGAGCGCGCCGGATGGCGTAGTCACTCACATGGACTGAGCCCTGGAAGGGCCGATTGATGTCGGCAATGGCAATCAGTACCAGGGTGATCAGTAAGGTAAACGCGCCCACCTGGATGACGTGTAAGGCGCCATTTACGGCTCCGAACATGCAGGTAGACGCAACGGTGACCGCTCCTCCCACCAGCAGCACCCACCAGAGCACTCCGGGAAGCCGCGCTACGCACTGCACCAGGCGGATGCGGCGATATCCTGCCAACGCGCTGAGTTCGTAAAGGGCATGGTCTTCCGCGGTGATCTCAGTCGGAGAGGCTCCTTTTGCTTCCATGAGAGTTTGCCACATCTGCCGCGTGATCTCGCGGCTTTCCGCGGGCACGGCGTTGCGCGCCATCTCTGGCCATTCGTGATCGGCAACCGCGTCGCCATACGCCCGCGCCAATAGCTTGAGCTTTGCTCCTTGTTGCGGATTCAGTCCGTCTGCCAGCCGGTAGAGATTCACGACCGAATTGGCTTCCGCATCCGCATTCAACTCAGCCGTTCCGAAGTCGATCCAAACCGTGTACAGCATGAAACCGATGATGACCGCATACGTGGTCCCCAGAACGGAAAGCTGCCAGCCAATCAGATCGTTGTGCGCACGTCGCCTTTCTGCAGGCCAGTAATAGTTCATAGCCGCCATGAAGAAGAAGGCGCAAGCGAGGGAGATAATGACGATGAAAACATTTTGTGCGGTATCCAGCATTTTCCGTCTGCCTGTAGAAATTTGCCCCATTAGTGTATCCCGGTAGACCTCGGCGACGACGCGAGAGGCTGGTGTTTCATCTTTCCTCGGAGGGCAAAGTGCGGGTAGCGATCATCGGTGGAACCGGACATATCGGCAGCTTTCTGACCCCTCGCCTGGTCGAGGCCGGTCATGCGGTCACCTGCATCAGCCGGGGCTTGAAGGAGCCTTACCGGCAACACGCGGCCTGGAAATTGATTGCGCGGGTGGAGATGGATCGGGCGGTGGAGGAGCAGGCCGGGCGCTTTGGCGAGCGCATTGCGAGCCTGGACGCGGATGTGGTGATCGATCTTACCTGCTACCAGCTGCCCAGCGCAGAGCAGCTGGTTGAAGCACTCCGTGGAAACACCGGACACCTTTTGCACTGCGGCACCATCTGGGTGCATGGACCGAGCATCGAGGTGCCGACCACCGAGGCCGAGTCGCGCCGAGCCTTCGGCGATTACGGGGAGAGAAAGGCCGCGATCGAGGCCTATCTTCTGCGCGAAGCACACCGGTCAGCGCTGCCGGTAACGATCCTGCATCCCGGGCACCTGGTGGGGCCTGGGTGGGCCCCGGTCAATCCTGCGGGCAACTTCAACCCCGAGGTCTTTTCCAGGCTTCTGCAGGGAAGCCCGCTACAGCTCCCGAATATCGGGATGGAGACGCTGCATCACGTCCATGCGGACGACGTGGCGCAGTGCTTTCAACGAGCGATGGAGCGGAGAAGCGTGGCCCTGGGCGAGAGCTTTCACGTCGTATCGCCCGCAGCGGTGACACTGCGAGGATATGCAGAGCGCGTGGCCGCGTGGTTTGGACGTGCTGCCCAGTTGGAGTTTTTACCCTGGGAAGAGTGGCGGCGGGGAGCGACGGAGAGGGACGCCTCCGTGACCTGGGACCACATTGCGCACTCGCCCAACTGCAGCATTGCCAAAGCACGCACCCTGCTGGGATATGAGCCGCGCTATGGTTCGCTCCAAGCGGTACGCGAGTCGCTCGGCTGCCTGATTGAGCAGGGAGTCGTCCGCGCTGGAACGCTCTAGCCTCAGGCTAGGCTTCGCGCCAGTGAACCATGGGCAGACCTGGCGCGGGCGCACGGAAATAAGGGATTCGCTTACCCTTCAGCGAACCGATGTAGATGGTCCGCAGATCGGGGCCGCCAAAGGTAACACTCGCCATCCACGGAGCGATGCCCTGCCCGGTGGCGAATAGCACTTGCTCGTTGACCTGGTTCGCGAAAAAAGCCCGCTCCAGATCCTCAACCTTCTGCGCATCGCCCTGGTCGAGCAGCAGGCGAAAATCGCCTTGAGGCGTTAGCACAAAGAGCTTATCGGAGTACACCATCGTGCCCCACAAGTTTCCCAGACTATCGAAGGCGATGCCATCGGGCCATGCGCCCTTTCCCAAACTCGACGGTCCAAAAACCTCGCGGTTGCTGAGGCTACCGTCTTTACCGACGCGTAATCGGCTGATACAGCCGCCGGTGGTCTCAACCACGTACATAAATTCTTCCCGCGCGTCCATGCGGATCTCATTGGTGAAGTGGAATCCGTCGGCGACGATGCGGAATTTTCCATCGACGTATCTGGCGATGTAGCCGTCCGGCAGATCTCTGCGCAGAGCGTGCATCCAGTTCTTGATGCGGGTGGAGACCGTGATCCAGATGCGGTCTTGTGAGTCGCGCAGAACAAAGTTGACTTTACCGATGGGCTCACCGTCGATGGTGTCGGCAAGAACCGTGGTTGTGCCGTCGCGGGTCATCCGTTCCAGGCAGTCGGTGCCAAAGTTCGAAATCAAAATATCGCCGTTGCGCGCAAAGGCCAAACCGTTGGGTAGCGTGCCCTCTAAATATCGGCTGGCTTCGCTGGTCACACCCTGAAAATGACCGGACCGTCGCTGGGTAATGATCTGTTGTTTTCCATCCGGGGTAATCCTGACCACTCCGCCGCGCGCATCCGCAGACCAGAGGGTACCGTCCGGTTCGGCCAAAATACATTCCGGACGCTGCAGATCGCTGCCAATGTACTGGATCGCAGACTGCTCAACCCCAAAATCCAGGACCGGATTCTCTGTCAAGGTATTTTCTCGCGCGCAACAACAGGAATTATGCGAATTCAGCCACTGCCTTTTCCGACTCGCCATCGGAACTTTGGTCCGCATTGCTCAGCAGCAGCCCAATCGCTTGCGCCACCTTGCATACTTGCCCGGCAGCGACGCGATAACGATCTTTAGAGAAACGCGACATGGGCGCCGAAACACCAATCGACCCGACAATCACATCGTTATCGACGCGAATCGGAGCCGCTACACAGCGCAGATCTTCCGCAAATTCCGCTTCGTCGGTGGCGAAGCCTCTCTTCTTGATCAGGGCACAATCTTTGCTCAGCTCCTGGATCGAAGTCATGGTGTTCTTGGTATATCTGCGCAGTTGACCCGGGCCGATGAGAGCCCGCAGCTCCCGTTCATCCGCATCCGCCAACAAAGCCTTGCCATGCGCGGTGCAGTAGAGCGGCACCAGCTCGCCCACCTGGCCCGCCACCGCGATCACGTTGCTGGCCGCCGCATGGTCGATAAAAAGAGCATATTTCCCCTCACGGATGGCAAGGTGCGCAGTTTCGTTGATCTGCGAGGCCAGCAGCTTGAGTTGCTTATTGGCGATCCGGATCAACATGTTGCCCCAGTCGTATCGATGAGAAAGACGCCACATGGAAGAGCCGAGGATGTAATCCTTCCTGCCCGCTGGGCAAGCAAGAAATCCACGCCGCCTGAGCGTGTTCGCTAGCCGGAAGGCGCTGCTGCGATCAATCCCCAACAGCTCGGTAAGTTCGCCGAGAGAGACAGGCTGCTTGGAAAGAGCGACCGCTTGCAGAATCGTTAGGCCGCGATCGAGGCTTTGAATGAATGGGATCTGGCGAACTTTGTCCTCGGGCATAAAGAAGGGATCCGTACTAGACTCTAAACTTACTCCCTGAATCTCCAGATAAACTCGGCTGGTCTTAACCAATCCCGGGGGGAAGTGAGTGAAGAGCTTTTGGGCTCGTGGCCGAGTTTCCGGATAACGATACCACGAATTTTCGCCCAGCCATCACAGCATCACCCTTCCAGCAAACACCCCAAATCGACCCGCTACGAGAGTACTGGTGCGAGCCGCGATTGTCCAGGGAGGGCTGTACGTTTGCGTAATACGCAAGTCCTACGCCACCCAATCCGCTTTGCCTGGGTCAGGACGAAGCTGGGCATGGTTTATGATTTTGATAATGGGCGCCACAAGGCGATCGATAACCTACTGGAGGCATTAGGAAAATGGCGAGTGGTCGTGGGCTTATGTGGGGTGTATGTACTCTGGTTACTGCCGGTGCGATCATGGCCGCCAATCTGATTGGTTTGGCCGACACGGCTACCCCGCCCGTCATGAATGCCAAGGCCAAACGCGGTGCGGCCGTTTTCCAGCAAAATTGCGTGAGCTGCCACAATAAGCAGCCCGGTGACACTACCCCGTTCGGCCCCCCAAACCTGCATGGCATCTTCAGCAGCAAGCCCCTGGCGACTCCCCCCGTCACCCCGGCGCAAGCAACCGATATCATTAAGAAAGGCAAGGCGCCCATGCCTGCCTTTGGCAGCATCCTGACCGAAGCACAAATCAGCGACCTGATCGCGTATTTGAAGGCGCAATAGTTTCGCCTTCGCCCTTGTTGCCAGAGGCTCGGAAATTAGGCGCGTGCGGTGAACCTTCGCCTACGCTCCGGCTCGGGCGCCAAAGGGCAACCCTATTCCGGAAATTCCACGTCGTCGAAGAATTTATAGTTGTCCAGATTGGTCGCCGGAGCGAAGAAACAAACAACCTTCATCTCCTCCGACCCGGTGTTCCGCAACATGTGCACCTTCCCTTGCGGAAACAGGACCGCGCTTCCCTGCTTTACCGGTTCCACCACTCCCTCGATCATTACCTTGCCCGATCCATGCACGATGTAGATAACCTCTTCACCGTTAGGATGGGAATGCGCGGGCCTCACTGTCTCTCCTGGCGCCACCAGGATCATGCACATCGAACAGTGGCGTGCATCGACATTCTCCTGCGTCATTAGCCAGCGCAGGCGCCGGCCGGGAAGATCGAGCGCCTCGATCGAATTTTCATCCACAATAGGTAACGTCATCGATTCTCCTTCTCAGTGCGCCGGCTCCGGCAGGGCGAACACATAGAACCCCTGGGTTTGCGGTGCGTTCGGCCCCGCTTCGATAGTATTCCGCTCGCCTGCCGGACCAATGTGCTTCAAGCTTGGCCTCGCGCTGAACGCGAGGTACTCTCGCCCATTTACCTCGAAGACCGCCGGAATACCCTCGGGCCCGGCCGGCATTACCTTCTCCCAAAGTACCTTTCCAGTGTCTTTGTCGTAGGCTCGCATGGTCGCATCCGAGATCGAGCCTGAAAAAATCAGACCGCCCGCCGTGACCACCACTCCGCCCCGCGGCCAGTAGCTCCCGGTATCTGTAACTCCTTTAGCGGCCAACTCGGCCACGCTTCCCAATGGGATCTGCCATCTGATGGTTCCCTTATTCAGATCGTAGGCGGTCAGGGTCGACCAGGGTGGCTTGTTGGCCGGCAGACCTTCGCTGGAATTCATATACCCGTACCCGGTCCAATACCGAACCGGAGGGGCGCCAGAGGGCGGGGCGGCGGGGGAGGCCGGGGAGCGGAGAGGTAGGCAAGTATGTCCGGCGGTACGTGAGCTTTCGATGGATCCGAAAGATAGGCGACCAGGGCGTCCACCTCTTTTTCGGAAAGGCTGGTAAAGGCCGGCATGGGCGAAGCTCCGTCCTGCACGGTGCTCTTGACGCGGTCCGCGCCGATACGCGAGACCACGCCGACCAGCGAAGGAATGGACGGTGGTTGGCCAGTCAACTCCGCCGTGTGACACGCCTGGCAATTCTGTATGTAGAGTATGCGGCCCTCGGTCTCGGGAGTGCCTGTCATTTGCCGCTTGGGCGGATTCGGCTCCAGCTTCAGCATCGAGGGTGCGTTCTTCGTCTGGATGTACAAGGTCCCGGTAGGCGGATCGACCGCTCCACCACCCCAGTTGGCTCCGCCGTTGTTCCCCGGGATTTCGACCGTGTTCTTCAAGCCGGGCGGCGTATAGAGTCCTTCATTGCGGGCGTTCTGCAACTCTTCTTTGATCTTGGAGCGCTCTGCGGGGTCGCTTACGTATGGATCGACGTCGTCGGGGGTGAAGGACTGCTGGGCGAAAGGAGGGGGAGCCGTAGGGAAAGGCTGCGTGGGCCAGGAATGCTCGCCGGGCATGTCCGACTGGGGAACAGGACGTTCCTCAATCGGCCAGATAGGCTTGCCCGTAACCCGGTCGAAGACATATAAAAAGCCGTTCTTTCCCGCCTGGGCGACGATGTCTACCATCTTGCCATCGTGCTTTACGGTGAGAAGTTTGGGCGCCGTGGTCAGATCGTAATCCCAAAGATCATGATGAACGGCCTGGAAATGCCAAAGATATTTGCCCGTGCGGGCGTCAAGCGCCAGCAAGCAGTCACCGAAAAGACCCGCGCCGGTGCGATCCGCGCCATAGAAGTCATAGGTCGGCGATCCCAGCGGAATGTATGCGATTCCGCGCTTTTCGTCGATCGTCATCCCGCCCCAGTCGTTGGTGCCGCCAATATATTTCCAGGCATCTTTCGGCCAGGTATCGTAGCCAAATTCGCCAGGGTGGGGAACGGTATGAAAGATCCAGACCATTTTTCCCGTGAGCACGTCATAGGCGCGAATATCACCGGGGGGCGATCCGTACTCTTCTCCAGTGGCCGAACCCAGAATCAAGAGATTCTCAAAGACCCTCCCTGGGCCGCCGGACTGAATGGCCCGGATGGTCTTGGGATCACGGCCCAGGCCCTCCCGCAAATCGACACTTCCATGGTTGCCGAACGAATCCACCAGCTTGCCGGTGCGTGCATCGAGCGCGTGAAGCATGTTATTGGTGGCGTAGAAGAGACGGCGGTCGCTACGATCTTTGTTCTCCCAGTAATTGAGGCCGCGGTTGGTAATGCTTCTGGGAATGCCGTTGTCGTGAACCCAGATCTCCTTGCCGGTGACTGCGTCGAGAGCGACCGTGGCATTATCTTTCCCCACCACGTACATGACGGCGTCGACCACCAGCGGATTAAAGCCATAGCGGAAGCCGTTGCTGCCCCCGGGGTAAAACCACACCTGTCGCAACTGGGCGACGTTCGACTTATTGATTTGTGTCAGGGCAGAGTATTGAGCCGAGTCCGCACTGCCTTCATAGTCGCTCCATGTGGTGTACTTCTTCACGTCTTTGGCGGAGGCAATCACCGCAGTCAAGGTAACCGCCGAAGTAAAGACTCCCATGACTTTGCCCAAGGTACTTTTCATCGATCCCCATCCGACTGGAAAACTTACTTGGAAGTCTTCGTTCGCTCTGCAGGCTTCCCCCAGAAGATATACGTTCCACTCCTCGTTGAAGTCACAATATCCATCCTTCCATCTCCGTTCAGATCGACGGCGAGCACGTCCGATCCGGCGCCGGATCGATTGTGGACCAATTGCGGCACCAGCTCCGCGCCACCGGGCGCCTTCGGATTGCGGACCGTCTTATACCAATAAAGAACCGCGGGGCCGTAAGGATCCGCGTCGAAGTAGTCGTCCAGATGTGACCAGTACCGCTTGCCAACGATGAAGTCAGGAATGCCGTCCCCATCGACATCGGCGATGGCCGTACCGTGCAATTCTGAGAAGGCGACCCCGCCGGCATTCCTGGTGTTGTAGTTGTCCATCACCATATGCTTGACGAAAGTGATCTCGCCGTCCTTAGCACGCTTCTGTTCAAACCAGGCCAGCCCCCAACCATGCGCCTGCAGGCTGGTGACTACGTCGTTCAACCCGTCGCCGTTTACGTCGTAAACGCCAATCTCGCTGCCGCCCGGTCCCGCCCGCTCCCAACTGCCAAAGGCCACGGGATGATACTTCCACAACTGATCGCCACTTCCGGGGGGAGGCTGCTCCCACCAACCCTGCGCGCCGAGTATATCCATCCGGCCATCGCCGTTGATGTCGCCTACGCCGATTCCGTGGGCCGGCCATGGACCTTTCTCTGAGATGGTGTGGATGATCCAGGTCCCCGTGGGATTGGCGGGATCGGGCTTGGCATAGCGCATGTACCCCTCAGCTTCATAGACCAACTCCGGCTTGCCATCGCCATCCACATCTTTCAACACCGTCTCTTCGCTCTGAATCAGCGGCACGACTTTAAATTTCTCCCAGCGGCGCGATTCGCCCTTGGGATTGACGTAAAGCGTAGCGCCGTCTTTCCCGCCTCCGGCGTGGCTGGTGGTCAAGACGTCCGGCCAGCCGTCGCCGGTGAAGTCATAGGCGTGTTCCACCCAGTCGTTCATGGAGTACTGCGTCGAAGGGTTATAAGCCTCGGCGGGATAGATCTCTCGTGAGGTCAGGTAGTCGGGGCCGAAGTAAATGAACGGGCCGGAGACGATATCTATTTTCCCGTCATGATTGAAGTCCGCGGCTGCAGCCGACCAGCCATAGTAGAAGGGGCTCAGGCGTTGCATGCGGAAGCGGCTCCCCACTTCCTCGGGAGGATCTTTCTTGATAGCGAGATCTTTGTATGCCACGTTCTTGAAACGGACTTCGCCGTCTTTGCCGACATAAAGCGCGATGGGACCGTACCCATTCATCTCTTCAGTGGCCACGCTCGAGTATCCTCCGCCGTTGTTCATGAAGGCGCGAAGAATGTCGGCATCGAGCAGTAGTTCCATCTCATTCCACTCTCCCTCGCGGATGCCCTGTGGCGGCCGCGCAATCGGGATAGTCACCCCGGGTGGGGCGCTCGGAGGCGACGGATAGCGGATGGGCTGCACAGGTGCGGAGGGATCGGGCGGGGGCGGCGCAAACCTTATCTGTCCACCCGCTGACCGCAATTCCTTCCGCTGGATTTCTTTTCCGGCACGATCGAGCGTAAGGCCGTAGGCCTTAAGGTCGCCATTCTTGATGGCAAGATAGGTGCCTTGCACGCCATCCGCCGTAGGGCGCATCCGCAATAAAACACCGGTATCGCACGGACCGACACACTGAAACGACACGTAGAGACCGGTATCCTGGAACGACCGGTCGAGCACCAGCCAACCGGAACCGCCTGCGCCTGTTCCTTTGCCAATGATTTCGCCCTGATCTGCGCGCCAGTCGGCTTGCCCGAGGGTGTGCCATCCGGCGAGGGTTGATCCACGGAAGCTGCCATCCGGCATAAAGCTTGGACCACTGATGGAAGAGGCAGCGTTCGCAGAGGCCGCATCCGGTTGTGGTCCCTGGCCGCGGGCCAAGGGAATCACGACGAGGGAGAGAGTGACGGCAGAAAATGCAAGTATCCGCAACGCAAAGCCCCGAAGAGGCATGGACGCATCCTTATGATGGCTATGGATTGGCTGTTTCACAATATGCAACGGATGTTTCGCTAGACCGCCGAAAGTTATCACGCTCGCCAAAACACAGTCAATCTCCGGTGCACCGGTTGTCGGCGAAGTGGCGTCCAGGAGTTAAGGGCGCCTGGTTACAGCATCAGGCGCCTCAGCCTCAACGGGTACATTAGAAAAATAGCGGCAGTGGAGCCTCGCGAGTTCCGTTCATTGGCATCGTAAACCCAGCGGGAGAACTCAATGAGAAGAGCGTCTGGTCGAGGTTTCTTTGGCGAATGGTTCGCAGGTCTGGTCGCCATGGCACTGTTGGCTTCCTCTTTCAGTCTGTACGGCCAGACCTTGAAGCTTAGATATAGAGCGGGCTCCGAGCACGGGTTCCTCATCTTACACGACCCCGCCGGCGCAATCCTCGCCTCTGGAGAGATCACGCAGGTTCCTTCCGGGCACCGGATCACGCTTCGCGTGGTTTTCCATTTTCGCGACGGGTCGATCGACGATGAGACTACGGTCTATACACAGGAAGGAACCATTCACCTGGTCAGTGATCGGCATGTACAGAACGGCAAGTCCTTTCCGGACCCGTGCGACGTAATGATCGATATGGCCACGCAACAGGTGAGTGTTCGTGGCTTATCAAAAAGCACGGACGAGGTGAAGACGGAGCATATGGATCTTCCGCCTGATCTCTCCAACGGCATTCTCTTCACTCTGATCCAAAACATGCAAGCCAACACTCCCATCGAGGTCTCGTATGTAGCCCTCTCGCCCAAGCCGCGCATGGTGAAGCTGGCCATTGCCAAGGGTGGGGAGGATCGGTTCAAGGTCGGCGGCCGTTCCTACAAGGCAGTGAAATACGACGTCAAGGTCCATCTCGGGGGAGTTGCCGGCGTAGTGGCTCCTATGATCGGCAAGCAGCCTCCGGATTCCCACGTGTGGGTGACCGAAAGCAGGGTGCCCGCCATCATTCGGATAGATTCTGCTCTGTACACCGACGGCCCTATCTGGAGCGCACAACTCGCGAGTCCGGTCTGGTGACCACAATGCGCCCTTAGATTCCGTCGGCGCCGGTTTGACTACCTTTAGAAGTTCCCCGATGCGGGCTGATCAGGTGCGTCTCCCATGAAGAATGATGGCTTCGTTCAGGTACGGGGCGCGCGCGAACACAATCTCAAGAACATAGATGTTTCGATCCCTCGCGATGCACTGGTTGTCTTTACCGGAGTTTCTGGTTCGGGCAAATCGTCTCTGGCATTCGGGACCCTCTACGCGGAGGCGCAGCGGCGGTATCTGGAATCAGTCTCCCCCTACGCCCGGCGCCTGTTTCACCAAATGGCTGTGCCTGAAGTGGACGCAATCGATGGCTTGCCGCCCGCGGTGGCGCTGCAGCAACAACGCGGATCTCCCACGACGCGCTCGTCGGTGGGCAGCGTCACTACGCTATCGAACCTCCTTCGCATGCTCTATTCAAGGGCCGGCGATTATCCGCCCAACCAACCGCTCCTCTATGCCGAATCCTTTTCCACCAATACGCCGGAGGGAGCGTGCCCGAAGTGCCATGGACTCGGCAGGATCTATGAAGTGACGGAGCGCTCCATGGTGCCGGACGATTCACTTACGATTCGTGAGCGTGCCATCGCGGCTTGGCCGACTGCGTGGCAGGGGCAGAATCAACGTGACATATTGACCTCGCTCGGCTATGACGTCGATCGCCCATGGCGCGACCTGCCTAAAAAGGATCGCGATTGGATTCTCTTCACTGATGAGCAGCCGGTCGTACCGGTTTACGCGGGCTTCACCCCAAAGGAGACGCGCGAGGCACTTAGACGCAAGATGGAGCCCAGCTATCAGGGAACCTTTACCAGTGCGAAACGGTATGTGCTGCACACCTTCGCGACCACCCATAGCCCACTGATGAAGAAGCGGGTCTCTCAGTACATGCTGAGCAGTGAGTGTCCGCTGTGTCATGGCAAGCGGTTGCGTCCGGAGTCGCTCTCGGTGAAATTTGCCGGCTTCGATATTGCCGAAATCTCGAGACTGCCGCTGAAGCGTTTAGCAGCCATTGTGCGTCCTTTCGCCGAAGGAACAGCGCTGCGCAACACAACCACGGAAGCAGAACACCCGGAAAAACTGATTGTCACTAAGAGGATCGCCGAAGATCTTCTCGCGCGGCTAGGAGTACTGCTCGATCTGGGGCTCGGATATCTAACGATGGAGCGCAGTACGCCGACGCTCTCCCCGGGTGAACTCCAGCGTTTACGGCTGGCCACCCAGATACGCTCCAATCTTTTTGGAGTGGTCTATGTGCTCGATGAGCCGTCTGCCGGATTGCACCCGGTGGATATCCAGGCGCTCCTGGTGGCATTTGAGCGCCTGCGGTCCGCGGGAAATTCCTTGTTCGTTGTCGAACACGACCTTGACGTAATCAGCCACGCCGACTGGCTCGTCGATGTCGGACCGGGAGCGGGAGAGCAAGGCGGCTATGTCCTTTACAGTGGTCCACCCAAAGGGCTGGAGGGGATCGAGAAATCGCAAACGCGGCGATATCTTTTTGGCAACCAGAAGCTCCCCCGCCGCACCGCCCGCTCTCCTCACGGGTGGCTACGATTAAAAGGGGTCACACGCAATAACCTCAATCACCTCGATGTCGCCTTTCCCCTAGGGGTCTTTACTTCGGTCACCGGAGTTTCTGGTTCCGGCAAGTCGAGCCTGGTCAGCCAGGCGCTGGTCGAGCTAGTGGCAGAGCAACTCGGCCATCCACTCCCTGTTGAAGAAGAGGTCGAAGAAGATTTGGAAGCAGCACCGCCGGTCGGCACTGGCGGCCAGATTGTAGGTGGATTGGAAGGCATCCACCGTTTAGTGCGGGTTGACCAGACTCCCATTGGCCGCACACCACGGTCGAATCTCGCTACGTACACCGGCTTGTTCGATCACGTGCGCAAACTATTTGCTGTCACCAGGATGGCGCGCGCCCGCCACTATGATGCTGGGCGCTTTTCCTTCAACGTCGCCAAAGGCCGCTGCGAAACCTGCCAGGGCGAGGGCTTCGTATGCGTAGAGCTGCTCTTCCTGCCCAGTGTTTATGCGCCCTGTCCAACGTGTCACGGAGCTCGTTATAACGCTAAGACCCTGGAAGTTAAATACCGCGATAAAACCATCGCCGACGTGCTGGGGTTAACCGTGGACGCAGCCTGGGAGTTCTTTTCCGCGGAGAAGCCGCTGCTCCGGTCCCTTGAAGTTCTGCGCGAAGTTGGCTTGGGCTACCTGCGGCTCGGTCAACCGGCTACCGAACTCTCCGGCGGTGAGGCTCAGCGCATCAAGCTTGCGACCGAACTGCAGCGGCCTCAGCGCGGCTCCACTCTCTATATCCTCGATGAGCCAACGACCGGGCTGCATGCAGCAGACGTAGACAAGCTGGTGGCACAGCTCGATGCGCTGGTCCAATCAGGCAATACGGTCATCGTGGTGGAGCATGATGTGCGCGTGATAGCGGGGAGTGACTGGGTGATGGATATTGGCCCAGGCGCGGGGGAGGAGGGCGGACTTGTAGTTGCATCCGGAACGCCTGCCCAGGTATCTCAAGCGTCCGCAAGCCGAACCGCCCCTCATTTGAAGAAGCTGTTGGCGTGATTCTGAGTTGTAATTACTGCGGGAACGAGATGCCGTAGCGGTCGGAGATGGCGAGCAGCTTTGGCAAATCCCATTTCCGCTAATTTGGCGCCGCTGAGCGGATTCCGTGGATGCGCTCTCAGGCTTGCGGAGTAGCCACGGCCTCGGGATAATGGGTCACTCGACTATGCCCGAGCCAGGCTAACCCGAAACCCTCAGGGCAGTGCAGGAGCATCTATCATGCCCAGATTTTGCGGCACTTGCGGAAACCCCTTGCAGGAGACGTCGGCATTCTGCGGTGCCTGCGGCGCCAGGGTACTGCAATCTATTGTTCCGCCCGAGGCGTCGCCGGTCCCTCCCGTCTCTTCGGTTCCCCCTGTCTCTTCGCTGCCTCCAGTCTCTCCGCTGCCACCGGCAACGACGGGATCCAGTCCCATAGTCAAGATCATCCTGGTCGTCGTCCTGCTCCTCGTAGTTTTGGGGACGCTCTCCGTGGCCGGCATCTTCTATGCGTTGCACCTCGCAAGCCGCAAGGCTCACGAGTTCTCCAGGCACGTGCGGGATACCGGACTCCTCTCCTCTCTTCCGGCTGACCGCGGCAGCGGAAGTGGATCAGAGGGCTCGGCCGGGACCCTCGGGCCCGGCGCCTGCCGCTTTCTGAGCAAGGAGGATGTTGGCCGCGCGATCGGGGTCGCCATCGTGGCGACCAACACGACGGCGGGCGGTTGCGAATATCTTGCTCAGGGCACGGTCGGCGATATGACCGCGAAGCACATCGCCGCCCTGATGGCGAGCAAGGGTGCAAGCGCCCAGCAACAGCAGATGTTTCAAAGCCTTTCTCGAGGCCTGTTGGGCGGCGCACAAAATCAGGCGGATGGAAGCAGCCCTCCGGTAAATTCCGTGGTGATGGCTTTTACCATCGATCCGAACGCCGCCAAGACCCAAAGGAGCTTGAATGAGAACCTGGATTGGGCGGGCCCGGGCGCAAAGCGCTTGACCGGGATCGGGGATGAAGCATTTGACGCCTCCGGCTCTGTGATGATGGTGCGCAAAGGGAACAAGCTGATTCGCATAACCTATTCCACCTGCCCCTGCACCATCGACGCGATCAAGCCTCTGGCGCAGAGGCTCGCGGCGTCGCTCTAATGAGGAACGATATGCCCGACAAAGTTGAACTCTACGACGGCGCTTACGGCAACTACGATTCAGACATCTATCGCCAAGTAAGAATCGAGACCTACGGGGAAGATTTCGGCCAGACCAGCTGGGTCACCACCGAGGAGTCCGAAGAGATTCCACGAACGCTTGCACTTACCAGCGACTCGTCCGCGTTGGAAATCGGTTGCGGATCTGGCGCCTATGCTTTGCACCTCGCGCAAGAATTTGGCTGTCGCATCCTTGGCCTGGATATCAATGATCTCGGAATTCGTACCGCGAACCAGTTGGCCTCAAGCGCCGGCATGGCCCAACAGGTGCGCTTCGAAGTATGCGATGTTTCGCAAGGGCTGCCCTTTGCAGACGCGACCTTTGACGCGGTTTTCGCCAACGACGTTTTGTGCCATATTCCCGGGAGGCCGTCTCTTCTCTGCGAAATGTACCGGGTCCTGAAGCCCGGCGTGGGGCGGATGCTCTTCAGTGACGCCCTGATCATCGGAGGGCTGATTGCGCACCATGAAATCGCTACCCGGAGCTCGATCGGGTTCTACATATTCAGTCCACCTGGAGAGAATGAACGCTGGATACGGAACGCCGGATTCTCGGAGATCAACGTACTGGATACAACAGAGAGCGCGGCCCGAATCGCAGCCAGGTGGTACGATGCCCGGCAAAAACACCGGGAAAGGCTGATCGCCGCCGAGGGCTTGGCCAAGTGGGAAGGCCTGCAGCGATTCCTTTCCTGCGTGCAGACGCTGACGGAAGAAAGGCGTCTGCTTCGGCTTCTGTACCAGGCGCGGAAGGCCTGAGGCCCTGATCGAAAACGGTGAGCACAGCTTCCTAACGCATTTTTGCTAATACTGTGGTCCGGTGGGATCAGTTATGTGCGGCCATTCTTGGCGGAATGGCCGCGTTGAGTTCAGTTTTCTTGTCTACACCATTAGCAAAAATGCTCTAGTGCTGGAAGATCAGCATCAAATAAGCGAGAAAGAGCAATAGGTGCACGGCCCCCAATAGAACGTTGGTTCGATTGCTGGTAAAGGTGAGAGAGCAAACCGCCAGAGTCAAAACCAGCAAGAGCGAATCCGCCGGATCGAGCCCCAGGACTATGGTCTTGCCGGTCACCAAGCCGATGGTCAGCACCGCGGGGATGGTCAGCCCGATCGACGCCAGCACGGAACCCAACAGAATGTTGATGGAACGCTGCAGATCGTTGGCCAGCGCCGCGCGCGTGGCGCTGAGTGACTCGGGAGACAAGATCAACGCGGCCACCAGGAAACCTCCCACCGCCAGCGGCGCATGGAGGACTTCGATTCCATGATCGATAGGAAGGGCAATCTCCTCCGCCAGCACCACGATGGGCAGCAGATACATCACCAGAAACAAGGCATGATACGTAATTGAGTTGGTTTCGATATCCGCCGCGTGTCCTGGAGCACTCGCCCCGCCCTGGCGCTCGATGGCTTTCGGCCGGCTTCACGAAGTATTCGCGGTGTCTCCAGTTCTGGATGATCAGAAAGAGACTATAAATCCCGATCGACATGATCGCGAGAAAGACGGATTGAAAGGCGGACAGCGTAGGGCCGGCGGAAGCCCTGGTGAAGTTCGGCAGCACCAGGCCAAGCACCGTCAAGGGCACGATCAGGGACAAAAAGGAGTTCGCACCCTGCAGGTTGTATTCCTGCTCGTGGTGGCGTAAACCGCCCAGCAGCAATGCGAGCCCAATCATGCCGTTGAGCACGATCATCACGATGCCGAACATCGTGTCGCGCGCCAACGCGGGTTTGCCCTCGCCGGTGAGCATGACCGCGGAAATCATCATCACTTCGATGCCAATGACGGAAAGCGTCAGCACCAACGTTCCCAACGGCTCTCCAAGCCGCACCGCCAGGCTCTCCGCGTGATGCACCACGGCAAAGGCCGAGCTCATGATGACGGCGAAAAGCCAAACCAGCATCAGGGTGAACCACAGCGGATTGGATAGATCGGCGAGCCAGCCTTTGCCAAACAGCAGAAACAACGCCGTCGTGGCGAAGGCCGCTCCCAGAAGCCACTCCCGCCGCAGAGTGGAAAGGTAGCCGGCTTTTGCAAGCGTTGCTTCTGAACTCATGCAGTAGTCCTATCAGAAATTGCAGCGAATCAGAAAAGCATTGCCACCTGGACGAAGCGAACACACTTCTACCTTGCTCGCGGGCGGAGCGTCGGGATACCGCCAGAAACTCGATGCCTCTTAGGGATCAGGAGATGCCTGGAATGATCTTCCGGTATTCGTCCTCGGTAAAAGCGCGGAGGGTTTCCATGCGAATACCGCCTTTCGATGCAAGAGAAAGGCTGACGCGGGCGTATGTCGCGTCGTCGGGTGCCTCGATGATGGCCGCCATGTCGTATTGACCCATCAACATGTAGAAGCTCACCAGCTTTGCGCCGGCGGGCTCGATGGCTTTCCTGGCGGCGTCCAGGCGGGATGGGCTGTCCTTGATCTTTTCGATACCTTCTTTTGTCCAACGCATTAGGGCAAGGTAAGTGGCCATACGTACACCTCGGCGCGAATTATAGACTCCTGCGCGAAGGGTTAGACAATCGCGAAGTAAACTATCCCTATGGCGCTTTCATGAATTGGCTTGTATGGGCCGTCCTCTCGGCTCTTTTCGCAGCGGCAACGGCTTTGCTCGCCAAGGTCGGCGTCGCCCATGTCGATCCCAACCTGGCCACCGCCATTCGAACCTCGGTGGTCTTAGTCTTTGCCTGGACGATCGCTCTTAGTCTCGGCAGCCATGGCGGTCTTGCGCATGTTGGCCGCCGCAGTTGGCTGTTCTTAATCGCTTCAGGCCTGGCCACCGGCTTGTCGTGGATTTGCTACTTTCGCGCCCTCTCCATGGGCGAGGCGTCTAAAGTGGCTCCCATCGACAAGCTGAGCGTGGTCTTTGTCGTACTGCTGGCGTGGCCGCTTCTCGGCGAGACGATTACCTTGGCTAAGGCAGCAGGGGTCCTGTTGATCGCCGCCGGGGCAATCGTTCTCGCGTGGGCCTGAAGCGCAGTCGGGCTATCTGAGACAGCGGGTCCTCTCACTCGGTTCGCAGAGCCCGCATCGGTTCCAGTCCGGCGGCTATGCGTGCAGGCACAAGTGCGGCCAGAAAGGCCGCCGTACACAGCACCACCAACGTGATCGACAAAATGACCGGATCATAGGGCTTTACCCCGAACAACTGGCTCGCCATCGCATGACCGCCCAGGATCGCCACCGGAATGCCGACTGCCAGACCAATGCCCACTTGCAGGAAAGCACCGCGCAGCACCAGCCGCAGCACACTCAAGCGATCGGCGCCCAGCGCCATGCGGATACCAATCTCGCTCGTCCGGCGTTCCACCGAGTACGCGGTCACGCCATAAAGTCCGATCGAGGCCAGAACCAGCGCCAGGACACCGAAGAAGGAGGTCAACTTGGCAATCATCCCCTGCTGCGTGAAGTTAGCTTTTACCTGTTCGCCAAAGCTTTCGAAATCGATGACCGCGAGATCGGCATTGATCTGCGAAATTGCATGCCGCACCTGCATCTCGAGTCCAGGCACGTTACCCGCAGTTTCCATCTCGATTGCGTTGAGATATTGCGATCCGGTCCTGAAATTTCTCATAGCGCGGATCGTCGCTGTGAACCCTCTGCCCCTGGGCAAGAAAGTACATCGGACGCATCTTATCCGACGGTCCCCAATAGTTCGTGTCTTCGGTGACGCCAACGATTTCAAAATACCCAGGATGCTTCAGATCATCGCTGAAGTGTTTGCCGATGGCGTGGCCGTCCTTGAAATATTTCTTCTCAAAGAACCGGTTCACGACTGCGATGTTGCGGGTGCCAGGCGTGTCCTGCTCGTTATTGGCGCGGCCCTCGACAATCTTTGTCCCGATGGTGTCGAAATAACCGGGGGCTCACCCGCAACCATGAGGCTCCATGATCGCGCGTTCCCACAGCCGGCGGTGGCTCGCCTTCGATGAAGACGCCTTCGCCCCAGTTATCTCCCTCCATGGGACTGTACAGGGAGAAACTCACCTGCTTCACCCCTGGAATTTGCGCCAGGTTGGTGTGCAGTTGCCGATAAAGCGCTTCCAGCTGGCCGGGAGTGTAGCCCGCCATCTGCGGATCGATATGGGCGATGAAGCGATTCGTGGTGACAAAGCCGAAGTCCTGGTGCTGCATGTTGCTCAGGCTGCGGGAAAGTAATCCAGCGGCGCAAAGCAGGACCAGGGAGAGAGCCGCCTGCACCACCACCAGGGATTTCTGCGCCCACCCGCCATGATTCGCCGTGGAGCGATTCGCGCCCCGCAAGGCATCCACCGGATTCGACTTGACCGTCAACCATGCCGGAGCAACTCCGAAAAGAATTCCCGTCAGCAATGAAACGGCGAGAGCAAAGCCGAGCACTGGAAGCGAAGGCGTCGCCTGGATAGGCACCGGGTCATGTTGGAATGCAAGATACAGAATCACCCGCGTGCCGGCGAACGCCACCACTATCCCCGCGATTCCACCCAGCACGCCCAGCACGATGCTCTCCGTCAGAGTTTGCCGGACCAGCGTCATGCGCGGCGCCCCCAGCGCCGACCGCACCGATGTCTGCTGCTGCCGGTTGGCCGACCGCACCAGCATCAGGTTGGCAAGATTGGCGCAGGCGATCAGCAATACGAATCCCGAGACCCACATCAGCAGGTGCAGGCCTTGCTGATACTGGTCTCTCATCATCTGCACGCCGTTGCCTCCATGGGAGAAGTGCAGCATCTGCTTGGCCACCAGGGGCTTGTCGCGCTCCTCTACTTTGCTCAACGGGCTCAACAGAAATTGCCGCAACTGCACCTGCATCTGCGCTTCCATGGCGCTTGTGTCAGCGCCTGGACGAATGCGGCCGATCAGATCCAGCCAATTGAGCGAGGCTTCTTCCAGCAGGGTGCCCGTTGGCGAAATCAGCGGCTCGTCGTGCAGGGGAATGTAGAAGGACTGCGGCGTGCTTTGTACGCGATCGCCGAAAAACCCGGGCGGCGTAATCCCGATCACCGTGAAGGGCTGGCCGTTCATCACGAACCCCGCTCCGACTACGGACCGGATCCTTGCCAAATTTCTCCTGCCAGGTCCTGAAGCTCATCATGGCCACGGCGGGAGCGCCCTTCCGGTCGTCATTCGGCGTGATGGTCCGCCCCATGTAGGGAGGAATGCCGAAGGTCTGGAAGTAATTGCCGGAGACAAATTCGCTCTTGTACGACTCGGATGGCTTGTTGCTGCCATTGCGGCGCACGCCGATCAGGGTTTGCCCGGCTTGAAAGGCGGCCAGTTCCTCGAAACCGGTAGTTTGATCGCGAAACTGCTTGTATTGCTCGTAGGAGAAGAGCGTCCAATTGTCTTGCATACCGCCGGTCACGCAGCAATTCTCTTCATTGCCGACGCGATACAAGTCTTCCGGGTTCACCACCGGCAGCGACTTCAATAAAACCGCATACACCAGGGTAAAAATCGCTGTGGTGGCGCCGATGCCAAGGGCCAGGGTAAGAATCGCTGTGGTCGTAAACCCCGGCGCCTTGGCGAATTGCCGTAACGAGTACCGGACATCTGCCGCAATCTGCATCCAACCCTCCGCAATGCTAGATACGAACCGTCTCTGCTTCCGGTTCGATTTATTTTGCGGAGTCCGACGCTTTATTCCGGGGCTGCCCGCCGGCGGCGGCCGCTCAACAGGTACACTGCGGCACGCAACTCCAGCAGGGGATCATCGGAAGGATCGATGCCATCCACCCGAGGAATTGGGTCGAAGATAATGTTCTTCTGTTCATGAGCTTCGTTTGCCACCAGTTCAGTGAGCGCGAGCTGCCCCAACTCAAGCAGCTTACGATTCTCCGGCCAGTGAGCGGTCACATCGTCCACCACATCCCCTTCCTCGGCTAGTTGAACCACCACCTTGAACTTGACCGGCTCCTTCGCGATCCGGGCCTCAATCTCCTCGAAGAGGTAATTTGGTCCCTTGGCCGCGGCCGCCGCCGCATCCAGATGATCGTTGCCGGCCTCGGGGAGAATGCGGTAACGCCCGTGACGGCTCGCGCCATCCTTGTTGATGAAGCGCATCGCGGTCAGACCGAAATACGATTCACGCGCGAAACTCGAGGCCGGCGGCTTCGGAGCCTGCACGAAGGCCAGCGCTGCGGGATGCGTTCCCAGGTATTTCTCCAGCGGCGAGCCGGGGAAGTGCGCCAGGTCAGTGGCCGCAATGGCGCTCAGGAATTCCAGAAAGTCCTGACCCGTTCTGGCAGGGAAAGCATTGGTCGAATGGGCCACGATGTCGGTGTGCACGCGCTCGGCGAGATGAAACCGGATGGCACAGCCGCGCGGATCAGCGTTGGGATCATTGTCCGGGATCACCGGAATGCCGGTAGAGTTCGAGAAGCGCACCGTGGCAGGAGTGGATGGCCTATTAAAGTGAGGAGCCTTGCTGAGCCCGGCCGCTTCGGGCGTAGGCGTGAAGGATCCATGCAGCATGATCCCTTTGGCGTGAGCTGGACGAAAGCCTGGGTGTATCCCAAAGATCTGGTCGAACTTCTCCAGCAGTTGTTGACTCAAAGCGACAATTTTCTCATCTGTGGGTAGCGGCATGGATAAGGTCCTCAGTAGTAGGTAGGCGGGGATGCTTCCTCAGCAGTCAATGCCCAGGAGAAGGGACTACGGCCTCACGGCGCAAGTGCTCATGGTTAACGATGCGGCCGGGAGGGAATAGTCGCTCAAAAACAACGGTATTCCGGGATTCCCAGGCCCGGAAAAAATAATTGTAAAATTCGTGGCCCCTCGGACGGGACGATTGCGCCTTAGTAAGTGAAGGCGATCCATGAGACGCCTTCCAAGGAGAATCGCCATGAGCACACTTTTGATTTCGAAGTTTCGCGCAGGTCTTTTCGCCGCCGTCCTTGCTGTCGCTCCTTTGTCGCCAGCATTGCACGGCCAGGATGTTGGAATATTCGCCAAGATGAACGTGCCGTTTGCCTTCGAGACCGCATCCGGACACCACTGCGCCCCTGGCGTCTACTCCGTACGCATGGAGAGCCTTCACACCCTGCTCATCCGGAGCGACTCGGACTCTGCGCTGACGATGACCACTTTGGAAGACAACGGCCAAATGGCAAAGACCGGCAAGGCCACCTTCCGTAAATACGGCAACCAATACTTCCTGAGCGAGATCACAGTCGCGGGACGAAGCCGTCAGATTCATTTTGCCAAGTCGAAGGCAGAGAACCGGGCGCAGATCGCCGCAGAAAAAATCCCACCCACCAACGTGGAACTGGCTCTGTTGGAAACAACCCGATAGAGGCTTCGGTTGCTAGCCCCTGGATTCGGCGATACTCGGGATGCGTAAGCCCGGCTCCTGGAAGGAGCCGGGCAGTGGTTTGATGTAGGCTTTCCCCGGTAGGAGCCTCAGTGTTCCAACGCAGCGAGTAGATCTGCGCCACCCCAGTATGGCTCATCATCGCCGGCTGCTCGTCGGCAGTCAGGCTCAGAAGACTCCTCCGCCCTGGGAAATGTCCGTACACCCTGCGTCATGCGTGCCGTCCAAACCGGTCACCTTATCCCATTTGCCGTCCGGGACTGTAAGGCGGCAGATTCCGTTCTGCCCCTGAGTCAGCGCCATAGAGAGCGATTTTCTCTCCGAAGGCCGGACACCGGGGGGACGCGTCTTTTCCAGCTTCGGAGACAGCGAAAAAAAATAGTTCTGAAAGTTGTGGCCCCTTTTTCGAGTCCGTCGCGCCTTAGTAAGTGAAGGCGATTCATGAGACGCCTTCCAAAAAGGAGAACCACCATGAACACACTTTCGATTTCGAAGTTCCGCGCTGGTCTTTTCGCCGCCGTCCTTGCTGTCGCTCCTTTGTCGCCAGCATTGCACGGTCAGGACGTAGGCATGATCGCCAACGTGAACGTACCATTTGCCTTCGAGACTGCATCTGGCCACCACTTCGCGCCCGGCCTCTACTCCATAAAGATGGAGAACGTTCACACCCTGCTGATCAGGGGAACCTCGGACATTGCCCTGACGCCGGCAACAGCGGAGGATAACGCCCAGCCCGCTAAGAGCGGCAAGGCTACCTTCCGCAGATACGGCAACGAGTACTTCCTGAGCGAGATCACAGTTGAGGGAGCAAGCCGCAGCCTTCACTTCGCCAAGTCGAAGCTGGAGCTGCAAGTACAGGTTGCCGCAGGCGAAACCGCACCCACAAACGTGGAAGTAGCGTTGTTGGGCACAGCCCACTAGACGCTGACGGCAGCGGGACTGAGACGGCTCGTCTTATGGCGAGCCGTCTCACCGTTTATTCGTTCACCCGTCCCAGGTAGTGATCGAGCCAGTCGAGCACCGCCTTTACCAGCTGAGGACGCTGCTCCGTGACATCGTGCGGCGTGTCGAGAACCAAGTGGCGCTTGTCGGCGGCGGGCGTGCCCAGCATGGCGAAGAGCGGATTCTGCGCCTTGTCGAGAGAGAAGCTGTAATCGTAACGCCCATTTACCATGAGCACCGGCAATTTTCAGCCGGGGCGCAAAGTCGGCCTGGTCATTGCCGGGCGTAGGCGGAAAAAGGAAGTATCCGCCGTCGAGAAAAATAGAAGTCTTGAGACGATCCTGCAGCAGGGTCGAAATGATGACTCCCTTTGCCGAGCCCATGCTGACGCCGAGGTACGCTAGTTTGTTGCTGTCGATATCCGAACGGGTAGCGAGGTAATCGAGCGAGCGCGCAGCATCCTTGTAGTGGTCGATATTGAGCTCGCTACTCACCAGGCCTTGGGGAAGATAGAAGTTCACTTGGCGCTCGTACGTGTCCAGATAGACCGGATACATCACGGCGCGGCCGCTTTGAATGACGTAGTCAAAAAACTTAAGATCGCCCAGTTTCCGGCTGTCGCGAAGGTCCGCCACCCGCGCGCTGGGGAAGAACAGTACGGTTTGATACGGTGGGCGCACGTTCTTCGGCAGGAACAAATATGCAGACATCCGCTGGCCACCGTAGGCGGCGTCGAATGTGACTTTTTCCTCGCGCCAGTCGGCCGTGTCCTCGACGACCCCGTCGTATTGTGCGTTCAGCGGAGAATGCGGATAAGCATAAAGAAGTTTGTAGGCGTTAAACACCTCGTCGGACACGGGCTTGAATTTCGCAAAATCGCGAACCATGGGCTTGACCGGGTCTCAAGGCCTCTACCGGCAAGGCCTCGATGTTCCGCACACATCGGAATCCGTTTGTCTCCGAACGATCAAATGGCGACAGTGCTTCGGGAGTCGTGGACAAGTAAGACTGCGATTTCCATGAACCGCCCAGAATGAAGCGTGAGATCGTCCGCCTGCGGCATTGGTGACCCACTCCCGGACGTTGCCGGTCATGTCGTAGGTTCCGTACGGGCCGAGCCCCTGGTATTTGCCGACAGGCGCGAGGGCGTTGCTGGTAATGTTGCTGGCCTGCACGGCATTGGGTGCGAGGTCGGGCGGGTCTGCCTGGAGCCACTGTGCCAATACGGGCAGGCTCTTTCCTGAAAACGCCGCATAGGCAGAAGCCTCGAACCAACTCACGCCGGCAACGGGAAAGTCGGCCTGGCCCTGGGGATAGTGACCTGCGACCCAGGTCGATGGCCCCGCACGGCCCGTCGTATCCCGAAATTGCGCCATGGCTTCGGTCCACGAAAGCTCACGGCCGTCCTGCGTAAATTCTTCTGTCCAGTACTCTTGTTTTTCGTAACCCCCGCTATCCACAAACTTCTGGTATTCGCGGTTGGTGACCTCGTACCGATCGATGTAAAAAGGCGGGCAGTTTGTAGGGACCATACAGCCGACAAAATCGAGGAACCATCCGCCTGTCGCCGCCTGGCGCCCGCACCATCCCGTTGGGTGATTTTTTCGACGCGCCAAGTGCAAAATCCATTTTGGTTTCGGTTGGTGGCGCGACTGTTATTTCGCCGCTGTCGGGCTTCGAAACTTTCCAGCGAAAATATCCCTTCGGCATGCGGAGATTTGCCAGGGGCGTCGTACCGAGACTGTGCCAAGGAGAGTCCGGCGCGAGGTAATCCTGAATCTGGACCGTTGCTCCGGAGGGCGACGAGGTGATCGAGGCGAGAGTAGAGTTCTCGTCGGCGATTTGCTTGAGCTGGGGATCCGACGGCAAGTATTCGGCGGCCTTGCCAAGAAGAAGAAAGGCAGCGAGCGGTTTGTTTTGAGCGAGCAGGCTCTTGGCTTGCGGAATTGCTTCTTCGCGCGCCCAATGTTTGCGGGATGAGCGATAGTAAAGCCAGAGGCCCGCTGTGATCGCCAGAAGAAGGGCAACCGCGACTGCGACGGATAGAAAGCGGTTTGCTCGTTTCGCCGGCTTTTCCTGATCCAGGGACGTGGTGCTCAGCTGGGACAGAAGGTCCGACGCGTCGCGAATGACCTCCGTAGCTGACTGGTAGCGGCGATCTGGATTCTTCTCGAGCGCGTGCGAAACGATCTGTTCGCAAAGTGGCGGAATATCCGGCCGCAGCTGGCGCAGCGGCATGGGCGCTTCGTCAGTGATCGCGCGTAGAACGGCAATGCTGCTGTCAGCGCGGAATGGTGCGCGGCCGGTAAGCAATTCGTAATAAATTACGCCCAGGTTCCACAGATCCGTTCGCGCGTCGAGATTCTGTTCTTGCACTTGCTCGGGCGACATGTAGAGCGGAGTGCCGATGAGTCCGCGCGTCTCCGTAACCGATACCGTGGGGTCTCTTGCCACTGCGAGCAGCTTGGCCAGACCAAAGTCGAGAACCTTCGCTTGTCCCTTCGGGGTGACCATCACGTTGGCCGGCTTCAGGTCACGGTGGATCACGCCTTGTTCGTGGGCCTCTTCCAGCGCCTCGGCAATTTGCAAGATGATCGACGTCGCATCTTTCACCGTGAGGGGGCCGGACTTGAGTTTCGCCGCCAGAGATTCGCCCGGCACGCACTCCATCACGATGTAGTCGACCCCATCCTGCTCCCCAACGTCGTACACCGCCGCAATGTGAGCGTGGCTCAGCTTTGCCAGGGCGCGCGCCTCCTTGTGAAAACGTCTCCGCGCCTCGTCACCAGTGAACACCCCGGGCGCAAGAAGCTTGATCGCAACTACACGCTCCAGCTTTTCATCGCGCGCTCGATACACCACACCCATTCCGCCAGCCCCTAGAGGCTCGATAATCGAGTAGCGGCCGAGTTTGGTCCCCGCGCTCAGGCGGGGGTTTGTAGCCGATTGAGTGACGGACACCGAAGCCCCGCCGTCCGGGCTAAGGATGGGCTCTGCGAGAAAGCTGCCGGCGAGTTGGTTCTCGCGAAGCAGTTCCTCGACCAGGCGACGGAGCTCAGGCGCTCCCCGGCACGCTTGATCGAGGAAGGCACCCCTGCGCTCGGGCTGCAACTCAAGAGCTTCCCCAAATAGTTGCTCGGCGGATTGCTCCAGATCGGCCATAGTTCCTATCCGGCAACGTGTCCATGCATGCGTGCGCGTGGATGGACGCAGCGAATTGACTCCTTGATTGGAGACGGCGAGCTGGCTAGCGCAAGCGCTCTCGCGCTGGCCAGAATATACCATAGGGTCTGCGGGAGGCAGCCATGGATAGCGACAGCGGGCAGGTGACACAACTCCTGAAGGCGATGCACGCGGGGGACGCGCAGGCAGCGGAGAATCTGCTGCCGTTGGTTTATGCAGAACTGCATCGCCTGGCTAAAGGGTACATGCGCCGGGAGCGGGCGGACCACACGCTGCAAGCAACGGCATTGATCAACGAAGCCTATCTTCGGTTGGTGGCAGAGGACGTCGATTGGAATAGCCGCGCGCACTTCATTGGCTTGGCGGCGAACGTGATGCGGCGGGTACTGGTCGATTATGCCAGGGCACGTAACGCGGAACAGAGAGGCGGGGGGTTGCTGCGGGTGGAAATGAAGGACGAGCTTGCCATCTCGGCCGAGCAGCTTGATGAAGTGGAACATCTGGACGAGGCACTCAAGAAACTGGAGAAGGAAAACCCGCGCCAGGCGCGCGTGGTTGAGTTGCGCTACTTTGGCGGCCTTTCGGTGGAGGAGATTGGCGCCCTTCTGCAGATTGCGCCGCGATCCGTCAAGCGGGATTGGGCGTTGGCGAGAATCTGGCTGTTTCGTGAGCTCCGACCGGGAGCAAAGGACCCGGGTGTAGAGCAAAAATAACGGGGGAGCGTTGGAGTAAGTTCGTTTTCCGTTGAGCTCGCCTCGTAGGAGACGGCAGGCTGACTTCTTAGCAAGGATGTTTTCAATACTGGTTGGAGTGCGACATAAGCGTTCAGCTACTCTGGGCCGCCAGCAAGGGTGCAATCCTCTTCCGTCTGTGCCGGGAGACCTGCCACAGATCAAACTGAGTTTGCATGTTCAACCAAAGCTCAGGTGAAGTCCCCAAGGCTTCAGACAATTTGAGCGCCATTGCCGCAGAAACTCCAGAGTTGCCGTTCAAGAGACGGGAAAGCGTAACCCGGGACACGCCCAAGTGAGCTGCAAGCTTGCTCACTGGCATCTCTCCTATGTGCTCGCGCAAAACTTCTCCAGGGTGGGCTGGGTTGTACATTCGCATTCTTCCTCCTAGTGGTAGTCCTGATAATCAACGAGGACGGCGTCAGCCCCCTCAAAAGCGAAGGTCAGCCGCCAGTTTCCGCTCACGTCGACGGACCAGTGACCAGCCAAGCCGCCCTTCAGCGGATGGAGTCGCCAACCGGGAGAGTCCATATCGGTCGGCCCGTTGGATGCGTTTAGCCTTGTGAGCTGCAATCTGAGCCGTTTGGCATGAGCGGGTTGGATCCCAGCCTTCGATCCAGTTTGGAAGAATGCTTGAATTCCAGCATGCCGAAAGCTTTTGATCACATGTATATCGTATCGCTACAGGATACAACGTGCAAGATCTCGCCTTTTGAAGTCGGCAAGTGGTCTTTGGAGCGTTCTAGTCTTGCTAGAACTTGGCCGTGATGTCCATGGTGTTGTCATCCCCGTTGCGGTCGATGAGTTTGTTATAAGGATCGATTCCGGCACGCGTGGGCCGTTCCTTCACGATGAACTCGAAGGTCTGACGTGCTCCGGTGATCCACTCTTTTCGCAGAGCGAGCGGCTTTTCCTCGTCCTTCTTGCCGCTGAAGACACCTATATCGATTAAATCGTGGAGCGGAGCGGGCGACTCGACGCCGTTGCCGTCGGCGTAGACCTTCCTGCCCTCGACGGCGAGCGTGACCTTGTATGTGCCATCCTGCATCTTCTGCGAAGTCGCTTCGACAGCTTTGTTGTCATAGAGTGTGATCTTCTCGAAGCTGTCGTCGAGGAAGTACTGAAGATCAGAGGGCGTTTGCGCACGAAGAGCGTCTTCCAGCAGGCGCGTGTCGGGGTACGGTCCGGACAGCGCATCGTTGGCATTGGCATAGCGGTATTGCATCAGGAAGTTCTGCAGAGCGAGGTTGAGCTTGGCTTCCCCGATGTAATCGGAGAGCGCGTAGAAGACCAGGCTGCCCTTCTGGTACCAGACGTATGCCTCGCGCTGTACCTGGGCGAGCGGCGGCTCCTTCCGTGTTTCGTTGGAGCGGCCGCGCAGATAACCGTCGAGTTCGTGGGCCAGGAACTTATGCATCTGGGCGTCGCCGTACTTTTTCTGTGCCACCCGCAGGGCGGAGTATTCAGCGAGCGACTCCGACATCATGTTCGACCCGGCTACACGGCCCCCAATCAATTGATGGCCCCACCATTGGTGAGCGAGTTCATGCGCGGTGACGAAGTAAGTGAAGTCAATGTCCTTATCAGGATTGAGGACGCGTGTGATCCAGAAGGTTTCGGTGAATGGACTGGTATTGGGAAAGGACTGCGCAAATTGCCGATAACGGGGAAATTCCAGAATACGGAACTGGCTGAACTGGTACGGGCTGTAGTTGGCCTGGTAATAGTCGAGACCACCCTTGACCCCCTGGATCATGTCGTCGACATCGAAGCCGTGTTGCTGTGCATGGTAGATCTCGATATTGACGCCCTTGTAGTTCTCGCGCTTCACGTCGTAGCGGCCCGAAACGTAGGCGTAAAAGTTGGCAATCTTCACATCCCCCATGTCGTAGGCGTAGTAGTGGCGGCCGTCTTGATGCCAATCGCGCTGCAGGTATCCGGGCGCGAAGGCAATCTGGTCGTCTGGCGTGCTGACTACCGTGTGATAGCTGATCCAATCGGAGTCCGGTGCAAATAGGTTGGTGACGCTGCCCCAGGGGTCGCCGCGCGGGGGAAGATCCGTGAGCGGGCCCAGCTTTTCTTCGCGGCGGCGCCGCGGGTCATCCAGTTCGATACCGGAGTTGTAGCCGATGTAAGGGAAGTAGGTGGAGTCGAAGAACATGCCGTTGTAGGCCAGTTCCGGCCGCTCATTGCCGTCGCGGAAGCCGTGGGTCAGATAGCCGACCTTGAAAGTCAGGTCCAACTTATCGCCAGGGGCGAGAGGCGTTTCCAGTTGATAGATCGAGTAAAGATCACGCGGTGCCCTGCTCACGAGATGGAAGGGGCGGTCGAAGTGCACGTCAGAAAGGGACTGCATCTGGTCTGTAATGTGTATCTGCTGAATGGGCTGGGGTGTCTTGTTCTGTAATACGAAGTGGCCGGTACCCGAGAACGAGCGATGATTGGGATCGAGGTCGACGTCGGCGTCGACGGCGATCACTTTGGGTAGCGGGAAACGTTCGTAGCGCTTGAAGTCGCGCTCGTAGTTGGCCTGGATTTCCCGCTGCTGCTTGGTAGTGAGGAATTCGTTAAGGACGTGCGCGTTGTAATAGAACCATGCGCCGCTGCCGATAGCGACAAGCGCGAAGAGTATCAGTGCCGGTGTGAGACGCGGCAGCCGCGCGCGGGCCTGCAGCAGGCGGGGATGCCACCCGTCCTCGGCGCCACGCCGGGCCAGTGCGATGGAGAGGCAGGCCAGCACGGCAAAGATCGCCGTCCAATACACGAGGGACCACAAGAGCCCGGGCACAAAGTGACCGTAGCCATTCATGTCCGAATAGGTGTAAGGAGTGTTCTGGCCGGGCAGAAGCAGCGTGTTCTCGATACCGAAGCGGAACAAGATCGGATCTAAAACAAAGATCCCGATCACGATCGCATGGCCCATGAACTTATTGGAGACGACGGTCTGCACAAAGAAGGCCAACAGGGTGAAGCAAATCACCAGCGGGAAGGTGATGACGTACAGCTCTTTGCAGTATTGCAGGAGATCGTAGTGGTAGTAGCCGGCTGCGGTCTGCATGATGACGCCGCATAGCAGAATCAGCGTGAGCAGGATGCCTTCCACCAGGACTAGGGCAATGAACTTTGAAAGCCAGTCCGTGGTTTCCCCCATGGGAAGTGCGTCGTGAATCCCTGAGAAGGACGTGTCGCGCTCCCGCCAAATCAGTTCGCCGGCGTAAAGCGTGGAAATGATGAACAGAAACAGTGTCGCATTGCCTTCAACCGCCTGCACCATCAGGAAAGTGACGGGGTAAACATTCTGGTCATTGAATTTTCCGGCGAAGTAGCCATTTATGAGCGCAAAGACGGTCAGCAGAACAGTGATTGCCCAAAAGGGTAGCTCGCGCGTGATGTTGGTAAGACGCACCCGCGTTAAGGAGACGAATTGGGCGAGTCCTGCCCTGCCCCCGAAGTACTGGTGGACGCGTGGCATCGGCGCTGCCACCAGCGAACGACGCGGTTCCGACTCTGCTGCTTCCAGCCGCTTAGCCCGGGCTGCACGACGGCCTTGTGCGCTCGCCGTAAGCGCTTCGACTGACATAGGAAAGAATCGATAGCAGATTCCCAGGGAGATGAACCCGACGGCTAACCAGAGGAGCCGGTTGTAGAGAAACACGCCCTGGCTTACATGAGGCGACCAGGAGAAAAGCAACGTGTTTTTCTCGGCCACCGTCCAATAGCGCGCGAGCACGTCAGCTAACTGCAGGCCGACCGGGTCGAGGATACCGGACCAAAAGTGTTCCAGGGAGCGGGTCGCAGTGAAGACCGCCGTGGCGATCAGATAGAGCATGAAAACAGCGACGCCTTGCAGATACACGATGAAGATCTTGCGCGACAGCGCGGCGACCATAAAGAACAACGAGCCCAGAAAGAAGATCTGGATGACCACGATGAACAGGAACGGTTGCCAATACCACCAGGCGTGGCCACTGGCGATGCGGGTGTGATCCGCCCACGGGGCAAGCGTCCCGGCCAGTTCTCCCCAGACCATGCCGGAGAAGGCAAAGACGCAGGTGACAAAGGACCCTGCCCAGCGGCCTCCGAGATAAGCAAACTTGGTGATGGGCTTGGTAAAGATGAGCTGGAAGGTGTCGCGCTGGAAGTCGCGCAGCACAGAGGTGCCGAAGATGGCGGCGATGATGATGGTTCCGAACAGGGTGAAGAAGGTGTAAAGAATGGTGTTGGAGAATGGGCCGTTCAGTAACTGCTTGCCGTTACCGGTGGAGATGAAGTCTTCCGCCGCTATGGAAAGAAAACTGAGCAGGAACCACAGCGCAAAGTAGACGTAAGTGGATAAGCTCTTTAGCCGGAATTTCAGCTCGAATAAGAAGAACTCCCAAAAGAGGGTCATGCGCAAATCTCCTTGGGATTAGTGGACTGGCTGAGGTACGGCCGGATTGGCAAGGTTGAGGAAGTAAACATCCTCCAGGCCGGCGTCGACGGGGCGGAAACCATCGCCTGGAGAGCCGTCGGCGAAAACCCGGATCTCGTGCTGGCCGGCGATCAGATGACTGGAGATGACCCGAAGTTGCGTTTCCAGCGCGCGCAGTTCGTCATCGGTGATGACAACCTTGGACCATATTTTGCCCTGCAGAGCCTGAAGAGCTTCCTGCGGAGAGCCTTCGAGCAGCAACTCGCCGGCGGAGATGATGGCCATACGTGGGCAAAGCTCTCGGACGTCTTCGACGATATGCGTGGAGAGGATCACGGTGATGTCGCGGCCTATCGATGAGAGCAGATTCAAAAAGCGATTGCGCTCGGCCGGGTCAAGGCCGGCGGTGGGTTCATCGACGATGATCAGGCGTGGCTTGCCAAGCAGTGCCTGGGCGATGCCAAAGCGCTGCTTCATGCCCCCGGAATAGGTGCTGAGCGCCTTCTTGCGAAAGGCCCAAAGGTTGGTCTGGTGCAGCAGCGTTTCGACCATCTCTTTGCGCTCGCCCGCGTGGGTGACGCCTTTCATCACGGCAAGGTGGGAGAGCATGTCGACGGCGGATAGCTTGGGATAGACACCGAATTCCTGGGGCAGGTAGCCGAGCGTCTGGCGTATGGCATTCTTCTCTTTGAGGACGTTGATCCCATCCAGAAAGATGGTCCCGCTGTCTGGCTCCTGCAGGGTCGCGATGGTGCGCATCAGCGTGCTTTTGCCGGCGCCGTTAGGCCCCAGCAAGCCGAACATGTGATTGCCGATGGTGAGGGAAATGTTCTTGAGCGCCTGGACCCCGTTGGGATAGGTCTTCGAGAGACCTGTAATCGTGAGCGACATGCAGGAAATCTCCTAAGCTGCTGTTCCACTTGCTTGCGGGTACCAAGCCAATATACCTGCATCGCCTCGGTGGCCCCGGAGGCGCGCCTGTTCTCCAAGAACCCCGGGTCTTCGCCGCGTGCTCTCTTTGGGGCCGCTAAGTCGTTTGTTTCACAAAGGCGCTCAAAATTTTCCCCATGCCTTGTGGTTCTACTTTCCAATACAAAAGGTAGAGAAGATCAGGTTGAGGATGTCGTCGCTGGTGGTCTCGCCGGTGAGCGAGTCGAGATGACGGAGGCCGCCGTATAGATCCAAGAGCACCATCTCGTGGGGAATGTTTTGTCCGGCCGCCGCACTTGCAGCCCCTAGCGCTTCCAGCGTCGCGGTTACCGCCTGGTATTGGCGCAGACTGGTCAGCATCCCACTTTCCGTCTCCACCGTCCGGTCGCCGACCATCGCCAGCATCTTCTGCTTCAGCTCGCCCACGCCTTCGCCACTGAGAGCGGAGGTGTGTACCACCGGCAACCCCAGGCTGCCCAACGCCTCTTCCATTGCAGCCGAAGGTCGCGCCAAGTCACTTTTGTTGACTACTACCAGCGCCCGGCGTTGGGCCAGCGTTGCCAAAAGCTCCAGCTCTTCCTGGGCCGGCGAGGCGGTCGCATCCAGCACCATCAACACCATATCTGCATCCGCCAATGCCTCACGCGATTTGCGAACGCCAATCTGCTCCGCCTCGTCGCTAGCCTCACGCATGCCCGCGGTATCCACCAACTCAACCGGGATTCCGCCCAGCGAAACACGCTCCGTCACCAGATCGCGCGTGGTCCCCGGCATCGCCGTGACAATGGCACGCTCGCGCTGCACGATGCGGTTGAAGAGCGAGGACTTGCCCGCATTCGGCCGTCCCACAATCGCCAGCATCAACCCCGCGTGCACGATACGGCCGCGCGCGAAGCTGTCCGCCACCGGCTGCAGCAGGCCGCGAATCTCCTCGATCCTGCTCAGGATCCCGGCGCTGGGCAACACATCCACATCGTCTTCCGCAAAATCGATGCCGGCTTCGAGCAGAGCGATCAGTGCGACCAGCGCTTCTTTGATGGGCTTGATGCGCCGCGATAGCGCGCCGTGCAGTTGTTGCGCAGCCACCCGCGCCTGGTAGAGCGTCTGGGCTTCAATCAGGTCGTGCACCGCTTCGGCCTGGGTCAGGTCGATACGGCCGCCCAAAAATGCCCGCTGGGTAAATTCGCCCGGAGCCGCCAGGCGTGCCCCTCCCTGTAGTGCCTGGCGTACCAGTGTTTCCAGAACCACCGGTGAGCCGTGCGCGGCAATTTCGAGCACATCCTCGCCTGTGTAGGAATGGGGCGCGGCGAAAAATGTCACGACCGCCTCGTCAAGCTTTTCCTGGGTGTCGAGGTCCAGCAAATCTCCAAAGCGGGCCTGGGCATGAACCAGAGGGTTGCGCAAGCGCAGCATCGGCTCGGCAATCCGGGCCGCCTCAGAGCCCGAGAGGCGCACGATGCCGATACCCCCACGGCCGGGCGGCGTCGCGATGGCGACGATGGTCTCGTTCTGGTAAACCACATGGGGATCGGGCTGCATGGAGCCTCACGATCCTTTAGGCGGGCGAGTTGCGCCGCGAGGGACGTGCCCCGGTGTTACCAAAGTCAGCTCGCGGCCGGGCACGCGGACGTTCCGCACCCTTGGGATAGACCACTACGTAGCGGCGCAAGCCTTCGCCACTACTCTCGGTTTCGAGATCGGCAAAATCGCGGAAGGCTAAATGCAGCATGCGGCGCTCCCGCGAACTCATGGGGGCAAAGCTGTAAGGCTGGGATGTACTGCGGACCCGCTCGGCGGCCGTCTCCGCGGACAGCTTGAGCTCCCGCGCGCGGAGGGCTTTGAAGGAATTGGCGTCGAAGGAGATAATGTCGTGCTCTTCCGCTTCCAGGCGGACGATTTTGGCTGCGACATGTTCCAATGCGCGCAGCAACTCGCCCCCGCGCTGGGTCAGGAGCACCGCGTCCGGCCCGGACATCTCCACGTAAATCTCGCGAGCCTCAAGGCCGTCGGGATCGCGGGCTCCCGCTCCCGCGATGATCCGGTACTTCAATCGCAGGCCGCCGGTGGTGGTAAGGGTCTTGAGGAATGCTGCAATCTTCTGAGCTGCAGCCGCGTGGTCGACAATCGGCATCGGTTTAGTATCGCACTTGCGTGCCGGGAAGTCAGCCTCGCGGGGCACTGAACTCAACGCCAGGTAACCCCACGGTCGCGTGCGGTCTAGGCCGGATTCCCCGGCCCGCAGAAAAGCTGCCCCGAGAGGCTAAGTGTCTGTGTGGGAATCGCTAAACGAGGGCTGACGATGGTGTGTGAGTGCCGGGGAAAGAAACCGCAGGTCCCCTATGCTACGCTTCCCCGGCCCGCAGCCGCTGAGGTACGGCTGTCCTTCCGTTACAGGACATGCGCGGTGTTTTGGCCCCCTAGCCGCCCGTTTCGGGCCGCCTGCGCGGCTCGATGCCAGGCTTGCGGTTCAGCTGCCGGCCGCTGCCGCCGCCGCGCTTGGCAGCACGCTTGGCGGCGATATCGCGCATCTGCTTGCCCATACCGGTGCGGTTCATGATGGCCTGCTGGATCACGTTGATCACGTTGCCGAAGGCCCAGTAAAGCGCCAGGCCCGAACTCAGATTCCAGGTCATGAAACCAAAAAAGACCGGCATGGTAAAGGCCATCATTTTCTGCTGCGCAGGGTCCATCCCCGGTGATGGGGTCAGGTACTGCACCAGGAACATGGTCACGATGAAGAAGACAGGCAGAATATGCAGCGGGTCGGGCGCGGCTAGATTGTGCAACCACAACCAGGGCGCCTGGCGCAACTCGATGGTGTGCAGCAGCATGCGGTAAAACGCAAAGAGCAACGGCCATTGCACCAGCATGGGCAGGCAGCCGCCAAACATGTTTACACCCTCGCGCTTCTGCAGGTCGAACATCTCCTTATTCATGTCCGCGCGACGCGGGTCAGTAGCCTTGTACTTTTTGAACTTTTCCTTGATCGCGTTCATCTCCGGCTGGATGCGCTGCATCTTCAACGCGGATTTCATCATCTGGATGCGCGTCGGCAGCATGGCCAGATTGATGACCAGGGTGAGCACCAGGATGGCCCAGCCCCAGTTGGAGACAATATGCTCATGAACCCAGCGCAGGGCCAGGAACAACGGCTTGGCGATGATGCCCGAGTAGCCGAAGTCCACCACCGGTTCCAGGTTGGGCCCGGTCTGTCCTCCATTGGACGTGGCTCGTACGGAAGCCAGCACGTCCAGCACTTTGGGACCGGCGAAAAGGCGCATGCTGGTGTGCCCCGTGTTCGAGCCCATCGCGGCGCCTATGACGGACGCTGAGTCGTTCTGGTCAGTCTTGCCATGACGCGGCACGTCGATCGAGTCATGCAGGCTAACCAGCAAGGCCTGCTGCGGGGTGTCGGGGAGAAATATCGCGGCGAAGTACAGGTCGCTTACCCCAGCCCAGTCGAATGGTCCGGGTAGTGTGGCTCCGCCGGCAATCTTCTTCACTGCCTGGTTTTCGTTCTTGCCGCCCTGCATGGTATCGAACTGCGACGCCGCATAATCCGGCAACGTCTCCTGGTCGCCGAATCCGCCGGGCCATGCCACCATCGCGGTGACCGGGCTTCCGTGGTCGGTGGCCGTAACCTCCACATGCAGCACGTATGTGGAATCGAAGGTGAAGACCTTTCTTCACCTCGAGACCGTTATGGGAATAGGTAAACGTAAGCGTGGCAGGAGCATTCAACGTGCCCGTAGCCGAGGGCACATACAACGCCTGCACCAGCTGGTTGCGCAGGTTTGCATCATAGGTCCAGAGCGAGAGGGGATACCCAACCTTGGCCGCTGCCTTTGGGTTGACGAGGTCCAGAGGCTTACCCGCGTCGTCTTTGTACTTCTTCAGAATCCAGGAGACGGCCTGGCCACCGCGATTAGAAAAGGTGATGCGGTATAGCTCGTTCTCTACCACCGTGGTGGTTTCGGCGGCGGCAACCACCGCGTCGGCCGTCGTCTTGGCGGATGCAGCCCCCGCGGGGCCGGCGGGGACCGCGGTCATCGCGGAGGCGGGAGGAATCGGCGCCTTGGACGCGGAAGTCGAAGCCACCTCAGCCGGAGTCTCCGGTTGCGTCTTTTTCTTCGGGCCAAAGTACTGCAGGCCGAGGAAGATCAAAACAAAGACAATGGAGAAGATGAGGAGCGTGCGTGAGTCCTGCCCACCGCCACCCGGCTGATTAGGATTGCGTATTTCGGCCAAAGAGAGTTCCTGTCGATCGGACGATCTGGCGGGATCCAGCGACAAACGCGCTTCCACGATAGCCGCACCCAGCGAAAACGCCTCGTGCGGGGCTTTTCATCAAGAAAAGCCCCGCTTCGCCGAGGCTAGATGGGACACAGTTTTCGTGAAACCGCGCGAACGCGCCTGGAGCCACAGCCTTATGGTAAATGGCGGGGGTCATCTGTGCGGAAGCGACGGCGGGGTTGGGCCCGCGGCAGGGGCGGGACGGCGGGGGTATGTGCCCGGAACCGGATCAAAACCTCCCCGGCCGAAAGGGTTGCAGCGCAGCAACCGCCACAGAGCGAGAGCCGATCCCCAAAGCACTCCGCGGTGAACGATAGCGGTCATGGCGTATTCAGAGCATGTGGGTTGAAAGCGGCATGCACCCGAAACCCCGCTGATGGAGTGAAGCAGCGGCGAGACCCAGCGGCGATAGACTTCAGGCATGCCCATCCTGCTTTTCCCCAGCCTTCTCCACCATGGCAAAGATCCTGGATACTTCGCTTTGCAGCCCGCCGAATTCCGCAGTCAGAACCGTCCGCCGAGGGTGCAGCACGACGTCGACGTCGCGCGTGAGCAAGGCCAGGTTCAGGCGGACCGCTTCGCGCATGCGCCGCTTGATGCGGTTGCGCTCCACGGCTTTGCCGAGAACGCGGCCAGCGGTCAGGCCAACACGCGGACCGACGGGTGGCGTGGAGGTCCGCTCGGCGAAGAAATATGTCATGGAGCGCGAAAAGTGTTTGCGGCTCCGCTGGTACACGCGTTGATAATCAGCGTGCTTGCGCAGCCGTGCGTCGTTTTGCGTTAGAACCCTCACCCGATCACCCGGATTTCCTGTCGAAGTTGTTGGCGTTGGCGAACTTCATGCGGCTTTCCTTACTGAAAGCCGCACACCCGAACCTATTTGGAGCCTCGTGCAGGAAATCCGGGTCATTGCCTCACACCAAAGGACTTTGGGTGAATTCAGGGATGGCGCGCGGAGTTCGCGCCCCAGCTAGCTACCGGTGAAAGCGCGCTAGTCGCGGTAGCCGGCACTTACGGAAACGCGCTTGCGACCCTTGGCGCGGCGCCGGGAAAGGACCGCTGCTCCCGCCTTGGTCTTCATGCGCGTCAAAAAGCCGTGTGTCTTCGCCCGATGGCGGCGGTTCGGTTGGAATGTGCGCTTGGGCATAACACTGCGCTCCTGATCTCACTGAAAATTTCTGCCTGAAGGCAAGCTTTAAGTATAACGGATTCAGGCAAAAGAGCAAAGCACGGCGATGCTTCAGGAGTTCCGAACGGCTGGCTTTCACTGCGCATGGTGCAACTCCGGAAAGAAAGAAATTTTTGCCCGGAATGAGCCGTTGCACGGCCTTGTAACTGTGCTAGTATCGGCTCCGATCAAGATTGATTTTCTGCACGTCCACACTACCTGATCTTTCGATCTGGATACTTTCGCGAAGGGGCTTGTTCCCCCAAAGCAGTTCCTAAGCACAGGAGCAGCAACAAAACGCACGGTTGGTATCAGTGCGAACTTGCTCCTTTGCACTTTGCAGAAAGTATCAGGCAGTCGGCGTTGAACGAAGGAAGCGTATGTCTTTTGTCGCCACCGCCCCCGCCGTACCCAATCCCTGGGCACGGATCCTGGGTGCACTCGAAAAAAAGGTCAACCGGCAATCGTTTGATACCTGGCTCAAGCCCACGCGCTTCAGCCACATCACTGGCCGGATGCTTTTCGTGCGGGTTCCCACACCCGAGTTCCAGCATATAGGCGACCGCTATGGCGACCTCATTCAGGAAGCCATCGATGCTTTCCACCTGGAGTTCGATGACGTTTCCTTTGTCATCCCCCAAGAGGATCCGGCCGCGGTCCGGGTGCGCGAGGATGGAGGGTTCGCACCGGTCCCCTCCCACTCTGCCGGCGCCCAGCGCGCGGGCAATCGCGGAGCTCCCATGCCGTCGCCGCAGCAGGCCAAGTTTGACTGGACCACGGCTGCGCAGCTCAATCCGCGCTACACCTTTGAGGCCTTCGTTATCGGCAATGGCAACCAGTTCGCCCGCGCCGCCTCCGAGGCAGTTGCCGAGCGCCCCTCGAAAGCCTATAACCCGCTCTTTATCTATGGCGGTGTCGGTATGGGCAAGACCCATCTGATGCACGCCATCGGCCATGAGGTCAAAAAGCGCCAGCCGCAATGCTCCGTCTGCTATGTCTCCAGCGAGAAATTCACCAACGAAATGATCAACTCGCTGCGCTATGACAAGATGACGAGTTTTCGCGACAAGTTTCGTTCCGTCGATCTGCTCCTCATTGACGACATCCAGTTCCTGGCGCAAAAGGAGCGCACCCAGGAAGAGTTCTTCCACACCTTCAACGCCCTGCACGAGAGCATGAAGCAGATTGTCATCGCCTCCGATCGTCCTCCCAAGGAACTACCGGAGATCGAGGACCGCCTGCGAAGCCGCTTCGAATGGGGATTGATCGCAGACATCCAGCCCCCCGACCTGGAGACCAAGGTCGCCATTCTGCAAAAGAAGGCGGAAAGTGAGCACGTTCTGCTGCCCACCGACATCGCCCTCTTCATTGCCTCCAACGTGCGCACCAATGTGCGCGAACTGGAGGGCGCGCTGGTCCGGCTGTTGGCCTGGTGCCGGCTCAATGGCGCCGAGCTCACCCTGCCTACCACCCAGCTGTGCCTCAAGCAGTTCATCGATACCCAGGTGCGCAAGATCACGATCGAAGCGATTCAGCGTGCCGTCTCCGAGCAGTTCGGCATGCGGGTGGCGGAGCTGAAGCAGAAAAATAATTCCCGCTCCGTGGTCGTTCCGCGTCAGATCGCTATGTATTTGGCCAAGCAGATGACCGAAGCCTCGCTTCCGGAAATTGGACGGCAGTTCGGCGGCAAGCACCACACCACCGTGATGCATTCCATCGCCAAGATCGATGAGCAGCGCCGCGCGGACAAGGATCTCAACCGCACCATCAACAAGCTCCTGGAGACACTGAACGGCTAGGCTACCGCGGAGTTGCCTTTCCTGGTTTGGCGCGCTCCCGGTATGCTCAAGTTGTCTATGTCTTGTTTCGGCTCGGCGCGCCGCGTGGCTTGTTTGGCAGCTTGTCTGGTCACCGGGGTGCTCCTCGGCGTGGTCCCGGTGTTGGGCCCGCTCGCCTACGCCCGCCAGCAGGACACCGGCTTTCTCAACCGCAGCATTACTGTCAACGGCATTGTGTACCACTATGTCGTTTATCTTCCGATGGACTGGACGCCGAAACAGAAGTGGCCAGTCATCCTGTTTCTGCACGGTTCCGGAGAGCGAGGCTCTGACGGCCTGGACGAAACCCAGGTAGGCCTGCCCAACGCACTGCGCTCGCACTATGAGCGCTGGCCTTTTGTGGTGGTGATGCCACAAGTCCCCTACAACCATCATCATTGGACCGACCCCGACATCATGTCGATGGCTATGGCGGCGCTGAACGCGGAAGTAAAAGAGTTCCACGGCGATCCCCAGCGCCTCTATCTCACCGGCATGTCACTCGGCGGCTACGGCGTATGGGAGATTGCCAAAGAGTATCCGGGCCGTTTTGCCGCCATCGCTCCGGTCTGCGGAGGCATCTACTGGTCGTATGCCCCCGGCCGTTGGCACCAGCCCGAACTCGTCCCGGAGTATGTCAAAGCTATTGGCCGCACGCCAGTATGGATCTTTCATGGCGCCGACGACCCGGTGGTTTCCCCGGCTCAATCGCAGATTATGTATGCGGCCATCAGCGCAGCGGGCGGAAACGTGCGCTTCTGGGAGTACGCCAACTACCATCACAACGCCTGGGACCGAGCCTACACTGACCCCCAATTGCCGCAGTGGTTTCTCACACATCAACTTTCCGACATCGCCACCACGAAGCCGTATGCCGAGAAGCGGATCATCCCCATCCATCCACCGCCCATTCACGTGGATCCCAGCGTGTATGACGCTTACCAGGGAGAATATGTCGATGCCGGCGTGACCCAGCTGACAGTTTTCCGTCAAGGCAACAAGTTGATGTCCCGAAACCGTACCGGTGACCAGACAGAGCTATTGCCTGAGCTTCCCAATCGTTTTTTTTATCCCAGCGGTAGCAGTACGCGCATCACATTTGAGAAGGCTCCTGATGGCCGCATCACTGGGCTTACCTTCTCCGACGACCGCCACCAGGAAGTCTGGGTAAAAGCACCTTAAGGGCGAATCGCTCAAAATGCACCAGGATGGAAGCCATGTGCAAAGCCGGGTTCTTCGCGACGCGCATCAGGCTTGAGTTTGACCGCACTTTGCACCTGGAACCGCCGCTTTCCACAGCCTTTGTTAGCCTGGCTGTGGAGAGCGTGGGGAAGGCGGAACCCAACTCGACGGTATTCACAAGTCTTCCTGCTTTTCATTTTGCGGGTGTCCAGTTTTCTAAAACGTGGAAGGGCGCCATCCACGCCATCCGCTTGGTTTCAGGCGTTCTTTCCACTTTTCCGGCGCCAACGGTTACTACTACTAACAAGGAATATATTTTTAGGGCTTTTCATAGTACTCAGGATATTTGCCGTCCGGATGTTTGCGATTCAGACCGGGAATCCACAGAAACAACGCGCTTAAGATTCTCACGCGGCTTCGGGGTGGTGTAGAGTGAGTCAAATCGACAAGGGGGAAAATACCATGCTTAGCGCGGGCGTTGAGCAGGAGAGACCGGTCGCACAGGGAGCAGCAACGATGGAGATCACCGTGAGCCGTCAGGATCTGCTGCGCGAGCTAAGTGCAACACAGAGCGTGGTCGAGCGCAAGACGACGATCCCTATCCTCTCCAATTTTCTCCTTGAGGCCGGGCAGGGAGAGGGCGAAGCGAACCGGGTTGACCGCCTCACCATTACGGCCACTGACCTCGATCAGAGCATCCGAACATCCTGTGCGGCCAAAGTAAAAAAGCCCGGTGCTTGCACCATTCCCGCACGCAAGCTTTTCGACTACGTCAAACTGCTGCCCGACGGCGATATCTCCATCAAGCTCATGGAGAACCACTGGGTGCAGATTCGCTCCGGCCGCTCCAATACCAAAATGGTGGGCATGGCGCGGGCGAATTTTCCCCAGGTTCCAGAGTTTCCTGAGACTGGCCTCACGCAATTGGCCGCTGCCTCGATCAAGGGCATGATCTCAAAGACCATCTTTGCTATCTCGAACGAGGAGTCACGCTATACCCTCAATGGCGCGCTGCTGATCTTGAAGGCGGAGTCGTTGTCGATGGTGGCGACCGATGGTCACCGCCTGGCACACATCGAAAAGACAGGCGAAACGCTACAAAATATCAGCGGAGAAAAAAAGACTTTGATTCCTCGCAAGGCGTTGGCTGAGCTGCAGTCGCTGCTCTCCGATACCGAAGAGGAGTCGCTCGACTTTTTCGACGACGAGCATACTCTATTCTTCCGTCTCGGCCACCGCGTGCTCACGACGCGCAAACTTACCGGCCAATTTCCTAATTACGAAGCGGTGCTGCCCAGGGATAACAATAAATTTGTGGTGGTCCGCAGCGAAGAATTGATGGGTTCAATCCAGCGGGTGGCGCAATTCGCCGATGAACGATCGGGCGCTATCAAGATCCGGTTGGAGCAAAACGAGATGAAGATTTCGTCCTCTTCGACTGAATCCGGCGAGTCGGAAGACACAATCGAAACTCCTTACAGCTTCGATCCGATCGTGGTTGGCTTCAACTCAACCTACCTGATCGATTTTCTCAAGGCGGTTGGATCCAGCGGCGAGGTCCGCCTCGAATTTAAGGACGCGCAATCGGCCGGCCAGATGCGGCCGGAAGATGCTGCGGATGACTTCAAGTACCGGTACGTGATCATGCCGATGCGTATTTGAAGAAGGTGGCGCAATTCCCGTTGTGCAATAGAATTGTCATCCCGCCTCCCCCGGCTTGCCGTGGGAACAGTCGACTCGCGGTGGCAAGTGAAGAGAGAAATTACACGGGCTACAAAAGCTTTGGGTGCCCCATTTGCCCCGATTTTCTGCGGAGGCTTGTGGCGTTGATACACTCCATGCGCCTTTCCTTAATGAAAGGCGCACACGCGGACCTCTCTAGCACAGCGTGGCAGGAAATCGGGGTCAAGCCGTACTTTGGCTTGAGTGGGCGACGATGCCTCCCCCACCGTTTGTCATTTGCGCCGGTTCCACTATTCGGAGCGTTTGACCGTTTTTTTCACGGCAGACTTGCGGCCTGCAGCGGCTTTTCTTGCAACTGTCTTCTTAGCCACGGGTTTCTTTGCGATCTTTTTAGCAGTCGCTGCCTTCTTCGCAGGCTTGCTGCGCGCGACCACGGTCTTTTCCATCAGCATCGCTTTTAATTGCTCAAGATCGATGGTGCGCGCCGATTTTCTTAGCCGCTCGATGTCGTAGTACGTCCGCTTCTCGGTGAGAAAGATGTGGACAACAAAATCCACATAGTCCATCAAAATCCATTCGCCTTGCCGCCGCCCCTCTACGGAGTTGGGGTAGGTTTGAAAGTCACGTTTGAGACGAGTTTCGATCTCTTCGGCGATCGCCTGCGTCTGGCGTTCGTTCGATCCACTGGAGATCAGAAAAAAGTCGGTGAAGCCGGAGTCCACTGCGTCGAGCTCGAGAATGCGGGTATCCTCAGCCTTCTTGTCTTCGCAAGCCTCCGCGGCGGCCAGAACCATGCGGCGCGTTTCCGTCGTTGCCATTCGGTGGGGTCAAATCTCCTTGCTCTTGCCTACTTGTCAGCAGTCTCTATGGTATCCCGGGAGGTTTCGGGCCGATAGAGCGCGTGGGAACGAATGTACTCCGCAACCGCGGGCACGAGCACGGTTTGTTGTTCTGAGCCTTCAGCGAGAGCGGCGCGAATTTCCGTGGCGGAGATATCCTGGTCGAGGTCGGGCAACAGAAACAGTTTGGAGCTCTGGCCCGACGGCCCTACGAGGGTAAAGCGGGTGAACCCGGCTTCGCGAGCTTCACTGGTGTTCTCCACACCTTTGGGTAGGGCCGCATTGATCTGTTCAAGCAAGAAGCCCGGTCTGCCGGCCACGATGAAATCGCAAAGGATTAGCAACTCGGCGCAGTGGCGCCAACGCCTCAAAGTGAGGAAGGAATCGGCGCCCAACAGGCAAAACAATTCATCTGTGGGCTGGAGATGCTTCCGTAACCGCTGCAGAGTGTCAAAGGTGTAGTTCGGCTGCCCACCGGGCAGAGGAGCGTCCACATCGCTCGCGGTGAGCCCTGGCTCGCCCGCCACGGCGAGCCGGACCATGGCTAACCGGTCCTCAAAACTGGAGTGGCGAAAGCCGCCTTTCAGCGGCTGGGTGGCGACGGGCGCGACCAACACCTGGTCCAGCGCCAGCCGCGTGATCGCCGCGCGGGCGATTGCGATGTGGCCGCGATGCGGCGGATCGAAGGTGCCCCCGAAGAAGGCGATGCGCATAGGGGCATCGTACCGCGACCTGCAATCCCGAGCTGTATCCTAGGGCCACTTCGATGCCTACGGCCTACATCGCGCTCGGTTCCAATCTAGGCAATCGTACCGAAGCGTTATCCTCGTCCATCCGTCATCTGAGCGGCCTCGGCCGGGTGGTGGCGCTGTCTTCGCTGTACGAAACAGAGCCCGTTGGCTATCACGATCAGCCTGCCTTCCTGAACGCGGTGGTGGCGCTGGAGACGCAATTGGAGCCGCTCCCGTTATTGCGGGGACTACTGGCCATCGAACGGCAGCTGGGACGAAATCGCAGCCACGGTCCCTTGAAGGGTCCGCGCACGCTGGATCTGGATCTGCTGTTGATGGGGGATAGGATCGTCGCGGATGAAGAGCTCTCGCTGCCGCACCCGGCCCTGGCTCAGCGACGCTTTGTGCTGGCGCCGCTGGCGGAGATTGCGCCTGAGCTTCGGCACCCGGAAAGCAACCAAACCATGGCAGACCTTTTGGGCCTGCTGCCGGACGAGGGTGACAATCGCGTCTCTGCCGTGCGCAAGTTGCCACACACCTCCTGAACCCCATGATCCTCTCTTGGAAACAGGACGGGTGCCCCAGGTTCGCGCCAGCGTACCTGGGTTGAGGAAGATGGGCGAAGCCCCACCGATATTTTCCAATTGTTAGAGCGGCTGAGCCCTCCGAATGAAAGCATTCGAAAGAACCGTTTTCAACCCAGGTACGCTAGCGCGAACCTGGGGCACCCGTCCTGTTTCTAGGGAAGCACCTTGTTCCAGAATCACAGATAGAATCACTCCTGTGTCTCTCGCTTTTCAGGTAGAAGCCGCCAGTGGGCAGGCGAGGCGGGCGACCATGACGCTGCCTCATGGGCAGGTCCAGACGCCGGCGTTCATGCCGGTCGGAACCGCCGGGTCAGTCAAGGCGATCCCTCAACATCTGCTCGAAGAGCTGGACGCGCAGATCATTCTCGCCAATACCTATCATCTGTACCTGCGGCCAGGTCACGAGCTGGTCCGCCGGCTGGGTGGGCTGCACCGCTTCATCGCCTGGCCGCGGCCCATGCTTACCGATTCCGGGGGCTTTCAGGTCTTCAGCCTGAATCAGCTACGGAAGATCAGCGAAGAAGGGGTGCAATTCCGCTCGCACCTCGATGGATCTTCCCATTTTTTCTCCCCTGAGCACTCGATGGACGTGCAAATGGCGCTAGGCGCCGACATCGTCATGGCCTTCGACGAATGCACCGAGTATCCAGCGGACCGCGCGCGTGCCCGGCAATCGCTCGAACTCACCGTGCGCTGGGCGCGGCGCAGCCAGCAGCACTTTAGCCAGCATCCCAAGGGCGGTCAATCGCTCTTTGGCATCGTGCAGGGCGGCATGTATCCGGATCTGCGGCGCGACTGCGCGGAGCAGCTGGTGGCCATGGATTTCCCTGGCTATGCTATCGGCGGCCTGAGCGTGGGCGAGCCGCGGCCGCTGACTCGGGAGATCATCGAAAGCACTCTGCCCCTGTTGCCGGCGAACAAGCCGAGGTATGTGATGGGTGTTGGCTACCCGGATGAGATTGTGGAATACGCTGCGCTGGGGGTGGACATGATGGACTGCACCATACCCACCCGCGCCGCCCGGCACGGCCTGCTGTTCACCTCCGGGGGGCGGCTCAACATAAAGAACCGGCGCTTTGCCGAGGATCCGGAACCGCCCGATCCGGAGTGCGGCTGCCTGGTCTGCGGCCGCTACAGCCGGGCCTACCTGCGACACCTGATGGCGGCCCAGGAACCGCTCGCCGGAGTGCTGAACACCCTGCACAATCTGGCGTTCTATCTTGACACGATGCGGTCGGTACGAAATGCTATTGCGACGGATACTCTTCCTGCGCTGTTGGCCTGCGTGCGCGGGCGCCCGGAGCGCGTTGGCTAGCCCGGATTTCCTGTGAAGTTATTGGCGTTGATGCACTCCATGCGGCTTTCCTCAATGAAAGCCGCACACGTGGCCGTTTCTTAGGCCCGCGTAACAGGAAATCCGGGCACGCGGTTGTGTCCAGCGCAGCGTACAGGAAATCCGGGAAGCGGCCTCTCCCCCGTCCAAACCCCCTTCATCCAGTAGACAAACCGGGGCAGATAGGCTGTAGTAGAAGGCTGGATAGAAATAATTAGAGGATGGTACGTTGACCTTCACTCCCTTGTTACTGGCTCCAGTCATTCCACCCGGCCTGGTGACCTTTCTCCCCTTCGTTCTCATCATCGCCGTCTTTTACCTGATGCTGGTGCGCCCCAACCAGAAGAAGCAGAAGCAATGGCAGGAGATGCTGGCGAGCCTGAAGTCGGGCGACCGCATTACCACCACCGGCGGCATGCGCGGAACCATCATTTCAATTAAAGAAGACGCGGTGCAGCTACGCGTCCCACCGGACGGCGTCAAGATCGAAGTCATCAAGAGTGCTATCGCTTCCGTGACCACTAACCAAGAGGAAGCTAAATAACCGTATTTCGCGGGCAGACGGTAAGCCCGGCGGAAAACCTGATTGCGACTCCCATGCGTAAAACCCTCCTGATCGTTGCAGTTCTTCTCGTGTTCGTCTTCGGTATCTTCGGCATTCCGAAGGGCATAGGCCTGTCTGCCTGGAAGACAGCGTTGACCGACCGTATCCACCTTGGGCTCGACCTCAAGGGCGGCATCCACCTGGTATTGCAGGTGATGGTGAATGAAGCCGTGAGCGCGGAGACGGATAACGCGCAGGCCCGAATCCAGGCCGATTTACAGCAGGGCGGCTTCCCCGCACGCTCGGTGCTCAAGCCCGATCCCAAGCGGCCGGAGGTGATCGAGATCCAGGGAACGCCTGCGGACAAGTCCAGTGATGTGCGTAACCTGTTGGATTCGCGCTACGGGGCCCAGTACACGGTATCGTCGGAGCCCAACAACAGCTGGACTCTGACCATGAAGCAAACCGAGGTGCAGTCGATCGAGCAGCATGCGGTGCAGCAGTCGATCGACACCATCGGCACCCGCATCAATGCCCTGGGCGTCCGCGAACCCACCATCCAGGAATACAACCTGGGCACCAACCAGATCCTGGTCGAGTTGCCGGGCGTCGATGACCTGAGCCGGGTGCGCGACATTATCCAGTCGACCGCCCGACTGGAAATCCACCTGGTTGTAGGTGGGCCTTTCCCCACCGAAGAGGCTGCGGCGCAGAGCGTCGGGGGGACGATACCGCCGGAAGATATCGTGATGGCTTATGGCGGCACAGAACCGGGGTTGTTGGGTCAGTACTACGTCCTGCAGAGACTCCCGATCGTGGCCGGAGACGACTTCCGCGATGCGCAGCCCTCAGTCGATGAAAATGGCCGCCCGGATGCGACCTTTATCCTCACCCGCGCCGCGGGTGACCGTTTCTACCAGTTCACCAGCACCAACATTAGCAAATCGCTGGCTGTGGTGCTGGACAACCGCGTCCAGGAAGCAGCCAACATCCAGCAGGCGATCCGCGACCAGGGCCGGATCACCGGACTGGGCAAAGATAAGGCGCAGAATCTCTCCCTGATGCTGCGCACCGGCGCACTCCCGGCCTCGATCCATTACCTGCAGGAGAGCGTGGTCGGGCCATCCCTGGGCGCCGATTCCATTCGCAGGGGCGTGCTGGCTGCGATTGTCGGCATGCTCGCGGTCATGATCTTCATGCTCGTCTACTATCACGGCGCGGGCATCAATGCGGACCTGGCGCTGATGCTGAACCTGGTGATCCTGCTGGGCTTTATGGGCTATGCCAACGCTACGCTGACGCTGCCCGGAATTGCCGGGGTCATCCTCACCATCGGCATGGGCGTCGATTCAAACGTGCTGATCTTTGAGCGCATCCGGGAAGAATTGCGTGCCGGCAAGGCTCCTGCGGCAGCGGTCGACCAGGGCTTCGCGCATGCCTGGGTGACGATTGTCGATACCCACGTGACGACCATCGTTTCGGCGATCATCCTGTTTCTTTTCGGTACCGGCCCGGTCAAGGGTTTTGCGATCACGCTGAGTTTTGGCTTGTTCGCCAACCTGTTCACCGCGGTCTTTGTCTCGCGCCACATCTTCGATGAGATCCTCAGGCGTAAGCAGCGCGGAGAGGCACTTTCCATCGGGTAGTGGTCGCGTACCAGTAAGGCGGAGTTTCAAGTGGAACTATTTCGTGGCGTTAACGTCGATTGGCTAGGAAAAAAGTGGTACTTCCTCGCCTTTTCGCTGATCTTCAGTGTTGCGGGAGTGTTGTCGATCCTTTTCTGGCATGGCATTAAGTTGGGGATCGACTTTCGCGGTGGCACGCTGGTCTATGTGCAGTTCGACCAGGCGCCAGACCTCGACAGGATTCGCCAGGCGATGGATCGCGCCGGCATCCACGACAGCCGCATCCAAACCTACGGAACGGCGTCGCAGAAGCAGGTAGCTATTTCGCTGGCGCAAAAGGAAACCCAGGAGTCGGCCCTCGATACCGGGCGGCAGACGATTGTGCAGGCGCTGAACGCCAACTACTCCAGCACCGGGGCGGTCAACCAGGGAAAGCTGGATTTGGACAATGCCAGCCAGGGAGCCCTGGCCCAGTTTCTGGAGCAAACCGACCCTGAGCACCTGGTGGGGGCGCCCGGAGCTGCGGAGAAGTATGCTCAGCAGGCGACAGCCATCCTGAATCACCGCGACAAAGACCTTGGCGGCATATTTAGCAGTATCGACCAGCTGAACGGGGTGGCTGATCCGGCAGTGGTCAACCAGTTGAAGCAGGGAGCTTATCTCTCTGGCTTCCATGTCTTCGCGGCCGATATTATCGGACCCCAGGTGGGCGCGTTGCTTCGCCGGCAGGCCTTGCTGGCTACGCTTTACTCCCTGCTCGGGATGCTGGTCTATTTATGGTTCCGTTTCGAGCTTATTTACGGTGTGGCCGCTGTGGTGGCGGTTTTTCATGACACCTTGATCACGATAGGCGCCTTCAGCTTGACCGATCAGGAGATCACCCTGACCGTCATCGCCGCCATTCTGACCCTGATCGGCTACTCGATGAACGATACGATCGTGGTCTTCGACCGGATCAGGGAGAACTTGCGCCTGTCTCGACGGGAGACCCTGACCACGGTGGTGAATCGCAGCATCAACCAGACGCTGAGCCGGACAGTTTTGACCTCGGGTCTGACTTTCCTCACCGTTCTGTCGCTCTACGTCTTCGGCGGGGAGGTCTTGCATGGTTTTTCCTTCGCCCTGGTGATCGGCATCCTCATTGGCACCTATTCATCGATCGCCGTGGCGGCGCCCATGCTCGTGGCCTACCAGGAGTGGCGGGCTAAGCGGGGCAAGCGTGCCGTTTTGCCGGCGAGTAAACGGGCCAAGTAATCTATGACTTGGGTGACTCTACCCTCGTCCAGAAGGTTTTTTCTGCCGCTTTTGGGCACCTGCGGACCAGAAACTAAAATTTTCCACACTTTGCACAGGTACCCTATGCATGCCAATAGCCCTTCGGGATCAAAAGAACAGCCTCTGGTGTCTAAGTTGGTACAAGTTCGAATATCCGAGGTAAGGCGATGTTTGAGGATTCTCTAATGGAGTCTGGTGGCAAGCTCAAAACCAAGAGTAAGTATTGGTCGATTGCTACCTTCGCTGTCAACGGCGTGATCTTGGCCGCACTGATTATCTGGCCGCTGTTACATCCGGAGGCTCTACCCACGCAGATGATGGCCACGCTGCTGGTTGCCCCACCGCCTCCCCCGCCACCTCCCCCGCCACCTCCACCTCAGGCTCCGGTCCAGGTCAAGATCAAGTCTGAGATGCTCGACAACCAACTGCAGGCGCCAAGCAAGATCCCGAAAACGATCGTGCAGATCAAGGAGTCGGCCGCTCCACCTTCGATGGCTGGCGTTTCCGGCATGGAAGGCATGGGCGGCGGGACCCCTGGCGGCGTCATGGGCGGTATCCTCGGCGGTATCGGATCGGGCCCGGCGATCGTCAAGGCAGCTCCGCCCAAGAAGCTGAGCATCTCGTCTGGCGTGATGGCCGGCAACCTTCTGGATAAGGTCACGCCCCAGTATCCGGCGATCGCAAAAGCGGCCCGCATTCAGGGAACCGTCGTTTTGCAGGCCACGATTTCCAAAACCGGTTCGATCCAAAACCTCAGAGTCATCAGCGGTCCTCCGATGCTGCAGCAGGCGGCTCTGGATGCGGTTCGCTCCTGGCGCTACAAGCCTTATCTCTTGAATGGAGACCCCGTCGAAGTCGAGACTACGGTCAACGTCGTCTTCAATCTCGGTGGATAGCCCGACGTGCCGGCGCTGCTTCCACCAAAGGTGGTAGCCGGTAATCCCCCTCGTGGCCACTTCGGGTCATTTCGTAACGAAGTTGCCCGGTGCTAGCATCTGGATGTTTCAGAGCTATAACGATGTAATTCCGTAGGAGGAAAGATTCAGTGATTCTCGCTCACCTCACCCAAATCACCGCTCACCAGGCAGCTCTCGGTATGTACCTGTTCCAGGATTCAGGACAGACCGTGGGTTTCTCCCCAATGGACCTCTGGCACAATATGGGCGCCGCGGCGAAGACCGTCGTCGGAGTGCTTTTCATCATGTCTATCTGGTCGCTGGCTGTGATCATCGACCGCGCACTCTATTTCAGCGCGGCTCGCAAGCAGTCGCGCGAGTTTGCCCCCGGGTTGCCGGAGCTCTGAAGGAAGGCAAGCTGGATGAAGCAGTGAAGGTTGCTGACCGCAATAAGAAGTCTCATCTGGCCGAAGTGGTCACGGCCGGCCTGCAGGAGTTCCGCAACTATGGTAGTGGCGGCGCAATCACTGAAGAGCAGATTGAATCGAGCAAGCGTGCACTCGAGCGCTCCGAAGCCATCGTCCACGCCAAGTTGAAAAGGGGCCTCGGCGGCCTGGCAACCATTGGATCCACCGCCCCCTTCATCGGGCTGTTCGGAACGGTGGTTGGTATCTTGAATGCATTCCAACAGATCGCGACCCAGAAGACCTCCGGTATCGGCGCAGTCGCCGGCGGTATCTCTGAGGCCCTGGTAACCACGGCCTTCGGGTTGCTGGTGGCCATCCCCGCGGTTATGACGTTCAACTACTTCACCGGCAAAGTAGAAGCCTTCGACGTGGAGATGGACAACTCTTCCAGCGAGTTGATCGACTACTTTATCAAGCAGAGCCACCGCCGCTAAAGCACTTTCCCCGTAGGGAAATGCTCAAGCGTCACGTGCCGCAATCACTCCACAGCGGGAATCCTGCACCGGTTGGAACGGAAGAGTAGAATCCGTTCCAACCTGGTGGTTTTCACCAGACTCACAGAAAGTCATCCTGAAGATGGGTCAGCCTGGAGCATTTTCACAGTTGGTGCGGGGCAGGCAGCTACACTCACTTTGAAAACGCTATAGCAGCTCGGCCCACGGAGCAAAGACAATGGCAATAGCAGTCAGGAACGAAGGCGCCAAAGTTAATTCGAACATCAACGTCACGCCCATGGTGGACGTGATGCTGGTGCTGCTGATCGTTTTCATGGTCATCACACCTATGCTGCAGAACAAGGTGAACATTGAACTGGCCAAAGTAACCGACCCGACCTCGATGCCGGATGCCGACAAAGAAGACTCGGTAGTCGTGGCCATTACCCGGGATAACAAGGTGTACTTGGGGCAAAACCAGGTCTCTATGGCAGATCTTGGCGCCAAGGTCGCCGATATGCTGCAGAACAAGACGGAGAAGCAGATTTTCATGCGCGCAGATGCCCGCGCGCAGTACGGCACAGTCATGGATGCAATCGACGATGTACGCACCGCCGGTGTGGACCAGGTAGGTCTATTGACCGATAAGCGGCAAGACCAGAACGCGGCTCCACCCGCTACCCCACCAGCCGGGCAGTAAGCTGGCGGTTCAATCGCTTTGCGACGACTAAATAACATGGACCGGCCGAAGGGCCGGTCCCGAGTGAAACGAGGGACGAAATGGCATTCGATACAGGCGGTAGTGGCGGGCTCAACTCAAGCATCAACGTAACCCCGATGATCGATGTTTTGCTGGTGCTGCTGATCGTGTTCATGGTCATTACGCCGGTGACCCCGAAGGGGCTCGATGCACTGGTGCCGCAGCCGCCGAAAAACCCGCAAAAAGAGCAGGACAACGACCGCACCATCGTGGTCCAGATCACGCATCGTGCCGGTGGGGGCGTGCCCGGCTACAAGATCAATGAACTGGACATTTCTCACGGAGACCTATTGAATAAGCTGGAAGGTATTTTTGCCACCCGGGCGGAGAAGGTGATGTTCGTCAAGGGAGACCCCGAGCTGGACTTCTCGGCGGTGGCGGATGTGCTTGATATCGGCCATGAAGCGGGTGTAGATCACATCGGTCTCATCACACCAAAGGTAGCAGCAGGGCAGTAAAGCTGCTGGTTGTTGCAGGTTGGGCCACGGTGAGCAAGCTGCTGATATCAGCATGCTGGCATTGAAGGAAAGGTTGCCCGACCCTGCTGAATGAGCCCCACAAAGCCAAGCACACGATCGACTCAAGCGCTCTTTAATAAAAGGTCCGCGGTTGCCTCCTGGGCAGACGCGGACCTTGTTTTTTATGCGGCACTTGCCAGTAGCCTGAAACCAATTACAATCACAGCGCGGAGTTTTTTCCTCTCGAGTGGCAGGCCCGCGTAAGCTGTACAAGATCAGGCGGAGCCTGGCGATCATAAGGAGATTTGAACCAGAATGAAGCGAAGCGCATATTTTCCGGTGCTGGCGGTCGCCATCCTGTCGCTGCTGACCATGGTTACCGGGTGCAGCAAGCTGCAGGCTCGCGATCAATTGATCAAGGGTGTTCAGGCATATAAGAATGCCAAGTTTGAAGAGGCAATCGACCACTTCCAGAACGCGGAACGGCTTGATCCGACGCTGGAAAACGCTCCTTTGTATCTCGCCACTGCGTATGCTCAGCAGGTGGTTCCAGACGCAAACACTCCTGAGAATCTAAAGAACGCGCAACTGGCGGTAAATGCTTACCAGTCGGTGCTCGCCAAGGATCCGAAAGACCTCAACGCCCTGAAGGGAATCGCCGCGGTCTACCTGAATACGGGTAAGACCGATCTGGCCAAGCAGTGGCAGCGGAAGGTCACGGAGGTCGATCCCAATGACCCGGTCGCACACTACACCATCGGTGTCGTCGATTGGCGGGTCGCCTACCGAAATGCGATCCAGGTACGTAACAGCCTGGGGATGCAGGACAATGGCGACATGATCAAGGACAAGGCCGCATGCCAGAAGCTGGCCGAACAGAACGGACCGGTGGTCGACGAGGGCATCAAGGAGTTGCAGCAGGCGATCAATCTGCGTCCAGGGTACGATGACGCGATGTCGTATCTGAGCCTGTTATACCGGCGAAAGGCCGACCTGGATTGCGGTGACGAAGCCGCACACAAGGCGGACATGGCCATGTTCGACCAGTGGCGTGACAAGACCATGGCAACACGTAAGGCGAACGAACAGAAGAAGAACCAGCAGACGCCTGGTGGCATCACTATGGAAAACACCGGCAAGTAGCCGCAATCAAGGACCCTCAACAAGCCCCTGGCCGGAGCCAGGGGCTTGTTTTTGCAACCATCACCGCTACAGGAAGGGGCGCGGCTTTCAATAAACCGGCTGAGAAGGGTACGGGCTGAAGAGTCTGCGTGAGACTCCCTGACCAACTCAGTCCCGCAGAGCCTGCCCTGAGCTTGTCGAAGGGGACGGCTGAAAATTACCCAGGACGTAGTCCTGGGGGCTGCTCGTCAATGAAAGAATCTTTCAGCAGCCTGCCCAGCCGCTGAGCCAACGATTGTCGATGGACCTTAGACCAAGCGGCTTCATTGAGCTCCGCTCTTGAAGATTTGTTCCGCTAGATAGTTCTGTACGTGGGCCTGATCGCGCATCATTTCGTAGTAGGCGGCTCGCAGCAGCTGGGAGCGGCTGTCGCGCAGTTGCTGACGAATTTCCTGTTGCACCCGGGGATCGTTTAACTCCCGCTGGCCGGCCGGCTCCTTCTGTATGAGCTTATAGATCGCGTAACCCGCGGGAGATCTGGCCCCCGGCGGCATCAAGGGAATGACTTCTGTCATCTGGCCCGGCTGGAGCCTGGAGATCGCGGCGAAGGCGGCCGCCTGGCTGCGCAGGCTCGATTCCGGGACGAAGCCCATGTTCCCGCCGTTGTTGGCATCACTGGTATCTTCCGAGTAGTTATTGGCCACGGTGGCAAAGTCTTCTCCGCTTTCCAGGCGGTTGTGAATCATTTCAATCTTTCTGCGTGCCTCGACGTCGTTGCTGGCTTTGCTGTTTTGCAGATTGGCTCCCTGTTGCATCGGAGTGGGCTGCGACGTGACGACGATGTCAGCGATGTTGTACTTGGGCTCGATGAAGTTGAACTGGGCTTTGTTTGCGTTGTAGAAGTTCGAGATATCCGCGTCGGTGATGTTGATGCGCGAGGTCACTTCCTTGTTCATCAGCTTTTCTGAAGTGAGATAACGCCGAATCTGGCGACGCAGATCGTCCAACGACATGCTGGAGGCCTGCAACCGCTTGTCGAACTCCTCCTGGGTGTAAGGCGCCTTCATTTCAGCCAGCCTGGCATCGACCTCTTCATCGCTGGCCACCAGGTTCATCTTCTTTGCGGCCTGCTGCAGGATCTCGTCGTCGATCAATTGTTTCAGGATGCCCAGCCGCGTGGCGTCGGCTTGTTCCTTGGTAGGTTGCTCTTTGTTGTTGCCCAGGTTGTCGCGGTAGTCCTTCTCCACTTCGGAGCGCTGGATCGGCTGCCCGTTGACGGTGGCCACAACATCCGGTCCAAAGCTCTGCTTGCAGCCGGCAACAAATCCGCCACTCAAAAGGGCGATGCTCATCAAGGCGCAGGCAGCGGCGGGCTTATAAGATAGTGCGCGCTCTACGATTGGTTCCAACGGTCCTTATCCTCGCGTTCCAAATCTTTACTTGGGGGGCTGGGGAGTCACTACAGGTTTCTTGGTGGCATCGGCCTCCTGGGGCGGTGGCTGCACGCCGGCCTCTCGTAGAGCCCGGTCGATGGCAGTGCGAAGCTCCGCTTCCGGCAGCACCCCGGAGACGCGCTCGCCGTTGATAAACATAGTCGGCGTGCCGTTAACGCCCAGGCTGTCTCCCTGCTTCATGGACGCTCGCACGGCGGTTTCGTCTTGCTTGGCGATGCAGGCGTCGAGTTTTGCCAAATCCAGCTTGGAGCGCTGGCCCTCGTCATGCGCCATCCTATCCAGGGTTTTTCCCGCCTCATGGGCATCGTGGGCCGTGCCGGTCACCTCGTCCGTGTGCGCATGCACATAATCCACAAACCGCCAGTAAGCATCGCCGTTCTGATCCGCGAGGCAGCCCGAGTCAACCGCCGCGTGCATAGCCCAGGGATGAATTTCCACCAGAGGGAAATCCTTGTAGATGAACTTAACCAGCCCCTTGTAATGCTCCTGTGTGGCCGGGAAGAGTTGCTCGTGCATGCGCGCGCAGTAGGGGCACTCGAGGTCGTCGAAATTGACGATGGTGACCTTGGCGTCGGGCGTCCCCCGCCAGGGACGGTTTTGGATCGAAAGCGTGTCCGCGGGGTTGTGGCTGATGTCAAACTTTTCCAGCCGCGCTACCGTGTTGCCGTCGCTGGACAGCAGAAAATTCACCACAGACTGCTTGCCGTTTTTGGCAAAAGTGATGGGCAGGTTTTCAAATCCGGGAAAATCGCTCTTGCTGGTCGCCCCGATAGTCACCTCGACATTCGGGGGCACGTCAAATTGCGAGCGCACCAACACTTCGATTCTCCGGTTGAGTTGAGAAGTGGGGACGGGAGATGCGCTAGTCGATGCGGTGCTGGAGGGACTCTGAGCCTTGCAGCCTGCGGCCAGAGAGACGAGCAGGCACCAAACCAGGGTACGGCGTACAAACAAGACAACCACCTTTCCATACCATAGATCCATTAGAGCATTTCTCCTGTTACCGTGTCGCTTTCGGGGCGGCCGGCTGCAGCTTTTTCTTAAAGGAGAAGCTGCGTTGGTATCGTCTCTCCGGCGGACTTCCCCAGGGGAAATGCCGGATTTTCCCCCTTCCGTCTGCGGCGCCCCAGGTAAGTGCGGGAACAGCTGGAGCGGAATCAGAAAATGCGTTCCGAATGTTTCAGGTTTCCGGCGGCGCCCACCCCGGCGAGAGTGAAGTTAAAGCTGTATTGATTCTCGTTTCGTACGGATCCCAGGGCCAGGCGGCGATATTCGACGCTAAAGCCACAGCAATCCCAGTTGTAGGAAGACTGAATCCCGCCATACTGCAGGGCATTCTGGATGAAGTCATAACCGGCGTTGACCCCCGAGCTCAGCCCTCGTTTGGTAGGGTCTCCATAGCCCAACAGTACCCGCAGCAGGTTGTATTTCGTTACCTGGCCGGGAAGGGTGGCTGTGAACGTGGCATCCAGTGCCTGGAGGGAGGAATATCCAACGCTGGCGAAGACGCTATCCCGCCGGTAGTCGGCGAAGACGTTGCTGGCGTCCAGCCGTTTGGTCTTGAAGTCGTAGTCCGCGTCCCATTCCAGGTCCATGTGTTCACTGGTGCGAACCTTTAACCGTGAAATCAGAGGCGAGGTGGTGCGCGGCCCATTCAAGAATGCCACGCCGGTAAGGTCCAGCGTGGAAGTGAGCACATTGCGCCGGAAGGGGACCGCCGCGCCCCCGAAATAGGGGTCGAAGAAATATTTTGCGGCCAGCTTCCAGGTAATCCACTCGCTGGTATCGCCGCCACATTCGGTATAGGTTGGAGGCACATTGATGATCCCGTTGGTGGGTGGGGGCAGATCACCGATGCTGCAGGGCTTGGGGTGCAAATGCTTGAAGAAGAGCCTCTGCGTCACCGAGTACTCCAACTCATTCGTATCGCTCTCAATGTCGGTGGTGTCGAAGCGGGGAATGGAAGAGAAGTTATTGACCCCGGCAACGAAGCGATACTTCAACTCAGGCTCAATGGTGTGCCGCACATCGCTGCCCAAGATTCGTTCCAGCGCCGGCGCCTTGAAATCCCGCACCAACGCCGGCGGGCGCAGTTCAAAACTGGCTTCCAGATCGGAGCGATTGACGCTGGTGTTTCCCCGGACCGGTATGGTGCTGCTTGGGATCTGGCTTTGGGTGTAGAAGGTTTCGCGCGCAGCCACTTCGGGCCGCAGGCTCCAGCCGTCGAGGCGCAGCAGGCAGGGACAGGTGGGGATATAGATCGAAGCGCCCGACGCCGCCGGTCGTGTAGCCGGGCTCGTTGCGGCTCAGTCCAGCCGCAGAACTATCGACACTCCAACGCAGAGGTGTTTCCTGAAGCCGCTGATCGACGGTGTTGAAATCGAGGCTGGGCACGTGCAGGATGCGGATCTGCGGTGTGACATACATGTTACCCACCTGGGTGATGCCTTCGAAATTTTGATAGCGATCAAATCGGATGCTGGCCGAACGCCCGCTGTCGTTGTGGGTGACGAATGCCGAAGACGTCACCTGGGAGGCGACGGCGAGCGCGAACGATTCGGCAAATGCCTCACGATAGACATACGAGCTGAGATACTCGCCGGTGGCGATGGCACGGGTATGCTCTTCCAGGTCAAAGTCGCGCCGGCCGCTGAATAGGACGTCCTGGCCGCCCTGGTTGATGTAGGTGGGCGCCAATCCGCGGTCGAACAGAGCGGTAAAGCGGGCAGAGGCAAAGTCCTCTGCCCGGCCGCGATAGCGGAAGTCGCCACTCGGCGACCAGCCGCGCTTGGAGAAGTATTGCGTGCCAAAGGTGGCATCCATGCTGCGGTTGATGACCAGATAGATCGAATCGCCCAGGATGGTGCCCTTGGTAGAAGAGGTGCCGACGATGGGGATGAGCAGTCCACTTTGCCTGGCTCCACTGTCCACCGGGTGGGTGATGTAAGGGAAGTAGAGAATGGGCACGTTGAGCAGGGTGAAGTAACTGTTCCTGGCCCGTGCTTGTCCGTAGTTCACGCGGATGAGGGCAGAGTGGATCCGCCAATCCGGGTCAGGCAGCAGGCATGAGGTCATGGTGCCCTGGATGATCCGGTAGCGCTCCGGTCCTTCCTTGATGAGCCAACGGCCGGTAAAGAGAAACGGGTTTGCGGTGGTGTATACCAACTTACGTTTGCTGGTGGATGGCTGGCGGCCGATACTGCCGGTTACGTTGTCGAAACGCCCAGTCTCCAGGTCAAAGTTGAGTTCGCCGTGATCCGCCAGAACGAGTTCGTTGTTCCGCTTGCCCTCGAGCCGTACATGACCGTCGGCTTCGGCGTCGCTGGTCAGCCGATTGAACGAAACTCTGTCTGCCGTGAGGATGTAGTCCTTGTAATCGATCCTGACTTCGCCGGTCAGGGTAAAGATATCTCCATGCTTCTCCTGCTGCTTGGCTCGAATGACTACTGGAACACCCGAGGGCGGCGCGGCAACCACCTCAGCAATCGGATAATCAGGGGCGTCGGGGAGAGAACCGGAAGACACCTGCGGACCTTGCGCTGCCGCTACGTTTTCGATCGCAAGGCCTGGCTCCGTTCTACCAGAGGCAGCGCTCCCGGGAGCTGCCGAGGGAAACTGTCTGGTCAACGTCTGCGTCCAAAGCTGAGGATGACACAGCATTAACGCTGTGATAAACAAAAGGGTGCGGACTCTCATTACCAGGGGCGAAGCTAGGATAGCAAATAGCTCACGCTCACAGCTTTTGACGGTTCCGCCGCTCTGGTCATTGCAGGCTCGTTCTCTCGCCTTCATTGCGCTTGCTAATGAAGAAAGAAGCGTGTTTCTGTTGCCTCCGCAGAAGCCGGATTTCCGATCAGGCTTGGTGGGATCGGCAAACTTCATGCAGTCCCGCCTGCCCCGGCGAGCCGTGGGGCTGGCCGCGACTGCACGCGTGGCGACCTATGGCGCCGCGTAGTAGGAAATCCCGGGTCCATTGCCGACCAAGCCGGGTGCACACGGGGCAGCGTGTGTCCGTCTATTTGCTTCGTACTACGAGGCCACGAAACGCGCATCATGTAAGAGGAGAACAGAATTGAGTCCTTCTTCGCCGAACGTCGGAGAGAATATTTCCCAAGCGGACACCGAAGTAGTGCCGGCGTGGAAGCAGGAACTGAACGAGCGCCTTGCTGCGACGCGCTCTCGCCGATTACGTATCAAGGGCGAGCAGGTAGCGCTGCCCGGCCTTGAGCACATGGAGCGCAAAGTCGAATCCCGCGCCTCCCGGCTGGCCGCGAAGGTAGCTCAGCGGTATGCAAATGCTCCGTCTTACGGCGACGTCTTTGCCGCCAAGACCGAAGCCCAGGCAAAGGCAACTCCCGCGTTGGCCGCCCGTGATATTGCCGATTTGTTGCCGCAACCCCCTGCTGAGAGCTGGAACGATTCTCTTCTGGACACTGAGTTGATCAGCGGCAAGCCGGGTCTTGGCGCGGGTGTGGATACCGACCATGTCGCGCCCGCGTTTGCATCCGCCGAGGAACCCGAAGAAACTGCGGTGGAACCGTTGGCGGTGAATCTGATTGATTTTCCGCGAGAGCTGGTGGCAGCCCGCAAAGTCCGTCCTCGGCTCGCGGAAGGTCCGCTGCGTGGGACCTCACAACAATCAGAACACGATCAGCTCAAGATTTTCGAAGTGGCGCCGGAGAGCATCTCGCAGACCGTGAGGATCGGGCCAACCGGCGCTGAGTGGTCTCCCATCCGGCTGGATAACCATCGGGTTTCCACAGTTCCCGGAGACGGCCAGTCGCCCACTCATGAGATCCCGCTCAAGGCAGCGCCGCTGGAAGACCGGCTGATGGCCGGGATCTTCGATCTGGCGCTGGTGGTCGCCGCCTTCGCCCTTTTCGTACTGGTGTTTGTTGCTTGTACAGCCCATCCGCCCGCGGGCAAGCCGGCGCTGCTCGCGGCCGGAGTGGTGCTCGGCGGGTTCTTCCTCCTATACCAATACTTGTTCTTCAAGTATGCCGAGGGCACTCCGGGCATGCGCTACGCGAAGATTGCGCTCTGCACCTTCGAGGATGAGAACCCAACCCGCAAGGCCATGTGCCGGAGGGTGTTTTTCTTGCTGCTTTCGGCTGCACCGCTGGGGTTGGGTTTTGCCTGGGCGTGGTTCGATCCGGATCGCCTGGGATGGCATGACCGTCTATCGCGAATCTACCAACGCAGTTATTCCTAGGATAGATAGGAAGGGTACGGGCTGAAGCCCGTACCCTTCATACATCTACGTGACAGGGGCCAGAAGGGCCGAAGCCGCCGCGCCAATCACTGCGACCTCATTGTTCTCCGGAACGACCTCCAATGCGTAGCTCTGCAACGGGCTCATCTTGACCATCTGCCATAAATACTCTTTGAGCAGATTCAGGTCGAGAAAGCGCACATTGATGCCGGTGAAGTAGAAGCGGCCAGGGCCGCCCAAATGGATCGATGTGGCAGTGGCTGCAGCCAGACCGCGATGCCAGAGGCGCACGAAATCCATGCAGCGCGCGTCGCCTTTCTTGGCCGCGGCAAACACCTCTTCCGGTTCCATGTCGAGGAAGCGCAGGCGCATCGCGCGATACCCCATGATTCCTTCCAGGTGCCCTCGCCCACCGCATCCGCAGTAGGTTTCCTTGGGATCGAGCGTCACCACCATGTGTCCGCCCTCCCATACGCCCGGAGCATAGGGATAGCGCCCGAATCCGATTCCGTTGCCGATGGTCCAAACCCGCAACAGGCGATCCATGCGGCCTTGCGTAACCGCCAGCCCAGCCGCAACGGCATCGGCATCATTCATGGTCTTCAGCGGGGCGACAATCCCCTTCGACTGAAAGATGGCGGCTAGCGATTCAGCGATATTCCCACCCTTCAGTTGGGCAAGGTTGGGAGAGTCCTCCACGATACCGCCGCGAATGATCCCGGGGAGGGCGACACCGACGGCATCGATCTGTCCCTCCGGATGCAGGGCCATCACCTGGTCGGTGATCAAATGGCAAAGACTTTCGAAGGGATGTTCCAGCAGAGCTTCGTGGTCGTCCGGGTTCTCCGGATAAGTGCGCAGCGGTCCAACCAGCTTGTGATCTTCCATGAGCCCCGCGACAATTCTCGAGGACACGACAACGCCAATGGTTCTTCCCATGCGCCCTTCCCTTTCAGTCCGCCGCCCGGGCAAGCCGGTTGATGCCGTTGAACGCGGCAGCCTTATAGCACTCGGCAAGGGTGGGGTAATTGAACACCGTATCGATAAAGTAGTCCAGCGTACCGCCGAGGGACATCACGGCCTGCCCAATGTGCAGCAGTTCGCTGGCGCCCTCGCCGATGATGTGCACTCCCAGCAGATGCCGGGTTTCGCGATGAAAGATGATCTTCAGGCGTCCCGTGGTATCGCCCCGGATCTGTCCGCGGGCGATCTCGCGATAATAGGCGACGCCTACTTCGTAGGGCACATCTTCATCCGTGAGCTGCTCCTCGGTCTTGCCGATAAAGGAGATCTCCGGGATCGTATAAATTCCGTAGGGGTAGTAGCTGGGATTGGACACCAGGCTCTCGTTGCCGAAGGCTCGGGCCACCGCGATACGGCCCTGCTCCATCGAAACCGAGGCCAGGCTGGGAAAACCAATCACGTCCCCACGGCGAAGATGCCCGGCACCTTGGTGCGGAAGTCCTTGTCCACCGGGATGCGCCCGCGACGAATCTGGCTCGATGCCAACCGCCGCCAGGTTGAGTTCGGCGACATTGCCGGAGCGGCCGACCGCATACAGCAAAGCGCCCCCGGAGATTCTCTTCTTGCTTTCCAGGTTGGCGACCACACTGCAGTCGGGCAGCTCTTCCACGCTTTCTACTTCCTCGTTCAGGCGCATGGTCACGCGGCTGTCGCGCAGGTGGTAGCTGAGCGCCTCGACGATTTCCTGGTCGGCAAACTCCAGCAGCTTGGGCCGCTTTTCGATCAGGGTGACGCGCACGCCGAGCGCGGCGAACATGCAGGTGTACTCGACACCGATGACGCCGCCGCCCACCACGATCAGAGACTTGGGCAGGTTGGGCAGGTCGAGAATCTGATCGCTGTTGACGATCGTGCGGCCGTTGGTGGGTACCCTGGGGGAGTCGGCCGGCTTGGTGCCGGTGGCGATGATGATGTTCTTCGCCTCATACATCTGGGTGCCACCCTCATTGGTCACCTTGACGTGGGTAGCGTCTTCAAAGCTGGCTACTCCGGGGAGCACATCGATCCCATTGCGCGAAAGCTGGGCCTCGGTTACATCGATCTCGGTCTTGATCACGTGCTGGACCCGGAAAGCAAGGTCCGCCATCGTGATCTTTTCCTTGACCTTGTAATTCATGCCGTAGATCGAACGATAGTTATAGCCGGAGAGATGCAGAACGGCTTCGCGCATCGTTTTGCTGGGGATGGTGCCGGTATTGACGGAGACTCCACCGACGGTCCGCATTCGCTCCACCACCGCGGCCCGCTTGCCCAGCTTATTGGCGTAGATGGCGGCGCGCTGCCCCGCGGGGCCGGAACCAATGATGAGTAGATCGTAGGTAATCATGCCTTGTTGGAAGGGTACCGGAAGAACGAATCGAAGAGATTAATTTCCCGTTTTCTGTGGAGCTCGCCAAAAGACCTGCATGACTCCGTTTAGCATACGCCCTCCCTTGCTTGCCATAGCAAGAGGAGAAATGCTCTAGACTCCACTCCATGCAACTCTGTGCCATTACGGACCGGAGGCTGTTTCGGCGGCAACCCAATCCGAAGCCTCCTTCGTCGGCAGCCTCTTGACCTGGTGGAGGGCTGGGCGGCAGGCGGGGTAGATTTCATCCAGCTACGAGAAAAAGATCTCGATGCGCACCGAGCTCCAGTCGCTGGCCGGCGAGATGGCGGAGAGGATCGACCGCAACCGTTCCAAGCTGCTGGTCAATGTCTCCGCGCCCGAATCGGCCGCCCTGGCTTTGGCTGCCGGCGCCGATGGAGTGCATCTCGCCGGCAAACCTGCGCCGGGCGCGGCCAGGAGCGTGCGGCAGTCTCTTTCGCTGCCGCGGCCGCGACGCGATCATCAGCGTACCCTGCCATGGCCTGGACGATATCCGGGTGGCCTGGAAGAACAGGTGGACCTGATGCTCTTCTCTCCGGTTTTCGAGAAGCTTCGCCCGGAAGCCGCGGCCCAGGGACTCGAAGCACTCCGCCGGGCTTGCGTGGCGGCGCAAGGCATACCCGTCTTTGCCCTGGGCGGCGTGACCAGCTCCAATGCCCCGGATTGCCTGGCCGCGGGCGCCGCTGGAGTCGCCGGCATTCGCCTCTTCGCCGGCAGACGATTGGCGGCGGCTGCCGTACCGGCAAACTGAGCTGATGGAACCATATATAGTGGGATAAGACTCAACATGCAGAGTGTCAGTTTGAACAAGTCCTTAGCTTTCCTCGATCGGCCCTGGATGCGCGGACGGCATTCCCTACTTCCTAAGCGCATCGCTGGTGGCGGTGGGCATGCTTCCATGGGCCGTTCCCTGCCCATGCGCAGGACACCCAAACCGCGCAGACGGCTCCCGAAGCCAAAGAGAAATATCGATCTCGGCATGGGCGGCTTTTATCAGGTTACCGACGCCTCCAATGGCAACTTCATTCGCGAGGATACGACCGAATCGGGCGGAGCTCTCTGGTCAGTTTTCGCCAGCCGTACCGCCCTTGGCTGGGATATGAAGCGAACCTCGGCTACACCAAGTTTTCCGAGGCTTACAACAAGGGCGTAGTCAAGGTGGAGAACAACGTAACCGACCTCAGCTTCTCCTACTTGCTGCAGTCGCCGTCGTTTACGGGGTTCAGCCATTTCTGACCCTGGGTGGCGGGAATTATCGTCTTTTCTCCCATATCGGGCACGATCACCGATCTGAACGCCGTGACGCCACCCCATCTGCCCTCGCAACTGCTGCCGGAGTTCACCTATGCGTGGGGCTCAACTACCCGATGTTCAGCGCGTTTCGGGGTGCGCGGTACAACTTCGCGGCTTGAAGTACAAGACGCCTGATTTTCATCAGGTGTCGCTCGATACCCATACGCTGCGCACGACCCTGGAACCAACCCTCAGCGTCTATTATCGCTTTTGAGCCGGAGGATGCTATGGCCATACTGATTACCGTCCTCGATCTTGAACGGGAGCCGCTCGAATTCAGCGAGACCATTCCACCCGGCGCCATCGATTATGGCTCCGGGATCCGGCAAATGGACGGCATGCCGGTGAGCGGCCGCGCCGACCTGATCACCGAGCATCGCGGGGCCCACAATCGTGATCCAGGACATCCGTTTGCGCGCGGGCTACCAGGGTAACTTCGAAATGCCGTGCGCCCGCTGCCTGGATCCCGTAGCGCAACGGCTGGAAGAGCACTTCGACCTGCTCTTCCGCCCCACCGGTGTCGATGCAGACGCCCCGGAGCACGCCATCTCGACCTCTGACACGGAAATCGGGTACTATGAAGGAGGCCGTCTTGCGGTTGAGGACGTATTGCGCGAGCAGGTGTTGCTCTCCCTGCCGTCGAGAGCGCTCTGCCGGCAGGACTGCAAGGGACTCTGCCCTCGCTGTGGACGGAATCGGAATACCGAGGTCTGTGCTTGCGATGCAGGCCAGAGTCGATGCGCGGTGGACAGCGCTGGCCGATCTCCGCAGCAGGATGAAAACGTAAAGTTGAAAGCGATCGCAGGCTGCAGCCGTTTCGGGGCATCCCCGGCAATGCGGGACCGGCAGTCTGGGAGAACGCCTGAAAGGAATCTGCAATGCCGAATCCAAAGCGGCGCCACTCCAAGGCCCGCACCTCCAAGCGCCGTTCGCACGACGCGCTCACCCCCATCACCGTCTCGGAGTGTCCTAACTGCCACGAGCGCAAACTACCTCATAGGGCTTGCCCCAAATGCGGCATCTACAAGGGTCGCGAAGTGCTCGAAGCCAAGGAAGCCTAGCCGAATCTGTGCCCATGCTGCTGACGGATATTGCGCTCGATGCCATGGGATCGGACAAGGCTCCTGATCCCGAGATCAAGGGCGCAATCCACGCCTGCCGTCAGCTGCCCGTCCGGGTTCACCTGGTTGGTCCGGAGGATCGTCTGCGCGCCGCGCTTGCACGAGGCAACGCGGCGGCGAGGAGCTGCCGATCGTGATCGTTCCCGCAGACGGAATGGATCACCATGGATGAGAAAGACCGCGACCGCCATCCGCAAGAAGCCGGGTAGCAGCATGCGCGTCGGTCTTCGCCTGGTCAAAGAAAACAAGGTCGCCGGCTTTCTTACTGCGGGCAATACCGGCGCCGCGATGGCCCTGGCCAAGATGGTGCTGGGGGCGTTGCCCGGGGTGGACCGTCCTTCGCTGGCCACGATGCTGCCGACCTCGACGCGGCTCGCCCTGCGTGCTGCTGGATGTGGGCGCCAATGTCGATTGCAAGCCGCATAATCTCGAGCAGTTCGCCGTGATGGGCGAAATGTACGCGCGCAGCGTGCTCAAGATCCCGCGTCCCCGCGTCGGCCTGCTCTCGATCGGCGAAGAAGAGGGCAAGGGCAACGATCTTACCCGCGAGGCCTTTCCTCTGCTCAAGCAGCTCTCGCTTAACTTCATCGGCAACGTGGAAGGCCGCGACATCTACAACGGCAATGCCGATGTTGTGGTCTGCGACGGTTTTGTCGGCAATGTCGCGCTCAAGACGTCAGAGGGGTTGGCCCGCCTGGTGCGCGATCTGCTGCGCCAGTCGCTGAACTCGACCGTCACCGCGCAGGTGGGTGCGTTGCTTTCGCGCAAAGCCTTCAACGACTTCAAGAAGCGCCTGGATTATTCCGAGTACGGCGGGGCGCCGCTGCTGGGCATTCGCGGGGTTTGCATCGTGAACCATGGCTCTTCCAATGACCGCGCCATCTATAACGGCATTCGCGTGACGGCTGAGTTCGCGCAGGCGGGTATCAACCAGCAGCTGGAGCAGGAGTTTGCCTGCCGCCGTCCGGCCGATGCTGCGCCCGAGCCGGAGCCAGGGCCTGCCCATCCAGCCACTGTCCAGCCGCTTCACTTAATGAACGACATGAGCAAGACTGCTTTCCTATTCCCTGGTCAAGGTTCGCAAAGCGTCGGCATGGGCCGCGACCTGGCTGCGGCCTTTCCCCTCGCGCGCCAGACCTTTGAGGAAGCGAATGACGCGCTGGGCTTCGACCTGGCGGATCTCTGCTTTAGCGGACCCGAAGAGCAGCTTCGCCTGACGGAGTTCACCCAGCCGGCGATCTTTACCGTATCTGTGGCGGCGCTTCGCGTTCTGGCTGCGGCTGGAGCAACCGCGGATTATTTTGCCGGGCATTCGCTGGGAGAGTATTCGGCCAACGTCGCTGCCGGGGCCATCGAGTTTGCCGCGCGCCGCCCGCACCGTGCGCCGCCGCGGGCAGTTGATGCAGCAGGCCGTGCCCGCGGGCAGGGGGCCATGGCTGCCATTCTTGGTATGCAGGCGGAGGCGGTAATCGCCGTTTGCCAGGATGCCTCGAGGGAGGTGGGAGCGCCGGTCGAGCCAGCCAACATGAACACTCCCGAACAAACGGTCATCTCGGGAGCGACTGCGGCGGTGGAGCGGGCCGTCGCGCTGGCCAAGGAACGTGGCGCCAAGCGGGCCGTCGATGCTGCAGGTCTCTGCGCCCTTCCATTGCAGCCTTATGCAGCCGGCCCAGGATGCCCTCGCTCCGGTACTGGAGGGCCTCGCCTTCTTGCCGGCCAAGAGTTCCGGTCGTGGTCAATGTGGATGCCAGCGCTGGTCACGCGAGGCTGAAGCGCTGCGCGACGCACTGGTTCGCCAGGTCACCGGCGCGGTTCGTTGGACGGAGTCGATGCAGTTGCTCATCGCCGAAGGAGTAACGAACTTTGTCGAGGTCGGTCCGGGCAAAGTGCTGAGCGGACTGTTGCGGCAGATTGACCGCAGCCAGAAATGCGGGCAGGCGGAAGATCCCGCGAGCATTGAAAAGCTGCTGGCGGCTCTCAGCTTAGTCTGTCGAAAGCTGCACTGGGGAGAAGCCAAGCGTCTTGTCTGCGCTCACCCAGAGGAAGACGGGCGTCTTTTGTCCGTTGACTTCGACACCGACCACCACCCCGGAGCCTACCGTCTTGGACATCAGGATCTTATGCGTCTTGATGTCGCCCCAGTCGCTGGAGTGGCCCCAATCCACTTCGAAACGGCCATAGGAATATTGCGCATATTGCTGCGGGTGCTGCTGCCAGTCCGGATCATGGTTCCAGATGGCGAAGGCCTTCGGCATGTCCCTGGCTTCGATCGCGGCGAAGAATTGATTGACGCGATGCTCCTGCGGCCAGTCCCAGAAGTACCAGAGAAAGCCCGCGAGCACGACGCATGGTGATGAGGCTTGCGATCAGAATATTCTTGCGCGTGCGCGCCTTGGCAGGATCATAGGTGGGTGCATCGAGCAGGGTCATGGCGTTGGAGCGCTCCTCGCTTCTCCCGCAAAGTTTACTCTGATCGGCTCACCGTCGGCGAGGCTTGCTAAGCGCTCTGCTTTTTTCCTGAATATCTTACCGGGAGTACGAGATTTGTTCCTGTTCCGTTTTGCGTTCCAGCGCCAGTTCGATCAACCGCGAAATCAGGTCGCGATACTTCACGCCTGAGGCCTCCCACAGCTTGGGATACATGCTGATCGAGGTAAAGCCCGGCATGGTGTTGATCTCGTTAAGGTAGAGCCGTCCGGAGTCGCCCGCCTCGAGGAGAAAGTCCACCCGCGCCAGACCGGCGCAGTCACAGGCACGAAAGGCGTCGAGCGCCATGGCCTGCACTTGCTTGCTTTGCTGTTTCGTCAGCTTGGCGGGAATGATGGCCTGTGAGCCCTCGCTGAGATACTTGGCCTCATAGTCATAGAACTCTTTGCCGGGGACGATCTCGCCGACGACAGAGGCTATGGGCTCATCGTTGCCCAGCACCGCGACTTCCAGTTCGCGGGCCTTGCCCATGTTGGTCCGGTTGCCGCGGCCGCCGACTGCTTGCTCGACCACGATCTTGCGATCGAAACCCGCCGCCAGTTCGATGGCTGGGCCAAGCTCCTTGCGATCATGCGCCTTGCTGATACCGACCGACGAACCCAGGTTCGCGGGCTTAACAAAGAGCGGATACTTGAGCGCGGCCTCGAGCCTGGCGATGGTCTTTCTGGGGTTTTGTTCCCACTCCCGGCGCAGGAAGGTAACGTGTTTGGTGATGGGCAGCCCAGCGGCCAGGAAGAGGCGCTTCATCACTTCCTTGTCCATGCCGGTGGCCGAGCCCAGAACCCCGGAGCCGACGTAGGCTAGCCCGGCGAGCTCGAAGAGTCCCTGCATGGTGCCATCTTCGCCAAAGGTCCCATGCAGCACAGGAAAGACCACGTCTAATTGCAGTACCTCCTGGGCGGGAGAGATCGATGAGGCTTCTCTTTCGAAGGGCACCAGGGAGCCGCCTCGGCCGCCGCCCGCGGCCGGCATCGGGGGCACGATCACGCCTTGTCCCTTGGCCAGCAGCGCGGCCGGTGCGGTGTGCTGGGGATCGCCCGCGCGCAGCGTCTGCCGCTATCGGGAAAGTCCCCCGCTAGCAGCCGCTCGGCGTCCGCGAGACGACCCAGCGACCCTGCTTGGTAATGCCGATGGGCACCACCTCATAGCGGGCTGCGGTCGATTGCCTTGAGGACCGAGGCGGCCGAGAGCAGGGAGACTTCATGCTCGCCGCTACGCCCGCCAAAGAGTACGCCAACCCGAAGTTTCTTCTTCATGCCGTTCTTGATTCTATGGGTCTTCTGTAGGTCGGGTAGACAACCTAAGTTGCATCTTCTGGTGCGGGCCCCTCGGTTTCCTCACAAAGGACGGGTGGGCCCCGTATCTCGCTCGTTTTTCGCGAGATGTCGGATTCCACTGGTCTTTCCCTCTGACTCTCGATTCACCCGATACACTTAGCGGTCAACATCGGTGGAATCCCACATCTCGCGAAAAACGAGCGAGATATGGGGCCCACCCGTCCTTTGTGAGGAAACCAAGGGCAGAAATTGCGGGGCTGAGCTCGTAGGTGGAGCGCTTCGTGCAGATGATTCTGCCTCACACCGACGCCATCTGCCTTTTCTCCGCAGAGTCATTCTCCTTGCGCTCCACACGCAGCGCGATGAGCGCGACCAGCAGCGCCACGCTGGCGACTGCCGCGCTACCCAGGGAGAGATATCGGTAGCCGATGCCGGCGGTCAGCATGATCCCGCCAAGGCTTGCGCCCAGGGCGTTTCCCAGGTTGAATGCACCCTGGTTCAGAGTCGAGGCCAGGTTCGGAGCGCCCCTTGCCTGGTCTACGATCCGCGCCTGCAAGGGAGCCCCAGCGGCGAAGTGGATGCAACCCCACACGAAAACCATCACCACCGCCGGCACTACGGTGGGCTCAAGGAAGGGCATGGCCAGGAAGACCCCGATCAACAGCACGATGCCGCCAATGAGCACCGGCATCTGCTTCCAGTCCGCGAGCCGGCCGCCAAGCAGGTTCCCCAGCGTGATACCCACGCCGAAGACCACCAGCACCCTGGTCACCGCGCCCGGCGAGAGGTGCGTCACCTGTTCGAGAATCGGGGCGATGTAAGTGAAGACACAAAACAAAGAAACCGAGGAGAGCGTGCTGAGCGCAAGCACCAGCTGTACCTGGGGACGTAGCACGGCATGGAACTCATGCTTGAGGTGCATCTTCTCTGCCGGTTGTGAGGGCACCAGGCGTAGGAGACCCACACCGGCGATCAAGCCGATCGGCACCAGCGCCCAGAAGGCAAAGCGCCATCCAAACGCCTGGCCCAACGCGGTTCCGGCTGGAACCCCAAGCACATTCGCCAATGTCAGCCCGCTGAACATAAGAGCAATGGCCTGCGCTCGCTCAGAGCGCGGCACCAGGTGAGAGGCCACGATGCTGCCGATGCCGAAGAATGCTCCGTGGCAGAGAGCGGTGAGAATGCGGGCGCACAGCAGAAGCAGGAAGGTTGGGGCCAAAGCGCACAGGGCATTGCCGACGAGGAACATACCCATCAGAATCAGCAGCGCTCGTTTGCGATCCATCCGCGACAAGGCAAGGGCCACCAGCGGCGAGCCCAGGGTGACGCTGAGCGCATAGCCGGAGACGAGAATCCCTGTCTTCGGGATGCTGACCTGGAAACTGTGGGCGAGGTCCGGCAGCAGCCCCATGATGATGAATTCCGAGGTGCCGATACCAAAGGCTGAAACGGCCAGTGCAAGCAGGGGTTTTCGCATAGGTCATCTCTATTGTCCCCGATCTGGCGTCGTCAGTTGACGCATAATCGCGTCGAGATGAAGACGTGAACCATCAATATGGGGAAAATCGAGATTGCCTTCATTGAAGAGCAAGGACAATTCTGTGCCAGCCAGGATGATGGCCTCGACGTTTTCCCGCTCGAGGAGCGTGTGGGCGATCTGGCGAAGCCCCTGGTATTGCACTTCGGTCCCGCTGCCCGCGTTCACGATTTGCAGATAAGCCTGGTGAATGAATTCGATCTCGGCGGTCTGTCGGTGTAACCACCTCGACCGCGTTCAGCCGGCCGAAGAGTGCCGATTCGATGGTGAAGCGAGTGCCAAAGAGTGCAACTCGCCGGAGCTCACGGCGGCGGACCTCACCAACAATCTCATCGACCAGGCTCACTAGTGGAATTGGGGAACGCGGGGTGAGTGCGGGCTCACATAGGTGAGGGGTAATGGCGGGAATCGCTGCCACCTTCGCGCCCGCCGCTTGCAGGCGCCGGATGAGCTGCAAAAAGTACTCTGCCATCTGAGCGATATCGCCGGTTGCGGCGTATTGCAGCACCCGGTTCACGTCGGCATGCACGATGAGCAGATTCGGCACACACCCACGTGCCGCGTGAGCCTTAACCAACTCCCGATAGTAGTAAACCGTGGCGCCCACCCCAAGGCCGCCGACCAACCCGAGGCTTAACCCCTCGCGGCTTTTGTTTTCAATCAGAGTGGCATCTCCATAAAGACATTGGCCCGCGTATAGGGCATCGGCGGGATGTTCTCAGGGGCCACATGGCGAAACCCGACTGACTCATAAAGATGCACAGCGTTTGCGAGCTTTGCGTTGCTGCCCAGGAACAAAGACCTGGCCCCGATCCGCTTCGCCTGTGTGATCGCATGCAGTAGCAGTCTGCGGCCGATCCCCAAACCGCGCAGCTCCGGCGATACCGCCATCTTCGATAGCTCATAGACACCGTTGCCTATGGGAATCAATGCTACGCAGCCAACGGCTTGATTGCCGTTGTAGACCATGAAGATATATCCGCCCTTTCTCGAGAATCATCTTCTCCGGGTCGCCCAATGTTTCCCGGTCCATCTTCTCCAGCGTGAAATAGCGGGTGATCCACTCCTCATTCAAGGTCCGGAATGCGGTTGCGTCTTCTCCTTTTTCGAGCGGTCGAATTTCAATGTCCGGCAGATGAGCCTCGCGTTCCCCGCCCATCGTTTGCATCTCTTCTTCGCGTATCGCCATCTCTGTGAGCTCCCTATCAGCAGTCTGCCTTTTCCGATGTATTACGTCCAATATCTTGTTTGGCTGTATTAAGATCTCCGGCATATGGATCGCGATATAGAGCTGCGCCACTTGCGTTACTTCGTTGCGGTTGCAGAAGAGCTGCACTTCGGCCGCGCAGCCGAGCGCCTGCACCTGGCCCAACCACCCCTTTCGCAGCAGATTCGCAAGCTCGAGGAGCTGCTGGGATATCCGCTCTTCCTCCGCACTTCCCGCTCGGTCAGTCTTACCACTGCCGGTGAGGCTTTGCTGCAGCGCGCACAGAGGACACTGCGCAACGTACAGCGCGACCTTGACGAGACGCGCAGCATCGGGCGTGGTGACGTCGGCTCTCTTCATATCGGTTTTATCGGATCAGCTATGCTCTCGACCTTGCCCGGTATCTTCCGCTCCTACCGTGAGGCTTACCCGCGGGTGCGGCTGCACTTGCACGAGTCATTCACTGCGCTGGTGACGGAGGGCTTGGAAAACGGCACACTCGATGCGGGGATTCTGCGCGACGGGGACCCGGTGGAAGGTTTGCAGGTTACCACCATTTTGTCCGAGCCCTTCGTCGCCGTGCTGCCGGCAACCCACTCCGTGCGCCCGGCAGAAGAGCATCTCTCCAGCGGTGCTGCGGGACGAACCGTTTATCTACTATCCTCGAAGCGCAGGTGCCCGGGCCTATGAGAAACCGTTGACTCTCTGCGAGGAGCACGGCTTTCGTCCGCAAATTGTTCAGGAAGCTTCGCACTGGCTCAGCATCTTGCGCCTGATCGGCGCCGGGCTCGGGGTTTCGATCGCTCCCGCATGTGTCCGCCGCATTGCCTCACCCGAAGTGGTTTGCCTTCCACTGCGCGGAGCAAAAGCAGTCAGCAATATCGAGCTGGCGTGGCACGCCGGAGATGCACGCCCCATCGTCGAGCGGTTTAGACAAATCGCTGAAAGCACTCGAGGGATGCAGTGAGCGGGTTTCGCACTTACTTTTTGACCACAGATCGTCTCGGTTTCAGCCACTGGAACGAGGACGATTTCGCTTTGGCCATGACGCTCTGGGGTGACCCTTCGGTCTCAGCTTTCATCGGCGGCCCTTTCACGGGGGAAGAGGTCAAGGCACGGCTCGGTCGCGAGATCGAAATGCTGAACGCCTGCAAGGTTCAATACTGGCCGGTGTTCCTGCTCAACGATGGAGAGCTCGCGGGATGTGCGGGGTTGCGGCCTTATGGAGATGACCAGCACATTCCTGGAGCTGGGATTTCACTTTCGGCCAGAGTACTGGGGCCAGGGCCTGGCGCAGGAAGCGGCACGGGCGGTAATTGCTCTCGCTTTTGAAATGCCTGAACTCAAGGGTCTCTTCGCGGGACATCACCCGGAAAATGCAGCCTCAGAGCGACTGCTGAGGAAACTCGGGTTCCGATTTACGCACCAGGAAATCTATCCCCCAACAGGTCTGCTTAATCCCGCTTATCTGCTGCTGAATCCAAAGGCGCCTTGAGAATGGCTATTCAGAGCCGCTTGACTCAACGCCTGCCAGGATGGTGACGATCTGCCCGTAGGGGACGAAAAATGCAAGACTCGACGAGGAGGGCTTCTTCTGTAGTCTGCCTACGACCCTTTCGACCGCTTCCTGGCTCTCGATCCAAATGCCGGCTTCTTCCACGGCCAACAGCTTTACGCTCTCCAGCTTCTCGTTGTCGATAAAGCTGGGCCCCATCACGATGATCTGGAGACCGATCAAACGGCGCAGTTCTATTTCCATGGCTACCTAGACGCTGGCGAGTGCAGTGAGGTTGCAACGCCTGGATTCTGGTCAGAGAATCTTTTTTCCGAACGCGGAACAGATTAACTCCACCGCCAGCTCGGCGGTTCGGTTGTGCTCGTCGATGACCGGGTTCACCTCGACCACCTCAAAGCTCAGCAATCGCCCATTGTCGGCCAGGATCTCCATAGCCAGGTGGGCTTCGCGATAGGTGGCGCCGCCGCGCACTGGCGTGCCCACGCCGGGTGCGTCTTCCGGATCGATCCAGTCCATGTCCAGCGAGACGTGGTACCCAGCCGTGCCCCGGCCGGCCGCGCGCAAGGCTTCTTCCATCACCGTGCGCATGCCCCGCTCGTCGATATCGCGCATGGTGTAGACCTCGGAGATACCGGCGCGGCGGATGTTTTCCTTTTCCGTGATGTCGATGTCGCGCACGCCGATCAGCACCGTGTTCTGCGGGTCGATCTTCGGCTGCCAGTCGAAGATGCCCGACAGCGGCCCGGGTCCCAGGCCAAGCAACGCCGCCAGCGGCATGCCATGCACGTTGCCGCTGGGCGAAGTCTCAGGGGTGTTGATGTCGGAGTGGGCATCGATCCACAGTAGGCCGACCTTCTGGTTGCGGCGCCGGTAAAACTCGGCCAACCCGGAAACCGAACCCACGGCGACGGAATGATCGCCTCCCAGAATGAGAGGAGTAATGCCTTCCTCGAGCGTTTGCAGCACCATGCCGGCGACCCGTTCGCAGGTCTCAGTGATTTCTCCGAGGTACTTTGCGTTTGCTTCGCCGGCATTTCGGGTCTCGGCGATGGCGACCGGCACGTTACCGCCATCGCTTACCCGATGACCCAGGGACTCTAGCCTGGCTTCGAGGCCGGCTACTCTGACCGCCGAAGGCCCCATGTCCACACCGCGGCGCGACTGGCCCAGATCGAGAGGTGCGCCGAGGATACGGATCTGCCGCGGCGGCAGGGTCTGCACCCCACCGTGTAAGAGGCTGGCCGCCCCCTGTCTGTCGGTCGGGCCGGGAATATTTTCCTTCACCATGCGGTCCTGTTCCTCGAAAAACTTCAGCGTTCCCGCTGCGCAGCGTCCTCTCCAAAAGGACGGTCTCCCGGATATGCTTCCGGCTGTGACATCGTGACAAAGATACCAGAGAAGCTTATAGATCATTCGCCGGTACTGAATAGAATCGAAGGTCGAGTTGTTTGTTCCTGGAATACGAACAACTGCGGATCGGACCCCCGATGTGCGCGAGTAATGACAATCAAGTCGTGCCCGGCATCGGTGCTGGCAACGCAACGGGCTTCAGACCAGTTCTCTCGCTAAGAGCCTTGGTTTTCTTTGGGCTCGCGTTCGTTGGCCCAACCGCCCCCTACACATTCTTTGGAGTAGGGGCAGTGCAATCCCGTGGCCACTTCGCATTGGTGTACCTGATCGCGCTGATCGCGGTCAGCTTCACTTCGGCAAGCTACGGAAAAATGTCCGGGGCCTATCCCGAAGCAGGCTCCACGTATGCCTATGCCTCCAAGGCGATTCACCCCATCGCCGGTTACCTTTCCGGCTGGGTTATGATCCTCGACTACATCTTGATGCCTATGCTGTGCGTCATTGTCGTTGGAGCCACTTCCCACAAACTATTGCCGGCTGTTCCCTACGGCGCCTGGGTCATTCTTACCGCACTCATCATCACTGGAATCAACCTGCGCGGCATCGAAATGACATCCCGGGCGGCCACCATCTTCAATATCGTGTTGGCGTTTTCTGTTCTGTGGTTCCTGGGTGCGGCGGTATGGGCTTTGACCCACGGAGTCGGACGAGGAACGCTGTTTTCCCTTGAGCCGTTTTATTCGCCTCAAAGGTTTTCGCTCAAGCTGGTAATGGCGGCAACTCCGGTTGCAGTACTCTCGTTTCTCGGATTCGACGGAATTTCGACTCTGGCCGAAGACGCCAGGAATCCCAAGAGAGACATTGGGCGGGCAACGATTCTGGTCTGCTTTATTGCCGGCGGCCTTTTCATTCTGCAGACTTATCTTGGACAACTGATTTGGCCGGATTACTCCACTTTCAATCCCGTTGAGACGGCGTTCAGCGACATCGGCCGACGAATAGGTGGCCCTGCACTGGCCTATTTAATCGCCTTGTTGGTAATCGCCCAAGCCTGGGCCAGTGGAATTACTAGTCAGGCCAGCGCGTCCCGTCTATTGTTTGCCATGGCGCGGGATGGAAGGTTGCCACACACCGTCTTTGGCTATGTGCACCCCACACTACGGACACCGACGTACAGCATGCTCCTGATGGGGGCTATCGCCATGGTTGCCGGATTATTTCTGGACCTCGATAAGGCGGCGGAGCTGGTCAATTTCGGCGCTTGCGCCGGCTTCATGGCCGTGAATTTGTCCGTGATCGGTTGTTATTTTGTTCAACGGCGCGAGCGCAATCTCAAGGGTCTTTGGAAATATCTGTTGTCGCCGCTGATCGGCTTCCTGGTGTGCCTTTGGATCTGGCTAAGTGTCTCGCCTCTTGCGCTCCGGGTTGGCCTGCTCTGGAGCTTTGCCGGTGTTCTCTACCTGCTCGTACTACTTCGCCGCCGTGGTATGAACCTGACCGGCCTCGCATCTGAGAGCTGAACGGATCCCTATTTTGCCGTGTATCCGCCGTCGACCATCAGGCAGGTGCCAGTGACAAAAGAAGCCTCATCGGAAGCCAGGAACAAGATAGCGTTGGCCACCTCCTCGGCCGTACCAAAGCGATTCAGGAGGTGAAGGGGACCCTCAATCGCCAGATCTTCTTCGTAGGTCAATCCTGCACCTGCCACGTCGGCGCGCAACTGTGGCGTGTCGATGCATCCGGGGGCTACGGCGTTGACACGGATCTTGTGGGGCGCGAGATCCATCGCCAGGCATCGATTGAGCCCCAGCAGCGCAGCCTTGCTGGTGTTGTAAGGGATACTCTGTTCCTGGGCCACGAAGCCGCTAATCGAAGTTACATTTACGATGGATCCGCCGCCCGCTCGGATCATCGCGTCGACGGCGTACTTGGCGCAAAATGCAGCCCCCATCACATTCACCGAAAGCACCCACTCCCAGTCTGCCTGCGTCACCTGATAGGAACCAAATACAAAGGCAGCCGCATTGTTCACCAGCACATCGATGCGATGGAATTCCGCTTCCGTGCGCCGGATTGCCTCGGACACTTCTGCCTCAACGGCAACGTCTACGGGTAAGAAAATCGCCTTGCCTTGATTCTGCGTGGATTTCTTGCAGGACCGCTTCGCCGCGGAGTACATCGCGATCGAATATGGCAACGGACGCACCCTCCTGGCTAAAACGGATGGCGGTCGCGCGTCCGATACCCGATGCAGCGCCAGTAACGATAGCGACTTTTCCTGCGAGGCGCATGCAGCAGGCTCAATTCCAAAGGTAGAGATAGCAATAAGTCATCGTTAGGGTTGGCTCGGAGCGCGCAGGCCGCGAGCGGAATCGTCCAATAGTAAGACCCAATCACCCTCGCCCGGAGGAGCAAACTTGTGCTTGCCCAGGGTTGGAACTGTTCCGATGGAAACGGATTTTCCGGTCCGGGGATTGAACCACCACGCCTTTGCCTCCTTGCCGGCGACCTTGGTCATATCCACGGTGATCTCACGACTGGTGGGCATGTAGGCGATGACCGTTTCCCCATCCGTGGTCCGCGCAGCAGCCAGGTAATCTAACCCTCTAAACTCACCAAGTCCATCGATGACGACCTCATGCTTGTCATCCGGAACCAGTTGATACCAAGGCCGCGAAGTAAACAGCTCTTTGAGTCGGGTCATGTCTCGAGACCCAACATAATTGAGTGCTGCTTCCCATCCAGGATCAAAGAGCCAAATCGGGCGGTTGCCCATAAATTGTCCGGTCGCTCCAGAGAGAATTGCCCAATAGGCTTGGCGCCGGATTTGTACTGCCGAAGCGTTGTGCTCTCCCTCATAAGTAGACTCTATGAGCACGAAAGGCGTCGCCGGCGTACGCTGGTAATCCCTCAGCAGCATGCCGTGCACAATGTTGTAGGTGTAGGTGGTATTGAGGTCTACCCACCCTTCCTGCGCATACTGGTCGAGCGCGGAATTTTCCGGATGACAATGAGCGCTGAAGATATGCCGCTTATCAAACTCCTTGATGCCCTGCACGATGGCATCGACACCTTCGCGAGCGGTATCGGGATTTCTATCTCCGCCGATCAGCCAGACGATATTGTTGAAGCTCGCGTAGCGCTTGCCGACATAGCGTCCCCAATCCCGGCTTTTCTCAGGACCGTTCGCCAATACCTCCTTTACCCAGCCTTCATTGGTGCCGATATAGCCGAGGTAGATGGGCGCCAAAAAAACCTGGATTCCTTTTTCCGCGGCTTTACGGATGACCCAATCGGCGTGGGCAAAGTATTTTTCATTGGGGGTGGAGAAGTCTCCAGGGACAGTGAAGGGGTTTTGTCCGTGATAGGGCGGTTGATGCTCGATCAGATTGACGATTACTGATTGATCCCTTGCTGCGACGATCTTCCAGGTCTTCTCCGCCTCTTCTTTCAGGCTGACCATAAGAGGCGGGAGAGTTGCTGAAACTCGTTGACAGGGCTTCTTCAGTATCGTCATCTGATCGAGCTCATTCCGCGGGCCGGTGGATCGGTACGGACAAACCCTTCCTGCTCCTGGAGATTTCTCCACCCCTGAAAATACTTTGCCACGCCTGATTGGGTCTCCGTAAGCCGCGGAAAAAGAATCCAGGTTTTTTTGGCGCCATCTACTCGGCTATATCGGCCCATGAAGGCTGGGTAAAGGGAACGAACGGTCCTGAGAAAAGCCGGTTCGGGGACGCTATGTCGGCAGCGCTACCGAGCTTCAACATATCGTCTGGCTGATCGGCGGAGATAGAATCCCGATACCCGCTCGCGAAGGTGTCGATGCCTCGTGCAGGGCTCAGGAGTTCGATAAGCGGCTATCTTCTAGTGCTCACGAGCTTATCCAGAAAATTCCTGCGCATACTGGTCGAGCGCGGAATTTTCCGGATGACAATGAGCGCTGAAGATATGCCGCTTATCGAACTCCTTGATGCCCTGCACGATGGCATCGACACCTTCGCGAGCGGTATCGGGATTTCTATCTCCGCCGATCAGCCAGACGATATTGTTGAAGCTCGCGTAGCGCTTGCCGACATAGCGTCCCCAATCCCGGCTTTTCTCAGGACCGTTCGCCAATACCTCCTTTACCCAGCCTTCATTGGTGCCGATATAGCCGAGGTAGATGGGCGCCAAAAAAACCTGGATTCCTTTTTCCGCGGCTTTACGGATGACCCAATCCGCGTGGGCAAAGTATTTTTCATTGGGGGTGGAGAAGTCTCCAGGGACAGTGAAGGGGTTTTGTCCGTACCGATCCACCGGCCCGCGGAATTGATGCTCGATCAGATTGACGATGACTGAATTGAATCCCTTGCCGCGGCGATCTTCCAGGTACTTCTCCGCCTCTTCATTGGTCAGGCCTGAAATGAGTGACCATGCGGCATCGCCCTGGACCAGGAAGGGCGCGCCGGTTTGATCTGCCAGATGTCTGTGATCGGCGCCTACGGTTACAGGATAAATATCGGCTGCACCCGCGAATTGCGAGCAACCCAGCAGAGCAACGGCGAATAAGCGAAGGATTCTAGGCATGGTTCACGATCAAGTAATAGAGTGGGCCGCGCAGAGGGTCTATACGTTTCCTATAGCGATTTGTCACAAAAGTATTTTGCGAAGGTGGTGATGCCCGGATTCCGCCTTATGAGTGAGCGTGCTTACGATAGAGAATAGTGATTTATTGATAGAAATGCATGGTCAATCGCGTTACAAACAGAGGCGTCGTCTGCGAGCAAGTGATCAGGAGAAGATCGATGGACTACCAGGCAAACGCGCGGGAATATGTTCTGCATGCTCTGAGGCGTGATCGGTCGGTGATTTTCGCGCGAGCCGAGGGCTCCAGGTTGTGGGATATTCACGGCAAGGTTTACCTCGACACCATGTCTGGTTCGGCCGGTCCGGCAATGGTGGGCCATGCCAATCCGCGCGTTGCGGCGGCGGTCGCCAGGCAAATGGCGACGCTTCCTTCAGTGAACATCGTTCATGACAGTGTGCCCGTGATCGACTTCTGTACCAGGCTTGCCGGGTTTGCGCCAGCTGGATTGTCGAAGACGTTCCTGTGCGTTGGTGGTGGCGAGGCAGTGGAGGCTGCCATTAAGTTCTCGATGCGCATCACCGGTCGAACGGAAGTGCTCTCCCTGACCGGCGCCTACCATGGACAATCGTTTGCAACCATGGGCCTGGGCGGGATGACGACCAACAGAAATTGGATGCCGTCTGCGCCGCGCTGGCCGAACTTTCGTCAAATCCCATCGGCTGACACATACCGGCCACCACTTGGCGAAGATCCGAACAGCTGGCGCGCGGCCGTGCACGCATTGGAGGCAGAGCTCGCCGGGAGCTCGCACCAGGTTGCCGCTTTCATTATGGAAGTAGTGCAGGGGCCGAACGGCCACACCGTATATTCCCCGCAGTACTATCAAGAGGTGCAGCGGGTCTGCCGCGAACATGACGTCCTGCTGATCGTCGACGAGATACAGACCGGCCTGTGCCGGTGCGGCACTACCTGGGCCTGTGATCTTTACCATGTGCAACCGGACATTCTGGTGGTGGGAAAGGCACTGGGCGGAGGGGTTCCGATCGGAGCATTTATCACCCGCAAAAATCTGATACCTGAGGGCCTGGAGTCAGAGGCCTGGCACATGCTCACGTTCATGAATCAGCCCCTCTCGGCCGCCGCCGGCCTTGCTGTCCTGGATATCGTGGAAGAGGAAAAACTGGCTGAACGCGCGCAAACTTTGGGAGCTCTGGCCACGGAACGATTTCGCGATCTGGCCCGCCGTTACGATGTAATCGGCGATGTGCGCGGCCCGGGTTTGTTTATCGGTGTAGATTTTGTGGAGAACCGGCAAACCAAACTGCCGGCCTCAGCGGCGTGCCGTAAAGCCTGGGATTTCGCGACCGAGCGCGGACTGGTCATACAATTTGGCGGGGCGGCCGGGAACGTATACAAATTCAAGCCTCCGCTGACCACTCCACAAGCTGAATTCGATCGCATGCTGGAGATTTCAGAAGAGATCGTGGCCTTTATTCAACGCGAAGTCGATGAGCTGCGCAGAACACCGGCGGTCACCGTCCCCGCCGCTCTTTGCGACTGAACAGCGTTTCGCTGCTTCAGCTACTGCCTTAAGATGGCAGAGAAAACGGGATGGGAGAGAAATAGGCCTGGCGTCTCGACTTTCGCGGGTCTGCGCCGGCGGTGTTTTCCAGACGGAACGCGAGCGGGGTCTCTCCCACGATCTGCCGGAACACCACCGTGAAATAGCTCTGATTACAGAACCCGGCCTCTAAACTGATTTCCGCAATCGACTTGTTGGTGTTCACCAACAGATCTTGAGCTTTCTTCACGCGAAATTCGTTGAGATACGCTACGAACGATTGACCTGTGACCTGCTTGAAGAGGTTCATGAAGGAACAAGGACTGGTTGCGCACATGCGGGCTGCGTCCTTGATGCGGATCGGCTCGTCCGCGTGGTCCTTGATATAAGCGAAAATCGGCGCCAGGCGGGCGGCAGATTCGTGCTGAAGAGCGAAGGCGCGGCGCAAAGTTCCGATCTCGGAGCAATGGTTCAGCAATTTCAGCAAGATCATCTTCAGATAAGTCCTGATCGCCAGGCGTGAGATCTCCGTCGAGGCGGGAACCTCGATTCGGATTCTTTCTATCAGTTCGCGGATTTCGCGAGAAAGATCCGGGTTGGCGCGAATCACGTTCGGGATGGAGGGGCCTTGAAGATTGAACGGCATCAGGTACTGCAAATCATCACCGAACGCAACACCCGAATGGACAGTTTGTGGTAGGAAAGAGAGGACTGTGGAATAGGCCGGCGGTTGCGAAGAAACTACCGGCAGACATCTGTGGGAGAGACGATTCCCCACGATGATGATGTCTCCTTTGGCCAGCGTACAGGTGTCGTTACCAATTTCGTAAAGCTGCTCCCCTGACTCAAAGACCACGACCTCGAGGTGATCGGGCCGATGCAGCGGGATGACACTTCGTCGATCCAATACCAGGAACCGCACATCGATAGCAAACGAATCAGCGAACGGCCACACGTGACAATTTTCTGGATTAATTCGTTGATCGACGAATAAGTCAGCGGGTTCCCACACGCGGCAGGCTTCTGTTTGCATCAGCACGAAACCCCACTATGATTTGCACGAGCGGCTGGGCTGGGTGTGCACAACTTTACCATATCTTCAATTTTTGAAAACAATTGTTTTCCTATCTTCAGAAGGAAAACTTCCCTCCTAACTGCAGGATCCTTGCCGGAAAGGCTGAATTGACCTCGCCTAAAACGTTCCCGGTACAAGCGGCGCCGGGAGCTGTTTGATCGCTGCAGCCGGTATTCACCCCCTGCCATTGAGGATGGTTAAAGGTATTAAAGGTTTCCAGGCGGAGCTGCAGACTGCTGTGTTCGCCGCTGAACCATGGCAAGGTAAAGTTCTTCATCAGGGCTATATCCCAGTTGTTGCGTCCTGGTCCCTGTAAAGTGTTCTTGCCCATGGTGCCAAACATGCCGGGTTGGTTGTTGGCGGGGAGTTGGTCCAGGGTCACCTGGCCGATGACGCTGGGGTCGAACCAGCCTGGCGTAGGACCGAGTGTGGGGTCGATCAAGCTCGCTTTCTTGATCTTCATCGGGCCCAACGCATTGCACGCAGAGAGGCCTCCAATGCCGGTAGATAGCCCGGCAATTCCGCAGGTGAAGTTAAGTGGCGGACCGGTCATGAAGCTGGCAATGCCTGTCAACTGCCAGCCGCCCAAGGTAGTTCTGGCCAGCGAAGACGAGGAATTCGCAAAGAAAGGCAGCAGGTAAACCCAGTTGATTACCAGGGTGTGCTTTTGATTGAGGGTTGAGGTTCCGTACCAGCGGCTCGCATCGTTATCGTCGATCCCCGGCGTAGCGATGATGTCGTCCAATGTGTGCCCATAGGTATAGGAGAGCTCGTAGGTAAGCCCGTGTCCTGTCGGGTGACGCAGGCTCACCTGCATGGAGTTGTAATTGGAACTACCTGAGGGATCACGCAGCGAGATGGTGTTGTAACCGCGGTAGGGAGCAAAAAACAGCGACGGTTGATAGTTGTTGATCAGCACGGACTGCACATCGCAATTGCCGGCCCCGTCACAACCAGGCGTGTTGGCAAGTTCAGGAACGTTCTCTATACCCAGACCCAGCGGCACCTGGTTCTGGTTTCTGGTTTGCTGCAAGTGGCGACCCAGCGTGCCTACGTAACTTACGCTCGCAAGATTGTTGCCCGGGAACTGATGTTGTACGCCGAAACTGAATTGGTCTATCTCGGGCCATTTTCTGCTGGTTGGAAGATTAGAAAACGAAGCCGTTCCCAGCGGTCCGGGGCCGATACTATCGAATCCCAAAACGTTGGAAGTGTTGAGCGTTGCTGCGGTGGGAGGATTGCCGTTGAACCCGCCCGCGGCGAAAAGGGGATTGTTGGAGTCCCAGGCCAGGGCGTAGCCCCCGCGAACCACGGTGGTGCCCTTTCCAAACGGATCCCACGAAAAACCGAAGCGAGGAGACACGGTTCCTTTGAACGAAGGGGTACAGCCTTTAATGATGGGTGCAACCCCACATTCCAATAACCCGTTGCCATAGTTCAAATAATTCGCCCCTGTGCCGGGAATTACGTTCCCGCCGCTATCGAGTTGCGCCTGGTTTGCGGCGGAGTAATAGCTGGGTACAAAGATGGAATCATTGGTCGGATTGGTCGCGTCCCAAAACGGCGTCAGATAGTAGTATCGGATACCGAGATTGAGCGTCAACGTGGGCAGTGCACGCCAGTCATCCTGGAAATATGGCTCAAAATCCCATTGCCGCCAATGCCCATTGCCACGGCCACCCACTAGTTGTCCGTTGACGACTTTGCCATATTCCTGATAGCTCGCAATACGAGCGAGAAACATATCCGCGAGCGAGTTACCGGTGGTAAGGCTTGAGGAATCGCTGAAGGTAAAGGCTCCCTGCGTGGATAGACCTATATTGGTCGAGGTGTTGATGTGATTATCCAGCAGGAAAAATCCCATCTTGAGCGTGTGTTTTCCCTTGGACCAAATCAGGTTATCTTTAAACGCGGTTTGAGGATCCCAGAAGAAAAATTGAAATCCCGTCGATTCACCCAGACCCTGGAAGGGAACACCGCCACCGAAAGAAATACCAGGCAGAAACGGTTGGTTCTGGTTTCCAGGGAATATGGTTTGCACGCTGAAATCCGCAGGTTTGTCGATGGACTTCGCCGGGCTGTCAAATCCCGTCTCGTTGCTGACCGTGTTTACGTCAGCCGACATACTGAAAATGAACTCGTTTACCAGGGAAGGTTTGATCGTCTCGGTCAAGTTCACCACAAGCGATTTGGCGGGGCTTGTCCAGGTCGATTTCACCGTCCCGTAGTTCGCTGTGGACCATAGCGTCGGAACGAAATCCTGCGTGTACGCATCCTGGGTGTAGCGCACGAACACCCGCATCTTATCCCCTATGTTCTGATCTATCTTGAACATGTCTTCGCGAAATTCTGTGGGGAGACTGGGCGAAGACACGTAGAGATTCTTGCCCGTGTTGGGTAAAGGAATCAGTCCATTCAGCAGCGCTGCCGCTGAGGGGTCGACGGTGACGACGTCGTTGGGATAAAAATTTCCTGTGTCCGGATCGACCGGCACTGCACATCCGGCGGCGACGTCGGAGCTATAGTTTGGCGAGTTCGGATCGCACTCGCTAAAGTCCCCCTGCCGTTGCTTGAGCGACGGAACCGGATTGCGAATAATCGTTCCCTGGCGGTTGGAACGCCACTCTTCCGACACAAAAAAGAACGTCTTGTTCCGCTCCGTGTTGTAGTGTTTCGGAATAAAGACCGGGCCCCCGAGCGTGAAGCCCCAATTGTTTCTCTTAAGCGGGTTTCTCGGCTGATCCGCCTGGTTCAGAAACCAGTCATTCGCATCAAAGGCATCGTTGCGCACATATTCGAAAAGATCGCCGTGGAAGTCTCGCGTACCCGACTTGGTCACCACTTCGACATTTGCGCCGCCGGATTTACCGTACTCCGCGCTGTAGTTGGACGTCGAAATCCGAAATTCTTCAATCGAGTCGATGCTGGGGTAGATCATGAGCGAATTGCTGCCCGAACCCTGATCGACATTGTTGGTGCCGTCGATCTCCCAGTTGTTGAAGTTACCTGGTACGCCATTGAACGAGATCGTAGCGTTCGCCAGCACCCCGACGGAGGAAGGATCAAAGCCGGTGCCCAGCGTGGCCGCGCCGGGAATGAGCGTAGCTAAATTCGCGAAGTTTCTTGCTTGCAGGTTTAGTTGGCTGACTTGAGAACTGGTGACGACGTGGGAGATGGCTCCGGTTTCCGTTTCCACCGAAATGGGACTGCTTGAGACCACCAGTTTTTCAGTAGTTGAGCCCACCTGGAGCTGAAAGTCGACGCGCAGGGTTTGGCCGGCAACGAGCGTCACGCCATTGCGCACCAGGTTTTCAAATCCACCCTTCGCCACGGTAAAGCTGTAGTTCCCGATCGGAACTCGCGACACCGCATAGACGCCGATGGAGTCTGTGGTAACTATGCGGGTAAAGCCTTGATCGCTATTGGAAACGGTTACCTCGGCCCCGGGAACAGCAGCGCCTGAGGTGTCGGTGATGGTGCCCAGGATAGACGCCAGATCCTGCGCTCCGGCGGCAACGGGAGCTACGAACAAACAAGCCAGCGCGAGCGAAACAAAAGCCTTCATCGCAATACTCCCCTTTTACGGTGAGGACTCCAGGGCGAATAGCTGCCAGGGCAAGTCGCAGAAAAGGATGACTTCCGGAAAATAGCCGAAACTGCTGCTCGCTTTCGAGAAAGCGCGGGGCCCGTTGTCTTAAGAATTACAAAAGAAAGAAATGGGGCCGGTGTTGGAGGGACCCCATGGAAATCACCCTGAGTTTAGGGCCGGATTAAAAAGACATCTATCGGTATCAGCGATTTTTTTGTTGTGAAATAAATATCGGCGAGGCCAGAGGGTGGTCGAATCTCGCTGTGTTATGATCCGGTCTCTCCATGGTGAACAAGCCCAATCGAATAAGGGTAGGCGTGGGGTTACTTGGCGTTCTCTGTTGCCTGCCGTTGGCCGCGCAATCGGTTACACCAACTGAAGTTCAGGCAATCTTTGCCCAGGGCCAGAAGGCTCTTGCGGACAAGCAGTATCCGGCTGCAGAAGAAGACTTCAACCGCCTGCTCCGCTTGGGGGTACACACTGCACCGTTGTACTCCAATCTGGGCGTGGTCTACCTGCGCTCCGGCAAGCCGGAGGATGCGATAAGGATGCTGGAGAGGGCCAAAGCACTTGCCCCTACGGTTGCCGGAATTCGCCTCAATCTTGGTTTGGCATACTTCCACGAGCGGGAATACAAGCAAGCCTCTCGCTACTTTGGCGAAGTTCTTTCACTCGACCCCAATCATCTGCAAGCGCGATATCTGCAGGGGATATGCGCCTTCATGACCGACGATTTTCAGGTTGCCGTCGATTCCCTTCGCCTGCTTTTCGCGCAGGAGACGAACGACCTCGAGTACTTGTACATGCTTGGCATCAGTTACGGCATGTTGAAACAGGCTGAGGAATCGCAACAGGCATTCGCTCAACTGGTCAAAGCCGGAGGCGATACACCTCAATTACATCTGCTTCTCGGCAAGGCATACCTCGCGCTGGGCGACTTCAAAGAGGCAGACCAGGAGCTGATGCAAGCTAGCAAAGACGGTCCGTTGCCTTACGCGCATTATTATCGCGGCATCCTCGCCCAGAAGCAGGGCCAGGTCGATCGCGCAGCAGAAGAGTTCGGACAAGAGGTGGCGCTCATCCCTAATAATCCCTGGGCATTCAAGGAGCTTGCGATCATCAAAGTTGACCAGGGCAATGTAACCGGCGCAAGGCAACTGCTCGAGAGAGGCGTCACCCATAATCCGGACACCCCGGACTTATATGCAGCGCTGGGCCGAATTTATCTACAATCGGGCAACCCCAAGAGTGCCGTTGTCGTGCTCAAACGGGCCATCTCGCTTGATCCCAGAAATGGCACCTATCACTTTCAGTTGGCCCGGGCTTACCAGGCGCAAGGGCTGCACGCGAAAGCCAATGAAGAGATGGCACAAACTCGTGCGCTCGCAAGCGGAAGCGTGGCCGGGCAAATGGAGATTCTATCGAGAGGCGCGGCCGCCACAGCGAAGCCGTAGAGCATTTTTGCTAATGGTGTAGACAAGGAAACTGAACCCGACGCGGCCATTCCGCCAAAGAATGGCCGCACATAACTGATCCCACCGGAACACAGTATTAGCAAAAATGCGTTAGCCCTATCTCGGCTCTGTAATTCGCTGTAACTTATCCGCGGAGACATTCCTGAGTACCTGTACTATCCCTGAGGGCCAGCGAATTTCAATCTCATCCACCACACGAGCCGCCCCCAACCCGAAATGAATAGGTCCAGCGCTCGACGATGCGTAGCCGGCTGTGGTGCTTACATGGTCAAATTGTTTAAGCCCGCCGGCAGTCAGCTTTATCTTCGCGCCGATTCCGTCCCGGTTGCTCTTTGTGCCCTGAAGCGCCAGCTCTATCCAGTGGTTTGCGTTCTGTGTGTCATTCATCCACACTTCCGCCGGGGAGCCAAGTGCGGTAACCACGACGTCGAGTTTGCCGTCGTGATTAAAGTCGCCGAGTGCTGCCCCGCGGTGACGTCTTGGCGGCTGCGCAGCGAACCCGGCCTCAGCGGTCAGGGCAGACCAGCCGCCGTGTTGTGAATTCCTGAAAACCGTGTTGGGCTGCTCGATCTGCCGACTGCCCGCCATGGCTAACGATTGCACGTCTCCACGGCTCACAAAGATATCCTTCCAGCCGTCATTATCGAAGTCAGCCACATTCACGCTATAGCCCGACATCGGCTTGCTCAACAACGACATCCCGCTGCGATTGGTGATCTCCGTGAATTGTCCTTTACCGTCATTCTGGAAAATCGGAAATGTCTCGTCCTGCAAAGCGGTGAAGACAATGTCCGGGAATCCGTCATTGTTGAGGTCGCGGCTATCGACGCCCATACCGGAGATCGGGTCGCCGTACTCAGCCAGCGTAACCCCCTTCTCGAAGGCTACTTCCCGGAATAGCTTTCCCCCTGTGTTATGAAACAAAAAGTTGAACATCTTGTCATTGGCAACGAAAAGGTCGGGCAAGCCATCTCCATCGAAGTCAGCCATACCTACCCCCATTCCCTTGCCGGGATGCGCCCGGATACCGGACTTGGCCGAGATATCGGTGAACGTGCCGTCCCCGTTATTCAGGAACAGTTGATTGGGAAGTCCCTGGAAAAACTTGGGATGACAGTATTCCGGTCTTCCGTTGAACAGGCAGCTGGGTTCTTGGTTGACGTTCCAGGCTAAGTAGTTCACAACGAACAAATCCAACAACCCGTCATGGTTCACATCGAACCAGACTGCTCCTACCGACCAAAGCGGACCATATTGCTGGTCAGGCTTATTAAGTCCCGACTTCTGGGTCACGTCGGTAAAGGTTCCTTGCCCGGTGTTGTGATAGAGCGTATTTCCATGTACGCCGGCTACGAACATGTCCTCGTAACCATCATTGTCATAATCTCCAATCGCCACCCCGATGTCGTATCCTTTGCCGGCGAGCCCCGCTTTTTCGGTTACATCTTCAAACGTGCCGTCCCCGGTGTTTCGGAAGAGGCGATTGCGATACTTGGGCGATGTTTTTTCGAGGCTGGTGATGTCGGCGCCATTGGCAAAGAATATGTCTGGGTTTCCGTCATTGTCGTAGTCGAATACCGCCGTGCCGCCCGCCATGGTCTCGGGCGCGTGCTTCTCGGGCGTCTCGCAGCTATCCAGAGCGAACGGAATTGGATGGAACTGGAAGTGGATGAGCGGGGAGTTGGCTTCGCTTGCAGCTTTAAGGCCAACGAGGAAGGCGGGGCCCATCAAGGCGAAACCAAAAAAGATCCACAGAACAAGCGGACGGCGCCTTAGTGTCACCTTCATTTGAGAGGGGTTGTATCACAATTTTCCCTAAACTCGGAAATTCGCTCCGCTGTGTGGGCTTAGCAACACAATAGAGATCCGAGAAAACGCTGGTTTTTGCATCTCCGACTCACCACAAAAACGTCATCCTGAGCGGAGCGCCTCACAGATGTATCGCGTGACACAGTGCTTGATGGCGTGGAGTCGGAGGACCCGGACGGTGTTTATCTTGCCCATGCCAAATGAGCGGAGCAACGACCTTCGGGAGCGCATATCTTGCTGAATGCGTTGAAGAGCCCGCGGGCAAGCGGAATCGGGTCGGTTGCAGTAGTGGCAACTCTGTCCATCCCCCTCCACCCATGCCAAGGTGAGCCACCGCCCTGCAATTTGTCATCCCGACCGGAGCGTTAGCGCAGCGGAGGGATCTGCAGTTTCACTTTCGGGACAAGCCAATGTGGGTGGGCGAATCGCCTCCGGGTTCGGTTTGTCCATCAACGCAAACTGCAGATCCCTCCGCTGCGCTAACGCTCCGGTCGGGATGACAAACGGGTTTGGGGAGGGCTCGTCGCCCACTCAAGCCAAAGTACGGCTTGACCCCGATTTCCTGCCACGCTGTGCTGAGAGAGGTCCGCGTGTGCGCCTTTCATTAAGGAAAGGCGCATGGAGTGTATCAACGCCACAAGCCTCCGCAGGAAATCGGGGCAAATGGGCCACCCAATGCTTTTGTTGCCGTTGCAATTGTTCTCACGCAGACACTTCAGCCTGTACTTTTTCCGCGGCCTGCTAGGGATAGATCCGGTTGAGCGTCCGCGCGAATGGGATCGTCTCGCGCACATGCTCCAGGCTGCAGATCCAGGCCACCACACGCTCGATGCCCATGCCGAAGCCGGCGTGGGGAACCGATCCATAGCGGCGCAGATCCAGATACCAGGAAAAAGCTTCGAGCGGTAACTGGTGCTCCTCGATTCGCTTCTTCAGCAGTTCGTAGGAGGCCACACGCTGCGAGCCGCCGATCACTTCCCCATAGCCCTCCGGCGCCAGTACGTCGACGCACAGGGCAAGGCTGGGGTTCTGCGGGTCAGGCTCCATGTAGAACGCTTTGACCGCTGCCGGATAGCGGTGCACCATCACCGGGCGATCGAACTGGGAGGAGAGATAGGTCTCGTCAGGCGATCCAAAGTCGTTCCCGTAGACAAACTTTGACTCGATCAAGCCGCGGGCAAAGGCATCGTCCAGCATGCTGACGGCCTGGTCATAGCTGATTCGGGGAAAGGGCGGGCGCACGGATTCCAGTTTAGCGACATCGCGCCCCAGCACCTTCAGGTCCAGGGCCCGACGGCTCAGCACACGTTCGACTAAAAAGCTGAGAAACTCCTCCGCCAGCACCATCAGATCGTCCAGCGTGGCGAAGGCCATCTCTGGTTCCACCATCCAGAACTCCGTCAGGTGACGCCGGGTCTTCGACTTTTCGGCGCGAAAGGTGGGCCCGAAGGAATAGACCTTGCCCAACGCCATCGCCGTGCTTTCGATATAGAGTTGGCCGCTCTGGGTCAGATACGCTTCATCGCCGAAGTACTCCACGGGAAAGAGCGTGCTGGTGCCTTCGCAGGCAGCGGGAGTGAGAATTGGCGGGTCTGTCAGGACAAAGCCGTGATCGTCGAGATAGTCTCGCGCCGCCTTGATGATTTCGGCGCGAATACGCAAGATGGCCGACTGCCGCGGAGTGCGAATCCAGAGATGGCGGTGCTCCATCAGAAACTCAACGCCATGTTCCTTGAGCGTGATGGGAAAAGGTTCCTCTTCGCTCACGCGCTGCAGCACTTCCACATTGTCCACATCCAGCTCATAACCGCCGGGTGCACGCGCATCGGCTCTCACCCTCCCGGTCACGATAACGCTTGACTCGTGGGTCAGGCCGCGCACGCGCTCAAAGACCTCCGGCGGCACCGCTGCTTTCGGAACAATGCCCTGCACGGTCCCTGTGCCGTCGCGAAAGATAGGAAAGAGCAGCTTCCCGCTGGCGCGGAGGTTATAGAGCCATCCGCGCAGCGTGACCGCTTGCCCCTCGTGCTGGTTCAGGGTTGCGATGGTGGCCAACGGGGGAACGCCCGCCACAGGCAATGGTTCGTCTCTCTGTTCTTCTGCCATTTCCCGATCTCGATGGGTTTAGACGTCGTTGTGCCGCTACAGCTCGAGCATCTTGAAGGTGTCCGCGGCGCGGCTGGCCACGTGCTCCGGCGAATCCTCAGGTAGGTAATTGATTTCCAGCACGGCGGCGGACAACTGCGGAGCTGTACGCAGTTCCTGCATCGTCTCCGCCCAGGCAATGGTTCCTTCCCCGGGCCAGAGATGCTCGTCTTTCTGGCCATGGTTGTCATGGATATGGGTAGTTCGGATGAGCGGCTTCAACTCGGCGATGGCCCCGGGAACGCCACTGGTCATGTGTGCGTGTCCAGTGTCCAGACATATCCCCACGTCTTTGAAGTGGCCGATGCGCAAGATCTCCACCAGGTTGGGTGCCTCGGTCACCTCGTTAGTGAGGTTTTCGAGCAGAAGCTTCACCCCCAACGGACGGGAAAAGGCCTGCAGGTGCTCGATCGCGGTCATGGCATGCTCGAGTGTCCGCGGGCTCCAACCGTCCTCGCGTTCCCCCAGGTGCAGCACCAGGTAGCGTAGCGGCATCTCTTCGGCGGCCTCAAGGGCTCGCTTTATCTCGTCCATGGCGTCGATCCGCCGTGACTTTTCCGGATGCACTACGTTGACTCCGGGGGCGCCGCTGCGGCCCATCTCCGTGTCCCCAAAGAGTGGCATGTGCATGGAGAACGGTTCTACGGGGTTGGCCGCGAACCACAGCGCAATCTCCTTCACATGAGGCTTGCTGGTGTAGTCGAAATGCTGGCGCGCGGCGAAAATCTCAACCGCCTGCGCGCCTCCTTTGGCCAGGGCGTCCAGCAATCCCGGATGCAGCCGTTGGCGCAGAAATACATGGGTCGAAATGGTTCTCAGCATCGTGCCGTTTCCACGGAACTCGTCGGCTGCATATGTTTGGGTTTCCTTAGTTCCGGATCGTGCACGGTAGTCGCGCACGTGTTCGTTACTATCTTCTCATCGCGCAGCAGCACGTGAAGTCTCTTCAGCCCAGGTTGGCCGGGTTACGCATCAGAAGAAATACTGATCGTGGCATGAATGGGTGAAGCAGAACTAGTGACTACTGAGAATAATGGTCGCTAAGGATGGAGATGGGGCGCATCTCGTCTTGCAGCGCATAGAACGGAACCGGGCGCCATTGCAGCAGACAGTCAAGCACAGCTTCGGAGTCATAGGCGATGTCGGCGACCACGAGTTCCTTGCCTCCCACGCCATGGATGACCACCCCGCGGTCGCAGCGAATGCGGTATTCCCGCACATGCTTGAGTTCTTGCCAGCGGATGCGGGTGGAGGCACAACCACGCTCGAACAGGCCTTGACCGTCCAGGATCAGCGGTTCCGGCCAGTCGATCAACACGACAGGAACCAGCAGGAAGCCGATGCCGAAGCAGGCCCAGCCAATCCAGTGAGCCGTGCCGGAGGACAGCAGTTGAGCCGCGCCGAAAGCCACCGCGGCCAATCCGCCGGCGAGGGCCAGATAGTAAAGAAGAAGGCAGGTTGGTTTCACCGGGAAACGCCAACCATCTACGGTTGGCTTCGGCTTCAAGCCGAAGGTGGGGGCGATCAGGATCAACAGGCCAACCACGCCGGCCACGATCATGCCGATTTCTAACATCTTTTCGGGGAAGGGCTGCATCGAGAAGAGTGTCGTCTTCTGAACCCATGATTGGCAATAGCCGAATGGTGGAAGCGGCCACTTAAAGTACCGTGTCTGCGCTTCAACCCATCGGTCCCGCTGCAAGTACAAGCTGAACACCGGCCACGGTACACGCTTACTCCCCGGCTGGGCAGACTAGAATCGAAGGGATGCCCACCAGCGTTCGATCGCATACCAAGATCAATTTGGGCCTGGCTATCGGCCCTCTGCGTCCGGATGGGTTCCACCAGCTCACCACCGTGTACCAAACCTTGGCCCTCCATGAGTGGGTGACGGTGGAGGCGCGGATCGCCACGGAAACCCGCATAACTCTCAGCAGCAGTCATCCCCTTGTGCCCACGGATGCGCGCAATACCGCGTGGCGGATGGTCGAGCGCTGCCTCGACATGCTCGATCTCCGGGCCGAGGTTCACATCCACATCGACAAGCAACTGCCGGTACAAGGCGGCCTGGGCGCCGGTTCAGCCAATGCCGTGGCCGCGCTCATTGGGCTGGAGCACGAACTCAATCGCCGGTTGTCGCCTGCACAGCGCCTGCGGGTGGCCGCCGAAATCGGCTCGGACGTACCGCTCTTTCTACTGGGTGGCGCAGTGGCCGGGGTGGGACGGGGGGAGGAGGTCTATCCCCTTCCGGACGTTGCCTCCGTGGCTTGCGTGATCGCGCTGCCTGAAACAGGGGTTTCGACTCCGCAAGCCTACCGCGACTGGGACGCCCGCCATGCGTTGACCGCGATGGGCCCGTCAGCTACAATCGGAGAGTTGAGTCGGTCGATCGCTGTTGCATTTAGCGAACCGCACTCCTCCGGTGTCTTCTCCGAAGTAGTTAACCCGAGAGAAGACCGGGCCGAGGATCCGCTTCTCGCGCTTGTCCGAACCGGGATCGAAAACGACTTCGAACAGGTCGTCTTTCCTCAGCATCCCTTTCTCGGTGAAATCAAGCGCATTCTTGTGGGCGGCTCCGGCACGGAGGACGCGGCTATCTATGCAGGCCTTTCCGGGTCCGGGTCAGCCCTTTTCGGGCTCTACTCTACTCCTGGAGCAGCCCAGGCGGCTTTCGAGCGGCTGGAGCGGCATGCCGTAACCGGTTTGGTCACCAGGACGTTGCCCCGGGGCGATTACTGGCGCACTATGATGGTGGCTGACGGGCCGTAGCGCGCAATCGCCCGTCACATCCAGTTGGGCGATCGACTAATGGTAGGTCAAGTGCCTTTGGAGCACTTTGTCTAGGTTCGACTCCTAGTCGCCCAGCCAGCTTTTCCGGTATCGGGAGTTACTGTCACGGCAAAGCACTCCGTGGCGCGACAATCAGGCGGAACAACCAAAGCAAACCAGCTTGGGAGGTTCGTGTGAAGGGAGAATCCACTGTTCTGACGGTTCCCGCCTCGCAACAAGAGGCGGCGTGACCCAGGAGATGACAGCGACCGGTGCAGGCAAAGCCAGACCGGCCGCCGAGCGCAAGCGCCCGGGGCGTTTGAGCGAAGATAAGCGGTTCAAGATCTTTGCCGGTTCAGCCAACCGCAAATTGGCCGAGGATATCTGTACCCATGTCGGCGTGCAGCTGGGAGAGAGCAAGCTGCAGCGTTTTGCCGATGGAGAGATCTACTTTCAGTTGCTCGAGAACGTCCGCGGCGTGGATGTGTTTATCGTGCAGCCGACTTGTTTTCCGGTGGATCAGCACCTGGTGGAACTGCTGATCATGATTGACGCGCTGAAGCGCGCTTCAGCCGGGCGAATTACGGTAGTAGTGCCGTATTACGGCTATGCCCGGCAGGACCGCAAAGACCGGCCAAGGGTGGCTATCTCGTCCAAGCTGGTAGCGGATCTGCTGACCACGGCGGGAGCCAACCGGGCATTGTTTATGGATCTGCACGCGGCGCAGATTCAGGGCTTTTTCAATATCCCGGTGGATCACATGTTCGCCAGTCCGGTAATGGTGAGCTACTTCCGGGAGCTGAACCTGCCTGATCTGACGGTGGTTTCGCCGGATGCGGGTGGTGTGGAACGGGCGCGGTTTTTTGCGACCAAGATGCAAGCTCCGTTGGCGATCGTCGACAAGCGGCGCACGGACTTGAACGTTACCGAGGTGATGAACGTGATCGGCGATGTGCAGGGGAGAACCTGCCTGATCATCGACGACATCATCGACACCGCGGGCACGTTGGTCAAGACGGCGCAGGCGCTGCTCGATGCCGGCGCAGTCAAAGTGTATGCGGCGGCATCGCATGCGGTGCTGTCAGGGCCTGCCATCGAGCGCATTTCCAGCTCGCGGTTGCAGGAGGTGATTGTCACCGACTCGATCCCGCTGCGCGAAGAGGCGCAGAAGCTGGAACGGCAGGGAAAGATCAAAGTGCTCTCCGTCGCCGGCCTGTTGGGAGCGACGATCGAGAGTATTCACATGGAGACCAGCGTCAGCTCCTTGTTTAGTTAGCGAACGCAGGTCAGGCAAGAGGTGCAGGCAATTGCCAAGCACCGGAAATGCAGGAGAAAAGTATGGCTGAGCAGGAAGTTGTCGCAGCAAAGCCCCGCGAGGGCAAGTTCAATAAGAATGCGGCCCGCCGGGTGCGCGTCGCCGGGATGATTCCGGGCGTTCTCTATGGCGCCAAGGAACCCTCGATTGCGGTGGAAGTCGATCCCAAGCAGATTACCCGCATTCTGCATTCGGATTCCGGCCACAACACCATTTTCGATTTGGAGATTGGCGCCGGCAAGACCAAGGCCATGATCGTCGATTGGCAGTACGAGCCCATCAAGGGCAAGCTCATGCACATCGACCTCAAGCGTATCGCTATGGACAAAGCGATGCGAGTCAAGGTGCCTATCTTGCTCGAAGGGATTCCGGTCGGCGTCAAGATGCAGGGCGGCATTCTCGACCAGGTGTTGCGCGAGGTTGAGATCGAGTGCCTGCCGGGCGATATTCCGAGCCATATCGACTTGAATGTCAGCGGTTTGGGGTTGAATAGTTCCCTCCGCGTGGCCGATTTGCCGCGCGCTGGCAAGCTCAAATTCATCACCGATGAGGGCGCAACGGTAGCTCACGTGGTGGCGATCAAGGAAGAAGTTGCGCCGGCGGTCGATGCGGTGGTTGCTGCGGCTCCTGCGGAACCTGAAGTGGCCAAGAAGGGCAAGACGGACGCTCCGGAGGCGGCCCCCGAAAAGGGCGCCAAGAAGTAACGTTCTGAGCTTGGATGCCGGGACCAGTGCGATAGAGGTTGAACGAAGCGGCGTGGCCTTGGTGGTTGGCTTGGGGAATCCGGGCATCGAGTACCAGTTCACTCCGCACAATGTGGGTTTTCTGGCCATCGACCGGTTAGCCGAACAGGGTGGCGTGGCGGTAAACAACCGCCGCTGCAGAGCGCTGACAGCCACTACCCGCATCGCCGGCAGAGAAGTGGTTCTAGCCAAGCCTGAGACCTACATGAACCTGAGCGGCATCTCGGTTCAGGCGTTGGTAAAGGAGTTCGATGCCGATCCGACGCGCGATCTGATCGTGATCTATGACGAGGTCGCCCTTCGCCTGGGCTCGCTGCGGATTCGGGAGCGGGGCAGCTCGGGCGGGCATAACGGGGTGAGGTCGGTCTCCGGCGCCTTGGGCAGCGAAGAGTGGTTGCGGATTCGTATCGGGGTCGCTCCCCCGGGGGATGAGGCGGCGGAGAGAGCGCGGCGGGGGCGGAAGGATTATGTGCTCACGCCGATGCGCAAGGCGCAGTTAACGATCCTCGACGAGGTTCTGGATCGCACGGCGCAGGCGGTGGAGATGGTGCTGGCCAAGGGGGCCGGCCCGGCAATGAACGAGTTCAATCGACGCGAAACAGGCGACGAGTAGGAAGAATTGGAGAACAGCTATGCAACGCACGTACGAAGTTATGTTTATCGTTCGTCCTGACATTCTGGACGAGGATCTCGACAAGTTGATCGCCGGACTGGAGGGGAACATCACCCAGGGTGGCGGCAGCATCAAGTCGCTGGAGAAGCTCGGCCGCCGCAAGCTTGCCTACACGGTCAAGAAGTTCAACGACGGCAACTATGTGCTGTTGACCATCCTCGCCGACGGCTCGCTGGTGGGTGAGATCGAGCGCCGGCTGCGCGTCTCCGAGCCGGTGATCAAGTTCATCTCCGTCCGTATGGACGAAGAAGAGAAGCGAGTGGCCAAGATCAAAGCCATCCGCGCCACCCGCAAAAAGCTCAGCGCTCAGCCGGCCGCAGCGGCTCCGGCTCCCGCTCCCGTTGAGGCCGCACCGGCACCGGCGCAGGCAGCAGAAGCGGCCAGCGCCTAAGAAATTTTTAACCGAGAAGGAATAGGAAAATTATGGCTGACGAAATTAGCACGCCAAGCGCACCAAGCACGTCGTCCCGGCCCGAAGGTTCGGGGCCTGGCTCTTCCGGTCCTGGCGGGCGCCCTCCTGGCGGACGCCCCAGCGGTCCTGGGGGCGGGGGACGCAAGTTCTTTCGCCGCAAGAAGGTCTGCAAATTCTGCGTCGAAAAGATCGACGCCATCCACTATCGCGATGTACGTCTGCTGCAGCAGTTTGTTGCGGAGCGGGGCAAGATTGTGCCTCGCCGACTCACCGGCGTCTGCACCACACATCAGCGTGGGCTGGCGCGTGCCATCAAGCAGGCTCGCAACATCGCCTTGCTGCCCTTCGCCGCCCGCTACTAGAGCTAGAGCGCACCAGGAGATTGAGTCATGGAAGTCATTCTGAAAGAAGATGTCAACAAGCTCGGCCACCGCGGGGATGTGGTGAAAGTGGCTGAAGGCTACGGCCGGAATTTTCTGCTGCCCAAGAAGCTCGCCATGGAAGCGACGCCCGGCAATAAAGCGGTGATCGAGCAAATGAAGCAGGCTTCTGTGCGCCGCTCCGCAAAGGAAAAGTCCGAGGCGGAGTTACTGGTCAGCCAGCTCAACCAGGTCGAGCTGGTCTTTGAGCGCAAGGTGGGCGAGAACGATCATCTCTTCGGCTCCGTCACTGCCGGCGAGATCGCGCAGCAACTTGAGCACAAGGGCTTCACCATCGACCGCCGCAAGCTGCAGCTGGAAGAGCCCCTGCGTCAGCTGGGCGAGTTCCATGTGCCGGTCAAGTTACATCGCGAAGTAACCGCGCACATGAAGGTCACGGTCAAGGCAGAAGAAGCCGAAGCTTAGTCGTTTGCTTGTTGTTGAGAGAACCGCAGGTGCGTCTCGGCCCACTCAAGGGGATGAAAATCGCTGATAACCTACGGTTCCGTCCATCCCCGATAACGACTGTTGAGGTGAGCGCGGCCCTCCCGTTTGTCACCCTACACGGGCAACAAAAGCTTTGGGTGCCCCATTCAAGCCGTACTTTGGCTTGAGTGGGCTACCATGCCTCCCCCACTCGTTTGCCATTAGGACCGGAGCGCATTCGTGGGATCTGCTGTTTCTTTTTCAGCGCCCGAAGCTGAGCCGCATGGCCAACTGGTCGGGGAGCCCGGCGCGCATGATGCGCATCTGGGCTAAGCGGAAGTCATAGGGCACGCGGCGGAATTCAACCATCATGCGCTGATCGTCATAAAGCGCATAGGCGGCGCGACGGTCGTTGTCCCGGGGCTGGCCCACGGAACCGGGATTGATCAAATACCGCGCGCCCGGAACCAGCACCAGCTCGGACACGTCAGCTTCCTCATCATTCGAGTAAACCGGGTCGAGCTTGAACCAGTCCTCTCCGTTAGTGGCAAAGCCTCCCTGCAGGTGGGTATGACCAAAGAAGTTGATGCGGGTTTCCGCCTGCTTGAGCGGCAGTCTCGCATCGCGCACCGAGAGCAGGTATTCGTCTTCGTCGAGATACGAACCGTGCATGCAGCTTACCTGGGGGCCGTCCGGCGTAATCGGTCCACGAGCCATATGCTGGAGCCAGTCGACGTGTTCCGGAGTGAGGACTTGCCGGGTCCAGCGGGCGGCGCGGCTGGCCACGGGGTTGAAATCCTCCAGCGAAAGTTGGCCGCTGCAAGCGCGGTCGTGATTCCCTCGGACGAAGGTCTCGCCCAGGCCGCGCACCCGCTCAATTACTTCGTTCGGCGCCGCGCCGTACCCCACGACGTCGCCCAGATTCCAGACCAGGTCGTGCTCCGGCGCAGCGTCCAGCACTGCCTCCAGGGCATCGATATTGGCGTGGATATCGGAAATGAGTAGAGCGCGCATGGTGCCAGCCGCCGTGGGGTGCCGCGGCGCACGTTTCAGGGGCCTCGCGCTCCCGGAAATCAGCCGCAAACAACCAGAATATCAGACAGGTTGGATGCAGCGTACCCAATGGCCGGGGGCCTGTTCGACCAAAGCTCCAGTCGCGCCGTCGACGGCTGCCGTCAGGGTGGCCAGCGGCTGGTCCCGATCGGTAGTGAGGGTGGGTACCGCACCTAGGAGGCTTTTGGTATAGGCATGCTTGGGGTCGAGAAAGACCTGGTCGCGGGTGCCGGTTTCGAGCAGCATGCCGCGGCGCATGACCGCCACCCGGTCGGCAATCTGCGCCACTACGGCAAGGTCGTGCGAAATGAACAGCATACCCAGGCCGTTCCGTTGTTGCAGCGCTTTGAGCAGAAGCAAGATCTGGGCCTGCACAGTGACGTCGAGGGCGGTGGTGGGTTCATCGGCGATCAGCAACAGCGGATGGTTCACCAACGCCATGGCAATGAGCAGGCGTTGCCGCTGGCCCCCGGAAAACTGGTGCGGATAATCGCGCAAACGGTTCTCCGGTTCGGCAATCGCCACCGCCTCCATCGCCTCGACGACCGCTGTGCGTACCTGCTGGCGGCCCAACTCGGGCTGATGGGTTTCGATGGCTTCAGCAATTTGCCGCCCTACCGGCATGACCGGATTGAGCGCCGTCATGGGCTCCTGGAAGATCATGGCGATCTTGCAGCCGCGATAGTGACGCATCTGCTCCGGCTTCAGGGTCAACAAGTCAGTGCCCTCGAAACGGATCGCGCCTTCCACCCGCGCCGAGGCGTCCAGTAACCGCAGGATAGACAAGGAGGTCAGCGATTTGCCCGACCCTGACTCGCCGACCAGCCCTAGCACCTCGCCCTGCCCAACGGAGAAACTCAGGTCGCGGACCACAGCCTGGTCGCGAAAATAAATAGAGAGATGGTCAACCTCGAGCAGTGGGGCCACGGGCCAAGATTACAACACCGGTCGCTGGTCTTGGATGGGAGGGAGAAACTGCAGATTCCTCCTAGACGGTATGCTCTGTCGAAAAGCATCACCCTCAGCGGCTTAGACGAAGCGATCGTCTACGATCGGAAAAGGTTGCGGAAAGAGGCTCTGGATGTACTGCATTAGCGATTGCGGACACTGTAGTTTCTCGATTTCAAAGCCAGAAGCAGACTTCAGCTTAATCTGCGCCCAAGCATTGCCAAGCTGTGCCAGCCCCGGACTTCAGTCCGGGGAGCGGGTTTTCAAACCCGCGAGAAAGCTTCATCTTGCAAGGACTGGGCTAAACAAGGCTGCGGAAAAACTCACTGGACGAGGGCACCGCTTTTTTGATCGGATGTTCATGGCGGCCGCCCACCCCAGTGCCAAAACCTGCGGGTGGCGAGTTACAACGGCAACCAAAGCTTGGGTGGCCCATTCAAGCCGTACTTTGGCTTGAGTGGGCTAGGATGCTCCTTAACCCTTTTGCCCTTAGCGGTTAGGGCCTGTCGTTCTGTCGGCTGGAACGCCATTGGCTTTGTAATCAGGACCGGGCTTCACAGGCCGCTGAGGGAAACATTTCCATCCCTCTCCGACTTTTTCCGCAGCCTCTTTAGTCGTGTCCCCATGAGCCTGCGGCTCACCCAAGGTGATGAAACTACGTTTTCGATTGTGCCGTAAAGGAGTGAGGAAACGTCGGGCTTCACAGGCTGCGGAAAAACTCATGCTTTGTGTCAGGGCACGACTTTAGTCGGGCCGTAAACGATTACGAATAGGACGGGCTTTCAGCCCCTGAGGCACGTCTTCCTTGATTGAAGTCGAGCTAGTTTGTGACGACCATCCTTGACCGCTTGTCCGTTCAGAAAAGCGGAGTCTGTTTGCGCGGCAACGGTAAGCCGAAATGTTCGTAGGCCAGCCGGGTTGCCACGCGGCCACGCGGCGTGCGATCGAGAAAGCCAATCTGGATCAGAAAAGGCTCATACACCTCTTCCAAAGCGTCCTCTTCCTCCGCCAGGCTGGCTGCCAGGGTATTCAGCCCCACCGGGCCCCCATCGTATTTCTCGATAATGGTCAACAGCAGGCGCCGATCAAGCTCGTCAAATCCGTGGGCATCGACTCCGTGCAGCTTCAAGGCTGCCTCGGCGGTTGCCCGGTCGATGCTGCCCGTGCCGCGCACCTGCGCGTAATCGCGTACGCGGCGAAGCAGGCGGTTGGCAATGCGCGGTGTTCCTCGCGAGCGCAGCGCGATCTCGGCGGCTCCGTCGCGATCGATGGGCACTTGCAACACCTCTGCCGATCGTTCGACGATGTAGCGCAACTCATCTTCGGTGTAGAACTCCAGCCGCAACAGGATGCCAAAGCGTGAGCGCAAGGGGGACGAGAGCAACCCCGGCCGCGTGGTGGCGGCAATGAACGTGAACGGCTTGATCTCCATCACGTGGGTGCGCGCCGCCGGCCCTTGCCCGATGATGATGTCCAGCTTGTAATCTTCGAGCGCCGTGTACAGCTTTTCTTCGAGCACTGGCTGCAGCCGGTGAATCTCGTCCAGGAAGAGCACTTGGCGATCGCGCAGGTTGGTCAGGATCGCGGTCAAATCTCCCTGGATCTGCAGCGCAGGGCCGGAGGTCTGCTGAAAACCAACATCCATCTCGTTGGCGATGATGGTGGCCAGGGTCGTCTTCCCCAGGCCAGGCGGCCCGAACAGCAGCACATGGTCCAGGGCTTCACCGCGCGACTTGGCCGCCGCAAGGGCAATGCTTAGCTGCTCCTTGGCCTTCTCCTGGCCGATGAATTCCCTCAGCCATTTGGGCCGCAGCTTGAGCTCGAACGAGTTGTCATCTTCGCCGCGGTCGGCCGAGACCAGCCGCTCAGAATCACTTCTACCGACAGACATTGGCATCAGAGTAGCAGCAAGTGAGCGAGTGAGTGAAAGCCAGAGGACGTTCCGGTTGACGTTATGATCAATATCGCTAGTCGATCAAGGGAAGTCCAGGCTTATGCCGGTTGACAGTGAATAACTCTCTGCTTTGATTCACTTCCCCCTCGGGAAGCAGAGCGCGTCTGCAGACTCGATAGAATCAGTTCATCTATGGTTTCAACGGCAGGGCAGGAACGGCTTCGGATTGCACGCATCTTAGGAATTGTTCTGGCGACCGCGATCGCCTGCGTATCCATCATCTATTTTTCCATTCCTATGAGCGACACGCAGCAGCGCCAATTCGATGTGATTCTGGTGCTGGGCAATCCGGCGAATAAGGACGGCTCCATCGGACCGATCGCTCGATCGCGCGTGCTGGAAGGCGATCCGGCAGTATCAGGCCGGGGTTGCACCGCGCCTGCTGATGACCGGAGGCGCAGTGCAGAACCAGTTTGTCGAGGCGGAGGTGATGCAGCAGTTCGCTCGCTCCCAGGGTGTGCCCGCTGATGCAGTTCTGGCCGAAGGAAAAGCGCGAAACACCATTCAGAACGCTTATTACTCCTACAAGATTATGCAGGCTCACGACTGGAGTTCAGCGCTGGTGGTGAGCTCGCCCAGCCATCTGCGCCGCGCCAGCCTCATCTTCAGCCACTATCCTCTTGCCTGGCAGATGCATGCAGCGCCCTGGCCATCCGACTACCCCTTGTGGAAGCTGGTCTGGTTCTGGTGCAGCGAGACCGGCTACACCAGCTACGCGCGTATCTTCGGCTTTCCCAATGCGAAACAATATTTGCCCGATACTCATTTCACGTTTCCCCGGCTTTAGAGAAGTCGCCCATTCATGCCCAAGCTCTCCGGCTTTCAGTTCAAGCGCCCTCAACAACTCGCAGCCGTGCTGCTATTGCTGTTGGTGGCACAGTGCCTCTGGGTATTTCATCGCCAAACCCTCACATCGCGGGACTACGATTTTGCGCGCTGCGGACGCGAGATGTGGGAAAGGCCAAATCCGCTGGCCGGTTACTTCACCAGCTGCGGCAATATCCCCGACGGTACGTTGGGATACCGCGTCGCCGGGCTGCCACTGACTCTGCAGCGCATCCTTGTGGGCCAGGGCGAGGACACGTCCACCTGGGAGATGCGCCACGAACTCGGCTACGTCCTGGTGCTGCTGCATAGCGGCTTTCTGCTCACAGGCCTCTTGCTGGGGGCCGCATTGTGGTGGGTGACGCGGCGACTGTTTGGCAATCCCGGCGGCTTTATCGCCCTGGCCTTCTACTGCTTTTGTCCTGCGGTCATTCACGCCTGCACTTATCCCAACAACGAGATTCTCACTGCATTTGGGCTGTTCGCCTCGCTTTATACAGCGATGGGAGTGGCACACGCCATGCAGGGCCCGCCAAGAAAGTGGCGCTCGCGCATTGTTCTGCTCACGCTGACCCTTGCCTTTACCGCGGCCTCGCACGTGGCCGCCTTTCTACTCGCGCTGCTACTCGCGATTGGGTTCATGACGTACCTGGCCGTAGGCCGCCGCGCCTATATTGTTCCCATCATGATGGCGGCCATCATCGGAACTTTGCTGCTGCTGTTCGCCTCCTACGATTTCAGTCCAGACGCGTTCAGTTACTTCTTTCGCAGCGGCGCCGGCCGTATCTGGTTTTCCTTTGAGCCCGCACGCCATTGGCTTCTTAGCCTGCCTAACTCGGCTGTCACCCTGGCTGCGGCCACCGCCTTGCTGCTGTATCTGCCCACCCGCAGATCGCGCTACTTCGGCAACACCGTCCCGCTGTTTCTGGCTTTGTTGTTCTTTACTCTCATTACCCCCGGCATTGCCAGCGAGCCGACGCTCTGGGCTCTCCCCTTTCTGTTCACTTTCATTGCCGGCGTCTTCGCCGATTTTCTTGAAACCCGCTATCGCCCCGTCTTGCTGGTAGTGGCCGGTTCGCTGCTCGTTCTTGAAGCCGCTCTGAGCATTTTTTCGTTGCCTTAAAGGGAGAAACGACACCCCGCGATCCCCATGCACAAATTATTCAAATAAAAAGACTTAGATTGGCTGTCGCGGCTTGCTGGGCGGCTCCGAAAGACGTATCATCAAGTTAGCCCTTAGCCGTAGATTGCGCGAACTCCGCAAACGTTCTCCGCAGGCGATTCCGCCGTTCCGACGCTTGTCCCCGTCTAAGGCCCACCTCTTATGGCAGATGATCAGAATCCTCTCCTTCCTCTAGGTCCCAACGGCAGCGACGGCAACCCGCCTGAAGGCCCGGGAACTCGCCTCATCCCCATCAACATTGAAGATGAGATGAAGCGGTCGTATCTCGACTACTCCATGTCGGTCATCATTGGGCGTGCGCTGCCCGACATTCGAGACGGCTTCAAGCCGGTCCATCGCAGAATTCTTTACACCCTGCATGGAATGGGTCTGGAGTTCAACAAGAAGTACGCCAAGTGCGCCAAGGTCGTCGGTCAGGCCATGGGCGTATATCACCCGCACGGCGACTCCGCTATCTACGACACCATGGTGCGGCTGGCGCAGCCCTTCAGCATGCGCTACCCCATGATTGATGGCCAGGGCAACTTCGGCTCGGTGGACGGCGATCCGCCCGCGGCCATGCGCTACACCGAGTGCCGCATGACCCGCATCGCCGGCCAGATGCTGGCCGACATCGATCAGGACACGGTAGACTTTGTTCCCAACTACGACGAAAGCACCACGGAACCTACGGTGCTGCCGACGCGAGTTCCGAACCTGATCGTGAACGGGTCGAATGGCATTGCGGTCGGCATGGCGACCAATATTCCGCCACACAACCTGACGGAAGTGATCAGCGCCACGATTGAACTGGTTAAAAACCCCCAGGCCGGCCTGGCCGAGGTTTTGCAGCATGTGCAGGGGCCGGACTTCCCTACCGGCGGCTTTATCTATGGACGCGGAGGCATCGCACAGGCTTACAAGACCGGCCGCGGGCGCTTCCTGATGCGCGCCAAGGCCGCGATCGAACAGCTCAAGAACGGCCGCCAGGCGATCATCGTGACCGAGATTCCCTACCAGGTCAACAAGTCCAAGTTGATCGAGCGTATTGCGGAACTGGTGAATGACAAAGTCATCACCGACATTGCGGAAGATGATTTCCGCGACGAGAGCGATCGCGACGGTATGCGCATTGTCATCGGGCTCAAGCGCGGTGCGGAAGCGCAAATCGTCCTGAACCAGCTCTACAAGCACACCCAGATGCAAGAGAGCTTCTCCATGATCTTTCTCGCGGTGGTCAATGGCCAGCCGCGCGAGCTTGCCCTGCATGACGCGATCCGCCACTTTATCAATCACCGCGTGGATGTGGTTCGACGGCGCACGTCGTTTCTGCTCAAGAAGGCTCGCGAGCGGGAACACATTCTCGAAGGCTACAAGATTGCCCTGGATAACATCGACCAGGTGATCCGCATTATTCGTGGATCGGGATCACGCGCGGAAGCCAGGGAAAACCTACGCCGCTTTTCCCTGTCCAAAGATATCGTTCTCAAACTCGACCTGGGCATCGTAACCGGGCCGGAGCGAGAGCCCGGCCTGAGCTACCGGCAGATCGACGCCATTCTCGAATTGCAGCTCTACCGCCTCACCCAGCTTTCGACGGACGAGATCATCAAGGAACTGACCGATGTGCGCGAGCGCATTGCCGAGTACGAGGCCATCCTGGCGTCGGAGCCGAAGCTGCGCGCATTGATCATCAAAGAGCTCGAGGCCGCGCGCAAAGAGTTTGGCGATGAGCGCCGCACGCAGATTCTCGATGAGACGGCCGAGTTGCAGCTGGAGGACCTGATCGCGGACGAACAGGTCGCTGTCACTGTTTCTCATTCGGGTTATCTCAAGCGCACACCGATTTCCATCTACCGCCAGCAGCGGCGAGGTGGCACCGGCCGGCTGGGGATGAAGACGCGGGAAGAGGATTTTGTCTCCCAGCTCATTGTCGACTCCACGCACGCTTTTCTGCTCTGCTTCACCAACACCGGCCGGGTCTATTGGCTCAAGGTCTACGAGATTCCCGATATCGGCGCTGCCGGCAAGGGCAAATCGATGGCCAGCCTGCTCAACCTGCAGCAGGGAGAGAGCGTACGCACCATCCTGCCCGTGCGCAATCTGGAAGAGGATGGCAAGTTCATTTTCTTTGCCACGCGCAAGGGGACGGTCAAGAAGACGCCGCTCAAAGACTTTTCCAATGTGATGGCGCGGGGTATTATCGCCATCGGCATCGACGACGACGACGAGCTCATCGGTGCTTGCAGCACGGATGGCAATCAGATCATCTTCCTGGCGACACACGCGGGGATGGCCATTCGCTTCGGCGAGAACGATGTGCGCTCCATGGGCCGGCCTGCATATGGTGTCCGCGGCATCGATCTGATGAAGGGCGACTACCTCGTGGGTCTGGCGGCTACTCCGCTCGAACGTAAGAAGAACGGCAACGGAGGGCACTCCCCTTCACTGATTCTTTCCATTACCGAACAGGGCTACGGCAAACGCACGGATGTTGATGAATATCGGCTGCAGACCCGCGGCGGGCGAGGCGTCATCAACGTGAAAACGACTGCCCGCAACGGCAAGGTGAGCGCCATCCTACTGGTCGATGAAAGTTCGGAGCTGATGGTCATCAGTCAATACGGCAAGATCATCCGCATTGATACCAAGACCATTCGCGCCGCCGGCCGTTCCACCCAGGGTGTCAGGCTGCTGCATCTGGAGGATGAAGACAAGGTCGCGGCAGCGGTCGTCATTCCGCCGGAAGAAGCCAAGATCGAACCGGAGAACGGCACCCTACTGCAATAGCCGATACAAAAGGGAAGGGGTATCGCGAGCGCGATACCCCTTTCCAAGGCAGATTAACAGTACCGCAAACCTAGAAACCTCTGCTGGCAGTCAGTTTTGGCTGCTTGGTCGATGCCGACTCACTTCCGCTGGTCATGTGCGAATTGCCACAGTTGTCGACCTGATTCCGGCCGTACTGGGGCTGCAGATACAGCACGTATTGCTGGCCCACATACATGGGGAAGAAGCGAGGGCTGTTTTCGCTGAAAACCGTGACCTCAGTGTTGGGGTGGACCTTGCCGCGGATCTTGGAGTCGACGCGCACCGTATAGTTCACGCCATCCAAAAAGTCCCACGCTTCCGGTACTGGTTGCGCTGCCGTCACCGTACCCACAACCACAGCAGATGCCATATGCATCTCCTTGCGGGCGCTAACACGATCTGTCTTGCACTGGGAAAATCCGTTGGCAGCACTCAGGCAGAGAAACAATGCAATAGCAAGCTTTTTCACAAACCCTCCTAGGGTTAAAAATCAGAATTTTTGCGTTACGACTAAAGTTGTATGTGTACTGCTTTAGTGGTAGATTGCCGTGTCCAACGGGGGATGGCAATTGTATTGTTTTGGAACGCCCTTACTTCGGAGGAGGCATCCGGGCCGATGGTAATGGGAGGGCGAAGGCGCGACGGATAAGCCTCTTGTTTGCAATATCTGCCACTAAGAACGTGGCAGATGCTGGGCGTGCATGGATTCTAGTGATAGTCCGGAGGGGCAGAGCGAGGCGGTACTTTCGGTTACACGGGAGTACCAGGCTTGACCAGCGCAAGCCTTTAGGAAGCAGTCACAGTGTCAATTATGTACAGCCGTGGAGGGGAAGAAAGGAGAAACTGCGGCTCAATCGTTGCCCGCTGCGTGGACCATCTGCCTGATCACCTTGCTCTCCTCGTCCAGGAGGCCGGAGTTCCCGCACTTATTTACCACCCAGTGCTGGTAGTTGTTGGTCAGAAAAAGCAGGTACTGTTTGCCGGCCTCCAGGTTCAAGCCATCTTCGACATGCTCGCTGAAGATAGTGATCTCGCCCGTTTGTTTGCCTTTGACCTTCTGGTCGATATGCAGAACATAGTCGGTGCCATCCAGGGTGTCCCAGGACTGGGGGACCTGGCGCGACGACATCACGGTGCCGATGACCACCACCTGCGATTCCTTCATCTCCTGGGAGACGGGCATGGTGTTGGTGCAGGCCGCGAACGAAGCTGTGGCGAAAAAAACGCAAGCTAATCCTGTGGCGACTCGCTTCAATATGCCTCGCTTCCCTCGCGTCGTCGTAGCTTTTTCACTTCTGATGTATCAAGAGCAACCAATCCCGACGAGGCTTCTCCTCATGAAAAGGCCGCACTTCGTTACACTCGCCTGCGCAGAGCAGAAGTGAAAAACGTTCTACACCTTATGATCCCACGATTGAAGAGCCATTCCCTTCTTATAAACCGCTCACGAACCAAGAGATTCATCCCGCATTCCACTAAAGTGGCAGGGCTTGATGTCTAAGCTCGCGGCATGGATTGCGTCTGTGAACCGGGAACTTACTCCGGCCAGCGACGGAAGATCAGGGCCCCATTGGTCCCGCCGAAGCCGAAGGAGTTGGAAAGAGCCACCTCTACCTTGGCGGCCTCCGGCTTATTGGCGATGTAATTGAGGTCGCAGGCTGGATCGGGATCGTCGAGATTGGTGGTGGGAGGGACGACTTGGCGTTGCAGGGCCATGATCGTGATCCCTGCCTCCAACCCGCCGGCGCCACCCAACAGATGGCCGGTCATGGACTTGGTCGAGCTCACCCGTAATTTTCTGCTGGTCGCATGCTCGCCGAAAAGAGACTTGATGGCCGCAGTCTCCAGGGCATCGCCCAACGGGGTGGACGTGGCATGAGCATTTACATAGTCCACTTCAGAGGGTTCGAGGTTGGCGCTGCGCAGGGCATTTTTCATGGCTCGCAAACATCCTTCTCCCTGGGGAGCCATGCTGGTGATGTGGAACGCGTCCGCGCTCATGCCATAACCGATAATTTCGGCCAGAATCTTCGCTTCACGGGCGCGGGCATGCTCCAACTCTTCGAGGATAAGGATGCCCGCGCCTTCGCCGACCACGAAACCGTCGCGGTCTTTGTCGAACGGGCGGCAGGCATGTTCCGGATCGGCGTTGCGGGTGGAGAGGGCACGCATGGCGGCAAAGCCGCCCACGCCCATGGGCGTAATGGCAGCCTCGGCGCCGCCGGCGATCATTACGTCCGCATCATCCCGTTCAATGGTGCGAAAGGCGTTGCCCACGGAGTGTGCGCTGGTGGTGCAAGCCGTCGAGGTGGCCTCGTTCGGCCCCAGCGCACCGTAACGGATACTCACCTGGCCGGCGGCGAGGTTCACGATCGTTCCAGGAATAAAAAATGGTGAGATCTTGCGCGGGCCACCCTTGAGCATGGCGCTGTGCTCCCGCTCAATCACATCGAATCCGCCGATACCGGAACCAATGTGCACGCCCACCCGCTCGGCGTTTGCGGGCCCGATCTTTAGTCCTGAGTGCTTCAACGCTTCCTGGGTAGCGGCAAGCGCGAAATGGATAAAGCGCCCCATCTTGCGCGCTTCCTTCTTGTCCATGAAGTCCAGTGGACTGAACTTTTTCACCTCAGCCGCGAAGGTAACGGGAAAACCCGTCGTATCGAAGCTGGTGATGGGAGCCATTCCGCTCTTGCCGTCCAGCAGGTTGTCCCAGACTTCGGGCGCGGTATTACCTACTCCGCATAACAACCCGATGCCTGTAACGACGACCCTTCTTGCCAAATCACTTACTGCCTTTCGCGTTTTTCTCGATGTATTCGGTAGCGTCTTTCACGGTCTTGATTTTCTCTGCATCTTCGTCCGGGATTTCCAGGTCAAAGGCTTCCTCAAACTGCATCACCAGTTCCACCACGTCGAGCGAGTCTGCGCCCAGATCTTCCTGGAACGATGCGCTGGGAGTCACTTCGGCTTCATCCACCTGAAGTTGCTCGACGATAATCTGCTTTACCTTCTCTTCTACTGCTGCTGCCATGCCGTTCTCCTGTCTATAGAAACAACTAGTTATAGCGGTTTCACGATGGGTGTAGCCGGTGAAGATGCCTCATACGGGGCTTTTCACCAAGAAAAGCCCCACTTCTCTGAAGCCCGATGGGGCTAAGTAATCGTGAAACCGCGCTACAGGGCTCACACCCTGCAAGGTTAGGTGAACGGTCCGGGAAGGCGGTGCGGCAGGCGTTCCGGTTTTCCTCCAGGCGCCACCTGCCACAGAAAGGACTTGGCTGTGCAGAAGGTCTCGAGCGGAGACCGGCTGCGCCGGAAGCCAATGCCTGGCAGGAGACATCAACAGGAAAAACGGCCTAACCCGCAACCCGCGCAGTTCACGGCCCCAAAGTTTCCAGTCTACTGAGCGCCCCAAGTGGTGTAAAGCGCGGCACACCATACCGACGGCGGTTGTTTCCCTCAGCAACTTTCGCTTCCGGGCGAGTAAAGTCAGAAAAAGAAGATGGCGATGTTTCCCGGTATGATCACACTCGTTTTTGCGGCGGTCGGCGCTTTTCTCGCCGGCATCGTTTTGGCCACGTATTTTGAGCGCACCCGCAGCAATGCGGAGCGCGCAAGTCTGGAAAAGTCCTCAAAAACCCTGCTCGACCAGTTGGCCGACACTCGTGCCCATCTTGACCAGGCACGCACCGAAGGCGCGACCCAGAAGGCCACCATCGCCCGGCTGGAAGAACGCCATGCCGCAACGGAACGCGTGGTGGAGCAGATGCGGGTCGATCTGCCGGAAACATTCAAGTCGCTCGCCAGCCAGGTTCTGGAGGAAAAATCGACCCGTTTCGCGGAACAGAACCAGGCTGGGCTAGGCCAGGTTCTCGAGCCCCTCAAGGCCCGGCTGGAGGACTTTCAGACCAGGATTGAAGCCGCGCGCATGGAGCAGGTGAAAGGCGGCGTGCACCTGAGCGCCCAAATCGATAAGCTCTTCGAGTCGAATACCCGGTTCGCCGAGCAGGCGAACCACCTGGCCAGCGCTCTGCGGGGGTCAAGTAAGGCGCAAGGCGCATGGGGGGAGCTAATCCTGGAGCGGATTTTACAAGCCGCCGGGCTGCGTCCGGGGCACGAGTACCATGCCCAGGAAAACTATGCCGGGGAGAATGGTAAGCGAGCCCAGCCGGATGTGGTCATCCATCTGCCGGGCGAGCGTCACCTGGTCATCGACTCCAAGGTTTCCCTGGTTCATTACGAGGCGCACAGTATTGCGGAAAGCGAAGCCGCACGATCGGCGGCCGCGGAAAATCACAGCAACTCCGTGCGGGCGCATATCCGGGGCCTGGCGGAAAGGAATTATCAGACACTGTACGGTCTCAATTCGCTTGATTTCGTGATCATGTTTCTCCCCATCGAGCCGGCCTTCATGCTGGCCATCTCACGCGATGACAAGCTGTGGGAGCAGGCTTGGCAGCGAAACGTGTTGCTGGTCAGCCCCAGCACGCTTCTTTTTGTCCTGCGCACGGTCGCTTCTCTCTGGCGGCAGGAGCAGCAGAAGCAAAATGTGGAGGAGATTGCCCGCAAGGGCGCGGATCTTTACAACAAGCTGGCTAGCTTTGTCGCCGACTTTAGCGAGGTGGGGAGCCGGCTCGACAACGCGCAGCGAAGCTACGCGGAAGCCATGTCAAAGCTGCATAGCGGCAAGGGCAATGTGATCCGCCAGGCGGAAATGCTGAAGGCTCTCGGCGTCAAGCCGACCAAGCAGCTTCCACAGGGCTTAGTCGAGTTGGCGCAGCAGGAAACCCTGGAGCTGGAGGATCCGGAGCTGGTAGAGGTGCCCAATCTCCCCGCCGAGGCTCTGCCCTGACCTCGGAACATTGCCCCAACGACCAACCCTGATTTTGGATTTCTCCTGACCACGAACCATGGGTGGCCCATGCAAGCCCTCTGTTGGCTTGAGTGGGATGCGCGACAGTCCATGTGAGTCTTGTGGCGAAGCACTTTTGTAACTTCAACCGCGGTTAAAGCCTTCCCGTAACCTGTGCCAGGTGGTCTCCAGCGTCTCGGGCAACACCCGCGTCTCTGCAATCACCGTCATGAAGTTGGAATCACCCAGCCAGCGCGGAAGTACGTGCATGTGCAGGTGTCCGGCCACCCCGGCGCCGGCAGCCTTGCCCAGGTTCAGGCCCATATTGATCCCGTCGGGTGTGTAGACCTGGCGCAGGACAGTATCGGTACGTTGGGCCAACGTCATGATCTCGAGCGCCGCCTCGCGGTCCAGGCCGGCCAGGGTCTCCTGGTGGGCATACGGCACAAGCATCACGTGCCCGGACGAGTAAGGGAAGGCGTTGAGAACGATGAAGCTGTGCTCCGCCCGCAACACAATGTTGGCTGCGCGATCCGCGTCTACCGCGGAGCCTCCCTGCTCGACCGCGAAGCGGGTGGCCGCGATCAGGTTGCAAAAGACGCAGTGACAGTCACCGGGCCAGGCAGCCAACGCCTCGGGCACGCCCTTGCGCGCCCTGGGATCGGCATCGACCAGGTAAGGGTAACGCCAGGGCGTCCACAAGTAGTCCATGCGGTTCAAGTATACGGAGCCGCGGAGCACGCAATCAGAGTTACGGCATAAGCAGACAAGCCTGTCTTCACCGGCGGGTTACAAATCAATAAAAATAGGCATTTCCAGCGCTTTTTGAGGGCTTTGGCGTGCACCGAATTGCCCACGAGTTCGTTGACATGCTTTCCCGGCGATTGCTATAGTTGTGTATGAAGGGTCTACGTAGAGGATTCGGCGTAGACGTCCATCGCCGCTCTTGCTTTACCCCCCTCCCGGATGCTCCTACCGGAGATTGATTTAAGTGCCAAGCCATTCTGTCCGGCTACACTAACAGTCTCCCTCCGAACGTTTGTTGGTGGATGGGATAAGCTCTACGGTGCCCCTGCTTCGCGGACCAAGCCTGCAAAATAGTCTGCCGAAGTAACTGCGGGAATGAATCTCGGAGAGCCTTGGTTAAGTCTATTAAGACCAGGACAACGTGATTCAACGAAGGACCGTAGTGGTGGACGGATCGGGAGCTACCGATCGAGAATCCGGAGCTGGCATTCATGGCAGACGTCCTAAATCCTGAACGAACCGAGAGCGCACCCCTGAACACCGAATTGCAAACCCCAACGCTTGATGCACCGGCGGATCATTTTGAGCCGTCCGAGGAGTTAACCCATAACCCGCAGGCTGAAGCCCTCAGCGTGCCGCACCACGTCGTCGATCCCAAGCCAGTCGTCACCCACTCCGGTGGTGAAGAAACCGAACTGACCGGCATGGAAGACTTCGCCGCCGCGCTGGAATCGTTTGACCGCGAACAAGCCGCTGAAGCCGCCGCGCAGGCCTATGACGACAACGTCGTCACCGGCACCGTCATCAAGCTCACGGACAAGCATGTGGTGGTCGACGTCGGGCTCAAGTCCGAAGGTCTCATTCCCCTGGAGCAAGTACTGGATCACAACGGCCAGTCCAAGCTCAAGGCGGGCGACACGGTCGAAGTGGTGGTGGAGCGCGAAGAAGCTGAGGGTGGCTTTCTGCTCAGCTACGACAAGGCGCAGCGGCATCGGGTTTGGGACGCAATCGAGCGTGCCGCCAACGACAAAACTCCGGTGGTGGGCACCGTACTGGGACGCGTCAAGGGTGGCCTCACCGTCGACATCGGGATCAAGGCCTTTTTGCCTGGCTCCCAACTGGAAATCCGTCCGGTGCGCAATCTGGATGGTTACATTGGCCAGCAGATTGAAGTCCGCGTTATCAAGCTGAACAAGAAGCGCGGCAATGTGGTGGTCTCGCGCAAGGAGCTGCTGGAAGAGGAACAGACCAGCAAGCGCAGCCTGACGCTTGAGCATCTGGAAGAAGGCGCGATCCTTACCGGCACGGTGAAGAACCTGACCGACTACGGTGCTTTCGTCGACCTGGGCGGAATCGATGGACTGTTACACATAACGGATATGTCCTGGGGGCGGCTAACCCATCCCCGCGATCTGGTGAACGTCGGGGACGAGATCCAGGTCAAGGTGCTCAAGTTTGATCGTGAGAAGCAGCGCGTTTCGCTGGGCTTCAAGCAGCTCACGCCCGATCCCTGGCTCGACGCGGTCGAACGCTATCCCATCGGCGCCCGGGTACGTGGCCGGGTGCTCAGTGTGACCGACTACGGCTCCTTTGTCGAGCTGGAGCAGGGCATCGAGGGGCTGGTGCATGTCTCCGAGATGACCTGGTCCAAGCGGATGAAGCATCCCTCCAAGCTGGTCAAGCCGGGAGACGAGGTAGAGACCGTAGTGCTCAGCGTCAACCCCAACGACCGCCGCATTTCGTTGGGCATGAAGCAGTTGCTCGAGAACCCCTGGGAGCATCTTTCCGAGCGCTATCCTGCGGGCACCATTGTGGAAGGCCGGGTACGCAATCTTACCGATTTTGGCGCCTTCATTGAGATTGAAGATGGCATCGACGGTCTGGTGCACGTGAGCAACCTGAGCTGGACCAAACGGGTGAAGCATCCTTCTGAGATTCTCAAGAAGGGCGAGAAAGTTCGCGCCGTAGTCCTTGGAGTGGAAGCGGAGAACCGCCGCCTGTCACTCGGCATCAAGCAATTGCAGCCGGACGTGTGGGAGACCTTCTTTGCCCAGCATCGCGTTGGCGATGTGGTTAAGGGCAAGGTACTGCGTACAGCGCAATTCGGCGCATTCATCGAGATCGCCGAGGGCGTCGAAGGCCTGTGCCATGTTTCCGAAGCCGCCGACACCGTGGGCCAGCCGATCAAGCTGGAAGCTGGGCAGGAGCACGACTTCAAGATCATCAAGATGAATCAGGATGAGAAGAAAGTCGGCCTCAGCTTGCGCGCAGTAGGCGAAGAAGCCAGCCGGGCGGATGTGGAAGCCTACAAGCAGCCGGTTTCAAGCTCGACCACCACGCTGGGAGATCTGGTCAACTGGAAGCGCCTCGAACACGAATAGAAAGCACATGAAAATAGGGCACACGAATAACGTGTGCCCTATTTGTCTACTTGGATGTGTCGATTTTCAAATCAAAGTTAAGTTGCTTCTTGCTATCGAAGGAGCTGATCGACCTGGTTTTGGATTTGTGTCCTTTATACTCTGCCCAGAGTTGATAATCCACGTCTGAGCTCATCTGCCCAAAGCGGTAGTGGCCATCTGCTTCAGTGATATACGTCCTGACCTCCAGGCTTTTCTGGTCCTGCAAGTAGACTACGGCGTTGGCCTGTGGCTGGTCGCCGGAGTCCCGCACCAGGCCTTGTACCATCCGCGCAGACTGCCCAAGGTTTTGGGCAAAAGCCTGAGGCCAGCTTGCCGTGCACGCTGATAGCAGCAGCAAGAGCAGCGGCCATCGGGTCCCGCTACGAAACACAAATCTCATTCCTCTTCCTCGTCGACCACTTCTTCATCGTCATCTTCGTAGCCTTCCTCGTCTACTTGGGAGAGTTCGAGAGGTTCGGTGGCAACGACTTCGAACTCAGTGCCGCACTCATCGCAGACCACTATGTCTCCTTCTTCCACTTCGTCGGGGTCGAAATCGAGAACGCTCTCGCATTCCTGACAGACTGGCATACAGCTCTCCTTTCACGGAGCATTAAGATATTGGTGATGACCGCCACCAAGATGCGGCTTGGCTAGTTTCCGGGAGAACACCCCGAACGTCAAGGAACTCCAACCGAGACACCAAATCGTACCGCGAACGGAGACCAAGGGTTGAAAAAGAATACGAGTCTCCTGCTCCTGATCGTGTTGTCACCGCGCTCATTACTAACGTATACGCCATCCTGCGGCGAAAGGTTCGTGCAGGTGCCCGTCTCAACGCAGCAACGCTGGCAACCTGGCCCAGGCGCCGGGCGCACCACCGAATGTGCTTGGTGGTCACGCCAGTGGTGAAAACGCGTTAGTCTTAAAAGACGAGTCATGGCACGCTTCCCCCGCACCGGTTTCTCCGCCCTATCATTCCCGAGCTTTAGTGGCGTCACCAGGCAACTGGTCCTGGCGAACGTCGCGGTCTTTTTTTTATTGCTGATCCTGGAATTCGCGGCTCCGCGCATGGCGCTGGTCCTGGGCACCTATTTTTCGCTCACTCCAGTGCTGTTGCTGCACGGCTGGGTGTGGCAACTTGCGACCTACAGCTTCCTGAATGCCGGCGTGCTGCATGTCGCCTTCAACATGCTCACCTTATGGTTTATCGGATCCTTTCTGGAAACGTCCAAGGGAAGCCGCTGGCTGCTGGAGATTTACTTTTCGTGCGCCGTAGGCGGGGCCCTGATCGGGAGCGCGCTTAGCTTCACCCAAATTTTTCATTCCAGTCCTTTGTCCACCACCGCCAGTGCCGACGGCGCGCTCTTCGGCCTGCTGGCAGCCTTCGCCGTGCTCTTTGGGGACCTCGAGATTTACATGTTCCCGCTGCCGGTGGCCATCAAAGCCAAATATCTGGTCATCGTTTACATGCTCATCGAGGTCGCCCTGTTGCTCTCCGGAGGGCCTCCGTTGGCCTACTTCGTGATTCTCAGCGGCGCGTTAATCGGGTTCCTTTTCGCGCGCCGCGCCCCCCGTCGGGCGATGAGCACGGGGTTGAGCGAAGCCCTCTTCGGCCTGCGCAACAACTACTATCGCTGGAAGCGCCGCCGCGCCTCGCGCAAGTTCGAGGTCTACATGCGCAAGCAGAACCGCGACGTCCGCTTCGACAACGAAGGCCGCTACATCGACCCCGACGAAAAGCGCGACCCCAACGACCGCAAGTGGATGAACTGAACGCCGAGCAGCCAGTCGACTGGCTGTGTCAAGTGGCACTAAGCTTGAGTCCCTACGATTTGCTAAAGACGCCACCCCGCTCCCTTGTCATCCCGAGGAAGCCGAGGGACCTGCTGTTTCACTCTCTCCCACTCTCAGCTAGTAGTCCGGATATGCAATTCCCGCAGCTGCTGCGGGCTAACCGGGGTGGGCGCGTCGACCATTAAATCGATGGCCTTGGCCGTCTTGGGAAATGCGATGACCTCGCGCAGACTTTGCGCCCCGGCCAGGATCATCGCAATGCGGTCAAGCCCCAGCGCAATGCCCCCATGGGGTGGCGTTCCATAGGTGAGTGCTTCCAGGAAGAACCCAAAGCGCGACCGCGCCTCCTCTTCACTCATGCCCAGGGCGCGGAATATCTCCTGCTGCACATCCTGGCGGTGGATACGAATCGAGCCGGAGCCCAGCTCCAGTCCGTTCATCGCCAGGTCGTAGTAGCGCGCGCGTACCGACGCCGGGTCGGAGACCAGCCGTTCCATGTCTTCCTCGTGCGGTGAAGTGAACGGATGATGGGCCGGGAGCCAGCGTTGCGACTCCTTATCAAATTCAAACATGGGGAAATCCGTCACCCAGATAGGCCGGAAAGCCTTGTCTCCGGCGATCTGCTGGCCCAGGAGCCGCTCCGGTGACTCGACCACCTGATCGGTGATGGCGGAGGTCTTATGCCGGTCGGCATATCGCCGGGCCAACTCCACGCGCAGATTTCCCGCCGCCGAATAGACGCCGATCTCGCGCTCCGAGAGGTGGCCTTGCGTCTTGGTGTCGCTGGCCTGCACATGGGCGGTGGCATCGCCGGCCACCAGGACCAGCAAATCCTCTGCTTCGCCCTCTATGCGCGCAGGCGCCAGTTCGCGTATCTTCCCGACTGCTTCGGGAAAGCTCTTTTCCAGCCGTTTCCAGTCATCGATCAGCTTCGCGCCCTTGCTGCCGTCGAACAGCGGCCGGTTGTCGTCGCGCTCCTTGCGGGAGAGCTCCCCCACCCGCGGGATACACACCACCACCACCGGAAGCGTGGGATCGATGGCCAGAGCCTGCAAATCCTCGTCGCGGAACGCGGAACGAACGTCAATCAACCCGGGCATCCGCAGGTCCGGCTTGTCAATGCCGTAGCGGCGCATGGCCTCGTCGTAGGTGATGCGGGGAAAGGGAGTCGACAGCACCACGCCCACCGCGGCGAATGCTTCGCGCAGGAAATTCTCCACTACCAGGAAGACATCTTCCTGGCGTACGAACGACATCTCCAGATCGACCTGGGTGAACTCCGGTTGCCGGTCGGCGCGCAGATCTTCATCGCGGAAGCAGCGCACGATCTGAAAATAGCGATCGAAGCCCGAGATCATGAGGATCTGCTTGAATAACTGGGGCGATTGGGGCAACGCGTAGAAGTGGCCGCCATGCACCCGGCTGGGGACCAGGTAATCGCGAGCGCCTTCCGGGGTCGAACGAGTCATGAACGGCGTCTCGATTTCCAGAAAACCCTGACTCGACAGGCTTTCCCGCACCGCGCGGGTGATCTTGTGGCGCAGCTCAAAATTCTGCTGCATCTGTTGCCGGCGCAGATCGATGTAGCGATATTTGAGGCGCAACTCTTCGTTGGCGATGGCCTCTTCGGCGGGTGAGAACGGGGGCACCCTGGAGTCGTTCAACACCAGCAACTGCTCGGCGGCCACCTCGACCTCACCGGTTGCCATCTTGGGGTTGATCACATCCCGGCCGCGCAGGCGCACCTTGCCCACCACTGCCACCACGTATTCCGGCCGCACCTGTTCGGCCTTGGCGTGGCCCTCCGGGGTCAGGTCCTTGTCCAGGACGATTTGCGTGATCCCGGTACGGTCCCGCAGATCCAGAAAGATCAGGTTGCCATGGTCGCGGCGGCGGTTGACCCACCCCATGAGGATGACCTGTTCTCCGGCTTGCTGTGCGCGGAGCTGCCCACAAGTGTGCGTGCGTTGAAGAGTGCCTAGAAAGTCGAGCAATGCGGATGTCCTAATTTGAAGTTGGAGGGTCGAGAAGCGAGGCCAGCTTCTCGCCGAGTTGGGCCCGGGGAACCTTGAACTGCTCACCGGTGGCGAAGTGCTTTACCGTCAAGATACCGGAGGCAACCTCGTCCTCGCCGACAATCACGATGGCGCGCGCCACTTTGTTCGCCGCCTCGAACGATTTCTTTAGTCGAAACGATCCATCGCCCAGTTCGGCCCGTAAACCGGTGGCGCGCAGTTCCCGGGCTAAAGCCAGTGCGGCGGGATTCATGCGCTCACCCAGTGGAGCGACATAGGCCGCTGCCAGCTGGGGCGTATGCCTGCCCTGTGCCTCGAGCACCAGCACCAGTCGGTCTTCGCCAATGGCAAATCCAATTCCCGGCGCCTTGGGGCCGCCGATCGCTTCCGAGAGCCCGTCGTAGCGTCCCCCGCCGAGCAGGGCGTTTTGCGATCCAAGGCCACCCTCGCCCGGCTCGTCGTAAACGAACTCAAAAGTCGTCCGGGTGTAGTAATCGAGGCCGCGCACCAGGCGATGGTCGTGCTCGTAGGGCACTCCGCAAGCATCGAGAGCGGTGCAAACCGCGGCAAAATGTTCCTTGGAGCCCTCATCGAGCGAGTCCCAGATACGGGGCAGCGTGGCGATGATGGGCTGGTCTTCCGGATGCTTGCAATCGAGCACGCGCAGAGGGTTGGTCACCGCCCGTCGCTGGCAATCCTCGCACATGCGTGAGACCACCGGTTCCAGGGCTGCGCGCAGCGTCTGCACGTACCGCGGCCGGTCGGTCGCCGAGCCGACGGAGTTGAGCAGCAGCCTCCAGCCCGTAATCCCCAACTCGCTGAGCAAGGTGGCCAACATCTCCAGCACTTCCGCATCGCGCAGCGGTGACTCGCTGCCCGCGCTGGGCGGACCGATGACCTCGGCGCCAATCTGGAAGAACTGGCGGTAGCGGCCCCTTTGCGGCCGTTCGCGGCGAAACTGGGGCCCGATGTAGTACAGCTTCTGCAGTTGGCCGGTCTCGCCCAGCTGGTGCTCAATGTAGGCGCGCACCACGCCGGCGGTATTCTCCGGACGCAGGGTCAGCGATTGCGTCGATTCGCCCTGGATGCGGGCTTCCGGAGTGAAGGTGTACATTTCCTTGGAAACAATATCCGTTTCCTCCCCCACTCCGCGGGAGAAGAGCTAAGTGTCCTCAAAAATGGGCGTGCGGATCTCGCCGAAGGAATAGCGCTCGAAAACCTGCCGCGCTGTGGTCTCGATGTGGTTCCAGAGTTCAGTTTCCGGAGGCAGCAGGTCCCGGGTGCCCCGGACGGCTTGCAAAATGCTCATAAGTGCTGAAGTATCCAACTCTTTCCAGAATACAGGCGCACTCCAATCCCTTCCACTCGGGGAGTCCCCCCCTACAGTGTTTTGCCACACCGGCAACAAATGCTGGGTGGCCCATTCAAGCCGTACTTTGGCTTGAGTGGGATAACGCCTCTACGCAGCGCGACTTCCCGTTTTGCTCGCGCCCGCCCAAGGCGAGATAAAATTCCAATTCGCCTCGACCTACCGAACGCGCCATCCAGGGTCCGTGCGTCAGGGCCTACCACTTTTCCCGCTCCTTGAGGTAGCTCGCGGTGTAGTCCACGTAATTGCGTGCATACTGCAGGATCGACTCACGGTCGTTGGGGTCCAGCCGCCGCCGCTCTTTGGCCGGTACGCCGGCCCAGAGCGTGTTGGCCGGCACCACCGTATTCTCCGTAACCACCGCTCCGGCGGCAATGATGGAACCCTCGCCGATTCTCGCGTTGTTGAGGATCGTCGCGCCCATGCCAATCAGGCAGGCATCTTCGATCACGCACCCGTGAACCGTCGCATTGTGGCCGATGGTGACCCAATCGCCGACCTTGACCGGGTGTTTGTAGCGCATGCCGTGCAACACGGCGCAATCCTGCACATTGCTGTAGGCGCCCAGGCGTATGGAGTGCACGTCGCCGCGCAAAACGGCATTCATCCACACGCTTGAGTGCTCGCCCAGCTCGACTTCCCCCAAAACCTGGGCGGAAATGTCGACGTAGCAGGAGCTGGGAATGACCGGGATATGACCAAGATAGGACCGTACCATGAGGAATTCCTTCTTCGTGAGCAGGGAAAATTGCTGCCCAAGATGCTGATTAAGCTTGACTCCACACCTCAAAGGTAACGTAAGCTTATAGAACCCAATTGGGATGTTTGGAGGTGTGGTTCATTTGGCAGAGGTTCGCGTGCAGGAAGGCGAGCCGCTTGAAAATGCATTGCGCCGTTTTAAGCGCAAGGTTCAGCAGGAAGACATTATCAAGGAAGTGAAGCGTCACTCCTTCTACCTGAAGCCTGGCGAGCGCCGTCGCGTAAAAGAAGCGCTGGCGCGCAAGCGGAATCGTAAAAAAGCAAGAAAAGAGCAGGATTAACCCTGCAATGCCGGCTTACCGAGTTGCGAGGCATGCGGTAGGCCGGCAATCCCGTAGTCTTCAAAGAATTTGTGAAAAGAGGTTGATAAAGCACCATTTCCCCTCTCATTCCCGTATTTGGCGAATGCGAGGACAGTTGTCGAATAGCAGACGAATCAGCTGGTTGGTGACACGATGCCAATTCAGCGCTTCGTCGACGGAATACTGAAAATTCCAAGGCATGCTCGGGGGGACGCGTAATGGATTTCATCGACAAGATACTGAAATGTTCAGATTGCGGTAACGACTTTGTCTTTACCGCCGGCGAACAACTGTTCTTTCACGATAAGCAGTTCAAGAATGATCCAAAGCGTTGCAAACAGTGCAAAATTAAGCGCGTGGCCGGAACCGGCAATGGCGTGCGCACAGAAACCCGGACCGTCTGTTCGGAGTGCGCCACCGAAACCACCGTTCCTTTTAAGCCCACGCAAGGTCGTCCCGTGCTCTGCAGGTCCTGTTTCCAGCAGCGGCGGCCACCGGTTCCGTCCACAGTAGCAGCCAGCGCCGCTTCCTGAAGTAATCTCTCCCGTAGGTGGGAGAGAATGCTCCAGCGGGCAACTCAACGGTTAGTCAGCGGTTTTGGGGAGAGGTGCGACGCTGCGCGTATCCGCGTCAATGCTCTGCCCGCGGTACAGGGCTTGAGAGCCGGTCGCTGATCGGCTGATTAGTTTGCCGCCGCAGGCTTCCGTGAGGCTGTTCGCCCAGCCGTCTTGGCGGGCGGGGTGACCTTTTGGGGCAAGCGCCTTCTGCTTCTTGTCTTCGTGGGTTACCAGCAGCGCCTCTATTTGCCGCAACAGGTTCATGATGTTCATGGGCTTGACCAGCATCTCGTCCATGCCTTCGTCTCGCCACTCGGAGCCTGGGACCGGGAACGCCGTCAGCATGGCCACGGCCGGCTGATAAGGGGCTTGCTTCGCCGCCCGCACCACCTCGAGTCCTGCCGACTCATTTTCCATGCGCATATCCGTGATCACCATGTGAAAGGTGCCGGCCTTTAGCTTCGACCGGGCCTCGCGAGCGGAAGCCGCCGTTTCCACCTCGAAGTCGTTCATTTCGAGGACCGCCTTGAGGGTCAACAGAATTGCGAGCTCGTCATCTACCAAAAGAATGCGACGTTTCATGGGGAAAAACTCCAGGGTGCTGTGGCTGTAGAGCTTAGCCGTGGAGGGAAAAGTCGTCCGCCTGTTCGGATCCTACCTGAATGGCGTTGCGTTGATTAGACTGACAACGTGGCAGAATACCACGTTGAGAACTTCGGGTGCCGTGCCAGCCGGGCGGACGGCGAGATGATAAGCGCCGAACTGCGGCATCGCGGCCTGAGCCCGGCTCTGAGCCCCGCCCGGGCCGATGTAATCGTTGCCAATACCTGCAGCGTGACCGCACAGGCGGACCGCACCGCGCGCGCCTTCCTGCGCCGCGTGCGGCGGGAAAACCCCACTGCGCGCATCCTGGTCACCGGCTGCTATGCGCAGCGGGCGCCGCAAGAGGTCGCCGCGCTGCCCGGCGTCCACGCCGTGATCGGCAACAGCCATAAGTCGCTGGTAGCGGAGATCGCCCAGCAGGCGGCGGCCTTTGTCCCGCTGGCCGCATTGCGGCCGGCGCCCGCCCTCTACGTGGACGACACATTTGCCCACTCGGAGCTGTCTATGCCGGAATCGGGGCCGGAATCAGGTTGGTGGGCGGGCAGCCAGACGCGTCCCAATCTCAAGGTGCAGGATGGTTGTGGCAACCGCTGCTCCTTCTGCATCATTCCTGCGACACGCGGTCATAGCCGTTCCCTGTCGCTCGAAGCTTGCCTGCGCAACGTACAGGCCTTTGCCGCAGGCGGTGGTACCGAGCTGGTGCTTTCCGGCATCAACCTGGGGCGTTGGGGCCGAGACCTCACGCCGCAACGCACGCTGGAAGAACTGGTGAGCGCCATTTTGCTCGCAGACCGCGCTGCCCCGCCTGCGTCTCAGCTCCATCGAGCCGATGGACTGGACGCCCGGGCTGCTGGCGCTGTTTCGTGCCCACGCCGTTACCCCGGGGCCCGGCTCGCGCGCCATGCCCATCTCCCGCTGCAATCCGGATCCGACGCCATTCTGCGCGCCATGCACCGCCGCTATCGTCCCTGGCACTACGCGGAAAAACTGCGCCTGATTCGCGAGAGCATGCCGGATGCGGCCATCGGCGCCGACGTGATGGTGGGGTTTCCGGGTGAGAGCGAAGCCCTCTTTGAAGAGAGCTTCGCCTTTATTGCGGCCCAGCCCTTCACGTACCTGCACCTGTTTCCTTTTTCCGCCCGCCCCGGATACCAGGGCCTGGCAGCTGGCTCAGGAATACCCAGTGCCGCCGCAGGCGGTCGCGGAGCGCATGGCGCGCCTGCGCGCGCTGATCGCCGGCAGGAATCGTCGCTTCCGGCAGAGTTTTCTGGGCCGCGAGCTGCCCGCGGTTACCTTGCACACCGCGCCGGCGAAACTACGCCGGCGCTGGCCGACAACTTTCTTGAAGTGCTGCTCGAAGCCCGACAATGCCGGCCAACCAGAGTGTGCGCGTGGTGGTCACAGGGCTCACCGAAACCGGCTTGACTGGCCAATTAGCGCTGACCATGACCGAAGAGTTCTTCCGGTCGGTGTCCCGAAATGCTATGCTTTATTTGAGGGGCCCTGCGTCTCTCGTTTCCGGAGGAAACCATCGATAAGCGTTCGGCCAAGTCTTTTATCCGCATTAACGACAGAATTCGCGCGCGTGAAATCCGCGTCATTGACGAAAACGGTGAACAGCTCGGAATTCTGCCTCCCTTCGAAGCCTTGAAGATAGCCCGAGAGCGTGGCCTGGACCTGGTGGAAGTTTCGCCTACCGCGCAGCCGCCGGTGTGCCGCATTCAGGATTACGGCAAATTCCTCTACGAGAAGGACAAGAGCGACCGCGCGGCGCGCAAGAAGCAAAAAGTCATTGTGGTCAAGGAAGTCAAGTTTTCTGTGACTGTGGATGAGCACGATTACCAGACCAAGAAGAACCAGGCCGTTCGGTTCCTGGGTGAAGGCGACAAGGTAAAGGCCTCGTTGCGTTTCAAGGGCCGCCAGATGGCGCACCGCGAGCTGGGTTATGCCATCATCAACCGGCTGATTCAGGACATGGGCGACGCAGGCATAGTGGAGTTCATGCCGCGCATGGAAGGCACCACGCTGCACGCCATTCTCGCCCCGGGCAAGAAAGCCGAGCCACCCAAGAAACCTGCCGCGCCCAAGCCGCCGGCTCCCGGCCTGGTGGGCCAGCAGCACCCCCAGTCAGCCCAGTCGTAAGGGCAGAACTGCAGATCCCTCAGGCTTCGCTCCTAATGACAAACGAGTGGTGGGAGGCATGGTACCCCACTCAAGCCAAAGTACGGCTTGAATGGGGCACCCAAAGCTTTGTCAGCCCGTGTAATTGCTCCCTTGACTTGCCGAAGCCGAGGGACCTGCGGTTCCACTTCACCCCCACACCAACCCCTCCGGAGTAGCGCCTCCCGCCCCTCTCCCGTATAATCTCAAAAGTAGAAACACGCTAAGTTAGCAGGAAAACCATGCCCAAATTGAAGACCCATAAGGGCGCGGCCAAGCGCTTTAAAAAGACCGGTACGGGGAAAATCCTCCGTGGTCAAACCAAGAAGCGCCACATTCTGACCTCCAAGAGCAAAAAGGTTAAGAAGAAGTTGAGTGGCACAGTTCTGGTTTCTGATGGTGACAAGCGCAAGGTAGCGCGAATGATTCCTTACGCCTGATCGGCCCTCACGGGTTTGGGCCTATTGGCCCCTGTCTTCAAGACAAGACGATCGGTTAACGCGAGTGAAGAGGTATTTCCTACCTCCAGCCGCACAACGCAGCACCTAAAGGAGAACCAACCATGCCCCGCGTAAAACGTGGCACAAAACGCAATGACCGCCGCAAAAAGATTCTCAAGCGAGCCAGCGGCTACTTCCTAACCAAGTCCAAGCTTTACCAGGCAGCGCAGGAAGCCGTTGAGCGCGGTCTCAAATTCGCCTACATCGGCCGCAAGCAGAAGAAGCGCCAGTTCCGCAGGCTCTGGATCGTCCGCATCGGCGCCGCCGCCAAGCTCAACGGGATCAGCTATTCGCAACTCATCCACGGTCTCAAGCTGGCCGGCATCGAGCTGGATCGCAAGATTCTGGCCGACCTCGCCGTCAACGATCCGGCCGGCTTTACCGCGCTCACCGATCAGGCCAAGAGCGCACTCACCAAGACAGCCGCCTAGAAGCTCCAACCCCGACCGTCCAACAGAGTTTCGCTCCAGCCCGGTCGCACTGTGATCGGGCTGCGAGCGCTTGTGCCAGGAACCCATGCCGCCCACTGAAATTCCTGAACTGAAAGACTATTCGCCTGGCTCGCTGGACAGCTTCTTCAGCGTCATCCTGGCGCAGTTCGATCAGGATGCGGCTGCGGCTGATACCGTCGAGGCGGTCGAGCAGTTGCGGATTCGCTGGATTGGCCGCAAGCAGGGAGTGCTGACACGCGTCGGCGAGGTGTTGAAGGGTGCTCCGGCCGAGGCGCGCCGGGAAGTGGGGAAACGATTCAACGCGCTCAAATCCGCCATCGAGCCGCGTTGTGATCCGGAGCAGATCAGCCGGCAGCCGGGCGCAGATGAAGCCATCGACATCACCCTGCCCGGAACCCGCCGCGCCCTGGGCGCAGAGCACCCGCTGATCCGGACCATGAACGAGATCGTCAGCGTCTTTGCGGCGATGGGCTACTCCGTTGGCCTGGGGCCCGAAGTCGAGACCGACTACTACAACTTTGAATCGCTGAACTTCCCCCCCGGCCATCCCGGCGCGCGACACCCAGGACACGCTGGTGGTCGCCAACCAGGAGCGCAAGCCGCTGCGCGAGCGGCTGCTGATGCGCACCCACACCTCGCCGGTCCAGATCCACACCATGGAACAGCAACCGCCGCCGTTGCGTATTGTCATCCCCGGCAAGGTGCACCGCAACGATGCCGCCGATGCCACCCACTCGCCCATCTTTCACCAGGTCGAGGGGCTCTGTGTCGATACCAACATCACCTTCTCCGATCTCAAAGGCACGCTCGACCACGCCATGAAGGCGTTTTTCGGAGCCAGCGTCAAAACGCGATTTTTTCCCTCGTTCTTTCCCTTCACCGAGCCCTCTGCCGACGTGCAGATCAGTTGCATCTTCTGTGGCGGCCGAGGCTGCCGCAAGTGCAAGCAATCCGGCTGGATTGAGTTGCTGGGCTGCGGCATGGTCGATCCCGCGGTGTTCGCCTTCGCGGCCCGGCAGCAGCCTGCCTATGACGCGAAAAAAATCAGCGGCTTCGCCTTCGGCATGGGCGTGGAGCGGATTGCCATGATGAAGTACGGTATCGGAGACATAGGCCAGTTCTACTCCGGGGATATGCGATTTCTGGAGCAATTCAGGTAAGTCGCAAACCTTATGAATATTCTTTCCCAGTGGATTCGTTCCTACGTGCCCGGCCTCACCTTGGCCGACCGCGAACTCGCCGAGGCGCTGACCCTGCGCGGCATTGCCGTCGAAGGCATCTTCGATCTTGGTCCGGGCCAGGGTTCGCTCTTCGAGATGGACATCACCACCAATCGCGTCGATGCCATGAACCACTACGGCATCGCGCGCGAGGCGGCTGCGATCGCGGGCCATGAGCTCGCGCCTCTCGACGTTACGCTGCCTGCGCCGCAGCCACTGACGGTTCCCATCAAGGTTTCCATCGAAGCTCCGGAACTCTGCGGCCGCTTCACCGCGCGCGCTCTCAGCCAGGTGCGCATCCAGCCTTCGCAAGGCGTAGTCGCCGAGCGCTTCGGCCTGCTGCAGCAGAAGCTCATCTCCAATGCCGTGGACGCGACCAACTACGTCACCGTCGCCATGGGTCAGCCCACCCACGTCTTCGATCGCGACAAGTTGGAAGGCGGCATCATCCTGCGCCGCGCGCGCAGCGGCGAAAAGCTCAAGACGCTGGATGGAATCGAACGTGTGCTCGACCCCGAAGACCTGGTGGTCGCCGATGAGAAGAAGGCCCTCGCGCTGGCCGGCGTCATGGGTGGTTGGGACACGATGATCACCGCCGAAACAAAAAATATTCTGGTGGAAGCTGCCTGGTTCGATCCGGCATCGGTCCGGCGCAGCAGCAAGCGGCACGGCCTGCATACCGATGCCTCGCATCGTTTCGAGCGCGGAGCGGACTTTAATGCGCCGCCCGTTGCCTCCGCGCTGGTCAGCCAGCTCATCCTCGAAGCCGGCGGCCGCGTGGACGGGGAGTTGATCGACGTTGTGGTTCCCGAAGCAGAGGCGCGGACCGCGCGTCGCCCCGCCATCTCGCTTAGCCATCGCGAGGTTCGCCGCATCCTGGGCGCGACCGAAGATGGCCTGGGCGTGGTGCAGGAGACGACCGAGACCGTACTGCAGGCTCTGGGCTGTGCATTGCAGAAAGTCGCGGAAGGCGATTACCGGGTAACTCTGCCCAGCTGGCGCCTGGACCTGGAACGCGAGATCGACCTGATCGAGGAGATCGCCCGCGTCTACGGCTACAACCGCTTCGCCAATACGCTTCCCGCTTTCTCCGGCATCGTGCGCGAACTTCCCCATGCCGGCAAAGAGGCGGTCATTCGCCGGACGTTGCTCGCGCTGGGTTGGAACGAGGCTTTATCCAGCACCTTCTGTTCTGTTACTGAAGCGGTTACCTTTGCGCCCCAGCCGGGCCTGTCAGTACCCATGGGTAATCCGCTGAACGAGGAAGCCGGCATGTTACGTCCCTCGCTGCTGCCCGGGATGCTTACCATGCTGGCGCATAACCTCAATCGCAACGTCAGCGATGTCCAGCTCTTCGAGCAGGGTACTGTTTTCAGCGGCAGTGCGGAGCGCGTCGACGAGCGTCCGGCTCTCGCGCTGGGCGCGTCCGGATCTGTCTGGAGCGGGCCGGAGCGGCCTGCTCACGCCATCGATTTCTATGATCTCAAGGGCACGATCGAAGAGATTGTGGAAAAGTTTGCTCCGCGCTCCTTCTACTTCGACACCTTTGCCGCCGGCGCAGGAATTATCCCCGCGTGGCTTCACCCCGGGCGTGCGGCACGCGCTGTGGCCGATGGCTTGACCATTGCCTGGTTCGGCCAACTCAATCCGGCTGAGGCGCAACAGCGCAAGCTCAGGCAAAGCGTTTATGTAGGCGAGATCTATCTTGACCGTCTCTACCGGTTGCCTTTGCGTCAGCCCATTGCGCAGGAACTCTCGCGCTTCCAGCCTGTCGATCGCGACTTCTCTTTCGTCTTCGCCGATGCAGTGCGCTGGCAATCGATCGCCGAGGCGCTGGGTAACCTGCGCATTGCTGAGCTCACGCGCTTCTCGCCGCGCGAGATCTTTCGCGATCCTTCTCAAAAAGGGCAAGCCTTGCCCGCCGGCCATTATTCCATGCTTATCCGCGTCACCTTCCAGGCTCTGGAGCGGACCCTGCGCGATGAAGAGCTGCAAAGTTATTCACAGGCGGTGACGGCGGCGCTGGAGTCGCTCGGCGGACGGCAACGCGCGTAAATCCTCTGACAGTATGCAAGATGGAGGAACATGCTAAGACAATGCGGGTTCCTCTTTTCTTGTGAATCGCGCGCAGAGTTTGCAAGCTATACTTTCCTTAGCACGCAATCCCGCTTTTGTGTCAAGAGGTTTTGATGTCCTCACTCGCAGAACACCCTCCCGAGATAACCATGGCCGCAGACGATTTTCAGGCACTGGAAGAACGCGTGCTGCGCACCGTAGAATTACTTAAAGGCGAGCGCGAACTCCGATTTTCCGTCGAGCAACACGCTTCTCGTCTTTCGCATCGCGTGGAAGAACAGGCCGCGCAGGTTGCTCAATTAGAAGAGCAACTCGCCGGCCTGCAAAAAGAGCGGGAAGCGGTGCGCGTGCGCATCGAGCGTCTGCTCAAGCAGATTGACGAACTGGGCGATTGATCTTCGAGACGATCGGTGAGACATGGCAGAAAATAACCTGGAAGTCCGGCGCACCAGCACCTCAGTCAGCGTAGATATCTACGACCAGACGTATCATCTGCGGGCCCCCGATCCGGAGTATATTCAGAAGCTGGCCAACACCGTGGACTCCAAGATGCGCGCCGTCTCCGCCAACGGCAATACCGTCGACTCTTTGCGCGTGGCGGTTCTCGCGGCCCTGAACATCGCCGATGAACTCATGCGGCTGCAGGAGCATTGCCGTCTGCTCCGCGGCACCATGAGCGAGACGCAAACCATCCTGCGTACCCGCGCCAACAGCCTCTCCGGCCTGCTGGACTCGGTGCTCGACGACGAGCACCGTTACCACGAATCGGTTCCCGTCTCCGCCGGGCGCTAGCATTCTTACCGTATCGTCACTTGCCAACCAGCTTCGCTGACGTTAGCATCCATTCAGAGACCGGCCTGCAAAGCAGGTGCGGCAGTTAACGCTGGTTGAACCAACATTCATCGAACCGGGACTCGACTCGAACAATCGGCTCCGTGTGCAGTGTCCGCCAGTCCGGAATGCCTAAAGAGCTGCGGAGAGTCCCAACGTCTTAGGACGGGTTCACCGGCGCACTGCTGCACGGCCCAGTGGGTCGGTTTCGTCTTATCGCCTGCGTGCACCCGCATCTCTTCCAGTTCGGCCGCCTTGTCCTGCCGACCTATGGATTTCTGGTTGCCCTGGGCACGATCCTTTCCCTGCTGGTCTGCGTGCGTACCGCCCGCCTGCTCTCGCTCGACACCGACAAAGTCTGGAGTTTGGCGCTCATGGCCATTGTCACTGGCCTGGTGGGCAGCAGGATTCTCCTGATCCTGTTGCACTGGCCCCGATACGGCGTGCGGGCCCTGAGTATGAGTCTGAGCGGAACGCGCGGCCCCGGCCCGGCTGCCATCGCGATCGCCGTCGCGACCGGCGTGGTCTATGCTTTGCACCTCGGCCTTCCCATCCGGCGAACGGCCGATGCCATTGCGCCCAGCCTGGCGCTGGGTAGTTCCGTCGTCTCCATCGGCTGCCTGGAAGCGGGATGTGACTACGGAACTCCGACCCACCTGCCCTGGGCCGTGGTCTTCACCAGTCCGGCTGCCATGCCCGGAACCCCACTGGGCGTGCCACTGCATCCCACCCAGATCTACGCCAGCCTGGTAGAGTTCGTGCTGTTCGTCCTCCTGCTGTGGCTGTTGCATCGCCCCCATCACGATGGAGAAATCCTCGGCGCGTGGCTCTTCCTGGGCGGCCTCTCCAACTTCCTGCTTACCTTCCTGCGCGGCGACGGCGGCCCGTGGCTTTCCGGTCTGGTCACGGTCACGCAGCTGGTGGCCGCGGCCATGGTGCTGGCGGGCGGCCTTTGTGGCTGCATCGCCCGCAACGCGATGCAGGTCTCCCATGGCGGATGACGAGCCGCAGGTTGCGCCAGCTAAGTGTTCCCGAAGAGGCCGACGGACAGCGTCTGGATCTCTTTCTGGCCCAGCAACTGAACGATGTCAGCCGCTCACGGGTGCAACTGTTGCTGGAGCAGGGCAGCGTGCTGATCGGCGGCAAGCTGGCCAAAGCGTCGCGCAAAGTGCGCGGCGGCGAGAGTATTTCCATTCTCGGCGATCCGCAGCCGCCGCCCTTACGCGCCATGGCGGAAGCGATTCCGCTGGAGATTGTTTATGAAGACGGCGACCTTGCGGTGGTCAATAAGCCTGCCGGCATGATGGTCCACGCCGGCTCCGGCGCTACCGAGGATGCACGCAATCGCGGCACCCTGGTCAATGCCCTGTTGCACCACCTGCGCGAGCTCTCCTCATCCAGCGGTCCGCTGCGCCCGGGCATCGTGCACCGTCTCGACAAGCAGACCAGCGGGCTCATCGTGGTGGCCAAGAATGACGTCGCGCATGCCCGGCTGGCATCGATGTTCTCCCGCCGCCAGGTACGAAAACTCTACCTCACGCTGGTGCAGGGCGAGCTGGCGCAGGATAGGGGAACGGTGAATGCCTCTATCAGCCGCGACACCGTCCGCCGGACGCGCATGACCACGCGTCGCGAAGGGGGCCGCACCGCCGTCTCCCACTGGCAGGTGCTGCGGCGCATTCACGGTCCTTACGGCAGCTTCACCCTGGCCTCGGTTCGTATCGAGACCGGGCGCACCCATCAGATTCGCGTCCATATGGCTTCGCTGGGGCATCCCGTGGTCGGGGACACGCTTTACGGCGCCTCCACCGCGATCGGCCCCGGGCGGAATTCGCCCGGCTCCCGCGGCTCGCCTTACCACGCAACTTCCTCCATGCGGCGGAGCTGGAGTTCGCCCACCCGGTCAGCGGCGAGCGCATTACTCTGGTTTCCAACCTTCCCGCCGATCTCAAGGACTTCATGGCGCAGCTCGCCTCGCCCCCGGTGGCCGGGTCAAAGAGTGTGGAAGGAATGTACCTCGACCAATGATGGGCGCGGGTGGCAGACCGGAATGCTCTAGAATAAAAAGGGCCTCTATGACCAAAATGAAAGCTTGCCGGCGTTTGGCTGCCTCGGTGCTTGGATTAGTGTTGCTGGTGACTCCGGCCGCCCTTGCTCAAACTGCGCCTCCCGCCCCACCAGCCAAACCAGCCCCAGCTACCACGCAGACCAGCCCCGGTTCCCGGGACGCTCAGTGCCGTTCCCCAAGCCCCGAGTGGCCAAAGCAGCGATGCGCAGAACAATGGCAATTTCACCATTAAGACCAACGTCAATGAGGTGAATCTCATCTTCACCGTCACTGACAAGCACGGCCGCTTCATCCCCAATCTGCAGCAGAGAGACTTTGCCCTGCTGGATAACCAGAAAGCTCCCGCGCAGGTTTTCAACTTTCACCCAGCAGACCAACCTGCCCCTGCGCGTCGGCATCATGATCGATGCCAGCACCTCGATCCGGCAGCGCTTCGAGTTTGAGCAGAGCGCCGCGATCCAGTTTCTGCAGCAGGTAATCCGGCCGCAGGACAGATCTTGCCTTCGTCATGGGCTTCGACGTCACGCCCTACGTTACCCAGAACTACACCAACGATCAGGATAAGCTTGAGGCCGGCATCACCAAGCTGCGCCCTGGCGGCGGTACTGCCCTCTTCGACGCCGTATACACTGCCTGCCGGGATCAGCTCATAAAAGTGCCGCCCTCGCAGCAGGGTTCGGTGCGCAAGGCGCTCGTCGTGATCTCTGACGGAGACGACAACCAGAGCCGCGCTTATCCTGACGACGCGATCAAGATGTGCCAGCGCGCCGAGACCATCATCTACACCATCAGCACCAACGTCAGTCCCAGCCGCGACCGGGGCGATGACGTGCTGAGAAAAATGGCCGAAGCGACCGGAGGCGTCCCCTTCTTCCCCAAGCGCATTGAAGACATGACCGGCAGCTTTCATGACATCGAGGAAGAGCTGCGCAGCCAGTATTCGCTGGCCTACCGTCCGGCGGACTTCAAGCTGGACGGGGCGTTTCGCTCCATCTATCTGGTGGCGCTGAACCCCCGCTACATGGTGCGTGCCAAAAAGGGCTACTTCGCCCCCAAGTCCTGAACTGATTAACTTGGCACACAGGAAGAGTACCGTGGGTTGCGGCCGGTGCGAAAAACTTTACCGAAGGGAAGGCAATAAACCCAGGGGCTATTGGCCGACGTATTCTCGATCGTTTACGGCCCGACTAAACGAGGCTGCGGGTTCTGCTAGCGGCGGGGAGCGGAACACTGCAGGGGGCTAAAGCCCTAATCAGCCCACGTTGATTCGTCACGGCTAAAGCCGTGCCCTGATACGCACGATTTGCGGGCCTTTGCATCCACTCAGAGCACCCAGGCACGCCGGGGCGATCGGCCACCCATCCAGGCTTCAAAGGAAACCGGGGGAGCACGAGGGACCTGCGTCCCTGGCAACGCACGGGCCGACCGTCGCTACGCGCGCTGGTTTAGTTCCGTATTTGCGGACCGCCCGGTCCACGATTGCATACAGTAACTGATCGCGATCTTGTCTCGCCTGCTTCTTGATGTAATCGCCAAACTCTCGACCGACGGTCTCATTATCCGGCAGGACGAGGTCGCGTTTTTGCGCGGAAAGCGCCGCGAGGTCTTTGACGATCGCGAAGAATCCCGACTCTGTTCTTGCCGCCCAGTACCCAGGCATCATGGACGGAGCAGGTTACCGCCTGATCGAGCGTCCAGGTCGGCGCGGTGCGCTGGATGAGGGCGTCTCCTGGGCGCTGGGCGACGGTGGCGCCTGCGCCTGGATGGCAAATAAGGGCAACATTGTGACTACTCAATAGAACGACAGTATATCTGTTCTTCATAACATCTTTGATGCTCCAGTGACTGACAGGCTTCCGTAATCGACTACCGGCGATAGTAATTGTTGTTGTTGCGATTGTTCTGAGCAGACTTGCCGATAATTGCGCCAATACCCGCGCCTGCTGCGCCGGTGATCAAAGAGCCTTTGACGCCGCCACCGAACGCTGCACCTAGCACAGCACCAGCCGCCCCCCCGATGAGCGCACCTTTACCTGGGCCAATGCCGCCCTGGTTGTTCTCGATAGTGGTGGTCGTGATAGTGACGGTCATTCCCGTAGTTACCCCCATGCATTCCGCGGCCGGCTCCATCGTAGAATTGACTATTGTTATTCTGGCGACCCTGGGCCGCCGCCGGGAGGCGCGGCGCCGACACCCTCGAGCACGAAAAAGAGCGCTGCCGGCAAGCATAAGCGTCAACATTCGTGCATGGTTTTCTCCGTCGCGCCCCTGGGATGCCGCTGAAGGCCGACATTGCCGCGGCGCTCAGCCCAGCATCTCCAGAAGTTGGGCCTGCTCGATCACCGGGACTTTCAGTTCTTTTGCTTTATCGAGCTTCGACCCAGCTTCCTCTCCAGCGACCACGTAGCTGGTCTTCTTGCTGACCGAACCGGAAACACGCCCTCCGGCTGCTTCGATCCTGGCCTTGGCTTCTTCGCGCGTAAGGTCGGCCATGGTGCCGGTCAGCACAAATGTCAGGCCCTCCAGTTGCGATGACTTGCGCTTTTTCTCTGCCGTGAAGGTAAGGCCTGCCTGGCGTAGCCGTTCGACCAACTCGCGATTCTTCGCTTCGGCAAAGAATTCCTGAATGGCCTGGGCAACGCGCGGGCCAACCTCGTCCACGGCCTCCAGTTCCTCGACGCTTGCCGCCATCAGCGCATCCATGGAGCCAAAGGCCTCGGCCAGCAACTGCGCCGTACGCTCGCCCACAAAGCGAATGCCCAGGGCAAAAAGCACGCGGTTCAGCGGCAATTTCTTTGAGTTTTCAATCTCGGCCAGCAGCGATTGTGCGCTCTTTTTCCCGATCCGTTCCAGCTCCAGGAGCTGCTCTTCGTTCAGCGAATAAATCCCGGCAACACTGGTCAGCATTTGTCGCTGTAACAGTTGCTCAACCAAAGCGTCGCCGAGTCCTTCTATATTCATAACTTTGCGTGAAGCAAAGTGCAGGACGCTTTCTTTCAGGCGGGCAGGGCAATCCACATTGATGCACCGGTAATCCGCCTCGCCCTCCTCGCGCACCACTTCACTTCCGCAAACCGGGCAGGCAGCGGGGAAAACGAAGCTCTTCTCTCCCCCGTGGGTGCTGCGCATCGTCAACCACGGCCACGATCTTGGGAATCACATCGCCGCCGCGCTCCACCGTAACGTAGTCCCCGATCTTCACCCCCAGCCGCTCGATTTCGTCCGCATTATGCAACGTCGCCCGGCTTACGGTTGTGCCGCCAATAAACACAGGATGCAGCAGGGCGACCGGAGTCAGCTTGCCCGTGCGCCCCACCTGTACCGCGATGTCGTCGATCTGGGTAACGCCGGAGCGGGCGGCGAACTTGTAAGCCACCGCCCAGCGCGGCGCTCGCCCGGTATAGCCGAGACGCCGTTGCAGCGCCGTCTCATTCACCTTGATGACGACGCCGTCAATCTCGTAACCCAAAGCGTGGCGCTGCCCCTCCGCCCAGGCGACAAAAGCCAGTAGCTCGTCCATATTCCGCAAATGTTTACGATGCGTGTTGACGCGAAAGCCTGCGCTGCTTAATGCCTCCAGGGAGGTCCACTGCTCCGCAAAAGCACTCTCTCCCTTTTCCAGTGCGAAGTAACCATAAAAGTCCAATCTCCGTTGAGCCACGATATTTGGTTCGAGGGTTCGAATCGTTCCTGCAGCGGCATTCCTCGGGTTCACTGCGGGCGGGAGCCCCTGCTCTTCGCGTTCCCGGTTCATCTTCAAAAAAGCATCGTCCGGCAGGATCACTTCGCCACGCACCTCAAAGCCTTGCGGCAGCCGGGCGCGTTGCAACCGCTCCTTGGAAACCGAAAGCGGCACCGATCGTATGGTGCGCACGTTGCTGGTCACGTCCTCGCCGGTGACCCCATCTCCGCGTGTCAGGGCAGTCTGCAATAAGGCGCTGCCTGCGGGACCGGGCTCATATTGCAGCGCCAGCGAGACTCCATCCATCTTCAACTCACATACGAAACTTACTTCGGCGCTGCCGATGAGCGACCGCACCCGCCGTTCCCAATCGGCCAGCTCCTGTTCGCTGTTCACGTTGTCCAGCGAAAGCATGGGTCGTGAATGCGCTATCTTGGCGAAGCCTTCCTTGGGCTTACCACCCACGCGCTGGCTGGGTGAGTCCGGTGTGATCAACTCCGGATGGCGGGATTCGAGCGTGCGCAGCTCCAGCATGAGGGCGTCGTAGGCGGCGTCCGAGATCTCTGGGGAATCCAGCACATGATATTGATATTCGTGGTGTCGAAGTTCGTCGCGCAGCTCGTCGATTCGCTTTCCGGCTTCGATCTGGCTTGCTGCGCTGGTGGATCGGGTTTCGGGCATAGCGTGCATTATAGAAAGTGCGCGCCGGTGCCGAAAGCCCGGGGCAGTCATTGCGAAACTGCCTTAATGTCAGCGAGGATCACACTCTCTTATGGAACCGGTCACGCATTTCCTTACCGGCGCATGTCTGGGCCGATCGGGCTTCAATCGCAGGACGGCCTACGCTACGCTGGCCATGACTCTGGCGGCCGAGGCGCCCGACCTGGATATTTTTTGGGGCCTGCGCGGCCCGGTTGCAGGCTTTGGGCATCATCGCGGCATGACGCATACGTTGTTGGGCGCGCCGTTCGTCGCACTCGCCGTGACCGGCGTGGTTTGGCTCTGGCATCGCAGCCGGCGCACGCAGCCAGTCATCCCGCCACGCTGGGCCCTGGTGTGGCTCTTGTCCTGCCTGGCGGTCTTGAGCCACATCTTTCTCGACTGGACCAACAACTACGGCATTCGCCCATTCTTTCCCTTCAATCCGCGCTGGTATGCGTTGGACATCGCCTTCATCATCGAGCCGGTGGTCTTTGCCGCTTTGCTGCTCGGCTTGGTAGTCCCGGCGATCTTCGGACTGGCGGACCGGGAGATCGGCGCAGGCAAGCCCCTGTTCCGGGGGCGCGGTTGGGCGATTGCCGCGCTGGTACTGGTAGGGATCGATCTGGGAGTGCGGGCGGTGGAGCATCATCGGGCCCTGCACTTTATAAGCAATACTCGATTCGGCGATCAACCGATGCTGCGCGCCGGAGCCGAGCCTTATCCCGTCAATCCTTTCCACTGGTTCGCGGTGGTCGAAACCGCCGGCTACTACCAGACGGGTTCGGTCAACACATGGAGCGAAACGGTCGACACGAGCGACCAAGATGACGTCATCTTCAAGCCGCCGGTCACCCCGGCGGTGATGGCCGCGAAGCGTTCCTGGTTGGGCCGTGTGTACCTGGATTGGGCGAGATTTCCCCTGGTTGAGGATCGGGGACACGCCAATCTGGCCGCTTCCGACGAACTCGCCCCCGACCCTCTGGACTCCGCGATCGAGTTCAGCGATCTCAGGTTTGCCTACCCTATCCTCTCCGGCAGCAGAAGTGGGCCCACGAGGGCTCTGAACGCGTGGGACTACGTTGCCCCAAATGGGAGCATCGACGCCATGGTCATGAACGACCGCGTGCAAAAGTGAAGGGGAGAGAGTTTGCGAAAGAACCCGCCGGTCCAGAAGTGCTGAGTTGCTACATATTTCGGAGTTGCGAGTTGACCGGCGGAAAATAATTGCCAGCTGTCGTCCGAGGTCACGAAAAAAGGGACGGGGCGATGGGGCAGCTGTGAGGCATTCTCACCAGGGCTTCTAAAGAGTGAGTGAGAACCGAGAGAGAAACAGCAGATCCCTCCACTGCGCTACGCTCCGGTCCTAATGACAAACGAGTGGGGGAGGCATGGTAGCCCACTCAAGCCAAAGTACGGCTTGAATGGGGCACCCAAAGCTTTTGTTGCCCGTGTAATTGCTCCTTCAGGCGCTAAAAGCCCGACTTATTCCTCATTTACGGCACAACAAAACAGGAGTTTTTCCGCAGGCTGTGAAGCCGTGCCTTCGTCCAGAGAGCTTTCCCGCGGGCTGTTCAGTTATTTGTAAAATTTGATATTTTTGGGTCTTTTTGCGGATTAACAGCTTAACGGGGGCGGACAAAGGGGTCTAAAGGGGTCTTTTTTATGGGAAAAGGAATTCCCAGGTCTGGAACAGAAGTGAACAGGGCGACAGGTGGGTGGGCTTCCGAAGGGTTAAAGCGGCGGGCGAAGGTGGGTTGGCCGGGGCCATGGTCCGGAGGCGCCTCTCCCACCAAGACGGGAGCATCTTGTTCCTGGGCAAGGACAGGGGTTGGCTGCGGGTTGGGCGCAGGGGCGGATTTCTGCTCTGAAGAGAGTGCGCGACGGCCGGGGATGAAGTTTTGCATGGCCACGACCATCGAAATGGCCCTGACCTGTCCGGTAATGCTGCCGCGTGTCATTTCGGGGCTGAGGTGGGCGAGTTCCCAGAGGCGCGCCAGTACTTGCTCGCGGTCCGGGCTGAGGCTGCGCAGCTGCTCGTCTTGCTGGACGAGTGGTTGCTGAACGACGGCGGGGTGCTCGAGCATGTAGGCGCGGACACTGGGTTTGGCTTTGGTGTAGGCGGCAGAGTCGGGGTTGAGGCCGACAGCTTGGGCGGCCTGACGGTCGGTCATGGCGCCAGAGAGGACCAGGAGGGCAAAGGCTATTTCCTGATCGGTGATGGGATCGCTGACTTCATTTTTGGGCATAAGGTGGCTCCTGAATTGGGACTGGAATGTGAGGGAAGCTAGGGACAGAGGTTCTTCTACTGCTCGGGGAAGCAGGGTGGGCGCATAAAAAATCCCGCCGCGGCGGGATGCTTGGACGACCTTATTTTGTGACAGGGATCGGGTGTGACACCGGACAGCGGTAAAGCTGTCCTTCGCTCGCGCTTAGTCCGTAAGCTACCGGAAACTGCCGGTCAGGGAACTGCTGCCGAGAAGCCGCCCCTGCCGAAATCAACTGCCAACAGGATATCGCGCTCGGAGTCGGCCGTCGAGAGTCTTTCTTGAGTCGCCGGTTATCGTTTCGGAGGTTACTTTGGGTTGACTGAAGAACTGGCGGTCAGGGGTAGGTTCCTCTTGCCCCGCCGTTTCCACACTGTCCGCCAGAACCAGTAAACCAGTAGGGCAAGGAACGCTGACAGCCCAACCAACAGGGCAACCCGGTGCCGGGTCGCCAACCGTGCGGTCATGTTCACGATCTCCGGCCCGTATTCGATGGTCAGGAGCGCGGTGATCAGATTGCGGATCACGCGGCCAATGAAGACTGCCAGCAGGAAAGGGCTCAGCCTCATCTCGAAGACTCCGGCGGCAATCACGAAGAGTTTCCAGGGTGTGGGCGGGGGCAGGATCGAAGGGATCATCATGGCCAGAAATTCCTGCTTCTCGAAGCGGTCCCGTAGTTGCTCAAACCGGGCGCGGTTAATCCGCTTCATGAGGAAGAGCTCACCGCCTGCCCTTCCCAGCAGGAAGAAGACCAAACCGCCGAGCGCCGATCCAGCTGCCGAGACAAGGACATAGAGGTAAAAGTGCTTCTTGTCGGCCCAGACATACGTGGCCAGGATGAGGTCCATCGGCACCGGGAATGCCGCGGCGTCGACGAAGGCCAACGCGCCGGCGCCCCAAAAGCCGAAAGGCTTCAAAAACGCCAGGAGCCATATCTTGTATTTAACAAAGAGATGGAGGATTTTCTTCAAGATCGATCCCGATCGTTCAGGCTGGAGTACCCGGGAGCTTTTCTTCCGCCCCGTGGTTTTCGTGGTGTTGGGCCGCTGTTCCTTGGAGTATAGTCTAAAGCATGCGGAATGATAGAGATAACGGCTTCCAGCGACGCTTGGGCGCCGCTCGGGCTGCCGGGCAGATTCACGATCAGAGAGGGGCCACGGGTACCCGAAACGGAGCGGCTCAGCGGGGCAAATTGCGTCTGTTTGCTACCCTCGGCGCGCATCAGTTCCGCGAAGCCATCCAGGATCCGGTCGCAGACGGCCCTGGTGGCCTCGGGGGTCACGTCCCGCGGTGCAATGCCCGTGCCGCCGGTGGTCACCACCAGGTTCGCCACCTCGCATTGCTGGCGTAGGGCATCCTCAATTTCTCTTTGCTCGTCGGGCACCACCAGGCGGCTGACTACGTGGAAAGCGTGCGCCTGCAGAAGGTCGGCCACCACCCGCCCGGAGACATCCACCCGCTGTCCCAGAAAGCAGGAGTCGCTCACGGTAATGACAGCGGCACGCATCATAAGCAGATAGATTCCTCGTTTGTGCCGTGGGTGCAGCACACCTTAACTCGGTGGCTGCGCTCAAGACGATTGTAAGGGGTCTTTGTGAAACCCTGATCTCGGAGTCATTCGAAACAATGAGAGAATGAGGAGATCTGCGGAATCCATTGCTGGACGTTCGCCCCGGCCTGGATTGCAGCCTTTACTGCCGGCCGATGCCTTCAACCGAAGTTCCAACCAGCCCTCCCGGTCGACCACCGGAGCCGTTCTCCAAACGTAAGCGCGCGCGCTACGAGGAGCTGGAACCGGATGAACTCCTACACCTCATTGACAGGCTCGAGGACGAGCGCTCCCGTGCTCGCCGCCGTGAAGGAATATGGATTTCCTTCATCGCTCACCTGCTTCTCTTCTGGTTTCTCTTCTACGGCCCGAAATTTCGCAGCCATCAGCCCCACGTGGTCAACCCCAACGACAGCAAGAAAGACCTGACTTACCTTAACCTTCCGCCCGATGCGCAGAAGGCGGTCAAGCCCAAGCCACAGGCCCCGCTGTCCGACAAGAACCGGCGTCGCGCAATCGCCGCATCCGACGCTCGATCGCAAGACCCTGCAACAGCTGGAGGCCATGCGCCGGGCGGGGCCGCCGCAGCCGGTCGCTCCGCAGCCAGCGCCCCGCAGCAAGCTCCGCCCGCCCCGCGCCACCGGCCAGCAGCAGGCGCAGGCTCGGCCGGCAACTCCGCCGCCGCCGCCGCCCCCTCAGCAATCGCTGCTCAATGAGCCTAAGCCTGCGCCCACTGCGCCCGCCCGGCCCAGCTTTGACACCGGCCCTCAAACTGCCGGAGATGCGATTCGCCAGGCAGAACGGAATGCTGCCCAGGCGGGCGCCCCCTCGGGCGACTACGGACAGAATGCGCCCTCCCAGCATCCGGCCATGGGGGCCGGCGCAGACATCCTTAGTGACACCATGGGGGTCGATTTCGGTCCTTATATGAAGAGGGTGATCGCCGCTACCTATCGCAGCTGGATTCCCATCATCCCCGAATCCGCGCGGCCCCCTCTCGACAAGCAGGGCCGTGTCGGTGTCCGTTTCAAAATCTATCCCGACGGCAGCGTGAAGGAGATGATCCTCGAGTTCCCCTCCGGAGACGTCTCCCTGGACCGGGCAGCCTGGGGCGGTATCACCGGCGCCGCGCCCATATCCGCCACTTCCAAAAGACTTCAAAGGAAAATTCCTGGAGCTGCGCTTCGGCTTCTACTACAACCCGACCCGGATAAGATTCGTTGAGGGAAAGAGCCTCGCTGTGCCAGCTGACCCTGAATTCCGCAAACGCCAGATTTACGGCCTGTTGGTGGTAGCGGTCATTCTTCTGCTCGCCGGCCTGGGCCGTTCCTCCTTGCACGATCTCTTCCCGCCGGGGTGGTGGAGAGTTTGGTAGAGGAGACAGCAGAGCCGTTACTGGTCGTCATTCTGGGCCCGACCGGTAGCGGCAAAACCTCTCTTTCCGTCGCGCTCAGCCAGCGCTTCGACGGCGAGATTGTCAGTTGTGACTCCGTGGCCGTGTATCGTGGCCTGGAGATCGGCTCCGCCAAGCCTTCCGTCGAACAACGTAGGCTCATACCACATCACCTGCTCGATGTGGTCGATCCGGATGCCTTCTACACTGCGGGCGACTACTCGCGAGCTGCTCGTGAAGCCATTGCCGACATCGTTGGGCGGGGCAGGCTTCCTATTGTCACCGGAGGCACAGGCCTTTACCTTCGTGCTCTGCTACAAGGCTTGTTTCCCGGTCCGCAACGGTCGGCGGCCCTGCGCGATCGCTTGCTGCGCAGGGCAGAAACGCGGGGCCCGCTCTCCTTGCACCGGATCCTCAGGCGCCTCGACCCAGTCTCGGCTGCCCGCATCCATGCCAACGATACTGCAAAGGTCATACGAGCCATCGAGGTTACCCTGGCCGCTTCGCGGCCCATGTCCGAGGCCTGGAAGGAAGGGCGGGAAGCCTTGACTGGTTACCGCATACTGCGGCTAGGTTTGGATCCCGTGCGCCCGCAGCTTTATGAGCGCATCAACGCCCGAGCGCGCGCCATGTTTGCCCAGGGCTTGATTGAAGAGACGCGGGAGCTGATTGCCCGCTACGGCCGCCCGCCGGCGCTTGATTCGTTGGGCTACCGCCAGGCAGCGGAGCATCTTGACGGTGCGCTTACCCTGGAGCAAGCCATTGCTGCCGCCAGCCAGGGTCACCGCAACTATGCCAAGCGCCAGCTCACCTGGTTTCGCCGCGAGCCTGAAGTCTCCTGGCTGAAGGGATTTGGCGACGATCCTTCGCTGCGCGCGGAGGCTGAGAGCCTGGTCGCCCAACGCCGTGTCCGGTGAGCGTGCCACAGTGACCGGGCAAAAGCACAACGCGATCTGCTTTCCCCAGATACAATGAGCTTTAAGCCAACAGCAACTGGAACAAAATAAAGAGCGCAAAGTCAAAGTAAAGAGAGCAGAGATCCGAAGGATGAATGTGCGGTTGAGCGTGGGCAGGGTGTGGAACACAGGAAAAGGGATGCGCACCGCCGGCTGGTGCATGGTGTTTCTGGGCATAGTCGCCGGGTTGGGCTTCACAGGCTCAATGGCAATAGCAGAAAACCCGGCAGCGACTCGAACCGCACTGGCGGTTGCCACAAACAATGCTGCTGCGCGAACCAGGGTGACATTGACGGCCCACGTAAGCGCGGAGGGGACCGGCGCGCCCTCGGGAGTGGTGAACTTTCGTTCCGGGGAAATGGATCTTGGATCGGCGTTTTTGGATGGCGAAGGCAATGCGAGCCGTGGAGACGGACAACCTCCCCGCGGGCAGCCACCAGGTGGTCGCAATCTATCAGGGCGGAGCTGGTTATCAGAGCTCGCTCTCCAAGCCTGAGCAGGTGCAGGCCAACGTTTCGACAGTGGCAGGATTCACGGTGGCAGCCACGCCCACGACGCTATCCACAGCGGTGGGCGGCTTTGTGAGCAGCGTGGTGACCGTGACCCCGGTCAATGGCTTCAACGCCTATGTCAGTCTTTCGTGTACGGGGTTGCCGTACAACACAACCTGCAACTTTACGCCCGTGAATGTGCCGGCGAAATGTACCACCAGTGGCAGCGGGCGTCCAGACCTGCACTCCCGGAACCAGCGTGATGCAGATCCAAACACTTGCGCCTTCGCCGGGACCCACAGCCGGCAACGCTGGTGACGGCGGGATCGGCGTTATGCTTTTATCTTCCCGGCATTGTTTGGTCTCGCGGGCCTGGGTGCGTGCAAACGCCGGGCCTGGCGCAATCTGGCGTTGGCAATGCTGGCATTTGCAGGGGCCATGGGAATGACGGCCTGCTCGCAGCGGTATAACTATCTGAATCACGGGCCGCCGGGAAATCCGGGAACCCCAACCGGCAACTACATCGTCACGGTGGAAGCGCAATCGTCCACCGGCTCGCAGACAACCACGCCTCCGACTGAGCCGCAGATAACCCTCACCATCACGGCCGCGAAAAGCTAGCATCTTGCCGCTTACAAACTCCGCAATATGGACTAGCATGGATGTTGCAGGTGCGCCGGGCGGTCGCTGCTGAAGCGCTCGCGTGCTTCGGGAGAGGAAAGTCCGAACTCCGCAGGGCAGTGTGCCGGATAACGTCCGGGATTTGAGCGTCAAGGCTCAAAGACGGCCAGTGCCACAGAGAACATACCGCCGCGGGCTTCATCGCCCGGGGTAAGGGTGAAAAGGTGCGGTAAGAGCGCACCGCGCCGTCTGTAAAGGCGGTGGCAGGGTAAACCCCACACGGAGCAAGACCAAATAGGGAGGGAATCCGCCGGCCAGACCCGGGCCGCGGATGCGTGCTGGCCCGGCGCGCTCACCCGGGTTCCGATCCTGGCTTGCCAGGACGGTGGGAAACCTCCGGGTAGGTCGCTTGAGCGGCGCAGCAATGTGTCGCCTAGAGGAATGATCGTCCTCGACAGAATTCGGCTTACAGGCCACTTGCAAACGCGGCCCCGCAGCTCTCACCGAGATGCGGGGCCTCCGCTTTTGGGCCGACTAAGGGGCTTACATAAATAACAAGAACGTAACTTAATGGCGCTTACCGCGCTTTTAGCGCTCATTTTATTTGGACGAGATTTAGAAGTTACACCGGCAACCAAAGTTCTGGGTGCCGCCATTCGCCCCGATTTCCTGCGGAGGCTTGCGGCTGTTCAGATACAGCCCATGCGCCTTTCCTTGAATGAAAGGCGCACACGCGGACCTCTCTGGCACAGCGTGGCAGGAAATCGGGGTCGAAGCCGTTTCTTGGCTTGAGTGGGCTACGATGCCTCCCCCTGCCTTTTTGTCATTAGCGGGACCGAGACTCCGGATATCCCACTACCGCTGCCCGATTGGCCTCCGCAGGGAAAGCCGGTATGATGCCGCTACGCCTCGACAGGAAATCCGGAGCCCGTAAGCCGATCCCAGCTTTTATCGCTCGGGTTGGGAACCGGGAAAGCGTCTACACTCGTATCAAAGTGTGAGCTCCCATGGAATTAACCGAAGCGGTCAAAATCGCGCTCCAATCCCTATGGGCGAACAAGCTGCGCTCGATTCTCACCCTGATGGGGGTGATGATCGGCGTGGCCGCGGTCATCATGGTGATCACGCTGGTCAACGGCGCGAACAAATTTGTCGCCACCAAGGTTTATGGCTACGGCGCGGATGTCTTTACCGCCTCCAAACAGCCTTCCGTCGTCTTCACCGACGCGGAGTTCAACAAGTACCAAAAGCGCAAAGACCTGAAGATCGATGACTACCGCGAAGTAGCCGCGAAGTGTAAAGACTGTGCCAGCACCGGCGCCATGGCCAGCACCACCGGCAAGGTGGTCTACAACAGCCACTCCAGCACCGACACCAGTGTTCGCGGCTGGACCTGGACCATGCCTCCCATCTACAACATGAACATCGATCGTGGCCGTGGTTTTGTGCCTATCGATGAGCAGCACAACAGCAGGGTCGCCATCATTGGCCCAGACATTGTCGACAATCAGATGGGGTCGATCGATCCCATCGGCAAAGAGATCCGGGTTGACGGAAGCCAATACACGGTAATCGGCGTCGGAGAGCGCAAGGGCAAGACGCTGGGGCAGAGCCAGGATGATTGGGTGGCCATCCCGCTGACGACTTTTCTCAACGCCTATGGATCGAATCGCAGCCTGACCATCTATGCGCGCGCCAACGGAGTGGGCGATCCGCTGGAACTGGCCGTAGGCGAAGTGCGCACCATTCTGCGTTCCCACCGCCACGACCTGCCCGGAGCAGAGGACAGCTTCTCTACGGATACCAACAGTACGTTCGTCGGCATCTGGCAGAGCATCAGCTCCAGTTTTTCTGCGGTCTTTGTTTCGCTCGCAGCCATTTCGCTGGTGGTCGGCGGCATCGTGATCATGAACATCATGCTGGTGAGCGTCACCGAGCGGACGCGGGAGATTGGGGTGCGCAAAGCGCTGGGCGCGCGGCGGGGCGATGTCATGCTGCAATTCCTGATCGAATCGGCCACCATGTCGCTGGTCGGCGGCCTGATCGGCGTCATTGCCGGGGTGGTCTTTGCCAAAGCCATCACCTTGATCATCGGCTTTCCCTCTGAGATTGAACTGTGGTCGGTGGCGCTAGGTCTCTTTGTAGCCACGGCTGTTGGCATTTTTTTCGGTGTCTATCCTGCACGCAAGGCCTCGTTGCTCGACCCAATCGTAGCCTTGCGCTCGGAGCTATAGCATGACGCTCGCCGACACAAAAGAAGCAATCGGGATGGCGATGGACACGCTGCGCACCAACAAGCTGCGCTCCGGCCTGACCATGCTTGGCATCATGATCGGGGTCACCACGGTCATTCTCATCTCATCGGTCATCAACGGGCTTTCGGGCAATGTGAATGGCTTGATCAAGTCGCTGGGATCCAATGTGTATTGGGTTTTCCGCTTCCCCGTTTTCGGTTCACGGCCCACGTCCGAGATGCTGGCCAGAAAGCAATTGACCTATGAGGACGGCGAGGCGATGAGAGCGCTGCCCCACGTCATCGCGGTCGATGCATCGCAGCAATACCGGTCGCCTACCGGCTCGCAGGGCAGTTTCTCGGTCAAGTATGGGAGCCATAAAGTACAGAACACCACCCTGAATGGCGAGTCGGAGGATCAACCCAACGTCTACGACCTCAATTTCTCCCAGGGACGCTTTTTTACCTCTCAGGAGGCGCAGCGAGCAGCCAATGTGGTGGTTCTCGGCTCGGACACGGCTCAGGAGCTTTTTGGCAACGACCCTGCCGTGGGCAAGGAGGTCCAGATCGATGGTGACTTGTTTACCGTGGTGGGGGTGATGGCGCCCCAGAAGCAGGTCTTCGGCGGAGGCAAAAATCCGATGGACAACTCCGCCCATTTTCCGACGTTAACCTTTCACAAGATCCATCCCGAGATCCTCGATCACTGGATCAGCGTCAAGTACGACGATGTTAAAAATAAAATCGCGGTCGAAGATGAAATCCGCGAACTGCTTCGCCGCCGGCGTAAGGTGCATAATGACCAACCGGACAATTTCGCCATCTTCAGCTCGGATGCCCTGCTGGTGTTATGGAATCAGCTTACCGGTGGCTTGTTCATCTTTTTGGTAGGGGTCGCCAGCGTGGGCTTGATGGTCGGTGGCGTCGGGGTGATGAACATCATGCTGGTGAGCGTCACGGAACGAACGCGGGAGATTGGTGTTCGTAAGGCGCTGGGTGCGACGCGAAAGAACATCATGTTTCAATTCACGCTGGAAGCGGTCACGCTGTGTGCTTTGGGCGGAGTGATCGGCATCCTCGTGGGCGGCCTGCTTACCTTTGTGCTCAAGCTGATCCTGGGCGCCGTGCTGCCGGCCGAAATGTCAGTAGCCTGGTCGACCACCGCTTTTATCGTTTCCTGTGCCATTGGGCTTCTCTTCGGTATTTATCCCGCATGGAAGGCGGCATCGCTCGATCCCATCGTCGCCTTGCGCTACGAGTAAGCGTCTCGGTATCGGCTCTGAGTTCGCCTCTGGCTAGACCACTCGAGCAATTGTGAAACCGCTTAAACTGAAGGCGTTCTCATGCTGCCGATCGCTGTCGCTACCGTCACCACCGTTCTCAGCCTGGCCGGCTTGGGTTATTACCTGCTGGCGCTGTGGAGCGCGCGCGCCTTCCAGCGCCAGCTACGCCGGCCATTGCCTGATTTTCAGCCGGGCGTCAGCATCCTCAAGCCGGTGAAGGGTCTGGACCCGGAGATGTATGCCAGCTTCGCCAGCCACTGTCTGCAGCAGTATCAGGGGCCGTACGAAATTCTATTTGGCGTGAGCAGCATGGCCGATCCAGCCGTGGCGGCGATCGAAAGGCTCACGGCGGAGTTTCCCCAGCGTACGATTCGCCTGGTGCTGTGCCCGCAATTGCTGGGCGCCAACGGCAAGGTGAGCAACCTGGTGCAGATGCTGGGCAGCGCGCAGTACGACCATATTTTGATCAACGACAGCGACATAAAGGTTTCTCCCCACTACCTGCACCGCATCATGAGCTGTTTCCATCTCCCCAAGCGGCGCGGCGGCCGGGTAGGCCTGGTGACCGCGCTCTACCGGGGCCAGGCGCACAGCACCATCGGCTCGCGCATGGAAGCGCTGGGGATTGCCACTGACTTTATCGCTGGTGTGCTGACCGCGCGGCAGATCGAAGACGGAATCCGTTTTGGCCTGGGGTCGACGTTGGCCGTCTCGCGCGAGGCGTTGGAGGCCATTGGCGGCCTGGAGCCGCTGGTCGACTACCTGGCAGACGATTACGAACTGGGCGCGCGCATTTGGCGTAACGGCTTCGAAGTGGCCTTAAGCGGCGAGGTGGTCGAGACCTTCTTGCCGGCGTATCGCTTCGGTCAGTTTCTGGCCCACCAGATTCGCTGGAGCCGCAGTACCCGCTTTTCTCGAAAGCTGGGCTACACCGGTATGGTCTTCACCTATGGTTTGCCCTGGGCATTGTGCAACCTGATCGCCTCGGGCGCCAGCCTCAGCAGTATTGCGTTGCTCAGCCTGACCTTGTTGGCTCGGGTGGCGCTCGCCTTGGCGGTTGGCGTGGGTGTGCTGGGCGATCGCCAGGTCCTGCGCGACCTGTGGCTGCTGGCGCCGCGCGACGTGGTGGCGCTGGGTATCTGGATCTGGAGCTTCGCGGGAAATACCGTGGCTTGGCGGGGCCAGCATTTCTCCTTGAAAGACGGCAAGATGAGCCGGCTCACGGCGGTGTAAAGAGTGTCACCTACGGCCGGTTGCTGAGGATTTCCTTCCCCCCGCTCTGCGCGATCGCGTAAGCCGGTCCGGGCAGCGCGGGAACCTGGTCCAGCGGGGTCCAGAGAAAGATTCGCTGTGGCCCGCTCCAGAGCCGCCGGAACGATGCATCGTCGTCGAAGAGGTGGGGAGCATCGCTGAAGAACGAGCCATACCAGAGATCGGAAGAACGGCCATTGAGAATGCGGACCTGGCGGCGCAGATAGAAGCCCAGGGTCGACCCGGCTTCGTATTCACCATGGATCTCCACCACGTCGCCAGCCTGCAACCGCGGCTGAATCGCATCCGCGAGAGCTTTTGAGGAAAGCACGGGCGAGAAGGTGACCAGCGCCATGTGGGTGGCGATCAGGAAAACAACCATCATGGCGAACAAGCGCGTAGTTTCCTATCCGGATCATGTTGATGAAGCGCAGGATCAGGTTGGCCAGCGTTCCGGCCGCCAGCGCAATCGCGGTCAGAATCAGTGGCAGCCGGAAGGCGCTCATGGTCCGCGTGCTCAGATCAAGAAAATGCCCCAATGAGAGCGCGTAATCTCCGGGGTTCTGTGTCAGCAGCGTGGATAGATCCACTCCCGGGGCAAGGGGCCGGGCGCGTATGGCCAGGTATGCGGCCAGCAGCCCGCCGGCTGTGCCGAGCAGGAAGAGAACGATGGCGATGCGGCGTCCTCCGATGCGGCGTGGGTCGCGGGCGGAGCATTTTTCTTCCCGGCCCAGCCAGCCGCCGATCATCAGGGCGAGGGGCGGCAACGCGGGCAGCGCATAGTATTCCTGGCGCGTAGAGAAGCTGAAGAAGACCATCACGAAGGCAGCCCATATGCCAAGCAGATTCCAGGCTTGATCGTGAGCAGGTAGGCGGACGCGGCTCAGCGAGGACCTGATCCGGACAGGGACGATGGCCTTGAACACAAAGGCGATCCATGGCATCAGCCAGACTACAAGCAAGCCCCAGAAGAGCAGCAGCGGGACGGTGTCGTAGTCCCGTGGGACCCGCCGGTTGAGATAGCGGAGCACCTGTTCGTTGATGAAATAAAACCAGAAGAATCCGTGCACGTTTCCTGGCGCCGGCATGGCGCCGTTGGGGTTTCCCTGCGATGGATTGGCAATGCCTGCCGCCAGATGCCAGGGCAGCGCAATCACCAGGAAGACCAGCAGGCTGGAAAAAGGGTGCCAGCGTCGCAGGTGGCCCATATTCCGATTGAGCAACAGGAAGATGAGGACAATTGCGAGAGGGAACACGATGCCAATGAGCCCCTTGGTGAGCACGTTGAGGGCACACGCTGCGGCAAAGCCCCAGGCGGTCGCGCGCGAAGGCTGTGGTTGCTCAAGAGAGATCCAGAACAACAGCATGGCGAGCGAAAGCCACAGGCACACGATGACATCGGGAAGGATGATTCGCGTGTAAATGAAAATGCCAAAAGAGGTCAGCAGGATCAGGGCGGCATAGAAACCGGCGGTATCGGAAGCGAACAAGCGGCGTCCGGTGGCGTATACCACCAGAAAAAGGGCGAGTGAGGCGATAGCCAGCGGCAGGCGAGCGGCCCAATCGTGGGGCCCAAAGAGAGTGAAGCTGGCTGCCATGCTCCAGTACATGAGTGGAGCTTTTTCGAGATAGCGGATGCCGTTGGCGTAGAGGGTAATCCAGTCATGGCGCACGACCATTTCCCGGGCGACTTCGGCATGCACGGAGTCGGCATCATCCAGCAGCGGCGGGCTAAAAAGCGTAAAGCTTGCGTAGAGCAGGAGCCAGAGGCCGGCAAGCGTGAGGATTATTTTCCTCGAACGGTGCGTGATATTTGCTGCGATGGCGGGCTCCAAGGAAAATACTAACGCGCGGAAAATACCCCGACGGTCTGCTTTTTGGGCGATCACCTGCGCTCGCCCCGTAGCGCTATAGTAAGGGCAGGTTTTCGGGATCGCGAGCCATGGCACTTGACGCAGCAGCGGGAAGAGGACCGGCGATTTTTCCGGCCAGCGATTTGCTGGGACCAGATACGTCCCTCATCTACAACGACTGGTACCCGGCCATGCGTAGCGGCGCGCTGCGCGGGCGCAAGATGGCAACCGCCATGCTCCTGGGAATCCCGCTGGTGCTGGGCCGCAAAGAGGACGGCAGCATCTTTGCCATGCGCGACAGTTGCCCCCATCGCGGTATTCCGCTCTCCTGCGGATGGTTCGATGGCAGCGCGGTCACTTGCAAGTATCACGGCTGGGTCTTCGAGCCGGAGTCCGGGCAGTGCATGGAGATCCCTTCGTTGACCAGCCAGGACTCCTATCCCCGGCGCATCTACGCGACCGCATTTCCTTGCCAGGAGAAGGATGGATATGCCTGGGTCTACGTGCCCCGAGCCAGGTAGCGGGCGGGTCCGCATGGAGGTCAGGGAGGCGCTGCCGCCCGTACCGCAACTGCCAACCTTCAGCGACCGGTACCGCAGCGCGCATCTGACGGCGGAATTACCCTGCAATGTGGACCACGGCATCATCGGGCTGATGGACCCGGCACACGGGCCGTTTGTGCATCAGGCATGGTGGTGGCGGTCCCGGCACAGCATCCACGAAAAAGAGAAGCACTTCGAGCCCATTCCGCAGGGCTTTCGCATGTCGGCGCATACGCCTTCAGCCAACAGCGCTCCGTACAAATTGCTCGGCGTTTATGGCGAGCCGATCGAGACCACGATCGACTTCGTGCTGCCCAACCGGCGCTACGAGACGATTCGTTGCGGAACCAAGTGGTTCGCCAGTCTCACCACGGTGACGCCCACCACTCCCGGCAATTCCCGCATCGACGTATACGGCGCCTGGAACGTTTTTTACGGAGTGCCCTTCGTGACCGCGATCGCCAGGTTCTTTGGCGAGCGCTTTGTCCGCCAGGACCAGCTCACGATGGTGCAGCAGGCCGAGGGACTCAAGTTCAATCCCGGCCTGATGCTCATCGATGATGCCGATCGTCCGGCGAAATGGTATTTTGCGTTGAAGCGGGCGCGGCTCGAAGCCGACGAGAGCGGCCGGCCGATGCAGCACCCGATGGATGGCCCGGTCACGCTCCGCTGGCGAAGCTAGCCTCTTAGCTTCTCCCGTAACAAACTGACGGGTGGGATACCGCCGATGTTGACCGCTAAGTGCGTCGGATGAATCGAGAGTCAGAGGGAAGAGAGTGGATCCACATCTCGCGAAACAGCGAGATGTGGGGCACCCATCAGTCGGCGGTCAGGAAAGAGCGGAACCTAGGGAGCCATGGCCTTCAGGGCAAGGGCGCAGTTTCCTGCGAGGCATTCATCCCGCGCGCGACCAACGACCCTTCCTCCACCACTAATTGCTCCACCGCGATCGAAAGCTGACGGCCCAACTCGAGGAAGTTCGCCCTCCAGGCCTCCGCGGCCGAGGACTCCAAGCCCAGCAGGAAGCGATTGGACTTGGTCAGCGTGTCGTACCAGATGTTTTGCGCCTGCCATAGATTGAGCTCGAAGGGCAGCTCGCGCAGCGTGCGAGCGAGGGTGAGCGCGTGGTCCAGGCCACCGGGCTCCAGCGGTTTGGCATGGAGCTGGACCATCGCCCGCTTCATGTGTTGATCGGTCAGATAGCGCAGCGCGTGGGTTTCCAGTACCACCCCGTCAGATTTGGCCAGAGAAATCAGGGAGCGTACACGCGCCAGGTCGATAGGCTCGTCTTCGAGCGCTCGCCGCAGGCCGGCATTGATCGCGAAACCGGCAGCCATGGTGAGGGCCGGCGGTTTGGGAAGCCCGGAAGCATTCAAGAAGTGCAGCAGCGAGGCATGCTCCTCGTAGATTTTGACCAGGCTGTCTTCCACTTCGCTGAGCGTGGCATTCAGGATGAAGCGCAGAATGCGCCGCTGGTCATCCTTGAAAAGAGAGGCGAGTGAGTATGGACTGCCGCCGAAGAAGCTATCGATCAGGCGTACCACTTCGGGCAGATTCGCCTGGGTGACGGCGGCGCTGCATTTTTGCTTGAGATCGTTGAAGGCGGAGAGATCCTGCGGCGTGGAACGTTCCACCGCGGCGGTCACGTTATGATCGCCGAAATGAAGTGCGGCAAAGGAAATCTCCTCCGTCTCTTCGGTAAGGTTGGAGGTGATGCGGCAACGGCCAATGGCGAGGCGTGCGCGGCCCGAGGTGACATTCTCGTAGTCCAGACGGCGGATGGTATAGCAAAAGAGGACCGTCTCTTCAGGATAGCTGCTGAAGACCGAAGAAATGGCATAGTGCGCCGCCACCTGCTCCAGGTTGACCTCCATCGGTTTGACCAGTCGCCGGTAGATATCGCCGCCGTCTTTCCATGGCGGACTGTTGCTCTTGGCCTGGCGCAGCCGCTCCACAAATTGCCATTCGAGTAAAGCGCAGTTGAGGCCAAAGATGTCGGCGGCCAGCCGCAAGGCGCGCGCCGCATACGCGATGATCTGAACCGTCTCGATGCCTGAGATATCGTCGAAGAACCAGCCACAACTGGTGTACATCAACTGCGTGTGGCGCTGCATCTCCATCAGCTTGAGGATCAGCGTTCGTTCTTCGGGCGAGAGTTCGCGCTGCGCTTGGGCAGCGAAGAACTGGTCGATCGCCTCGTCGGCCGCGGTTGTCTTGGCGGCGAGTATGACCGAGATGTAAGCGTCGCGCGCGGCTCCACACATCCTTCAGCAAGCCGTGGGCCGTGTTTTCGCTAAGCGGGGTGACCGTATCCCGCAGCCAGTCGAGAGCCTCACGCATCGGCGCGCGCCATCGCTGGTTCCACCCCTGGCGCCCGCCGTTGCAGCCGCAGTCGGAACGCCAGCGTTCGATACCGTGGGCACAACTCCACGAGGTGTCTTCAACGATCTCCGCCTCCCACGTGGGCGGAAACTGGGCCAGGAACTGGCCGTAATTAATCAATTTCGCAAGCTTCTTGTCTTCAATGAACCGCAAGGCATAGGAGAGCGCCATCTCTCCGTGGCGATGATGGTGGCCATAGCTTTCCCCGTCGGTGGCCACATGAACGACCTGCGGTTCCTGGACACTGGGGTCAAAGCCGCGAGCCAGCCGCCAGGCAAACGTCTCGCCGTTGTTGAGCACTCCTTCGAAGGCGATGGCGCGTGATATGGGGCCGTTATAGAAGAAGACGGTAATGCTGCGCCCATTCTTCAGCCGAACCAGGTAGGGATGATTGGGATTGACCGAAGCGTTGGGCGTTTCTATCCAGCGCGCGCCGGCGCCATCGAGTCTGGGGAGAGCGGGTTGCAGGGTGCTCTCTGCGCGCTCGCGAACCCGGGCGCACTGGTGTGGCGCAAGAATGGTGAAGAGTATGCCATTTTGCGCCAACAGGTCCAGCGTCTCGGTATCCACTGCAGTTTCCGAAAGCCACATGCCCTCGGGGGGCGCGGCCGAAGCGATGCTGAAAGTCGGCGATGCCCCAGCGGATCTGGGTGACACGGTCGCGGGTATTGGCCAGCGGCATGATGACATGGTTGTAGACCTGCGCCAGTGCCGAGCCGTGGCCATCGTAACGCAGCATGCTTTGCCGGTCGGCATCACGGATCATGCGATAGGTGCGGGGCGCATTTTCTTCCAGCCAGGAGAGCAGGGTAGGCCCGAAGTTGAAGCTGATGCGCGAATAGTTATTCATGATGCGAATGATCTGGTTCTCGCCGTTGACGATGCGCGAAGCGCCGTTGGGCGCATAGCATTCGGCGGTGATCCGTTCATTCCAATCGTGGTAGGGCGCGGCCGAATCCTCGGTCTCGACGGTTTCGAGCCAGGGGTTTTCTCGCGGCGGCTGATAAAAATGTCCGTGAACGCAGATGTAGCGTTCCGCCGGCGTCGAATGGTCTGACATGCAGTTATGATAGCTGGATTTTTCCGGCGGGTCGCATGGGCGGCAACTCGCAGGCCCGCCACAAGTACCAGCTGGCTACCGAGCGCCATGGCTTCCAGCGCGCCGCCCGCGCGTTGCATCTGTTCCGGTTTGGGCAGCATATCGGCAGTGATGGGCTTGCCCACCTTGGTCCTGCCGAAGGTCAGCAGATAACCTTTGCGGATTCCGTAATCCGTTGCCGGAAAAACATCCGGCCGCCCCAGGCGAAAGATGAGCAACATCTCCGCGGTCCAGGTCCCAATTCCGCGCACCCGGCTTAGCCGCTCGATGATCTCCTCATCGGACAAGCGCCGGATAGCGGCCAGCGAGGGCACTGTGCCGTCCAGGGTCTTGGCGGCGAGATCGCGCAGGGAGAGGAGCTTTGACCGTGACAGGCCGGCCGCGCGCAGCATCTCCTCCGGGGCGGCCAGCAGTTGCTCCGGCTGCGGATGCAGATCGCCGAATCCAGCCAGCAAACGCCCCAGGATAGCCTTGGCAGCATTGGCGTGCAGTTGCTGGTACAGAATGGCTTCGAGCAGCGCTTCAAAGGGCGAGTGCGTGCTTTTCACCCGCAGCGCAAAGGGACCAACCCGTTCGATCAGCGCGCCCAGCTTAGCGTCGGCGTTGGCCAATTGTTGCGAGCGCAAGCGCTGTGTCGTAGCGAACCGGGCGCAGGCCGACGTCCATGAAAGTATCTTAACTTCGGCTTGCGAACGTTGAGTCACCCGGCAAAGTCGTTAAGGAATACGGGCGGGTGACGAACGCGCCTCAGCTCTTAAACGCAGATCAAGCCCTGCTTTGACGTACCGAAGATGTCAAACAGTCGAATAGGTATCGGTGCAGTCAGCGAGGGACTCTCAGTTGCGCCGGGCTTCTTTTCCGCATTGGCGGTTTCGTTACGGTCATAAATTCCCCTTGCGCGCTCCCAGGGGTTGCCTACCCCCCTAGGTTTGCTGCTATATTCAACTTTCCAGGCATGATGCGGGGAGGTGTCCTCGCGCCGGTCGTCTTGGATCTCAGTCACAAACAGAGTCATAGCGGAACCTTCTCAACAACACGGAATCTGAGGAAGCAGGGACCGATCCAATGGCGCAGATTTTTGACCGGAGTTCCAACGCGCTTGCCCGCGCGAGCCTGGTCCTGACAGGGTTGATTGTCATCGCCCTGGGAGTCACCCTCGATCAGTTACAGGGCTCTCCATGGGTGACCAAGCAGGGACAGCGCGCAGAACAGCCGGTGCCGTTCAGTCATAAGCATCACGTCATGGGCCTGGGATTACAGTGCCAGTACTGTCACACCTCGGTGGAGAAGTCCAGCTACGCGGGCATCCCGCCAACCAAGACCTGCATGAATTGCCACGCGCAGATCTGGACCAACGCAGGCTCTGCTGCAACCGGTACGGACCAGCTGGGCGACGGGTGAATCCATACCCTGGGTCAAGATCCACGATCTGCCCGACTTTGTTTACTTCAATCATGAAATTCACGTGAACAAAGGCATCGGTTGTTCCTCCTGCCACGGCCGCGTGGATCTGATGCCGTTGATGTATCAGCAGAACACGCTGCAGATGGAATGGTGTCTGAACTGCCATCGCGACCCGGCCAAGAACCTTCGCCCCACCAGCGAGATTTACAACATGGCGTGGGAGGGCCCCACATCGCAGAAGCCCGTGTGGTGCGGGAGCGCGGGGCTGAAGGATGGCGTTCCCACAGCGCAGACGGTAAGCTGCACCACCGTCGATCCCAGCCAGGCGGGAGCCCAGGTGGCCTCGCTCAACATGCTGCCCGACGGACTGCATGGGCAAGTCGCCAGCGATGCGCCGGCCATGGTGATTCCGGCAGCTTGCACTATGTGAAATTGACCGACCAGGCATCACTGGGTAAATACCTGACCCAGCAGTACCACATCCGCACACCCCAGGAATTGAGCAGCTGCGAGACATGCCACCGATGAGCGAGACAGGCGCTGCCAAATCCAGTGAGCAAAACTTGAAGAACACGCAACCTCTTGACCAGGGAAGACGCGAAGCGAACATGGCAAACGAGACGATCCACGGCGAGGGCCAAAATAACCAGGCACTCACGCTCGACGCTGCCAGGGCCAAACTTGCCGGCCAGACGGGAAAGACCTACTGGCGCAGCGTGGACGAGTTGGCCGACACGCCGGCCTTCCGGGAGATGGTGCAGCGTGAATTTCCCGCGCAGGCTGCGGAGTGGATCGACCCCGTCTCCCGCCGCGGATTCCTCAAGGTCATGGGCGCTTCCCTCGCCCTGGCTGGGCTCTCCGGCTGTACCAAGCAGCCCGACGAGCCGATCTATCCCTACGTCAAGGAGCCGGAAGACCTGGTGCTGGGCCGTCCGGTGTATTTTGCCTCGGCCATGCCCTTCAACACCGGCGCGGTGCCGGTGCTGGTCAAGAGCGACGCCTACCGGCCGATCAAAGTGGACGGCAATCCGGATCACCCGGTCAACCGCGGCTCCTCCGATCCGTTGACCCAGGGCTCCTTGCTCGATCTTTACGATCCCGACCGCTCGCAGAGAGTGATCTGCCGCGGCGAGGTGCGCGAGTTTGCTGCTTTTCTGGCTGTCTTCCGCGCCATGCTGGCCGACAAGAAGGCAAGCGGAGGCGCCGGCCTCTACATCCTGAGCGACACCGTGACCTCGCCCACCCTGGCGGCGCAATGGAAGGCGGCGCAGCAGAAATATCCCAACGCCAAGTGGATGCAGTGGGATCCGATCAACCGCGATTCGGCCTACTCGGCCTCGAAGACAGCTTTCGGCGATTACTACGACGCTCAGTACCGGTTGCAGGATGCGGATGTCATCGTCTCTCTCGACGCGGACTTTCTCTCCGGCATCACTCATCCCGGATTTCTTCGCCTGGCGGCCGACTACGCCGGCCGGCGCAAGCTGCTGGACCAAAGTGCTCCGATGAACCGGCTGTACGCGGTCGAAAGCGCTCCCAGCACGACCGGCTTCAAGGCCGAGCACCGGCTGGCCCTGCAAGGCCGGCGAGGTGGCTTCTTTTGCGGCGGCGTTGGCGGCTGCAGTTGGAGCGGGTGGGTCCAGCGCGCAACCGCCCTCCGGCCCCGCGGGCAAGTTTCTCTCCGCCGTAGCGGCTGACCTGAAGGCGAATGCCGGCAAGTGCGTGGTCATCCCCGGTGAGCAGCAGTCGCCGCAGGTGCATCTGGCGGCGATTGCCATCAATCAGGCGCTGGGCAACGTGGGCAAGACGGTGGTTTACACCGAGACCGTAAATCCCATGCCGTCGATCCAGGGACAGGACATCGTCACGCTGGTCAACGACATGAAGGCGGGCAAGGTCGAATGGCTGGTGATCCTGAATGCCAACCCGGTCTACACCGCGCCGGTGGACCTGCATTTTGAAGAAGCCATTGGGCAACGTGAAGACCACCGCTGCACCTCGGCTCTCATTTGAACGAGACCGGAGTGGTTACGGAATGGCATATCAACGGGACGCACTATCTGGAAAACTGGTCCGACACCCGGGCCTATGACGGGACGGCCACCGTAGTGCAGCCCATGATCGACCCTCTGTACGGCGGCAAGTCGGCGCATGATGTGATCCAGTCCATGCTCGACGACCCCGACACCTCGCCTTACGATGCGGTGCGCAAGACGTGGCAGGCAAACCTGGGACCGGACGCGGAACATGCGTGGCGCAAGATACTGCACGATGGCATGGTGGCAGGAACGGCTTTTCAGCCCAAGACGGTTTCAGCCAACACTGCCGCCCTTTCGGTCACTGCGCCCAGCTATCCCGACGGAACCGTCGAGGTGATCTTCCGCGCCGACCCTAACATCTACGACGGACGCTATGCCAACGTCGGCTGGCTGCAGGAAATTCCCAAGCCGGTGACCAGCATGTCGTGGGACAACGCGGCGCTGATGAGCTACCCCACGCTGGCGAAATTCGGGCTGGCGGAGCAGGACGTGGTGGCCATCGAGTCGAACGGGAACACGGTCATGGCTCCGGTGCATGGCGGTGCCCGGCCACCCCGATGGTTCGGTCACGGTGTACCTGGGCTATGCGCGCCGCAATGGGGGCCGCGTGGCCGGCGGGTTGGGCTTTAACGCGTACGCGATTCGCAGCTCCAACGCCTTGCTGTTCGCCTCTGGCGCGACCATGAAGAAGACCGGCCAGACGTATGAGTTCGCGGTAACCAAGAGCCACTACACGGATCACCGCTCCGTCGAAGCGGGTGGAGATGGTTCGGGTGACCATTCGCTCGAAGGCAACGAGGCTGCGACCCGCGGCATCATTCGCTACGCCACGCTGGACGAGTTCAAGCAGAACCCCAACTTCGCCCATGAAGGGGAGGATGTTCCCGAAGATCCAGACCCCGACACCAGCATGTTCAGCAACTGGCGCTACGACAAAAACGCCTGGGGGATGGCCATCGACATGAACTCCTGCGTGGGCTGCAACGCCTGCATCGTGAGCTGCTACGCGGAGAACAATATCGCCGTGGTGGGCAGGCACAATACCAAGACCGGGCGCATCATGCAGTGGATTCGTATCGATACCTACTTCGAAGGCGATCTGGATGCGCCCAGGGCACACTTTCAGCCCATGACCTGCCAGCAATGCGAGAACGCGCCTTGCGAGCAGGTGTGCCCGGTAGGGGCTACGGTGCATTCGCCCGAAGGCCTGAACGTCATGGTTTACAACCGCTGCGTGGGCACCCGTTATTGCTCCAACAATTGCCCCTACAAGGTGCGCCGCTTCAACTTCCTGCTCTACTCCGATTTCGAGACGGAGAGCCTCAAGCTGATGCGCAATCCCGATGTGACGGTGCGCAGCCGCGGGGTCATGGAAAAGTGCAGCTATTGCGTGCAGCGCATCTCCGCCGCCAAGATTTCGGCGGATAAGGAAAATCGCGATATCCGCGATGGTGAAGTGGTCACCGCATGCCAGCAGGCTTGCCCCACCGGCGCCATCGTCTTTGGCAATATCAACGACCGCGCCAGCAAAGTGTTCAAGGTGAAGTCGCAGCAGCGCAATTACGGCGTACTGGCGGATCTGAATACCCGTCCCCGCACCACCTACATTGCGGAAGTCTTTAACTCCAACCCGGAACTGGCCGAGGCGCGCACCGAGCACGCGCCTGCGAAGAGCTGAAAGGTTAGCGCAGCATGGCGACCAAACCAGAGTTACCCGTAAGCGATCCCCAGCTGGATCCGAAGACAGGCGAGTTCCGGGTCATCGCGCCCGGATACACCTTCAAATCGGTTACCGATGTTATTTCGCGCATCGTGCTCACCCCGCATACGCCGTTGGGCTGGTTCTTTGGCTTTACGCTGGCGGGGAGCATTTGCATCATCCTGTTCACTGCGGTGACCTGGCTGTTCCTCAAGGGCGTCGGTATCTGGGGCCTCGACATCCCCGTAGGCTGGGGCTTCGCCATCATCAATTTCGTCTGGTGGATCGGTATCGGCCATGCCGGAACGCTGATCTCGGCTATCCTGCTGCTCTTCAAGCAACAGTGGCGCAACTCCATCAACCGGTTCGCCGAGGCGATGACCATCTTTGCCGTGATCTGCGCCGGCATGTTCCCGCTCATCCACGTCGGCCGGCCATGGCTGGGATATTGGCTCTTTCCTTACCCCAACACCATGAATGTGTGGCCGCAGTTCCGTTCCCCACTGCTGTGGGACGTCTTTGCGGTTTCCACATACGCCACCATCTCTGTGGTCTTTTGGTACATCGGCATGATTCCGGATTTTGGAACCCTGCGCGATCGGGCGAAGAGCAAGTTTGCCCAATACTTCTACGGCATCCTCTCGCTCGGCTGGCGCGGTTCCGTCAGGCACTGGATGCGCTATGAGACAGCCTCCCTGCTGCTGGCCGGGTTGGCTACTCCCCTGGTGTTGTCAGTCCACACCGTCATCAGCTTCGATTTCGCGGTGGCGGTCCTGCCTGGTTGGCACACCACCATTTTCCCGCCCTACTTCGTCGCCGGCGCTATCTATTCCGGCTTCGCGATGGTGATCACGCTTGCTATTCCGATCCGCAAGTTCTACCACCTGGAAGGCCTGATCACCATCCGCCACATCGACAATATGGGCAAGGTCATGCTCGCTACTGGCTTGATCGTTGCCTATGGCTACTCGATGGAAGTTTTCATGGCCTGGTACTCCGCCAGCCATTGGGAATACTTCATGATGTGGAACCGCATGTTCGGGCCGATGGGCTGGGCGTACTGGGTGCTGATCACCTGCAACATCGCCCTTCCGCAATTGTTGTGGCTGCGCAGCACACGCGTGAGTCCGACCAAGATGTTCATCATGTCGTTAATTGTCAATACCGGCATGTGGTTCGAGCGCTTCGTCATCGTCGTTACCAGCCTCTATCGCGATTTCCTTCCCTCCTCCTGGGGAACCTATCGCGCGACCCGCTGGGACTACGGCACGTTCCTGGGCACTCTGGGCCTGTTCACCGCCCTGTTCTTCCTGTTCGTGCGCTTCCTGCCCATGATCCCCATGTCTGAAATCCGCATGATGTTGCCGCAAGCCAAGGTGACGGAACCAGAACCGCTGGAGGCGGGTGACTGATGCCGATACGCGAGGGAATCTACGGACTGCTGGCGGAGTTTGATACTCCGAGCGAATTGGTAGTGGCCGCAAAGACCGCTTATGACTCAGGCTGGCGGCGAATGGACTGTTACACCCCATACCCGGTGGAAGAGGCGGCAGAAGCGATCGGTTTCCATCGCAACTACGTGCCCCTGATCTGCCTCGTCGGCGGGCTCGCTGGGTTGGCTGCCATGTTTTTGATGGAGACCTGGGTATCGGTCTTCGCGTATCCGTTGAACATCGCCGGCCGCCCGCTCTTTTCCTGGCCGGCCTTCATCATCCCGGCTTATGAGTGGACCATCCTCTGGGCGGGTCTCTCGGCCGCCTTCGGCATGCTGGCCATGTGTGGCCTGCCGACGCTCTATCACCCGCTCTTCAATGCTCCCAACTTTCGTACCGGTGCGACGGTGGACAAATTTTTTCTTTGCCTGGAGGCAAACGATCCCAAGTTCGAGGTGGTGGAAACGCGCAGCTTCCTGGAAAGCTTCCGGCCGGCTTCGGTGGTGGAGGTGGAGTATTAATCCCATGAGCCGAATCCGTGCTGCGAGGGGTTGCTCGCGACTGTTTGTGCTGAGCCTAGCTGCCCTGGCGTGCGCCGGCTGCCGCCAGGACATGCAAGATCAGCCCAAATTCATCCCCCAGCGCAGCACCACCTTCTTTGCCGATGGCCGCTCGGTTCGGCCTCAGGTTGCGCACACGGTCGCTCGCGGCCAGTTGGGCGAAGACAGCTTTTTCTACACCGGCCTGATCGAAGGCAAGGAGGCCGACGCGCTCCCCTTCCCGGTTTCTATGGAGGTGCTGGCCCGGGGCCAGGAGCGGTTCAACATCTACTGCACGCCCTGCCACTCCCGGGTGGGCAATGGCGCTGGAATGATTGTGCAGCGAGGCTACAAGCCTGCGGGCAACTTCCACTCTTCGCGGATACTGGCCGAGCCGCTGGGCCACTACTTCTACGTCATGACCAACGGATACGGCGCTATGCCCGATTACTCCGCCCAGCTCACCCCGGCCGACCGCTGGTCAGTGGCGGCTTATATCCGAGCGCTGCAAATCAGCCAGAGTGCCAACGAGTCCGAGGTTCCAGCAGGGGTCCAGGTACAGAATCTCAAGGACATCGCAGAGCGGGAGGGATTTCCGGAGTCCTTTGCTCAGCCGTGGTCGTTGCCCGCGACCGCGATCTCGGCCCAACCGCCCGACCCTGGTCAAGGAACGCCGGGAATGGCCCCGGCCACGGGAGATAGCCCGATTCCTGCGATGAGCCAGCCCATCGGCGGCGCGGCCACCAGCGGCAATGCAGTGAAGCCGAAGGGCTTGAAACCGGAACTCAGGTAAAAGATATGGCTCACGAACATCACGCAAATTCGCTACCCTCCGAGCTGAATGCTCCGCTGCTGCTCAATCAATGGCGGCGCCGGGCGATGGTTGTCGGCGCCATCTTTGCTGTTCTGTCGATCGTGCTGGCGGTACTGGCGGCGACCGTCGATCACGACGGAATCGATCACCTGCTGCGCTCCTATTTGCTCGGGTACATTCTGTGCTGGGGCTTCACCGTGGGCGGTCTTGCGTTGCTCATGGTGCAGTACGTGAGCGGCGGCAAGTGGGGCTTGCTGCTGCGCCGTCCGTTGGAGGCGATGTCGCGCTGCCTTCCCCTCATCATGGTGTTGTTTTTGCCTATTGGCTTCTTCATGAAGAAGCTGTACCTGTGGGCCAAGTACAGCGACGCCGCCGAGGCTTACCGTCAGCATCTGATCACTCACGAGCAGGCGCACGCGATTGCTTACAAGCATCCCATGCTGAACATGGGCAGCGTGTGGATACAGTCCGCGATCTGCTTCGCGATCTGGTTCACGTTCATGTACCTGCTCAACAAGTGGGGACTGCAACGCGATGCCGACCCCCATCCGAACGTGCGCTTCTGGCAGGTAAGGCTGGAGAATCTGAGCGGCTTCGGCATCCTGGTCTATTCCATCACCATGAGTGTTTGCGCTATCGATTGGGTCATGTCCCTCGACCCAACCTGGTACTCGTCGATGTACGGGTTTCTTTTCCTGGTCGGCCAAGGCTACGCGGTCCTGGCGCTCTCCATCATCACCGTGCTTCGGCTTTCCCAAGCGGAGCCGATGCATACGTTACTCCGTACGACCGAGCAGCACGATCTGGGCAAGCTGGCTTTCGCCTTCGTCATGCTGAACATCTATATTGCTTTCTCCCAGTTCCTTATCATCTGGTCGGGAAATCTGCCCGAAGAGATTCCCTGGTATCTCGACCGTATTCGCGGCGGTTGGGGCGTTATCGGTTCGCTCGATTTCGTATTCCACTGGCTCATCCCCTTTACGCTGCTGCTCTCGCGCGACCTGAAGCGCAACAAGGAGCGGCTGATCCTGGTATGCAAGATCATGATCTTCGCCCGCTGCTGGGACTTGTTCTGGCTGATTGAGCCGAACTTCGCCGACGCCCGGAGGAACCTGCACTTCAGCTTCGGCATCCTGGAATACATGACCGTACCGGTGGTCGTGATCTCTCTGTGGATGTGGTACTACTTCGGCCAGATGGAGAAGCGGCCGCTGATCCAGACCAACGATCCCCACCTGGAAGAGATTTTGGAGGCTGACCATGCCCACGCATGATCCTCATGATCCCCATCATTCTAATGACCCGCATGTCGCGGAAAGTGAATCCGTGGGCTATGAGGTCACGGATGTCGAAGTCAACGGCATCGCGGTGTTTCTGGCGTCTTTGGCGGCTTTTGTAGGGGTTTTCTTCGTTGTTTGTTTCGTGATGGGCAAGGTAATCAACACCGCCATTATCAAGAGCGACGGGCCGCCCAACAAATGGAATCAGATTGGTTCTCAGCCCAAGGGCAAACGTGAGGATCTGACATCGAATGCGGTCATGGAGCAGCAACAGCTTAACCAGATGGTGCAGCGCTTTCCTACGCCTCGCCTACAGATCGACGACGGCGACCAAGATATCGCGGAAATGCACGCCCGGGAAGATCTATTGCTCGACTACTACAGCTGGGTCGATCGCTCCAGCGGTAAGGTCCGCATCCCGATCGCCCGAGCCATGCAGCTGATTGCCCAGCATGGTCTCCCGGTAGCTGATCCGGAGCACACCGAAACCCTGCTGGCGGGCGATAAGGCTCCCGTGGTAGCCGTGCCCCTCACCGACGGATTCGCCCGCACAGGCTACGAGCAGCAATACATGGAAACGATGGAGCAGCAGCGGATGCGGGGTGAAAAGCCGGGTGAGCAAGCAGCTCTTACAGCGGGTGCCGCCGCAAAGTAGGCATTCGTCTTCCCACCCTTCGCAAATAGCGCGAAGGATAGGGCACCCGGAGATTTGTGTGGGGTTGAGGTGAGAAGGACATTGGGTGTTGGTATGCAGATGAGTGACGCAATTCGATCGATCGGCGGAGGCGGGTTGGCCTGCTACACGCTGGCGGCGTCATTGCTCTTGGCTGCCGCGACGCCCGCGCTGGCCCAGGTAGCTCCCTACGGCGAAAAGAGCATGGGCGAGCCCGCCCAGGATCGTCTGCCAGACATTCTCAACACGGTTAAGATCGAGCAGCGGCTGGGCAAGCCTTTGCCCCTGGACACTCCGTTTCGCGATGAGACCGGCAAGGCAGTCAAGCTGGGAGACTACTTCGGCAAGAAACCGGTGATCCTCTCGCTGGTTTACTACCAGTGCCAGATCTTGTGTATGGAAGATCTGAATGGGCTGGTTAGTGCGCTGGAGATGGTGAACCTGACACCGGGCAAAGACTTCCAGATCGTCATCGTGAGTATCGATCCAACCGAAACTCCGGCAATTGCGGCAGCCAAAAAGGCAATCTATGTGAAGCGCTACGGCCGGCCGGACACGGCAGCCGGCTGGCACTTCCTGACCGGCGAACAACCGGCAATCAAGGCCCTTGCGCAAGCCGTCGGCTTCGGTTACGTCCGTCTGCCGCAACCCGCCGGCAAGCCGCCGATGTTTGCCCACGCCAGCTCGATTGAGGTGGTCACACCCGAAGGGCGGATGGCGCAGTACTACCTGGGCGTCGAGTATTCGCCCAAGGATCTGCGGCTGGGATTGGTGGAAGCCTCACACAACACGATCGGCACCCCGGTCGATAACATTTTGACCTACTGCTATCGGTATGATCCGAAGCTAAACCGGCACAGCCTGGTCATCGCCCGGATCGTGCAAGCAGGCTGCCTGCTGACTTTTTTGGGCCTCGGCAGCTTCATGCTGGTAAGTTTCCGGCGCGATTTCAAGGGTAAAGGGTAACGATGCATATAAGTCCAGTGCTGTGGCAGTTTCTCGTACATTGGCTGACGAACTCTGCCCTCTTTCCGCCGGAGGCTTCGGCGATTTCGCCCTACATGGACGCTTTCTACTTCTTTCTGATAGCGATCTCGGCTGTGGGCATGATCGCGGTCATGATCCTGGTTTTCGGCTTCTCCATCATGTATCGCAAGGAGAAGAATCCTGTCGCCACGCAGATCGAAGGATCGACCCTGCTCGAGGCCACCTGGACAATTATTCCGTTGGCTTTGTTCATGATCTGTTTTGTCTGGGGAGCGCTGCTCTATTTCCGCATCTACAACCCACCCACCAACGCGATGAACATCTATATCGTGGGCAAGCAGTGGATGTGGAAGGCCGAGCATCCAGGCGGGCAACACGAAATCGATTCCCTGCATATCCCCATCAACCGGCAAGTGCAGTTGACCATGATCTCGCAGGACGTATTCCATAGCTTCTCCATTCCCGCATTTCGGGTTAAGCGGGAGGTCATTCCCGGCCGCTATTCCACGGTGTGGTTTGAAGCCACGGCGACAGGAACCTATCATCTGTTTTGCACCCAATACTGCGGTACCAATCATTCCGCGATGATTGGAGACATCGTCGCCATGACCCCCGACGATTACCAGAAATGGGCTTCGGGGAGCACCAGCGGAGCATCGCTGGCGCAGAACGGAGAACGTCTCTTCGCCAGCCTGGGCTGCAATTCCTGTCACTCGGGCGAGGCCAGCGCACGCGGCCCCAACTTGGCCCAGGTCTATGGCTCCAGGCTGCAGCTGGCGGACGGATCGTATGTCACGGCCAATGATGCTTTTCTTCGCGAGACGATTCTCAACCCATCGACACGCGTGACCTCGGGCTATGCACCGATCATGCCGACCTATCAAGGGCAGGTCAGCGAAGAAGGTCTGATCGACCTGGTGGAATACATCAAGAACCTGAATTCGAACTATCGTATCCAACAGACGTTGACTGCGAGTCAACTCTCCCCTGGGCAAGCAGGCGCGACCAGTTCTGGCCCTCGCTCGCCCGCAATGAACGGACCCGCAAAGGTGGGTAGGACGGCACCGAGTGTGCCTGGGACGGTGAACCAATGAGCACCATTGTCACGCTTCCAAACCAGGAGGAGGCACAGCTGCCCAAGCTGAGCTATCTCAACAGTGAGTATGGGCTTAAGAGCTGGCTGCTTACCGGCGACCATAAGCGCATCGCCATGTTGTACCTCATTTCAATCACCTTCTTCTTCTTTATCGGGGGAGCCTTTGCCGGGCTGATTCGTCTGGAGCTGCTGACTCCCCTGCCTGACCTGGTTGCCTCCGACACCTACAACAAGCTCTTTACCATGCACGGCGTGATCATGGTCTTCCTCTTCCTTGTGCCGTCGGTTCCGGCAACCGTGGGGAATTTTGTCATTCCCATCATGGTCGGCGCTAAGGACCTGGCTTTTCCCAAGATCAACCTGTTGAGCTGGTATCTGTATGTTGCCGGCGCCTGCTTTTTGCTCTATGCGTTGCTTAACGGCGGTGTCGACACCGGCTGGACCTTTACCACGCCGCTAAGCACCCACTATCTCAATACCCACGTGATCACGGCTGCGATGGGTGTCTTCATCGCCGGGTTCAGCTCCATCTTTACCGGCCTGAACTTTATCGTGACGATCCATCGCATGCGGTGCCCGGGCATGACCTGGTTCCGGCTGCCGTTGTTCTGCTGGTCGCACTACGCGGCCTCGCTACTGATGGTTCTGGGGACGCCGGTACTCGCCATCACGCTGGTTCTGGTCATGCTTGAACGGGCCGTCGGCATCGGCGTCTTCGATCCCACGAAGGGCGGCGACCCGCTGTTATTTCAACATCTATTTTGGTTCTATTCCCATCCCGCCGTGTACATCATGATTCTGCCCGGCATGGGAGTGATCTCCGAGGTGATCAGCACCTTCTCCCGCAAGCGGGTATTCGGCTATACCGCGGTGGCCTTCTCCTCGGTCGCGATTGCCGTCTTTGGCTTCTTTGTCTGGGCCCATCACATGTTCATCATGGGCGTCTCCAACTATTCCGCGCTGGTCTTTTCGTTGCTTACCATGCTGGTCGCCGTGCCTTCCGCGATTAAGATCTTCAACTGGGCGGCGACTCTCTATAAGGGGTCCATCACTTTTGAGACCCCGATGCTGTATGCCTTCGGCTTTATGGGCCTGTTCACTATTGGCGGCCTCACCGGTGTCTTTCTGGGTTCGCTGGGCATGGACATCCACCTCACCGAGACCTACTTCATCGTCGCGCACTTCCATTTTGTGATGGTGGGCGGCATGTTGATGGCTTACCTGTCGGGGGTCCACTTCTGGTGGCCGAAGATGACCGGCAGAATGTATCCCGAGTCCATGTCGCAGCTGGCCGCGGTAACCACCTTTATCGGGTTCATCCTGACTTTCTTTCCCCAGTTCATCGTCGGCTACCTGGGCATGCCGCGCCGCTACCACGCTTATCCGCCCGAGTTCCAGGTGCTCAATGTCTTGTCGACAGCGGGCGCCTCGGTTCTCGGTATTGGTTATGTGCTACCCATGCTCTATATGCCCTGGTCGCTCAAGTACGGTAAGATCGCGGGCAGCAACCCGTGGCAGGCGACTGGCCTGGAATGGCAGATTCAGTCTCCACCGCTGACAGAAAACTTTGTCGATATTCCAATCATGGATCACGAGGCGTACGACTATGACTGGTTGGCGCACAAGACTGAACACGAGGTAACGACTGTTGGATAGCCAAGCGATCGTCACCGGGCACGCGGAACCGCACGAACTACATGATGAAGCGCATCCTGCTTACCTGCGCCACCATTTCGTCACGGTGGATCAGCAGCGGGAAACGGCCAGCTTCGGCATGTGGCTCTTTCTGCTAACTGAAATCATGTTCTTCGGCGGCCTGTTCATGGCCTACCTGCTCTATCGCAACTGGTATTACGACGCTTTTGTGGCCAGCAGCAACACACTAGGCATTGGGCTGGGAACCACCAACACGGCAGTCCTGATCCTCTCCAGCTTCACCATGGCCATGGGCGTCTACTCGGCGGAAACCCGCAACCGCAAAGGGTTGCTTATTTCGCTCAGCCTCACAATCTGTTTAGGCTTGGTCTTTCTGGGAATCAAGACCGTGGAGTATCACGAGAAATACGTGGAGCACCACATCCCGGGGGCAAGCTTCAGCGTGGAAGACTTTGTCCATCCCACCGACAAGAGGGATGTTCCCCTGGCGCCGGATATGGCGCAACACGCACAGCTCTTCTTCTTTCTTTACTTTGCCATGACCGGCATGCACGCCCTGCACATGATCATCGGTATCAGTATTTTGTTCATTCTGCTCTACCAGGCGTGGCACGGTGCTTACGTCAATGGGCATACCTCTACCATCGATAATTTCGGACTGTATTGGCACTTCGTCGATATTGTCTGGATCTTTCTTTTTCCGCTGCTGTATCTCATCAGCCGCCATCCTTTGAAGTAGCCGGTGAAGGAGACTCGTCATGTCCGCTCCTACTGAACACGAACATCATATTGTCGGGCCCAAAACCTATTTACTGATTCTGCTCGCGCTGCTGGTGCTGACCGCCACCACGACCGGTGCGGCTTTTATCAATATGGGCGTCTTTAGCCCCATCGTGGCGCTTGGCATCGCCTGCCTCAAGGCCGTGCTGGTCATTCTCTTTTTCATGCATATCCGTTACAGCTCGAAAGTGATGATGCTCACCGTCGGCGCCGGCTTTTTCACTTTCCTGGTGTTGATCACCATGACGCTGTCCGATTACATCAGCCGCAACTGGGGACTCTGGTAGCTTCCCTGCTGGCAAGTGCCCAATCTAAATATTGTACCTAGTCGTAAAGCCCACGATGCTGTAGTACATGGACGACACGAGCGAAGCCGTCCACATCAGGCTTCCGCGATGACCTCCCAATCGACAGACCGTGATTTGCCCGAGGCGCTGCGCAAGATCGCTGACAACCCTAGAGTACTTGTTCGCCGTGCCGGGGCCCTGGCGCCCGATGCGAAATGCGTCGTGTACTGGATGCAGCGAGCGGAAAGAGCGCTGGATAATCCCGCGCTCGACATTGCAGTGGAAGTGGGCAACGCCCTCGATCTTCCGGTCCTGGCCTACTTTTCCGCCATCTCCAATTTTCCCCACGCCAACTGGCGCCATTACGCCTTCCTGAATCAGGGCCTGGCCGACATCGAAGAGGATCTGCAACAACGGCAGATCGGGTTTATCGTGCGCCGGCCGCCGAAGAACTCGCTGGAAGCGCTGCTGGCAGAAGTGAGCGCGGCCATGGTAATCGGCGATGAGAACCCCTGCCGCGAGCCGGAGCGTTGGCGGCGAGTGTTGGCAGGCCGCTTACGCATCCCATTTTGGACCGTGGATGCCGACGTGGTGGTCCCGTCCAACTTATTTCAAAAGCGGATGTACGCCCTGCATATCTTCAAGCCGAAGCTCTATGCAGAGCTGCCGAAATTTCTGGTCAACCAGCCCGTTGTCAAACCCCACCGGGAATGGAAACCGTTGCGCACGTTGGAGTCGTTTGCCGTGCGGGAAGATGTTACCCAGGGTTGGAAGACGCTCGACCGTTCCGTTCGGCCGGTCGAGAGCTTCACCGGGGGCACCCATGCGGCTCTCAAGCGGCTGCACGACTTTGTGCACACAGAACTTGCTGCTTACGACGAGACGCGGAATCATCCCGAGGTGGATGGCACCAGCCGGCTATCCCCTTACCTGCACTTTGGCCATATTGGCCCCATTACCATCGCGCTTGCGGTCGAAAGAGCCTTCAAGGAGGGCAAAGTTCCTCAGATCGCGCGCGATTCGTATATCACCGAGTTGGTTGGCTGGCGGGAACTGGCGGTGAACTTCGTTAAATTTACTGAGAACTACGATTCATTTGATTGCGCCGAACCGTGGGCCCGCAAGACGCTCATGGAGCATGCGCGCGACCGGCGGGAGCATCTCTACTCGATCGAGCAGCTGGAACGCTCCGAGACCCACGACGAGCTGTGGAACGCAGCCCAGAACCAGATGGTGAAGTTCGGCTGGATGCACAACTACATGCGTATGTACTGGGCGAAGAAAATCCTGGAGTGGTCTGCTGATCCGGCAAAGGCATTCGACACCTGCGTCACCCTCAATGACCGGTACTTTTTAGATGGCAGAGACCCCAACGGATACGCGGGAATTGCGTGGTCGATTGTGGGCAAGTTCGACCGCCCATGGTTTGAGCGCCCGATCTTTGGCACCATCCGCTATATGTCCGGTGCTTCCACCGGAAAGAAGTTCAATTCCGGGAAATACATACAGAAGATGTCGAAGGATTTTACGCAAACTGCCTTTTGGGCCCAGGACTAGGCGGATACTCTATTTCGACGGCCTAACGAGGACGGATCGAGCCGGTGTGCTATTTTCAAAGGTGGTTTCTGACAATCCATCTCCCCCCGAGTCCATGCCGCAAGAATGCGCTGAGCTGCGGTACTCGTTTGGCGCAGGAATCGCTTCTTTAACGGGCTGGCCCAGGACACAGGAGCGCGCCCTGGTGATTACGCGCAGTGTTTGGGAAATGACGGCATGGCGAACTATCTGATCACGGGAATCGCGGGCTTCATCGGATCATCCTTGGCGAGGGCCCTGGTAGAACGTGGGGAGCACGTCCGCGGGGTCGACAACTACCTGACCGGAAAGGCAGCGAACCTTGCCGGCTTTGAAGACCACATCGATTTCCGGGAAGCAGACCTGCGCGACGCTGCCGCCATGCGCGCAGCTTGTGAAGGAATCGACTACATCCTGCATATCGGAGCGCTGCCTTCTGTTCCCCTCTCGGTAAAGAATCCTGAGCCAAGCCATCGTTGCAATGTGGACGGAACATTTCATGTGCTCGAGGGGGCGCGGGCAGCGGGCGTCAAGCGAATCATCTACGCCGGGTCCTCTTCTGCATACGGGGATCAGCCGGTTCTGCCCAGCAAGGAATCGATGCGCCCCATGCCCATTTCGCCCTATGCCGTGCAAAAACTTGCCGGAGAGTATTACATGAGCAGCTATTGGCAGGTGTATGGGCTGGAGACTGTGAGTTTGCGCTACTTTAACGTCTTCGGACCGCGCCAGGGAGCCGATTCACCGTATAGCGGGGTGCTGGCAAAATTCATCCAGCAGATGCTCGAGGGGACGCGCCCGACCATCTTCGGCAACGGTGAGCAGGGGCGGGATTTCACTTACATCGACAATATTGTTTCGGCGAACCTGCTGGCATGTGCAGCCCCGGCGGAAAAGGTAGCGGGCAGGGTCTTCAATGCGGCCTGCGGCGGGCAACACACACTGAAAGAGATATACCAGTTGTTGGCAAAAATGATCGGGTTTGACCGCCCGCCGCTTTATGCTCCCGCGCGCAGGGGAGACATACTGAATTCGCAAGCCGACATTTCCGCAGCCGCCGAGGCCTTTGGATATCGCCCCTTGGTCGGAGTGAATGAGGGTCTCGAGCGCACTGTGGAGTGGTACCGCGAGACACTGAAACTGCCGGTTGCCTCAAGGTAATGTACCTACCGTAAATTCCTAGGAGAAACATGTTGGTCGACCAGCAAAGTCTGACACAGTGGTTGTCGCTGGTTGAGAAGCGCGAATTGCGAGTGGGAGTGATCGGCCTTGGCTACGTCGGACTGCCGCTGGTCCTGCTCTTCAGCCAGGAGGGATTTCGCGTCACCGGCTTTGATATCGATGCAGCCAAGGTGGACAGGCTGAATGCCGGCGAGTCTTACATCCATCGTATCGATCCCCAACAGATCAAGAGCGCCCAGGGTAAGGGCTTTCGCGCAACCGCCAATTTCGCTGAGATCGGCGAAGTCGATGCAATCTTGATTTGTGTCCCAACGCCTCTCAGCGATCACCACACGCCGGACATGAGTTACATCACAGCGACGATGGATTCGATTGTTGACCATCTACGTCCCGGCCAGCTGGTAGTTCTGGAGAGCACCACCTATCCCGGCACTACCGAGGAGTTGATTGCACCAGCCATCGAACGCGCGGGCAGAGTCAGAGTAATGCGCGAGGCAGTCGTCGCAGATGGTGTTTTGGTGGCTTATTCTCCGGAGCGTGAAGACCCCGGTAACACCAGCATCGACCGGCGCGATATCCCCAAGGTGGTCGGTGGATTAGGTCACTTGGCGGCGGAGGCCGCCGGCGCCCTGTATAACGCCGCGTTCCGCCGCGTGATTCGCGTATCCACGCCGGCTGCTGCGGAGATGACCAAGCTGCTCGAGAACATCTATCGTTGCGTGAACATCGCGCTGGTAAACGAACTGAAACTGCTGTGCCTGCGCATGGGCATCGATATCTGGGAGGTGATCGGGGCGGCTGCGACCAAGCCTTTCGGCTTCCAACCCTTCTATCCCGGCCCTGGACTTGGTGGTCACTGCATCCCCATCGATCCCTTTTACCTGAGCTGGAAGGCAAAGGAATTCGACTTTAGTACGCGCTTTATTGAGCTGGCCGGTGAAGTGAATGAAGCCATGCCGTACCACGTGGTGGCGGCAGTCTCTGCCGCGCTGAACCAGCGCAGCAAACCGCTTAAGGGATCGCGGATCCTGGTGCTGGGACTGGCTTACAAGCGAGACGTGGATGATCTGCGCGAATCGCCTTCGCTGTCGATCATTGAGATGCTGCAGCAGGACGGCGCCGCCGTCAGTTACAACGATCCCTTTTTCCCCACGGTGGGACGGGGGCGGAAATACAACCTGAACATGGAGTCACAGCCGCTTGATAACCTTGGCGGTTACGATTGTCTGCTGATTGTGACGGATCACACTTCCTACGACTATGCCCGCATCGTGGAAGAATCGCAGCTGGTGGTCGACTCGCGGAATGCGACTGGAGGCCTGGTGTCAGAAAAGATCGTACGCTGCTGAGAATAGCCCCTGGGTTCGCTCCGGCCTGATGACAAACGAGTGCGGGAGGCATCCTAGCCCACTCAAGCCCCACGGCGCGCCGGGGCAGGCGCCGTACGGCTTGACCCCGATTTCCTGCCACGCTGGGCAAGAGAGGTCCGCGTGTGCGCCTTTCATTAAGAAAGGCGCATGGAGTGTATCAACGCCACAAGCCTCTCGCAGGAAATCGGGGCAAACTGGGCCACCCGAAGCTTTTGTTGCGGTTGTAATTTCATCTCTTCACCCGCGCCCTGGTGTCAGACTAGTGCTGGCCGAAGAAAAAGGAGCCATCGCCGGTCGAAGGAGTACCCGGAGCCCCGTTATTACAATAGGCATTCTTCTGGTAGATCGCGTTCTTTGAAATCCAGGTGCGCGTCGCGCCCGTCATGTTGACGAAGCAGTTCCTCGGCCCAAGAGAAGCGACCAGCTCGCTGTTGCCTTCAATCATGGCGCTGTCTGCGTTTTCAATTTCGATATTGTAGGCAGTGCCGGTCGTCGTAGTGAAATAGTTATCGCGTACCACCGGGCCATAGGCCCGGTAACCGCTGCCCCCTTTAGGGATGCCAAGCACCACCTGGCGGGACGACTGCTCGAAGTAGTTGGCTTCAATGACGGTTCCACGCGACCGCGTCAGATAAATCGCGCCTCCGTTTTCTTCGAAATCGTTACCCATGTAGAGATTATTCAGCGCTTCGGAAAGGCCGTGCCCTACGATGGGCGTGTCCTCAAAAATTGCCCATTGCGAATTGTTCGTAATCTGGTTGTAGGTTACGTGTATTGCGTTGGCGGCATAAGGAGAGCCGTTCACCGATGCTCCACACTGAATCGGGTGGCCGGCGCTGCACAGCGTGGGAATAAGACGGATGCCGTTCTTGTTTCCCGCAATCAGGTTGTCGTAGATGTTCGAGCTGTTGGTTCCCTCGACCAGGATCCCGTCCCCGCCGGAAAATCCGGTGATCACCATGTTGCGGACGGTGATCCGGTTGGTCGGGAGCAGATGGATTCCGGCGGCCGCATGCGCATTTCCCTTGAGTTGAAATCCTTCAATCAGCAACTGCGAGGACCCGGGTTGATCACCGATCGAAGTGGTGATCGCATCGCCACTCCCCGTATAGGTGAGAACAGCCCCCGGGTCGCCAGTTAATTTGTATTTGCCATACGTGTTCAACTCGAGGTGTATCCCGACCGAAAAGGAGTAGTTGCCGGCAGGGACATAGACCGTGCACTGCAGCGCGCAAGACTTAAGGGTATGGTTTACGCGGTCCCCGATATCCGTGCCGGCGATGCTGGTCGCTGGTACGGGCGCCTGGGGCGACTGCGCGTGCAGGGCGCCCGGAAACAGACTCGCTGCCAGAAAAATTGGGACTAGCTTGATACCCGTGCTCACAGATGCCTCCTGAACCGTCGCGACCCGGGTGAGGGTCCAACCATACCATTAGATACTTGGAGATTGAGGAAAGCCGCGCATGTCCCAAAGTGGTTTGGAGACTCGTTCCCGGAGGTTCCCGGGGAAAAGAATTTGCACTTCCGTCCGGAGGCCCTAAACTAAAGTAAGAATTGGACAAGTTCCTCCCCAGGTTGGACAGGGCGGCCCCGATGGTAAAGGAGTAAAGCTTGGCAGGACACACCGGCTCTGCGCCGTGCAGGTTTCTGCTTTTACAAATTATGGGTAAGCGTTCAGGTCTTTTCGTCGCGATTCTGCTCGTCGCGAGCGTTTTTCAGTGCAAACTGCCGGTTGCAGCTGCTCAATCTGCTGGTTCTGATACGTTCGACTGTCCTTCAGGTGTCATTTCCTCGGTCGATGGAAGTTGCGTGAGTGACGAGGAGTCTCCGACCCAGGGCCTGGGCCAGTTGGGCCTGGGTCAAAATGGTGCATCGGGGAACGGCGGCTTTGGGGCCGCCGGTGGTTCGGCCGGTTCGTTGGGTGGTCAATACCCCGGACTCCAGTCCTCGGGAATCAACAGCAGAGTGCAGAGCATTCTCGACCAGGGTGGTTTGAACAATGGACAAGGCCAATTGGCAGCCCTTGAGGAATCCCGGCTCCTGGCAATCCGCGCCCCTTCTGCTCCGACCGATTTTCAACTTTTGGTCCGTGCCTCCCTGGGCACTCTGGTTCCGGTTTATGGTGACAGCCTCTTTCGCCAGGTGCCTTCGACCTTTGCTCCGTTGCGGGAGGTGAATGTCACTCCCGACTACGTCCTTGGACCGGGAGATCAACTGGTGGTTCGCATCTGGGGCCAGGTCAATTTGAACGCCCAACTCACCGTTGACCGTTCCGGCTCGGTGTATCTTCCCCAGGTAGGAGAAATTCACGTCGCCGGCTTGCCCTATGCGCAAGTGAAAGAACATATTCATGACGCCGTTGGGCACATTTACAAGAGCTTCGATCTGAACGTTGAAATGGGGCAGCTGCGGTCGATCCAGGTGTTCGTGGTCGGCCAGGCCCGTCGTCCTGGTACTTATACCCTGGGTTCCCTCAGCACCCTGGTGACCGCATTGTTTGCCACCGGGGGGCCCTCCGTGCAGGGATCTCTCCGTGACATTCAACTGCGGCGAAATGGGCAAACCATCTCCCACTTCGATCTCTACGATCTCTTGATCCTCGGCGACATGTCCAAGGACGCCTCCCTGCTCCCCGGTGATGTGATCTACATCCCTCCCGTGGGAGCGCAGGTGGCCATCAGCGGAGACGTCCACGTTCCTGCCATCTATGAGCTGAAAGGCCCTACTTCGGTGGAACAGGCTCTTCACTTTGCCGGGGGGCTTTCGTCCACAGCCTCATTGTCACGGGCATCGCTCGAACGCCTGGATGCGCAAAAGAAACGTACCGTCCTCGATATATCGCTTGAGGGAGCTGGCTTGGCGACGCCACTCCAGCAAGCCGATATCCTGCGCGTGCTCCCTATCTCTCCCCAGTTCCAGAACGTCGTAACCCTTCGGGGCAATGTGGCGGAAACGGGCCGGTTTTCCTGGCATCCGGGCATGAAGCTCAGCGACATTATTCCCGATAGTCAATCGCTGATCACCCGAGACTACTGGGAGCGCAGAAACCAGTTGGGGGTTCCGGGGCCGGAGTTCAAGCCGGAATACGCCGCTAATCCCGACTATTACCCGCGTGATGTCAATGGCTTTCAGACCGGCGCTGCACAATACGATGTCAACGGGGTTCCGATCTATAACAACCCCAACGGACAGGGTCAATCCACTGGCAACCAGGCCCAACCAGCAAACGGCTCCCGGAGTAATGTTCCCAATAGCAACAATCAGAGCGCGAATCAAAGTCCCGCGCAAAACAGCGATCCGAACTGCATTCCCGACACCAGCAATCCTTCGCAGCAATATCAGTATGGCCAGACGCCTGGATGCCAATACTCAGGGAACCAACTCCCAGAACGGGCAGCCCTGCACCACGCCCGGCAGCAGCTCGCTGGCCGACGAGACGCAGACGTCGTCTGGAAACCTGCCGCGGCCGGCCCTGACGGTCGCTCTTCCTGTGCCTGAAATCGATTGGTCCTATGCGGTGATTGAGCGCATGAACCCGCAAACGCTCACTACCTCGCTGGTCCCCTTCAATCCTGGGCAGCTTATCCTGGACCACGACGCCTCGCAGAACCTGGCGCTTGAGCCTGGAGACGTGGTCACTATCTTCTCCCAGGCGGATATCAAGGTCCCGCAGGCCCAGCGCACCAAGTTCGTCCGTCTGGAGGGCGAGTTCAAGCAGGCGGGCATTTATAGCGTTCTGCCGGGTGAGACTCTTCCCCAGTTGGTGGCCCGTGCCGGTGGCTTGACCCCGGAAGCCTACCTCTTCGGATCGAACTTTACCCGCGAGTCGACACGCATCCTGCAGCAATTGCGTTTGAATGATTACCTGCAGAACCTGGAGTTGGAGATTGACCGGGCCACCATCGCCGCCTCCGCCAGCGTCGGCGCCGTGGACCCGGGGGCAACCGCCGCCTCCAGGAGTCTGGTAGCCAGATTCCGCACCATTCGGGCGACTGGCCGCGTGGTGCTGGATATCTCACAGAACGCATCGGGAATCGCTAGCCTGCCTAACATACAACTGGAAGATGGGGATCGCTTCGTAGTTCCCTCCATGCCCAGCACGGTGAATGTTGTAGGCGCCGTATACGACCAAAACTCCTTCCTCTTCAAGAACACCCAGGAGGTAGCAAGCTACCTGCGGCTGGCTGGGGGACCGACGAAGAGCGCCGATGGTAGGGATTCCTTCATCATCCGAGCCGATGGTTCGGTGGTGAGCCGGCATTCGAAAAGTGGTGTTTTCGGCAATACCTTTGCGTCCATGCATCTCAACGCGGGCGATACGGTGGTAATTCCGGAAAAAGTGCCCAGGCCTTCCAGCCTGAGGAACTTTATCAACTACACGCAGATTTTCTCCCAACTGGCCCTGGGTGCGGCAGCGATCGCCGTGCTGCAGTAACATAGAGGGATCGATAGGTAGCCATGGCCATAATGCCGCCCACCCGAGAGTACAGCCCGCCGTTCGAGGCGGCCGCGCAGACTGGCATCGAGTTTGACCTGCTGGACCTCTTGCTGGTCATCGCGCAGCGCAAGACCACCATCCTCCTCGCGACTGTGATCGGTTTGTTCCTTGGCACGGGGCTGGTGCTTCTGATGCACCCGGTCTTTACCTCGAAAGCCATCATCCTGCCTCCGCAGCAGGGGCAGTCGAGCGCCGCATGGTTGGCCAGCTAAGCAGTCTCGCGGCCCTGACGGGGTTGGGGAGCGGTATGGGGGTAAAAGATCCTAACGACCTGTATCTGGGGGTTCTGCAGAGCAACACGGTTGCCGACGGACTGATCAAGCGCCTCGGTCTCATGGACGCTTATCACGTGCAGAAGCTGAGCATAGCTCGTCATGTGCTCCAGGTGAATTCCAAGTTCGTCAGCGAAAAGGGTGGCATGATCAGCATTACGGTCAAAGACGGGGATCCACGTCGAGCCGCCCAGATCGCCAATTCTTACATTGACGAGCTGCATGACATCAACAGCCGCCTCATCATCGGCGAGGCTTCTCTGAGAAGGAATTTCTTTTCCCAGCAGCTGGCGCTCGAGAAAGACCGGTTAACCGACGCGGAGATCGCGCTCCAGGAGACGGAGGAGTCAACCGGAGCGATCTCACCTATCGGCCAGACGGGGGTAGTGATTGGTCAAGTGGCGGCACTGCAGTCACAGATCATCGCTCGTGAAGTGCAGCTTGACGCCCTGCGTACGTCGTCCACAGATCAAAATCCCGATGTGATTCGTTTAAACAGCGAGGTAGAAGGACTCAGGGCGAAGATGCGCGATCTGGAGAGCGTTCAAAAGGGACATAAACCCGGGGATATCTCGCTTACCAGCAGGTCGCTGCCTCAGGGGCAAGTTGTCTTCATGCGCAAGCAAAGAGACGTGCAGTATCACACGCTTATCTTCGATCTGATCGCCCGCCAGTTTGAGGCCGCACGATTGGACGAGGCGAAAGCATCTCCGGTCATCCAGGTGCTGGACCCGGCCGAACCGGCGGACAGAAAGTCGGGACCATTCCGCGCTTTGTGGACATTGGCCGGCGGGTTTCTTGGATTCTTCTTCGGGTGCGTACGGGTGATCGGTTCCTACGTCCACTCTCGGATATTAGCCGACGAGGGGAGTGCCCAGAGGCTTGCTCAATTTCGTCGTGCTCTCAGGTTTCGCTCCACCTGACGGGAGCGGCGATGCAGATCCTGGTAGTCGTTGTGCTCTACAAGCAGTCGCCGGAACAGTCGCGGACAATTCAGAGCCTGGTTCCGGTATTCGAACGCAATCCAAGTCTGATCGGCCCGGTTCACGTCCTTCTATGGGATAACAGTCCGGTTCCGGCGAGCCAGGTCTCCCTTCCTTTTCCCTTTGACCTTAGGCATGGCGGGCGCAACGTAGGCACCTCAGGCGCATACAACTATGCGTTGGAACTTGCCGAATCCGCCGGATGTCCGTGGCTCCTGCTTCTGGATCAGGATACGACCGTGTCTGAAGAATTCTTGAGCACAATGATGCGGTACAGCGAACAGTTTCGCCAGACGCCGGAAGTCGCGGCAGTCGTTCCCTTTATCTTTTCCCATGGCACGCTGGTCTCTCCTCGGCGGCTGCTCAGCTTCAACCGCGTGCGACAGATTCCAGCGACGTTTAGCGGGCTCTGCAAAGACAAGGCCTATGCCGTAAACAGTGCAACCCTGATGCGTGTGACCGCCCTACGCGAGGTGGGCGGATACAGCGAAGAGTTCTGGCTCGACCTCTCGGATGTCTACGTTTTTCAAGCGCTCCACCGCAAAGGCAAATACATGCATATCGCGGGAGACCTTCGCGTGGAGCACTCCATCGCGAGCATGGATTTCGATAAGGAGATGAGCCCTGAGCGCTATCGGAACTTCATGGCGGCAGAGAGCGCGTACATCGATCTCTTCCTGTCCCCGGTGGAGCGATCGGCTCAGCTTCTGCGTCTTTTTGTGCGAACGCTGAGACAATATCGCCGTTACCAGAACAAGATCTTTTCCAGAATAGCGTGGGAGTATTTTTTGCAAAGACTGTTCCTGACCAGAGCCGGCCGGTTGCAACGCTCGCGGTCACAACTCAGCAAACGAGATATTCCAGCCATTTCAGATGGCCAGGCGATAGGCTAGGCAAGTTTCGCAATGGGTGTCGACCGCGGTTTTTTCTGCGAGATATGGCATACCGCCGATGTCGACCACTCAGTGCATCGGATCCACCAAGAGCCAGAGAGAAAGAGCAGCGGAATCCCACATCTCGCGAGAAACGAGCGAGATGTGGGGCACCCGTCCTTCGTGAGCGGGACAGTATCGGGCTATAGCAATTTAGGCAATCGCTGGTGCAGGTGAGCTTACTGGGCCCTCGGCGGGCTCTTCTTTCATGGCTAGCTCCACGCACAGCAGGACATAGACAAAGTAGTTGTAGCGTGGCTGAACGAATGGTGTCACCGCCGTCATGATGATGTAAATGATCATCAAGAACGCCAGCGGCCGTTGGGGATTCAGCTTGCCTTCACGGTAGGCAATCACAAGCAGCGTAATCAGTGCGGTCGAGAACAAGGGAATGATGAACATGGAATGGATGTCGCCCCAGCCTAGATAGCCAAACTCAGCCAGGAAAGTCCACGGTCTTAACAGCTCACCCATGAGATCCATGAGCACTTTGGGCGCCAGGACGAGCGGAAAGCCAAAATGGGCCTGGATGGCATTGAGCTTGACGATGGTGTTGGCGCCCTTGGTGTATTGCGTGAATGCTCCGAGACCGGAGTGGGGTATCTGGGCGACCAGTCCGTAAGCTACGGTGAGAACACCGATGACACTCAGGAGGGCGAGTTTGGGATTGCGGCCGAAGAACGAGCCCTTCCTACGTAGAAAAAGAAAGATCAGCATCACCCCGATCTGCTCCCATCGAGCAAACAGTGAAACCACAAGAGCGATGGCCAAAAGAAACCAGGAACGTCTCTCCGAGTAGATATATTTGACGAAGATGTAGGTAGACAGGAGCACCAGGATCTCCTTGTTCAGCGTGACCAGAGCGGGGGCAGTCTCCGCACACACCACCAGGAGAAAGACAAGACGGTACCTGTCCACCCCGGGAATCGTGCATACAATCTCCACTGAGATAAAGAAAAGCAGGATGTTGAAGAAGGCAACGGCAAGCCCGCTCTTCAAAAGCACCCCGATCGTTACCGGTCCGAGCAGGTTGCCCGTAAAAGAAATCAGTCTTGCATTTTCTGCGTGTTCGCTCCGGTAGTGCACAGCCTCCCAGTAGGTTGGCGAATCCGCACCGAATCTTATGTAGGTTTCTTTGTCCAGCCTGGGTTGTTCCCACATAAAAAAGCAGCCCATGCAGAAAACGAGATAAAGACCCAATAACCATACGAGAAGCCACTTCTTCAGCGACTTCGGTTGCAGCAGCGTCGCAAGAAAGGGGATTCGGATCTTTGGAGGTTGCCAGTTCAGAGAAATTCTTGGTGCTGGTGGAACCCGCACCGTCGGAATGGTAAGAGTGAGCTTCATCGGTGAAAGACCATTATAGGGCGTTAGCTGGCGGAGGCCGGGTGGGGACCAGGTTGAGCCATTGTCTCCTTGCCCAGCAAATTCCTCACTGATGCCAACCAGATAGCATGTACCAAGGGGCTTGGAAGCATTTTTGCTAATGGTGTAGAACAGGACACTGAACTCAACGCGGCCATTCCGCAAAAGAATGGCCGCACATAGCTGATCCCACCGGACCACAGTATTAGCAAGAATGCGTTAGAAGTTGGGAAGACTCATGCGCATCCTCTATGACCATCAGGTCTTTTCTCTGCAGGATGCCGGCGGCGCCTCTCGCTACCATTTCGAGCTGGTTAGGAATCTGCAGGGAGGGGACGGGGTTGAGATCGAAATGCTCATGGGGCTGTATCGCTCCGTGATGCCTTTCGCCGCCCTCCGGCAGGCTCGCACCAGGGTGTTCGGCCGCAGTAGCGGGATCAAGCCAGGGTTTGCCCGGTACGCCATCAACGAATTGTCTTCCGCCCTCATCGCGCCGCTTCGAGGAAAGGTTGATATCTACCATCCGACACTCTACCGGGCCCTCCCTTGGGTGCGCCGGCGGCGCATCGTGGTCACCCACCACGATTGCATCCATGAGCGGTTTCCCCAGCTGTTTCCCAACGCCGCCTCGATCGTGGAAACCAAGCGGAAGTTATTTGCTCAGGCGGACGCCATTCTCTGCGTTTCGGCATCCAGTCGAAGCGATCTGCTTCACTTTTACGACATCGCCGAGAAGAAAACCCATGTTGTTCCTCACGGCTTCTCCCCGCTGCGGCTGGCGCCCGGGGATACGCAAGCGAACGCCACGGCGGAAAAGACAGCACCGTACCTGCTTTACGTGGGGTCGCGCGCCGGCTACAAGAACTTCGGCCTGCTCCTCGAGGCCTTCTCCCGCAGCGGCCTGGCGAAAAGCTATCGCTTGGTGGCGGTCGGCGGTGGAGCGTTCTCGGCCGAAGAACAGCAGCGGATCGCATCGCTTGGTCTCTCCGGCTCCATCACCCTCATTCCAAAGGCCGACGATGCCGAGCTCGCTCGCGCTTATCGCGCTGCTGCCCTATTTATTTATCCCAGTCTCTACGAGGGTTTCGGCTTCCCCCCGCTCGAAGCGATGAGCATGGGCTGTCCCGTTCTGGTCAATCGAACGTCCTCTCTGCCCGAGGTCTGCGGAGATGCGGCGTTTTACTTCGAGGCCTCCAACGCCGATGAACTTTCGTCCCGCCTGGTGTCGACCCTGGGCGATTGCCAGGGACTGGCGATGAAGCGCAAGTTGGGTAAGGATCAGGTGAGTCGTTACGACTGGATCCGAAGCGCGCAGAGCACTCTGGACGTGTACCGCACGGTATTGACCGGCTGACTGACTCCATCCCAGTAGTCTGAAACTAACCAGTTAGAACCGGCGACACTGATACCAAGCAGGTTAAGATCGGAGCATGGGCGAAAAGGTCCTGATCACGGGAGGGCTCGGCTTCATCGGGCTGGCGCTTGCCCGGACGCTGGGCCGGCGCGGCATGGCGGTGCGTCTGTTGGACAACCTGAGCCCACAGATCCATGGCCCGGCTCCTCAGCCCCAGCTGGGCACTCTGCTTGAGGAGCACGACGTCGAGGTGATGCGCGGCGATGTGTGCCGGCGCCAGGATTGGGTTGCGGCCTTAAGTGATGTCGCTTCGGTCGTGCATCTCGCGGCGGAAACGGGGACGGGCCAATCCATGTACAGGATTGGCGACTACACCAGCACAAATGTCCTGGGCACTGCTCTGCTGCTCGACGTCCTGGCCAACGACCGCCACCAAGTTACAAAACTGGTGCTGGCATCCTCCCGCTCCGTGTATGGGGAGGGCGCCTACAAGTGTGCCGGCTGCGGTTTGATCTATCCTCCAATGCGCAGCCTGGGTAGCCTGCAAGCCGGTCAATGGGAGCTCCTTTGCCCCAACTGTTGCGGTCCCATTCACCCGATAGCCACGCCCGAGACCGCCAGGACCAGCCCGGCGTCAGTCTATGCCGCCACCAAGCTGGCCCAGGAAGATCTGATTCGGATCGCTGCCAGCGCGCTCGGCATTCCGTTCCTGATTTTCCGTTTGCAGAATGTCTATGGGGAAGGCCAGTCGCTCAACAACCCTTACACCGGCATATTGTCGATTTTTTCCAATCGAATACGGCAGGGCAAGGTAATTGCTCTCTTCGAAGATGGCCGGGAAAGCCGCGACTTCGTGCATGTGTCGGACGTTACCGAGGCGATGGCGCTTGGCCTGGAGTCGGACGGCGGAGACGGCTTGACTATGAACGTTGGATCGGGAACGCAGGTGAGCGTTGAAACCATCGCGCGAAATCTGCAACGGCAATTTACCGAATCCAGCGAACTGGTGGTGTCGGGTCAGTATCGGTTGGGCGATATCCGCCACAATTTTGCGGATATCTCGACCCTGGGAAAGGCGCTGGGTTTTTCGCCCAGGATGCCGCTTGAGGAAGGTATTGCGCGTTTCGTGCGCTGGGTGAAGACACAACCCATCGCTGAAGACGGCCCGGAAGACGGACTGGATCGCGCGAATCGGGAATTGATCGAACGCGGCCTGATGAAGGCCTGAACAGATGCTGAAGGCGCTGCTCTACGCAGATCTCGAACGCCAGTTGCACCTGAGTGGCCAGCCTGAGGCTCGAGCTTCGCTGTTCAATCTCCTGCGCAGGTTGCCTCATCCCAGGTTCCTGCCCATCGTTCTCTACCGTTCGAGCCGTGCGGCACTGCTTAACGGTCTTCCGGCCATGGCCCACCTATTATCCTACTTGAATCAAATTATCTTCGGGATTGAGATCTCCCCAAGATGCGAAATTGGTCCCGGTATATTCTTTCCCCATACTTCAGGAACGGTCATTGGTGCATCAAAAATTGGAAGGGATGTGACCATCTTCCAGGGCGTGACCCTGGGGGCCCGGGAGATTGATATGAAGTATGATCTGGCTCTCAGGCCTGAACTTGGTGACTTTGTGGTCGTTGGAGCTGGCGCTAAGGTGCTCGGCGGAATATCTTTAGGCGATAATGTCAAGGTAGGTGCGAATTCTGTCTTGCTGCGATCCGTATCTGCCGATGCAACCGTTGCCGGCATTCCTGCGCGTGAAGTCCACTCATCCGAATAGAAACGCCTGAGGTTTTGAAAGATTGATGAATCTCTTGCTCGACCTAACCGTCATCATACCCAACTACAATACCAAAGCATTGCTGCAGCAGTGCTTAGCGTCGATTTACCACTACACTAGGGGCATCCAATTCGAGGTAATCTGCATCGATGACGGATCGTCGGATGGCAGCGCGGAGATGGTCGAGTCGGCCTTTCCCGAAGTCATTCTGGTTCGCAACCAGGTGGCGCTGCTTTATTCCAAAAACAATAATCTAGGCATGAAGATGTCGCGCGCCCGCTATGCCTGCCTGCTGAATAGCGACACCAAATTGTTGGGGAACGGTTTCAAGGTGCTTGTCGATTTTATGGATGCCCACCCGGAGGCGGCGGCGTGCGGTCCCCGGTTACTCAATCCTGATGGCACCACGCAATCGTGCGTGCGGAGTTTTGCCGGCCTCGGGACCATGATTCTCCAGGGTCTGAATTGGCACAAATTCTTTCCTCATGGCCAAGTCTCAAGGGAATACTATGCCTGTTCCTTCGATTATTCGCGGGAACAGCAGGTGGAGAGCCTGGGAACAACCGCGTACGTGCTGCGCCGGGAAACCTGGGAGACCTTCGGCATGCTCGATGAACGGCTTCCCCATTTCCAGGTGGATTTGGCCTACAACCTGATGCTCAAACGCAACGGTTGCAAGATCTATTACACGCCCACCGCCGAGGTCATTCATTACGGCAGCCAAAGCATCAACCAGATGCCGAAGAAAAAAATCATCGAGCAGCATCGGGCGATGGTTGATTTCAATGAGCATTACGACTATTTTGGCAAGAGCCGGCTACTCAAAGTGATGGTTCGCGCCGCGGTCGGCGCCCGCTGCCTGCTCAAAATCGCTGAATTTTATCTGAGTAGCGATAAACGCGTAATCAAGGGACCGGGAGCGCCCAGGCTGAATGGGATCGACAGAACCGTCATGCAGCGGGAAGACTTGCGGACCGGCGCCGATTAATAGAGTGAGATGCTCGTCGGTACCCTTCCCGTTTCATCGAAGGGCACGTTTCTCTCCTCCGGAGCTGGCAAGTGGGCTTCTATAGGCAGATCGCCCGGTAAAAAATCTTCCCCCGATGTAAACCTTTGAAGAAAATGGTGTCTCGGCTGCCCACGACGCCGGGCAGGAATCTTGACTGATATCAGCAGTGGGATACCCTAACAATGGAAATGCTGTTATTTTGGTTAAAAGGTTGAATCGGGAAAAGTTCTGCCCCGGCGCAACATCCTTTTTGGACACGGGTTCATCCGTGTACATAGCGGGAATCGGGCCTGCGGTTCTAGCCGCAAAGATGCTCTAGAACGGTGCACCAACCCAGTGGTTCGGTAGTAGGCTAAGGAAACTGTCACCTCAGCCGATCAAGCGAGTGTCTAGCAAAAAATAAGAATTGCATCAGGACCGTCGACTTAAGCAAAGAACTTGATTGACAAGACCCTGAACGAGAATTCAGCAAGCGCTCCAAAATTTTAGAACAGGTCTTCAAAAACGCATGGACACAAGCTTTGCTCCCCCGCAGCCCAGTGCGGCCCTGCTTTGGAATGATGTCGTCTCTGAGGTTAGCAATCACTCGACGACCTTGTTTCCTCCGTTTTGCGCCATACCGCAGGACCCCACCGCCTACTATGCCGAGCCGAGCGCGTGGAGCGTGTCGGTCATCAAGCGCTGCATTGACTTTGTCTTTGCCGCGGCGGCGCTTCTGCTTTTCTGGCCCTTGCTGCTGCTTGCTGCCGTTTTAGTCCGCTACAAGTCTCCGGGCCCAGTGATCTTCCGCCAGAAGCGCGTGGGACGGAATGGGGTCCTCTTTACCGTATTCAAGTTTAGGACCATGGCGATTGATGCTCAGGCAGACGGACCCTCCCTGACCAAGCGGGGCGACCCGCGGGTGACCAGGTTCGGCGGCTTCCTGCGCAAGTACAAGCTGGATGAGCTGCCCCAACTCGTCAATGTATTGCGGGGCGACATGAGCCTGGTTGGGCCGCGGCCCAAGCTGCCTCATTTGGAAGTGATGCATATGCCGTTTCGGCCAGGCCTGACGGGAGCGGCAACGCTCGCCTTCCGCTGCGAAGAAGAGATGCTGCAAGACATTCCCGATGAAGAGCTTGAGGCCTACTACTGCCGCATGATCAAGCCTTTGAAGGCGAAAATCGATTGGGATTACATGCGCGAGGCCACCCTGGCGAGTGATTTCTCTCTGCTTTATGAGACTGCCTTCTGCTGTGTCTCCAGCCGCGCCAACTCCTGGGCAGTTGACTTTTCCAAGTCCGCATAGAGCGGTTTAGCCTATGGCCGTTTCCGAACAGGATGTGGAGCGCGTCGCCGAACTTGCCAACCTCGAATTAACGAGTGGCGAAAAGGCGGCCATGCTGCGTGACCTGAATTCCGTCCTCGACTACTTTGCCCAGCTCAACGAGCTGGACACCAGCTCTGTACCGCCTATGACCCAGGTTGCCGGCCAGTGGACCGTCGGTAGGGAGCCTGAAGCAGCGGCTCAGCATCTGCGCGCAGACGAAGTCGCTCCGTCCCTGAGCCGGGAGCGCGTTCTCGCGTGTGCACCGGATACGGACGGAACCTTCTTCAAAGTGCCCAAGGTCATTGAGCGCTAGCGCAACGATTCTTGCTTGCTGAACACGCTCTACCGGCCGAAGAGCGTGTTTATCCCTGGATATAATCAGCCATGCAACCTGAGGTTGGCGGTCAGGCCAGTGGACCTATACACGGCTTTGACAACCTGACAGCTCGGCCGGGAATTATCTTCCTACTCGTCTTTGCCGCTCTGTTTCCGGGCATGGTTGCATTGGGAATTCTCTATCGCGAGTCGCCCTCAGTCCCATATCAGGATGATTACCGTACGATCCTGGCATTCGCGGCAGACTATCAGCAATTACCCAGCCTAAAGGCCAAACTGCTGAATATCGCGACGAAACAGTCCAACGAGTACAAGCTCGGCTTTGAACATCTCATCGTGGCTTCCGAGATGGAACTCACTCGTCATTTGAACTTCGCCTTCCTCATTGCTTTGGGCAATCTATTCCTGTTGCCCATTGGTTTTCTTCTCTGGCTGACATACCAACAGGGGGAGCGCGCTCTCAGTCTCCGTTTATTGGAGTTTCTGCCTATCAGTCTTCTCTTCTTCGCTCTCACCTATTGGGAGAATTTCGATTGGGCGATGACGGGCCTGCAAAATACCCCCGTGATTTTATTCAGCCTCCTGGCGATTTACCTTTTGGCTCCTGAGAAAACGTTTCGAACGGCCCGTGCTTATCCGCTCCTCGCATGTCTGGCGGCTGGGCTGGCGGGGTTTTCTTCGGCGAATGGGTTCTTATTGGGACCGGTCGGTCTCTTGATCCTTCTGCCTCGGCGTGCCTATGCGCATTCTCTGGCATGGTGCGCCAGCTTTGTTGTGCCGCTTGCCGCCTACCTGTACCACTACCAGCATCCCGTAGAATCCTTTTATCGATGGTCCTACATCACGAGACCGCTCTTCTTTCTAGCCTTTTTGGGCTGTGTGGCGCCCTTCCGTTGGGCCGCGGCTCTGTTGGGCCTGGTGACGCTGACCGTCCTGGTGCTTGCGGTTCGATTCCGCTACGATCGGACCAATCCCGTTGCGTTTTACTTCGCCGTGTGGATTGTGGCGACGGGTGCCCTGGTCGCATGGGTGCGAGGAGGGACTGGTTTCTTCGTCGCTTCACGTTACAGTATCTATTCCAATTTATTCCTGATCTTCTGTTATGGCTTTCTGGCACACGATCTACCCCGCCGCTTGCCCCGCTTCAACCGAAGGCGCTTTTACATCACGTCCGTTGTGATCGCTGCCGGTATCTGTTTTATCGCGGACTTGGGCGCTTACCAGAAGCTTGGGGCACGCCGCCGTATGGTCCTCTCGGGCATTGAGTTTTATCGTGCGCGGCCCGAAGTCAATTCGCCTATGATCGACCCTCTTGTAGAGGCCACCTTCCCCAAAGAGAAGGCGATCGAACAGGGTATATTGACCAGGGCTATCCAGGAACATATCTACACTTTGCCTCCGAAGCAGGAGATTCGCCAATAGCGACGCGGAGGTGGTAAACACAACGAAGGCGAATGGGTCTTCGCTGCCCGGGTTCAAGGCACAACAAAAGGGATGTCACAGATAATTCCGGTCCGAATGATAATAGAAGCATGAATTGGAAGCCGACCTGTATCTCCGAGGTTCGCTCCGCAGTGCGCGCTGCGAAGCCCACCGCAACCCAGTTGGCAGAGCGTTGTTTTGAGGAGATCGACGCGCAAAACCCCGCCATCAACGCTTATCTGGCGGTGAGCCCCGAACGCGCATTGCGTACCGCCGCGGCCATCGATCAACTCGCTGCGCAGGGCGGTCCGCTGCCTCCGTTGGCGGGTGTTCCCATCGGAGTAAAGGACGTGTTGGTAATGAAGGGTTCGCCTGCGACGGCGGGCTCACGGATCCTCGAAGGGTATCGGCCCCCCTATGACGCCACGGCGGTAAAGCGTTTGGAAGCTGCGGGGGCGGTTCTGGTCGGGAAGCTGAACTGCGATGAGTTCGCCATGGGTTCATCGACTGAGAACTCCGGGTACGGTCCGGTACACAACCCAGTGGCGCTGGACCGGGTGCCTGGCGGCTCCAGTGGTGGGTCAGCCGCAGCCGTCGCCGCAGGCATGGCGGTGGCCGCTCTTGGGACGGATACGGGCGGATCTATTCGCCAGCCCGCATCTTTCTGCGGAGTGGTTGGCCTGCTTCCGACCTACGGACGCGTATCGCGTTATGGCTTGATTGCCTTTGCGTCGTCGCTGGACCGCGTCGGTCCGGTCACACGTACGGTGCGGGACGCCGCCATTCTGCTGGGCGTCATAGCGGGCCACGACCCGCTGGACGCCACCTCCGCGAGCTTGCCTGTACCGGACTATGTTCAGGCTCTTGAGCAGCCGGTGAAGGGGATGCGCGTTGGTGTTCCGGCGGAATACTTTGGCGATGGTCTCGATCCTGAAGTCCGCGCCGCGGTGGAATCTGCGATCGAACGCCTGCGCGAGGCAGGATGTTCCATCCACCCGGTGTCTCTGCCGCATACCAGGTATGCGATTCCAACCTACTACCTGCTTGCCACTGCCGAGGCCAGTGCAAACCTGGCGAGGTTTGACGGAGTGCGTTACGGCTTTCGGGCCAAGGATGCGAAGACCCTGGGAGCGATGTATCGCGAATCGCGTGACATCGGTTTTGGGGCGGAAGTGAAGCGGCGCATCCTGTTGGGCACCTATGCCCTCAGCGCCGGCTATTATGACGCCTACTACAAGAAGGCGCAGCAGGTGCGCACGCTGCTCACCCGCGACTTTCTTGCGGCTTTTGAGCAGGTCGATGTATTGGTGACGCCGACGGCGCCAACTCCGGCGTTCAAGCTGGGCGAGAAGACGGACGATCCGCTTTCCATGTACCTTGCCGACATCTACACCGTGACTGCAAGTCTTGCCGGCATTTGCGGCATATCTGTGCCCTGCGGGCAATCGTCACAGGGTCTGCCCATCGGGGCGCAAATTCTGGGAAGGCATTTCGATGAAGCGTCTGTTTTGCGTGCCGCCTATGCGGTCGAAAATGTCACAAGCCAAGGTTAAACAGGCTGTGGCTTGCACCCACTCAGAGCCAAAGGACGGCTTGAATGGGCCACCCATCCTTCGTTTGGCCTCCCACACCCTGCAGAGCAAGCGTACCGCAGGGGCTAAAGCCCTCATCAGCCCACGTTGGTACGGCACGGCTAAAGCCGTGCCCTGATACAAAGCACGTATTTACGGGCCAAAGCTTGCACCCACTCAAGCCCCACGGCACGCCGGGGCAGGCGCCGTACGGCTTGAATGGGCCGCCCATCCTTCGTTAGGCCTCCCACACCCTGCAGAGCAAAAGCGTACCTCAGGGGCTAAAGCCCGTCGTATTCGTAATCGTTTACGGCCCGACTAAAGTCGTGCCCTGACACAAAGCATGAGTTTTTCCGCAGCCTATTTAGTCGTGCCATAAATTTGGTTGCTACTAGGTCGGGCCTCAGAGTCTGCGTTCTCATGCAGACTCTAATGCCCCTGAGGTGTTGCTTTCCCGCCCGCTGCAGAGCTTTTCCGCAGCCTGTAAAGCCCGGATACCCATCCTCAAAATCTATCGGCCTTCAGGCCCTGAGGCAGGAATTTCCTTGAATTCCGTAGAACGCCCTGGTGAGCTCAGGGGCATTCGCCTTCGGGTCGCGGCGGTACCGGCGAGGCTACAGCAGGTCCACCGGCAGTGGAGAGCGGCTGGTAATATCGCTCCTCCGGCGCGGCACAGGAAAGACAGAGCGTATGCCCGTCCTGCACCCGGAACCGGTCATAGTTGATTCCTTCTCCGCATTGCTCGCAGGCGACGCGCGCGCCTTTGTATCCGGGAAATTCCCTGGCGTCGAGGGTTACCTGCACCCACTGCTCGTCGAACAGGTCCTGGTCGCTCATCTCGCGGTACGCGGCCATTTGCTGCAGGTTCTTGTTTTCTATTTCCGGGTGCAACTGGCGAGCCAGGTCCTTGGAAGATTCCCGGGCCGCTATGCGGATGGCGCGATGAGATTCGAGGTCGACAAAGGTTGCTGCCATCTTGCCCCAATCGCGAAATTTGAGCGCCCGCTTGCCTAGCCGGCAACCAGTGACGACGCCAATGGCATCGGTGGCGCATCGGTCGATTTCGACAAAGGTGACCAGGCGTTTGCGATCCCGGCCGCGCGGTTGCTCGATGCCCAGGCGGCGGCATCCGAGCATGGCCAAACGGACGCCCAGTACCTGTCCTGCGCAGAGATGTCCGTGGGCAATCCTGGCTTCCTCGAGAAGATCATCGAGAGTAGGTGTGGTTTCCAGCATATCCTCATGCTAGACCATGGTTCCGTGACTGTGCGTGTGGCTACTCTTTAAGCCCGATGATCAGGTCTTGAAAACCTCCGTATCCATCCTTCCGGCCACACCATGTGCCGAACTTCAGTTCCTCGATCTGGATCTGGCCAGCCTGGTAAAGGCTTCGGATCGCGGCTTCGTCAAAGGCCAGCCCGGCCTCCGGATTATCAGGATAGGCAGTCCAGCAGCCGTTCAATTTATGTCTGAAATTCAGCTTGCGTTTCCCCTCGTTCATCAGCACTACCGATTCGGGATTGATCAGCAGGTAGGTAATGAAACTTCGCCCGCCTGGGCGGAGAACCCGACCGATCTCGGAGAAGTAATTTCTCATGGCATCGGGAAAGAGATGGGTAAAGACGGAAGTCAGGAATATGAAATCGAAGGATTCGTCTTCATAAGGAAAGCGAAAATTCTCAGGTTGGTATTTGCCCAGGGGGTTGTAAAACTCGTTGTGTAAGTCAGCCACTTCAAAGTGAAAATTGGGAAAGCGGCTAGAGATGTGCTCGGTACACCAATCTACACCTGCTGCGGTGGGGTCGAAGCCGTAGTAAGCCCCCTGTGGGGACAGGTAATGGGTGAGCGGCAGCGCCATTCTTCCAATCCCGCACCCCACGTCGAGCACCTGGTGATCTGGACGCAGCTTTCCATACTCGATGAAATAGCGAAGATGTTCCTCCCCCGCGGCGGTAAAACTTCCGTCCCCTACAAAGCCGCGCAATCGGTGTGGAGGAAGATCGAGACCGCGGGCTGCATCGATGAGATCGAGAATAGCTCCTTGGGAGTTTCTTAGAGCCCTGCGCACCGGGGGTGGCACCAGGCGTTTCAACGTTGTTGGCATCGACGCATTATATCGTTCGGCGTTCTCGCGGCGCGGGTGCTGCGGGCGGGCTTGCCAGACGCTAATTGTTGCTTGCAGCCGGCGCACTGTCTTCATTGCCGTCGCCGTCTTCCACCAGCACAGCGGACAGACCAACCAGGCTGTAGCTGACTGTGGCAGCGCCCGTCGGCTGGAAGGTAACGCGCAGCGGCTCTCGCTGCCACACTGCAGATGCACAGGCCGGCGCCTGGTTCTCTCCAGGGGACCAAGGGGAAAGTTTTTTTGCCATGACGGGCTTGCGGGCGGCTACCTGGGCGACCACGGCATACAGTTGCTTACCGCTGGTGCTCAGTCCGCAATAGGCAGCGTAGTCACGGAACCAGATGACGTTTGAAACCGTGGGGTCGTAATCGGGCAGGTGCAGGGCCGTTACGCTGCCCTTCACGCGGTCAACCAGCAGCCAGGGCCCGCGTTGCCATACCCAATGCTCGACCTTATCACCCGGAAGCGCGTCATTGAGGCGCAGGGCGCGGCGAACAACGAAGCTGCGGTCTGTAATCGCGTGCGACTCGCCGTTTGTCCATTCCCTGACTTTGCCGTCGACCATAAGCGGGCGAACGCGAAGCTGCTTCTCCTCGGGCATAGCGCCGGCTGGATCTCCGGCCACGGAGTACGGAACGTTTTTTCCCGAACCCAGAAAGACGATATGAGGCTTGCTGACTGCGCTAAGCGGCAGCGCACCTACAACCGGCCACAACAACAGCAGCAGGGAGCACGATCTGATCCCGGTACCCATGGGGCATTAGATTAGGATCGATGCCAGGCAAAAACAAGTTAACAAAAACTTATATTTAGTTTCTCTTTGACAGGCGAGCACGTTGTTGATCTAGGGTCCCGTTGGAGACTCGAGCCCTGGTCTTTTGGGTGCCCTCAGTAGGAAAGCCTGCAGCGCAGTCTCTCTCCACATCCGGGGATCCTTGCATGCTTGTCGAACATTCCTGCTGTGCCGCAACAGATAGATCCGGTAGAGAAGCCGGTCGATAAAGTTTCCGCTTCGTTTTACATAAAGTGTCTGCGCCATGAGCACATTGTGGAGCCGCCATATCGACATGCTCCCGATATCAGAATAAGACGACTCGTGAACCAGCATTGCCAGCATTACGTAGATGCGATAACCGGTGGCAGACAGCGCGTCGAAGACAGCGTGGTCCAGGAAGTCCAGCCAGAATTCCATAGGAAAGCCGCCGACCGATCGCAACGCCGAGACTCTGAACGTAGAACCCGAATTATAGGCACACATCTGCTGCGGCAAGACGCCCACAACATCCTGACCAATGGGTTGTTTGGGAGGTTGAAACTGGCGCCGCATCTGCTCAATGAAGGGGATGGCCGGAGAGTGCACGATACCGTTCACCAGTAATTTAGGAACGATCGCTGCCACTTCGGGAGAATCGTGCAAGCTGTTGGCAGCAGCGAGTAATTCGAAAAGAAAGTCGCGTGTCAGTGAGGTGTCCTGGTCAAGCAGCAGCAGCCATTCGCGCTTCTCCGATTCGGCGCGCGCCAATGCGAAGTTGTAGGCCGAGGCTAGCCCTCCGTTGGAAGGATCGTGGACATAATGCGTAGGAAAAACCGCGGGCATTGCAAGAGTCTGTGGCTGCGGCGAATTGTCATAGAGGACGAGCGAGAAGTGCTTCGCCAACTCAGGATTTTCATTCAGGATACGGAACAAGGAGGAAACCGAGTGACTTTGAGAAAGCTCGCAATTGTACAGAACGGCCACGGCTAATATCGATGCGGTTAAACGGGAAGGTTGGGTGGCAGGCGTTTGCACTGGAGAATGTTCTAGGTGCGCTCCACACGCCAGTATAACAGCCTGCGCAGGACAACCCCGCCTTCGTGCCGGTCCGTTGCGGTCAATACAATCCACCAGGCCATAGCCACGGTCACCACAACCCAAATCGCGAGTACAGCGGGCGGCGCCGGAAGCATATTCAGCTTTCTCCAGAAGGGATAGAGGAGAAGCGAAGGTGCGATGACCAGGAGCGGGCGCAGCATTCCCTGACTCAAGAAGCGCCAGCGCGGAAGAAGGATGGTGCCCTGAGTGAGAGGGACACTTACCAGGAGGTGCACGCCAACGCTGACGAAGGCGCCCACCAGTGTGCCAACCGCGACCCCGACGGCCCCAATCCTCTGCACCAGAAAGATACTCAGTACGATATTGACGCATGCCTCGCTGACTGCGGCGATTGTTGCCAGATGTTGCTTGCCGGTGGCGACGACCACAAGGATGTACGGTAAAACAAGCTGGCGAACTACATTGCCCAGAACCAGTACTTCGAGATAAAGAGCACTCTGTGTGGCATATTTTTTTCCCACCCATAAGCTCAGCAAAGGATAGCCGCCGAACACCAGTGGCAGACCGAGAAGGCAAAGCAACAAAGTGCAGTAACGGGTAAGCTTGATGCAGAGATCGCCAATCCGGCCAGGCGTGGAGCCCGATTGCATGGATGATACGGCAGGCACCAGTGGGCCGAAGACGCTGGCAACAATCGTCAGCATGAAGTTTGCGGCTCCACTGGCAATGGCGTAGAAGCCCGTATCTTTGTACTGGTAATGGCCGACGATCACGATATCCAGACCACTGACAAAGAACATGGCCAATGTCCAGATAGACATGACGCTGCCGTACTTCGCCAGTTGAATCGCGGATCGGCGGTGGAACAATAGGAACGAAAAATTGACGCGCGCCTTCACAAATCTTCGCCAGCCAAAAAACTGTGTTGCCGCCGTCGCCAAATTGAACCCCGCCATCACCAGGGCCAATTGCACCAGGCTGCAATGCAGAAGCAGGAGAATGATGAGCAGGGCGGCAGATCCGACACGGGTGATGGTGGCTAGGATCGTGGGGAAAACATATTCCTGCAGGCCGGTGAAGGTGGAGAGAAAGGTGCTGAACGGCAGCGCGACCGCTGTCGACAGGCCGACGGCGAGCAGGGCGATACGCACCTGAGGCACGAGCGCCGCCGGCATCTGGTGAAAGAGCTGAGGCACACTCCACACCATCACGGCCATCGCCACACAGGCGATGGCGGCCGCGGCTGCGAGAATCGTAAACGACGTGCTTACGAGATGGTGGCTGGCCTCACGATCACCGCTCGCCTCATACTCCGCCACATATTTGCCAATTGCCGTCTGCAGGCCGAAATCCAGCAATCCGACGTAGGCGCTCAGCTGCAGGATCAAGACCCATGCACTGTACTCTGCCGCCTGCATGCGATGCACCAGAAAAGGCGGTAGCACCATGGAGACCAGCATCGAGAGCAGCACCCGCACCAGGTTGGAAGCGGAGCCTTGCAGTACTTTTCGCTTATGCGACATGTGCCACCTTCAACAGGCGCGTCCCCGCCCTACGTTAGCAAAGCGATTCGGTGAAGTCCCGGTACCAAGCGATGTATCCTTCAGAGGGAAGAGGTTATTGCCGCAGAACAACCACGTACCCGAGCTGCCTAACGATTCTGAAACCGGTTTGTTCGAGTTTGGACATCATAAGTTCACACTTTTCCTCCCCGATGAACCGGGCGTGCGTTTCCAGGATGATCGTGTCAGCGTTCTTCACGACGTCCATTTCATGGCAAACCAGATCGTACTCCAGGCCTTCGATATCACATATGAGATTGAAGCGGGCGAATCCACGATCGCGCACGATCTGTCTTAGCTGCGTTGCTTGCACCGTAACCGGCGATTGGTCTCCCTCCGCGGTTATGGAACTGATGCATACATTCGAAGAGGGGCGAAAAGTAACAGACTCCATTCCATAAGCAATGGCTCGATTCACAATCTCGAATCGGCAGCGGTTCAACGCCCGGTTGAGCTCCAGTTGCGGAATCACCAGGGGATTTGCTTCAACCACCACGTGAGAGTTCGGTTTTTTTAGGAGTCTGTTGGTCACGCACGCGACCACTCCCATAGACCCGCCCAACTCGACCACGGGCAAGTCCTTCCGGACATAACGCGCGACCGCTTGCCTTTCCGGCGCCTCATATTTGTTCATGATGAGTTCAACCCTGGTGGGAAAGTCGGCAATCCGGTCCAGGTTGAACCTGCATCGACTGAGACGCACTTCGGGCTTATGCCCCTTTACCTTAATTTGCCATGTAAGCCACGAATGATCGTAGAGGTTCTTCACTCCTCCATCGCGGAGAAGCCTAAAAGCAGTGTCTATCTTCTTCTTAAGCATCAGCGTTCATTTTCCACAAATGGAGCAGCATGGCCAGATTAAGCTTCAACCCCGCGTAATAGAAGCCGTAGCGGATGAAAGTGGCGATACGGATGAAGCGGCTTCGGCTTGTTTGGCAGCGCAGAAAAGCCCTCAGCAGCTCACGCTTCTCGTCCGTCACCTCCGCACCATGTTCTGTTAAAAAAGTCCTGGCCTCTTGCTGACTAATCTTCCAGAGGGGCACCAACGCGAGTGCGCTACGAGGCCGGCGAATCCGCTCCAGCAAAGATCTGGCTTGCTCCTCAACAGCAACCCCCGTGACGTTGCGGCCTGTACCCAATACGTTATGTTGGTGTTGACGATAGAGGACAGTCTGAGCCCTCACCATGCTCGATTTCCCCAGGAAAGAGGCCAGCAATCCAATCCACCGGTCATGCATGAACGCCCCCGCGGGCATGCGTAATGACAGCTCCAGCAATGGGCGATTCAACATCGCGGTGCATCCTGTCACGACGCTCTGAACCATCAGCTCAGGCAGCCGGTCCATGCGGTCAGGGTCAATGTTCATGTACCTCCAGAAAGACTGATAAAGCAGGTTGAGTTGTTCGTCGACTACCTGCAGATCAGTAAAAACCAGCAGGGGAACCTTCGTTCCCCAGCGGGACTCGAGCTGATCCATCGCCTGTTTTGTCCGGCTCACCTTATTCGGCAGCCACACGTCGTCCTGATCCGCGAAACAGACGTAGTCCGCAGTGGACGCTTTCATCAGGAGCTGAAAGTTTTTCTTGCTGCTGCCGGTCGGCGGGCTCGCGGGCATCACTCGAACGCGACCGGGAAACCTCTGCGCATACAGGCTTAAAATTTCGACAGTTTCGTCGCTCGATCCGTCATCCCTCGCCAGTACCCGGATATTTCCATAATCCTGCGCGAGGATGGAATCAAGCTGTTCACGCAAGAATCGCGCGCCATTGTAGGTCGCGAGCAGAACTTCAACTTCCGGCAGACTGCTCATCCTTTCACTGTGTGCCTCGCGATTTTATTGTAGATGCGGGTATGGGCAGAGCAGGATGGGGTCTGCGATAGAATCGTCCCACCCATGAGGGAAGCTGATTGGCGGATGTCACTCTCCAGGCAGAACCGGATTTCTGTTGCACTGTGCACGTATAACGGTGAGCGGTTTCTCCCCGAGCAACTGGCCAGCATTGCACAACAGACCAGGCTGCCGGACGAGCTGGTGGTGTGTGACGACCGATCGATAGATCGAACCCTGGAGATCGTTCGTAAGTTTGCCGAGTCGGTTTCTTTTCCCGTCAAGCTCGTCCAAAACGCCACAACGTTGGGTTTCACGAAGAATTTCGAAGGCGCCATTCGGCTCTGTGAAGGGGACTTGATCGCGCTCAGCGACCAGGATGACATCTGGTATCCCAATCGCCTTGAGCGCTCCGAGCAGGAGTTCATGGATCATCCGCAGGCGGGCCTCATCTTCTCGGATGCTGACCTCATCGACGAGCAAAACCGTCCGCTGGGCAGCACGCTGTGGCAGCGGCTTGGGTTTGTTGGCAAGCGCAAGCGTGACCTGCTGGCTGGGCGATTGGTCGTTTTGGCCAAGCATCGGTTTGTGACTGGAGCCACGATGATGTTCCGCGCCGACTTGCGCGATCGTTTCTTGCCCATACACGCTGGCTGGATTCACGACGAGTGGATCTCTTTAATCATTGCCGCCTTTTCCGATCTGAGGCCGATTGACCAACCACTGATCCGTTACCGCATCCACGGTTCGCAGCAGGTTGGATTTCAAAACAAGCTGGAGCAACGCGCCCAGGGTAGGACCCGTGCCGAGAGGCATTGGGGTCGAGTAGCAGAGTCGGTCAAAGAACTCCAACAGGCATGTGACGTCTTGTCGGCAATGCCCCTTGAGCAAGGCCGGGGAGCCTTGACGGCTTACCGGCAACACTTGCAGTTTCTGTCCTTCCGGTCTGGTCTTCCGGCTCGCCGGTTCATGCGTTTGGTCCCGATTCTGGCTCGTTATTCCCAATACGAGCTGCACGCTTCCGGTTTGCCCAGCATGTTAAAAGATCTAGCGCTCGAACGATCGCAATAGGCGAAGCAATCCTATTCGATGAGGGCAATCTTGGCCCGCTTGCCTACGCGGATCGCGATGCGAGCCGGCCGGCTCTCGATTTTCAGGAGCTTTTCTGTGGAAGAGACGCCGTCGATGTTCACCCCCGCATTTACTTGCCTGTCTGCGTCCGTTCGCGAGCTCTTCAGGCCGAGTTCGACCAGCAGCTTGGCAACATCGACGTACACCGGCCGCGCGCGATCGCGCACTGTCTCGTCGAGCGATGCGGCATCTGCCCTTACCACCCGCCTCAAGTCGATCACGACCTCATCCGCGACTGCTTCGACGTTTCGCTGCTGGAACTGCATGGCCCAGTTCTCATCCGCTTTGCGCGCGGCCTCTTCTGAATGAAAGCCGGCAACGATGGTGCGCGCTAACCGTTTCTTGGCTTCCATCGGGTGTAGGGAGCCGTTTGCGACTTCGGCTTGCATGCGTTCTACTTCGCTTTGCCGCAGATCGGTCAGGAAAATCCAGTACCTCCACATGAGTTCGTCGGAGATGGACATCAGCTTGCCATACATCTCCTGCGCCGGCTCGTGAATGCCAATGGCGTTTCCCAGCGACTTGGACATTTTTTGCACGCCATCCAGGCCCTCGATGATAGGTGTCATGAGCACGATCTGGGATGGCTGGTCGTAGTGTCTCTGCAATTCCCGTCCGATGAGGAGGTTGAACCTCTGGTCCGTACCGCCCAGTTCCACATCCGCTCGCAGGGCGACGGAATCGTAGCCTTGCGCCAGCGGGTAGAGCATCTCATGCAAAGAGATTGGTTGTTCGTTGTTGAACCGGCGATGGAATTCCTCGCGCTCGAGCATCTGGGAGACGGTGAATCGTGAGGCCAGTCGAATGATGCCCTCGAATCCAAGGGTGGACAGCCACTCCGAGTTGAAACGAACCTCGGTCTTGTCCCGGTCGAGTATTTTGAAAACCTGCTCGGTGTAGGTCTTCGCATTCTGCGTGATTTCTTCGCTGGTGAGCGGCTTGCGGGTGACCGATCGCCCTGTCGGGTCACCAATCAGCGAGGTGAAGTCCCCGATCATAAAGATCACCTGGTGCCCGAGATCCTGAAAGTGCTTGAGCTTGCGCATCAGCACGGTATGGCCCAGATGCAAGTCAGGCGCGGTGGGGTCGAAACCCGCCTTGACGCGAAGCGGCCGCCCGGTTTTCCGCGAGGCCTCCAGACGTTCGCGCAGGTCTGAGAGCCGGATGATTTCAGCGGCTCCCTTCTGCAGGTAGTCAAGCTGTTCATCAACCGGTGGAAAGTGGATGGGGGGCGCCTGGGTTGGCGAAAGCTGCTGCAGCGAGATGGATCCCGGCGTGGGGTTAGGCATGACTTTTCCCTAGTATAAGCGGTGGCATTGGGCACAAGGCTTGAGCGATGAGGGCCAGGCTCAGGGAACCCGCGCGAGCAGGAAGATATGGTTGGGCAGCGGTAGCTCCACTGCAAGCACTTCCAACCCGCTTCGGATGAGCAGCTCACGGCTGTTCGAGGCGTTAAAAACATGATGGTGCAGGCAACGGTTGTTGAAGTTATCGAGCGCGCGGCTGCGAAATTGCTCTACCGAGGCGGCTCCCGGATCGATACTGAAATCGTGCTTCTCCAGAATCTCCGGCAAGTGGAAGAGGTCGTCTTCGGGAGTCCCTTTTTGAAAGTCCTCAAACATGTGGTCGACCGCCGTTGGTGATCTTCGATGATCGAAGGTTCTTCGATAATTCGGCAATAGCAGGATCAGGCCACCCCCGGGCCGGATGACTCGCTTCCACTCGTAGAGCGCCTTGACCGGGTTGGCGAAGTGCTCCAGGTTGTGCGAGGACAATATAAAGTCATAGCTATGATCCGCCAGGCAGGATAGGTCTGAAGCATCGCAAAAGATGTTCTTGCCCGGCGGCTTGTGAGGACTGAAAGTGTAAGCGTCAGCGTGCTCGGTCCATGTGGTGATGCGTGAAATGTCGCAATTATCTAAAGATGCCACGCGATGGTAGATGGGCAGCGGCTTGAACCACCGCTGAAACGCAGTGCTCGGGCCACCGATTTCGAGCCCGTTTTTGTCCTCAACAAACGGTAGTACCGCGGCGAAGGAACGCACCTTGCCCGCGAGCAGGAGTCGAGTAGTGTTCTTGGCGCGGCGAACGATGGAAACCTGCATTGGAGAATTCCTTATGCGGCACGAAAGCCACGCGGCGGCGAAACAGAGGAGTTAATTGAATGCACAACCCACTGGGTATTTTAGCGCGACACGAAATGGAGAAAGCCATGCAAGGCGATTGGGACGTCCTGCGGCTGCGAGAGGAAACTGCGGGCTGCGAGCAGACAACCTTCTTCAATAATGCGGGAGCCAGCTTGCAGCCGAGATCTGTGGTTGCGCGGGTGATTGAACACCTTCGGTTGGAGGAGCGCCTGGGCGGCTACGAGGCCGCCGACATAGTCGCCCCAGAACTTGATGCGTTGTACGGCAGTGTGGCGCGCCTGTTGCATTGCGCTCCGGAGGAGATTGCGTTGCAGGAGAACGCAACCCGGGCCTGGGAAATGGCCTTTTACTCGCTGGGTTTCTCGCCAGGGGATCGGATTGTGACTGCTGCCAATGAATACGCAAGCAACTACATAGCATTTCTGCAGGTGGCGCAGCGAACCGGAGCTGAGATCTGCGTAGTGGAAAGCAATCCGGCCGGAGAGGTCGATCTGGATGCTCTGGAGAGGCTGCTGGACGATCGGGTCAAATTGATCGCGCTTACCCACGTGCCGACCAATGGCGGCCTGGTGCAGCCGGCCGCGGAGGTGGGCGCGCTGGCCCGCAGAGCCGGCATTCCCTTTCTCCTCGATGCCTGTCAGTCGACCGGGCAGATGCATCTGGACGTGAATGCTCTGGGGTGCGATATGCTGTGCGCGACCGGGCGCAAATACCTCAGGGGACCGCGGGGCACCGGGTTTTTGTATGTGCGAAGGGCAATGCTGGAGCAGATGGAACCACCCCTGCTCGACCTGCGGGCAGCCACCTGGGTCTCCGCAAGTAAGTTTGAGGTGCGCGACGACGCCAAGAAATTTGAAACCTGGGAAGCAGCAGCTGCTCCACGGCTGGGGTTAGGGGTAGCCATAGAATACGCGCTGGCTTTGGGGCTGGACTGGATCGAGCGCCGGGTTCAAGGTCTGGCCGCCCTGCTGCGGGAGCGGCTGGCAGAGGTGAAAGGCGTGACAGTGCGGGACCTGGGCCGTGTTCGCTGTGGCATTGTGACCTTCACCTATGAGCCTCATCCGGCTGGAGAAGTGATGCGATGGATGCAGGCGAACGGCATCGCGGTACGAACCATTGAGCGGTCTTCGACCCTCATCGACATGGAGCGCCGAGGGCTCGATGAGCTGGTGAGGGCCTCAGTGCATTACTACAACACTGAGGCGGAGCTGGAACGTCTATGTGACGTGCTGCGCGCTATGAAGGATTGAGAGGTTCAAACCATGGATGCAGAACGCGCACGAGCATACCTTTTGCGGTTGCCCCATGTAGTGGAAACCATGCAGTGGGGCGCCAATCTGGTTTTTTGGGTGGGCGACAAGGCAATTGGCGGCAAGATGTTTGCCTTGCTGAACCTCGATGACGACCACAAGGCGGTGCTTTCCTTCGCTGCCGGCCCGGAACGATTCGCTGAGCTGCTGGAGACGGAGGGTATGTTTCCCGCCCCGTATTTCGCACGTGCGCACTGGGTCGCCCTCCGGCATTGGGGGGTCGTGCGGAGTAGCGAGCTGGAAGAGTTGCTCAAACTGGGCCATGGCCTGGTCTACGGCAAATTGCCCAAGCGGACCAGGGATGTACTGGCCATGCCGGCGGCAGCTCAGCGCAAGCTGTTGAAGGATCGCAAGAAGCTTCGGTCCTAATGACAAACGGGTGGGGGAGGCATGGTAGCCCACTCAAGCCAAAATACGGCTTGAGTGGGGCACCCAGAGCTTTTGTTGCTCCCTGGACTTGCCACAGGTAAGTCGGCTCCTCGGGATGACAAATTTGAGGGGCGGTGGCTCGGCGGGATTTCCTGGCGAACCCGTCCAATCCGGACAAATTTCTTGGCGCCGCTGCCGGTTTGTACAATGAGGCAGCAGGAGGATCGAGCTGAATGGGATTAGGGCTTGGCAGACATGCCGCGAGAACACTTGCCTGCCTGCTGTTCCTTATGGCAACGCTGCGCCCGCTCGGGGCACAGGACCCGGAAGCTGCCGCCAACCAAAAGAAAGCACGGGCTACCCTGGATGCCATGGTAGAAGCCCTGGGCGGTCAGAGGTGGCTCACGCTCACCAGCACTATGCAGCAGGGCCGGACGTCCGGCTTCTACCTCGGCAAGCCCACCGGTATGACCTCGGAATTCTACGAAATCCAAAAATTTCCCGACCAGACCCGCGTCGAGCTGGGCAAGAAACGGGACGTGTTTGAGATTATTTCGGGAGATCAGGCCTGGGAGATTACTTATAAAGGCAAACGGGAGCTGCCCAAGGAACAGATTCAGGATCTCATTCGGCGTCGTGACCATTCCATCCAGGTAGCCATGCGCGTCTGGCTGAACGACCCCAGGACGGTCCTCATTTATAACGGGCAAAACCTGGTCGAACGCCATCTGGCCGATCAAACGACCCTCATTAGCGCAGAGAATGACAGCATCACCATCCAGAGCGATGCCGAAACGCACTTGCCCTTGCGGCGGACCTGGCAGTGGCGCGATCCCCTCTACCACGACAAGAATACCGACGCGGAAGAGTATGACGACTACCATCTCGTTGAGGGCTTTCCCACCGCCTACACCATTACCCGCTACCACAACGACGACATGACCAACCAGCGCTTTCTCTACCACGCGGCCTACAATCTCGCCTTGACGCCAGACATGTTTAACCCTGATCTGACGGCGGCTAAAATCAAAAAATGATGCTCTAAATGCTCTATAATCTGCGCTGCGACTATGGAAGACGAGAATCCCAGGCAGGAGGCGGCGCGCATGCTGGACATACGGCAGATCATGTCTATTCTGCCCCACCGCTATCCCTTTCTTCTGATTGACCGCGTACTCGAAAGCAGCCCCAAGAAGCGCATCGTGGCAATCAAGAACGTGACCATCAATGAGCCGTTTTTCCAGGGCCATTTTCCTGACTACGCCATCATGCCGGGAGTGCTGATGGTGGAAGCAATCGCCCAGGCAGGTGGAGTGCTGCTGCTCCCTGAGGTTCCGGATCATGAAAACAAGCTGTTGGTCTTCTCCGGTATTGACCGGGCTCGCTTTCGCAGAGCGGTGACGCCCGGCGATCAGCTGCGCATCGAAGTGGATGTTTTGAACTGGAGGCCCCTGGCAGCGCGGCTCGAGGGCAAAGTCTACGTAGAAGGCAAGCTGGCGTGTGAAGCCACCATCATGTGTGCGGTGGTGCCCCGGCCATCCCGCATTGGCAGTGACAGACCGGAACGGCCGGTTGCTCCGCCTGCGGAGGATCCGGCTTTGGAGCCGGTGAATCAGGAGTGAGCATTCACCCCACAGCCATCGTGGCTGCCACGGCGAGTGTCCCTGAGTCCTGTAACGTTGGTCCCTATTGCACCATTGGTCCTGAGGTCGCCTTGGGCGAGGACTGTGAACTGGTTTCCCATGTCGTGCTCGATGGAAAGACTCGCCTGGGCGCCCGAAACCGTGTCTACTCCTTCGCCTGCCTGGGTGTAGCGCCCCAGGATCTCAAGTACCGGGGCGAACCCACCAGCCTCGAAATCGGCGATGACAACACCATCCGAGAGTATGTGACCATTTCGCGGGGGACCAAGGGCGGTGGCGGAACTACGCGGTTGGGCAGCCACTGCCTGATCATGGCCTATACCCATATCGGTCACGACAGCACCATCGGGAACCACTGTATTCTGGCCAACGGCGCCACCCTGGCCGGTCACGTCACGGTGGAAGACCATGCTAGCGTGGGTGCGCTTTGCCCGGTGCACCAGTACTGCTGTATCGGAAAGCATGCCTACGTCGGCGGGGGCACCACCATTACCCAGGATGTTCTGCCTTACTCGCTGACCTCGGCCAAACGCGAGACCCATGCCTACAGCCTGAATCGAATCGGCCTGGAGCGCTCCGGCTTCGGCCAGGAGCAGCTGCGCGCTCTGCAGCACGCCTACCGGGTCTTGCTGGCAGCCAGGCTCAATACCTCTCAGGCCCTGGAACGCCTGCGAAGCGAAGGTCAGCCGGAGGACTGCGTGGCTTACCTGATTGCCTTTATCGAGCGTTCCCAGCGGGGCGTGATCAAGTAGGAGCGGCCAGTGAAACCGGAGTTGATCACCAGGCTGGGTTTGATTGCCGGGAATGGACGCTTTCCGTTTCTGCTGCTCGACGCTGCGCGCGCGCATGGGGCTGAGGTAGTGGTCGCCGCCATCAAGGAAGAAACCGACCCGGAGATGGATGTACGGGCCGCTGCCGACCCAGGCATACGGGTGCATTGGCTCTCTCTGGGAGAGTTGTCGCGATTGATCGAGACCTTCCGCCAGGAAGGCATATCCCAGGCCGTGATGGCCGGCCAGGTCAAGCACAAGCAGATCTTCTCCAGCATTCGGCCAGACTGGCGGCTGGCCAAGCTGCTGTTGAATCTGCGTACCCGGAACACTGATATGTTGCTGGGCGCCGTGGCCAAGGTTCTGAGCGATGAAGGGATCGAGCTGATCTCGTCCACCGCTTACCTGGAGCCCCTGCTGGCGCAGCCGGGTGTGCTGACCGCGCGCTCGCCTACTGCGGAAGAGCAGCAGGATCTGGCCTATGGGCGCGAAGTGGCCCTTGCCTTGGCCGGCTATGACATCGGCCAGACCGTGGTGGTGGCAGGGCAGGCCTGTGTGGCGGTCGAGGCCATGGAGGGCACCGATGCCACCATCGAACGCGCCGGGGCCATTCTGCGGACTCTGGCTAGAGAGGGCGAAGCATCGACTTTGGAACGGCGCCTGACTGTGGTCAAGGTGGCTAAGCCGGCGCAGGACATGCGCTTCGATGTGCCGGTGATTGGTCCCAAGACCATTGCGGTGATGCGCGCGGCGGGGGCTACTTGCCTGGCGATTGAAGCTGGCCGCACTCTGATTTTCGATCAGGATACGGTTCAGGAGCTTGCCGCTGCCGGTGGCATCGCGATCATCGCGGTTTGACAGGTTGCGAAAACTCTGTCTTGCATCGGGCACAACCTTTGGTCGGGCTGTAAATGGCGCGGCGTGTGAAGGGCTAAGGAGGGTTGAGAACTGGGAAAGAAACAGCAGGTCGCTTCACACGCTTCCACGGCAAGCCGGGACAGGTCGCTCCGGTCGACGGGATGACAAACGAGTGGGGGAGGCATGGTAGCCCACTCAAGCCAAAGAACGGCTCGAGGGGCACCCAAAGCTTTTGTAGCCCGTGTAACACACCCTCCTTAGCGCCTGAAGTATCTTCCAATGCTTCGTCCCACGCAGCCCCGGCTGGACAGGCGAAGACTAAAAGCGGTCTAATCGGGTGGGCTCAATTTGCAAAATCTGGAGATTCCGGTGAAAACGAACAGAGTAGCAATCGTTGCAATCCTGGTGGTTCTGCTTGCTGGCGCCGCCTTGAGCATCCGCGGAATAGCCGATGATACGGCCATGCCGCAAGCGGGCCAGACGGCCCCCAACTTTACCCTGCCATCGCAGGATGGCACCCCAACCAGTCTCGACAGTTTCCGCGGCAAGTGGGTGGTGCTCTATTTCTACCCCAAGGACATGACCACCGGCTGCACCATCGAAGCGCACAACTTTCAGCAGGACATCTCCAAATACCAGAAACTGGACGCGGTCGTCGTCGGTGTCAGCGTCGACTCAACGGACAGCCACAAGGAGTTTTGTGCCAAGGAAGGGCTAAGCTTCAAACTTCTGAGTGATCAGGAAAAGAAAGTAGTGGTGGAGTATGGGTCCTTGGGCGACCACATGGGCGTAAAGATCGCCAATCGCAACACGTTTTTGATTGATCCCCAGGGCAAGATCGTGCAGGTGTGGACTGGCGTAAAACCCTCAGAGCACAGCCAGCAGGTTCTCGCCGCGCTGGACGGTTTCGAGAAGAAGTAGCCTTGCCGAAGGGGCGCGCGTTGTCGCCCGAGAAGCGCAGCTCAAAACGAAGATAAGACACTCCAGACGCAAAAATGCCCGGCTGCTAGCCGGGCTCTTTTGCTTGCCTGTTTTCCTAAAGAAACATTACTTCACTTCTTCTTCTTAGCTGTCTTTTTCGCCGGAGCCTTCTTCGCGGCTTTCTTAGCTGGCGACTTCTTTGCTGCCTTCTTTGCCGGCGACTTCTTTGCCGCCGACTTCTTGGTTGCTGCTTTCTTCACTGCCAAAGGAATACCTCGTTTGATGGTAGATTTTTTGCTGCTGGCGCTCTTCTTGTTGCCGACCGCTTTCGCGGCCTTCCTGCCGCTTTTCGCGCCTTTGCTGCTCTTCTTCGCGGCAGATTTCGTGGCGGCCTTTTTGGCCGGAGCTTTTTGAGGAGCCTTCGCTGGGGCTTTTTTCGCTGCTGTTTTGGTCGCCGGAGGCTTGGCGACGGTCTTTTTGGCGACCGCCTTTTTGGCCGGGGCTTTCGCGGGTGGCGGCACCGCCGGAACGCTTACAGGTGGTGTAAGCAATTCGCCGCCTGGAGCCGTGGAAGCGACGATAATGCTGACTTCTTCTTCCTCTTCATCATCGTCATCGAAGCCGTCTTCCACCTCGTCCGGGTACTCGTCCGCCTCGGCTTCAAACTCATTGTCTGCGTGTGCGTACAGTTTGTGCTCGTCCTGCATTCTTATGCCTCCAAGGCTTCGTTTGCTACGGATTCGGATCGCAGAGAACCGCTCCCCATCATACTTGCCTGCGGCGCGGATTATAGCAACAGCATGCAACGGGATGCCAATGAACGCAAGTGAGAATTAAGTTTCTTTTCCGGCAAGGGCTCCTATCGTAGCCGCCACGCTTGTTTTTTCTGTCGCCTTTCCCTGTTCAAAGAGCCGGCGGGGCGTTCTTCGCGGTGGTGTGCGCGCCTGCCGCAGAGTGCGCTGGTGGTTTGTGCGCAGACGTGGAGTTGGCGACTGGCTGTTTCGTGCTCGCGCGTTTTGTCGATGTGCTTACCCGATGCTTGGAGCTCGTGAGCCGGGCCGGTTCGGCCACGTAGAGACGGCGTCCCGGTTCCAATCGGGCCGAGCTCAAATGGTTCCAGCGCCGCAGTTGCTGCACCGTTACGTTGAAGCGATCAGCCACCGTCACCAGCGTGTCGCCATGTTCCACCTTGTAAAGGGTAAGGCGCGATCTGCTGGAGGGCGCGGGCGGTACAGGAATAATGAGCGAGTCGGTCGCCGAGAGATCGTCGCCTGGCTCCAACTGATTGACAAAGACGATTTCCGCCGGGGTTACGTGGTAATCGTGAGCGACAGTCTGCAGCGATTCTCCGGCGACCACTTTGTGAAACCGCCATTGATTGCGCTTGTCCACGGGGATTTCCGCGACGCGCTTTTGATAGAGGTCTTTGCTCCCCGCAGGCAGGTGCAACTCGAAGGGATCGTCGGCGGGCGTGCTCATCCGCAGCAGGCTGGGATTAAGGTTCGTAATCTCCTGAACCGGGGCTTCCACCAGATCGGAGACCAGGCGCAGGTCAACACTGTAGTCCGTGGTCACCGTGTCGATGAGCAACGGTGGGTCGGGCGTCAGCGACTGCAGTCCGTATTGCTCAGGATTTTTCGCCATGATCGCGGCCGCGATGATGATAGGCACATAATTCTTGGTTTCCTGGGGCAACACATTGCGCCGGTAGAGCTCCCAGAAATCGGCGTAGCCGGTGCGCTGTACCGCACGCTGCACATTGCCGGGTCCCCAGTCATACGCGGCCATGGCCAGATACCAATCGCCCAGTTGAGCGTACAGCTCCTTCATGTAGCGAGCGTAGGCATGGGTGGACTTCTGCGGATCGAAGCGCTCATCGTACCAGCCGTTGCGGGTCAGGCCATAGGGTCCGTAAGGCATGAACTGCCACATGCCGCCCGCGCCCGAGTGCCCGTTCACCGCCTGCGGCTGAAAGCCGGATTCGGCCACGGCCTGATAAATAAGATCCTGGGGAACTTTCTCTTCCGCAAGCACCGCTGAAATCATGGCGTGATAGCGTCCGGCGCGTTCCAGCGACCGCGTCAGTGTTCCCCGCCCCTTGGAAGAGAAAAAGCTGATATAACCAGCGACGGGATCGTTGATCACCAGCGGTAAATCGGACACAGTGGTCTTCAGTTCTGCGCTGGCCTGCGCCTTGACCGTCGGGTCTACCGGGAAGGTGACGTCGTTGGCAATATCGACGGGAGCGGGCTCGATCTTGGGTGCGAATCCATTTCCCTGCTTGAGCGCCTCCGTCTCCAGCGTATTGACCGCGTCGAGAATGCGGTCGAACTCATCTCGCAGCTGGGGTTCGGTCCGCAGATCGAAATTGCTGGTCAGCATCATATCGACGGCTCGATCGAAGTCTGCCTTAGCGCTTTGCAGCTTGCCTGCGTGATAGTCGGTCACACCACTCTGGTACGCCACTTCGACTGCGTCGATCAGGGCCTGCACTTGAGGCCGGGCGGCTGGCGTTGGCGCTGGGGCAGCAGACGCCGTGGATGGAGTGGAGGGCTTGGAGGGCTTGAGCGCGGGAGCTGTAGCCTGCGGTGACTTGGCTGGTCCCGGCGTCAGTGGGTCTTCCGGCACACACCCGGTAAACAGCAACGGGGCCGCGGCAAACACCAGCATGACCACTCTGGGAGCGATATTTGACCCTCTGAATAAGCCCATGCAAAAACGCCTTGGCACCCTCCGCCATGGCTGCACAACGAAAGGCCGGGTTCTTCCCGAGCTTCCTGGCAACATCGTTCAGCCTTGATTGTATTGCCCGGGGGCCTTCGGTGTGAATGATAAGATCGGGTGAGAGACCCTCTCGCCATCAACTGATTTGCCACCCGCCGATCGGCACCCCTTCATGGATAGCAAGCACATCCGCAATTTCGCGATCATCGCCCACATCGACCACGGCAAGTCCACCCTCTCGGACCGATTGCTCGAGTTGACCGGCTCCTTGACCGCACGCGAGATGCAGGCTCAGGTGCTGGATGCGATGGACCTGGAACGCGAGCGCGGCATCACCATCAAGGCCCACGCGGTGCGCATGAATTACCTTGCCCGGGATGGCGAGATGTACCAGTTAAACCTGTTGGACACACCCGGGCATGTTGACTTCTCCTATGAGGTCTCGCGTTCCCTGGCCTGCTGTGAGGGCGCGCTGCTGGTGGTGGACGCTTCGCAGGGCGTCGAGGCGCAAACCCTGGCCAACGCCCATCTGGCCATCAATAACGGCCTGGACATGATTCCGGTGATCAACAAGATCGATCTGCCCAGCGCGGACGTCTTGCGCACCCAGGAGATGATCGAGTCCACCGTCGGATTGGACGCTACCGATGCGCTCCCGGTGAGTGCTAAAACGGGCCTTGGCGTTCCCGAGGTACTGGAGGCCATCGTGCAGCGTCTGCCTCCGCCTACCGGCGATGCGGAAGCGCCCCTCCAGGCCCTGATCTTCGATTGCTGGTTCGATCCCTACCGCGGCGTCATCGTGTTGGCCCGCGTGATCCATGGCATCTTGCGCAAGGGCGCGAGGATCCGGCTCATGTCCAATGGGCGGGTATTCGATGTGGAGTCGGTTGGAGTATTGACGCCGAAGCCACTCGAGATTGGGCAGTTGTCGGCGGGCGAGGTAGGTTTTTTTTCCGCGACCATCAAGAATGTGGCCGACACCAAAATCGGCGACACGGTCACCGAGGATACCCGTCCGGCTGCGGAGGCGCTGCCCGGCTTCAAAGACATTCAATCGATGGTTTTTGCCGGGCTCTACACCGTGGATTCGCATGAGCACACGCTGCTGCGTGACGCACTCGAGAAGCTGCGCCTGAACGACTCGTCGTTTTTCTTTGAACCTGAAAGCTCGGTCGCCTTGGGATTCGGTTTCCGCTGCGGATTTCTCGGGCTCCTGCACATGGAAATTATTCAGGAACGCCTGGAGCGCGAGTTCAACCTCGATCTCATAACCACCGCTCCCGGCGTGCGATACAAAATCACCCTCACCGATGAGTCCGTCATCGAAGTGGAGAACCCGTCCCGCTGGCCCGACCCCACCGATATCGAGAAGATCGAAGAGCCGGTGATCATCGCAACCATACTAACCAGCGAAGAGTATGTTGGTGGCATTCTCAAGTTGGTGGAAGAGAAGCGCGGCCGCCAGAAAAATTTCGAATACGTGACCCCAACCCGCGTCATGCTGACCTATGAGCTACCGCTCAACGAAATCGTATTGGACTTTTACGACCGTCTGAAATCGGTCTCGCGCGGCTATGCTTCGCTCGATTACCAGCTCGCCGGCATGTGGGAATCGCCCATGGTCAAGCTGGATATTCTGATCTCAGGCGAACCTGTCGATGCGCTCTCGATCATTGTGCATAAAGACTTCGCGTACGAGCGGGGACGAGCCCTGGTCTCCAAAATGCGCGAGCTCATTCCCCGGCAGATGTTTGAGGTCGCCATCCAGGCGGCTATCGGAGCTAAGATCGTATCCCGGGAAACCGTTGCCGCCCTGCGCAAGAATGTGCTCGCCAAGTGCTACGGAGGAGATATCAGCCGCAAACGCAAGCTCCTGGAGAAGCAAAAAGAAGGGAAAAAACGCATGAAGCGAGTGGGTAAAGTGGACATCCCTCAGGAGGCGTTTTTGGCGGTCCTCAAGGTCGGCGAGGATTCCAGCAAATAGCGGGAGCAGGGGGTTACGTTGGTCATGCCGTCTGTGCGTTTTGTGGAAACCCGAAAAAAACCGCCCTCCGCTCGAGCACTGGTTCCGGCTCGTCGCCTGGCTCATAGCACAAGCGATAAATGCTTGACAAACAAAAGGTTAACAGGCACCAGAAAGTGCTTGTCCAGGCTCTTTTGCGGCTAAGATCTGAAGCAGCAAAAAGAGCACTGCCCCGCTTTCCACAATTTTTTCCACAGGTACGGCGGAGTTCGATTGGAAGGTATTTTTTAGCTGGTTTTGGTCATTATTTCCCTCCTGGCAAGTGAATCTTGCCAGGAGGGACGAATGGACCGATGCTCTACTGCGGCGGTTTGGTCGTGCTGGGCCGTGGGGTCGTCGCAGGCCGGCTGGGGCTGGTCGTACTGGGGCGCGGAGCGGCGGCGCCTGATGCTGGTTGTGCCGGAACGCCGGACTTGACGTTGTAAGCCTCTACAATCGGTTTGGTGATGTCACTGGACCCATTGGCCCACAACACCGGCGTCTGCTGGGCGCTGGTATCGAGCACCAGCGTGAATTTGTTCTGCTGGGCATAAGTGTCCAACACCGCATAGACCTTCTGTGCCAGTGCCTGGTACATATCGTTCATCGCGCCGCTAGCCTCGTTCTGCGCGTCTTCCGCGGACCGCTGCAGCGACTTCGTCTTTTCGTCGATAACTCTCAGGCGGCTGTCGCGCTCCGGTTCACTCAGGGTGGCGCCGGCGTCTTGCAACTGCTTCTTGAGCGAATCGATCTCGTCGCTTTGCGCCTTCAACTGAGCCTGCTTGGGTTCGAATTTCACCCGCAATTGACCGAAGTTACGTTGACCTTCGTTGGTCGCCGCGACCGCCTGCTGGAAAGAGATGATTGCAATCTTGGCATTGGCAGGGATTGCCGGTGCAGCGGCAAGACCGGCAGTTGACTCGGCAGGGGTGGGTGCGGAAGGGGCCTGGGCTAGCGCGCTGCTGGGCGAGGTAATGATGCTGACGCCGGTGGCGGTAGCAAGCAGGCAAACAAGGGTGATCGAACGCTTCATCGGAATACAGAACTCCTTTTGATCTTTGAATCCAGATCGCCCGCGTCTTTCAGCGGAAAGCGGGCCTTCGCTTGCGGGTCCCCCGCATGCGCATTTGCAATGCAGTCACCTGGCCAGCGCATCTGGCAGCAAATGCGAAGAAGAGACACGGACCGAGACAATCACAGGGCCAGCAGTGATTATAGGTGTGGGCCGGGAGAGCGTCAACGCAGGGCGGTTGCTCCACAACCGATGCTGACCGAAGCACCAACGCCCACCTTGTCATCCCCTCTCCTAGAAAGTAGTGCTGACACTCAGGCGGAAGGTCTTTCTCGGCTCGCGAAAATGCAACAGGGAGTCGTAACCCGATATGGCTTCGGCATAGGTAAAGTCACCCGCCCCGCCCGAGGGGAACATACTGCGCGTGATCAGGCTTTCTCCCTGAACATTCTCGTAGAGGCGAAGCACGTTGTACGCGTAGTAGATGCGCATGGGTGCATTCACAATGGGCAGCATCGCCGAGATCTCCCCGCCGATGGACATGCGCGGCACCAGATTAGTGCCCTCGATCGGCCTGATCTCGTTGATGAACTTGATCGCCTGGCCGCCCTGGCAGGCGCCATTGAAGTACGCGGTGCAGCCGTAAAGCGGTGAATTGAGCTGGTCGGCGCCCTCCACGCTTTGCCGTAATTGGGATTGGCGAATCACAGACGTGATGTCGAAGTCGTCGAACAAGTCGAACTGGACCGGGCCAGCGATAGGAATTCGATACTCGACGGTGGAAGTGCTCTTGATATCGCCACCCACCGAAACGGGTCGGTAAATCGGGATGGGAATCGTGATGTTGCCCAGAGTGTAGTTGCTCGGATCGATGGGGACGGGCGTGCCGTCGGGGTTGGTGAGGGTGATGTTTTGACGCACGGGGATCCAGCCATAGGGCGTCGCCGCGCGCACATCGAAGCCGCGCAACTCGTTGTCACCGCCGGAATAGAAACGGGCGAACGGAGGAGCCACATCTCCGCTGTAACCCTGGATGTAAGAAAGCTGGATGCGATAGCCAAGGACATTACGCCCTTCCGTGTTCGGCCGTAGGCCTTTCATCGCGATGTAGTGCTTGTACTGCACCACCGGGGTGAAATAGCGCACATTACCCCACAGGCCCGAGAGCACAAACGCTGCGGAAATGTCCGTTCCGAAACGAGGCCTGAAGACGGATGGGCCGACCTTGTTGTACGAATAACTTAATGAAACCGAGCTGGTGTAAATGCCTTCCAATGCATTGGCGCCCTGGATCTGGCCGCTGCGGAACGCGAGCGTTTGGAAAAGGTTGGCGGATGCCTGGCTGAAAGTCGTGATGGTTGACTTATCCCAACTATAGGTCAGGCCGATCCGCTTAAAGGAGTGGTTCAGCGGATAGCTGACAGAGAAATTCAACCCTGTTGAGGACTGATTGTAATTCTGGGTAAGGGATTGCTGGGCGGCCGACAGGTTCGCGGATTGGCCGGTCACCTGGGCATAGTTGCGCGCTGAATTGTAATCCGACTTCCTGGAGAAGACCTGGAAGCCCACACTGGTCGGCTTGTTGCGCAGGTAGGGCTCAGTGAACGCGAAGACCAGGCTGCGTGCCAGATTGCCGATATTGCCCTGGAGACTCAACGTTTCGCCCAGGCCGAGAAAATTATTGGTGGAGTAGTTAAGACCGAGGAAGGTGCCGGAAAGTCCGCTGACCCCGCCGTTCAAGCCGATCGAGTTCTTGCCTTTCTCGTGCACCTTGAGCAGCAGCGAAACCGTGGCGTTCTCGGGGTCCTGGTGTATCTCGGTGTCCTGATCCACCTTGAGCGCGTCGAAGTAGTCCAGCTGGTTCAGGTGCAGCAGGCTCGATTCCCATAAATTGCTGTTGTAGGGCTGGCCTTCTTCGAGCAGCAGTTCCCGCCGGATCACCCGATCGCGGGTGATGGTGTTGCCCTGGAACTCGATGCGCGAAACGGTAAAGGCCTTGCCCTCGTCGATGTCGATGTCCAGGTACACCAGGTGTTTGGCGTCATCGATGCGCGGCGTTGGCACGGCGCTGAAGTTGATGTAGCCCAGCGTCCCATAGGCCTTGCGTAGATTGTCCAATCCCTTGCCTATGGCGGTTGCATTGAACAATTCCCCGTCCTTGGTGGGGAACTGAGATCGCAGCGCCTTGACGTTCTGCACGTGGGTGTTGCCGGTAAAGGTGACACCGCCAAGCCGGTAGCGCGCACCCTCCTCGACAGGAATGCGGATGTCGATACGCTTACCCTTGCGCGGACGAAAAGTGAGTAACGAGAGCCCCCCTTCATTCCGGATATGGGTGACGGGATCGCCGACCCCGGCCCGGAAGTAGCCCCGGTCCTGGAGCGCGCGGCGAACTCGCTCTGTATCTTCCTCGAGCTTGCTCGCATCGTAGGTACGGGCAAAGAGGTTCTCCAGGAAAATCGAGTGCGGGATCCCAACCGGCCGGAGGTTCCTCATGGCGGCGCGCAGCTCGCGTGAACTCACCGCCCGGTTGCCGGTGAAAGTGATATTCCCGACTTTTACCGTGGGCCCTTCCTTGATGATGAAGTTGACCGTGACCGAGGAAGGCGGAATGGTCTTGATGTCCGGCTTCACGGTCGCAAACTGGTGCCCGTGCTCGGCCAGCAAGGCGCGGATCACATCGATCGCACGGGCCAGCTTGGTAGGATCGTAGGGGCTTTCTACTGAGAAGCCAGTGACGTGCTCTTTCTTGAAGCGATCCAGAACATCCGAGGTCGAGACCGAGTTCAGGCCCTTGTAGTTGATCTCGCGAATAGTCGGCTTTTCTTTAACGATAATGTCGAGAACGACGCCCTTCGGGGTATCCTCGCGCGCGATCTGCAGGTTCTCGAAGTATCCGGTGTTCCAGAGCGAGTTGAAGTCGCGCTCGATGGTCGCCGGATCGTAGGTATCCCCAGGGTGGGTAAACAGCCGCGCCAGTATCGTTTCTCTGGGAATGCGGCGATTGCCGATTACCCGGATTTGCGTCACCACACCCGGCTGGGCGACGTCCTGCTGAGCCCAGGCAATCAGACTGGAACCGCAAAATAGAAGCAAGCCCACGATCCTGCACACCCGAAAAAAAAACGGCAGCGCAGGTTGGTTCTTATGAAACCGGGAGCGAAGGCTCCCTGACACGACGCGAAGAATAGGCACACCCTCACTGCTGAAAATCGGATCCTGCTGGAGGAAAAGGCGATTATATGTGACGGAAGGGGTACTCCCCAACTCCGGCGACTCGTTTCTCACCCCGTCTACCATCCAGGAGGCCCAGTCAAAACAGACACCAGAACTCCCTCAGCTCTCCAGCTCACTGCTGGCGAAGTATTCGCCCAGTGAGGAATCCCACGCCACGGAGAGAAGGTTTGGCTTGCAGCAGACCTGGCAGTCTTCCACATACCGCTGCCGCCCGCCTGCAGTCTCGTCCACCACAATCTCATTCCACTCTCCACAGCCCGCGCACTCAAAAACCCGCTGGAAACGGCATCGTCAATCTCACGCTTGAGCAGGTGTTCCTAGTCTATCGGAGGGAAGAGGTTTTTGGTTGGGGGCAGCTTTCGAACTTCCACCAGGGTCGAATAGAACGTGGCCCCACGGCCCAGGTCGGTCAGACGCTCGGAGGTAAGCGCGTTCACGTTGTTCCCCCCAGCGGACAGCTTGTTCCAGTTGAGGCTGGCAGCGACCACGCCGGCCGGTACGCTGCCGTCGATGCGCGCCCGCAGCCGCATTTTGCCGCGCGCGTTATATATCTCCACCAGGTCTGCCTCGCCGATCTCCCGCGCGGCGGCGTCCTTCGCGTGCATGAACACCAGGCCAGGGGATTCCATCTTTTGGTGTCCCGGAAGGTTGGCGAAGGTCGAGTTCATATAGTGGTCGGCCTTGCGGGGTAAAAACTCGAGCGGAAATGTATGCGAATGGGCTCCCCGCCGCGATTCGTCCGGCGGGTGGAACGCGGGCAGCGGTTCGAGCCCCTGCGCTGCCAGCGCGCTCGAATAAAACTCAGCCTTGCCGCTGGGTGTGGCAAAGCCGCCATTCGCAAAGGGCAGCTGAACCCCGTCCGCGCGCTCCGTTGCGGGCTGCAGGCGTATGCTCTTTTTCGCCTCCAGCTCCTGGCGGGTAATACCATGCATCGCCGGCGCATCCATCGCCTGCTCGATCAGGTCGTCAACGCCGTCGTGGAAGCAGGACTCGGGGAACCCTATGCGCTGCGCCAATTGGCTAAAGAGCCAGACGTTCGGTCGGGCCTCTCCCAGCGGCGCGATGGCTTGTTCTGACAGCTGTAGGAAGTAGTGACCGTACGCACCCTGAAAGTCCTTGTGTTCCAGGAAGGTGGTTGCCGGCAGCACGATATCGGCGTAGTCGGTGGTATCCGTCAAGAACTGCTCGTGCACCACAGTGAACAGGTCGCTGCGCATCAGTCCACGCACTACGGCGTTCTGATTGGGAGCAATGGCCGCGGGGTTCGAGTTGTAGACGAAAAGCGCTTTCACCGCTGGTTCATCGAGCTCCGTGAGGGCGTGGCCGAGGCGCGACATGTTGACGATGCGCGCTGGGCGCTGGAGCGGGCTCGCCATCATCAAATCTGGCCTTTCCAGGGCTGCCGTGTTGAACGTGAAGGCTCCGCTGGTGGAGAGCTGCAGCCCTCCGCCGAGATGCTTCCAGGCGCCGATCAGCGCGGGCAGCATGCAAACGGCGCGAGCGGCTGCTCCACCGTTCTGCGAACGCTGTATGCCATAGTTCAAGCGGATCACGGCCGGGGCACTGGTCGCATATTCGCGTGCCAGGCGGGTGACGTCGGCTGCGTCGATGCCGGTCAAACAGGAAACCTGCTCTGGCGTGTACGGCCCAACATGTGCGCGCAGGGCCTCAAATCCGTGGGTATGCTGGGCCACATAATCCCGGTCGTAGAGCCCTTCATGGATGATGACGTGCATCAGGCCGAGCGCTAACGCCGCGTCCGTGCCAGGCTGGATGGGGATGTGCCAGTCCGCCACGCGCGCGGTGCGGGTGAGGAATGGGTCGATAACCACCAGGCGTGCGCCCTGGTGGCGGGCCTCTTCGACGAAGGGCCACAGGTGCACGTTATTGCCATGGATGTTCGCAGCCCAGGCGATGATGTAGCGGGCATGGCGGAAGTGTTCCGGGTCCGTGCCTCGCTTCTCTCCGTAGACTGAGATCAAGGCATCGCCGCCGGCAGTCGCGCAGATGGTGCGATCGAGCCGCGAGGCGCCGAGCCGGTGAAAGAAGCGGCGATCCATGGAGCCATAGCCCAGCACTCCCATCGTTCCCGCATAGGAATAAGGCAGGATGGACTCAGGACCGTGCTGCTCGGCAATTAGCCCCAGCCTTTTCGCGATCAGGTCCAGCGCCTCGTCCCAGCTGATACGTTCGAAGGCGTCCCCCTCATGGCCGTAAGGCATTCTCCCTTTGGGCGCTCCAGCTCGGCGGCGCATGGGGTAGAGCAGCCGCGAGGGAGAATAGACACGGTCCAGATACTTGGCCACCTTGCCGCAGAGAAAGCCCCGAGTTACTGAATGATCCGGATCACCCTGGACGCGCGTGGCCTTCCCTGATTCATCAATGGTCACCAGAATGGCGCAGGAATCCGGACAGTCATGCGAACAAACAGCGTGGGCGATTCTCGATCCAGGCATAGATCATTGTAGTGCTCGCCACGCGAGTCGACTGCTCTTAATGACAAACGAGTCGGGAGGCATGGTAGCCCACTCAAGCCAAAATACGGCTTGAATGGGGCACCCAGAGCTTTTGTTGCCGGTGTAATTGCTCCACTTGACTTGTCACAGGCAAGTCCGCTCCTCGGGATGACAAATTTGAGAGGCGGTGGCTCACCTTGGCACGGGTGGAGGCGGATGGACAGAGACGAAAAAAGCTAATTTGGACAAGTCTGGTCCGCGGTTTCTTCCCCATTGGTCGTTGCTTTATCTTTTCTCCATGAGAAAAGGTAATGTCCACCTGCTCCTCGCTCTCGTCCTTGCGCTCGCGGCTTCCTCGCAAGCACAAACCGCGCCAGAGGCCGCCATTCACCATCTGCTCGACCAACAGTCAGCGGATTGGAACCGCGGCGACGTGGAAGCCTTCATGAAAGGCTACGAGGACTCTCCCAACACCACCTTCGTCGGCCAAACAGTGCAATACGGCTATGCCACGATTCTCGAGCGCTACAGAAAGCTCTATACGACACCGGCGGCGATGGGAAAATTAGCCTTTACCCATCTTGCAATCCGAGTTCTGGATGCCAACTACGCAGTAGCCACCGGGAATTTTCATTTAGAGCGCACCGCAGCCGGCGGAGGCAATGCCGACGGCATCTTCTCCCTACTCTTCAAGCGCGATCCCTCAGGCTGGAAGATCATTCTGGACCACACCAGCCGGGTCAGCTGACGCTCAGATCTGCAGCACTTCTCTCTCTTTGTTGCGGCACATCTCTTCCATGCGCCGGATCTCATCGTCGGTGAGTTTCTGGATCTCCTCGAGGGAGCGCTTCTCCTCGTCCTCAGAGATTTTCTTGTCCTTGGCGGACTTCTTGATGAGGTCATTGCCATCGCGACGGATATTGCGCACCGCGGTGCGATGGTCTTCGAGCGTCTTGTTGAGGTGCTTCACCACTTCGCGGCGGCGCTCCTCCGTCATCGGCGGTACGGGAATACGCACGATCTTGCCGTCGTTCTGCGGATTGAACCCCAGGTCCGACGTGCGCAACGCTTTCTCAATATCCGCCAGGATACTGGGATCCCAGGGCTGGACCAGGATCAGGTTGGCATCGGGAGCGGTCACCTGGGCCACTTGATTGAGGGGCGTATCCGTGCCGTAGTACGGCACCTTGATCTGGTCGAGCATGTGTACAGAGGCCCGTCCGGTGCGTGTGGACGCAAGGTTGCCGCGGAAATCATCCACCGCTTTCTCCATCCGCGACTTGAGCTGCTGCTGGATATCTTTCAAGGCCGGAATACTGGCCATTACTGAGACTGCCATCGTCTTCTTCCTCGATCTTTCAAAAAAGATTATGTAAGCAGGGTCACGCCAGTAGACTGCGCCTGCTCGCGTGCATGGTAGGACGACCGCACCAGCGGTCCCGACTCTACATGGCGGAACCCCATTCGCAGAGCTTCTTCGCGCATATAGACAAACTCTTCCGGCGTGTAATAACGCGCCATGGGCAGGTGATCTCTGGATGGACGCAAATACTGCCCAATCGTCAACACGTCCGTGCCGACGGCGGCCAGGTCGCGGTAAACCTGCAACAGCTCATGCATCTCCTCGCCCAGGCCGACCATCACTCCGGACTTGGTGGTCATCCGCGGGTCGACGATCTTGGCATACTCCAGCAGCCGAAGCGTCCTCTGGTAACGGGCCCCCGATCGCACCACGCGATAGAGCCGCGGCACCGATTCAGTGTTGTGATTCAACATTTCAGGCTGAGCCTCAACCACGATGCGGATGGCCTCTTCCTGACCCTGAAAATCAGGGATAAGCACTTCCACCTGGCAGCCCGGCGCCTGACGCCGTATCTCCTCGATGACCATGGCGAAGGCGCGGGCCCCTCCCAGAACATCGTCGTCACGGTTCACGCTGGTGATCACCGCATGTTTCAGGTCGAGAATGGCGACCGCTTCAGCCACCCGGCGGGGCTCGTCGAAGTCGATGGGCTCCGGCCGGCCCTTGGGCACGGCGCAAAAACCGCAGCGGCGCGTGCAGGTGTTGCCCAGCATCATGAAGGTCGCGGTGCGCTGGTTCCAGCACTCGCCGATGTTCGGGCAGTGAGCCGACTCGCATACCGTATGCAGGTTGAGCGACCGCGCAAGACTCTTGAGCTCGTGGTAATTCTCGCCAACCGGCGCGCGGGCCTTGAGCCAGGCAGGCTTGGGGACGGGACGGCGTGGGCTTTGGTCGATCTGGACGAGGTCAATCACGCTACCTCAATTGTATCGGTTCAGGCCCTCTAGCGAAGGCGCCCGGTGACTTCGGGGCGCACCAGGTAAAGAAAGAAGACGAGATTGATCACCGCCATCACTACCCATTGGCCCTGGTGAAAGCGGAAGAGGCTGTAGCAGCCGAAGCACATGGAGAGAAACACCGCGCCCAGGGTAAGCGCCCATCCCCACCGGCGCATGCGAATGAGTCCCAGGCCGGCGGCCGCAAAGACGCTGCATAGGATCAGGATACCGATACGAGCCCCTCCGGACGGGTAGTGGCCCGTGAAAACCCCAGCCACACCAACCAACGCCAGCGCCAGCATCCAGAGCGAGATAGCCGCCATGCCCGGCAGCGGAAGGTTGCTCATAACGTGTGCAGGTAGGCCATCAACTCTTCGAACTCCTGATCTGACATTGTATTGCCCATGGCCGGCATCGTACCCCAGCCATGCAGGATCACCGAGCTCACCCGGGTGTCATTTGCCGCTATCCCACTCGTCAGATAGGGTTTGCGAAACAGCCCTTGGAGGCCAGGGCCGTACAGGCCTTTGTCCGTATCGGCGTAGTGGCAGCTGGAGCATTGGTTCACGAATACCTGCCTCCCGGCGGCCTCCTGTGGAGTGAGAGCACGCAGCGGCTTGGAGGGTGAGTGCTTGCAGCCGCAAGCGGCCAGCAGTCCGAAAGCAAGAATCAACAGCCGGTTCTTCCCCGAGAAGGTCTTCAATTTGACTCCGCGATTGCGGCCACGATCTTATCCATGGCGGCCCGTTCCGCCGGCAGGGACGGAGAGTGATCGGTGCACATAATGGAAAAGGCGACTGTCTGGCCACTGGCGGCAACCAGGTAGCCGCTCAAGGCGCGCGCCTCTCCCAGGGTACCGGTCTTGGCGAAGACTTTGCCGTTGAGCAATGGCTGCTTGAAGCGGGCGGAGAGAGAGCCATCCACTCCTCCCACGGGCAGAGAGGTGCGGAATGCCTCGCCCCAGCTCTGCCGGGCCGCGTAGGCGAGCAAGGTAGTAAAGGCTCGGGGAGTCACGAGGTCTTGGGGTGAGAGCCCGCAGCCATCGTAAAGGACAAAGTCGTTGGGGGCGACACCGGCTGAGATCAGAAACTGGCGCACCACCCGTGTGCCCTCCAGCAGGGATCCATCCGAGCTTTCGAGCTTGCCCAGGGTTCTGAGAGTGATCTCGGCGTGCAGGTTCTGGCTGACTTTGTTGGTCACGACCAGGTCGTCCCCTAGCGGTGGCGACACATGGGAAGCGAGCAGAAACGGCCCCGCATTTGCCGACTGCACCGTCTCCATCGTTATGGGATGAAGCACGAGAGGCTGTTGCTGGACGGAGAGGAAGTCGCTGGTATCGGAGGGCTGCCGATGTTGCGCCCGCGCTGTTCCGCTGACCTGGACCCCGCGCGCCAGGAGCATCGCCCGCAGAGAGCGTGCGGCGTAATCGGCGGGATCTTCGATGGCCAGGGCGGCGTGCAGGCCTGGTTGGCCGAGAGCAGTCCGGCCAAATATGCGTACGGTGAGAGAGCCTGGGGAGCGCTCGATCCCCGGCTTACCCGGGTCTCCCGCGGGGCTGGTGGTGAGCGAATTTTCGATTGCGTAGTACGGCGTCGCCGGGAGCCAGGAAGGCACCGCATTCTCCCCTACTTGCGCCGCCGGCATAGCGCTGAGGTAGACCTCATTATCATTCACGCTAAGGGCCGATACTGGTGCGCCATATCCCCATTGCAGGTCATCCCAACTCCAACCGGCGCCGTAGCGTTCGTAGAGAAACCAGGTGTCGTCTCCGACAATATCTCCGCTTACGGAATGGACGCCGTGGCGGACAATCTGGTCCGCCATATCCTCCAGTGCCGCCAGCGGGGAGCCGGTGCGTTCGGTCTTGATGCCAAAGGGCATAGTACGGGCCGACATGTTGGGATCGCCCACGCCAAAGATCGTGATATCGCCACGAATCTCTCCCGCATTGTTGACCTCAGCGCTGCTCGATACCACGGTCGTGAAGGTGAGGCCGCTGGGCAACAAGGCATACGCCGCGGCCGTGGTGAACAGCTTTGCGTTCGACGCGGGGTTGAAGTACTGGCCATCATTGAGCGCATAAATCGGGCCGCCGCTCAGCGCGACGACGGAGATTCCCCAGTGCGCCTGGTTGACTCCCGGATCGGCAAGAATGCGGCTTACGGCCTGAGCGAGGGGCAACTTGCGTGAGGCCGGGTGCTTGGCCGCGGCTGTCGCTGAGGTAGTCCCAGCACAGAGCAGGGCCAGCCACAGGATCAGATAGGGGGAGCGCGTTCGCATGTCTCTGCGCGGAGTTTACCTTACCCTCGTTGGGCGTCCTAGAATGGTCACAGATGCCCTTTGCTACGCGTTCCTGCTTTGACTGGAAGCTGCGCACACGGTCCCTGCCACTGGGGAAGACGACCCTGGTGATGGGGGTGCTGAACACCACCCCCGACTCTTTTTCCGATGGGGGCGCCTTTGCCACCCATGCGCAAGCCATCGAGCATGCCCTGGCGATGTTTGAGGACGGGGCTGACATCGTGGATATCGGCGGCGAATCCACCCGGCCGGGAAAGCGCACGCCGGTGGGTATTCAGGAGGAGATCGATCGCGTCATTCCTGTGCTGGAGGGCGTACTACGCCATCGGCCGGCGTCCATCCTCTCCATCGATACTTATAAATCGGCGACCGCCGCGGCCGCCCTCCATGCCGGAGCCGAGATCGTCAACGATGTCAGCGGATTCTCCTGGGACGAGGCAATGGCTCAGGTCTGCGCTGTTGCCGAGTGCGGCGTCGTGCTCATGCACCTGCGCGGTCAGCCGGAGGAGTGGCAGGAATTGCCCGCGATGCATGGCAATCAAATGGTAGCGCTGGTCAAGCGGGAGTTGGGGCAGCGGCTGGAGCAAGCACAACAGGCTGGAATCCAGCGGGATAGGATTGTTCTCGACCCCGGTTTCGGCTTTGGCAAAGCCGGTGACCGGAATTACTCCTTGCTGGTGGGTCTTGAAGAACTGGGCTGCCTGGGACAACCGCTGCTCGCGGGTGTCTCGCGCAAATCATTTCTGGGTAGAACCTTGTCCGCCCTCTATCAGGGAGGCGATGTGCCGGTGGCGAGCCGGGGAAATGCATCCATTGCTGCCGTAACCGCCACCATCCTGGCCGGTGCGCACATGATCAGGGTGCACGATGTATGTCCAGCCCGGGAGGCCGCAGCAATAGCCGATGCCGTCTTAGCAGCAGCCTACGCCTGAATCGGGTCGCTCGGTCGAAGAACATTTCCGCGAAAGGTCTTAGGTCGGGAAAGGCGCACAGCAGGCCTGCCTTCGAGCGAGTCGAACGGGTCCCTCGGCTTCGCTCGGGATGACAAAGGGGAGGGTAGCGCTCACCTGAGCAGCCGTTACGGGGGATGGACAGAGCCGGGTTCTCTGAACAAGCAGCCCTGTGAGATGGAGGCCACCGACCCTAGTGCTTGTCGTCCGAATCGTGGTTGTGGGAGATGGGGCTGGCTTCAAAACTGACGATTCTCCACTGACCCATTCGATTGCTGTAAACCCGGGTATAGCGGAACTTTCCGCTAATATCGCGGTCGCCATTTTTCCCCACCAGGTCAGCCTTCGACGTAACTACGGCAGTGTCCCCATAGATCCTTACTTTGATGTCGCTTAGATCGAGCTGGGTAATGTGCAGGGACCCGCTACGGCGCCGTGTGAGTTCATCCGCTTTGGTTTCCAGGGTGCCGTTGGCGCTGATGCCCAGGTAGTCATCAGCTAGCAGGCGATCGACCTCAGAGACGTTATTCGAAAGCTGGGCCTGGCGCCAATCCAGTTCCAGCCCTTCAATCTCTTTGTGGGGGTTCTCGTGATGAGGAAAAAAGGCATGCGCCTGGGTTGCACACGCGGAGAGCAGTATAAGGACGAAGAACAGTCTGCCGACCGTAGGAAACAGCCAACGATGCTCGGAATGAGCGCGCATAACCGTACCGGATGTTAGTCCGCGTCCGAATAATGAGTCAAAAATGAAACTCCAGAGTGACAGTTTTCGCGGTTGAACGCAATGTCCCGGGGCTTGGACTGCAAGCCGCACGGAGCACCAGCTGAGACAAAATCAGTCATCGAACTAGGTGGGATGCGGAATCAGCCCGCCAGGTTCGCGTTCATCCGATTGCTATCCCCAGGTAACGAAGTGGTTATACGACCGCGGTCAGATTCTCGACTTCTCGCTCGCGCATAAGCTGAAAAAGGCCGCCCACAGCAAACTTCTTGAAGTGAGGGGTGGTGCGGTGGAACTCACTCGCTGCCCGGTCACGGTACTGCTCGTAGATCACGACCACGGCTGGGTCGTCCTCAACGGTGTGCGGGATATAGCTCACGCAGCCCGGCTCCTGGCGCGAAGCGAGAGCCAGCTCGCGCAGGATATCGCTTACGTTTTCACGGTCTTCGGCGGCGAATCGCATACGTACGATAAAACTGACCATTGTGTCTCTAATCTATCCGGAAATGTCTGTCGAAAAGAACCTGGCCGTAGGTATTTGCACTGCTGTCATCCGTTCTGCCCCGCCCGCCCAGCCTGCCCCGGGTGCCGTGGGGCTTGCCGTGGGCCGCGCCCTGGGAGTGCATCCAGTCCAGGGCCCCGGAGAAGCCGGGAAGGATCATCGTCTGCTCCCGGTCCGGGCCGGTGGAGACCATGCCGATGCGAGCGCCGGATTCCGCTTCAAGGAAACGAAGGTACTTCTGCGCCGCCTTGGGAAGCTGGTCGAACTCGGTGATGCCCTCGGTGGACGTCTGCCAGCCCTCCAGCCGGGTGTAAACCGGCTCAATCTTTTCCAGGCCACTTACGTCCGCCGGGATGGTGTCACAGCTCTGGCCATCTACCCGATAGCTGGTGCAGATCGGGATCTCGGCAAAGCTATCCAGCACGTCCAGCTTGGTAACCACCAGCCATTCCGTGCCGTTGATTTCGCTGGAATAACGCAATAGGGGCAAATCGAGCCACCCACAACGGCGAGGCCGCCCGGTCACCGCTCCGTACTCCTGCCCACGGGCGCGCAGCAGATCGCTGGGCTCGCCCTGGATCTCAGTGGGGAATGGACCCTCGCCCACGCGGGTGACATAGGCCTTGGTGACCCCGATCACCGTGCCGATTGCGGTCGGTCCCACACCGGTTCCGATCACCGCGCCCCCGGCGGTGGAAGAAGAGGAGGTCACAAACGGGTAGGTGCCATGATCGATGTCCAGCATGGTGCCCTGGGCGCCTTCAAACATTACGCTCTGGCCCTGGCGGATGGCGTCGTTCAGCAGCTTTGCTGTGTCGGTGACGAAGGGCCGAATGCGCTCCGCCGCCTCGGCGTACTCATCGTACATCTTGATTGGGTCGAGCGGATCGGTTCCGAACAGCGCGTGCGCAATGGCGTTCTTTTCGTTGCAGGCATTTTCAATGTGCGTCTTGAGCAAACTGCGATTAAGCAGGTCAATCACGCGCAGTCCGCTGCGATGCATCTTGTCTTCGTACGCCGGACCGATGCCCCGGCTGGTGGTGCCGATCTTCTGCCGTCCGGGAGCATTCTCCGACGCCAGCTCGATCATGCGATGGTAGGGAAGGATCACCTGCGCGCGGTTGGAGACAAATAGCTGCTCATCGACGTTCACTCCCAGGTCGCGAAGCTTGCCGATCTCCTTAAGGAAGGCCAGTGGGTCAAGCACAACGCCGTTGCCGATGACCGCCCGGCAGTCCGGACGCAAAACGCCGCAGGGCACCAGTTGCAGGATGAACTTCTGTCCCCGGATGATGACCGTATGGCCGGCGTTGTGGCCGCCGGCATAACGCGCCACCACCGCAAATCGATCGGAAAGAACGTCGACGATCTTTCCCTTGCCCTCGTCGCCCCATTGGGCACCCAGTACTACCGCAGTCTTGGCTCGCATGAACTCCAATCAGTTTCGTGTGACGCACTCTTCCCCTGCCGGCTCGGCCTTTTGATCGAGGCTCGGTTAAACCTGCGCTGGGGGTGAGTGGAAATATTGCTGACCAGTCTGGCGCGGCGGGCGGCGCAGCCTGTTCCAACTCTTGATGATATAACGCCTCAGGGTAGCGGCCAAGCACCTGCGACAATGAGAGAAAGATGAGCCATGCCCGAACTGCCTGAAGTGGAAACCATCGCCCGCGGGGTCGATGAGCGCCTGCGTGGGGACCGCATCGAAACCACCTGGTTCAGCGAAAAGCCTGAGCCCTTCAAGTCTCCTCCCCAGTGGATGGCCAAGGAGCTACCCGGCCGGCGCATCGAACGCGTCTACCGCGTAGGCAAACACATTGTCTTCGATCTCGCCCGTGGCAAGGCGCCCGGCCTGCAATGGATCGTGCACTTGGGCATGACCGGCCGCCTGTTGGTGGCCGACGCGGAGACGCCGGTTCCCCGCCACACGCACGGCATTCTGCATCTGGCTTCCGGGAGAGAACTCCGTTTCGTGGACCCCAGGCGATTCGGGCGTATGGAGCTGCACCGTCTCCCCACCCCCAAAACAGCCCGATTCGCGGGCACCGGCCAGGAGCCTTTCGACATATCACCCGACGAATTCGCAGCCCTCTTCCGGCCCCGCCGCACCTCCATCAAGGCTGCGCTGCTGAACCAAAAACTGCTGCACGGAGTGGGAAACATCTATGCCGACGAAAGTCTTTTCCGGGCTGGAATCCGGCCCCGCAGAATGGCTCGCCACCTGAAGCGGGCAGAATTCGACCGCCTGCATGCCAGCCTGCAGAGTGTCTTGAGAGAGGCCATCTCGCTCGGTGGCTCCTCCGTATCCGACTATGTGGACGCGGCCGGCGTAGCAGGCTTCTTCCAGCTCGAGCATCGAGTCTATCTGCGCACCGGACAGCCATGCCTGGTATGCGGAACGCCCATTCGGCGCATCCTGCTGGCCGGCCGCGGGACGCACTATTGTCCCCACTGCCAGCGCTAGATTTGCCCAGGCTCACAGGCCGGTTTCTATGGATTCCAGAATGATTGCCTGGGCGCAGCTTCCATAAATCGGAAACTGCGATCGGCGGCCAACGGCTAACTAACTGATAATAAGTAACATGGCAAACGGCACGTCAACTGCTACTACTAGGGCAGCCAGCGACGCACGTGGCTCGCAAAAATGCGAGTCCGGCGCTTCAGAATCCGGCGAGCAGAGCTAGGTTCTACCAGGACCAGCCGCAACCGGAGCTTTACATCCCGCAGACGTGCGCTGCCGGGGGAACCCTTGGGAGGCCAGTGACTGGCCATTATTCAGGAAAAGCCACTCTACCGTGGCTTTTCTCTTTCTAGCCGTATTTCTGCCTTGTTTTCTCCCCTCAAGCCCCAACAGTAACCAGCCTACTCTGACTTCCGGAATGTGGTTTCTGAATAGCACTTGCTCTCGGGCAGTGTATCTGTGTATTATCGGTTTTGCCTATCGAGCGGCTGAAGCCAGTTCTCATATGAGTCAGGCTCGCCGCAATTCTCGAGAGTCAATAGGGTTTTTCTGCCGCGTCGCACCTGCTGGCCCAAATAGCGATGTTCGTCGCCGGGTCAATCAATAGCGGTACAGACTAATACCAGTAGTTTGTTTGAGAGATCAAACCATAGGTTCCACCCCAAACCGATTCTTTTGGATAAGTTCCTTTTGAGTGCGTGGACGTGGCCGCTGGCCATCAACCAAGTGGAAACATGAGTTGCAGCCTATCTCTGCCTTCCCCGGTCCGGGGTGGGTCGCAACTAGCAAGCAGGAATCGTCAACGCACCGGGATGTGCATGCATGACAACAGAGCAAAATCAACCCCAGGCTCAGCCGTCCAATCAGGCCCAGCCTGCAGGTCAAACTGAAGGGCAAGGGCATCGTCGCCGGCGCCGCAGACGTAAGGGATACGCGAACAATCAGGCGAAGGGCCATGCCAATGGCGAGCCTGGGGCAGGCTCCGGCCAGGCCCATCCGCCTAAGAAGGCGTCCAAAGCCAAATCTCCTGGCCAAAACCGCTTTATGGCCAAGAATGGCAATGGTGGCAATGGCGGCGCGCACGCAGCGATGAACAACGGCGGCAACGGCGGTGGCCGGCGCAAAGGCAAGCAGCGCCGGCAACAGACATTCGTCGGCCCCATGGATCACAGTTATCGCGTGGTCAATGGCAACACTGCGGATGCGCCTCATTCCGTCGCGGAATTCCGTGGCAACGGACAGAATGGCCACTACGTGGATACCTTACCCAAGGATCCCGTCGTTGTGCCCGTACGAGAAGACGCCCCCATTCGCATCTATTGCTTCATCGAAGACTTATTCTTCCTGGCCAAGATTCAGGAGGCGGCGCGCAAAGTAGGCGTGAAGGTCGGTTTCGTCAAGGCGGATAAGGACATTGTGTCGCGCTTGGCGGACGTGCCCGAGGGGAGCCGGCCCTCCCTGATTGTCTTTGACCTGAACAATGTCAGTGCTAAGCCACTCACTCTGATTCCGCGCATCAAGAGCAAAATGAAGCGCGGCACCTCAGTGATCGGTTTTCTCTCACACCTGCAGGGCGACCTCAAGGCGAAGGCCATGGAAGCAGGCTGTGACATGGTGATGCCACGTTCCGCCTTTTCCCAGAACTTGCCTAACCTGTTGCGCCGTCACGGACTCGATGCCGAGCTCGAAGCAGTAGAGGCCTAAGAAACCGCAGATCGGGCTCACGGCACGCCCTGGCCAATCAAAGCTGCCCCTCGGCGGCTAAAGGCGTTCCTGTTTTTTAGTTAGTTATGTACGGGCTGAAGCCCGTCATATTCGTAATCGTTTTACGGCCCGACTAAAAGTCGTGCCCTGATACAAAGCATGAGTTACGGGCCAAAGCTTGCACCCACTCAAGCCAAAGGACGGCTTGAATGGGCCACCCATCCTTTGTTAGGCCTCCCCGCCCTGCAGAGCAAAGGCGTACTCAGGGGCTGAAGCCCGTCATATTCGCAATCGTTTACGGCCCGACTAAAGTCGTGCCCTGCCACAAAGCATGAGTTTTTCCGAAGCTGTGAAGCCGTCCCCTTCGTTCAAAACAGTTTCTCCGAATGAATCCGGCTTTAGCCACTGCTGGAAATATTTTTCGAGAGATCCTCAAACCGCGGTCAGTCCGCCATCGCAGGTATAGAGCCCTCCCGTGCAGTAAGCGGAATCCTCAGAGGCCAGAAAGACAGCGATGCCTTCGATATCGCAGGGCCTGCCCAGGCGCCCCATCGGCACTGCTTCCCTGTATTGCTCCCGGGTTGCTTCGTCGCCCAGCAGAGGAGCATTCATCGGTGTATCCATCGTGCCCGGGATCACAATGTTTATCCGAATCCCATCCCGGGCGTACGCGGCCGCCATCACCCGTGTGAGTCCAAAGATCCCGGCTTTGCTGGTGCTGTAGGCGGTTAAATTCGGCGCGCAGCCAGTCATTCCAGTGGGGGAGCCGAGGTTGATGATCGATCCACCGCCCTGTTTGAGCATCAACGGAATCACGTGCTTGGAGCACAGGAATGTGCCCTGCAGATTCACCCGCATCACCTGCTCCCAGACCTCCAGGCTCAGCTCGTGGGCTCGTGCATCGCGGTCGTGGAAGAGCACGGCGGCATTGTTGTAGAGCACATCGATGCGTCCAAATTGAGCCCAGGTGGATTGCAGCATGGCAGTCACATCGTGCTCTTCCCCCACATCCGTGCGGACAAAGATCCCCTGTCCCCCATTCTGGCGAATTTGCTCGACCACGGCTGTTCCGCCGGAAGCATTGATGTCTGCCACCACCACCACCGCGCCTTCACGCGCGTAGCGGTTGGCTACGGCTCGTCCTAAGCCGACAGCAGATCCGGTCACGACCGCCACTTTTCCTGAAAGTCTCATGAGTCCCATCGGTCAGACTGTCCGGGCGCGGCCACGAACGCGCTACCGCTTACCCAAAGCAGAGTATTCGAGATAGATTCTCCGAGTCTCTGATATTCAAGCAAACTTTTTGTTGCACCAGCATGATTGCCTCACAGCCCGGCACGACCGGGGTTTTTCAAGATTCATTCATAGCATTCTTATAGCCAGCCCGCTAACTTCATAGGACTATGAATGCACTCAGGTCGGCGGAATTGGAGCCTGCCTCGCAGGCCGAGGGTTTCCTACGAAGCTTAAAGATCGAGTAGCGCTGGTCACAGGTGCCGCATCGGGCATCGCGCGTGCGACTGCGCAGCGATTTGCCCGCGAAGGCGCGAAGGTCATTGTGGCGGATGGCAGTGTCCCCGGTGGGCTCGAAACGGTGAAGCTGATCCAGGCCGAGGGCGGGTCGGCAAGCTTTACCCAAGTGGACGTTTCCCAGGCAGAGCCAGTGAATCGGATGGTCGAGGCAATCCTCAACCAGCACGGGCAAATCGACGTGCTTTTCAATGGTGCGGCCATCCTTTTTTACGGCACTGTGCTGGATACGGCGGAGGAGGCGTGGAACCGCATGCTTTCGATCAACCTGACCGGGACTTTTCTCTGTTGCCGGGCCGTCCTTCCGCGCATGATTGCACAGGGCCGCGGGTCGATCATCAACATCGCCTCGACCACGGGCGCCCACGATGCCTGTGCCCGCGCGGTGGCGTACGTGACATCCAAGGGAGGCGTGAACATGCTGAGCCGTGCCATGGCCATCGATCACGCCAAACAAGGCATTCGGGTGAATGTAATTTGTCCCGGCCCCACCGACACGCCGATGTTACGCAATGCCATGACCCCTGAGCAGCTGGAGGCCTTCGCCAGGACATTTCCCATGGGCCGCCTCGGGTTACCCGAGGAAATTGCCGCCGCCGCTCTGTTCCTGGCCTCCGACGATGCATCCTTTGTAACCGGGTCGGTGTTGTATGTCGATGGTGGGCAAACAGCAGAGGTTTAGAGCATGATCAGAATTACGGGGATGTGGCCATCATGGATTATGTTCAGCCATCCTTTGATGGAACGGCTGCGGTCAGCCAGGCTACACCAACTCTGACAATGCCCGAGTTTTTTGAGGAATTCTATGATCTTCGCCGGTGATCTCGGCGCTCCGGAGGGACCGGTCGCTTTACCCGACGGCACGTGGCTGATTGTAGAAGCCGCCGCGGACCGCGGCTGCGTGACCCGGTTGAGCGCGGACGGCCGAAGCAAAACGGTCATCAAGCAAACCGGCCGGCCGAACGGTTTGGCGGTCGATGCCGGCGGGGTTATCTGGGTGGCTGAATCCAAGGTTCCCTCCTTGCTGCGACTGACCATGGACGGCAAGTGCGAAGTGGTGGCCAATGGATGCGACGGAGAGCCTTTCCTGTTTCCTAACGACCTCTGCTTCGGCCCGGATGGCGCTATCTATATGACAGATTCCGGGGTGCAGATCGAGAGTTTTGCTCCCAACAATCAGATTCGTCCGGACTATCTGGACCAGCATTATGACGGCCGGCTGTACCGCGTCGATCCGGATACCGGGAGGGTCACCAAAATTGATGAAGGAATTCTGTTCACCAACGGAATCGCCTTCGGCCCGGATGACATGCTCTATCTGGATGAGTCGGTCACCGGCGATGTATACCGTTATGGATGGCGGGAGGGTGAGCTGCGTGCTCCGCGCGCCCTGTTTGGAAATGTAATTCGTGCCGATGCGCCACCAGGGTGGAAGGGACCCGACGGCATGGCCTTTGATGAGAATGGCCTGCTGTACGTCGCCGTCTTCGGGCAGGGAGACGTCACCGTCCTGGGGACAAATGGTGAAGTTGTTGACCGTATTTCTACTCAGGGTCAGCTCCCGACCAACGTGGCTTTTGCGTTGCCAGGGCAGAACCGCCTTCACGTGACCGACTTTCAGTACGGCCAAATGGAAGTCTTTCCGGTGAACACTGACGGTTTTCACTTGTGGGATGGCGTGCCGCGGCAAAGCGAGAGGTTTTCGCGGTGAGTGTGCCTACGGCAAATCCCACGGCCGGCGCAGAAGTCCCCCGCCTGCGCCGGGTCTTGACCCTTTGGGATTTGATCTTCTACGGCATTGTCTCTGTCACCCCAAGCGCTCCGGCAACCGTGTATGGACTGGCGGAGATGAAGTCCGGCGGATACGTGGTGGTTACAATTCTCGCTGCCATGGTGGCCATGGTATTGACGGCCGTCAGTTATGGCCGGATGGCGGCGCTTTATCCCTCGGCAGGCTCCGCCTACGCCTATGTAAGCCGCGGGATCCACCCTTATCTCGGGTTCGTGGCCGGATGGGCCATGCTCCTCGATTACATGCTCATCCCTCTATTCTGTACTCTCTACGGTACGCTCTCCCTGCAAAGGGCATTGCCGATATTGCCCTTTCCGATTGGTGCCGTCTTGTTTGCCGGAGGCATCACCCTATTGAACCTGCGCGGAATCCGCTCGACAGCGCTCGCCAATCAGGTGCTGCTGGTCCTTATGGGTATTGTCTTGGTGAGTTTCATCGTGCTCGCGATTCGCTACATCGCCATTCGCCATGGCGTTTTGGGGTTGTTTTCTATCCAGCCTTTCTATAGGCCGGGGACCTTTCATGTGCGCGCCATCGCCTCCGCCACATCCTTCGCGGCGCTGACTTATCTCGGCTTCGACGCCGTCACGACCATGGCGGAGGATGTGAAGAATCCGCGCAGGAACGTCCTCCTCGCAGCAGTTTCAGTTTGTCTCTTCACCGGTCTCTTCGGAGGGTTTCTGGTTTATCTCGGTCACCTGGTCTGGCCCAACTACACCACGTTCACCAATATTGATACCGCCTTCATCGACGTTACCGGCCGTGTCGGCGGCGTAACGCTGCTCAAGGCGACAGCTCTTTTATTGGTCGTCGCCAATGTAGGTGCGATGCTTACTGGCCAGGTAGGCGCGGCACGATTGCTCTTCGGGATGGGTAGGGAGAATGTAATTCCAGCCCATTATTTTGCTCGGCTTCATCCCATCCGGAATACCCCGGATATCAACATTATTCTGCTCGGCATCGTGGCCTTCGTGGGCTCCCAGCTCATCAGTTATGAGTTGGCCGCTGAACTGCTGAACTTTGGCGCTTTTCTGGGCTTCATGGGAGTCAACCTGGCCGTCATCTGGAAGTTCTGGGTACACAGGGCAGACGCCCGGGGCAGAAACTTTTTCCTCGACCTTATTATGCCCGCCCTCGGTTTCCTGTTCTGCACCGCGATTTGGGTGGGGCTGAACAACCCGGCCAAGATTGCCGGCTGCATATGGCTTGTGGTCGGCTTCTTTGTCCTCGCCAGGCACACGGGCTGGTTCCGTCGTCCGATCGTGATGTCGGATCCCTCTTCTTACGAATAGCGAAAAGGTCACTGCATGCGAATGAAGAAGTTCATCAATGATCCGAAGAATCTGGTCGCAGAACTACTGGAGGGGATGGTCCTGGCCTTCCCCGAAAAAGTTCAGCTGACCAGCCGCAACATCCTGGGGCGCGCCGTGCCCAAAGAGGCAGGCAAAGTGCGGCTGGTGACCCTGGGCGGGAGCGGGCATGAGCCTGGCCTAAGCGGATTTGTGGGCGAAGGCATGCTCGACTACAGCGTCGCTGGTGACATCTTTGCCGCGCCGGGAGCACCCCGTTGCCTGGAGGCAATTCGCAGCGCCTGCGCCGGGGGCGCCAGCGCTCTGCTGGTGGTCTTGAACCATGCCGGGGATGTGTTGTCAGGGAATCTCGCGATGGAGATGGCGCTGCGCGAAGGCCACAAAATCGAGATGATGCTCACCCACGAGGATCTGGCCGGCGGTCCAAATCCGGAGGATCGCCGCGGCCTGGTGGGCTTCTTCCCGGTTTACAAGGTCGCGGGTGCTGCCGCAGAGCAGGGCGCTTCGCTCGCCGCATGCCTCGAGATTGCGCTGCGCATGGAACGGAATATGCGTTCCTTGGCGGTCGCAGTCAACACCGCCACCCATCCCTCCACCGGACAGCCCATTTTCGAGTTGGGCGATGACGAGATGGAGATCGGCATGGGCCAGCATGGCGAAGCCGGCACTGGCCGGATGCAGCTGAAATCCGCCGACGAGACCGCGGAGATCATGCTCAACATGTTGCTGGAGGATCTGGAAATCAAGAGCGGCGAAGAGGTTTTAGTTCTCATGAACGGCGCCGGAGCGACGACTCTGATGGAGTTGTTGATCGTCTTCCGCCGCGTAGCGCAGCTCTTGGCGGCCAAGAAAATCAAGCTGGTGCGCAGCGCCGTAGGGGAGTTCATCACCACCCAGGAACAGGCCGGTTTTCAAATGCTGATTGCGCGCATGGATCCGGAGCTGATCAAGCTGTGGGATGCGCCGGCGGACGCGCCCTTTTTTGTGAAGCAATGACTGAGATTCGATGACCGGCCTTATCGGAAAGACGGAGTTCGCGAACATGTTTGCCCAAGCCGCGGCCTGCATTCGGAGTGAGCATCAGCGGTTGACGGAATTAGATTCCGTCGGCGGCGATGGAGATCACGGGACCACCATGCTGCGCGCGGCTGAGCAAATGGAAGGTTGGACGGAGGCATCGACCACGCAGAGCCTCACGGATTTTCTCAAGGCCGCCGGCTGGCGCGTGCTCGGTGTCGATGGAGGCGCCTCCAGCGGGCTTCTCGGAACATTTTTCGCCGGGATGGGGGATGTCGAACTGGGCCCGGACACGAGCCACGACACGATGAACTGCAGCCAGCTGGCCCAATCGTTTCAGGCGGGTCTGCGCGCTCGTATCGCGGCAAACCAAGGCTCGACCCGGAGACAAAACGATGATGGATGCCTTGATTCCAGCGGTCGACGCGGTAAGTGCAGCTGCCGGCGCCGGTAAGACCATCCCGGAGGCGCTGGACGATGCCGCCGAGGCCGCAAGGTTGGGAGCAGAGTCGACTCGGGACTTGGTTGCCCACTATGGCCGAGCCAGATCTCTGGGAGAGAGAACGAGGGGTTATCCGGATGCGGGAGCGACTTCTATCGCCCTCATCTTCAGAGGATTCAAGGAAGGATTAGAAAAAGGGAGCGTTAGCCATGGCTGATCTCGACAATTTGCAGGACGGAAAAAACTACTATCTCGATGTACCTCCACGGAACACCCCGAGCAGGATCAAGGGAAGCAATTCCCTCGATTGGGGGATGAAAAACCGGTTGGCGCGCATCTTCGATGCTCACGATGCGCGCACCGTGATGTTGGCGATCGATCACGGTTACTTTCAGGGGCCAACGACCGGACTGGAGCGAATCGACGTCACCATCGTGCCGTTGATCAGCTATGCCGACGCTCTCATGGTGACGCGGGGCACCCTCCGCAGCTCCATTCCCGCGGAGATAGCCCGGCCTGTCGTGCTGCGCTCGAGCGGTGGGCAAAGCATTCTCAAGGAGTTGTCGAATGAACTGGTCGCTGTCGACATCGACGACGCCATTCGCCTGAATGCCTCCGCGTTGGCTGTTCAGGTATACATCGGCGGCGTGCATGAACATGAGTCGATTGGGAACCTGGTCAAAGTGGTCGACTCCGGCAATCGTTACGGTGTTCCCACGATGGCAGTCACCGGCGTGGGCAAAGACCTGGTTCGGGATGCCAAGTACCTCGGACTCGCCACCCGCATATGTGCCGAAATGGGAGCGCACTTTGTAAAGACCTACTTTTGCGAGAAAGGCTTCTCCCGGGTCGCGGCCGGCTGCCCGGTTCCTCTGGTCATCGCGGGAGGAAAGAAGTTACCGGAACTCGAAGCCCTGCAGATGGCCTGGCAGGCGGTGAATGAAGGAGCCGCCGGAGTCGACATGGGCCGCAACATCTTCCAGTGCGATGCGCCGCAGGCGATGATTCAGGCCGTGCGCGCCGTCGTCCATGGCGATGAGACGCCCGAGAAGGCCTTTGACCTCTATCTCAGTCTTAAATCCGTACCAGCAAACAGGTGAGTTATGACCAAGAAAAATACAGTCCAGGTAGTCTGCGTCGCGGAGTTTTATGCGTTGGAAGGCAAGGCGGACGATCTCGTCGCGGCGCTCCACTCATTGATCAAAGCAACCACTGCGGAACCGGGTTGCATCCGCTACGAGCTGAATCAGCGTGTGGATGATCCTCGCTGGGTGAGCTTTGTGGAGAAATGGAAAGACCAGAAGGTCTTCGATGAGCATTGCCAGATGCCCTACATCACCCATTATTTTAACAATGTGCGGCCCCAGTTAGTCGAGAAGTTCGAAGTGAAGCTGTACCAGGAAATTCTGCCATAGGCAGTTTCGACAGTTCAGAGAGGGTGGATAGATCCAAATCTGCGGAATGCGCGAGTTTTCCGGCAGCCACGGCTCTGATGCTTTGTATGAGGGCACGACTTTACAGCTTGCCGAAAAACTCTACAGCCGGAGGAAAGCACACCCCAGGGGCTAAAGCCGGTCATATTCGTAATCGTTTACGGCCCGACTAAAGTCGTGCCCTGACACAAAGCACGAGTTTTTCCGCAGCCTGTAAAGTCGTGCCCTGACACAAAGCATGAGTTTTTCCGCAGGCTGTTTAGTCGGGCCATAAATGACTGAAAGAGAATTGGGCTTTTAGCCCCGGGGGACCGCCTCCATGGGTTTCTTCGAGCTCTCATTCCCTGTGAATCCCGGTCGATTATTTCTATGGTTGAGACGGGACCTATGGTATATCAGGTGTATCTCTGGACATTACTAAAGTTCAAGCGCTCGAAGTAGGTCAGAAGATCGAACCATGGGCTAGCTACAGTGACGCAACCATGAACTTACATACTTTCTTAAAGGGAGTACGCCATGGCGAAGTCGAAGAGATCTTCCGCATCGAAGACTGAGATTGAAAAGTACGATGCTACCGTGCAACGTCCGCGTGCCCATCTGAGAACTGGTCACGTGCATGTTCCCAGGAAATCCTGCAAAGATCACTTCAGCGTCATTGAGCCGCAAATCAATGCTGAGGGGGTGCACGTCTGGCCGTTCGATGTGTCCTGTCCGGTAGATGTCTTATTCCTGACCGAAGATGGACAGCACAGTGTCAGAATGAATCGACACGGTTACTTCGAGATCTTGTATCTGTGCTCGGGTTCGGCCAACTGTCATATTCAAGACCGGCTTCTTCCCTTCAACGAAGGGGACCTGGCTATCGTGGGCAGCACGCTTTACCACCGTGTAGAGTGTCAATCGAGCCCGTTGACGATTGCCGCGCTGTTCTTCGAGCCCGACCTCATTCGCTGTGAGGGAGGCAGCGACAGCGCCGAATATCTCACGCCCTTTCTTCTGCAGGACTCGGAATTTCCGCATATCGTGCCCGCTGAAACTGGAATTCCCAACCAGGTTCTGGAGCTGATGCTGCGCATCCGTTCTGAACTTCCGCCTTTGTCGCCACGCGGCAGGCTGGCCGTCAAAACCTATTTGAAGATGATCCTGATGCTGCTCGTAAACCGCTATGCCTCCTATGCAGGCACGGTGGAAACCTTCCAACGCCAACAGCGGGACCTCGACCGTCTTTTGCCTCTCTTTCGGTTTTTGGGTGAGAACTGCGGGTGTGCGATTCAGGTGAGGGAGGCCTCCCGGATCTGCGGGATGAGCGAATCACATTTCATGAGCTTTTTCAAGCGCGTGACTGGCTTGTCGTTTATGAAGTATCTCAACCACTACCGGGTTGAGCGTTCTCAAGTTTTGCTGGTGAACACCGATCAGTCAATGGCAAGCATCAGTCAGGAAATGGGTTTCTGTGACCAGAGCTATTTCGGGACGGTCTTTCGCCGGCTGGTTGGTATGACGCCCGCTGCTTATCGCAGACGTTTCCGGACCAAAAATGGTTCCGGCGGCCGGGCGCCGGTCAGCCCTGCGCCTCCTGTCTGGCCCGCGAAGGCCTCCCTGGCAGGCGCGCCGCGGCCGAGCACAACGGATATCAACCGCCAACTTGCCGCGCTTCACGACAAGCCGATCATCAGCCAGACCTACTTCTACTAAGGCCATTAGGCCATGGCGGTTGTTGCCCAACCATGAGGGACTGGGCGCTACTCCTGCGAGCCATGCAATAGGCCCGCAAGAAAGAACCGTGGAAATTTACTATACCCACCCGGCACTCGGGCTCAACATTAACAACAATTCCGTAGTCTGGCTGAGCACAAGAGCCGGAGTGTTCAACATTCTCTGTGCTCGAAGCCTATTTCTGGTGAGCTGGCGGAATCGAAAGACCGGACAAGAAGGTTGATTCGCTTTTGCCACGGGATTATTGGAGCTGAATATGCCTAATCTAGCCATCGGAAGTTTGGTACTGCTCGGCGCGTTTGCGGCTTTGCCAGTATCGGGCCAAACTGCACCTGCCGCTTCCAGCGCGCCCGTTTCGACATCCCATGTGCAGGCTCAGTTGCTTAACGGCTTAAAAACCGCGAAGGCAAAAGCGAATGATGCGGTGAGGGCGCAAACGATGACCCCGTTGGCCCTTGCAGATGGCAAGGTCATTCCTGTTGGCTCGACCTTATCTGGCCACGTGGTGAAAGTGGAGGCGGACTCTCCGGACGGGCATACGTCCTCGATCGCAATTACATTCGAGTCAGTGGAGCTCAAGAAACACGAGACACTGCCACTAAAGCTTTCGATTGCTTCGGCCATGGCGTCGACTCCCGCTGGAATGGGGAGTAACAGCTACCAGACGGCCTCTCGTAGCGCCGATGGGGTAACGGATTCTCACGCGCTCGACGGTCACGCCTACAGCGCCAAAGATAACTCTACAAATATAGAGACCAAGGCCGGCGGGACACAGGGGACACCTACGGCTGCCCACTCCGGGTCAGTGATTGGGCTACCCGGAGTGACTCTCCTGGTCGATGACGGACCAAACGGCGTGTCTACCTTCCTATCAGCGAAGAAAAACCTCCAACTCGACTCTGGGCTGCAAATGATACTTGTCGTGGCGCCTTAACAGGAAACATGTCTGACTTTGCAGAACCGGCTATCGGCCCGGGCGCCCCTTTCCCGCCCACGTGTATCTGGCAAGGTCTCCCCGTAGGCCTGCAAGAAAGAATCATGGAAATTCACTATACCGTTTGGGCGTTGCGGACCGAAATTAACAACAACTCATTACTTTGGGCGAGCTGGCCCACTTATCGCCTTCAAAAAAAATGAGGATGTTGTAGGGCGACGGAGTTGTTGATTGGGCGCGCCGGGCTTGGCTACCGCGCTCATGGGACCGCCGGGCCAAATTCAGGAGAGGTGACACCGTGACTCAGAATTCAGGCTTTTCGCGGATGCGTTGTCTAAGTCTACCCACCGCTATATTTCTTCCCATCCTGATGGTTTGCGTTGCCATGCTGTTCTCGGACGCTCCGTTGAAGGCCCAGGTGCAGAACGGCATCGACGGCACAGTCACGGATCCGAGCGGGGCGGTCATTGTGGGCGCGCACGTAACGGCTACGAACAACTCATACCGGCGTGTCGCAAGCGTCGGCCGAGACCTCCTCGGCAGGCGCATTTACCATCGTCGGACTCGATACCCGGAGACTACTCCGTCGCCGTGGAGGCACCCGGATTCAAGACCGTCAAGACAGACCTGACAGTCGAAGTCGCGAAGATGTCGTCGACCAACTTTAAACTGTCACCCGGAGCGACCACCGAAACGGTTCAGGTAAAAGAAGCTGACGTTTTGTTAAACACAACATCGCCGGGTATAGGCACAACCATCGAGCCCGAGTTGGTCAATAACGCTCCCATTGAAATCAACGGCTTGGCACGGCAGATCGACTCCTTTATGTATCTCGCGCCCGGCGTGCAGGGAAATGCTAACTCGCATGTCATCGACGGCGGGGTCAGTTATGAAAATGATGTTCAGTTCAATGGTGTGCCAGTCGCATTTGTCCAGTTCGAGGGGAATCAAACGTATATTAATCCGCCCTATGAAGCAGTAAGCGAGTTCCGCGTCGACAGCTCGACTTTCGACCCGCAATTTGGGCTAGGGCAAGGCGCGGTCACTTTCAACATGGCGTCCGGCACCAACAATCTTCATGGAGATGCCTTCGAGATCCTGCGCAATCAATTATTCGATTCCGACGGATTCTTCCCCGTACGCTTCGGCAGCAACGGAAAACCGGAGGCGCCGATCAACCAGCAGAACAACTATGGATTTACACTTGGCGGTCCCGTCATCGTGCCAAAACTCTACAACGGCAAGAATCGTACCTTTTTCCATTTCAGCTTCGGACTGGTTCCGGCAGAATCAGGCACAAACCGCCATCGGAACCGTTCCAACGCAGGCGATGAAGAGCGGCGATTTTAGTAATTTCGTGGATGCCTCAGGCAATCTGATACCGATCTACGATCCCCAAACGGGCCAGCCGTTTCCCGGAAACATGATTCCCCAAGCGCGTTTCAGTCCGCTCGCCGTTTCCTTGTTACCGAGCATTCCTAATCCGGACCGCACCGGCCTGGTTTCTGGCTTGCAAAGCAATAAGTCTCCAGCCATTTCTTCTGTCCCTATCAGGCAATACTTGTGGGCCTACACCATCGACGAAAATCTGACCTCGTCTCAGAGTATCCATTGGAGCCAATGGCGCGATACATTTAGTTCGCCTACCTTTACATCGCCTACGATCGTACCGGCCAGCAATCCTCTACAAAGTCAGATCAATAACACACAACTTGGCTCAGGCTTCCTGCTGAACTATGTTAAGACCATTAACCCGAATCTCGTGGTCACGGCTGGAGCGGATGGGATTGGCAATGTCATCGGTCAACACAATGCGAATTCAAGCGTCAGTTTTGGGGCTGTAGCCGGCGGCACCACATTTCCGCTGATCGGATTCGATGGTCAAAACGCGCCTACTACCTGGGGAGTCAACGGGGGTGCATATCTTGAATGCTGTTCGGGCGGACTCACCGTAATCAACAACCGCACTGCTGGGGATCGTGTTGGCCAACAACTGGCTGTGGAATAAAGGACGCCATACCTTCAATTTTGGCTTTCAGTTCCGGCGCACGTACCAAGACACTGTCGATTGCGATTTTTGTTCCGGTACGTTCAACTTTAGCCAGCGAACTACGTCCACTCCAGACAGCAACGATCCAAATTTCGGGTCCTACGGCAGTTCCTTCGCCAGTTTCCTTCTCGGGCAGGTCGATGCCAGCGAACGCATTTCCTCCTCTGAACTGAATCTGCGAAACAAAGCATTTGCTTTTTATGCCCAGGACAACTTCAAGCTGAATGCGCGCTGGACCTTCAATGCCGGCCTGCGTTATGACATCCTGGTTCCATTCACAGAAACCCATAACGATATCATCTTTGTCGAATCGTACAGAACCCAACCCGGGTGCCGGCGGCTTGCCGGGCGCAGCCACCAAATTCGGCAATTGTACCGGATGCTCAGGAATCACTCGCGCGGACATTCATTGGAAGAACTTCCAACCCAGAATCGGCTTGTCCTACCAGCTCAACAGAAAACTGTGGTCCAGTCCGGTTTCTACATGACCGCTCTGAATGGCGGCGCCTATGAATACGGGACCGCTTTCTCTGCTTCCTTCATGGGATCTTTGCTGAACGGCTCGTTTCTGCGTTCCTCAACAGGCAGCAGTGTTCCGGGTTATGGAAGTTGGGATACCCAAACACTGCCCTTGCCGCAGCAAACTCCTTTTAGCCCGACCATCGCCAACGCGGGTGTCATTTTTGATTTCAACTACAACAAGCGAAACATACACCCCAACCTCCCCAGCTCACCGTCGGTTGGCACGTCTCCCTATGATCAAGCGTGGAGTGCCAGGGTACAGAGGGAGCTTCCATGGGATATGTTCTTGACGCGTCGCGTATGTTGGCAACCGCGCGATTCATCTGCCGACTACCTTGGAGCTTTCCAACCAGCCCAACCCGTCGGTCCTGCAATACGGAAGCCTTCTGGGAGAAAATATCCTTTCTCCGGATGTCGTTGCCGCCGGTTTCACGCCTCCCTATCCGGAGTTCGTGCAGCAGTTTGGCGGTTCAGCCATCCTGGAACAGGCGTTGACTCCGTACCCGCAATTCGGCGGCTACTTTCCTGTCAATGAGATGGATGGAACAGCATTTTACAATGCGTTGCAGGTGCAGGCGGAGAAGCGCTTCGCAGGTGGTCTAGCCTATCTCGCCAGCCTTACGATAGCGAGAAATGATTCGAATCAGCAGGTTGGATCGGGGCCGTTATGCATGGAACGGGATGAATGCATATGCGCCGCAGTTGGAATGGGGGCCTTCCTGGCGGCTCGACCAGCTATATATGGTTAAGTTGGTGGGCACTTATGAGCTGCCGTTCGGTCCCGGAAAGAAATTTCTGGGTTCCAGCGGAACTCTCATGTCGGAGCTGGTGGGTGGTTGGCATATCGGCGCAATCTTGAATTATCAGGGCGGCACCCCATTGCAGATTGTCAATAATTACAATCCATTGCTCGTGAATAGCTTTGATCGTCCGAATCTAGTCCCGGGAGGTGCCGCTAAAGACCTTCAATTATGGCAACTCGAAGGCGTACTTCACCGGCAAAACCGCGACCCAGCCGATACAATTCACGACCAATGCCTATCCAAAACACTGGACCTTGGCAGGTTGGCAACTCACAGCGCTCCTATGCATGCCTGTGCGAGCGCCGCCTTTGAGAATCGAGAGCTTCGACGCAATCAAGAGTCTTCCGTATTGGAGAGCGCGTGCGAGCCAGTCTGCGAGTTGACTATTTCAACGCATTTAATCGCACGCAATTTCAAGAACCGGATACCGAATTCCCTCGATTCCACGTTTGGGCAGATCACCAACTTGAGCTCGCAAATCAGTAATCGGCAGGGACAAGCGACGTTCCGCGTGGAATTCTAAGATCTGTCTCTATAAATGAATTCGTTGACGTTGCATCCTGCGAGATCCCGAAAGCCGGGACCCGCAGGATGTAACGCGGCGAAGGATCAAGTCACGAAAGCAAAATGAAAACCCATACCCTCCACAACCCAGCCCTGAAACTATCCGCAATGCTCATGGCGTTTTCCTTGCTGATGTCTTGCGGCCCGCAGGCGCCCGCGCCGAGTGGCTACGGAATCGCCCAAGGCATCCAGCGCAAGCGCACCCGCCTTTCCGGTCAAGGTCAGCGCCAACAGCCGCTATCTGGTCGACCAGAACAACACCCCATTTCTGATCGTCGGTGATACGCCGCAAGGATGATATCAAGGGTGAATGAGAAGGAAATCGACGACTTTTTTGCCGACCGGCAGGCCCACGGATTCAACACCATGGGGTGGGTAGACGTGCTCTGTGGCGGCCGGGACTTTATCACCAACATCTACGCCACCACGCCTGACGGTATTCGCCCGTTCACCGGGTTCCTCCCCGGGGGGGCAGATCACACGTACTATGATCTCTCCAAGCCCAACGAAGCCTACTTCCAACGCCTCGACCACATCGTCAGCTCGGGGCAAAGCACAACATACTGATCTTCATCGATCCCATCGAGACGGCGGGATGGCTCCAGACGCTGCGCAACAACGGCCTCGCCGCCGCGAACGCCTATGGCCAATACCTCGGCAACCGCTACAAGAAGTATCCCAACGTCGCCTGGCTGAACGGAAACGATTTTCACGGTTGGCAGAAAGAGAGCGATGACGCGCTGGTCAGAGCAGTCGCCAATGGCATCAAGTCCGCGGACCCAGGGCATATTCAAACCGTCGAGTTTGACCCGCCATTCGGCTCCTCTCTCGATGATGTGTCATGGGCGGCGATCATCTCGATCAACGGCGCTTACATATACGGACCGACCTATATTCAAGTGTTGCATAACTACAACCAGACTCCTGTTATGCCCGTCTTCCTGATGGAAGCGCATTATGAGTTAGAGAGAGTCGGCAATGTGTCCGATTACGGGACGCCGCCGGTCCTTCGGCGCGAAGAGTATTGGGCCATGCTGAGCGGAGGTAAGGGACAGTTCTACGGTAATTTCTATACGTGGTCGTTCGCGTCCGGGTGGAAGTACTATATCGACACTCCCGGGGCCGCCCAGGTCACCATCTGGAAAGACTTCTTTTCTGGCTTGCCATGGCAGGATCTTGTTCCGGATCAGGACCATTCGGTACTCACTGCGGGCATTGGAAATTACGGGGACCTGCAAACCCCGGTCAGCAATAGCGATTATGCCACCGCCTCCAAGACCCCTGATGGCGGGTTTGTGGTCGTCTACATGCCGACCGCACGGACCATCACCGTGAACATGGCGAGTCTGAAGGGAAACGCAAGTTGCCAAGTGGTTTGATCCCACCAACGGAGCCTACACATCCATTCCGGGACAGCCGTTTCCCAACAAGGGTACCCAGCAATTCACGCCGCCCGGAAAGAACCACGACGGCGACAGCGACTGGGTCCTCTTACTGGACGCTTCGAAATAGGGATGTTCATGAAGAACGGCTGCCCTCGTCCTGGCATTGCTGGCTGCGCGCGGTCCAACGCGCAAACCATCAGGATCGATCCTGCGAATCCCCACTACTATTTCTTCCAGGGAAAGCCAACGGTGTTGGTCACGTCGGCCGAACACTACGGAGCCGTAGTCAACGGAGAGTTCGATTACGTCAAGTATCTCGATGCGCTCCAGGCTTACGGGCTCAATTACACCCGGATTTATCCCGGGTATCTCTTCGAGCCCATGGGCAAATACATGCCCGGCAACACGCTGGGCGTGAAGCCGGCAAAGCTCATCCTCCCCTGGGCGCGCAGCAATCAACCGGGCTACCTGCTTTCCGGGAACAAGTTCGACCTGGATCAATGGAATCCTGCGTACTTTGAGCGTCTGAAGGACTTCATTGCCCAGGCTGCCAAGCGCGGCATTGTGGTCGAGATCTGCTTTTTTAACGCCCAGTACGATGACACCTGGCCGCTGAGCCCGCTCTACCATGAAAACAACATCCAGGCTATCGGCCGCGATGACTACAAGGATGCACAAACGCTGAAGGAACCGGCGCTGGTCGAAAGAGAAGCCGCCTACGTGCGCAAGATCGTGCAAGAGGTCAACGGCTTCGACAACGTGATTCTCGAAGTCTGCGACGAGCCTTCTAACTTCACCCCAATCGAGGAAGCGGGACTCTGGGTGGGCCACATGCTCGAGGTCACGCATGATGCGGAAGCGAATCTTCCCGGCAAACACCTGATAGGCCAGGAAGTCCAGGGACCGGTGGATGGCCCCATCGATTTCTCCGGGAACCGATTTATCTCCATCGTAGTTACGCAATATTTATGGCGCACCGGCCACTTGGAAATGGGCGGGCTGCAAGGCCTCGATCGCGAGTATCGGCACAACAAGCCGATTGAGCAAAACGAGACCAACTACTACCCCCTGTATGAGGGAGACAAAATCGGTGCTTCCAGGGTAGAAGCCTGGGAGTTCATGGTCGGCGGGGGCGCCTCCTTCAACCAGCTGAACGGCCTCTTCACCCCGGATGATCCCGCGGGAAACACTCCCGAAAACGCCAAGCTACTGGGTGCGCTGCGCAGCCTTAAGACTTTCCTGGAGAGCTTCACCTTCGACAATATGGTGCCGGATCGAGGCTTTGTCGTGAGCGGGTTCGACCGCGAGACGCGCTATCGCGGGCTTAGCCAATATGGCAAGCAATACGCACTCTACATCCATCACAGTGAAGGCGGCGACGGCCATGCGTACACCGTAACTCCCGGACAATACCGCGAAAACCTGGTCTTGAATCTGCCTCCTGGAAACTACAAGGCAGAATGGATCGACCCAGCTTCGTACTCTACCCTCGCCACTGAGCAGTTCAAGCAGACGGGCGATCTTCACGTGATAGACACACCCACCTACACGATCGATATCGCACTCCGCATCAAGCGCGAGTAATTGCCGGTATCCTCCGTTTTTCCTACAGGCTCACGGGTAACCAAAAAGTAATTTAGTTAGCATAGTTCGCTTAATTCGCATTTTTTTCGCACTTTCCAAAGCGGAAATCCCGACCGTCTCAGCTTTTAGTTCCTATGTGTCGCACTATCGGCTTCGCTTGGCCGAGGGTGGGATACGCTGGAGGAGGTCCGAACAAGAGAGACGGTCATGAGACAGCGAATTTTAAGCCGCACCCGGTTGGCGATTGCGATCATAGGCCTCACGGCAGCGGCCACAGCGGTGCCGGCGCAGCAAAAACCAGAGATCGTGCAACTCGCCGGCTTGAAGCAGCCAGTTGACATCCTGGTAGACCACTGGGGTGTGCCGCACATCTATGCCAAGAACGAGGCAGACCTGTTTTTCGCCCAGGGGTTCCATGTCGCCCGCGACCGCTTGTTTCAGATCGACCTTTGGCGGCGGCATGGCCTGGGAGAACTGGCGGAGGTCTTTGGGCCCGAATTCGTCGAGCAGGATAAGGCGGCCCGGCTCTTCCTATATCGCGGCGACATGCAGAGAGAATGGGCGGCGTACAGCCCGGACGCGAAATCGATTGCCACACAATTTGCCGCCGGGATCAATGCCTACGTCCGCTGGCTCGCCGCCCATCCGCAGCAGATGCCATACGAATTCAAACTCCTGAAATACCAACCGGGTCTATGGTCGCCGGAAGACGTAGTGCGCATCCGGAGCCACGGGTTGGGCGGAAACCTTCTTAAAGAAGCGCAACGCGCCGAAGTGGTATGCGTCGCCGGCTGGAAGGCAGACGAAATCCGTCAGCGCCTGGAGCCGCCCTGGCAAACCAGTGTGCCTGAAGGTCTGGATCCCTGTTTACCGAAAAATGTACTAAACGTTTTTTCCTTAGCAACGAAAACCGTGAGGCTCGCACCAGGCGCGGCCCCTGGCAGCTACACCTTGGCAGCGGCCGAACCGGAAGCGCCGAACGCGCCGACTTACGGGAGCAACAACTGGGTCATCAGCCCGAAAAAATCCGCTACCGGGAGACCCATCCTAGCCAGTGATCCGCATCGCGATTACGTGCAGCCCAGCGTTCGCTATCTGCAGGATCTCAACGCACCGACACTCCACATCGAAGGCATGGGAGAACCATTTGCCCCGGGAGTTTCCTTCGCCCACAACGACTGGATAGCCTACGCCGGAACCGTCTTCCCGATCGATCAGGAAGATCTCTACGTCTACCAGCTGAACCCGGCAAATCCGGACGAATACAAATACCAGGGCCGCTGGGAAGCCTTCCACAGCGTTCATGAAGAGATCAACGTCAAAGGCCAGACCCCAGTCGCGGTCGAATTAAAATTCACTCGCCACGGTCCAGTGATCTATGTGGACAAAGAAAAGAACCGGGCCTTCGCGGTAAGGACAGCCTGGAGCGAACCAGGAACATCGCCCTACTTCGTGTCCGTAGCCGTGATGCGCGCGCGGACGTTCGCCGAGTACGAGAAGGCCGTGGCCCACTGGGGAAAACCCGCTCTGAATCTTGTCTATGCTGACGTAAAAGGAAATATTGCCTGGACGCCACGGGGCTATGCCCCCATCCGGCCCAACTGGGATGGCCTCCTGCCCGTCCCAGGAGATGGAAAATACGAATGGTCGGGAACCTGGAGCGGAGCGCAATTACCGCTTCGCTACAACCCGCCCAGCGGCTACCTCACCACCTCGAACGAGATGAACCTGCCCGCGGACTACCCCTACAAGGAGAGGAAGCTGGGGTTCGAGTGGTCAGATCCTTCCCGGCATCAACGGATTGACGAGGTCTTGTCCCAACTTCCCAAGGTCTCGCTGGAAGATTCGATGCGCCTGCAAAATGACGAGCTCTCCATCCCTGCGCGAAGGCTGTTGGCATTGCTGCGCCCATTGACTAGTGACGATCCGGAGACGCAAGCGCCACTGCGGCTGTTACAGGGATGGAACGCGCGTCTTGACTCGAATTCAGCCGCAGCCGCATTGGAAGAAGTGTGGTTTACGCGCCATCTGCAGCCGGCCTTCAAAACGGCAATGCTGGGCAGCCAGGCGGCCGGACTCTTCGATGCGCCCAATACCCAGGTGCTTCTGGAGTGGTTCGAGCATGCCACAGCGCGCAGCGGGATAAGCTGTTGCTCGCAACTCTCGCCGCAGCGTACGCAGAGATGAAAACGCTGCAAGGGCCAGACTCCGGCCAGTGGACCTGGGGGAAACTGCACCACAACTTCAGTGAACATCCTTTCTCGCGCGTGGTGGATGAAGCAACGCAGAAGCAACTGGATGTCGGCCCGCTCCAAACCGGCGGCAGCGCATTTACGGTGAATGCGTCGTCCTACCGCGCGCGCGATTTTCTGCAATTGAGCGGGCCTTCTGTGCGCATGGTGCTCGACGTGGGGAATTGGGACAATTCGCGCGCAGTAAATTATCCCGGAGAATCGGGCGATCAAAACAGCCCGCACTACCGCGACCTGGCGCCTATGTGGGCAGCGGGAACGTATTTTCCTTTGCTGTATTCACGGCAGGCGGTAGAGAAGGCAACGGAAAAGCGGATCCGTCTTGTGCCCAATGCGGATGTGCGCTGACGAACATCCGCGTCCGAAAGCGGACAGCCCTAATCGCCGCAGCGCCCCTTACAAGGATAGCTAGGGCAATAACTTACCAGCTGCCTCAAGACGGCCACTCAATTGCACATAAGTTGGGTAGCGAAGGAGTGATCTGCGTAATGACCACAGGCTTTCTCAACCAGGACGTCGCCTATGCTGTGCGGCAGTTGCGTAAGAGCGCCGGATTTACCTTCGCTACCGTGCTCACGTTGGCTTTGGGTATCGGCGCCAACCTTACCGTCTTTCTCCTCCTCGACGGCGTCCTCCTCCATCCGCTGCCTTTCCCGCACCCTGAGCAGCTGGTTCGCATCGAGCGCTCCTATCCCAGCGGCGCCGTCGTACCGGCTTATTCCGCCACTGTCGCCCTCTTCATGTTTCGCAACAACCGAAGCTTCGATTCTGCCGCTGCCTACGACTACATTCCCAGCAACGTAAATCTTGTCCAGGACGGCGAAGCCATTCCCCTTAAGGCCTTGCGCGCCACCTCCGATTTCTTCCGCGTCTTCTCTATGGAGCCCGCAATCGGCCGCGGCTTCAACGCCCAAGACATGATCCAGAACGCACCAGGAGTAGCGGTGATCAGCGATGCCCTCTGGCGTCAACGCTTTTTGTCGGATCCCAACATCCTCGGCCGGGCCATTACTCTGGGCAACAAGCCCTTCGCCGTCATCGGAGTGGCACGCCCCGAATTTCGTCTCGACGCTAAAGTAGATGTGTGGGTACCACTGCAGATCGTGGAAGCTCCCAAAGCGCGGGGCAACGACTATAACCTCGTCGCCCGCTTGCGCCCAGACGTCACGCGTCCGCAGGCGGAAGCCGATCTCAAGAACGTGCTCCTGCAGCTCAAGAACACCTATCCCGAACTTTGGGACCGGTTTGAATCAGTTCGTGTACTCGATTTTCATGACTCCATGGTCGGCGATATACGCCCTGCGCTCGAAATCCTCATGGGCGCCGTGGCGCTGGTCCTGGTAATCGTCACCGCCAATATTCTCACCCTGTTGCTTACTCGCTCGATTGCGCGCCGCGGTGAGATGAGTCTGCGCGCCGCTCTGGGTGCCTCTGGCTGGCGCATCCTCCGCCAACTGCTGGTGGAGAACGCCATCCTATGCCTCGCTGGCGGGATTGCTGGAGTCGCGCTCGCGCAGTTGGCCACTCCGGTCCTCATGCACTTGAGCCCACTGGAACTGCCTGACTTCAGCTCCATGGAGATTGGTGCACCGGCCCTGGCATTTGCGGCCGCGCTCACCCTGGCCTGCGCCCTGCTCTTCAGCCTCGTCCCAGCCTATGAAAGCCGCAGTACGCAGCTAACCGAGTCACTGCGCGTGAGCACAAACCAGATCGCCGCTGGCAGGCACATGGCGCAAAAAGCCCTGGTCGTCGGCGAAGTCGCAATCTCGCTGGTATTGATGGTCGCCGCTGCTCTGTTGCTCACTAGCTTTTGGAAGTTGGTTCACACCTCGCCTGGCTTCGACGCCCGCAACGTCGTCACTTTCAAAAACGCCTTCTCCGATGAGCAGGCTGCAAGCAGTGCCCTGCTCGGCCAGCGCCTGGACGAGCTCACGGGTCGGCTCGAGGCCATTCCCGGAGTGGCCTCAGCCGCCGCAGTCACCAATCTTCCCACCCAGTTGGTTCCCGATTTGCCCTTCGACATCGTTGGGCGTGGGAGTGATCGCAAAGACGCTTCCGGCGAGGAGAAATACATGGCCATCACTCCTCACTATTTCGATGCCTTGCGTGTTCCCGTCGTCTCCGGCCGATCGTTCACTCAATCTGACAGCCACGGCTCAGCGCCCGTGCTCATCGTGAATCAACAGCTTGTTCGTACTTATTTCAAAGGTGAGAACCCCATTGGGCAACGTATTCACATCGGCGCCATCATGGGTCCCGGCTTTGAGGACCCCGTTCGCGAAATTGTCGGCGTCGTTGGCGATATCAAGCAAACCGGGCTCGACCAAACCACCCCGGGGATTATGTATTCGCCATCAGGGCAAATTCCTGATCGTGAGACCCAATCGGACAACGGTTTGCTGGGCATGAGCTGGGTGGTGCGCACCAAGTCCGCGCAGGTCGACGTCGCTACTTCCGCCCGGCGCATCTTCATGGACAACGCGCACACGCCATTGCTAAGTGTCGCGCCACTCGACCAGGTCGTCAGTGCATCCGTGGCGCAACAGCGTTTCAGCATGATCCTGCTCTCCTCTTTCGGCATTATTTCCCTGGTGCTGGGAGCCGCCGGCCTATATGGCGTCTTGTCCTTCGCGGTCGCGCGGCAGGCCAAGGAGATCGGTCTCCGTATGGCGGTGGGCGCGGACCGGGGGGACATCATCCGCATGGTTCTGCGCGATGCCGGAAAACTCATTCTCCTGGGCTTGGTCGTTGGCGTGATCGGTGCGTTGGCCGGAGCGCATCTGCTGCAGAGCCTGGTCTTTGGCATCGCCCCGCGAGACCCGCTCACGCTGGCGTGCATGTGCGGCGTGCTGTTGCTTACCGGCCTGTTCGCGGCCTGGTGGCCGGCAAGGCGCGCCGCCGCAACGGAACCGATGCAGGCCTTACGGGCCGAATAGGAATCAGCCGGGAGGCCAAGTCATCGCCCGTCCGCCAAGCAGGTGGACGTGAAGATGGTCGACCGTCTGTCCGCCGTCGGGCCCGGTGTTGATCACCGTGCGGAAGCCTTTCCCGAGTCCTTCGCCGGCGGCAATTCTGGCGCTCACCCAATGGAGATATCCAATCAAATCTCGATCTGCCGCCTCTGCCTCGGCCAGCGATGCAATGTGTTTGCGCGGCACTACCAGAACATGAGTCGGCGCCTGGGGATTAATGTCTCTAAATGCGTAGGCCAGATCGTCCTCAAAGACCTTCTTCGAAGGAATCTCGCCGGCAATGATTTTGCAGAATAAACAGGGCATGTCGTAATCATCCTACCTGCTGAAGTATCGTGGGCGGCCACCTGGCTTCCACGGGTCGTAATTTGCAGCAAATGCTTCGCGAGCCGCGATCGGCGGATGGGTATAGGTCCAGAAGACGACCAGCGGCGACGGGTAAGGATACTCAAGCGATTGCTCCCCCAGGCGCTGGTATGACTCCGCATCCACTTTCTGTGGGTCGGCAACGATGCCATGCACCACCTCGATTCCGAAGACGTCCGCCTGATGCTCCTGGGCGCGGCTGATGCCGTTGCCAATGGGCTCGGCGACAAACGAAAGGATGGACAGCGCCAGCAACAGCACTCCGGTTGCCGCCCAGTCTTCGAGCGAAGCGATATGCCACCGCGGCCCGTAGCGTGCGATCAGCCAACGCACAAAGTGGGAGCCGATCCACAAGAAGAACAGAGACAGCACCGCTCCCATGGCGAGCCCACGCTCGATATGGTGCAGCACGTAATGGCCCAGCTCGTGGCCAAAGACCAGCAGGATCTCATCCGGAGGCGAGCTCTTGATGGTGGTGTCCCAAACCACCACCCGCTGCGAGGAGCCGAATCCGGTCACGTAGGCGTTCGAACTGGTGTACTTTTCGCTGGCCTTCATCAGGAACATGCGTGCCGGCGGAATGGAAACTCCAGTCTTCGAGACCACTCGTTCCAGTTGCTGCACCAGCTCGGGATGCGTCTGCGCCAATGGCTCAAAGTGATTGAACATGGGGTCGATGACCAGCGGCAGCACAAAGACGACCAGCACCTGCATGGGAAGCGATACGACCCACAACCATAGCCACCAGCGGAGAGATCTTCGGATGAGGACGAAGAGCACGGAGAGAACAACAGTTCCGGAGAACAGATCCAGCAGCAGCGCCTTACCCCAATCCGCAAACCAGCTGCTCCAACCCTGGATGGACTGACCGTAGCTAAGCGAGATGTGGTGGGCCAGGATGGCGAGTGGCAGGTGCGCCAGTGAGAGCAGCAGCAGGATCAGCGGAGCGAAGCAAAACCCCTGCAGCCACGGCTTGCGCGTGACCGAAGCTGCCCAGGCGCCCAAGCCTGCGGCCCAGCGGAAATTGAGCACCGCGAGTAGAACAAGGATGCTCCACAGGGATGAGCCGAGGTCGAGAGCGGTGCGCCAGTAGTAGAGCGAGCGGGCTTTTTCCAACACCCCAGGAGGCAGTGTGTACACCAGATTGGGAACGGCGATCACCATTCTAGGCTAACGCCCCCCACAGTCACATCGAGAGCCATTATCCCACTCAAGCCAAAAGACGGCTTGAATGGGCCACCCAGCGTTTGTCACCAGTGGAGCTGCGGAAGAAGTCTGCACCAAGCAGCAAAGCAAAACCTCAGACTAAACAGACTGGTCGGTTATTTTCGGGTCCTTTTTTAGGATTCGCAGCTCAGCGGGGGCCGGTAAAGGGGTTCTCCGCGGACGCGGCGCGACGCTTCAGCGTCGCGGAAAGAGTCGGATTCGATCCATTGGGCCTTTAGCCCCTGAGGGCACCGATTTCCGACGAAGCACTGGAGATTGGAGGGATCTGCAATTCTTTTTCAGGTCGCACTCTCCATTCATCAATCGAGCCGAACCAGGTACGCTTCGCCTTCGCTGGGCTCCAGCTCGCGGGCAATTTCGACCGCGCGTCCTTTATCGTCGTCCAGCGGACGGATGCGCACCCAATGGCCGGTGGGCCCGGTAAACTCGATCACGTTCGCCGTATGGTACTTGCGTGTGAGCTGGTCGCGCAGCTGAAACGCACCCTTCTCATTCTTGAAGGCCCCAATCTGCACACACCACCGGCCACCGTGATCCAGTGGCGATGGAGCAGCAAATACCTCCACCCGCACCCGGGCCAAGCCAGGCCTCCACACTCCGATCGCTTTCGCGGATGCTAGAGAGAGATCGAGCATCCGATCAGGAACGAACGGCCCGCGGTCGGTCACGCGCAGAATGGCCGATTGCCCGGTCGACAGGTTCGTGACCTTAATCAGCGAATTCATGGGTAGCGTTCGATGAGCCGCCGTTAGCGCATCCTTGTCAAAGATCTCCCCGTTGGCGCCCCGCCGCTTGTCGTAGGGAGGCCCGTACCAGCTCGCGATTCCTTCTTCGCTATAGATCGCCGGGTGTGAGCCGACAAAATCGGCATCTGCCGTGCTGTCGGCTACCGTGGCGGGCACCCCGGTAGGACTGGAGCCGGCGACAGGCGGAGTAGTAGCACTGACTGGAGGTGGCGCCAGGGCGGGGGGTGGGGCAGCGGCAATGGGTGAGGTTTTGTGGCGGCATCCCGTGCCCAACGCAATCGCGGCGCTGAGCAAAATCATTTGCGGCAGGGCCCGGAGCACCTGGCCCTGCACGCCGGTTAGCGGCGTCACTTAGCGCGCTCCGCTGCCAGGTCCGTCGTCAAGTTGTTGAGCCAATTTGCGTAACCGATCGGCGGCCGCGTGTAGCGCCTGCGCGGAATCCTGCCGCAGCTGGGGCACCACCTGGTCATTGAGGTAGGCGATCACTTTTTTCAGCTCTTCCTCCACCCGCGGCATTGCCTGGTTAAGGCGCTCGTCCACCTTTTTCCCGAACTCTTCAAAGCGGCCATTACTTTGGTTATCGAACGGCTGGCGAACCATAGTCCCTCACTTTTGCATCTCAAGCCTACTGGGCCACGAAACGCCCGGCGGCGCCAAATAGACGCTGCTGCCCGGGCATCTCGCGGATGAACATTAAGGGTAGAGTAACGCACTGGACCACGTAAACAACCAAGCCTTTGTGTCCTTGTCCCCTGCCTCACAAAGACTGGAAGGGCCCAATGAACCTGGAAACCGGAAGGGGTCTTTTAAAGAATTCTTTGCCCCTAAGCCGTCGCATGGCTTGTCTCCTTTTAGCCATCACCTGCGGCGGCTTGGGTCGCGCGCAGACGGTCTCCGGCACACCTGGTACAGCGCTCGCGTCAATTTTGCCCAACGCACCCCAGCCGCGAACTCAGCCCTCCGCCCGGAACTTCGGGTCCAGCACCCAGCAGACGTCGTTTTCTCCGCTCCCACCGGCGCGAAGATTCGCCCAGGTCATTGAACCCGGACAGACGGAGTATCAGTTCACCGCCCCGGACAAACTGCTGTTTTCTTTCACCGAGGTTGCCCGCCCCATCACCTTGCTTCCCGGTCTCTACTCTGCCAGCTACGAGCAACTCTTTAATACTGACCCCAAGTACGGCCACGATTCCGGAGCTTTCGGCGAGAAACTGGGCGCGGCGATGTTGCGCTCCGCCAGCGTGCGGGTTTTCTCCGACGGAGTCTTTGCCGGCGCCTTTCACCAGGACCCACGTTATTATCGGATCGCCCAGGGCAGCATCGTCCGTCGCAGCCTGCTATCTGCCCGGCAGGCCCTGGTTCGCCGCGGGGACGACGGCGTTGACCAGTTCAATTATTCCGGAATTGTGGGCCGCGCAGCTGCGGCTGCCCTGGTAGTGACCTACTATCCCGAACCCAGCGTGACCGCCAGGGTTGTCAGCCTTACTTTCCTCACGTCGATCGCCACCGACGCGGGGGGCAATCTGGTGTTGGAGTTCCTGCCCAACGTGGCGCGCAGGTTTCCCATCATCGAAAAACTACGGCAAGAGTATTAATGCGGGGCGGTTCGTATTGAAGAATTGCTTCGGCGTCGCCAGCAATGACCTGGCGTGTTGCTTATTCGTGATCAGCGATTGGCATCTAATCCCTTAGTACGTAGGGCAGCCGTCTCGGCTCCCGTGCGGTGCCCGACACGACGTTCAGCGGACGTGGGTGCTGTGATCAATGAACAGAAGCGTTCTCAGCGGAGCTCTCCTGCTGGCGATCCTCTTGCTGGGACGCCCACTTCTCTCCGCGCAGCAGCCAACACGGCTCGACGACCTGCCCGAGGCCCCGCAGCCATCCACATCTCTCCCCATTCAGGAGCCGCCTGTGACCAGCCCGGCGCCGGGCGGCCGGTCCGCGGAGGGAGTCATCGGTTATGGGCAAAAGGGCGCCAACCGGCCAGGATTCCCACCGGTAAGCCCAACCACGCCGGGAAGAATGCCGGTTCCGGAAGGCAGCCGCCGCGGCATTCCCGGCACGCGGCCCGAATGCCAGCCCGATTCCTCCAGCCCGGCTGAGCGGGTCATGAGCTGCCAGCCCGATATCCCCATGTTCGCCCGCTTCCTCAACTCCTCGACTCCGCTTCCACTCACTTCCAGGCAGAAGTTCATCCTGGCCACCAGGAATGTAAGCGACCCCTTCAACCTGCTGACCATCGCCGGGGTCTCTGCGATCAGTGTCGCCAGCGACTCCCACACCGCCGACGGACCTGGGTTTCGAGGATTCGCCAAGAATGCCGGCGTGTCGCTCTCCCAGGATATGACGGGTGAGTTTTTCGGCACCTTTCTCATTCCCTCTCTTGCCCACCAGGATCCGCACTACCGCCGCATGCCAAATCTATCCGTGCGCCGGCGAATCCTTCACGTCCTCGATGCGGTAGTCATCGGACAAAGCGATGACGGATTGCCCATGTTCAACTACGCCACCGTCGTTGGCACCATTTGTACCAACTCGCTTGGTAATGTGTATGTCCCCGGCCGGAAGCATAGTTTTGGCGCCAGCACGGCCCGTATAGCCACCTCGCTGGCTACGGATCCGATCGGCAATGCAATCACCGAATTCGTGCCTGATTTGGCGCGGCACGTGAATATCCAGGTGGTCATCGTGCAAAGGGTGATCAACCGCATAGCCATCGCCGAGGGAGGCACCTCACAGGAATAACCTGAATGTGGCCGGGAATCCAGATCGTCACCGTCGCGGTGACCCCCACAGCCGTTCAAATCAATACTTTGCCGTCCGGCTCGTTATTCTCGCAGTTCAACGCGACTCGTTTCAGTCTGTCGAGCGAAACTCGTAATCTATAGCTGGATCGGACCAGGCTTACCAGGTCCAACTGTCAGATTCTTCAGTGCCTCCGGCCCCAGCTTTTCAGCGCCAATTCGATCAGGAGAGCTTCATGTCCAAAGCCGTCAAATATTCCGAGAGAGCGGTAACGATTCTTGCCCAAGGCGCATGGTCGGTTTTTGAACGAGTGAACCGCATCAGCCCAAATGCCTCTTTCACGCCCAAGTGGTCGGATAAACCGCTGCTGAAGTCCTACCAGAAAGAGAAGCCGCCTCTTGGCTGGCCGCGCACTACCGATTCTCTTTGTCCCAAGTGCGTACCCGAGATTCGCCAGCAGATCATCGATGGCAAGCTGCCCCACGAGGTGCTCCTGAATGAGAAGGTGGGCGAGATCAAGGCGCAGATCATCGAGCGCGACGGCAAGATCCTGATGGTCAAGGACTGCCCTCAGCATGGCCACTTTGAAGATGTGATGTCTATCGACCCGGCCTTCTTCAAGCACCTTGAAGAAGTTTTCCCTGGCCGCGACATCCAGGCTCACAACGATGAAAAGCTGCACAACCATGGCACCTCGACGGTGACCCACGGGCGCGGGTCGGTTTTGACCATCGATTTGACCAACCGCTGCAACATGATGTGCGACCCCTGCTTCATGGATGCAAACCAGGTTGGCTTTGTACATGAGCTCACCTGGGACGAGATCAAGACCATGCTCGACAACGCGGTCAGCATCAAGCCGCGCCGCCAGATGTCGGTTCAGTTTTCCGGCGGTGAGCCGACGCTCTCGCCCTATTTTCTGGACGCCATTGCGTACGCGCGCAAGGTTGGCTACGAGTCGGTGCAGGCGGCGACCAACGGAATCGAATTTGCTAAAAGCAAAGAGCTTTGCCGTGCCGCTGCCGAGTCCGGCCTTCGCTATGCCTATCTGCAGTTCGATGGCATCGGCAACGCGGCCAACTCTCACCGCAAGGTCGGCAACTTGTTTGACGTGAAGCTGCAGGCGATTCACAACCTGCACGAAGCCGGCGTAGACATTGTCCCGGTCACCACGATCATCAACGGCATCAACAACGAGCAAGTGGGCCATATTATTCAATTCGCCCTCGATAATCCCAAGAAGATCAATTTCCTCAGCTTCCAGCCGGTCTCCTTCACCGGCCGCGACGAAGCCGTAAGCGATGAGCGGCGTATTGCGCAGCGCTACACCCTCAGCCACATGGCCCATGATGTCAAGAACCAGACCGGCATCGGCGAGCCCACGCGCGACTGGTTCCCCATCAGCTTCATGAGCACCTTCTCCGATTTCGCCGACCTGGTCCATGGGCCCGATCGCGAATGGGGTCAGATCTCCTGCGGATGCCACCCCAACTGCGGCATCGGCATGGCGATCATGATCGACAAGGAAACCAAGGAGGCTGTTCCGGTCACGGCGTTCCTGAATGCTGATCGTCTGGCGAAGGATATCGCCAAGCTGAACGACGCGGCGAGGGGCAGGACTCTCTCGCTCCTGGGTATCACCTTGGCTCTTTTGCGGAACTACAATCCGCTCATGGCGCCGACGCATATGCGCATCACGGATCTGTTGAAGAAGTTCGACAAGTTTTCTGGCTCGACCAAGCGCAATTACGGTTCGGTGAAGGCGGACCGGACCATGGCCGACATCGAAATGCGCCGCGCCGATCGCTGGAACTTCCTCTTCATCGCCGGCATGTGGTTCCAGGATCTCTTTAACTACGATTTCCGGCGCACCGAACAGTGCATCATCCCTTACGCCACGCAGGAAGGCGAAATCTCCTTCTGCGCCTACAACACTGGCGTGGGCTGGCGCAATATCATCGAGAAAATGCACATGACCTCCACCCTCACCAAGTGGTACGAGGAACACGGCAGGCACGAGATCTTTGCCGGTGGAAAGAAGGTTGGCATGGGCGATGCACAGCACACGCTCCTGCTCAACCAGGAGCATGTGATGGCCTCGGCCAACGACACGCTCGACAAGCTGGGTATTGCCAAGAATTCGCGCCAGGAAAAGCTGATGGCGCGCGACGCGAAAATCAAGCAGGACGCGGAAAACGCCAAGATGGCCCGGCTCTATCGCGAGCATGTCTTGGGGGAGAAGCCGAGAGAGGGTTTCATTCCGCTCGACACGCTGATCGCTCCGGCGCCCAAGCCAACTCCGGCGGCCAGCGAAGAACCGGTCATGGGAGACTAAGCGTCTCTTAGCAAGTGAAGTGCAGAAAGGCTGCCAGCAATGGCAGCCTTTTTTGTGCTCCAATGAGAGCGATGCGCAAGATCTGGATTGCAAGTCTACTTGCTGCCGCCCTGGCAACTGTCGGCCTGAGCGGCTGCACCATTTATGGAGAGAAGAAACCACCCAACATCAAGAGCACGACCAGTGCGGAACAGTATGAACGGCTCTTCTGGTCCGCGGTGAAGGCGAAGAATTGGCAGCAGGTTCCGGGGATGCTCGCGGCTAATGTCATGTATAACGCCGGTGGCAAGATTCTCAGCAAAGACCAGGTCGTGCCCTATCTGCAGGGGCTGAACATCGCTGATTTCACGATCAGCAACATGGTCGTGAAGCCAAACGGCGTAGACATGACGCTCAGCTATACTGTTCAACTCTCCTCAGCCAACGGGCCGCTCCAGACCTTCACGGCCATCAGCGTCTGGCAACAGGTCGCCCAGGGCTGGATCCTCATCGTGCACACCGAACAACCGCAATCGCCATAGGAGACTCCACCAGCAACAGAGACTGGGTGCCCCATATCTCGCTCGTTTTTCGCGAGATGTGGGATACCATCGCGGCAAGCCTGGAGCTTTTCAACCCCAAGCGGCAAAACGTTGAGATCCGTGGTATCCCATATCTCGCGAAAAACGAGCGAGATATGGGGCACCCAAGCTTCGTCGAAACGACACGGTTAGAAGCCTGCGCTCCTCTGATACATTCGACCCATGGTGGGTCCCCGTCCGGCAGCGATCCGGAAGTTTCAACGAGAGTTATTGGCCTGGTTTGATTCCCACGCGCGAGATCTTCCCTGGCGGCGAAGTGGTGACCCCTACCAGATCTGGGTCTCCGAGATCATGTTGCAGCAGACCAGAGTGACTGCCGTCCTCGACTACTACTCCCGCTTTTTGGCGTTGTTCCCTACCCTTGCTGCTCTTGCCCTGGCGGAGGAACCAGCGGTGCTGGCGGCGTGGAGCGGGTTAGGCTATTACCGTCGGGCCAGGATGATGCACGGGGCCGCACGGGTGGTCGTCCGGGAGCATCAGGGCGTTTTGCCAAAAACCGCCAAGGAGCTGCGGAAGCTCCCGGGGATCGGGGAGTACACGTCCTCGGCCATCGCCAGCATTGCCTTTGGCGAGCGGGTTGCGGTGGTCGACGGAAATGTCGAGCGCGTGCTGCGGCGGGTCTTTCCCGAGGGCGAAACGGCCGCGACGCCCGCTGCCCAGGCAAAATGGCTTCGCGATCGCGCTGCCAGCCTGGTTGACCCGCAACGCCCGGGAGACTTCAACCAGTCGATGATGGAGCTAGGGGCCACCGTCTGCCTGCCCCAACGCCCCTTGTGCCTGCAATGTCCAGTGCAGCCGTTCTGCGCCACCCGCGGTGAGCACCAGGGGCCGCCGCCGAAAAAAATGCGCAGCCGGCAGATTGCCTACGCGTTGATGCCGCCGCGATCAGGCGGGCCTAACGCAGGTGCTACTGCAGCGGCGTCCCTTATCGGCCTCGCTGATGCCGGGCATGTGGGAACTCCCGGAAGTGGCGATGCAGCCAGACGATCACCAGCGAGTCGAGATCGCACTGCGCCATGCCATCACCGTAACCAATTATCGTGTTCAGGTGCTGCGCTTCTCCGAGGAGGAAGCTACCAGCCGTTGGCCGGCCGAGCAATATCCTCGCCAATGGGCAGAGAGTTCGGAGCTGGGCAGCTTGCCGTTGACCGGACTGGCACGCAAGATCCTCCAGCGGTTGCAGATCATGCCCATCAGCTTGTGATTCGTGAGGTGAGATGAAGAGATTCCTTTACCCTGTGTTATCGCTTGCGGCTCTGCTCGGGCTCTTACTCTGCAGGCTCAGGAGCCGGCGATGCCTGAGGTCCCCGCAATCGCCGGGGTCCCGGCCGCTGCGCGCGAGGCGGCCGCGAGCATCGATCCCGATAAGATTCGTGCTCACGTCCGCTTTCTGAGCAACGATCTGCTCGAGGGCCGTGGCCCGGGTACGCGTGGAGGCCGACTGGCGGCAGAATACATCGCCACCCAGTTCGCGCTTGCCGGTGCACGGCCCGCGGGTGAGAATGGCACGTATTTTCAGAAGGTCCCGCTCATGGCCGTGCACACCGAGGTGGATAAGACCAGCTTTACCCTGGTGCCTGCCAGTGGCGCGCCCATCCATCTGAGATATGGCGAAGACTACTTGACCAAGGACCAGACCGGTGCGCCGGCCGTTGACATCGATGCTCCTATCGTCTTCGTTGGCTACGGCATCGATGCGCCGGAATATCACTGGGATGATTACGCGGGCGTGGACGTCAAGGGCAAAATCCTGGTCGTCATCGTTAACCAGCCGCCGTCGAATGACGATCATTTTTTCCATGGCAAGGCCCTCACCTACTACGGCCGATGGACTTATAAATACGAAGAAGCGGCGCGCAGGGGCGCGCTGGGTGTCCTGATCATTCACCGCACCGACCTCGCGAGCTACGGCTGGGAAGTATTGCTCAACTCGGAATCGACGGAGGTCTCCTACTTGCGCAACGATCCGCTGTCCAACCTTCGGGCCGCTAGCTGGATACAGTTCGACGTTGCCCGAAAGCTCTTCGCCGCCGCCGGCATGAACGCGGATCAAGTGATCGAGGCGGCGGGTAAACGTGGATTCAAAGCGGTTGAGCTGCCCATCCGTCTCCAGGCGCACATCACCAGCCGGGTGAGGAAATATGAGTCGGCCAATGTGATCGCCATAGTGCCGGGAGCCGACTCGAGCCCAGGCGGAAACGTCTTGTATACGGCTCACTACGATCACCTGGGCATCGATCCCAGCGCGGCCGGGGATAAGATCTTCCACGGAGCGGTGGACAATGGAACCGGCTGCGGCATCCTCATGGAGATGGCGCGAGCTTACGCTTCAGCGAAAACTCCTCCGCCTCGCAGTGTTTATTTTGCGTCGGTCACTGCGGAAGAACAGAACCTGCTGGGGTCAAAATATCTGGGTATGCATCCTCCGGAGCCCATTCGCGACTTCACCCTGGACCTCAACTTCGACGAGTTGCTGCCCATTGGGGTGCCCACCTCGGTAGTGGCGAACGGTTCGGAGCGCACCAGCTTCTATCCTGTGGTGGAGAAGACGGCGGCCGCTCTTGATCTTCAAATCCAGCCGGACAGGGCCCCGATGGCGGGAATCTACTATCGCTCCGATCACTTCAGCTTTGCCCGCTTCGGCGTACCGGCGTTTTCGATCGATGAAGGTACGCTTTTCGCCGGCCATACCGCGGAGTGGGGAGAGCGGCAGAAGCAAGACTACGACGACCAGCGGTACCATCGTCCCACCGACGAATACCGCGCCGATATGGACTTCCGCGCCGATGCCAGATTGGCTCAGTTCGGGTTCTTATTAGGGTGGCAGGCTTTGTCGTCGTCGCCCGTGGCCTGGAAGCCGGGAGACGAATTTGAACCTGCGCGTAAGGAAAGTATGACCGGGCAATCGGCCCAGTAGAGGCAACTGTGCGATTTTTAGGTTGGCAGGTGCGTCCAGTCAAGGTGGCCGGGCTCGCGTTGGCGCTGCTCGCGGTGGCGCCGGTGCGGGCGCAGACCAAGACCCAGGATCCGGTACTGCATCGGCGCGGCTATAACCAGGTGGACGAGGATCTGGACTTCGGCACCCGGTCGAGCGGCAGGACCATCCTCCCGCTCGATGCCTCGGGATCATATTCGCTGGGATCCGGAGGCCTGATTGATGTGGAGTTGCAGCCGGACCGGCTTAGCGGCTTCATCACCCGGCTGGGTGACCGCGAGAGCGACCAAGGCACGCCGCTTACCTTCTTTTTCGCCACTAGCCGGCTGGCGGGGCAGCGATTGGCTTTCACTACGCGGCAGATTCACGGAGTGTGGTTCTCCTTTGACGGAACGATTGTGCGCGGCACCGCCCAAAGCCGCGACCAACAGGGCTATTACCTGCTCGAAGGCCGGCTGGTGATGCACGACGTGGCCAGCCAGACCGAGCAGGCGCGGATGGTGTCGTTGCCGCTGGCCAGGCGGGGCGCCATCGGCTAGCATGCATGGATTGCGCAGCGCCCGATTTTATTTCTCAAGAATTCTGCGGCCCGGCTCCCCGGAAGACGCTGGAGACATCAATACAATGAGACGGGGTGTTAGGGTGCTCACTGCAGTTTCCCTACCTCCAATTCGCCTCAAGAGGAGTTTCATATGGAGCGCACAGCAAGCGCGGTGTGGCACGGCGGCCTGAAAGATGGCAAAGGCACGATCTCGACCCAGAGCGGTGTGTTGAAAGACAGCCAGTACTCGTTTGGCACTCGATTCGAGAATGGTATCGGCACCAACCCGGAAGAACTGATTGCAGCGGCCCATGCGGGCTGTTTTACCATGGCGCTGAGCGCTCAACTCACCACCGCCAATCTGCCGCCAGAATCGCTCGAGACCAAGGCGACGGTAACCTTTGACAAGACGGACGCCGGGCCGACGATCACCAAGATTTTGTTGACCACCACAGCCAAGGTGCCAGGTGCGGACAAAGCGGCGTTCGACAAGGCGGCGCAGGATGCCAAGACCGGCTGCCCGATTTCCCGGCTCTTCAAGAACAACACCGAGATCACACTGGACGCCAAACTCGTCTAGAGTATTTTTCCTGGCATAAAGAAGCCGCAGATCTCTCCGCTACAGGTCACTCCGATCCCACGGCAAACCGGGGCAGGCGGGATCTGCGGTTTTTCCACTCCTAACTATGAGCGACGATGTATTCGCGCAGACTGCGGTTGATGCCCGCCGCTTGCAATACGCCGCTATCGAGGAGTTGAATCCACTGTTTGGCGGATTCGTCATGCGACATGGCGCCCAGCAGGTAGTTAGCCTGCACGATGATTTCGAGCGCATTGCTTAGATCGTGAGATAGACGGCGGATTTCTTTGGCCTGTTCTGCAGGGATGGCGTGGGGATTGGGCGTCATTCGTACCTCGCCGAGAACTGAGGGTTGTCTCGGACTCATGCTGGTGTTTACGTTGTCGGTTCCCAAGCGTGCTGGTTGTACCAGGATGCGTCAGTTTGCCCATCAGCTCTTTGGTAACCCCCGTTCGAGAGGTTGAGCGGAGGCGCCCGGTAACGTTATTGTAATGGGATGAACCCATATGCACGACAGCTAGGCACTCGCGATCCCCTCAAAGTGGTGGCCACTACCGCCAGGCATCTTGAACAACTTTCCGTTGCGCTCGGTCCGGCACGAATCGAAGAATCGCCAGCTCCAGGAAAATGGAGCCCACTCGAAATCTTGTGCCACCTTGCGGATTGCGAAATAGTCTTCAGCTATCGACTGCGCCAGGCTCTCGCGGAAGATCATCACGTCATCCAGCCCTTCGACCAGGAGCTGTGGGCGCGGAATTACGCCGGCTACGATGCACAGGCAGCTATGATGACCTTCTCCTGCGTGCGCCAATGGAACCTCATGCTGTTGCGTTCGGTGCCTGCGGAGAGAATGTCCAAGCAACTCCTCCATCCGGAGCGCGGGGAGATGACGTTCCGCGAACTCGTTGAAACCATCGCAGGCCATGATCTGAATCATCTGGCGCAATTGGAAGCAATTGCCGTTCAGGTCCCAGTGAGCCGTTATGCTCTCATTGTCATGAAGCATGTCGCAGCGCGGCAGCGTTGGGTAGATAGGCACGCCTGCGTTTGACATCAGGGCCGGCTTTTGTACACTAGGGGTTGCTGCCTATCCAGCCGATCGTGCTGGATTGTATCGTGCCGGAGTGGCGGAATTGGCAGACGCGCATGGTTCAGGTCCATGTACTCGCAAGGGTGTGGGGGTTCGAGTCCCTTCTTCGGCACAAGACTTCTGGCAACTCTCTGAAAGCAGATACAAATCATAGAAAAAAGGCCACTTAAGAGAAAACGGCGAGCGTGCTCTCTAGCGTTCATAGGGTTCATGCAAATCGGGACATTAGGCCAAAAAACATTACTAAATGCGCGGGCGCATTACTAAATGATCCAAGAAGCTGCTCTGAATGAAAATCTGCGGGTAGCCACCGTCGAACGCATTGCGCGGTACACGGTGGGCATTGGTGTGGAGCCACAACAGATGGATGGGCACGGGCACTCTCATCGCGTCTGGGACGGACCCGCTACATTTTGACGGCGTGTCAACGTCGTTGCAGGTGCACAGCTCAGCGAGATGAGGTTTTCGTGCAAGCCTCCAGCGCCCATCATCGAGAAGGCAGCAAAAGACGTGACCGACGCCGAGATTGGAGTTGGAAATTTCACGATGGGCTACAGCTTTCCCATCTTAATGTCGTCGAAGACAGGGACGCCGACATCGCGCCTTTTGAAAATAGATCCTGCGTTCGTCTTGCCAGGGGCCGCTGCAGTACTACGACATCGATAAGTCCCGTGAGTTCAAAAGCTGGCCTGTCCAGGCTCTCGAAGGATTGTCTCTTTTTCTGTACGGTTTTCCCGTCGACAATTCCCGCCTGTACACGGAAGGTTCCAAAACTTTTTACTTCCTGGGCACCGCATCGAATACACCGCCACTATAGCTCAAAAATCAACCGCGACAATTGGAAGCATCTCCCTCAAAGAGGGTAGTCTCCCCTGGGAGAGGGACTTCCTGGTTGACTACGCGCCGCCGGAAGGTATTGGCCCGAAAGGCTTCAGCGGAGCGGGGGTCTGGGTCATCACCGCAGATAAGAATCGACTCGTGTGGGGCTCGGATCCGGTCCTAATTGGCATGGCCTTCAGGTCCTTCGATCGGCCCGCCCTTATCGCTGCGGCGAAGCTACCGACCATCCTCGAAGTCCTGAAGCAAGCCTAGGACCAAATTGATGTCGCTCACAGACGCGTACCAGATCGCAGGCATTGTCAGCGCAACCGTTGCTCTCGTGGGGCTCATAGTGCTTTGGGTCTACGCCTACGACACGCGCAAGCTGCGGCTCGTCGCCCAGCAACAGCTCGAAGCTCCAATCACTCCTTGCGTCGTCGTCACGGGAAACCCTCAAAATAAAGGTCTCGATGGACCGCTTCGCTTCGAAAATCTCGGCGTAGGCGTCGCTCTCAATATTCGCTGGCGGTATGCGAGCAGCTCCACGGCATGGAACGAGGTTCCCGCGCTCAGCTCACGTGATACCCACCATGCATCGTTCGTCATCCGGAACATACTGAACCACGGCAAAGCGATCATCTGCAGTTTGATAGAGCCTCTCAGGTATGCGCTACACGAGCATGCTCGCGAAACCCTAAGCCCGGGTATGTTGGCAGGATCCTCGCGAGGCCCGAGGATTGACCCATATTGATATCGGACTGTCATTAAACCAAGCCCCTGCGTACGAGCCCACCAGGCCAATCTGCACGCGGGGTAGCGTTGGCGCTATATTTCGTTGGTGGTCTGGAGGCGGGTGACGATGGACTCTACCAACGATTCCGGCAAGATTTCAGAGAAAAGTAAGGTCGACCAGGCGGCCGTGCTGGTAGTGGGTGCGGGGCCGACGGGTCTACTCCTCGCTGCGGAGCTCCAACGGCGCGGTGTGCCGTGTCACCTGATCGATGCCTTGCCCGGGCTTCTCCACTGGGATCGCGCAACGGTTGTGCATCCTCGATCGCTCGAGATCTTCGAGTCGCTGGGACTCGTCGGAAAGTTCCTCGATGCCGGTTGCAGACAGCGAGTCATCAAGATCCACTCTGGCGGCAGAATGCTCGGATCGATGGATCTCTCCAGCTGCGGAAGCTTTTACGGGTTCAATCTAGGCGTATCCGAGGAGGTCACCGAGTCCATTCTCACTGACTATCTCCACCAACAGGGCGGCGAAGTATACCGATCGTCCCGGCTGGTCGGGCTCACACCCCAGGCGGACGGCATGTTGGCTGAGATTGATCGCGCGGGTGACCGCTACCAGGTGAACGCCCGGTGGGTGGTAGGGTGCGATGGCCTGCACAGTCCGACTCGGGAGCTGAGCGGTATTGGCTTTGAGGGCCACGACATCGCCAAGACCTGGGCCGTTTTCGACACCACGGTGCAAGGCTGGACCGATACATACGAAGGCGTTTTCGCCTTCCTCGACGAGCTTCCGGTCATCCTGACCGCGCTTCCCGGCCAACGCTGGCGTGTTTACTTAAGGCCAAGTTCGGACGAATCAGACGTGGTCGCAGATGCCGCCTCGACGCTGCGCATCTACGTACCGAATGCGTCCTTCGTCGATGTGGAGAACCCGACACGATTCCACTGCCACACCAAGGTGGCCACCAGGTTCCGATCCGGGGCGGTTTTTCTAGCCGGCGACGCGGCGCACCTCTGCTCGCCGGCCGAGGGACACGGCATGAACTGCGGGCTGCAGGACGCGTTCAACCTGGCCTGGAAACTTGCGCTTGTCCATCAAGGCGCGGCCGGCTCCAGCCTGCTTGACAGCTACGAGGCCGAGCGGCGGCCGGTCGCCGAAATGATCACGAAATCCGGCGACCTCACCGAACACGCCCACACGATGACTGACCCAACCGAACGTCGCAACCGCGACCAGGCTATCGAAGCTCTCTTTGCGGATCCAAAGACCCGACACCACGAAATCGTGGCCGAAACCGAACTGAACGTTGACTACTGCCAATCGCCCATTGTCTCCGGCGACGCCAACAACTATCCCGCTGCCGGACACCGCATCCCGACTACTATCCGCGTGCAAGGTTCAGACCAACAATCTTGCCGCCTTCACGAGCTTGCCCAACGCGCTGGCCATACGTTGATGCTCCTGGCCGGACCAACGGGACACGACGCGACGTTTCTTGACCTCCACGCCGCATTGCAGGAGGTTGCCACCGACTCGCCTCTGTTCGAAGCGGCCATCGCCCTCGGGCCTTACCCCGACCTCTCCGCTCGCATCGGCCACCTCGAACCCGTCGCAGCCGACCTGCTTGGCGTCGAAGGAAAGACGCTCCTCGCAGTGCGCCCCGACGGCTATATTGGCCTGCGGTCCGACCGAGACCACCTTAACGCGCTCGAGCGCTACCGCACGCTCGTCGGCACCGAGCATTAAGTTCGGTCCGGCCTGGCTTCACCCTCCTCCGCAGCCCCTGTTTTTTCCAAAGCGTCGAAGAAGCGGTCGCGCCAGGCAAGGATGTCGGCCTGGCAAATCTGGTGACGCAGGCGAAGCATGCGCCGCCGGCGCTCTTCCGGCGCCATCTCCAGGGCTTGTTTCAGTGCCGCGGCAACGCCCAGTTCGTCATTGGGATTGACCAGGATCGCACCCACGCGAAGTTCTGGAGCCGCGCCGGCAAATTCGCTCAACACCAGCACTCCGTTCACTTCCGTCTTGGCCGCGCAGTATTCTTTCGCCACCAGGTTCATGCCATCTTTCAGCGAGGTGATCACCGCGACATCGGCGGCCCGATAGATAGCGATCAACTCGTCCCGCGGCACCGACCGGTAAATGAAATTGATGGGTACCCAGCCCGGCTCGCTGAATTCACCATTCACGTGGGTCACCAGGCGTTCCACTTCGCGCTTGAGCTGATCGTAACGAGGTATGCCTTCGCGGCTGGGGACGACAATCTGAATCAGTTCCACCTTGCGGTGGAACTCCGGGTAACGGCGCAGAAAGTAGCCGAATGCCTTGAGCCGCTCCGGAATGCCCTTGGTGTAATCGAGGCGGTCGACGCCGACCGCGATCTGAATGCCATGGGTTTTGGCTTTAATCTGTTTCACGCGTTCGAGCACCGGTTCGGACGCGGACTGGTCGGCAAAGCTGCGGTAGTCGATGCTGATGGGGAAGGCCTCGATGTGCGTGCGCCCGTGCTCGCCGACTACCGTGCGGCTCTCCCCCTTTCCCGAGATCTCGACCGAAGGAACGAAGCAGCGAATGCATGCGATCAGGTTTCGCTGGTCGCGCCCGGTCTGCACGCCGAGCAGGTCGTGGGCCAGCAGGTCCTCGAGGATCTGCTTCCGCCAGGGCAGTTTGGCAAAGATGTCGGGCGAGGGAAAGGGAATGTGGAGAAAGAACGCGAGTCGTGCGTCGGGACGGCGGCAACGTAGAGTCTTGCCCACCTGCATGAGCTGGTAGTCGTGGATCCAGATCAGGTCGCCCGGCTTCGAGGCCTTCTCCACAGCATCCGCGAACTTGCGGTTGACGCGCTCGTAGAACTCCCAATAGTGAGGATCGAAATTGCAGCGCGATTGCAGGTCGTGGAACAGCGGCCACACAATTTCGTTGGAGAAGCCCTCATAAAAATTGCTTTGCTCCTCTTCGGTGAGGAAGAGTGGAGCGTACTTAAAGGGGTTCTTGCCGCTCGCCTGGTCGAGAATCTTGCGGATGCGTGGGGAGTCTTCTGTGCCCCCCGAACCCACCCAGATGCCGCCATGATCTTTGAGCAGCGGCTCAAGCGCGCTCACCAAGCCGCCGTTGCTGGGCTGTCCCTTGAGCTCGCCATCCTCGGTGATGAAGGTGATTGGGATGCGATTGGAAACCAGAACCAGTTTGGCAGACGCTCATGGGCAAGCCTCCGCTGAGGTCGTCGCCTGGGATTGGCTTCGCGAGGCGGCGATCCAGGCGTCCAGGAAATCCAACAACTCTTCCGGCGGCCTTAGCCAAAACCGGGCACACGATTCCCGCGCCTCGGTGCGCACCAGGATGGGGTAACCGCGTTTCCCGAGGGCGGCAAAGGCGTCTTCATCGGTAAGATCGTCGCCCAGGTAGGCCACCGGGACGGCGGCCGGCTCTTCCGCCAGCATCTGCTCCACTGCGGTCCCCTTGGTGCGGTCGATCGAACGCAATTCCAGGCCGCCATCAAACGGAAGCAGGTGCAGCCTGCCCGGTTCGGCAAGGCGGTCGAAGACCGATTGAATTGAGGAGCGGATCTGCTCCTGCATGGCGGGCTCGAAGCTGCGCCAGTGAATCGCCAGAGAGGAAGGCTTAACCTCCAGTGTCTCTGAAAGGCCCAGGGCCGCCATCTCTCGCGCCTACCTCTGCAGTGTGGCCTGCTGCACGGGATCAAGCGCGAACAGTTCATAGGATCCGTCGCATTTCAGCTGCTCCCGGCCGTGGCTACCCCAGATTTCAGCCCTGACGTACTGGGAGGTAAGAGGCGGTGTAGCTCGCGGGCGGAGCGGCCGGTGATCAGCATTAGGCGAACCCGGGCCAGCCCGGATAGAGTTGCCAGCCGGTCCTCCACCCCAGGGTAGGCGTTAGCCGCGAAGCGATCTACATGGAAGGGCGCAAGCGTGCCGTCATAGTCCAGCATGAACAGCGACCGGGGCGCGGACTGAAGGCGATCCCACAGACCCGGTGCTTCCGCCGATTTCGCCCAGGGTGAAGGGAAATGATTCATACGCAACTCGTTGGATGCCGACGGGAGGAGACGCGGTGCGCACGGTGGGCCTGCCCGCCCCCGCCCGGCGGCATATACTGGAGTATCGGCGACAACAGGATGGATAGCCAACTTACAAAGATCCTGGCCAGTACGCGGCGCGGGATGGAGGAGCGCAAGGCTGCATCCTCAACCCGCGCTCTGGAGCAGGCGGCCGCCGCCCACCAGCCGCGGGGGTTCGCTCGTGCGCTGCGGCAGAAGGCGGCCAGCGGGCCGGCGGTGATTGCGGAGCTGAAAAAGGCGTCGCCCTCGCGGGGGTTGATCCGCCCCGACTTCGATGTGGCTTCCCTGGCGGCGGGGTTCGCGGATGGAGGCGCCGCTGCCCTGTCCGTGCTCACCGAAGAGCATTTTTTTCAGGGAAGTTTGCGCAATCTGGAGGTGGCCTCCCAATCTTGCGATCTGCCCTGCCTGCGCAAAGATTTTGTGGTGGATGAATTCCAGCTTCTGGAGGCGCGCGCCCACCGGGCCGACGCCATTCTGCTGATCGCCGCCGCTTTGAGCGATTTGGAGCTGCGTGACTCTGGCAGCGCAGGCCCATGCCCTGGAACTGGACGTACTCTGCGAGGTGCATACCGCGGAAGAGCTTGACCGGGTACTGGATCTGGGCTGCGATGCGGTCGGGGTGAATAACCGCGATCTCAGGACATTTGCGGTGCGGCTCGAGGTCTCGCTCGATCTGGCTTCCCGTCTGCCCGCCGGTGCGGTTCACGTGAGCGAAAGCGGGATCGAGACTCGCCGAGGACTTGCTCCGGTTGCGGGCCGCAGGGTTCCATGCCTTTCTCATCGGTGAGTCCCTGATGCGCCAGCCTGATCCCGGTGCGGCTCTCGAGACCCTGCTTCTGGCCGGGGACCGGATTTCCTGCCACGCTGCATTGGACGGAGCCGCATGTGCGCCTTTCCGTGAAGAAAGGCGCATAAAGCTGCTGACGCCACCGCTCGCCCTCAGTGAGCAAGTGGAGCCATGTGGATCAAGATTTGCGGCAACACCAGCCTTGAAGACGCGCGTTTTGCGGCGGAATGTGGCGCGAACGCAGTGGGCTTTGTTTTTGCTCCAAGTCCAAGGCAGGTCGAGGTTAAACTGGTCCGGGAGATCACTGCGAAACTGCCCCGCGAGGTGGAGAAGTATGGGGTTTTCGTGGACGCAGGTTTCGACGAGATTGTGTCTACCGTAGCTGCTGGCGGCTTGACCGGGGTGCAGCTCCACCGCTCGTCGGACGCACTATCTACCTCTCCGTCTGCGCCAACATTTTGCGCAGTTTTCAGGGCGGTTGGGCATCCTGCGCGTACTGCACTATAAAGACCAGGAATTTGAGCAGCAATTGATAGAGCTGGGCCGGAGCGATTCCCCGGACGGAGTGCTGGTGGACTCCTCGACCGCGCGAGCAGTAGGCGGGACGGGCACCACCTTCAACTGGCTGGGGGCGCAGGAACAGCTTCCTGCAAGCGGCGCCGCATCTCCGGCTGATTGCGGCCGGCGGACTGGCTCCGGAAAACGTGAAGCAGGCGATTCAGACTCTGCGGCCCTGGGGAGTAGACGTGGTGAGCGGCGTCGAGAGCGCGCCGGGCAAGGAAGGATCCCGCGCGGGTGCTGGCCTTCATCCGTTCGGCACAGCAGGCGGCGGCGGAGATCGTTGAAGCGCCGCTTCCGAGCTAAGTGATTGGAGAGAGGCAAATCGTGAGCACAGTCACCAAAACCGTCCCGGCCGTTTTGGCGCCTATGGAGGGCGCTATGTTCCGGAGACTCTTATGGCCGCTCTGGAAGAGCTGGAGCACGCCTATGCCGAAGCGCAGGCTGACCCGGTCTTTCACGCCGAGCTTAATCTGCTGCTGGGGGACTATGCCGGGCGTCCTACTCCGCTGTACCTGGCATCCCGTCTGACCGAGCCAACTGGGCGGCGCAAAGGTTTACCTGAAGCGCGAGGATCTGCTGCACACCGGCGCCCACAAGATCAACAACTGCCTTGGCCAGGGGCTGTTGGCGCGCCGCATGGGCAAGCATCGCGTGATCGCCGAAACCGGCGCAGGGCAGCATGGCGTAGCTACTGCGACCGTCTGCGCCCTCTTCGGAATGGAATGCGTCGTCTACATGGGCGAGGAGGACATGCGCCGCCAGGAGCTCAACGTATACCGCATGCGCCTGCTCGGGGCGGAGGTCCGCGGCGTCAGTTCCGGCTCCCGCACGCTGAAAGACGCAATCAACGAAGCGATGCGGGATTGGGTCACCAATGTGCGCACCACGCACTATCTGCTGGGCAGTGTCCTGGGCGCGCATCCTTACCCCACCATGGTGCGCGACTTCCATCGCGTGATCGGGCAGGAGATCAAGCAGCAGATTCTGGAGAAGGAATCCAGGCTGCCGTCCGCGGTGCTGGCCTGCGTGGGCGGCGGTTCCAACGCGATCGGCGCGTTTTACGACTTCATTGACGAGCCGAATGTGCGGCTGATCGGGGTCGAGGCGGGCGGCCGAGGCCAGGCGCTGGGCAGCCACGCCGCCCGCTTCCACGGCGGCAGCCCCGGAGTATTGCAAGGTACCTTCTCCTACGTATTGCAGGATGACGCCGGCCAGGTTTCGTTGACCCACTCCGTCTCCGCCGGCCTGGACTATGCTTCGGTCGGGCCGGAGCATGCGGCCCTGCACGACTCGGGCCGGGCGGAGTATGTTTCCGCTTCCGATGAGGAGGCTCTGCAGGCGGCCCGGCGATTGGCTCGTACGGAAGGCATTGTGCCGGCGCTCGAGAGCGCGCATGCGGTCGCCGAGTGTATCCGCCTGGCGCCCAAGCTGGCGCCGGATGACATACTGGTGGTGAATCTATCCGGCCGCGGCGACAAGGATATGGGCATCATGGCGCGCGAGTTGCACCTGGCCGGTGCGAGCATACGAATGCCGATTGAATTCAACAGCAAGCCGGGGCTGAAGCCAGGCCTGGTCATTTACCTCACGGCCGGCGATCCGGATCTGGCGACCACGCGCAACGTTGCCCTGGCGGCCATCGACGCGGGGGCGGAAGTGCTTGAGCTGGGGGTGCCGTTCAGCGATCCCGTAGCCGATGGTCCGGTGATCCAGCGGGCCAGCGAGCGCGCCCTCGCCCACGGTACAAGCCTGCGTGACGTGCTGGCCCTGGCGGCGGAATTGCGCGCCCTGCGGCCCTCCGTAGGCCTGGTGATCTTCTCCTATTTCAATCCCGGTCTTGCGCTTCGGGCTGGGGCGCTTTTGTGCCCATGCCGCCAACTGCGGAGTGGATGGCGTATTGATCACCGACATGATCGTGGAAGAGGCGGAAGAGTATCTGACGGAAATGCACCACAACGGGCTGATGCCGATTTTTCTGGCTGCGCCGACCAGCAGCGATCACCGGCTGAAGATGATCGCGAGCGTTTCCCAGGGATTCGTCTACGCCATCTCCCGCGTAGGCATTACCGGTGCGCAGCAGAACCTGGCCTCGGATGCGCGCCGGCCTGGTGGAGCGCTTGCGCCGTTTTACCCATTTGCCGATTGCCGTGGGTTTCGGCATCTCCACTGCGGAGCACGTAGCCGCCGTGGGCGAGTTCGCGGATGCGGCAGTGATTGGCACTGCCATCGTTTCCTTGATTGAGAAGGCCGAGCCGGGCACGGCGCCGGCCAGGATTGCGGCTTTTCTTCAAGGATTGAGGCAGGGACAGCCAACCGCCGCCGGCCTGGCATGAACTTCTCCGGGCTGGCCCCAACGTAAGGGCCACGGCACCGTATCATGGGGATGAGGCTAAAGACAAGCAAGGGAAGTGCATGGATATTGATGGCTGGCGAAAAAAGATCGATGAATTGGATCGTCAAATCGTGGCGTTGATCAGCGCGCGGGCACACGCCGCGCAGGAGATTGGCAAGTTAAAGCGTTCTACTTCGCTGCCGGTGTATGAGCCGAACCGTGAGCGCGTGATCTTCGAGAATGTTCGCGCCGCCAACCACGGTCCGCTGCCGGATATCGAGCTGACCCACATTTACGAACGCATCATCGATGTGATGCGCGCACTGCAAAAGGATGAGCTGGCATCGCAAAGCAAGAACGGGCCAGGTACGACCGGAGAGACAGGAAAGTAACCATGATTGTTGCCATGCAGGAGACAGCGAGCGAGGAAGAGATCCAGGGGGTGATCGAACGCCTCGTTCAGGTGGGCTTCAATGTTCACCGCACCACAGGAGCTATCCAGACAGTTTTGGCGGGCGTGGGCACGCCCTCTCATTTCGACCACAAAGACTTCGAATTGCTGGCCGGGGTTGCCGAGGTGGTCCGCATCTCGTCGCCCTACAAACTGGCCGGCCGCGGCTTCAGGCCGGAAGGAACTATCGTTCGTTTTCCCAACGGAGTCGCGGTAGGCGGCGACGAGATCGTGGTCATGGCCGGCCCGTGCTCGGTGGAATCGCGGGAGCAGATCTTTACCGTTGCCGAGCAGGTGAAGTCCGCAGGTGCCTCGTTTCTGCGCGGAGGGGCGTTCAAACCGCGAAGCTCCCCGTATTCCTTCCAGGGAATGGGTCTGGAAGGGCTCAAGTTGCTGAAGGAAGTGGGCGACCGGACCGGCCTGCTGATCGTCAGCGAGGTGATGGAGATCTCCCAGATCGACCTGATGCTCCCCTATGTGGATGTTTTTCAGGTGGGTGCGCGCAATATGCAGAACTTTAATCTGCTGCGCGAGCTTGGGCTGGTGCGCAAGCCTGTGCTGCTCAAGCGCGGGATCGCCGCAACCATCGAAGAGTTGCTGCTCTCGGCAGAGTACATCCTGGCGGGCGGTAATTACGACGTGATGCTTTGCGAACGGGGCATTCGCACCTTCGAAACATACACGCGCAACACCATGGACATCTCCGCCATACCGGTGATCAAGAAGCTTTCGCATCTGCCTATACTGGCCGATCCTTCGCATGGCACTGGCCTGCGGGACAAAGTTGCGCCCATGGCCCTCGCCTCGGTCGCCGCCGGCTGTGACGGTTTGCTGATCGAGGTGCATCCCAATCCGGACAAGGCATTTTCCGATGGAGCGCAGTCATTGTTCCCGGAACAGTTTGAGAGAGCTCATGGACCGACTGCGCCTTATCGCCCCGGCGGTAGGCCGGAGCATAAGGGCCGAGACCCCTGTGATTGGCTGACGGATGGAAAGTCCTAAAGAAACCGCAGGTCCCTCCACTACGCTACGCTCCGGTCGAGGATGACAATTATTTCGTTACGCTCCGGATGATGGGTGTTCGCACCGCCCGATCGACATGACAAATTCACGCCGCTCCACAAATCTGTCATCCCGACCGGAGCGAACCCGGATTGTCCTGCTACGCGGCCCTCACCAAGGTCCACGTCGTGCGGACTTTCCGTTAAAGAAAGCCGCATGAACCTCGCCGACGCCAACAAACTCCACAGGAAATCCGGGGTAGCGTACGTGCGAGGGACCTGCGGTTTCTTTTGTCCATCTGCGGAAGAGTCGTGATCGTTAGAGCGAAGCTCCGATGACCATCCAGCGCATCACGATCGTGGGCACGGGCCTTATCGGCGCTTCGGCCGGTCTGGCTCTGCGCGCCGCCCAATTCCCGGGCGAGATTGTCGGCTGGGACCGTAACCCATCCCAGCTGCAGATCGCGCTGGATCGCGGAGCGATCGATGTAGCTGCCGCCGATCCAATCAGCGCGGCGGTCTCCAGCGACCTGGTGCTGCTGAGTGGGCCGGTGTTTACCATTCTGGACTGGATGGAGAGGCTCGCTCCCCTGCTCCAGCCGCATCAACTGGTGACCGACGTGGGCAGCGTCAAAGTGGCCATTGCCGAACGCGCGCGGCCGCTGTTCGGCGCTTCCGGCCAGGCGGGCTTTCTCCCCGGACACCCCATGGCCGGCAAAGAAGTAAGCGGTGCCGCGCATGCGGACGCAGAGCTCTTCTCCCATGCAGTGTGGCTCTTTACCGAATTTGCCGGCCATCCCCTGGCCGCGGAGTGGCGCAGCTGGGTGGAGCGCTTTGGCTGCCGCACCATGGACATCCAGGCCGCCCGGCATGACGAGATCTGTGCCTGGGTCAGCCATCTGCCGCAATATCTCTCCACTGGCCTGAGCGCCATGCTGGAGGACCGCTTCGGCGACGCCCCGGACCTGCGCGCCATTGGCGGGCGGGCCCTGCGCGAGATGACGCGGCTGGGAGCAAGCCCCTATTCCATGTGGCGGGACGTTGCCCATACCAACACGGAAGCAGTTGCAGAGGCGCTATTGGCCCTGGAGCAGCGGCTCGCCCACCTGCGCGAAAACCTCAAGACGCCTGAACTGCGCGACGAGTTCGAACTGGCCAATCGTTTCCGAACCAACCCTCCCGTAAAGAGCTAAGCCGCCGTTCACAAATCTGTTCGCGGTGCCTGGAGCACAATAGACCCATGTCGATTTTCGACATCTTCATGGGGCGTCCTCTGGCCAATTGGGAGGAACACGGCGAGCAAATCGGACCGTCTGCCGGCATCCCCATCTTTGGGCTGGATGCCCTGAGCTCGGCGGCATACGGCCCTGAAGCAGCTCTCACGCTGCTCATCCCACTTGGCCTGCTTGGAGTTCATTACATTCTTCCGGTGGTCGCCGCCATCGTGGCGCTCTTGATCATCGTGTATTTCTCCTACTGTCAAACCATCGAAGCTTATCCCCACGGCGGGGGATCCTACACCGTGGCGTCGGAGAACCTGGGTGATCACGCAGGCTTGCTGGCCGCCGCCGCGCTGATGATCGACTACGTCCTGACGGCGGCAGTTGGCATCTCCGCGGGCGTAGGCGCGCTGGTCTCTGCCCTGCCTAATCTGCAGCCGCATACGCTCGGCATTTGCCTGCTGATTCTTTTCCTCCTCACGCTCGTGAACATGCGCGGCGTGCGTGACACCGGCGTTGCCTTCCTCGTCCCCACCTATCTGTTTGTCGGCTGCCTGCTGATCGTCATTCTCCTCGGCATCTTCCACGTGATCGCAACCCGCGGCCATCCCGTGCCGGTGATGGCGGTGCCCCGTTTGCCCGCCGCCACGGCTACGCTCACGCTTTGGCTCCTGGCCAAGGTCTTCGCCAGCGGCTGCACCGCCATGACCGGTGTAGAAGCGGTAAGCAATGGAGTGATGGCTTTTCGCGAACCGACCGCCGCCAATGCCAGGCGCACCCTGACCATCATCATCGCGTTGCTCATCGTGCTGCTGCTGGGCATCGCCTTTATGTGCCATGCGTACGGGATCGGCGCCACCGATCCGGAGGGACCCGCCTACCAAAGCGTGCTATCGCAGCTGACGACCGCAGTCGCCGGCCGGGGAATCTTCTACTACGTCACCATCGCGTCCATCCTGCTGGTGCTTTCACTTTCCGCCAATACCGCCTTTGCGGATTTTCCCCGCCTCACCCGGGCAGTGGCCCACAATGATTTTCTGCCTCATCTGTTCGCCGTGCGCGGGCGGCGGTTGCTCTATTCCGCCGGAGTCTACTGGTTGGTCTTCCTCACTGCCTCGTTGTTGATTCTCTTTCGCGGTGTGACCGACCGGCTCATCCCGCTCTATGCCATCGGCGCCTTCCTGGCATTTACGCTGTCCCAGGCCGGGATGGTGATGCACTGGAAGCGCACACGGTGGACGCGGCTGGCAGTGGAAGATGCTGGTGAACGGGGTGGGAGCCACCGCCACCGGTTTGACATTGCTGGTGGTGCTGGTGGCAAAGTTCGTGGCCGGCGCATGGGTGACCGCACTGCTCGTTCCGCTGCTGATAGTGCTCATGAGCATGGTCAAGCGCCACTATGTCCGGGTGGCCAACCAAACCGCCGACGATACTCCACTCGATATGACCGGCATCGCTCCTCCTTTCGTGATCGTGCCCCTCGACCGCTGGAGCCGGATTACCGAAGAAGGGCATGCGCTTTGCGCTGGCCCTCTCCCACGACGTGCAGGCGGTCCACATAGACTGCGGACGAGACATGACGATGCGCTCGACGCTGTTTGGCAGCGCAACGTGGTCGCGCCGGTTCAAGCTGCTGGATTACCGGTGCCCGAACTCGTCACTTTGCAGTCTCCCTATCGCTTCATCATCCTGCCGCTGGTGGAACATGTGCTGAAGATGGAGCGGGAACATCAGGGCCGCACCATCGCGGTGCTGGTCCCGGAGTTGGTGGTGAGGCACTGGTGGGAAAACCTGATGCACAACCAGCGGGCCCAGTTGTTGAAGCTGCTGCTGCTGGTCAAGGGCAATCAGGGAATCGTGGTGTTGAATATTCCCTGGTATCTGCAGAAGTAACCAAATGGCTTCTATCGCATCAAAGGAGAGAATTCGCTTTTGAACAAGCCCGAGCAGGCTCGGGGTATGATGCGAAGCAGTCGTCTTGAGCATTTTCACTTCTACTCGGCGCAGGGTAGAGGAGCGAGGTGCGGCTTTTCTTGAGGAAAAGCCGCGAACGGGATCGGTTGCTTGGTAAGCACCAGAAGTGAAAATACTGTAGGGAACCGGACTCATACGATGGGAATTGAGAACGCGGGAGCCAACTTTCCTGGCCCGAAATATCCAAGCCCCCTCCGGGGAGACCCGGAAAGCCTGTTCGAGCGATGTTCATGGTTCTACGCATTCTGTCGTGAGCATCTCTTCCGCGATCACACCGCAGCAATCTCCCACGCACTTTGGCCCGGCGCTCGGCCCGGCCCCGAAACCCACCTTCTGGAAATAGCCTGTGGCCCCGGCTTCTACGCTTGCAGTCTTGCACAGCGCTATCCTGACATTCAGATCACCGGCGTGGACCTTTCCGAGCGATTGCTCTCCCGCGCCAAAGACCGGGCCGACATTCGCCGCTTGAAAAACTGCCATTTCGTCAGAGCGAATGTTCTTGCCCTGTCAGAATCGCTGGCGCCGGTGGATGCGATCATCGCCTCCCGGCTGTTGATGGTGGTGGGGGATCGCCCGCAGGCGTTGCGCGAGATATTTTCGGCACTGCGGCCGGGTGGCCGTTGCTTTATCGCCGAGCCCACATCGGCGTTGCGTGCCATGCTCCCGCTCTCATGCATGTGGTTGTTTGCCCGCCTCATGGGAGACTGGAGCACCCGGTTCCACGAACCCTGGCAGGGCAGCGGTGCTGAAGCAGGAGGAATTTCGGTCCCTGATCGCCTCGCAGCCCTGGGGCACGGTCAGCCTGTGGCAGGATAACTGGTATCAGTACGCGGTGTGCGACCGGAGTTGCTGACAGCCCGGCGACAAATCGTCTTGCCTTACAAGACACTGCAACCAGGAGAGGCGGCAGGTGTCGGCGAGGGCTGTTGCGCCTTGGCGGTGATGGCCAAGGCTCCGCGCCCAGGCAAGGTAAAGACGCGGCTCTCCCCACCGTTGACCCCCGATCAGGCCTCGGCGCTCAACATCTGCTTTATCCGCGACACCACGGAAAACATTCAACAGGTAACGGAAGCCGGCAACAGCGCCGGGCTCGTGGTCTACACGCCGGTGGGGGACGAGGCGGCCTTCGATGGCATTCTGCCCACTGGCTTTCAGCTCCTGGGGCAACGAGGCGATGGCTTTGGAGAGCGCCTGCTCCACGCCTGTGAAGATTTATTTTCCTGTGGATTCGGCGCGGTGTGCCTGATTGATTCCGACAGCCCCACCATGCCTCAGGATGCGCTGTTGCAGGCGGTCGAGTGGCTCTCGCGTCCGGGAGATCGCGTGGTGTTGGGCGGCTCCGATGACGGCGGCTACTACCTGATCGGCATCAAGCGCTTGCACCAACGGCTCTTTGAGCAGATCGACTGGAGCACGGAGCGGGTGCTCGAGCAGACGCTGGAGCGAGCCAGGGAAATCGGCCTCAAAGTCGAACTGCTGCCCACCTGGTACGACGTGGACGATGGCGCCACGCTCGAACGCCTTCGCCGTGAACTCCTGCCCAGCCCTCGGCACGGAGCTGCGCAGGATACGATGCCAGGCACACCAGGAGATACCTCGAGAGCTCTGCAGACCGCACAAGGATTGGAATGCACTGAGGAGCCGTGCATGCTAAGCTGCTCGATATCCCGGCAGCAGGGCATGGCTGACCAACAGCGCGCTTGCCCTGCTGGGGCTGTCCCTGGTTGGGTTTTGCCGCCAGGGAGTAAACGAGATTCACCATTTCGTGATTGGTTTTGGCCTGGTCGCGATGTACCAGGCGCTGATCTACCTGGTAGCAGTCTGGGTGGTGCTAAACCAGCCGGTAAACCGCTGGACCTTCGTGATCATCCTGGCCTGTGCCGCCGGTTGCAGGCTGGTCTGTCTCTTTTCCCCGCCCTTTCTCTCCACCGATATCTTTCGCTACGTGTGGGATGGACGAGTGCAGGCTGCCGGCATCAATCCCTACCGTTACATCCCTGCCGATCATCATTTGGCGTTTCTTCGCGATCTCGATATCTACCCCCACATCAACCGGCGAAGCTATGCTCACACCGCTTATCCTCCGGGAGCACAGATGCTTTTCCTGCTGATCACCAGATTCGGCACATCGCTGCTGTGGATGAAAGCGGGCATGGTGGGGCTGGAGGCGCTCACCATCTGGGCCTTGGTGAAGTTGCTGACGGCCGTTGGCTTACGTCGCGAACAGGTGTTGATCTATGCCTGGCATCCGCTGCTTCTCTGGGAGGTGGCCAGCAGCGGACATGTGGATGGCGCGGCTTTGCCCCTGATTGCTCTCGCGCTGCTCTTCTACGTCCGCAATAAGCCGGCGGCAACGGGAGTGGCCCTGGCTGCAGCGACCCTGGTCAAGCTCTACCCCATTGCGCTCTTCCCCGCGCTCTACCGCCGCAGTGCATGGCGTGATTGGAAGATGCCGGCTGCAGTGGCCGGCGTCATTGCGGCAGGGTACGCCTGCTACCTGAGCGTAGGCTGGCAGGTGCTCGGGTTCTTACCCGATTATGCCAAGGAGGAGGGCCTGGAATCCGGCAGCCGCTACTTCCTGCTCACCCTGGCCCGCCACGGCTTGCGTTGGGAGGCGCTTCCAACTGCGGCCTTCGATGGCTTCGCCGCGTTGTTGCTGCTCGGGTTAGCGGTGTGGGCCTGGTTTAGGAGTGAGACCAGCCCGCTGGCTTCCATTCGCTGTAGCTTTGTCATCGCGGCTGTTTTCATGTTGCTGTTTTCCCCCCACTACCCGTGGTACTACCTGTGGCTGCTCCCTTTTCTCAGCCTGATTCCTTATGTGCCCATGCTCTATTTCACGACCGCCTGCTTTTACCTTTACACCACCCAGCTTGCTAATCCCGGGCCAGCCATGTACTACATGTTTGAATGGCTATATGCCACGACGGCCCTGCTTGTGCTGTGGTGTATGGGTGCCCGTCAGCTGGAAGCGAGACTCTCTCGCACCACGCAAGATAAACCGTTTGCAATGTACCCCACCAACGCGAGGAACTCATGAGCGAGAGTCTTTCTGTACTACCGCAACTGGCGGAAGACCAGCAGAAGATGCGGCGCTACTTTGAGAAGCCGGAAGACCAGCTCTCCGTGATTATGGAAGCGGATCCGGTCTGCCTCTACCTGGAGACGACCAATCGCTGCAACTTGCTGTGTACCACCTGCCCGCGCACCTTTGAAGAGCTGGAACCTGAGGCGGACATGTCGTGGGAGTTGTTTACCAGCATCATCGATCAATACCCGAAGATCGCGCGCGTCGTGCTGCATGGAGTGGGTGAGCCGATGCTGGTGAAGGAGCTGCCGCGCATGATCCGGTATTTGAAAGAGCGCGGGGTGTATGTGCTCTTCAATACCAATGGCACATTGTTGACCAAAGCCAATGGGCAGAAACTGATCGACGCCGGGCTGGACGAATTGCGCGTTTCGCTCGATGCGGCAGAATCTTCTGTTTTCCAAATGGTGCGCGGCAAAGACATGTTCGACCGCATCGTGACCAATGTGGGCAACTTCGTCGCCATGCAGCGCGCCAGTCAGAGCCAACTGCCGCGCGTTTCGCTGTGGCTTACCGGCTTGCGGGAAACGTTGGCCCAATTGGAGGCCTTCATCCGCCTCGCGCATCGTCTGGGCGTGATGGAGGTCTATCTGCAGAGGATGGTGTATCTGCCCGAGGGACAGGGGCTGGCGCGGCCCGAACAGGCATTGTTCGAACACACTACCCGGCAGGAGGAAGAGATTCTGCAACGAGCCGAAGCCGTCGCCCGGGAGCTGGGCGTGCTCTTTAGTGCGTCGGGCGCCACCGAACCGCAGGTCAGCATCAAGAAGCGGAAAGACGACAGCCCATGGTCGCTGTGCCGCCGTCCCTGGAGCCTGATGTACATCACGGCCAATGGGCAGGCGCTTCCCTGTTGCATCGCTCCCTTCTCCATGCGCGGCTACGACAGTTTCACCCTGGGCAACGCCACGCAGCAGACCATGCGTGAGATCTGGAATGGCGAAAAGTATCAAGAATTTCGGCGAGCGCTGCTGAGCCCACAACCACCGCCGGCCTGTTCCAGTTGTGGGTTGCGCTGGAGCCTCTGATTTGGGCCTACAAGGGGTTTCGGTGGTGATTCCAGCATTGAACGAGGCGGAAAACATCGCCGCTGTCGTGCGCGAAATGCCCTGGGACCTGATTCGCGAATGCATCGTGGTGGACAACGGCAGCACCGACGCTACCGCAGCCGAGGCGGTGGCGGCCGGCGCCAGGGTGGTGCATCAGCCGCAACCCGGATATGGCCGTGCGTGCGCTGCCGGGGCTGCTGCTGCCGATGCCGGGTCCCGATATCTTGGTGTTTATGGATGGTGACGGGAGCGATGTCCCAGGCGAGATGGGGCAATTGCTGGAACCGATCCTCAGGGGAGAATGTGACTTCGTGATCGGCTCGCGGATGCGCGGCAAGCGCGAGCCGGGCAGCATGCTCATCTCACAGATCTTCGCCGGATGGCTGGCAGGCGTTCTTCTCCGCTTGCTCTACCGGGTGAGGTACACGGATATGGGGCCGTTCCGCGCCATCACCCGCGAGGCGCTCAGCCGGCTAAACATGCGGGAAGAGACCTACGGCTGGAACCTGGAGATGCAGATGCGCGCGGCACAATGTGGCCTGCGCATCCGGGAAATCCCCGTGAGCTACCGCAACCGCGCGGGAGGGGTGAGCAAAGTCGCCGGTTCGTTGAGCGGTTCCATCCGAGCCGCAATCCGCATCACCCAGACGTTGTTGCGGGTGGCCTCAACCCCAACCCCTAGTCTCCAACTCGCCGCCAAGCGCTCTGTCACGCGATAAATCTATGAGGCGCTCCGCTCAGGATGACGATTTTGCGGGAGTTTTGACGAAAAACGTCCTAAGCAAGTGAGCGATGTTGGGGCGAAGCCCAGCCAGCGCTTTGGGATCAACCCTTACCTTCTCAGCCGCCCCTTCAATCGCCTTCCACTCGTCCGCCGAAAGGTGCAGCCTGGCCGCGGCCATGTTCTCTTCCAGGTGCTTCACGGAAGAGGTGCCGGGAATCGGAAGCAGCACGGGCGAGTGATGTAAGAGCCACGCCAGCGATAATTGGGCTACCGTGGCCTGATGCTGCTTCGCTACCTGGTCAAGCGGGCCACCAGGCTGCGCCAGCTTCCCCGCCGCGACAGGAAACCAGGGAATAAAAGCCACGTTGTGCTGCTCACAATATTTGAGCGCCTTCTCATGCCGGCGATCACTCAGGTTGTACTGGTTCTGCACGCTGACAATCTTGACCGTCTTGTTAGCTTGCTCAATCTCCGCCGGCGAAACCTCCGACAACCCGATATGCCGAATCTTACCCGCGTCCTGAAACTCCTTGAGTGCGCCGAGGCTCTCTTCCACCGGCACCTTGGGGTCGATTCGATGCAACTGGTAAAGATCGATGCGCTCCAGCTTCAGGCGTCGCAGGCTCATTTCAACGCACTGCCTCAGGTATTCTGGCCGTCCATCCTCTGCCCACTTGTTGGGACCGGAGCGGGTGAAACCGCCCTTGGTCGCAATCACCAGATCCTTCTTGTAGGGGTAAAGAGCTTCCGCGATGATGTTCTCGCTGACCTCAGGGCCATAGGCGTCCGCGGTGTCGATGAAGTTGACGCCCAGCTCCAGGGCGCGCTGCAACACCTTGCGCGCCTCGTCGCGATTCTTGGGTTCGCCCCAAATGCCGGGGCCGGTGATGCGCATGGCGCCATATCCAAGCCGGTTGACCGTGAGGTCCCCACCCAGCGCGAACGTTGTTGTAGCTTCTGTCTGCAAAGATTCCATATCATGTGTGATTCGCCACCCTGGCAATTGGTTTCTCATTTCGGTGTGCTATCACTGGTGTGATCCGATGCCTCCCACCGCCAAAATCGTCGGAGCAGGTCCAAATGGCTTGGCTGCCGCCATCGTCCTGGCCAAAGCCGGCTTTGCCGTAGAGGTGCGAGAGGCGGCAGCCGTCGCCGGTGGGGCCGCGCGATCGGCCGAGCTCACCTTGCCCGGGTTCGTGCACGATTTGGGGTCCGCAGTTCACCCTCTTGCCGTTGCATCGCCGTTTTTCTCTAGCTTGCCGCTGGCCGAATTTGGACTGCACTGGATTGCGCCCCCCGCAGAGTTAGCCCATCCGCTGGACGATGGAACGGCAGTCATGCTGGAACGGGATTTGGGGGAGACGGCTCGCCAGCTAGGGAAGGATGCAGCAGCCTACCGTCGCCTCTACGGCCCGCTTACTAGCCGACTGGGATGGCCTGCGCCACGACTTGCTCAAGCCCATTGGCTGGCCGCGCCATCCGATCGCCATGGCCCGTTTCGGTCTGCTGGGGTTGCGCTCTGCGCGTGCCATAGCCCAGAGCCACTTCAAGGGGGCTCGGGCTCGCGCTCTCTTTGCGGGCCTGGGCGCGCACTCATTTCTGCCCCTGGAATCGCCCGTGTCGGCCGCCTTTGGGCTGGTGCTGGGGGTTGCGGCGCACGCCGTGGGCTGGCCCATTCCGCGAGGCGGGGCGCAGTCCATCGCCGATGCTCTCGTGACTTGCCTGGAGAAAGCAGGAGGCACGGTCACTACCAACGCGCGGGTGCTCTCGCTCCGGGACTTGGGGCATTCCGATTTGACGCTCTTGGATATAACCCCCAGACAGTTGCTGAACATGGGCGGCGGAGAGATTCCGCCGTCCTTTCGCCGGGAACTCGAGCGTTACCGTTACGGCCCAGGCGTCTTCAAAGTGGATTGGGCGCTGAGCCAACCGATTCCCTGGCGTGCCAGGGAATGCCTGCGCGCCGGTACGGTCCATCTGGGCGGTACCTTCGAGGAGATTGCCGCTTCGGAACGGGCGCCAAGCCGGCGGAACGATGAGCGACCGCCCCTTTGTCCTGCTCTCCCAGCCGACTCTCTTTGATCCCAGCCGGGCGCCCGCCGGGAAGCATGTGGCGTGGGCCTACTGCCACGTGCCCAATGGTTGGTCAGGATCCGAGCTGCAAGCGATCGAATCTCAAGTCGAACGCTTCGCGCCCGGTTTTCGCGAGTGCATCCTGGGCCGCGCGGTCTTTAGCCCTGAGGCGATGAATGAGTGGAACGCAAACCTGGTGGGAGGCGACATCAACGGCGGCTCTGTCGCCGGCTTGCAATTCTTTCTGAGACCGACTTGGCGGCGGTATGCGACTCCAATGAAAGGGGTTTACCTATGTTCTTCGTCCACGCCGCCGGGCGGCGCGGTCCATGGCATGTGCGGCTATTGGGCCGCCCAACGGGCGCTCAGTCTTCAGGCGCTATAAAGGACTTCGAGCATAGTGAAGTCATCGTTCGGTGGCGTGCCGGCCATAAAGGTCTCGACCTTGCTCAGCACGCCCTCGATGTTGGCGCCTTCCACAGCGGCCTCCAGTCGCTCTTCTCCAAAAAACTCGCCGTCCCGTGCCTTCTGCCTCGGTAACTCCGTCGGTGGCCAGCACAATGCGGTCACCGGGCTTAAGTTGCAGGCGATCGGATTCGTAGGTAGCCTCTTCGATCAAGCCCACCACCATGTTGGCATTCTCCAGTCGCTTAACGCCCTGGCTGTTGGCCAGAAGTGGCTGAACATGCCCGCAGTTGACGTACTCGAAGGTCCCGTCGGGATGGAGCTTGACCAGGATCATGGTGGCGTATTTCTGCACATTCTTCTCGCAGATGTAGCGGTTGGCCACGTCCGCGATCTCGGCCAGCGGCTGACCAGCTAACAACAGCCCGTAAAGCAGGCCCTGCAGCGTCGAGGCAAGAATGGCAGCCGATACTCCCTTGCCTGAGATATCGGCGATCACGATATAGAGGCCGTCCTTGGTAGCAATTACGTCGTAGAAGTCGCCTCCAACGTCCTTGCAGGCCACGCTGCGAGCGTGAACCTTGGCATACGGCAGGTTGGGAATGGCAAACTCCATCAGTCCCTGCTGGATGGCCGCGGCGATGTTGAGTTCTTCGCGGTAGCGGCGCGAAGCTTCTTCCGCATGGGCGAGAAAAGCGTTTTCCACGAGCGCGGCGGCTTCGGTCGCGATCGTCTCCAGAAGATCGTTGTCCACCTGGCTCAGTTTGCCGGGTTGCAGCCGGCTGTCCAGGTAGAGCACGCCGAGGATATCTTTCTCGTGGCAATCTGGGCTGGCCGCGCGCTTGCGCAGCGGAATGCAGTACACCATGCGGATACTCTGCTGCACCATGCTTTCGGTGCGCGAATTGGCCTCGGCGGACAAGGTGTCGGTGACAATGAACTTCGAGGCTTTGCATGCCTGCGCGATGGCGCTGTGAGAGATGGTGGAATCGTCTTCCAGGCGATCGCCTTTTAGACTGCGCCCCGCGGCGAGTGTCAGCTTACCCTTCTCGTCCCTGAGGAAGACATAGCCTCGCTCCACCTGGGTCAGCTCCAGGGTAGCTTCCACCAGCGTAGCCAGGATCTCGTTGACTGCCCCCAGCGTATTCAACCGTTGCGCCGCACTCAGGAACCAGCTCAGCTTCTCCAGGTCCGAGGTAGGTGCCGAAATCGCATGCAACTCGTCCAAAAGTTTATGGATCGTCGAGGTGCTTTCTTTTGCCGGGCCAAAGCGCAGCGATGGGCCGTTCAGCGAACCCAAACGGATCTCGTCTCCCGGTTTCAGAGCCTGGCGCTCGACCAGGGGCTGGGCGTTGAGAAAGGTGCCGTGGCGGCTGCCTTTGTCGACCACGTGGAACTGGCCCTTCTCATAGAGAATGGCAGCATGGTCGCGGGAGATGAAAGCATGCGCCAGGACCAGGTCGCGGTCCTGCAGCCGCCCAATGGTGAACGGCGTGTGCGTAACGTTGATCTCTTCCTGCCGGGTGTCGTCGATCAGCAGCAAAGCTGTGCCTGGAATGGGTTCCGCCATAAGATGCCTTTCGAGATGGAGCACGTCCACTACTGGTATTTACAGATTAGCCAATGCCGTCGCGATTTTTCCGTCAAGAAAAATCTGACTTGGCTACCCTGGTCGGGACAGCGTGGAAGTAAAAACGCTCCGGCTCCGGAGATTGGTTGCGCACTAGCCAAGTCCACCGGGCTGATGTTAAGAAAACTACCACATGCCCAAGCCCGAAGGACGCACCTCCGGATGCAAGAAATTCTTGTCGCTCTCCCGCCCCCGCCAGTCTTTCGGCGGCATCCAAGCGTGCAGAAACTCGGGCGCAGGCATGCGCCATGTACATTCAAGGCATAGGAGAAGAGAAATCGTGCGAATGTCCCTTATACCGCCCCCCCACGTAGACGGCTATGCCAGCTACCTCGTCGCCATGCAAACGCTGGATGGACCAGAGACACTCACCGCGGCTTTAGGGGACGAACCGGTCCAGCTCCCGGCACTCCAGTTCCTCAAGTCCCTGGACGATCTGGATGAGGAAGAAGATGAGGACGACGACGATATCGAGGATCTGGAAGATGAGGAAGATGAAGACGAAGACGATTTAGATGAAGACTACGACGATGATGAGGACGAGGACGACGATGAGGACGAGGATGACGACGATGAGGATGGAGGCGTCAAGCCGCTGAAGATGTCCCCGTCATCACGCGCCCGCACGTAGCATAAGAAGGCTGGAAGTAACCAGGGCGGTGTCGTCCTGGCCACTTCGAGCCTTCCCCAATTCGTGTCCTGAGCGTCCCAGCCTTCAACATCATGGGCGGTGTGCAGTTCCGGTGACCTCCGGGTAGTAATTGCCTGAAAGTGGAAGCTCTTATTGTTGGTAATTGGGTTACCTTGTGACTGGCCCACGTACCGGAGAGTGACTGTGAAACGGCGCATTCTGGTTGTGGATGACGATGACGCAGCACGCTACGCAGCGGTCTGCAGCCTGCAGACGATGGCCGGATGGGACGTAATCGAGGCCTACTGCGGGGCACAGGCGATTGAAACCGCAACGCAACAACAGCCGGACGCCATCCTGCTCGACGTGATGATGCCGGCGATGGATGGTCCTGCCATGCTGGCCAAACTCAGGGCAACCCGCGCCACCAGCCACATCCCCATTGTGTTGCTGACCGCAAAGGTGCAAGCCGTCCACAATGGCTCTCTCGCCCATCTTCCCGTCGCCGGCATTTTGTTCAAGCCGTTTGATCCATTGCGTCTGGCCAGCCAGGTCGCGGACGCACTGGGATGGGAGAGCGGAACGCGTCAGTCCTGAGTGGCCAAAAGCGGCCGTCCGGCACGAAAAGACTGCAGAATTCGACCCTCCGGCGACAGGGCCACGAGATTAGCCTCCCGTCCTTCTTCAAGCAACCCCACTGCTGGTCAAGACCCATGAGCGCAGCAGGGTTGCTCCCGGCCAATTCCGCGCTGACCGCAAGGCTGGCGCCGGTGAACACCGAGAAGTTCCGCACCGCCTGATCCATGGTCAGGACACTCCCCGCCAGGACCCGGGGGCTCCGGCTGAAGTGCAGCGTCCGTTGGCAACCTCTACATCCAGGTCGCCAAGCTTGTATTGTCCGTCGGGCATGCCGGTGGCGCCATACCATCGGTGATCAGGATGGGTTTCTCGGCTCCCTTGGCCTTGAAGAACAGGCGGACCATTGCGGGGTCAACGTGAATGCCATCGCAGATGATTTCTGCAAAAAGCGCATCGTTATCGAGAACATAGGCGGCAACCCCCGGATCGCGATGGTCCAGGCTACGCATGGCATTGAAGGTGTGGGTAGCGCTGCGTGCGCCGGCGTGGAACCCGGCCTCGGCCTCGCCCAGGCTGGCGTCGCTGTGACCCAGACTGCATACCACGCCCAGGCCACTGGCATGCTGGATCAACTCGAGCGCGGTGGGTAGTTCGGGCGCGATGGTCATGATGCGAATATGCCCCCGCGCCGCTTGCCAGAATCGATCAAACAGCGAGATCGATGGCTGCACGAGTAGGGCAGCCGTGTGTACGCCGCGCTTGGCTACGGAAAGAAACGGTCCTTCCAGATGAATGCCCAACGGAACCGCGTTCTCGGCTGACGGTCCTCGCTCGATCACGCCGGCGATCATGTCCAGGGCGCGCAAGGTTTCCTCGGTGGAGGAGGTGACGGTTGTGGGGTAGTATCCCCCCACGCCGTGGCTGGCTAGAGAAGCTCCGACCGCGTTGCAGCGCCTGCGGAGTGCCTTCCATCACGTCGTAGCCCGCGGCTCCATGGACATGAATATTGAGATAGGCCGGTACCAGCATGGCTTCGGGAAATGCATAGCCGGGTTAGTCGCCTGCGGCGTTGTGGCGGCTATGGATGGAAGTGATGTGACCGTCGTCTACGGTGAGCAGCGGATACTCGATGATTTGGTTCCCGCGCAAGAGCCGCCGTGCAGTGATTGTGCTGGTCATTCGATGGCCGCCTGCTACCCCTGAGGAAGGATATAGCAAGCCGAGGATTGCTCTAAATGAGTCTCGCCGCCAGGGGTTAACCCTGGCGGCGAGAAGAATGGAGAACCTTGGCAACTAAAGCAAGTGCACACTTAGAGCATCTTCACTTAGCTGACCCTGCGCTTCTAAACAAAAAAGCCTATCTGTTCGAGAACCTCTTCGCTCATCTCGATGTTGCTCAACTTGGCGGCATGGGTAAACTTCAGCTCTTCCCGAAACCGGTCCAGGACGGCGGCATTGAGGTCGGTCCGCTTGTCCAGCAAGTGGAGCAGTTCGGCGGCGGTGGTCGCATGCTGATAGTTGGCTTTGATGCCGCGCGAATTCTCGATGGTCACGGCCACGGGGAGCGTGCGGAAATCGCTGGCTTGCTGGTGGGGCAGACGGGCTCGAATGTTGACTCGCATATTGGTGACGATATTGTCACGCGGTGGAGCCGTAGAAAATACGACCTTAAGGGCTAACGCGTACCTGGAAGGGTTATCAGGTTGGGCGGCCGGGGGACTGCCCGGATACGACAGCTAACCCAAAGGGCCAATAGCGTTGCCGGCGGGCCAGGATCAGGAAGAGAGCAATCCCGCTGACGAAGACCGCCAGAACGTAAAGCATGTATTTCCAGCCCTGGGGTTCAAAGGCCTGCACCAGGAAGATATAGAGCCAGCAGGCCATGGCGAACAATGCCGGCAACGGATATAGCCACATGCGAAAGGGACGCGGCGCCTCCGGATGGCGCTTTCTGAGCAGGAGCAGGCCGATGATCTGGCCGACGAACATGATCAGGATCCGGGCCAGGACCAGGGCGGTGATGATCTGCACCAGGTCGAACAAGCTGGCGATGGCAGACAGGATGCCGACCAGCAGCAAGGAGCGGTGAGGGAAGTCTTTGCTGGCGTGGGTCTTCGAGAAGAAGCGGAAGAATGTGCCGTCGAGCGACGCCGCGTAGGGAATGCGCGAATAGCCCAGCATCATGGAGTAGACCGAGGCGAAGGCCGTTACCAACACCATGACCGTCAACCACTGCCCAGCCCAAAACCCGGCTACCCGTTCCATGAAGACCGAGCCGACAGCATCGTAAACCACAGTGCCAGGCTGGATCATCTCGCGCCACGGTATAACCCCGGTGAAGGCGACGGAAATTGCCAGATCCAGAAGCAGGACAAGAAGAATCGATCCGATGATGGCCTGGGGAATCACCCGCTGCGGCTCACGCACCTCGTCTCCCAGGTGGCAGATGTTGTAGTAGCCGAGGAAATTGAACATCACCAGCATGGTGCCGTTGCCCAGGCCCAGCAGGAACGCGATATTCAAGTGAAAGGCGTTTGGCGGGAAGTCGAACAGCAGCCGCGTCTGCAAATGCATCATGCCTTCCACGGCAACCCAGATGCTGGTCAACAAGAGCCCGCTCCAAAGCACCAGCATGATGCGGGCAATATCGCGAATCTTGCGATAGAGCAGGAGCATGGCAGCCAGGGCAAACCCTGCGGCGAGCAATCGCAGGGCCCACGGCCGGCCGACCAGTCCCTTGAACACGTAGCCCGTGTACAGCGCCATACCCACCGTGCCGGTGGCGATCTCCAGGGTGGCGCTGAAAAGGAACTGCCAGACGAAGAGCCACGCCATCAAGCGCCCCAGGCCCTCCCGCCCGAAACACTCGCGCAGGTAGTTATAAGAGCCCCCGGAGCTGGGGAAGGTAGTGCCCAACTCAGCAAACACCAGGCCATCCGCTATGGCGATGACCGCTCCCACCAACCAGCAAATGAGGGCCTGCGGTCCCCCCATGGTGGCCAGAATTGCGGGAACCGTGATGAACGGACCTGTGCCCACCATGTTGGACATGTTGATGGAGATGGCATTGAGCAAGCCGAACTTCTTGGGCAGGTGGACAGTGGGCATGGAATAGGGATCGCGAGTTTAATCTAAACCATTCCGCCGGCCTGCAGCAGAATTCCTAAGCCCTTATGAAGGCTTCCCATGGAGCGCGGGGGCTCATGCCCTGCAAAAGCGAAAGAAAGTTAACCCGGGCGTGGCGGGAAGGCCGAGCTGCTTATATGATTTCCTAAGCGGTTAGAACAGAGCAGGAGCACTGAATGCAACGGGAAAGCGTGGTACGCGCGCGCAATCTGCCTTCGGATCGAGCGGGAGAAATGGTTGGTTTCACCCGCGAAGAAGCCGGATGGGAATGGATGAGTTTTGTGGTCACTCGCTTGCTGCCGGGGCAGGTATTGGAGCTACGCACCGGGGACGAGGAGATGGTTCTCGTATGGTTGGGTGGATTCTCCATCGCGAACTGGGGAGCGGGCGCACAATCCGTCGGGGCTAGAAAGAATGTATTCGATGGTCTTCCCTATTCCCTTTATCTGCCTGGCTGACCATCGCGTCACGGTGAAAGCGGAAACCGTTTGCGAAATTGCCCAGTGCCGCGTGCCGTCCAGGGCCAGGCTCGAAGCCCGGCTGGTGACCCCGAAAGACGTAGCGACGGGCTTGCGGGGAGGCGAGAACGCCTCTCGTCAGATCGTCGAAGTGATACCGACCGCTTTTGCCGCCGATAAGCTGGTGGTCTTTGAGGTCTATACCCCGGGTGGCAACTGGTCGAGTTATCCGCCCCATAAACATGACGTGGATGAACCGCCCGCGGAGGTCGATCTGGATGAGATTTACTACTACCGGATGAGGGATGGGCGCGGGTTTGCGCTACAGAATCTTTACCGTTCCGACGGATCGCGGGACTCGGTGGTAAAAGTGCACGACGGCGACGTGGTGCTGGTAAGGGATGGCTACCACCCGGTAGTTGCCGGCCCCGGGTACGATACCTACTACCTCAACTTTTTGGCTGGAACTTCACGCTCCATGACAGTGACAGAAGATCCTGAGCATGTGTGGCTTCGCTCCACCTGGAAGCAGCCCGATCCGCGCTTGCCGTTAGTCAATGGTTGAGGTTATTTGCGCCGGATCTCAGTGTGACCTGCGGCGCGCCCTGCTCACCAGCGCAGGAAGACCTGGAGCGGCATTCATGCTGGACGAACCGTTCCGCAACCCGAAGCCGCACGACTCCCGCACACAGAGATGGGGAGCAATCCGGTGAGTGACGGCCGGGGCGCCTTTGCCCTCGATGCGGTCGAGAAGCAGTTCGGTCGCCAGGCAGCCAACTTCGTACTTCGGCAGTTCCATGGCCGTGAGGGGTGGATCGAACAAGCGCAGCCAGGGATAATCATCCAGAGTGACCAGGCCAAAATCCCCCGGACACCGCATGCCCATCTCCTGGGCGGCTTGCAGAAAGCCAACGGTCATTAAGAAATTCGCCACAAAAACAGCATCGGGACGGTGCGGTAACAAAGACAAACCGGCACGGTGGCCGGAGTCGATACGGTAGTCGCCCTCGTATACCAGCTTTGGGTTGAAGCGCAGGCCGCTGGCTTTGAGCGCCTTCTTGAATCCCTGAAGCCGGGCCCTTCCGTTGCTCACGCTGAGCGGGCCGCCCACCATGGCGATGGTTTGATGCCCGATCCTGGCCAGGTGCGAGACCGCCTCAAAGCTGCCCTGAAGATCGTCGGTAATGACCGCGTCGCCCGTCAGCTCCGGGTAGGTGCGCATCATCAGCACGGTGGGAACATTCATGCTGGAAAGCAGGCCGATGGTTTGTGCACTCAGGTCGCCAGGCGCTTTGGTAAGCAAAATGCCGTCCACTCGCTTGGCCACCAACAGGTCCAGGTAAAGCTCTTCCTTCTCCAAAAGCCCGTCGCTGTTACACAGCAAAATACTGTAGCCGCGCTTCTGCGCCGTATCCTCGGCGCCGCGAACCAGCATGGGGAAAAAAGGGTTGGAGATATCGGGTACGACCACGCCGAGCGTACGTGTACGTTCGTTGGCCAGGCTTTGGGCGAGGGAATTGGGCCGGTAATTGAGCTTGAGGATGGCGGCATCCACGCGTTTTTTAAGCGGGGCCCCCACATGACTCTTGTTGTTGATGACCGCAGACACGGTGAAGACGGAGACCCGTGCTTCGCGCGCTACATCGTAAATGGTTGGAGTTTTACGTCTGGATGCCCGTGAACCGCGTGGTGAATCGACCATGCCTCTTTTTCCCCGATCCAGCCAGCGGAAGGATCAAGAGAATTCTAGCACCCTGACCCATGGTTACTCGACTCGGCGCGGTTGCACGATAGCCGTCAGCAGATCCGGTTTTCCCTCAATTCTGGAGAGGTGTGGCGAGCGCAGGCCCTGGTGATAATCGACGGCGAAGTCGGCGTAGAAGCCATCCGTCAGGGTCAGCAGATCGATGGGCTGCTGGCTTGTTTCCGCATTCACAATCGCCTGGCGGAGTAAGTCAGCCGAGTAGACGCGATGATTCACCCCCATCAATTTCACCGCGGGGGCCAGCCCGGCGCGGCCTGCGGCTGAGTCGGGAACAAGATCGATGATGGTTCCATCCGGATCGATGACCAGACCGATCGAGGTCGATAAGTCAGCCTGCTGGGATATGGCTTCCAGATCGACAGCGGCCGGTTTGGCTCGTCTGTGTAGACCACAGTCCATCCGGCCGCTTCCAGGCCGGGTGAAACCGGAGTCGGGCCGCGTGGCCAGTAGATTGCCCTGAAGCAGACCGTTCCAATCAAAGGCAACCACGTGATTCAACGCCGCAATCAGCTCCTCGTAGGTATAGGGCTTAACGGCTACTACCCCATCGGGTGGTCCAAAGAAGTCGGCGGCGAAGGTATCCAGACTGCGCGCTCCGTGGCTTTTTTCCCGAAGCAGGCTATCCACTTGTAACCAGAGCAGAGGCCCTTCCCGGTAGTAATCGGTAGAACGGCGAAGGTTAGTCCACTGTTCCCCGGCGGAGTAGAGCAGCTGTGCCGATCTCGAGACATCCTGCAGGTTTCGCCAGCCGCGCCCGGAGCGCGCGTCCATCTCTGCCTGGTAAAGCGCCATCCGGTCTTTCATCTGGGCACTCGTTTCCAGGCCGGCGCGGGTGGCCAGAATCTCTGCCCAGTAGCTGGTAAGGCCTTCATAGACCCACAGCAGGTCGCCAACCATGGGTTGTTGGTAGTCAGAGGTCGCCAGGCCGGCAGGCCGTCTGAATTTTCCGTTCCAGGAGTGGATCATCTCGTGGGCCAGCAAATTGCCTGCTTCCGCGGAGAAGGACGGGCTCACCATGCCGAGTTCCGGCATCTGCTCATCGCTGGACTGGTGATGCTCCAACCCGTCGCTGCTCTCACTCTGCGCTTCCACCAGAAAGTGGTAGCTCGCATAGTGGTGGGAGTGGAACATGGCTCCGGCTTCGGATACGAGATTGCGGTAAGCTGCGATTCGCTCTGGCGGCACATTGAGGCCTTCAGGCGACTTCTCAAAGAGATCCAGCAGATGGCGCTGCGAGACGCCTTTGGGCGTAATGTCAAACTCACGCATGATGGATCCGCACATCAGCGGTGAATCGATCAGCGTGGTGAGCAACACAGGATCGAAGTGAATCGCCGCCCCTTGCTGCGAAGGATGCGGCAACGCAGTCGCATACGACCATCGTTCGGGAAGCTTAATGGAGGCCGCAACCGTGACCCGGTCGGCGGCCGTGTCCGCAGGATACAGAACCAGCTGATCCCAGTTCACGTCGCCTTGAACCGGAGTCGAGGTGTTGCCCGGAGCGAAATCGTTTCCTGCCACATACGCGCCCACGAGGGTGAAATCAGCTACCAGGAGACTGGTTCCGGCCGGCACCGGAATATGGAAGCGATACATGTCCACCGGGTCGCGAGCCCAGGAAAGTGTCTTGCCGTCCGCGGTAAAGCGCAGATTGACCAGGTCGGCGATGGGTCCGGTGGGCGCATGGTCTCCGGGAATCCATTTGGGATACACGAGATCGACGGTGTGCTCTGTCGTAGAAGCTACGGGAAAAGATTCATGTGCGGAAAGAATTTTCCTGGAGATGGTGGTTGCGTCCACTTCCAGGACGATGGTGGAGGGCGCTTCCTGGGACAGGGCTGCGGTCGTTGAGAATGCGAGTCCAAGCCACAACAGGCCCGTGCATGGAGGATTACGGCAGATGCGGTTCAACAAAAGAAAGGGCAATTCGCTTTCGCTCCTGTGCCAGCTTCACATGCCGGCAGCGGGTCTGGAGCCCGCAAATACAGAATAGAATGCAATCAGTGAGAGCGACACCTCCAGGGCGATGCGGTGAAGCATAGTCTCTTTGAGCTGTTCAAGATCGGCATTGGGCCGTCGAGCTCACACACCATGGGGCCGATGCGGGCCGCTCTTCGTTTCGCCCGAGAACTGGAGTCGACTGGACTGACTTCTCGGACGTCATCCGTCCGGGTCGATCTTTATGGTTCGCTGGCGCTCACGGGTCATGGCCATGGCACCGACCGCGCCATCCTGCTTGGACTCTCCGGGGAGACGCCGGAAGGGATCGATCCGGCTGACATTGAAGCGAAACTATCTGCGATTCGTACCGCGGGAAAATTGGAATTGCCTGGTCATCAAGTCATCGCCTTCCACGAGGCGAAGCACCTGATCTTTCATCGCGATCAAATGTATCCCGTTGCCGGTGTTGCTTCGCACCCCAACGGTATGCGTTTTTCCGCGTTCGACAGCGCCGGAGCTTTGCTGTTGGAGCGGATCTTCTTTTCCATTGGCGGCGGCTTTATTGTCTCTGCCGGGGAGTTTGCCGCCGCGCAGGGGACCCAGACGGCAGTGGACGACGAAACGAAAAGCGTTCCCTACCCTTTTCACAGCGCGCAGGAACTCCTGGAGAGAGCCGCGGCCGGCAACATCACCATCTCGCAGCTCATGTTGGCGAACGAGTGTGCCCTGGTCGAGAGCGCGCGGCACGGCGATCGTGTGCATCCCTTCACAGCCGAGGAAGAAGTTCGTCGCGGCGTGCTGCATATCTGGCAGGTTATGCGGGAGTGCACGCAGCATGGCATCGAATCCGAGGGCATCCTGCCGGGCGGTCTCAAAGTGCGGCGCCGCGCTGCGAAGCTTGCCGCACGGTTGCGTGCCGGAGTGAAGGATCCGCTCTCTCAACTGGATTGGATTACGGTCTATGCCATGGCCGTCAATGAGGAGAACGCCGCAGGGGGACGCGTCGTTACCGCTCCTACCAATGGTGCTGCCGGGGTGGTGCCGGCGGTCGCCCACTACTACTTGGAATTCGTCGACGGGGCGAACAAAGAAGGGATCCTTCGCTATTTCCTGACCGCAGCGGCGATTGGCATTCTCTATAAGGAAAATGCTTCTATCTCCGGAGCGGAAGTCGGCTGCCAAGGCGAAGTGGGTGTGGCGTGCTCCATGGCCGCGGGCGGCCTGGTTTCAGCCATCAACGCGCCGGGGGAAACATCGCTCACCGCCGCAGAGATCAATGACCGTATCGAACACGCCGCGGAGATAGGTATGGAGCATCATCTTGGCATGACCTGCGATCCCATTGGTGGTTTGGTGCAGGTTCCATGCATTGAGCGCAACGCAGTAGGCGCCATCAAAGCTGTCAACGCGAGCCGCATGGCCATGAATGAGTCGGAAGGCCACAAAGTCTCTCTCGATCAGGTCATCAAGACCATGTACCAGACAGGCCTTGATATGCAGGCGCGCTACAAGGAGACTTCGCTCGCCGGCCTCGCGTTGAATGTGATCGAGTGTTGATGGCCAGTCGGCAAGCCTCTATTCGTCACCATGCCGCTCAGGCTTATAGGCCCCGCCGGGAAGCGTCTACCTTCTAAACATCCTGTCCTCTCGATCCAGGAAAATAAGCATGAGCATTGCCACATTCTGGATGTCGTGCGGAACGTCCGGCTCGCATTGGAGCGATCGTAAGCCAGCCCTGACCTCAAGCAGTTCGGCGTGTTCCAGCCTTTCGGTATTCGCCGCCACATCGATGCGGTGCATCTTTCCCGCTGCCGGCTCCCAAACATCAAAGACTGTAGCTGAGGTGTTGGTTTTCAGTTGCAAGGCGCGTGCTTCTTGAGCAGCGGCCTTTGGGTTGTCAGCTTCAATGTCAATCTCCCAGATCACACGAAACTCCATGGCAGCCCTCGCACCGTCCCGAGAAATACCTCAACCGTGTACTCGATTCCATGGAATGCGCCAAAACCAGGAAACCCTCGTAACGCACAATCTAAGCGCTGGTAACTTCCGTGTGCCAGGGTACCGATGCTGTCCACATTCGAATCGCAAGAGCTTCGCTTCGAAGAGCGGACTGGGATTTCCGAGATAGCCGCGCGAGGCAATCTACCGGATGGCGAAGCTGCTTGCGGAAGCACGGATCGGCCAACATATGGGCGAGAAGAGTATCTGCCGATAACTACTTCTGTGGCGTGCGCCAATTCTTTCTGGCGCGATGACCCCGTCCGACCTCAGTCAAGACTCCATGCTTCTACAAAACGAACGACGACCGAAGTTCAAGGGAGCCATGGATCGATTCATGCAGCTGAGGCAGAGTGTCTCGTTTTGCAACAAATCTGCGCGCCGCAATCGTGGCCGAGGGCTCCTGATGGATGGATTTTTACGGGGTATGCAGTGACGAGGGCGGGGCCGGCTGCGGCTCGCCGCCTCTTCGTGGCGGGCACGATCCTGGTGGCCGCTCACGCGACTCTACTGGTCTTCGATCCACATGCGACGTTCCCGTCCAACCTGTTCATTCTTATGTTTCCCCTTCTAGGGGTTACTGTGTGCCTGCTTGGCGCTTACCGCGAGTCTCCAGACATCAGGCCACTGTGGCTCTTACTCGGGTCCAGTTTTCTGTTCGCAGCGGTTGGTCAGGTTGGATCGACATACTACGACTTCGCGAGGCACATATACACTCAGACCCAGGCCCTCAACTCCGACTTCTTCTTTTTTGTCTACGGAATTCCCATCATGCTGGCCATTTGCTCCAGGAGTATGGATGCCGGCCTGAAGATCTTCGCATGGCTTGATGGAGCTCAAGGGCTCATCGCAGCGATGCTCGCATACTTGGCGCTCTTCTCCGCATTGCCTTCTCACGGCCGCCCGGAGGCCATCTCCGCGACCAATCTCATGTACTTGAATAATGCGGAGAATTTGATTCTGGTCGGAGCTGTGACCTTGCGCTTATTTTCTAATCCAAGCCCGGCAAGAAAACGCTTCTATCGCACCCTCTCCCTCTATCTGTGGGTCTATGGGATAGTGGCTCTTATCGTGGGCTACCTCGAACTGAAGCGCGGCTGGCGTGACGGACTGCAAGACGCCGCCTGGGGTCTGCCTTACCTGCCACTCTTAGGCTCGTATGTGTTGCAACACAAGACCCCTATGGACAAGAGTGAACGGAGCAGCGGCCAGCGGACCGCGGGATTGCTGATCTACAACCTGAGCCCGGTATTATTCACGCTGGCGATCACACTTATGGGGGTTGAGATTGCCGCGGAGCACCCATGGCTGGGATTTGTCTGCATTTCCTCGGCAGTCGCGATTTATGGAGTACGAGCGGCGATATTGCAAGTGAGGTATGCCAGGTCGCAAGAGGAGTTGAACAAGGCGATGATCGCGACCGAGCAGGCGAGCCGTGCCAAGAGCCAATTCCTGGCGAATATGAGCCATGAAATACGCACGCCGATGAATGGCATTCTGGGCATGACGGAACTTGCTCTGAGCACAAGCTTGAGCGAAGAGCAGCGCGATTTTCTGCTGACGGTGAAGTCCTCAGGCGATCGCCTGTTGACCATCATTAATGAAATCCTCGACTACTCGAAGATGGAAGCAGGTAAAACCGTTCTGGAGTCGGTGGCCTTCCATTTACCCAACGTGGTCAACGAGGTATTGAGGAGCCTCGCCTTCCTCGCCCACCAAAAGGGCCTGGAACTCGCCCTGCACATTGCGCCGAATGTGCCCGCTGACCTGACTGGTGATCCGGTCCGTCTTGGTCAGGTGCTGATCAACCTGGTTGGGAATGCGATCAAATTTACGGAGCATGGAGAAGTCTGCGTAGATGTATCTGTGGAGTCGGTTACGAATGGCCGCGCTTGTCTGCAGTTTTCCGTCCGAGACACCGGGATTGGAATCGCGCTGGACCAGCAGGAAGGACTTTTCCAGGAGTTTCAGCAAGCGCAAACTTCGGGCAATCGGCTATACGGTGGCACTGGACTGGGACTGGCTGTCTCCAAGAGCATTGTGACTTTGATGGGCGGCGCGATCAGTCTCAAGAGCACGCCCGGGGAGGGCACAACCATCACCTTTGATGCTCACTTTGCCGTGTCGCCTGGGTCGCAGCCAGCCACGCCCATCCCGAGTGAAGAAGATTTCGAGGGCATGCCCACCCTGATCATTGATGACAATGCTACGAATCGAACGATTCTCTCCGAGCTGACTGGTCGATGGAAGATGAAGCCGCACATGTGTGATTCCGGGGAATCCGGGCTTGCAGAACTTGCCAGGGCCGCCTCCGAGGGCAATCCCTACCGCCTGGTCCTGCTCGACGAACAGATGCCCGGGATGGATGGAATGGAAGTGCTCGAGCGCATTCGGCGAAATCCGCTGCTGCAAAGTGCAGTGATCGTGATGTTGACCTCGTGCGATCAGGTCAACAGCGCAGCACGTTGCCGGCTGATGGGCGTGGAGACCTACCTGATCAAACCCATAAGCGCTTCTGACCTGCTTGGAGCGATTCGTCTTGCACTCGGAGTGCATACGCCGGCAAGTACGGTCACTCTAACAGTCGCAGGGATTTCCGCTCCGTCACCATCGCGAAGGATCCTGCTGGCCGAAGACAACCTGGTGAATCAAAGAGTCGCCATGACGATGCTGGGCAAGATGGGACATCGGATCACGCTGGCAACGAATGGCCTGGAAGCTCTGGAGCAATGGAGACAAAGCGATTTCGATCTGATTCTCATGGATGTGCAGATGCCTGAGATGACCGGCCTGCAGGCCACCGTGCAGATCCGCCGGGAAGAGGCTACCGGTGCTCACGTACCGATTGTTGCCATGACCGCATCTGCGATGAGCGAGGAGCGGGAACGATGTTTGGCGGCAGGCATGGATGACTTTATTTCCAAACCAGTCAGTTACCAGGTCATCGAACAAATGATCGCGGCCACATTTTCACAGAGAACATAAACAGAGTCGTGAACCTGGGGATCGCTCATCTTCAGGATTTTCCTGGGACCCAGCATGCTACGAAAAAGTTGGTAAACCCCGACGTCGACCGATGCGATGACGAATATGAGCGCAAGCAGAATCGATGATCGGTTTGCCTGAATGAGTCTTAGCCGTCGTAGTGCGTTCCAGGCTCTCTCGCAAGATTAAACAGAACTGCGCTCGTGCACCTGAAAGAAGGCGATGGTAAACGCTGCTCATTTCCTAAGCAGCGTTCATCGCTCCGCATTTCAATCCTGTGTTTCCGGCATACCTCGGCGGGAATCCGATACCGCTTGGCCGAATGCACGGCTGCTTTCGACCGCCTGCGAGAAGACGAAGCGAAGCTTTCGAAGCTTCGTGCTTCGCGAGGACGGAAATACCAACTTGTCTTGCGATTCCACACGTGGGGGCAGCTCTAATCCAAGACTCAAAAAGCCAAACTGCGCCGCTCCAAACGCGGTGAGGTTAGGGCTGTTGCGCAACAGGACGGGCCGGCCTAACAAATCGGCAAGTAACCGCACGAAGGCCGCATTCGAGGTAAGGCCGCCATCGATAGAAATCGGCCGGTCGTTCGAAACACCGAGACTATCGATCAGCTCGACCGCGCGTAACCCAATACCTTCCACTATGGCCCGTAGCATGTCGGCTGTGGTCGTGCTCTGGCGAAGACCAATCCAAAGACCGGAGGCGCCTCGATCCCAGTGCGGTGCCCCCAAGCCGGCTAGCGCCGGGACGAAGACAAGGCCGCGTTCCAGGGCGGATGGTCCTTCCGCCAAATCGAAGTCCGACAAGCTATTCGCTAAACCGAGACCAATGGCCCACTCGATGGCTGCCGCAGCTGCGTAGTCGGCGCCGTCCAAAGCATAGACGCACGGTTTGCCGGGAAATCCCCATGCGACCGTTGGTACCAGCCCCGGCTTGTCCATGACTGGTCTGGCACCACTGATCATCATTGCGAATGACCCCGTGCCGAAGGTGACTTTTGCTTCGCCCGGCTGACGACAGCCATGGCCGAAGAGGGCCGCCTGCTGATCCACCATAGCGGCGACGATCGGAATATCCAACTGTCCGCGGAGAACGTTTCCGAACCGACCTGCAGACGGCTGGATAGATGGCAGGAGTTCGATCGGAACACCAAAGATATCGCATAGCTTCGGCTCCCAACGGCAGGAGGGCAGGTCCATGAGGCTGGTGCGAGAAGCCGTTGTTATGTCCGAAGCATACGTATCGGTCAACCTGTCGATGAAAAAGGCATCGGATGTTCCCAAGCCCAGATACCCCGAACACGCCAGGTCGGCGACAGCGGAAACGTTCCGAAGAAGCCAGGCGAGTTTTGAAGCTGAGAAGTAGGCGTCGAGCGGTAAGCCTGTGCGCGCCCTCGTAAACTCGCGCGCGTCACCAGGTAGATCATCGAGTTGCGGTTGTGTGCGTTGATCCTGCCAGACAATCGCGGGATACAGTGGTTTCTTTCCGTGCGGCGATCCCAGGCGACCACCGTCTCACCCTGGTTGGCAAGCGCGATGCCTGCTATGTGGGGTTCTTTTCTCACTGCTTCTTCGAGAAGAGCTTTGATGTTTGAGGCGAGTTCCTCCGCATCATGTTCAACCCAACCGCTGGCTGGAAAATATTGTCGGTGTTTGATGGTGCCGACTGGGCGAAAGCCTCCGTCAGGCCTCAACAGAAAGGCCTTGGTTGAACTGGTTCCCTGATCAATAGCAAGGACTGTCATGCGTTATGACCGAGACTCAAGTTGGGTCTTGGCGATTGATTCTGAAGATCGGCGAGAATCGATCGCGCCGCGGCGCGCCCTTCGAGAGCACAAGCCCCTGCTGATCGTGCCGATCGCAGCACGTTGCCGGCTGCAAAGACCAGAGAGTCGTCCGTGCGATAGTGAGTATCGACAGCCGGCCCTCGCGTCGTCGCATCTATGGTGATATGAGACAACCGCACGAGCGTTGTCTCCGGTACCCACTCGCCCGAGAAGACGATGCCATCGCAGAGCAGTGTTCGCGGCCCATCCCTGCCCTCGATTTTCACTGCCGTTACTCTCTCCTCCCCCTCGATGGAGACAATTCGTACGCCGGGAATGGTCGGAACACCATAGAACAGGCGCGCGCCGAGGGAGACGAACGCGGACGAATATAACCGATGGTCAGCGTCAATAAATGCAACCGGTTTGGCTCCAAAATGACGTAGGGTCAGTATTGTCGAATACGCGACAATCTCTGTGCCAACAACAACAGGCGCCCGGCAGGGAATGCATCCATGCAGGTAGGCGAACCGCTGCAATGCTCCGGTCGTGAGAATACCAAATGGGCGGCCACCCGAGACAAGGCGAGCCGCACAACTCTTTTCGTAGGTGCCAGTCGCGATAAGTATCCGCTGTGCCTGAATGCTGTATGGCCCTTGTGGACCACTGACCTCGACCAGACCCTGGGGGCCAATCCCAGTCACCGAGTGGCTACAGCGCAGGTCCATCTCCTTTACAAGGTTTCTCAAATGCTCCGCGTACCGAGGTCCGGTCCACGCTCTCCCGAAGTCGCGTAGACCGAATCCTAGATGGCCGCAATGACGTGGTGCGCCGCCAGCCTGCGCTTCACGTTCCAAGAGAATGATTCCCTTAAGCCCTAGCTTCGCGGCCTCGCGGGCAGCTGAAAGACCTGTAGGACCGCCCCCCGTGATAACCAGGGTTGCCTGTTCATGCGGCATAGCTTTCATATTTGGCAAACTGGAAGAGCAAATTTTGTCTTCGCCATGCAACAAACCTCAGCGAGACAATTGAAACCCTGACAGCGGCCTAGAGTCGCGCGAGTTCGTCTTTTAAGGCCGCCGAGATCGCCAGCGGGAAGGGAACCCGATAGCGCGGCTTCGATTTCCTCCCGCGTCACCAGCTCGCAAAAGCACACGAGACTCCCGCGGCCAGGCCGCTGATGGTCTCGCGGAAGGTGTTCCGCCAGGTTTGGCGTTCGGGGCCAAAGAGGATCCTTCAACGGAGCCAAGGGAAGAAAGTGTTCTTCCACCAGACCGGTCACGTGCTCCGCGATGCCAAGCGCAGCAGTAAGCCCGGTCGAGCGTATGCCCCCGACCATTATCCATGCTTCGTTAGGAAGAGCTTCGACAATATAGTCGCTGCGTTCGGTCGCAGGACGCAAACCCGCGAACGTGGCGGTTACCGGCTCATTCGCGAGTTCTGGGACGATCCTCGCAGCTTCTGCAATTAGCTTTCGTAAGGTATCGGTGTCGACAGTCGCGTGCTGACGATCGTCCTGATCTTCAGCTGTTGGGCCGACCAGTACATTCCCGAAAATCGTCGGACAGACCACAACACCCTTGGAGCGTTCGGTTGGAACAGGCAGGACGATCGTAGGTACAACCCGTCGCGCTGTCTTGTCAAAAACGACGAATTGACCTTTTCGCGGCTTGATGTGGAAGGAGCTCGGTCGAGCCAAATCTTCAACAATATCGCCGAAGTTACCTGCACAGTTGACCACCAGTCTCGCCAAAAACTTTCCGCGCGGAGTTGTAAGTGACCAGAAGCCATGTTGATGTACGGCCTGTGTCACTTCGGCGAGCCGTTCAATGTGCGCTCCATTTTCGATCGCCTGCAACGCGTAAGCGAGCGGAGCCGACCAGGGATCCACGATGTGCTCACCAGGGATTCGAAGAGCGGCAACAGCCGAATGAGAGAGGTATGGGCAGATCTGTCTTAGGTCATCGATTGACAGCGGTCGCACACCTGAGACCCCGTTGGTATGGGCCCGGTCAAGTATCTTCGTAAGCTTGTCTTGCTCTTCCCGGCTCCACGCAACAAGAACCGCATCGGTTTCAAGGAGCGGTAAGCCAAGCTTCTCGTGAATCTCGAGATAGTGTCTGCGTCCCGACTGCATTAGCTCGAGTTCCAGGCTGCCAGGCGTGGCATCGAAGCCTGTGTGCAGAATGGCAGAATTTGCTTTGCTGGCGCCGGAGAGCAGATCAGCGCCGCGTTCCAGCAGAAGGCACTTCAGCCCTGCCAGCGTCAGCGCTCGAAGTACGGCGCACCCCACCACGCCCCCTCCGATAACCGCTACGTCAAAGGTCAGGTGGGAAAATTTTGACTCGGATTCCGCTGCGAGAGTAGGGTCTTTCGTCATTCGGGAGGTTCCAGAAAATTTGCTCCTGCAACGCCAGTCATCAGGGCCGCGGCGCTGATGACTCCTTTCCGATGCCTTCCTTTGCTTTAACTGTCTTCAATGCATCCAGAATTGGTTCACCGGCTTGCGGAACGGCTTTCAGGTAGTTCTTGCCGACGGCGCCAGCAAGGGTCGCGGCGATTTGGCTCTGTGTGATCGGGGGAATATTGGTTCTTTCTCCCAGGGGCGGGGTGTTGGGTCCAAGTATCGCCACCCAGATATATTTCGAGTCCGGAGCCTTCTCTCCGTGATCCTTCCAGCCAAGAGGCCCTTCACCACGTCCGTGGTCGATCGAGACGATGAGTGTTGTATGGCCTCGATATTCAGGCATCTCCTGCACCAACGTCCAAAGTTTATGCAGGTACTCATCCACGCGGTGGGCCGCATTCAGATATTCGTCGTAGCGGCCTTCGTGGGCCCAGTTGTCTGTTTCCCCCAGGGAAATGTAGAGCACTTTCGGTTTGCGCTGTTTAAGGTATTCAACGGCGGTATAGAACGGAAGTGCGTCGAATGGCTCATCGTCCCAGATGCGAGGGGTCTCGGCCTTCAGCTCGTTGAGTAGGTTCAGACGTGGTGTGACCTCCATCGCAAGGAAGGGATCCCAGCCCGCATTTACGATCAGGCCTGATCGAGCCGGATTAAACGCTGCCCCAATCACGTCCCACGCACCGAAGGCAGCAACCTGCCCCTGGAATTCGGCAAAACCATTAAGCCACTCCAATACAGTTACGTTTGGATTTGGGATATTGTCGTTGCTGTGTATGCGCGGATCCGGGAAACCGCAAAGGGCTTCGTTGTAGCCCGGATAAGAGAAGTCAAATCCATTTGTCACGAAGGCATCGGATCCCTTTGCCCGATTCCCGTAAATCTGACCTTCTTTTGCGAGCACATTCCATAGGAACGGCATGAGTGCCGCCCGTCTTTCGTCCGCCGAGTCTCGCCAATATTCAGCCTTCAAAGCGGCCGGGTCTGTAACTTTCCCAATCTCTTTCGTCATGAGTGCGACGTCGGCGCCGTTAAACACCTCTTGCCAACGGAGACCATCCGTCATGACAAAAATCACATTTTCCCGCTGAGGTTGATCAGCAATTTTGGCGGCAAATGAGGCGGAGGAAATTGACAGACAGATCGCCATGATGAGACGTCGCAAGTTCGCTCCTGACCACATGACCTTAAATTTGTCGGTTTCGATAGGCCTACATAGTCTTCGTCACCGGGACAGACCATTCACTGCAACGATCTTAGTGCTTTATTGACCGATACCTCACAAATATTCGACCGAACGTACATAAGAGTCACATTGTCGGGCAAAATTGTCAATCTGGAGGTGAATGAACGGGCAATGCGGCTAACGGCTATGAAATCTTAGCGTGTCAATCGCTCTCGCTTGAAGCCCCGAGGAGGACTTCCACCTCGGCTGTGTGAAGGTTTTCTGCAATCTTGCCGTCAGGAGCTCTATCTATAACCAGGCGATCGATATCGGTCAGTGGACATACCAAAAACAACCCGGCCCGGCCCAATTTGCTGGAGTCGGCCAGAATTGTAACTTCCTTGGCTTGGGCCACCATGGTGGCAGCAATTTCAGCCTCGTTCAGATCGAAGTCCATGATGCCGTCTGTTTCGATGGCTCCCACAGTAAGAACCGCATGGGCTGCGCGAAAGCGAGAAATCTGTTCCACCGCAAGTCGCCCCACGGTTTCACCGGCATCGTCGCTGAATTCGCCTCCAAGAAGAAAGGCCTTATTTCCCTGGCCCGCACCGCGTGCGATCGTCTGAACGATCGCAATCGAGTTGGAAATCACGGTAAGGCGCGACAATCGCGCGAGCTCTTCCGCAAAGATCAAAGTTGTTGTTCCCGTATCGATGAACAAGCTGTCGCCCGACGAAAAAAGGGCCGCTGCGCGACGCGCTATGGCGCGTTTTTCCTGCAGATGTTCCAGCATCCGGCCCTGGAATGACCCTTCTATGTTTGTGCCCAGGGCCGCTGCATCCAACAGGGTCGCTCCACCGTGGAATTTCCTGATGAGGCGACGCGTAGTGAGCTCAGTCAAATCTCGGCGAACTGTTTCAAAAGAGGCGCCAAATTCTTCGGCTAGCGCGCTAACGGTTACGCGTCCGCGATCACGCAATATTTCGACGATCCGATTACGTCTTTCCGTTGGCCGCATGGTTTAGTGAGTTGGGGGAACGGCTTGAACGACAGCCTCTGTGGCCAAGAAAGATATTGGCTTCATCATTGTACCCTTCCCCCGAAGGCGAGTTCGCCCTTGCAAGCAGGAGCATTGCGGCAACGCGCTTACTACGGCAACGCGCGTCTCAAGCTCACGAAGAAAAATTGAAATTCCAAATGTGCGCAGTCAATGCCAGGGTGCCGCCCAATTGCCGATCGCTAACTACTTTCGCGCTTCAGCGAGGATCGTACAGTTTCTTGTCCTCTTTTCAGGCGGAGATTCTGCTGGCTGCACGACGATACGCGCGCGGGCTTAGGCCACTGAACTGCTTAAACACATTACTGAAATGGCTTTGATCGGCGAAGCCCAGGTTCAATGCGATATCTGCCAGGGGCTTCGTTGTGTGTGCGAGCAGGCTCTTCGCCCGATCTACTCTTAACATCGCTACATAAGTGTTGGGACGCAATCCAGTCGCTCTCTTGAAAACTCGGTCCAGGTAGTATTTGCTCAAATTGGCAGCAACCGATACGCGTTCCAGGTCGAATTCTTCAGTGAAAGTATCCTGCAGGTATTCAAGGGCCTTGCGCACCTCCCAGCGTATGCGACTCAGGTCGGAACTTGTCCCCCGGGTACCTGAAGCAGCGGGAACGAATCGACGCAAAAGGTAAATCGCCAACTCCGTTACCAGGCTCTTGAGCAAAGCCGCGCTACCCAACTGTTGACTGTCACTTTCCGCTCGCAGCTCTTCAAAAATTCTTCTGATTTGGGCGTCGTCCTCCAGCCTGGGAGCCGGAAAGAACGGCAGATCCTGGCCGGGCAAGTTAATTTCTCGCAGCAACTCCCGGAAGAATTCCTTTCTTATTTCAACCATGAGATAGTCCGGCTGTTCAGGCAAGACAACGTCTTCATGAACCTCACGGGCGTTTAAGAGGGCGATGTTCCCAGTCCGAAATTCAACTGATTGGGCTCCGATGCGGCATTGGGCATGTCCCGCAAAGTAGTAGCTCACCAGTTGTTCGAAATGCGCGTGAGGTCCGACAGGCGATTTGAAAGCGCGCGTCACCGAGAACTGAGAGGTTATATGAATTCGTCCCAGGTGCTGATTCGTCGCCATATGCGCCTGAATATAAACGCGGCGGGACCAGGCGCGCAATGAATTTAGTGGTAATTTTGATTAATTTATGACTGATACCGCAGCAATCAGGCGCAAAAATGACGCAAAATGTTGCAATACGCGTCCGCAGACCAAAAAGTACAGTTGATCCATGGTCGTCGGAATAACCCAATCCCCAGCTCGCCTGGAAGAGACGTTTCTCTACATGGCGACTATCGGATTTGAGCGGAAATGTGACTGAGGGGGCTGAACGGATGAGATGGAAAATGCTCCAAATGCCAAAATCTAGCCGGCTTGTGTTGCCATGGGTTCTGTGGGGACTCTTCGTGTATGCGGATTGCGGCTTCGCCCAAACGTCCATCGCGGATCAGCGAGAGCAAAACGCGTTCCTGAAGCCAAGGCCTTTCCTGCAGATTCCCGGCCCCAACCCCATCATTCTCCGTGGTCCGAAGGGGGCTTGGGATGAAGCCTACATCGAAGCTGGAGACATCACCAAGGAGGACCATACCTACTACTTCTACTACCACGGGGCCCCCATCGATCACCAGATCTGGGGCCCTGGTGGCTATCGCATCGGCGGCGCTACCGCGGAGCACCCACTTGGGCCATGGACCAAGATGGGCGACAAGCCGCTGATTGATGTCGGTGAGCACGAGGCTTGGGATGCTGGAGGAGTGGCTTGTCCGGTAATCCTCAAAGAAAAGCCAGGCAAGTTTCTCATGTGGTATTGCGGCACCAGAAGCAATCCGCCTTATAAATGTAGTGTCGGTTTGGCAACAGCTCCTTCGCCCAATGGACCCTGGACGAGATACGCCAAGAATCCGGTGATCGATTTCTGTTACGTCAGCAGTGTAGTCAAAGCGAATGGCAAGTATTACATGTACGCGGAATACCCGGTCGGCGAATCAGCAAGCGACATGGGGCCAATGGCCTTGGCCATCGGCGATTCGCCCGAGGGCCCCTGGGTTCCGTGGGCCGGTAATCCGGTGCTTCCTGTTGAAGAAACCGGCGCCTGGGATGATGCGGGATATTCTGAGTCCAAGGTACTTTACCGGGACGGCGTTTTTCACATGTTCTACGGGGGCGCGAAAGAGTTCGTCCCCAGAATACTTGGCCAGGAAAGTATCGGATATGCATACAGCTTCGATGGAAAACACTTTGTGCGGTACGGTGGCAACCCGGTCGCCCTCAGAGAGTCCTTTCCGAATGCCTCAGCTTTTTCAGAAGTACATGCTCTCTTTGAGCCACCTTTTATTTACGCCTTTCACACGCTTCGATACCTGGACCCAAAAGCGGCGATTATACCCGGAGGAATCGACACAGAGGACCTGGGGGTCGAAGTCCTGGTAACTCCGAGCGCCTTCACGCTACCCGTCCCGGTCATCGTGGAAGACTCCCTGGCGCCGCGCGGCATGACGAACGTTGTAAACTGCCGGCCCATCAGTCTCAACGGCGCTTCGCGTGTAACGATAACGGCAAAAGCGAACTACGAACACGCCGCGAAAGCTGGCATGCGCATACATATACGTTCCAGCGCCGACGGAAAGACTTACGATACGGTCGATCTCTTGACCTTCGACAATGACTTTCAGCCTGGATCGTCAGGGCAGAAAACGGTCGAATTGAACACTCACGACTCATTCATCAAAGCATTCGCCGAAAATCTGGACGGAACCTATCCGATATCGAACATCAGGATCATGGCGGTACTGAGTGGACATTGACTCCACTCTCTAGTCGTCGATGGCATCCATTGCTCGTGGGGGCGGCCACTGACCGCCCCCCACGGCTGACCTTCTCTTCGCGCCGATCGAGCATCATTCAAGTCGCAAACTTGTCGCGGAGTAGCCGCTTCTAACTCTGTCCATCCGAGTCACCATTGTTGCGGAGCGTTAGCCGCCCTTCCCTCGTCATCTCGCCAACCGTAAGTCACAGCAGCACTTCGTGTATTCCTGAACAATGGAAGCTCGGGCCATGCTGAGTATCCCCACGGTCCCCCATGCGCGGTGCACCGCGGTCTACAGGAAAATAACTCCGAATAGCATTCGCGCAATAATTTCCAAGACGGCGCTGTCTCCATCCTGATCTACTCCTCTCCAGATAGGGCGTCCGCCGTATTCGTAAAGTCTGCATCTCCCGGCGATCGTCTGAGGCTTGCGAAAGGCTGACAACATGGGTGTCGCTTGAACACTCTTTTGCTCCGCTTCTCGTATTTACCATTCAGCTTGTCTTTATCAGAACGCGCTCTAATTGCGCAGCTTTCAAGCTATTGGTGCGCTGTACGTTCACGGATTTCATTTTTTCGAAAAGAAGAAAACCTGGCGCAATTCAATAAAATGTGGAGGCTGTAATGTTCAGATACCTATCCGAATCGCCGAAAAGCAAACTATTGACGACTGCGGTTATCACGATGTTAGATGCTGGTAGCGGCCATCAGCCAGGCGCAATCAATTCAGGGAAGTATTCAAGGGACGGTAAGGGACACTTCTAAAGCCGTAATACCCAGTGCGACCGTTACGCTGACGAGCAATGACGAGGGCACCTCACGCACCACACAGTCCAACAGTTCCGGCGACTATGAGTTTGTCGACGTGACGGCAGGGCACTACACGCTCGAGGTTTCGCTCCCTGGGTTTGGAAAGTGGTCGGCGACGGATCTTACGTTGCAAGTCCGCCAGCAATTGCGAGTAGATGCATCGTTGGCGGTGGGAAGCGTGAAGCAGGAGATTCAAGTCTCCGGGGATGCCATCACGGCGATTGATACGGAGACCCCGTCGATTAGCGCCGTGTACAGCGCAGCGGACGTCGCAAACCTGCCGGTAAACACACGCGCCAGTGATAGCGGCACCAGCGCCCTGAACATTGTGGGTACGCTGCCAGGCGTTCAGGCAGATCATGGCAGCTTTGCCTTGCAGGGCGGCCTGCCGTTCCAGACGGAAGTTTCGGTGGATGGCATCACCATTCAAAATGCGAGCCAAAACACGCCGATCGCAGATGCTTTCCCATCAAGCGAGTCGATCTCGGAAGTGCGCGCAGACGGGGTTATGAGCAGCGCTGAATTTGGTCAGCCGGGAGAGATTACGGTAACCACCAAGGGGGGAACCAACACTATCCACGGATCGGCCTTCTGGTACTACCAGAGTTCCGCTTTCGATGCCATTCCGTACACGTATCCAACCACCACCAGCAAGACAAAGCTCGTTGGCAACACGTACGGTGGCAGCTTCGGGGGGCCGGTCGTGATTCCACACCTGTACGACGGCCACAGTAAGACCTTTATCTATGGCGCCTATGAAGGGTGGCGTCACCCCTCTGAAACGACGGCAGCGTACGTCGTCCCCAGCACCCTGATGAAACAAGGTGATTTTTCAAAGTACGTCTCCGACTCTTTTACTGGTCTCACCAATCCGTTTACCGGCGGAAGCTATGGCACGCACCTGCCTGCGATCAATCCCGCTGCGGCAAAGCTGCTTTCGTTCTATCCCGATCCTAACGTCGGCGACCCGACAGCTTATTCAGACGACGGAGTAGCCAACTACATCGTGAACAAAGATACGAGCGGCCATTCGGATCAATTCGATATCCGTGCCGACCAGTATCTCGGTTCTAACCAGAAGGTTCTGCTCTGGGGAAGATATACCTGGAAGGACTATCCTACCGCCACCACCGAGCCCCTTTCCGTTCCGTCTGCACAGAATACGAACCAGTCGCGTGTATTAAAGATTAGCGTCAACTGGTCCATCACCCCGCGGCTCATCAACGAGGGCGGTTTTGGCTATACCCTCTATACCTCTGGGAAGACTAATAGTTTCGATGGTAAGGCCTTCACTGAAGGCTTGGGACTGACCGGCCTGCAAAACCTTTTCTACAACGGCATTCCGGAAGTGGACTTCAACAATATCAGCCATCTGAATGCAGACAGGCTGAACTCGATCAATAAAGCGAACACCTGGGTGTATACCGATTCGCTGAACTGGTCGAAAGGCAATCACGAGTTCAAGTTCGGCCTTGATATCCGGAAGCTGCAAGCAGTGACCCCCTTGAACTTTAACGGCTCCGACAACTATGGCACCTTCCAGTACAACACTCAGGCCAGCGCCGGTTTGTTCACAGGGGTGGATTTTGCCGATTTTCTGTTGGGTCTGCCATTTCAGACGTTTTATGACGTGGTGGGACAGGACAATGACGGCAAGTCCTACCACTACAACTTCTTTGGTCAGGACCAGTGGAGGTTCAACCAGGACCTGGTGCTCACTTATGGCGTACGGTACGAATTGCATCCCGGGTACTCTGATGCGGGCGGAGACATTGGGAACTTCGATCCAAACTTCGCTCTCGCCGGGCGCTCGATCTATCCAGACGGCAAACAAAGCCTGCTGGCGCAGAGTTTTCTAGCCAGCGCAAATGCTTGTGATCCGGACGGTGTGAACAATACCAACAACGCCGTGATTAACGGTGCTCCCTGCATGCCGGTGCTCACAAACAGCCAGTCAGGCTTCCCGGCGGGCTTGAAGCATTATCCGCACTGGCGCTTTATGCCTCGCTTTGGTTTTGCCTATCGACCCTTCCATGATGACAAGACGGCCATTCGCGGTGGCTTTGGCATGTACAACATCACGCTGCTGGGCTCGAATTTTTATTCGCTTACCGGAACCCTCCAGGCGCAGACCACCCAGTACACAAACACCCTCGACACCACATCCCATGCAATCGGCTATCAATGGCCTGACATCTATGCCGGAGCTGGGAATGGCGGTTGCAAAACCTGCTATGGGCAGGATTACTTTGGGACGGCAAACAGTGTGAACTGGAAGGACCCCTATACGGAACAATGGTCGCTCAGTGTCGATCACGACTTCGGCACCGGTTATGCAGCTCGCATTTCATATATAGGTTCTGAGACCCATCAGCTGGTTTGGGCGCCGGACGAAAATACCCTTCCCTTCTCTAGTACTGTTTCGGCCTACAACCAGCCCATCACCGCCCGGCTCTTTCCCAACTGGGGCCGCATCAACACTCGCGCCACAGGTGCAAATGCGAGTTACCAATCTGCGCAGGCGGAGTTCAACCACCGCTTCCAGAAGGGGCTGCAGCTGAACTCGTCATGGACCTATTCCCGGGCGCTCGCCGACAATCAAGGTCCGGGCAATGTGAACAGCTTTTCGGGAGAGGGAGGAGGAGGACGCGCGACATCGATCCTGGATCGCACAGTCGATTTCGGAAATGTCTATGGAACCCGTCGCGAGCGCTGGAATACCACGATGGTCTACGATCTGCCTTTCGGGCGTGGACGCCAATTCGGGTCGGGGATATCCAAGATCGCAGATGCCGCCATCGGAGGTTGGCGGTTGTCCAACATCTTCCTCTGGCAGAGCGGGCCCTTTGAATCTCCCTACTATGACGACGGACAGGGCGACCCCTCGGGTACCGGCTCAGGTCTGGATGGAACCGCTGCCGGCTTCGACGGCGGCCATCGCTTGCAACATCCCGACACTGTGCCGAACGTAAGTTATAAGCCGGCCAATCGGACCCGTCTTGCATGGCTCAACCCGGGAGCCTATACCTGCCCGGGCTATACAAACTGGCAGCCTGGAACAGCGTGCACTACAGGCAGCGGCTCAGGCCCATTTCCCAATCCCATCGGCCGCTTCGGAAATACCCAGGTGGGCTCGGTAGTGGGCCCGGGCACCATCAACCTGTCGACCGGCATCAGCAAGACCATCTCCATCACCGAGCGGGTAAAGCTGAGGGCGGAGGGCACGTTCACCAACGTGCTCAACCACACCAACCTGAGCGATCCGAATATGGATATCAGCTCAGGCAGCTTCGGCTTGATTTCGAACGCCATCGGTTCGGACTTCGGGGGCGCTCGCACAGGACAGGTTTCCATGCGTCTGGACTTCTAATTGGCCGGCAGTGTCGCTCTGGAGAGCGTGGACCTCATGGCCCACGCTCTTTTTTCCGGGATGCAACGCGAACGCGTGCATCCAGCGCATATGAGAGAGGTCGATGGTTGCGCATAACCGCCCCAATCAAAAACGTTGCACGACCAAATACCTTCGAAGCAATTAGGCGCAAAAAGTAAAGCAACGTGGTGCAATACGGCACCCACGAACGACGTTAGCCTCTCTTCAGACTTCTACGAAGATTCTCATCTCCACCGCGAACGCCACTTGGAAAGGGTCACGACTTGCGAATTACCGGCATCCAGGTAGCAACTCTTCGTTACGAATATCCATTGGGAAAAGGGTTTCACTTCGCTGGAGGCTACTGCACCGGACGGTTATCCTGCCTCGTTCAGGTTCACACGGACACGCACATCACCGGCATCGGCTCTGTTTATTCGCATCCCGCGCTGGTCGCAACAATTATCGCTGAGCACTTGCAGCCAATGCTGCTGGGCGAGGATCCCCTCGAGGTGGAAGCTTTGTGGGACCGTTGCTACCGCATTACGCGCTGGTACGGGCGTAAGGGCGTCGCCCTATCTGCACTTGGAGGAATCGATACAGCACTGTGGGACATTCGCGGCAAAATGGCGGGTAAGCCCATTCACCAACTATTGGGAGGAAGCCGAACCCGCATTCCGGCCTACGCAAGTGCCTTGTTGTGGAAGGACGATCCCAAAGAACTCGGACGCGAGGCCGAGCAACATCTGGCCGACGGCTTTCGTGGAATGAAGATGCGTCTCGGCCGAAACTATGAGTACGACCGCGCGGCGGTCGACATCGTGAGAAGGAGGATCGGTCCAGACAGCAAACTAATGATCGAGGGCAATGCACGGTACAGCCTGGACCAAGCCAGGCGCATCGCCGCAACCTATCGGGAAAAAGACGTCTATTGGTTCGAAGAGCCATTTCCTCCCGAAGATATCGACAACTATCTAGCGCTACGGCCGAACCTGGGCCTTTCTCTAGCCGCCGGAGAGAACGAGTTCGGATTACAGGGGTTTAGGGAACTAATCGATCGGGGCACGGTGGATATCCTGCAACCGGACTGTAGTCGATGTGGCGGCGTCACCGAGTGTCGCCGCATTGGACTTGCGGGCGCAGAGCATGGGCTGAGGGTAGCCACACACGGATGGAGCGACGCAATCGCAGTGGTCGCCAACATGCACGTCATCGCCTCACTTCCCACGGGATTAACAGTGGAAATTGATCGGACGGGCAATGGGCTAGTGGATGACTTACTGACTGAGCCGTTGAGGGTTGTCGACGGAGAAATCGCCGTTCCCCAGAAGCCCGGCCTCGGCATTGAATTAAATCCTGCCGCGGTGCAATGGTTCAGTCTGCCCGATGCGAGCGTGCCCGACGGAAATTATTCGGACCTGGTCTTTGGGAAAAAATTCTATACTCCGGCCGAAGCGTATGGCTTAAATGCTTAGATGAGTCAACGCGGTCGATCCATAATGAGTGCGTGGCGTTGCTTGTGAACTCTGAAATCGCACCCGGCCGCTCGACAGATCCAATGAGCTTTGAAATTCCTGTTTTGCATTTGTAGGGCGCCAGCCCTTCCAGGAACGGCCTCTCGTACTCAGACGCTGCCGGAAATTGTGTATAAAGGTGAACCGATTGTGGAGGAGTCATGATGGATCGAGCGAGTGGTTTCGAGAAAGTGACACTCAGCGCCACGCTAACCGATGAGCAACAGCGCGGCTACGCCGACCGAGGCTACTACTTCCCCATCCGCGTGTTCGACGATGCGGAAACTGCTGAGTTCAGGGGGCAATTTCTCGAGTACTTCAACCAAAATCAGGAGCGCCTCAGGTCCCTGGCACCCAATGAACATTACAAAGTCTACGTTGGAACGCATCTGATACTGAATTGGGTATATCGCATGATTTCCCACCCCAGGGTTCTCGAAGCGGTGGAGAGCGTTCTCGGACCTGATCTGATCGTGTGGAACTCCCAGTGGTTTTCGAAAATGCCTGGCGATAAGACTTATGTGTCGTGGCATCAGGATGCGACGTACTGGGGTCTTCGGCCGCCTCACGTGACCACGGCGTGGATTGCTTTGTCGGAGTGCAATTCGGAGAATGGGTGTATGCGCGTGATTCCAGGTACCCACCAGGGCCCACTTCTTCCCCAGGTAGATACCTACGCGCCAGATAACGCTCTTTCCCGCGGCCAGGAGATTGCTGTCAAGGTAGATGAGTCGCAGGGAGTGGATTTCGTGCTGCAAGCCGGCGAAATGTCCCTCCACCACGTCGGCATAGTTCATGGATCAGAGGTGAATCGATCAAACACTCCCCGCATCGGATGTGCTGTTCGATTCATTAGTTCGGAGGTGGTGCAGGAAGGCACCGAGCGCCAGATCGGTTTACTTGTGCATGGACGCGACGAGTTCGGGCATTTTGATTTGGTCAAGCCCCCTGACGACGATACCGTCTCGCTCGACGACGAAGCTATCTATCAGGAAGCGATGCGTAGAATGCGTAGCAATCTGGTACCAAAGAAAAGTTCGTAGATCGGTGTTGGCGGCGAAGAGGCGGGTCATTGTGGCCGCCAAACGTAGACCTTGCGCTTAAGGCTCAGGATATTGAAATCATGATTGTTTTGCCCACATTCGACTGCCAACCCGAGCCAGGCATACGGACAGATTTTGGTATTGGTGTGATCGGTGCCGGCGCCATTGTCGAAGCAGCTCATCTTCCCGCGTACCGGAAAGCCGGCTTCAACATTGTCGCGATTACCGATCTCAATTTGGAAAAAGCTCAGTCCCTGGCCGCTCGCTTTGGTATTCCAAGAGTCTACCGAACCCTCGATGAGCTGCTGGCAGACCCCAACATAGAGATCGTGGATATCGCTGTGCCGCCATGGTCGCAATCTTCCCTCGTGTCGCGCGTGCTCGAAGCTCGGAAGCACCTGCTCTGCCAAAAGCCGCTTGCTGCTACGGCTTCTGAAGCCAAAATTCTGGTTGAGCGGGCCGAACGTGCGCATCGATGGCTCGCGGTGAACGAAAACATGCGATGGGATCCTGCAATGCGTTCCAGCCGCGCCTTGATCCGCGAGGGGTGGATCGGCAGCCCCTTTCTCGCCGTCGTGCAAGTCAACTACTACGAGAACTGGGGAGCTTGGCCGTGGCTGACCGAATCGGAACATCTCACAATCATGTTTGATGCCATCCACCCGCTTTATTGCCTGCGCATGTTGTTTGGTGAGCCTGAGCGAGTATTCTGCGTCACTGGGCGAATAGCCGATCAGAAGGAGAAGGGAGAAACAAGGGCGATTATGACGCTCGAGTTTGCCGGTGGATTAACGTGTCTCCTGGTTGACTGTTCGACAAATCCCACCGACGATCACTTTGCCACATTTCGGTTCGACGGCACAGAAGGAAGCATTAAGGGGACACTCGGAATCTGGTATGACTATCCGACCGGACGTCCCGATCTACTCGAATTCACTTCGAAGAAGAAATCTCCCGGCGTTTGGCTATCTGCGAAGTTTGAAAGCCGCTGGGTTCCCGACGGTTTCATTGGGCCCATGGCAGCACTTATGGGAGCCATCGACAAATCGATGGAACCTGAGAATAGCGGGCGTGAACATCTAAAGACCTTACAGCTCGTCGAGGCGGTGTATCGGTCGTCTATCGAAAAACGGCCCATCGCCAGGTATGAGATCTTTCCGGAGAGCAGTAGCTCATGAACTGGGTTCTCTCCACGAAAAAGCCAGGTCGTCTTCAACCGCGACAGGCAACGGGAAACCGAAATGAGGCGGAGGCTTACATGGCGTACTCGATAGAAGTCATACCGCTGGCTCGCCAGGAGGTTCTAGGCGCCTGCATCTACTACATGGAAGGTTTCGACCGTTGGGAACCCTTCATCTTTCATACGATTGTGGTGCGCGGCGGAGGCAAAACCATTGTGATTAATAGTGGTTTGGTTCGCGATCTCTCAACCCTCGATCCGTTCTGGCCGTCGTGGCCGGGAGAACGCAAAATCGTCATGGAAAACGAAGGACGCATGCCCGATGCTCTGTTAAGCGATCGGAGTGGATCCTGCCGAAGTGGATTATCTGGTGATCGCCCCGTTGATCTACTATTCCACGGGAAACATCGATCTTTTTACAAAAGCTGAAATCTGCATCCTTGAGCGAGGCTGGATCGATTTTCATGCTCCTAAACACCGTTATCTCGATCCCTTCCGTTACGTCGCGATCCCTAAAGAGATTTTGGCGCATTTAGTGACAGACGCGTGGCCTCGCATCCGGCTGCTCAAAGACGAGGATGAGATCCTTCCCGGCATCCGAACTTTTTTCGCCGGTGTGCACCACCGTAGCAGCCTTGCCGTTGCAATCGAAACGGCCAAGGGAACTGTCATCTACTCTGATTCATTCTTCAAGTTTCGCAATATTGAAGAGAACATCCCGATTGGGTATGTGGAGAATCTGGAGGAGGCCTTTCTGACCTACGAAAGGATTCGGCGCGAGGCAAAGATCTTAATCCCCGGTTTCGATCCGGACATTTTCAAGCGATATCCTGGCGGTCACGTCGCGTAGTCTCTCTCGGTAGTAGTCAGCTTTTCAGCGACCTGTCCCGAGAGCCAGCTGCTAACTCGTTCATGCGCGATGGCCCGAATCTCCCAGCGACCTTAGGACGATAACAACAAGGGCCGAACATGGCGAAAACACGAAAATCGGACATCCTGCTGCTGGCACTCGCCAACTTTATTTGGGCCACTGGATGGTCCGCGATCAAGTACACCCAGGCGCAGATGGGGCCGGTCGTATTGAACTGCTGGACGCTGGGAATCTCTGTCGTGACGCTTCTTCCCTTCGCCTACGTCGAGTACCGTGAGGGAAGAGCTAGCCGCACGCGGCTCACGGCTCGCGACTATGTTGATTTCGGCATCATGGGCCTCTTCGGCGTGACCGGAATGACGCTACTCTACGCGTTGGGAGCCCGTCTCTCTCTTGCGGCGAACGGCGCACTGATTTCGATGACGGTACCGATATTTACCGCTCTGATCGCAGTCGCGGTGCTGGGCGAGCGTTTGACGCGAGCCCGCCTTGTAAGCTTTATCGTGGCCCTTGTAGGTGTCGTTGTCATCTCGGACCTGCGGTGGGGTAGCGTGAGCCTGCTCGGATCCTACGTCACTGGAAATTTACTTCTGTTGCTCGGCGCTATCGGGAACTCGGTCTACGTGGTTTATGGAAAGAAGCTTCTGGACCGCGCAGGGCCTATGACCGTTTTGTTCTGGGGCCAGGTGTTGGGAGTAATTGCCAGCCTGCCTTTTCTCTATCTCGAGCCCTTTCATCCGAACACTATCAACACCTATACGTCTTACACATGGTTATCTTTGATCTTTCTTGGTGTCATCTATTTTGCGATATCGATGGTGCTGTTTTATAAGGTTCTCGTAAGGCTCGAAGCGGGTAAGATCATGGTATTTACTTACCTTCAACCGGTGTTTGGAGTAGTGATGGCAGTGATGCTCCTACATGAAAAGGTTACTCGCGGCATGGCCATTGGTGGCGGACTTGTCATTGCAGGCACCCTCGGGGTGGCGTTTGAGAACGATCCGCAGCCGGCGGACACGCAGGAGCCGATGCAGTCCTCCGCAAACCGCACGGAAAAGCAAAAGTACCGCTAATCCCAAAATGCCTCGAGTCATTGACCGTCAAGGCGTTGTGACATCCTCGCCATAACAGTGGCGCTCGAGCGATCTTTCGCAAAGTTGCAGCAAGAGTTTGCAATACGAATCGGCAAAAGAACCTAGTTTGGGGGTAATTCATGCGATCCGGTGTCGAAGCGCAAAACTACATGCTGCGATCTTCTTGAGCTGAGTTCGTATAAGTACACCATCGCCGTGTCGGACGGTTCGATGAACCAAGTAGAGCGATCTTGAAAAGGGCTGGTGTCGCCCACTCTCCAGCATCTGCAATGAGCACGTCTAAAGGGTGTTGGAAGATCGCGTTTAGTCGGCAAAGCAATGCACGACCAATACGCGACCATACGAAAAATTGCCATGTCATTCAAAACAGGATACTTACGCAAAAGGTGTGAAAGCCGCCTATTTTGGGAGGCCTATATTTGATCCCGTAAGTGATTGATTCTAATGGTGGCCAGAGACGGCTTTGTTCAGCATTACACTCCTTTGCACATCTCAATTAGCGATCTAGTTCTCCGACCGGCAGCATGAGTTAACCAATTGATATGAGGCAGCTTGTCTTATCCTTGACTTGGAATAGCTGGCGTCTTTATGAAAGAAAAATTCCTTATGTTTTAATAGCGGGTGAGCTAATTAAAACATGCCCAAAGGCGAAAAGCCCGGTAACCGCAGCCACTATGTGACATCCACCCTCTCTGGCGAGAGGGTCCGGGCCTTTGTTCCTCCACCTCTACCACCCAGTTCGAAGGCGCTCGATGTGGCCTCGCTCCAGGCCATCCTCGCCGAGGCGAACCAGGCTGTCGGTCGGCTGGACGGCATGACCTCCGCTCTCCCGGACCTCCAGCTCTTTCTCTATTCCTACGTTCGCAAGGAGGCTGTGCTTTCCTCTCAGATCGAAGGGACGCAATCCTCTCTTTCAGACCTTTTGCTCTATGAGAACGCGGAGACGCCCGGTGTTCCGCTGGATGATGTGCAGGAAGTCTCAAACTATGTGGCGGCCCTGAATCACGGCCTCAAGCGGATGCGCGATGGCTTTCCTCTCTCCCTCCGCCTCATACGGGAGATCCACGAAGTCCTGCTGTCGAAGGGACGTGGCAGCCATGCCCAGCCAGGGGAGTTCAGGAAAAGCCAGAATTGGATCGGGGGCAGTCGGCCCGGTAATGCAGCGTATGTACCTCCGCCACCAGAGTATGTGCTGGACTGTATGGGACAGCTTGAAACCTTCATCCATGAAGAGGGTCCATCCCTTCCCCTGCTTATAAGGGCTGGCCTTGTCCATGCACAGTTTGAATCGATCCATCCGTTTCTTGACGGCAACGGCAGAGTCGGAAGACTGCTCATCACCTTTATGCTTTGTGCCGAAGAGGTGCTGCGAGAGCCTGTCCTTTACCTCAGCCTTTTCTTTAAGAAGCATCGCCGTTTGTACTACGACAGCCTCAATGGAACCCGAGGAAGTGAAGGGTGGAGTGAATGGCTCGACTTCTTCCTGCAGGGAGTGCGGGATACCGCGAATCACGCGGTACGGATGGCTGGTAGCATCGACAGACTTTTCCGTAAAGATAAGGAAAAGATCGAGTTGTTTGGACGGGGTGCTGCTTCTGCTCTATTGATCTATCGATATGCTCAGGCTAACCCGCTTTTCTCGATCAAGAACGCTGCCCGCGAAACGAAGGTGAGTTTCCCGACCGCTTCCTCGGCGGTGGCCCGCATGAGCAAAGCTGGAATCCTGCGGGAGTCCAGCGGAAAACGAAGAGACCGTCTGTTCCTCTATGAAAACTATCTGGACATCCTCAATCAAGAGTCCTGATACAGCAAACCGATGCTCTGGAACGCTGGATGTCTTCGATTAGGAAATAGAATATTTCCCAAAAGAGGGACCATGGTTTCGAGAGAAGAACTGTACGAACTCGTTTGGTCAATTCCGATGATAAAAATGGCTGAGAAGTTCTCGGTCTCTGGAAGCTACATGGCTCGCGTTTGCTCGGTTCTGAATGAACCGTTTCATCGCCAGCATATTGACGAGCACGAGAAAATCCTGAAATCTGCAAACCAGGAATATCCCAATAACAATGGCCATCTGTGGTGGCCTTCTAGCCCTACCGTTGTGTATGTCGGGACCATTCCGTTTGGATTGGCAGTCATTGAAATGACGGAAGCGGTTTTGATGCGTTATGTAAATGGAAAATATATCCGCGAATCGGAATACAAACCGCCTAGAATCTCTCGAGGCCATGCGGATCATACATGGACGACAACGAACAACATCCCCTGTGGTCGTCTGCGAATCGTTGTCTATTCCCCGCATCGAGATATTTCTTGGTCGCTGTCGTTTCAAGAAACGACGGAGCGGGCGCTGACCCAGGACATTGCGAAGATTGTGAAATCGATCGAAGACTCCACCGAAATAATGCGCAAAGAGATCATTGAGGCAGAACAAAGAGCAGAGGCGCAACGTCGAGCGTGGGAGGAACAGAATACGCGATGGAAGCACGAAGTGGATCGAAGGCGGATTGCAGATTCCATCAAGGAAAGCCGCGAACAATTGGCGCAAGTGATTCAATCCTGGGCGACGGTAATGAGTATTGAGCAGTTCTTGAAGGGCGTAGAGGCACGGGCGATCGCTCTTCCAGAGGTACAACGAGGGCAGGTTCTCGACCGCCTTCAACTCGCTCGGGAATTCATCGGCACACAGGACCCGCTCGAATTCTTCAGATCGTGGAAGACACCGGAGGAACGATATATGCCTCTCGCCAAAAGAAAACCCTCAATTTGAGCGGACGATGAAACGTCAATAGGAGGGAAGCCATCCCTGATGGCGATGCATATCCTTCCAACCTATAAGTTGTTGATTTTGTGGTGGCCAGAGACGGGATCGAACCGCCGACGCCGGCCTTTTCAGGGCCGCGCTCTACCACTGAGCTATCTGGCCTCGGAGAATCCAAGGACGCTGCTTCCGCTTACGTTGTTTCTGAGTCTGCAGCTTCAGGCGGAGGGCCCGGCCAGGTCAGCAACTGCGCACAAGCAACAAGCGTCAGTATAGCAATCACTTCGCTGTGCGCAAACTTCGCACCCGTAAATCCTCGGCCTGGCGCCAGGCGGCGAACCGGCAATGTCGTACACTGGACGCTCACCCTGATTTCCTGTGGAGCTTGTGGCGTTGGCGAACCTCATGCGGCTTTCCTTAATGAAAGCCGCACACGCAGCCATGGATGGAGCCACGTACGGGAAATCAGGGTCGCAGCTCACCATTTGAATACACCCGTTGCCTTCGCGCCCTATGTCCCGAAACCGTGCTCCAGTTTGCTGGCCCCTCCAGGTCGCCGCCCCCGCGCTGCTGCTCTGCCTGGCGCCGGCCGCCTTCGCGCAGCCGGAGGCCGCGACCCGAAGTAGCGAAGCCCGCGCCGCTCAAGTCTTCGAGCACGCCCGCCAGCAAGGACCGCTTGCCCTTTACGCCTTTCTGCACGACATGCCCAAGGGCGCTGATCTGCACACTCACCTCGCGGGCGCCGTGTACGCGGAAAGCTTCATCCGGGAGGCCGCGGAGGATAATCTCTGTGTGAACTCCAAGACGCTGACGCTCTATAAGACAACGGCCACAACCCGCAGTCTGCCCCCGCAGCCGGTTTGTGGCGAAGAGGGCCAGCGAGCAGCTGACGTACTGACTAACCAACAGCTCTATGATCAGCTGATCGACGTATTTTCCATGCGAACGTTTGTTCCTACGACTCAAGAGTCGGGACACGATCACTTTTTCGCATCCTTCAATCACTTTCTCGCGGTTGAGGATCCCAGGCACGTGGGTGAGTGGGTCGATGAGTTGGCCAGTCGAGCCGCTGCGCAAAACGAGCAATACCTCGAAATCATGAATACGCCCAACTTCCGCTTGGCCACTGCGGCTCTGGCCGAGAACCTGGGACCAATCGACACGCAGACGGACTTCGCACACCTGCGCCAGCAGTTGCTCGACGCGGGCTTATCGAACTACCTGCCCGCGCAGCGTGCGGAATTCGACGATGGCGAGCACCACCGCCGCGATCTGGAACATTGCGGTGCAAATGGAGCAACCCCAGCCTGTAATGTTCAGGTCCGCTTCCTCTACCAGGTGCTGCGCGCCTTGTCTCCGCAAGAAGTCTTCGTGCAACTGGTTTGCGGCTTCGAGCTGGCCTCCGCCGACCCACTCATCGTGGGCATCAACATGGTGCAGCCGGAAGATGGGCGCGTTGCCATGGCCAACTATGCGATGCAAATGCGGATGATCCATGCCCTTCACGCCCTTTATCCGCGGGTTCATATCACCCTGCATGCGGGAGAGCTGGAGCCCGGAATGGTGCCGCCGGATGGGGTGCGCTTTCATATCCGCTCCGCGGTCGAAGAGGCAGATGCCGAACGCATCGGCCACGGGGTGGACGTGATGTACGAGGATCATGCTTACGATCTGCTCAAGCAGATGGCCACCAAGCGCGTGATGGTGGAGATAAACCTCACCAGCAACGACGTGATTCTCAACACCAAGGGCGTAGATCACCCTCTGCCTATCTACCGCCTGTATCACGTGCCGGTCGCACTCTCCACCGATGACGAGGGGGTCTCCCGCATCAACCTCACCCATGAGTATGTCCGCGCCGCGATGACCTACCCGCTCACCTACAGTGATCTTAAGCAGATGGCCCGGACCGGGCTGGAACACAGCTTCCTGCCTGGCGAAAGTCTTTGGGAGCAGCCGGGCCCATGGGAAAGTTATGCCAAGGCGCGCGCCGCGTGCCGCACCCAACTCGGTCGCGAACGGGCTTCGGGAGCATGCGCATCGCTGCTCGAGGCCAGCGAGAAGGCGAAGCAGCAGTTCGAGCTGGAACGGCGGTTCCACACTTTTGAAGATTCGTTCTAGGCCCGATTGGCGCTTGCCGTGAGAGACAGGTTTTGGGCCACCGGTTCCCTCGGCCCTCTTGGCGCTTCTTTCATCTTGCGCAATTACACTCGAGAGGCAGCGCATGCGCATTGTTCTCTCCAGTTTCGGCACTCTTGGCGATATCCATCCACTGATAGCCCTGGCGCTCGAGTTGCGGCGGCGAGGCCACGTTCCGGTGCTGGCGGTTCCCGAACTCTTTCGTTCCAAGATCGTTTCGCTGGGCCTGGAATTTGCTCCCGTCGGTCCCATCCTCGATCCTGAAGACAACCAGCTGGTGGCCATGCTGATGGATATTCGCAAGGGGACGGAGCGCACCTTGCGCGAGATATTGTTTCCCGCCATTCGCCAGAGCTACCGGGAGCTGCTGGCGGTGGTTGAGGCTGGGGGCGGGGCCGATCTGTTGCTTGCCGGAGAGCTCGTCTACCAGGCCCCCATCGTGGCCGAGGTAACTGGGATCCCCTGGGCGTCGCATGTGCTCGCGCCGCTGTCCTTTTTTTCTCGCTACGATGCGCCGGTGCTACCGCCGTATCCCATGCTGGCGCGGCTGCAACCGGCCCTGCCCGGGATGGGCCGGGTGATTGCCCGGTTTGCACGCTGGGTAACACGCAGTTGGCCGGAGCCCATCTATCAGCTGCGTGCCGAGCTTGGGTTGGGCCGCGGTCCCGATCCCATCTTCGAGGCCAAGCACTCTCCGTACCTGGTGTTAGCCATGTTTTCGCCGTTGTTGGGTGAGCCGCAGCCGGACTGGCCCGCGTCCACCAAAGTGACCGGATTCGTGTTTTACGATGGCGACGCGGGCCATCGCGATCTTCCCCCGGCGGTTGAGAGCTTCCTCCAACAGGGGCCGCCGCCGCTGGTGTTCACGCTGGGCTCGGCCGCTGTTCTGGATGCGGGGGACTTTTACCGGCAGAGCGCGCTGGCTGCCGAGTTGACCGGGCAGCGTGCCGTGCTCCTGGTAGGCAGCGACCCTCGCAACATTCCCCGGGTTGCCGCGGAAAACGTGTGCGTTGCCAACTATGCGCCCTATTCCAGGCTTTTTCCGAGGGCCTCGGTCATTATCCATCAGGGCGGAGTAGGCACAACTGCGCAAGCACTGATCTCCGGCAAACCCATGCTGGTGATGCCCTACAGTCACGATCAGCCGGACAATGCGCGCCGGGTACGCCGCCTGGGCGTGGCCCGCGTGATTCGGCGGCAGCGTTATACGGCGGAACTTGCTGCCCGCAAGATCACTCTGCTACTGGAGAATGTCACCGTGCGGCAGCGGGCGGCCAGGATCGGAGAGCAGTTGCGCCGCGAAGATGGATTGAAGGCTGCCTGTGATGCGCTCGAAGCCCTGGGCAAGGGCCGTCCGCAGAAGGTTGTCTAGAGCGGCCGGCACAGAGGGCTTGGCGGTGGGGTGAGGGTAAACTGCCAGAGGTATGCCTGAAGATATTGCATTGCAGCTTCTCGCTGGAGCCCTGCCACAGCTGGAAACATCGTTTGCCCACTTGCCGGCGCAGGCGGGGCCGGCACCCGCAATCGACCCCATGGCTGTGGTACTAAGCCAGGTGGCCGAAAGAATGGGGGACAACTACCCCTACTTCCATCCTCTTTATGCGGGGCAGATGCTCAAGCCACCGCATCCACTGGCCCGCGCCGCCTATGCGCTCGCGATGATCATCAATCCCAACAACCATGCCCTCGATGGCGGCCGCGCCAGCTCGCGCATGGAGGTAGAAGCGGTTCGCGAGATCGCCCGCATGTTTGGCTGGACGGACTATCTGGGACATCTCAGCAGCGGCGGAACCTTCGCTAATCTCGAGGGGCTCTGGATCGCAGGCCAGCTTGCTCCCGGCAGGCGCATCGTGGCTTCGGAACAGGCGCACTACACGCATGGCAGAATCAGCGCTGTCCTCGGCTTGCCCTTCACCAGTGTGCCTGCCGACTCTGCAGGCCGTATGGACGTGGCGGCACTCGAGTCCCTACTCCGGAAGGGGGATGTGGGCACGGTGGTGGTCACGCTGGGCACGACCGCTACCGGAGCCGTAGATCCGCTCCATAAAGTGCTCGCGCTGCGCAGCGCTTATCCATTTCGCATTCACGTGGATGCGGCCTACGGCGGATATTTCAAGCTCGTCTCCACCCTCGGCGAGGAGGCAACGCGTGCCTTTGCCTGCGTAGCGCAGGCCGACTCCATTGTGGTCGACCCCCACAAGCATGGGCTGCAACCCTATGGCTGTGGCTGCATCCTTTTTCGCGATCCAGCCGTAGGCCGCTTCTATAAACACGATTCGCCCTACACCTATTTCACTTCGGATGATTTGCATCTGGGCGAAATAAGCCTGGAGTGTTCGCGCGCCGGCTCCTCTGCCGTAGCGCTGTGGGCAACGCAGCAATTGCTCCCGCTCATCGCAGACGGTGAGTTTGCCCGCGGTCTGCGTTGTAGCCGCGAGGCGGCGGTGCTTTTCCATAAAAAAATCTGTGCCGATGGCCGCTTCTTTTCCCCGTTCGCACCCGAGCTCGACATTCTGGTGTGGGCGGTGCGGGCTGAGACCGTCGAAGCATCGTCCCGTCTGGCGCAAGCAATCTTCGCTGCCGCTGCCCGCGAAGATCTTCACCTTGCGCTAGCGCAACTACCCAGCAAGTTTTTTCCTGTAGGCTTGTGGGCGGACCAGGACCAGCAGAGCACCGTTACCTGCCTCCGTTCCGTGCTCATGAAGCCGGAACACCTGGATTGGCTCGATGAAATTTGGAGCATATTGAGCCAGGTGACCGGTGAGGTGCTGGCGATGCCTCCCACTGGCCACGCCGGCGCGACCGTGACTGGATGAAACAACCAGCCTGCCGATGTTCACTTCCTGAACAGAAAAATCCGGTAAACGTGCTCCCACAGAAGCACTAGATGGCTCGACGGAAGTGTCAGTCTGATTCGTGATAAAAGCCGGGCGGTCGATGGTTAGAATAAGAGTACTGCGGTTAAACAGAAAAATCGTCGAGGTTGACGGGCAAGAGTTCGCGACGGTATGCGCTTCAAGCGCGTGGCTGGAGCATCACCGGCGGTGCCGGCTAACAGGAGATAAGCAGGATGCATTTTTCGAACCAGCAACGCGATTTTTCTTCGATGGGCCTCTCCGAGCGAGGGGGCATAGTGGCGTATTTTTCGATGGAAATCGCCATCGCACCCGACATGCCCACCTATAGCGGGGGGCTGGGCGTCCTTGCCGGAGACACGATGCGGTCGGCCGCCGACCTGGGGCTGGGGTTATGCGCAGTCACGCTGCTCCATCGCAAGGGATACTTCCAGCAACATCTTGATGCGCACGGAATTCAGACCGCTGAGGACCAACCCTGGCCACTGGAAAAATTTCTGGTGCTCGAAAACGCCGTGGTCGAGGTAACGATCGAGGATCGCCCCGTAATGGTCCGGGCATGGCGATACGACCTCGAGGGGGTCACCGGGCACACCATCCCGATCTACCTGCTGGACACTGATCTGCCGCAGAATGACACACGTGATCGAAAGCTTACCGATCATCTCTATGGTGGTGATACGGATTACCGGCTGCGCCAGGAAGCCGTTTTGGGAATCGGCGGTGTTCGCATTCTCGAAGCCATGGGCTACGACGTGAATGTGTATCACATGAATGAAGGTCATGCCGCGCTGTTGACCGTCGGCTTGATGGAACAACAGTTGGGCGGCGAGATCAGCCGGGTCATTGAGGAGCGGGATACGCAAGCGGTGCGCAGCCGTTGTGTATTTACCACCCACACCCCGGTGCCTGCCGGGCACGACCGCTTTACCATGGACCAGACCTACAGAATTCTCGGCCCGGAAATCGCCAACCTGCTGGAGCGCATGGGCGGCTGCCACGATGGCATGCTCAACATGACCTATGTGGCGCTGGCTTCATCGCGCTTTGTGAACGGCGTCGCCATGCAGCACGGCAAGATTTCCCGGGAGATGTTCCCCGACTATTCGATCGATGCGATCACCAACGGGGTGCACGCGGCTACCTGGACTGCTGGCCCAATTCAGGCCATCTTCGATCGCAATATTCCGCGCTGGCGCAAAGACAATTTCCAGTTTCGCTACGTGATCGACATTCCGTTGCGCGAGATCGAGAAGGCGCACGCGCAGTCCAAGCGCAACCTCATCGACACCGTTGAGCAAAGGACCGGTATCACGCTGCGCAGCAACGTCTTCACCATCGGCTTTGCCCGCCGCGTGGCCACCTACAAACGTGCCGACCTGCTTTTGTCGGATCCCGAGCGTCTGGTGCACTGTGCGGAAAAGTTTCGCGGCCTGCAGATCCTCTTCAGCGGCAAGGCTCATCCTCATGACGAGCCAGGCCAGAAGCTGATCCGGCAGATTTTTGAGGTTGCTGCCAAGCTGGATTCGGACGCGCTAAAAATCGTTTACCTCGAAAACTATGAATGGAAGCTCGCGTCGATGCTCACCTCAGGGGTCGATCTGTGGCTGAATACGCCGCGCCGCCCGTTCGAGGCATCGGGCACCAGCGGGATGAAGGCTGCGCTCAACGGCGTCCCCAGCCTGAGCGTTCTTGATGGTTGGTGGGTCGAGGGCTGGATTGAAGGGGTTACCGGCTGGGCTATTCCCGACAGCGACACCCAGGAACATGAGGTCGCAAGTCTTTATGACCGGCTGGAGTCGACCATTCTTCCCCTCTACTATGGCGATCCGGAGCAGTGGCGCACCGTCATGCGTTCCACCATCGCGCTCAACGGCTCATTCTTCAACACCCATCGCATGCTCCAGGAGTACATCTCGAACGCCTACTACCCGGACAAGGACACCAGCGTTTCCAGCATCGCGCTGGAGTCCGCTCTGGCAAAATAAGGCATATCTCCTGCCGTTGTGACGTGGTCAAATGAACCATCCCGAGCCGGACAGGCCTTGCTTGTCCGGCTCTTCATTTGCTGCGGCGTGAACCGCCAGCTTATGAATCAAATCGCCTGACCTGAACATCACAGACTGTATGCGCTTCTTCAGAAATTCATCGGGTGGGGCTCGTTTTCAGCAGTCCGCCGTGCCAATGAGCCCCGGGATCCTGCTGCCGATTTGATCGCATAAAACGTATAATTTGATGTGGCTGCAAATTTGCCTAGCATTTTTCAATTCTGTGTGTACAGACCAACCGCTCTTGTCGCTGCTTTTCCTCAAGAAAAGCAGCAATTCGCTACATTTGCCTGTGCAGAGTAGAAGTGAAAATGCTTAAAACCCCATTCCCTGCAGAGGGTACAGCAAAAGCCTCGGTTCCATAAAAGACGCTCGCAAACTATTCGCCGATTCTTCCGCTCGAGCCTGGCCGGCTCGTCTATGCCGGAGATTCACCCCCTCTCTCCCGGGGTCGTTGTGACTCCCGGAGAGAACGTCCCTAGGAGTGAGCTAGCAAATGTGGATTGTTCGTCTTGCGTTACGGCGGCCCTACACTTTCGCCGTTTTTGCGCTTTTACTGCTGATCATCGGCCCGCTCTCCATTCTGAATACCCCAACCGACATTTTCCCCAATATCGACATTCCTGTGGTCAGCATCGTGTGGCAATACCAGGGTCTGTCTGCGCTGGATATGGCCAACCGCATCATCACCCTGACCGAACGCACGCTAACCACCACGGTCGACAATATCGACCACATCGAGTCGCAATCGCTCGGTGGGCGTTGCGGTGGTGAAAGTCTATTTCCAGCCCCACGTCACGATTGCCACCGCCATCGCGCAGATCACGGCCGTATCGCAAACCCAGTTGCGCCAGCTGCCACCAGGGACAACCCCTCCCTTGATCATCACCTACACGGCATCGAGCGTGCCCATTCTGCAGCTCGGTCTCTCTGGCCAGGGCCTTTCCGAACAGCAACTTAACGACTACGGCCTGAATTTCATCCGCACCCAATTCGCCACCATCGAAGGCGCGGAGAGTCCCTATCCCTACGGCGGCAAGCAGCGACAGATTCAGATAGATCTCGATCTTAAGGCGCTTCAGGCCCGAGGGCTCTCCCCCAGCGACGTAGTCAACGCCATCGGCGTCCAGAATCTGATTCTGCCTTCGGGAACCGTGAAGGTGGGCTCGTTCGAGTACCAGCTGGCAACCAACAGCGCGCCCGACCACGATCGCAGGGCTGAACGATCTTCCCATCAAGAGCGTGAATGGAGCCATCGTCTACATACACGACGTGGCCCATGTGCGCGACGGTTTCCCGCCGCAAACCAATATCGTGCGCGTCGACGGCCAGCGCGCCAGCCTGATGACGCGTGCTGAAGAACGGCAATGTTTCCACCCTGGACATCATCTCCAGGATCCGAGCAGATGCTGCCGATCATCGCGCAGTCACTGCCGCCGCAACTACGCATAACGCCGTTAGTCGGATCAGTCGATTTTTGTGCGCGGCGCCATCAGCGGCGTAGTGCGCGAGGGCATCATCGCGGGCTGTCTCACCGGCGTCATGATCCTGGTTTTTCTGGGCAGCTGGCGCAGTACGCTCATCATCGCCGTTTCCATTCCTCTTTCCATCCTGGTCTCGCTGATCGTGCTGGGGGCGCTGGGCGAGACCATCAACATCATGACCCTGGGCGGCCTGGCGCTGGCCGTCGGCATCCTGGTCGACGACGCCACCGTAGAGATTGAGAACATCAATCGCAATCTCGAAGAAGGGAAGGAGGTGGAGCAGGCGATCCTGGATGGCGCCGCGCAGATCGCCATTCCGGCCTTTGTCTCGACCTTATCGATTTGCATCGTCTTTGTGCCCATGTTCTTCATGGGCGGCGTGGCCAAGTATCTCTTTGTGCCTTTAGCCGAAGCCGTGATCTTCGCCATGCTGGCTTCTTATTTTCTTTCCCGCACCGTGGTGCCGACCATGGCCAAGTACCTTCTTCAGGAGCATGATCCGGCCAGCCGAGAAGCAGAAGCAGCAGAGCCGCAATCCCCTGGTCCGCGCCCAACTGGCCTTCGAGCACAGGTTTGAGCAGCTGCGAGTTTTCTATTTTCGCGTGTTGCAGCTCGCCATCGCGCACAGCACGGTTTTTCTCATCCTCTTCTTCGTTTTTACCATCGGCTCGTTTGCCCTGCTGTACCCATGGCTGGGCCAGGATTTCTTTCCTTCGGTGGACTCAGGCGCGTTCAAACTCCATGTGCGCGCGCCAGACCGGCACCCGTATCGAAGAGACGGCGCGGCTGTGCGATCAAATGGATAATGCCATTCGGCGAGGAGATTCCCAAAGAGTGAACTGGTCAGCATCATCGACAACATTGGCATTCCCTATTCCGGCTTGAACCTCTCCTACACCAGCACCGGAGTGGTGAGCGCCGCGATGCCGACATCACCGTGGCGCTGGCCGAAAAGCACCATCCCACCGATGGCTACGTGCAGGATCTCCGCGCCAAGCTTGGCGTCGAGTTCCCGGGCGTTATCTTTTACACCTTGCCCGTGGATATGGTGACGCAGATTCTTAATTTCGGCCTGCCGGCTCCCATCGATATCCAGGTGATCGGCCAACAACTTGCAAGGCAATCGCGAATTCATCAATCGGCTGCTGAAAGACATAAGCTACGTGCCGGGCACGGCGGATCTGCACATCCAGCAGCCTTTCAACAATCCGCATTTTTTCGTCGATGTGAATCGTTCCAAGGCGCAGGACATCGGATTGACGCAGCGGGATGTGGCCGGCAGCCTGCTGGTCTGCGACCAGCGGCAGCTTTCAGACCAGCCCTACCTACTGGCTCGATCCAAAGAATGGTGTCAGTTACAATATCGCGGCGCAATCGCCACAATATACTTTGCAATCGCTGACTGATCTGGAGAACATTCCCGCTCACCACGAGCAGCGCGGCGAGCCACGACCGTCCCCAGCCCGTATTGCTTTCGGTCGGCGCATCGAGCCTGACTCCGGTGGCGACCGGTGCCGCGCCCTCCACCGGCGGCAGGAGTCAAGCCGATCCAGATTCTGGGCAATGTGGCCACCCTCGTCCGCGGCGCGGAGCCGGCCACCATCAGCCATTACAACATCGCTCCGGTGCTCGATATTTACGGCAATGTGGTCAACAGCGACCTGCGCAGCGTGTCGGACAAGATTGCCCAGATCGTCGCCCAGCATCGCAAAGAACTGCCCCGTGGTTCGCAGAGTGGTGATTCGCGGCCAGGTGCAGACGATGAACTCCTCATTCATTGGGCTGATCAGTGGTCTGGCCTTTTCCATCCTGCTGGTTTACCTGCTCATCGTGGTGAATTTCCAGTCGTGGCTCGATCCTTTTATGATCATCGCCGCCCTGCCCGCCGCGTTATGCGGCATTGTGTGGATGTTGTTCATCACCGGAACGCATATCAGCGTGCCTGCGCTGACCGGTTCCATCATGACGATGGGCGTGGCCACGGCAAATTCCATTCTGGTGATCAGTTTCGCCCGCGAGCAGATGGAAGAAAACGCTGGAGACGCCCGCGCCGCCGCGCTGAGCGCCGGATACACGCGTTTCCGTCCGGTGATCATGACCGCGCTGGCCATGATCATCGGCATGGTGCCGATGGCGCTGGGCCTGGGTGACGGTGGCGAACAAAATGCGCCGCTGGGCCGGTCGGTCATCGGTGGGCTGCTTGTTCGCCACCGCGGCCACGCTGTTCTTCGTGCCAACATTCTTCAGCGTGATCCATGGCTGGCTTGGGAAGCGCAGCAAGCGTGCCTCAGAGCGCGTCGAGCGTGGCGGATCTGGAAGATTAGAAAATAACATCGGAGAAAGAGCGTACAGATGAATCAGGAAAGAAGAGACGAGCGGCCGCAACCGGCAAGTGAGGGGCACGGCGGCACCTCCCGACGCCCCGCCCCTCTCGGGCCGCGTCGCCGCTATCTTGATCGTGATTCTTCTGGTGCTGGCCGTCGTGGTGGCGGTCGCCGGCATCGTGCCCCGGGTGCGCGCCCGCACCAAGCTGAAGAACCAGACCGATGCCCTCGCCGCTCCCGACGTGATCGCGAACCCACCGCAGGAGGGCAAGACCGGGCAGGAAATCATTTTGCCCGGCAACGTCTATGCCTACAGCGATGCGTCGCTCTATGCCCGCACCGACGGCTATCTGAGCAAGTGGTACTTCGACATCGGCGCGCACGTCCGCCAGGGGCAGCTGCTGGCGATCATCAGCACTCCGGAAGTGGACAAGCAACTGCTTCAGGCACGCGCGGACTTGGCCACGGCGGAAGCCAATGCGGGCCTGGCAAAAATCAACTCTGGCCGTTACCAGGGATTGCTGACGCAAAACGCCGTTTCCAAACAAGACACGGATACCTTCGTCAGCCAGGCGGAATCCACCAGCTCGACCGTAAAGTCTGCGCAGGCGAATGTTCAGCGCCTGGAAGCAGCTGCAATCCTTCGAAAAGATTTATGCGCCCTTCAGTGGAGTGATCACTGCCCGCAACGTCGATGTCGGACAGCTGATCAATGCAGGAGCGGGCACGCTGATGTTTCGCATCTCTGCCATCAACGTCTTGCGTGTATACGTCAATGTTCCGCAGATTTATTCCCAGTCGGCGGTTCCCGGCACCACGGCCCAGCTTACCCTCTCCGAATTTCCCGGACAGTCATTTACCGGCAAGCTGGTGCGCACGGCGCGGGCCATCGATCCCGCTTCCCGCACGCTGTTGGTCGAAATCGACGTCGACAATCGGGATGGCAAGCTCCTGCCCGGGGCTTACACCGAAGTCCATATGGACGTGCATCAGGGCGTTGCGCCGATGATTATCCCCGTCTCCGCGCTTATCTTTCGCACCCAGGGATTGCAGGTGGGTACGGTGGTGAAAGGACCCAATGGAGATCAGGCCAAGCTGGTTCAAGTGACCCTTGGCCAGGATGATGGATCGACTGTGCAGGTGATCACCGGGCTCAGCGCTGACTCGCAGGTGATCCAGAATCCGCCTGATTCGTTGATCGATGGGGAACCGGTGCACGTCGTTCAACCGCGGCAAAGACTGGGGGCGCGCTAGGAATGAGGCCCCGTCCTATCCATTTGAGCCGGATTCCCCGCCAGGGATGGCTGCTTCTTTCTGCGGCTGCATTGCTGCTCTCCGGTTGCACCGTGGGGCCCAACTATAAACGGCCCACCGCGCCCACCGCACCAGCCTTTAAAGAAACGGCGGTGCCAGTGCCGCCTCCTAACCCACCCGGCGGAGGATGGAAGCAGGTGAGCCCCAACGATAGCGCGCTCCGGCCCAATTGGTGGGAGGTTTATCAAGACCCACAACTGGATAAGCTCGAGCAGCAGGTTGCGGTTTCCAACCAGACGCTCAAAGCCTCGTATGAGCAGTACATGCAGGCCAGGGCCGCCGTCCAATACTACCGTTCGCAGTACTTTCCCACGGTGCAGGCCGGCCCATCGGCTACCCGTGAGCGCCAGTCGAAGAACCGTCCATTGTATGTAACTGGAAGCAAGACCACCTACAACGATCTCTTTCTCCAGGGAGAGGTCACCTGGGAACCGGACCTGTGGGGCAACATCCGTAGAGCCGTGGAATCACAGAAGGCTACGGTTCAGGCGACAGCGGCAGACCTGGCCAACGTCGAGTTGAGCATCCGCTCGGAGCTGGCGACCGATTACTTCGAAATGCGTGGCTTGGACACCCAGCAGCGATTGCTCGACACCACCGTGCAGCAATATGAGCAGTACCTGGAGCTGACCCAGGCGCGGTTCAAGGGCGGCGTGGCCACGGATTCGGACGTTGCCCTGGCGCAGACGCAAGCTGGACCAGACCCGTGCCCAGGCCATCGATGTAGGCGTCGCGCGGGCCCAGTACGAACATGCCATCGCGACCCTCACCGGTGTCCCCGCGTCGAGCTTTGGTCTTGCCTCCCGCGCCGCTCGATCTGCAATTGCCGCAGGTGCCTGTGGGCGTGCCTTCGCAATTGCTGGAGCGCCGCCCGGATGTTGCCGGAGCGGAACGGCGCGCCGATGCGGCCAATGCCCAGATAGGGATTGCGATTGCGGCGTATTACCCCACGATTAATCTCACCGGCACAGGCGGCTTTGAGAGCAAGGCTCCGACTACCTCATCCAGGGGCCAAGCGCACTCTGGTCGCTGGGGGGCTCGGCGGCTGAGTTGCTCTTCGATGCCGGCCGTCGTCATGCGCTGACCGAAGAGGCCCGGGATGTTTATGAGCAGAACGTGGCCAACTACCGGCAGACAGTGCTGCAGGCCTTCCAGGAAGTCGAGGACAATCTTTCCGGTCTGCGGATCCTGAATAGCGAATCGTCGGCGCAGCAACGAGCAGTCGACTCTGCGCAGCGCTCGCTCACCATTTCGACCAACCGCTACAAGGGCGGGGTCACCACTTATCTGGAAGTGATTACGGCACAGGCCACGCAGCTATCCAACGAGCGCACGGCTGCGGATATCACTACCCGTGAGTTTGCCGCCAGCGTGCAACTCATCAAAGCGTTGGGCGGCGGTTGGGATACCACCAAGTTGCCCACGCCTTAAAGGATTTTTCCCTTCTACAGCCGGATCCCGGTCACGACGGGGAATTGGAAATTGGGAGCGAACCGGTGGTGAAGACCTGCTCAGCCATACCACCGCTTATACGGTAGATCACAAATTCACGATCGCGGCTGCTGCGTAGTTCGAAGACCAGGTCTCCCCGGTTGTTGGCCTTTGCGTCGACCGCGTCGACCAGCCGCATCCTCGGCGTCTGGTCCAGGTGATCGTCGTCGGTCACGGACTTGAACAGGACTTTGGGCACACCGTTGAAATCCGGTTGAGCGATCAGGGTGACATATTTGATTTTGCCCGCGTGATCCGTCGTCTCTCCGGAGAAGACCAGCGTCGCCCCTCCGCTGTAAGTCAGCTCATAGGCCTTAAAGCGCTCGTTGGTAAAAACCAGCTTCGGCGGGGCCGGCGGGGCGGTGGCCGCCTTACGGTGCTGCGCGGTCGTGTAGGTTGCAGTGTGCGCTTTCGCTGCGGGCTTTACCGGCGGCTGAGTAGCCGCGATAGCGTTGCTGGCTGCAATCTCCATTTGCGTCTGCATGTTCGTGGCATCCGCCGGGTCAGCCCACAGATACACGAAAGGATGGGCTTCACGATCACTGGCGTCGGAAACCGCAATCATCTGCTCCAGGCCGGAGGGAACTCCGGTGAGCTCGGCAGGTTTAAAGTCGTCGCTCATGCTTTGCTGGCCGTGGGCCATATGCGGCCGGTCCGGGTCTGCGCCCGCGATGGCTGTCTCCGGAGCCGGACTGTCCGCCACCGCTGGCACTCGGGGCACTGGGAGTGGAATCGGAAGAGTCCGATCGCCTGCGCAGGGTGGGCCGGTCAGGATCGCCGGCAGGGGAGTTACTGGAAGCTGGTGTGCTCGAAGAAGGCGAGCTGGAGCCCGCGGAGCCGGAGCTATCCTGGCTTCCGCTGCCATCCTTTCTGACCAAATGGGGATGGCCGTCTCCCGCATCACCACCCACCACCTGGGGCATGTTCTTGCCTTGCTTCGGCTTTGCCTTCTTGGGCGGCGCCGCCATGGGCCTCCACGCGCCATAGCCGAACCAATAACCATCCACATCCTGCGCGCTGTTGACGTCAAAAAGTCCGCGGGCGATGCCTGCATCCTGCAGCACATATTCCGTTCCCGGCTGGAGCGCCAGCGGCTCCGGCTTGGCCAGGTAGAGCCCTCCCGGTTGATACTGTTCGCCGTCAAAGACGGAGATCGGGATGATGCGGCTGGCGCTTGGGCTTTCCCGTCTCGCCTGTCCATTCGAGAACAGCTATGGCGCGCACCGACGGCGCAGCTTTCTTGTTGGTCTCCAGGTGTCCCGGGTACTGAGCCCAGGTGGGCATGGCCAGCGCAATCCACAGAGCGAGGCCGCGAATCTTAAAATTCCTCATCGTGGAATAATCTCGTTGAGGGCGCTCCCGTTCTTTTGCGTTCCCGCATTGCATTTCGTTTTTTGGAAGGATCTTTCTCATGGAAGTGAACGACAAAGTTGCTGACTTCACGCTGCAGACCGAAGAAGACAAGACCGTGCATCTGAAGGATTTTGCCGGCAAACCGGTGGTGCTTTTCTTCTATCCCAAGGCCGACACTCCCGGCTGCACTATCGAGGCCTGCGGCTTTCGTGACGTCTTCAAAAAGATACAGCAGGCCGGAGCCGTTGTTTTGGGTATCTCGCGCGACACGCCCAAGGCGCAGAAGAAATTCAAAGAGAAGTACGACCTGCCCTACACCCTCCTTGCAGATGTAGACGAAGTCGTTTGCAAACAGTTTGACGTTCTCAAGGAAAAGAATATGTACGGCAAGAAAGTGATTGGGATTGAGCGCACCACCTTCCTCATCGGTCCGGATCGCAAGCTGTTGAAAATCTTCCCCAAAGTAAAGCCGGAGGGGCATGCTGAAGAGGTCCTTGCCGCCGTAAAAGCCGCAAATGGCTGATACTTCGGCCTGCGCCCGGGCGACTCTCGTCCCCCGAGACTTTTACGTTGATCCTCCCGACGTGGTCGCCCGCAAGCTGCTAGGCAAGCTGCTGGTGAGACCTCGAGGACCGATGGTGGGGCGCATTGTCGAAGTGGAGGCTTACTTTGGCGAGTCGGACCCCGCGTCGCACTCCTTCCCCGGCAAGACGGCAAGAAACGCCGTGCTTTTCGGGCCGCCCGGCCATGCCTATGTCTACTTCGTCTATGGCATGTATTTTTGCCTGAACGTCTCCTGCGAGCCGGAGGGCCGCGCTGGAGGCGTGCTGTTCCGGGCCCTGGAACCCCTCTGCGGTCTGAAGGCGATGGCCGTGGCCCGTGGCTTAACTGCTCCAGCCCGGTCCAGTAAAGCAGCGACTGCCTTAACCTCCGGCCCTGGCCGCTTGTGCCAGGCCTTCGGCGTCACCCGCGAGCGGGACAACGGCGCCGATTTTACATCGCGCAAATCTGATTTGCAGATTCAGGACGATGGCTTTGTGGCCGGGAAAGTGCTGGTGACGCCCCGGATAGGCATAACCAAGGACGCGGAGCGACCAGCCCGCTACCTGCTAGCCGACAATCCCTTTGTTTCCGGGCACAGGCGCTAGGCATGACGAGGAACCGCAGATCCCTCCGCTGCGCTTCCACGGCACGCCGGGACAGGTCGCTCCGGTTCGGGATGACAAATCTAAGATCGATTTCGTAGATGGCATTTGTGATCGGGATCGCATCATCCCGGGCTATAAAGCTGCCCTCAAGCCGTGTTTTGGCTTGAGTGGCTACCACGCCTCGCCCCACTCGTTTGTCATTAGAAGCGAACCCGAGGGATCCGCGGTTCCGCCGGTACCCAAATCAAAGCAGCAAATTGTCGATAAGTCTGGTGGAGCCGACGCGCGCAGCGAGCGCCACCAAAGCGCCCTCGGCTCACATCGGCTACATCCTCCAGCGTGTCAGGATCGACGATGCGGCAATAGTCCACCTCCACCGCCGGTTCCTCCTTGAGGACACCCATCGCCGTGGCAACTAGCTTGCTCGAGTCGTGCTCGCCGCCTTGAACCAGCTTCTCGACCGCCAACAGCGCCCGGGAAAGAACCAGCGCCTGGCGCCGTTGTTCGCCGTTCAGGTTCCGGTTGCGTGAGCTCAACGCCAGTCCGTCAGGCTCCCGTACCGTTGGGCATACATCCAGCTGAACGGGAAAATCCAGATCGCGCACCATCTTGCGCAGGACAGCCACCTGGGCGGCATCCTTCTGTCCGAAAAACGCGTGCTCTGGAGAGAAGATGTGGAACAGCTTCGCCACCACCGTGGCCACCCCACGAAAGTGACCCGGGCGCGATGCTCCGTCCAGCCGCTCACTCAAGCCCGCGACTTCGACAAAGGTGCTGGCGCCTTTGGGATACATCTCCTCCGAGGAGGGAGCAAAGACCAGGTCAACGCCCGCTGACTCCAGTATCCGGCAATCCTCCTCCAGGCTCCGGGGATAGGCGGCGAAGTCTTCTTTGGGTCCGAACTGGGTCGGATTGACAAAGATGGAGACCGCGACCGCATCGCAGCTGGCCTGCGCGGCCCGCACCAGGGAGAGATGGCCTTCGTGCAGCGATCCCATGGTCGGCACCAGACCCAGTGTCTTGCCGTCCGTGCGGATACGAGCGCACGCGCTCCTGGTTTCAGCGATGGTCTTCAGCACCAGCATTGCGCTAGGCCTTGAGCCTGCCTTCTTCCCGGAGCAGAGCCGCCAGCGCGTCCTTGCCCAGGTGGTAGCTTTCCTCTTCGCCGGGAAATTGATGCCCTTCCACGTCGTTGCGGTAGCGATTGACCGCATCGGTGATCAAGGCTGCAGCATCGCCGTAACGGCGTACAAATTTCGCGGGAGCGGAGAAGGACAGGTTGATGAGATCGTGCAGCACCAGGATCTGCCCATCGCAGTGCGGCCCGGCGCCGATGCCGATGGCCGGAACATGCAGAGCGGCGGTAATGCGTTGCGCCACCTCTGTGGGAATGCCTTCCAGCACGATCGCGAAGGCGCCTGCGGCTTCCATAGCGAGCGCATCTTTCACCAGGTGATGGATGGCCGTGACTGACTTGCCCTGGACCCGGTAGCCGCTCATGCGGTGGACGGATTGTGGAGTCAGGCCGAGGTGCGCCATCACCGGAATTTCAGCGTCGGTGAGCCGTTTGACCAGGTCCAGGCGGCTTGCCCCGCCTTCGATCTTGACCGCCTGGGCGCCGGCTTCCTTCAGAAACCGTGTGGCGTTGGCTACCCCTTCCGCCGTGCTCACCTGGTAGGAGCCGAAGGGCATGTCCGCGATCACCATCGCTTGCTTGACCGCCCGGCGCACAGCGCGGGTGTGGAGAAGCATCTCGTCCATGGTGACGGGGAGGGTGTTGTCGTAACCCATGACCACCATGGCCAGAGAGTCTCCAACCAGAATGAAGTCGACGCCCGCCTCGTCCACCAGCCGTGCGGTGGCGTAGTCGTACGCAGTGAGGGCGACGATGGGTTTCCCGTGAGCTTTCTTATCTTGAAGGGATTGAATGGTCACCCGGGAGGTCCGGGTAGCGGGCGCAGACGGATCTGCGCTGCGGAAATGCGTGAGGCTCATGTCTAACTCCAGTGCAGCTCCCATTGAGGGATGCTGCCCGATCGGTATCCTGCTCCCAAGGAGTAAAGGGTTACCGCAGAGGAGTATACGCTCCGGCATACACTCCCGGCAAAGTCATCCCTGGTTACCCGGGGGAAGAAAGTACTGCTTTCCCTTGATCGGTTCGGCGAGGCGCTTGAGTAGCAGGGCCAGATCCTGGGGCCGATTTACGAAGTCGATCTCCGAGGTGTCGACCACCAGCAGATCGCTGGCCGTGTAGTGGAAGAAAAAGTGTTCATAGGCCTTCGCCACCTGCTCGATATAAGCGTCACTGATGGCTTGCTCCTGGCTGATGCCTTTGCGCCTGAGACGCTGCTTCAGCACCTCGGGCGAAGCGTGCAAATAGATCACCAGGTCAGGGGTCGGCACGTCGCTGCGGAAGATTTGGTAGAAGCGGTTGTAGAGCTCCAGTTCCGCATCCGTTAAGTTGATGTATGCAAAGAGCTTGTCCTTCTCAAAGAGGTAGTCGGCCACCATCGGGGGTGGCTCGCTGCCTGCCAGGTCTTTAGCCGCCTGGCGCATCTGGTCGTAGCGCTCCACCAGGAACCACATCTGGGTAGCCAGCGCCATGCCGCTCAATTCCTGATAAAAGCGGTCGAGAAAGGGGTTGTTCTCTGGCTCCACGATGCGGAGCGCGTGCAGGGTCTCGGCCAGAATCCGGGCCAACGTCGACTTGCCGACGCGAATCGGCCCCTCGATGGCGATGAATCTGGGCGCCTCAAACAGCTCTGCCATGACGATGCCCTTTGTAAAGTGAAATGCTTTAGCGGTTTCGCAATGGGTGTAGACCGAAGCCACGTCGCCTTACGTGGTTTTCTCCCAAGGAAAACCACTCCTCGCGACCTTTATGAGACCACAGTAATTGCGAAACCGCTTTAGCGAAGAAAAGCCGAAGATACCATGAGCCGGTGTGCGCCGCCAGCCTACATTTACACTCGGGAAGCATGCTTTCTAAGCTGGTCTCCGCGGGCTTGATCACCGGGCTTACGGCCGGGGGATATGCCTATGCCGCGAATTCGCCAACGTCGCAGCTCTTTGGCCGCACCGTGGTCGCTGGCCCCGACATTCAGGAAGTCGCGCTTACCTTCGACGATGGCCCGAATGATCCGTATACCCAACAATTGCTTGATTTGCTCGATCGCCGCCAGGTGCATGCGACCTTCTTCCTGATGGGCAGCTATGTCCGCCTCCGTCCCGGGATTGCCCGGGCGATCCAACAGGGCGGTCACTTGCTGGGAAACCATACCGTGACCCATCCCTCATTGCTCTGGCAACGGCCGGCGCGGGTTCGGGAAGAGCTGGAGGGCTGCCAGAAGGCGATCGAGGACGCCACCGGCGAAGCAGTGAAGTGGTTTCGGCCGCCCTTCGGCGCCCGCCGCCCGGATGTGCTGCGCACCGCGGTTGAGCTTGGGCTCACTCCGGTCATGTGGAACGTGACCGGCCACGACTGGGACGAAACGGACGCTGATGTATTGACGGCGCGGGTGCAAAGAGGGATTCGCCGCAACCAGCGCAGGCATAGGGGCAGCAACATACTGCTGCACGACGGCGGTCATAGACAGTTAGGAACCGACCGCTCCATCACGCTCACGGCGACTTGGCTTCTGCTCGAAGCGTGGGCTGGTAGCGGGTTGCGTACAGTCACAGTCGACGCCTGGCGGTAGGCTTTTAATTCTGTCCCGCAAAGGCTGGGTGGCCCATTCAAGCCTTCTGTTGCCCGCCCCGGCGTGCGGCGGGGCTTGAGTGGGATACCACGTGATGAGGACATTTTTCGTTCAGCAAAGGCTCTCCACGGAAGCGTCGCTCTCTCCTTTGTCATCCCGAGGAGCGGACTTGCCTGTGGCAAGTTAAGGGAGCAATTACATGGGCAAAAAAAGCTTTGGGTGCCCCATTCAAGCCGTACTTTGGCTTGAGTGGGCTACCATGCCTCCCCACTCGTTTGTCATTAGGAGAGGTTGTGACTTTTTTAAGTTTTGAGTTTTTGGCACACCAACCGGAAGGTTTTTCAAAACTCCCACAACACCGTCATCCTGAGCGAAGCGCCTCGCAAGTCGATCGCTTAACAAAGGGTTTTTGGCGCGCAGTCGAAGGACCCCGAGGATGCTTGTTAGCCGACACTCTTTAGAGCTTTCCGGCCACCAAAACCTGAAAGAAATCAAAAAAGTCACAACCTCCGAGCGTAGCCGAGGGACCTGCGGTTCCGCGGACCTTTCCTGGAAATGTTTTCGACCGAAGCTTAAGCGCAGTGGAGAAACTGCGGTCCCTAAGCGCGGGCTGCCAGCATGGATGCGAATGCCTTACGAGCGGCCTCCACCGTGAACTCAATGTCGCCATCCGTGTGCGCAGTACTGAGGAACGCCGCCTCGAATTGCGACGGAGGAAGCCAAACTCCCTGATCCAACATCGCCCGATGAAAGCGCCCAAAAGCTTCCGTATCCGATGCTGCTGCGGTGGCGAAATCAGTGACCGGCGCGGTCGTGAAGAACCACGTGACCATGGACCCAGCCCGGTTGGTTTCTACTGTGATTCCCGCATCCCGGGCCGCTCCGGCAATCCCCTTAGCGACGCCCGCAGTGTGCTTCTCCAGTCCCGCATAAACTTCCACCGGATGGCCTGCCAGATGGCGCAGCGTAGCAATCCCGGCGGCCATCGCCAGCGGGTTGCCGCTCAGTGTGCCTGCCTGGTAGACAGGGCCAAGCGGCGCCAACAGATCCATCATCGTGGCCTTGCCGCCAAAGGCGGCGCAGGGCAGCCCCCCGCCGATGATCTTTCCCAGGCAAGTGAGGTCCGGGTCAATGCCAAAGACCTGCTGGGCTCCGCCCAACGCCAGGCGGAAGCCGGTCATGACTTCGTCGAAGATCAGCAGGCTTCCTGACTCCTGGGTAATTCGCCGCAAACCTTCCAGATACCCGGGGGCGGGAGGCACGCAGCCCATATTGCCCACCACCGGTTCCACGATCACACAGGCGATCTCGTCCTGATGTTTGGCGAACGCCTCCTCGACCGCTGCCAAGTTGTTGAAGGGCAGAGCAAGAGTCCAGTGCGCAATTTCTGGCGGCACGCCGGCCGAGCCGGGCAGCCCGAAGGTGGCCAGGCCGGATCCGGCCTTGACCAGCAGTCCGTCCGAGTGCCCGTGATAGCAGCCCTCAAACTTGATCACGTATTTTCGGCCGGTAAACGCTCGCGCCACGCGGATGGCCGACATAGTCGCTTCGGTGCCCGAACTGACGAAGCGCAATTTTTCGATGGACGGCATGGCGGTGATCACCAGCTCTGCCAGGTCGGCTTCGGCGGCGGTCGAGGCCCCGAAACTGGCGCTCCGTTCCGCTGCCCGCTGAATCGCCTCCACGACCAATGGGTGGGCATGACCTAGGATCATCGGCCCCCACGAACCGAAGTAGTCCAGGTAGCGATTGCCATCAGCATCCCACAGGTAAGCGCCCTCGGCTCGCACCAGGAAAGGCGGATCACCCCCCACAGCGCGAAAAGCGCGCACCGGCGAATCTACGCCTCCTGGTAAGTAGCGCTCGGCGCGCCGTTGCAACTCTCTGGATCGACTCAGTTCTCGGTGCAAAAGTAGTCCCCTTCCGCTCCAGTATAGGGGAATGGGTAGATCTGCCTGCGGCCTGCGGGCGATGTTAAACTGGCAGTTCTCGGGGATACATTTCATCCAGTCCAAACGCGCCTGCCTCTTGGCCGGTATCCCACGCGAAATTGGAAAAACCTTGCCAGATGCGACGCGCAAATCGGACAAGCCCCCCGCCACTTATGCCTCAGCGGGTGTGGATCTTTCTGAAGGGGACCGTACCAAGCAGCGCATCAAGTATCTCGCGCAAAAGACTTTCAACAAACAGGTGCTGAGCGAAATAGGCGGCTTCGGCGGCCTCTTCCGGCTGGATATCGCGAAGTATGCGAACCCCATCCTGGTTTCAAGCGCCGATGGAGTCGGCACCAAGCTGAAAGTGGCATTTGCCCTGGGGATGCACCACACCGTCGGCGCCGACTTGGTCAATCACTGCGTGAATGACATTGCTGTCCAGGGGGCAACCCCGCTTTTCTTTCTGGATTACCTGGCAATCGGCCAGCTGGACGGCGAAGTAGCACAAACGGTGGTGAGCGGTGTAGCCGAAGCCTGCCGTGCCAACGGTTGCGCTTTGATCGGAGGCGAGACAGCACAGATGCCCGGCTTCTACGCCGATGGTGAGTACGACTTGGCCGGCTTTATCGTCGGGGCAGTAGACAGGGAAAAACTGATCACGGGCAGCAAGGTCCAGGTGGGCGATGTGCTGATCGGCTTCCCTTCCACCGGCTTGCACACCAACGGCTATTCCTTGGCTCGCAAGCTCTTTTTTGAAGTGGCGGCCTATGCGCCCAATCAGTACGTCAACGAGCTGAAGGACAAGGCCGGGGCGGCCCTGATGAAGGTGCACCGCAGCTACTTGGCGGTGATCAAAAAGCTAACCGCCGCTGACCTCGTAGTGGGCATGGCCCACATCACCGGTGGCGGCATTACGGAAAACCTGCCCCGCATATTGCCCAAGACAATCTCCGCTGTGGTCGAGACGGCGGCATGGACGCCGCCTCCCATCTTTGCCCACTTGCAGCAACTGGGCAGCGTCGAGCCGGAGGAGATGCTGCGCACCTTCAACATGGGTATCGGGCTGATCGCGGTGGTGCCGGCGGACAAGTTCAGGCGGGCGAAATCCATGCTTGACCGGGCCGGGGAAAAGTTCTGCGTCATTGGCCGTACGGTCAAGGGCGACCGCAAGGTAATGTACACATGACCCGGGGGAGCGAGGGGTCGACTCAGACCCACCGCTTAGGGATCCTGCTTTCCGGAAGGGGATCGAACTTTCTCGCCATCGCTGAGGGAATCGCTCAACGGCGCTTGGAGCATGCAGAGATCGCGGTAGTGATCTCGAACCGAGACGATGCGCCTGGCATCGCGGCCGCTCGGAATGCGGGATTCGCCACCCAGGTGATCGAGGCGCGCGGACGCCAACGCGCCGAGCATGATGCCGAGATCATTGCCTGCTTGCAGGCGCATCAGGTGGATCTGGTCTGTCTCGCTGGTTATATGCGACTGCTGTCAGCGCAGTTTGTGCGCGCCTTCCCGCAGCGCATCCTCAACATCCATCCGTCACTGCTGCCGGCTTTTCCCGGCCTCGACGCGCCAAGACAGGCTCTGGCCTACGGGGTTGCGGTTTCCGGTTGCACCGTACACTTCGTTGACGAAGAGCTGGACCACGGTGTCATCGTGCTGCAAAGGACGGTCCCAGTGTTCCCGGAAGACGACGAGCACACCCTCTCCGCGCGTATTCTGGCGCAGGAGCATTTGGCCTATACGGAAGCGATTGTCCGTGTGCTTTCCGGCAAGTACCGCATCGCCGGGCGCCGTTATCTTCCGCTGTAAATGATCACACCGAAACCGAGTGGGCTTCACCCAGCGTGAGTTTGACCGTCATTCTTCGCGGTCCGCGGTAGAAGGTCACGGTAACGGTATCGCCGGCCTGGTGGCGGTCCATGACCTCGGAAACATCCTGCGGATTGGTCACCCGGTCTCCGTCAATCGCGACGATCAGATCGCCACCCAGATAAATCGGCGTGTTGCCCAGGTAGGCTTGCTGATTGCCGCCGCGCAATCCGGCGCGCTCGGCTGCTCCTCCGGGGATGACCTTCTGCACCAGCACGCCGTAGTCGGCCGGCAATCCAATCTGCTCTGCGAGATCAGGCCCGATGGCCAGCGATGCGATGCCCAGCGAGGGCCGGCGCACGCGGCCGTACTTGGTGTAATCCGACAACACCGCCTTGATGGTGTCCACGGGAATGGCGAAGCCAATGCCGGAACTCTGTTCTGCTCCACCGGTGGCGATCAGGGTATTCATGCCGATGACCTCACCGCGCGAGTTCAGCAGCGGGCCACCGGAGTTGCCGGGATTGATGGCTGCATCGGTCTGCAGCGCGTTCTCGATGGTTGCGCCTTGCGGCTCACGTACCGAGCGGATCGAGCTGATGATCCCAGTGGTCATGGTGCCGTTCAAGCCAAAGGGATTGCCGATGGCGTAGACAATCTGGCCGACCTGCAAGTCGCGCGATTCGGAAAGCACAGCGGGGGTGAGGTTGCTGGCGCTGATCTGCAGCAAGGCAAGATCATGTGCCTTGTCCTGCAGAACGACCTGCGCCGGGTACTTGTGCTTGTCGCTGAGCGTCACCTCCACCTTCTGCGCATTTTCGATCACGTGGTAGTTGGTGAGGATGCGGCCGTCTTTGCTGAGGATGAAACCCGAACCCTGCCCTGACTGGGGCACCACTCCATAAAAAAAGTCGAATGCCAATGCGGAGGAAGTGACGTTTACCACCGAAGGCAGCGTTCGCTTATAAACCGCAATACGATTGCTTTCTTCAGGCGTGTAGGCTGGCTGCGCATCAGCCACGGTGAGCTGCAGAGGAGACTCGTGCCAGAGTTTTGGCAGCGGGAGATTACCAGGCCCTCTGAAGTTGCTGTACGAGGTGAGATAGACGAATGCGCCTACCAGCAAGACAATCAGGATGACCGAGCGAATCTTCATAGCAAGCTGACTTCTATTAGATCATTTCCGACTTTTATTGCGCGGCCTGCGCAAGCTCCCGGTAGATCTCTTCCACCCGCTTGCCCGTCTCCTCGAGAGAACCCGAATTGTCGATGACATACTCGCAGCGGCCGGCTTTTTCCTGGTCGGGAATTTGCGCCGCCATCCGCGCGCGGGCGTCCAGCATAAGGGCCTCTCGATGGCTCTCCAGCCTGTCGTTGGCCATCATGCGCGAAACAAATCGCGCAATCTTTACTTCATCGGGCACCACAACCAGAATGACCTTGTCGAATCGCTGCACCCAACCCGGCGCCGTACCCCATTTTTCCACTTCGAAGATGAGCGCGGATTCCACGATGGCGACACGCGTTGGGTCGGCGTCGAAAACACCCCGCATCCACTTCTCTTCCGCAGCGATCACGGCAGGATGAACGATGTGGTTGAGCGCCCCGGCCTGATTATGTTGAAAGGCCAGCTCGGCCAGCGCCTTGCGATCGAGCGAGCCATCGCCGCGGACCACCGCTTGGCCAAATGTCTCGACGATGGCCGCATAGACGGGCTGCCCGGGCTGCATAAGCTGGCGCCCAAGCTGATCCGCGGAAATCACGGCTGCGCCCAGCTCCGCAAACATGCCGGCAACGGTGCTCTTACCGCTGCCCAAACCGCCTGTCAATCCAACCCGCAGCATCCGCCGTCCTAAACCGGCAACCCGCGTCGCAGCTTGGCCGCACGCACGGTGTTGGCCATCAACATGGCGATGGTGAGTGGCCCAATGCCGCCGGGCACCGGCGTATAGGCGCCCGCCAATGCGAATGCGTGGGGATCCACGTCACCCACAATCGTCGAGCCCTTCTGCAGAAACAATTCTTCGCGCCGAGCATCTCCGGCAAAATATCGCTCAAACTCTGCCCGCTCCGTAATCCGGTTGATGCCGGCGTCCAGAATTGCGGCGCCCGGCTTCACCATCGCCGCCGTCACCAATCCCGGTTTGCCGATGGCGACCACCAGAATGTCAGCCCGCTGGGTGAACGAAGCCAGGTCGCGCGTCCTGGAATGGCACACGGTGACCGTCGCATTCTCCGCCAGCAGCAGAATTGCGGTGGGTTTGCCCACAATGTCACTGCGGCCGACCACTACCGCATTCTGGCCCGCAATTTGTAGATGGCTGCGCTTCAGAATCTCGATGATCCCCGCAGCCGTGCAGGGAGGCAGCGCCGGTTGGCCGGTTTGCAAACGGCCCACGTTGACTGGATGAAAGCCATCGACGTCCTTGTCGGGGCTCACCGCCTCAAGCAGTGTCTTAGCGTGAACTTGGGGCGGCAAGGGCAGTTGAACCAGGATGCCATCGATATCCTCGCGGGCATTCAAATGCCCGATCAATGCCAGCATCTCCTCGGTGGTGACCGTCTCCGGCGGGGTTATCAGCTCACTGAAAAGCCCCAGCGCCTCACAGGTCTTGACCTTGCTGCGCACATAAATCTCCGAGGCAGGCACATGCCCTACCAGCACTGCGGCCAGCCCTGGCCGTATGCCCTGCAGCGCCAGCCGCTCTACCTCCGCCCTGACTTCCGCCTTGATTTCGGCGGCGATCGCGGTTCCATCCAGAACTTTAGTCATGCACCATCCTTGCTGCTGCGCTCATGGTAAATGGCCCGAGCGAGTGGGCGCTTGCCAGGGAATGGTCTAAACTCCTGGCAGGGCGCACCGATGCTTTCCCCAACTCTGCTTGAGATTCTTGTTTGCCCGGTATGCCATCACGCGCTTATCGCAGGTCCTGACAGCGCCGCACATGCATGGCTGCATTGCAATGGCTGTGGCCGCTACTATCCAGTACAGGATGGCATTCCCGTGATGCTCGAGGATCGCGCAACGTTCCAACCTCCGCTAGCATAACGGCACGCTGTACCGTGGAGGGACATCCACTTTTCCCTGCTTACCACTCGATAGAAAACCAGTCTATTTATGCAAGGAACCTGATGAGGAGAGTGCGGAAGGGAAAGCGAGTTTGACCTTGTTCCCGGCAACCGGGAGAAGTCGGCGGGCAGTCCAAGAGAGTTACCGTTAGACCTGTCAGTTTGGAACCGCTTTCCCAGAAACGATGCGTTGCACGGAAATGTCTTCTTTGCTTGCATGGCCGTCCTCGTCGAAATGATTCCAGCGTCCGATACATCCAGCAGAGCAGTCCGGCATCAAATGAGCAGGTTGTCGGTGTAGTGCGCACTGCTTGAGCAACATAACGTTGGGCTCCGCAACCAAATCATCTGATTGCGGGTTCCTATAGTAGGAAGACACGAAAGTGGTTAATTTCTGCCTCAGATTCGTTGCACGGCGGTAGGTTCCTTGGTTTTTCGCGCAGCGGTCGGTGGCAACTGATGTAGATCGTGCCTGGGTCTCTAAAGTACTAAGCAGTGAGAGAGGACAATACAATGCCGGCAACTACCAAAATCGAAAAATTTTCCGCGCGCGAGCTACTGAATCTGCGCAACGAGCTCCTGCAATCAGGAATCGATTCATGGCAGGCGGCTGAAGTCCTCAGCGGCTTTCTCACCGGCCGGGGATATGGCGTGAGCGCTCCCGCTGCTCGCAACGCCATCACCCGCCTCGAAGAGATGGGCTGCAATCTCGATTGCATGCAGGCAGAGCTGGAAAATCTGGCGTTCGTCATGTAGCCGCTGGGCGCCGGGCTCTCAGCCCGGCGCCCGCTCTGTTCAAATCTTCCGAGCTCGAGATCAACCCCTCCCTCATGTAAAGTCTCTGATCCATCCAACTCAAGACAATCAGCCGCTAAACGGGCTGCGGACTTACCTGTGGAGCGACTGCTCGGAGGTGGATGGACAGAGCCGAAAAAGGCTAATTTGGACAAGTCTGGCTGAAAGTAGTCCAGGACGGTAGCCCCGGGTTCGATTTGAACAAGCTCAGTCCCGTTAGAGCCTGCCCTGAGCTTGTCGAACGGGGACGGCTGAAAATTACCCAGGACGCAGTCCTGGGATAACTGAGGGCAATGATTTTCGACCCGTGAAGCTGTATGGTTACAGACGGCGGGTAACTTCCAGACGTGAGGACTACTGTGCACGAGTTGAACCGTAGAAGCTTTCTTAAAGTGGCAGGGGCGGCGGCAACGGCAGAGACGTTGCTTGGGTCGAGGACGCATTTGCTGGCCGAAATTCAATCCGAAGCAGCCCCGCCTGTCGCGGCTAACGATCATATTCAGATCGCGCTGATTGGCGCCGGCGGCCAGGGCCAGGGAGATACCAAGGTTGCACTGCAGGTTCCCGGGGTGAAGCTCGTTGCTGTGGCGGATTGCTACGACGGCCGCCTTGAGCACAGCAAGGAACTCTGGGGCAATGACCTCTTTACCACCCGCGACTACGGCCAGATCCTGGAGCGCAAAGACATTGATGCCGTGATCATCGGTACGCCCGACCATTGGCACAAGCAGGTCGCCGTGGACGCAATGAAAGCCGGCAAGGATGTTTATTGCGAGAAGCCGATGATCCATCTCTATGCCGATGGCCCGCAGATGATCGAGGCCGCGCACGCGACCAACCGCATCATCCAGATTGGCAGCCAGCGCGTGAGCTCGGTCGTTTATGCCAAGGCCAAGGAGCTGCTCGCCGCCGGCGCCATCGGCCAGCTGAATATGGTCACCGCGCGTTGGGATCGCAACTCGTCCATTGGGGCCTGGAATTACACCGTGCCTCCGGATGCCTCGACCGAGACCTGTGACTGGCCACGCTTTCTGGGCACCGCGCCCATGATTCCCTATAACGGCGAACACTTTTTCCAGTGGCGTAAGTGGAAGGCCTACGGGAGTGGCGTGGCGGGCGACCTTTTCGTCCACCTTTTTAGCGGAACCCACTTCATCACCGGCGCGCATGGGCCCACACGCGCCATGGCAACCGGAGGGCTGCGCTTTTGGAAGGACGGCCGCGACGTGCCCGACGTGATGCTGGGTCTTTTTGACTACCCGGAGGGCTTCAATCTGAGTCTGCGGGTGAACTTCGTGGATGGAGGCGAGGAAAACGAAGGCCTGATTTTCACCGGCTCGGAAGGCACGATGGAGATAGCCGGCAACAGCGTCATCGTAAGCCGCACGCCGCTGGAAAAAGAGCCAGGCCTGATGATCGGGACCTTCACCGCGGCGATGCAAGCGCGCATTCTCGAGGAGTACAACCAAAAGTATCCGCGCACCCACCCCATGGGAGCGCCGCAGCTGGGATACGAGAAATATGTAGCTGCTCCCGGCTATAGCGACAGCTACGACCACTTCAGGAATTTCTTTTCGGCGGTGCGCACGCGCAAGCCCGTCGTGGAAGATGCAGTGTTTGGCTATCGTGCCTCTGGCGCCGCTCTGCTTAGCAACCTCAGCTACGAAAAAGGCACGGTCGTTCATTGGGATCCCGAAGCGATGAAGCTGGTGTAGACTTCGCGCATGAATTTCCGCCCTCTTCTATGGTTCATGGCTCCGTTGTTCATGGTTTGCGCGGCAGGCTTCGCCCAGTCGGCGCCGCGCGCCCGCGCGCTCGGGGTGCCCTTCGATGGCAATCCTGGTCCACTGGATGCGATCACGCGATGTCAAAGGAGTGGAAGTAGGCGACACCACTTTGATCCGCGGCGAAGGCAAGCTTGTCGTTGGCCAGGGTCCGGTACGTACAGGGGTGACCGTGATCTTCCCCCGGGGCCGTGGCGATGCCGAGCCGGTGTACGCTGGCTGGTTCTCGCAAAACGGAAACGGCGAAATGACCGGAACCACCTGGGTGGAAGAATCCGGCTTTCTCGAAGGGCCTGTCGCCATTACGAATACGCACTCGGTTGGCCTGGTGCGCGATTCCGTCATTGCCTGGTCGGTGCAGAGCGGCCGGCTGGCGCAGCAGCCCTGGTCGCTTCCGGTGGTTGCCGAAACATGGGATGGCTACCTGAACGACATCAACGGATTTCACGTGCAGCAGTCGGACGTCTTCTCGGCGCTCAACTCCGCAAAGGGCGGCCCCGTACCAGAGGGCAACGTAGGCGGAGGTACGGGCATGGTCTGCTACGGTTTCAAAGGCGGAGACGGAACCGCTTCCCGCGTGCTTTCCGCCGAGGCCGGCGGCTATACAGTCGGCGTGCTGGTGCAATGCAACTGTGGAAGGCGCCCTCAGCTCACCATCGCCGGCGTGCCCATAGGTAAGCTCATTCCCGCTATTCCGGGCAAGGCCACGCTGGAGCCCGAAGTGCGGGGCGACGTCGGGTCCATCATCATCGTGGTGGCCACCGACGCTCCGCTTTTACCCACGCAACTGAAGAGGCTCGCTCGCCGGGCGACCATGGGCTTGGCCCGGACCGGTTCCAGCTCTGGAAATTCTTCCGGTGACATCTTCATTGCCTTCTCTACTGCCAATCGCAGCGCAGGCAAAGAACCTGGTCCGAACTCCGTGCTCACGGTCTCAAATGAGCGCATTAGTCCCTTGTTTCAGGCCACGGTCGAAGCCACTGAGGAGGCGATTGTGAACGCCATGGTTGCTGCCCAAACCCTGACGGGTGTGGATGGCCATACTATCGAAGCCCTGCCCCATGACAAACTGACCGAATTCATGAAGCGTTCACCCCAAGCCGGCCTCAATTAGCCCGGGTCACTATGAAGCGCGCAGCCTTCGGCTTTCAAATGCATTCGGGCTGGGGAGTGCTGGTAGCTGTTTCGGGCGCTCCTCAAGCGATCGAAATACTTGATCGGCGGCGCATCGTTACCGCTGATCCCGAGATGCCCGGGGCAATCCAGCCCTATCACTACGCAATGAATCTCCAATTCCCTGAGAAGCACATTGCGAACTGTGCCGTGGCATCAACTGGTTTGGCTGTGGCGGCTATCAACGGCTTGGTAACGGAATTGAATGCGCGGCATTATCGCGTCGTGGGTTCCGCGGTCTTGTTGGCTTCAGGCCGTTCCCTACCGCCGCTCGAAAAGATTCTCGCTGCACATCCGTTGATCCACACGGCAGAAGGCGAATTCTTCCGCCACACCGTTACCCAAGCTTGCGAAGATCTTCAGATCCCCGTCACCGCAATCAGGCAGCGAGACCTCGACGAGCGTGTCAAGGCCGCATTCGGCAAGGAAGCGAGTGGAGTCCAGAGCAGTATCGAAAGCCTTGGAAAAACGATCGGTCCACCCTGGACCAAGGACCACAAAACGGCGGCGCTCGCCGCGGCGCTGCTCCTGTCATCCCGTTGACATTCATGAACCCTCTGCTCACCTGAGCTGATGAAAATCGGCTGCTAGTTTCCGCCCTAGCTGAACTAAGGTCACGGCTTCCCAACCTGCGGAAAAACTCATGCTTTGTGTCAGGGCACGACTTTACAGCTTGCGGAAAACTCCGGTTTTTGAAGGGTACGAGCTTCAGCTTGTACGTAAGTGTTTGCAAACAGATCCGGCTTTAGCCACTGAGGGATGATTTCTTCTAGGTTCAGCGACTTTTTCCGCAACCTCTTTAGTCGGGCCGTACACAACGCTGTTGATGAGGGCTTTTAGCCCCTGACTGAGAACCTGTCGGCCCAGAGCTCAGTCCCGCAGGTCCGTACCTGAAAGTAGCCCAGGACGTGAGTCCTGGGTAGGTCTTGCATCACGGACCAGTCCCGAAGGGACGGCTGAGAATATCCCAGGACTTGGTCCTGGGCTTCTTTACCAATTCTCACGAGATAGCCCTGCGGTTCTCACGCAGACTCTTTAGCCTCTGAGGCGTTGCTTTCCCACCCGGAAGAATTGTTTTCGCAGCCTCTTCAGCTGTGCCGCATACTGCTTCGCAGGGAGTGCACGGCCTTAGCTTGGAAGACTTACAATGTCTTGGCTATTATGGACAAACCTACGAGCGGGACCAAAGACAGACGGAACAACGGGACCAAGGACCACCGGGACCAAGGACCACAAAACGTCAGCACTCGCCGCGGCGCTGCTCCTGTCATCTCGTTGACATTCATGTGCCTTCGCCCCAACCAAGGTGATGAAAATCAGCTGCTAGGTACGGGGCTTCAAAGCCTGCGGACTCACACCTTGAATTTCTGCAGATACTCCGGCCGCAACTCACTTCCCATCCCGGGTCTTTCGGGTGCGAGAACGGCGCTGTTCACCATGCGGAGCCGTTCTAATGTTGATCCGGCTCCCTTGAAGCTGCCTGACTCCATGTAGATTGCATTCGGCATACACAGCAGCATTTGCAGATCCACGGGACCGCCGCCGTGGCTTGCCACAGGAAGCTTTGCAGCATCCGCGATGGCTGCGATTTCCATCCACTCAGAGACTCCACCGGCTCGCCGGGCATCGGGCTGCACCACATCCACGCAGCGGCGTTGAATCAGGTCCGCGAAGGCGTACTTGGTGTATTCATTTTCCCCGCCTGCAATCCGGATCTCCAGTTCTTCCGCTACTTGCGCGTAGCCGGCATGGTCATAAGGAACGATCGGCTCCTCATACCAGTAAACGCCCATCTCCTGGTAGACCTTCCCCCGTTGAATCGCTTCCGGCACCAGAAACTTCTGGTTCGCGTCCACCATGATCCTGCGGTTCGGGCCTGCGATCTCCATAGCCAGCTTGATGCGCTTTTCGTCATCCCGCAGCGTGAAGCGGCCAACCTTGATTTTTGCCCCGCTGAAACCTTCCTCGAAGGCGTTCTCTACTGCCTTTTTGTACTGCGACAGATCGTCGTCGTCGGGGTAGTACCAGCCGCACATCGAGTAAACGGGGCAGGTATCCTGATAAGCGCCCAGGACCTTGTATGCCGGCACGCCGAAAGCTTTTGCCACGATATCCCAGATCGCAATTTCCACCGTCGAGATGGCAAACGTATTCATACCCTGCACACCGGCGTACTCAAGCGCCTTCCACATATCGGCCCGCAGCCGCCTCGGGAACGCAGGATCCTGCCCTATAAGGATCGGTTTGAGCTCTTTCTGCAGGATTGTCTGCAAGACCTCCGGTGCGCCGGTCATCGTTCCGAATGTGCTTTCGGCCCAACCGACAATGCCTGCATCGGTCTGCAAGCGTAGTACGACGCTCCCACCCTCCGCGCCAAACTCGTGAATCGCGTCGTAGTAGATCTTGCCTGGAGGAAAACGCAGCACATCCGTTTCCACGCCGGTAATCTTCATGGTTTTCTTAGTCTCGCTTGCAAGAGCAAGTGGCTGCGCAACGGCTGTGGCTCCAGCGAGTCCTAAGAACGTACGTCGATTCATGCGCTTCTCCAGTGTTTCCCTGCTTCAGTTAGTTCCTACCCGATCGAGTCGACCAGAAGATGAAAAAAGCCGCAAGTTGGATCGTGCGTGGGATGTTGTTTGTTGGCGAGCACTCACTGCTAGAGGCCTTCATCCGGCCATACCACAAGTCCAACCCGTCAAGTGAATCGTTATAGCAACGCGTGGTTTTCTAGTGATAACGGACGCTTGTCTCCACCTTCTCTGGATTCATATCGATGAGTTGCAGCTCGGGACACGTACTTAGCTTCTCTGAAGCCCAATCGGCAGCGTTCCCCGTGAACTACCGATGTTGCCTTTCCCTTGAGCTGAGCAGTGTATGTCCGCAGCTTGGAGAGGGTCAAATGAATAGGGGGGATAGCTATAGGGAAGGGAAAATTCACCCCCTGGGGGAAACCAAGCATCCCCCGTCAAAGGAAATAGACGGTAGGGGGATAGCAGCTGGGGAAAATGCACCCCCCAAGCAAATGCCACAGGAAGTAACCGAAAATGCGACTTTGCAGGCAATTCGCGGGATCACTTCCGGATTGCGCGTAAGTCGGGCCTAACGTCCAAACGGTCATCAGAACGCAGGGAAATCGCGGCCACTGGACCGTCGAACTCCTATCTTCGCTGATGCAACAGCGCTTTTGCACAGTTGTGCTCCGCTAAGTGGCTGCGGCTACGCAGAGCACGGTAGTTTGGACAACGGGTATACTTCCGGCGAAGAAGTCGGAGCGACTCTCATTCCGCTGACTGGGCCATCCCGCATTTGTACAGCGCTGCTGTTGTGTGTGCCTGCTTCCGCATTTCCACAGCAGAGTCGGCTTCCACTCATTGAGTCGTCTAAGGTCGAGTCTCGGCCACCCGACCCGTTCCAAGGGATGATCAGGCTTGATGTTATGGTGACGGATAAGTTGGGAAATCCAGTGACCGGCCTCAGGCAACAGGACTTTACATTGCAGGACAACGGCCGGCCGGCGGAGTTTGTCACCTTTCAAGCGTTCGACGGAGTTACCGTCAAGCCCGATCCTCCCGCTGAAGTGATCCTGGTGATCGATGAGTTGAACCTGCCGCCTGCGCAGCTTGCGGCTGCGGAGCACGAAGCTGAGAATTTCCTGCGGCAGAATCAGGGGCATCTTGCCCAGCCGGTATCCCTCTACCGGGTTACCGAGTCCGGACTTTCGGCTTCGGCAGAAACTTCTTTCGACGGAAATGCCCTAGCCGATGAGATCGCACAGGAAAGAGACCCGCGCGGTATCTGGGGGACATCCACGGTGTCGGAGACCCCGGGTACTGGGGTCGTTAGCCCGAAAGCACTTCATTCTCTGATAGCCCTTGGATCGATCGCAATTGAGGAGCGCCGGAAGCCCGGCAGGAAGCTGATGTTTTGGATGGGCCCTGGTTGGCTGTTCAATCCGGCCACGGCCGATGGAGCCTTCGATTATGTCGCTGAACTCTCGACCCGGCTGCGCGAGGCTCGGATTAATCTCTGGAGCGCTACCGAGTGGCCATATTATGACTCTTCTGGACAGCCGTTGCCCGTCACCGATCTCACCTACAAGGATGCTATTGAGCGTCTGACGCCGAAAAAGGTGACCTTCAGCTCCCTGGCGCTGCGTGCAATTGCAATGCAAACCGGCGGCGGCATACTGGAGACACAAAACGACCTGGCCGGTCTGCTGAGCAAACATGTGGGGGAGGCGAGCGCCTTCTATTCGTTGACGTTCGATCCCCCGCGCACCAATCAGGTGGATGAGTATCACGCTCTTAAGTTGGAATTGGGCAATCCAGATTTGACGGCCCACACCAGCGCCGGCTACTTCGACGAACCGGTCTTCTACGATCAATCTCCTGCTGGGATTGAACGCGTGACGGTGGAGCAGTTGGAGCACGCGCTGAGCGCGCTAGATGGCAGTTCGGACGCTGAGATTGCACAGCACCTGTCTAACACAGAACTGAGCGAAAGGCTGAACACCGCGAGGTTCACAACGTTGCAGGCCACATTGAGGGGCAAGAAGGCCCGGGAAGCGCTCATCGCGCTGGCCGATGAATCGGCCTTCCTGGCTCCCCCATGTGGGGAGATTCCCTCAAAGGCGCCGCCAGACTTGGCCACGCAACGGCTGATAATGTCGCGAACAGTCGATTATGTGAAAAAGACCATTTCCAAACTCCCGAATTTTTTTGCCAACCGGACGATGGTCCAGTACCACGAATCTCCGCCAAAACCACTCCAGACGTGGAAGACCGCGACCGGCGATCAGTCTTTGCATCTGGACAAGACGTCCAATGCATTAATGCTTTTCCGCGACAGCAAAGAAGTTGTGAAAGAAGAGACCACCAAAGGAAAGCCGCTTAAGTTGGAAGAAGCGACCATGAATACTATCGGGACCTTCGGCCCTCTTCTAGCTACAGTGCTTGTCGGCGCCACATCAGCCGGCAGCGCTTTGCGTTGGAGCCGGTGGGAAAAGGGCGCGAACGGACTCCTGGCGGTTTTCCGCTATCAGGTCCCGGAGCAAACACCTCATTTCCTGGTGGGGTTCGGCTACCTGGCGAACGACAACGGAATGGTCTATCTCAAAGAACAGGTCCCGTTTCACGGGGAGTTTGCGGTCGATCCGGCGAGCGGCGCTATTCTTCGGCTGACTGTGCAGGCAGACCTCGAACCAAGGCTGCCCCTTGAACGATCCGACATTATGGTCGAATACCGTCCTGTGGCAATCGGCGGGAATACTTATATTTGCCCGGCAAGGAGTGTCTCCATTTCAAGACAGCGGACAACGAGGGATATCGCGAAATGGGGAGAACACTTCAAAGTCTATGCGCCCTTTGAAACATTACTGAACGATATGACCTATGAAAAATATCACGTATTTCATTCGACCGCGCGAATGTTGCCGGGCTTCACTCCTACACCGGAGCGGAAATAACTCGGTTCCAGCGCCGCTTGGCAATCAACAGGTCCTGATTAGCTAATTCATGGGTTTTCAGCAATCCGGAAGTCATCACATCGTTAAGAAGCCGGCCTGCATAATTCAGCATGCGGTGCGTTGTTCCCGAAAAACGGGGTTAGAGGTAAGTTCATCGGGGAGCCCGTTCCGGCGACGCCCAGAAACCCTGAAAGCGGCTCCGAAACGCACCGGGCGCACCGGTTGGACGAAGCCGACTTGCCACAGTATGTGCCGAAAGCATTTGTTTAACGGACAAAATGGAACGACAGCTGGCGGACAATCATAAATAAACGCTTGCTGTTACTCACAGATCCCCAACTACGCCCGCCATCCCGCTCTGCGCGTAGTTGGGGATCTGTGTGTCTTCGGAATCGTAAGCAAGGCCGTCCGGAAACTTCCACCGAAACTGTGTCACGTTTCTCCCGCACAACCAGCAGCGATGATCGCGGCAGATAGAATGCTAGGGAATAATAGCTTTGCCTGTTGTGGCTTTTACCGCCTGGCTCAGCTGGGCAAAGGAGTAGGTCCCCCAAGGACCCACGGGGTAATACTTCTTCAAATACGCCTGAGCGTTCGTACGGTTTTTTCGGTTGGGATTAAAGCCGCCGTTCTTCAACCAGCGCAAGTAGCCAATACTGCGGATCTGAGTATTAAGGCAGTTGTTCCAGTCCTGGTCGTCGTTGATCCTATAAGGAGTCTCGGAGAAGGCGTGATCTTTCATGGTCTGGCAAACCTTGCCGGCAGTTGATTTAAGCGGCTTATTGCTCCATACGTAGTCCTTGGCAATGAAATCATAGTCATACTTATTTGTTGTGTTCTCAAGCGCGTTGTGACTTGAGGTCGGAAGGGCGGAAGACCGGAGTGCGGCGCCCTGTGTTTGACCAGTCGCAGATAGCGCACAGAGCAAGAAGAGCCCTGCGATCATGCCCGGACGAAGTGTTGTTTTCAATAGTTTGTCCTCCCTTTACTTTGAAATTGAATCGAGCGCCGGAGATGCCCTATCTTTTGCCAATCCGCTCGCCATTGATCAGTTGTCGCTGGGTGAAGTCCTCGGGCGGGTTTGGTCTTCCTCACCAGGAAGGGGCCTGCCTCTCCTACTCTCTGTTCACAGAAAATGAACAGGAACAAGGTATTTTTCAGGGATCATAGTGCATCTTTCGTGTCAGGGAACCAAAAACGGTGCACATCTGAGGAGCTAGAGCTCGCGGGAGTTGACTGCGGGAGACCGCGCAAAACTTCCAGCCCGTGCGGCAAGTTGTTTGCATTCATGCACTTATGCCATTGTCGATGTTTCCAATCGGGTGCTGCCCATTGCTTGACTAGGTTCCTGCGTAGTACACACCTCCTGCGACAGGGCGAGCCGTCGATGTACCACTGTGGAGGCGAGATCGTGTCTGCAGATTGAGGGAGCCGAAACCGCGAAGATTACAAATAAAAGGGGGACAGCCACTGCGTCTTTTGGTGCGTGGTGGGGACCGACCTCCTCCTCTAGGATCAAAGGGCGGTCATGAGCATTCTGTCCCGGGAGCCACTGTGAGAGTGATTGCTTTGCTGTTTGCGGTTCTGACGGTTGGCGCCGCGTCTGGCCAAGCGAAGGTTGCCTGTAAATTACCGATGTACATTCAAGCGCCGCACGCCCCGGGTGATGCCACTACGGATACAGTGAACTTGTTTCTTTACGGCCTCAAATCAGCGGTGACGCAACATCAGGGATGCATCGTTGACAAGATGACCGATGCCCATCTGGGCCTCTACGTCACAACCGTAAATCTCGTCAATGCTGAGGGACACAGCGAAGCTTCCGTGATCGCGGTGGCGCTGGCTGTTCCGCTGAATGGGGTCCCAGTCTATATGGATCACTACGTGCTCATTCTCCGGGAAACGGAAGCCGTCGACGGGCCAGTGAACGCGTTGCTCGAAAGTATCGGTGAGACCCTGGACAGGCATACCTCACCCGGTCAATGATCGGGGCTTGATCCGCACTCAGTCACCGTGCGAAGATGCTCTCGGTCTGGTTGTATGGCACGTCGGTCCATCATTTTGTAGCCGTCGCTATTGCTTTAGCGTACGTTCTGTCCGTGGCTCCGAGTCGCCTGTCCCTCCGAGGTCCCCTTGTTCTGGCGAGTACGATAGCCATTCGCAAGAGCAAGACCCAGGCCGGACAAAGGATGATTCCCCTCAACGACGACGCGCTTGGCGCCATTCGAGCGCTTTACCGTCGTGCGTCGGCAATCGACGGAACGCGCCTGGATCACTATCCGTGGCGTCGAAAGTCAAACTTGACGGCTACCCTCGAGTCTGTTCACTTGGACGAAAAGTCGGCTATCCGGACATATGTCCCCCCAGTACCAACGTCGAATTGCCGTGAAACGGGGTTTGCGGTAACTTGCTCGACACGGCCAGAGAGTTACCGAGAATCCGACTTTCCAGGAACCAGTAGGCATTGGTCAACAGAAGCGCGTTTCTCGTTACTAGATGGCGACCAGCTCAGCGAGCTTGCCCGCGACCTCTGCCATCGTATTTTCTCCGGTACTCAGGCCGGTTCGCGAACCGCCTACGCACATCTTTGATATTCGGAGCAGTCCCGGCCAGCCCCAGAAGCCTGCGTCCGGCTTCCCTCGCAATGATTGACTTCGGGGCTTCGCGAAGCAGTTCCGCCTTCTCCGTCAACCCGGTGTACTCGTTCGCCTTCTTCAGCAGATCGTCATCGAGCGTTACGGATGCTCTCATAGCTTTGCCGTTCTACACCAATAATAGCACCGCTATGCGCTGCATTTTGGTGTTTATGGGCTGGTCGTTCATAACCGGCTTATCCGGCTGGGGGCAGACGAAACGTACCCTATAACATTTTTGCTAATGCTTTAGGAAACTGAACTCGACGCGGCCATTCCGCCAAACCGGGACGCCCGGGGTGGAAAGAATGGCCGCACATAACTGATCCCACCGGACTACAGTATTAGCAAAAATGCGTTAATCGAAACAGCGCAAAGCGGTGGTTAAGACAAAGCAGGGACCGCGGGACGTTACCTTTTCAAAAGGCCCAGACTTAGTGGTCTGGACGGCACTGGTACATTGGGAAAACCAGCGGCGCAAATATCGTCGGGTTCCTACCAAT
>CAVTPN010000025.1:0-86395 GCA_963736535.1 uncultured Acidobacteriaceae bacterium
TCAGGTCTTTCTTGCAATGGCCAACCTCAGCGCGCGGGGCCGCCGGGTCCGTTTGACATGATCGATCACGCTGGTCAAATCCAGAGCAAACAAACCGTAAGCATCCGCACTCGAAGAAAATTATGAAAACCCATAGAAATTCGGGCAAATTCTTTAAGCTTTTAAATTCTTGCTGGGCTCCGGAGTTCTGCTTTACGGGTAACTCTTACGCCAACAGGTCGAACATTTCACGAAACCTCCGATTTTGTTCGAATGGTCATAACGAATTGCGAAATGTGCGGACGCTGTGGTCTTTCTTCTGAGTGTGGCATCATGCGTGCACTACCGACCTTCGAAAGCGGACGGCAGCCAAGTACGTACGCTCGAGTTGGCTCCCTTCGCAAAGGGAGGCAAAGTGCTGGAATTGAGAAGGCTTCTTAGTGTTTCGCTGCTATCTGCGACTGCTTTCATGGTAACGGCGTCAACCTGGTTCTTCAGTGTTGCACCCGTCGCTTACGCTCAAGGCATAACTACCGGAACAATCAATGGAACGGTCGTCGATTCCAGCGGGGCGGCGGTGCCCGGCGCACAGATTACTGCAACGAACAACGACCAGGGGACGAAACGCCAGGTTACTTCAGGACCGAGCGGTAGCTTTTCGGTCTACGCGGTGCCGATTGGCCAGTACACCCTTAGCATCGCTGCGGCGGGATTTGCTAATACGACAGTGAACTCTGTCCAGGTGAATGCGGGCGCTACGTCGAGTGTCAACGATATTAAGCTGGCCTTGCCGACGGCTACCGCACAGGTCGAAGTGAGTGGTTCGACATCGGGCTTGCTGCAGACAACCGATTCCCAGGTCACCACCACTTTTAGCGCAGAGCAGATCCAGAACCTGCCACTAAACAACGGTTTCGACACCATAACGGAACTCATCCCCGGCGTGGTCAGCACCCACGGTGATAACTTCTCCAACTCAAACGGTGACAATTATTCCGTCAACGGGCAAAGTGGCCGCTACAACAACTCTGAAATCGACGGTCAGTCGAACAACGACAATGGCATCGGCGGACCGCAGGTCTTTTTCAGCAACCAGGACGCCATTCAAGAAATACAGGTCATAACCAATAATTTCAGCGCTCAATACGGGCGCAATGCGGGCGCGGTTGTGAACTACATCACCAAGGCCGGATCGAACTCGCTGCACGGTAGCGGTTTTGAGTTTTACCAGAGCCAGTTTCTAAGCTCGCTCGAAAATCAGCAGAAGAGTCCAGCGTTCGGCTTTTGCCCCCCCGGCCAAAGTCCCTCTAGCGGTTGTGCGGCTCCGACCTTGCCGCGTTTTGTAGAAAATCGGTATGGAGGATCGCTCGGCGGACCGATCCTAAAGGATAAGCTCTTCTTCTTTGGCAGCACCTACTGGGATCAGGTCCGTGTCGGCGCCTCCCCCGACTCGTCGTTGCCTTACCTCACCCCAACCTCCGCAGGTCTGCAACAACTTCAATCGGCGTTTCCCGGGAGCCCTGCGGTCGCAGCGCTTGCTGGTTTCGGCCCTTACAGCGTCGCCGCCGGCAAGCCGGTAGCGACTCCGGTGCCCTCCGCTGACTCCTGCCCTGCAGGCAGCGTCTTTTCCGGCGGTAACTGTCTGGAAACCATCACTGGAACCAACGGGGTTTCCGTGAGCGTACCGTTCGCGGGAGTACAACGCAGCATCCCAGACCTTTTCAACGACCAGGAGAATCTTGGCCGCCTCGATTTCCAGCCGACCGCACGCGATCACCTGTTTGTTCGCTATTTCTATCAAAATCAGTTCGAGACCGGCGTCGGCGGCGGCGAACCCGGCCAAATCGCCAACGGAGACTTCGTGAATTCCATCTATTCGGCTCACTCCGTCGGAGCCGATTGGACGCACACCTTTTCCGAGCATTGGGTAGACCAACTCCGTTACAGCTTTCAACAGAGCAAAGGGTTTTTCCAGGGCGGTTCCTATCCCAACTGTCTGGTCACCGGGATCACCAACTGCCCAACGCAGCTTGCCTTCCAGGGCGGGAACGACGATTTAGGATTCGGCGCGAACGTAGTTTTTCCCCAGGGCAGCACGGTGAAGGTTACCCAGGTCCAGAACAACGCCATCTGGACTCACGGGAAGCACACAGTTCTTTTTGGGGGAGAGATTGACTACCAAAACTCGCCCTTTTTCGGCCTTTTCTATTACAACGGCAATTTGAACTACCAGACTTTCAATGACTTTTTGCAGCAAGGCAGCAGCGGGAACGCCTATGGTCTGCTCGCCAATGGCCCAGCCGTAACTCCTTTTACGGAGGTTGACGCGGCCGGGTATGTTCAGGATGACTGGAAGGTAACGTCATCCTTAACCGCCCATCTCGGTTTGCGCTGGGAGTTCTTTAGTCAGGCGGTAAACTTGCTGAACCGAGAAACCGTTGCCCGGCAATCCAACCCGGCAACCGCCTTCTGGGATACATCTCTGCCACTTTCCGCCACCACGGATCCTTCAGTGGCAAATTTTAATGAAGGATTTCAGCCCCGCATCGGCTTTGCTTACAACCCGGGCTTCGACAAAAAGCTTGTTGTGCGCGGCGGTTATGCGATCAATGAAAACCCCGCCTACTACAATTTGATTACCTTGGCCTCCGACGCTGCCCCCGTGGTCAACTTCGGAGCAATCGGTTGTTCCCCGGCTACCCCATGTTTGCCCTCCAATGGCTCCCTCCTCGGGTCGGCCGTGCGTGCAGCAAACTTGCCCGCACTACCCACCGGTGGAGATCCGCGAGCTGGCTTCGAACAATACTTCCCTACCAATCTTCGCCCCCCCTATGTGCAGACTTACACCCTGGCCATTGAGCATCAGTTAGGGTCGGCGGCGGTGGGAGAGATTCGCTACGTCGGCTCAAAAAGTACTCATGATTTTCAATCCGTGGACTACAACCCGTATCTGGCCTCCGTCGCTGCAGCCTTTCCCAACTACGTCGCACCTGCTTCACTTTGCCAGGATCCCACGGCCAATGGGTTTGGGCGGCCCAACTGCGATTACAACAATGAGTCCTTTATCACCAACGGCGCTTGGGCGAATTACAACGGGCTCCTGCTGAACTTGACGACTCGGAATTATCACGGCTTAACCGCCACCGTCTCCTATACCTTTAGCAAAGGCATGAATAATGCTACCGACGGCTTCCGTAGCACCGGGAGTGCTGGTAGCTCCATCGCCTATCCACAGAATCCTCTCAATACCAGCGAGGGGGAGCGAGGCTTGGGCGGCAACGATTTTCCCAACGTGGTGGGCATTTCCTTCGACTATAAGTTTCCCTCGTTCTCTCATGGCAATCTTCTCTCCCGCCTGACGAATGGGTTCGATATCTACGGCATCTATCGGTTCAATTCGGGTCAGGTTTATACGCCCTACCAACCACTTACTCTGGATTCCACTACGGGCGATACCAGCTTCTGCGATGGTGACTTCAATGCGCAAACGGTGGGAGCGGACACCTGCCGACTAGTCAGCTCCAATCGCAAAGCTGCTATCAACACCGTGGCTTACCTGAATCCTTACACCGGCCCAGTGGTTGATGGCGCCCCCACTCCGGGTGTTCCGCAGTACGTGGTCTACAACAGCGATAGCGCAACCTATGACGACACCGGGACTCTTATTGGCTACAATCCCGGAACCCCGGTCGACCCTACCGCTACCCGCTGGATCGTGAATAACCAAGCTTATGCCGTAGCAGTTGGCAATCCTTATCCGGGCTCCGGAAGGAGTCTTCTCCGGGGAACCACGTATAGCGAGCTGGATACCTCCATTGCCAAGAGTCTGAAGATCACGGAGCGCGTCCAGATTCAACTTTCAATGACGGCCTACAATGCTCTGAATCAACCCTACTATGGGGCCGGAGACGCCGCCGTCAACGCCACTGACTTTACCCAAACCATCTTCAACAGCACCGGCAGCGTGCCCGGCGGCACGGGGTTTATCTCCGGAAATCGCTTTGTCGTCCTGATGGGGAAAGTGGTGTTTTAAAGCGAGGGAGATACGAGTTTCGCCTCGGTCGGGAGATAGAGAGATCCCGACCTGGAATCTCGTGTCACCTAGCCGAGCGGACGCGGAATTTCATTCTCCCGTGCCTGCCGGTCTACGGCCCTTGTTCTATGCCGTGCGTGTTGTACGAAAAAGTGGACTAATCCGTTTGAGTCTATGATTTATGAAATATTGACAATCTGGATCGCCCCCAGCAAGGGGCACTCATGAATATTAATTTACTGATTCGATGCGCTTTAGCGAAAAAGTTGAGGGCCTTGCAACCTTTGTGTTAGTTAGGCAACCCAATTGCTACGACCCAGGCGTGACAGTTGTGCGTCTGAGATCAGATTCTGGCGATACTCACCTGCTGGCCCTTGAATCTGGCGATTGTCGACGAATGTCATAACGGGCGAGTGAGTGCCTTTCCATCAGCTTCGGGCCATTCCGACCAACCTAATTTCTCATCCCGGCCCAGGTCGTCCGTGGAGCTATTTCTAAGGAGATCTCGTGACAAGTTCAAGAATTCACAAGCTTATTAGCAAGATGGGCAGCCTGCTCGTCCTCCTGACGTTCGCGACGGCGGCTTGCCTGCCTACCCATCTCTCAGCGCAGGAGCTGTCTGGGACCAAGGGCGGCCTTCAAGGTCTCGTGAGCGACAGCAGCGGCGCAGTGGTGCCCGGCGCGACGGTGACCGTCAAAGGTAATTCGGATTCCCGCACGCTCACCACAAATGGCGCCGGTCACTGGGAGGCACTCGATTTGACTCCTGGGCTGTATACGGTCAGCGTGGAGCGCGAGGGTTTCAGCAAGACGGAAGCAAAAGCCATCGAAGCCCAGATCAACCGGGTCAGCGGCGTGAACCTGGTGCTCCAGGCTGGAGCAGTCGCCCAGACTGTCCAAGTCGATGCCACCACAACCACCATCGACACCGGCTCTACGGCGCTGGGCTCAAATCTGACCGCGAGCTTCTATAGCCAGGTGCCGGTGGCCCGAGACGTAGGCAGCCTGTTCTACACCGCCCCCGGGGTCATCAACGCCGGAGGTACGGGCACAGCTAATCCTTCCATTGGCGGCGCGAGTGGTCTGGAAAACGAGTACATCGCCGACGGCGTGAATATTACGGACGCCGGTTACGGCGGAATCGGAGTATTCAGCCCGATCTATGGCTCGCTGGGCACCGGCATCAACCTCACGTTTATCCAGGAGGTTCAGGTCAAGACAGGCGCCTTTGAGCCGAAGTATGGCAACGTGAACGGCGGCGTAATCCAGATCGTAACCAAATCTGGTGGAAACGCGTATCACGGCGCTCTGGCCGCCTTCTTTGCGCCCGGCGGTATGAGCGCGGGATGGCGCTACGCGGATGACTACTTCGACCGCGTGAACGTCCGTGGACGCCTGGTAGCGTTTCCCCAATATGATGCTTCCGTAGAATTCGGTGGCTACGTTCCCGGCGTACACCTGAAGGACAAGCTCTTCTTCTTTGGCGCCTACAATCCAAGCCTCAACGAGTTCTACTGGAACACTCCCGCAGGTGCGGGTTTAGTGGGCCCTTTCACCAATAAGACAACAGCGAACGATTATGCAGCGAAGATCACCTTCAATCTCAACCAGGGGACCAGTATCGATGCCTCCGTCTTCTCTGACCCTTCCAAGACGAATGCCGGCTTCGGTTTTGCCAGCGCAGATACCTTCCCCAATTACCCCCAGTTGAACCTTTCCAACGAAACCGGCTTTAGCCGCTGGAACTATGGGACACGCAGCGAAACGGCGCATTTGACCAGCTCCCTTTCGCCCACATGGCAACTCGACATCGCGGCCTCGGCCAAGAGAAGTCACTTCAACGAAGTCGGGCTACAAAACGTCTACCAGATCATCGACGAGTCAGGCGCCGTATCATCGTCACAGTTCACTGCCCAGGGATTGGGATTCACGCAGAATCCTACAGTCCACGACTACGGTTTCGGCATCGATACGGAAAAAACCGTCAATTTGTACGGCCAGCATACGTTTTCGCTAGGATGGGGGTATACCCACTCCATCTACGCCCTGAATAAGGCCTATAGCGGCGGCTATTTCCCCTTCCCGTCGACCAACATTATTGGTCAATCGGTTGCCGCAAACACCAATAACCCGGCTGTTGTAGGCGCCCAGACAAATGCGGCGTTTCAGCTTCAGGCAGCGGCCCCCAATCCGACGACCGGTTTGGTCGACTGCGCTCCCAGCGATTGCCCTTTCTACAACGGCACCCAGGTCTACCTGCTCCAGGTCCGTGGCATCTTCAGCAGCCCCATTGCTGAAACCAGCTCGGTCAACATGTCGATCTATGGCAACGATAATTACCAGGTCAATCGCTACATCACGCTCAATCTTGGACTTCGCTGGGATGAGGAGCAACTCAACGCTGTAACCCAGAGCTATGTTATGAACGACAACTGGTCTCCCCGCTTAGGCATCAATGTCGATCCCTTCGGCGATCGTAAGTCGAAGGTCTTCTTCAACTACGGCCGCTACTCCCAGTCGTTTCCGCAAGATGGCGCATTGCGCGATCTATCGAACGAACTCGACATCTACGCAGCCGCCTGGAAGCCGGAAGCCGACGCAAATAACAACGTCATACTCAATGGAAATAACACCGTCACACCAGTTCTCGATGCGGCGCACCTGATTAGCGGAGATCCTGCTGCCGGCCAACAGAGCGCCAACGTTTCGACCAGCGGCGGCGCCTCACCGATCTTTATCGCGCACGGCACCAAGTTCAACTACGAAGACGAATACGTGGGGGGAATTGAACGCCAACTGGGTGGATTCGATATCAGCGCCCGCTATATGGATCGGCGCCTGAAGCGCATTATCGAAGACTCTTCGGGCGCCTCTCCAGAGGGTGCGCTTGCTGGTTTCGTCGCTCAGCAGTTTGTAGTGGGTAACCTGAGCGCGAAGACCGACCTTTTCGTCAACGAGCAGGAGCAGGCCTATACGGCAGCGGCCGGGCCGCCGGCGAACTGCGCTAATTCCACCGACCCCAACGTCGCTAACTACGGTCTACAAAAGAACACTCTTGGCCAGGTTGTAGGGGGCGCCTGCGGTTACAACATCCTCACCGCCGGCGATCCGACTCCGGACGGAAAGCCTGACGGGTTTTCTAATCCATACCGGCACTACCAGGCGTTTGAGCTGGAAGCGAACAAGAGCCTCAGCCACAATTTCATGCTGCGCGCCAATTATCGCTATGCCAAGCTGTATGGCAATTATGAGGGGCTCTTCCGCAACGACAACGGGCAGTCGGACCCCAGTATCAGCTCGCTGTATGACTTCACCGACGGCGTTCTCGGCCTGCTTGGTCAACAGTTTCAGGAGGGCTACCTGAACACGGATCGAAGGCAGGTTGGCAACCTCTACGGGTCATACATTATTCCCAACGGGTTTATGAAGCGTTTCACTGCTGGTATCGGATTGCGTGGTAGTTCGGGAACGCCGATCAGCGAATTAGGCGCGCATCCGGTGTACACCGATCCTGGCGAAGTACCGATCGGCGGCCGCGGAACGGTGGGCACCACTGCATCGAACTATCAACTCGATCTGCATGCTGATTACCCACTCCAAGTGGGTGAGCGGTATAGGATCAAGTTCACCTTCGATACCTTCAACGTGACTAACTCCCGGTCCCTCACTTCCGTCGACCAGGACATCGCTCTCAGCTACGGGGTACCTGACGCGGATTACCTCAAGCCAACCTCCTTCCAGCGTGCGTTTTATGGACGTGGATCGATACGGTTTGAATTCTAGGCGAGGTTTTACGCTTTACGGGGAGGGGGATGGAAACATCCTCCTCCCTTTTCCTTTTGTGCCGGCCGGGAAACCGCCGCGGGGTCACCGTCAATTACACTGGAAGAGTTATGGATACGCGGTTCCCGTCTGCCTGGTGCAGCGAAGAGCCGCAGCAAAACCGAGGGTAGATTGTTAAAGCGTTCTGTATACGCAACCAGCGTCCTGGTTGCTTTGGTTCTGGGGCTTCTCCTTTGCCCCCCGGCAGCGACTGCAGCCAAGCATCCGCAGCTTCCCCCCAGGTATGAGCATTGGCTGAACGAGGAGGTCAACTACCTGATCTCGAACCAGGAGAAAACTACCTTCCTGGGCTTGACGACCGATCAGGATCGCGACCGGTTCATCGAAACTTTTTGGGCGATTCGCAATCCGGACCCGACGGCGCCCGGCAACACTTTTCGCGAAGAGCACTACCGGCGGCTCGATTACGCCAATACCCATTACGGCTCGCCGTTTACCCACAACGGATGGCGCACCGATCGCGGCATGGTGTACATCACGCTGGGACCGCCAGCGCAGAAGGCCACCTATGCCAATACAAGATACCTGTTGCCTCTGGAAACCTGGTTTTACCAGGATCCAGGAAGCGCGCTCGCGCCCTATTTTTCGGTCCTCTTTTTTCAGCGGAGCCCGGCGGAAGACTACCGGATTTACTCGCCCTACCAGGACCGTCCGGAAAAGCTGATCGCCAGCACCAACGCCGTTAACGATGAGCCGACCGCACTGAGGATCATCAAGGAAGACCTGGGCGACGAGGTCGCTAAACTGACGCTTTCTCTTTTCCCCAATGAACCGGTAGATATCGTTCAGGGCACGCCGACCCTGGAATCGGACGCTCTGCTGAACAAGATTCGCAATTATCGCAATTTGCCGCAAAACATGGACCTGCTGGCGCAACGGCGGGCGCTGCTGGAAGGCGTGACCCACCGCGTTCTGCTGGGGCAGGATTTTAGCGATCTCTCTGTGTTGGCCACCCGCGATGGCGCCAACCAGGCCAGCATCCATTACCTGGTTCGCTTGTTAAACCCCAGCGATTTTGTGCTGGGGAAAGATGCCTCTCAGCGAGTCTATTACTCATTGGCGGTGGAAGCGCAGCTGCTCAGCGCTGACGGCAAGGTGATTTACACCGACACTCAGGACCTACACGACTTTCTCACTAACGACCAGGTCGATCAGTTGAGGCTCCGGCCCCTGGCGATTGATGGACGGCTGGTAGCCGTTCCCGGCAAGTACCAGCTTCGGGTCGACGTCACGAACCGGGTTACCAAGCAGAGCTTTGCCCAGACTCGAGGGATTTTGGTGCCTGCGTTCGACCACACCCTGGGGATGAGCCAGGTCATCTTCGCTTCCATGGCGCCCCCCCAACGCGATTATCAGCAGAACCAGCCGTTTAGTTTTTCCGGGGTGAAACTCGCGGTGGCCGGAGCGGATAATGCTTCGCTCGTAGGCGGCGACCCGATCCGGGTTATCTACCAGCTGTGGGAGCAGCCCGATGCGCCGGTCTTGCTTCAAGGAAAGAACCTGGAGATTTCCTACTTGATCGGCCAGCTTGGCGTAGCTACTAAGAAAGAGCAGACGCAGACGGTTGACCGCGCAAAATTCGACCCTCAGGGAAATCTTCTGATGGGTACCGACATCCCTACCAACGACCTTCACCCCGGAAACTATCGACTCGTGGTTCGAGTTACCGATGCGGAGACTAAGGAGAGCACTACGCAAGCGATCAATTTCCGGCTGGTCGGTGGGGACCGTCATCCGCTGTGGGACGTGACGAGCCCTTCCTACACCAATACTGCGGACTCCGTCGTCAATTTGTATCGGCGCGGCCTGTGCGCATTGGCGCAGCAACAACCGCAAGCCGCGGTCGCTTATCTAAAGCAAGCCGTGGATGCAGGCACACCCGACGCGGCCATGTACAGCGCCCTGGCGTCGGCTTACCGCCTGGCCGGGAACACCACTGCTGCCGCTGCCACGGAAAAGCAGCGCGACAGCGCGCTCGCCCAGCAGGGCGCGGCGCCTTCCAGCAATTAGGCAGTTTCGCAATGACTGTGGACTGATAAAGATCGCGAGGTGTGGTTTTCCTTGGGAGAAAACCACGGCAAGGCCCTCCGCTTTGATCTTGCACCAATTGCTAAACTGCCGCGACAGTTATTTGTCTTCCTCGGGGCCAGGATGCTTGCCCACGAACGGGGAGCAGCAGGGCTCCTTGGCAGGTGTGAATTCCATAAACTCCACCCGGGTAAAGTCGGGGTCGTAGAGGTTGAGCTGCACTTTGCCATCGCGACCGACCTGGGTCTTGGTGCAGTTGGGCCCCTCACATTTGTTCCGCTCCAGCGCGGCAACGGCATCGGCCATGTGGGCCACACCCAGCGAGAAGTGGTCCATCACACCGGTTTGTTTCAGGGTGGGGGTGGGAGACACGTTCAGCATGTATTCCAGCCAGTCGGTGCCATCAGGCACCTGGATGCTTTGGTAGTCCGTCCGGGTGTCGGTCTTGCCGCCATGCCAGTAAGGGCGGAAGCCCAGCACGTCTCGCCAGAATGCGTCTTCTTTCGCGGCATCCCGGACGATGAAGCCGACGTGAATGACACGCTTGCTGGTGGCGTCCGGAGAGGACGGGGCTTTGGCAACCAGCTTATTGGAGCCGCGCTGTACGAAAATCACCAGATTGCCCTCAGGATCGCGCACTCCGAACTCGCCAGCTTTCAACGGCAACTCTGTCGTGATTCCGTGTGCTGCCAGGTAGCGCTCCAGAGCGGCAGCGTTGCGGGTGGTGAATGCGACGGCGGCCATGCGAACGTCCGGCTTGGGTGGCGGCGGCGAAGTCAGTATCTCGATCCATTGAGAGGAATTGACCGGATAAATCGATACGCCGTTCGATTCCAGACGCTTGTACCCCAGGGTGTCACCATAGAACTTTTGTGCTCCGGCCGGATCGGTCGTATAGAAGCGCGCGAAAGCGATCCCGGTGATCGCGGGACGGTCTGCCGCCTGCGCCCCCGGAGCAGCAACACTGGCAAGGACAATCGCAACCAATAGGACTCGTCTCATGCATCGAACTCTAGTGGATTTAACGCATTTTTGCTAACACTGTGGTCCGGTGGGATCAGTTATGTGCGGCCATTTTTTTGCGGAATGGCCGCGTTGAGTTCAGTTTCCTGGTCTACACCATTAGCAAAAATGCTCTGGTCAGCTTCGGTCAAAACGCTACCGAGGCGCCGGGAGCCAGAAAGATTGCGTCTCCGCCTAATCCCCAATAAACTTCTCTCCGGGCAAAAATCCGGGTTTTTCAGGTTTGTAAGGAGACTACGTGCGCCCTTTTCGGATCTTCGTGTTTCTTTTTCTGGCCTTTCTCAGTCTCCAGTTCCTTCAGACCGACAAAGTGGAAGCGCAGGAGCCACCAAACAATATGGTGGAGCCGCCGCCGCACGCCAAGCAGATCTACCTCAAGCACGTTCTGGTGATCGGTCAGACGAAGGGTTTCGAACACAACTCGATCTCGGCCGCCATGGCCGCCATCTACACCATGGGGAAAGAAAGCGGGCTTTGGGACACGATGCTGCGCACCGACACCGAGCTGCTCACTAAGAAAGAGTTGAAGAACAACGCAAAAAACCTGAACTATTTCGACGTGGTCATCTTCTCCAGCACCACCGGCGAACTGGACATGGACGCGGGCCAGAAACAGGATTTGATGTCGTTCATCAAGGAAGACGGGAAAGGCTTCGTGGGCATCCATGCTGCGCTGGACACGAACTACACTTGGCCAGAGTATGGCGAAATGATTGGCGGATGGTTCGATCAGCATCCCTGGATGACGTTCAATGCGCCGATTATCAATGAAGACCCCGACTTTCCCGCGGTGCGTCATTTTCCCAAGGCGTTCGTGAAGTACGACGAGATCTATCAGCCTAAGGATTGGTCGCGGAGCAATGTGAACGTGCTGCTCAGCCTGGATTCGAGCAAGCTCAACTATGAGAACAACCCGCGTATTCATCGCACGGACCATGATTTTCCAGTGGCCTGGAGCAAGATGTACGGTAAAGGGAGGGTGTTCTATTCCACGCTCGGCCATACGGAAGAGGCATGGGAAGATCCGGACATCCGGAAGATGTATTTCGAGGCGATCAAGTGGTCGTTAGGGATGACTGAGGGAAGCACAACATCGCACCCACGGCCAGCCGGCTCCGCACCCAGTAAGTGAAGTAGAACCCGATGGGAATGAAGGTGGTGTCACAAGGATGAAGAGATTCCGGGATTTTGCCATGCTGGCGGCGATCGCAGGTTTGGCTGCCTACCAAGGCAGACAATTGCACATTTATGCAGCGTCAAGCCAGGCGCCGGTCGCCCCGACGACGCAAAACGCGGGACCCACCCACGGTGGTGATGCTCCGCCGGCTCAATCTGCCGCGGCGGCTGCCGCGGGCGGTTCTCTCTTCCAACAGAATTGCGCCTTCTGTCACGGCCGGGATGCCGGCGGTGGAGAAACCGGCCCCGACCTTACCCGGTCGAAGCTGGTGACCGCAGATGTCGGCGGAGACAAGATTGGGGATGTAGTGCTGCATGGACGACCCGACAAAGGGATGCCTGCTTTCCCATTCTCCAGCGAACAGATCACTGAACTCGCTGCTTTTATTCATTCCGAGCAGACCAAGGCCATGGCACAGAGCGGCAAGAGGAAAGGGGTCGATGTATCCGATCTTCAGACGGGGAACGTGGAGGCCGGTAAAGCCTATTTCAATGGCGCGGGCGGCTGCGCGACGTGCCACTCACCTACCGGTGATCTGGCCGGCATCGCCTCGCGCTATGAGGGACTGCAGCTGGAAGAACGAATGCTGTATCCCAAAGACGTGAAGAGCAAGGTAACGGTGACGCTCGCTTCGGGAGAAAAGATTTCGGGCACCCTGGCGTACCAGGATGAATTCACGGTGGGATTGCGGGATGCCACAGGGACGTACCGGTCGTGGCCCACAAGCGCTGTGAAGGTCTCCGTCGACGCGCCCGTGGAAGCCCACGTGGCCTTGTTCAGCAAATACACCGATGACGATATCCATAACCTGATGGCGTATATCCAGACCCTGCGCTAGGAGCATTTTTTTGACTGCTTTGAAAAACATATTGCTTCTCGCTGTAGGCGCGGTTTTGGCCTTTGCATTTTCATGTCCGGTGAATGCGCAGAATGTGGATGCCAACATGCTTCTGCATCCGCCGGCCGACAGCTGGCCTGGGTACCATGGCGACTACTCCGGGAAGACGGCATAGCAAGCTGACGCAGATTACGCCGCAAAATGTAGCGAATCTAAGCCTGGCCTGGGCCTTTCAGACGAGCCAGCCGGCAGAAATCAAATCCTCTCCGCTATTGGTCGATGGCGTGTTGTACTTTACCGTCCCGGACAATGTCTGGGCGGTCGATGCGCGCTCGGGCCAGAAACTTTGGCAGTACACCTATCCACCCAACAAAGGGGACCATATCGGCCAGCGCGGGGTGGGCATGTATAAGGATTGGCTGTTCTTCGTCTCCCCGGATGCGCACCTGGTCTCTCTCAATGCCAAGGACGGCAAGGTGCGGTGGATCATCGAACTCGCCGACGTGGACAAAGGCTATTGGGCGACCGAGGCGCCTTTCATTGTGGGTAACCACGTCATCGTGGGCGTGGGCGGCGATCTGGATAACATACCCATGTTCCTGAAGTCGATCGATCCGGAGACGGGCCAGACGCAATGGCAGTGGAACGTCACGCCTCCGCCGGGCCCGAACGTCACCACGGGCGGCACGACGTGGATGGCGGGGACCTATGATCCTGATCTGAACCTCATCTATTGGGGGACTGGGAACCCGACGCCGGTTTTGGATGGCAACGCGCGGCCGGGCGACGACCTATATACCTGCAGCATCGTGGCCCTGAATCCCGATACGGGCAAGTTGGTGTGGGCCTTTCAACCCTCGCCGCACGACACTCATGACTGGGACGCGGTGGAGATCCCGGTGCTGGTCGACGGAACCTTCCATGGACAACCGAAAAAGATGCTTATGCAAAGCTCCCGCAACGGGTACTTTTTCGTTCTGGATCGCACGAATGGCAAGAGCCTGCTGACCGTTCCTTTCGGACCTGTGAACTGGGCGTCGGGCGTGGACAAGCAGGGCCGTCCTATTCCAAATCCGGCCAAGGATCCGGCGCCCGACGGCCGCCTGATCGCGCCGGATGAGGGTGGACTCACCAACTACCGTTCGCCCAGCTTCGATCCTAAGACCGGCCTGTACATCGTCGATGCTCACCCCGCCTACAGCCTCTACTTCAATAAGCCGGCGGACGGTTCCTACGGTTGGGCGGGTGCGGATTATGGGCTGTGGGGCAAGGGCATCCTGGAGGCGATCGACTACCAAACGGGCAAGATCCGGTGGACCCATGAACTTGGCCCCGGAGGTTCCGGCGCCGGTGTGCTGACCACGGATTCGGGACTTACCTTCACCGCTGATGCTCAAGGGAACTTTCTCGCACTGGATACAAGCAACGGCAAGACTCTTTGGCATTCTGGGTCAGGCGCGCGCATCGGGAGCTCTCCGATTACCTATGAACTCGACGGACGCCAATACTTGCTGACGAGCAGCGGAAGCGTGCTGTTTGCGTTTGCGCTGCCGCAGAGCGCGATTACCATGAAGCATCCGGTCGCAAAAGGACACTGAGCCGGGGTTGGAACTGCTTTGAAGGGGCAAAGGAACCGCAGGTTTCTCCACTGCCTCTGGTTCCCTGCGAAGGACGGGTGCTATCGCTGTTTATCGCGAGATATGGGATACCACCGGTGTTGACCGCTAAGCGCATCGGATGCATCTCGACCGGTAACATAGCGAGATAGGGGCACTCGTCCTTTGTCAGGAAACCAGAGAAGACCCTTGGGGGATAGCGCAGTTTTCTAAAATCGACGCCCTATTTCCCTGGGAAAAGCCACATGAAAATTACCGATGTAAAGACCATGGTCGTCAACGCAGAGATGCGGAATTGGATCTTCGTAAAGGTCATCACCGACCAGGCGGGTTTGTTTGGCTGGGGAGAGGCATCGCTGGAGTGGAAGACCCGGGCGGTCACCGGCGCCATCGAAGACTTCACTCCGATGCTGATCGGCGAAGATCCGCGCAATATCGAGCATATCTATCAGAAGCTTTATCGCCATTCATTTTTCCGCATGGGCGTGATCGGCATGAGCGCGATCAGCGGTTTGGAACAGGCGTGTTGGGATATCTTCGGCAAGTCGCTCGGTCTTCCGGTTTATCGGCTACTGGGCGGCGAAGTACGTGACCGGGTCCGCATGTATACCCACCTTGGTGGCGGGGATATGAAGTCCGTCTACCAAACTTTTGATCCCCAGCCGCTCATCGATCTTGCTAACGAAGTTGTTGCACGAGGCTATACTGCGCTGAAAGTCGTCTTTGTCCCGTATTCGGAGCCGTTGATGGGACGGCAGTATGTTCGCCAGTTTTCCCGGATGTTTGAGAAACTGCGCGTCGCCGTGGGAGATAGTATCGACATCATGATCGATTTCCATGGACGAACCTCGCCTGCCATGGCGATCCAATATATCCACGCGATTGAAGAATTTAGTCCTTACTTCTGTGAAGAGCCGGTTCCCCCGGAGAATATTCCAGCGTTGCGCCAGGTTCGGGAAGCGGTCCGCGTGCCTATAGCGACGGGCGAGCGGTTGGTTTCTCGCTACCAGTTTCGCGAAGTTTTCGAACAACAAGCGTGCCACGTGATTCAGCCCGATTTATGCCATTGCGGCGGCCTTTACGAAGCAAAAAAAATTGCCGCAGCGGCGGAAACCTACTATATGGGCGTGGCGCCGCATAATCCCCTGGGGCCGATTGCCAATGCTGCCGCACTTCACTTTGCTCTATCGACGCCGAATTTTCTCATCCAGGAAGATATGCTTACGGACGTGCCGTGGCGTTGGGATGTCGTCAAGCACGGCTTGAGGATGGAGAACGGCTACTGGTCGAAGAGCGAATCTCCAGGCCTCGGGATTGAAGTGGACGAGGTTGAGGCAGCGAAACATCCTTTCAAGCAAGAAGCATTTGCTACCGCGGTAGCACGTGCGGCGGACGGCGCTATTCTCGATTGGTAATAAAGGCTAAGTGAGCCCCTGCCTTACCAGCAGTTCTTGGACCGCACGGTTGGCTTCATCCATGGCCTGGTTGGTGAAGGCCGCCGCACCTGCATCCGAGTTGGCGATGGATACCAGGTGATAGCGCTGCCGGCCCAGGATGTGCGGTCGAAGCTCCTGGGGCAGGTCAGGATCCGCCAGCGAATCGTAGGTATAGGCGTAGCCATAGGGCCAGCGATTCACGGTGATGGCTACGATGTCGTCGGCCGGATCGAAGCCGGTGCCCGCCAGCATCCGCGCCAGCTGCTGCCGCACTTCGAGCTCAAATTTCTGGAAGCTTGAAGTGAGCAACTCCTGTTGCCCAATGCGATTCTGTTCCTTGCGCGGCAGGCCAGGCCGGTTCGGATTCGCCACCATGTGGACCAGGATCGGTTCCTCGGGAGTGGTCACCCCGGCGTAGCCTCCAACCGTAGTTCCCGGGTCGAGCTGGACATGGGGGTAATACATGCCCGGAGCAGAGAACCGGGAGATACCCGCTTTCTGAAAGGCGGTCCAACGCTTGAGCAGAACGTTGGTGTAGACCATCGGCACTTTCACCGGGTAGGCAAGTGCTTCTTTCTGGCGCTCGGGGATCTCGGGCAGCAGATAGGGAATAAGGCGGTTGTAACAGGCAAGGATACAGTTATGGGCACGGACGGCATGGAAGCTGCCGTTGCGGCTATAGGCGATACGCACCCACTCGGCGCTCTCCGCCGGCCCCTGGTGCTCTACTCTGACCACGGGGGAGTTGAGCCGGATGCGCATGGGCGCATCGGCTACATCCAGTTGATCGTAGAGCAGCCTGGCCCCTACGATGGTGTTCATCGACTGCTGGCCGGGCAGCGCCGCCGGAACAAGCCGGGAGACAAGCAGCCGGGCCACCGAAGCATTGCCATCGGGAAAGTGGAAGAAGAATGAGCCCTCGTTAAAGCTCTCTTCCAGCTTTAACCCCAGGCCGTTGAAACCGATGGAACCGTGCTCCGCCGCCTCCAATGCCGGCAGCGTATCGACCCGCTTGTTATTGCGTTCGCCGTCGCCCAGAAAGACCGGCAGCGCGCCGGGGTCCATTTTCGCTATGTGGAGCAGGTAATCCTGATAACTTATCCGGGCCAACTTTGCCTTCTTGTCTTCCAGAGACATGCCGGCCATGTAATCCGGATTCTTGCCGTGTAGCCTGACCAGGTCGCGCTGCGCAGCAGGAGAGAGCGGCGCCTGGGCAAAGAAATCCTTCCAGGGGGTGCGGCCCAGACCGGCAACCACGCGGTCCTCACCAAAGTGCTCCTTATCGAAGAACATCGCCGAGCGCAGGTTGTATTTCGTCTCGAGCTCGTGGTTGATGAACTCGGGATAGCGCATCACTTCGATACCTAGCTCCTGGAGCAGCGCCTTGGCCTCGTAGCTGTAGGGGTAGGGCGTGGCGATGGCCATGGTTCCGCCGAAGCCAAGAAAAGTCTTTCCTCCATACTCGAACTGATTGCGCTTGGCGTGACCACCAATGTCGTCGTGGTTATCAAGGATGAGGATTCGCTGGTCGTCTCCCAAGGCCTTGCGGTAAAAGTGCGCGGCGGAAAGACCGGAGATGCCGGCCCCCACAATAACCAGATCATAGGACTCGCGAATCTCACCGTCGGCAACGGGAAATGTGGTGTATTTGCCGGCACGGATGTTGTCGAATTCAGAGATGGATGCCGGATAGTTGCCGCGTAAACCAGAGCGAAGCGGGGGATAATCCTCAGGGCTTTGTGCCAGCAATCCGGTTCCGTGAAGCGCCGTGTAGGCGCCGGCTACGCCGATTGCTACGCCGTTCATAAAGTCGCGGCGGCTGATGTTGCGATCCATACCCAGCGTGCGGCCAAGCTTGCGATGATAGTCATCCATGGATGTGGGTCCTCCTTCGATGTCAGGCCAGCAGGGGCATGGACCTGCGATCAATCACTTCAGTGACCGCGCGGTAGGCCTCGAGTATCGCCGCGTCGGTGTGTGGGCTCGCGGCCGCGTCGGCGTTGGCGATCGAGATGAGGCCGAAGGGCTGGCGTGCGACGACGTTCGGCCGGCTGGGAGTCGAGGTAAAAACCCACTCCAGCGGGTCATACAGACTGTTGTACGAATACGAGTAGCCATGTGGCCAGCGATTGACTGTGATAGCCAGTATGTCGTCTGCCGCTTTGAAGCCGCCGGGTCCGAGCACTCGCGTGAGCTGCTCGCGGATGCTTCGCTCGAACGTCTCGAGGTGGACGAGAGATCGGCTGTCCGAGGCGATGTTGTGACTTGATGGGTTGCCCGGGTACAACAAGGGGTACGCTCCATATGCACCACGATCGGCTCGTCTGGAGTCTGGGGATGTTGCAGGCCACCCAGGGACGCGGCCTCCGAGAGTGAAACCTCCGAATGGTACATGCCGGGGGTGTTGATGTGGCTGACACCGAGCTTTTGAAAGCTTCCAATTTCGTAAGGCGACACTCGTATAAACCATCGGCCGCTTCACGTTGTAGGACAGAGCCCTCTTTCTGGGCCGCCGGAAGCGTCGGGCACCAGATATGGGATGAACATGTTCCAACATGCCATCACGCAGGCGCGTCCCCGCACGCGGTAGGTCTTGCCGTCGCGAACATAGCACGATGACTCTTCCCGGGCTTGCGCGGGGTCGCCGTCGTGCTCGACTTGCACGACGGTGCTATTCAGGCGGATGCGCGCCTTTTGGTTTTCCCTGTCCAGCAATGAGTAGTCGACTCTTGCGGCGCCGACATCGTCCATCGTGTTTCCGGGAATCGCGTCGGGAAGAGAGAGCGGACCAGAAGGCGGGCGACCGTGGCGTTGCCATCCGGAAAATGAATCTCGCCGCCGCCGCCCTCCATTCGTTGCCGACCGTGCTGTCCGCCGGGCAGATCGGCGAGCACTCCATCCGGCGTGGGATCCAACTTCAAACCACGAAACCCGGGGAGCCCCATTTCCCAACAGAAGAGTGCGGGAGTGGCATCCGTGCCGATGGCGAAGACGCCGGCGCGGAACATTCTGAAAAAACCAGATGACCTGCTTATCTACCTTGGCGACCTGAAGCAAGTAGTCGTTGTAACTCATCCTGGCCAGACGAAGTTTCTTCTGCCGAGGCGGAAACCGCATAGTCCGGCTGGGCAGGATCGAAGAGGCGCAGCAGGATCTTTTTGCGCGGCCGCGGAGAGCGGCGTGTTAGCCAGAAAGTGGGCCGAGAAGGTGCGGCCTACTCCCTCTTCGTAGTCATAGCCGCCGACCACCAGCGCTGTCATTGCCCCAGGTTTCCTTATCGAAGAAATAGGACGGCTTTAATCCCAGGGATGTATAGAGAGACCGATTCTTCGCGTTCTCGGCCTTGTACTTATCAAGGTCGATGCCGATATCCTGGAGAATCTGCCGGAAGGCGCATTGTAGCGTTGCGGCGACTCGATGTTCAGTGTGCCGCCGTTGATAGCCAGGAGTGCGGCCCTTGTAGAGTGAACTCATTGCGTTTGGCGTGGCCGCCGAAATCGTCGTGATTGTCGAGGATCAAGACGCGCGCACTGGGGCCTACGTTCTTCAGGAAAAATGGGCCGCTGAGAGCCCGCTGATGCCACCGCCAACAAGATCAAGTCATAAGGGTCATCGGTTTGATCGCCCCGGACAGGTCCCACTCGCGCCGGTCGCGCATTTCGTGAGCGGCCTCGAAGGAACCCGGATGACTACCCCGCATCCCGGTACGCAGCGGCGGGTAGGGGTTTTGCGCCACGGTTGCTTGCGCCGTGTTGCTCTCTTGCGGAAACCCCAGACCCTCTGCCGCGGGAGCCAGGAGTGATCCCGCCAAGCCGGCGCCGACGGTATAAAGAAAGTCTTGCCGGTCGATCTTACGATCCATCCCCAGGCTATGGTCGGAAAACTCACTCTTATGGTCACTGCCGTCAGTCATCTCGTCCTCCTTATTCGCCTGCGATACGGAACCGGATCAAAACGTAGGTGGTGTATTTACCCACAGAAGAATCGCCTCCTGGCTGGATGGATTTGGTCCAGCGATGCGTCTGAGAACTGGAGAAGTAGAGGCAATCTCCCGCCTGAAGCCGGTAATACTCCACTTTATCCAGCCATATCTCGCAGGTGCCGCGAATTACATAAATGAATTCCTCCCCGTCGTGGTAATAGGATTCGCCGCTTGATGCTCCCGGGGCCAAGCGAAAAAGATGAGGCTCCATCGCTGTTTTTCCCAGAGCCAGCAATTCGATGCAGATTCCAGGTTCGTTTGACAGCTTCCTGCGTTCTGTCGGACGGACTAAGTGACCCCTGTTGAGCTACCGAAGAAGGCGAGCACGGTGGTGTTGTAGAAGACCGCCAGCTTTTGCAGGGTCGAGATCGAAGCGTGAACCTGACCCCGTTCGAGGCAGCTTAAGAACCCTGCCGACACTTCTGTGGCCGCAGCAGCCTGGGCAAGGGTGAGCTTGCGGCTCCGTCTCAGTTGGCGCGCCTTCGTCCAATCGGTATTTCGTTTTCCCTTGGGGCTACTCTCGCTGCAGCAGGTTCCGATTTATCCAGGAACTGGCGGATGGCAACCATGTTCAAACCGTTTTTGAAACGGAGGTTCTGGATAACTTTCAGCCGCTCGATCTGCTGCGAAGAATAGGTGCGATAGCCGCCTTTGGTGCGAGACGGAGAGGTAAGTCCCACATTCTCCCATTGACGCAATGTCGATGCACTGACGTTGAGCAATGAAGAAACTTCAGAGATTCTGAACTGCAGTCCGTTGTCGCTGCCAGTTCTCTGGTTATCAGGCCGTCTGTTCTTCGCCATAGCTTATTGTCCTGAGGAATCCATTCGAGGAATAGCCGGCCGGGAAAGGAATGAGCTCTGGCTCTGGTGGCAGGTTTCACATCCTGTTGCAGCGTCTTTGCGGCGGTGGCATGCGACGCAGCCGGCCATCGTTGTGACGTTCGTGGTTTTTGTGACTACTTCCATTTGCGCTACATCGCCATGGCAGGTGTCACAAGTTACGCCGGCTTGAAGATGCGTACGATGACTCCAATAGACGAACGCAGGAACCGAGTAGATGGGCCTCCATGGAATCGGCTCCCCAGATTGAGCAAACTTTGCCAGTTGCTGAATGGAGGGCCGGTCGGTCGCGACACGAGCATGGCAGCCCATACAGGTCTGTGTCACCGGCAAAGTCATCTGGTTGCCAGGCTCTGGGTTCGCGTGGCAGAAAGTGCAAGAGAGGCGCAAACTCACATGGGTTTTGTGACTGAACGGGATTGGCTGATCCGACGGGGGATGAAGTTGGACCGGCCTCGGGCTTGGCCGTAGAGACCTGCCGGGCGGAGAGAACGGCCGGCGCAAAGAGTAGCAAGGCCTGCGCGATCCAAACAGCGGCTCTTCTTTTCATCCTTGGGCTGCTTAGTATGTCGAAGTACACTAAACGGAGCAAAGCTGATCTGTCCTCCAGTGCAAACCCAAGACATGGTTAAGAGTACCGTAGGATTCAAGTAGGCTTGGGACTTTAGTCAGGAGTCATCCATGCGATTTTCCAGTTTGTTGAAGACTTTGCCGCCTGCCATCGCCGTACTCGGCGCTTTGTCTGTAAGCAGTTCGTCGGCATCGGGTCGACCTGGGGCAGAAAACAACAGCACCGGGATGCCCGAACGATGACAGCGGGTTGAAGTTGCCTGCTGGCTTTTGCGCAACCGTTTTCGCCGAAATATGGCCACGCCCGTCACCTAGTGGTGGCGCCGAGCGGAGTGGTGTACGTCAATACCTGGTCTGGCGACCACCATCCCCCCGGAGACAAGCCTCCCGCCGGCGGATTTCTGGTAGCCCTGCAAGATAAGACGGGTGCGGGCAAGGCCGACGTGGTTGACCGCTTTGGTGAAACCATCCAGACCGGCGGCGCCGGTGGCACCGGCATCGCCCTCTACAAGGGATCGGTTTACGCGGAGATCAACGATCGCATCGTGCGATATACGCTGCCTGCGGGGTCCATCGTGCCCCAGGGATCCGCCCACCACCGTCGTTTCCGGACTGCCACTCGGCGGCGATCATCCCTATGCATCCATTCGCCATCACTGCCGACGGGTCCATGTACATCGATGTAGGCACGGCAACGAACTCCTGCCAGCTCAAAGAATCGAACGCTCCCAGTCGCCCGGTGCGAATCCCTGCACGGAACTCGAAACCCGTGGCGGCACCTGGCGCTATGACGCGAACAAGACCAACCACCATTTCACGCCGGGAGATCGATCTCGCCACCGGGATACGCAACGGCGAGGGCTTTGCCATCGATGCCGCCGGCAAGCGCGTATTTGTGACGCAACACGGGCGAGACCAGCTGCATGCAAATTGGCCGGACCTGTATCCGCTGGAGAAGGAAGCGACGCTGCCGGCAGAAGAGCTGCTGCTCCTGAAGCAAGGCGGCGACTATGGCTGGCCTGAGTGCTACTACGACCCGGTGCAGCGCAAGCTAGTGCTTGCTCCGGAATACGGCGGGGACGGCGGTAGCAAAGTGGGCGTTTGCGCCAACAAGATCCCTCCGGTTGCAGCTTTTCCGGCGCATTGGGGACCGAATGGCGCGGTGTTCTATGACCAGAAGCAATTTCCGGCGCATTACCGCAATGGCGTGTTTATCGCCTTTCACGGTTCCTGGGACCGTGCGCCCTTGTGCCCAGGGCGGGCTACAACGTAGTCTTTCAGCCCCTTGCCGGCGATCATGCATCCGGTGGGGGTGTGAAATATTCGCCGACGGCTTCGCGGGGTCAGTCAAGTCTCCGGAGAAAGCCGTGCATCGTCCCAGTGGTCTTGCTGTCGGGCCGGACGGGTCGCTCTACATTGCCGACGATAATACCGGGCGAATCTACCGGGTTGTGTATGTGGGCGGCTCTGCCGGCGGCGGTGCGAAATCCACTCCATGCCCGAGCGCCTCGGCTTCCCCGGGCCTGTCGACACAGCCAACGCCAAACCGCCGGAGGGCACAAACCCTGATGCCGGCCTCTCCGTTCCTGCAGGAGCGACGCAAGAGATGGTGGCGCTGGGCGATCGCATCTACCACGGACAAGTGGGCGGAGCTTCGTGCACGGCTTGCCATGGCTCGAGCGGCAAAGGAACTCCGCTGGGGCCCGACCTAACTGACAGCAAGTGGTTGTGGAGCGATGGCAGCTTTTTGGGAATCGCCAAAACGATCACCGACGGCGTCATGCAACCGAAAGAATATCGCAGCCCCATGCCGCCCATGGGCGGGGCTCAACTCACAGACGACCAGGTGAAAGCCGTAGCCGCGTATGTCTGGAGCCTGAGCCATCACTGATGAATTTAGATGAGACTCCGATCGGGTGGTGTGGATGAAGCCTTGGATCCTTTATGGGGTCATGACCCTGGTGGCGTGGGGCGTGTGGGGAGTTTTCAGCAAGCTCGCGTCCGGCTATACCCGGCCGCGGCAAACGTTGCTTTTTCAGGCCGTCGGCGTGGTGGCCTTCGGACTCGTGGTGCTCGCGATGGAACGCTTCCAAATCCAGCGGTCCCCAGAAGGATTCGGCTGGTCGGTCGGAGCGGGCTTTGTAAATTTTGTCGGCTTTCTAGTCTTTTTCGCGGCCGTCGAAAAGGGAAAAGTTTCCACAATGATTGCCATGTCGTCGCTCTACCCCGTGGTCACCATCGTATTAAGTGTCCTCTTCCTGCATGAGAAGATCACCTCGCGCGAGGGGCTTGGCATTGCCTGTCGCTGCTGGCTGGCTTCCTGTTGGCCGGGTGACGCGGCCTCTTGATGCGCGATTATTCCACTCATAGCTTCTGGCTTGAGGACTCAGGCGAGCCGTTGACGCCCCGGCCCGCGCTCAAGAGTTCGAGAGACGTCGACGTGGCCATCCTCGGCGGAGGATACTCCGGCCTGTGGACGGCCTACTATCTTCTCCATGAGCCTGCACTGCGCGTCGCCATGGTTGAAAGGAGATTGCCGGCTACGGCGCCTCGGGCCGCAACGGAGGCTGGTGCTCCCCAAGCTTTCCGCTTACTGCCGGGGCACTGGAAGCGCTTCGGGGCTGAGGCCGCGCGGAACCTTCTACTGAACATGCGCGCGTCGGTCGACGAGATGCGCCGGGTTTGTGGCGAAGAAAATCGATGCGCGGTTCCGCGGGCGGCGGCTGACCCTGGCCCGCGGCGCTCACCAGTTACCCGTTCGCTCAAGTCTGCGGCCTATGAAAGCCTGGGCCTCGCCGACCGATAAAATTCTCAGCGGCGAAGAAGTCGCGGAACGCATGCGCGTTACCGGTGTCCATGGTGCCCTCTATACACCTGACGGCGCAAGCCTGCATCCGGCGCGCCTGGTGCGCGGCCTGGCGCGAGCGGTCGAAAGCCGCGGCGGTGTGATCTACGAGCAGACGCCGGTAACAGAGTTCAGGGCCCTCGGAAGCCTCACCACTGCGGGCGGAGAACTGCGCGCAAAGCGGGCAATCGTGCTCGCGGGAGAGGCCTACCTGACGCGCCTCCCGAGCCTGCACCGAGCGTGCTGCCTGTCTATTCGCTAATCTCGCTTACCGAGCCATTGACCGCCGGGCAGTGGTCGCAGATCGGCTGGCAGAACGGAGAGAGCGTCTGCCTCCACGCGCAACACCGTCGTGTATCTGACCAGGACTCCGGATGGCCGTATTCTCTTCGGCAGCCGTGGCGCGCCTTACGCTTCGGCTCAAGATCACTGATCAGCAGGACACGCCGAGGCCACGGTCAAGATGATCCGGCGCTCGTTGGTGGAGTGGTTTCCGTCGCTCGCCGGCATTCGTTTCACCCACGCGTGGGGCGGACCGGTCGGCATGCCGCGTGATTGGATGCCGGCTGTAAGATTCGACGCCAGCTCGCGCATCGGCTCGTCTGGGGTATACGGGACAGGGAGTTTCCACCAGCAATCTGGCCGGACGGTTGCTCGCTGGCATGATACGAATCGAAAAACAGGCCTGGAGACGCTGCCATTCGCCCAGAGACGTTCGCAAACTGGGAGATGGAGCCACTCCGGTGGCTGGTCGTCCGCTATATGCAGGGCGCGTTTCTGCGCATCGATGAGGCGGCGGAGGCGGGACGTCCACGCCCTTTGGATGCCGGACTCGCCGAATTTCTGGGCAGACACTAGCGAACTTCCACTTCGCTGTGGAAAAGATGGGTTCTCTCCTTGGCCTTCCTGCCTTCGACATGTCCAGCAATGACTGGCCGCAATTCTGCATTCGCAACTTCGGAGGTTATGATCTACGTCGCCAGCCGAGGAAGGCCGATAACTGGCAACAATCCATCAAGAATTTCAAGGAAGCTGATCGAAAAATTGGCCCCGTTATCGAGCTGGGCTGGTTTCGTGGCATAATCGTACTCCCCTCCCCGAAACTAAAGTGTGTCCTTAGGTAATGGGCGATCCTCGGGGGTTTGGAAAATGAATATTTTTGCTGTATTTCTGCTTCGGTCTTTCAGCCGCCACATTTCACTTGCTTCGAGCCTTGTGCTGGCATCCGTGATGACCAGTGGTGTATTTTCGACCGCGATTGCGCAAGCGCCGGTTTCTGACGACTTCAACGGCACAAGCCTCAACACGGCCCTGTGGACGGTAGTCGCGCCAGCGGGAGGAAGTGCAGCGGTGAGCAACGGGCACCTGCTAATCACGGTGCCCGGAGGGAGCAATCACGACGCATTTACTCCGGCTCTGGACGCGGTCCAAGTGGAGCAGCAGGTAAGCAACGCGAACTTCGATGTCAACGTAAAGATCGACTCGACGCTCGCGGCTTCGGGGCAGTATTCCGGCCAGGGCATGCTGGTCGAAGGAGATGCCCATGACTATATCCGATTTGAAATAAGTGCAAACGGATCAAGTATATCGCTCAGCGTGAACACGATCGTTGCAGGCACGCAGAGCAAACAATTTCAGCTCGCACCCTTCTCTGGATACGTGGTGCCCAGCTACCTCCGCATGAACCGCACGGGCTCAACGTACACTGCATATTATTCGGCCGATGGAACCAACTGGACCAAAGCCGGTAGCTTTACTGACAGTAGCCTGACCGTAACCGGATTGGCGCTCTACGGCTCGAACTATCAAAGCAATCCGAGCAACGCTCCGGCCATCACTCCGTCTTTTGATTGGTTTCACAACACGACGACCACTCCCACGGTGGCCGCGCCGACCTTTAATCCAGCCAGTGGGACCAGCTTTTCTTCTACCCTGAGCGTGTCGATCAACGAGACTACTACCGGGTCGACCATCTACTACACCACCGACGGCAGCACGCCGACCACGTCCTCGCCGGTGTACTCGAGCTCCATCACCATCGATTCGTCCGCCACATTTAACGCTATCGCCGTGGCCGGTGGAGTGACCAGCTCGGTGGGCACCGCGAGCTACACGCTGACCAGCCAGTCAGCGGGACCGCCGGTCAATGATGATTTCAATGGCAGCAGCCTTAACGCGAGCCTGTGGACGGTAATCGCGCCGGCGGGAGGGAGTGCGGCGGTAAGCAATGGTCACCTGGTAATCACGGTGCCGGGAGGAAGCAATCACGATGCATTTACTCCTGCTCTGGATGCGGTTCAGGTGGAACAGAAAATCAGCAATGCGAACTTCGACGTCAATGTAAAGATCGACTCAACGGTTGCGGCTGCGGCGCAGTACTCGGGCGAAGGCCTTATGGTCGAGGGAGCCGCCCATGACTACATCCGGTTTGAGCTGGGCGCGAGCGGATCAAACGTTCAGCTCACTGCGAGCACCATCATTGCAGGCAAGCAGAGCACGGCATTCCAGCTCGCGCCCTTCTCTGGATACGCAGTACCCACGTACCTCCGTCTGAATCGCACGGGAACCACGTTTACTGGATATTATTCAGCCGACGGAGTGAACTGGATCAAAGCGGGCACCTTTAGCGATACTCTGACGGTGACAGGATTGGCACCGTATGGGTGGAACTATCAAAGCACCCCGAGCAAAGCTCCAGCGGTCACGGCATCCTTTGATTGGTTCCACAACACGACGTCCACTCCTACGGTTGCCACACCGACCTTCAATCCGGTTAGTGGAACCAGCTTTTCTTCTACGCTGAGTGTGTCGGTCTCAGACAGCACATCCGGCGCAACCATCTATTACACAACCAACGGAGCAACGCCCACTACGTCATCCACTGTCTACTCGGTCCCATTCACGATTTCTACCTCGAGCACGGTAAAGGCAATTGCGACAGCGAGTGGCATGACGCAGAGCGGAGTTGCTTCCGCCAGCTATACCTTGAGCAGTGAATCTGGTGGCGGAGTGGTTTCCGACAACCTGGATGAGCCGGCGTTGAATACTTCTCTGTGGGCGATCGAGAACCCGTTGGGCGACGGAACTGTCGTAATGACCGGTACTGGAGCAAACTTGAACGTGCCCATGGGCAAGAGCCACGACCTGTGGACCAGCGGCGCCAATGCTGTTCGTATCATGCAGCCTGTCTCCAATTCAGACTTTAGCGTGGATGTCCGCTTCCAGTCGGCAGTCGAGATAGGGAACCAGGACGAGGGCATTCTGGTTGAGCAGGATGGTACCGACTTCTTGCGGTTCGATGTCCTGTTCAGTGGAACCGCCGGGCCGGAATTGTTTGCGGCGGGTATAAGCGGGGGCAAGGCGACGAAGTTCGTCAACACAAAGATCTCTCTTGCCAGGGGACCGTTGTGGTTGCGCCTATCGAGGAGCGGCGACGTTTGGACGGGGAGCTGGTCGAGCAACGGTGCAAGCTTCACCGCGGCGCCCAACTTTACTTTTGATCTGAACGCTGCCAAGATCGGCCCTTATGGCGGAAACTCGAATACAACGGCCAGTAATTCGCCGGGGTTTACAGCGGTTGTCGATTACTTCTTCGCCACCTCCGACCCGATCGCAAACCAGGATGGCCCAAGCCCCTACGGGTATGTAACAGTGGATGCTAATCCGGCCTCGACGCTAGTCGAGAAAGCATTGGCCGACATCCAGGGCACTGGACATTTGGAGCCGGTCATCGGCCTGGAGAGAGAATCACAAGCAAACAATGGCGGCGCAAGCGGTATCTATTGGTATCAATATCCGGCCTCGGGAAATGTAAGTGATCCCTGGATCAGGCACACGATCATAGGCAGCGGTGATGGCTATGAGGACATGGTGCCTTTTGACGTCAATGGAGATGGCGCGGTCGACATCGTCTGCAGCTTCGATCCGACTTTCAGCGGTGATCCCGAGATCGTATGGTTTGAGAATCCACGCGGCCAAGGCGGAAATCCGATAACAGATCCCTGGACAATGCACGTCGTTGGGCCTGGCCTGGGCGAGAATAACCTGCTCATAGCGGACATAGACGGTGATGGCAAGATGGATATCGTCACCCCGTCCTCGGTTTTCTTCCAGAACAGCTCGACTTCATGGACCCAGGCGCAATACAGTCAATCCTTCCGCGGAGTTACCTTGCTGGACATCGGCTCCGGTAAAGGAAGTATCAATCTTGGAGGCACTCAACCAGCATCCCCGTACAACGTGGTGTGGTGGGAGAATCCACGCGAGAGCGGCGGCAACGCGCGAACCGACAAATGGATTATGCACATCATCGGTCCCGGTTATCCGTGCAGCCCTGACAACTGTTCCGCGGCAAGCGGAAGCGGCGAGGTGGCCGCGTACAACGCGACTGACGTCAACGGAGATGGAATGATGGATGTCATCTCGGGTCAGTCGGAGGGTCCCGGAGGAGGTATCGCTCCGCCACCCGGAGGCATGATCTGGTGGCAGGCGCCTTCTGACCGCCGCAATGGAACCTGGATCAAGCACACCATGGATTTCACCATGATCGATGTACACAAGATTCAGGTTGGAGACATGGATAAGAACGGAACGTTGGACATCCTAGCGGTGGAGCAGGACCAGTCGCCACTGAACCGCGTGGCTGTGTTCTATAACGATGGCAAGGGGAATTTAACGGAGCAAATCATCTCCAACGCCAAGGGTCACAACGACCCCATTGGCGACGTGACCGGCAACGGATCGCTCGACATCCTGAACTCCGGCCATGGCTACTTCAACGATTCGCATCCATTGCAAATCTTCCTCAATCCTTACTGATGAGCCAAGATTCATGGGCTGTGCAGGTTAGCGAATAAGCCCTGGCTGCTGTGCAGGCTACTCGCCCACTCAAGCCAAAACACGGCTTGACCCCGATTTCCTGCCACGCTGTGCTAGTGTCCTGTCCCTGAAGTTCCTGGAACAATTCGAGGAGTCGAAAATGTTCCAGAAACTGCTCTCAGGGGCTGAAGCCCATTTGGTTTTGCAGTGTTTGCGGCACGACTGAAGTCGTGCCCTGATACAAAGCCGAAGAGGAGTTCTTTAACGAACTTTAGGGACGGGACACTAGAGAGGTCCGCGTGTGCGCCTTTCATTAAGGAAAGGCGCATGGAGTGTATCAACGCCACAAGCCTCCGCAGGAAATCGGGGCAAATGGGCCACCCAGCGTTTGTGGAGCTGCGGAAGAAGTCTGCACCAGGCAGCAAAGCAATAGTTCAGGGGCTGGTCAGTTATTTGTAAAATTTGATATTTTTGGGTCTTTTTGCGGATTAACAGCTTAACGGGGGCGCACAAAGGGGTTTAAAGGGGTCTGTTTTATGGGAAAAGGAATTCCCAGGTCTGGAACAGAAGTGAACAGGGCGACAGGTGGGTGGGCTTCCGAAGGGTTAAAGCGGCGGGCGAAGGTGGACTGGCTGGGCCCATGGTCCGGAGACGCCTCTCCCACCAAGCCGGGAGCATCTTGTTCCTGGGCAAGGCCAGGGGTTGGCTGCGGGTTGGGCGCAGGGGCGGATTTCTTTTCCGCAGAGAGGGCGCGACGGTCGGGGATGAAGTTTTGCATGGCCACGATCATGGAAATGGCCTTGACCTGTCCGGTAATGCTGTTTCGGGTCATTTCGGGGCTGAGGTGGGCGAGTTCCCAGAGGCGGGCCAGTACTTGCTCGCGGTCCGGGCTGAGGCTGCGCAGTTGCTCCACGGCGCGCCGGGACAGGTCGGCGTCTTGCTGGAGGGGTTGTTGCTGTACGGCGGCGGAGTGCTCGAGCATGTAGGCGCGGACACTGGGTTTGGCTTTGGTGTAGGCGGCAGAGTCGGGGTGGAGGCCGACCGCTTCGGCGGCCTGACGGTCGGTCATGGCGCCAGAGAGGACCAGAAGGGCAAAGGCTATTTCCTGATCGGTGATGGGATCGCTGACTTCATTTTTGGGCATAGGTGGCTCCTGAAATTGAGAGTGAATGTGAGGGAAGTTAGGGACAGCGGTTCTTCTACTGCTCGGGGAAGCAGGGTGCTTGGATTGCCTATTTTTTGACAGGGATCGGGTGTGACACCGGACAGCGGTAAAACTGTCCTTCGCTCGCGCTTAGTCCGTAAGCTACCGGAAACTGCCGGTCAGGGAACTGCTGCCGAGAAGCCGCCCCTGCCGAAATCAACTGCTCACAGAATATCGCGCTCGGAGTTGGCCGTCGAGACTCTTTTCTTGCATCGCCGGTTATCGTTTCGGAGGTTTACTTTGGGTACCCGGCGGTCATGGTCCGCAATGCCGCCAAGCGAAGTTCAACGGATCGCTCGACATCCTGAACCCCGGCCATGGCTACTTCAACGATTCGCAGCCATTGTAGATCTTCCTCAATCCTTACTGATGAGCCAAGATTCATGGGTGTGCAGGTTAGCGAATAAGCCATGGCTGCCGTGCAGGCTACTTGCCCACTCAAGCCAAAACGCGGCTTGACCCCGATTTCCTGCCACGCTGTGCTAGTGTCCTGTCCCTGAAGTTCCTGGAACAATTCGAGGAGTCGAAAATGTTCCAGAAACTGCTCTCAGGGGCTGAAGCCCATTTGGTTTTGCAGTGTTTGCGGCACGACTGAAGTCGTGCCCTGATACAAAGCCGAAGAGGAGTTCTTTAACGAACTTCAGGGACAGGACACTAGAGAGGTCCGCGTGTGCGCCTTTCATTAAGGAAAGGCGCATGGAGTGTATGAACGCCACAAGCCTCCGCAGGAAATCGGGGCAATGGGCCACCAACCAGTTGGTTCAGGCGCTGCCGCTTGAAAATATGTAGAAACTCCAGGGCATGAGTTTTTCCGCAGCCTATAAAGTCGTGCCATAAATTTGGCTGATAGTCGGTCGGACTAAACGGGCTGCGGAAAAAGCCGCGGAAAAAGCCGGAGGAGAATAAGTCCCACGCGTGCCGCTCGGCTTTACAGCCGAGCGGCCCCGCATGAATGCGGGGGCTCCCACCATTGTGCTTTTCCCAGCTACGGCCCCACACAAGCTGTGAAGTTCCCTGCTGCCCTCGAAAATAGATCCAGTCATTCCCCGGAAGGGCACGGGACATCTACATTTTCGTTCGCTCAATACGTACGGCCTGGGGTGACGTTTATTGCGAAGATGCGCTTTGCCGCGATTCCAGATATGCGCGCAGGAAAGCGTGCAGAGACCATCCCTCGTGGATTTTGCTCCAGGTCAGGATGGTCTCGCGGGCCTGTTTCAAGGCGGCGGTTTCGGCCGCCAAGGAAGCAGGCGAGGTGGCCAAGACCTCAATCTCGATTCGGGGCACGAACGCGGGATCTGACACGCGAATCCTGTAAAGTCCCGGGCCGCCTACACGGACTTGCGCCGGCTCCTGGGCTGACGCCCAGTCCAGGGGTTGTACGACCGGGCGGGTTGGCGGAGAAGTTTGTTGGCCGTCCCTGGTTATGCTCAGAGAGTATTGACCCGGGGGCAGTACACGCAGCACTGGAGCAATCGAGATCTCGCCCTGCGGATTGACGGCCGCCACTATCTCGAAGTTGCCTGCCATCGCGGCACGGCCGGCCGGGGTGGGGAAAGCGGTCTCAGCAGTTGCCGGCCGTAACAGCAGAGCGTTCCTGACCCCGACAAACATGTCCCAAACCGCAGGCCGGGGCTGCGGAGTGATGGCCGGAACGCGGAAACCCTGGGAACAGGTTTTTGCTTCGTAGCATTCGCAGAGCATGCGCTGTCCGTCCGGCAACAGAATAGTGATCGAGTGCGGCGAATTCTCTGCGCTTCCGGTGACTAAACCGCCAGGTGGAATCGCCTCCCCCAGCCGAAGATCGGTGGAGCTGCCATTCAGATGCCAGTCCCCATGTCTTTCCCAAACCATTCCTGAAAGCTCAGGACTCGGCGTCCCACTGGAGGCCGCAGGAACGATGGCGGGCGAGCCGAGCAGAAGTGCTCCCAAAAGCATTTTGGATCCCGATGCAAATAGTAGGTTTATTCGTCTCATTGGTGGAATTTCGGCAAATCTTGCTTGCTTCACTATACGAGGCGAACGGCCGCGGCGGAGCTCCGGCTTGTCAAGGCGATTCAAATGCGCTCAGGATTAGTGGGCACCGGAATTTATCTCTTCCGTAATACCTCAAATGTTGTATAGTCAACCTACGTTTTCGTAACTGCTGCACTTCCCATCCCCCCTGTACGATCCCTCATCCCCCGGACCGCGGATTTTCGTGACTGAAACGTTCCGGAGCGCGCGTGTCCTAAGCAATTGTTTGACGGTGGAGCGGGTATAGCCAGGTAACGACGCCGCTGGAACTGTGACCCAATTGCCCACCCGGGGTAGGAGGGTCCTATTTTTCGGCCAGGTGAATCCACTCGTGCCTGCTCTCACATTCGGTTCGGGCTCGACTCAAAACGTATCTATGACGTTTTTCAAGGTTGCGGCGCCATGCCTTTTATTCCTGGCCGCGGCGGGATCTCTGCTTGCACAAGCGCCCAATGTACTCACATGGCGGTACGACAACACACACCAGGGCCAGAACACGCAGGAGATCATTCTTACTCCGACGAATGTAAACACCAACACCTTCGGGAAGCTCTTCAGCTATACCGTGGATGGCCAGGTGTACGGGCAACCGCTGTATGTTGGGAACCTGACTCTGCCGAACAACACCACGCACAACGTTATTTTCGTGGTTACGCAGCACGACTCGGTATACGCGTTCGACGCCGACAGCAACGGCGGCGCGGATAGCGGGCCCCTGTGGCAGGCCAGCATGCTCAGCACGACGCATGGAGCCGCATCGGGAGCAACGACCGTACCATCTACCGATGTCCAAACCGGCACCGGAGACATTAATCCCGAGATCGGCATCAGTTCCACCCCAGTCATCGACCTCAACACGCAAACAATTTTTGTGTTGGCCAAGAGCAAAGAGAACGGCAGCTATGTGCAACGGCTGCATGCCCTCAGCATTCTGGATGGCAGCGAACGCTCTGGCAGTCCGGTAGCGCTCTCGGCATCGGTGACTGGTAACGGCAACGGAAGTTCCGGAGGCAAGCTGTCGTTCAGCACCTTGTGGCAGCTGAATCGTCCGGCACTCGGACTCTTCAACGGAAATATCTATATTGCCTTTGGTTCTCATGGCGACAACGGGCCCTGGCACGGATGGGTGTTGGTTTACAACGAGACGACACTTAAGCAAACTGCGGCGGTTAGCCAATCTCCCAATGGGAATGGCGATGGCGTCTGGATGTCGGGGGCAGGATTGCCCATCGATACGGTGAGCGCAAATGGCAGGGCGTTCCTGGCCACCGGTAATGGCGACATGACGACGTATCCGCCACTGAGCAGCAACGTGGATTACGGGGAGAGCGTTCTGCGCTACGATCTGTCGAATGGCGGTTTTGCCATTAGTGACGCATTTACGGACTTCAATCAATCCGCGTTGACCGGCGCAGATCTGGATCAGGGCTCAGGGGGTGTGCTTATCCTTCCGGATCAACCGGGGGCCAATCCGCACCTCCTGGTTCAGATTGGCAAGGAAGGCCGTATCCTGGTCCTCAACCGGGACAAACTCAACGGCTATGCTGGGTCCGGCGCCGGCTCAAATACCAATGCTGTGCAGGATATAACCGGCGCTTTGGGAACGGACACAGGATTGTGGAGCACACCGGCCTACTGGAACGGAAACATCTATATGTGGGCCGAAAGCGACGCCCTGAAGATGCTTCCGATCACCACTGGGGTTCTGGCCAAGAAGGCCACGGCTCAATCCTCGGCTACCTCGACATTTCCGGGAGCCACCCCGGTGGTCTCGTCCAATGGCACGCAAAACGGCATTGTGTGGGCGATCGTAAGCGATTTGTACAAGACGAACGGGTCGTCCATTCTGTACGCGTTTAACGCTACCAACGTGGCCCAAGAGCTCTATGCCAGCAACCAGAATTCGAGCCGTGACAACCCGGGCGCGGCAGTCAAGTTCACGGTTCCCGTGGTCACCAACGGGAAGGTCTATGTAGGCGCCGGCGGCCAGGTGAGCGTTTACGGACTTTTGAACGCAGAAGAGCAAGCACCCGAGCCCGTCATTTCCCCATCTGGGGGGACCTACAGCAGTGCGCAGCAAGTTACCATTACGGATACAGTAAGCGGCGCCACCATTTACTACACCACCGATGGGTCGACTCCGACCGCGTCATCGACGAAGTATACGGGGACCTTCCAACTCTCAACGGATGAAACGGTGCAGGCGATTGCCAGCGCGAGCGGATATCTGCAGAGTGCGGTAGCGAGCGCCACCTATAATTTCAACACGCAGACTCCCATGCCGCAGTTTTCTCCCGCAGGGGGCACCTACACGACTGCTCAGTCGGTCACCATTTCTGACAGCACGTCCGGGGCGGTCATCTACTACACAACGAATGGATCGACGCCCACCACCGGTTCGACAAAATATGCCGGGCCCATCGCAGTTAGCAGCAACACCGTCGTCAACGCTATCGCCACTTTCAGCGGGCTGACCAACAGTAACGTGGCAAGCGCCTCCTACACCATACAGCCGAACGGGACAGAAATTAACTACGGCAGTGGCTTTTCGAGTGTTGCCGGTCTGACGTTGAACGGAAGCGCGACCAACGTAGACGACAGCCGTCTGCAGTTGACCACAGGCCTGACATACCAGGCGGGTAGCGTGTTCTATAACACTCCGACGAACATTCAGGCGTTTACCACTGACTTCGCATTTCAACTCTCGAATGCCCTGGCCGACGGATTCACCTTTACCATTCAAAACGTCGGGCCTACCGCGATTGGCGGAGACGGGGGAAGCCTGGGATACGGACCAAATCCGAACACAGGAACGACGGGCGGCATCGCCAAGAGTGTCGCGGTCAAGTTCGACTTCTACAACAACAATGGCGAGGGCACAGACTCAACCGGACTCTACGTGAACGGGGCGGCGCCCGTGCTTCCCGCGGTGGACATGACCTCCTCCGGGGTTCTTCTGAACAGCGGAGACACCATTACGGCGCACATGACGTATGACGGGGTCAATCTGATCATGACCCTTACGGATATCGTCGTGAATAAGACATTTACGCATACGTTCCCGATCAATATTCCCTCAACGATCGGAAGCAATTTGGCGTATATCGGCTTTACGGGCGGCTCTGGCGGCGAAAGCTCGAGCCAGAAAATTTTGTCATGGACGCTGACCTCTCAATCGGGATCGGTCACACAGACGCCCACCTTTTCTCCCGCCGGCGGGTCCTTCACCACAGCGCAACAAGTAACGCTGAGCGACGGAACTTCCGGGGCCGTCATCTACTACACGATCGATGGCTCGGTTCCCACCACCTCATCGAGTGTCTACAGCTCTCCAATCAGCGTGGATAGCGGCGCGGTTACGATCAAAGCGATTGCCCAGGCGCCCGGTATCAACGCCAGCAGCGTGGGCAGCGCAACCTACACCATCCAACTAGCGGCAGCAGCAACGCCTACTTTTTCACCTGGCACCGGCACGTATACCTCGGGACAGTCGGTCATCATCTCCGACACCACCCCCGGAGCAACGATCTACTACACCATCAACGGCACCACACCAACCACCTCGTCCGCGATCTATAGCTCCGCGATTGCCGTCAGCGCGAATACCACACTGGAGGCTCTTGCCACTGCTCCTGGATTTGCTCAAAGTGCGGTGGCCAGCGCGGTCTATGTGATTCAAACCGGCGGGTCAGGCAACATTAATTTCGCCGGCGGCTTTCCCAATGCCACTGGCCTGCAACTGAATAGCGCGGCCAAAGTAAGCAGCAATTTCCTTGAACTTACCGACGGGGGCGCCCAGGAGGCGAGTAGTGCCTTTTGGACTACGCCAGTCAATGTTCAGGCCTTTACCACGAACTTTACCTTCCAGCTTTCCAGTGCGGTTGCCGATGGATTCACTTTCACCGTTCAGGATGTAGGCCCGACTGCGCTCGGAGGGTCTGGCGGAAGTCTCGGCTATGGACCCAACCCCAACACCGGGACAACGGGCGGTATCGCCAAGAGCGTAGCCATAAAATTCGACATTTACAGCAACAATGGCGAGGGCACTGATTCCACGGGAATGTATACCAACGGGGCCTTTCCAGCCACCCCAGCGGTCGACCTCACTTCTTCCGGGATCGTATTGTCAAGCGGCGATACCATGTCTGCCCAACTTGTCTATAACGGCACAACGTTAACGCTGACCCTTACCGACACGGTTACAAACGAGACCTTCAGCCATGCGTTCACGGTCAATATTCCATCAACGGTTGGAGGCAATACGGCTTATGTCGGCTTCACCGGCGGTACGGGAGGGTCGACCGCTATCCAGAACGTCAAGACCTGGACGTTCACTTCAGGGACAACGCAAGTGGCTGCCGACCCAATATTCAATCCTTTGCCGGGTACCTATACTTCCGCACAAAATGTTTCTCTGAGCAGTGCGACGACTGGGGCAACCATCTACTACACTGTCGATGGGTCGACGCCGACGCATTCCTCCACCGTGTACAGCGGACCGATTGTCGTGAACGGGACGTCACTCACCATTCGCGCTTTTGCCTCGGCGACCGGTTACCAGGATAGCCCGGTTGTCGTGGGAACTTACCAGATTCAGGCTGCAGCCTCGCCCGCGGCCACTCCGACCTTTACTCCTGCCAGCGGAACGAGCTTTTCTTCGACGCTGAGTGTATCGATTGCCGATACGACTTCGGGAGCGGCGATCTATTACACCACCAACGGAAGTACGCCGACGACCAGCTCACAGCTTTACTCGGGTTCGTTCACAATCGGTGCTACGACCACGGTCAACGCGATCGCCACGGCCAGCGGCTTTACACAGAGCGCCCAAGGCTCGGCCAGCTACACCTATTCAGCGGGCACGAGCGGCGCACCGGTGTCAGACGAATTCAATGCCGGAAGCTTGAACACAGCGGTGTGGCAGGTAAGCACACCGGTGGGCGGTTCGGCAGCGGTGAGCAATGGAGAGCTGGTTCTAACCGTACCGGCGGGGAGCAATCATGATGCGGCCGTCCCTGCGCTGGACGCAGTGCAGGTGATCCAACCGATCAGCAATACCAACTTTGATGTGGCAGTGAAAATCGATTCCACCCTGGTGGCGGCGACCAAGTACTACGGACAAGGCCTGATGGTGGAAGGCGATGCCAAGGACTACATCCGCTTCGAGCTGGGCGCTGGAGGTACGGTGAACCTGAGTGGGGGAACCGTGATCGCTGGGGCGCAGAGTTCGAAGTTTCAGATATCGCCGTTCACTTCCTATGCGGTGCCGACGTATCTGCGCCTGACGCGTGTGGGAACCACGTACACGGCTTATTGGTCGACCAATGGCACGACATGGAACCAGGCGGGAACCTTCACCGACAGCCTGGTGGTGACGGGGTTGGCGCCCTACGCCTGGAACTACAGCGCGACGCCAAGCCAGGCGCCGGCGCTGACCGCAACCTTCGACTGGTTCCACAACCTGGCCACGAGCGGGACGCCAGTTGCCGCGACCCCGACCTTTACCCCCGCGAGCGGGACTAGTTTCTCCTCAACGTTGAGTGTGTCGATCGCCGATACTACTCCGGGCTCGGCCATCTACTACACGACAAACGGCAGTACGCCGACGACAGGGTCCCAGCTTTATTCGGGTCCGTTCACCATCAGTGCATCCACTACCGTAAATGCAATCGCGACTGCCAGCGGCTATACGCAAAGCGGCCAGGGCTCGGCCACCTATACCTACACGCCAGTCGTCAGTGGAGCGCCGGTATCGGACGAGTTCAATACGGCCAGCTTGAATGGCGCACTATGGCAGGTAAGCACGCCGGTCGGTGGTTCGGCAGCGGTGAGCAACGGAGAACTGGTGCTGACGGTACCGGCAGGGAGCAATCATGATGCGGCTGTCCCTGCGCTGGACGCAGTGCAGGTGATCCAGCCCATCAGCAATACAAACTTCGACGTGGCGGTGAAGATCGATTCCACCCTGGTGGCGGCGACCAAGTACTACGGACAAGGGCTGATGGTGGAAGGCGATGCCAAAGACTACATCCGCTTCGAGCTGGGCGCTGGAGGTACGGTAAACCTGAGTGGGGGAACCGTGATCGCTGGAGCACAGAGTACGAAGTTTCAGATATCGCCGTTCACTTCCTATATTGTGCCGACGTATCTGCGCCTGACGCGTGTGGGGACGACTTATACGGCGTACTGGTCGGCAAATGGCACAACCTGGAACCAGGCAGGAAGCTTCACCGATACCCTGGTGGTGACAGGGCTGGCGCCGTATGCATGGAACTACAGCACGACGCCCAGCAACGCTCCGGCACTTACGGCGACGTTCGATTGGTTCCATAACCTCACGGCTGGGCCATAGTATTCCGGGAGATCTCAGGGGCTCCACGACGGGGGACGCCTGCTCCTAATGACAAACGGGCGGGGGAGGCATCGTAGCCCACTCAAGCCAAAGTACGGCTTGAATGGGCCACCCAAAGCTTTGGTTGCCGGTGTAACTCGCCACCCAACAGAAGGCTTGACCCCGATTTCCTGCCACGCTGTGCTAGTGTCCTGTCCCTGAAGTTCCTGGAACAATTCGAGGAATCGAAAATGTTCCAGAAACTGCTCTCAGGGGCTGAAGCCCATTTGGTTTTGCAGTGTTTGCGGCACGACTGAAGTCGTGCCCTGATACAAAGCCGAAGAGGAGTTCTTTAACGAACTTTAGGGACGGGACACTAGAGAGGTCCGTGTGTGCGCCTTTCATTAAGGAAAGGCGCATGGAGTGTATCAACGCCACAAGCCTCCGCAGGAAATCGGGGCAATGGGCCACCCAAAGCTTTTGTTGCCCGTGTAATTGCTCCCTTGACTTGCCTGTGGCGAGTCCGCTCCTCAGGATGAAAATCGGAAACTTGTCCCATGAATCCTTAAAATTGCATCGATAGTGGTACTTAAATGTTGTATAGTCAGCCTGCGTTAGATTAGCTTCCCCTGCTGTCATTCCCCCGGTGCCATCCCTCATCCCCTGCGGCTGCGAATCCTGATCGAAATCACGATCGGAGACGCTAGCGCAAAGGTGTTTGGCGGTGGGGCGGCCATATCCAGGCGATAACCTCACCGTGCTTGTGGCCCAGTGTCCACACGGGTAGGAGGGTCTTATTCTTCGGCTAAGCGCACCCAGGATCGTACTCCCAAGTCTTTTGTTTCTGCTGGCGGTGGGACCCATGCATGGGCAGGGACCCAATGTGCCTACATGGCGCTATGACAACACCCATCAGGGCCAGAACACGCAGGAGACCATTCTTACTCAGTCAAACGTAAACACCAACACCTTCGGCAAGCTCTTCAGCCATACAGTGGATGGCCAGGTGTATGCGCAACCGCTTTATGTTGGCAATCTGACGCTACCCAGCCAGGGAACGCATAACGTCTTCTTCGTTGCCACCGAAAACGATTCGGTTTACGCGTTTGACGCAGACAGCAACGGCGGCGCGGATAGTGGTCCTCTGTGGCAGGCCAGTATGCTCAGTACGACCCATGGAGCCGCAGCCGGAGCGACCACGGTCCCCACGTCAGACGTTCAATCGGGCGTGACCACCGTTTACCAGATTGGCATCACCTCTACTCCGGTCATTGACCTTGCAACAAACACCATTTTTGTTCTCGCCAAGAGCAAAGAGAACGGGAACTACGTGCAACGGCTGCACGCGCTGAGCATTTTCGACGGCAGCGAGCGCTCCAGCAGTCCGGTGGCTCTTTCAGCATCGGTGCCTGGCAACGGCAATGGAAGTTCCGGAGGCACACTCGCCTTCAGTACCAAGTGGCAACATAACCGGCCGGCCCTCGGACTCTTCAACGGAAGCATCTACATACCTTTCGGCTCTCACGAAGACAATGGCCCGTGGCATGGCTGGGTATTGGTCTACAACGAAACGACACTCAAGCAGACGGCTGCGATCTGCACCTCGCCCAATGGCAATGGGGACGCGATCTGGATGTCGGGGGCCGGAATACCCTTTGACACCGTAACGCCAAATGGAAGGGCTTTCATTGTAACCAGCAATGGCGACATGACATCGTATCCCCCGCTCACCAGCAACGTGGATTATGGCGAGAGTATCCTGCGCTACGATCTGTCAAATGGCGGGTTCGCCATCAGTGACGCCTTCACAGCATTCAATCAATCGGCATTGACGGGCGCCGATCTCGACCAGGGAGCCGCCGGAATTCTGCTTCTTCCCGATCAACCGGGAGCGAACCCGCACCTGCTGGTCCAGGTTGGTAAGGAAGGCCGCATTCTGGTCCTCAACCGGGACAAACTTGGCGGCTACGCAGGGCCGAGTGCGGGCTCCAACACCAATGTGGTGCAGGACATCACCGGCGCATTGAAGTCGGACTCAGGATTGTGGAGCACTCCGGCCTACTGGAACGGGAACGTCTACATGTGGGCGGAAAATGATTCACTGAAGATGTTTCCCCTCACCAGTGGCGTTCTGGCTAAGAAAGCCTCGGCTCAATCATCGGCTACGTCGGCCTTCCCAGGCGCCAGCCCGGTGGTCTCTTCCAATGGTACTCAGAACGGGATTGTGTGGGCGGTGCTGACCGACCAGTACAACTCGAACGGCCCGTCAGTTTTATATGCATTCAACGCCACAAACGTCGCGCAACAGCTTTATGCCAGCAATCAAAATCCCAGCCGGGATAACGCTGGGCCGGCCAACAAGTTCGCGGTGCCCGTAGTCACGAACGGCAAGGTGTATGTCGGCGCGTTTGGCCAGGTCGACGTATATGGACTCCTGAACGCGCAGCAGCAGGCGCCGGCGCCGGTTATTTCCCCTTCAGGGGGTACTTATAACGGAGCGCAACAGGTAACCATTACGGATACGGTTAGCGGCGCCTCGATCTATTACACAACCGACGGGTCGACACCCACCACAGGGTCGACGAAGTATAGCGGACCCTTCCAACTGTCGACGGATGCAACGGTACAAGCGATTGCCAGCGCCAGCGGGTACCTGCAAAGCGCGGTGACGACCGCGAGCTATAACTTTAATACGCAAACTTCCCTGCCAACGTTTTCTCCCGCAGCGGGCAGCTACACCACGACGCAGACGGTCACCATTTCCGACAGCACGTCAGGGGCGACCATCTATTACACAACCAACGGATCGACGCCCACGACCGGTTCCACGAAATATACCGCGCCCATCACAGTTGCCGGCAATACGGTCATTAACGCGATCGCTGTTTTGAGCGGATTGACGAACAGTAACGTAGCTTCCGCCTCGTACACCATACAGCCCAACGGCACAGAAATTAATTACGGCAATGGCTTCGGCGGCGCAGTGGGTCTGACCTTCAACGGAAGCGCAACCAATGTCGACGATACCCGTCTGCAACTGACGACAGGCGTGGCCAACCAGGCGGGGAGCGCCTTCTATAACACGCCCACCAACATTCAGGCCTTTACCACCGACTTCTCGTTTCAACTCTCGAATGCAGTCGCCGACGGATTTACCTTTACCATGCAGAACGTTGCCCCCACGGCCATTGGAGGGAACGGTGGAAGCCTGGGATATGGACCTAATCCGAACACTGGAACGACGGGCGGTATCGCCAAGAGTGTCGCCATCAAGTTCGATTTCTTCAATAACAACGGCGAGGGTACGGACTCAACCGGACTGTATGTGAATGGTGTGGCGCCTACCGTTCCCGCAGTGGACATGACCTCTTCCGGAGTTCTGATAAACAGCGGAGACGCCATTAATGCGCACATGACGTATGACGGGGTCAACCTGATCATGACCCTCACGGACATCGTCGTGAACAAGACCTTTACGCATACGTTCCCGATCAATATTCCGGCCACGATCGGGAACAACCTGGCGTATATCGGCTTTACGGGCGCCTCCAGCGCGGGAAGCTCGAGCCAGAAGATTCTGTCCTGGACGTTGACCTCTCAACCGGGATCGGTCACGCAGACCCCGACCTTTTCGCCGGCCGGCGGGTCCTTCACCACGGCGCAACAGGTGACGCTGAGCGACGGCAGCACCGGGGCGGTGATTTACTACACGATCGATGGCTCGATTCCGAACACGTCGTCCAGTGTCTACAGCTCTCCGATCAGCGTGGATAGCGGAGCGGTCACGATCAAGGCGCTCGCTCAGGCAGTTGGACTCGCAGCCAGCAGTATCGGCAGCGCAACGTACACCATCCAGTTGGCGGCAGCGGCGACGCCCACGTTTTCACCCGGCACGGGAACCTATCCATCGGCCCAGTCGGTCACCATCGCCGATACCACACCCGGAGCTGTGATTTACTACACGACCAACGGCACCGCACCCACCACGTCGTCCGCGGTCTATAGCGGGGCGATCTCCGTCACCGCCAACACCACGGTGGAGGCGCTGGCCACGGCTCCCGGATTTGCTCAGAGCGCGGTGGCTAGCGCGGCGTACGTGATTCAAAGCGGCGGCTCGGGCGGCATCAATTTTGCCGGCGGCTTTACCAGCACCACTGGCCTGCAGCTGAACAGCGTGGCCAAAGTGAACTCCAGCCATTACCTGGAATTAACCGATGGCGGCACCAAGGAGGCAACCAGCGCTTTCTGGACGACGCCGGTCAACATCCAGGCCTTTACCACGAACTTTACCTTCCAACTCACCAGCGCGGTGGCAGACGGATTCACCTTCACCATCCAAAATGACAGCCCAACCGCGGTTGGCGGCGGTGGAGGAGGCCTCGGTTACGGGGCAATCACGAACAGCGTTGCGGTTAAATTCGATCTCTACAGCAACAGCGGCGAGGGTACCGATTCCACCGGGCTGTATACCGACGGCACGCTTCCCATCACTCCGGCCATCGACATGACCAGTTCGGGGGTGGTGCTGTCGAATGGCAATACCATCGCCGGGCAGCTTGTCTACGACGGCACGACGTTGACATTGAACCTGACCGACACGGTTACCAATAAAACATACAGCCATGCCTTCACGATCAACATCCCCGCGACGGTTGGCGCAAACACCGCGCTGGTTGGCTTTACCGGTGCTACCGGAGGCTATACCTCGATCCAGAACATCAAGACCTGGACGTTTACGCCCGGTACAACCCAAGTCGCTGCGGAGCCGACTTTCAGCCCACTGCCAGGCACGTACACTTCGGCCCAGAACGTCTCCCTGAGCAGTGCGACGAGCGGGGCGACGATTTACTACACGGTCGATGGATCGACGCCGACGCATTCCTCCGCGGTGTACAACGCACCCATCGTGGTCAGCGGTCCGTCGCTCACCATTCGCGCATTTGCGTCGGCTACGGGCGACCAGGATAGCCCCGATTGTCGTGGGAGCCTACCAGATCCAGGGGGCCGCCACGCCGGCGGCGACGCCGACGTTTACTCCGGCCAGCGGAACGAGCTTCGCTTCGACATTAAGCGTGTCGATTGCGGATACAATTGCTGGAGCGGCGATCTACTACACCACCAATGGAAGTGCGCCCACTACGGGGTCCCAACTCTATTCGGGGCCGTTCACCATCAACTCGACCACCACGGTCAACGCCATTGCGACGGCCAGCGGTTTTACGCAAAGTGCCCAAGGTTCGGCGAGCTATACCTATTCCCCAAGTCCCAGCGGCACACTCGTATCGGATGAATTCAATGCAGCCAGCTTGAACACGGCGGTGTGGCAGGTAAGCACACCCGTAGGCGGCTCGGTGGCGGTGAGCAATGGGGAGCTGGTCCTGACGGTGCCGGCCGGAAGCAATCATGATGCGGAGGTGCCTGCGCTGGATGCGGTCCAGGTGATTCAGCCGATCGCGAATACAAACTTCGATGTCGCGGTAAAAATCGATTCCACCCTGGTGGCTGCGACCAAGTACTACGGACAGGGCCTGATGGTGGAGGGGGATGCCAAGGACTACATCCGTTTCGAGGTGGAGGCGGGGGGCACGCTGAATTTGAGTGTGGGCACCATCACCGCCGGCGTCGACACCTCGAAGGTGAAGCTCTCGCCGTTTTCCGGCTACGCGGTGCCAACGTATTTGCGCCTCACGCGCGTGGGCAACAATTACACAGCGTATTGGTCGACCAATGGGACGACGTGGAACCAGGCGGGCACCTTCACCGATACCCTGGTAGTGACTGGACTGGCACCGTATGCCTGGAATTACAGTGTGACTGCGAGCCAGGCGCCGGCACTTACGGCAACCTTCGACTGGTTCCATAACCTGGCCACCGGTGTTCCTGCAGTGACGGCGACACCGACATTTACTCCAGCCAGTGGAACGACTTTCTCGTCCACGTTAAGTGTGTCGCTTGCGGATGCCACGCCTGGAGCGGCTATTTACTACACCACCGACGGGAGTACGCCGACGACCGGGTCGCAGGTCTACACCAGTCCGTTCACCATCAGTGCTACCACTACGGTGAATGCAATCGCCATCGCGAGCGGCGACACGCAAAGTGCTCAGGGCTCGGCCAGCTACGCCTATTCTCCAGCTACGAGTGGAGCGCCGGCATCGGACGAGTTTACTGAAGCAAGCTTGAACGCGGCGGTGTGGCAGGTGAGCGCGCCGGTGGGCGGTTCAGCGGCCGTCAGCAATGGGGAGTTGGTGCTTACCGTGCCTGCTGGAAGCAATCACGATGCGGCCGTCCCTGCCCTGGACGCAGTCCAGGTAATCCAGGCAATCAACAACACCAACTTCGATGTGGCGGTGAAGATCGATTCCCCGCTGGTGGCAGCGACCCAGTATTACGGTCAGGGCCTGATGGTGGAAGGCGATGCCAAGGACTATATCCGCTTCGAGGTCGAAGCAGGGGGTACGGTCAACCTGGGAGTGGGCACCGTCACGGGCGGAGTTTCCGCGTCCAAGTTTCAGATTAAGCCGTTTTCTTCCTACGCTGTGCCGACGTATCTGCGCATGACTCGCGTGGGCACCACGTTCACTGCCTATTGGTCGAACGATGGCGTGACATGGAATGAGGTGGGGGCGTTCACAGACAGCCTGGTAGTCACCGGATTGGCGCCCTACGCCTGGAATTACAGCCTCACTCCAAGCCAGGCGCCGGCGCTCACGGCTTCCTTCGACTGGTTCCATAACATGACGGCTGACTAGCGCCTACTGATCCATGGCGAATCCGGTTGTGGTTGTGGATTACGACCCTGATTGGCCCCAGCGCTTTCAATTTTTTCGGGGCCGGATCATGGTTGCGCTCGGTGGGCTGGCGGCAGCCATTGAGCATGTGGGCAGCACTGCAGTGGTGGGGCTAGCCGCCAAGCCCATCATCGATATGGATGTCCTGTTGGCATCCGGCGATGCGCTTCCTGCGGCCATCGAACGACTGGCTCATTTGGGGTATATACATCAGGGCGACCTGGGCATTCCGGAGCGTGAGGCTTTCCTCACGCCCGCCAACGATGCTCCGCATCACCTTTACGTATGCCCGCCGCATAGCCGAGAGTTTCACAGACACGTGGCGTTGAGAGACTATCTCCGCTCCCACCCGAAGGAGGCCAAGGCGTACGGCGACCTGAAACAGGCGCTGGCCTTGAAATTTGTGCATGATCGGGAGGCGTATATTGCGGGCAAAGGAGAATTTGTTACAGAACTTCTCAGCCGTGCGCTCTCGACGCGGAGTGGCGGGTTATATTGAGGAATTTTCCGGGCTTCCGGACGGTAACGCGTAAAGCCGTTCTAATTCCTGCACATCAGCCAGCTGGCCCGCGGTTAAGATTCTGCCCAGCGCGGAGCGCTCTATCGCCTCCCAGTTGGCCAGGAATACCAGTAATGCGTCGAAGTCAGGGTTTGTTTGTTTCACAGCTTCATGATGCATCCAGCCGGGGCGAGCAGAAATACTACAAAGCGGTGCTGATGCCACCCATTGGTGGCTGAGGGTCTAACCCGGATGTCTCGCCAGGCACGGGCAGTGGAACCTGACTAGCCCTTGACTAGCCTGGATTGCTCATAGATCTGCCTCTCGTGCCCGTAACAAATGAAGGGTGCCCGTCGCGCATTGAGAGGTTGCGACCGAGCCCTCCGTAGTGTGTGGAGTTTTTATTCTAGTTAGAAAGCGGCGCGGGGGTCATGACGCGCGAGCCGGCTCAGCAGATAATCGACCTCGGCTCGCGCTGCCGCATTCAGCGATGCGCCGGGAACACGCTGGGTGTCATGCGCAATCGCGCCGCGCTTCTGCAAAACATATTTGCGCACGGCGAGACCGATGCCCTGCTGCTGCTCGTAGCGGATGAGCGGAAGATGCGCGTCGAAGAGATCATGCGCGGCCTCGCGCTTTCCTGCCTGGGCGTACTTCACGACGTCGACCAGCATGTCGGGAAAGGCGTAACCGGTCATCGCGCCATCCGCGCCACGCTCCATTTCGAAATCCAGGAACAAGGCGCCATTGCCGGTAAGAATCGAAAGCGGCCGCAGCGATCCGTCGCGTTGAAAGCCGCGCAACGCGGAGATCTTGTCCAGGCCGGGCCAATCCTCGTGCTTCAGCATCACGCAGGAGGGATTATCCATCACAATCTGGCGGATGACTTTGGGCGTCATCACGACGGTCAGCAGCAGGGGATAGTCCTGAATCACGAACGGGATATCCGTGCCGATCGCAGCCACCGCCTGGGCGTAATAGCTGACGATCTGATCGTCGGTGCGCAGGGCAGGCGGCGGTGCGATCATCACGCCCGCTGCTCCGCCATCCATCACTCCGCGGGCCAGCGAGCGCATGGCCGCAAAGCCGGGCGCGGAGACACCGACGATGACCGGCACGTTTGCCCGGCGGACGACCTGGTTGGAGATCGCCAGGGCTTCGGCCGGGTCAAGCTTCGGCGCTTCGCCCATAATGCCAAGAATGGTTAAGCCGTTAACGCCGCACGACAGATAAAAATCCGTCATGCGATCGACGGATTCCGTATCGACCGCGCCATCGGGTGTGAATGGCGTTGCAGCGATGGCGTAAACGCCTTTCGCGGTGTGATCCAACTTCATGTCTGTGAACCTGTCTTCGGGGCTCCTTCGCGCAGAAGAAAATTGAAGTCGCAGCCCTGGTCGGCCTGCAAGACGCACTCCTCAAACAACCTGGCATAGCCGCGTGTGGGTAGGTTGCGTTGCGGGGGCGATGCTTTCCAGGCGGCGAGACGGCTTTCGAGTTCGCGGTCGTCGATCAACAGTTCGATCCGGCGTGCTTCCACGTCGAGCATAATCCGGTCGCCCGTCTGAACGATCGCGAGCGGGCCGCCAACCGCCGATTCCGGGGTGATATGCAGCACGATGGTGCCGAAGGCGGTGCCGCTCATCCGGGCATCGGAAATGCGCACCATATCTTTCACGCCCTGGCGAGCCAGCTTCATCGGGATGGGAAGATAGCCGGCCTCCGGCATGCCCGGCGCGCCTTTCGGCCCGGCGTTGCGCAAAACAAGAATGTCCCCGGCTTGTACATCGAGGTCGGGCAGGTCGATGCGATGGGTCATGTCTTCGACAGAGTCGAATACTACCGCGCGCCCGGTATGGCGCATCAGGTTCGGAGAAGCAGCGGACTGCTTGATGACGGCGCTGTTCGGCGCCAGATTGCCATGCAGCACAGCCATGGCTCCTTCCTTCTTCAGCGGGGCAGCGAGACTGCGGATCACATCCTGCCCCGGTACTTCTTCTGCTCCTTGGCATGGCATCGCCGATGGTGCCCCCCGAGACGCTGGGCGCATCGAGATGGAGCAACGTCTTGAGTTCGCGCAGGAGAGCAGGCAGCCCGCCGGCGTGGTGGAAATGCTCCATGTAGTGGGTGCCGGACGGCTTGAGGTTGAGCAGGACCGGGACCTCCCGGCCAAGTCGATCGAAGGCTTCCAGGTCGATGTTCACGCCGGCGCGGCCGGCTATGGCGGTTAAGTGAATCAAGCCGTTGGTGGATCCGCCGATGGCCTGCAAGACGATCATGGCGTTGCGCACGGAGGCTGCGGTGATCAGTTCCCCTGGCTTGGGCGCTCCGGAGATGGCCATCTCGGCGGCGCGCTTGCCGCTGGCTTCGGCGATGCGGCGGCGGTCGGCAGTGCGTGGCGGGCGCCGTGGCGCTCATGGGCAGCGCCAGACCCAGCGCTTCGACGATGCAGGCCATGGTGCTGGCCGTGCCCATGACCATGCAGGTGCCGACAGAAGGGGCGAGGCGGCCGCTGATCAACTCGATCTCGGCAACGTCGATGGCGCCGGCGCGATGCTGCGCCCAGAACCGGCGGCAATCTGTGCAGGCGCCCAGCACTTCACCCCGGTGATGGCCCACCACCATCGGACCTGTGGGCAGCACGAGGGCGGGTAGATCGACGCTGGCGGCGGCCATGACCTGCGCCGGCAGCGTCTTGTCGCAACCACCGATCAGAACCACCGCGTCCATCGGTTGGGCACGGATCATTTCCTCCGTATCCATGGCCATCAGGTTGCGCAGGAACATCGAGGTGGGATGAGCGAAACTTTCGCCGATGGAAATGGTAGGAAACACCATCGGCAGGCCGCCCGCAAGCAGTACTCCGCGCTTTACGCTTTCGATCAGGTCGGGCACGTTGCCGTGGCACGGATTGAAGTCGCTGAAGGTATTGGTCACGCCGACGATCGGGCGATCGAGGGCATCGTCAGAGTAGCCGCTGGCCTTGATAAAGGCTTTGCGCAGGAACAACGAGAAACCGGCGTCACCATAGCTGGTCAGCCCCTTGCGCAGACCCCGAAGGGTGTCTCGTTGCCCAGGATCATTCATGCCGCAATACTAGTGCACGGCGCGCCGGGCCGCTACTTCCCGGAATCTCCCTGGTTTATCTTTCCTGGGGTTATTTTTCCTGGACGGCCTCGAAGGCGGCCTTGAGCCGTTGGTGGAGCTGCACGAGATCCCGCGTGTGGGCCAACATCGATTCGACCAGAGCTTCGAAGAAGATCCCTTCCGCCAGCGTTGTCCAGCCGGCGCTGCGAACAATTTTGAGGAGCTCGTCGTGGTATTCATCGCCAGGAAGATTCGCAATTGCCTGCTTCACTTCGCGGAGTTTCCGTTCAAATCGCTGCACCTGATCCGCGGAAGCATCAGGCTTTGACTTGGCCAGGGTTGCCACGTTTTTTCTCCTCTTGATGAGCTCGTTTGGATCCACACCGTGTAGTGACGCAGACATCACATTCGTATCATTCCACGGACGATTTATTTCGACCTCAACGGGCCGTTAAATTCATTGGATGCACCTTCGTGGGGTGGAAAAAGAAACTGCAGATCCCCGCGCGGTGCTTCCGTTCCTGCTCACGAACCTGCGTAGAGTTGAAAGCCGCCCCAATACAGGGGTTTGCGGTATACACCAGGAGAATGAATGAGCGACAACTTTGCTGTGCGGAGAGCTGCATCGGGACTGCTCCCGGCCTCAAGCTCGCCATAAAGCCGGTCCATCAGCAGCGGTGTGGAAGCATCATTTACCTCCCACAGTGCACCAATTACATTGTGCGAGCCGGCACGGAGAAACGCCCAGGACAAACCTACCAGGCCTTCTCCCGCATAAGCGCGAAGGCCGGATCCGTAGCAGGCCGAGATAGTTACCAGCCTCGCGCGCAGGGGGTAACGCATAATGTCACGGGCATAGAGCTTAAAGCTTTCCGGATGCAGGGGTGATGGTGAGAGCACCACTGCCGAATCCAGCGGATCCAATCGGCTTGCCGTGCCGTGAGCCACAAAGTGGATATATGAGAATTGCTCCGGAGTGCTCTCCGCATAGGCCGCAGGAACCGCCCCGGACTGGGTGACCACGGTCCGGTTGTTGGCCAGAAAGTGCTTTTCGATTCCCCTGATTTCGGCGAAAGCATTGATCAAATTTTCATATCCGGTCCCGGTCGCGATGGGGTTACCAATCAACAGCAGCTTATTTGTATCCGTCGCCGAGGGGCTCTGGTTGAGCCTGGAGAGTAGCCGGATCGAATTTGCGTTGGTAACTGTTACGTCTTCAATCCAATAGTGAGAGCTGTTGTCAGCCCCCGGGGTGAGAAGGGTCTCAAAATTCAATCCGTTCAAGACACCATCGGGAATGATAAATACTTTGGAGCCTTTGGGGATCATTGCTGCTGCTGGGCTCACAAGAGTGTCGTAGAGAGTCTTTGCACTTTCGTTTGCGTCGCGCAGCGGATCACTCGATCTCAGAATGGCCTTCTGATATCCCTGAACCTGGACCTCAATTGCCGATTGGCCGGGAAGCAGAAAGAGATGCGTGCGATTGGCTGTAACTGCCCATAAGTAAGATTTTTCCGGGCCCAGCGAATAAAACAGAATTGTGGCATTGAGATTGCGCGCAACCGCACGGACATCTACCGTGTTCTCTGGTCGCGGATTTGACTTCTGCAGGGCCGGCCCGAGGCCTTCCGCCAGGGTTCTCGCTCGGCCGATATCGAGCAGTTGCAAAGCTTTTTCCTGCTTTTGCGATGCGATGAGAAATTCCGCGTAGTCCCGATAGAGCGTATCTCCGTTCGCGAAAAAAGGCAGCCTGAGCTCCTCATCCTTAACCGCGGTCCGTTGATCTTCAAAGGTACGGATCGACTTGCGATACCAGAGGTCGGCTTGCGCCGATTGATGCCTGCCGGCATAGAGATTTGCCAGAGCGTTCTCGATCTGCCCGCGCAGCGAAGGGCTCTCCAGGGATAGGCCGTGCACCTGCATCAGCATTCGGTCTGCGTCCTGGCCATTTGCCTGCCGCGCAGCAAGCAGAGCCTGGAGGAACAATGGATCCAGCTCCCCGTCCTTGTCTCCAGCGATCCGAGCCGCCCGAATCGCTTCCTCGCTGTGCATTCTAGCCGCGTCGAATTGCCGCTCTTGATAGAGCAGATAAGCCAGCTCCGTATGGATGCCCGCGATCTCGTAGAGAGAGTGGATGGTCAGTGCGTCTTTGAGCGCTTCCTCGTCGCACTTGGTGGCTGCTTCCAGATTGCTGAGTTCGTAGTAAGCCGACCCGGCACCCCACAACCAGTCGACCTGCTCGCTCGTAGCTCCTATCTGCGTTGCGACTTGTTCGGCCTGCTGAAAGTTGGACAGAGCCTTCTCAAAGTCTCCCAAGTGGAAATCGGCTGTGCCCATGTTTCCCAGAGCCGCCTGCATGAGCCACCGTGCCTGAATCGGTTCTGCTGCATCAGCAGCTTGGTTTAACAGAGCCACGGCCTCGTCGTAGTGTTCCTGTCTCAAGGCCAAAAAGCCGAGGTTCAAAAGATTGCTGGCCTCAAGGAAAGAGTCCCGCTGTTCACGAGCGAACTGCAGACTCTTGTGCGACAGGTCGCTGCCTTCGGCTAGGTGGCCCCGATAGATCTGAACGACAGCTTCCGTCCTTAGGACCTCTCCGCTCAAGCTGGAGCCGCTCGCGTCGGATAGGCTCTGCGCCTCTTGTAACTCCCTATCCGCTTGCTGTGCTTGGCCGAGCCTGGCGTGCGCCAGCCCACGGAGCAGGTTCCTTTTGATGGCGAGATCACCCGTTGCCGGATAAGAGATGCCCGGGTTATCGAGCAACGCAATCACCTCCGGCCGGCGACCCTTGTCCGTGAGGATCTCGGCTTGGAGAAGACGGAACTTCATACCCCAATCCGTGCTGGTCGCAGAGAAGTCCTGCCGGGCTTTCTCTGCCTTTTGCAGCGCGACGTCAAGAGATCCGTGGCGAAAGTCGCCGCGGATCTCTTGAAAGGCCGTTGCCGGGTCAGGCTTCTCAGAAGATCGGCATCCGGAAAGCGGAGCGGTCGCCAATAAAGCCATGATCAGGCTTATGGCGGGTAGGTAGTACCGTTGGCCCTGGCACTGGACATGGTTAGTCCGGCTGACGTCGGGGACCCTAATTCCGCCCGAATCATGGAAAGGTTGACGGATGCTGGGAAGGCTACTACTTCCCCAAAGATGAGCTTTCCAAAATTCGGAATATCCAGGACGTGGCCGAAAGACCTGCCAGGGACCGCCGCGTCCAAACCATCCACCAACGAACATAAAGTGGACCCGGATGCCTTTGGCCCGCGGTCGGTAGCTATCCAACCGTATCGGTCGACCACCCATTGGTAGGTATCCCCGCCACTCTTAGCGCTTTTAACCAGTTTGGCAGCTTGTTGCCCGGCAGTCTTCTGAAAAAGCGGCCAGGTAATTTGCTCCCGTGCCGCGCCCCCTTCCAGCAAGCTTGAGTTGAGCGTAAGAGAGACGTCGCGACCGCCTATCTTAAGCCCCTCGAAACGAGAACCGGTGAAGGAGACTACAGGGGGGCCCCCATCCGCGGGATGCTCCATGGAGATTTGAGCCACGATTCTATCCGCCGTCAAGACTTCCAATAGATTGAGCCCTTCGACGACCGAAGTGACCAAGGTGCAGGGCGAGCCGTCCTTCTCGAGATGCCGTCCCGAAACCCGGCTAAACGCGGAAGTGCAGGAGACGACTCCCTCGAAACTGAAGGCTTCCGTACGGTTTGTTGCGTGGCCGCCGACGGAAGGCAGCGACGCAGACGCCTGGGACGGGATTATTTTCTGAACCGGCTTGTCGATAAACCCGCCGAGCGAGTTCGCTTCTGCATGGAAGTAATGCACCTTCTTAACACTCTTGGCATCGGGCATGCTGCACCTCGTGAATGGCGGGAATCTACTTGGGACCGGTTAAGCTAAAGCGATAGTGCGCCAGGTCGACGGCACTTCCGGCCATATTACCTTGCACCGTCATGGTGTACTCCCCTGACCCTTGGCCGACCGATGGCACGCGTATCGAAACGGTGTCTTTCGCCTGCTGCGGGGAAACTTCTACTCGCCAGGCAAGCGAACCGGAAGGCGAATACAGAAGACAGGTATAGCTCGAAAAGCGGTCTTCCGCTGGAATATCCACCAGCAACAAAAAGGGTTGGCCAGATCCCACGGTGCCTACAGGAACTTGTCCTCCGCGACTGTTGCCGCCAACCAGCGAAACCTGAGGCAGAATTTCCGGCGCCTTCAACTCGGCAATTTCGGTCTTGAAGTGGGGATAAACAATCACATTCTGATATGCGATCACCAGCAGCGAGGCTGCGAGGGCGGACCAGACAAGGGCCGACGGCCAAAGTGAAACCAGACGCGATTTGCTCCCGCTAACGGGAGCGGGCTTCGCGGGATTAACCTTAAATTCCCTCTTGGCCGCATCGATGAATCCGGCCGTTGCACCAAGATCGGTGGCACAGTCCTGGCAATCGAAGAAATGTTCCTCAAACTCATCGCGCAGCTCTGGGGGCAATTCTTCCAGAAGATATTTCTCTACCGCCGCGAGCTGTGTTGCCTGGTGATGATCCATATAATTCAGTGCCTCATAGTCATTCCGGGCTGCCGCCCACTCGCTGGTTTTTACCCTAAGCGGCTAATATAGAACGACTTGAACGATTGTTTTGCGCGGTGCAACAACACTCTCAAATATTCGCGGCTAATCCCGAACTCAGCGCAAACCTCATCTTTGTCGCGTTCATCCAGGAGCACAGCTTGCAGCAGACGCCGGTCACGTTCCGTTAATTCGTTCAGGATCTGCCGGACCACTCGCTCGGTATCCTTGGCCTCGAGCAGGCTGAGAGCACTTGGCTCGCGGCCGGCAACGGTAGACTCCGTTTCGTCGTCGATGGTGGCCGTCGCTCTCTTTTGGGAACGATAGTGCTCCAGCAAGACATGGTTGCAAACCGAATTGACAAAGGGCCCAAGCCGATCGGGCTGCCTAAGGCCTTCTTCGGCGCGCAAGAGTGCCAGCACGCGCATGAAGGTTTCCTGCCTGACATCTTCCATGGCTTCTTTGGAATTCAATCGCGAGCGCAGTTTCAGACGGATCAGTTCGCTGAAGTAACTCACGAAGTGCCCTTCGATATGCGCGTCCCCAGATCGAAGTCTCTCGACGTAGGACGCGTCAAACGCAAAGAATTCCAAGCCCGGTTCCTCCGCAGCGACAGCGAGCGCGTCCAAGTTTACACCGCCAGGGGAACTCGTTAAGAACACTATTCGGTTATGGGCCTGTCTCACGTACCCGAACCTCCTGTACCGTCCAGGATGCTCCGGCCGTTTGCCGGCAAGACCTGGCGCAACAGAAGCCCGGTTATTCATACTTCCTCCGGTGCCGGTTTGAGAACCAAGGCAGAACTATCAGCAGTCGTGGCCGGCCCGGATTGCTGACAACAGATGCGCGTACCGAGTAGTGGCGGAGAAGGAACAAACGTTGCAAAAGCACCTGGGAAATTTAAAACAGACGTTTCACAAAGCGGCGGGTGGGTTTCTTTTCCGGGGCACCGGAATCCGTGTAACGATTTGGGGCCTTCCGGCACTATTGTTTCGTATGCCGTTCACCGCACCCTGCGGGGAGGCAAACAGCCTGGTAGAGAGACTGACTGGAAACCTTTGCCAGCCCCTTCAGCTGCCCTCGCGTTCGCAAGGGCCCAACCGAAGGAAGGGAAAATACCATGCCGCAGCTCAGCTTTTCTGACGTGAGGTTGAATTACGATCCATCCGCGCCGCAACAGCGCTTTCGCGATGCCGGCCTGGAAGCGGCGTTCGCCGAGCCATCGGCACAGCTTCCGTCGGCACCTCCATGGCCTGCCGGCGGCGCTCCGCAACCCATCTCGCTGACGCCGGTTCCTGCTGCCACCGACGACCTTTCCCGGTTCAAAGGTTACGATGCCGTGGTGGTTACGTGGACGGCAGCAGAGGCCGCCGCCCTGGCTGCCCTGTTTACTCCCGCGCATCCCACGAGCACGTGGTATGAGTACCGCCACGGCATCGAGGCGTATCTGCCGCTGGTTACCGGCGCCAAGTCTCCTTTCAACGATCATTCCAGCGAGATGGCGCGCTACTACCACAGCCTGGGGCTCTACTTTCCCTGCCAGATCGGAACGGCGAAGGTTCTGCTGTTCAAGAGCGGGCTGCATTTTGCGTACGACGGCCCAGCGACCCCGGTGAAGAAGCTGATGACGGAAATTGCCCAGGCCGTCAGTCCCAAGATTTTCATCACCACCGGGACGGCGGGAGGCATCGGCGCGGACGTCCTGCTCGGCGATGTCGTCGTGGGTGGGAGCGTGCGCTTCGACTGCACAACGCAGTTCAAGAATGAACCGTGGCACGCCGCAGCCTTTAAGCCTTCGCCGCTGCCGCACGGGGCTCTGAGTGCGATGACTCCCGCTTTGCTTCAGCTCAATGCGTCGCGGGTGCCCAACTCGCGTAGCACTCCGAAGGTATGGAGCGCCGCGACCGATGCGATCGTGACCACTGATAATTTCGCCTTCGACGACTCCACCGATTACTACAAGCTCGAGGGGCTGGGGCGGGTGTGCGAGATGGGCGACGCGATGGTCGCGAGCGCGTTGCAGGGCATTGCTGGTCTTTCGTGGCACGCGATTCGCAATGCCTCTGACCCGCAAATACCGAACCCAAACCACAACATAGAACAAGCCGATCATCAGGCGGCGCAAATCTATGCCAAATATGGTGGACTCACCACGGCCGGCAGTGTAATCGCGACCTGGGCCGTCATCCATACCGGCATATCGCTTAGGCCGGAAGCTTCGTCAGGCAGCAAGGTCGTGCAGCCGAGCCCCAGCTTCAAACTTGGGCGCATCGCTCCGGTGCGAGACGCACATGGAGCCACTACGGACGTAGAACCATCATTCGCAAACAAGGAGAAGCACCCATGACACCAACGACCGCGAAAAGACTTCGTTCAAGCTGGGCCGGCTCGCCCGTTCCCATAACGACAAAATTCCTATGCTGCACACCCTATTGGAGGGCCAGCCACTGGAGCCCGTTCATCCCAAGGTGGACTACACCACGGGAATGCCTGCCGAGCTGGGCATGATGGGGAACGACACGTTGGGAGACTGCACCTGCGCCGCCTTCTACCATGCGATCCAGGTCTGGAGCTTTAACTCGGAGCAGAAACTCGAAACTGAGCCGGACGTGGATGTGGTGGATCTTTATGAGCAGGCTTGCGGCTATAACCCGAAGCAGGGCGGAGAGGGTCCGGGCGGCAATGAACAGCACGTTCTTACTTACCTTCTGAAGCAAGGCGCGCCCTTCGGTCCCAAAGGACAGCAACGGCACAAGATTACCGCCTTTGCTGAAGTCGACGTCAAGAACATCGACAACATAAAGCGCACCATCTATGACCACGGAGTGGCGTATATCGGCTTCAACGTGCCGCAATATATCATGCCGCCCAATGCGCAGCCGCTCGCGGTCTGGGATGTCGAACCCAAGGCTGACAACACGATCGTGGGTGGTCATGCGGTTGTTTTGGCGGGCTACGATGCCAGCGGAGCGCGGCTCATCTCGTGGGGACAGTACTACACCATGACGTGGGCTTTCTTTGAGAAGTTTGTGGACGAATCTTACGCCATCACCGACCCTCTTTGGACGAAGACCAAAAGCAAGGTTCCAGCGGAGAAGCTTGCCGAATATATGCAGAAGCTCAAAGAGAACTAACCGATTTTCCCCGGGCATGTGCCCGCGCACGGCGTCCAGCAGCGAACCTGCCGCTGGACGCTGCGCCAACCGTCTATACTAGACAGAAGTCTTTGCGTGGCCGCTGCGGAAAGCCTCGTAGCGGGCCTTGTTTTCCGCATTGGGCGGATACAAGCCGGGCAGGGACGCGCCGGCCTGTACCTCAGCAATAATCCAGCCCTCCAGCTTCTCCTGTTCCACAGCCGCTTCCACCACCTCGTTGAGCAGCGCACGGGGAATGACGACGGCGCCATCTTCATCGACCACGATGACGTCGTCCGGAAAGACAGCGACGCCGCCACAGCCGATCGGTTGCTGCCAATTGACAAAGGTAAGACCGGCGACGGAAGGGGGCGCTGCGGCGCCCATGCACCATACGGGCAAATCGGTGGCGAGGACGCCAGCGACGTCACGCACTACTCCGTCGGTGACCAGGCCAGCGACCCCACGCACCTTCATGCGGGCGCAGAGGATATCCCCGAAGATACCGGCGTCGGTGATGCCCATGGCATCGACGACTGCAATGCAGCCTGGCGGCATGGCTTCAATCGCAGCGCGAGTCGAGATGGGTGAGCTCCAGGATTCCGGCGTAGCGAGATCTTCGCGCGCCGGAACAAAGCGCAGCGTGAACGCCGGGCCCACAAGCCGCTTCTGGCCAGGACGCAGGGGCTTGGTGCCGCGCAGCCAGACATTGCGCAGGCCCTTTTTCAGCAGCACTGTGGTGAGCGTTGCCGTGGCTACGGCGGAGAGGGTTGTTATCGTTTTCTGGTCTAATTCCACTGTTATCCGTTCTGTCGTCATGAGGGTTACCGAGCTGCTATTTCTAGATGGTTGCGATCAGGCCGCCATCGCTTTAGCAATCGCCCGGCCCAGGTCACCGCCGCCGGCTAACACCAAAGCCGTCTTATCTTTTGGACCGAGGCCCATCGAGGGTTCCTGTGTACGCCATCATACCGAAGCGTGATCTTGATCAGGGGTTGAGAAACCGCAGGTCCCTCGGCTTCGCTTCGGGATGACAAAGGGGGGGGTAGCGCTCACCTCGGCCGCCGTTATAGGGATGGACGGAGCGGCAGGTTATCCGCGATTTTCATGCCCGACCGGAGCGACCTGTCCCGGCGTGCCGCGGAGGCGTAGTGGAAGGGACATGCGAGTTTGTATTCGCGGTACTCACCCACCCTCTAAGCCCTAACTCCAGGTCATCGGCTTCGAAGCGCGCAATCGCTTTTTCGTCGAAAAGATATCCCAGGCCGGGGCCGGTTGGCAGTGCCAAGCCGCCATTGCGGACTTCGAGTTGGCGATCGATGATCTCGCAGAAATTGAATACTTTGCCGTCGGGAAAGTACTCGACGAACTGGCCGTTGGGCGAAGCAGCCACCATGTGCACGTGCAAATCAGCGAACCAATGCGGGCACATGGTCACTCCATACGAATCGGCCAGCGCGGCGATGCGCCGGAATTCCGTAATCCCACCGCAGACCGCGGCGTCCGCCTGCAGGATCGACGCTGCCTGTTTGTCCAGCAATTCCTTGAATCGCCAGCGCCCGGCCTCGATTTCGCCGGTGGCTACAGGGATGCTGATCAGGGCCGCCAGCTTGGCGTGATTATCGATCTGGTCGGGGCTGAACGGCTCTTCAATCCAGTAGGGATCATAGGGCGCGAAACGCTCCGCGTAGCGAAAGGCAGTCGGCACATCGGACCAGGCGTTGTTGGCATCGAGCATGAGCAATACATCCGGCCCGATCGCCTTGCGCGCTGCCTCGATCCTCGCCTCCTCTGACTTCAGGTCGCCGCGGCCGACCTTCATCTTTACGGCGTTGAGGCCAAGCGCTACGTAGCTTGCCATTTCTTCGCCCAGCATAGCTGGGGTCTTACCCTCGAGGTAATAGCCGCCGCTGGCATAAGCGGGAACCGTATCTTCATAAGCAGCGCCGAGATACTTGTAAAGCGGCAGGTTGGCCGCCCTGGCGTTTCGGTCCCACAAGGCGTTATCGAGAATACTGAGCGCGCGCATCACCGAGCCGACGCGGCCATGCAGCAACACTTCCTGATACATATTTTTCCAGAGCAATTCTGTGGCGTTGGAATCAGCGCCAATAAGCATGGGCGCCAGCATCTCGCGTACCGCCGTTGTGACCACATTTCCACCCGAATGCCCGGCGTAGCAATGGCCAATGCCTTCGACGCCGTCCTCGGTGCGGATCCTGACCAGGGTGTAGTCTCGCGATGTTACCTGGCGGCGCGCAAAGGCTGTCGCCTGACGCAGCGGTATATGAACAGTACGTGCCTCGACGGAAATGATCCTGGCCACTTTTCTCCCTTTCTACATCCCGTTAAGGAGCTTGACCAAGCGGGCGAACCCTTGTTCCCGCGCAGTCTTGTTTCCTGGAACTGTGTTGGTGGGATCTTCGCCGGCGCGCATAAAGCCGTGACCGGCGCCTTCGTAGGTGACAGGATCGTATGTCTTGCCGGCCGCCTTCATGGCTGCGGTGGTAGCCGGGATAGTGGCGTCGACGCGAGCGTCGTTGCCGGCATAAAAGCCGTAGACAGGAGCGGTGATGGTGGTCACGTCCGCGGGGCCGGTGCCATAGAACACGAAGGCAGCAGAAAGATCTTTACGGCGGGTGGCGAAGAGGAAGGACTTGCCTCCTCCCCAACAGAAGCCGGTCACGGCGATTTTGCCGTTGGCCGCGGGAAGGTGCTTTCCGTAGTCAGCCGCGGCATCCAAATCCGCTGTCACAACCTCGGGATCAAGGCCGGAGACAGCCTTTACGGTTGCGTCCTGGTCGGGAAACTCGCTCGATCCACCGCCGTTGGGTCCGAAGCCGGAGAGCAGGTCGGGGGCTATGACGATGAAGCCTTGTGCGGCCAGCTCGTCCGCCATTTCCTTAGCCCAATCGCTGAGGCCGAAGATCTCGTGAATGAGGATGACCACCGGGGCTTTGGTTTTGACCTCGGGGTACACCACAAACGCCTGGACCGTGCGGTTGCCGTGTTTGAGCGGAACATATTCATGATGGCGAGGCGAGGCTTCGAGGCGGGCCTTGGCCCAGTCTTGCGCATGGATGGCAGTGGTCGCGAGAGAAAGAAGCACGGCAGCGGCGGCAAGCCGGATGGCGTGAGGCATGGTGAACATCATGGGGAGGAGTTTAGTCACATGAGAGTGCGGGTCGCAAGCGTTTGACGCGTGCGAGGGGCCGTGTTTCGATGAAAATTGGTGAAACCAAGAGCGGCTTTGCCGGTGGACACGATTCTGCCGGAGATCATCGATTCGTTAAGGCGCTGTCCGAACCTTGTGATCGAAGCACCGCCAGGGGCGGGAAAGACCACTCGCGTGCCGCCGGCGCTGCTGGAGATTGTCAGCGGTGAGGTGGTGGTGCTGGAACCGCGCCGTATTGCAGCACGAATGGCAGCGCGGCGTGTGGCTTGGGAGGCCGGTGAGCAGGTTGGCCGGACCATCGGCTACCAGGTGCGATTTGAGGAAGCCGTCGGCCCGAAGACCCGGCTGCGGTTTGTCACCGAAGGCGTGCTCACCCGGCGCCTGCTTTCCGATCCAGCCTTAAAGGGCGTGGACGCCGTGGTGCTGGATGAGTTCCACGAGCGCCACCTGGAGAGCGATCTGGCGCTGGCATTGCTGAAACGCCTGCAGCAGACGCGGCCCGATCTACGGATCGTGGTCATGTCGGCGACGCTCGATGCCGGTCCCGTGGCGCATTACCTTCAAGACTGTCCGGTGTTGCGATCGGAAGGGCGGCAGTTCGAGCTCTCGATCAACCATCTGCCCTACTCTCCAAAGCCGCTGGAAACACAGTTGACGGAGGCACTTGAGCTGCTGATCGCGGAGGAATCCTCCGGAGACGTTCTGGCTTTCTTGCCTGGAGCGGCGGAGATACGACGAGCGATGCGCGAGAGCCAGGCAGTCGCGCGCCGGGCCGGTTTACTGGTGTTGCCGCTGCACGGTGACTTGACCCCGGCCGAACAGGATCGTGCGGTCACGCCCGCCAGCCAACGAAAAGTGATCCTGGCAACGAATGTCGCGGAAAGCTCAGTGACGGTTGAGGGCGTAACCGCGGTCATCGATAGCGGTCTGGCGCGCATCGCGACTTATTCCCAATGGACCGGGTTGCCGACGCTCCATGTCGGCCGGGTGAGTAAGGCTTCAGCGAAGCAAAGGGCCGGTCGGGCGGGTCGCACCGGACCCGGCCGCGTGCTGCGCCTCTACACCATGGAGGATTACCTGCGCCGGCCAGAACACGACGAGCCGGAGATCGCGCGCAGTGAGCTATCCCAGCTTTGCCTCGCTCTGCGCGCCATGCGCATTGCCAACATCGACTGGCTGGATGCGCCGCCGGCGGCAGCCGTGGAAAGGGCGGAGTCGCTGCTCGACCGCCTGGGCGCCATTGGGGCCATGGTGCAGCAGTTGGCGCGTTATCCGCTGCACCCCCGGCTGTCGCGCGTTCTCACCGCAGCCATGGAGCGCGGCGTGGGCGAGGACGGATGCATTGCAGCGGCACTGCTGGGTTCAGGCGCCCGCTCGGAGAAAAATGACCTGCTTGCGGCCATCGATGCAGATCAGGATTACCGCACCCGGCAGCAAGTGGAGCAGCTACGCAGGATTGCGCGGCCCGCGCGGCAGACGAAGCACAACGACGATGCTTTGCTGATGTCGATACTGGCGGGGTTTCCGGATCGCGTCGCGCGGCGGCGCGCGGGCAACCAGGTGCTGCTGTCAACTGGCGCATCGGCGGAGGTGGCAGGGGAGGCTCCGCACTATGAATTCATGATCGCGGTGGATGCCGAGGACCGCAAAGATAAGCCGCTGCCACTGATACGTATGACGGCGCGGATCGAGCCGGAGTGGTTGATTGAACTGTTTCCGGAGCATGTGCGCGAGCTATCCAGCGTGGAGTGGAACCGCCAGAGCGAGCGGGTGGAGGCGGTGAGCGCGTTGCTGTACGACGAGCTGGTCATTCAGGAATCCCGCGGCGCCATGCCGGATGCAGAGGCGGCAGCTCAACTGCTGGCACAGAAAGCACTGGAGGCAGGCATCGATCGCTTCGTCGACAGGAACGGGCTCGATGAATTCTTAGCCCGCATCGAGTTCGCCGGGGGTCGAAGCGCCGGATGTTGCCCAGGCGCTGCGCGAGGTTTGCCTGGGACTGCGCAGCTTCACCGAGTTGAAGAGCGCTGGGGCCCATTTCGTAGCCGCTGCTTGAACGGAAGTTGGGGACGCGACAGCTCAATGAGATTGCTCCGCCGCGTATTCGATTGCCCAGCGGCCGGGAGACAAAGGTCCACTACGAACCGGGCAAGCCACCCTGGATCGCATCGCGCCTGCAGGATTTTTTTGGGATGCGGGAAACGCCGCGGATTGGACGTGAGCAGACGCCGGTGGTAGTCCACCTGCTGGCTCCCAATCAGCGAGCGGTGCAGACGACAACCGACCTTGCGGGCTTTTGGGAGCGGCTCTATCCGCAGGTGCGCCGCGAACTGATGCGCCGGTATCCGAGACACTCCTGGCCGGAGCGGCCGTAGGGCTTTAGTCGGCCGCGCGCCGCTTCTAGGCGTGTGGAGGTGGGGGCAGTTTCACGTGCAAGACATTTCTCAGATAGTTGATGTTGACCGCGAGATTGTCCTGGATGCTACCGGTGCCGTCACCCGGCCGCGGCGCATCGAGGTCGTAGACTACCCACCCCTTGAACTTTCGGCTGCGTAACAGTTTGAACAGGGCCGGGAAGTCCACGCCGCCCACACCGAGATTGTGGTACAGGCTCGCTTGGCGGTGCTCCGCTTGCGTCGGGGTCGATGTATTGCCACGATACTTGGGATAGGTGTCCTTCATGTGCACTTCCGCGACCCGCGGAAAATAGTCGCTGATCATCTGCACCGCATCTCCACCACCCAGGGTCAAGTGCGCGGTGTCGGCCGTAAGCCAGACATACTTTGGATCCGTGTGTGCCATCACCGTACGTACTTCATGCTCCCTTTCCATTGGCCCCCAGATATGGGGATGTGGAGCCAGCCTTACCCCGAAGGCAATGGTCTGCCTGCCGATTTCATTCAGGGTGTTGGCCAAGGTCTTGAGTTGATCGTCACTCGGGCCACCTTCTGGCCGGCTGCCCATATTGGTCTTCCAGTGGTCGCAGCCACACGGTGCCAGAAAATCGTGCGCGAAGTTCACCATGTCCGCGATGAGATCGGCATTGCCCTCCGCGTTGATCCATGGATTAGGCCGGGGACTAGAGGGGGGATCCGGGTTCGAAGCTGGTTTCGGCCGGGGCGCGCGCGGCAAATCTCCAACATCGATCAATTGGATTCCCGCCGCATCGCACATTCGCTTGAGCACGAGCGGGTTGCCCAAAAACTGTACGACCTGGCCTGAGTAGGGCTCGATACCTTGCAATCCGAAGCGCGCCGTGTCGGCGATGATCTGCTGCATATCGGTGGACATGCGCAGATTTCCGTTGGGCCAATCACCCCACAAGGCCCCGGTAATGCCGAAGCGGATGTAGGGGTCGATCGGGTCGAGGGATTTAGGAGCAGCACCGGCTGCCCTCGCATTCGAGTTGCCCAGCATAGTCGCTGCGACTGCCGCGCCGGACAACGCCAACGCCGAGGAGATAAATTCACGCCTGTTGAGACCTTGCGCAGAGATGTTTTTAGACAAAGTATTTTCCTTTGATTTGGCCGCTTCAGCGCTTGAGCCCGAAGGCGTAGACCTGGGCGTCATGGGTAACGACGAAGACTTTTCCCAGCGCCACCACGGGTTCGCTGAAATGCACCCAATCCGTGATGATCTTACCGCTGGAGTAGAGTTGCTTGCCCGTCTCCGCGTCAAATGCAAACAGCGTGAGGTGGTTGATCGGAGTGGAACGGTACTTTGCCGATAGCGGATTGCGATTGATTTCCTCCTGGGTGCCGTGCACGTCAGCCGGGCTCTGGATGGTCTGCTCCCCGGTTTGGATGGCATACACCACACCGTTCGCCACGACAGGCGGGTCGGGCACAATCATGTCGCGCGAGATCCACTGCGGAGCCAGTGATACCTTCTCTCCTTCGGCAACGACCTGGAATGCCATGATGCTGCCATGGGGTGCGTCGCCGGCGTTCGATTTGAACTGCGGCAGATTTTTTGAAGGCGGCCCCCACATCGGCACATACAGGAAACGCTTGTGGTCCGGGGTCTCGTAGGTAGTGATGGCGCCCCACGTTCCCTGACCGGGATTGCGGCCCTCTGCTGCATCGTTACCAAGTTGCGGCGATTTGTATAAGGGCGTCGAGTGGTTCAGGACGGCCGCCGAGATCGGCAGCATCGAGCAGGTAGAGGAAGCCCTCTTTGCCGGCGACAGCGACAAGCGTTCGGTTCTGGAAAGGAAAAACATCTGAGCTCGCCGAGCCGAGATCAAGGTCCTGGGTATTCAAGAACTGCCAATTCGAAGGTGTGAATGAGTCCAACAGACGCGTCGCCTTGGGCGCCAGCTTGAGCACGCTCTCGCCAAAATCGCCGGCTGCCGGGTCGTAGAAACCATCGGCTGTTTGCGTAATCACGTCGCCATTTGGGCCTTTGGTGACACCGCCACGCCCCCAGGGACCCGAGTACTTCGTACCACTGGCATAAAAAGCGTGTTAACTGGGGATGAGCGAGGTCGCTCACATCCATGGCCGAGATGCTGCCCGGGACCACGGAAGGTTTCACGCCCGCTGCTGCTGGGAACTGGCCGCAACCGCGCCCGCTTGTGGTGTAAACGATGTGGTCGATCAGGTTCAGGCTCCAGGCTCGGGCAAAGGGTTCGACCATATTGACCGGCGTCATGCGATCTGCGCCGTCACTCAAATTGAGACCGCGCAGCTTACCGTCACTGGTGATCAGAAAAATGATGTTGTTCTGCTTATCGATCACCGGGGTATCGTTGACCGTGTTCGAACACAGCCAAGTGGCCGGCCAGAGGGGCGCGGCAGGATTGGCAAAGCTTTTCTGCCATAAAACTTTTCCCGTATCTGCGTCCAGGGCGAACACCGTGTCGTCGGCGCCAAGCAGATAAACCAGATTCTTCGCGCCTTGTGCCGTGCTTACGCCTTCCGCCACCAGAGGGGCGGTGAGCGTTGAAAGAACGATGCCTTTGGGCGGCGTGCTCAGTTGCGTGCTCCACAGCAACCCAAGCTCCGACACGTTGTGGATGGTGAGTGAGGTCTCGCCGCGGTTCCAGCCGCTGCGTTCCTGATCGTAACCCCATGTCGTCCAATCGCGGGCCGGCGGGGGGTTTTGTGGCAAAGCCGCTGGGGCAAAGAGCACCCACACTATCACGAACGAAATCGGGTAGCGACCTTTCATCCACGGGCCTGTTGAGAGAGATTATGTAGATTGTCTTTCGGGAAGATAGATAGTCCCGGAGGCAGGCATCTGTCAATACACACGAACACGGCAGAAGACGTCCGTAGCAGCGCTGGGTGGTTGCCATCCTGGAAGAAATACTTCGACCGCGCGAGCCGGCACAGCCACCGCGCACTTGTGAGATCAGGGATAAAGCTTAGCGGGCACTATTTCAGGTTCTGGCTCGCCGGCTGCGGCGAGAAGTTTTTTCAACTGCTGGCTCAGTTCACTGGCCTGCGAACGATATTCCTGGCGCCCGGCGAGGTTCACTAGCTCGTGTGGATCGGCACGCTGATCATAGAGCTGGTACTCATGGTAGGTTACAGCGGCGGGCTCTTTCGAAGAGCCAGACGGGTCCGCGACGCAGTAGGTCCAGTCCTTGGTGCGGATCGCGCGGCCCGTCATCGACTCGCTGATCTGAATCAGCTGCTGGTTGGGCCACGCCTGCCGAGCGTCCGGATCATTGAGCAAAGGCAGGAGGCTGCGGCCCTTCCAGCCGGAGGGCACCGGCACGCCAGCTGCTTCGAGCAGAGTGGGCGCGAGGTCGATGAGGCCGACAAGCTCGGGGATCTGCTGCGCGCCATGAAAGCCCGGTCCGTCGATCAGCAAGGGCACGCGAATGGAGCTGTTGTGGGTGCTGCGCTTGTACTCCTGGTTACGGGTCATGAAGTGGCAGCCGTGATCGCTGATGAAGACGAAGATGGTGTTCTCCGCGAGATGTTCCTCTTCGAGAATGCGGCGTACTCTGCCTACCGAGGCGTCGATCGCTTCAATGCACCCGTAGTAGTCCGGCAATTGCGCCTGCCAAGTGCCGGGAAGCGCTCGTAGATCGTCAGGGACCGTGGAGTTAGCGAAGCGCTCCACGGAACCATGAGGACCGATGGGGCGATGCATGTCGTTCTGCTGGTGCGGCTCGATCTGGGATATGAACAGGAAGAATGGTTTTTCCTGCTTCTGGCGAAGGAAGCGCTCCACGCGATCGGTAATGAAGTCGACGCGATATTCGTCTTTGTAGGTGATCTCTTTGCCGTCGCGGTCCCAGATGGTTCCTTGGTAAGGATGCGAGGTAAATTCGATCACATTTGCCCCTTCCCACAGATCGAGGAAGCCGCCTCGGAACTCTGGCTTTACAGCGCCGGGACCGCCGCCATCGGCCTCAGTGTTTGGCGCAAGATGCCACTTGCCAACCAGGTTCGCGGTGTAGCCGGCGGTACGCAACTCTCCGGCGAGCGTTGGGAGAGTTTGGCCCAGAGCGAGGCCATTGTGCCAGACGCCGGTTTCGGTTGCGTAACGGCTGGTGAACAAGACCGATCGCGCAGGCGCGCAGACAGGTTGGTTGGTGACGGCGTGAGTAAAGTTCTTTCCGCGAAAGGCCATCGCATCGAGATTCGGGGTGCGCGTGGAGCCGTTGCGGCCGTTGGCTCCAATAAAGTCCCAGCGAAACTGATCGGAAAGATACAGAATGATATTTGGATGGGTTGCCGGCTTACCGGCGCTCTTTTTGTCCGCCTCGCCCGAAGCGGGGACGGCGGCCGCCACGGCGGCTGCCACCGAACTCTTAAGAAATGACCTTCTGCTGTCTACGTACTCTGGCATAGCTCTCTCCTGTCCAGACACTTAGGTGAAACTGCCTCTGGGGGAGATTCCGCCAGCAGGATGAAGGGGAAGACGAGGATGATCCGACCGCCGAAAACTCTCCAACGGAGGCGCAAATGACAAACAAACACCGATTTAGAGATAGAGGATCAGCAGGCTATGCAGTCAACAACCAGCACCGATGCGCGGCGAAACCGGCTGCACGATCGACGCAACTATCACATCTTGCTGACTATGCCTGGTCATTGGAGCTGGGCAAACTATAAAAGCGCACCACTTAGGGTGTCAATGTCACCTGTAAACCGCTTGACAAAATGTGGCGCTAACTGCATGATCTGAACCAGCGGTAGTAGTTTGACCGCGGCACCGAGCCCTATGAAAACCTCCCGGTTACCGAACATTTCGCCTCTCCAGTATTGTTGTTGCCCTATTCACGGGTAACGAGGCGGATTTGTTTTGGGCAAGTTCTTCTGAACTGACCTTTCAGTTTTAACCTAGACCTAGCCAATTATTTCAGGCCTGCAAATACAGTCTTCGGACTATTTGCCACCTTGTACAGTCGCCGAATTGTCTATGCGGATAGCGGATTTTCGTTTGTTGCTAAAGAAGATTGCCGTCGGAGTCGCGGTAACTCTGGTTCCTCTGCTGATCCTGGCGGGCGGACTCTGGGTGACAAGAAAAGTACTGGCTCATTAGCTACAAGGGAATGGGACCACCAGTCGGATATTCATGCGAGCGAATGATGAAGATGGATCCAGATGTTCAGCACAGGATGACAAGGAACGCAGCTCTCAGCTTATTCATCTATGCGTTGCCCGTTCTCCTGATGTTTCTTACGCTGTCCCTCCGCGGCAGTAAGCCTTGGGAGAATGCACATGCCGTTGGAAGCGGCTTAGGCATGCACCATGCCGCATCGGATCATGCGCATGGTTACGGATTCATGCTCTTTATCATCGCTCTCGGTGTGGTCGAGTTTTCTCTTGGGCTCTACGGTCATGAATGGACCCGGAATGAAAAGACACTCGATCTTGCCTGCTTCGCAATCCCCAAGCTTGTGTTCGCTCCGTTCTTTGCCTGGTTCAGCCTGACGGTGCTTCCTGTTCTGTTTCCACTTCAACACAATGCCTTTACCTGGGTTCCATTCTTCTGGGGGGTTCTCATTCTGTGCATCGCTGATGACCTGACCCAGTACTGGTATCACCGGGTGCATCACGAGATTCCGTGGCTCTGGAGATTCCATCGAACGCATCACTCCGCTCCTTACATGGGAATGTCAATGGCGGGGCGTCAGAATGCCATCTACTCCATATTCTTCTCCCAAACCTATCTCACCAGCGTCCTTGTGTATCTGGGCTTTGGCCCAGCCGCGGTGGTCGTACTGGGAGTGAAGTCCACCATTACTACGTTGGCCCACTCCAGTATTCCCTGGGATAAGCCTCTGTATCGCTATAAGGCACTGAACCCGATTGCCTGGATAGTTGAGCGGGTTATCTCAACTCCTGCGACCCATCATGCCCACCACGCATCCAGCACAGATGATGGCATCGGCTTCTACAAGGGTAATTTCGGCAACATGTTTTTTCTGTGGGACGTTATCTTCGGAACCGGCCACATCTCCCGCCAATATCCCAGGGAGTATGGCATCTCCCACTATGAAGGCGATCCCTGGTACGCCCAACTTTTGTGGCCAATCTTCAAATCGAATATCCCGGGCAGTGAGCTGTCCGCCGACGGTCCGGTGGTAAGAACTGAGATTGCATTACAAGAACCTGTTCATGAATTTGAACTCGGCAACTCGCCGATACAGGTATAGCAGCCCCTGTTAGCCAACATGGAACCTATCCTACAATCCGCAACACAGCGCCCCAAGCGATGTTGTTGTCCTGCCCGGGCGCTCCGCGTCGCAACTATCGCGCATTGCTAGCGGGACCATTGGCCCCGGTCCACGCTCGCACCCCGTTATCACTCTGAGATACCCAACACAGGCATGAACCTGGGGTTCGCCTGTTGGTCCTCTTGGTTGAGGAAAAAGAAAGGCACAGCCATGTCTCTCCTTCATTTGCGCAAGCATTCGCTCTCGTTTATCAAATTCTTTCTTATATTAAGCGGATCTGCCGTAGGTTCCTTCACTGCCTTGGCACAGACCTCTCAGGTTTCGGGGCAGGTTGTTGACGCAAGCCACGCGGTGCTGGCGGGCGCAGACCTGACTCTGACCCGAGTGGAAACCGGAGATAGCCGGCAACAACACTCGACCAGCGAGGGATACTATTCCTTTCCCCTTCTTCTGCCCGGACACTACGATTTGAAGATCGAGAAGTCGGGTTTCGAGACCCAGGATCAGAAAGGGATCATTGTTGAAACGGGGACGGTCAGCACAGTGAACGTGGTTCTCGCAGTCGGCGCGGTCGCGCAGACGATCGACGTCGAAGCTACTGTTCCGCTGCTGCAGTCACAGTCCTCAGCGGTGGAAGACGTAGTTGAGAACCAGACCATCACCAACATGCCGCTGATTGACCGGCGCTCTTCGCAGTTGCAGCGTTTGAGCGGGTTTGTGGTCGGCAACGGAACGGGCTCAAGCGCAACCTTCGCGGTGGGAGGCGGCCGGGGAAACAACGCCAATTACCTGGTGGATGGCGGGAACGTGCAAAATCTGTTGCTGGGCGTGCCCACGCTCATGTTTGACCCACCCATCGAGTCGGTGCAGGAGTTCAACCTCTCCATCAGCGATTATGCGGCCGAGCTAGGCCGGAGCGGCGGCGCCGTGATCCAGATGACGACGAAGTCCGGAACCAATCAGTTCCATGGAGCAGCGTACGAATACTTCCGCAATGACGACTTGCAGGCCAGGCCATACTTCGCCAAGACGAACCCGGAGCTTCGTTACAACCTTTTCGGCGCGAGTATCGGGGGCCCGATCAAGAAAGACAAGACACAATTTTTCTTCAACTATGAGGGTCGCAGGCAAACATCTTCTGTGACCCAGATTATCAACGTACCTACACCTGCGGAACTTACGGGCGACTTCTCTGCCTTCTCGACGCCCGTGACAGATCCAAATACCGGCAAGCAGGCGATCTACAACGGGAAGTTGAACGTTTTGCCGCCGGATGAACTGGATCCAGTTGCACAGAAGCTGGTCCAGTTCTATCCGGCGCCAAACGTCGCGGGCGCCGCGCCAAACATCTCGAATTTTCGCGCCAATGATCCGACGCAGGGCGTGTACGATGTGTACGTTGCTCGGATCGATCACGTATTTGGCGAAAAAGACCGCATGTTTGGCCGCTTCCTGGCGCAGACCGATCACGAGCCGACTGCGTCGATCTATCCGACGCCGGGAACCGACAATTTTGGTGTGCTCGCACACAATTACTATTACAATCCTTCCGGCACCTGGTATCACAACTTTTCGCCGACGCTGATCAACGAATTCCGCTTTACTTATTCACGCAGGCAGGCTCTAAGCATCTCCGCCGGAGCAAATACAGACCTCGCGTCGCAAATTGGCATTCAAGGCACCAACGCGGCCTTCTTCCCGACCTTCACACTCTCAGGACTTGCTGGTTTTGGCAATACGAGCCAGCAGGAGAGGCTGCAGACACCGATCAACAGCAATCAGTATGTAGACAACCTTTCTTTTCTGAGAGGCAACCACCAGTTCAAATTCGGCGGGGAACTGCGGACGTCGAACAATACGGACAACTACTTTCCGACGGCGGGCGGTTCGTTCGCATTTACCAATACGGGTGTCAGCACCAACGCGGCGTTGGGCAGCTTGGCAAATCTCCTGCTGGGCAGAGTCAATTCGGCCACTCTGCAGCAGGCAGAAACATTGCTGACCACGACGTATTCCTGGGGTTTTTTTGCGCAGGACGACTGGCGAGTAAGGCCCAACCTGACCCTCAACATCGGGTTACGGTATGATCTCGACGCGCCTCGCGCGGAAGAACATAACCGGCAAAATTCCTTTAATACAACGACGATCAATCCGGTTTCGGGCACGCCTGGGATCATCACCTTCTCGGGATTGAATGGCGTCAGCAAGTATGCCAACAACTGGGATTACCACAACGTTGGCCCGCACGTTGGTTTCGCGTGGACGGCTCATCCCAGCACGGTGGTGCGCGGCGGTGGCGCCCTTCTTTTTCCCGGCGAGTATGACCAGGCGACCCCGATCGTTGCCTACACGGGATTTGCCAGGCAAATCAGCCTCTCTTCTCCGAACGCCGGTACTGGTGCCCCCGCTTTTCTATTGAAGAACAATGGAACCGATGGCACTGGAACCGCGGCCATTCCGACTCCCGCCCAATTAACTCCTGCCTATGGCGCGGTGCCGGTGGGGCAAAAGGTTGTGCAGGCCCCGCAGTACTTTCAGCGGGACCGGGTAACCGGCTATCTCTATCAGGGAAGTCTTGATATCGAGCAGCAGCTGGGCAACCAGGTATTGCTGACGATTGGCTACCTGGGGACATTTGGCCATCATCTGTCTGCCACCAACGCGGAGAATACCAACCAAGTCACTCCAGCGAATATGGCGTTGCTGCCGACGACGAAGAATACGCAGACTCTGCGCCCGTACCCTCAATTCGGGAACGTAAGTATTATTGCTTCGGATGCGGGGCAATCCGGCTACAACGCGCTGAACGTCGGCATCAAAAAGCGCTATGCCGGTGGTTTCCAGTACGGGGTGAACTACACCTGGTCAAAGTTCATTGACAACCAGGAGTCGAGAAACGAACTGGCCAACTACAACGCAGGGTACTCTGGCACCAACGATGCATTCACGGATTACTACAATCCTCGGAACCGCTTCGGGCTTTCAGGGAACGATATTCGCAATCGCGTGATTGGAAGCGCACTCTATGAACTCCCCATAGGCCCAGGAAAATGGATCCATCCCAATTCCTTGCTGGTAAACGAATTCGTTTCCGGTTGGACAATCGGGGCGATCTCTGAGATACACTCTGGAACTGCCCTTGGGGTACTCGACTCCACAAATAACACTGGCACGTATTCCGATGGAGTACGGCCAAACCTGGTCGGTAACCCCAACGATCTTGGTGGCTCGCGTCCCAGGGCCCAGAAGACACATGAGTGGTTCGATACCTCGGCGTTTGCACAAAATCCCGCGTTTACGTTTGGTAACGCTCCTCGTACCTTTGGGAGAGGGCCGGCGCTGGGGACTACGGATGCATCCCTACTGAAGGATTTCAAAATCGCTGAGATTAGTACGTTGCAGTTCCGAGCCGAAGCCTTGAACGTCTTTAACCACGCTAACCTGGCAAATCCGAATACCCTGTTTGGCAACGGGGCCTTTGGCCAGGTCACGGGGTTACAAACAGGCAACCAGTCGAGAATTCTTCAGCTGGCTCTCCACCTGGCGTTCTAAGAAGCGTCGTCGTTCTTCTCGTCCTGGGCCGGTCAGATAGCGGATAGGCCCAGGTGTTTTTCTTGTGCACAGATCTCTGAGGAGTTGATTCTGGTAATGATGGCAGACGCGAACGAGGGTTGCGGCGTATCGAGGCGTGCGTTTCTCACAGGCATGGTTGCAACCGGGATTGCCATGCAGGCAAAAAACGGCGGCGCTGAAATCGATTCGACGGCCAACTTCCGTCCCAATATCGTCTACATCCATTCGCATGATTCCGGGCGGTACCTGTCGCCGTACGGCCAGTCAGTACCTACGCCGAATCTTCAACGGCTCGCGCAAGAAGGCATTCTGTTCCGCAAAGCCTTCAGCGCTGCGCCACGTGTTCCCCCAGCCGGGCCACCCTGCTCACCGGGCTCTATCCCCACAGCAGCGGGATGCTTGGACTCGCTCATCGCGGCTTTTCGTTGAATGACTACCAGCCATTTCAATCGCGACGATGGCCTGGAACTTGCCCGCCGGTTTGAGCCGTTGCATCTGTTCTGGCTGGAGGAGGTAACTCCGGCGAAGCCCGTGGAAGATCTGGCCGCCATCAACAAGGCTGCGACCATGCCTACCGCTGGCGGCGAATCCATCCACGGAGTCGCCGGCTTCTATCCCTACATCAAGGCCGAAGCGGTAGACATCGTGATGCCCGACGTAAAGGTGTGCGGCGGTATGCTGGAGATGAAGAAGATTGCAGCCCTCGCCGAGGGCGCGGGATTGATCGCATCCCCTCACGGGCCGGCGAGCCCTGTAGGCAACGTGACCGCCGCGCATGTGATCGCCACGGTCCCGAATTTCAACATCCTGGAATTCTCGTATGGTGAAGTTCCCTGGCGCGCGGAACTCATCGATCCACCCGAGCAGATTGTTGATAGCGCTCTCGTAATCTCTAAACGGCCTGGGCTGGGAATCAAGTTGAACGAGAAGACTGCGGCGAAATATGCCTTATCCTGAGAGCGTCGGAGAGGAAATGAAGCAACTCCACCGCTGCCAAGCGGGCTCCACAATGTTCTGAGTGTGGCTGCGATTCGCAGGGGAATCTACCCAGGAGACTCTGGACGGTTGCCATTGCTCTGCTGCTTGGGATGGCCCTGATCCGCTTGATTTCGTCGCATGAGGGACCCGGTGCAAACGCTAGTATTTCGTCCCCGTCGCACGAGGGCTTCTCACCGACCATACAGAATGCAGTGACGCCTCCGCAAAACGAGCCGGACGGGCATGGCGTGGATTCCTGGCGGGGAGTTTTCCATGGGCTGCAAGGATCCTCGGATGCTTCCAGACGGCGGCGACGAGGCAATGGCGGATGCGCGCCCCATCCACCGCGTATACGTGGATGGGTTCTGGATGGATAAGACGGACGTCACCAATGCTGAGTATGCGCGTTCGTTAAGGCAACTGGATATATAACCGTCGCTGAGCGGAAACCGCGTGCAGAAGATTTCCCTGGGGCTCCTGCTGAAAAGCTGGTGCCTGGGTCACTCGTCTTTACGCCCCCATCGCATCCCGTGCCACTGGACGACTACTCGCAATGGTGGAGCTATGTTCCCGGAGCGAATTGGCGGCATCCACTTGGCCCGAAGAGCAGTATTCGAGGGCGTGACAATGACCCGGTGGTGCAGATCGCATATGAGGACGCGATCGCGTATGCCAAATGGGCCGGAAAGCGCCTGCCGACGGAGAGCGAATGGGAATTTGCCGCGCGCGGTGGCCTCGCCGGCAAGACCTACCCCTGGGGAGATCAAATGCGTCCTGCCGGCAAATGGATGGCCAATACGAACCAGGGTCATTTTCCTGACAAGGACACGGCAGACGATGGATATGCCGGGAATTGCACCCGTCGCTAAGTTCCCTCCCAATGCGTATGGTCTGTACGACATGACGGGCAACGTGTGGCAGTGGACCAGCGACTGGTATCGCGCGGACTACTATAAGCAACTCGCCTCTTCGGGCCAAATTGCGCGGAACCCGCGGGGGCCCGCCAGCTCGCTTGACCCGGACGATCCGAGTGCAGCAAAGAAGGTCCAGCGCGGAGGTTCGTTTCTTTGCACGGCGCAATATTGCTCGCGCTATATCCTCGGGACAAGAGGCAAGGGCGAGGTCAGCAGCGCTACGAATCACGCCGGATTTCGCTGCGTAGCAGACCGCTCTTAATCGGTTTTGGACAAAGAGTGCGAGGTTCCCCACTAGTATTCCGGTCCCACACAGAGGAAGGGGGTAAGATTCGTGGAATCCCACATCTCGCGAAAAACGAGCGAGATGTGGGGCACCCGTCAGTGTTTGCGCAAACGGCTTTTCTATCTTAGCTGGATGGTTACCTCGTCTATCTTGCCCGTGAAGCGATTCGGCACTTGATAGGCTGAACTTACCGGCGAGCCCAGGTCGCTGCCGACATCCAGTGTCTCGGTATAGGAGCTGCCGTTGAGGTTGGTAAAGCTTGCCTTACCTTGTGCCACTCCGTTGATCGTAAGGGAGGCGGTGCCCGGCCTTGGCGCAGGCGCCGATAGCAGTGTGGCATTGTTTGGCGATGCTGAATCAGGATCTACTTCAAGCACAATGTGCGCTTTGCCCGGTTTCAGGGAGCCCTGTGAAACCAGCTGTCCAGCCCGGTTGCCAAATGCATTCACTTCGTAGACGACGCGCCCGTCTTTCACAAACAACGTGAAGCCGCCGTAACGGCTTCCCTGGGCGACAATCACCCCGTTGCGCTCTTGTGCCGGTACCTCGATATCGGCCGTGATGGTGTGCTTACGGCCGACGACGTGTGGCGCAACCGCGTTCGGCAAGCGGTCCACGCCATCGCGATACACGACCAACTCATTGTTCGCCTGGACGCGGCGGGCTGATTGCCGCCGGACTGGAACAACGGATACGCTTGATTGCGCGTGGCCTCTTGATCGAAGAGTTGTTGTAGCTCTTTGAGCTTGTCGGGATATTTTGCCGAGACATCGTGAGCCTGGCTGTAATCTTCGTTCAGGTTATAGAGCTCCCATGGGTGCTGCTCAGAACCGGCTCCCTTGCTCAACGGCGACCCTTGCTCCCAAGGCGAGTAGTAGTGTCGTCCTGCCCACCAGCCATCTTTGTAGATCGCGATGTTGCCAACCATGGCGAAATACTGCACGTGGTGGTGGCTAGGCTCTTCCGGATGATCGAAGGTGTACAAGAAGCTCGAACCTTCGAGCGGCAGTTGTTTTGTGCCATTCACCACGTCGGGCGCCTGCACTCCTGCGGCTTCATAGATGGTGGGAGCAATATCGTTCACGTGCTGGAATTGCGTGCGCAGGCCGCCGCCATGCTGGATCCTGGCAGGCCAGGAAATCAACCATGGGATCGGTTGTGCCCCCAAGATGCGCTGCGTCCATCTTGGTTCCCTGGAAGGGAGAGCTGAGGGCCCAGGCCCACGCCGCGGCGAAGTGGTTCATATAGAGTTCGCTGCCATCGCCGTCGCTCAGCGCGAGGCGATGCTTTGATGGAGAGGGGCTTGCCTTGGACGTCCCTGGCGTCGTATCCATAGGGACTGCCTTCCGCGCTGGCCCCGTTGTCGCCAAAAATCTCAATCACCAGGGTATTGTTGCTCTTGCCCGTGTCGTCGATCTCCTTGAGCAGGCGGCCAATTTCGTAATCGGTCTGCTCAGTAAAGGCGGCATAGACTTCGGCCTGGTGCGCGAGCAGCTTCTGCTCATCGGGTGAGAGCGTGTTCCAGGCGGGCAGGCCTGGCGGGCCGCGGCGTCAATTCCGCATTCGCAGGAATAACGCCGAGCTGTTTCTGCCGTTTGAATGTCTCCTCACGAATCTGATCCCAGCCGGCATCGAATTTCCCTTTGTACTTTTTGATCCACGACGCGGGAACCTGATGCGGCGTGTGGGTCGCACCCGGCGCGTAGTAAAGAAAGAAAGGCTTATCCGGCGCGACTGCTTCCTGTTGATGCAACCAGCGAATCGCTTCGTCCGTCATGTCGGTAGTAAGGCTATAACCCTGTTTTGGCGTGGAGGGCGGCTCGACCGGCACTGTATCCCGAAAGAGACGCGGATAGTACTGGTTGTCATAACCGGCCAGGAAGCCATAGAAGTGCTGAAACCCGAGGCCGGTGGGCCAGCGGTCAAATGGTCCGGCCGGACTTACCTGCCAGGTTGGCGTGTTATGCCACTTACCGAAGGCAGCGGTATTGTAGCCATTGTCTTTCAGCACCTCGGCGATCGACGCCGTGCTCTTCGGCCATAGGCTGTTGTATCCCGGGAAGCCGGTTGCCGCCTCCGCGACCGTGCCGAATCCTACCTGATGATTATTTCTTCCAGTCAGGAGCGAAGCCCGCGTGGGCGAGCAAAGAGAGTTCACGTGGAAGTTGTTGTAACGAAGACCAATCGTCGTGAGCTTGTCAAAGTTCGGTGTCTGAATCACGCCGCCAAACGAAGCGGTCGCACTGAAGCCCACGTCATCCACCAGGATAAGAACCACGTTGGGGGCGCCCTTCCCAGGTTTAACCTCCGCCGGCCATGCCGGTTTGGCCTTCGCTGGATCGGTACTGATCACGCCCTGGAATTGGGGGTCAGGAACAGGCAGCACCTGCGAAGGCTCTGGCGCGCTTTTCTTTGCCGTGCAACCTATGGTGAAGAGCGCCCAACCGGCCACAGCGATCGCAGCACAGCGTGCAAACTGTCTCATCATCAAATGCTCCCGTGAAGGCCTGGCTCCGGCACCTTAGGAAGTCTCAAAAATCGTGCTTGATTTCACGCACGCAAAGGCAGTGCGGAGTTTCACGATGTGTTGAGATAGAAAGGAGGATTTATACTGGAGGGGCAACAACAGGAGCGCATGACAAGCTTCGCCTTGGCCGAAGTTTTGTGTATTGCGAAGTGGTTCATCTGCAATCCGCGTTTCCTGTCGTGTAAGTAAAGAATAAAGTATTCCTGTCGTAAGTGCTGAAGAATTTATGGATCGCTCCTTCTTCGATACGACGACAGCGTCTTGCTTGACACAGGTTCTTCCGGACATTACGATCGTGGCAATCATGCAGGATTCTGTTTCCTTAGCCACGCGTTCTACGCATGATCTCGAGCCGACGCCCTGTCTCTCGTGTTGTTGATCTTCTCCTAAGTTTTCTCCGCATAAAACAATGTCTGCCCAGCATGCGCCTTTTGGGGCTAACCACACCTGCTTGCCGGAAGAAGGAAGAAGAATGAGTAATCCGACACGACGAGATTTATTGAAGGGCGGAGCCCTGGCTGGTCTTGCGGGCATCGTGGGCTGCAAAGCCCCCAACGCCGCCCAGCCCGGCGCTAAGAGTGAGACGCCGCAAAAGGCCCAGGCACACTGGGAGGCTCCTCCGAGCCAAAAGGGAAACGATCTCAACCTGATCGTGCTGGTCTCCGATTCTTTCCGCGCCGATAATCTGGCGGCTTATGGCAGCACCTGGGTAGATACTCCAAACCTCAACGACTTTGCCAAGGAATCGATTGTCTTTGACAGCTACTATCCGGAGGGGCTGCCTACCATACCTTTGCGGCGCCAGCTTTACACTGGGCGGCGCATCTTTCCGACTCACCTTTACTTCCAGCAGGACTCGGTCAAGCTGCCGGGCTGGCATGAGCTGTTCATCGAGGATGTGACGCTTGCCGAGACTCTGCTGGCGGCAGGCTACCAGACGGCGCTCATCGCCGACCTGCCTCACTTCTTCAAGCCAGGCCGCAATTTTCAGCGAGGCTTCCACTACTTCGAGTGGGTGCGCGGTCAGGAGATCGATTACTACGCGCAAGCGCCGCGCACAACCTGCGGACTTCAGCAGCTTTATTTCCCGAAGACTACCTGAAGCTTGTGGGAGGAGCCCGGGCGGGCGAGGAGAGAGCTTTTTCAGGCTTCTTGAATCAGTACCTCGCCAATCGCAAGCGATGGCTAAAGCGAGCGCCTTCGATTGCGGAAGCAACCGCGACCAGCACCATCGACTGGCTCAAAGAAAATCACGATCAGGGCCCCTTCTATTTGCAGGTAGAGATCTTTCGATCCCCACGAGCCATGGGATCCGCCTGCGCACTTCCTGGAAAAATATCTTAAGGATCCCGGCCCCACATAGCTGGCCCGAGCCACCTTACGGCAACATCAAGGTCCCGGAAGAGGGCGTAAAGCGGCTGCGCGCCAACTACGCGGGAGAGGCGTCCAATGTGGATCATTGGTATGGCGAGGTTCTGAAGACGATCAAAAGTCTGGGCCTGTACGAAAACTCGGTGATTGTGTTTCTGGCCGATCATGGAGTGCTCCTCAACGAGCAAGGCCAGTGGGCGAAAGGTCCGGAGCGGCTGCGCAAGCAAGTCACGCATGTGCCACTCATCGTGCATGTCCCCGGACAGCAATACGCCGGCAAGCGGGTTTCCGGGTTCGCGCAGACACCGGATGTTCTGCCCACCGTCCTCGGCCGGCTGACATCAAGCCTCCTGCACGCGCGACCGGAGAAGACTTGTGGCCTTACATCACGAATCAGAAGACGAACCAACGGAAAGCCGCAATCTCGTCCTACGGCTACATCGCCTCGGTGCGCACTCCGGAATGGAACTACTCAGTGGTGTGGAACAAAGATAAGTACCAGGGAAACTACAAGCCTCAACTTTATGACCTGAAGAATGATCCCGAAGAGCTGCAGAGTGTGGCGGACCAGCATCCGCAGGTGCAAAGCGAGCTTCAGTCGATTCTCGATGAATACATCGCATCGGGCAAAGACCTGACGGACGGCAGTTTTTCTCAGGAATTGTCGTAGCCCAATGAACCCTTTATATCTATCAGACAACCCCAGGACTAAAGCTTGTATCAAACTCCGATGCAGGGCTCACGCCGCGGATGTTAAACTCTACTTGCTAAGGTTTTGTGAAGCTCTCTGACACATTTCGTCCTCGTCTTTGTAGACTCAGCTTTGTTTTCATTGGGTTGGCAATTTCTGTCTTCACGTGGGGCCTGCAATATAAGCTCTCCCTGTACTACCCAGAGCATTCCACATATCACCAGCTCCCCGAGGCAAAACTACTCTCTAAAAATGAGCAGCCCGCGGCAACCGAAGGTCTCCTGATGACCAGCGCGAAGCCTCCGCAGGATATCGTGCGCGGTGGGCTCTTTACCCTGACGCTTTTCGTGTGGGTCTTGGGGCTCCTTCCCATTTCGGGAGCCACCCAAACGGAACCAGAGCGCACGCGGCCGTGGCTGCAATCGCTAAGTGCGAGTCTAAACGCGTTTTTCTTCAGACCTCCTCCGGCCTTCGTCTTAGTTTCAAACTCCTAGAAATCGGCAACTTAGTCGCGGGCGGGTCTACGCTATCGGTCACCGACCGGTGCGCTCTCTCAGCCCGAGAGTAGTCCCTGTCTTGCTGGTTGGACCTCTGCAAACTCGACGAAACGGGTGTATTCCATCTATGCGAAAGCGAACGTTCTCCATTCTTGTGGCGATCCTGGCCCTGATCGCTTCGAACCTATTACGGTTGCCTGCAAGAGCAGCGACCCCGATGCGAAAGCCGCAGAAATCTCATCGGCCACTGTGGCTGCGGTCAAGCGAGGATCGATCACCCATGCGCTGTCGTTAGCCGGCCAATTCCAGGCCTACCAGGTGATCGACGTCCATCCCAAGGTCTCTGGATTTATTAAGCACATCTACGTGGATATCGGAGACAAGGTCCGGGAAGGGCAGACGATTGCCGTCCTCGAAGTTCCCGAGTTACAGGCGCAGTTGGAGGGGACCGTTGCCCAAGTGGGTGAGAGAAAGGACGAGATCGTTCGTGCCCAGCACGATGTGGCCAGGGCGGAGGCTGAATATGCTGCTCTCCACGCGAACAACACTCGTATGCAAGAGGCAGCGAAAGCCCAGCCCGGCTTGATCGCTCAACAGGAGCTGGATGACACCCAATCGAAGGATCTTTCCGCAGCCGCCCAGGTGGATGCAGCAAAAGCAGCGCTGGCGGCGGCACGCGGGGCCTCTCAAGTGGCTGTCGCCGATAGCGACCGGGTGAGGGCGATACAGGGATACACGAAGGTCATCGCTCCCTTGGATGGAGTCATCACCTGGCGCTATGCGGATACAGGAGCACTGATTCAATCGGGCAGGGATTCAAACGATCAGGCTCTGCCGATCGTAAAGCTCTCCGAGAGTGGTCTGCTGCGTTTGCGCATGCCGGTGCCGGAAGACGCGGTGAAATATATCAAGGTTGGCGACGAGTTGCAGATTCGCGTGGATGCATTGGGTCGTTCTTTTACAGGAAAAATTGTTCGCTTCACACGCAGCGTAAATTTCGAAACAAGAACCATGGAAACGGAGGTCGACGTTCCCAATAAGGATCTCTCGATCGATCCGGGGATGTACGCGAATACCCAACTACAACTCGGGCACGTTGAGAACGTGCTTACGATCCCGGTGGAGGCGCTCGTCTTACGCGGCGGTAAGCAAGTCGTTTACGTCGTCGACGGCGAGAACCATGTCCGCGAGCGGACCGTCCAGGTGGGCCTCGAGGGATCGAAACTGGCTGAGATCAAGAGCGGCCTTGAGGAGGGAGAGCACGTCATTGTTGGGGGACAAGGCAAAGTATCAGGAAGGGGAGCTGGTTCGCCCTGTGCTGACACCCACGCCTGCCAGCGACGTTACCCGCGCCCCCAACAGCATGATCGACCTGCACGATGACCAGGAGGGAGCACAATAATGCCCAAGTTTGCTCTCAAATACCCCTATTTCGTCATCATGCTGTGCCTGATGGTCATGCTGGTCGGCGTCTTCAATGTGTTCCGCATGCCGGTCGATCTTTTCCCCAAGATCGATATCCCTGTGGTTGTCGTTGCGACTTTCTATAACGGTATGCCGCCGCAACAGATCGAGGCGGATATTACGAACACGTTTGAGCGTTTTTTCACCCTGGGCGCGAACATCGATCACTCCGAGTCGCGGTCTCTGACCGGCGTCAGCTTGATCAAAATCTATTTCAAACCGGGCACGGACCCGAATGCCGCGCTCAGCAACATCGCCAACCTTGCCATGGCCGATCTCCGCCGCCTGCCGCCGGGCACGTTGCCACCCGTCGTGCTGGGAATGGATGCTTCGAGCCAGCCGGTCTGCCTGGTTACGCTGAAAGGCCAGGGCCTCAACGAAACCCAACTCAAAGACCTCGCGCAGTTCCAGGTGCGCAACCAGATATCCAACGTTCAGGGCGCGTCGGTGCCGCAGCCTTACGGGGGCACTTACCGCCAGATACAGATATACGTCGATCCCATTAAGCTGGAGGCACATAACCTCAGCCTCAACGACGTCGTCGAGTCGGTTAATAGCTCGAACCTTATCCTGCCCGCGGGCGACGTGCGCATAGGCAGCAAAGATTACAACATCTATGCCAATAGTCAGTTTCCCGATGCGAAGCAGATGAACTCCATGCCACTGAAGTCCTACGGAAACTCATCCGTCTTAGTCGCCGATGTCGGACACGCCGAAGATTCCGGAGCGCTGCAGTACAACATCGTTCGCATCGACGGGCAGCGGTCGGTATACGTTCCAATCTTCAAGCAGGGGGGCGACAGCAACACCATCACCATCGTGAATGGCATGAAGGCGGCGATCAAACGCCTGGTCGATATTCCTGACAGCCTGAAGACGGCCGTGGTTTTCGATCAGTCGATCTTCGTTAAACTCGCGATCAAGAATCTGGTGAAGGAAGCTTCGATCGGCCTGGTTCTGACGGGGCTGATGATTCTCCTCTTCCTGGGCAGTCCGCGGGCGACCTTTGCGGTGCTGCTATCGATCCCGCTCTCCGCCCTGGTATGTCTGCTCTTGACCGATGCCATGGGCGGTTCGATCAATACGATGCTGTTGGGAGGCCTGGCGCTGGCCTTCTCGCGCTTGATCGACGATTCCGTGGTGGTGCTGGAAAATATCTTCCGCTTTATGGAGATGGGTGTTCCGCCTCGGGCCGCGGCGGAACAAGGGGGCATGGAAGTTTCCCTTGCCGTGCTGGCCGCGACCTCGACTACATCCATCGTCTTTTTCCCAGTAACTTTTCTCTCCGGCGTCAGCAAATATATCTTCACGCCGCTGGCACTGGGGGTCGTGCTTTCCATTTTTGCGTCGTATATCTTCGCCATGACCGTGGTGCCACTCTTCTGCGCGACGTTTATCCGTATTTCCCATGAAGAAACCGGCGCAGGGCATGGAAAGGTGTCCTTCTTCCGTAGGGTCGTTGACCGCTTCAATCAGCACTTTCAGCGCATGCTGGAGCGCTATGAAGCGTTGGCCAAGCGGGTCCTGGTAAGGCCAGGGGTTACGGCCGCGGTCATCCTCGCCGGGGTAGCCCTGGTCATTCTGGTTCTCTTCCCCTTCCTGGGGCGTGCCTACTTTCCGCGTACCGATCCGGGACAGTTCGTCATTGATGTCCGAATGCCCAGCGGTAGCCGCCTCGAGGTCAGCAATCAGTACATCGCCCGGGTAGAGAAGATCATCCGCGAAACGGTAAAGCCGGACGATCTCGGCATGATCGTTTCCAATATCGGGGTCTATCCCGATCTCTCCGCCATCTACACGACAAACGCATCCATGGATACCGCGTTTGTTCAGACCAGCCTGAAAGAAGATCACAGCGTGGGAAGCTACGAATACATGTCGCGGGTACGACGAAGGCTTTCGCAGGAGATGCCGGAGCTGACGACTTACTTCCAGGCTGGGGGCCTGGTCGACTCAGTCATTAATCAGGGCCTGCCGGCTCCGATCGACGTACAGGTCAGCTCCATGAACCTTCAGGGCGCCTATGATCTGGCACAGCAGTTGTCGCTCAAAATCAAGGCGCTCCCCAATGTGAGCGGAGTCTACATTCCGCAGGATCTCAATTATCCGGGACTCTTACTGAACATCGATCGCGAACGCGCCAGCCTGGTCGGTTTATCAGCCAAAGATGTCGTGGAGAACGTAATCACTGCTCTCACCTCGGACGGCATGGTCGCGCCGACCTATTGGATCGACCCCAAGACCGGCAACAACTATATGGTTACGGTCCAGTATGCCAACCGCGTTATCAACCACATGAGCATGGAGGACTTCAAGAACATACCACTGCGCGGAGTACGGCCCGTAGGTTACTCCCCATCCGAGGAGGGCAGAGGCGCAGCCGATAATGCGGGCAACTTCTGGGTTGGCGCACACACCACGGGTTACACACCCCTGGGATCGGTGGCAGACATCAAGGAGATCAATACCCCAACCGAAGTAGACCATTACCAGATCCGGCGCGTGATCGATATCTATGTCGCTACGCGCAGGTGAAGCGCTGCAGACGGTCGGGAAAGACATCAACAAACTAGTAGCGGATACAAAGACCGACAAGAATACGACGCTCAGGGTACGCGGGGCGGCGGTGAGCATGAACCAGTCGTTCAAGGAGTTTGGCTTAGGGCTCCTCATCTCCATTGCGCTTGTCTACCTCATCCTGATGGCGCAATTCACTTCCTTCATCGATCCCTTCATCATCCTCATGGCGATCCCGCCGGGGCTTGCCGGCGTGGTGATGATCCTGGTGTTCACGGGAAGTACCTTGAACATCATGTCGCTTGATGGGGATCATCATGATGACCGGTATCGTCGTCTCCAACAGCATTCTCATCGTTGAATTCTCCGGAATCCTGCACGAACAAGGGCTGCCACTGCTGGAAGCCACGGTTCTGGCATGTAAGGTGCGGCTGCGTCCGATTCTGATGACCTCTCTGGCGACGCTGTTGGGAATGATTCCCATGGCGCTTGGCTTTGAGGCGGGCAGCGAACAGTACGCGCCGCTCGCTCGCGCGATCATCGGCGGGCTTGGCGTCTCCGTCGTGGTTACCGTGTTTCTGGTTCCCGCGGTTTACCTGGTGATCCACACTCGCCGCGAGCGAAAGACGGGAGATCCAGCAGGAGGCGCAGGCATGAGAGCAGTGGTCACAGCAATCATTGCCGCCTTGTTCTCCGTGCCGGGGCTAGTCCAGTCACAGCAGTGGTGGCCGAACTGCCCAGCGCTCCAGCCGCGCCCGGCCTGAATTTGTCGGCACAGAACGTCAGGCCGGCGCCGCACCCAGTCGTAACCACGAAGGACCAACTGACGCGGGCGCAAGCCGAACAGATGGCCCTCAAGAACAACCCGCGCATCAGCGTGAGCAAGTTGCTGGCCATGGCGCAACATCAGGTGGTGCGTGAAGCCCGCTCAGCCGAACTCCCCACGGCAAATGGCAACATCACCGCAGAGAAGGCATTGGACGCAAGCCGTATCTCCGCTGGATCGCTCACCGCCTCAAGGCTCTTGACCCACGCCGGGGCCGGAGCCAGCGTAACGCAACTTATCACGGACTTTGGACGAACACACAATTTAGTGCTGACGCAGAAGCTGCAGGAGAGAGCAGCCAATGCTGACGCACTGGCGACCCAGGAAGAGATTGTTCTGGCTACGGATCAGGCTTTCTACGACGCGCTGACCGCACAGGCTGTTCTTCAAGTTGCCAAACAGACGGTAGCCACTCGCCAGGCAACGGAATCCCAAGTCAACCAGATGACGCAGAACAAACTGAGGTCTACGCTCGACCTTAGTTTTGCGGATGTAAACCTATCGCAGTCGCAACTGCTTCAGCTCGACGCGCAAAACAACGCGGATGCGACCATGGCTACGCTCGACGCCGTGCTCGGTTTGGACCACGAAACCACTTATGAGCTGGTCGACGATTCCGCACCAGACCAATGCTCCTCCCGGCTGACTATGATCAGCTCGTTCAATCTGCATTGGCCCAGCGTCCGGATCTGCAGGCGCGCATTTTAGGGCAACAATCGGCGCAAAAGTTCGCGCGCGCCCAGTGGGATCAACTTCTCCCTTCGATCAGCGCGCTCAGCACGATCGGATCGGTGCCCGTTCGCACGGATCAGTACTACATCGCGAACTGGTGGGGCGCGGTTGGCGTCAACCTGAACATTCCTATATTCAACGGCTTTCTCTACTCTTCAGAAGCTAAGGAGGCGGCCTATCGGTCGCGCGCGGATGCGGAGCGCACCAGGGATTTGCGCGATCAGATCGTTCGCGACGTACGCACTGCGTGGCTGCAGGCGAATACCGCTTATCAAAGAATCGGAGTGACCGCGCAATTGCTCAAGCAAGCGAATTTGAGCCTGCAGCTGGCGCAGACCCGTTACCAGCTTGGACTCAGTTCGATTGTGGAACTCAGCCAGGCGCAACTGCAGCAGACCAGCGCTGCGATTGACAACACCAACGCGCAGTATCAATACAGGTTGAGCCTTGCGGCTCTGAATTATCAGATCGGAACCAACCCGTGATCGAAAAAGTCAAACTGAACGTTCAGATTGTGATCGCGGATAGGGGGGTTTTGGAAGAAGTGTCGTAGCCTTATCCTGTAAGTCTGCCTGGTTGCGGCTTATTAGGCTGTCGTTGGGGAGGACGCAGGCACTATGGATCGGCGCAAATTTATGACCGTCGCAGCAGGGACAGCCGCTGCGCTGGGGTTGCGGCAGGGTACAGTTCAGGCGGAAGAAAGTGCGAAACGTCCACCCAATGTCTTGTTCATTATGCCGGACGAGTGGAGAGGGCAAGCGCTGAGGTTGCATGGGCAATCCCGATGTCCAGACGCCGCATCTCGATCAGCTTGCCTCGGAGGGTATTCTGTTCCGGCAGACGTTCGCCAACACGCCGGTATGCTGCCCGGCGAGAGCGACAATCCTCACCGGCACTTATACCAGTCGCAATGGAATGCTGGCCAACGATCTCCGATTGAAGGAGAGCGTCGTCACGATGGCCGACATCTATGGGCACGCCGGCTACCGTACCGGCTTTATCGGCAAATGGCATCTTGATGGAGGACCGCGGGTGCCCGGCTTTGTGCCTCCCGGGCCGAGGCGGCATGGATTTCAGTATTGGGCCGCCAACGAATGTAACCATAACTATTTCTATAACTGGTACTTTCGCGACGAGAATGTTCCGATTGTGAGCGAGAAGTATGAGCCCGAGTTCTGGACAGACCTGGCTATCGAGTTTCTTCATGGTGCGAAGGACAAGCCATTCTTCCTGATGCTGGCGCCGGGTGCTCCGCATGATCCCTATCTGGCGCCTGAGAAATACATGGATCTGTATGACCCCAAAAAGCTGACGATGGAACCTAACTGGGTGGAGGGAACGCGCGGGGGCAGGCCGTAAAGAAATTGCAGGATACTATGCAGCGATCACCGCAGTGGACGATCAGGTAGGGAGGGTGCTGAGCACGCTGCGGGAGTTGAAACTCGAAGAAAATACGATCGTGCTCTTCTCCTCCGATCACGGAAATATGCTCGGCTCCCAGGGAAAAATCCTCAAGCGTAAGCCTTGGGAGGAGTCGATTCGCGTTCCCGGGAT
>CAVTPN010000026.1:0-194075 GCA_963736535.1 uncultured Acidobacteriaceae bacterium
ACGTCCGCTCGCGGGTCGTCACCTTGGCCCTCGACAAGGACGAAGCTGGGGCCACGGGAGCTGGCCGTGCGCTTCACCGATGCCGAGCGCTACTTCGTGTCGGAAGCCTCGGTTTATCGCCTGCTCAAGGCCCACGACACTGATCACCGAGCCCGGCCTTCATCACGATGAAGGCCGCGGACGAGTCAAGAACAAGACGACTGCGCCGAACCAGCTCTGGCAGACCGACTTCACTTACCTGAAGGTGACTGGCTGGGGCTGGTTCTATCTGTCAACGATCCTCGACGACTTCTCGCGCTACATCATCGCCTGGAAGCTCTGCACCACGATGAAAGCCGAGGACGTCACCGACACGTTGAAGCTGGCTCTGCAGGCTTCCGGGTCGGATCCGGCTACGGTGATGCCTCGGCCTCGTCTGCTATCGGACAACGGGTCGAGCTCGTCTCCGGCGACCTGGCCGAACGGCTCGAGCGGCAGGACATGCGACATACGCGTGGTGCGCCTTATCATCCGATGACGCAGGGAAAAATCGAGCGCTGGCATCAAACGCTCAAGAACCGCATCCTGCTCGAGAACTATATCTGCCCGGCGATCTCGAAGCTCAGATCGATGCATTCGTCGCGTACTACAACCACCGGCGCTATCGCGAGAGCATCGACGATCTGACCCGGGCCGACGTCTACTTCGGGCGCAGTCCAAACCATCCTGCTGGAAAGAGAAAGGATCGAAACCAAGAGCATCCAAACCGTCGGTTGCTTCACCACAAACAAGCCGCGTAACATCAACCATGATGCGCCGGAACTGTCTCTGGTTCAGGCCGCCTCCTGTCTCAAAATCTCTGAGGACGGACAGTCGTTAAGGCGCCCTACTAGGCGCGACGAAGGGATCGGTCTCCGTGCTCTGCCATCGTTCTGATTAAGGCGGCCTCAAGCCGCTGAAGTCCCGCAGCAGTGCCATGAAGGGGCACGCGAACGGTGGCGCCCTCCTCTTACCCGGAGGACATTCGCAGCGCGAAGTTGCGCATTGAATGAACGATCCGTAATGGCAATGGTCACGCTTTTTGTTTCAGCCAAGGCCTTTGCCTCAACGGTTTGTGAACCTGTAACAAGTTGAACGGAGTAGGCTTTGCCTCGGTCCAACTTCCACTTAGGGGAGTCGAGAATGAGCAGCAGGCCATCCGCATTACGGACGAAGGAAAATCCAATCCCTTCTGCTGAACTGGTCATCGTGCAGTTGTCGAATTTATCGCCCTTATAGGTCGTTGCGATGGTCCACGGGCCGACTTTGACCGTCTCCCTGCCCTGCGGCTGGGCAAGGGCGGATGTGACGACGAGAGACACGAAGGCAAACAGTGGATATACCCGCATGATCGCTCCTCCATTTTAGGGACAAGGATGCTGCGAAAGGCCACCAAAGCGCAACCTGCGGGGGCCCAAGCCCCCTAAACGAGCGGGATGAGGCGCGTTCCAGATTGAAGTCGGCCTTGTTGACGGACCAGGGCGGCGGGAAACGGCGGGTGTTGGTTCGGAATACGTTACTACCCGACCGGACCAGCGCAACAAGCGCAGCCTACATCAAAAAATTAGTGCCGTCTGGCTGGAGTCACTCCGGCCTTTGACAACGTATGGTATTGGAACGTGCTTGGAGCGTGGAAGGCGGATTCGGGGACCGCCTGGATGTCCTTCCGGTTTTCTAACAATCCAGCCTATTGGCGCGACCGTGCCGCTGAAGCGTGCACGATGGCGAGCACTGCGGACGCCGAGGCAAAAGCGATCCTGTTGAGATTGGCAAACGACTTCGTTAGGCTCGCCGACCGCGCCGAAGCGCATCTTAAACAAAAATATCGGCATTACCCGAAGGGATGCCCCAACTCGGTAGCTAGTTGTGGAGCCTCAACAGGTTGTCCCGGGACAGACCGAGGCGACTGATGGGCGTGTTGGCCTTCAAGCTACCATGTCGCCGATGCCAATTGTAGCGATGCGGCCAGTTGGACAATTCGGCAGTCCGGTCGTCGAGTTCAGTAGGCACGGGCGTAGGCCCATTCGCGAAGTGCAGTTTGAATGAAGCGTTCTGCTTCCGTTGGGTTGGTCTTCGGAGTGTATGGCTTGGTGAAGATGTGACGAAGGCCGAGGCGTTTCCCGGCTGCCCGGAACGTCTTTGATCGATAGCATGAGCCGTTGTCGGTCGTCGCTTCGCTCAATGCGAAGGTTGAGGTTGCGGTAATAGGCAACGGCGACCTCGAGGAATGCGACGGCGCTCTCTTTGCGCTGATTGGCCATGGCCTGCAAAAAAGCAACGCGGGAAGCATCGTCAATGCAAGGTCGTGGACGTACTCCCAACCGATGCCGAGGTGGCGATTGACCACGCCGGTTTGTCGGCCGGTGATGCGATGCCCGCACCGAGCCAATGCGGCCGAGCTTCTTGATGTCGATATGGATGAGCTCACCCGGTTGTCGCGCTAGTAGCGCGGGACCGGTTCAGCGACTTACAAGTCATTCAGCTTATTCAAGCGGAGCCGCCGCAGAACAGCAATTGGCGGCCATGGCCATGGTGCTGTTAATCTACTGAGCTAGATTACGTGTTTGCTCGAGCGTACCCGCTCGAACGATGCGGATGACTCCGCCAATCTGCCCTTCGATCTTTTCCGCCGCCGAGCCGATGGTGTAAACCGTTTTGACCCGCGCCCTGAGCAACGCGTTGAGCTGCGTATAGTCGGAGTTCTTATCTTTGCCACCGAGGATCAGATGAATATTTCCCGGGAAGGAAGCAATCGCTTTGGCCGTGGCGTCCACATTGGTGGCCTTGGAATCGTTGTAGTAGTCGACGCCCTGGATGGTGGCGACGAATTCCAGCCGATGCTCGACGGCATGGAACGATGCGACCGCACGCCCAATGACCTCGGCCGGTATTTGCGCAACGCAGGCTGCACAAACAGCAGCAAGTACATTTTCGATATTGTGCTCGCCTTTGAGCGGAATCTCGGCCAGGGGAACGATGGGTATGGGTGACGCCTGCTCTGATGCGCGAAACATCACCATACCGTTCATCAGAAAAGCGCCACGCCGGACGATTTTACTGCGGCTAAACCATAGGATCTGTGACCTGGCACGGCTCGCCGCCTGCTGGACTACGGGATCATCCCCGTTGAGGATCAGATAGTCGTCCCCAGTCTGGTTGGCGAAGATCTTCTCCTTCATGGCTACATACTTCTCGAAGGTGCCGTGCCGGTCCAGGTGGTCGGGGGTGAGGTTCAGGATCATCGCAATCCGGGGATGAAAGCTCTCGGTAGTCTCGAGCTGAAAGCTGGAAACCTCGAGCACCGACCAGGCGCCGGCTTTGCTCTGATCGACCGTCTCAATAACGGGCAGGCCGATATTGCCGGCGACCAGCGTCTGCAACCCGCCGGCGCTAAAGATCTCGCCGCACAGGGTGGTGGTGGTGGTCTTTCCATTGGAGCCGGTAATCGCCAGAACCTCTCCCTTGAGAAAGCGTGCGGCCAGTTCCAGCTCGCCGATGATGGGCAGGCCCAGGTTACGTACTTGAACCAGCTCCGGCGTATTCAAGGGCACACCCGGGGAGACAACAATCAGATCCTGGCGGCGGAAGGTCAGCAGTCCGTGCCCCCCGGCTTCGACCAGGATGCCCGCCTCCAGCAGGGAGGGAATCTCTTTGCTCAGCGCCTGCGCGCTGCGCAGATCAGAGACTGTGACCTGGGCGCCACGACGGCGCAAAAAGAGCGCCGCCGCAAGGCCGGACTTGCCCAGACCAACCACCAATACTTTTTTGCCCTTCAGTTCCATCCAGCCATCCACCTGATCTCAGCGCAGTTTCAGCGTGGTGAGCGCCAAGAGCGCAAACACCAGCGCGGCAATCCAGAAGCGCGTAACCACTTTGGACTCAGACCACCCCATCAGCTCGAAATGGTGATGCAGCGGAGCCATTTTGAAAATACGCTTCTTGCGCAGTTTATAGCTTCCCACCTGCAGGATGACGCTGATGGCCTCTAGAACGAAGATGCCACCGATAAACGGGAGCAGCAACTCCTGCTTGATCACCACCGCCACCGTACCAATGGCGCCCCCCAGCGCCAGCGAACCCACATCGCCCATAAAGACCTCTGCCGGGTGCGCGTTATACCAGAGGAAGCCGATGCTGGCGCCCACCATGGCTCCGCAGAAGACCGTGACCTCGCTGACCATGGGCATACGTTGCAGCTCAAGGTAATCGGAGAAGACGGCGTTTCCACTCACGTAGGTCAGCACGGTGAGAGCCGCCGCGGCAATGATGGTACAACCGATGGCCAGCCCGTCCAGTCCATCCGTTAGATTCACTGCGTTGCTGGCGCCAACGACGACCAGGGTGACGAAGAAGACGAACGGTAAAAAGGCGAGAACACCCAGGTGGGGAATCGCGCCCAGTGCGTGTATGGATAGATCGGGCCGAAAGCGCTTGAGAAACGGCACCATGAGATGGGTGGAGTACACGTTCTCGCTGCGCATGGCCAGCAGCACCAGCGCAATGGCCACACCGGTGATGATCTGCAGACCCATTTTTTGCGCTGGGGTCAGGCCGAGATTCCGCCGCTGGACGATCTTGATGTAGTCATCGGCAAAACCGATCGCGCCAAAGGCCAGCGTGGAAAGCATCACCAGCCAGACGAAGGGATTGGCAAGATCGCTCCACAGTAGCGTAGGCAAGAGGATGGCAATACAGATAAGCACGCCGCCCATGGTCGGGGTGCCGGCTTTTTTTTGGTGGCCCTGGGGACCATCCTCGCGAATGTACTGGCTGATTTGAAACTCGCGCAGCTTCTCAATGACGAAGGGCCCGATCAGGAGAGCGATGAGCATCGCGGTGAGACTGGCAAAAGCAGTGCGAAACGTCAGATACCGGAAGATGCGGAAGGGTCTGAAGTAGGGAAAAAGTTTTTGATACAGCAGCCAGTAAAGCAAACTTCCTCCGCTACCCGCGCAAAGAATTCGAGCGTTTGGGGTTATCTTACAGGCGTTCGCGTGGGTGTATGCGTTTGCATTTCCGCGCGAACCATAGCGGCAACTAGCGAGACCGTGTAGGGAGCAATCGCTTCTTTTCCCTGAAGGTCGTATTGAGCTTACCGACAGTGTCAATGCAATGGTGAGAGGCTTCGCCTCTCTCTTTTTCGTCCCAGGTACGCTTTGGCGAACCTGGGGCACCCGTCCACTTAGAGGAGCAGGGGATGAGAATTTGCGATTATTCCTGCAGGACGCGCAGTGCTCGCTCGAGGCCGACACCGCGGGATGCTTTGAGCAGCACTGCATCGTCTTTTCTCAGCTCTGCTTTCAGCCACTCGCCGGCTTCCTCGGGCGAGGCAAGAAAGATGGCCAGGGCGCCGGCCTCGCGCGCGGCCTGGACAAGATGCTGGGCATTTCCCCGCACGCCGACGACCAGATCGATGCCGCTCTCGGCAGCAGCCGTACCGCACTGCTGATGCAGCGAGGCGGCCTCACGGCCCAGTTCCAGCATCTCGCCCGCCACCAGGATGCGCCGCTTGGCCGGCATGGAGGCAAGGGTTGCGATCATAGACTTGAGCGCTTCCGGATTAGAGTTGTAACAATCGTTGATGACCGTGGCTCCGCCGATGTGCAGCACCTCGCCTCGCTTGTCAGGAGGGCGCAGGCGGCCGGCGGCGGCGGCACACTCTACCAGCGGAATGCCCGCTTCGAAGCCGGCCGCAATAGCCGCCATCGCATTCCAGATGTTGTGCCGCCCCAGCAGCGCCAACGTCACGGTTGCTTGCTCTTCGCCGGCCGTGACTTGAAAGCGCACGCCCTCAGCTCCAAGTTCCTCGATGTTTGCAGCGCGCGGATCGGCACATGGACCAATGCCGAAGTAGATGGAACGCCCGCGAAAATCACGTCCGAATTGCCCCACGTAAGGATCGTCGCAGTTCAGGAACGCGACCCCGTGAGCGGGCAGGCTTTGCACCAGCTCATATTTGGCGCGCGCGATGCCCGCCACGCCATCGGGAAAATTCTGCGCGTGGGCGCTGCCGACGTTGGTGATGACGCCCCAATCGGGGTGAGCGATGCGGGCCAGCGCCGCGATTTCGCCGGCATGCGACATCCCCATCTCGACCACTGCCATGTCGTGCTCCGGCTCGAGCTTGAGCAGTTGCAAGGGCATGCCAAATTCATTGTTGAGATTTCCCTGCGATCGCAGTATGTGGAAGCGCGCCCCAAGCACTTCCGCGACCGCCTCCTTGGTGGTGGTCTTTCCCGCGCTGCCGGTGACCCCGATCACGCGCTTGTTCCAATGCCTGCGCACGGCGGTGGCCAGTGTTTGCAGGGCAACAAGCGGATCGTCGACGATCAGCAGGGTGTGGGTATGCGCCAGGTCAAGAAGATCAACCACCTTGCTGCGAGAGACGACCGCAGCGCGGGCGCCTCGCTCCAGCGCAGCGGCGACAAAGTCATGCGCATCGTAACGCTCGCCGCGGATGGCAAAAAAAAGGTCGCCGGGCGCGAGCGTGCGCGTGTCGATGGAGTATCCCGTCGCCGGCTGCTCCGCCGAATCACCCACCCAGGGCCGGAGGTCAGCACCCATCCAATGAGCAATGTCCTGCAGTTGCAGCTTCATTTGCCTTTTTCCCTGGCCAGCAATATCTGCCGCGCAATGGCCACATCATCGAACGGTATCACCCGGTCGCCGATGGTTTGAGTCTTTTCGTGTCCTTTGCCGGCCAGAAGCACCAGGTCGCCCGGCCGCGCCCGGTCGATGGCCAATGCGATGGCGCGCTGACGATCGGGCTCGACGATGACCGTGGCCGCTGTCTGACTGAGCCCCGGCAGCACTTGCTCAATAATGGCCAAAGGGTCTTCTCCCCGCGGATTATCTGAGGTTAGTACCACCACATCGCTGGCCGCTCCAGCAGCCTGGCCCATGAGCGGGCGCTTGGTTCGATCACGATCGCCGCCGCAGCCGAACATGGTGATCACCCGCCCGCCTCCCTTGGACACAAACGCGCGCGCTACGGCGATGATATTGCGCAGGGCATCGTCGGTGTGAGCATAGTCGACCACGACGGCAAATTTCTGCCCGGCATCGACAGACTGGAATCGACCCGGCACATAGTCCAGGGAAGCTGCGCCTGCGGCGACCTGGTCCAGCGTCAAGCCGCGAGCGACGGCGGCTGCACCCGCAGCCAGCAGGTTGTACACATTGACGCCTCCGGTAAGGCGGGTCGTGATGGGGACTTCTCCGTGCGGGGCGATCATGGTGAAGCGCATGCCCGCAGGCTCCATCTCGAGCCCGTAGGCCCAGAAGTCGCCCTGGCCTAGTCCGTAGGTGTATACCAGCTCTGACCCCGCGGCGCGCGCGGTCTCTTTCAGACTGGCGCCGTATTCATCGTCATGATTGAGGATGGCGGCGCGCGGCGGCGGTCCCTTGGAACCATCGAAGAGCCTGCGTTTGGCGGCGAAGTAGTTCTCCATGGTGCGGTGATAATCGAGATGGTCGCGGGTGAGGTTGGTGAAGATGGCCGCGTCGAAATGCAAACCGGCGATCCGCTCCTGGTCGAGAGCGTGTGAGGATACCTCCATCACCGCCTCGGTGGCGCCGCCATTCACGCCTTCACGAAACAACTCCAGCAGGTCGCGCGACTCAGGCGTGGTATGCGGCGCCGGAATGATTTTGCCTGCAGCATGGTACTCGATGGTGCCGGCCAGCACGGTTTTGCGGCCCTGATGGTGCAGCATTGCTTCCAGCAGAAATGCCGTCGTCGTCTTGCCGTTGGTTCCAGTTACGCCGCTGAGTTTGAGCTCCCTTTCGGGGTGGGCGAAGAAATTCGCCGCAAGGGCAGCCAGCGCCCGCCGTCCATGCACCACCTCGATCACGGCGATCGCTGAATACGCGGTTGCGATAGCAAAGCCCGCGGGTGAATCAGTGACAATGGCTCGCGCACCTTGCGCGACCGCTTGCGGGATATAGCGATTGCCATCCGTAGTGCCGCCGCGAAAGGCGACAAAGAGCGAGCCCTCGACCACCCGCCGTGAATCATATTCGACGCCCATCACCGCCGGACTGGGGCCCGCACGTCTGATGAGATCGACACCACGCAAGACCGCATCCAGCTCCACTTATCCCTGTCCTCTTATCCGCGCTACAGGTCTTGAAAGGGCGGGGCTTCAGAGGCTGCGCGAGAACTACCCACTCAGATGAGTCCCGTAGGGATGGCTGAAAATTACCCTGGCTGCAGCCGCTGGGGGACTTCTAACTTGAAAATGGACGATTCGCGATTCGCGGCAGCCCACCCAGGACCATGTCCTGGGTAACTTTCAGCCGTCCCTCCGGGACTGCTCGCTGGCAAATGCTAACCCAGGACTAACGTCCTGAGGCTACACTTCAGAGGTCCTACCGGAGACTCAATTTTGTCTGCAATACCTATATCGAAATTTATTCCTTACGCTTCGTGAAGCGAATCGCTGTCAGCTTCGCCGATACCGACGCTACTTTGGTGTCGATGAATCCGTGGCTACGGAGCAGTTCCCTCAGTGCAGATTCTTTGACCTCGCTGCTCGGCCCTTTGGGATACACAAGCCATAAGGGCCCACTGCAGATCTTGCCTTTAACGTATTGAGCCAACGCGTGATCCATCGCTGACCGCGAAGTGGCGCAGATCAGGATCAGATTCGCTTCGCTTTCCTCCAAGGCGCCCGCCTCAGCGATTGCGCCCCTTAGCTCTTCGCTCTCAATATTCCCTATGACCAGGAGTTTCGTCGCTCGTGAGATTCCGAGTTTACCGGCGAGGGTAGGTAGAGGAGTCGCGATGGCTTTTGCCCATCGCTCGGCAACTTCGGGACCGAGACGCAGTTCAACAGGCTCCCGTCCGACGCGAAATAACAGTTTTTCCCCACGGGCGGAGACACCGGCCAGTGAAGATAACGGAACCCGCCGGCGTATGCCCAGGCGCAATATCAGCTCACCGCTTTCCAGCAGAACCTTGCAGTCACCTTCCTCATCGCCCCACTTACAGTGGCATGTGGCTTCACGTCCCATATCTCGCGCCTCTTATCCGGCGAGCAGCCGGCCGATTGCATACTCGACACACAGTGTATGGGAAATCCAGTGCGCGGCTCCCCCGGTTTTGGTGTAGAACTTGGAGACGCTGTCGCACTTCATCCTTTGCGCCTTTCTTCACGGAAAGGCGCACACGCGGCTTTATTCAGTGCAGCGTAACAGGAAATCCGGGTCTAGCGAGTGAAGCGGACCACGATCTCGGTGCCCAGGGGCACCATACTGCCGGGCGCGGGAACCTGCTCCCGGGCGATCCCGCTGCCGATAATCTGCAGCGCCAGGCCAGCCGTGCTGGCCGCCTCGACAGCCACACGCAGAGGCTCACCCAGAAACGAGGGAACCCCAACCCGGTTTGCCGCAACGACGACACCATGACCGGAGGCGCGCGGCTGGGCCGCGGTGACGGGAGGCTCAAGCGGAGGTGCCTCTTCTTTCGCCTCGGCTGCCTGCACCGGGACGGTGGGCGGGGGCGGCGCAGAGGGCAAAGCGCCAGGAGTCAGGCCAGCGTTCTGGGGGATAGTCTTCTCGGGCATCTTCTCCGCGGGTGGGGGCGCCGCTTGCGCCTCCTCTGCGCCAGAGGTTAGCTCACTGGCTGCGGAAGGCACCGGTTGCTGGCCATTTCCCTTCCCGCGCAGTGGATCGTCAGCGGGCAGATTATTGACTTCGGCAAAGAGGGCGGACAGATCCCCGGTTTGCTCTGAAGGTGCATCCTCATCCAGCTCCGGGTCCGCATGTTGTTTGGCCAGGTCCGGTTGCGCGAGCAGGGTCGTATCGTGGGGTACGCCCAGGTATTCCAGAACCTTCTGCGCCACTTCGGCAAACACCGGCGCGGAAACCGCGGTTCCGTAATACGACGGACCTTTTTGGGGGTTGTCGATGATCACGGCAATGGAGATGACCGGGTTATTAACCGGCGCGATGCCCACAAACGACGCGATGTGCATGGTCTTGGAATAAAGATGGGTTCTTGGATCGATCTTTTGCGCGGTGCCGGTCTTGCCGCCCGCGGAGTAGCCGTTGAGCGCCGCCGGTCTGCCCGATCCATAGAGCACCACCCCTTCCATCATCTTGCGCATCTGCGCGGCGGTCATGGTGGAGATCACGCGATGCGCACCGTCGGGCAGCGAATCGGGCAGCTCTCTCTGGGGATGAAACGCGGCCGGATGCAGTTTACCCGCGGACTTGCCGGTTTCCTGCATCAGGATGTGCGGGGGCAGGTAGACTCCGCCATTCGCGATGGTCGAAACCATGGACACCAATTGCAGCGGGGTGACCGCTATCTCCTGGCCAATGGCGATCGAACCGATCGAGGACGGTCCCCACTTGCGCACCGGGCGAAGGAGCCCGCGAGTCTCGCCGGGCAACTCCACGCCGGTACGGGCGCCAAAGCCGAAATCGTGAATGTATTGGAAGAACTTGTCGGGGCCGACCCTTAACGCCAGTTTCACGGCAGCCACATCGCTCGATTCTTCGAGGGCCTTGTGCACTGGAATTACCCCGAAGTGTTCGCCTTGATTGTCGTGGATGATTCTGCCCGCGAGCTCGATCTTGCCTCCCTGGCAATCGATCATCTGGTCGGGGCTCGTGACCTTTTGTTCCAGGGCCGCGGAGTAAGTCGCGAGCTTGAACGTGGAACCCGGCTCATACACATCGCTTACCGCGTGGTTCTTCAGCAGGCTGGTGGTGGCGTGGCGAAAATCATTGGGATTGAAGGTGGGGCGAATCGCCAATGCGAGAATCTGGCCGGTATATGGGTCCTGCACAACGATGGTGCCATTTGAGGCATGCGTACGTTCGAGCGCGGAGTCGAGCGCACGCTCCGCCATGAATTGGATGTTCTCGTCAATGGTGAGAACCAGGTTTTCTCCCGGGTCAGGCTCGCGTTCCTGGCTGTCCAGAACATGACGGCGGGCATCGATCGCGGTGAGCATACGGCCGGGCACGCCGTGAAGATCCTGGTTGTATTTGCGCTCCATTCCCCCCAAACCATTGTCATCGGTGCCTACGTAGCCCAGGACCTGGGCAGCGAGCTGGCTGTTGGGATAGAAGCGCTTGAACTCTTGCTGAAAATACACGCCTTTGAGATTGAGCGCTTTCACCCGCGCGATCTCCGCCGGCTCAAGCTTGCGCGCGATCCAGGCGAAGTTTCTCGAGGCGTCCAGGCGAGCCGCAATCTGGTGCGCGGAAGTAAAGCGATCGGTGGGGTCGGTGTGCACCACCTTGGCCAGGGCATTGGCAACCGCCTGACGCTTGGCGTCTGCAGCGGGATCGGCTCGGTCGGCGATTTCCGAGGGCACGGCGTAGACCGAATCGGCCAGCACGGTCATGGCCAGCTCGTGCAGATTGCGGTCGTAGAGTATCCCGCGGCGCGGCGCAACCTCAAAGGTGCGCTGCTGCTGCCGGGCAGCACGGTCCACGAAATCCTTGTGGTGAATGACTTGCAGCCATACCAGGCGGCCGCAGATCAAACTGACCCAGCAGACAAAGAAGAGGGAAATATGCAACAAGCCGAGGCGGCGATGTACGGTTCCCGCTTGTACGGGGCCAGAAGGCGAAGCACCCGCCCGTTGCCCCGAGGCCGGCGGCTTAGTGCGCGTTGCTTGGCGAAAAAACGAGAACTGCTTCACCCGGACCTGCCGTTGCTCAAAACTTCGAGCTTGTTGCGCCCTTGATGTTAAGGTTCGCGGTATCCCACATCTCGCGAAAAACGAGCGAGATATGGGGCACCCGTCATTTGTTGCCGGGACAGAGTTCCGGAATTACCGCAAATGGGGCAGCGGCGATGCTTCTGCAACTACAGGCGCGCTGGCATCAAACGTGTTATCTCCGCGAACCACCTGGCCCGGCCGCGGCGCATCCAGCCCCAGTTGACGGGCCATGCGATCGATGCGGTGCGGGTCGCAGAGTTGCGCCTCGGTGAGACGCAGCTCGCGGTTCTGTTCCTCAAGTAAGTTGCGCTGCTGCTTCTCGGCCTCCACGCGGTATCCATATTCAATGGCGCTGAAGTGCTGCCAGCCGTAAAACATGATGCAGACGAACAGGACGGTCATGGCCGCGGTGAAGATACGCATCTCGCGCACACGCACCGGATCGGCGGCCTTCACCAGGCGAGAGTTGTCCAGCCGCTTACAGCAAAAGACTTCTGGGGTGGGCCCTCGCCGGGCACGCTGCTGCGCCGCGAACAGATAAAGGTTCCGCTCCGCCACCTGCTGGCTGTTCCTTCTCGATCCGTACTTGAGGTCGTATGCTGCGATTGCCTGTGTCGCCATTTTTCCGTCCGCCTTAGTCCCTGTCGTTCTTGATCCTTTGCTGCTTACCCTTACGTACTCTGTTCCATTCGCTTCCCGGTTCTTTCCGCTGCCCGCAGCTTGGCGCTGCGCGCTCGTGGATTGCGATCCGTCTCCTCTTCGCTCGCCGTCAGCGGCTTGCGCGTAAGCACCTCAAAAATCCCTTGCCGCGCACCTTCGCGCAGGGCATCTTTCGCCAGCCGGTCTTCGAGCGAGTGGAAGCTGATCACCACCAGCCTTCCGCCAGGCTTAAGCAGCCTGGGCGCCACCTGCAACAGCGCCTGTATCTCGTCCAGCTCAGCATTGACATAAATTCGGAGCGCCTGAAAAATTCTGGTCGCCGGATGGATTTGATGGCGGCCTCGCTCAGATTTCATCGCCGGGGCGGCGGACGATAAGACTTTGGCCAATTGTGCCGTGGTCTTGATCGGCCGCGCCCTGACAATGGCTCTGGCAAATCTCCGCGATCTCCTTTCCTCTCCGAATTCGTAAATCAGGTCGGCGAGAACTTTTTCGTCGGCCTGGTTTACCACTTGTTCGGCAGTCGCGCCCCTCCGCGGATCCATCCGCATGTCGAGTGGCCCGTCCGCCTGAAAACTAAATCCTCTGTGCGCTGAGTCCAACTGCATCGAGCTGACCCCAAAGTCGGCCAGCAGCCCGTCCAGGCTGCCTTCCGCGATGTGGCGGCTCATGGCGGAGAACGGTTCGCCGTGAAGCTCCCATTGCGGCATCCGCTCGCCCAGTTCCTCGCCCAGTGCCTGGAATCGTTCCCGTGCTAACTCCAGCGCGTCGGGGTCGCGGTCGAAACCGATGAACCGGCCTTCACCGCCTAATTCCCGGGCGACGGCTGTGGCGTGCCCTCCCAACCCCAGAGTGGCATCCACGTAGGTCCCGCCGGCCCGCACATTCAGATATCGGATCGCATCCTGTAAAAGAACCGGCACATGCCGCTCGCTGCTCGGTACCATGTGCTCCCCCTGGGGGGTTTAGAGCGATGCGTGCAATCGCTCTGCCTTAAAGTCCAAAACTCGCCAATGCCTGCTGGTCGTCTGCCGTCAACGGATCGGTTTCCATGGACTGCTTGAACTCGTCGTGGTTGGCCACTTCGAGATACGTCTGCTGCCCAAAAACCACGGCATCGCCGGCCAGCTTTGCCGTTTCCCGCAAGATCTGGGGAAGCAGGACCCGGCCCTGCGCATCCATTTCCGCCATCTGCCCGTAGTAATTGACCCGGTCCAGGAACTTCTTTCTGGCCGGATTCATGCTGGGTATCTGCGCCACCTTCTCCTCAATTTTTTGCCACTCCGACAAGGGGTAAATCTCGGCCCGCCGTCCATCCTTACTGGTGATGTAAAACTGCGTCCCGTAACGCTCGTCGACCAGGCGCTTGAACTCCGCGGGCAGCTTGAGCCGCCCTTTTTCGTCGACGCGCGTTGGGTGATTGCCACGAAACATCCAGTTGCCTTCTCTTCCCTGCCGTTCAGTCGCGCTCGCCGTGCCTTGCGCTCGCTTCCGGGGCTCGGGTTTGACACTTCCGTAGAGGCCAGATTCCCTGTTCTCATCGCTTTTGCCTCAGGCATGTGACGAAATCAGTGTTCTTTGCTCAGAATCTATTCTTTATCTCCACTTTGGACCACTTTTGTCCACATCTTAGATCAGCTGAGAGGGCTGTCAAAGGGGAAATTCCAGCAAATCCTTCAGAAAGAGGGGGTTTGGCGGGATGGTTGGAAAAAGTACAATCTGTGTGAGCTGAAGTGGGCTTGTCTACAACAGGTTGTGTTGACTTCGTTGATTCAGGTTGCGCCGGATGTACTTGTCAAGAAGGCAGAACTCAGGCAGACCTACGGTACTAAAGTGTTAGCCGTAACCCGGATTTCCTGTTGAGTCATGGGGGCGTTGGCGAATTTCATGCGCTTCCGACCCCACAGGAGCGCATGCGGAAATCCGCGGTGAACGAGGTCCTTCTCTAATCAGTACTCGTCTCCGGGACCTGTTGACGGGCGCGCACCTTTTCGTTGACCACAACGAGCAGATAGATAAAGACGAGCAGGTTGAGGATGGTCAGCACTACCTTGAGCACCGTGACGTGGCGGACAATTTCATAGAATTCCCAAGGCAGGAACGATCCGGTCAGGAGTAGCGTGAAGTACTCCGCCCACACCTTTTCCAGAACCAATCCGATGCCTTCGATGATGTCCAGCGCCGCGTAGAGAAAAATGGCGAAGCTGATCTCTTTGAGCCGGTGTGGGCTCAGCAGAGCCGACTTTTCGAGCAGCATATTGACGAAGCGATTCTCGGGATCGAAGCGGAGGGCAGTCGTCGCCCGTAACAGGACATCGCCCACATCCTTGTGCAGTAAATTGATGACGCCGAAACCCATGGAGACGAAGAGCGCCGCCTTCAGAAGCTTCACGACGCCAATTGCTATGAGCCAGCGATTGCGGTTTGGATGGGAATGCGTTGTCAAAGCGCCGTTATCGATAACCCTGCATTCATGCCGATGATACACCCTCAGGGTAGGCCGGCCTTTGATTGGCCGTTTGTTCGCCTCACCGCTTTTCTTGAGGATAAGCCGCGTTAGCGGGCCCTTGCTCTGTATACGCCAGGAAATCCGCCGGCCCGCCCAAGCCCGTACTACCAGTGCAGCACAACGCAGTATCAAGTGAAAGGAATATGAATGAACAAGAGAAATATGCTCGCAGTTGCCGTAGCCCTGATGTTTGGATTTTCCGCTGTTCACGCGTCCGCGCAGAAGGATCCAATGGTCGGTGGTGCAGCGATGTATCCCACCAAGAATATTGTGGAGAACGCCGTCAACTCCAAAGATCACACGACGTTGGTCGCCGCGGTAAAGGCCGCCGGCCTGGTCGACACTCTGGAGAGCCCCGGGCCGTTCACCGTGTTCGCGCCCACCAATGAAGCCTTCGAAAAGCTGCCTGCCGGAACAGTGGATACTCTGTTAAAGCCGGAAAATCTGGCTCAACTGAAGAAGATCCTCACCTACCACGTAGTGGCCGGTAAGCTCACCGCGAAGGACATCGCCAAGCAGATCAAGGCGGGCGGCGGCAAGGCAACGTTGACTACGGTTGAGGGCGGCACCCTGACCGCGATGATGCAGGGCGGCAAGCTGGTTCTCACCGATGAGAAGGGCGGTACAGCAACGGTTACGATTGCGAACGTAATTCAGTCGAATGGCGTGATCCACGTAATTGATACCGTGTTGATGCCCAATTAAGGTCCGGCCTGTTGGATCGGCCTCCTTGGTTCTCGAAAGCAGGCGCTCAAGCGGCCCCTGCTTTTCTCTTATGCTTAGCAGGCTGCGGAAAAAGCCCGTCCTGTTTTCATTGGGTTCTGTTATGGCGAAGACTACATGGTGAAGGCACTTAGCGGGCGACAAGCCGTTTGCGGGTCCTATGCTGCAGATAAGGGGCCAGTTTTTCCATTGCTGCTTCGACACTGATGCCGTACTTGGCGCGCAGTTGGTCCACTTTGCCGTGCTCGATAAAACGGTCGGGCCAGCCGATGCGGACCACCGGCGCTTCCAACTGCATGTCGCTCAGCGCCTCGAGAACGGCGCTGCCAAATCCGCCCATCAGCACGTGATCCTCGAGAGTGACGATGACCCCCACGCGGCGAGCGTACTCAGCGATTAAGTCGCGGTCCAGCGGCTTGACGAACCGGGGATTGATCACGGCGGCGGAAATGCCCTGCTGCCTGAGCTCGGAGGCGAGTTGTTGGGCCAGCGGCAACAATGCTCCCAGGCCAAAAATTGCCACCTCATCGCCGTCGCTGATAACTTCCGCCTTGCCAATCGGCAAGGCCACGGGATGCGCCTTGACCGTGGCCCCCGGCCCCGTACCCCGGGGATAGCGCACCGCAGTCGGTCCCGGCTGCAGCAACGCCGTGTACATCATGTCGGCCAGCTCATCCTCGTCTTTAGGAACCATGTGGATGATGTTGGGAATACCCCGCAGATAGCTGATGTCAAAAAGACCGTGATGGGTCGGTCCATCATCGCCGGAAAGGCCGCCACGATCCATACAGAATACGACCGGCAGGTTCTGCAGGCAGACGTCGTGCACGATGGGATCGAAGGCGCGCTGCAGAAACGTGGAGTAGATGGCGCAGAATGGACGGAAGCCCATGGTGGCCAAGCCGGCGGCGAAGATCACGCCGTGCTCCTCGGCGATGCCCACATCGAAATACCTGCGCGGGTGATGGGGGCGGAAGAGGTCGAGGGCCGTTCCGTTGGGCATCGCGGCGGTGATGGCCACCACTTTGGGGTCTTCGTCGGCTAGCTTGACCAGGGTTTCTGCAAAAACTTCGGAATAGGTGCGCTGACCCGCAGGTGTCGTCTCGCCGGTGTCCGGATCGTAGGGGCCCAGACCGTGGAACTTTTTCTGCTTATCGAGCGCGGGCTGAAAGCCGCGGCCCTTTTGCGTGATGGCGTGCAGCAGGACCGGCCGCTCCTGGGTCTTGAGGAACTGAAATGTTTCGATCAGCAGACCAATGTTGTGGCCATCGAGCGGGCCGTAATAGGTGAGCCCAAACTCCTCAAAGAGCATGGAAGGCCACAACATGCCTTTGGCGGCTTCTTCGGCCTTGCGCACCATCTGCCGCGCGGTCTTGCCGCCGAGTTTTTCCAGCAGGCGGGCCGCGGAATCGTGCAGGTTGGTGTAGTGCTCGTTGGTGACGATCTTGTGCAGGTAGTTGGCGATCGCGCCCACATTGCGGTCGATCGACCATTCGTTGTCGTTTAGCACAACGATCAGGCGCTTGGTTTGCTGGGAGATATTGTTGAGCGCCTCAAAACTTATGCCGTTGGTGAACGCCGCGTCCCCGGCGAACGCAATCACGTTTTCTTTGGTGCCAGCCAGATCGCGCGCCACCGCCATACCCAGGGCAGCGGAGAGCGCAGTCCCGGCGTGGCCCGCGCCGTAGCAATCATGATCGCTTTCCGTGCGCAGCGCGAACCCATTCAGCCCGCCAGGCTGGCGCATGGTTCGGAAACGTTCCCGGCGGCCGGTGAGCAGTTTGTGGATATAGGCCTGGTGGCTTACGTCAAAGACAAACCGGTCGGTAGGAGTGTTGAAGACATAATGCATAGCCAGCGTCAGTTCTACGACGCCGAGGTTGGGCCCCAGGTGGCCGCCCGTCTTCGATAGTACGAGGATCAGCTGCTCGCGTATTTCCTTAGCCAGTGCCTCGAGTTCCGGCACGGTAAAGCTCTTGATATCCGCGGGCGAGTGAATCGTATCGAGTAGTTTCCCCATGTTGTCTCGTGTACGCCCTTACCGCTTCCGCCGCTTCATCGCCCCATCAAAAAAGACCCCGGGTGGGGCCTGCTGGTGCGCCTAGAGCGGTTTAACGGTTACTCGGTCCCATCCTAGCTCGGTGATTTGGACCCTTTCCCGAGGAAAAGGCCCGTGTGGAGCATCCTCACCGGGTACACCTATCGTGAAACCGCTGTGCTGCTCTGATCTCGTAGTATACCAAGCTCCCCCAAACCTCCTCACATTATCTTTCCGCCAGGTGTTTGGTTCCTGTGCACTTCCCAGTCTTATGTGTCTACCGCCGGCAGGGCGTCCAGGGTTTCTATCGCCGGCGCCTCGGAGCCAAATTCGCCTTCCCAGCGCGCCACCACTACCGACGCCAGGCAATTACCCACCACGTTGACGCTGGTACGCGCCATATCCATGAGGGCGTCGATACCCAGGATGATAAAGATCGGCTCTTCGGGCAGCCGGAACATGGCTACCGTCGCCAGCAGCACAATCAGCGTAGCGCGGGGAACGCCGGCCACTCCTTTGCTGGTGAGCATAAGCGTGGCCACCATGAACATCTGCTGCTTCCAACCCATATGCACCCCCGCCGCCTGGGCGACAAAAACCGATGCCAGCGCCAGGTAGAGCGTTGAACCATCCAGATTGAAGCTATAGCCCGCCGGGATAACAAAAGCGACAATCCTGCGCGGCACGCCCAGGGCTTCCATGGCTTCCATGGCGCGGGGCAGCGCCGCTTCTGAGGTACTGGTGGCGAAAGCAATGGTCGCCGGTTCGGCGACCGCTCGCAAGAATTTGCGGATGGGCACGCCTGCGATCACAGCGACGGGCAGCAAGCCAACCAACCCAAAGGCGAGCAGCGCGGCGTACAGAGTAAGCAGAAGGCGGCCAAGGTGAAGCAGCACGCCCGGTCCCATTTGCCCCACCGTGTAGGCCATCGCGGCCCCGACCCCAATCGGAGCGTAATACATCACCACATTGGTGAAAGCAAACATGGTTTCGGTCAACGATTCGATGACCCGTAGCAAGGGCGCGCGATTCTCCGCGCTCAGCCGGCCCATGGCCACTCCGAACAGGATGGCGAAGACCGCTACCTGCAAAATCTGGTTATCGGCAACAGACTTCGCAATGTTCTCGGGAAAAGTATGCAGCAGCACTTCATCCCAGCGCATGGGAGCTGCCTGGGCCGGCGGCGGAACATTCGCCGCGGGAAGCTGCTGCGCGACATCCAGACCCACACCCGCGTGGGTAATATTGATGGCTGCCAAGCCAACCAGCATGGCAATGGTGGTAAGCACCTCGAAATAGACCAGGGCCTTCAACCCCATTCTTCCCAGGCTACGCATCTGTCCATGGGCAGCAATGCCGGTGATCAAGGTCCCCAGAATCAGCGGGGCAACGATGGTCTTTATCAGCCGCAGGAAGATGTCGCTGAAGACGCGCAGGCTGACGGCGAAGGCCGGCGCGTCGGCCCCCAACTCGCCGCCGGCGAACATAGCCCAGAAGATCCAGGCCGTCAACGAACGCTGTCGCCAGGCGCCCCAGCCCAGCAGCACCAGCCCCGCGAGCCGCAAGGGCACGGCATTGTGGCCGGCGGCGTGGAGCAAAGGAGCCAATAAGCCGGCGCAGTAGAGAGCGATTCCTACCGCTGACACAGCATGTCTGCGCGGTTGCACCATGCTTTTTCTGCTCCCCAGTCGCAGCTTATTCCCGGGCCCCCTGAAAAACCGCGCCTGGTAACGAGGCGTTACCGGCGGGCTGTTACTTTGCGGTGAGAAAAAAGCAGCCAGACGGATTCTACGGGCAACGCGGACGTAGGTAACCTAAAATCCGCAACTTCGGGCGAGTGTCGGCCGCTTCTCGCATACAGAAACACCGCTCTCAGGTTACGATGTACCCAGTCTTATCGCTCACCCCCAAAAGCGATTGCATACCCCCCGTTGGATGCCGCGGACACTTTCCCGTTCGCAGTCCATCTGCCCCCGGTTAACTGGTTGATGTGGATCGTTGTGGGTTGATCATCGAGCGTGAATCGGCGATCAAAGGATGCAGAGAACTCTGATGCTTTCAAGTTCAACAACAATGCAGCATGACGAGACGGAGCGGCTCAAGTCTCTGCTGCAATACGACATTCTCGACACGCTGCCCGACCCCGCCTTCGATGAACTGGCGCGCATGGCGGCCCAGATCTGCAGCGCTCCCTATGCGTTCATAGGTTTTCTTGATTGGTCGCGCGTATGGTTCAAGTCGAGCATTGGCTTCACTGGTCGCCAGATACGGCGTAACGGATCGCCCTGCCAGTTTCTCCTGCTCGAAGGCAAGCCACTGATCATCAGTGACGCCGCAGCGGATCACCGCTTTGGTGCGACGGGCATCGTGCTCGACAATGGCATCCAATGCCGTTCCTACGCAGCTGCTCCTCTGTTCTCTGCCTCTGGCACCATTCTGGGCACGCTCGCCGTTTGCTCCAACGAGGCCAACGCATTCAGCCGTAGCAATCTGGAGAGCCTGCAGGTGCTCGCCCGTGCGGTCGTCACCCGCCTGGAGCTTTACGCCACGGGCCATACCCAGGAGAATGTTGTCCGCTCGCGTCAGCGTTCTGAGCAAGCGCTCACGGTAGAACGAAATTTCGTCGCCGCGGTCCTCAATACCATCAGCGCACTGGTGCTGGTATTCGATACAGCGGGCCGGATCGTGCGTTTCAATCGTGCCTGCGAAACGATCTCCGGCTACACCTTTGCCGACCTGGCCGGCCGCTCGTTTCCTGAAGAGCTCTTCCCTCCTGGGGAACGCGAGACTGCGATCCGGGTCTTCGAGCAGGTGCGCACCGGCAACACGACCGAATCCTATGAGATCGACTGGCGCACCAAGGCAGGACGGATGCGCCGCATTGCCTGGACCGCAACCTCGCTGGTGAATGCCCAGGACGAAGTGGGTTTTGTGATCATGACCGGCGCAGACGTCACTGAGCAGCGGGAAGCTGAAACGGCTTTGCGCACCAGTGAAGAACGCTATCGGCAGCTCGTGGAAAGCAGCCTCGGCTTCATCTGCACTCACGATCTGGAAGGCGCTCTGCTCTCCATCAACTCCCATGCGGCCACCACCCTGGGTTACGAGCCGGAGGAGATGATCGGCACTCCGCTGCGCAACTACATCGATCCCGATCATGTGGCCGACTACGACGCGTACTTTGCGGCGCTGAAAGATGCCCCGGATCAGGATCACCAGGGGCGCTTTTATCTGCGAGGAAAAGCCGGACAGCTCTGTATCGTCGCCTATCGCAACAAACTGCTGCATCTGCCGGGCGTGGATCCGTTTGTGCTCAGCCACGGCATCGACATTACCGAGCAGACGCACGCCGAAGAAGAACTCAACGCACTGACGCGCCAGCATCAATCGATTCTGGACTCAGTCGGGGACGGCATTTGGGGCATGGATTTGGAAGGCCGCCTCACCTTTGTCAATCGCAGCGGAGCGGACATGTTGGGCTATTCACCGCAGGAGCTGCTGGGAAAAGATATGCACTCCCTGGTCCATCATTCTCATCCGGACGGGTCACCGTATCCGCTGGAAGAGAGCCCCATCTTCGGCAGTCTCCAGCGGGACACCCCGCTGCACGTCGATGACGACGTCTTTTGGCGCAAAGACGGACAAGCCTTGCCGGTGGAATATGTTGCCTGCCCGCTGCTGGAAAACGGCCGGGTGGACGGCATTGTCGTGGCCTTCACGGACGTTACGGAGCGGCGCCGGCTGGACCGGATGAAGGACGAATTTATCGCCACGGTCAGCCACGAGCTACGCACGCCGCTCACCTCGTTGCGAGCTGCGTTGGGCCTGGTTGCCAGCGGTGCGCTCGACAAACGTCCGGAGAAGATTCCGCAAATGCTCGATATCGCCCTAACCAACTGCGACCGGCTGGTACGCCTGGTCAATGACATTGTCGACTTCGAGCGCATCGGCAGCGGAACTCTGCCTCTGCACAAGAGCGAATGGAATGCCATCGACTTGTTGCGGCGTGCCATGGATCCGGAACGTTCCTCCGCCGCCCGCGCGGGCCTTACCTTCCGTATCGACGCACAGCCGGTCGACGTATGGGTGGACGGCGATCGCATCCTGCAAGTCCTGGGCAATCTGATCCGTAATGCAGTCAAGTTTTCCGAGAAGGGCGGGGAGATCCGTCTGGCTGCGCGGGCGAGCAGCGAGACCGAAGTCACCTTCGAGGTACAGGACCAGGGCGCCGGCATTCCACCGGAAAAGCTGGATTTGATTTTCGAGCGCTTCCAGCAGGCAGATGCCTCGGATTCGCGCATGCAGGGCGGGACCGGCCTGGGACTGGCACTATGCCGCGGCATCATCAATCAGCATGGAGGCCGCATCTGGGCAAAGAGCAATCCGGGCAGCGGCAGCACCTTCTCTTTCACGGTGGAACAATACGTTCCCAAAGCCGATCCTGAGCCGGAAGCTGAGACAGAAGCCGGCCAGGATGAGACGCTGTCCTAACCACACACTGCCCTAACCACGAATTGAGTTAAAACTTCATTCTTCCGATCCACGCAATTGTGCGATCACGGTAAAGTCTTCGAGCGTGGTGGTGTCGCCCTTGATTTCGCCGCTGGTCGCCAGCTCACGCAGCAAGCGGCGCATGATTTTGCCGCTGCGCGTCTTGGGCAGAGCCTGGGTAAACCGGATGTCATCCGGACGCGCCAGCGAGCCAATTTCTTTGGCTACCCATTCGCGCAGCTCCTCTTTGAGCTGCGGGGACGGATGGTGGCTGCTTTCAAGCGAAACGAAGGCTGCGATGGCCTGCCCTTTCAACTCATGGGGACGCCCAACCACGGCAGCTTCGGCCACCTTGGGATGGGCCACCAGCGCAGATTCCACTTCCATGGTTCCCAGCCGATGACCGCTCACGTTGATGACGTCATCGACACGCCCCATTAACCAGTAGTCGCCATCCTGGTCCATGCGTGCGCCGTCTCCGGTAAAGTAGCAGCCAGGAATTTCCGACCAGTACGTATTCAGGTAGCGATCGGGATCGTTGAAGATGGTGCGCGCCATGGATGGCCACGGTTTGCGGATCACCAGCAAACCGCCGCTGCCCGGGAGGCACGATTTCGCCCTCGCGGCTGACCACCGCTGGCTCGATGCCAAGAAAAGGGCGCGTGGCCGAACCCGGCTTGGTGGGTATCGCTCCGGGCAGCGGCGCCAGCATGATAGCCCCGGTTTCCGTCTGCCACCAGGTGTCGACGACGGGACACCGCCCCTTACCGATGATCTCGCGATACCAGATCCACGCCTCGGGATTGATCGGCTCGCCCACGGTGCCGAGCAGGCGAAGGCTGGCCAGCGAGTGGCGCTGCGGATACTGGTCGCCCCACTTGATGCAGGCGCGAATCGCCGTCGGAGCGGTATAGAAGACGGTGACTTTGTGGTCGTCGACGATTTTCCATAAACGATCCGCCTCGGGATAATTCGGCGCGCCTTCATACATGACCGTGGTCACACCGTTCTGCAGAATGCCGTAGACGACATAGGAGTGCCCGGTGACCCAGCCAACATCGGCCGTGCACCAGTAGACATCGTCCGGCTTGAGATCGAAGATCAGCTTGCTGGTGAGGTAGGTTTGTACCGAATAACCACCCGTCGTGTGCACCAGACCCTTCGGCTTACCCGTTGTCCCCGATGTATAGAGGATGTAAAGGGGATCTTCCGAATCGAGCGGCTCGGCGGGGCAATCGGCCGGCGCTTCGTCTACCAGATCCTGCCACCACTGATCGCGGCCTTCCTTCATCGTCACCGCCGAACCAGTACGGCGATACACAACGACATTTTTTACCGTCGGGCAGTTGACGAGAGCCTCGTCGACGATCGCTTTCAGCCGCACTTCCTGCCCCCGGCGATAGGAGCCATCCTGGGTAAGCACGGCCACACACGATGCATCATTGATGCGGTCCACCAGGGCATTGGCCGCGAAGCCCCCGAAGATAACGGAGTGAACTGCGCCAATGCGCGCGCAGGCCAAAAGCGCAATGGCCAGCTCCGGCGTCATGCCCATGTACACCGCGACCCGTTCGCCCTTGCGAATGCCCAGGCCCTTGAGCACATTGGCGAACTTCTGCACCTCGCGGTAAAGCTCGCCGTACGTCAGCTGGCGCGTCTCGCCTGGCTCGCCTTCCCACAGAATGGCGACCTTATTTTTCCTGCTGCTCAAGGCGTGACGATCGACGCAGTTGTAGCAGAGATTGATTTTGCCGCCCACAAACCACCTGGCCCAGGGCAGCTTCCATTCCAGAACGCTGGTCCACGGAGCAAACCAGTGCAGCTCAGCGGCAATCTCCGCCCAGAAGTTTTCCGGATCCTGGATGGAGCGCCGATAAAGCGCCTCGTATTCCTCAAGACTCTTCACGTGCGCTTGCGCGGCAAATTCGGCTGGAGGGGGAAAGACTCTGTTCTCGCGCAGGATCGAATCCAAATTGGGTTGCTGCGAAGTCGTGCCGGATTCCATTGCTTCTATTCCTCTCACCATGCGCCGTACTGCTCTATGACTGTTACGAAATGCGCATCCAATACGCCCGCTATGGTCACCACCTGAGCATTGTACCCGGCACGATCAGACTTGTTCCTGTTGGTAGCGCTGCTGATGCCACTCCCACGCGCTGCGCACGATATCGTCGAGCTGGATGTACGTAGGCCTCCAGCCCAGGTCGGTCTCGATTTTTGCCGAGCTGGCGATCAACACCGCAGGATCTCCCGGCCGGCGCGGCATCTCTTCCACCGGAATTGGATGCCCGGTCACCCGGCGAGCCGACTCCACCACTTCCCGCACGGAAAAGCCTTTTCCGTTGCCCAGGTTGTAAATCATGCGATCGCGCACATCGAGACCCTCAAACGCTAACAGATGCGCCTCTGCCAGATCCTGCACGTGAATGTAGTCGCGGACGCATGTTCCGTCCGGGGTTGGGTAGTCCTGGCCAAAAATCTTAATACTCGCGCGCCTGCCCAGCGCTACATCGAGAATGAGCGGAATGAGGTGGGACTCCGGCTCATGGTCCTCGCCACGGCCCGGCATCGCACCCGCGACGTTAAAGTAGCGCAGGCTGGCATAGCGCAGTCCATGTACGCGGTGAATCCAGGAGAGCATGTGCTCTACCAGCAGCTTCGATTCTCCATACGGATTGGTTGGAACGAGGGGGGCACTTTCCAAAATGGGCGTGCTCACGGGTTCTCCGTACACCGCCGCAGTCGATGAGAAAACTAATTTTTTTAAATTTTTGTTTAGCATGGCTTCCAACAACCCGAGAGTTGCCGCGGTGTTGTTACGGAAGTAAGTCTCCGGTTTGCGCATGCTGTCACCGGCTTCGATGAGGGCGGCGAAGTGCATGACACCGGCGAATGTATCGCTCGAGAAGATCTCTTCAAGCCGTTTACTGTCAGCTACATCGCCCTCAATAAAGGTGGCCCCGGCGGGCACCATGGAACGCCGCGCATGGCACAAGTTGTCATATACCACGACCGCGTGTCCGCGCTCCAACAAGAGCCTGCTTACAGTTCCGCCAATATATCCTGCTCCGCCAGTCACTAGAATCTTCACGAGTTCACATGCCCTTCTTGTACTCTTAGAGCAGAGCCTAAATGGCCGTTACGCACGGACAACGAAAAGTTGACGATGCGAATCAAATGGTGGTGGTTTTATGGGCGACGCTAAGCCAGTTGCAACATGGCGCTCCCAACTGGGTTCTTCGCACGCTTTGGGTTTGGGCCGAGGCCGGGAGTTGCAAGCTATGGCCCTCTTCATGCCTTATCCATACACTTCTGTTTCCAACGGCTCCACCTTTGGGTTACTGCATAGCCGTAGAAACTCGTCTATTGTGAGCATATCCGCAAGTACTTTGGTACTGAGATTTGGGACGGGGCGGAAGTCGATACAGCCTGCAGGATCCTCGGCAGGAATTCGAGAGTGTTCAAGCATCCATCTCGAGTGTGCGTCTGTTTGAATGTACGAGTTTTTTCGCTGCTTGATCAATACCCTGGTGGCTCGCACATTACCTTACGACTAGAGAGAATTTAGGGAAATTTAATTATGCCGAAAGATCTTCCGATTCGCGATAGCTTCGGACTCCTCCCAGAACCGGAGGGCCGCTGGGGCTCCTTTGGGGTCAGTATGGTCACCAACCTCACCATTATGGCGCTGGTGATTCTGCTGACCGCGGCAGTCCATAAGGTGGAGAAGCAAAAGTATATCGAGCACATGGTCTTTACCGAGCAACAACCGCCTCCGCCGCCGAAGGTCGTGATACCGAGAGTGAAGGTAATCGCTCCTCCGCAGCCGCAAGTGGTCAAGCTGGAACCGCCCAAGATTGTGATGCCGAAGATCCAGCCGCCGCCGGAGATTCCCAAACCGGTGAAGCTGGATACGCCGGATCAACCCAAGCTGCCGCCCGCGCCGCCGAAGGCGGTCGCGCCTCCGCCGCAACCGAAGGTCGGACTGTTCGCCAGTGCGAAACCGACAGAAGTAGCCAACAACCAGGTGAAGCCGGACATTAAATCCGGTGGTTTCGGCGATCCGATGGGCGCCAAACCCAATCCTAATTCGACCCAATCGCAACTGGTTGCGACGGGAGCATTCAATGCCGCCCCCGGGCCGAATACGGGCGCCGGTGCTGCGCGTAAGGGTGCGGTTTCCGGCACTTCCTTTGGCGCAGGCGTAGCCAATGGTGTTCCCGGCGGCCACGACATGGGCAAGGTGGCTTCGGCCGGCTTTGCCAACGGCATCGTCGGTGGCACCGGCAAGCCCGGGGGCACCGGTACGGTGGCGTCGGCTGGTTTTGCTACCAATATGGGGCCGGCGCCGAACCAGGTGGCTATCAAGACGTCGGAACCGGCATTCGTTCCTCCGGTCGTCATATCGGAACCTCATCCGCAGTACACTCCGGAAGCTGCTCAATTGAGGATCCAGGGTGAGGTAACTTTACAGGTGCGTTTTCTGGCTACTGGCCAAGTCGAGGTATTGCGTGTAGTGAACGGGCTGGGGCATGGTCTGGATGAGCAGGCAAAGCGTGTTGCCGAGCAAATCCGGTTCAAGCCCGCAGAAAAAGATGGGCATCCGGTAGATCACACAACGTTGATTCACGTGACCTTCCAGTTGGCATAGCCAGTGGCTGCCCCCCGGTTCTAACGTTTCTAAGTTCAACCGATTTCAGTTCTATGCATTCAGCAACAGTTACCAATCGTTCAAAGGTTACAGGAGCCAGGAAATGACCCTGCGTCGAGTTTGGATTACCAGTCTGCTGCTTACGCTCACCGCGTCAGTGGCTCAGGCCAAAACCAAGTATCAGCCCCCCCAACCTCTATCGCCGGAACAGAGCGCGCTGGTGCAGAAAGCGATTGCGGCCGAAAAGGTCACCATCAAGCAGATCCAGAAGCACTCTCCGCTGGTGCAGACCTATATCCAAAACATGCGGCCGGACCAGGTTCTGTACGCGGTGCCGGAATCGGACCAGTACTTGCTGGGCCGCGTCGACTTCGGCAAGTCGATTACCGACACTGCCTATTCCGGCGAAGGCACCAGCCACGGTCTGTTCAAGGGCTCGATGAAGTACGTCTCGGGCCTGACCAAGGCGTTCAAGATGCAGTACATCTCCGCCGGCTTTATGGAGATGATGTTCCTGGACCCGATCTCGTTCGACCAGCAGCATTATGACTTCACCTATGTCCGCCGCGACTTCCTGGGCGCGGTGCGCACGCTGGTGTTTGACGTGCACCCCAAGCCGGGAACCGGCAGCGGCCGCTTTACCGGCCGTATCTGGGTAGAAGACCAGGCGGGCAACATCGTCCGCTTCAACGGCACCTACACCGGTGGCAACCAGGACGACGACAGCTCCAGCTACTTCCACTTCGACAGCTGGCGCGAAAATCTGCAACCTGGTCTCTGGCTTCCCGTCGGCGTCTATGTAGAAGAGACGCAGAAGAGCTCCGAGCACCCGGTCTCGTTCAAGGCCCAGACCTACATCTGGGGATACGCCCTGAAGCTGCCCACCCACGAGTCTGACAACGAGTCGATCAAGATCGACGACGTCCAGGATCAGAGTGAGCAGAGCCAGGACCTGAGCCCGTTGGCCGCCCAGCGGGAATGGATCTCACAGGCCGAGGAGAACGTTCTCGATCGCCTGGTGCAGGCTGGATTGCTGGCGCCTCCCAGCGACTTTGACAAGGTCCTGGAGCAGGTTGCCAACAACATCGTCATCGGCAACAACATCCAGATCACCGATGCGATTCGCTGCCGCGTCCTGCTTACCGCCCCGCTGGAATCGCTGGCGGTGGGCAACACCATCATCCTCAGCAAGGGCCTGATCGACGTTCTGCCCACCGAAGCGGATCTGGCTGCGGTGCTCTCCTTCCAGTTGGCGCACATTGTGCTGGGCCACCACATCGACACTCGTTACGCATTCAACGATCGTCTTCTGTTCCCGGACGAAGCGACCTTTGAGCGCATCCACATGTCGCACTCGGATCCGGACAACGAACTGGCTGCCAAGAAGGCCATCGACCTGCTAAACCACTCGGTCTACGCCAACAACCTGTCCCAGCCGGGCCTGTTCTTCAACCAGCTGGATGCGCGCTCGAAACAGCTGACGGCGCTCAACACGCCAAGACTGGGAGATTCGCTGCTGCGCCCCACCGGGGAGCCATGGTTGAATGGCCTGATGTCCAAGGCACCGAAGCTGGATATGAACAAGCTGGATCAAGTCGCAGCCCTTCCCTTGGGCAGCAACTTGAAGATCGATGCCTGGGACGACAAGGTGATTCGCTTGAATGCCAGGATGCCTCCCATCATGAACGCGCGGGACAAGATGCCCTTCGAGGTCACTCCGGTCTTCTTCCGCCTGACCCGTTACACGCCTCCAGTCGTAGCGGCTCCCACCCCGGCGGCGGGATCAGCCGAGACGGCGCCTCCACCACCGGCGGTCGACACGCAGCAGAGCGCGGCTCCGGCACAGGCTTCGGCCACTCAACCGAGCCCCCAGTAAGCCCCTTGTAAACAGTTACTAAGGGGGTTTCACCAGGGTTACATACGACAGCGGCGGGGTAGACTTAAACCTACCCCGCCGTTTGTTTTGTTTGGGGAATCTTCTGAGTGGTGCGCATGATCAAAAGGTATCTGCTGGCAAGCCTGCTGTCCCTTTCCATGAGTGCTGTTCTCCATGCGCAGGTAGTCGCTGCCGGCCGGGGGGGCGCCCACCTGGTGGGCGGAGGCTTCTTCTCCGCATACGAACCTGACTACGGGCCCAACCATTTACTGGGTCTCGGAGGTTACCTGGACTTCAATCTGCGAGGACATCTGGGCGTGGAGGGGGAAATACGTTTTCTCCGCTTCAACCAGGTCTACGATGTGCACGAGGATAATTACGAGCTCGGTCCCAGATTCCGGTGGCGTTTCGGCCGTTGGGAGCCCTACGGGAAATTCATGATCGGCAACGGCCAGTTCAACTTTCCCTTCAGTTACGGCCACGGCGGCTACCTAATGCTGGTGCCGGGTGGAGGGCTGGATATTCACTACCATCGCTTCACCATCCGGGCGATCGACTATGAATACCAGCACTGGACCAACTTCCAGAACAGTTCCCTGAGCCCGAATGGCTTCAGCACCGGGATCGGATACCGGATTTTCTAGCGCTAGAAGTGGTAGGCGATCCCGATCACCGGGTTGTAAACATTGTAGAAACGGCCGGTCTTTTGCGGCTCCAGGCCGAAATTCGGCGTCTTCATGAGCAGCCCGCGGTACTCCGCGCGGATGTCCCAGCTCGGGCTGAGCTCATAGGCCACCCCGCCTCCGTACACAGCTCCGAGAATGGTTTGTCCCTTAGTGGTGAGTTGCGTGGTGCTGGCGTCGTCGAGTGGAGTAAATATGAAGGCCGCAGGCCCCCCCTCCAGGAACGGGTTCCAGTTTTTGAAGTTTGCATTCAGCACGTAGGCGCCGGAAAACTCCTGCATCCGGTCATGGACTCTTACGTTATTGAAGCTGGTGTAATACTTTTGCGAATTCTGCCCGTACTGATAGTTGAGTTCGAGGCCGCTTCTCGGGGTCAGCATGTAGCGGTAGCTCAATAGGCCACCGAGCCCATCGGTTGCGCTCTGCTGCACAGCATTCCCAGTAATAAATGGGGAAAAGATCCCGGTCACGCTCACGCTTATATCCTGACGACTTTCCTGGGCATGACTCGCAACTGCCATAAACGGCAGAAGCAGAAATAACAACAGCGTTTTCTTCATTCGTTCCTGAACCTCTCGCCTGCGACCGCCAGCAGGCTCCACCCGCTTCTCGGGCTCGTCGATTTTCCTTGAGGAGTCGAATCCCTGACCCACTTTCGCAATTGTACCTGCGCCCAGCATTCGAGGCGACACCTGTACTCCAGGGCGCACGCCTAACCAGTCCGTTCGACGCGAAACTCGTAAGGCGCACCACGCTCCAGCGAAAGCGAGCGCACCACTTTGAGAAACGCAATTGCGGCGTGCGACAGGTTGGCTCGCTTGCGGTGCACCAGCCGAAGGTGACGTTCAAACCGCAATGCTTCTACCGGCACCTGGACCAGTTCCCCGCTGGCCAGCTCCCGCCCCACCGTCAATCCGGGAACCAACGCCACGCCATTGCCCATGGCGACGAACCGTTTGACCGCTTCCAGGCTGGGCAACTCCACTCCCATGTTTAGCGGCGTCTTGTGCTTTAGAAAGGCCGCTACCACTTGCCGGCGCACCGGCGAGGGCACATTGTGGGCAACAAAACTCTCTGCCCCCAGGTCTTCGATCGCTACCGCCTTCTCTCGCGCCAGGGGATGATCCGGGTTGACCACAAAGGCCAACTCGTCGGTATAAACGGCGATCGACTTGAAGAGATCCCCTTCGGGGCGAAACGACAAAATACCGATCTCCACCGTTCGCTGCAGCAAATCGTCCGGGATCTTGCTGGCCAGCGAGCGCTGGATACTCACCCCTATCTGCGGACAGAGCCGGCGAAATCGATCCAGCACCGGAAGCAGGTAGAGACAGGTGAACTCGTTGGCCGCAATCAGCAGCCGGCCGCGATCGAGCGACTTTAGCTCCTCCATCGCACTGACCGCTTCCGACCTTAGCGCCAACATTCTGCGCGCGTAGTCGCAAAGCACTTCGCCGGCGGCAGTCAGGGTTCCGTCTCTCGCGCTGCGTTCGAACAGCACCTCGCCCAGGTCGCTCTCGAGCTTGCGAACCACCTGGCTGACAGCGGGTTGGGTGCGGTGCAACCGATTGGCGGCGCGAGAGAATCCTTTCTCTTCGGCCACAGCGAGAAAGGTCTCCAGTTGATGAATATCCATAACGTTCAGTCGTCCATCTCATGAGTTGCCTGCACCAGTATAAGTATTTCTTATGTTTTTTAGAAGTATAATAAATTTGATCTATGCACGGGACTATTGGAAAATGATGTTGAGCAGCATGCTGAAGGCGGCGCTTCCATGAACCAAGCTTTCTCCAAGCACGAGCAGAGCGGCCAGGACCGGGTTTTCTTCTTCGATACCACCCTCCGCGACGGCGAACAGTCTCCCGGCTGCAGCATGAACACCCCGGAAAAGCTGCGCATGGCTCATGCTCTCGAAGCGCTCGGTGTCGATATCATCGAAGCCGGTTTCGCGATCGCCTCCCCGGGTGACTTTGCCGCTATCAGCAGCATCTGCCATGAGGTACGCGGTCCGCGCATCGCCTCCCTCGCCCGCGCCCGCAGCGAAGACATTCAGGCTGCGGCGCGCTCGCTTGAAGGGGCAGACCGCTCGCGCATTCACATTTTCCTTGCCAGCTCGGACATTCACCTCGAGCACAAGCTGAAGATCCAGCGGGCTGAGGCGTTGCAGCAAGTCGACGCCTCAGTTCGCCTGGCGCGCACCTACGTGGATGACGTGGAGTTCTCTCCCGAAGACGCGAGCCGATCCGATCCGGACTTTCTGTGCCGCATGGTCGCCGTGGCGATCGATGCCGGGGCGTCGGTGATCAATCTGCCCGATACCGTCGGTTACTGTGTTCCCAATGAGTATGGCGCCATCTTCCACATGCTGCGGGAACGGGTCCCGCAGGTTGCCGGCATCACGCTTTCCTCCCATTGCCACAACGATCTGGGCATGGCGGTAGCCAACAGCCTGGCGGCGGTGGAAGCGGGCGTACGGCAGATTGAGTGCACCATGAACGGCATTGGCGAACGCGCGGGAAATGCGGCGCTGGAAGAAGTGGCGGCTGCCATGCTGGTGCGCCGCGACAAGTTCCCTTACGTCCACGGACTGGTGTTGGAGCAGCTTTACCCCACCAGCCAGTTGCTGGCTGAGCTGATCAGTTTTGCTCCGGCGCCGAACAAAGCCGTGGTGGGCAGCAATGCCTTTGCCCACGAGGCGGGCATCCATCAGCATGGCGTGCTCGCCCACCCGTTGACCTACGAGATCATGACCCCTGCTTCGGTGGGCGTGCCCAACAACCGAATGGTGCTGGGCAAGCATTCCGGCCGGCGTGCGTTGACGCACCGCCTCAAGGAGCTGGGTTTTGCGCTGGATGCCGCCGATCTCGATATCGTCTATCACCGTTTCAACGAGCTGGCGGATCACAGAAAGGCAATCTTTGACCAGGACTTGATTTCGCTGCTCCCGGATCACCACCGCCGGGCTGAATTGGTTTCTGCCCCGCAAATTTGAACCGCTCGCGCGTGAAGGCCCGCGCAGAAGGGAATATTCAATGCAATTGAAAGTGCTCGTGTGTGCCGGAGACGGGATTGGTCCCGAAGTCACTCGCGAAGCAGTGCGCATCCTGGTTTCGGTCGCCGAATTTGGCGGCTATGACTTCCAGTTCACTGAGATGCCCATCGGCGGGCATGCCATTCGCCAGACCGGCACGCCCTTGCCGGCCGCCACGCTGGACGCTGCTCTGGAGAGCGACGCCGTGCTGCTCGGAGCTGTGGGCGGCAACGAGTTCAATTCTCTGGCTCCGGATCGCAGGCCCGAAGCGGGGCTGCTGCAGCTGCGCCAGGCCTTAGGGGGGTTTGCCAACCTGCGCCCTTCCTTTGCCTACCCGGCCTTGTCCGCCAACTCTCCGTTGCGCCCGGAAGTCACCGAAGGCGCCGACATTCTTTTTGTGCGCGAGTTGCTGGGCGGCCTGTACTTTGGCGAGCCACGCGCCTGGAACCGGGAGAGCGGAGCGGCCTGGAACACCATGCGCTACACCCGTGATGAGGTCGCCCGGGTAGCCCACGTGGCCTTCCAACTGGCCGGGCAGCGGCGCAAGAAAGTTACTTCGGTCGATAAGGCGAATGTGCTCGAAGTGTCGCAGATGTGGCGCGCCACGGTGATTGAACTTGCCCAGCAATATCCGGGCATCACACTGGAGCACCAGTACGTGGACGCCTGTGCCATGCACTTGATGAATACGCCGCGCAACTTCGACGTGGTGCTCACTGAGAACCTCTTCGGAGACATTCTCAGCGATGAAGCCGCAGTCATCACCGGATCACTGGGCATGCTGCCCTCCGCGACCATTGGTGGGTCTGTCAACCTGTACGAGCCGGTTCACGGCTCGGCTCCGGACATCGCGGGCAAAGGAATCGCCAACCCGCTGGGCGCTATCCTCACCGCGGCCATGGTGCTGCGCCACTCGGCCAATCTGGAACAGGATGCGCAGGCGGTCGAACTGGCGGTACGCAAGGTTCTGGAGCAAGGCTATCGCACCGCCGATTTGCTGCGCTCAGAGCAGCCCGGCCAGCATGTAACCACCCAGGAGATGGGCAGCCTGGTGCACCAGACCCTAAACGAAATCATCGACCGCCGCCAGTCCTTGCACGCCGTATAGAAGCAACAGACGCCGGGTGCCCCATATCTCGCTCGTTTTTCGCGAGACGTGGGATACCACAAATCTAACTTCACTTGTTTTATGAAGAACGAGCGCGATGACTGAGAGTAACGGATTTAGAGCCGTGGTATCCCACATCTCGCGAAAAACGAGCGAGATGTGGGGCACCCGTCGTCCGTAGTTAGGACAAAGGGAAAACAATTATGTCGCAAGGCGCAAGAACGCTCTTCGAAAAGGTCTGGGAATCGCATGTGGTGGTAGCGCCTGAAGGCGAACCAGCTCTGCTGTACATCGACCTGCATCTGCTGCACGAAGTCACGTCACCGCAGGCCTTTGAAGGACTTCGCCTGGCGGGACGAACCGTGCGCCGTCCCGACCGGGCGATCGCCACAGTGGACCATAACGTCCCCACCACGGCCAACCGGCTGATCATCGCGGATGCGATCGCGGCCAAACAGATGGATGCCCTGCGCGCCAACTGCGCCGAGTTCGGCATTCCGCTCTACGATGTGCAGTCGCCCGAACAGGGGATCGTACATGTCATCGGTCCCGAGCTCGGCGTTACCAAGCCGGGTATGACTATCGTCTGCGGCGACAGCCACACCAGCACCCATGGAGCATTCGGCGCGCTGGCTTTCGGCATCGGCACTTCCGAAGTGGAGCACGTTCTGGCCACCCAGTGCCTGCAACAATCGCGTCCCAAGACCTTCCGCATCACGGTGGAAGGCAAGCTGGGCCCAGCCGTGACGGCGAAAGATATTGCCCTGGGCATCATCGGCCACATTGGCACCGACGGCGCCAGTGGTTATGTGATCGAGTATGCCGGGCCGGCCATTCGTGCGCTCTCCATGGAGGGCCGCATGACCCTGTGCAACATGAGCATCGAAGCCGGCGCCCGAGCGGGTATGATCGCTCCGGACGAGACCACCTTCCGCTACCTGAAAGGGCGGCGATTCAGCCCCACCGGCGCGGACTGGGAGCTTGCTGTGGCTGCCTGGCGGTCGCTAGCCACAGATCCTGGCGCCAGCTTCGACCGCGAATTGGTGCTCCATGCCGAAGATCTCGCGCCTTTCGTCACCTGGGGCACCAGCCCAGGAATGGTGGTGCCGGTGACCGATCGTGTGCCCGATCCGGCCTCCAGTCACTCGCCCGCGGAACGCCGCGCCTGGGAACGAGCGCTGGAATACATGGCGCTGGAGCCAGGTAAGGCTATCGAAGAGCTGGCTATCGATCGTGTCTTCATTGGCTCGTGCACCAACGCCCGCATTGAAGATCTTCGCTCCGCAGCCAAAGTAGTCAGCGGTTACCACGTTCATCCCCAGGTGCGCGCGATGGTCGTTCCCGGATCGCAGCAAGTGAAGAAGCAGGCCGAAGAAGAGGGTCTGGATGAAGTCTTTCGCGCCGCCGGTTTTGACTGGCGTGAGCCGGGCTGCTCCATGTGCCTGGGCATGAATCCCGATATTCTGGCTCCCGGCGAACGCTGCGCCTCCACCAGCAATCGCAACTTCGAAGGGCGCCAGGGGCGAGGCGGGCGCACCCACCTGGTGAGCCCCATGATGGCGGCCGCCGCCGCCGTCTCCGGCCACTTTACCGATGTCCGCAAATGGCAGTTCAACCCCGTTCCTGCCCATGAGGTATCGCTCCCATGAAGCCATTCCGTAAGCATAAGGCTGTGGTCGCACACCTCGACCGGGAGAACGTCGACACCGACCAGATCATCCCCAAACAGTTCCTCAAGCGGATCGAACGCACCGGCTATGGCCCGTTCCTGTTCTACGACTGGCGGCGCATTCAAGAAGGGCCAAATGCCGGCGAGCCGCACCCGGATTTCATCCTGAATCATCCCGACTACCAGGACGCTGAAATCCTGGTTGCAGGCAAGAACTTCGGTTGTGGATCTTCCCGGGAACACGCCGCGTGGGCGCTTAACGACTACGGATTTCGCTGCGTGATCGCGTCTTCCTTCGCCGATATTTTTCATTCCAACGCGGGCAAGAATGGCCTCCTGCTGGTCACGTTACCAGAGGAACATGTGCAGACTTTGATGGCGCGGGCCGCGTCTATCCCGCGCTACGAACTGACGGTTTCGCTGGAAGACCAGATGCTGCACGACGACCACGGCCTCTCAATTCCCTTCTCCATCGACCCCTTCCGGCGGGAGTGCCTGCTGCTGGGCCTGGACGATATCGGGTTGTCGCTCAAGCATGGCGGAGCATTGGAGAAATTCGAACAGCACCACGATAAAGAGTTCTGGCTTGCGCCGCGGCCGGCAGATACGAACACCTACCTAGGAGCACTATGACCAGCCAAGTCGATCAAAAAACCCGGCTCACGGGGGCAGAGATTATCTGGGCAACACTCGAAGGGGAGGGAGTACGCGACGTCTTCGGGTATCCCGGCGGCGCCATCCTGCCCGCGTACGATGCTTTGCGCAAATTTCCCATTCGGCACATCCTGGTGCGCCATGAGCAGAGCGCAGTGCACATGGCCGACGGCTACGCACGGGCCTCGGGACGCGTCGGGGTAGCGATTGCCACCTCCGGGCCCGGCGCCACCAATATGGTTACCGGGATTGCCACCGCCATGCTGGACTCGGTTCCGGTGGTCTGCATCACCGGCCAGGTGGGGAGCAAAGTACTCGGCACCGACGCCTTTCAAGAAGTCGATATCACCGGCATTACGCTGCCGGTGACCAAGCATAACTATGTCGTTACCCGCGCTGAGGACGTAGCTCCGGTGCTGCGCGACGCCTTCCGCGTTGCTACAACCGGGCGCCCTGGGCCGGTACTGGTCGACATCACCAAGGATGCGCAGCAGGCTACCGCTGAGTTTGATTTCGCGGCAGCGGCGCCGGAGAAACTCCGTAGCCATCCTATGCTCCATGTTGCACCGCAAAGCATCGCGGAGGCCGCGGAGCTGATCCGTTCCGCAAAGCGGCCCCTGATCCTTGCCGGCCACGGCATCATCCATTCCGGCGCGATGGAACAGGTGCGCGCGCTGGCGGAGCGGGCCCAGATCCCCGTCGCCTGCACCCTGCTGGGCCTGGGCAGCTTTCCCGCCTCCCACGAATTGAACCTGGGCATGATGGGCATGCATGGCGAGTCGTGGGTCAACCACTCGATCCAGGAAGCAGATCTGCTCATTGCCTGCGGAATGCGCTTCGACGACCGGGTCACCGGCACGCTGGCGACCTATGCTCCCAAAGCGAAAAAGATCCATATCGACATCGATCCTTCGGAGATCAACAAGAACGTCCCCGTACAAGTGGCCTTGATCGGCGACCTCGCCCAGGTGCTGGACCAGCTTTTGCCGCTAATCCGCCCGCGCGACGGCGCGGCGTGGATTCACACCATCAACCGCATGAAAGGCGATGCGGCGGTCCTCGATATCAAAAACCTGCCCGACAATGGTCATCTCTACGCCGCGCACGTGATCAACGATCTGTGGCGCGCGACCTCAGGAGACGCGGTGATCGCGACCGACGTGGGCCAGCACCAGATGTGGGAGGCGCAATACTACAAGCACGAGGAGCCGCGCTCTCTGATCACTTCCGGGGGCCTGGGGACTATGGGTTTCGCGTTACCCGCAGCCATCGGCGCCAAGATCGCCTGCCCAGGCAAGGAGGTATGGGCCATCGCCGGGGACGGCGGCTTCCAGATGACCTGCCCCGAACTGGCCACCATCGCTCAAGAGAAAATCGATATTAATATCGCCGTCATCAACAATGGTTACCTGGGTATGATTCGTCAGTGGCAAGAGACGTTCTACGACAAGAATTACGAGTGCTCACCCATCCTCTCCCCGGATTTCGTCAAGCTGGCGGAGGCGTTTGGCATCCCCGCTGCGGCCGTAAGAACGCGCTCCGAGGTGATGAGCACCGTGGAGGCGGCGCGCGCGCATAAGGGGCCCTTCCTGATCAACTTCCTGGTGGAGCAGGAAGACACGGTGTACCCGATGATCGTGCCTGGAGCGGCGCTGCACGAGATGATCCGGCGGCCGTCGGGAAACCCGCTGGTGGAAACTGCTTCAGACGTGTAAAGGCCCCGACGAAGGGCACGGCTTCAGCCGTGCCGTGAGATGTGGGACTGATGAGGCCTTTAGGCCCTGAGGTACAGTTTTTTCAGAAGGGTACGGACTTTCAAGGGGCCACCAAGAGAGGTAAGCATGCAGCACACATTCGTCGCCTACGTGGAAGACAAACCCGGTGTGCTCACCCGCGTGGCGTCGTTGTTCCGCCGGCTGAACATCAATATCTCCTCGGTCACCGTGGGTGGTTCGGAACGCCCGGGCATCTCGCGCATGACCCTGGTCGCCGATGCTCCTCCAGCCGCCGGCCATCGCATCATGGCGTCGCTTTACAAGCTGGAAAACGTGGTCCAGGTAGATGACGTAGGCCGTTTCTCCTCGGTCAGCCGGGAATTGGCGTTGATCAAGGTGGCTACAACGCCTAAGACGCGTTCTCATATCTTTGAACTGGTGAATGTTTTTCGCGCGCGCGTCGTCGACCTTGCGCCCGGTTCTCTGATGATCGAAATCACCGGCAGCGAGAGCAAGATCGAAGGCCTGCTCCAGGTGTTAAATGAGAATGAAGATCGGGTGCTTGAGATCTCGCGCACCGGCCGCATGGTGATGCGCCGCGGCCACCACACCAGCCGCGTACTCGAAGCCCTGGGCGATGTGGAATCACAGAACGGCGCGGTGGCCCTGCCTATGGTGGATGCGCTGCCCGAGGAAGAAGAGACGGACGGCCTCCCCAGCGATAGCGATCTTCCACAACAACAAACGTAACTACCTCTGTACACAAAGGAAAAGGAATGACTAAGACTTATCACGACCAGGATGCCGATCTCTCGCTGATTCAAGCTAAGAAGGTAGCGATCATTGGCTACGGATCCCAGGGCCATGCCCACTCGCTGAATCTCAAGGACTCAGGCGTCGATGTCCGCGTCGGCTTGCCGGCAACCAGCCGGTCCATCAAGAAGGCCAAGGCAGCCGGCCTGGAGGTACTCTCGGTAGCCGATGCCGCCAAGTGGGCCGACGTCATCATGATTCTGGCCCCCGATACCTCCCAGGCAGCCATCTATCACGAACACATCGCTCCTCACATGGGTAAGGGGAAGACGCTGATGTTTGCGCACGGCTTCAATATTCGCTACGGCACGATCGTTCCCACGAAGGAAATCGACGTCAGCATGGTGGCGCCGAAGGCCCCCGGTCACCGGGTGCGCGAAGTCTTTACCGAAGGGGGCGGCGTTCCGGCCCTGATCGCGGTGCAGCAGGACGCGTCTGGCCGTGCTCATGCTCTGGCGTTGTCTTACGCCAAGGCCATCGGCAGCACCCGAGCCGGAGTCATCGAAACCACCTTTACCGAGGAGACCGAAACCGACCTCTTTGGCGAGCAGACTGTGCTGTGCGGAGGCGTCAGCGCGTTGGTGAAGGCGGGCTTTGAAACCCTGGTGAACGCGGGTTACCAACCGGAGGTGGCCTATTTCGAGTGCCTGCACGAGTTGAAACTGATTGTCGACTTGATGTACCGGGGTGGCCTCGCCTACATGCGCTACTCCATCTCCGACACCGCCGAATATGGCGACTATACCGCCGGGCCGCGCCTGGTTACGGACGCCACGCGCGCGGAAATGAAGAAGATACTGACCGAGATTCAGGACGGGACCTTTGCCAGGAATTGGATCAAGGAGAATGAAACCGGGCGCAAGCAATTTGACCAGATGCGCAGCCAGGAGGCCGCACACTCGATTGAAGAAGTGGGCAGCAAACTGCGCGCCGCCATGCCTTTCCTGGATCCGGTAACGGTCACGGTAGACAGCCCCGGCGCCGCGCCACGGCTGGCTGAACCAGTCGGCGCTTAGAGGGTCCATCCCGGCCACGTTTGATGGCTGGGCTAAACAGGCTGCGGAAAAAGTGGCTTTAGGAAGAAAGGTTGCCCTTAGCGGCTAAAGCCGGAGATTCATGGCAAAGCATTTACGTACGGCCTGAAGGCCGTACCCTTCAGAAGAGCGAGTTTTGAAGGGTACGGGCTTCCTCGCCGCAGCGAGCATCAGCCCGTACATAAATGGCTGTAAACAGGACCGGCTTCAGCCGCTGAGGGACACATCTCTATCCCTCTTCCGACTTTTTCCGCAGCCTAAACCGGCAACCTGGGAAGCCCGGTCCCTGTATCGTTTTATCTTCCCTTTCGACGATGCTCTTCAGTTTTTCACGCACCCCTTGCGCCCTTTTCCGAGTCTACTGAGCATGCGTGTGTCGCTGGTCTTACGGTCTTCCGTTTTCGCTCTGCTCGCCGGCCTTACCCTGGCTACGATGACTGGGCAGACTCGGAACCCACAGCCCAGCCCAGGGTGTCCAGCACAACCGAACACTCTGCGCGCCATGCGGAGCTGTTACCGCCCGCTGCTGGTCTTCGCTCCTGCGATGGACGATCCCCACATGCTGGAGCAGTTCAACCAGCTCAAGGGCCACGCAACCGAACTCAAGGTCCGCGACCTGTTGTATGTTCCCATCGTTCCGGAGGGTCATAACCAGCCTATTCCGGGCTCCAAGATCCACACCGCCAGCCTTAGCGAGGATGAGCTGGCAGCTATGCGACACCACTTCAAAGTCGAGCCGGCTGACTTCCTGGTGATCCTGATCGGTAAGGATGGAGAAGAGAAGCTCAATAGTCGAACTCCTGTATCAGTGGACCGGCTCAAACAACTGATCGACTCCATGCCCATGCGCAAGACCGAGATGCACCAGGCGTCACAACAGGGCGAAGAATAACGTCCGAGCCTTCCCACACCAGTCTCAGCAAACGTAACCAACGTACCGTTCTCCTTTCCGGCCCCCGTAGTAGCCTTTTAAGCCCGCGGTCCCGCCATCTGGCGGGATTCAAAGGCGAGACTTCACCGCATCGGCTAACATCAAAAGAACACCGCGAGGTGCCATGACGACCCAAGCCACAACTCCTGCATTAAATGCGGTTCCACCTCCGTATCGCGCCCCTCACGACCCGGCGCGGGTTCCCGAGATCGTGGCCGCGCTTAAAAAAGTGAGCCCGCTCCACGGCCTGGAACAGGCAGAGTATGAGTGGCTGGCCAACCACGGTACCGAAGTCTTTGCCGAATCGGGTGCGGTGGTCTTCCGTGAAGGCGAGCCGGCCAACAAGATGACCGTCCTGCTCCAGGGTGAGATTTATGTGCGCCGGGAGCACGGGGGACCGGCCGCTCTCTTTATTGGCCGCTCCGGGCAGATCACCGGCCTGCTGCCCTTCTCCCGCATGAAAGCCTATGGTGGGCTCGGTTACACCTCTGCGGCAAGCTGGTGGTTGGAGTTCGACCGGTCCGTCTTTCCAGAGATGGTCAAGACCATACCCTCGCTCACCGAACGGGTGGTCGGCATCCTTCTGGATCGCGTCCGCGAAATCACGCGGATGGAGCAGCAGTCCGAAAAACTGAATGCGCTGGGCAAGCTTGCGGGCAATCTGGCCCACGAGCTCAACAATCCGGCTTCAGCTGCGCAGCGTTCGGCCGCCGGCATTCTGGAGGAGTTGCGCGTTTACGGCCACGAACGGTTTAATCTTGGCCGCCTTTGTCTGAGCGCCGAGAACACCGAAAGGGTCCTGGCCTGGGAAGACCAGGTTCGTAGCGAGGCCAATCGCCAGGGCAAGCCAGCTGAGACGGAGCAAACCCGTCGCGAAGATGAGATTGTTCGCTGGTTGCAACAACATGAAATCCAGGAGTCATGGCACATCGCTCCGGAGCTGGCCGAGTTTGGTGTAGTGCCCGACCAACTGGAGGCACTCACTGGCTATCTTGACCCGGGGGCCATCGCCGTGGTGCTCTCCCAGTTCACTTCTTCTCTGCGCACGGAGAGGATCGCCGAGGCCATGATCGACTCCACGGCGCGGATCTTCGATTTGATCCGCGCTATCAAGGACTATTCCTACATGGACCAGATGCCCATTCAGGAGGTCGATATTCCTCAGGGTCTGGAAAATACGCTGGCCATGCTCGCCTCCCGTCTGCGCCAGGTAGAAGTGGTCCGCGATTACGAACCGAACCTGCCTTCCGTCAGCGCGTATGGCCGGGAGCTCAACCAGGTGTGGACCGCGTTAATCGAAAACGCTTTGGATGCAGTGCAGAATAAGGGTGAGATCAAGCTCATCGTGCGCACCGCGGGCGATATGTTGCTGGTGGAGATCTGGGACAATGGACCGGGGATTCCAGTAGAGCTGCAGGCGCGCATCTTCGAGCCTTTTTTTACTACCAAGGCTCCGGGAAGCGGGCTGGGGCTTGGTCTGGACGTGGTCAGCCGCATCGTTCGCATGCATCGCGGTTACGTAACCGTGCAGTCGAAGCCCGGGAGTACCTGCTTCCAGGTCCGACTTCCCCTGCAACAGGTGCAAGCCTATTAGAGCGGTTCCACGATTACTGTGCACCATCCAGACTCAGCGAGGTGGGGCTTTTCTTGAGGAAAAGCCCCGTCGGAATCATCTTCACCGGTTTCACCTATCGTGGAACCGCTCGACGTGCTACTGGGGCGAATTCGGAGCGGTCGGAGCAACCACCTTTACGATTCCGCAACCCACGTGGTTGCCTGCGGTGTTCTTGACCTCGCCTTTTTGCCCGTCCACTTTGAACTCCACCGAGGAGCCCACCACAAACTGCGTCGGCTTGATCGAGCTGCCCAGTTTGGTGCGGCAAACGTACTCGTTGGTCGGCGTGTCGAGAACGAAATCATATTGCTGATGCTTCTGCTTTTTGCTGGTGCTGCCCACGGTTTGCAAATCTTTAAGCGTCGCCGTTTGGGTCACGCTGGCGGCCAGAGCGGCCAAGGAAAGCAGTGCGGTACACATACACAGGCCCGTTGCTTTATAAAATCTCATCGCTTCTCCTTCTGCGCTCACTCCCTATATTAGGCCCCTGCAAGTTTGGCGCCAAAAGCCAGCAGCAATGAACCCAGAATAATACGATAGACGGCAAAAATAACGAAGCCGTGACGCCTGACCCATAGCAGAAACCACTCCACCACGCCGAGCGCAACCGCAAAGGAAACGACAAAGCCGATGGCCAGCACGATCCAGCCGTGGGTGGTCATCACCAGCGGGACCATCACCTCGCCTCCCGGCACCTGCTTAGGATGGATGGTGCGGAGGAATTCATAGCCGGTGGCCGCGACCATGACCGGAATGGACAAGAGAAAGCTGAACTCGAGGGCTGCGGTACGCGTCATGCCTACCGCCTGACCTGCCGCAATCGTGGACATCGATCGTGAGACGCCTGGAAAAACCGCGGATGTGACCTCCCAAAGGCCAATCCAGATCGCCTGGAAAAGCGACATTTGCTCGACATCCCTGGTCTTGAGATCGCGGCGCACACTTAGCGCGTCCACGACCCACATCACGATCCCGCCAATCAGCAGGGAAAGCGCCATCACGCGGACGCTTTCCAGATGCTTACCGATCACTTTAATGAACAACAGAGACGGAACCGCAGTGCAGACGAACGCCACCATGGTGAGGGAGAGAGGGTGGGTGAGAAGCGTGCGGTCGCCATTTTCGCCTTCGGGAAAAGTACGGAAAAACTCGAGAATTCGCCCTGTAAACAGCAGCACCAGCGCGAGAATTGCGCCCAACTGGATCACCACCGTGTACATCTTCCAATAGGAGCTGGTCAGGTCGACATGTAGCATCGCCTCCACCAGCCTCAGGTGCGCCGTTGAGCTGACGGGTAGAAACTCGGTCAGTCCTTCGACGATCCCTAGCAAGACCGACAGGATGTAATCGTTCAATAGGGCCCTCCGGCAGCCGCTCGGTCACTGGCGAACACGCTGGCAGTCATCACTGGCGGTCGTCACTGGCGATCATTGCCGTAAATGGGAATTGATTCCTGCAACTGGTATACCAGACTGGCGGCGCGGGCGGCATAGTCCGATTGGGGATATTTGGTAGCAATGGTACCCGCGATGGTTACGGCTCTCGCCTTAGCCTCGCCGGCCTTCTTGTCGTCTCCATTTGCGCTGTACATGTCGTTCAACGCGCCCTGCCGGTAGACGGCGTTATACAGTGCCTCCGCGGCCCGCGGTGATTCAGGATGCTCCTGAGCATATTTCTCATACATCTCGGCTTCTTTTTCCGGGCACTTGGTGGAGCCCTGCCAGTCGCCGCAGACCTTGTTATCCAGCATGTCCCAATCGGCCAGGTCGGCCCATTTGGAATGAGAATAGTTTTTCTTCAGCTTGCGCATTTCTTCATCGTCGATTTGCTCCCGCATATAGGCGTCTTTTTCATGCGCCGAAGGCAAGGAGAAGACGTCTACCTTTTGTAGTTGCCAGCGAATATCGGCCGAACGCCAGGCAGCCTCGGGCGCCAGCGGTGACTGGGGGAAAAAATCAGCCATGCGCTGGTAGAGCAGCCGCGCTGCCTGGGCAAACGCCTGGGGAGCGTGCGGCAGGCTGGCGTCGATCTCTTCGCTGGCGGCTGCGCCGAAGAGAATCAGGTCTCCTTTGGGCGTCTCCACACTCACCACTCCGGGGGCCTGCATCCAGCCTGAGATCGGGACCTCAGCCGCCTCGTGACCGAATACCGGCGCATCCTGCGATTTGGAGATTTGCTCGTCGGTGTTGGCAAAGACCCGCACCCAGGGGCCGTTGCGCTCCCCGATCACCATCTCGCGTCCAGGTGAAATCTCAGCCAACCGCGCCGAAGTGGTGTCGGGTGCAACGTACAGGTTGGTGTTGCGAATCACTGTCGCCTTCGGGCCAAGGCTGGGACCTGGGGGTTTCGGTGCCGCCGTCGCTTGGACCGCGCATACCAGGAGGGCAGAAAAGGCAATGAATCCGTTGCGCATAAATGCTTAGACTCGACAGACCTAGAATACGCCCCTGCTGTTTCACCTCAAGGAGCCTATGAATCCAGCACGCTGCGCAGCAGGGCCGCCTCGACGTTGCCGCCGGTCATGATCGCCACCGTCTCCCGAGCACGCGGCAACTGCTCGCGATGGAAGAGTGCGGCCGCCACGGCCACCGCACCGCTCGGTTCCGGCACCAGCCGTGTGGCAAAAATGATTCGTCGCATGGCTTCGCGGGTCTCGGCTTCGGTCACGGTCACGATGTCATCGACAAAAGCTTGCATATGGGCAAAATTCAGCACGCCCACGCTTTGGCTTCTCAACCCATCCGCCGCGGTCTGGCTTTGGTCGCCCGTAAAGGCGACGATCCGGCCTGCCTTAAAGCTCTCCGCCGCGTCTGCGGCCAGTTCCGGCTCGACCCCGACCACCCGCGTCCCGGGCCGGGTCAACTTCACTGCAGCCGCGACGCCGCTCAAAACCCTCCTCCACCCACCGGCGCTAACACCAAGTCGACCGTCGGCCGGTCGGCAACAATCTCCAACCCGCAACTTCCCTGCCCGGCAATAATTTCGCGATCGTCGTAAGGAGGAATGATGACGTAACCGAATTCGGCAGCCAGCTCTTCTGCCTTGGCTTTGCGCTCCCCGGTGGTTGGGCCAACGGTCACGATCTCCGCTCCCAGCGCCCGCGTGGCATTTACTTTCACCTGCGGCGCATTGCAGGGCATCACGATGACCGCCTTCGCGCCCACGGCTCGCGCCGCGTAGGCGACTCCCTGGGCATGGTTGCCGCTGGAATAGGTGATCACGCCGCATGCGCGCTCGGGGGCCGACAGTTGCGCGACTTTGTTGTAGGCGCCGCGTAGCTTGAAACTGCCGATGGGCTGCAGTCCCTCCGCCTTGACCCAAAGCGCCAGCGGCTCGCCAGGCATCTCGAAAGCAACCAGCGGGGTGTGCACGGCGACTCCACGAAGCCGCTCCTGGGCCGCGCACAGCTCCGCCAGCGTGACCAATCCTGTCCGTTTCTCAGACAATTAGATTTCCAGAATGATGGGCATGATCATCGGCCGGCGCGATGTGCTTTTCTGAATGTAGCGCTTGAGATCGAGACGGATCTTCTCTTTCATCACACCGTAGTCGGCCTTCTCTTCCGCCGAGGACTGATCCAACGTACGGTTGACGATCTCCCGCGCCTGATCGCTGAGCGCGATCTCGCCGGTCACGAAGCCGCGAGTCACGACTTCAGGCGCGCTCTCCACCTTGCCGGTGCGCTTGTTGATGGTGATGATAGCGAGCACGAGGCCATCCTCGCTCAGGTGCTTGCGGTCGCGAATCACCAGGTCTTCGACTACATCCGTGGTGGACCCGGCATCGATGCAAATCCGGCCGGTCGCGACTTTGCCGGCTTTGACCGCGGTATTTGCGTCCACTTCGAGAACGTCGCCATCTTCCAGCAGCAGCGCCTGCTGGATCACCCCGGTATTTTTCGCCAGCTGTACGTGCTTCTGCAGGTGGCGATAATCCCCGTGAACGGGGATGAAGAACTTCGGCCGCAGCAGGTTGATCATCAACCGCATCTCTTCCTGGCTGCCGTGCCCGCTCACGTGGATCAGTCCGGATTCGCCATCGTCGTAGATCACGTTGGCTTCTCGGCGGCAAAGGTGGTCAATCACACGGTAGATGCTCTTCTCGTTGCCGGGAATGACGCGCGAACTCAACACCACCGTGTCACCGCGCTCGACGTGCGCATGCTTATGGTTGTCGACCGCCGCCCGGGAAAGCGCCGACATGGGTTCCCCTTGGGTGCCGCTGATCAGAATAACGACTTCAGACGGTTGATAATCACGGATCTGCCCGGGATGAATCAATAGCCCGGCTGGCACCGTGAGGTAGCCAAGATCCTGTGCGATCTCTGAGGACTCCACCATCGACCGGCCCACGATGGCCACCTTTCGACGATGCGCCTGCGCTAGTTCGAGGGCGATGCGGAGGCGGTAAATGGAGGACGAAAAGCAACTGAAGAACAGTTTCTGTTTGGTACGGGAGAAGATCTCATCCAACCGCGGCCGCACCGCCCACTCGCTGGGGGTGTATCCGGCGCGGTCAACGTTAGTCGAATCCTGCAACAGAGCTAACACGCCGCGCTTACCGTACTCGGCGAAGCCATGCAGGTCGAATGCCTTGCCGTCCGGTGGCGAGAGGTCGATTTTGAAGTCACCGGTGTGCACGACCACGCCCACCGGGGTCTCAATGGCCAGGGCGACACAATCAACCAGGCTGTGAGTCACCCGAATGGGCTCGACGGTAAAGGCGCCCAAGTGAAACTTCTGCCGGGGGGTGATCTCGATCAGTTCCGCCGTCTCAAGCAACCTGTGTTCTTCCAGCTTGCCTTCGACGAAGGCCAGGGTGAACTCGGTCGCGTAGACCGGCACTTTCAGTTCACTCAAAATCCATGGGAGGCCACCGATATGATCCTCGTGGCCATGAGTCAGGATGATGGCACGAACGTGCTGGCGGTTTTCGATGAGGTAGGTGATGTCGGGGACGACAATATCCACCCCCAACAATTCGGTCTCGGGAAACATGAGACCGGCATCGATGACGATGATGTCGTCTGCCCAGCGAAGCGCCAGGCAGTTCATTCCGAATTCGCCCAAACCGCCTAGGGGGATGACTTGTAACTTACCGGAGGACATCAACGTTTAATGCTACCATGCGGGTTTCCCGCATTTTCGTTTCTGGTGTATACAAAAAGCAACCACTCCATACGCGGTTTTCCTCAAGAAAAGGCGCGCTTCGTTTGACCTCGACGGTGCAGAGTCGAAGTGAAAATGCTCTAGCGCAGCAGATCCTCGAGAGTCGCACTCAGATCTGTCTTGTCGTCGCGATATTTGACGATGACGGGTGCATACAGGCTTAAACCCCATGAGGCGTTTGCGCCAGGGATGCCGCGCTTCAACTCTCTTGCCCCCGGCACGACCACGGCCCCTTCCGGAATGATCAGGGGCTGGTCTCCGGAAGCCCTGAGGACTTCGCCGCGCACGATATCGTAGACCGGCGTTCCCCGGGTCAGAATCGTGCCCGCAGCCAAGACCGCCCGGCGCCGCACCAGTGTGCCTTCGTAGACCCCGGTGTTGCCGCCGATCAGCACGTCATCCTCAATGATCACCGGCGTGGCGTTGACTGGCTCCAGAACCCCGCCGATCTGCGCCGCGGCGCTCAAGTGCACCCGTTTCCCGATTTGGGCACAGCTGCCGACCAGCGCGTGGGAGTCGACCATGGTGCCTTCGTCCACGTAAGCACCGGCATTCACATACATCGGCGGCATGCATACCACTCCGCGAGCGAGATAGGCGCCCTCGCGGATGGTCGACCCGCCGGGGACCACGCGCACTCCTTCCTGCAGCCCGAATCGCCGCGCCGGGTAGGTGTTCTTGTCCACGAAGGAGAACTCGTCGCCGCCCATTTTTTCCAGCGTGCCCAGCCGAAAGCCGAGCAGAATCCCCTGCTTGACCCAGGCATTGACCCGCCACCCCAGCGAGCTTGCAGGATCCGGCTCGGCGGCCCGCACCCGGCCCTCGCTGAGGGCAGTGCGCAACTCCAGGAAGGCGTCCATGGCCGCGCGGTCGCCGGTAGCGTCGGCGCCCGCGGCGAAATACTGTTCTATCTTCGTTTGCAGCGTGGTCGTGTCAGTTGTCATGCTTCTCCGGATAATTCAAACGGTAACTGGACGGGCGAACTGGACGGGTGCCCCACGTTCGCCCCAGCGTACGTGGGCCGAAAATGTTTTTTTTCAATTGCTTTCACTAGACGAATGAACCGAAGGCAGCGGAGGGGCTTCTCCCGGATTTCCTGTGCGGCCTGCGGCTTCGGCGCACTTCATGCGGTTTTCCTTGAAGAAAACCGCACACGCGGTCGTCTCCAGTGCAGCGTACAGGAAATCCGGGTCGCCCCGTCCTTTTCGGCCCACGTACGCCGAGGCGAACGTGGGGCACCGTCAAGTTACGTTAGCCTTAGTTGCACATTTACGGCTTGGACAGCAGGCCTAACTCTTCAGCCAGCGCCTTCAGCTTTTGCCGGGTCGCCGGAGTCACGGGAACCATGGGCAGGCGATAGTTTTCCTCGAGGCGCCCCATCATTGCCATCACGCTCTTGACCGGCCCCGGGCTCGACTCCCAGAAATTAGCGGTGATCAACCGAAAATACCGCCGATTGAGCGCGCGAGCGGTTGCCCAATCCCCATCCAGCGCAGCCGCAACCATTCTCGTCATCTCGGCTGGAATCTCATTCGACGCCACCGACACCAGCCCCGCTCCGCCCAGGGCGATCACCGGCAGAGCCATCACATCGTCACCGGCCAAGACGGTAAAGCCCTGGGGAAGCAAATGAATCAATTCGGCAATTTGCTGCAGGTTGCCGCTCGATTCCTTCACGCCCTGAATATTGGGCACATCTTCAGCCAGCCGCAGGATGGTTGCCGGCTCCAGGTTGGCCCCTGTGCGACTGGGAATGTTGTACAGCACCACCGGGCACGGGACCGCCTCGGCGATCGCGCGGAAGTGGCGGTACTGTCCCTCCTGACCCGGTTTGTTGTAGAAGGGGTTCGCCGTCAGCAAGCCGCTGACGCCGGGTACGGATGCAGCTTCACCTGCCCGGGCAACCGCTTCGAGGGTGGAATTGTGGGTGCAACCAGCCAGAACCGGCACCCGCCCAGCCGCGGTTTCGGTTACGCACCCGATCACCCGCAGCCACTCCGCATGATTCAGAGTGGGGGTTTCCGCGGTCGTTCCGCAGGCCACCAGGAATTGAACGCCGCTGACGATCTGCCATTCCACCAGCTTGCTGAGAGTTTCCTCATCGAGGCTGCCGTCGCCGCGAAAGGGAGTTACCAGTGCCGTGCCACAGCCGCTGAGGGTCATAACAAATGGAGTCTACTGCAACTGGGGATAGATCTGCTTGAAGTCGTAGCTGCCTGTCTTGTCGCTGAGCCACTCCGCCGCCCGAACCGCACCCTCGGCGAAACTCCGGCGGGAGAGTGCCTCGTGGTGTATCTGAATCACATCGTCTCCCAGCCGGGCGGTAATCGTGTGCGTGCCCACAGCCTCACCCTGGCGATGGGAAACAATCTCCACCTTGAGCCCCGGATCCACTTCCAACAAGGCCTGCTTGAGGGCTAAAGCCGTTCCCGAGGGAGCATCTTTTTTGCCCTCATGGTGGGTTTCGCTGATGCTGATCTCAAATCCGTGTACTAGCGGCACCAGTTCGTGGGCCAGCTTATACATCACCTGGATACCGATAGAGAAATTCGCGCCGTACAGCAGGGCGCCGTTCCGCCGTTCGCAAATAGCACGTATCTCGTCGAGCTTGTCGTACCAACCCGTGGTGCCCACAACCATGCGCGCCCCATTGGCGAAGCAGGCGCGCATGTTGGAGATGACTGCCTGTGGCGTGGTGAAATCGATCACCACGTCGAACTGCGCCAGCATCGGACCGGTGAGGGCCGAGGCATTGGCGTTCTCTTCTTCGCCGATGACCCGGACGCTGTGTCCGCGCTGACTCGCGACATCGGCCACTACCTGCCCTGTTTTGCCACGTCCCAGCACTAGAAAGATCATGGTTACAAATGCACGCTTTCTATCTTCGTTGTGCCGCCGTCAAGCTCGGTCCCGATCGCGGCTGCTTCGTTTCTTGCGGACACATCGAATATCTCCGGGTCCGGATCGACAAAGAAGGCAGCGTGCAGGGATCGCACTGCCTCATCCACATCATCCTCGTCAATCATGAAACTCATGTTGATTTCCGAGGCGCCCTGCGAAATCATGCGCACGTTGATGTGGCGAACCGCATGAAAGACCCGGGAGGCGATGCCATTCTGACCGCGGATATTGCCTCCCACCATGCAAATGAGCGCCTTACGGCCCTCATAGGTCACGTCCGCCAGCTTGCTCAGGTCGGCGGCCAGCTCCGGCAGTTGCTCATTCGAATCGACGGTAAGCGAGACGCTCACCTCGGAAGTTGACACCATATCCACGGCGCATTTGTGCTTATCAAAGACTTCAAAGACTGCGCGCAGGTAGCCATGCGACATCAACATCCGGCTGGCCACCAGATCGATGATGGTCAGCCGCCGCTTGGCGGCGATCGACTTGAAGGGACTGCGGCAGTGGGTCGCCAACGCCGTGATGCGCGTGCCTTCATTCTGTGCATTACGCGAGTTCAGCACCAGCACCGGAATGTTTTTCTGCACCGCCGGCAAGATCGTGGCCGGATGCAACACCTTGGCTCCGAAATACGCCAGCTCCGCCGCCTCTTCAAAACTGATGGTCTTGACCCGCAGTGCGTCCGGACAGACCCGGGGATCAGCGGTCATGATACCGTCTACGTCGGTCCAGATCTCGATCGCTTCTGCATCCAGCCCGCCCCCGATCAGCGCGGCCGTGTAGTCCGATCCGCCGCGGCCCAGCGTGGTGGTGGCGCCCTCGACGGTGGAACCGATAAAGCCGGCCATGACGGGGACGTCTCCAGCTTCAATCATGGGGCGCAAATTCTGCCCACACCGGGCCTCAATCAACTCCGGGTTGGGGGTCGCCTTGCCATGCTGGGCATCGGTAACAATACAGGTTCGGGCATCGACGTGTACCGCGGGAATGCCCTGGTCGCGAAATGCCTCGGCCACCAACCGGCTGGAGAGCCGTTCGCCGAAACTCACCACCAGGTCATTGGTCCTGGGCGTCAGTTCACCAACGGCGGAAAGGCCGCGCAGAATTTCGTCAATCGACTCGAACTCCTGCTGGATCCAGTTCTGCAGTTCGCCCTTGCGGTGCGCCGGGAGCAGCGTTGCCGAAGTGTCACAATGACGGTGGCGCAGCCGCGAGCTTATGGCCAAAGCTCCGTTTCGATCCCCACGCCCGGCGGCTTTGGCTGCGGCCAGAAGCTGGTCGGTGACCTTGGCCATGGCGCTGACCACGACCACCGGCCGCTGACCACGCGCCCGCCTGCCTGCGACGATTTTGGCGGTGCGAAGGATCGCCGTGGCATCTTCGACCGATGTGCCGCCAAACTTCATGACCACCGGCTTCATGCGGAGACAGCCACGTGATCGTGGGTACCGCTGGGCGCTCCGGGCTTCATGCCGGGCGGAACGAGCTTGCCCTGCGCCGCCAGGAACTCGCCATTCAACACCGCCGCACCCGCCCCACCACGGATGGTATTGTGCGAGAGCACGATGAACTTCCAGTCCAACAGCGAGCAGGGGCGCAAGCGGCCCACGGTCGCGGCCATCCCGTTGCCGCGCATCCGATCCAGCCGCGGCTGCGGCCGGTCTTCGGCAGCGCTGAACTCCACCGGCTGCAAGGGCGCGGTAGGCAGCGTATGCCCAGCCAGGGGCGCAAATTCATTCCAGGCGGCGAGGATTTCCTCTCGAGTCACCCGCGCCGTGAGCTTGATGCTGACGCACTCGGTGTGGCCGTCTTCCACCGCCACGCGATTGCAGTGCGCGCTTACCCTGGCAGGCAGAGCTTCCACCCTGGCGCCATTGATCTTGCCCAACAGTTTGAGCGTCTCGGCTTCGAGCTTCTCTTCTTCACCACGAATGTAAGGAACCACATTGCCCAGGATGTCGAGCGAAGGGACACCTGGATAACCGGCTCCGCTGACCGCCTGCATGGTGCTCACAAATACGCTCTCCAGGCCAAAGCGGTCGGCCAGCGGTTTGAGCGCCAGAACCAGCCCGATGGCGCTGCAGTTGGGGTTGGTCACGATGTAGCCGCCGGACTGCTTGCGCCAGGCCTGCGTCTCGAGCAGGCTCAAGTGGGCCGAGTTGACTTCGGGAACCACCAGGGGAACATCCGCCTGCATGCGAAATGCACTGGAATTGGAGATGACCGCGCAACCGGCCGCGGCAAACTTCGGCTCCAGTTCCCGCGCAATGTCGGTGTCGAGCGCGGCGAAGATCACGCCTGGCGCGCCTTCAGGAGCCGCCGGTGAGACCATCATCGCGGCAATGCGACTGGGGAGGGGGGTATCCAGCTTCCAGCGCACGGCCTCGCCGTAGCTTTTGCCGCTGGATTTGTCACTCGCGGCCAGCCAAGTGATTTCAAACCACGGGTGCCCCTCGAGCAACTGGATAAAGCGCTGACCGATGACTCCGGTAGCGCCAAGAATGCCTATCTTGTGTCGTGTCTGCATGGACGCATCGTCGTGAAAAGATTCTGGCTAATTCTAGACTATTCCGCGGGCGGCGGGCTTACCCGCATCACCCGGATTACCTGCCACGCTACACGGGATACTGCCACGTGTGCGGCTTTCATTAAGGAAAGCCGCATGGAGCTCGCCAGCGCCACGAAGACCAACAGGAAATCCGGGTTCACCGCGGTCAATGCTTGCTTCTGCTCAAAGCGCAGCCAGGATGGCGCCGGTAAAGGCCTTGGTGCCACTGTGTCCGCCCACATCGCGGGTAAGTGTCTTCTTCTCGATGTAGACCTTCTCCAACGCCGCCTGCACCCGATCCGCGGTGCTGTCCTCGCCCACGTAGCGCAGCATCAGGATGGATGACTGCAACAGCGCGGTAGGGTTGGCCATGTCCTTGCCCGCTATGTCTGGGGCTGAGCCATGGACCGCCTCGAAAATCGCGCACCCGGTGCCCAGATTGGCGCCCGGCACCAGTCCCAGGCCGCCCACGAATGCCGCGCACAAGTCGCTGATGATATCGCCGTACAGATTTTCTGTGAGCAGGGTGTCGTATTGATAAGGGTTCATGACCAGCTGCATGCAGGTGTTGTCAACAATGTGCTCACCATAGGTGATCTCGGGATAGCCCTTGGCCACCTCGCGCGCGCAGCGCAGGAAGAGCCCGTCGGACATCTTCATGATGTTTGCCTTATGGATCGCGTGGATCTTGTGCCGCTTGAACTTGCGCGCATACTCAAAGGCAAATTTCGCAATGCGGGTCGAAGCCTTCTCGGTGACGATCTTCAGCGACTCCACCACTCCCGGCACCACTTCATGCTCCAGCCCGACATACTCGCCCTCCGTGTTCTCGCGCACGATGATCAGATCGACGCCCGGATAGCGCATATCCATCCCGGGCAGATTCTTGATCGGCCGAAAGTTCGCAAATAGTTCAAACTTCTTGCGCAGATGCACGTTGATGGAGGAGAAACCGCCGGCCACCGGCGTGGTGACTGGGCCTTTCAGAGCCAGGCGGTTGTGCTCGATTGAGTCGTACACTGCCTGCGGAATGTACTCGCCATACTTTTCAAATGCGTTGGCCCCCACCAGAAAAGGCTCCCAGGCAAACTTCGCGCCGGTTCCCTCAACCGCCGCCTCGAGGATGCGAACCACAGCCTCGGTCACTTCCGGCCCGATGCCGTCCCCTGCGATGAGTGTGACTGTGTGTGTTCTGGTCGAGCCGTGTGATGCTGAAGCCATTCCTTCTCCTGGTTATGTTCGCGCTTTATCGTTTGCCGGTCTTCGATGCTTCCCTGGTATTCAGCAATTGTTCCAGCTCTTCTTTGAACTCCCGCACGTCTTTGAAGTCCCGATAAACGCTGGCAAAGCGAATGTAGGCCACCTTATCGATGGTCCGCAGATGGTTCATGATCAGCTCGCCGATCTGGTTGGTGGTGCGTTCGCGCTCCGGAGAGTCCACGAGAAAGGCCTCGGTCTCATCCACAATTGCTTCCAGCTTGGCGGCGGAAACAGGACGTTTCTCGCACGCTCGTAGCAGGCCGCTCAGCACTTTTTGGCGCTCGAATTTCTCCCGGCGGCCGTCTTTTTTCACGACCATATAAGGGATCTCGTCGATGCGCTCATAGGTAGTAAAGCGCTTGTTGCAGCCCTCGCATTCGCGACGGCGGCGAATCGAGTCCGCTTCTTTGCTTTCGCGCGAATCCACCACTCGATCCTGCGCAAAACCGCAATAGGGGCATTTCATCAGTAGCTAAATTCTAGCAGTCGCGGCACGGTACACCCGGCAAACCAAAGGAACGGGGGGTGAGCCCACGCTCTCACCCCCACCTTTGTCGTCCGTCATGCTGCGCGGGCACTCACCTCGACCATCACGCCGCCAGGGTGTTGAGTTTTGGAATCGCGGCCAGCAGCCGGTCCACACATAGGTGTGGGTTTCGTGTTCTTTGGCTCTGTCCATCCACCTCCACCAATGCCAAGGTCAGCGCCACCCTCTCCTTTGTCATCCCGACCGAAGCGACTGTCCCGGCGTGCCGTGGAAGCGTAGCGGAGGGACCTGCAGTTTTGGCTAATGGATAGACGGAACCTAGAAGTGATTTTCTGACGGCAGTTTCGCTATGCCCGAAGGTGGAACTGCAGATCCCTCCGCTACGCTTCCACGGCACGCCGGGACAGGTCGCTTCGGTCGGGATGACAAACGGGTTGTTGGGGGCATCGTCGCCCACTCAAGCCAAAGTACGGCTTGAATGGGCCACCCAATGCTTTTGTTGCCGATGTAATTGCTCCCTTGACTTGCCACAGGCAAGTCCGCTCCTCGGGATGACAAAGGGGAGGGTGGCGCTGAGCTTGGCATTGGTGGAGATGGATGGAGAGCTTGCTAAAAACGATCGAGACGTGGGATAGCCATAGTTTGCTGGTAAGTGAAATGCAGTCGAGGGGGCTGCTGCTACTTTTCCCTGCGGAGCATGAGCCATCAGAACTTCAGGCTTCGCTGACCGCCGGCGTTGGCTCCGCATCTTCATGACCGAACTGCTCTGACTGTTCGGATACCTTCTTGAGAGAAACATGCTCGATCCGAGCCCAGATGAGGCCGACCGGTATAACGGACATGAAAGTCACGATCAGCAGCATCGTGCCGCAGGCCAGTGCCGGCTCAAACTGCACATGGAATACCTTCTGCATCACGCCGGTGGTAACGCCAATCTGGGTAAACCATCCCACCACCGGCAATTGGACTACCGATCCGACCATGCTGGCGGCCATCAAGACCATGCAGCGCGCCAGCGTCATCGCAGACAGCTCCGGGGAGAGCACGAAAGCTCGGGTGGTCTCAAGGTAAGCTGCCGTGATAAATCCCCACATGAGCAGGGACAGCCCCAGGGAGCGGAAGAAATCACCCAGCGTGGCAATGGAATCTAGACCGTCGCGAAAGGCGTGAATCTTGGTTCCGACCGAATGACCGAGAGCCGGCGAGAGCGAACCCAGACTCTTTTCCGCCAGGTTGGCGACCGCTCTGCCCGAAGCGCGTACGGTGATGGCGAAAATGGCTAAGGCAAGGGTGACCGCGAGGCCGCCCAGCGCGGCGTGCTGCAAGGCCTCGTGATGGGGCAGTGTCGCGCGGTCCGGAGCCAGCAGCAAGGCGCCGGAAAAGATCATCGCCATTGCGCCCAGGTCGAACATGCGCTCCACCGTGTAGACCGCTATCTGCGAAGTGAGGGGCAGACCGGTTCGCCGCGCGACCAGGTAGGGGCGCACCAGGTCGGCCAAACGGCCGAACAGGGCGACCGCGGTAAAACCGATCACCTGCGTGCCCAGCAGAGAAAACGAGGTGACCTTCTTCTGCGGCTTCACCAGCACCGCCCAGCGCGCCGCACGCAACCAGTAACAGAACAGGATCATGGCTACGCCGACAGTGATGCGCCACCAATCCACATGCTGCAACTGATCGCGAAAAACGCTCCACTGAAAGTGGACCCGGGTGTGGACCACCCACCCCAGCGCTCCCAGGAGAATCGCTCCCACCAGGTACATGATCCATGGATGCTTTTTCACAATGCGACTCCAAAAGGTGACCGGGCGACGGGCTAGGAACGGCTTCGCAGTTTTACTGCTTGGTTGCAGTGGTGCCAATGCGATTCATGCGCAGCTCAGCCTTTTCCAATTGCTTTCTGCGGTTGAATTCACGGATCACCCGCGCGACATAGATTCTTGTCTCACGGTAAGGAGGCACACCGTGGTACTTGTCCACCGCTGCCGGCCCGGCGTTATAGGCCGCCAGCGCCAAGGCCAGATTTTCGTGATATCTCACCAGCAAAGCATCCAGATAAGCCGTGCCGCCGTTGATGTTTTGATCGGCACGAAAGCTGTCTGCTACCCCGAGCTCCGCCGCGGTTCCAGGCATCAACTGCATTAGGCCCTGGGCTCCGGTACGGCTTACCGCATGGATGTTGCCGCCGCTTTCCGCGCGCACGACGCTCGCCAACAAATCTACGTCCAGGTTGTGGTTGGCCCCTGCCCTGGAGATTAGCTGGTGCACATCGGCATCGGTAAGCTTCGGCTCCGTTAATCCTCCGCTTGGCGCGGCCGCAGGCGGATCGGGAACCGTGTTGACCGAGGCGATCTCGGCCGCGTCCACTTCAACGAAGTTGCCGCTGTCTTTGCTGGTAAAGAGCCGTACTTTGCCGTCAATCTCCTCCCGGTGATCGCACAGAAGGTTAAAGCCGTTCGTCAGCGTCACCTCTTCGGCTGCATGCACGGCCGGGACAATCCCCAGCAAAGCCAGGACCCCCAGCCAGCTCCCGAAGCTGAACATTTTGCTCATTGGGCAAACTCTACCACGGCGTTGCCGGCAATTTCCTCATCACCGTTACCTTCGGCATCTTGCGTCGCCGCCGCCTGGCGGACCACCTCTTCAACGGCCAAGGCCACGCCGTCTTCATCATTCGAGGCGGTTACCCCCCACCCCCGGCGCATGGCCAAGGCCAGGATCTCCTCGCTCGCATTGGCCATCACCACCCCGTGCCCGGCATATTCCAGCATCTCGAGGTCGTTGAGATTGTCGCCGATGGCCATGATCTGGTCCCGCTCCAGTCCGCGGATGCTGGCCAGGCTATCGAGCGCCGCACCCTTCGAGCAACCGGGAGGTAAGAGGTCTAGAATGCTCAGGTCGCGTGCTGCGTACTCGGTGCGGTGCATGGCGATCTGCGCCCCCACGTCGCTCAAAAGCAACTGCTTTTCCGCGCCGATCATTTCCGCAACCGTGCCGCAGACCATACCCTGGATCGGCTCCTCGCCCGCATCGAACGCTCGCTCGATGGGCTGCGCCTCAACCAGGTACGGCCGATTTGCCTCCACCCAGCGGTCAATGCGCGCGTGGAGCTGCTGCAGGCTTTCGATCACCAGGGCGCCCGTCCCTTCGCGGTCGAAAGTAAACACCATCGTGCCGTAGCCGCGCAGGGCAGCACACAACTGCCGGGCAGTTTCCACGGGCAGAAAGCGGCGATCCAAAAGTTGCCCGTCAAAGCCGCGAACCACGGCTCCATTGGATGAGATCATCACCGAATTCTCGTCCAAACCCACCTGGGCGATCAGGGGCATGGCGAACGCCTGCCTACGGCCGGTGGCGATGACAATTTCAATGCCGGCGGCCTCGGCCGCTTGCAACGCCGCGCAATTGCGGGGACTGATTCTGGGCCCGGTCGAGGGCATAAGGGTGCCGTCGATATCGATTGCAATTAGCTTTATGCTCACTCCTCTATTTTACCTGTCGCCTCCCCCCGCTGCCTCCTGGCTGCACCCAAACCCGGATTTCCTGTCCAAACTTAGTCAAATCAGCGAATTTCATGCGGCTTTCCTTGAAGAAAGCCGCACACGTGGTCGCATCCCATGTCGCGCATCAGGAAATCCGGGAAATGGAAACCCTCAAATATCATGAATTTATGCCCTCGATTGCCTATCTGGAATGCTCCCGCTGCCCTAACCAAGTCACCGCCGAGACCCCACAAACCCTTTGCCCTCAATGCGGGGGGGTGCTTTTTGTCCGTTATGACATGGCCGCGCTGCGCCAGTCGGCTTCCCGGGAGGGTATCCAGGCCAGGGCCGCAGCCGCCCCCACCTCCCTGGGCATGTGGCGTTATGCCGCCGTGCTGCCCGAAGCGGAGCCGGTAACGCTGGGCGAGGGTTTCACTCCCATGCTGCGCAGCCGCCGGTATCCCAACCTCTTCCTCAAGGAGGAGGCGGCCAACCCAACCGGCACTTTTAAGGCACGGGGGCTTTCTATGGCCGTGACCATGGCGCGCCATTACGGCTTGAAAAAACTCGCCGTCCCCTCCGCCGGGAACGCCGCCGGCGCACTGGCGGCCTACGCGGCAGCCGCCGGCATAGAGGCCCATATCTTTATGCCCCGCGACGTTCCCCTGGCCAACTACCTGGAAGCCGTGGCTTATGGCGCGAAGGTAACGCTGGTAGACGGCCTGATCTCCGATTGTGCCCGCATGGTCGCTGAACGCAAGGATGCCGAGGGCTGGTTTGACATCTCCAGCCTGAAGGAGCCGTTTCGCGTGGAGGGCAAAAAGACTATGGGCTACGAGTTGGTGGAGCAGTCAGGCTGGCAGTATCCCGACGCTGTCTTCTATCCCACGGGCGGCGGAGTTGGGCTGATTGGCATGTGGAAGGCCTTCGAAGAGATGGAAATCCTGGGCTGGGTAGCCGGCCGGAGAAGGCCAAAGATGATCGCGGTGCAAGCCTCGGGCTGCGCTCCTGTGGCCAAGGCTTTTCGGCAAGGTGAGCCTGTATCGCAGATGTGGCCCAACGCGGCCACCTTCGCGTCCGGCCTGCGTGTCCCGAAGCCTTACGGGGATGCGCTTATCCTCGACATTCTGCGCCAGTCGGAGGGACTTGCCCTGGACTTCGACGATCAGCAGATTCTCACCTCGCTGCTCGACTGGGCACGTCATGAAGGGCTGTTTCTCTCTCCTGAAGGGGCCGCGGCCACAGCAGCTTACGACCACCTGATCGCGAACGGATGGCTTTCGCCTGAGGACAAGGTGGTGATTTTCAACACCGGAGCCGGTCTGAAATACGCCGACGTTACGGCTGCAGCCATGAACCTGAAGCTCCCCGAGCCGGTGCGCCAAAACCAGGAGGAAGTAGAAAAGGACCACCGAGGAGTCACCCTGCCGGCGCGGCATCGCGCGGGCGGAATCATCACCCCTCAGTGAGGGCGGCGACGTTGCGGGTCTTTTTGGCAATCGTTGCCCGAGCTTGGCTTTTCCCGTATCTTGAAGGGAATGGAAGTGCGTTTCTCTCCTGAGCAGCAAGCGAAGCTTGAACAAATCGCCACCAAAGTCGGGACCGACCCCGAGCGAGTGGTGGCGAATGTTGTTGCCCGTTATCTCGACGAAGAAGTCCGTTTCTGGCCGCAGTGGAAAATGGAATAGCTGCAGCCGAGCGCGGCGAGTTTATCGAAGAAGAAGAAATGGACGCTCGCGTTGAAGCAATGTTCAAGCCCTGATGCGCATTCGTTGGACCGTCCCAGCCGCTGACGATCTACAGAACATCAAGAACTATCTGCAACAAAATTACCCGCAATTTGCAGAAACGACCGTGCGGACGATTTACCAGCGTATCCGTTTGTTGAAAATCTCGCCTAATCGCGGCCGACCTGGCCATCGCAGCGGCACCAGAGAACTTGCACTTACGCCGCTTCCCTATATCGTCGTCTATGCAGTCAAGGCTGAAGCCGTCGAAATCCTGCACATCCATCACGGTGCACAGGATTGGCGGTAGTCAAGTCCACCCAGGTTGGTTGGGCGCATTTTTACGCTATACAGATGCTGCTATTTCTTTCCCGTGAAAAGAAGAACACCGCCGCCAAGAATGGCAACCACGCCTAGTATCGGCGGTAACGGCACCGTGTTTGTTTCTTTTTTGGAGGCTTGAATAGGCCCCAGATCAACCACCTTCTTCTGGTGTGTGTAAGTGAATCCGCCGTAAGCCAGCGCAAGCACACCCAAAACGATCAGTACTATTCCTAACGCTTTCATTTGTACCTTTCACAGTCCGTTACAAAACACTACGGCAGGTCGGTCCTCTTGAGCGCATCTCTTTCGGCAGCCGTTTCCAACCCGCTCTTTAGATGCTCTTCGCCCCTCGGCTTCCCTCGAACGAGTGGGATGCCGGCTTTACGGAACGAGGTTGCTCACTTTGCTGTGGACCGGAGCGAGTAACGGAGGGGAATCAGCTCAAGCGCGCAATGTGAGGTGCGGAAAGCGAGCTGACATGTTCGATAGTGACAGAATTCCCTTGCGTGTAATACAACGCGATCGCAATCAAGAGCAACACCGCCAGAAGCGCTATCACCAGGACCAGGTATCGCAACATTTCCTTCTTGTGTCTTGCGGCCTGGGTCGGCTTGGCAGCCACGGCGCACTTGATCGGCTCGCTCATGTCGACATGATGCGGGTGTTCTATACCTGCAACGATCGGAACTTGCATGAGCGTCCTCCCTTCTTACACTTAAATAGACGTTCGAAGCACCCCCTAGGTTGTGTCGATCGGCAAACAGGGTGTGCCTTTGGAGTAATCGCGCAGTGAAACTACGGTGGCGTCCCGAGCTCCTGGACGGGCGGCCGCAACGGTAACTGCCTGATTGCTCTAGAATAGAGAAGTGAAGCAAGAGTTAGCAGAACAAGTGCCAATCGGCATTGCCGGCGCCGCGGGCGATGCTTCGGGAGTGCTGGAGCCGCGCACGCGTATTGGCTTTGTGAGCCTCGGTTGCCCAAAGAATCTGGTCGACAGCGAAGTCATGATGGGCTTGCTTGACCAGGCCGGCGCAGAGATTACCAGTCGTCCGGAAACGGCAGACATTCTGGTCGTAAACACCTGCTCGTTCATCGATAAAGCCAAGCAGGAGTCGATCGACACCATCCTTCAGATGGCCGAGCACAAGGTATCGGGCAAAGCACGCAAGTTGATCGTGGCCGGCTGCCTGGTGGAACGCTATCGCGACGAAATCCGCAAGAACATGCCGGAAGTGGATGCCGTGGTCGGCACCGGAGAGTTGGAGGCAATTCTGGCCGCCGCCGGGCTGCAAGCGCCTCCGCCACCGAGTGATCAGCCGCGACTCTTTTCTATCCTTCCCAACGGTGTCGCCCAAAACGTCGCTTCGCGCGCCGAAGGCGATCTGCGTGAGTCGCAGGGACGCTTTGGGCGCGAAACCTGGGAAGGCGCGCAGCCGAAACTTCCCCAGTATCTGTACGACCACACCACGCCTCGCATGTTGGCGACGCGAAAATCTTCGGCATACATCAAGATCGCTGAGGGCTGCGACCATCCTTGCAGCTTCTGTGTCATCCCCAATCTTCGCGGCAAGTTTCGCTCCCGGCGTTTTGCCTCCGTGGTCGCCGAGGCGGAACAGCTGGTCGCCCAGGGCGTGCGCGAACTCACCCTGATAGGCCAGGACACTACCTGTTACGGCGAAGACCTCGGTATGAAAGATGGCCTGGCGCAGCTCCTGGACAGCCTGGCCCGGATCCCACACCTCAAGTGGCTGCGCTTCCTGTACGCCTATCCCAACAAGATCACGGGCCGCCTGCTCGACACCATTGCCCAACATGAAGTGATCTGCAAGTACCTTGACATGCCTCTTCAGCATGCCGCGGGCCCGGTACTGAAGAGCATGCGGCGAGGCGGCAATGCCGAGATCTTTCTTAAGACTATCGAGCGGGTGCGGGCGACCGTGCCCGGAGTAGCCATCCGGAGCACCTTCATCACCGGATTTCCCGGCGAAACCGAAACCGACTTTACCGTTCTCAGCGACTTCGTTCGAGCCGCCAAACTCGACTGGCTAGGGGTTTTCAGTTACTCCGATGAAGAAGGCTCCGGAGCCTTCCACCTGGGGGATAAAGTGCCCGCCCGGACAATCGAGGCGCGGCGCCGCTCCCTGATGCGCCTGCAACAATCGATCAGCCGCAAATCCAGGGCAAGCCTTGTAGGCCGTACCTTTGAGCTATTGGTTGAGGGGGCTTCGGAGGAGACTCCGCTGTTATGGGAGGGCCGCACGGAGCATCAGGCTCCGGAGATCGACGGCAAGGTTTATATCAACGACTTTGGCCCGTTTGACCAGCTGAACCCCGGGCGTTTTTACCAATGCGAGATTACCGAGTCGCAGGATTACGATCTGGTAGGCAGAATTGTTGCCGTTTGACCTCAAGGAAATGTAGAGATGAGTCCCTCGGGAAAAAAACTTAAAAGTCTGCGCTGTCCTACATGCGGGCAGCTTGTCACCGTGAACGATCCGGATTTTCCCTTCTGCAGCGAGCATTGCAAGACCATCGACTTGGGGAAGTGGGCCAGCGGGGTATACCGTATTTCCTCGCCGGTGCTCGATCCCGATCTGCTGGAAGAGATAGAAGGGATGCGGCCTCGCTCGTCCGGCGATGAGTGATGGGGCAGTAGGCAGAAAGACAGCGTGGGCCTGGGCCGTGGGGACTTTTCTCGGCGCCGGGCTGCTCCGGCCCGGTCCGGGAACCTGGGGGGCGGCCGCTGCCGCTCTGCTTTGGCTGGCAGTGGGTATGGGCTGGCATCTGGCCTCAGGTCCGCAGGCGTGGCTTACGCTGGCGGCGGCGGTGGCCGCCCTCGCTATCGGGATTCCCGCCGCCACGCGCATGGAGCAGGAGAGCAGGCGGGAGGATCCCGGACACGTGGTGATCGATGAGGTCGCCGGGCAGTGGATTGCGCTGATTCATTCGCGCGTAAACTTGAGTCACTTGCTGGCCGGATTTCTGTTCTTCCGTTTATTTGACATCGTGAAACCATGGCCTGCCAGACAGCTCGAGGGCTTGCCCGCAGGCTGGGGAATCATGTTCGATGATGTCGCTGCGGGCGTGTATGCTTTGCTGTTGATGCAGGCGCTGCAACACTGGATTGGTTAGAGGACTCAGCCGATGCGATTCTCCAAGGAGTCACCCATTCCGAACTCACCCAGGATCGATGCTGCGATGCCCGATGCAGCGCTTCCAGGCGGTGAAGTCGAGGTGCGCGGAACCCAGTTGGGCGCCGTGCGCTCTCGGCTGCCGGTGGCCGTGCTCGACGGGATCCTGGCTCCGGTTCTGCTCAGCCGTTCCAATCGGATGATCGTTCGCATTCCCGAGGATGTGCAGACCGGGAGACTCGAGATCCGGCAAAACGGACAATCGAGCAATACGATTCGCCTCAAAATCGCCCGCCTTCTGGCTGGAAATCTGCATCCTGTCGGCAATCCGGCGGTGGATGCCGACGGCAACATCTTCTCCACGGATTCCGGTCCGAGAGGGCAAAAGACCGCGGTTTCGGTCTATCGCATCACCCCTGCGGGAGAAATGCAGCCGCTGGTGAGTGGGATTACGAATGCCACCGGGCTGGCGCTTGATTCCCAGGGCTACTTGTACGTCTCCTCCCGGCTGGACGGCACCGTGCACCGCGTCTCTCCACAGGGCGCGTCCTCGGTCTATGCCGAGGGCATGGGCATCGCTACCGGGATCGCGTTCGATTCCGGCGGCAACCTCTATGTGGGCGACCGCAGCGGAACCATCTTCAAGATCTCCCAGGACCGGCAGATCTTCGTCTTTGCCACCCTGGAACCCAGTATTGCCGCTTATCATCTTGCCTTCGGTCTGGATGGAACACTCTACGTCACCGCTCCCAGTACCTCCAGCTATGACTCGATCTATGCCATCGATCAAGCCGGCGTGGTGCGGGTCTATTACCGGGGATTGGGCCGTCCGCAGGGATTGGCCTTCGATGTCGCGGGCAACGTGTATGTCTCTGCCTCCTTCCACGGCACACGCGGAGTCGTCTGCATTAGCCCGGCGGGAGAAGCCTCGGTGGTCCTTGCCGGCTCCGGCATCGTGGGCCTCGCGTTCGTGCCTGGTGGCAACGCGATCCTGGCTGCCAATGGCGCGGTCTATGATGTACCGTTGGGCATCGAAGGCGTGCGCCTGTCGTAAAGGTGGGTGGCCGCGTTCCCAGGCCGGAATACCAAATTCTTAGTGGAAACAGGCAGGCATTGAAGTCGGGATGAATTGCGAAATTATTGCTATTGGTTCAGAACTGCTTACGCCCTACAGGCAAGACACAAATTCACTCTTCCTCACTGACCGGTTGCTGCAGCTCGGTGTAAACGTGGTCTTCAAAACCATCGTTGGAGACCGGCTGGGGCACCTCGCCAGCGCGATTCGCATTGCGCTGGGACGCACCGACATCGTGATCACCATGGGCGGCCTCGGGCCGACGGAAGACGATCTGACCCGCCAGGCGGTTGCGGAGGCGCTGGGCATTCGCCTGCGACGCCATCCCGAGATTGTCGGCGCGCTCTACGCGCGCTTCGCCGCCCGCCGGGCGCAGATGACGGAAAACAATGCTCGCCAGGCCGACGTGCTGGACGGCTCAGTGGTGCTCGAGAATGGCCGCGGCACAGCTCCCGGGCAATGGTTGGACACCGTCTATGGTGAGCATCGCAAGCTGGTCATCCTGCTGCCCGGGCCGCCCTCGGAAGTGAAGGCCATGTTTGACGAGCAATGCATGGACCGGCTGCGCGCCGTAGTTCCCAGACGAACCATCGCCACCCGCACACTCAAAATTGCCATGATTGGAGAGTCGCAGGCCGACGCGCGCATCGCGCCGATCTACACCAAATACAAGGACGTGGACACCACTATCCTTGCGCACACTGGCGACATCACGCTTATCCTAAGCTGCTCTAAGGGCGACCAGGAGGTGGCCCAGGCAAGGGTGGATGAGCTGGCGGGAAAGATCGAAGAAGAGCTGGAAGAGTATATCTACTCGTCGCAAGGCGAGTCCCTGGAACAGATCGTTCTTTACTATCTGGGCATGCATGCGTCTACGCTGGCGGTGGCGGAGAGTTGCACCGGAGGCCTGGTCGCGGAGCGCCTGACCAGCATCAGTGGTAGTTCGCGATCGTTTCTCGGAGGAGCGGTGGTTTACAGCGATCGGCTCAAGAGTCTCTTTGCCGGCGTTCCTCCGTCCATGATTGAAGCTCACGGCTCGGTCAGCAAGGAAGTAGCCATCGCTCTCGCCGAGGGGATACGCAATAAGACATCTGCAACCTTTGGTCTCGGTGTCACCGGCATCGCCGGTCCGGGGGGTGGTTCGGAAGAAAAGCCCATCGGCCTGGTTTACGTCGCGGTTGCCGATGGCAAGCAGACCGATGTGGTGGAACGGCGCTTTGGCGGGGACCGGGAGCATATTCGCGCATGGACCAGCCAGCAGGCCCTCGATCTGGTCCGCCGCCGTTTGAAATGATGATGCGTCGACCGTGGCTCAGACGGGGAAAAAACAACTTCAGGCGGGGCAAGCATCCACGGCTTCGGCCTCGCTGTCATAGACCTTGAACAGGCTCAAGATACCCACCATTTTGAAGGTCTTGGCCGCAAAAGGAGAGGGGCTGACTAGCTTGGCGTCCCCGCCTACCTTCTTGGCTTGGCGTAGAGCATCAACAATGGCGCCGATCCCGCTGGAATCGATGTAGGGCATCGCGGAAAGGTCCAGGAGCAGGTGAATGTGTCCGCTGTTGAGTGCGCCTTCGACGGCCTCGTCGAGCTGCTTGACACCTTCTCCATACTTGAGCGGGCCCTTCAGCTTCAGGCAGCAAATGCTTCCGCTCTGTCGAATATCAAGATCCACGGCATCCTCTCCCGGCCAGGAATTTGCTTTACACCAAAATACTGCCTGTTAGAGCATTTTCACTTCCACGTTGCACGCACCAGTCTAGCGATGTGCGCTTTTCTTGAGAAAGAGCCGCGTCGAAATCGGCTACTTTCTGTACACCGGAAGTGAAAAATGCTGTACTCTCCGACCAGATTAACAATCAACCTATCCTGCCATATACGTCAAGCAGACAACAGGACGCATGAAGATTGAAACCGGCCGGCTGAACAGTGAACGCTTCTCGGAGCTTGCTCAGTCACTGCTTGGCTCGCCCGAGGTCGCAGCCCGCGCCGCATTGCTGGCCGATGCCGTACGCGCGGCGCTCCCCGGCAGCGCATGCGCACTCTATAGCCTGCGTTCGACTGCGGATGACGCCACGTGGACCGCCCTCGGCGTATCCGACGAGATTTCAGTGGTAGACCCGGCAATCGCGGCTACCGCACCACTCTTTGCTCCCCTGCTGGCATCGCCAAACCCAACTGTCTACTCCGCCAGCCAGGTGGCCCGCGAAGACTACGCCCACATTCATGTAGTTCGCACCATACGGTCCATCGGTTACTTGCCTTTACTGCGGGAGCAAGAGCTGGTTGGGGCCTTCGAGATCGTGAGCTTCAGCGAGCCGCTTACCGAGACCGCATTGCAGTCCCTTGCGGGGCTGGCACAGCTAGCCGTGACCGCCCTTGGCTCAGCCGAGCAATACGAGGAGCAACGGCAGAATCTACTCGATTCCATCCACCGCTTAACCCAGCTCTATGACCTGGAAAAGTCGCTCAACGAGACGCTCGATTTCGAGCCCCTGCTGGAACTGATTCCGGTCAAGGTAGCTGCGATGTTGCCTTGCCAGGCCATCCACTTATGGATGTTCGATGGCGGCCGGCTGCGTATGGTCTCCGCGTGGGGAAAGGATGCTACCGCTGAAGTAGGCGCCACCGAGGGGGCAGGCGAAGGCTATGTCGGGGATATGGCTGAAGAAGGCGTGCCGCTCTTAATCGATGATCCTGACGACCCCAGGCTGGCAACGCGCAATCAGCGCGCTCCCGACGGCCAGCCGGTTACCAGTGCGCTCATGGTGCCGCTCATCGAGCATGCGCGGGATGGTAGCGGGGAAAGCGAGCTGGGCGTACTCGAGGCCATCAACAAGGCGGGCGGCGCGAGCTTCACGGACGATGACCTGTTCTTCATGAACAGCATGTCGGAGACGGTGAGCAGCGCGCTCAAAAACGCCAGCCTGATGCATGCCGAGCGCAAGCTGGAGATCCTGGAAGCCCTGGTCCATGTCAGCTCCGAGATTACCTCCACACTTCGGCTCGACCGCCTGCTGCAGATTATTGTCAACAGCCCGCAGTCAGTGTTGCCCTTCGAGCGCTGTTCGATTGCGCTCGATCATCGTGGGCGGCTGCAGTTGAAGGCCATTTCCGGGATGGCCGGCATTCCCACCGGCGACGTCCAGGTAGAGCGGCTGCGTGAATTGCTGCAGTGGCTCTCCAGCTATGACCGCCAACTGCTGATCCGTCAGCATGAGGAGGCACCCGAGACCGAGGAAGCCCGAGTGCGCGACGCGGTCGGCAAACACTTTGAGGCCAGTGGCTATCGCGCCCTCTATGCGCTTCCGCTAGCCGACGACCAGGGACGGGTGGGAATGCTGCTCTATGAAAGCAGCGACCCGGATTTTCTCGAGGTAGCGCACATCGAGATGATCAAGGTCCTCGCAGGGCAAACCACGGTAGCCATCCGCAACGCCCTGCTCTACCGGGAAGTGCCGCTCATCGGCCTGCTGGAGCCCCTGGTGCAGCGGAAACAGGCCTTTCTGCGCAGCGACCGCAAGCGCCAAGGGATGATATTGGGAACGGTGGCGGCGGTGATCCTGTTGCTCATCTTCTGCCCTCTGCCGCTACGCGTTAGCGGCAGAGCCGTGGTGGCTCCGCAGTCGGTCGTCACCCTCGCTGCTCCCGTCGAAGGAACGATTGCGAACGTCTATGCCCGGGAAGGCCAGCATGTGAGCCGCGGAGAGGTTCTGGGAACCATGGACGACTGGTCGTGGCGTAATCAGCTGACAGCGGCGCAGGCCAAGTACGAAGCGGCCATGTTGGCCATGCAGGGCGACCTGGCCCGCCACTCCCCGCAGGCAGGGGAAGACCGCACCCAAGCCGACTTTCTCCGTGCAGAAATGGAGCGGACACGGTTACGTATTGCCAATGCCCAGCTGCGCTCCCCGATCGACGGCATTGTGATGACCCCCGATCTGCAGAACGCGGTGGGCGAACACCTCGATGCCGGCGCGGCCTTCGCCCAGGTGCTGAACCTGGCGAGCGCGAGGATCAACATCGCCGTGGATCAGGAAGATGCCAAGCTGGTGCAGGCCGGGCAGAGGGCCGCCATCAAGCTGAACAGCTTTCCCGCACAAACTCTGCACGGCCAGGTCTTCAGTATCAGCCCTGAAGCACAGCCCAACGGGGACAGCCGTGTTTTCTATGCCCATGTGCTGGTGCCCAATGGCAACGCGGAACTGCGCACTGGCATGGACGGCCGGGCCAAAATCTCCGCCGGATTTCGACCAGCAGGGTTCGTTTTACTGCGTACGCCTGCATTATGGCTCTGGAAAGAGCTGTGGGATTGGATCGGTTGGTAACCATGCCGCGAAATCAGTTTAAAGGTCACCGTAGCGCTTGCGAATGGATCGCGGCCGCAGCGCTCTGCTGCATAGGCGGGTTCGGTCTTGTGGGGTGTGGCCAGGGGCCGGCGGCCCCAGCCTCCCAGCCAGGGATAGTTTCACCGCCAACATCCGGCGGGCCCGGGGAGCCGGTGGCCGCCGCATCCTCACCCTTCGCGGGCGCGTCCGCCTACTTGACGGGACCAGACGCGCTCCCCATTCCCCCAGCCCGGCAGCGAGCGAAGCGCGCAACTTCAGCACCGTCGGCCCGCTGGTCGTGGAACAACAGGCCGACGTCGTGGCCGAACGCGACGGACGCATAACCTCGGTCAGTGTTGAGATTGGCGATCATGTCCGCCGCGGAGAGGTGCTGGCGTCGCTGGACGATCGAGCCCTGCAGGCAGTGCGCGCGGAAAAGGCGGCCAGAATTGATTCCCTGCGGGCCCAGGTACAGTCCTGGGAGGCCGAGCAAAGAAGCAATGAGGCGGACCTGCGGCGAGCCGATGCCATGCGCTCGGAGAAAATACTCGATGATGAGGACTGGGAGCATGTGCAATATAAGCTCACCGAAACCAGGTCCCAGGTAGCCCGCTACAAGGCGGAGGAGCTTGCCTCCGAGGCCGAGCTGCGCGCCGCGGATATCGAGCTCGCCCAATCACGCATCACAGCCCCCTTCGACGGCGTGGTTGGCCGGCGCTCGGTGCATGACGCGCAGGCGGTGAAAAAGGGCGATGCCCTATTCTGGATCACGGCCCAGGCGCCTCTCCATATTCTTTTCACCGTGCCTGAATCTGCCATGGCCGCTTTCCCTCGCGGCGCAAGACTTGAGCTCACCACCACCGACTACCCGCATCTCAAACAGCCGGCGGTCGTCTTCCGTGTGAGCCCCGTCGTCGATCCTGCGAGCGGCAGTATCGAAGTCATCGGCAACCTCGAGAAGCCATCCCCGCTGTTGAAGCCGGGCATGTCGATGCAGGTGAAGCTGAGCCCGCGATGAACCTGAGTGAGGCACTCGACGCAGCTCTACCCGAGATCCCCCGCACCAGGCTCTCGCGCAAGAACCCGCCGCGCGTTGATCCCGACCTGATCATTCGTGAGGACGTAACCGACGGCGAGCCGATCGTTGCGGTCTATCAGCGAAGTACAGCCAATCTCATGCGCCTGAAACCGACGCAATGGCAACTCGCCCGCCTCTTCGACGGGGTGCGCACGTACGAAGATATTGCGGCGGCTTTCGAGGCGGAGTCCGGAATCCCGCTTTCTGCCGATGAGGCGCGAACCTTTGCAGAAAACATGGATGAAAGCGGCTTCTGGTACAAGGATCCGCAGGAAAAGAACATTGCTATGAACGAAAAGCTCGCGGCGCAGCGCAGTCGCCGCGTGCACAGCGGTTCCAGCTTCAACGTGGCCCACATCTCGTTTTCGGCCTGGGATCCGGACCTGTACTTTACCCGGCTCGACCAAAAGATCGGAAAATACGTCTACAACCGCTGGATGGTCCTGGGAGCAGTGTTGCTGTTCGTCTTTGAAGTGGCGGTGTTCGTCACAAAGTGGAATGTTCTCGGCCCGGATATACCGGCCTACTACGACTTCGGAAACAAGACCTTCTCCGACCTCCTGCAGTTCTGGGTGCTTCTCATGGTGATCGGTTTCGTTCACGAGAGCGCTCACGGCCTCACCTGTAAGCACTACGGTGGTGAAGTGCACAGCATGGGTTTGATGTTCCTTTACCTGACCCCGGCGTTTTATGTCGACGTCACCGAATCATGGATCGCGGCCGGCCGGCTGCAGCGGATGGCAACCATCCTCGCCGGAATTTGGATCGAGATGATCGTTTGCGGTGTCGCTACCATCGTATGGACCAGTACCCTGCCGGGGGAGTGGATCCATGATTTCTCATACAAGCTCATTCTTCTCACCGGGCTGGCGGTGGTGGTCGTCAATTTCAATCCGCTCATCAAGCTGGATGGCTATTACTTTTTCGCGGAGTGGCTTGGTGTCCCGGATCTCAAAGAGCGCTCTACCGCATTTCTCACCGGCTGGGTACAGCGCTATATCTTTCGTCTCACCGTGGATGTCCCTACGGTGGCGCGGCGGCGGGTGGCGCTGTTCGTGCTTTACGCGCTGATCTCCGGCGCTTACAGCTACCTGCTGCTGCTTTTGTTCGTTCGCTTCAGTTACAACGTCTTGTCCAACTGGTTTGCCGAACTCGCCCTGGTGCCTGCGGCTTTGCTGGCATTCGTCATCTTTCGCTCGCGGCTGCGTAGCCTCGAAACCTTCGCTTTGAATTTCTACCACGCCCGGGTGGCCGACGGCTCCTTTCGGCTCACTCCCCTGCGCGTAGTGCTCGGGATCGCCTTACTCTTGTTGTTCTTTGTGCCCATCATGCGCGACCGCGAGAATGCCTACTTCGTCATCGAGCCGTGGGAGACCCACCAGGTGCATGCCGGCATTCCGGGCAAGGTCCTCGCGGTTTACGTGAAAGAGGGGGAGGCGGTGCACAGCGGGCAGGTGCTGGCCAGGCTGCAGAGCTTAAGTGAGGCGAGCGCCAGCGAGGAAGCGGCGGCGCAGGTGGCTTCTTCGCAAGCCGATGTCTTCCACGCGGAACTGCAGCATTCCGGCCTGGGAGAGGCGCTGGTGGAACAGCGAGCAGCGCGGCGCAGTAGCGCGACCGCGAGCGAGGAGGGTGCGCAGCTTGCGGTGGCAGCGCCAGTCGGCGGCGTGGTTACAACCAGGGATCCCGAGAGCCTCATGGATAGGGACGTGACCACAGGCCAGACGCTGCTGACAATTGTCGATCCATCGCGACTCGTGGCGCGACTATTCGTTCCCCTTTCGGAGATGGAGCGGGTGCGCGTGGGAGATCCAGTCTCCCTGCAGCTCCCCTTTCAGTTTTCAGAAATCCACGGGCGCCTGGGTACGATGGAGAGCTCGGCGGTGCCCCTGCCACCAGGTCTCATGGCCGGGCAACAATACAAAGGCCTGGAGCTACCCACCTTCTATACCACCCGAATGCCTCTCAACGAAATGGGTGCGCACATAGAACCCGGCGTGAGTGGCGAGGCCAAAATTTTCGGCCGGCGCCGTAGCCTTGCAGCCCGGATCGTCACCGCAACGGGCAACCTGTTGCACGCACACTTCTGGTAAAAAACAAAAAAGCGACAATAGCCGGATGGCTGTTGCCGCTTCTTTCCCAACGCAGATTGGCCCTAACCTCCCAGCTACCTGAGAAACGTTAGCCTGGCCGTAGAAAGCTTAGCGGTGGCCAACTTGGCCACCGCTAACTTTCTAGTTTCAGCCGATTTCGCTGGCTCTACGGCTTTGGTCCTACGCTTCTTATCGCTAGCGCCGTCAGCTTTCGACTTTGCCGCGGCGGGACCGATCAGCGATTTTTTTTGGATAACCATATGCACACCTGATCACGACAAGCACTTACCCCTGCCATGAGTGACTCCACGCCAACTGCCGGATCTGTGATCCGAACGGCATGGCTAAGTGGCGATTACTGAGTGTGGCCGCTACCAATCTTCCGGGCGGCGACAACCTTGCTCGCTACAGGCTTGCTGGTGTCAACCTTCGACTTGGTGGAGCTGCTCTTGGTGGTTGGGGCTGCCGTCTTGATCGATTTCTTTTCCATAGCCATTGTGGTTTCTCCAGTTTTAATTGAACTGCTTTACGCAATGCCTTAGTGCAAGCAGATCGCCAAACTTGCCGTCAGTTCCCAAAAATCTTTAACTTGCTGAAAACACAGGATCACAGGATTTGTTTGCTGCAATCCTCTTCCCTGGTGACTTTGCCGCGCGCGGGCATAGGGGTTAAATTTTTAACCACCATTGGGTTAATAATTAACCTACAGGGAATACTTGCGGCAAAGATACTTCATTCGCTGGGAATCAAGCTGCAGCAGCCGCGCAGCGGCAGCCTTGCTGCCATTCGAGCGCCGCAGCGCTGTCGCCAGCAGAGCCACCTCCAGCTGCCGTATCTCGTCATCGAAGCGTACGCCCTCTGGTGGAATCAGAATCGCCTCGTTGGCGGTCACACTGTGCGCCAGCAACTGCTGCGGCAGATGCTCGAGTCCAATGCTCGCGCCCGGAACCATAATGACCAGACGCTGGATCAGGTTTTCCAGCTCGCGCACATTACCAGGCCAGGAATGCTCTTCGAGCGCCGCCAGCGCGTCCGGCGTCAGGCGTTTCTGCTCGAGGCCGTTGGCCATTAAGTGGACGCGCAAGAAGTAGTCCGCAAGAATAGCGATATCCCCAGCCCGTTCGCGCAGGGGCGGGAGATGAATCGGCACCACGTGAATGCGGTAGTAAAGGTCTTCGCGGAACTTTCCGTGGCGTGCCATCTCTTCGAGCGGCTCGTTGGTTGCGCAGATCAGGCGGAAATCGATCTTCCGCCCTTGCCGGCCCCCCAGCCGCTGCACCTGCCGGTCTTCCAGCACACGCAGCAGCTTGGTCTGCAGCGGCAGCGTTAAGGTGGCGATCTCATCGAGAAAGAGCGTGCCCCCATCCGCCAGCTCAATCTGCCCTGGCTTCGACTCGTTGGCGCCGGTAAAAGCGCCCTTCTCGTGACCGAAGAGCTCCGACTCGATCAGGTTCTCGGGCAGGGCAGCGCAGTTCAGGCTGATGAAAGGCTTGTTCCGCCTGCTGCTGAGGGCAACAATGGCGCGGGCTACCAGCTCTTTGCCGGTGCCGCTCTCCCCGCGCACGACCACGTTGATGCGGCTGTCGGCCACCTGCGAGATCGCGTCGTAGACGCGGCGCATGGCCTCGCTCGCTCCCACCAGGTCATGAAACTTGCTGCGCTCCAGCACCTGCTGCTGCATGCGCGCGCGTTCCATCTCCTCGGTGCGTTCTTCGAGCGTGGTTTTGAGCACCAGGCGCAATTCAGAAAGATCGATCGGGACTGTGGAAGTGGGCATCGCTGCCCGCTTCCGTGGCTTGCTTCTCCACTGCGCGGGCGCGCGAGCGGCTGAGCGAGATCAGAACCAGGCCACGTTCCAGGATGCGCAGCTCGCGCAGCACTCGGACGCCGGCATGGGCCTGCCCGCCCTGCGTATCGATATCGACCAGCACCGCCTGGGCCCGTTGTTCGCGCACCCAAATTGCGGCATCGCCATAATGGTTGCGGTGGGCTACCTGGTACCAGGGCGCCAGTTCGGCTTCGATCTCCCCCTGAAAGTCCTCATCCGCGGTGATCAGGCAGATCACGGGCAAGATTTCGTCAGCTAAGGCGGTCGAGACGATGCGGATTGGGCATGTGTCAGTTCATTCTACGGAGCAGGGCAGAAAAGAAACAGCAGCTCCTCCGCTCCGCTCATTGTCCCCATACCTGCTGCAGAAAGAGATACCGGTCGCGATGCGGATCCGGAGCGGCTCCAGGATCCGGGCTCAGGCGCATCACCTGCCAGTTGCCTGCCGCATCATAGGCTGGCCAATGGGGCGCTCCAGCACCGTTTGGATCTCCGGTCCGGGCAAAATTCGTCCAGAAGGTCTGCATCAGATCGGAGAGCTTGTAGTCCTCCGGCGTGAATGCAGCTCCCTTGCGCGAGTCAAGATTGCCGAAGACATACTCGATTTCATCGGAGTGGAACGCTCCTGCAGAGACTGGATGGAAGGGGTCTCCCGGCGAGGGCTGCGCGAATAAATATCGATAGGCCGGGGCGCCGCCCGTCTTTACCTGCGCCTCCAGCCAGGCCCAGGTGGAGTACACCAGGAAGCGGTCGCCGGCAAAGTCCTCCGCGACGCGCAGCGCCTCGGCATCATCCCTGGCGTGGTACACCTTGAGAAAATCATCGGCCCGCGGGCCGAATTCCTTAACCGCCGTGGCGCGAAGGCCCTCCACGGTACCTTGTTCCGGATGCCTCAGAACTCCACCGCTGTCTTCGTCCTGGTTCCAACCGGCAAGCAAAGGCACGTGGGCCTGATTGCCTGCGGCAAAGATCGCGGGGACGCTTTGCGGCAAAAAGTAGCCGTCTGTATCGGGCTCGAAAGGAGATTTGCCGAGATCCTTCCGGGTGGCCAGCTTCAGGATCTCATCGCTGCTTGCCGCGCGCAGCGCAGCGAGGCTACTGTCGCCGCCAGCGCGGTGGAGATAGTCCTCGTTCAACTTCTCGGCCTCTTGCAAGGGCGGAAAAGCCAGCTCCTTGCTGGCAAATGCTCCGCCGCTTTCTCCGATGGCATGCGCAAATAGACCCTTTGCCAGCGGCGACGCCATCTGCGCGCTGACGGCAAAGGAACCGGCGGACTCGCCGAAGATGGTTACATTGTTCGGGTCGCCGCCAAAGGCCGGCGATGTTGCGCCGCACCCACTGTATGGCAGCCAATTCATCGAGCAGTCCGTAGTTGCCGGCTGCGTGGTGCGGATCCTCGGCGGCCAACTCATGGGTGGCGAAAAAACCAAAAATCCCCAGGCGGTAATTCATGGAGACCACCACCACCCCTTTGCGGGTAAGATGTTCGCCGTCCTGACGAGGCTCCGAGGTGCCGCCGCCGGTAAATCCGCCGCCATAAATCCAGACCATCACCGGCAGTTTGCCCTTGGGTTTGGCAGCGGGTGTCCACACGTTGAGGGTGAGGCAGTCCTCGCTCTCGCCTGGATCGCGGAAGACCATGTCGTCATAATGCTCCTGCTGGAAACATCGGGACCCGAAGCTGGTGGCCTGGCGCACGCCTTGCCATTTGGCGGCCGGTTGCGGAGGCTTCCAGCGCAGCGGACCGACGGGCGGCGCCGCATAAGGGATGCCCAGAAAGTCGCGCGCCTGGCCGTCGCGCGCTCATCTTTCCCTGCACCTTGCCCTGATCTGTCTTGACCACCAGTGGGTTGCCCGCGTGAGCCGGCAATGCGAAGCGACCGCCAGCTGCGACACGATCCTCGACATAAACCTGCTGAACATGGCCCTAATCGACAGATACGGAGCCTCCCGGAGTTCCTGACTCCATGGCGGCAACGCCTTAATTCTACCAGATGGCAGCGCTGGTAGAGGAACTCCGGGTCTTGCCATACAAGCGCTGCTACACTCAAAACCGGATGCAACCATGTCTTTGTCTCTGATCGTAATCAGCGTGGCGTATCTGCTGGGTTCCATCCCCTTCGGGTTCCTCCTGGTGCTGCTGGTGAACAAGGAGGATATCCGCGCCAAGGGCAGCGGCAATATCGGCGCCACCAATGTGCTGCGCTCGGGCGCGAAGGGATTGGGCATCCTGACCTTTCTGCTGGACGGCAGCAAAGGTTATGCCGCAGTGGCGGTGGCAGATTTCCTGGGCCGCAACCAGAGAGCCCAGCGACCATGCAATAACCTTGCCATCCTGGCCGGACTGTTCGTGATTCTGGGTCATATGTTTCCCGTCTGGCTGCGCTTCAAGGGCGGCAAGGGCGTGGCCACCGCCTTTGGCGTCTTCCTGGCGCTTTGTCCGGCTGGCGGCGCTGTCCGCCCTGGGATTATGGATTGCTGTCGTGGTCCTGACGCGTTATGTCTCTCTGGCGTCGATCCTGGCCGCGGTGGTGCTTCCCTTCCTGACCCTCTGGCTCTCACCGGGCAGATACGGCTACGCCTCCGGGGCAGTTGTTTTCGTTTGCTGCTGGATCGTCATCGTGAAGCACCGGCAAAATATCCAGCGCCTGATGCAGGGCACGGAGCATGGCTTCGGCGCGTCGAGGAAGACCGGAGCATGAGCCGTATTGCCATCGTGGGCAGCGGCTCCTGGGGAACCGCTCTCGCCCTGAGCCTCGCTCGCCGAGGCGACCACTCCATCGCCCTGTGGTCTCATTCGGCAGCGGTGGGCACCTACCTTCCCGGGTTTCCCATTCCTCCGCAGGTCGACCCGGTGACGGATCTGGCCGCGGCCGTGGTGGGCGCGGAGATTGTGATCAGTGCGGTGCCGTCGCAGCATGTGCGCGCGATCTATCAGCGCCATGGCGCCCTTTCTTGAGCCGGGGCAAATCATCGTCAGCGCCACCAAGGGAATCGAGGACCAGACCTTTCTGCGCATGACGCAAGTCATCGAGCAGGTGTTGGCGGACCGAATCTCGTCGACAGCATGCCCTGCGGCGCACTGAGCGGGCCGTCGTTCGCGCAGGAAGTGGCATCCGGCGCCCCCACGGCAATCACCATCGCTTTCGCCGATAGCCGGCTCGCCAGCCGGCTTCAGGAGGAGCTCAGCGCGCCCGCGCTGCGGCTCTACACCAACGATGACGTGATCGGCGTGGAGCTGGGCGGCGCGCTCAAGAATGTCATCGCCATCGCCGCCGGCATCGCCGCCGGGCTGGGACTGGGGCACAACAGCGCCGCGGCCATCATCACCCGCGGCGTCGCCGAGATCACCCGCCTGGCGGTCGCCTGCGGGGGGCGCAGGGAGACCCTTGCCGGCCTTTCCGGCTTGGGTGACCTGGTGCTCACCTGCACCGGCCCGCTTTCGCGCAACCGCTCGGTCGGGGTGGAACTCGGCCGCGGACATAAGCTTCCCGCCATCCTGGCGCAGCTGCAGGGCAAAGTCGCGGAAGGCGTACGCACCACCTCCGCCGCGCTCGGACTGGCCAAAGCCCACGGCGTGGAGATGCCCATCACCGAGCAGATGGCCGCCATTCTCGAGCACGGCAAGTCGCCCCAGGACGCGATCCGCGAACTGATGGCCCGGCCGGGCCGCGACGAATAACCAGGACTCTGCGCTCAGCAAAAGAATTGAACTCTGTCCCTTCCACAGATCTCGGGTGGCCCACGGTCTGTGGAAGGGACAACTCTGAAAAACGGGGTTCTTCACCGTCGTCGTTCAAGGTCTGCAGACTAGTACACTCAGGTCATGGCGTATCGAGATGCCTTGTAAATGATTCAGACCCTTTTTGGCAGCCTGGAAGAACCCGAAAAAAAGAGCATATTCGGCCGCATGAAGGAGGCCGTCTCGCGCACGCGCGAGACCCTGGCCGACCGCATCGAAGACATCGTCGCCCTGACCCACGAGGTCGATGAAGCCGCCCTGGAAGAGCTGGAGATGAGTCTCGTGGCCTCGGATCTGGGTATCGGAACATCGACCGAAATCATCGATGCCCTGCGCGACCGGGTGAAACGGCACGAGATCCGCAACGGCGCGGAGTTGAAGCAGCTGTTGAAGCAGGAGATCCAAGCCATTCTGGACGCCCGGGAGGAAGAGGACTTCTTCAAGCCCAAATACACAGCGCCGCCCAGGGTCATCATGATGGTGGGCGTCAACGGCACCGGCAAGACCACGACGACGGGGAAACTGGCATTCTTATTTCCGCCGCCAGGGCAAGACCGTTTTGCTTGCGCTGCCGACACCTTCCGTGCCGCGGCCATCGAGCAGCTTGAGGTGTGGGGCCAGCGCACCGGGCGTGGAGATGATCAAGACCAAGCAGGGAGGAGACCCCTCCGCCGTCCTCTTCGATGCCATGCGAGCGGCCCAGGCGCGGGCCATCGATGTCCTCATCGTCGATACAGCCGGCAGACTGCACACCAAAGACAACCTGATGGCGGAACTGAGCAAGATGCGGAGAACCGCGCAGCGGATCATCCCCAGCGCCCCCCACGAAGTCCTGCTGGTGATGGATGCGACCACGGGGCAGAACGGGTTGCAGCAGGCCCGGCTCTTTACCGAATCGGCGGGCGTCACCGGCATCGTGCTCACCAAACTCGACGGCACAGCCAAAGGCGGCATTGCCGTAGCCATCGCGCGCGAACTCAAGGTCCCTGTCCGTTACGTCGGCGTGGGCGAGAAGCTGGAAGATCTTTTACCATTTGACAGCAAGGCATTTGTAGATTCCTTGCTCGGCGACTAGAAAGATCACGATGCCGGAGACTGACCAGCAGTGGATGGAGCGTGCGTTACAGCAAGCGGAGCGGTCCGTCGGCCTCGCCTCTCCCAACCCGGCCGTCGGCTGCGTGCTGGTTCGGGGCGACGCTCTGGTGGGCGAAGGCTTCCACGAGTATGACCGCCGCGACCACGCCGAGATCGTTGCTCTCAAGCAGGCGGGCCCGCAGGCCCAGGGTGCGACCGCCTATGTGACCCTCGAACCCTGCAGCCACCAGGGACGAACCGGACCCTGCGCGGACGCGCTGATAGCCGCAGGGGTCACGCGGGTGGTGGTGGCCACCGCCGACCCCAACCCGCTGGTTCACGGTAAGGGCATCGCCCGGCTTGCGTGCGGCTGGGGTGGAGGTCAGCACCGGTGTGCTGGAGGAGCCGGCCCGCAGGCTCAACGACGGCTTCGCAAAATTTATCACCGCCTTCCTTCCCTTCGTCACCATGAAAGTTGCCGCTACGCTCGATGGCCGCATCGCGCCCGCGCAACGCGCTGCCCGTGGTCACTTTTGGATCAGCGGCAGTGAAGCTCGCGCCGAAGTGCATCGCATGCGCCACGCCGCCGATGCACTGATTGTGGGGGTGGGAACGATTCTCGCCGACGATCCTTTGCTCACCGATCGCAGCGACCTGCCGCGGCGGCGGCCATTGCTGCGGATTGTGCTGGATTCCACGCTGCGCACTCCGCTGGACTCTCAGCTGGTCAAGACCGCTTACCAGGACGTGCTTATCTTTTTCAGCAATGCCGAGGTCGCGGCGCAAAAGGCGCTCGAAGCGCGCGGCGTTCGCCTGCAGCAGATCGCGCATCGCGGCCCGCGCGTTCCTTTGCAGGCCGCACTGGTGCGGCTGGCGGAGATGCAGATCACCAGCGTGCTGCTCGAGGGCGGCGCCGAGGTCTATACGTCTGCTCTCAGCCAGGGCCTGGTGGATAAACTCATGTTGTTTTATGCGCCCAGGTTCCTCGGCCAGGCGGCGGTCCCGATGCTCAGCGCGGTCGACGGACTGCCCCCAATTGAGAACTATTCGCTGAAGCAGTTTGGCCAGGATTTCGCGTTAGAAGCCCGCCTGCATGATCCCTGGTCCGAAGTGATCTAATCAAGCTGACATGTTTACCGGGCTGATTGAAACCACAGGCACCGTCCTGGCTGTCGAACAGCGCGAGGGTCGCAAGACGGATTGCCATCGCCGCGCCCATCGGTGAGGGCATCGCGCTGCGCACCGGCGACAGCATCGCGGTCAGCGGCGTGTGCCTGACCGCGCTGGATATCGAGCCCGGCCGCTTTCATGCGGATCTGGCTGCGGAGACGGTGGCGCGCACTTCCCTCTCTCTGCTTGCGCCGGGATCGACGGTAAACCTGGAGTTGCCGACGCCGGCGGGGGCTCCGCTCGGCGGCCACGTGGTGCAGGGCCATGTCGACGGCACGGGCACGCTGTTGAGCCTGGAGCCCGTCGATGCGCACGCCGAACCCGCACTCGCCGATTGGTGGCTTCGCGTGGCCGTTCCCGCACCCGTAAGCCCGCTACATGGTAGAAAAGGGCTCGATCGCGATCGAAGGAATCAGCCTGACCATCGCCCGATGGGAGCCGGGCACGCCGCAGGGCGACGTGGTGTCCGTTGCCATCATTCCGCACACCTATGCGCGGACCAATCTGCACCGCCTGAAGGCTGGCCAGCCGGTCAATATCGAGGCCGACGTGCTGATCAAGTTTATGGAGCAGCGGGCTTTCATGAGCAACAAGCGCACGAGCCTGACTTCGACCTCAGCGTGGAATACCTGATAGCGAACGGATACTAGAGCATTTTCACTTCTACTCTGCATAGGTGAGTGCGGCGAGGTGCGGCTTTTCTTGATGAAAAGCCGCGTCGGGATCGGTTGCTCTGTATGCACCAGAAGTGAAAATGCTTTAGGCAACTTTTGGCTTTTTTCCCGGCCGGTTCCCAGTGCTATCATCAGGATGTGCCGGGTCCTACGCGACGCAACCCCGCCAACCCCGCCAGGTCCGGAAGGAAGCAACGGTAACGGGTCAGTGCGTGCGCAGTAGGTTGCCCGGTACAAACGATAGCCCGTGATCCTGCCAGCCTATCCACTCCTCATCGATCCGATTTGCAAATGCCTGACCGGGCACTTGCCCAGTTCACACGCTTGTTGAATTCCCGGCAGTTTAGTTCTGGAGAAGAATATTGAGCATCGAATTGCGTCCGCGTACACAACGGCGCGCCAAGATCAGCGCTCTGGGAACCTATGTGCCGCCGCGCATCCTCAGCAACGCCGATCTGGCAACCATGGTAGACACGTCTGACGACTGGATCATGCAGCGCCTTGGCATCCGCGAGCGCCACCTGGTCGAGCCCGGCATGGCGACCAGTGACATGGCGGTGGAAGCGGCGCGCCGCTGCCTGGCTCAGCGAGGCATCCTGGCCAGCGAAGTAGAGGTGGTCATTGTGGCCACGGTTACGCCCGACATGCTCTTTCCGGCAACCGCCTGCCTGGTTCAGGACAAGCTCGGCGCCCACGGCGCCTGGGGCTTCGACCTTTCCGCGGCGTGCTCCGGTTTTCTATACGCTCTGCAGGTGGGCGCCAAGCTGGTCGAGTCCGGCGCTCAATCCAAGGTTCTGGTCATCGGCGCCGACACGATGTCGTCGATCATCGACTATACCGACCGTACGACTTGCGTCATATTTGGCGATGGCGCCGGTGCGGTCCTGGTCGAACCCACGGAAGAGGGCGAGATCGGGCTGATCGACTTTTGTCATGAGATCGACGGTTCCGGAGCGGCGGCGCTGAATATGCCGGCCGGCGGCAGCCTCCGCCCTGCTTCCCCCGAGACCATCGCGGCCCGAATGCACTATGTCCACCAGGACGGCCAGGCGGTTTACAAGTACGCCGTGCGCAAGATGGTGGAGACGTCCAGCAAGCTGCTCCACAGCCAACAACATCGATGCCAGCGACCTGGGCTGCTTTATCCCTCACCAGGCGAACAAGCGCATCATTCTTTCTACCGCCGAGCGGCTGGGGCTGCCGTTGGAGCGGGTGGTCATCAACATCGACCGCTTCGGCAACACCACCGCCGCCACCATACCTCTGGCCATGCAAACGGCACTCGACGAGCACCGGCTGCAGCGCGAGAGCCTGGTGCTGCTGGCTTCGGTAGGCGCCGGCTTCACCGTAGGCGCGTGCCTGCTTCGCTGGGAGATGTAAGGTTCCCGCGCTGACCGGGTAGTCCGGGCTATCTAGAACGTTTGATCATGTTGGCGGCTAAGTCCTTTGTTTCATCAAGATGCTCAAGATGCTCAAGTTAATTAATTTGAGCATCTTGGGCGAAACTGCTGTTTTTTTCGTAGAGCGTTGGGACCAAGCACCTGCCTTCCACCTTGGGCAGAACGAATACCGAGAACGAATTGGGACGGCGCAAGGGCATCACCTAAGCGGCTATTGGTCTCTTGCCTATATAGATTCGATTTGGGGTGGTTTAGTTCTTGAAGCAGGAAAATTATTTTATCCGGTCAGTCCATTTCGGAGGTAGCAGTATCCCAAGATTGCATCCTGGGGTATTCTCAGCCGTTGCGACTTTTTTGATTTCTTTCAGGTTTTTGGTGGCCGGAAAGCTCTGAAGAGCGTCGGCCAGCAAGCATCCTCGGGGTTCCCTCGGCTGTGCTCGGGACAAACGAGTGGGGAGGCATGGTAGCCCACTCAAGCCAAAGAACGGCTTGAATGGGGCACCCAAAGCTTTTGTTGCCCGTACGCCGGTGCGAGGGGCACCCGTCCAGAACCATAGACCGTGGTTAGCTGGTTTCACTTCGCGCTGAGCGCAGCGGACTGGGGCACGGCTGCTTGCCTGCCCTGGCGGCGAAACTTCCAGACACCGTACAAGATGGCGGCCACCATCAGGCCTAAGTAGACCCACATGAGGATGGTGCTCCAGCCGGACAGGTAGTGGCGAAAGGCGCGGACCATCGCCCTGCCATAAGTAGCGGCAAGCCAGGCCACCAGAGAGTAACGGAACGCTCTCGCCAGGCCGAAAGACAGAAAAAACTTCTTGCGCGAAACCCCCAGGGCGCCGGCGGCGAGCACGAAAGGCATCAGCGGGAATGGCGGGGGAAGCAATGCCGAGGTGGTGACCGCCAGCGTGCCGTTCTTCTCTACCCAGCCCGTCAGGCGGCGGGCAAATCGTTTGGGGAGATAACGATGGAGCGCCGCTTCTCCACCTTTGGCGCCTGCGCTCCAGGTAAGATACCCGCCTAAGATCGAGCCCGCAAAGGCGGCGATGGCCGCCAACACCGGGTCCGCTCGATGGGCCACAAGGAGGATCAGCAGCAGATCGGTGCTGCCAGGCAGGGGCAGCGGAATGATCGAGGAATCGACGGTCGAAACGACGAACAGCCCCAGGGTGCCGAAACCCATGAGCCAGTGCAGTCCATGCGTGTTGTGGCTAGCCTTGGCCGACTTGACGGCCTGCCGCGCCGCCTCATGTTTGGTAGACACCTGGATCATTCCCTATTGGACGCACATTCGAGCCTAACCGTCGCAATCCCAACGAAATACCCCTAGATCAGGCGCAGAGCGGGCGGGGGCGGCAGAGCTCCGCATTCGGCGGCATAACGATAAAACTGTTCGAGTCCGCGTAGACAGGCCTCATCTAATACATAGTGAATATTTTTGGTGAGATAAAAGCGGATGGTCTCCGGCGGCACCGCAATCCGGGTCGACCACTCGACCACCAGATCCTCGATGTGGTCGAGCCCATGATCCCTTGAGGTTTGCAGATCTTCTATCAGCTTCGAAGCGGAGACGCCGGTCTCGTCCAGGGAGTTCGACCGGAGGGCCCAAAAGGCGGAAACCCAAGGCAGGCCGGTGAAGCCATGCCACTCGTGCGCCAGGTCCAGGTAGAGCAGCCGCTCGCCGGTCCGGACGGCGCGGGCTTCCATGTCTTCCAGCGCCAGCAGGGCCGGGTCCCCGATCAGCAAGGCTGCATCGGCGACAGCGAGCATGGATTCAAGGTCGGGCGGGTGGGAAATGAACACCGCCGGAACTTTCCAGAAGATATCGCAGAGGATGCGGGTGTAAACGTAAGAGGTACGCGACGACGTGTCCGTCGCAATGGTGCGCACCGCGCTTACGCCCCGCGCCGAACGCACCACCAGGATGATGGAACGAACGCGATCGAGTGCGGCCACGGCGCAACCAGGCACGACCAACAACGATGGCGTGGTGGCGTACGCGGCGACGGGAACCAGACCGATATCCGCATCGCCCGCGGCCAGTTCCGCGGCGCAGCGCGAAGGCGTGGTGTAGCCGATCTGGTAGCGCTCACGCCGTTCGCTGCGCTCGGGCTCGTGCTCGAAGTCCCACATCAAAGGAGCAGGATTGAGGAAGTGGATAGCCGCCATACGAACGCGGCGCTTGGGTTGGAGTGTCACTCATTAGTGTACCTTGGCAGTCAGCGATGAACGCACCCGACCCACGCCCGCAACCGCGTCGCCCGAGCTGCAGCCCGCGTCGCAGAATCGGCTCGCCTGGGTTGCGCTCATGCTCACTCCGGGCCTGGGACCGAAACGCATCCTGAAAGCCGCGCAGACCTTGCAGGATGTATCGCGCCTGTTTCAGCTTTCCCTGACGGAACTCGAATCTCTGAATTTTCCTGCGCCCTCCGCTCAGTTCCTTTTCAGCGGCAAAGCGCGCGTCGAAGCAGAGCAGGAGTTGCAACGTGTGCGCGAACAGGGGGGCACGATCTTTACTTATGAGGACGAGGCCTATCCCGAGCGGCTGCGCGAGATTTTCGATCCACCTCCTGTGCTGTGGGCACTGGGGGACGTGCGGCTACTGTCTCGCCCGGCGATCGCGATCGTGGGCACACGTCACCCCACGCCGTATGGCACGGGTATGGCGGAGGTATTGGCCCGCGACCTGGCCAGCCGCAGGCTGGTGGTTCTCAGTGGGATGGCGCGAGGCATCGACACCGCGGCACATCGCGGCGCTCTGGCGGCGAGCGGCAGTACCGTGGCCGTCTGGGGCACAGGGATCGACGTGATCTACCCTAAAGAAAATAAAGCACTGGCCGAGAATATTCTCGTTGCCGGCGGAGCCATCCTCTCGGAATACAGATTGGGAACTTTTCCTGCGCCGCAAAACTTTCCCAAGCGCAACCGCATCTTGAGTGGCATGAGCATCGGCGTGCTGGTGGTGGAAGCGGGCGAGAACAGCGGCACCCGCGTGACCGCGCGCTGCGCGCTGGAGCAGGATCGCGATGTTTATGCGGTGCCGGGCAACGTAACCACCAAGAATGCCTGGGGACCCAACACATTGATTAAACAGGGCGCTAAGCTGGTCGCGACGTGGGAGGATGTGTGGCAGGAACTGCCCACGCAGGTGCGTCTGGAACTGGAAGGGGAATTAGGTTTTGCATCGTCAACGGAGCAAGCTGCATCGATTGTGGAGGAACTTCCGCTGCAGGAGCCTGAGAAGGTAGTGCTCAGCGCACTGCGGCACGACGAAGCCGTGCAACTGGATGAGCTGATGGAAAAGCTCGAGTCCAAACTGACCTCGTCTGAGATCTTTACGGCTTTATTCGAGCTCGAGCTGGCCAGCCGGATCAAACAACTTCCCGGCAAAAACTACGTCAGACGAATGTAGCTTCTTGCGCTTATCTGCACCAGAAGTTGCAGACACGGAAGTTGCAGACGCGACAGGAGAAAGCGTGTCTTATGGAGCGCTGACTGAGGTTCCTGCCAGGACGCGGATCACGATAAGTAAATAACCTTGAACCTTCCAGGTGGTACAGTCAGTCCCATCGGAAGAGCTTTTTCCGCAGCTTCAATGCAAAGCATTTAGCGGACGGCCTGAAGGCCGTACCCTTCGAAAAGTGAGTTTTTCCGCAGTAAGTCTACGTAATAATGGTAGTAACGGTTCGGCTTTACCGAGGGACTCAGTTCCCTTCCAGTTTCTCCGCAGTCACAGTAGTTGTTATCGGGTTTAAGGAACGCAATGGGTAAATCACTGGTGATCGTCGAATCGCCTGCCAAGGCAAAGACGATCAGTAAATATCTCGGAAAAGACTTCACCGTCGAAGCTTCCGTCGGCCACATTAAGGATCTGCCGAAGAACAAGATCGGAGTAGATCTAAGCGACGGCAGTTTCACGCCCGAGCTAATCGTCATCCCCGGGAAAGAAAAGGTCGTCGACCGGCTGAAGAAGCTGGCCAAGGCAGCGTCTGTTATTTATCTGGCTCCTGACCCTGATCGTGAAGGAGAAGCGATCGCCGCCCATCTGGAAGATGAGCTGCGCGGTCTCTCCAAGGGCAACTCGATTCGCCGCGTTACCTTTAATGAAATTACCGCCAAGGCGGTGCACGACGCCTTTGAACATACCCGGGATGTCGATCGCAATCTGGTGGACGCGCAGCAGACGCGCCGCGTCCTCGATCGCATCGTGGGTTACCAGATCTCGCCGTTGCTGTGGGATAAGGTGCGCCGCGGCTTGTCCGCAGGCCGGGTGCAGACCGTGGCTCTGCGTCTCATCGTGGAACGGGAGCGAGAGATTAAGAAGTTTGTGCCGGTCGAGTACTGGACGCTCGATGCCCAGCTCACTCCGGCCAACGAGAAGACCGATTTCACTGCGCGTTTCATCGGCATCGATGGCGAGAAGGCTACGGTTGAGACCGTGGATGCGCCGTCCCTTCCCGGCAAGCAGCAGATGGATGCCGTGGTGGCCGCGCTTGAGAAGGCCAAGTGGTCGGTCCAAAACGTAGAGAAGAAGGAGCGCCGGCGTAATCCCACCGCACCCTTCACTACCAGCAAACTGCAGCAGGATGCATCGCGCCAGTTAGGCTTCAGCGTACGCCGCACCATGGGTGTGGCACAGCGCTTGTATGAAGGCATTGAGCTGGGCAGCGAAGGGGCGGTAGGCCTCATCACCTACATGCGTACTGATTCCACCCGCGTCTCGCCCGACGCCATCGCCGATGCCCGCAAGTGGATCGAACAGAACCACGGCAAGGACTACCTTCCGGCCACGCCCAACGCGTTCAAGAGCAAGAAGGACGCGCAGGATGCGCACGAGGCCATTCGTCCCACCAGCGTTACCCTGCATCCGGAAGAGATTAAGCGCTATCTCAGTGACGAACAGTATCGCCTCTACCGGCTCATCTGGCAGCGCTTTGTCGCGTCGCAGATGGTGCCCGCGGTCTTCGACCAGACGACCGTCGATATCGTAGCCAAGGCAGATCGTGGCTATAACTTCCGCGTAACCGGTTCGGTGATGAAGTTCGACGGTTTCCTGAAAGTTTACGAGGAAGCCAAAGAAAAGAAGGACGATGAGGATGAGGAGCTCAAGAACCGGCTGCCCGCGCTGGAGAACGGACAGGCGCTGGCGCTGAATGCCCTGCTGCCCGAAGAGCACTTCACCGAGCCCCGGCCGCGCTTCAATGAAGCCTCGCTGGTGAAAGAGCTGGAAGAGCGCGGCATCGGACGGCCTTCCACATACGCCACCATCATCAATACGATTCAGGAGCGCGAGTACGTGCAGAAGGTGGGCACCGGCCGCGGAGCCAAGTTCGTCCCCACCGAGATCGGCTTCGTGGTCACCGATCTGCTGGTGGCCAACTTCCCTTATATCTTCGACCCGCAATACACGGCCAAGCTCGAAGAAGAGCTGGACGATATCGAAGACGGCAAAGAGTTGTGGACCGACTTGCTGGGTGCTTTCTATGGGCATTTCGAAAAAGAGCTCATTCACGCCGGCAAGCACATGGAAAACATCAAGCGGATGGAGAAGCCGACGGACGAGAAATGCGACGTCTGCGGTTCCCCGCTGGTCTTGAAGTGGGGTAAGTTCGGCAGCTTCTTCGCCTGCAGTACCTACAACAAGAAAGATCCGGCCAGCTGTACCTTCACCAAGGAGAATTTTGCCGCAAAACCTGAGATGAGCGCGCAGGAAGGCGAGGAACAGGCGGAAGAATACTGCGAAGCCTGCGGCCGGGTCATGGTGCTGAAGCGGGGACGCTTCGGCGCGTTCATGGCCTGCCCCGGTTACAGCGAAGATCCGCCCTGCAAGACCACGCGCAAGCTGACCCAGAAACAGCAGCAGAAGGCGCCGCAGCCGCTGGACGAGAATTGCCCCAAGTGCGGCTCGCAGCTGGTGCTGCGCAATGGCCAATATGGAGAATTTGTTTCCTGCAGCGCCTATCCAAAGTGCAAGTACATCAAGCAGAACATCATCGAGGGCATGAAGTGTCCCAAGTGCGGCGACGGAGACATCGCGGAGCGGAAAGCGCGGCGCGGCAATCTCTTCTATGGCTGCACGAACTATCCCAAGTGTGACTTCACTTCGAATAACAAGCCAGTGCCTGAGAAATGTCCGGAATGCGGCAGCCCCTACCTGCTGGAGAAGACGCGGGCGGCCGGGGTGTACCTGGTCTGTCCCAATAACCGCAAGTCAGCCGCTGAAGACGAAGCGCCCAAGAAGCGGGCCAAGAAGGGAGCGGCGGCCGAGGCGGAGGGGGCAAACCAGGTGGTCTGTAGCTACGCGCGGAAGATTGCCGAGCCTCAGCTGGAATCCGTCGAGGCGATGCGCTACCAGACCAAGGCAGAGGCACTTCCCGTAGCTTGAATCCTGTCAAACCGGATCTCATCCTGGCCTTGCCAGGATGCGGAGGCTGAGCGTACAACTCAAAGTGCGGTTGTTTAACCTATTCGATCGCATGGAGCGGAAATGAAATTATTCGTGGTAGTTCTGGCATTCTCGACGATACCGGCTATGGCTGCGGATATGAGTGCCGCAAAGGTCAACGGTTATATCAGTGATTCCAAGTGTGGAGCGATGCACAACGGCAGCGCCCCCAATGCGGCCTGCGTGAAAAAGTGCATCGACGGCGGAGGAAAGCCGGTCTTTGTGGATGACGCAAAGAAAGAGGTCTATACCATCGATGATCCCGACTCAGTCAAGGATCATTATGGGCACCACGTCAGCGTCGTTGGTAAGGTGAACGAAAGCGACAAGACGATCCATATCTCCAACGTAGCCATGCTGCCCGACCAGGGCAAGCCTAGTGGCGCGGCGGAGATGCACTAAGCCCTGTAACTAACCCTTCAGCTACCTTGCGGCAGTGTCCGGAAAACTTGCCCGGACATTGCTGCGACTCCCCTCGCTTCCCGCTGGGCGAATCCGTGCGTCTAATGAGCGCATCTAATGAGCAGCTGTGGGTATTCCTGTATCAATGACCTGCTTCAAATCTGGACATGGCGCAGGATGTCAGAGCGGGCCTCCATCTGCTAAGGTGGGAGAGGGTAGGAAGGAACGCAAGAATTAACCCAGTCATGGCAAAGGCAACCTGGAACGGCAAAGTGATCGCGGAGAGCGACGCAATAGAGATGGTGGAGGGAAATCTTTATTTCCCGGAGAGTTCACTTAAGCGGGAATACTTCCGCCCCAGTTCGACGATTTCGACGTGTCCATGGAAGGGGCAAGCGAGATACTACAGCCTTTTGGTGGACGGACAAGAGAACCAGGACGCCGCCTGGTACTATCCGGATCCCAAGCCGGCAGCCCGCAACGTAAAAAACCACGTAGCCTTCTGGCGCGGAGTTGAAGTCGAAAAGTAAGATCCATGGCTGTGCCGGCCTAAGCATGGCCGTGGCTGCCATGCTCCTGAGCCTGGTGATTCTGGTTCCCCCCAAAGCGGCCAGTCAGGTTCCGCAGTCCGCCCAACCCAACCGGGTACCAAGCCAGAGCACCCCGCAGAGAGATCTTGAGGTCTTGCGGCGGCTCGAAGAAGAATATTTGCGAGCCGAAATTGAAGACGATACGGCCATCGCGGGTACGATTCTTGCCGACGACTATGTGGGACTGAAGCCGGACGGCTCTACCGCCAGCAAGGCGGATATTCTGAGCAACCTGGCCCGTCATGACCGCCGCCAAAACCCGTACCTGATCACCGCCACCAATATGCGGGAGCACCTCTTTGGCGATACGGCCTGCCTGACCTATACCAAGGTCTACACCAAGCCTGGCAGCCACGCCGCATACAGCGAGAACGTCCTCCATCTTCTCATCCGGCGGGACGGTATCTGGCGCCTGCAACTGAGCAGCCCCCTGCCCGCCCCCAAACCGTAGTAGGCATCCTAGCCCACTCAGTCCCACGGCATGCCGGGACAGGTCGCTCGTTCCTGATGACAAACGGGTGGGGAGGCATCCTAGCCCACTCAAGCCCGGCACCGGGGCAGGCGCCATACGGCTTGAATGGGCCACCCAAGGCTTTGTTGCCAAGAAATCCGGGGTCCAAGCAGAGCACCTCGGCGTCAACGATTTGGGGACTTCGCTTCCACGGCATTCTAGCCCACTCAAGCCCCACGGCACGCAACCGAGTGGGGAGGCTCGCCATACGGCTTGAATGGGCCACCCAAGGCTTTGTTGCCAAGAAATCCGGGGTCCAAGCAAAGCACTTCGGCGTCAACTATTTGGGGACTTCACTTCCACGGCATTCTAGCCCACTCAAGCCCCACGGCACGCTCCACGGCAGGCCGGGACAGGCGGGGCAGGCGCCATACGGCTTGAATGGGCCACCCACAGGCTTTGTTGCCGGTGTTCACCAACGCGCTATTTGGGGAGTCACGGAAACGGTTCCCCGCGGCTCTGTTTTTGTGCTTCCGGCGCCTATCTCTGGGATAATGAAGCCACTCTGGCGTTCTGAATTGACGGCCACTGTTGCTGTATGCGCAGGCGGCAAGCTCCGCGTATCCCCCGATGAAGCCACTCGAACTGGCATTGACCCCGACCCGCAACCGTCGCCTTAATGAAGTCACAGGCATGGTGCTCCTTGTGGCCGCGAGCCTCCTCTTCCTTGCGTTGGCCTCCTATCACCCAACCGACCCATCCCTCAACACCGTGGGAAGCTCCGGCGCAGGCCGGCAGGCGCATAACTGGACCGGGCTGATCGGGGCTACTATCAGCGACCTGCTACTGCAATTGGAAGGGGTCGCCGCCTTCTTTGTTCCCTTGATGATGGGCGCTCTTGGCTGGACGTGGATGCGATCGCGCCCCGCGGGTTCTCCAACCGCGAAGGTCTCCGGGGTTCTGCTCTACCTGGTATTTGCCCCCGCCGTCTTCGGCCTGATCCCAGGCCATCTCCACTGGATGCATGCTCTGCCGCTGGAAGGCCTGACCGGACGGCTGGTGGTGGATACCCTGGTCCACTACCTCAATCTTCCTGGGGCGGCCATCGTGATTGTGAGCATGGTGGTCATTGCACTCTACCTCTCCACCACCTTCAGCTTCAGTACGGCGCAGCAGTGGATGGCGGTTCATTTCGCCTTCGCTTACGCGTGGCGTGATCGCCTGCGCAACTGGCATCTGGCCTGGAAAAAGACCCGGGCGGAAAAGAATGCCGCCAGGCGAGTGGCCAGGAAAGACAGCACGCTCGAGAAAATGCAGAAGGCGGCGCGGAGGGCCGCGGAAAAAGCCGCGGACAGGAAAGCACAGCGGGCAGGAGACGAGGGCCCCACTACGCGGCGCGCCGGTTTTCAGGACGTGAGTGCGGCGGAAGCCGCTTCGATGCCCGAGCCGCATACCCCGTCCCTCTGGAACCAGATGCCGCGCACCAGTATTCCCGATCGGGAGTTGGAGGCGTTCGAGCCTGAATCCGATCTGCCTCGCGACGCAGAAGATATCGCGGCCGCCCGTCCCGCGCCGGCACAGCGCCACGCCCCGGCCCCGCAAGCGATCTCCGTAAAAGGTCGCGCCGAAGCGGAAGCCAAGCAGGTCACCCTCGCCCCCCGATCGGTCAGCGGCTTCCGCTTGCCGCCCAGCACCCTACTGCACCGCAGCGACGAGTCGCAGGTGGTGCGCGAAGAGGATTTGCGTGGCGAGGCTCGGATTCTGGTCGAGAAATGCGCGGAGTTCGATGTCCGCGGCCAGGTGGTGCAGATCAATCCCGGCCCGGTGGTCACCACCTTCGAATTTCGCCCGGAAGCCGGAGTCAAGTACAGCCGTGTGACCGGCCTGGCGGAAGATCTATGCCTGGCGATGCGGGCCGAGAGCATTCTGATCGAACGCATGGCGGGAAAGAGCACCGTGGGCATCCAGGTGCCCAATCACGACCGCGAGACCATCTGGCTGCGCGACGTGATCGAAGCGGAAAACTTCACTCAAACCAAGTCCAAGCTGACTTTGGCCATGGGCAAAGACATCAACGGACGCATCGTCACCGCCGATTTGGCGACCATGCCTCACGTGCTGATCGCCGGTTCCACGGGCAGCGGCAAATCCGTCGCCATCAACGCCATGATCATGTCCGTGCTGTACAAGGCGACCCCGCAACAGGTGCGGCTGATCCTGGTGGATCCCAAGCGGGTGGAGCTGGGAATGTATGAAGGCATTCCCCACCTGTTCACGCCCATCATTACCGAGCCCAAGCTTGCCGCCAACGCCTTGCGCAACGCCGTACGCGAGATGGAGCGGCGGCTCAAGCTGCTGGCCTCGCGCAGCGTCCGCAATATCGACCAATACAACAAGCTTTTCGACAACCAGACGCCGAGCCTCTTCGATGACGGGGAGGCGGAGCAGCCATTGCCCCACATGATCATCATCATCGACGAGCTGGCCGATCTGATGATGTTGGATAAGGCCAACGTGGAGGAAGCAATCACCCGGCTGGCGCAAATGGCGCGCGCGGTGGGCATCCACCTGGTGCTGGCCACGCAGCGTCCTTCGGTCGACGTGATTACCGGACTCATCAAGGCCAATGTGCCCACCCGGATCTCGTTCCGCCTGGCCACGAAAGTGGATTCGCGGACGATCCTGGACTCGAACGGAGCGGAGGCGCTGTTGGGGCGCGGCGACATGCTGTTCCTTCCGCCAGGGACCTCGCGCCTGCAGCGGCTGCACGCTCCCTTTGTCACTGAGAAGGAAATCGCCGCCGTGGTTGGTTTCTGGAAGAATCAGGGCGAAGCGCAGTACGTGCAAGGCTTTCTCGAGTCTCCCCGGGATGAAAAGGGACGTGACCTGGATGCGGAGCCGGAGGATGGCGACAGCAACGACGAGTTATTCGAGGACGCGGTACGCCTGGTGCTGGAATTCGGCAAGGCTTCCACTTCCCTGCTGCAGCGGCGCTTGCGCATAGGCTATGGCCGCGCAGCGCACCTGATCGACATGATGGAGCGCGATGGAATCGTCGGTCCCGCCGACGGCTCGAAGCCGCGCGAGATTCTCAAACCACCCGACTGGCTCAACCAGATTGAGCCCGCGCTGCGCTAGGGAAGGTGCCGCGGTCCTTTGGGATCTGTCCCTGCCACTGAACGACGGGTGCCCCACATCTCGCTCGTTTTTCGCGAGATGTGGGATGCCACGGCCCTAAACCCCTAAGTCCTGATTCGCGAACCAGCGCCCATTGGTTAAGATTCGTGGCATCCCACATCTCGCGAAAAACGAGCGAGATATGGGGCACCCGTCGTTCGTGGAACATAGAAATCCTAACCGCGCAGACGCAGCCAGTCTTTTTGGTAGGCGAAGCTGATAGCGATCAGCAACACACCGAGGGCGAGAAAACTAAGCACGCGATAGCCCTGGCTCTGGTGGCTGACGCCATCAAGAAACACCATCCCGATACTGAAGGCAAGCAGAGCCAGAGCCTGCCAGCGTAGAAAAGCACTGCGCCGCAGAAAGCCCACCGCCATGAGCGCTGAGCCGTAGAGCATGCTCCAAGCGCTGTAGCCGAAGCCGGCAGCAATGGCCCGGCGCTCTCGCTGGCCATAGGCGCCACAGAAATCGCGAAAGAAGCCCGCCCCGCAGTACCAGTAGTGGTGAATCTCCAGGCTGACGGCAACCAGGAGGGTGAGGCTGAAAGCGACGCTGGCAAAGCCAGCCAGGTAGGTCCAACTGCCAAATTCGCGAGCAGGCGAAGGATGAGCGCGCAGCTCACCGAGACTGAGCCCGGTCACCGCGGCAAACACCGCTGCGCCGATCAGGCTGGTAGCGAAGTGCATGTTGGCAACCACCGGCAAGGGCCGAGGCGTCCAGGCAATCCAGTCCAGCAGCAGGGAGAAGGCGGAGAGGGTCAGCACCACAGTGGCAAAGACACGCATGGCCGCGTGCGAGCCGACCTTGGCCAGGGCAACCAGCGCCAGCGACTCGCCCAGCCAGCAAATGTTCACCACGTAGCCATGGAATTGCAATGGAACGGCCACAGTGACGAAAAATATCCCCAGACCCAGATAGGTGCGGGCGAGCGCAACCGAGGCCGGCGCGCGCAGGGCGGCTGCCATCGACAGGCAGGCCACGGCCAAGGCGCAAGTAAGCCAGGGGCGCACGGGATGCTGGTCCGCGGCGCCGAAAAGCACCATCAGCCCCACCCACGTCGCGACCCCATTGGCAATGGGAAAGGCGATGGGGAAGTGCAGGTCCGGCGCATTGCCGTGGCGCAGAATCAGAAAGGGCGCCGCGGCAAAAACGGCAAAAAAAAGACCTAGAAAACATCCCGTGACCAGCAGGCGCGAGGGATCATCCTCGCTCAGGGTCCAGCCAATGTAATAAACCGCCGTTCCCAGCAGGGCGGCCCAGGCCAGCCGCCTCCATGGGTGGAACGCGAGCAATAGCAGCGCACCGCCATTAAGCAGCGCCAGGTAGGAGAAGAGAAAGACCGCGCTGTCATGCCCCATCGCCAGCAATCCGGGCGTCGCCAGGCCGCCGGCCAGGGCATAAATGGCCAGCAGTTCCGAATTCTGACGCCGGGCAAGCACCGCGTTGGTGACGGTGACCGCGGTCATGGCGAGAAAGATAAGCCAGGTCGGGGCCAGATGAAAAACACTCGATGCAGCCCACAGCGAGAGATACGCGATGCTGGTACCCAGCGCCTTCAGGCTGTAGGAAAAGGCGGGGAAACCCTGGCGCCGAAAGCGCTCCGACCAGACCACCAACGCGGCGGCACAGGCCAGGCCGATGACGATCCGGATTCCAGGTCCAATCCACTCGCGATCAAAGGCCAGCTTCAAGAACCAGGCCATGCCGACGAGCACGGCCAGGATGCCGATACGGTTCAAGAGCTGCGCCCCGATCCGGCTCTCGAGCGAGGAAGAACCCGGTTGTGAGCCTGCCGGCGAATTTCCCCTGCGCCTCGGAGGGGGAGGAGGAGCAGGAGCGGGGGCATACCCAGTGGAGATCGGGGCTACGCTCCCGGCCGGTGCAGGCTCCGGCTGGGCTGCGCGTAATCCCTGCACCGCTGCCTCGAGAGACACGATTCGGGCTGACAATTCCGCCAGTTCTTGCCGGAGATCGTCGTCAGGAGCCATAGCAACGACTCTAGAGCATTTCCCAGTCACTGGGGGCGGGAGCGAACCAGATCTCTGGCGTCTTGCCTTACGTTACCAAGGTGTAGTCTGGTAACTCATAATGGTACCGTTTTGCTAAGAATGGCTTAATCTTCGAGAGGAAGCCCACTCAAGGAGAGCATTCCCCTTTGATAACCAGGTCGACTGGAATTGAGGCCCGGCACAAGGTTCTGCTGGTGGATGATGACGCGGTGAGCCTTGAATTGATGGCTGTGCTGCTCGCTCACGAGGGGCACCAGGTACTTCGCGCCCACGACGCGGGGGCCGCCCTGGAGTTGCTCGCAGCCGATAAGGCGGCCCGCCCGGATGTGATGCTGGTGGACCTGCAGATGCCCGGAGTCTCCGGCGGACAACTGGCGGAGAAAATCCGTGCCCTGGAAGGGCCGGAACCGCTGCTCCTGGCGATGAGCGCAACCGAAGTTCAACGCCAGCAAATCCTTGCATTCGATGGTTTTTTGCTTAAACCGCTGGCTCTGGGTGACCTGCGCAAGGCCTTGAAGCCGAAAAAACGCGGCCGCATGCCTGGAGTGCGCGTCACCCATCCCGGAAAGCCGACCGCGGTACCCGCCACCAGCCCCGCAGCAGCGCCCTCAAATGGGGCTGTCCTCGACCTGGCGGTGATCGCGAAGCTGCGCGCCATGATGCCGGTGGAGGCGCTGCATGACGTGGTCGCCGCCTGCATTGCGGACACCCGGATCAGCATCGATTTGCTCCAGAACCAGGTGCGGGCCGGGGACACGACCGCGATGCGCCAGTCCGCGCATCGCATCAAAGGCGCGGCTTCCATGATCGGAGCCACCCACCTCGCCGGGCTCGCCGCCGGGCTCGAAATGGGGGGTTACAAGGAAGCGGCCACCCCGGTTGTTTTGAAGGATTTACTGAGTGCATGCAACGAGTTGGAGCGTATGCTTTTGGCAGGTAAATTTGCATCAACCCAGGGCCCCCAATGACCACATCAACGATCGCAGCGACACCTAAGAACAGCAACGACCGCCTTCACCAGATTCGGATTGTCATCGCCGACGACCACCCGGTAGTACGTATCGGTGTGCGTAACATGCTGCAGAGCGACGCAGGCCTCGATGTAATCGGAGAGGCGTCGGATGGCGATGAAGCTATCACCGGAACGCTTGAACTGCTGCCCGACATCCTCCTTCTTGACCTGCAGATGCCTCGTCTGCCTGGCCTGGAGGCGATGCGCGCCATTATGAGTGGTTCGCCAACCGTGAAGATCCTGCTGCTAACCAGCACCATTACCACCCAGCAGATCATTGAAGCGCTGCAGATCGGCGCCCGCGGCATCGTGCTCAAAGACGCCCTGGCCGATCACCTGACCACCGCGATCCGGGCAGTCTCTTCAGGAGATTATTGGATTGGCGGCAAACGGGTAGTAAACCTGGTCGGCGCCCTGCATGAGTTGATGCAGCAGGCTGCCGTTCCCGAGCGCAAAACCTACGGGCTCACCCCCCGTGAACTGGAAGTCGTCGGTTGCATCGTCGAGGGTTGCAGCAATCGCGATATCGCCAAGCAGTTCAGCATCAGCGAAGAAACCGTGAAGCGGCATTTGTCGAACATTTTCGACAAAACCGGGGTCTCCACACGTCTGGAACTGGCGCTGTTTGCTATCGCCCACCAACTGGTTGCCCTGCAAACCTAATTTTCTACCTAAATTCCTACCTCAAATGGCAGCAATCACTTCCCGAATCGGAAATCCGATTGGGAAGTGGTTGCTGTCCGCTACGCTTCACGGGCTGAAAACTCTGGTCTCTGTATCAGGGTACCGGCTAAACAGACTGCGGAAAAAGCCGCGGCTAAAGCCGGAGGAGAATAAGTTCCACGCGAGCCGCTCGGCTTGAAAGCCGAGCTCCCCCGCATGAATGCGGGGGCTCCCACCATTGCGCTTTTCCCAGCTGCGGTTCCACACCAGCTGCGAAGTTCCCTGCCGCCCTCGAAAATAGATCCAGTCAAAAGGGGTCGTCTCTCGCGGGATTCAAATGCGTTTGAAATCCATTTCGGTCATCCCGATGTTCTTCCGTGGAAGCCGGTGGGAGCCCCTGCTTCGGCAGGGGGAGCGACGCTCCAGCGTCGCGGAAACAGTCGCATTCGATCCATTGGGCTTTAAAGTGTGCGTGCGAACTCGCGGAGGGACGCTAGAGTAGAAGCCCGACCTCATGCATGATTTATCAGAACGAGAACCAGTGCCCTGACCAAAGACGAGTCTGAGCAGTTACCCCGACGTAATCCTGTGCCCCCAACATCCATTCTCACAACCGGTAAACGCCAGGACTAGGGTCCTGAGGAAATTCGCCGTCCTTGGGGATCTGAATTCTGAATGGCTAGGTTCTCTCCGACTGTTTACCACTTCGGTATTGCTCTCGCGCCCGTTACGATTTCCGCAGCCTCTAAGCACGGACCTAAACAGCGACTTATTCCGCTGCCTGTTCATCGAGCGCCAACCTGTATCATCACCACGCGGAATGGAGATTGAAGAATGCGGCTGGCACTGCTTGGACTGGGAAAGATGGGGACACCGATAGCCCGGTTGCTGCAGAAAAACGGGCACCAGCTTACGGTATGGAACCGGACGGCGGCGGCGGCGAAGCTGCTGGCTGCGGACGGAGCCCAAGTTGCAGGGTCAGCGGCCGAAGCAGTCGCCGGGGCCCCGGTCGTCATCACCATGCTCAGCAACGACGCGGCGACGGAATCCGTCGTCTTCGGCGCCGAAGGCCAGCCGGGCATTCTCGGCGCAATGGACCCGGATGCAGTCCATGTCTCGCTTTCCACCATCAGCGTCAAGCTTTCCCGGCGGTTGGCGGAATCGCACCAGCAACACGGGCAGCAATTTGTCGCCGCGCCGGTTTTCGGCAGGCCTCCCATCGCGGAGCAGGGCAAGCTGTGGATAGCGGTGGGCGGCAGCAGGCTGGCAGTGGAGCGAGTGCGTCCCCTGCTCGAAGCTGCCAGCCGTGGCATCACCGTGGTCTCCGAAGAACCATGGCGAGCCCATGCCCTCAAACTAGGCGGAAATTTCATGATTGCCGGGATGGTGCAGACGATGAGCGAAGCCTTCGTCTTTGCAGAGTCGCAGGGCCTTGCCCCGGATCTCTTCATGGAGACGGTAAACAGCGCGCTCTTCCAAAGCGCCTACTACCTTCAGTACAGCAAGAACATGCTTAACCCGCCCCAGGTCCCCGGGTCCACCATCGCAATGGCAAGCAAGGATGTAGCTTTGTTCCGCGAAGCTGCCGCGGCCACCCACCAGCATCTGCCGCTGGCGGATCACATCGCTCAACAACTGCATCTCGCGCAGGAGGCAGGCATGAAAGATGAAGAATGGGTCGTGAGCCAGTACCGCATGGCTCAATCCATCGCGAGGTCAGGCTCAGGGGAGTAGGGCAATACGGGATTCAATATCGGCTAAGGCCGCTTCCAGCGCAGCTCGACGCACCGGGCTCGAGGTGCGTTCGGAAAGAATGCGTTCGCGCTGCAGGTCGAGTTCCTGCTTTTGCCGTTCGCGTTTTGCGCGCTCCAGGCCGTCTCGCTTGTTAGCATCCAGGACCACGCCCGAGGCGATTAGATCCGCGGACGATTGCTGCTCTTCAACAGACTTGCTCTCCCAGCCACGCGCCATACGTCTATCGTACGTCAAAGAGAGGGCCGCTCGCAGACTAAGATCCTGGTTTGGGTGCCCTTTGGCACCCCTCGAGACATCACCGGTTTCAGCAATATTCTGATCAGCCCCTGGTTTCATACGGCCTTTCCATGGCCAGAGCGGATGCGCGGGAGGAAATATGAAAGTCTGGCAAATTCAATCGTTCGGCATAGACCAACTCGTTTTAGAACACTTGCCCCAACCGCGTCCCGGCCGTGGAGAAGTGTTGATGAAGGTTCACGCGGTGTCACTGAACTACCGGGACTTGATGATCGTGCGAGGCCACTACAACCCTAAGATGCCCTTGCCTCGTATTCCCTGCTCAGACGGAGCGGGCGAGGTGATCGAGGTGGGGGAGGATGTAAAAGCCGTCACGGTGGGCCAACGGGTGGCGGGAATCTTCATGCAGAATTGGCTGGACGGCCCTCCGAGTGCGGAACGGAGCCGCGGCGCTCTGGGCGGCGATGTGGATGGCATGCTGGCCGAATACGTGGTGCTGCCACAAAGCGGCGTCGTGAGCATCCCCGAATATCTCTCGTATGCAGAAGCCGCGACGCTGCCCTGTGCCGGGCTCACCGCATGGAACGGGTTGACCAACGCAGCGCGAGTGAAGCCTGGAGATGTGGTGGTCACGCAGGGCACCGGAGGAGTTTCGGTTTTCGCATTGCAATTCGCGAAGAGGATGGGCGCGACCGTGATCGGTACTTCCAGCAGCGACGAAAAGCTCGAGCGGGCCAGGACCCTGGGACTAGACGCCGGCCTCAACTATCGACAGACGCCTGACTGGGCAAGATGGGTGCTGCAGCAAACCAACCACCGGGGCGCCGACCTGATTGTCGAAGTGGGCGGAGCCGGCACCTTCAGCCAGTCACTGCAAGCAGTACGCGTCGGCGGCACGGTAGCTCAGATCGGCGTACTGAGCCAATCGGACCAGCCGCTGCCGATTGCGGCGCTCCTCCATCGCCAGATCCGGGTCCATGGCGTCTATGTCGGCTCACGAGCTCATTTCGAGGCCATGAACCAGGCAATCTCGGCCAATCATCTACGGCCGGTGGTGGACAAAATCTTTGCCTTCCCCCAGGCTCGGGAGGCTCTCACCACCATGGAAAAGGGTTCTCATTTCGGGAAAATCGTAATCCAGGTTGTTGCTTGATGGCCGGAATCCCGCCGAACAGTACCCGTATCTGATTGAATCTGCGGGACTACCAAAGGGTCAGTAACTTTCGGGTGATCCGCTGGAACGAAAGCTGTATTTTCCCTACGACAAACGCGACATTTTCGTGCAGAATGCATCTTAACGGTACAAATTTGCACGACAACCCGACGTCCTTGGGGGAGTGATTTTATGAACTCGATTCAAAGCCTGCTTGGTTTTTTCTACGACATCATCTTTGGCTGCCGCCACTGGAGTCAGACGAGGCCGTTCACGTTGGACCAGCAAACGTATAAGGTTTGCCTGGATTGTGGGAAGCAGATCTATTACTCACGGGAGCGCATGACACCGCTGAGCGCACGGGAAGTGCGCCGCATGAAGGCTGCCGACACCGCTCCAGTCACTGTGATTGGTACATCCATGCCTACCGGCGGCTTTTTTACCCGGCGCGCAAATAAATCGAACGCGGCTGCTTAAAGTATTCAGAGAACACCGCCGACAAAGTTCCAAGCTCCGTATCGCGTGGCGCGCACAGAGTGCAGCCCGATACGGAGCTTCTCTTTGTTGGGACCACTCCACTCTAAAATCAAATCGGTATTCCGTTCATGCGGTGAAACATGCTGTGAGAGCATCGCGGCTGCATGTTTCGTACTGTACTAAAAAGGGTAAGCTTCAGGCAGCCGGCTGCCTGCCAGGTTGGGATCAGTGATCGTCGAAATCCGGGGCCTGACCAAGGTCTACGCAGAAAAGCAGCGTGTGGTCGCGGTGGATGGCATCGATCTCTCGGTCGAGCAAGGCGAGATCTTCGGCCTGCTGGGACCGAATGGAGCAGGAAAAACGACGACCATCAGCATCGCAACCACCCGCGCGCTGCCCACCAGTGGCCAGGTGACGATTGCCGGAGTGGATGTAGTCGCGAAGCCGGCAACCGCGCGGCGCAACATAGGAGTGGTTCCGCAATACAACACCCTCGACCGCTCGCTCACGGTATTCGAAAATCTCTATTTTCACTGCCGGTATTTCGGATTTTCCAGCGCCGACGCGAAGACCCGCGCGCAACAGCTACTGTCACAGTTCCATTTACAGGAGCGGGGAGCAAGCTTTCCCTCGCAACTTTCCGGCGGCCTTCAGCAACGGGTACAAATAGCCCGCGCCATCGCCCATCGCCCCGCGGTTCTCTTCCTCGACGAGCCCAGCGCGGGGCTCGACCCGCAGAGCAGGATCGCCATGTGGGAGGCGGTCAAAGGAATGGGCGGCGAAGGAATCACCGTGGTGCTGACGACCCACTACATGGAAGAAGCCGATGAAATCTGCGATCGGGTAGCCATCATGGATCACGGCAAACTGCTGGCGCAGGATACCCCCGAACTGCTGAAAACCACCTTGGGCGCGCAGACCATCTTCGAGCTCAAGCTGCGCCAGATGGACGGCGCGGCGGAGTTGGTAAAGACGCTGGAAAGGCTACCCAATGTAGCCTCGGTCGAAACCATCAGCGATGGGATTCGCGTCTTCTCCCACGGGACCGACGGCCTGTTGCCGCAGATTGTGCAGGCGGCCCAGAGCCTGGGCTTGCGCGACCTCTCGATCAATGAGCCCAGCCTGGAAACCGTATTCATCCGCCTTACGGGGAGGGATTTGCGTGACTAAAGCTCTGGTTCGCCGGTTGCAGGTTCAGCACTCCATCCTCCGGGAACGAGGGGCTCGACGGTGATGCCTTACGTTTCGGCCTTCCTGGGCCTGATGCTTCGCGATTTCCGCGTGCTGCGGCGCGAGTTGGGGCCGTTTGTGGTCCGTATCATCATGCAGCCGTTGCTGTTTCTCTTCGTCTTTACCTATGTCTTTCCCCATCTGGGGCATGGCGATCCGATGGCGGCGAACGGGAGCAGTTTCGCCACCATTCTGTTGCCCGGCTTGATGGCGGTCGCCATCATGTTCAGCGGCATAGCGGCCGTGGCGCTGCCGCTTTCCCAGGAGTTCGGCATTACCCGTGAAATTGACGATAGGGTCATGTGTCCCCTGCCGGTGGCTGCGGTTGCGGTGGAGAAGATGTGCTTCAGCGCGCTGCAAAGCATGCTGGCTGCGCTGCTGGTAGTGCCGCTGGCCTATTTCATACCCGCGGTGCCGGTGAAGCCCCAGGTAGACAACTGGCCATTGGCGATCCTGGTGCTGATTCTCTCCAGCCTGGTGTCCAGTGCGTTGGGATTGGCCATCGGCGCCAATATCAAGCCCCAACAGATTGGGTTGCTCTTCTCCATCGTGGTGGTGCCAATCACCTTTCTGGGCTGTGTCTATTATCCCTGGGCCTACCTGAATCATCTGCGCTGGCTGCAGATTGTGGTGCTGATCAACCCCATCGTGTACATGAGCGAGGGCCTGCGCGCGGCGCTGACTCCAGGCATTCCTCACATGCCGGCGCTGCTTATCATTTTTGCCCTGCTGGCGTCACTCACCATTTTGGGCAGTATAGGGATCCGAGGATTCCTCAGGCGCGTAATTTCATAAACCACTGCGGCCCCGCTGACATATCCTTACTCTTGCCGTAGGCCCTTCCGCGATCCCTTCGTCTGATGAAGCGGAGAGCACCTAAAGCGCAAGGATAGATGGAGCGGCAATGCGCAAACCCGGTCTGACATTACTCTCTGTCGCTACACCGTTGCTGCTCTTACTCATGGCAGGCTGCGGAGCCGTGAATGCGCCGGCAGGCTCGAGCCCGGGCGCGCTCGTCATTAGCGCCGAAAAAGCCACCATCGATACCACCACCACCAACCAGCTGAGCGCCCGATTGGCTTCCGGCGCCTCAGCGAGGGTCAAGTGGACCATCGCCGGGGGGCAAAACGATGCTTCCCTCGGTCAGGGCACCGTTAGCGCCAATGGCGCCTATACACCGCCGCCCTTGCTTTCCCGAGACCAGATCCAGGTCCAGATCATGGCGACATCCCTGGACGATCCGGCGGCGACGGCCACTTATCTGCTCACCGTTACCCCCGGATTCGTCCAGGTGCTTACGCCCGAGACCGCCAGCCTGGCGCCTGGGGGCACCGTTCAGGTCACAGGAGAGATCGCCGAGGTCAATTCCGGCTCTATCCAGTGGTCGCTGGGAACCACCCCGGGGGGTGAGATCGATCCCGGCGACAGTTACGGCAGCATCGGCGAAACCAGGTGCTCTCACTCCAACCGCACCTATACCTCCTGCACCGCAACCTATACCGCTCCCCGTGCACTGCCCTCGGGCAGCCCTTCTGTTTTTGTCGTGGGGCTTGCAGCTGGAAATCCCCGCTCCGCTGCGGCGCTGCACATTCTCCTGAACGGCGGCGGATTCTCCAGCTCGGGCCTGCAAAATCAATCGGCGCAGACCGGCTACATCGAGATGGGCTCTTCCGGAGGCAACGCCAACGATTACGACTCCAAGAAGGACGGCGGCGGAAAAGAATACGTAAATGACTGTTGCGGAGGGACGCTAGGCGCACTGGTCGCGGACCGGAACAGCAATCTCTTCATTCTGAGCAACAACCATGTACTGGCCGAATCGGATCAGGCGCGAGCCGGGGATACGATCGTGCAACCCGCGCTGGTCGATCTCAACTGCAATCCGCAAGCCGGCCGCACGGTGGGGTCCTTGCGCTACGTGGTGCCCATCCAAAGTTCTCAGAGCAATGTAGATGCAGCCCTGGCTGCCGCCACCCCCGCAGTGGACGGGAGCGGGGCGATCCTGCAGCTGGGACCCTCGGTCAATGGCGTTCTTAGCCCCGCGGCGCCGGCGGCGGGCACTGGCGAAGCGCTCACGGCGAACCTGCTGAACCAGTTACGTGTGGTCAAGAGCGGGCGAACCACCGGGTTGACCTGTTCGACGGTGAACACGGTGAACCTGAGCGTGCAGGTGGATTACTACTACGATTGCGCCGAGACCAAGCCGTACTACACCAAGACTTACATCAATCAGATCGGCATGCCCGGGGCCAGCTTCGCGGACAGCGGAGACTCCGGGGCGCTGGTGCTCGACGCCGGCAATGCCCAGCCGGTGGGGCTGTTTTTTGCCAGTGGCGCGGATGACAGCAATCACGGCTTCAGCGTGGCCAATCCCATTCAGGATGTCCTCAGCGAACTGGGCCAGACCGGCCATACGGACGGGCTGCAGATCGCGGGTGGGGCACCGCATCCCATTACCTGCTCCAACTACGACGAGCACACCACTCCAGTGACCCGCAGCGTCAGCCCGGTCAAGATGGCGGCGGCGAAGTCGGCAGCGGATGCGGCGACCGCTCTGATGGCCAGACCGGACAATGGAATCCTGGGCGTGGCCACCGGCCAGAGCCTGGACAGCCCAGGCGAAGCGGCGGTGATTGTCTACGTGGACAAGAACAAGCCTGCTATCCCGATTCCCAGGGTCATCCATGGCGTCCGCACCCTGGTGATTTCTACGGACACCGCCAACATGATTGCCGGCAGTGAGCCCACGACTCTGCCCGAGGTAGAAGGCATTCATTTGCCTGCGGAAGTGCTGCGCGCCGCGGCCGAGGCGCAGCGGCAATTTGCCCCCCAATTGATGGCAGACCCGGCATTTTTTGGGGTGGGTGTGACCCAGAGCTATGACAATCCCGCGGAGGCTGCCCTGTTGGTGCTGGTGGACCTGACCAAGACTCCCCGGTCGATGCCCGATCAGGCCGGGGGCCTCCGGCTGCGCTACCTGCGGGTCAATCGCCTGCACGTCACGCGGTCAAAACTGGCCCCGGTGCAGCAAGCGCCGCTCTGCGCCCTACCATCGCCGCGACCCACGGCTGCCATTCCTTAATACTGTCCCCGCCAACAAGGCCTGGGTGCCCCATGTCTCGCTTGTTTTTTGCGAGATGTGGGATACCGCGAATCCATACCCTCTAACCAGAGCATTTTCACTTCTACTCTGCACATGCAAGCTTAGCGACGTGCGGTTTTTCTTGAGGAAAAGCCGCGTCGAGAACAGTTGCTCTGCATTCACCAGAAGCGAACATGCTTCAGGCCCCCGAGATTGGTTGCCAGGATGGAATGGCCGGTCGACAGCCGCGGTATCCCACATCTGCCAAAACCGGGCAGATATGGGGCACCCGGGGTTCCCGTTGCGCATGGAGAGGTTGCGACCGAGCCCTCTGTAGTGTGAGAAACCCGTCCTAGCTGCTTGGGTCAAACAAATGGGTAGGTCGAAACACAGTGAAATCCCACATCTCCGCAGATTTGTCGCATGCTACGCGTTCTGCGCGGCCACGACCGGAGCAGGCAGCGGAGCCAATCCGATGCCGCCCTCGGGGAAAAAGAGCATAAACACGGTGCCGGACTGCTTGCCGTTCGCCGCTCCAGCCGGACGGCTGGTGACCTGGACCGTGGCCTTGTGCTTGGTGATAATCTCGCTGCTCACCCATAGACCCAGGCCGGTTCCAGTGGTTTCCTTGGTGGTAAAAAACGGCTCGAAAATCCGCAGACGCGTTGCCTTCGTCATGCCGCAACCGTTGTCCGCAACGAACAACCGGATACCGGGTGTGCCGTCCACCCAGGAACGCGACCGGCGCGCAGCTAAGCGAAGATGCCCCCCGTTGGCCATGGCATCGATCGCATTGCCAATCAGGTTGGCAAAGAGCTGGCGTAGCTCGCCGGAAAAGCAATAAAGATCGACCTCGGGTCCGATCTTGCGCGAGACCTCGATCTGCAACCCAAGCAGTCTTCCCTTGTAGAGCGCGACCACCGAATCCAACAACTCGGCGATATTGGCAACCACCGGCAACGTGGATTGGCGGTAGAAACGCAGCGTCTGCTGCGTCATCTCGGCCACACGCGAGATTTCGTGCTGCGCCAGGTCGGCATAGGAAATGGCCTGCTGATCGAGTGACGACTGGTGGCGAAGCAGGTATAGGAGATTGGTGACTGCCTCCAGAGGATTGTTGATTTCGTGTGCGATGGAAGCGGCAAGCCGCCCCGCGGCCGCGAGTTTTTCCGTCTTGCGCAACGCCTCCTCGGACCGCTTACGCTCGGTGGCTTCCACCACAATCGCTCCCACCCATCGGACCGCTTCAGACGTAGTCTTGACCGGATACACATTGATGAGCCAACTGCGAGCCTGCGTGACATCTTCGGACAGAGGCGTGTTCAGCTCAAACTGGGCCACCGGCTCCCCGGTTTCAAAGACATTCTGGACGCAGCTCTGCAGCATCGCGCCGGCTGGGCCGGGGAGCATTTCATCGATGGCGCGGCCCAGGTGCCTGCTGATGGGCACGTCGTTCATCTGGGTCAGAAACTGGTTCACGCGCACGTAGCGAAACTTGCGATCGAAGAAGGCGAACCCTATGGGCGCGTTTTCCAGCATGGAGTCGAGCAACGCCAGGGTATCGCTGAGCCCGGCTCTCTGCTCCTCCATGGAGGTCACCATCAGGTTGAAGGCGCGGGTGAGGTCCGCCGATTCGTTGGCGGAAGTGACTTCCAGGGGAAACCCTTCTTTTGTTTGCGGGTCACGAATCAGCTTTCGCGTAGCCGCGAGCAATGCCCGCAAAGGCCGGGTAATGGACCGGGCCAGGGTACCGGCAATGATGGCCGTGCCCAAAGCCCCTAAGCCGGCAAAGATGACGGTGATGCGGATGAGCGAGTAAATCTCCTGCCATGCCGCACTCGCATCCTCGTAGACCCAGGCGAAGCCGCTGAGCTGACCGCCCACATGGACCGGCAGGACGGCTTCACGGGCCCCGCCAGGCACACGGAAGATCACCGCAGCTGGAGCATCGGCCAGGTGCTTCTTTTCCAGGCGGGTCAGCAGATCCTTGCCATTCATGTTCGGATCACTGCCGGCAATGACCCGGCCGTTGACGTCTGTAACCACCGCTGCGCGGATACTGGGGGAATTGGTCATGGCGCGGAGGATCGGCACCAGGTATCCCGCCTGGCCCTGGGCCAGCGACTCCTGGCTCTGCAGCGCCAGCAGGTTCACCTCCGATTCCAGCCGTAGGCGCGCCCTCTCATGAATTTCAGAGGCCTGCTCACGCACCAGCAGTATGGCGAAGGTAACCACCAGCAGCCCTTCGAAGAGAACAAGACCGGAGATGAGCTGACCTCGAATCGAACGAGGTTTTAGCCAACTCATTAGGCGGCCACCTTTCCTTCAGCGCTCAAAGCACCACTCTTACTCTGCACAAGCAAGCCTAAGGCAGTTTCGCAATTACTGTGGCCTGGTAAGGATCGCGAGGTGTGGTCCCGGCGCGGGGACCACGAAAGGGCCCATCGCTTCGGTCTACACCCATTGCGAAACTGCCTAGCGAAATGCGTTTTTTCTTGAGGAAAAGCCGCATCCCGCTTTCGTTCCTCCGTATACACCAGAGAGGAAAATGCTGTCGGGTGTCTCGTATCCATCCAAGTTACAGTAACAGGTTCAGCCAACCCTCACGGAGGTTCGGCCGGCGAGTTTGGCCTCGATATCCTGGGCAATCTGACGGCCATGAAAACGGCCGTTCTCGATGAAAATCTCATTCGTGCGCATGCCGGCAACAATCACTCCGGCGAGGTAAAGACCTGGGATATTGCTCTCCAGAGATTGCGGATCGCACACCGGGCTGCGGTCTACCCCTTCCATCCGTACGCCAACGGCAGCCAGAAAGTCAAAGTCAGGATGGTATCCGGTCAAAGCAAAGACAAAATCATTGTCCAGAGTAACCACTCCTTCCGGCGTCAGCAGCTCGACCGAATCTCTCGCGATGCTGGTCACGGAGCTTGAAAAGTATGCGGTGACTTCACCGTTCTTGATGCGATTGTTGATGTCCGGCAGAATCCAGTACTTGACGTGGTGGTGCATGGCCTGGCCGCGATGCACCAAGGTCACGTGAGCGCCGTGACGCCACAGGTCCAGGGCCGCAATCGCCGCCGAATTCTTGCCCCCGATCACCAGCACATTCTGGTCGTAGAAGGGATGCGGGTCGTGGTAATAGTGCCGTACCTTAGGCAGCTCTTCCCCAGGGATCTCGAGGTAGTTCGGCAGGTCGTAGTAGCCGGTAGCGAGAATGACTTTGCGGGCGCCGTAGACGCGGTGCCGGGAGAATGGATCGACAGTGGTGATGGCGAAATCGCCATCCTCCCCAGTCAGGCTGGATACGGTTTGATATAGGCGCATTTCCAGCTGGTAATGCTCCGCGACCTTGCGATAGTACTCCAGCGCCTCATTGCGGCTGGGTTTCTGGTTGGGGCTGGAAAATGGCATATCCCCAATCTCCAGCAGCTCAGGCGTAGTAAAAAACGTCATGTTCGAGGGGTAGTGAAAAAGGGAGTTGCAAAGACAGCCCTTGTCCACCAGAACAGCGCGCAGTCCGGCGCGCTGCGCCTCGATAGCGCAGGCCAAGCCGGTAGGGCCAGCGCCCACCACCAATACGTCAAAGCTCTCTTTCAGGGCACCGCGGCTATGCTCCATGCCTATAGCTTAGACGATGAGAAGCCGCTGCCGCACCGGTGTTATCTGTAACATGACCGAAGTGCCGGGGAGTAACGGGTAAGCGCTGCCGTTCCCGGCAGGTGCCTGAAATCGCTATAATCGAACGTTCTGCCGTTTTGACGGCAGTTCAGGAGCCACCTTCTTATGTCTGATTTCCGCAAAGAAAAAGACTCGCTTGGTTTTGTAGAGGTGCCCGCAAAGGCCTACTACGGTGCGCAGACAGCGCGCGCGGTGGAGAACTTCCCCATCTCCGAAATACGTCCTGATCCCCAGCTCATCCGCGCCCTGGGGATGGTCAAGCGGGCAGCGGCGGAAGCCAACAAGGAACTCGGCCTGGTGGACGCCAAGCGTGCCGATGCCATCATCCAGGCGGCCCAGGAAGTCATAGACGGCAAATGGAATGCTGAGTTCGTGGTCGATGTTTTCCAGGCCGGAGCGGGCGTAAGCAAACACATGAACACCAACGAGGTCATCGCCAACCGCGCCAACGAGATCCTGGGAGGAAAGCTGGGGGAGTACGCCCACGTGCACCCCAACGACCACGTGAATTATGGGCAGTCGACCAACGACGTCTTCCCTACTGCCATGCGCCTGGCGACGCTGCTCGCCCTGGATACGTTCTACCCTGTGCTGGACCAGCTGGCGGCCACCTTTGCGGAAAAAGCGAAGGCCTTTCACGGGATCATGAAGTCGGGACGCACGCACATGCAGGATGCGGTGCCGATGCGGTTGGGACAGGAGTTTGCCGCGTACGGCTTAGCCATCGAAAAGGGCCGGAAATTCCTGGTGTTGGCTTCCGGCACCTTACGTGAGTTGGGGCTGGGCGGCAGTGCGGTGGGCACCGGCATCAACACCCATCCCGATTACCGGGTGAAAGCAATCGCCCATCTGGCTCGCATTTCGGGGCAGCAGTTGACGCCGACCGAAGATATGCGTTGGGCCATGCAATCCAACGCGTGTATGGCCGATGTGAGCTCGGCTTTACGCGGGATCGCCCTGGAGACGATCCGCATTTCGAATGACATTCGCATGCTCAGCTCGGGACCCAATACAGGGTTTGCGGAGATTTACCTTCCCAGCCTGCAGCCGGGATCATCCATCATGCCCGGCAAAATCAACCCTGTCCTGCCGGAATTGGCGGCCATGGTCAGCTTCCAGGTGATTGGCAACGATACGGCTGTGGCTTATGCCGTCCAGGCCGGCCAGCTGGAGCTGAACGTGATGATGCCGACCATGGCCTACAACGTGCTGCAGAGTATAACCATCCTGGCCAACATGCTGCGCGAGTTTGACGAGCGGTGCGTGCGCGGCATCACGGCCAATGAGAAGCGCTGCCAGTTTTATGCGCAGAGCACGGTGTCCCTGGCCACTGCGCTGAACCCGTACATCGGTTATGCCAAGGCCGCGGAAATCGTGAAGGAGTCAGTCGCTACGGGTAAGTCGATCATTGAAATTGCCCGCGACAAGAAGCTGCTCACCGAAGAAGAAATTGCGGAGATCCTGGACCCGGTCAGGATGACAGAGCCCCAGTATCCCCTGGAAGTAGCAAAAGAACGCGACAAGGCAGTTACGGCGTAAGGGTAAAACCGCAGGTCCCTCTGCGCTCCGGATGTGTTTTTCTTTCAGGTTTTGTGGCCGGAAAGCTCTGAGAGCGTCGGCAACAAGCATCCTAGGGGTCCTTCGACTGCGCGCCTAAAACCCTTTAACGATAGATCTGCGAGGTTCGCTCAGGATGACGGTGTTTTGGGAGTTTTGGAAAACCTTCCGGTTGAGTGTGCCAAAAATTAAAAAATCAAAAAAGTCAAACTCTCCGACACGAGTGGGGGAGGCATGTACTCAAACCTCGGCGAATGGCACCTAAAGCTTCCGGTGTAATTGCTCCCTTGACTTCCACAGGCAAGTCCGCTCCTCGGGATGACAAACGATGAGCTGTACCCACTCAGCCAAGCGGCGTGGGGAGGTGCCCGTATAATTTCTTCTCCCTCTCACTGCCGGCCGAATCGATAGACAATGCCTGCATTGAAGCCGAGATTCTTCACCTGCGTGGTGCCGCCGAAGGTCGTGAACCAGTAGCCTGGTTGCAAGCGCACAGCGAGTCCGGGGCTGAGGTTGTAGTCGACCGGAACACCCAACGCGAAGCTGAAGTTGGTGCCGTCGCTCCAAAGTCCTATCTGCGTGCCGATGGGAACCCCGGAGCTGCTCGCATTGAAATTGCCTTTAGACCCGCCCAACAGGGCCTGTGCACTGATAGCCCAGTGCTCCCGGCGCACAAAGCGGTACTGCGGCCCGGCCATGAAAGTGTACTGGTTGATGCTGGGCCTGAAGATATTGTATGGATTGGGCGGGATGAAGGCGGTTCCGTAGTAGCCGCGCAGGTCCATGGTAATCCCGGTGCGGCCCCACAAATAGTCGGTGAATCCCCCATTCCACGCCGATTCGTTGATGTGCTGGAGCGAACCACCCGGGCGAAAGCGGGTATAGCCGCCTCCTCCATAAACTTCAAACTTGTGGCTGTATGTATCCTCAACCACGCGTTGGGTTCGCTGCCGGCGCCGTGCGCGTATTCTCGCCTGGGCCTCCTGCGCCAGCCGAACCTGGTTTTGCTGCGGATTCTCAGGCTCCGTCTGAACCTGTGCTGGGGCGGGAGACCCGCTGCTGGTGGGATTCTGCGCTGTGAGCCCTGGTATCGCGAGAGTGATCAAAAAAAGAAGCGGATACACGTGGCATCCAAAACGCTTGCTCTGATGCATGAACCTGAAAGCCTCCACTACCTGCCGCCATTCGGCGAAGAAAATAACTTTTGCTGTCCTGGTTAGTATTAGAGCATTTCTCCCGTTGCTATATCCTGCTCGGGGGCGAACAGTGCCGCTTTTCTTGTCCGACTGGTCAGGGAAGGTATCGGAGACCCGGTGGGCTGCGCAGCAAACGAAAGGGTAAAAAATGAGATTTCTTCTCGGCCTATTGATCGGCTTGCTGTTGGTACCAATCGGCATTGCGGCTTATCTCAGCTTTGGAAACCTGCCGGTCGCCACCAGCGACGCGCCTCTTCCGTTCGAAGAGAGGATCGTCCACCTTCCCCTACACGCGCGCATCGATCGCGAGCTGGTGAAAACGCCCCCGGTGGAAGCCAGCCCTACTAACCTGGAGATCGGCGCCCACATCTACCGCCAGCAATGCGCGGCCTGTCACGGGCTTTATGGGCGTCCCGCCAGTTTTGCCAAGGGAATGTACCCGGAAGCGCCCCAGCTTTGGGAGCCGCACAGCAATGGCGTGGTCGGCGTCAGCGACGATCCGCCCGGGGAAACCTATTGGAAGGTGGCTAACGGTATTCGGCTTTCCGGCATGCCGGCCTTCAAGAAGTTTCTGAACCAGACCGAGATGTGGCAGGTATCGCAGCTGCTGGCTAACGCCGACAAGCCGCTACCTCCCGGCGTCCTGGGGTTGTTGAAGCAGCCGCTAGACCTTGATCCGGTAGCGCCGCAATAGGAGACCCCCGGTACCCCTTTCCTGTGAGCCAGAAGGGCTACCCGGGGTCGCGTTTTGCGCTGCCTCTACTTCAGGGTATAAGTCACGCCGGCGGTGAACTGGAATGAGTTCTTCTTGCTGCCCGCAGCCGGGTCATTCAGGAAGTCGTCCAGCGTCCCGACAGTAAAGCCGAAGCGCTTGTACACCGGGAATAAGAGCCCTGCGGTTGCCTCAGCCGACCATGCATTGGTCTGATTAAACGCCGGGGTGATCACCGCCCCCTGGTTGAATACCAGGCCATGGGGCAGCTTCAACATGTAGGTGTCTCCGAAGTCCATTCCGATCAAATTCTTGCTCGGGGTGAGCGGAGGGGGAGGCAAAACATTGGGGGTCACGAAGTATTGTTGTCTCTCGTAGTGCACGTCAAACTTGATATCCAGCTGCTGCTTCGGATCTTTGATGACGGTGTATCCGATACCACCTCCATAGGATTGCTGCAAATTCAGGCCTTGCGAGTAATTGTGATCCCAGGCCGCATCTACCAGGAAGTAGAAGCGCGGCGAGAAGTACCAGTCATGCTCTGCGTCGCCGTGGAGGATGTTCGTCTTCGTCCCCACTGTGCCGGGCTGGGTGACGGACCCGTAGGCTCCGGTAAAGTCAAATATGGTGCGGTCGCGGGGGTCAAGCCAGGTCACGCTGGGAATAGCCCTCACCAGCGCGGCCGAACCAGTAAAGTTGCGGCTGTTCTGCGTAGCCTCGATCAGCGTTGCTCCCGCAGTGAGCCCGCCGGCCCAGCCAGAGAAGAAGCCTGGGTTACCGCGTAGTTCCTTGGCGTAGGTATCCTTGTCGATCACGTATTGCGCGTCCTTCACAGGAATGTCCTTGCTTGCGCCGTTCGTGCCTTGAGTCACCTTGACCTGGTCGTCCTCAACCCGCACGTTGCCCTGGACAATGTCGGCATCAGCCGTCTTGCGGGTGACATGCTGGCCCTGCTGAATCACGGCAAACTGCTGCGTGGTGTGAATGGACTTGATCTTGTCCCAGGTCACGGTTACATCGCCCGCGATGTCGCTATGAAAGACCACGCTGCCGCCGACCTCGCGGAGGAGCTTGCCGGTTAGTTGATCGCCGTTGGTAAAGAGAATGACATCCGGAGCCGGTGCGGCGGCGGCGGGAGCTTGTGCATACATCGGCACGGCCACGGCGAGACCAAGAGCGGCCGGCAGCAGAGCGGGCAAAGTGTTCAGCAGGCGTCGCAAAAAAAGGCGACTGGCAGTTTTGAATTGAGACATTTGGGGAACCTTTCACAAGGGAGATAGGTAGCGAAAGACAGGCAGCGCTACTCGGTAATGAAATGGCCCACGTTCTGACACATAATGGTAAAACTTCGGGCGCGCACATATCGCGAGAGTGAGGATGCAACGCCGAAACTTATTGTGATAGGGCGCAACGGCCTGTTAACGCCACCCGGTGCAGCTATACCCCGGATTTCCTGTCGGCCTCGCCGGCGTTGGCGAACTTTATGCGGCTTTCCTTACTGAAAGCCGCACACGCAAACCTGGTTGGAGCCTCGTGCAGGAAATCCGGGTTTAGGCTCAGCGGTGGACGGACACGGTCCCGGGATCGCTCACATGACCGCTAAGGGACGCGTCTCTTGCACTGTAACACTGGATTGTCGGCTGCCATACCCGTAAAATGGATCTGTGGCGATTACCAGGACTCAAGCTCTCGACTACTTCCGCTCGGACGACCTTATTGGCCTGGGCATGGAAGCAGATGCGCTTCGGCGCAAGCTGCATCCCGAGGGCGTGGTGACGTACATTATCGACCGCAACATCAACTATACAAATTTCTGCACCGAGTATTGCAGTTTTTGTGCCTTCTACCGGCCGCTCAAGGGCAAGCTCGCCGCCGAAGGATACATCCTCGATTTCGAGACCATTTACCAGAAGATTGCCGAAACGGTGGAGATGGGTGGCACCGGCGTGCTGATGCAGGGCGGCCTGCACCCCGATCTAAAGATCGAATGGTTTGAACGCTTGCTCCATGGCATTAAGCAGCGTTTCCCTCAGATTTGGCTGCACTGCTTTTCGGCCTCGGAGATTCTGGCCATCGCCGAGTACAGCGATCTCTCAGTGCGGGATACGATCGCCCGGCTGCGGGATGCGGGATTGAACTCAATTCCAGGCGGCGGCGCCGAGATCCTGGACGATGAGGTGCGGCATCGCATTGCACGGCTCAAGTGCTCCACCGAGGACTGGGTCCATGTGCACCGTACAGCCCATGAGTTGGGCATGCGCACCACGGCCACAATGATGTTCGGCGTGGGAGAAACCTTCGAACATCGGGTCAACCACTTTGAGCAGGTGCGGCGTCTGCAGGAAGAAACCGGCGGCTTTACCGCCTTTATCCCCTGGAGCTTTCAGCCTACCAACACCGCCCTGGGCGGCCGCAAGTGGGATGAGGCCACATCGGTCGAATACCTTAAGGTGCTGGCCATCTCGCGTCTCTACCTGGACAATGTGGAGAATGTGCAATCCAGCTGGGTGACTCAGGGATTGAAGGTGCTCCAGCTTGGCTTGCGCTTTGGCGGTAACGACGTCGGTTCGGTAATGCTCGAGGAAAATGTGGTCAAGGCCGCTGGAACCTCAAACTGCACCACCGAAGAAGAGCTGCGCCATGTTATCCGCGGAGCCGGCTTCAAGCCCGTGCAACGGGATACGCTGTACACCACCTTTTTTCTCAATTGATCCATCCATTGATTTTGGATAAGCAGTATCGGGTCCTGTGAAACGAGCATCTTAAGGCATTGTCAGAGTTACGGGGGATGTGGCGATCGTTGTCATGTGCAGCCGATCTTGGCGTAACGGCTGTGTAGAGAACGCTAGCTGACACGAACTCTGATCATGCTGTAGCGGACAACGTGGATGACGTGTGGAGGTAGTGCCCTGCTGGCAACGATTGCTGAGAACCTAAGCGACCTACCCCTTGCGGCTCTGCGGAGTTGCCGGTGGTCCTGTGCCCTGTGGTGGTACGGTCCACAGCACGGCCTGCAGCATTACTTCAAAACCCATTACGCCGATCGCACCTTCGAGCACTTATATCACTGGAACTCTTTCGACACCGCCCTCCTGATTCCCTACTTCGTAGTGATGATCGTGCTCTCCTTCTATGGCATTCATCGCTATCAACTGGTCTATCGCTACTACAAGTACAGCAAGAATGCTGCGCGCGAGCCTGAGTCACACTTCCATGAACTTCCCAGCATCACGGTGCAGCTCCCTATCTTCAACGAGCAATTCGTCGTTGACCGGCTGATCCAGGCCTGCTGCAACCTGGATTATCCCGCAGACAAGCTGGAAATTCAGGTTTTGGACGACTCCACCGATAGCACGGTAGAAGTTTCCCAGGCCGCCGTTGAGCTTTATCGATCGCTGGGACACAGAATTACCTACATTCACCGCGTCGATCGCCACGGCTTCAAAGCAGGAGCTCTGGATGAGGGCCTGCGGGTGGCAAAGGGTGAATTCATTGCCATTTTCGATGCCGATTTCGTGCCACCCCGGGAATGGCTCATGCAAGTCGTGCACCACTTTGCCGATGCCAGAATCGGTATGGTACAGACGCGCTGGACGCACCTCAACCGCGACTACAGCTTCCTGACCCAGGTGGAAGCCATCCTGCTCGATGGCCACTTTATTCTTGAGCATGGCGGGCGATCGCGTACCAACGCCTTCTTCAATTTCAACGGGACTGCCGGCATGTGGCGCCGCACTGCGATTGACGGATCGGGAGGCTGGCAGCACGACACCCTGACCGAAGACACCGACCTAAGCTATCGGGCGCAGATGAAGGGCTGGCAATTTCGTTATCTGCAGGACGTTGAGTGCCCGGCCGAACTACCGGTGGAAATGACCGCCTTCAAGACGCAGCAGGCGCGTTGGGCGAAGGGCCTGATTCAGACCTCGAAAAAAATATTGCCCAGGATGTTCCGCAGTGATCAGCCGTTCCACGTAAAGCTGGAGGCGTTCTACCACCTAACGGCGAATCTCAGCTATCCGCTGATGGTGGTGCTCTCCACGCTTTTGATGCCGGCAATGATCATCCGTTTCTATCAGGGGTGGTTTCAAATGCTGCTGATTGACGTACCTCTGTTCATGGCGTCCACCTTTTCCATCTCTTCTTTCTATCTGGTTTCACAGAGAGAGCTATTTCCCGGCCGATGGTACAAGACTTTTTTGTATCTGCCTTTCCTCATGGCCCTGGGAATAGGCCTGACAATCACCAACACCAAGGCGGTATTGGAGGCGATATTCGGCATCAAGACCGCATTCAAGCGCACCCCTAAATACCGCATCGAGAAACGCGGCCAGATTCCGCAGGCCAGCAAGTACCGCAAGAGACTCGGCATCGTGCCCTGGATTGAACTCTTGATCGGCAGCTATTTTGCGCTAACCATCTGGTATGCAATCGTCAATGAAAACTATTTCACGGTGCCGTTCCTGCTGCTCTTCGTGCTGGGTTATTGGTACACCGGTCTAATGTCGTTGCTGGAAGGTAGATTTGAGCGCTTTCGTATGGGAGCCAATACGGAAGACGCCTCGCCCAAGCCCTTTCCCGTGGGCGTCTAAATGCCCAGCTACAACGCATATGCGACGGCACGACCCTGGGACCGACACCACTGATGTCGATTTGACGGAAGCCTCTCCTGAGAGCCGGCGACTCCGGACGCAATCGGAAATCAAAGTTACCGGCGTTGACGAAAAGCGGTCGGCGATAATGGATCCCCTATCCTGACCGGAGGATTTCCACTCCGAAAATGACTTTCCCGCGAAGCGGATATCTGGGCCACGTGTGTAGTAGTACAAGTTATCCCGCGTCGTAAATTTCCCCACCGTCCAATTGGTGCCCAAGAGACTGCCCTGGTCAAAGTAGATAATGTTGTCCTCCACCGTAAAGGAATTATGCAACTCGGCCCGGGTACGCATCAGTTGGTATTCACGGTTAAAGGCGAAGATGTCATTGCGCACGATGTTGTCCCGGCCATAGTGTTGGTGGAAACCAGCGCTCTTGCAACCGTAGACGATATTGTCCTTTATAAGGATATTGCTCGATCCTTCATCCATGTATATTCCCCACCCTCCGTAAGTGAAGGAGGAGATATCGTGTATGAGATTATTTTGGATGACAGTGCCAGGCTGCTCGCCGAGAGTATAGATTCCACCCATGTCGCTTAACAGATTCTTCCCGATTCCATGGAGATGGTTAAAAGCGATGAGATTGCCCTTGGACTGGTTCGGCCCATAACCCCATGTCCAACCAACCGAAATCGCCGTGTAGAAGAGATCATGCACGTGGTTGTGAAGAATCTGGTTTCGCCCGCTTTGCAAGACCCAGATGCCGACTGCCGGCGCGTAGACCAGGCCTAAATCGTGGATGTCATTGTCTGCAAGCGCGTTCTCATAGTTCTGTTCAGCGTCGCTCACCCTAAGTACTGGCTCTCCCACTTTGATACCGCCGGCGCCGAGGTCGAAGAGTTCGTTTGCTGACACCTGGCTATGTTTCGACCCGCGTCCCAGGAAGAGTGCGTAGCCGCCCGAGTGTGCAACGGTGCATCTTTCTATCGTTGAATACAATAGCGCCTACCGCTTCGATTGCCGCGGGCGCAGGCGTAGCGGCCTGAGTGTCTGCATAGCCCTTTGGGTCCATGGTCCAATCGGCGGCCGCGAACGTCATGCCGCGAAAAACCACATCGCGCACAAATGCTCCTGATTCGGGCCTTCCCTGCAGCGACACAAGCCGCTCCAGTGTGGGTGCGACGCACGAGAGCCCGCTCCATGTTTTCACCTTGCAGGGGAATGTACGATACTTTCTGTGTGTTATTATCAAAATACCACTACCTGGCGCGTAAAAGACATACAGCGCAACCTCGATAAAATAACGCGCGTCGCTTCGCGGTTAGATAAGGCGGGATTGGAACCAAGCGTGACTAGATGGGCTACTTCATCGACATCGATGATCGGCATACGGAAGATCGCTAGACGCTAAGTAAGCGACGACTCTACATCGTCTTGGCCAGCCCATTCCTTTTTGATGTCGTTGCCGCGATAGCGTAACTGAAAAGGCTTACTCTGAGAACTCGCTCCATCGATACGAAAGAAGCCGTTGTCAGGAGTTCGTGCGCGAGTGGCGCGTCGGCCATCAACAAAGAGCTGGTGAAAATAGGGACCGGGAGCATCCGCCTTCCAAGCAGCACCAGCGCTCTTGGTCCAGTCGGAGATGAGCCGGCCTCCACTGATGACCGGATGCTCTCCGTGCGGAGCCTCCCAAATGGTGTTGCTATCTTCGGGACCTAAGATAAGAGTTTTCGCGAGATAAAAGGTCCCCGCACTAACGGTGATTATGATGGGCCCTTGCTTGCCAGCACGGCGTTGTAAACGCGCGGCGTCGCGAGCCTCGGCCAGAGGTTCTGATGGGACCACCAGGTGAAACAACGATTTTCTGGGCCGAAACTCTAACCGTAGGTTAGAGTAGCAAAAGAGCTATGCGTATCATCATACGTAATCCTGGCCTCCAGATTTGCTCTCGTTGGCGGCAGGCAAAGTATGCGTTCTAAGTTTGGCGGTGCTTCGGCGAGCGCCCAGCATAGAGTACATGGCTGGCGCCGATCACAATATACTGCCTGCCATCAAGTTGGTAACTTATCGGCGCACTTGTAACTCGGCCTCCACTGTACGCATGCCAGAGAGTCGCGCCTGTTTTAGCGTCAAGCGCGATCAGGTTGCCTGAGTTGTCAGCTGTAAATACAATGCCCCCTGCCGTGCTTAAAATGCCGGCATAGTCCTTCCCGGGTCCGAGATCATGTTCCCACACGGCCTTCCCTGTTTCTATATCGAGCGCCTTCAGCGTCGAGTGCGACCATACTGACTGAGCATCCCCGGCAAATCCCTCGGGAGTATGCGCGGTGTCTGTGAAATAAAGCGCGTAGGATTGACGTGCGCTGACGTAGACCAGCATCGTCTGAGGACTGAGACTCGGTCCCATCCAGTTCGTTGAGCCCTCCATATCGGGCTCTACGAGTGTGCCCATGGCCGAAGGGTCTTTGTCTGCCTTCGCCACAGGATGACCGCTCTCGTCAGTTCCGGAGGACCAATTGATCGGCATGTACGGTACGCTGAGAAGAGGTTTGCCGCTGGTTCGATCCAAGCACGAAGAAGTACCCATTACGCGAAGCTTGAACCAGCAACTTTCGCTTTGCCCCATGAAATTCAGCATCCACAAGCATGGGCGTCATCACGGCATCCCAATCATGCGTATCGTGAGGAGACGGCTGAAAATACCAGACCAGCTTCCCAGTATCCGGATCTAAAGCCACGATGGAACAAGTGTATAAGTTCTCTCCACGACGCGGGGCTCCTTGAAGCACAGGGCGTGGGATTGCCAGTTCCCCAGTAGAGCAAATTAAGATCGGGGTCGTAAGTTCCTGTGAGCCAGGTCATTCCGCCGCCATACTGTCCGGGCTCGGCGATCCCTGGCCAGGTATTCGCACCTGGTTCGCCGGGCTTTGGAATGCTATTCCATTTCCATTGCATTTGCCCGGTCAGCGGATCCACAGATTCGAGGAAGCCGGGCAGATTATTCGAAATCGCCCGAAACCCCAGCGATGACGTGATTGCGAATGACAAAGGGGGCCATGGTCGCCCAGTAACCTTTTGTGACATCGGCAAGCTCCACATTCCATTTCAGCTTTCCTTCCCGCGCTGTCAGGCAAACCAGGTGCGCGTCAGGGGTTTCGAAGTAGACTAGATCGTTGTAGACGGCAACTCCACGCTGTCCGATATTGTAACCTTCATTTTGCGGATAGTCGTAGTGCCAAATCTCCCGCCCTGAGCGCGCATCGATAGCCCATACATGATCGGGGACGGTAAAGTACATTATTCCGTCGACAACCAGCGGGGTCGATTTTAGAGCAGCGCCGGCTGGAATATTCGGCTGAAAGGCCCACGCCATCGTCATCGCTCCGGCGTTGTTTCGATTGATCTGCTTGTTGGTGCTAAATCGTCTTTCCCGAGTAATCGCCGTTGTAAGTGGGCCAAGTGTCCGTACCCGGGTTTGCAAACTGTTGGGAACTTAGACTCGGTGCGCCTATCGTCGCGCCGAGCATCAATACCGCGGAAAAACTCACCAGCGAACGATAGGTCCAATTCATCGTGAATGCTCCTCAAAGTGTTTCCAGGTAAGCGAGAAGATTATGGATATCCGCATCTGTGAGTTCATCAAGCAGTTCCCGATGCGCAGCCAGGGGCTCAGTCACTTCCACTTTCACCGTCTCTCGATTCAGGGAGCGAATACGACCCGTTTTTTCACGCAGTATCAAAGAAAATTCGTCTAAGTGGAGCAGCTCCCCGGAAAGCACATCGCCCTGCGGGGTGGTAACCCGCACGCTCGGCCGGCTGCCACCCGGATAGACGAGGCGTTCCTCCAGGATCCTGGGGGTATACTTGGACCCGATCCCTTTTAGGTCCCCCAGTGGAGAGTGACAAGACCCGCATCGCCCAGGGCCCGCGAAATAGCTTTGACCGGCGTGAAGGTCGCCAGCGATCAATCGGTTTTCATCGCTGACTTGTCGGTCTTGCGGCCCGCTCGGAGAGAAAGTGAAGATACTGCACAAGCGCCATCGTGTCTGTATCCGAAAACGAAAAGCCAGGCATTCCCTTGGCGGGACGTCCGTTGTGAACCACGCTGCTGATCAAATCGCCATTTGTATCGTTCTTCACCCGCGAGGAATCCGCAAGACTAGGTCCACTCGCACCCAGCCCCTCAGCACCATGGCAGAAGGCACAATTCTTCTTAAATATCGGTTCTCCGGTTAACACTCCTGCCGCATCGTCAGCCTGGCTCCTCTGTTCGTTCGGAGTCGGCGTGCGTATAGCCTGGGGTGCACTGCCGTTGGCGGCTTGTGTCGAAATGCGTCGCCACGCCGCCATCGAGCTTTGAAGATTTGTTCTGGGATCCCCTTTTATGGCGTAACACTGCAGACCGATCGGCCCTCGATATCCGTTCTCTACCAAGGTTCGAACTAGCCCTGCCACATCAAAGCTCCCACGATCCAAGGGTTGGATCAAACGATCCCAATCGCCCTCCCGATCGGCGCCATTGATGCTCACCGCATAGAGACGAGGCAATGCGCTGCTTAACAGAGTCTTTACGTCGATTGCGGATCTCGACCTTAGTTCATGGCAAAGGTTGAATGTAATACCAAGATTGCTGCGCCCTGCCTTCTCCACAATCCGTAGTGCATCACGCGCAGTCTGAATATAGAGACTATAATGCGGATAAAGGGCGACACGTAGGTTTGACGCAGCAGCAAGATCAGAAACTCTCCTCGCAGCTTCCACAGCTTGGTCTTCCGCTTGTGGGCCGCCACCACTAATCGTTAGCCATATGATCGTGCCCCGCCCTTTGAGCTTGGCTATTGCGTCATCAAATCCCGGATCATATTCCACTTGCGGACCACCGACGTTGACGCCCAGGTAGAGGAAAAAGAACTGCAGCCCATGCTCATCGAGAGCTTTGAGCCGCTCGGGCATCAGTTTCGCACCGTCGAATGAGATGCCATCAAAGCCAACTTCTTTGGCAAGCGCAGCCTGTGCTTCTGGGGGCTGCTCTCCCAGCCCATCCTCGAATACGAAGAAAGGATTCACCAGGCTGCCGCCCTGCGGAAGAGCATAACATTCGGGCACAACCAAACAGACAAGAAGAAGGAATTTCAAGAAATGGTTGTACATATCTACCCCAATCGTATTCCGACGCGGAAAGTCAAGGTTTGCGGTCAACGGACCGTTTGTCGCCGAGTTTGAGGCGAACGCTACAGCACGACAATAACTACTACTTAGGCAGCAAATAACAGCCGTAGCCCATAACTCCGGGAAGCCTATCATATTTTGTAAGAAGATAAGTTACACAGAAGATCTTTGTGTAGTTAGCACGGGAAGTGCTGTTACGAGCGACGGCTGGGTAAGTTATCAAATCGGACGCTTCAGATATTGATTTAAAAAGAACGGACATTTTCACTTGTGGATATTTTCACTTGCTAAAGACACACAGAAGATCTTTGTGCAACACTGCGATGAGAGTTTGGAGGTGCTTTTGCGTGGGTACGGTTCTTCGAACGTGGCTTAACGGCAGCCAATCGGGCGCGATGCGAAGCCGGTCACGGAAACGGATTGGTTTGCTTCTGGCTCTGGCGGTGTTGGCTGGGCCTAGTATCTGGCCGCAAAATGGTGTTTCCAAACAGCAGCAGATTCAAGCCCACGTGCAAAGGGCGCAGCAGGCAATTCGGTCCAGTGATTTTGTCTCAGCGGAACGCGAGTTCCGGGCCGTCGTTACCTTGGATCCCAGCAATCTCGATGCTCGCGGCAACGTGGGGGTGATGCGGTATTTTCAAGGCGATTGGGCGGGCGCCGCCGAACAGTTCCGCAAGGTCCTGGAGATGCAGCCAAAACGTGGAAAGTACAGGCATATCTGGGGATGTGCGAAGAGCATCTGGGCCGCCCAGCGCAGGCGCAGCAGCTGCTCGTGGAGGCCTTGCCCCACCTGCAGAGGGGGCCGTTTGAAACGCAAGCCGGCCTGGAGCTGGCGGAAATTCTTTATCAGACCGGCGACCTCGATGGGGCCGTCGACGTAGTTCGGATCCTGCTTCCCTCCAATACTACGAATGTGGACGTGCTCTATACTGCCGCTCGGACCTATGCGGACCTCGCCAATCGGTCCCGCGACGCTCTGCTGCTGGCCGCACCCGATTCGGCGCGCACGCACCAACTCATGGCGGAAATGTTGATCAATCGGGGCAACTCTCGCGCCGCCATGATCCAGTACCGCAAGGCGCTGGAGATCGACCCTAAATCGCAGAGCGTCCATTACGAGTTATGGTGAAGCCATTCTTCAGGACTCACGCCAGGCGCAGGCTCTCGAAGCTGCCGAAAAGGAGTTCCGGGTGGCCTTAGCAGAGAATCCCGCCGACGGTAACGCGGAGTACCGGTTGGGCACGATTTGCTCGCTAAGGAGAGATTATAGAACCGCCATTGAGCACTACTCGCGCGCCCTCCAACTCCAGCCGGACGACGCCTATGCTCATCAAGCGCTAGGTGTGGCCTGGATCAGAATGGGCGAGCCGGAAAAGGCGCTGGAGCCTCTCCTCACAGGCCACTCACCTGGATCCACTTTATTCAACCGCCCACTATCAACTCGGCATGGTCGACCAGCGATTGGGGCGTGAAGCCGATTCCCGCCGAGAGCTAGCGGCCTTCGAAAAGTTGGAAGAATCGAGAAAGCGGATCGATCAAGTGTACGTGCAAACGCGAGGCGAATTTCCGGAATCCGACCTCACCGGAACGGACGCTCCCAACGACAACAGGTAACGGGTGGTTTGGAAATCTGTTCCAACTCGTTAGTTCGCGATATGGTTAGCGTCTTCATAGAACGACTCTCTGCTTTTTTTTTGGCAAGAAAATTTCTGAAGGAACACGGGCTCAGGTTGAGAGTCGCTAATTCTTAGGAATTAAGAATTAAGGTGTTCAAAGAAATCAGAATTATATGCACTGCGGTTGCAACACATTAATGTCACTGCGGTGAATAGGGCACATGCTGTTCTAGTTCCTATGGCATTTCTTCTCCATGACGGCTACCTTAAGTTTGGATTCGCTTATTTACAGCTCAAATCTATCAAAGATCAAATCGATCTGGCTGTCGGGAATTTCGCGTGTGTAGCTATTTCCGCGTTCTCAATAGCAAGAGTGAGCAGAGCTAAGATTCCGCGCAAAGAGAAAGCGCGTAACAGAGCTAGAACATGATACGCGCTCCGAGTTGTAGGTTCCGCTGGGTGCGGGCCGAGGTGATGGTTGAGGTAGTACGTAGACACACCTGCCACGACAGGGACGATCGACGCGTTGGGTTGGCCGAAGTTGGGGTGATTGAGCACATCGAACGCTTCTGCCCGGATTTGTAACAGTCCCCGCTTCACCCAGCCAGCGAAGTTTGAGGCTTTTGGCAAGGGATGTGTTCATGGTGAAGAAAGCCGGTCCGAACAGGACGTGCCGCCCGGAGTCGCCGTAGGTGCCTACAGCCGCACTGGCGAAGCACGCCGTATTGAACCATCCCTGGATCGTCGGGTTGGCAACTGCGCCGTTGCAAGTCCGGTTCGGGTACCACTTTCCCGACCCCGACAAATCATAGTTGGAACCTCCCCACGTGGGGGTGAATGGCGCGCCACTGAATGTAGTCCAGATGTTTGAGAGGCGCCAGCCTCCCACAAAGGCGTCCAGAACGCCGCCCTTCTTCAGAAAAGACTTGCCACGGCCGAACGGCAACTCATAGGTAAATTGCCCATTCCACGTGTTCCTCTGGTCAACTTCGGAGTTACCGTAAAGGGACCGCGGGTCCAAGGCAATCTGATAATCCGATTCAGCGCCGGCCCAACCGTTTTGGGTATTCGTGTCTAACGCGTGACTCCAGGTATAGTTCGACTGCACCCACAGGCCGTGCGAGAGGTACTTCTTCACCGTGATCTGGAGCGCGTTGTAATTTGACCACCCCCCGAATGCTTCATAGGTAATACCCGTAAATTGCGGGTAAGGCCGATAGGGTTGCACGTTTACGCTGATTCCGCCGGCAGCAATAATCTGCTGGATACCTGCTTGGGGCACCTGGTCCAGGTCGGAGGGGTCGGGAAGCTTGATTCCGTGAACCCCGACGTATGCGACTTCGAGCATGGTGTTGTGGGAAAATTGATGCTGCACGCTGAAGTGCCACTGCTGAACATAAGCCATGGGGATGTGATAGGGCGCAAACGGCACACCGGTTCCATTGTAGAAGGCGGCGCTGGGCGGAAACGCCGGAATCGCAGGCGGTGGCTGTCCATTTGCCAACTGGAAGTACGGGACAAGTGGTTGCTGCGCATAGGTATAGCCCGCGACGCTAATTCCATCTCCGATTCCGCTCTGATACGTGTCTCCGCCCCACATGTCGTCGAAGATTCCGTAGCTGCCGCGAATCGACCAGTTGTTCTTCGGAGCCCAGGCAAAGCCAATGCGCGGCTCAAAATTGTCCCAGATGGTCGCCTGCAAGGCCCTGCGACCGTCCTGCCCGCCATACCACATTGCTCCAAGCGTGCCGGTGGCGGGGTTCACCAACGTGGGATCGAAGCTTCCCAGCCGATTGAACTGCTCAGTGTAACCACGTTGTTGCACCCAGCGCACACCGAGATTCAAGGTCAGCTTCGGAGTGACTTTAAAGTCATCCTGAGCGAAAAGCTGGGCGTTACCGGTCCGGTTGCCATCCGCCGGGGTCCAGTCATCCGTCCAGGAGGCCGGCACTCCCAACAGGAAGTCCGCAAAGCCCAGGCCGGTGTTGGTGGGACTCTGCGGATTCGTGGTGAACTGCCCCGTGAAACTGAAGTCGCCGGCATTGATATCGCCCCACGCCAGGTTGTCGCGACTGTTGTTATACTCGCCGCCGAACTTCAGAATATGCTTGCCCTTGATCAGCGTGAAGGTATCCGCTTCCGTCACTGTGGTATAGCCCAGGATCGCATGTTTGAAGGATTCGCCGATCGTATCCGGAGCTGCGGTTCCGCTGATGGTGATCCCAGGGAACGTGGGAGCAGTCAGTTGCGCGATTCCCAGAGTCGAGCCCCAATCCTTGCCTAAATCTTCCGCCAGATAAGGTTGATAGCTGCGCTGAAGCGACTCGCGAAACTCATTGACCGCGTTTGGCGTGATGCTCCACACATCGCTGACCACGTCCGTCTGCATATGAACCGCCTCGCTGACGCAGTCGATCTTTTCATAGCAGGTCGGCCAGAACTGCCCGCCCACGGGCCCGCTCAGATTCATGTAATTCTGGGACGCAGTCAGGCGGTTCCCGGAGGATATGTTGTAGTCGACTTTCCAGTCGTAATTTTGCGTCGGTGACCGGGTTCGGGACCGGCATAGTAATAGTTGTTGATGTCTCCTGCCCCGGCGATATTCGGCATAGGGTAGTAGCTCATGACTTTCGCCCGCGGCCGCCGAGATACTGGCCGCCGGAATCTGGTTATTCGCAAAAGGGGTACGCGAATAGCTACCGTCAGGATTTTGCGCGAGGGTGGTCGGGTCGTACACCTGGGGCAACCCCGTCAGGTTCCCCTCTCTCATCGCCGCGGTAGGGTATGTAGTAATTCCCGTCGAGTAGCTGATATTGGGATTATTCTGAAAACCGAAAAAGAAAAATAGCTTGTTCCTTTTGATCGGCCCGCCGATGGTTCCACCGTACATGTTCCACCGAATGGGGGGTACAGATGGCGTAAAGAAGTTGCGGGCATCGAAGTCATTGTTTTGAACGAATTCAAACCCTTCACCGTGGAATTTGTTGGTACCGCTCTTCAGGATGACATTAAAGACCGCGAGGCCGTTGCTGTATTCAGCGCTGAAATTACTCGTTTCCATCTGGATTTCGCTGATGGTTTGGATGGGTACCACTGTGTAATTCTGGCCGGGAAGCATCGTCGCGGTGCCGCCGTCCATGAGCCCCAGCATCTGGTATCCGCCTTGCCCGTTAAACCCAACGTCATTGCCGTTAAAATTGGTCGAGTTCATCCCGGAACCGCCGACCGCCTGAGCCCCGTTCGAGCCAGGCAACAGGTATGAGTAATCGAACCAATTACGATTCACACTGGGGAGTTCCGAAACTGCCTGGGTGGTGAGCGTCTCACCTTTGTCAGAGGTTTCTGTTTGTATCAGCGGTGCGCCGCCCTTCACCTCAATCTGTTGGGTGACCGCTCCTACTTCCAGCGTTGCGTTTACGGTGATGGCTTCAATGTGTAGATCGATGTTACTCGTTACGAACCGTTTGAAGCCAGTCTTTTGGAAGGTAATGGTGTAGGTACCAGGATCAACAGACGCGGCATCGTAGACGCCCGTGTTGTCACTCTTGAGGTTGGTGATTACGCCGGTTAGCGTATTCTCGACGGTGATTGCGACGCCTGGAACAGCGGCGCCGCTGGCGTCCAAAACCGCGCCCCGAATCTCGCCAGAGGCTCTGCTTTGGTATGTGGTGAAATAGAAAGTGAATGCAAAAAATAAAAATTTGCAGCGGTGGTGGTTTGTAGATAGCTTGGAGTTGCGCGTTTTTTCTCACGATTTGTTGTCTCTCTGCACTTGACTGCTTCTCTCTCTATGAACCGGACTCGATGCGACGAAACACTAGGTCGCTAATCTCAGCTTCCTTGTCAGCAATATTGTTATCGCCAAATCAAACATCACCGCGCCCCGCATCATCACTAGCCATCAAAGTGCCTTTTGAGCCAAGCTACGTGCGCTCTCGTCCTCCTGCGTTTGAAGCCAGTCGATCTCGGTATCTGCGTCCCCAAAGCGCCTCAAACCAGCTTCCTTGATAGCCTCATTGGGAACTTTGCGGAGCGGTGTGTACCGGGGATGATGGGATTCTTTATATGGATTATTTCGAGCAGCGTTATAACAGCAAATCATCGACCAACGCGGCTGTTCAGATCGATTCTGATCAGAACGGTGCAGCAAGTTGCCGTGGAAGAACAGCACATCGCCGGGATCCATCTCGACATAGACCAGCTCAAGACGTTCGAGGATATGTTGAATGCGGTCGAGGTCTGCGCCTGCCTGGTCGCCTGTTAGGACATGGTCGATGCGGCCCAACTCATGGGATCGTTTGATAACCTGCATGCAACCGTTTTCTCGCGTTGCCGCATCGACTGCAATGAAGGCGCTGGCCAGCAAGGGAAACAGGACACCGTTCTGGTACCAATAGCCATAATCCTGATGCCAAGCCCAGGCGCCTCCTATTTTGGCGTCCTTCATTATCATCTTGGAGTGATAGTGATAGACCTCGCCTCCTAAGATCCTCTCAGCGGAGTTCACAATGGTTTCGCATCGAGCGAACATGCCATAGAGCGTGTCTCCTGGATGGTTCCAAAGGGAGAGGCGCACTGTGCCTCCTTCGCCATCGCTCTTTCCAAAGGAGTGCTGGTCAAGTTCGCGGTCCTCTTTGGCGGCACGATGCAACAGACCTATTTCCTCTGAATCAAATAAACCCTTGGCGAGGACGTATCCGTCGTTGTGATATTGCTGAATCTGTTCCGCGTTCAATGGTTCATTGGCCACGTTAATTCCCTCTTTAACTGCTGCTTTTGGTGCCTGTGGCATGTGCCGAGGTCACGCCTTAATCCGGTGTTAAGCTTCGGCTATCCGATCCTCGATTTTTTCCGGGCCAATGCGGCTGCTCGCTCGATGCTGATTGAACCCAGGAGCGGCGCACTACAAGGGGAGTGGGAGTGCGAATTATTGAGCGATCTTATCTCGCTTTCTCAGTTCTCAGTTCGAAGAAGTGGCGCCGGAGTGGCTTTTTTGGGGGCCACATCAGATTTTTGCCGAGTTGCTTATGTTCGTATTTGCACTCGCATTTGAGTCGGAATAAAAATTTCATGAATCGATTCATTTGTCAACTACCAGCCAGATATATTCGGTAACCTCCCTATTTACCGCAGTTTGGAGTGGAGTGATCGCCTAATTGACAGATAAATCGATTCATGAAAATATTGCCCAAATTGCTTTTGACCATTGGCTGTGGCAGCGGTGATCTCCATGGGCAGGCGGAGTTCGGCATTTCCGAAGATCAAAGATGTAGCCGACCGCGCCTCCGTCTCGATAGGCACGGTCTCGCGAGTGCTGAACGGGCATCAAGATGTAGGGTGCTGAACTGCAGGAACGAGTAGAGTGCGCAATTCGGGAGCTAGGTTATCGCCCGGACGCTCGAGCTCAGAACTTCGTCCGTGAGCATTCCCGCATCATCGGGCTGGTCATGTGCAATGGTGCCGGATTTAACTCGGTCCTTGCCTATCTGCTGTTGGGGATTGAAGAGGCTTGCGCGGAGGCGGACTACTACCTGCTCTTTGCAAGGCACCAATATGAGCCGCACATCCAGTCGGGTGACTTACAGCTCTCTGGACTGATTCAGGCCCGGGGCCTTGCGGATTGCCTCATCATTACCGGGACAATTTACACCAATTTCCTGAACGCCTTAGATGACGCGGGCCTCACCTATGTCACCTTGGCCAACCATGTAGTCGGTCAGCACTCAAAGAAAGCCGGCAAGAATCAGGTTCGGTACAACGATTCTGAAGGCTTCGAGAATGCCACACGGTACCTGATTCAACTGGGACATAAACACATCTGGTACATCGGTGACATCTCGAAACCCTGGTTCCAGCAAAGACATGAGGGCTATGCCAAGGCTATGGCTGAAAATTCGCTCGAGTCGCGCGCCCATACGGTAGCCATCGATGACGAATCCTTCCAAAACGGACACGCTGCCGCGGCATTCATCATTGAGCATGGATGGCCGATGACAGCCATCATTGCGGGCTCAGATGAAATGGCGTTGGGCGCGAAAGAGAGTCTGTTGCAGCATGGCCTTCTTGTACCTCGAGACGTGAGCCTGATCGGATTCCAGCATCAGCTGGATCGTTCAACTGCCAACCAGCTGACGTGCGTCTGTGTCGACGGAAGGGAGGTGGGCCGTCAGCTAGCGAGAACTGCTATCAAACGAAATGAATCCAGAGGTAAGGATCTGCCTGAAGTAATCGTACCTACCATCCTCGTGAAGCGAGGTTCCTGCCGTCCCCTCCGTGGAGAGGAGCACATGGTTCTATAAATCTCTTGCTGCATTCGCCTGTCCCCCGCTCTCGCAGAGACCACAACGGCTCCAAATCGGCCAACAACAAAATCTTTTCCGCATGGCATCGCCACTATGAATATTGATCTCGATCTGAAGTACGCTATCCAAAAGCCGCTACGAACGGACGCTTGTATTGGAATCATTGGCGCCGGCTTCATTGTCCGGGATATCCAGCTCATAGCCTATCGCAACGCTTCCTACAATGTGGGCGCCATTGCCTCCCGCTCCTACGAGGTAGCGCAAGATGTGGCTTCCGTTCGAGGCATTCCCAAGGTATTTGAGAGGGATGAAGAGTTACTTGCCGACTCGTCGATTGTGATCCTTGACATCGCAGTCCCGCCCGATCAGCAGTTGAGGATCGTCAGAGCCGCTGTTCGTCACAACGACCACATTAAAGGTATCCTCTGTCAAAAGCCCCTGGCCACAAACTATTCAGATGCCTGCGAGATCGTTCGGCTTTGCGATGCCGCTGGAATCACCCTGGCAGTCAATCAGAATATGCGCTTTGATCAATCCATTCGAGCCTTGAAGACGGTGCTCGACCGCGGCTATCTTGGAGAACCTGTTCTGGCGACTATAGAGATGAGGGCGGTTCCGCATTGGCAAACTTGGCTAGCCGACTACGGCCGCCTCACGCTCTTGAACATGAGCATTCATCATCTCGATTCCTTCCGGTACCTTTTCGGTGATCCGGAAAGCGTTTTTGTCAGTACGCGACGGGATCCAAGGACGAAGTTTCCCCATCGTGATGGTATTTGCCTGTACATCCTGGAATATGCAAATGGTTTCAGAGCCGCGGCTTGGGATGACGTATGGGCCGGACCATCCGCCGATGCTGTCAGAGATTGGTACATCCGCTGGCGAGTAGAAGGCACGGATGGAATGGCGCAAGGCACAATCGGTTGGCCGAGTTACCCCAACCGGCAGCCCAGCGCCATAGATTTCACAACCAAGCACCAGCCCGGTTATACGTTCTCGCCTCGCTGGAAAGAAGTTTGGTTTCCCGATGCCTTCGCCGGCACCATGGGAGAGCTTCTTGATAGCGTGGCTCGCGGTACACAGCCTTCCATCAGCGGCCGTGACAATCTCCGAACCATGGCGCTCGTGGAGGCTTGCTACCGTTCCGCTGAGGAGCACCGGTTGGTCACAATTGCTGAAATCGAACCCCGATTCGAGGATTTATATGAAGCTCGGTCTCATTAGTTCCGCATGGCTCGGCTCGTCGTTCAGCATCGTTGAGGGGATTCAGAGAAACGGGCAGGATCGGGTTCGATACCATCGATATCTTCGCTGACCCGATTGAAACAGATGTGGTGGAGCGCAAAGCGATTCGGGAGGCTTGTCGCTCCGTAGCGCTTCCCGTCATCTCGACCGTTTGTGTCGCCCTCGGAATCGCTGATTTTAATGGCGCCGTGCGCCGCTTCCACATCGATCGTGCTCGTCAATATCTTGAATTTGGCTATGACTTGGAAGCACGTAATCTTCTCCTTGTTCTTGGCGAATACATTTGGCAACGTGAAGTGATCAAACCCGCAGACCAATGGGCATGGGCAGTCGAGTCCGGTATGCGAACTGGCACGATGCGCGGAAGCTTTGGGGCAGGAAATCGTTCTCGAACTCGAGCCGTTCCATTTGTCGCTGATCAACGACCTCACCAAGATGAGCAAGTTTCTGGTCGACGTCGGTTCACCGGCAGTGAAAGCCAATATAGACATTTCGCACCTGGCGCTAGTGCATGCGCCTGCCTCAGAGATAAGTAAATTGAGGGGAAGCAATAGGTCACGTGCACCTCTCCGATTGCGATGGCAAGGTACATGGTGACCTACCACCCGGCCGAGGCGTCGTCGATTTTATGCCGTACCTGAAGGAATTAAAGGAAAGCGGGTTCGCTGGTTCAGTCAGCATCGAGCTCGAGTACTCGCCCGAGCCCGAGCAGAGATCGTCGGACTGGGTAAGGGAAGCTTACACCGAGACAGATCGGCTCATGCGTGACCTCGACATACGCGATATGGCCAGTGGTGACAGCCTCCGATAGTAGATCGAGAAAACCGGGCTACTGCCTCAATGCGCATTGTTACCATTGGCGGTTCTCAGCGACAGAGAAATGTGCAAAAGCAGTGGCTTGAAACACGACTACGTCTTTGCCGCGAATCTTCTTTCGTTTAACCTAGCGAAAGAAGGGCGTTTAAGGCGGCTCCGCATCTGAAAAACATATCCACGGCGATAGGTATCAGCTCGCCTGTGGCGCGCTGCTGCTTCTCCTCTGCATCTCTTCCTGCTCGTGCTTCTGCCAAATCCCATCGAGTCTCCAGGAAAAGCTTGATTCACATGCTCGTCTGGCTCTAGCAATATCTCAAAGAGCAGCGGCTCAAGAAACTCGCTGCTCGAGAGTTCCAGGAAATCATCCTGCTCGATCCCAACAACGTTGACGCCCGAGGCAATCTCGGAGTTGTCCTCTTCTTCAGTGCTCACTACAGCGATGCTGCCCCCCAACTACGTACAGCGCTCACGCTTCGGCCTGACTTGTGGAATATTCAGGCTTTGCTCGGTATGTGTGAACGAAGAATCGGCGCGGAGACCGATGGGCGCAAAGATCTGGAAGCAGCCTTCCCGCACTTGCAGCAGGACAAGATTCGGAGCCAGGCCGGAAAAGAATTGATTGCCATCTACTCCTCGACCGGTGAGCCCGACAAGGCCCAGGCTATCAGAGATGAACTCGCAAAGAACGATCAAACAATGGCTCAGGAGCCAGGCCAGAATCAGATGACGACATCCGAATCTGGCGCACTATCCTTTTCGGCGAGAGAGATTTGCAGGAGATTCGGTCTGCCTTTCCTGCCATCAGCAAGTAAGCATTTGCTTATCTGCACACAGCACACCATTTGACCTCTCAGTTGTCCGGTAAAGATTCGATTCTGGGCTCATTCATCGAGGGTTCCAATGTTCTGATGATCCATCAGCCCAGGTCGACAGACACACAGCCGAGCCTTTATTTCAAGATGGAAGAAAAAGGCGATGGCAATTATGAGACCGCGACCAGGGGCGTGGCCCCACATGTGCAAACGGAAAGCGAACGAATCGACCTGGTCATAGGTTCCGGAATACGCGGGCAAAGCTATCTCTACTGGCGGGGGAACGCATTATATGAGTTGCCGGTAAGCTACTGGTCAGCCGGCCGCCGCTGGATAAACAGTCCCGGCTATACGGACGGCACGGCAAATTTTGCCCGCGCGATCCATCCACGCTGCTTGGAGTGTCATATCGCCTACATCAAGCCGTTAGCCACTGATCCTCGCACCAATCGCTATGACAGGGGAAGTGTGGCAACGGGAATCTCCTGCGAGACCTGCCACGGACCGGGCATGGACCACATCACCGTGATGAGAACCGCATCGGCTGCTTCGCCGAGAACCCTCGGATCCACGATCATAAATCCGGCTATGTTATCGCGAGACAGGCAAGTGGACTTGTGCGCCCTTTGCCACAACGGCACTCGCAGTAAGGAAATCGCGCCTGCATTTTCTTATCGGCCCGGGGAGCCGCTCCATAAGTATGTCATCCCAGACCCCGCGAACCCCGCGGAGCACCCCGATGTGCACGGGGACCAGGTAGGCTTGCTGAAGAGAAGCAAATGCTATCTGCAATCGCCGAATATGACTTGTTCCACCTGTCATGACGTGCATGCTCCTGAGCGTACCGCCGCATCTTACTCGAACAAGTGTCTCACTTGCCATAGTTGGGAAAGTTGCGGGGTATCGAAGAAAATGGGCCGGACCATCGCGAACAATTGCATCGACTGTCATATGCCCGTAGAACTGACAAAACTTATTGTGTCTGAAACCGCCGGTAAACTCACGCGCGCCTCCATGCGAAACCACTGGATCAAGGTCTATCCGGGCGCACAGTAGGCACATCTGGAGGGATACGCTGTTTCTCTAAACAAGGCCCCAAATCCGGACGGAAGCTGCACCTTGCAAGGAAGAGACGCCAAATATCAATCGCGGCCTACCAGCGGAATCCGAAGGTTACCGGAAACATCCCGACGGTGCCCGTCCCCACGGCGCTCGACGTAGTCGCCGGAGAGTCGACCCATACGTAGCGTGCCTCGGCATAGAACTTACCCTTGCCGTCCGCGTTGGGTTTGAAGGTGACTCCAGTGCCAAAATTGAACCCGCCCTGGTTGCTGGAGAACTGGCTCAGCGTAATGTTTTCGTATTGCGGATAGCAGCCATAGAAGTAATCGCAGTAATCTCCCACGTAAACCGGCATGGTAAAGCTCGTGGTCTTGCGATAAAAGCCGCCGCCGCCGGTAATGTAACCGCCGATGCGTCCGCTGGTCTTGTAGTAAAAGATGGGATCCAGCGTCAGCGACCACACGTGAACGTGGCCATTCGGCTCGCCTACATTCGTCAACGTATTTTGTGGAATATTGGCGCCATTGAAGCCGTACTCGGCCAGCACTCCAAATCGATCGTTGAAATTCCAGCCGCCGCCCAGGTTGATGCTATAACCGACGTTCTGCCAAGTCGTAGTATTGCCTGCCGGCACATTGAATCCGCCGCCTAACTCAAGGGCCAGATGGTCGGTCAGGGAGCCGCTATGGTGGGTGCTGTAGCCCTGCCTGTTATAGCCGCCCTGATTGGGATATTGATCCTGCACCAGGGCATCAAAATCCGCGTGATTTTGCGCGCTCGAACTGATTTGTGCGAAGCCGGACGGAGCCAGGAGGCACGAGGAAAGGGCCGCCACAATCGCTAGAGATCGGCCGGGGAACCGGGGTAAGGGACACCACATCTTGTAATCACCCATGGGAAAGGAAGTTTTGGGAGGTCCCGAAAGGAGCCTCTCAACTATCAACCCCTATGTGACGCATTTGACTCGCGGAAGGTTTGCAGTGCTTATCCGGCGCAACCGCCGGACAGCCGCTGCCTTGCCCAGCCTGACGTCTGTAAGTCGAGGCCCTGCCGCTAGTTACGGCGGCAAAGCCCCGACTTTCTAGTGGATATCGAATTGCTCCGGATGCAGCGTCGGATCGCTCTTGACGATGATCGTCTTGCCGCTCATCTCCTCCAGCTCCGTGAGCCAGCGCGCGTTGCCCAGTTTCAGCGTTTTGACCACTTCGGGATGGACGCGCAACAACACGTCCTGGCGCTCCAGATGATTCTGCATCTTGCGCATCTCGATGTAGATCTCATTGCACACCGTGGTCGGGCTCTTGACCATGCCGGTGCCGGCGCAGATCGCGCATTGGATGCTCAGCGTGCGCTCGAGCGATTGCTTCACCCGCTTGCGGGTAATCGCGACCAGGCCGAAGTCATTGAACTGCAGCACCTTGGAAGGAGCCCGATCTGATTTGAGCTCGTCCTCAAGAGCCTGCATCACCTTGTTGCGGTTCTTGCGCTCGTCCATGTCGATGAAGTCGATCACGATGATTCCGCCCAGGTCGCGCAGACGAATCTGGCGCACGATCTCGGGGATGGCGTCGAGATTGGTCTTGAGAATCGTGTCCTCCAAACGCGCCGTCTTGCCTACATACTTGCCGGTGTTGATGTCGATGGCCACCAGCGCCTCCGTCTGATTGATCACGATGGAGCCGCCGGACTTGAGCCAGACCTTGGACTTGAGCGCCTTGGTGATTTCATCCTGAATGCCGAACTGCTCAAAGAGCGGCGTTTCCTTGGTGTACAACTTGACGCGGCGCACCAGCGAGGGCTGAAAACGGTTCAGGAAGCGAACGATGCGTTCGTACTCCGCCTCGGTATCGACCCAGATGGTGGAGAAGTTGTCACTCACCTGGTCGCGCAGGATGCGCTCCACCAGGTTCAGATCGTGATAAATCAGGGCCGGCGCTTTGGCCGTATCGGAACGCTGTTTGATCTCCGTCCACAGGCTGATCAGGAAGCGAATATCCGCCCGCAAATCCTCTTCGCTGGCTCCATCCGCTGCCGTGCGCACGATAAAGCCGCCACTGACGGTTCCCTTCTCGCTGATCAGAATGCGCTTGAGGCGCAACCGCTCCTCGTCGGAGGAGATCTTGCGCGAGACTCCCACATGATTGACCGTGGGCATGAAGACCAGGAAGCGGCCGGGGAGCGCGATGTGACTGGTAATGCGCGCGCCCTTTTTCGCAATCGGCTCCTTGGCAATCTGCACCAGGATTTCCTGACCTTGCTTCAACAGCTCACTGATGATCGGCAGGTCGCTGGTTTGCGTGTTCTGCCTGCGGCCATTGTGGCGGCGGCGGCCATCGTTACGCTGCCCTCGGCCTCCACGGCGCTGATCGTCACGTGGACGGCGAGCCGGCTGACCGGCTACCGCGGTTACCTGCCCTTCTTCCGATTCTGCTTCCTCGACACCCTCCGCGGCCTCCATCTCATCTTCCGTTTCCTCTTCCTCTACGGTGAGGCCGGAAGCATCGCCGGCGATCCGCTGGTCAAGATGAGCATCGCGCACCATTTCGCCGATCTCACCCCCTGCCGCAACTTCCTGGTCGAGCGTCTCCTCTTCCAGCTCCTGCAGGTCATGGTCTTCGCTCTCGACATACAGAGGCGTAAAGTCGTACTCCTCTTCCTCCGCGACCTCTTCTTCCTCTACCAGGCCGGTTACTGGAGCTCCGGCGTCCAGGTCCTCGTCCTCCTCTTCGAAGTCCGTTTCCAATTCCACCAGGGCCGGGTTGGGCGCGCCCAACACTGCGGCCTCGTCGCCACCAGCCTCCGGGCGGGTATCTTCAATCTGCTGGATAGCTTCCGCTTCAGAAGCCATCTCCTCCTCCTCAGCCAAGCTGGAGGACGAAGAAGCAAAGCGAAATTCGCTGGGCGCGGAAGGGTCGATCCGATACGAGGCGGAAGCTTCCTGCGGCTCAAACTCTACCGCCGCTAATAACGGCTCGTCCGCAACGCTGCTCTGGACCTCCGCCTCCGTTTCTGAAATCACGACGGCTTCAGGCTCCTCTAGCTGCAGGCGCCAGTACCGTTTCCGGCGCTTCCGCTTCATGCAGCGCGTGAGCTTCTTCTTCTGCCGCCACAATGGCATGCGGCTCCAGATTCTCGGTTGCGGCGGCGAGGTCCCCGGTATAGGCCGACTCTTCCTGCACGGTACTGGTGGAGGCCAATGGATCGCTCGTGAACAGGGGCCGGCGTTTCGCTCAGGGCACCCCGATAACGGGAGATGGATTCACCAGGGAGCGGGCCGGCGCCGTCCCATGCCAATGGGGTCTCGATCAGCGTCGAGGGTTTGGCTACGACCACATTGGCTCGCTGCTGCGGCGGACGGTTGTCGAAAGGCTGCGCGGGCGCCGGCGCAGCGCTCTGACCGCCGTACTTCGAAAGCGACTCACCGGGTAGAGAGAACGCAACTGGAGGCCGCGGGCCAGCTTCCCCTGGTGCGCTTGCCTCGACGGCCGGGACGTCGCGGGATGCCACATCGCTGCGGGGGGATCCGTCGGTGCGAGCCGTCTGGACCGCCTGGGCCGTCTGGTCGTGGGCTGGGGCTGCCTGCTGCCCGCCTTGCTGCGGTGGGCGAAAACCCTTGCGGCGGCCACGCCGGCCTCTCCAGCGCCGGGTTCCATCCTCAAACTCGCCAGCCGGCCCTTGCCCGGATACTGCCCCTCCCGAGCCTGCCGGAACGCCGTTACGCCGTGGAGCTTCTTCTTCTCCGGCGGCTGCGGCGCGAGGCTGGCGCGGTTCGCGGTTCTCCCTGGCTTGCGGCTCGCGGCCCTCCTCGGGCCGGCCGTTCGCCGGAATACGCTCAAAGTCCGAGGAGTCTTCCTGCTCCTCCATGAAATCGGTGACGTAGAGGAAGGCGTCGCGCTCCAGGCCCAGGTCGACGAATGCCGACTGCATGCCGGGAAGCACGCGGGTCACACGACCCTTGTAAATGGAGCCGGCGAGAGTGTATTCGTTCTCGCGCTCGTAGTAGACCTCTGTCAGTTGATCGTCTTCAAGGATGGCCAGACGCGTCTCGTGGGGCGTGCTGGAAATACAAATTTCTTTTGACATGCTGCCTCTCCTGTCCGCAGGTCTTACCTGGCGGACGGCCGGCGCGGCAGATCGGAGGGGAAGCTGCTATCCCACTCCCGGGAATCCGGGAAGGATTAGGTCAGCGAGCAAGCCTTGGGCAAAGGCGCGTGATCCATGGGGCGGAATCCAGCGAAATTCTTTGTGCGGGGATGCCGGCTCAACACGGTAACGACCGGGACCGGTCTCTGTGCTGGCTGGCGTTCCAAGGCTCTCTAGACGCAAAGAGTCGGTGACCACTTCAACCTTGTTTTCAGGCGGGGCCGTTACCCTTCTCTGCGTGTTCATTCCTAATCCTGCCCGGCCCGGTGATTCACCTGACCGGCGTATCTAAACTACTCAAAAACTTAAGGTTACTGACGCCGCCTATGGTGCGGCCCGACTACAGGCCGGGGAACCCTGCTCTAATTCACAAAGCGGCTCATACGAACGTTCATCGCCATACCCAGAGCCAGGAAAGTGAACAGTACCGAGGATCCCCCGTAACTCATTAAAGGTAGAGGAATTCCCGTAACCGGCATAAGCCCGATGACCATTCCGACGTTAACTGCAATCTGAAAGATGAGTACAGCGACCACGCCCATGATCAGGAACGTACCGGATACATCCGCGGCTGTCTGAGCATTTTGAATCAAACGCGTCAATATGAGGAAGTATATCAGCAGTACAAAGACGGCGCCGACGAAGCCATGTTCCTCGCAAAAGGCGGCAAAGATAAAGTCCGTATAGGGAATGGGCAGAAAGTCGCCCTGGGTCTGGGTACCCTTGGTGGCTCCCCGGCCCCATACGCCTCCGTCGCCCACGGCGATCAGCGACTGTTTCACCTGGTAGCCGCTACCCTTGGGATCCGTGTCGGGGTTCAGGAAGCTGGTCAGCCGTTGCTTTTGGTAAGGCTTGAGCACTTTGGCCCAGACCGGAACCACCAGGACCAGGCTGGCCACCACCAGGATGACCGCCTTCTTCCACTCCAGGCCGCCCAGGAACAGCCCGATGATGAGCACCGGGACATAGGTGAGCGAGGTTCCCAGGTCCGGCTGCTTGAGCACCAGCAACATGGGCAGCCCGACCAGCAGGAAAGCCTTGAAGATGTCACTCCAGGTCAGGTCCCTGCCGGCAAGGCCCGCGAAGTATCGCGCCATGGCGACAATCAGCACCACCTTGACCCATTCCGACGGCTGAAAGTGAATGCCGCCAGGAAGTTTGATCCAGCGGCGCCCACCCAGAACCTTGGTTCCAAAGATGAGCACCCCTACCAGGGAGATCAGGCAGAAGCCATAGACCCAGTGGACCGCCTCCAGCAGACGGTGGTAGTTGATCAGCGAGAAGAGAAACATCGCAGCCAGGCCGCCAATCAGCCAGAAGATCTGCTTGGTTTCAAACCCCACAAACTTGGTATGCAAGGTGGCGCTATAGATCTCCAGGATGGAGATGACCGAAAGCAGCAGCACCAGGCCCAGGAGCAACCAGTCGAAATCGCGAAATGAGATAAATCGCCGCATGATTCTCCGTGTCGTTTCTAGCGTGAAGGGCTGCGTTCAGCAAATCCGCCGAACCGCAGGTCCCGGTTCGACTTCGCTCAGTGCAGGCTCTCCACTGCGGTACGCTCCGGTCCTAATGACAAACGAGTGGGGGAGGCATGGGTAGCCCACTCAAGCCCCACGGCACGCCGGGGCGGGCGCCGTACGGCTTGAATGGGGCACCCAAAGCTTTTGTCACCCGTGTAATTTCTCTCTTCCGGTTCTCACGCAAACTCTAAAGCCCCGCCCCTTCAAAGCCAGCCAGCTCATTGCGCCGGCACCGTGAAGTGGCCGCCGTGCATCGCCGGGGCAGCGTCCTTCGCGGATGCGGTAGTCACCTTCGCGGGTCCCTGCTCTGGAGGCTCCGACCACACCGCGCCCACTTCTACCTTCGCAGGCACCTTGGCTTCCTGGAGGTTATTGTCCAGACGGCGCTGCTTATCGACAAATGCCTCGACAATCTGCGCCGCCACCGGCGCGGACGCCGAACCCCAGCCACCGTGTTCAGTCAAGACCACCACCGCAATATCGGGGTTTCTGCGCGGCGACATGCCCACAAACCAGGAGTTGGCGCGAGTGGCCACATCCTTGGATACAACCAGAGCTCCGGCGCTGTGATTGACCACCTGCGCCGTACCTGTCTTCCCCGCAAAGTCGATGTTGTCCAGATGCGCTGCGAAGGCCGTACCGCCCATACTGGCATCCAGCGCCCCAGCCATCCCATCGGTGATCGTCTCCCATATAGCCGGGTCGATGGGAAAGCTGACGTCTCCGCTGCCCGGATACGAGTCATCCATAGCCTGGCGATATTCCGCCGTCAGCTGGTCAGCCTCCACGACGTGGGGCCGCTTGAACACGCCGCCGGAGGCGATCCCAGCGATCGCACGGACCAACTGGATCGGCGAAATCGCCACGGCTCCCTGGCCAATGCCCACGGAGATCACTTCCCCCGCATACCACTTCTCGTGGAAGTTCTTCATCTTCCATTCTTCGGAAGGCATGGTCCCGCTCACTTCGCCCGGCAGATCGATGCCGGTCTTCTGCCCGATCCCTACTTTGTGCGCCCAATAGGCAATCTTCTCGATACCCAAACGCTCTGCCAGCGTGTAGTAAAAAGTGTCGCAGGACTTCGGGATGGCGTGGAGAATATCGACCAAGCCGTGATGGTGATCGCAGGCAAAGTAGCGGCCGTAGAAGACACCGCCGCCGGTGCAGTTCACCGTCATGTTCTGCGCGATCCCATTCTCCAGACCGGCCAGGGACATGATGATCTTGAACGTGGAACCCGGCGCCAGCTGTGCCTGGATCGCCTTGTCCAGAAGCGGATGGCGCGGATCGGTAATGAGTTTGTTCCATTCGTCCCGCGAGACCCGAACCGAGAAATCGTTGGGATCGAAGGCTGGCCGTGAAACCAACGCCAGCACGGCGCCGGTATGGGGATCGATGGCGACAATCGCTCCATTGCGATCGCCAAAGGCGCTCTCGGCCGCCTTCTGGATATCCAGATCGATGGTCAGCTTCAGGCCTTGTCCCGGTACCGCCGGTTCCCGGCCCAATATACCCACTTCCCTGCCGTGACTGTCGACAATGATGTCCTGCGAGCCGTCCTGACCGCGCAGCAGTTGATCGTACGACTGCTCCACGCCCGATTTGCCGACCACATCGCCCGGCTCGTAATAGGCGTAGCGAGGGTCGTTCAGCATGTCGTCACTTACCTCGCCAACATAGCCGATCAGGTTGGCGGCAAAGCCGTTGCGAGGATAGAGACGGCGCTGTTCGTCGATGGTCTCCAGTTCAGGCAGCTCATCGCGGTGCGCCTCGATAAACTCCACCTCGTCCGGAGTGATGTCCTGCTTAAGCGGGATTGGCTCATACTTGGGCGCCAGCGCGTAGTGCTTCAGCACGCCCTCCAGCTGATCCGGCGTCATGTGGAGCCCGCGCGCAATCAGGGGAAAATCCGCGCGCAGGTCTCGGCCCGGCTCGCGAATCAGAAAGCAGGAGACGGAGGGATAGTTATCCACCAGGAGGCGCCCTTCGCGATCGAACAGCTTGCCCCTGGGAGCCAGGATCGGCACTTTGCGAATCCGGTTCTGCTCGGCCAGGCTGCGGTAGTTTTGCGCGCCAATCACCTGCAACCGCCACAGTCCGGAGAGCAGGACCAGCAGAATGGCCACGATCGCGTACTGCACGATCGTGAGCTTGAATGCTGGCAGTCTCTCTTCCCGGTTAACCGATGAGTAATTATCCATGGCTATGGCCCGCTTACTGTTACTGTGACGCTGCTGACCTGGATTCGCTGCATTTTTTCCAATCGCTCTTTAGTCCCGTGGCCTTACACGATCCAGAATATCGAAGAAAAACACACCCACAATCGAATTGATAACAGCCTTGATTACCTCATGCAGCCAGTTGGTATTGACATTGAACGCCAGCATGCGATGCATGATGAAGAGATAGATTCCGATATTCAACAAGGTGAAGGCGAAGTTGATCAGCAGGCGGGTTCCCGGATTCTCCACGTCGATCTTGACCCCCAACGAGGCGGCAAAGAACCCCACGACACATTGCGAAATCCCATTAATTCCCAGGGGTCGGCTGGTCAGCGCGTCTTGAATAAGCCCGATCACCGCTCCGGTGACCGTGCCGGCAATTGGGTTGCGCCAGCCTACGGAGAAGTAGATGGTCACCAGCAAGGGGAGATCGAGGATGTCGAACTTGGGGATGAAACGGGGGATCAGGGCCTGCAGAAAAATCGCCAACAGCGGGACCAGCACCACTACGATCAGTGGATAGCGCTGCACATCCAGTTCCCGACGCGCTAGTGATGCCGACATTGCCATGGACTACTTCTCCTCTTGCCGCTCTTACTACTCACCACGAAGTTTCAAATCTCGCTATCCATCCCGGTCGTCATTGTGGCGGCGGCCCATTTCCTGAGGTTGGCGGAGGCTCAGCACCGGGATCAGGCGCCGGAGGCGCTGCAGCCGGCTGATCGGTTGGCGGCGGCTTAGGCGCCTTCGGCTTGGCCGCCGGTGGACGGGTTGTCCCGGGCGAGGCCGCGTCGCCAGAAGCCGCGTTACTGGTTCCCGTAGGGCTGGTCGAAGAATGATGAGGCTTGGCTGTAGCGGACTGGTCTTGCCCCGCCGCATCGTTTGCGTCCTGGTTGGCAGTGTCCGCTTTGGCGGCAGCTTTGGCGGCAGGCGTCGCAGCCACCGAAGCAGCCGGCGGCGTCGGCGCATATTTCGGGTCGACAACCGACTGCCCAGGGGTCAACGCGCTAGCCTGCGGCGTCGTGTTCGGACTGTAGTGATCCGCGTGCAAAGCAGGTGGCGGATGAAGCCTGACGGGAACCGTGTCCGGATTGACCGACCCGTGATCCGGGGCAGGGGGCGCATCCGCAAGCGCCCTCGGGTTATTCACGCTCGGCAGCCGCTCGGCAAGAATGTCCGAAGCCCGCTGTTGAGTCGCGGCGATCGCTCCCTCGGCTGCGCTCTGCGCCAGATCCTGCTTCGCCTTCTCCGGCATTTGGTCTGAAGCCTGGGTGATCACCAGCAACTCTTCCAGGTGACCTAGATTAGCGGCAGGCCTGATGACGATATCGATATAAGGAGGATTGGAAGTATCCGCCGTCACCTGGTCGACCACCCCCACCGGCAGCCCGCGAGGATAGATCTGGTCTCCCCCGCTGGTAACCACGCGTTCTCCCGGTTTGACCCGTTCGTCGGGAAGCATGTTGATGATCTGCGGCTGGCCCAGCGCATTGCCGCGCAGAACCCCGCGCAGCCTGGTCGATTCGAGCAGCACCCCCGCTCCGCTGGTCTGATCGGAGATCAACAGCACCTGCGAGGTGTGGGCAAAGACGTCCTTCAGCTTGCCCACGATGCCGTCAGGAGTGATGACCGCCATATCCGGCTTGAGACCGTCTTTGGCGCCCTTATCGATGTACAGGATGCGCGACTGGTCAGTCCCCGACGTGCCGATCACCTGCGCCGGCACAGTACTGTAAATGTAGTGTTCCTTGAAGGCCAGCAGTGCTTGCAGCCGTTGTCCCTGGCGAGCGTCTTCGAGCAGCGATGCCTGCTCCAGCTGCAGGCGTCTCACCCGTTCCGTCAGCTCTTGATTCTGCTGCCGCACGTGGCGCAGGTCGAGATAGTTCGACCACAGGCCGCGCAGGCCGCTCCCGCTGCCATGCAGAACCTTTTCCGGGGGGGACATGAGGCCGATGGCCCAATAGCGTATCAACCGCACCGCCGGCGCATCCCCGCCATTGGGGTTGGGCCGGCGCACCTGCACGGCTAACCCAATGATCTGGGCCACCAGAACCGCCACCAGGAACAGGATGTTCTTATACCGGCTCAAAGCAAATCCATGGCTGGGTTCGCGGACGAATCGACCATCCGTCCCCTTCTTGGTTGATAAGTCGACTCGCCGCCTGAAAAAGCATCTTCACTTCTGCTCTGGCCCCATGAGTGTAGCGATGTGCGGCTGTTTCTCAAGGAAAGGCCACGCCGAGATTCGTCACTCTGTATACACCCGAAGTGAAAGGCTTCAGTCGATCTTGATTTTGCGCAGCAAACGGAAGTCACTTAGCATCTTGCCGGTGCCCAGCACCACGCTGGCCAGAGGATCATCGGCGATCGAAACCGGCAGACCGGTCTCTTCGCGGATACGCTTGTCAAGGTTCTTGATCAACGCGCCGCCCCCGGTCAGCACGATGCCGCGGTCACTGATGTCGGCGCTGAGTTCCGGCGGGGTGCGCTCCAGGGCAACGCGAATGGCGTTGAGAATGGTCGAAATGCATTCCGTAAGCGCTTCACGGATCTCGCTGTCATCAATGGTGATGGTCTTAGGCACGCCTTCGATCAGGTTGCGGCCTTTGATCTCCATGGTCAGCGGCTTGTCCAGCGGATAGGCCGATCCAATGTCAATCTTGATCTGCTCCGCCGTGCGCTCGCCGATGAGCAGGTTGTACTTGCGCTTGAGGTAATTCATGATCGCTTCGTCCATCTGGTTGCCGGCCATGCGGACGGAACGGGAATAGACGATGCCGGAAAGCGAAATGACGGCGATATCCGTAGTGCCGCCACCGATATCCACCACCATGTTGCCGCTGGGTTCTGTGATTGGCAGGCCTGCGCCGATGGCGGCCACCATCGCCTGCTCTACCAGGAACACCTCGCTTGCCTTGGCGCGATAGGCGGAGTCTTCCACCGCTCGCTTCTCCACCTGTGTGATCTCCGAAGGCACGCCGATCACGATCCGCGGGTGCACCAGCATCTTGCGGTTGTGCGCCTTCTGAATGAAGTAGTTCAGCATCTTTTCGGTGATTTTGAAATCAGCGATCACGCCGTCTTTCATCGGCTTGATGGCGACGATGTTGCCCGGAGTGCGGCCGAGCATCTCCTTGGCTTCTTTGCCAACCGCCTCGACCTCGCCGGTATTCTTGTTGATGGCGACGATGGAGGGCTCATTGACGACGATGCCCTTGCCGCGCGCGTACACCAGGGTGTTCGCGGTGCCTAAATCGATTGCCAGATCGCTCGAGAATACGCTGAACAGCGAACGCACACCGTGCGTACGAGAAGAACGCGAATGGAAACCGTTTGATGACATGAATGCCGGACTTTTCCTGAACGACGGATTTCATTGTACGGCCACGGTTGCTTTGTTGCACCGCTACTCTTTTGAGTCTTTACCACCACTTTTAGGGCATACGCCCCGTTTTGGACACGTTGCAGACATGAATAAGAAGGAGCTATGGCTACGAAGATCTATAAGAACCTCATTGGCGGCCAGTGGCTGAGCGCACAGAGCGGCAAGACTTTTCTCAATCACAATCCCGCCAATGTCGACGATGTGGTGGGAGAGTTTCAGGCCTCAGGCGAGGCGGACGTGGATCGGGCGGTGCGCGCGGCCCGGGCGGCTTATCGGCAATGGCGGCTGGTTCCAGCTCCTAAGCGGGGAGAGATTCTTTACCGCACCGGTGAGCTGCTGCTGCGGCACAAAGAGAAGCTGGCCCGGGAGATGACGCGCGAGATGGGCAAGGTTCTCAGCGAAACGCGCGGCGACGTGCAAGAGGCTGCCGACACTGCCTTCTACATGGCGGGCGAGGGCCGCAGGCTCTTCGGCCAGACCACTCCGTCGGAATTGCCCGATAAGTTCGCCATGTCCGTACGTATGCCGGTAGGTGTCTGCGGCATGATTACGCCCTGGAACTTCCCTATGGCGATTCCGTCATGGAAGCTCTTCCCTGCCCTGGTTTGCGGCAATACCTGTGTGATCAAGCCGGCCGAAGATACTCCCTTATCGACCATCAACCTGGTGGAGTTGTTGCTGGAGGCCGGACTGCCGGATGGCGTGGTCAACATCGTGACCGGCTTCGGTCCCGATGCGGGTGCGCCTTTGGTTACGCATCCCGAAGTAAACGCCATCTCCTTCACCGGTTCCAGCGAGGTGGGCCGGATCGTCGGCCAGACGGCCGCCGGCTTATTCAAGCCGTGCTCGCTGGAGATGGGGGGTAAGAACGCTATGATTGTGCTCGAAGACGCCAATCTCGATCTGGCGTTGGACGGAGCCGTCTGGGGAGCTTTTGGCACCACCGGCCAACGTTGCACCGCGACCAGCCGCATCATCGTACACAAGAGCATTGCCGGTGAGTTTACCCGCAGGTTGGTGGAGCGTGCGCGGGCGCTCAGGGTGGGCGATGGTCTGGACGCCCAGGTGGAGATGGGGCCGCAGATCAACCAGCAGCAGGTAGAGACCTCTGAGCGCTACACCGCGATTGCGCGGAAAGAGGGCGCCGGGCTATTGACTGGCGGGCAGCGTCTGGCGGGCGATGGGTTGGACAAGGGATATTTCTTTGCCCCCACGGTGTTTGGGGGAGTGGGTGCGGAGATGCGCATTGCCCGGGAGGAGGTGTTTGGGCCGGTAGTAAGCCTGCTTGAATGCGACAGCTTCGATCAGGCGATTGCGATCGCCAATGGAATCCAATATGGGCTTTCGACTGCGTTGTACTCTCGCAACGTGAACCTGGCGTTGAAGGCGGTGCGTGACCTGGAAGCCGGCATCACTTACATCAACGCGCCGACGATCGGGGCTGAGGTTCATCTGCCCTTCGGCGGGGTCAAGCAAACCGGCAACGGGCATCGCGAAGGCGGCACCGGCGCGCTCGATTTTTATACATCGTGGAAAGCCGTGTACATCGATTACTCCGACCGCCTGCAACGAGCGCAGATTGATACAGGGGAGTGACGGGGTGTAAGGGTTCCCTCTCGGCCGCAGACCGACCGTCAGAACCCTCCATCCGAATAACCAACGCCAAGGTCCGCTAACCATTTAAACTTTGTCATCCCGAAGCCGAGGGACCTGCAGTTCTCTATCCCAGCAACCACTCTCAGAGCTCTCCATCCGAATAACCAACCCCAAGGTCCCGCCAACCATTTAAACTTTGTCATCCCGAGCGAAGCCGAGGGAGTTGCAGTTCTCTCTCCCAGCAACCACTCTCAGAACTCTCCATCCGAATAACCAACCCCAAGGTCCGCTAACCATTTAAACTTTGTCATCCCGAGCGAAGCCGAGGGACCTGCAGTTCCCTCTCCCAGCAACCACTCTCAGAACTCTCCATCCGAATAACCAACCCCAAGGTCCCGCCAAGCATTTAAACTTTGTCATCCCGAGCGAAGCCGAGGGACCTGCAGTTCCCTCTCGGCCGCAACGGTGTCAACAATGAGCAAACGCGACCACCACTACTACGTCTATATCGTTGCCAGCAGGACCCGTGTTCTTTACTGCGGCATGACCAATAGCGTTGCGCGCAGAACAGAGGAACATCGAGCGGCCGTTATCCCTGGCTTCACTGCGGACTATCGATGCCATCGCCTCGTGTGGTTTGAGCATTACCGTTATGTTCATAACGCTATTAATAGGGAGAACCAAATCAAGGGCTGGACGCGGGCCAAGAAAATACACCTTATTGAAGAGACGAATCCTTCTTGGGCCGATTTGAGCGAGGCGTGGAGAGTAGAAACTGCAGATCCCTCCGCTCCGCTTCGCTCCGGGATGTCATGTCAAAGTTTAGAGGCGTTACTTGCAACCTTAGATGCGGCTTTCCGTTTAAGGAAAGCCGCAAATGTGGCCGTCGGTGGGATGAAGCATAGCAGAAGATCCCGCTTCGCTCCGGTCGGGATGACAAAGTTTAGGGCGGTTAACTTGCAAGAAGGCCGTCCGAATGGGATGGTGGGATCCGTCCGGCCTACTGCTCGCTCGCCGCAATGGCCAGAGCAGCAACCCGCCCTCCCCTCAAGGTCATCCCGAGCGTAGCCGAGGGACCTGCAGTTTACTTTCCTCGGCATAAACCGTAGACCCACCCGCATTTGCTAGCATTCCCTTGCGAGGAATTTTTAAACCATGATCATTGGCGTTCCCAAGGAAGTGAAAGACCACGAATCCCGGGTTGGCATCACGCCTGCCGGCGTCAAGGCGCTGGTCGATGCAAGCCACACCGTCCTCGTTGAAACCCATGCCGGTGATCTCTCCGCCTTCTCTGACGACGAGTACCAGTCCGCAGGAGCCGAAATCGTTGGCTCGGCCTACAACGTCTGGGCACTCGCCGACATGATCGTCAAAGTGAAGGAACCGGTCGAAACGCGAATATCAATTCTTTCGCGAAGGCCTGGTGCTCTTCACTTACCTTCACCTGGCGCCCCTGCCCGCGCTCACCGACCGGCTGCTGGCCAGCAAAGTCACCGGCATCGCCTACGAAACCATCCGCGACCGCGCAGGCACGCTCCCCTTGCTCACTCCCATGTCCGAAGTGGCGGGAAGAATGTCCGTGCAAGTAGGCGCAACCTACCTGGAAAAAGAAAAAGGCGGCCGCGGTGTGTTGCTCGGTGGAGTACCCGGAGTACCGCCGGCGACCGTCTGCATCCTGGGAGGCGGCATCGTCGGCACCAACGCCGCCAAGATCGCGCTCGGGATGGGCGCAAACGTAACCATCGTTGACCTGAATCTCAACCGGCTGCGCGAGCTCGACGATATCTTCAACGGCCGCGTCTACACCCTGGCCTCAAACTCCTATAACGTCGCTCGCGCCGTGCAAAACGCGGACCTGGTCATCGGCGGCGTGCTTATCCCTGGGGCGTCGGCTCCCAAAATTGTGACCCGGCAAATGGTCTCCCGGATGAAGAAGGGAGCCGTCGTCGTCGACGTCGCCATCGACCAGGGAGGTTGCATCGAAACGGCCAAACCCACCACCCACAGCGACCCCTCTTTCCTGGTCGATGGAGTGGTCCACTACTGCGTCACCAATATGCCTGCGGCCGTGCCCAACACCTCTACCCTGGCCCTCACCAACGCTACTTTCCCTTACGTGCTCCGCCTGGCGCAGCATGGTGCAGCTGCCGCGATCAAGGCTGACGCTGGGATGGCCGAAGGAGTGAATACCTACGCCGGACAACTCACCTACAAAGCAGTGGCGCAATCCCTGGGCCGGGAGTGGAAGCCAGTGCTCGATCTGCTGGGGTAAGTGTGGCTGATCCCCGGCAAGTTCCAGGGTTGGAACTCGCCGGTATCCTGTCCAGGCTTGCTTGGGTGGTTACTAGGCTGTGGGTCCGCCGGCTGCGAGGTGCTCCATGCTGCTGCATGCGTTCCTGTCTCCGCTGTTGGTCCTGAGCGAACTTCTGTTTCTGACTGTCGTTCAAGAGCGCCTGGATTTTGCTGCTCGAGTCGTCGCGGATGCTCTTGATCTTGGCCATCTTGTCTTCCCGGGACAAAGAGCTGTCCTGACGCAGCGCCTGCATCTGCTGCTGCTGGTTGGCAAGGATGGGCTTGATTTGAGTCTGCTGATCAGAGGACAGACTGTAGCGCTTGGTCATGTGCGCGACCTGTTCATCCGCAGTCATGTGCTTGTGGCCGCCCCACTGTCCTTGACCATTCGCGGGTTCTTGAGCGGAAGGATTGGGTGTGGAGTTTTCCTGCTGCGCAAAAGCGGCAGCCGAGCCAAGGGTAAGTCCAGTGGCTAAAAGGCCACTGATCGCTAAACGGCAAAGTTGGTTCTTCATGGGTTGTATCTCCTGCGTATCTACTTCACTTATAGGAACCCGCACTCCTGCGCTTGGTTGCGGAGAACCCCGTGACGCAAAGGCTCAAGATTTTGGAGGCATGGGCACCGGGGCAGTTCGCAAACCACAGGAGAGCAGCCCCGCCGGCTGGCTGGCCCCGGCCTGATATGCATAGGCAAAGACCACCTGGTACTCGCGCTCCCCGGGATAAGAGCACATCGTACAGCCCGGCTTGTATTCGAGAACGGGGTTCTGCTGCTGGCTTGCGATCCATTCCCTGGACTGGTGCGGCGCGAGCGTCAGCAGCGTGGTCTCGGTCCCCGGCGGGGCAGGATACACCATCACCCGGCCATGCTCGTTGCCCGCGTCCAGCAGGCTTCCACCTGCTCCATTCGATGCTCTCCACATCCAGCGGCCGTGGGAGCGCGCATACCAATGCGAGCTGGAAGGAACGGGCTGGGCAAGCCTGATCTCCCGGCCGGTATGGTTGACCAGGATAAAACGAAAGCCAGGTCCCTGATCCGGGCCGGTGACGGCAAGATAATTCGCCGAGAGAGATACACCGGCGCAGAGAGGAACCGAGCGCGCCGGCCTCATGGCCACGCTACTGCCCGCCGGCCCGGCGTACAACCAGAGGCTCGCCAGCAGTAGAACCCTTCCCAGTACAGGACAGGAAAATAAAGGTTGCGATGTAAGCATTTATTTCCTTGCGATGCCTCGAACTTCGAGGTATTGTAGGTCTTCCATGGCAGCGCGCGAAACCAATCCGAACTTTATGAATGGAGTTCCCGAGCTCCTGATCCTCAGGCTACTCCAACAAGAGGAGATGTATGGCTATGAGATCGTTCAAGCCATCCACAGCCGCACCGATGCGGTCATCGCGGCCGGCGAGGGAGTGGTCTATCCGGTGCTGCACGGTTTAGAGCGCGGTGGGGCGCTCAAATCGCGGCGCAAGACTGTCAACGGCCGAAGCCGTATCTACTATTCCGTAACGGCCAAAGGGTCGCATCGATTGGCTGATTTGGCTCAGTCGTGGACCGATCTGGCGGGCGCAATCCAAAAGATGCTGAAGGGAGGACGACATGGCGAAGCCGTTCCATGAACTTCGCGAGCGCTTGCTGCGAGCCGGCATCGCACCGCGGCATGTGCGGCGCTATCTGAGCCGAGCTCACCAATCATTTGCCGATCTCAGGGCGGAAGAGGAACGCGCGGGATGCACCCCAGCGGACGCGCGAATCCGCGGCGCTCAGCCGCCTTGGAGGGATGGACGAGCTCGCTGGGGCGATGATCGTGCAGCGTCACGTTCAGGCCTGGTGCGTTCCGGGCGCCGTGGGCGGCCTTCGGCTTGGCCCCGATCGCCTTTCTCGCTGGAGCCTACTTCATCGCGCTCTTCATTTTGTGGTCTGGTTGGAAATTCCTTCTCCCCGGAACAGATTCGCCGTTCGTACCGGGTAGATGGATTCTCGATGTTCTATTTTGGTGTCGGCAGGTTGATCTATTACGGCGCGCCGATTCTCATCGGTTGGGGAGTCGTGATCATCGCTGCCCGTCAACGGTTGAAGTGCGCTATGGCCCACCGTTGGTTTGGTCCTGATCGCATGGATCGGAGGCGCGACCCAGGTGCGCGCGAGTCGCAGCGGCGTCCCCGGCGGAATCCAACATATAGGCATACACTTCTCCACTGGCCCTTCCATGCATGCCCTGGTGATTCTCTTGCTCACGGCGTTGCCGCTTCTCATTTGGCGATTGCAGAAGACTCGGGATCTTTTCGCTTGGTGATTACACCACGCCCTTCCCTTCCACGACGTCATTCGCCAAGAGACGATCGATCAGGCCATCGTCGGCGGCTTTTGCTTTCGAAATCGGGATCGTTCCGGGAGCGCTTACTCTGACGATCATTCACTCGTGCGGCCCGGTAGAAGGGTTGGCGCGAGTGCGGCCGGCTTGCAGCGCCTCCGACAGTTCTCTCTCGTGCTCTGCTTCCTCTGGCTGGCCATTGTTACGATAGGCTTCCACCAGAGTTTGGTGAATCTCCTTGTTCTCCGGAGTCATATTCGCCGCGGTCTTGAGATTGCCCACTGCAGCTTTCGCATCTCCTCGTTCCAGTTGCAGTCGCCCCAGACGAAAATAGATTTCTGCGTTCTGTGACCCGGCGGCGGCGAGCCCAGCCAACAACGACTCGGCCTCGACCCTTTGCCCAAGAACAATCAGGCAGAGCGCCAGTGCATATTCTGTCTCCGCGTCGGTTGGATTGAGCGTGATAGCCGTGCGTAACTCCTCCTCGGCTTCGGGATAGTTTCCACTGCTTGCATAGCCCTCGCCCAACGCCCGATGGAAAATCACATTTCCCGGATAGGTCTGCACCAGCATCCGTAGCCACTCGAGCCCATTCTGGAAATCCCCAGCTTTCACCATGGATTCGGCATAGGCGAATGCCCGTGAAGGAACCGTGCGCAGAGACGAATCGATCGGCCGTAACGTTTTCACTGCTTCGGCATATTTATGGGTCTCGTACTGGCTTATCCCCAACATCGAGCGCAGTTCGACGTCCTCCGGATGGGCACGGAGAGCACGGTCCAGTGGGCCCAGCGCCTGCCCATATTGGTTCGCCGCAAAGGCTGTCCGGCCCCAATTCCCATCCACCCCTTCGAGTGATGGATTCCAGTAGGCTGCGCGTTCAAAATTGTCCGCCGCCCTCGCGTAGTCCCTATCGATTGCCGCAATCCCACCCAGCTTGTTGTAGCAATCGGCCATGAGCGGTCCAATCTGCTTCTCAAATGTCTTCTCCGCCGCCACCTCTCTCGGTTTTGCGGTGCGCGTCGTCGACAATGCTGCTTCGATGACTGGCTTGCCTGCTATCTTAGACTCGTCCTCGAGTCTGCTGCGCAATGAGCAATTCTTGCGCGACCTCTAACTCTTTTTTCCCTTCGTCGATCTGGCCGCTTTCGATCAGCAGCCGTCCGAGGCGATAGTGGGCATGTTGAATGTCGTAGTGGTCGCGCGAAGGATCCGGGGTCTCAGCGATGGCCGTGCGCAGCGCTTTTTCAGCATCGAGTGGCTTATGCATCTCCGTGTATAACTGGCCCAGCAGCAAGAAATTGTTCGGGTTCTGGGGATTCAGCGCGGTAGCCAGCTGGAGATCCATCTCCGCGTCCTGAAGTTTGTGCTGGCTCATGGCAATGCGCCCAAGCTGTGGATAGCTGAGCGGATCTGTAGGCTGAATCGCTACCTCTTTGCGGAACTCCGGCTCCGCCAGAGCGAAACCTGCCTCTCCCGACTTGTTTATATAGGAGGCGCCAAGTGAATAGTGCGCGCCCGGCAGTTTATCGTTTTTGGCGATGGCCTTTTTGAACTCCTGAATCGCCTCATCCGGATATCCTGAGTCGCCATACGCGCGGCCCAGGTCCATGCGTATATCTGCCGTATCTCCGAACCGGCTCACCATCTCCGCGAACGTCCTGGCCGCGTTCTCTTTATCCGGCAGGGTGAGATAGGCGGCCCCTAATGCATACATATTTACAAAGTTTGGATCGATAGAAACCGCCTCCTTGAATTGTTCTACGGCTTCCCTGTACCCGTTTGTTTTCTGTAATGCCCGGGCAAGTATCAGGTGGGCGCTTGCAACCTCGGACCGCTGCGCGGTCTTCGCATATAAGTTCAGCGCGCGCTCTAAAAGAAGTTTGGTCTTCGATGGATCTTCTGCCTCAAGAGCCGCTGCGGCGTAGTCCACATACAAGGTGAAATTTGCGTTGGCGAGTTCGAGTGCTTCCTCATAAAGCGGCAGCGCCCGCGCGTACTCCCGGATGTTGGCGCGACCGTTCCCAAGCTGATGAAGGGCGTCCGCTAAAACAAGCTTGTATTCCAACCCGGCTCGCGCTAAATCTCCTGAGGACTGAAAATGATAGGCGGCGTCATAGTGTTGCCGCATAGATAGCTCGGAAGAGTGTGTACTTTGCACCGTTTGAGCATGGACGGAGCCGCCGATGGCGCAGGGAACAAATGAGGACAGCAGAAGACCAAACAGAACAGCTGTTAAGTGGCGATCGGCAATCTTAATCTGCCGCCTTTGCTCTGCCATTAGCTAAATGTTTCCACCCATCAACGGACTCTCAAGCCAGACAAGAAAGAACTGCATAGCGCGCCGTCACGGCAACTGCAACACAACGCTTAACGCAGCTTATGAGAAACATTGCTGAGTTGTCCTCCACTCTCCGGAGGACGTCCGTATCCAACTATAGGATGGCAGGTAACCCAGGAGACACCTTGCATTCGTAGACCTAAAGTACGAGTGCCTGTACCCATCTTTCGCTCCAAGACAGGCACAGCAGGCCAATGCTACGCTGCCTTCGCCATGGGGATTCTAAAAGCTTGAGAGTCAACGTCGATCGGCCCTTCCCATTCAAATTCCCGTCAGCGAATTGGCCATTTCTTGCCTGGTGCCTGCCTCTAGGCGCGCTCGCAATGATTGCCGGCGCTGAGATGATCTGCCCGTCTTTTGCGAAAGCCGCTGTGCCGTCGCCGAAAGAACCGGTCTCCATAATCGTTGTCTCCTCGGAAGCAGAAGCTCGTCAGGTCCTGCAGAAGCTGGGTGAAGGGGCGGACTTTGCTGCACTGGCGCGAAGCGAATCCATTCATCTGACGGCTGGCGAGGGTGGTTATCTAGGGGTCGTCTCTTCTGACTCGCTTGTTCCGGAATTGCGGCAGGCTTTGGCGAATGTGGCGCCAGGACACCTGAGTTCGATTACCAGGATTCCCCAAGGCTATGCCATCTTGAAAGTTCTAGCCGCCGTTCCGTCCTTATCCTCGGTGGCAGTTTCACCTTCCTCAACGAAAGAGGTGGTGGATGCCGGCAGTGCCCAGCCTGGCCAAAGCGGTTCGGCAACGAGGGGAGCCTTCGCGCCTGTCCTTGATTCCGAGAAACGTCCGATTACCAAAGGCGGGTTTGTTAAACAAGGCCCCATCGTCTTCATGGACATAGCGGAGAAATCCGGATTGACGAGCTGGCGCCATACGATGGGTTCTCCACAAAAGAACTACATCATCGAAACCAACGGCTCGGGCGTTGCGTTGCTGGATTACGACAACGACGGCTGGCTGGATATCTACCTGGTGAATGGCTCAACCTTCGAGGCCATGGACGGCAAAGCCGAGCCGCCGCATGCCGCGCTCTTTCATAACAATCACGATGGAACGTTCACCAACGTCGCCCTGACAGCCGGCGTTACCAACGACCGCTGGGGCTTCGGAGTTGCGATTGGCGATTATGACAACGACGGCTGGCCTGATATCTATGTCTCAAACTACGGCAAAAACCGGCTCTATCACAACAATCACGACGGCACATTCACTGATGTCGCGAGAAGCCGCCGGCGTAACGGTCGGCAACTGGTCTACGGGCGCCAGCTTCGGAGATTATGACGGAGACGGCAAGCTGGACCTCTTCGTTCCCGGATATATCCACTGGGATATGGCCGCATCTCCCGCCGGCGCCCAGGTCGTCCGCAGGTTTTTCGGTTTGCCAGTTCCGTGGAGTGAGTGTCATGTGCGGTCCGCGCGGACTGAAAGGCGAGCCGGACCATCTGTTTCACAACAACGGCGACGGGACGTTTACCGAAGTAAGTGAAAAGGCAGGCGTCGCCGACAAAGAACGGCACTACGGTTTCACCTCCACATTTGTCGATGTCAATAACGACGGCAAAGTAGATCTGCTCGTAGCCAACGACTCGACTGCGAATTATCTCTATATCAACAAAGGCGACGGGACATTTGCCGACGCCAGCCTGTATTCCGGGTTTGCTCTGAATCAGGACGGCCAGGAGACAGGCCTCGATGGGCCTCGCCGTTGGCGACTACCGGAACAACGGTCTCGTGGATCTCTATACCGGAACCTTTTCCGACGACTACAAATCGCTGTTCCGCAATGAGGGCAAGGGAAACTTATACGGAGATTACTCCGACGATGGGCATGGCGGAGTGACTTATCCGTTTCTTACCTGGAGCACCGAGTTTATCGATTATGACAACGACGGCTGGAAGGATATCCTCGCCGTCAATGGCCACGTTTACCCACAAGTGGACATCTACAATGGGGCACATCGTTCGCCCAGCGCCCCTATCTGTTTCACAACGTAAAGCAGGGCGCAAAGTTTGAGATGTCCCGCCCGTCGAGGGCACGGGCCTGGCGGTGGTTGTGCCTGGCCGGGGCGCGGGGTTTGGCGATCTATTCAATAACGGAAAAATCGATGTCGTGATCAACTGCATCGATCATGTGCCCGTGCTGCTGAACAACGTGAATCCCGACACAAATCACTGGGTGGGTCTCAAGCTGATCGGCGGACCGAAGAGCCCGCGCGACGCGATCGGAGCTACCGTCATACCTGACGGCCGGCGGCATGCGCCAGCGCGCAGACGTGATGAGCGGAGGAAGTTATCGAATCGTCCAACGACCAACGTCTGCATTTCGGCATCGGGACGGCAACGACGGTGACCAAGCTCGAGATTCACTGGCCCAGCGGATTCGTAGAGCAAGTGCGGCTTCCGTCTGTGGACCGTTTTTACGCGATCGAAGAAGGCAAGGGGATCGTGTCCAGCGTATATGACGGCATGACCCAAAATCACGACGCAGTGGCTGTGGTCTCTGATGCAGCGAAGTGAAACCCTCATCAGGGAGTTTGAGGCGGTAGCGCATGAATCGTGCAACTGGGCGTAAAGTACTGGCAATGGCCGGTGTAGCGGCCACCCTCTGTCTTGTGCTGCGACTCTCTCAGGCGCAGTCGGACGAAAGCAAAGAGCGGAAGGAGTACGCCGATGAAATACGCGAGAGCTATAACTTCCGCTTCGGCAACGACAAACTCTCTACGCCGGCAACGCTTCCGTCGAAGGTAACGATTTTATACAGCCGGGAGCTTTTCCCAAGGCGACGTATTGCGCTCACTGCCACCAGCAGGCGTACAGCCAATGGCGTCAAGCCCTGCACTCGAACTCGTTCCGAACGCCGTTCTACCGCACCAGCGTAAACATCCTGCCCCGAACAAAAGGCATTGAGTTCACACGCCACTGCGACAGTTGCCACAATCCGATCGGCGTGTTGGCAGGAGCCATGACGCAGAAGTCGAAGGTCGATCGCGAGTTCGACTCGGACGGCCTTACCTGCACCACCTGCCACTCCATTCAGCAATTGAAGTCAACAGAGGGAAATGGCGGCTTCGTGATGGGCGTTCCCGCCGTGATGGTCGACGAAAATGGGAAGCGCATTCCTGGGGAAGTGCCCTATGACGAGATCCTGAAGCACCCGGAGCGTCACTCCAAAGCGGTCATGAAGGACTTCTACCGGACACCCGAGTTTTGCGCCGCATGCCACAAAGCCAATCTGCCGAACCCGCTGAACGATTACAAATTCGTTCGCGCTTTCACTGTCTACGACGAATGGCAGAACTCAAAATTCTCCCAGCGCAACCCGCTCACGTTCTATTCCGGTGACTTCAAGACCTGCCAGAACTGCCACATGATGCGGGTGCCTGCGCTGCCCCAAAACCAGGAGTATGGGGCAAAACACGGCAGCTTCGCATCCCATCGCTGGCTGGCGGGCAACACCGCTGTGCCCTTCTACTACGGTTTCGACGAACAGTTGCAAAAAACGATCGAATTCCTTCAGTCAGGCGCGTACTTGAATGTGGACCTGTTCGCGATCAAGAAGAGAAGCTCGGAGGAAATGATTGCGCCGCTTGGCTTAGAGCCATTCACGCTTGCGGCCAACGATACTGTGCAGACGATGGTGGTCATACAAAATAAGAACATCGGTCACTCTTTGATTCCGGAAGTCCGCGATCTATATGAGGCATGGGTCGAGTTCACAGTCACGCAAGCAGACGGGAAAGAGATCTATCATAGCGGCTTCCTGAAGCCGGACGGAATGCTCGACCAGCGGGCGCACAGCTTCACCAATCGGCCGGTAAACGTCGGTGGCGAGTTTGTAGACAATCACAAAGTCTGGACAATCCACTCCGTTGCTTATGACAATACGATCCCAGCCGGACGATCCGTCCTGGTTCGTTACGAGTTCCACATCCCGGCGGACGCTAAAGGTCCGCTGACCGTGACCGCGCGCGTGAACTATCGCCATCTGCGGCAGAGCTATCTGAATAACGTCCTGGGAAAAGACCATCCCGCATACCCGGTTGTGGAGGTGGCGTCGAGCAGCCGCATCTTTGAACTGGGAGACAACGCTCCCGAGCCTCCGGACCCCACCGAAAATCCCGCTTGGATGCGCTGGAACAACCTGGGCATTGCCTATCTTGATCAATTGCAATACGCCGACGCCATCCAGGCTTTTAGTCAAGTGGTTAAATTACGGCCTGACTATGCAGATGGCTATACCAACATCGGCCTGACGAATATTTCCTGGGAAAAGTACGGCTCAGCCCGCGCCAGCCTGGAAAAAGCGTTGGAACTGAGCCCGAATAACGCTCGCGCACTCTACTACATGGCGCGGGTCGAGAGAGAGGCGGGGCACTCCGAGGAGGAGGTAGCCGACCTGCAGAAGGTAGTCGCGCAATATCCGCAATCGCGCGACGCGCGGCGTGAACTGGGGGTCACGTACTATCACCTGCAAAAGTCTCAGGAAGCCAGAGAGCAGTTTGAGGCGCTGCAGGCGATTGATCCCGACGATGTAACCGCCCATTACAATCTGGCAATTCTGTATAGCCGCCTGGGGATGAAGGACAAAGCGGTGGAACAGGCGGCACTGTTTAAGACAAAGAAAGTGGATCCTGCTGCGCCCACATACTCGTTGGATTTCCTTCGCAGGCACCCCGAGATATCCACGGAAAGTGTGCCTTGGCACCTACACACGGATGTGTCCCCGGACTTCACCTCCGATCTGCGGACGCACTAAATATTGACTGCATGCGAACACTGCGACGTATCCTGCTGATCGTCTTTTTCGCTTTTCCTGTCCTCTGCCGGGCGCAGGAAAGCTGTCTGTGGCTGAACGCCGCTACGGCCGGGGGTATCCTGGGAGGCGCGGTGACTGCCACTGTCTCGCATGCCAAGGCCCACCCGCCCAAGCTCCAAACGGCCAACGCTAAGTCAAGCGCCGGGCCCCTGAGCGCTGACCCCGAGGTCGCCGGCTATGCCGGCAACGGCATGGACGATTCAGATTGCGCCTTTCTCCGGCAGCCGCCTATCGCCGGAGCGCTGCGCATTGAAGTGCGGACCATGAGCGCACCAGCGAAAGAGTTCGCCTCCTACAAGGCCCGGTGCGGTCCTCACGCCGTTCCGCTAAAGGCCATCGGCAACGAGGCTTTTGCCTGCACTCTCCATGAGAAAACCGGGCGGCTTTCAGAGCAGGTAGTGGGCCGAGTCCGAGAACGTTCTTTCATCATTCGGCTGAGCATAAAGGATCCATCGATTACGCAAAGTTTGCTGCGTGAGAAGGCTCAGAAAGTGGCTGAGATCGTGGCGGGGAATCTGTTTTAACTTCGAAAGCTCAGAGAGGAACCGAGCGCGCCGGCCACATGGCCGCGGGGACGGTGCCGCCGGCAATCCAAACCACACAGACGCGCGGAGAAGAATCAGACTACGGAAAACTCTGTAGACTTTTTCCGCAGCCTATCAAACCACGCCCTTACCTTCCACGATGTGGATGTAGCGGTTGGGCACAAGATTGGTGAGTTTCTCTATCCCCTTGCTCGGGGCGGGCCAGTGAATCTCCAACTCATCCATCTGCGTCGCGGCGCCAATCCCCAGTACTTCACGCGGATCGTGCGAAGAGAGATAGCTGCCGCCATTATTTTTGAGCCGCTCTCGCCGCTTGCCGCCTGCCTTCCAGACAATCCTCGCGCCGATGGCGTCACGATTGCAGGTGACCCCTTCCAGCTTGAGCCCCAGCCAGTTGTTGCCTTTGGCCGCGTTGTTTTTCAACAGCACGGGAGCACCGCCGTTGACGCCAACGATCACATCCACAGCGCCGTCATTGTCGTAATCGCCCACCGCTAATCCGCGCGCAGGCCAATCCTTCTGAAACGCCGGCCCCGCATCCGCGCTCACATCATGCAGCTTATGGTCCGCACTCTGATGAAACAACAACAGTGGCTCTTTGTAATGTACCTGCATCGAGTACGAATCGATCATGTCGTCAGGATGGCCATTGGCCAGGATAAGATCCACCAGGCCATCGTTGTCGTAATCGAAATACTTCAGGCCCCAGCCGCTCATCAATCGGGTACTGCGAGCTACGCCTTCGATCTGCGCAGCATCGGCAAAGGACTCGTCTTTATTGTTGATGTAGACCGAATACATCTCATGGTCTACGTTGGAAACAAACAGATCCTGCCATCCGGTTCCGTGGAGGTCCGCTGCATCCACGCCCATGCCTGAACGAGGCCTCCCGCTTTCGCTGAAGCCCACGCCCGCCTGCAAGGCGATCTCATCCCATTTCCACTGGCCATTCGCTCCCGGACCGCGATTCACATAGAGAAAATTCTGCACCGTGTCGTTGGCGACGAACAGATCCATACGGCCATCGTTGTTAATATCGGTGGCGACCACGCCCAGTCCTTTTCCCAAAGCCGACGCAATAGCTGTTCCTTTCGTGACGTCAGTGAACGTGCCGTCGCCGTTGTTGTGATAAAGGAAACTGGCAGATGGCTTGAACACCCGAGGGACACAGTAATAGTTTCTGCCGATCTGGTTATTACCGCACTCCAGCTTGCGCACGCCGCCATAGTCCACAAAACTGCAGATGAACAGATCGAGCCTGCCGTCGTTGTCGTAGTCGAACCAGACGGCGCTGGTGGTAAAGCCAGGCGTGGCGACGCCCGCATGCTCGGTCACATCGGTGAAGGTTCCATCGTGATTGTTCTTGTACAGGATGCAGCGCCCATAGGCGGTCACCAGGATGTCCGGCCAGCCGTCGTTGTCGTAATCCCCAACGGCGACCCCCATGCCGAAATACGCGCCGGCCACGCCGGCCTTTTCCGTGACGTCGGTGAACGTTCCATCGCGGTTGTTCTTGTAGAGCGCATTCCGTATAGGCTTCGGTGGTTTGTAGAAGTCGCTGGGGCCGCTGTTCACCAGAAAGATATCCATCCAGCCATCGTTGTCGTAGTCCAGAAAGGCGCAGCCCGGGCCCAGCGCTTCGGGCAGGAAGCGGCTCGGGGACATGGCGTTTTCATGCACCCAGGCGATGCCGGAAGCTGACGCCGGCACTTCACTGAACAATGGTCCGCTCGAACCTGTGGTGGCCGATGAGGAAACGCGAAGGACATTTGCGGCCCCGGCAAGCATGCCCAATCGCAGAAGCTCGCGTCTGGAAAAAGTCATTGAACCTATCCTAATCTGCTACAGCATTTTCGTTTTTGATGTATACAAAGCAACCGCTCCCGGCGCGGCTTATCCGCTGGAAAAGACGCACTTCGCTGCACCCCGACTGCACAGAGTAGGAGTGAAAATGCTTTAGCCCGGAAAGGGTTCATTGGGCTTCACAATCCGGATGCGATGGTCGGTGAATTTGTAATGGGCCCCCGGCAAGTCGATCCTCGGCATGTGGCAGGACACGCACTTGTCTTTAGAGACCGGACAGGCCTTGGCGCCAGGTTTTCCGCCCGCATGGCAGGCCAGACACTTGGGGTCGAAATTGACTTTTTGTGAGTTGAAGTCATGGTGTGGGTTGTGGCAAGTCAGGCAGCTGATGCGCGCGTCGTCCGGGTCGTAGCATTTGCTGCCGGTCAGGCGGTAAGGCTGGAAGCGGATGTCGGCAATACTGAAGTTTCCCTGGAGGGCGATTTCCGACCAGGTGCGGTGACACTGGCCGCAGAAGTTGGAAGCCTGTTCCGCGGAGAGGCCGATCAACTTGTGCAGGTCTTTTGGCGGCGCTGGGTCATGATTGCCGGCCAGCACTGCTGCCAGGTGGGCATCGATTGCCTGGTGACAGTGCCCGCACTGCACCCCTGGAGTCAATTTGTCCAGGGTGAGTTGCTTTCCCTGTACGGCATTCGTAGCGTGACAACCAAAGCAGTGGCGCTTGTCATCATCGCTCATCAAGCGCCCGGCAGCCTGGATGATGTCGGGCGGGACCGAGCCTCCGGACCCCATCGTGGGCCCAAGACCATTTAGTTCCTGGAACCAGCTGACGCGGCTCTCATACAGTTCGCCATCCTTCTCCAGAATGTAAGTTTGGCCCATTGCTGAACTGGCTCCCATCGTCCACCGGATGGGCATAGTGACGGTCTTCGTGCCATCGGTCACCGAATATTCGCTCTCGTCCCCTTTGCGCTCGATCTTGTAGGAGTACCTGCCCACGGTCGTGGTAAGCAGAGGATGATCGATCAGAACCTTGCCCTTATCCACTGTCTCGAGCGCGTGCGCCATGTATGTGGCCGGTTGCGTCAGCGCCTCCACGTGACACCGCGCGCACGCGGCAGGCGCAGAGTCCGTTTGCGCCCCGGTGGCTACAGGTAGAAGCAGACACAACAGGAACGCATACCTTCTCATCACGGCGGTCACTCAGAGGTCAACAGGCCGAAGGGCATGGCCTTGGCCCTGGCGCACGCAGCCGCGGGTCGCAGCTTCCGTGTCTGAAAGAGAACCCGCCCGCTGGGAATTGAGTCCCGGACTAGACTTCGTTCCCAAAGCCTACCCAGCACTCCCCCGGATTTCCTGCACGTAGCTCTAGACAGGTCTGCGTATGCGGCTTTCTTCACGGAAAGCCGCACGAGGCTCCTTGCCTCATTAAGCTGCACAGGAAATTCGGGTGCGTGCTGGGCTACTCTCAGCCGTCCCTGCGGGACTGAGTTTGTAGGTGGAGTTCTCACGCAGACTCTTTAACCTCTGAGGTACTTCTTCTCCATACTTCCTTCAGCATCAAAACTTCGTTAGTGCAGCTTGGCGCCGGGCTGCTTGGCTTGCGCTTCCGCCGTCAACTTGAGAACCGTCTCCCGCTCCCGCTTGCTGTCTTCTGGCCGCTTCAGCCGGTAGTAGACCAGCGACAAGGAGACGTGAGCCTCGGTGAATTGCGGAGATTGCTTGATTAAACCTTCGAGAATTTGCCGCGCATCATCGAGACGGCCCTGGTCGATCGCGATCAGCGCCAGCTGATAACGAACGCCGGGATCTCCCGGTCGCGTCTCTTGCGCGCGCAGGAAGTATTTTTCGGCTTCGTCATAGTTTTGCTCCTGCCGGGCTGTCGCCCCCAGTTGCAGATTGGCGTCAAAGTTGTACGGATCAACAGTCAACTCGGTCTTATATTCTTTGGCCGACAGGTCGGAGTCGCCGGTGAACACCAGAGCCTTGGCGTACAGAACGTGGACCTCGGGCAGATTGGGATCAAGCGCAACCGCCTTCGCGAACTCGTCTCGAGCGCCTGCATAATCCTGCACATTCATTTTTGCCGATCCCATCATCAGGTGCGCTTCCGCCGAATCACCATTGCGCAAAATTTGATCGATGAGCACTTCACCCTCCTCGACCCGCTTCTGCCGTATCAATGCCGTTCCCAGCATGTAAGCAACCGCCATGTCGTCAGGATATTTCTGCTGTTCCGGCTCCAGAATGCGAATCACATCGTCTTCGCGCGCCATGCGCATGTAACAGTCCGCAAGCAACAGCACCGCCTGGTGATTTCCCGGTTCTTCCCCATAGACTTTTTCCAGTTCCGTCGCCGCATCGTCGATCTTACCCATCTTGTAATACAAGAGGGCCAGATTGAGCCTGGCGCCCGCGAGCTTGGGAGATTGCTTGAGGGCAATCTTGTACTCGGGAAGAGCCTCTTCAAACCGGCCCAACCCAACCAAAGCCGCACCCAGGTTGGAATGGATGGCCGCTGCATCGGGATGCTGCTTGAGAAATTGTCTATATTCGGTAACCGCGCCCTCCAGATCACCCGCCTGCTGCTTTTGCATGGCGTCCTGCACCAATTGCTGGGGGGTCATCTGTGCCGGCGCCGGGACGGATAGGACGAGGACTAAAGCAAAAAGAAGTGAGGGCTTCCGCATACCGGCAACTGTTCTCTGCTACCAGAACAAGTATAACGGTACGTCAGAAGCCCTCGGGTTTTATTCCGCTATCGTTTGTGCTCCTGTGGAATCAGAAGTAAAACTTAGCTCCGAACTCCACTACGCGTTGTCCCTGCTTCTGGGTTGTGATGCCAAAGTTAGTATTCGACTGAGTGATCACTTGCGAGACCGGATCCTGCGTGAACTGCAGGGTCAGGTTGTTGCCGCTCGGGAACGACCACAGTGGATGATTCAGGAAGTTATAAGCCTGCGCGCGGAGCTGCAGTTTCATACCTTCCTTGATCTGGAAGTTCTTGAAGATCGCCAGATCCGAATTGAAGAACGCAGGCCCATACGCCGCAGGAAGGAGCGCTGGACCATTCTGTCCAGGCACCGTGGGCGCCGTAAAGCAGTTTCCATTGACGAACTGATGCGTAGCCGCGTGGCCTGACGGATTGCACGTAACCAACGGATTCAGCGACTGCGAGCTGGTTCCCAGGATGGACTGATTGTTGATGGCGATACCGGTCGGGTTTGCCGTGCTGATGGAACCGGGGATGATGGCAGCCGATTGCGGGCATGAGATGCCGTTAGCCGTTTCTGCGGCCGTGGCAACGCATGTGAGGGACATGTTGTAGTTCAGGTTGGGTGCCTGGGTCTGGGAGGTTCCGCCATAAGTGATGTTGGCGCCGCTTTCCGCTTGCACCACCCCGGAGAATTGCCAGCCGTTCGCGACTCCATCGACCAGGGCGTTGGAATGTACCCGGGTTCCCAGATCCAGTGAGTAGGCTACGTTGAATAAGTGCCTGCGATCGGAGGCCAGCGGGCCGTAGTTCGCATTCAGGTTAAAGGGATCGTTCGTGGGCGAAGTGATGCCCATGGCTTTTTGGAAGGTGTAGTTGGTCTGAATGACATACATCCCAGCGTGGCGCGCCCAGCTGACCTGCAGGGCGTTGTAGTTACTGTGCAGGTTGTTGGTGGCCTCGATGAGATCGCCATACCCTTGTAACGGCCGATAGAGGTTTGCATTTGCGGTCGCCGGATTAGCAGCAGACAGCATGGAGCCGTAAGGAACCAGGTTGATATTGCTGCCCTGGCCGCCCGAGGTGTTCTGCAGATCCTCGCTTCGATTGCCAACGTAGGAGAGTTCCATCAGTCCCTGCCAAGGGGTCTGTTGGTCCACGTTCAGGCTCCAGCCCTGCGTATATGGCTGCTTGTTGTCGTTTTTGTCCACGGCTGACGGGGCAGCAGGCGTCGCTGCCAGATTCAGACATGAAAGGTACGCGGCAAAGAGGGCCGAGCCCGCCGGCGGATTGGTTGGGCAGCCTGTCGAACCCACCCAGGTGCTGGGCGCCACCGTGGTATTCGCTACACCCGCAGAGGCGTCGAGGCCATTCGTGAACTGGCCAGAGTGGTAGTAGAACTGGCCCCAGCCGCCGCGGACGACCGTTCTGCCGGTGCCGAAGACGTCATAAGCGACGCCGATACGCGGTTGATAGAACAACGATCTCGACGGGAAGCCTGAGACGGGCACAGAGCTGTCTTTGGCGTGCCATTCAAATCCGCAGTAGGTGGGCGAAGACGCGCAATCGGGCGCGAATTGAGTGGTGTCAAAGATGGAGTAGCCGTAGCCAAGGGCGTCGATCCACGGCTGGAAGTGGCTGAACCGGATGCCCATCTCAACCGTCATCTTCCTGGTTGCTTTCCAGGAATCCTGGACGAAGAACTCATAGGTATTGTAATGAATGTCGTTAATTCGGTTGAAGCTGGTTTCGTTGTATTAGGAGAGATTGCCGGTCAGCAGGTCAGCATACTCATTGCCGTAGCTGAAGCTGTTGCCGCTTGCTGAAACCTCTAACTCTCCGTTGGTGTTGTTATTCGCCGGCTGCGAATTCCGAATCCATTCGTAGAAGAAACCACCCTTGAGCGTGTGATTACCGAAAACCTTGGTGAGTGTATCGCTCATGCTGGGCATCCACTTGTTCGCGTATAAGCCCTGCGATGCTCCCCCGGCTTCGAACCCGCCGGGGTTGAAGACCAGCGCTGCTTCACTCGGCCCAAACTGGCCGAACGAGGGAATCTGAGAGACGCCGTTGTTGAACAGACCCGTGTAGCCATAACCGACATTGGAGCGAGCCACCTTTGCGGGATCTGCAAACACGTTGGGGAAACCAACAAAGGTGTAGGCGATGACCGTTTCATTGGTCATGGTCGGGCTGAATACGTGGGTAATCGATCCGGACCATGAATCGGACTTATTTTTGCCTAAGACGGAGGTCGGGTAGGGGACCTGGTCGCCATTGCGCCACCAGAGACCAACCGGGAACAGCTGGGTCTCGCGCTGGTAGTTGTAGCGCACAAACACCTTGGTGCTTTCGCTGATGTTGTAGTCTCCGCGGATCGTCCATTGCCGGTTGTTCTGGTTGAAGATTTCCGACTGGGTGTAGTTGTAGCCGCCAGTAGTATTCGGATCTACGTTGGCCGCGGGATAGAGCTTGGCCAAGGCCAGCATGTTGGGATCGATGCAGGTGCCGTTGGCCGGGCCGGCGCAGGGGCTCAACTGGGTGGTGCCGCCGAATTTCGCAATCGCGGCGTTGGTGAGTTGTCCCGGAGCTTTGCCGGAGGCGGTAATATTGCCTTCCTTCGCTACTTCTTCAGGGGAGAAATCTCCATTCAACTCACCGGGAGTGGGCACCGTCGCGCGGAGCAGGCCGGTGTCGAGCACCTGGTAGTAGTACTCAAAGCCGGTCCAGAAGAACAGCTTGTTGCGGTTCTTATTGAAGTTGGTGTGGGGAATGATGATCGGGCCGCCAATGGTGCCGCCTGGATAGTAGTAGACGTCCGCAGGCTGCTTGACATTGCTGAAGTTGTTCAACCAGTCGTTGGCATTGAGAGCCGACGTGCGGGCAGAGAAAAATGCGCTGCCGTGGAAATCTGTGCCACCAGCCTTGGTGACAGAAGTGATTAGGATTGGACCCTTCTGGTCTTCTGCGCTGAAGTTTGAGGTCAGTACCTTGAATTCCTGCAGAAAGTCAGAGTTAGGGTTGACTGGCGTATCGCAGTTGCATCCAGGATCGGAGACGTGGGCGCCGTCGGCCACGATATCCAGGGAGTTGCTCGGCAAGCCGTTGTAGGAATAAGCGGCATTGAGGGGGCTCTGGCTGCCGGAGTCGCCGTTGGCGTTGATACCGATGGTCGCGCCATTGTAATTCGACTTATTGCTGGTGCCGTTCTGGACGCCGAAACCGGGGACGATCTTGATGTACTCAGCGGCGTTACTGCCCACCTGAGTGAAGTTCTCCAGTTCCTTGGTGCTCAGCGCAAACGACCGCTCGCCGGAGTCTGTTGTCGCCAGCGCGATGCTCTCCGCGTTTACGGCGACCGTCTGGTCAGCCGTGCCAACGCTCAGCGCGACATTGACATTGCGTTTTTCACCGCCGCCCAGGGCAATGCCGGATGCCTTGTAATCCTTGAAACCCGCGGCCGAGACAGACATGTTGTACGTACCGACGGGAACGGACGCAAACGTGTAATAGCCATCTCCATCGGCCACCGTGTCACGGGCGGAGCCCGATACGGCGTCAGTGAGGACAATTTTTGCGTTGGGAACTACAGCGCCGGTGGGGTCGGCAACAACGCCGGTGAGGGTTCCGAAAACGCCTTGGGCTAGTAGGGGCCTTCCGCAGAAGGCAAGTAGGCAAACAAACGCGGCAATCCGTAACACCTGTTTTACGTTCACTGACACACCTCTCCAAAACAAAGCAAGTAAAACGATTCTGTAGCGAACCTATTTTGAGATCGACCGTCATCTAAATCCTCCGCATATGAGGTTGTCAAGGAAATTTCTGAAGATATTTGTGGGCTGCGAAAAGATCCCCTCTCGCATCGGTGCAAACGACGAAATGAAGGGCTGTTTGCTGGAGTTGCCGCGTTGGCGGATTGCTGCTGCCGGCAGCCAGCGCCTCGATAAACTACTGGTTTTCTTGGTTTCCGGCACAGGAGAGAGAACGGTCGGCGCCCTGTGGATACACTTCGCGGAAGACAACCTACAAAAAACCATCTGCCTTCCCGAAAAGGCCTTGCGGTTACGAAATGTATACGGTGCCTCGGGTAGGGGTAGAGAGTGAGCCTGCTAACAGCCCTGTTCCGTTGGCCCGTATCAATGGAAAGCAAAATCAGAGCTGCTTTACCATGTGGACGATGGGTAGCGATATGCCCGGTCGAAGCGGGACCTCGCGGTGCTCCCCTTCGGCATAGCCCCGGGCGCGGTAGCAGCGGCACTCCGGTAAGGGTGGCCCCCATCTCCAGGCGCCGGAAACCGGCAGTTGCCGCTGCAGTTTCGCAAACTTCAAGGATTCTGCTCCCAACCCCGCGGCGCGCCCAGGCAGGATGGACAAAGAAAGCGCGTATCTTGGCCGCATCGTGGCCAGGATCGAGGAGAGCGTCTTCCCGGCCGGCGCAGTGGTCGCTTCCATAGAGCGTCTTGCGCTTGCTCCAGCCTCCACAGCCCGCCATCACCTGGTTTCCGTCCACCTTGGCTTCAGCGACAAAATAAGTGCCATCCTCGATCAACTGCGTATCCACCCCAAACACCAGCTCCAGAGCCTGTTCCCTCTGCTCCGGGGTATAGTCGGCCGTCTGCAGCCCCAGGACGGAGGCGCGTATGAGATCCTGGAGCGCCGGAACGTCGGCGAGCACTGCTTGTCGGACCGTGGGCAGCATGTGGTTGCAGGATAGCAAGAGCGCCATAGGAATCACTTTGGTGACTTCTGACTGAAAAGCGGCCCCAACGCCGCGCGGATTAACGCGGGGACTGAGTCTCCTGCAGGTACTGGATGTATCCAAGCAGGGCTCCCCAGTGATAAAACCTGTCACTGCTCTGTACGTCGTCGCCAAGACCCGTCATGCCGTTGTAGTTCTCGTGCACGTGGCCATTCTTTTTCCATTCCTGGAGAAAGAGCTCGTAGGATTTCTGCGCAAACTGGCGCGAGACTTCCGCGTCGTCATAATTGCGCAACCCAAGGTATACGAGATAGTTCATTGGCCCCCAGATGCGCCCGCGCCAGTAGTCCTGATCCTTAAAGGCTGGATCATTCCGTGCGATCGAAGGAATGATCCAGTCACCCCAGAACTCCTTGGAGTTCCGCAGATGGTTCTTGATCATCTCCTCCGCCTGTTGCGGCGTCGCTGCCTTCGCCAGGAGCGGATAAAAATTGGTCGGCGAAAGGTGGGTACTGAACTGACCTGTGTGTAAGTCCTTGTTGAGGAAGATGCCCGCATCGCTATTCCACAAGGTCGCGAGCTGCGCCCGATAACGCGCGGCGCGTTCGCGAATTTCTATTGCTGCGGCTGCCTCGCCCAAAGTGTCAGCCACGGTTGCCAATGCATCACAATCGGCGATATACAGGCTCATGAGACCGACATCGGCGAATTCCAGCTTGTGCGTGGCCGCGTTGTAGACGGCATCGTCATACATGGGACTGTTGTCCAGCCCGGATTCGAGAATGGCGCCCGCCCGCGTTCCCCGCGAAGTATCATCCAGGTTCTCCGGCGCATTCTTCCCATCGCTTCCCCAGGTCAGATAGCCTTCGATATCGCGGTTTTCAGCCCACCAACGATTCCAGCGCAGCAAAGGCGCGAAGGCTTCCTCCAGAAACCACCGATCGTGGAATTGCTGGTAGAGGCCGAGCACGGTGATGGATCCGACAGGGGGCTCGGAGCGATCGGAACTTTTCCAGTCCCCGGAGCGAGCATAGTTGGGCACAAAGCCCTGCTGCGTCTCACTGCGCAAAGTCTCAATGGCATCGGCATAGGCCAGGTCGCGGTCGCCAACCGATGCCATGGTCGCGGCAAAGAACGTGTCCCAATCGAAGATGACATAGCCACCCCAGGTAACACTCCAAACCCGGCTCACGGGTGAGATCACCCGGCGGCCTTCCGGCTCGTAAATCGTGTCCCATCCCAGAACGGTCTGAATCGCATCCACTACATCCGCTGCTTTTCCGTTCTTAGCAACGGATTGCTTATAGGCTTGGCTCGCGCGTTCGATGATCGCCTGAATCTTCTTGATGCCAAGGGGCACACCCGTGCTGATGCCGACGGGTTGAACAAAATCCATGGAAAAGTAAGGACCGCTTACGGGTAGGTTCACGTCCTCTTGTCCCTTATTCTCACAAGTGCAATACACCGCGACCGAATGGAGCGGCCCGTGCGCCTCAATTCGGTTGGCCTCCCTGGTGGCGCTCCCAGGCCGGTCCCAGAGATAGTTCACGGAAAAAACGATCGTCGCCGGGAGTGGAGATAACGGCTTGGACGGTAGCGGGGTGGCAAGCATCACCAGGTTGCTGCCATCATGCGCCGTCTGCAGGCGCAGATCGTGACCCTTCCAGGAAAGACGCAGGTCCGTGTAATTACCTTCCCAGGAATGCGGGCCGGGAAAGACCTGCTCTGCATTTGGGGTCAATCTGCCGATGAGGGCGTCGCCTAAAAATGCATCTTGCCACAAAGTAGTGTTGTGCTTCACCCCAACATGGATAGCCAACCCGTCGGGCAACAGCACCTGGGTGGTGACGCTATGGACGTCCCAGGTGTTCCATCCCGCGGCCAGCCGTTGTTGCAATTGTTGATAGCGCGCAGAGCCCGGAGCCAAAAGTGGTTGCGCCGCGCTTCGGGAGGTTGGCGACTGGCCCTCGAGTATGAATGATACGGCGGAGAGAAGTATCGCGACTGACCATGCGGCGCCGATCCGCTTCATAGACCCCTCTGAAAATCCCGATGATAACAGGGCAACTCTGTGTTTACTCGACAGACCGCGGGTTTTAGAGAGAGTAGGCTAGGATTTTAGTTCGCTCACGAATGGAGGCCGGTCATGCCCGGGCCCCGCTCTCACGGACTCCCCAGCCCTAAAGTCTGCGCATGGATTGTGACTGCCATGCTGGCAATGATCGTCATTCCGGCCGTCATTACGCTGGAAACCGTCCACCACCCCGCCCCGCTCATTCCTGTCGACCAGAACTCCACACCGCATGGCTATACATTCAGCCTTCTGCTTTTCATTATTCCCACGGTGTTCATCGCCGGATGGTTCCTGCCGAGCGAGGGATTGCACATCCCCAAGCGCGCTTTCTTCTGGACCCTCGCCATTCTCGTCCCTCTGGGTTTCCTGTTGGATTTCTTCTTCGCCCAATGGTTCTTCAACTATCCCAACGCGGGGGCGACCCTGGGCTGGCGGGCTCCCGCGCTCGGCAGCCCGGTCCCAGTGGAGGAGTACGTCTTTTATCTCGCCGGCTTTCTTGCCATTCTTCTTCTATATATCTGGTTGGGAGAGTTTTGGCTGGCGGCCTACAACGTGCTTGATTATCCAGGCGAAGCCAAACAGGTGCGCCGCCTCCTGCAATTCCATCCCACATCGTTGATTCTCGCCGTCGTTCTGATTGGCGCGGCTTGGTATTGCAAGAAGCGACTTGCTCTTCCCGAAGATCAGGCAGGGTTTCCTGGCTACTTCACGTTCCTGGTGGCCGTAGCGTTCTTCCCTTCCATGAGTTTCTTCCCAGTGGCGCGGCGCTTCATCAACTGGCGTGCTCTCAGCCTCACCCTTTTCTTCATGCTGCTGGTCAGCCTGCTATGGGAAGTAACTCTGGCTGTGCCGTACAACTGGTGGAACTTCCAGCATCGTCAGATGATGGGCATTTTTATCGGCGCCTGGTCGTACCTACCCATCGAAGAAGTGTGTCTCTGGGTCGCCGTGACTTACGCCACGGCGATCATTTTTGAAGTCGTCAAGCTGTGGCTGGCATCCGAACGCACCATGCGCGACGCCTTGTTGGGCGCCAGATAAACGATACGGCTATCGACGCTGCTGTACGCGCGGATTCAGGGTGTACGTGCCGGTAAGACTGGCCTGCGCCAGCACATGACCGGCAATCGCGAGCCTCGCATTGGGGCCTGTCAGATCACCATGAACCTCCACTTGTGGCACATCCAGCGCATAAAGGGTGAAGACATAGCGGTGCAGCCGCAGGTCGTTCCACGGCGGGCACGGACCATCGTATCCGTGGTAGTCACCGCGCATATTTTCATCCCCGGCAAACCACTTCGTGTAGTCGTTTAGACCGTGGCGCGTCCCGTTGGGAGCAGCAGGCCCAGGTTTGCCATTCGCAGTGATGCTATCGCTGTGGCTGCCCGCAGGAATCTCCCCAGCAGTTGCAGGGATGTCCAGGAGAACCCAATGGAAAAATAGATCGCGCGGAAACGACTCGGCGATCTCCCGGTCCTCCTTGTTGACATCGTCGGCGCGGTTGGGCACATCCGCGTCATGACAGATGAGCGCGAACGACTTCGTGCCTTCAGGAACATTGCTCCAAGCCAGATGTGGGTTGCGGTTGGTGCTCAGCGCGATGTGGTTCACCGGATCGATCACTGCGAAGGCGAATTCGCCTGGAATGGGAGCGCCATCGCTAAAGCTCTTGCTGGTCAGTTGCATGGGAACATCCTCTCTCTATCTGTCTGGCCACCGTGATTGTGACAGCACGCGCACAGGCGTTCCCCGGAGCCAGTTCTGAATGTCTTCTACTGCGTCGCCGTAGAAGATCCGGTAGTTCTCTCGCGTAACATAGCCAACGTGCGGGGTGGTTATTACATTTGGAAGCGTACGGAAAGGGTGACTCTCGGGGAGTGGTTCCGTGTCATAGACATCCAACGCTGCACCCGCAATGCGCTTTTCCTTGAGCGCCTGCACCAAAGCTTCTTCATCGACAATCGGGCCTCGCGCAGTGTTTACCAGCATTGCCGTGGGCTTCATCCTGGCCAATTCGCGGGCGCCGATCATCCCCCGGGTCGAATCAGCCAACACCATATGCACGGTAACAACATCCGAACGCTCCATCAAATCATCCAGCCCCGCGGCGCATTCCACCCCGGCGGCCCTGCAACGCTCTTCGGTAATCGTGGGCTGCCACGCCAAAACAGCCATATGGAAGGCCTGGGCGACACGAGCCACGCGGGCGCCGATTTTGCCCAGTCCCACGATTCCCAGAGTCTTCCCTTCGAGGCCCACGCCGATTTGCGTCTGCCATCCTCCCGCGCGGACCGAGGCCACTTCAGCGGGAATATTCCGTGCAAGCGCAAGCAGAATCCCCCAAACAAGTTCGGGAGTGGGGCCAGGCAAGCCTTGCGTTCCACAAACCGTAATCCCGTGGGCATCGGCGGCGGCAAGGTCGATCGCCTGGTTCCTCATACCGGTGGTGACCAGCAGTTTCAAACGTGGCAGACGCGCGAGCAACGCAGCATCGAAACGGGTCCGCTCTCGCATGGCGACGATGATTTCGAACCCCGCGAGCCGTTCCACCAGCGCGTCCGCAGTGGCGAGAGTGTCGGTGAAATTCTTCACCTGCACGCCATCGAGCGAGCCCCAATCGGCAAAGCCGAAGGCACCATTCTGGTAGTCGTCGAGAATAGCGCAGTTTAGCAAGGCCTTCTCCTGCGAGCCGCAGCTTACACCCAGAGCGCAGCGGATCCGCCCACCCACTGAAGGTTGCGGTTGTGATCTACGCCCATCATGATGCCTCGGCCCATGCGCAGCAAGGGCAATACGGGCGTCAGCTCTTGCCCCTCAGGCCATACATACATGATGCGGATTTCCGCCTGGGTCAAACCATACGGAGTGTCAATGACCGGCTCGAAGCGCATACGCTCCTGCAGCATGTACTGGTGACGCTGCTCCGCGGGTATGGCATCCACGTCTGCCTGCGTGGGACTGAACTTGATACCAAGGCCGGCAAAGGAGTAGAGCGGTTTCAATACATAATTCTCGTTGTCGGGAGGCACGGTACTGTCGCGGTCCAGCAGCCACGTCCTGGGTACGCACGTGTGCTTTAGATATGGAATGGAAAATTTGCTGATTCGGTAGTACCAGTTGGGATGACCTGCCCACTCCACATCGAGCGGCTGGGTCAGGTCGAAGGGCAGCTCGATCCCTTTGCGTTCCAGCTCATCCACGATGCAGCGGTTGTAGATACGGTGTACTGGAATTTCACGGCCTCCCTTCTGATAAAAAAGCTGCTGGCCGCGCTTCTTCAGTTGGAGAATATCCACTACCGCGATGCCCAGCTCCTTCTGCGTGATAAGAAAGTCGCAGAGTGTCTTTTGCTTCTCCGGATGGATCTCCAACAGGATCACATTTTCAGGATCGTGGCCGGCGACGATCAGCTCACGCATCCGTTGCTGATACGTATCATGATCAAGGCCTCCGAGGTAAATTCCCAGGTCAGCCGGTAGCGCATACGAGTCTATGTACTGCTGAGCCAGAACCGGCTGGTATGCGTAGAGAGAAGGAAAAGCCTGCAGCTCCACCAGCTTGGGCTCAAGCTCACCCTGCGCGTTGCGCACCAGGCCGAAGTCCACTTGCAGGAACATGGGGCGCGGCGACTCGTTGGCCACGTTGTATTGCCTGGGGACCGTGACCTCCGACGCGCGCAGATATTCCGGATTGTTCACCAGTTGCAGAACCAGGTCGCGGCCATACTCCGCCATCTGATCCAGCAACGCCTTGGGCAGAAAGCACGGTGTCTCAGAAACCCGAAAGGCAATCGGCGTGCCCGCGCTCGCCTCTAGCTTCTTCAGGAATTGCTGATAGGTCTCAGGGAGATAATTACGGTTGAAAGCCTCGCGCAACGCGGGGATCATTGTCAGTCCTCTATCAGGAAGCGACCCTTCTCCATAATCTGGCGCCCGTCTACCCAGATATCAAATTGGCGTCCAACGACGTCGATGTGCGTGCCGGAGTACCACTTGGCCCCGGTGTGCTCACCGTACGGATTGCCAAAGGCGATGTGGATGCCGGGGAACTTTTCGTCCTGCAGGATCTGCCCGATCACGTCGGTCAATTCAATATTGGTGCCGATGGCGAACTCGCCCACGCGGTCACTGTTTTCGTCAGTGTGGGTGTAGGACCAGAAATCCTGCTCCAGCGCCTTGTTCTCGCTGAAGACTTCGGTGATGCGATTGCCCTTCATGCGAATGGTCAGCGGCTGATGCTCGAGATCGCCGTATTTGTCGCAGAGATAATCACCGACGACTCCGTCGACCACGTACACACCGTTCACTTCTCCCGGAGAGGTAAAGATTTCGCCCCCTGGCAGGTTGCCCCACTTATCGCGGCTGATGATGCCGCTGGTCTTGATCCAGCGATACTCAGGATTGAGCGCTCCGGTGAAGTGGCAACCCGCGGCCGTCTTTCCGGTGATCTCATTCGCTTGGCTGACAATCTCCATCACTTTGCTGCTCAGCGCGTCGACATGGTTAAAGTCGGCGCGCATGCCTTCGAGCATAATCTGGCGGTTGATGTTCACCATGTGCGCGTGGCGCATGCGCCGCCGGTTGACGATCGACGTCATCTCCATGCGGGACTTCAGCTCGTTCGGCTGTACCCGCACGGCGAAGATGCTCACATCGCTGGTCTCCATGTCTTCCGCGATTTCGCGGGGCAAGCCGGCCAGGGGGCGGGGAGCGAGATCTTCCAGCAGAAAGGCCTTGAAGGCACAGCCCACCTTGGCCAGCTCCTGCGCGATGCTGGCCGCGATCTCCCGGCAGGCATTGTCAGTAATCAGCGTGACCTTCTCTGAGGGTTGAATGCGCAGGCAGGTGTTTACAGCGTTGTAGGCGCCGGGCGAATACTGGGGATCGAATTCGATCCGGGTGATATCGGTCAAAACGGGCTGGGCCAAGCAACTCCCTCTCTTTGCTTATTCTACGTGTGCAATGCCGCCGTCTCCTGCATCACGCCCACACGGGTCTCCGCCACGATGTAGTCGACCACCTTTTTCAAATCGCCGGTCTCTTGATAGACCCTGAGCTGCCGGTCCGCGCCGGTGCCCATCCGGAGCATTTCGTGGATGTACGCGATGTCGCGCTCGCACCCCAGCTGCTTGGCTGCATCGGAGATAAGGTCGATGTATTCCAGCATCAGGTCGCGCATCGGCACCTCTTCTTCCCTGCCAAAGTCGATCAGCTTGCCATCGATGCCATAGCGGGCGGCGCGAAACTTGTTTTCCATGATGAGAGCGCGCGAATAGATGCGATAGCTCTTGTTCTTGGCGTGCAGGTCGTAGAGCATGCCTACGGTGGCCTGGATCAGCGCCGCGATGGCCATGGTTTCATCGAGCCGCATAGGGATGTCGCAGACGCGCACTTCCAGCGTATTGAAAAACGGATGAGGGCGAATATCCCACCAGACCTTCTTGCCGTTATCGACGCAGTTGGTCTTGACCAACAGGTTGATGAAGGTTTCGTACTCGGCCCAGTTGGCATAGATGTCCGGAATGTTGGTGCGCGGGAAGCGCTCAAACACTTTGGATCGATACGACTTGAACCCGGTATTCATCCCCTCCCAAAAAGGTGAGTTGGACGAGAGCGCGAGGATATGAGGCAGGAAGTAGCGCATCGAATTCATGATGTGGATCGCGGTATTGCGGTCCTCGATGCCCACGTGAATATGTAGCCCGAAGACCAGGTTGGCCCGCGCAATCAGCTGCAAATCTTCCACCACTTGTTTGTAGCGGTCATCGGGGTAGATATCCTGCGCCCTCCAGTCGGCAAAGGGATGAGTGCTGGCAGCGGCGAGCCACATGCCGCTCTCGCTGGTCAGCGTGATCATCTGCCGCCGCAAATCGAGAATGTCTTCGCGGGCTTCCTGAATATCGCGGCAGACCTTGGTGCCCACCTCCACCACCGCCTGGTGCAGCTCAGGCTTGGCGCGGTCCATGGTCGCGAGCTTGGCTTTGGGCAGGATTTCAGAGTGGATGTGGGAGCGCAGATCGCGGGTGACCGGATCGATGGTCTGATACTCCTCTTCGATGCCTATGCTGAAACTGGGACGGTTCATCGGCGCACTACCTCCTGCTCCATGCTTTCCGGGATGGCTGAAGGGCCGCCCAGGAAAGCACTCCAGCGATATTCAGTAACTTTGCCTGTATGTTGCCTGGCCCGGGCCATGGCGAGCGCAGCTACCTCGTTTACGATCCAGTCGAAGTTGGCCTGGCCGACGGAGTGTATATCCGCATCGGGCGCGGGATTCATAAAGTCGATGGCGTAGGGGATACCGTCTTCGCAGGCAAATTCCACGGTGTTCAAGTCGTATCCCAAGGCGCGGCACAGCGTCAGGCAGTCGAGCTCTACCCGAGCCAGCAGCCTGGGATCGACCGGCGCCGGATTCTTAACATAGCGTTCGTGAAAAGGCGCTCCAGGGTCGTACTGCATGATGTGGACCTTCTGCTGGCCGACACAGTAACAGCGAAAGTACTCTTTGAACTTGACCGCCGTCTGCAAGGTCATGCAAAGGTCGCGCGTCTGCTCGTAGGCTTCGAAGAACTCGCTGGGCGAATCGACTTTATAGACATCTTTCCAGCCGCCCCCGTCGAAGGGCTTCAGAAACGCGGGAAAACCTATGTAGTCAAAGATGCTCTCCCATGGCAGGGGATACTGCAGGTTGCGCATGGAGCGATCCGTGGTCCCGGGCGGATGGTGTTTGTGGGGCAGCAGCACAGTCTTGGGGATAGCTACGCCGAGCTTGGTGCCCAGGGCAAAGTTGAAGAACTTGTCGTCCGCACTCCACCAGAAGGGGTTATTGATGATGATCGATCCGGAGAGCGCCGCGTTCTTGAGGTAGCCGCGATAGAAGGGAATGTCGTGGGAGATGCGGTCGATGATCACATGGTAGGGAGAGGGCTCGGCCATCCGGACTTCGCCAATGGTGGCCAATTCGGCCTGCACCTCCGGGTCGTTGAAGGAGTTGATCTTGTCGACCAACGCGGGTGGAAAGGTCGACTCCATCCCGAAGATGATTCCGATTTTCTTCACGGCGGCTCCTTAGAGACAACACAAACCGAGTGCGCTTGAGAGACAGAGAAGGCCCGAAAACACGGACGTGGGTTGGGTCGAACAGCCCAATTCTAAAGCATATTCCGCTCTAGGCCACATTTCCTTTTTGAAGTTGGCCGAAACCGCCCTATGATCGGGAGAAATGGTGCGTTTGACTGCTTCTCGGGGTAACAAGTGCGGGCCTGTTGGGAACTGAAGTTTGGATGGCTGCTGTTGGCCGCTCCCCTGATGGCATGGGGACAGACTCCGCTGCCGCAAGCTGCGCGGAGAGTTGTCAGTGTCCGCCGGGTGACAAGCCTTCCTGGAAGCCGCGAATTTGCCAGTGATTTTCTTGAAGCCATGGCCAACGATCCCGACCCCAGGGCCAGGGATGCCAACGTGGTGTGGGGTCTTACGGCAGACCTGAGCAGCAAGGTTCCGGCCCAGGATCGGGCGATGTACATATCGAAATCAACCGATAGCGGCAAGACGTGGACGGTCGTGGCGCGCGTGGATTCCAAATATTTCGATGCGGACATCGGCGAGGGCGAGCGTAACGGGTTAGGCGTGGTTCCCGGTGGACGTGAGTTTGTGATCACGACACAACTGGGGGCCTTTCAGGTTTTGCCTCGGCCGGGCACAGCGGAGCCTGTGGTGAGACCGATCGCGGGTCCCCGCGTCCCTGAACCCGATCCGGAGGTGACCATTCCCAAGAAGAAGGGTGAGCCGGTAACCGCAGGTGTGGTGAAGATCACGGCCGACGGGCAGACATATGATCGTCGGCTATGGCTACTTTGACCTGGAGCCGCAGATCTTTACCTATCGCAAAGGTAGAGATGGCTCATGGATCGAAGATAAGCCTCTGCCACAGTTGCCAACCGACATGGATATTCTCTCCATGGAGTTTGGCGCAGGTTCGCTGTATGTGGGAACTGGCGATCAGGCTTACCGACTGAAAACCCACGCACGGCAGTGGACGCAACTCGACGGGGTGGGTCCGGACTCAGCAATCCAGGGAATCAGCACGGTGGGCGGCCCGCATCTGGCGGCCTGTTGGGGCGTTTACAACCCAGTGAGCGCGGATGCGGTGGAGCGCGTGATCCATGCGAGCTTTCTCTTGCATCGAAATGAGGATGAGGCCGGCCCCAACATTCGAGCCTTCGGCGTATGGGTCGATCCGGCAAGACCGAGTCATCAGGTGGTCACGTCTCTTACCGGTGTCTACACCAGCAGTGATCGTGGGCAAACCTGGAGAAGGCTCAATGAGATTCCTGAGGGAGAATTTCGCTCGGCGCATTTCAATCCAGCCGATGGAACAGTGATTGTTTCGGGAATCTTCGGAACCTACCTGGCCAACCCATTTTCGAAGAGCTGCTCGGCTCGGCTTAGAACGCGCGACAAGTAGCCGCGGCGCTACTCCAGGTACATTCTCGCCATGGGCTGCCAGAAGGGCCAGTCGTGGAAGCTGTGATCGCCCCAGACGTATAGCTCGTGCCGTATACCTTTGTTGCGCAGCACGGCGGCGAAGCGCTCGTTCTTCTCCCAGCAGAAGTCCCACTCGCCGGTGGCGAGCACGGTGCGGATGTGGTTGTACTTCCAGGGATCGGTGCAGTTGGCCAGGTAGTCGGGTGGGTTATTGAAGTAGAGGTCTTCGCCGTACCAGCCGTCGACGAAGTCTTTCATGTCAAAGGCGCCGCCCATGGTAACGATGCCGGTGACTTTATCGGGATGGCGGAAGCCGAAGTTCGCGGCGTGATAGGCGCCGAAGCTGCAGCCGGTGGCGATCAGCCGCGGCGTCTGGTTCTTCTCGCCCATCAGGGCCAGCACATCGTTCACGATGTAGCGCTCATATTGCATGTGCCGCTGCACGCGCCAATAGGGGTGGGCGTGCTTGTTGTACCAGCTCTCGCCATCCACGCTGTCGACGCAGTAGAGCTGCAACTGGCCGTTGTCGATGCGGTCGGCCAGCGTCCCCACCATGCCGGTGTTCTCGTACTCAAAGAACCGGCCGTTGGAGGTTGGGAAGACCAGCACCCTGGTTCCTGCATGGCCGAAGCACAGCAGTTCCATGTCGCGGCTCAGATCCTTTGACCACCAGCGATAGTATTCGCGCTGCACGCGTCGCTCCTCAGGATTTCGGTTTTGCTATGCTAAAGGACCACGGTGCGCGAAGCCATAGCCAAAGACCAAGCTCCGCCCCCGCGGCTGCGCAAGCACGAAGAGTTTGTTTCCAGGCTGGTCGAGGAGCACCACGACCTGGTGGTTTATCTGCCGCCCATGTACGAGACCGAAGGGGAACGCCGGTTCCCTGTTTTGTACATGCAGGATGGGCAAAACCTCTTTGATCCCGAGACCTCGTTTATCAAGGGAAACTATTGGCGCATGGGGGAAACCGCGGATGCGCTGGTGGAGGCCGGAGCCATCGAGCCGCTGATCATCGTGGGCATCTACAACGCGGGGGTGAAGCGGGTGGATGAGTACACGCCGGTCGAAGACAGGCGTCTGGGCGGCGGACATGCAGATGCCTATGGCCGCATGCTGGTGGAAGAGCTAAAGCCCTTCATCGACGCCCAATACCGCACGCTGCCCGGGGCGGAACACTGCGGGATGGGAGGCTCCTCGCTGGGCGGTTTGGTCACCTTGTACCTGGGCTTGCGCTATCCAACGGTCTTCTCCAGGCTGGCAGTGATATCGCCCTCGGTGTGGTGGCGCAATCGGGCGATCCTCAAGACGGTTGCGGCACTCGTCGAAAAACCTGCGCTGCGCATCTGGCTGGACATGGGCACGAAGGAAGCAACGCGGGCGGTGCCCGATGTGCGGGCGCTGCGCGATACGCTGATCCGCAAAGGCTGGCGGCTCGGCGAAGACCTGGCTTACCTCGAAGCGGAGGGCGGGGAGCACACAGAGTCCGCCTGGGCCGAACGCGTCGACCCGATGTTGCGGTTCTTGTTTCCGGCTCGGCCAAGCACGGGCTGACCGCGGCGGTGGGTTATCCCGCGGGGTGAAGGTCGTCGAGGTGGGGCAGCAGGATGACGCTTTCCTGTTCGTTGGGATCGGTGCGGGCGATGACGGCGACGGCGCTTTCCGTGGTGCTCGGGTTGTAGGGCAGGTGGGGCATGTCAGCCGGAATGTAGAGAAAATCCGTGGGGCTGAGCTGGACGTGGTGCTCGAGTTGATGGCCGTACCACATGGCGCCCACGCCGCTGAGCATGTAGATCGCGCTCTCGTGGGAGGCGTGTTTATGGGCCTTGGCGCGGCCTCCGGGCGGGATGGTGAGCAGCTGCATGTGGATGGCCTGGGAGCCAACCGTTTCCGCGGAAATGGCAGGGGCGTACATGAGGCCTTGTTTGCCCTGAAAGGCTTCGCCTGCGCGGACAAGCCGGCAGGTGGGGTTGACGGCGGGAGCTTCAGTGATGGGCGCCATGGCGATCCTCGCGATGTGAATTGTTTACCAAGGTAGCGATTGTGGGGAGCGATGTCGATAGAGCTTATCGGAGGATGTGAATGGGGATTCCCAGCCGTCGTTCCGCAATCAGTTCATCAGAAAGCAGGCGCCCTGGTTTGACAAACTTTCTCAAGCGCTGCCGGGATTTTGTAAGCCGGGTTTGGAGGGTCGAGATACGAATCTCGTTGTCCTCAATGCGCAGGTCGATTTCATCTCCGACCTTCAGGCCAAGAGCGGAGCGGAACGATGCCGGGATCACCACGCGGCCCTTCCCCTCGATACGGGCGCGACTCTTAAGCTCTATGTGGGCCATTTGCCTTCCTGTGCCACTAGGATAGCAAAGTGGCACTCAGGCGGCGCCTTCGGTCGCCAACACAACGCGGATGCCCCACGGGTCGGAAATCATGGGCTCGCCCGAGCTGGCTACCGCAACCGAGTAGCCCGCTCTCTGGAAGCTGGCCTTTACTCGTTCCACATCCTCGTTGCCTGGCAGTACCAACTTCCAGAAGAGCAGCCGGGCATCTTTGTCGGAAGCGGGCGGTGATCCTACAGCCCAGATGTTGAGGCCGACGTGATGGTGATACCCGCCGGCCGAGGTGAAGAGAGCGCCGGGATAACGCCAGGTCATGATGTCGAGCCCCAGCGCGTGGTGATAAAAGTTCTTCGCCTGCTCAAGATCACCCACAAAGAAATGAAGGTGCCCCATGGTGGTTCCAGGCGGCACGCCGGACCAAGTGTCTTTGGCCAGCGAGGTCAGCTCCTGCAAGCGTAAGGGTAGGACACCGGTAACGAGCTCCCGCTCTTCGACCGTCCATTGCACACTGGGCCGGTCGGCATAGACCTCGACCGTTAGGCCGTCCGGATCGGTGAGGTAGAGCGCTTCGCTATATAGATGATCACTGGACCCGAAGGGCACTCTCCTGCTCTCGAGATGAAGCACAAAGCTGGCGAGCGCTTCTCGTGTGGGGAGGAGGAACGCCGTATGGTAAAGTCCCAGCCGGGTACGGCGCTCGATGCTCTGGACTCCGGGAACCTCCTGCAACTCCAGCAGCACTTCCCTGGTGCCCTTCACGCCGAGACGCGCGATGCCCTGTGGATCGGCGGAGAGCACGGATAGTCCGATGACGCCGGTGTAGAAGGCGACGGACCGCTCCAGATTGGAGACAGCCAAGCGCACGAGGCCAACGCGGGCGGCGTCCGGAAGGCGGTAAGGCGACGGGTGAATGCCGGCGTCGGTTCTGTTAGCGGGCGAGGTGGGTGTGGATGGACTCATGGAAACTCCGTGTAAAGCCAGGTCTTTGCGGCCGCTAGGTAAGTCCCCCACTCAAGCCAAAACACGGCTTGAATGGGCCACCCCTACTCGGAGATGTCTAGCGCAGCAGGGCGTTGCCAATGCGCACCCACCACGGCGAGGCGTGGACATAGGTTTGCATGCAGAAGACCTGGAGGACGATGAGCAGGGGAAAGGCGTAGAGATACACCTTGTGGATCCGGCGGTCGACGATGAGGTCGCGCAGGATGCCAAGAAGCACCAAAGCGTCTACGCCGGCGGGCGAGTAGACAAGCGGTATCAGGGGAAAGCGGGCCCAGGCTGCGTCCGTGAGACCGCTCGAGGCTATCAGCATAAGCCGGCGATGGAACTCGGGGCGCCGGCGCCAGTAGATGGCGAGCGCAAACGGAATGGCGAAGCAGACCAGGTCCATCAACTGGATGATGAGGAAGGCTGGCGCGTCGGTCTCGTGGAGGCGCTGTAAGAAGAACCGGTCCATGCCGGTGGCAGTCAGGTAGCCGATGACGAGGAGGCCGACCGCGAACGCAATGCCGAACCAGCCGAGGGTGCGATGCAGGCGCACATTGCGGGAACGCACCAGCGCGGATTGGAGGATGAAGAAAAGCACCCACCCGGGAAAGACGATGGCATGGATGGTGAGGATGAAGGGTGGAATGGGCGAGGCGTGCAGGAGGTTTTGCCCGATGGTGTGGCTGAAGCCGTAGACCGCTACGACGGCGATCAGCAGCGACATGAAGAAGTAGAAGTACTGGCGCAGGAGGACCACGGGCCTGGTGGGGACGGAGAACTGCTGAAGAGACCCGGTTGTCATGAGAGGGCTCCTGCGAGACCTGGTGGCGCTGAGTTTTGTGGTGAGGGGATGGTAACAGGTCAGAGGCGGTAAGCCGGGGGGAATGGCAACTATCACATGGAGCCGGTTTAGACTGCGCGTAGAGTCACTGGCCCCGCCCGTCCCGGCCTGACGTAGAGTGCGGCGCGGGTGTAGAACCAAGAAGGAGACCGCAGATGGATCGCAATGAGGTGGTGGCGCTGATTCTCGAGGCGCGCAAAGAGAAAGGGCTGACTTGGTCAGAGCTGGCAGCGAAGCTGGGGAAGAGCAAGGAATGGGTGACCGCAGGGTGCCTGGGCCAGATGACGTTCAGCGCGGAACAGGCTGGGGTGCTGACGGAGGTGCTTGGGCTGCCAGTGGAGGCAAGCTCCGTTTTACAAACACCGCCGTATCGCGGATCTTTACCGACTGCCGTGCCGACCGACCCATTGGTTTACCGGTTTTATGAGCTGGTGAGTGTGTACGGCACGACGTTCAAGGAACTGATTCAGGAGGAGTTTGGCGATGGCATCATGAGCGCGATCGACTTCAGGATGGACATCCAGCGAGAACCGGACCCCGCGGGGGACCGGGTCCAGATCGTCATGAGCGGGAAGTTTTTGCCCTACAAGGCGTATTGAAGGCGGGAGTCACGGGCGCAGTTTATTTATGATGTTTGTGCGATGCCGACCGATCCTCCATGTGAAGAGTGCGCAGCAATCCTCCTGGAATACGAGCGGGCCTGCCTCGACTTTTGGGCAAACGCAAGCGAGGAAACCCGGGAGGGCTGTCGCGCGATCTGGCAGTTGGTTGCCGGGGGCACGGAGTCTGATTTGGCTCGCGCCCAGGAATTGCTTCCTCCCTTTAGGCCATTCAAGCCTTATGTGAACGCCGATGCGCGGATGAGCCCATCACGCATGGCCTCGCTGTGGTTTCGCAAGTTCCAGCATGAGGCAAAGACTGGACACTATATAAGGTTGCGTCCTCCGAGCCTTCGTCCCTTGCCTCCCTCCGACCTTTCGTAGCGAAGTCCTCGTCTTAACCCCGAAGGGATGGGGGCGCGCTCCGTTTGCGAGGGGCGGGGGCTTCGCCCGGTTGGCAGGTCGGGCACCAGTAGAGAGTGCGGCCAGCCAGGTCTATCCGTTGGATGATGGTGCCGCAGACGAAGCATGGCTGGCCATGCCGGCGGTAGACGTAGTGAACCTCCTCGCGCTGTGCTTTGCCTTTTGAGTGCGGCCGGTCTTTGGCCCGAGTGGTCACAATGCGCCGGTCCACCATGCCGTCGCGCATCAGCGTCACCGCATCACGCCAGAGGGCAGTCAGGGTTTTTTCGGGAACATCCTTGCCGCGTGCGAAGGGGTTCTGGCGGGCGCGGTAGAGCAATTCGGCACGATAGATGTTGCCGATGCCGGCGAAGACAGTTTGGTCCATCAGGAGAGCGGCGATGGGCGTGTTGGCCTTGCGTATGTAGGCGATGCCCGGCCCGGGGTCGGCGTGGGGCGCGAGGGGATCGGCACCCAGGCGGGCTCGGACCGCTTGCCACTGGGCATCGGAATAGACGGAAACGTCGGTGGCGCCGCGCAACTCCAGCCAGTCGGTCGCGGTGGACCAGCGCATGCGCAGGATGCCTTTCACTTCGGGAAAGGGCATCTTGCCTTCGGTGAAGTCGCCGAAACGTCCAAGGTGGATGTGCAGCTTGCGATCGCGGCCAAAGTCGTAGGCCAGGTGCTTGCCGTGGGCGATTACGGATTTGAGCTTGCGGCCAGTCAGTAAGGCAGCGCCGGGGAAGCGGCCGTTGGGCGATTCCACGCAGATGGTCTTGCCGACAAAGGTTGCGGTGTGCAGTTTGGCGAAGCGGTGTACCTCATTTCCCTCCGGCACTTGTGGTTCCCTTCCCTGCCTTGGCTTGGCGCGGTTTTCTTATCGTCTTCTTGTTTTGGGGAGCTCCGAACTTCCATGCTAGATGTTGAGCGGTTCGGGTTTGCGGTAGGTGCATGGTGGTTTTGTTAGGCAAAGATGGTATCTTGTCGTTGTTTTCGCGATTGCACTGGATGCGTGGGCGGCTATCATAGGACGTAGGAGATATTTCATGGTTACCGTTTCTTATGAAAGCGCCCTCCAGATGGCGGCTGCCCTGAGCCGTGAGGAACAGTTGCGTCTGATCCAGGAATTGACGGCAGCTGCCGTGAATGGCACAGCTTCCAAAGAGCAAACGAGTGTACTTGCACTGTGCGGTCTCGGGCAAGAGATCTGGCAAGAGATGGACGCCCAGGAATATGTCCGACGCGAACGCTCCTCATGGAATGGCTGAGGGCTTTATACGGAACTGTCGTCGGCCTGGATACGGCTCCTCTCATCTATTTCATTGAAAAACATCCCACCTATCTACCTCTGCTTCTCCCGTTTTTTGAAGCTCTAGATCGCGGCGATTTTCAGGTGGTCACTTCGACGCTAACGCTCACCGAAGTTCTGGTCCATCCGTATCGGGATGGAAATCAAACCCTGGCAGAGCAATATTTCCACATGCTCCTGAATGCGCGCAATCTACGGATGGTCCCACTATCGCCGGCAATTGCTGCAGAGGCCGCCCGGATTCGAGCCGCTTATCAATTGAAAACTCCGGATGCCATTCAACTCGCTACCGCCAAAGAAGGGGGAGCCACTGCATTTCTGACGAACGACGTGGGGCTTGCGGGAATTCCTGAGCTACGCTTAGTTGTTCTTGAGCAGGTAAAACGAGAGTCCGCTATTTGAGAAGCTCTAAGCCCTCCATGGAGGTCTTCTTCCCCGCGAGGATAAATTCATCGTCCAGGTCGTGTCTTTGCGGCATCTGATTCCTGGAGGTGGTGCGCGATGGGGAAACAGGAGAATTTGGCTGCGCTGGGGAAGTTTGCAGAGGCTGTGAATACGGGCAAGTTTGATTTGTTCCGGGAGGCGGTGGCGGCGGGCTGCGTGGATCATGATCCCGCACCGGGCCAGGGGCCAGGGCCGGAAGGCTACCGCATGTTTTTTTCGGCAACGCGGGAAGCTTTCCCGGATCTGGATGTTGGGTTGGAAACGATGGTGGCCGATGAGGAGTCGGTGGCCATCGCCTACACGATGAAAGGCACGCACCGGGGGCCGCTGATGGGAATAGCGCCCACAGGGAAAAAGATCAGCATCCGGGGAGTGCAGGTGGCGAAGTTCCGCGACGGCAAGATGGTGGAACGCTGGGGAAGCTCGGACCAGCTCGGGATGCTGCAGCAGTTGGGGGTTACGCAGTTGCCGGCCGGGTAAAGTGCTCACCCTCTCGAGGAATAGAGAGAACCGTACCTCAGGGCCTGAAGGCCGGTGGCTGTGTAGTGCGTCACTGATGTGATCGATTATGTTTCGGCCGGCACGAGCAATAGAGCGCGCCTAAGGCCGTTAAAATTGCCGGCGCTAAAGCGCATGATCGGAGCGCGCAACACTTTCCGGAGCGCTGAAGCGCTCCTTCCCCCGCATAAATGCGGGGGCTCCCACCCCCCTGGAATAGCTAGAGGATGAATGTCCGGGTTGAAGCTCGCTGCGGCGAGGTAACCCGGACCTACCCGGCGTCCGCCCGGCCTGATCCCCCGGCGAGGTCCCGACGGCAAGATGTTATCGCTGGGACCCGACCAAGCCGGCCGTGTAAGTGCTCACGGTGCTCGAGGGCCCGAGGGGTGGGGTGGTGCACGGGTTGAGAAAGATCCGTCTGTCCGCCCCTTGGGGCGTGCCAGGGAGGTGCGGCCCTGGGTTGGGTTGGGTTTCAGGAATGCTATGTTCCCGTCATTGTTTCCGTGGTGGGCGGCGGCTAAGTCCTTTGTTTGACGAAGGGGCTCAAATTTTATTTTTCCCGCCCCCATAAGCTACTTAGGGGACCACTGCGTCCATAGCTGATGCGTTTCCCGGCAAGGCCCAAAACCAGGCGCCGGTGAAGGCTTCCTTGGAGCTCACGACGCCCAGATCGTACTTGGCGCGGCGCACGGTTGCGATGCAGAGACCGTCCTGTTGGGCGGCAAATTCGACGGCGCATCGCGATCGCTCACCGTCGTGCAGATATTGGCGCAGCCACTCGGCGGCGCGTTTGCGTCTGGGGAGACCGGCTTCGATGGGCCGGTCCATCATGACTTCTTCCGGGGTGAGCGGACTGGTTCCGGTCCAGGAGAAGGCGCCGGTGTTGTCGATGAGGTAGCCCAGCGAACCCGCGAGGCAGCCTAAGTTGGATTTCACCTGCACCAGCGCAGGCCGGGTGGGCGCATCGGGACTACTGCCGGCGATGAATTCCGTGCGGACTGCGGCGGAGAGCTCGATCGAGGTAAGTCCGCGGCCGCGCTTGCGGAGATGGCGGACGAGGAGGATACAGCAGCGATGCTTTTCCGCCAGACGGGCGAGGCTGTCGAAGGCGCGGGCGGAATCGTTGGCACGGTGGCGATCGAGTGCCCACAGGTAGCTGTGCAAGGGGTCGATGATGAGCAGGCGGGCCTGGGTTCTCTCAAGAGCGTCTTCGAGCATGGGTGTGTCGCGGAGGCTCAGAGAGGCGGGTTGGGCGGAGGCGGTGAGGACTCCGCGCAATAAGATGAGGCGCGCGGGATCGCCGTCGAGCTGGGCAAAGCGGGGGCGGATGAGCTCGGCAGCTCCATTGGCGGCGGAGGCGTAGAGGACGGTGCAGGGTGGGAGGGTGTGGTGGGTGGAGGGGACTCGACCACGACTGAGCGCGGCTGCTATGGCCAGGGCGACCCAGGTTTTTCCTGAGCCGGGATCCCCGGAGAGCATGGCCAGGGTTCCACAGGCCAGCCTGTCTGGCCACAGCCAATCGATGGGGCGGGGTGGAATGTCTGCAAGGCAGACGAGGTCGGCGCGGCGATCGGTGGCAGCGCCGGGCTCGGCTGGTGCGGGCGGACGGATGGCCGGTGAGGGCTCGGGCTGCTGTGGGTTGGGGCCAGGGTCGGCGTCTGCCGTTGCATTGGAGGGCTGCGCGGCGGCGGGCTCGGGCGGGATCCCGGCATGTGGGTTGAAGGGACCGGGGGCGGTCGAATGGCCGATGCGCGGTCTAAAGATGGTCATCCGGGGCCTCCGTGGGTGGATAGGGTTGGTTTGCGATGGAGCGGTGTGCCGATTCCATGGATGGGTGGTTTTTCATTTTTGAGCGCACTTCTCCGTTCCGCGTCTTGCGGGTAATTGGGTTCCATTGGGGGAAGGAGAGGCTCGAGTAAGTTGGAGGCTCTTAGTTGGACCGTATTACGGATCCGGTTGGGCGTCCAGAGCAGTTAGAAAAAAAGATGAGGAAAAGCGGGGGGGGAACTAGTTAGATGGGTGGTGGGTGGTTGGGATGGGGTGTGCTGGGGCTCCGCAGGGAGCAGGGCCACTGTAACACCGATCACTTGCTGACGTTTGACTGGCAACCTCCTGCATGAGGAGGCCATAGATGCCGACCGCTACCAGTAGGACTGCGCAACCTGCGAACTGAAGCGGGATAACCTACATGGGGGCGAACTTATGAAATGGCCCGCAGGACTGTTGCGAGGCGATACCTGTTGGGGTTCTCGTAGACCAAACCGGGGTGTGCTGAAGTCTGGAGGCCTATGTTTCTGTACTCCGTCTTGCGTTTGGCCTGCGTGCCCAAACGAGCATGAGCTTATCGCAGCTACATCGGGCTTCTCTTGGAAGTTTATTGTGATTGGGCCGCGGGGGATTACCAACTTTCCAACGCGCGATTATTCATCGGACATGAACGCAGGAACGGTCATGGTGGGATTTTCGGCGCTTCGCGGTTGGGAGATTTCTTTAGGGTCATTCCCGGACTGGGCGACGCATTTCTTGGCCACGAATTCCTGGCTATAGCCATACACGCTGAACGAGTAGATGTACAAAACGACCCCCCCCCCCCCCCCGGGCAACCTCATACCGGCCGATCTCGCCCCACAGGCTCACTTGATTGTGCCATTCGCTGGAATCTCGGTGCAACATGATTTCCCCCGCGCAAAATGCGGAGGATATGACTGAACTCGGGACCTGGGCAAAAATCCAATATAGATCTTGATCAGCGAGCGCCATCCGGAAAGGACAACGCCTCTCACCCGCGCAGCGAATCGAGATCGACTTCGCCAAGCCGCGTTAGCAGCACCGCCTCCTGAAACTCTCCTGTTGCCGGATTCCCGGTGCGAAAGAACGCCACGGCCCCCGCGTGTTCGAGCGCGAGCGCGCGTCCCCGCCGTTCGGCCACGACGGAAGTCTCGGTTTGTCACCGGCGACGCGAGCGACCCAGCCGCGCCGCCCGCGGTCGAATGGCGTGACAGCAAGGGGATCAACACTGGGCGACACGTTCTCGCCGCTGTGGATTACCTTTACGACGCCGCGCGCGGATTGATCGGTTTTCCGAAGCGCGGCGAACGATTGAAGGTTCGGCGCTAGGACGCGCCGGCGGCCCGATGGACTATGCAGCCGGCGCCATAACGCGGCGAGCCGCGCGAAGAACGCGTTTTTCGCCTCGATCCGGGGCGGTCCGAGCAGTGTCCGCGGCGTGCCCTCCTCGCCCTCGCAGCCGAAACCAGCCTGGCGAAGGCGATGTCGCCATCGGTGAAATAGGGATCGCCCCCACCATTGCGCGAAAACAGCGTCGGGCCGACGCCACTGACCGAATAGATTTCCTCAACCTTCTTCGCGCGCTCGAGGTCGGACATCAAAAAATCGCGCTCCGCGTCGATGTCGGGCGCGGTGTGGTGGGTGACTTGCCCGGTGTAATGGCTGACGCCGAGGCCGTCGTCGAAGACGGCCGCGCCGAGCCAGACCGGCAGGCCGTCGTCGCCGGCGTCGAGCGCCTTCCAAAAGCGCACGTGGTGGCGCGTCCTCGCGCTTTTGCCGGAGGGCTTCTCGAAGGCCAGATCCTGCTTTCGGTTCTCGTAGAAGAGGGGACTCAGCGGCGCGTCCAAGTAGGGCCGATCGAGCAACACGCTGCCGACGATCCGCACGCTCGAACTCAGCGTAACCGGGTCGGCAGGGCCGCCACCCGGCCGCATGCATGGCGCAGAGCACATCGTCCTCGGAGCCTTCAAGCCCGACATTGATCGCGTCGCCCGGAAGTCCGAGCGCCGTACGCGTCGTCGTCTCGAACCCGGCGAGCTTGGGTTGGTGTTCGAAATGGCGCCAGAAGAAGGGAGCCAGAACATAGGCCAGACCGAGATACACCGCCACGGCGGCGATCGCAGCCGCGGCCAGACGCCGGTCGATCTTTTTCGCCGCCATCTCGTGATTTTGGCCGTCGCCTTGCCCAAAGGCAATGTCGGCCGGACGCTTCGAGAGAGAGTAATTTAGGAACGATTGCGGTGCAGCCGGTCCGGGCCGGGGCTCGTCCCGTCTTCGCCGCCATCGCCTCGAGCGCCGCCGCGGCCTCGCGCATGAACTTGTCGCGCCGGCTAGGCTCGATCGGCCGGGCGAGCGCGTGCAAAATCCATTTCTTCGGAAAATTTCATCGGCTTGGCTCATTTTCGGCCGGTTGTGGCCGGTTCGGGCTTGCCTTAATCCTTCGCTTTCTTCATGGCTTTCTGGGCTGTCGTCCGCTTCTACGACTCGGCTCGCCGCCGAGTGCGCGGCGATGGCCGGGTTCGAGACTTTCGCGCCCAAAATCCGCGTCAAGGTCGAGAGCCGCTGGGCGGACGACGCCGTTGTTCGCGGTATTTCTTCACCCGCATTGTCGATCGCGAAGGCGACCGCAGGGCCCGCCGGCCGCCAGCGTCGAGGCTTTCCCGGAGCGCGCGGTCCTAACGCGGACTAAAGAAGTTCGTCCTCGATCTCGGAAGGCAACGGCGAAACGGCGCCTCCCACGTTGAAGGACTGGTCGACGCTGAAGGCGACGCCATTGAGATCATTACCCTTCACAGCGTGAAGGGCCTCGAATGGCCCGTCGATTTCGATCAACACCGGCACCTTGCTGCGTTTGCGCCAGGCCTTCGTCTATCGCGCTGCCGACAACACTGTGCATTGGGTGATCGGCGAGGACCGTTCCGCCCCGATCCGCTCTCTGGCGCTCGAATTGGAAGGCGGGATGCCTGGCTCGCGACGCAGCGCCTTTGGTACGTTGCCTTCAACGCCCTGATGAACGAGGCGTACGTGACCGAGTCACGACGCGCCCGAGACCGAGTTGCTCGTCGGTGCGGGATGCGTGCGCGGTGTCCTCCTGCAGAAGCTTATGGAGGAACTCCTCACCAGCGAGCTGCGCGAGGGCGTGTCGACCATTGCCGCGCGGACGCGCGTTTTGATGGACGAGCTCGCAATCGACGCCGCGGACGGCACCCATCTTCCCAGTGCAGAAGGAGATCACCGCGACCGCGTGGGTGCAGCTTGCAGCTCCCCGAGGTCGCCCCGCTGCGACCGCATCTCGTCCCTGAATGGCCGACCTCTACGCCATGCTCGCGAAGTCGACGGTCGAATGGTCGAACTCTGGCTGGCCGTCGACGCCGAAACAAGCGGGCCGCGGGGCGCTGAGCCGACGCCAACTTCTCAAGAAATACGCCATTGTCCCCGAGCGCCGATGACTTGCGATCAGACAGCGCCGCGGACTCCCGGGATCTTGGGATTGAACGACGGCATGAGCGCGGGCGATGGAAGAACAATCGAGCTGAGAATTCGCATCAACCGACGCGACGGCGGGAGCGCAAGATGCAGCGGTTCAAGAGGTCCGGGTTCAGCCCAGAGGTTTCTTTCCACACACGCCGCCGTCTACAACACGTTCAACGTCCAACGCCATCTCACCTCGGCTCCAAACGCACCGGACGCTACGCGCTGCGGCGATGAACACGTGGCGCGAGGCGACCGCTGCGGCGCGCATCTGCTGCAAATGGATCAATTCCACGCTCGTGCCACCGCAACGTGACAACACCGTGGCAAGGGCGGAGCGACGGGAAACGGGCGGGACGAAGAGATCTACATGGCCTCCTGTCAGGTCGGAGTTAATGCGACATCGCCTCTATTTCTGCCCCGCGAGCGTCGCCGTGCAATTGCTATTGATCGTCTCGCCGGCAAAGGCCCGCTTCACGAAAGGCGTCGATTCGGAAGCGAGCCGTTGACGGTCGCGGGAACGTTGGAAGTCGGGATAGAAGCGCCATTCTATGCGCGTTCCCGCCGTGCAAGCGTCCTTGGCCAGGCGCTCCTGCCCGGGAGGCGGCACATCGAGGTCGTTGCCGCCGGTGCCCATGAAGATCGGGATCGCCGTCTTCAGGGTCGGATAGGCCATCAGCGCAGCCGTCGCGATCAACGGCTTCGTGGGATCCTTCTTGAAACTGTTCTTGAAGGTGAGGCCCACGGCGACGACCTGGTTCTCTACGACCCCGAGGCAGGCGGTGTCCGCGAGCTTGGTCGTCGCGGCCGCCTTGTCATCGACATAGTCCGCGATAGCGAATGGAGGGTCGGTCTGGGCGATCGTATAGAGGATCAGAAGCACATAAGCGAAGGTCGGGCTCACTTCGTCGGCTGCCTCCGCATTCGCCTTGGCGTTAGCGGCGAAGCCCGCGGGAGACAGGTTGGGGTGCCGGTCGCGACCGTGCCGCGGATGTCGAGCTCGGGCGCGTAGGTCTGGGCGAAGACGTGGCCGCGAAGGCGGCGCCGCCGCCTTGCGACTGACCGATGATCACGACCTTCTTAGACAGGCCGAAATCGCCGCCCTCGACGGCGCGCACGCTGTCGAGAACGCAATAGGATTCCGGTCGCGTTGTCAGATAGGGATGGCCTCCGGGTGTGCCCAGCCCCTGATAATCGGAAGCGACCACCGCATAGCCTTGGTCGAGCCAGTGATGAGATAGGTGACGTCCCGCTCACTGTGCTGCCCAGGAGGGCGCGCAAACATCGGCGATGCCGACGGTGCCATGCGCCCAGGCCATGAGCGGCCATCCACCTTCCGGCGGAGCGCCCTTCGGAAGATAGAGGGCGCCGAAACCGCGATCGGCGAATGGCCGTCGAGGCCGTCGGTCGAGGAATAGAGGATGCGAAGGCTGCGGCTCGCGCCGGCGAGAGCCAGCTTCTCCTCCTGCGGCTCGCTGCGCAAAAGCTTGCCCGGGGTCGCTGGCACGGCGTCCTTCCAGGCGTAGAAGGCCGAGACGCCGCCATCGCCGGCCCCTGCCGCTTGCGCACGGCCGAGCGTCGGCGTGACGGACGCCCACCAAGGCCAGCGTGGCGAGCGCCGCCCAGCGCGCCGCTCCCCGCCGGATGTTCGTTGGAGGCGAATTCATATGGCCAACCCTCGTTGAGGTCTCGCTCTCTATCGCTTGGGCGGAGCATTTCGCAGAGGGCCCGCTGCGGAAGCCGGGGCTCGTTCCTTTGACCGGGGCTGCCTCACTTTGCGTGCTCGCCGAGACCACTTCTAACGCATAACACTCGGAAAACACACCAGAATGTGGGGAAGGGCCGCATGAGACGGCATGCAGAGCGAAAATCACAAGCGCAAGCTAAAGTCCCCGTGTGGTATCAGGGGTCTTTGGCGAATTCGAGTTTCTGACGAGTACGGAAAGTGAGGAAGGCCCATTAAATGCAGCGTGATAGCCCCCTGCCCTCTTTTCAGCTTTAGCCGACGCCGGAGACGCCGAAAGTGCCAAACGCGAGTCCAGCACGCCCTCTTGTTCGCCCGAAAAGGCGCGGGAACGGGCCGTCGCTCACACGGGGTCCTGCCACCATTGAGCGCCGTTGATTTCTAACTATCGCGGGCCCAATCCTCGTCGGCCCGCATACTGAATGGCCTCGAAGCCAACTGCCTTGTGGGCCCGCGCGACGCGCGCGCTCCGCGCCCCTACCCGGCCAAGATGCGATGCATGGCGTCCTGCTCGACTCGGCAAGGCAGCGGTAATTGAAACCAATAATTCAACCTATTACGTCGCCGACTTTCGCGTTCCCCGCCCTTGGAGCGCCGCCGGCGACGTTGGCGGCGCGCGATGATCGGCATTCCGGCTTTGCGATGTCGAAGCAGCCGATGTCGTGTTGCGCTGAAACGGGGTCTGCCTCACTTTCCGTGCTGGCTGAGAGCACTTTGAACTCATAACACTCGGAAAATACAGCAGGATCTTGCAAGGGGCCCGCGGGAAAAAATGCAGCGGGAAAATCACAGGACCGGACCAGAGTGAGCCTGCGTTATCAATGGTCTTTGGCACCTTCCTTCAGCGCGCTCGAAGCGGACGTGGCTGCTCAGCTCGCGCCAGTGCGGGGGATAAGCGGTCGCAGCTCAGGGCGGATTGGCATCGCTATGCCGTCTCCTGGGATCTTCCCCACATTATCGACGCCGGCGGCCGGTACCCCCAGCCTCGTGGGCGTCGGTGTCGGAAAGCGACGATGGTATGCGACTATCTTTTCCGTCGACAGACCCATGTCGCGAAGTAGTTCAGCCGAACGCCGTAGTAGGACTCGGTCACGGGCGGGTTCCACTCCCCGCTCGTCGCCGTGGCCCTGCCCTGCCGACCGCTGGTCTTCACGTGCGCCTCCTCCATTTCATTCCGGCAAGCCGGCGGCTGGCCCGGCACCGGCCTGTTTTCCGCCGAAGCCCTGGTGCATCGAGCATGCCAGAGTTCTGGCAGTACCCCGACGCGGTCCGAGGAGGATCAAGTCATCGAGGCTGCACAACGTGACACCGTGCCACGTGTTGATTGTCAGTTTGCTTGAGTTGCTTACTGCAGCCGCGCGGCGAGGTCGATCACGGCTCGGGCGGTCCATTTGGTCACCGCCAAACCGAGAGAAAGCTTTTTACCGGTGGATCGCTGCCTCGCGCCTGTGGCGTTCGGCTCTCAGGGAGAATCAACTGCCCAGATGGAGCAGACCCTGAACGAATATCTAGTCGCGCGCGAAACCGTGCTCCGCAATCCGAGCGACGAGGCAGCACGCGGCTGGTGGGCGTCAGAAGGCTATGCACCTCCCGCCCATCCGACCGTCCCGTTGGCGATGGTCCACAAAATCCGGCTGCAATGGCTCGACGCGACGGACGCCATGCTGGCCGATAGCCGCGCGTTTCTGTTCGACCACGGCTACAAGGCCGGCCTCAACATCCGCGCGTACACGTCAAAGACTCGGGACGCTGAGCGGGCGAAGCACGGCCTTGCGCCGCTCAGAGGCCGCGAATGAATTCAGCGTAGGTTCCAAAGATCGGCGTGCCTGACGCGGCGACTTGGCACATTCCACTGACGATTTCGAACGGAT
>CAVTPN010000027.1:0-240977 GCA_963736535.1 uncultured Acidobacteriaceae bacterium
TGCAATTTCTAGACGAAGCCTATGGACCGGGCGGCAGGATGGAGCGCGACTTCGCCGATCCTTCCATTCGCTGGCGAGTTGCAGCCATCGGCGACCAGCCAATCGGCTATGCCAAGCTCTCCCCGTTGGTAGCGCCCGCCCCGGCACCGCAACCTGGGGCGATGGAGTTGCAACAGGTCTACGTCCTTAGACCGTGGCACGGACGAGGAGTAGGAGAGGTTCTCATCAACTGGGCGATTGACACAGCACGTGAAGAAGGAGCGCCCGAGATTTATCTGACCGTGTTCGATCACAATGTACGCGCAAAGCGTTTCTATACCCGTCATGGTTTCTCTGAAGTGGGGCGTTGCACCTTCAGGCTGGGAGATCGCGTCGACGACGACCGCGTCTGGCGAAAACCATTGCACGGCTGAAGAGTCAGATGACCCGTAGGGTTTATAGATTCGCATATCAGGGTGAGCGGTTTTGGTCATCATCCGGTGCTCGACGCCAGCGATCCCGCTGCATAAATGCTCCCAAAGGCGCTCCCCCGGATTTCCTGCCCAGGCTTGGTTGCCCCAAGGGTGGCAGTTTTTTGGTGTTAGACTTTGGGACTGTGGCGCAATTCGTAATCGAACGCGAGATACCTGGTGCCGGAAGCACTGTCAGAAACGCAGATCCGGGAGATTGTCGCTGCGCTCATTGCAGGCGTTGAACGCAATGGGGCCGCAGATTCAATGGCTCCACAGTTACGTCACCGAGGACAAGGTCTATTGCGTTTACCTCGCGCCGGACGAAGACAGCATCCGGGAGCATGCCCGCCGAGCAGGCATTCCGGCCGATCGTGTCTCGGCAGTACGCCGTCTCATTGACCCTGCTAACCTGAGCTAGCGCACCCGGCTCCTCGAGCGAATATTGCATCGCGTTTTCCAGGCTCATTGCAGAACCTCTTGCCCAGGCGCCCTTGCCCTTCCGGCTCACTGAGCGATTTCCAGGCAGGGGACAGCCATCGATCGAGTTTAGATTGTTCCGCTTGAGGCAGAGGAGCGCTGATCAGCCGGCGTAAATGCGCTGCGGCGGCGGCCAGCGTCAGCGCCCGTGCGGCGTGTCCTTCTGCCAGAGCCAGACACGCGTAACCTTCCAGTGCCCGCGCCATACCACGCCGATGCCCCAACCCGCGAAGATTTCCATGGCTTCGCGGAATGCCGCGCGTGCGGCCAAATGGTCTCCCTGCTCGCAGTCGATGTAGCCCAAATCTGTCAGGGATCGCGCGGAACCCCAGGGGTCTCCGGCTTCCCGAAAGGCGGAGAGCGCGCGTTGGTAGAAACCTCGAGCGGCAGCCATGTCGCCTGTTCGCGCGGCGATGTCGCCCTGCTGGTTGATCGACCAGGCGGCTCCGCTGCGATCACCGAGTTCCTCGAAAAATGTCCGTCGCTTCACCCAACGCCCATCGAGCGCGTGGATAGTCGCCGCGAACCTTGACCACGTTGGCGAGATTGTGAAGACAACGTGCGATTGCCAGACCGATCGGACAGCAAACGCCAGCATGCGAGGCTTCGCTCGAAATTGCCCTGTGCGCGAGGCGTAGTCGCCCGATCTCGCGCGGCGATCGCCAAGCGCATTCAAAGAGGCGGCGATGCCCGATCATCGCCCAATTCCTCGTAAAGAGAGAGGCTCTGCTCGAGAGAATGCTCGGCAGCCGGATAATCGCCCTGAGCGGTTGCCAGGGCCCCGAGGAAAATGCGACACCCTGGCCCGCTCTTTGGTGCGTTCCGCGCCGGCCAGGCGCAGAACCGTCTCCAGCCGGACACGGCCCTCGCTCAGGTGTTCCCGCATGTCCCAGAATCGAAACAGAGCAACGCAGAGACGCAAACTCCAGTCCAGATCGAGGGTCTGAAACAGCCAGTCGAGAGCGGCACGGAAGTTATCGATCTCAGCATCGCATTCCGTCAGCCAGCGAGCCGATCGGCGGGGCTCAGTTCTGGATTCCCTTCCTCCGCCAGGACGAGACAGTACGCCGCATGCCCGCGGCGCGCCGCGGAGTGCGTCTTCGCTCTCCATCAAGGCGCTCGAGGGCAAATTCGCGAATGGTTTCGAGCATCGCGAAACGCGGCTCGGTCTGGGCCCGGTCCATGCGCTGAACCAGATTCTTATCCACCAGAGAGGACAAGCCTTCAAAGAGATCGATACCGAGGTCGCGCCTGGTGTTGCAGACGGCCTCTGCGGCTTCCAACGTGCATCCCCCGACAAACACTGAAACCGCCGGAACAGTTTCTGCTCGGCCTCATTCAGTAGACCATGACTCCAATCGATGGCCTTGCGGAGGGTTTGTTGCCGTTCCGGCAGGTCGAGCGCACCCCCCGTCAGCAATTGCAGCGGACTTTGCAGCCGATCCAGGATGGCTTGGGGAGACAGAACCCTGGTGCGTGCAGCCGCCAACTCGATCGCCAGGGGCAATCCATCCAGACGCGAGCAGATTTCCTGGATCGCGGATGCGTTTTCTGAGGTAATGACAAAATCGGGCCAGACGGCTGCCGCGCGTTGCGCAAACAATTCGATGGCGGAATTCTGCGGCAACGGAGTTACGGGGAATTCCTGTTCGCCGTAGATACGCAAGCAGGAGCGGCTGGTCACCAGGATCTTGAGAGATGGGCATGCCTCTAACGTTTCGGCCACCACGGTGGCCGCGGAGAGGACCTGCTCGAAGTTGTCCAATAGCAGCAGGAAGGGTCCCGAGTTTTTCAGTTGATCGCCGATCAGTTGCGGAATGGTGCGGTTGGCGACTTGCTTGATTTCGAGCGCATCGGCAAGAGCAGTTGCTACCAGGCCGGGGCGCGTGATCGACGCCAAACTGACAAATTGAACACCCGCCGTGAACCGGTCTGCAATCGCGGCGCCGACGGCAATCGCCAGGCGCGTTTTACCCGCACCCCCCGGACCGGTGAGGCTCAACAGCCGGATGTCCTGTCTTAGCAGCAAATCGGCGGCCTCTGTTACTTGCTGTTCCCGTCCAATGAGCGAAGTACGTGGGGCCGGCAGATCATGGCGTTTCCTGAGAATCTTCTCCGCGGACAGCTCAAGGCCATTGGACAAATCGATGGGATCTGTTTGCCGGAAAGCGCTCAGCCGTGGCCGGATGTTGGATCACCGATGCAGTGAACAGGTATCCACGCCGGGGCACCGTTTTTAGCAACTGCTGACGGCCATCATCCAGTGCGCGACGCAACTCGAGGGTGCACTGCACCAGTGAATCGTCAGTAACAAAGGCGTTAGGCCACACCGCCTGCATCAGTTCCTGCTTACCGATCAGCTGTCCAGGGTGTTCCACCAGGTACTTAAGGGTTTCATAGACCTTAGGGCGAAGCTTGATTTCTGCTCCCGCCCGAAGCAAACATCCCCTGGCAATGTCGAGGGTGAACTCACCGAATTGATAGCTTGGGCGGTACGCTTCCAAGGGTGCCCCCGTTTCGCAGAAGACAGGCAGCTGTGGGTCCGGAATTTTGGCAATTCTTCGGCGTTGTTTCGTTACTTCTCGTCCTGAGGGCCGTTACTTTGAACCTGGTTGGCGAGGCTCAACACTCCAGAGCGTTCGTCGCTCGAGGAACAACCCCACGTTCTACAGAGCGGATTCTAGCAAAACGCGATTGCCGGGGTGGGCAACCCCAACAAAACAATAATGATGGCCGAAATAGGAGACGGACAATATGAGCACAACAATGGTTCCCGCAATAGACATGAACAAACTGAACGCCTTTATTGGTCAATTCGTGACCGATCTCGGCGCCGCAGTTCATACGGGCATGGTGGTCATTGGCGAGAAGCTGGGACTCTACAAAGCGCTCGCCGGCGAAGCACTGAGCTCTGCGCAACTTGCCGCCAAGACGAAGACCGACGAGCGCTATGTGCGCGAGTGGCTGGCCTCACAAGCTGCAGGTGGCTATATCACCTATGATGAAAAAATCGACAAGTTCAGCCTGACTGCGGAACAAGCGTTCGCGCTGGCGACAGAAGACAGCCCCGCCTATCTGCCTGGGGCCTTTGAACTGGCTTTGGGCTCGTTAGCGGCAGTTCCAAGGATTGCAGAATCCTTTCGCACTGGCGCCGGTATGGGTTGGCACGAACACGTTGACGGCGTCTTCCATGGGTGTGAAAAGTTCTTTCGTCCCGGCTATGCGGCGAATCTTGTGAGTTCGTGGATACCCGCCTTGCGGGACGTGAAAGAAAAGCTGGAGGCGGGGGCGCGTGTGGCCGATGTCGGCTGCGGGAAGGGAGCTTCTACTATCCTGATGGCAAAAGCATTTCCCAAGTCTCAATTCTTCGGGTTCGACTACCACGACAAATCGATTGAAGCGGCCCGCGAGTCGGCAACGCGTAACGGTGTCGCGGACCGCGTCACCTTTGCTGTGTCAAACGCAAAAACGTTTCCCGGCAAAGATTATGATTTCGTGGCCGTCTTCGATTGTTTGCACGACATGGGGGACCCGATCGGAGCGGCTGCGCACGTACGGCAGTCCCTGGCAAAGAATGGGACGTGGATGATCGTCGAGCCCTTCGCGAATGATCAGTTGAAGGACAATCTGAATCCGGTCGGCCGGGTTTATTACTCCTTCTCGACCCTGCTGTGCACACCTTGTTCGCGATCGCAGGAAGTCGGACTGTGCCTGGGAGCCCAGGCCGGCGAGACCCGCATTCGAGAGGTTGTGACCTCGGCCGGATTCAATCGCTTTCGCCGAGCGACGGAAACGCCGTTCAACATCGTTTACGAAGCTCGGCCATGATTGGCTAACGCAGCAATGCGACGAAGTGTGGACAAGAAAAGGCAGGCCGCCTTGAGGAATAGAGTGGCAGGGCGGTTTGCCGGAAATGGAAGAAGACATGCAACAGGAAGATATCAGTGAATTCAAAAGTCAGCTCCGGGGCGATCTGATCGAGCCCACGGACGTGCGGTACGAGAAAGAGCGCAAAGTCTATAACGCCATGATCGATCGCAAACCGCGTTTGATTGCGAAGTGCGCAGACGTAGCCGACGTGATGACCGCTGTTCATTTCGGCCGAAAACATGACCTGCGGGTTTCGATTCGAGGCGGAGGCCACAATGCCGGTGGTTTGGGAGTGTGCGACGACGGCCTGGTCATCGACCTTTCCCCGTCAAGTACGTTCATGTCGATCCAGCGGCACGGACTGTGCGTGTGGGCGGCGGTTGCACCTGGGGCGATGTTGACCACGCGATGCATGCATTTGGGCTGGCGGTGCCATCGGGGATTATCTCGACGACCGGGGTGGGAGGCTTGACCCTGGGTGGAGGCATGGGACACCTCACGCGAAAGTATGGCTTAACCATCGATAGTTTGTTAGCGGCCGATGTTGTCCTGGCCGACGGAAGATTTGTAGTAGCGAGCGCCGACGAGAATACCGATCTATTCTGGGCCATCCGTGGAGGCGGAGGAAACTTCGGTGTGGTAACGTCGTTTCTGTTCAAAGCGTATCCGGTGCAAATGGTATGCGCGGGCCCGATGTTGTGGAACCTGGAGCAGGCCTCGGATGTCATGAAGTGGTATCGAGAGTTCATTGTCCAGGCGCCGGACGAGATCAACGGTTTCTTCGCTTTTCTTACCGTCCCGCCGGGGCCGCCCTTCCCGGAAGATTTGCATTTCAGAAAAATGTGCGGCATCGTATGGTGCTCCACCGGAACTCTGGAACAGGCAAATGCGATTCTTGAGCCGGTGCGCAGCTTCCGGCGCCCGGCCTTCGAATTTTTCGCGCCCATGCCGTTTCCCATGTTGCAAAGTATGTTCGACGGCCTTTATACCCCGGGCTTGCAGTGGTACTGGAAAGCTGACTTCGTGAAGGAACTGAGCGACGAGGCGATCGCTCTGCACATAAAACATGGCTCGGAGCTGCCCTCGCTGCACTCGACAATGCATCTCTACCCCATCAACGGCGCCGCGCACAAGCCGAGAAACGATGCCACGCCGTGGGATCATCGCGACGCCACCTGGAGCGAAGTGATTGTCGGTGTAGACCCAGATCCGGCGAATACCGATCACATCACCGCCTGGGCCAAAAACTACTGGGAAGCGCTGCATCCATACGGGGCCGGAGGCGCCTACATAAACTTCATGATGGATGGCGAAGGTGAAGACCGCATTCGCGCCACGTACGGTGATAACTACGAGAGGTTGGCCCGGATTAAAGCAAAATACGATCCCGATAATTTCTTCCGCGTCAATCAGAACATCCGGCCAGAGGTATACGCGAAGTCGTTGTAAGCCGACGAATCCGAACGTTGACGATTCGGAGCCAAAGGGGCGCGGTCTTTGCAGAGTTGTCCAAATGAGCGGTACAACGGCGTTCCTGGCGGCGTAACTTGCTGAGTGCGTTGGAGGGCACGCGAGCAAGCAAAATCGGGTTGGTTGCTGTAGTGGCGGCTCTGTCCATCCACCTCCACTCGTGCCCCTCAAATTTGTCATCGGTAACAAAAGTTCTGGGTGCCCCATTCAAGCCGTATTTTGGCTTGAGTGGGCTACCATGCCTCCCCCACTCAAGCCAAAAAACGACTCGACCCCGATTTCCTGCCACGCTGTGCTAGTGTGCTGTCCCTAAAATAATTGCCATAACTTATGGGATATTGAGCATCGAATAGAGTGGGAGGAAGCCCGATGCGAACAGGTCGTCCACTCACTCCGTTGTCTGTCACGGTCGAGGATCGGGCCCAGTTGATTGGCTGGAGCAAACGACCCAAGACAGCGCAGGCGTTGGCCATGCGATCTCGGATCATTTTGCTGGCTGGGGATGGACTCAGCAACACGGTCATTGCCAGCCGACTGCACGCTATGCAGCGCACCGTGAGCAAGTGGCGACGGCGTTATCTGGAGTCCGGTCTGGATGGACTTTTAGACGAGCCACGCCCAGGTACCTCACGCAAGCTCAGCGACCGCGATATGGAGAGTGTTCTGGCCCTCACCCTGGAGTCAACCCCAGCCGATGCCACGCATTGGTCGACACGTTCCATGGCCAAGCGAACCGGTCTCAGCCGTAACTCCATTCATCGCATCTGGCGGGCCTTTTCACTGGCACCGCATCGCTCAGAGACATTCAAGTTATCCAAAGACCCGCTGTTCATCGATAAGGTGCGCGATATCGTCGGTCTGTATTTGGCTCCTCCGGAGCGCGCTCTGGTGCTCTGCGTGGATGAGAAGAGTCAGATACAAGCCTTGGATAGGGCCGCGCCGCTGCTCCCCATGCGCCCCGGGCAAATCCAACGCCGCACCCACGATTATGCCCGCCATGGCACCACCAGCCTGTTTGCCGCCTTAAACACCAAGACAGGGGCTCTGATTGGCCAGACCCAGCGTCGGCACCGCGCAGTAGAGTTTCGCAGCTTCCTCGATACGATTGAGAAAAACGTGCCGCCGCAGTTGGACATACACCTGATCCTGGACAACTATGGCACCCACAAGACGCAACTGATCCGTGACTGGCTGGTGAAGAGGCCGCGCTTTCATCTGCACTTCACCCCTACCTCTGCCAGTTGGCTCAACCTGGTCGAACGCTGGTTCGCTTTGCTGACAGAAAAACAACTCCGACGCGGTGTACACCGCTCCACAAAAGAACTGGAAACAGCTATTCATGGGTTCATCCAACACCACAACACTGATCCGAAACCCTTCATCTGGCACAAAACCGCCGACCAAATCCTCGAATCTGTCGCTCGCTTTTGTACTCGAACTTTAGGGACAGGACACTAGAGAGGTCCGCGTGTGCGCCTTTCATTAAGGAAAGGCGCATGGGGTGTATCAACGCCACAAGTCTTCGCAGGAAATCGGGGCAAATGGGCCACCCAGCCTCAGATATTGCGTGACAACCGGAAGAGAAACCGCAGGTCCCTCCACTACGCTACCCCGGATTTCCTGTCGAGGTTGGTAGCGTTGGCGAACTTCATGCGGCTTTCTTTACGGAAAGCCGCAACCGCGGCCATCTCCAGCGCTGCGTGGCAGGAAATCCGGGTCCGCTCCGGTCGGGATGACAATTCTGTCGCATCACCGGCAGTCATTCGTCTGACCGGTATTGAGGCCATTTCCTGTGACAGAATTGTCATCCCGAGAGGCTGTGACTTTATTGATTTTCTTTTAGGTTTTGGTGGCCGGAAAGCTCTGAAGAGCGTCGGCCAGCAAGCATCCTCGGGGTCCTTCGACTGCGCGCCAAAAACCCTTTGTTAAGCGATAGATCTGCGAGGCGCTTCGCTCAGGATGACGGTCTTGTGGGAGTTTTGAAAAACGTTCCGGTTGGGTGTGCCAAAAACTCAAAACTTAAAAAAGTCACAACCTCCGGCCGGAGCGTAGCGAAGTGGAAGGACCTGCGGTTTCTCTTCCGGCGGCGCATCCTGCGCGCAATGCTGGTTAGAACGCCAGGCGATCTTTTTTTGCATCGAGGTTTTTGGCATCCAGACCGGGAACCTTCTTAAGGTCGTCCAGGGACTTGAAGTCCCCGTTCTTCTTGCGATAGTCAATCACGGCTTCTGCTTCCGTGGTAGAGAGTCCCAGTCCAGTCTCCAACTGCGCCGCCGTGGCTTGGTTCACATGGATGGTGGTTGCCGGGGGGAAGTTCTTTACCAGGTACTCCAGGATCTCGGTAAATTCGTCATCGGTCGCGACCGCGCCAAATCCCGCCATCTTGGTGATGGTATTTTCCCAGCCGGTGCGGTCTTGGCCGTTCGCGATGACATTATCCGGGGAATGACACTTGCTGCACACGCGGATCAGGGTGTCCTTTCCCGCGCCGGCAGGCAATTCGGAGTACTGCGGGCGTTGCGCGGGTTCCTGGGGCGCTGCCTGTTGCGCGTAAGAGGGCATACAAGCGCCACCGAAAACCAGCCCCCAGACCACAGCCTTGGTCAGAGCGTTTGCATCCCGTTTCACGAATACTCTCCGTTACCGTTCCTGCGATTTCGGGTCCAGTATAGTCCGTTTGTGCGCGAGGCCGGCTAAGGCGCCACGCCAATGGCAGAGTACAGTTCTTGCGGCTTATAGACGACTCCGTTCTTCACCACCAGCGCCGTCTTTCTTATGTCGCTGATGTTCTCGACCGGATTGCCATTCAGCAGCGTAAGGTCGGCGAGTTTACCGGTTTCGATCGAACCCAGGTCGTGGTCCAGCTTCATGATGCGGGCGGCGTTGAGCGTGGCATCCTGCAAGACTTTGTTGGCGGGGATGCCGGCCTGCACGTCCAGCTCGAGTTCGCGGTGCAGAGCGAAACCGGCCATCGAGTCGGTGCCGTCTTCCATAGGGATTCCGGCTCGATACATCATTCCGATCAACTCCATCATTCTGGTAAACGACTGCTGGTACCGCTGCTCCATGCCTGGAGGCGGAGTGAGCCCACTGGAGAGCAAGCCTCGCCGCACCTGCGGTGGGAGGCGTTCAGCAATGGGCTGGTAGCCGCGCGGTATCTTTCCGGTAGGCGTCGTCATCATCTCTTCGAAGATGCTGAGCGTAGGGTCAAGCACGGTGTGATGGTCCTGCAGCAGTTTGATGAAGGACTGCACCTGCGGCGAAGCGAGATCGAGGTCTGCGCCACGCTTGGCCACCTCGGTGAGGCGAGCGGTGGTGTTGGTATTCTTCACGTCGGGCATGAAGTTCAGCATCAGGAAGTTGGCATGCTGAATTTCGTCATAGCCCAGCTCGACACATTGCGCAGCGGTCATCTCTGCCGGAATATGTCCGCTGACGCGCAGGCCCAGCTTGTGCGCCTCATGGATGATGACCGGCACCAGCTCAGGCTTCACTGAGCTGTAAATCTTGATCTGGACATAGCCCAGGCGCGCGTAATGATCTACCGCAGCACGCGCCTCCTCTTCCGTGGAGACCAGTACTTTGGTCGGTCCCTGGTACGGCCCCGGGCCATCAATGACCCCGGCGAGAACAATGCGGGTCCCGATCTCCTGACCATCCTCGATGCGCTTGCGGCGGGCCAGCAGCGTGTCGATATCATTCGCCAGATCGCGGACCGTGGTGACGCCGGCCGCCAGGTTCAGCAGACCATCGTTATCCCCAACGTGAGCGTGCATGTCCCACAGGCCGGGCAACAATGTCTTTCCCGAGCCATCGATCACTTGCGCTCCCGGGGGTGCGGAGACCTGGCCGGAAGCACCGACGCTCACGATTCGATTGCCGACGATTACGACCGTCCGGTCTTTCAGGATCTCCGCTGACTGGGCGTCGAAGAGGCTGACATGGGTGAAGACGATGCCGCCGGGCGCTGGGTGGCTCAGTTTGCTTACCAGGGCCGCGCTGCGGGCATGTGCCGCCTTATCCTGTGCGGCCTGCATCGACTTGATTGCCCCCTCCCAGCCTTCCGGGATAACGGTCTGCCAGGGGTCCACGTATGCGAAGAAACCGCGGCGGTCATCAAGCCACACGTAGGTTGGGGCGAAGTCCAGGCCGGCGACGGCGTAGAGGGTAACGTTCTTTTTCCGGCCGGGTATTTCGAGGTTCAGCCCGGCGACACGGTCGACCGTTGCCTCACCGTCCGGGAGCAAAGCGATTTTCCCTGCGTTTGCCAGCGCTGCTTGGGCGAGGATACCGAGCTCCGCGGGTGCGCCGTTGATGGAAAAATAAACAGCCGGCGCAGTCAGCTTCTTCTCGCCCTCCTCGACGCTGCTTTTCCAACGGGCCGTACCAGATGCGAGCGTGTAGCTCTCGTGAACTGGCGACTTCAAGTAATCGTTGCCGGAGACGGTCTCTTCTATCGGCAGACCATTGGCGTTCCACTTGAGAACACTGGTGGTTTGGGGTCCGCGGCCGCGGTCGTTGAATTGAAAGAAAATGTGGAGCTGTCCGTCCGGCGCGGTCCAAACCGCCTGCTGCCCGGCGGGATTTCCCATGATCAGGACAGCATAGCGATCAGCCGTAGAGGGAACCTCGGCCGGCAGCGTGGGCACCGCGCTCGGTGGTTTGTGCCCGGCAGCTTAGCAGCAGCAACAGGTTCAGCAGGGTGAGCCGGGTAAGAGCGTGCGCGAAAGAAACGATTGCCCCGCATGAGTGTTCTCCGTTATCTGATTTAGGAGGTTCCCCAGATTTCGCCGCACACACGCTGGAAGTTTGCGCCCAGCACTTTTTCAATCACGGATGAGGGCTGGCCTCGACGGGCCAGTTCTGTGGCGATGATCTGCATGTGATCCGGCCCATTCAAATCGGGGACGTAGGGAAAGCGGTCCTCACCCGGGGCCCCGATGCCGAGCTTTTTGCGCTGAGCGATATCCGCCTCAAAGTCGGCTTTCTGCGCGGCGGTCAGGACCGTCTCCTGAATCCCACCGTCGGAACCGATGCCGACGTGATCCGTGCCGCACACATCGAGGGCGTGGACCAGGTGATCGAGCACGTGCCGGCGGGTGGGAACCGTGGGTGAGGCAACCAAGTAAGGCATAAGATACACGCCAAAGTAGCCGCCACGATCAGACAGGGCTTTGAGAATATCGTCGGGCTTATTGCGGGGATGGGCATAAACAGCGGCGCAGCCCGAGTGTGAGATCAACACCGGCTTGGAAGAGGCGGCGATGGCTTCGGAAGTGGTGCGATAGCCGCTGTGGCTCAGGTCGACGGCCACTCCGATCTCATTCATCTTTTTCACCGCTGCGAGGCCGGCTCTGCTCAAACCGGCATTGCCGGGCTCCAGGCAGCCATCGCCAAATGCCGTGCGCAGGTTGTAGGTGAGCTGCATAATGCGCACACCGAGATTGCGGAACACCTCGATGCGTTGGGGGTTCTCCTCCAGAAATGTGGTGTACTGGAAGCCGGGAATGATACCGAGCTTGTTTTCGCGCTTGGCACGAGCGATATCTGAATATCTGCGAATGATAGTGAACGCGTCGGGATATTTTTCGACTAATGTATCCAACCAGGCGAGTGTGTTGATCGTGCCTTCGAAAGTGGTATCCGAAACCGTGTAATTGACGGCGGTGATTCCCGACTGCCGAACCGTGTCCACTAGTGCCGGGCTGGGAGCGGTCACTTGGTCGAGAAAGGGGGAACATAGTGAATCGATGACGATCGCGCGTTGGTAGAGGGTTGCGTTATCGGAGGAAGCATGCGCGCGCAGGCTTCCGCAAGAGGCGCGGAGCGAGCACCGCGGCTGCAGAGAGCTTGAGAAGAGAAAGTTGAAATTCCCGGCGGTTCAAGACGGCGCCTCGTTCGCTCGAATAAGCATCCTCTTCTCTCGCCACTCGTCCGCGGTAATCTCCCATATCTCGGTGAGCAATCTGCCCGAGACATAGTCACGCTCCTCGGTGGCAATCACGCGCATCCCCGTCTTCTCTGATATGCGCCGCGACGCGATATTCACTACGGCCTTGGGAACACGCAATGCGTTGAAACCGAGCACATCAAAGCAATAGTCATTGACAGCGATCGCCGCCTCCGTCATCAGACCTTGACCTTGCCAGGGCAGTCCCAACCAGAATCCGCGCGTGGCGTGCCCATCCTTCGAAATGAGTCCGATGGACCCGATATGTTTTTCCGGCGATGGCCGCAATCTCAAGGTCCAGTGCCATTGTTGCCCACGCTCGACCGCAGGCAGCGCGACATCGCGATAATAGGTGAATGCTCCATCCGCGGGATACGGCCAGGGAATCTGGTTGCTCAGGAACTTGACCATCTCCCATTGAGGAAAGAGGCGTTGTGTCTGCTCGGCATCGGCGAGCCGGAGCGGTTGGAGCAAGAGCCGGTCGGTTTGCAGCGTGGGGGTCACAGTCACCAAGATAACAACGCGCGCAGCCAGGATCGAGTCTTAAACCAAGTTTGAATCCGAATCAGAGCTGTCCAAATTAGCGGATAAATTGGGGTTGGTGTGCAGGTAATCCCTTGAATGTATGGAACCGCGTTGATCTCAAAGAGAATCGTGTTGGTTTTGACGATCGCCTGTCAGCATTTGCGTGCGGTCCAGGTTCAGAGCTGTCCAGATTAGCGAACGAATCGGGCTTAGTGTGCAGGTGACTCCCTTGCGCAGTTGCGTTCGGGAAGGGCGCACAGCAGGTCCCTCGGCTTCGCTCGGGATGACAAGGGTGGGTTGGTGCTTCCAGTAGGAATTGGCTAGTGGCTGAAAGAATCACAGGCGTAGCTGATTTGTTTTCAGCAAGTGCTGTCCAAATTGGCCGCCGCCGCCTCGCTGCGGATCATGAGATGAGATAAGCCTAAGCAGCGGCCGCTGCTGCCTTACGGGCGATGAGACCAAAGCCTTTGTCGCGCGCCGCGCGCTCGAGTGAAGCCAGTTGCTGCCGGGCGAGGGCCTTGTGCCCGGATAGAATTTCTAACTCGGCCGCAGCCAGCATGGCTTCTAATTCGACACCCAGGAGTCCGTGTGTGCGCGCTTCTTTGGCAACCTTTGCCAAGCGTGGTTTCGCCATCTCAGGATGATCGGATGCGATCAAAACGCGCGCGAACTCCAGCTCATACTGAAGGCGGACCAGCAAATTCTGGCTCTTTGCCGCAAGAGCCTGCGATGTTTGGATCTCGGTCTGGGATTCCCCTTGTTTGCCCTGGGCCAGCAAGGCTCGGGCTAAAGCGGTGCCGGCGGCCAGTTCGTCGTCGGCTTCCCGCTCCTGGTGGAACTGTTGTTTCCATTGCCGCAGGGGATTCTGCAGCTGGTCCGCGCGTCCTTCATCTATAGAAAGCTGCGCCAGGGAAACCTGGGTCTCCAACGCCAGCTGTTTCTCACCTACCTGGTTACGCAGGCTCAATGACTTCTCGTACGACGCACGAGCCGCTGCCAGTTCCCCTCGATCAACAAGGACATCCCCGAGGCTGCAGAAGACATAGGCGATCGCGGATTTATCGCCGATCTCCTCGGCGGTGGCCATGGCTTGATGGTAAGTTGTCTCAGCGACCTGCAGGTTCCCGTTTTGCCGCGATAGATCCCCAAGATTATTCAGACTGAGCGCTTCACCCTCCTTGTCTTCGATGGCCTGGTAGACGGGAATGGAACCTTGCAGCAAGTTTCTGGCTTCCTTGAGATCTCCTGTCACCAGAAGCGCGGCACCCAGATTGCTCATAGCGGCGCCAACGCCATCCAAATCCCCGACTTCCCGGAACTCCTTGATGGCCGCGCGAAACATCTCTCTTGAACGTGCCACCTCACCCAGTTGGTAGGAGAGCCCCGCGAGATCGGTCGACATCATCGCGGCGACGTTGCGATCTCCACTCGCCTCGGCGCTCTTGCGGGCGAGCTCGCAGTCGCTGACGGCTTCATCCATGGAGACACCCAAGCCAACACCCTGTTCGCATAGAAAGCCGTAGGTGCGGGCTACGAGGACGGGGCGTCCCTGGGCACGGCCTTTTTCGATCGCCGATTTGGCAGCAGCGCGCGCCTTGACCAGATCTTGACCAATCCATGCGGAGGCCTCGGTCATATCGATGCGCGCATCTTCGCCCGCCGGTGCGGGCAGGCGGCGAAGGGTTGCAAGCGTCTGCAGGGCGGCCGCTGGTTGAAAGCCGATTTGCGCGGTAGCCAAGAGGAGGCCATAGTCAAGACTGTCAGGGAAGAGCTGGAAAAGTGTGCGATAGGCTTGCACGGTCTTGGCGGAGTCGCCCATCGCACGCCAGTATTGGCCTTCGATCAGAAATCGGTCTTCTTCCGGCAGATCCTGTGAGAGCTCCCGTGCCCGTTGTGCTTCCGCACGCGCTTTGGTTTGATAGCCGAGATGCCACCAGGCTTCAGACAGGGCGGAGTGAGCCAGGGGGAACTCGCTGTCAGCGGCTACTGCCTTGAGCAGCAAGTCGCGAGCGCCAAGAAAATCGAAGGCCCAAAGTTTGGCACGGCCTTCGACATACAAGCGAGCACTTTTTTGATCAGAAGGAAGCGCCACCCGCGCCTGGTTGGCGTCTCCAAAGGAATTGGCAGTGAGACCCAGCCTGCGGCGAAGCCGGGTGCCAGCCTGCGCAGCCAGATCGAAGAGATTGTTCCGGTCGCCGGTAATTGCTTCCTCGGCGATGGTTTCTCCGTCGGCCGTATTCTGGACCCGCAGATCGAGGCGGATGCGTCTTTCGTCTTTGCCCGGCAAGGGTGTGTAGGAGCCGAGGACCACCATATCCGCTCCCGGGTTCTGCCGCAGGCGCTCCAGGGTACCTTTGGCCAGGGTGCCTTCGCCGGTGGGCGGCAAGTCGTGCTTGACCCTGGCAATATCTTCGGCAGAAACCATGCGTAAATCGCCGCGGGTACCCAATTCCGTGTCCAACATCTCAGAGAAGACCGGGGAGAGCCAATCGTCCTCATGGCGGCCGGGCAAATTACGGAATCCAAGCACCGCCACCGAGCGGCGTAACCGTACCGGCGGCGGCTACGGTGGGTGGAGGCCCTGGGGGCAGAGACTGAGGCCTGGGATAGAACCGGAAAACCAATCCCGAAGCCAGCAAGAGCAATCCAACTCCTGACGCCAGCCAGTAAAGGTAGCGCCGGGCAAAAGCGGGTTTTGCCGCAACCGGCGAACTGCTCGCCGCAATCGGCCCAGATGTTGCGTCCACTGCCTGCAGCGGCAGCCCAACTTCCAGAGGCTCCCCCCGGGTCTCAACCGTCACGGGCGCCACGAATCTATATCCACGGCGCGGTATGGTCTCTACGTATTGGGGCGCGTCGGCGTTGTCGTTGAGCGACTCGCGCACCTTGCGGATGGCGACCCCAAGGCTGTTGTCAAATTCGACGAACGTATTTTGTGGCCACAGATGTTGCCGCAGTTCCTCGCGGGTGACGACTTCACCCGGCCTTTCCACCAACATGACCAAAAGCCGGTAGGGAAGATCCTGGAGCCGCACGCGTATTCCCAGGCGCGCAAGCGTGCCTTCTTCGGGGTCCAGATCGAAGGGACCAAAGCGATAGCGGGTCACTTTTAGCGACGTCCCCGGCATACCCTCTCCAGAGCGAAAGCCCTCAGCGCGGCTAGGGCCATTGTAGTCAGTTAATGACAGGGTGCAAGTGACTCTAGGGAAATGACTTTGCGCTTAATGCACACTTAAACGCCAGTTCTGTTGACCGGCCCGTTATTTTGCCGCAGAGTCGCGGGGAAATGCAGCGACCCCTTTGTTCCCGGCGAGGAAGCGGAATGAGTAAGGACCTGTTACTGCGGACAGCAGTCGTGATGGCCTGCCTCCTGGTGGTGAGCGGTTGTCAGCAGAAGCACCGCGGAGATGAGATCGGCGGCACGGCGAATCCCAAGGAGTGGCCGGGTTTTGCTTCCGTTCCTGGACCCGTCCTGACCGGGCACCCTATCAAGCTCAGTGAGATGACCGAGAGCGAGCGGCGATGGGGACTGGCGCCCAAGCGCGGCGCAGGCATTGTTTACCAGGATGACATCATCCTCATGGAGCACGGCGACCAGGCGATTCGCTCCTTTGCCTCGAACGGCTTGTCGTGGAATTTCGATGCGAATGCTCCGCAAGTAAATGAAATCCAACCCGGCAAGATTGTCTTTGCCACAGGGCGAGCGGTTGGCAGGGTGCTCGCAGTCCAGCGCAATGGCGACCAGGTTTCCGCCATTCTGGGGCCAGTGCAGCTGACCGACCTGGTGAAGCAAGGCAAGTTCTTGTATGACCAGCCGCTGGATCTGAACTCAGCGATTGCCATTGCCGCTCCCGACTATCCAGGGGCGGTCAATTCAACGGCCATGCTGAACCGCACCCCAGGAGCCCAGTCCTCCATCCAGGGCGGTTCGAGTACGTGGCATGTCGCGGAGTACTACGTAGTCTCGGATACCGGTCAATGGACGCCGATGAAGACGGTCACGAGCTCGGGCGCGCGTGTGCGAAAACCAACCTTGGTGCGGAGTAGTTTTCATCCGTCATACCGGTTAAGGCCCATGCAGGCTGGGCCGAACCTGGGCAATTTGGGCAACCTCAACAATTTCAATCCTGGCCCAATTCCGACTCCACAGATTCCGATGATTCCGCTCAATGGTCTGCAGGCAACGCCCTGCGGTGATTGCGGAGGCCTGGGACTGAAGATGTACCAGGAAAAAGACGGCCTGCGCGTCTGGGTTACGGTCGTCTTCCATCTTATTCATCCGCATATCGTCTTTTGTGCCTCGATCGACAACGGCAGTATTGAAGCCAATCTTCAGCTGGCGGGAGGCGCGGGCGTCACGGCGTCGCTCGATGCCGCGTCCAGCCAGGAATTCACCGGGGGCAACATCAAAGAGGTCGGCCTTATCCCCCTGGATATCACTGTTCCGATCGGCGGCATTTTTCTTCCGCTGGAAATCGACCTGAGCCAGTCGATCGATCTGGAGAGCGCCTTCAGCGCCAAGACGTCGCGCCTGCATGGCGCAGGGGGCATCGACCTCACCGGCGAGATAGCGGCCGACTACCACAAAGGAAACTGGGAGATTACCCCACCATCAGGCCAGATAAAGCAAAACCTTGCCGGCATGGTCACAGGGATCTCCGTAGGGATCAACTCGCTGGTATTCGCCATTAATCAGCGACTCATGGTGGGCGTGGGCGCTTTGAGTTTTGCCACAGGGCCCTATGTAGACCTGATTTCCTCGGTCACATCGCTGAAGGGGTCATCGATTGGCACCACGCTGTTGAGCCGGACACCTATTTGCGCCCAGGGAACCTTCAACATGAGTCTCGGCGCCGGAATCGGCTACAGCATGCCAAGGGTCGTGGCAAGTGTAATCAACACGGTGCTCGGCTGGTTTGGGGTAAAGCCTGTTCCTCCGTGGGGAAGTATCGTTGCGCTTCCACATCGGAAAACCTTGATCGATCACAGGGATGAGCTACCCGATGGCTGCTCAGGAAAGTAGGCCGATGCTGATCATCGATGCGGGTTGCCGAGTGCGATCGGGTAGAAAGCGTTCTCGACCCGCCTGGTCCATGTGTAATCGGGGAGCGAAGCAGTGACTTTTTGCACGAAATGCGGCCAGAAGATGGAGGCGGGTTCCCAGTTCTGCACGAGTTGCGGCGCTCCGGTTGTCGCGACCGCCCAGCCTGTGGCGCCGGCGAGAGTGCAGACGGGCGCGCCTCCGCAGGCGTTCCCGCCGGTTCAGAAGCGCAGCGGCCTGGCGTTGCTGCTCATCTTTCTCGGCGTACTCGCGCTGTTGGCCGTAATCGGCATTGGCGGAGTGGTGTACGTCGGCTACAAGGTCAAGGAGAAGGTGACCAGTGTCGCGCAGTCCGTCGCGCATCCCACTCCAGGCCCGGGAGAAAACAAAGGTGCAGCGCCCGAGGCAACTCATAACGACGACAACAAAGACGTATCAGCAATTTTGGGCAACCTCGGCAGCATGCTGGGTGGCGGAGACGATGACGGCGACCCGGTCGAGAGCATTTCGGCTAAGGATCCGGTGACGCCCTGCACCGCGGCCCCGTTTCCCGCGCAGAGCACGGCACGGATTCCCTTGCAGCCGGCCACCGTGGTCACAACTGCCTGGGGGATAAAAAACGGTGATGTAGAAAGCCGTATGACGGTGGCTTCGGTAGGACCGGCCTCTGTTTCTTTCAGATCGGCCACCGAGACTTACAAAGACGACAACGGCCATGAATGGAAAGGCTCGGGCTCCCCGCACACGGTCTGCAACGGGGATTTTGCAATCGCCGACACTTTCGCCACGGTCACTGGATCAAATATGCCTGAAATCGTCCATGGCCTAACCCGGCTCAGATTGTCGGACAAATCCTTCCAGGAAGTGAAATCCGCGGGGAAGACGAATCTTGTTTATTGGGACGTTCTCTCCAACGGTGACAGCGTTAAGCCCACCCATAGCGGCGGCTGGCTCACACGGGTTGAACCCCAGGACGTTTCTTATCCCATGATCGTGAACGATCAACGGGTCGGCCTCCCTGCCGTGCATCTCTCGGGGATCATGGACCCCGTAGGGAAAGATCCCACGCCGAAGAAGGATCGCACGTACCACTCCGCGGTTGATATGTATGTGATCGACGATCCCCTGGATCCGCTGGTTTTGATGTTCAGGTTCACAGATCCGCATGCGCACGCCGGTAAGTTCAGGATCGAAGTCACCAAGATCGACTACAGTGTTCCGCACCCGGTAAATCTGGTCGAGAAGCAGCTCGCCGAACAGAAGCGCGCCGTGACCTGGGGTATCTACTTCGACTTCAACAAAGACACGATCAAACCGGAATCGGCGCCAGTGCTGAAGCAGATCGTGCAGGCGATGACAGACAATCCGGACTGGAAGCTTACGGTGGAAGGGAACACAGACAATATTGGCGGTGACGCCTATAATCTCGACCTTTCGAAACGCCGTGCGGCCGCAGTCAAACAAGCGCTTGTGACGCAGTACCATATTGCGGCGGATCGCTTATCCACGAATGGATTTGGCGCGTCGCACCCCATAGAAACCAATGACACGCTCGAAGGGCGCGCGCGCAACCGTCGGGTTGAGTTGACGCGTGAGTAGGCGGCGAGAAACAGAGTTACGGGAGAACAAGGAACAGAGATCGACAGGGTAAGGGGGAAAGACAATGGCTAAGTTTTGCGGTAAGTGCGGTTCGGCTTTAAACGATACGGCGGCTTTTTGCGGAGGATGTGGAGCGAAGGTTCCTGCTGCACCTGTAGCGCCGGCGGCTTCCTCACCCGTGCAGACGCCCTATGAGCCTGTGTCAAGCTTTGCACCAGCGTCAACGGCCCCACTGGAGCCAGGGGCTAATATTCCGGCGAGCTTCGCCCCGGGAGCGCCAACAGCTACATCAGTGCCTCCCTATACGCCAGTACAAACGACTTATACCCCGGCACAACCGGCCTATACGCCGGTGCCGGCAAGTTACCCGCCAACGACGGGGGCTTACACACCGGGCAACGCTTATCCGACCGCAGGCGCGAAAAAATCAAACACGTTGCTCAAGGTTATCGTCGCGGTGGTGTTGGTCCTTTTTGTCGGAGGAGCGCTTGCGCTGGGCGGACTTTGGTATGCGGCAGAGAAGATCAAGGAAAAGGCGCATGCTGCTGCAACGCGAGCGTTGGCTGGCAATGGACCGGGGAGTGCCGGAATGGGCGAGTTGTTGAAAGGCGTTGCAGATCTCAAAGGAAATTCCGGCAGCGATGGCAGTGCAGGGGGTTTTAAAGGAGATCCATGCCGTTTCCTGAGCAAGGAGGAAGTCAGCCAGGCCGTGGGAATACAGGTGATTCGCGTCGAGGCGAAAGACGAGGGTTGTAGCTACATCGCGAAGGGTGATCCGGCGGACGTGACTTCGAAGCATATGGCCGCCATGGTTGGCGGGCTGGGAGCAGCCGATGCCAAGACGCAGAAGACCATTCAGAAGGTGGCAGGCGCTTTCTTTGCGCAACAGGAAGCGAATGACAAGGCGCTCTCGGCGGAGGCGGCTACGGGGGAAATTCCGGTACTTGTTGTCAGTTTCACCTCAGGCAACGCACAGGCGGAAATGAAGATGAATCGCGGCGCATTCAAATACGTGACTGGCGGCTCGGGGACGGCGTCCAGCAGCGGGAGCGGCGATTTGGATGGCATCGGCGATGAGGCGTATCTCGCGGGTGGGAGCATGATCATCTTTCGCAAGGGCAATTCGGTGGCTCACTTCACGTATATCAGTTGCCCGTGCAATACAGACAACATCAAGCCGCTGGCCAAGCTGGTGGCAAGCCGGTTGTAAATGCTCTGATTTCAGTTACAGAAAGGACTAGCTATGAGCTTCTGTCAGTCGTGTGGAGCCGCCTTTGCCGACGGCGCAACCTTTTGCCCCACTTGTTCCGGAAGGGCACAGGCGATGACTGCACCGCCGGTTGCGAATTCCGGCCTTCAGGCCAATACGGCCGGCGCCCTGGCCTATCTTGCGGGCATCATCACCGGAATTCTTTTCCTGGTGATTGATCCGTACAAGAGCGATCGCTTTGTCCGCTTCCATGCCTTCCAGTCGATCTTTTTCAACGTCGCGTGGACTGCCCTCTGGATCGCCTGGATGATCGCCGGCCTGGTGCTAAGCGCGATCACCAAGGGCCTTTTCTTTTTCATTCAATTGCCCATCGATCTGTTGCTCATGGTTGGCGGCTTTGGGCTATGGGCGTTTCTCATGTACAGCGCGTACCAAGGCAAGATGACGAAACTGCCCGTAATCGGCGCGCTGGCGGCAAAGCAAGCGGGCGTTTAAAGTGCGGGTGACTCACTTGCGCAGTTGCGTTCGGGAGAGGCGCACAGCAGGTCCCTCGGCTTCGCTCGGGATGACAAGGGTGGGTTGGTGCTTCCAGTAGGAATCGGCTAGTGGCTGAAAGAGTCACGGGTGTAGCCGATTTGGTTTTCAGCGAATCGCTCCGGCCAGGATTGAGCCCCCGCACGTATGAACGCATAGGCAAATAGATACATCGACAGTTACCTAAGGAGATCGAAATGAAGACATCATGGTCAGCCCTTCTCGCCGGCAGCTTGCTGCTACAACCTTTCGCTTTCGCTGATGTCAGCTACCAGGAGACTACCCGGGTGACGGGTGGATCCATGATGGGGATGGTTAAAATGGCGGGCGCTTTCAGCTCACAAGCCAAGCAAGCCCTCGCGCCCACTACCTCAACGGTCATGATCCATGGCGGCCGCATGGTACGGTCCAATCCGCATACGACGGAGATCATCGATCTCGATGAGCAGACGATCACGATGATCGATCACGATAAGCGCACCTACTCGCTGATGACATTCCAGGAAATGGAGAAGGCGATGGCCGACGCCGCGGCCAAAGCGAAAGGGGCAAAGCCCACTGCTACAAGTGGCTCACAAATGAGCTTCAACGCTCACATTTCAAATAGCGGAGCAACTCGCCAGCTGGACGGGCAGACTGCCAGCGAGGTATTGCTCACGATCACCATGACGCCAAACGCAGACGCCGCCAACGCTACCAACGGTACCAATGTACAAGGAGGCATGGCCGCGACCAGCGAAATGTGGCTGATCAAGGACGCACCGGGAATGCCCGAGATGCGCAGCTTTAATGAACGCATGGCCAAGGAACTATCGGTTGACATGGCTGCCTCGGCAATGACTTCCCTGATAGCCGCTGAACCGGGTAGGCGCGCAGGCGTTAGAGGAACTGAGGAAGGAATCCGGCAAGGTGAGTGGACTTCCAGTGTTGCAGGTGACACGCGTAGGTATGACAGTCGATGGACAGCCACTGGCCGCTCCTTCGGTCGCACCTTTGCCGCAAAGCCAAAGCGGGAACCAAGGGTCAACGGCCGGTGCGGTGGGCAAAGAGGTGGCGACGGGCACAGCTACACAGGAAGCAGGGAGCCAGGTGTCTCGCTTGGGCACATTCGGACGCGCGCTGGGCGGCTCCAGCATGGGTGCTCTGATGCACCATGCTCCGTCGACCTCGTCGGCGCCAAGCCAGGCAGCTACTGCCGATCCGGCCACCGCGGGGGTGATGTTGGAAAGTCAAACAGAGACCTCCGGCTTTTCGGTGGCCCCGGTCGATACCAGCAGCTTTCAAATTCCGGCGGGATACAAGGTGGTCGCTTCTCCACTGGAGCATAAGTAGGGATTGTGGCGCTCCTCCGCCACAAATCATAGGGTGGCCCCATACCCGGGGGGGATGTGGGGCACTCCATGAATCGCATTCCGCTACACTTGCGGATCCCGTGCTTAAGAGCGACGAAGAGGGTCGGGCGGATTTTGGCTTGCCGTGCTCTCCGTGGCGCTGCATGATAGTTGCGTGCAAGAACTGAGTACAGGTGCGCTCCTTGGCCACTATCGGGTCGTCCGGCCGCTGGGCCAGGGTGGAATGGGTGTTGTCTACGAGGCTGAGGACCTGAAGCTGGGCCGGTCTGTTGCCATTAAGCTATTGCCGGAGGCCACGCGCCGGGACCCGGCAGCGCTGGAGCGCTTCTGGCGCGAAGCACGCACCGCCTCTTCCCTGAACCATGCCGGTATCTGCACTATCTACGAGCTGAACGAAAGCGGCGACCAGCCCTTCATCGTCATGGAACTGCTGGAAGGGCAGAGCCTGGATAAGGCCCATTTCCGCCGTCCCATGCCGTACCCCAAGCTGCTGGACTTTGGGGTGCAGGTGGCGGATGCGCTGGACGCCGCGCATCGCAAGGGCATTCTGCATCGCGACATCAAGCCGGGCAATATTTTCCTGTCGCCATCCGGGCAGGTGAAGATCCTTGACTTCGGCCTGGCCAAGCTGGAAGCGGGACAAACGTCGCCAAACGGCGCGAACGGGGACAAGCCGAACGCGACCATGGCTGGACCCTTGCCTCAAGACCTGCTTACCAGTCCCGGAGCGGCGGTGGGCACGATTGCCTACATGTCTCCCGAGCAGGCGCGGGGCGAAACCCTGGATGCGCGCAGCGATGTGTTCTCGCTGGGCGTGGTGTTGTATGAGCTGGCCACTGGGCAGCATCCGTTTAGCGGTTCCACGACCGCCGTCACCTTCGATCGCATTTTGAACTACGCGCCCACGGCTCCAATTTCTCTCAACCCTGAGCTGCCGGTGGAACTGGAGGAGACGGTCAACAAGACACTGGAGAAGGATCGCGAGCTGCGCTGCCAGTCGGCCGGCGAGTTGCGTGCCGACCTGAAACGATTGCAGCGCAAGAGCAGCGGCGGCCCTTCGGCCAAACCGTCCGGCATGGCGGGCGGGAGTGTTGGTACGAGTCCGAGCAGCTCGGGGAGTGGCCGGATATCCCCTTCGGCAGTTCCTCCCAGCGGTAGCGTGAACGGAGCTACGGATGCTGGGTCGCCGGGCTCTGGTTCAGGGAGTGTTCCTGGCGTTGCTCCGGCGGCAGCAAAGAAATCGCCGATGCTGGCCGTAGCATTGGGTGCTTTGGTGCTGCTGGCAGCCACCGGCTTTGCTGCCTGGCGCCTGTGGCCGCGTGCGGTGCCGTTTACTTCGATCTCTCTGAGCCAGATCACCAATACGGGAACACTGGAGAACGTTGCTTTATCAGGCGATGGAAAATTCCTCGCCGAGGTCAAGAACGACGCCGGCCTGCGCACGCTTTGGATCCGGAACATCGCGACCAATACGGATACCCAGATACTGGCTGCGTTCCCCAGCGATTATGTCGGGCTGAGTTTCTCGCCCGACGCCAACTACCTCTATTTTGTGCGGGGCACGGCCGAGAACACTGCGGTACGTTCTCTTTTCCTGATGCCGACCTTTGGCGGGACACCACGCCAGCTCATCCACGATATTGATAGCGCTCCAAGCCTTTCGCCGGATGGGTCTCGCTTTGTTTATCTGCGCTGGACGCCAGGACAAAATGATCACTACTCAGAGATTCACATCGCGGATAAGGACGGCGCGAACGATCAGGTGATTTATACCTCTCGCAGCATGGCTGAGGCTCCAGCGTGGTCGCCGCAGCCGAACCAGATTGCGTGGATCGAGCAGACGGGACCGGGGGATTCTGTTGTTCATGTCTTAGACCTTGTCTCGAAGACAAAATCATCCATTGCTCAACCACCAGGTAGTTTGTTCGGCCCCACTCGATCTGGTTCTGACCTGGCATGGCTGCCTGACGGCAAGCACCTTCTGGTTCTTTACTACAAGGCGCATTCCGACCGGGGGCAAATTGGCATTGTGGGCTTGCCGGCCGGTGATTTCCATACCGTGACCAACGACGTGAATGCCTATAGCCAGCTTGCCGTGTCGGCCGATGGAAAGACGCTGGCGACCGTGCTGACGAATCAGGACTCAGGTCTCGCTTACTACAAAGGAGAGGGAGGGGGGATGATCTCGAGTACCCCCCTGCGGATCACTCCGAGTATGGTGGCGTGGGCGGATGAAGACCACCTGCTGTTAATCACGCGCAGTGCAGGCGTCAGCAAAGTGGAACGCGCTACCGGCAACTTGCAGCCGGTCGATACCGGCGATATAGATACCGGCATATTCATAACCACCTGCCCGAACGGAATGGTGCTGTTTACCGGAGTTCCAAAGGGTGGAGCAGAGACGCGCCTTTTCCGCATGAATGCGGACGGAAGCGGAATTACCCAGATCACGAACACCGGCATTGCGCGCATGCCTTATTGCTCGCCGGATAGCCATACCGCCTACTTCACGCTGCGTGAGTCTGGGGCTGCCGCGGCCGCGACCTTCTGGTCGATGCCGGTTTCAGGAGGAGCCCCCCACCAGGAGCTGAAAGGGTTATCCAATGGCCGCTTCTTCAGCGTGTCTCGCGACGCAAAATTCGCTTCGGTGGTAACGATTGGGAGCGGGAGCGTGGATCTGTTCACCGCGGCCATTGCGGATATCCATAGCGGGCAGGTTTTGCATCAGCTTACGCTGGATATGAGCGCGCTGGGCATGATCAGTTTTAGCCCGGACGGCAAGGCCATTGTGCGCAAGGTCGTTTCCAAGGGTGGCAATGCCCTGCAATACCAGCCGATCGACGGTTCGCCGGCGCATTTGTTGATCGGTCCTACGCCCGAGGATCTAACTGATTTTTCCTGGTCGCCATCGGGAAGCCTGCTGGGAGTATTGCAACTGCGCAGGAGCTCCGATGTGGTGGTGATTAACGATTTAACCGGGAAGCAGCCGCACTAATCGAACGCCATGGCGGGAGACCTCTCGAGACGAGTCAAGGCATGCGTTTCGCGCTTGCCGCGTTGCGCCTGCCGCTGCATGATGGTTGAGTGCAAGAACTGACTGCCGGTACACTGCGGGGCCACTACAAGATCGTCCGTCGCCTGGGCCAGGGCGGAATGGGCGTGGTCTATGAGGCTGAAGACCAAAAGCTTGGCCGGTCCGTTGCCATTAAGCTGCTGCCTGAAGCGACGCGCCAGGACCCGGCGGCGCTGGAACGCTTTTGGCGGGAAGCGCGCACCGCCTCTTCGCTGAACCATCCCGGCATCTGCACCATTCACGAGCTGAACGAAAGCGGCGAGCAGCCCTTTATCGTGATGGAGCTGCTGGAAGGTCAGAGCCTGGACAAGCTCTACTACCGGCGTCCCATGCCGTACCCCAGGCTGCTGGACCTGGGAACGCAGGTGGCCGATGCGCTGGATGCGGCGCATCGCAAGGGCATTCTGCACCGCGACATCAAGCCGGGAAATATCTTCTTGTCGCCGTCGGGACAGGTAAAGATTCTGGACTTCGGCCTGGCCAAACTGGAAGACGGATACCTGACCTCAGGCGCGCGGGCAGACGCCACTCTAGCGAGCCACGGCGAACGATCTGCTGACCAGTCCGGGTTCGGCGGTGGGCACCATTGCCTACATGTCTCCCGAACAGGCGCGGGGCGAAACCCTGGATGCACGCAGTGACGTTTTCTCGCTGGGAGTGGTGTTGTATGAGTTGTCGACGGGGCAACATCCCTTTAGTGGCTCCACTACGGCGGTGACCTTCGATCGCATACTCAACTACGCTCCTATAGCCCCGATTACCCTCAATCCTGAACTACCGCCTGATTTGGAGGAGACGCTCAACAAGACTCTGGAAAAGGACCGGGAACTTCGCCTGCAATCGGCAGCCGAGCTACGCGCTGAACTGAAACGATTGCAGCGCAAGAGTAGCGGCGGCTCTGCGGGACGGCCGATTGCGGCGGGCGGTGTGAGCGCTCGTTCCCCGGCGAGCGCGGGTGGGCAGGGCTCCAGTCCAAGCGGGGCGGGAAGCGGCGCCGTTCCACCGCCATCAGGTCCTTCGAGCGGAAGCGCAGCCGGCCCGGGGGCCTCCGGTTCTGTGCCTGCAGGGTCGGCTCAGCATGAACCGGCGGGCGTAGTTTCTGCTGCTGCCATCGCCCCGCCTCCCACCAAGAAATCGCGCGCTTTGCCCATAGCAGTCATAGTCGTGGCGCTGCTTGCCGCTGCGGGATTCGCGGCTTGGCGGTTGTGGCCTCGCCCGGTGCCGTTTACCACGGTGGCGCTGAGCCAGATCACGAATACCGGGACGTTGGAGAGGATCGCCTTATCCGGCGATGGCAAGTTCCTGGCCGAGATCAAGAACGACAGCGGCCAGCGAACGCTGTGGGTCCGCAACATCGCGACCAACACCGATACACAGATTCTGACTGCGTTTCCCAACGAGTATGTCGGGTTGAATTTTTCGCCGGATGCGAACTACCTCTACTTCACCCGGGGAACAGCCGACAATGTCGCGCTGCACTCTCTTTTTGTGATGCCTGTGTTTGGCGGCACGCCACGCCAGCTCATCCACGATGTAGACAGCGCCCCCAGCCTGTCGCCGGACGGCAGCCACTTTGTCTATCTGCGCTGGACGCCGGATCGCAAGGACCAACTTTCCGAGGTCCACACTGCGGACAAGGACGGCGGCGACGACCAGCTGCTCTACACTTCTGTCAACCAGGTGCAGGCCCCGGTGTGGTCGCCGCTTGGCAACCAGATGGCGTGGATCGAATCGAGCGGCCCTCGCGATACGGCCATCAAGGTCTTCGACATCGCCTCGAAAAAGACGGTAACCCTGGCTCAGCCAAGCGGCATGATCTATGACACTAACTTCGACGGCTATACCGACCTGGCATGGTTGCCTGACGGCAAGGCATCTGCTCGTCCTGTATACCAAGGCTCATTCCGACCGCGGGCAGATCGGCATTGTTGGCGTTCCTGACGGCGCGTTCCATACCCTGACGAACGATGTGAATGCCTATAGCCAGCTGGCCATCTCCGCTCGACGGAAAGACCATGGCAACCGTCCTCACCAACGTGGACTCGAGTATTGCCTACTACAAGGGAGACGGCGGGGCAATGATCTCGAGTACACCGCTGCGCATCACTCCCACCTCATTGGCCTGGGCGGACGAGGACCATTTGTGGCTGATCACACGGGGTACGGGCATTAGCAAACTGGATCGCGCATCGGGAACCCTGCAGCCGATCGATACAGGAACTTTGGATATCGGCTCGTTCATTAATACCTGCCCGGATGGCCATGTTCTGTTTATCGCCATCCCTAAGGGTGGAGGGGAGTCGCGCCTGTTCCGCATGGATGGAGATGGGAGCGGTATTACTCAGCTGACCACGTCGGGCATAGCGCGCGGACCCTATTGTGCTCCGGACAGCCAGACGGTTTATTTCACCATCCGGCCCAAGGAGAACATCCCCGTGGTTGCCCTGTGGTCGATTCCGCTATCGGGAGGGACTCCCAGGAAAGAGCTCGAAAGCGACAGCTTCGGCGCGATCGTGCTCTCTCGTGACACCAAGTCGGCTCTGTCGTCTTTAACAAAAACCTGCTTTACTTCCTTCAGATTTGGGACGTTTCGACCCACCAGATGCTGCGCCAGCTTCCCTGGGATACGAGCGCCATGGTGCAGGGCACCTTCCCTGGCTTTTCTCCCGATGGGAAAGCAGCGGTTGTGACGGTTGTCTCCCAGGGCAGCAATGCCCTGCAGTATCAGCCGATCGATGGTTCGCCCACGCATCTGCTCACCGACCCCACGCACGAGACGCAAACTGGTTTTGCCTGGTCGCCGTCAGCCGGCAAGCTGGCCGTGTTGCAGTCGCGCCGTAGTTCCGATGTGGTGTTGATTACCGATCTTGCAGGGAAGCAGCCGCATTAAGTCATAATGACTGTATTGAATCTTCGACGCTGGTTCCGTGATCCGCTTTTCCTGCTGGCTTTGGCCGCCGGCCTCATCGCCTTCGTGGTGCAATCGGGTGAGCTGGGCTCTGCTGATACGACCCATCGCCTGCAAACTGCGCATTCCTTGTGGACTGGCGAGCCGGAGGTGTTTCCTAACGAATTTCCGGAATTCGGCGTCCACGGCCGCGGGGGGAAGCTGCAGAGCTGGTATAGCATCGGCCAGTCGCTGCTCCTGCTGCCCGCGGATGTGGTTGGCACTTATGTCGCACGCCTGCCTATCTTTGCGGAGTACGACGACACCGACCCCAGCGTGCGCGACATCATCGTCAGCTACAGCACCAACATCCTGTTAACGGTGTTGACTGCGCTGGTTTGCTTCCGCTTCCTGCGGCAGTTGAATTTCGGAGTAACGCAGTCGGTGGTGGGGGTTCTGGCTCTGCTGCTCGCCACCACGCATCTCCATTACACGCAGAACATGATGGAGAACAATTACATCTTCCTGTTGACGATGACGGGATTCTCCTATCAGTACGAGTGGTTGCGCACCGGCAGCCGACGGGCTCTGTTGATCGGCTCAGGCGCGTTTGGCCTTAATTTGCTGACCCGTCTGCCGACGGGCTTGGATCTACTGTCTGGAGCGTTGTTTCTGTTGCTGGTGCTGTGGTTCGAAGGGGTACGGGGGCGCGCTCTTTGGGATCGGGGTCGTAGCTACATCGCGACCGCTCTGCCGGTTTATTTGTTTTTTGGAGTGCTTGATCGCCTCTATCAAATCTACCGCTTTGGATTTGGAGCAGTCTTTGTTACCTACATCACGATCATTGGCCGCGAAACCAGGATGCGCAATCCTTCGCTGCCTCCCAATTATCCCTTTGAGACTCCCTGGCACGTCGGGTTTTTCGGGGCGCTCTTCACGCCGGAGAAGTCGATCTTTCTCTTCGACCCTTTGATCGTGCTGATGATTCTTCTTTGCGTCGTGGCCTGGAAGCGATTCAGCCCGGATGTGAAGGCGTACGCGATTATGAGTTGTCCGCTGTTACTTGGCGTACATGAGTTTTTACGCGCGCTATACGGTGTGGAGTGGAGACTTCGCCTGGGGCGACCGCTATGTCTCGACGGCCGTTGAGTTGGCGTCGCTGCTCGCGGTTCCTCTTCTGCTGCGTCATCGCCCGCAGTTGGCAAAGCCGGTTTGGTTCATAGGATTGGCGCTGTTGGCAGTCAGCACTGTGATTCAAGTGATGTCGCTGGCTTTCTGGTTGCCGCTCGAGATCTACCAGATGGAGACGCTTGGTCATCCGACCTTCGTGATTCTGCTGCGCATGAAGAATATCGTTGCTTTCGCGCTGGGGAAAATGGACGCCTGGGGCCTGAACAACCATGCCATGACCGAGGATCCGTGGGACTACGCCCACATCACCGAGTGGAATTTTCTGCCCTTCGTTCTGCGGCGAGTCGGCGTGGCGCCTGCGTGGGTGGTGCATATTGCGTTCGTGGTGTGGAGTGCCGGACTTGCTGCGTTGGCGGCCACCTTATGGCAGATCCGCAGAGTGCTTGGCCGGTTGGGTCAGGGGACGTCGCTTGCATCTTGAAGCAGCTCCCAGCGCTGCAGTGCAATGGGGACATTGCCGTTGTTCCAGACAAAGTTGTTGAACTGCAGCATGGAAAAGTCTTTGCCCTGGGTGCGGCGGGCATCCGAGAGGAGCTGCGTGATCTGGAGCTTCCCGATCTGGTAGGAGATCCCTTGCCCGGGCGTGCTGGAGAACATGGCTGCCTCGCCGAGCGCGGTTGCCCGATCCATGGGGACGGTGCGGGCGAGATAATCAGCGCCCTGCTGCAGGGTGAATTCGCCCAGCGCCAGCTTCACGTCCACCTCCACGCGCAGCGCGCGCAGACGCATGAAGCTGTAGATGGTCTCGCGGGTATGCGGATTGTCGTCGAAAAACCCGGCTTGCAACATCATCTCTTCGGCGTAGAAACCGAGACCTTCATTGGCGCCGGAGTCGTAGTAGTGGCGACGGATTGGATCGGGGTTGTGCCAGCCGAGACAGAGCTGGAAGTAGTGGCCGGGCACACCCTCATGGACGAGGATGGGCCGCGGATCGTGCGCCTGGGAAAGTTTAAAGAAGCCCAGGTCCGGCCCGGGCACGTGGATGTAGCTGGTTCCATCCTGATCGAGGCGCGAAGGTCCGGTGAGGTCGTCGTTTTCTCCCATGTCCTGGAAGGGCTCCAGATAAGGCGGCAGCAGCAGGTTACGGTAGTGCTTCATCCACGCAGGCACGCTGAGGATTTTCTGGTCGACGAGGAAGGCGCGGACTTTTTCTTCATCAACTTTTTCGGCTTGTATCTGCGCCGCTGCACTGGGAAAGAAGGGCGCGGGTGGGGCGCCGGCAAGACGAGCCTGCTGGTAGGCTTCGAATGCGACCGATCTGCTCCACTCCTGGTGGCTCATCGCCAGCAGCTGCTCGGGTGTGTAGGGGATCAGCGCCACCTTGCGCAGGAAGAATATGTAGTTGTCGCGTCCAATGGCCGTGTCTTTGCGCGCGGTGGGCAATTTCTCCGTGAGCCACGGCGATATTGCGTGAGGGCTGTTACGGCGGCGGGTGTGACCTGTTGCAGTGCCTGGTTGTTGGCCGCAGTGAGCTGCGGTGCGAGCGCCTTCCCGGTGCGTTGTAAGCGGTCGGCAACCTGATCCAGGGAGTCGATGGCCAGCTGCACAAAAGGCTGGCGCAGATCGGTCAGGTTCTCCTGGGCAGCCTGAAGCGTGGCCGGGATCTGCTTGACGCGCGCGACGATTTCCTGCTGCCGGGCTTCGGAGAACGGGGGCGGTGGCAAGAGAAGAATGAAGACCGAGCCCAGCGTCTGATCGACGTAGAACTGCGGGTTCCGCTTCCAGCTCTGTTCGATGGATAGCTCCCAGCGCACGCGGGCCACGGCTGAGCCGAGGAGTCGATAGTCCACTTGATCATGAATCGGGGCTTGCGCCGAGGGGGCGAGAGCCTTCCATTGCTGCTCAAAAACATCGAGCTGCTGCAGCCGCTGGGTTATGGTCTGCTGCGACCAATCGACAACCAAGCCGGTGGGGCGTTCGATGCGCGGGATGTCGTCATCACTGAAGGGCTGCTCCTGCGCTCTCCATTGCCAGAAGCTATCGCTCAGCTCGGGCAGGCTGTCGGCGCGCGCAAAGACGCATTGGGCAAACAGCAAAGACAGAACGGCCAGATACCGCAAGAATTTCAAGAGCAGCTCCTTGTTCCTTCGATAGGGGCAGTGTATCCGAGCAGCGCCTTCGAGACGCTACGAACAATCCATCTGTACAGGAATCTATCCGAAACCACAGACCGATGGGTGCCCCACATCTCGCTCGTTTTTCGCGAGATGTGGGATATGCAGACCTTAATGTCCTTTGCCAATAGGTTGGGAAATTTCCAATCGGGCGCCGTGGCATCCCACATCTCGCGAAAAACGAGCGAGATGTGGGGCACCCATCGGTTAGTGGCCGGGAAAAATCCCAACGTAGTTTGACAGAAGTTGGCGGCTCCCTTAGGGTTTTGCATTGGTCGGGACGAATAGAACTGAGGTCAATATGGAAACTCTCAAGGGACGAACTGCGCTGGTCACGGGCGCTTCACGCGGGCTGGGCGCGGCGATTGCTCTCGAACTCGGCGCCAGAGGGGCGAAGGTGGCGGTCAATTACTTCGCCAAGCGAGACCGCGCCGAGCAACTATGCGCACAGATCAAGCAACAGGGCGGGGAAGCTACTGCCTTCTATGCCGATGTGCGCCTGGAAGCGGATGTTGCGCAGATGATCCGCGCAATCAACGAAAGCTATCAACAGGTCGATATTGCCGTGATCAATGCCACCGGTCCGCAACCGTTCCTGACCATCGAAGAACAAACGTGGGAGCGATACCTGGACCAACTGGAATTTTTTGTGAAGTCGCCGCTGCTTGTTCTGCAGCAGGTCGTAGCCGGCATGAAAAGCCGCGGCTTCGGAAGAATCATTCAAATCGGGAGCGAAGTGTTCGAACTCGGCAACCCGATGTTCGCCCACTATGTCGCGGCCAAAGCCGCACAGTTGGGTCAAACGCGGTCCTGGGCCCGCGAACTTGGTCCAAACGGCATCACGGTCAACCTGGTCGCTCCAGGCTGGATTCCGACCGAACGCCATTTGGGCTCTACCCAGGCGGAGATCCATTCCTATACCGAGAAGGTTCCGATGAAGCACATGGGTACTGCGGAAGACGTGGCCAATACAGTCGCCTTCCTGGCCAGCGATGCAGGCAGATTCATTACCGGACAGAAGATCTCGGTCAATGGCGGCAATACCGTCGAGTAATTTCAGCTCATCGTGTGGAGCGTGGGACTGACGATCAGAGGAGCCTCGGTCGAATGCCTGGACCTCGGCGACAGAGACGCCAGGTGCTATCTCATCGAGCACCAACCCGTCCGGGGTTACGCTGATCCAGGCCAACTCGGTGGCGATGGAATCGACTACACCCACCCCGGTTAAGGGCAACCGGCAAGCCTTGAGGATTTTAGGGCGGCCATCGCGCGTGGTGTGCTCCATGGCCACGATGACGCGCTGCGCGCTGGCTACCAGGTCCATCGCACCGCCCATGCCTTTGACCATTTTGCCGGGGATAATCCAGTTGGCCAGGCTGCCGTGGGCATCGACCTCCATGGCGCCCAGGATGCTGAGGTCGATGTGACCGCCGCGAATCATGGCGAAGGCATCGGCACTGGAAAAGAACGACGTTCCGGGCAGCACCGAAACCGTCTCTTTGCCGGCGTTGATCAGATCGGGGTCCACCTCTTCTTCCAGAGGATAGGGCCCGATTCCCAGCATGCCGTTCTCCGATTGCAGGACTACTTCTACGCCGGGCGGAACATGGTTGGCGACCAGCGTGGGCATGCCGATGCCGAGGTTGACGTAGAAGCCGTCGCGCAGCTCCTGCGCCACCCGCTTGACGATGCGATTACGCTTCTCAATCTCCTGCATTGGGTCTCCTTACCGTCCGGCGTTCGATGCGCTTTTCGCAGGAGGTGCACTGAAAAATGCGTTTGACGTAGATGCCAGGGGTCACGATCGCGTCGGGATCCAGTTCTCCTGGCTCTACCAGCTCTTCCACTTCGGCGATGGTGATGCGCGCGGCAGCGGCCATCATGGGGTTGAAATTGCGCGCGGTCCGGCGGTAGATCAGGTTGCCCTGCCGGTCTCCCTTCCAGGCTTTTACCAGCGCGAAGTCCGCCTTGAGCGCTGTCTCCAGCAGGTAGTCGCGCCCATCGAAGGTGCGCTGCTCTTTGCCCTCGGCGACCAGCGTGCCAACGCCGGTGGGGGTGTAGAAAGCGGGAATGCCCGCTCCGCCGGCGCGGATCCGCTCCGCCAGCGTGCCTTGCGGGACCAACGACACTTTGAGGGTGCCGGCGATCACCTGCTTTTCCAGCAGCATGTTTTCGCCCACGTAGCTGCCGGTGTGCGAGGCGATCATACCTGCCTCCAGCAGCAGGCCGAGGCCGAAGCCGTCGATACCCATGTTATTGGAAATGGTGTGCAGGCCGGTCACCCCGCGGCGCACCAGGGCGGCAATTGCGTTTTCTGGAATGCCGCAAAGCCCAAATCCCCCCAACATTACGGTTGCGCCCGGGGGAATGTCGGCAACGGCTGCATCGGGAGTGGAGAATACTTTATTCATAGCTGCGCATGGCGAGTCTACCCATTCCACCACAAAAATGTCTTGCTGAGCCAAGCGTGGCGGCGACCATTTAAGATCTAGCTTGTCACGAAGGGAATCACGTGGGTACTGAAAGGCAAGCCTCCCCGGGAGAGCGCTTCCGGTCCGCGGTGAAGCAAGAGCATCCATTACAGGTGATCGGCGCCATTAACGCCTACACGGCGCGCATGGCGCAGGCGACAGGCTTTCGCGCGCTCTACCTTTCGGGTGGAGGAGTGGCGGCCAACTCGCTCGGCATGCCCGATCTCGGTATCAGCAGCATGGAAGATGTATTGGTCGACGTTCGCCGTATTACCGAGGTCACCACCCTGCCGCTGTTGGTCGACATCGACACGGGTTGGGGAAGCGCCTTCAATATCGCCCGCACCATCCGCTCGATGGAGCGCGCCGGAGTGGCCGCGGTCCATATCGAAGACCAGGTAAGCGCCAAGCGCTGCGGCCACCGGCCAGGGAAGGAAGTGGTTCCGGCGGAGGAGATGGTCGATCGCATTAAGGCGGCGGTCGACGCTCGCACGGATCAGGACTTCGTGATCATGGCACGTACCGACGCCCTGGCGGGCGAGGGTCTGGCGGCTGCGCTCGATCGCTGCGCCGCCTACGTTGCCGCGGGCGCGGACATGATCTTTGCCGAGGCGGTCACGGATCTGGCCATGTACGCCGAGCTTTAAGGAAAAGGTGGGCGTACCCATCCTGGCCAATATCACGGAGTTTGGGCAAACGCCGCTCTACACCACGCAGCAGCTGGGCGCCGCCGGAGTGGACATCGTCCTGTTCTGCTGCTCCGCTTACCGAGCGATGAATGCTGCGGCTCTGAAGGTGTACCATGCCATCCGGACAGAAGGTACGCAGAGCAATGTGCTCAGCTTGATGCAGACCCGCGCCGAGCTCTACGAGTTTCTCGGCTACTATGCCTACGAGCAGAAGCTCGACCAGCTCTTCGAGGCTACCAAGCGCAGTTGAACCCTGGGAGAAGCGACCGATGATGGCGACAACAGTTGATCCGCAGCAAACAGCTTTCAAGCCAAAAAAATCTGTTACGCTTTCTGGCACGCCGGCCGGCAACACGGCCCTGTGCACCGTGGGCCGAACCGGCAATGACCTGCACTATCGCGGCTATGACATCGCCGATCTGGCGGCTCACTGCGAATTTGAAGAGGTGGCCTACTTATTGCTTCGCGGCAAGCTGCCGAACGCCATCGAGCTGGCGGCGTATAAGCAAAAGCTGATGCGCCTGCGAGGTCTGCCGGCCAACGTATGCACGGTGCTGGAACAGCTACCTGCCGCGACCCACCCCATGGACGTGCTGCGCACCGGCGTCTCTGCCCTGGGCTGCACACTGCCGGAAAAAGATGACCATAACGCCGCCGGCGCCATCGAGTGTGCCGATGTACTGCTGGCCACCGTAGGGTCGATACTGCTTTACTGGCATCACTTCAGCCGCAACGGACGAAGCATCGACGTGGTTTCGGGACAAGACACGCTGGCAGGCCACTTCCTCGCCCTGCTTCATGGGGAACCCCCGAGCGAGCAGTTGATTCGCGCTATGCAGGTCTCGCTCGTGCTTTATGCTGAGCACGAGTTCAATGCCTCCACTTTTACCGCACGTGTCATTGCCGGTACCGGCTCAGATATTTACTCCTGCATCACCGGCGCGATCGGCGCGCTGCGCGGGCCCAAGCATGGCGGCGCTAATGAGGTCGCGCTGGAGATTCAGCAGCGCTATGCCTCACCCGATGAAGCGGAGCGGGATATACGCGGCCGCCTGGAAAAGAAGGAAGTGGTTATCGGCTTCGGTCATCCGGTCTACACGGTCAGCGATCCGCGCAACGCCATCATCAAGAAGATCGCGCGCGAGCTGGCTGAATCCACCGGCGACTTTGCCATGTACCGCATCGCCGAGCGCCTGGAAGCCGTGATGTGGGAAGCCAAACGCATGTTCCCTAACCTGGATTGGTTCAGCGCTGTGGCCTATCACCTGATGGGTGTCCCCACCGCGATGTTTACCCCGCTTTTTGTCCTGTCCCGCACCTCCGGTTGGAGCGCTCACATCCTCGAGCAGCGAGCCGACGGCAAGATCATCCGCCCCACCGCCAACTACACCGGACCTGAAGATCTTGCGTTCGTCCCCATTGAAAAACGTGATTAAGGGTTTCTCCCGGAGATAAGAATGTCCGCCCATGCCAGTGGGGAGCGTCCCCCTTATGACCAGGTCCTCGTCGACATTGCCGATTACGTTTGCAGTTACACCATCGAGAGCGAACTCGCTTATGCCACGGCGCGCAACTGCCTGATCGACACGCTGGGCTGCGGCCTTGAGGCGCTTGAGTATCCTGCCTGCACCAAACTGCTCGGGCCTGTGGTGCCGGGAACCATCGTGCCGAACGGCGCCAAGGTTCCGGGAACGGCGTTTCAACTGGACCCGGTGCAGGCGGCCTTCAATATCGGCGCGATGATTCGCTGGCTGGATTTCAATGACACCTGGCTGGCCGCCGAGTGGGGTCACCCATCTGACAATCTGGGTGGAATCCTCGCCGTTGCCGACTGGCTCTCCCGCAGCAACCCCCAAACACCACTCACTATGCGCGCCGTATTGACGGCGATGATCAAGGCACACGAGATCCAGGGCTGCCTCGCACTTGAGAACTCATTCAACAAAGTTGGGCTTGACCACGTAGTGCTGGTGAAAGTAGCCTCCACCGCGGTGGTGGCACAGATGCTCGGCCTTACTCGCAGCCAGATCCTCGATGCGCTGTCTCTGGCCTGGGTCGACGGCCAGAGCCTGCGGACGTATCGCCATGCGCCCAACACCGGATCACGCAAGAGCTGGGCGGCCGGCGATGCTACCAGCCGTGCCGTTCGTCTTGCCCTCATGGTGCGCGCCGGAGAGATGGGCTATCCTTCGGTGCTGACCGCGAAGGGGTGGGGATTTTACGATGTGCTCTTTCGCGGCCGGCCCTTCACCTTCCAGCGGCCTTACGGTTCTTACGTGATGGAGAATGTTCTCTTCAAGATCAGTTATCCGGCCGAGTTCCATGCACAGACCGCCGTGGAGGCGGCCATGGCGCTGCGCGCAAGGCTGCTCGGCGCCGGCAAGTCTGCGGAGGATATCAGATCCATCGAGCTGCGTACCCACGAAGCCTGTCTGCGCATCATCGATAAGAAGGGGCCGCTCAATAATCCTGCCGACCGCGACCACTGTGTGCAGTACATGGTTGCCGTTCCTCTCCTCTTTGGGCATCTGACCGCGTCGGATTATGAAGACTCCTTTGCCGCCGATCCGCGCATCGATGCGTTACGGGAGAAGATGCAGTGCAGCGAAGAGCCCGCCTTCACCGCCGATTATCACGATCCAGAGAAGCGCTCCATTGCCAATTCACTCACGCTTTCTCTTAGCGATGGCAGCACGTTGACGGAGACGGTCGAGTATCCTCTGGGCCACCGCCGGCGCAGAAGCGAGGGCATCCCTTTGCTCGAAGCGAAGTTCCGCACCAACCTGGGCCGCCGGTTTTCGCCGCAGCGGCAGCAGGCAATACTCGAGGCTTCGCTCGACCAGCAGGCACTCGAGCGCATGCCGGTGCAGGAGTACGTGGACCTGTACGCATTGTGAGGGTGTCGTGACTATAATCCCGGCATGCCCATTAGCCGAAGAGCTTTTGTTTCTGGAATGCTTGCCACTCCGCTCGCAGCCGCGTACTCGTCGTTTGCCGCGACTGTGGCGCCGATGAAGATCACGCGGGTGGAGACGGTTTACTGGAAGTCACGAGACGATGCCCCCTTTTGGCCGCACTGGACATGGCTGAAGATCGACACCGACGCTGGCGTCTCCGGCATTGGAGAAACCTACCCGCGAAACCCGGTGGAAGCTTCGTTGATCCACAACCTGGCTCCTTCGCTGATCGGCAAGGATCCCCGGGATATCGAACGGATTTGGGCCGACCTTTACCGGGCATTCGATTTCCAGATTGCCGGGGGCACGGAGATACGCGTGCTGAGCGCCCTGGATCTGGCCTTCTGGGATCTGCTGGGAAAGTCGTTGAACGCGCCAGTGTACCGGCTGATTGGCGGCAAAGCGAACCCGCAGGTCCGCTTGTATAACACCTGCTTCCCCTATAAGTACGATTTCAATCTCGAGCCAGACAAGATCATGCGCGAGCTGATCGACACGCGGGGCATCAAGGGTATCAAGATCTGGCCGTTCGACGGCGCCGCCTTACGCAACAGGAACGAGTACATTACCTGGACCGACATCGACGAAGCGCTGGTACCGGTAAAGAAGCTCCGGGATACCTTCGGCGATCAGATCGAGATTGCCATTGAGTTTCATGGACAGTGGAATCTAAGTTCCGCCATCCGCATCGCCCATGCTCTCGAACCGTATAAGCCCATGTGGTTGGAAGATATGCTGATGCCGGGTAACTTCGACCAATATCACCAGCTCGCGATAGCCACATCTCTACCGCTCACTGTCGGTGAACGTATGGCAGGCAAGATGCAGTTCGAGCGCTTGCTGGAGTCGCGGACTCCGAAGTATGTGATGTTCGATGTCACCTGGTGCGGCGGTTTGACGGAGGCGCGCAAGATAGCGGCGCTCGCCGATGCCCAGGAGCTGCCGATTGCTCCGCACACGGCAGGGGGACCGCTGCTGTTCTATGCGTCCACCCATCTCACGACCGCGTCACCCAATGTATGGATCCAGGAGAGCTGCCAAAGGTTTTATGAACACGACTGGCCTCTGATGCTGGAAAATCCCATTGTCCCGAAAGATGGTGCGGTGCAGGTTCCGGAAGAGCCCGGCTTCGGCATGCGGATCAAACCAGAAGCCTGGAACCACCCGGCTTCTGTTCACGCAGTTACAGGGCACGCTTAGTTAGCTACCAGAACGAAGGGCGCGATGTATAGCTGGCTTCCGCCGCGGAATTGTAGCCAGAGTTTGTAGGTTCCCGGCTCCTTTACCGATACGTGCAGCAGCATGTCGGGCGGGGAGCTCGCGGCGTCTGGCATATCCATAGTCATCTTCGACATATCCATCGCGGGCATGTTCATGGAATCGGATGAGCCGGTCAGCGGCATCGGGTGCACGTGAACATAAGTGAGGTCTTGCGAGTTCAGGAATACAGCGTGCGCCGGCACTCCTAGATAGGGATGCAAGTCGCGGGCCGGCGTGTCGCCCTTTAGGATCTGGACCTCGATGGTGTCCATTTCGCCCGCATGTAATCGCGCTCTGCTCAAATCCACCGTGTAGGGTCCAACAGAAACCTCTTTCCCGGTCGGCACCAGCACTGGACGCGCCGGGGTGTTGTTCCTGCTCAACTGCACATTGAAACGGAATACCTGATGATCTCCATCATTGGGTACTCCGTCGGCGTAGAGGTAGTACAGACCCGGGGCAGGGAATTGCTGTTCGAGGGTAAAGTGGCCGTCTGCGCCCAACACCGGATGCACATGGAGGAAGGTGGAGAAGTCGGAGCTCACGATGACCACGTGGAGCTTCTTGGTCATCTCTGTTCCGTAACTCCGTATCGGCTGCGGCGAGGCCGGAGTGCTCATCCAAATGTCGATGTGCTGCTTCAAGGGATTACTGCCCATCGCGGTCAGGCGCAAGTGGCCCTCTGTCTTGGCTTGGCCGCCCTGGAAGGCAAAGGTTCCTGAGAGCGTCGGGGAGGCGGCCGCAAGACCTGCCACAGCAGCCAGCATGCAAAAGACGGCAGCGATTGTTTTCTTACTCATAGCGCAAAGCATCGATCGGATTGAGTTTGGATGCTCGATGCGCGGGATAGAATCCAAAGAAAATTCCCGTTGCCGCGGCGATGCCAAATCCCAGCGCGACCGCTTGCAGCGATATCGAGGCCGGCCAACCCAATACGCGCTCAATGATCAAAGCCGCCACAAAGCCGAAGACAATGCCGATCGCGCCCCCACATAAGCTTAGCGTAACAGCCTCGACCAGGAACTGCTGACGGACATCTCGCGTCCGTGCGCCCACGGCCCTGCGAATACCAATCTCTCGGGTGCGCTCGGTCACAGACATCAGCATGATATTCATGACGCCGATGCCGCCAACAATCAGGGAGATGGTTGCGATGGCGGCCAGCAGCGCGGTCATGGTGTTGCGCGCGCGGTTCAGCGTGCCCGACATCTCCTGCATATTAATCTGATCCACCTTGGGCATGTTAGCCAGCACAAAGGCCGCGACCGAAGTGTACAAGCCTTTGGTCAGCGCCTCGGCGGCCTGCGTCTTCACCGTAAAGTCATCGGGCGTGCCACCGCCAGAGCCCATACCCGGCATCTGGTTGCCCATCAATTCCGTCGAATGATTCGCAGCTGGGGCGCTATTCAGATGATGACGCTGTCTCAGCAGCGTCTTGATATCATCGGCGATGCGGCTGGTTTCGCCCGCTTGCTCAGCCTGCACCGTGATGCTGTGCAGGGACTGCAGATCAAGCGCCTTCTGCAACGTGGTGTAAGGAACGAAGACCATGTCTGCCTGGTCTTCATCGTTGCTGGTAAACACACCGACTATACGGAATTTCTGTCCATGGATGGTGAGCTCGTGACCGACCGGGTTGGCATCGGCAAAGAGATGATCCTGCACCGAAGGTCCGATTACAGCGACCGGTGCAGCCGACGACACATCCGCTGCTTTGAAAAAAGCGCCGTGGGGAAACGACCAGTCATTCATGGGCGCGAAGGAGACTCCGGTACCAATGACCTGCGCGTAATATCGTTCGTCGGAGGTTTGTGCCCAGCCCCGCAGCTTTACCTGGCCGGCCACATACTTCACCCCGGGAATCTGACTGATGGCGTCGGCATCGCCCTGGGTTAGCGTGTTGGCCGAACCCAGGCCGCTCGGGATATTGGATTCTTCGCCCCCGCGGGTAAAGTTGCCCGCCTTGACGAAGATGAGCGTGGTGCCCGCGGAGCGCACATCCTCCGATACAGATTGCTGGGCGCCGGTGCCCAGGGCAAACATGGTGAGCACGGCCGCTACGCCGATGGTCATGCCCAAAGCAGCCAGGCCGGTGCGCAGCTTGTTACGCTTCAGAGGCTCTCAAGGAGATGCGCCAGCTGGTGAGCAGCATCACTCATACCTCAGGGAGGTCAAAGGCGCCACCCGCGAAGCCTGCCGTGCAGGGTAGTAGCCGAAGAAAATTCCAATGGCTGCGGAAACGCCAAACGACAACACCACCGAGAGAACAGAGATGGTGGCGGACCATTGCAACGACCTGGAGATGAATACAGAAACCAGGCATCCGATCAATATCCCAAGCAGGCCGCCGACAACGCTCAAAGTGACGGACTCGAGAAGGAACTGAAGCAGCACGTCGTGGGAGCGTGCTCCGACGGCCCGGCGAATCCCAATTTCCCGAGTCCGCTCGATCACCGACAGCAGCATGATGTTCATGATGCCGATACCGCCCACAACCAGCGATACGGTGGCGATACTGGCCAGCAGAGCGGTCATGGTGGCGCTTGCCCGATCGAGCGTTTTGCCCAGCTGTTCCAGCGTTACCTTTTCCAGTCCGGCCACATTGCCTACCACGGCACGCGCCACTTCAGGACGCATGCCGCCGCGCGCCAGGGCCTGCCGCGCCTGGTTGGTGACGGTGAAATCATCCGGAGTCCTGGGGACCAATGCGGTGCCGCATGCGCAGCAGATCGGTGATCGCCTTGGCAACGCGGGTCACTTCGCCGGTGGAATTGGTAGTGATGGTGATGTCGTTCAACTTGGATAGATTGAGCAGGCGCTGCAGCGTGGTCACCGGGAGATAGACGGCGTCGAATTGGTCGTCCCCCGCTTCCGGCACGACCATCCAACTGCTGCTGCCTACTACGCCCACTACCTTGAAAGGCTGGTTCCAGATCGTGACCATCTGGCCGGTGGGATTTTCGTTGCCGAATAGCTCGTGGCTGGCAATCGCACCCAGCACCACCACCTGCTCGGCCTTCGACTGCTCGCGCTGGTTGAAGTACCTGCCTTGAGGCAGGGTCCAGGCACGCCGAATTTTTGGCAGGGCAACATCATCTCCGTGCAGGCGGGTGAACCAGCGCTTGCCGCCGCGCACAATATGCGCGTTCATATGGATCCCTTCGGAAACATACTGCACGCCTTTGATCTTGCGGATCGCGTCGGCGTCGCTGATGGTCAACGTAGACGCAGCGCCCAGCCCGGCCTCACTATCACCTAGCCGCTGCCTGGCTAAGGGATGATCGTGCTTGGCCATGGGATCATCCTCGGGATGAAAGACGAGCAGGAAGCGGGCTGCCATGGCGAGGGTCATAGCTCGGCAGGCTCGATCGCGTCCTCATCGACCGCATCCTGTTTGATCTGGTAGTTGCCGGCGGTGACGACGATCAGGTTCATTCCCGCGGCGCGCACCTGGTCCTGAATCGCCGCCTGGGCGCCGCTGCCAAGAGCGATCATGGTGAGCACGGTGGCCACGCCGATGGTCATGCCGATCATGGTGAGCGCAGTTTGCAATTTATTCTTGCGCAGCGCCTTGAGGGCGATTTGAAAGCTGTTGCGGAGCGCCACTATGCATTCTCCTCAATGCGCAATGGCATCTCCACAATTTCAGCCCGGGCCGTGCGCCGGCGGTCGTTGAGCTGGTCCGACACCACGACCCCGTCTTTGAAGGCGACAATGCGGGAGCCGTAGGCTGCCACCTCCGGCTCATGGGTGATCAGGACGATGGTGATGCCACGCGCCTCCTTCAACGATTGAAAGATCTCCATCACTTCTACGCTGGTCCGGCTGTCGAGGTTGCCGGTGGGCTCATCCGCGAGCAGGATCGATGGGTTGTTCAACAGGGCCCGAGCGATGGCGACGCGTTGTTGCTGGCCGCCGGAGAGCTGGTTGGTGTGATGCTGCGCCCGATCTGCGAGTCCCACGGCCGCCAGCGCTTCGAGCGCACGCTTCCTGCGCGTTGCGTTGGATGTGCCATCGCTGCTGTAGAGCAGCGGCAACTCTACGTTTTCCAGCGCCGACGTCCGCGCCAGCAGATTGAAGCCCTGAAAGACGAAACCGATCTGGCGGTTGCGAATGCCGGAGATCTCGTCGTCGCTGAGCCTGGCAACATCTCGGCCCTCGAGAAAATACTGCCCGCTGGTGGGCTGATCGAGGCACCCGAGTATGTGCATCAAGGTGGATTTACCTGAACCGGAAGGGCCAACTACGGTTACGAATTCACCGCCCTCGACGTCGAGTGAGACCGAACGCAACGCCTGCACAGCGACCTCGCCCATCTGGTAGGTCTTGGTCAGCTCTCTCACGGATATGACAGGATTCATTGTGCTGGCCCCTGGCCGGCGGTGGCGAAGTTGTAGACGATCATGGCCTGGGACTTTTCCGCCCCGGCCATTCCATAGACTTTTCCTGCACCCTCAATCACATAATACTCATTGGCGGCATGGGCTCGACCGCCATAGCCCGCGCCGCCACCGGCGATGGGCATGGAGACCGGCGCCACCTTCTCGCCCACCTGGCTATTTGAGAATAGATAAGCGGGCCAGTATCCGCCGAGGATGGTTTCCCCTTGCGGCGGCTGGCTGTGAGCGATGCCGAACTCGTCGTAGGTTTTGCTGATTGCGTGCGCGATGTCGGTGTCGTAGCTCATCTTCGACCACGGCACATCGCCGATCAGCTTGACCTGCACATCCTTGTATCCGTTCTGGTCAAGCTGGGCGCGCAGCTTCTTCACCAGGTCAAGACCGTTCATGTTCGGCACATAGCGCATGTTGTGCTTGGAGGTGATCTTGTTGGGCAGGATGGCGCCCGCGCCGCCGGCGTACATATTGCCGCCCCAAATGCCATCCATATTGAAAGAGGTTCCGTAGGTCGACATCTTCAGCACGGTGAACGGATCATCGGAGATGAAGCGGGCGATGCCTACATTTTCTTCCGCAACTTTTAGCTGCATCTTGGCCGAAGCCTGCTTCAGGCTGTCGATCTCCGACGGGGTCAGCGGCTCGATGTTGTCGAGAAAGCCTTTGATGCGGGGCGTGTTGCCGTCATCGGAAACCAGCGATGCGAGCATCTTGATATGCCGCCAAGCGGGGCTATCGACCGAGCGCTTGTAGGCGCCGTGTATGTCGGATTGAACCGGGCCCGCGGCCCCAACTCTTGCCGCTGGTCGTCAGCTCCACATAGACGCAACCCTCCGATCCGCCCATAATTCCACCACTGCCGCCGAGGTTCTGCTCGCCCGCCGACCAACATGGCGTTCGCACCCTTGAAGAGGTCCGGATGATCTTTAACAAATTTGCGCAGCCCGATATCCATGCGCTCCTCATCGCCTTCGGCCACGAAGATGAGGTTCACGGGTAGCTTGCCCAAGGCCGCCTTCATCGACATCAGGGCTTCGAGCTGCGCCATCTCCGGACCTTTGGAGTTCTCCGCCCCGCGGCCAATCAGCACTTTCTTGAAGGGTGCTTGTTCGACCAGGTTCGCTTCGAAGGGCCGCGAGATCCAAACATCGGGTTGGGTTACCGGCATGGTGTCGTACATCCAGTAAATGACCAGCGTCTTTGGGGCGCCCTCGTCGCAGCGAGCGTATACCACAGGGTTGCCGGGACTTCCGTACTCGGTTATGCCAACGTCGTAGACGCGGGTCTGTTGGCAGCCGAGCTTGTCGAAGAAGCCCTTCACCATCTCCGCGCTTTCCGGGATTCCCTCGCCGCTGTTGGAAATGCTGGGCTGGCGGATCCACTTCTGCAGGTCCTCGACGTGGTCGTCGATGTGGCTATCGATGTAGGCAAACGTTTTTTGCAGGTCTGCCGGTAGCTTGCTCACGTCCGGATGGATGGTCTCATCCCCTTCGGGGCGAATGCCCAGCTTTGCTTTCTGTGCGCTGCCAACCTCTTGCGGCGGTGGCGCCGACTTCGAACAGCCTGCGACGCCTAAAACCAAAACCAGAAAGGTTGCGGCCAACATCCGCTTGCGTTGCATTTCTATCTCCTGATGAGCAGTTCTTGTTTCGAGTGGCCCGTGACCTGACTAAGAAACAAAGCCTCTTCGGCCTCATGGCGCGCGGCCGGCAACGGCGCGGTAATTTTGATCTCCTGCTCAAAACGCTGCCAACGCGCCGCCGCGGGACGGCCTGGCTGATCGTCGACTGCTCGGCCACCATGTCCCGCCCCAGCGTGTAGGCAGTCAGATAGCTACGGTATTCATTGATGTATTTGAGCGTCGCCTCGCTATGCACCATCAAGACCTGTGATTCCAGCGCCCAGGCAGCACGCTCGAATTCGAGATTTCCGTCCAGATATTCCCGTGCAATGGCCGGCTCCGCGGGGTGAAGGGACTCAACCAGCCGCTCCACGCGGCCATAGAGCTCTGCCTTGCGGGCGTCAAGACCCGCAAGAGGAAATAACTCATCCCGCTCAAATCGTGTTCGCTCAGGTTCGGGAAAAGCTAACTCGACGGCAAAGGTCGCCGCCGCTTCAGAAGCCAGCGACTGCGGACTGAAGGTCGGCTGCACCATGAATTCGGTCAAATGATGCTCGCGCACGAGTTGCAGCTCACGAAGCGAGTTATACGCGTGGTGTCCCGGATACCCTTCGTGACAGGCCAATTGGAGCACCTGGTCGACAGTCAGACCAAAGTCAGCATTGATCTGGATGAGACTATGAAAATTTCCCTGATAGCGGCTGAAGGCGCTCCATGGCTTGCCGTGCACGTACTGTACGGTCACGGATTCGCCTGGGGGAAGGTTCATATATGCCAGAGTCCGCTCCCGGCAACCTTGAAGCGCACGGTCCATGACCGCCGAGAGGCGATCAGGAGGGACAAGAAATGTCTGATCGAAAGATAAGTATCGTTCGGCCAGTCTTTCCGGCCCGGCAGCAATGCGTCGAGCTGCGATCGTATATGCGCCAGATGCCGCTGGTCGTATCGTGGCGGAACTTGAACCCCAAACATCGCCTGCGGTCTCCTGATCGAAGGTTAGATGTGCCCCCAGCAGCAGGTCTACGCGGCTCGCGATGGCATGCAACTGCCGATTGAGAAACTGCCTTTGTGCCTCACCGCCGGCCAGGTTGGCCTTGTCCAACTCGCTGATCAACTCCAGGGCCGATCGCCGAATCTGCGCCAAGCTAGGGGGATTCTCACGAATATCCGTCACCCACTCCGCCGGGCCCGTAGTAGTAATCGATCGAATCCGGATCTCGCTCCCCGAGGGCCACTGCAATGCGGGTGTACGAGAGACTTACATCGTCAAGAGGGACGTGATGCTTCTTCGGGGCATTGTGGCTGCCCATAAGAAGGAAACAGCCGAGCAGGAGCGCTCCGATTTTCAGGCGCTTGCGCGAAGGCAAATCCGCGGCACACCGGTTGCCGGCAAAGCTGTTGCTTTTGGCTGTCAGCAAAGAGGGAATGCCTCCAGATCTCCCTGGTTCCAAAAAGCAAGCGAGCGACGCCTCGCGTTCTGGCCGGGCGTTCCGCGGCTTAGGACGTTCTTCGACTGGGAAGAATCGTAGAGTTTACTTCGACGAGCAAGCTAACCGAGTGCAGACCCTTCACTCGCGGAGGAGCTGTTTGCGAGGGCTGTCCGTCGATAGTGGGATCATTCTTCTTGAATGTCAAGACCTTGTCTCACCCGACACTCATATCTGAGCGAGATATGAGTTAACCTGCAAATCGCTTGACATGAAAACCAAAATGGACACAAGATGGCACATCGGTCGGGTTCGCAACCGCTTCGGGTGCTATGTCCGGCCGGTAGGCAGACATCCTGCCCGTCAAGACCTACTTCCTCGTCGAAGAACACCCCGTTGGGCCCGTTAGAGCATTTTCAGAGTCACTGTGACGCGGTGATAGAAAATTTGTGCGATCGTTATTCGGCCGCATTGAGAGCCGCTCGCCACTTCCTCTGATAGCGCTCTGAACAACTAAGACCTTCGTTGGGCTATGCCTGATGTCTGGCGGCTTACCACGTCTGTTTGCCGAAGACATTGTGGAACCTGTGATCACGAAAGACCTACTTACGCTGTTTGCTCTTGGGCGAACGTGTAGACATGTCTCATCAGGAGAGGGAATGACTCGTCTTGGTCTGAAACTCGTGCTTCGTCTTGGTGGTCTTTGGCTTTCTGCATGCTGTATGAGTCTTTGTTACGGTCAAGCCATTACTGCCACGGTAGAAGGGATCGTCTCCGACGCGGGTGGCGCGGCTGTCTCGGGTGCGGCGGTCAAGGTCGAAAATACTGCGACTGGCATTTCGCGTTCCGGCCAAACCGATGCCTCCGGGCGTTACGAGTTCACCGCGCTGAATCCCGGCGCCTACCAAATCACGGTTGAGGCATCAGGCTTCAGCAAGAAGGTGTTGACGGGTATTGTCCTGCAGGTATCTCAGGAAGCGCGAGTCGATATTCAACTGCAGGTGGGGCAGGTGGTGGATACAGTCATGGTTCAGGCGGCGGGAGCCCTGCTGGAAACAGAGACATCGTCTAATGGCACAGTGATCGATAACAAGAAGGTCGTAGAACTCCCATTGAGCAACCGGCAATTTTATTCGTTGGCACTGTTGTCGCCTGCTGCCTACCAGCCCGCGCAAAACTCAGTCTTGGGTTTCCGGGGTGGAATCAATGTGGCCGGCGCGCCCGAAACAACCAATCAGTTCACCATCAACGGCATCTACGACAACGATATCGGCACCGGCCAACCCTCCTTCCGTCCCTCCATTGAAGACATTCAAGAGTTCAAGCTGCTGACCGGCGTCTATTCCGCTGAGTACGGGCGCATGGAAGGCGGGCAGGTGGTCGTGGCCACCAAATCGGGAAGCAACCAGTTTCATGGCGTGGCGTACGAGTTTATTCGCAACCAGGTGACCGATGCGAAGCCATACTTCACCCAGGAGGGCGGTGTAAACCCTGCCTTCAAGCAAAATACCTTCGGCGGAACTATCGGCGGACCGATCATCAAAGACAAGACCTTCTTCTTCTTCGCTTATGAGGGGCAGCGGATTCGCCAGCAGGTCACCGCCCTGTCGACCGTTCCAACCACTGACATGCTGGCGGGAAATATCAACGTGGGTGTACCGCTCTATAACCCCACAACCGGCCAGCAATTACCGTCGTTGGTGCCAGGTCAATTCTCGTATAACTTGCCCCAGCAGCTGCCCACGTTCTGGGCATCGAAAGCTGCTTCCGTCGGCCAGCAAATCGCCAGTCTCGGCTTTCCGGCGCCTACTTATGCAACGCCGGCCGGGACAATACCCGGCAATAACTACAACTTCAGCGAGACCCGCAGCGAGACAATGAACGAGTACTCGGGTCGAATCGACCATACAATCTCCAGCACCAACTCGCTCTTCGGAACCTACAACTACTTTGAAGACCCGGCGTTTGAGCCTTCCAATGCTCTTTGCTCGGCCTTGGTGCTGCCAAAGTTTGGGTGCTATACCAACCAGATCTCACAGCTGGCGAACATTACCTGGACGCACATTTTCAATCCGAGCTGGCTGAATGAAACTCGGTTTGGCTTTGAGCGTCTCAACCAGCCGCGTGTCGCCCAGGATGATACCGCCATCGGGACCGCGTTTCCGGGTCTTCCCGGCGCTTTTACTGGCGGTGCGGCCAACAACCTTGGACTACCGTCCACGGCGATCACCGGTTACTCGCAATTTGGCGGCGCGACCAATCTGCCACAGGATCGGATTGACGATCATTGGCAGATTGTGGACGAGGTGACGTGGAACCATGGGGCGCACACCGTCAAGGTGGGTGCAGATCTCTTTGCGGTAAAGAACACCTCGCTATACGTCAACGAAGGGCGTGGGGCGCTGACTTTTGATGTCCCAACGCTGCAGGCCATCAATGCCAATTACGATACTCCAACGTCTAAACTTCGGCACTACGGGATATGAGATCGCAGATCTGTTGTTGGGGATTCCGGCCACAACTTCGAATAGTCCCACTGCGCCTAAGGCCCACAATCGCTACGGGAGCTATCACTTCTTTGTTATGGACGATTGGAAAATTACATCTCATCTCACCTTGAATCTTGGCCTTCGCTACGAGCTGGATGTTCCGGTTTACGATGCACACGGTGACCTGTCAAACTTCAACCTGGCGACGGGAACCTATCTCATTCCCGGCCCCGGTTCCTACACCCATCTCTACCACTACGACTACAACAACTTTGCGCCGCGCTTCGGTTTTGCCTGGCAACCCTACGGGAAGGAGACTACGGTCCTGAAAGGGGGCTACGGCGTCTTCTACGACCAACCGCTGCTGTACAACAACTTTTACACGTTCAGCACCCAGTTTCCGCAGTACAACACGCAGACCTTTGTGCCTGGGCCGTCGCCCATCGGCGGAGGTATTACGCTGGCCAATCCATTTCCTTCCGCGCTGTTGCCCGCGGAGTGCACCGGGACGCAGCCGGTCGCGGACTGCTCCGCGACCCTCTCTCCCAATGGGGTCGACCCCAACTACCGGACCCCGTACCTTACGGAGTGGAGTCTTGGAGTACAGCAAGCAGTTACCAAGAACATGTTTTTCGAAAGCACTTACTTCGGCTCCAAGGGGACCAAGCTGCCGTTTATCATCGACGAAAACCAGGCGCCGACCAATACACTTTCGACCAGCGATGCCCAGGCTACTCGTCCTTTCCCCGACTTTCTTAGCATCTATTACTACACAACGAATCTAAACTCCGAATATGAGTCCTGGCAGAACAAGCTGCAGCAGAACTTTAGCAACGGAGTATCGTTTCTCCTCGCTTATACCTGGGGTAAGTCGATCGACGGAGGAGATGTGATTGGCACGTATACCGCCGCTTCCAGCGGGTCGGGTCTACCCCAGAATTCCGCCAACATACGCGGAGACCGCGGATTGTCAGACTTTGATGTTCGGCAGCGGATCGTGTTCAGCCCGGTGGCACAGCTGCCCTTCGGCGCCGGCAAGCCGTATCTTAATACCGGCTGGGGCGCGCGCATCGCTGGTGATTGGCAGATATCGGGTATCTTCACTTACCAGACAGGCCGACCGTTTTCTGTCTTTAACAGCGCGGCTTCCAATAACAGTGGCTCATTTGCAAACGTGGATCGCCCAGATGTCCTACCCGGGCAAAATCCCAATGCTCATTTCGATGCAGTCGCCGGAACGAGCACGAAAACTCCAACGGAGTGGTTCAACGTCCACGCCTTCAGCATTGCGCCTCCCGGTGAGTTCGGGAATGAAGGACGCAATACCATCACCGGACCGGGCTACGATGATGTCGATATAACTGTTGCGCGCAAGTTCAACATCACCGAGCGGGTCTCGGCACAATTTCGTGCGGAAGCGTTCAACCTGGCCAATCATCCCAACTTCTACAATCCCGCTAGCCAGTCGAACGAATTTCCCTTAAGTACAGTTGGCCAGCTCCCCGCGAGTTATGTAGGTAGCTTTGGTAGCATAACGAATGCTAACAATCCGCGCGAACTCCAATTCAGTCTTCGCATCTCGTTCTGAGGGGAAGTTCTCAAACATGGGCCGTGCTGTTGCTGCGCTCATCGTCTTTACCTTTGCCGGTACCTTGACTGCGCAGCTTGCCGGGTTTACGGCTCAGAGTGCACCGGCTGAAGCTAACTGGGAGCAGCGCTTCAAGAATCTGCCCGACCCGCAACGCATGCGGGCCAACATGGAGCGGCTCAGCGCTCGTCCCCATCATGTCGGTTCCCCGTACGACAAGGAGAATGCCGAGTGGATTCTGGCGCAGTATAAGCAGTGGGGATGGGATGCCCACATCGAGGAGTTCCAGGTTCTTTTTCCTACGCCGAAATTACGGCTGTTGGAGATGGTCGCGCCTACTCCGTTCACCGCCAAGCTCGAGGAACCAGCGGTGGCTGTCGATCCGACCTCGAAGCAACAGGACGAGCAGCTACCCACGTACAACGCCTATTCTCCCGACGGAGATGTGACCGCACCGCTGGTCTATGTGAACTACGGCCTGGTTGCCGATTACGAGGAACTCGCTCGTCACGGTGTCTCCGTCAAAGGGGCGATCGTCATTGCTCGCTACGGAGAATCGTGGAGAGGCATCAAGCCTAAGATAGCCGCGGAACACGGCGCCATTGGCTGCATCATTTATTCCGATCCCGCCGATGACGGGTACAGCTCGCAGGTTGTCTTTCCCAACGGACCGATGCGTCCGCCCGAGGGCGTGCAGCGGGGCAGTGTGATGGATGCTCCGCTCTATCCTGGCGATCCGCTCACCCCCGGGGTAGGGGCTACCCAAGAGGCCAAGCGGCTCAAGCGGGAAGGTGCTCAATCCATTCCCAAGATTCCCGTGCTTCCAATCTCTTATGGTGACGCCCAGCCGCTGCTTGCCGCCCTCGAGGGTCCGGTCGCGCCAGCGAATTGGCGTGGAGAGCTTCCGATTACTTATCGCCTGGGACCGGGTCCCGCCAAGGTTCATCTAAAGCTGGCATTCCACTGGGACCTGAAACCGGTTTACGACGTGATCGCCACCATGCGCGGAGCGGAAGAGCCCGAGCTTTGGGTGCTTCGTGGCAACCACCATGATGCGTGGGTGAATGGCGCGGATGATCCCGTCTCCGGTCAGGTGGTATTGCTGGAGGAGGCGCGGGCGCTTGGCGAACTTGCCAAGCAGGGATGGAAGCCGAAGCGCACCATTATCTACGCCTCCTGGGATGGGGAAGAGCCCATGCTTCTTGGTTCCACCGAGTGGGTGGAAGAGCATGCGGACGAACTGCGTCAACATGCCGCCGTTTACATCAATAGCGATGCCAATGAACGGGGCTATCTTGAGGTCGAGGGGTCACATTCATTGCAGTCGTTTATGAATGGCGTCGCCAAGGACGTCGAAGACCCTGAATCGAAGGTCTCAGTATTCAAGCGCCAGCAGGCGTATTTTCTGCTGCATGGGACACCCGCCCAGCATGCGGAAGCACGGGCCGGCGGCAACCTGAGCATCGGTGCTCTGGGCTCGGGCTCAGACTTCAGCCCCTTTATCGACCATATCGGCGTTGCCACGATCAATCTCGGGTTCGCGGGAGAAGATCCGTCAGGCAACTATCACTCCATCTACGACGATTTCTATTGGTACACGCATTTCTCCGATTACGATTTTGTCTATGGGCGCGCGCTCGCCCAGGCTGCGGGCTTAAGCGTCCTGCGCATGGCTGATGCCGACATCATGCCTTATAATTTTGAGGGCCTTTCGCATACGGTGGCGCAGTACATCGACGAAGTGAAGGCGTTGCTTGAGACCCGTCGCAAGCAAGCGGAAGAGATCAGGCAGAATCTGAACGACGGTGTGTACCGGACAGCCAACGATCCGCGAAATCCCACGGTCGCGCCTCCACCGGAGGAGATTCCCCCTTATCTCAACTTTGCGCCGCTCGACAATGCCGCCACCGCTCTGAGCCAGGCGGCGGCACACTACAGCAAGGCGATCGCCGGTACCCAGGGCAGGTCTCTGCCAGCGGATCGGGTGAATACGCTGAATCAGAACCTTGCGCTGGCGGAGAGAAAGCTGATCAGCGGGCAAGGGTTGCCGCGGAGGCCGTGGATGCAGCACGTGCTCTACGCTCCGGGCTGGTATACGGGATACAGCGTGAAGACATTGCCCGGGGTAAGGGAAGCCATCGAGCAGGGGCGTTATCCCGAAGCAGATGAGCAGATTGTGCTGGCCGCTCACGCGCTCCAAGATGAGGCGGCATGGATTGAGCAGTTGGCCAAAGAGCTAGGTAACTGATGGGCTGCAGACCGTCCCTACCCTCCAACCTCGTACGCTCCGGTCCTAATGACAACGAGTGAGGGAGGCATGGTAGCCCACTCAAGCCAAAGTACGGCTTGAATGGGGCACCCGAAGCTTTTGTTGCCCGTGTAATTTCTTTCTTCACTCGCCACTGCGAGTCGACGCGGGGGTAGCGTAGTGGATGGGCCTGCTGTTCTCATGCCAGTTCTCACGAAGACTCTAAAGCTTGTCCCGCCTGGGCTTATATTATGGGATCAGGGCAAAGAACCTTTGCTTTGATTCAGAGCGCGGATGTGAGGCGATGGGAATGGCTTGGGAAACGGTGGTCGGCCTTCAGAGATCCTTGATCAAAACGTTGTTGATTGGGTTGTTGAGTTCGCAGGGTTATGCGCAGGTTCACTATGAGCCCACGCTTGCATCGCTCAACCAGCATCCGTTGCCGCAATGGTATGCCGATGCCAAGCTGGGCATCTTTATCCATTGGGGTCTGTACTCCGTTCCGGGATGGGCTCCGTTGTCGCACCCTGAACACGACTTCCGCAACGTCGACTACATCAAGTACAACCCCTATGCGGAGTGGTACTACAACGTGATGCGCATTGATGGCTCACCCACCCAGGCTTACCATCGCGAGCACTACGGCGCCAATTACAACTACTACAACTTCGCTCCGGTCTTCGACCAGGAGAGCATGAAGTGGAAGCCGGAGCTTTGGGCAAGCATCTTCCATGATGCGGGCGCCAAGTATGTCGTGCTCACGACCAAACATCATGAGGGATTTACTCTGTGGCCCAGCTCCACGCCGAACCCCACGCTCCCCCAAGACCGGCAGCATGCCACCCGCGATATCGTGGGCGAGCTCACGAGCGCAGTCCGCAAGCAAGGCATGCGCATGGGACTCTACTACTCCGGTGGCTATGATTGGACGTTTGTGCCGGGCCCCATACGAACCCCCGCAGATTACGAGACGGTGAAGCCCCAGAGCGAGGCCTATGGCAAATATGCCGACGCGCAGATCAAAGAGTTGATTGCCCGCTATCATCCAGCGGTTCTGTGGAACGACATTGACTGGCCGAAGTCCGGCCATCCGCTCGAGATCATGGCCGACTATTACAACACTGTGCCGGATGGGGTGGTGGACGACCGTTTCGGGGTCAAGCATTCCGACTTCACTTCACCGGAGTACGAGAAGGTGGACGAGATTCGGAAGACCAAGTGGGAAGAGTGCCGCGGCCTTGGCCGTTCCTTTGGCTACAATCGCGCCGAGGGCGAGGCAGAGACCATCGCCCCGGACGCACTGATCTATCTGCTGGTGGATATTGTCAGCAAGAACGGCAATCTGCTGCTGGATGTTGGTCCCGAGGCGGATGGAACCATTCCGCCGGTACAGATGGAACGATTGCGCGCACTGGGCGCATGGCTACACCAGAACGGCGAAGCCATCTACGGCACGCAACCGTGGACGCGTGCCACAGGCAAAAGCACTGAAGGCCTTGATGTCCGCTTTACGCGCAAGAACGGCAACCTCTACGCCATCCTCCTGGGCAAGCCGCAGCATTCCGAAGTTACGCTCCTGAACGTCAAGGCCAAGCCGGGAACGGCACTCCGCCTTTTGGGTGACCCGCAACCGCTCAAGTGGAGCGCGGAAGGGGAGAACCTCAAAGTCGAGTTGCCAACATCCCTTCCCGGCCAATATGCGTATGTGCTGCGACTTCAGGCTGCTCTCACGCCGTAACTTTAGATCAACTGGTGGTCGCGCATGACTCGCCTGGTGTAGGTCAGGTCTCTGCGCATGGCTGCAATCAATTCCTGCCTGGGAATCGTGAGCGTCTTGTCTCCGTTCTCGGCGCCCCCAAGTCCGGAATACTCAAAGTGGAGTTGCACTGGTCCGGAGAAGCCGTTCGCCTTGACGATGGCAAAAAACCCGGAGAAATTAACCATGCCCTCGCCCATGGGGCACCAGTGCGGAACCCAGGCATTTTCAATACCGAGCGACTTGTCAAAGGGATCGTGATGGATATTCTTCCCCTTGTTCTGCAGCCAGGTAAAGTCCTTGAGAGCGATGCCTCGCATTTGATTCTTAACCAGGCGAGAACTTGCGATCCAACCACCATACCCGCCTTCAACGGTCGCGTGACCGATGTCGTAGTTGATTCCAATCCACTGTGGATCGAGGCCCTGGAAGATCGTCCAAAGATCCCAAATAGGAGCGCCCACGAGTCCCGGTCCGGAATGGGTGTGGTACATGCCGCAGATCTGATGTTCCTGATTTAGTTCAGCCAGCGCTTTCGCCTGCGGCTTCAATTCATCGAGCCTTTCGCCGATGCCCTGGTTTGCCGGATAGGTCAACCCTCCCCAGCGATATTGCCGGATGCCCAGCTGGCTGGCTGTTTTCAACATGGCTTCGACATGTGGCGTTTGCACACTGGTGATCTCGGTCGAGATCATCGGGACCGTCAGTCCGGCGCGGCGAACGGCCTCTACCGCCGCTGGAAGATCGGCCTCCACGCGTTCGGGCAAGACGTGACCGCCGGCGCGAACCGTAAGGTCCACGCCATCGAATCCAATATCTCTCGCGATGGCAGCCGCCTCAGCAACGTTGGTCCACTGCAAATGTTTGGAGAAGACACAAATCTTCAGCTTTTCCGGTGCTCCGTCTGTGGGTTGGGGAGTGTCTTGGGCAAGCGCGCGGAAGGCGCCGGACATAGCCGCACCCATGAGAAGCGTGCGGCGCGACATCATATTTGGTGCGGAATCGCTCATCATGTGCGGTCCTTATGGAAACGGTGCGTCAGCAGCAGAGGTGTATAAAACATATGGAGTATTATCACTCTCCAAATTACATAGCAATGGCGGGGTAAAGAATGCCTGTTTCCCTAAGCGGCCAGGTGGTCGTGATTGTTGGTGCCTCAAGCGGTACGGGCCGTGCTGCGGCGGTGCTCTTCGCGCGCGAAGGAGCGAAGGTCGTGGCAGCTGCTCGCCGCGAAGACCGGTTGCAATCGCTCAAGGAGGAACTGGCGAAAGAGCAACGCGATATTACCGTGCGGCGAGCGGACGCCTCCAAAGCAGAAGATATGCAGCTGCTTGCGCAGGCAGCGCTGGAAAAATTCGGAAGGATCGATATCCTGGTGTTCGCCAGCGGGACAAATACTCGCGACCGTGCGATGGAGCGGCTCACCCCCGAAATTTGGAACTCGCTCATCGATACAAATCTTAATGGAGCCTTCTATGCTACGCATGCAATTTTGCCCTCCATGCGGAAGGCCGGTTCCGGCCATTTGATCTACCTCTCATCGATCAGCGGATTGCTGCCGGATGTATCCGGCGCTGCGTATCAAGCGTCCAAGCGCGGAGTTCTCGCACTGGCCCACGCGATTCGTATGGAAGAGAAGCAGAACGGCATCAGGACCTGCGCCATCTGCCCTGGTCTCATCAATACTGAATTGCTGGAAAAAAGGCCGGTGAAGCCATCCCCCGAAGTGCTGGCGAAGGCTTTGCAGGCTGAAGACGTGGCGGAAGTAATTTTGTTTGTCGCGAAATTACCGACCCACGCTTCCATACCGGAGATGCAGGTGTTGCCGGCGTCTCAGTAGCTTCCATTAGAAAAAAGGGCTCGCATGGATTTACAAGGAAAGGTTTGTCTTGTCACCGGGGGTACCAGCGGTATTGGGGCCGCCACTGCGCTCACCCTTGCACGGAAGGGCGCTCACATCGCCATCGCTGCCAGACGGGCCGCGCCGATACCAGAGGAGCTTCTCTCCGCTGTCGAGAGTCACGGCACGACGGCACGCTCGCTCGAAGCAGACGTCGCTGATCCTGAGGCTTGCCGTAGATGTGTCGAGCAGGCAGTCAAAGACCTGGGCCGCCTCGATGTGCTCGTGCACTCGGCCGGAGGGCCCGCTCCGGGCAGCATTTATGCGGTCACGGACGAGAGCTGGATGAACGCCTTTGCGGTTCACGTGCACTCCATTTTTCACCTTACCCGAGCTGCCGCGCCGCACATGGCGCAGCATGGCGGGGGAGCGATCATCCTGTTGGGATCAGCCGCCGGTCTCCGCGGCTGCCTGGGTGCGGCCGCCTACGGCGTGGTGAAAGGCGCTTTGCCACAATTCGCTCGCGTGCTCGCCCGCGAACTTGCCGAGGAGCGCATCCGGGTCAACTGCGTCTCTCCTGGCGTCATTCGCACTCCCTTTCATGATTCTCTTTCTCCGGAACAGGCGAAGAATAATATCGAGAATCGCATTCCGTTACACAAAGAAGGCAAGCCCGAGGATGTTGCTGAGCTGATTGCAAGCCTGGTTGAAAATGACTTCATCACCGGGGAGAACATGGTCATTGACGGGGGAATGACCATGCGCATTGTCTAGGGCTGCGGAAAAAGTCCGGATAGGGATGGAAGTGTTTCCCTCAGCGGCTATTGAATGCTGCAAAAATAATGTCCTCATCGCAGGTTGTGCTGCCGAACGCTGGCCGAAGCCGAACTGAGAGGGAAATAGCGCCGCAGGGGCTAAAGCCCTCGTCCTACCGGCCCTTTTCGGCACGACTGAAGTCGTGCCCTGACACAAAGCGCTTTTTGAAATTGGCCAGACTGACCCGGACATTAGTTTTGCAGTCATCAATAAAGCCGAATTCATAGCAAAGCATTTACCTACGGCCTGAAGAGAGTGCGTGAGAACCGAGAGAGAAACAGCAGGTCCCTCCACTGCCCTTCCACGGCACGCCGGGACAGGTCGCTCCGGTCCTAATGACATAGGAGTGGGGGAGGCATGGTAGCCCACTCAAGCCAAAGTACGGCTCGAGGGGCACCCAAAGCTTTTGTTGCCGGTGTAATTGCTCCCTTGACGTGCCACAGGCAAGTCCGCTCCTCGGGATGACAATTCTTTCGGAGCATTAACAGCCATTTGTCCGACGGCTAGGGCAATGCGGGTGCAAGCTCTTCGGTTTTCGGCAGCGTCCAAACCAGCCATGCAGAGAGCAACGGAATGATTCCGAAAAGGACGAACGTCGGCTGAAAGGAGTATCGCTCGACCAGCCAACCCGTTACCAGGCTGAAGATCATGCCTCCAAAGCCTGCGCCCATGCTGGCGAAGCCCCAAATGGAGGCCACCGCTCCTTTAGGAAAGACATCTCCGGGAACGGCGAGCAGGTTGGCAAGTGCGCCGGTGTAACCGAAGGTTGCAACGGATATCAGCGCGATGCACCCGGCAGCGCTCTTGCTTTCGCCGACGAAGACCGCAGAGGTCATCAGCACAGAAAAGATAAGAATGGCCATGCGCCGTGTGGTGGCCGCTGTTCGACCTAAGCGCAGCAATGCGGTGAATACGATTCCTCCCGCCAGGTTGCCGATGGCGGCGGTGAGGAAGGGTATCCAGGCCGTCTCGCCAATGCGCCGCATGGAGAAGCCGTGGACAACCTTCAGGTATTGCGGAACCCAGAAGATGTAAAAGTACCAGGCCGGATCACTGAAGACCTTGGATAGGGTGAATTGCCAAAGAAATCTCGATCGCAGCAGGGTCTTAAGCGGGAGACGGTCTGTTGCATCCGGTTGCCCCACAGCTTTCCGTCCTGGATAAAAGCGGATCCATGCTGCCAGCCAGAGGAAACCAAGTACCCCCACAGCAAGAAACGCTGTTCTCCACCCGGCGCTCAGCAGGATCCATGCAAGCAAGGGAGGAGCGAGAATCGCTCCGACGGAGGAGCCGCTGTTGAAGATACCCGAAGCGAGCGATCGCTCTTCCGGGGGAAACCATTCCGCGACCAACTTCACCCCGGCAGGATAGTTGCCTGCCTCCCCTATGCCGAGCAGGAATCGGAAGATGCCCAGGCTGAGTGCTCCGGAGGAGAGTGCGCACAGCATTTCTGCTGCCGACCACCAGGCAATGGTGCAGGCATAGCCGGTCCTGGTTCCCAGGCGGTCCAGCAGCCGGCCGGAGATGCCATTAGCAACCGTGTACGCGAGCATGAAAGCAGAAACGATGTAGGAATAGCGTTGCGCGGAGATGTGGAATTCTTCCAGCAGCACGGGCGCCATCACCGACAGGGTTTGGCGGTCAAGGTAATTGATGACCGTCGCCAGAAATGCAAAACTCAGAACCAGCCACTTGGTTCGGTCTCTGACGATCGGTCTCTGCATTGCTTGCAGTTGTATCGCAGGTTCGTGTATACAGTCCACTGCTGAGGCAGAGAAAGAGAGTATCGATGGCGGGCGAATCGGGCGGGCAAGACAAATTTCAGGCCATGGTGACGGCGACCGCGAGGGTCGATCTGAGTCTCACCGACTTCCATCCCCGCAGCATGCTGGTAACAACAGAGCATGTGGTGGAGCGGCCGAGCGTCATGGCCATCGATTATCACAACCATCTTGACTCCCTTGATCCGCGCGAAGTGCTCACCATCATGGACGCGTGCGGCATCGAGCGCATCGTGAATATCACCATGCGGACCGGAGACGAGGCATTGGCGGTCCTGCGCCGCTTTCACTCTGCCGCGCCTGAGCGCTTCAGCACCATGGGCTGGATGGATTGGAGCGGGATTGACCGGCCGGACTTCTTTCGTATCAGCATCGATCGCCTGGAGCGGCTGGTCGAACACGGCGCCTGCGGGCTGAAGATGTGGAAGGACCTTGGGCTGACGGTGCGCGATGCGTCGGGGCAGTTACTGCGCATCGACGATGAGCGCCTGGGGCCCCTGTTTGAGAAGGCCGCGGAACTGAAAATTCCGGTGATGTTTCACACCGCGGATCCGGACGCCTTTTTCCTTCCCATCGATCCGTACAATGAACGATACGAGGAGTTGGCTGCCCACCCGGATTGGAGCTTCTACGGGGCCCAGTACTCCAAGCTGGAGTTGTTGGAGCAACGCAACCGTGTCTTCGCCCGTCATCCGGGCACCACCTTCGTCGCCGCCCATTTGGCGGAATCGGCCGAGTGCCTCAGCCGTGTCGCAGAGTTGCTCGATACCTATCCCAACGTCTCTGTCGATATCAGTGCTCGCGTGGCCGAGCTGGGCCGGCAGCCATATTCGGCCCGCGCGTTCTTTCTGCGCTACTCCAGCCGCATCCTTTTTGGCGCGGATCTGCTTCCCGATTTGCAGATGTACCGTCTCTACTATCGCTTTCTTGAGACCGCAGACGAGTATTTCGACTATCCGTCGCACGCATCAAGGCAGGGCCGCTGGCAAGTCCACGGGCTGTATCTGCCGAAGGAGGTCCTGCTCCAGATCTACCGCGAGAATGCTTTGGCCCTTCTCCCCTGATTCGCGTGCAACTCCGTTCAGCCGTGAGTTGCGTAACCCATGCCGGCCAGCACACCGCGCATATAGGCGAAGCTGGCAATGACGCCGGGCATCGGATCGTCGCCGTGAACTTCATACTCCAGATCGACAAAGCCCTTGTACTTTATCGCGATCAGGGTTTCAAAGATGCGGCGGAAGGGCATCGATCCGTCGCCTACAGCAACCTGGCTTTCCTTGTCCGTGAAGTCGGTAAGATCCTTGACGTGCAGGTTGAAAAGCCGGGGACCCACTTGCTTGATCGCTTCCACCACATCGGCGCCGGCACGCACCGTGTGCCCCACATCGATGCAGCATCCCATGCGCGGGTCCATGCTACCGACGACCTTCAGAACATCTAACGGCGAATGCCATAATTTGTCTTCCGGCCCGTGATTGTGGATCGCGAGCCGTATGTCGTACTCCTTCACAAATTTCTCTATACGAGGGAGAGTGCCCGGGGTTGGGTCTCCAGCGACAATGACAGAGACACCCGCTCGCTTGGCATATTCGAACTTACTGCGGATGTCGTCATCTTCGTCCTTAGGAAAGTAAACCGTCCCGACGGCATGCAACTGAATACCTGCCGCATGGTAGTCGTCGAGCGCTTTCGCCTCCTCCGCCGGATCCATGGGCAGATGGTCTTTGACGTCCTTCGCATTCAGCGCCAGCACGTTGAGCTGTTTCATAAAGCCGATCAAATGTGCGCGGTCGAAATTGCGAAAGGTATAGCTGCACAAACCCAAGTTGACGGGTGGGGCAGTGTCACCTGGCGCTGCAGCCAGCGCCACAGCCGGCATAGTGCCCGAGGTTGCGTACGCAGCCGCGGCAAGTGCGCCCGTGCCAACGAAAGTACGGCGGGAAAGGATATTTTTCATAAGTGAAAATCTGCTCTAAACGTGCGGGGCCCAGCCCTTCTCATACTCCCGCCCCCACAGCTTCATCGCCTGCGAGTCGTCCTGGATCTTTCCGTCTTTCTGGTCCAGCAGCAATTCGCGATTGACTTCCCAGGCAATGTTGGAGAGCTGCAGTATGGTGACGGAAACGTTTCCGACAGCAATGGGAGCGTTCAGCTTTGCGCCCGTGCGGATGCCGGCGATGAAGTTTGCGAAATGCGCGTCAGTCATCGAATCGGCGCCGAGCAAATCATAAGACGACGTTTTATTCCCGGTTTTATATTCGCTCGTCTTACTTCCCTTGAGATCGTAAATCTCGTAGCCATCGCGATCGACCACCACCGTGCCCGTAGTGCCCATAATCGCCGCGCCGCGGTCGCGGTTGTAAAACTTCATGCCCTGGCAGCTCTTGCCCTCCCACGAGATCATCTTGTCCTGGTAGTCGAAGCTGGTCACCAGGGTGTCGTAGAACTGCCAATCATCTTTGAACTGGTATCTTCCTCCGGTCGACGTAACCCGCTGGGGATAGTCGACGGCGAGCGCCCAGCGGCACACATCCACTTCGTGGGTTCCATTGTTGAGCGCCTCGCCGGTGCCATAGATTCTGAACCAGTGCCAGTTATACGGCTGCACATTGTCGGTATAGGGCCGGCGCGGCGCCGGGCCCTGCCACAAGTCCCAATCGAGCTGGGGCGGTATGGGCGCCGGCTTGCCATACCCAATCGACTTTCGGGTATTGCTGTACCAGGCTTTGGCATAGTAAGCCCGGCCGATGAGGCCGTTGTGAATCTTGTCGACGATCTCGATGGTGTGGGGCGACGAGCGCTGTTGGGTGCCCATTTGCACCAGCTTGCCGTATTTCTTTTGCGCCTCGACCAGCAGTGCGCCTTCGGCAGGGTTGTGGCTGCACGGCTTTTCTACATAGACATGCTTACCTGCCTGCAAACCGGAGATGGCCATCGGAGTATGCCAGTGGTCCGGACTGGCAATGCTGATGGCGTCTACATCTTTCTGGTCGAGAATTTTGCGAAAATCCTTTTCCGTCGTGGGCGCTGATCCCATTGCCTGCAGCGTGCTGGCCGCAAATTTATTGAGGATATTGCTGTCTACATCGCACACATGGGTGATACAGGCGCTCTCCTTATTGGCCTTGAGCGCCGACAGGTGCGCATACCCGCGACTGTTGAGGCCGATGACCGCAAAATTAAGACGGTTATTGGAGCCGAGAATCTGCCCATAACTCCTGGCGTTGGCTCGGATAGCCAGCCCCGCGGCTCCTACGGCAAGTGCATCGAGAAACTCACGTCGATTGACCATGGTGCAACCTCCGTTGACAGAATGAGCGATTCTGATCTTATACCCGCGTCCTTGCGGTCTCCCATCCCGTCCTTTCCAAAGACGTTTCTCTGCTGGGTTGGGCCGCACATGGCAGTGTTCTTTGATTGCGCGGCGCCATGTGCCTCCTTTCGTCATCCGTAAGCTTCGCAATATCAATAGCCTACGGGGCCTGTCCTGAGGCGTGGAAGCCGGCAGCGGCTTCCGATTCGGCGAACAATCCGCGTTGACAGTTGTTATCCGCGGAGACTAGCGTTAAAGGTCCGACCATTTCACGTGGAGCTCCTGCTGCTTGGCCCCGAACATAGTCTCGTTCAAGCCGACGTTCTTCCGTTGGGCTGGCTCATTAGTAATGGGCACGGCCTTGCTGGCGACAACCGCGGGTTGCCATGGCAAGCCCTCCGGCTCCTCTGCGGCGCAGCAACATCTTGACTTCAACCAGGATGTGCAGCCGATCCTTGCCAGCAATTGCTTTAGCTGCCACGGTCCCGATCCGGAGATGCGCAAGGCCAACCTGAGGCTTGACCTGGAAGAATCTGCCTTCAGGAAGCGCCCAGGGAAACCGGATGCCATTGTGCCCGGGCACCCCGAAAAGAGCGAATTGATCCGGCGGATCGAATCCAAGGATCCACACTACCTGATGCCGCAGACTTCGCTGGGCGAAGCAAAGCCAATGAAGCCCCAGGAAATCGCCATTCTTAAGCAGTGGGTGGCGGAAGGCGCGCACTACCGGCCCCACTGGGCGTTTGAAAAGCCGGTACGTCCCGCCGTGCCTCAATTCAAGTCCGCGGGCTGGGCGCAAACTCCGATCGACGCATTTATTCTGCAGCGGATCAATAAGGAAGGTCTGCATCCATCTCCCGAAGCAGATAAGCGCACTCTTATCCGCAGGGTGACCCTTGATCTGACCGGCTTGTTGCCCACTCCCGAAGAAGTAAATGCTTTTGTCGAGGACAATTCGCCGCAAGCTTATGAGCATCTGGTGGACCGGCTCCTGGCCAGTCCGGCTTTTGGCGAACAGCGGGCGCGTTACTGGCTTGACTATGCGCGCTATGCCGATACCTACGGCTTGCACCTCGACAATAGCCGAATCGCCTGGGCGTATCGCGACTACTTGATCAAAGCGTTCAATAGCAACAAGCCGTTCGACCAATTTGCCAAGGAGCAGATTGCGGGCGATATGTTGCCTGCCAGCAACCTGGACCAGATCATCGCCAGCGGATACACCCGGTCTGGGGTGAGCAGCAACGAGGGCGGCACGATTCCTGAGGAATTAAGGGTCAACATCGCACGGGAGCGGACTGAGGCGTATGGGGGAGCGTTTCTGGGCCTCACCGTGGGTTGTGCGGTGTGCCATGACCACAAATACGATCCCACCACGCAGAAGGATTTTTATCAGCTAAGCGCCTTCTTCAACAATCTCGATGAGAAGCCATTCAACAACGATAAGCCGGATTGGGCGCCGGTCGTGCACATTCCAAAGCCGCAGAACATAGACGCTTACAACCAGGTATTGGCCAAGCGGGCGGGACTGGAGAAGCAGCTGGATGACTCGCGGTTGCGGGAGCGGCAGATTGTTCAGCAATGGATCAGCTCCAAGCAGAACACGGCTCAGCCGGTCTCAACCGATAAGCTGCAGATTCGCCTGCGGCTCGATGAAGGCGGCGGCGAGGTGCTGAAGAATAGCGCGCCCAATGCCAACCCGAAGAACTTTTCCATTGGAAAGTACAAACCGGAGTGGGGTGAAACGACCTGGCTGTGGCCGGATTTTCGCATGGCCACCAGCACCCGGGTGGTGATGGGACAGGCGGGCGATTATGAGTGGAACCAGCCCTTCTCCAGCGGTGGTTGGTTCATGTTGCGTTCCGCGCCAAATATCACTTCAACAGATGCTACGGGGGCGCTGCTTTCCAAGATGGATTCGACCCAGCACTACCGCGGCTGGGATGTGGAAGCGGAGCAGGGCCTGATCATTGTCAAGCTAGCCAATCAAGCACCGAAGGAAGTACCGGCGAAGAAGAAGCCAAAAAAGGGAGCGTCCAAAAAGGAAGAGCCCAAGAAGCAAGAGGCCAAAAAGGAGGAGCCTAAAAAGGAAGGGCCCAAGGAGACCACTCCGAAAGACCTGACGCCCATAAAGGCGATCAAGGTAACGACTACCGTGCCCTTGCCTACGGATGGCAGCTGGGATCACATCTTCTTTACCTATGACGGATCGGGTAAGGCGGCGGGCGTAAAGATTTATGTGAACGGAGCGCCTGCTGTCACGAAGATTCTTTCGGACGATCTGGGCCATCTTACGATGCACACTTCGGCTCCGCTTCAACTTGGACGGATATCCCCGGATGAGCAACCCGCACGCGAAACACGCTACCAGGATTTCCGCGTCTATGGGCGCACACTGACCGCGGACGAGGCGAAAAGACTCCCTTTTGAAGACTATGTATCCGAGGTTATCAGCAAGCCCAGCCAGCAGTGGAACGCGGATCAGTGGCATGCGGTGAGCCAGTTCTACTTCGATAACGTTGATGAGTCGTCCAAGCAAATCAAGAGTCAGATTCAAGCACTTGATGCCGAACTGGACAAGCTATCCAAGGGAGGGGATATCTCCTTGGTGGCGCGAGAGAAGCCTTCACTAGCCTACGCGGATATTCTGAACCGCGGTATCTACACTGCGCGTAAAGAGCGAGTCGAGGCCAATACGCCACATTTCCTCCCGCCTCTGCCTGCCGGGATGGCGCACAATCGCCTGGCGCTGGCGGATTGGACGGTAAGCGCGGAGAATCCTTTGACGGCGCGGGTGACGGTCAATCGCATGTGGAATGAGCTTTTCGGAGCCGGCCTGGTCGAGACCACAGAAGACTTCGGCATCATGGGCCAGCGCCCCTCTCATGCCCAACTGCTTGATTGGCTGGCAGTGGAATTTCGCGAGAGCGGGTGGGACATGAAGCATATGTACAAGCTCATGGTGATGTCTTCCACCTACCGCCAGAGTGCCAAAACGTATTCGCAACAGTTGGCCCGGGATCCGAAAAATCTTCTGCTGGCTCACGGGCCGCGCTTCCGCATGGATGCAGAGATGCTTCGTGACATCGCTCTTCAGTCCAGCGGATTACTGGTGAACAAGATCGGCGGTCCGAGCGTGAAGACGTATCAGCCTGACAACGTGTGGGAATCGGTTGGGTACCCCACCAGCGACACTACGAGATACAAGCAGGAGCATGGGGAAGCGCTTTACCGGCGCAGTATGTACACGTATTGGAAGCGTATGGCGATGCCTCCGGATATGGACGCATTTGACGCTCCTACGCGCGACACGGTCTGCACCCGGCGGCAACGAACCGATACACCACTGCAGGCATTGGTAACCATGAATGATCCGCAATGGGTGGAAGCGTCGCGTGCGCTTGCGCAACGCCTTATCGAGCAGGGCGGAAAGCAGCCGGAGCAGCGGATCAAGTATCTCAGCGACCTGGTGCTTTCCCATGACCCTTCGCCGCAAATGGAAGCTGTATTGCAACAATCTCTGAGCCAGATGCAGCAACACTACGCGGCCGATCCCGCCGCAGCCCGCGATCTGGTTGCAGTGGGGGAAAAGCCTCGGGACCCCGCAATTCCTCCGCCTGAACTTGCTGCATGGACCATGGTGGTAAGCGAGGTACTGAACCTCGATGAGACTTTGAATAAATAGGAGAAACAAGGTGAAGCAACATCCGCTGTGCACCGATCCTGACAATGGTCCAACGATCATGGACCTTCCCATTGCGGAGGGCATGAAGGCGGAGTGGGCCGAACTCGAGACCCGCCGGCACTTCTTAGGCAAGGCTGGGAAGGTGCTTGGGTGGGCAGCGCTGGCAAGCCTGTTCGGCGACCGGGTTCTTACCGGCGACGCGCGCGCTGCCGACGTATCCAATGTATATGCTCCGCCCTCTCCACAAAGCCTCAGGCTGCCCAATTTCGCTCCCAAGGCCAAGCGAGCGATCTACCTCTTCATGTCCGGCGGCCCACCCCAGATGGACCTGCTGGATTACAAACCGAACCTTGCGCAGCTTTACGACAAAGATATTCCTGACTCCGTCCGTGGGGCGCAGCAGCTCACCGGCATGACGGCGGGCCAGGCGCGCTTCCCCATAGCGCCTTCCCACTGGCCATTCAAGCAGTACGGCAAGTCAGGCACCTGGGTGAGCGATCTGATGCCGTATACGGCTCGGATGGTGGATGAACTTACCATCATCAAGTCGACCAACACGGATGCCATTAATCACGAACCAGCCATCATGCTTCTGAACACAGGAAACATGAACGCGGGCAAACCGTGCCTCGGAGCGTGGCTTTCCTACGGTCTGGGCAGCATGAACGACAACTTGCCTACCTTCATGGTGTTGTTGAGCAAGCTGAATACCAAGGAGAATAATCAGCCGGTCTCCTCGCGCCTATGGAGTAGCGGCTTCCTTTCCTCGGAGTACGCCGGCGTCGGTTTGCGTTCCGCGGGGGATCCCGTTCTTTACCTGAGCGACCCCAAGGGCGTGGATCGCGAGGTGCGGCGCAAGATGCTCGACGCAGTAAACGAGATCAATCGCCAAACCTACCAGGAGCTGGGCGATCCCGAAACCAATTCGCGTATCTCGCAATACGAAATGGCATACCGGATGCAGACCTCTGTGCCTGAGCTCACCGATATGAGTAAAGAGCCGCAGTCTACCTGGGATCTTTATGGCCCTGACGCCAAGGAGCCGGGAACCTTTGCCTACAATTGCCTCATGGCACGCCGCATGGCAGAGCGTGGGGTGCGCTACACGCAGATCTATAAGCGCGGGTGGGATGTGCACGCGAATGTCACCGGCCTATTGCCCGTTCTGTGCCAGGAAACCGACCGCCCAGCCTACGCGCTGATCACCGATCTCAAGCAGCGTGGGTTGCTTGACGATACGTTGGTGATCTGGGGAGGGGAATTTGGGCGCACCGTCTATAGCCAGGGCGGGCTATCGCCGGATAACTATGGCCGCGACCATCATCCTCGCTGCTTTACCACCTGGATGGCGGGCGGCGGCGTGAGGCCGGGAATCACCTACGGGGAGACCGATGAATACAGCTACAACGTGGTGAAAGACCCGGTGCCCGTAAGGGACTTTAATGCCACCATCCTGCATTGCCTGGGCATTGACCACAACAAGCTTACGTATAAATTTCAGGGATTAGATCAGAAGTTGACCGGCACCACCCCTGCCAGTGTGGTCAACGGTCTGCTCGCATAATGAATAAAGGCCTCGGCATTGCGACTTAGCAAAGTTCTCTCGAATGGCCGGCCGATCAAACCGGTCTGGGTTGCGTCACTGCTGGCGAGCGTCTTGTTGCTGCTGCTGCCTTCGATCTTCAGGCTCGACGGAAAGACGCACGCAGATTGGCAGCAGTTCCTGGGGCGGTTCCATCCGCTGGTCGTGCATCTTCCCGTTGGCTTAATCCTTCTTGTTCCCTTGCTCGAGATCGCAGGAAGATTTCGCCCGGCTTTGTTGGAAGCGGCGTCGTTCGTTTTGTCGTTGAGCGTCTTCGGTTGCCTGCTGGCGTTGACACTGGGCTATCTGCTGGCATACGGCAGCGGGGATTCCGGGGCAGGTGTGGCGCGCCACATGTGGGGCGGCATTGCGCTGACCATCGGTGTACTGGGTTGCGTGTTGGCTCGGGGGGCATCCGCGCGCGGCGTTTACCCGTGGATGTTGGCTTGCGTACTGCTTTTGTTGGCATGGACGGCTCACCAGGGAGGCTCGATTACCCACGGAAATAACTACCTGACCGAGTATCTTCCTCAACCGCTGAAACGCTTGGCAGGCATGGGCACGGTGCAGGCGAAGACCTTTGCCTATCCCGATTCGTTTTATGCCAGGCATATCTACCCGGTCTTCGATGCCAACTGTGTTGCCTGCCACGGAGAGGGGAAGGTCAAAGGAAACCTTCGCCTTGACTCCTACGACCACTTGATGAGGGGTGGAGAGGATGGCGCAGTCATCATTCCGGGAGTCCCGGAGAGAAGCACTTTGTTGAAGCGCATCACACTCCCGCCGGACGATAAGAAGTTCATGCCCTCCGAAGGCAAGCCCCCTTTGAAGGCGGAGGAGATTGCGTGGATCAAGGCATGGATCGCCCAGGGAGCGTCTCCTGAACTAAAGACGCTTGCCGGCATTTCCGTGCGCGAAGAGGAACCACCTCTGCCACAGGTAGCCGACTACAGCGGAATAATGACCCAGATCTCGCAGGCAGCGAAGTCCGCCGGGGTTACACTTGTGCCGGTGTCAAGAAACCTGGGAGATGGCCTCATTTTGAATACTGTCGATGCAGGAACGAAATTTGGCGATGCGCAGCTCGCAGGCCTGGAGAAATTTGCGCCTTATATCGTAGAGGTGGAACTGGGACGCACTTCGGTGACCGATGCCTGCTTTGCTACGCTCGCGAAGTTTAGCCAACTGCGCGCTATTCATCTGGAAGGAACCGCAGTGACCGGAGCAGGTTTGGCTCAGCTGACGAAATTGCCGCAGCTACGCTATCTCAACCTGAGTGGGACCCAGGTGACGCAGGCAGCGGTTGCGCCACTCTCTTCGATGAAGAGCCTGCGTCATCTTTATCTCTACAACACACCGGCCCAGCCTGCATTGACCGTGGCAGACGGGCAGTCCACAGCGAGGAAAGAACCATGAAGCGTCGTGATTTTTGTGCGCTAACACCCGTTGCTGCGCTGGGGAGCCTGCTGGGCTCGCAGGCGCACGCGGATACAACATCAGAGGAGCGTCCTTTGGACTCATTACAGCTTCAAACCGGGAATGGCGAATGGACCTATCACGTGGTTTCGAACTGGGGACAATTGCCCGAAGGAAAAGCCTTCGGCGGGACCCACGGCGGCATTGCCACCGACAAAGCCGGAAATCTTTACGTCAGCACGCAGAGCGAAACCGGCGTGCTGGTTTATGACCGGGACGGCAAGCTGCTCAAGACCATAGCTAACGAATATCCGGAGGTCCATTCCCTTAAGTACGCGGACGAAAATAATGAAGAGTATTTCTACGTCACGGTGCAGAAGGGCACGCCCAAAGAGAACTGGCTGTTTGTCAAGATGAAGACGGATGGAACCGTGGTGCAGAAGATCACGGCTCCCCCTGAGGCAGGTTTTCATGCGCCGAATGAGTGGCGCCTGACCGCCGCCGTGCCGGGACCCGACGGCTCCATCTACATTGCCAATGGGTATGGAGACTCACGCATCTTCAAGTTCGACAAGGCCGGCAATTATCAGGCGGCTTATTCCGGGAAGGGAACCGCGGATGGTTTGTGCAACTGCAGCCATGGGCTGGCAGTGGACTTGCGTTACGGACAGCCCCTCCTGTTGGTGTGCGACCGCGAAAACCGGCGTCTCAGTCACTACGACTTCGATGGCAAGTTTGTCAGCAATGTGACTCTGCACCTGCGCCGTCCTTGCCAGGTGAGTTTTTGGGGTGACTACGCGATCGTTTCGGAGTTGGAGGGACGCGTCACCATCCTCGATAAAGACAACGTGCCCGTCGCCTTCCTGGGAGACAATCCACACCACGACCAATGGGCCAACTACAAATTGCTTCCCGGCGATATCGCTCTGGCCAATTTCAGCGCGGCCCACGGATGCCACATCGATCAGGATGCCAACATCTACGTGTCGGATTGGAATCAGTCTGGGCGCGTGACCAAACTGGCGCGGGTCAAGGCGTAGAGCAATTCACCTTCTGCATGTTTAGCGGTCCGGTTCAATAATTCGGTGCTGAGTAGACGCGAATGCGTGTCCAGAAGGTTCCGTTATCCCAGTTGATGCGGTTGCCGTTGGCAGTGACTGTTCCCGCGATGTTGGTCCCATTCCAGTTGGTTGTCAGTTGCCGCTTTCCGGTGAGCTGGCCGCTCGCATGGTCACCTGATTCGTTGCTTAACTGCAGATTGTTGCCACGCTGACGGATGGAGCATGACTGGGAGCGGCTCCCTTGGGCATACCAAGTCCCGGTCAGGTTTAACCGTTGATGGCCGCCTCCTCCGCCCGTATTGCACCGTGCCCAGAATGTACCGTTCGACCAATTGATCTGGCTGCCGTCCTGGCTGAGCGTGCCGGTTACGAACTGCCATCCCGGCGCAACAATGCCATTCTGTCCCTGGTATTGCCCCGTAGAGGTATCCCCGTTCTCATTGGTCAAGGTGAGAAACGCGCCGTTATCGCTGATCGAGGCCTGCTTGGTGGGGTCTCCCTGCGCGCACCATGCGCCGGTAAAAGCAGCGGAGTGTGGGTTTGGCGGAAACTGGGCAAAGGCATGCACGCTAAACGTAAGACAGATTGCGAAAACTGTACTGCACAGAAGCGTGATGAGTGCCGCGATATTTCTCCGAGTGGCCTCTGCCATGGGTTTTCTCCTGTAACGAATCAAGGGTCTGGACCACCAAAGGGTACATCAGAAATGAAGCGGTCGGAGAAAGCAGTTGTACTTCGCAGATGTGCCAGCAGTTGGAATTTACCTCTCCAAAGGCATCCAAGATTCGCAGTAAAGGGCGGATGCTCTGGTTACTGCCCTATCCTCGGTGCAGTTACCAGGCAAAGGCAGCGAAGTCTAAGTTATATCGGCTCCCGCGATGCTCGCTTCAACACGCGGAGACTACTACCATGGTGATGTGGAGTGTTGATCGTTCATGCCGATCACCCCACGAGAAGGACGGTATGCAATGACTCTCAGACCAACGGACATGCTGGAGATTCAATCGGCAATCGATGAGTACGAGAGAAAGTTCCCCGGCCGCGCCGCGCCCTCGGCGGAGATGGCGCTGGCTTGGCGCCTGGGTAAACGGGAGGCGGCGAAGCGCCTCGCATCAGGGGAGGAAGGTGCATCAAGTAAGGGAGAGAAACTTGAGCCAGAGTTCGCCCGGCAAGAATGCAGCCGGCTGGCGTGGGCCTGGGAGCAAATTACGCTGCAATGGCAGATTTGGACCGCTCCCAAGGACGAAGAAGATGTTTCTGAGCCCGCCGCAGGCTTGCTGCCCTGGGTCAAGGGCGTGCTGTTGGTGGGTTGGTGGAGTGTAGTTGCAGTGGTGGTCGCCTCGGTGTTTTTCTTTGGAGCCTTCGTTGGCGGTCTTAAATGAATTCCAGACAGGCTCTGTGGCGATCAGGCTGCGCGCTTGTAATCGCCGGAAGCCTGCTGGGTGCGCTTTACGCGCAGCGGCCTTTCCGTGAATACCCCTCGGTCGAAGGTTATGAATCCATGCCCCTGCCCCGGGACTGGCGCCGGCAAGCCGAGTGGACCTTTGCCCGCTTGATGTATCCACCGGGACCACTCGACGGCTACCGTCCCAGATTTCAGGGCGATTGGCGGCAGGGACTCTCTCTCTGGACCCAGGATTTCCCGAAGGCGGATCGAAGTCTTGCTGCGGCGGTCAGGCGCTTGACACGGGTCGACGCCCGATCGGTAGAGCAGTGCGTGAACCTTGATGATGGCGATGAGGTCTACAACTGGCCTTGGCTCTACGCCGTCCAGGTAGGGGAGTGGGGCCTGACCGAGGCCCAGGCAAAGAAGCTTCGCGATTATCTGCTGCGCGGCGGCTTCTTCATGGCGGACGATTTTCACGGCCACGAGGAACAGGCCTATTTCGAACAGACCATGAAAATGGTCTTCCCCGAACGTTCCATTGTGGATATCCCGAATAACGACCCGATTTTCCACACCGTCTTTGACCTGGACGATCGTTACCGGATTACGGGCGCGGAGCACTTGGCCACCGGATACAAGAAGGACGGAATCGTCGCGCGCTGGGAGGGCATTTATGACGATAAAGGCCGCATCATGGTGGCAATTTCCTTGAATTCGGACATTGGCGATTCCTGGGAATGGTCAGATACTCCGCAATATCCCCTGAAGTTTTCCGACCTCGGCATGCGGCTGGGCGTGAATTACATTGTTTACGCGATGACCCACTGAGTCGTTACCACACATAGTTACTACAATTCGGCCGCCTGTTACTCAAGAGCGATGGCTTATTTCGCGGAACCCGCTATTCTCATCAACAAGCGGCGATTCTCCGCGGGACATTTCATCGATTCTTTCGGGGGAGGGACTCGATGAGGTGGAACAAGGAGAATTGCCGTTTGCACTTTGGTAATGCTTACTTACCTTTGGCTTTGCTCTCCGAGAGCAACCTGGCGATTGAATTCCGCAGACTGATTTTTTGCCACGCTGAGCGATTCCCAGTGATCCCAGGCAAAATGCTTGGCCAGCATCACGATCTGCCCCACATGAAGCGAATAATGGGCTACCTGGCGGTTGATCGCCTGCATCACTGAGTGCGCTTCGCCTCGGATGGTTACGGTGCGTACAAGGTCCGCCTCCGAAAGTGGCTCAAGAGCCTCGAAGAGCCGTGCCCACCCATCTGCCCAGGCATCCATCAGCGCCTTGCGGGTTGCTGGTGGATCCACGAACTCCCGGTCGCGATCGCGATCCGGTTTCTCGCCATCCGTGGTAAGAAAGTCTGTCCACCGGGAGCGCATATTGCCCGACAGGTGCTTGACGATCATGGCGATCGAGTTTGTTTCGGGATCGAGTGTGGCCAGCAGCTGTTCGTCGGTGACCTGTTCCATCGCACGTTCAGCGAGCCTCTTGGATTGACGGAATAGGGCCAGGGAATCCTCGATATACGAAGTGGTGAACTGGAGCGCCATGCATCCAGTTTATTCGGGAGTGGATGGCCAGCCAATACGGGGAGCTGCTGGCGGACTCCTGGAGCCTGGATTCACGGACGTTTAAGCAGATCCACGTTGGCAAGTATTCTGCGCACTTTTTTAGGGGAGATGGAGAGGCGCTCGGCGACGCGAGACACCTTTCTGCCTTCCCTGATCCATACTTTAGGTATCACCAACTCGGCGAATTCTTCTGTAACCTCCTGGAAAGGTCTTTTCTCCCGTAATCCCTTCAGACCAGGCCCGCAACATCTCATCTACTCCTGTTGCCCTGATGATTCTGGCCTTCAGATACAGTGAGTTCCTTCGACAAATGGTCGAGATCGTCCTTTCCCAGGAATTCTCCGGCCAGCGCGGCGAAAGTCTTCGCTGTTTCCCAGTCCTGAAAGAATTCATTGGCCGCTACGGAACTACGTGCGATGTAGGCTCCGGCGAGCAAGCGATTATTTTGCGTAAGCTTGGCCAGGGCAATCGCATCCTCGGAGTAGGTTCGGGCGAGATGACCATGCAGGGATAGATCCGCCGACTCCCCGACCTGCTCTTCCACTCGCTCGTTCTGAACCGTAGCCTGAAGAATGCGGGATCGGGCCATCAGTATGTGATCCTGCCGCTCTTCCGCCAGGCGGTAGGCTTTAGCAGCCTCAGCCTCTGCCCGATCGATATCTCCGCTATCCAGGTGGAGATGCCCAGCGTTCACCAGGACCGATCCGGTTCCAGCCTGATGATGCTGACGAGAGTAAATTTCACCCGCCCGGCTAAGCAGAGCCAGAGCATCCTGACAGATTTCAAGGTACCGGGCATGATCGGCCCCTCTGCGCCTTACCGGATTTCGATCGATGGAGTAGGTCCAGTGCAATCAGACGTTTAACGTAAGCAGCATTGACCAACGCGCGGGCCAGGTTGGGGTGTTCCGGGAAGGCGCCGGAATAGATGGCAACGGCCTTCTCAAAGTGAGCAAGAGCTTTCGTGTATTCGCCCGAACGTCGTACAAACCTCCCTCTGGCGGACTCAATATTTCCCAGGGATAGTGCGTGCCCAGTGGACCTAAGCTCAGTTTTCTGCCAAATCCAACAGGCGCATCGCCTCTCGTCTTTCGCCGCGCTGAAACAGAAGCCAGCTTTCGTGAATGTTGGTAACGGCGACAAGCTTGGGAGCTTTCATTTCGCGAGCCAGCCGCTTTGCTTCCTGGATATGGTGCAGGGCGGGCTCGTATTCTCCTTGCCTGCGGTGCGCTCGGCATTTCCAAAAGTGAGCCACTACCACGAGATAGGGCTCCATAATCGTGGTTTCAGTCTGCAGCACAAAGCTGAATATCGATATTGCCTGAGCGGCGTCTTCCGCAAGAAATGCCAGATGGCCCTCAACCATCCTGAGGTTTAGGTAATCGCAGATGGACATCTGGCCTCGACGCACATCCACGAATCGTGCGGCGATGGCGTTGAGATAGTCGACATCGCGAAACCCCAGATCGACCCACTGTGCGATGCAGAGCAGATAGGCTGCCGCATGGGGATCCGTCGGCCGCAGTGCCTCTAGTTCCTTCTCTGCCCGAGCGAGCAATTGGAAGCCGTCTGCGATGCGCCGGTCGACGAGCGCCCCATTCAGTTTGTCCAATAAACCTTGAGAAAGCGTCATGATCCATCGTATTTCAGGAGAGACATTATGGACATGCGAATATCGGTATTTAGTCATACGAATAGTCCTTACCCGGCTGACAAATACGTAAATGCCTGCTTCTATCAAGACAATTTCAAACGATTCCCATGGACCAATACGTCCAAATAGGACTCGTCCGAATCGGACTACTCGCATTTGTACCGGGTAAGTCGCCCCGGTATGGTGGTTTCAGGTCAATCGGGAAATGCTCCCGGCGGGACACGCGGTTGACTCCTTCCCCAGACAATCAAATCCTGTTCGCGAGGTGAAGCAGTGATAGAAGCATGGTCAGTCGATTCGTCTGTTCAGGCGGTGGCATCCAGTTCCTCGGCGCCGTTTGCGCTCAACAGCTCAATCGAGCTTGCACGGCGGCTCATGGGAATCGGGGCGCTGGCTACGAATTGCTATGGGCAACTGCAGTCCGCCGAAAACGTTGATCACGGCGCCCGCCGGACATTGCTTTCCATTGCCGAGACTGTGCGAAGACTGAACGCCGCCAGAGAAGCTGCAAGCTTGCTCGGACATCCTCTGCGCGTGCTCGCTTGCACCGAAGCGCGCACCGCAGCGGCGTTAGAGGACGATGACGATGCTCGCGACCGGAAATTTCTGAGTGGGATGAAGACCAGGGACGACTCTACGTCTATTGCGGAGGTTTGGATGCGGCCATCTCTCGTGCGCTGGTCTTTGCCCGGTATGCCGAGGTAGTTTGCTTTCGAAGCCCAAGCACAGATCTTGCAGAAGCGGCACATTTTGCTTCCGAGGTGCGGTCTTCCTATCCCGGCAAGAAGTTGGGCTTCGGTCACATGCCGATGCCGGACGGAGTCCGATGGAATGAGCTCGACCACCGGGCTTTCGGCGCCAGACTGCGCCAGATCGGATATGACTTCTACTTTGTAACCCAGTTTGGGCAGACGACCTTTCCCCAAGCTCCAGCAACGGGTGCGTGGGTGCTCATGGATGACGCTGTGAGAGGCCAATCTCTCGATCCTGAGATGGTGCCCGCTCTTACTCCCCATAGAATGCGTTCCCCGCGAGGGAATTTTCACTCTGCCGGCCGCCACGCGACGATTGAAAGACCGCGGCAAAGGACCACCTCCGTCCTAAAGAATCTCTGAACACCAGCAAACGCATGACGTCGTTGTCGATTCGAGTTCGCACTTGAAAGGTCAATCAGATGACAAGGAACGGCAGATACATTTATCGCTTTGGGAATCGTGCCATCGATGGCGACGGGTCCATGCGCTCTGAATTGGGAGGCAAAGGCGCGGGGTTGGCCGAGATGACGTTGCTTGGTATTCCTGTTCCGCCGGGCTTCACTATCTCAACCAGCGTGTGCCGCTACTATCTCGAACATCAGTTTCTGCCGCCTGGCTTCGACCAGGAGTTGGCGGCCGCGGTGACATGGCTTGAGGATTCCGTAGGACGAGCATTCGGCGACCTTGCCAATCCGCTCTTGACTAGTGTGCGCTCGGGCGCGGTCGTCTCCATGCCAGGGATGATGGACACCATTCTCAATGTAGGTCTCACGCGACAGAACCTGCAGGGTTTGGCGGAGCAGAGTGGTTCGCTTCGATTCGCACTCGACTCTTACCGCCGCCTGCTGCAGATGTATGGGACGGTGGTGTTGGAAGTTCCCAGGAAGAAGTTCGATCTTGTCATGGAGTCGATCAGGCCGAGCCACGCGGACACCGCAAGTGCGGACCTCTCAGAAGATGAATTGCGAGCCGTCAGTAGAGGCATTTGAGCAGGCGATTAGCAATTACGCGATGACGGACTTCCCCTTGACCGCCGAACAGCAGTTGTCGCTGGCGATTAACGCCGTTTTCGAATCCTGGGGTAACGAACGGGCCCAATGCTATCGCCGGCTCAATGGAATCGCCGATGATTTGGGCACCGCGGTGACTGTCCAGGCCATGGTGTTTGGCAATGCGGATGCTCGCAGTGGGACCGGCGTAGGTTTCACGCGAAATCCGTCGACGGGAGAAAACACGATTTTTGGGGAATTCCTGGCCAACGCTCAAGGTGAGGACATTGTGGCGGGGTCCCGCACGCCGGTGCCCATCTCGGCGCTGGCGAATAGCATGCCCGAAATATACCAGCAGCTAAGTTCCACGACGCGCCGTCTTGAGCAGCACTATCGCGAAGTGCAGGACTTCGAGTTCACCGTGGAGAAGGGGAAGCTCTACCTGCTGCAGACACGAACAGCAAAGCGGAGTGCGTTGGCCGCCGTCCGGATCGCCGTCGAAATGGTGACGGAAGGGCTGATTTCCCGCAAGGAAGCCGTCGCCCGGATCAAGCCGGCCAGTGTGACGGAGATAACCGCTCAGCAGCTCGACTTCAGTCTCGGAGTTCCCGAAGTGATCGCGCGTGGCCTATCGGCTTCTCCGGGAGCGGCCGTCGGCAGAATTGCGCTTTCTGCGGCTGCGGCCGTCGCCGCTGCCGCTGGGCGCGATAGCGACCCGGTCATCCTCGTGAGTCAGGAGACTACCGCGGACGACATTCACGGCATGGCCGCCGCCATCGGTTTCCTGACCGGCCTGCGGGGGAGCTACGAGTCACGCTGCCGTGGTGGCGCGCGGTATGGGCAAGTGCTGCATCACTGGAGCCAAAGACATTCATGTGGATTCTGACGCAGGCCTGCTGAAAATCCGCGACCTCGTTTTCCGGGAAGGGGATTGGCTCTCTCTGGATGCTTCCACGGGTCGTGTGTTCGCAGGAAAGGTGCCACTCCATGCTTCTGATGACGGAGCACCACGCGCTCGACACGATCATAGGATGGGCCATTGAACAAGGGCCAATCGCGATCCGTGCGAATGCGGATACTCCGGAGGACGCCTCGAACGCGAGAGCCTCAGGCGCCCTTGGCATAGGGCTTTGCCGCACCGAGCACATGTTTTTCTCGCCTGAGAGATTGACCCACGTGCGCACGATGATCCTCGCTTCTTCGACCGAAGAACGGAAGCAAGCTCTCAGCAAATTGCTGCCCATGCAGCAAGACGATTTTGAGGAGCTTTTTCGGGCAATGTCGTCGCTGCCGGTCACTGTCCGTCTGCTCGATCCACCGTTGCACGAATTCCTACCTTCGTTAAAGGAAACAGAGACTGAGCTCTGTCTGGCGAAAGAAGCCGGCAACTTGGCCGCGGTTGAGCAGCTGGAGCAGCTGGCGACGCGCATACATAGTTTGAGCGAAACCAACCCCATGATGGGACATCGCGGCTGCCGCCTCAGTATCAGCTATCCGGAGATCCTGGAGATGCAGGTTAAGGCCATACTGCAGGCCGCGCTGAAGGTGGCTGCCGAAGGGTTCGTACCCATTCCGGAAATCATGGTGCCGCTGGTTGCCGGCGCCGAGGAGATGCAATGGCTTCGCCGGTTGATCGATGAGGTCGCGGCGGAGGTTTTCGCGAATCATCGTGCCAGCGTCGACTACAGCGTAGGAACGATGATCGAGTTGCCGCGGGCCGCAGTTTGTGCTGGGGCCATCGCGCAATATGCCAGTTTTGCTTCCTTCGGAACTAACGACCTCACCCAGATGACTTTCGGCTTTTCGCGGGACGACGCCGGCAAATACATCGACCGCTACATCGAAGAGGGAATCTTGAAGGTAGATCCCTTCGTCACTCTTGATCGTGAAGGCGTTGGCGCGCTCATCGAGATGGCCATCAAGCAAATGAGAGCGGTCAAGCCGGGAATCAAGATAGGTGTTTGTGGCGAGCATGGGGGAGACCCGGCTTCGATCGAGTTCTTCGCATCTGTCGGGGTGGACTACGTCTCCTGTTCTCCGGCGCGATTGCCTGTAGCCCAGATAGCCGTGGCTCAGGCAAGGGGGACCGGCCGTGCACCAGCGCAAAAATTGATGCGCATGTCGACCGTCTAAAGTTCTCGAAAATTCTGCATAAATGCATGGGAGAGCATGTCGATGATCACGACCTTTCAGCAACATATACTTCAACAGCAGCGTGAAGTTTCCGTATGCTTCAGGGGACTTCTCCTGGCTTCTTTCAGGAATTACCTTGGCCGCAAAAATGATTGAAGCGAAGATCCGTTGTGCGGGACTGTGCAACATCGTGGGGACAGCCGGGCAAACCAATGTTCAGGGCGAGACCCAGCAGAAGCTGGACGTGTATGCCAATGAAGCGCTGCTTCACTGTCTTGGCGTCCGCGATTCGGTCGCGACACTGATCTCTGAGGAGAATGACGAGCCGGTCACTTTTGGGAGGGAACCGGACACTGGAAAATATGTCATCGTCTTTGATCCCCTCGATGGATCGTCCAACATCGATGTGAACGTGAACGTCGGTACAATTTTCTCCATCTATAAACGCAAAGGCGACTTTTCTCCCGGCGGTGTCGAATCCGTCCTGCAGCCTGGGAGCTGCCAACTTGCAGCCGGCTACGTCCTCTATGGTCCTTCGACTGTCCTCGTTTACACGGCTGGCCGTGGAGTGTACGGGTTCACGCTTGATCCAACGATTGGAGCCTTTGTCCTGAGCCATGAACAGATGAAGATGCCGGCTAAGGGCAAATACTATTCATGCAACGAAGCCAACATAAACCTTTTCCCGGAGCATTATCGCGCTTACATCCACGCACTGCGCGCGCCCGGAGCAGGCCCGCATACAGCTCGCGCTACATCGGTTCATTGGTCGCGGATTTCCACCGAACGCTGTTGAAGGGCGGGGTGTTTTTGTACCCTCCCACGGAGAGTCATCCCAGTGGCAAGCTGCGCTTGCTATACGAAGCGAACCCGCTGGCGTTGATCGCGGAGCAGGCTGGGGGAATTGCCACCAGCGGTGAAGAACCGATCCTCAACATAATCCCGAAAGGCATACACCAGAGAACGCCGCTGGTGATCGGCGGCCGCTCTGAAGTAGAAGCCTTTTCGGCACATGTACCGGCCCGCAGCCTTTCAGCTGTCTGAGGTGGTGGATCTATTTGCGAAGAAGTACTTTTGTGCTCCTGACCTCTTCTGCCAGGTTCCTTTTCTTCTGAGCTTTGGCGTCCAGATCTTGCCGGATATCGTGACGGGCTCCGTGGAGAACGGCACGCATAGCGTCCTCCGCTGCACCTGGATTTTTGCCCTTGATTGCGGTCAACACCATGCGATGCTTCAAGAGTGTCTGCTGGTAAGCGGCGGTGTCTCTGTTTGTCTGGCGAAAACTGGCGCGCAACGCTGCCTGAATCAAGGCGCCAAAGGGCCGCATGAACGAATTATGGGTCGCTTCGAGGATTGCCAGGTGGAACAACAGGTCGGCCTCAACGGATGCTGTTGTTTTGCCGACAGACCGCTCCATCTCGATGAGTGCTTTCTCGATCTCGGCAATTTCCTCCGTCGTCGCCCGCTCTGCAGCCATGCGCGCACACGTGGGCTCGATGACCTCTCGTAGTTCCAGAAGGTCCATGATGGCGGCGGGCAGGCTTCCGCCGGAGAACTGCCATGCCAACACATCGGGGTCGAGTGCATTCCAATCCTTTTTGGGGCGCACGCGGGTTCCAGTCTTCCTACGAACCTCCACCAGTCCCTTCGAAGTCAGAACCTTGATGGCCTCGCGAATGGCGGTCCTGCTCACCTGAAGCGACGCTCCCAACCCAGCCTCCGTGGGTAGGACCTCGCCCGGCGTGATCTTGCCGCTCAAGATGCTTACGCCCAGATGTTCAGCAATCTGGCCGTGCAAGTTGGTCTTGCTTCCGGCTCCGCCGATGCGAATCTTCCTGCCAATAGAGCTGCTCACGTATCGATTATAGGGATTTCCATAAACACCCTATCTTGCACGCTCGTCAACGAGTCGTGAAAGTGTACCTGGGGGCGTCCGGTGATCGACGCCCTTGATCCGATTTCAGCGAGAGGGTGATTTTTCATCGCGCCCGGACTTGTGTCTCGCATTCGGCTGGTCGGCGAATTTTCGGATCGTAAAAAAGGTCGCCTCGCCGGAGGAGCTTCGATGTAGCCCTCGACGAAGCAATGAGGGTTCTTACACCGCCCCAAAATCGGTAAAGACCAGGACTCTCTTGCTCCAGCCTTTTACGTGATTTTTTGCAGGTGGCCCGGAATGCTCGAGAATTCCGGCGAGGTTCAAAGTGTTTTCGTCACTGTGAATACTGACAGTTGGTGCGACCTATCATCACGTCGTAGACTCGAAGCGCTGGATCGACGGGCTGTTTCGACAAACGAAAGGAGCAATCGACAATGGCAGCGCAAACAAAACCCAACATTCTATTCATCATGGCCGACGACATCGGCTGGTTCAACGCCAGTTGCTACAACCACGGCATCATGGGTTACCAGACACCGAATATTGACCGCATTGCCACGGAAGGCGCAATGTTCACTGATTTCTACGGGCAACAGAGTTGTACCGCCGGCCGTGCCGCGTTTATTACCGGCCAGTCGCCAATCCGTACCGGTCTCACAAAGGTTGGAACACCCGGTGCGACGCTCGGTCTCAGCTTCGAGGATCCCTCCGTTGCGAACTTCATGAAGCATTTCGGCTATGCCACCGGTCAGTTCGGCAAGAACCACCTCGGCGACCGCAATGAGCACCTGCCCACGGTACACGGATTCGATGAGTTCTTCGGAAACCTCTATCACCTCAATGCCGAAGAAGAGCCCTACTATCCGAACTATCCGAAGGACCCGGCGTTCCGAACGAAATATGGCCCGCGGGGCGTGTTGAAATGCAAAGCGACCGACAAGGACGACCCGACGGTCGACCCGCAATTCGGCAAGGTCGGCAAACAGACGATTGAGAACACGGGGCCTCTTCCCAAGGAACGCATGGAGACCGTGGATGAGGAGTTTCTGGCCTCGGCGCTCGATTTTATCGATCGCAAGACGAAAGAGGGCGGCCCCTGGTTCTGCTATTTCAATCCAACCCGGATGCACATCTTCACGCACCTGAAACCGTCCTCTGTAGGCAAGACGGGACTCGGGCTCTATCCCGACGGTATGGTCGAACTAGACGGCTACGTCGGGCAGTTGCTCAAGAAGCTTGACGATCTCAAAGTTGCCGATAATACCATCGTCGTCTTCACCACCGATAACGGGGCCGAAGTAATGTCATGGCCGGACGGCGGCGCCACGCCGTTCCGCGGTGAGAAGGACACGAACTGGGAAGGCGGCTGGAGGGTTCCGTGTGTCATGCGCTGGCCTGGCGTGATCAAGCCCGGCCGCGTCATCAACGACATCGGCTCCCTTCAGGACTTTATTCCGACCTTCGCCGCAGCGAGCGGAGAGCCCGACTTGGTCGAGAAGGTGAAGAAGGGATACGCGATGGGCGGCAAGACCTACAAGGTTCACCTCGACGGATTCAACCTCATGCCGTTCCTGGCTGGCAAGGCGGACAAATCGCCACGAGAAGGTTTCATCTACTGGAGCGATGATGGCGATTGCATGGCGATGCGCATGGGGCGGTTCAAGATCGTATTTACCGAGCAGCGAAACACAGGCCTTGCTGTCTGGCGCGAACCTTTGTCTGCGATGCGGCTTCCCAAGTTCTTCGACCTCCGCGCCGATCCGTTCGAGCGCGGCGAGGAGAGTTTCAGGTACGACGACTGGTTCCTCGAGAATGTTCCCATCCAGTACGCGGCGCCACCCATTCTCATGAAGTGGCTGGAAACCTTCAAGGAATTTCCACCCCGTGCCAAGGCAGCAAGCTTCACCATCGACCAGGTGGTCGGAGAATTGATGCCAAAGAACTGATTGTCAGGCTCCGGGTACAGCGGTGGTAGTAAGTTACCCTCGCTGTACCCTTTGGCAACGATGCGTCGGGTCAGCGGGCAGTTGCGAGCTGCGTGGCCCTTTTTCGTTGCCATTGAACATAAGGCATACAACACGGCGCTAAAAACACGATGCTCATTTGGGAGGTTAGCCGGTGCGATTGCGAAGTAGGCGTAAACAGTGCTACTTTCCGAAGTCGTTGCGGACGACTGCGCCGCCCTTCATGACGAATCGCACGTGCTCCAATTGCTTGACATCGTCGAGCACATTCCCGTCCACGGCAATCATGTCGGCGAATTTGCCCGGCTCGATGGCGCCAATCTGATCTGCCCACCCCATCAAATCAGCAGCGTTGATGGTTGCCGACTGAATCGCCTGCAAGGGCGACATCCCGTAGCGCGTCATCCACTCGAACTCAATCGCCTGGGTGCCGTGGGGAAAGGGGCCAGCGTCGGTGCCAAAGGCGATTTTCACCCCTGCAGCTAGGGCTTTTTTAAAACTGACCTCGTGGATGGCCATGCGGCTGGTTTTGCCTCCAGACATGGCAAGATCCGCTTTCTCCAGCGCGCAACAGTAAACCGAGAGCGTGGGCACGAGATAGATTCCTTTGGCGACCATCTTACGAATCGCATCGTCGTCCAGTTGGATCCCATGCTCGATCGAGGCCACTCCCGCATCGATGCAGTAGTGCAGTCCCGGCCCATCATAAGCATGGCATGCAACCTTGATGCCCTTAAGTCGGGCTTCATCCACAATAGCTTCCATTTCCTCGCGGCTGAAGTCGGCGACGCTGACCTCTGTTCCGTCGGGCAGAAAACTGTATCGATCCGTTCCGTAAACCTTGATCAGGTCGGCGCCATAATTGAATTGTTCGCGGACGGCTTTGCGCGCTTCGAAAGGACTATCGATGGTTTGTACGCCGATGGGAACAGTGACTTCCGGCGAATAGCCTTCGAGGCCATACCCGCCGGTGGTGGAAATGCCGCGGGTGGCGACTTTGAGTCGCGGACCAGGAATCAGCCCCTGGTTGATCGCGTTGCGCACATCGACGTCGCTGTACATCGCGCCTTCTGTTTCCACGTCGCGCATGGCCGTGAAGCCGGCTTCCAGATCGCGCTTCACGTTCAGGGTGGCGAGAATCGTCCGGTACTGCCAGGATTGTTTGAGCAGAATGTCGTCATAGTGCGAGTTGTCTGTATCCGTGAGCATGATGTGGGTATGGCAATCGATCAGCCCCGGCAGCACGGTGGCCCGCGTCAAATCCACGGCCGTTGCGCCTGCAGGAATCTGCACGTCGTGGCTGCCGGCGATGCGCTCGATGCGGTCGCCGCGAACCACAATCACTTGATCGGTGAGAAGTTTCCCGGAGCGAACGTCCAGCAGTTTCCCCGCGCGAACGTAGGTTACGGTTGCCACTTCTGCAGCTCTCGCGCTGGTAATCGCGAACGCCACGCCAACGATGCCCAAAAAAAGAGTTCCCGCAAATCGACGCATCTTCCCCCTCAATCTCATGCTGATTGTCCTGCAGAACCTAAGATAACGGAACCGGGAGACTGGCTGGCCGCTGCCGTTAGACGACGATTCGGCCGAATCCGCGATCGAATGCCCTAAGTTGCTCGTTTATTGGTAGATCGGATCGGAATCGAACCGACGTCCGTATTTTCAACAGCTCAAACGAGACCACGTGAGCCCATAAATCCTTTGTAAGCAAGTAGAACACTGAGATCCCTTTGCACCGACGGTCCACCCAGTCCACTGGCGACCGCTTCTGTCTGCGCCTCGGGGGCTCGCGTCCGGAAAAAACACATTTATGCCTGCCAGACTAAGGTGCTGCGGCCCTCAACCGATTACCTAAGTGCGAAGGCAGGTAAATCGGGATCTGCGGCTCCTCCGATACCACACTGCTGCTTCCGTTCTGGAGTCTCGGTTGAGAAAAGAGGCAGCCTTTCGTGTCATTCGCTCTCTCCCCGTGTTGGCCATTCAGGAACAACACGCTCTGCCGGCAAATATCTGGCTTATGGTTGCCGATACGCTGTTTCTTTCGCGCGCTCGACTTCGATTCTTCCCGACTGTTATCCACCCCAATCTATTGCGCAAAAGACTCGGAACTGCCCGCTCTCTTTCGGGCACCATCCAGGAGGTAGTTTTGTGAGTTTGTCTGTCCGGTTTCGCCAGGCCCTTTGCGGCTTGCTGGGCGTTATCTTCCTCGGTGTTTGCCAAAGCGCCCACGCCACTTTCAGCCTGACGTTTCAAGGCCTGGTACGAACCCTGCCCACCAGTGGCGGGTTCGCACTGGGTTCCCCGGCCAGCGTCGTTGTCGATTCCGCCGGCAACGTCTTCATTGCGGATACCGGCAACAGCAGAATCGTCGAAGTCAACGCTCAAGGCACTGCCTCGGTCTTAACCATCAGCGGGATCGGTACCGCCCTGAGCTCTCCTTCGGGACTCGCACTCGATGGTGCGGGCAATCTCTATATCGCCGATACCGGCAACGGTCGCATCGTGAAAGCCACCTCTGCCGGAGCCGGTTCTGTTATCTCGACGGGAAGCGTGACGCTCAGTTCCCCGCGAGGGGTCGCACTGGACCAGGCTGGGAATATTTTCATCGCCGATACCGGCAACAGCCGCATTGTGGAAGTGGTCTCTGGTGGGGCTGCCGCTGTTCTCACGATCAGCGTTTCATCAGGCACGACGACGCTGAGCAGTCCAAAGGGATTGACGGTGAACAACAGTGGCAACCTCTACATCGCCGATTCGGGAAACAATCGCATCGTGACCGTGGCCGCGGGCAGCACCACGGGTGTAGTGGTTCCGATTCTTGGGGGGGTCACTCTTTCTAATCCTTCGGACGTTCTCACAGATAGCATAGGCAACGTTTATGTGGCGGATACGAGCAACAGCCGAATCGCCGAGATCGACCGGAGCAGCAATGGCACGGTGTTGTATACCGACTCCCAAACGCTCAGTGGTCCGCTCGGGATAGCCGTGAACCCGTTCGGGACGGTGTATGTCGCCGATACCGGAGGCAGCCGTGTCTTAGTCGTAGACCCGCCGGTAAATGGAGACCTGACCCCAAGCGACCCAACCTATTCCCTGAACAAATCGGTCGTCGGGTTCGGCCACGTCCAGCTTGGTTCTTCGAGCACCGTTACGCTGACCTTGCCATTCACCACAGGAGCCGTTGGTTTAGGCGCGATGAAGGTATTTACCTCTGGCGTTCAGAGCCTCGACTTCACCTCCGGCTCCGACACCACCTGCACCAGTACGACCCCTGCAAGCACCTACTGCTCTGTGCAGGTCAACTTTCTTCCCACCGCTCCCGGGTTACGGACCGGAGCCGTGGTGCTGTATGACGCGGAAATGAACCCGATCCTTACCCTTCCCCTATATGGGTGGGGCGATTCCCCGGTGGCCGTCCTGGCCCCGAATACCGGAACCAAGATCTCCGCCGGAGAAGTGGCCCTAAATTTCCCCTTCCAAATTGCTCTGGACGGTGCGGGAAACATCTATGACGCCAATAACGGAGGCAATCTGGTCAAGATTTCCGCTGGTGGAGGCAGTGCATCCGTGGTGTCCCCAGCGGTTACACCTTCGGTAGCGAAGTCACCGGCGTCGCTCTCGATGGCGCCGGCAATTTGTTCATTAGCGATCATCTAAATAGCCGCATCATCGTGGTGACGCCGGGCGGTGTTGCATCCGTATTGTCCATCAATGGCCTGGCTTCCGCATTGGGTTTTCCTACCTCTCTTGCCTTCGATGGCGCAGGCAATCTGTACATCTCCGACTATTCGAAAGGCCGTGTCGTAGAAGTCTCGACTCTGGTGGTGGCCGGATCGACTTCCACGGGCATGGGAACGGTGATCGGGACGGGAAGTTACACCACCAGTGCAGAGGGAATTACCGGGGTAGCGGTCGACTCGATGGGAAACATCTATATTCCAGACGGGTACGCCGGCGCCGATCCCAGCCGCGTCATCAAGGTGACGGCAGCCGGGGTGGTTTCGCTGCTGACTCCGACTGGGATTACCTTCAGCCATCCTGAAGGCGTCAGCGTAGATGGCATGGGCAATATCTACGTCGCCGATGGCGGCAACAACCGCATCGTCGAAATCACCACGGCAGGTATGGCCTCGGTGTTGGCAATTAACAGCCTTCCAACTCCGGCAACACTGGGCTCCCCCTTTGGGGTCACGGTGGATCCGTCTGGGAATCTGTATATTCCGGACTCGGGTAACAATCGCATCTTGTTCGTAAACGTTTCGGGTACTGCCCTAACCTTTCCCATCACGGCCAAGGGGGCCACCAGCGCGGCACAGACAGCAACTGTGACGAACCTGGGCAATCAGCCTCTGGAGTTTTCCACCAATCCAACCTACACCGCAAACTTTTCCGAAAACGCCGCCGACACAAATCCGTGTACCTCCTCCACCTCCCTGTCTTCCAGTATGTCTTGCGACGTATCGGTGCACTTTACTCCGCAATCCGTTGGCAGTCTGAGTGCCGGTATCACGGTCACAAACAATACACTCAACGTTGCCGGCAGTACCCAGCAGGTGTCCGTCAGTGGGACGTCCTATAGCTCGACCGACACAACATCGACCACGCTGACGATAAGCCCAACTTCCCTGGTGGACGGCCACGCGGCTACGCTGACCGCGGTCGTGAGCGACACGACCACGCCCGCGACTGTTCCGACCGGCGGCGTTAGCTTCACCGACACTGTGGGCACGACGGTGGTCTCCCTGAACGGCGGTGCGGCGGTATCGCTGGTTGCCGGAACGGCGACGCTGCAGGTGACCCCGACCGTTGTAGGCGTGCATACGATCACGGCAAATTTTGTCGGGGTCCATCCCCGCGCCCAGTGTTCGCCTTGCGCCGCGGATTGCCAACCGCGGATTTGCCTCCAGCAGCGCTACGGCGACGCTCACGGTCACGGCGATCGTGCCGACTCTGAGCTTCGGACCGATCGCGGCCCAGACGTATGGCAATCCGCCCTTCGCGGTGAGCGCAACTTCTGCATCGAGCGGGGCGGTGACGTATGCGGTAGTCAGCGGCCCGGCGACGATTGCGGGCAACATGGTGACGCTGACGGGAGCGGGCACGGTGGTGCTGAGCGCCAGCCAGGCAGCCAGTGGGAACTATGCGGCGGCAACGGCCAACGTCAGCTTCACCGTGGCGGCAGCGCCAGAGGCGATCGTGCCGACCCTGAGCTTTGCGCCGATCCCAGCCCAGACGTATGGCAATCCGCCCTTCGCGGTGAGCGCAACTTCTGCATCGAGTGGGGCGGTGACCTACACGGTAGTGAGTGGTCCGGCGACGATTGCGGGCAACATGGTGACGCTAACTGGAGCGGGCACGGTGGTGCTGAGTGCCAGCCAGGCAGCCAGCGGGAACTATGCGGCAGCAACGGCTACCCTCAGCTTCACCGTGGCGGCCGCGCCCACGGTGTTCACGCTTACCACCAGCCCCGGATCCGGCGTTGAGACCGTGCTGCCGGGTGGAGCGGCAGCCTTCCACCTTACATTGGCGCCCGGTTCTGGCTCAACCTATCCCGACGCGCTGACCCTTAGCGCAACCGGTTTGCCTGCGGGCGCGACCGCGACCTTCTCTCCGGCAACGATTCCGGCCGGCAGTGGCGCAACCGCGGTCACCATGACCGTCCAGACCGTCAACCTGCAAACGGCGCAGGGTGAGACGCCTATCCTGGGCGGACAACTGGGCTCGATGGCACTGGCATTGTTGCTGCTACCGATGGCGGGCATCAAGCCGGTGCGCAGGCGGCTAAGGAAGTTGCCGGGCGTGCCGGTGGTGCTGGCGGCGGCAGCTCTAGCCCTGGGCGCAATGGTGTGCCTGAGCGGTTGCAGCAGCAATGGTTTCTTCAACCAGCCGGCCACCCAATACACCGTGGTGGTAACTGCAACAGATGTGGTTACCGGTGCCCACAGCTCAACCAACGTAACACTCACCGTGCAGTAGACACCAGTCGGAGAAAGCAATGTATAGAGTTGCGGGAGTCGTCCTGATGATCGGAATAGGCTGGATGTCTGCTGCAGCACAGCGGGTGGAGACAGCCCCCCCGTATGCGCCGCTCGAGATATCGTTCAACTACAGCTATGCGCGCTCCAACGCCGCGCCCGGCCAGTGCGGCTGCTTCAACATGAATGGGGGCAACAGTGAAGTCGCTCTCCATGCCTTTCGCGCGCTGTCGCTGGTGGCCGACTTGACCGGCGAGCGTGCCACCACCATCGGCGCGACCGCCGGCGATGGTTTGTCGCTGGTCGCCTTCACTGTCGGGCCGCGCTTCAGCCACCGTTTCTCAGGCGGAAAATTCACCCCCTTTGTCCAGGGGCTTATAGGCGCAGCTCACGGCTTCGACGGGCTGTTCCCCGGCTCCAGCGGTTCGCTGTCCGGAGCGGCCAACGCGCGGGCGATCCTGGCCGGGGGAGGGCTCGACCTGACCATCCATCGACACATCGCTATCCGCGCCATCCAGGCCGACTACCTGCGTACACAACTGCCCAACGGCCAAGGCAACGAACAGAATCTGCTGCGCCTCAGCGCGGGCGTCGTTCTCCGCGTCTGGTAGCACCAGCGTCGATTCCCACAAAAGAAGCTCATCGTCTCTCAGCTCATATTTGCACTTCCATCCATCGATCGGATTTTTTGGCGCAATGCATCGACAGAAGCCGTAAATACCTCGAAGCTCCTGGCAGAGAGTGCAGTCCGCGCACTATTTCGCAAGCCGGCGTGGACCTCGACAACGTTTGATGTCTCTAATGCAGAGCAGACTGTCGCTGCGGTGATACCTCCGCAGAGAAGAAATCCGATGCGATTGTCAGCTGTTTCACGGAGTTCTTTGACCGTGGCCGCACCCGACACCGCCGAAGCTTGACCGCCCGCAGTCAGGACACGCGTCGCTCCGGTCTGTACGACAGACGCGAGCGATTCCTCCAAATTAGGAGAAACATCGAAGGCCCGGTGAAACGTGACCTCCAGAGGCCGCGCAAGTTCGACCAACTCCTTGGTGCGTTCCATATCGATCGTCTGGTCAGGATGAAGTAGTCCCAGCACAAGGATGTCTATCCCTATGTTGCGCGCATAGAGAATGTCCCGACGCATCACGTCAAACTCCGCGTCGGAAGGAGTGAAGGACCCCGGGCGCGGACGGACGAGCATGGCCAGAGGAAGATCGATCATGCGCCTCGCGGCAGCCACGAATCCCGCGCTGGGAGTCACGCCTCCGTCGAATAGCGGGCCGCACAATTCCAGGCGATCGGCTCCTCCCCGGACAGCCGCGAGCGCCAAATCGAGCGAGTCTACGCAAATTTCCAGAAGCCTCTGCGGCATTTTCAATTCCTCGCCGTTGCTAAAGCCCGTCAACGACCTAATGGATTGCGGCGAAGACGGCGAACCGCTACGCAGTAACGATCCGAGCGATAAAAGCCCAGCACATAGATCAGCGGCATTCCAGACGTCGAATAAATGATCTGACGAATGCGCAGGACCGGCTGGTATTTGGCAATTCCTAAAAGATCAGCGGTTCTGGCGTCCGGCATGGTCGCGTCAATCTCTTCATCGGCGTGGCCCAACGTCTCGTTGTACTTTACCTCAAGGAGCTTAAAGAGCGACTGGCGCGCGAAGGAGGCTTTCAGAAGGTCCGGAAATCGCACTTTCGACAAGTAGCTGATTTCCAGCGAAAAAGGTTCCCCATCTGCGTGCCGCAAGCGCTCCAGTTTCAACAGACTACTTTCGAGAGGCAATGCGAGTCGGGTCACAATCTCAGGCTCGCCGTCGACGGTACGCGCCGAAAGAATCTTTGCCTTTGCGGACTGACCGCGAGCAGCCAGTTGTTCTGTCGTGCTCAACAACTCGTTAATGAGGATTTTGGGCTTGCTTACAAATGTGCCGACGCCTTGCCTTCGTTCGACCAATCCTTCCTGCTCAAGCGAAGCGACTGCGTGGCGCGCTGTCATCAGACTGACCTTGTGAAGCTTACACAGTTCCCGCTCAGGCGGAACGAGGTCACCAACCTGCAGCTCGCCTGACTCAATACGTTTGCGAATAGAGTCCTGGATCTGGCGATACGCCGGAATCCCAACACCCTGCTTTTTTCGAACCACTGCTTTTCCTTCCAGAGGACCTACGGCAGTCTCACGGTGCCAGTCCTATATAGCATATTCCCAAGAACCGCCGCTCCAATCCTCTGCGAAATCTCGAGCGGAGGGCCTTGGGTCTGGCTATTTTACTAATTCTTTGCGAGGCTTCTCGAATCATGTTGACTTTTAAAAATGGGACATGTATAGCTGAAATCTCAAAGCTATATAGCACCTCGTCTCAAGATGTAGCCCCTTCGGGATGTACTGTATTCGCCAAAACAGACGGAGAAAACCAATGAAGACCTTCCGGGGCAAGTTGGACATATTGGTGTTGGCAATTATAGTGTCGGCCGCGACTTCATGGGCACAACAGGTGACTGCCGGAGTTACCGGTCTCGTCTCGGATCGCGGCAAGAGCGTGCTTCCAGGCGCCCAGGTCGCGGCGCGCAATCTCGATACTGGCGTTGAGTATCCCACTACGGCCAATTCGGCTGGTCTCTACCGAATTGAGTTTCTGCCGCCGGGACACTACCAGATGAGCGTCAACATGGCCGGGTTCAAAACGGCGACAGTACCGCCGTTTGTGCTCGAGGCATTGCAGACGCCTACATTCAACATAACCATGGAGGTCGGAAGCACTTCCACCACGGTGAATGTCACCAGCGCCTCGCCTATTCTCAATACCAATGATCCCACTCTGGGTACAACCATTACGGCGAATGCGATAGAAAACCAACCCTTGAACGGCCTTGACTACGCGGCTCTCACTTTGTATGTTCCCGGGACCGTCAGCACCTACGGGACATCCGGTACGACCGTGATTGAACGAAGCGCGAGCAATTCGGCGGTTTTCGACTCGCCCAACATGAATGGGAATCGCTCGCAGTCCAATAACTTCATACTCGATGGTATCGACACCAATGAAACCTTTGGAAATTTTCCATCCTATAACCCGGCTCCGGAGGCGCTGGAGGAACTCAAAGTTCTGACATCGAACGCGCCGGCTGACTACGGTAATGTAAGCGGAGGAGGCGTGGTGGCCGTACTGAAAAGCGGAACCAATCAATTTCATGGTTCTGCCTATGGCTATCTTCAGGACTCCAAGACGAATGCGAACACCTGGACCAACAACCATCAGACTCCGATCATACCGATTAACCCTTTTACGCAAACGCAGTTCGGTGGAACCTTCGGCGGCCCGATACGGCGCAACAAGCTTTTCTTCTTTGTCGACTTCCTGGGCGCGCGCTATCACCAGGGCGGTCTGGGCCAGGCGAGCGTTTTTTCTGCAGCGATGCGGAACGGTGATTTCTCCTCTCTTCTGTCTTCCTCGAATCCAATTCAGCTCTACGATTCGCAAAACGGCTTTGCGCCTTATGTGAACAATACCGGCGTCCCGATTCTGAACCCGGTGGCGCAATTTCTCTTTGCGCATCCTTCGCTTTACCCACTGCCCAATGCGACACCATCCGATGGTGTCACGCTGAATAATCTGCAAGGGCCAGTTCGTTCTTATAAGGGCAATAATCAGGGAGACGTCAAGATTGAATATGACGCACGTCTCAATGACAAAATTACCGGGTTTTATTCAGCGTCGACAGGCTATGACGGAGAAACATCTGTCCTGCCAGTCGCATTCCCGGCAACCAATCACTCGCCAACCAACGTTTTCGGGGTGGGTTGGGTGCATACTTTCTCGCCCGCATTCATCAATATGGCGCGTGTCGGCTTTACCCGCACCAATCTTCCTCCCAGCACTCCAACCGATCCATCTGGTCAGTTTGGGCTTACCGGCAACAGCAAGGTAGGCATTCCTTTTGGCGCGCAGCCTTCCTTGGGTTTCAGTCTTCAAGGCTTCGGTGCGACGGCCGGCTTTGGCGGCAGCGGTAGTTCCATCGACCTCACGAATGTGGGTACGGAGGGGCTCGGCCCCGCGGTGGTTGACAACACTTATAGTTACATTGACAACGTAGCGTGGCAGCGGGGCCTGCACCTGTTAAGCATCGGGATTCAGGCACTGCGTTATCAGAATAACTTTTCACCGACCAATAACTATCAACCGCTGGGTGCTCTGCAGTATTCCGGAGCCTTTACCGGCAACCCGGCATTGGCCAATGCCGGAGGTTATCCTGGAGCAGACTTTGTGCTCGATCGCGTGTATGGCCTGGGAATTTCTCTGGCCAGCATTCGCGTTGGACAACGTCAGTGGCGAGCGGCAGGATTCGTTCAGGACGACTGGAAGATTCTCCCGAATCTGACGCTGAATCTCGGCTTACGTTACGAATATGACCAGCCGTGGATTGAACAAAACAACAAAAATGCAAACGTCGATCTCACTACGCAAACTTTGATTTATGCCGGTCATGTTCCGGTGGGCGCGCCCGCGGGATCGGGGGTTTGCTCAAACAGCGGTTGTTATCAGCCAAACTACCGGCAGATTATGCCCCGGTTCGGGTTCGCCTATCAGACGGCCTCGCGAGTCGTGATCCGGGGGGGCTATGGCGCCACGAGCTACTTTGAGGGGAACTCATACAATCAGAGATTGTCAGCCAACCCGCCCTTCCTTCAGGCGGTCAGCCTCACCACCATTACTCCTACCGCGGCTTCGGCAGGTACACCAGCGAGCGGTGGGTCTCCTCGCACGGTCCAACAAGGGTTTTCCACTTCGAGCACCAATTCGTCCGGCCCTGCGACTCAGATATGGCCTCAGAACATGCAGCCGGCCTACATTCAGGAATGGAACCTGACCGGCGAATATGCTTTCACCCCATCACTGGGGCTGCAAATTGGATATATCGGTGAGCAGGGACAGCATATCGAGGACTATGGAAATCTCAACCAGTATCGCGTAAATGGTGATCCCACCTCAGCCCCTTTCTACAATAGCGCCAACCTGGGACTGGGATCGAATATTGTCATGATCACCGAAGCAAGAGCCATGATGAACTACAACGCTTTACAGGCAACTCTCCGCCAACATCTCAACCGCGGCCTGGAGTTTACGCTGAATTACACCTACAGCAAAGCTATGACCAACAGCCTCGGCATGTACTTCCTGAACGTGAATGGGTATGGCGGAGCCTTTCAAAACTATTACGACAGCTCCGCCGATTATGGCCCGGCAGGCTACGATGTGACCCACAATGTTTCAGGTATTGGCGCATATGCTCTTCCCGTAGGCCGGGGGCGAACCTATCTTTCGCACGCAAATCGGCTTGTGGATGAGGTCATCGGCGGATGGAAGCTTTCGGTTTCCGGCGTTGCTTATTCCGGGTTCCCCGACAGCATTACGGGGCCCAGCAATAACTCGAATAGCTACGGTGTTTCTCGCGCAAATCAATATCGCAAGCTGAGGATCGCTCACCGTTCGATCGATAACTGGCTCGGTACAGATCCCTCCGCTACACCGTGCACGCAACCCGGAGTGGACAATGGGATTTGTGCTTTTGGCGCGCCGGCCAGCAATGTTTTCGGCAATTCCCGAAATGGAGTTATCCGCGGGCCTGGATATCTGAACGTCGACAGCTCAATGTTTAAGGATTTTCATATCACAGAAGGCCAGGCAGTTGGATTTCGCTTTGATGCCTTCAACGTATTCAATATTGCCAGTTATGGAAACCCGGATATCGGTATTACTGATTCAGCGTTTGGCAATATTTCGGACCAAAATCCGGCGGTGCGGTCACAGGAACGGCGTTTGCAATTCGCTCTGCGGTATTCCTTCTGAACTTTTGTCAGGGCGTTAGATAGGGACTGCAGTTACTCGACTTCCCATAGACGTTTGCCGGTTTGGAAAACAAGCGCTGCGTACCAATCCGCCCAATTCACGGCATTAAAGCCGAAAGGCCTCTATGGTCCCGGACATCGAAATTGTCCCTTGAGGCTTGCGACGAATTTGCGAGCACTAGCGTCGATATCAAAGTAGCTCAGGAGTTATTGCGACACGCGAGCAGCCGAACGACGCTCGACATCTACACTCGAGCTGTATCCCAACAGAAGCGGGATGCGAACAAGAAAGTCGTTGAGATGATGCTGCCCAGGGAAATGAAGAAATTTCAGCGCCCTTTCGCACCCTCGATGGAAACAGAGGCTGCGACGCTACCGCCGGTAACTGCTTAGTATTGAAGGTGTTAGGGTGGTGGACCTGATCGGGATCGAACCGATGACCTCTTCCATGCCATGGAAGCGCGCTCCCAGCTGCGCCACAGGCCCACAAAGGGAGGAACATCCTTTATTCTGCTGGAGCATGCCTAATCCGTCAAACGCTCCGCATGTGACCACCGTTCCTTCAAAGTTTTCTTCGGGAGAAAGAATGTTCTATCCCCCTCACTCGGCTAAAGTAACTCTTCTGACCCTGTTATTCCTCGGCGGCTCCGGAGCCGCCCGTGCGCAAGCGGCCCCACCTCCCGCCCCAGCCCAGGCCCCTGCCGCTGCCGTGGCGCCCGCGCCAACCGGGTTTGCCATGGCCAACTTGCGCCCCGCCCTGGCCAACGTCCAGAACGCCATTACGAACCTCAACGTTGCCCACTGGAAGGCGCCCAACGATATCCGCGCCACCACTCAGCAGGACATCAACTCGATGCAGCGAGACCTCAACACCACGCTGCCCGGGCTTATGACGCAAGCAGACGCCGCTGCCGCCGGCGGTCCGGCAGCACTTTCCCCGGCATTCGCCGTCTTCCGCAACCTTGACGCCCTCTATGACGTGATGCTTCGGGTCACGGAAACGGCGGGGCTGGCCGGCTCCTCGTCCGATGCGAGCAGCCTGGAAGATGCTCGCGCCGGGCTGGAGGACGGCAGGGCCAAACTTGGCGCCTGGCTGATGCAGGCCATAAGCGCCCAGGACGCCCAGGTTGCCCACTCGCAGGCTCCCGCTGCTGCCCGGCCGCCTGCCGCGGCGCCGGCGCCCACCAAGATTGTGGTCAACGACGGCCCTGACAGTACGAAACCACACAAGAAAAAACCGGCCGCCACCCCAGCACCTCAGTAATCTCTTTTCCGGAACCGCTTGCCCCTCCGGTGGTGTCTAAAGTAAAGAGAGAGCTGAAAAATGGCTTAGCGAGGGACTCGGCCCTCCGCTTCGGCGGTCGAGCGCGCTATTGGGAGACGCAAGTGGACGCTTCCTGTTATGTTATGGAGAACTTTCGCATGCAGGCAGGCATTGCTTTGGGAAATATTGCAAGCGTCCTCGGTGTACCGTCAGAAGAAGCCGGAATTGTCTCTGAGCTGAAAGCCGGTTCAGAGGAGGCGTTTGCCTGGTTGATCGCCAAGTATCATCAGCCCATCTACAGCCTGGTTGCGCGCACCATTCCTGACCCCGCAGACGCCGCTGACCTGACCCAGGACGTCTTCATCAAGATTTACCGCGGCATCGGGAGCTTCCATGGAGATTCCAGTCTGCGCACCTGGATCTATCGCATCGCGCTGCGCGAGGCCAGCAACCAGCGTCGCTGGTGGGGGCGCCACAAACGCCAGGAAGTCACCATCGAATCCGAGTTCGGCCAGAGCAACGACGGCCAGCCCCTCTGCCTTAAAGACACCCTGATTGATGCGCAAGAATCACCCTTTGACCGCGCCGCCCAGGAAGAGGTGCGTGCCCGGGTCGAGGAAGAGTTGCGTCACATCCCCGAGCCTTTTCATGCCGTTGTGGTCCTGCGGGATATCGAAGGTTTTTCCTACGAGGAGGTGGCAGAGATCCTCGGGGTGAATCTCGGCACCGTAAAGTCGCGTCTTATGCGTGGGCGCGCTCATCTAAAAGAGCGGTTGGCGGGTTTTGCGGAGGCAGCGGCGAAACGCCCAAGCTCCGCTTTTCAGCCGATGGAAGCACTTTCGATGAGTACCAGGGGGGCCAAGTGAACAAGTGCGCTGATTTACGCCAGCAGTTCTCCGCATATCTTGACGGCGCTGTGACCGGCGCAGCCATGCTGGAGATTGGCGCGCACCTTGAAGCCTGCTTCGCTTGTGCGGCTGAGTTCTCTGAGTGGCGGATCGCGCAATCCCTGATCAGCTCCATCGGGCCAGCGAAAGCGCCCGCCGACCTGGGTCTGCGGCTTCGTGTTGCCTTGTCTCAGGAATCCGCCAATACTGCCCAGGAGAAATTCGCCCGCGGGCGAGTTCGCTGGCAGAATACCCTTCGCCCCCTGATTTTGCAGGTTACGGCCGGTTTTGCCAGTACTGTCGCGCTGCTGGGTGGGGTTGCGTTGCTGATCGGGATGTTTGGTACGGAGCCGCTACTGGCGCGTGACGAACCCATTGGCATGGCCTCTAGCCCCCGTTTCCTCTACACCGCACTTGAACCCGCCGGTGGGGTTGGGGATCTTGAGAACCCGGTAGTGGTTCAGGCTTTCGTTAACGGGGAAGGCCGGGTCTACGATTACGTAATCGTCTCCGGAAACCCCGACGTCAAGACCCGTTCCCAGCTGGAAGACACCCTGCTCTTCAGCATTTTTGCGCCCGCGCGACTCTTCGGCCAGCCGGTACGGGGCACGGTTGTCCTCTCCTTCTCCGGGGTTTCGGTAGCCGGCTAGGGTACTCTTCTCCCTGGAAGTTCCCCGTCAAAAGGAAACGTGGCCGCTCGGCAAGAGCGATTCCTCGGTTGTGGATGGTTTGACCCTCGCTCATGCGAATGCATAGACTTGGAGAGGGCCAATCGCCACACTCTATGCAGTTTTACAGCAAGCATTCCGCTATCCAACCCAGGGTTCTTCCCGTGCGCCTTGCGGTCGCCTCATTAGCGGCGCTGATCTGGTTGGGCGCGCCGGTGGCGCATGCGCAAGGCTCTTCCAATTCCCAAGCCTCGACTGGCGCCAGGGCTGCTTCACCAGCTTTGGTAGATGCCACAGGTCCCGAAATCAGCCTGCAGAACAGCGAGGCGCTTTTCGATCTTGCCACTGCTCTGAACGCATGCGGCTATGATCAGGGGCTTGCGGCCTCCGACGTGGTGCGTCAGCAGGTCCGCGAGCAGGTCAACCAGGCGCTCCAGGCCTCAAACGATGCACGGGATGCGCACGAACAGATTTGTACCTTTATCGAGCACCATCGGCTTTCCGATACGGGAGCCGATCTGGCGCAGTATATTTCGCTTGCTCTCTTCATCACGCCGCCGCCGGATCTCGCGCCCAGCGCCCAGGGCGCCGATATGCCTCCGGACGCCAGTGGGGTGGAAAACATTCTGCCCTTGCTGCGCCGCTTCGCCCAGCTGGCCGATCTGCACCTGATCTGGCTCCGTGTTCGCCCGCAATACGAAAAGCAGCTGGCCCAGCTCCACGATTCTTTGACCAAGATGATCGACGATACCGGCATCTACCTCAAGACGCCTGCCGGCACCTCGGTTGGCCGCCGCTTTTTGGTGGTGGTCGAGCCTCTGCTTGACCCCGCACAGACCAATGCCCGGGTCTACGGAGCCGAGTACGTCGTCGTAGCCTCGCCCGTCAATGGAACCATCCACATGCGGGAAGTTCGCCATGCTTACCTGCACTACCAGATTGAGCCCCTGTTATACGCACGCGCCACGGCCCTGGACCGGCTGCTGCCGTTTCTAAAGACCGTTCACGACGCGCCCCTTGACTACACCTATCGCAGCGACGTGGTGGCCCTGACGATCGAGTGCATGATTCGCGCGGTCGAGGCCCGAACCATGGATACCGGCGTGACCATTTATAAGATCCCGGCCGATGTACGGCGCAGCGATCTCGAAGCGGCCACGCACCAGCACAATGCCTCGGTCGAGGCAGCCGAAGCGGTCCGGCGGCACTTGGTCCAGGAGGATATGGCCGACGGCTATGTGCTCACGGAGTACTTCTATGACGCCTTCGCGGCCTTTGAGCGAGCGCCGCAGAGCTTCAAGGAAAGCATCGGCGAGATGGTCTATGGAATGGATGTAAGCGCGGAATTGAACCGGGCGAAGCATACCACCTTCAACCAGCAAAGCTCCTCCGATGTCGTGCATCGGTCACCGCGCGAGCTGAGAGGCCTCGATCTGGCGGAAATGAAACTGATGAAGGGCGACACCGACGGCGCCGGCGCGCTGGCGCAACAGTCGGTGGCGGATAAGTCTGGCGATGCCGCGCGCGCCAACTTCATTCTTGCCCGGGTGGCCATTATGCAGCGCGATGTGCCGGCTGCCCAGCATGACTTTGAAGAGACCATCCGGCTCTCCAAGGATCCCCGCATGCTCGCCTGGTCGCACATCTACCTGGGCCGGATTTACGACATTCAAGACCAGCGGGAAGAGGCTGTCAATGAGTACCGGGCGGCACTTACCGTGCGCGACGGCGAGGCGGATACCAGGCTCGCGGCAGAGAAAGGTCTGAAGCAGCCGTACGCAGTTCCGCAGCAGGAGCACACCGAGCCCGCGGGGGAGGACGATTCCGCACCGGGCGCTCCGCCCCAGGCCGGTGCCCAGCCGGGTGCCAAGCCGAGTGCGGGCACTCCTCAGTAACCACCTGATTTCTCTCGCTATGCAATACAGTAGGAGAAAGGGCAAACAAATTGATGGCACAGGCCGCTCCCAATACGCTGCAGGAAGCGTTGGGTCACACCTTCCGCGAGCAGGCACTGCTGGTGAAGGCGCTGACCCATAGCTCGCTGGCGTACGAGCAAACCACCGAGGGACGGCAGGCCGAGGGAACCATCTGCTCACGCGAAGAAGATAACGAGCAACTGGAGTTCTTAGGAGACGCAGTTCTGGGCCTGGTGGTTGCCGAGATTCTCTTCCGTCGTTTTCCCGATCTGCATGAAGGGGAGTGGACACGTCTCCGCGCCAGCCTGGTCAGCCGGCGCCACTTGGCGCAGGTGGCCTCGGTACTCGACCTGGGAAGTTATCTGCGGCTGGGGCGGGGAGAGGAACGAGGCGGGGGGCGGAAGAAATCTACCCTGCTGGCGAATTGCGTCGAGGCGGTGATTGCCGCGCTGTATCTGGACGGTGGTTTGGTTCCGGTCGAGGCCTTCGTGAACGAGCACGTGGTCGCGCCTTACGTGAATGATTTACGCCAGGCGCTTGATCGTGGGGTCTCCCTGGGTGACCACAAAACGGCATTGCAAGAGCTGCTGCAGGCGCAAAAGACCGGGCCTCCGGATTATGTGCTCAAAGCGGAGAGCGGGCCCGATCATCGCAAGCGCTTTTTGGTGGAAGTAAGAGTGGCGGAGGGAAGCGGGCCCAAGGCACTTGCGCGCGGCGTAGGCACCACCAAGAAACGGGCCGAGCAGGAGGCTGCCCGCCGGGCGTTCGACAAGCTCAGGAAGCAGAGCCCTGCCCGGGAACCATTAGCAGAAGGTAACGGTTCTTGACCCATCAACCACCAGCGGAGTTCTTCCGCGTCTCCACGGAAGAAGTGAGCGTTACCACAGTTTCTGTCGCGCCCGCGATCACGCCGCGCGCAGTCCACCACAGTCACACTCACCTCGTCTTCCCCAACCTGCTCGACACCTTCCGCTCGCTGTTGTCCATCATCGTCATCGCCATCTTTGTGCTCACCTTTGTGGTGCAGCCCTTTCGCATTCCCTCCGAATCCATGGAGCGGACTTTGCTGGTGGGGGACTTCCTGCTGGTCAACAAGTCGGTTTACGGCCCCCCGGGCGCTTGGCATTGGCTTCTACCCTATGAGCAGGTAAGCCGCGGCGATGTGATCGTATTCCATTTTCCGCTCGATCCATCCGATCACGTCGTCAAGCGAGTCGTTGGTGTACCCGGCGACCACATCCGTCTGCAAAATGGCGTTGTCTGCATCAATGGGAAGAAGCAGAGTGAGCCTTTCGCGATCTTCGAAGGCGCGTATCAGGACAACTTCCGCGACCAGTTTCCCGCCAAGCTCTACACCGACCCGGGAGTAGATACGCATTGGTGGATACAGATGCGCCATGATGTCCAGAACGGCGAGTTGGTCGTGCCACCAGGCCTGTATTTCGTGCTCGGCGACAACCGCAATCACAGCCGCGATAGCCGCTACTGGGGTTTTGTTCCCCGTGCCAATGTAGTGGGTTTGCCTTTCATCATTTACTTTTCGCTGCACCAGCCGTCGGCCACCGATGACAGCCCGTTGCCGGATGATAGACTCGGACACGAGAAGAGCCCCATCGACACCGTCATGGAATTTGCACGGTGGAGCCGCACGTTTCGCGTCATTCACTAGAGGTTCCGTTCCCATTACCATGGAAGCCACAGAAACTGAGATCAAGAGCCAGCAGGCCACGGAAGAGACGCCGCTGGAAGCATTCGCTTCCATCTGTACGGTGCTGGTCATCGGACTCTTTGCACTGACCTTCATCTTTCAGAACTTCGAGATCCCCTCGTCCTCCATGGAAAAGACTCTGCTGGTCGGTGACCATGTGCTGGTGGACCGCATCACGCTGGCGCCGCGCACCGCATGGGCGCCCTTTGTCTACTACCGCGATGTTCGCCGCGGCGACATCATCGTCTTTTTCAAGCCGGGCGAGCCGGACCTGTATCTGGTAAAGCGGGTCATCGGCGTTCCCGGCGATCATATCCACCTGCGCAACGGCGTGGTCTTCCTGAATGGCCAGCCACAACATGAACCGCAGGCGGCCATGCCGGACTACGGCAACTACTTTCCCTACCGTGATGATTTTCCCGCCGTGTCCCCATCGCAGAGCGGGGACGTAACGCCAACCTGGGCCCTCGAACTTCCCAATTACATTCAGGGACAAGACCTCGTGGTTCCCCCAGGCCGCTACTTCGCCATGGGCGACAACCGCACCGTCAGCCTGGATGGCCGCTATTGGGGCTTTGTGCCTCGAGCTAATATTGTTGGCCGCCCACTCTTTGTCTATTGGTCTTTCATCGAACCCGACAACCAGTATGAAAAAGAAGGAGTGGGAGACAAGCTCCAGTTCTATACCCACGTAGTTCTTCACTTCTTCGACCAGACCCGCTGGCGCCGAACCTTCCATTTGGTCCGTTAGCATGGGTGGCGCAGAGAAGCGTCCTTCGCCCAGGCGCTGGATTTTGCTCGTAGCCGCGGTGCTGCCGGTGGTTGCCTTTGTGCTGCCGCCGCTGGTCAACATCAGCCGGTATCAGCACAGGATTGCCGACAGCATCAGCCGGAGTATCGGGCGACAGGTACATATCTCTTCTGTCAAGCTGCGATTGCTGCCCCTGCCCGGCTTTGAGTTCTCCGATTTTTCCGTCGAAGAAGATCCTCAGTTCGGCTCCGAGCCTATCCTTCACTCCGATAGCGTGGTTGCTTACCTGCGACTCTTGTCGTTGTGGCGGGGCAGGCTGGAAGTCTCCCGCATCCATTTCGACGACGCCAGTTTGAACCTTGTGCGGGAGGGCAATGGGGGTTGGAATTTTGCTTCGGTTCTGGTGCAGGCGGCGCACATCCCAAATGCGCCCACGGGCCAGCGCCATGCCGGCAGTGCTCCCCGCTTTCCTTATATCGAGGCGGAAAACACGCGCATCAATTTCAAAGAAGGCAACGAGAAAAAGCCGCTCTCGTTTCTGAACTCCGACCTTTCCATCTCGCTGGCTCCGGAAGATGCGTGGGAGCTGCATTTTCGGGCGCAGCCGGTGCGAACCGACCTCGTTGTCGACCTTGCCGACACCGGCATGCTGCGCATCGACGGCACGCTGCATCGTGCGCCCTTGTTGGGCGAAATGCCATTGCAGCTCAAGGTGGAATGGAACGGAGTGCCCCTGGGCCAGTTGAGCCGGCTCACCCTCGGCCGCGATATAGGCTGGCGCGGCGGCCTGGATGTTGAGGGCGAGGTGGGGGGAACCGCCGAGCTGGCGCAGATCAACACCCGGCTGAAGGTCGCTGGGCTGCACCGTTCCGAATTTACTCCGGCTCATCCGATGGATGTAGAGACCTCTTGCCGGGCCTCCTTCCGGAGAGGGTCAAGATCGTTGGAAGGCATTGCCTGTTCTTCTCCCGTTGGCGATGGAGCGCTTTTGCTCGCCGGTTCGATCCTGGAAGTACAAACCCGCCCGCAGGCGCAACTCACGCTTCAGATGGATCGCGTTCCCGCCTCCGCGATGCTCGCCGGACTGCAGGAAGTGCGCAGCGGCCTGGGCGCCGGGGTTCAGGCCAAGGGAGCCCTCAATGGGAACTTCCAGTACCTCTCACAAAGCGGCCGTCAGCCCTCGATCACGGGTGAAATGGCGCTTGATTCCCTGAGCCTGACGCCGCCCGACGGGGGTAAGCCGTTCCTTCTGGGCCCGGTGCGGCTCCGCTGCGAGAGCCCAGAGGCGGGGGGCGACTCGACAGGATCCCCCGCATTGCTGCTGCAGCCGGTGCGGCTGGCCATGGGTGCGCCGGTTCCGGTGACCGTGGACGGCCGATTTACGACAGCCGGATTCGATCTGCACCTGGGCGGCGTCACCAGTCTTGCCCGGCTGAAGACATTCGGGAAGACCTTCGGATTGCTTGGTGGCGCGGGGACCGCCGCTCTTGACCTTGACGTGCGCGGTAAGTGGTTGCTCCCCGTGCCCGACTCGGAGCATCCGGTGGTCGCCTCGACGGCCGAGGGCAGCGTCGCTATCAGGAACGCTGAGCTCACTACATCCTATTTGTCCCAGCCGCTCAGGATTACGTCTGCCCAGGGAATCCTGAGCCCTACCCAGATTGAATGGACGAATGCATCCTTTAGCTTTGGGAGACTGGAGGCACAGGGAACGCTGGAATACCCGACGCTATGCACCTCCAATACGCCCTGCGCTGGGCACTTCTCGCTCGTTTTCCCCGCCCTGGATCTCGCCGCCCTTCAATCTACCTTGCTGGGTACCAGCGAAGGTGGTCAGTTACTGCGACAAATCCTTGACCGTATCGATCGCCGCTCCGTCAAGTGGCCCGATCTCTCCGGTACGGTTCGGATCGGCGCTCTCTCGACCGGCAAGCTGGTGGTGCATGATGCGACCGGTGTGCTCGACATCAGCGGAAACTCGATCAAGATCCACTCGCTCAATGGCCATCTTGCGAATGGAACGATGCATCTTGCCGGGTTGGTCGACGCATCCGGTGACCAGCCGGAATATCAACTCGATGTGCAGGTTACCAACGCCGCGCCCAGTGCGCTTGGCAGTATCTTTGATGAGCATTGGGGCAGCGGCGTGGCCAACTTTTCCGCCCAGCTCAGCATGTCCGGCTTCGATGCGCAAGATCTGGTCCGGTCTGCCACCGGTAGCTTGCGCTGGGACTGGACCAAAGGGGGATTAGCTGCGGAAGAGCCGTTGCCTGTTGCCGCCCAGCCCTTCGTCCACTTTGATCAATGGAGCGCCGATGCGGCCATTGCGGAGAGCACCATCAAAATAACCCACAGCCTGCTTGCTCGCGGTCAGGAAGCGATTCCACTTTCGGGCACCATCTCGTTCGATCGCGAAATTGACATGAAAGGCGGATCGCCCGCGCACCCCTTCGCCGTCACCGGAACCTTGGAACACCCCGAAGTGAAAGCTATCGAAGAGCAAGTAGAAAATTAACGCACGACCATGTTGCCGCACCGCAACCTGAATTTCTCACGACAACTGATAACTGCCATTGGGGAGATCTCTCCCCGTAACCGTCATTTGTTACGGGCACAGAGAGGCAGGTCTATGTAACCAAGCAGGGGTGGCCCATTCAAGCCTTGTTTTGGCTTGAGTGGGCTACACCTACTCCGGGGCCGCTGGAACTGCCAGCGTCTGCCGATGAACGCTGGCCTCCACTTCGGGAACCGTGCCGTCGTTCACTGCGACTTCCGCTGGCTGGCCCTGCAGCAGAAAGCGATGACTTATCCTCGACTTTGCCGGGATCCGCAACCTCTCCATCACCGTGGTTGTGCCGGAAGAAACAGAGACCGGAACCTCCGCTTCGGCGGTTCCGCTATTGGTTACATCGACTGCGACAATATAGGAACCGGGCACCGTAGCCTTGTTGGGATACACACCGGCAATCGAAAGGTCAGGAAGGCCGCGGTCGTGGTAGACCCAATCCTCGAAAAACCACTTCAGATCTTTACCGCTCGCCTGCTCGAGCACCTGCTCAAACCCGGTTCCGGTTGTATCCGACCCCGGCTGATAGCTACGCAGCGCTCGTGCCAAAGCATTTTCTCCAGCGAGGTCGCGCAGCATCCAAAAAACGTAAGTCGCCTTGGTGCGGTAGTACACCGGATCTCTTGCTGTCAGCAAAGCCTGAGATGCTGAAGCGGCATCGCCCGGCTCGGCGAGCGAAAGCGCGCCGCGGGCGTTATCCAGTTGGCGAATGGCAGCACTCTTTCCTTGATTCTGCTCCAGCCACAGAGACCCCATAAAGGAGGCTACGCCTTCCTGCAGCCACGGGTAGGGCGAGTGGAAGTAAAGGTGGGTCAGCGAATGGATGAGAGTGTCGCCCAGCTTATACGGTTCGGCGCTATGCACATCGGTGAACAGCACCGACCCATCTTCAAACGGGGCGTCGCCCTTCTCCGGCAGATCGACGATGTTCAGCGAGCCTCGAGGTTCGGTGCCCAACCAGCGATGGATCAGCGGGAGCACCATCGTAGCCGCCGTCATGTAGGCCTGAGCATTCACGACATCCTCTGTCCGCGCGAACACGGCCACTCCATCGCCCTCCTGCCGGGTACGGGTGACCAGAAACAGGCTGGGCGACGAAAATCCCAGCCGCGTCGGCGGCAGCGTACAGCTCACGACTCCAGGCAACGAAGTCGCGGGCATGCGATGAGGGCGTCATCGTCAAAGTCTCGCCATCCAATACGGCCAGGTTGGGCGCTTCGCCAAAAAACTCCTCGGTCACCCTCATGGTCACCGTGGCTTGGCTCTGACGTTGGCGTTCCTCTGCCGCCTCGACAAAAAACTTGGCTCCGTCGCCCAATGCCACGGGGACGGAGGCGACCGGATACCAGGCCACGTTGCCGAAGCCCCTCAAGCCCACAAATTCGTCCGACACCCGGTCCCAATCGGACGCCTCCGCCATCTCTGCCGGGGTTCCGATCTGCTCCAGCCGGGTTGCGGAAAGAGCCGCGGTGCCTTCGTAGGTAAGGTCGACTGCGATGGTCTGCTGCGGGGCAAGAGGTTGCGCCAAAGGGATGACCGCCTCACGCAGCGCCCCGGTATGGTCAATATCGCTGTCCACCAGTTGCTGGGAAAAAGTGGCCGGCGCATCGGCTATGCGGGCGCTCGTCCATTGCAACGTAGAAGAAATCTGCAAGGGGAGACGGTGCAGTGGACTGCCCGAATCGTTGCGTAGCAGGATACGCGCGCGCACCGCCATCCCGTGCTCCCTGGGCTGCAAGTGGATATCGAGATCGTAGGAAAGGAAGGTGATCGCCTGCCGTTCCGCGTCGCTCGCCGCGTCTGGCGTCTTGGCGGCCGGAGCTGCCCCCGCCGCCGGACGACTGCCGCTGTCTTCCACGGAGCGCGACAGAATCACCGTACGGGGCTGCTCCGCAGGTTCCTGGGGAGCGACCGCTGGGGGAGAAGGTGCTTCCTGAGCCTCTGCGAAGGGAGCCAATACGACCCCCATGCCAACAACGACCGCCGCCAACCGCAAAAACCTCATGAACCCAAGCCCTTCTGCTTTTTCGCCCGCGCCATGACCGGCGCGAAATGGTCTGCCTGCGCGGCCCTCCGCCGCTGCCGCGCTGCCTCATAGAGCACCACCGCGCCTGCCGCGCTCACATTCAGGGAATGCACCCGGCCGGCCATGGGGATGCGCAACAGGTGATCGCAGGTGCGCCGCACCAGGTCGTGCAGCCCCGCGCCCTCACGGCCCAGCACCAGCACGCAGCCTACGGAGAAATCAAACGCGTCATAGTCCATGGTGCCGCGCTCGTCGAGGCCGATGCACCACAGGTCGCGTTGCTTCAACTCTTCCAGCGCGCGCACCAGGTTCACCACCCGGGCGATCTTCACGTGCTCAGCGGCGCCGGCGGACGCTTTGACGGCCACCGGGCTCAGCGGCGCCGACCGCCGCTCCGTGACCACCACTCCGTCCACCCCCGCGCCCTCGGCTGTTCGCAGCAGCGCTCCCAGGTTCTGCGGGTCTTCCACCCCATCCAGCGCCAGCAGCAAGCGGTTGTGCCTCGACCCCTGGAGCGAGTCTTGGAGCAGGTCGTCCAGGTCAAGGAATTGCCGCGCCCGAACAATCGCCACCACACCCTGATGCGCCTCAGTCCTAGCCAGCTTGGTGAGCTGGTCGCGGGTGTCCATGCGCAGCTTCACCCCCGCGTCGCGGCAGGCCTGGATCAGCTTCTCCAGCCGCGCGTCCTGCCGCTCCCGGGCGATGCAAATGTGATCGAATTTCCGCGTCCCGGAGCGCAAAGCCTCCTCTACCGGATGCAGGCCGAACAAAATCTCCATAGTCTCAAGTTTAGACGCTATAGCAGAAATAGGATTGCGCTACCCCAAGCAGCTACCGCGCTGAGCCTTTTTCATGGAGAAAAGGGCCACTTCTCGGAATCCATCGAAGCCACGTGCTTCCTGTTTCTGCCCTAATAACGAAAAAGGGCACCGGTCGCAACCGGAGTAGCTCCCGGCGGCCGATTCCTATATCCTTGTATGCACTGGGGTCGTCCTGTGGCCTAGCCGCGAGACGGAGGAGCAATCCTGTGGTCCTTGCCGGTAAGCTCAAAAAAGTGGTCGCCAAGGGCGTCTTCGGGGAATCAGCCCACGTCTCTGAAGGTGACATGCGCGTAGCTTCGATTACCCTCGCCGACCAGTCCTGCAACGAGAACACCCTCGTCGCCCAGGGGCTCAAGCGCCACGATCCGGAGCTGCTCGATCAGCTGATCGTCCAATACCAGCACCGCTTGCTGCGTTACCTGCTTTACCTCACCGGCAACCGGGAGACAGCGGAAGATATCTTTCAGGAGACCTGGATGCGAGTGTTGAAGCGCGGCGACCAGTTCAACGGCAAGTCCCGCTTTGATACCTGGCTATTCACTATCGCCCGCAACCTGGTGATCGACGTGCGCCGCAAGCGAACCATGAGCAGCCTGGAAGCGATGCGTGAAGCAGGAGAAGACGGCCGATCCTTTGATGTGGCCGCCGATGGGCCCTCCCCTTTTGAGACTTACCAGACCAACGAGAACGGGCAACGCGTCGCCGAGGCTTTGCTGACGCTTGAGCCTCTGCATCGTGAAGTGCTGGTCCTCCGCTTCCATGAAGAGCTTTCCCTGGAAGAGATCGCGCAAGTCACGCGCTCCCCCCTCTCCACGGTGAAGTCGAGGCTCTACCGCGGCCTTTCTGCCCTCAAACCTCGCATTTCAGCAGCGGAGGGAGAGGCGCGATGAAGATTACCCCAACACGGGGCCCGAGGGGGCCTCTGAACAGGACCTCTGCGAGCGCTGTGCGCTCGATTGCCTGGCAGGATTGCGATGCCAGCCTCCTGGTGGCGCAGAAGACCCGCCGCGCTGTTCGCGATGCGGTCATCACCGGGCAGGAACATCGCATGCGTCACCGCCGCAATCTGGGCTTGGCCATGATGGGTTTTGTGTTCTTGCTGGTGCTGTTGGCGCCTGCCCTCTGGAATGGCCTGGAAGATCTTCTGGCGGGAGAACATATTTTCGATTTGCCCGCTCTGGTCGCCTTCCTCATCCTGATGCTCCTCCCCGCGATCCTGGCAGCTCTGATCGCTATCTGGAAAGGGCAGCGCGATGTGGAGCACGATCGGGGTGGTTTTGAGACTTTCCGTCAATAGAAAATGATTAGTAACGTACCCAATGCTGAAGCTACTTCTTCCTTCACGGAAGAGGTGAAGCTTATCCCGTCCTGGTCGATCGCCGCGGCGGCGTTGATCTTCGTTTTCATGCAGTACCTATCCTGGGTAATTCTGCCCGCGCATCGGTTACGTCCCTCCACGGCTCCCTTTGGTGTCCGCTTTTACTTCGCGCTTTCCTGGAGCACTCTGGCCGCGTTATATGTGCTCATGGTCGGTTACGTAAGCCGCGATGCGCCGCGCCGCAACATGAGCACCCGCCTGTGGGTAGTGATTTGCCTGGCCATGCCGGGCGGGATCGGTTCGGTGCTTTACTTTCTGCTGCGCCAGCCGGTGGTTGCGCTCTGCCCCTCGTGCGGCACCAGCATCCACACTGAGTTCCATTTCTGCCCGCAGTGCGCCTACCAGGTCTCCGCCGCCTGCGGCAATTGCTACCGCGGTGTGCGCATCACCGACCTCTACTGCGTTTACTGCGGTCATGGCCTGGCCGCGGATAACATGCCTTCCCGCCTCCGTGCCTTTCAATCCTGACTTACCCGGAAGGTTGGCCGCGAACCTCGATCGACACGTGGAAATGGCGAACCCGGGCGCCCGCGGTACCTGGGCTTTTCCCCGTTCCCTATATACTCAAAGTCGCTACTGAGATGTCTCTGCTCCGGCCCCACGGCGCGCCGTGGCGGACGAGATGACAGCTTTTCTATGGCAATGACCGCCTTGATCGTCGACGATGAACGGCTCGCGCGCGAAGAGCTGAAGTACCTTCTGGACTCTGCGGGAGGGGTCGAGGTCATCGCCCAGGGCCAGAATGGCATCGAGGCTGTCCACCTGATTCGCACCCACCATCCGGATGTGGTGTTTCTGGACGTGCAGATGCCTGGCCTGGACGGCTTTGCCGTCCTGAAGAAGCTGCTGGAGCGAGTCGACGCCGACCAGATGCCTCAGATCATCTTTGCCACCGCGTTCGACCAATATGCGGTGCGGGCGTTCGACGTCAACGCCATCGATTACCTGCTCAAGCCGTTTGATCGTGCCCGTGTGATGCAGGCCCTGGAGCGCGCCCGCCAGCGCTTGCAGGAGATACACCAGTTCGACTCTGAGCCACCTGCGGAGAACGGTGCTTCGAGCGACGTCAAGCCATCGGAGGCGCGTCTCGACGCGCTGCTCCGCCTCATCGAACAGCAACACGCTACGGTGCGTCCTCGTAGCGGGAAGATTATTCTGCAGGCGCACAACCGGCTCTTGCTGGCCGATCAGAAGGATATCTGCTTTGCCGCTATCGAGGAGGGCATCATCTCCGTAGTGACGCCCACCCTCGAAGGCCATTCCAAGTGCCGGACCATCGAAGAGCTGCTCGAGCTGCTGGATCCATCCGTTTTCTGGAGAGCCCACCGCTCCTACGTGGTGAACATCAACCACATCAAGGAAGTCGTGCCCTGGTTCAAGAGCAGCTATCAGCTGCGCATGGATGATCGCAAGCAAACTGAGATTCCGGTGAGCCGCGCACAAACCCGTCGCTTGCGCGAACTTTTCAAGCTCTAGGAAAGACTGCGCAGAAACTCTGGTTTGCAATAGAACTGTCATCCCGAGCAGTCAACTCGCGGTGGCGAGTGAAGAGAGAAATTACAACGGCAACAAAAGCATTGGGTGGCCCATTCAAGCCGTACTTTGGCTTGAGTGGGCGACGATGCCCCCCGGTTCTCACACGCCCTCTTTAGGGTGTACGGCTGTTAAACAGGTGCGGCTTTAGCCGCAATCTTCCCGCCGATTTTTTCCGCAGCCTGCTAGGGCGCTAGCACCCGTGCGGGGGCGCATCATCCCACTTCTTCATAGGCACGCCGCAACATCTGCCGCATCGTTGAAACCATATAAGCGTTGTCGATCCGCAAATTAGCGTCACTCACGATGCCGGGATAGTGGTCGGGAATGAGCGAGGCGCTGCTGCGGACCTCGCGCAGGGCTTTCATGAGGAGATACATGTCCTGATAGCCGTCGTCCTGGAACGTCTCGTGAAATCGCGGCAGTGGGGAACTGACATTGCGAAAGTGGACGGTGAATATCTTACCTCGGCCACCGAACTCCCGAATCATCGTGGCGGCGTCCTTACCCATGGTGTCGCCGCCTTCTAACCACGTGCCCAGGCACAAGCAAAGTCCCCAGTTCTTGCTGCCCTTTGAAACCACGTCTTCGGCGTGTTTGTACCCCGCATAGTTGATAAATACCTTGGCCACACCATTCATGGGAGAGATCGGGGGATCGTCCGGGTGGTGAGCCAACTTGATGCCGGCTTTTTCTGCGACCGGCAAAACAGCGTCAAGAAAGTAAGCGTAGTTGGCCCAGATCTCCTGCGCCGAGTAGTCGCGATCGAACATTTGCTTTTCGACCTTTTCCCGAAAGTCGACCACGCTGAACTCGCGCGCGGTATAGCCGCGATGGGTCGTGATCATGCTGGTGGTGTAAGTGTTTCCCGGGTGGAAATCGATGTGCGAGGTGCGGATGCCCAAACGTCCGCAATCGGTAAGGAAGGTATTGAATTTCTCGATATCCTCGTCTCTGCCTGGCTGCCCCAGCTGAATTCTCTTTGAGCGATAGGCCTCCATCAGCGCGCAGACGATGGTGAGCCCGTATTGGGCGAAGCGGTCTCGCGTGGCCCTGATCAGATCGTACGATGCTGCATCACCGAAGTCAGCGTGCAGCCAGCGCAGTCCAATCTGTTTCAGGAAGAGCAGCTCCTCGTCCGTAGTATGTTCGACGGTGAGTTTGATGGCGATCTTTGTGCCGTCAGGATCAGCCTCGTCCATGGGCGCCATGGATTTCGCGGCCGCGGAACCTGGAAGCAGCCCGCAGGCAGCGGCCATCACCGGCAGCTTGAGAAGGTCACGGCGACCAAGCCGCGCCGGCGCAGCAAGCTTTTCAGGGTCCGATGCTGACACCACCACCTCCCGCGGTTAGGCAGTTCGCAATTGGTGTAGACCGAACCCGGATTTCCTGTGGAGCTTTGTGGGCCCACCTAACTGCATGCGGCTTTCCGCGAAGAAAGCCGCACATAGCCCCTCTCAACTAGTGCCGCGCTGCAGGAAATCCGGGAAGCGATAGGCCTCTTCGTGGTTTTCTCCCAAGGAAAACCACACCTCGCGCTCTTTGTAAGACCACAGTAATTGCGAAACTGCCTTACTGTTTGATCACGGTGCCGTCGCGCTTACGTATCTCTCCCCATCCGCCATTCAGGTTGTTTCTTCCCGGAGTAAACGGAGCCTTGGCCGCTGCCTTCTCATCGATCTCGATTCCCCATCCCGGCTTTTCATTCACCCACAGGTATCCGTCCTTCATCTCCGGACAGCCGTGAAAGATCTCCTGGGTCCGTTCGTTGAAGGGCGAGTATTCCTGGATGCCGAAGTTATAGCTGACAATATCCAGGGTCACGTTGGCCATGTGGCCTACCGGCGAAACATCGCCCGGACCATGCCACGCGGTCTTGACGCCGTACTGCTCGGCCAGGATCGCGATCTTGCGCGCCGGGCTGAAGCCGCCCGCCTGCGAAACATGCACCCGGATGTAGTCGATCAGCCGCCCCTCGATCAGCGGCTGCCATTCATGCGGGCTGTTGAACAGCTCACCCATGGCGATCGGCGTGGCGCAGTTCTGCCGGATCTGCTGGAAGTAGGCCAGGTCTTCCGGCGACAGCGGGTCTTCCAGAAAGAACATGTGGAACTTCTCCGCCTCCTTGCAGAACTGCACCGCCTGGTTGGGCGTCAGCGCGCTCGTGCATGTCGTGCAGCAGCTCGACCTCCTCGCCCAGTTCCTGGCGGCAGACTTCGAGCAGCTTCAGCGCGCGGCGGAAATCATAGGCCGGCTCGAACAGCGGCTTATCGTGCAGCGCCTTCAGCGTGGTGCTGCCGCCGCGTCTCGCGCCATAGCCCGCCATGCCGGGAATGCCCACCTGCACGCGAACATTGCGGAATCCCTGGGCGATGATAGCTCTTCGCGCTCTCGACCACGTCCTGAAAGTCAGGGCCATCGGCATGGGTGTAGGCATCGACGGCCTCGCGGCATTTGCCGCCGGCAAGCTGATAGACGGGCATGCCGGCCTGGCGGCCCTTGATGTCCCACAGCGCCTGATCGACGCCGCTGATGGCGTTGTTCAGCACCGGGCCGTTCTTCCAATACGAGCTGTCGTAGCACGATTGCCAGATGTCTTCGATCCGGTCCGTGGTCTTGCCCAGCAGAAACGGCTTGAGATATTTTTCGACCGCCGGCTTGACCAGGTCGGCGCGCTGGGTAAAGGTGGCGCAGCCATAGCCGTAGAGCCCATCCTGGTCGGTGGTGATTTTGACCACCGTAAGCCGCGTGCCGGCGGGCTCGCACTCAATCACGCTAATATCTTTGATGCGGGGCGTTGCCATGCCGCGCGTGGCGCGGGCAACCTGCTCCTGCGATCGCAACAGAGGCGAAGCCAGACCGCAGCAGGCCCGCACCTCCGATGGACTTCAATAGTTCACGACGTTTCATGGACATGTCGAGCCCTCTCCCATTCGAACATTTTGGTTGCCTTTCATCCCCACCAGTGCTCGCCTTCTGCCAGATGAGCTTTGACCACGTCAGGATTCAAGTCGGCGCCGAGCCCGGCTTGTCGGTTACGCTGATGTGCCCGTCTTTGATATACGGCCCATCGAGCAACAGCAACTGATCCATCCAACCACCCATGCCGGTGATCGTTTCACAGGCAATATAGTCGCGGATGGACGCTGCCCACTGGCAATTTGCCCAGGTATGCAATTGACTGCCTGTATTGTGCGTCGCCATCGGCAATCCAAACGTATCAGCCATATCTGCGATGCGTTTCGTCTCCAGGAATCCGCCACTGTTGCGTAAGTCCGGATTCAGGATGTCGCATCCCTGGTAAATGATGAAATCCTTAAAGCCCGCCCGCCGTTCCAGATTCTCACCCGTACAGATGGGCACACGAGAACTGGCGCACAATCGCCTCCATGATTCGGAGTAGTCCACCGGAAGCGGATCTTCCAGCCATAGCGGCTTGATCGGCGCAACCGCATCCGCCAACTGAATGGATGTGCGCAAATCGTACTCCCAGTGGCAATGAACCATCAGATCATGGTCCCAGCCGATGGCCTCACGGCAGTTCTCGAATCCCTGGGCGATCTCCATCAGCTCCTTCGTGGTCAGGACTCGATTGCCCAGGTCCCGCGCGCTGTCGGTCGCTATATCGGTATGGCGAAACCCGATCTTATGCGCGGTAAAGCCGCTGGGATCTGCCTTGATTTTCTCTGCCCACTCGTGACACGAGGCTTTGTCCAACATATCTCGGGGAGCCGCGTGGTCGTACACTCGCACCTTATCCCGAAACCTCCCGCCCAGCAGTGTCGTGGTGGGAACGGCAAGGATTTTTCCCGCCAGATCCCAAAGAGCCATTTCAATGCCGCTGGCCGCGCGCATGAGGGAGTGCGCCGAGCCATCCGTGCGCGTGCCGGAAAGCTCAGGACCTCCAATGCCCATGTAGGTATAAATGGCATCGATCTCCAAAGGGTTTTTTCCTACCAGCAGAGGCTTTAGCGCTTGAATCTGCTCCTTCACGCCGATGCTGGGGGTGCCATAAGCCTCAGCAATACCGTAGTGTCCATCATCGGCAACGACCTTGACCAGGACATAGGTGCGTTGGCCTGACACGGTCATGGTCTGAATGTCACTGATTCTGGTATGCGCTTTCTCCGCGGCAGCGAAAGGAAAGAGCCCGCTGAGAAAGGCGGCGCCGCCCGTAACTTTGAGAAACCTACGCCGCGACCAGTTAGGCCCACTTGCCTCCACCACGTTCACCCTCAATCCCCGGCAACTAACTCTTGCTGCTGCGTCAAGAGTTCCTGCACCACAGGTTGCATACGATTCTTCTGTTCCGTCGAAAGTTCTGAAACGAAGGGCGGAATAGGCCCGGTGCCGGCGATGCCGGCAAGCTCCAGCGCATGATGCAGAACGCGGGCCGGTCCCCACGCATCCCGCAGGTCTTCGAGCTCCAGAAAGCGGGAACGGATGCGTTCGGCTTCCGCATAGTCGCCCTTGCGGCAAGCTGAGAAGATAGCCGCGCTCAACGTGGGAGCAAGACAGCCGGAGCCGGTGGTGAATCCCGGCAAGCCCCATTGGCGGAGATGGCTTATCGCTGGCCGCTCCCCGATACCGCTGATCACCTTGCGCCGGTCTACCCGCTTCAGCAGCTGTTCGAGATAGCGATCCTGCGCCGGATCGTCCCGCACCACCGCATATTTGATTGCGATGCAGATGCCTTCGTCGACCAATTGCGCGACCGCATCGAGGCCGGCCATCCGATCCGCTCCCATGTTCGTCTCTTCTTTCAGATAGAGCATCAGGCAAGTGTCGGCCGCTTGCGCAAACTCACGCAAGCCGCGTTCCAGTCCGGCTGCATCGCGCGGATCTCCGCAGGGAAGTGTCATCACGCAGGGGACGGCAAAGCGGCGTAACAATTTGGCCTGGTCCATCAACCGCCCGTAGGAAGGACCCGCGCTGGGAATAAACCAGAGCCCATCCTCTTTGATCCCTGCCTGCCATGCGAGCAACTGCTCATATTCATCCAGCGTGAAGTGGTAGAGGAAGGCATTGCCTCCGTAGATGAAGCGGGAAATCCCACCTTTGGCGATGTAGCGAACGATGCGCGCATTCTCTTCGAAATCAATAGCGCGAGCTTTGCCGGGCGCGCGCGCCAGCGGCGGAACAGCGAACACACCGTCCAGCGAAAGGAGATCTTGTGTCATGGGATCCGGTTCCTCTCCAGTTCCTTTTCATCTACTTCGACGCCCAGCGCGGCTCGCCGTACCAGATAGTGGTACAACGTAGTCGCGCACCTCCGAACTCGTATGCGGACCAGCAGGAATAATCGCTGTTGACGGATGCTGTCCCAAGGCAAGCAGGGCTCTTCGCCGTTCCCCCTTGCTCACAGTCCCCATCCTGGCAACCTCCGAAATCCTGCTCACGAGGAGCCTATCACCGAGGGCGCAAGTGCTTCCAATGTAAGAGCATCTGCCGGTCTCGGATCATTGCTGATGGCTCGGCGACGCTGCTCACCTGCTTGCCGAAAAAAAACTTTGCGCTGCGACGGTTGGTTGGGCTAGTATCCGCCTGCCATATGAGTCAAGGATAGATCAGCATCAGATGAGGTTTTCTTCGTGAAAAGGCTGGGAAAGCAAGCGTTCTTTGGATTGACTGCTGCGTTGCTGGCGGCAGTAACAGTGACCATCGTGGCTCAGACATCGAAGCCGAAGCGAATCAATCAGGCGATCGAGCTCCTGGCAGAAGGCCAGCCTATCTACTACACCGGCTCTCATTCCGGGACGACCGGCACTTATGAGCAAGGAGTGAAGGATGCTCAGACCTATGCCGATTACATCAGCTACGACATGGAGCACGCTCCGTTTGATGTGAAGGGACTGCAGGAGTACATGCGCGGGCTGGTGGCCGGCGGCCCCGACCGGAGCGGTCATCGAACGCCGGCCGTCATCGTCAATGTGCCGGTCAATGGGATGGATGCGGAAGCTGTTCACGCCAACGCCTGGATGTTTAACCAGGTGCTCGCTACCGGCGTGCACGGCGTCATGCTTACCCATGCGGACGATCCCGGCGCGATTCGCGCCTTCGTCGAAGCCGTGCGCTTTCCCATCCACCAGGAAGGGGTAGGGGTCGATGGACTTCCCGAGGGACGCCGCGGCGTTCACGGGGTAGCAAACGCAGCTCAAATCTGGGGCGTCTCCCAGGAAGAGTACGAAGATAAGGCGGATCCCTGGCCGCTCAATCCCAATGGCGAGTTGCTCCTTGGCGTAAAAGAAGAAGACAAGTACGCGCTCGCCAATGTCGACGAGAACCTGAAGGTTCCTGGCATCGGCATGGCGGAATGGGGTCCTGGGGATATGGCAATGTCGCTCGGTGTCCGTGCGCGAGGCGAGGCCGCCATCCAGGATCCGAAGATGGTTGCGGCACGCAGCAAAGTGCTCGCCGCCTGCAAGGCCAACCATATCTTCTTCCTAAACTCGTTCAGCGCGAAAGACGTGATTTCCATGATCAAGGAAGGCGTGATGGTAGGGCCAGCCAGCCCTGAAACTGCAGCCATAGGCCGCAAGTACACCAATAGACCCCAGCCCTACTAGCGAATGCTGTGGCTCTGGGAGTCATCTTTAACAGCTCAAGGAAGGCTGAAATGGAAATCAAGAGAAGAGATCTGCTCACGGCGGGCGTCTCCATCGGGGTAGGGATGGCAGCCACGGGTGTAATGGCGCAAGACGCTCCTGCGGCCGGCGGTGGTCGTCGGGGGCGGGGGACGGCTGCATCGGTCAATAGCAATACTCAGCCTTCGTCGGTCGACCTGAACTACAAGCCACGCCGTATCAACAAGGCAATTGAGCTGTGGGAGGACGGCCAGCCGATCTACTACGGCGGCTCCGGCATGGGACCCGGCGTGGACAACTACGCACAGGGCGTCAAAATGGCGCGGACTTACATGGATGCGATCAACTGTGAAATGGAGCATGGGGCGCTCGACTTCGCAGGTTTGCGCGAGTTCATGCGCGGTCTTGTCGACGGCGGCCCGACGCGAAGCGGTCATCGCACGCCGGCCGTATTCGTGGAGACGGGCATCATCGGCCTCGACCCTGCCTACATGCGGGCCAACACCTGGGTCCTGGAGCAGTTATTGGATTGCGGGGTTCATGGCATTCACATGTGCCATGCGCGCGATGCCGGCGCGGTCCAGGTCGCGACCCAGATGGCGATGCGCTATCCGTTCGATTATCCGGGTGTTCCCAAGCTGGAGATGCGGGGTCTCCGCGGCTCCAGTGCGGGCTTTGCCGCAGAGGTCTGGGGTGTCAACCACAACAAGTATCTGCACGTGGCCGATCTGTGGCCGCTCAATCCCAAGGGCGAGATGATCTTCGGCGTCAAGATCGAAGATACCTATGCCGATGTGGACGTCGACAAGACGATCGCGTTGCCCGGCATCTCGATGGCGGAATGGGGACCAGGCGATCATAGCTTTTGGCTATATGGTCTTTCCATCTTTCCTGAAGACGGCTCCCAGGTGGATGTAAGCACACGGTCGGAAATGGTCAAGGTAAGGCAGGCGGTTCTCGACGCTTGCAAGAAGAACAAGGTCATGTTCCTCAACGCAGGAAGTGCAGATCACAACAGCCCGGATTATGTCGTCACACAGATCCAGGACGGCGCCATGGTGCTTGAAGCGCCAGAGTCGGCAGCCATTGTCGGACGCGAGTATAGCAAGCGGAAAATGCCTGTCTGATGACTGAAGAGGGGCGAATGCGGGATCTGAGGAAACAAAATCGAGTTCTGGAACGTCACGATACCTTTGCTCAAGAAATAATTAGGTAGGCGCCTGGACAGTCTACGAGTGCATCGAGTTTTGCCGTCCGCGGCAGGAGAGTCTCATGAAAAAAGTGATCTTGGCAGCGATCATCGTCAGCACAGTTTTGGTAGCTTCGCCAGGCTTTGCTCAGGTGAAGATGACGAAGGACCAAATGATGTTTTACACCTCGGATTGGAAAGGCGACCGCTTTCCTGATGGGCGCCCGAAGGTGCCGGACGATCTGCTTAAGCGCGCCGTAGACTGTACCATCGAGGATATCTGGGGCTATCTGCGCCAAAAGGGATACGCCAATCAGTTTGAGGGTGACTGGCAAGCTCTCCACATTGAAAAACCTTTCGCCGGCCGTGCCCTCACGGCGCAATATATGCCTACCCGGGCGGACATGGCGAAGGCGATCGCCGCGGAGGGCAAGGCCGAGGGGCGTGTCAGTGGAAACAACAGCTGGCCCATCAATGAACTGCAGATTGGGGACGTGTATGTCGCCGACGGCATGGGAAAGATCATCGAAGGCACGTTGATCGGCTCCAACCTGGGCAACGGTATTGCCGCCCACACGCATACCGGCTTCGTTTTCTATGCCGGCATAAGAGATCAGGAAGAGAACCGGGAAATCCCGAACTTCAACGGATTTTACAAAGGCTACGATCCCTCTGCCTGGGCGCAAATGGAGCTGACTGCGATCAACGCCCCTATCCGTATCGGGCGAGCCGTTGTGTTGCCGGGCGATCTTGTTCTGGCCAAGACGGACGGGGTTATCTTCATCCCCGCGATTTTGGCGGAAGACGCGGTTAGCCACGCGGAATTTACCAGCCTTGAAGATGATTACAACTTCGAATTGAACAAAGAAGGCAAGAACGGCGCCGAATTCGAAGGCGGTTGGACACCGGAAAAATACCAGGGTCTTGCCAAGTGGATCGACGCTCATCCTGAGAAGCTGAAGATGCCGCGCTCTGAATTCGATGCGCTGATGGCTGAAAGGCTCAAGCCCCGCCCGCCGCGTACTCCGCCCGCACCCTAGCACTCCAACGAGAGGAACTATGAGAGTCGTGACAAGCTATCGTTTAGTTCTGGGGATGGGGCTGGCTATTTTGGCGAGCGGCGTTGCGGCCGCTCAAGCTTCGGACAACACGCTTACATCTAAAGAAGCGGCGCACGGTTGGAAACTGCTCTTTGATGGCAAGGATCTGGATGGCTGGCAGCCCTACAGCACGTCGAAGCCACCGGCAACCGGAGATTGGAGTGTGGCCGACGGCGCGATTCTCTGTCCTGGCACCAGCGCCGGATGGTTGGCTAGCAACGACTCCTATACCAATTTCGAACTCAAAGTGCAGTTTCGTGCCAGTGAGAAAACAAACAGCGGCGTCTTCCTTCGCTCGACCAAGGAGGGCGCACCGCACAAGACTGGTTACGAATTACAAATCTGGGATTACCAGCCTGCCGGCTACAACACCGGCAGTTTGGTCGACTCAATCAAGGCGGCGCCCACCAAAATCCTCGATGAGCAGTGGAACGACTATGACATCAAGGCGGTCGGTGATCACTACTTGATCATCCTCAATGGAAAAACCATCCTCGACGCTCATGACTCCAAACACACCGAAGGGGTGATCGGATTTCAGTGCCAGCCAGGAAACAAGATCGAGTTCAGGAACATCAAGTTACTTCCCATTAAGTAGTAACTTAATCAATCGTCACCATAGGTTCCTGCCTGCGGAGCTGCCCGCCGAGGCTTGGCGGGCCATGCCCTGAATGATATGGTGTTCGATGCAGGAGACTCCCATGAAAAAAGCCCTAAAAAAAGCAATGATAGCTGCGGTAATCCTCTGGACTGTGTTGGGGGCTTCAGCTGCCTTCTCTCAGGTAAAGATGACCAGGGAACAAATGATGTTCTATACCTCGGACTGGAAGGGTGACCGCTTCCCTGATGGACGTCCGAAGGTGCCGGACGATCTGCTCAAGCGCGCATTAGATGTGTCGATCGAGGATGTGTGGGACTACCTGCGCGAAAAGGGTTACCGCAATCAATTCGAGGGAGACTGGCAAGCCCTCCATATCGAAAAGCCGTTTGCCGGCCGGGCGCTCACGGCGCAATATATGCCGCTGCGGGCAGACATGGCGAAGGCCATCGCTGCTGAAGGCAAGGCTGAAGGACGGGTCAGCTTCAACAACAGCTGGCCTATCAACGAACTGCAAATTGGGGACGTATATGTTGCCGATGGCATGGGAAAGATCATTGACGGTACGTTGATCGGCTCCAACCTTGGCAACGGCATTGCCGCACATACCCACACTGGCTTTGTCTTCTACGGCGGCATCAGAGACCAGGAGGAAAATCGTGAAATCCCAAGCTTCAATGGCTTTTACAAAGGTTATGATCCTTCCTTTATTCTGGAAATGACGCTGACTGCCATCAATGCTCCTGTTCGCATCGGGCGCGCCATTGTGCTGCCCGGTGACTTAGTTCTGGCCAAGACGGACGGTGTCATCTTCATCCCGGCAATCATGGCCGAAGGCGCCGTGAGCCATGCGGAATTTACAAACCTCATGGATGCGTACAACTTCGAACTCAATAAAGAGGGTAAGAACGGCGCCGAGTTCGAAGGCGGTTGGACGCCGGCTAAGTTTCAGGGCCTCTCCAAGTGGGTCGATGCGCACCCTGAGATGCTCAAGATGCCGCGCTCTGAATTCGATCAGATGCTGGCGGATGCGGTGAAGCCTCGTCAACCGAGGACTCCGCCCGCTGGTGCACCCGAACCCTAATCTGGGACGCCCATTAGCCGCAAATCCCTTCCTTCCGGTCGGGATGACATTCTGGCTCGCACCCGCGACAGATTTGTCTCCCTGACCGGGGGAGTTTCTGTCTGGATTTCTTCCCTCCTTTTCATCCGCATGCTCTAAATGCAATCCCACTCATCCAATGTTTGTCCGAATCCACTTAATGACTTACAGCAGACCATCTCAGATAGTGAGACTTTCTTGACATGCCTCTCATGACGGGAATAGAGTTCATTGCGTTTTTAAGTGAGAGAAGTGTTTCACACCATACAGAATCCGCCCCCCAGAAAGGACCTGATCAGCAATCCCAGCTGCAACCGTCACCGTCACAGACGTGAATACCGGCCCAGTCAGCAGGGAAAGTGGATTAGCCGCCTGGTTATTCGGAAGAAGGGGCGGCTGGGGCAGATCAAATGGTCGAATCAAGAGACGCTCGACAGAGGAGAATTTTTCCATGAGTTCTGATTTTTCGAGAAGAGCCCTGATGAAGGGAATCTGTTCGACTGCCGCGCTGTCGGCGGCTCTCCCGGCCGCCGCGGTGTTGCCTGCTGCCGCTGCGGACACTGCAACTGAATACAAGGGCCCACACGGCCCGGGAATGCCGCAGGAAGGGCCTAACACGCCGAAGATCTGCGCGCCTATTGGCGGCCGCGAGATCACCGATGAAGCGATGCGGCGAGTCAAGCAGATCGGGGTGAACAACGTGCTCATGGGCGGTCCCAAGATGCCATGGCAGGAGGCCGATTTGCAGGCCACTATCGACAAGCTCAAGACGGGCGGCCTGACCGTGGGCAACATGATGATCGCCGGCTTTCCCAACTGCATTTACGGGCGAGCTGGAGCGGATCGCGATAAGGAGATCGAAGACTTCAAGAGTTCGGTGCGCGCCGCGGGCAAAGTGGGTCTGCCGGTCATCGAGTACAACTGGTACGCGCATCGCGCCATCGAGGGTTACTACCTGGAGGAAGGGCGGGGCGGAGCTGGGTACACTGCGTTCAACCTCAACAAAGTAGAAAACCTACCCACAGTGCCCGAGGAAGGCGTCCATTCCGACGATGAACTGTGGAAGAACATCACCTACTTTCTGCAGGCGGTCATTCCCACGTGCGAGCAGTCAAACGTACGCCTGGCGCTGCATCCCAACGATCCTCCCATTGCGGTCACCCGGGGATCGGGACAGATTATGGCGTCTCTCGAAGGTTGGAAGAAGTTGATTACGGTGGTCAACAGCCCGGCGAACGGAATTACCTACGAATGCGGCGTATCCCGCGAGATGGAAGTCGACCCAGTCGAGGTTTGCAAATACTTTGGCACGCGGGACCGCATCAATCACGTGCATTATCGGAATCCGGTGGTCAGAGTCCCGCATAACGACTACACCGAGACCTTCATCGACATGGGTGAAAACAACATGCTGGCCGTGATGCGAGAGCTGATCAAGGTGAAGTACACCCGCCTGATCTATCCCGAGCATGAGCGGGCATTGGATTACGACAAGGCGGTCGGCATCCGCAACCAATATCCGGGTGGCGGCGGATACACCGGTATGGTGTATGACATCGCCTATGCGCGCGCCATGTTCCAGGCCTCCATCATGCTGGAGCGGGGCACCGAGTGGAAGGAATTCTAGAGCAATAATAGCCAATCCTGTCGCGGCTCTTCCTCGTGGAAGAGCCGCACTTCGTTTTAACCCGCGCAATTTTTTTTGTGTCCGCAGGTGTGCCGGTGCTCCGCCGGTGCCGGCGCCTCAGCATCCTGTAAAATCAGGCGGTCACGGGCGAAGGCCCGATTTTGCGGCTGAAAACGCCAGCATGTCCCGATGGGCGTGGCTGGGTACGATAATTTCGGGGTCGAGGTTGACGAGCAGATGGGGAAGTTCAGGGCGGCGGCAGTAGAGCGGTTTCGCAATTGGTGTAGACCGAACCCGGATTTCCTGTGGAGCTTTGTGGGGTCACCGGACTGCATGCGGCTTCCCGCGAAAAAACCCACACATCCCCTCTCTCAACTATGCCGCGCTGCAGGAAATCCGGGAAGCGACAGGCTTTTTCGTGGTTTTCCAAGGAAAACCACACCTCGCGGTCTTTCTTAGGCCACAGTAATTGCGAAACCCTCTTAGTTTTGGGATTGGGCCTTTTTGCCACCACTTCATTTATGGCAGCCGTGGCTGCGGAACAGCAGGATTGGCCGGCTTACGGGGGCCACGACGGGACTCACTACTCCAGCCTGTCGCAGATCAACCGTGACAACGTGAAAAATCTGGTGGTGGCGTGGAAGTATGACACCGGCGAAAAGGGCGGAATCGAGTCGAGCCCCATGATCGTCGGCAAGGTTCTCTATGCCACCACTCCGCGCCGCAGCGTGATCGCGCTCGATGCAGCATCCGGTAAGCTGATTTGGCGGTTCGAGTTTGACCTCCTGGGTCAGGTGCTGAGCCGAGGTGTCTCGTATTGGAGCGATGGCCATCAAAGCCGCATCTTCGCCGGCGCCCGCAACTATCTCTACGCGCTCGATGCGACCACAGGCAAGGTGATTCCCAGCTTCGGCGAAAACGGCAGAATCGACCTGCGCAAAGGACTGCGCGAACCCTACCAGCAACAGTCGGTCGAGCTGACCACGCCGGGCAGCATCTATAAGGATCTGATTATCGTCGGCGGCGCAAATCCTGAAACCCATCCGGCGCCCCCGGGGGACATTCGCGCCTTCGATGTACGTACCGGGGCCTTGCGTTGGACCTTCCACACCATTCCGCGGCCGGGAGAGTTTGGCTATGACACCTGGCCCAAAGACGCCTGGAAAAATGCCGGAGCCGCCAACAACTGGGCTGGGATGACGGTCGATGCCAAGCGTGGCATCGTGTATGTGCCCACCGGCTCGGCTGTCTTCGACTTTTATGGCGGAGATCGCATTGGCAACGATTTGTTTGCCGACTCACTGATTGCGCTCGATGCCGCAACCGGCAAGCGCATCTGGCATTTTCAGGGCGTCCACCACGATCTTTGGGACCGCGATTTTCCTGCGCCGCCGGCAATGGTGACGGTCACGCGTGACGGCAAGCGAATCGATGCCATCGCACAGACGACCAAGTCCGGACTTCTTTACGTCTTCGACCGTTCAACAGGGAAATCGCTGTTCCCCATCCAGGAATTGCCCTTCCCGCCCAGCAAAGTCCCAGGTGAAGTCACTTCGCCCACCCAGCCACTCCCTACTGCGCCCGCGCCTTATACCCAGCAGAGCACAACGATAGATACGTTAACCAACCGCACGCCCGAGGCGCACGCCTGGGCGGTGAAGCAGTTCAAGACCATGATCGGCGGCGGCCAGTTCATTCCACCCAGCGTGGACAAGCTCACCATCGATATGCCGGGATTTGCCGGGGGCGGGGAGTGGGGTGGCACCGCGGTGGACCCCTCGACCGGAGTGTTGTACGTCAATGCCAACGACACCGCCTGGCTGGTCGGCCTGACGGTTCCGCCGCCGCCAGGAAGTTTGGGCGAGCGTGTTTACCAGAACCAGTGCAGCGGTTGCCACGGCATCAATCGGGCGGGCTCCCCGCCGGCGATTCCTGCCTTGTGGGGCATTGAGGGCATTCTCACCGAGCAGGAGATCGCAGGCATCATCCGTCAGGGGAGAGGCCGCATGCCCCCCTTCAACAGCCTCAGCGACGATCAGGTGCAAGCCGTGGTGCGCTACCTGACCAAGGCGCCACAACAAGAACAGCGCCCGCCGAAGCCGAAGGCGCACGCCGCCTCTGCTTCCGCTGAGCCAGTGGCTGCTGAGGGCGCTGGCGGGCATGCGACCGACGACATGCCGTACAAGACCATCGGCTTTCGCCGCTTCACCGATCCCGAGGGTTATCCTGCCACCGCGCCGCCCTGGGGCACGCTCAGCGCGATCGACTTGAATACCGGCAAGTATCTGTGGAAGATTCCATTCGGCGAGTATCCGGAGCTGGTAGCCAAAGGCATGGCTAACACCGGATCGGATAACTACGGCGGCCCGGTCGTCACCGCCGGCGGACTCATCTTTATCGGCGCGAGCGTATTCGACCAGAAGTTCCACGCGTACGACAAGACCACCGGAAAGCTGCTGTGGGAGACGCAATTGCCGTTCTCCGGTCTGGCTACGCCTTCGACCTACATGGTGAACGGGAAGCAATATGTCGTGATCGCCGCCGGCGGAGGGCAATCGAGCAGAAAGCCATCAGGTGGTGTCTACGTAGCCTTCGCGCTGCCGTAGAGAGCGTGGACGTAGCAAGATGCTCAGCAGTTCTTGTTCTCGTGCCACAGGGAAAGACCATGGCGTGGTCCGCCAAGTGCTTGGCTTCGGCTGGTAGAAAAGGTCCGAACAGCATGGCGCTAACGATAAGCATCCTCGGGTGTTCCCTCGCGCTGATGCCCGGGAGAGGCTCTGTCGACTTGATACGCCAAATGCGCCTTTGTTAAGTGATAGATCTGCGAGGACGCTTCGCTCAGGATGACGGTCTTGTGGTGAGTCGGAGATGCAAGAACCAGCATTTTCTCGTGAGCTGTATTGCTCCGCCCAAGTTAGCGCTTATGGGAAGTAGTCTTGGGTTCGCTGGAACTGACTGACCGCGAATACTTCTATGCGCTGATGACCAGGGAAGCGCAGCGGAGCTTCGAAGAACCTTCAATCGTAGCGTTCGAAGATGATCTGTTTTCTCTCCCAACCCAGGCCCTTCAGGCAATCACGGTTGGCTGCGACCATTTCATTCAACCCGCAAATGTAGGCGTGAATGTTATAAATGGACTCGCCCACTGGCCGTGGATCCTGCGCACTTTCTCGCGCGTGCTCTGCGGCGATCCGCTCCACCAGGTCCTGCACATAGCCACGCTCGCCCTCCCACTCATCTTGGGCACGGCTTAGCGTTTTCAAGTAAAAGAAATTTGGCCGGCTGGCGGCGATCCTCTCGAAGTAGTCCTCGTAATAGAGCTCGGACTCGTAGCGGGTTCCATACACCAGCCAGAACTTCCGCCCCTGGCTGCGGTCCTCGCCGTTGTCCGGGAAGAGGTGCTCGACAAAGCCCCGCATGGGCGCGATGCCCGTCCCGGTGGCGATGAAGATGCTGTCGGTCAGCGGTGCGCGCAGCAGAAACAACCCGTGCGGCCCGTGCACCTGGAGCGTCTGTCCTACCTCAAGATCGCACAGCAGGTTGGAGAAGAACCCGCCCTCCACCCGATTGACGCACACGTCGAACTGGTTGGCACGGGGCGCCGATGCGATGGAGTAGGCTCGCGTCTGCTGCTTGCCCGCAGCGTCCACGGCTACGGTCGAGACAAACTGGCCCGGCTGGAAATCGAACTTCTCCAGCTCTTCTATCGTGAATTCAAGATGGAAACAATCCGCGCGTTCCGAAAGCAGAAGTCTGCGCGTCAGCCGCGCAGTATAGAGTGGCCGTCCCAATATCCCTCACCTCGGGTGAAATACAACATTGCCTTGCCTATCTAATATCTATTCGACGGTAACCGACTTGGCCAGGTTTCGCGGCTGATCCACGTCGCAGCCGCGGCGCACCGCAATGTGGTACGCCAGCAACTGCAGCGGCACCACTTCGAGCAGCGGCGCCAGCAGTTCCGGCGCGCGGGGCACGTAGATCACGTGTTCCACCAGCTCGCGAATCTGCTGGTTGCCCTCGGTAGCCACCGCAATCACGCGCCCCGAGCGCGCCGTCACTTCCTGGATGTTGGAGAGCGTCTTTTCATACCGCAATACCGATTCCGGACTGCAGGCGTCGCTGGTCGCCAGCACCACCACCGGCAGCGCTTCATCGATCAGCGCATTCGGGCCATGCTTCATCTCCCCTGCCGGATAGCCTTCGGCGTGAATGTAGGAGATCTCCTTGAGCTTCAACGCTCCCTCGAGCGCGATAGGAAAGTGAATGCCGCGGCCCAAAAAGAGAAAGTCCGACGCGGAGGAAAAGACCTTCGCCAGTTGGCGGCATTCGCCATCGCGCTGCCGTAGCACCTCTTCGATCTTTCCCGGGATCCGGCTCAGCTCGTCGACCAGTGCCGCGCTTTCGGGGCCCGCGATCGTTCCTCGCTTCTGTGCCAGGTGCAGGGCAAACAGGAACAGCGCGGTCAACTGGGCGGTGAAAGCCTTGGTGGAAGCTACGCCGATCTCAGGGCCTGCGTGGGTATAGATCGTACCGTGCGCTTCCCGCGCTACCATGGAGCCCACCACGTTGCAGATGGCGATGGTCATCGACCCTTTGGCGATCATCTCCCGCTGCGCCGCCAGCGTATCCGCGGTCTCGCCGGACTGCGTAATCAGCATGCCCAGCGCGAGCGGATCGGCAATCGGGTCGCGATAGCGGTATTCGCTGGCATAATCCACCTCCACCGGAATGCGCGCCAGCCGCTCGATCATGTACTTGCCCGCCAGCGCGGAGTGCCAACTGGTGCCGCAGGCGGCGATGTTCACCTGCGTCGCCGCGCGGAACTGATCGTCGGTGATCTCCATTTCGCCCAGAAAAACCTCGCCCGTCTCGAGCGAGATCCGGCCCAGCGTAGTGTCACGAACGGCCCGCGGCTGCTCGAAAATCTCCTTCAGCATGAAGTGCTTGTAGCCGCCCTTTTCCGCCTGGATCGGGTCCCAAAGAATCTTCTCCACCTTTCGCTCGACGGGCGTGCCTTCCAGGTTGGTGAACTTCACCCCCTGCGGCGTCAGGATGGCCACATCGCCATCGGCCAGGAAGTACATCATGCGGGTGTGGTGCAGGATTCCCGGCACATCCGAGGCGACAAACGATTCGCCCTCACCCACGCCGATCACGGCCGGCGGGCCATTGCGCGCGGTCACGATGGTGTCGGGCGCATCGGCGGAGATCACGCTGATGGCGTAAGCGCCGGTCAACCTGCGCGCCGCGCGGCGCACGGCATCCTCCAGCAGCATCGTCTTGCCCGAGGTTTCGGCCGAGCGCATTTCCTGCTCGATGAGGTGGGCGATGATCTCGGTATCGGTTTCGGTGACGAAGGTGTGGCCTTCCCCCGCCAGCTCGCGCTTTAGATCCAGGTAATTCTCGACGATGCCGTTATGCACGACAACGATGCGCCCGGTGCAGTCCCGATGGGGATGGGCGTTCTCTTCGGTCGGCCTGCCATGGGTCGCCCAACGGGTATGGCCAATGCCGTAAGTGCCGTGCAGCGGGTGCTGCCGGATCACTTCTTCCAGGTTGCGCAGCTTGCCGGGCGCCCGCCGCAGCTCGAGTCCATGTCCCGCGGTCCCCACAGCGATACCGGCGGAGTCATATCCCCGGTATTCCAGCCGCCTCAAGCCTTCCAGGATGACGGAGACTACGTCCTTAGGGCCGACATATCCCACGATTCCGCACATGGATCTATTGTACGGTCGGTAACCGGCGGCGCTTATTCTTCGAGGCGGTAGGTAAACTCTTCGATCACTGGGTTGGTCAACACATCGCGGGCGATACGTTCCACTTCGGCCCGCGCATCGGCGGTCTCCATGGTGCGCAGGGTGAGTTGGAAGTACTTTCCCTGGCGCACGTCCTCCACGCCGGTGTATTGCATTCGTTTCAGCGCGCCATGGATGGTTTGCCCTTGCGGGTCGAGGACGGTGCGCTTCAGCGTGACATAAACATGCGCCTTCATGGTGGGCCGATTATAAATGGCCGGCTGCCTCACTGGGTCGATCCGACGGCCCGCCTCTTCGCTTCCATCGTCTTCTTCAGGGAATCTTCCGCAAAGGATTGCAGGATCGGATTCACCAGGGCTCCCAATCCGAAGGGCACATCTCTGCTGAGCGTGATGGCCTCACACTCCATATACACTCCGCCATCCCGCTCTTCCATGCGCCAATACGAGTTCATCGCCCATAGAAACCCGCTCCCTTCTCCCTCGGCGAGATCTCGCTCTGAGGGCTTGCCCGCGTCCTCTACCTGCCGTACCGATTCGCTTCGCGATTGAATCGCCAGCCGGGTGGGCCCCAGCGGCAGATAATCGATCGCCTGTACGGTATCCACCACAGCGGTCAGGACCTTCGTCTTGGTGATTCGGTAGGAAACAACGAAGTGGTTTCCATCATGAGAGAGCACTTTCACGCGGCTAATGTCAGGCCCGTATATCTTTGCGTAATCTGCGTAATCCTGATCCACTTTCTCCACCCGGGCAAGGGTTGCGCCGGGCAAAAAGACTCCTCCAATCCAGTGCTGAATCATTCCGTCTGGCACTGGCAGGGATTTCACCTGCTGGGTGACGATCTCCCCCCGTCGCACCGCCTGTTGGCGGGCGGCATCGCGGTCGATCCACAAAAAGCCGCTCTGGGAATGATCTTGCGCCGCCATCTGTGCATCGATCGCCGCAATGTATTTTTGGTTGGCCGCTGTCGTTTCAGGCTTCAACTCTGCCGGCGCAGCCAGCGGTGCCAACAGGACCCAAAGCAGCGCGCAAACATGCCTACTACTCCGGCCTACCGCGGTGCCATTTTCTGGGACAGCGTTCATGGTTGTCCCTCATTCTTGCTCTATCGCCATCGCGATGCTGGATAAATATAGGGCAGAATCGGACCAGGCCTGAACGGGACGCAACCGGACGCAAAGCCCCTCATGGGGTAGGACGCGCCCGGCGCCCCGGATGAGGTGGTACGGGGGAGCACTTCTCGATGGTCCGGACGGCGCGTTTATCACCGGCAGAAACTTCCTTGAGCGCAGAGTTCCTCGATGGGCGATGGACAATCGCCACGACGTAGCCCAGCGGGTAAGACCAGATCAAGCACCCGAAAACCGAACTATCTCGGGCAAACCTTGCCTGGGTGCATCGAAGAGCATTTCAGCTACGGAGTGACGCTGCCTTGCGCGCGATCAGGCAAAAGCCTTTGTCTCGAGCTCTATGTTCCAGCGTCATCAGTTGTTGAACAGCAGCCGCCTTATGTGCCAATCGCTGTTCCAGCTCAGCCTGTAGCAGCATAGCCTCCAGCTCCATGCCGACCATGCCATGCTGGCGGGCTTGCTCTGACAGCTTGGCCAGCCCGGGCCGCGCCGTTTCCGGATGATCCGAAGCCAAGAATACGCGCGCAAAGGTCAGCTCATGTTGCAGACGAACCAGAAGATTCTGGCTCTTCGCCGCCAGCTGCTGGGATGACTCGATTTCTAACAACGCTTCACCCTGCCGCCCCTGGGCCAGCAAGCCTCGGCTGAGGGCGCTGCTGGCCGCCACTTCATCGTCGGTTTCTTTCTCCTGGTGGAAGCGTTGTTTCCACTGCCGCAACCCACTTTCCACCCGGGCCGACTGACCACCCTCGATCGCCAGCAGCGCCAGCGCGACCTGTGCCTCGCCGGCTAACTGCATCTCGCCTACCTGGGTGCGCAGACCCAAGGATTTTTCATACGCTGCTCGAGCGGCCTGCAGTTCACCGCGATCGGCTAACTCGTCTCCCAAACTGCAAAAGACGTACGCGATGGCGTTCTTGTCTTCGATTGCTTCCGCTGCCGCCCGCGCTTGCTGGTACGTGTTCTCCGCCCCTTGCAGGTTCCCACTCTGGCGCTCCAGGTCACCCAATTCGTCCAGGCTGAGGGCCACGCCCTCCTTATCTTCGACGGCCTGAAAGGGAGATAGGGATCCCTGCAGGAGGGCTTTGGCTTGACTCAGATCGCCGGCCACCGCAAGGTCGGTGCCAAGATCACTCATGGCTGTCGCCACCCCGTCGGCATTGCCCACCTGCTGAAATTCCCTGATCGCGGCGCGAAACATATCAGCCGAGCGTGAGAGCTGGCCGCGTTGGAAATAGAGCGCCGCCAGATTCGTAGCCATCATCGCTTCGCCGTCGAGGTCACGGGCTGCCCGCGCACTGTGACGCGCCAGATCGCAGTCGCTGATGGAGTCGTCCATGGACACGCCGAGGCCCACTCCCTGCTGGCATAAGAAGGCGTAGCCTTCCTCTACGATGACAAGGGAACCCTGACGATTGCCCTTGGCAATCGCCGTTTTCGCGGCTGCCTGCGCCCTGACCATATCCTGGCTGATCCACGCGGACGCTTCCGTCATATCGATGCGCGCGTCACCGCCCGCTGGCGGCGGTAGACGACGCAAGCCGGCCAGAGTCTCGAGGGCCCGAGGCCGCGAAGTAACGATCTGCGCGGTGGCCAACAACAGGCCATAATTAAGATTGTCGGGATAGAGCTTAAAAAGCGCCTGGTAGGTTTCGACCGCGCGCGGCCAGTTCGGCGCCGCACGCCAGTACTGCCCTTCAATCAACAGGCGGTCTTCCTGCGGAAGCAATGGAGCCAGATCGCGTGCCTTCTGGGCTTCTGTTCGCGCCCTGGCGTCGTAGCCCAAGTGATACCATGCCTCGGAGAGAGCGGAATGGGAGAGTGGGAAGTTGGGGTCGGCAGCGACGGCGTTCAGGAGTGAATCACGCGCGCTCAGAAAGTCGAAGGCCCACAGCTTCGCCCGACCTTCGGCGTAGAGGCGAGCCGCCAGTTGGTTCGATGGCAGGGCCACGCGGGCTGCGCTCCGATCTCCCGCCGAGTTAGGACCCAGGCTAAGTTTTTGCCTCAGGCGGTCGCCTGCCTCGGCGGCCAGGCCGAAGAGATCGCCCTCGTTGCCGATGATCGCTTCTTCGGCAATGGTCTCTCCACCGGCTGTCTCTTGCAGCCTTAGATCCAGCCGGACGCGTTTAGCCACGCCGGTTTGCATCAAGGTGTAAGAGCCAAGCACCACGTAGTCGGCGCCGGGGTTCTCGCGCAAACGCTCCAGGGTAGCTTTGGCCAGGCTGTCGTCCTCGGTCACCTGAATTTCGCGCTTGGCGCGATGGACGTCCTCTCCAGAGACCATCCGCAGGTCTCCGTGGGTGCCCAATTCGGTGTTGAGCATTTCGGAAAAGACCAACGAGAGCCACGCATCCTGCGGGCGTCCGGCTAGATTGCGAAAGCCCAGTACCGCGACCGAACGGCGCACCTGCACCGGCACGGCTACGCTTGCGCTCAGGTTCCCGGCAACCACAGGGGGCCGGCCGCGGAGGCGGAAAGCCAAGCCTCCCGCCATCACCAGCAGCCCCAATCCAGCAATCAACCAGTAGTGCCGCTGGGGACGGGAAGGAAGAAGAGCCGGCGACGGGGCAGAACTGTTGCTGCCGGTAGCTCCTCCCGGCTCTGAACCATGACCGGAGCTACAAAGCGGTATCCATGGCGGGGAACGGTGGCCACGTATCTGGGCGCCTCAGCCTGATCGTTTAGCGACTGGCGAATTTTCCCGATGGCCACTCCGAGGCTCTTGTCGAACTCGACGAAGGTATTTTCTGGCCACAGGCGGCGCAATTCTTCGCGGGTCACGATCTCTCCCGGGCGCTCGACCAGCATGAGCAAAATCCGGAAAGGGAGATCTTGCAAGCGGACGGGAATGCCCTTGCGCGCAAGCGTGCCCTCTTCGGGGTCTAGATCGAACGGACCGAAGCGATAGCGAGTCACCTTGGGTGATGTGCCGGGCATTTTCCTCAGTCCCAAACCGCTTAGCCCGCGGTTCTGGCCATTGTAACCAGTTAGTGAAGCGTTGCAAGTAACTCCAGGCGAACCACTTCACAGTTAATGCACAATTTAAAGCCGGTTTGCTTGACCATCGCTGTGACGGCGCGCAAAGTCCCAGCAGATGGGAGCCAACGAGCCGACTTGTGACCTTTTGCACCCAATGCGGCCGACCGGTGGAGCCAGGAACTCATTTCTGTACCCATTGCGGCGCGTCGCAGGCACCAGGAATAGCCGTCGCTCCGCAACCGCCAGCGCCGGTTCTGGCGCATGGCGGACTACCCCTCTTGCCGGTACTGCTTGGCAGCCTCGCGCTTATCGCGGTGGCCGCGATTGGAGGAGTGGCCTATATCGGTTACCAGTTCAAGGAAAAGGCGGTCAGTGTCACCAAGCCAGTGACCCAAGCTGATGCCCGCCCAGACCCGCTCAAGGGCAACGCACCTGAGCCAGAAGACGCTTCCGCCATGCTCTCCAACCTCGGTGGCCTTCTGGGCGGAGATAGCGACGACGAAGGCGACCCGGTAGAAAGCATGTCGGCCAAGGATCCCCTGGTGCCCTGCACAGCGGCCCCGTTCCCGGCGCAGGGGGCAGCGCGGATTCCCTTGCTGCCTGGCACCGTGATGACGAACGCCTGGGGGATAAAGAACGGCGATGTGGAGGGGCGCGACACGGTTCAGTCTACCGATCCAGCTTCGATCACTTTTTTTGCCAGCGTAGAGGATTATAAAGACGACGATGGTAAAGACCACAAGGCCGCCCAATACACGCTCACGGTTTGCAACGCGGATTATGCTGCCGCCAACACCTATGCCACGGTCTACTCCGATGCCCTGCCCCGAATCGTCCACGACGTCGCCAGGTGGAGACTCTCGGATAGGTCTTTCCAGGAAATTAGGTCGTCGGGCAAATCCTACCTGACTTACTTCCAAACCATGGTTGGGGGTCCCGACAGCCTGAAGCCTTGCCGCGACGGTGGCCTGTTCACCCGGGTGGAGCCGCAGGATTTGGCCTATCCGATGATTGTCAACGATCAGCGCGTCACCCTGCCCGTCATCCACCTGGCTGGAACCATCGAGTCCGTAGGCAAAGATCCCAGGCCGAAGAAGTACCGTCCCTTACAAAGAGCCGCAGATATATACCTGATCGATGATCCGGCCGACCCGCTGGTGCTGTTGTTCAAGATCAAGACCGACAGCAACTTCAGGGTCGAAATCACCAAGATCGACTACCCGGTCCCGCACCCGGTCAACCTGGTGGAGAAGCAATTGACGGAGCAGAAGCGCGCCGTCACCTACGGCATTTACTTCGACTTCAACCGAGACACGATCAAGCGCGAATCGGAGCCGGTGCTGAAAGAGATCGTGCAGGCGATGGCCGATAACCCGGACTGGAAGCTCACGGTAGAAGGCCACACCGACAACATAGGCGGCGATGCCTACAACCTCGACCTGTCGAAACACCGTGCGGCGGCAGTCAAAGACGCACTCATAGCGCGCTATCACATTGCCGCGGATCGGCTCTCGACCAATGGCTTTGGAGCATCGCGCCCAGTGGAAACCAACGACACGCTGGAAGGCCGTGCCCGCAATCGGCGGGTGGAGCTTACCCGCGAGTAGCAGCAGGAAGGAGAAACACATGGCAAAGTTTTGCGGTAAATGCGGTTCACCCCTGAATGACACGGCTGCCTTCTGCGCAGGTTGCGGCGCTCCTGTACCGTCTGCACCTCCGGCGCCCTCCGCGGCCGTTGCGCCGGCCTATAACCCGGTACCGGGATATATGCCCGCACCAGCAGCGCCAATGCCCGCGGCAAGGAAATCAAATACGTTACTGAAGGTGGTCGTCGCCTGCGTGGTGTTGTTGATTGCCGGTACGGCGCTGGCCGTCGGCGGTCTTTGGTACGTGGCACAAACGGTCAAGGAAAAAGCCCGCGCCGCTGCCGCCCAATCGCCCGGCCTCAGCTCTATGTTGGACAGCGTGGGAAAGCTGGCGAGCAGCGGTCGCGCCGGCGACAGCGATGATGCCGTCAAATCAACGGGCAATCCGTGCCGCCTCCTTAGCACCCAGGAAGTGAGCCAGGCCGTAGGCGTAACCATCATCCGCGCAGAAGGCGAAGACAACCTTTGCCGCTATATCGCGAGGGGCGATATAGCGGATATGAAAGCCAAGCATATAGCCGGCATGGTCGGCGGAATCGATGCCAAAACGCAAAAGACCGTTCAGGACATGGCCGGAGGATTTTTCTCCGCCGTGGCGCCCCACGACGAGAGCGGCGCTTCGCAAGAAGTCCCGGTGCTGATGATCGATCTCGAAGTCGGCCAGGCAGCGCTAGCGATGAAAGCCAACCGCACAGCCTTCACGTATGTCGCTGGTGGAGGGGGCTCGGCAAGCAGCAGCGGCACCGGCGACTTGGATGGCATTGGCGATGAAGCCTATGTCGTCGGCGGAGGAATGCTCATGGTCCGCAAAGGCGATACGGTGGCACGTTTTGCGTATACCGGTTGCCCATGCAGGACGGACAATATCAAGCCGCTGGCGAAGTTGGCCGTAAGCCGCCTATGACGGCCACTCCACTTCTCACCCAGAGAGGAAAACGTTATGAGCTTTTGTCCATCATGCGGAGCCGCCTTCGCCGGCGGCACAACATTTTGTCCCACCTGCAGCGCCGGTCCCACTCAGACGCCGGGCTCCGCGCGAATGTAGTCGCAGCGCTGGCTTACCTGGCCGGCATCATTACCGGAATTCTATTTCTGGTGATTGAACCCTATAGAAGGGACCGCGTGATCCGTCTGCCGTTGATTGGCGCGCTGGCCGCCAAACAAGCAGGGCTATAAACAACACGGTTACGTAAAGGAAATCGCTCATGAAACATGAAGACGAGGGGCCTCGCGCAATTCCAGCGTGACTAGTGAGGAGCTGATGTGGCTCAACCGCTCTTCACCCCCAGGGTCTTCGTTACTTAACTGCTGTCTGGAACGGGGGAGTCTCTGTGCGCAAAGGAATCATCACACTATCCGCTTCAGCGCCTTTTATAACGCTGCTTTTGTGCTTCGTCGCATCAGGATGCAATCAACAGCCCAAGACAGCCAAGGGTGAAACGCAGCAACAAACGGCTTCGTCAGCCGTTCCCAGCCCTGCCGCTTCGAACATAGACATGTTCGACCTGAGGGCGCATCCGGACGCCATCGTGATGAAGCCCCTTGACCCAGCGACGCTCACGAAAAGTCAAAGGCAATTCGGCATCGCACCCCGGCTGGACCCCAAGGTCGAGTACCAGCCAGACATCATCCTGATGGAGCAAGGTGACAAAGCGATCCGTTCGATTGCAAGTAACGGCATCGTCTGGACGTTCGATGCCAATGCTCCCCACGTGAATGAATTTGCCATGGGCAAGATTGTCTTTGCCACCGGGCGGGCAGTCGGGCGCATCGCCATGCTCAAGCAGGAGGGCGACTCCGTACAGGTGATCTTGTTGCCTGTACAGCTGCACGATTTAATCGCCAAGGGAAGTTTCGCGATGGATTCCGACATCGACATTGAGAAGATGACGCCTTTCGTCTATCCCGACTTCCCGGAGCCGCGCGATGAGGGTGAAAAGCAAACTGCCGGCTTGCCGACGCCCGGCGTCGATCACTGGAAAGGATCCATCGTTGTGTCGCGCGTCTCCAGGAGCGGCAAATGGACGCCGGTCAACATGACCACGGTATCTGCCGATGGGCATCGTGAACGCTTTCAAAGGATCGGCGGCAGCTGGGCTCCTGAGCCCGTATTCCCGGCCGCACCTCTTCCACCTAGTCGGGGAGACGATCCGAGGGCGCCGCGATTGGTACGCTCGTATTACCAAAGGCCCTTCAGCATGCCGGGAGTTCCTGGTCCCCAGATAAGCCTGCCTAAGATACCGGATTTTCATCCCCCCACCGTTCCCGTTTTTCCACCGGTGGATATGCAAGGTTTGATACCGAGTCTGATCGCCAACAAGTCCGGTATCGGCGTCCAGTACACCTATGACAAAAGCGGCATCCACGTGGTGGCCACAGGCATGCTCAACTTCTCCGGCATGCACGCGAGGACCTTCCTGACATCCAGCGGCGGCGTAATTCCGAAAGACTGCGGAATCGAATTGCAGGGTGTTGTCGGTGTCATGCTGCACCTGAAGGCTCACACCGACATTGATCGGCATGTCAATTTCCGGAAAAAGGATTATCTCCCTATATCGATGTGGATTCCACTTGGGGGCCCGGTACCTTTCGCGATCACGTTTGACCAAGGACTGGTGCTCAACACGGGTTTCAGTGCGAAGTCGTCCGTGCTGAACGCAGAGGGACTGTATGCCGTGCATGGCAGCTTGAAAGCCGGATACATTAATGGCCAATGGGCGGCCAATCCAGGTTTGACCGTAACTTCAAAAACGGATATCGGGAATACAACCGAGGGGATATCGGTCGGCATCGGCTCGCTGCTCATGGGCGCGGATTTGCGCGTCATGCTGGGCCTTGGCGCGGGCCCCTTCAACTTTGGCGTTTACGCCATGCTGGTTTATACCGGCACCATCTTAAGAGCTCCGGATGAGGGTTTACCTTGCAGGCAGGGCACGATCGAGGTGGTGCTTAAATCCGGATTGGGATACTCAATGCCGCAATTTGTTGCAGATGCCGTCAATTACTTTCTTAGCATCTTCACGGACGCAAGGATAGAGGCGAAGGGCACTGTTTTGGATGGTCCAAATCAATCACTCATAAATAGGAGGACCGAAATTCCAGGAGGGTGTTCGGGCTAGCAGGGCGGTGGATGATGCCCAAGCGTCCGCTTGTCGCTAAGCAAACGCGTGGAGTTTCTACATTTCAGAGAAGGTGGATAGATCGAAATCGGCGGGATTGGAAATTTCTGGCGGCCGGCGTTTTGATGCTTCGTATCAGGGCACGACTATCGGGCCGTTTAGGCGCGACCAAGATCTGGGCTTTAAGCCCCTGCGCTTTTGCTTTGCCAAGTAAATGTAGCCGTAGGGGTATTGCTTCGCAGTTTCGACGAGTCCGCTTTGACAGGGTTCCGAACCAGGGCTGCGATTCCTTCTCGGTCACGAAACGGAGCGCGCACTGCTAGTCTTTTCCAATTGAAGGATGAGCCTGAAGGGAGCGGCTTCTTGGAGGCTTCACCTATTCATCGTTTTCAATGAGTTACAGCAGATATGGCGGAGAGAGGGGGATTCGAACCCCCGGTAGAGGTGTTAGCCCCTACAACGGTTTAGCAAACCGCCGCCTTCAGCCACTCGGCCATCTCTCCGGGCTTTGCTGCTGGGATTATATCCGAAGCGAACGGAGGCGATCGGTTAGCGGTTTCCGCCTGGTTCGGAGGCGGTCTTGTTGTCTTTGAAGCGATTGACCGCTTCGACCACCTTGGTGCGGGCGTAGGCGGCATCGTGCCACCCTTTGACCTCCACACGCTTGCCTTCAAGATCCTTGTAGATGGCGAAGAAGTGCGTCATTTCCTTGAGCATGTGGGGATAAATTTCCGAATAGTTCCAAACATCGGCGTAGCGTGGGTTGTTCTTGCCCACGGCCAGAACCTTCTCGTCCGGCACTCCCTGATCGAGCATCTCCAGTAGGCCGATGGGCCTAACCTGCATCACGCAGCCAGGAAAGCTGGGCGCGTCCACCAGCACCAGCACATCCAGCGGATCGCCGTCCTCGCTCAGCGTGGAGGGAATGAAGCCGTAGTCGCCCGGATAATGCACCGGCGAATAGAGATTGCGGTCGAGACGGAAAACGTGCAACGTCTTGTCGTACTCGTATTTATTGATGCCTTCCGCGGGAATCTCGATGACCGCGTGAATGACCTCGGGGCTCTTCTCCCCTACCGGCAGTTCAAGATAATTGACCATGGATTTCTGTCCTCATGAGATCTGCGCTCCCGGGCGATGACGACAGGCGATGGCGACAGCTCCGCAGCCGCTTTATCATAACTCAGTCAGGAAAGGTGTATGGCCGCTCGGGCTCAGAAGGAAAGCTTGGCGAGGTGCAGGCTGAGCTGGACGGGCCTGGTCCACAAGAGGGACACAATCGGCGTCGTGGGCTAACCGCGGGACGGGGAAAGGAAACCAGCCGGCGTCGTGCGGTCGAACCCAGCTCGGTGATGGCGTTAGAGTATCTCAAGCAGTTTCTCGATCAGTTGGCGGTATCCGGTGGAGGCAATCACAGCATCCACGCCATTGCGGAATTGCACCAGGCCGACGCCGCGCTGGTAATCCATCGATAAGCTGACGATTCGCTCCAGAGCCGTGGCCCGAGCGTCGTCAAGCGTGACCTCCACGCTCGTGGATATGTATTCGCGGTGGTTCGTAGCCGGCTGCTTCAATTGAATCCCTCCCCCGAAGAATCAACAAGCAGTCGTCCAGATCCACCGCTTGTTCCGTAGCATAGCGGCTCACGCGCTGCTGGCTACAACTATTGGGTAACAACGGCCGACATAAAGGTACTCGTGACTGGTAATACCTTAGCCCCTCTTTCCAGCCCTTCCGACCGCGGTTGACCGTATTAAATCAATGTCTTAGAGTCGCTCTCTCTTCGGCCGGAGGGGGCAGCGCCGGCGAACCATCCTGGTGGCGGATACAGCGAAGGGAAAAATGCTTTAGTATCCATTACGGTTTGAAGACGCGGCTCTTGATCGAGCTGTGCGCGCGAAAGAGATGTAAGGAGTCTGTGGATGGCCAGGCCGTCGAAGCAAATCAAGATACTTAACTGTGTTTTTCTGTGGTTGACACTGGTGCCGCTGGCATCGCATCTGGAGGCGAAGGTGACCAAGTCTGTATTCGGCGATATGCCGGATGGAACCAAGGTGGAGATCTACACCCTCGAAGAGGGCGCGATTAAGGCGCGCGTCATGACCTACGGCGCGCGGCTGGTGTCTCTTGAGGTGCCCGATCGCAACGGCAAGGTCGCTGACATCGTTCTCGGTTACGAATCTCTGGCGGGCTACACCGCCGACCCTAAGAGCTACTTCGGATCCATCGTCGGGCGCTATGGCAACCGCATCGCCCATGCCACCTTTACCCTGGACGGCAAGCGCTATCAGCTGCCGGCGAATGACGGCGTTAACACCCTGCACGGGGGGATCAAAGGCTTCGACAAGCTGTTATGGCAAGGGAAAGAAATCCCCCATGGGGTCGAGCTCACCCTGGTCAGCAAGGATGGCGATCAGGGCTTTCCTGGTACGTTGACCGCGCGGGTCCGCTACACGCTCGAAGCGCATGCGCTCAAGATCGAGTACTTTGCCACCACCGATAAGGACACGGTTCTGAACCTGACCAATCACAGCTACTTCAACCTTGCCGGCGAAGGGCAAGGAGATATTCTCAACCACCTGGTGATGATTCCCGCTGACCGCTACACGCCCGTCGACTCCGGGCTTATTCCCACCGGAGAGTTGGCCCCGGTTGCGGGAACCCCCCTGGACTTTCACCAGGCAACGGCGATCGGCGCGCGGATCAATGACAATAACGAGCAAATGCGGCTGGGCGGGGGCTATGACCATAACTACGTCCTGAACGGCAAGATTGGCGTTCTGCAGCAGTCCGCGCGGGTGGTCGAACCCACCAGCGGGCGGGTGTTAACCGTGGAAACGACCCAACCTGGAATGCAGTTCTACTCCGGCAATTTTCTCGATGGAACGCTCCACGGGAAACACGGTCACGTCTATGGCAAGCACTCCGGATTTTGCCTGGAAACTCAGCATTTTCCCGACTCGCCCAACCACCCCAAGTTCCCCACCAGCGAGCTCAAGCCGGGGGAGACCTATCATGAGGTCACAATCTTCGGCTTCTCCACCGCCCCTAAAAGCTTTCCCAGCCACAAATGACGGATGGGCCCCCAAAGGGGACAAAAAATGTTGGGTGGCCCATTCAAGCCTTCTTTTGGCTTGAGTGGGATCACTGCTGTCGTCGGCTGACATGCGGGCGCACCGGGGAGAATCTGCCGCGTCCTGTCACGGCCACTCCCGGAGTCCCCGATCCGCCCGGGGACTTTCATCGCAGAGAATCCAACCCGCCGGCCACCGCCCGGCCAGTCCACCCAAAATGCTAACCTCAATCATTGAAGGCCAGCATGCCGGAAAAAACCCTACTGCAGCAACGCTCCACTCAACCCGGCTCCGGCCTTTCCAGCGGCACGCGGTTTGTGCGTGCCTGCCTGCGCCAGCCGGTGGACCAGACCCCGGTGTGGTTCCTGCGCCAGGCCGGCCGCTACATGCCGGAGTACCAGGCCGTACGCCGTCACCATTCGCTGCTGGAGATCTGCAAAAACCCCGAGCTTGCCGCTGAGGTGACCATCACGGCCGCGGAAAAGCTTGACGTCGATGCCGCCATTATCTTTGCCGACCTGCTGTTGCCCCTGGAGGGCATGGGCCTCGATTTTGAGTTCCTGGCTGGAGAAGGCCCGGTGATTCACCACCCGGTGCGTACCGCCGACGATGTGCAGAACCTGCGCATCGATCGCGCCCACGAACTTGGCTACGTGGCCGAGGCCATTCGCAAGGTGGTGGCGCACTTCCAGGATCGCATCGGCATCGTCGGATTCTGCGGCGCGCCCTTCACCCTTGCCAGCTACATGATTGAGGGCGGCGGGTCGCGCAATTACATCTTCACCAAGTCGCTCATGTACCGGGAGCCGTCCGTCTGGCAGCTCCTGCTCGAGAAGCTCGCTTCCGTGCTCGCCGAGTATGCGGCCCAGCAAGTGGAAGCGGGAGCCGACGTCATCCAGATTTTCGATAGCTGGGCAGGCGCCCTCAGCCCGGCCGATTACCGCGATTTCGTCTTGCCCGTGACCACCCGGTTAGTGCGCAAAGTGCAGGCGCTGGGCGTTCCGGTCATCTACTTCGGCGTGGACACCGCGACCCTTCTGCCCGCCATGCGCGAGACGGGCGCCGACGTGATCGGCCTCGATTGGCGGGTGCCCCTGGACCAGGCATGGTCCGCCCTGGGTCACGCGGTTGCAGTGCAAGGCAACCTCGATCCCATCACGCTCTTTGCCGGCGAAGATCTGCTCCGCGAGCGGGTGCGCCAGATACTCGCCCAGGCCGGCGGCCGCCCCGGACACATCTTCAATCTGGGGCATGGCATTGTTCCCGGCACCCCGGTCGAAAATGTGCAGCGGGTGGTTCAGTATGTGCGCGAGTTCAGCGCCGCGCCCAGCCCCATGACTGGAGCTCCTTCCCATGGCTGATTTCGCACCGCAGCGCCGCGCGGTTCTGTTGCTCGCGCATGGAACGCCGCAGTCCCTCGACCAGATTCCTGAGTACCTGCGCAACATCACCAGTGGGCGGCCGATGCCCGAATCCGTGGTCGAAGAGATTCGTCACCGTTACAGTCTCATTGGGTCTAGCCCGCTGACCGAACTCACTCTGGAGCAGGGGCGCTTGCTCTCAGAGGCGCTGAATCTTCCGGTCTATGTGGGCATGCGCAACTGGAAGCCGTATATCGCCGACGTGGTGCGCCAGATGCGTGACGATGGCATTACCTCGGCGGTTGCTATCTGTCTTGCACCCCAGAACTCCCGCACCAGTGTGGGACTCTATCGCCGCGCAGCCTTTGCCGAAGCTGGGGGCGCCATGGAGATGGACTTCATCGACGGCTGGGCCGACCATCCCCAACTTGCGCAGGCCTTTGCCGAACGCCTGCAGCCGGTCTGGCAAAGTCTCTCTGCGCGCATTGGTTCCATGGCGCCGGTACTCTTTACCGCGCACAGTGTGCCCTGCAGAACCATCCAGGTGCAGCCTCCAGCTACCGCAGGGCAGCCGGAGCCAGACGCCAGGCCCGATCTCGGTCCCGACCCTTATCCAGTGGAAGCCAAGCGCACCGCGGCGAACGTGGCCGCGCTGCTCACGCCCCTGGGCCTCACCGAAGCCGACTGGTTTTTCGCCTTCCAGAGCCAGGGCATGTCGGGGGCTACGTGGATTGGTCCCACGGTGGAGGACACGCTCACCGCGCTTCGCCAGGAAGGCCATTCGGCGGTCGTGATCCAGCCCATCGGCTTCCTCTGCGACCATGTCGAGATCCTTTACGACATCGATATCGGCTTCCGCGACTTCGCGGCCGGCATCGGCCTTGAAGTGGTGCGCCCGCAGTCGCTCAACGACTCTCCTCTCCTCACGGCGACGCTCGAGGATCTGGCCCGGCAAGGCTTCGCTCGCCTCGCTGCGCGATCCCAGGTTCTTTCTCCGCCCGTCGCCGCCTTATGAGCAGTGGGACGGCCCAGGTTCCGACCAAACGCATTGCCATCGTGGGCGGTGGGATCAGTGGCGTGGCCACCGCCTATCAACTGGCCTGTGACGGAGTGGAGTGCGCCCTCTTTGAAGCCTCAGGCCGCCTCGGCGGCATCGTAGAGACAGTCCGCCGCCAGGGTTTCGTCATCGAGTGCGGCCCTGACTCCTGGGTGACCGAAAAGCCATGGGCCCGCGAACTGGCAGTGGAGCTGGGTCTCGAAGACCAGATCGTCGCCTCCAACGATCAGTGGCGGCGCACGTATGTGCAGCAGGGCGGTGAGCGCCTTGCTCGGCTGGTCCCCATCCCCGACGGCATGCGCATGATGGTTCCGGCCAAGTGGGGCCCGCTGCTGGAATCGCCCCTGTTCAGTTGGCAGGCCCGGCTTGCCTATCTGCGGGAGCCAAAACACGCCGCGGAGCTTAAAGCATCCGCCCCCGATCATGACGAATCCGTGGCCGACTTTGTGCGCCGTCACTTCGGGGAAGAAGTTGCCCGTACCATCGCCGGTCCGCTGCTGGCCGCGGTCTTCGGAGGCGATATCGCGCAGCTCAGTGTGCGCGCGGTCATGCCCGCCTTTGTCCGCATGGAAGCGGAGGAGGGCAGCTTGGTCCAGGCTGTGCAGCGGCGAGCGCAACAGGCCCCTCAAGCCATCTTCACCACCCTCACCAGCGGGCTGGAGACGCTGATCGAGCGCATGGTTTCGAAGCTGCCTCTCGCTTCTTTGCGCCTTCGAGAGCCGGTGCTGCGGATCGAGTCCGAGCGGGGGAGCTGGCGCCTGGTGACCTCCCGGGGTGAAGATCGCTTCGACGCCGTCGTTCTGGCCACCCCGCTGCACGTGACCCGCTCGCTGCTGCAGCAGCTTGACGGCCATGGCGCCCGGATGGCGGGCTTGCTGCCCCAGCAGGCCACCTCGGCCATCGTGGTGGCGCTGGCCTTCGCTCCCGCCCAGGCGGCGCGCATGCGCATCCCGCGCGGTTTTGGCTTTGTGGTGCCGCCGGTTTTCGGCGAGGAAAGCGGGGCTTCGCACCAGCTGTTGGCCTGCACCTTCGTGCATCAAAAATTTCCCGGCCGCGTCCCCGAAGGGGCAGTGCTCTTACGCGCCTTCTTCGGCGGCCACGCGGGCGATGTGCTGCAGGACGAAGCGGACGATAACCTCATCGAGCGCGCGAGGTTACAACTAAGCCGCGTCCTGGGTCCCTTGCCCGAAGCCTCGGAAACGGTGGTGCGCCGCTGGCCACACTCCCTTCCGCAATACGCCGTCGGCCACCTGGAACGCATGGCGGAGCTGGATTCAATAGTGAGCGCAATCCCCGGTCTTCATCTTGTGGGGAGTCCTTACCACGGGGTGGGATTACCTGACCTTATCCGTCAGGGTCGCGCTATCGCCCGATTGCTCGCAGGGCAAACACGCGTCGCCGTTTGACACATCGACTAACCTTCTGCCGACGTTTGGTGGCGTCTATGATGCATGGAAGAGACTCCTTGCCCTGCTGAGCGGACGCGTGTATGAAGGAAGCCACGGGAGCATCCGCCGGTTATGAGTAACGCATGGCTCATTGGACTCGCCTTCTGCTGCGCGACTGTGCCGGCCGTGCTCTGGGTGTGGAACATGCTGGTCTATCGTGAGCCAGAGGCCGGCAGCTGTGCGGAAATGGGACACTGCGTTCTACCCGATGCCGTCTCGGTGCTCATCCCCGTCCGCAATGAAGAACGCGTCATCGCCGCGTCGCTTACCAGCCTGCTCGCCTCGCGCGGAGTCCAGATCGAGATCATTGTGCTCGATGACGCCTCCACCGATCGCACGGCGGAAATCGTACTCGGCTTTGCTGCGAAGGATCCGCGCGTGCGCCTCGAGTCGTCGCCTCCGCTGCCCGGCGGCTGGAATGGCAAGCAACACGCGTGCCACACGCTCGCGGCCCTGGCCCACTCCAACATCCTCTGCTTTCTCGACGCCGACGTGCGTCTTGCTCCCGAAGCCCTCGCCCGTATGTCGGCATTTCTGGTGCGCTCCGGCTCTGATCTGGTCAGCGGCTTTCCCCGGCAGGAGACGGAGACTTTTCTGGAGTGGCTATTGCTGCCGCTCATTCACTTCGTGCTGCTTTCGTATCTGCCGTTGGCCGGCATGCGTGCCTTGTCTGCGCCCGGCTTCGCGGTGGGCTGCGGCCAGTTCCTCATGGTGCGCCGCGATGCCTATCGTAAGAGCGGCGGCCACGCGCAGATCCGCACCACGATGCATGACGGGCTGCTGCTGCCGCAGCTCTTTCGCCGTCACGGTCTGCGCACCGATATTGCCGACCTGACCCATCTCGCCACCTGCCGCATGTATCACAATGCTTCGGAGGTTTGGCGGGGTCTGGCCAAGAATGCCACTGAAGGGATGGCTTCGCCGGCGCGTATCCTGCCATTTACTTTCCTGCTTTTCTGCGGTCAGATTCTTCCCCTTCTCCTGGCCCTTTCGCTGCTCTTCCACGGCACGCCGGGACAGGTCGCTCCGGGACTGTACAGCGGTCTTGGGCGTTCGCTCATACTGGCAGCCCTGGCAGCGTCTTTTGTGCCGCGCCTGCTTTCCGTCTGGAAATACCGCCAACCCCTGCTCAGCGCTTGCCTGCATCCGGTAGGCGTCGCGGTATTGCTCACGATTCAGTGGTATGCCCTGCTGCGCAAGATGGCAGGGCAACAAGTCACCTGGAAAGAGCGCGCGTACCGCGTGGGTTAAACTGATCGGAAAGACAAGGCTGTCTAGGCCAAAGATTCGGCTTCAAAGTCGACATCGCGGACACTGCAGATCCCTCGGCTTCGCTCGGGATGACAAATTTTCTTGTGCAATAGAATTGTCATCCCGAGAGTTTGTGACTTTTTTAAGTTTTGAGTTTTTGGCACACCCAACCGGAAGGTTTTTCAAAACTCCCACAAGACCGTCATCCTGAGCGAAGCGCCTCGCAGATCTATCGCTTAACAAAGGGTTTTTGGCGCGCAGTCGAAGGACCCCGAGGATGCTTGTTAGCCGACGCTCTTCAGAGCTTTCCGGCCACCAAAACCTGAAAGAAATCAAAAAAGTCAGAACCTCCGACCGTAGCGGAGCGGAGTGGAGGGACCTGCGGTTTCTCTATTTCCCAACGAACGATGGGTGCCCCATTCAAGCCCGGTTTTGGCTTGAGTGGGATGCCACAGCACTCAACGTGAAGTGCTCTTTCTCATTCTCCTCCCTTAAGCGGCTTGCGCGCAAAGTAATAGAGCGAACCAGCCAGAAGCACAAACATCAACACCGACACCCAATCGTGGTGGAGGGGATTCGTCGCTGGCAGCAGCAGCACATCTTCTTTACCCGCGGCCGTTTCATAAAGCTTGAGGGCGACGCCCATCAGCCCCACGATGCCGCCGGCCGCGATCAACCCGCTGGCATAGAGCGAGCCAGGACTGATCTCACTCTCAGTTTCGATCGTATCCGCGCGTGCTTTCTCCACCGCGCGATCGATCATCCACCGCACCACGCCACCGGCAAAGATGGCCAGCGTGGTCGCGATCGAAAGATACGCTCCCACCGCGAAGGACAGGGAACGAATCCCCAGCAGTTCCACCGCAATGACCAGGAAGACGCCCAGCAGCACCAGTCCCCAGGGCAGCTTGCGGCCCAGAATTCCATTGACCACCGTGGCCATCAGCCGGGCTTGCGGCGCCGCGGCCTTCTCGCTCCCAATGCCCTGGATCCACTGCACCTCAATCTGCTGCGTCTGCGGATTGTAGAGATACTTGCCGTCCGCCAACTCCGGCGAATTGAGCGCGTTCAGTAATACATAGTTATTCCCTGGTCGGGCCGCGACCGTTTTATCGGACTGGATGACCCGGATCTGCGCCTGGTGAAAGTGCTGCTCCTCAATCTGCACGCCGCTGTGAGCAACGCCCATATCCCATGGCCTCGCGGTCTGGCGGAACTCCGCCAGCCCCTGGTTCATTAACTGCAACGTCGCCCCGATGGCTAGCGTCGAAACGCAGGCGCCGATCACCAAGGCGATCTGCTGCTTGCGTGGAGTCGCGCCGATCAGGTAGCCGGTCTTGAGATCCTGCGAAGTATCGCCAGCATTGGCGGCCGCGATGCACACTACGCCTCCGATGGTGATGGCCAGGGCGCCGAAGGCCGGGGCCGTCCATCCATTCACCAGGAAAATTGCAGAGGTTGCCATGAGGGTGGCGATCGTCATGCCGGAGACCGGATTCGAAGAGCTGCCAATCAACCCCACAATGCGCGAGGACACGGTGACGAAGAGAAACCCGAAGATCGCCACCAGCACCGCGGCTGCAAGATTAGCGAGCCAGCTCACTTGCGCTCCTGGCACCGGCTTGAAGGTGAGAAAGAAAAACATCATCAACACCAGAACTACGGATCCGCCGACCACCACGCTGAAGGGCAGATCATCGTCCGTGCGCAGCGGTGCGGTCTTCACGGCGCCTGTCTGGCGCAGGTTTCCGGCAGCAGCGCGTAAGGCGCCAAAGATCGTCGGCATGGTCTTGATCAGGGTGATGAGCCCTGATGCTGCGACCGCCCCCGCGCCCATGGGCCGGATGTAGGAAGCCCAAAGATCGCTGGGAGACATCTGCGCGATCGGTTTGGTTCCGGGATAGATGGCTTGAGGGAAATGGGAGCCAAAGAAATAGATGGCGGGCATGAGAACCAGCCAGGAGAAGACGCCCCCGGAAAAAAGCAACCCGGCAACTCTGGGCCCGATGATGTAGCCCACGCCGAGGTATTCGGGAGTGACATCGGCACGGATCGCGGAACCCTTCAGCCACTGTGGCTGATAGTCAGGCGTGCCCGGCCATACGCCGAAGAGATTTTCATTCTGGAATAAGGTGTAGAGTCCACCCAGACCGAGGCCCAGAAAGACGCGTCCAGCGAAGGAGCCGCCGCGCTCACCCGCCAGCAGGACATCGGCGCAGGCGGTGCCTTCGGGGTAGGTGAGCCGGCCATGCTCCTCGACGATTAATTGTCGCCGTAACGGGATCATAAAGAGCACGCCCAGCAGGCCACCCAGCAGCGCCAATAGAAAGATGCGCGAGTACTGCAGGTTGAAGCCGAGAAAGATCAGGGCCGGCAAGGTAAAGATCACGCCGGAGGCAATCGACTGCCCCGAATTGCCGGTGGTCTGGACGATGTTGTTTTCCAAAATCGAGGCCCGGCCGAATGCCCGCAGGACGCTGATGGAAAGCACGGAGATGGGAATCGACGCCCCCACCGTCAAACCCGCGCGCAGGCCCACATAGACGGTTACCGCGCCAAAGAGCAGTCCAAAGATGCACCCCAACACCAACGCGCGGGGGGTGAGTTCGGGGCGCGTCTCCGTAGCGGGGACGAAGGGTTGAAAGCCTGTTGGGGTTGTGGGCACTCAGTTCTCCTCCGGGATTACCCGGATTTCCTGTACGAGGCCCCATCCAGCAGTCGCGTGTGCGGCTTTCTTTAGCGGAAAGCCGCATGAAGTTCGTTGGCCTCACCAAGCCCCACAGGAAATCCGGGATTGCAAACAACTGTATCTCGACTTGGCGGAATCCGCTTTAATCTAACGTATGGCCATCCGCAAGCTGCTCGCCTACGGTGCTATCTACTTCCTATGGGGTGCGTCGTTCCTGGCCATTCGGCAGGTGGTTGCGGTGACTCCACCCTTCTTTGCGGCCTGCTTCCGATTCCTGTGTGCCGGCGCAATTCTCTATGGCTACAGCCGCTGGCGCGGGATGCCGCAGCCCAACCGGCGGCAGTGGATGGGTACGGCGGTGCTTGGCCTGGTCATGTTTGCCGGCGACTACGGCTGTCTTTTCTGGGCGGAGAAGGAAGTGCCTTCGGGCCTGGCAGCGGTGATCGCGGCCACCATTCCGGTCTGGGTCTTGCTCGCAGAGTGGTGGTTTTCCGGTGGTCAACGGCCGGGGGCGAAGGCGCTGGCCGGCATCGTGCTCGGCATTTCGGGGGTCATTGTGCTCATGATTCCCATGGGTTTTCATCACAGTAGCTTCAGCACCTCGGCGTTGGTCCTGCTGCTGGGGTGCTTCTTCTGGGCCGGAGGCACGATCGCCAGCCGCCACCTTGATCTGCCGCGGCAACTCAGCATGAGCTCCGGACTGCAGATGCTCTGGGGAGGAACCTTCCTCTTTCTAATTTCCGCCGGAACAGGGGAACTTGGCACGCTCCCGCGTCTCTCCCGGCAATGGAATTGGCATCTAGCGTTCTCCATGGGCTATCTCGTGCTCTTCGCGTCCATCATTGCCTTCAGCGCCTATGTCTGGCTTATCAAGCAAGATCCCGTGACGCGGGTAGCCAGCTATGCCTACGTCAACCCTCTGGTCGCTTTGCTGCTCGGGTCGTTGCTGGCGCAGGAGCGGCCCACGCCATTGCAGTACGTGGGAGCCGCGCTGGTGGTGGCCGGCGTGGCTTCCACGATTGCCGGCAAACGTGTTGCGCCGCGTGAAGCTGCGCAAAAGGCCGCATAAACAGGGGGTGGCGCTCAGCCTTGACTTGCCCGTATACTCTAGCCATCGGCGGCAGGGCAGCTGCGAGCCTCGCCGGCCGGCTGTGAGGTGCGTCTTTCCTGGTCAGAGTATCTCCCTGACTCTCGACGTCCCGCTGGCGCAAACTTCGGTTTGGCGGGCTGTTGTGCGTGTGCTGCGAAGTCCCGCGGACAGCCTCTCCTGTGCTTTGTTTCCCTGCTCCTGTGTCCTTTGTAGCCGTTCTCTCCTGCGTCTTACCCGCGTTCCCATCTGTGATTTCTGCTGTACGCAACTCCCTCCGCAAACAGGCACACTGTGCGCTTGCTGCGGGGAGGATCTGGGCATTTCGAACCTTTCTACTGCGCTGGGCAGTGACCATCCTGATTCCCAGCCCCTTTGCCAGCCATGCCGCGTGGCCGCTCCAGCTTTCGTGAAAGCTGTGGCCTACGGGGGCTACCATGGCGAGCTTCGCTCACTGGTTCATCTGCTCAAGTACGAGGGTATGCAGCCGGTCGCCCGGCGTCTGGGCACGCTGCTGGCGGACAGCCTCGAAATCTTTGCATCGTCCGGAGAGGCGCCGCGACAGATGCTGGTGATTCCGGTGCCCATGCACCCGGTCAAGCAGCGCCAGCGAGGTTTCAACCATGCCGAGTTGCTGGCCCGTGCGGCCATGGCGGAGATGCGCCGCCGGCATCCTGAACTTGGATTGCATCTACAGACCAGCTTGCTGAAACGAGTGCGCGTTACGGTGAGTCAGGCGGGCCTGACCACCCACCAGCGCCGGCAGAATCTGCGTGGCGCTTTTTTTGCGCCTCTTCCCGGCAGATTGGCTGGGCAGCACGTTTTGCTGGTCGATGACATTTACACCACCGGGGCCACAGCCCGGGCCTGCAGCCGGGTGTTGATGAATGCCGGCGCAGCCTCGGTCCGGGTGGCAACGGTTGCCCGTGTACAACGCGAAGGAGTCGCTTCCTGGGATCCTGGTTTTTTGCGAGCGAGTTTCCACCAGGCAGCCGGGTAGGGTTTGGAAGGTACGTAACGGAGGATCAAGATGTCTTTGGGAAAAGCCATGATCCACGCACGCAAGCCGAAAGCAAACGCGCAGGGCCGTGCGCTGCCTAAGGAACCTGTTGAGCCGCATGAAGGGTGGCCCGGCCAACGGGTTTCTTCCGCCTACACCATGCAAAAGCCGGTGCTGGTGCTGAATGCGTCGTACGAACCGATCAATATCTGCGGGGCTCGCCGGGCGTTGATCCTGGTGCTCAAGGGCGTGGCCAAGACGGAAGAGGAGCAGGGCGCCATTTTGCATGCCGCGTTGCTGCGTATTCCCATGCCTTCGGTCATTCGCCTGCTGGAATACCGCCGCATCCCGCACCAGACGCGCGCTCTCTCGCGCAAGAACATCCTGCTGCGCGATCGGAATAGCTGCCAATATTGCGGAGTGGTTCTGCCTGCCGGAGAACTTACGCTGGATCATGTTATGCCCCGTTCCCGCGGCGGCCTTTCTACCTGGGAGAATCTCGTCGCGTGCTGCCATTCTTGTAACCGCAGAAAAGGTAATCATCTACTCAGCGAGCTCAGTGACATCAAACTGATGCGTGAGCCTCGCCCCTTTTCGCTGCACACCAGCCGTCACATCATGCGCATGATCGGCCACTCCGACCATAAGTGGCGGAAGTACCTCTACTACTAAAGGTCTTGTTATCCCACTCAAGCCAACAGAAGGCTTGAATGGGCGAAGTTTTTCCGCACCCGGCAACAATGTGGGTGGCCCATTCAAGGCGAGTTTGGCTTGAGTGGGAAATGGACGCAGTTCTACCACCACACCAGCCTGGTCAGCAGGGGGAAGTAAAGAGCCATGCGCAGGGGCAAATCATTTCCCTGTACTTTGCGCATCACCTCGGCATACGACCCCAGCTGGCGCGCGTACTTCTCCTTTTCCTGGGCGAGAAATGCATCGATCCCGGAGGCGCCATGGCGGGCGGTCTTGTAGTCGACAATCCATAGATGGGTTTCTTCTACGGATCCGGGTGTTTCTCCCGCGTGAAATATACGATCACCGCGCAGCGTTTGCACCACCTCACCGGCCCAGGCTGACCAGGAGATTTCGTTCTTCGCGCCGGCGCGTGCTCCCAGAATCCAGCGCCCTGTTGGATCGCGAAGCACGGCTTGCAGGGCCCGCACTACGTCTGCCGACAACGGCTCAGCCTCCACTCGAGGCAGCCCGCTGGAGCGCAGGATGGCCAGCGCGCGTGCACGCCAGCCGGCGACCTCGTCGAATATCGCCTGCGAGACTCCAGTGGCCTCGATGCCGGGAAGCTTCGCTAGATCCTCGAGCAGCGCGTGGACAACAGTGCCGAACGCGCGCGCGGCCAGCGAGCCGCGCGGCCGTTCGATGGTTTCCAGATTTCTTTCCTCAGCTACTGGTGGGACGGCATACGACGTGGGTTTCCAATCCGTCGGCAGGCGGCGCAATCTGATAGACGGGAACGCCGGCGGGAAGGCAAATTCCGCTTGTTGCGGCGTCGCGTCTGCTACGGGCTCTTGTGGGTCACGCGCACGCTCGAACTCTCCCTGGAGAGCCGGCCATGCTATCCCCAGCAGGCTCCGCCGGTCTCCTGGGCTTAGCTCGTTATTGACTTTCGTGACAGCAGTCCCCAGCAGGTGCAGCTCCTTGCGGGCACGCGTGGCCGCCACATAAAGCAGGCGCTTGGCTTCATCGTCTTCCCGCCGGCCTTGCAGCTCGCCAATCCAGGCATAGATGCCACCCTGTTTTCCGTTGCGGCCGATGGGAGCAACCACGAATTCCTGCTCCTCCGCTTCCTCCGGGCCAACCAACCGGGTCTGTTCCAGCCAGCGAAGCAGCGGTTGCGATTCAGTCCGGGTGGCGCGTCCCAGGCCAGGCACAATCACCACGTCAAACCCCAGCCCCTTTGCCTTGTGGATGGTCATCAACTGCACACCGCGGCGTTCGTCCGCAGCCGGGTCCGGTTGCGCGCAAAGTTCAGCAATCTGTTCCTCGAACCCGGCCGCTCCGGGGCCCAGTTGTTCGAGCATGGCAAAGAAGGCATGCACGTTCGCATAACCCGCGCGGTCTATGCATGCTCGTCCGCCGAGGGTCACCCAGGTACGTTCTACCCATCGGGCCAGAGAGACCTGGCGATGCCTGCCACGCAGTGCGTCTTCCAGCACCGCAAGCACGCGGGCGGCTCTTTGCTGCCCGTCTTCACTGAGCAACAGCGTGCGCTCGCGCAGCAGCGCGAGCATTGCGGGTTGCCCCGGGTCCTTGATGTCGCTACCGGCAAGGGTATGCAGATCCCTGACAGTAAGGCCGCACCAGGGCGCGCGCAGTACGGTGAGCCACGCGATGCGATCCATGGGATGCAAGAGCGCGCGGGTGAGCGCGGTGAGGTCTTTTACCTCCTGGCGTTCGCCCAGCTGCTCAATCTCTACCGCGCGAAAGGAAATATCCGCCTTGCGAAGCCTGCGGGCAATCAAGTTCAGGTGGGCGCGCGCGCGAACCAGGACAGCGATGCGGAACTCGCTCTCCTTATGCTTTGCTGCTTCGACCGCGGGCCAGTGTTCCTGGATGATGCTGACCACCTGCCGGGCTTCTGCTTCGTCCGCTTCGCGTTTTTGCTCCGGGGTGGCTTTCGAGGGGAGGAAAAAGGGCCACACCTTCACGCCCAGGCTGCCGCGTGGCGCGGGGCAATGGGCCGTGGAGGGGGCGAAGGTCACCTGGTATTCCCGGCCTGTCGCGGGGCCGAAGATCTGCGCGAAGATTTCGTTCAGGCGGTCTACCAGGCCGGCATGGGAGCGAAAATTGGTCTGCAACTGCAAAGGTGTCAATTGGACCGCGGCCGTTCCTTCGCCCAGGCCGTAGCGCCGGGTGAGTTCGAAGAGCTCTACCTCGGCTTGGCGAAACATATAGATCGATTGCATGGGATCGCCGACCAGGAAGCAGGTGCCTCGACCGGCGGACTCCCATCCCCCCGCGATCAGGGAGAAAAGCTCGTACTGGCTGCGCGACGTATCCTGAAACTCGTCCACCAGCAGATGGGGCCATCGCGCGGCAACATCGGCTGCCAATTCGCTCAACTCGCCGTCGTCATCGCGCAAGACCTGCCGCGCAGCCAGGCCTAGTTCGACGAAGTCCACCACCCCACGCTCGGCGAAAACCAGGCGCAGCTCGGCGACCGCATAGCGCAGGATGACGAGCATGTGCTGCAGCATCTCGAAATCTTCGTCGGTGTATGCCGGGGGAGGGAGAGCGCGCAGCGCCGAGAACATAGCGAGGAACTCGGGATGAGCGTCAAGACTGGCGAGCAGGGCTTTGTAGCGTGCCCTGGGCGCCGCCCCTTCCTTACCAGTGGGAAATCCGATCTTGGTGGGGACGTTGGCGCGCCACTCATCTTTTTGCGTGAGCAGGAAGTCGCATAGGGAGTTCCAATGCGCGTGATCGGTGAGGTGGCGGATATCCGTGACGTGCTTTAACGCGATCAGGTCGGAATCCGGATCTACATTGCCGCACGCATGGCTTAGGACTTCCACAAGCTCCTGCGCGAGTCCGGGATGGCGTGCGAACAGTGACTGTGCTTTGTGGATGGCCTCCTCATGGGTGCGGCGCAGCGGTGCTTCGAGCCTGGCGCGCACATGGGACCACTCGAACCTGTCCGGGCCGACGATTGGCAGTAGGCGGCCCCACTGGTCGCGCTTATCCAGCATCTCGGCGATCAATTTCTGGCAATCGGGGAGGCTGGTTGCGCGCAACTGTAACAAGGCGCGTCAGGGCGCTCGATAGCGGCTCGACGCTCCCTAGATGGGAGAGGGTCCGGCGAGCCGCGAGGGTATAGAGCGGCTGCGGTTTGTCCGTGGGAGAAAGCGATCCACCCAGCCGCGATAGCAGCGGAGTTTCATGCGCGATCGCCAGGCAAACGGCATCGATGGTTTGGATACTAAGCCGCTGTGGCTGTTGCAAAAGATTCCATCCGCGCCGGGCGTCGTTCTCCAGGGCGCGGCGCGCCAGCTTGATCTCGGGAAGCTCGTCACTGGTCTCCACCGTATCCCGAGCCGTATGCAGCCTGCTAAGCACCCGCTCCCGCATCTCCGCAGTCGCCGCGAGGGTGAAGGTGATGGCGAGAATCTGTTCCGGCTCGTCCACCTCCGCAAGCAGCTTCAGCAGGCGGCGAGTCAGCAGCTCAGTCTTGCCTGAACCAGCGGGAGCCTGGACGAGAAAGGATTGGCGGGTCTCGAGTGTCTGTGCCCGGGCACTCTCGTCGACCGGCTGCAACAGCAGTTCAGTCATCGCTTTCATCCGCTTCGTCGCCGGCAGCAGCGCGGTCGCTCTCTGCAATTCGGCAGAGTCCGGGCAAGTCGCAAAATTTGCAGGTCTTGGGGTACTGCTTAGGGTCGACTTGCGCTTCGCCCCTGAGGAACTGTTGTCCCAGATCGCCTAAAACATACTGCCAGCGGCGCAGCATATCGGCATCGTAAGGCGGCCTGGTCAACTTGGCATCGCCCGGCATGACGGTCCCGGAGTCTTCCACGCGGCCGATGAATTTCACCTTGTCCTCGCGGACCCGTCCCAGCAGCACGCCCTTCAGATGGTCGATCTGGCCGAAACCGGCATACAGGGGCAGTTGTGGCTCGTCCGGCCGCGGACCGTCCCAGGAAACTGCATTCAGCAGGCCGGTCTTGTAATCAATGATGACGCGGCCGCCGGCGACTGCGTCGATGCGATCCACGCGCACTTGCAGTTTTAGATCTCCCACCGTTGCCGCCAGCTTCTCTTCGCCGGCCTCGACCGTAAAGTCCGCCCGCCTGGCTTCGTAGTCCAACCACTCCTCGATGAGCGAGACGATGCGCTCCTGTTCCGCATTGAGATAGGCCTGGGTCCAGCTGTGCTTCGGCGCGCGGCCCCGGTATCTCTGCAAGGTTGCCGCAACGTGCTGCTCCACCATGGCGTGCAGCCGACCTTCTGCGCGGGCTTCGCGGAGGGCATCACGCGTTCTTAGCTCGGTCCACAGGTCCTCCAGGATCTTGTGCACCACCGAGCCACGTTCGCGGGCTTCCAATCCCCAGTCGGTTGCGTCCATTGGCCTGGCGTCGAGCCGCCTGGTGGCGAAGGATTGGAATGGGCAGGCTGCCTGCCGGCGCAGGATTTCAGCGCCCCCGGCATTCTGCTCCACCGGCCAGGGAAGGATCGCTCCTGCCTCGTCTTCTGTGAGCAAGGCAGGGAATTCGTCTTCCGCCGCCAGGTATTCATCGGCTCCCATCGAGATCCGCAGTGCTTTCGCTTGTATCCTTCGCGTGCCGGAGTCCACCAGCGTCGATGGGCGGCAGACGCCGTCGGTATTCTGCGACGGATAGCTGAAGACACATTTAGCCGCGCTCCTTTCGAGGCGAGTGGTGACCTGTTGCGCAAGCTTCCAATCAGCCGTGGTATCCGCATGCGGCATGTTGTGTGCGCGCTGCAGCGGCCGGGTAAGAAAAGGGTGGGGCCGGGCGGCCGCCGGCCAGCCGGCATCGTCGGCGCCTAAGAACCACAGCGCGTCGAAGGCGAGACCCGCTGCTTCGAAGGGTCCCAGGATCTGTACCGCGGCATCCCGCGACTCGGGCGCGAAGATCGTCTGCCCCGCCTGCCGTTCGAGCACGTCGAGAAACTCAGAGTAGCCGGTCTTGCGTCCATCGAAGGCCAATGCGGCCACGCTGTCGAGCAACTGCGACCAGCGGGCCTGCACCTGAAAATCTTCGCTCTGCAGCGGATGCGCTCCCGGCCAATGGACCGCCTCCAGAATCCGCTCGGCCACATCGACCCACTGGGAAAAAGTCAACGAGCTATTTTGGGGGAGCAGGCGCCGCGCAGCCTGCAGGCTGCGGCGAAGCTTGTCGGGTGGGTTGGCAGATTGCAGGAAGGTTTCCAGATCCTGTTCCGGCTGTCTCATCGCCTGGCGCCGCAACTTGACATCGAATTCCGCGACGGTGAGTAGTTCGTCCTCGCTGCTCGTGGACAAAGCCGGAGAGCAGCAGCCAGCTTACCTGGTCCTGCTGGAGCGCGCCGTTCATCCAACGCAAGAGCAAGAGAGCACTACGCGCCATGGGTACGCGGCCGAGGGGAACGCCGAGAGAAAATTCGAACGGGAGCGGCGCGTCGCTGGTTTTTGATCGCCACTGCTTCGGGCGCGAGTATCTGGCGAAAGAGCCGCTCGATCTCGGGACGCACGCTGGCAACGTTGGGCACCACGACCGCGATGCGCGCTGTGTTGCCCTGCGGCTGCCAGCTCTTGCTGCACCCATAGGGCACAGGTTGCGATCTCGTCCCGCTTATCGACAGCGTCGACCAGCAAGGGTGTCTCCGCCGCGGAGACTTCGGTGGCTTCGACTATTTCGACGTCGTGACCGCGCTCGCGGAATGCTTCGATCAGTTGGTGTTGCGCCGGCGTGATGCGATCGAAGCCGGTCAGCACCAGGCGGGCGGTTGCCTCCACCTGGCCCGCGATTACGGCTTCGCGCAAGACCAGCGGCAACATGCTCCGGCTTAACCACTCCTCTTTGCGGCAGGTGCGCTCAAAGCTACGCGCCCACTCGCGAAAGCTCTCGACATCCGGGCCGCCCATCCGTTCCCCTTGGAGGAAGTTGAGCGCGCCGTAGGCACAGAGCAGAGCGTAGGCTTGCTGCGCGAGCTCTGCTACGCCGGCCACCGAGATCAGGCGCCGCCCCTCGATGCTGGGCTTCACCACCTGCACCCAGAGCTGTTCTTCCTGCAGGCTTGTGAGCAGCAGGCGGGTCTCGCCGCCGGAGCGGAGTTGTTTCTGCCATAGGCGGTGCAACCAGCTATCCCAGTCCAGGATGTCTGCGGATTGCCAGGCTTCGAATCCCTGTCTGCGCTGGGCTTCGCCGTGCAGCCGCCGCAGGGCTCGCGCAGCGCGCGCGCTGGATGCAATCACGGTGTCGCCGGCATCAATAGCTGCGGCGATGACCGGGGGGAGTTGCATCCTTGTTTTATACCGCAAAGACTGGTGCTGTGCCGGGTGACGGGCCTCACGCCGTCTGGCCCGTCACCTCACCTCAAAGGGAACTTCACCCGCGTGATATGTCCATCCACTGATAGCACCTCGAGCGGAGCGTCGGTACACGAATGGTCCCGTGCGATTCAACTTGCTCAAGTGAGCGCGTTCAGTACGCGCGGATTTCAAATGTGAGTTCCGAATCGTCAACGCCCTTGGCTACGGGAACAGCAACATCGTACGATTCGCCTGTGCCGAGAACTTCAAATTTCGAGCCGTTCAATCTGCCGACTGCAGTGACGGTTGCTTCCATTGGACGAAAACCGTTCTCGCGGATGCGATTGCGGAGATCGCTCATTTTGAACGTATTCCCGGGGGTGAGATCAATTCCAAGGATCCCAGTCTTTAAACTCACTTCCACTGATCGCACGCCGGCCATTCGATGAATCGACGCGCTCAACCCGCGAGCGCACAATTCACAGTCCAATCCGTATACCTTCAGTTGAATCCGCCGATACTCCGCCCGAACCGGCTCGATGGCCAGCAATAAGCCGCAGAGAACTATCCCACGGAAAGCCTTTTTCCAGGAGAAAATCATCGTCGCCCTCTAAGAAAAAAATAGGTCACCCCGATGAAGGCCCGGATTCCTTCGGCGGGTTGCGTACCGTTCAGTTGGCTCCAAACCGGAAACATAACTCCCCCCTGGAATGCGATATCCCGGTAAGTGTACAAAAATGTGGGGCCGGTAAAGATTCCCTCGCCCCCCGAATTTGGCAGAACGACATAGTCGTTCGCGTCCCCAGGGGTATCGTGAACGCCCGCAGTATGGCCGTGGCCACCGCCCACCGGTGCCGTCGATGTGGATCCCCCTCGATGCGCCAACCCGGTCCACTCGCCGGTCGTCTCCCAGAAGAAACGTATATCGGGTCTGGGGTAATCCTTGAAGAAGAACTGCGGTCGCCAGCCGATGACCGCGCTGGTGAGGAGCGAGTCACTTTGATGGTCCTCACTGTCTCCCCAATGGCCATAGTGCTGATAACCTGCGCCTGCCCAAAAGTAGTACCGTCGGGAAATATGGCCGGTCGCTCCGGCGATATAGTAGGCCGGTTCGCGACTCAGGGGCGGCCCGTCGAGACGCGGCAAGGTCTGCGTCGTCCCGGAAACTCCCAGATACAGAGTACTTTCATTGCGGGTTCCAATTCCGGTTAAGGCATGGTGAAATCGCCACGCAACGAGTGCCTCCGCCTGCGGTTCACCCGGCATCATGGCGGTGAATCGGCCCACCGGATGCTCTCCGTAGTTAACGTCAAACGGCGCAGAAACGGATATTTGGAAGTTTTCCGTAAGCCCGTAGGTGAATCGCGGACCGATCATGACTACGCCGCCGCGCGACATAGCCACCGTTTCGATGCTGCTATCCCCAGAACCCAAAGTAGTTGTGGAGTAACCGAACGCCGGGCCATGCGCATCCGCCCATCCCCGTATCGCGCCCAACAAGCACACGCAAAGGAAAACTACGCGTTTCATTGCCCGTCCGTGGCCGTGCAAATTTCAGAGATCCCGCACTGGAATGCAACTTTAGATCGAGGGGGGCCTGCAAAGGTGAAAAGTCCCTACACTAAGCAAACGTACTTTTGTTATGCGCCGATCCTTGATCGGCAAGCATAACACTGAACAATCCCCTTGGAGCAAGAATCTGCGGTCGGCTCTCCGTCAACCCGGGGCAGGAGACCTAGCCGCAGAAGCGTATTTGCTACACAAGCTGCGCTGAGCTGCGAGAGATTCTGGGATGTCATGGGGTGGTTGGCCGGTTACTTCACCTCAAAGGGAACTTAACCCGGGGTGATATGCCCATCCACTGACAGCACCTGCCAATGAATAGCGTACTTGCCTGGACTGAGTTCATAAGTAAAGACTACTGCTTCGCCGCAGCGGCAACACCGTGTACACTCACTGCATGCGGCGGATTGCGGCGCTTTTGTTGCTGTGCGTTTTCGGAGCTCTGTTGCCATCGGCGACAGTGGTAGCACTGGCAGCGCCGCAGCAACTCGTACCTATCTGCTGCCGTGTGCACGGCGCCCATGCCTGCATGATGGGGATGGCGGCCAATGCGTCGTCGGAAGCAGGACCTACGCTGCGCCAGCCCGGATGCCCATTTGGGCAGAGTCTTCGAGCCATCACCACGGTTATCATCTCCGCAGATTTTGCCTCCCGCTCCAGCTTCAGTCTTGCCGTCGCCAACATTGATCGGCAGTGGATTGCGGATGCTGTAGCTACCCGCATGCTTCGCCGTTCCGCTCCCCGCGGACCGCCTCCTTCCTTCTCCGTCTAAATCCTTCCCGTCCTCAAAATGCCGGGGTGACCCTTGCATTGCCAGGTAAATAAGAACCTGGCTACAGCGGCCGTGGAATCCCATATCTGGTGCAAGTGCGGCGCCCAGATATGAGGCCACCTCGGTACGTGGATGGGACAGAAGTTCAAGGTTTGTCTCCTTTGCGTCACTCTCGGAGGAAGAAATGTCTCTTCGCTACTTGCACCGATTTGTCCTCATCGTCGCCGCCATCCTGTGCCTGCCGGCTGCGCAGGCGACGGTGTTAATGGCCGTCCGTGGAGTCGTCCACGATCCCAGTCATCGTCCCATTGCAGGCGCGGCCGTTACCCTGCACGCTGCCGATTCCGATTTCGTCGAAAACGAAAAGACGAATGCCAACGGCGAGTTCACCTTCTCTGCGGTTCCTCTCGGGGTTTACATCGTTACCGCAGGCCAATCCGGCTTCAGCACGGAGAAAGAAACCATCACGGTTGCTTCGGATACTTCGCCGGTCTTGCACTTTGAGCTCGCGGTCGCCGCTGTACAACAATCGGTCACGGTCACCACAACCACGTCGCAGACCAATCCGGATAGCTTCACGCCGACAACCCTCGTCGGCCGCGAGGACATCGCCCGCACGCCGGGAGCGTCCCGGACCAACAGTATGGCGATGATTACAGACTACGTGCCGGGAGCTTATATGACGCACGACATGCTGCACATGCGTGGCGGACATGAGCTGAGCTGGCTGATCGATGGGGTGAACATCCCCAACACCAATATCGCCAGCAACATCGCTCCCCAGATTGATCCCAAGGACATCGACTATCTCGAGGTTGACCGGGGGAGCTATCAATCCAGCCTGGGAGACCGCACGTACGGAATTTTCGACATAGCGCCGCGCACCGGCTTTGAGCGCAATCGTCAGGGTGAGCTGGTGCTTTCGGCAGGTAATTTTTACCAGACCAACGATCAGCTTAGCCTGGGGGACCATTCACAGAAATTTGCCTGGTACACCAGTCTCAATGGCAATCGCAGCAATTATGGACTGCAACCGCCTATTGAGACCCCCATTCATGATGCCAGCAATGGTTATGGGGCGTTTGCTTCCTTCATCTACAACCATGATCCCCACAACCAGATGCGCCTGGTGACGCAGGCGCGCGCGGATTACTACCAGATCCCCTACGACCCTGATCCCGACTCCTGGCAAAATCAGCTCTATGATTCAAGCGGCCTGCGCGACGGTGAGCATGAGACGGATGCCTATGCCGCGTTTACCTGGGTACATAACTTCAACACTTCCACTTTGCTGCAAGTGTCGCCCTTCTACCACTACAACGACGCCAAGTACGATCCCAACGCGCAAGATCTGCCCACCGCTACTACCTCCGACCAAACGGGGAACTATGGCGGGGTGCAGGCATCCATCGCGACCACGCTCATCGCGAAGAATGCGGTGAGCGCCGGGTTTTATGCCTATGGACAGCACGAACACGATATTTTCGGAGTGGTCTTCAACGACGGAAGTTATCCGAATTTTACTCAGCCGGAACAACTCAGTGGCGGAGTGGAAGAATTCTATGCTGAGGACACTTACAAACCCATGACGTGGCTTACGCTGATCGGCGGCTTTCGGCAGTCGAATTTTCAGGGTTCTTTCTCGGAAAGTGCCATGTATCCGCGGGTGGGCGCCACCGTTGTTGTCCCCAAGCTCAAATGGGTATTCCGCGGGTTTTATGGACACTTCTATCAACCACCGCCGTTGACCACTATTTCCGGGCCTGCCTTGGAATATGCGACTGGCAATAACACCAGCTTCGTTGCCTTGAAGGGGGAGCGGGATGAAGAGCATCAGTTCGGCGTGCAGATACCCTGGCGCGGATGGTTGCTGGATGCTGATACCTTTCAGACCCGCGCCAACAACTTCCTCGATCACAGCAACATCGGCGAATCGAGTATCTTCGTCCCCGTAACCGTCCAGGGAGCGCTCATTCAAGCCTGGGAGCTTACGCTCCGCTCACCTTCCCTATGGCGCTACGGGCAGTTTCATCTGGCCTATTCCAATCAGATTGCGCAGCAGATTGGGCCGGTCACAGGAGGGCTGATCTGCTATCCGCCCGATTCACCGGACTGCGCGGTGGATCCAGGATATTCGGCGCTGGACCACGACCAGCGCAACACCCTGAATGTGGGCATGAACGGGAATCTTCCTTATCGCGTCTATGCGTCCTTCAACATCTACTATGGTTCGGGTTTCTCCAATGGATATCAGGATCCGCCGTCCCCGTATACCGCCGCCTATTTGCCGGGACACGTCTGGGCGGACGTGGCCGTGGGTAAGGAGATTGGCGAGAATTTTACGGTTTCGGTACAAACGACGAATATTGCCAACTCGCGCACGATACTGGACAACAGCCTTACGTTCGGGGGGTTTCACTATAACGATCCGCGGGAGGTTTATGGGGAGGTGCGGTACCGGTTTCACTTTTAGAGTGGGTTGAGGTTCGCATTCGTTAGGGAGTTGTTTGAGGGAAGGGCGCACAGCAGAGCCTGCCCTGAGCGAAGTCGAATGGGTCCCTCCACTACGCTTCGCTCCGGTCCTAATGACAAACGGGTCGGGGGAGGCATGGTCGCCCACTCAAGCCAAAATACGGCTTGAATGGGCCACCCGAAAGCTTTTGTTGCCGGTGTAATTGCTCCCTTGACATTGCCACAGGCAAGTCAGCTGCTCGGGATGACAAAGTGGAAGGTGGCGGCTTGCCTTGACATTTGTTATTTCGGATGGAAAGGTCGGTCAGTATTGATGGAAGGCAAGGCGCGTCAGGACCGCTTTTTTCCCAAGTTCGCGCCAGGCTCTAGGATAGTTAGAGAGGGGAAAATGCAGGGACTTTTGACGAGGGCTGGTTTGGCCTTCTGTGATCTTGTTTGGCTTGGGCCTTTTGCAAGGCTGCCGGGGTGGCAATACAGCGGGAGAGGAGCCGTCGGCCGCGATTCCCAGCGAGGCCGCGACCTACCAGCTAAAGGGAATCGTGGTTTCCTCCGATGCGGCAACAGGGGTGGTCACGATCGACACGGAAGCCATTCCCGGTCTGATGGGCGCCATGACCATGCCCTACAAGCTGGCCCAGCCTGGTGTTGCCGCCGAGCTTCATCCTGGAGACCACATTACCGCCAGGCTGCGGATCTCGGAGTCCTCAAGCGTGATGGATCAGATCGATGTGACCGCGCAGGCCAAGCCGGATTACAAGCCAAGCAAGTTCTATAACGTCCCCGAAAAGGGGCAGGCGGTGCCCGATTTCAAGTTTCTCAATCAGAGTGGCAAGACGATTGCGATCGACCAGTTTCGCGGGAAAGTCTTGCTGGTCACCTTTATCTACACCCGCTGCCCTCTGCCGGATTACTGCATACGCATGAGCCGCAATTTCGCCGCCATCCAGCACCAGCTTGCCGCCGATCCCCAGCTCTACAATAAGACCCATCTGCTGAGTGTCAGCTTCGATCCTGCGTATGACACGCCGAAGGTGCTGCGCACTTACGGCAGCGCATACACCGGCAGCGGCGGCGTTTTCCCACTGGGATTTTGCCGTGCCGCCATCATCGGAACTGGATGCGGTGGAGCAGTTTTTCGATGTGGGCGTGAGCTCGGGCAGCAACAACACCCTGACTCACTCTCTCTCCACCGCCATCATCACTCCCAACGGCAAGATCTTTCGCTGGTATCCGAACAATGACTGGACTCCCTCCGCCCTGGTTGACGACGTGAAGCAGGCCATCGCCCAGATAGCCATTGCGCTCATTCCCCCCGTGGTATTAAAAGGAAGCTATGATTCTCGTGCTCATGGGGGTAACCGGGTCCGGCAAAACCACGATGGGCGAACTGCTGGCTGCAGAGACAGGCTGGCGGTTCGCTGACGCGGACGACTTCCATTCCGCGGCCAACCGCGCCAAAATGCATGCCAACATCCCGCTGACGGACGAGGACCGAAAGCCCTGGCTGGCGAGCCTTCACCAGCTCCTGCTGGGTTGGTACGAGGGGGGGAGAGCGGCATTCTGGGCTGCTCCGCGTTGAGGCAGAGCTACCGGGATGCCCTCACCCACAGATTCCACCGGTGAATATCCGCTTCATCCTGCTCGAGGTGTCGCGCGCAGGAACTCGAAGCAGCGTCTGAAGGATCGCAAGAACCACTACATGAATCCGGGTCTCTTGCAGAGCCAGCTCGACACTCTTGAAGTCACGCCCGATCTCATGCGCGTGTGCGCTGAAGGGCCCCGCGAAAGATCGTGCAGGAGATCCTGGACAAGATCCTGATGGTGGAAGGAAAGACAGTAAGGCAGTCTAGAGATCGAGAGGAAGGCCTGGCACTTCGGTCTACACCTATGCGAAACGAGGTAAAATTGAGGCTGTGAACACCCTTCTTCCCGTCACCGCAGAAACGCCCCGCAGCCTGGTCCTGGATCCTCCCTTGACCGATGCTCAGTTCCAAGAGCTCTGCTCCGCCAACGACTCGTTCACTATGAGCGCACGCGGGAAGGGGAGATTCTGATGCACCCACCTGCTGGAGGATTTACCAGCGAAGGAAATGCCGAGATCGCCGCACAGCTCCGCTCCTGGTGGAAGACCCACCGGCGGGGGAGCGACTACGATTCGAGCGGAGGCTTCTTCCTTCCTGATGGCTCGATGCTGAGTCCGGATGCCGCTTATGTCCTGCCAGAGAAGCTAAAGGGATTGACCAAGGATGAACTGACCGGCTTCCCCGTCTCTGCCCCGATTTCATCGTTGAGTTGCTTTCCGAAATCCGACAGTGTGCCCAAGACGAAAGCAGAAGATGGAACGTTGGATAGAGAACGGCGTGGCGCTGGGCTGGCTGATCGATCCTTATAAGAGGAAGGTCTATGTCTATGAACCTGGCTGCAAGGCCGCCGCTGTATCCGGAAAGATGGTCCAGGGAAGGGTCCTGTTGAAGGCTTCACCCTCGATCTCGACGAGGTCTGGCGCTGCTATGAGATTTGAGCTTCGCGGAGATAACCGCTCTTAAAAGCATTTTTCCTATTGCTTTGTACTTGTAGAAGGCGATGTGCAGCTTTTCTTGATAAAAAGCTGCGTACACACCATCTTTTCGGACGAGGCCTATAGGAAAAATCCTAATGGCGAAAATCACTGTTCTCTTCGGTGTTCTTCTGATCATTCTTGGCGTGGCGAGTTACCTTCTCACCGGCCACAAATTTCCCACCTCGCTCATTCCCGTCGCCTTCGGCATTCTTCTGATTACTTTCGGCAGCATGGCGGAAACGCCGGTGGCGCAGCGCCGCATGCTGTTCATGCACATCGCGGTGACGGTTGGTCTGCTGGGATTCCTGGCCACCGCTCCCGCCTTGGTTTCCGTGGTGCAACTCTTCAAAGGCAAGCTCTTCCCTTATCCTGCGGCGATTGAAGAAAAAGCAGCGATGTCCCTCCTCCTGCTCATCTATGTAGTACTCTGTGTGCGCTCGTTTATTGCCGCGCGCCGCTCTAGAGTTTAGGGAGTTTCACACGTGAATCTGCGATCCAGCGCCGGAGCAGGCATGTCCATTCGTGCCGAGCGAACCACCCGTGCGCGTTCGGGCACCGGCGGCGACACGACCGAACCGAAGAAGAAAAGGCCGCCCCTGCGCAAGGTGGTGCCCGAGATCTGGACACTCATCAAGCCGCGCAGATGGCTGCTGGCGTTCGGGTTTGTGCTGATGGTCATCAATCGCGTCTCCGGCCTGGTTCTACCCGCGTCCACCAAGTTCCTGGTCGACAACGTCCTGGTAAAAAGACAAGCGGGAAACTGCCATGGATCGTGGGCGCGGTTCTGCTGGCAACCACCATCCAGGCGATCACCTCGTTTTCCCTGACCCAGCTACTTTCAAAGGCGGCCCAGCGGCTCATCGCGGACCTGCGCATGCAGGTCCAGCGGCATATCGGGCGTCTCTCGGTCAGCTTCTACGACGCCACCCGCACCGGCGTCCTGGTCTCTCGCATCATGACGGACGTGGAAGGCGTGCGCAACCTGATCGGCACCGGCCTGGTCGACTTTGTCGGAGGCCTGCTTACCGCCGTCCTCGCCTTCTTCATCCTCATGCGCATCAGCGCCAAGATCACCCTCATCTCGTTCGCCTTCGTGCTTACCTTCGTCTTGATTCTGCGCAAGGCATTCGGCGTGATCCGTCCTATCTTCCGCGAACGCGGAAGCATCAATGCCGAGGTTACCGGGCGGCTGACGGAATCGCTGGGCGGAGTGCGTGTGGTCAAGGGCTACCACGCGGAAGAGCGCGAAGCCGGCGTTTTTGCCAAAGGCGTGGAACGGCTTTATCAGAACGTCGTCCGCTCGCTTACCGCCACCTCGTTGCTTTCGCTGGCCGCGACCGCCATTCTGGGCATCGTCGGCGCCGTCGTCATGTGGCTCGGCGCCCGGCAGGAGATGGCCCACAAGATCACCCTCGGCGACTACTTCACCTACACCATGTTTTTGGCCTTCATGGTGGCCCCGGTCTTCCAGGTGGTGAATGTCGGTACCCAGCTGACCGAGGCCATCGCCGGCCTCGACCGCACCAGCGAGATCCTCGCGGAAAAAGAAGAAGACGACGAGCCCGGCCGCACCGTCCGCCTGGGGCCGATTAACGGCGATGTCCGATTCGAGGATGTCCGCTTCGCCTACGAGGCCGACAAGCCCGTCCTGCATGGCATTTCCTTCCATGCCCGTCCCGGAACGGTGACCGCGCTGGTGGGCTCTTCGGGATCGGGCAAATCCACCATCATCAGCCTGATCTGCGCCTTCCATAAGCCCACTTCCGGCCAGGTGCTGGTCGACGGTACCGACCTTTCCACCGTGCGCCTCAATAGCTATCGCAGCCAACTTGGGGTGGTCTTGCAGGAATCGTTCCTGTTCGATGGCACCATCCGCGAGAATGTAGTCTTCTCTCGCCCCAATGCGACGGAGGAGCAGTTCCTCTCCGCCTGCTCCATTGCCCGGGTCGACGAATTCGCCCAGCGCTTTCCTGATGGCTACGACACGATTGTGGGCGAGCGCGGGGTCAAGCTTTCCGGGCGGCCAGCGCCAGCGCCTCTCTATTGCGCGCGCGATTCTGGCCGACCCGCGCATTCTTATCCTCGATGAAGCGACCTCTTCGCTCGACTCCGAATCGGAGGCCATGATTCAGAACGGCCTCAGTTACCTGATGCAGGGGCGCACCACGTTCGTGATTGCCCACCGCCTGTCTACCATCCGCAGGGCCGATCAGATCCTGGTGGTGGAGGGCGGCCTGATTCTGGAGCGCGGCACGCACACCAGTCTTTACGCGCTCGAAGGCCGTTATCACGACCTGTACACCCGCCAGCATGGGCTCGAGGCCAATCGCTTTCTCGCCCCGGGCGAAGGCGAAAAGCTGTTTGAAGAGCTGAAGTAACCTTCAGCGGTTTACCAGCGAGGCAAGTCTCTTTGGTGCAACCTGCAGGTAGCTGCCGTGAATCAATTCTTTTACTTCGGCCCAATTCAGCGTCGCAAGGTCCATGCGGAGACCGATCCATCCTCTTGGTCCGATGTATGCCGGTAGATAAAACCGGCCGGGAGCCGATTCGACAAGGAAACGGTTCTCACCCGGCAAGACCTTACAGCAAACGCTGATGATGTTGTCATCGTGATGGTCGTTGAGGTAATAGGCGAAGATCTTCTTGCCGACCAGAAACGCGGCGTGCGATGCCTTGTCTTCACGCGTTGGCCCGGGCAGAGCAAGACAGATCTTCAGCCAGCGCGGCCAAGGCGTTCCTGTTGGCTTTGCTTCCGGGCCATAGCTAACTCCCCAAGCAAAATAGCAAGTTGCGCGGGGCGGTCAAAAATTGTTCGCCAGGCGGAGGCGGAAGTTGTGGCCAGCATCATAACCAGGAGCCTGACCTGGACGCAGCAACTTCATCGCAGACTCAATCTAAACGGAGCTGTCGTGCGATGGATGAAAAAGCTGTGTTAGAGTCACAGCGGACCAAATGCAAAGAGGAGAAGCAATGGGAAAAGCACTTGGAATCACCCTGGAAGAAGCGCGCCAGATCATCGCAGCGGCTACCAAAAAGGCAAACGAGATCAACGTGATGATGAACATCGCGGTCGTGGATGCGGGCGGCAACCTGGTGGCCTTTGAGCGTATGGACGGAGGCTGGATTGGCAGCATCGACATCGCCCAAAAGAAGGCATTTACAGCGCGCGCCTTTGACCTGGACACCAAATCGCTGGGGGAGAACTCGCAGTCTGGCCAGCAGTTCTTCGGGATCCACGCTTCGAATAACGGCAAGATCATGATCTTCGCTGGTGGCATTCCGATTAAACGCGGAGGAGAGGTCGTGGGCGCGATCGGCGTGAGCGGAGGCTCAGGCAAGGACGACCATAGCGTAGCCGAGGCAGGTGTTGCGGCGGCCAAGTAGGCGGGGTTCAGAGCTCCGGGTCACTGTATGATTTTAGATTGGCTCCTGCGGGCTTGCATCAGGCTTCCTATCGTATCCTGCGCCGTGCCTTGATTTTCCCGGCCCTGTTTCTGTTCCTGCGTTCGGGACGGGCCGGGCGCAGCAGCCGGGCGGCGCGATCTCCGGCACCATCGTCGATGCGCGCAACCAGCCAGTGGCCGGGGCCCAGATAATCGGCAGTGAGGGGCAACTGCTCGGCGCCACGGCTGCCGACGGCAGCTTCACCGTGCCTGCGGGAACGGGCCGAGTGCAGATCATCGCTCCCCACTTTGAGCCGACTTCGGTGAACCTGGAAGGTCCATTCCCGGTACACGTGCTGCTGGAGCATCCCCTGGAGAGCGTCGTGGTCACCGCCTACCGATCGCCTCTCGCTTCGGGAGACAGTCCCGCCAGCACGCGCATTCTCACCACGCAGCATTTGCGCCAGGCGGCGGGGATTTCCCTCGATGACAAGCTGCGCCAGGTTCCCGGCTTCGAGCTCTTCCGCCGCACCAGCTCCCTGGTCGCGAACCCCACCACGGAAGGGGTATCCCTGCGCGGGCTTGGGTCGACCGCGGCCAGCCGCTCGCTGGTGGTATTCGACGAGATTCCGATCGACGATCCCTTTGGAGGCTGGATCCACTGGGAGGAACTACCCGCACCAGCCATCCATTCCATCGAGCTGGTGCGCGGGGGCGCTTCGGATCTCTACGGTTCCAGCGCCATCGGGGGCGTCATCAGCATCGTCCCGGTTAAGCCCGATACCAACCAGTTTCAGCTCTCCACCAGTTACGGTTCCGAGGCTACAACGGACGACTCCCTGCTGGGGGTTCTGAAGCTCGGCAAGTGGTCAGGGCTGGCGAGCGGACAACTCATCGCCACCGATGGCTACATCCTGATCGCTCCTGACTTTCGCGGGCCCATCGATCAGCCGTCCAATGTGCACGCGCAAAATGCGTTGACCGAGTTCGACCACGGGTTGAGCCACGCCGGGCGGATCTTTCTCCGCGGCAGCGTACTGAATGAAGATCGCCACAACGGCACCCCGATCCAGATCAACAGCACCCGTCTCTGGCGCTATGCCGGGGGCGCGGATTGGAGCAATCTGGTGGTGCGCCTCTTCGGCGACAATGAACACTATTCGCAGACCTTTTCAACCATCACTCCCTCGCGTACATCGGAAGACTTTGACCCGCATCGGAAAAGACCCAGCCGACGAGCTGGGCGCTGCCGGACATTGGCATCAGCCGGTGGGTACGCGTCTGCTATCTGCTGGCCGGCGCCGACATCCATGACGTGCGCGCGGCCGATTACGAAACCTTGTTCCCGCATCGAAGGGGTTTCTCGACACCACCGCCCGTCAGCGTCAGAGCGGCATATACGGCGAAGTCCTCTTCACACCGAAGGCATGGACCGTCAGCGCGTCGGCGCGGGTGGATCACTTCTCCAACTTCGATGCCAGCCAATATAAGACCGCCACCGCCCCCGTCCAGTTGCCGTACTTGAACGAGACGGTCTTTGATCCTCGTATTGGCATTACGCGGCGTCTCACCAGCGTGCTGGCCGTGAATGGGTCGGCATTTCGCGCCTACCGCGCGCCGACCGAGAATGAGCTTTACCGCACCGGACAGGTGGGCTCGCAAATCACGGAACCCAATCCGGATCTGCGCTCGGAGCGCGCAACCGGGTGGGAGACAGGTGTCCATGCAGACCTGCCGGCGATTGGCACGGTGCGGGTCAGCTACTTCTGGACGCAGATCAATCGGCCCATCACTGCTCTGACGTTGAGTACTACTCCCACCAGCGAGCTGCTCAAGCGCGAGAACCTGGGCCAGATCGAGAGCCGCGGGGTTTCGCTCGACTACGCGTCCCGGCCTGCGAATTGGGTTGGTATCGAAGGCGGTTATCAATATGCGGACGCCACCGTAACCAGCAACGCTCAGGAGCCGAAACTGGTGGGCAAGTGGATTCCCCAGGTGGCCCGCAATATGGCGACCACCCAGCTCAGCTTTTCTCCACGGCGCCTGGGCCTGCTGAGCCTGCAGGGGCGCATCAGCGGACGCCAGTTTGACGACGACGCCAATCAATACTTGCTGCACAGCTATTTCCGTCTTGGCGCCTACGCTTCCCACGATTTCGGCCGCCACGTGGTGGCGTTCGCGGCCGGAGACAACCTCTTTGATCGCTCGATTCAAGCCGGCAAGACGCCCACGCTCACGTTGGCGTCGCCGCGCGTCGCCAGATTTGGCCTGCGGATCAATTTTGGGGACTAGCGGATTTTTCTGTCGGGTTGGAGCGAACCGCAGGCTTCTCCGTCCGTCGAAAAACTGCACCTGGACAGCAGTCTCGCCCACTCAAGCCAACGGAAGGCTTGAATGGGCCACCCAGCATTTATCTATCCTTTTGAAGCGCGCCGAACGGCCCATGACTATTCCATCGAAAAACATCTCAAAGCGGAGCATTCTGCTCTCGACGTTCATCATCACGGGTGAGATTACTATCTGCCATGCCACTTGAGCAGCGGAAACACACTGCTGTAATTGTCGGTCCACAGTCTTATGTCCGCGCGCAAGAGGCGCCGGGAAGGCAGTATTGACGATCTCCGGTTGACTCCAGGAACGCCTGGTTCGCGGTCACCAGAATCCAATCGGCGAAATAAAGGCCATTCTGCTCGTCGCCATGCGAGTGCACGGACATGGCACGAGCCCGGCATCGCTGGCGATCCCGGCGATCACCGGCTCCAGATCGACGTACTGGTTGGAGACATGAAAGGCGATAATTCCGTCCGGCTGCAAATGCCGGCGGTAGAGCGCCAGCGCTTCCCGGGTCAACAGATGCACCGGGATGGCATCCCCGGAAAAAGCATCCACGACGATTACATTGAAATGTTGCGGGGCCTCCGCGGCCAGAGACAAGCGCGCGTCCCCCAGCACCACGTCGGTCTGCGCGGTGCTGTCGTGCAGGAACGTGAACCAATGCCGTGCCAGCCTTTCCACCAACGGATTGATCTCGTAGAAACGGATCACGTCACCGGCATTGCCATAGGCCGCGACCGTTCCCGCTCCCAGCCCAATCACCCCCACGCGCTTGGGGCCCGGTCCCGCAGCACAAGCCGCATGGCCAAGCCCAGGCCGGAGTTGGGCGCGTAATAAGTCAATGGCTGTCCACGAAACTGGGGAGCGAACCACTCCGCGCCGTGCTCGATGGTTCCGTTCAATAGCTGCCGGTCGGTATCGGACTGCGGCGGCAAGTGCGATTCCCTCACCCGCAGCGTTCCATAGAAGTTGCGCATCAGGGCGACCGCGTCGTCGTCGTATTGCCGCACCTGGTTGCTCACCACCACGATCGCGGCGGTCGCGCCCGCGATCCAGAGCATGCGCAGCCCCCAACCGTCATGCCACGTCGCCGCCAGAGCGATCACCGCCACCACCACCAGGGTGCAGGCCAAGTCATAGTTCGCCCGCAGCACCAGAGGAGCGATCACCCCTACCAGCAGGGTTCCCGCCGCGCTGCCCGCCGCGGCGACCAGATAAAACCGGGTCAGGCCCGCAGTACCAGGGCGCCGCGCATAGAGCTCGCCATGAAGAAAAAAGCAGGTCACGAACAGCCCGATCAGGAACAGCGGCACACTCACCACGATAGGAAACTGGGTGCGAATATCCCGCAGCACGTAAGCCATGGAGGCCACGGCCACCAGCACCAGCCGCAACATCGACTGGCGTACGGGCTGCCACGCTCCCTGAAAGGCCAGGATGAACGACAGCAGATACAAGCCCAGGGGCGGCAGCCACAACAGGGGGATGGCGGCGATGTTTTCGCTCATGTGGTTGGTCACCGCTATCAGCATCATGCCGCCGCCCAGGGCAAGCACAAACCACAGGACTTCTGGGGCGGCCCGGCAGAAGGTTCCCAACCGGCGCCGCGAGCGATCGCGGGAAGGCACTCGTCTGCGGCCCTGCCAGGCGATCGCTCCGCAGATCACCGCGAAGAGCAGAAAGCCCCCACTCCACCACGCCGTCTGCCGGTTCATGGTCAGGCGCGGTTCGATGAGCAGCGGATAGCTGCCCAGGGCCAGCAGGGAAGCAAGGTTCGAGAGCGCGAAGAGCCGGTACGGCGACCGGCCCTCAAAGCTGCCTGCATACCAGCCAGTCAGCAAGGGCGTGGTGGCGGAGAGCGCAAGATAGGGCAAACCGATCACCGTCGCCAGTACCCGGAAGACGGTCAGGGCCGGATGATAGGTGACCGCCGCTGGATTGGGCGGTTATGGAATGCCCAGCACCATCAGCGCCGCCGTCAGCAGCAGGATGTGGATCACCGCCTGTTGCGCCGGGGTGAATCTGCGAGGAGAGCCAGTGCGCATAGAGGTAGCCGAGCAGGAGCACCACCGAAAAAAAGACCAGGCAGGTCGTCCATACCGCGGACGATCCGCCCAGGGTGGGGAGCAGTTGCTTCGCCGCCATCGGCTCCACAACAAAGAGCAGAAAGGCGCTAAGGAAAATCGTGACCGCGTATAGGTAGCGGAGAAGCTTCATGGCGGTTGGGAGCGGCTCGGAGCGCCTGCGGCCACCACAAGGATGTATCACACAAATGCCGTATGCCTGCCGGGCAGCGAGGTAATCTGCTCTGCCGGTCACCGTTAGATGTAACCGGCGTGATGTAGCCAACCGGCGAGCTGCCGTTATTGTTCTCCTCGAGGATCAGTTCTGGGGGAGGGCTGCTCTTCAGCGCGCCCGTGGGCCTAAGCTCACGGGCGCTTGCTATTTGCGTTCGCGCCTGCGCTCCCTCCACCAGCACAATATAGAATTGAACTCCTTCGGCAACGTTAGCCGAGAGCAGGAGATTTTTTCGACTATGCCCGAACCAATGCTGATCGCTCAGAGCAAAGGCCCTCTCTATCTGCTGCCGGCCATGTCGAATCGCCACGGTTTGATTGCCGGAGCGACCGGCACCGGCAAGACGGTAACGCTGCAGGTCATGGCCGAGGCCTTCAGCCGCATCGGCGTCCCGGTATTTGCCGCCGACGTCAAGGGCGATCTCTCCGGCATCAGCCAGCCGGGGGTCGAGAACCCCAAGATTGCCGATCGGGTGAAGAAGCTCAATTGACTGATTTCTCCTTCGCCGGCTGCCCGGTAACTTTCTGGGACGTCTTCGGCGAAGAGGGACATCCGGTTCGGGCGACGGTTTCGGAAATGGGTCCCTTGCTCTTTAGCCGCCTGCTGAATCTGAACGAAACCCAGGCCGGCGTGCTGACGGCCGTCTTCAAGATCGCTGATGACCAGGGACTGCTGCTGCTCGATCTCAAAGACCTGCAGGCGATGCTGCAGTATGCAGCCGAGAATGCCAAAGAGTTGCAGACCCAGTACGGCAATATCTCGGCGGCCAGTGTCGGAGCGATGCAGCGGGGCCTGCTCGCCCTGGAGCAGCAAGGCGGAGACAAGTTCCTAGGCGAACCGGCGCTCAACCTCGACGACCTTATCCAGACCGATGCCCAGGGTCATGGCGTGGTCAATATCCTGGCCGCGGACAAACTGATCAACTCGCCCAAGCTCTATGCCACCTTCCTGCTGTGGCTGCTGAGCGAGCTTTTTGAGCGGCTGCCGGAGGTGGGCGATGCGGAAAAGCCCAAGCTGGTCTTCTTTTTCGACGAGGCTCACCTCCTTTTTTCCGATCTGCCCAAAGTGATTGAAGACAAGGTCCACCAGGTGGTTCGCCTGGTCCGTTCCAAGGGCGTGGGCGTCTTCTTTGTCACGCAAAATCCGATTGACGTCCCGGACGGCATCCTGGGCCAGCTCGGTAACCGGGTCCAGCATGCGGTGCGCGCATTTACCCCGAAGGACCAAAAAGCGGTCAAGGCGGCGGCGCAGACCTTTCGCGCCAACCCCGAGATCAATGTCGAGCAGGTGATTCTGGAGCTGGGGGTGGGCGAAGGGCTGGTCTCCTTTTTAGATGAAAAGGGAACGCCGGGCAGTGGTGGAGCGCGCCTTGGTTTGCCCCCCACGCAGCCAGATCGGGCCGATTACTCCCGAGCAACGGCAGCAGATCATCCGCGATTCCGTGGTGGCAGGAGTATATGAGAAGGTGGTCGACCGCGAATCGGCGTATGAGTTGTTGAAGGGCCGCGCCGCGCAACCCGTTTCTGCTCAGCAGCCTGCGCCGAAACCCACTAGCTGGCTTGGCGAACTTACCTCCCTGGGCACCGGCTCCTCCGGCGGCCGGCGCGGGGACAGCCTGGTGGAAACAATGGCCAAGAGCGCCGCCCGCACGCTGGGCAGCACCGTAGGGCGGCAGATCGTGCGCGGCGTGCTCGGTTCGCTGCTGGGCGGTACCAGCCGCCGCTAACCAGCTTGCTGCAACCCACGGGGCCTTGCTGCGAACGTGGTATAGCCACCTACATACAACGTCGATACCCTCAGCACGGTTGGATTGAGCGCGGCCGGATGTTACCTGCGTCACCACGCCAGCAACATAATCCCGCGGCCCGCGTTAATACAGATCGGGCCGGCAGTCAGCCGGCAGGTTCAGCCAGCAAGGAGCAATCCAATGCGTGCTATCCGAGCTATGCGTACTCTCTTTCTCGCACTCTTGGTATCGATTGTGCCCGCCTCTTCCTTCGCGGGCGTCTTCCTTTCCATCACTGTCGCTCCGCCCGTGCTGCCGGTGTACGTGCAGCCGCCTTGTCCCGGGGACGGCTATTTGTGGACCCCTGGGTATTGGGCCTACGGCGAAGCGGGATACTTCTGGGTGCCGGGAACCTGGGTGGCTGCTCCCCGGCCCGGAGTTCTCTGGACTCCCGGCTACTGGGGCTTCGGCAGCGGACTTTATGCCTGGCATGGCGGTTATTGGGGCCCCCACGTCGGCTTCTATGGTGGGGTCAACTACGGCTACGGATACGGCGGCGTGGGCTTCTTTGGCGGGCGTTGGGAGGGCGGACACTTCGCCTATAACACCGCTGTGCTGCACGTAAACACGACGGTTGTTCACAACACCTACATCGACAACACGGTGATTCATAACACGACCGTCATCAACCGTACCAGCTTTAACGGAGCCGGCGGCATCAATGCCAGGCCCAATGGTCAGGAGCAGGCGGCGATGCGCGAATCGCATTTTCAGCCGACTTCAGAGCAGGTGTCCCACGAACACTTCGCCAGCACCAACCGGGCCAACTTTGCCTCTGTCAATGGCGGAAGGCCTGCCACGGCGGCGGTAAGCCGCCCGATGACGAACGCGAGCGTGGCTACGCACACGGCGTATAACAACACCAACAACCGGCCGGCTTACAGCGCGCCCAACGCCAACAATCATCCGGCTTACAGCAACAACACCAACAACGCCTATAAGGCCCCGACCAACAATGAAGCGCACTACAACACGGCGCCTCATAACAGCGAACCGCCACACGAGAATGCCGGCCAACCGCACAATGAATCGCATCCCAGCAATGGGGGCGGGGGACACGAACACCACTAGAGCGTTCTCCGGGTAGGCGGCTTTACCCAAAGGCCGCCTACCGCTACTCCTCAGCAAAGAGATTCACCCTCCTGATTTGCCGCAATCCCCAGTAAAGTCTGCTGCTGCACGGCCGCGGCGGACAAGAATCTCTCGAAGAACGGATAAGATCTGTTCACCACCGAGATGAAACCACCCCCTGGCCAAGACGAGTTGCCGAAAACGCCGGGGAAGATTGCCACCGTCGCTCTGTTCGGAGCATTCGGGCCATCCATTCTTACGGCAGCAAGGTCGTTGCGCGATGCGGGCATCCGTCCCGTCATTTTGGGTGTGGGCTGCAACACACCCCTGGTATGGTCGAGCGCCGTACATTTTGCCGCTTGCATGCGGTTTGAGGACATTGGAACGCCGGCGGGCCTTGCAGTCATCAGCGACTTCATCCAACGAACCAAGGCGGAGGCTCTGCTGCCCTTCTGGGATCCCCAGATGGTGTGGCTGGCGGCTAACAAAGAGTCGTTGCCCCGGGGGTGCAAGCTTCTGATGTCGAGCAAAGAAGCTTTACTCGGGGTGCTGTGGAAGCACGATCAGCTGCCGGTTGCACGGCGATCCGGTTTCCGCGTTCTGCCCACGTGGCAACTCTCGCGACAGGAGGATGCCTGCTCGATCGATCCTGCTGCCTACCCGGTTTGTGTACGACCGTCGGCGCCGCAGGGAGTGAACCCAACCTTCAAGGTTGAAGTGCTGAAAACTCCATCCGAGTTGGTTGCCTTTTTGGCGCGCAGGAAGTGGGGTCCTGAGCCTCTGCTGGTTCAGCCGTTCCTTGTGCTTCCCAGCGCGGTGATTCACGGTGTCCGGAGTGAATCGGGTGAACTACTTGCGCTCGAGGGCTTTATCGCTCCGATGAAATTCGAGGGGATCTCGCTGGAGTTGCGGCCCTTGCGGCTGGATGACCATGTTGCCGATCGTTGTCGCAAGTTTGTGGACGAGGCGGGAATTACCGGTCCGTTTCACTTCGACTTGCTCTATTCCGCAAGAGACCGGCGGTTTCTATTTTCTTGAAATCAACGCGCGGCTCGGGGGCACGACGGATAAGGTTTTCCGGTTAGGATTTGACGAGCCGCTGTGGACACTCTCGGCTTACGGCTTCGAGGTACCGGTGCGCCCTTATCGCGCGCGAGAAGGGCGGCCGGTGACCAATCGCCGATCAGTCTTGAAACACATGGTCTTCCTGGCGTTAGGACGACTCTCACCGCTGGATTATCCGGTTGGGGGCCCGTTTCGCCATTTACTGTTATCGCTACGCGCGCTTCTCCGGGACAAAGACTCAATCGTCAATCGTCGAGACCTGCGGGGGACATGGTTGTACTACATGGGTGGACCGAGATCCACGCAAGCGCCCCGGCGCGCGGGTTTTCGCCGGGTGATGCGCTTGCTGCACCTTTACTAGGGCTAAGCCAACTCCTGCAACAGGAAGGCGTAGTCGAGGGCAATCTCCTTCAGGTAGTCATAGCGGCCGGAGGCGCCGCCATGTCCCGCGCTCATGTTGGTCTCGAGCAGCAGCAGGTTGTCATCGGTCTTCAAGCTGCGCAGCTTCGCCACATACTTGGCCGGCTCCCAGTACATCACCTGGCTGTCGTGCAACGAGGTCTTCACCAGCATCGCCGGGTAAGCCTTGCGCTCCAGGTTGTCGTAGGGCGAGTACTGCAGCATGTAGGCAAACGCCTCCGCCTGGTTTGGGTCTCCCCATTCCTCATACTCGGCGATGGTCAGCGGCAGCGTGGGATCGAGCATGGTGTTCATCACGTCCACGAAGGGCACGTGGGAGAGAACGGCGCGGTAGAGATCGGGACGCATGTTGGCCACCGCGCCCATCAGCAGGCCGCCGGCGCTGCCGCCTTCCATGGCGACGCGGCGAGGGTCTCCATAGCCATGGGCGGTCAGGTATTCGGTGACCGCGATGAAATCCGTAAAGGTGTTCATCTTCTGCATCAGCCGCCCGGCATCGTGCCAGGGCTTGCCCATATCGCCGCCGCCGCGGATGTGCGCGTAGGCCAGCACAAATCCCCGGTCGAGCAAGCTGAGGCGGTTGGAGTTGAAACCCACGGGAAGGGAATACCCATAAGACCCGTAGCCATAGACGTAGAGAGGGTTTGTGCCTTCGCCCTTCTTGTCGATGCGGTAGACCAGGGAAACGGGAATAGCTGTTCCGTCAGGCGCGGTGGCGAATAGCCGCTCGGAGCGGTATAGCGAGCGATCAAATCCGCCCGGCACCTCCAGCTCTTTGAGCAGCTTCGATTGGCTCGTCTGCACGTCGTATTCATACACCGAAGTAGGCGAAACCAGGGATTGATAGCCATAACGAAACTTGTCGGTTACAAATTCGCGGTTCACGTGCGGATGCGCGGTGTACGTAGGCTCAGGAAATGCGATCTGACGCGAAGATTCGGCAAACGCGCCCTGCTTGTCGAAAGACAGCACGCGCATTTGCGGCAGGCCGTTGGCCCGCTCGACGACCACGGCGAAGGACTGAAAAAGCTCCAGATCTTCCAGCATCACGTCTTCACGGTGGGCCATCAACTCGCGCCAGTGCGCGCGGCCCGGGGTGGCAACCGGGGCGGTGACCAGGCGGAAGGTTCTTGCCGTGTCGTTCACGCGAAGATACCAAAGCCCATCCCGGTGGTCCGCGTAGTACTCGATGTTGTCCCGCCGCGGTTCGATCAGCGTCCAGCGTCCTTCCGGATCATCGGCGGGCAGAAACTGTTCTTCGCTGGCGGTGTGGCTGGCGCTCTCCAGAACGATGTATTTGTCGTCGCGCGTGCGGCCGGCGCCGATATTGAAGCGTTCGTCGGCTTCTTCGTAAACCAGGACATCCTCGGCCTGCGGCTTTCCCAGGACGTGGCGGAAGAGCTGGAACTGCCGTTTGGTAGCCTCATCCTCAACCGTGTAGAAGAGCGTGCGGTTGTCGGCCGTCCAGACGACGGAGCCGACCCGCTCTGCCTGGTCGCTGAGCACTTCGCCCGTCCTCAAATCTTTAATGTGCAGGGTGTATTGCCGGAAGCCCGTGGTATCGGTCGAATAGGCCAGAAGGTTGCCGTCATCGGAGACGGTGAAGGCGCCTAGCGCCAGGAAGGCCGGCCGCCATCTGGTTCATATCGAGCATGACCTCTTCGGCTGCGTCGAGCGAGCCGTGCTTGCGGCAGTAGATGGGATACTGCGCACCCTGCTCCGTGCGCGTGTAGTAGAAATAATCCTTGTCTGAAACGGCACCGAGACGTCGGTCTCCTTGATGTGGCTGATCATTTCGGCATAGAGCCTGGCCTGCAGCTCTTCCGTCGGCTTCATGACGGCGCGGGTGTAGGCATTCTCCTGTTCCAGAAATGCAATCACTTCGGGGTTGGTCTTTTCGCGAAGCCACCCGTAGTCGTCGGCCAACCGGTGTCCGTGGATGGTGGTGACGGTTTCCTGGCGGCGGGCAATGGGTGGCTGAACAGCAATGGGCTGCGTAGAAGTCATAGATGAATCAAGGATATCTTGCGGGCGAGTTCCGCCGGTTGTGCATGGGGTCAAAACGCGGGGTATCCAGGGCACCGTGCCTGCCACAAGGCATCCCATGAAAGAGGAGTAAACCATGAATCTTTCCACTAATCTGCGGCAAACGAACCTGGCCCTCGCCAGTGCAATGCTGCTGTGCGGAAGTATGGGCTTGGCCCAGGCGCCTATGGCGGCGCGGTCCGCCGCCACGGCTCCGGGGCAGAACCCGAGTATGGATCCGCAGATGAACGGTATGCAGTGCAGGACAACCCTCGGCCATGGACAGGATGTTCGTGTACAAGGCGATGCAGGGCAGCATGGCTGAGGTACAGCTCGGCCAGCTCACGCTGCAGAAAAGCAATAACGACCAGGTGAAGCAGTTTGCCCAGCGCATGATCGACGACCATACCAAGTTGAATGAGCAGATGAAGCCTGTCGCCCAGCAGCTGGGCGTGGATGTGCCGGACCAGGTTTCGAAGAAAGACCGCAAGACCATGACCAAGCTGCAGGCGCTCTCCGGGCCGGCCTACGACCAGGCTTACATCAAAGACATGGTCAAGGATCATAAGGAGGATTTGAGTGAGTTTCAGATGGAAGCTTCTTCCGGTCAGGACCAGACTGTGAAGGATGCGGCCGCGCAGGGCAGCAAGGTGATTGCGCAACATCTGCAGATGGCGCAGCAGCTGGCCAAGGACCAGAACGTGCCACGGCCGGGCAGTAAGTAAATAACGGTCTGCTTGCATTCGTTCCTGTGCCCGCTGGTCCGGCGGCTCTTCCACCGGCCGGCAGCGGGCACAACTGCGTCTGAGTACAATGGGGGCAATGCGTAAACGTCTGCTTGGGTTCTTCCTGCTTCTTCTCGCCTGCTCCAGCCTTGTGCCGGCCGAGCGAGTGCAGGACCTGCCCAAGCCCACAAATTACGTCAGTGATTTCGCCGGTGTTTTGTCCCCTGAAACCCAGGCGTCCCTGAACGCGCTGTGCGCGCAGGTAGACCGCCAGGCCCACGCGCAGATTGCCGTCGTCACCATCAAGTCGCTTGACGGCGAACCGATCGAGAACTTCGCCACCGCACTGGAAGACAAGTGGAAGGTAGGCAAGAAGGGCACGGACCGCGGCCTGCTTCTGATATTTGCGACCAGCGATCGCAAGTACCGCATCGAGGTGGGGTATGGCCTCGAGGGCATTCTGCCGGATGGCAGGGTGGGCGATATCGGCAGGCAGATGGTGCCCTATCTGCGACAGAACAACTATGACGCGGCGGTTACCCTGGCTGTGCAGCAGATCGCCGGCGTGATCGCGGCCGATGCCGGCGTGACGCTCAATACCGGGCCTCGTCGTGGACCGGCCCCTGTGCCCCCAGCCGCAGCCGCTCACGCTGGGCGAAGTGGTGGTGTTGGGCCTCATCCTGTTGGCGGTTATCTTTTTCCTGGCGCGTTTCGGTGGTTCCGGGCTGCTCGGCTTCCTGATTGGTATGTTCATGGGCGGCGGCGGAGGAGGCGGCTGGGGCGGCGGCGGCGGTGGGGGCGGGTCGGCGGAGGAGATGGCGGCGGATTTGGCGGGTTTGGCGGCGGCAGTTCCGGTGGCGGCGGCGCTTCCGGAAGTTGGTAGGCTAATAATGAGAATGATGAGTAAGAGAAGGAGAACGTTGGCATGAGACGCGGGCTTTGGGTAGCAATCGCGGCATTGGTGGTGGTGTTTCTGGCGGTGCTGCTGGTTTTCGGCAGCTATGTAAGCGCGAAAAATCAGATGGTCCAAAGCGGGAGGCAGTCACTGAATCCTGGGGTGAAGTCAATAATCAGCTGCAGCGGCGCGCCGATCTGATCCCCAACCTGGTGGAGACGGTGAAGGGGTATGCCAAGCAGGAGACGACCGTATTCGGCGATATCGCCAACGCGCGGGCCGGTCTACTCAACGCGCATGGCGATCCGCATGCCACCATCCAGGCCAACGGCCAGCTCGATGGTGCTCTGGGACGGCTGCTGGTGTTGACGGAGAATTATCCCGACCTGAAGTCGAATGGGAACTTTCAGCGTCTTTCCGATGAGCTGGCGGGCACGGAAAACCGGATCAGCGTGGCCAGAATGCGCTACAACCAGAACATTCAGGACTACAACACCTTTATCGGGCAGTTTCCCAACAGCATTTGGGCGGGCATGGGCGGGTTCCAACGGAACAACGACTACTTCCAGGCGAGCGCCGGGGCTCAGACCGTGCCCAAGGTCAGCTTCTAGTGAGGGATGGTCAGTGGTCCAAGCAGACGGCGGGTGCCACATCTTCGGTATGCGTGCGAAGAGTGGAGCACCCGCCGTCCGTGGATTCCATAAGGAGGCCGTTCGAGGCCTATGGTGAAACTCTTCTAGGCTCGAGCAAAGGAAGCCACTGCGCTGGCTTCGTCGTCCTTGACGTCGAAAACGGTGTAGAGCTTGGTGATTTGCAGCAGGTCGTGGACCTTCTTGGTGAGATTGAGGAGTTTAAGGTCTCCGCCCTGGTTGCGGACGGTGGTAAACGCGCTGACCAGCTCGCCGATTCCTGAGCTGTCGATATACGTGACGTCACCCAGATTGAGCAGGATCTGCTTGGAGCCTTTGCTGAGCAGATCCCGCACGGCGTCGCGCAGTTGCACACTGCCTTCTCCCAGGGTAATCCGACCACTGCAATCCATTACGGTGATCCCGTCCACCTGACGGGTCTTGATTTTCATGCTCACGAAAACTCCTCCTTAAATTGCGGAACGGGCAGTTCCTAGATGTTTGATGAGGGTAAGTTCGGTGCCGGGCTGCAATTGTCGAAAGTGTACCTCATCCATGAACGAGCGGATCAGAAAGATACCTCGTCCTGATCCTCGCAGCAGATTCTCCGGCGCCAGCGGGTCGGGCAGCGTATCCGGGTTCAGTCCTTTTCCCTGGTCGGCGATGCGAATCACCAGGGAATCCGCCGTCGATTCAAACGAAGCCGTAATGCGCTTCTCAGGGTCGTAGGAATTGCCATGGAGCACGGCATTGACTGCGGCTTCGCGGACCGCCATGGCGACGCGATAGATCTCCTCTTCTTCCAGTCCGGCCTTCCTGGCCATTTCTTCCGCGGTCTGTTCCACGCGATTGACGCTGTCAAGCGAGGACTCAAGTGTGTAGGTAATCCGGCTAGCCTGTGATCCACCCAATTGCCTGACCTCGTGTGACACGCTGGGCTTTAGCGACCGAAGCCCCATGTGCGCAAGTTTGCTTGGCCAGCGGCCTCATGTCAAGGACATTCAGAGCCTGTCAGCAGAACCTCCGGCAAATCACCCTAGATCAGCTCGTACCCGGCAAAGAAGTAACCAATCTCGAACGCCGCCGTATCCTCGGCGTCCGAGCCGTGGATGGCATTTTCTTCGATGGAGGCGGCGAATTGCTTGCGGATGGTGCCCTCTTCCGCGTCGGCCGGATTGGTGGCGCCCATCAGCTTGCGCAGGTCGGCAATGGCATCCTCCTTCTCCAGCACCATGGCGATGATGGAGCCGGAGGACATGAAGGTGGTGAGCGAATCGAAGAATGGCCGCTTCGCGTGTACGGCGTAAAAGCCCTGGGCCTGCGTCTTGGATAAGAAACAACTTCTTGATGGCCACGATTTTGAAGCCCGCCTTTTCGATCTCCGCAAGAATCGCGGCGGAGTAGCCTTTGCGGACCGCGTCGGGCTTGATGATGCTGAACGTGCGTTGCATGACGTAACCTATTTTCCAATGACCTTGGCTAATGTTTCGCCGATAGCGGCGGGGGACTGCACTACGTGGATACCGGCGGCGGTGAGCGCCTTCATCTTGTCGGCCGCGGTGCCCTGGCCGCCGGAGATGATGGCTCCGGCGTGGCCCATGCGCCGCCCCGGGGGCGCGGTCTGCCCGGCGATGAAGCCCACGACCGGCTTCTTGACATGCGCTTTCACGTAGGCGGCAGCTGCCTCTTCGGCCGTGCCTCCGATTTCGCCGATCAGGATGATGGACTCCGTTCTGCGGATCCTCATTGAGCAGCTTGAGCGCGTCCACGTGGGTGGTGCCGATAATGGGATCGCCTCCGATGCCGATCGCCGTGGACTGGCCGATCCCTCGCTGGGTGAGCTGATAGACGGCTTCATAGGTCAGGGTGCCGGAGCGGGAGACAATGCCTACGCTGCCCTGTTTGTGGATTCGGCCCGGCATGATGCCAACCTTGGCCTTGCCCGGAGAGATCACGCCCGGGCAGTTGGGACCGATCAGGCGCGATTTGGAGCTCCTTGAGCACGCTCCATACCTTGACCATGTCGTTGGTGGGGATTCCCTCGGTGATGCAGATAATGAGCGGCAGCCCCGCATCCTCGGCTTCGAGGATGGCATCCGCGGCAAACGGCGGCGGCACGAAGATCACGGTGACATTGGCGCCCGTCTTCGCCACGGCCTCGGCGACGGTGTCGAAAACCGGCCAGCCCTCGTGCACCGTGCCTCCTTTGCCCGGCGTCACTCCGCCCACTACCTTGGTCCCATACTCGGCGCAGCCCTTGGCATGGAAGGTGCCTTCTTTGCCGGTGATGCCCTGCACGATCAGCCGCGTATGTTCGTCCACTAACACAGACATAAATTGCTCCAGACTTCTTATTCGGTGCTTACTTCTTTGCGGCTTTTTCTTTGGCCGCCTGCGACCACCTTGGCCGCCGCGTCCTGCATGGTCTCGCCGATAATGAAGTTGAGGCCCGAGTTCTTCAGGATCTCTCGTCCCTGCTCCACGTTGGTGCCCTCCAGGCGAAGAACGACGGGAACCTGCACATTGGTCTTTTTGGCCGCTTCCACCACCCCATGCGCCAGGGTGTCGACCCGCAGGATGCCGCCGAAAATGTTGATGAAGACGGCCTGCACGTTCTGGTCGGAGAGCAGGATTTCAAAGGCGTGCTCAATCTGCTGCTGGTTGGCGCCGCCCCCTACGTCCAGAAAGTTTGCCGGTGAGCCGCCGGCATACTGGATGATGTCCATGGTTGCCATGGCCAGGCCGGCGCCGTTGACCATGCAGGCGATGTTGCCATCGAGCTTGATGTAATTCAGCGCATACTTCGAGGCTTCCACTTCCAACGGGTCTTCTTCGGCTGTGTCGCGAAGCTCCTTCAGTTCCTTGTGGCGGAAGATGGCGTTGTCGTCGAAGTTGATCTTGCAATCGAGCGCCAGCAGGCGGTCGTCGGTGGTCGTGATGAAGGGATTGATCTCCAGCAGGGAAGCGTCTGTCTCCAGAAATACCTTGTAGAGGCCGGTCATGAACTTGACCGCGTCGTTGATCTGGGTCGGCTTGAGGCCCAGCGCGAAAGCGAGTTTGCGGGCCTGGTAGGGCTGAAAGCCCACTGCGGGGTCAATGTAGGCCTTGAAAATCGCATCGGGATCCTTGGCGGCGACTTCTTCAATTTCCATGCCGCCTGCCTGGGAGGCCATGAAGACCAGCTTGGCGGCGGCGCGGTCGAGCACGATGCCCAGGTAGAGCTCGCGGGCGATGGGCGCCGTTTCTTCGATCAGCAGACGCTGCACCTTCTGGCCCTGGGGTCCGGTCTGGTGGGTCACGAGCTGCATGCCGAGGATCTTCTTGGTGTATTCCTCGGCCTCGTCGAGGGTTTTGGCGACCTTGACCCCGCCGCCCTTTCCCCGGCCGCCGGCATGGATCTGCGCCTTGACCACGACACCCTTGGCGCCGCCGGTAAAGAGCCGTTTGGCCACGTCCAGCGCTTCTTCCAGCGTATTGGCCACTTCACCCTTGGGCACAGCGACGCCGTACCTCTCCAGGATGTCTTTTGCCTGATACTCGTGAATTTTCATCGTTTGGTCTTCGGATAGAATTCTGACGGAAGTGATGGCCAGGGCAGAAGCTTCCATACTAAAGGGGATTGGCCATCAGGGCAAAGCCGTAACAGTACTGCGCGAGTGCCCGGATTTGGATAGCCGGCTCTGCAGGAGCGGCTACTTGCTCAGGTCGTCCGAAGCTCGCAGTCATGCGGTTGGGAGGAGCGCTTCAGCGCTCCGGGAGAGACGTTGAAATGCGTGGTCATGCGCTTTAGCTGCTCCGGGCTAGGAGCTCATCCCAGGGCTTCAAAGCCCGGACTGCGTCTTGCAAGATCGGAGCTCTTTCGCCGCTGGCTTGAAGTCCGAGCTCTCGCAGACTCTGAAGCTCATCACGCAGGACATGGCTCCCAGCGCTTCTCGACAGCAGGTGGCTCAGGTCTCGCTTTTGAGACTTGGGCTCCAGGCGAGATGCTCTAGGATGTTGCCAGGAAGGAACACGATGTCCCATCTGGCGGGGCTGCTCAAGCATGTGGCCGAAGATCGAGGCACCCTCACCCAACAGCAGGGATATTCGGCGCTCCGGGAGATGCTCGAGGGCGACGCCACCGATGTGGAGATCGCCTCGCTTTTGACCGCGATCGCGGCCCGCGGCGCCACCGTTGAGGAGCTGTCCGGTTTTGTCCAGGCAATGCGGGCCATGAGCCGGCCGGTTCCCTTGAGCGAACCGGAACGGGAGCAGCTGGTCGACACCTGCGGGACCGGCGGCGATGGCCAGGGAACCTTCAATATCTCCAGCGCCGCCGGCCTGGTGGCAGCCGCGGCGGGGGCCAGGATAGCGAAGCACGGCAACCGCGGCCTCACGTCGAAGTGCGGTTCGGCCGACGTGCTGGAGGCGCTTGGTATCCCGGTCGAGTTGGAACCCGAAATGGCGGCAGAGTGCCTGCGCCAGACCGGCTTCATGTTTCTCTATGCTCCGGCGCTGCATCCGGCCATGAAGCGGGTGCAACCAGTGCGCCGCGCCCTGGGCTTTCGCACCATCTTCAATCTTGCCGGTCCGCTCACCAATCCCGCAGGAGCCAGGGCGCAGGTGGTCGGCGTCTTCGCTCCCACAGGGGTTGGCTTGGTAGCTGAAACCCTGGCTCGGCTGGATGCGAGGCATGCATTCGTGGTCCACGGGCGAGATGGCCTGGACGAACTCACTCTGAACGGCGTAAGCGATGTGGCCGAGGTGCGCGGCGCGACAGTCCGCAACTTCACCCTGGAAGCGGGCGAAGCTGGGCTCGCGCATGCCCCGCTTCACCAGCTTGCCGGCGGGGATGCGCGGGAGAACGCGCGCCTGATTGAAGCCATTCTGCAAGGCGAGCCGGGGCCGAGGCGGGATGTGGTTTTGCTGAATGCGGCGGCGGCCCTGATCATCGCCGGCCGTGCGGCGGATTTCGCCGGCGGTGTCCGCTGCGCCGCCGACGCGATAGACTCAGGTGCTGGTCTGGAACTGTTGGCGGAGTTGCGCAAATTCAATAGCTACGCAATCCCAGTCCTCGAACCACAGATCTTGATCGGCCGTAAGGGAGTCTGCACTATGCCAATCCATTTGCAACGCATTGCCGCTTGCTGCTGCGCCGCGCTGGTGATTTCCGCCGTACGCGATACCCAGCCATGCCCAGCAGATCGTCGTCAGCAAAGACAACCGGACCATCGCGGTCACCACCAGCGCCGATGCCACCGCCGATGCGGACACGGTGACCGTCCAGATCGGCTTCATCGTCTACGGGGAAGACCAGGATTCGGCTTATGCCTTGGGCTCGAAGACCTCGAACGCCATCGCCGCGGCGCTGAAGGCGGCTTCGATTCCTCAGGAGGCCATTCAGAGTGAGTCGCAGAGCATCGCCCCCGTGCAGCAGTTCGGCAACCAGGACTGGACCCCAGCCGAGAAAGCCGAGCGCAAATTCGAAGTGCAGCAGAGCTGGAGTGTGAAAACCGCGGCCGCGAATGGCGCCAAGGTTTTGGATGTCGCCGTCAAGGCCGGCGCCAACCAGAGCGGGCAGATGACCTGGAGCGTGGCGGACCAGGACGCCCTTCAGGCCAAGGCGGCGAAGCTGGCGCTCGACCGCGCCAGGCAGATCGCGCAGCAAATGGCGGCGGGGCTGAACGCCACCTTGGGCCCGCTTAGTGTATGCCAGCAATGAGGCGCCTGCGCGGCCGGGACCCCTTCCCATGATTAGGGCGCAGGCTATGGCTGCACCGCATGGCAGCCAAGGAGGTCCAGCCGCTGAGCGTCAGCGCGCCCAAGGTGACTGCTTCGGCCACGGTCTACGCGGTGTTCAGTATTCAATAGAGGGCGTCGTATGCTGGGATGAAAGGGACGCTGACCATGGCGAGATACGAGTACCGCGATTTGCATCCGACAGCCGAAGGCGAAGAGGTCTTCCGCCGCTGGGTGTGCCATCTGGATGAAGAATTCACCCGCCACAAAGAATCTCGCCTGCGGGGCGAGATCGTGCGCGATGCGCTGCACCAGATTTATCTGGGCCGCCCCCATGGCGGCAAGCTCAACACCTCGTTGGTCTCCGAGTTGCCCGGCAATGTTCTGCAGCTTGCCTTCGACCCGGCCAACGTGACTCTCGAGCCGGAGTACTACGGTGACGTGGATGTGGAGAAATACTGCGAGCGCAAGCCGTTGATCTATTTCTGGCAGATGTTCGACCGTTCGCCGCTGGGGTTGAACCACTGGCTAGGGTTTCGCTTCCGCAAGATGCTGGCCAAACACATCTTCAAACACATCGGCAAGAACGTGAAGATCTTTCATGGAGTTGAGTTCAGTTTCGGATACAACCTGACCGTGGAAGACGACTGCATCATCCACAAGTACGTGATGCTCGATGACCGTGGCGAGTTGATCATCCGCAAGGGAACCTCAATCTCCGACTACGCGGCGGTGTACTCGCATTGGCACCAGGCGGCGGATTACCTGGATGTGGAGAACCGCACCACTGAGATCGGCCCCGGCACGCGCCTTACCTATCACTCGTCGGTGATGGCCGGCGTCAAGGTAGGCGAAGACGCCATGCTGGGAGCCATGGGCGTCGCCACCCACGACGTGCCCCCGCATGCCATTTGGGGAGGCGTTCCAGCCCGCGAGATCAAGCGAAAGGAATAACTGCGTTTCAGAGTGGGTTCCCCAGCTTTCTAACCAGAAACAATCCCCTCTCCCTTGGATTCCCCGGACGATGGGTGGCCCACACTTGCCGTGTTTTTCGGCATGTGTGGGATACAGCGAACGCTTGACGCAGCCTGGCTGGAAGCGTTGGAGCCTTGCCGGTGTAGCGCCGTGTATCCCACACTGCCGAAAAACACGGCAAGTATGGGCCACCCAGCCTGTGGTAAGGAGAAGACGCGAGACCGAAAAGTTGCAGGCTTAAATATCGAACGCCATGGGCACACTCGGTCTTTTAGTTCCTCACCGCGAAGATTGCAAACCTACTTAGCCCCCGTTCGCCGTGCTACCATCAGGCTGCTGATGCGAACTTCTGACATTGTCCTGGATATCTTTCAATTTGTCGTGTTGCTGTTTGCGCTTAGCCTGCACGAGTCGGCCCACGGATGGATGGCTTCCCGGCTGGGCGACCAGACGGCCCGCATGCTGGGGCGCATCACCCTGAACCCGCTCAAGCATATCGATCCGATAGGCACCATGCTGCTGCCACTGGTGGCGCATGGTGAGCCGCATCCCCCTGCTTGGCTGGGCCAAGCCGACCCCGGTGAACGGGCGCAACTTCAAGAACTTTGTGCGCGACGATATTCTCACCACGCTGGCCGGTCCAGTCAGCAATATCCTGGGATCCGTGGTCTCGCTGCTGGTGTTGATCGTCATCGCCAAGACGTCGCCTGTCGGCATGGCCTCGGTTCGCTCCGTCGCCATGCGCGGCTACGCGCTTGATCCGGATCTCATGGCGGCAAGCCCGGTGGCCTATCCGCTCGCGCTCATTTTCTACATCGGCATGCTGCTGAACCTGTTCCTGGCCGCGTTCAACCTGCTTCCTTTGCCACCGCTCGATGGAAGCCACATCTTCCGCCACATGCTGCCCTATCGCTGGCTGCCGATCTACGACCGTCTGGGGATCGTGAGCCTTTTCCTCATGCTGCTTTTTGGCGGCGGCGTCACCTTTGCGATGATTAATCCCGTGCTCGCCTTCTTCCGCGTTTTGCTGCTCTCCATGTGAAGGTTTTCCGTACAATCGAGCCAGTGAATCAACACCCTCCCCAACTCAAACGCGTGCTGAGCGGCATGCGGCCCACCGGCAAACTGCATTTGGGCAATTACATGGGCGCCCTCTACAACTGGGTACGCCTGCAGCACGACTACAACTGCTACTTCTTTGTCGCCGACTGGCACGCCCTCACCACCGACTACGCCGACACCACCAACGTGAGGCAAAACACGGTGGATGTTGCGCTCGATTGGCTGGCGGCGGGGCTGGACCCGGACCGCTGTGTCCTCTTTGTGCAATCCCTGGTGCCGCAGCACGCTGAGTTGCACCTGCTGCTCTCCATGATCATGCCCCTCGGGTGGCTGGAGCGGGTACCTACGTACAAAGAGCAACAACTGCAGATGGGAGAGAAGGATCTAACTACCTACGGCTTCCTCGGCTATCCCCTGCTGATGGCAACGGATATTCTGATCTACCAGGCAGACTTTGTGCCCGTAGGGCAGGACCAGGTGGCGCACGTGGAAGTGACCCGGGAAGTGGCACGGCGATTCAACCATTTTTATCCCGGCCCGGATGATGCCGGCGCGATTCTGCCCGAACCACAAGTCTTGTTGACTCCCTCTCCCAAGCTGCCGGGCACCGATGGGCGAAAGATGTCAAAGAGCTATGGCAACACCATCCTGCTCACCGATCCGGAGCAGGTGGTGCGGCAGAAGCTGAAGACCATGGTGACCGATCCGGCGCGGGTACGGCGAAGCGACCCCGGTGACCCGGATGTATGCCCGGTGGGCGACCTGCACAAGGTTTTTTCCTCGCCTGCGACTCTGGAGAAGGTCTATGCCGGGTGCCGGTCGGCGGCCATCGGTTGTATCGAGTGCAAGGGCTGGGCCGCGGACGCGATTGTGGCCGAACTCAGCCGATGCAGCAGCGCCGGCGGCAATATGAGGAGCAGCCCCGCCTGGTCCATGACATTCTGCACCGCGGCTCGGAGCTGGCGCGGGCGCGGGCGGAAGAGACCATGGAACAGGTGAGGGAAGCCATGCACCTGGTGCACCCGGAGCACGGAGAGCGCGCCCAATGAGCGATGAAGGGCGCAGCGAAACCGACAAGCAGGCGCAGAAGAGGGAGGCTGCCGAGAGCGCATCTCCCTTACAGCATCAGCGTGGGCCAGGTGTACGACGGGCCGCTGGACCTGCTGCTCGACCTGATCCGTAAGCAGGACATCGATATCTATGACATCCCCATCGGCAAGATCACGGCCCAGTTTCTGACCTATGTCGAGGGTTTGAAGCAGACTGAGGTCGATGCGGCCGCCGACTTCATTTATGTGGCTTCGCTCCTGATCCACATCAAGAGCCGCATGCTTCTTCCCCGTACCTCGGCGGAGGGGGCCGAAGGCGAGCAGGAGGATCCGCGGCGGGAGCTGGTGGAGCGGCTGCTGGAGCATGAGCGCTTCAAGAATGCCGCCCAGATGCTGCTGCAGAAGCAGCAGATCGAAGCCGCCACCTGGACCAACCCGGCGATCCGTCAGTTTCGCGCGGAAGAGGGAACCGAGCCCGAGATCGCGGCGGACACGGTCGACCTGGTGCGGGTCTTCCGGGAGATTCTGGACCGGGCGCGGCAAAGGCCGGTGCTGGAGGTCGACGAGGAGGCCGTGACCGTCTCCCAGATGGTCGATTACGTGCGGCGGCGGCTGATCATGGAAGAGCGGCCGGTGTCGCTGAGCAGCCTGCTCAGAAATACCCGCTCGGAGCGGGCGCTTATCTGCATGTTTCTGGCGCTCCTCGAACTGGTCCGTCTGCAGGCGGTGCTGTTGAGGCAGGACAGCAACTTCAGCGAGGTTTACATCAAGAAGCACCCATCGTTCGAGTCGGTTTTGAATCAAGGCATGATGCAGGCTACCGACGACTGGCGGTAGCTGCAGTTGCACTCTGTCCGTAGAAAACGCCTATCGCCAGCCGAATTCGCAGAACTTTAACATTCCCGGATACCACAATTCATCATACACGAGCCGACCCACCTTTGGTACGTGTGCGAACACCTGTAGTAGGAGTGTGCACGCGTGACTGAAGGATCCTCCGCAGTTTTGACCCCCCCTGGGAAGAGTACTCTTCTCGAACAGAAAATGAACAGAAAACAGGGCAAGATCCCGATGATCATCTTCGGGATTGTGCTCGTCGGCGGCATCGGCTGGGCTGCCTCGCAGCTCCTCGGCGACCTGTTTGCGGTCCGGCACTCCGCCTCTGCGATGGCCTATTTTCTGCTGGCTATTGCCTTGCTGATCGCCCTGGGGTTTGAGTTCGTCAACGGCTTTCACGATACAGCCAATGCGGTGGCTACGGTCATCTACACCCACTCACTCGAGCCACACATTGCCGTGATGTGGTCCGGCACCTGGAACCTGATCGGCGTGTTGCTGTCGTCGGGGGCGGTGGCCTTCGCTGTGGTCTCTCTGTTGCCAGTCGAGCTAATCCTCAAAGTAGGATCGGGCGCCGGTTTCGCCATGGTCTTCGCCTTGCTGGTGTCTGCCATCCTGTGGAATCTGAGTACCTGGTGGTACGGTTTGCCGGCGTCCAGCTCGCACACCCTCATCGGTTCCATCATCGGCGTCGGCGTGGCCAACCAGTTGATGTCGGGCGCGAATGGCACCACCGGCGTGGATTGGACGCAGGTGGGCAAGGTCTTCCAGGCGCTCCTGGTTTCGCCCGTCGTCGGGTTCGTCTTTTCCGCTCTGTTGCTGCTGCTGTTCAAGGTCGTGATCAAAGATCCGCGGCTCTTCGAGGCTCCCAAGGGAGACGCGCCTCCGCCATTCTGGATTCGTGGCCTGCTGGTGCTGACCTGTACAGGTGTGAGCTTTGCCCACGGCTCCAACGACGGCCAAAAGGGTATGGGACTCATCATGCTGATCCTGATCGGCACCGTGCCCACGGCTTACGCTCTGAATCACGCCGTCGGTTATAGCCAGGTGCAGGACTTTCGTCGCCGTCTCGGAACAAGCTGCCAAGGTGATGAGCGCGTATGTAGATCCAAATGCGATCATGGACGATCCGCGTGCCGATCTGACCGAATATCTCCAGACTAAGAAGGAGACGCCGACCACGATTCTGGCGGAACGGCAGATGATCCTCGAGATCGAACATGAGGTTGGCTTTTACAAGACGCTGAAGGGTGTGCCGTCCAACCAGCAATCAAACGTACGCAACGACATGTACATCTCGAGCGAAGCTCTACGCCTTTTCGCCAAGTCCAAGAAGCCGGCGTTTACCGCGGAGGAAGCCGCGGTGATGGCGAACTACAAGAAGAAGCTCGATCTGGCAACCAAGTTCATCCCCACCTGGGTCAAGGTTGCGGTAGCGATTGCGCTGGGGCTGGGGACGATGGTTGGCTGGAAGCGCATTGTCGTAACCGTAGGCGAGAAGATCGGGAAAACCCACCTGACCTATGCCCAGGGCGCCTCAGCCGAGATGGTTGCGATGTGCACTATTCTTGCGGCGGATATGTACGGTCTACCGGTCAGTACCACGCACGTGCTCTCTTCCGGTGTGGCGGGAACCATGATGGCGAACAAGAGCGGGCTGCAGTGGTCGACCATCCGCAACATCGCGGCGGCGTGGGTCTTCACTTTGCCCGTGGCGGCCCTTATGTCGGCCGGCCTGTTCTGGGTCTTTGTGCAGTTTGCCCCTAAGGGCTAGACAAAGTCAGCCGGGCGAGCCGGCAAAGACGAGCGAAAAGAGAGGTGCTTCGATACTATGAATCGAGGCGCCTTTTCTTTTTCCGGGCGCATTGAGTCTTCATGAGTCTGGAAGTATGAGTCTGAAAGCCAAATTAGAAGCCGTCGTCTATGCAGCCGAAGAGCCAGTCACCCTGGCTCAGCTGGCCGCTATTTTTTCCGAAGAAGTGTTGCAGGGATTGGGCGAAGTAGCCTCTCAGGAAGCGGAGGAGCAGATCGAGCTGGCTGGTTTGTCGGCTGACGCCGATGCCGGGAACGCGGTCGAAGAGGCGCCTGCCGAAGAGGGTGCGGCGGCCGAACCCGCGGAGCCGCCGGCCGCCGAGGGCGACGAAAAGAAGGCTGTGCGGCAGCGCGACCGCCGGGTCCGGCAGGCGCTGCAGGGCGTGCTCGACGAGTTGATCGCGGACTACGCAAACAGCGAGCGGGGCATGGAGATCCGGGAGATCGCCGGGGGCTACCGCATGGCGACCAAGCCGGAATATCACGATGCGGTGCGGGGCTTTGTGAAAAGCCTGAAGCCGCCGATGAAGCTCTCTCTCCAGGCCCTGGAGACGCTGGCGGTGATTGCCTACAAGCAGCCGGTGACGGCGCCCGAGGTCAGCGAGATACGGGGAGTCGACTCGGGCGGCGTGCTGGGCGGCCTGGTCAGCCGCAAGTTGATCACCACGGCGGGAAGAAAGCCGGTGATCGGACGGCCCATTCTTTACAAGACCACTAAGGAGTTTCTGCTTCGCTTCGGGCTGAAGGACGTGAACGATCTGCCCAGCATGGAAGAGTTTGAAAAGATGGCGGGCGAGTTGGCTGAGTCCGAAGCTGAGGGCGAGGTTCAGGATGCGGGCATGCGCTCTTCTGAAGAGCCGGCGTCGTATTCCGCGGCTGAATCTTTCGGGCAAGCTGCCGAAGAGCAGCAGGAAACGCCCGCAGCCGACGCAGGCGAGTCCAGTGCGGTAGCCGAGGCCGGTGCGGTAGCCGAGGCTGACACGGTGGCCGAGCCGAGTCCGGTAGCCGAGTCATGACCGGCAATGAAGAGCGCGATAGCGAGCGAAACCCGCAGCGCCTGCAGAAGATTGTGGCTGCCGCCGGCATTGCATCGCGGCGCAAGGCCGAAGAACTGATTGCCTCGGGACGGGTGCAGGTGAATGGCCAGACGGTGACCGAGCTGGGCTCCAAGGCCGACCCGGAGCGGGACCATATCCGGGTTGACGGCAAGCTGCTCAAGAAACCACAGCAATTTCGCTACTTCATGTTGAACAAGCCCAAGGGCGTGGTCACCACGGTTTCTGACCCGGAGGGACGGCCCACGGTGATGAAATTTTTCGGTCGATCGGGAGCGCGCCTGTTTCCCGTTGGGCGGTTGGATTACCAGAGCGAAGGCTTGCTGCTGATGACCAATGACGGCGAGCTGGCCAACGTGCTGACCAGTGCGGCTTCTCACGTGGAAAAGACCTACCTGGTGAAGGTGAGCGGCAAACCCAGGGAGGAAGCGCTGGAACAACTCCGTCACGGGGTGATGATCGAGCGCGGCCGGCGCGGGGAGCGGGAGGGCCGCGTCATGACCCAACCGGCCCAGATCAGCCTGATCCGCGATACGGACAATCCCTGGTTCGAAGTGGTGCTGACCGAGGGTAAGAACCGCGAGATCCGCAAGATGTTCGAAGAGGTGGGGCATTTTGTCGAGAAAGTGAGGCGGGTTGGTTTTGGACCGCTGGTGCTCGATGTGCCCCCGGGAGAAACGCGCGAGCTCAATGAAGACGAAGTGACCCAACTGAAGCGGGCAGCGCGGAAGAAGGCCGCACCGTTGGAGCAGTCCAGGAAACCCGTTCGCCGCCCGAGATCGGGACCGGCTACACTGCCAAAGCCAGCACGCAAGCGCGTTTCGAGCCGAGGGCCCCACGGCGGGCCGGGGCGGGCGGCCAGGCGTCCGTAGATGCCCTCCGTTCGAAAGCTGCTTTTCCCCATCGAATGATGACTGCCGGCGCCGGATCCTTCGATGTAATCATCGTGGGCGCCGGCGCTGCAGGCCTTTTTTGCGCCATCCACGCGGGCCGCGGCGGCCGTCGTGTTCTCTTGCTTGACCATGCCAGCCGGATCGGCAAGAAGATCCTGATCTCCGGCGGCGGACGCTGCAACTTCACCAACCTGTATACGACCGCGGGAAACTTCCTTTCCGCGAATCCACACTTCGCCAAGTCCGCGCTGGCCCGTTACACTCCCGCTGACTTTGTGGAATTAGTAGAACAGCACCAGATTCCCTGGCATGAAAAGACTTTGGGACAGCTGTTCTGCGACCGGGCGGCGAGCGATATTGTTTCCATGCTGGAGCAGGAGTGTGCCGCGGCTGGGGTAACCATCTTGCTGAGCGTGCGCGTTGGTGAGGTCGCCCACGATGACGGTTTCCATCTCCAGACGGACCGGGGCGTCTTCTCCGGGCGCTCTCTGGTGATTGCCACCGGAGGGTTGTCGATTCCCAAGATGGGCGCCACTCCGTTCGGCTACCAGATCGCGCAGCAGTTTGGTTTGCGGTTGCAGCCGTGCCGGCCTGCGCTGGTTCCGCTCACCTTTGTTCCTGAAGACCTGGCGCGCTATGCCGACCTGGCGGGAGTTTCCACCGAGGTCGTGGCCTCTGCCGGGTCCGGTCGCTTCCGGGAAAAACTGCTCTTCACCCACCGCGGGTTAAGCGGGCCGGCGGTGCTGCAGGTCTCCTCGTACTGGCAGCCTGGGCAGGGTGTGGTGGTCGATCTTGCGCCGGACCGGTTGTGGACCGGCGAGCTTCGCTCGCAGCCGGCGCAGCGCGACCTTGCCAGCGCTCGAAGCGCGATCCGCGGTGTTCTTCCCCATCGCCTGGCGGACCGGTGGTTGGCACTGCATCCGCCTTCCGCGTGGACAAACCAAGGTCTCGAAGAAGCGGAAAGCGCGCTTCATGGCTGGACTGTCTTTCCTTCCGGGACTGAGGGTTATGAAAAGGCTGAAGTCACGGCGGGCGGAGTGGACACTGCCGAGTTGAGCGCACGCACGATGGAGAGCCGCAAGGTTCCAGGGCTTTACTTCATTGGCGAAGTGGTGGATGTAACCGGGCATCTTGGGGGCTTCAATTTCCAGTGGGCGTGGGCCTCGGGCGCGGCTGCTGGCCGTGCTTTGGGTGGACTGAGGTAGCGACGAAAGCATCGATTGCGGGGAAGAAGAAACCGTGACTCAATTGAGCAGTTGCGTGGGGAAGGCGCACCGCAGGTCCCTCGGCTCCCTCCGGATTTCCTACACGCTGCACCAATCAACGGCCACGAATGCGGCTTTCTTTAAGGAAAGCCGCACGAGCTTTACCGATGCCACCAAGCCTGACAGGAAATCCGGAGGGAGCCGAGGGACCTGCGGTGCGCCTTTCCCCCACGCAACTGCCGGTTGCCCATCTATCGGTTCTGCTGGAACTAGGTTCCTTATCTACACCACATTCGCCTTTGGCTCTTTGAACCAAAGGGTGATGGCCCACCAGAGCAGGATCAGCAGATAGACAGAGATGCGGAAAAATGAGAAGAAAACGTAGTCGCCCATCTCCCGCCCGGTGGTGAAGTAGCCACCGCCCGCCAGGAGGGCTGCCGAATAGACGCCGAAGCCGAAGCTGATGGCGGCTACATGACTGCGCCAGGAAAGCCGCAGAGGGCGCAGCAGAAAGGCGAGCACGATCGCCCACTCCACCATAAGCACGGACAGCAGGAAGTGAAGCAGAACCAAATCCGTACGCAGCGAGGAGTAGCGTGCCGGCGCCAGGCGTAAAACCATCAGGACGCCACTCCCAACCAGGAGCAGCGGCAGGGTGAAGCGGCGGATGCCACCGAGCGGCCGCAGTGCGATCCACGTGAGCTCCGCCAGCACCGCGCACTGCAGCAGCACGTCGGTGAGGTCGAGGATCAAGATGGCAAAACGGTGGGCAGGATGACCGGAGAAACGCAACGTGGCGGCAAGCCCGACGGAACGCAGGAAGTAGAAGACGATGAGCAGGGTGAACCAGGGAAATCGAGCGACACGCCTGCGCGTGAACAGCACACCGAGAAGAAGCAAATGTCCAAGGAGCCCGGCGGCCCAAATGAGGTGGTTGGTCATAGATGGTTCAATTGGGCCAAGTTAAGGCAGGATCTCTAAGCACAGGGCAACGAGCCGATCACCCATACAGTCTAAACTTGCTTTGAACGGGCCCCGATACCGACGGAAGGATACTTTCCCATGCAAACCGGGACCCAACCCGCATCCACGCCCAGGTTTTGGCAATCCGTTCGGGAAGCTCTGCGGGGCAGCCACCAGGATTACACCGAGGGCAGCCTGAACCGGTCCATCCTGCTGCTCGCCATCCCCATGGTGCTGGAGATGGTGCTGGAATCGCTGTTCGCAGTGGTGGATGTGTTCTGGGTCAGCCGCCTGGGGTCGGACGCGATCGCCACCGTTGGCCTGACAGAGTCGGTGCTCACCCTGGTGTTCGCCGTTGGCATGGGGCTGGGCATGTCGACCACAGCGATGGTCGCGCGCCGGGTGGGCGAGAAGGACCCGGACGGCGCAGCCATCTCCGCAGTCCAGGCAATCTTCCTCGGGTTTATCGCTTCGTTCGTGCTCGGCCTTCCCTTTCTCTTCCTGGCGCCCTGGCTGCTGGGCCTGATGGGAGCGACGCCTGCGATCATTGCCAGCGGCGCGAACTACACCCGGATCGCTCTTGGCGGCTCGGGCGTGGTTCTGCTGCTCTTTCTGAACAATGCCATCTTCCGCGGCGCCGGGGATGCGGCAATTGCCATGCGCCTGCTGTGGGTCTCGAATATTCTCAACCTGATTCTCGATCCCTGTCTGATCTTTGGCCTGGGCCCATTTCCCAAACTCGGCGTTACCGGTGCGGCGCTCGCCACTTTTTCAGGGCGCGGCATCGGCGTTCTTTACCAGTTTTACCGTCTGGGCAAGGGAACCGAACGCATCCGGATTCTGGGGCGCCACATGCGCCTGCAGGGCGCGGTGCTATGGCGGCTGGTACGCGTATCCATCACCGGAATTCTGCAGTTCCTGATCAGCCAGGCGAGCTGGATCGGCCTGGTGCGCATCGTGAGTCTTTTCGGCGCACCCGCCTTGGCCGCCTACACCATCGCGATTCGCATCGTCATCTTCGCGATCTTGCCTTCCTGGGGATTGAGTAATGCCGCTGCCACCCTGGTGGGCCAGAATCTTGGCGCGGGCCATCCTGACCGCGCCCGCAAAGCCGTGTATCGAACCGGCCTATGGAACATGCTCTTCCTCGGCTCGGTGGGGATTGTCTTTATCGTCTTTGCCCCCTGGATCATCGGCTTGTTCACGCAGGATCCCGCTGTGGTTGGTACGGCCATCCACTGCCTGCGCATTTTCAGCTGCGGCAATGTTGCCTTCGCCTACGGCATGGTGATGCTGCAGGCGTTCAATGGGGCCGGCGACACGCTTACCCCCACCTACGTGAATCTCTTCGGTTTTTGGATCCTGGAGATTCCGCTCGCCTGGTGGCTGGCCATGCACACCACGATGCGGGTCAACGGCGTTTTCGTCTCAGTCGTCGTGGCGCAATCAGTCATTGTGCTTATCAGCATCGTGCTCTTCCGCAGGGGGCGCTGGGCCAGGCAACGCATATGAGCGCCGTGGCCACGCTTGGCCGCGGACGGGATGAAATGATAAGTTCATTCTGCATCGGGAGGAGATGTATGTGGACTCAGGTCGAGCATGATCTTTTGCAGCTCCTCAGCAGCAGGGTCTTCCCGGGATTACGCGGAATACCCGCTTACGAAAAGCTGCTCAAGCCTAACGGGCAGCCGGATCCGCTGGCATGCAAGACGGCTGCGCACGCGTTGATCCATTCCTCGGACCTGAAAAGTGGCATACGCGAGTTCGGCAGCCGCGAGGCGCCAAAAGCGCGAGAGTGGAGCCAAGCCTATCTGCCGGGCGGTCTCACCCAGGAACAATCCCAATGGCGCCTGGTGGTTCGATGAAGAATTGGTGGAACGGTGGGCTCGCAAGTACCCCCCTGGCACCGCGGGCCGGAAGCAGGAGATCCTGGATTCAATCCGTCCCATGCTGGCGGTCTGCCTCGATTGGAATGACTTCACCGATCTGCGCGTGATGCGTCCGAAGAGCTCGATTCCGGTGATCACCGGTCAAGGCGCGCACAAACCTATCGTCTACTCGCCCACCGATCCCCGGTACCAAAGCAACGTTTTCCTGATCGGCGGTTTTACGCAAGTCTTCGTGCCGTTTGTCAATGGGGCAGACACCTCCGCTTATACCTGGGCCTGAGAAGAACTGTTTGCACTGATTGGTTTCATTTTGACGTTGGCCGGGAACAATCACACACTAGGTGTATTGTTCTGAGCCGGTTTGATCTGCCTAATTGGAGTAGTACCTTGCCAGTTCCTGGCGACAATCGAAAGCATCGGGTAGTTAAAGCGAATCGTACGCGGCCGTTGGGCGTCGTCACCGATGTGCGGAAGGATACGATGGCCTCTTTTCTCACAGCGCCAAGCACCACGGGGCCTGCTCCGTGTGCGGCGGATTTGACGCAGTTGGAAGGCCTGGACCTAAGTGCCCGCTACCACTCGGATCGTTGCGGGGGCGACTTTTTCGATGGGATAGCGATAGGATCCCGCCTGGTATTCCTGTTAACGGACATCGCCGGCTCGCGATCGGAGGCCCACGCGATCGCCGCTGAGGCGCAAATTGCTTTTCGGCAGACCGCCCGGCAGCTTTTTAGATCGCCTGGCGCAAATGAATCAGAAGCCGTCGCCACATTGGCGCATGATGTCAATCGATCGCTGATCGAGGCGGCAAAGGGCGTGCGCTTTGCCCCGACCTTTCTCGGTTGCTTCAACCTGACGCTTGGCATTCTGACCTATTGCAACGCAGGCCGCGTGCTGGCTGTATTTCGCGATGCGGAGAGCGCGGATGTTCTGGAGCGTGGTGGAGTGCCGCTGGGACTCTTCACGCACGTGACCTATGAGCCGGCGGTGCTGGCGTTTGAACCGGGAGACAAGCTGCTTCTGGTGACCAAGGGAGTTATCGAGAGCCGGCGGGGAGCCGCTGAGTTTGGGGTAAAGCGCGTCGAGCGCCTGCTCGAACGCTCCAACGGAGATTCTGCAGCCGAAATCTGCGACACGGTGCTGCGGGAGGCGTATGACTTCGGAAATCATCCCTGGGCGCGTGCCTACGATTTACTGCACGCACGCAAGCGCCAACATGAGGACCTGACCGCGGTGGCGCTGGTACGTCCAAACTAGCGGGGTCGTAACTGCTCTAACGCATTTTTGCTAATACTGTGGTCCGGTGGGATCAGTTATGTGCGGCCATTCTTTCCACCCCGGGCACGCAAACACCGCGTGCCCCGGGGGCCCGGTTTTGGCGGAATGGCCGCGTCGGGTTCAGTTTCCTGGTCTACACCATTAGCAAAATGCTCTAGTGGGCGAAGCGGCGGAAGAAGCTGTTTGCTTTCCACTTCGGACGGTGATCGGCGTTGGCGACCCGCAGCGCGAGATTTTCCAGGATGGCATCGAATTGGGCCGCGGCCACCAGGTCGACAGGCTGGCTCAGATCGTCTGAGGGGGCATGGTAGCGCTCGGCATACCAGGCCTTAAAGGTTTTTTCTTCGGCCGTGCCGGCCACCCAACCGAACTTGAATGCAAGTGCCGGGACACCCTTCTTGATCAAACTGTACTGGTCGCTGCGGATGAATCGATTGTGCTCCGGTTCCTTATCGGCCTGTACTTGTACGCCCGCGAGCGCGGCAACGGCGCGCACGTCGTCGCCCAGAGTGGATTCATCCAGGCCCTGGACTTCAAGGTACTTCAGCGGAAACAGCGGCAGATACATATCCATATTGAGGTCGGCGACCAGGGGACCGGAGACGGAGGGATGCGCAGCAAAGTATTGCGAGCCGAGTTCGCCTTTTTCTTCCCCGGTGACGGAGAGGAAGAGAATCGAGCGCTTAGGCCTTGCGCCTGAGGCGTTCATTGCGCGGGCGATTTCGATCAGCGACGCGTCGCCTGAGGCGTCGTCCATCGCGCCGTTGTAGATGCGGTCGCCGTTGACCGGCTGGCCGATGCCGAGATGGTCAAGGTGCGCACTGACGACGACATATTCCTTCCTGAGTTCAGGATCGCTGCCTGGGAGAAGACCCACGAGGTTCTCTGATTTTGCCTCCGAGCGGGTCATGGCGACGCGCGCACGAACCGTCACCGCGAGGGGAAAGTGGGGCAGAGGCTTACCTGCATTGAGATCCGCCAGAATCTCCTGAAAGCTGTGACCGCTGCCGGTGAAGAGCATTTCAGCATGGGCGGGGTTGAACTGGATGCCGATGGGGAGCGGAGGCAGGACGTCGTGGCCGGGATCGCTCAATTCCATGCGCGGCTGGAACCGGGACGCAGCAACCCGCGACCAGGGCACCTCAGCGCTGCCGGGGTTCTGTATGGAGATGGTGCCGACGACTCCCGCTTTGTGAAGCGCTTTGCGGCGCTCTTCATTCGATTGGTAATGCGCCTTCACCGGGCCAGAGATGTCTGCCGGGCCGCCGGTGATAAAGACGACAATTTTGCCCTTCACGTCCTGGCCCGCCAAATCGTCGTAGTGCAACTCGGGGACGGTGAGACCGTAGCCGACAAAGACGGCGCCGGCTTCGACATTTTCTGCCGCATGCGAACTGACGCCGAGCACTGCATCGTCACCGAGTTTGAGCGGCTGCGCTTTTCCAGCGCGCAGCAAATCGAGCGCACAGCGACTTTCATCTAGCTGCATCACCTGGAAGTCGATAGGCTGCCGATAACCATCAACGCCGGCGGGCTCTAAACCTGCGGCGCGAAATTGCTCGGCCATGTAGGCGGCGGCTTTCTCGAAACCGGGGCTGCCGGTGAGGCGGCCTTCGAGACTGTCGTCAGCAAGAAACTGAATGTGGGACCACCACTGCTTGCCCAGCGACTCCCAGTCTCGGCTCTGCGCGACGGCGGCAGAGCCAACAAGAGTCAGGGCAGCGCAGACGAGCACCCACGCAGGTGGTTTCACGCGCAAACACCTCCAAGCTCATACTATCTATTGCGAGCCTGGGGCAGTTTCGCAATTGGTGCAGACCGAAGCGATAGGCCTTTTCGTGGTCCCGGCGTGCCGGGACCACACCTCGCGATCTTTATCAGGCCACAGTAATTGCGAAACTGCCTTAATCCATTGAAGAGGATGGCGCGGGCACCGACGGGAGATCACCCTCACATAGCAACAAGCTGTGGCATAGGCTACCGGGCGAAGGTGGCGGAAGAAACCTGCCTTACCAAAGCTGCGGCGCTCCGGGTCACAGCCGCATGCTGCAACCAATCGAGCCATTCTTCAAAACCTTCGCCGGTTCTGCAGGAAAGCGCGAAGATGATTGCAGCCTGATTTACTTGCCGAATGTTGGCTCTGAGTTTCCTTAGGCTCACTCCCGAAGCTTGGGCCAGGTCTGTCTTATTCATTAGCACAACGTCCGCATTGTGGAACATGACGGGATACTTCTTTGGCGTGTCTGCGCCTTCTGACACGCTGCAAAGCACGACGCGCAATCCCTCCCCAAGATCGAACGAAGCGGGGCAGATGAGGTTGCCGACATTTTCGATGACCAATACGTCAAGTTCCTGCAGAGGGAATTCCAGGAGCGCGCGCGCGACCATACGGGCGTCCAGATGACTGACAGTTCCCGTGGTGATCTGATGTGAGCGGATGCCAAGCGCGCGCAAGCGTTGCGCATCCAGATCGGTCTGCAGATCGCCTTCGATGACGGCGAGCCGGAAACTGCCTCGCATGCAACGAATCGTCTTTTCCAGCATGGTCGTCTTGCCTGCGCCCGGGGAAGACATAAGGTTGATGACCAGCAGTCCTTCAGCTTCGAACAAGGCACGGTTTGCTGCCGCAGTTTCCTGGTTTGCCCGTAGGGTATTTGTTTGTACTGGTACTCGTTTCATCCCAACCTCTTGGTCTGTGTTTCGCATTCGATGTATTCAACCTGGAGTTCCCCGCGAGTGCTGATCGCGAGCGTCCGCATCGGCGATAGCGATGATGCTCTCAGCGATGGAAACTTCATGCATAAGCGAAATCCTTTAGGCCGGATTCATGAGGAACGTCACACTCTCGCACACTTTCTTCAAAGGAGTGGACTTACGCCTCGTCGCGTTGACACTAGTTTTTCGTGGAGACGTTGTCTGTTCTCTTTTGCTCACATTTCGAAATGGTGCGTGACCTGGGCGCCCAGGCCACGCACCGTAAGTAAATGAAAGGGCTGGGTATTCATGCCTCGGTCGCACCACCGGCTGGGCGCGGCATACGGGTTCGGCTCTTCTCACCGCAGGCCTTGGAGAGCTAGGTTGCCCATGCGACGCGCTGCTTCGCGAAGGGACTCGTTGCGCCACTTGATTGAAGAGCATCCCCACGCACTCTATAAAAGCCCGTACCCTTCATCCCGACCCAACCAGATACACGACTTTATGAGTGACGCACTACCCTAGGAGCCCCCGGAACAATTACACGGTGTAATCAAACAAGGTCATGAAACCGAAGTCCATGTGCAACTGCTGGTGGCAGTGAAAGAGGGTGAGCCCGGGATTATCGGCAACGAAGTCAATCTCGACTTCCTGGTAGCCGCCTACCATGACCACATCTTTCACTAGTCCTGAAGCGGGCTGGCCGGCGATGCGAGTCAACTCAAAACTGTGGCGATGCAGATGGATGGGATGAATGTCGTCGCTCGCGTTCCGCATGCGGATGCGGTAGCGCTTGCCTTCGCGCAGATGAACATTCGGCGTTGCCATCATCTGGCTCGAGGGATAGGATACGCCGTTGATCGTCCACTGGTTAAACCCGTCGAGCGCCGCATTCTGCTTCTCGAAGAGCATGTCGAAAGTTTCGTCTGGCGGTTGCGTGGCTGAACCCGGATTGCCGAAATGCGCGTAGTTCCACTGGAAGGGTTTCGGCGCGAGCCACTGCGGCTTGCCTTTAGAACCGGCGTATTCGATCACAATGCCCATGCCGTGATGACGGTCATCGTCGGCCAGATCGCCCATGACCCAAACGCCGGGATGGTTCATCTCGACGATGGCTGATATGCGCTCTGCGGTTCCCAGCCACAGACCCGGCACGCGCACAGGTTTTGGGAGTGGATTGCCATCCATCGCGACCACACGAAAGCTGTGTCCTGGCAGAGCCAGGCTGCGAATCTCGGTCGCACTGCCGTTGAGCACGTGAAACAGGACGCGCTCCCCTGGTTTTACCCGAATCGGCTCTCCATGACCCAACATGCGTCCGTTGATGGTGAAGGAATCGTAGCCAACCTCGTAGCCGTGCGGCATGCCCTTGGCGAGGGAAGCCTTCATCCTGCTCTCTCCCTGGTCCTTGAGGCGAGCGACCGTTTCAGCCGGTGAGAGGAAGTCCATCGCCATGTCTCCTCCGCGGCTCAGCGTCGGTTGAAACTCCTTCAGGGTGAGAAAGACCTCGCGGTCGTAATCGCCGGGATGGTTCCTGGGCTCGATGTAGACGGGCCCTACGAGCCCGCTGTATTGACCTGCGGACAGGTCAGAACCAGCGCGGACGTGGGTGTGGTAGAAGCGGAAACCCGACGGCTTTGGAACAAAGGAAATCCTGCGGCTGCCGTGCGGAGGAATGAACGGGGTGCCCTCTTCGCCTGCCCCATCGACTTCGGGCGAGACAAATTGCCCGTGCCAATGGAGTTGTTCGGGTGTGTCGGTCCGGTTATGAACGTCGATGGTGACCTGCTGCCCTTCTTTGAAGCGAAGCAGCGGTCCGGGAAACTGGCCGTTGTACGTGGTGACGGAAAGAATGCGATTGGGAGCCACTTCCAGCGGCTTGGTGGCTATGGTCAATGTGTAATCGGCCGATTCAGGACTTGGCGCCTCGGCTTGTCTGTAGGCGTCAGCCGGACTCACCCAGAAGCGTGCCCGGCAGCAGGGCGACGCCCGTAGTGGCCCCGGCGGCCTTCAAGAAATCCCGGCGCGAACGTGAAAAAGGCGACATAGTCCTGCTGGATACTCAGTGTTCCGGATCCCCGGTAACTATATCGAATGATGGGCTGCGCAGGCTCGTACTTTGCCGTCCGCCTAGAGTCCGTTCACCTCCCCAATGTTCCGGCAATATTCCTCGCCATATAGATGGGGGCACGGTGCTGTATGGACCCTTCCAGGTTGCAACCATCGATCTTCACGATCTATTAACCAGGACCGAAGCATTCTGAAGTATGGCCAAGCTCGACTTCAACCGGGTGGTGCAACTTATGCTGGCCGCGCTCAGCCTGGGTTTGGCCGGTGTGCTCGCAATCGTGTTCTTTCAAAGCTCGAAGACGGAATATCTAACTTTGGCAGCCGGGGCGTCGAGCGGGGAAAGTTATATCCTCGGCAGTGCGCTGAAGGTGGTGGTGGAGCGGCACTACCCCAGGATACGGATCACCCTTCTGGAGACGGGCGGCACGGTCGAGAATCTTCAAATGCTGGAGAGCGGGAGGGTACAACTGGCGACGGCGCAGGCCGACATTTCTCCGGGACCGAGGGCGCGAGCCGTGGCGGTGCTTTACGACGACACCTTTCAGCTATTGGTGCCTAAGGATTCGGGGGCACAGAGTCTGGTGGATCTGCGAGGCCAGCGGATCGCGCTGGCACAGCGTGGAGGACAATTTCAGTCCTTTCTCCGGGTGGTGGAACATTTTGGTCTCCATCAAGCGGATTTCCACTTTGTCGGCACAAATGACGAGGCCGCGGCTGATGCATTCCTCCACGGAAGGGCAGACGCTATTTTCCGGGTGCGGGCGATCGGCGATCCATCCATTGAACAGCTGGTGCAATCGGGCAACGTCCGGTTTCTTCCCGTGGAGCACGCCGCCGCGATGAAGATCAAGTATCCAGCGTTTGAGGCCGCCCTGATTCCCGTGGGAGCATATTTAGGAAACCCGCCGGTGCCTACACAGGACTTTCCAACGGTGGCAGTGCAGCGCACCTTGCTGGCGCGTGACAGTGCGAGTGTGACAGCCATTCGAGCCGTCACCGAAATCCTTATGGAACGACGGCAGGAGATGATGCAGGAGATTCCAGCCGGCATGACGGAAGTCCGTTTGCTGTTGGTGCAAGTACGCAGGCCGGAACCGCAGGCCGGGCTAGGGCCGGCCCTGCATCCTGGAGCACTCAGCTTCTATGACAAAGACAAGCCATCGTTTCTGTTGGCTCATGCGGATTATGTGGGCCTGTTCTTGACGGTGGGACTCATGGCCGGGTCCTGGCTCTGGGAGTTGAAGCGATGGATGCAAAGGAAGCAGAAGAATAAGGCGGACCAGTACAGTAATCGCGTGGTGGCGTTGATCAGTTCGGTGCAGGAAGTCAATTCGCTACCGCCGTTAGATGAGGCCTGGCGTGAGTTACTGACGATTCTTACCGAGGCCGTTCACGACCTTGACGCCGACAAGCTGTCGGAGGAGTCCTTCCATTCCTTTCGCACGATTCTTCAGATCGGGATGGAAGTCACCAAAGAACGCCGCAGTATCCTGTTGTCCACGAATTCGGGAACCCGGACGGCCAGCGCCGCACCGTAATAGCGTTGTGTCGAGCTGGACGGGGAGCCTATTTCGGGGGTTCGAGGGGTGATTTCACCGGGGCGGGCGGGGGGCCGAGTATACGGTCGACCTCGGCATCGTCGGCCCAGGTGGACTGGATGCCATCTTTCGGAATGTCTATGTGCGCGGTCCACACGATGGCGTTGAGAACCAGCTTGCGGTAGTCGTCGGTTTGCCAGTTGTCATAAAAATGGCCGAAGGTCGCTCCGATGCTGCGGCCGGCCATTTTGCTTCCGGGTGCGGGCGGGCGATCGTAGGCCCACATGGTGACTTGGTCCTTGGGACCGGCGAGTGGTCCGGGAAAGACCTTGGGGTCTGCCGGCAGCTCCGGAACGCGGAGCAATGGAGTGATACCAAGATCTCCACGAACGAAAGTGGCCTTGTAATAAAACTCATCCATGATCTGGAATGGCTTAACGCCGCTCATGACGGGATGTTTTGGTGATGGGAAAATGACTTCGCTGGTGAGGGTCTTTTGCGTGAAAAACATCTGTGGATGCTTGGGCCCGTCGTATTCGACATAGCCGCCGGCCCAGGCGATGCCCTGCTGCTGAAATTGGTAAGGTATGTAGGTTGCGAAGTGGAAGATCATGAAACCGCATCCGCGGTCTATCTGCTTCTGAATGGCGGCGATGCGCTCAGGAGTAAACGTCCACGGGGACCACTGCATGCCGTCGGAGATAAAGACGATGGTGTCTGCAGTGTCAAGGTCGGAGACATTCGCAGGCCAGCCGTCGTAGACCACCTCGGTTTCGACGTTCTTCAGGCCGGGAGCACGGTCCAGCAGGATCTTCAAAAGGCGGGCTGATTTCAGGTACTCGTGCATGCCGGGTCCATGGGACTTGGAACCCGCAATCAGCACAATCCTACGGTGTTTTTGGGGATTCGTGGCGCGTGCTGGCTGGATTGCGAAGGCGAGTACAGAGGTTATCAGGATCCATTTGCTTGCGCAGCGCAGGAACGTTTTTCGCATGAGGGGCCCTTTGGGTTTTGCCAGCTGATTATATTGACGGCAATCTTGTGCGGCGAGTACAAGCTAGGTACCGTTACCAGCAATGGCATTTGCAGATCTCGATCTTTCCCGACGATTGGAACGAGCCGAAGGCCGGACGTGCCTTGAATTTGCTGAGGCGCGGGGCCGGCTCCATCCGGCGAGCGGCGCCGCCTGGATGGAGTGCGCGGGCGCCTACGCCGTCTTCGACGGAATGAGCTCTCCGGTCACGCAAAGTTTCGGGTTGGGACTCTTTGAGCCGCTGAGCCCGGCTGCGCTGGACAGGATTGAGACCTTTTTTCTGGATCGCGGGGCGGTTGTTGTCCATGAGGTAAGCCCCCTGGCGGGCATCGGGACGCTTGACCTGCTATGCACTCGCGGTTACCGGCCGATCGAACTGAGCAGCGTGCTCCACCGGCCGGTGGAGCGGCCGGCCGCGAAGACCAGTCCTGGCGGGATAGCGGTGCGCGTGGCCGCAGCTGAGGAAGCGCCGTTATGGGTGCAGATCAACGCGCGGGGATGGGGGTACGAGCATCCGGAGCTACTGGATTTTCTAGGCGAATTCGGTTCTGTGGCGTTTGCCCGCGCGCACACGGTGAACTTTGTCGCCGAGTTGGACGGGCAACCCGGAGCAGCCGGCGCTCTCAGCCTCCATGACGGGGTCGCCCTGTTTTCCGGGGCAACGACGATCCCGGAAATGAGGCGGCGGGGACTGCAGGCAGCCCTGCTGGAGGCCCGGATGCGTTATGCCTTCGAACATGGCTATGAATTAGCCATGATGGTGACGGAGGCGGGCAGCCAATCGCAACGCAATGCCGAACGCAAAGACTTTCGCATTGCGTACACACGCACTAAGTGGCAGCTGTATCAGTCTTGATGCAAACCAAGACACTCTGGGACACCTTTGCCTGTCAGTTCGCAGCCTGGACCGGTACACTGGCCGGGTGTGACTCTCAGCCCTCATCCGCTGCTGCACCCGATCTTCGAGACACTCGGCTATGCGCTGGCATATGCCGTTTTCCGGCGAAGCTGTGCCGACGGTCCGGATTTCCTGTACGTTGACCTGGACACGACCGCGTGTGCGGCTTTCATTGAGGAAAGCCGCATGGAGCTCGACAACGCCACAAAGCTTCACAGGAAATCCGGGGCCGGCGACATGCTCGAGGAAGACCAGCGCTGGCTGATCATCGCCGTGGCAGCTATCGGCGCGCTGCTTGGCAGCCGGATCCTTGGCCTGATGGAGCAAGTGTTTCGCCTGCATATCACCTGGCGCACTTTCCTGCTGCCAGGCGGCAGGACGACCGTCGGCGGTCTACTTGGCGGCTGGATTGCCGTGGGCCTGATCCAGCGGCTGCGCAGCATCCGCGCCCGGGCCGGCGACCTCTTCGCCGTGCCGCTGTGCCTGGGTATCGCTATCGGCCGTGTCGGCTGTTTTCTGGCCGGCCCAGCGGACGGAACCTACGGCGCAGCGACCAGCTTGCCCTGGGGCGTCAATTTTGGCGATGGTGTCTTGCGCCACCCCACCCAGCTTTACGAGATCCTCTTCCTCAGCGCTCTCGGCTTTATCCTGCATCGGTACAACGAAAGGCCTCACCCGGAGGGAGCGATCTTTCGGATTTTTCTAGCTGCCTACCTTGCGTGGCGGCTGCTCATTGACTTCCTCAAGCCCCAACCCCTCATTTTTGGGCTCAATTTGATCCAATGGGCCTGCGTAGTGGGAATAGTGGCATTACTGCCCGATCTTGTGAGACTCTGCTTTATCGAGCCAACCGCGATCAGGAGCACGGAATGAGCACACCCCCGATGCCGGTACGGCCCTCACACAAACCTATAAACCTGTCTAAGTTTGCCACTGTTTTCGCCCTAACCTTCAGCCTGGCGTTCGGGCTCTGCAGTGTCAGCGGCATCAGCATCTCCGGCGGCGGCAACTACCGGGTAGCCCAGCTTTTGATCGCCATCTCGCTGGTGATCGAAGCGATCTGCGCCGCCGGCCTGGTGGTGCTTGGAATCGTGGCCATGTTCAGAAGATCGCATCCTAAGGATTAGTAGGACGCTGGCCCTTCCGCCCCCCATCTGCTACGCATCGACCCAAAACATCCTAATTCGCCGGATCGGCTGTGCGGCCCATGAACAAGATACTGTTTGAGCGGTTGTCGCGAATCAGGAAGACGAATGGATGGTCGGCGCGGAAAACCGGTGGCGGCGCCGGGTTCGGCAGCCGAGCCGCCATGGTCCTCATGGTCACAGCCGTAGCCGCCGCGGCTTCGGTTCCTTCTTCATTGACGTCGATGTAAGCCTTATGGATCACTGCGGAAATAAACAGATCCTTCTTCCCGGTCATTCCTGAGAAATCCGCGCTTGGCTGGAATGCCTGGGGCATCCCCATCGCGGCCAGCGTGCCCCCAAGTTCGAATTCCTGCGTTGTTTTGAACTTAGGCAGGGTCAGGATGACTTTGGGAACCGGACTTAACCGGCTGAGCCATTGCTGCATGTTGGAAGCAGTCAGCGACTGTTCCAGCGCAGGCAGTCCGTCCAGATCGTTGGGCAGGAAGATGACCATGGACAGCTCGTTGCTTTTGTACGGAACTTCCAACACCTGAAACGTTTTCCCGTCGAAATAGTTGAAACCGCCCTCACGGTGCATCAGAGGTGCTTTCTTCGTCTGTGCCGGGGAAATATGGAAATCCTCGTCTTTGGTTTGCGCCTTGTCGAATTGACTTTGCCAGTCACCCTTGAAATAGATGGCATTGGTCAGCACTAACCGCGTGGTCGGCCTGAGTGCACCAGGTTGAAGCAGATCAGTGATCTTATTTGCTGTTTTCTGCTCCACCCAGTGGTTGATGGTCAACCGTGCCGCTTCGGTCGAGCCTTTGAAATCCACCTGGTTCAATCCCGCGCCGTAATCGTTGTTCATGAGGTCGAGGAACTCTTTGAGAAACGTGTAGCCGCGCTGCGCCCAGAGAGCATTGGCCACGCTTAGCTGGTATCCCTCGTGCGAGGCGTTGAGATCGCTCAGTAGGGAACCCATTGCCGGGTGCAGCTGGGCCGGCGGAAGGGTGAAGTGCAGGGTTTTCGCCATCGCGGAGGCGGTGTCACCGCGTGCCCCGGCATAGGCCATGGCCAGCGCGGTGGAAATGCTCTCGGGCGAGAAGAAGAGGTTGCCGCTTTGCTTGCGCAATTGGCCGTAAAGCGTAACGGCGAAGGCGTTGTCGCCCTCGACCACTGCTGCTCGATCAGCCGCTGGTGGCGTCTGCGCTCCCCGCGCGGGTCTGAACAAAAGAAAGCAAATGAGGGTGAGCGATAGCAGAAATTTCATGCGGATCTCCGGCACCAAGCGAACTTCATCTCCACTCATCATAGGATCGCACCCAAGGAAGCATCCTAGAAGTAAGAACCAGTATCTGATTGCTCAGAACAGAGCTCGGCGGTTCTGGGCAGTTGGAGACGGCTTGCTGGTGGATTGGTTCCTTGATACCGTTGGGGACGGATGCCACCAAGCCTTGGCGAACGGGTAGCTTTTCGTTCGACGGATTTAGCTTAATTGGGAGGCTCATCCAATGCAGCGACGCAACTTCATCCGCGCGGCCGCCACGGCAGGCGCAGTCGCCTGGGTTACACCCGTTCACAAGATATTCAGTGCGGCTCTGCAAACGTATCCGCACCAGGTACCTTTTATCAGCAGCCCTGACCTCACCGGGCTCAGCGCCGACGATATTCAGGGTCTCTTTGCCATCGATCCTGCTTATACGGCGCAGGATCAGGCCGCGACCTACCCGCAGAGCGTTGCCTCCGGCGACCCGCAGGCCAACGGTATTGTGCTGTGGACGCGCATCGCGCCCACAGCAATGGGGGCTCCTTCCGGGGGGCACGATCGCGTGGCAGATAGCGTCGGATCCAACTTTTGATGCAGCGTCGCTCCTGGTGCAGGGGGTTGCGCCGGTAGATCCTGCGCTGGATAACACGGTCAAGCTGCCGATCTCGAACGCAGTTCTGGCCTCTTATTCTGTCTACTACTACCGCTTCCTCTACAACCTGGTGCCCAGCCGTACCGGCCGCTTCAAGACGCTTCCGGAAGCGACTGCTGCGCTCGCGCAGCTCAAGATCGGCTACGTGGTCTGCCAGGACTATAACAACGGCTACTACACGGCTCTCAGCTACCTCGCGCTGGAAGATGTCGAATACGTAGTGCACCTGGGCGATTACATATATGAAACCATCACGCAAACCAATGCGGTGCGCGCGGTGCCGCCCTTTGCCTCCGGCGGTGTCATTCCGCAAACCGTCGATGACTACCGCCATCTGTACCAGGTTTATCGCAGCGATCTAAACCAGCAGGCGGTGCATGAAAATTTCGCCTACATCCTGTTGTGGGACGATCATGAATTCGCCAACGACTGCCACCAGGATTTCCATCCAGACAACAACGCGGCGCCGAACACGGCAACGACCCCGCAACCCGCGCTGCGGCAGGCCGCAAATCAGGCCTGGAGCGAATACGGCCTGGCCGATGTGGCATTTGATCCAACGCAGAATTGGGAGCAGTCGATCCAGGTCTATCGGAAATTCAGCTTCGGCACTTTGATGGACCTGATCGTGACCGACGAACGCCTGTATCGCGACGGGCCGCCCTGCGGCAGCAATATCGTAGGCCAGCGCTACTTCTCACTCGGTTGCGGGGAGATGGGGGACAAAAGCCGTACCATGCTCGGACTCACGCAGCGGCAGTGGTTCCTGGACCAGTTAACGGGCTCCGCTGCCACCTGGAAGATCTGGGCGAACGAGGTCATGCTCATGCAGTTGAAGTTCGCGCTGGTTTACATTGACCTGGATCAGTGGGATGGCTACCAGCAGGAGCGCAACCTGATCTTTGACACGGTTCACACTTCTGGCGTGAAGAATTTTGTTGCCATTACCGGCGATCTGCATACCTTCCTCGCCGGCTACCTGAAGCGGGACTTTGACAATCCCTTCGAAAGCCCGGTGGGGATTGAATTGATGGTGGGTTCTATTTCGTCAGCGAATTTGGCAGAGGACATTACATCCGAGGTGGAACTGCCCAGCGCCCCGGTGCCGGCGAAACAGATGGGCATTCCTCCCAACCTGCTTGATCCGGTGATTCGCGCAGCCAACCCGCACATCAAGTACTGGGACTCCTCCACGCATGGCTATGGCGTGCTCACCATCACGCCCACTTTGTTGACCTGTGAGTTCAAGGCGGTAACGACCATAAGCGAACCAACAGCCACGTTGGTACCGCTCAAGACCTTCACCATTCCGGTCAACCAAGTGAAGCTGAACGTGGTTAACGGCTAATGACCTAGGGGAAATGGGCTAAACCGTCTTCGATAGCTTCTCCCTACGGGCTGCCCACTCTGCGGTGGAGAAAAGACCGGGCCCTATTTCGATCAGCCGCGGAAGCATCTTGAAGACCGAAACCTGATTCCATAGCTTGCCGTCGCGGGTGCGAAAGCCTTTCTCGTTCAGGTCGCTGGCAATGCTGGAGAAAGGGAAATCCTGAACGACCAGATCCATCATCTGGGTGAGTGCCCGGCGCTCACGAGGATCGACCTCCAACCGCTGGCAATCGTCCGAGATGCGTAAGCCGTAGGGAATCTCCTCGTGGTAAGCGCCTTCACTGGGCGATTCATCTCCGGGCAGCTCCCGCCGCCACTCGATGGAGACTAATTGCCATCCGGCGGCCATACGCTGCTGCATGATGGATTGACTAAAGGGTCCGGAAACCACATCTCTTATCCGCTCAAAGTGCGCCATGCATACCCTCCTTGGAAGACACGACTATGATTTGCTGCCCATGATTTGTCATCCGCCCATGGTTTGTCATCCTTGATCAGCAATCTATGCGCCAAACGGCGATGCAGGCAAGCACAGTTTGGCAGATTGCCTTTGCAGTGACTTACGCTGGATAAGAGGCTTGAGAAAATCACGAACTCGTGTTCGAAATCACGAATTGCTGTTCGACTGTGGACACACCGGCTACAGCAGTTTCGCAATTGGCGTAGAGCGAGGCGATAGACCTTTTCGTCGTTCTTCTCCAGGAAAAACCACACCTCGCGACCCTTGCCAGACCACAGTAATTGCGAAACTGCTCTAGGGCTGAGCCGCGGGAGGAGATGGGACAGGCAGCACTTTACGGGACGCTGGCGGCAAAGCGGGCGCGCCGGTCGTTTCCTCGTCGCCGATCTCGAAGACCGGTGTTCCCTTGGGCAATTTCAAACGGCCGTCGACCAGATAGGCGACGACGACTCCGCCGGTGACTTCGGGCGCCAGGACGACCAGGGGGAGGAGATACTTCTTGCTCTTGACCAGCGACTCGGCCACGCCGTCGACCGGGTGGCTGCGGGGGATGCTGCCGGGGATCTGGGGAATGACGAAGGCGGTCATGTTGCAGCTCGGGGTTCTTCTTGCCATAACTGACCAGCGAGCGGGCGACCTGTTTGGGAGTCATCAGGCCCGACGTCGGCGATGAAGTTGCGGTGGATCGCGTGAGGCAGATAGATGTCGAGGACGACGCGGGAGAAGTCGGCGCAGTTATGGAAGAGGAGGTTGAAGTGGCCGACGTTGCGGCGGTCGTTGAAGGTGGCGATGAATTGCTGGTCTTGCGCCGCGCGTGCTGTCGACCTGAAAGCCGTGAATGGTCCGGTCGAAGGAGGAGCCTACCAGCTCGGTCCATTCGCCTTTGGGGGTCCGGCCGTGCCGGTTGTCGGGCGCGAGATCGAGCAGGTGCTGCTCTGCGGTAGGCGTCGCGCAGGGCTGCGGCCTGCTCCTTGTCCACCGTCATGGGGAATGTCGCTCGGCGAATCGACGGCGTAGAGATAGGCGACCAGGGGGATGGCGATCCAGTCATAGCCGTCGATCTTGTGGTAGCGGCTGATAACGACGCCAAACTCGCCGTCGTGGCAGGGGCGGAGCGACGGTGGGCGAATCGGCGCAGATGTGATTGAAATAGACGGCGGCGTGGCCGGTGGGGTTCATGGCGCCAAATTCTCCGTAAGGCTCTTCCATGAGGAGGGCGACCGAGGCATGGGCGTAGGATGCTGCTGCCAGCAGGCAGACGAGTAGACTCGGGCCCCGATGCTTTATTATCATCAAGTTGTATTCTAAGACTCAGATGGCTTTTCCGATCAAAGTCTGCGTGGTGTGTTCCGAGGAGTTTGAACTGAAGCCGGATAAACCCGGTTTCGCCAATCGCTGCCCGGCGTGCAGTGCCGCGGAACAAGCGGACCCCGCAGCCAAGCGCCGTATGGACGCTGACGAACGCAAAACTGTGATGGAAGCGAACCAGGCTCGGAGGCAAGCGATGCGCGACCTCCTGTACCGAAAAGATAGCTGACGGTTCCGGCTAGACCATTTTTGCTAATGGTGTAGACCAGGAAACGGAAGCCGACGCGGCCATTCCGCCAAACCGGGGCCCCCGGGCACGCGGTCTTTGCGTGTCTGGGGTGGAAAGAATGGCCGCACATAACTGATCCCACCGGACCATAGTATTAGCAAAAATGCGTTAGACCCTTGCGCCGTGGTTTCTCGACTCCCGAAGGCCCACGTACTTCAGTAACGCGGTGAGCGCCCGTAGCTCAACGTCGACGATGCATTGCGGCAACACCCGGGCGCGGTCCGTTTGATATTTCACCAGGTGGTCGGGGGTTATCTCCTCCAGCCGCAAGTCAAACATTTCTCCCCACTTCTCCAGAAAATCCGCTCGCGGATCGTTCCAGATGGCAGCAGCTTCCTTGACGGTCATCGTTCTCGAAATATTCATTATGCGGCGAGCGAGTTGCCTTCCGTTATGAATGCTATCCGGCCCTTCTGCGTGCCTGGAGACACCAACGCCCTGCGCCCAGCCAGCTGAGGCAAGCAGCCAACGGGCGTCTAACCCTTTATTTGAGTGTAAAGAGGGGCTTAACAACAAATCAAGGCTGCTGTTGACGCCACGAAAAAAAACGTCTGGCAAGGGTGTGATCGTTTCCGCAAGAGATTCGGTTTCCCGACCGAATGCCGGAGACATTAAGACATACCTTCCCACAAATCAAGTGCCCCTGGACGATCCTCGCGGCGCATCACGCGGAGATTACCGTTTGAGTACCACGTTGAGCCTGTATGTTACCGAGTGGTGGGATGCAAACCTCGAATCGTCACGTATGCTTCCACAAGGTCGCGATTCTCCATGACCTCTTTCATCGCTTCCTACGAGGAGCGATGCAACGAGGAGAATCGCAGTTCGAACTTATCTGTTGAATTGCTGACTGCCCTGTGACGCTTGTTTGAACACCGTTCTATTGCCAATGTCGTAAGAGATGGCGCGGAACCCAAAAAGAAAAGGGAAGGGTCTGCAAAGCCTTATTTGGTGGTTCAATTCCATCCCGCGCCTCCACGTCTCTGCCTCCTCGCGCAAGATGTAAACGCCGCTTCTCTCCCATGGAAGGGTCGCTGTATGAGGTCAACCAAAGCCATCGTTGCCATCGTGGATGACGATTGGCGAGTCTTGCAGTCGCTGGGTAATCTTCTGTCGTCCGCGGGGTATGACGTTCGCCTCTTTTCATCTGCCGAGAATTTTCTGGCAAGCCCTGATATTGAGATTTCTGGTTGCTTTATATCCGGCATTCGTATGCCAGGCGTGAGCGGCATCGAGCTTTTGCGGCGAGTCAACGCGAAAGAAACGAAACTGCCCGGCATCCTGCTCACGGATTGCTCTGAGGCTGACGCGGTGCTCTTCTGCCGCGCCGAGGGTGCGCGATTCATTTTTCACAAGCCCCCCGAGGGGCCCGAATTGCTTGCGGCCGTTGCGCTGCTTACATCTTCTCTCAAGCACCGGCCCGAACCAGCGGCTGCTTCTCGCTCGCCTATATCAGGTAACTGGCGTGACCTCTGGGGCAGGTTCCCCGGCAACCCGGTTCCTCACTTCCTGCGCAAGCCGTCTCTGCATTAGCGATTGTCGTGTCGACCGCAAGGGAACGGGCCGCGCTTTTGTCCTTCAGGTGCACTCTTGCACTGTAAGTGACACTGAACGTCACAAAGCTCGATAGAGCTGCCAAGGCCGCTTTACGCCTAACTCGAAGAATAGCGCGCTCTTTTCATGGGACCGGCATATACTCGTTACCAGTCAGCAGCTTGTTTGATCTCCCCCTGAACGCTCCTCTCTGTTCGCTATCCGCCTCCCCCGCGGGTGAAGACAGCTATGCCAACAACAAGAGATGCGATGGCCGAGGCCCAAAGGGAGATGACGGCAGAGCGACCCAGTTCCGTGGATGCAGAAGTGGGCGAGCCGCCGTCCACGGCGAGGCGTCTGGGTCACGAAGTACGCCACGAGAGTCGTTTGCAAAGCTTGACGATAGTATTCGAGCGCATGTGGTTATTTTACGAGGCGATGCGCTCCGGGACGCCTCTCAATGATGCCGATCAACTGCTGGCGCAAGTAGGAACTGCCCTGAGGAGCGCCACAAGGCGAAAACATGACTCTCTTCGAGACGAAGCGTCGCCATAGAGGCCAGTGAAGTCACTTCTTGATGCGCGCAGGCATGGGCATTGGAAAGGTAGCGAATGACGCAACTTAGACCCTTCGACATATTGGTAATTCAAACCGCCATTGAGGAGTACAAGCGGAGGTATCCCCACCGCGCCACTCCCTCAGCAGAGGTAGCTCTCGCTTGGCGGCTGGGCCGGCGGGGGAGGCGCAAGCAGCAGCATAGCTCAGCGGGGGAGCGAGCGCCGCTACCAATCTACAAGGGCTTTCGCGCCTTGCGGAGGCTGCTTTTGAGCGCGTTTAGATCGGGCAACTCTTCCCGGCGGCTTACCCCTATTCCCAAGCCTTAGTTTTCCAAAACGGATAACGCGATCGGCTCCAACGCGCATATCGCTTCGCGGTCGTGGCGAGCGGGCACCCTAAAATCCGCACTCGCGCATCGCGATCGCCCCACAACTTGAGATCCTCTTCGATGCTGCAGGGTCTTCCCGGAAATATCCCAACCTGATCGCTCCGCCCGGTTGCTCCTTTGTCGTGGGTTGGGCCGCCTGGGACATCAGCTCATTTTTCCGAACCTCGCTGACCCGGGTCTAACCACTTCCCATAGCCATTCGAGTGGTGTATAACGTTGCTTGCATAGTCATTCGAGTGGAGGAAGCAGACGTGGCATCAAAAAGACCCCCGGAAGCCGGCGAGATCCTGCAGGGCACTCTGGACATGCTGATTCTGCGCACATTGGTGATGGGTCCGGCCCATGGGCACACCATCGCCCAGGTCATCGAGCACACATCGGAGAACGCGCTCGAGGTGGAGCAGGGCTCGCTCTATCCCGCGCTGCATCGCCTCGAAGACCGGGGCTGGCTGCAATCGGAATGGGGCGTGAGCGAAAACAACCGCAGGGCAAAGTTTTACCGCCTGACTGCCAAAGGCCGGAAGGAACTGAGCGCCGCCGCCGGCCGCTGGCGCCGGATGACGCGCGCCATTGGTCTTATTTTGGGTGACTCGATCGAATCAGCAGGAGAGTGACGCCAATGTACATACGCCGCTTCATGCATCGCATAAGGAAAGACGAGGATTTGGCGGAGGAAATCGAGTCGCACCTGGCTCATGAGCAGGACCGAAATGCCGCGCGCGGCCTGCCTCCGCAGGAAGCGCGCCGCCAGGCCCGTCTGCACTTTGGAAATCCTCACGCAACGCGGGAGCGCGTGTGGCGCTATCGGTCGTTTCCCTGGCTGGAAGATTTATGGCGCGATCTTCAATTCGCTCTGCGCGGACTCGGAAAAACACCGGGATTTACCATCATCGCCATTCTTGTGATCGCGGTCGGTGTCGGTGTGAACACAGCCGTCTTTTCAGTCATCAATACTGTGCTACTCAAACCGTTGACATATCCAGATCCGCAGTCACTGTTCGAGATGAGGAATACCAGCGCACAGGGATCGTTTCCGGGGGCGAACATCCCGAAGTTCAATATCTGGCATCAGCAAACTGGAATCTTTCAGCAGGTCGCGGCCTACGACTTCGGCGGTGCCGGACTCAATATCACTGGTGGCGACCATCCTGAACAGGTGCAGGGCTCTCACGTTTCCGCAGATTACTTTGGCCTATTCGGCGCTCCGATCGTTGCCGGACGCACATTCAGCGCCGCAGAAGACAGTCCACACGGTGGGCATGTCACGGTGTTGAGCTACGGTCTCTGGAAGAGTCGCTACGGGGCGGACCCGAAAGCCGTCGGCACGACCATCCAGCTTGATGGGCAGCCATATCTTATTGTCGGAGTCATTGGCCGAGGCTTTGTGACCGATACTCCGGCAGATCTCTGGGTTCCTTTCCAGTTCGATTTGAACTCGCAGGACATGGCCCACTATTTCACTGTGGCAGCGCGTCTCAAGCCCGGTGTGACCCTGGCGCAGGTAAATGCACGGTTACGGCTCGGTGCGGATGAGTACCGCCGTATCTATGGCAAAGACTCACTTCCTCCCGAAGGCGGATTCGGTGTCGTCTCGCTCCAGGAGGCGGCGATTGGCGATACGCGCTTTCCACTGCTCGTCCTGTTGGGCGCTGTCGGCTTCGTTCTCCTCATTGCCTGCGCCAACATTGCCAACCTGCTGCTGGCAAGGGCCTCTTCAAGAAAGCGCGAGTTTGCGACCCGTGCGGCTCTCGGAGCGGGCCGTAGCCAAATCATCCGGCAACTGCTGACAGAAAGCCTTGCGCTTTCGCTTGCTGGCGGTATGCTTGGCCTCATTCTCGGGTTCGGCGGTGTTCGCTTTTTGCTCAGCATCAACCCCGGCAACATTCCACGCATTGGAGAGGATGGTTCAGCCGTAACGCTCGACATCAACATCTTGCTCTTTACGCTCGGCGTTTCTATTCTCACCGGAATCCTTTTTGGTTTGGTCCCCGCAATCAGCGCGTCTCGACCAAACCTGGCTTCTATGCTTAATGAAAGCGGGAGCCGCTCCGGCGTCGGCTTCCGCAGTGGCAAGCTCCGCTCTGCGCTGGTCATCGGCGAAATGGCTCTCACTCTTGTGCTGATCATTGGAGCAGCTCTGCTCATCCGTACCTTCCTTAAGTTGCAGGCCGTCGATCCTGGCTTCGCAACGCACAATGTCATCAGCATGGCCATGTCCATGAGCGGCGACCGCTTCCAGAAGACAGCGCCCGTCGCTCAAGTCATTCGTGAAGGCACGGATCGTGTGCTCGCGGTTCCGGGGGTCCTCGATGTGGGCGTGACCAATGGCCTGCCTATGGATCGCAGTTTTCGCATGATCTTTGACGTCGTCGGTCGCCCCAAAGGGAATTCACCTGCCACCGGCGACGCAGGCTTTTATTCCGTTTCCTGGCGATACTTCAGTGCACTCAAAATTCCGCTGTTGCGTGGCCGCAGTTTCACGGAACAGGATGACGGGGCTGCCCCGGGCGTCGTCATCATCAACCAGGCGATGGCTCGCCATTATTGGCCCAAAGGCGATCCGCTTAAGGATCGCATGCAGATCGGACCCGGCGCTGGACCGGCCTTTGCGGAAGGCTCCCGTCAGGTTGTCGGCATCGTGGGCGACACGCACGATGGCGGCCCCAATCGCGATCCCTTTCCTATGATGTACATTCCGCTTGCCCAGATGCCGGACCTCGAGACCGCGCTCAATTCACGAGTGACGCCGCTCTGGTGGATCATCCGAAGCCAGGTCGATCCGCACACAGTTGTTTCTGCAATCACTGCTTCTCTTCACGATGCCAGCGGCGGCTTGCCGGTTGCGCACATTCGCACCATGGACGAGATCGAGGCGCGCAATACGGCGCGTCAGCGCTTCAATATGCTGCTTCTCACTGTCTTCGGATCCGCAGGCTTGCTCATGGCGGCCATCGGAGTTTACGGAGTCATGTCCTACTCCGTCCAGCAGCGCACGCAGGAACTCGGCGTTCGCATGGCACTTGGGGCGCAGGTGTCGAATCTGCGCAACATGGTCATCGGTCAGGGCATGATCCTTGCCGGCGCCGGCGTGGTCTTGGGCATCGGCGGAGCATTCTGGCTCACTCGATTTCTGGCGAGCTTCCTCTTCGGAGTCAAAGCGTGGGATCCCGTCGCATTCATCATCACGCCGCTCCTTCTCGGCGCGGTCGCCCTGATCGCCGTGTGGATTCCGGCGCAGAGGGCAACTCGCGTCGACCCCATGACCGCCCTTCGGCTCGAATAGCAGAGCGCATATTTGCCGGCAGGAAAGGGGGAGCCAATTTGGGGAATGCTTCCAAATCCCTCGCATGGCCATCCATGCTGATCCCGGTTTTGATGATGGGATTGCGCACAGGCGCGCAGAGTGTGACTACGTCGCAGTATGACAATGCGCGCAGCGGCGCCAACCAGGTCGAAACCATCCTGACTCCGCGCAATGTGAATGTTCGCCATTTTGGAAAGATATTCACGCTGAAAGTGGACGGAGATATCTACGCGCAACCGCTCTTCGTCGCAGGGTTGGAGATACCTGGCAAGGGCCGGCACGATGTACTGTTTGTTGCGACGGAGCACGATAGCGTATATGCCTTCGACGCTTACGGCCACCCCGCTGTGCCGCTCTGGCGCGTGAGCTTTCTCAGGAAGGGCGTGACGACTGTTCCGGAGGACGATGTCGAATGCCCCTTTATCGCGCCGGAAGTCGGAATTACGTCCACACCCGTAATCGATGCGGAAACGGAAACCCTGTATGTGCTGGCGCGTACCAAGGACCCGACAGGGTTGCAGTCGAGTCAATACACGCAGCGTCTGCACGCGCTGGCCGTGACAACGGGGCTCGAGAAGTTCGGTGGTCCGGTCGCTATCAGGGCCACGATCCACGGGAGGGGCGCCGGTAGCCAGTCGGGGAAAGTGGAATTCGATCCGTTGCGCGAGAATCCTCGCGCCGCGCTCGTGCTGTCAAATGGATCGGTCTATCTTACCTGGGGTTCTTCCTGCGATGTCGGACCATACCACGGCTGGGTGATGGCTTATGACGCGCAAACCCTCAAACAGAAAGCAGTCCTCAATGCATCTCCCGACGCAGATGACGGCGGCTTCTGGGCGAGCGACACAGGGCCGGTGGCTGATGAAAGGGGCAATCTGTTCCTCGCGACTGGAAATGGACGGTTCGATGCAGCCAGTGGTGGGCGTGATTACGGAGATAGTTTGCTGAAACTGGGCGGCCTAAGTCTGAAGCTCTACGACTATTTCGCGCCGTTCAACGTCGCCCAACTGGATGCAAAAGATAACGACCTGGGTTCGGGAGGGCCGGTGCTATTGCCGGCCCAGCCGGGATCGCACCCGCACCTCATCGTTATTGCCGGCAAAGGCGGGACCATCTACCTGATCGACCGTGCTCACATGGGTCACTACCAGCCAAAGAATGACAGCCACGCGGTGCAAACGATTCCCAGCCCCGGTGGCGGCGTCTGTGGCTCAATGGCCTACTGGAACCATAACCTCTACGTGCTGAGCAACAGCGACCATGATGCGCTTCGCCAATTCACCTTGCGCGACGGAAAACTCTCGCTCAAAGCGGCAAGCGGTTCCCGTTTCCCGGCTATCTGCGCGACCCCGTCTATTTCGGCGAACGGTTCGCGGGATGGTGTGCTTTGGGTGCTGCACTCGAGGGCATGGAATGCCGATGACACGAACGCAGTGTTGTTCGCCTTCGACGCCCTCGATACCTCCCGGTTGCTCTACGTCAGCGAGCAGAATCCCGCTCGCGACCGTGCCGGGCTGGCCCTTCGGTTCAATATTCCAATCATCGCAAACGGCCATGTCTATGTGGGAGCAAAGCGCGAAGTGGATGTCTACGGCCTGTTGTCTCACGAGACAGCACGCAAATGAATTGTTGATGGCGCAAAAAACACATGCCCACAGGGATGTACCAGCTGATACTTTCTGAGTCGCCGCACGGAGGGAGTCTTGCTGTTGCTCAGTAGGGCCGCCGTCCGTATATGCCTTGACACGTATATGCTCGGTGGAGTATACCAAGAGGGTGGAATCTGTGTTCGAAATCATTGCGGAGCCGAACCGCCGCGCGATATTGAGCCTCCTGGTCTCGTCACAACAGTCGGTGGGAGAGATCGAGCGTCAACTTCGTATGCCGCAGCCGACCGTGTCAAAGCACCTGCGAGTGCTGCGAGAGGCCGGTTTCGTAGAATCCACGGTGGACGCACAGCGCCGTCTCTACCGGCTGAAACCTGAACCACTTCAGGAGGTGGATGTGTGGCTGGCTCCGTTCCGCCGGTTCTGGTCCGCTCACGTGGATGCTCTCGAACGCCACCTCGACCGCATGGCTCAATCGACACCAACGAAAAGGAAGACAAGGAGAAGACGACGCGGCTCAAACCGCGAACGTGACAAAGGAGAAACGAAATGAAAATCAAAGTGACCAGCGTATACGTGGACGACCAGGACAAGGCCCTGCGCTTCTATACGGAGGTACTGGGCTTTGCCAAGAAGGCCGATTTCAGTCAGGGCCCATTTCGCTGGCTGACCGTGGCCTCAGCCGAGGAGCCGGACGGCACGGAGCTGCAGCTGGCGCTGAACAACAACCCCGCGGCCAAAGCGTATCAGCAGGCGATCTTCCAGCAAGGCCAGCCCGCGGCCATGTTCTTCACCGACGACGTGCAGGCCGATTACGAGCGTATGAAAGCGCGCGGCGCCGAGTTCACCATGCCACCAACGGACGTGACGGCCTCCAAGATCGCCATGCTGAACGACACCTGCGGCAATCTCATTCAGGTCACGCAGCTGATGAAGTGGTAGGGCCGAGTTCGCAGAGCGCGCGACGAGGACAGAGATGACCGATCGCGAGCAGTACGCACCGGGTCCCGCCAGCGGGGCGCAGGTACGAAAGGACGGAGAGAAGTGGACGCTCATTCTCGTCCGAGAGCTCCGTCACCCGCCGGAGATGGTCTGGCAGGCGCTGACCGATCCGGCGCACCTGCGCGAATGGGCGCCGTTCGACGCCGATCGGAGCCTGGACCGCCGTGGGGCCGGTGAAGCTCTCGACGGTCGGGACGCCGACGCCGCAGGTCTCCGAAACCACAGTGAAGCGGGCCGAGGCGCCGAGGCTGCTCGAGTACGACTGGGGTGGCAACGATATCCGGTGGGAACTCGAAGCCTTGGGTGGCGGCACGCGCCTGACGCTGTGGCACAACATCGATCGCCGCTTCATCTCGTGGGGCGCCGCGGGCTGGCACATCTGCTTCGACGTCCTGGATCGGCTTCTCGCCGGTGCGCCGATTGGACGCATGGTCGGTGGCGAGGCGATGAAGTTCGGCGGCTGGCAGCGATTGAACGCCGAGTACGCAAAGCAGTTCGGTATTGAGACCCCCGGTTGGGCGCCCAACGCCCCGAAGCGTTAAAGCATAGGAGGAAGAATCCCATGGAATCGACCTTGCAGAAGCCGGCCCTCGTCGCCGCCAATACCACTCCCAAAGCCACGACCATCGTCTATTGGATCGTCACCGCGCTCTTCTGCCTGGAGATGAGCTTCACCGCCTACTACGAGCTGCTGCGCCTGCCGGAGGCGGCGCAGGCGTTCACCCGCCTCGGCTTTTCCGCCGCCTCCTTCCGGGTGGAGCTCTCCTGGGCCAAGGTGGTGGGCGTGGTTGCACTGCTCCTGCCCATGCTCCCCGCGCGGCTCAAAGAATGGGCCTACGCCGGCTTCGCCATCAACCTCGTCTCGGCGCTCATCGCCCACCTCTCCATAGGCGATCGCCCGGCGGCGCTGGTCCCGTCGGCGGTCACCAGCGTGCTCTGGGGGCTCTCGTACTTCTTCTGGCGCCGCCTGCAGGCCACGCCGGCGGCTTAGGTCGTAGGAATGTGCGGCCGCGGCGACATTGCCAAGGTTGCAGGTTACGCTGAGCGCAGCTAAATTAGGTGCGAACGTTGAAGCTGTACGAGGAAAAGGTCCATCTATGGAATCTGCTTCTGCATTCATCGACCAGAAGATCAAGGAACTTGGCGACTGGCGCGGGAAGATGCTCGCGAAGGTGCGCGCAACCATACACCAGGCAGACCCTGAGATCGTCGAAGAGTGGAAGTGGATGGGGACTCCCGTCTGGTCCCACGGCGGCATCGTCTGCACCGGAGAGACCTACAAGAACATCGTCAAGATGACATTTGCCAAGGGCGCTGCGTTGAAGGACCCTTCCCGTCTATTCAACTCCAGCCTCGAGGGGAATGTCAGGCGCGCCATCGACATCCACGAAGGCGATAAGGTCGATGAGGCGGCCTTGAAGAATCTCATCCGCGCTGCAGTGGCGCTCAATCTCGAGGGCAAGAGCAAGCCGAAGGCACGGCGAGCAAGCAGCAAACGGGCCGACTAACTTCATCGCAGGTCCCGGCCGTATCTCCTCCCCTGGGAAAGAGCTTCGGCACCCGCCCAAATCAAAAATATCAAACTGTAGAGGAAACCATGTCTCAGGAATACATTGAGATTCGCGGTGCGCGCGAGAATAATCTCAAAAACGTCTCGCTGCGCATCCCCAAACGCAAGATCACGATCTTCACCGGCGTCTCGGGTTCCGGCAAATCCTCGATCGTCTTCGATACCGTCGCCACCGAGGCACAACGCCAGATGAACGAGAACTTCAGCATGTTCATCCGTACCTTTCTGCCGCGCTATTCCCAGCCGGACGCCGATGCCATTGAGAACCTGAGCATGCCGATCGTCGTGGATCAGAAACGGCTCGGCGGCGGCTCCCATTCCACGATGGGCACGATCACCGACATCTACCCGGTGCTGCGCCGGTTGTATTCCCACATCGGCAAACCGTATGTGGGCCATGCGAATGTCTTTTCCTTCAACGACCCAAAGGGCATGTGCCCGAACTGCAATGGCCTCGGCCGCAAGATGGGCGTGGACCTGGATCTGTTTCTCGATAAATCCAAAACACTGAACCAGGGCGCAATCCTGTTCCATGAATATGCCGTCAACAGCTGGGGCTGGAACTTCCTCGGCCAGTCGAAACTCTTCGACATGGACAAGAAGCTTTCGAAGTTCAGCGAAAAGGAAATGGAACTGCTTTTATACAGCAAACCCTACAAACTGAAAACCAAGGTCGGCGGCAAGGCCTTCAATTTAACCTGCGAAGGCGTCATCAGCAGATTTACCGCCAAGTACATCACGCGCGACGTGAAGACCATGTCTGAACGTACACAAAAGGCCGTGGCGCCTTACATCACGATGGCGCCGTGCACGGTGTGCAAGGGCGCGCGCTTAAGCCAGGAAGTGCTGAAGTGCAAGATCGGCGGATACAACATCGCTGAGCTGGCCTCGATGGAAGTGGACCAGTTGATCGGTGTGATTAAGACGATCAAGGAACCGAACGTCACACCCATTTCGAAAACACTGATCCAGCGCCTGCAATATCTCGTGGATATCGGCCTCGAATATCTCACCTTGAATCGCGAAACAGATACGCTCTCCGGCGGCGAATCGCAGCGCGTCAAGATCGTCAAACACCTGAGCAGCAGCCTGGTGGACGTGATGTATGTGTTCGACGAGCCCAGCGTAGGTCTTCACCCGCGTGATGTGCATCGTTTGAATGAACTTCTTCAACAATTGCGTGATCGAGGAAATACGGTTCTCGTGGTTGAACATGATCCTGATGTCATTCAAGTGGCCGACCATATCGTGGACGTGGGTCCGCATGCAGGAAGTCAGGGCGGCCAGGTCATGTACGAAGGCTCGTTCAAGAACCTGTTGAGCGCGGACACGCTGACCGGAAAATATATGAAACAGCGGGTTTCGATCAAAAACGATTTCCGTTCCCCCCGTGGAAAACTGCCGATCAAGGATGCAAAGGCCAACAACTTGCAGAACGTGAGCGTGGACATCCCGAAGGGTGTATTCACGGTGATCACAGGTGTGGCAGGTTCGGGGAAGAGCTCGTTAATTCATCAGACCTTTCTCCGTCAACACCCGGACTGCATTGTGATCGACCAATCCCCTGTGGGTGTTTCGAGCCGGTCCAATCCCGGCACCTACACCGGCATCATGGACGAGGTGCGGAAGGCCTTCGCGGCCGCGAACAAGGTGAGCCCATCCCTGTTCAGCTTCAATTCGGAAGGCGCCTGCGCCAACTGCCAGGGACTGGGCGTGATCTACACGGAGATCCCCGCGATGGGCGAGGTCAAGTCGCCATGTGAGATCTGCGAGGGCAAACGATTTAAAGATGAAGTGCTGGAATACAAGCTCAACGGAAAATCGATCAACGATGTGCTGGAAATGACTGTGAGGCAGGCGCTCGAATACTTCAAGATCGACAAGATCATAAGCAAGCTGCAGGCCATGAGCGACGTGGGCCTCGATTACCTGACGCTGGGTCAGCCGTTGAGCACGCTCTCCGGTGGCGAATGCCAGCGCATCAAACTGGCGAGTGAACTGCACAAACAAGGCAGCATCTATGTGCTGGATGAGCCCACAATCGGTTTACACATGTCGGATATCAGCCACCTGCTGGAGATCATGAACCGCCTGGTGGACGCCGGCAATACGGTGATTGTGATCGAACACAACACAAGCGTGATCAAAAATGCAGACTGGATCATCGATATGGGCCCCGAAGGCGGCACGAAGGGCGGCAAGGTCATGTTCGAAGGCACGCCCAAACAGCTGCTTACGCAAAAGAATTCGCTGACCAGTGAGTTCATGCGGAGTTAGCATGATGGGCAAAGTGATCATCAAAGTTGCTTTGGCCGGAGTCTCTCCAAAAGCTTGTCAGTTGAGCTCCGCCATCCTGATGGGTGAGGACGGAGATGAGTATGATTCCTGTTCGCGATCTCTTCGAAAGCCATCTGAACGTTGCCGACCTGCAACGCTCCATGAATTTCTTCGGCCGAACTTTGGGTCTGGAACTCGCCGAGGTGTTTTGGGAACGTCGAGTTGCTTTTTATTGGATTGGTGGGCATGGCAACTCGATGCTCGGTTTGTGGGAAGTGGGGACAAGTCCCCAGAGGCTGAGCCTCCACGTCGCCTTTCGGTCGGATCTTCCTGACTTGTTGGACGCCCCGGCGCGTCTTCGAGCAGCGAATGTTGTTCCACTCGACTTTGGCGGGGAGCCGACCAACGAACCGGTAGTGATCGGATGGATGCCCGCTGCATCTCTCTATTTCCGGGACCCGGATGGAAATTTGCTCGAGTTGCTTTCGATGCTGCCTGATTCCCCTCGGCCAGATTTGGGAGTTGTCAGTTGGAGCCGATGGAACCAAATTCACGAGTCCGTTCAAGGCCAGCCGATGGCTTGATATTCCAGGCAGTGGCCAGTGAGAGAGATGCGCACCTGGCACATGGTCTCAAATGGGATTGCCCGTCACACGGGCTCACTCAGCACGCAACTAAGGGCTTCGAACTGGCTTCGCCGAACGCCATGCGGCAGCAGTCAAACACGCCGTAATCACGATTGAGAAAACGATAGGGATGACAAAGAAGTATCTCCAGCTCAAGACCGTGACGGCGGCAAAGCAAAGGGGGAGCGCCCACGCGACGCCGCGCATCATCGCCAAAGTTTCTGCCGGAAGGCCGCCTAGCTGCCACGCTAATACCACCGCGAGTAGAAGGAACACGGTGACAAAGAGTCCGAACCCAACATAGAAATCCCAATAAGTCCGGCTGAACCCCAGGATTTCGAAGTGAGTTGACCGCATTGAGCCAAGATCCACTCCCCATTTGGGATCGGACCAGGGAAAGCCAGCTGTATGTCCGACATCAAAAAGCAGCATAAGAACAGCGGCGATTCGATAAAATGCAGACGCTTTCATGTCTTGCCTCCAAACGTCGCCAGCGACGAAGATTGTTTCCGAATGCATGAATCTGAAAAATCTATTCCCGTGCCCTGCTGCGGGAACCCTTCCCACCGCCTCCCCAGGTTCGTAGCAGTTCTGGCCCACGCCCGTACCGCTGTGCCGCGTAGCCACGATGAGACCCACCATGCTCCCAGGCAGCATGATTTGGAAATAATAACCGTGCTGCATCCAGGCTACGATCACGAATAGTAGCAGGCCTACGGCCGGACCGGACGTAATGCCCAGTGCCGGCGACGGCGATGAACCCCTTGATTGTGGACCGGCGCGACTGAATCCAAACGGATTTCACGGATTTGAGCAACTTCACCTCTCGGTTGGAATACCACGGGCTGGTTATCAAAGAGCTGACTTGGTATACAGAGCGGTCCGCAGTGAGAGGCCCTGGGAAAAGTAAGATGTTGCCATGGGCATCAGTTTTTCGGAACTACACGAAGGAATGGCCAGGCGGCTCCCGAGCGACGGGAAACGATATCGGAGAGAGCAAAGCGGAATGGTTTCGGTGGTCTGTAGCCGGGCATTTCTGACTGCTGCCGTAGTCTTCGTTTGCATGGCGGGTTCAGCGATGGGGCAATCCTCCGACGGCGGGTGGAGTCTTCGTTTGGTTGGGCAACCCATGTACTTGCGGGGCTTCTGGTTGGCTGACAAGTTGGAGTTCGATGGGAGTGGCAAGCTCCTGAGCGCTTCGCCTATCGGGCCAGTTACGCTCAGCGGCGTGGATGTCAAGAGCGTTGTGATAGAAGGTCAGTCGTTAATCGTGCACGGAGAACGTGTAGCCCTCGTGGCCCGGGGCGACGGGAATCGGGGATTGGAGAGGCGAGTGATCTCTTCAACGACACAAATCTGGCCATCTCTCCGGCGTGGCGACAAGAACAAGTACCACGCACCGGAAGAATTGACAATTACGGTGCACCCGGATTCAGCTGGAAACTTTGAAACAGCGGTGACGACAATCTTCGCGGACGGATTGGCCCAACTCGCAAATGCGGTTCCGATCTATTGGAAATGCTACGCCGCGAGCTACTTTGTACCAACGGTAGTAACGGAGGACGGAGAGAAAAGAGTGGGTCAGTGCGTTACCACCACGGCGGATGGAAGCGGCGAGGACCCGAGTGGAGCGAGTGCGATGCCAGCCGGGGGAGCGGTGATTCCCCCGGCAATGACCGTCTCAACGCCGCCAAAGTTTTCATTCGTTGGCCGTGAATTGATGGTAACCGGTGTCGCTGTCGTTCATGTGCGGGTTGGGACGGACGGCGTTCCGGTGGGCCTACAGATAGTACGCGCGCTCGGCGCTGGACTGGATGAACAGGCACTCCAGGCGGCCTCCCAGGATCGCTTCAAGCCCGCGACCACGGACGGAATAGCGGTGCCGGTAAATGCGAACATCGAGGTTCACTTTGAATTGCACCCGTAACTCTTCGATACGTCATCAGGAATAGTAGCAGGCCTGCGGCCGGACCGGACGTAATGCCCAGCGCCGGCGACGGCACCTTGCGAGCGAACACTCCCATGAGTATGCCGGCGATGAGACCCTTGATAACGATGCCAGCGATCTCCGCTCGCGCCTCCGGCTCGACCCTTGCACGGCACTCCCTAGCCGGCTCTTGACAGTGTGGCGCATTCACAAGCAAAATCGACAACTTGCAAATAGGAAAGGGCGAACTGTGCCTGACTGCAAAGGATTTTCGCGCAGGCGATTCCTCTCGGGCGTCGCTTCCACGGCGGCGACCTCGTGCTTGCCTCTCAGCGGAGCCGCGATCCTGACGGGCGACTCGACGCCCGCACTTGCAGCCCAGAACACCAGCGTGAGCGTGTCCCGCGAAGCCGTCTCCGCCCCGCCGGTGATCATCGTCCATTCGGGATATCGATTGCTGATCGATTCAGTAAGGGGGACCATCGCGTCGTTTCAGTCCACTTATGGCGTCAACCGCGAATTGCTGATTCGAGACCACGTTCGCTTGCCGCTCTTCCATGTCGAGTTCATGAATGATCGTGGAGAGTTCAAGCTGATTGCTTCTTCAGACGCGAGGAAGATCACGGTAAAAAAAGACGAGGATGAGAACGGCCAAACAGTCACCATCGAATACGAACAGATAGGCGAGTTACCCGTCGATGGGATCGTCACGATCCGGTGCCCGGCGAACGAGGCGCTCACTTATTGGAATCTGGAATTGAAAAACGGGACGACGTCCTGGATTGGGCACGTGCAGTTCCCTTTGATCGAAGTACCATTTGACAACCCTATGGAGGGCGACCCCAGCCACATCCTCTCGTCCTCATTGGATGGGTCGCTGGCGGGTCCGGTTGAGCCCGCGGTGTATCAGCGGCCAGGATGGACCCGTCATACTCCGCTCGAGCGCCAGTGGGGAGGAACAGAGAGCATCACGCCCGACCTGTGGCTGGAGGATATCTGGAGCGGGAGACAGCGCAATGTTCCCGAGATCTGGCGCTACCCGAATTATCCGGGACAATGGGCCTCGACGCAGCTGATGGCCTATTACAACTCCGCCGGCGGCCTCTATGTAGCCTGCGATGACGCGACGGGGTTGCCGAAGTTTATCGATCGGGTGATGGAGGATGACGGTGTCACGCTGGGGCTGGCGCATTATCCCGGCACCCGTGGCCCCGGGGAGACCAGGCTGCCCTACAACGTAGTCATTGGAACTTTCCACGGCGATTGGTATGCGGCGGCAGAAATCTATCGGGATTGGGCTTCAAAGCAATCGTTTTGTGGCCGCAAGCTTGTTGACAGAAAGGACTGCCCAAAGTGGATTACGGATTCGGCTGTAGGGTTCGCGTTCCCGATGCGTGGCCAGGCAGATTGGGACGGACCGGCCAAAGAGAACCCCGAATACACTCCCGCGACGAATGCGCTGGCGTTTCTGGACAAACTTGCCAAAGAACTCGAGAGTCCTCTCATGCCGTTCGTTTACAACTGGGAACATCCCGGCCCGTGGGTCCAGCCTGATGCCTTTCCGCCGCTCGGTGGAGAAGGGGCGATGCGCGAGTTCATGACCAAATCAAAAGAGAAAGGTTGGTCTCCTTTTCTTTACGGAGACAGCCTTTGCTGGGTGACGTGGCAGGGGAATACCGGCTACGACGGAATGCCTTATTTCCGTTCCCACGGGGGAGAGGCTGCGGTGGCTCGCAGGCCGGATGGGACTTTCGTGGAAGATGTGTGGCCATGGAGAAAGAATTATTGGGCTTGCGTTGGAACCGAGAAGGGACGCCAGATGATCCTGGATATGACACGAAAGATGGCGGAACTCGGGCCCAGTGTCGTCCAGCAGTTTGACCAGGGCCCGGGCCCCGTGGCGTGCTACGCCACCGACCACGGTCATCCGCCGGTACCGGGGCCATGGATGACTCAGGCCTTCAAGAGCCTGCTCAAGGCAGATGCCGAAACCGCGCGTTCGGTGAATCCCACGGTTGCGATGTCCTGCGAGGGTGCTCCGCCCGAGGTCTATCTTCAGGATTTTCAGATTTGGGATGGCCGCATGAGGACCTGTCCGCTGTATTCGTTCCTCTACCACGAGTATTGCAACGGCCATGAAGGCTTTTTTGGGAACCGTGTGAACGATGAAGCTTTGCGGCTTTCTGTGGGTAGGGCCATCGTGTCCGGATACATGCTGAACTTCACTCTGCGCGACAAGGGACTGATTGAGTACGACTGGGATCAGGCTTGGACACGGGCCATTCCTGACCAGGGCGCGATTCTTGACTGGGCAAAGAGAACTAACCATTTCCGAGCGGGAATCGCGCGGGACTATCTTGTCTTTGGGCGGATGCTACCACCCTGGACGGTAAGTAATGTAACAGGACGCGACTTCGGGTGGGGCAAGGAGCCCCTGGTGCAATCCGCAACCTGGCAAGCGGCCGATGGCCGAATAGGCGTTGTGCTGGCAAACTGTGCTGACCTCGGCGAGTCTCCGCGCGTGGAGTTGAGAGGCCAGGGAAACAAGACACTAGCGCTTAATATCGACGGCCAGAAGAGCGAGCGGAACGTGGTACTCCCGGTGGTGATCGATCTCGAGATGCAGCCCCGCTCTCTTATCTTGATTGAGGTGAAATAGGTACTGGGCGAAACCCCAGGATTGGTCTTCCTATTCAGTCTTCGAGCGATAGGGATGATTCGAGGGGGAGCTGCGTCAGTTGAGTCAGCCGTTGAAGAATCAACGGCACGCGTCCGTCATCCAGAACAAGTCCAGGAAGCGCGTCGAGAAAACGAGATTCGTTTAGAAGGCCTCTTGCTGCTTCAGCGAGATACTGGCGAAGATCGCTTGGGGCATCGGCAGTCTCTTGCAGTATGGTATTTCGTCCATCGATCACGGCGACAAAGTCTTCCAGATCGTGGCTTGCCGGGAAATCCATCCGTCCACGCCCCCGGAATGCTTCCATCTTGGTGCCCAGGAAGTAGGGAGCTGTGATCACCCTGATTGGTTGGCCGCTCGGCAAAACAAATGAGATAGCGTGATTCAGCGCGCTCTCATACCAGATGTTGGTATAGCCCAAGACTTCTTTGCTGAGCGCCAATACATCCACTTTCAACTTCCCATGGAACCAGCGGCACGTGAGTGGCTCCTCGCTCGTGTCTTCTGTGAACTGGGCTTTGCGAAGGCGCTCTGAAAACGCGATGTAGTCGACATAGGTAAGGATTTCGGCTATTACATCCACATCATCCGTACTGCGAATAGGAGCGGCGGCCTTATCTGTAATGAGCAATCCGAGGGTCGCCCCACCAACGAAAACAATCTCGCGCAGAAAAGGAGCGAGCTTTGTGGCGGCCTCTTCAAGAAGACGCAAGTTTGGATCAGGCATTCAGCGCCTTGCGCAGCAACTCAACAGCGAGGACACGTTCCCGGGTTCTTCCACTACGAATCGCATCGCATAGAGCTAGAAGTTCGTAAAGCCTGGAATCGAGCAATGCGGCTTTCGGCGCACTTTTATACAGGGGCGAGAACGACAAGCCGCGGACGGAGCCTTCCGGATAGGGCCAGACCGGCGGTGGTTCACCGTCGTCCAGGAAGTGCGACTTCAGGGGCTCGGCCGCAGCCGCGGTAGGAACGCCGCGGACAAGTGCGCCCCTGTTGGGAGGAAACACGTGTCTCATACCATATGCAAGGAAGTCCAGAAAAGCGGAACGATTGACCCTTTTCTCAAGATCTGACCAGTAAAGGAGCCCGGATTCCTTGCATCGGTTCAGCGACTTGGAAACTTCCCCGGGAGGGAGGAAAAGCTCATCTGCCAACGTTTTTGACAAGATTTTTGGCCTTTCCAGAAGGCAGATCTTGAGGAGCAACGCTATGTCTTGCCCTAGCATAAGTATGGCTAGTGTGTCAAAAATATTTCAAATTTGCAAATTCGAAATTCGAAATCGCGCAAACTTTCCCCTCGACCCATACGGTCGATATTCACCACAGTCATTGTGCAATGGGTATGACTGGTGCGCCCGGAGAGATTCGAACTCCCGACCTAACGCTCCGGAGGCGTTCGCTCTATCCAGCTGAGCTACGGGCGCGCAGGTTACAGGATACAACAGTACCCGCAGTTTCGGTCGTTACGGCTGCGCCAGGCTTTCGCTCTTTAAGCCGGAGCTGCTCCATGACGGACTGAATCAGCTCTTTGGCGCCGCTGATTTCGCTCAAGACAGCTTCCAAATCGAGCGCCGGCTTGGACGGATTGCGCGTGGAAGCGCAGTACACGCCATGCTGGCCGATGAGGATCAAAGCATCGGTGAGCATGTCGAGAGTGACGGCAAGCCGGCCCCGCTCCACTCCCATCATGAACTCGAAGCGCTCAAGATCGTCACGCCGTTGCGCAATCGCGGATTCAGGTGCGGGCATCTTTCCTGCTTTCAGAGTCGATAAGGTTTGCGCTATGGCTTGCCGGAAGTTGGCCGGGTGTAGCGGAGCACCGGTTTGCGCGCCGCCAGCACCTCGTCGAGACGCGAGATCCGCGTGGCATGCGGCGCATTGAGCACCAGCTCCGGGTTCTCCTCCGCCTCGCGCGCGATCTGCCGCATGGCGTCGATAAACAGATCCAGCTCTTCCTTCGATTCGCTTTCCGTCGGCTCGATCATCAGGGCGCCGGGAACGATGAGCGGAAAGGAGGTGGTGTAGGGATGGAAGCCATAGTCGATCAGCCGCTTGGCGATATCGCCCGTTTTGACACCCTTTTGCGTCTGCCGGCGGTCGCTGAAAACCACCTCATGCAGCGTGGGCGTCCGGTAGGGCAGCTCGTAGACATCCTCAAGGTTCTTGCGGATGTAGTTCGCGTTCAGCACTGCGTCTTCGGTGGTCTGCCGCAAGCCGTCGGGGCCATTGGCCATGATGTACGCCAAGGCGCGAACGAACATGCCGAAGTTGCCATAGAACATGCGCACCCGCCCTACGGACTGGGGACGGTCGTAGTCCAGGCGCAATGTCCGGCGGCCGTCCTGATCGGGCGCTCCCTCGACCACCACAGGCGTGGGCAAAAACGGTTCCAGTATTTTTTTCGCAGCCACCGGGCCGGAGCCTGGGCCCCCGCCGCCATGCGGGGTGGAGAAGGTCTTGTGCAGGTTCAGGTGCATCACATCCACGCCGAAGTCCCCGGGACGGGTCTTGCCGACCAGCGCGTTCATGTTGGCGCCGTCCATGTAGAGCAGGGCGCCCTTGGCGTGAAGAATGTCGGCGATCTTATGAATCTCGCTCTCGAAGACGCCGATGGTGCTGGGGTTCGTCAGCATCAGCGCAGCCGTGTCTTCGGTGACGATCTGCTCCAGTTGGGCGACGTCGACCATGCCCAGCGAGTTGGAGCGGAGGTTCTCCACCTCGTAGCCGCAGATGGCTGCGGTGGCGGGGTTGGTTCCGTGAGCAGAATCGGGAATGATGACCTTGGTCCGGGGATTCCCCTTGGATTCATGGTAGGCGCGCACCAGCAGGATGCCGGTGAATTCCCCATGCGCGCCCGCCGCCGGCTGCAGCGTGATGGCATCCATGCCGGTGATATCGAGCAGGCAGGATTGCAGCAGGCGAATCACTTCGAGCGCACCCTGGGAGAGCGCTTCGGGCTGATAAGGATGGGCTTCGGCGATGCCCTCCAGGCGGGCGACGAATTCGTTGACCCGCGGGTTGTACTTCATGGTGCAGCTACCCAGCGGGTACATGCCGAGATCGATGGCATAGTTCCAGGTGGAGAGGCGGGTGAAGTGGCGGATGATTTCGATTTCGCTCAGCTCGGGCATAAGGCCCAAATCCGCTCGCGCGGCTTGGCCCAGCAAGGCACCAGGGTCGACCTCGGGCACATCGAGCGGCGGCATCTTATAGGCCTTTTTGCCCGGGGAAGACTTTTCGAAGACCAGAGCCTCATTTTGACTCAGGTGCGAGCGCACCTTGTGGCGCGTGCCTTCAAAGGGACGCGCGGCCGGCTGTGCGGTCTTGCCTGCTGCATGTTCCTGGCTGGTGGTTGCCATAAGTTCTAGCCTTTCAAGCCCGGGTGAGGGCTTCTTCAGAGTCAAGCTGGAGCAGCGAAGCCGCGTGGTCAATCTGCTCCCGGGTGTTGAGCTCGGTAGTGCACCACAGGCTGGCGTTGCCCAGTTCGGGGTACCAGCGGCCAAGGGGCAGGCCACCGATGATCTTCTGCTTGAGCAGCTGTTGGTTGAGCTGCTCCGGAGATTCGGAGGTCTGGAGCACAAACTCATGAAAGCGTGGAGAGCCGGCGAAGAGCAGCTGGGCTCCGCCAACGCTGGAAAACTGTTGAGCGGCGTAATTGGCCTTGGCCAGGTTGTGCAACGCCAGCTCACGGATGCCCTCTTTGCCATAAACAGTCAGGAAGATGGTCGCCATCAGCGCGACCAGTGCCTGGTTGGTGCAAATGTTGGAGGTGGCCTTCTCCCGGCGGATGTGCTGCTCGCGGGTGGAGAGGGTGAGCACAAAGCCGCGACGGCCTTCCTTGTCCAGGGTTTCGCCGACCAGGCGGCCGGGCATTTGCCGGAGGTACTTTTCCTTGGCGGCGATCACGCCGCAGTAGGGACCGCCATAGCTAAGCGCGACTCCGAAGGATTGCGCTTCCATGGAGACGATGTCGGCTTCGACCGGAGGCCGCACCACCCCCAGCGAAATGGCTTCGGCGATGGAGACAATCAGCAGCGCGCCCTTCTTGTGAACGATCTCGGCGATGGCGGGAATATCTTCGATGACCCCGAAGAAATTCGGCGACTGCACCAGAACGCAGGCAGTCTCGTCGCTGACACGTTGTTCGAGCGCGGCCAGGTCGAGCCGCCCATCGTCGCCGAAGCCGAGCGTCTCCGCGGCGAGCCCCTGATGCTGGGCGTAGGTCTGCATTACCTCGCGATACTCGGGATGCACGGTTCTGGCGACCAGGACGCCGCTGCGGTGGGTAATGCGAACAGCCATGGTGACTGCTTCGGCCGCACCGGTTGATCCGTCGTACATGGAGGCGTTGGCGATCTCCATGCCGGTGAGCTCGCAGATCATGGTCTGGAACTCGAAGATAGCCTGCAGGGTGCCCTGGGTAATTTCCGCCTGGTAGGGAGTGTAGGAAGTGAGGAACTCGCCGCGCTGAACAAGCGAGTCGATAATGACGGGCCGGTAGTGGCGATAGGCGCCGGCGCCGAGGAAGCTGGTGTAACCAGCCGCGCTCTTTTGCGATGCCTGGCGAAAGTATTCGACGATCTCCGATTCGCCCATTTGCCGGGGAACATCAAGGTCCCGTTCCAGCCGGTACTCCTGGGGGATGGTGGAAAACAGATCATCAATCGAGCGGACGCCGATCTGCTTAAGCATCTCGATCCGTTCGCCCGGCGATTTTGGCAAGTAGCGCATCCTGCGTCCTCTATCCCTCGGTAACTAACTGATACGGCTCGCCCTGTCGTGCTTCAGTGGGTTTCCTCTTTGACGAACTTCTCATAGTCCGCTGCATTAAGCAGCTGGCCGACTTCGGAGGGGTCGGCGATTTCTACCTTGAGCATCCATGCGCCGTGGGCGTCAGTGTTGATCTTCTCCGGAGCCGTCGCCAGCTCCTCATTCACTTCGATCACCGTGCCGGTCACGGGGGAGTAGAGATCGGAGACGGCCTTGACCGACTCGACGCTGCCAAAGACTTTGCCTCGCTCTACGCTGGAACCGGGCTTGGGCAGGTCCACGAAAACAATGTCTCCCAGGGTGTCCTGGGCGTAATCGGTGATGCCCACTTTGCCGGTCTTACCTTCTACCTCAATCCACTCATGCTCCCGCGTATAGCGGTAGGTCGCTGGATAGGCCATCCGTCTTGCTCTCCTTCATTATTCTACGGGATCGTGCAACTTGCGGCGGTTTTCAGCAGGGACGCAAGGCGGGGCTTGAGGCCGCTGCAAATCTGCCTGTCCGGCTACAGTTTAAGCTGGCTTCCCCTGAACCGGCTTTCTAGCCCGGCGGTAGAAGGGGGTCGGCACCACTTTGGCTTTGACCAGATTCCCGCGCACCTCGACCGCCACTTCCGTTTCCAGCGCGGTGCGATCCACCGGCACGTAGGCGAGCGCGATGTTCTTTTTCAAGTAGGGTGAGGGGGAACCGCTGGTCACGTAGCCGATGGCTTCGCCGTCCAGGCTGCAGACTTTGTAGCCATCGCGCGCGATGCCGCGCTCGATCATCTCCAGCCCGACCAGCTTCCGCTTGGGAGCACCACTCTGCTTCAGTTGCAAGAGTGCCTGGGAGCCCAGGAAATCGCTTTTACCGAGCTTCGAGAAGCGCTCCAGGCCGGCTTCGAGCAGGTTGATCTCCTCAGAGATTTCATGGCCGTAGAGGGCCATCGCGGCCTCCAGGCGGAGCGTGTTGCGCGCGCCCAGGCCACAGGCCAGCAGGCCGAACTCCTTACCGGCTGCCGTCACTTCTTGCCAGACCCGGGAGCTGGTGGGCTCGTCGGAGGGCAGGTAGATCTCAAACCCGTCCTCTCCGGTATAGCCGGTGCGCGCAATGAGCACATTGGGGAGACCACAGACCGTCCCCCAGGTGAACCAATAATTCTTGATCGCGCCCAGATCCACCTTGGTCAGCTTGGCCAGCGTATCCTGCGCGCGCGGTCCCTGGATGGCGAGCTGGGTGTAGTGGTCGCTGTAATCACTGATGTGCACGCCGGCGAAGGATCCCACCTGGGAGCGAATCCATTGGTAGTCCTTCTCGCGGGTGCCGGCGTTAATCACCAGAAGGTAGTCGTTGTCACTGAATTTGTGGACCAGGATGTCATCGACGAACGTTCCCTGGGGATAGAGCATGGCTGAATACTGTGCCTGGCCGACGGCCAGCTTCGACGCATCGTTCATGGAGAGGGCCTGGATGGCAGCCAGCGAGCCCGGCCCGCGGAACTGAATATCACCCATATGGCTGACATCAAAGAGCCCGACAGCGGTGCGGACTGCCATGTGCTCGGCGGTAATGCCGGAGTACTCGACCGGCATATCCCAGCCGCCGAAATCGACCATTTTGGCGCCGAGTTGCCGGTGGACACCATTCAATGCGGTCTTGCGCAAGGCGGGAGCGACGGGAGAGGACACGGTGAATTCCTTGTTGAGAAGTGGCTGACACTCCACGGTAGCACGGACAAGGCGAAGATTTCGCCCGGTTGGCGGGTCCTGTTTCCGTTGGGCCGGGTCGGTTCTCGGCAAGTTTGTTTGTGGTGAAGAATTGGTATCCCGCTCACGCCCCACGGCAGGCTCCACGGCACGCTCCACGGCACGCCGGGACAGGAGGATGTGAAAAAATCGATTTTAAAGTTTGCCGCAAACTAGGCGTCTAAAAAATCGCTCTAGGATGCCGTGTAAGCGACCGCTGGGGTGTCGGCAAGCATTTGGGATCAAAAATAAAATCGCGAAAACTCGAGCAAATCAATTTTTTCACATCTTCCAGGCGGGACAGGCGGGGTGGCGGGGTGGGCAAAACAAGGCTTGCATGGGGCATGCCCAAGGTTCACGTAGAAACTGCAGCGGCACAGTCGAAAACGTAGTTTCATCACCTTAGGGTGAGCCGCAGGCTCATGGGGACACGACTAAACAGCTTGGGGAAAGTGCTGCTTCCCACGGCAGGCCGGGTCAGGCGAGGGGGAATTGTCCCTCAGCGGCTAAAGCCGGATTCAGGGCAAAGCATTTACGTACGGCCTGAAGGCCGTACCCTTCAGAAAAATGAGTCTTTCGCAAGCTGTAAAGTCGTGTCCTGATACAAAGCGGAACCCAAAACCGAAGCTCGATGGATCATACCCAGGGCTCACGAAAATGTAGATGCCCCGTCCCCTTCTGCGGAATTTTTTCCTTGGGCGGGCGTGGCCAACCGGAAATGGCACATCGAGAGCCACTATCCCACTCAAGCCAAAGGACGGCTTGAATGGGCCACCCCAGCGTTTGTCACCAGTGGAGCTGCGGAAGAAGTCTGCACCAAGCAGGGGCTAAAGAGGCTGCGTGAGAACTACCCTCTCCATATTGAGTCCCGTAGAGCCTGCCCTGAGCTTGTCGAACGGGGACGGTTGAAAGTCAGACTTGTCCAAATTAGCTTTTTCGGCTCTGTCCATCCGCCTCCACCCGTGCCAAGGTGAGCCACCGCCTCTCAAAAATTTGTCATCCGACCGCAGCGGAGGGATCTGCAGTTTCACTTTCGGGCACAAGCCAATGTGCGTGGGTGAATTGCCTCCGGGTTCCGTTTTCCATCAACGCAAACTGCAGATCCCTCCGCTGCGCTTCCCCGGATTTCCTGTGGAGGTTGGTGGTGTTGGCGAGGTTCATGCGGTCCCGGCTAGCCGGGACCGCACACGTGGCCGTTGGTGAGGGCCGCGTAGCAGGAAATCCGGGTTCGCTTCGGTCGGGATGACAAATTCGAGGGGCGGTGGCTCACCTTGGCACGGGTGGAGGCGGATGGACAGAGCCGCCACTACAGCAACCAACCCGATTTTGCTTGCCGGCAGGTCCCTAAGCTACGTTTCCACGGCACGTCGGGCCAGGTCGCTCCGGTCCTAATGACAAACGACTGGGGGCGGCATGGGGCACCCATAGCTTTTGCACCAGACGGCAAAGCAACAGTTCAAGGGCGGGTCAGTTATTTATAAAATTCGATATTTTTGGGTCCTTTTTAGGATTAGGAGCTCAGCGGGGGTGGACAAAGGGGTTCAAGGGGGTCTTTTTTATGGGAAGAGAAATTCCCAGGTCTGGAACAGAACCGTACATGGGGACATGAGATTTAGGGGCTTCCGAGGGGGTAAAGCGGTAGGCGGCCTGCCCCGCCGAGTTGGGGGCGGGAGCGGGGCGGGCAGGCGGATCTTGTTGCAGGACGGGCGCAGGGGTGGATTTCTTTTCTGAAGAGAGGGCGCGACGGTCGGGGATGAAGTTTTGCATGGCCACGACCATGGAAATGGCCTTGACTTGTCCGGTAATGCTTCCTCGGGTCATTTCGGGGCTGAGGTGGGCGATTTCCCAGAGGCGCGCCAGTACTTGCTCGCGGTCCGGGCTGAGGCGGGGCAGTGGCTCGGCCTGTTGTTGCAGGGGCTGTTGCTGGACGGCGGCGGGGTGCTCGAGCATGTAGGCGCGGACACTGGGTTTGGCTTTGGTGTAGGCGGCAGAGTCGGGGTTGAGGCCGACAGCTTGGGCGGCCTGACGGTCGGTCATGGCGCCAGAGAGGACCAGGAGGGCAAAGGCTATTTCCTGATCGGTGATGGGATCGCTCACTTCATTTTTGGCATAGTGGCTCCTAAAAATGAGACTGAATGTGAGGGAAGTTAGGGACAGCGGTTCTTCTACTGCTCGGGGAAGCAGGGTTGGCGCATAAAAAATCCCGCCGCGGCGGGTGCTTGGATTGCCTATTTTGTGACAGGGATCGGGTGTGACACCGGACAGCGGTTAAACTGTCCTTCGCTCGCGCTTAGTCCGTAAGCTACCGGAAACTGCCGGTCAGGGAACTGCCGCCGAGAAGCCGCCCCTGCCGAAATCAACTGCCAACAGAATATCGGCGTGTTTCGGAGTCGGCCGTCGAGACTCTTTTCTTGCATCCCCGGTTATCGTTTCGGAGGTTACTTTTGGTGCCCGCAATGCCTCAAAGGCCGTTATTCGCCGGTTTGCTTTCCAGGGCAGGAGCGCGGTGGGAGTGGGGTCCGGCAAGGGGTATCGGACCCGCCCAGGCCAAACCATCTACACCCGCGCCGGCATCGATCAGTGACGCCACCTTCCACTGCGACAGATCGACCACGGCAATCTGTTTCGCCTTGGAGCAGGAGACATACGCGACCTTGCCGTCGGGGCTGGCAAGCACCTTGACCGGATCCTCGGCAACATCGACCGTGCGCACGACCTTAAGACTGGCGAGGTCCAGCACCGCTAACTTGTTGGCCTTGGGAAGCGCGATCAGCAGAAATCGGCCGTCCGGGGTGGGAGACGTTCCATAGCCCACAGCCGGCAAGTCGACCCACGTCTTGATCTTGTTGGTGGCAGTGTCGATGACCGCCATTTGGGGCTTGGTCTGGTCGGAAGTGAAGACCATTTTGTCGTCGTTGGAGATGGCAATACGCTGCGGGTTCG
>CAVTPN010000028.1:0-50612 GCA_963736535.1 uncultured Acidobacteriaceae bacterium
AGCGCGGAAGTGAAGCGAAACCTCGCTGTACTCGGCGCTGGCGCCGGCGGCGGAGCTATCGTGGGTGCCGCCATAGGGGGCGGAGTCGGTGCGATCGTGGGCGGCGATCGGCGCCGGCGCAGCCACTACGCATTGGTTGCTGGTGAATAGGTCGGCCAACCTTCCGGCTTCTTCCATCCTGGCTTCAGCCACCGATCCCATGCTTCTGAGCCCGGTTCAGGACCAGAAGACCGAGTTGCTACCTCAGACGTTCTGAGGGGGTTGAGGGAAACTGCAAATCCCCGTTCGACTTCGCTCAAGGCAGGCTCTCGGGCTACGCTTGCGGGGGGGAGGTTGTGACTTTATTGATTTCTTTCAGGTTTTGGTGGCCGGAAAGCTCTGAAGAGCGTCGGCTAACAAGCATCCTCGGGGTCCTTCGACTGCGCGCCAAGAACCCTTTGTTAAGCGATAGATCTGCGAGGCGCTTCGCTCAGGATGACGGTCTTGTGGGAGCTTTGAAAAACCTTCCGGTTGGGTGTGTCAAAAACTCAAGAATCAAAAAAGTCACAGCCTCTCGGGATGACAAACGAGTGGGGGAGGCATGGTAGCCCACTCAAGCCAAAGTACGGCTTGAATTGATTGGATAAGGAAAAAGGCTTCAGCGATCAGAGAGAGTCTCGAGGTGTGGGACCGAGAGACTCCGGGATCAGGAGAAGCCTTATGAAGATTATAGGATGTGATTTTCACCCCAGCTTTCAACAAATAGCGATATGCGACCTGGAGACAGGAGAGGTCCAAGAACGGAAGTTGAGTCACGGCGACGGCCAGGCGGAGCGGTTTTACCGGGAGCTAGGCGAGCCGGCGGTGATCGGGATCGAGGCGACCGAAACAGCCAATGGTTCCTCGATCTGGTGCAGCGGTTAGGCCATGAGGTACGAGTAGGGGATGCGGCCAAGATCCGCGCCACCTATGTGCGCAGGCAGAGTACGGACAAGCGGGACGCGGGTCATATCTTGACCCTGCTGTTGGAGAAACGGTTTCCCCAGTTGTGGAGGCCGAGCGCGGCGATGCGGGATCAGCGGCAGTTGCTGCGCCACCGGGACAAGCTGGTAGAGATCCGGACGAAGGTGAAGAACAGCCTGCAGCACCTGGCGATGAACCGGGGGATGCAGAAGAAGAGCCGGCTGTGGACGCGCCAGGGGATGGGGCAGTTCCAGCAGTTGGCGATGCCCGGCTGGGCGGGGGTGCGGCGGGAGGATTTGTTGCACCTGCTCGAGCAGCTGAACGGCCAGATCGAGCAGTTGGATCGGGCGGTGCAACAGGCCGCCGAACAACATCCCCAGGCCCAGTTGTTGATGACCCAGCCTGGAGTGGGGCCAGTGACGGCCCTGGCTTTCGTGCTGACCATCGGGGATGTGTCACGCTTTGCCGGGAGCAAGCAGCTCACCAGCTATCTGGGCCTGGTTCCCAGCGAACACAGCTCGGGCAGCAAGCGTCGCTTGGGGGCCATTACTAAACAAGGCAACTGTTTTCTGCGCAAGCTGCTGGTGGAAGCGGCGCAGACCGCAGTACGCAAGGATGAGGGTTTTCGCAAAGAGTATCAACACCGTTGCCATCATCGCCCCAAAGCAGTGGCCAAGGTGGCGGCGGCACGCAAATTGGCTGTGCGACTCTACTGGATGCTACGCAGTCATGTCGGCTATCCGGAGATCGCTCATATCGAGAGCAACCCGCGGGTGCCCCTGGGAGATGTCTAGCCCGTCGAATTGATCGGGTGCTCTCGCATCCAGGACCGGTCTATGCAGAAGACGGCGCAAGCGCCTTGGAAAACACCTCCGGTGTTTCCCACTTCCGCACAGACTCGGCGGCTGGGTGTCCGAATAAAAAAATCATGACCGTAGTTTCGGTCGTATCGATGGCTCGGTGGAGCGATCCACCAGAAAAATGATGCAGCGGTGATATCCCACTGTCTCGGTCCCACTCTCTCTGACGGCGAAAGAAAGCGGTGCTCCGCACCGCTCAGGATATCTTTGCCCTTGACAACGCCTCTTTCCTTATCGAGGGGCACCCAATACTTTCGTTGCCGGTGTAATTGCTCCTTGACTTGCCACAGGCAAGTTAAGGGCGCAATTACACCGGCAACAAATCCCTAATTCAGTTTCTCTGTCGGAACCCGCTCCAGCAGCCGCCGCCAGGTCTTCTGATTGACTCTGTGGCTCTTCTTCAGATCTTCCAGGATGCGTTCGAAGTCCGCGTGCCCATGCAGCCTGTTCCACGCCGGGTTTTTTGAGAACCACGGATAATTCTCATTGCCCAGGTAGATCGCGCGCCGCAGCCAGTGCAGCGCCTCGCTCTCATCCCCTTCCACCGCGAAGTAGGTCGCCAGCCGGTAGGCCATCTCGCTGTCGGCCTCCGCGGCGGAGAGCGAATCTTCTTCGATCAGCGCGGTCGCCCGCTCGCGCTCCCCCACCTGCACATAGCACAAGGCCAGCGTGGGGAAAGCAATGCGCATGCTCTCATCGTCGTGGATCACCGCTTCCAGAATCCCGATCGCCTGCTGCATATCTCCCTGGCGCATTCTCTGGTAGGCCATCGAGGTACGCAGCAAGGGATGCTTCGGTTCCAGCGTCAGTCCCTTCTGCAGCTCTTCCTCCGCCAGTTCCAACTGGTTCTGGTATTGGTAGACGCGCGCCCGGTGGTTATAAATGATCGGCGCGTTCGAGGGATTCAGTTGCAGCGAGCGGTTGAACTGCTGCAGCGCTTCTTCATACATCCCATCCAGGCGAGAGTCTGGCCGGCCACCAGGTGCACATTCCAGTTGTTGTCCGCAGTCAGCAGCAGGTGCTCGATGCCATGCCGCGCGCTTTCCTTTTCTCCCCGCGACAGCAGCATGTAGACGCGATAGAGATTCGCCTCCAGCGATCCCGGATCGATCTCCAGCGCGCGGTCGAAGCTGCGCCGCGCCGCCAGCAAGTGCATTTGCCCACCCAAGCCGTGGCGCACATATTGCAGTTGCGTAATGCCCAGCCCGCTCCATCCCGGAGCAAACTCCGCGTCGCGCGCCACCACGCTCTCAAACATCTCCCGCGCCTTGTCCAGGTCGCCGCGAGCGCCGGTGCGCGACATAAAGGACGACAGCAGCGCCCGGGCCTGCAGATATTCCTCCGACAATGCCTCCGCCAGGGGCGCGCTGCGGGTCGGCTCGCCGCTCTGCTGCAGCTTGCCCAGCCCCTGCAGCGTCGCGAAGACCTCGTTGCAGATCTCCGTCTGCACCGCGATCAGATCGAAGGAAGGCACGCTGATGGTGCCCCCGGCGCGCACGCTCTGCCCCGCCACATCCAGCAGTTGCCAGTTCAGATCGAAGCCCTTCTCCGAACGCATGAAATTGCCCGCCAGCACAAAATGCACCAGCAGCTTCTTCCCCACCGAAAGCGGATCCATCTGCTGCATGGGCACCGGCAACTGCATCAGCGAGCTCGAAGGCCGCACCACCAGCGAAGACATACGCGCCAGCCGCGCGGCAATCGCATCCGCCAGCGCATAACCGTACAGCGGAGATTCGCCCGTCTGGCCGAAGTTCTGGAACGGCAGAACCAGGATCGTGTTCTGCTTCTCCTGCTTATCGGCCGACTCGCGAAAGCGCTCCGCCAGCATGGAAAGAAATCCCGTTGTGCGCTTCTCCCGCTCGGCGGCCGGCACGTGCAGTTCGCCGCCGTATCGCCGGGCAGGATGCCTGTCTCGAACTGCATCGTCTTCATGATGGTCTTCAGCGCTTCGCGCAGGTCCGCGGCGGAGGAGTACCGCCCGCTGGGTGTCTTCTGCAGGCAGGTAGCGATCACGCTGGCCAGTTCGGCGGGCATCTGCGGACGCACTCGGCCAGCGGCGGCGGCTCAGCGAACTGAATCGCGCGCACGCTCTGAAACTCTTCCGCGTCCGGCCGCACAAACGGATGACGGCCGCTCACCAGTTCATAGAGCATCACGCCCAACGCGAAGATATCGCTCTGCACGCTGGTTTGCCCGGTCACGAACTGCTCCGGCGCCATGTACGCGATGGTCCCGCCCCGCGCCGTGTAGGTCTGCGCACCTGCGTTTCGCTGCATCCTGCCGCGCGGCTTGGCCGGATCGAATTCCGCTTCGGCTGTCGCGAATCTCCGCGCCAGGCCAAAGTCCAGAATCTTGACCACGCCGCCGTCGGTCAGCATCACATTCGCCGGCTTCAGATCGCGATGAAAAATCCCCAGCCGGTGCGCCGCGCTCAGGCCGTCCGCAATCTGAATGCCCACCGAGAGCACCAGTTGCACGCTGGCCGGCCCGTTGGCGATGACCTTGTCCAGCGACTCGCCCGGCACATACTGCATAACGATGTAGGCTTCGTCTTCCGACTCGCCTACTTCGTAGATAGCGCAGACGTTTGGGTGCTCGATGGCCGAGGCCAGCCGCGCCTCGCGCAGCACCGTGCTCCGCATCTGTTCGATGACAGGCGCCCCGCTTCAGTATTTTCAGCACCACCGGCCGCATCAGCAGCGTGTCGTTGGCCAGGTACACCACGCCACTGCCGCCCGCGCCCAGCTTGCGAATCACTTCGTAGTGCTCAATGAGCCGGCGCTTCATGCTTTCAGTCTACCGTCCGGGTCTATAATGCTTCCCATGGCCGGCACCGGCAGCAAGAAGCGCAGCACCCACTGGAACTGGCTTCTCATCCTTCCCGCTTGTCGGGCTGCTCTTCCCCGCCGTCTACGCACGCGACACGCCCGCGCTCTTCGGCTTCCCTTTCTTTTACTGGTATCAGTTTGCCTGGGTATTCCTCACCGCCGCCATCACCGGCCTGGTCTACTTTCTGGTTAAGGACTGAAAATGCTGGACGCCGCTGCGGGCGCGCTTTGTCCGTCAGGACAGGGCTGTGACCGGCGTCAGTTCCCGGACCACTTGACGTCGTTGCGCCGAACGTCGTCGAGAGTAGACGGCTTCCAGGTTTTGCCGCGATCCACGCTTACCCAATGCAATGCGGTCGTGCTGCGCAAAAGTACGGCAGCATAGGTCTGCTGGTCGGAGTCTGATCTCGGGGCCTGGCCGCTTCCCGGTGCGGCGGTCAAGGACGGTATGCCCAGGAGCTCCACTGCTTTGCCTTCCCACTGCTGATGAACCTGATGCCAATGCTTTCCCTGGTCGTCTGAGCGAAATACACTTCCATTGGTATCCAACGCCAGCTGCGAGCTTTCCACCACCAGTAGGCTCACGGGAGCGAGTCCACTGGGAAGCGCCGGCGCCGCCGCGGTCGCGTTGGACGCAGCCGCGGAAACCTGCGCCTGGGATGGGTAACCACCGCCTGAGGCGAGCACGCCGAACGTCAGCAGAGCAATCTGGAAAGATCCCCGAATAGCCTTGTTGAGGAGGGTCATACGCAGAGCTTATCGGCCATAGAAAAACACGCAATGCCCCTTCCGTGGCGGTAATAGGACTCTTGCAGCCCCAAGAATGTGGGTCAAATGGCGTCTATCTGCCGCAGCATCAACAAGCTGCCTCCGACGTGCGCCAGCCCCGTGTGGGGCGGGATTTCGACCCGTATTTGCACGGCAAAGCCCTGGCTCTCGAAGAGGGCACGGGCGGCCACATTGTCTGCCCACACGTTCGCGCTGAGGCGTGCGAAGCTGCCAGCACGAGCCTGCTCGATGGCCATCTCCACCAGCCGCGTCCCGATGCCCTGCTGCCGGTGTTGTGGTCGAACAGCCACGCCGTTGATTAGAAAGCTCTCCCAGTCCTGCGCCTGGTCGATGGGATCGAGTATCTGCACCCGGTCCGGGGGAAGGATGTCGCGCTCCTCCTCCCGCAACCAGGCGGCCGGAAAGGCGTTGATCATTCCAACCACACCCTTATCATCGGCGACGAAGCAATGGCGCCAGGAGAAGCCACCTGCATCCTGCTTCATACTGCGCGCCATCAGCCCGGCCAGCATCTCCCGGGGCGCCATCTCTTCCAGGAGAAATTCATACATGCCGTCGCCGGCCAGGATGGACAACTCGGCCAGCGCGTAGGCATCGGCGGGCAAGGCCGGCCGAAAGACAATTCCTGCCGTCATCAGGCAGTCGAGACTGCGCCCTGCTTGGTTCGCGGGGTGAACTTTCTCTTGTAGTAAGCGGTGGTTAAGGAAATCGCAGGGACGCCGATGGCTGTGGGCAGTACCCAGATGACCCAGCCGCCATGCACAAAGCGGCCAATCGTCACCACGCTAAATGCCGTCCATGCGGCGATGTAGCTGCCCAGCATGTTCCCAAGATGCTCATACCACCAGAACATCTTCTCCTTAGGCGGATGCAGGAATTGCCACATCGATTTAGCGGCCAGCATCATGCCGATGATGCCAAAGACGACCGACGGAATACTCATGTTCTGTACCAGCACTGGCTTGACTATCCCCAACAATGCCAGGACCAGGCTGGCAGCGAAGGTAAAGATGGCGGCGCCCCAGTCGGGCCAGTCCACCTTTTGTCCGCGCGGCAGGTTCTTGTAGAAGAGGACCCGGTAGGCGGAGAAGGCCGCATAAAAACTAAACACCGCGACCAGCGCCAAAAAGAGCACCGGGCGATACAGGGCTAACACCATCGCGGTCGATGCAACCACTGCCATGGACCAGAAATAGACCTTGCCCCAGCGCCGGTGTGCCTTGCCGCCCTTGGCCGCGATCAAGGCGAGGGGAGCCATGACAAAGGCCGTCGACCCGGCGGCAATGTGGACGCCTAACAAGGACCTTATCCAGACAGGGTCTTGCATTTACGCCCTCCTACATCGATCTGTCCACCATATACCGATACTATGGAAACCATGGCCGTGGTCATCGCAATGCTGCGCGGCGTCAACGTTGGCGGCTACCAGAAACTCAACATGGAAGCCCTGAGAACACTGTGCGGTGGGCTCGGGCTACGCGACGTGCAAACCTACATCCAGAGTGGGAACGTGGTGTTCCGCGAAGATACCGGGGACCCAGGGGCTGTGGCCCGCAAGATCGAGGATAGAATCCACGGAAAGTTTGGCTTCAAGCCGGCTGTGATTGTGCGCTCGACTTCTGAGCTGCGGAAGGTGATTGCCGGCAATCCCTTTGCGGGACGCCCGGAAGTTGAACCCAACCGGTTGCTGGTTTTTTTTATGGCCAGCGCGCCTGCGCGCCAGGCCCGGGAGCAGGTTCTGGCCTTGCCGTGCGAGCCGGAGGAAATGCACATCAAGGGCCGTGAACTGTACGTCTACTATCCCAACGGGATGGCTCGCCCGAAGATTCCCATGGCCCGCATTGAGAAGCTGCTCGCAACCTCGTCCACTGGCAGAAACTGGAATACTGTCAACAAGTTACTGGCTATGGGGGAGGTGCTGGAAGGTTAGCGATCGTACCTGGACAGTGGCTTGCCCACTCAAGCCAACAGAAGGCTTGAATGGGGCACCCAGTATTTTTTGTCGTTTTGAGAGGTTGGATTAAGGGGCGCTGACTGGGGCAGCATTGATTGCTGATAGGGAGAACTGCAGGTCCCCGTTCGACTTCGCTCAGGGCAGGCTCTCGGCTGCGCTCCCACGGCACGCCGGGGCGGGCGGGATGACAAAGGGTGGTGTTGTGCTCCCATGAAGAGTTGGCTAGTGGATGAAAGGACCGCCGACACTCCGCTCCCACGATTCGTCATAAAGAGCGGACGTTGAAGGAGATTTGGGGCACGCGCGTCATTTGTGGCCGGGACAGAGGTTTAGACTGGAGCGAGCATGATCCCTACTCTTGAATGGACAGCCGACGGCGTTCTCTTCCTCGACCAGACTCGCTTACCTCTTGAAGAGACCTATGTACTCGCCACCACCAGCGATCAGGTGGCTAACGCCATCACCACCATGGTGGTGCGCGGGGCTCCGGCGATTGGCGTCGCCGCGGCGATGGGGTTCGCATTGGGAGTCAAGAACAGCTCCGCCACCACGCTTGCGGCGCTTACCAGCGAGATGGAAGGCATAGCCAAAACCCTCGCGGCCACACGCCCGACGGCAGTCAATCTCTTTTGGGCGATCGAACGGATGCGCCGACGTTTCTTCGCCCTGGCAGCCCAGCCCGGCGTGACTCTCGACGCCATTAAGGCAGGCCTGGTCGACGAAGCACGAGTCATGTACGACGAAGATATCGCCGCCTGCCGCAGCATGGGCGCGCACGGGGCAGACCTCATGCCCGCATCGGGTGGAGTGCTGACCCATTGCAACGCGGGGGCTCTTGCCTCCTGCGGTTACGGCATGGCGCTAGGGGTGATCCGGGCTGCAGTCGAACGCGGCCACCGGTTGCGTGTCTACGCCGATGAGACGCGGCCGTTCCTGCAGGGCGCCCGGCTTACCGCCTGGGAGATGATGCACGACGGCATCCCAACCACAGTATTGTGCGACAACATGGCCGCCAGCTTGATGCGCCAGGGCAAGATCCAGGCGGTGATCGTCGGCTCCGACCGGGTCGCCGCCAACGGCGACGTCGCCAACAAGATCGGCACCTATGGCGTGGCCATCCTGGCCAAGGAGCACGGCATCCCATTTTACGTTGCCTGTCCCTGGTCGACCATCGATCTGGCGACCCCGAACGGCGACGCTATCCCCATTGAACAACGGCCGGCGATCGAAGTCACGCACCATGGGGGCAAGCAGCTTACTCCCAATGGGGTCGATATCGAGAACCCGGCCTTCGACGTGACACCGGCGCGGTATGTCACCGCCATCATTACCGAGCGCGGCGTCCTGCGGCAGCCTTACGGAGAGGCATTGCGCGGCCTGGAAGCAGCCGCAGCCTCCGCCCGTTAGTCAAACAATACGCCGGACTTTCTCCATCTCATCCGGCCTGCTCCCTAACGCGGCCGTCGTCTTCGGTAAAGTAAAGGCGACGGCATGGCCTCTCACCCAATGGTTTTCAACGCTCTGAACCCCCGCAATCGCTCGCTGCCTCGAGGCACGGCGCTGGTTCTTGGCAGCCTGGTTCTCGCCTTCCTGCTATCCGGCTTTCCCGAGGATCGCGCCTCGCTCAAGCTGCTCATTCCTACTCTCCTGGCTACGTTGGGGACCTTGGACACCATACGCTGCCTGCAGCATCGCTGGAGCCTGTATCACGGCGCAGTGGTGGTGCTGATCTACATGGACATCCTGGCCCTGTTCTTGATCCTCTTCCTGCTGCTCTATCCCTATGGCCGCTGGCTCTTACAGACGGCGGAGCCCTCATAACTCGATTTCACCCGGTGCAAGCTCAAAAAAGATTAGGAGGTGGGCCCCGGCTCATGCTGAAGTAGAATTCTCGGGCAGACCGGCCAAACAAATTCCCCCCATCAGGAGAAAACAATGATCAAAGGATTTCGCGATTTCATCCTGCGCGGCAATGTGGTCGATCTTGCCATAGCCGTTGTGATCGGCGCCGCATTCACAGCGATCGTCAACGCGCTGGTGGCCGACATCATCAACCCCCTGATTTCAGCGATCGTCAGCAAGCCGGATTTTTCGTTCCTGGTGTTGCACCTTCACGGCGGCGCTATCAAGTACGGCGACTTTCTCAACGCCCTGATCTCGTTTTTGATCATCGCCACGACGGTTTACTTTCTGGTCGTGCTGCCGGTCAATACCTTGATGGCCAAATTTAAACCCAAGGTCGTTGAGGCGCCCACCACCAAGCCCTGCCCGGAATGCCTGAGCGATATCCCGGTTGCCGCCAAGCGCTGTTCGCATTGCGCCCAACTGGTGGCGTAAGGACCAGTGGGACTGCGGGCTACCGGCCGGCAGTCCCTTTCGTACGGGAGAAAGAGTTCATTGGCAAAACAATTTGTCTTCTGTTGCCTGCTTGTCCTCTTGCAGGCACCCCTGCCGGCCCAGGTTTCTCCTTTTCCAGATCGAGTCCTGGGCTATCGCGACTTCACCAAGCAGGCCCGGATCGATCAGGACTTCCTGGCCGTTCCCGATGCCAAGCTGGCTCAGGAAGAGCTCAAAACGCTGACCGCTGTTCCCCACGTCGCAGCCAGCAAAGAGGACTACGATACCGCTGTCTATGTGGCGGCCAAGTTCAAGGCTGCCGGCCTCGATACCCAGATCGTTCCCTACGAGGCGTGGCTGAATCTGCCCCAGGAAGTTCTTCTGCAGGCCACCAATGACGAGGGGAAGGTTCTCATGAGCGGGCCTTCCCGGGAGCACGTCGACAATGATCCCTACCAGGATGATCCCCGTGTGCTGCCTGCCTTCAACGGCTCTTCTCCGTCCTGTGACGTGACTGCGGATGCGGTGTATGTCAATTACGGGCGCCCGGAGGATTTCAAGAAGTTGGAGGAGATGCACATCAGTGTTGCGGGAAAAATCGTTCTTGCCCGCTACGGCATGAACTTCCGCGGAGTCAAGGTCTACCTGGCGCAGCAGCGGGGTGCTGCCGGCGTCATCATTTATTCCGACCCTGCCGACGATGGTTATTTCCAGGGCGACAAATATCCCCATGGCCCCTGGCGGCCGGATACGGGCGTGCAGCGCGGCTCGGTGCAGTACATGTTCAAATATCCGGGCGACGCGACCACGCCGGATGTCGCCTCTACGCCCAGCCTGGCGCCGGCGCGGCGTCTGCCGTTCTCCCAGATCACCAGCCTGCCCACCATCCCCTCGATGCCGCTTTCTTATCACGATGCTTCGCCCATGCTGGAGAACATGGGCGGTCCGGTCGCCCCGCGGGAGTGGCAGGGCGCCCTGCCCTTCAGCTACCACGTGGGCGGCGCGGGTTTCATCAAGGTGCACATGCGGCTCAAAATGGATTACGCCGAACGCACGATATGGGACGTGATTGGCAAGATCCCCGGCAGCGAACTTCCCGATGAGTGGGTCATCGCCGGCAATCACCGGGATGCGTGGGTCTTCGGAGCCGTCGATCCCAGCAGCGGGACCACGGCCATGCTGGAGGCTGTCCATGGCATCGGTTCCCTACTTGCGCACGGATGGAAACCGCGCCGCACCCTGTTCTTTTGCAGCTGGGATGCGGAAGAGGAAGGCCTGATCGGTTCCACTGAATGGGCCGAGGAGCATGCCAAACAACTGGCTCACGCGGTTGCCTACATTAATACCGACGCCAGCGTTTCCGGGCCTCACTTCGAAGCCTCCGCAGTGCCCTCGCTCAAACAGTTCATCCGCGAGGTGACCATGGAGGTCGCGAGCCCCAAGGGCGGTTCCGTCTTCGACGAGTGGAGGAAGGATCAAGGGGATGCCGCAGCGCGGCGCCACATCGTCAACCCTTTCAACGACACGCAGACGGTCACGCAGGTGAATGGTGAGGTCCGCGTCGGAGATCTGGGCAGCGGTTCGGATTACACGCCTTTTATTCAGCACCTCGGCGTCCCGTCTACCGACATCGGTTCCACCGGACCTTACGGCGTTTATCATTCCGCGTTTGACAACTACGCCTGGTTCGTCATGAACGCTGACCCAACGTTTGTCTACGAGCAGCAGATGGCGCGCGTCTTCGGACTCGAGGCGCTGCACATGGCGGATACCGACGTGCTGCCCTACGACTACATCACCTACGGGCGGCAGATACAAGCTTACTTATCTGCCGCGCAGTCGCGAGCTAAAGACGCCGGCATGATGAGCGTCGACTTCAGCGATGCACTCGGCGCGGCCACCCGGTTCACCGCCGCGGCCACCGTTATGTACTCCAGGCAAATCACCGCAACCGGGAATCCAACTGCGCTGAATGCCTCGTTGCGCGCGGTGGAAGGAGATCTGCTTGCGCCGGAAGGGCTGCCTGGCCGGCCATGGTTCCGGCACACCATTTTTGCCCCGGGAGAGTACACCGGTTATGCCGCGGTGGTGATCCCGGGAGTGAATGAGGCGATCGAAGCCCGGGATTCCGCGCGGGCCCAGGCGCAGATGGCCAATGTTACGGCCGCACTGGTGCGTGCGGCGGCGACGCTGGAAGATGGCATGTAGGGCGGGCGTGGCGGGCATTTGCATCGGAGGCTGATTGAGAGAACCGCAGGTCCCGTTCGACTTCGCTCAGGGCAGGCTCTCCACTGCGCTCCGGTTGAAGGGTGTGACTTTTTTGATTTCTTTCTGGTTGGTGGTCGAAAGCTCTGAAGAGCATCGGCCAACAAGCATCGCCGGGGTTCCCTCGGCTATGCTCGGGACGTGCTCTTCGACTGCGCGCCAAAAACCCTCTGTTAAGCGATAGATCTGCGAGGCGCTTCGCTCAGGATGACGGTCTTGTGGGAGTTTTGAAAAACCTTCCGGTTGGGTGTGCAAAAAAATCAAAAAAGTCACAACCGCTAATGACAAACGGGTTGTTGGGGGCATCGTCGCCCACTCAAGCCAAAGTACGGCTTGAATGGGCCACCCAGAGCTTTTGTTGCCGGTGTAATTTCTCTCTTAACTTGCCACAGGCAAGCCCGCTTCTCGGGATGACAATTCTGCTTTTCTAGATCGATCCCGTTGTGCAACAGAATTGTCATCCCGACCGGAGCGTAGCGTAGTGGAGGGACCTGCGGTTTGTCTAAATCCCTAACCTGGGTTGGGCTGGTTGGTCAGGATTTCTTCGCGAACATTTTTTAGCACGGCCAGCGATCGCTGCACTCCGATCTCACCGCTCAGGATCGGATCTTCGTTCTCGATGCTGAACATTCCGTTGTAGCCCACTTCCATGTAGGCGGCAATGATGTCCTTCCACGCGCTTGCGCCGTGGCCGTAGCCGACGGCGCGGAAGAATTCCGATGCCTCGTGGTCGTCTTTCTTGCCGAAGTTCAAGACGCCAAAACGGTCTACGTTCTGGGGGAAAAAGGCGGTGTCTTTCATGTGCGCGTGATAGATTGCTCCCTGCTTGCCGAGAAAGCGGATGACCTCGACCGCATTGCACTGCTGCCAGAAGAGATGGCTCAGATCACAGTTGGCGCCGATCTCTTCACCCACCGCCTCGCGCAGGCGCAACAAGGAACGCGGGTTGAAGACCACGAAGTTGGGATGCATCTCGAGCGCTATGCGATGAACACCCTGCTGGCGGGCAAACTTCACCGTCTCGGTCCAGTAAGGAATGACGCGCTCCTTCCACTGCCAGGCGAGCGCGGCGCCATGCTCCGGGGGCCAGTCGTAGATCACCCAATTTGGCACAGTGTCGGCGGCCGAACCGCCAGGACAGCCGGAGAAACCCACCACGGTAGGGATCCCCAGCATGCCGGCAAGCTGCAGTGTCTGACGAAATTCCTCCGTAGCCTGTTTGGCCTTGGCTGGATCTGGATAAAGTGCGTTGTTGTGGCAGCTCAGGGTCATCACAGGAATGCCGCGGTCATCAAACTTTTTCTTCCAGGCGCGCGCCTTGGCCGGGTCCGCCACCAGCTCCGGACGCGGACAGTGGGGCGAGCCATTGGGACCGGCCGCGCCCACCTCGACCGCCTCGATGCCCAGGCTGGCAAACTTGTCCAACATCTCGTCCGTAGAAAGCTTATTGAAAGGAGGATCAAAGACGCCGATGGGCAGACTCTTTTTAGGGCCGGACGGCTTATCCTGCGAAGCCGACTGTGCGGCCGCCGGCATAGAGAGCGGACCGGAAGCCAGCGCCGCCGCGGTAGTACCTAGGAACTGCCTGCGATTCATGAAGTGCTCCAAAGCTGAATGGGATGGTGACTCACGCCTGAGCCACGCATAGCATCTTAAGCTCAGCGAGCATTCGCCGTAAATGAAACACCAGCATGTTTTATGAAATGATGCGGAATTCTCCCATGCTATGCTGCTTTCATGCCGAAAACCGACACCGCTCCCCGGAAGCAAACGGAGTCCGCAAAGAAGAGCGGCGGCGGCAATCAATACCTCTCCCGCGCGGTAAGCAAGAGCCTGAAAGTGCTGGAGCTATTGCAGTCGGCACGTTCACCGATGGCCCTTCATGAAATCGCCAGGCGCGTTCAACTCTCAAAAACATCCACCTTCCGTCTGCTCCGCACGCTGGAGGCCGCAGGGTGCCTGGTAGCTGCCGGCGCCGGTGAATACCGCCTGGCCCCGGGAATTTATTCGGTTGTGCCCACGCTTTGGCTTGCCCGCCTACTGCGCGTGGCAACCGTTCGCATGCAGGATCTGAACGCGAATCTGCGGGAAACGGTGAGCATGGCAGCCTTGTTTGATAACCGGATCGAGGTGGTTGCCGTCATCGAAAGCCCACAGACCATCCGGATGAGCAATGTCGTCGGCCACATTGTCCCTCCCAACGCCAGCTCCCTGGGAAAGGCGATCACGGCGTTTCAAACCCAGGAACAGCAGGAGAAACTGCTGCGCAGTTACGGCTTTTGGCGCTTCACCGAGCGGAGCATCACCGACCCGTTGCAATTACGACAGGAGTTCAGCCGGGTGCAGGCGGACAAGTTTGCCACCGACCGCGAGGAGTGTGTGCCCGATGGAATTTGCTTTGGGGTTCCGGTCTTCCATGCCGCCGGTGAAGTGAACGTTGCGTTAAGCACGTCACTCCCCAAGATGCGGGTGCGCGACCAGGAGCATGAGAAAGCGATCGTGGCTGCGCTTCGCGCCACGGCGGAAAAGATTTCCGCCGACTTCCGTACCGCCCAATCGCCCGAGCTCGTCAGTACGTCGCGCGGCCGCCGCTAGCGTCGTAACATTGCGCGGTGACGAAGGAGCACTCACTGCTGGCCAGGAAATGAACCACGTACGCGATCTCCTCCGGCTTGCCCGTGCGGCGCATGGGAATACGCTCCGTCATGTACGCTACCTGCTCCGGGGTGAGCTGATCCAGGATTTGCGTCTGCACCACCGCGGGGGTGACGGCGTTCACGCAAATGCCGTCCGTGGCCAATTCTTTTCCCAGCGATTTCGTCAGGCCGATCACGCCGGCCTTGGTGGCTGAGTACGGGATCATGCGGGGATTCCCTTCCTTACCCGCGATCGACGCAATATTCACGATGCGCCCATAGGACCGGCTGCGCATGTGAGGCACGACGGCCCGGCAGAAATTGAATACGCCGGTCAAATTGATGGCGATATTGCGCTGCCAGTTCTCATCCGTCTGCTCCCAGATAAAGGCCGCGGGCCCGGCGATTCCTGCATTGTTCACCAGGATGTCTATCTGGCCGGTTTGTTGCATTACCTGCTCTACGGCGCGGCGAACCGAGGCTGCAGTGGCAACATCCGCTTCCACGGCAAAGGATTGATTGGGCAGAGCCGCAGCCACCTGCTGTGCGCCGGCCAAATTCAGATCCACCACGGCCACGGTCGCTCCCGCCTCGGCCAGCCGGATGGCAATGGCCTGACCGATGCCTGTGGCTGCGCCGGTCACGATGGCTGTCCTGCCCGCAAGGCTAAACATATTTATCTGATGCCGCCATTTTTGGAATCCTCCGAGGAGCGCAGGGTCGATGGTCCCATGCACTGCCGGGGATTATATGAACAAGGAATTCTTAAGTCAATAAATGGAATGGAATATCAAATTCGCGCGTGCATTCCATTTTCCATCTTGACCGGATGAGCGAACGGAATGTATTACTCTACCTGTCGATCGAATCTAAAACCTCTCTACGTGCGCAGGCCCCGAGACAACGCGCTTTATTGGGCTGTGATCACTGGCGTGCTGGCGCTCTACGCTTCCTTGGGAAGCGCCCAGAACGCGGCTTCACCGGCCGTTCGTGAACCAGCGCAGTTTGGAAAGACGTGCGTGGTTTGCCACGGTGGCGGCGGAGCAGGAACCGATCGCGCTCCGGCATTGACTGACAATCGCGAGCTCCGCAGCGCCGGCGAAAAAGAGATTGCAGCCCTGATCAGGAATGGCCGCGGCAATATGCCGGCATTCTCGTCCTTACCCGAAGCGGAGATTCAGGAGCTGGCTCACTTTGTACACTCCCTGAACGCGGACGCCCTGGAAACGAAACCGGCTGGAGATGTGGCGGCAGGAGCCGGCATCTTTTATGGCAGCGGCCGCTGCGCCTCGTGCCACACGGCGCAGGGGCGCGGCGGCGCCAACGGCCCCGATCTATCGAGCATCGGGCGCCAGGTGACATTAGCGGAACTCGAGCAATCGCTGCGCCAGCCGGATGCGCACATTGCCGCAGGCTATGGGATGGTGGAGGTCACGCTGCAGAATGGGAGCAAGCTGCGCGGGTTTGCCCGCAGCCAGGGTGCGCACGATCTGCAACTGCAGACGCTGGACGGGCAGCTACACCTGCTGCTCGAAAATGAATACACCCAGGTGGTTGCGGAAAAACACTCGTTGATGCCCGCATTCGGCGGCACGCCGCAGCAGTACCGCGACCTGGTGGCCTTTCTCAGCACACTGGGCGGAGTGGGCATCGGCCCCAATCCCGCGGCGCAAGAGAGGGTGACGCCACAGGCCATCGACCAGGTGCTCCACCCCAGGCCCGGCGATTGGCCAACCTATTCCGGAAATGTCAACGGTAACCGTTACAGTTCCCTTAGCAACATCAATGTCGGGAACGTGAGCTCGCTGCGGCCGGCATGGGTGCATTCGCTGCCCTACTTCGGCCTGGAAACAACTCCCCTGGTGGTCGATGGCGTGATGTACGTGACCGGTCCGAACCAGGTGCAGGCGCTTGACGCCCGTACCGGCAGAGAGATCTGGAACTACTCGCGGCCGCGCGCTGCGGCGGGAAGCATCCCGGGTGACGCCGAGAAGGGCGCAAACCGCGGCGCTGCCGTGTTGGGCGAGCGCGTCTTCTTTATTACAGACAATGCGCACCTGATCTGCCTGCAACGCCTTACCGGGGCGTTGCTTTGGGACGTATCTCTGGGAGAGCCGCGCTATGGCGGCACGTCACCCCCTTTGGTTGCCGGCGACCTGGTGATTGCCGGTGTCTCCGGAGGCGACGAAGGCATTCGAGGTCTGATTGCCGCCTACAAAGCAACCACGGGCGAAGAGGTGTGGCGCTTCTGGACGATTCCGCGTGCCGGCGAGCCGGGCTCGGAAACATGGATAGGCGATCCCCATCCACAAGGCGGCACGACGTGGACAGCCGGCAGCTACGACGGCGCAACCGGAGTTCTGTATTGGGGGATCGGTAACCCTTATCCGGATACGGATGGCGACCACCGTGGCGGTGACAATCTCTACACCGCAAGTGACGTGGCGCTCGATGCGCGCACGGGAAAGCTTCTCTGGCATTTCCAATTTACGCCGCATGATATCCACGACTGGGACGCCAATCAACCGCTGGTGCTGGTCGACGCGCCCTTCCATGGTCAGGAGCGCAAGCTGCTTCTGCATGCCAATCGCAACGGCTTCTTTTATGTTCTTGACCGGACGAACGGAGAGTTTCTACAAGCGACCCCAATGGTCAAGAAGCTGACCTGGGCCAGTGGAATCGGAGCCGACGGACGGCCAAAGCTGCTGCCTAACAACGACACCACGTTGGGCGGTGTACAGACTTGCCCCGCCGTACGAGGGGCAACGAATTGGTATTCCACCGCATACAATCCTTCGACCAACCTCTACTACGTGATGACGGTAGAAGACTGCAGCATCTATCGCAAAGCGCAAGACGGCGGGTTCGGACCGGTGGAGGATGCAGACAAACCGCCGAGGAAGGTTCTGCGCGCGTTTGCATTGGAGACGGGAAAGATCGCGTGGGAGCTTCCGCTGACAGGTCCGCCGGAAAGAAATTATTCCGGTGTTCTCAGCACCGCCGGGGGCCTGGTGTTCTTTGGGGAAACGAGCGGAGGCTTCGCCGCGGTGGATGCTGCGACCGGCAAATATCTGTGGCATTTCGAAGCCAGCGAGCCGTGGAAGGCCTCGCCCATTACTTATATGGTGGACGGACGTCAATACGTCGCGATCGCCTCGGGATCCAATATCCTGTCGTTCGCCCTGCCCGACAAGTAATGCGATCCGACGAATTCTCACCGGACCTGCCGTGCAATTCACCGCAGGTTAACGTCACTGTCTAAAACTAGACATGGTCGAATGAAAATATCCTTATGGGTTACTGTTGTCGTTTTGTGCCTCACGCACGGGTTGGTACGGGCAGAGAGTAAATGTCCACGCCCGGAGCCGGGGAGCGTGGTCGAAGAACCGCAAGATCTGCGCAGCCAGAATGGTGTTCTGGAAGTGCGGTTGACCGTGACTAATGCTCCGGATGCAAACGGCTCGATTCGCTATTGCTACACCGATGCAGCCGGCCACGAGTCACCGAATTTGCGCGTGCATCCTGGCGACCAGGTCATTCTCCATCTGACCAATGCGCTGACCGATTTAGGCCACGGTAGTAGTGCTGCGCCCATGCACGCTCATGCTCATTCTTCAGGGAATCCCTGCACCAGCGGAGTCATGAGCGCGGTTTCAACCAATCTTCATTTTCATGGCCTTACTATTCCTCCGGTTTGTCATCAGGATGACGTCATGAAGACGTCCGTGCAGCCGGGGGATGCTCCCTTTGAGTATCGCTTTCGTATTCCGGACGATGAACCGCCGGGGCTCTACTGGTACCACCCGCATATCCACGGCTTCAGCAAAGAACAGCTTCTCGGCGGGGCCTCCGGCGCGCTGATTGTGGAAGGGATCGAGCGCGCGAAGAAAGCCACAGCAGGCTTGCCGGAACGGGTGTTCATTATCCGCGATCTGGACCTCATCAACCCCAATGCGCCGCCGGCTAAATCGGAACCGGTGGTGCCAAAGTTCATGATTGACCGCGACGGAGACGCAGCCAACAACGGCACCGGCTTCGGCAAACCGGCGAAAGATCTCTCGATTAATTACATACCGGTTCCCTACCCCGACTATCCTCCGGCAACCATCCAGATGAAGCCCGGAGAACGCCAGTTATGGCGCGTGTTGAATGCTTCGGCCATCACTTACCTCAACCTTGCGGTCCTGTTTAACCGTGTGCCGCAATCTTTGGGCCTGGTCGCCTTGGACGGACTACCGATGAACCTGAACGATGCGGAGAAAGATTCCGTAGACCCGCAGACGCATATCGGCCTGCCGCCGGGCGCGCGTGTGGAATTCATCGTGACCGGTCCGCCCGAAGGCCAGACTGGCTTGCTGGTCACGAGAACGGTAGACACTGGCCCCGGCGGGGAGAACGATCCCAACCGCATGCTGGCGAAGATTGTCGGCTCGTCGGATGCACCAGAATCCCGATCCAGGTTACAGAGTTCGCCTGAACCTCTTGCTCCAGCGAGCGAGACGTGGCTCGGAGCAGTGCTGCCGGTGCGGGTACGCCATTTGTATTTTTCTGAAAAATTAATCGATCCCAACGATCCCACGAGCGCGGTGGAATTTTACGTCACGGTGGATGGTGAAGAGCCTAAGATGTTCGACATGAGTTCGGAGGTCCCGAACATCATCGCACAACAGGGCACGGTCGAAGATTGGATTATAGAAAATCGTTCGCGCGAGTTACACGCCTTTCACATTCATCAGCTGCACTTTCTGTTGCTCGATTATTCGGGAAGACAAGTCAACGAAGACTTTTTGCGGGATACGGTGAACGTGCCCTACTACGACGGCCACTCCCTTGCTTATCCCAGCGTTCGCCTGCGCATGGATTTTCGCGATCCCAATCTAGTGGGCACGTTTGTCTATCATTGTCATCTGCTGGAACATGAGGACAAAGGGATGATGGGATCGATCGAGGTGAAGCCCGCGTCTCCTAACGGAGAACACATTGCCGGCTCGCGATGATTTCCACAATGTAACTTCTGGAACATCCAAGCGAATTCACTGCGTGTTTACAGAATAAAGATGCGGTGTTAATTTGTAAGGCCTATTTCTCGAACGGGTTGGGCTTATAGCGGCCTCACCGCCGGTCTACATCAAAGCGAAAAAATTTACGTGGTCTTCCGGGACCACACACCTCGCGACCCTGGTGTGGGACAGCAGTGTGAACCACTTAAGAGCTCCGACTCGGGAGGAAGTATGACTGCAAAGCACGTCGCAACCACAGCCATGCGGGCTGCACGTACGGGACTTTTATCCACGGTGATCTTTCAGCTCGCCATTGGGAGCCCCTTCGCGAACGCCCAGACCGCAAGCACAACGTCCTCGAGCGACAACAATACCGCCACTCCAATCAAACACGTGATCGTCATCATTGGCGAGAACCGCACTTTCGATCATATTTTCGCCACCTATGTACCCGTGAAAGGGCAGACGGTATTTAATCTTCTTTCCGAGGGAATTGTGAAGGCCGATGGTACGCCTGGCCCGAACTTTCCGGTAGCGGAACAGAAAGCAGCGTACGATGTAGCGCCGGACGCATTTATGTTGAGCCCAAGCGTCACCACCTCGTTCGACGGAAATGTGCTTCCCGCCCCGATTAATGGTGGCCCCACCGACTCCTATGTGAAGGACGACAGTCTCACGCTGGCGCGGCAATCAGAAAACGGCCTTCCCGCAGATTATTACGCCTACCTGGTGACCGGTGGTTCGGGTCTTACGGGTAAGGTTCCCGACACACGCATCAAGAACGTGACCGCACTCCCTCCAGGACCGTTTCAGCTGACAAATGGAGACACGTTTACTTACAACGACTACGCGGCAAGCCCAGTGCACCGCTTCTATCAGATGTGGCAGCAGTTGGATTGCAGTGTCGCCCGTGCGACGGCTACGAATCCTTCTGGCTGCGACTCAGCACTGTTTCCTTGGGTGGAAACGACCGTCGGCGCGGGCACAAACGGCCTGACGCAACCGGCGACTTTCAGCACCGACTACGCGCCCAATGCCACAATCACTGGTGAAGGTTCGACCGCTATGGGCTTCTACAACGTGCAAAACGGTGACGCTCCGTACCTTAAGTATTTGGCGGATACCTACTCCATGAGCGACAACTTTCACCAGTCTGTGAACGGTGGAACGGGCGCCAATCACATCATGTTCGGCCATGGCGACATGATCTTCTTCAGCGACGGCAAGGGCAATCCGGCCACTCCTCCTCACAATGTTGAAGTTGGCGCGGGCACAAAAAATGCGGGAATCGTGGACGAGGTGGAGAACCCCAATCCGGCTGCTTCTACCAACAACTGGTACACGGAGGACGGTTACGGCGGCGGCTCCTTTGGCGCAGCGTCCTACGGGGGTGGTTCCTACAGCGATTGCTCCGACACCACCCAGCCAGGTGTTGCTCCCATTGTGAAATACCTGAAGTCATTGCGCACACCGATTAAACCCAATTGTGAAGCGGGGCGCTACTACCTTCTGAACAACTACAACCCTGGGTACTTCGGCAATGGCAACAATGCATATACCGACACCAACGCCAACAACACAGTCTTTACCATTCCTCCATCTGCGGTGCCGAGCATTGGCGACAAGTTGCTCGCCAAAAACATCTCATGGAAGTACTACGGCGACCAGTGGAACGCCTATGTACCCGACCCCTATCAGCTCAACTACAACGCCATTGGCAAAGATACGGACGAGTACTGCAACATTTGCAACCCGTTCCAGTACGACACCTCTATTATGGCCAACGCCAGCATCCGTACTGCCCATATTCAGGACACTGCGAATCTTTACAGCGACATCAAGGCAGGAACACTGCCTGCCGTCTCCATCGTTAAGCCAAGCGGGCTGGTCGATGGTCACCCATCCTCGTCAAAGCTGGATCTGTTCGAAGGCTTCACCAAGAAAATCGTGGATGAAGTGAAGAAGAATCCGACTCTGTGGAAGGACACCGCAATCTTCATTACCGAAGATGAGGGCGGCGGTTACTACGATTCAGGATACGTGCAACCGCTGGATTTCTTCGGCGACGGCACTCGTATCCCACTCATCGTTGTGTCTCCTTATGCAACGGGAGGTCACATCGACCACAACTACGCTGACCATGTTTCTATTCTGAAGTTCATCGAGGCCAACTGGAAGACCGGTCCGGTTACTAATCGCAGCCGCGACAACTACCCCAACCCGAAGTCCACGGCAGACAACCCTTATGTGCCGACGAATAGTCCGGCCATCGACGATCTCATGGGCCTGTTCAAATTTTAATTAGCAACAACCACTGTGGCCGGAGTTGGCTTGCCAACTCCGGCCTTTCTTGTCTCTTTTCGCTGCGACAATTCCGAGCAAGAGCCGCCAGCCACTGAATCCGCTTACTGCCGCGCCATGGCGACGCGCATAGCTTCCTCCGGCGAGACGAGGTGGTCGAGGCTCTCAGCATCCTCGGCAATGGCGAGTTGCACGCCCTTGATGCGACCCGAAAACTCGTTCCCTCGCGACCCATAGTCCGGTGAGACGGGAGCCCCCGTGTCCACGCCCACGTCGCAACCGTCATCGCCAGAGAAGATGATGGCCTCGGTGGCGCCGACCTTGCCTTCGCCGACCTTTTTGCCATCCACATAAAGAGCCGCTGTGCCACCTTTGCCAAGGCCACCACCGGCGTAAGCAAACTCCATGCGTACCTGGTGGTCGCCCGGCGTCAGCGCGCTGCTCGATTCAGCGTAGAAGCACTGGATGCCGAGGAAGTTGTAACAGTATTTGAGCTTGCCGCCCCTGGCGTACAGGCTCCAGCCGCCAGCGTTGCCTCCTTGGGCGACGATGACGCCCTCGGCTCCGGTCGCGGGCACCACAATCTCAGCGGTCACGGAATGCGACTTGTTCTTGAGATTGAGGACCGAATTTTCAGACAGGCGCCCCATGCTGCCAAACAGAATCTGGGAGTTGCCCTTGATCAGCACCGGCCGCCCTGCCAAATCCGAGTTAAACCGTTCAGCGCCCCGGTCGTCGAGGGGGAGCACGTTGTAGCGTACCGCCTCCATCAGCCACAGTCGCTGTAGCTCATGAAGCTTCTCAGGCATCTGCTGGGCCAGGTTGTTCGCCTGGCTCCAGTCCTTATTTGTGTCGTAGAGTTCCCAATTGTCGTCGTCGAATGCCGGGACTTTCTCGCCTGAGAGAAGCCACGGCGTTTTGTGCCGTGTGACCGCCGTCCAGCCTTTGTGGTAGATGCCGCGGTTGCCGAGCATCTCGAAGTACTGTGTCTCATGCCGCTCGTCCGCGTTGGCGTCGTTGAAGGAGTAAGCATGCTGACGCCCTCGAGAGGCTTCTGCTGCACCCCGTTTACGAAGGTCGGCTCGGGCAGCCCAGCCGCCTCCAGGATGGTCGACGCTACGTCGATCACGTGATGGAACTGGCTGCGGATTTCGTCTTTCTCTGTGATTCCCTTAGGCCAGTGCACGATTGTTCCGTTGCGCGTGCCGCCCCAATGCGAGGCGACTTGCTTGGTCCACTGGTAGGGTGTATCCAGGGCATGCGCCCAGCCCACCGCATAGTGGTTGTAAGATTCCGGCCCGCCCAGCTTATCCAGCCGCGCCATCAGGAACTCGGGTGTCTCCAGTGCGGCCGCGCCGTTGAAATTGATCATCTCGTTGTAAGTGCCCTGAAGCGTTCCCTCTGCGGAGGACCCGTTGTCGCCGATGATGTAGTAGATCAGCGTGTCATCGAGCAGATTGAGCTTTTTCAGTGAATCCACCAACCGGCCGACATGGTGATCGGTATATTCCATAAACCCGGCGTAAACCTCCATCTGGCGAGTGAGCACGGGCTTGAGTTCAGCAGCCATTTCATCCCACGCCGGAATCTCTTTGTGCCTTGGCGTGAGCTGACAATCTTGCGGAATGACGCCTAGGTTTTTCTGACGGGCGAAGATCTCCTCACGAAGCTTATCCCAGCCCTGATCGAACTTGCCTTTGTACTTGTCTGCCCATTCCTTCGGAACGTGGTGCGGCGCGTGGACCGCGCCCGGCGCGAAGTAGACGAAGAAGGGTTTATCGGGAATGAGCGCTTTCTGCTGCCCGATCCAGTTCATGGCCTTGTCCGTCATGTCTTCCATCAAGTGGTAGCCCTCTTCGGGCGTGTGCTTGACCTCAATCGGTGTGGTGCCTTCATAGAGCGACGGGTACCATTGGTTCGCTTCGCCGCCGATGAACCCGTAGAAATATTCGAATCCGCCTCCACCAGTTGGCCACGCATCAAAGGGGCCGGCCGGACTGGTCTCCCAAACCGGCACTTCATGACACTTGCCGAACTGCGCCGTCGCATACCCGTTGAGCTTGAGCGTCCGCGCGATGGGCGAGCAGGTATTCGGCAGAACCGAGTTATAGCCGGGCGACCCGGTGGCGATTTCGGTGATTCCACCCATGCCCACCGTGTGGTGGTTGCGTCCGGTCAGCATGGCCTGTCGCGTCGGCGAGCAGAGCGCTGTGGTATGAAAGCGGTTGTACTTCAGGCCATCGGCCGCCAGGTGTTCCGCCGTCGGCGTGTTACACGGACCGCCAAAGGCGCTCGATGAGCCAAAGCCCGCATCGTCAATCAAGACGATCAGGACGTTTGGTGCACCTTTGGGCGGCCGCAGCTGCGTTATCGGCGGGAACCTGGTCTCCGGATCCTTCGCATCATAGGTGACCAAGCCTGTGCGTGGCTGATCGGGGATGGGAAGAACCGTTCGTTGAATCTTATCCTGTTCATTCATTGAGAGAGCTGTCCTTTTCGCTGGAAATCTGGAATGTTCGCGCGACGATAGAGGGAACATCGCGCACCCGTCTCGGTTGCCATAACAGACTAGACCCCCTGCCTCAGCCAAACAACTGTCGCAATGTATGGGTGGCGGACTCGCATAACGGTTGTCTTGGCGGTGGGTGATTCCGTCGGTGAGCGGAAAGCGAATCGAGTGAATTGGTTTTACCCACTCAAGCCCCACAGCACGCCGGGGCAGGCAACAGAGGGCTTGAATGGGCCACCCAGCTTTTTTGCCCACTCAAGGCGACAGAATGGACCACTCAGCTTTTTTAAGAGAGAGAGTTTTTACGCGCCGGCCTTTTCCTTGAAGGTGAGGGTGATGTTGCGCGTGTCCCCGCCGGCGTGTTCGATCAGGATTTCTCCATCGCTTCGCTTGACCACGTTGGGAAATTTTTCGCCCCATTCCACCAGCAGAATCGCTTGCTCGGTGGTCAGTTCATCGAAGCCTATGGTTTCCAGCTGGCGCTCGTCTTCGATGCGATAGAGGTCGATGTGGTAGAGCTTGACCTCGTGCTCCTTACCATTGACCCTCTGCCTGCCATCGTATTCGTGAACCAGGGTAAAGGTGGGGCTGGTCACTTCATCCGGATCGGCGGCGTCCAGAGCCTGGGCGATTCCCTTCACCAAAGTGGTCTTTCCCGCACCCAGGTCTCCACGAAGAAAGAGTAAGGTGGGCGACGAGAGCAACTGAGCTATTTCTCCGCCGATCGCGATGGTTTCTCTGCTGCTGTTGCTGACGAATCGCCGAACGCTCATTCCCTCTCCTTCAACATGCCTGGGATTCCCTGCAACCAAACATAACCTCCCGGGTCCTCGGCCCGGAAGCGGAATGCTTCATGAAGATGAGCCACCGTGTCCATGGCCAGCAGAGTATGTTGGTCTTGCCAACGTACAGCAAAATCGGCGGCCAGTCCGTGAAGATATACCGCAGCTTCCACCGCTTCGGCCGGCTGCTCAGGATATTGGCTAATCATGGCGGCGACGATCCCGGTCAGAATGTCCCCGCTTCCTCCCTTGGCCATTCCCGGATTGCCGGTGGTGTTGATGGCGATGCGGCCATCCGGATGAGCGATGAGCGTGCGCCAACCTTTGAGCACCAGGGTGACCTCATGGCTGGCCGCGAACTGCCGCGCAATGCCCTCCCTGTCTGCTTCCACCTCGCGGATGCTCATGCCGGCGAGCCGCGCCATTTCTCCTGGATGCGGAGTGAGTACGAGCAGCCGCCCGCGGCCATGCAAATTGCCGGGATGCGCCGCGAGCGCATTGAGTGCGTCCGCGTCAATGACCATGGGGAGCTTAGTCCGCTCGAGCAGACCGAGGAAGAACTTCACCGCTTCCTCCTCCTGGCCCATGCCCGGACCCACGGCGATGACCGACTTCTTTTCCAGAACGGGGTCGAGCAGCGCGGCTTCAAGATTGCGGCTGGAAATTTCGCCCTGATTTCCCTCCAGCAACGCGAGCGTCATCAGCTCGGGTGTAACCGCGGCGACGGTGGGCAGGATCGATTGCGCGATGGCGGCTGTGACCAGGCCTGCGCCAGTGCGCAACGCTGCAACAGAACTCATACAGGGGGCGCCGGACTTGCCCCTGGCTCCGCCAATCACCAGGACATGGCCGAAGCGGCCCTTGTTGGAGTCCGCGGAGCGAGGACGATCAGCGATTGCCTTGGAACTCCCCGCCCAAGTCAGGCCAGTCGCGGACTCGACCGCCTCCGCCGGGGAGCCGATAGACGCCACCACGATGGGCCTTTGCTGATGATTGCCCGGAAGCGAAGCGCCGCGGGTGAGCATTCCTGAAACATGGGCCAGCTTCGGCGCGGTGAAGGTAACCACGGCGTCGGCGCGATACGCGCCGGGTGCGAAGAATTCACGTGCGTCCGCATCCCAGCCCGAAGGCAGGTCCACCGCAACCACAGGAATTTTTGGATAGCGTTCGAGCAGGGTACGGCCGGCGATTGCCAGGCCTCGCATGGGTGGGTGAAACCCGGTGCCCAGGACTGCATCGACAAAGAGCTGGGCACGCTCCAGAAGCATTTCGCAGGGGGTACGGTACAGGTCGGCTTCTTCCGCAATGACGATCGGCGTTACCGGGAGCCGCTCCAGGTTGACCTTCACTTCGCCATGCGCCGCAGCGGGGTCTCCCAAGATTACGACGGAGACAGCACAGCCGGCTTCCGCCAGGTACCGCGCCGCCACCAGGCCATCGCCGCCGTTGTTGCCCTTACCGCACAGCACTACAACGCGCCGGCACTGGGGCAATTCCCGCAAAACGAAACGGGCCGTGGCGCGCCCGGCATGCTCCATCAATTCCAGCGGAGAGATCCCGAAGCGGTCGGTAGTGACGCGGTCGGTGACCCGCATCTCGTCAGCGGTCAGTATCTTCATTGAAACAATCGTAGAGCATTCCTGCGGCTGTGACACCAAGCGGAGAGATGACTGGGGCAGCATTGGTTGCTGATGGAGAGAACCGCAGATCCCTCGGCTTCGCTCAGGGCGGGCTCTCGGCTTCGCTCCTCCTAAATGGCAAACGGGTTGTTGGGGGCATCGTCGCCCACTCAAGCCAAAGTACGGCTTGAATGGGCCACCCAATGCTTTTGTTGCCGTTGTAATTTCTCTCTTCACTCGCCACCGCGAGTTGCGCTGCTCCTAATGACAAACGAGTGGGGGAGGCGTCGTAGCCCACTCAAGCCCCACGGCACGCCGGGGCAGGCGCCGTACGGCTTGACCCCGATTTCCTGCCACGCTGTGCTAGTGTCCCGTCCCTAAAGTTCGTTAAAGAACTCCTCTTCGGCTTTGTATCAGGGCACGACTTCAGTCGTGCCGCAAACACTGCAAAACCAAATGGGCTTCAGCCCCTGAGAGCAGTTTCTGGAACATTTTCGATTCCTCGAATTGTTCCAGGAACTTCAGGGACAGGACATAGAGAGGTCCGAGTGTGCGCCTTTCATTAAGGAAAGGCGCATGGAGTGTATCAACGCCACAAGCCTCCGCAGAAAATCGGGGCAAATGGGGCACCCAGAGCTTTTGTTGCCCGTGTAACCGGGGCAGGAGGGATGACATTTTTTTGCAAAGAAACGGCGGGTTTACTACGAGGGAAAAATGAAGGGCCTCCCGGTCGGGAGGCCCTTTTGTGGATGTTCTGTCTGGCGGCTATTGGCTGAGGGTTTCGGTGGATGCTGTGCTGGTCTCCGCCTCAGCCGGAAGCTTGTCGGCGAAGTAGCTGTGGTCCCAGAGATTGCGGTAGAACACACCCGTCAACGCAGCTGCCTTGGGGCCAAAGGTAGGACGGCCTCCCTCGAGGAAGAAGACGGTGACGATGCGGCCATGCGAGGTGTTGGCGAAGGAAGCAAACCAGCCGTAACGCGTGCCGTTGTTGGAGCACGTGCCGGTCTTACCCAGGATGGGGAGTTGATTAAAGCTGGCGTGCAGCGAGCGGGCGGTGCCGTAATCGACGGCTCCCTCCATGCCAACGGTAACGTCTGGAATAAGGTTGGCAATATCCAGGGTCCGCTTCACGCGCGGGGTGAAGTTAGCCGCCTCCTCCGCGGAGGTCGGATGCTGCAGATAGTAGAGGGTTCCGCCATTGGCAATCGAGGCCACCAAGGCCCCCAACTGCAGCGGCGTCATCGAGATACCCTGACCGAAGGAACACATGCGGCCGACTCCACCCTCGCTCTCAGGCAGTACCTGCTCGGGATAGATGCCCAGCTGCTCGCCGGGAATGTTCCAGCCGGCCAACTCGCCCAAACCAAACGAATTCGCGTAGTGACGTACGCGCTCGAAGCCGAGACGCCGGCCAAGTGTTTCAAAGTAGAGGTTGTTGGAGTGCGCCAGAGCCTCCGTCATATCCAGGTGGAAGCGGCCGCCCAGATTTACCGGGGTATCCTTGGTGACGATTCCCTCTTCGAGGGCGGCGAGTGCGACCGAGACTTTGATTGTCGAACAGGGCTCGGCGCCGCTGGACAGAGCCAGCTTCTGATTCACCATGGCCAGGATACGGCCAGTGCCGGGGTCGATGGCGACTACGGTGCCATACATGTTGCCCAAGGCGTCGATCGCCGCCTGCCGCACCACCGGATCCTCTCCCGCAGTCACATCACCCTGGGTGATGTCGAGGTCAGTAAAGGAGCTGGCGGAGAAATGTTCGTAAGAACGGTGACGCACCAGCACGGTGCGACGGATATGCCCGGATCGAGTCCGAACCGTAACCACACGCATCGTATCCACCGGGTGGGTATGCCGCATCTGCGCCATGTGCCGGCGAGCGTGGGCGCTCTCCTGTACATGGGCAACGTGGGTGGCGCGGTGGGCCGGGTGCGTGGGACGGGCAGAGGCAGGTTTCGCAAAGGCAGCGGAGGCCAGACCAAGGATCAGAACAAAATAGGTGATGCGCCGAAGGAATTGTCTGTTCACCGCGAGTTATCCTCTCGAAACCAAGGCTCTTAAAGATGATACGTGCCCGGAAGGCCGGGTACTCAAGTAATCGAACTTCTGCGGAGCCGGGTTCCATAAAGGATCCTCGATTCCCTTGCCGCGAACCTAACCTTATTAAACCCTAATTTGCCATAAAGTCTGTCCGCTTTTCCATATTCCAAGAAACTCTTCCCCGTGTCCGTACCACAATTGGGTACACGCGCGTAACAACTAGCGCATACAAATCAGTGGCCGGGTGATAGTCCGTTCAATTCACCGGCCGACGCAGAAACGCCGGGATGTCGAGGTTGTCGAGATGCGGTTCACCTTCGGTACGATTAGAGCCCTGCTGTCCGGCAGCGTCGGCGGATTGTCCAGTTACGGGAGCACGGCCTGAGGATAGGATTTCGCGCTCGTCGTCGGGCTTGCTGGGAATCAGCCGGGCATACTCCTCTTCAAACGGCTCATCGAAATTGGCGTGGACCACGGGGTTGGAGTGGGTGACAGGGGGTTTGGCTGCCGGGGCAGAACGCGGCGGCTCAGGAGCTTCTTCGATCAAAACCGGCTGAGGCTGTAGCGCGAACGGCGCCGACTCCGGAGACGCCTCCTTCACGGCAGGCTTCTCAAGAGCCGGGGGCTGGTCCGCCACTTTCCGCGGCTCGAAGAGGGGAGAAAACTCCTGGTCAGCGAGCTCTTCGCTGGCAAAGCGAGGTAGCGAGGACCGGTCCTGAAGCGAAACGCGGGGCACCGTCGCGTCACTGACCGCCCGCGGGCGGCGCCCGAGATGATCCTCGCGAAAGCCGGTAGCGATCACCGTGATTTTGACCTCGTCGCCCATGGATTCGTCCAAAACCGCGCCGAAGATGATGTTCGCATCTTCGTGAGCCGCATTCTGGATCAGGGTAGAGGCTACGTTCACTTCGCTTAATTTCAAGTTACTCGACCCGCTGATGTTGATAAGGATGCCTCGTGCGCCGTCGATCGCACCTGCCTCCAGCAAAGGAGAGGCCATGGCCGCCTGGGCGGCGGCAATGGCGCGGTTCTCGCCACTACGCACGGCAGTCCCCATGACGGCGTAGCCCATGCCGGCCATGGTGGTTTTCACGTCGGCGAAGTCGCGGTTGATAATGCCCGGGATGGTGATGATATCGGAGATGCCCTGCACGCCCTGGAGCAGGACGTCGTCCGCAACGCGGAAAGACTCGAAGAAACCGGCGTCCTTGGCTACGGCAAGCAACTTCTCGTTGGGAATGACAATCATGGTGTCGACGCCCTCGAGCAGTTCTTCCATGCCACGCTCGGCCTGCTGCATACGCCGCTTGCCTTCAAAGCTGAAGGGACGGGTCACCACCGCGACCGTGAGCGCGCCCATTTCGCTGGCCAGCGAAGCGATGACCGGAGCCGCGCCGGTGCCGGTGCCGCCGCCAAGTCCAGCGGTCACAAAGACCATGTCCGCGCCCTCCAATGCCTCAATGATCTTTTCCGAGTCTTCGAGGGCGGCGCGCCTGCCTACATCCGGATTGGCGCCGGCACCCAGTCCAGCGGTCAGCTTGACCCCCAACTGCAGCTTGACCGGCGCCTGGGAGAGCTGTAGAGCCTGCACATCCGTATTGGCAACAATGAACTCGACACCCTCCAGCTTGGCGGCAATCATGCGATTCACGGCATTCCCGCCGCCGCCGCCAACGCCGATAACCTTGATCTTCGCTCCGCGAGCGATTTCATCGTTGTAGTGAATGCGTATTTCGTCGGAAAGATTCATCGGGTTCAGCTCCATTCTCGTATCGTAATCAGATCCTGTCGTACTGCAACCTGTAAAGTCGACTACAAACTTCCTGCGAAGATAGCCCGCAGCTTGGCCCGCAGGCCCTGGTCTTCTGCCGCCCGCAGCACGCTGGTGCGGTGGGTGTACAGCAGCATGCCAATGGCGGTCGAAAACTCCGGCTGTATCAACTCGTCCGGCATTCTGGAGAGCGGCACCGGATAGCCCAGACGGGCGGGAACGCGCAACAGGCTTTCGGCTACCTCGAGCAAGCCCGCCAGGCGAGCGCCGCCGCCGGTGAGCACGCAGCCCGCGCCCAGCGCGCCGAGCACACCGCCCTGACGCAGATTTTCCCGCACCAGGTGGAAGAGCTCGCGGGCGCGCGGCTCAAGAATCTCGCTCAGGTAACGCTGCTTGATGGTGCGGATTACCTGGGTTCCGCCGGCAATCAACTCCAGTTCGCTGGAGGAAGGCACCGAGGTGACCACACAGTGCCCATACTCCAGCTTGATTGCCTCGGCTTCCTGCACCGACAAATGCAGGCCAACGGCAAGATCGTTGGTGAAGTGGTCGCCGCCGATAGGGACCACAGCGGTATGGGCCACCGCACCTTCAAAGAAGACGACCAGTTCCGTAGAGGCGGCGCCAATATCGAGCAGGCAGGCGCCGAGCTCGCGCTCGTCCGCTGAGACCGTGGCTTCCGCGGCGGCGATGGCCTCAAAAACAGTGTCCGTCACTTCCAGCCCAGCCTTGTTGGCGCAGGTAATTACGCTTTGCGCTGCGCTGGCCGAACAGGTGGAGATATGCAGATTCACCTCCAGCCGGTTGCCGACCATACCGACGGGGTCATGGATACCAGGCTGCTCGTCGAGAATAAACTGTTGCGGCAACAGGTGAATGATCTCCCGATCGGCGGGCAGGGAAACGGAGCGGGCGCGGTCGACGGCGGCGCGTACATCCTCGCGGGTGATCTCGCGCAGGCGATTCCCCAGGCTAATGCCGCCCTGGCTGTTAACGCCGCGCACATGGGGACCGCCCAGCCCGACAACACAATTCGCAATCACCGCTTTGGCCATCTGTTCGGCCTCGGTGGCAGCGTGATTGAAGGCCCGGCTAGCTGGCTGGAGATCGCTGATGAGCCCCTTGCGCATTCCCTCCGCATTCACCACGCTGTGTGCCCGATAGCGCAGCGCCCCTTCATGCAACTCCGCCACCAGGACCCGAATCCTGGAGCTGCCGGCGTCCAATACGGTGAGTAGTTCTTCGTCCTTCTGGCTCATTAACCCTTTGCTTTTCCCGCTTTGAGCGATTTCGCGGCGGGCTTTACCGCGTTGTGCCCGGCGTGTTTCGCTGCCGGGGCGTCCGCGTGATGCAGGCTGGAACTGGCGGCCGCCCCATCTTGCCCGGATTCAGTGGCCGGTTGCTGCGCCATATCGAGCACCACTTGATTTTCATAACGCATATCGACCGAGGCCAGATGAGGATACTGCTGGCGCCACTCAGGCAGATGCTGCTGGTAGCTACGGTAGCGGGCCAGGAAGTCGGAGTCGCCAAAGTGCACCTGGATATCCGAGCCCTGTGCCGGCAGGAGGGCCCAGACATCTTCCGGATCGGAGAGATCGACCTCGCTCAGCTGGGGGGAAACCCTGGTCCCGCCGGAGTCAAGATCGCTGATGAATTGCTGGTACAAATGCATGCGTGCGGCGCGTACCGGCAGGGGATCTTTGGCTGATATTCCGGTGACTACCGGGAAGGAGTAATGCTTGGCAGCCATGGCCGCCGGGGGCAAATGTAGTAGAACCCCGTGGGCGTCGACCAGCTCGATGGTGCTGCCATGGCGCACGAAAGCAACCGGCGTGCGTTCGACGATGGCGACGCGCAACTGGTCTGGTATCAGCCGCATTACGGTCGCATGCTCCACCCACGGTAGTTGTTCCAATGCTGCGCGGCGCGCAGCCAAAGGGATGAAGAAGATATTGCGGCCGAGGTCAGATCCGAAGATGGAGAGGAGCTCGGACCGCGTCACCTGGCTGTTGCCCATGATCTGGATAGAGGAAGAGGAGCCGATGCGGAAACGGGGATCGTCACGGAAAAAGTTGCGTATGCCAATCCCCAGCAACAGCAGTGCGCCGATCGCGAAGACGACTGCTGCCGCTGCGCCAATGCGACCCTCGCGGCTGGTGGGAATGAGCCCGCGGCGCACAGGGACGCGGCGCCGTGCACGCAGAAAGGCATCTTCTTCGCGGTCTTCGCCGTCGCCGCTAGCCTGGTCGGCCAGCCTGCGCGCAGCGCTCCGCTCCGATACGGTCTCCTGCGTTATTTTGGCACGCGCCGGCGATGGGGCCGTGGGGCGATAGAACTGTCCCATCGGTTCGTCCGCTTCCTCGCCCGCGTACACCGTTACACGGCTTGCATGTGAGTCGATTTTTGCCACGCCCGAGCAGGTCGTGAGATTTGCCATCCAAACTATAGCGTGGTTTTCCAGGGATTAAACTGGGCAATTTCAGGGAATCTCAGGGGTATCTGTGTTGGAAATAGGTTCAATAAACCTTGATCCAGTGGTTCCTCATCTGCGGCCGCACCTTCTTGCCGGCAAAATCAAAGACGATCAGATTGGTCTCCTGCCTGGGCATGTGGCAATCAATGCAATGGTCTGAGACTTTGTGATTGGGCCTGGCGAAGGTCGCGGAGTCCGGCTTGTGACAGCTGAGGCAGCGTTGGGAGAACTCGGCCAGGTTGTGCTGCGGGGCATGAACATTGTGGCAGGTAAGGCAGGTCATGGCTGACTCGCGGAAGCAGCGGCTCTGCTTCAGCATGTCGACCTGGTTGCCATGCACATCGAGCGGCGTATTGGGATCGGCCGGCGGAAAATGAATGTACTTGTCCAATGAATTGCCGGGAAGGTACGAGAACGAAGGCAGCAGAGGCTGGCCGTGGCCGGCGTGGCACCAGGCGCAGAGATCCATTTGCCGGTCGCGGGAGAATCGCGCCGGGTTCAGGAGGGCCGTGGGGGAGCCGGCAGGCGGCTTCGTTTGCTCTCGTTGCACGTGTTCTTGTCCCGGGCCATGACATTTTTCGCACTGGATGCCCAGCGAAAAACCAGCGTTGCTATAGCGGTTGGATGGCGGAGGAAGTGCCTGAAAGTAGGTTGCGTGACACTCCAGGCAGCGGGGAATGATGGAACGCTCGAAATCGGCAGAGCCGTCGCGATAGCCTGGGCTGTTCACCCAGCCGAGATTGGTCCAATACGATACTGGCAGCTGAAAGAGCTGATCTCCATCCCAGAACAAGTAAGTTTGGCCTTTTTCGCCGGACCCCACCACGACCGCGAAGCGTTCGGTGCGCGAGTTGGTATGGGGAGGTGTGCCCGCCACCGCGGTCTGAGAGAAGCCGCCTTGCTTTGCGTCCATCTGGAAATACAGATTCGGATTGACGGTTTTGAGGATGTTGTCGCCCGGCGTGAACTTACCCAGGATGGATTTTTCTGCGGGGGCACTGGAGGTGAGGAAGTGCGCCGTCTGGTGAAAGGAATCGACCTGAGCGGCATGACAGGATCGGCAGGCTTCGTCACCCACGTAGCCGCTTCGCGACGTGGTGGATTGGGGGCGGATGGATATTGCGGCCAACAGCACGACGATACTGATTGCTAGTGGTCGACTCACCGTTAAAGTATGCCCCACCACTGGGGAGTTGTCCTTGCAACGGATGACGGGTGCCCCACATCTCGCTCGTTTTTCGCGAGATGTGGGATGCCACTGCTCTGAACCGACATTTTTGGGGCCCTTCGAGCAAAGAATGTCGAGGTTCGTGGTATCCCACATCTCGCAAAAACGAGCGAGATGTGGGGCACCCGTCATCCGTTGCAAGAAGAGAAGAAATCTAAGATTTGTAGCTCGGCCGAGTGAAACCGCAGGTCCCTCGGCTTCGCTCGGGATGACAAGGTTTAGGTCTGACTCGAACGTTGGTATTCGCTCCTGGGATCGCGAGTTTTTCTGGTTAGTAAAGTAGGTAGGGCTTTCGCTTGGTGTCGAAGTCGTGTAGCTGCTGTTGCCAGTCCTCGGCTATTCGCTGAGGATCGCGTCCTGCCTGCAGCGCTTCGAGCACGTTCCGGTTGGCGAGCAGGGCGTCGATCTTATTCAGTTGAAATTTGTCCGCGTACAGCTTGTGCAGCGCGGTTGCGATTTCCAGACCTAGTTCCGGCGAGTCGACAACATTGCGATCGGTTACGATCAGCTCGATTCCATGGCAGGGCTGCTCCGCATACGGATAAGGAGACCGGGGCGTGAACTCGACCGGCACAAAGCGCACTCCAGGCAAGAAGCGGGCATTCAGCGCGCGCGCCAACTCCGGACCATCGATCCAGGGCGCGCCAACGTAGGCAAAGGGAGTATCGGTTCCGCGGCCGACGGAAATATTGGTCGTCTCAATGAGGCCCAGAGCAGGATAGAGGACTGCTTCCCGCAGGCTGCGGAGATTAGGGGAAGGATTGGTCCAGGTGAGGCCGGTGGCATCGAACCAGTCGCCCCGTTGCCAGCCGTTCATGGCGATCACACTGAGCGGCGCGCGCAATTTGTATTCTCCATTGAGATAGCGAGCAAGCTCGCCCAGGGTCATGCCGTGGCGCACAGGAATGGGCGCTACGTTGACGTAGCTCTCGCTGCCGGCGTCGGAGAGGGGACCCTGCACGAAGCTACCTCCGAGTGGATCGGGGCGATCGAGGACCACCATGTCTGTGCCCGTCTTCCCGGCTGCCTCGAGAAAATAGCGGACGACTGTTTCGTAGGTATAGAAGCGGACGCCCGCATCCGCGAGGTCGATGAGGACGGCGTCGAGCGAGCGCAGCGTTGCTTCCGAGGGACGACGCTGGCTTCCATAAAGGCTGATTACAGGGAGTCCGGTCGACGGGTCTGTCGAATCTTGAATGCCTTCCTTATCCTGCGAGCCGTCGATGCCGTGTTCGGGGCTGAAAAGAAGCTTGAGCTTGAGCCCTGGAACGGCCTCTTCTGCGTCACGAGCCAGGACGTCGATGGTTCTGAGGCCGTGCGCGTCGAGGCCCGTCTGGTTGGTAAGCAGCCCCACACGCAACGTGCCTCCATGTTTGGCAGCGAGCGCGGAAAGCTCGGCGAAGTCGTCTTGTTCCAGCATGTCGATGCCGGTCGAGACCTCTCCATTGCGGTCATGCCAAAGGCGCTCACCGGCGATGGATTCGTTGTAGCCGGTCAGCCTGGCCGCCAGACTTCCGTTATCTGGCCGGAGCTTCACCCAGGCGGCAACCACATTTGCGACTGCCCCGCGGATGGCGTTGATCCCGGTGGGTCCGTTGGGATACACGGCGTTGGACATGAAGATGACATAGGTATTGCTGGTTGGGTCCATCCAAATGGAGGTTCCGGTGAACCCGGTATGACCGAAGGAGCCGACGGGAAACAACTCGCCCCGGTTGCTGGAATAGGGCGACTCGATGTCCCAACCGAGTCCGCGAAGCGCAGTACCGGTAGCCGGCTGACCGGGCGTGGTCATCTTTTCCAATGTCAGCTGCTGCAGAGGAAAGCTGCTCGGCCTGCCGGCAAGCCGGTCGAGCAGGTTTTGAGCGTAGACGGCGACATCGCCGGCGGTGCTGAAGATTCCGGCATGCCCGGCAACGCCGCCCATGCGGCGCGAGGTTGGATCGTGCACCACTCCGCGGAGCATGACGCCATGCTCGTACTGGGTGGGCGCGATGCGGTTGCGCCAGGCTTCAGGAGGCAGATAACGCATGTGCTCCAGGCCCAGCGGTTGGGCCAGGTAGCGCTGCTGGTATTGATCGAGGGTGAGACCTGAGAGCTTCTCGACCAGCGCGCCGAGCACGATGAAGTTGATGTCGCTGTAGCGAAATTGCACTCCAGGAGCCGTGACCGGCGTGGATGCAAATGCGCGGCGCAACCCCTCCTGCTTGCCTACCCACGGGTCTTCCAGGGAAACATCGGGAGGCAGGCCGGAGTAGTGGGTGAGCAACTGGCGAATGGTAATGTCCTGCTTACCGTTGACGGCGAACTCGGGCAAGTATTGCGCTACCGGGTCATTCAGCCGGAACCGGCCCTGCTCGTAAAGCTGCATGACCGCAGGCGCGGTCGCCAAAACCTTGGTCAACGATGCGACATCGAAGATGGTGTCTTCGGTCATCGCTTCGGGTGCAGGCGTGAGAGAGCGATTTCCGTAGGCCTTTTGAAAGACGATGCGGCCGTTGTGACCGGCGATCACCACCGCACCGGGGAATTTTTTGGTCGCGATTCCGAGTTCAATGATGCGATCGATTTGTCGAAATGCCGGCTCGTCGGCTGCCTTTAACGGCGCGGGCGAGGCGAGCAGGACTACGAGCAAAACCGGGAGCAGAACGGCGATCTTCTGAGCACGCTTTTTGTTGGGCAGGATGTTGCTCATTGCCCATCCCAGAACGAACGTAAGCAGAGATCCGATCAGCACGAACCACGTCCAGGCAATTTTCGGAAACAGGATCTGCACGTTCCCAAACGTAACGGGCAACGCGTGAGGCTGCCTCCAGAGCAGTATATTGGCTGCCAAGCCGCCGATCATGCCGATCATGGCGCCTATTTCGGTTGCGGTTTCGGTGAGCGTGCCGAGTAAGAAAACACCCAACAGAGCCCCGTATGCGACGGAGGCGATGGACAGACCGACTTCGACCACATGTCCGCCGCCGCGCGACATCAGGGCGAGCACAAACAGCAGCGCGGCCCAGAAGAGCGTCATGACGCGCGATAAGCGGGCACGCTGGCGTTCGTCGGCGTTGGGGTTCCATGCCATGTAGAAATCCACCATGCTACTCGAGCTCAGGGAGTTGACCGCCGCGCTGAGATTCGACATCGCGGCAGCCAGGATAGCGGCAACCATCAGTCCAGCGACACCACGCGGCATCTCCGTGACGATGAATGCCGGGAAGACTCGGTCGGGGCTTCCCGCGAGCACGCCATTAGTCCCGTTACCGTAGAAATAGTAGAGCCCTGTCCCAATGGCAAGAAAGAGTGCGAACTGAACCAGAATAACCCCGCCGCTGCTGAGCAAGGCAATGCGCGATTCGCGGAGGTTCTTCGCCGCCAGCAACCGCTGCACCATGAGTTGATCGGTACCATGACTTGCCATAGTGAGGAAACAACCCCCGACAAGCCCGGCCCAGAAGGTATAGGTTTGGCTCAGGCTGAAGGCAAAATGGAAGATGGTGACCTTGCCGGCAGCAGATGCCATTCCATGGATGGCTTGCCAGCCGCCCGGAACCCGATGCCCCAGCAGGATGACAGCGACGATTGTGCCGGCAACATATAGCACCATCTGCACCACGTCGGTCCAGATGACGGCGGCCATTCCCCCTTCGAGCGTGTAGATCAACGTGAGGATGCAGATGATGGCGATCGAGACCACATCCCGCGTGCCGATCGCCATGCCCACCACAATGGAAACGGCGAAGACACGGACGCCTTCTGCCGCCGCGCGCAAGAAGAGAAAAAGAAATGCAGTGAGCTTGTGCAGCCGGGGGCCAAAACGTTCACCAATCACTTCATAAGCGGTGAGCAGTTCGCCGCGAAAATAGCGAGGCAGGAAAATGATGCATACAACGATCCTGCCCAGGAGATAACCGAAAACGATCTCCAGAAAGCCCCAGTCTCCGGTATAGGCGAGGCCGGGGACGCTGATGATGGTCAGCGTGCTGGTTTCCGCGGCCACGATGGAGAGGGCAATGGCCCACCAGGGGATTTTTCGATCCGCAAGGAAGTAGCTCTTTAACGACCGGTCCTGGCTACGAAACTGCAGACCAAAGAGGGTGATGCCTGCCAGATAAATCGCTACCAGAGATAGGTCGACCGAGCTTAGCCGGTGCATTGGTTTTCCAGAAGACCCCTTCCACTGGCAGATATAGAATTCAGAAACCCGGAGATGGCGTTATGTCGCGAGTCGAGAATCTTTGCGTGATCACCAGCATAATCCTGCTGGCCGCCGGTATATCTACACCCTATCTCACACCGAACACGGGGTGGGACGTCATCGTGGGCAAAACTGCCTTTGGTCTCTCGTGGCGAATGCCCCTATACGGCGTCGCGGCATTCTTCAGCCTATTCGCCTGCCTGTACTCGGTCCCCTATATTCCCTTCGATACACGCGTCGTCCAATGGCATTTCTGGTTGAGTCTCGGGTGCGTGATTTGGTGCATCATCGGCCAGGTCTTCCTTTACATGACGCTGCGAGATGAAACCCTACAGCATTTGGGACTAGCCGGCACAGCGTTGGCCTTTTCGTTCCTGGCTACGATCCCCATCTTTCTGGCGACGCAGGTGTTGTTTGCCTTTGCATTCGTGCGCGCCCTGATCAAGATGCGTTTGGCATAGCTCAACTCGATTGAGCGGGGGCGGTCCCAGGCGGGTCATGAATGGCTTGTGGGCCCCACAACGCCCTCGCCTTCAGTGATGGTGATGTATTTGTCGATTGGCAGGCCGGTGAATTTTTCCGTCTTGCCGCTGGGCTCCGGCCACTTCACTTCCACCCAATCGATCCTGGTCCGGTTGCCGAGGCCTAGAACCATGCGCGGGTCCTGGGACGACAAATAGCTTCCCCCACCCACCTTGGTTCGGCTGCGTTTGAGGTCGCCGGCCTGGTAGGTGACGCGTGCGCCGATGGCGTCGCGGTTCGATCTCTTGCCCACCAGCTTGATTCCCAGCCAATGGTTGCCTTTGGCTGCGGTGTTGTGTAACAGCAACGGAGCGTCGTCGTTCACGGAGATAAGGACATCTACGGCGCCATCGTTATCGAAGTCGCCGATGGCGAGTCCTCGGGCGGAAAGATTGCGGGCAAAGATCGGCCCGCTCTCCGCGCTTACATTCTGGAGGGTCTTGCCATCGTTATGAAACAGCAGCAGCGGCTCGCGGTAAGTCACATCCTTTTGCATGGTCTCGATAAGGTCGTCGGGATTGCCGTTGGCCAGAAAGAGATCGAGATTGCCATCGTTGTCGTAATCGAAAAACTTCAGCCCCCAGCCGCTCATCAGGCGGGTCGCCGCACCGATCGCGGTCTTGTCGGCCTGATCATCAAATGTTTCGTCATGATTGTTCTGGTAGAGGGAAAACCTCTCGTGGTCGAGGTTGGCCACGAAGAGATCCATCCAGCCGTCCTGATTGACATCTGCCGAATCCAAACCCATGCCCGAACGGGCTTTGCCATTTTCGCTGAATCCCACGCCTGCCATGGCGGCAATCTCTTCGAACTTGCCATTACCTCGGTTCATAAAAAGAAAGTTCGCCGTCGTGTCGTTGGCGACGAAGAGGTCCATCCGGCCGTCGTTCTTGAGGTCGGTAGCGACTACTCCCCAGGCTTTGCCCAAGTGCTTCGCAATGCCCGACGACAGGCTGACATCGGTGAAAGTGCCATCGCCGTTGTTATGGAAGAGCCAGCTGGGGGACGGCTTGTAAAGCTTGGGAATGCAATATCCAGGCTTGTTGTAGGCAGTACATGGAAGGTTTTTCGATTTGCTGAATTCTACGAAGTTACAGACAAACAGATCCAGGCGTCCGTCGTTGTCGTAGTCGAACCACACCGCGCTCGAAGCCCATCCTGGTGCTGCGACACCAGCTTTTTCGGTAACGTCGGTAAACGTTCCGTCGCCGTTGTTGTGATACAGAATGCTTTTTCCGTACTGCGTCACATACAGGTCGGGAAAGCCGTCGCCATCGTAGTCGCCCACGGCGACGCCTTGCCCATAGCCGCCGGCGGCGACGCCCGCCTTCCCGGTGACGTCGGTGAAAGTGCCATCTCGATTGTTACGATAGAGCGCGTTGCGCAAGGGTGGATTGGGATCGTAGAAGTCGCACTTGCCGCTGTTGACGAGATAGATGTCCATCCATCCGTCATTGTCGTAATCGAGAAAGGCGCAGCCTGCCCCGGTAGTTTCGGGAAGGTACTTCTCCGGAGACTTGCCGGCGGTATGTACCCAGGTGATGTGGCTGGCGGAGGACGGCACTTCTTCGAAGGGATAGGGCGTTGAAGCGCGAGCGAAGCGACTGAGCGCGACGGATCCGGTGGCGCCGGCCAAGGCCCGAAGAAAATGCCGGCGAGATAGCTCGAGGCAATTGCCGGTCACTGCGGATTCTGGGCTCCCTGTCCGCCCGCGTGGTCCGTGGCCTGCTGCTGTAGAGCGAATTCACGATCCGCATCTTCTTTGCGTCCGGTGCGGGAGTAGGCGGTCGCCAGGTTGTAGTGTCCGGCCGGATTACCGGGCTGCAGTTTGACGGCTTTTTCCAGAGGAGCCACGGCCTCGGCGTACTTTTTCTCCGCTAAGAGCGACATGCCTAGACCAAGATAAGCATCGGCAAAGTTGGTCTCGAGCTGCGTGGCCTTGGAGAAATGCTGTTCCGCGGCGGGTAGATCCTGGGCCTGACGCGCCAGCTCGCCGAGGACGTATTCCGCACCGGCGTTGGAGGGATCGATGGCGAGTTCCTGTTGCAGCTCTTTCTTTGCCTGCTCCGCGAAATCCGGCGTTGGGTTGGGCTTGGATAGCAAGAGGCGGGCCAGGCGGAAGTGAATACCCGGATAGCGCGGATTTTCTTCCAGGATCTTGCGATAGTCCTTTTCGGCCTGGTCCCACTTGCCCTGCATCTCGCTCGCGTCCGCATCCATTTCGAGGGCAGGGATGGAAGTTGGAGCGGTGGTTGCCAGCTCTCGCGCGGCATGCGCGGACAAATCGGAATAAGCGTGGGTCAAGACATACAGCACTTCGGGATCATGGGGAAACTGCCGGCTCAACATGCGCAGGAAGTCGAACAAAGGCTCTTGCTGCTGCTCTGCGCTGGCACAACGCACGCCGTCAAGGCCGATCCTCTTCTGCAGCTCTTTGTCGGCGACGTGAGCTGACTTCAATAGCAGGGGCAAAGCATCGGCACAATGGCCACTCTCAGCCAGCGACGCGGCGTGCTCGGCGGCTGCGGGGGTCACGGCCGCCGTCTTGCTCGAAACCTGCGCTATGGCGGAGAAGCCGACTGCGATTGCAAAGCAGATCGGAGAGCCCAGCTTAGACAATGTACGCGACATTCACCTACCAACAGAAAAGGGGCAGACGCTGGTGGAACAGCGTCTGCCCCTGAGTTTATCAGGCTGCTAGAAGTAGAACTTCAGCGCGAATTGGATGTTCCTTGCGGGCTGCGAGTGGCTTGTCACACCGAAGGTTGAACTGGGGAAGCTGACTGCCGGAGCCCCCAATTGCACATTGTTGAAGGTATTCAAGAAGTCGCCCCGGAACTCGAAGTACTTGGCTTCGGTCAAGTGGAAGGCTTTCACCAGCCCGATGTCAGTATCGGTGTACCCGGGTCCTCTGTCGGGACCCTGTGCCGGGCAAGTGCCAAAGGTTCCAGTCGCTGGTACTGAGTACCCAGTCGGATCCTCCCATTGATAGCCTTGAAAGGCTCCGCCGACAATGCTGGGTTGACGACCGAGGGTGTGTGTGAGTCCGCAATTGGGTCGCGGGCCGCGTCCGTTGGTTCCTGAGCTGTCGGTCCCAGTGGAAACCGCCAGAGGAAAACCGGTGTGAAGGGAGACGATCGTGGAAGCCGTCCAGCCGCCCACCACGGCATTGACGACAGGATTCATGTTGTTGCCGAATGCCCTACCGTGGCCAACCGGCAGATCGTAGGTGGCGTAGGCGGCTACAACGCTGCTGGCGTCAGAGTAGCAGCTGGCGTAGTCGCCGTGAGGATTGTAGAGATTCTGGTAGTACGGCGATGCAGGCGACCCCTGCGTCGCTGCGCCCCAGGTTCCATAGTATCCGCTGTTGTTGGTCAGACAATGGGACCAGGTGTAAGCAACCTGCCCCTCAAGGCCATTGGAAATGCGCTTTTGTAACACAGTCTGGAGGGCGTTGTAAGTGGTGAAACCTGTGGAAGCGGTTCCGGATACCTGAGAAAGATCGTTGATCAAAGTGGGATTGTCCCGGAAGTAGAGACTAGGCCCGACCACGCCGTTATTGAGTGTGCCCTGCAAGTAGGGTGTGGGAACCATCAAGTGCGTATCATGGCTACCAACATAACCGACCTGAAAGGTTAAGTCGCGGCTGGCTTGGGTTTGCACGGTCAGGTTCCACTGCTGATCCATGGCAGGTTGTACCTTCTTGTCCCAAACATACATGACAGCTCCCGCGAAGGGATCGCCGGCGACGGCGCCACCAGGACCTTCCTGGGTCTGGTAAGTGGGGGTGAGATAGGTAGCGGTGACTTCGGCTGGGGTGAACGGTGGATTGCGCGGAAGGCGCAGGTTGGTGCCGGTTCCCTCCAGGTAAGACGAGATGGTGTAGGCGCCGCGGAGGACCGTCTTGCCTTGCCAAGCGGCCGGGGACCAGGCGAAGCCGACGCGGGGTCCGAAGGCCGGCATTCCGTAAACAGAGTTATAGAGGGAGCGGCTGTTGCCGTCCACACCTGCGTACTCGAGGGCTCCGGTGGTCAGATCCAGATTCGTCTGGCGATTATGGAGTTCCACCCAGGGAGTAGTCGCTTCGTAGCGCAACCCAAGATTCAGAGTCAGAGTGGGGGTAATACGCCAGTCATCCTGACCGTAGCCGCCAAATCTCCAGGCAAACTGGTGCCAGGTGCCACCGGTGCTGACACCCTTGCCGGTTGCTTCCGGATAGCCGGTGAAAAAGTCGCCTGCCGGATCACCGGTGAAATGCGCCGCCGAACAAGATGGAGCCATACTCACCGCTGTTGCCGCTGTAGAAGGTGTTGATGCGGAAACGCCACATCTGGAAGCCCGCCTTGAAGACGTGCTTGCCATGGGTAACGACCACTCCGTCATCAAACTGGATCACGGTGTCGGCGAAATTCTGATTGATGATCGCATTGCCGACGTTGGTGAGTGTTCCCGAGCTGCCGGGCTGAGGGAGCGGTGCCGCCATCGAAGCCGAGCAACAGCAGGCCGGGCCCAACTGTATTGGCATTGGCAATCCCCAGCTCTTGCCCAGATCGCCGATGCTGGGGGCGAAGGTGGCTCCGGTGAGGATCGTAATCCAGGATGCGCCAATACGAGCTTCGTTCAATATGTTGGGGCTTAAGGTGTGGGTCCAGGTTCCGACAGTATTGTGAAGCGGAACCTTGTTATAGCTGTTGCCGAGGATTAGCTGCGAGTTGGTCGCGGGGTCGTTCTGGTATGCCTGCGAGTAGCGGGCGGAGAGACGATCTTTTTGCGTGATGTTCCAATCAACCTTGGCATCACCCTGATCGGAATTGAAGATCTGCGGTGGTTTGGTTTATCGCGTTGTTGGTAAGGTTGCCGTTGATTGGTTTTGGATAGAAGCTGGACGCGAAGAGCGCCGCGGCAACCGGGTTTAACTGGCTGAGGGGAATTTGATTGCCAGCGTAGGGCACACCGCTTTTCGGATCCTTCAGCTGGGTCGAGAGCTGGGAGAAATTGCCGGCGCGCTCGGCGTCAGTGAACACCGTCATGTTCTGGCTGGTTGTGGGATGATCGAAGCGCTGGCCTTGATAGTCGAAGAAAAAGAATAGCCTGTCTTTGATGATCGGACCGCCAACGGTTCCCCCGAACATATTCCAGCGCAGAGCCTCCCGTTTCAATTCGGCGCCCGGTCCGAGGAATTTGTTTTCCCATTGGTTGGCATTGAGGACGTCGTTGCGGAAGAACTCCCAGGCGTCGCCATGGAACTGGTTGGTGCCGGACTTGATGGAGGCATTGATGATACCTCCGGAGTAGTTGCCGAACTCAGCCGGGGCGTTGGCCGTGATGATGTTGAACTCCTGGATGGAGTCTGGCGATGGCTGGATGGCCAGGTCGTTTTCGGAGGTCTGGTTGTTGTCCATACCGTCCAGGATGAAGTTATTAGACTGCTCACGGTGTCCATTGATGTAGGGACGGCCGCTGTCGTTGATGTTGTCTCCGTTATTAAAGGTGGAGTTATCCACGGTGACGCTGCCGGGCGACAACAGCGTCAGCTCGACATAGTTACGGGTCGCCAGCGGAATACCGGTGATGGTCTTGGAATCGATCAGGGTGCTGACCTCGGTAGTGTCGGCCTGCAACTGCGGAGCTTCGGAGCTCACCTGCACGGTGTTGGTAACCGCGCCCACCTTCATCTTGAATTCAAGACGAGCCCTCTCATTGAGCACGAGCGTGATGGGGGGCTGGACAGCCGTATCAAAACCGGCTGCTTCCGCTTTGACTTCATAGGTTCCGATAGGGAGATTTGTGAAGTTAAACACACCACCCTGCGATGACTTGGTGGTGGAGGCCGTTCCACGCTCGGTGTCGCTCGCCGTAACGGTAGCGCCGTCCAGGGCCGCGCCCGCCGAATCTTCGACGGTACCGGTAATAGATGCCGTGGTTTGCTGAGCAAATGCGGACTGGCTAGGACAGGAAAGTCCCAGGACCATTACGAGGGCTGTGCCCCATAAGGTAAATCGTTTCATACTCGCCTCCAAAATCCAACATGTTTACAGGGGCCCGACTGATGGGAAAAATCAGTAAATCTTCTAAGGCTTTCTTTTTAATTGACCATTATGAAGATAGTAAGAGAACTATAACGAGAGCTTGGCCACAATGCAAGCGGGATCGTCTCGGTAAAAAGCACTTTTTTTGTTGCTTTTTTTGCTTCGGATGGCACCTGGTTGGCTAACAATCGTTTGTCTTCGCGGTAATTCCACACGATACAAGGCCCATCGCTGTGCTCGCCAAGCCGGTGGATGCGTATCTTAAGAGCAATTTAGAGGACTGCTCGTCGCGCAGGCGGAAGCCCGATGGGATTCTCGCTAGAGCCTGACGTGTTTGGCCCTTGGCTTGCTTGAACACGCAGGGGTCGGCGGCCTGCCATATATTGCCCTATAAGGATACTGCTCGTCTTGACCTCCGCGCGGCTCTTGCAATCAGCCCGTATAGACTGCGGCGATCCGAGACCATCGCCTTGCTGCGTGGTCCGGTCTGTTCTCGCCAATCGGCAGTTGGAAGCTGAGCATGGAAACCCGGAGCTGGAGGAGCTTATTTACGGTAGATCTGTATTGGTGTATCTTTACAGTGATACAGCAAACCTCACATGTTTTTCAAATTAACACCGACTTCGGGGCAGTCTCTTTACCTGCAGCTTGTACAGCAGATTCGGCATGCTGTGGAGAATGGCGCGTTCCGGGATGGCGACCAACTCCCCGGCATTCGGACCTTAGCGCAGGAGCTGGTCGTCAGCCCAAACACAATCGCGAAAGCGTACACGGAACTCGAACATGAGGGGCTCCTGGAACTGCGTCAGGGTTCAGGAGCGTTCATCTCCGTGAACCGCCGGGCTCGCTCGCTGTCGAATCATATGCAAGCGGCAAGCCGCGACGTGATCGATCTGGTCGAACAGCTCCGTGAAAGAGACTTTCGCGATGAAGAGATTCGCAGAATGTTCGAAGCGGCTTTGCTGTATCAGCCGGAGACGGTGAGCAAAAGATGACAAACAGACCAGCAATTCAAACCGAGGGACTTACCAAGTCATACGGAACGGTCGAAGCGGTCAAGGAAATCAATTTATCGGTCAGGCCGCACGGCATTACCGCGTTTCTTGGTTTAAATGGCGCGGGCAAGAGCACTACGATCAAGATGCTGCTGGGCATGATCCGGCCAAGTGGTGGGGACGGCACGATCCTGGGCCAGCGGATCAGCGATCCAATGGGGAGTGTTCGCATCCGCTCCCAAATCGCCTATGTCAGCGAGAATAAACGGCTGTACGATTTCATGACCGTACTGCAAATGATTCGCTTCACCAGCGCGTTTTACCCGGACTGGCGTTCCGACGAGGAGCAGAAGCTTCTACGCCAATACAAGCTACCCCTGGACCGGAAAGTTAAATCGCTTTCCAAAGGGATGCGAACGAAGCTCGGCCTCTTGCTGGCGTTCGCACGGCGGCCAGAGTTGTTGATTCTGGATGAGCCAAGCGAGGGACTCGATCCAGTGGGGATTGAGGAACTCCTGGAGATCCTCGTAGCCCGGTGTAGCGAGGGCACCACGATCTTCTTTTCATCGCATCAGATCGCGGAGGTGGAGCGCATAGCCGATCAAATTTGCGTCCTGCATGGGGGACGCCTGGTGTTGGATTCCTCGCTGGATGACCTGCGCCAGTCGTATCGGCGCATTGATCTTGTATTTCCCTCCATTCCAGCAGAACATGACTTTCGCATCACGGGCGTCGACGACGTGAGAACCCGCGGCCATCAGATGAGCGTGTTGGCCAGCAGGAACTCGGAAGCTGTTGTAGCCCGAGCCCACGACTTCCAAGCCACTTCCATCGACGTGACTCCCGTAGGACTGCGAGAGATCTTTCTGGGAAAGGTAAAGGAGAATTGAGCATGCTTTGGTATAAGGCGTGGTTAGAGACTCGATCGCGGTTCCTGATCTCTCTTATCGGAATGGTTGCTCTCTGCTCGGTTTTTGTTCTCCATGGAGATCGGGACGCGATCTACGAGGTGGGGACGGATTACTACAATTACGTGCTCTTTGCAGGCCACTCGATACTGGTGATGATGTGGGTTTTAGCTGTCACTCTGATCATGATGGGTGGCCTCCTACGTGAGCGGGCGACTGGATCCTCCGCGTTCACCCTGGCGCTCCCGGTCAGCAGAACTCGCCTGATGATGGTTCGTATATGCACGGGTCTAGTTCAGGCCATCCTGCTGGCGATTATCCCATGGATCGCGATGTTTTCGGTCGGGGGCATTTTTGGGAAGACGCATTCCGTCTCCCAGGCCGCCTACTACCTGGTTCTATTGCTCGGAGGCGGGGCAGTATTTTTCGGGATGGCGGTCCTGATCTCTTCTCTGATAAGTGGTGAGTACACAGCCCCAGTCGTTAGTTTTGGTGCAGTCGTCGTCACAGCGGTCGCGCTCAGTAGTGCCGCCCTGCGACCCTACAGCCCCTGGGAATTCATGACAGGCTCAGGATACTTGAATAGACAGACGAATCTTCTATTGTTGCCGATACCCTGGCTCCAGGCAGCGATCTACCTTTTCTTAGCGGGTCTTTTGCTCGCCATATCTGTCAGGCTCATGCGACAGCAGGAATTTTGAGTACTGCCTGGAAGCTTGTAGTCGGTAAGTTGAACTCGTGGCTCCAGCTGGGCGAGTTGGAGTCCTCAAAATCCCGTGGTGGGGTGAATCGGAGACGATTAGGGTTACACGGTACTCGGGAGGCCTACATGAATCGAGAGCTGGCTTTGAAGATCGTGTTAGCGGTGGTGGGAGTGCTTTTCCTGGCCACCGGTTATCCCCTAGCGATCTTTGTGCGACAAGAACCTGCGTTGTCGATGATGTTCAGCCTTTACGTGACGCTCGGCATTTTCCTGCTTCTTGCCATCCGCAACCCGTTGGCAAGCCGGAGTCTGATCGCCTTCACTGCATGGTCCAGTTTGGTTCACGCAGCCCTTATGGGGACTCAAGCCATGCGCAACATGGTTTCACGGGGAGAACTGATCGGTGTGGCTGTTCTTGTGGTCATCGGTGTAGCCCTAATCGCGCTCGCGCCAGCAAAAGAGTCTCTCTCTCGGAACCCTGCAAAGTCTGATTTTCGGTAAAACCCCCACCCAGAGGCGGCCAGCCAGAGCAATTTACCGGAGTCCTTTTTGCAGGAACTTCGTTAACGCAGGCCTGGCTTCTCGATCTGATTACTTTCCTTGGATGGACTTGGTCACTTTCTCGAGCAGCGAAGCCTCCCGCTCGAGGGCGCTTGCAACGCGCTCAATTTGCGGGTCGACAGAAGACCACTGCTTCTGCTCAATAGCTTCGCGGACTCCCGGCATCGTCTTTACGCCGTATCCAGTGTAAAAGCCGGGGGCATAGACAAGGTTTTCGAACCAGGGTCGATTGGGTAGCCCAGCCGAGTCGATCAGCATGCGCTCTGTCTGGATCAGTTGTTCATTGACTGCAGGCGACAAATTGTCTCCAGCAGCGGTAACAGCTTTCTCGTACTCGTCCGCGGCCCGCGTGAGATCGTCGGAGGCTTGTTCGAGTGGCGCGAAGTTGAAATAGGGTGGAAGCGGCTGCGTTGTGGGCGGAACGAACTGCTTCTTTGGATCATAAAGTGCTTTGTAGACGTCTTCGCTAATTTCGGTATTCTCCTCGTTATTTTTGTCACGCGCGGTCGAAGCCAGTTTCTTAAGGTCCGCGACATATCCGTGAACCGTTTCTGCCAAGTTCGTGAACTGGTACGGAATCACGTCCGCATCGGCCATCCGCATCACCATGGTGCCGGCGGTTTGTGCGAGCGCCCGGCCATAGACGAAGTCGGTGTCCTGAAAATGGGTATACCAGTAAAAATCATCATAAATTGAGTGATACTGGCCGTCTGATTGGTCCTCGCCGCCATAGCCGAGGTTGACGCTCGCGATTCCCAGGTGATCAATAAAGACGGTATAGTCGGACCCAGAACCCAAAGCCCCCATGCGAAGATCGGTACGAGACCTCAGTTCCGTTCGTACCGCAGCATCCGCGCGAGAGATCGCAACCAGCCGCTCACGCTTCCATACCGACATTTTCGTTTCAGGGTCGACAATGTCCTTGGTAACGCCGTTCACGAAGTTCTCAAGCGAATGCGATCCTTGGGCGTGGAAGTAGCCTCGCCCGTTCCCGTCCGAGTTGAAGTAGGCAACCGCGTGTTGCTGAAGCTCAGCCGCATGGGTCTCCGCCCACTCCGTCGAGCCAAGTAGGGCTGGTTCTTCTCCATCCCAGAAGCAATAAATGATCGTACGCTCGGGCTTCCATCCCTGTTTAAGCAGTTCTCCGAGGGAACGCGCCTCTTCAAGCTCGGGGCTGGCTCCAGAGATGGGATCTCCCGCGCCGTTGACCCATGCATCGTGGTGGTTACCCCGGAGAACCCATTGCTCCGGATATTTGGAGCCGGGAATGCGCGCAACCACATCATAGAGTGGCTTGCGGTCCCAGTTAAACTTCAGCACCAAGTGCGCCTTCGCGGTGCTGGGACCAACGTGGTAAGTCATCGGCAGGCCGCCGCGCCACGGCTCCGGAACCAGGGGGCCGTTCAGTGACTTGAGGAAGGGCACAGCATCCGCGTAAGAGATAGGCATGACTGGAATCTTGGTGATGGTTTGTACTTCGCCGAGCGGGATCTTTTTCGCTCCGGGCACTGCGCCGACACCAGGTGTTTGAGGATCACCAGGATAGACGGGCATATCCATAACGCTGCCGCGCTGTGCGCCTTCTGGCGGCCGCATTGCTCCCTCGGGGTAGGAATCGCCGTGGAAGTAGCCGTCCTCGTGCGGGTCGGAATAAATGAGGCAGCCGACGGCGCCGTGTTCGGCGGCAACCTTGGGTTTAATCCCGCGCCACGTAGCGCCATAGCGTGCGATCACGATAGCGCCCTTCACTGAGATGCCCAAACGCTCCAGTTGTTCGTAGTCGTCGGGAGCGCCATAGTTCACATAGACCAACGGCGCTGTAACATCACCGTCGCTGGAGTAGGCGTTATAGGTTGGCAGCTGCTCGCTCTTCTGGCCCGAGGTCGGATCAACAGCCAGCGTGGGCTCTTCGAGCTTTGCGGTAAATCGGCTGGGACCCAGCAGTTGCAGCGATCGCTCTTGAGGAGTCGGAAACAAGGCATCAAACGTCTCGATCTGCGCGTCGAGACCATAAGCCTTCAGTTGTGCAAGAATCCATTCCGCATTGGTCTTGTCATAAGGAGAGCCTACATGATGAGGACGTGCCGAAAGTCGGCGCATGTACTCTCTCAAGTTAGCCGTATCCGGGATCTGCCTGAACTTCTCTTCCCATTGAACTTCTTTCGCGGAACTGGCGGAGGTATACCCGCGCAACGGATAAACTGCTTCCGCTGCATTTGCAGTCAAGGCGAACAAGCTAAGCAGGGCGACAGACTGGCGCATCATGCTCTCGATTCTAACCAGCCACTCAGGAGCTCGGCTAAGAAAACTTCACTCACCTCCAAAGCGCTAACGGATTCAGCCTGCAAAGTCTCGTTTCAGTAAA
>CAVTPN010000029.1:0-10402 GCA_963736535.1 uncultured Acidobacteriaceae bacterium
AGTTAGTTTTATCGCATTCTGCTTATAGTGTCTTTGTCATCTACTTCATGGGAACTCGGGGACGGAACTGGGGACCAGACCGAGCGTTACCCCTCCTTCTATGATCGTACTTAGTTGGTAAACGGCCCGTCTGTTTGAATGGCAGCCGGTTTGAAGGGAACGGGTAAGAGCACGGCCTTTCTCCATAGCTTCGGCACACGCTATTTGCGTACTCTGTTTCCTCAGAGAGTCACCAGCGCCGCGAAAATGCGGCAGCAAAGGATCCTCCGTACGATAGGCCGTATGGGAAGACTTCATCAGAGCGTTGTGGCCCGTGGTTGAAATGCTCGTCGCATCAAATGGAAACGAATCGCGGTATTCCATGTTGCATGGCGGCTTATGCGTGAAAATCATCGCCGCTTCCGCGCGACACCTGTCGCTATGCCCCGAAATGAGTGCAGCATTCAGGCACAGTACCTCTCCGCTCCTAAGCTGTCGTCGCCATTCAATCCATTTCTCGTGATTGGCAATCCTGTCATGAACATTGGCGGCCTCTCCAATATAGAGGAGCCGCTCGAGGGACACAGTTTGTCCGTAGGAGTTGTAAGTGCACGCGTAAACGCCGTAGATGCCGGAAACGCTGGGCATCTCGCCAACATTCGGTTCACGCCAGTAGCCGTCGAAATTGAGCGCATAATTCGCAGTCATGGTTTCACCTTTTCCTTTTGAGGTATTGGCTCAGGGAATCCACGCCATTTTCCCGGAGCAGTGTGCTGAGCTTCATATCAGCGCGGCAGCCTTCGGCAAAATCTTCCCCATAGGTCTTGCGCAGGGTGCGGACCAAGGAGTTGCCATGTTTGCGGTCGATTTCGCCATCGGCGTTCCGCCGACGGCCATCAAGGTTTGAAGATTGATTTTGGGGTCTCAATACTTCTGTCCTCCCAACAGACTAAACTGGATAATCTATCCATAGTATGTCTGCTTTACTATATCAATACAAATCGGACATTTGCGGAAATAACAGCCATCATTCGTCGTATGATGGCAAGGGTGCTGTGGGCCGATTGGCAAATCGGGCAAACGAGCGCGCGCCTTAATTTCGGCGTAAAGGAAAGATATGAAAGGAGTTGCTATTGCTTAACGCTGTGCAGCTTGGGAATAACCTACGCGCCGCTCGTGAGCGACGCGGCCTCAGCCAGCAAGAAGTAGCCGATGTCCTTCATCTTCCCCGGACCGCGGTGACCAATATCGAATCTGGCATTCGGGAGGTCTCTACTCTGGAATTGACGCGGTTTGCGAATCTCTATCGTGTTTCGCCGACCTCTCTTCTGGAATCGGGTACGGGTGAAGATGCTTCCGTGGTACTCATGCGCGCTTTAAAGCAGGCCAGCATTTCTGATGAAGTTGCGCAGGCCATTGCAGACGTGCGCAGCCTGTTTCACGAAGGTGCCATGCTGCGCCAGATGCTTGGGTGGGAATTTGATGAGGGGCTTCCGAACTACGCTACGAGGATCGCTTCTCCTGCTGAAGCTGTCCGTCAGGGGAATACCGTAGCACGGGAAGAACGACGCCGGCTGGGCCTCGGGAATGCGCCGATTGGCAATATCGCTAGTCTTATCAGCGGTCAAGGGGTTTGGGCCGCCGCGTGCGATCTTCCAAACGACATGTCCGGCATGTTCCTGAGCGACAAGGATGATGGCCTTGCTGTTCTTATCAACAGCAACCATGTTCCGGCACGTCGTCGCTTTTCGTATGCCCATGAATATGGGCATACGCTGTTCGACAGAGATGAAGCTGTGAGATTGACCCAGCAAAGTAATGCCAGTGAGCTTGTGGAGAAGCGCGCCAACGCGTTTGCCGCAGCGTTTCTTATGCCGGCGAGCGGAGTGGAGGATCAGTTACGGCAACTCGATAAGGGGCGGCCGAGCAGACATTCCCAGATCATCTATGACGTGGCAACTAATCGTCAGAGCGAAGTGGAAATCCGTCCCCGCCCCGGTTCACAATCCATTACTTATCAGGATGTAGCTGTTCTCGCTCGACACTTTGGTGTCAGCTATGAAGCTGCCGTTTGGCGCTTGAAGAGTCTCAATCATCTCGGATCTGTGGAGACCAACTCTCTCATCGAGCAGAAGGATTCAGGCAAGGCATTCATGAAACTTTTGAAGCTCCAGAAAGGGGATGAAGACGGAATCCCCGATGACGAACGCGAACAGGAGCTGAGAAGTCAACTTACATGGCTTGGAGTGGAGGCATATCGCCGAGAAGAGATTTCACAAGGAAGGCTTCGTGAGCTGGCGCGCAAACTCGAAGTGCCTGCCAGAGAATTGATCGACCTCGCCGAGGTCGCGCGCGGAGAGTAGCAGGAGAGGATGGATGCGATCTGCGATCGTTGTGGCGGATACATCCGTCCTTATCAATTTCCTCTGTATTGACCGAATGGACCTGATAGGCCGCCATCCACAGCGGTTTCTTGCAACCGATCACGTAGACGCAGAGATCACGAGCGACTATCCCGACCAAAGAACACGCTACCGGACAGCCGTAGCTTCAGGACTGCTGGATACCTGCTCAGTCGTCGATCCTGATGAGGTGGAACTTTTTCTCCGATTGCGTCCCGGAGAGCGGCTAGGTGCGGGAGAGTGCTCCGCCCTCGCCGTTGCGGTCAACCGAAAATGCCCTATCGCGATTGATGACAATAGGGCGGTGAAACGCGCGCTCCGTGAAGTGGGTGCAAGGGTGGAGGTTGTAAAAACCGTTGATGTGGTAGTCGCTCTCATACAGGCTGGTGTGCTTGATATTCCGGCAGCCGACCGCATCAAGGACACCTGGGCGCAACATCACAGGTTTCGGATCAAAGCTGCTTCCTTTCAGGATTTGCTTTGAATGTAAAAGAGGTTTCTGCGGAGAAAAGAGTCGGTGGAACGCATGAAGAAAATCCTCGGAACGTCCATCCTCGCCCAGCAAGGGATCAACCTCATAGAGGGCTTGATCCTGAAGATGGGATTCTTATGGGCGCAGATGATCCAGGACGAAATAACGACCATTAGTTAGCCTTGCAGGTGCGATTGGGTAAATTCACCGCGGCACCTGCGCACCGGGCACTACACGCACCGTCGACCCGAAGCGGCGATACCCGGTGAAGATACTCTCGTTTAACCAATGGGTCGGCGCATCCCCGGGGAGGTGGGTGATCGGGTCGGGATTGGCGCCGAAGAGCGCCGTGGACAGGGCCACGCTGTGCACCGGGCAGATGAACTCGCTGTTGCCGATCTGGACTGGGCCATACTCCACCATGATAGCGGCCCGCTGGAACGGCACGCTCTCTTTCGAATCGACTTCAATGGTGACACGGAGGATATTTCCCCTAGCGGGGTCCAGCCAGAGCGAACCGTGGTAGCCGGGCGAGGTAAGGAAGGTCGAGCTATTGGAGGATTTGGCGCTCGGTCTTACTCCGATCCCGGAGACCGTGGAGTTGCCGATTTGCGCTGGGGCGCCCTCGGGCGCAGCCTGCCGCTGGAGGGAGCCGATGATCTCAAAGTGCGAGGCGGATCTGGGGACCGAATAATGGAAGGCCGCAGCCTGTCCCGTCGCGATCTGTTCCCAGTGGCTCCAGGTCACCTTGCCTCTCAGCGTGTCAGTCAGGACCATCCCCAGCGTGGACGCGAACTCGCCCCCGGAGGTCAGCCCGATTTGCTTCTCCCATCGGGCGGATGCCGCCATCGCAGTTCGATTAGCCGTTTCTTGATAGACGGAGATTTCGCGACTCGAAGTGTCCACCAGGTGCAGTCCCGCACGAACGGGCCAGTCCCCTTTCCTAACCTCCTGGGGGCTGTCGTCGTAACGGTTGGTGGTTTGGGTGGCCAGCAGGTTGCGCAGACGTGGCAAGGTCTGCGCCACATAACTTCGCGCTGCTTCGAGCAACCGTTGCTGGGCGGCGTCGTCGGGAGATGGGGAGGGCGGCAACTCGCTGGCTGGCGGATCAAGAAACACCGATTGATCGGCGAGCAATTGCAAGGCCAACGCTGCCTGCGGATGGCCATGCAAAGTCGCCGCGAGCCGAGCCAATGTTGCCTCGGTCAGCCGCTCGGAAAGTTCCATGCCGGCAATCTGGCGCGCCATCTCTGCATCCGGCTTGTGCCCGCCGACGTCTGCGGTAAGGGTCTGGATGAGTTGCACTACGGTGACGCGGGCTGCCAGAGAGGCAAAGGGCACAGCCGCGATCAGGGTCAAGAACAACCCGCTCCTCAGCTTCTGCAAAGCACTCACACACTGCCCATGTTTTGTTGACGATTCACTATCCGCATCACCCGCTACACGGTCAGACAGTGACCGTTGTGCGGAGGTCCGGTCCATTTGGACCTCATCATGTTCAGGTAGCTCTTTCGAGTGGCTATCAACTCGTGATTCCAGAGTGGATGCTGGATGAAGAGCGTTGCCAGGGGATGGAGATCGTTGAACATCCCACCATGGCACTGTCGGCTCTCTTAGCGCTTCGCTCCCTCCTCGATGTACAACCGCCTGCCTCTTGTGGCCTCGGTCCGGTAGTTTCAGAAGCATCTTCGCCAGGAGGTGCTCATGAGTCCACCACGCCAGGGAGTCATTCTGTGGGAGATTCCCAACACGCCCGAACTTCCAGAGACGACGCAGACACGCTGCCGTGAGCTGCTCAGTCATTTGCTGCTCGCAGCCGTAAGCGGAACAACAGAGGAGGAGAGTGATGAGCGAGAAGATCCAACCGATCCACACGGAGCGTGATGCTTATGTGTATATTCGTCAGTCGTCGATGCATCAGGTGCGCACACGCCTGGAAGGCCAGCGGCGCCAGTATGATCTACGCGAGCGCGCTCATGCGCTTGGTTTCCAGCGCATCACTGTGATCGACGAAGACCTGGGCCGCTCCGGCACCGGATCAGTGGAGCGCCCGGGCTTTGGCCGACTGTTGACTGCAGTATGCTCCGGCAAGGTCGGAGCAGTGCTGGCGCTCGAAGCGTCACGTTTGGCAAGGAACAACCGCGACTGGCACCATTTGATCGATCTCTGTGCCATGGCAGGAACGCTGGTCATCGATCACGATGGCGTCTACGATCCCTGCTTGTTGAACGACCGGCTTTTGCTCGGTCTGAAGGGTACCATGAGCGAATTCGAGATAAGCTTGCTCCGACAGAGAGCGATGGAAGCCCACAGACAGAAGGTACGGCGCGGTCTTGTTATGACGCAGGTTCCTGTTGGCTACATCCGCACCGAAGATGAAGGCATCGAGAAGACGCCTGACCGACAGATACAGGAAGCTATCGCGGGTATTTTCCGCAAGTTCCGCGAACTGGGCTAGTGTGCGCCAGGTGTTGCTCTGGTATCGCGAAGAGAAGCTGCCGATCCCGGTGCTATCGCGCGAGTCCGGCAACCGCAAGGTCGTCTGGGCCGAGCCGGTTTATCCAAGCATCTTCGGCATACTGAAGAACCCCACATATGCCGGCGTCTTCGTCTGGGGCAGGAAGCAGACACGTACTTCCATCGTCGAAGGCCGTGCCCGTAAGACCCGCGGCCACGTTCGCCCGCAGGAACAGTGGGAGGTGGTGATTCCTGACCACCATGAAGGTTATATTACGTGGGAAGAGTTTATGCGCAATCAAGAACAGATCCGATCGAACGCCGGATGGAATGCGCGCATGGGACAGACCCAGGGCGCGGCGCGTAACGGTCCGGCCCTTCTCGCGGGCTTGTTGCGCTGTGGCCGCTGCGGACGCGCACTGCAGGTGACCTATACGAACAGCAAGCAGCATGGACCGCTGCCGCGCTACTGGTGTAGCGGAGATCGAGGCCGGCAGATGGTGCGCTCCTGCATTACCTTTGCTGGAACACGCGTGGACCAGGAAGTTGTCGCCGAGGTTATCGAAGCGCTACGGCCTGTCGGCATACAAGCTGCATTCGAAGCATTGGAAAAGAGTCAGAACCAGACCGACGAAAAACGGCGCTCGCTTGAACTTGCGGTTCAGAAGTCACGCTATGAAGCCAGCCGCATCGAGCGGCAGTATCAGGCCACTGAGCCGGAAAATCGTCTTGTCGCCGCCGAGCTGGAGAAGCGTTGGAACAACGCTCTGACCCAAGTTGCCGAGATGGAGCGCCGTCTGGAAGAAGCCGCCATCGCAGCTCCGCAGCTGACTGCTGAACAACGAGAACAACTGCTCGCGCTTGGCGATGACCTGGAGCGGCTCTGGGATCATCCGAACTCTCCTGCCACTCTGAAGAAGCGCATCCTTCGGACGGTACTTGAAGAAGTCATGGCGGATACCACGGATGATCCTCCCACGGTACATCTCAAGCTGCACTGGGCCGGCGGCACTCATACCGAACTCACCGTGCGCAAGAACCGGACCGGCTATCACAACCACATCAACTCAGAAGAAGTAACGGAGTTGATTCGTGAGCTCGCTCTGGTCTGTGAAGACACCGCGATCGTCTCTATCCTGAATAGACTGGGGTATCGAACTGGCAACGGCAACACATGGACAGAGAAACGCGTGCAACACGTTCGCCACACCAAGGGCTTTCCGGCATGTCCACCTCCGGAGCAGCGCCGCTGGATCACCATGCAACAAGCTGCGGTGGCGTTGAAGGTCAGCGATGCCGTCGTGCGCAGACTAGTCGCGCAAAAGACACTTCCCGCAAGACAGATAGTCAAGTTCGCTCCGTGGATGATCGAGCGGGAGCATCTGGATCTTCCGGCGGTCTACAGAGCCATTCGTCTCGTCCATACCGGTCGACGCGATCCATCGCGTATGCCTAACGGCACGGAGATCCGCATGTTTTCAAATGCTGATGAGTAATTCGAATGAGTGCGTCGGCGATTTTTCACGAACTGAGCGCGGCTTCACGCATTCCTCAACTATCCGGGTCGCGCGTTTTTACGAACAAGTGAAACGGTGTAAGATAGCGGCGTCAGGATGAGGTATGGCGCGAGGATGCCAGAGAGACCGGTGGTGGCTACGGCACATCGGCCCGATCCTTATGTTCGGGGCGTTGCCTTGCGCTGGCCTGCTCGCGCAAGCGCAGGCGGACGTCCCGGAATGAGCCGGTTCACGGATCGCGGCTTTGGATTTTCGTTCTGGTATCCCACGGCCTGGCGGGTGAAGGAGGAACCGGTTGATCCCAGGGTGGTAGAGGAATGGTTTGCGGATGCAAAGTGTATCAAAGAGCTCGATGTGGTCGATCCTGAAACGGAGGGAAAAGATGGAGCTGTCGGTGTCATAATTCAAGAACTGTTCGCGCCGGCGGGCCTGACCGAGCTTGGCCGATCCCATTCCGCACGTTGGATCCTCGAAAACCAGAAGCACTTCGTCGACAGCAAAACGCACAAGTGGATGTATGTCGATCTCTCAGACGCTCCCGATGGATCTCCTCCTCAGGCCCACCCATTCGATATGACGAAAGCGCGGAGGACGATGGGCGGGCTGCCCATCTTAAGTGGAGTGGTGCCGGATGCATCGGAGGATATCGTACCGCTTAACGCATCCCACTTTCTCGTAATCAGCACAATGCAAGTAGCCGGCGATTACGACCACGAGTATCTGGCAACGACCGTTGTCAGCACTCATCTGGGTGCGGGTAAGCCAGCGAGCGAGCAGGTGCAGGCAGAGACCATCCACAAGGCAGGCATTAAACTTGGGGCGATCGGCGAAATGGTCGGGCGCTGGTACAAGGATAGCGAGCACGTCTACGACCAAAATGGCGAACTCTTGCGCGGAGCTGATCCGAAGACGTTTGCCTTGTTGGACGGGTCGAATCCTTATTTTGCAACGGACGGCGTTCTTGTGTATTTCACCGGCGGGGTGATACCGGGTGCCGACCCAATGACATTTGTACCGATGGGCCAATTCACCGCCAAGGATGCGCACCACACCTACGAAACGGGCTTCGGTCTGACGATCGATGGCCTGCCGACCAAAAACTAAAGACGACGAATGCTCGTCGACAGCCCAATGTGAATTGGGCGGCTCTGCACATCCGCTGGTGGGAAATCCAGTTTCCGCGGTCACTTCAGATCTGTGCCAATGAATCAGTCACTGGTACGTGTCACGAAAGGATCGCGACGACATATTGATATTGCCGTCGGATTCAACTAGAGCTAGTCTATTTAACGATCCAAGGTGTGCCCAATTGCTTCGAACTGCTGCAAACCTTCCATCGTGCGCATCCAATAACGCGCAAACCCGCATGTTTACTGACTCCAGCGAGGTGTAGCACTATGTCACTGCTCTCTGTGTTCGCAGCCGCATTATCTTCACTCTTTTCGCCGCAACTGGAGTGGTGTCCTGCGAAGTCAGCGATTAGTGTAATCGGTGACAGGTCGCCGTATTCAGTTCCCGGACCAGAAAGCTCTAAGCCCGTCGTGGTCCCCTGCAAGGATTCGACCCCAAGGCTGCATTCGGGCCTTCCCTGCGAAGTCAGGGCCTTCCCTGCACCCATTGCGGGTTTCGCTGCAGGCTGCTGGCGAAAACTTTCTCCTTAGTTAAGAGATTGGTGACCAGACGGAACTGACCCCTTCGCCTGAGGACGGCTTCCCCTTGCCTCGCACATGCCAAAGTGCCAGTCCCCGCATGGTCGCCAATTCCACAGGCCCCGTAACATGGCCACCATCTCCTCGCACTGCAATGCATTTCCGATGGGAGTTAAGCTATCCGTCCCCGAAAATCCCCCGTCCGAGCAACAGGATACCTGCAGATACCGTTTTCGCCGCGTGGTGGCCGTATTTATGAGACGTGAAGCCGAGCAGGGCGACCGAAACAATCACCAAAGGAAACGTCGCGCACCTGCAAGGGATACACTAGTGGCGGTTATTTCGTCTGGCCTCAATGCCGCCAGCATCGTGCAAAGGGAAAATAAAATGCGGCGTTCATTTTGCTTACTCTCCTTTGTCGCACTTTCGCTTTTCAATGCTACGGCGGACGCTGCTTCTGAAAAGTTGGATGTCAGCAGAATCCTATATACACCTCAGGCCCAGAACGTCAGGCAAGTGCGAGGTCAAGTCATTGACAACCCCGGAGTGATGCGCCAATTCTTGCGCGATGCCTCTTTCAATCAAGACCAACCACCGGTGGACTGGAAACAATCTGTTGTGGTCGTCTTTGTGAACAGCACCTGTGTAACCCAAGACGGTCACATATCTCGTGCCTACCGCGTGGCCGCGGCCGAGAGCTTAAAACTTAAGGGACAAAAGCTTGTCCTAAGTTGGACCGACGCCAGCGATGTTGTGGATCGTGTTCGCTCGAGTGAGAAGGATTGCATACCTCAGATGGAACTCTTAATCGTTCGGATACCGCGGAGTCTTTACAGTAATTCGAAACTTTACCTCAGAAGACGGACTCAATCTGAGGTATGGGCGTTTCCTACAGGCGCACCTTGGACCCCAATACTACTCAGGCGATAGTCGCAGATAGTGACTTTAATCCGGTGCCAACAGGGAGAATGCGAACCTGGAGAAGATGGGTGAGCTGAGAATGCGGCGTACATCTGGCGCCGCAGCCATGACGAAGGGCTTGCCGTCCCTCGACTTCGCCACAAAGGACAGCTCTATGGGAACCAGCATCGTGGGAATCGTGGTCGAAACCGACTGCGCAGGATCGTGGCCCAGAAGCGTGTAAGCTTGTTGATCGACGGTGTAGCTGAACGTGAGCGCGGTGCCCTGCGCGTCGGCAGCCGGCAGACCCAGCACGAAGAAGAAGAGCGCGCATACGCAACAGCAAAGGTCGCGGATCAAATATTCTTTCTCCCGAGCAACAGGATACCTGCAGATACCGTTTTCGCCGCATGGTGGCCGTATTTGTCGGAGTCTTTTCGGGGACAGTCTGTTGGACTGTCTCCCCCATAGGCCCGTCCCCCTCAGGCCCACAGTGCGGCCTACCGAGGGCTTTGTCTTGGATAATAGAACGCGCGAACCTCAGTCAATCGTCCACCTACAACAAGGCACAGATCCACAACATGATCCACACCGTTAACCGTCTCCATGTCGAAGACGGTCGCGACATAGTCGCCATCGACTACGTGCTGCTTTATTTCTATACCCTTGATGAGCGGCAAGATGCTGGTGAGGAAGCCCACGATTGTCTCCCGGCCTGCCAGTTTAGGCATCCGTGGCCCCTCAAACGTTATATCGGGTGCGAAGGGCACAGACGAAAGGTCTTTGCTCGCGAGACCGTTCAAATAACTCTCTACTACTGCAATGTTTTCAGATCGAGACATCGGCTCTCCCTAATACGGTTCTACCTAGACAATAGACAGAGTTTCGTGGACAGAGTTTCGTGGACATCCATGATAGGTAAAGTCAACGGGAAACGGATATTCCCCTTGACTCGGCGGAATAAACGAAAGCGTGAACCCGTCGCCAGCTCTACCTCGCCCCAAAAGCCCCATTTAAAACCCGCAA
>CAVTPN010000030.1:0-8431 GCA_963736535.1 uncultured Acidobacteriaceae bacterium
AAGAATATTTGCCTAAAGAAGTGGGTGTCTAAGGAGAAACTACTATGCCTCATATCGCTCTCCCTGAAGGATTGCCTGGCATCACGAGCGGATTTGCCTTCCGCCCTGAAACCGCAAAGCCGATGCGCGAGTTGGCACACGTGCTGCTCCATGGACCCAGCACGTTGACTCCCGGCGAGAGGGAGCTGATCGCCACCTACGTCTCCAGTCAAAATGACTGTTACTTCTGCCAGACGAGCCATGGCGCTGCAGCCGCGGCTCACCTGAAAGACTCAGGGCTGGTCGACCAGATCAAACGTGACTTCCTCCAATCGCCCGTCTCCGACAAACTCAAGGCGCTGCTGGTCATTGCCGGGCAGGTGCAACAGGGCGGCAAGCAGGTCACCGCGGAGAGCGTGGAGAACGCCCGCAAGCGCGGGGCGACCGATCTTGAAATCCACGATACGGTGTTGATCGCCGCTGCGTTCTGTATGTACAACCGATATGTGGATGGACTGGGCACATGGCAACCGCAGGACCCGGCCATGTACTCCAGCATGGGTGAGCACCTCGCGGCACACGGCTATGTCACTCCGTCGATGGAAGTCGTGCCCACGTAGACGTTGTCGAGAAGATCATGGATCTGACTGTTGACCACGAGAAGCGTGAGCGGCGGCCACAAACCAGTCTCCTCCGCTCGGCGGGTTGGGGGGCCGCGACTTGTGCTCTGGTCGCGGCTTTGTGCCTGGCGATCCCGATGTATGTCATACGGCCCTTTCGCCCACAGGGTGCGCGAGAGTTGACCTTGGCGCTCACCGTGCGTGGGTTTGCACCCTGGATCTCCGCACTGTGTGCCGCCATCGCACTCTTCCTGCTGCTTTGGTCATGGAAACAAGCCAGTGGATTACTAAGGGCCTGCGTGGGGGCCTGTACGCTGGTGGCTCTGGCGGGCGCCATCGCAACCCACATCAACCTCTTCGAGGTCATGTTCCATCCTTATGACGCACCCGCCTTTTCTCCGGCCAGCGAAGCAAAGCTGGATGCAGGCGACAAGGTACTGGCGGTAACCATCGCCGGCCAGTCCCACGGCTATCCCATCCGGACGATGGGGTATCACCACATTGTGAACGACACGGTCGGCGGCATCCCCATCGCAGTCACTTACTGCACGCTCTGCCACACCGGGCTGGTGTGGAACCGGTTGCTTGACGGCAAGACGCTTCACTTCCGGCTGGCGGGTATCAACAATGGAAACGCGTTGATGCGCGACGAGGAAACCAGAAGCATTTGGCAACAAAGCACGGGCCAGTCGATCTTCGGGCCGCTGAAAGGCCGCACATTAGACATTGTGAGAAGCGATGAGTTGACCTTCGCTCTGTGGAAGGCGGAGCGGCCCCAGGGGCAAGTCCTCAAGCCGGATGCTCGTTACGCGTCGGATTACGAGAGCAAGGATTGGGAGAAGCATGTGGAGAAGACGCGTGTGGTGATTGATACCCGGCAATCGGGGATAGGGCCACATGAGCTCATGCTTGGCATGCTAGCGGAAGGACAGGCGAAAGCCTATCCGATGAAATTAGTCCTGGCCGAAAAAATGATCCAGGACCAAATTGGAGATGAGCCACTGGTTGTGGTGGTCGGGCCAGACCAGGCATCCATCCGCGTTTTTAGCGCGAAGTTGGCGGGGGAGCAGAGCGCGCTCACCTTCACGCGAACGCCTGGAGCCGATGCCATCGGAGAAGCCATCATGAGCGATCAGCAAGGCGGGAGCCTGTGGAACTTTCAAGGATGCGCCCTCGATGGCAAGTGGGCTGGAAGCTGCCTTACCCAGGTAGACGCCAACAAGGACTACTGGTTTGACTGGCTCAACCATCATCACGAAACGAAAGCGTATCGGGAGTAACGCGGTCTCGCTGCGGAAATCCTTAGCGTGACTTGGCGGCCTTCTTGGCGTGAACTGAAAGTGCCTTATGGGAGGCCGTCGATTTCGGTTCCTTTTTGAGGGCGTTTTCGCTTGCGCGTGACCGTTTAGCCGATGTCTTCCTTTTCGTTGCGGATTGCCCTTTGCGGTAATCCCGCTCCGCGCTTTCTTGCGTCGACTTCTTAGCTTTTCCGCCCTTGGGAGGAGCAAGCGGAATACCCGCCCGGCGAGCCTTGCTCAGCCCTATGGCGATCGCCTGCTGTGGCGAGCGTGCGCCGTGCTTCCCTTCCCGTACGTGTTCGATCTCCTCGTGGACGAATTCTCCCGCAGCCGTGGACGGCGACTTCCCTTCGCGCAGATCTTCTTTTGCCCGATCGACTACTTCCTTTTCCGGCATAATTCCCCTCCTTCTTTAATAGATGCTTCACTGCAACCAAGTGGCTAGCCCGATGATGGTCAACCGGCTCTGCGTAATAAACTCTGGGTATGACATCGAAGCCGGATCAGAAGCAGCAGCTTCAAACCCTCAGTATCCATTCCGGGCGGCATGTGGACCCAACCACCGGTGCGGTCACTGCCCCTCTCTACACCTCCACCACCTTCGAACGCGATCCTGATGGAGGGTTCTCCAGACATTACTTCTATAGCCGGATTGACAACCCCAATCGGAAGTCGCTCGAAGAGTGCCTGGCCGATCTCGAGGGAGGCATTGAGGCGGTTTGCTTCAGCACGGGCATGGCGGCGAGCCTGGCCGTATTTCAAGCGCTCTCGCCGGGAGACCATGTCGTTCTCCACCGCGACTTATACTTCGGCGTTCGCGAGCTAGTCACCGGACTCTTCTCCCGGTGGGGACTGAAGCATTCGTTCGTGGATATGCGGAATATCGAGGACATCCGCAAGGCCTGCCGGCCGGAGACCAAGCTGTTCTGGCTGGAGACCCCGACCAATCCCCTGATTGAAGTCGTCGACATACGCCCCGTGGCTGAGTGCGCGCGCAGCCTAAAGGTGCCGCTTGCCTGCGAAAATACCTTTGCCACGCCAGTGCTGCAACGCCCCTTGGAGTTGGGCGCGGACCTGGTGGTTCATGCCCTGACGAAATATCTTTCGGGACACTGCGATGCCCTGGGCGGAGCGGTGGTCTTCGGGGAAAAATCCGATCTGGCAACCCGCATTAAGGAGTTTCAGCGGGTCGGCGGTGCGGTCCTTTCCCCATTTGACTGCTGGCTCATTCTGCGCGGGCTGCAGACGCTGGTCCCCCGCATGCGCCTGCACTGCGAGAATGCACGTAGGATAGCGGAATTCCTGTCCACCCACCCGGCCGTTTCGATCGTCCACTACCCTGGCCTGCCCAGCGATCCGGGCCACGCGATTGCCAGCAGACAAATGAGCGATTTCGGAGGAATGCTCTCCTTCGAGGTACGTGGTGGACGCGATGAGGCCTTTGCCTTCGCCTCGAGGCTGAAGCTGATCGTGCGCGCCACCAGCCTGGGGGGCACCCATACCTTGATCGAACATCGCGCGTCCATCGAAGGCGTCTTTTCGCGCTCGCCAGAGTCGCTGCTCCGGCTCTCGGCCGGGCTTGAGGGAGCGGAGGATATTATCGCCGACCTGGACCAGGCACTCCGCGGGTAGAGCGACGGTCGGGCCGTTGGCTAAGCGGTTATCGTGCAGTAGGATGGTAGGCGACCTCCGGATTTTCCTGTAAAGTCTGGTGGCGTTGTCGAATCTCATGCGGCTTTCCTTGGAGAAAGCCGCACACGCGTTCGTGTCCAGTGCAGCGTACAGGAAATCCGGTCTCCGGAGGGAGATCCGATAAGGGGGAAACTATGACCCGCAGACTTACCATGGCACAAGCCATTATTCAGTTTCTCAAGTCCCAATCCGTCGCACGGGACGGCCGGGAGCATGCGTTTTTCGGTGGATGCCTGGGAATTTTTGGACACGGCAATGTGGCCGGCATCGGACAGGCCCTGCAGCAGAACCCCGATTTCCCGTATTACCTGTTCCGCAACGAGCAGGCCATGGTGTGCATGCGGCAACGGGATTTGCGAAAGTGAGCAACCGACTGCGCACCCTTGCCTGCACCTCTTCGATCGGGCCCGGCGCGACCAACATGATCACCGGCGCGGCCCTGGCTACTATCAACCGGCTGCCCGTCCTGTTGTTGCCCGGCGACATCTTTGCCCGACGCAATGTTGCGCCGGTGCTGCAGCAATTGGAATCGACTGTCACGTCAGGATGTCTCCGTCAATGATTGCTTTAGCCCGGTCTCGCGTTACTGGGATCGTATCTATCGGCCGGAACAGATTCTCACCGCCCTGCCGGAAGCCATGCGCGTGCTGACTTCGCCGGCGGAAATGGGCGCCGTGACCCTGGCGCTGCCGCAGGATGTGCAGACCGAAGCTTATGACTATCCGGAAGAGCTTTTCGAGCAAGCGCGTTTGGCCATCGCCGCGTTCGCGCGCCGATAGTGGATCTGCTTGAGCAGGCTGCTGCAGTGGATACGCTCCGCGCAACGCCCACTGATCATCGCCGGCGGTGGCGTCATCTATTCCGAGGCAACGGGTGAATTGTCCCGCTTCGCCAGCCGAAACCGGCATTCCCGTGGCCGAAACGCAGGCGGGCAAAGGCTCTCTCCATGCGGATCATCCGCAATCGGTCGGCGCTATCGGAGTTACCGGTACTTCCGCCGCAAATCGACTGGCTGTAGACGCGGATCTGGTGATCGGCATCGGCACCCGGCTGAGCGACTTCACTACCGCTTCGAAGACGGCCTTCCAAAACCCGGCGGTGCGATTTGTGAACATCAATGTCGCCGAGTTCGACGCATTCAAGCACGCCGCGCTGCCACTGACGGCGGATGCTCTGCGTAGACGCTGGAAGAGCTTGGGCAGTGCGTTGTCACGTGGCAGGTTCCGCAAACGTACGCAAAGCGAGATCGCGCGCCTGCGAAGCCGATGGGACGCAGGAGGTCGACCGGATCTATCGCGCTGCAGGCATGGTCCGCCGCTTAGCCAGGGCGAAGTCGTCGGGTTGCTCAACTGCGAGCCCTGGAACCACGCGACATGTATCGTGAATGCCGCGGGCAGCCATCCGGGCGACCTGCACAAGCTATGGCGGACACGCGACCCCAAGGGCTATCACATGGACTACGGCTACTCCTGCATGGGTTATGAGATTGCCGGGGGCATGGGCGCTAAGATGGCCGATCCCAGCCGCGAAGTGTACGTGTTGGTCGGCGACGGTTCGTATCTCATGATGGCGCAGGAGATCGTCACCAGCTTGCAGGAAAAAATTAAACTCAACATCGTGCTCTTCGACAACCACGGATTTTCCAGCATCGGGGGTTTAAGCCGCGCAGTGGGCAGTGGAGGATTTGGCACCGAGTATCGTTATCGGGAGGAGGGTCTTACCGGCCCCGTGATTCCTATCGATTACGCGGCCAACGCCGCCAGCCTGGGCGCTTATAGCGTAAGCGCGCGCACCTACGAGCAGTTGGGCGCGGCTTTGGTGGACGCGAAAAAGCAGGCTCGCACTTCTGTCGTCGTGGTCGAGACCGATTACAGCGACCGCGTGCCTGGCTATGACTCCTGGTGGGATGTGCCGATCGCGGAGGTGTCGGAGAGCCACGCGGTGCGCGAGGCGCGAGCGGCTTACGTGGAGGCGGTTAAGAAAGAGCGATACTACTGGCCAGCGCCACAAGCGCAGCCAGAGGCGCAACCCGCCGTCTCAGAAGTTCTCGAGCAACCAGTTGTTGCTCTCCCAGGTAAGCTCGTTAAAGACTAGGTGGCGGCCGTCTGGGGACGCAAGCGGAGAGAAGGTCGCATGATCCTTGCCTCGATCCAAAAGGATCTGGGCTTTCCCGTCGAGACCGATTTGAACGATGAAGCATTTGAGGTCGCGCACGCCTACTGCAAACAGGGAGCGACCGTCCCCAGCCCAGGCCAACTCCCGAATGTCCCATGCCGGGGAGATCGAAAATATGCTCTGCGTTGAATCCGTGATGTTCACGAGCATCACGCGGCCGCGCATTTCCCTATTCGTGATGGCGAGGCGCGAGCCTTCGGGAGAAATGGCCCAGTAGGTTGGGGAGACTTTGCCGACAGCCAGCACATGTTTCGCTAAGCCGTGGATCGGATCTAACTGGTAGAAGCTCAAGCCGCCATTCTCGGGGCGAGACAAAATGCATCCGCCCGCGCTCGAATTGGCGCACGCGAATGCGATCGATTCATCGTTGGGCGCAGCGAGCAATTCTTCGGGCGAGCCGCCCGAGACCGGAGAGCGCATCAGCCGCTTGGTAGAAGCCGAAGGGTTGCTGCCATGAACGGTTGACCAATACAGGATCCAATTGCCATCGGCACTTAGTTGAGGATTCTGTTCATCATCCGGCCCTTGAATTACAGGTTCCGCGTCGTCTTGCCCGAGTTGTTGACGGAAGACCTGGAATCTTCCCGTGCGGTTCGACTGCAAGAAAATACTCCTGCTGTCGTGCGCCCATCCACTCGCGACATTCAGACTTCGATTCAAAGTCAGGCGCGATATTGCGGGGGCCGCTCTTTCTTGCGGGTCGGTTGCATAGATGTCCGTCCAACTGCGCGACTTGGTTAAGACCAAACGGCTCCCGTCGGCTGCAGCACTTACCCAGATGGTGTAGCCATCCGGCGCATTGGCAATCATGGTCAAGGGTCCAGTGACCTCTCCGCTGGCCGGGTCGACGCGCATCTGGTAGAGACTCCCGATTTCGTCCGGCTCGAGCAGATTGAACGCCAGGCGACTATCGCGGAGCCAAACCAAGGCGGAAACGTTCGGTGAAACCAGCGCCAGACGAGCATCGGAAATCACCTCGCGAGGGGTTCCCCCCGAAGCAGGAATGGTTTCCAAGATCCCGCTTTCGCTCGTGCCCTTCACGTAGGCGAGACGATCCCCAGTAGGCGACCAAGCCAATGACCCATAAACTTTCGTCTTATCCTCCTGAATTTTTCTGGGTTGTTCGCCGTCCGCTCCCGAAAGCCAAATCTCATGCCCGTTCCCCATGACGCGAGCAATCACAGAGCCTCGCGGGGAGACGACTGCTGCATAACTATCCGTCCATAGCTTGCGAACGGCGCCGCCAAACATCGACGTCTGCCAAACGGCGAACCCTTCGTTCGGATTGTAGGTCGTCACGAGCAACCTCTGCCCATCGGGAAACCATGCCACCTCCCAAACGCTGCCATCTATTTCCGGTGGCAGGGGGATGTCATGCACTTCTCCAGTGTCGATAAGGTCCAGGTGGAGGCCGCGCGTATCCCCATACGCCATCATCTTTCCATCGGGTGAAATGGCGGCCCCGAAGGTGCGATTCTCAGGAGGATTATGGGTCAGGGCGCGCTCGGTCATAGGCGGTTTCGAGGCCGATGGTTTAACACCGCGCCAGCGTAACAAGCCGAGAACAAGACCGACCAGAGCGGCGCAACCGACCAATGCATACGTCAGAGAGCGTGGCCAGCGAGAGGTCGAAGGGAGAGCCGGTTGGGAGGTGCGGCCAGTGGAGTGGGAGTAGCGTTGGGAATCAATATCACGCTTGAGCCGTTTTAAATCTGTTCGCAATTCTGACGCATGCTGGTAGCGAAGATCGCGGTCCTTTTCGAGGGCCTTGCGGATAATCCGCTCCAGCTCCGGCGGGAGATCCGGATTAGCCTGCGCCGCAGGGACCGGATCGCGATTCAAGATCCCGTCAAAGATCACACCGGTGGTCTCGCCGGCGAAAGGGAGCGTTCCGGTCGCCATTTCGTAGACCACCGCACCGAAGGAGAACAAATCGGAGCGATTGTCCAATTCTTTGCCCCGCACTTGCTCAGGAGACATGTAGGCGACGGTGCCCAGAGTGGCACCAGGGCTGGTGATGTGGGCTTCTGACTCGATCGTCGCCAAATTCGCATCGCTTTGCGCAGGGCCGGATTGGGAAACTTTGGCCAGGCCAAAGTCCAGAACCTTGGCGATTCCCCGATCGGTCACGAAGATGTTAGCGGGCTTGATATCGCGGTGCACGATCCCCTTTGCATGAGCTGCATCCAAGGCATCCGCGATTTCGACAGCCAGCGCGAGGAGAGTTTCTACTGGCATAGGACGTCCGCCGATGCGATGCTTCAGGGTCGTCCCATCGAGAAACTCCATCGCGATGAACCGCCTACCCTGGTGTTCGCCGATTTCGTAGATAGTGCAAATATTGGGATGGTTCAGAGCGGAGGCAGCGCGGGCCTCGCGGCGGAAGCGCTCCAGTGCCTGGGGGTCTTCCGCCAGATCGTCGGGCAGAAACTTCAGGGCTCAAATCGGCCAAGCGTGGTGTCCTCGGCCTTATAGACGATGCCCATTCCGCCGCCACCGGTCTTCTCAATGATGCGGTAGTGGGAGACGATCTCGTTGACCATGAGGGCGAAGCCGTGCGTAGCGACATGGTAGGGCGCGATGACGTCGAAGTCAAAGCATCCTCTCAAGTGTAAATCCGCAATCGCGCAGATGGAGGGTCTGGCGGTCAATGAACGTTCAGGTAAC
>CAVTPN010000031.1:0-283516 GCA_963736535.1 uncultured Acidobacteriaceae bacterium
CAAACGCCGCTCTCGTGAGCAGTCGGTCGAGAGCGCGGCGCCGCGGGCATGCACGCTCGACCCCATGGTGGACGCCGCCATGCATGAAATCAGGCCCGTGCTCGACGAAGAAGTGAATCGTCTGCCCGACAAATTTCGAGTTCCTTGCTGTCACCAACCAGTTGGAGGGACGAAGCAATCAGGAAATTGCCAGAGAATTAGGTTGCTGTCTTGGGACAGTGGAATCCCGTTTGACACGAGCTCTCTAGTGCCTTCGTATCAGCCTGTCGCGCCGGGGCGTCGCGGTTTGTGCCGGTTCGCTCCGCTTTTAGCCAGGGAACAAGCCGCGGCTGCCTGTTTACCCAGAATGCTGGTGTTTTCAACAACCAAGGCTGCCGTGGTGCCGGCGGCCAGCAAAGCTGCTGCCGCGGGGCTGATCTCCTACCACGTTGCAGCATTGACACAGGGAGTGTTAAGAACCATGTTAATTGCCAAACTCAAAATGATCGGCGGGATGGTGCTGGCCGCGGCAGTGATTGCTGGTGAAACTAGACTGGCCGTGTTTCGCACCGTGGCTGGGGAACAAACCGGCGCGGCAGTGGAGCGATCACAGCCGCCGGTTGCCGGCAAGGCCGATCCTGAACCGGGTCAACCTGCCTGGTTGACCAGCTCGGCAGCAGCAGATTTGCCGACCGCGAAAAAAGCTAGCAAGGAACTCGACGACATGGGTGGCCTTGCGCTTGATGCTCTTCGCCTGGCCGTCAAGGGCGACAACTGAAGCGCAAACGCAGAGCGGAGATGCTGGTTCGGAAGATCGAAGAACGGCAGCAAAAAGTCGAAGATGCTGACGCCCAAACGCGTTCATTTGGTGTATGCCGATACGCCTCTGGCCGAGGCCCTGGCCGATTTCAAAAAGAAAAGCGGCTATGAGCTGATGCTCAACGACCCAGACGGAAAGCTCTAAGGTGCGCAAGATCACGCTGGACTCGGGCGATGTGACATTTTGGAAGGCGCTGGAGATGTTTTGTGATAAGGCCCAGTTGGTGGAAGTTGTCGTCAAGCCTGGCGCGATGGGATTTGGAGGCGGAGGCGGATTCGGCGGCGTTGGCGGCCCTGGCGGTGCAGGTGCTGGTGGCGGCGGCGGTGGCGGCGGCAAAGGTGCCGGCGGCGGTGGTCAAGGTGGTGCTGGCGGTGGTGGTCAAGGTGGTGCTGGCGGCGGAGGTATCGGTGGTGGCGGCGGCAAAGGTGCCGGCGGCGGTGGTGGTCAAGGTGGTGCTGGCGGCGGTGGTGGTGGTGGAGGCGGCATCGGCGGTGGTGGTGGGTTTGGTGGCGTTGGCGGTGGGGATCCCCGGCGCGAATGTCAACGCAAATCCGGGCCAAGGCGGCCGGCCAAATTACGCTCGTTGATGGCAAACCGAGCCGATTGGCGGCCGATCTCACCGCCGACAGTCGGATCCGCTCGCGCCGGCGCCAGTGGGGCTTTCCGACCCTGCCAATAAAGACAACATCCTGGTGACCCTGGATTTTGCCGCGGAACCTAGGATTCGTTGGAGTAAAGCGTTGGCGATTCGCGTCATCCGTGCGACGGATGACCAGGGTCAGGTATTTGTGCAGACCTTTGGCGTCAAAGCCGAACCCGCGGTAGCCCGTTTGGTGCGAAAAGGTTGTTGGGCCAGGCGGCGGGACGGTTAAGATTAGGCAAAACCCTCCGAGGAGATTAACAAGATCTGGCTCAAAAAGGGCAAGGGCGAGGGCGAGGGCGATAAGGCATCCCGGTCACTGAAGGAAATCCAGGGGATTGTCACCGCCGAGTTGTTGACCAAGGAGACCCCGGCGATCACTGTGAGCGATGTCTTGCAATCGACAATCAAGACATTTAACGGCGTGGCAGGAGGTGCCATCAAGGTCATTGAGGTTGAGACCGCGGGAAATGGCCAGGTCCGGATCATTCGAGTTCCAGGCCTCCGCCTGGAAGCCCCGAGGGACTGGGAGCCATGGTGATTGGCGGCAATTTCCAGGGTTTCACGGGAATTGGTGGTGGGTTGGCGGACAATCTGGTACTGCTGGACGACAAGGGCATCGCGATGACGTGCGTGGGAAAGGGTGTATCCGGGGTCGCGGGCGCGGCCACGTTCAACCAAACGATGAGGTTCATGCCCGCCAGAGGGCAAGGGGCCTGCGCCTTCCAAGCTGGTCTCAACCCGACCGCAAGAGCGTCGTAGTGGACATTCCCTTTACGCTTACCGAGGTGCCGTTGGTCAAGAATTGAGAAAGGGGGCGGCCAAAGGGCCGATAGTCATCCCCGCGGGCCCAACCAAAGGAAAATGGGGCAGTTCATTTGGTCCAGGAAAAACAGACGGGTGCAATGCGAACCGGTTGTCTTCCGGGTCGCCGGGTGCCCCGGGCGAGATAAAACCGTGAACACCGCGCTTGCACGGACATCCCCAGCATTCTGCTACCAAGAATCCAAAAGCAAAAGTCAATTCCCCGCTTGGGGCGGCTTGGGCTTCAGCGCGGTGGCTATGAAGTGGGCGGGCCTTATCGAACTGGCCGGCTTCAAACGCCAACTCGCCGCGGGGCTGCGCCGTTCAAAGCTGCGGTGGAGTTGGGCTGCATAGATGTTCTGCCCCGTCGCGGATTTCTTCTCACGAACCTTGACCTAACGCAGTAACATTGCGAAAATCAAGATATGAAAACACTAGAGCAACCTTCCTGCACCATTCCCTCCATTGATCCTGACCTCCAAGCGGTGGTTGATCACCTCGTGGCTGGTACGTCCATCGACCACGTGTTCCGCTGCCGCATCGAGGCTAAGGCCGAGGAATCGCGCGGCAGGATGCTGCAAATGCACGGCGTGCAGGACATTGGGGTCCAGATTATCCGTGCCATGCGCGACGCCAAATGAAGTACGTCATCGATTCGTCCGTGGCCTTCAAATGGGAAGTCGTCGAGGTCGATTCCGACAAGGGTGCGGCTGCGCGACGGCTTCAAACGGCACCCATGAACTGCTCGCCCCCGACCTCTTTCCCAGCGAGATCGCCAATTCCCTCGTTGTCGCCGACGCGGCGGCCGATTCCCCAAAGGCGACTACCCAACGCACTTGGCAAACATCCTGGCCACGCTGCCTCACCTTCAACCAACAATCCCGCTCCTGCCGCGAGTTACTGCCATCACCTTGTCATTTGAACCGGTGGCTACGCGGCTACCGTCGCCGCTGAAACTCACCTCCAGACCTCATCGGCATGCCCCCTGAATCCAGTATGGCCTGGCCGCTAAGCGCGTCCCAGACACGAACAGCATCGTCCAACTGGGCAATGGCCCCGGGCCTACCAACGTCGTCAAGTGGCATTGCTGGCCCGTTGAACGGGACAAAGTAGAGTGTGGCGCTGGCGACCCTGGTACCGTCGCTGCTGAAACTCACGCTCACTACTGGGTTGGTATGGCCTTTGAATTCGAGCAACGTTTGGCCGCTTGTGGCGTCCCACACACGAACGGTCTTGTCATTGGAACCGCTAGCGATGCGGCTGCCATCGCCGCTGAAACTCACGCTCGTAACCCTATCGCTGTGCCCATCAAGTTCCAACAGCGGCTTGCCGCTTTTGGCGTCCCAGATTCGCACGGTCTTGTCATCCGAACTGCTAGCAATGCGGCGGCCGTCCCCACTGAAACTCACGCTACGAACCCCACTTGTATGTCCCCTAAGGTTCTGAAGTGCCTGGCCGCCCTTGGTGTCCCAGATCCGTACGATGCCGTCACTGGAACCACTCGCGATGCGGTTGCCATCGGCGCTGATGCTCACACTCCAAACTGACTGGGTGTGTCCCTTCAACTCCAACAAGGCTAGGCCACTATTGGCGTCCCAGACCCGCACGGTTCCATCACTAGAACCACTCGCGATGCGGTTGCCATCGGCGCTGATGCTCACACACAACACTGGCTGGGTGTGTCCCTTCAACTCCAACAAGGCTAGGCCACTATTGGCGTCCCAGACCCGCACGGTTCCATCACTAGAACCACTCGCGATGCGGTTACCATCGGCACTGAAGCTTACGTTCAAAACATAATCGGTGTGTCCCTTTAGTTTCAATAGGGCCTGCCCGCTTTTTGCGTCCCAGACACGCACCATGTTATCCCCAGAGTTGGTAGCAATGCGTCTACCGTCGCCGCTGAAACTCACGCTGGCCATCATGTTACCGCTGCCATTAAGCGCAAAAAAGGCTCCCTTCGTATTTGCACTGAGATAGCCCCATTCAAAGTTGCGCTGATTTGGCGGAATCAACCTGAGGTAATAGTTAGCAAAATCCGCGCTGCCGCCGTGGTTCCACGCATTCTCGGCCAACAAAATGCGGCCGTTATTCAAGTTGGCCTCAACATCCTCGAGCAACGACTTGGTCTGATCGCGCTGTGTTTTTTCAGTTCTTCCGCCCGCTCCTTCTCGGCCTTCTCGGCTTGCTCTACCTTTCTCAGCGCCACGGTTAACTCGCCCGCCCGCTGTCTTTCCGCCTTCTCAGCACCTTCGGTCCGCTCCAATGCCACCGCCAAATCGGCCGCCCGCTCGTATTCCGCCTGGCGAGCCTCATTGGCAACCTCTTCCGCCCTCGTCGCCCGCAGCGCCTGCCAGGCACTAGCGATAACCCCCATAACCAGCACCAGAAACACCGCCGCGGCCACGCGCAGATGAATCCGATAGCGTCGTGCCAACTTCCGCAACCGATAGCCGGCCGACGGCGGGCAGGCCTCGACCGGCTCGTCGTTCAAGTATCGCTCGATGTCGCGGACAATGCGTTGGCCGTCTCGTAGCGGCGGTTGCGGTCCTTCTCCAGCGCCTTCATCACGATCCAGTCCAGCTCGCCGCGCACCTCCTTCGTCAGCTCGCCGGCTCCGGCTTCCGCTGCGCCGAGATCGAGGGCAGCGCGTCCCTGGAATCGCTCAGCCGTGTGCTGGGCTTTGGCGGCTCCTCCTCGCGGATCAGCCGCAATACCTCCTGCATGGCCGCCAGCTTGAGCCGCTCGCTGGTAAGCGGAGTCGTCCCGGTCAGAAGCTCGTAGAGCAGCACGCCCAGCTGTAGATATCGGCGCGGGTATCGACGTCCATGGCGTTGAATTCGGCCTGCTCGGGACTCATATATTCGAGCGTACCGACGATGCTGCCGAAGCCCGTGACCAGGGTCCGTTCCGTCAACTGCTGCCCCATGGCCTTGGCCACGCCGAAGTCGATCACCTTGGGCACTGGCTTGCCGTCGTAGGCGGCGACCAGGACATTGGTCGGTTTGAGGTCGCGGTGGATGATCGCCTTTCTGATGGGCGTGCTGCACGGCCTGGCAGACCGGCACGAACAAGGCCAGCCGCTCTCGCGGCGTGAGCTGATGCTCGTCGCAGTACCGGGTGATGGGGATGCCCTTGACGAGCTCCATGACGAAGTAGGGCCGGCCGGATGCGGTGGTGCCGCCGTCCAGCACGCGGGCAATGCCGGCGTGCTCCATGAGAGCCAGGGCCTGGCGCTCGGCCTCGAACCGGGCGACCACCTGTCGCGTGTCCATGCCCGCCTTGATGACTTTCAAAGCGACCTTGCGGCGGATCGGGTGCTGCTGCTCGGCCATGAAGACCACGCCCAAGCCGCCTTCGCCGATTTGCTCGATCAGTTTGTAGGGTCCGATGCGCGTGCCGACCCCTTCGCCGGGGGATGCGGGTTGGTCCACCGTCGGCTGTTCTGGGGCGGCCGGTTTGTCCAGAAAGCTGCCGGCCTCCTCGTGAAGCCGGAGCAATCGCGTTACGCGCTCGCGCAGCGCGGCATCGCCGGCACAGGCCCCATCCAGGTAGGCGGCGCGCTCGGCTGGGTCGGCTATTTGCAAGGCGGCAATGAATAGGTCGCGATCGCTCATCGGCGTAAACCCCAAAGGGCTGTTGTTTTGCTGGCCCTGTTAGAAACGAGCGTGAACCTCCACGGGGCAAGCCCGTGGCATCGAAAGACTGCTCCAGTTTTGGATGCCACGGCCTTGTGCCGTGGAGGTTCACGTTCGTTTCTCAGTCGGCCTCCGAACTTTTTGTCCAGTTTTGGATGCCACGGCCTTGTGCCGTGGAGGTTCACGTTCGTTTCTAAAGTCGGCCTCCGAACTTTTTGTCCAGTTTGGATGCCACGGCCTTGTGCCGTGGAGGTTCACGTTGGTTTCTAAAGTGCCGCCGACATTTCCTGGATGCCACGGCCTTGTGCCGTGGAGGTTCACGTTCGTTTCTACTTTGTTCTGCTATCCCTTAATGCGCATTCGGCGGCCAAATCGCGCAGCGGCAGGGTGTCACGCAACGCGAATTGACACCAATCGAACCCCATTAGCGAAGAAGGGCGTGCCGGTCTCTCCCAGGATCGTAACCTGTTGTCGGGCCTGGGGCAAGCTTCAGCCCGCCACTCTTCTCCGCTCGCCAGCGCCCTGATCAGCTCCGGCCTTACGGAGCTTTACTACTCCGCGGCACTGACCCTGATCCTGAAAGTGATCGCACTGCCATGGATCCTTCATCGACTCATCCAGCGGCTCGGCGCCCAATGGGACAGTGAGACTTTGGTGAACATCCCAACGACGATGCTCGTGGGGTTGGTCCTGGTAATCTTCGCCTTCGGCCTGGCACAACCGATCAGTATGTTGGCGACGACCATCACGCGCCACACGCTCGGTATCGCACTTGCCGTCATTCTGCTGTCGTTCCTGATGATGATCACCCGCCGGAAAGCGGTGACGCAGGTGATTGGATTTCTCGCCATGGAGAATGGGCTGTTTTTCGCGGCGACCAGTGCTACTTATGGGATGCCTATGGTGATCGAGTTGGGAATCGCACTCGACCTCCTGGTCGGCGTATTCATCCTTGGCATCTTTTTCTTCCAGATCCGGGAGCAGTTCGACAGCCTCGATCTGCACCACCTCGAAGCACTCAAGGAGGACTGAAGTGGAAATATTCCTGGTTCTGGGGTTGCCGCTGTTGGGGGCACTTTCGTTGGCCCTCTTCGGCGCCCGCCGCTTCGCGGCCGAGCTGAATGTCGGAGTGAGCTTGGCGACGCTGGCCGCCGCCGCATTGCTGGTGCTGCGGGTTATCCGGCACGGCCCCATGCTGGTGGCGCACGAGCAGTTCTTCGTCGACTCCTTCAATGTGTTTCTGGTCGCGCTGACCGCGTTCGTGGGTTTCACCACCGCGGTTTTCTCGCGGCCCTACATGCGCATTGAGGAGCATCATGGGCGTCTCAATGCACGGCGACTGCGCCTGTATCACAGCATGTACCAGCTCTTTATGGCAGCGATGTTTCTGGCCTTGCTGACCAATAACATGGGTTTGCTTTGGGTGGCTATGGAAGCAGCCACACTCTCGACGGTCTTGCTGGTTTCTCTCTACCGCACACGCGCCAGCCTGGAAGCGGCCTGGAAGTACTTCATCCTCTGCGGTGTCGGCATTGCCCAGGCACTGTTCGGCACTATCCTTCTATACTTTGCGGCCGAGCAGACACTTGGCCGCGAAGGCATGACCGCCCTGTTGTGGACCCACCTCAACGCGGTGAAAGGGCAACTGGAACCAAGGGTGCTGGGCATTGCATTTGTCTTCCTTCTGGTTGGATATGGCACCAAGGTCGGCCTGGCGCCGCTGCACAACTGGCTGCCCGATGCTCATGCCGAAGGCCCGACCCCAGTTTCCGCCGTCCTCTCGGGCTTGCTGCTCAATGTCGCTTTATATGCGGTGATCCGTTGCAAGGTATTAGTCGAAGGATCGATCGGTTCGCATATTCCAGGGCGCATGTTGATGACGTTTGGGCTCTTGTCTGCGGTTCTGGCAGCCTTCTTTCTTTTTAGACAACGTGACATCAAGCGGCTATTCGGCTACTCGTCGATTGAACATATGGGCATCATCACGTTCGCCTTCGGGATGGGCGGTCCGGTCGCGAACTTTGCCGCGCTGCTGCACATGACCGTTCACTCCCTTACCAAATCATCGATCTTTTTTACCGCTGGGCACGCGTCGCAGACCGCCGGGACTCAGCGCATGGATGGGATTCGAGGGCTGGTTGGAATCAGCCCAACGATCGGTTGGGGATTGATGCTGGGGTCGATTGCGATCCTGGGTATGCCGCCCTTTGGAGTGTTTGCGAGTGAGTTTCTCGTGCTGACGACCGCGATGCGTGAACATCCCTGGACCACACCCTTCCTTTTGATTGCGCTGGGCGTGGCCTTTGCGGCGATCTTCAGCCGCGTCCAGCCCATGGTCTTCGGAGAGAGCGATGCGCGCCCATTGCCGCACTCCCCGGCAATGGTGCCCGTCTTCGTTCATCTCGCCATGGTGCTGGCGCTTGGCCTATATATGCCACCGGCGCTGGCAGCATGGTACCGCGCCGCGGCGCGTCTGATTGGGTGATTGGTCATGAGTAAATTATCGGCTTTCATTGAACAGTACAGGACACAGATGCCGGGCAACATACCCAGCGCCCGGTTGTGCGTGGACCGCGAGCAATGGCTCGAGGCCGCCAATGCAATGCACCAGGCCGGCGCGCTGCTTCTCAGCCTCTGGGGAGCGGACGACCGTGATCGCGACCGCTGCTTTGCCGTCTATGCGGCTTATCTCCTGCCCGATACGTTGATGGTGGTCGAATACCCAATCCAGGTGAAGACCGCCCCCAGGTATCCAGGTATCGCGACCTTGTTCCCGGCGGCGCTGCGTATGCAGCGGGCCGTATATGACATGCTCGGTATCACGGCAGAGGAACCCCACCCGGACACCCGCGGATGGTTGTGCCACGGCGGATGGCCAGAGAAATATTTTCCCTTGCGGCGTAGGGTCGATGGAGGCCGGCAATTCGCGGCCGGCTCAGAGCCATACCCATTCGTATCCGTAGAAGGCGATGGTGTTCATGAGATCGCAGTCGGCCCGGTCCACGCGGGCACCATCGAACCTGGACATTTCCGCTTCTCCGTAGTGGGCGAGAAGGTTCTACGCCTGGAGGAACGACTCGGCTATACCCACAAAGGCGTTGCCAAGCGTTTTGAGGAGCTATTACAAGGCGAGGGGCACCGTTTGGCGGCACGGGTCTCCGGAGACTCGTCCGTAGCTTTCTCGTGGGCGTACTGCGCAGCGCTTGAAGCAATCACCCATATTGCCTGCCCTGTCCGAGCAACAGACCTTCGGGCGCTGGCCCTTGAGCACGAACGTCTGGCCAATCATCTGGGCGATCTGGGTGCTCTCGGCAATGATGCCGGCTTCGCCTTCGGGCTCACTCAGTTTTCCCGCTTGAAAGAGGATCTGCTGCGCGCCAACGCAGTCGCTTTCGGAGCGCGCTACCTCTTCGATTATGTGACGCCCGGAGGTGTAGCAAACGATCTATCCTCAGACGCGTCTCGTCTCTTATGGCAACAGTACGCGGTCGTCGAGGACTCGGTCTCTAACCTGCGTTCCATCTATGCCGAGCATGCCGGCTTGCAAGATCGCTTTCGAGAAGCTGGAAGACTGGAGACAGGTCTTGCGCAGAAGCTTGGCGCGGTCGGTCTCGCCGCGCGTGCCTCGGGCATTTCGCTCGATCTGCGAGCCGACCATCCGTGGCCCCCCTACGATCGGCTCGCCCCGAAACTGATCGTGCAGAGCGCGGGCGACGTTGCAGCGCGAGTGCAAGTGCGGTTCGACGAGATCTTCGAGTCTCTTCGGCTTTGCCGTGCGCTCCTGGGGAGCATTCCTGCTGGACCCATCCAGATACCCGTTCCTCTCGCGGAGCCTGATCTGCTTGGGGTTGGGCTGATCGAAGGATGGCGCGGTCCAGTCATGATTGCTCTCGAGACTGGTCCGGAGGGCGCGATCCGGCGCTGCCATGCGCACGACCCGTCGTGGCAGAACTGGCCGCTTCTCGAATACGCGATTCTCGGTAACATCGTGCCGGACTTCCCGCTCATCAACAAATCGTTCAACCTGTCCTATAGCGGACAGGACGGATAGGTAACTATGTTTGACGTTCTTTCACGCATGCTGCGCACCGGTATATTGACCGAACCGCTGCCCGTTCCTGATGATTCATCGCCGGTCTTGGAGGCGTTGCAGACGGATCTTCAGGAGAATCCTGGGACGCGCGCTCTGTATCCGCCACGTGGACGCAGGCTCCTGCAATGGCTGCGAGTTGGAGATCCAGGCGCTGAACAATCCTTACTACAACCTGGAGGGCGTGGGCATCAAATTCGTAGCGAGTCCGCGCCACGCCGATCTCCTACTGGTGACTGGGCCCGTGTCGGTCAACATGGAAGAAGCGCTGAAGCGCACCTACGATGCCGTGCCCGACCCCAAGTGGGTTGTGGCCCTGGGCGACTGTGGAGCATGCGGCGGCATCTTCGGCACGAGCTATGCCAGCCGTGGCGGCGTGGCAAATGTTATCCCCGTAAACTTCGCGATAAGTGGCTGCCCACCTAGCCCGAGCTCCATCCTGCGCGGCATTCTCGAGACTGTGCGCACTCCGCCTGGGCCAGATGGGACGCTTAGAGATGACCTATGATGTTTGGCGCGAAAGCGCGATTTCGCCACGCGCTTGTGCTTCAATCAGGTCCGCGCTGTATTCCGATCGGAAAAGGACTCTCTCCTTCTTCCAATGTCCATTCGTAGGCGCCCGGTCCGACGGAGGAGCGCCAGGCATGAGGCGTACGGGTTTCCATCCAATCCAAGGGTTCGCTGCTGGACTTATGAGCGCAACGTTCAAAGGCTTCGCGCAACGCATTTCGCTGTTCTGTCCCGATCGCCCTGGGGTCGGGTGAGACCAGAAGCACGCTGCCGCTGTTTGCCACCGCCGTTAGCCACTGCCGGCTCATGGACCAGGGCACGTCCGGGGTAAGCGGGACACAGTCGGCATCGAGTGAGTAGAACGTCTTGTGCTGCGGCATGCGAAAGGCGAGTGTGTTTACGCCGGTGCGGCGTGTCCGTTCCCATTCTTTTCCGCTCACGTCATCCCCGGTGCGGGAGGCATCGAAATGTCCGACCGACAGGTGGCCGACGGTGTTGCACCCAAGAATGACGCGCTCTTGCCCGCAGCTCGCACGCAGTCGCCGATACAACGCGGTAACGATCTCAGCGTTGGTGAGGGTACGATCGTTGAAATGCCAATTCCCCTGGGTGGGGGAAGCGCCCATCTGGCTCCCCCACTGGCCGAGCAGCTCGTAAGTGGTGTAGTCGTGCTTGATCAGATCGAAGCCCCATTCGCACGCCTCCGTTGCCACTGCGGCGGCAGCTTCGAGCGCATCTTGAATGGTTGGATCGTATGCCAACGGGGGCTGCTCGTTGGCAGCGGCCATTCCACCGCGCAGCCGGTAGCAGAAGGGTAGTGGCTGTGGTGGAAGGCGCCCGCAGAGGCCGAATCCAAATTCCTGGGATAACCTCCCGGCTACGAATGTCGGCAGCTAGTTTTGGCAGGCTCGGAAAGCGAGTTCGATCTTGATAACCATCGTCAATGACGGTGAACGGCTTGTTCCCTTTTGCAGGCGCGAGAGATCTTACAAGGTCTGCATCGCGCAAAATGCCGTCCGGAGTATTGTTGCCGTATGCGTAATACCAGTCGTTGCTTCCGTAGATCACATCGAGAGGGGTGACCCCGCGTATGCCAGGGACCTTCGCTCCCTCCGCCATCGCACGGCACAAGCGCTGCGTGGCCGTGAAGGCGCTTTCTCCGAGAACACCGGTGTAGGTGACGATCGTGGCCATTTCGAGCCTACGGTCGCCCAGCCGCACACCATTGCCCCCGTTTCGTGTGTCAAGCCAGAGCGATATTCCCGCGGGGTCCACCTGCCAGAAGGCGAACGATGCGGCTCCGGTCTTGACGCCCATGCCGACGGTTCGCTGCTTCGCGTGAAGGACCGTGTACCAGGGCAACGGACGTTCCGCCTGCAATGGCCGCCACTCCAGATCTCCATAGCTCCTCTCCCACGCGTCGCCAAGAACAAGAACTTCATCGGGAAGGCGACACTTCCAGCGAAGATGTACCCGCTGCACCGGGAGAGTTGGCGACTCAAGCGAAACCGTGGACTGCTTTGTCCCTGGAAGAAAATCCACGCGCACGCCGGCGGCGTGGTTGCTCCCGGTCCACGCACCGCCAGCTCGCGAGAGGTTGTATCGGCTTGTCTCGACGTCGCCAACGTATACAAACATCAGGTCAGGTTGCGAGAGGACCGGGGAAGGAAGGACTGCCCGGGTAGAGCCTGGAAGTACACTTCCGCGACTCTGAGCCCAACCTATTTCGGGAAGCAGAACCGTCGCCGCCGCAGGCGCCACGACGTTCTTTAACAAAGTCCTGCGTGTGATGCTCGTCTGGCTCTTCGAAATTGGCCGCTTTCTTTTTGCGTATTCCGTGACAGATGCCGCTGTTTTACTCCGTAAAGCAGACAGCGCTTCGCCATCGAACAAAAGCATCATAGCCGAAGTAATGGCCGCGAGGGGTGAGCCTTGCGTGGCAACAGCGCTTATGAGATGGATGGTCCAGATCCTACCGTGCCCACGATACTATGTGCATAAGCGATACGCCTGCCGTGCCAAATCTGGCTCCTTGGTATAGAACTCTGAATAGCCCAGTGCGCAATTTCGAGAAAACCCGAACGGAATTCCAGGAGATACTCGCCAAGCCCATTCGCGAACTCGGGCTCAAACTCGAGGGTTCTCCGCTCGAACGATTCGTTCAGCAGCTTTATCGCGAACTGGACGTCAAGGGTATCCACAAGTTCCGTCCGCTTTGTTACCTCACCGATGAATGGGGATGTCCCTCCGGCGAGCCGGTCGTCGGCATCCCGTTCTATCTGGCCAACCCGGACCTGGCACAGCTTGAGCGCGATATGAACGACCTGGAAGACGCTCACGAGATCATGATGTACATGCGTCATGAGGCCGGTCACGCATTCAATTACGCTTACCAGCTATACAAGTCGGCGGAGTGGCGCGATCTCTTTGGCCCGTTTCGCCGCGCCTATCGCGATAATTACCGTCCCATACCGTTCTCGCGGAAGTTTGTTCGCCACATGGCCGGCTGGTACGCGCAGAAGCATCCGGATGAAGATTTTGCAGAAACGTTTGCCGTCTGGCTCACGCCTCGCTCGCAATGGCGAAAGCGCTACGAAGGTTGGGGGGCGCTCGAGAAGCTTCAATACGTCGATCGCATGGCGCGAAAGGTCGGAGATGTCGAACCCATCCGGCGTCGCGGCCGCACCGACATCACCGTCGATGAGATGGAATCGACGGTCGGCGAGTTCTATCATCTCAGCCTGCCGGAGGAGATTCCGGTGGAGGAACTCGCGCTGGATACCGACCTGGCGGACATCTTCAATGTTTCCCCCAAGCGGCGTAAGGGCGTGCGGCCCGCTCAGGAGATGCTGCGCCAGCATCGCAAGCCCATTATCGACAAGGTCGCGTATTGGAGCGGCGTGCAACGTCCGATCGTCAAGCGGCTCGTGGAAGCCATTTGCAAGCGGGTTGAGGACCTGGGTCTGCGCGTCGACGTTCGACGCGAGTCTGAGTACCTAACGGAGTTCACGGTATACACAACCGCACTCTCAATGAATTACCTGATCCGGGGAAAGTTTATTCATCCCTGAGGCGTGCCCGGATTTCCTGTTGAGATTGGTGGCGCCGCGAACTTGATGCGGTTTTTCTTAATGAAAGCCGCACACTTGGTTGTGTCCTGTACTGCGTGGCAGGAAATCCGGTGGCGGCTGCCGGCACGCCGATTGGAGGTCACATGAATGGAACGAAGTTGAAAATCACCGTGCTGTACGACTTGTGGGAAGACGAACCTACTGAAGTGCAGGAAGAAGTTCCTGCACCGCGCAAGCGCAAGGGGCAAAAGGAACGCAAGAAGAAGCCGGTAAAGCACGACCGCGAAGAGATCTTCGAAGCCCTGGAGAAGCTCGGTCATGAGCCGTCGTATTATGTTCTCAACGGCCGCCCGCAATCGCTGCTCGGACTCGCCAAATGTGGCGCCGATCTCATTTTCAACATCACGGAATCGTATGCGGGGGATAACACCAAGGAGATGCAGGTCACTGCATTTCTGGATATGCTCGATATCCCTTACACCGGCTCCGGACCGCACGCGAACGTTCTTGCGCAGGACAAATCGATCGCCAAGAAGATGTTCGCTTTTCACGGGATTCAGTCGCCCTACTTCGCAACAGCCTATCGCGGCACCATCGACCATGCACATGACATCTCGTTCCCGCTCATCGTGAAACCCACCTCCGAAGATGGATCCATCGGCATCGATTCCGCTGCCGTGGTTAACAGCGTGAAGGAGTTGATGGAGCGCCTCTCCTATATACAAACGGAATTCAATTCTCCTGCGTTGATCGAGGAGTATATCGACGGACGCGAGATATACGCCGCCGTCCTCGGCAATTACGAGAACGCATATGCACTTCCGCTGGTGGAACTTGATCTTTCGAAGCTTCCCAAGGGCATGCCCAGGATCGCCAGCCAGGAGGTGAAATTCGAGAAAGACACGGAAGCCTATAAGCTGACGAAATCGGCGATCGCCGAAGACCTCGATGAGGAGACCGTGACCAGGCTCAGCGAGATCGCGATCAAGGCCTATCGCGCCGTCAAGCTTCGCGATTATGGGCGCATTGACATGCGCATATCGAGCAAGGGCGAGGTCTATGTCATCGAAGCCAATCCGAACCCATGGCTCTCAAGCGCGACAGGAGTTTGCCATGGCCGCGAAGAAATCCGGCCTCTCCTATACCCAAATGATCGGGGAGATCGTGGACCTTGCGATGGCTCGGCACGCGTGAAAGATGGCAAACAGTTCACTCATTGTGCGCTTGTTTGGCCAAACCAATCGAGCGCTTGCCAAGGAACTTAGGAGCCATCGCGGGCGAACCGCCAGCGGCAGGCGGCAGGCTCGGATTGGCGCTCTCGCTGCGCGCCAGCAGATAAGACTTGCCTGCCCTTACTCGAAATTGCAAAACCGAAGTGCCCGCGTTCGCAGAGACGACAGGATGGTGGTCTTCTTCTGCCGTCACTTCGAATGACTGAGCAGGCCATGGATTGCGGACGCGCAAAAGTCCGGAGAAGCCAGCCCTGATGATTACCGATGCCGGCTGCCCGCTGCGCATGTGAACATCCACGCGGCTTGCTTGCTGGATATAGACGGTACCATCCGCGTCCCAGTCTTTGGGCCAAGCGGGGGCGATGCGGACAATTCCGTCATAGTCCTGGACCAACGCCTCTTGCAGAGCAGTCGCCACCACGCCAAACTGCTCCACATAAAATTCGGGCCCCATGAATTCTGCCAGGCCGGAGGGGTAGGCCTGGTACTTTTCTGTGAGCTGGACAAGGGTTGATTTGACGTCGGCTGCCAAACCCAAACGAGCCGCCTGAATTGGGTCGCTGCTCCAGTCATCATCGACCTTATTCGGTCGATGCACAAAGGTTCTTACGCCAAGCTCATGCAATGGCCCATCATCGCCCACCAGGGAATACGGCCAGACGGGCTCTAATCCGATGTTTTCTGTGTTATGGGACGGTGCAGAAGGTTCGTAGGAGGGCGCGATGACATCGTGGCCTGCACTGTCGTCGGAGGCGGCGAGCAATTGCTTCTGGGTCGCGTCATCCGTCCGAGGAAGAGGGACCAGATGCGATACGGCGGCACGAATCTGCCCGAGCAAGGCCGAGTTTTGGTGGAGCGTTTGTGCCGCCTGCAGTACGACCGGGAAAAAAGAGGTCATCGCAGCAACGTCAGTCGTTGGATCATGTACATCCCACTGGGTCTCATGTGCGTTCGACGGGTAGGTGTGCATTGATCCATCTTGGCCGTTCTTTGCGTAGGCGAGCAGGAATTCCGCGGAGGCGGCCATGACGGGATAATTCGCCGCTAAAAATGCACGATTCCCGGTTGCGAGGTATTGCTGCCAGATCCAAAGCGAGACCTCCGCTCCGGTGGAGATGGTCCTCGCATTGTAATAAGGCTTTGAGTCAGCCGCGCAATTGAGAGCGGGCGCCGGGATCCAGGTTTCATTTTCATAGCCTCTACCGTTGAAGCGCATGGTCTCAGGCACGCAAATACCCGCGCGATCATTCATGTGCTTTCTGGTCCACTGCTCAATGTTTTGCAGGTTATCGCGGTAGAGATTGAAGTAGGAGTCATTGAGGTCATAAGCGCCGGCGCCGAGGTTGGCTGCAACCTGCATGCGGAGGTTCCAATGCCAATATGCGGAAGGGTTCCATTGATGGCGATCTGCAATGGACGAGAATAAATCACCGATTCCCGCCTGCGCGCCGGGCAGCGGCCCCAGGCTCTCCGCGCGCGCCGTGTAAAGATCAATCAGACGAAGGTTCTCCATGTATTCGGCAGACTTATCCTCTGAACTCAGTCTCATCAGTCCTACATGAGCCCAGAAGGCGTTCCATCGAAGCCGATGCATTTGCGATGACAGGCTCGATGCAGATGCGAGCACCTGTGTTCCAGTCCGGACGGCGTCGCCGCCGTGCCATTGGGGAGCTGCAACCAATACGCGGAAGGATCCGTCCGGGTTGGGCTTGAAGGTGATGGTTACTTTCAGGGGGCTCTCAATCGTGGCGCGAACCTCCCGTGCCTGCGCTGTAATTGCAGCCAGAGACCCAAAGGTCTCGCCTGAGGCGCCAGCTTCTGTCGAGTCCTTCCAGGTTTCCGAAATAATTCCCGTTCCACCTTGTGCGCGGGTTTCCGGAGAACGTGGAGCCCATAAATGGAGCGTCGCTGTTTGTGCGGTGGAGGGGTCTGCACCTTTGACTTCGATGACCAATACATCCGTGTCGGGCTCGACGAACGCTGTGGCGGTCATTCCTCCGCCGTGTTCCAGAAACTCGCCATTGTAAAGATCGACTCGGCCAGCATAGTCCGAGGCGGCAGCGAGCTTTTGCAGCCCTGGAATAACGACCTGCCCGGGGGAGAGCCGATTAGGAAGCGTGTCCGCCCGGTTCAGCTGAGCGGTGAACCCTGCTTCTCCCCAAACGGCTACTCCAAGCCGGCCGTTCCCCAAAGGCATTGCTTCCTTGGGCAGAAGGTTCGGCCGTTCAAGGACGATATCTGAACGGCCCACCACGCTTGCCGGATCCAGGTTCTCAGCAGACGGTTGCGCAGATTGATTTTGTGCTGCCCTGGCGAGAGGAGCCACCATCGCAATCAAGCAGATTCCTGCTACACCCAGAATTGAGATTGCCGGCCGAACTGCGGTGAGTATTGGTCTTGTAATCATGCCTCTCCCTTTTTCGCGCGCTCGAAATGTATCGTCGACGGTGGACGACCTTACTGGGTTACTGTTCCGTATAGGGCACCGCAGAAAACAATTTTCGCTCCTGCTTACGTGGGTCATCTATCACCTTAGGGGTGAGGTCAAACACCAGCGTAGCGCGGCGGGACAAATCATAAGGCGGCCAGTACGGGATTTTTGGGTTATTAGGATCGCCGTTGCGTGCAAACGCTATGTAAGCTTCGCTCATCTGCGCTGGCTAGCGCGTAGGCATCGGCACTCGTCCCAGTCATGCGGTGTGAGAGCGCTACATTATCAAACATCAACGCCAGGTCAAGTCCATGACAGGCTTTGTATTTGCCGTTGTCGATGGGCGATCCCCAGCGGAGTTCGCAGGAATAAGTCGACGCCGATCCTCGAGGGAGGGCCGCCCGGCGCTCAATCTCAATAACCGCCGCACGCCAGTCGCGCGAATCGGTGGTGGCGCCGAAAAAGACGTCACTCGCGGAATACTGCGGATAAAGCCGCCGATAAAGATCGATCACGCGATCGAGGTCGCCCATTCTTTGAGCATACGGCGCCAGGTTCTGCTTCAGGGTTTCCCAAGTGAGACTGAATAAGGCTTGATTGTTTTCTCCGATCAGGGCACGGGACTCGTCATGATTGGTACCTACCATGAATGGAATATGAGCGGATATTTGGGGAGCATCCGGGCTGAACGGAATGCGCGGTAGGGTGCGCCCATCCACGACGGGACCATAATAGTTGCTCGCACGGGATGCGGAGATCAGGTTCTCCATCGGGACCGTCCTGATTCTGTTCACCTGATTCGCTGGCAAACCCAATGCATTCATGACCGCCTCGGCGTGCCGGGTGGCCTGGCCCGGCGGCAACGCCGTTACCGCTTCGCCGCTCGATGTCGCCGCGCGCTGGAAGAGCGCGACCGCCGAGGGCATCGCCATAAGGGTAGCAACTTTGCCGCCACCACCCGATTGCCCGAAGATCAGGACCCGGTTCGGATCACCGCCAAATTCGGCGATGTTGTTTCGCACCCATTGCAAGGCCAGGACGAGATCCAACTGACCGACATTGCCTGATTCCGGCGAACTCAACGCCGCCGAGTTCGGCGAGATAGAGATAGCCGAAGGCATTGAGACGGTGGTTGAGGGTCACAACCACAACGTTGCCACGTCGGCAGAGATTGACCCCATCGTAGATAGCAAAGTTGGCCGCGTGCGCCACAAAACCGCCACCATGGATATAGACCATGACCGGCCGCTTTGCGTTGTCGCGCAAGCCGGGCGACCACACATTCAGGTAAAGGCAATCTTCGCTGACGGGGCCTCCTGGATCAGCGACTGATCCCGCGGGGGACACATGGGCCGGCGGCCTGAGCTGTGGCGCACGCGGGCCAAACTGCAGAGCCGGGCGTATTCCCGTCCAAGGTGGGGGCGGGATGGGCGCCATGAAGCGGCGCGGAGCAGTATCAGCTCCGTAAGGAATGCCCTTGAAAACGTGAATATCCTTGTCGATGAGGCCGCGAATTGCCTGCGCTGGTGGCGGCAACCGGGCCGTCGATATGCCGCGGCACCAATCTTAATCCCTATCGAGGATACGAGGAAGGAAAAGCCGGCCCCTAATACCAGACCTTTGGCCGCCGACCGGCGGCTGATCTTTGCGGATGTTGGTTGCCTGTCCAGGGTTTCGTTCGCGGTCATTGGGCGTCTCAAGGTCACCATCGAAGGGCTCATAGAGGCCGTATCGATATGGTTTCATCCCGCGCAGTACTGAATTTGATTCTGTCTCCGTTAAGGGTCTCGGCCTTTTGACCGTTGCGATAGAGTACGAGAGATTGCCCAGGCCATGGATTCGCAAGGATGCAGTCTCTTCCCTTTTCGCTCAGAATGGTGAGGTCGTGGACGCGGCCGCTGCGGAACGTATTCGGACGAGGAAGGCGCCGTAAGCCCGGAGATTCCCGAAGGAAGCATCGCGATCCATTGGCCACACCGGAAAGAGGCGCAAGACACCGGTGAAGCTCTGCAGCATCATCTCATTGATGGTCGCGGGAATGGCGCTCGCGGATTCAACGCCGCCCCCAGGGAAAAAGATGTATCCATTGGGGTAGCCATTTTCCAGGCAATCCTTCTGCATAGCGGCTAAGAGCTTTGCTGGATCGTACCACCCTGGCCATGGCCGGGGGAACAGAGGATGCCCCCGATATCCTCTTTCAGTAACCGTATCGAGTGCAATTTGCAGAAGCTTCGAATCCTCACCCACTCCAATTTGATTACCTGGCCAGATGGCAAGAGTGCCCCACGATGCAATCGTGCTGGTGGACTCGCCATCGTCGCCGGCTTCTGCAATGACGAAGATCTTCTTTCCGTTGCGCTCTCCCGTAGGATAGGGGCTCAGGTGATCGATGATCTCTTGCCATGCGGAACGGCGTGATGCGTCGAGGCCAAGTTCCTGGCTTATATCAATGAGGCCCTTGAAGGTCGCCCGAACAAACGCCAGCTCATTCATAGGGTTCAGGCTGGCTACACATTTGGTCCAGTCAGGCCCGGAGTTCCACGGGCCCACCTCGTCCGCGCAATCATTGCGGATGATGTATTGACCCTGGCTTTTTACCAGATAGTCCTCCCAGAAATCGCCGACCTCTCGCAGGAACGGATAGACCTTAGCAGCATAACTATCGTCATACGTGCTGTAGAAACGCATCAACATCGGCATAGCAAGGAATGCCGCGTTACTCTTCATCCCCATGAACGGGTCATAGTCAAATTCGCGCTCCAGTCCCCAGGGCCCGATATGGCCCGGGTAGTAAACACCGCGGACATTCAGCATTGTCCGCGCATATGTTTTGGCACGATCGACGAACTCCAGAACCGGCGGGTCGTAGGGATCGGCAGTGGAGACATGGTTGGAAGAGTACAGGCCAAGGTACGGAGTCTGGTGATTGTAGTTGAGGGTATAGTCTCCGTTCCAGGATGGATGATCGGCGGCTGACCGACGGGCCATAGAGTCCCGGAGCAACTTTGCCCGTCCGGCTGGCGGAGGCCGTGATGTACTGCGACGCATAATAAAATTTCTCAAGAATCGGATCGCCGATTTCGACAAATGATTGTGACCAGTATTCTTTCCACCACTCGCGATGAGCCTGTCCTACCCGCTCGATCTCCGCAACGGTGATCTGCTGGGCGCGGGTTTGGGCCATCGCCAGATGATTGGGCGCATCTAAATCACTGAGTATCTAGTCCGACCAGATAGACGGGCTGGCCAGGCTTGAGCGTAAAGTCAATGCTGCCGTTCCGGATGGAGCCTTGCTCCCCAACCAAACGAGCTGCAACGGAAACTTCCCGGCCCTTGGTCGTCACCGTGGTCGTCGGCCCGATCGGGTTAGGCCACGCGTACTGCTCGTCGAGGGGACCATCTGCATTCCGTGTCATCCAGACCGTGTCTGCTGTGTTGCCACTTATAAGGAAACGCGCCCCTCGGCAGCACCTCCTGGCCATCGACGTAAGCGCGGAGGGCTGGAACCATGGAACGTCCCGGCAACGTGAACCCATTGGTGGGTGGGAAGAGCATCCTTGGAGCGAACAAACTGCTCGCCAACGTTGAAGCGCAACCTTCCTTGATCCAAAGATAAGCTGTAGGCTTCGTTCCAATCGCCTTTGCTCAGGATATAGTTGGCGTCTCCGGCGGAAAAGATATAGATCCAGGCAGCCACGGTACGCTTGCTGCAAGGGGGAACCCGGCCGGCGTCCATATAACTCCAGGCGTGCATGAGCTTGACTGCTCTGCCCGCTGCTTGCCGACCCCGTATGGCTGGTAATCAAGATGATAGCCATCCGGTTTGCATCCGAGCTTCGTCCACTGGACGCTCGCCGGGCCTATAGATCGTAGGCGGCGCAGGACACGCCGGCCCGGTCACCAACTTAGCCACGGTATCCTGGGGCGTCGTTCCTTCCAGTGCGTCGAACCCCCAGCGACGAATCAGACCTTTCGCCGGGTCTTGAAGATTCACCAGTTGCGCGACATCGGCCTGGTCGAGGGCACGATCGTACAGGTGCACTTCATCGATCAGTCCGCTGAAGTACCACCTTCCCTGGCCACCTTCTTCCCGGCCAATGTTACGGCTTGTCGTTGTGGCTGATCGCCGTTCCAGCCGGGAACAGGCTTGCATGAACCTCGACATTCGCCGCGCCATCCGCCTGAAGTTTGGTTACGAACAGATTCTCGGTCGCCGCGACCCACGAAGTGGTCTCGACAGTAGTGTTCGCTTTTTTGAACGCCCCGTGAACTTCGGCATGGAGCAGGTCCTGCTCTTCCCGATAGGTCGCGCCGCTCAGATCGGGCATGGTCAGCTGCATGCCGCCGACGGTCATCGGAGAAGCCTGTTGACTCCAAAAATCGTTTTTTCCTATATAGAACCGTTGCTGTTCGGGAGGGCCTCCCAGTGCGACGCCTACATCGCCATTACCCAGAATGGGTCCATCGACGACGGTGCCGCTGGGAACGTGAACCGGCGGCTTGGTCATGACAAACGTTTGCCGGGCTACGATGGCGGCACTCGCAGAGTCCGTTTGCTGCGCGGCAGACGAGATAACGAACAGGTTGGCGAACAGCAGCAGGCGGCACACTTGATTGAGACGCACAAGCCTTCCCAGCGAGAGATTCATGGACATAAAATTACGCCTCGAACCGTGGCAAAGTATCCGGGAGCACCGCAAGCATCCGCCGGCATCGATCAACTGGAAAAGCTGAGCTCGTATGGTTGACCGCTCTTCATGTTCAGGGAAGCGGTACCATCTTCCGCTGGAGAAAACTGCACCGGCGCACCGGCGGATTGGATGGCGGCGATTTTTTGTCCCTGTGGGGCTCGCATCCGGCGCTCTCCCCCGGATTTGGCCCGCAAAGTCGCAGAGGTTGCTTTTCCCTCTTTCCATGCGAGATTGACTTCGACCGCTCCCCGAGCCCGAAAGCCGCGCAATGCGCCTTGTGACCAGGCAGCTGGGAGAGCCGGCAGAAACCTGATTATGCCATCGTGGCTTTGTAGAAGCATTTCCGCAATGCCGGCGGCAGCTCCGAAGTTGCCATCAATCTGAAACAACTTATAGTCCCCGTTGAATAGATTCGGCGTAGCGCTTTGCCGCAGCATGCTGGAGACCCTCTGGTGGGCTTTCTCGCTTTCTCCGAGTCTCGCCCAGAGACATATGTACCAGGCGCAAGGCCATGCACTATCGCCGGCGCCATTTTGCATGCGGCGATCAAGGGAAACTCCCGCGGCCTTTGCGAACTGTGGTGACGTTTGAGGGGTAATTTGATGACCCGGATAAACAGGGAATAGATTCGAGACATGGCCAATGCCCGGAGTGGCTTCGGTGAAATCTTGTGACCACTCCTGCAGTTGACCATACTTTCCGATCTGGAAAGGAAAGAGACGGCTGCGAGACTCCTCCAGTTTTTTGCGGAACTCAGGATCTGTGTTCAGAATGGCCGCCGCAGCGATACAGTTGGTAAACAGATCCCAGATGATGGCCATATCCATGGTTGAGGCGACGCTCACGGCAATCGGTTTCCCATCAGAGCCGATGAAGTGATTCTCTGGTGATACCGACGGAGCCGTAACCAACCTATCCCCATCGGGAACGAGCCACTGAAGCATGAACTGCGCCGAACCCTTCATCAGGGGGTATGCAGTTTGCCGGAGCCATACATCATCGGGGGAAAATTGGTAGTGTTCCCACAAGTGTTGACACAGCCACGCACCGCCCATGGGCCAGTTTGCCCAAGTAGGATCACCGGTCTGGTTACCAACGGGAGGAGCCTCTGCCCAAATGTCGGCGTTGTGGTGAGCCGTCCATCCATCCAATCCGTAATAGATTTGCGCGGTAGGAACGCCGGTAACGGAAAGATGACTTATCAGATCGAAGAGGGGCGTATGGCAATCCCCGAGATTGGCCGGCTCAGCCAGCCAATAGTTCATCTGAGCATTGATGTTCAAGGTCCAATTTGCGCTCCACGGAGGCCGGACATCCTGGTTCCAGATTCCTTGTAGATTTGCCGGCTGGGTGCCCTGCCTTGAGCTTGCGATCAACAGATAGCGTGCGTACTGGAAGTACAGCGCTGCCAGCTGCGGTTCGTCCTTCTCACGAACCATGAGGAGCCTCTCGTCCGTGGGCCGCATAGAAGCTTCGGTGGTTTCAAGGTTGAGCGAGACACGGCCGAATAATTGCTGGTGATCCGCGACATGATCCTGGAGCAGACGGGCATAGGATTTGCTGCCGGCGGCATTGACCTGTGCACGGCAACGAGCTGAAATCTCCTCCGGAGTGCCATCGGGGAGTTTTCCGAATCCCTTGTAACCCGTCCCTGTGGCCAGCAGGAGGGTTACGTTATTCGCGCCATTCACGCTCAGACTGTCGCCGTTGGCCTGGACAGTTCCTCCGCCGGCGATCACCTTGACCAGCGCTTCAAAGTACATGCCCTTCCCCAGGGCGTCGTCGTAGACCACGGGATGAATCGAATCGTGCAGGTAGTTAGGATCCACATGGACAGGAGCTTTACCGCGGAGCGCCAGTTCCGCCGATGTGGCCGCCGCGGTAGAAGCGCGTAACAGGCTATCCAGCGTGATACCGAAGGTGAGTTTCCCGGGGCTGTCACAGGTGAGCCTCATGACCAGAACGCCATCCGGGGCACTGGAGAAAACGGTCCGGACAAAATGGCTGCCACCCGCCGTGTAGGTGATTTTGATAACTCCCGTTGCAAGGTCGAGCTCGCGCTGATAGGAACCAGCGTCTTCTGTGTGCGCGAACTTCAGATACGAATTCCCGAGTGGTTGATACGACTCGTTAAACGGCCCCTGCATTTTCATTGTCAGTTCGTTGGCCGCGGGATAGTTGTGCTCGCTGAGCAGAAGGCGGCGTATCTCGGGAAGGTATTGCCGAGCTTCCGGATTGTTCCAATCCCGCTGCGGAGGTCCGCTCCACAGCGTATCGTCGTTCAGCTGCAGACGCTCGGTTGCGACACCGCCGAAGACCATTGCGCCCAGCCGGCCATTCCCGATGGGAAGAGCTTCCATCCATTGGGCTGCCGGTTTTCCGTAGCTCATCAACGTACTGGATGATGGCGTGCTGGATAGAGCTTCCGCGGTAGAGGAAGGCGGCAGAGCAGCGAGCGCTGCCGCGGAAACTGTTGATATCAAAAAATCCCGTCTAGTGGTGTCCATGGGGTAGCAACCGTCGCGCAGCAGAAAGCGTTGAGGATATTTCGATCGTAGTGCTATGCATAAGGGTACGGGCGCTTTTACGACGCCCGTACCCTTGTGCTGGACGATTGCGTTGGCTGCGGGGAGCCGACGGTTCGATTAAAACTGCAGTTTCAGCCCCAATCTAAAGTAGCGTTGGTCGATAAGGCGGCTTCCGGGATTAGTTGAACTGATCAAACCGAACTGCGCATCGGTATCTCCAGAATCAGGATTGGCGAAATGTGGCGTATTGGTTAGATTGAACGCTTCGGCACGGAACTGCAGGTTCAGCGATTCAACAATTTTGAAGGTGCGGAAGATACCAAGATCCATATTCGAGAATCCCGGTCCACGAAGAGAGTCGAAGCTCGCCGTGCCGAAGGTAGCAGTGGTTACCGGCGCAAATGCGGAAGTGTCAAAGTAAGGTGAGGCTAAGCCATTAGCGCCGTAGACCGCCACCTGACGCTTGACCTGGTCTGCCCTTTGCGTGCTACCCGGCGCGTTCAGCGAGGTACCGGGATCGGTGACCGAAAATGGATTACCGGAATAGAAGGAAAGGATCGCATTCGCCTGCCAGCCACCAACAATGGCTGCGGCAACACCATTGGTCAGATACTGCTTATTCTTGCCAAAAGGTAGTTGATAGACCGAACTCAATTGGAAGACGTTGGTGCGGTCGTTGGGCATAATCGCATAGTTCAGGTAAGAGTACTGTGGTATGGGAATTTCCGGCTGTCCGTCTCCACGGTCGTCGCAACAGGTTCCCATAAAACTTCGACCAGGTGTACGCGGCATGGAATTGCAGCCCGTTGCTGATGCGCTTTTCGATCTGCGCTTGCAGGGAGTTGTAGTTCATATGTTCGAAGGGCTCAATGATGGTCTCATCGGCCGTGATGCTGAAGTTCGGGTACAGTTGTTGACTGGCCTGTCCCCCGCCGGGCAAGCCGTAGTTAATGTTGTAACGCGTATGTTGATGAATGGTGAGCGTCCCGACATGTCCGACTCGCGCCAGCACGTTCCAACCCAGTTCCTGCTGCACGGAGAGGTTATATGACTCCGTATAACCGCGGATAAAGTTCTTGGGCGAGGAATTAACTGTGATCGTGGTGGGCAGAGGCACAGTGCCGCTGCTGATATTGGGAACGGCCAGCGCCGGGAAGCCTTCATTTAGCGTTGCCGGCGAGGTGTAGCTGTTTGTTCCCTGGAGGCTCTGTGCCAAAGTGAGCGGATAGTTATAGAGGCCGTCGCGGTACATGTTGATTTGCTCGGGGGCCAGCGCGTAGCCAAGTCGTACGACGGTTTTCTCTTGAATTCTGTAGGCGGCGCCGGCACGTGGCGCAAAGAGATCTTTCTGAACGTTAATTCCGCAGTTCTTGGAGTTGCCCCCCTCTCCGCAAATATTGTAGACGTTGGTCGCGGGGTTATAGTACTCGATACCGTGATTCTCGCGGTAAGGAACCGGGAAGTAATCCCAGCCGGTTCCGGCATACAGGGTAAGTTTGGGGCTTGCCTGTCAGGTGTCAGAGATATAGGGAGCGAACTGCCAGGTGCGGAGCGTAACCCAATCGACGGTCAGTTCGTTGTTCTGCGAGTTTTGCGGGAGCCCAGGAGGAAGTCTGCGAAAGAATTAAGTTCGCCCGTGCTGGGACTTCCATTTGCGCAAGCGAGATCGGTTGAACCCGAGGGGCAGAGAGGCCGGTGAGGCCACCGGTGAAATTGAAGGCCGTAGGGCCCACTTCCTTGTGATTCATGTGCTGCTGGCTGACGTCGAGGCCGAAGCGGATATTATGGTTTCCCTTGATCCAGGTTGCGTTGCCGGTGTACTCGAAGACGGGATCGGCATAGACGAGCGAAGGATAACCATATCCCCATCCCGTGAGTCCTCCTGAGAAGTTAAACTGAGGCACGCCACCCGCGGTGGGAAGTGGTCCGAGGTTGGTGTTAGGAATGCCGAGCGTGTCCGCGGCGTAGCGATCGTTGTACAGCGGAGAAAACAGGTTCTGTGTGGTATGGGTGAGTCCGAAGGTGGCATCGATGACCAGCTTCGGGCTGGCAACATAGGTCCCCGAGCCTGAGAACGCGTAGATATTGCCATTCTGGTTGGTGTTGTATCCCCCGCCGCCCAGGATATTTCCGAATGCGGGCGCTTGGGTCTGGCTATAGGGATAGTCGCTGAAGCGGCCGGTGAGGTGCAACTGGTGGTTGCTTCCCGATCGACCTTGGAGTCGATTTTCTGCAAGTTATACGAGTAGGGCGTGTTGATGTAGATGTTGTTGGAATACACGCCGTTCGGCACACCCGTGGGGACGTTGGTCAGAAGCTTTTGCGAAATCGAATCAAAGCGAGAAGCGGGAATGATGTAGTTGCCATCCGCGTCCCGGGGAAACGGCGTCCTGCCGCTGCCATCAGGATTTCCCGTGGCTGGATCGAAAACCGGAATCGATGATGGCAGGATACCCTGTACCAGACTGCGGAGTCGGTAAGGTGTAAAACGCTCCCGCAGCCTGCCTTAGACGATCGCCCTCGTAGCTGCCAAAGAAGAAGAGCTTGTCTTTGATAATCGGACCGCCGACTGTCCCACCAAAATCATTATCAATATATTTCTGCTTCGGATCCCCCGGAAGGCTGGAAGTAGGGCTTAGCCTGCTAGGGTATTGTTCTCAAAATACTCTTAGCCGGAGCCGTGGAAGGAGTTTGTTCCACTCTTGATCTGCACATGGATGCCCGCCTCGTTGACTGCCCCCTGGTCAGCACCGGAGCTCGCGGTTACTACGTTGACGGTTTGAATCGCCTCAGTGGACGGGACGGCGGTGGAAAAGAACTGAACCCAGGGGTTGGTGGCGCTTACCCCGTCAATGCTGACGTTGGTGCCGGTCGAACTGGTACCGTTGGCCTGCACAACCATGGACCGTATGGGGTTGTTGGTGCCGCCTGAACTTGCTTGCGGCGGCAATACACCGGCGAGTTGCCCTACCAGCCCCTGGTAGGTTCTTGTCGCCTGCGGCAGCTGCTCGATGATCCGTCGGAGGTGACTTCGCCGTGAACATCCGGCCGATCGGTCTGCAGTTGAGCAGCCTCTGACGAAACGGTAATGGTCTGAGTTGCGGCGCCGACGGTCAAGCTGGCATCCACGCGAACGGTGGTGTTAATCAACACAGCGATCGCCTTGGCTTGAAAGAGCTGGAAGCCTGGCTTCGAAACAGACACATCGTAGACTCCAGCGGAAATGGTCGAGACCGGGTAGGCACCACTGTCATTGGTGACGGCGGAGCGTGTTTCTCCCGTCTCCGTTTGCTTCACGTTGACTACGGCTTCGGGGACCACGGCACCCTGATTGTCTGTGACGGTACCGACGACGGATCCATAGAGAAGCTGGGCATCTGCCTGCCTGATCCCTATCAAGATCAGGAAACCAAGCATGACGATGAGCGCTCTGACTCCGTAGGGATGACGTCCAGGAACTGAACTCTTATGTGTTTTCTTTTGAGTAAGCTGAAAAACTGGCATATAGCCTCCATGAAATGAACTGCTGAATACGGCTTGCTCCATCTTCTTCTCGTTAGCCGGCTTGCAGATAGATGGGACCTATAGTCACCCACTGGTTGTATGGTCGACTCATCCTATCGATTGACCCCTTCTAAGCGTCGTGAAGTCGACTAAATTTCGTTACAGTTAACGTTTAACATGCCCTTGCGAATCTAACTCCATTGAGGGTGCCCCTGTCAAGAAAACCCTTTTTCAAGAGATGAACATTGCTCAGCAGGAGAGGAGATTAAAGAATGCGCAATCAGTCATTTGTATGTCTGATTGCGCGCCATGGGCAGGTCACCCACGAACGCCTCCGATTGGCGTTAACCGGGGCTACCTGAGGAAAAGAACAAGGCAAACGATAAGCGGGACTGAGTGAGCGCCGGCACGCTCAGGAAATCCGCCCGCTGCCTTGCTTTGGCGACTGCGGAAGAATAGGATCGCAAGCCAGCCCTATTCCAAACGATCTGCAGCCGCCTGTATGGTGCCAGCTATGAATGTCCGCCTGAAAGACATCGCGAAGGACCTGGATCTTTCTGTGGTTACGATCTCCAAGGTTCTGCGAGATCACCCGGATATCGCGGAGCGGACGCGGGAAAGGGTTCTAAGGCGGGTTAAAGAGCTTGACTACCGGCCAAATATACTGGCCCGAGCTTTGGTGACCGGGCGCAGCTACCTGATCGGCTTGGTTGTTCCCGATCTCTTGCACCCATTTTTTGCGGAGGTGGCCAAGGCGCTATCGACGGTGGTGGGCAAACGAGGATATTCGCTCATCATTTCCTCGTCGGAGGAAAATCCTGAGCTGGAAGCGCGGGAGATACAGCAGTTGGTTGGGCGACAGCTTGACGCTTTGGCCATCGCCTCTTCAGGGAATGAGAAAGAAGCCTTTGAGAGGATGGATCGTGAGGGACAGGCATATATATTGATTGATCGGGAGTTACCAGGTTTGGCGGCTAACTTTGTTGGCATCGATGACAGGGCGGCGGGACGGATTGCGACAAACCATCTTATCGATCAGGGCTGCCGAACGATAGCGCATATTCGGGGAAGAAACAACCTCACCGGGATCCGCAGATTCGAAGGATACCGGCAGGCGCTACGCCGCAACGGATTACAGTATTCGGACGCTATCGTAGTGGCCCGATCAAACGTTGACGTCGAGAGCGCGCGGCACGGCGCGGAAGCTATGGGCCTTCTGCTGACCCGGAAACCGAGACCTGACGGCGTTTTCTGCTATAACGATCCATTGGCAATTGGTGCTATGCATGCCATTCTGGAGGCAGGTTCGAATCCGCAGGACATAGCCGTGATCGGCCGCGAATCTTCATTACAATAGGCTCACTGCGAGTTCCACTGTCGAGTATAGACCAGCATAACCATCTGATCGGAGAGCGCGCGGGCATCATTCTGCTTAGCCTGATCGAATCCAGGGTGCGGCCTAATCCGACGGTGGTCATCCTCGATCCCACTTTGGTAGTCCGCGCCTCCACGATGAAGAAGCCTGAATCGGTTAGAAAAGGCCGGCCATCCGTGTCAAAAGCAGGCTCCAGCGCGAAGCCGGCCACCAGAAGTAAACAAAATCGATAGACGCTATCATCGCAGTTGACGAGCCTGCACCGCGCAAGCGCAAGGGGCAAAAGGAAGGCAAAGAGGAAGCCGGTAAAGCACGACCGCGAAGAGATTTGTTATCACGACCCGCCCCCCAGGAAAGGAAAAGTCATGGAGCAACCAACGGAATCCCTTCTACAACTCCTTTCGCGTGCCGAACGGGCACACAACGAGCCGGGCCCCTCTTCGAACGAATCCGTACTCGACGTTCTCAAGTTGATTCTTGCTGGATCTCCGTTATCTGAAGTGCTTTCGGTCATTGCTGGATTGGTTGAATCTCAAGGCGAAGGCACATTGTGCACCATCTGGCTTCCTGATGCAGATGAAAGGCAAATTCATTGTGCGGCAGCACCCAGCCTCCCCGGATTCAGCGCTCACGTGGGACCGATGTTCGTTAGCCCCAAAGGGGCATCCTGCGGCACGGCTGTTTATCGGCGAGAGCCGGTGTATGTGACCGACATCTTTAGCGACTCGCTATGGGATGATTATCGTGACTTAGTCTCGCCTTACGGCATCCGTGCAGTGTGGTCGCGGCCCTTGTTTTCGCGTGAAGGGAAAGTGCTGGGCACCTTCGCAATCCTTTATCGCGAAGTTCGTAGCCCGGGTCCGGCTGATCTGCAGTTGATCGAGAATGCCAGCCACATCGCAGGAATCGCGATTGAGCGCCACCTGAATGAACAAAAGCTTCGGCATGAACGCGACCGGCTGCGCTTGCTTCTCAAAATCACGAACAGCATGACATCCAAGCTGGATCTCGGCCATTTGCTGGAGACACTATCCACGAATTTGCTTAGCGTAACGCGATGTGATTTTTGCGCGTTGCTTTTGCCCCACGTGGATAGTAGTCAATTGCGCGTGACCGTTCTGTACAACCCGGAGGGCCGAGGCGCCATTCGTGACGGCACGATCGTTCCGGTAAAAGGTTCGACCTGTGGTAAAGCCTTCCTGTCCGGCAAGAATCAACTGATCCACCGGCTCGAAGACCTAAGCCACGACCCGGAAAGCTTCGGAAATAGTGAGGGACGACGATTCTTTGATCGAGTGCGGGCGGAAGGATTGCAGTCCGGCTGCGAACTGCCACTGATCGGTCGAAAGGGCGTCATCGGTGTTTTGGCAGCGTTCAGCCGCTCTGAGAGGGCCTTCAGCGAGGATGAGTTCGCCTTTCTGGAACAAGTGGCTCTACAGGTAGCCATTGCGGTTGAGAATGCTCTGGACTTTGAAGAGGCGACGGAAGACAGGGTCAGCGAAACGAAACGGAGACTCTATCTCGAAGAGGAAGTTCGCGCCGAGTTCGGAGCAATCGTTGGCGACAGTCCTGCATTAAATGCCGCACTGCACCTGGTATCGGTCGTGGCACCTACGGATTCGAGCGTGCTGATCCTGGGTGAGACGGGAACAGGTAAGGAGCTTATCGCGCGCGCAATCCACAACCTGAGTAGCAGGCGGGACCGGGCCTTCGTCAAATTGAACTGCGCGGCGATCCCACTTGGGCTCCTCGAAAGTGAGTTATTCGGCCACGAAAGGGGAGCATTCACCGGAGCCATCGCGCAGAAAACGGGACGTTTCGAACTCGCGCACAAAGGCACTCTCTTTCTCGATGAAGTCGGAGACATTCCTCTGGAACTGCAGGCTAAACTGCTACGGGTACTGCAGGAACAGGAATTCGAGAGACTCGGCAGCAACCGTACGCACAAGGTAGACGTTCGCCTGATCGCGGCGACTCATCGTGATTTAGAAGCCATGGTAAGGCAGATGACATTTCGCGAAGATCTGTACTACCGGCTCAAAGTGTTTCCGATCAATGTTCCGGCCTTACGGCAACGGACCGAGGACATTCCTAAGCTTGTCTGGCATTTCACGGAACTCTACGCGCGACGAATGAACAGGAGAATCAACGAAATTCCTTCGGAGACCATGGATGCGCTGGCGCGCTATCGCTGGCCTGGGAATGTTCGAGAGTTGCAGAACTTTATCGAACGGGCGGTAATTCTTTCTCCTCGCAATGTATTGCGAGCCCCGACCGCGGAATTGGAGCCCTCCAGCGCTCAGAAGGGATCCAATATGCCCATCACGGGTCTGGAGGAAGTTGAGCGAGATCATATCGTCCGCGCACTGGAAACGAGCAATTGGGTAGTGGGCGGCCGAAATGGTGCTGCAGAGCGACTCGGAATGAAGCGGACATCCCTGGTTTACAAGATGCGGAAGCTTCGGATAAGCCGTCCCGTCTCCGCGTAACAACAGAGTGCCGCCGGTGCAAGGCCGTGATTGCTCCGTCTGCCCCCTTTATTGAATGCTGCAACAATAATGTCCTCATCGCAGGTTGTGCTGCCGAACGCTGGCCGAAGCCGAACTGAGAGGGAAATAGCGCCGCAGGGGCTAAAGCCCTCGTCCTACCGGCCCTTTTCGGCACGACTGAAGAGGCTGCGGAAAAAGTCCGCACCGAGACGGAAAGGAATACCTCAGGGGCTAAAGCCCGACCCATTATCAACCAATTTATGGCACGACTGAAAGTCGTGCCCTGATACAAAGCATGAGTTTTCCGCAGCTGATCAGCGTGCCGTAAATGGCCTGCGCGCTTGACGGCTGCTGAGGTACGCTTTCGATATATATATATTGCGAGGTCATCTCTTTCCGCAGCCGAGTTCGCTACATACGATTGCAAAGACGTACTTCAGGGACTTAAAGCTCCTGATCCACCGATGTTGACCGCTAAGTGCATCGGTTGAATCGAGATTCAGAGGGTAAGAGCAGTGGAATCCCACATCTCGCGAAAAACGAGCGAGATATGGGGCACCCGTCCTTCGTCGCAGAACGAGAGGCAGATCGTAAGTGGAGTTCTCACGCAGACTCTAAAGCCCGTCATATTCGTAATCGTTTACGGCCCGACTAAAGTCGTGCCCTGACACCAAGCATGAGTTTTTCCGCAGCCTGTGAAGTCGTGCCCTGACACAAAGCACTTTTTGAAATTGGCTCGAAGCAGACTGACCCGGACATTAGTTTTGCAGTCATCCATAACTTGCGCTCATCGAGATCACGAGTACGGGTCTAAGATGTATTTCTCGATCGAGACTGTTCCTATGGACATTAAAAAGGAGATGTAGCTAGCTTCTTTGGTATGTCCAAAGGAGGAGCGATGGGTGACAAAAAGTCGGAGGTATTGCAGGGGACGTTGGACCTGATGGTGTTGAAAACCCTCCATTCCATGGGCCCTTTGCACGGTTTTGGTATTGCCCGGCGCATCGAGCAGTTGAGCGAAGACGTATTGCAACTGAACGAAGGCACAGTTTACACATCGCTTCTGCGCCTGCAGCAGCAGGGTTGGATCGCATCTGCATGGGGCACTTCGGAAAACAATCGCAAGGCGCGGTACTACTCGATTACCCGGCTGGGCAAGAAGCAACTGGAGGTTGAGACGGAGAATTGGGAGCGGTTTGCGGGAGTGGTTGGGCGTGTCTTGAGCCAGGAAGGACAGGGATGAAAGCGATGAGGCGGCTGCGGGTTTTATCGGCCAGAATGCGAGCGCTGTTTGCGCAGAGCCGCGCGGATCGCGAGTTCGATGATGAACTGCAGCAGCACCTGCAGTTGCTGACGGAGCGGTTCCTGAGCCAGGGCATGTCCCGAGAGAGGCCGCAGAGACGCGGCGCGGCGGCAGTTTGGCAATGCCGCCTTGTTGCAACAGCGGCAGCGAGAAGCAAGTACCTTTCTCTTCCTCTCCTCGTTGTGGCGCGATCTATCGTTCGGCGCGCGCATGCTGCGCAAGCATCCCGGCTCGACTGCCGGGGTTATAGTTGCCCTTGCCTTGGGCATCGGAATGAATGCATGCGTATTTACTTTCGTGAATGCCTTGCTGCTGCGGCCCCGACGGGATTTAAGGCGCCAAACGAGATGCGCGAAGTTTGGGAGCATCCGCGGAATGCTTCCGGCATCGGAAGTTTCATGCCGTTGACTTACCCTGACTATGTATTCTTCCGCGACCATGCGCGATCATTCTCGGGAATTTTAGCCTACGATGGGGACCCGGAAGAAATCATCTGGAATCGCTCAGGGCACGGGCAGGTTCTGCACGGCCAACTCGTCTCTGGAAACGCCTTCTCGGTTGCTGGAGTGGGCGTGGCGATGGGGCGCGCATTCACACCTGCGGACGATCAACCCACCCACCCTCAGCCGTTGGTGATCCTGCGGCACAGCTTCTGGAAGCAGCGCTTGGGGAGCGATCCCGACATCATTGGTAAGTCGATCATGCTGAATGGTATGAAGTATGACATCATCGGGGTCGCGCAGCCCGGGTTTACGGGATTCGAAGTTGCCATGGCGCCGGATTTCTGGACTCCGCTGTCGATGGTTGAGCAGTTGGTACATGACCCTGGCCGGTTGACGAGCCGCAACAGCAACTGGCTACTTACGGATGGACGGCTGGCCGCCGGGCCAAACCACAAAGAGCGCGCAGGCTGAAATGAGCGTCCTGGCTCGCGAACTCGAGCTCGCTCACGCTGACACGAACAAGGATATGGATGAAATGCTCTTTACCTTCGCGCCCGTTCCCGGGCCATTCCGAGGCTATGTGACCGCCTTTACCGGGATGCTGATGGTCGTGTTCGGTTTGGTGCTTGTAATTGCCTGCACCAATGCCGCAAGTCTTTTGATGGTGAAGTCAACTGGGCGGGCTCGGGAGATGGCGGTTCGATCGGCCTTGGGAGCAGGGCGGGGCCGATTGATTCGGCAAATGACGGTGGAGAGCCTGTTGCTGTCGCTCATCGCGGGGTGCACCGCTGTCCTTCTCGCCTCGTTGACCTCTCACCTGCTGCTGAATCTCATCCCAACGAGCCTTCCCATTTCAATCGAATTGCCGCTCGACTGGCGGGTACTCGCTTTTACATTTCTGGTTGCACTTGTCACTGGAATCGTCTTCGGAATAACCCCGGCATTAAGGGCCACGCGAATCGATCCGGTGCAGGTGATCAAGGCCGAAACACACTCGGGTGGCTATCATAAATCGCGGCTTCGGACGGTGATTATGATCGGTGAGGTCGCCGTCTGCGCGTTGTTATTGTTCAGCGCAACCCTTTGCTTACGAAGCCTGCTTAACGCCGGTTCCATCGACCCCGGCTTCGATACGCAAAATATAGCCGTCGCCACGCTCGATGCGGGCAGCCTCGGTTATAGCGATGTGAAGGTCGAGGCTTTCTATCGGGAATTGGCTACGCACATCCGTGCTTTGCCCGGCGTATTTTCCACGAGCTACGTAAATCATCTCCCCCTCGACGCATCGCGAGAACAGACCAGCGTGACCGATGAGAGCCTCGCCGGGGCCAAACTGAAAGAGGATTCCGGTCGATGTATTCCGCGTCGAACCCGGCTACTTTAGAACCATGGGAGTTCCGCTCCTGGGCGGACGTGATTTTGCGCAGAGTGAGCTCGGATCGCAAGGCGAATGTGATCGTGGTGAACGGTGCGCTGGCCGCTCAGGCTATGGCCCGGCCAGAATCCAATCGGCAGGCTGATCACCGTGGGTGACGCGAAAGATGCGAAGCCAAGTCATCGGAGTGGTAAAGACTGGCAAGTACCGCTCGCTTGGCGAAGAGCCGATTCCTGCGCTCTTTCGGATGGAAATGCCGCCACGCCGTGTCCTTGTAGTGCACACCTTGGCCGACCCCGGAACATTGCTCGACGCTGTTCAACGAGAGGTTCAAATTGTGGATCCAAACATGGCCGCTACGGAAGTTCAAACCATTGGGAGGTTCATGTCTCTGCCGATGTTCGCCGCACGAACCACGGGGCTGCTATTGGGCGCATCTGGATTCCTGGCGCTAGCGCTGACATGGATCGGATTGTTCGGCGTGATCTCATTCGCGGTTTCGGAGCGAACGCGCGAGATTGGAGTGCGCATGGCGATGGGCGCGGGGCGGGGAGACGTGATGAAGCTGATCATGCGGCAGGGACTCTTTGTAACGAGCATCGGACTGGTGATCGGGATCGGCGCCGCTTTGGCCTCGGCGCGGCTGCTCTCTTCGCTGCTCTATGGTATCCGGCCCGACGATCCCGCGACGGTCGTCGTTGTTGTCGCAGGAATGACGGCAGTAACCATGCTGGCCTGCTACATTCCAGCGCGACGTGCGATGCGGGTGGATCCTGTTATCGCGCTACGTTACGAATAACGGGCTATCCGGAAGGACACCGTCACGAATGACCCGGATCATGACAATCGGGGAGATTCTGGTAGAGATCATGGCGACCGAGCGCGGCCAGAGCTTCCGCGCGCCGGGCGCCCTGGTGGGGCCTTTCCCGAGCGGCGCTCCCGCCATCTTCATCGACCAGGTGGGCCGGCTCGGACGTCCGGCCGGGATCATCGGCTGCGTAGGCGACGACGATTTCGGCTGGCTGAACATCGACCGCCTGCAGCGGGACGGTGTCGACACGAGTGCCATCGCGGTGCTGGCCGACGCGGTCACCGGAAGCGCGTTTGTCACCTACACGGAGAAGGGCGAGCGCCACTTCATCTTCAACATTGCCAATAGCGCTTCCGGCCGCCTTGCAGCGTCGTCGATCACCGAGCCGGTGCTCGCCGATTGCACGTGGTTTCACGTCATGGGTTCATCACTGTTCTCTCCGGGAATCACCGCAGCCGTCCGCAAGGCGATCGGCATGGTGAAGCGCCGAGGTGGGGTAATCTCCTTCGATCCGAACATCCGGCCGGAGATACTCAGAAGCGCGGGCATTCGGGAAGCGCTGCGATCGATCCTGGAACAGACCGACGTGTTCCTGCCGAGCGGCGACGAGGTGGCTCTGCTCGTGGATGCCCGAACGGAAGCCGAGGCCATCGAGCCGCTACTCGCCCTCGGAATTCGAGAGATCGTCGTGAAGCACGGCAGCGCCGGCTGCACTTATTACGACCGGTCGTGCCGACTGGACGTACCGGCGTTCGCGGTCCACGAGGTCGACCCCACTGGCGCCGGTGACTGCTTCTGCGCCACGTACGCGGCGTGCCGCGAAGAAGGCAAAATGGTCGACCACTCGCTACGCTATGCCTGCGCCAGTGGTGCGATTGCCGTGACGCGCAAAGGTCCCATGGAGGGCACTGCGAGTTTTGCGGAATTGGACACGCTCATTGGCTGAGGCTGGCCGCCGCAGATGGCGCTGCCGACGAAGGTGCAGAACTATCTCGCCGTTTTGCGGCACAAAAATTGAAGGCGGACTGTTTGAATTGCTCACGTCCCCGAAAAGGCCAGGGGGGACAATGTTTTTCGGACTGTCTGCATACGCTCTTCGCATTGGCATTCAAATTCCCACATTTGGTTGGATCGTGCGACCAAGAGTTCCCCCCTGCGTATTCTGACAGTTGCCAAGACATTTCCGATTAGATACCGTTGAACGTAACCTGGTCGGGTACGTTAAAGGCGGGAGAGAAAATGACGGCATCTCGGGAGAAAAAACCGAGGATCGTTCTGATCGACGATCACCCCAAAGCGCTCATGGCTGCAAGCCAGATTATGAAAGACGAATTTGAGATTGTGGCTACCGTGGGTAATAGCGAGGCGGGTCTCGATGCCGTGTCGATGCTTAAGCCAGACATCGTCATAATAGACATTGGAATTCCGGGAAGAAACGGGTTCGAGACGGCCCGACGCATGAAGGAGTACTTTTCCGGAACAAGGATCGTGTTTCTGACGCTGACGGAAGACGTGGATTATGCTTGTGCCGCCCGTGATATGGGTGGCAGCTACGTCGTGAAGCGTCGCATACGTACTGATCTCATGACTGCGGCGCGAGAGACCATGCGTGGCAATCTCTTCTTTTCTCCCATCTTGCCGGCCTGATCTCCGCAGGGCCGCCCCTCCGTCCTCAATGCTGGATCGCACTTACTGAAAAAACGGGGTTATTGCTAAATTCACCCCCTCGGGCTGGGCGAACCGGGGAAGTTACATGATGCCGGCTGCATCGGTGACTAGCCGATGTGAGATTTTGCTTCGTTGGCTAAGCCTTTGACTGCAAGCTGCGTTTCGCGAATCATCAGGACGCAGCCGCAGACCAGCGCGATGACCGCTGATGCTCCACACGCGACGCCAATTCCAGCCGCTATCTGGAATGCCGATGGCAGGCCGTAATACACCACGATAGAACCGGCGATCGAGATGAGCGCCGAACTGGCGAACAGTCCGAGACCCAAGTAAAAGCAGCGAAGCGCTCGTAACAGCAGTTGAGCGCGCGTTTGCAGCGCGGCGAGTTCGGCAGCCGAGACCTCATGATCCCTGGCGCCCGGTTCAAGCTTTGCTAATTGCGCGGTCACGGTGTGAGAACGATCGGCCACGCGTGCGAGGCGATTGTTGGTGCCCAGCGCCAAAACGGACGATGCATTGGTGAGCACTGCCGGGGCTACCACGACTGTGAGGATCGAAAACGGATCGGCGGCGACCGAAATATATTCCATCATTCCGTCCTCAGCGCTTGCAGAGGTGATTGATTTTCTCAGCTGATTTCATTTCCAAACTCCCCGCTGATTTTTTGGCTGCATTGCATGAGCCATAAGTTCGCTGAGAGCATTCTACCCCGGAGATCGTCGGACATTAGCTTTACCGACCCCAATCCTTATGGGGACGGGCTCGCCATTGATCACCCACCAAGCCGAAGCCCAAACGGCCTGGACTGCACCCCTAAGCTGAGACACGCGGGAAGGCAATCAATTGGTGACACTTCGGCCTGTTTCGGCTTCGTTTATCTATAAGCAGTCGTGGAGCCGCGGGAGTGTGGGACTCCCGGAGAGATATTTTCCGTCCGTCCACGAAAGTCTCACGAAGTCTGTCCAGGAAAATCCGCACGCAAGTCCCGTCCACCGTTTTCCACTACCATCCGACACGTTCGAGCCCTTCGACCGCATCAAAGTGTTGGTCTTGGCTCAGGAGTTGTAGACGGTGCTGCCGGCATAGTGCAGCGATCCAGAGATCATTTGAGGGGATCGGGCGACCAGCCTTTTTGAGTGCTGCTCGAATCCCGGCATAGTGCCGTGAGGTCTCTTCTTCTATCTCAAGGACGCGTGTTGCCGCGATGAGCTCTCGCAGCCACTTTTCGTACTCGCTGCGCCGTCGCGATTGCCCGATACCGAAACGATATTCGCCGAGTACAATCACGGGCAGTTCCATGCTCGCCGCTTGCCTATAGACGCGAACCACCGCGGGCTCATCATTCGCCACGGCGGAGAGTGCGTTGGTGTCGAGGATCACTGCCAATCCTCGGGCTCAATCTTTTCGAACTCACTGTTGATGATCCGATTGATACGCACCGTATCTTTGTGGAGGTGTTTGAGACCCCCAGCAAGCCTTACCCACGGCTTTTCTTCTCTTTTCAAGCTGGCCTCGAGCTTCTCCGTGACGGCTTCGGTTACAAAGGCGCGCAGCGGGATGCCACGCTGGGCGGCCACCGATTTGGCACGGCGGAAGATGGGGTCGGGAATCTCGAGGGTGGTCTTCACCCGTTCAGGGTCCCATATTTACGGGAGCTAGTCAATCGTCACCATTTTTCTCTGTCTCAGCAAGGGGTCCGCTCCGGTCCCACGGCATGCTCCACGGCAAGCTCCACGGCAAGCTCCACGGCAAGCCGGGACAGGCGGGATGACAAATTTAAAGGCGGTGGCCCACCTTGGCATGGGTGAGATGGACAGAGTCGAAAAAAGGCTAATTTGGAACAGGTCTGGGTTTCAATCGCTCAGGATTCGCTCATCGGAGAAGAATCTCCAGCTTAGTGACGGACGCGGCCGGAATGCTAACGTTCAGCAGGCCACCACCCACCGCTGTCGCGAGCGTTGTGGACATCACGGCATTCGGGTGGTCGAAGGTGTTGTGCGCATGCATGTCACTGGCCGCCAGAACGGTGCCAGATGCGCTGGCTACCGCGGCGCCTCGAAGGGCGATCTGGGTCTCGATGGTCTTCGACAAATCGGGATTGACTATGGTGAGCGTCACGACCTGATTTTTTCGCGATGCTGAGCCGTTGAGACCCCAGAAACGTGCCGGCCGGTCGTCGCGCATGTAGTGCACATCCGGTGCCGAGAACTCGGCCCGCAGAGCCTGCCCGCCCTGGTGTGCGGCGTACATCGCGAAGACATGAAAGTTAGGCGTGGTGAAGAAGCGCTCCTCATGCGCCATAAATAGCGCATTGATGTTGTTGATGAGCTGTGCGCAGGCGGCCATGCTCACTTTCTCCGGATTGCGGTTAAACGTGTCCAGAGTCAGCGCCGTGCCCAGTGCATCGCGTAACGTTATTTGCTGGCCGAAGAGGTGGGTGGGGTCGAGTTCGGTTCCCTCGCGGTACCACGGACCATACTCATCCACCACCAGCTTTACGCGATGCTGCGTATCGTACTGCCCCATCACCGTCCATTGATCGTGAATGATCTGCTCCATGCGATCGCACTCGCGCAAGAGCTCATACCAGTCCACGGAATCAAACTGCAGCGCGTCGCCTTTGCCGGCCAGCCAGTCCTTCGTCTTGCCGCGGCTCAAGTTCCACGCGTAGTGATGCACCGACCAGCCCGTAAAGCCAGGGTTGTTGTAGGCCCGGTCGGAGTAGATCCGTTGGAAAAAGCGATGGGTCCAATCGAGATCGTTATCGTTCGGGCCGGACCCGATCAGTTGCAGGTCTATGCCGTATCGCGGTATCCAGTCCGAATAGCGGCGGAACTCGGAGGCATATTCTTCCGGGGTAAAGTCTCCGCCGCAGCCCCAACTCTCGTTGCCTATGCCCCAGTAGCGGACATTAAACGGCTCTGGAAAACCGGCGGCCGCGCGCACCTCGGCCAGGGTTGTGCTTCCGGCAGGAGAGTTGCAGTACTCCACCCAATGATCAAAATCCAGCGCGGGAAGACTCCGCAGGTTCGCTGCGAGATACGGTTGTGCTCCAGTCAGCTTGCAAAACCGGATGAACTCATTGGTGCCGAATTCGTTGGGCTCGAAGAGCTGCGGCCCTTTGTCGTGCAGTCTGATCGCATCGTGGTCAACCTCCCAGAAATTGGTCCGGCGCGGCCGCTTCGAAGCTTCACCGATGCCATCTTTCCAGTCGTAGCTGTCTGCGAAGCAGCCTCCCGGCCAACGAATGATAGGAACATGAATCTGCTTCATCATGTCCACCAGTTGAGAACGGATGCCGTATTGATTGGCGATTTTCGATTTCTCTCCAACCCACACGCCGTCGTAAATCACACCGCCGATATGTTCTGTGAACTGACCATAGAGATTAGGCGAAATCTCCCCCAGCGGCTCATCCAGAAGGACCTCAATGCGAGCGTCGGCGTCCTTCGCCCAAACATTCGCACTGGAAAAAGCGAGCACAGTGGCCGCCCCGCTCTTGAGAAACTGTCTGCGTTTCACGGTAACTTCCTGTCATTTCAATCTGCAAACTGCGCAAACACATTCGCGCCCATGGTCAAACCATTCCGCTAGACTACACCGGCGTCAAGCGTAGCATGATTCTTCCCACCACCGACAATCGGCTCCTTTCAGCGTCTTCGCGCTTGACTCGCCGAAATCCTGGCGTTATTATCGCTGACGCTTGTCATAGATAAAAAGACGGGAGTCGTAAATATGGCGGGGGCGCGACTGACTAAGCTCGAGATTCAAATCATGGAAACGCTTTGGAATCAAGGCGAGGCTTCCATTCGGGAGATGCAGGAGGCTTTTCCTGAGAAGAAGAGACCTGGATATACGACAGTCCAAAAAATGATTTACCGCATGGAGGCTAAGAAGGTCGTGCGTCGGGTCCGAAAGGTAGGCAATTTCCATATGTTCGCTGCGATTGTCTCGCGAGACGCCGCGCAACGGAGGTTGGTGGATGATCTGCTCGCTATGTTTGGTGGAAAATCCCGGCCGGTAGTGGCCCATCTGATCGGTGCGGGCAAATTGACACTCGAAGACGTCGAATACGCCGAGAAGACGCTGAAGGAGCTCAAGAAAGGAGACAAGACATGATCCCGCATCCGGCTTTTATGGTGACAGGCGTCGGAGCAGCGGCCGCGAACCATCTTTGGCAGTCGTCTGTCTTCGGTGTGGCAGCATGGTTGACGGCGTTGCAATTGCGCAGGAACCGAGCGCATGTGCGGCATGGGATTTGGCTGGCGGCGTCGGTCAAGTTTCTTATCCCATTTTCGCTTCTCATTGACCTGGGCAGCTTTTTGCGAAAACCCCAGCACGCTCCGCTGTCATTGCAAAGCACACTTTCCTCGGCGATGATTGTTGCAGGTCAGCCGTTCTCAGGTTTGCCAGCTCACCCGATGAACGCTCAGAGCCTCCCCGAGCACTTTACTGTGCTGCTGCCTGAAGTACTTGCGGGGGTATGGGTCTGCGGTATGGCGACGGTATTGCTGATATGGTGCATGCGATGGAGGAAAATCCATCGGGCGCTGCACCGGGCTGTGCCAGTCAAAAGAGGACGCGAATTTGAGTTGCTGCGCCGGTTGGAAACTTTAGCGAAGGTGCGCAGACCTGTCCCGATGCTCCGGTCCGTGGACATGATGGAGCCAGGGATATTCGGCATTTTTCACCCGCTGATGCTGTGGCCTGACCGGCTCAGCGAGCGACTGGAGAATGAACACATCGAAGGCATCCTGGCGCATGAATTGGCGCATGTCCGACGTCATGACAACCTGACCGCAGCGATCCATATGTTGGTAGAGGTGGTTTTCTGGTTCCATCCCATGGTGTGGTGGATAGAGTCTCGCATGCTGCAGGAACGAGAGCGCGCCTGTGATGAGGCCGTCGTGCAGTTGGCGGGCAGGCCGGACGTGTATGCCGAGGGCTTGTTGAAGGCGTGTCGATTCTGTGCTGAGTCGCCCCTGATTTGCGTGTCGGGTATTACAGGCGCGGACCTAAAAGATCGAATTATCCGCATCATGACCGAGCATCTTGTACAGAAAATGGATCTCAGCAGAAAGCTACTGCTTGGGGGAGTGGCCTTCGTATCGCTGGCGATTCCGGTTGCGCTTGGATTGTCTGCGAAATTAGATACAGCTACAGCGGTGAACGTCGATTCGCCAGGCCAGTTCGAAAATCCCGCAACAACAAACAAGGACACCGCAGCTGATCTTCCTCCGCTTGCCGTCGCCTCAATCAGGCAAGTTGCGCCTCGCGACAAGGATGCGCAGCTCACGAATTTCACGGATGTCGGAGTTACCTTCCGAAGCATTGCTATCGCGTGGGTCGTTCAGCTGGCACTCTCCCCGCAGATAACCGTATCTTTCCAAGATGATCTTATCCTCGGAATGCCAAACTGGGCGAAATCTGAGCGATATGACATCGAAGCCAAGGTTGACAACGATGACGTCCCTAAGTGGAAAGCATTGTCCCCGTCTCAGCGGAGGTTGGCGCTTCAACCATTGCTGGTAGCGCGGTTCAATCTACAGTTCCATCACGAAACCCGCGAGCGCCCAACCTATTCTCTGGTGGTTGCGAAGAATGGCCCGAAACTCCACAAGGCACAACATGTCGAAACCAACCCAAGTGGTACCGGCAGCCCCGATAGCGCGGGTGATAAGGACCTATCGACGGTGACACCGGGTAAGATCGTCCTCAAAGGATCTAGCCTCTCAGCGCTGGCGAGCCTTCTTTCGTCGCAGGGACTTAGCCATACCGTTGTTGATAAGACTGGGCTAACGGAGTTATATGACATCACCCTCCGTTGGTCACCGGATGACGTTGGCTCGTCAGACGCTTCACTGCCATCTCTTTTCACCGCACTTCAGGAACAGCTTGGGTTGAAATTGGAATACAACAAGAACCCAATTGACGTGATCGTGATCGACCGCATCGATAGACCTTCGGCGAATTAGGCAAGGAGTGCTGCGGACAGAGGTGATCCGTCGCTTTTGATGTCACATGAACCATTTGCTACACCCGAGTCATCGCGCCGGCAAGCGCTGATGCTTTCCCGGTGGCTCACCTTGGCACGGGTGGAGGCGGATGGACAGAGCCGAAAAAAAAGCTAATTTGGGCAAGTCTGCTGTTTTATGGGGAATCCGGTTGTGCCATCTAAATTGCCAGCCTTGGCATTGGCGAGGCGTCTGGAACGGACTTGCAATCTCTCCAAACCTTCGGTAACGTTATGCGACCGAGTGTCTTCCCTGGCAGGAGATCGACTTGGATCAGCCCCGTCATGATGGCGCCGATGCGCTCGCAGGAAGACAAATAGCCCTGGTTTTTACCGATGTCGTTGGTTCCAGCGCCGCCAAACGCGCGGCCGCCCTCGGCCTTGACCCCAGTGCACGTGACCGCGCATATCTTGAAAGCATTCAGACCAGGTATCTCAAGTTGATTCGCAGCACGCTTGCGGAATACAACGGCACAGAGATCATGACCATCGGAGACGCATTCTTTCTTACCTTCGAAGATCCTGTGGGTGCGATCCGCTGTGCGGCCGCCATCCAGGAGCGCTTGCGTGAACGACCAATCGATACACCCAGCGGTCCGTTGCAACTGCGCATCGGTATTCACGTAGGCACGCCGAAATATTTCGACCATAGTTGGCACGGAACGGATGTTGATATCGCGGCGCGCGCCCAATCCGCAGGATCACCGCGGCAGATCGTAGTTACGGATGCCGCCCGGCAAGCAATGGGCGACCTCTTCGACATCCACTTCGCTCTGCTCGGCACCTTCTCTTTGAAGGGGGTCGGCGACATAAAACTCTGGGACGCCGGTTACGGCATGAACAGGGTGCAGCGTGCATCGCTGAGGTCGAAGGAGCAGCGCCGTTGGAGACGGGCCGGCATGACTGCCGCAATCGTCCTCTGGGCGAGTGCTCTCGCCATCGTTGCGGGTTGGCGCTGGCGCGAGCACAGACAGGCCGCCATTTTAGCCAGCGCCGCAAAGCAATCCATCATTGTGACAGAAGTTGAAAACAAAACCGGAGAACCGGTCTTTAATACCGTACTTACCGACGGGTTGATTGCCCAGCTTGAGCAATCGCCGGTACTGAAGCTGGTCGGCGAGCAGCATTTACGTCAGAGTCTTCGATATCTTGGCAAGCCATCTGACAGCGAGCTGACGCCCGCAGTCGTACGCGACATTGGTACGCGAGAGGGGGTCAAGGCGTACCTCGCTGGAAGCATATCCAGGCTTGGCGATGTCTACGTCATCAATGTCAGCGCAAAGGATATTTCAACCGGCGACGACATCCTGAGCGAAGAAGCGGAGGCTCGCGATAAGGACCATGTTCTTGGCGCAGTCGGTAAGGTTGCCACCGCGATGCGCGGGCGCCTGGGGGAGTCACTTGCCTCCATCCAAAAGGTTGATACACCGCTTGGCCAGGCCACTACGCCATCTCTTGAGGCCTTTCGGGCGTACGCGCTGGGCGACGTGGAGCACGAGAAGGGTCAGGACGTTCCGGAAGCAGAGGCCCACTACCGCAACGCCGTAGAGATTGACCCGAGCTTCGCCATGGCGTGGGCGCGGCTGGGGATCATTGCCGTCAATTACGGTCAGCAGGAAGAGGTCCTGAAAGATTTTCGCAACGCCTACCGTCTGTCGACCAACGTTGCCGAGCGGGAGAAGATGTACATCGCGGCTCAGTACTACCACTACGTATTGGGAGACCTGCCCAAGACCATAGCCACCTTCGAGCTGGCCAGCCGCGCCTATCCGATGGATTCCATGAACTCCGTAAACCTTGCTTGGGCGTATGGGGATTACGGACAGATGGATGAATCTCTCACGGAGTTCCAGAAGGTGGCGAAGAGTGATCCATCCGACGGGATTGCGCAGCAGGACCTGCTGTACGCCCAACTGGCGCTGGATATGCTGCCGCAGGCTGAGGGGACGCTCGCGGATATGAAGCGCCACGGACTTGATAATGGAACGACCGGTGTCCTGGGCGACCACATCATGTTGGATTTCCTGAAAAATGATGAGGCGGGGATTCGCAGAACGATGGATCAGGTGGAAAGTCATCCTGATAGATTTGCGGTCACGGCTTCGCTGGCTCTGGCAAAGGAATTTGACGGCCGTTACCGCGAAGCAGGCGATGATTGGGCGCGTGCGCAAGCGCAGGCTGCCGCGGCCAAGGCCCACTATTTTCAGGCGAGTTACGACCTCTTCAGTATCCTTGGGCGAGCAAATCTGGGCCAATGCGATGGCGCAGCCAGGCGAATACGGTCAGCCCTTTCGATCGACCGTAGCAAGGAGATCCTCAAGCAAGCTGCATTTTCAGCCGCGTTGTGCAAGCAAAGAGAAATGGCTCTTCCACTACTTGGAGAGCTTCAGAAGAACTACTCCTCCGATACGTTGGTCAACCAGGTGACGATTCCACAGAGCCGCGCCGCCCTCGCGTTGGCCGCCCACAGCGCGGTGAGCGCATTGCATGAATTGGAAGGTTCGAAGAAATTCGACCTGGTTTCGCCGGGCGCGTATTTGCGTGGCCTGGCTTATCTCCAGCTTCACGATGGAGCGAACGCCATCGAATCCTTTCGTGCGGCCACTCGTTATCGGGGGACCGCGTATCTTTGCTGCCAGAACTATGCCCAGGCTCAACTGGGGTTGGCTCGTGCCGAGGTGATGGCGGGAAACATGGTTGCGGCAAGGAAATCCTATGAAGACTTTTTCGCCACCTGGAAAGATGCCGATCCGGACCTTCCGCCGCTCAAAGAGGCTAGGCAGGAATTCGCCGACGTGCCGTAATCATTCATATATACAGGTTAGCTGTACAGATAAACTGTATACATGCGATACTGGTTCTATGAATGATCGGGTGAGTCCTTCTCAAGCCGGGCGCGCCTCTGCACTTGCAGCAGAGCTTCGGGCAATCTCTGGCAAACTCAAGCGGAAGCTGCGCGAACAGGGTGGGCAGAGCGATTTGAGGCCTTCGCAAGTCTCCGTTCTGCTTCGTATCGAGAAAGACGGTCCTGCGGCGGTATCGAGCTTGGCTCGAGCTGAGGGAATGCGTCCTCAGTCGATGAGCGCCATCATCACGTCGTTGCTGGAGGCCGGATTGGTGAGCGGCTCTCCGGACCCGAACGATAGACGGCAGACCTTGATGTCACTCTCCCGGAAATGCCAGAAGTTGCTCAGGGACGGTCGCGCCGCAAGGCAGGATTGGCTCACAACAACAATCCAGAAGAAGCTCTCCTCCCAGGAACAGGAAAGGCTTGCTTCTGCCGTCGACCTGCTCGCGCGCCTTATTGAAGACTGATGCCTTCGCGTACAACCACTCAACTCTCATTCCTGTCGAGGAGAAGAACCTAATGCCCGTTACGACGCTTGATCCAAAGACCGCTCTTATTGTCGTTGATCTTCAGAAAGGCATTATCAACTCACCCTTTATCCATCCGGTCGCTGGCGTGATTGAGCGAACCTGCGCTTTGCTCGATGCCTTTCGTCAGCGTGATCTCCCGGTCGTTCTGGTCAATGTCGCTGGAGGCGCACCAGGCCGGACGGAGCAGCCGCGCCGTTTCTCGACGCTCCCCGAGGGATTCAGCGATCTGATTCCGGAGCTAGATCGCCAGGCCAGCGATATCGTGGTAACGAAGCGGACATGGGGCGCGTTTGCGAGTACGGATCTAGAGGCGCAACTGAAGGCCAACGGGGTAACGCAGGTTGTTGTCACAGGCGTGGCAACTGGAACCGGCGTCGAAGCCACTGCCCGACAGGGGTATGAGCAGGGATTCAACGTCACGCTTGCCCTCGATGCCATGACCGATGTGCGCCCCGAAGCGCACGAGTACAGCCTGGCAAGCGTCTTTCCCCGTCTCGGAGAAACGGGCTCAACCCAGGACATTCTTAACCTGCTGGCGACGAGGAGCGCGTAACCATGACTTGGCTTCATCTTTTGTCGTACTTCTTTGGAGGAATTTTCGTGGCCAACGCCATTCCGCATTTTGTCAGCGGCATGATGGGACGGCCCTTCCAAACTCCCTTTGCAAAGCCGCCCGGCGAAGGTCTTTCCTCGTCTACGGTGAACGTTCTATGGGGCTTCTTCAACGCCGTCGCCGGCTACCTTCTCGTGGCGCGCGTTGGCAACTTTGATCTGAGATCGATAAGTGACGTTCTTGCTCTTGCGGTTGGCGCACTGCTGATTAGTCTTCTCATGGCGCGGCATTTCGGCCAGTTTCATGGAGGTAACGCCCCGGAGCGTTCATGAAGAATCCAGCGGCGGGTGCTTTCCGTGCTTTGAGCATCTTCAATTTTCGTGTGTGGTCAGCGGGCGCTTTGGTTTCCAACATCGGTACGTGGATGCAACGTGTTGCTCAGGACTGGCTTGTCCTTACGCAACTCACACATCATGATGCCTCGGCTGTGGGAATGGTCATGGCGCTGCAGTTTGCACCGCAGCTTCTTTTGTTGCCTTGGACCGGATTTGCCGCAGATCATCTCAACCAACGCAAGCTTTTGATGGTCACTCAAGCGACGATGGGGGTGTTGGCGCTGGCTTTGGGAATCCTTACGATCATGGGCAATGTCCGTCTTTGGCAGGTCTATGTATTTGCGTTTTTGTTTGGCTCGGCGGCCGCATTGGATGCTCCAGTGCGCCAGACCTTTGTTGCGGAACTGGTGGGTGACGACCACTTGCATAATGCAGTCGCACTGAATTCGACATCGTTCAATGCCGGCCGTATGGTCGGTCCTGCAGTTGCCGGTCTCGTCATTGCGAAGGTGGGAACTGGTTGGGCGTTTGCGATCAACGGCCTGTCATTCGCCGCGGTTTTGATTTCGATGTCACTGTTCCGCGTGTCCGAACTCTATCCAAACACGAGAGCTCGACGTACCGCCGGAGGATTTCTGGAAGGGTTCCGCTACGTCTGGGGTCGCCAGGATCTGCGAGCAATTCTGGTCATGCTGTTTCTGATTGGGACCTTCGGACTCAACTTCCCGATCTTTACTTCGACGATGGCTGTCAACGTCTTCCACACCGATGCGCGCGGCTTCGGACTGCTGTCCTCCATTATGGCGATTGGCACCATCTCCGGAGCGCTGATCGCCGCAGGTCGCGACAAGCCGAAGTTCGGCTCGTTATTCGTCGGCTCAGCGGCCTTCGGGACCGGATGCACTTTCGCTGCGCTGGCCCCCGGTTACTGGTGGTTCGCCGCTGCTCTCGTGGTCATTGGTGTTGCGGCCTTGACACTTACCAACGCAACCAACAGCATGATGCAGCTCTCGACGGAGCCTGCCATGCGAGGCCGAGTCATGGCCCTTCGCCTCGCTGTCGCGCTTGGAGGTACGCCGATAGGAGCTCCGATCGTGGGTTGGGTGGCAAACCGTTTCGGTCCCCGGTGGGCACTGGGCGTAGGCGCATCATCGGGTTTTGCCGCTGCCTTGGTTGCGATATATGTCCTGACCCGGCGAATCGGACTGAACGATGCCGGCTTGGCTCGATGAGTTCAAGTCGGCGCTGACGGATTGATCTGAAGAGTGGTACGCCACGTTGACGTCTGGCAGTCCACCGGGCGACGACCCAGCCCCAGGGGGAGACGAGACGCTCAGTGCAGAATGGGCACGATCGGCCGCTTATGGCGAAATACTCCATCGACAACGTCTTTGCCACTGAGATCGAATCCTTTGCATGAGATCGCGAGACTCCGCACCCCTTGACATTCGACAAGAGGTGCGCAATCCTGTTGTCGTATATCGAGGGGAAGGAAATGCCGACACCAACGGACCTTCTGCAGGGGACGCTCGATTTGCTCGTTCTTCAAACGCTCGCTCTGGAGCCGATGCATGGCTGGGGAGTCTCTCAGCGAATTCAGCAAGCTGCGAGAGATGTACTCCAAATTGGACAGGGATCACTCTACCCAGCGTTGTATCGGCTCGAATACAAAGGATGGATCCGGTCAGATTGGGGGAATTCGGAAAACAATCGACGGGCGAAGTTTTATCGGCTGACGGCTGCGGGCAGAAAACAGTTGGAGACGGAACTCGAAACCTGGGGTCGGTTGCCGGCTGCGATTGCGCTTGTACTGGGCCGCGCCGCGGAGGTGTCATCATGATTACTGAGTTCCTGACCCGCCTTCGCTTTCTGATTCTTCGCAAGAAGCCGAGCGAACTCGAAGATGAAATACGTCTTCACTTGGAGCAGGCCATAGCGGCAAAAGAGGAAGCAGGATTATCTTCTTCGGAAGCACGCCGGCAAGCTTTGATCGAGTTTGGCGGAATGGATCGCACCCGGGAACAATGCGAGGAGGAGCGCCCTGGTTGGTGGATGAATATGTTCGCTCGCGATGTGCGTTACGGTTTGCGAATGCTGCGCAAGTCTCCGGGTTTTACCTCTGTGGTGGTGCTGATGCTGGCCCTCGGTATCGGCGCCAATACAGCGGTATTCAGCGTAATGAACGCGGTACTGATGCAGTTGCTGCCTGTCGAACGGCCCCAGGGACTGTATTACGTCCGCATGGCCAATGGAGAATCGAATCCGCCGGGCTCCGGCGACACGGGAGATGCACATACCTCGTTTTCCGAAGTGACGTTTGAGGCGCTCCGGCAGCGGCGCGAGATCTTTGAGGACCTGATCGCGTATGTGCCGCTCAGCTTCAGTGGCGGTGTCGCCGTACGTCATGGAGAACTTCCCGAAGAGGCCGCAGGTGACGAGGTCAGTGGTAACTTCTTCTCCGGCCTGAGCGCGCGGATCGAGGTAGGACGGGGATTCACCCTGGACGATGAAAAGAGCCATGCGCCGGTCGTTGTCCTCAGTTATGACTATTGGACCAGGAGCTTCGCTCGGGACCCGGACATACTCGGGGAAACGGTCCACATCAAAGGCGTTCCCTTTACGGTCGTCGGTGTCACGGCTCGCGGCTTCAAGGGAGTAGAGCCGGCGGTTGCGACTGACTTTTGGATTCCGTTGCAGAACCGTGCCGAACTGAACGCTTGGGGCTTACCGGACGATTCCCTCTATGGTTCTCCCACGTGGTGGAGCTTGCGGATGATGGCTCGCCTGCGTTCGGGAATTGCGCCGATGCGCGCACAGGAAGAGCTGTCCGGGCACCTTTGCCGCAGTGGTCAAGCAGACGATCGGTAACGTCGACCCTAAGAAATGGAAACCGTTGCTCGACTTCGCGCCGGTACGGGGCATTGGCGGATACAACGAGGAATATCGCAAGCCAGTGGAAATTCTGATGAGTTTGGTGGCATTGGTGTTGCTGATCGCTTGCACTAATGTAGCCATGATGGTCCAGGCGCGTAACTCCGTTCGGCGGCACGAGTTCAGCCTGCGCATGGCGATTGGCGCGGGCCAGGGCGAACATATTCCGCCAATTACTGTGCGAGAGTCTGCTGCTCGTCGGTGCCGGTGCAGCGTTGGGATGGCTTTTTGCAGTCTCGGCAACACGCGTGTTAGCGTCGTGGTCCGGCATCGAGACCGGCCTCAGTCCCGACCGTACCGTCCTGCTTTTCACGCTCCTTGTTTCGGCTCTAGCCGCGCTTGTTTTTGGACTGGTTCCCCTGTGGAGCGCTGTTCGCGCGCCGGTCGCCGGCGTTCTGCGGTCCACTTCGTCCAACACCACCGCAACGCGGAATCGGGTTGCTGCAGGACGTGCCGTGCTATCCGCGCAGATTGCAGTGTGCCTGATACTTCTCATGGCCGCGGGCCTGTTGCTGCGCACTTTGCGCAACTTCGCAACCCAAAGTCTCGGCATGCAGGCCAATGGCTTGCTGGTCTTCGGGGTCAGCCCGCAAGGCAGTTCCGACGGGCACATTTTCTATCGCAGACTGCTCGACAAAGTTGGCCAACTACCGGGGGTGAAATCTGTATCGATGGCAGAAAATCGCCCCGGTACCGGATGGAGTGACAACAATGAACTCACGCTTGATGGAATCTTGCAGCAGGGGGTTCTCCTGCGCTCCAACGATGTAGGCGCCGGTTTCTTTCGCACCATGGGAATTCCAGTTGTTGCCGGCCGGGATATTGCGGAATCGGACGTGGAAAAGTCTCAACCCGTCGCCCTGGTGAATGAGACATTCGCCAAACGGTTTTTGACCAACACTAACCCTCTGGGCCATGTGCTGGGCTCAGGCCAGAACGAGAGGACCATCGTCGGCGTGGTGAGTGACAGCAAGTACGAGGGGGTGGCTGAGATACCAATGCCCATGGCTTATTACGCCGCAATGCAGTTTTCCTCACTCGGCACCATGCATCTGGAAGTGCGTACCCGTGGCGACGCCATGGCGATGCTGCCGGCTTTGCGCAAATCTGTCGCTGCTCTGTATCCCTCTGTGCCCCTGGAGCGGCCAATGACTCAGCAGGCGCAGTTTGATAAGTCCTACGAGCAACAGCGCATGTTCGCAGCCTTAGGCGGCTTTTTCGGTTTCTTAGCCGCGCTGCTCGTAGCTACAGGTCTCTACGGCACGTATTCCTTCCGGGTGAGCCGGCGCCAAAGCGAAATCGGTTTGCGGATAGCTCTCGGCGCCACTCGCAGCCAGATGCTGACAATGATCATGCGTGAGAGCCTTTTGGTACTCGTGCTCGGACTCGCCGCAGGCATTCCTCTTACCCTGCTCGCGGTACGTCCGTTGAAGTCCATGCTCTACGGAATTTCTCCATTCGACCCGGCTAGCTTTGGGTTGGCAATTGCAGCATTGGCAGTGGTCTCAGGGTGCGCCGCATTCGCCCCGGCGCGACGGGCCGCTTCCGTGGAACCCATGGAAGCGTTGCGTACTGAATAACCAGCGACTGAAGGTTTCGAGCCGTTCGCCTTGGACTTGTCCATTCAGAGAGCAAGGGCGAATCACACGTGAGATAACGGACACGATTGCTCCGCTAAACTATTTTTGCGACGATCGTACTCGTCTCCGCATTTCGTTTCGTCATCCCGAGAGTTTCATCGAGCCAGTCAAAAACGCGTTGATGGTAGAGCTTTCGGCCAAATAATTCACAGTGGCCGTTGGCGCCTTCTGCTGCGCTGAATCGAATCAAAGTTTTGGGGCATCGGAGGGCACTGAACAGATTGTCCACTTGAAGCCCAAGCGGGTCACCCTCCGCGGAAGTCAGCAACGTGGGACACTCAATTTGACCGGCAAATGGGCTGATCTCAAAACGATTGAGTTCTTGAATGAGATCGAAGAGCGAATTGACTCCATGGACCCAGAAACCACGCTGTACGATCTTCCAGTGCATCATGGGATCGGCTTCTCGCGAACGCAGCTTCTGCTCGAGTACAGAGAAGACAGCTGGATCAACGTTTGGGAAGTCGCGGACCACTTGTTCCGGGAGGTGATAGACCTTTAAATCCGGCTTCTGGTCCCAAAGCCCGGGGTCGGCAATCAGCGCGGCGATTCGTTTTTCGAAGGCGGCGGCGCGGGGCGCAAGGTATCCGCCGAAGCTCCCTCCCGCCAGAACGATGCGGTTAGGGTCGACTTCTGGACGGGTCAGCAGGAAATCGACAGCGCGGCGCACAACCGTCTCCCAATCGTGACGCATGGGTAAATGATCTCGAACCAGATTGCGCCCTTGTCCGGGCCCGTCGAGCAACAGACAGTTATAGCCTCTGCTCACCGCGGCAGGTCCGTTGGCGAAATACATCTCGTTGATGGTGCCGTCGTACCCATCGAGGTGCAGCATGGTCGGACGAGGTGCGGGACTCGCGTCCGGTCTTAGAAAGTATCCCGGCAGGGAAGCTCCTTCAAATGGAATCTCGACGACCTCAATCGGAGCTTCGCTCAGTCTGGCTCCTCGCCGGAAGGCGTCTGTCTCCTTTTCAAATGCATCCACCAGCCAGGGATCGACAGGTGCTCCGAAGAGGGGAAAATAGGAAACGTGATAGTAGGTCGAAGCGCGGAAATAAGCCTCGCGTGCGCTGACCAGATGCCCGGCATCCTCGCTCGTACGCGCGATGCCGAAAAGACGCTCGGCAGTGTGCGTCCACTCGCGGTACCAGTCTTCCGTGGAACCGCTATCGCCAATTCGATTCATGGTGGAGTAGCACTCGCCCAGATCGGCGCCACCATAGATGGCGCAGGGCAGTGCTCGCAGGCCGAAAGACTCCCACATGGGGTTGTTGCTGAGTACGCTCATAGAACCTCTGAACTGGACTGATACCTGTGCGCCCAGTGAAATGAATTCGATGGATTGAGTGTGAACCGCAGACGGCGCTGACACCATGGACTGGAGCTGAATTCCGTCTCAACTCGTAACCCCTTCATTTAGAATCGTATGCATCCCTCTGTTACCTTTTCCGTGCGGCGGCGGTAGCTCCGGACTAGAAAGGAAGGGTTCATGGAACGTGCCGGTCCAGCCATAAACTCGCGTCCACCCTTGACGGGCCGCAGCCACGTGGGGGTGGTGCGTTTTGGGTTGTACGAGGTGGACCTCGACCGTGAGGAACTGCGGCGTAACGGCGTCAGGATCAAGCTTCAACAGCAGCCCTTTGAGATCCTTCGCCTTCTGCTGACCCATCATGGCCGGTTCGTAACCAGAGAGCAGATACGAGGTTGCCTCTGGCCGAACGATCACTTTGTCGATTTCGAGCAGAGCATCAGTACGGCAATGATGAAATTGCGGCATGCGCTGCGGGAGGAAGCCGCTTCTCCCGTCTACATCGAAACCGTCGCTCGAAAAGGTTATCGGTTCATCGCCCCGCTGGCGCAGACGGCTCAGCAGGATGAATTACCGCAACGAGACACCATTCGTGCCGTCGCGATTCTTCCCTTGCAGGATCTTTCTGCGAATTCAGACAATCGTTACTTCGTGGATGGGTTGACAGATGCGCTGGTGACGGAGATGGCGCTCCGTTCGGGGCTGCGAGTTGTTCCCCGAACCACGACCGAGCTATACAGGCATTCGCGGAAGAGCATGCGCGAGCTTGCCCGCGAGCTTGACGTGCAGGCCGTTGTCGAGGGGTCCGTCCTTCGCTCGGGCGACCGCATCCGCATCTCAGCCCGGCTGCTCCATGCCCTGGAAGAACGGCATATGTGGGCACAAACATTCGACCGTGATCTAAAAGACATCTTGCTGCTTCAGCAGGAAATTGTCGGAGCGATCGTGAGTTCCGCCGCTCTTGCGCTTAGACAAGACGGGCCGTCGCCTCATGCCAGGCCAATCCTGCCAAAAGCGTATGAATGCTTCTTGAAAGGAAACTTCCTGGTCTCTCTTCGCGCGCCCAAATCTCTCCAGAAGGCGCTCGAGAATTATCAAGCAGCTATCGATCTGGAACCAGAATGGGCTCCGCCGTATGCAGGACTTGCGGAAGCCTATCGAATTTACGATTTTGCAAAGCACGTCTCATCAGCGGACGTTGTCAATAGAACGGTAGCCCTGACAGGAACCGCTCTGCAACTCGATCCTCAGAATGCACAGGCTCATGCAACCCTGGGAGCGGTGCTTGCGATGCATGAGTGGAAGTGGCAAGAGGGCGAAGAGCGAATCCAGTTGGCCCTCCGCACAAGCCCGCATTCTTCGCATGTGGAGCACCTCTATGCCACTGTCCTGCTCGCCCGGGGGCGATACGACGAAGCTCTCTCGCATATCAATGTCGCGTTGTCTATGGATCACTCCTCGCTGTTTCTAAGAAGCCATCGAGCGCAGATACTATTGTTTGCAAGGCGCTACGAGGAATCGCTTCAAGAAAGTCAAGACATCCTTGAGGAGAACTCTGAGTTCGCGATGGGACTTCTGCACTACGGGGCTGCATTGGTGGAATTGGGTAGGGCCGCAGAGGCGGTGCCAGTATTGGAACGCGCATTTGCAAGGGCAGCGATACCCGTAGCGCTGGCAGCCATCGCTATGGCTCATTCAGCATTGGGAAGTACGAATGAAGCACGTGCCGCCCAGGCTCGGCTTTATAAGATTCGTGACACAACCGGATGCTCGCCGGTAATCCTCGCACTCGGACACCTCGGTCTGAACGAAATCGACAAGGCTTTCGAGTTGTTCCTCAAAGCAGCCCAAGAGTCGGATATCCGCCTTCCTCTCATGATTCAGTTACCACTGGTTGATCGTATCCGGTCCGATGCCCGCTTCCGAGGAATCAGGCAGGCTGTTCGCACTTGAGAAATCTTCTCAAAGGAATCGTCATTCAGCGAGGATATGCACCCGGCGCCAAAAACCAGGCGGAGTCTCCATGCGCGTAGCACGATTGCTTTGGCTTTTCCTGCTGATGCTCACGGTGTGGTCCGGGATGATGGCCTGGGAGGCGAGCGCCTACATGGCACGGCCGTGTCCGGAGCGGGGAGCCGCCGGTCACTGGGGATGCGTGCTGGACAGCCCCATTGCAGAACTGGAGCTGGCAGCAAGCCCCGCCGACTTCAAGGCACGGATCGACCAAGGCAGCCCCGGGCAATATGCGACCTGGAACGTTGCAATTACCCGTGTCAATACGTGCATGGACTTTCTGTTCATTGGGCTGTACTGGGCCGTGTTCGTGCTGTTTGCGGTGGAGGACGGCGGCCGGCTTTGCGGCACAGTGATCGGGGTGATCTCGGCTGCAGCGATTCTGGATGCGCTCGAAAATGTGCGGCTGCTGCAGGCGCTGGGGGCTATCGGCAACGCAGCGGCTTTCTCGTCTACGCCGCGGGGTTTCTCGCTTGCGAAGTCGATTTTGTTTGCGGTTGCCGCAGTACTGCTGGGGGGTCTGCTGGCGCGGGGGCCGGGCCGCTGGCGGCGGGTTGCAGGGTTGCTGCTGATTGCCGCTGCGGCGGTTACGATTGCCGGGCTCTTCTGGATACCGCTCCAGATTGCGAGCTCTGTGCTGCTGCTGGGGTTTCTGCTGATTGCGATTGTGCTCTATGTGCCGCTGCATCCGTGGGACTGGAGGACGGTCCTGATGTGGGTGGAGTTCGGCTATCTCATCCGCTTCCAGGTGATCGGTGGGGCGCTGCTGGCGATTCTGTTGCCGGCCGGGTATTTTGCGGCGCCTTCGATTTTCGCGGGCATCTTCGATGCGCAAAGTTTTCTTTCCTTTGTCTTTGTCGTGTATGTGGCACAGCAACTGGCTCTCATTGTGATGATCACCAGCAGGCTGGCCCTGGTCTATGGGCCGGTGCGCTTCGGGGGAATTGAGACTTTGCCCGCGGCAGAGGAGGTCACGTGGGGGATGACCGGGATGTTCAGCCTGCTGGCGTGGCCGGTGATCGAGATGACCTGTTGCGGCACGGAGATTCCGGGGTGGGAGAAGGCGATCGGCATTCTTGCCGCGACGGCTCTTTCTCTTGGAGGGCTGTGGCTGATCGCAAAGCTGCATTTCTATATCGAAGCGAGCCCGGGGTACACGGCGCGGATGATTTTCCCAGGCTTTCCGTTTCTCAGGACAGTTCAGCGACCGCGGTGGAGTTCGGGCGGGTTTCTGCATCGACAGCTTGCGAGGTTTCTGCCGGAGAGGCTCAGCCGGGGTGTGTTGCGATCGGAGCTGGAGGCGCACCTGGAGGGCGGAGGGACGGTGGGCTCGCTCCTCTCCGGGCACCAACTGGCGACGGCTGCCGTGTTGGTGCAGTTGCTGAGTTATGTCGCCATTGGGATGCTTTCCGCCCCGGCGACGGGCAGCCATACGCATGCCGCAGGGTGGTACCGGCTGCTGACACCGCTGAGCGAGCAACAGCCTGCAGCGCTGTTTTACCTGCTGTTCCTATTGGGATTGTTTACTTGGTTCTGTTCGGGGGCTGCGTTCATTCTCGATATCGTCCGGGTTCCGGTGCTGACGAGCAGCCTGGCGATCTCGCTTGTCTTCGGGCTGTTGGGCACGGACCATTACTACGAGGTGTATCGCGGGAACCGTCATGCGGCGCCGCTTTCGCCGGCGGAAGTGGTTCACGCATGGGAGCAGAAGAGAGGCAGCGCGAACGCGCCGATTGTGATTGTCGCGACGTCGGGCGGGGGGATTCGCGCGGCTGCGTGGACGGCCGAGGTGTTGACCGGCCTGACGCAGGAGTGCGAGGTTGTGCCGGATGAGAACCGGTTTACCTCTTCGCTGGTGCTGGTGAGCGCCGTCTCCGGCGGCAGCGAAGGCGCGATGTATTTTGTGGGATCTTATGGGAAAGATGGGGGAATTCCGCCGGCCACGCTGGGAGACATCCGGCAGAATGCGTACCACTCCTCGCTGAGCTCGGTGGGGTGGGGGTTGTTGTATCCGGATCTGTTACGTATCGTGCCGGTTCTGGGCTCCGCCGCGACGCCGCTGTTCGGGAACAGTGTTGACCGAGGGTGGGCGCTGGAGAGGGACTGGCTGAGGAAGTGGACCGGTCATGCGTGGACGACGCAGCCGACGATCGGGGAATGGAGCGACGATGTGGCGCGAGGCACGCGTCCCGCGGTGATCTTCAATGGAACGACGGCGGAGAGCGGGCGGCGTTTCCTCATGAGCTCCACCACGCTGCCGCCGGATCCACGCTTCCAACGCGGCTATTTGCCATCGATTCCGTTCTCGGAGGCATTCAAGGGGATGGATCTTCCGGTGGCAACGGCGGCCCGGCTGTCGGCATCGTTTGCGTGGATCTCCCCCATGCCACGTTCTTCGACGGGCGAGCCGCAGTTCCGTGTGCACGTGGGGGACGGCGGGTACTATGACAATTCCGGCGTGGTGAGCGCGATGGAATGGCTGATTGCCGCGGAGGATTCGCTCAAGACGCATCCGGTGTACATTGTGCTGGTGGATTCGACGCCGGGCTGGCCGGCGTCGGGTGAGAGCTGGACCTGGCAGCGGCAGCTGGTGGCCCCACTGGAGACGCTGCAGTCCGTGAGGACGAGCTCGCAACAGGCACGGGCACAATTTGAGCTGCAGCTCGCTACGGATTTTCTGATAAGCAAGGGCGTCAACATCCAACCGGTGCGCTTTCGTTATCCATCGGACTCGCTGACTCCCTTATCATGGCATCTGACGCCGCATCAACAGAAAAACATCGGGGAGGCGTGGTCGAAACCGAGCGCTGACCTGATTGCGCAGCGGGAGCTTTTGCTGCGGGGGCTTGCGTGCGCGCTCCCTTCTGAAGCGCAATGAGCAATCGAGGGAAACCCTTGAAGTGAAAATCCTCGGCAGGATAACCGCCGGACTCGCAGCTCCTGAATTCAGATCAAACCGATCACGCCGGGTGCGCTCAGAGCCGTCTCACCTCACCCACGGACGCATCCGCGGAATCCACGCGCGGACATTCCTGCAGTACTCTTCATAGTCCGCGCCAAACTTCCTTCGCAGCGTCGGCTGCTCGTACAGCGCCACAAACAGAGCCACGGCCGCCAGTGCCGCGCACGCCCACGCAATCGCCGCCACGCTCGCTCGCCCGAAGATCACCCACAGCCCTGCCCAGCCGGCAAAAAAACCCAGATACATCGGATTCCGCACATACCGGTACGGCCCCACCACTACCAGCCTCTGCGGCGGGGCCATCGGGGCCGGCGTTCCGTGTCCCGTCCTTCCGAAGTCCCAGATGCACCGCACCGCCACCGCGAAACCCAGTACCGAGGGCACAGCCGCAAGCCACCGCCATCGCGCCGCACCCACCGTATCCACCTGAAAGCCCAACCACGACGGCAGCAGCCAGAACCACAGCGCAAGGAACGCCGCCCCGACCACCAGCGAGCCGACGGTTGGTCCACAATGCACGCCGTCATTCGGATCTCTCAGGATTCCAGTCTGTCCGCTCGTCATAAGCGCCTCCACTCAACACGAAAGTATGCGCCCCCGTGAGAAACCTGCGCAAGGGAAAGGCTCTCCCACAGAAGGCAATCGATCATGACAAGGTCAAATCTCACACTTCCAGTAAACTCGCATTTTCGCCAAGTATTCCCAGGCGAACGGGTCGGGGCTGTGCAACGCGGGCAAGCAAAATCAGGTTGGTTGCTGTAGTGGCTGTTCTGTCCATCCATCTCCACTCGTGCCAAGGTGAGCCACCGCCCCCTCAAATTTGTCATCCCGACCGAAGCGACCTGTCCCGGCGTGCCGTGGAAGCGCAGCGGAGGGATCTGCACATTCACTTTCGGGCACAAGCGAATGTGCGTGGGTGAATTGCCTCCGGGTTCCGTTTTTCCATCAACGCAAACTGCAGATCCCTCCGCTGCGCTTCCACGGCACGCCGGGACAGGTCGCTTCGGTCGGGATGACAAACGAGTGGGGGAGGCATGGTAGCCCACTCAAGCCAAAGTACGGCTTGAATGGGGCACCCAAAGCTTTTGTAATTTCTCTTTTCACTCGCCACCGCGAGTCGACTGCTCGGGAGGACAAATTTGAGGGGCGGTGGCTCACCTTGGCACGGGTGGAGGTGGATGGACAGAGTCGAAAAAAGCTAATTTGGACAAGTCTGATGTGCGGCCATTCTTTGGCGGAATGGCCGCGTCGGGTTCAGTTTCCTGGTCTACACCATTAGCAAAAAGGCTCCTGGTGCCGCCGAATCTGGACCGATTGCAGGCGTGGAGACCGTATGCGGGTCGTATCACTCGTAGCGCAGGGCGACAATGGGATCGAGCGACGCTGCCTTCCACGCGGGATAGATACCGAAGAGAAGCCCAATGGCACAGGAAACGATAAAAGCGGTGGTCGACCAGGCTAGTGACATTTCGGCCGGCAGCACGGTGCCCAGGATCAGCTTGAGCACAGAGGTGAGCAGACCGCCCACGAGGATTCCGATCAAGCCACCCAGAGCACACAGCGTGACTGCCTCAAGCGTGAATTGAAACATGATGTTCTTTCGCGTCGCGCCCAGCGCTTTACGCACGCCAATTTCCCGCGTTCGTTCGGTAACGCTCACCAGCATGATGTTCATCACCCCGACGCCACCGACCATCAAACCTACGCTCGCAACCCCGACGAGAAAGATGAATAAGCCACCGGTAAGCTGATTCCACAACACTAGCAGTGCGTCGGAGCTGAAGATGGCGAAATTGTCCGGTTTGTCGTTATGGACTTTACGCCGACGGCGAAGCAGTTCGCGGATTTCATCTTCGACGGCGACTTTATTTTTGACATCGTCGTACTTGACGCTGATCCAGTGATCAAGGATCTCGGGATGGATCTTGTGAAAGGTTTGAGCCGGAAAATGAGCGGAGTTATCCTCCGGATTCTTGCCCCCGCCAAAGACTTGCTTCTGGGGCGCCAAAACCCCGACCACGGTAAACAAATCCCCGTCGATCTGGACCTCCTTGCCCACGGCAGGGTCGTTGCCAAAAAGCTCCTGAGCGGTATCCGAGCCCAGGACCACGACATTGGCCGCTCGCTGTGCCTCCTCCGAGGTGAAGAAGCGTCCCTGGGCAAGATCGATGTCGTAGACGTTCGGTTGATCCTCCGACTCGCCATTCAGGCTGGTGTTTTGTACCTTATGGCTCCCGTACTTGACCGAGAAGCTGCCCTGCACTCCGCTAGGCGCGACATATCGCTGCGAGGCGTCCACCGCTACGACGTGGGGCAGCACTCTCATGGCCTCGCCATCTTCATAGCTCAGTTGCCTTCTGGCCAGCATCTCAGACGTGGGCCGTGAACCGAAAACCGGGTACCGAAAAACCCAATAAACATTGGATCCCAGTGACTTGATGAGGCCGTTGACGTTGCCCGTCAGGCCGTTGATGACTGATGAGATGAGAATGACGGTAGTGACCCCGATCATGATGCCAAGCATGGTCAGACCAGAGCGCAGCTTGTTGGTGCGCAACGTGTCCATTGCCATCCCGATCGCTTCCTTGGTGTCGGCGACGCTCATTTTATAGCTCCGGGTGCAAGGCCACGATGGGATCGAACAGGAAGGACCTTGCGTGCCAGTTAGACTCCGAAAATGCCGACCGCGGCGGCCACTTAATGGTCCAGCGCAAGCAAGTTTCGCAAATGCAGAACGCGGTCACCAGCCGCGCTCCCTTGGCAGCAATGCCGTTATCTCGTTAACTTGCTCGCCACGCTGGATTCTCACCGCCTGACGGCGCAAATGGATAAACGATTCGTTCTCGTCCGAACTCTCAATGTCACCCTCCCCGGCCTGCTGCAACGTCTGAGTGATGACGTGTTTCACGTGGGGGTGTGCGTAAGCGCGAAGCCGGTGAAAAGCGTTCCCGAGAGAGTCTGCCATGTCTCCACCATTATAGGCGGTCCAGCCGGGGGTATACCGCGCTTGCTGAGCGCGGGCTTTGGACCTTAGTCGGAACGAAGCGGCTGAGAGGCAGTGAACGCCTATTGTGAGGCCCTTGGGGAGGGGGACGCACTACCGCTCCGACAGAAGGCTCTTGACGTTTGTTGCCACGTTATCCTTGTTTATGACCACGCCTACATAGGCGACCGCAATCTTACCGGATTTGTCGATCAAGTATGTGGCCGGAAATGCGTTCAATGAGTAGGCCTTGGAGATTGCATCATCCCCCATTGCAATCGGGTAGTTGACTCCGTGTTTTGCAATAAACGGCCTCACCCTGCCCCATGCTTCGTTGGCGTCCTTTAGGCCTTCATACGATATATCCATCGAGACACCGACGGCGGTAAAGCCCTTGCCCTTGTATGCATTCTCAAGCTCTATGAACGAGGGAATCTCAAGCACGCAGCCGCCACAATCGGTAGCCCAAAAGTTGAGTAGAACGACCTTTCCCCGATAGTCAGAGATCTGCATCTTCGTACCGTCTTCGGTCACAAGTTGAAAGGCCGGCGCTGATTTTCGATTTGCAGGGGGTATAAGCGCCGCATGGACATCTTGCTGACCGAAGAGAGCCGGCGTGATACACATCCACACAAGAAATATGATGAGACCAGCGATCTTATGCGTCCGGTCGTGAACCAGCAAGTTTAGACGTGATGGTCGGTGCTTTGCTCTGCATAGTTTCCTCCTGTCCTTTGAATGGGTTTGCAAATCTTGTCCAACTGTCTGACATACGAATCGCACGGGACGGGCCAGTCAAGGCTGTGCTGAAGGAGAATGCCGGTCAGCGTTCGTTGCTTCCGTGATGACGCGCTCAGCACTGTTGTCATAAATTTCATCCGTCAAAGGTTGGCTTATGGCAGCACAGAATGAGAGACAACCCTGCCACCCTGCAAGCGCCGCGTGATTGCGATTGCGAGTATGAACCCAAGTGGCCAGTATGCAAAAAGTTGCAGTAGGCCTCCTTGCCAGCCATGGCGCAAAGTCCCCCCTCGCCCATATAACTTTAGAAACATCCACAGGTCCGGATTCTGGATCACAACGGAGATCAGGGCTGCGATTGCAGCCACCCTTAGAAGCGCGCGGAGCCATAACCGAAGCCTTACCGCCCTTGCAGCCTCACGCATTCCCCACACCGCTGGGAGAAGAACAAGAACGGCTTGCACAATCAAGGGAAACATCACCCGGTAAAAAGTCAGCGCATTCACCGGGTCATAGGGCTGGTGGGCGAAGATGGGGAGGCCGATGGTAAGGTGTAGGTAGTGTTCGTAATAGGCAGAATAGAGTGGCGCCCCCAGCAGCACTCCGAATGCCAACATGAGACAAAGCAAAAGCCCGTTGATCCGAACGATGCCGCGTGATGCGGAGCCGAGCACAAAACCGGTCGTCCATGACCAGCAACCCAGTGATAAGTACATCTTGAATATGTCCGCGACGGTATCAGCAAACTGGTACCAGAATCCGCGATATCGAAACAAGCCCGGGTCCAAGTTGTTCGCGTACATCCAGATATAAACGGCGCTCGTGGCGGCCACACGCCTGGAAATTACCGACAGCAACAGGCCTAGCGGAACGACCAAGCCCACCAGAGTCAGCCACGGTCGCCAGTCCGTCCATATAGATAACTGGCGCCGGATGACTAAGCCAACCACATGGCGCAAAGCCTGGCTACCAGTCTCGCCTGACTCCGCAAGGTCCCCCCGCACCGCCTCACGTTCACCGGACTCCAACATTTGGGCCGAGCTATTCACTAACCACCACAAAAATCGACTGATAGCCGGCTGGCAACTCATTCTGCCTCCCATGAGACATTCCGGCTCACGCGCATGACCGCAAGATAGAAGGCAGAAGCGGCGCGACTCCCCTTTGCAGTTACATGGACCATTCGCTTGGCCCGACCGCCCCGTTGCGGAGTCGAATCGCCCATCCACGTCTTCACAAAGCCTTTTGTCTCCAGCCGATCCAAGGTTGTGTAGAGCGCTCCGATGGAGCAGCGGCGTTCGGTTGCCGCTTCGATCTCCCGCCGGATTGCCGCGCCATAGGCATCTTCGTCCAGGTGGATGGCTGCGGTGAGCACCATGTATTCAAACTCGCCAATCATTAGAATCACATTGTGACTCTAATAGTGGTAAGTGTCAATCTTGCTAGCCATGCTCTTTATCAGGTTTGTCCTGGTGCGCAGAGCATGGCTCATGCGAGGGCTGTGGAACTGCCCGTCATCTCTCGGCGAGTGAAATTGACGATTTGGTTGACAAGCCGTCAGCGGAGTCCGGACATGACGCCTGTTTAACTGGTCTAATCTAGCGATTAGGTCAGAACTTGTTGTTTTGCGTTTCGGAACTTCCTAGCTTCGCTTCCCCGTATATCCTGAGGTCCGAGTGCTTCAATCTCCAAGCTGGTGCATATGTCGTAGTCCTTCAAGGAGCGCAGCATGCAAAATTCGAGCTGAGGAGTTTTGCCCATCCTGTAGGAGCTACCGTTCTGCACAAAGTCTTGGCTTGCCGGTGCAGAGAAGAAAGTTTGACATGTGCTGCGGCACGCGAAAGGAACTCTAGATTGAGAAGGCGAATTTTAGGTGTCTTTTGCGCATTGTGCTTATGCCATGGCTCAGTATTCGCGGCCTCCTCCCAAACATCCCCATTCCAGTTCCTGCAAAAACCTGGACCTTATCCGGTAGGCCTGAAGGTCGTCGATCAGTACGATCGCTCACGGACCTACCGCCCGACGGACTCATCGCGATCCTCCGCGATCGATGAGGCGCGGCCACTGCAAACTCTGATCTGGTATCCGTCGCTGAGACGTTCAGCCAAACCGATGACGGTTGGCGACTATGTCCGGCTGGCCGACACGGAGATCCACTTCAACCTTCCGGATGAGAAGGGGAACCGATGGCGTTCGTTCTTGAAGACCAGCTTCGCCATCCCGCTGTGGGCGGCGCGGGATGCGCAGCCAACGAAAGGGCGTTATCCGGTTCTGATTTACGCTCCCAGTGATTCTTCCGTTTCGTGGGAGAACGCCGACCTGTGTGAGTACCTTGCCAGTCATGGCTACGTCGTTCTTGCGAGCCCGTCAATGGGAGTGTCGACGCGCGACATGACGGATAATCTCGACGGAATCAATGTGCAGGCTCGCGATATCTCGTTTCTCATCACGTATGCCAAAACGCTTCCAGATACGGATTTATCCGAGGTCGCCGTGGTCAGCTGGAGTTGGGGCGGAGGTTCGAGCATGTTTGCTGCAGCACGAGACTCCCGCATCGATGCCCTGGTATCCATGGACGGCAGTATGCGCTATTACCCGGGCCTCGTGAAAATGGCCGGGGACGTCCATCCGGAGCGGATGACCATACCGCTTCTTTTCTTTACCCGAGGAGATCCGAACCTTCTTGAAGATATTGACAGATATTATGACGGCCCCCCGGCATACATCGTGGGTCCAAGCGTTTTGAACGCCTGGATTCACGGGGATCTCCTCACTGTGAATATGCTAGGCATGGCACACGCGGAGTTCAGTTCCATGTTTCAGCGTAGAGAGAGTGTGCAGCGCTTTGCGGAGAACCAGGTAGCTGATTACGGACGAGAGGACGCCAACACGAACCATGCCTGGGTGGCGCTCTATACGCTGAAGTTCCTGGATGCCTGCCTGAAGCACGATGCTTCGGCAAAAGCGTTTCTTGAAAAGACCCCGGCAGAAAATGGCGTTCCCAAGCACCTTATGGGCATAAGGTTTCGTCCCGCGAAGAAAGCATCTCCTCTGGACGGACAGATGCCAAGCAAACCAGCCACCCGGTGATGATACTCAAGGTGGTTACGGGATCTGCCGCGGTCTTCTTGGCGGAATAGGCCGAGCTATGCGCCGGTGGATGGTGCTGTTACTATTCGCGCACCAGAGCCACTGCCGTCAAGTCGTCGTTGCCGAGATGTTTCCCGTAATGCAGCCGGTCATAGAAGCGGGTCCACGGACGGTGCCGGAAGGCATAGGCCTGCCGCAGCACGGTCTCACAGATTTGCGAGGCCGAGTCAGCCTCGACGTTTGCGAGCAGCCGCTCGACGCGCTTTGCGCCAAACTCGAACGCTCCCCGCCGGCTTTCCATGACTGCCCTGGTTACGAGAAGCAGCCTGGCTCGTGGCTCGAATGCAAGAACCGCCGGCTCATAGGTGTTGTGGGTGAAGAGGCCCAGCGGCATACCGCCCGACCGAAGGGTTCGTGCGCCCTCCAGGTCGTGAAATACGGCGAGGAGACCTGCATTGTGGTAGGTAAGGATACCCAGTGCGAGGCTGAAACAACCCAGAAAGGCTGGGGCGAAGTGAACGCCGCGGGCAGCCTCCATCAGGGATCGGTTGAGCTCATACGCCAGGGTGGCGATGGCCTCGGATTCATTCGCCCCGGACGGCCCAAAGAGATCGGGTGCGTACTGGCGGAAGGTGGTTTGCACATCGACCGCGAGCGCTCGGGCTTCGGCACGGGCCCCGGCGATGTCCGTCAAGAGGAAGACCACACGTTGGCCGATCGCCATTCCATCGAAGAAATTCCCCCCGCGGCGGCCGACGCAATAGAGGGCCATTAGATCGAGGCCGTCGAGCTTCATCAAATCGGCAGGATAGGGCGCAGGATGGGAGCTGCCCATCGGGGTGCCTGCCCCTGTCAGAGGAAAAGTCATCGTCTTCTTCCACACGCCGGCGCCGCCCTCCTCGCGATGTTCTGCTGCGAGCTACGCTGCTCCTCAAACCAGACCGATTTCTGCTGGATTTAGCATAAGCCTAGCGCGCGTGCCGAAGCCGGTGAACTGACAGATGTGACAGTATGTGGCATTTGGTGGAGTCCGGGGCAATGCGGAAGCAATCAAGCCGCATGCACTGACTCCCACGGTAGAAGCCAATTGGGTAGGGTCCAGAGAAAATCGGGTCTGGCGTAACCCAGCCGCTAGTGTCGTAAGCCGGCAGATACACGATTTAGCCTTCACTTCTATCACGGCTCGAGGACGGCAAAGTGATCGGCGTGGTCGATGAAGACGCGCCGGAAGAGCCCGGTAGGCAGAACACCGTCGAATCCCTTTACACGGGCATCCTTCTGGATGCCAGCGAGAGTGAAGAAGGGCACGCGAGACAATTCGAGTGAGCCGATCTTCACATCCTGCTGTGGCAAAGCCAAAAAGATCCGCTGCGCTCCATCCATACCGTTCCCACGTAAAGGCACGCTTTGCGCCAGCTGCAGTGCCATGTATTGAGAGGTGTTGTAGAGGATGGGCGCGTTCGTGCCGGAGTCAAGCATCAGGCGAACGGGCCGCATCCCGTCGGATAGACGCACCGCGACAATGAGCAAACCGGGTAGCTTGACGCCGTCCTCCGGCTCAGCCGTAGCGACCAGCGGGATATGCGGCCCTTTCACCTGTGCGCGCATCGCATCCGAGTTGTCGAGACAGAGCAGGCGGTGTGCGTTGTCGATCAGCATGTCGAAGTGCTCGAGGAAATCCTCCCCGAGGATGCCCTGAATGTACAGATCGGCGGAATGGAGATTCTGAAGGTCATAAACGAGCACCTTTTGCCGGGCAACAACGTGGGAGGCGGCCTCGACCAGGTCGAGTTGCGCGAAGGAAGCGGACTGACGAGATCCGGCGCCTGCGACCACGACCGCGCCCTTCGTATCCAAGTGAAGTTTAACGGCGAGAGAGGGATCGATCATGGTGATCTGGGTGCCGGTATCCAATTGGAAGTTGTAGGGGCCGGTGTGGTTGATGGATACGGACAAAACGACCTGGTGGCGGTTGACGAAGCGGAAAGGTACACTGGCGGCATTTCCAGGGCAATGGGTTTCTGCTGCAGCCGCGGGAACGAAAGTTGCGGCGAGAACCAAGGAAGCAAAACACTTGAAGGTTGGCATTGCGAGAGCTCCTCAGCCGGGTTGGCTGAAGGAACTCTGGGCGCGTGGCTCTGCGTGGTCTTGATGGGTTGGGGATCAATTTCCCGGCACGGATGAAGAGTTTCTTAGGGCGTGTTATGAATTTATGATGGCGAGTAAGTCTTTTGTTTTCCGCTTCGACGACGTGGAGGTTCGGGAGCGGGAGTTCACGCTCATCAAGGCGGGAAAGGTGTTGACTGTCGAGCCGAAGGCGTTTCGCGCCCTCCTGTTCCTTCTGCACAACCCTCAAAGACTGATCTCGAAGGAAGAACTGCTCAATGCCGTCTGGGACGATGCTGCGGTTACCGAGGGTTCCCTGACGCGCTGCATCTCGCTGCTGCGTAGCCGGCTGGGAGATGACATCAACGAACCGCGCTATATCGCCACCGTGCCGACCGTGGGGTATCGCTTCGTTTGTCACGTAGAAGTGGCAGAAGACTCCCCGGCCACTCCGAATACTGTGACTGCCGATAGCATTGTCGAAGCGATAAGGTTAGGCGCGAGGGCCAATTCGGAATCCATCATGCGTTCGCGTTGGTTGCCAGCTTTTGCGATAGCGGGCGTCTTGCTCGCCGCATTTCTGCTGATTGCATGGTGGCATTCGTCGAGATCGAGTCCGGTTGTGGATTCCATTGCGCAACTCACCGACGACGGCCAAATCAAGAGTGGCAGATTGGCGACCGACGGCATACGGATCTATTTCAACGAAGGGCCGCCGCTGAGCCAAAAGATTGGTCAGGTATCCATAAAAGGTGGCCCCACTTTACGTGTTGAATCCAGGCTCGTTAACCCTTCGATTGCGGCAATCACGCGAGATGGTTCTGAACTCATAGTCCAGGCTGGCGGTGGCACCAATCTTGCTTATCCTCTATGGGCAATTCCTCTCCCCGCTGGCGAGCCGCGCCGCCTCGGGGATGTGGAAGCCGATGCGGCCGGTATTTCGCAAGACGGCCACGTCGTGTTCGCGGTAGGCAAGGACCTGTTTATTGCTAACGAAGACGGCTCCAATCCGCGAAAGCTGAGCTCGCTTCCGGGACGAGTTGCGTCTATCGAGACTTCGCCTAACGGTCAACGAGTTCTTCTCGAACTCGACACCAAGGGCGAGAGCACCTTCGACACCTTCGAAATGGCCGCCGACGGCGCCGGAGTCCGGGAGATCCGCACCGCCAGCCGGGATGAATGTTGTTTTCATTGGAGTTGGGATGGAACGTCTGTCCTGTACTCTGCCAGGGCCGGAAACCGGTGGGACATTTGGACACTTCCTGTTGACGCAGAACTTTTTAGCAAGTCAACAGGGCCAAGCCGCGTCACAACGGGACCTCTGTCGTTCTCGAGGGGTGCCATTACGAGTCGGGATAATAAGCAAATCTTTGCAATCGCTTCAAAGCAGCATGGCGAGTTGCTCCGCTATGACTTGAACCTGCATCAATTTCTGCCGCTCCTGTCTGGGATTTCGGCGACAGATGCGACCTTTTCTAATGACGGCCAGTGGGCAGCGTACCTCTCGTACCCGGACCATACAGTTTGGCGCAGCCGCAGCGACGGAACCGATCGTATGCAACTGACGTTTCCTCCAGTAGAAGCGCAAACCCCTTTCATTTCGCCGGACGCTGCAAGGGTGGTTTACACCACTGATTCCGGCTCCTTTTTGATTGATATGAACGGAGGGTCACCACAGCGGATTTTCGAGGCGGGTATTAATCCCATGTGGTCGCCTGACGGCAAGAGCATTGTCGTCACCATTCCTTCTACCGGCAACAATTACTCGATGCAGATTATCGACACACGGACAGGGAAGGCCTCCTTGGTTCCAGCATCGGAGCATAAGGGCGGCGCCTTTTGGCTCGACCAACAAACCCTGCTGGCCAGCAATGCAACACAAACCAAACTCCTGAGGCTCGATCTCAACACTAAGAAATGGACCGATTTTCTTGCCGGGACGTTCGTGCATTGGATCAATTCTCCTGATAGAAGATTTGTTTATATCGCAACTGGTGGCACCGAACCGAGTATTCAGAGGGTTCGAGTCAGCGACCGGCAGGTGGAAACCATTGTTAGCCTGAAGGACTTTGCCGGCGTCTCGAATTTTGGCTGGACTCAACTTCGGGTCGCCCCGGACGGTTCTCCCGTGTTGACACGCGCACTTGACACCGAAGAAATCTATGCCCTGCAAGTACGGTGATACTGATGCCGATTGTATCCACCAGTCTTTTGGGTCTTCTCCAGCTCGCCGGGACGAGGAGGGCTTCTCCAGTTGCTTAATGCATCCTTGCGAAGGAGAGAATATACGTCAAGGCGAAGGCCGACACGTTCTGCGGTTTCCACCCAGGAGACTTCAGGGCTTCGGCTGGAAGCGATGGAGTAGGTATGGGTTGCCAAGGAAGCAAAACACTTGAAGGTTGGCATTGCGAGAGCTCCTCAGCCGGGTTGGCTGAAGGAACTCTGGGCGCGTGGCTCTGCGTGGTCTTGATGGGTTGGGGATCAATTTCCCGGCACGGATGAAGAGTTTCTTAGGGCGTGTTATGAATTTATGATGGCGAGTAAGTCTTTTGTTTTCCGCTTCGACGACGTGGAGGTTCGGGAGCGGGAGTTCACGCTCATCAAGGCGGGCAAGGTGTTGACTGTCGAGCCGAAGGCGTTTCGCGCCCTCCTGTTCCTTCTGCACAACCCTCAAAGGCTGATCTCGAAGGAAGAACTGCTCAATGCCGTCTGGGACGATGCCGCGGTTACCGAGGGTTCCCTGACGCGCTGCATCTCGCTGCTGCGTAGCCGGCTGGGGGATGACACCCGCAGCCCACGCTACATCGAAACGGTTGCAACGGTCGGATACCGGTTTAAGAGCACGGTTGAAGTCTCGGAAGAGGTCCCCAGCGATCTGCCCAGCCCAGATCGGTCGATTCCTGAGGATGGCTCCATCGTCGAAACGCTGACGGCGAAGGGGTTGGAGCGGGGCTTGCGGGCTTCCCGGCATCGCTGGCCGCTCGCCGCCACCATGGTCGGTGGGATCCTCGCTTCATTCGCCTGGTACCTGTACCGCCCTCTGCCGCCGCCGAGCATCACGGGATACAGCCAGATCACGCACGATGGCCATCAAAAAGTTCTCGTGGGAACCGACGGGACCAGGCTCTATTTCAATCAGATGTCGGGGCCGTCATTACCCGCATCGATTGCCGAGGTCGCAATATCGGGCGGAGGGACTGCACAGGTCCCCGTTCCAATACCAGACCCACTGCTTCTGGACGTTTCGCCGGATGGTTCCGACTTTCTCATTTCTTCCAATCCCGAAGAGCCGTCCCCGCCTGCGCTGTGGAATGTTCGGATTCTGGGAGGTTCCAAGTGGCGCCTCACGGATATCGATGGAGATTCCTGCGCGGCGTTCTCACCGGACGGGAACTCCGCGGCTTACTCCCAGCAAGGAGACATCTATGTCGTGCGCAGCGATGGGACAGGAGCGCATAAATTGGTCTCAGCCGGAAACGATGTATGCCACATCGTCTGGTCTCCTGACGGCGGCGCGATCCGGTTCACCATGAAGGATAGGATTTGGGAAGTGTCGTCGAATGGATCAGGGCTTCACAAGGTAATTCCTGGTTGGCACGGCTCGTCCGCGAACTGCTGTGGTCGCTGGACATCTGATGGAACTTTTTTCCTATTTCTCTCGGAAGGCCAGATTTGGGCTCTGGACGAGCGGCGCGGGCCGCTTCGCAAGCCGCCGAATGAGCCGATTCAGCTGACCCAAGGCCCTATCCATTGGGGGGGACCGCCGCCTGGCAACTACACTGCCTGGGGCTTCTGGGGAGAACCAATCCCAAGCAAGGACGGAAGCAAGATATTCGCGCTGGGCCGCTCACCCCGCGGTGAGCTTTCCCGGTTCGATCCAAAGACCAAACAGTTCCAGCCGTTTCTCGGGGGCATTTCTGCCCAAGGCATCGTCTTCTCCAAAGACGGCAAGTCGATCGCTTATGTTTCCTACCCCGAAGGCACCCTGTGGAAGGCCGACCGGGATGGGAGCAATCCCGTGCAATTGACCGATCCGCCCATTGAGGCGATATTGCCGCGGTGGTCGCCAGACGGCAAACTCATCTCCTTTGCGTTTGATTATCCGGGACCGAATGGGGGATTCTACGTCGTCTCCGCAGACGGCGGCAGCCCGCGGAAGATTCTGCCCGAAGACCGGCATATGGATGGGTTTCTCACCTGGTCGCCCGACGGACACAGGATGGTTGGCACTTCGACCTCCCCTGACGGAAAACGGGTCCTGCGAATCCTCAACCTTGACACTCGCCAGGCCACAACCATTCCCGGATCGGATGACTTGTTCTCACCACGCTGGTCTCCGGACGGCCGATATGTCGCAGCCGCTAGTTGGGGTGGAGGCCATTTGAAGATCTTCGATTTCAAGACGCAGCAATGGTCGGAACTGCCGCAGGAGGGAGTTCCGGATTCTATTGAGTGGTCCGCGGACGGCCAGTACATATACTTTCGCCGCGTGGTGGGCGATTTGGGGCTGTTTCGAATTCGGATCCATGGGGGCACGGCGGAGAAGATCGCCGATCTGAAAGATTTTCACGACGCTGGATGGTTGGGAAGGTATATGGGGTTGGATTCGACAGACGCGCCGCTCTTGCTCCGCGACATCGGAAGCGAAGACATTTATGCGCTCAACCTGGACGAGAAATGACCTGGTGTCACGTCTAGCTTGGCTCGCGCGATGATGATGCGGGAAATGCCTCAACACAACCGCGGTCACTCAGGTCTTCCTGGGCGGTTCCGCCGTCGTTCGAGGGCAAAAGGCAATCGCTTTCCTGCCAACTTAGTGAACGCGCCGGGTAACTTCCCAAAGATCTTTTGCTTAGGGACTCTCCGCCGTGATACACGACATGCGGCGTATTACTTTGGTGCAGCATAAGCCATCAGGAAGGAGGTCCAGACGCCATCAACCCCCTCCGCCAGAGGAAGCTGTCACTTGTTGGCGGACCTTTTTAGCTAATTGACAGTCCACGAGAAGTCTATCGGCCCGGGTGCTCGAATCACCGGGGCAACAGTGGAGCGACATCAAGCGCGCGCATCCACGAAAAGGAAAGACATTATGCGTTTCAAAACAGTGCTAGCTGATTTCTGCCTCGCTGCCTTGTTGACGAGTTATTCGTATGCAGCCGAATCCACCTATCAATATGATGTGATTGCCCAAGCAGGGGTGAAAATTGATGGCATCACGCTGAACACCCTGCAGACTGTGGCGATGAATGACTTCGACACGGTCGTCTTTGGCGCCAACTACAACGACGGTAGCCCTGAAGGTGCTTCCGGTGTTTTTACCCGAAGTCATGTCCTGCTCAAAAGGGGCGATATCGTCCGCGGCCTTACAGTCAACCGGGCATTTATCCGTGGAATCAATGACTTCAATGAACTGGCGTTGTATTTCTCTTATGGAACCGGCGTCCCTACCGCTCTCGGAGAATTTGTAATGCACGGCGAATCGATCGTTCCCGTAGGCAAGCTGGTCAAAACGGGAGATGCCATTGATGGGCTGACCATTCAGGCTTTTCGGGAAATCACGATCAACGATATGGGAGAAATTGTATTCTCCGCGAACTATCGCGACTCTTCTTCCGGAGAGGCGGCGATCGGCGTCTTCACCCTCGATCGGGTGCTGCTCAAGTTCGGCTCCGAGATACAAGGCATCCCCCTTTCAGGAAACAACTATTTCAACCAACTTTATGGGGTGAGTGACCTCGGAACGCTGGTCTTCGACACCACTGGCAGTCTGCCTAATCTGGGATTCATCCAGACGGGTGCATTCACCCAGCACAAGGCACTTGCTCTTCCCGGCGAGACCATTGATCGCATTCCTTTGTTCACCGCCTTTTCTCCGGCCATTAGCCATTTCGGTCGAACGGCCTTTACCGGCGTGTACGCAACCCAGCCGAACTGCTATACCTGTTTGGGCTATGCAGTTTTCGGCCCTGCCGGCGTGGTTGCGAAAACAGGCGACACGATTTCGGGGTTTACCTTTACCAACTCCATCGTCCCTGTCGGCATCAATGATGACGGCGTGGTTCTGATGCAGGCCAATTTTCTCAATGGCTATGGCCTCTTCACCAAAGACTCGGTAGTGGCAGTCACAGGAGACATCCTTGGCGGTTTTCAAGTGACGGGCTTCCTCAACAGTCAAATCAACGAATGCGGCGACGTCGTATTCTCCGCATTCGATGGCATCATTCTGGCAAAGCACAAGAACACCCAAGAAAGACATCCATAATCCGCTTCCTGACAGCCCGCCGCGCGGATGGCGCGGGCTTCCACCAGGGCCAGTCTGGGAACTGCGAACCGCGGCGAGTTCGTTGGTTCCCAGACGACCTTGGCCCGCATTTCGCTCGAAGAATGCCGATCGCAGCGATGATCCATCATCCCGGTCGGCAACCTGGAAAGCTGTGGATCGAACAGACTCAGGCCTGCAGTGGATGATGCTGTTACTATTCGCGCACCAGAGCCACTGCCGTCAAGTCGTCGTTGCCGAGATGTTTCCCGTAATGCAGCCGGTCATAGAAGCGGGTCCACGGACGGTGCCGGAAGGCATAGGCCTGCCGCAGCACGGTCTCACAGATTTGCGAGGCCGAGTCAGCCTCGACGTTTGCGAGCAGCCGCTCGACGCGCTTTGCGCCAAACTCGAACGCTCCCCGCCGGCTTTCCATGACTGCCCTGGTTACGAGAAGCAGCCTGGCTCGTGGCTCGAATGCCAGAACCGCCGGCTCATAGGTGTTGTGGGTGAAGAGGCCCAGCGGCATGCCGCCCGACCGAAGGGTTCGTGCGCCCTCCAGGTCGTGAAATACGGCGAGGAGACCTGCATTGTGGTAGGTAAGGATACCCAGTGCGAGGCTGAAACAACCCAGAAAGGCTGGGGCGAAGTGAACGCCGCGGGCAGCCTCCATCAGGGATCGGTTGAGCTCATACGCCAGGGTGGCGATGGCCTCGGATTCATTCGCCCCGGACGGCCCAAAGAGATCGGGTGCGTACTGGCGGAAGGTGGTTTGCACATCGACCGCGAGCGCTCGGGCTTCGGCACGGGCCCCGGCGATGTCCGTCAAGAGGAAGACCACACGTTGGCCGATCGCCATTCCATCGAAGAAATTCCCCCCGCGGCGGCCGACGCAATAGAGGGCCATTAGATCGAGGCCGTCGAGCTTCATCAAATCGGCAGGATAGGGCGCAGGATGGGAGCTGCCCATCGGGGTGCCTGCCCCTGTCAGAGGAAAAGTCATCGTCTTCTTCCACACGCCGGCGCCACCCTCCTCGCGATGTTCTGCTGCGAGCTACGCTGCTCCTCAACCAGACCGATTTCTGCTGGATTTACTACAAGCCTAGCGCGCGTGCCGAAGCCGGTGAACTGACAGATGTGACAGTATGTGGCATTTGGTGGAGTCTGGGGCAATGCGGAAGCAATCAAGCCGCATGCGTTGATTCCCGCGGTATCCAATTGGCTTCTAGTCGGGTTTCAACGAGCAAAACTTCGGACAAGTGGATCCGATTCGCCACGCATTGCTTCTCACGAGGGTTTCCGCGCACTACACCGCAGTTCCAGAGGGGATGTGGATCTCTACTCCGTAGAGGTCAGCGGTGGTTACTTGGATGTTTGCGGTGGCGAGCTTCCGAAGCATGCGGGTGCGGCCCCCCGGTTCTGGCGGCGAGAACTCGCAGACATCGAGGGAGTAAACCCCTGACTGCACCTGAGATTCGAAGGTTCCGTCCGGGCCCACTAAAGCTCCGGCACCTCCGCCTACGCCTTCGATCGTTCCCATCGTTCGCCAGAACACCACATTGATTCGTGTGCGCTCTGTTGCGAGATCCCCTGTCACTTTGCCCCGAACCGTATACCAGATCGGACGAGGAATCTGTATTTGCAAACCCGAGATCGTCTGACCGGCTTGAACATTGAAGCCCGTCGCGTCCGAAACGTCCTGGGCTTCGGGATACAGGAAATCGAACAGACGCTTTTGCATGACAACGTGAGGCGGTTCGGGTGGCTCGGCGGGTGGCGGCTCGCGAAGAATGCCAGCGAAGCGCAGGAAGTATAGATCTTGCCCGAGGGGTGGTGAGCGAAAGGTGCCGTCATCAGTGATTCTATGGTCGCCCGAATCGCTTATGTACCCTGACTTTCCCCCTCTCTCGCCCGCTCGGATCAAGGTAAACCAGCAGCGCAAAGGCGGCATATGCTTTTCGTCGAGGATCCTTCCGGAAAGGAACGCACCGGGTCTGAGAGCGATGTGCAGCGCGTCCAGGGGCTCACCCTCAGCAAGCGTGAGACGTTCGTATCGCGGAACGTACTTACTGTCATAGAAGGCCAAGGAGTAATCACCCGCAGATAGGTCAGCAAATGAGAAGCAGCCATGCTTATCGAGCACAGTCAGGGTCTCGCCGGGAACTCCTATGCGATATAGTCTTACATCCGGCGAAGTGAGAGGTTCGCCCGTTCGTTCGTCTATCACGCAGCCACTGACTGATCCTTTCATCGGTCCTCCGACGTTGTACTCATCGATTTTAGGAGCCAGTTATCCGGGGCGCAAAAAGCGGCTTCTCGGAGATTGACTCCGAATCTCTCGCAAAGCCGGGTTATAGGTAGCTTGCCCAGCCACAAGAACAAAGGCCACGCAAGTTACCGAGAACCCCGTTCACGGGAACTCCCCGTCAAGGCTGAATGGCCACCTGTACAAAGCCGACTAATCGTCCAAGGGGATTAGTTCCGGTTGGCCGACCGCCCGGAATCTTCAACTGGACTTGCAAGATATTCCCTTTCCCTCGGGTGAAGGTTGTGGATTTTAAACAGACCGACGCTATGAGAGAGATCGAAATTCATGACCCAGACAGAGCGGCCGCGGGCAGCCCGGCCTTAGGTTGCGGATAGCGACGAGCCAAGGTTAGAACGGTGATGTCGTCTTCCTGTCCAAAGGTCTGGGCTGCCCGGGCTACTACGAAATCGATTTTTTTCTGACGGCCATATTGAGGTTCAGACCTTGGGGCCGCCCAGCCCAGTGCAGACCATTACCCTCCAGGAAATTACCGAAACTGTCGTATCCGATGTGAGCGGTTGAGTGGGAAGCCAGAAAATGAGGCCTCGACTCGAACACGGAAAAAGCCTTGACGGTTTACCAGAGATCTGTGTATATACTGTGTATATAGAGATGTACGAAACCTTTACACTGTCGCAGTCGGATAAGCGCCCCATGTACTTCCAGATCATGGAGCAAATCAAGCAACGGATTATGGTCGGTGACTGGGCGGAAGGTCAGCCCATACCCTCCATCCGCCAACTTGCCGTCGACCTTCAGGTAAGCGTCATCACCGTCAAGCGTGCCTATTACGAACTGGAACGCGAAGGCGTCATCGTCACCCAGCATGGCAAGGGTTCGTACGTAACGTCTATCCCGAGCTTGGGCGCTCGCCTGCGCGAGCAGGCACTGGAACAGCATTTAGAGCAGGCTGCTCGCATCGCGGCGCAACTGGGTATGCCGCCCAAACGACTGGTACAACGGTTGCGCGAAGCCGGGGACCGCGTAGCCGAGAAGGATAAGGAACTCATATGAACGATCTCGCTGTCGAACTGAGGGGAGTCAGCAAGAAGTATCGCTACTTCACGCTCGAAGATATTCATTTGCAACTGCCGCGGGGGCAAATCATGGGCCTCATCGGGGCCAATGGCGCAGGCAAGTCCACCACCATCCGCATCCTGATGGGCCTGGTTCACCAGGATGCGGGTGAAGTTCGCGTGCTCGGCCACCGCATGCCCGCCGAACAGGTCGCCGCTAAATGGGACATCGGTTTCGCATCAGAGGATATGCGGCTTTACGATTCCATGACTCTCGACTGGCACATGAGTTTTATGCAGTCGATTTATCCCAACTGGGATGCCTCTTACGCGCAGATTCTTCTCAAGCGTTTTGGATTGCGCGCGGAGCAGAAGATGAAAGGCTTCTCCCACGGCCAGCGCGTCAAAGCGGCTCTGCTCCTGGTTCTGGCGCGCAAGCCCCAACTGCTGGTGCTGGACGAGCCCACAACCGGACTGGACCCGGTCGCGCGTCACGAGATTCTCCGCGAATTGACCGGCGTCATGGCCGATGAGGGTCGCAGCATCCTGTTCTCGTCGCACAACACTCAGGACGTGGAACAGATTTCCGACCAGATCACCTTCATTGATCGCGGCCGCATCATCGACTCCATGGACAAGGAGACCTACCTCGACCGTTGGCGGAGGCTGCGCCTCGAGGTTCCTTTGGGAATCGAATTGCCGCCCCTGCCCGGAATCGTAGGCGTGCAACGGCAGGGAAGATTGGCAGTCGCCACCTCCAATGCCTTTGTGCCCGATCTTGCCCATGCCTATGAAGGCACCGGCGTCCGCGTTCAGAGCATCGAGAGCATGACGCTGGAAGAGATTTTCGTCGCCAATGTAGAACACAGCCGCGAGGAGGTGGAAGCATGAGAAGCTCCGTCATCGGCCATCTGATTTTGAAAGATTGGCGTCTCAACCGCCTCCTCATCTCGCTTTCCATTGGTGTCGGCCTGGTCGCGTTGGTCATCGCGCAATACGCGGGGGAAGTCGCTCATGTTGTGGGCGGCGTGTGGTTCTTTGTGTCGCTGTGTATTCTCGGCAGTATGCTGCCTGGCTCAGCCATCTTGAACGAGCGCAAGAAACAGACGTTGGCGTTCGTCATGAGCCTTCCCGTATCTTCGGTCCAGTACTCGATCGCGAAAGCTTTGTCGACTTCGGCCATGTTTCTGGTCCCTTGGCTCACGCTGCTGATCTCAGCGCTGGTTCTCATTGAGACGCGTCACGCGATGCCTCACGGAATCATTCCCATGTTGCTCATTCTCGCCATGCTGCCTCTGATCAGTTTTTGCCTCATCTCTGCCACCGCGCTGGTAGGAGAATCGGAGGGCTGGCTCATGGCGGCTAGCATCCTCTGCAACTCCTCATACTGGCTTGTTTGGTACTTGCTGGCCCGCATTCCATCGCTCACAGCGAATTGGACTCGCCCGGTAGCAGTCTGGAATTCGGCGGCTCTCACCGTCCTCTCGGTGGAGCTTGGATCGATCGCATCGATCGTCGGTCTCGCGTTCTTCCTCCAATCCAGGAAGCGCGATTTCATTTAGCTGGTCTCGAACCAAGACCGGAAAGGAAATGCCATGCGATACGTGTGTCTCCTTGCACTACTCACCTCGACGCTGTGGGCTCAAGATGGCGCAGCCATTTATAAGGAGCGTTGCGCGTCCTGCCATGACACCCCCGCGCCCCGTGTTCCATCACTTAGCACGATAAAAACCATGAGCGGTGAAGCCATTTACCTGGCCCTGACGCGCGGTGTCATGAAGACTCAGGCAGAGGGCCTCTCCAGCGCTCAAATCTTCGGCCTGCTCGGTTATATTGCGCCCACCGGCGGCGCCCACGCGGCCGCCCCCCAAGTGACGCCCACCTGCGCAACGCAACCGGTGTTTTCGGTCCACGCCAACACCCCCGAATGGAACGGCTGGAGCACAAAGATCAATAATTCGCGTTTCCAGGACGCCGCGTCCGCCGGTCTTACCGCAGGCGATCTGGGTAGACTCAAGCTCAAGTGGGCGTTCAATCTCGGCGATGCAACCGAAGCGCGGTCGCAGCCCGCCGTTTTCGGGCAATACGTGTTCATAGGCGCCTCCACCGGAGCACTCTACGCACTCGATGCCGATTCCGGCTGCACCCTCTGGGGATTTGGCGCCGCTTCTGGTATCCGTGGCGGCGTTGCCATCGGTGACGCCGCCGGCACAGCCGCCGTATTCTTCTCTGATAGCGCCGCAAATGTGTATGCGCTCAACGCGAAAACGGGTAAGTTGATCTGGAAGGTTCGCCCCGTCGATCACTTCGCCACGCTGGCAACCGCCACGCCCCGCTATTACCACGGCGTGCTGTACCAGGCATTCTCTTCTTTTGAAGAAGGGGTCGGCGCCGATCCCAAATACCAGTGCTGCACCTTTCGCGGCAGCGTGGTGGCCCTCAATGCCGCCAACGGCGATAAGTTATGGCAAACCTTCACCATTCCCGATCCCGCTGTGCCCACGCGCATGAGTCCCGCAGGCACCCAGCAATACGGTCCATCGGGAGCCGCCGTCTGGGCGACCCCCACCATTGATGAGCAACGGGGCGCTCTCTACGTTGCTACCGGAGACAACTATTCAGATCCGCCCACCAGCATGAGCGACGCTGTTCTTGCCATGGATCTCAAAACCGGCAAACTCCTCTGGTCAGCTCAGTTCACCAGCAACGACGCCTTCAACACCGCATGCTCTATCCCCATACCCGGTAACTGCCCTGCGACGCACGGTTCTGATTACGACTTCGGCCAGCCGCCGATCCTCCTCCCCCTACATGCCGGCAAACGAGCCTTGGTGATCGCACAGAAGTCCGGCATGGCGTATGGCATCGATCCTGACGCAAAAGGCAAAATGCTCTGGCAGACGCGGGTGGGCAAAGGAGGAGTATTAGGCGGCAGCCAGTGGGGTTCGGCGTCCGATGAGGCAAGGGTCTATGTCGCCATCTCCGATCTTGCACTGAGCGCAGTACCGGATCCGAAATCGGCTAAGGGGTATCGGCTCGTTCTGGATCCTCACAAGGGAGGCGGACTCTACGCCCTTGATCCTCGAACCGGCAAGATCGTGTGGAGTGCACCGGCGACGCCCTGCGATTCCTCAAGAACAGCCTGCTCGCCTGCGCAATCAGCCGCTGTTACCGCCATTCCAGGCGTAGTCTTCTCCGGTTCGGTCGACGGTCACCTGCGTGCTTATTCAGCAACCACGGGCGGAGTCCTATGGGATACGGATACCGCGCGCGACTTCCCCACGGTAAACGGCAAACCCGCGAAAGGGGGCTCGATAGACGCTGCCGGTCCGGCAATAGTCAATGGCATGCTCTTCGTCAACTCCGGTTATGGCGAATGGGGCGGCATGCCCGGAAATGTGCTCTTGGCCTTTTCAGTGCAGTGAGGGAAGACGCCGGCAGAGATTGCGGATCGGGGCTCGACCAGTAAATGACAAGAGATTCTTTGGCAGATGCATGCGCGGTCTCATCAGCCCGTATGCAACTGATTCCGTCTCGATGAGCGCCTTGGCGATTATGCGTAAATCCGGGCGACTGCCCGGTTTTATTCGGTTCGAAGCGCTTGCATCGGGGTCCTCTCCTGGGAAATACTGTCCCGCTGGAGTTTCGAAACTCCCGAAGCGCAAGCCCTGCTGCCTAGGGAAACTTGAGCAGGATATCAGCCCGGTGGGTACTGACGTCGGAGTGCAGTTCCACGCGCCGTAACGGGTTTTTCCGGTCGTTGGGTAGAAAAGTCGCGTTCTCGACTAGCCACTTGGACAAGAGCTGCTCATTGTATGGTTTACCCGAGAGCGGTGTCCAGGCGGTAAGCAGCGCATTCGCTTCGCCGGCCCGCGTCTCTTTTCCCTCAAAGAACAGTCGCCCGAAGTTGAACTCAGGGCCCTCGTCGATATCGACTTTCAGGACGACCGTGCTCCGGTCTTCCTCGAATTGCAATGTCGGAACGGCCGTAAAGTTGATGTGGCCATTCGTGGAGTAAAGCTGCCTCAAGCGCTCAAGTCCTTTGCCCATAGCAGTGGAATTGAACTCATCGCCCACTCGGACTGTGAACGCATCTCTTAACTGCTCTGCCGAGAAAGAGAGGCCACCGTCAAAAATGAGTGCTTCAAGCCGGTATTGTTTGCCGGGAGAGACTTGTATAGAGACATTTGCAGATCTCGGCTGCGGGGTTTCCAATGCGATGCCGGAGAGATGAGGCTCCTCTACGGTCGCCCTCGCATACCCCAAGTCACCAAGATTCCGCAGGACACTTGGCTTAAGCTCGTCAACTCGGTACGTTCTGCCCTCAACCGCACGAGTAATGCGGAGCCGTTCAGCCTCGGGAAGATTGGTAGAGATGATTGTCAGGGTCCGCACATGCACTAGGGAGTCGGGTGAAAGCAGTATCCGCGATGCGTCTTTGGGCCACGGCAGAATGACCGCATATTTTGTGCTCTGATCCTCCTCTCCGACCGCCGGCCGCTCTCTGCTCTTGAACCGGTCAGCCACACGGTTGTCATAAGCGAAGGTTATGCGATAGCGAAGCGGTCGATTCGGCAGACCAGGGACCGCGTGGGGCAGATCTATTTTAGTGAGAGCACCCCACGCCATGCGGTCGAGGCTCACCTGGCCCGAAGCATGGACCAGCACAAGGTCGGAAATGTAGCCATTCGAAGCGGAGAATTCGATCGCGGTATGGGTCTGCGAGAGGGTTTTCGGACTTACAAGGAAAGCGCCCGAGTTCATACCCTTTGGCATTCCTTTCGTCCAGGCGTCTTTGGCTCGCTGCTGGATCAGTTCAGCCTCCTGCATCGCCGCAGTTTGCTCGCTTTCGGCGACCAATGTGAGCAGCTCAATTTGAGGATTGGCAACGCTGGCTTCGGATGATTCTGCAGCCGGCAACTCTCATGGACGTTTCTTGGACTATTCCTTGTCCCGCAAGTGGAGTGGGAACGCTCACTCTACTTGCGGCACGCACAACGAAGTGAGAAGTGGAAAGAAGCAGAGCCACGGAGAAAGCGACCGCAACGAATACATGCCTCTTCCGATTCATGAATGCGCAACGGAAAAGTGTATCGTTTAGGATCCGCTCGACGCGGCGGTTGATTCCCCTCCGTCGAGTCATGGGTATACCAGCCAGAGGCCGACGATACATCGCCGCAAATTCAAGGAGTACTTCGGCATACGAGCACCGATCTGGAGATTGCATGATGGCCGCGTGGTCGCTGGTGGCCTCCCCGAGGTCGGCAAGCTCTTTCTGCAACCACCAAGCCAACGGGCTAAACCAGAAAATTACCGTGTGGAGCCGAGCCAGCAGCTGTAGAAAGAAGTCACCTTGACGGATATGAGAGCGCTCGTGGGCCAAAACCATTTGTAACTTGGCGCGGTCCCAGTTCTCGAATGGCAAGGGCAGCACGACGCAGAACCCGATGGTTATAGGGGTGCTGATATCGCCGCTGCTCCTAACCTTCATCAGGGTTGTCGATAAGCCGAAGATCGGCTGAGCGCGGCGCCACACCTTGAGCGCCCACGTAAGGCCCAGGAGAAGCCGCAGCAGAAGGATCACGCAAATCGTCAGATATACAGTCGCGGTAAAGCCATCGAGTTTCGCTATGCGCGGACCAGGGCGTGAACGGGTATCTGGCGATTCTATCGCCGGGCGCACGGAATTGGGTGTTGGCCCTTCAATCGTTTGAACTTGAGGAAATGTCGCCGCCTTGGTCGATGGCCAAGTTGGGTAGGAACGCAGAGCTATGGGAAGCGAGAACCTGAATGCGTGCCATCGCATCATGGAAGGCATCGCCAACGCGGCAATAAGCACCAGACTCCATGCGATCTTTTGGGAAACCACGTGAGTGACGCGAAACAGCTTGAGTGTTACCCATACCAGTCCCACGGTGATCGCAGTCCGGAGCGCCGACTCGAGAACTACGGTCATCATCACTTCTTTCCCTTCTTCGCAGCCGCGATTCGGGAGGCAAGTCGCTTCAGCTCTTCTCGATCCAGAACCTTCGAATCAACCATGCCGACGAGCAAGGACTCGACGGATCCATCGCAGAACCAATCGATAATCCGGCGGACCGCGCGACCGGCTACGATCTGCTGAGCTTCGACGGGACGGTACAGAAATGTACGGTTGGCTGCAGTATGGGTTAGGTAGCCCTTCTCTTCCAAGCGGCGAAGGACTGTCCTGATGGTGGATTCCTTCAGAGGACGGTCCAGTTCCTGCCGAACTTGTTCCGCATTCAACTCGCGGTGCTGCCAGACAAGTCGCATGATGGAGCGTTCCAATTCACCGAGGTCCGCTGGATCGTGACTTTTGGTAGTGTTACCTGCCATAACGCTACACACTGTAGCATATGCGCTTAGGGATGGCAAGAGGCGATGCCCCTATTCGGCAACTTGGGTTTGTTCTCGCCCGTTGATGAGTGACTCGGCGGATAATGCGCTTATTGCCGGAAGGTCACTTACTTCATCCAGGAAGATGGTGCCGCCATCCGCGAGTTCAAAGTGCCCGGCGCGCCGCTGCATCGCTCCGGTAAAGGATCCCTTCTCATGCAAACGAGCATCGGATACCCGGAGCCCAATATGGCGCGAACGCAGGCTCTTAGCGATTGCGGCCACCGCTCCAATGGACCCAAAACCGTTGAAGACCAGTCGAGCGCGCGCATCCTTGCGCTCATCTCGCCGCCTCCAGCGAACACTGACTCTATCAACTGCGTTTGGATGAGTTCCATGCTGGAATCCCTCGACTCGCCTCCGCCACAGAGCTTATCGAGGCAGCCGTGATCCTTTTCATCGCCTCTAACTGCCGGGTAAGAAGCATTCAACGATCACGGCGAACATGGCACAGCGATCGGTCGTCTCGCAGACAACAAGACAATGCAGACAACAAGACTATATTGTCTGAGCGCCAGCGGGATCAACTGGGTCGGAAGACTCAGTTGACTCTTTGCGCTCTTTGTTGCGGCCGATGCGCTGTGAGACGGGAGCCGCGTCCAAATCCCGCCAGTGTCGGACTTCAGTCGCAGGTTCGTCACGTCCGGTCTGCGGTGCGCTGGCCCGCTACCGTTCACTAACGCTTGGCGGCAGAATCACTTAGGTGAGGACTTCCTGGGTCGAAATGCCCCCCTCGTTTGATGGCCCGCCGCTTGCACTGCGTATCGACATGGACATCCACGGGAGCGAAACACTTTCTTCAGCCCGCGCAAACCGGGCCCGGGCTTTGGAGGTCTACGATCTGGTCATCCTCGGCGGGGGTACAGGATCGACGGTGGCCGCATGGACATTTGCCAGTCAAGGCCAGCGGGTTGCGGTGATTGAGCGCAAGTACATAGGTGGATCATGCCCTAACATCGCCTGTCTGCCGAGTAAGAACATTCTTCACAGTGCGCGGGTAGCGTCGTATTTTCGTCGAGGCGAAGAGTTCGGCCTGTTCGCCGATCGCTTCCGCGTAGAGATGCCGGCAGTGCGTGCCCGAAAACGCGCGATGGTATCGGGCTTGAACGATTTGTATCTTGACAACTACAAGCAGACTGGCGCGGAATTCATTCTCGGATCGGGGCGCTTCGTAGCCCCGAAAACTCTGGAAGTCACTCTCCCTGGCGGAAAAACTCGCTGCCTCCGCGGAGCCAATGTAATCGTCAGCACCGGTACGCGGGCTGCGTTGGAACCGATTCCTGGCCTGGCCGATGCGCAGCCACTCACCCACATCGAGGCCCTCGAATTGGATCAGGTTCCGGGGCAACTCATTGTGATCGGCGGCGGCTACGTCGGCCTGGAACTATCGCAGGCGATGCGCCGGTTCGGCAGCAAGGTCACCGTCATCGATCGCAATGACCGTTTGCTGTCCAGGGAAGACGATGACGTGTCGAAAGCTCTTGCCGGTTTATTCAAGGACGAGGGCATCGATATGGTCTTGCAAGCGCATGTGAGACGGATTTCCGGAAAATCAGGTGACTCCGTCACCGTTGTTGTCGAGCAAAACGGAAGAGAGAATATGCTCGCGGGCACGCATCTGCTGATCGCGGCGGGACGACGGCCCAACACGGAGAATCTCGGGCTGGAATTGGCCGGGATTGAACTGACCGATCGCGGTTATCTCAAGGTCAACGAGAGGCTCGAGACAACCGCGCCCGGCGTCTGGGCGATCGGCGAGGTGGCGGGAAGCCCTCAGTTCACACACGTCAGCCTTGACGATTTCCGCGTGGTCCGGGACAACCTCGAAGGGGGCAACCACGTTACAACAGGTAGGCAAATCCCCTATACCCTTTTTACTGATCCGGAACTTGCGCGCATAGGCCTGAATGAGAAAGAAGCCAAAGCGCGAGGAATGATCTACCGCTTGTTCAAGATCCCAATGGAACTTGTGCTTCGAGCCCGGACCCTCTCTGAAACACGTGGATTTCTAAAGGCGCTGGTGGAAGTAGCCGGCGATCGCATTCTTGGTTTCACAGCCTTTGCTGTCGATGCTGGAGAGATCATGGCTTCGGTACAGACTGCCATGATGGCCGGATTGCCTTATACCACGCTTCGCGATGGCATTTGGGCCCACCCGACTCTGGTCGAAGGGCTCTCTCCATTGTTCTCGTCTGCGCCTTCGCTATCCACAAGTGTCCATGCGCAAGGGGGGTGATCGTCTTCAGTACGAAATCGTTGAATGAGTGAAGCAGAAATGAGCTTCCTTCTCAAGGCGTCTACCAGCAGATCGCCGAGTAGCAAATAAACCACACAGAGTCAGGAGGAGTTTTATGAGCCCCGTTCTTTCCCAGTTCGCTGTACCTGTGACAACCGTTCATAAGGTCGAAGCAGACGGAGTGGAAGTGTTCTACCGTGCCGCAGGCGACCCGAGTGCGCCGGTGATGCTTTTGCTGCATGGATTTCCTACATCGTCGTTCATGTTCCGCGAACTCATTCCCCGCCTGGCGGACCAGTTTCGAGTGATCGCACCAGATTTGCCTGGCTTTGGATTCACGGAAGTACCCGAGGAACGAAAATATACGTATTCGTTCGACGCATTGGCGCGCACGATGGAGGCCTTCACCGATGCGCTCGGCCTCAACCGCTATGCGATGTATGTGTTCGACTACGGGGCTCCGACCGGCTTTCGTCTGGCGGTAGCTCATCCCGAACGAGTGTCAGCTATCGTTTCGCAGAACGGCAATGCCTACGAAGAGGGGCTCGGGGATGCGTGGGGACCGATTCGAAAATATTGGGCGATGCCCACAGCAGAAAACCGCGAAGTCATTGGAAAAAACATCCTGACCCTGGAAGGGACGCGCTGGCAATACACGCACGGCGTATCCAAACCGGAAAGCGTGGCGCCTGAGTCGTATACGTTGGATGCAGCTCTCCTGGAACGCAAGGGGAACAAGGAAATTCAGCTCGATCTTTTTCTGGATTACGCGTCCAACGTGAAGCTTTATCCAAGGTTTCAGGAGTATTTTCGCAAGTCAAAGCCGCCCTTACTTGCGATCTGGGGTAAGAACGATCCCTTTTTCATTCCAGCGGGGGCGGAGGCCTTTCAGAAAGACCTGCCGAATGCGAAGGTCCAGTTTCTGGATACAGGACATTTTGCTACGGAGACGCACGTCGTGGAGATCGCCGCTGCCATAAGAAATTTCCTTGAGACGACCGGTATCGCGCGCCCGAAGGATAAGGCGGTTGCGAGATGAACACCTCTCTACAAAACAGTACGGTCGTCCTGGTGCATGGAGCCTGGGCTGATGGATATTGTTGGAGTAACGTCATTCTGCCCTTACGGAAGCAGGGACTCAGGGTCACTGCGGCGCCCATTCCTCTCACATCGCTCACCGAGGACGCTGCCGCTGTTCGACGCGTGATCGAGAGGACCACTGGCTCAGTCATCCTGGTAGGACACGCGTATGCCGGCGCTGTGATCGCTGCGGCCCATGATGATCGCGTGAAGTCGCTGGTGTACATTGCTGCATTAGCACCCGATGAGGGTGAAACGGTTGCGGACGTCTTTTATCGCACCGCCCCGCATCCGAAAGCTCCCAAGCTGGCGCCAGATGGATATGGACTGATTTGGATGCTGGAGGAGGGTTTTGGCTGCGCCGTAGCCCATAAGGCATCGCCAGACCAAATCGCAATGATGGCCGCAGTGCAGCGGCCAATCGCTGTGCAATGTATTCAGGAAAAGGCTCCCGCCCCCGCATGGAAAACGACCTCCTCATGGTATTTGGTCGCCGAAGAGGATCGCATGATTAGCCCGGAGAACCAGCGGTTCATGGCTGGCCGGATGGGCGCGACCATAAGGTCCTATAGCGTAGACCACACGCCGATGTACACAGAACCGGAGCTCGTAGTGGACATAATTCGGGAAGCTGACCGCTAAATAATCGCAATCGAGCTTGCATGGCAGGAGCGGCGGTGCTGCACGCAGCGGGACAAGCGGGTATTACACAAGCAGCGAGGAAATTCATGAAAATCAATTCCGTTGCGATCGTTACTGGCGCAAGCCAGGGGATCGGCCGTGCTACTGCGTTGCGGTTAGCACGCGATTTCTCAGCGGTGGTACTTGCCGCGAGAAATCAGGATGAGTTGCAGCAGGTCGCAACCGCTGTCTGCTCCACAGGCGCCGAGTCACTGATCTACGCGCTCGACCTGCGTGAGCCCCAGTCGGCTGAAATCATTGTCAAGGGTACCCTCGATCGTTTTGGCAGAATCGACGCCCTGCTCAACATTGCGGGAGCAGTGCCACAGATCGATCTGTTCGAGATGAGCGATGCGCAGTGGGAGGATGGCTTGGCGCTCAAGCTCCACGGCGCGCGCCGCCTGACCATCCGAGCCTGGGATGCGCTGAAGGCTTCAAACGGATCCGTCGTTCTGATTTCCGGAAGCGCGGCTCTTGATCCCAAGCCGGGGTTCGCCGCGGTCGCCGCGGTGAACGCCGCAATCATCGCGCTGGCGAAGGCATTCGCAGAGCAAGGTATCAGGGACGGTGTACAGGTCAATAGTGTCGTACCAGGCGCTGTGATGACCGAACGCAGGCAGTCCTTCTTTGCCAAGTGGGCGCCGGCCCACAACCTTACCGTGGAAGAGGCGATGAGGAAGTTCCCGGACGAAGTCGGCATTGCTCGTTTCGGTAAACCAGAAGAGATTGCCGACCTGATGGCTTACCTGGTATCACCTGCGGCAAAGTGGATGACGGGAACTTCTGTGCGCATGGACGGTGGAGAAGTCAAAAGCGTCTAGGAGGCTGCGGAAAAAGTCCGCACCGAGACGGAAAGGAATACCTCAGGGGCTAAAGCCCGTCATATTCGTAACCGTTTACGGCCCGACTAAAGTCGTGCCCTGACACAAAGCATGAGTTTTTCCGCAGCCTGCTAGCGCAGGAATCAAATCACAGCCTTCGGCGAGTAAGTGGTTTTCACCCGGAGTAGGTATGCCTAAGCGAAGAGGAACCGTTGATCGGTTGGGGGCATTTTCCGATGGCGTGTTTGCCGTCATCATCACGATCATGGTCCTGGAGTTGAAGCCCCCTGACCGTCCTACCTTCGCGGCCCTCTTGCCGCTTTGGCCGACCGCGCTGAGCTACGCGGTCAGCTACTGTTTCATCGCAATCGTCTGGCTGAACCACCATCACCTGCTGCGCTTCGCTAACTCCGCGACGCCGCGTCTGATCTGGACCAATTTCGCGCATTTGTTCATGGTGTCACTGGTCCCATTCTCTACTGCGTGGCTTGCCCGCACCCGTTTGGCAGCGGCTCCCGTCTTTGTATATGCAGGTGTCTTTGTCCTGGTGGAGTTGGCGTACCTTCAGTTCGAACAGCATGCTCTGGCTCAGGCGGTACCTGAGGAGATTTCATACCAGACCCGCCGCCTCGTTCGAATCCGTTCGTCGATTGCGCTTGGACTCTTCCTGACCGCAATGCTCGTATCGCTCAGGTTCCCATTGTGCGGCTTCGGATTGGTGTGCTGTGCAGTACTCCTTTATCTGCGACCCGAACCTCCTGGGATCCCCCAGACCGTTTGGCCAGGTTACTAACTTTCGCTTGACTTAGTTTCCATCCCGCGCCTACTCTCCTCCGCACTAAGTGGTAGGTCATCGGCGGCATACATCAAGAGCCGCTGAGGAGGATAGCATCATGTCTGAGGTATTTTCTGGCTTTGGTAAGCGCTTTGTTCAAGTTCTAACAATATCGTGCTGTTTGGGCACACTCGCTCGAGCAGCCGATCCCACCGAGAGTTGGAAGCCAAGGTATCCTGCCACGGCGGGTGCACTGGCGTACGATGACAGTCGTCACGAAACCGTGCAGGTAATTCTGGGACCCAACGGCAATGCAGAGACCTGGGTTTGGGATGGTTCTACCTGGACCGAGAAGTTTCCCAAAAACGTGCCCAATGACTATCTGGGCACAATGGCCTATGACGCAGCGCACAAACAAGTGGTTATGTTCACGAACGGTGGGTCCACAAACGCATCGGAGACCTGGATATGGGACGGGAACGACTGGACACAGAAGTTCCCGGTAAACGTTCCTCCATCCCGCGTAAGTCCTGCGATGGGTTACGATGCCGAACACAAGAAGGTTGTTTTGTTTGGCGGGGCTTACTACGAAGGCAGTCCAATTTACTCCGATACATGGCTATGGGATGGCACTGACTGGACACAACGGTTTCCTGAGAACAGCCCGCCACCGCGATACAACACCACCCTCGCCTACGACGAGATCAGACAACAAACAGTCTTGTTCGGAGGCTACCCGGGATTGACCGACACGTGGGTCTGGAATGGGTTGAATTGGACGGAGAAAAGTCCAGCGACCAACCCTGGACCCGGCGGTCAGGTTGCCAGTGCTTACGATGCAACCGACCAGGGGGTTTTAGTGGTTGAGAATAACCAAAGCTGGCTCTGGAATGGCAATGATTGGATCGAGAAGGCTGCGACGGGCAGTCCTTATCCGATAAATACTATGGTTTATGACTCTCTCCATCAAAAAGTGGTTACGACGGTAAACAGCAGCAATGGAGTGGCGATCACGTGGTTATGGAGCGGGAACGGTTGGGCCTCTAAGACTCCTGGACCTCCTGCGCGTTACTCCCATGCCGTGGCCACTACCCCCTCTGGAGAGGTTCTACTATTTGGGGGCTATAGCTTCCCCGGGGACGTTTTGTTATCCGACACATGGTTATGGATTGGAAAAGACTGGAAGCAGCAATCCCCTGAAAAGAGTCCCTCCGCTCGCGATAATTTTGCCATGGTATACGACGAGGAACACAGGCAGGTGGTGCTGTTTGGGGGTGCCGGCAGCAGTGGCGCGTTGGCCGACACCTGGATATGGGAGAACGGCGACTGGACTAAGAAATACCCTCAGACCAACCCTCCGGCCCGCTTCTCGTATTGCATGGCGTATGACTCAGTCCATCAGCAAGTGGTTATGTTTGGCGGTTCCGGTAATACCGCCGCCCTTGCGGATACGTGGGTTTGGGATGGCAGGGATTGGGAACAGAAGTCTATGCTGCATCCTCCGGCTGCACGGCAAGGATGCGGCATGGCGTATGACCGTGCGCTGCAGCAGACGATCATGTTTGGCGGGATCAGCGGGATAGGCGCTTATGGCGACACCTGGACCTGGAATGGTAAGTACTGGGTGGCGAACAATCCTTCTACGAGTCCGGCGCCCCGATTCGACCTGGCCATGGCCTACGATCCGGCTCGCCGGCAAGTCCTTCTCTTTGGTGGAGGACAGGCACCAAACGGCTTCAACAGCTACGGCGACACCTGGTCGTGGAATGGCAGTACCTGGTCGGCGGTGAATACGTCGCCTTCGTCTGACGCTCCTTCGGCCAGGCTGCTCACGGCGATGGCGACTGACCCAGAAAATGATCAGGTGCTGCTGGTGGGTGGGATGGGGAGTCTGCTTCCCGTTGACCAGATGGTTTTCTCAGACACGTGGCTCTGGGGCGTAGCTGAAAAGAACGGATGATTCCTGGGTCGCTAAATAGAGGTGGACTTGTAGATGACAGAAGAATGATCGCTGTAGGTGACATGACGGATGCGTGAACATCCGTCATGTCCCGGGGTTTCATGCGCGTCAAACCCTTGCCGCAAAGCCGCATGGAAGGCGACAAAGTCATTTCCTCGAGTTCTTGACATATCATGATTCATCATGATGGAATTGCCATGGTAAAGAGGTTTATTCCTGTGCCATCCTCGCGCAAGAAATTTGCCACCCAGGTCAATTCCGAAATCCTTTCGGCTGTGCGTAGCCTTGCGGAAAAGGAAGGCCGCCAAATGCAAGTGCTCGTGGAAGAGGCACTCGCGGATCTGATCGAGAAGCGCAAAAATGCAACACCCCGCGCCCACGTCATGGCCGCTTACCGCACCAGCCACGACAGATACGCGCCCCTGTACAAAAAGCTTGCTGAATGACGGACTACCTCACCATGACCGAAGTTCTGGCCATGCACGTCGACCAGATCGAGCGTTATGGTGGCACTCACGGCGTCCGCGACCTCGGCCTGCTCGAATCCGCCCTCTTCCGGCCGCAGACCGGCTACTATGCCGATCTGATCGAGGAAGCGCGGCCCTTTGGGAGAGCATGTCCCAAAACCACCCGTTCCTCGACGGCAACAAGCGCACAGCCTTTGCCGCCACGTATACGTTTCTGGCGGTCAACGGCGCACGGTTTACGGCCGACGCCCAGGGAACGCAGGATTTCTTGCTTGTGCTCTACGAAACAAGCCAATTCACCTTCGACAAGCTCGTGCCCTGGCTGCGCAACCACGTCGTCTTCGACGACAAGTAGCCCAAAAACTCCAATCCGCCCGCGGCAAAACATCTCAATCAGACTGAAGGCGCCATCATCACTCATCGCGTAAGGCCGCCATCGGATCGATGCGAGATGCGCGGCGCGCAGGCAGGTAGCCCGCGACGGCCGCGACAAAGAGCATGAGCAGCATGGCGGCCCCGAGGGAGACTGGATCGTCGGGGCCGACGCCGAAAAGGACGCGAGACATGAGGTGGGGATCCTCGAGTTTGGCGACCAGATGGGCGCCGATGAGTGCAACGGGAACGCCGATCAGGAGGCCGGCGCCTGCAAGCGAGAGGATTTCTCGCATGACCATCCACTGAACCTCGCGGCGGCCCGCCCCGAGTGCCATCCGCACGCCGATTTCATTGGTGCGGCGAGCAACGGCGTACGACATCAGCCCATAAATGCCGATGCACACGAGGAAGGTGGCGAGCACTGAGAAGAACCCGGAAAGCTGAGCGATGAGGTGCTGATTGCCGATGGAGCTGTCGACCTGATCGGCAAGTGTGGAGACGCTGCTGACGATGACATGGGGACTGACGCCGGCGATCGCCTGACGGACCTCGGCCGTGACAGCGTGGGGATCACCCTGGTATCGGACGGAGAAGTTGCTGAAGTACTGGATATGTTGTGTCCACGGAAAATAGGCGGCCATCTGCGGGCGTTCGCTGAGAGAAACGTATTTCGCGTCTTTCACCACGCCGATAATTTCAATGTCGCCGCTGTGCGAGGGATCGCTGCCAAGCCCGAAGCGACGACCGATGGCGGAGCCGCTGGGGAAGAAGCGGCGCTGCATAGCTTGATTGATCACGGCGACCTGAGGCGAGTGTGCTGTATCCTGCGCCGTGAAGCTGCGGCCCGCGAGAATGGGCAGTCCGAACGTGGAGAAGTACCCGGCGCCAATGACGTTGTAGAGGACGTCCTGTCCATTTTCGGGCGTGCGCGGGCTGCCCTGGACGCTGACATCGTCGGACCACTCGCCCTCGTTAAAGGTAAACATCGAGAAGCTTGCCGCGCGGACGCCTGGCAGTTGCTGAACGCTGTCTTCGATTTGCCGCTGCAGATTGCTGAGGCGTTCGTCCTCCGGGAAGCCGCCGGAGTATTCGTCGAGTCCGAAGACGAGGACGTTGTGCTTGTCGAAGCCGGTGTCGACGCCGGCAATCTTCAGTAGACTGCGCAGAAAAAGTCCGGCGCCTGCGAGCAGCACCAAAGAGAGCGCAATCTGCGCCACGATGAGACCGCGGCCGAGGCGATTGCGCATGGGTGCGGAAACTAAGCCACGCCCTTCTTTCAGCGAAGGCGCCATGCTGGGCCGTGTGGCGCGCAGTGCGGGAGCAATGCCGAAGAGCATCACCGTCAGGCCGGTGATAGCGAGGCTGAACAGAAGCACCCGAAGATCGGGAGAGACGTCAAGAGGAGCGGGCTGATCATGACCCGCGGCGAGATAAAGCAGCAAAGCTCCCGCCTTCCAGGCCAGGGCGATACCGAGGATGCCGCCGGCACAGGCAAGAAGCGCGCTTTCCGTGAGTAACTGCAGGATGAGGCGCGAGCGGGCTGCGCCCAGGGCCATGCGCACAGCGATTTCGCGGGAACGCGCGGCTCCGCGCGCCAACAGGAGGTTGGCGATGTTGGCGCATGCAATGAGCAGGACGAGACCAACGATGGTCATCAGGATTTCGAGCGGCAGAGACATCTGCAGACGCAGTTGGGAGAGGCCGCGCGCCGCGGGCGTGAGCTCAATCTGCGCATGGTGGATGTCTTCGAGGTCCTTCAGCGATGGATTGGCTCCGACGTATTCGCTGCGGATAATTTGCCGGAAGAGCAGGTTGGTGCTGGTGGCGGCCTGCGCCACGGTTACGCCGGGTTTGAGACGTGCGATGAGGTAAAGGGACTGGAAATTTTTGTCGGCGAGGCCGTTCCAGCCTGGAGAGATTTCCTTCTCCATAGAGAGAGGGATCCAGAAGTCGGGAGACTCGCCGACGGTGATGCCGAAAAAATCAGGTTGCGCGACGCCTACCAGGGTGTAATCGGTCGATTCGATACGAAGCGTCTTGCCGATCACGGTTGGATCGCGCCCCTGACGGGTCCACCAGGTATAGCTGGCGACAGCGACGGGACCAGCTCCCGCAACGCGGTCATCCTCTTCATTCAACGCTCGGCCGAGGATGGGGCGAACACCGAGAACATGGAAGTAGTTTCCGGAGACTAGGTCAGCGTGGAAGAGCTGAAGACCGCCATCCGCGAAGAAACCATGCGCCCCCATCTCGATACTGTTGATGGCTGTAACGCCAGAGAATACGTCAGTCCTTTGGCGGAACTCTCGATAGAAGGGGTAGGAGAAAAGGTCCTGGCTGGTGCTGGGCAGACCACCCGTGCTGCCTACCCAGCGGCCCTTACCAAAGAGGACAAGCTGCTCCGGGTCGGTGACGGGCAGGCTACGCAGTAGGATCGCGTCCAGCAGGGAAAAGATGGCGGTGTTGGCGCCGATGCCGAGGGCGAGCGAACAGACGGCCACAAGCGTGATGATGGGGCTACGGCGCAGCATGGTGCGCAGGCCGAAGCTGAGATCCTGCACCAGGTGCTCGAAGCTTTGCCATCCCCAAGCGTTGTGGCTGCGCTCATGCAATACCGTGGGGTTGCCGAATCGCCGCTGCGCGGCATGGTGTGCGGCCTCCGGCGAAAGGCCTCCCTCGATATTTTCCTGCTCGCGCAGCTCCAGATGCAGGCGCATTTCCTGCTCCAGTTCCGCGTCAAAGCGGTCGCGGCGCAAGAGCATGAAGATCCGTCTGCCGAATTCACCGAACTTCTCCCTGAGCCAGGCCATGGAGCGGCCTCCTATGCGGTTTGGATCACGCGCGTAATGGCGGAGATGACGCGTTCAAACTGTGAGATCTCGAGCCCTAGCTGTTTGCGGCCCGCGGCGGTGAGCTGGTAGTAGCGGGCACGGCGATTTCCAGCTGTGGTGCCCCACTTCGCGGTGACCCACCCCTTCATGAGCATGCGCTGCAGTGCGGGATACAGGGAACCCTCTTCGACCTGAAGCACGTCTTCGGAAATTTGCTGGATGGAGTTGGCAATCTCGTAGCCGTGCATCTGGCCAGACCGGGCGAGGGTGCGCAGGATAAGGAGATAGAGGGTTCCCGGAGGGATTTCGTCCTGATTCAAAGGATGCTCCTTCTGCCATAGGCAGACTATGGCATGGTGAGCCGGCGAGAGGGCACGTGTCAAGAGCCTGCGCTGCGAAGACCTGAACTGCCGATGGGAGAGGGTGCGTTAGAACCGGGGTAACGTAGTGGAGGGACCTGCGGTTTCTTTCCCGCTTCTCGCGCACTCTCTTAAGGCGCATAGCGCGTTAGAAGCTGGCCCGGGCGCGGGTTAGGTCCATCAGGGTTTGGTGCGTCCCGCGGCCTTCGGGTCCTGTCGCGCCCTCGTCCGCGCGCAGTTGCTCGTACTTGCCGTCCGGCTCAAGAACCCATGCCTCGCGCTGGTCGCGCAGGCAGATATCGAGGATCTCCCATAGCCGCTGCTTGGGTCCCGCGGCGAAGACCGGCGTGACCACCTCGATCCGCTTGGAAAGATTGCGGAACATCCAGTCCGCCGACCCGATGAAGTATTCGCCTTCGGCCGGATCCTGCCTGCCGTTGGCGAAATAGAAGATGCGCGAATGCTCCAGGAATCGGCCGATGATCGAACGGATGCGGATGTTTTCCGTGTGGCCCGGCACTCCCGGGCGAAGGCAGCAGAATCCGCGAATGATGAGATCGATGGCTACGCCTGCCTGCGAAGCTTCGCACAAGGCCTCGATGATGTCCGGGTCTTCCAGCTGGTTCATCTTGGCGATGATGCGGGCGGGGCGTCCGTCGCGCTGGTTTTGCGTCTCGCGATGGATCAGATCGAGCAGCCGTGGCCGCATGGTAAGCGGAGCCACCAGAAGCGTCGTGCAGTTGGGCCGGTCGGCATGGCCGGTGAGATAGTGGAAGAGATTCACTACATCCTGGGTAATCCGCGGGTCGCAGGTGAATAGCCCTACATCGGCGTACAGGCGCGCCGTCTTTACATGGTAGTTGCCGGTGCCGATGTGTACGTAGCAGCGCAGTCCGCTGGCTTCCTTACGCACCACCAGCGCGGTCTTGGCGTGGGTCTTGAGACCGCTGACGCCGAAGGTGACGTGGGCGCCCGCGCGTTCCAGCTCGGCTGCCCAATGCAGATTGCGCTCTTCATCGAAGCGCGCCTTGATCTCCATCACGCAGGCGACTTGCTTGCCGCGTTCCGCGGCACGGATCAGCGACTTGACGAAAGGCGTGTCGTCGCCGATGCGGTACGCAGTCATCTTGATGGAAACTGTGTGCGGGTCATCCGCGGCGGAACTGATGAAGTGCTCGACCGTGGCGTCGAAGCTTTCGTAAGGGTGATGCACCAGCACGTCGCCGGCCTGAATGGCGGCAAAGATTGCGTCGGCCGTGTGGTCAAGCGACGGCGGCCACAGGGGCGTCCAGTCCGGGTCGCGCAATGCGGGGATAGGCAGAGCGAGCAGCTCAAACAGCGTGGTGTAGTCGAGCTCCTCCTGCATGTCATAGATGTCCGAGGCAGTCACCTCCAGACGCTCGCGAAGCATCTCTTTAATGGCCGCATTGGCGCCGGGTCCAAATTCCAGGCGCACCACCGGCTCATAGCGGCGCTGGCGAATCTGCTCCTTCACCGCCGCGCGGAAGTCGGCCGCGGGATCATCATCCAGCTCCACTTCGGCATCGCGCGTGAGCCGCATCAGGGTGATGTCGCTGATCTCCATGCCGCTATAAAGCTTGTGCAGATTGCCGCGAATCACCTCGTAGAGCGGGACCAGCAGCTTTCGCCCCGGCTCGAGATCCGATTCCAGGAAGATCCACTGTTTAAGCACTCCAGGAATCTTGACCCGGGCAAACATGGTTTCGTCCTTGGGCACATCGCGCAGCCGGAAGACCAGGGAGGTGGAGAGATTGGAAAGAAAGGGAAAGGGATGGACGGGATCAATGACCAGAGGGGTGAGTGCTGGGGACAGCTGGGAGTCGAAATACTTGCCTGCTTCCCTCTGCTGCGCTGGCGTGAGATCGTCCCAGCTGCGCAGAAAAACTCCGTGGTCCGCGAGACCGGGGATGATGATCTTGCGGTAGCACTCCGCCTGGCGGTCGAGCTGACCCTGCGATCTTATCCCGAACCTGCTGCAACAGTGCTCGCTGGGCATCGGTGACTCCATGGCGCAGTACGGTTTCCCGCTTCATGAAGAATTCGTCGAGGTTGGAGGTAAAGATAGCCAGAAACTTCGCTCGCTCGAGCAATGGGGTGCGCTCATCGAGCGCCTCCGCCAGCACGCGCCAGTTGAAGTCGAGCCAGCTCAGGTCGCGGTCGATCCACACCTCGGGCAGGGCAGGGGATAAGGGTGCGTTGAGAACGCCGTGATCGCCAACCGAAGCCAGGACACTGCTTGCCATACACATCTCCTCGATCTGCTCTACTGTCTGTGGGATCGTTCAGTCCCGTCGATTCTACGGGCCGCCCGTGAATAGAAGGTTTCACGGCGAGGATTTGTGAGGCTAAGACAATTGAGGCACTTCCGCGAACGCATCGGAAGTTTCCGCGCGGGCGTAGACGTACGGGCCTTCGGGCACCAGGGCCACCCGGGCGCCGGCCGGGAGGCCCTCAAGGAGAGCGGCAACCGCCGCCTGCGCACTGGAGAAGCAGCGCGAAGCCAGGTTGCCCACCTTGTCGTTCGCCACCCCTGGAATGTAAAAGAAGAGCTCATGCCTTAGCCCGACCAGCGCCATTTTCTCCAGTTGCCACTGGTCAATTTCCACTGCAGCACTCCGAATCTCTTCGAGAAAGCTCTCGTAGCTGGAGAAGCTCGCAGCCTTCCCGGCAAACTCAGGGGAACCGACGCCTTCGGCGCATTCGCCCAGAATCAGGATCCTGCCTCCCGGCTTCACAATGTGCTGGGCTGCGGTGAGGCCTTTGATGGTCTGGTAGAAGGTCAGGTCCAGGGGATGACCGGCCGCGCTGGTGATGACGGCATCGGCCAGGCCGGAGAGGTTCTCGAGCGAAGTCGTGCGGAGAAACTGGACCCCGGCAGCGTGCGCCTGGACCGGATCGCCGGCGAAGATGCCTGAGACTTCGCGGCTCTGGGTCAGGGTCACGTCCAGAATGAAGTCGTGGCCTGCCATCCTGGCAATCTCCAGCAGCTGGGCGTGCAGAGGGTTCTCGGTGATCGATCCTTCGGTGGCCATCGGCTCCCGCATGAACAAAGGCGAGTGGATGACCTTGATGGTCTCCTGCGCGGCGAGCCCTGGGGCCACGAGCTTGCGGCCGCCGGAAAATCCGAGCATCAGGTGCTGCTCGATAAAGCCCAGGGTGATGTGCAGATCGGCTGCCATGAAGCGCTCGTCGATGTAGACGGGGATGCCGCGGCGGGTTTCTCCCAGCCAGCGATGCTGCTCGAGTGCTCGTGCATCATGGTTAACGACGCGGTACTTGGCGGCAATCTCCGGCCCCAGAATGGCATTGATCTCGCTTGCGGTGGCTTCACGGTGTAATCCGGTCGCAATCAGGATAGTGACGCCGTCAACCGGAATGCCGGCATCATGCAACCGCTTGAGTAGCGGCGGCAGGGTAAGCCAGTTGGGTGCAGGCCGGGTGATATCGCAGACCGAGATCGCCGCGGTTTTCTTGCCCGCCGCCAATACCGACAGCGGCTTGCTGCCGATGGGGTGATCCAGCGCCAGGTTGAGCGCTGCCATGACATCCGGTAACGCGGACGCGGAGCGGCTCTCGATTACCTCGTAACGGGGCCCATCGGGTAACGTGACGTCCAATCCATCGTGGCCAAATGCGAACCGTATCTGCATGCTGTTACTTTACCGGCTGGAGGGTCTGTTTGAGAATCCAGGTGAGACAGAGGTTATTTTGCTCCTTGGAATAGCTGCGTATGTGAACAAGCTAACCGCAGGTCCCTCCACTCCGCTACGCTCCGGTCCCACGGCAAGCCGGGGCAGGCGGGATGACAATTTTATTGTGCCGGCAATGAGCTTCACCGAGAAACACTTGACCCTCCAACAAGATTGTCATCCCGCCTGCCCCGGGTTGCCGTGGGACCGGAGCGTAGCGGAGTGGAGGGACCTTCGGTTCTTTCAATCAGCATCCGAACCAAATGGGATCGGGGTCAGGCGCCCCAAAAGGGTGGGCGCCGGACGATCAGTATCCGGCGGCCTTGCCGAACGTGTGGCGACTGTCCTGGCCGCCCTGGATCAGTCCCGTCTTGGGATCTACGGCGATGCACTCTCCATCACTCCAGGTGCGATCGCTGACCTGGAGACGGTAACCCATCTCCCTGAGGGCCTGGAGCGTCTTAGGCGGAAAGCCCGGCTCCAGGTAAACCACGTCGGGAAGGTATTGCTGATGAAAACGCGGAGCATCCACTGCGCGCTGGATATTCAGACCGCCATCGGATGCACTGAGAAAAATATTGGCAACCGTGGTGACGATGCGGGGCCCGCCAGGAGAACCAATGACAAAGCGAACCTTATGATTCTCCAGCACAATAATGGGCGTCATGCTGGATAGCGGACGTTTCCTGGGCGCGATCGCGTTTGCCGGCCCCTGAATCAGCCCAAACATGTTGGGCTCGCCGACCTTCGAGGTAAAGTCGTCCATCTCATCGTTGAGCAGGATACCCAATCCTTCTGCTGTCGCTCCGGAGCCAAAAGAATTATTCAGGGTATACGTAACAGACACTGCATCGCCCGCTTCATCGAGCACGGAATAGTGCGTGGTCTGCTTCGATTCCGCGGCAGGCTGCGCCGGCTCGTCCTCCGGGAGGTAGCCCGGTGGCCGGGTCAGGGAACTCGAGGGAGTCGCCATTGTCAGTGCTGATACTTTTGCGCCAGGCTGCGGCATAGCCTTTGTCCATCAGCTGCCGGGTCGGCATGGATTCGAAATCAGGATCGCCCAGGAACGACGTACGGTCCTTGAATGCGCGCCGGAAGGCTTCGAGGATCAGGTGCATGCTCTCAGGCGTGCGATCACCCAGAGCCGTCAGATCGTAGCCTTCCAGTATGTTGAGCATCTCCAGCAATGCAATGCCGCCGGAGGACGGTGGAGGAGGAGCCAGAATCTCATACTGACGATATGTTCCCGTGAGCGGCTTGCGATCTTTTACCTTGTAGATGGCCAGGTCTTCTTTGCTGACCAATCCACCGTGCTTCTGGATTGCCTGAGCAAGCTCGCTGGCCAGAGCGCCGTGATAGAAGCTCTCAGGATCCTTTTCGATGCGGGTGAGTGTGCGAGCCAGCTCCGGTTGCCGGAACACTTCTCCTGCCTGGTAGAAATTGCCATCACGTTGGAAGATGCGGCGCGATTCCGGGAATTGGGTAAGCACGGGATCGTGCAACAGAGCTGCCTCTCCGGAGCTTAGGACGTAGCCTTTTTCCGCGAACTCAATCGCCGGAGCCATCACCTGCTGCAACTTGAGCTTGCCAAAGCGACGCTGCGCTTCCACCAACCCGGCCACTGTGCCCGGCACACCGACTGACAAATAGCCCACCGTGGAAGCCTGGGGAATGATCTTGCCATTGGCGTCGAGATACATATTGGCGGTCGCACGCAAGGGCGCCTCCTCGCGAAAATCAAGGAAGTGCGATTCACCGTTGGCCAGGCGCAGCATCATGAAGCCTCCTCCGCCCAGATTGCCTGCGTAGGGGTAGACGACGGCCAATGTGAAACCAACAGCGACCGCGGCGTCCACTGCGTTGCCTCCTGCCTGCAGCGTCTTCAATCCCGCATCGCTTGCGTCGTGATGAATGCTGACCACCATGGCGTGTTGCGCCTGGGCCGGTGAAACATCCGGCAGCCCAGCGGACTGGCCACAAGCCAGCGCGGGCAAGAGAGGGAAGAGAAGTAGCGGGAGGAAATGAAGTGTGGGCTTGGCCAACTTTTCTCCGATCGTTAAGCAAGAAGGATCTCCTTCTTTTATAACGGTCAGGGAAGAGATTTGAAGATGAGCTCGCGTGCGGATTGGATTTCCTGGGGCAGGACGGTATGGGGACGGCCTGCGTAACGCTTTATCTCCACGTCAGCGCCCATCGCGGTGAATTGTTTCGCCGACTCTAAGACCCGACTCCAGGGCACATGCGGGTCAGGGTCTCCGGAACTAAAAAGAGCGGGCATACCCGCGAGATCGCCTGTGTGGTGCAGGTCCGCGTCCGGTGGCCCGATCAGGCCGCCGGTAAATGCAACCAGGCCGCCATAGCGCGCCGGATGCCTGGCGATAAATTCCGTAGAGAGACAGGCGCCCTGGGAGAAGCCACAAACAAATATGCGCTCCAGCGATACGCCGCCGTCCAAGGCCAGCTTCACGATCGCAGCTACCTTTGCCAGGGCCGACGACAGCCACGGCTCGTTTTCCGCAATGGGCGCCATGAACGAATAGGGATACCAGCGATGGTCCGCGGCCTGCGGGGCAAGATAGGCTACGCGGTCGTCGTACATCTCCCCCGCCAATCCGAGTATGTCTTCTGCCGACGCGCCCCGTCCGTGCAAAAGAACGACCGCGGCGATCGCTTCGTTCAGCGGTGCACCCAGAGTGCGGACGGGCTGATCACGATGAGGATCGGTCACCGGTCTCTCCCTTCTACTTGCGCGTGTGGAGTGCAATGGGAGGCAGCATACGCTCCACGCGGGAACGCTGCCGCTCAAGCCAGGGCGGCAGCTTGAGTGCTTCGCCCAGTGATTCGATGGGCTCATCCAGCGCAAACCCCGGCGGATCGGTGGCGATTTCGAACAGAACACCGCCCGGCTCGCGAAAGTAGATGGAATGAAAGTAGGTGCGGTCGAGTACCGGCGTCACATCCAGAGAAGCCGCCGTCAGCACCGAGCGCCACTCCAGCTGCGCGGCATCGTCCGATGCACGAAAGGCGATATGGTGCACACTGCCCGCGCCCATCCTTCCGTAGGTGAGCTGCGGCTGAACCAGCACATCAATGTGATTGCCCAACGCGTTGCCCTGGGCGGCAAAACGAAAGCGATTCTCCTGCTCAGCGATCTTGCGGAAACCCATGGTGGCCAGCACGCCTACCGTCCTTTCGTAGCCTCCCTCGCAAAGCGTCACCCCGAAGAAGCCGCGGATCGCGTGCCCCGGCGGAACATCACTGCTACGCGGGGCCTTGGCGTCCCCTGCGTCCGTGTGGCCAACGATCTCCAACCGCATGCCGTCGGGGTCGGCAAAGCTGAGGACCTCCTCCTCAAATCGCTCCCCGGTGCGTTCCGCCGGAATACCTGCGGACAGCAGGCGATTCTCCCAGAACTCGAGCGACGCGAGCGGCACGCTGAATGCGGTGGCCGAGGTTTCTCCCACGCCCAGGCCGCCCCGCGTGGCGTGCGGCCAGGGGAAGAAAGTAAGGATCGTGCCGGGTGACCCGGCATCGTCTCCAAAGTAAAAGTGATAGGTTCCGGGATCGTCAAAGTTGATGGTGCGCTTTACGAAACGGAGTCCCAGCACTTCGGTGTAGAAGTCGAGATTTCGCTGTGGGTCCGAAGCAATGGCGGTGACGTGATGTAAGCCGACGATGGGGTTTGGCATGAGTCGCCTCGAATCGAGTGTAAGACAAAGACGCTTGCTCGCTATGGATGACCGATTCGGAAGAAATGATCCCCCAGGATTTCCTCCACGCGCGCTTCTTGCGGTCGCGTCCAAACAAAAAGGGCACCCGGGAAGGGTGCCCTCCAGTGGGTTGGTTATGGTTTAAGGCAAGTAATAGCGGAAGCTGGTCCAGAACATGTTGTCTATGCCTTTGGCGCCGACGCCGTCGGGGCCGTCGCCGGAAACCGGCAGGCCCGTCCAGCTTTGGCGCACGGCGTAGGCGTACTGCATACCCAAGCGCAGCCGGCCATACTCGCCCCGGTAGAAGTCGTACCAGTAGCCGGCGGTGACTTCCTGGACGTCTTTGGTCTGGGCGCCGCAGCTTCCGCCGGGGTAGTAGCCGGTCGAACTCCCGTTGTAGCCGGGAGCGGAAGTGGTGAGGCAGGCGGAGTTGCTCAGATAGTAAGAGCCGTAGCCGACTGGCGCGACGGCTGGCGCAGACCAGTGACCGCCCCATACTTTGGTGGTGGGATTCTGCGCTGCCGTGGGTGCGCCGAGCGTAGTGCCGTGCCAGGAGCTGCGGCCGGCGTAGTCCCCGCCGTAGTTCAGGTAGATGGTGAAGCGGGGAGTGGCGGCAATCTCTACCGTGCTTAGGGCGGAGGTGTTGTGCAGGGGTGAGAATTCGCCGCTGGCTGCGGAGGTAACGTCGGAGAGCGTGGTGGCGCCATAGCGGCCAACACCCGGTCCGTAGAGGCCCTTGAGACCCAAAGTCAGCCTCTTGTTGAGCACGGTGACACGACCGCTGGCGCCCAGGCCGCCCAGGGCGATGCTGTTGTTGTAGCTGCCGGCCGTGCTGAGTGCCGGGGCGACGGTGGCCCCGGTGACGATGTCCTTCAATCCGCCATAGAGGTTGCCGTTGGTGGTTTCACCGGGATAAACGGTCTCATGCGCGTAGCGTCCAATGCCGAAGACCTCAAAGTGGCCAATGCTGGGATCGAAGGCCGCTTTAACAATAATGTCAGGAATGACGTTGAATGAGATGTTGGTGATATTGGCGCAGGAGTTGACCGTCTTGTAGACCGGCAGATAAGTGTTCACACCGCCATTCACTTCGTTGGTGTAGTTCACGATGCTGGTCGACGGCGAGCAGGCGCTTATGGCGGCGTTGTAGTTTCCACCGTTCGCACCGGCGCTGCCAAGCACGGCGTAGGGAGTGTTCCCGGCCAGCGTGGCGGTGTAAAGCACCTGGGGATTCTCGGCTGCGATGCCGAAGGCTGCGTGCGGGAAGGTCTTGGTAACCCGGAAGCCGTACTGGCGTTCCCAGACGAAGCCCGGGACGTAGTTCGGATCTATGGTCAAGGGAGTGAGAATGTCGCCGGAGAGGTTGGAAAGGCCCGTCTTGTCTTCCGTCGCCAGGGACCAAAGCTGGCCACCGGTGAAAGCCCAGCCGTTATTGAGCGCTGCTTGAGCCCATAGGACGCGCTGACGGAAAACATAGCTGTTGCTCTCGTTGTTGTTCGAGGTGATGCCTGTCCCGAGCCAATCCGCCTCATAGTAGCCGCGGAGGGTACCCCAGCTGGGCTTGCCTTCGGCCATCAGAGCGACGCGCGACTGGCGCGCGCTGCCGTAGAACTCGCTGAGGGCGTAGGCATCGGCATGCTCGTACGGCAGCGCGCTGAAGGGGGTGGGGATGTCACCGCCGGTGGCGTGAGCGCGCCACACCGTTTCGCCCGCCAGATAGCTCCCTGCCGGGGAGAGCGTGATGCCCTTGTAACGGATTACGTCCGGGTTCGTAATCTGCTTTTCTACCTTTGCCTGCTGCTCCTGGATAGTGCACGCCAGGGAGGTACTATTCGTCTTCAGATCGGTAACTGCACCCTGCAGACTGCTGACTGCCTGGGTGTTCTCGGTAATCACCCCCGACTGCTGCGCCGCCTGCTGTTGCGCCTGGGCTGCCGCTGCCTGGGCTGCGGCGGCCGCCTGCTGAGCCTGCTGCAGTTGCTGGTCACGATCATTCAGCTGTTGCCTCAACTGCTGAATCTGCGTCTGCATTTCATCCCGCAGCGATTGAATCTGGCTCTCCACCGAAGGCTTCTTGGGAGGCGCGGGTTTTCGGGTGACCGGCTTCTTGTGGGTTGTCGAAGAGGTACTCGTGGTGCCGGACGCTGTGGTCTGTGCCAGCCCGGCAGTCAGTGCCGAAACCAGCGCCAGCGTCGCCAGCGTCTTCAGTTGGTTCTTCATTGGTCCTCTCTCTTTTTGCCTTGTGATTGCGGTGCGCTCACGATGCTCGGGTGCAGAAAACTACCCGCGCCAAGGTTGTTTCCGTTTTTCGTACGGGAAGAATCCTGAAGGCCGCGCGGATCGATTTGCACTGTGAGGTTCTCAGTTGCCTGTGAACATCTGAAGAATTTGGCGTGAAAAAGCGGAGAAAGCGGCTCCTTTCCCCTTTGAGAAAAGCGGATCAAGACCTTTGTTTTGAGTGAGTCGCGGTCTCCCGGGGAGACGAGTAGAGCGGGGATAGCCTGGAAGTGGTAGCGCCAGCCATGCATGTCTCGTGCCAGACTGGCGGGTTCACCCGTCTATTTGCTGTGGTCAAACTGTCCAGTGGATGCGGACGCTGACCTCGCCGGACTTGGGAAAGCGGGCTACCACGAGCCAACCCCCGTACGCCTGAACCTTACCCTTCCAGCCCCCGCACTGATCCATAGTCCTCGCCCGGGCGTTCTACTTGTATAGACCGCGTGTCCCGGCTTGCACCGTCCACATGGGACCGCTATTTCGGGCGTAACCTACTTGGAAGGAAGAGCGTCACATCTGCGACGGCCTGACAATCCATGCTGATTAAGAAAGCGACCGACATTCCGTCCTCTGAAATCACGCCCCGAAGCACATACCTCAATCGCCGGAACTTCATGGCCGGCGCCGCCGCCCTCGGAATCGCTGGGATCATCCACCCAAAAGACGCGCGTGCGGACGCCGCCAAGCTGCAGACAGTGAAGAGTCCGCTTTCCACCTCCGGGTTAACGCCCACCTCGTTCAAAGACATCACCAGCTACAACAATTTCTACGAATTCGGGGTGGAGAAGGACCAACCGGCCAAGAACGCCGGGCGCATGAGGACCCGCCCCTGGACGGTGACGATCGACGGCTTGGTGAAGGAAAAGAAAAAGGTCAGCATCGACGAGCTGTTGAGCTTCAGGCCTATCGAGGAACGCGTCTATCGCCATCGTTGTGTCGAGGCCTGGAGCATGGTGATTCCGTGGGCTGGCTATTCGCTCTCGGAATTGATCAAGTGGGCTGAGCCTCTTCCCAAGGCAAAATATGTGCAGTTTCTTACCCTTGAAGATCAAGCCATCATGCCTGGCATCTCGCAGATCAACCTGGACTGGCCTTACTCGGAAGGGTTGCGCATGGACGAAGCCATGCATCCGCTCACTCTGCTCACCTTCGGCCTGTACGGGGAAGTATTGCCCAACCAGGACGGCGCGCCGGTGCGCATCGTGGTGCCGTGGAAATACGGTTTCAAATCCGCCAAGTCGATCGTAAAAATACACTTCACCGCGGACCAGCCGAACACTGCGTGGAACGAAATGGCGCCCCGGGAGTACGGCTTTTATTCCAACGTGAACCCCAATGTGGACCATCCCCGCTGGAGCCAGAGGACCGAACGCCGCATCGGTGCTTCTCTTTTCGACCAGCGCCAATCCACGCTTATGTTCAACGGCTATGGAGATCAGGTCGCCAGCCTCTACAACGGCATGGATCTCAAGAAAAACTTTTAAGGCTGCCGCCCTGCAATCGTATCCCAGCGGAGTCTGCGGCCTGGAAGAACTCAATACAGGACGGGTGCCCCTCGTTCCCGGGCGACCCGGATTTCCTGTACGTGGCTCCGTCCATGTCTGCGTGTGCGGCTTTCAGTAAGGAAAGCCGCATGAGGTTCGCCAGACGCCAACAAGCTCTACAGGAAATCCGGGGGGAACGTGGGGCCCCCGTCCCGTTTCTATTGGGTTCTGTTAAGCCCACAGACTGCGAAGCCGTGCCCTTCGTACAAGCCGGATAACGGCCGTAAGGAAGCGTCTTAGATGAGAGCGACATGAACAAACGCGCCATCGTTGCCCTCAAAGTTGCGGTCTGGCTTGCCTGCCTGGCGCCGCTAGGCCTGCTGGTCTACAACGGGTTCAACAATAATCTTGGGCCGGACCCCACAGCAACGGTGACCCACGCCACCGGCTTTGCCACGCTTCGCCTGCTGGTCATCTCGCTGGCCATCACTCCACTGCGCAGGCTATCGCCACGGCTCGCCTGGCTGGTGCGCTTCCGCCGCCTGCTTGGCCTCTTCGCGTTCTTCTATGGCTGCCTGCATCTGCTCACCTATCTCTGGCTTTATTCCGGCTTTAATGTTGCAGCGATGATCGACGACATCGCCAAACGCCGCTACATCGTGGCCGGCGTGACTGCGTGGCTGCTGTTGGTTCCGCTGGCCGCCACCTCCACCAAACGGTCTATCCGCAAACTGGGGGGGAAGCGCTGGCAGGCGCTGCATCGGCTTGCGTATGCCTCGGCCATCTGCGGCGTGATTCACTACTGGTGGATCGTCAAGACCGGGGTGCGCACACCCATCACCATCACCCTGGTGTTGGCCATCCTGCTGCTGGCGCGCATTGTCTGGTCGGTGCGCCAGAGCGAAATCAGGCAGGCTACGGTTGTCGGTTCGAGGTAATCGTCCGCCTATTCTTTCAGGTCTGCGAACATGTCCGTCTCCAGCGGGGAGGAACGCATGCCCGGCGCGGCCGCCAACAGATACTTCTCTTCGCCGCCCGTCTCCTCAAAGACAGTCTTGACCTTGACCAGGAGCTCGGCCTGGGTCGTGTGTTGCTGGAAGGCCTCAAATTTCTTCGCTTTCAAGTCGCCCAACGTCAGCACCAACGAGGCCGGCACGAGTGCGATCCCGGGCGTTTCTTCATAGGCTAGAAAAGGGGCTACCGCGTAGTACAGCTTTTGCGGACGGTAGGGAAGTAGCCCCGCAGCGATTTGCTCCGGGGCGAAATTGCTGCGTCCAGCCCAGTGAAAGGCCGCTGTGGCAAAGAAGCAGACCATGGTGTGGTCCGGGTGTAGGTTTACGTTGCCATCGCCCCCGAAGGTGAGCACCACCTGGGGCTGAAATTTACGGATGTGCTCCACCAACTCAGTGGTGACCCGGGTAAAGTCTTGGCGCGCCAGGTCGCCATCGGGATAAGCCAATACCTCTCCGTGAGCAACGGACAGCACGCGTAGAGCCGCGGCGAACTCCCGACGGCGCAGAGCCGCCAGTTCGTCGCCGCTGCGGGCGGTACCCCGATTCGATGCAGCGCGTCCTTCCGTCAGGCAAACCACGCTGGTCTCGACACCACGCTGGTGCGCCTGCATTAACGCGCCGCCGAAGGCCCCACACTCGTCATCGGGGTGAGCGGTAAAACACATCAGCCGCAGTGGCAAATTAATTCTCCTCCGAGACGAACAACGGTGGGCTACGAAAGGATTAAGGCAGTTTCGCAATTACTCTGGCCTGACGAAGATCGCGAGGTGTGGTCCCGGCGTGCCGGGACCACAAAAGAGCCTGTGGCTTTCCCGGATTTCCTGCCACGCAGCACTGGCCGAGAACAACGATGTGCGACTTTCTTCGCGGAAAGTCGCATGCAGTTCGGTAGCTCCAACAACATCTACAGGAAGTCCGGGTTCGATCTACACCAATTGCGAACCTGCCCTAGTCCCAGGGCAGGCAATTTTCAGCGACCGGGCGAAAGCTTCTGCGATGCAGCGGACTTGGCCCATGGGCGGCCAGCGCCTGCTTGTGCTCCGGCGTGCTGTAGCCCTTGTGAGAGGCCAGGCCGTACTGCGGATATTCACGATCCAGCTGGCACATGCGGCCATCGCGGTAGACCTTGGCGACCACCGAAGCCGCCGCAATCGAGATGCTTAGCGAGTCACCATAGATGATGCTGGTTTGGGAGCAGGCGAAGTCGAGACGCATAGCATCGATGAGCAGGTGGTCCGGCGCAACTGCCAGGCGGCAAACCGCGGCGGTCATCGCCATGCGCGTCGCCTGATAGATATTGATGCGGTCGATGGTCTCCGCATCGACTTCTTCGATGGCAATGGCCAACGCTTTGCGCTCGACGATGCGCGCCAGCCGCTCCCGTTCTTCCGCGATCAATTGCTTGGAGTCGCGCAAGCCCGGAATGCGGCATCCTTCGGGGAGAATCACTGCTGCTGCGACGACCGGCCCGAAGAGCGCGCCGCGGCCTACCTCGTCGACGCCGGCCACCACCTTGGCCCCGGTAGCGCGGGCAGCCCGCTCGTAGCGGCCCCCGCACACCAGCGTTCGCAGCATGCGCATCTTGCGCGTCGCCGCGGAAACTTCCCGCTCCAGCACTTCCGGCTCTATCAGGGGCTCGTATAGGGGTTCGTGTATCGACTCAGGCATCGCCAAAATCGAGTGTAGATCATTTCCAGAAGTGCCCGTCGCGCTTGGCCCGCGTTTCCCACAGCAGTCAACAAAAATGGGTACCTACGAAGCAACACCCCGGCAGCAATGGCTCCCGGGGCGAGTTTTGGGATGACGGAAGGCTACTTGCGTTCCACTTCTTTCAGGCGAGCTGCCTTGCCGCGCAGGCCCCGCAGGTAGAAAAGCTTGGAGCGCCGCACTCGGGCGGACCGCACCTTCTCCACTTTGTCGACTACCTTGGAGTTGAAAGGGAAGATGCGCTCGACCCCCTGGCCGAAACTCATCTTGCGCACGGTGAAGCTGCCTTGGGCGCCATTCTTGAGCGCAATCACGATGCCCTCGAAGGCTTGCAGGCGTTCTTTGTCGCCTTCTTTGATCTTGACCTGCACCCGTACGGTATCTCCGGGCACGAACGTGGGCAGGTCGGTGCGCCGAAGCTTCTCGGCGAGACGCTGCATAACTGGATGAATAGACATAATTGCTTCCTGTTCGCGATGAAAAAAGGCGGTAACGTCGAAGTTCTTAGTTTACACGGAATCTTTACTTTGCGCGCTACCGGAGAGCAGTTCCAGGGCTCGCAGAAAGGCGCGATCCTCCGCGCTTAGCTCGGCATCGCGTAGCAAATCAGGCCGGTTGCGCAGCGTTTTCCTGAGCGCCTGCTCCCGCCGCCAGCGGCGAATTTGCTCATGGTTACCGCTGCTCAGCACCTCGGGCACAGTCAGCCCGCGAAACTCGGCCGGGCGGGTGTAGTGGGGATAATCGAGCAATCCGCCGGCGCCATGGGTCGAGTTCAACCCGGCGCCCACCGTGCTTTGCAGCAGCGCATCCGCCGGCCCGAAGCTTTCGTTCTCCACCGACGCGTCGTTGCCCAGCACCCCTGGCAGCAAACGCATGGTGGCGTCCAGCACTACCGCGGCGGCCAACTCGCCGCCGGATAACACATAATCCCCAATCGAGAGTTCCTGGTCCGCGACCAGCTCGTTGATCCGCTCGTCGACCCCTTCATATCGCCCGCACAGCAGCACCACTCGCTGCGCCTGGGCCAGTGCGCGGGCCGTTGCCTGGGAGAATTTTCTCCCCTGCGCGGAGAGCAGAATGACCGTTTCCCCGAGTGTGGCCCTTTCTGATTTGGGGGCGAGCCCCAGATACTCCACTGCTTCGGCCAGAGGCTCCGGCTTCAACACCATGCCCTCGCCGCCGCCAAATGGACGGTCGTCGACGGTGCGATGACGGTCGTGAGCAAACTCGCGCAGATCGTGCACGCCGACGCCCAGCAATCCGCCTTCGATCGCGCGCTTGACCACTCCATGCTCGAAGATGCCGGCAAAGAAGCCGGGGAAGATGGTGATGATGTCGAAGCGCAAGGCCATTACTCCGCTTCGTCTCCATCGCTGGATCGTGCGGCCAGCCGCTCCTGCTCGGTCAAAGGGGCTTGCATGGCCAGCAGGCCAGGCGGTAGTTCCATCTCCATTCGTTTGGCTTCGAGGTCTACCTTTCTCAGGTAGGCCCGGACGAAGGGTATAAGCAATTCATCACCGGCCGGCGTCCGTATCACCAACATGGCCGGGCCCGCTCCTTCCGGCTCCACATCCATGATCTCGCCTGCATCCTCGGCGCCGCCGCCGCTCACGTCGATCACTCTGACCCCCATCAGGTCGCTGACATAGACGGCATCGCCGCCCAGCGGCATGCGCTCTTCGCGTGGAATCACCACCTCGAAGCCACGCAGATTCTCCGCGTCGGCAATCGATTCGACCTGGGCGAATTTCAGCACCACACGTCCTTTGTGCAGCCAATGGGATTCCACCCTCGCTGCGCGCATCGTGTCGAGCGGGGCCCCGGTGGGCGGACGAAGGAATAGCCGCTTGCGCTCCGAGAAGTGCTCCGGAAAGTCAGTAAAGATATCGGCCAGCACTTCGCCCCGACGCCCCTGCGGGCGCACAATGCGGGCGAGGAGCACCCAGCTTCCAGGGGGCACTGTCATTTTGCGATTCTCGTTCGAAGAGCAGGGAGTCCCTAGGTCGCACGCAGGGTCAGGCTAAGAGTCGGCCGGCTTCCCGCCCTCATCTTCTTCGAGGATATCCAGCGTGTAGCGATGGTGCAGTTTCATGCTCACCGCGCTCAGAATGGTTCGCATGGAGCGCGCCGTTCGGCCTTGTTTGCCGATTACCTTGCCCACGTCCGCAGATGCCACACGGAGGCGCAACACGGTGTTCTCGTCTCTGGCCACAGCCTGTACCTCGACTGCTTGCGGGTCGTCAACCAGGGCTTTGGCGATCTCCGTGACTAGTTGTTGCATATCATCATGATTCACTTCTTGCATCATCGGAGCTGCCTCAAATGAACCAACCAAAGCAGGATTGCCGCAGCAATCTACTGGCAACCGGACGTACTTCAGAAGCCGGCGCTGGCTGGGGTCTCTTCATGACCGAGCATTAGACCGCTTTTCCTGTGGTTGTGTCCAGAGTGTTTTCCAGAGCAATGCCGGAGCGCAGCAATCACCCGTGGTGTTCCGCGCCCCAAACCTCGGCCACGCCACCAGATGGGGTGAGAGGTCCCGCCGTTTCCGCGCCGGAACTCCTCGGGGCAACAGCAGCGATAAGCACCCCTTTCTTACGCCGCGGTGGCGGCTGGCGCGTAGGCGGCGAGCAGCTTGGCCACGCGTTCGGAGAGTTGTGCTCCGTTGCTGGTCCAGTGCTCTATGCGCTCACGCTTCAGATCGACGGTGGCTGGATGGGTGCGCGGGTTGTAGGTGCCCACCACCTCGATCGACCGGCCATTGCGCGCTCGGTCCTTCTCAATCACGACAACACGATAATACGGCTGCTTCCGTGCACCGAAGCGAGCCAGACGAATCATCAACACAGGCGTAAATCCTTTCAGATCTTCTTCCCTGATGGGGTGAAATCCGGGTGGGTTTGGGGTAGTGATGAGCGGGGCAAAACTAGCCGCTTAGGCCGCATACTTCCCAACTATCAAGTATCGCTGGACCGGACACATTGCGCAAGTTTTCTCCCCTTGCGCCTTCAGCCTGTTAGCAGATCGTCAGCAAGAGGCCGCGGCGAAAGCCTAAGCGACAGCGTCCAGATAACTGGGGAAGAGGGGGGTTGAATACTCCTGGATGAATGCAGTGAGCTTGACCAGCATCGCACTATAGGTAGCCACGGCGCGATGGGCATTCACGGATGCTCCTACCGGCGAAGAGGACAGCATGTATTGGGCCAAAGCCAGCATGACGCACAGCCGGATCTGAAAAGCGTCACTGCGCAAACTTTCCAGCATTTCTTGATCCACCCCTTCGCCATGCTCGGCGGCGTAGTCAGCCAGCTGAACCAGAATTGGGGAATTTTTATACATGGCCCACAGGCCTTTGCAGCCCTGGATCCGTTGCCATACGTCCTTGGGGGTGACCTGAACTTCGCTCTTGTATAGAAAACGCTCGGTGATTTCTTCGATACCCCAGTCATTGCAACGCAACTGACTGATGATCCCGTCCCAGCTCTTGGCGCGACGCTTCATCTGCTGCCTCCGCCAGAATCCAGCGTAAGCAATCAACAGGGCAGTAAGGATTACCTGGAGCAGCGGCAATATCATGTTTTTATTTCACCTGCATGCGAACCAGCGCCGTCCGTGCAAGCTTGGCTCGCCCTGCAAGTGTAACCAAAAACTGTTCCATTTGTGGACTGAATTCACGTCGCCGTACCTCTTTAGTTGTAAATGCCCACACTAAAAAGCCGATTTCGAGAGCGTAGGCAATCCCGCGGATCGGCTCCAGGGCATCGGGACCGGAGGAATGGCGGGCAGCCAAGCTCACGATCAGGTCTACGGCGCTGTAGAAGGAAAGGGCAGTGGCTAGCTGTAACACCTTGTTTTTCCAACCGATGCCCAGCACCTGGGCAAATCCGGCCGTAGCCACAAAAATGAGCATACGCAGCAACCCTACGGTGAGGTCGAGGGGGCGTCTGATGTCATAGACCCTATTGCCGGTGTCGTGAACATGCCAGGCGAGCAGGGTGCCGCCCAACAGGGCCAGAGCGATCAGGGCGATAAATGCCCGAATCGTCCCTCGAGGGAGCGAAGTGTGCACCGGACGAAGAACATTCCAGGCGATTTCAAAAAGAACACTCAGATCGAACAGGTACTGCAGGGGAAGCAGCATGAAGGCGATGGCATGCCCAACGCGCGGTGGGTACGCTGCCATGATCGCGGCGAGGCCCACATCCGTGAGCACATTGAACGCAATGTAGAGAGTGAATACAGGGAAGATCCTGTATTGGCGGCGAGCAAGCAAAATGACCAGCAGACCAATCTCCGCGACGAAGCCGAGGAGTCCGAGCGCCGCGTACCATGCTTGCAGACCCATCTTGCACCCTTATAGATGCAGCATAGCCCAAGGCGCGCCGTTGGAGAAGAACCGCTTTGACTACCCTAGGAGATGAAAGAGGAACTCCAGCGGGCTGGCATGTGCAGCGGCGGTCATGCCAAGTAGTCCAGCTACAGTAAGGGCGCGGATCAGCGTCATCTTCACAGGAAACTCCTGGTGCGCAGGTAGCGCGTGAACCAAGGTTACCTTCGTTGATGACCCACCGCTACAACTTTCGTGTGATTATTACTAAGTATATAACTTTAAATCACAGGTAACGCCCCGCTCCGATGCGCGGGTGTCTCTTGCTCTCAATGCCGAAGCAGTTTGCCCTAAACCCGGGGAGGGTAGTGAAACTCAAGACACCAGAGTGCGTAACTTTAGTACTGTGAGCTCGAAAAGGTGGTCATTTTAGGGGATTCCCGTACATCCTGCTTCTGATTATTATCAGTTCATGGATATCTCCCTCGCAGTCGCAACCGATCGTCCTGTCGAACTCCGCGCTGCGGTTCGCTTTCCCCTGTGCGTACCGATTACTATTTGCACGGAAACGGGAGACCTGCCGGCGGTTACGGAAAATATTTCGGCCAATGGTGTTTTGTTTGAGCTCGCCACGTCCCTAGCGGTGGGCAGTATTGTTAGCTTCACGATTGCAATGCCGGCCGAAGCGATGGGCACCCCCACCGATGTTGTATTGCACTGTACCGGCCGCGTGGTACGCTGCACACCAGATGTAAAGACGACGCATGTCGCTGCGGTAATTGATAAATATCACTTTAGTCATTGAAGCTATTTTGGTCTCTGAACCTATGGTATCTGCCAAGCCTGAATTTCCCGATGCCGGTCCGTCTGACGGCGCATTTGATCCCGATGAGGGTGCTGACAACGCTGCGATTAGGATTGTTCTTGCCGATTCGCAGGCGATCTACCGGGTAGGTATCCGGAAGATCTTTGCCCTAGAGGATGATATTCGTGTGATTGCGCAGGTCGATACACTGGCCGGCCTTCACGGCGCTATCCAACGCTTCCCCACAGACATGATCCTGCTGGAGGGCAATTTGATTGCCGGCACGATCGATGCCATTCCCGAACTTGTTCGGCGAGCTCCGCAGCTCAAGATTATTGTCCAGTCGGCTCAGAACGATGAGTCCAACACGGTCGAGCTCTACCGCCGGGGTGTCCGAGGCATTATTCCTCGTTCCATCTCGCCTGACCTGCTGGTCAAGTGCGTGCGCAAAATCGCCGCCGGGGAAACCTGGATCGACAACCAGTCGATCAACTGGGTGATCGAGGCTTATCGCTCGCAGGCAACTGCGCTGACCAGCCCCAGAACCCAGCCACGGCTCTCACCCAAAGAGCTGGCGATCATCACCTGCATTACGCAGGGCAAGCGCAACAAGGAGATCGCCTATCAGCTTGGGACCACGGAGCAGGTCATCAAGAACTACCTGCGCAAGGTCTATGACAAGCTGGGCGTTTCCGATCGCCTCGAACTGGCGCTCTATTGCCTGCACCATCAGCTGCACAAAAAGGCAGCCGGCACGGTGCCCGTTACCAGCACCCCCATTAACGAGCCCCTCGCGGTCAATAACGGTAAGCTCTAGGACACAGCGGCTTTTCCTTCCGGGAAAAGCCGCCTACAGCAGGTGGGTTCTTCTCCCTAACGCTGCTGCCCGAAGAACATCCAGACGATCAGGCTGATGAGGGCGATGAAAAAAAACAGCAGGAAACCGCCCAGCGCCAGCGTCACGGTGCGCTGCTGCTCCGGTTTCGGTCTGGTAATGCCGAAAGCCCCGATGAAGCTCTCCACCAGAAAATTCAGCAATTTCATGATGTCCTAGTATCGCCCGCGGCAGCGCTGGCGGCTACTGCTGATGCTGATACCATTGAGCCCGGCCGCGAGGAGAGGGCTGCTATGAGTGATCGCGAAACACCGGATTCGGCATCGCCGCCCAGCCCGGCTGACCCCGCCCGGGAAGCCCTCGACCAACCTCATCTCACTGCCCAGGAGCTGGAGCAGGAAATAGGCGACTCCGAAGCCTGGGATGAGGCCTCGGAAGACAAAGACAGCGGTGCGCCCGACGGCTAAGGGATTGTTGGATTACGATCAGATACGGTTACATAATGATTTGTTCTAGGCTTGCGGGGTTTCCCACGCGCCCGATTCCGCGGAACGAAACATAGCTTCGATCACCGCCATATTCCTGATCGCGTCCCCGAGCGGGATTGGCACCGGCGTGCCTTCGCGCACTGCCCGGGAGAAGACATCCCCTTGAATGGTGTATTGATTGCAGGTAGGGAAGCTCTCGACAGTGATGCCGCCACCCATCAGGTCACGCCCGTCGTCGATGAAGATGCGGCACGGGCGGTCATTGGGTGCATTGAATGGAATTTCGATTTCGATGCGGCCTTTCGTTCCCAAAATTTGCATTCGCTGGTAGGGAACGAGCTGCGTGCTGCAGGTAAACGTCGCCTGCCCGGATGGGAATTCCATGATGGCGGAAGTCAACCGATCCACCTGTAGCTTCGGGTCTTTCTCCAGCAGCGCCGCTACTCGCAGCGGCTCTTCGCCGAACAGGAAGCGAGAGGTGTTAATGGGGTAGCACCCTATATCCATCAGGCCCCCGCCGCCGCATTCTGGAATGTTGCGGATGTTCTTAGGATCAGTATTGAAGTAGCTGAAGAAGCCCTGGATCGAACGCAGCGAACCAATCCGGCCCGATGCAATCAGTTCACGGGTGCGCAGCCATTGCGGATGGGTGCGTACCATGAAGGCTTCGCCAATGATTACGCCGGTGCGCTGCTGCACCGGCAAGAGTGTCTTGGCTTCGGCAACCGTCATGCTGAGCGGCTTTTCGCACAAAACATGTTTACCCGCTTCCGCGGCCTTGATCGACCACGGGATGTGGAGCTGGTTGGGGAGTGGATTGTAAATCACCTCAATCTGCGGGTCGGCGAGCAGCTCTTCGTACGATCCATAGGCCTTCGCGATGCCCAGGCTGCGAGCAACCTCCTCGGCTTTGCGCAGGTCGCGCGAGGCAATCGCGGTCACCTCGGTCCAATCACCCTTTTGCATGGCCGGTAAGACTCTCTTAACCCCGATTGCGGCCGTGCTCAGAACTCCCCAGCGAACTTTGTTTGGCATAGACGGTCATGATAGAGGATTCTACTTTTGCTTGCGCCCAGGCCACACGGGATCGCGCTTTTCCAGAAAGGCCTGCAGCCCCTCTTTAAAGTCGGGGCTATTGCGGATCTTTTCATTCCATCGCATAGCCCGCGCCGAGATCGCGATCAAGGCGATCCTTGGCAAAGCCACTCAACAGTTTTTTCACCGCGCTCATTGATTCCGGACTGTTCCTGAGCAACAGCGCAGCCAGCGCGTGGACGCGCCCCATCAGTTCGCCCTCGGGGGTTATCTCGGTCACCAGGCCCAGCGACAGGGCTTCCTGAGCATCGAGAACCCTGCCCGAGAGGAGCAGAGTCTTGGCCTTCTTCTCCCCGATCATTTCCAGCAGAAATACGGAGACGATGGCGGGAATGAACCCTATCTTTACCTCTGTGTAACCAAACTTCGCCTGGGGTGCAGCGAGGGTGAAGTCACACAACGTGGCTAATCCTGTCCCCCCGGCGATGGCCGGCCCGTTCACGGCGGCAATCGTCGGTTTCGGCAATTCGTACAAGCGGCGCATCATCCACATGGTGGATTCGGCGTCCGCCCGCTGGTCCTCCGGGCGCTGATGGTTGAGCGTCTTAAGATTCTCCAGGTCCATGCCGGAGCAGAAGGCCGTTCCCGCGCCGGTTAGCACAACCACCCCGCACGAGCAGGTTGCAGACTCGGCCAGGGCGTGGGTTAGCTCGGCAATCATTTGCGGGTTCAAGGCATTTCGCCGTTCCGGCCGGTTCAGGGTAATGGTGTGGACGCCGGCGGCTTCCTTGATCTCCAGGGTTGCGTAATTGATGGCCACGGTCTCTCGATTGCTCCTCGGTGGATAGCAAAAATGCGTTAGACTGCACCGAATCTATCAGCGATGGCACGAGCCTTCGCCAGCAATTCGTTCAGCGGGCGTAAGGGAGGCAGGTTCGCACCCAGTTTGCTTAGCTCGGCCAACGCTGCCTCAGTTGCCACATTGCCCACCAGCGCATCTTGGGCAAAGGGACAACCACCCTGCCCACCCAACGCCATGTCCAGGCGGCGGCAGCCCGCCAGGTAAGTCGCTGCGACCTTCTGTGCAGCGTGCTCCGGGCGGGCGTGCAAGTGCACTCCTAACTCGATCCCGGTGACTTCCGCGAGCACGGCACTCACCAGCGAGTGGATCTGCCCCGGACTGGCCATCCCCACGGTATCGGCCAGCGAAATCTGTTCAAGGCCCAGCTCCTTCAGAGCGAGGCAGGCCGCAATCACGTCTTCCTGCCGCCAGGGGTCGCCATACGGGTTGCCGAAGGCCATGGACAGATAAGCCACCACGCCCAGCCCGGCCCGCGAAGCCTGAGCGCAAATTTTTTTGAGCGTTTGGCCCGCCTGTAGTAGCGTCTGTTTTTGGTTGCGCTCAAGAAATGTGGCCGAGATGGAAAAGGGAAAGCCCAGGGTACCGACCACTCCTGTGCGGACAGCCCGCTCCGCACCCTGCTCGTTCACCACGATCGCGATGAACTCCACGCCGGAGGAGAAATCGAGCAAGCCGAGAACCCGCTCCGAATCGGCCATTTGCGGTACGGCCGAGGGAGATACAAAAGAGACAGCGTCAATATGCGTGAAGCCGGCGGCTATCAGGGAGCGCAGGTAATCAGCCTTGACCTCCGGCGGAATCTGTTGCGGCATGGCCTGCCAGGCATCCCGCGGGCACTCGATGATCTTGACAGGCGGTGTAGTCACTGCAGCATTCTCCAGGCACTAGTTCCGCCCCAGCAGCCACAGTAAGCTGAAACCGAGCAGATGAATTACAGCGACCTGCACCAGCACTTTCCACAAGGGCATCCACTTCATGGCTACGGTCGCGTACAGGCCATACAGAGTCCACTGGGCATACAACATTATCTGCGACCAGCTGTCGCTTGTCTGCTCCGATAGCCCTAGCTGCGGCTGCTTGAGCAGCAGCGCGTAAGGGTAGAGGAGGCGCAGTTTAAGCAATCCATCCGCCCCCATCAGGGGCAGAATCTCCGCCGTTTTGACCGCCGCGAGGGTGATCGCGACTCCGGCCAGCAATGGCCACCACGCCAGCCACCCGGCCTTTTTTGTTTTCCTCTTGCTGGTTCCAGCCCTCTTGGGACGGGGCAGTGTCCGCGAGCTCATGGTCCGAGCATAACGCTGGGGGCAGGGGAAGATCGGCAATCTGCCCGCGCCGTCCGCGCGCATCTTGGTGATCACATGCTGAAAGATGTCATACCGAGAAGTTGCCGCTTAAGGCTAACCGCAGGTCTCTCTCGCTACCGGGATCTTCTGTTGAGGTTGGTGGCGTTGGAGATCTTCATGCGGTCCCGGCTGGCCGGGACCGCATACAAATTCATTGCACAAACAAATTTGTCATCTCGACCGGAGCGCAGCGTAGTGGAGAGATGCAGTTTCTTTGGGCCGCGCAAGGATTGGGGAAATTTTTTCGCCTATCTTGGAAGTCCGTTAGCGGGGGACGAGGAAGCTGTCGGGTATGGGCGTCTCGTCAGACTCCTGGCGCTTGTTCAAGCCGCCGTAGCGGCGTTCACGGCGCTGGTAGTCAGCGATAGCTTCCAGCAAATGGATGCCGCGAAAGTCGGGCCACAGGCGCTCGGTCACGTAGATTTCGGAATACGCCATCTGCCACAGAAGAAAATTGGAGACGCGAAATTCGCCGCTGGTGCGCACCACCAGGTCGGGATCAGGCATGTGCGCCGTGTACAAATGGCGGTGCACGTCTTCTTCGCCGATGTGCTCCAGGGAAAGGTTCTTGGAGGCCGCTTCCCGAGCCAGCGCCTGGAAGGCGTCTACTAACTCGCTGCGAGCGCCGTAATTAAGCGCCAGCGTCAGCACTGTGCCGCTATTGTGTGCCGTGGCTTCAGCGGCCCACTGCATTTTTTCCTGCACTTCGGAGGGGAGCTCATGGGTGCGGCCGATGTAGGCTATGCGCACATTGTTGTCGTTCATCCGTTCGACGTTGTCGACCAGGTAGGAGCGCAGCAGACGCATGAGGAAGTTCACTTCCGTCTTGGGGCGGCGCAGGTTGTTCTCGAGCGAGAAGGCGTAGAGGGTAAGCCAGGGCAGGTTAATGCGCGAGGCCGTCTCGACCACATACTGGACCGACTCGGCGCCCTGCTGGTGCCCGAGAAAGCGCCTGAGGCTGCGCTTGCCTGCCCAGCGTCCGTTGCCGTCCATGATGACGGCTACGTGCTGTGGCAGGCGCGCCGGATCCAATTGGCGGTAGATGGCCTGCTCTTCGGGAGAAAGTTCGGCTACGCGGCTCGCTGGCAGGAATCGCAAAACGATTGCCTTTCCTTACGACCGTAGCACATGGTCCACTCCCCCGCAAAGCTGTCGGAGTCGACCTACAGCGGAGGGGGAGTCCATGGTTTCGGAGCCGGCTTGCCAGAGCGCATTGAATAGCGGTTCCACGATAGGTGTAACCAGTGAAGATGGTTCAGACGGGGCTTTTCACCAGGAAAAGACCCACCTCACTGAGGCCGGAAGGGGCACCGTAATCGTGGAACCGCTTTAGGCGCTTCTACGGCGTCCCATGGCCAGATCGCGCACCTGGTTCAGGAACATCGAGCGCTGCAGCGTATCCATCTGCGCGATGTACGGAGCCAGTTCCGCCAGAAACGGATCGCCGAGAATCGACGCCGTCTCTTCATGGCGACGGCTGCGGGCATCGCGAAGCAAGTGGCAAATATCGATTTCGAGCGCGGCGGCCAGACGTGCCAGTGAAGACAGCGTCGGCATCGCCTTGCCGTTCTCGATTTTTGAGATGTAGGTGCGCGGCACCTGCATGCGGCCAGCCAGCTGGCGCTGGCTCAGATTGCGGCCTTTGCGAAGATCACGCACCGCGCGCGCGACCTGCAGGCTGTTGTCTTCTGCCACAGCCTCTTCCGGTTCGCCGGCGAACTGCGGGACGAGCCGTTCTGGTTCCTCTACTTCGAGGGGCTTGTGGCAGCGTCTGCAAAGAGAGTTTGCGGTGCGGAACTGCACCAGAGTGCAGCGCTCACACCGAAGAACCTCACGCGCCTCGACGGTTGCTAGGGTAGTTGCCATAATTTTGTAACGGAGCGCCAGAGCAGGGCGATCCTGATAAGAAGCGCCTCTTTTTAGATCACCTTGCACGTCCTCGTGCCAAGTATCCGTTTAGCGACGGTCCCTACCTGATTCATGATTACAGTGATGCAGGGTATCCTCAATGTCAAGTTAAAAAGTAGGGCGAAAGCGGAAAACGTGGTACGAATTTCGGAAGAAAGCCTAGAAAACACGGAGCCCAACGGCTGTCTGTGCAAAAAGGTACACAATGGCCGCAATAAAATGCACACGAACCGAAGCCTGGACGCTCCTCAACGAGTACACCCAATCGGCAGGTCTGCTCAAGCATGCACTCGCTGTCGAAGCTTGCATGGAAGCCTACGGCGAAGAGCAAGTGGCTGCGCGCGCACTCAGTGGGGACGAGGCCAGCGGGTTGATTGAGAACTACCGCATCACTGGTTTACTGCACGACTTCGACTACGAAAAATATCCCAGCGCAGCAGAACATCCCTTTCGTAGGAAATAAGATTCTTGCCCAACAGGGATGGCCGGAAGAGATTCGTGTAGCAATCATGGGACATGCACAGTACTCCGGTGTAGCGAGAGACACGCATCTCGCCAAGGCCCTCTTTGCCTGCGATGAATTGGCCGGTTTTCTGACCGCTGTTTCGCTCGTCAAACCGACGAAATCGATCTTCGACGTAGATGTGCAAAGTGTGCGCAAGAAGCTTAAAGACAAGGCTTTCGCGCGTGGCGTGCACCGCGAAGACATCCTCCAGGGCGCGCAGGAACTGGATGTGAATCTGGATACCCACATTGATTTTTGCATCGCAGCTTTGCGCCGTCACGCTGCCGTGCTGGGCCTCGATGGCGCGGCCGCATCGACCCCTCGGACCTAAACCCACTCCCCCTCCCGTAGACAGGCGAGCAGCAATTCGCCGGTGATCGATCTGCCTGGCTTAACATTGCCGCGGCGATCCCGTGTAATAGCAATAATGATTGTTTCTTTTTGGAGGTGGCTTCGACTGCTTTCGCCGATCGTGAAGCGTCGAACCGTTTTCTTTTTCATCGGCGGAACCAAGTGAAACCGCATCCTGGTTGTTCGTTGCCGCTCCTGCGAGCGCCCGCAAACCAAATCGCGCACAGGTAAATTCTGCTACGCGTGCGACGCGTTTTTACCGTCTCGATTGCAAGTGCGGATTCACCGATGGATGCGACACTCCGCTCCCACCTTCGTGTTATTGGCGTGTCTGATTCATTCCGAGCCGCGATACTGTTCTGAGCGGAGAGGATCGGAATTTTCGGGTGCCGTTGGATCCATGGCAAAATCGAAAATCTCTCCTTCGGCGAACCCCGGACTGGAGGGCAGTGGAACGAGCGCGTACTCTCCCGGGGTAAGAGCTTGCTGTGGAGAGAGCCGATACCAGTCAGTCGTTCCCACGCGCTGCTGCTTGATCCCGATCACATCGGGGTACCGGGCATCTCCATGCTTCTCCTGCTGCTTGAGCTGCGCCATGGCATCTTTCGAGACCGTGCGCCGTTCGCCTTCAATGCTCAGGCGCACGACGACCAGATCGGAGCGCCCATTGTCGCTGCCCGAGACTCCGCGCAAAAAGAACTGCGCTGCCGCATCGTGCACCCGAACCTGGGCTGCTTCCCCCTTGAATTCGATCGTGCGCCGTAGCTTGAGAGAAAAGCCGGAGTCATCTGTGTTTGTGTCCGGGGGCCTTAGGCGGACCAGCTCGTGTATGCCCTTCCAGGTATCAAGCGCCCAGATATGTCCGTAGGTCGGGAGCTGGAGACCCTCCGCCACGCTGATGTCGTCGGAGGAGACGCTCTGCTGAGACGAGGCCTGAGCATGGCTCAGGGTGAGCGCGCCGTAGCCGAGGATCAAAGCCAGGGACAGGGTGCGATGGAGTTGCATGTTCAGGTGTTCTTCTTTACCACGCCGGGCGGACCACACCATCCTAGTGCGCTGGGGCAAAAAATCAATCAATAAGTCCAGTAGGAGGCGGGCAGAAGCGGACACGCGAGCGCTCCCCGGCCGACAGGTTGGCGGGTCGCTTCGTGGGGGAATGGTGGGGGAGGAGCCTAGAAGGTGTAGAGCACGTACCCGGCGAGCAGAGCAAAGACGGTCATAACCAGTATCGCTTCCAGCTTTTGGTAGTCCGGAGCAGCGCCGCTAAAGTGATAGCGTGCCGGCTTCCTGGGGTCGTACTGGATTGCCAGTCGCTCGCCTACACCGTAAGGTGCGATGTGCTCGACTCCCTGATGGCAAAATTCGCCGTGATTCACCTGTCCGTCCCCTGCCAGGTAGGTAAATTTAATTTGATAATGGCCCGCATTGCCCCCCAGATGGTCGTGGTATCGCACCCACTCACAGGAGTCCACGGTGGCATTCGTAGTAGGCCAGGAACTGGTATGTGTAAGTTTCCAAAGTAGGTTAGACATTGTCATTCTCTTTCGACCCAAAAATCTTTCAGCCATAGGGGTTGGCTGAAAGATAATCTGATGCAGTATGTCACGTTTGGGGGATGTTGGAAATAGAGAAATTGTGCCAAGGGTGACCGCGCAGAGTAGAAGTGAAAATGCCCCGGGATGGTATGCTGGCACGTTTCTTATGGTCAATCCAAATCCAGACCCACCCGTAACTCCGCCTGCGGCCGAGTTCTCCAACCTGTTGGCTTCCAGGCTAGACCCCCAGACCCGGAAAGGCCGCGCCAATACCGCCGGCATGGAGGCTCTGGTGCTGGCGTTAAGGCAGCAGGAAGACTCTATCCGCGAGGGTGGAGGCCCCAAGGCCATTGAGGCACAGCACGCTAAGAAACGTTTGACCGCCAGGGAACGGCTGGACCTGCTGCTTGATCCCGGCGCGGATTTCCTGGAATTAGGCCTCTTTGCCGCCTTTGGCATGTATGAAGAGTGGGGTGGCGCGGCGGCTGCGGGTGTGGTGACCGGCCTGGGGTGGGTCGCGGGCCGGCTGGTGATGGTCATCGCCAATGACGCCACCGTCAAAGCAGGCGCGTTCTTCCCCATGACCGCCAAGAAGGTTCTCCGGGCCCAGACGATAGCCATGGAGAACCGGATTCCTACCCTCTATCTGGTTGATTCCTCAGGGGTTTTCTTGCCTCTCCAAGAGGATGTGTTTCCCGACCAGGACGACTTTGGACGGATCTTTCGCAACAACGCGGTGATGAGCGCGCAGGGCATCCCGCAGATCACGGCCATTATGGGCATGTGTGTGGCCGGTGGGGCATATCTTCCGGTCATGACCGACCACGTGTTGATGACCGAGGGCAGTGGGCTCTTTCTGGCTGGACCGGCGTTGGTGCAGGCGGCCATCGGCCAGAAATACTCGGCCGAGGAGCTGGGCGGGGCCACCATGCACGCCGAGATCTCAGGCACGGTCGATTTCAAAGAGCCCAACGACCATATCTGCCTGGCCAGGCTGCGATCGCTGGTGTCCCGCCTGGGCCACGGCCCCGTGGCGCCGTTTGACCGGGTGGCCTACGATGCGCAGCAGGACGCGCCAAAATTCGCTCCTCAGGAGCTCTACGCCCTGCTCGATCCGGACCCGGCCAAGGGAGCGGGCAACAGCTACGACATGCACGAAGTAATCGCCCGCCTGGTCGACCGTTCGCAATTCGACGAATACAAGGCGGATTACGGCAAGACAGTTCTTTGCGGGTATGGGCGGATCGGTGGTTTCTCGGTGGGGATTGTGGCCAACCAGAAAACCCATCAGACACATACCAGCCAGACAGGGGAGAGAAGGGTTGAGTTTGGGGGCGTGATTTATGCCGAGAGTGCGGAAAAGGCGGCGCGCTTCATCATGGACTGCAATCAGAACCTGATTCCCCTGATCTTTCTTCATGACGTGAATGGCTTCATGGTGGGGCGTGACGCGGAGTGGAGCGGTATTATCCGCGCCGGCGCGCAGATGGTCTCGGCGGTAGCCAACTCCACGGTGCCCAAGATCACGGTGATCCTTGGCGGCTCCTTTGGCGCAGGTCACTACGCCATGTGCGGCAAGGCCTACGATCCGCGCTTCCTCTTTGCGTGGCCGACGGCACGTTATGCGGTGATGAGTGGCGCCTCGGCGGCGAGCACGCTGGTGGAGATAAAAATCCGCCAGATGGAACGTGGAGGCAAGCAATTGAGTGAAGAGGAGAAGAGCCAGGTCTTCGCCTCCATCCAGGCGGCCTACGATGAGCAGACCGATTGCCGTTACGCGGCGGCCCGGCTGTGGGTGGACGCCATCATCGATCCGGCGAAGACCCGCGATGTGCTGCTGACCGCGCTCCAGGCCGCAGCTCTAAATCCCGAGGTCAAGAAGTTCAATCCCGGTGTCATTCAAACGTAGGGGTACCGAAGTCTGATCTTATATCCCCAGCAGATCCACGCTCTCAGCGATGGCAGCTGTGCGCAGATCGCCATCCAGCGTAGCCAACGGCAATCTGCGGCGTTGTGCCAACTCTAAGTACGCAGCGTCGTATAGCGTCAGCCGATGACGATGCGCCAACTGCAAAGTGGCGTCCCACGCCTGCCGGTCGGTTTCCGGATCCAGGCTGATTGGTAACAACGATAGATCGGCCAATGTAGCACGGCTGAAAGCTACGTCGTGGCGTCCACGGCGAATGCCCATTTCCAAAATATTGGCGACCTCGAGCCGCCACAGAGAAGGAACCCAGGCGCCATCTTTAATGAGGAGCTCAAAGACCTGGCGGATGGCAGGAGTCGTTTCGTCAGCATAAAACCACGCCAAGGTCGCCGAACTATCGAGGATCAGGCTCACGGCCGGATGCGTCTCGATCTGCTTTGAGGGTTTCCCAATCGAAAGCCCCAAGTCCAGCCTGCACCGCTCGATCCCGCATGCGTTGCAATGCCGCTTGGGCGTGAGAGCGATCGATGCCTCCGTGAGTGGGTACCAGTTTGGCCACCGGCCTGCCATGGCGGGTAATGACGATCTCTTCGCCCTGCTCAACACGGTCCAACAGCGCACTCAATTTGTTCTTTGCCTCGAACGATCCCACTTCAGTCATCGTATCTCCAACTAACTTAAGCCTCGACGATATCATGGCCGTGTATGCTTCTGTAAATTATGAAACGGGTCATCACGGCGGCGGTCCTCGTCCCCCTGGTTCTGCTGCTCCTGTTGCGGGGATCCTTTTTGTTAGTGGTCGTGGCGACGGCTCTCGTCGCCGAGCTCGCTACCTGGGAATACATCTCCATCGCCGACGCGCACGGGTCACGCCTCCCCCGAAACCTGGTGTTGATTGCCATCGCCGTTCTCTTCGCCGCGACCTTTCACAATCCTTTTTTGGTCTTGCCGGTAATCGGTTTATGCAGCCTGGTACTGCTGCTCGTGTGCAGCTTTCGCTCGCCCCTCGAGCGCGTCTTGCCGGATACCGCCTTCTCGGTTTTTGCCCTGATCTATATCGGCCTGACCTTGGCTACACTGCCGTTGGTCTGGGCCCAGCAGGACGGTCCTTCGCTACTAGTCTTCCTGTTCTGCATCGTGTGGACCGGCGACACGGCGGCCCTCTATGTAGGCCGCAACTTCGGGCGTACGAAACTTTCACCGCGCATCAGCCCCAAGAAAAGCTGGGAGGGAAGCGCCGCTTCGCTTGCCGGCGGCCTGCTCATCGCTGCGGCGCTGGTAGCGCTCTCTCGAGCGCTCGAAAATAGATCGATCTCCACTCTCCATTTTCCCGGTTCTCTGGCTCACTGGTTAGGGCTGGCCGTAGTCTTGAATCTCTTCGCCCAGGTGGGCGATCTGGTTGAATCCGCAATCAAGCGCGGCGCCGGGGTGAAGGATTCCGGCGCCATGCTTCCCGGCCACGGAGGTATCCTGGATCGCATCGACGCCCTCCTGCTGGCCGCGCCAGTGCTGTGGTACGCTCAATGGATTCGGCAGTATTTTTGAGCGGGTCAGCTTGCGTTGAAGCACATCTGCATCCTCGGTTCTACCGGTTCCATCGGAACCAGCACCCTCTCTATCATCGAGTCTTATCCTGAGCGCTTCGCGGTCGCTTCGCTGGCCGCCGGCGGGAATGTGGATCTGGCTTTTGCCCAATGCCAGCGCTGGCGCCCGCTGGTGGTTTCGATGGCCACGGAAGCTTTGGCCAGCGAATTGGCCTTGCGGCTTAAGGCGGCAGACCTCGGCGGCATCGAGGTGGTCCACGGCACTGCGGGCACAGTGCGAGCGGCCACCCTATCCCGGGTGGATTTCGTGGTCTCGGCAATCGTCGGCCTGGCGGGACTCGAAGCTACCTACGCCGCGGTGGCCGCGGGGAAACCCGTCGGCCTGGCCAACAAAGAGGCCATGGTCGCCGCCGGAGAGATCCTGACCCGGCTGGCGCGGCGCGGCAACGTGCCCCTGCTGCCCATCGACTCCGAGCACAACGCCATCCACCAGTGCCTGCGTGGAGGATCCGCACAGGAAGTTCGCCGCATCTGGCTGACCGCTTCGGGAGGCCCTTTCCGACAGCTCCCGCTGGATCAGTTCCAGTACGTTACGGTGGAGCAGGCATTACGCCATCCCACCTGGATCATGGGGCGCCGGGTAACCATCGATTCCGCCACCATGCTCAATAAGGGCCTGGAAATCATCGAAGCTTGCCGTCTCTTCGATCTACCCCCCTCCGCCGTCCGGGTCACCGTACATCCGCAATCGACCGTACATTCGCTGGTGGAGTTCGTGGATGGCAGCATTCTGGCGCAAATTTCCGTTACCGATATGCGGCTGCCGATTCTTTACGCCATGAGCTTCCCGGAGCGGGTACCGAGCGAGCTGACTTTCGACCTGGCGTCCCTCGGTCAATTGAGCTTCCAGCCTCCTGATTTTGAACGATTTCCCTGTCTTCGCCTGGCCTACCAGGCGGCCGAATCCGGGGGCGCCGCCTGCATTGCCCTCAATGCGGCGGACGAGGTGGCGGTGGGTGCATTCCTCGAAGGCACCATTCCCTTTACCGGCATCCCGCGTACAATTGAGCAAGTTCTTGAGGTAACGCCGCCGAGGCATCCTGAAACCATCCAGGAAGTCCTTCAGCTAGACGAGGAAGCCCGGCGGATCGCGCACGGCGTGGTTTCAGGGTTTTCGCCGGTGCTGCGTTGAACGTTTTTCGATGCAGGCGCTTTGGGCCAGAAAGAAAGCAGCCAACCGTCGCGGCAAAGTTCACCGTTAGCGTGGAAATATGCTCACCGCACGCGGTTTATTCCAGTCAATACTCCGGTAGTTCGGTGCTGCGGCAACCCGCGCTGGATCCGGCAGAGAGGTAAATGAGCGGATTACTATGTCCTTTTTCTTAACCAGCACGGTTTCCATGCTCGTTGTGCTCGGCATCATGGTCCTGGTGCACGAGTTCGGCCACTTCGCCGTCGCCAAATTGTGCGGCGTGCGGGTCGAAGTTTTTTCCGTGGGTTTCGGTAAGCGTCTTTTCGGTTTCCGCCACGGAGACACCGATTACCGGCTCAGCCTCTTGCCCCTTGGCGGCTACGTCAAAATGTCGGGAGAATCCCCAGGCGAAGAGTCCACGGGTGACCCGGCTGAGTTCAACGCCCACCCACGCTGGCAGCGCATTCTCATTGGTCTGGCGGGTCCGGTAGCGAACTTTTTGCTCGCCTTGCTGCTCATGACCGGCTTCTACATGATGCATAACGAGGTCGAGGCTTTTCGTGCCCAGGCGGCCAACATCGACTTTGTTTCTGATCACACTGCCGCCGCCACCGCCGGACTGAAGGCGGGCGATGTCATTACACGATTCGATAACGTCAACAACCCGACCTGGGAGCAGGTCTCAATCCGCGCTGCTCTCAACGTGGGGCAAATCATTCCCGTCGATGTCAAACGCGATGGGCAGACCGTCTCCACCCAGTTGATGATTCCCAACCCCAAGGGCTCGGACGACTTCGACTTCGACACCGTCGGTTTCGTGCCCCGCATGCAGGACGACCCCGTCCGCGTCCGCCAGATCGAGCCCGGAATGCCCGCCGCCAAAGCCGGCCTCCAGGCAGGCGACCAGATTCTTTCAGTCAATGGGCTGGCCCTGCATTCGGTCGATGCCATGCTGGCCTTTCTGCAGCAGGATAATGGCCGCCCCATCCAATTAACCGCCCTGCGTGGCGGGCAAACGCTCCAGGTCGAATTGCAGCCCGTCATGGCGGATGCCGGCAATGGGCACAAGCTCTATCGGATTGGTTTTGCGCCCAACCTGCCGCCTTTCAAAATTCAGCAACTGCCGTTGCCGCAGGCCTTAAAGCAGTCGGTTCATTTCAACCTGCGCTATTCCGGCCTGATCCTTGAAGTACTCCAGCGCATGGTCACGCGCCGCTTTGCGGTGCAGGATCTGAGCGGGCCGATTGGCATCGCGCGGCAAACCGGACTCGCGGTCGAGGAACCCGGCTGGCAGCCGATCATTGGACTCATGTCCATCATCAGTCTCAATCTGGGCATCTTCAATCTTCTGCCCATTCCGATCCTGGATGGGGGCGTGATTGTTCTGCTGCTCATTGAAGGGGTGATGCGCCGCGACCTTAATCAGGAGTTCAAGGAGCGGATCTACCAGGCAGCGTTCGTGGTGCTGCTGATCTTCGCCGCCTTCGTGATGTTCAACGACATCTCCAAGCTCCAGGTCTTCACCAAGCTCAAGCCGTAGGGCGGGGTCTGAAAATAGGACCAGGACTGCACAAAAACCGCAGTTCTCTCCACTACGCTGCGCTCCGGTCGAGATGACAAATTTATCGCACAAGAAGAATTGTCATCTCGACCGGAGCGCAGCGTAGTGGAGAGACTGCGTTCTCTTTACCGTCACCCAATGCTGACCGAAGCGCCACCCTCCATTTTGTCATTTGGCCTGCCCAGGCGTGCCGTGGGTCCGGGGTAGCACAGTGGAGAGACCTGCGGTTGCCGCTCTCCGCTACACTTACCTCACCCATGCCCGTTTCCCAAACCAGAATCCGTGTGCGCTATGCCGAAACCGACCAGATGGGAGTCGTCTACTACGCCAACTTCTTCATTTGGTTCGAGGTCGGCCGGGTCGAGCTGCTGCGCCAACTCGGCTTTCATTACAAGCAAATGGAGATCGACGACGATTGCCATATTCCGGTCGTCGAAGCCAACTGCCGCTACAAATCTCCGGCGCGCTATGACGACGAGCTGCTGCTCGAGACCAGCGTTTTAGCTTTGCGCCGTTCCGTCATCAAGTTCGGCTATCGCCTGCTTCGTCCGGAGGACGATGGGTCCCGCACCACCCTGCTTGCCGAAGGCGAAACCACCCACGTTACCGTCAACCGGTCGTTACGCAAGGTACCATTGCCGCAAAAGTATGTGGCCATCCTGCAGCAATTCCTCGTTGCCTCCTCCTGACCTTTCTCTGCTGCCGCGCATCTGCTCGCTTATTACCCCGGCGGGAGAAATGATCTAACCTGCATTCATGTCCCGCCCCCGGATTTCCTGTGAAGCTTGTTGGCGTTGGCGCACTTCATGCGGCTTTCCTCAATGAAAGCGGCACACGCGGCCGTATCCAACGCGGCGTACAGGAAATCCGGGGGCCAAGGCGTGTTGCTCTTTCCTGCGGTGTGCCTGTGCTTTGCCATCCTGCTTGGCCTGCCGGGCGCCGTATACGCGCCCGATGCGGGCCAGTATCGTCTGCTTGCGCTGGGCCAGCGGAATGCTGTCCCCGCACCTTTCTCCGCACGTATTCTGGGCCCGGCCACGGCCGGCTGGCTGGGTCGCGTTACAGGCCTCGGCGTCGACACCGGATTCCTGCTCCTGGGCGTCGTTTGCCTGGTGGCCCTGATCGCCCTGGTTGCCGGGTTGCTGTGGTCCTGGCGAGCTCCCGCTGCCATCGTTGCGGGAGTTTTCCTGATGCCTTTCTGGGTCGATATTTTCCACGACTACTATCTGCCCGACCTGCTGCATGCCACCCTTCTCGCGGCTATCCTGCTCTGCCTGCTCTTTGGCCACTCCGGACTGGCTTTGTTCCTGCTTTTTCCCGCCTACCTGGCGCGCGAGTCCACTCTTCTGCTGGCGCTCTGTTTGATCTTCGCCTGCTGGCGACGGATCCCACTCCGCTCTGCCGGGGTCGGGCTTCTGGCCATGGCCGCCGGCGTTTTGGTCAGCCGGCACTACGGACAATCCGGACCCGCCAGCGTCCACGGCCTGGGCGGCGGAGCCTACATCCTGGGCAAGCTCTTCTGGAGTTTTTTCAAGAATTTGCTTGGGCTGCCCCTCTGGAGCAATACCTTGCCCGAATGCAGCCCCGTCTGGGTTACCGCGCTGCCGCACCCGTTGGGCGCCATTCGGCAGGTCGGAGTCTGCCGGCCTGACCTCTGGGGTCCAGGCCGCCTGTTGCTCGCCTGGTTTGGCATCTTCGGCATCGGCCCGGCCCTGGCGCTGGTTCTATGGCGGAGGATGGTTGCCGCCCTCTCCGGACGGGAGCGGGATCTGGAGCTTCCCCCCGGCATGGTCATCGTCTTCCGCTTCGGCATCGTCTACGGAGTCATCAGCATCCTGATGACTCCGCTGCTCGGGGCCAGTGCCGACCGCCTGGTTGAGTATGGCTGGCCCTTCTACTTTGTCGTGCTCCCCTGGTTCCTCTTCGCGTCCTACGACCTCCGCGGCTTGCGCTCCGGCTGCGTCCTTCTCCTTCACCTGCTCACCTGCTGGGTGGCCTGGTTCGGCTTCAGGCAGCAAACTCCCAGTTTCCTGCTCGCTGGTCTGGCCGTGCTGGCCTTGAATGGGCTGGGCTACGCCCTGCTTAGGCGATCTTATCCAGGTTTCCGAAGGTACCCGGTCTAGCAGTTACTAGGTTATCCACAGTGTGGATAACCTGTGGATTCAGGCCGCCAAAGATCCGCCACTGTGATGATTGGATCCGCCCGCCGCAGCTATGAAACAATTACTGTGCCGTATGTAATAAAGTGCGCGCGTTTGCTGATTCTCGCGGCCATCAAGGCGCCGCGCATTCAATTTTAAATGCCACATCGATGACGACGAATTGAGTGGAGTAACTTCCGCGCTATCTTCTAGTCTGCGGATAGCCCGGTGGATTGAGCCGGCGATTGCGAGGCAATCTTCTCTTCTGAGCGAAGTTACGGCGAAAAGAATCATGAGGTCAAAATACCTTCCATGGACGTCGAAACTTACGTTATGGATGGTGCCGGTGCGCTGGGGGACGTACCGTCAGGGAAGTTCATCGGGCGGAGCCCAGGAGCATGGTCAGTATCTGGGTGATACTGCGAATTCAGTATGTGGGGATGCCGCGCGGTTTGATGTGTGCCCGGATGAATGCCACGGTACTTTCGAGGGATGTGCCCGGCCCAAAGACCTCGGCCACCCCCTGCGCCTTTAGCGCGTCGATGTCCTGCCTCGGGATAGTCCCGCCCAGAACGACCAGAATATCGGCCGCCCCGCGCTCCTTGAGCAACCCCAGGACGCGAGGCACAATCACGTTGTGCGCACCGGAGAGGATGCTCAGCCCGATACAGTCGACATCCTCCTGCAGGGCGGCATGGACGATCATCTCCGGGGTTTGCCGCAAACCGGTGTAGATCACTTCCATGCCGGCATCGCGCAGGGCGCGGGCGATGACTTTGGCGCCCCGGTCGTGACCGTCCAGGCCTGGCTTGGCAACCAGCACGCGAATCGGGATCTTCGCTGCAGTTTCTATTTCGGGCATCGGCTGATCACTTGTCGCGGGCGACAACGAAATCCGGCATCCAGAGCAGAGCCCGCTTATAGTCGGACTCCGGCAGCCCGGCGATGGCCGCGCGCGCCACGTCGGCGTATTGGAAGGCTGCGGTTAGGGCGTACGGCACCGATCCGTGCCGCTCCAGGATCGCCAGCACTTCCTGATGGCTGGTGCGCTCGAAGCTCAGATCCTCGAGTACTCTACAGATTGCCTCGTGCTCGCTCGGCGTTCCGTTCTCCAGGGCATGGACTACGGCCAGCGTGGCCTTACCCTCGCGCAAATCACTAGCCACCGGTTTGCCTAGCACGCGCTCGGTAGCTGTCAGGTCGAGCACGTCGTCCACGATCTGGAAGGCGATACCCAGGTTGCGCCCGTACTCCCCCATCTGCTCCTCGATCTCTTCGCTGGCTCCGGCCAGGACCGCGCCCAGTCGCATCGAGACGTCGAACAGGCATGCCGTCTTGCGGTCGATCAGGTCGTAGTACTCGGGTTCGCCCACCACCCGTCCCAGCTTTTCCATCTGTACGAACTCGCCTTCGACCATTTGCTGGGTCAAACCGATTAACAGGTCGAGCACCTTGAAATTGCGCTCCTCGAGGGCGATGTGAAAGGCCTGCATATAAAGCCAGTCGCCGGCCAGCACACATTTCGAATTGCCCCAGGTGGTGTTGGCGGACGGACGGCCGCGACGGGTGTCCGCCCCGTCGATGATGTCGTCGTGCACCAGGGTTGCCGTGTGCACCATCTCCACCACCGCGCCCAGCCGCACCATGCCCTGACCGTGGTAGCCAAGCGATTTTGCCGCCAGCAACAGCAGGGAAGGGCGAATGCGTTTGCCCCCGCCTTCACGCAAGTGGTCGGCGATATCGGTGATGGCCCCCACACTGGAGACGGCATCGCGCACCAACTCGGTCTCGATGGCGCTCAAGTCGTCGCGCAGCAGGTCGAAGACTTCCTTCGCCGTCGCTATCGCTTGTGTGCTCACTCACTCTCCAGGTGCTGGTTCTTGAACTCAGAAAAGCTCTGCACCGGTATTGCGACACAAAATTGCTTTATACCATTCCCGCCACTAGTTCGAACGGTAATTGGTGAACTGCATGTCGATGCCGAAGTCATGACCCTTGAGCAGTGCAATCGTCTCCTGTAGGGTATCGCGATCCTTGCCCGTTATGCGCACCGTATCGCCTTGAATGGATGCCTGGACCTTTTTCTTTGATTCCTTGATGAGCTTAACGATCTCTTTGGCTTTTTCTCCCGGGATCCCCTGCTGCAGGGTGATCTTCTGGCGCACGCTGGAGCCGGAGGCGGGTTCGATCTTGCCGTATTCAAGCGCCTTCAACGACACCCCGCGCTTAACGAACTTTTGCTGCAGAATCTCCGTGACCGCTTTGAGCTTGTACTGGTCTGAGGAGGCCAGTTCAATGGCCTCGTCCCCCTCCAGCAGCTTGATTTCGGAGTGCGAGTCTTTCAGATCAAACCGCGTCCGCACTTCCTTGATGGCCTGATCCATCGCATTTTTTACTTCCTGAACATCCACCTTGCTGATTACATCGAACGAGTTGTCTGCCGCCATGGTGTTGTCCTTCCTCGATTATGAGCGCAAAAGCTGTTGCCTATCCCGAACCTACGACTCCGCGTCCGGCGCTACACCAAAAAAACGGAAGAAGTTGTTGGCAGTGCTGGAAGCGATCTGCTCTGCCGTAACGCCGCGCACTTCCGCCAGCTTATCCGCCACCCGGCTCACCCATGCCGGCTCGTTGCGCTTGCCGCGATACGGCAGGGGCGCGAGAAACGGGGCATCGGTCTCAATCAGCATCCGGTCCAGCGGTACCCTGGCTGCCACCTCGCGTATGTTTTCTGCCCGGGGAAAGGTGATGTTGCCTGCAAATGAGATGAGAAATCCACTATCCAGGGCTCGCCTGGCATGCTCCCACTCGCCGGTAAAACAATGCAGGATGCCGCCCAGGTTGGTCCGCACCCAGGCAGTCTCGATCATCTCCAGCGTGTCGTCCCATGCGTTGCTGCTGCCATCGGAGGGCCGGCAATGAATGATGATCGGGCGCCGCCTTGCCGCGGCCAGCTCCATTTGCTGCGCAAAGGCCTTCTTCTGCTGCGGCCGAGGCGAGTGGTCATAATAATAATCCAGTCCGATCTCGCCTACGGCCAGCACATCCGGATTGGCCAGCAAATCGTCCAGTTTGGCCAACGCGGCTTGGTCGGCGAGCTGAGCCTCGTGGGGATGGATTCCGGCGGTGGCCAGGAGGCGGGGGATCCCCGGTTTGCCGGCATAGCTACGGCTCAATTCCAGTGCCTGCTGCATGGTGTCGGGCCCTTCGCCGATGCCAATAGACAGTACGGTACGCACTCCCTGTTGCCAGGCCCGCTGCAGCAGCTCTTCCCGATCGGCGTCGTAGCGCGGGCTATCCAGATGTGCGTGTGAGTCGACCAGCGCTACTCCCTCTAAAGCAATATCAGAGCTTGCATTCCCTGGGGATCTTCCCCCGCCACGAACGATGGGTGCTCCACATCTCGCTCGTTTTTCGCGAGATGTGGGATAAGCGAATCTCGATGTCGATCGCTGGTGGGGAACGAATCCTCCACTCTATTTGAGCCGCGCGCCTATTTCGACATCTTCCAGAAAGCCGGCCAGTACGGGCTTGCCTTTCTCTCCCAACGATGCCGCTACGATCATTCCATTCGACTCCAGCCCGCGCAACTTTCTGGGTTGCAGGTTGGCCACAATCACCACCTTGCGGCCGATGAGTTTCTCCGGCTCATAGGCGCCGGCAATCCCGGCGACAATCTGCCGTACCTCATCGCCCAGGTTGACTTCCAACCGTAAAAGCCGGTCGGCGCCCTTCACCGGTTCCGCTACCAGCACCTGTGCTACGCGCAACTCAACCTTGGCGAAGTCGTCGATGGTGATCAGTGCGGGCTTCTCTGCCGGCTGAGCGGTCGTCCCCACAGATGCCGCCGGCGTCAACGCTGCCGGCGCCTTGGCAACGGCGCTCCCGGTTGCTTCCGACGCTGCGATGGCCGTCGCCTGCCTGTCCGCCACAGGCGGCGCTGGCTCCGGCAGAGCCGGAGCGCTGGTCATGATTGCCGCCTCCGAGACGGGCGCCGCTTCTGCTTCCACACTCTTGCCGGTATTATTTGTCTCCAGTTCGTTCATGCGTTCGACCGTGTCCTTTTCTGCCCGGGGAAAGATAGGGCCTAACAGCCCGAGTTTGGTTCCTGGCGCCAATTGACCCCAGTGCAGATCCTTGAGGTCTGCATGGGCAATATCGCCGAGGCCGAGCTGCGCCCATATGCGCGTGGCGGCATCGGGTAGAACGGGATAGGCCAGAGCCGTGATCAAGCGCAACGCTTCGGCGCAGGTATAAAGAATGGATGCCAGCAAGCTGCGCGCAGCCGCATCCGGCGACGCACCCAGCTTCCAGGGAGCCTTTTCCGTGATGTAGCCGTCGACCACCGCAACCAAAGCCCATAGAGATTCGAGCGCGCGGGAAAAATCCAGCGCTTCAAAGTGCTGGGCAAACTCGCGCGCTGCCGTGTCGGCGGCAGTGACGATCCGTGGCTCGGCCTCTCCCGCCGGCACGACTCCGTCGAAATACTTGGTGATCATGGCCAGGATCCGGCTGGTCAGGTTGCCATATCCGTTGGCCAGATCCGCGTTGTAGCGCTGCACCAGGGCGTCAAAGGAGAAGCTGCCGTCTTGCCCAAAGACCACTTCGCGCATCAGGAAGTAGCGCAGTGCATCGGCCCCCAGCGTCTCTACGATGGTCTCCGCGCGCACGATGTTTCCTCGCGACTTGGACATCTTGCTTTGCTCAAAAAGCAGCCAGCCATGGGCCACCACGCCCTTGGGCAGCGGCAGGTCCGCGGCCATGAGAAAGGCAGGCCAATACACGCAATGAAAGCGGATGATCTCCTTGCCAACCAGGTGCAAGTCGGCGGGCCAGAAACGTGCAAAGCGCTCCTGATCCTGGGGCGCATCGCTGCCATAGCCGAGCGCGGTGATGTAGTTGGCCAGCGCGTCCATCCACACATAAATGACGTGCTTTTCGTCGCCCGGCACCGGAATGCCCCAGTCAAAGCTGGTGCGGCTGATCGACAGGTCTTTCAAGCCGCCGCGCACGAACGAGATGACCTCGTTGCGCCTCGCCTCAGGGCGAATGAACTGCGGATTTTCCTGGTACAGCTCCAGCAGCTTGCGCTCGAATGCGGAAAGCTTGAAGAAGTAGTTCTCTTCGCTCACCGTCTCCGTGATGCGCCCACAGTCCGGGCAGGGCGAACCGGGCGGCGCATCGACATACAGTTCGTCGGAGACGCAGTACTGGCCGGTATAGCTGCCCTTGTAGATGAAGCCGCGCTGTTGCAATACCCGGAAGAGCTTTTGTACGCCCTTGCGGTGGCGCTCCTCCGTGGTCCGAATGTAGTCGTCGTAGCTCAGCCCCATGCGGTCCCACAAGGTGCGGAACTGGTTGGAGACGGCGGTAGCAAACTCCTGTGGCGTTTGTCCTGCCTGCCGGGCGGAGCGCTCGATCTTTTGACCGTGCTCATCCGTGCCGGTCAGAAGCCAGGTTTCAAAGCCCTGGGCTCGCTTGCGCCGGGCGATGGCGTCGGCAACGACCGTGGTGTATGCGTGACCGATGTGCGGCCGGGCATTCACATAATAGATCGGGGTGGTGATGTAAAAGCTAGGGCTATCAGACATGGGCAAGGGGGTGAAGCGAGTGCATCGCAGACGCTGCACTCGCTTCAATCTTAACAGGACGAGCGTTCTGCTAGAATCGGCAAGAAAATCAGGGGTTTTGCGTGTATCGCAAACAGCAGAGACTTCTTCGTGAGCGCCTCCGCTCGGTACTTCAAGCCAAATACCAGGTTGAACTCCCGCACATCGCCATCGAGCAGCCGCCCGATCTGGAGATGGGCGAGTACGCGCTGCCCGTCGCCTTTGAGCTGGCCCGCCGCCTCAAACGATCGCCGCGCGCGATCGCCGGGGAACTGGTCGCCGGAGCTGATGCCGCTGGAGGGCTTCACTTCCTTTGCCGTGGCCGGCGCCGGTTATATCAACGGCAAGCTTGACCGCCAGGCGGCCGCGCAACAGATCGCCCGCGACGATACCCCAGAAGAGCAGAGCCACCTTCATTCCCTGGTCGAGCACACCAGCATCAACCCCAACAAGGCTGCGCATATTGGTCATTTGCGCAACGCCATCCTGGGCGACACCTTTGTGCGCCTGCTGCGGGCCGCCGGTCAGCGGGTCGACGTACAGAACTACATCGACAACACCGGGGTCCAGGTCGCGGATGTGGTCGTCGGCCTGACTCACCTTGAGGGCTACGATCTCGCCGGCGTCAAGCAGTTGATGGCCGATCTCAAGGCCAAGGGGCAACGTATCGATGACTACTGCTGGGACCTCTATGCGCGGGTCTCTCAGTGGTATGAGGCTTCGGATGCGGAGAAGCAGGAGCGGAAAGATATCCGTCTGGGAACCCTGCACGCCATTGAAGCCGGGGGAAACGAGACGGCAGAAATCGCCGATTTGCTCTCCACCGCCGTGCTCCGCCGGCATCTTGAGACCATGCTGCGGCTGGGCATTGAATATGACTTTTTGCCCCGCGAAAGCGAGATCCTCCATCTCAAGTTCTGGGACCTCGCCTTTGCTCAGTTGAAAGCCAAAGGCGTGCTCTATCTGGAAACTGAGGGCAAGAACAAGGGCTGCTGGGTGATGAGGCGCGCCTCGACGGGCGCCGCGGAGGTAGAAGACGCCGGAGCGGTGGACGAAGATGCCAAGGTGATCGTCCGTTCCAACGGAACCGTCACTTATGTCGGCAAGGACATCGCCTATCACCTGTGGAAGTTTGGCCTGCTGGGTCGTGATTTCGGCTACGCGCCCTTCTTTGCCTACAACGATCACATGTGCTGGATCTCGACCGAAAAGGGCGAGGCGCACCACCCCGACTTCGGAGGTGCGCAGGCAATTTACAACGTCATTGACAGCCGACAGGCGGACCCCCAGGCAAACGTGATCGAAGCTCTGCGTGGTCTGGGATACACCGAAGCCGCGGCGCACTACATCCACTTCTCTTATGAAATGGTCGCGCTGACGCCGCGCTGCGCGCTCGAGCTTGGCTATCAGATCTCCGAGGAAGACCAGGGCCGTTCTTACATCGAAGTCTCCGGGCGCAAGGGCTTTGGGGTGAAAGCCGATGCGCTGCTGGATAGGCTCACGGCAGCCGCGAAGGAAGAAGTCGACAGCCGCCATCCGCAGCGCAGCCAGGAGGAGAGGCAGGGAATCGCGCACCAGATCGCGGTCGGCGCCTTGCGTTACTTCATGCTCAAATTCACCCGCAACAGTGTCATCGCCTTCGATTTCAAGGAGGCGCTCAGTTTCGAAGGAGAGACGGGTCCTTACGTGCAATACGCCGTGGTCCGTGCCCGCAATATTTTTCGCAAGGCGGGAACTACGCCGCAGGCCGCGCTGACAGGGGTCCATGTCGCGGACTACTTCGAGGGTGAAGGGGCGGCCGGCCTTTGGGAGCTGTGGATCATGGCTTCCAGGCTCAGCCTATTGTTGGAGCAATGCATTGCGGCCGCCGAACCTGCCTACCTGGCCAGGCATGCTTTCCAGCTGGCGCAACTCTTCAACAACTTCTATCACCGTCACCACATCCTCACCGAAGAGGATCCCGCACGGCGGCAGTTTTTGCTTGCCACCGCCGCGGTTGCCGAACGCGCTTTGGTCCGCTCCCTTGACTGGTTGGGAATCGCCGTGCCGGATGCGATGTGACGCTTATCGAGCGAAGTCGAACGGCGACCTGCGGTTCTCTTCCGGTTCTCACGCGCTTTTTCTTTCTCCCCTCACTGAATCGGACCACCGTTGACCGTCAGTTTGCTCAGCGCCTGTACGTTCTGCTGTTTTACCGCGTCAGGAAGAGGAGCGTAGTTCAAACCGCTCGCGGCCTGCTGCCCATCCGTCACCACGTACGAGATGAACTGCTTTAGTGCCGCGCGTTTCTGTGCGTCCTTCCCGTCTTGCGGGACGATCAGGAAGGTCAGGGTGGAAATAGGATATGCATCTGTCGCGGATGCCGGTGGGTTGGCGATCGAAGTCCGAGGGTCCTTCGCCAGCTGATCCTTGAATGCATCGATGGCCGCCGTTGTCCCCGCGAGTGCTGGGAAGTACATAGTTTCCAGCCTGATTCTTGATCGCTGCCACAGGCAACTTGTTCTGCGTCGCATACGTCAGCTCGACGTAACTGATAGCGCCGGGCGACTGCTTTACCTGGCCGGTAACTCCCTCGCTGCCTTTGGCGCCGAGTCCCGTTGGCCACTTCACCGATGGGCCTTTGCTGACCTGTTGCGACCATTCCGGGCTGACCGCGGAAAGATACGTGGTGAAGGCGGCTGTGGTGCCGCTGCTCTCCGCGCGGTGGATCACAATAATCTTCGAATTAGGCAGGTTCTGGCCTGGATTGTCCTTTTTGAGGAGCGGATCCTGCCAGCTGGTGATTTTGCCCAGGAAAATTCCCGCAAGCGCATCGGAAGAGAGTTGCAAAGGCTTTTGCAAACCGTCCAGGTTGTAGGTGACGCATATCGGGCCGGCCGATTCCGGAATTTGGATGACCGGGGCCATCTGTGCCATATCCTGGTCTGACAGCGGCGCATCCGAGGCGCCAAAATCAATCGTTCCCGACTTCACTTGCTGAATCCCGCCGCCGCTCCCGATCGACTGATAGTTGATCCGTACGTTCGCATGAGATTGCTGAAAATCCTGAATCCAGCGCCCCATCACCGGATAAACGAAGGTGCTGCCCGCTCCATTAAGCGCGACCGTGTTGGACGAGGAATTGCACGAGGTCAGCAAAGTGAGCGCTGACAAAATCGCGGCAGCCGAAACGACAAAATTCTTGCGGTATGGCATGGGAGTCCTCTACAGCATGGGTTGTGGAATATAGCGGTTCCACGATAGGTGTAACCGGCGAAGATGATTCAGACGGGGCTTTTCCCCAAGAAAAGACCCACCTCGCTGAGCCCGGATGGGGCACAGTAATCTTGGAACCGCTCTAGCATGCCACGAGATGCCTGCTGCACCCCAATGTTCATCTGGATTTCACGATAGCCGATGCGGGCAACGAGCAGCAAGAAGCGAGCCTCTCACTAAAGGTAAGAAGAGAAATCGAGGGGTTTTAAACATGAATGCAAAATTGCAGGGAAAGAAAATTGCCATCGTAGCTACAGATGGCTTCGAGCAAGTGGAGTTGACGGAGCCGAAGAAGGCTCTGGAAGCGGCGGGAGCGACCGTACATGTGATTTCTCCCAAGCCCGGCCAAATCAAAGGATGGAAGTTTACCGACTGGGGTGAGAACACCAAGGTGGACAAGACCCTGGATGAAGCGAAGCCCTCGGACTATGACGGGCTTGTATTGCCGGGCGGCCAAATCAATCCCGACAAGCTTCGTATAGAGCCCGCGGCCGTCGCCTTTGTGACTGACTTCTTCCATTCAGGCAAGCCTATCGGCGCCATTTGCCACGGCCCATGGATGCTGGTCGAGGCTGGAGTCTTGAAGAAAAAAACCCTCACGTCGTGGCCGTCCATCCGTACCGACATTCGCAACGCGGGCGGTCACTGGGTCGATGAAGAGGTGGTCACGGATGAAAACCTCACCACCAGCCGCAAGCCGGACGACCTACCGGCGTTCAACGAGCGGCTCATTCGGGAATTCAGCCAGGGAAAACCAGCCCAGAAATATACTCAGGAGAAACAACCAACGCGAGCAGCGTCCTAGAGCATTTCCGGTGAGATCGGACACCATCCCGGTGTCCGATCTCACTTAGCGTAACTGCGCACCCACTCGGTGATGGTGCGCATCGCGAACCCGGACGGCCCCTTGGCCATCCACGGCTTGGCTTCTTCCGTCCAGGCCAAACCCGCGATATCCAGGTGTATCCACGGCGTGTCTTCGGCGAATTCCTTCAAAAACATTGCGGCGGTAATGGCCCCGCCCCAACGGCTGCCGCCAGTGTTCATAATGTCGGCGATGTTGGATTTAATGAACTCTTTGTACTCGTCCTCGACCGGCAAACGCCAGAAACGCTCGCCCGAGATCTGAGACGCATCGATGAAATGACGGTACGTCTCGTCATCGTTCGAGAAGCTGCCCGCATTGATCATGCCCAGCGCTACCACGCAGGCGCCGGTCAGTGTCGCCGCATCGATCAGGTGGGTTGCGCCGAGTTGCCGGGCGTAAGCCAACCCATCTGCCAGTACCAGTCGCCCTTCCGCATCGGTGTTGATGATCTCAATGCTCTTGCCGGACATCGCGATCTGGATGTCTCCTGGCTTCATGGCAGTTCCCGAAGGCATGTTCTCCGCCGCGCAAACAATGCCGATTACCTTTACCGCCGGTTTCAATTGCGCAATGGCCTGCATGGCGCCGATCATCGCGGCTCCGCCCGCCATGTCGTACTTCATTTTCTCCATGCCGTCTGCGGACTTGATGGAGATGCCGCCAGTATCGAAGGTGATCCCCTTACCCACCAGGCCAAGCACCGGCGTGGCCGGCGCGCCCTTGGGCTCGTAGCTCATCACGATCAAGGCAGGTGGCTCCTGCGACCCCTTCGTTACCCCCCAGAAGGCGCCCATTTTTAATTCCTTTAGCTTGTCGGCGCCGTACACTTCACAGCTCAGCCCGTATTGGGCGCACATCTCCGCGGCCTTCTGGCCCAGAACGGTAGGCGTCATCACGTTGCCCGGCTCATTGACCAGGCTGCGGGTAAAGTTCTGCGCCTCGCCCAGGATCACGCCTTCTCGCAGGCCAGCCTCGAGGGCCGCCTCCTTTGCCCCGCTGCCGGCAACGATGGTGAGTTGCTCAATACTCTGGTCCTTACGGTCTGAACGATAGGTATCCGGATCGAAGTCCCCGATGTAGGCGCCTTCTACCAGGGCTCGCGTGGCCGCTGCGGGATCGAGCCCCTCAGGGATGGCCAGCGAAAGTTCGCGCAGCTTGCGCGGCTTGGCAAAGCGGACCGCTGCGCCCGCCGCCTTGCGCACTTCCGCCGTGGTGAGCTTTCCCAGGCCTACCAGCAGGATTCGCTCCGCCTTGCAGCTGGCGGGCGCGTGCAGCAGGACAGTGTCGCAGCTCCCGGCAACGAATTCGCCGCTGTTTAGAACGCTCGCCGTCGCCTTGGCCACGCCGTTATTTGCAGTCAACAGCTTGATGACCGGTTTGGCCGCCTGCTTCTTCTCTGCGGTATCCAGGGCGAAGATCACCAGCAGTTGGCTGGCGACCCGGTCGAGCTTAGTGGATATAAGTTTCGTCTTCATGGGTGTTTATGCCTAAGTTGCTTAGATTGTGGTGGTTAGATGCTACTTGTGCTGGCTGCGAACGATCGCTGCCCGGGCCTCGCGTTCGTCCTCACGCCGCCGCTCGGTCTCTCGCTTATCCCAGTCCTGCTTGCCCTTCGCCACCGCCAATTCGCACTTTACGCGACCGTGTCGGAAATAAAGCCTGGTGGGAATGAGCGTTAAACCTTTCAGTTGCGTCTTCCCCATGAGCTTTTGCAGTTCCTGGCGGTGCAGCAGCAGCTTGCGGGTACGCAGCGAATCGTGATTGAAGGAGCTACCGTGCGAGTAGGGACCGATATGCGCATTCAGCAGATAGGCTTCGCCGTCTTTGATGATTCCGTAGGCGTCCTTGAGATTGGCCTTGCCCTCGCGAATGGACTTCACTTCCGTGCCCCGCAGCGCGATGCCGGCTTCGAATTTGTCCAGGAGAAAGTAATTGTGGCTGGCCGCACGGTTCACGGCGGCGTCTCGCTCACCGGCCGCGACTGGCTCACGAGCCTTCGATTTTTGAGGGGATGATGGAGTGGTCTGACTCGGTTGCCGGGGCATACATTTGGTTACGAATCTTCATGCTAGCACGTGAGTTGGGGGCGAAAATGGGGCTCTCCCGAATGGTATACTCAGGCGATATTAGCAAACAGAAAAGCCCTGAGCCGGGACGAGTTTGCGCTGATTCAGGACCGGCTACGTCAAAGAAGAAAGCGCGTGCTGTGACTTTGTGGACACGTCGATTTCTCCCTAGTGAACTTGTCTGGAGTGCGATGAATCGCCGTCAAAACAAATGGGCCCTCTCCACTGTGCTTTCCTTGCTCTTGTGCCTGAGCCATAGCTGCTTTGCACGTTCGACTCCCAAAGCCAAGACGTTCTATCAGAACGGCCAGACAGCCGAGGCCAAAGACGATCCCATCACGGCCTACGAAGACTATTACCAGGCCTGGAAGCTGGAACCCAAGAATCTCCGCTATAAGACTGCGTATGAGCGGTTGCGCTTCACCGCGGCGGCGGCGCACGTCAGCCAAGGAGAAAAGCTTCTAGCCCAAAACGACACCACCGGTGCGGTGACCGAGTTCTTGCGCGCCATCGAGATCGACCCCAGCAACGAGCTGGCCCACCAGGATATTGCGAAAGCGAGGGACCGGCTCTCATCCACCAAGCCCAATCAGGAAACCTCGATTCCCGAGAATAAGACTGAGGAGCTAAGTGAGGTAGGCAGCCCGGTTCAGCTCAAACCGATCTACAATGAGCCGCTCACCTTGCATATGACGGAAGATAGCAAGGTGATCTACCAGACCGTGGGCAAATTCTCAGGGATCAACGTGCTCTTCGATCCCGAGTACACCTCTAAGCGCATTACGGTGGACATTGCCAACGTGTCGCTATTAGACGCCTTGCGCATCGTCGGCGTATCTTCGGGCACGTTCTGGCACCCGGTCACCTCCAACACCATCTTTGTCGCCATGAACACCCGCGCCAAGCGCCAGGAGCTGGAGGAAGAGGCGGTGCAGACGTTCTACCTGGCGAACACTGCCCAGCAGAACGATCTGAACGATATACAGACTGCGCTGCGCAACCTGCTGGTCAATGCCAAGCTCTACGGAGTGCCCAGCCAGAGCGCCATCGTGATGCGGGCCACGCCGGATGAGCTGCTGCTGGCGCAAAAACTCATCAATGATCTGGATAAGTCGCGTCCTGAGGTAGTGGTCGACGTAGCGCTGCTGGAAGTGAATCGGGACAAGACGCGGACCCTTGGCGTTCAGCTCCCGGGCAGCTTCGGCCTCCAGCTGCAACCGCCCAACGCCACCAGCACCACTTCCACGGGCACGACAACCGGCACTACAACTGGGACTACCACCAGCAGCACGACCAACCTGACCTTGAACAATCTTGCCCATCTCAACGCCACCAACTTTGCAGTGACCGTCGGCGCGGCGACCGCCAACTTTCTGCTCTCCGACTCGGACACCAAGATTTTGCAAAATCCCAGTATCCGGGCAACGGACGGGCAGAAGGCCGACCTAAAGATCGGCACGCGCATCCCTGTGGCCACCGGCTCGTACCAGACCGGCGCGGCGACTGCGGTCGTCAGCTCGCTGGTGAACACGCAGTTCACCTATATGGATGTTGGTGTGGAGATCGAGATTACGCCCATCGTGCACTACGACCGCGATGTAACGCTCAAGATCAAACTCGTCTCCTCCGAGGAGAGCGGTCAGACCAACATCGGAGGCATTACCGAACCGATCATCAGCCAGAGGACCTCCGAGCAGGTGGTCCGCCTCAAAGAAGGCGAAGTGAACATATTGGGCGGATTCCTGCAGAAGCAGGATTTGATCAGCATTGGCGGAACCCCGGGCCTGGGTGAGTTGCCAATCCTGAAGTACATCTTCAGCTCCACACAACACGAGGTCCAGGACGACGAAATCATTTTCATGCTGACCCCGCACGTGGTTCGCGCCACCGAGATCAGCCCTCTGAATTTGCAGGAGATTGACACCGGTACGGGTACGAATGTCGAATTGCGGCGCATTTCCGCACCGGTAAATGGACAGGCGAGTGGGACGAATGGACTGCCGCCAGGGCTGCAGCCACATGCCTCCGTGCCCCCCGCTGCCGCGCCGCAGCCAGCCATCGCGACACCAGGGACGCCCACACCAGGCTCCGCAGCCGCAGGGCCGGCGCCAGCAGGACCGGCACCAGGTTCAGTGGCCCTGCAAATTGCTCCGCCGGCGGGTGCGCCCAAGGTCGGAAGCAGCTTCCAGGTTGTAGTCAACCTCAATGGCGGGAAGGATGTCTTCTCCGTCCCAATGCAGTTGCATTATGACAACAGCAAGCTGGCGTTGATCAACGTCGATACTGGCGACTATCTCGGTCATGATGGACAGGCCATCGCGCTGGTTCATCGCGACGATGGGGTTGGCAACGTCGTCATCTCGGCGTCGCGTCCGCCTGGCGTTGCCGGGGTAAGCGGATCGGGCCCTGTCTGTATTCTGACGTTTCAAGCCAATGCCGCGGGAGACGCGGCCATGCAGATCATCCGCGCTTCGGCGAAGAATAGCGCACAGCAAGCCGTCAATATCGCCGGATCGCAAACCATAGTACACGTGCAATAGGGCCCCGTTATGCAGTGCAACTTACGTCAGCGCAGCGCAGCAAACCCCCAGGCGGGGCTGACCCTGGTCGAGTTGATCGTCACGGTTGCGATTCTTGCCATTCTTGCGTCTGCCGCTGTTCCGCTGGCCCGCTTTCGCGTTCAGCGCGAAAAGGAAAGGGAATTGCGCTACGACCTTTGGCAGATGCGCGATGCCATCGACAAATACAAAGATGCCGCCGACAGGCATGCCTTCATCCCCAAGACCGACAGCCAGGGTTATCCGCCTGATCTCCAGAAGCTGGTCGATGGCGAAGACGCCCAGGGCAAGAAACTGAAATTCCTTCGCCGGATCCCGGTCGATCCGATGACTGGCAAAGCCGAATGGACGTTACGCTCCATGCAGGACGAACCCAACAGCGACTCATGGGGTGGGCAGAATGTTTTCGATGTCGCCTCTAAGTCGCAAGGCAAGGGGCTTGATGGAACGAAGTACTCCGATTGGTAGGCTTGTGAGCATATCCGGCTTTCGTTCTCGTACTGCAAATACGCGCTCTGCCCGGCCACGCCACGCGGCGGGCTTCACCCTGGTCGAGTTGATGGTGGTGATGCTGATCATCGCCATTCTGGCGTCGGTTGCCATCCCCGCCTATATCGCGTCCATTCGCGCTGCCAAGGAAGCAGTTCTCAAAGAGAACCTGCACGTCATGCGTGATGCCATCGATGCCTACACCGGCGACAAGGAAAAGGCGCCCCAAACGCTCGATGACCTGGTCAGTGCAGGATATCTAAAAGCCGTTCCTAAAGATCCGATGACCGCAAGCAACAGCACCTGGGTACCGACCATGGACGACACCCTGCAGAACGTCGATCAGACCGACCCCGGCATGACCGACGTGCATAGCGGGTCAGATCAGCCGGGCAGCGACGGCCAGCCTTACAACACCTGGTAGGTTCACGTCAGGCCGCAATCAAACCTGTCGGAAATGACACGAGATCCATCCCCCTCGTTCCTAACCAAACCTATCGGAAACGGGACGGGTGCCCCAGGTTCGCGCCAGCGTACCTGGGTTGAAGAAGACGGGCGAAGCCCCACCATAGTTGTTGCCCTACCGGCAGCAAATACTGGGTGCCCCATTCAAGCCCTTTTTTGGCTTGAGTGGGATAATGGCTCCTGACGTACCACTTCCGTTCGCCACGCCCGACTGGAGGAACAACGATGACAAAAACCATGAGCATCCGGATGGACCGGGATAATTATGAGTTCCTCACCAGCATTTCGAAGGAAGATCGGAGCGATTTGTCCAAAGCGGTGCGGGACCTGGTGACGCGGGGTAGAGTTTCGCTTGCCGTGGAAAAATACAAGGAGGGGGAGGTGTCTCTAGGCAAGGCCGCTGAAGTGGCCGGGCTCGGCATAGGGCAAATGATGATGGTCCTAAAGAGATTTCGAGTCAAAAGCAGGATTGACCAAGAGGACTACCGTCAAGGTCTGGAGAATCTCACTAAGGTCTGGTGAATCTTCCAGGCTGCTGCCCCTCAATCTCAGAGAACTTCAAGCGCTGGGCTTTTCTTCCGCCCGGGACAGAATCTGTGTCCACAATTCCTTTATCCCAAGCCCGGTCTTGGTGGAACACAGCAGAATCTCACTCAGCCCCAAACCCTGCTTGAGCCGCGCCAGAGCCTTCGTCCGTTCATTGCCGGAAAGACGGTCTGCTTTCGTGCCCACGGTAAGAAAGCTGCGCCCCATTCCCTTGAGCGCTGCGATCAGTTGCTGGTCGCTGGCCTGTACTGGAATGTTGCTGTCGACCAGGCAGATGCAGAGGACCAGGTTCGGCCGCTCTTCGAGGTAAGGATTGATGAATTTGGGCCACTCCGCGGAGATGGACCGGGAGATCTTGGCGTAGCCGTAGCCGGGGAGATCGGCAAAAAGCAGTCGCGGCAACCGTGCAGTCGCCGAATCGGAGAGAGCGAAAAAATTAATGGCCCGCGTGCGCCCCGGTGAGGCCGAGACCTTGGCCGCTTTTTCCCCCAACAAGCCATTGATCAGGCTCGATTTGCCAACATTGGACCGGCCCAGGAAGGCGAATTCCGGGGCCGTGGCGGAAGGGAACTGCTCGGGGGCCATCGCCGACAGCAGGAACTTGGTAACCAGGTGCATCCTGGCTTACTGTGCGCGCGGCTGCCCGACGGGTGGCGGAGGCGGAACCGCAGCCAGCGCCTCGGGAGTCTCCTCGCGCAACTCGGGGAGCGGACCCTCCAGCGCAATCCTCAGCACCTCGTCCATCTGATCCACGAAGTGCAGCTTCATGACGCTGCGCAGGTTCTCCGGAAGATCTGCCAGATCCTTCTCATTGGCTCGGGGTAGAACGGCCTCAAAGATGCCGGCCCGGTGGGCAGCCAGCAGCTTCTCTTTCAATCCGCCAATGGGTAGAACCTTGCCCCGCAGAGTAATCTCCCCGGTCATGGCGATATCCCGCCGCACCCGTATCTTGGCCAGCGCACTGGCCAGCGCAGTAGCGATGGTGATGCCCGCCGACGGACCGTCCTTGGGAATCGCGCCTTCCGGCACATGCACGTGAATGTCGATATTGCGGTAAAAGTCCTTGGGCAGCCCCAGGTGCTGCGCCCGGCTGCGGATGTAGGAAAGCGCAGCTTGGGCTGACTCCTGCATCACATCGCCCAATTGGCCGGTCAGAGTCAACTTACCCTTGCCATCCAGCACCTGCACTTCGGTCGAGAGAATGCTGCCGCCCACCTCAGTCCACGCCAGCCCAGTGACCAGGCCCACTTCGCTGGTCTCGTGCAGCTGAGAGTCGCGGAACTTGGCCACTCCCAGAAATTCGTTCACGTTGGTGTCGGTGATCTCTTCCTTGTGCTTGGCGCCGTTGCGGACCACACGGCGCGCTACCTTGCGGCATACGTTACCAATTTCGCGCTCCAGGTTGCGGACGCCTGCCTCGCGGGTATACCCGCGAATGATGTCCACCAGCGACGCGTCGCTGAAGATCGCGTTCTTGTCGCTAAGCCCGGTAGCCTCGCGCTGCTTCTTGACCAGGTACTGCTTGGCAATTTCGAGCTTTTCCGCCTCGGTATATCCGTGCAGGCGCAGGATTTCCATGCGGTCCTGCAGCGGCGCCGGGATGGTGTGCAGCACGTTCGCGGTGGCCACGAAGAGCACCTGCGACAGGTCATATTCCACGTCGAGATAGTGGTCCTGAAAGCTCGTATTTTGCTCCGGATCGAGCACCTCGAGCAGCGCCGAAGCGGGATCTCCGCGCAGGTCGGAGGCCATCTTATCCACCTCGTCCAGCATGAAGACCGGGTTCTTGGTTCCCGCCTTCTTCATGGACTGGATGATCTGTCCCGGGAGAGCCCCGATGTAGGTGCGGCGATGTCCACGGATCTCAGCTTCGTCCCGTACGCCGCCCAGGGACATGCGCACGAACTTGCGGCCCGTAGCCTTGGCGATCGACATGCCCAGGGAGGTTTTGCCGACGCCTGGAGGTCCGACGAAGCAAAGGATGGACCCTTTGGGATTCTTTACCAGTTGGCGGACGGCCAGAAACTCAAGAATGCGCTCCTTGATTTTCTCCAGGCCATAATGGTCCGCGTTCAGTACTTTTTCGGCGTGATCAATGCTGCGGGTTTCCTTGCTTCTCTTCTTCCACGGCACAGCCAGCAGCCAGTCCAGGTAGTTTCTGGAAACCGTCGACTCTGCCGACATGGGCGGCATGGCTTCCAGCTTTTTCAGTTCCTGAATGGCTTTATCGAAGACGTCCTTGGGCATGCCTGCGCCGTCGATCTTCTTGCGCAGCTCGTCAAACTCGCTCTTCTCCCCGCGGCCCAGTTCCTTCTGGATGGCCTTGATCTTCTCGTTGAGGTAGTACTCTTTCTGCGCGCGCTCCATCTGCCGCTTTACCCGGCTTTGCACGCTGCGATCCATGTTCAGCTTCTCGATCTCGATATCGAGCACATCCGCTACCCGCGACAGCCGCTCGCTCGGATCAAAAATGTCCAGCAGCTCCTGCTTCTCTTCGATCGAAAGCTGCAGGTTGGCGGCGATGGTGTCGGAAAGCTTCGCCGGCTCGTCCATGCGAACCGCGGCGATCATGGTCTCGTAATTCAGAGATTGCTGCAGCTTGACGTACTGCTCGAACAGGGAAGTAACCCGCTGCATCACCTGCTCAATTTGCGGGTTGACTTCGAGCTGCCGGTTAGCCACGCGCACGGTGGCCACAAAGAAGCCATCCGAGTCATTCATCTCGACGGCCTTGGCCCGCTCCAGTCCTTCCACCAGCACCTTGATGTTGCCGTCCGGCATCTTCACGCTCTGGACGATGTTGCCAATGGTTCCCACCGAGTAAATGTCTTCCGGCCGCGGTTCATCGATGCCCGCATCATGTTGCGTGGCAAGAAATATCTTCCGGTCCCCGGTCAGCGCCTCTTCCAGCGCTCTCACGCTCGACTCGCGCCCCACAACAAAGGGCGTCATCATGTAAGGGAAGATCACCATGTCCCGAATGGGCATCATGGGGAGCTTGCGAAGATCGCCTTTGTCACGGGTTTCTTTTGCTTGTGTCACGCGATTTCCTTTCACTTATCTCCCTTATACAGAGGAAAAGGGAGTTGCGCCAATGACCCGGACGTGAGGGCTTCAACCAATCAACAGAAAGAAAAAGTGAATCCTGAGCGCACATGGGATTCCAAGAAGAAACCGCAGATCTCGCCACTCCGCAGCGCTCCATTCCAGATGGCAACTTTTCTTGTGGAAAAGGCTGCTATCTGGAACGGAGCGCCGCGTGGGGGAGATCTGCGGTTCGGTTTCGAGCAGGTCGTGCCCCGAAACCGAACTTTACCCGGCCTTCTCCAGCAGAGTCACGGAAAGATCCCGCTTCTGCACCATTTCGGCAGTGATGTCCAACTCCTTGATCTTCTTGTTGCTGGGGAGGTGGTACATCAGGTCCAGCATCAGCTCTTCCAGGATCATGCGCAGGCCGCGCGCCCCGACCTTGCGGTTGAGCGCTTCGCGGGCCACGGCCCGGGAGGCGTCCTCGGCAAACAGTAGCTTGACGCCCTCATATTCAAAGAGCCGTTGATACTGCTTGAGGATGGCATTGCGGGGCTTGGTGAGAATCTCCACCAGGGCCTCCTCATCGAGCTCGTCGAGAATGCCAATCACCGGCAGGCGTCCCACAAACTCGGGGATAAGGCCGAACTTGATCAGATCCTGGGGCTGTGCCTGGCGCAGAAGCTCGGTATCGCGCTGCGCGGGCAAAACCCCTACTTCCTGGGCATCCTTATCGGAGAGGGCCTTGAAGCCCAAAGCCTTCTTGCCCACACGGCGTCCGATCAGGCGTTCCAGCCCGACGAAGGCGCCCCCGCAGATAAACAATATGTTGGTGGTGTCGACCGGTGTGAACTCCTGGTGGGGATGCTTGCGGCCGCCCTGGGGCGGAACGTTCGCTACCGTGCCCTCGAGTATCTTCAGCAGGGCTTGCTGCACGCCCTCTCCGGAGACATCCCGGGTAATCGAGGGGTTCTCGTCCTTACGCCCGATTTTGTCGATTTCATCAATATAGATAATGCCGGTTTGCGCTCTGGCCACGTCGCCATCGGCTGCCTGCAGCAACTTGAGGATGATATTTTCTACGTCTTCGCCTACGTAACCGGCTTCCGTCAGCGTGGTCGCGTCGACGATAGCAAATGGTACATCCAGCATCTTGGCCAGGGTATGCGCCAGCAAGGTCTTGCCGCTTCCCGTGGGGCCGACGAGAAGAATATTGGATTTCGAAAGCTCGACGTCATTGCCGCGTGTCCGGTTCATCTGGATACGCTTGTAATGGTTGTAGACGGCGACGGCCAGCTTCTTTTTCGTTTGCTCCTGGCCGATGACGTACTCATCGAGAAAGCCCTTGACCTCTTGCGGTTTGGGCAAGTGTGCCGGCGCCGCCCCGGGCTGCGTTTCGCCCCGGTCGTCCTCCAAAATGGAGTTGCAGACCGCGACGCATTCATCACAGATGTATGCCCGCGGGTAGTCGCTCGGTGAGGAGATCAATTTAGCAACGGCGTCCTGCGATTTATGACAGAACGAACAACGGAGCGTATCGTCTGTTCCCCTCGGCGTTTTCATACTGCAACTCCTTTTGCCCTGACGGCCTTCAAGTACGTGGCCGGTCTATGATTTCGTCAATAATGCCGTATTCCTTGGCCTGTTGCGCGTTCATGATGAAGTCTCTCTCTACATCTCGTTCAATGCGTTCCAGCGGCTGCGCGGTGTGCTTCGACATCAGCTTGTTGGTGATCTCGCGAATGCGCAGAATCTCACGGGCATGGATATCGATATCCGTAGCCTGCCCCGAAAGCCCGCCCATCGACGGCTGGTGGATCAGGATGCGGGAGTTGGGCAAAGCAAAGCGCTTGCCCTTGTTGCCGCTCATCAGCAGAAAGGCCGCCATGCTTGCCGCCTGCCCGATGCAATAAGTAACCACATCATTCCGTATGAACTGCATGGTGTCGTAAATGGCAAGACCCGCGGTGATGGATCCACCGGGAGAATTGATGTAAAGCTGAAGGTCCTTTTCCGGGTCCTCACCGGAAAGAAACAGCATCTGTGCGATTACCAGGTTCGCGATCTGATCGTCGATCGGTGTTCCCAGAAAGATAATATTGTCGCGAAGCAAACGAGAATAAATGTCGTAGGCTCGCTCGCCCCGACTCGTCTGCTCGACCACCATAGGTACAAGTGCCATGCTCTCCCTTGCTTCTGCTTCCCCGCGGACGGCGTGCGCCCGGTTTTAAAGTTGCCCCTTAAGAAGCTAGCCGCTCGTACAGCAGCGCGCTCATCTTCTCTCTACGTAAGCGTTCCCGGATTCTAGCGAGGCTCCCGTCCTCAGTCAAACGTGCGCGCAGCGCATCGACCGGCTCGCGCAATTGCAGGGAGATCGCTTGCAGTTCACCTTCCACATCTTCTTCAGCCACGTTGACATTCTCTGCATCGGCAATGCGGTCCAGCAGAAGAGAACCCTTCACCTCAGCCGTAGCGGAAGGCCGCTGTGCGGCGCGCAGGCGGTCGAAATCGAGATTGCGCATGTCTTCCGTGCGCATGCCCTGGGAGGCGAGCGCACGCAGCCCACGATCCAGCCGGGCGTCAATCTGCTGCTGCACCAGCGACTCAGGAATGGGAAATTCGAAACGATTGACCAGCGCGTCGAGCAGGCGGCTGGTAGTTTCGCTTTGCCCCCGCCGCTGCTTATCGTTGGCCATGTGCTCGCGCAGTTGCCGCGTGAAGTCCGCCAGGCCCTCGTACTGCCCCAGCTCCTTGGCGAATTCGTCGTTCAGTTCCGGCTCGATCTTTTTCTTGATGCCCTTGACTTCGAGGTCGTAAGCCACTCGCTTACCTGCCAGGTGCCGCTCGCTAAAACCCTCTGGATAGCTCACCTCAAACTTTAACTGTTGCCCTACGGAGGCGCCGCGCAGTGCGGCATTGAAACTATCCAGGGTGTTCGGTCCGCCCACCTGAACGATCACATCCTGTGCGGAGATGGGTTGCTGGGCGGCCGGCGCGGCTTCACCTTCAGCTTCCGCCGGTTGCACCGTGCCGGTAAAACTGATCTGGGCATAGTCGCCATCGGCCAGGGCGCGCTCTTCCGTCACCGGCTCCATCGTGGACCGGGAATCGCGAATGCGGGCGAGTTCGGCATCGACTTCGGCATCGGTAAGCTCCGTAGCTACCTTCTCGACCTTCACGTCCCGATAGCCATCGATAGAAAATTCCGGAACCACTTCGAAGGCGGCCTTGAAGCGCAGAGGTTTCCCCTCTTCCAGCTCGATGCCGGTGACCTGTGGTTGCGAGATCGGCCTGAGCTGCCGCTCGGCGATGGCATTGCGGAAGTGGTCGGGGAGCACAGCCTCCATCACGTCCTGGCGAATCTGCTCGGCGAAGCGGCCGCGGATAAGCGACTCCGGAACCTTGCCTGAACGGAAGCCAGGAATGCGGGCATTCTTTTGATAGCGTTTGGTGACAGCGCGAAAATTGCGGGACACTTCGTCCGCGGGAATTTCGATTTCAACTTCTCGTGTGCAATCCGGATTAAGAGTTGCCGCGCCATGGGAATGGTCGTGGCCTTCGTGCCCGTCCGGCTCCTCGGTGGCGGTGGATGCGTCGGCAGATTGGGGTGTTGTTTCAATCATTTCAGTTGAGCTCAACTTATGCCTTCCAGATTTGCTCGCTCCGCCGCGTCGTGCAATGGCGGAATGGATGTACGCGGAGCGGCCCGTAAACAGCCTGCTTTCATCGTATGGGGCTTTCCCGGGAGGGTCAAACCCATAGCGCAAAGAACGCAAAGCCGCTATTAACTACGATACACCCTTTTCCAGTTACCCTCGGGGAACCAGCCTAGGTGCAAGAGGTGGAAGACTCAGCATCTTCACTTCCGGCTCTAGAGTTCCTCCTGCCGTGGGGTGCGTACATGTGCGACAAACCGCGGATCGGCAGCCTGGTAGTGCTTGTAATTGCGGCGTCCCTCGCTGAGGCTGAGGTTGCCGTTGACTGTTCTGCGAACCACATCCGCATCGCGGTCGTCCTGCCCATCATCCTGCCACCAGCAGACCTGGCATAGCTCCAGGGCCTCGGGCATGGAGAGCGTTTTATACCCGCAGCACAGGCAGCGGGACGCAGTCGGTCTTCGCATCCAACAAGTATGCGCTGGATCTGTGCAAAAACGGGCGGCCTGGCAGCTAGACTCCATTACCACGGTAATGCGATTTTTTCTTTGGGCCGATGACACAAGGCCATGTTTATGCCTGCGAGTCATCCTGCAAAATATTTTTGCAGCAAGAGCCGAGTGGCCTCGCCCCTACGGCGTAAACAGCTCCAGCCGAACCTTCCAGGCGACCGATTGGCCTGGACGAAGCGTCACCATGCCGGTATCCATGCCCTTCCATTGCTTGCCGAACGGGTCCACGAAGTTGAACTGTGGTTCGACGGCGACAAAGGACGTTTTGGGCGAATACACCTGCACCGTCCTGATCTCCGGCGATACGGCGGATACCGTCAATCCATACTTCGATTCCGGATCGATCAGCTTCACGTCGGCGGCGCCATCGGTCCGCTGCAAGTGGGAGAAATTGTCGTCCAGAAAATGATCGTCGAGGGCCACACCGTCGGGCGCAGTGTAGTCGTAGTCGGTGCCCTTGACCGGCTTCAGTTGCCCGGTGGGGAATGCGTCACCGTAATTGTTCACTATGGCCATCATGGTGGCGGGGATATGCACGCGCGCCTGGGCGCGATGGCCGCTGGGTATCACAAAGTAGGGATGCCAGCCGATCGACATGGGTTCCGGCTCTTTGCCTACGTTCTTGGCCGTGATCGTGGTCTCGACCCCGTCACCGGTGAGTGCGATGGTGAAATTCAGGTCAGTATCGGAAAGCCAGTGACCGCCGAAATCTCCCGCGTGGATGACGCCGGTTACCGTCTGCCCGTCCGCGGTGGTCTGGGTTTGCAGGTCTTCCACTTTAGATTGACTAATCAATCCATGAATCGCGACCACCGGGCCGCCGGGGTTCTTGCTGGGGAAGTTTGCCGGGAGAGACAGGGTGTGGCCGCGCCAATGGGCGATGACCGACTTGCCATCGGAGGAGGGTTCGCCCAGGATCCGGTTGGGGTAGGGAATCAGAAAGGCTCCGCCAAGGCCGAAGGACGCGTTTCCCGTTTGATCTCTGCCCGTGCCGCTAAGTACTTTGGGTGCGTCTGCAATGGCAGGCGAACGCAGCAGCGGTATCTCTCCTTTGCCTGGAATGGCGGCGGTGACCTGGAACATATTCATGCCCCGCCCGGGAAGCAGGGTCACGGAAAGGAATTCGGGCTTGCTGCCGTTGGTGGTCGCCTTGCGCGCCAGCGTCAACACGTTCTCGCCGCCGATTTGCACGGCTGCCGGTGCTGCCGGTTGCGGCGTTTGCTCCCCGGTCGTGGCCGGCTGCTGCCGGCACCCGGCCGCGAACAGAGTGGATGCGGCCAGAATCCCGCCTAACCATCGATTTACTTGTGCATGCGCACCCCTCAAGCGTCTTTGTCCGCTTCCGGCCGGCGGCAGCGGGGAAACAAAAATTCATCTTACGCCGTCCTTCAGATGGGCCTTACAATCGGGTATGAGCACGATCCCTCGAGCCACGCCCGGTTCGCCTATTGGAAGTCCGGGTCTGCCTGCGGCCAATCCTCCGGTCCATCCTGGTCCGGTCACGGCCAATCTCAATCCGCTCGTTCTCTTCAACCAGGAAGTCATTCGTTGTCAACGCTGCAGCCGCCTGCGGAAGTATTGCGAAGGAATCGCCACCAGCAAGCGCCGCGCTTACCGGGACTGGATTTACTGGGCCAAGCCGGTTCCCTCGTTCGGGGACGAGAAGGCCCGTTTGCTGATCGTGGGCCTGGCTCCGGGCGCCCACGGTTCCAACCGGACCGGCCGCCCTTTCACCGGCGACGGCTCCGGCGACTTCCTCTATCCCGTTCTCCACGACGCCGGTTTTGCCTCGCAGCCAAGCTCTGTCTCCCGCGGCGACGGATTGAAGTTGCAGGACTGCTGGATCAGTTCCGTAGTCCGCTGTGCGCCTCCCGACAACACCCCCAAGCGCTCCGAGCTGAAGAACTGTGCGCCTTACCTTGATCAGGAGATTGGGTTGCTGACCAATTTGCGGGTGGTTGTCTGCCTCGGCCGCATCGCCTTTGACAGCTATTTGCAGCATCTGGCGCGTACTGGGCAGAGTGAACGCAAGCCGCGCTTCAAATTCGCCCACGGCGCCGAGTACGCGCTCCCCGGAGGCCGCTTCCTGATCGCCAGTTTCCATCCGTCGCTGCAAAACACCAATACCGGCAAACTCACGCGCCGCATGCTCTTTGGCGTCTTCGAGCGAGCCCGCATTCTCACCACTTCCGCGGAGACTCCACGCACCCTTCGCCGCTGAATGGTGGCGCTTGATGGCTGCGGAAAAACTCCGCCGATGGCAGTTCCAGGCCGAAGTGTCTGCGTAAGAACGCACAATTAAGTCCCGAAGGGACGGCTGAGAGTAGCCCAGCACGCAGTGCTGGGTTGGATTTGAAAGGAAGAACCAGTCCCGCCAGGGACGGCTGGTTACCCAGGACGGCAGTCCTGGGTTGCCGGTTTTTAGAAAAATAGATTTGGAACCCAGGATTACATCCGTGGGTAATTTAGCCTCCTTGGCGGGACTGGACTTATGTTCAACATCAACCCAGCACTGCGTGCTGGGCTACTTTCAGCCGTCCCTTCGGGACAAAATTGAACCGGCAGTTATCACGAAGACTCGTTGGCCCTGGTGCCTCGGCGTCCATTCTCCAGTGACGAATTTCTGGAGCGGGAGACGGGGATCGAACCCGCAACCAACGGCTTGGGAAGCCGCTACTCTACCATTGAGCTACTCCCGCCCGCTGCTACCCGCTTATTCTAACCCTAACGCGGGTATCCTGAGACCCTTGTATGATTTCGGGGGATGCCCTCCCTCCGCCGGCGCACCATACTTTCCGCGGTCTTCGCACTTGCGGCGGCCGTTGCGCTGCGCCTGTGGTTCATTCACGCCTTCCCCCAGATCCAGGGAGACTCACTTCTGTACGCGGACATCGGCCGGAACTGGCTAACCCATGGCATCTACGGCCGGTCCATCCTTCACCCGGGTGGCCCGCCAACCATTGCCCCTACTCTTGTCCGCCTGCCCGGATATCCCGGCTTCCTCGCCCTTTGCTTCGCGGCTTTTGGAAAGCAGAACTACCTCGCCGTCCTCTACCTGCAGGTGCTGATCGACCTGGTGACCTGCCTGCTTATCGCGGGATTCGTTCGCCGGCTCTGTGGGCAACGCGCTGCGATGTGGGCGCTCTGGTTGGCGGCGCTTTGTCCCTTCACGGCAAATTACGTCGCTATGCCGCTCACCGAAACGCTCTCCATTTTTTGCGTTGCGCTCGGACTCTATGCATTTGCCGCCGTGCTCGAGCGCCCGCACTGGGGGTGGATCCTGGCGCTGGCATTTGCCTGGAGTTACAGCGCTCTGTTGCGGCCCGATGGCGCCCTCCTGGCCGTCGCCTTCTTTCCCGCGCTGGTCCTCTATGGCCGCAACTCGCTCGGTTTCGCGCGGTCATTCCGTATCGCACTGCTGTGCGGGTTGATCTCGGTACTCCCATTCCTCGCCTGGACATTCCGCAACTGGCGCACGTTTCACGTCTTTCAGCCGTTGGCTCCCCGATCCGCCACCGATCCCGGAGAATTCAAACCAGTCGGATTTCAACGCTGGACAAAAACATGGATGGCCGATTTTGCCTCCACGTATGAAATCTATTGGAATGTACCTGGCGACGACATTGATATCCACTTGCTCCCGGCGCGGGCCCTGGATTCGCCGGCCGATGCGCAGCAAACACGAGCGCTGGTCGCACAGTACAACACAGACAACATCCTTACGCCGGGTGTCGATGCCGGCTTCGCCGCGCTGGCCGCCGAACGTATCCGCGCTCATCCCTTTCGCTACTATGTAACCCTGCCCCTGTTGCGCCTGGCGGATATGTGGCTTCGCCCCCGGGTGGAGATGCTCAATATAGAACTGCGTTGGTGGCAATACCGTCTCCACCACGTGGAAACCCGCATCTCTTATGCATACGGTGCGTTGAACCTGGCCTATCTGGTTGCGGCCCTGGTAGGAGTGTTCTACTGGCCGCGATTTGGCACTGCCATGGTGGCCTATGTTGTGCTGCGCAGCATGCTGCTGCTCACTCTCGACGCGCCCGAGCCCCGCTACACGCTGGAGTGCTTCCCCATCGTCATCGCCTTCGCCGCGGTTGCCCTCGGCCGGCTAGGGAAAAAGACGAATGCACCAACGCCGTCTCGAGTGGACCCTGTGTTGAGACAGCGGAAATAGTGACCGATTATTGCGGATGACTGTGCAGCAGCGGGGTTGCGCCCCCGAAAAGGCCCGGTCGTGTCCGGTCCGGTCCCGGGATTACTAACGCCGTTTGGCAGGGGAGACTGCTGTCCCCGCGTCCCCAGGCCCAAAACCATCTGATTCAGGCGCAGGATATTTCAGACACGGTTAGCTCGTTCCGCCGGATATGTCATTTGGCATCGTGTATCCAGCTGATTACAGGATGTTTATCTGATGACGGTTTAGCTGCGCCACGGTCGAAAAGTGCTGTAAATCATCACCCAACATTGATAAAATCAATACATGGAGAAAAGTCTCGTGAGTGCTACTTTCAGTTTCCCATTACCAAAGCCAGCACATAGGACGCCTGTCTTCTCGGACCAGCAGATCCGCCAGATTGCGAACAGCGACGCGATGACCATTGCCCAGTGGACTCTTTTGACCGCGCAGGAGAGGGGAATCTGCATTCGGCGCAGGCCGAACGACGAGTTCGTGAAGGCTGTCTCCCGCCTGTCAGATGGTGTGGTTAACCTTGATCCGGTGGAAGAGTTGCTCGTCGCGCTTGGAATAGCCGGCGTTATCAGCTCTTTCCAGAGGGGGCTTCTTCAGGTCCACTATCTCCGCTAAATGGAACTCCACGTCCTCGATCCATTCGGGGACTACGAAACCGCAGGCTACCTACGCAACACCTACCAAGAGAGGAATCTCCTGCTCGTAGGCCATCTTGAGACGGCTGCGTTCGAGCAGGAGGTCCTTGCTACCGTACGATTTCTCCGAAGGCGGCCGTATCTTCAATATCAACACATCACCGAGACCCACTACAGACTCTTCAACTCTCTCTATCCGTGGGCAGGGAAAGACCGGTCAATCACTGCTCCTGACATCGCAATCGCCAGAGGCGGATACAGCAACCTATTTGCGCATCCCGCCGTTTGCAAAAGAGCAGCCGAATACGCCTTAAATCTCGGACAAGACGCGACGTATTTTCGTGCTCACCCCGGTGAAGTTTTTGGATACCTCGCACATGCGCATCCTTTTCTTGAAGGGAATGGGAGAGCCATCCTTACTATCTTTGCGGACTTGACCCGGCGTTCGCGCTTCCACGTTGCCTGGGAAGCGATCGACAAGGAACAGTTTCTCGAGACACTCACTCGCGAGTTGCTGCAGCCTAGCAACGCAATCATGGATAGGCTCGTTCTTCCTTACGTGCAAGACGGAGTCCTCTCCGCCGAAGTGACTGCTAAGCGACTCCGAGTCAACTTCAATTCGAGACAATCTACTCCACCGGCACCAGGGCTTGCAAATTCTAAGCCCGATGCACAAGCAAGCGGGGATACCCCACAAAGGGTTCCATAAGCCATCCGTAAATCGAGGAGCAATTAATTTACAAGGCCAGATCTCCGTTCGCTACAGTTGTCCCTGTTTTCTTAGTGTCTCAGCTTAGGGGTGCATTCCCGCCCTTCTTCGACGAGCTTACTCTACAAGGTATATTTGTGGTGAGTCTGGAGGTAAGACGATGAACACTCGTCGCTTGCTGCTCGTTTTTGTCGTAACGCTGTTTGAACTTTCTGCCACGAGTCATCTAGCGAAAGCAAACTAACCGAAAACTACCCAAACACCTTCGGAAGTGCACGAGCAATGGGCCAACTACTGGAAGACTGGAAATGTGCAAGGCCTCCAAGCATTGTATGCGGAAGATGCGATTTTCTTGCCGGCCGCCGGACGTCTGCTTGGTGGTCCAAGTGATATCGGAAAGTATCTTGAACACGTTATCAATACAAGTGGATGGCGGATGGTCCAGCCAGACGAGCCAAAGGGGATAGGCGAGGCTTCGGGTGATCTAGCTTACGACTTCGGGGCTATCGGGTACTACAGCAAGACTGAGAACACAGTGGTAATGGGCTTTTACCTCATGGTCCTGAAAAGGGATTCGCAAGGACAATGGCATATCACGCGTCAGGCTCTGACGGAAATCTGTTGCTATACACACGCACAGTCTTGACGAAAAGAGCCGAATTTACGAACAGGTCGCCTCTCAGAAAGAGCATGGTAATGTACAGGATCCAGCGATGGTCTGAAAGGGTACACCTCAAATCCATGCCACTCGGTTGAAGCCAAGCGCTGATAATGTTCGAGGAGCGACCTCGAAGGCTTAAAGGTGCTTAGAGAGGTTCGATTATTGATGCATGGAATCGCCTGAAGCCCTCTATCATCGCGTTTTGCTGGAGAACCAAGCTCAATTGGCTCTCCAGCAAAAACTGGACACCGGGCTTGGCTATGCCACGATGGTCGTGTTCCTCGCGGGAGCCATCGCAGCAATCCCGCTGCTGCGCTCTCCAGGTCTTCAGGGTCTGCTCCTAATCCCCGTTGTGATTTTCGTGCCGCTGGCAGTGGGGCATGATCGTGTACTGCGCGCCATCCGTGAGAGAAAGCGAGTGATTGAATTTTACGAGCGTGGAATCGCGCGCCTGCAAGACAGGTGGGCGGGAACCGGAGAGACCGGAGATCGCTTTCTGGATCTCGCCCATCCGTACGCGCGGGATCTCGACATTTTCGGCAAGGGGTCGCTATTCGAGTTTCTCTGCACTGTCAGAACTCGGGCTGGTGAACAGACCCTCGCTCGGTGGCTCCTCCATGCGGCTCTACCAGAGGAGATACGCTCGCGGCAGGAGGCAATCACGGAGATGAAGGACAGGCTCCGCTTTCGCGAGAGCCTGTTTGTCGCGGGAGAGAGTGCGCGCCTGGGAGTTCGGCCTGACGCGCTGGCATCATGGGCAGAACGCGAGCGGATGTTCCCGCGATGGCTTGCGCCGGCATTGGCGCCTCTCGCTCTGCTGTGGGTTGGTGCCACAGCATATGCGTGGTTTTGTCTACTGCAGTGGCTGATCGCTGGAGGCGCTATCCCGGGGGACCCGTTGCGCTTCGCGTTGCTGATGTCGATCGTGAACCTCGCAGTCAGCCTCGCCCTGCGGCGGCGTGTCTCAGAATCTGCCCAAGCAGTAGAGGAGGCCGCCGAGGACCTCAGCGTGCTAGCAGAAGTTCTGCAAGTGTTGGAACAAGAGACATTTGCCTCCGCTCGACTGCGGAGCCTGCGAGCCTCGCTCGATTCCGGAGACATAGCGCCCTCTGCCGCGGTGAAGAGGTTGAAGTGGATCGTCTATTGGTTAGAGGGACGCCGAAATCTGCTGGTTCAGATGTTTTCCCCATTCATCTTCTACAGCGCAGAATTGGCCATGGCGGCGGAACGTTGGCAGCAGAGGTTCGGCTCTGCGATTCGCGGCTGGCTCTCTACCGTGGGCGAGTTCGAAGCACTATCCGCGCTCGCCTGTTATGCATGGGAGCATCCCGCAGACGTGCTGCCGGAGTTTGTCGAGCAGCGTGCTTGCTTTGAGGCAACGGGGCTCGCGCATCCGCTGTTGCCCGCCGGCACGGCAGTGGGCAACGACCTGACGTTAGGCAGCAAACTGCAGTTGATCGTGGTCAGTGGTCCGAACATGGCGGGTAAGAGCACGTTTCTACGGGGCGTGGGAATCAACGCGGTTTTAGCACAGTGCGGCGCGCCGGTGCGCGCCACGCGGCTGCGCCTTTCACCGCTTGCCGTGGGAGCCTCAATCTGCGTGCTGGATTCACTGCAAGGGGGCGTCTCTCGTTTTTATGCGGAAATCAAACGCCTGAAGCTTCTCTCAGACTTGGCAGAAGAGCCGGCTGCGCTTCTATTCCTGCTTGATGAGCTACTTTCGGGAACCAATTCGCGAGACCGGTTCGACGGAACGCGGTTCGTGGTTCGTGCATTGGTGCGCCGGGGAGCCATCGGAATGGTGACTACGCACGATTTGGCCCTCACTGAAATCCCGCAGACGATGGGCGAACTGGCGCAAAACTACCACTTTGAGGACAGCATCGAAGAAGGCGAGCTTAAGTTTGACTACCGGCTGCATCCTGGAATCGTGCGCACCAGCAACGCGCTTAAACTGATGCAGGCGGTAGGCCTGAAGTTGGAGGAATAGGTCCCCGCAATGGGCTTGCGGCGGAGGCATTACTGTGCGAAGGCCAGGAGCTTTACAACACGGATTTAATTTCAGGTGCTATTCCTTCCGTGCTTCTGCAGTACACATCATGTCCTCTTACCTCCCAACACAGCGTCAATGTGCACCCTGGCCCGTGCTCCCAGGTTTCTCCGGGAACTCTTCGCCCAACCAGGCCGCGAGGGCGTCGACGCTTTGGGGTCGTCCCAGGAAATCCTTTACCAGCTCTGCGCCTGGTTTGGTGGCCCCGGGTTCCAGGACAGCTCGGCGGTAACGCATGGCCGTTGGTCCTTCCAGCGGCTTTGTTTTATCGAACTGGGAGAAGAAATCGAGCCCGATCACTTTATCCAGCACATAGCCGTAGTAATTGGGGTAGCTCGTCAGGTGGATAAAGGAAGCATACCTTTTATCGCCTTCAACCGGGGTATCGCGATAGAACTTGGGCAAGTCCTGGTATAGAAGCGCGTCGAGATCCACCTCTGCTGGTGGGCGATCGTGCAGTTGCAGGGAATAGGTGGCGTAAAACAGTAGGATCTGTTGTATCCAGCTTGCTCGCCCATAGGCGCCGGCAGCGTTCATTCGGTCCACCAACCCTCGGGGAATCGTCTCCCCAGTCTGGTAGTGTTTCGCAAAAGCGGAAAGGATCGTAGGATCGCGGAACATCTCCTCCAGCATCTGCGAGGGCGCTTCCACAAAATCGCCTTCAACACTGAAACCTCCGGCGCCTGCCCATTGATTCTGACCGGCGAGAATGTAATGCATCAAGTGGCCGAACTCGTGGAAGAAGATAACGACATCCTGGTACTCCATGAGACCTGGGTCGCCCGCCGTTCCTCCGGGGAAATTACAGATCAATGTTCCCTCTGGAAGTTGTCGTCCACCGATTCCCGGGACCAGCGGTGCACTTGAGAACCATTTGTCTTTGCCTTCACGCGGATGCATGTCCAGGTAGATCCGGCCGAGCTTCTTTCCTTTATGCGGTTCCGCATTGTCGTACACATCGAAGGTCGACACCGTGGGCGCCCAAACCCTGGCCTCGGGCACATCCTTGAAATCGAGGTGAAAGAGCCGGGCCGCCGTAGCCAATATGCCCGCCTGTACTTCGGCGTAGGGAAAATACGGGCGCACTGCCTGGGCATCAAAGTTATAGGTCGAACGGCGATACTGCTCAGACCAATAAGGATCGTCGGCGAGAGAGATGTTGACCAGGCCAGGCTGCTGCTTCTGGGCAAATGCCAAAAGCAGGGCATATTCGTGATCGGCGGGGCCTTGGGTAACGGTTTCTACCTGTTGTAACAGCGCTTTCACGTTTTGCTGCGTTCCGATCATCTGATCGGCAGTCGACAGGTCAGCAAAGGTAGCGAAACCGAGCGTGGTGGCAAGTTCCTGGCGCGCCTTCAGAAGATCCAGCACGACCGGCTTATTCTTTGGATAAGCGCGTTGATTGTTCGCAATATACATGCGAAGCCGCAGGCCGGGATCTTTCGCGAAGTTGTTCACCGGGTAGGCATCCGGAGGATCTGTGGTCAAGGTATAGATGCCCTCGGGCGTAGGTTTGTGGCGCGCGATGTAGTCCTCCGGCAGGCCGTAGAGCTCTGCTTTGGTCGCGGTTACCTGCCGTACATCATCCGCGACGTTGCGATTGAAGGTTAGTGAGAGCTCAGTGATTCGATCCTGGAGCTGGCGAATGTTCGCCCGAGTGGCTTCGTCCCTGTCCACTCCTGCGAGTCGATACTCCAGAAGAGAACGCTCCAGGTAGTATTTCGCCGCAGCATCCTGCCCGGGTGTCGGCACCTCCTTCAGGGCGCGATAGACCTTCTGGTTCAGGCTGAGATCGGTAGTAGCGGACGAAATCTTCTTCGTCATCTCTTGTGCCTTATCGCGCAGCGCAGCCGAGTTGCCAACCGCGAACATGAGATAGGCCTCATTGCTCGCGATGGCCAGCTGATTGATCGCGTCGTCATAAGTGCGCAGACTGTTTGCTACCGTGTGTGATCCAGTGACTCGGACCAGGCTGTCTACATCGGCCTGCGCCGCCTCCAGCCGTTGATTCACCCACGCTTCCAGGGCTGACGGGTCGCCAGCCCCATTCCAAACGTGCAGCGGGTCTAACGTTTGAGCTATCCCGGTTGGAGGGGTGAAGGATAGTAACGCGATTGCGGCAGCGAAGAAGGGGATCGACAATGCGCCGAGTCGAAAGGCCCGGTGCGAGCGCGGACAAATGGTAAACACGTTACCTCCTGAGACGATTAGTTTATCTTGCACTGCAACATCCCGGACAACCTGGGCGCTCTTTGCGGGGGCATTTTCGAGCATTTGCGGGACGGACATCGTGCTCAGCGTCCTAGGGAAACGCACTACTGATCAAGCCTCCGCTACGGCCATGGGCGTCATATTCCACCGGTCTCCAGGCATCTTGCCAGGAACCACGCCGGTAGCCAGCGTTTGCGCCAAGCAGCTAAAGTTATTGCAGTAGGCATATGGTCCGTGATCTCTCTCATCATCTCTCCTGTCACTTGAAGCTCGTTGCCGAGGGGAAGGTTAAGCCGGCATTGGAGACTTACCCGTTTGATGAACTCAACGATGTCATGGTGCCGACTTGCCGATGGAAAGGTCCGGTTTAGAGCTGTCGTCTTGCAGGATAGATGACGCGAGGTGAATGGTGCAGAAACCAGCAGCCGAGAGGCACTGTCACGCTAAAGTTCATTGGCTTCGAGGGATTTGAGCTGCTCTCGCAGAAAAATCTCAACGCGGTCGGAGGTCCAGACGGCGATGCCGGAACCGAAGAAGTCGGTGTCTTCGGTCCATATCGCACTGGAAAGGGCCATTGCCGCAGCCAACACCGGCCAGTCCTCTTCGTCCCGTCCACGCAGACGCTGCCTGGCTGCTTCCTCCAACAGTCCGTAGGAATCCTGATGGATTGGCTCAATGAGGGATTGCAGATATTCGAGCGCCGCAGGAACATCTGAGTCCGGCTTTCCCTTCTTTTCTCAGCAGAGGGGGCAGGTATTCCGCTGCGTCTGCATACGCAATGTCAGGTGCGTAAAACCGAATGCCATGTCCTGCGTAGGTTTCGAGAAGCTGCCGAACACGCCGTCCCAAAACGGCGCGAATCAGGATGTTGGCATCCAGGACGATCATCTTGGCGGGGCCTTCCCGCGGCGACGCATCTGCTTAAACTCCGCTACGACTTCTTCTTCGTCTACATCCGAGAGCGCTTCCGCAAGCCGGGATGCGGCAGCCCGGAGTTCGGCAAGATCGGCAGATTTAACGGCCTTACGGGGTGTCGGGACATAGACGCCAAGAGTTTCGCCGCGACGGGTCACGGCAACAGGAGTATCAGACTCCAGAAATCGTGCGATCTGTTCCCGGAACTCCCGCACACCGACTTTGATTGCAGGCATAATGGGCCACCTTGTGTACACACGAGTGTACGCATGCAGAGTCGCAAATTCAAGGTCATGCCCCGCCTTATCAGAGGTATGGTCTGCCGGATCAGCTTCCTCCAAGGGAACTGGGCCCTTTTCGGGGACGGGGCTCCGCGGGGACGGACGAAATATACCCTAATTGAAATAACAGTGGTGACGATATCAACGTTGCGTTCTTTTGAGTCTCTGTTTGTGGGATCGGACGTTTGGGGTGTGGACTCCAATTAGGGTTTTCTCCGTCCGTCCCCGGAAAGAGCCATGGGCTTGGGTCCGACGGTACAGCAGGCGTGCGGGGGCACGCGGCATCTCTAAGACGCTACCGGGGAAGCGTAGTGAGCCGTACCGAGCCAACTCGAGACGGCGTAAAAACCGCTGTGACGCGGCGTTAGTAAGCAACCGATGAGCGGCCGCGAAGAGTTTAGTCATCTGCCAAGAGATGAATGATTGGACAGGGCGCCCCTGCCCCAGACGCATCACAGGAATGTACAAGGCGAGCGAGCGATTTTTTCATCTTCGAGAGATCGGTAATTTTCTGAGCGATGAGCTCCAGCTTGTGAGCTGCGATTTCCCGCGTCTCAGAACATGCTTTCCGTTCGTCGAGCGTGAGTAGGCCTTGAATCTCGTCTAGTGTGAATCCCAACATCTGCGCCCTTTTGATGAAGCGGACTCGTTTCACCGATTCCCGCGGGTATTGCCGAAACCCTCCGCTCGGTTTCGAGGGTTCTTGAACAGCCCGCGCCGCTGATAGTAGCGGATCGTCTCAACATTCACGTCGCTGTGCTTTGCCAATACGCCAATTGTCAGATTCTCGCTCATGTTCTTCTTGACTCCGTACTATGGTACGGAGTTTACAGTGGAATCAGAAGGACGGACTCGGAATGCCATCGTCGGTGAACACGAAAATGGCTCTTGCTGGCGGCGTCCTGGCTGGAATTGGCGCGTCGGTCTGTTGCGTTGGGCCGCTTCTGCTCTTGAGCCTGGGCATTGGTGGCGCTTGGATCGGTCACCTGACTGCTCTCGAACCGTACCGCCCAATCATCATTGTCCTGACAGTTGTATTTCTCGGCCTTGCTTTTCGGAAGCTGCATCTCGTCCCTCAGAACTGCGGCCTGGAGGACAACTGTGTTGCCGACCGCACCCGGTATACGCAGCGGATTTTGTTTTGGATATTGGCGCCGATGACACTCGGCCTCGTCGCCAGCCCTTGGATCTTGCCGATTTTCTACCGTTGAAAGGAATCAAAAATGCGTAGACTCCTTGCTGCTCTCCTCATCTGCCTGCCAGTATCCGCGTTTCGCGCGACCCCGCAGACCACCGTGCTCGACGTACAGAACATGACCTGCTCCATGTGCTCGATCACAATTCACAAGGCGCTTGAAAAGGTGCCGGGAGTTATCGAGGCAACGGTAGATTACGACCACAAGACTGCAACAGTGAAGTACGACGCGGACAAAACAAATCCATATGCTCTGGTGAAGGCCACTACGAATGCCGGATTTCCCTCGACCTTGCATGGCGGAGGCCAAAAGTAATGACGACGGCGACGGCCATCATAGAATCTACCCTGACCTGCCCGCGATGTGGCCATGCGACATTGGAGGAAATGTCGCTCGACTTCTGCCGCTTCTTCCATGAGTGTGCTGGGTGCCACAGTGTGTTGCGGCCCAAAGCCGGGGATTGTTGTGTTTTCTGCTCTTACGGCTCCGAAAAATGCCCGCCGATACAGTTGCAGGGCCGTTGTTGCAACGATTGAGCGACAGCTCATGTGTTCGGCTATCAGGATGCGGGAATTATGGGTGGTCTGAGATGAGAGTTAGCGAACGATTCGCTCCGGTTGCTGCCGTGATGAGCGCGTTTGGGGCGTTAGCGTGTTGCCTTCCTTTCGGGATCGCGGGGGCTATGGGTGCGTTGGGATTGAGTGTCTTCTTTGAAAGAATGCGCCCGTGGTTGGTCGGATTTGCTTTTGCGCTTCTAGCTGTAGGTGTCTTTCAGATGGTCCGGAGACAAAAGAGCTGTCAAAAGCGAAGCAGATTCAGCATTGCGTTGTTGGTCTTCTGCGCGGCGATTGTTCTGTCAATCCTTCTCTTCCCGCAACAGGTGGCTTCCCTAATGGCCGACTTGGATTTCAGGAGGGCACGATGACACGCACACAAGCAGTCTGTCTTGCAGCCTTAGCTGCTCTGGTTCTCGGCGGAGTCTACTTCACGAGAACGGGCCACGCTCCTGCTGGGCATCCCAAGCTTGTGGAATTGAAGGCGTCGTCCCTTTCAACCTTGCAATCAGGATTCAATCATGAATCGGGGAAGCTTCGCGTCATCCTGCTGCTTTCTCCCACGTGCCCCACGTGTTTGGAAGGCGCTTCCGCAGTGGAAGATGTCCTCAGGCGGCATCCGGATAGTCAGATCGCTGTCTTTGCTGTTTGGGAACCTATGCTGCCGACTGACTGGGGCAAACCGGGGACAGGTCCGCTGCAAAGGCTCAGCGACAGCCGCGTTCAACAATTCTGGGATGCCGACCATACGGTAGCCGCTGCGCTTGAGGTAACGGAAGAAGCCACACAACTCCATCCACGTTGCTGTAAACGGCGCGGGGTTCTTTGGGATTTGATCGCAGCGTACCCGGCAGGTGCAATGTGGAGCAGTAACATTCCGAGGCCAGTCTTCTTTGACGGCACTATGGTGCAAAGCGCGGCTGGTTTGGAAGGCGTGGTAAACAAAGCCAAGTAGCCATTGCATGAGGGGGAATGTCTTAATCTCTTCTCTAAATCGGCACAGAACGAGAAAATCCCAAGACAATTCGGCGACATGATGTGTGCTGCAGAAGCACGGAAGGAGCAGAAGGGCGAAATGAAATCCGTGTTGTAAAGCTGCACAGGAGATGAGGGCAGGCCCATCGGGATCGGCTTCAGGAGCAGGTCCCAAACCAGCCCGAGCTGCTGCGGTAAAGAGCCGCGGTGGTGAGCGTCGGGTGAAAAGTTCTGGGCTTTGCGGGGACGGACCAAGGAACCACCACCCCGAACAGCCTCTCAGAAATAGAGCGACAGCAAACCGATTGCAGCAAATTCAACCGACAGGGAAAAACGCAACTAGGTTGCCGTCGTCGCATCTCTAGTGAGGCACTCCCGGGCTAACAATCCCAAGACCCGTTCCCGAATTTCTTCGCGGGTGTTTCGGACGGAATCAATTCCTTGATCCTTTGGATCCGGCAGTGGCCAGTCGTCGCGGCGCAGACCCGGCAAATAGGGGCAATCGTCTCCGCAGCCCATTGTGATGAGCATCTCCGCACCTTGTGCCAGCTCCGCGGTAAGCCTCTGCGGTTTAGCGTTCCTGAGGTCGATTCCCACTTCGAGCATCGCTTCCACAACTACAGGGTGAACGCGCTCTGCAGGCTGAGTCCCGGCAGAAATGGCACGTGCGCGATTTGGATCAGCGAGCTGGTTAAAGAAGGCCGCTGACATCTGCGAACGCCCAGCGTTGTGTACGCACGCGAAGATTACTTTGTGCATGGCGCCTCCGATCTTTGCTGAACCTAAGGCAATCGCCCAATGCTGACCGGCCGTCTGGACTGGGTCCCAAGGGCTGCTTAGCGGTGGGGTATAACTCAGATCAAGGTCATCCAGCTCCTCGACCCTCATGTCGGAGAAGAGTGCGGTCGCGAAGATGTCGATTCGTTTTGAAATCTCCGTTCCCCACGACCCGAGGATTTGAGCCCCCAGCAAACGCCCCGTTTGGCTGTCTCCGGTCACTCGAATGCGCACTTGTTTTGCGCCCGGATAATACGCCTTGTGGTCAAAACTTATGCTCTCGGTCGTATAAGCAGCATACCCTTCATTCAGAGCCTCATCTTGGCGAAGCCCAGTTCGGGCGATAACCAAATCGAAGATTTTTACAACCTGTGTTCCCATCGAACCAGCAAATTCACGGTCGCCTCCGGCAGCGTTCTCTCCTGCACATCTTCCTTGTTTGTGTGCGGTAGTGCCCAGAGGAAGATACGTGTACCGGTGGAGCAGGCGGTGCCAGGTTTCCACGCAGTCACCCGCCGCATAGATTTCGGGAATCGCTGTTTCCATCTGCCGATTGACCAGCAGCGCACCTTTCACTCCGGTTTTGAGGCCCGCCACTACGCCTAGATGAGTATTTGGCTTGACACCCACAGCAACCAGAACCATTTCGCAATCTTGCTCAAAGCCCTCGTTGCCTGAGACATGGAGGTGGTCTGCGGTGCTCACGATCGCATGTGCTTCAACTCTTGTGAATACATGTACTCCATGATGTTCCAGTTCCCTGGCAATGGCCTCGCCGAAGGTTGGCTCAACTGCGGGCAGGACTGAAGGAGTGCGGCTGGCGATCGTCACTTCTATACCGCGGTGCGTTAGCGCGTCTGCCATTTCCAAGCCGATGTATCCCGCCCCTACGATGACTGCCCTTCGAGGTTTTGCCGACTCGACAAACTCGTGAATTACAAAACTTTCTCTCATGGTGTGCAGGGGGAAGACGCCAGCCAGGTCGAGGCCGTCGATGTGGGGAGCTACAGGGCTGAGCTCCTGTTCCGATGATGAGTTTCTCGTAGCATGGGTCACGACTTTTCCATCCCGATCTGTTGCCGAAACCGTTTTTCCGGATACATCGATGTGGGCGGCCTTGTGACTTCGGCAGATGGTAATTCCGTCGAACTCCGTTCGATGAGCGAGAGCCTTCCAATCTGGCGTCTCGCCGCTCAAGTAGAACGGCAAGCCACAGATGCTGTAATTGGGGAAATCATCCGCGAGCAGAACCGTGATCTCGGCATTCCTGTCCACTTCGCGTGCCCGAAGGGCCGCGCTGATCCCTGCATCGCTCCCGCCCACGATCAGCAATCGCATCGTCGTCCAATCTCCGGTGTTGAAATTGTTGCGCGATGCCTAACGGCATGCGTGTAAAAATCCGCACTCTATGTCGAGCCTTCCTTGTGAAAGCTTGCCCCAACCTTACCGACGCCCGATTTCATCGATTTCTCGCTGTAGGGCGAACGTATCAAGGGTCGCGAGAGGCAGGGCGAGAAACAGGCTGATCCGCCTATCCAGGGAGGCGAAGGCGTCCCTGAAAGCCCGTTCTACCTCCTCCGGCGTTCCTTTCACTGCGGCAGGGTCAGGTATGCCCCAGTGAGCCGTCATAGGCTGGCCAGGCCAAAATGGGCATACTTCCTTAGCGGCGTTGTCGCAGACGGTAAAGACAAAGTTAAGAAGCGGTGAATCGGGCCCCGAGAATTCGTCCCAGGACTTACTACGTAGCCCCTTCGTTGGTAAATGGGCGGCATCAAGCTGTCTTATTGCTTCAGGCCGCACGGAGCCGCTCGGATGGCTCCCCGCACTATAGGCGGTGAAGTTGCGCCCTCCCTTGCGGTTCATGATGGCCTCCGCCATGATGGATCGCGCCGAGTTGCCCGTGCACAGAAAAAGTACGTTGTAGTGTGACTGCATACCCGGTATCCCTTTCACTTTGCTGTCCGGTTTGTGGTTCTTGGGTTAAGCCCACTTGAAGCCGGCTGCCCGACCTACGAACAGCAACTTGGCCCACAGCAAGCCTTACCGGTCGCACCGCCGGCTTGACCGCATAGACCTTGACACTTGCCGCCGCTGCATTAACGTCGTAGTCAGACAGAAGAGTCGCCAGATCCTGATGGAGGCTTGCGGGCTTCCCCATCGAACAGCAAGACTCCCCCAGCATCGGCGGGCCGTTCGACGTATCCATCGAAGCAGAGCAGCAGGCGGCCTGGTTTTCGACTTTGGCATAGGCGGTGAGGTCCGCCCCGCTGTCAACGATCTCCACGTGTTCAAAACCAGCCGCCAGCAAGTCTTCGCGATAAGCGTCTATGTGAATCGCTCCCGCAATACACCCCACATAGGCGGCTAAGCTTTGCGCGATTGCCGGAGGTAACTCGCCCTTGAGCGCGATGTCGCTCACGGCCAGGCGTCCGCCGGGTTTCAGAATCCGGGCAATCTCCCGGAAGACAGCGGGCTTATCGGGAGCCAGATTGATAACACAATTGCTGATCACGCAATCGACTGATGCATCGGCGAGAGGTATCTTGTCGATTGTGGCCAGATAAAACTCCACGTTTTGATAGCCACCCGCCACCGCATTTGCCTGTGCGCGTTCGATCATCGCGGGAGTCATGTCGATACCAATAGCGCGGCCCTTCAGACCCACCAGTTGAGACGCCAGGAATACGTCCAAGCCCCCGCCGGATCCGAGATCGACGATCACTTCGCCGGATCGAATGGAAGCAATGGCCGTTGGATTCCCACAGGAAAGCCCCATATTCGCTTCGGCAGGAATAGAAGAGAGCTCTTCTGGGCTGTACCCAAAGGCCTCCGCTACAGCTTTAACGCCCGCGTCCTTGTTCGAGAGCGTGCTGTTGGCAACGGCTGCGTACCTGGACTGCACCGTTTCGAGCAACTGGTCCGTCATCATTCCTCCTTAACATATGCGCTAAGCCGACTATATTTCTCCTGGACACATTCGTCAATACATATATAATTATTTAATGAAGATCAAGGACAAGAGCTTCAAAATGGAGCGCTTCTTTCAGGCTCTGGGCGACAATACGCGGCTGCGACTCCTGAATCTCATGGGAGATCAGGAAATCTGCGTCTGTTATTTCGTGGAGATTCTGGATCAACCTCAGCCCAAGATATCTCGGCACCTGGCCTACCTGCGTAGTGCCGGAATTGTAGCTCCTCGCCGGGATGGAAAGTGGATGCACTATCGCATAGTCATGCCTCCAAATATAGGAGCTGCACAGGTTCTTCAGCAGACTCTTACTTGGCTCAGAGAGGAGCGCACCATGCAGGCTGACCGCGCCCGGCTGTCGAAGGCATGTTGTAGTCCGGGGAAGTTTGCCACCCTGCAAGGCGCACCCCTGCCCACCTCAGTAGACCCAATCACTGCTGCTGCATCGAGGTAATTATGTCCGGTATCCCCTACACCCAGGGCCAGGTATGCGCGCCGTTGCCGCGTAAGAAGCTGTCCTTCTTGGATCGATTTCTTACCCTCTGGATCTTTCTCGCGATGGCCATCGGAGTGGCGATCGGCCATTTCGTTCCGTCGTCAGCGGCTTTTGTAAACAGCTTCCAGGTGGGCACAACCAATATCCCGATTGCAATCGGGCTCATCATCATGATGTATCCGCCCTTGGCCAAGGTGCGTTACGAAAAGCTGGGCGAGGTCTTCCGCAATCGGAGCGTTCTCGGTTTATCGTTAGCCCAAAATTGGTTGATCGGGCCAACGCTGATGTTTCTCCTTGCCATCATCTTCCTGCGTGGGGAGCCGGCCTATATGCGCGGCCTGATACTCATCGGCATCGCTCGCTGTATCGCGATGGTGCTGGTCTGGAATGAGCTTGCGGGCGGGGACACAGACTACGTTGCTGGATTGGTAGCGCTCAATAGCGTCTTTCAGGTCGTGTTCTACAGCCTTTACGCCTGGGTGTTCATTACGATTCTCCCCACTTGGTTCGGGTTGAGAGGGGCAGTAGTAAACGTCGGTATTGGTCAAATTGCCCAGAGCGTGTTCATCTATCTTGGTATTCCCTTTCTTGCCGGAATGCTGACTCGATTTGTGCTTGTCCGGACCAAAGGAGAAGAGTGGTATCGGACACGATTTATCCCGCGCATCAGCCCGTTTACTCTTTTCGCCCTGCTCTTCACGATCCTGGTAATGTTCAGTCTCAAAGGCGACCTGATCGTGAGACTTCCGCTCGATGTGCTGCGGATCGCGTTGCCGCTCCTGATCTATTTTGTCGTTATGTTCCTGGTCAGCTTCTGGATGGGCCGCAGACTGGGTGCTGACTATTCACAGACGGCGACGCTTGCTTTCACGGCGGCAGGTAACAACTTTGAGTTGGCGATTGCCGTGTCGGTGGCCGTCTTTGGCTTGAATTCAGGCGAGGCTTTCGTGGGGGTGATTGGCCCCCTCATCGAGGTTCCAGCGCTCATCGGCCTGGTGAACGTAGCGTTCTGGCTTCGCCAGCGCTATTTTCTGCAGGGAGCCAGCCTCGTTGACCAAGCGCCTATCAAGGCGTGAACGAGGTCCTTCCGCCTGGTTGCGGCATTCTTAGACGATGGCGCTTTATGTTCCGGTTCGATGAGGTCTGCCTTTCTCGATAGCGGAATAGGGCTTCCACTCGCTGATGGTACAAGAACCGCTGGCTATGGCTTCCTTCAAGCGCTTCGTGTCCTGACCGAGCCGGTCTTCGTCTTTGAAAATCTGACGCAAGAAATCGAACAAAACCCTTCTATTCGACTCCCGGGGATTCGCAATGCGATAGAAGACGCGATATCCGTCGCGGCGATCCAATACGATTCCCGAGTTCTTCAGGTAGGCAAGGTGCCGGGAGACATTCGGCTGTGAATTTTCGAGGACGTACTGGATGTCACAGACGCAGAGTTCCCCATGCAGCAACAGGTTCACGATCCGTAGCCGGTTCGTATCTGCAAGCGCTTTGAATATCTGTTCTACGTCAATCATCGATCAAACTCGTCGCAAAGGGAGCTGCCGGTTTCATGAGAAGACTCGCCGACCCGGCTCTTCACGACCGAATGATGAGGATCTCTCAATACTGATATTCGCATACAGGCATCAGCCTTGAGATGCGCCAACTACGAAGAAATCTTGGCTCGGCCCGGAATTCATCCCATTTTCACATTCGCTTAATTAATGTGTCTATGCGTACAGACGCATAAACAAATCCACTTGTGCTTTGAGTACGCGATATAGAGAGGTCCTCTATGAGCCTTAAGCTTCTTCCAGGGGTTGCCCTCGCGAAATCGCTCCTGACCGCATCTGCGGTAACTTCCGCAGCTTTTGCTCTTCTCTTCACGATCGGCTGCACCAACTACTCGGAAGATGGAAAGCCTCCGGCGGAGCCTACATTTCGCCACAACTCAAGTTCGGACGTTTGGCGCAGCTGGAAGCACTTTCATTGCTCCCCTCATGTCCCGCTGGAGCGGCGATTATGAAAAAGCTCACAATGTGCGGGTCAACTACCGCTCCATCGGTAGCGGAGCCGGACTCAGCGAACTCAAACAGGGCTTGCTGACTTTCGCAGTCAGCGATGCGCCGCTGAACGACGCTCAACTGAGAGATCTCCCGCCGCTCGTTCAAGTGCCAGTCACGGCAGGGCCGGTCTGCGTCATCTACAATTTGCCAGGCTTAAATAATCCCCTAAGACTTAGCGGCAAAACCCTGGCTGAGATCTATTCAGGCGGCATAGTTGGGTGGCAGGACCCTGCAATCGCCAGGGAAAACCCTGGGACTAAGTTGCCCCACACGGCAATCATTGTTGTCCATCGAGCGGATGGCAGCGGAACCACTAGTATCTTTACCAGCTATCTCAGCAGCGTCAGCGCAAGCTGGTCGGCAAAGGCCGGTCACGATCTCACTGTTAATTGGCCGACCGGGATCGGTGCGGTTGGGAGTCAAAACGTGCTCCGCGGCGTCCAGCAACAACCCGGAACCATCGGCTACCTTGAACTCAGCTACGCCAGGCAGGCGGGCCTTCCTGTAGCCTCAATTCAAAACCAAGCGGGCGAATTTGTTGTTCCCAGTCCTGCCAGCGCCGCTCTTGCCATCAATGCCTTCCCCGATGCACTTGCCCAAGACCTTCGGGCACCCGTCGTCAACCCGCCAGCATCCGCCAAGGGGGCGTACCCAATTGCGGGCCTGACATACGTGCTGATCCCCCGGGACGACCGCACCGTTGGGGAGCAACGGGCGTTTAGAGATTTCGTCGTGTACGTGCTCACTCAAGGTCAGGACTCGGCAGAGGAACTTTCATATACGAAGTTGCCCGCCTCGGTCGAGCAGAAAAGCCAAGCGCTTCTTACGCAATTAACGGAAAATGGCCAACCGCTGCATTGAGGAAGGCGTAGAAAAAGGCGAAGTAACAGAGCGCGCAGGGTTACCAAAGAAATCTTCTCCCGCTCTCGACGCCGTCCGGGAACCGTACTAGTGTGGAAGTAAGAATCCACACGTGTCAGGGCCGTCTTGCCACGATGGCCCTGCTTGGCCTTGCACCAGCATCGGTGTCTTGCCGGAATCGCTCTGTAGGGAAACCAGCAGCCGGCTAGTACCGCTCTCCTAGATAGCTATGGGGGCGGGAAAAAATAAAATTTGAGCACCTTCGTAAAACAAAGGACTTAGCCGCCACCTCGACGGACACCAAAGACGGGAACATTACATTCCTGAAACCAAACCGCAGCCCAGGGCCGCCGTCCTTGGCACGCCCCAAGGGGCGGACCGATCGATCTTTCTCAACTGAATCAGTTCCTCCCGCCGAATTCGCCTTGCCGGTGGCCGGCCCGGCCATCGGCAAGATCACGCTGCGCCCCGAATCAGCTGTTACGGTCCGCTAGGCCAGATGGCATGTCCCCGGAACTTAAATGAGTAGTTTGGAGCGCCGGCACTTGCCGGCTCGCCAAGCCCGTAGCGTGGTCCTTCCATCCAATACTCGGCCATGGCAGATGGAATATGTGGCCGAACCGCTAGTGTCCCGTCCCTAAAGTTCGTTAAAGAACTCCTCTTCGGCTTTGTATCAGGGCACGACTTCAGTCGTGCCGCAAACACTGCAAAACCAAATGGGCTTCAGCCCCTGAGAGCAGTTTCTGGAACATTTTCGATTCCTCGAATTGTTCCAGGAACTTCAGGGACAGGAGACTAGTGTGGTGAGTCGTCAATTCGTTCCACAAATTTGTCATCTCGACCGTAGCGACCTGTCCCGGCGTGCCGTGGAAGCGGAGTGGAGAGACCTGCTGTTTCCTTCACTTGCAGCAAAACCAACCGGAGATTTAACACCGCGAACTAACAGACTTATAGCGCTTAAGGCGCTTTTCGCGCTCATTTTTTTTTGGCAAAACGCTCCGGGGTACAAACGAAAATGCTCAATGAATGATCGAATTTGAGCACCTCAAGGAAATAAAGGACTTAGCCCGATTTTCACGCGCGTCTTGCGGGGGCCGAGTGGAGTGGGACCCCTTGGTTGAGAGGACTTATCTCGCTTATCTCGCTTATTTCGCACATTTCTACACCGGCATTGAAGGGAGAAAGACTAATGCGGCAACGCCGTCCCTGTCCCCTCGGTAAGGGTGAGGATGCGGTCCACCGACGGCGCGTTGAACGACTCTTTGAGGCCGCTTGGCCAATCGATTTCTATCCGGTCGATTCTTGATACAGTTCCCAGCCCAAAATGGAGTCGCAGGTCGCTGCTGGAGAGGTAACTCGAACCGCTGCGCACCTCCTGCACCCATTTCTTGTCGCCGGCGAATACGGAGACGCTGGCGCCGATGCCATCCCGGTTGGAGCGCGTGCCCACGCTGCCGATCCCGATCCAGTGGTTCTGATTGGCCGCCTGGTTGACCAGCAGTAAGGGTTTGGCTCCCGAATTATTGATCACCACCGAGATGCGGCCTTGATTCCAAAGGTCGGCAATGGCGAGACCGCGGCTGGATTCGGGCACAGTGCACCCGGGTCCGGCTGTCTTGCTTATGTCTTTGAATTTTCCATCGCCCTGGTTCCAATAGACCAGTCGCGGCTCTTTGTAGGTAGCTCCCAGGTGTGCAGTATCCACCTCAGGATAAACGTGGCCATTGGCTAGCAGCAGATCGGGCCAGCCGTCATTATCCATATCGAAGAACATGACACCCCAACCCAGATACTGGGTGTTCAGCGCCAGGCCGGCGTCAAATATTTTCCAGCTGTACGTTCCATCCCCATTGTTCTGGTAGAGGGACGAAGTGTCGTCGGAGAAGTTGGTCTTGAAGATGTCGGGCAAACCATCGCCATTGAAGTCGCCTACGGTTGCGCCCATGCCCGCCTGCTCGCGGCCGTCTTCGTCAAAGGCAACAGTAGCGTCTACCGCGACATCGGTGAAGGTTCCGTCTTTGTTATTGCGATAGAGAATGCTCGGCGTGCTGTCGCAGGCTACGTAGATATCGGGCCATCCATCGCGGTTGTAGTCCAGCGTGGAAACGCCGAGGCAGTAGTGTCCGTTTGTTTTTTCGATGCCGCTGGTCTTGCTGGTGTTGGCAAAATGGCCTCCGCCCAGATTGTGGTAGAGCACGTTGGGAGTGGAGTCGAGTCCCCGCGGTCCGCACATGACCGGAACCCCCTTCCAAATGCACATCTGCCCCTCTCCCGGCCGGGGAGAGGTCTTCAGATCGAAATGAACGTAGTTCGCGACCATCAGGTCGAGTTTGCCGTCGCGGTCATAGTCGACGAAGGCGCAGCCCGAGCCCCACTCGCCCCCACTTCCGGCGACGCCGGCCTCCGCAGACACTTCTTTGAAGCTCCCGTTGCCTTCATTGTGGTAGAGGCGATTCTTGCCGTAGTAGGTTACGTACAAATCGTCGAACCCATCGTTGTCGTAGTCGCCCACGCAAGCGCCTTGTCCCCATCCACTCGCCGTGAGGCCGGCACTCCTGGTTACATCCGTGAATGTGCCATCGTGATTGTTATGATAGAGGTGGCCGCTTGGCGGATTCTTGCCCTGCTGCGGGTTGCTCTGGAGCCTATCGCCGTTGACCAGATAGATGTCGGGCCAGCCATCGCGATCGTAGTCCAGAATCGCGACTCCACTCCCCGTGGTCTCGATGATGTATTTCTTGGTGGCCTCGTCTCCGTTGACGTTCTGCATCGTTAAACCTGCCTGCGCAGCGTAATCGACAAACCATGCTGGAAGGGGATGAAGCGTGTTCGCCGGGTAGGGAGAGGAAGCAGGGGCGGCGGAGTGAACCTGAGCAATGCATGCGGCCCCACTAACCACAAGCATCGCGACCAGCAATCTAGGACGAACAGCCATTTCGCAAATGCTAGCACTCGCGTCCTGTAAGGTATCTGCGTCCCGCAGGAGCGTATCCTTTGAATGGGCTATGCGAAATTCTCGATACCTCATGTTTGCGCTGCTGCCGGGTTTGTTGGGTTGGGGGCAGAGCGCCACTCCGCCCGCGGTGACTAACCCTCCCTCAGCAGTCAACGATACCCAGGAGAAGCCGCAGCATGGGTCGGCACAGGACTCGATTGCCACCCTGCAGCAATTGGCCGCCCAGCTACCGCCGGTGAAAGGCGCAAACCGGCGCCTGGGCATTGCGTACTACCGTGCCGGTAAGCTTATGGATGCTGACCATTGCTTTGAGATCGCGATGGCCGAAGATCCGGCCGACCTGGAGTCGATCCAGATGCGTGGCCTGACGCTCTATCGTCTGGGGCAGCCGGCGGCGGCTATTCCTTTTCTGGAACGCGTGCGGCAATGGATGCCGGATGCGAATGCGGATGCGAACCACGTACTCGGCCTTGCGTACATGAATGCGCAACGTTATGACGAGGCGCGTGGTGCATTCGCTGCCCAATATGGCGTGAGCCCGGACTCGGCCGCGGGCTACCTGCTTACCGGCGGCATGCTGATGGACGCGGACCTGCCGGAGCTTGCCGCTCACCACGCCCAGAAGGCGCTTGAGATCTCACCTGGTCTTCCCTTGGCACATTTCATGCTGGGCGAGGTTTACCTTTACAAATCCGACATCCACCACGCGCTTGAGGAGTTCGAACACGAGCGGGCAATCAATCCCACCTACCCCGCGGTCTATGACCGCCTGGGCGATGTTTACACCAGGATGGGGCAGTATCAGCAGGCTCAGGAGGCATTAACCAGGGCCATCTCTCTCGACGTTTCCAGCACCGGGCCGTTTATTCAAATGGGCAAGGTGTTCTTGCGCCGGGGTGACCCGGAAAGCGCCGCCATGTATCTGCAGCACGCCGAAAAAATGGATCCTGGCAACTACATCACGCACACGCTATTAGGGCAGGCATACCGGGGAATGGGGAAAGAGGAAGATGCAAAGCGCGAACTCGACGCCGCGTCGCAGATCCATGCCTCGAGCCAGCTAAAGTTACAGCCCGTGCAATGATGGAGGAATTTTAGTCCGGAGGCGCGGGAGAACGGTTTGTTTTGCAATGACCGGGCATTACGGGCTACGGAAAACTCATGTTCTGTATCAGGGCACGACTTCAGTTGTGCCCTGATACAAAGCAAAACGCAAAGCCGAAGCTCGATGGATCATACCCAAGGGCGGGCGTGGCAAATCGGAAATAGCACATCGAGAGCCACTATCCCACTCAAGCCAAAGGGCGGCTTGAATGGGCCACCCAGCGTTTGTTGTCGGGGGAAGCTGCGGAAGAAGTCATTTTTTCTGAAGGGTACGGCCTTCAGGCCGTACGTATATGCTTTGCCGTGAATCCGGCTTTAGCCGCTGAGGGACAATTCCCCTCGCCTGCCCCGGCCGGCCGTGGGAAGCAGCACTTTTTCCGCAAGCTGTTTAGTCGTGTCCCCATGAGCCTGCGGCTCACCCAAGGTGATGAAACTACGTTTTCGACTGTGCCGCACATGGAGGGTGGCCCATTCAAGCCGTCCTTTGGCTTGAGTGGGATAGTGGCCCACCGAGCCCTTATTCTCGTGACCTGAAGCTTAGTGAGGTGGTTTTCGACTGTGCCGCAAATCGTTGCGAATAGGTTGGGCTTTAGCCCCTGCGGTGTTGCTTTCCTGCCCGCTGAAGTAGTTCTCACGCAGACTCCTTAACCCCTGGGCTTTATCTTTGCGCTCGGGCGGATACACTGCGCGCACCCTTTAATAAACCCGAATCGAGACCAATTTGCTTTGCAGAGGCACCCCGCCTTCGAGCGTGACGGAGAGCAACGCCTCAAAAGGCCTTATCTCCCCGGTCGGCGAGGAGACCATTTTCAATAGTTCCGCCAACGATTCTTTGCGCGTAGCGAATTCGACCGCTGCCTGCGTCCCCAGGGTAGTCAGGCCGCTGAACATGAGCGTTCGCTTTCCGGACTGAACGCCCGGCATCAGCGCGACCACTGCATAGTCCATCGTGAGCGGATGCTCCGGACGCGAGTAGAGTGCCGGTTCGCCCGGGCGCGGATGGTTGTTCACAAATCCCGCATACGCTGAATTGGCCACCATGGTGAAATTGGCCGGCGAAGGCACGGCGTTCAGCGAGGGATTTTCGGCCGGCGAACCGATAAAAATCAGGTTTCGCTGCTTCGCTTCATCCCAGGTAACGAGCAGACTGCGTTTCAGAACAAAGGCGGCCCGGTGAGCGTCAAAAAGCCTGGTCAGATCGTACACCGACGTCAGCTCGCCAATCCCGGTGTAATGGTCAACCACCGGCTCGCTATCCGCGGCGCCCACGGCCGGCGCGTATCGCAAGCCGGTCTTTGAATCGCCCACAAAGCGAGCGTTGCTGTAAATCACTTCCGGCGGATCCCCAGCCAGAAACGGCGCCCAAAAGACTTCGATCGCTGATTTTTCCGCAGCCGTTTTAGACCGTGCGCGAGCAATCAGCAAGTGAGCAGCCAGCCAGGATCAGTACCAGGAGCACCCCTAAAGTGATCCGCAGTGGCGTGGACTTCCAGTAACTCCACGAGCTCGCACGCTGCGCGGAAGCCGCCTCGCTGGTGGGGAGCGATGGCGTCTCCGAAGGCAAAGGGAACGGAGCCGGTGGTGGTTCGGATTGGCGAAGCCGGAAGGTAGGAAGGTAGTGGCCCTTGGGGACCTCGATAATCGTTGGCTCGGCCGCGCCTTCCGTGGCGAAAAACTCTGCCAGCTTTTGCCGAAGCAGGCGGGCGTGCGTTCGCACAATGCTGTCTTCGCTGCTGTTGTATCCAGGCGGACGATGAAAGACGTGCACGCCGATTTGTTGTTCCGTGGCGGCTTCAGGAGTCTCCTTGAGCGCGCATTCCGCGATGTAAACCAGAAATTCACGAAGCCGTAACGAGCCGCGAAAGTGACTGCTGGCAACCACTCGTTCAATCAGGCGGGACCGAGGGTCGTTTGACGTGTGAAACGAATCCGTCAATTCACTGGTTTGCTGCAAAGCAGAGCTTGCTGGGCTACTTTTCACTGTGAATTCACCGTAAACAACGTTGGCAGCATTGTAGTTCCAAGAAGAGTCTTGTCGGGCGCTGGAAAGCAGGCATCCAGGCGTCGCAGGTTGTTCCAGGGGAGGCACAGCAATCCCGCCGCCCAGACACAACTTTATTACTCTGATGCGAAAACGGGATCGGTCGATCGTATCGACGAGCGAATATCCGTTTCGTCACAGCCTGCCGACGAGCAGAGCAGGCACCCCATGATGTTGGTCAACCCTTTGGAGAGGCAGAATTATGCACAGCAAAGCGTACCGTAAAGCTAGCAAAACCATCTACTTACTGCTTGTTTTCTGGCTCTCCTCATTGGCCCCGGCCGCGCTGGCGCAGGCAGTGTATGGATCGATCTTCGGAACCATCACCGATAATACCGGGGCCGTGGTGCCTGGCGCTACGATTACCGTCACCGACGTTTCCAAAGGCACATCGGTCACTGTTCAAAGCGACGCCAGTGGTGGATACCTCGTCCAACATCTGATCGCAGACACCTATCAGGTGCAAGCGGAAGCCAAGGGGTTCAGCAAGACTTCCGTCGACAACGTCGTGGTCTACGTCGACACCCAGCCCAAGGTCGACATCAAGCTCACCGTGGGCGAGGTGACGAATACAGTTACGGTGACCGGCGGAGCTCCTCTGCTGGAGACAGCCCGCGCCGATGTGAGCACCATTTTCAACGACCGCGCGCTCCAGGACTTGCCTAATCTAAATCGCAACTTCACCTCCTTTGAATTGCTGACGCCTGGCACCTCGTACATCGGGTGGGGGCCGTCGGAGGGAAGTGGTAATCCGCAGCGCAGCGAATCCATCGAAGTGCAGGGCCAGCTGCCGTTTGCCACCGGTTATGAGCTCGACGGCACCGACAACCAGGATCCGATCAACGGCGTCGCCGTGATCAACCCGAACATTGACGCGGTATCGGAGATGAAGGTGACCGCGCAAAACTACGACGCGGAGTTCGGCAAGGCAGTCGCCGGCCTGGTCACCGCTCAAACCAAATCCGGAAGCAACAACTTTCATGGGACGGCCTTCGAATATCGCCGCTCCGATGCCCAGCAGGCGCGGGATCCGTTTGCCAACAATGCGGTTAACTCGCTAACCGGCAAGTACCTAAGCCCCACACTGCACAATCAATTCGGCGGTTCGGTGGGGGGGCCGGTGTTGAAGAACAGAGTCTTCTTCTTCGGCGACTACCAGGGACTGCGGGAAAAATCGGGGAGCTCGGTGTTGACCACCGTGCCTACCGCCCTGGCGAGGACGTCGTGCACCTCCGGGGGGGACTGCGATCTGAGCGACTACCTGGCGATTGGAGGGCAGGCTTTTAACCCCAACAGCCCGAACGACACCACCAATAGTGGCCGCACTCCGTTTCCCGGCAACATCATTCCCGCGGCGGACCTTTCCGCGCCCGCGGTCAATTTTTTCAAATTGCTGCCCGCCCCCAACGCGGGTGCGCCCGGCCAAACCTTTAATAACTACGCTACTTCAGGTTCCGGAATCTTCGATACCAACCAGTTCGATGTTCGCGGAGATACCAAGCTGGGAGAAAAGCTGCACATCCTGGGCCGCTATACCTATTTTGGGTCGAACCTGTCGGGCGCTCCTTACTTCGGCACCGCAGGTGGAGGTGGTTACGGCTCAGGAGGTTTCGCCGGTACGTCTTCGGGACTCAACCAGAGCGTCGCGGCGGGCGGAGACTATATAGTTTCGGCCAGCTGGCTGACCGACTTTCGCTTTGGCTACTACCGCATCTACAACACCGTCCTCGGCCCGGATGCCGACCAGCCACTGGGTAATACCCTGGGCATCCCCAACGCCAACGGCACCCCGCTCTCGCTCTATGGCGGTATGCCCCAGTTTGAAATTGCTGTTCCAGCCAACGGACAAAACGAGGGCAACGCGGAGTTCCTGGGAACCACCGCAAACCCAAATCTCCTGCAGGAAAGCCAGTATCAGTTCGTGAACAACTGGTCGCACTCTCTGGGCAATCACAACATTAAGTTCGGCGGAGATTTTCGTTACGCTAAGGACCATTCGCTTACGGTTGCCAGTAATGCTCTCCGCTCAGGCACTTTTCAGTTCTTTAACTCCACCACCTCAGGCACGGTAGCCGCGGGCAGCGGAACCTCCTCCTCTCCAGGCCTGGGTTGGGCCACCTTCCTGCTGGGCGACACCTCTCTCTTCTGGCGCACCCAGACGGCAGACGTGAACGCGCAGACCCGGCAGACGCGCTTCTTTCTTTATGCTCAGGACCAATGGCGCGTGACCCCGAAACTCACCTTCAACTATGGTCTCCGCTGGGAGTTTTACACCCCCGAGTCTGTGACCGCGGCGGGCTCCGGCGGACTGCTTGACCTGAATAATGGCGACATCCTCATTGGCGGCATCGGGGGTATCAACAAGGCCATGAATGTGGCCCAAAACTACAAGAATTTTGCACCTCGCTTGGGCGTGGCCTATCAAGTGCACCCCAACACCGTCGTCCGCGCCGGCTTTGGCACTGTCTACGGCCAAGGCTGGGCGGGCAACACCTTCGGCGAGATACTCACCGGTTCCTTTCCAACCCAGATCCAGCAGACGCTCGGCAACGCCAACAATATTGGGTACACGTTTAATCTCTCCCAGGGACCTCCCGGCTATACCTTCCCCGCGATCCCAGCCAACGGCCTCTATCCACTCCCAGATGGGATTAGTCAATCTGCGCGCCCCAGAAGTGTCATCCTTCCGACCGTGATGGGTTGGAACCTGACCGTCCAGCAGGAACTCAATTCTTCCATGTCCCTGCAGGTGGCCTATGTGGGCAACCAGGCCTATCACAACATGTTCGACTCTTCACCGAGCTATAACACCAATCAGCCGACCCTGACTGGTTTCAGCCAGGTCAACCCCAACCATCTCACCGCCGGTGGAGCAAGTTGTTCCACCTATCCGCAGGGGGTTCTACCAGTGGGTCAGCCCGGCGTTCCGTCAGAATGCCTATACACACAATCGGAACGAAGCCCCTGGTTCGACGGCACGGCGCAGAATCAGCTCAACGTCAAATATGGGGCGCCTTATGGATGGGAACAAAGAATTGACTACTATCCGGCCCAGGCGACTGGCAGCTACCATTCGTTGCAGGTGGTCATGAATAAGCGCTTCAGCCATGGCCTGCAATTCATGTCCAACTACGTGTGGTCCCATGCGCTCTCACACGAGTCCTATGAATTCCTGATCTCTCCGGCAATAGGCAAGGGCAACAGTTACTATAACCGCCGCAATTCGTTCATATTCGCCGGAAACTACAACCTCCCATTCGGCCGGGACCAGATGTTCGCTTCCAACGTCCCCGGTTGGGCAAACCAGATCATCGGTGGATTTCAACTGAACGCGTCGTGGAGGCTGCAGAGCGGGCTGCCCTTTACCACAAACTATTTCAATTGCAGCAACGACAACGACCAGTGCACGGGCTTCCTCAACAAGGTAGCCAAGTTTGGTCCTAACCAGGGCTCCTACAACGTAGCCGGCAACTACGTGCAGTACTTCACTCCTTCACCCTATGTGCTGTCTTCTCCAAATGATCCCGCCCCAACCACCCCCAATTCGTACGGCGCGTTCGCTCGCCCGGCAGTGGCGACCTGGGGCAATGTTGGCCGCGATGCGCTTTGGGGACCCAACTTCAGCAACGTGGACGCCTCTCTATCGAAGAGCTTTACTTTGTGGGAAGGCGTGCACTTTCAGTTGATGGCTCAGGCTTTCAACGTCTTCAACCACGTAAATCTTGGCGGTGTGAATTCGTGCTTCGATTGCCAGAACTCGGGTGCCGGCCAAATCTCGAGCACTGCTTCCAACCAGGAGGGGACCTCGATGCGTAACTTGCAATTTGCCGGCCGGTTCAGCTTTTAGCCGGGTTGCAGGTTCTGCGTGACAACCCGGCATGGAACCTCGCTGCGCCGTCTGCAGTTTTCAGGGCGTTTCTCTTTCTAAGTTCATGGAAGGTGGCTTTGGCAGGCCGCCTTCCAGTTCCGCCAACTGGCACCACAGGAAAGAAGTAGAGTTGCCCTCGATGGTGGTGGAACGATGAAGTGGTGGGCCTTGTTGGTTCTCCTCAACTCTGCAGCATTTCTGGCTGCGCAGACACCCGGCGTCCACACGCCGATCAGGCTCCACGCGCTTTCGGGCCTGGTGACGGATGAACCAGGTCAACTTGCCATCCGCAGCGACATCATGGCGGAAAAGCCCTTTACCGTGACCGGCCCGCGCGGAGCCCTGCTCGGCCAACAGGATGGAGCCTTTGAAGCCTGGATCTTTCCCTGGAAGATCCTGAGTAATCTGCGCATCACCGCGGAGATGAAAGACTATCCCGTACCGCTGGATGTTAACCAGCAGGCGGCAACCATCGACGTTCGGCCGGGCAATACCACCATTACTTTTTCTCACGCCAACTTTACCGTGCGCGAGATTCTCTTCACTCCGCAAGAGGCGCCCGATGGCGTTGGCGCATTAGCCTTCTACCAGATTGAGGCAGTGCGCCCGATGACGCTGACCTTCAGCTTCACGCCGGAGATGAAGCGCATGTGGCCCGCACTCTCCGACGATCGTCCCTCGCCCGAATGGGTGACAACTGGAGATTCGGGCTTTTACGTGCTGCACTTGGATACACCCGAGCACGCCGCTGCGGTGGCGATGCCAGAGGCGCGCCCTGGAATTTTGGAGCCTTACCAGGAGCGCCCAAAGAACTATCCAGTGCAATTCGTGCTGCACTTCGATCCTGCAACGGACAAAGGCAAGCTTTTCCCTCTGCTGATGGCGACGGCGGATACCGTCGCTGACTCGAAGAGTGCCGCTCTGGGAACCCGGCTGCAAGGACTAAACGATCAATTCCAGAAACTTTACCGTGGCACGCAGAGCTACTATGCAAAATTCTCCGCCGATCACCTCAGCATCGATACTCCGGATAAACGGCTGAATGAGGCCTTCTCGTGGGCTGAAGTGGCCATCGACCAGCTCCGCGTTCAGACCACGCCTTCGCATGCCGAAACGGCCCTGGTTGCCGGCTTTTACACATCAGGGGATTCGGCCAGACCCGGCTTTGGTTGGTATTTTGGCCGCGATGCTCTGTGGACTCTCTACGCCGTGAACAGCTATGGCGACTACCCACTCACGCGCGATGAGCTGGATTTTTTGCTGGCCAGGCAAAGTCCGGAAGGCAAAATTCTTCATGAATGGTCCCAGACCGCCGATCTGCTCGATTGGCGCAGTCTGCCCTATGCCTACGCATCCGCCGACGCCAATCCGCTCCTCCTGATGGCCACCGAGGACTACTTAAACGTCAGCGGGGATGCCCAGTTTGTCCAGGCGCACTGGAAGGCCCTTGCGCTCACCTGGAAGTTTGAGTGTTCTCACGATTCGGACGGGGATGGAATCTACGAGAATACCGAGGGTACGGGCTGGGTGGAATCATGGCCGCCCGGCATGCCACACCAGGAAATCTATTTGGCCGCGCTCGACCAGCAGGCAAGCACCGCGATGAGCGATTTAGCGCGCAGCACCGGGCATGATGACATAGCGCGACAGGCAGAGCGAAGGGCCGGCAAAATCGGGGCCGCGATTGAAAAGGAGTACCTGCTGCCGGGCGGAGGATTCTATGCCTTCAGCAGGAACGCCGATGGGACCACAGACAACAGTCCGACCATTTACCCCGCAGTCGCTGCGTGGGATGGCAGTTACCATCTGCAGCACGCTGGGCCGATGCTCGACCGTTGGGCCGCCGCGGAGTTTTCGACCGATTGGGGCACCCGCGACCTGAGTCCAACGGTCTCGTTCTACGACCCCATCAGCTATCACCAGGGAACAGTCTGGCCGCTCTTCACGGGGTGGGTTTCCGTTTCTGAATATCGTCACGGCCGCAGTCTTTCGGCCTATGCACATCTGATGCAGAACGCCGGCCTGACCTGGGTACAGGATCCTGGCGCCGTCACGGAACTACTTTCCGGCCAGTTCTTCGCCCCGCTGGGGCGTAGCACCTCGCATCAGTTATGGTCTTCCGCCATGGTTATCTCGCCCGTCCTGCGCGGACTTTTTGGCCTGGAGTGGGATGCTGTGGCGAACAAGCTTACGGTCACACCAAGTCTGCCGGCTGACTGGGACAAGGCAAGTCTGCATCACGTTCCTTTAGCCAAGGGCGATTTTGATCTTCAAATGACGCGCGACGGAAGCATGCTCGTGGTGCAGGCAAACGGATCTTCTGCCCAGCAGGTGGTTCTCGCGTCGCACACTCCTGGGGCCAAGTGGGCTGGCAACGTGCTGCGCATTCCACTGCCCGCGGTAGAAGCAGGTCTTGCCTACGCTCCCCCCCAAGCTGGAGCGACCACGCAACAGATGAAAGTGATTGACCAGCAGTCCACCGCTAACTCTTTGACCTTGACGTTAGCGGCCCTGGCCAACAGTCATCAGGCCATCATGCTCCGCATCAACGACGCTCGGGCCAGACCTCTTGTCGACGGTGCGCGCATGGCCCAGGAGAGCGGCTCGTCCTTGCTCCCGGTACAGGTTGATTTCGGCGCGGGCGAAGGCTACGTTGAGAAGACGCTGAAGGTCACTTGGTAAGCCATCTGACCTACGATCAGCGGAGAGTTTAGTTTGGCAACAACCAATGCAAACGCCGGAGCGCTACTGGTTTGGTTGATCGCCCTTTTCTGCGCCCCTGTTGCGGCAGCGCAGCTGGCCTTTCAAACCACTGCTGTTGCTCCGCAACGATTTGTTGCGGTTCATGGTCGCAAGGCCGTCGTAATGGGTTATGCATCCGGTGGCCTGGAACTATGGGCATACCCGTTACAAATGATCAGCGGGTACGAGCTGGGGTTTCGTTCCGCGGGAGATACGACCGAAATCAGCGCGTCCACCTTGCTTCGTCGAATCACCTACGAGCCCGAAGCGATTACCCGCACCTACGTGGGCCCCGACTTCATGGTTCGGGAGAAGTTGTTTGTCCCGATCAACGAGCCGGCCATCTTACTCACCTACACCGTGGAATCTCGTCATAGCGTTGACGTCGTTGTCCACTTCACCCCGGTCCTGGATCTCATGTGGCCCGCTTCTCTCGGCGGTCAGAGTACGCAGTGGAACCAGGCGGCCTCCGCTTACATTCTCTCGGAAGCAACGCACCGATACTCTGCATGGATTGGTTCTCCGGATGTGATCTCACACGACGAGGTCCTGAACAGCGCCCAGCCAGGAACGCCAGGGAAACGGCTGGCCTTTGCTGTGCGCGCTGGAGGCGACAGCAATCGTTCAGCCACCGTGGTTGTTTCTCTTGACGATGCATCAAGCCCGGCAGCCCGCATGAAGAACCTGCTCGGTTCGGCGGAGAAGTTCGAAACAGAGGCGCGCGCTCATTATGCCGATCTGCTCGCAAGCAACCTGCGCATCGAAACTCCCGACGAGCAGGTCAATCAGCAGCTCGTCTGGGCTCAGATCGCGCTCGATCAGGCATGGGTGTGCAATCCCGCATTAGGCTGCGGGTTGGTTGCCGGCTATGGTCCGTCGCGGGATGCGCGCAGGCCGCAATACGCATGGTTCTTTGCCGGAGATGGCCTGATTGCTATCGACGCGCTTGTTCATACGGGTGATTACGACCGGGCGCGGGAAGCCCTCACCTTCATCGCCAAGTATCAGGATGCTGGCACCGGGATGATATGGCATGAGCTCGCGCAGAGTGCCGATCCCGCCGACTGGGCCAGCAAGTATCCCTACATGTTTGTCCACGTCGACATCAGCTTTCAATATCTGATCGCAATCGAGCGCTATGTCGCGGCAAGCGGAGATACCCAGTTCCTGCAACAGCATTGGCAAGGGATTGAAGCGGCCTATCGGTATTGCCGGTCGCTGCTCAATGCAACGGATGGGCTGCCCCGCATCCCCTCGAACAAAGAAGGAGGCGACGAACAGGATAGGATGACCGATGACCCGGGCCTCTCTGCAAGCTGGGTCGCGGCATCGGGGGCGTTTGCCCGCCTGGCCCGATTAAACGGGCACGCCCCGGAAGCGGAAGAAGCTACCCGCTTGAGCGAAAAGGCACTAAACTCTGCTGCCCGGCGCTATTGGGACGACGCGGCGGAATTCATGGATCGATGGTTACAACGAATCAGGCCAGGCGATCTTCCGCCACGGGGATGACGGAGTCAGTCTGGTTGCAAACCACATACTTGATCAGCGCCGTGGCGACGCTGTGCTCGACCAGCTCGCTTCTTCTGATTTCCAGATTGATTGGGGCACCAGAGGGGTAGCCGCGAACTCCAGCCAGTTCGACCCGGCGTCGTACTCTAAAGGGAGTGTTTCGGCGGCCGGCACAGCGGGGGTGGCATCTGCGTTCTGGTCAAACCATCGGCCCTTCACTGCCTTCCCCATCTGGAGTGGGCTTCTGCCCTGGGGCACTCTCGACTCCATGGGGCATATGCACGAGCTGCTCGCCGGCGATTTCTACCATCAACAAGTGGAGTCGGTTCCCGAGCAGACCTGGTCTTCGGCCGGCTTGCTCTCGTCTGCCGTGCAGGGTCTGCTAGGCCTGGAAAGGGAAGCCGGACGAATCGCCTCAAATTCTCACCGCATCTGCCGGCCAACTGGGACACCATCTCCGTCGCCAACGTCAAGGTGTCCGGTGGCAATGTGGCCATGACACTTGCCCGGGTGCCGAAAGGGCTGGAGCTGCAGACGGAAAATTCCGGCGCCCCGGTCGAGCTACTCTGGGCTCCGGAGATTCCGCTCGGTGCTCATCTCAGCGGCGCAGAGCTCGATGGCAAACCTGTGGACGCGCGCAGCGAAGAACATGCGCAAGACACCCACGCAGCACTGACCTTTACCGTTCCTCATGGGAAGAGCCATTGCCTGATCCGGTATGAAGGTGGCGTTTTGCTCAGCGTGAGCGATGCTGCTCCACTGTTGGGTGAACCGAGCAAACAAATCAAGATAACCTCTGTCGCCTATAAGCCAGCAAGCCTGGTGATCGACGCAGACGTCTCGCCCGATGCGCCCCACTCGACCATCGAGCTACGGACGGACGAAAAAGTGCTGAAGGCGCGCGGAGCAAAGCTCAAGCTGGTTTCCGATGGCGTGTACGACCTGCTCGTTGACCCGGTAAGCAATCCCGTCCCGCCGGACAATACCGGCACACCGAGATCGTTGTCGATTTCGCTGCCAGGTAGCTGTCTCAGGAATTGGTCGCCGGGGCCTGCAAACGATAGGCGCCCACCAGCCGTGATATCAGGACGGCCAGATAAAGTTGACCCAGAATGGCTTCCAGCACAGAAATGGAGCGAGCCTGGTCGGTGACGGCGGCGATGCCCGCCGCACCCAACTGCGTCATCATGCCGAAGCTGTAGTAGATAAAGTCAAAGCGGTCAGGAACGGTATGGGTGTTCATCCCGGGAGGCATCACGAAAGCACTGGGTTGTAGTGTGGCCAGGAGGCCGTAGATGCTGGCAAAGCTGATTCCATTCAGAAGGTAGACACAAAGCGCTCCGAAGATGGTTTCCGAAGTGATGCGGACGTTGGTAAAGACCCGGCGGAAAATCGCTACCACGATCCAAAGATCAAAGCCAAAGCTCAGAGTCAGGTTGAGCAGCGGGAGAAAGCCGGCGGCGAGGTTTGGGTGCAGCAAGTGCTCTACGGCGGAAGGGATGGCCAGCAGAACAGCTATGGCTAACAGGCCGCGGCGAAAACTGACCGCGAAGACGCTGAGGGCAATGATGGCACCCGTAAGGACACGGAAGGCGTAAAAACCAAAGCCCCTGTTTTCCGCATAGGGATAGGCAATGAGGGTCGCCAGCAAGAATAAAAACAGCAGCAGGAATTTGTGCTCGGTCAACACACGCGCAACAAAGGGACGGGGCTTGGTTTGGGACGGCGTTTCAGGCATGGCGGAAGCTTTTCTCCCGTTGCTATATGCTTTCGAGGGCGGAGCGGATTTCACGCCGGGTGTGTCCGGTCAAGATGCTCCGCGCGGGCCCCTCCCCTACGAAAAGCCCACTTTACCGAGGTCGAATGGGACATAGTAACCGCAACACCGCTCCATTGCAGTTTGCTGTCTCAACGTCGAATAGTACATTACCCCGCTCGCCCAGCGGGCTTTCATCGTTCATGCGCAGGAAGATCGCATCGACCGGGGCCCCGGCGATCAAGGCAATTGGCTGTTTTGCTCTCTTTATGGCGGCGGCCGGAGTCCACGCGCAGAGCCGGGTAATCGATCAGCAATGGCAGTTCAGCCCCGACCCCAAGGCGCAATTCACGGCCACCACTGTGGATCGCCAGGCGAAGTGGCGTCCCGCCAGGGCCGGCCTCTCCTGGAACGCTCAATTTGACGACCTTCGCGACTATGCGGGGGTGGGCTGGTATCGAGTCACGATCACTTTGTCGCCGCCGCTGCCGTCCTCCCGGGAACTGATTCATTTCGGCGCCGCGGACTACTTCACCGAAGTGTGGATCAACGGCAGACACTTGGGCGAGCATGAGGGCGGGTACACGCCGTTCACCTTCGACCTGACGGGCAAAGTCCGCGCCGGCAGCAACGAAATTCTGGTCAAGGTCTTTGACCCTCCCATGCCGCCTCCACTCGCGGTGCAGATGCCGCCAAACTCTGCGCCCAAAGAGGTTCTAAGACCCCCTGCGGCAAAAGATAAGGCGGAGCCCCTTCTCGAAAGGCGATTCGATTACAACGAAATTCCCCACGGAAAACAGAACTGGTATGTGCAGACCAGTGGACTTTGGCAACCGGTGACCCTGGAGACCGTGCCGGGTCGCTACGTGGAGTGGGTGCACGTTACTCCCCACAACAGCGGCGATCTAACGGTCGAAGCCAGGCTGGCGGGCGGCTCCGGCGGCAGTCCGCTTCAGGCCACGCTCTTCGATCCCTACGGCGCGACGGTTGTCCAGCTCGAGCTTGCCGTGGATGGTATGACCGCGCAGGGCAAAACGCATGTGGCCAATCCCATGCTGTGGGACGGCGACCACCCCAACCTGTACTCTCTGGAGCTGAATAACCAGGCGAAGACCGGGCCACGCCAACTGGTGCACGCGCGCTTTGGATTTCGTGAGCTCACAACCGCCGATGGACGGCTCTTCCTGAACGGCAAGCCCTTCTATATGCGCGCGGCTCTCGACCAGGATTTCTATCCCCAGGGCATTTACACGCCGCCTTCCGCGGATTTCATGCGCCAGGAGATGCTCACATCGAAGGCCATGGGACTGAACCTGCTGCGCTGTCATATCAAGGTGCCGGATCCGCGTTATTTGGACGCCGCTGATGAAACCGGCATGCTGGTGTGGTACGAGATCCCGGTGTGGAATGATGCCCATCACTGGACCGCTCAAGCGGCGCAGCGTGGTGTGGATACTTTTCGGGCGGAAGTAGAACGGGATTGGAACCATCCCTCCATCGTGATTCAGAGCATCATGAATGAGCAGTGGGGGATGGACCCCGCCCAGGCAGAGCAGCGCGCCTGGCTGCTCAACACCTTCCGTGATTTCAAGCAGCTGACGGCGCCGCTGGGACGGCTGATCACTGACAACAGTCCCTGCTGCAAGGGCTTCCATCTGCAATCGGATTTCTCCGACTTCCATATGTACTACTCCATTCCTGACCACGCGGAAACCTGGGCAGCGTGGGTGCGCGAGTATTCCGGCCGTCCCCAATGGCTCTATAGCCCGTATGGCGATGCAACCACCACCGGCCAGGAGCCGCTCCTGGTTTCGGAATTCGGCAACTGGGGTCTTCCCCAGCTGCCCCCGCGCGATCAGTTGCCCTGGTGGTTCCCGCGCGACTTTGGAGGTCGCGAACTCACCCGCGCGGCAGGCGTCTTCGATCGTCTGCACGCCTATGGCCTGGACCGTATGTATCCCGGATACGACGCTCTCGCACTGGCTACAGAGAGGCACGAGTACCTGGCGCTCAAATATGAAATTGAGCAGATGCGCCAGCGAAACTCTATCCAGGGTTATGTCGTCACTGAACTCACTGATGCCAACTGGGAAGCAAACGGCCTGATGACCATGTGGCGGCAGCCCAAGACCTTTGCCGAGGAACTGGGTGAGCTACAGCAGGACGACCTGGTGATGGCCAACTTTGCTGTCCACAACTTCACTGCCGGAGCAACGGTGGAACTTCCTCTCATTGTGTCGCATTATTCCACTGCCGTTCTCGAGGGCGCGACGATCGTGTGGCAGACCTCTGATGGACAATCCGGATCGTTGCCGTTAAGCAAGCCTCCCGGGCAGGGTGGGGTGGCTGCAGCAGGTACTCTGCAGTTTAAAGCGGCGCAGGCAGGCGCAGCCACGCCGGAGTTTCTCCGCCTGCAGCTGGTGAACGCTACCGGAATGACGCTGGCGCAGAATCGTTACTGTTACGCCGTGTATCCGCAACCGGCCTCTGCGCCTGGGGTTACGGTAGCCATCCACGATCCGCTCAGCCAGCTGCAAAATTTGCGCTCCGCGCTCACCGCTCGTGGCATTGCCGTAATCGACGAGAGCGCTGGCGCGAGTGCCGGGAACGAGGTTTGGCTGTCTTCCGTACTGGATGATATGACCAAAGCCAGACTCAGCCAGGGCGGCGCCGTAGTGTTGCTGGCCGGGAGCCGGGGCGCCCTCCCCGTAGGAGGCACATTAACGATTCTGCCCCGCGCAGGCTCTGACTTGACCGGCGACTGGGTCAGTAACTTCAATTGGGTTCAATCGTCCAGCCCGCTCTGGAAGCCCCTTTCCCCGGTGATCGACGGTTCGATTCTGGGTTGGGAGGCTGCTTCCATCACCCCGGAGTTCGTGATCGGCGGATTGCGCGAAGAGGATTCCCAAAACGTGCTGGCCGGCGTCTTTTACGGCTGGCTCAACTCCAATCGCGCTTATCTTGTGGAACTAACGCAGGGGCCAGGCCGTATGCTCTTGACGACGTTTCGTTTTCAGGGCTACGGTCAAGATCCCTTTGCCACCGTACTCCTCGATCAAATCCTCAAGACGGCAGCGGCTGCCTCCGCCAAGACCTAGAGCCTGTTATTAATAGAGGGGCAACGCGCAAGCGAGCACAGAAATTGACCATGGGCTCTACCGACGATTTAGCAGCACCATTCTCCGCCGCAGTGGAACCGGCCGTGCGCTGCGCCGCGCCGGGCCGCGTGAACTTGATTGGGGAGCACACGGACTACAGCGGCGGCTTTGTCATGCCGGTGGCGATCGACTTCCGCACCGTCGCAACCATTCGCCCCCGCAACGATGCGCGCATCGTTCTCTCCTCGGAAAACATGGGCGAACAAGTTTCCTATCCGGCGGACCCACTGCCCGCCGGCGCCCGCAAACACTGGAGCGACTACCCTATGGGGGTCGCTTGGAGTTTGGCGCAGGAAGGTGTGCGCGTGGGCGGATTTGATCTCTCGCTCGCGGGCAACGTTCCGTTGGGGGCTGGACTCAGTTCTTCGGCGTCGATCGAAGTGGCCACGGCGCTGGCCTTGTTGTCGCTGGCCGGGACTGCATTGCCGCTGTCCACCATCGCCCTGGCTTGCCAGCGTGCGGAGAATGCCTTCGTGGGCGCGCGCAGCGGCATCATGGACCAGTTCATTGCCTGTGCCGGACAACAGGACCATGCCTTATTGCTGGATTGCAGATCGCTTGAGTATCGCCTGCTGCCCATCCCCTCACACGTGCGGCTCATCATCTGCAATTCCATGGTCAAGCATGAGCACGCGGGTGGCGAGTATAACGCTCGCCGGGCAGAGGTAGAGGAGGGCACGCGCATTCTGCATCGCCGATGGCCTTCCATCGCAGCCTTGCGCGATGCTACGGAGGAGCAGTTGGTCGAGTGCAGGCAGCAAATGCCGGAAAACGTATTTCGCCGCTGCCGCCACATCATCACTGAGAATCAGCGTGTGCAACTTGCCGCGTCGGCGCTCGAGCGCAGCGATCTGTCAGCCTTCGGTGTCCTCATGGCCGAGGCTCATCGCAGCATCCGTGATGATTTCGAGGCCAGCTGCAGTGAGCTGGATACACTGGTTGAGCTCGCGTCCAACATTTCCGGTTGTTACGGAGCCCGCATGACGGGCGGCGGTTTCGGAGGCTGTACCGTCAACCTCGTCGAGGACAGCAAGGCGCAACAATTTCGCGAAGAGATTCACGCCCAGTACCGCGTATCCACTGGGATCGATGCTGACATTTATCTCTGCAGAGCCTCTGCTGGCGCAACCCGCATCTCCTGATCTTCGATCGCCGCAATTCGGATTTTCCTTTTTTCAAACCAAGTCCGCGTTCCCAGCATCCAATGAATTGTGGTTGCAGCACAGCCATGCACAGAGAAGGCCCGAGAGAGGCTTATCTATCTCGGTTCCTCTGTGGAAAAATCTGGTTACCTGCATACAACTTTTGGGGCAAACCGACACCTCCGAAGTAATCTGACGAGAGTACACTTACCGGAGTAACCCGAGAGGTCTTACATGATTTCCCAATGTATGAATCCGGCGTGCCGCAAAGAGCTTCATTATCTTCGCAGTGGTAGGGTCATCCGCACAACGCATCGGCACGGGGCCGAGGTTCAGGTAGAACATTTCTGGCTCTGTGGTGAGTGCCATTTAGATTTCGACTTTCTGTTCGCCAAGGACGGTCGCGTTTCGCTTGCGCGCAGGCCGAGTTTTGTGGCCACCACCAAACCGGCCTTGGATTTATTGCTCGTCTCTTAGGATTCTCACTCGCCTTCGAGGGCGCCGGCGGTTGGGCCTTGCAGCAGAATATGGTGGGCGCTGTTCTATGGCGCGCGATTTCGTTCTCCCGCAAAGTCTAGAGTTAATGAAGTTTAATTCATCCCCGCTTTTCCTCAACCTGCACTCTTTCTGCACACTAGCCGGCCCCGTGAGCCCGGCGCAGCAGACTAAACTAAACATATCCTCATGTCAGAATTCACCCACCTTCACCTGCACACCGACTATTCGCTTCTTGACGGCGCTTGCGATGTAGAAAAACTGGTTGCGCACGTCGACAGCATCGGACAGAAGGCCGTGGCCATTACCGACCATGGCAATATCTACGGCGCGGTCCATTTTTTTGATGCCGCGACCGCCAAAGGCGTGAAGCCGATCCTGGGGTGCGAGCTGTACATCTGTCCCCAGGAAGACCATCGCGCCGCTCCCGAAAAAGATAAGTACCATCATCTGTTAGTGTTGGCGGAGAACGAAGAGGGGTACCGCAACCTGGTGCGCATTACCTCTGAGGCATCCCTTTATGGTTTTTATCGCAAGCCACGCATTAGCAAGAACTTTCTAGCCAAGCATGCCCAGGGGCTGGTGGGCTTCTCCGGCTGCCTGGCTGGTGAGCTCTGCGGGAACCTCATGGCCGGGAAATACGAGGACGCCAAAGCCACCGCCGCGCAATACCAGGACATTTTTGGCCGCGGCAACTTCTTCCTGGAGATCCAGGACCAGGGACTCGAACTGGAAAAGAAGATTCATGCCGACCTCTTTCGGCTCGAAAAGGAACTCGACATTCCGCTGGTCGCCACCAACGACAGTCACTATCTCTGCGAAGACGATCATCATGCTCATGAAGTGCTGCTGTGCGTGCAGACGGCGGACTCCATCCACAATCCCAAGCGCTTCAAGTTCGATAGCGACCAGTTTTATGTCAAGAGCGCGGCCGAGATGGAACGTCTCTTCTCCCATGCGCCGCAGGTGGTCAGCCGCACCATGCAATTTGCTGAGCGCTGCTCGCTCAAGCTGAACAAGGTCACCAACCCCTTTCCCGAGTTTGCCGTTCCGGCCGGGCACACGATCGATAGCTATTTCGCCGAGGTCTGCCGCGCTGGTTTTCGCAAGCGCCTCGACACCACCATTCGCCACCTGGGTGACCGGGGATTGCGCAAGCGACCCATCTCCGACTACGAGGAGCGCTTGGAGCGCGAGATCGACTGCATCAAACAGATGAAGTTTGCCGGCTATTTCCTTATTGTGTGGGACTTTATCAAGTATGCCCGCGAGGTCCATATCCCCGTGGGACCGGGCCGCGGCTCGGCTGCCGGATCGCTGGTGTCGTACGCGATGGAAATTACCGACATCGACCCGCTGCAGAACGAACTTCTTTTTGAGCGCTTTCTGAATCCTGAGCGCGTGTCCATGCCCGACATCGACATTGACTTCTGCATGAACCGGCGGGGCGAAGTGATCGACTATGTCACCCGCAAGTACGGCAGGGAACAGGTCGCGCAGATCATTACCTTCAACACTATGGCCGCCCGGGCTGCGATCAAGGATGTTGGCCGCGCTCTCGACCTGCCCTACGGCGAAGTGGATCGCGTGGCCAAGATGGTGCCGGCGACGATCGGGGTGACCATCACCAAGGCGTTGCAGGATTCTCCGCAAATGCAGGAGGCCTACGACAAAGAGCCGCAGGTAAAGGAGCTGGTCGACACCGCGAGAAAGCTTGAAGGCCTGGTGCGCGGCGCCGGTTTGCATGCGGCCGGAGTCGTGATCGCGCCCCAGCCTCTCACCGAGCTGGTGCCGGTCTGTCGCAGCAAGAATGATGAAATCGTCACTGCCTACGACATGAAGGCGGTGGAAAAGCTGGGCCTGCTGAAGATGGATTTTCTCGGGCTCACGACCCTCACGGTGATTGACGATGCGCTCAAGTTGATTGAGAAAAAGCGCGGCAGCGCGCTCGATATGTCGCTGATTGCCCTGGACGATACGGAGACCTATGAGAAGGTCTTTCACCGCGCGCTCACTTCCGGTGTGTTTCAGTTTGAATCCGGCGGGATGCGCGATGTGCTGCGCCGATACAAGCCTGTTTCTGTGGAAGATTTGACTGCTCTCAATGCGCTCTACCGCCCGGGACCGATCCAGGGCGGCATGATCGATGACTTCATCGAGCGCAAGTGGGGCCGCAGAGTCGTCAGTTACGAATTGCCCGAGCTGGAGGCGCTGCTCAAGGAGACCCTGGGAGTGATCGTCTACCAGGAGCAGGTCATGCAGATCGCTAACGTGCTGGCCGGCTACTCACTGGGCGAAGCCGATCTGCTGCGCCGCGCCATGGGTAAGAAAAATCCCGAGGAGATGGCCAAGCAGCGCAACCGCTTTGTCGAGGGAGCGATCAAGCGGAAACACCCAAAGGATAAGGTCGTCCGCATCTTTGACCTGATGGAACAGTTTGCCGGTTATGGCTTCAACAAGTCCCACTCCGCGGCATACGCTCTGCTGGCCTACCACACTGCGTATTTGAAAACGCATTACCCGGTGGAGTTCATGGCCGCGCTTCTGAGCTCGGAAATTTCCAAGCCGGAGAACGTGGTCAAGTACATCAAGGAATGCCGCGAGATGGGCATCGCGGTCGAGCCTCCCGATGTGCAGATTTCGGGCGCCGATTTCACGCCCAGCCTTACCGGGATTCGCTTCGGGCTTACCGCTATCAAGAACGTGGGCCGCAACGCCATCGATTCGATCCTCAGCGCGCGCGCCGCACTGACCGAGGAGCCCTTTGCTAACTTTTGGGAGTTTTGCGAGAAGGTGGATCTGCGCTTGATGAACAAGCGTGTGGTGGAATCGCTGATCAAGAGCGGAGCGCTTGACTCCTTTGGCCGCCGGTCCCAGCTCATGGCTGCCGCGGACCGCGCGATGGAGCGGGCGCAGCAGGCTCAGCGCGATCTGGTGGCCGGCCAGCATGGACTCTTTGCCGGGCTGGCCAGCGTCTTCGAAAGCAACGGCAATGGCGCAAAAAGCGTCGACGATCTGCCCAACACTCCTGATTGGGACGAGAACCAGCGGCTCCAATCCGAAAAAGAAGTGCTGGGGTTCTTTGTCTCTGGGCACCCGCTGGATAAATATGCGGAGAAGCTGCGCAACCTGAACGTGGTCGACACGGCGACAGCGCTGGAGATGAAGGTCGCGCCGGCTGCTGGCCGCCGTCGAGACGGGGAACCAGAGAGCCTGCTGGCGATCGCCGGCGTGATTGTCGGCCTTAAGGTGGGAAAATCGAAACGCTCCGGAGAGATGTATGCGCAGGCCGCGCTCGAAGATACAGTCGGCAAGATTGATATTATTTGCTTCCCCAAGGACTATGCGCGCCTTTGCGAGAGCCTCAAGATCGAAGTGCCGGTCCTGGTCAAGGGGGTGCTTCGTGCGGATGACGACGAGTCGGCGCCGAAGCTATCCGTCTCCAGTGTGCAGCCGTTGGAGGACATCAAGATCAAGCTGCCGCAGAACGTCCGTATTCGGGTGCCGTTGGAGAGCGCGAGCGAGGCCATGCTCGGTTCGCTGCGCGCCATGATCACGGCTGCTCCTGGTCCAGGCAGGCTCATGATCAACCTCGAAAGCCGCGGAGAATATTGCGTGATGCTGGAGCCCGAGGGCCTGTCTGTCGCCGCGGATAGAGGCTTCATCGAGCGCGCCGAACAACTACTAGGCCTGGGAGCCGTACAAGCATTCGAATAACTTCAAGGGACGGCTGAAAGTCGTGTAACCAAGGCCAGCTGTAGGTGGGGCCCTCCACGGGTAACCAAGGTCGAGGGTGCCCCATTGCCCCGATTTCCTGCGGAGGCTTGTGGCGTTGATACACCCCATGCGCCTTTCCTTAATGAAAGGCGCACACGCCGACCTCACTAGCACAGCGTGGCAGGAAATCGGGGTCAAGCCATTTTTTGGCTTGAGTGGGCTACCATGCCCGCACCAAAGAGAGCGCGAAGTTGCAACTTGTTCGTGCCGGTCCCCTCCCGAAAAACATCGGAGGGTGCATCCCTCCGGGAACAACCTTCGCAGCCGATCTACTCGACCCTCCCTCGACGCGCAATAGCGAAGAAATCCTCGGGACCAATCTGTCCACCTTTGAGCACCAACTCTAATCCGTCAAGGCCCGTGGTTTCGTCAGCATGCGCACGGCACAAAGGTGCTCCGGGAGAGAGCGCGCCGGCGAAGGTGATGGCCGTGAGATTCAGTTGTTGCACCGCATGGGAGGACGTGTCGCCGCCGCAAAGAACAACGCGGCGAACGCCGCCCTCTTGGACAAGCTCCAGGAGAAGACGGCCGAGGGCAGCGCCAAGTTCCTGGTCAAGCGTCGCCCCTGAAGGTGTACCCAGCGCCGTGTAGAGAACCGTGTCGCAACCTGATCGCAAAGAATCCAAAGCCATCCGCACTGCAGTCTCTCTAGCCCGAACATCGCCCGTGGCCAACCCTGCTGCGTCAAGCTCGAGCGAGGCGTACCCGTGCCGCTTGGCCCACTGGATCTGCTGAGCAGTCACCGCGGAGCAGCTTCCGCTGATGACCAGGAGCCTATCGGTAGCAGCGGCGACGGGCGGATGCGCCGCCGCGATCATGCCGGTGCTGCGCCAGTGGGCGACCAGACTTGCGGTGAGTCCGGAACTGCCAATGGTGAAAAGGGGCTGCGCATTCTCTTTGAGATCCCACAGAAGCCGGCCTGCCTGCTGAAGCATGGCAACATCGATGCCGTCGAGAAGAACAGCAGCCGCACCGCTACCCGCCTGGCGGCGAAATTCTTCTGCGGCCTTGTGGGCCTGAAATGCGCGGAGATCAACCAGCCCGATGGGAAGATCCGTCTGCTGCGAAAGGTGCAGGCGGAGATCGGCCTCGTGCATGGGTGTCGCAGGGTGATGCGCCATCGTCGGATGACGGTCGATGCGATAGACCTCCCTACCGGCTGCCGCGAAGAGATTGCCGAAGACAACAAACCTACCCAGGTGGGGCGCGGCAACGCCAATCGGCACAGTCTCGGTGGCAAAGACTGCCCGTCCAATCTCCAGCGCGCGCCCGATGCTGCCGCGGTGGGGCGCCGAGTCGAAGGTGGAGCAGACCTTGTAGTGCACGATCTCAGGCGCCAGCTCGCGCATGTGGGTGAAGATTGCAGGCAGATGGGCCGACATCCACTCCGGCGTGCGCGATCGCGCATCGCCGGCGAACCCAATCGCCTGGCAGTGCGCGAAGCGCGCTAACTGCGCGGCTGTCGGCGTACCGAGGAAGAGCACGCTGGACACACCATTGACGGCGAGCTGCTCCAGCACATCCGTGGACCCCGTAAAATCGTCGCCGTAGTAGCAGTAGAGCGGTGGCACGTGCGCGGCTCTCAAGAGAATTTTTCCAGCGCCGCGCGAAGTTCAGCATGATCGGCAGCGAACTCCGCAACCGGAATACCTCCGACTGCCGCCTCCCACGCTTGCTGCAGGCTGCGCACACCGGCGGCAGGCCCCAGCGGATGTCCCAGGATGCCGCCTCCCGCGGCGAAGATCAGGTCGGTGGATCCCAGCTCACGATACGTATCTGCTGCCTGGCGCGCGGTCTGTCCGGAAGAAAAGACGGGCATGATTTCGCAGCCGGCATAGGGCGGCGGGAACATCGGCGTAAGGCAGGCCCGTGCCGAGCGAATCACGCTATCATCCGCTTCGCAGAATTTGTTGCTGAGTCCGTTGACGTGGGTGTGGTCAATACCGGCAAGCCGCCAGAACTTCTGATACGCGATAAAGCTCATGCCAATTGCGGGCGACCGCCCATAGATCCCCCAACCATTGCGATGACCGTGAATGCAGAGTTGCGAGTGAGCGCGCAACGCTTTCATCGCCGGCAGGCCAATGGAATTCATGCTGGCCATCATGCATGTGCCTCCGAGGGCCACGACATGATCGTGGCGGTACAGCATCTGGTCCAGATCCCCGGTAATGTTGACCGCATACATGGCTCGCTTGCCCGTGCGCTCGGCGTGATCCCGCAGCACCCGCAAGACGGCTTCAGCGCGCTGCTCGACAGGGCAGTGGGGTCCGTCCGATTGAAGCTCATCATCCTTGATGAAGTCGATCCCGGCTTCGACCAGCGTATGAACCTGGGCAGCGGTTTCTTCAGGGTTCATCCCCACGCTTGGTTTGAGGATGGTGCCGATGAGGGGACGATGCTCCACACCCGTAAGCCGCCGAGTGCCTGCGACGCCAAACTGCGGTCCCTGGTAGCGATCGAGAAACGCGGGCGGCAGGGTGAGGTCAAGCAGCTTGAGGCCGGAGAATGGCTTCAGCTCGAAAAGATTGCCGGCAACCGTGGCCACCAGGTTGGGTAGGGAAGGGCCAAGATTGTGCAGCGGCCAGGAAAGCGTGACCTCGGCAGTACGGCGCACTGCGTTGAAGGAATTCTTAGGCATTCCCGAGCCGGGCAAGGAGGGCCGGTCGGCTGTTTCCAACTCGGTGATTTGCTCAACCCGGGCGGCGAAGCGCTCCCGCAATGCGGCGGTCTCACCCGGCACCTTGATGAAGGTTCCAGTGGATTGCTCGCCCGCCATGATGGCGGCAGCGTCTTCCAGTGGAAAAGCAGTCTCGATCCAATAGCGCGCTTCGATGCGCTGTTCTTCCGATGTACCGTTGCTGCTCGTCATGCCGTGGACTCCTATCGGTGCGGCCGTGCGTCAGGCGCGCGTAAAGTAAGTCGTGTATGGCTCGTTTTGTACCTGATAGAAAGGAACAAAAACGATCTCCCGGCCATCGAGGTTTCGCGTCCAGGCGCCGGCGCGCTGCCCGGGAACAGCAAAACCCTCCTCTATCGGGAGAGGCCTCTTTTCCAGCCCATCCGGCGGATCGATGGCCACCAGCATAACTGGCCCGCGCATCACAGCGACTACGCCGGGGTGTAGATCGTCAATCGGTTCAGCCCGGAACTGCTGCGGGAGGCGCAACTCGACCACGTCTCCACTCTTCCAGCGCCGGCGCAGCGCGGCGAAGCTGCCGGGTTTCGCGGGCGCGGCAGCGGCGCCGTTCACCGTGATGCGTGCGGGTCTTTCCAGCCAAGCGGGAATGCGCAGATGCAGTGTCCAGACCTGCGGAGTACTGGTGTCGATGCGGATAGAGATCGTCTCACCCGCAGGATAGTCCGTGACCAGCGTCAGTTTGACGCTCGCGCCGTTCTGCTCGAACCGCAATTCGCTGGGCGCATACATGTTCACCGTAACGCCGTCAGCAGCTCGTAAATAGAGATTGAGCACGTAGTCGGAAACACCCTGTACCAGTGTTCCGGAGCAACACGGCCATTTGTGCGGGTACCAGACCTTGGTCGCCCTGGGGCTATAGGTGGAGTAGTACGGATAATCCCCATCAGCATCGGGCTGCTTTACGCCGAGCAGCGTATTGTAAACAACACGCTCCAGGTGATCGCCGTACTGCGGATCGCCGGTCATGCGCAGCAGATACCGGTCCAGCTTGGTGGCCGCGTAAGCGCCACACGGAGTTTCGAAATGGTCAACCGTGCCGCTAAGGCTTTCATAGAGCTTGCCCTGATGGGGCTCTATGAACTGTTCGTTTGGCCCCCAACCGCCGGAGGCGAACTGTTGTTGGGTGGTGAGGCAGGTCCACGCATAGGCCATCGCGCGACGGTATTTTTCATCGCCCAGGAGCAGGTAGGCCTTAGCCGCCGATGAGAGCGCAATCGCATGCGAGTATGCGTGACGGCCGGGCAGCACGTTTTCATGGCCCGCGAGCGGATCGAAAAAATCACGGTCGAGCAGGTAATTCAGCGCGGTCGCCTGGAATTCGTGCCTGCCAGTGAGCTGATAAGCAGTGAAGAGGTTCTCCGGCATGACGTAGGTCTCATCATAAGGCGGATTCTTCTTCCCGATACGATCGTGACCATGCTCCGGCATCAGCGATCGTGAGCCATCGAGCACGCGCGGCAGCAGATCGCGCGCCTCCTCGACGTGAGCCAAAGTATAAGCGTCGATCAGGCCGGCGAAATGTTTATCGAGGGTGTAGCAGATCCATAGATTGGTTTGCGGGCGAATGATGGATTGATTTTCCGCGCCCAGGGTGACCCCGAACCCCCGGACGAGCTCGCGCACCTTCGTCTCACAAGCCGGATCCCCCGTAGCGGCCGCGAAGCGCGCCAATCCGGAAATGTATTGTCCCAGCGAGTGTCCAGGAACGAAGCCGTCTGTGTCGTACCAGCCGCCCATGTCGGGTCCAGGAGCGGGAAGTCCCGCGCGTTGCCGGTAAACCTTGAGCAGGCGATCATTATCGAGCGCGAGATAACTCGCATGGATGCGGTCATACTGCTGCTTGAGCGGACCGCCGGTGAGGGTGACCGCTCCCAAAGGATACTCGCGCAGGGTTTCGCGGGAAGATGCACCCGTGCCGGATGCCGGAGTGGAGGCGAAGTCGGCCGCATGACCCATCAGGCTGCCGCTCAAAACAGCCGCGGAACCCTGAAGGAACTTGCGTCGTGTGGGCCGAAAAACCATCTTTGCGAAAAACTCCTTCATGCCCAGCCATTGGACGGGAGACATCGACAGGCCGTCAACCCCATCGCCACGCGACGGAGAAGGGAAGGGAGAATTCTTCAATCGTCACTTTCCGATACACGGAATAGAACCCAATCGGACGGACGGGTGCCCCATGTACGCTGGTGCGAGGGGCACCCGTTGTCCACGTCCAGCCTGATTGGATTTGTCTATGACACACGCGACTTGGCGAGCGTCAGGCAGGCGACGGCATAAGGCCGAAGTTCGATCATCCGTGCTCCCAGCGACAACACGCGGCTGGGCAAAACTCTCCTCGTCAAGCACAAGCGTCTGTGAGACTGTCTTATCGCCTGCAAGACTCACGGCCTGATTCAGGCCGGTGAGATTGGCAAGCCAAGCCAGACGGTTCCCATCGCGATCCGTGCCGGCTACGGCGGCAATCGTGTCTGCCCGGCTCGAGCGGCAACGATATCGCGGACGCCCACCGATGGCGGCAAGACCTTGCGCCGTGTAGAAGGCGGGATAGTACGTGATTTCTCCTGCGGCGTTGGCGGAGACTAGTCCGAGAGGTCCGGTCAACGAGCCCACGGTGAGCATCTCGAGATGCGCTTCAGCGGTTGCCGCGGCGTAGCCGATCATCCAGGCCGCCGCGAAAAGGCTCGTCTGCCTCGGATCGTGGTCCGTCATGGTGATCCGGCGATTCTCCGGGTTATCCATCACTCGCGAGCCGTACGGGTTCTGGCGCATGCCGATCGTGGATGGGCCGATCCAGTACGGTTTATCGTTGCCCATGATGGCGCGGGCCGAGCGAGTAATACTCGGCATCGCTTCCAGACTCTGCATCACGCTCAAGTCGTCGGCAGCGTGCACGATGGGGCAGGTGCAGTGGGAGACAAAGTCGAGGAACTCAACCGGGGGACGCTTGCGGTTGAGCTCCGTAAAGTAAGTCAGCATTCCACCGCCGATGGCCACGCCCGGAAAAGCTTCCCGTGCGGCTTGATAGATTTCTGCCAGAGGCGGACACGCAGGCCACTTGCTGCCCGGCAGAGTGGATTGTCTATCCACGGCAGGGGAAACCAGAACCGCGGACAACTTCAGTTGGCCTCGGAGACCATCGCCGCTATTTCACGCAGCTCATCTTTGACGTCGCGCTGCGCGGGGAGCACAAGCTCGAGGGCGCACTGCGAAACCTCCGCAATGTGCGCGATCTCTCGAAAGCCGGCCAGATGCTCGCGTCCATCTCCGGCAGTGGGGTCAAAATGAAACAGTAGAAGTTGCGGGTGCAATGTTGGAAGCACTTCGGGATGCGCCAGCACCGTCGCGATTTGGCTGGGATAGATGGCGACTCCGATCTGCGGAGACGTGCCGTCCGGCTCGCCGATTTCCACTTGAATCGGCGCATCTGGCTTGGCGTCTTCATTACGCGTCTTTGGTGTGCCTGAGCTGCTGTCGGTGATCAGCAGCTCGACGGACTGCTGATTGCGCACTCCGCTCTCCATCACGTAAGGCCAAGGAAGAGCGAGCGGCCGAACATAAGTCTTGTAGGAGGCGTCCGACCAGTTCCGCTGGTCTTCCATTTCGAAAACGTCTCCGGTCATGAGGCAACGCGCGGTAACGCCAGGCGCTACTTCATGCTCGATCGCCCGAATCTCCTTGAACGGTTGCATCGGCGCAATGAGATCCGGAAACGCCGCGTGCTCGCGCGAGCCGTCGACATGCTCGATGACCGCCGGTTGGCCGACAATGCCTTCCAGCGGATGCAGAATAGCGAAGCCACAGCGCGCGGTAAGAAATGGAGTCCGCGGTTCGGCGGTCACGTCGAACGTGATCAGACCCTTCGCGTTTCCGGTAATCCGCGTCTCATACTCAAGTTCCTGGCTGAGCTCTCGATTGACGCAGCGCGCCCGGAAGGTCACCGTGAACTGAGTGCCGTCCTGATCGCAGGTGAAATCGCTGATCGCGGGGTGGAAGGTTCCCCAATCCTTATCCCGCACCACATAAGCAATGGCGCGCAGCACCTCGCGCCCTTGGTAGCGGATAGTCCGCAGGCCGCCCGCTACCAAATCCGCTGTCAGCGCGCCGGCCTTCAATGGGATGCTTTCCGGTGATTTTTCTTCGGTCCCGACACGCCGCTGGGCAATCGTAAGTTCCATGCTTAGCCTCTGAACGGATAATGGATTGCTATTGCGTAATCGCCTCGAGCTCCTGGCCGGGAGGAATCTTCCGCAGCAGCAGCGTCGTCCACATCCCCAGCGATACCCCGGTAGCAATGATGAGCCAGGTGAGCACCGGCTTTCCGAAGCCGGCCAAAATAGTCCACAGAATGCTTCCAATAACGAAGCCGATCACTTGGATAGCGCTCAGGAAACCCACCGCTGTGCCCCGCAGCCTGGTGGGGAAGCTCTCACCCTGGTAAGCATACCCTGCGCCCGACCAGGTCCCGTTGGTCGCCTGGTAGAGCAGGAAGTAGACCACGACCACCAGCCAGGTCCGCTCGACCAGCAGAAAGATCAGGCTGAGCGGGGCCACCAGCACGCCCGAGACGATGATCACCTCGCGCCGGCCCCAGCGCTCGCCCAGCCACCCTCCGAGAATATAGAAGAGGAAGCCTATCCCTCCGCAGGCGAGCAGTAGTGTGCTCGCGCCCGGCTCGCTGAAGTGTTTGTATTTGGTCAGCCAATAGGCGATGTAAAAATTGGTCGCGACATAACTTGCGCCATAAAAGATCCAGACAATCGAGAGCCAGATGAGCTGGTGGCGGATGGGGCCGGGCTTGGCGAAGAGCTCGCGAACCGTGGGCCGTCCTTCTGCTTCGACCGCGACCAGCTGCTTTTGGAGCAGTGCTTCGACCGCGGCCTGGTCTCCCTGGCGAACCGCCTCGCGCACATTCTGCACATGCTCGAAGCGTTCCGACTCACGCACAAAGAAGCGTCCGAGGATGACGGCTACGATGGGAAGCACACCCAGCAGAAACACGAAACGCCATCCATATCTGCCGAAGGCAAGATACGCTCCCGAGGCCAGGAAGACGCCCAGCGGCCAGCCGCCCTGGACAATCGAATAGAGCAAACCGCGATGTTTCGCGGGCGCCTGTTCGTTGACGATGGTGATGGAAACAGCCAGCTCGGCGTAGGCCAGCCCGGAGGCCAGGGCTCGCACCAATACCAGCTGCCAGAAATGCTGCACGAAATAGGTGAGGCCAGTGAAGATTGCGGTGCCGGTCAAGCAGTACATCCATATGCGCCGCCGTCCGAAGCGGTCCATCGCATAGCCGGCCCAGATGGTGATGCAGAACTGCGCGCCGTAGACGGAGAAGCCAAGGACCCCGAGACCGGCTTCGGAGATATTCAGGCTCTTGGCAATGTCAGGAAGCGCCAGGACCAGCAGGTTCACGTCATAGGACGCGAGCGCCCATCCGGCCAGCGCAACCAGGATGAGATATTTCAGGTAATTGTGCGGACGATCCACGCTGTTCGGGCCGGCATGGCCCGCTCTCGGCGCTACGTTGGACAGGGACGGTAATTGCGGTTGGCGATCACTCATCAAAAAGTGGATGCAAGCGGACCATTCTAAAGTAACGCGACCTAAGTAATGCGCTCAATGCTGGCCGCGATCTCATCCGGTTCAAAGACGCGCTTCCAATCGGGCCGCATCAAGGCCGGGGTGCCAAACTCGATCGCCTTATTGCAGGCATCGGAGAAGAGACCTTCCCGCTCCTTGAAGATCACCGAGGCGAGCACGTTGATGTGGCCGAGTAGAAAATCCCGAGCTGCCTGCGCGGGCACGCCTCGCTTGATTACTTCATCCATCGCATCCCGCATCACCACCAGTAGCGTGGCGCACACAGTTTCTGAAAGGCCCGGCTCGAGCAACGCCATCTGTTCCAACGTTACCCGGTGGGAGCGCATCACCGGCGCCCAAATCACTTTTGCGATCGTTTCTCCAAGCGCATAGGAACTCTCCGGCCCTTGCATCAGCGAGCATACGATGTGTTGTTTGGCGGCAATCCCGCCAAAATAGTCGCGCTTGGCCTCAGGATCGGTCTCATCGTTAAAGACTGGCGGGTGGCAGGGATGGGTTACGAAATACGCCAGGTCGTCGCGCTTCGGCAGGTGGCCTGCGAAAGGAGCCGCGGCATCAAGCACCATGATCATTGTTCCTGGTTTCAGTTCCCCTGCGATCGATGCAGCGACCTTTCCGATTGCCGTATCCGGAACCGCCAGGATTACGACTTCGGCGCCTTCAAGAGCCTCCTGGGCAGGGACGCAGGGCAAACCAAGACCAGCCTTCAGGTGCTCCTGGCCTGCGGGGCTGCGCTCCACGTGGCGAACCGCAAACGAGGAAGACTTGAGATTGCTGGCCAGGCGGTATCCCATCTTCCCGCCGGCTCCAAACAATGCAATGGTCGTCGTCAATGGCAACGCTCCCGTGGGGTGGTCCATGCAAGCCAGATGGGCTTTGCCATCGGCCCCAACAAATGCATCCCTATACTATCGGCCCTCACGGTGCGCCTGCACATAGTAACGCCTGCCGCATCCCGGTAACTGCTGAAAACGCTATAATCCATGTTACTGACAGAAGCAAAGGCCAAGCGGCAGGCTTTCCCGCGCTGGCATAGGCGATGCAAAGTCTCATGACCGATCCGGTACCAGCAAATCTTGATCAGACACAGGTAGTCGCCGAACCGACGAATCCCGCCTGGATCAAGACTGAACTCGCGCGACACTCGCAACGGCCCTACCCGATGGACTTCATCCAGCGCATTTTCACTGACTTTTCGGAGATCCACGGGGATCGAGCCTTCGGCGACGATCTGGCCATGGCTTGCGGCCTGGCCCGCTTCCATGGTCAGGAAGTGATGGCGATCGGCAACCTGAAAGGGCGCGGAACCAAGGAGAAGGTACGGCGCAATTTCGGCATGCCTAACCCGGAGGGCTATCGAAAAGCGCTGCGGACCATGAAGATTGCGGAAAAGTTTCATCGCCCGGTGTTCACGTTTATCGACCTCACCGGAGCCAATCCCGGCATCGCGGCCGAAGAACGCGGCCAGGCGGAAGCCATCGCTCGCAATCTGCGCGAAATGGCCCGGCTGCGGGTGCCGACCATTGCCACCATTACCGGTGAAGGTGGTTCCGGCGGCGCCTTGGCCCTGGCTGTCGCCGATCGCGTTTTGATGATGGAAAATGCCGTCTATTCGGTGATTGCTCCTGAGGCGTGCGGTTCCATCATGTGGCGGGATGCCGGCAAGCGCGCCCAGGCCGCGGCTGCCTTGAAGATTACTTCCGAAGATGTAAGCCGTTTGGGCTGTGTGGACGATGTGGTGCCGGAACCTCCCGGGGGTGCCCAGAATGACCCGGCCGCCGCCGCCACCATGCTCGATGAGAAGCTTGCCTGGCATCTGAGTGAATTGCAGGCCATGCCTGCTGAGGAACGGATCGCACGCCGTCTGGCCAAGTTCCGGGAGATTGCCCGATTCTACAAGAACGCCTGAAACGCCTATGCCGACAGCATTTTGCCCCCAAGGCTCACTGTGCTCATGGTTAGTGCGGAGGCCGTGCGCTTGACCGGGTTCACTGCTGCCGATCGCGTGCGCGCCTCCCGGATTTCCCGTACGCGGATCCAACTATGTCCCCGTGTGCGGCTTTCTTTAAGGAAAGCCGCATGAAATTTGCCGGCGCCAACGAGTTCCACGGGAAAATCCGGGCGTTCGGCTACGTCGTCCTCGCCGGGATCTACTTCTATATTGCCCAGAGCATTTCGGTGCACGCGGCTAACGGCTTGGCGAGCGGAGTCTGGGTCCCGCTGGTCGAACGCAGCATGCTGCTCTTTCTGCTGGTGATCGGCTTCGCCGCGATGGGGCGCGTCTTGAACCATCAGCGCCAACCGATTCGGGACATGGGCCTGGTCTTCCGTTCCGGATGGAAGAGGGAGTTTGGCCTGGGCGCCGCGCTGGGCTGGGGCATGCTGGTGGCGAGCATCCTGCCCCTGGTGCTCACGGGCGGATTGATTATCACTTTTTGGCTGGTTCCGCGCCAGTTTGGGATTCTTCTCATCGACCTCCTGCTGTTGGCCGTAGCCGCGCTCGCAGAAGAGGTGGCTTTCCGCGGATATCCCTTCCAGCGCTTGATTGAGGCCATGGGACCTACGTTGGCCACCCTGGTGTTTTCCTTCGCCTTTGCCGGTTTGCACGTCTTCAATCCTGGCGCCAACCGCGCCAGCTTCGCGATTACAGTTTTCAGCAGCTGGCTGCTGTCGGTGGCGTACCTGCGCACCCGGGCGCTTTGGGTCTGCTGGGGTTGGCATTTCGCCTGGAACGCCAGTATGTGCGTGGTCTTCGGACTGCCGGTCAGTGGCATCACCGAATTCTCCCCGGTCATTCAGAGCAATACCGTGGGTCCTACCTGGATAACCGGCGGCGACTATGGTCCGGAAGCCAGCGTGGTGACTGCCATTGTGCTGCTCATCGGGATCTTTATCGTTTACCGCGCCACCCGCGAATATGCGTACCTTTACACCCAGCCGGTCATTGTCCCCGCCGGCATCCCGGTCGACCTGGACGCGATGAGCCGCACCCTTGCTCCGCATCACCCGGTCGCTCCTCAACCGGCGCCGGCAGGGAGCACGCTGGTCCAGATCGAGTCCATTGCCCCGTCTTCCCCGGCGCCCTCTCTGCCCGTATCTTCCGCCCTGCCGCAAGCCGGCGCCGAGCCGCAAGAGCCGCCCGAATAGGCACAAAAAAGCTCTGATTTGCTGCCCTCAAACTTTCTTCGCTCTGCGCACGAAACGTTACTTGCAAATCACTACCAGTGGGACCATGATTGGCGCATGAGGAAAGCGCCATGGTTGGCCTCACCACCAAACAATTTTTTCCTTCCAGCGCCCGAGGCACCGTGTGCCGCGCCACTGCTTTGTTGGCAGTTACCACCCTTTGCGGAGCTTTAGCGAGTGCACAGGTTTTTACCGTGCAACGCGAAAAACTGGGTCGCGAAAGACACCAATCTCACCACCGTCCAACCTACTTCTGTCCAGCTGGGAACGACTCGGCTCACGGAGCGGACACGCCAGCAGCTGATCCGTACCTTTCAGGCAGACGAAGCGTTCGCGGTTCGGCCCCTTCCGTTGGGTATGAAGGGTGTCGTGCTCCATGCCAATGGACCGCTCAGCCCTTCGGGAGAAGCCTACGCCCAGGAATTGCAGAAGTACGGTATCTCGGTCAAGCCCGGCGATCGCGTAGTGATCACCAAGTTCGAGGTCAAGCCGGATCGCATCCTGTTTGAGTTCAATGATGGTCCGGAGAAGCACCATCACATCATGCAGCACATCGAAGTGGGCGGCATGGGTGGGATGGCGCCCCTGGCTCAGGATGACGGCCACGTTCCGGTCGGCTCGCGGATGACCCTGGTCTTCGACAAGTTTGTTCCCGAGATGACTGCCACGGAGGTGCGCAAGCTGATCGTTCAGATGATCGACTTTTCGCTCAAGACTCCGGTCGAAGCCTTTGCCGACACACTCCCGCCAAAACTTAAGGATGCTGTCATCAACCACGAGGTTCTGGTGGGCATGAACCGTGAGATGGTGCTTAAGGCCGTTGGCCAGCCCGACCAGAAGGTTCGCGAAATCGACGGGCAGATGCCGTTTGAGGAGTGGATTTATGGCCAGCCCCCGCACCAGGTCCAGTTTGTGCGCTTCAACGGCAATCGCGTCATCCGGTTAGAGATCGCCGATGTCGGCCAGCCACCGGTGATTCGTGACAAAGATGAGACCGATGGCTACTTTGCCGGGCAGTTTGTCCGCCAGGTGCGCCTCGGGGATGCGCCCCCCACGGGGCCCAATCAGGAACATGCCCCTGCGGCCGCGCCTACCTTGCGTCAGCCCGGGGAACAGCTGCCCAACGCGGTGGACAACGACCGTCAGCTGAAGCCTGTGCAGTTTCCCGATGACGAAAAGCCGAAGCCGATTCCTCCGCCTCCCGGGACCAATCCGTCCCAGTTGGTAAACGTATCGACTTCTGGCGGAGCCCACTAGCAGGCTTGCGGAAAGGGGAATGGTGGGAGCCCCCGCATTCATGCGGGCTTTCAAGCTCAGGATGCTCCACCAGGCCTGCCTTGACAGGTTTCATCCAGACATATTCGACCGGCCGGGGCTGAAAGCCCGATGAATGGAAGTGCGACTCTTTCCGCGACGCTGAAGCGTCGCTCCCCCTGCTGAAGCAGGGGGCTCCCACCGGGCATCCATGACGATCGGATGACCGTAATGAATTTTGAGCCCGCGCAGTTGAGATTTATTAATGTCCGGGCTAAAGCCGAACCCACCCAACGGAGATTCTCTTTCCGCGACCCGCTTTGCCTCGAGCCCTCTCTAGGATCGTGTAACATAACTATCAGCAGGCCTTCCGATTCGTCCCGCCAATCGCATTCCAAGCCGGAACGAGGTTCGAGAGAGGCTGCGTGCCGACAGCTAAGCCTGTCGAAGAGGAGAGATCACCATGGCGAAAGTAGCCAAGACCGCCGACCGTTCCAAGATGATGGACACCGCCAAGGGCATTGAATGTCCTAAATGCAACAAGGCAACTCGCATTGTGAAACGAGTAAAAGATCGGGAGCGTGGAGTTCCCGGAGGCGTTTACATCTCCTGCTCGGCCTGTGACTTCTACGAAAAGCTCTAGACCTTCGTTAAGCAGTCACGGTTGCCGCCTGCATCTCCGCCAATATGGATCTCGCGGCAGCACCCGGATCCGCCGCCCGCGTAATCGGCCGCCCCACCACCAGGTAGCTTGCGCCGGCGGCAATGGCCGCCCCCGGGGTAGCCACCCGCCGCTGATCGCCAGTAGCCGCCCCCTCCGGACGAATTCCCGGGATCACCAGCAGCGGCTTGCTGCCTAGCCGGCTGCGCAAATTGGCCACCTCGACCGCGGAGCAGACGAATCCCTGCGCCCCGTTGGCGTAGGCCATCCGCGCCAGCGTTTCCACGTGCGCTCCTGTCGTTCCGCTGACACCGGTTGCTGCCAGCTGCGCATCATCCATGCTGGTCAGGACGGTGACGGCGAGCAGGATTGGCCCGGTTTCCCCCGCCGCTTCCGCCGCCGCCGCGAGCATGGCCGGTCCGCCCGCAGCGTGTACGGTGAGCATGTGCACACCGAGCCGCGCCACGGATCGCACCGCCGAGCCCACGGTGTTCGGAATATCGTGGAACTTCAGATCAAGGAATATGGAGTAGCCGCGCCGCTGCAACTCGGCGACCAGGGAGTTGCCCTCGGCTACGTAGAGCTCCAGGCCGATTTTGAACCAGCGCGTGGCTCCCTCTAATCGATCCACCAGGTCAAGCGCTGCCTTGGCGTCTGGATAGTCCAGCGCCACGATCAGGCGTGCGTCTGCGGATTCACTAGAAGGTGCCACGACGCTAATTGTAGCGAAAACGCGGGCCGATTAACGTTGAAACTGCGCGGGCCAGCTGAGCTCAGCGATTTGAGCAGGGCTTAACGACGGATCCACCAAATCGATCCGAACCGGCGCCACGCCCCGGAAACCCAGGATCTTGGCAGCCGCATACGACAGGTCGAGAACTCTGTTCTCAGGTACCGGACCACGATCATTCACCCGGACCAGAACCGATCGGTGATTTCGTAGGTTGGTCACCAGAACCGTGGCCCCGAGCGGGAGGCTACGATGAGCGCATGTCATGGAGTTCATATTGAAGGGTTCGCCGCTGGCGGTGGCTTGACCCTGGAATGCACCTCCGTACCAGGATGCTTTTCCGAATTGATGCCAGTGGGGCCGGTGTGGGGTCGCGGTCGCAGTTTGTGGCGTATCCGCTGCTGGGGAATCATGCTGGGCTAACGTGGAACCGGGGCTGATGCACATCGCGGAAAGTACCGCGCCGGCGAGGATTGCGGGCCCTATGGGCCAATGAGATTGGTTGGCGATAGTTGACATTGTTCTCCTGTCTTATTGTATGGAGCACTTAGTGCCTAAGTCAAAATCTATCAACTACTTATTAAGGGTCTCCTCCTTGCTTTACAGCCCCGGTTATGGTACCTGCGAGGGGTGGATTTGAGCCCTTGTCGGGCCACTATGATTAGACAGGATCCGGATGCCTCGCGCTGCTGATCGTTGGTAATCTTCGCCACCAAAGTCATAGGCCCGGAATCGGACATTTGGCAGCGGAAACGGGGCAAAAAAGCCCGCCGGCAGAGAATACACTTGCAACGCGAAGATTTCCAGATTTTTGCCTCATAAAATGGGCATAGACAGGCTGCGAAAAACTCTGGTTTCCGAAGGGTACGGGCTTCAGCCCGTACGTAAATGGTTATAAACAGGTCCGGCTTCAGCCGCTGAGGGACACATTTTCATCCCTCTTCCGACGTTTTCTGAGCCTGATGGAGCCCCCCATGGAGTCCCCGCGTTGAGTCTCGAATGACCGTCCCTGTCCCATCCCGACCGGTGGCGCTCACCATCGCCGGCTTTGATCCTGGGTCGGGGGCGGGAATTACCGCCGACCTGAAGACCTTCTCTGCCCATGGAATCTATGGCGTAGCCTGCATCTCGGCCATGACGGTGCAATCGACGCTCGGAGTCCGCGCGGTCGAGCCGCTCCCGGCGATGCTGGTCCGGGAGACGCTGGAGTGCCTGGCCGAGGATATTTCCTTATCCGGCATCAAGATCGGGATGTTGGGAAGCTCAGCCGTAGTATGCGAAGTCTCCTCCTTTCTGGCCGCCCAGTCCGGCAAGATCGCTCGGGAACGGATTGTTCTCGATCCGGTGTTTCGCTCCACCTCAGGTACAGCTCTCATCGAGCGGGATGGAGTTCGTCTTATCCGGGAGGAACTGCTCTATCGAGTCGGTTGGATCACGCCGAACATGGACGAATTGGCCTTGCTTGCCGGCGGAGATTCGCCCGCCGCCGGGAGCTTCGGTCGGGAACAGGTGCCGGCTGCTGCCGCCCGTCTGCAGGAAATGGCATCGCGGCTGGGCAACGATGAGCTGAACGTCGTGGTCACCGGTGGCCACCTTGGCCGGCCCGACGATTTCCTGCTCACCCCCTCGGGGAAGGGGAACTGGCTGGCGGGAGAAAAGATTGTCACCAACGCGACCCACGGAACCGGTTGTGCCTTCTCCAGTGCTCTGCTGTGCGGACTCATCTCCAGCCGGCCTCCCCGCGAGGCAGTTGCTGCCGCCAAGGCTTACGTCACAGAAGCGCTTCGTTCTGCCTATCCGGTTGGTAAAGGGAAAGGGCCAATGAACCATCTCTTTCCCTTCCGTCCGATCTGATGGTTAAGTTTGCATTCATTTTTCAATCACTCATCTGTGGGTTGCCGCTTCAGGTTACCGTTGCAGTTGCTGTTAACGGAATCGCCTTTACCGATGCTTCCTGGCAAATGCGGTTTGCCGTTCTCGATTTGCACTACTCATTGTTTTAAATCGTTCGCTCGGCTGTCCGCATTTTCCTATCCCAATCGCAATTACAAACGGAAGAACCAATCTCAAATTTGTCATCCCGACCGGAGCGGAGCGGACCTGCGGTTTCACGTCGCCTTGCAACGAAGTCGATTCGACTAACCGGTTCCGCGTCGCAGAATCAACCGACCGAAATCTGGCGAGGAAAATATCGAACCAACCGCCGTAAAACAATGAAGAGTGCAAATCGAAAATGGCAAACCGCATTCGCGAGGGACGAATCCGAAAAAGCGATTGCGCCGCCAAGGGCGAAGTGGATCTTCCTAGCCAAATGACAAATACAAGATTGGTTTTTGGAAGCGGCTTGCGCAAGAACCACTCCACTGGAGTGGAACCCTTGGCTACCGTTGGGAGAGTTCGATTTCGAGGCGGGTGTTCTTGGCGAAGGTGACTTCGTGTCCGCGTGCGATCCAGGTATCGAAGACAACCTTACCGACCTCGTAATAGGCAAAGCCGGAGACCAGGCCTCCGTTCGACGAAGCCGTGCCCACTACCCGGGCCAGCAGGTCGAGGCCGTTGCTGGTCAGGGCTTCCTTGATCAGGCCGGCGCCGGTGCTGTCAGAAACCGCCGCCAGTGAACCCAGGGTAATCGGAGCCAGGAAGCGGTTGGCGCCGTTGGCCTTGACCTGGCCTTCGTTGTCGATCTGTAAGCGGTCACTCTTGACACTCTCGGCGGCGATCACCCGGCCGTGCACGACTCGCTCGTCGCCTTCGGGCAGTTCCACTTTGCGGAAGGTCAGCCGCAAGCTGCCATTGTGCCCGAACATGCCCGCGGGCTTGGCCTGTACTACGCTGCCGATCAGGTGCGTGCCTTCCGGCAACAGCAGTTTTCCGTGGGCCTGGGGCGCCACCGGTCCCGCTGCATCGCTCGACTGCAGGGCGGCCGTTGGTTCATCTTCGAAAAGAGGTTGGGTCAGCACGGCTTCGACCGGCATGCCGGCGGTAGCGGTGCTTGAGTCCACCGGATCAACCAGGCGGGCCTCGATGTTTCCCGTCAGCTTCAACTCGCCGAGATCGGCGACGGGTACAGGCGCCGGCACGGCTTGTCCGGCTAACTCCAATGGCTGCTTCAGTTCCGCATCATATTGGGTGCCCGCCCAAAGCTCCTGAGGATGCACCGGTATTTGTGCATAGAGAGCCTGTTTTGCCTTGTCCATCTTGTGTGGAGTGCTGAATCCGGCTGCGGTTTCCCGCTTTGTCCAGCTGAATGCTGCGGCGATGCGCTGTACCAGCGACCGGCGCGGGGCCTGTTCGGGAGCGGCCATGCGCACCACCGTCGTCGTGCGCTCCGTGGCATCGGTATCAATGGAGAAATGCCGCCCATCCGGGGTGTCGAGTTCGCTAAAGGTGACGTCGGCATTTTTGAGAGGTGTCATATCGCCGTTAAACATCGCAGCGGTGCGAACCTGGCGGCTTACTCCGTGCTTGCCGGTGATCGTGCCATAAACCTTGGAATTGGCGGGAACGGCAACGTGGTCGATGAGATAGATCGGCTCAGTGAGGTGACCTTCAATCCTGGTGCCCACCCGCATGGAGTAGCTCTTGTCGAGCTCGACGCGCAGAGGTACACCCGCTGGGACGAGTTCCGTGGGGAGCGGCGCTGCATCCTGTGCGAATGCGGATCCTGTGGTGGTGGCGACGGTCGCGGCAAACAACGCTGCCAGAGCTATCTTCATGACCTATTCCCTCCCGGCAGGATCTGCGGGCAGAGTGCGCATCGCATTTCGCTTGACGACACCGAAAGCCATGTCTTCTGATACCGTGACTTGGGGGAGGGCGGAAATGCGGCTTTGGTAGAACGGGCGGGCGGAAACGGGGCTGCGGTGGGGTACCGCGACTTAGCTACCGGACGACCATTCCTCTACCGATTTCTACATGCCGAGAGTAGGCTGTCCGGAGGCGGGAGTATATCACTCATAGGTTGCAAAACTGTCCCAAAAAAAATCACCGGAAGGTAACTAAGAAGCGACACTTTTAGTTTGCTGTACGTCTCCCTCTACAACAAGAAAGCGTCGAATATATCGGAGTGGCTCGTCGTGAGCCGCCATTTCGCGCAGATGGTATTTCCAAACGTCGGCCTTCAGGGTTCGGCGCGTGAAGGGCTTCCGCGTCACGGTCACAATCCGGCCCTCCTTGTCACGGCGAGTATAGCTTGCCGAGGGAACAACAAAGCTGATTTGGGAACCCTGCTTCCAGAACGTCCGGCCAAATTCGTGAGCGAAAAGGAGAGCATAGTAACGCCGCCCTTGAGCAAGCAGCTCTACCGCGTCGTCAAAGCTGGTCCAGGAGGGGTCAATCGCCGCCTGAAACCACTTGCGGAACTGGAAACCGTTCGCGCGCGCCTGGCGAACAACGATGCGAAGGAGTTCCTGCCTGGTCATAGCATCTCCTCATTTCCGCAGGTACCGTAAGGGGAGCCCATGCACTGGTTGCGACCTGTAGCCTGAGACGGTTTCTTCCTTTAGTTACTTATTTATGCGCCAATAGTCTCGCTAATTACCACTAGTTAAATGAAATTAATAGAAAAAATCCGTCGCATGCTTGCGCCCAGGACTCTCCGCATTCCCCCGATGCCGGCGAAGGTCTCCAGATCAGGGCAGCTCGAGGCTTCGGCACCGCCCGCCCGTCTATGCCTAAGTTTAGCTTGGTCATCGGTTTAGCTATTCTTTCCGGGCTTTTCGCGGGGTCTGGAAGTGGCGCCATTACCACACCGGCAGGAATCGATACGGATCCACTCAACCTGGACCCCTCGGTGCGCCAGGCCTTCCAGCGCTACTACATTCTCGATTACGATGGCGCGCTGTCGGGGTTTGAAAAGGTGCAGGCGCAAAACCCCACCAGCCCGCTGGCCGTGGACTATGTGCTCGACACGGTGATCTTCCGCGAACTCTATCGCCTCGATCTGCTCGACACCACGTTCTATACCCATGACGGCTTTCTCAACGGCAAGCACGCCGTGAATGCCGACCGGGCCGTGGCCGAACAAGTGAACTCGTTATTTACCAGAGCAATAGACCTCTCCGGACAGGAGTTAAGCAAGGACCCCGAGGACGTGGACGCGCTGTTTGCGCGAGCCTGGGCACGCAGCCTGCGCGCCGTGTATATCGGACTGGTGGAACGCAGCTTTGTATCTGCGCTCCATGTTGCTTTGCAGGCTCGCAGCGACGACGAGAAGGTGCTGCGGCTGGATCCTAAATATATCGACGCCAAATTGGTGGTTGGGGTCCACCAGTATGTCACCGGGAGTCTGCCTTTTGGGCTGAAGATTCTCGCCGGAGCCGCCGGGATCACCGGCTCTAAATCCAAGGGTATACAAGACTTACGAGATGCCGGCGGACGAGGAGTGATCACTTCCGTCGAGGCCCGCACGGCGCTTGGGCTGTTCCTTCGCCGGGAGGCAAAATATGACGAGGCGATTGCCGTTACCCGGTCGCTGACCGACGAGTACCCACGCGACTTTCTCTTCCGGCTCGAACTCGCCAACCTCACCAAGGATGCGGGACATGGCCAAGCTGCCATCGCGGAGTATCAGCAGCTGCTGCAGCAAGCCAAAAGGCCGGGCTTTTTTCCTTCTGCCCATCTGGAACTCGCCTGGTTCGGCTTGGCAGACACACTCCAGGGGCAAAAAAACTACGCCGAGGCCGCCGCAGCCTACAATGAGGCCACCGCCCAGCCGGCCATCAGCATAGATCTCAAGAGCCGTTGCGACCTTAACTCAGGCAAGATGTATGATCTTTTGAATGAACGAGATATGGCGCGGAGGCAATACGAGGTGGTGCTCCGCCAGGACGGCGACTCGGCGCAGGCGGAGTCGGCCCGCAAATACTTGAAATCTCCATTTACCGCGCAGTAACCCGGGCCTTCTGGCAAGTACTTCACTACAATGGCTTTTTGGAGGTGTCCCATGGCTCTCTATTGTTCCGGATGTGGTGTATCGCTGCCTGGCGATGCGCGCTTTTGCTCCGCTTGCGGTAAGGCTGTCTTCGCGCCCGGCGCGGCCGTTGCCTTTGCTCCCCGGCCCGCCTCACCCCCATGGGGACCGTTGACCCGGCCCCTGGCCGGTAAGAAAGCTGGCTGGTGTCTGCCGGGGACTCGCCAACCACTACGGTTGGGACGTCACCCTGACCCGAGTCATCGCCGTCCTGTTGGCGGTATTGGTATTTCCCATTGGCCTGGTGGCTTACGTCTTGTTTTGGGTGATGGTGCCTGAGGAGCCGCAGACCGTTGCTCCGGTAACCCATCTCAACACGACGACCTAACCACTCCCATTCGCGCGAGGCCTCTTTTCTTTTGAAATCCGAGATCGCATTCTCCGATCGTCCCTTCCGCTATCCCAGGAAAAAACCGGTATTGCACTGCGAAGAGGTTTCGCTGGTTGGCCTGGCGAAGAAGTATGGGACTCCCCTGTATGTCTATTCCGCAGGCCAGATCCTGGATCGTTATCGGCTTTTCTCCGATGCATTTGGTCATAGGGATCACCTCATTTGCTATTCCGTGAAGGCAAATCCCAATTTGTCTATTCTCAAGCTGCTTGCGGGGCAGGGTTCGGGATTCGATATCGTCTCTGGAGGAGAGCTTCTCCGCATCCTCGAGGTGAATAAGAAGGCCGCCGGCCGAGTCGTGTTCTCGGGTGTGGGCAAGACAGCCGAAGAGATCGATCTTGCGCTGGCCGCCGGTATTCTGATCTTCAATGCAGAAAGCGAATCCGAAGTGGCTTTACTCGCCGAACGGGCCCGCAGGCGGCGTGTCCCGGCCAGGGTGGCTTTGCGTGTAAACCCGGACGTCTTTGCCGAGACCCATCCTTATATATCGACCGGTCTGCGCGAACACAAATTCGGGATCGACATCAAGGCTGCCCGGGCTGTTTACCAGGAAGTAAAACGATCGCGTTACCTGGACCCGGTGGGGATCAGCGTGCACATCGGGTCCCAGATCCAGACCGCCGAGCCCTTCGGAGCCGCGCTGGATGGGGTAGCCGAACTCATCCGCGAACTCGAGGGCGACGGCATTCGCATCCAGTTCGTCGATGCCGGGGGTGGTCTGGGAATCGACTACCACGCTGCTTCCACCTTCGACCCGGTGGCCGAAATGACGAAGTACGCAGCGGCGGTGGAACGCGCCCTCGCCGGCCTGGATGTCCGGTTGCTGCTGGAGCCCGGCCGTTTCCTGATCGCGCAGGCGGGCGCTCTGCTAGCCCGGGTGCTCTATCTTAAGCGCAATGGTAGTAAGACGTTTGTAATCACGGACGCCGGGATGAATGACCTCATCCGGCCTGCGCTCTACCAGGCCTACCATGAGATTCTGCCCGTGATCCACGATCCCCTGGCAAAACGGGGCGTGGTCGATCTGGTGGGTCCGGTTTGCGAGTCGGGCGACTTCTTTGCCCGGGACCGGGAGCTGCCGCAAGTCAGGGAAGGCGATCTGGTGGCGATTCTCGACGCCGGCGCCTATGGAATGTCGCTCAGCTCCAACTACAATTCCCGGCCCCGTGCCGCGGAAGTTTTGGTGGAAGGGAAGAAGGCGCGGCTGATTCGCCGCCGGGAAACGATCCGTGACCTGATGGGGCCGGAAGCCCGCCTGCTCTAGAGCATTTTTGCTAATGGTGTAGACCAGGAAACTGAACCCGACGCGGCCATTCCGCCAAAACCGGGGGCCCCGGGACACGCGGTCTTTGCGTGCCCGGGGTGGAAAGAATGGCCGCACATAACCGATCCCACCGGACCACAGTATTAGCAAAAATGCGTTAATCCAACAAGTTCTGGATCTCGCTCATGTCAAAGACGATACCCCGTTCGGGAAGAGAGAAAGCCGTACTGCGCAAAAGCTGCCCCTCCACATATCGGGAAAAGGAATTGTCCTCCGGATTGATCACCCAGATCTGGGGAATACCCATCACCCGGTAATCCTCCAGTTTCCTTTGCATGCGTTGGACCCTATCTTCGGGCGACAGGACTTCAAAGACGGCTAAGGGAGCGACGGTGATAATTTGCTCGATGGGCTGATCTCTATCGAGCAAAGTCACATCCGGAACCCGGTAGCGGGTCGTGGCGGCCTGTACCCGCAGTTCCGGTCGCACGCGGACGTTCCACTCCTTCTCGTGCTGCCAGAACCACTTCTGGATTGCTTGCTGCCAGGATGAGTGGTCGAATTCTCCCATGGGACGCAGCTCGATCTCCCCGTCCACATACTCTGCATCCGGCTCATAATCAGAGCTAAGGTAGACCTCAAGGGGAACGCGTGTGGTTGTTGACATAGCAGACCCAACTGACAAGATCATAAGCCCGTTTGCCCATTCACGCGCGGCCTTTCATTGTCTTTTGCCCTGCCGTGTAGAAGTGAAAATGCTCGTAAAACGCAAGAAGCCCGGGCAGTCGCCCGGGCTTCTTGCTAAGCCTCTGAAAACAACTACTGCGAAAGGGAATGGACGGAAGCCAGCGTATTACTTTCGATCGGCTCAGCCGACTGCGCTTCCTGCGTGTTTGCCTCCGCCAGTGCCGCAGGAGCGGCGTGGCCGGCCGGAGCATCGTTGGTGTGCTTGGGCCCAAGGCCCAGGCTGATCAGTGCGCGGCTATCAGGCATCAACTTGGTCTGCCAGCCGTGGTCCGACTGATATTGCCGCATCGCCACCTGTGTCTGTTCGTCCCACTGCCCGCTGGGCGCGCCCGTGAGGTATTTCTGGCGGATCAATGCATTCTGAATTTCGGAAGCGCGATCGGAATCGATGGTCCGCTGTCCGTGGACTTGCTTCTTTTTGGCTTTTTTGGAAGTAGCGGTCCGCGAATGACCGGATGTAGGTGCACGATGAGTTCGGCTTGCAAATGCTGGAGTAATAGCCAGTGTGGATAGCAGTAACAAAACCTGGCCTGCTCGTAAAGACACCATGCATACCTCGATAGGGGAAATTCGTGCTTCAGGACACATTATAAGGAGACCCGCCAGATTGCAATCCCAACAGGCCCGGCAGCCGTAATTTTTCCGGCCGCCGGTAATGGTTACTAGGTAAATTATTCGTTTTTACCGCGTCATGGCACAGCTACTATTACCTTTTGGTCATAGAAACGACCCAACCGGGGAAATACTTTATGGGAGTGTGCCTCCCAAATAAGTACCACCTGCGGTAGGATTGCGCGAGTCAACCACCCGGAAGCCCACGTCCTGCCCGGCCTTCAACGCGCTGACTAAGGACTGGAACTGGTCGACACCCGTGACCGCCTGCCGGTTGATCTCCGTGATCACCAGGCCGGCTTGCAATCCGGCTTCGTCGGCAAAGGAGCCAGGCTTCACTTGGGTAACCAGCACGCCGTGGATTCCCTTGCTCGCCAGGGGACCGGGTACTGGTTCCACAGTAAGGCCCAGTTTGCCCTCGGAGGCGTTAGGAGCGCTTTCCGGCCCGTTCTCTCCATTCTGGGATGCGGGTTGTGCTGCGTACAGCTTCGCTCGGTCCGCGATGGTAAGGGTAGCCGTCGCGTTCTGTCCGCCGCGCATGTAGCCCAGATGGACCGTCGTCCCCGGTTTGCGGGCCGCAATGTCGGTCACCAGGGCATCTCCATCCTTAATAGGTTTGCCGTCCACCGACGTAATAATGTCCCCGCCCTTCATTCCTGCCTGGTCGGCAGGACCATGAGGCGTAACTGCGCTGACCAGGACCCCGGACTTGAAGCCATAGACACGCTGCACTGCGGGGTTAAGGCTGCCCTGGAACTGCACCCCAATCGAACCACGGATGACCTTGTGCTCCGGCCCGATCAGATCGTTGTAGACCCCGACGACCGTGTTGGAGGGCATGGCAAAGCCAATTCCCTCATAGCCGGCGGACTGGGTGAGAATCGCCGTATTGACCCCAATGACCTGATCGGCCATGTTGACCAGGGGCCCCCCGGAGTTTCCAGGATTGATGGCCGCATCGGTCTGGATGAAGTGCTGGAACTGGCCGGCAGCGCCCTTTTCAATGGTTCGGTTTCTAGCTGAGACAATGCCTGCGGTCACCGTTTGCGTCAGCGCGAACGGGCTGCCGATGGCGATCACCCAGTCGCCCACCTGGCTGGCGTCCGAATTGCCCATCTTTACCGTGGGCAGGGGTTCCGTGGTGGTGATCTTCACTACCGCCAGGTCGGTATCCTTATCTACGCCGATAACCTTGCCCACGCGCCCCTGAAAGCCTTCCGGGTCGGTGGAAAGCTTCACATAGATGCGATCTGCCTTCTCCACCACGTGGTTGTTCGTAATGATGTAGCCGCGGGGATCCACAATGAAGCCCGAGCCGAGAGACTCGCGCACCTGGTCACCCTGTTCACCACCGCCGGGCCCCTGTCCACCAAAGAAGCGGTTGAAGAAGTCCTGAAAATTCTGGTCCGGACCCTGACCGCCGCCACCCTCCTGGTCACCATTCTGGTCGTCGTCGCCACTGCCCGGGGGCACAGCGGGGGTTGCCCCGTGAGGATTGCGGCGGCGGGAGTGGGTATCTTCCTGAGGCAGCGTCTCGGTATTGATGTTCACCACCGCCGGGCCGACGTCCTTGGCGATCTGGGTGAACGTCGTCGACAGCGTGAGCGGACTGGGAATCTTCAGCGGGGTCGCGTCTGAGCTATCGGTTTGGGTTTCGTTTCCACGAACACCGTGCACAGCAACAGATCCGATCAATATGCCCGCTGAGAGCGTGCCAAGGATAGTAAAGGTTGAAGCGAGACGGCTTGCGCGAAGCCGTTCGAGCAGCGATTTCATCTGGGTCTAACCTCGTCGGTTGGGAAGCATCCAAGGGCTGGCGGCGCTAGGAGGATGGCACCCCGTAGAGCAATCACACAGTGGGTGTGAGCCAGGGAACGAGAGCGGTTGTAAAACTGGTCTTCCGGCTAGCCCGGGGCGAAAGTCGTTCATGGCCTCAGCAGATTACCGGATTCATGAAACACGCTCGAACTCGGCGCCGCCGATGTTCTCCCAAAGAACGGCGGCACATAACTGACCCTTGCTGCCACACAGTCACTGTGTACTCTCTCCAGTATAGCCAAAAGCCGGCGATTGGGGCGGCGGCGTGTTGTAGCGGTTGGTGCGGCAGCAACATTTATTAGACGCGCCTCGGCCGCCATGAGTCACAGGACCCACATTTTGCCCAAGAACTCTGCCGTCAGCACCCCGGTGAGAACCGGAAGAGAAACCGCAGGTCCCCTTCGACTTCGCTCAGGGCAGGCTCTCCGCTTCGACTTGCCTGTGGCAAGCCAAGGGAGAAACTACACGGGCAAAAAAAGCGCTGGGTGGCCCATTCAAGCCGTGCTTTGGCTCTGAGTGGGCTACGATGCCTCCCTCAACGTTTGTCATTAGGAGCGCGGCGGAGTGGAGAGCCATGCCCTGAGCGAATTGAAGGGGACCTGCGGTTCCTCTTCCGGTTTCCTCCAAGCATTATTTAGGTAACGTTACGCATGGGAATTACTAGCCGCTTCACTTCGGCAAAGCTTCAAAGACAGTCCGTCCATCGACCACCGTCCGCAACACCTGGGTCTTCAGAATCTCGGGGGCAGCCACCTTGGTCAGATCGCGGTCCAGCACAACGAAATCGGCGACGTCCCCTGGTATCAGCTTGCCTTTGAAGCTCTCTGCGAACTCGGCATAAGCCGAGCCCTGGGTGTACGCCAGGAGCACCTGATCGACGGTCAGCTTGTCTTGCGGAAAATAACTATCCGTACCCGCCTCGTTGCTCCGCGTGACCCCGGCGTAGATGCCGCGAAAAGGCGTGATGGGCTCCACCGGGTAATCCGTCCCAAACGCCAGCGGCACGCCGGCATCCAGAAACGCCTTCCACGCATAAGCGTAACGTGACCTTTGGGGACCGAGCCGCGCCGGAGCCCAATTCATATCGGTAAGCAAATGGCTGGGCTGCATGGACGCGATGATGCCCAGCTCCTTATAACGCGCGATGTCCCACGGCTCGACCACCTGGGAATGTTCGATGCGGTCGCGCCTGCCGGTGCTATTCGCCGCAGCGAAGGCGTTGAGAGCCATTTCGACCGCGCGGTCACCGATGGCGTGGAAACCGATCTGAAATCCGGCGGCGGCACGCTCCTTCGTCATGGCGTCGAGCCGCGCCTGGTCGTAACGCAACAATCCGCTGTTACCCGGGTCATCCGCGTACGGCGATAGCAAGGCAGCGGTTCGCGAGCCAAGGGAGCCGTCCATGAAGCCCTTCAACATCCCGGTGTGGAGCATACGGTCGTCGGCCGGGTGCGCGCCGCGGTGGGCCAGCAGCACATCGACCGGATCGTTGAAGGGCAGCCACTCCGAAATGCGTACGGGCAGTTGGCCCTCTCGCTCCAGTTCCTGGTAAACCAGAAAGTCGTCCCAGTCGGAGTTGTCCTGGACTGACGTCACGCCATGCGACGCTGCGTCCTTGAGTACCAGCAGGATGCCCCGCCTCCGCAGGTCATGCGAGGGAGCGGGGATATGTCGCTGAATAAGCTCCTGCCCCGAATCCTCACGGACAATCCCGGTCAGGTTGCCGTCGGCATCGTGGTCCAGTTGGCCGCCTTGAGGACTTGGGGTTTGATTGGTCACTCCGGACAAAGCGAGCGCGGCAGAGTTGGCAACCGCAATGTGCCCATCTACCCGGACGAGGAAGGCCGGATGGCCGCGTGAGACGGTGTCCAGATCCTGCCGGGTGGGCAATGTTTTGCTGGCCCACAGGGTATGGTCCCAACCGCCGCCCAGGAGCCACTCTCCAGCAGGAGCCGCGGCCGCGGCAGCGCTCACCCGGCGCAACATCTCAGCCAGCGAAGTGCTGCCCGTGAGGTCGACCGCGAGCTTCATACGCCCGGCATAGGCGAGATGAACATGGGCGTCGTTGATGCCCGGCATCACGAAGGCCCCATGCAGGTCGACCAGCTTGGTCCCCGGCTGCTTCTGCCGCAAAACCGTCGCGTCGTCTCCGATGGCGACAATTTGATGGGTTCCCACCGCGATCGCCGTGACCCGTTGCGCGCTGGTATCGCCAAGGCCTACGCCGGTAAGAATATTTCCGTGGTAATAGATCGCAATCACGGGGGATGGTGTGGTTGCGGCCCAGAGCGAGCGCGCCGCCATCACGCAGCAAAGGAGCAAGCCCCGGCGGCCCGGCGCGATCACGGCTTGCCGGCGGCCGCGAAGGTGTGGGCCACGTGATCCAGGGCCAGCAGCAACAGCAGCAGAATGCGCTTGAGCGCCAGTTCCCGGCCGCTGGCGTCGTACCATTCGCCCCGCGTATGGATGCCTCCTCCATCGCCTCCTGCCCCGATGCTGAGCGCGGGGATACCCAGAGACAATGGGATGTTGGCGTCGGTGGAGGCCACGCGCTGCTCGGTGCGAATCCCCAGGTGCCGGTCCACCGCATGCAAAGCTTCGAGCAGCCGGGAATCCTCGCTTAACCGGCCGGCTGGACGGTCCCCAATGCGCTCGATCAGAAATTGCACGCTACTGGGATTCTTGCTGCTCACGGTTCGGGTGTTGGCTGCCAGGACCGCGTCTTCGACGGCGCGATGCAGGACTACTTCCAGCCGCACCAGCTGTTCTGCGTCCAGGCTACGGAAATCGAAGCGAGCCACGGCGCGCTCGGGAATTGAGTTCACCGAACTGCCGCCCTCCATGGTGCCGATGTTGAGCGTGGTACGCGGAGACGTGGGCAGAGCGACTTCACTCATGGCCGCGATGGCCCGGCTTAGCACCACAATGGGATTTGGAGTTCCGGCATCGGTCCACGAGTGGCCGCCGGGACCCTCCACCGTGACCAGGAAACGGCGGCTGCCCAACGCCTGGGTTACCACCACCTCGCAGCCGGCGCCGTCGAGCACAACATTGGCGCAAATTCTCTCCCGCCAGGGGGAAGCTCCGTAGAGGTAGCGCATGCCGCGCAGATCGCCGTCGCCTTCCTCGCCTACATTGCCGGCAAAGAGCAGGTCACAGGGAAGCTCAATACCGCAGCTCTCAAGTGCCGCCGCCACGGCCAGGATGCCGGCTACTCCGGCGCCGTTGTCGCAGGCGCCGGGCGCTTCCAGACGATTGTGCTCCACCAGCGGGGCAATCGGAGTATGGAGCGGAAAGACCGTATCGATGTGGGCAGAGAGCATGACACAGGGGCGCACCGTGAGGGAGCGATTGCCGGGATAGCAACCCAGCACATTGCCCTCGGAGTCGATCTCTACCTGGTCCAGTTTGAGTTCCCGGAAACGTTCCGCCAGCCACTCCGCCCGCCTTCCCTCGCCAAACGGAGGCGCAGCGATCGACACCAGTTCTTGCTGCCACTGCATCACCCTGCGTTCCTGCAGATGGAACCACTGGAAGGCCGCATGAACGCGCGGCAGCGACGCCAGTTGGCCGATGCGGGAAAAAGATGAGTGGGCTATGGTGCCGGGCATCACAGATTCTCAGAGTAGCACCCTCTCTGTGGGTTAATTTTCGCCGGAGTACTCAACATGGACCAGGAATAATCCTCGTGCCGGCGCTGTCGGACCTGCTGCCTCGCGCGCGCGGGATGCGAGAATCGCCGAAATTTCCGTCTCCGCCCGATTGCCGCGTCCCACCTCGAGAAAGGTCCCAACCAGGTTTCGCACCATGTGATGGAGGAACCCATTGCCCCGCACGCGATAAACCAGCAGGCCGTTCTCCGCTGCTTGAGTCCACTGCGAAGCGTAGAGGCAGCGCACATGGTCGGTGGAGCTCTCGGCGGTGGAGTCGGCATCGCGCTCCAACCGATCGGGGTCGGTAGCGGCGAAGGAAGTGAAGTCGTGTTCGCCGCAAACCCGCTCAGCGGCATGCTGCATCGCCTCCACATCGAGCGGTGCGTTGAGCGCATAGACGTACCGCGCTTGCCAGGGCGGGCATATTTCTCCGCGAAACACTCTATATTCGTAGGTCTTTGCCCGCGCATGGTGGCGTGCATGAAAATCGCTTGCCATCCGAGCTGCGCTGAGCACTCGGATCGATGCCGGCAATGTGCGATTGAGCGCGCGGGCAAGATTTGCCTCGGGAATCCGGGCCGCGAGCGCAAAGGATGCTACCTGGCCCAGTGCGTGCACGCCTGCGTCGGTTCGCCCCGAGCCCTGGGGCAGCACGTCTTCGCCGGTGACCCGGACCAGCGCGTCGCGCAGCTCGCCTTGCACCGTCACGCGGTCCGGTTGTACCTGCCAGCCGTGGAACTCGGTGCCGTCGTAGGCAAGCACCAGTTTCCACATGCGATTCGCTGGCTGCTTTGTCCCCTTCATTTAGCTCCGTACCGTGCCTTTTCGGGAAGGGCGAGCAAAGCACAGATTTCTCCCACTCTTCGCGGCACTTCCTAACGTATATCGCAACCGAGGCTGCGATATACTCGCCGAAGGTTAACCAGCGGACCAAGTCGCCGCCCGCGCATCCACACTGCATGGCAGAGACCGGAAGCCGTGCCGGAATCCACGGAACGAACGGCCGGTCAAGCACGTAATGCCTTTCATCCCGGGGAACCATGCTTTTGACCGGCCAGCGATCGCTCATCTGACAAAAAAAGACGAGCGAAAACTAGAGTCATCGGGCGACCATGCCGCATCTGCCATGCTAGCTCCTAACGATTGAGACAGAACGGCGAAGGCCTGAGGCCTGACCCCCGAGATTTTGACCCAACGATGAAAAATTCAGAATCCCGTCGTAGTTCCTATCGCCTTCCCAGGCTATTGCGGTTGTGGTTTCGCCAGCATGGAGGGCGGTTTTTTCATAAGTTGCAAGCCACTGTGGCCATCGTGTCTGTGCTCAGCGCGTATATGCCGCTGCCGGCAACGGCACAGCAAGCGCCCCCCGGCGGGCAGCCCGCCGCGCCTGCCGCCGCGCCCGCCGCCGCGCCCGCTCCAGGCCTTCCCCCGGCGCCCACGCCAAATTACACCGAGCCGGTCGATATGCGGCCCGGTGTCCACGACTTCAGTAAGCCAAACAAGGCTTTTCCAAACTTCCTCAAGACCTACGAACCCAAGGCGGTCACGGCGCCGGTCACCACCAACTCCCAGCGTCTGGACGGCCTGGTGCACAATGGCAAGATTTACCTGAGCCTGGCCGATGCCATCGTTCTCGCCCTCGAGAACAACTACGATATCGCCATCCAGCGCTACAACCTTGACATTGCAGACACTGACTTGCTGCGGGCCCGGGCCGGCTCCGCCCTTCTGGGCGTCAGCAGTGGCCTGGTTGAGGGCACGCTGAGCGGCTCGTCTACCGGTTCCAGCTCGCTCAGCTCCGGCGGCGGTCCAGGGGGCACCTCGACTGCGGTCGGGGGCGCCGGCGCCGGCGCCGGCGGCATCGTGGTCACCACCAACGGCACGGGTCCCCAGCCGGAGCAAATGGATCCTGTGGTTGCGGGAACTATTCAGCTGGAACGGACAACGACTCCTCAGCCGACACCTTTTGGCAGCGGCGGGCCTACCTTGAATCAGAACACGGACGAATACAATTTTAATTTCAACCAGGGCTTTATCACCGGCACCCAGCTCCAGGTTGCTTTTAACAACAGCCGCATTACCTCCAACGGTATCTTCAATGCCTACAGTCCAGAGTTGCAGTCGACCTTCCGAGCGACCGTAACGCAACACTTGCTGTATGGTTTTGGTCCGGGAATCAATGGCCGCTTCATCCTGGAGGCCAAGAATGACCGGCGCATCAGCGACTCTGCCTTTCGCCAGCAGATTCTCTACACCATCAACCAGGTAGAGAACATCTACTGGGTTCTGGTGGGGGACTATGAAGATGTACAGGCCAAGCAGCGCGGTCTGGAGCAATCCAGCCGGCTGGCGTCAGACAATCGCAAGCAGTTGCAGATCGGCACGCTGGCTCCGCTGGACGTGCTGAATGCGGATAACCAGGTATCGACGGACACCCAGGCGCTGATTACGTCCCAGACCAAGCTCGAATACCAGCAGCTGATCATGAAACAGGCGATCAGCCGTAATTTGAACGATCCGGCCCTGTACAGCGCGCCGGTGATTCCGACCGATCGCGTCTCGCTACTCGAAATGGCGGAAGAGCGCACCCCGGTTGAGGATCTGGTGCAAAAGGCCTACGCCAATCGTCCGGAGATTGAGCAGAACATCCTGAATCTCAGGAACAATGAGATTACCCTCCGCGCGGTCAAAAATAATCTGTTGCCCACCGTGGACGTCTACGGCTTCTATGGCGCGGCAGCTCTGGGCGGCGCGAAGAGTCCCTTTTGCTCGCCCGAATTCTTTGGCCCGACCGCCTGTGATGTTCCCACCGTCGGCTACGGCTCGGTCTTCAGCAATCTGTTCAACAGCTCGGGTCCTGATAAGGGAGCGGGTGTCAATGTGAACATTCCGCTGCGCAATCGGACTGCGCAGTCGCTGCAGGCTCGTGCCCTGCTCGAGTATCGCCAGGCGGAGATGCGCCTGCAACAGCTCTACATCCAGGTACGTATTCAGGTCATCAACGCGCAGTATGCGCTCACCAACGACCGGGCCGCGGTGCAAGCGGCGCTGGCCGCCCGCGAGTACAACTTCCAGTCCTACCAGGCGGAAGTGAAGAAGTTGAGGCTGGGGGCGTCGACCACGGCGAACGTGTTGACACAGGAGAGAAATCTCGCTACCGCGGAAAACAATGTCATTTCCACCGAAGCCACCTACGCCACCGATCGCGCCTCGCTGGAACAGCTCCTGGCGGAGACCCTGGATCAATACGGAATTCAGCTCTCCGATGCGGTCACCGGCAAGGTAACCAGGGAGCCGATCATTCCCGGGTTGGAACCTGCGAAGGCCGCGCCCGAAGCTGGGTTGCCGGCTCAGCAGGAACAATTGCAGCACACCGAGCAAATGCCGGCGATGCCGGTAATGCCGCCGCAACCGCAGCTGACTCCACAAGAGCAGCAGGATCTGCCTCCGCCCCAACCGCCGGCGCCTAACACCCCGCCACCGCCACAATAGCTGACTCTATCTGGCACATTCTCTGTGCCAGATAGAGAAACTACAGCAGGTCCCTCCACTACGCTGCGCTCCGGTCGGGATGACAACTCTGTTGCAGGATCAGCGCTATCGTGTCGGTTCTTCATTTCAAAACAGAATTGTCATCCCGACCGTAGTGGAGGGACCTGCTGTTTCCCTCGACAGGCCACCAATCTACATAAATCACAACTAAAGTGACGATTACGTACCTCAACTCCCGAACGAAAGCCCCAGCGAACGCGCGACCCCCTGGATATACTTCCGACCCTGCGTATACTCCTCTTCGCTATGCAGATGTTCCAACATAAGCGGCGCTTCCGTTCCCAGCCGCGACAGTTCCTGCAGAATCGTCTTGTAATCAATCAGTCCGGTTCCCGGAACAACCTCCTGGATCCAGACCTGGACCCCTGGTCCCCACTTGAGATCTTTAGCGTGACAGGACTTGATCCAGGGACCCAGCTTGGTAAAGCACTCCCGTATGCCCGCGCTGTTGTTGTACAACCGAACCGGACTGTTCATGGTGTTGCACACATCCAGGTGAACCCCAAAAGCCTTACGGTCCACGGCCTTGACCAGTCTCACGTACTCATCCGGACCGGTGGGGAAACTCCAGGGCATCATTTCAATGCTGAAACAGGTGCGCTGCGGCTTGACGGTATCGATCAGCTTGCGGCAGTTCTCCACCGTGGCGTCGACAAATTCCTGGCTCAGATTTCTTGGGTTTTGCGCGTACCAGAGGTTGGGATCGTACGAGCCGGCGATGTCGACACAATTGCGCGCGCCCAGCAATTCCGCGAGGGCGAGCTTCTCGGTAACGTAGGCCATGTTTTGCCGGCGCTTCTCTGGGTCGGGGTCGAGCATGTTCTTCCAGGCGCCGACTTCCGCAATCACCACATCCTGACGAGCAAATTCCTTGACCAGGCCTGCAATCCGATCCTTGTCGGTTACGGAAAGGTCGCTCGGGGCATAGGCTGCGCGGTATCCAAGATCCCGATGCGCTTTGGCCAGCACCGTCGGATCATCCGACTTCACAAAGATCGGGCCCCCGAGCCGCATCGTCTTCCCGCCCTGGGAAGCATATAGAACCTTGGCAGCTAGCGCGCCGGCGACGACGGTGCCGGTCCCGGCCATGAATCCGCGTCTCGAGATCATATGGCTCCCCACTCCTTGGTAACGTGACTAGAGTAAGGCTAGAGTTCCGTCACCTGCTCCAGCAACTGAAAAAACTCCGGGAAGGAAATGGCTGCCGCGTCCGCTCCCAGGACCTGCGTGTCCCCCTCTGCGCGTAGAGCGGCCACAGCGAAAGCCATGGCGATGCGATGGTCCCCACCTGAATCGACCAGTGCCCCGTGCAGCCGCTGGCCTCCCGGCACATCGAGGCCGTCTTCGAATTCCTCCACCTGGGCGCCCATCGCGCGCAGATTCTGCGCCACCAGTGCGATGCGATCGCTCTCCTTCACTCGCAGCTCGCGCGCATCGCGAATGCGTATGCCTCCGCGGGTATAGGGCGCGATCGCCGCCAGCACCGGCAGCTCATCGATCAACTGTGCCGCCAGCGATCCACGGATCTCGGTGCTGCCCAGACCTTGCGGCGGCGCCGCCAGCTGCACGCTGCCGATCAGCTCGCCCTGATTTTCTTCGAGGTTCAGCACGCTGATCTTCGCTCCCAGGGCAGTCAGCACATCGAGCAGCGTTGCCCGGGTGGGGTTCATGCCCAACTGATCCAGCACCAGGCTCGACTCCGGAAAGAGCGCAGCCGCGCACAAGAAAAAGGCCGCCGAAGACATATCTCCCGGCACCGTAGCCTCCATCCCGTGCAGCTTCTGGCCGCCGGCGATGGCAACCGAATCCGTGGTTCGCCGAATCTCTGCTCCGAAGGCGCGCAACGCAAGTTCACCGTGGTCGCGTGTGCGCACCGCCTCGCTTACCGTGGTCGTGCCCGCGGCTTGCAAACCGGCAAAAAGCAGCGCGGTCTTCACCTGCGCGCTGGGCACCGGTGTCCGGTACTCGATCCCGTGCAGCGTGGCGCCGTGAATCTCGACCGGCGCATGGCCTTCTGTTAAATGAATGGACGCGCCCATCTCCAGCAGCGGCCGCGCACCCGCTCCATCGGTCTGCGGTTCAGCGAGGCGTCTCCCAGCAACGTGAAATCGCCTGCCTGCGCAGCCAGGAGCCCCGATAGCATGCGCATCGTGGAGCCGGAGTTGCCGCAGTCCAGCAGCGTGCCCGGCGGGGTCAACACGCCGGCGCAGCCCTCGACCTCGACCGTATCGGCGGTTCGGATCACCTTCGCGCCCATTTGCTGCATGCAGTGGAGACTGCTGGCGCAATCGGCCCCAGTAGAAAAGTTATGAAAGCGGCTAACGCCTTCCGCCATCCCCGCCAGCAGGGCATAGCGGTGAGAGATGCTCTTGTCGCCGGGCAGGCGCAGGGTTCCAATCAGATTACGTGCCGGATGGATCGTTCGTTCGGTGGTGTTTTCGAGGGTGTCAGTCAATCTTCAGCCTCTTGGGCGGGAAATAAGTTGGATGGCGCAAGGCTTATCCTATAGCGGTTTCGCAATTGGTGTAGACCGAAGCGAAAGCTCTTTTCGTGGTTTTCTCCCAAGGAAAACCACACCTCGCGACCCTATATCAGGCCACAGTAATTGCGAAACCGCTTTAACTCGCGCTGGGCGGATTCAGAACCTTCAGCACCACCACGGTTTCGTCGTCGAAGCGCTCCACGCCGCCCTGGAATGCCGCGAGTTCCTGGTAGATGGCGTCCACCATGCCTTCGGCCGTGTTCTTGAGTTGCCGGCCGACCAGCTGGGTCAGCCGTTCCGTGCCGAACATCTCTTCATGCTCGTTCACTGCATCCACAATGCCGTCGCTGAAGAAGATGACCGCGTCGCCGGGGCGGGTGGACAGCGTGAATTCCTCGTAGCTGACGTCTTTGAACATGCCCAGCGGAAATCCTTCAGCCTGCACCGTCTCCACCTGTCCTGCGCGGCAGAAGAGCGGCTGTACAGCGCCCGCGTTGGCGATCTGCAGCGTCTGCCTCTCATCGTTCCAGACGGCAAACAGCATGGTCACGTACTGCGAATCCATCTTGCGTTCCTGCAGCGAGTCATTCAGTTGTTTCAACATCGCTGCCGGAGAAAGCGCCTGGCTGGTGGCCGCGCGCATGATGCCGCTGATCAGCGCAGCATAAAGCGCGGCTGGGGCCGCCTTGCCGCTGACGTCTCCCATAGCGATGCCGATACACTCGTCGTCATAGTGCAGAAAGTCGTACAGGTCTCCGCCGATGGTGCGTGCGGGGAGAAACCGGGTAGCGAACTCGGCATGCGGCATACGCGACGGCGTGGGCGGCAGAAGCCGCAACTGCACTTCCCGCGCCATATCCAGATCGTGCTCCAGGCGCTGTTCCTGCTGCGTCACCCGCTGATAGAGCCGGGCATTCTCGATGGCTACGGCGATCTGCGAGGCCAGCGTCACCAGGGTGCGCTGGTGATCGTCGTTGAAGTAGTTCACCCGCACATGCTCCAGGTCGAGGACGCCGATCACCTTGCCTTTATAGAGCAGGGGCACCGCCATCTCGGAGCGCGTCTCCGGGTTCACCATGTAGTAGCGCGCATCTTTGCGCACGTCCCCGGTATGGATCAGCCGGCGCTCGCGTACCGCGGTGCCCACCAGCCCACGGTCCAGCGGGACCTTTTCTGACGGCGTCACCGGGTGACCAAAGCGCACCGCATACTGGGTCTCCAGAACCTGCTCCCGCTCGTTCAACAGCAGGATGCTGAACATCTGGTAGTCGATGAGCCGCCGCAGGAGCTCTCCGATACGCTCCAGCAGGGGATCGAGATCGAGGATCGAGGTGACCTCGCGGGCAATTTCGTTGAGCACCGCCAGGGTCTGCGCCTGCCGGGCCACCCGGGTGTAGAGGCGCGCATTCTCGATCGCCTGGCCCACGCGGGAGGCGGTCAGCTCCAACAACCGGCGATGCTCCGGCTGGAAGTAGCCAACCTGCTCCGATTGCAGATCCATGACCCCAATGACCCGGTTCTTCACAATCAGCGGCACCGCCAGCTCTGAGCGGACATCGGGATTGGCGCTAATGTAGTTTTCCGCACCCCGTACATCCTCCAGCAGTATGGATTCGCGCTGCTCTGCGGCCCGGCCGACCACACCTTTTCCCACCCGGATCTTCAGCCGCTCGACCTCAGGGGTGTGGCCAATCTGAAACCGCATGCGCAGGTCGTTGGTTCGCTCGTTCAGCAGCAGGATGGCGAAGATCTTGTAATCGATCACGGCGCGCACCAGGTCCGCGGTGCGATGCATCAGGGTCTGCAGATCGAGGGTGGTGTTAAGGGTGTTGGCCAGGCGCATGAGGAACTCGGTCTGTACCGGGTCAATGCGCGCCGGGGCGGTCGGCTGGGGAGCCTGCGAGCTGGGACGGTAATCGCCTTCAAACGATTGCGTAGCAATGGCTTGCGCCGGTTTCTTCTCGGCTTCGGCGTCGTCTTGGTCGCGAGGAGGAGTCATACAAACGTCGAGTCATCATAGAGCATTTCCATTGGACAGGAACGGGCGCCCCAGTCCCGGATCGGTGGCGAAACAAAGGCTGGGTGGCCCATTTGCCCCGATTTCCTGCGGAGGCTTGTGGCGTTGATACACTCCATGCGCCTTTCCTTAATGAAAGGCGCACACGTGGACCTCTCTAGCACAGCGTGGCAGGAAATCGGGGTCAAGCCTTCCGTTGCCTGCCCCGGCGTGCCGTGGGGCTTGAGTGGGATAACCCCCCACTGAGTGGCGCAGCAAAGCCTGGCGTGGCCCATTCAAGCCGTGTTTTGGCTTGAGTGGGATAACCACCTTTTCAGGATTCGCTCTGATACTCGCGCAGGATAGCGACGCTGGCGCTGGCGCCGATCCGGGTGGCGCCCGCTTCCAGCATGGCGCGCGCATCCGCCAGCGTACGAATGCCGCCAGAAGCCTTCACTCCGCAGCGACTCCCGGCAACCCCGCGTAGGATCGCGACATCCGCCGGGGTAGCCCCACCCGTAGAAAAGCCGGTGCTGGTTTTGAGAAAGTCGGCGCCCGCACCCAGGGCCAGTTCGGAGGCGCGAAGCTTTTCTTCCACGCTCAGCAGCGAGGTCTCCAGAATGACCTTCACCAGCGCGCCCGCATCGTGCGCCACCTGCACCACTCCACGAATATCCTGCTCCACCAGCGCATTCATTCCCGACTTCAGCCAGCCGAGATTCATCACCATGTCCAGCTCGCGCGCGCCCAGCTTAATCAACGCCGATGCTTCTTCGCGTTTGGTGGTGGCCAGATTGGCTCCCAACGGGAAACCGACCACTACACCCACCGGCACACCGCTTCCCACCATGACTGAGTACGCCAGAGACACCCATGCCGGGTTGACCATGGCACAGGCAAAGCGGAAGCTCGCCGCCTCCTCACACAAGTTCACCACCTGCTGTCGGGTCGCCTCCGGCTTCAGCAATGTGTGATCGAAAACTGCGGCCAAATTAGATTCGTTCGATAAAGTCGCCGTGGCAAAGCCTTCGACGTCGAAGTATCCAGAGGCGTGATCGATCTCCGGTTGCAACAGTTTGGTGGTCATGAAACAGACTCCTTCTCCTGGGTTGGCTCCGGAGGGGACTCTATGCCCTTCCCCCGATAAAGATCAACTGAATTAAGCTTCATCCGGATTAAAAATGCGGATATCGGGTAGGTTACGGAAGCGCTCCTGGTAATCCATTCCGTAACCAACCACGAAATGGTTGGGAATACTGAACGCTACGTAGTCGGCGTCGATCTTTTCCAGACGCCGCGCCGGCTTGTCCAGGCAGGTTGCTATTTTCAGGCTCTTTGGCTTGTGCTGCAGCAGCAGCTTGCGCAAAAAGACCAGGGTCAGGCCGGTATCCAGAATGTCTTCGACCAGGATCACGTTGCGCCCCCCGATCGGAGTATCCAAATCCTTGATCAATCGTACCGCGCCGCTCGTCTTTACCCCCTTGTAGCTCGAGATGGCCACAAAGTCGAAAGTGGTTTCGACCGAGATGCTGCGCGCCAGGTCGGCAAGAAAGACGGCGGCTCCCTTCAGCACTCCTACCAGCAGGATGGCCTCTCCCGCGAAGTCATGGCTTATCTGCGCGCCGATTTCCGCCACCCGGGCGGCGATCTCCTCGCGACGGAACAACATTTCGTGCTCGTGCTCTCTCATTGGCGCATTCTTCCATGAATCCCTGTGTGAAAGCACCCGGCTATACTGTATGTAACGACGCACGCATGTATCCCTTCATTCACATCGGACACTTTTCCATTGGCACATTTGGCCTCTGCCTGTGGCTGGCGTCCGTCTGCGCCTGCTGGGTGCTGTATGGCAACTTTCGCCGTTATGGCGTCGATGCAGACGCCATTGGCGTGGCTGCCTACACCACCGTGGGCGGCGTGATCGGGGCCAAATTATGGCATGTACTGGAAGATCCGTCGTTGCTCATCCACCAGCCGGTCCTGGTTCTCTTTGACCGGGCGGGGTTCGCCTGGTTTGGTGGCTTGCTGGCTGGAATCGCGGTGCTGGTGTGGTCGGGACGGCAGGCAAGAATCGGAGGCCTGGGCATGCTGGACCTGGCCGCTCCGGCTGTCTCGGTGGGCTACGGTGTTGGCCGCATCGGCTGCCTCGTCTCCGGCGACGGCGATTATGGCATTCCCACCAGCCTGCCCTGGGGCATGAGCTTTCCCCACGGACTTGTTCCCACCAGCCAGAGGGTCCATCCGACGCCGATTTATGAACTCCTGGTCGCCCTGCTGATAGCCGGGTATCTGTGGCGGCGAGGGGCGAAGGCTGCCGAGACGGGTAGTCCGCCGGTCGGCCAAATCACCGGAGAATATTTGGTGCTCAGCGGCTTGGCTCGCTTTCTGGTCGAATTCATCCGCATCAATCCGCGCATCTACTGGGGCATGAGCAATGCTCAGGTCGCCAGCCTGGGTTCCATCGCCGCCGGCATTTTGCTCATCGTGTGGGCCCGGCGTCACAGCACCACGGCGAGCGCCGCCGAGGGGATGCCGGTCGAAGCTGCATCCCGGCACTAAATCCGTCGCCCGCTTAAGCGCCCGACACCGCTCAACCGAAGAGGAGAACCATGGCTCAATCCGATCAGCTACGCGTACCTGAACCTGCGCGCACCGACGCCAAATCCTTCGAACTGCTGCGTGTCTGGATCGCGCATCAGGATCAGCACATCAGCCTCCGGGTGGGCGTGTGGAACGAACCCGAAGCCTGGGGGATGATGCTGGCCGATCTGGCGCGCCACATCGCGGCCGCCTTCGAGCAAGCGGAGAAGCGCGACCCGGTGGAGATGCTCGCCCGCATCAAAGCCGGCTTTGATGCGGAAATGGCATCGCCTACCGAGGAGGTTCACGGCGAGCTTGCCGGTTGAGACATTGAACGATCTGATCACCATCCGTGGCGCACGAACCCACAATCTGAAAAACATCGACTGCGATCTGACCCACGGCAAACTCACCGTGGTCTCCGGCGTTTCAGGTTCGGGCAAATCCTCGCTCGCTTTTGACACCATCTATGCCGAAGGCCAGCGCCGCTATGTCGAGTCTCTCTCGGCCTATGCCCGGCAGTTCCTGGAACGCATCGAGAAACCCGATGTGGACCTGATCGACGGTCTGGCGCCGGCCATCGCGATTAAGCAAAAGAACACCACGCGCAATCCGCGCTCCACGGTGGCCACCGCCACCGAGATTTACGATTATCTGCGTCTGCTCTTCGCGCGCTGCGGCACCGCGCATTGCATCGTTTGCGGCGGAGTCGTGAGGCGCGACACGGTGGATGAGATGGCCGCCTCCATCCTGGCCCTGGGCGAGGGAACACGGCTCTACGCCTTGTTTCCCGTGCAGCCCCGCGTTGCGGTCGAGCCCGACGGGCAGGGGAAGACGGCAACCGCTAAGCGGTCGAAGAAGGCCGCGGCCAAGACCTCCGTGAACCCGGCCCTTCCCAGCGACGCCTTCAAGGAGCGGCTCACCGAGCTGCGTGCGCGCGGCTTCAATCGCCTCTACCAGAACGGCAAGATCGTCGAATTCGCCAACCCCGAGTCGCTGCTCGATCTGGACTTTCAGCAGGCCTGTCTTCGCCCTGGTCGATCGCCTGGTCGTCTCGCCCGAAAACCGGGCGCGCATCGTGGATGCTGCCGAGATTGGCTTTCGCGAGTCCGGGGAGATTGAATACGAAACCGTTTCGCGGGATGCGGAAGCCGAGCCCAAGCGGCTGCGCTTCTCCCAGGCCTTTGAATGCAAACTCTGCCATCGCGTCTACCGCGAGCCGGAGCCCAGGCTGTTCTCCTTCAACAACCCGTATGGCGCCTGCGAGCGCTGCCAGGGTTTTGGCAACACCATCGACTTCGATCTCAACCTGATCATCCCGGATAAGCAGAAGACTCTGAACGAAGGCGCGATCGATCCCTGGACGCGCCCCAAGTACCGCCCTTACCAGGCGGAGCTCAGGAAGGCCGCGGTGCAGCATGGCATTCCCCTGGACACGCCCTGGAGAGAACTGACCCCGGCGCAGCAGGAGTTTGTGCTCAATGGACACGGGTCTTTTCTTGGCGTCCATGGTTTCTTCGCCTTTTTGGAGCGCAAGAAATATAAGCTGCACGTGCGCGTGATGCTGAGCAAGTATCGCGGCTACGCCACTTGTCCCGACTGCAAAGGAACACGCCTGCGTGCGGAAGCGCGGGCGGTCCGCATCAACGGCAGCAATATTTGCGAGGTGGCCGCGCTCACCATCCGCGAGGCGAATTATTTCTTCGCGGGTCTCACCCTCACCCGTCAGCAGCAGGACATTGCCGGCGGCATCCTGGTAGAGATACAACAACGGTTACATTTCCTCGACGCGGTCGGCCTGGAGTACATCACCCTCGACCGGCTCGCATCCACGCTCTCGGGCGGCGAATCGCAGCGCATCCAACTGGCCACTTCACTGGGCTCGCGCCTGGTGGGGGCTCTCTACGTGCTCGACGAGCCGTCCATCGGTCTGCATACCCGGGATACCGCCAAGCTCATCCGCATCCTGGAAGAATTGCGCGACCTGGGCAACACCATCCTGGTCGTGGAGCACGACCCGGACGTGATTCGCGCCGCCGACTGGCTGGTCGACCTCGGTCCCGGCGCGGGAGAGTTGGGGGGCCGCATTCTGGCCTCGGGCACGGTCGAAGAGGTGGAGAGAAACCCCGACTCCCTTACCGGCCGCTACTTGAGCGGGCAGCTGACCATTCCCATTCCCACCCGGCGGCGTGAGCCCATGCGGGAAAAGCTGGTGCTGCGTGGAGCGCGCATTCACAATTTGAATGGACTGGACGTCGAAATACCCATGGGCATGCTGGTCTGCATCACCGGGGTTTCCGGTTCGGGCAAATCCACCCTGGTGCACGATGTGCTCTACCCCGCGGTGGCGCATGCCCTGGGAAAGAACGAAGGCGGCGATCCCTCGCACCTCTACCGGGAACTCAAAGGGGCGGAGCGGCTGAACGACATCGTCCTGGTCGACCAGGCGCCTATCGGGCGTACCCCGCGCTCCAATCCGGTCACCTACATCAAGGCATTCGATGCCATTCGCGAGCTTTTTGCGGCGCAACCCGAGTCCCAGCGACGGGGATATACGGCGGGCCACTTCTCCTTCAACGTGCCCGGGGGACGATGCGACGTCTGTGAAGGGGATGGCACGGTGACGGTGGAGATGCAGTTCCTGGCCGACGTCGAACTGCCCTGCGAGGAGTGCAATGGAAGCCGCTACAAGGCCAGCGTGCTGGAAGTGAAGTACCGGGGCAAGAGCATCTACGAGGTGCTCAACCTGACCGTCAAGGAGGCCCTGCGCTTCTTTACCGGCCAGACGCGAATCCTGGAGAAGCTGGCAGTGCTCGACGAGGTAGGGCTGGGCTACGTGCGGCTGGGCCAGTCGGCGACCACGCTCTCGGGTGGGGAAGCGCAGCGGGTCAAACTGGCCGCCCACCTTTCCCTGGGGCGCAGCGCGGCTGGACGAGCCGGCAACGGGGCAGTGAAGAAGCCTGGCAGCCGGGTCCTCTACATCCTGGACGAACCGACCACCGGACTGCACTTCGACGACGTAAGCAAATTGTTGACCGCCTTCAAACGGCTGATCGATGCCGGCGGCTCGCTGGTAGTCATCGAGCACAACCTGGACGTAATCAAGTCCGCTGACTGGGTGATCGACCTGGGTCCGGAGGCGGGTGCGGGCGGTGGCCAGGTCGTGGCGGCCGGAACCCCGGAGCAGGTAGCGCAGACACCGGGCTCCCATACAGGCTATTGGCTAGCGCTTGCGCTGGCGGCGCAAGAACTACGGGCCGGGCAATGAGGCTTTTTCGATACCCACGGGGAAAGAGGTACTTGTGCCTCCTGGCTACGGCGCTGCTGCTGGCGCCGGGAGGTACTCGAGCGCAAAACCAGCTGCCTCCGGGAACCCAGGCGCCCGACAGCGCGCCGGCTGCCGGCCGGGGAGCGACGGAGAGCAAGTCTGAGCGCGATGCGGCCGAAGCCAAGATAGAACAGAAGGATTTCGAAGGCGCCCGACCGCTGCTGCAGAAATATCTGAGTCAAAACCCGGGCGATGCCCGGGCACTCTTCGACCTGGGTTATGTGGAGGACGCCGCCGGCCACGAAGAGGCCGCGGCCGCTGATTACCGCAAGGCGATCGCCGCAGATCCAAAGCAGTTTGAGGCACGCCTGGCCCTGGGGTTGTTGCTGGCGCACCAGGCTAAGTTCGACCTGGCCCGGGAGCAAGTGCAGCAAGCCACGCTGCTGTCTCCGGAGCCGCCCAACCCCGCCGCCCAGGCAGAGGCTTTCCGGTCGCTGGCCGAGCTGGACCGTGCCAGCGATCCTCCGGCGGCCCGGGATGCTCTGGTGGCCGCGCTCAAGCTGAGCCCCGAGACCCCCGCCGACCTGCTGCTGACAGCCCAGATTGCCGAGGCCAACGACGACCTGGAGCTTGCGCAAACCGCGTATCAGCGCGTCTTGGCCGCCCATCCAGCGGTTTCGGCGAGCATGCAATCGGCGGCCAACGCCGGGCTGGCCCAGTTGCTGCTCAAGCAAAAGAAGTACAGCGACGCCGAACCGTTGCTCAAAAGCGCGCTGGAGCGCGATCCCCGCGATCCAGGCCTGAACGCCCAACTGGCGACCGCTTTGCTGGCCCAGGAAAAGGATGACGAGGCATTGCCGGTACTCGAGACTTTGCGGCAATTGGAGCCGGGAAATGCCTCCGTCGACGAGATGCTGGCTGACGCCTATTCTCAGGCCGGCCATCCCGAAAAGGCGGATCCTATCTATGCCCGGATGGCGCTGGCGCAGCCGGATAACGAAGATATCCTGGCCGGGCAGGGCGAGAACCTCATTCGGGAAAGGCAATATTTCCAGGCCCAGGCGGTGCTGGAACGAGCCGTCCGGCTCAAACCCGACGACGGCGACGCCTGGAGCGGCCTGGCTTTTGCCGCGTCGGAGGATAAACAGTATTCAATCGCGCTGCACGCTCTTACCATGCGAGCAAAATATCTGGAGGAGACTCCAGCTACTTACTTCCTTTGGGCAACTTCGTACGATAATCTTCACCTTTCTAAGCAGGCGCAGGAGTACTATCATAGATTCCTAGCCGCTGCAGGCGGTAAGTTCCCCGACCAGGAATGGCAAGCCAGGCATCGACTCGTTGCTCTTGGTGGAAGTCACTAACGAAAGACGTACCGTAAGCCCTCAGAGAGGTGCCCTATGCGGTTCGTGGCCACGACCCTCGCGGTTTCTGCTCTAACCCTCAGCCTTTCCTGTGCCCAGGCCTTCGCGGCGGATGAAAGAATTGCCGATCCGCAGGCCATGGCCGCTCTCATGGCCAAGGCCGACCAGGCCCAACCCAAAGATCAATGTTTCCTCTATGCCGAGCTGGTGCACCAGATGACCGAACTCGCGGCGCACCAACTGAGCTCCGGCGATGACGGTCAAGCCTCGGAGACATTGCGCCTGATCCAGAAGTATGCGCAGAAGATCCACATGGGCGTCGCTGAAGACGGCAAGAAGATGAAGAATGCCGAACAGCTGATGCGGCATACAGAGTTCCGGCTGAACGATATTCTCAATGCCGCGTCCTATGATGACCGGCAAGCGCTGCAGGCGACCTTGAAACAGCTGGAGCAGGTGCAAACCGAGCTGATGATGCAGGTCTTCAAGAAATAACCCTTGTTCATTCGTGATGAAAAGAACCGTGGCAATCACGGGCGTCTGGATGGTTCTGGCGATTTGCCCCCTCTTCGCCCAGTCTAAAAAAGATCCCTTAACCGAGCAGCAGATCGAAGATGTACGGGAGGCCGGGCTCGATCCCTTGCAGCGGATCAAGCTCTTCGTCGGCTATGTCGACGAGCGGTCTACGGGGATTCATAACCTCAATGCGGAAGCCGGCGCGCAGAACAAGGCGGTGCATATGCACAACTTGTTGGACGAGTTCACGCGCCTCTCCGATGACCTTGAGGACAATATGGACAACTTTAACGACGAGCATGCCGACCTGCGCAAGGAGCTTAAGGAGGTCATCGAGAAGAGCGGCCAATGGGGTACCGTGCTCAACGAGCCCCCGCCCAGCAACCAATACGACTTTGTGCGCAAGACGGCGCTCGAATCCAACCAGAGCGTGCATGAAGCGGCCGTACAGATGCTTGCTGACGAAGAAAAATATTTCGCCGAAAAGAAGAAGGAAGCAAAGGCAGCGGAGAAGGCAGAACAAAGTAGGTAACGGCGGTGTCTTCGCGCCCCGCAACCGGGTTTGCCTCAAGCTCAAGTCCTGCTACGCTGAAGGCGGTGAATTCCGAATTGCACTTGCTGTTTGCAGAGGAGTACCGTGCCCTCCGGCCGCGTGCCCCGATCCCTTCTCTGGAAGTTCGTTTCCGCCGTTTTACCAGCCTGAACACCACCATCCGTTTGCGCGAGGGACGAGTGCATGTGCACTTATCCGATCTGCTGGAGGGCGCGCCGGAAAGTGTTCTCCGTGCGATCGCTCATATCCTGTTGGCTAAGCTTTACCGAAAGCCGCTGAATGCAGTGCAAACCACTCGCTATCGCAGGTTTGCTTCCAGTGAGACAGTGATCCGTCAAACGGAGTTGATCCGCCAGTCACGCGGGCATAAGAAAATGCTTGGGCCGCAGGGCCAGCACTACGACCTCGACGAGGTTTTTGAGAGCCTCAACCGCAGGTTTTTCCACGGCCTGATGGGCCGGCCGCTACTCACCTGGAGTGGGCACATGGCCAAACGCAGCCTGGGTCACTACGATCCGGCGCACAACACGATTGTCGTCAGCCGCGTCTTCGACCGCAAAAACACGCCTCGCTTTGCGGTGGAGTATCTGCTTTACCACGAGATGTTGCACTTGAAGCATCCGGTAAAGGTGCGCGGAGGCCGCCGCTGCGTGCATCCCCGCGAATTCCAGATGGAAGAGCGCCTCTTCCCCGAGTGGCGCCAAGCCAAAGACTATCTAAAGACGATTTAAGGCGTTAAACAGCAGGTCCCTCCACTCCGCTGCGCTCCGGTCGGGATGACAAATTTGTTGGGCTATTCGCAAACCTGCACCCAAACAGAATTGTCATCCCGACCGGAGCGCAGCGGAGTGGAGGGACCTGCTGTTTCTTCCTTTTCGGATTAATAACTGATATGGTTACGAATCGCTCTGTTCCTTCGACCCGAACAACGCGTCGAGCAGCAACAGACCCCCGCCAATCACAATCGCCGAATCGGCAACATTGAAATCCGGCCAATGGTAATGCACGATGTGTACTTCGAGAAAATCAATGACCGACCCAAACCGAAGCCGGTCATAAGCATTCCCCAGCGCGCCTCCGAGGATGAGCGCCAGCGCAACCGAAGTGGCCGTGATGGTGCGGCCAAGCTTCAGCAGCGCAACCAGCACCGCCACCGCTGCCAGCACAGAAAAGACAAGCAGCATCCAGCGCACGCGTCCAGGCGAACCTGAATTGTCGAAGAGACTGAAAGCAGCGCCCGGGTTCTCCACATGACTGATGGCGAAAACATGGGCAATCACCACCACGTGACGACCCAGCTCAATCCGCGTGGATGCCAGCCATTTCGTGATTCGATCCGCCGCGATGACGATGAGCGAAAGCAGCAGAAGCCAGCCCCTGGAATCCTTCTTGGCGCCGGTCATGCGCTGGATGCGCTTTCTTCCGGCGGAACGCCCATCTGATCGAGCGCGGCCGAGCAGCGTTCGCAGACGGTAGGCCAGCGCCAATCCTCGCCCACGTGTACAGAGTAGTTCCAGCAACGCTCACACTTCGTACCATGGGCCGGCAGCGTGGTCGCGATGATCTGCTGCGACGGCCCGGTCAGCACTTCCACTTGGGAGACGTTCAGCAGTTCTTTCAAACTCGCCGCGGTAGCGCTCCAGCAGGGCGCCCATGGTTTGCGGAACCTCCAGCAAGAGCCGGGCATCCAGCGCCTTACCAATCTGCTTTGCCTTGCGCGCCTCCTCCAGGCTCTTCAGCGCCTCGTCGCGGACCAGCAGCAAAGTCGCCCAGTCGCTCATGAATTCCGCATCGACGTTCGCCGCCAGGCTCGCCGGCTCGGGAAACAGCTCCAGATGTACGCTGGGCAGGCGGTTGCTCATCTCCGGCATGTATTGCCAGATTTCGTCCGCGGTAAAACTCAGCAGCGGAGCCACCAGGCGCACCAGCGCTTCGGCAATCATCCACAACACGGTTTGCGCGGAACGGCGCGCGGTATTCTGCGGCGCAAAGGTATAAATCCTGTCTTTGACCGCATCGAGGTAGAACTGGCTTAGATCGGCCACGGCGAATTCATTGAGCGCGTGGTAGATGCGATGAAATTCAAAGTCTTCATACCAGCGCAGGATCTTTTCCGTCAGTTCGCGCGTCCGCACCAGCATGTACTGATCCAGCGGCGGCATTTGCTCCCACGGCACCGCATCCCGCTCCGGCTCAAAGCCGTTCAGGTTGCTCAGCAGGAAACGAAAGGTGTTGCGCAGCTTACGGTAGGTCTCCGAGACCCGCTGCATCAGGTTCTCGCTGGCGGCTACATCTTCCCGGAAATCGACGGATGCCACCCAGAGACGGACAATCTCCGCCCCCAGCCGTTGTGCAATGTCGACTGGATCGACGCCATTGCCCAGGCTCTTCGACATGGCGCGGCCCTGCTCGTCGAGCGTCCAGCCGCAGGTGGCGGCCATCCGGTAAGGCGCGGCATCCCGCGTGCCGATGGCGCACAGCAGGGAAGACTGGAACCATCCCCGATGCTGGTCGCCACCCTCGATATAAAGATCGGCAGGCCAGGGAAGATCGGCTTCTATGCCCAGAACCGCTGCCTGGCTGGCGCCGCTCTCGAACCACACGTCGAGGATATCCATCTCCTTCTTGAAATCCGCAGCGCCGCAAGATGGACAAGTGATCCCCGGAGGCAGAATCTCCGCCACCTCGCGCACATACCAGGCATCCGCCCCTTCTTTCGCAAAGAGATCGACGATACGCCTGTTGACCGCCTTGTCATTCAGCGGCTTGTGGCAGTTAAGGCAGAGAAAGACCGCGATGGGCACGCCCCAGATCCGCTGGCGCGAGATGCACCAGTCGGGACGGGAAGAGACCATGTTGGCGATCCGCTCCTCACCCCATTGGGGGTCCCATTTCACCCGTCCGATCTCCTTGAGCGCGCGCTGGCGGAAGGTGGTCATCGAACCATCCGCGTGCACCATCGGCGTTTCCATGCTGATAAACCACTGCTCCGTGGCTCGGAAGATGACCGGCCGGTGGCAACGCCAGCAGTGCGGGTAGGAGTGAAAGACGTCTTGCCGCCCCATCAGGGCATGTCGTTCCATCAGCAGCTGGATGATGGGCTCGTTGGCCTTGAAGACATAAAGCCCGTCATACTCCGGCAGGCCTTGGCGAAGATGGCCGCCGTCGTCCACGTCGCTTATCTGCCTCAATCCATAGCGTCCGCCGGTGGCGAAGTCATCCACGCCGTGCGCCGGCGCGGTGTGGACAGCCCCCGTGCCCTGGTCGGTGGTCACGTAAGTGGCCAAGACGCCCAAAATCGCGCGCTCCAGGAACGGGTGAGCGAAGGTGACGCGCTCCATCCGCGAACCGGGAAACCGCGCGATCTCCTGGGCGTTTCCCAGGTCGCAGGCAGCGCGGGTCGCGGCTGCCAGGGCCTCGGCAACGATGTAGACTTCCCCGTCCTGCTCCAGGGCTACGTACTCAAAATCGGGATGGAACGCCACCGCGAGCGAGGCGGGCAGGGTCCAGGGCGTCGTGGTCCAGATGATGGTCGAGACCCGTTTCCCGCCCAGCCGGGGATCGATCGCCTCCGGAGGGCTGGTCAGCCGATAGCGCACATAAACGCTGGGGCTGGTGTGCATCTCGTATTCGATCTCCGCTTCGGCCAGCGCCGTGCGGTCATGCATGCACCACAGAACCGGCTTCAGGCCCTTGTAAACAAAGCCCGTTTCCAGGAAGCGATAGAGGGTTTCGATGATTTTGGACTCGTATTCCGGCGTCATGGTGGAGTAGGGACGGCCCCAGCGCCCAAAGATGCCCAGGCGCTTGAACTGCGATCGCTGCAGGTCCAGATACTTCTCGGCGTACTCCCGGCAGGCGCGGCGCACCGCGATGGCCGGCATTTCCAGCTTCTTGCGGCCCAGTTTTTCGTCGACTTTGATCTCGATCGGCAAGCCATGGCAGTCCCAGCCCGGCACGTAGGGGGCATTGAAGCCCGCCATGGTCTTTGATTTCACGACGAAATCTTTCAGGCACTTATTAAGCGCATGTCCCAGGTGAATCGGCCCGTTGGCGTAGGGTGGGCCGTCGTGCAGCACATAGCTGGGCGCATCCTGACGTTCCGCCCGAATTTGCTCGTAAAGTCCGTCCTGCTCCCAGGCGGCCAGCCGTTTGGGCTCGCTTTGGGGCAGATTTGCCTTCATGGGGAAATCGGTTTCGGGTAGATTGAGAGTCGCCTTGAGTTCGGGCGGAGCCGGCATTGTTTCTCCAGTCGAAAAACGTGCAAAACCTTATTGTATCGTTGCCCCCAGCAACAGGATCCCGTCACCTAAATGTCTCATTGTCGTAAAAGTTAACGAGTGGCTTACCTCAAGCATGAAAAAGGTGTCTAATACTTTTTAATGGATCTTGAACAGATACGGGCTCCGTATTTCTGGAGAGAGACAAGCCGGACGAGAGTCGTCCATAATGAGGGGATAGGCGGAGAGAGGCTTACACGCCCTCTTTTCTCATACGTTCTATGGCTAATCAGGTTTTAGTACCTCCGGAGCTGGACCAGCGGGATCAGCCAAGAGAGCCCAAGTTGCTTGCCGAGATCATCGATGAGCCGGCGTGGAAGACCATTGCCAGCAATATCTATGACCTCCTTTACCCCCGGAAGCTTCCGCCTCTTGTCCTGACGTCCAAGCCGATTGCAGTCGTCGACCCCATGAAGGAGAACCGGGGTCGCGCCGCCTCGATCATCTCAATTGCCACCCACGTGGTGATCATTGCCCTCATCCTGTGGGCATTCATGGCGGTCAAGAAGGCTGTGACCAAGAAGAATCAGCTGTTGACCAATATTGACGTGCCTCAATACATGCCGATTGCCCCCAAGGGACCGCAGATGGGTGGCGGCGGTGGCGGTGGCTCGCATGACATTCTGCAGGCGCCCAAGGGGCGTTTGCCCAAGTTCGAAGAGCAGCCGATCGTGCCCCCGATGGTCATCAAGAACGACCATCCTAAGCTGGCTATGGACCCGGCGATCATGATGCCCAAGGACATCCAGTTACCCAACAATAACCTCCCCAACCTGGGCGACCCGCGGACCAGCGTCGTGGGTCCGGCTTCCAATGGGAGCGGCAGCGGTGCGGGTATGGGAACGGGGTCCGGCGGAGGCATTGGTTCGGGCAAAGGGAACGGCTATGGTCCGGGTGAAGGCGGCGGTTACGGCGGTGGGCTCTACCATGTAGGTGGAGGCGTTTCGGCCCCCCAACTGGTCTTCGCCCCAGACCCCGAATTTTCTGACGAAGCCCGGCGGGCGAAGTATCAGGGTGTCTGCGTGGTCTCTTTGATCGTGGATGCGCAGGGTAACCCGCAGCGGGTGCAGGTGGTGCGCCACCTGGGCATGGGCCTGGATGAAAAAGCAGTGGAGGCGGTGAAGCAATATAAGTTCAAGCCAGCCACGCTGCAGGGCAAACCCGTGCCCGTGGAAGTAAACATCGAAGTGAACTTCCGCATTTACTAGCGAGAAGATAAACAGCAGGTCCCTCCACTCCGCTTCGCTCCGGTCGGGATGGCAAATCTGTTGGAGAGCGAACATCCCATTCCACAGCGAATTGTCATCCCGACCGGAGCGAAGCGGAGTGGAGGGACCTGCTGTTTATCCACCAGTAACTAATCTTCACCGAAGCGGCTCTATCCGGGCTGGGTGGCCCATTCAAGCCTTCTGTTGGCTTGAGTGGGATAACGGCTGCCGTACCTATTCCCCAAACAATCCTGCTGGAATCTCCTGCTCACTCGATAGCATGGCCTTCCATGGATCCTTGCGCAGCCTTTCCCTCCACTCATCAAACTCGGCAATCAGGAATTTGGGCGCCTTCGACGACTTGAGTTCCTCCCATTCCAGGGGCACTGCGGCAGCCATCCTAAGTCGAGCGCGGCTGGAGTAGGGAGCAACCGCCGTCGCTTCCCGTTCGTTACGCAAATAGTCGACAAAGATTTTGTTCTTGCGCGCAGCCTTGGTCATCTTGCTGATGTAAAGTTTGCCGTTATCCTGCTCCATCTGCAGCGTGAAGGCATGGGTGAAGGCTTTGATCCGCTCCCAATCGAGGGTAGGCCGAATGGGAGCCACCACATGCAGCCCTTTGCCTCCGGTAGTCTTGACGAAGCTTTGTAGCCCTAATTTCTTAAGCCGCCCTCGCACCTCCAACGCGCTCTCACAAAGCGTTGGCCAGGATACTGCCTCGTCCGGATCAAGATCGAAAATAATCCGGTCAGGGTGCTCAAGGTCGAGATTGGTCGAACCCCACGGATGTATTTCGAGCACGTTCATCTGTGCTAGCCCGGCCAGGCCTTCCGCGCTCTGTACGGTGACGTAGGTCTCAGTTGCGTCGCCTTTTGCCTTCGGAATCTCGACCCCTCCGATGCCGGGCGGCATTCCCGGTCCAAGCTGCTTTTGATAGAAGCATTTTTGTCCCGCACCATTCGGGCAACGTACCAACGAAAGCGGCCTGCCAAGGACGTGGGGCAGCATAAGCGGGGCCACCGCCAGGTAGTAGTCGATCAATGCCTGCTTGGTAACCCCGGTCTCCGGATCAACAATCTTTTCGGGATGAGTGACCCGGAAGCCAAGCTTGGTAGGTGCGGTCTTAGTGACCGATGCCGCCGGCCCGGCGGCGGATCGGCCACCTCGCTCTTCCGCTTTCCTGCTTTAGCCTTTGCGCTACCCACCGTCTTCGACGCAAGGCTCGCATCCGGGACCTCTCGCCGCACGTCCGCCGCCTTCTTGTCCTCCCGCAGCCCCTTGAAGCTCGCCTGGCGCACCAGCTTATCGGCAGTCCAGGTGCTGAACTGAACCTCCGCCACCAATGTCGGGCCGTATCCAAAGGGCGCCCTTGGCCATTGCCGGGGGGACCTCCACGAAGGGCATTTTGGTTTCGCGCATTGCTTCCAGCTGCTGACGCAGCTTGCGTGAGTTCACCTGGGTAAAACCGGTGCCCGTCCGTCCCGCATAGATCAACTTCTTGCCCTCGTAATAACCCAGCAGAAGGGCGCCAATCCCCTCGGTTCCGTTCGCCGGCTTGGTAAAACCCCCAATGACGAACTCTTGCCGGCGAACGCACTTGCTCTTGATCCACGACTTGCTGCGGCCCGAGGTATACGCGCTGTCAGCGCGTTTGGAGACGATGCCCTCTGCGCCCAGTTTGCAGGCCTCGGCAAAGATCGGCGCGCCCTCTGTCTCAATATGTTGCCCGTAGCGGACCACCTCGTGTTCCGGCAGGCTATCGAGCATCTGCGCCAGGATCTGCTTGCGCTCGGCAAGCGGCTGATGGCGAAGATTGTGCCCGTTGAGGTGCAGCAGATCGAAGACGAAGTAGGTCAGAGGATGGGACGCCCCCTCATCGAAAGCCGCCTGCAGCTCGGCGAAGCTGCTTTGTCCGTCCGCGGTGAGTACCACCACCTCTCCATCAAGGATGGCGCTCTCCACCTTAAGCCGGCCCAATTCGCGCACAATCAGGGGCATGCGATGCGTCCAGTCGAGCCCGCTGCGAGTGAAGAGGCGAACCTTGCCGGCTTTGTCGAGGTGCGCCTGAATGCGATAGCCATCCAGCTTCAGCTCATGGAACCAGTGCGCCCCCACGGGCGGCGCGGCTGCTTCGGAGGCCAGCTGGGGAGCGATAAACGCAGGCAAGGCTTCCTTGGCCCCAGGGAGATTTGCCGGGGCAAAAGCCGCAGCCGTTCGTTTCTTGTCCGGGCTCGAGGTTTCCGGCCGATTCGATTGCCATACGTGGTCCCCTTCGCGCGCTATGGCTTCCATATCGCGATGGGTGACGACGCTGTTGGGCTCCTTCTCAACGATCGGCTCGTCCTTCTCGGTCTGTTCGTACTCGTCATGTTCCTTGATCAGGAGCCAATTCGGCTTGGCCTCTTTTGCCGCCTTTCCGCCCATGCGGACCAGCACCCACTTGCCCTGCAGTTTCTTTCCATGAAGGATGAACTTGAGATTGCCCTTGGCCAGGGCTTCATCCGCGTCGCCCAGCGGCTCCCAGGTGCCTTCATCCCACAGCATCACCGTGCCGCCCCCATACTGCCCCTTGGGAATGGTGCCTTCGAAGCCGCCGTATTCCATGGGATGATCTTCCACCTGGACCGCCAGGCGCTTATCCCCGGGCACGTAGCTCGGTCCTTTGGTCACCGCCCAGCTCTTGAGCACGCCGTGCAAGCCGAGACGAAAGTCGTAATGCAGCCGGGTGGCGGCATGCTTCTGGATGACGAAGGGCAGAGCCCCGGCTTTAGTCGAAGAGGCTGCATCCTTGCCGCCGTCCTTGCCGCTCGGTTCGGCTGTCTTGCGGAAGTCGCGCATCTCGCGATACCGCCCAAGTTGCTCGTCGACGAGGTTGGAAGACGTTGGGGTCGCTTTTTTTCGCTTGCCAGCCATGCTTGGCTCCTACAGCAGGAACTTTACGCCTTCCTGCGCGTGATCAGGAGAGCGGCCACATAGCTCAGTAGGATGAGGATCACGGTGAACAGGCTGTGTCGCAGATCGCCGATCACCGAGCCAACCAGGAAAGCCGCTGAGGCGAAGAGAACGCACAGCGTGGTCCACGGATAAAACCACACCTTGTAGGGGCGAGGAAGATCCGGCTCACGTCTGCGCAAAACCAACAAGGCAGCGAAAACCGGTAGATAGTTGGCCACGAAGAGGATCGCGGCAATCGCAATCAGCGACTCGAACGTGCCCGTGAGCATCAGGATCATGGCGGCGACGGAGCAAAGCAGGAGGGCCACGGTGGGCGTCCCTCCCTTATTGATCTTGGTCACGCTTTCTGGCAAGAGCCCGTCGCGAGCCATGGAAAAAAGAATGCGCGGCGTGAGCATGAGCCCCGCGTTGATCGTGCTGAGCACCCCAACCACAGAGATGAGCAGGATGAATTGCCTTCCGTACCTGCCGAAGACCAACAGGGCCGCATCTGCGGCCGGCATTTGCGCGCCTGCAAGATGGCCCATTCCCAATGCATGGAGTAAAGCGGCATTCACCAGCAGATAAATCGCAGTGCAGGTAAGCGCGGTGCCTATCATCGAACGGGGCAGGTTCCGCGAAGGGTCTTGATCTTCCTCGACAAAGTAAATGGGTGCGTACCAACCGTCGTAGGTCACGACGACGCCTTGCAGGGCCAGGATCAATCCCAGGAAAAGGCTGTGCTCAGGGATGGATAATTTCGTAACTACGGAAGCACCCGAAGCAGCGGGGGTGAAGAAGCACGCGATCACCAGTCCGATCAGTCCGAGAGCTTTGGCCGCGCTGGTAAATTCCTGCGCTCGGCTGCCCGGCCGCAGGCCGGCCCAATTTAATAGTGTCAGCAAGATCAAAGCGCTGATGCCCACCAGTTGGACGTGCCCCGCGAGAACAGGGAAAAGCCCACCGGCAAATTCTCCCAGCGCCACCGACAGGTAGGCCATCGCAACCGATTCCACCACCGCATTACAGCAGCCGACGACGAAACCGATGCGTGGTCCGAATGCCCGGCTGGCGTACGCGTAAAACCCACCCGTGTTGGGTAGCATGGTGCCGAGCTCGGTCACTGAGCTGCAACAGAGAAGTGCGTAGACTCCGCCCAGGATCCAAACCGTAAGCACCAGGGACGCGCTGCCTAACTGTGCGGCCACTTCCCCGGGAGTGCGCAGAATACCCGAACCGATCGTGGTGCCGACGCCGACCGCGATGCCAAAGCCTGCACCGAGCATGCGCAGCAAGTGTCCCGTGCGAGGCCGTGCGTAGTGTGTATCGGTCTTAATACAAGCCCACCTTGGCGTTTCCTGTATCTGAATTGGCAGCCGGGGAGAGCACATGGTAGAGGATGGGTAGACCCAGGTCAAATCAACCAAAGACCGGCTCACCTAAAAACTCATTTATCCCTCACGTGACTGTCTTCCCCGTACCCTGTACCTTCTCCATAAGCGAGCCACAGGTGAAGAGCCCATGGGCAAGCCATGCTTCAGAAACTTTCGAGACCCCGGAATGAGTTATCTATGAAGACCATGCCCCAATCCGCAGGCGAAGATCTTAGTGTCGCAACGCGGAGTCGAAGTAACCGATTCAGTCGATTCAGCCTGGGTCCGCGCGCAATTTCCTGCCCTGTCCCTAACCGTCCATGGACATCCCGCTGTTTTTCTCGATGGACCCGGAGGTACACAAGTTCCGCAGCGCGTCATCGACGCAATGACCGATTACTTGCGGACCAGCAATGCCAACACAGACGGCTTCTTTGCCACCAGCCAACGTACCGACGCGATGCTTGCCGGCGCCCGTGTCGCTATGGCCGATTTTCTCGCCTGCGATCCGGAGGAGGTGGTCTTCGGCGCAAACATGACCTCGTTGACCTTTGCTATCAGCCGGTCGATTGGCCGCGAACTGAATCCGGGAGATGAGATCGTCGTCACTCGCCTCGATCATGGGGCCAACTACTCCCCCTGGGTAGCTCTGGAGGAACGCGGAGTCACCATCCGCGTCGCCGAGATCCATGATGAGGATTGCACCCTCGACATGCAGGATCTGGCGCGGAAGATCACCAGCCGCACCAAACTGGTAGCCGTAGGCTACGCCTCGAATGCAGTGGGCAGCATCAACAACGTAAGAGAAGTGGTTCGTATGGCGCATCGCGTCGGAGCCATGGCCTACATCGATGCCGTGCACTACGCGCCGCACGGTCCCATCGACGTGCGTGCTCTCGATTGCGACTTCCTGGTTTGCTCCTCTTACAAATTCTTCGGTCCCCACATGGGTGTGCTGTACGGCAAGCACCGCCATCTCACGCGCCTGCAACCTTACAAGGTCGCCGCCAACACCCATGCCGTTCCCCTTAACTGGGAATGGGGCACGCTGAACCACGAGTGCATTGCCGGGATTACTGCCTGCGTGGACTACCTTGCCGATCTGGGGCGGCACATCGATCCCTCCGCGTCCGCCCGCAGAATCGCCCTGCTCACCGCCTGGAAGGCCATTCAGAAGCACGAGCGAATACTGGTCGAAAGCCTCATTTCCGGGCTCCTGAAAATCCCCGGGCTCAAGTTTTATGGCATCACGGATCCGGCCCGCTTCGACGCTCGCTGTCCCACCGTAGCGGTACGCATCGCAGGCCATACCCCGCTGCAGTTGGCGACAGAACTGGGACGCCGCGGCTTCTTCACCTGGGATGGCAATTACTACGCGCTGAACCTGACCGAGCATCTGGATGTAGAGAAAGACGGCGGCTTTCTGCGCATAGGTCTGGCGCACTACAACACGGCAGAAGAGGTGGATCGGTTGCTGGCCGCCTTGCGGGAGATTGCACAGTGATCAAGACACAGACAGCGGAGAGAGTAAAGATGCGCGAGGAGTTTCGCACCGCACGAGTGGACCTGGCTGCCGTGTTACGCTGGTCCGCCCGGCTTGGCTATCAACAGGGAATCTGCAACCACTACAGTTTTCTTTTGCCCGGCCAGGAAGATCTGTTCCTGGTAAACCCTGAGGGGTTCTTCTGGTCAGAGATTACCGCCAGCTCACTGCTGGTGTGCGACCTGGATGGCAACATCGTCGAAGGATCGGGCACCGTGGAGCGCACCGCCTTTTGCTTGCACGCGCCCATCCACCGGCACAACAAAGCGGCCCGGGCAGCCCTGCATACCCACACTCCCTACGCCACCGCGCTGTGCCTGATCGAAGGGGGACAACTGGAGCCGGTGAACCTGGCCGGTTTTCAATTCTACGGAAAGATTGCTTACGATGAGAATCATCAGGGTGGGGCTCTCTCTCCGGAAGAAGGCGACCGTGAAGTGAGGATCCTTGGGGATATGAACATTCTTATGATGCGCAATCATGGTCCCATGGTCGTGGGAAAGACGATCGCCAGTGCCTTTGATCGCCTGTATTACCTGGAAGAGGTCTGTAAGCGCCAGGTCCTGGCCATGTCGACAAACAGGCCGCTCCAGCACGTGCCTCTTGAAGTCGTTCACCAGCTATCTGAGGACGATGCGTTATTCGAAGCGTACGCGGAAAAGCATATTGCCGCGATCAAGCGAGTCCTCGATCACGAGGAGCCGGAGTACGCGCAATAACCGTGGGCTCTCCGAAGTCTGACCTCATATGACAGTGATCGGCTCCCACTCGTCCTCCACACGCAATAGGACACGCATGAGCGATGACCGGGAGCCAACGAAACTTGCCCGCTCCCTGTCTTTGTTCGATTCCACCATGATTGTGGTCAGCGGAGTGATCGGCTCTGCGATCTTCATCACTCCCGCCGATGTAGCTCGACAAATAGCCAATCCAATCTTGTCTCTTCTCCTTTGGGTCGCCGGTGGGATGGTCGCTCTCTTTGGCGGATTTGCCTTTGCTGAATTGGGCGCCATGTTTCCCGAAGCGGCGGCCAATATGTCTATTTCCGGGAGGTTTACGGCCCTTTTGCCGCCTTCATGTATGGCTGGGTGCTGTTCACCGCCGGCAATACCCCCGCTCTGGCAGCGGTCGCCATCGGCTTTGCCCTCTTCTTCGGCAGAGTCTTTCCTTACGCCGCCGCGGAACACGTTCTCTATACTCACAACGTTCTGCCGGGTATTTCGTGGAGTCTTACGCAAGGTTCCGTGGTCGCGATTGCTTGTATCGTAGTGCTTACCATTCTCAATGCGATGGGCGTTAAGCTGGCTGCCATTTTGCAGAATTTCACCACCTTGCTTACCCTGGCTGCGGTCGGCCTGATGGTGACGTTCGGCCTCACTCTGGGACACGGCTCCTGGTCGCACTTCCGTGCAACAGGACCGGCCGCCTCCTTCTGGCCGCCGGCCGCCACCCTGGGCATCGCCTTTGTCGCCATATTCTGGACCTACGATGGCTGGAACCTTATCTCGTGGGTTGCCGGCGAAATCAAGAACGCTGAGCGCAATCTGCCCCGCGCCATGACGTGGGGAATCTTGCTCGTCGTCCTCACCTATCTGGCAGCCAATGTGACTTATATCTATGCCTTGCCGATGGCGCAGATCGCTGGGCAAAGTACTTTAGCCCAGGCCGCGGTCAGCGCATTATTTTCGCCCCGCATGGGCGTCGTGGTATCGCTTTCGATTGCTGTTTCATGCTTTGGAGCGATCTCGGTGGTCGTCCTCAGTGGAGCCAGGGTCTATTACGCCATGGCCAAAGACGGCGTCTTCGTCCCATCGATGCAGAAACTTCACCCGCGATGGAAAACTCCAGTGGTCAGCCTCGCCGGCCAATGCGTGTGGGCATGTATCCTGGCTGCCAGTGGACAGTATGAGGCGCTCTACACCTGCTTCATCTTCATGATGACGCTCACTTACTCGCTTACCGTTTTGGCAGTCTTCATCCTGCGCCGCACTCGACCGGAGATGCACCGTCCCTATCGCTGTTTCGGATATCCCTGGATCCCCGGTTTATACCTGCTGATCACCGGAGTCTTCCTGCTGAGCACGTTGATCGCCCGCCCCCGCGAATCTTTGACCGGTTTGGGGTTTGCGCTCCTCGGAATCCCCGCTTACTTCTACTGGCGTCAGGAGAGCAAGAGCTGAATTGTTCTAAGGAAGGAAGAGTGAGATGTCCAATATCTACGAAAACCTTGGAGTTCGAACGATCATCAATGCCTACGCCCCCATGACTCGTCTTGGCGGCGTAGTGATGGCGGCTGAGGTTGCCGACGCGATGCGGGAGGCGACCCAATACTGTGTCGATATCGCCGAACTGCAGATGGCGGCGAGCAAGATCATCGCCCAAATCACAAATGCGGAGGCTGGCTGTGTCACTTCGGGCGCCGCAGCCGCGCTACTGATGGGCACTGCGGCGTGTGTCGCCGGCATGGATCCGGCGAAGATGAGCAGGCTGCCCGACACCCGGGGCATGAAGAATGAAGTCATCGCCATGCGCAGCCAACGCAATTCCTACGATCACGCCGTTCGAGCGACCGGTGTAACCATCGTGGAGGCCGGCTTCTGCGACCGCTTTACTGACGTGGGGGTTCGCGACACGGAAGTCTGGGAGATCCAGGCTGCCATCACCGAGCGGACGGCAGCGATCTATTACTTGGCCAAGCCCAATGCTTTGCTCACGCTTCCCGCCGTCGTGGCTGTCGCCCACGCGGCCGGAGTCCCCGTGCTGGTCGATGCGGCGGCCGAGTTGCCACCGGTCGAGAATTTGCGCCGCTTCCTATCAGAAGGGGCTGATCTGGTCGCCTTTAGCGGCGGCAAGTCCATTGGCGGTCCGCAAGGTTCCGGGAATCTTGTGCGGCCGTCGCGATCTCATCAGCGCCGCCCTCTTGCAACAGCTTGACTTTGATTACGACTACGACGAGTGGGATCCGCCCGCCGGCCTGGTCGATAAGCGGAACCTCCCAGGAGTTCCGCGACACGGCATCGGCCGTTCCTGCAAGGTGGGCAAAGAGCAGATCGTAGGCCTGCTGACTGCTTTGCAGCTGTTCGTCAAGGAAGGGAACATCGGCCGCCACGACCGTCTGCTGCTGGTTGCCCAGCAAATCATGGACGAACTGGCGGAAGTTCCATGGCTCTCCACCCGCCTCATTCTCGACCCCCTGCAATCCGGAATGCCCATGGTCGAGGTCACGCTGGAGGAAAGGGGGTCGCGTCTTTCGACGATCGAACTGATTCGTCAGTTGCGCAGAGGCTCCCCGGCGATAGAAGTCAATCCCTGGCGCCCCGAGGAAAGCCTCTTAATCGTATCGCCGGCTTGCCTCGGAGAGGGCGATCCACCCTTGATTGCCAGGCGCTTCAAGGAAATCCTCACCGGCCGCACATCGACGTCTCCTCCATGCATCCGTAAGTTCAATCCGCACTTAGCATGTCGAACGACTTGGCCAGTGCCGCAACGGCCAGCTTGGCAATCTGGATGTCCTGAATCGCTACCCCAGTTAGATCAGCGATGGTGATATCTGACTCTCTTTGGCGTCCCAAGCTTGCGTTCTGGGCGATCTCTCCGATCTCGATCAGATCTGCCGGGTCCTATCAAGCCCTGCTTGAGTGCGTAGGAGGAATCCCCGTACTCCGCGCACTGTTTTCGACTATCGACGGCGCAAACCTTTGCCTTCGCAAATAACTGCGGATCGAGCTCCTGCTTGCCGCTGCCATCCGAGCCGACAGCGGTGATATGCGTGCCTGGGCGTACATCAGCCGCCCCCAAGAGCCAGTCGAGCGATGGAGTCGTGGTCACGATCACGTTGCAATGTGCCGCCAGTTCGGCGATCGAGTCCGCGACCCGAATGTCGAACCCGTCGACCTTATAGGCCTGCGCCTTTGCTGCGGAACGTGCCCACACCATCGCCCGCCTCGTCGGGAGTACGTGGCGCAAATAATCCAGCTGCAGCGTTGCCTGTATTCCAGCTCCAATAACACCGATACATGGGACTGTGGGCGGCGCCAACAGCTTGGCGGCAACCGCACCCGCTGCCGCCGTGCGTGCGTCTGTCAGAAATCCCTTGTCATCCAGAATCGTGATCAATCGTCCAGTCTTGGCTGAGAAGACCAGGATGATGCCGTCGCCGGAAGGAATGTCCGAGAGCAGCGTTTCCATAAAATCCGGTGGCCACCTTGATGGTGAACGTTGCATCTCCGCGCACATAGCCGTATTTGATGTGGCAGTCCCCCGGGGGATTATCGAACAGTAACTGCCCTACCGGCGGAACAACCACCTTACCTTGCGAGTAAGCAATGAATCCCTCTTCGATCGCCGTGATCAGTTTCTCTGGCCGCACTGCCTTCTCGAGTTGTGCGCGGTTGTAAATCTCAGCCATAAAGGCAACCTCGACTTTGTAGTTGGAGAAGCTGCCGTCCAGAATATAGCCCAACCTGACGGTTGCCACTGCCAAACAAGCGGCGCTCAGCTCAAACTCAGGTGAAACTCATCTTGATTAACAGAACCCCAACGTATTCTGGGTTCCACCAAAGAAGGCCCCCACAAGGAGAAACTTATATGTGTCCTCCTGGCAAGTGCGCTTGTAGATCTATCTGCGTGCTCTTCCTGGCTATTCTCGGCACCATGATCTCTCCTGCCCAAACCTTTCGCGGCGGTATCAACGGCACCGTCACCGACCAGAGCGGCGCGGTATTGGCAAACGTAAGCGTGGTTGCCACCGCGGTTGGGACCGGGGTGACTCATCCCACGGTCGTGTCGAATGCCGGGGAGTTCCTGATTCAGGATCTGCCCGTAGGGCTATACACGGTGGTAGCCAGCAGCAATGGCTTCCAAAGCGTCAAGGTGGATAACGTACCCGTTTCCGCAGGAACCATATACACCCTGCCGCTAAAGCTTTCTATAGCTCAAACCACGGCAACCGTGGAAGTTACCGCGAGCCAGTTAGGGCTGGATACAACCACCGCTACTCTGACCACGGTACTACCCACCATCGCCGTGCAGGACGTTCCTTCGAATGGCCGCGACTATACGCCAACTCGTCGCGCAGTCGCCCGGATATGCCGGGTATAACAGCCTTGGCGGCGGAGGATATGCTTCTGTCAACGGCACTCGCCCCACCTCCATCAACTGGCAACTCGAAGGCACAGACAACAACGACATCTTCTGGAACCTATCGGCTGCCAACCTGAGCGGCGCATCCGGCATTGCCACCACGCTGATTCCTGTGGAGGCGATCGATGAGTTTTCCTTTGTTGCCAGCTCCGGCCCGGAAATCGGGCGCAACGCGGGCGGCACCGTGAACTTAGTCATCAAGTCCGGTACCAATCAGTTCCACGGTTCGGGATATTACTACAATAGAAACGAATTTCTCGCCGCCAATACTCCCTTCGCGCCGGCCGGAACCAAAAAGTCGTATCTCCGTAACATCAATTCCGGGGGTTCGCTGGGCGGGCCAATCGTCAAAGATAAGACCTTCTTCTTTGCATCCTACGAGTACCAGGGCTTCGGGATCGCCAATGTCACCAGCGCCACAGAGCCCTCGGCAGCCTATCAGGCAGCGGCGGAAAGCGTGCTCTCTTTCTACGGCGTACCTGTCAACACCGGTTTCCACCAACCTCTTGAATAACCTGTGGCCGGCGGATGCGCTTACCGGGCCGGCCCAGGCCGTCGAACTATTTCAACACCGCAATTGCCCGCGGTTTCAGCGATAACGGCATCATCAAGTTAGATCAAAACATCAACCCCAGAAACAGTCTTTCCGCCAAGGGGTATTTCGGCTACGGTCATGCGGAAAGCCCTCTTCCGTCGACTCTTTCGCCCTACTGGAACTATGGTCCGCAGCGGAACCAGAACTATTCCGTGATCTATAACGCAACTCCCTCGCCACGATTAACCAATCAGGCATCCTTCGGGATGAATATCGTCTATCTATTCTTCGAGGATAAAGATACTAACTTCAATCCGGTTGCCCTTGGCCTGAATACCGGGGTTACGGATCCGACCTTATCCGGTTCTCCAAAGATCAACATTACCAACTTCGATCCGTTGGGACCGTTTCCGCCCTATGGGCGCAGGGAATTTGTACCCCAGATGGAATGATGCGCTGACCTATGTAAAGGGGACGCACCAGATGCGTTTTGGCGGCGAGTACCGCTGGATTCGCTACAACGATCTAACCCAGAGAAGCGCCCGCGGCGCCTTCAATTTCAATGGATCCCAGGGGCCGTGGTCCAGTTCGCCCAGCCCCGCGTGCGCGGCGCTGGCTACCCGGAATCAGGGGCTGCCTAGTCCGAATGCCGACCCCAACACCCTGGCTGTAGCGGACTTCATGGCTGGGTGCGTGGCCAGCGCAAGTATTGCCCAGGGCGATCAAACCCGCGAGGTCTACGTCAATGCCTTCAGTCTGTTTGCCCAGGACGCCTGGCAGCTTACCAGGAAACTGAATCTCAACTATGGTCTGCGCTACGAATACTTTGGTCCTCCCCACAACGGCAACAAGGATCTTACCGTCTTCAATCCAAATGCTCCGAATGGCTTGGCCATTGCCGGGTCAACCATAAGCAACATCTATCAACAATATTGGAAAGGCTTCAGCCCACGTTTGGGCTTTGCCTATCAGCCCCTGGAGAATGGGAAGACGGTGGTTCGGGGCGGCATCGGTTTTTATTTTGATAACCCCTACCTTATCCCCTTTTTCGATCTCAGGTTCACCACTAATGGCGGCGCGCCGGGCGTGCAGGACAATCCTACCGGGTCAAAGCCGGTTGCCTTTCCTTCTGTGAACAGCTTGGTGATCGTCAATAATCAAGCCATTTTCCCCACGCTGGATCAATCGATTGCGGGGGCAGGCGTAGTCAATGTATTTTCCGTCAACCCCAACTACCGGCCCTCAGCGACCCTCAACTACAACCTCAACATTCAGCAGAGTCTCGGCCGGGCCGCCATCTTCCAGGTGGGCTACGTGGGTACCCAGGGCCGTCATCTCACCGATGTGATTGACATCAATCAAGCGGCGCAGGGAAGCGCATTTCAAGACCCCACCTGCGCACCGCAATACGCGTCGGCCGGGCAGGGAAATCAGCAATGCTCCCGGCCTTATTTCGCAAAGTTTCCTAATTACGCGGTGATTAACCAGGTGCAAAGCGGCGCAAATTCCAACTACAACGGGCTACAGGCCATGCTGCGCATGACCGCCTGGCATGGTCTCACCTCGCAATTCAACTACACCTGGTCCCACAATCTGGACTTTGAGACCGGCCTTATTCCCTACATGCCCCAGGACAGCACTAATCCGAAAGCGGAATATGGCAACAGCGACCTCGACACGCGCAATACGTTTATCGCCTACCTTATCTACGATATTCCCGGCTCTGCCCGCGGACCGCAGTGGCTTTCCAATGGCTGGCAGCTGAATAGTGGATTGAACTTCCATGGCGGTCAACCCTACACGGTTGTAGCGTCCACCAACCCCAGCGGGAATGGAGAGTTCGCTGATCGCGCGGATGTTGTGCCTGGTGTGAACCCCTATGCGGGCGTCTCGCACAGTGTTTCCGGCGGCCTGGTGCAGTGGTTCAATCCCGCAGCCTTTCAGGATCCCCCGCAAGGCCAATACGGCACTCAACGGCGCGGCCAATACTTCAATCCCGGATTTTCCCAGGTCGACTTCTCCGTCCTGAAGAACACCAAGCTTACGGAAAGAGTCACGCTCCAATTGCGAGTGGAGATGTTCAACCTGTTCAACCGCACCAACCTCGCGCCTGTCGGCTTTCCAACAAACAGCGATACCTCCGGCGCCATCTTCTCAACCATCGGCGCATTTTTCGCCGAGCAGGGAATTGGACCGGGAGAACCCTTCAATACGCAGTTAGCAGGAAAAATCATCTTCTAAGAACGAGCAGGCTGCGAAGGAACTGCAGTCCCGAAGAGTGCCGGCTCCATAGGCTGCACGGTGGCGAGTGAAGAGAGAACTACAGCCGCAACAAAAGCTTGGGTGGCCCATCAAGCCGGTACTTTGGCTTGAGTGGGCGATGATGCACTCCCCAGACTTTTCTCACTGAAACGGAGCCCACCCGGTTCCTGCTTACGCGGCATCACCAACGCACGTGTGCAATCCCGGCCAGCCGGGTATCTCGGCTCGTTAATTCCGCGAGCATGACAGGAAATCTGGGCAGCTGCGTCGAGGGACCTGGTCTTTGACTTTCGATTATCGCGATGCACTTTAGCCCCTGGTGCAATTTCCGCAGCCCACCTACGCCGTCTTGCTGCGTTTGCCGGAAACCAATTTCAGCTTCCGCTTGGCCGCGGGCGCCGGGCTCTTCGCTCCCTGCTTGGATGAAGCCTCTTTCGCCGCCAGGCTCTGGCGCAGGGCAGACATCAGATCCACAACCTTCCCGCGGCCCTTCGCAGGCTTTTCCTTAGGCAACGGCTTATTGGCCAATTTCGCTTCGACCAACTCGCGCACCGCGGCCTCATAACTGTCCGTGAACTTATCCAACTCCAGTGGACGGGTATAAGTCTTGATCAGCTGCTTAGCCAATGCGAGTTGCGCAGAATCCAGTTTTGTAGAGGGAATCTTGCCGAAATACTCGCTGGCATCACGCAGCTCCTCCGCGAAGCGAAGAATATACAGCATCATCCCGAGCTGTTTCCGGTCAGGTGGAGGCGCTAAAGCAACCAGGTGTTCCCGGCCTGCGAAGGCGATCTCGCCGATCCCAACCATCTCGCTATCGACCATGGCTTGCCGCACAATGGCAAAGGCAGCCGCCTGCGGGCCCTTCTTGGGAACCACAAAGTACGGCTTGACATAAACCGACGGGGGCACTTCTTTCACCGAAGAAAACTGGGTGATTTCCAGGGTGTCCTTGCCTGGAATACGAAGTCGCTTGAGGTCCTCCGGTTCGATGATCGCGTACTTGCCCTTCTCGTATTCGTACCCTTTCACGATCTCTGATTTTTCCACCACGTGCTGCTCGTCACCGTCGTGGGCGCTCGCGGCCTCGTGCCCTCTCGCGGCGACATGCAGAGACCCGGGCTTGTGATGCGCGCCGTCCTCTTCCTGCTCATCACCGTCGGCCACCACGTTTTGATAGTGGATTCGTTGTCCGGTCGCCCGGTCCATCTGGTGGAATTGGAAGCCGCGCGTAGACGTCGTCGCGGGATAAATTTCGACCCCGAAACTGACGAGCGAGAGGGAGATTTGTCCGGACCAATAAGGGCGTGCCATGCAACTACTTAGATGCACGCCGGCAAGGCCGGGAACTTGGAGTTTTCGCCCCGGTTTGGTAGTCTTGTTTGGGTAACGCATGCGCGCGTAGCTCAGTTGGATAGAGCGTCTGGCTACGAACCAGAAGGTCGGGAGTTCGAATCTCTCCGCGCGCACCACGCGGAATCAACAACTTAACATTCCATCAGATCGCGGAGCTGAGCGTTTAAGCGTTCGCTCTGAGCGCCTTACGACCGCAAAGGAATCCACTGTGAGACTATCCGCCCGCAGCCTTGCATGGATGCAGCGGGTAGCCGCCTTGGCCATTGGCCTTTTCTGGATCTCCTTCTGGGCCGACCACAGCCAGCTTCCGGCCAACATCGTCGATTTCGAGTGGTGCTTTCTCCTGCCCGATATTTTGTGGATCTCGGGAGCGTTTTGGTTGGCCAGCAACTGGCTGATTGCCCGCGATCCGCGCGCCGCCATCGCTACCGCGGTGGCCGGAGGCTCGATGGTCTACCTGGGCCTGCTCGATGCCGCTTGTAATTTCCGCCATGGCCAATATACAGACTCGTTTTCGCGCGGCGCTCTGAATGCCGTGGTGAATGTCGCCTGCCTCTTCTTTGGCGGCCTCAACATTTGGTATGCAAGCAAGCGAAGCAAGTTCGAGGAGGGAGAGTCGTGAGATCCCATCCTCGCTCCATTTCAACCGGAAGAACCTGGAGTGTGAAGGCGTGGGTTACCAGGCAGCCTAACCAGGGAAAGCCAAAAATTGTCGATGCTCCTTACGATGGTAAAGAACCCGTCGAGGTCCACAGGCTTGGTGATGTAACAGTTCGCATGCAGCAGGTAGCTCCGCACCACATCTGCATCCGACGCGGAGGTGGTCAGAATTAGCACGGGAATGGTTTTTAGCGTAGGACTCTCCTTGATTTCCTTCAGGACCTCCCGGCCATCTTTCTTGGGTAGGTTCAGATCAAGCAGGATAACGTCGGGACGAGGGGCATTTGCGTGCTCCTCCAGGCGCAGCAAAAAATTCATTGCTTCTACGCCATCTCGCGCGACGCACAATCTGATTTGCACCGACGCGCTCTTAAACGCCTCCCTGGTGAGCCTGACATCGCCGGCACTATCGTCCACCAGGAGAACAACCAGGGGTTGCCGGTTCGATTCCTTCATGGAACGTCTCCCGCAGGCAGCGCAAAGAAGAAGGTTGAGCCTTTCGCGGGTTCAGAGTCGACCCAGATCCTTCCGCCCAGCCGATCCACAATTTTTTTGCACATGGCCAATCCAATTCCAGTCCCCTCGAATTCGCTTTGCCCGTGCAATCGCTGAAAAAGGACAAATATCTTTTCGAAGTACTTAGGTTCAATGCCCAGGCCATTGTCGCGCACCGAAAAGATCCATTCGCTGTCTCCGCTCTTCCTGGCAGAGACGTTCACGTGAGGAACTTCGGCACTGCGATATTTAATCGCATTTCCAACCAGATTTTGAAACACCTGAACCAATTGCGTTTCGTCCGTCATGATGACTGGCAGCGCATCATGAGTCACAACCGCCCCACTCTCCTCAATCGCTACCTCTAAGTTTGCCAGCGCTTCGTCCAGTGCTGTTTCACCGGAAATCTGGTGCAGCGACTCCAATACCTGCTCCGCAGCGCGAATAGGCGAGAAGATCCTTGATCAGCTGTTGCATGCGGTTGCACCCATCCACTGCAAAGGCGATGAACTCGTCGGCATTGGAGTCCAGACGGCCTCGATAACGCTGGGCCAGAAGCTGTGTGTAACTGGCCACCATCCGCAACGGTTCCTGAAGATCGTGGGACGCGACATAGGCAAATTGCTCCAATTCGTCGTTCGACCGCTTCAGTTCCACCATCGTCTTCATTAAATGTTCCTCAGCTTTCTTGCGGTCGGTAATGTCGCGCGTGATTTTTCCGAATCCCCGCAACGGCCCCCCCTCATCCCGTAAGGCTGTGATCACGACATTGGCAAGAAAACGTGAGCCGTCCTTGCGCAAGCGCCAACCCTCGACTTCGAAACTCCCGTTCTTGGCGGCTTGCTGCAATTGGAAGGCGGGTAAGCCACCGCTTACATCCTCAGCAGTATAGAAACGCGAGAAATGTTGGCCAATAATCTCCTCTGCTCGATAACCCTTGATTCTCTCCGCCCCCTGGTTCCAGCTGACGACGAAGCCCTGAGTATCCAGCATAATGTTCGCGTAATCCTTGACGTTCGATACGATCAGCCGGAAGCGTTCCTCATTTTCACGCAGCGCATCCTCGACCCGCTTGCGCTCCGTAATATCGCGAATCGCGGCTGTAACGAGAATGCCTTCGCCGCTTTCGAGCGGGCTCAGCATGATCTCGATAGGAAACTCGCTTCCATCCTTCCGCCGCCCGATAAGCTCGAGCCCGGTGCCGATTTGCTGGGCCAGCGCGTCCGCCGCCGTGCGGGTGCCATCGGAGATCAGCCGTTCCGCGAACCCCGTAGGAATGATGTTCTTCACGTTCTGCCCTACCAGTTCGTCACGCCGGTATCCGAACCGCTTCTCTGCCTGAACATTCAGCAGGACAATGTCCCCACTCGCATTCACCACCACCATCGCATCTGGGGCAGCCTCCAGCAGGCCTCGATACCTACCCTCCATCTGCGCCAACTGCTCTTCTGTGCTCTTGCGCTCCGTAATGTCGCGAACCGCTGCTGTCACCATAATGCCTTCGCTGCTTTCGAGCGGGCTCAGCATGATCTCGATAGGAAACTCACTTCCGTCCTTCCGCCGCCCGCTGAGTTCCGGCCCGGTGCCTATTTGCTGCGCCAGGGCTCCCGCGGCGCTCCGGGCGTCGTCGGCAATCAGCCGTTCCGCGAAGCCCTCGGGGATGATGTTCTTTACCTTCTGCCCTATGAGCTCATCAGGCGGGTATCCGAACTGTTTCTCTGCTTGAACATTCAACAGAACCATATCTCCCGCTGGGTTCACCACCACCATCGCATCCGGTGCCGCCTCCAGCAGACCGCGATACTTGGCCTCCATCTGTGCCAGATTCTTTTCCGCGGTTTTGCCCATGCCTATGCCGCCGGGCGTCTTCGTCCTCAGAACTTTCAGTTCCTCGCTGGTGGCGATCAGGCTACTGCTTTGGCGTTCCATGGTGGCAGCGTCCAGCACGACTTTGCGGCTCTTATCAATCCACAGATGGATAAGCATGGTAAGAGTCAGAAGGCTTGCAATCAGAAGCCCGCGGTTGAGCGAGGCAGCCGATGGGTAAAGGAACTCGCCGCGAGCGAAGCCCATGGCCCACGCCCCAACGCTGAACAGGATTGCCGCTGCCGCGACGGACCATAGCAGTCCCTTGGACCGTTGCGTGGCGCACAAGGCTATGGGGAAAGTGAACAGGATCGATGCCAGCAGATGGGGAGAGTTCAGGAAATCGAGAAGTGCTACCAGGAGAGTGATCGCGATGATGGTTGCCGCCATGGGTGTCCGGTTCATTCGTCACCGCGACTGTAATGGCTATCCTCTAATTGAGGGAGACAAGCATTCATTCGGACCCCGCCGCATTAGGAGCTGCCTCGAAAGGCCTCGATACGTGTATCGGCGTCGAACAGATAGACCATGAGCCAGTAACCAGCCGAAGCGGTTTCCGTCCATTCCCCAGCTGCACATCCACATGCCCATGAACAGAAGGAATCCAAGCGGCTCAGGTTACTAAAGTAAGGGTCTATAGGCTCGCGCCAGACCCACCGGCGACGGTCTGCCTGTCGGAGGGCGTGGCATCTTCCTTGCCCATGTTCCGGCGGCTAACCGTTGCTGTCTCATCTTCTTCCCCCATCACTTCGGCAATGGCTTCTTCCAACAGTGGACCGCTGATGGGCTTGGAAACATATCCGTCCATCCCCGCGTCGATACAACGCTCACGATCTCCTTTCATGGCGTGCGCCGTCATGGCGATGATTGGTAAGTGAAATGGGGTCGATTGTTCGCTCTCGCGAATCTTCCTGGCCGCCGTGAGTCCGTCCATCTCCGGCATCTGGACATCCATCAACACCAGGTCGAAGGGTTGTGTCGCCAGCAGCAAGAGTGCGAGCTGGCCGTTGCCGGCCACCACCACGGAGTGTCCCATCTTCTCCGCCATGCGCGTGGCCACGAGCTGGTTCACCCGATTATCTTCGGCTAAGAGGATGCGTAAACCTTTCGCTTGGATGGGCTGCTCGGCCCTGAGGACGGCTGCGGAAGGAGACGCGGCCGACGACTGGCCAAGTGCCGCCAGGATGGCTGCCAGCAATTCCCGTTTGCGGACCGGCTTGAAAAGATAAGACAGAATTCCCAGCTGCCGGCAGCGCTCCACATCTCCTCGATGACTGGCGGAGGTGAGCATCATCACCGTCACCGCGGATAGCTCCGGGTTGCGCCGCATTTCTTCGACCAGCGCGAAGCCGTCCATGTCCGGCATGTTCATGTCTGTCACTACCAGCTCGAAGGGCTGTCCTGCTTGGCAAGCCGAGACCAGCTCAGACAGAGCCTGTCGTCCGCCCTCGGCGCACGTGGTCAGCGCTCCCCAACGTTTCAATATTCCTTCTACGATGCGGCGATTGGTCCGGTGGTCGTCGGCCACCAGGATCCTCATACCGTTCAAGGTTTGCAGCGGAGCGTTGCCTTGGGATTCAGGCAGCTTGTCGAGAACCTTCAGCCGCGCGGTGAAGTGAAATTGGGTGCCTTTTCCTTCCTCGCTGTCGAGCCACATTCTTCCTCCCATCAGGGATACCAGGTGCGCCGAAATGGATAATCCAAGGCCCGTGCCGCCATACTTGCGGGTGGTCGATGAGTCGGCCTGGGTGAAGGGAGAGAAGATCGACAACTGTTTCGCGGCCGGGATGCCGATGCCCGTATCGGCCACGGTGAACCGGATGACTCGGGTTTCGTCCTCTTCGCTTTCCACTTCCGCCTTCAACATCACCTCGCCTTGATGGGTGAATTTCATGGCATTACTCACCAGGTTGAGAATGATCTGGCGCAGCCGGCCAGGATCTCCCTCTACCACCTCCGGCACTTCCGGGGCGATGTCACAGAAAAGTTCCAAACCTCGTTCATCTGCCCGCGAGGCGAAGGTCTTCAGGGCCTCTTCCGCACAGTCGCGCAAGTTGAAGTCGATAGCCTCCAACTCAACCTTGCCTGCCTCGATCTTGGAGTAGTCAAGGATGTCGTTGATCACCGTGAGCAGGGAGTCGGCCGACAGCTTTGCGGTTTCCAGGCAGTCTCGTTGTTCCGCGGTAAGTTCCGTGTCCAGCGCCAGGTCGGTCATGCCGATGACCCCGTTGAGCGGCGTCCGGATTTCGTGGCTCATGTTGGCTAGAAATTCGCCCTTGGCCTGGTTGGCCACTTCTGCGGCCTCTTTCGCCAGGCGCATCTCCTCCTCCGCCCGCTTACGGTCGGCGACCTCTCTTTGCAGATCGGCCGTTCGTTGTTCGACCCTCTGTTCCAGTTCATCTTTCGCGTTCTGCAAAGCCAGGTCTCGTTGTTCGATGCGCTCCAGCATCTGGTTGAACGAGCTGACCAGCATCCCACTTTCATCCTTCCCCTGGGCGGTTGCCCGCAGCGAGTAGTTTTCTTCCGCCGTGATCCGCCCGGCAATCCGGGCCAGTTGCACAATCGGATCGCTCACCAGTCGCAGCAGACGCAAGGAAAACAGGTACGTGGCCAGCGTAGAAATGAAAAGTACCAGGCTGGCAATCTTGACGTATTCCCATAGCCTGGTTTTGGTTCCGCTCAGGTCCGACACAATCGCGATGGAGCCTGTCTTGTCCTTCTCGATCACCACGCTGCGGAACAGCGTGATGGAGTTCCGCTCGAAGTAGGCTCCGTCGTTGCGCAGCGAGGGCATCGCGAATTCTCTACCCAGCCCGGCCCGGCGATACTCGGCAAAGATATTTCCGTGGATGTCGTATAGGCAGGCGCCGAGCACATTGTGATCCGCCCGCAGTGCTGCCAGCATCTCTCTCGCCGTCTTAGGATCGTTGAAGGCCAGAGACGCGGCGGTATTGGCTCCAAGCGTGTCCGCCAGCGCCCGCAGCTCGTTGCCCGTATTGGCGCGAAAATTCTGCCGCTCGTAGATGGCAAATCCCATGCAAGCCAGGATGACCGCCAGGGCACTGGAAGTGAGGATCAACAAAGCAAGTTTGCGCCGTATGGGAAGGTCTCTGAAGTGCATGCTCTTACTTCTCCCGGCTGTCTCCAAGGACGGTTTGGGCCAGGATCAATAACCGGGACCCTATCTTGAGTTTTGCGGATGCAGCTGCATCCACGTTGATTTCGAAGCGAACATTGTTGTCTTCCAGAACAAAGCAGATCATTCCCCCGGCGCCCAGAAAGTCCGCCGTTTCCCCCACCGTCAGAACCGGGGCATTGTGTAGGGTGGCCAGCAGCATCGGAATCCGCTTGCTTTGCGCCTTGCCGAAGAAAAGTACGTCGCAAGCCTGCATATCTTCCGCTTCTTTTAGGTGACGAACGCGAAGGATCCGATCGCCGACCGCCTTGCCGGCTACCGTACTCTCGAGCGCGCCCTGAAATGGGTCGTCTCCGATGGTGCATAGAAACAGTGAATTCGCCGCGTCTGCCCGCGTTTCCGGAGGCCAGTCCACCAGTTGCGCAAAATGGAAAATAAAGGCCGCCTTGACCCGGTATTCTTCGTCCGTGGACTGCGCTGTCCCTCTTGGTTTGCCCGCCGCGAACAACAAAGAAATCGCGATCGTGATCCAACCCAGAGAGCGTAGGGTCCATGGGCTCGCGGGTGGTTGTGCTTCCGCCCCTCTGGAATCCGATCCGCATTCTGCGCATGATGTCATTCAGAACCGCCACGTAATGCTGTCGATCAGGAGCAGAAGCTTGTTGGAATGCTGGCCGTTGAAACCGCGGGCGCGGATCGCCCAAATGCTGTGACTCACCTGGGCCACCTCGAGTCCGGGCGTCCTCCGCAACAAATCGGGAATGTTGGTTGCGCCCGAGCGGTGAATATCTTCCTGGGTAATCACGAAAATCGCTGCCTGAACCGGGACAGCTTCTGCTCCTTTTTCGAAGCGGAAGTCACATCGACATTCATGAGGTCTTCGATTTCCAGGGCCGTAAGGCCGGGCGGAACGTTCTGTGCGTGAGCGGCGAGCATCGGCAACGCAATGACCGCCAACTCACACGCCAGGGCTCGCATGAGAAATGGCTTCATTCCGCTCCAGAATCCTGGTTTTATCCTGTCGTCCCGTCGGCAAATCGGCGCAGACGCTCAATTAGCTGTATCGGCAGCCTCGCGATGGGGCATCACGCTGGAGACAGGCAGGTTGCAATCGAGGATCGGAAAGGGATTGGGTCCAACAGACGAAGCCGATCGTTTTTGCCGCACCGGCAACAAATGCTGGGTGGCCCATTCAAGCCCTCTTTTGGCTTGAGTGGGATCCCCGATACTTGATGTGCCGCTTCCGGTTCGTCATGCCCGGCCAAGGGAAAAAGTCGCCGCGTGTAAAAGGTTTCGGCCTTTAGAAGCCGCTGAGAGACACCATATTTCATCCCTCTTCCAACCTTCTCCGCAGCCTGAGCCGCACCGGCAACCAATGCTGGGTGGCCCATTCAAGCCCTCTTTTGGCTTGAGTGGGATCCCGACTACTTGATGTGCCACTTCCCGTTCGTCATGCCCGGCCAAGGGAAAAAGTCGCCGCAGAAGGGCACGGGCTTTTGAGGCCCTGAGGTACGGTCTGTTGGGTAGGTCGGCTTTTTATGATTTTCGAGGAGCGTAGATTGAACCCGCCCTATTTCGCCGGCAACGGAGCAGCCGGCTCTTCTTTTGGCGGAACCTGAGCCGCCAGAGGGATCTCTTCCACAATGTCGATCCCGGCGCTGCGCAGCAGCTCGGCCACCACCGCGCGATTGAGCCTGGTAAAGTCGAACTCCACCCGCATCGTTTTCTGCTGCTCGTCGAGCGTGATTTTGCGAATTCCGTAGACCCCGCGAGCCTTACCCAACGCAATCATGGCCGCTTCGGTTGGGTGCAGTTCATAGCGATACAGAACGTCAAGATTGGTCGTCATGAGGTCACTATAGCAAGCGGAAGGCGGGCCTATAGGCGGGAAAGATACTCCAGAATCTCCGGTGAGGTCCAATCCTGCGCATTGACAAACTTGCGCCGAATCTGACCCTGGCGATCGATGGCATAGGTATCCGGGAAAACAAAGGTTCCGTAAAGCGCGTTGCTGTGCCGCTGCGGATCGCGGATGGTCAGGAAATCCACCTCGTGCCGGGCAAGAAATCGTTGGTAGGCGGCGGGATCTTCGTCCACATCCACCCCCACGACTACCAGCTGAGGCATCTGCCGCTGGAGCTGGTTGAGCGAAGGAATCTCCTCCACACAAGGAGCGCACCAGCTTGCCCAGAAATTCAACAGAACCACCTTGCCGCGGTAGCTGCTTAACTGCAGGCTGCGTCCGCCATCGGAGATAGTAAAGTCAGGCGCCGGTTTTCCCACATATCGTGGATGGTCGCCCCGGTCACACCCTACAACCAGGAGAAGCGAAAGCAGGAAAACGGAGCCGCGCATACGAGGAGCCACGTCTCTAATAATACTTCCAGGCCCCTCCCTCCGTCCGTGAGCAGAGAAAACCTGGGCGGGCCCGGGCGCAAATACATTTTCTATAATGCTGGCAAGCATTGCGGGGGCGCCGGTCGAGCCGATGAAGCCGCCGGAGCCGCGAGCGCCGGGGAAAGGGAAGATCGGCGATGCGTCTCTCAGTCATCGTGCCCGCCCGCAATGAGGCCGATGTTCTTGAGGCGTGTCTCGAGTCGTTGCTGGCCCAGTCGGAAGAGGGCTTTGCTGTCGGAGAGGACTGGGAACTGCTGCTGGTGGATGATGGCTCGACCGACGCGACGCGCTCTATCGCGCTCGGCTTGCGCGGGCGTGACCGTCCTCGATCCCGAGCCCCTCCAGCCCGGTTGGACAGGAAAAGCAAACGCAGTCTGGACCGCGGCCAAAAAGGCGCGAGGAGAATGGCTCCTCTTCACCGATGCGGACACCATCCACGAGCCCGGAGACCTGCGGCGAGCCATGCACGAGGCGGAACATGCGCAGGTCGTCATGCTCTCCTACTCGCCCCGGCAACGCGTGGCGGGCTTTTGGCAGCGCGCCCTCATGCCGTTGATTTTTTCTGAACTCGCGCTCGCCTATCCGCCGCAAAAAGTTTCCAATCCGGACTCGCGGGTGGCTGCCGCCAACGGCCAATTCATGATGGTGCAACGAGCCGCTTACTTTCAGGTGGGCGGCCATGCGACGGTCGCCGGCTCCCTCTTGGAGGATGTCGACCTGGCCTTCCTGCTGAAGCGTCGCAAGTACTCCATCCGCTTCCGCTACGCGCCCGACGCGCTCAGTACGCGCATGTATCGCAGCTTTGGCGCCATGCTTGAAGGTTGGACCAAGAATTTGGCCAGACTCTTTGGCTTCCCTTTGATCATGGCGGCAGGGAGGGCTCTCGATCTGCTCCTCGTGATGGGCCTGCCGCTGCTGCTCTGGCGGTTTTTCCAAATACCCCTGGCGCGCTACGCTTTGGCTCTCCTCTGGTTAAGGGTTCTATGGCGTTTTTATGCCCGCGTGGCCAAGTCCAATTTCTCCGCTGTCGACTGCGCGATCTCCATATTTGCGGTGCCGCTGTTCTGTGTGCTGCTGATAAGTAGTTGGTGGCAGCACACGGTGCGCAACCGGGTGGCCTGGAAGGGGAGATCCTACTCCACCGTCAAGCGATGACACTCAACCTCAAAATAATGAAGAAGATAGCCGTCCTCCAGCATCAAAATCCTAGTACCGGAACCGCTATACTGGTTAGGTAGGCTGCGCCGGCGTGCGCTTGGTTGCTTATGATTCTTCTCACGCGAAAGGCTGAATTCTCCTCCTCGCACTACTACTGGTCAGACCAGTTGTCTGCGTCAGAAAACCTGCGTCTTTTCGGCAAGTGTGCGAATCGGAATGGTCATGGGCATAACTACACCCTGGAAGTGACGGTAGAGGGAGAAGTGGACCCGGTTTCAGGCTTTGTGGTCGATCTGAAAGAGCTCAAGGACATCATGCATCGCGAAGTAGTGGACGTCTACGACCACCGCCACTTGAATCTCGAAGTGGAGGAATTCAAGCACGTGATCCCGACTACAGAGAACCTCGCCATTGCCATCTGGAACCGCCTGGAAAACCGAATTGAAGGAGCCAAACTCCACCGCATCCGGGTCTATGAGACCCCCGACCTATTCTCTGATTACTACGGTGAAGCATGAGAGCTTACCTGTCGCGAAGATATGTCCTCAGCGCCTCGCATCGTCTTTACTCGGAGGAATATAGCGAGGAGAAAAATCGGGCGGTCTACGGCAAGTGCAGCAATCCCCACGGCCACGGTCATAACTATGTTGTCGAGGTAACCGTCGGCGGCCAGGTAGATCCGGTGACTGGAATGGTCTGCAACCTGGCTGACCTGGATGGATGTGTAAAGAGCGCGGTGATCGACCGCTTTGATCACACCAATTTAAATCTGGATGAGCGCTTCGCCCATGAGGTGCCCACCACGGAGAATCTATGTATAGCCATTCACGACCTGCTCGCGGAGCACTTTGTTCACGCTGATCTTGAACGAGTGAGGGTGGAAGAGACGCGGAACAATTTTTTCGAATATCCAGGAAAGGGAAAGCATGGCACACCCAGCGGTCGTTCGTAAGCCCCCGGTTGGCAGAGGGTTGAGTGGTTACACCACCGAGGATCTTTACGCCGAGTTGATCACGCGTTTGGGCGAAGATCCCACCCGCGATGGCCTGTTGAAGACGCCCCAGCGGACCGAGCAGGCGATGACCTTCCTCACCAAGGGATACCAGGAGGATGCGGACAAGATTCTGCGCGGCGCCCTCTTCGAGGTCGATTACGACGAGATGGTGATCGTGCGCGACATTGAGGTCTTCTCCCTTTGCGAGCACCACATGTTGCCGTTTTTCGGCAAAGTCCACGTAGCCTACATCCCGAAAGGCAAAGTCATCGGCCTGAGCAAGATTCCCCGGCTGGTCGAGGTTTTTGCGCGGCGTTTACAGGTACAGGAGCGGCTTACCCGGCAGATAGCCGATGCCATTCAGGACGCAATCGATCCCCAGGGTGTGGGCGTAGTGATCGAGGCCAGGCACCTTTGCATGATGATGCGCGGGGTAGAGAAGCAGCACTCCTCGACCGTAACCTCGGCCATGGTAGGAGTCTTCCACCAGCAAAACACGCGCGCTGAGTTTCTCTCCCTGGTCCAATCGCGTCCCCAAAACAACCTGTAGGGGGTCGCGTGCGCAACGAAGTCGGCCATTTGCCTGAGCGTACATGCCAGACGGCCGAGCCTCTTCCAACGTTTTTACAGGGTCGGGCCGTGAACACCGATTCCCCCTGCCGGACCCTATTGTTGGACTCTTTCCATCCCCGCTATCTATGCCAAGGTGGGCCACCGCTCTGCCATTTGTCATCCCAAGGAAGCGGGATTGCTGTGGCTACCCCGGGTCCGATCTACCCTTCAAAGAACTTTCGGCCAATGCTCCCATTCAAGCCGTATTTTGGCTTGAGTGGGCTACGCATGCCTCCCCCACTTTTGTCATCCCGAGCGAAGCCGAGGGATCTGCGGTTCTTTTACCCCGCTTCCGACCTTCCTAGAAGGATAGCTCTCTCCATCCCTGGTAACGGCTGCCGAGGGTAAACGCTGCTCTCCCCTTTGTCATCCCGACCCGGATTTCCTGCAGCGCGGCACTGGACAAGGCCGTGTGTGCGCCTTTCTTTTAAGGAAAGGCGCATGAGGTTCGTCAATGCCTCCAAGCTTCACAGGAAATCCGGGGGAGCGAAGCCGAGGGATCTGCAGTTCTCCTTACCCCACCTCCGGCCTCTCCTGTGACTTATCGACAGAAACCTGTCCACGGCGGTTCCCGACCGCCTCAGAAATAATTCTCCAGATCCCTGTTCAAAACCACTCCGAATTGAATCTATATAGGTGACACACATTTCCCAATTTGTTCTAGGTATTCGTATGCCGAAGGTGGAATCGACGTGCCAGCTGCTTACGCCCAACCAAAAACACCAGGGAAGGGCCAAGATGCTCAAATTAATTAACTTGAGCATCTTGGATCATCTTGACGAAACAAAGGACTTAGCCGCCACGAAATCAGATCGGCCCACACGCAGTTCGTCGACAGAGCAAACCGCGCCCGATGACAAAGGCCGGGCCGGGATGTTCGGAGTCACTATAGTAGAGAGAGTGAATGGGCTCCTGGTGATGGATAAGCCGAGCGGGATGACGTCGCACGATGTCGTCTCACGGGTGCGCCGCGCTACTGGCGAGTCGATGATCGGGCACTTGGGCACGCTTGATCCTATGGCGACCGGAGTCTTGCCCTTATTAATGGGGAAATACACGCGCCTGGCCCAATTCTTCGGACCGCTCACCAAGACCTACACCGGAGCGATTCGGTTTGGGTTTGCCACCGACACCTACGATGCAGATGGCACCCCGGTCGCACCAGCCGGAAGCCGATTGCCCACGAACGATGAAATTCAGGCCGCAGCCACGCTCTTTCGAGGAGAGGTAGAACAGACGCCGCCCCCGTTTTCCGCCAAGAAAATCGACGGCAAACCGGCCTACAAGGCGGCCCGGCGGGGAGAGACGGTACTCCTCAAGCCCGTGTCCCTGGTGGTTGAGGAGTTCGTCATCGGCCCCTTCGAAGGCGAGTATGCGGAGTTCACCATCCGCATCTCCTCCGGAGGCTACGTGCGCTCGGTGGCCCATGACCTGGGAAACGTACTAGGCTGTGGGGCTCACCTGGCGCGCTTGCGCCGGGTCGAGGCTGGGCCCTTTACCCTGGCCCAGGCGCTGACGCTGGAGGAACTGTGCGACCAGTCGGCCGCCGGTACCCTGGACCAGAAACTGCCTCACCCGCGCACCCTGCTGCCGGAGCTGCCGGCCACTACCGCCGATCTCTGGGTCGCCGGCCGCCTGAGAAACGGGAACGCCGTAAATCTGCCCGAGTACTCCACCGCCCCGTTGGCCAAGGTATTCGCCGGCCAGCGCGATCTGGTGGCCATCGTGCGCCGCGTGGCCGGCACGCTCTTTCAGCCCGTCGTGGTTCTCGGCTGATGGCGCGCGGCTTACGGCTTCTTCAGCAGGGGCACGATCAGGGGCAGAAGATTTCTTGCCACCTGGGCATTGCCCTGATCCGTCGCATGAATGCCGTCGGCCTGCATGCTGCCGGCAACTCCATATACGTCCTGCAGCAGGAACGGCAGCAGCGGCACGTGATATTTCGCCGCCAGCAGCGCGTAGGTCTGGTTGAATTGCCGGATGTAGTCGGAGCCATAGTTCGGCGGCAGGGTGATGCCACCCAACACCACTTTCGCGCCGGACTGAAGCAGCGTGGCTACGATCTGATCGAGATTCGCACGCGTAGACGCAATCGGAAGCCCGCGCAGCCCATCATTCCCGCCAAAGGCCACGATGACCAGCACCGGCTTCAGACGCAATGCGTCCTCCAGCCGATCGACTCCGTCTTTGGTGGTGTTCCCACTGATGCCTTGATTGATCACCTGGTACGGATAGCCTTCCGCGTTCAAATCCTTTTCCAGGTAGTCGGGATAGCTCTCGCCCGGGTCGGCGCCGTAGCCGGCAGTGAGGCTGTCGCCGAAAGCGACGATCACCGGCCGCCTGTCTATGGGAGCATCGCTGGCCGGAGAGGCATCCGACGCAGCCGAGGCTGCTTGAGGAGAAGGAGCTTTGGACCGGCAACCGGCAAGCAGGGAACTGGCGAAGAGAACACAGGCGAGTCGTCGGTAGGTCACAAGCCCACTGTAGAACATTTCCCCGCCTGCGTTCGTATACCAAACCCTGGAGACAAGGCAGTCAATGATTGAAGTGCGTGGGCTGAAAAAGTCGATACGGAACGGCACCCGGACGGTCGAGATCCTCAAGCATATCGATCTGCTGGTCCCCTCCGGGCAATTCGTGGCTATCATGGGCGCTTCCGGCAGCGGCAAGAGCACGCTGCTGGGGCTTCTGGCTGGCTTGGATTCTCCCACGGAGGGCGAAGTCCTGATCGACGGCACCGAGATCAGCCGCCTGTCTGAGGACAAGCTGGCCGAGGTGCGCGGCCGAAAGTTGGGCTTCGTCTTCCAGTCCTTTCAGTTGATACCGACCCTCACCGCGCTCGAAAACGTTCTGCTGCCTCATGAACTGAACGGCTCTGGGGACGGCCGCGCCGCAGCCTCCGATCTGCTCCGCAGTGTAGGCCTCGGCGACCGCATGCATCACTATCCCATCCAGCTCTCGGGCGGGGAACAGCAGCGCGTGGCCCTGGCTCGCGCCTTCGTTCTGAAGCCGCCCATCATCTTTGCCGACGAACCCACGGGCAACCTTGACTCTGAGAACGGCGCTCATGTGCTCGATCTGCTGCTGCAAAGGAATCGCACCAGCGGTGCGACCCTGGTGCTGGTGACGCACGATGCGCAGGTATCGTCCCACGCGGATCGCCGCATCGTTCTGCGCGATGGCATGATCGTGGAAGACACCATGCAGAGGCCGGCCTGATATGGGAGCCAACCAGAAACCCACCCTCACCTGGGCCTCGGCGGCCAAGATCGCTTGGCGTGAACTGCAGGCCTCGCGGGCCAAGTTTTTATTTGTAATCTTGTCTGTGGCGATTGGGGTTGCCGCGCTTACCGGGGTGCGCGGCTTTAGCGACTCTTTTCAGAAGACCCTGCTGGGTGAGGCGCGCACCATCATGGCCGCCGATCTCTCCGCGCGCATGTTCCGCCAGCCGACACAGCAGGAGGAGCAGCAGCTCAATGTGCTGGCCTCCCGTGGCATCGAACGTACGGAAGTCAGCGATACGGTGTCTATGGTCTCGTCGCCTGGCGATCCCGTGCCGCTGCTGGTTTCGCTCAAGGCCGTCGATCCGCAACAGTATCCCTTCTATGGCACGGTCGTTCTCGAGCCCGCGGGCGATTTGCGCCAGGTGCTTACGGATGCAACTGTCGTGGTTGCCGAAGATCTGCTCATACGGCTGCACACCCAAGTGGGCGCGAGCCTGAAGATTGGCGACAACACGTTTCGCATCGCGGCCATCCTGGTGCGCGAGCCGGATCGTATGAGTTCAGGCATGGGCCTGGGCCCGCGCGTGATGATGACCCAGAGCGCGCTCGAAAAGAGCGGCCTGCTGCAGCAGGGGAGCCGCTCGGGAGAGCGCTTCCTCTTCAAGCTGTCTCGTAACAGCGGCAGTATCGCCACCGTGCGCGCACGCCTGGAGCAGGTGTTGCCGGACGCGCAGGTGACGGACTTCAGGGAAAGCAATCCGGCGCTCACCGACGGCCTGAAACGATCGACCGGACTGCTCAGCTTGATTTGCCTGGTGGCCATGGTGTTAGGCGCGGTCGGGGTAGCGATGGCCATGCGCGCGCATCTGCAGCAACGGGTCGAGGTGCTCGCCATCATGAAGTCCATCGGCGCGCGCTCCTCTGACATTTTGCGTATCTACCTTTTTCAAACGGTGCTGCTGGGGTTGGTGGGCGGATTGATCGGCGTCTGTATGGGGTTGGGCGTGGAGTGGGTTTTTCCCACCTTGTTAGGGAAGTTCTTACCCTTGCGCCTGGATCTTCGTCTTCCCTGGCATTCCGCGCTGGCGGGACTGGGTACTGGCATTCTCACCACCGTCCTGTTCTGTCTGCCGCCGCTGCTCCAGATTCGTTCCGTCCGCCCAAACTTGGTGTTGCGCAGAATGGTGGAGGAGCCCAGCGTCCAGCGGAGTTGGTGGGTGCGCCTGCGTCAGAGCAAGGCGCAATGGATCATCGCCATCGTCATCCTGTTGGGGTTGGGCGCCATCGCCGCGGCCCTTTCCGATTCGGTGGTCGTCGGGCGCTGGTTTGCCACCGCATTATGCGCGCTGCTGGCGGTCATCCTCGCAGTGGCCGCGCTGACCCTGCGCGTGCTGCGCGCCTTTCTTGCCCGCACCCGGATGCATTTGCAATCCGCCGTTCGCCATGGCCTGGCGAACCTGTATCGGCCGGGGAACCAATCCGCCGCGGTACTGGCGGCGCTGGGCGTGGGCGTGATGCTGATCCTGACCGTTTTTCTTATGCAGCATGGTGTGATTGGCGAGATGAAACTGACCGCGGGCCCGAATCTGCCCAACATTTTCCTGGTCGATATCAGCAGCAAGGAACTGGAAGGCGTCAAGCACTTGTTGGCCCAGCAACCGGCGGTTCGCGGAGATGTGGAGACGCTGCCCTCCGTCGCCGCAAGAATCATATCGGTGGATGGCACCGCAGCCGACGGGCTCAAGCTGAAGAATTATCCCCAGCGGCTACTGCAGACGGTATCCCTCACCTGGTCGAACGCGCTGCCCGAGGGATCCACGATGGCGCAGGGAACATGGTGGGACAAGGACGATGGACAATCACTCGTCGTGACCGAACACATTGCGCAGCGGCTGCAGTTGCATCTTGGTTCCCGTATCGTCTTCACCTCGAATGGAAGAACGATGCAGACCAAGGTCGTTGCCGTCATCCGCCACAATGGCCAGCACGTTTACTCGCGTAGTGAGTTCATCTTGACACCGCGAGCGCTGACCGGTCTGCCCGTGGTCTGGTATGGCGCAGCCCATGTCGACCCCGAGCAGGTAGGAGCGGTGCAGCGGGCGCTTTTTAACGCCTATCCCACGGTGACGGTGATCAACATTGCCGATGTCATTGAGACCATCCAGGGAGTGGTGCAGCAGATCACCATCGTAGTGCGCTTCCTGGCTGCGTTTTCTATCCTTGCCGGCGCCGTCATTCTGGCCTCGAGCATTGCCAGCACGCAATTTCGCCGGGTGCGTGAGGTGGTGGTGCTCAAAACCCTGGGCGCGAAGCGAAACCACATCGCCGCCGTCTTCAGCGTGGAGTTCATCGTGCTCGGCCTGCTTGCCGGCCTGGTAGGAGTGATCTTCGCCAACCTGCTATCCCGGGTGCTTCTGCATCGGCTCGATGTGGCCTTTCACGTGGAGTGGCTAGCCACCGCGATCGCGCTGGTAGGAACCGCCGTGCTGGCCACTGTGACCGGTTGGGCGGCCAGCTTTCGCATCCTGGGTCAGAAGCCGTTGCAGGTGCTCAGGGAAGAGTAGCGCCGCATGGACGCGACACTATCCAATTACAGCGGCAACAAAGCTTTGGGTGCCCCATTCAAGCCGTACTTTGGCTTGAGTGGGCTACCATGCCTCCCCCACTCGTTTGCCATAAGCAGCAGGCGACTCACCGTGGCAAGCGAAGAGAGGAATGACCAGCTTACTGCACCCACAAAGGATGGGTGGCCCATTCTAGAACCCGCCTTTGGGTTCTAGAGTGGGAGACCGCGGCTCGTCCGTGCCCTTCGAACAACACGCCTACTTTCGTATCCCGAGCCAAGAATCCGGTCGCATTGACCGGAGTGGGTCTCGCTCTTTATTATAGAAAAGCCGGGCGCATCATCCGGCGTCTTAGCTTTACCGCATTGCCCCCTCGTTCAATGGTAGGACAGCTGCCTCTGGAGCAGCATATCGGGGTTCGAATCCCTGGGGGGCAACCAAT
>CAVTPN010000032.1:0-97037 GCA_963736535.1 uncultured Acidobacteriaceae bacterium
GCTTCTTGTGCGCCGGCGCTTCCGCTGGCGCACAAGGTTGCGTGCAGCTAAGAGAGAAGACACCTGAGCCGGTTGTCGTGCGTATGCAGGTGAGATCATCGGTGGATCCTGCGGGCACTTCCTTGGAAGTGCCCGCACCTAGAAGCTCTACATATTTCTGAGCTGCGAGTTGGCCGGCGGAAGATACCTTGCCGTATTGGCACGGATCAGGCTGTAGGCTGCTACAAAAATATGGTGCCTAGGGTGCGCCGCTTCCCGCCTGCTGTGGAAATGCAGAAACTGCGAGTTCCGGGCTGAAGAGCCTGCGGCAAAAGTCGGAAGAGGGATGGAAATGTTTCCCTCAGCGGCTGTGTCCAGGACGGTGCCCTGGGATATTCTCAGCCGTCCCCTTCGACAAGCTTAGAGCAGGCTCTGGCGGGACTGTTCCTCACTCTCATGTCTACCCCTGGACTACTTTCAGCCAGAGCTGTCCAAATGAGCGGTACAAGGGCGTTCTGGACGGGGCGACTTGCTGAATGCGTTGGAGAGAAGCGCAGGCAAGGCAAAATCGGGTTCGGTTGCTGTAGTGGCGGCTCTGCTCATCCGCCTCCGCCCGTGCCAAGGTGAGCCACCGTCCCTCAAATTTGTCATCCCGACCGAAGCGAACCCGGATTTCCTGCTACGCGGCCCTCACCAACGGCCACGTGTGCGGTCCCGGCCAGCCGGGACCGCATGAAGCTCGCCAACGCCACCAAACTCCACAGGAAATCCTGGGTAGCGCAGCGGAGGGATCTGCAGTTTGCGGTGATGGAAAAACGGAACCCGGAGGCAATTCACCCACGCACATTCGCTTGTGCCCGAAAGTGAAACTGCAGGTCCCTCGCTCCGCTGCGCTCCGGTCGGAGGTTGTGACTTTCTTGATTTCTTTCAGGTTTTGGTGGCCGGAAAGCTCTGAAGAGCTTCGGCTAACAAGCATCCTGGGGTTCCCTCGACCGCGCTCGGGACAGGCTCTTCGACTGCGCGCCAAGAACCCTTTGTTAAGCGATAGATCTGCGAGGCGCGTCGCTCGGGATGACAAGGTTTAGGGTGGTTGGCGGCCCTCGGCGTTGGTTATTGGGATGGAGGGTGTTGAGAGTGGTTGCGGCCGAAAGGCGCACCACAGGTCCCTCGGCTTCGCTCGGGATGACAAGGTTTAGGGTGGTTGGCGGCCCTCGGCGTTGGTTATTGGGATGGAGGGTGTTGAGAGTGGTTGCGGCCGAAAGGCGCACCACAGGTCCCTCGGCTTCGCTCGGGATGACAAGGTTTAGGGTGGTTGGCGGCCCTCGGCGTTGGTTCTTGGGATGGAGGGTTTTTGAGAGTGGTTGCGGCCGAAAGGCGCACCACAGGTCCCTCGGCTTCGCTCGGGATGACAAGGTTTAGGGAGGTTGGCGGCCCTCGGCGTTGGTTATTGGGATGGAGGGTGTTGAGAGTGGTTGCGGCCGAAAGGCGCACCACAGGTCCCTCGGCTTCGCTCGGGATGACAAGGTTTAGGGAGGTTGGCGGCCCTCGGCGTTGGTTATTGGGATGGAGAGTTTTGAGAAGTGGTTGCGGACGAAAGGCGCACCACAGGTCCCTCCACGGCTTCGCTCGGGATGACAGATTTAAGGAGCGGTGGCTCACCTTGGCACGGGTGGAGGTGGATGGACAGAGCCGAAAAAAGCTAATTTGGACAAGTCTGACTTTCAGCCGTCCCCTACGGGACTGAGTTTTGTCAGTGGAGTTCTCACGCCGGGGCTTTAAGCCCGTACCCTTAGAGAGCCAGAGTTTTTCCGCAGCCTGCTTAACCCCTGAGCTAGGTTTCCTTGAAGGGTGCGGGCTCATAGGCTGCGGAAAACCCTGCTTTGTTGTGCGAACGGCTGAAGTCGTGCCCTTCGTCGCCGCAAATGATTGAGGGTACGTCGGGCTGCGACGAACAGAGACCAGGAGAGGCAAGGAAGCCCTTGCAGAAATGTGCGAACTAACCCGCAGGCTGTTCGGTTATTTATAAAATTCGATATTTTTCGGTCCTTTTTGCGGATTAGCAGCTCAACGGGGGCGGACAAAGGAGGTTCTTTATTGACAAAGGAATTCCCAGGCCTGGAATAGAAGTGAACAGCGGGACATAAGGCGGGGGTGCTTCCGAAGGGGTAAAGGGCTTGGCGAAGGTGGACTGGCTTGGGCCAGGGTCCGGAGGCGCCTCTGTCGCGACGCCGGGTGCGAGCGGGGTCGGCAGGCGAATTTCTTGATGGGCAGGGGTGGATTTCTTTTCTGAAGAAAGGGCGCGACGGTCGGGGATGAAGTTTTGCATGGCCACGATCATGGAAATGGCCTTGACCTGTCCGGTAATGCTGCCGCGTGTCATTTCGGGGCTGAGGTCGGCGAGTTCCCAGAGGCGCGCCAGTACTTGCTCGCGGTCCGGGCTGAGGCGGGGCAGTGGCTCCACGGCGTCTTGTTGGACGGGCGGTTGCTGGACGGCGGCTGGGTGCTCGAGCATGTAGGCGCGGACACTGGGTTTGGCTTTGGTGTAGGCGGCAGAGTCGGGGTGAGGCCGACAGAGTCGGCGGCCTGACGGTCGGTCATGGCGCCAGAGAGGACCAGGAGGGCAAAGGCTATTTCCTGATCGGTGATGGGATCGCTGACTTTATTTTTGGGCATAGTGGCTCCTAAATTTGAGAACCAGGGAAATAAAAATCCCGCCGCGGCGGGATGCTTGGACTGCCTTATTTTGGGACGAGGATCGGGTGTGTCACCGGACAGCGGTAAAACTGTCCTTCGCTCGCGCTTAGTCCGTAGGCTACCGGAAACTGCCGGCCAGGGAACTGCTGCCGAGAATCTGCCCCTGCCGAAATCAACTGCCAACAGGATATCGCGCTCGGAGTTGGCCGTCGAGACTCTTTATTCAGTCGCCGGTTATCGTTTCGGAGGTTACTTTTGGTACCCGTCATTTGTGGCTGGGCAATACTCGCGCCTATTAATGAAGAACACACTAGCTTTGGTGACTCGGCCAGGCGATCGTGAGTAGAAAGGCTGATTCCTCAAGCGCTTCCACCTCGTGTTTGATCGAAGGGCCCAGCGTCAAGACGCTGTTTGCCTGGATACAGTGATCGTCTCCTTGAGCAGTAAAGCGTATGGAACCCTTCAACACCTGGAGAGAAATACTGCCATCTGCATGATGTTCTTTCAAGATGCAGCCCTTATCCATCGAGACGAGCACCATCCTGAAGTCCGGCGTTTTTAACAACGTCCTGGCATAGCGGCCCATGGGCCATGGTCTTTTCTGTTCGGAGTGCATCATCTCCCTAGCAAGGTCGAATTGCATCAAGCTGTTCGCCATTGATCTCTTTCCTCTATCTTGCGTTCGACGCCGTCCTCCGAGTCAGACAAGAGAAGCCCATCACCGCGATGCGAGCACTCGTTTCATGTTCATCGCGATCAGATCCGCCTTGTGCGTAACCATCACAGCGTGCGAGGCCGGCATGACCTCGTTTGCTGTCTCTGAGAAAAGCTTCAGCCAACGGGCAAAATATCTCTCCTCGATCGGCAAGGGGAAATGTGCAAGAAGTGGATTGCCTTTATATCGTCCCGTGGTCAGCAACACCGTAGACCAGAAGTCTTTCAGGAGAGCCAAATGGGCGTCCCAATTGTGTACCGCATCGTTGAAGACAGGGCCGATGTCCCGGTCCACGCGGACCTTTGCATAGAATCGCTCGACCAGGTCGAGATTTCGGTTTCGGTGATGCGCGTTTCTGCATTCATTGAGGGCCTTCGGTGTGCGGTGGTTGGTAGCGATTCGTTCTGCGAGGACGGATTCAACCCATCACTTCAACACGATCGCCGATCTTGTCATAGTCGTAGGCTTCTTCCGTGACCAGTGGGACTTCAAGAAAATTGTCGGTAAGGGGGGGTGATTGGACCTTCCACTCCAATCCGGTAGCCCGCCACGGATTGGCTCCCGCGATCTTCCCGTACTTCAACGACCAGAGGAAATAAGCTGCTGGGAGTAGATAGCCGATGGCAAGAATTGAGGCGCCAGCGGTCGAGAGGACATTTAACACTTGGAATTCCGGGGGATACGCATGATAGCGTCGAGGCATCCCAAGATAACCAAGGATAAACTGCGGAAAGAATGTGAGATTGAACCCGATAAAGAGAATCACGGCGGCCAACCTGCCCAAAGGTTCCGGGTACATCCTTCCGGTAATTTTCGGCCACCAAAAGTGCAAACCTGCCATATAAGCGCTCACCATGCCGCCGACCATAACGTAATGGAAGTGTGCCACGATAAAGTACGTTTCGGTTAAGTGAATGTCCATGCCGAGAGAAGCCAGGAAGATTCCAGTCAGTCCACCGATGGTGAAGAGGCCGAGAAAACCCAGCGCATAGAGCATGGGCGTATCGAAAGTGATCGATCCCTTGTACATGGTTGCTGACCAATTGAACACTTTGATCGCAGAAGGCACAGCGACGAACATGGTCATGATGGAGAAAATGAGCGCGGAATAGTTGGAGATTCCCATGATGAACATGTGGTGCGCCCAGACGAAGAAGCTGAACACCCCAATAGCGACGGATGAAAATGCAACTGCGGTATATCCGAAGACTCGTTTTCTACAGAAACATGCAATCACTTCTGAGATGACCCCCATGCCGGGCAGGATCATGACGTATACGGCTGGATGGGAATAGAACCAGAAGAGATGTTGAAAGAGAAGCGGATCCCCGCCGAGCGTGGGATCAAAAACGCCTATCCCGAAGACCCGCTCCAGCACCAGGAGCACCATCGATATTGCGACTACTGGCGTGGCAAGGACGAAGATGATGGAGGTCGCATAGTAGGACCAGATGAACAACGGCAGGCAAAACCATGTCATGCCCGGGGCGCGCAACCTGTGAATGGTGACGATGAAGTTGAGCCCAGTCAATATGGACGAGAAGCCGGCAATGAATATTCCCATGGCGGCGGCGATTACATTGGTGTTGAGGAAGTGTGTACTGAGCGGCGTGGTGAAAGTCCATCCCGTATCCACCCCGCCGCAGAGCATCATATACAGTTCAACGCAGCCCCCCACGACGAACAGGTACCAGCTTATGAGGTTGATTTTCGGGAAGGCGACGTCCTTCGCGCCAATCATGAGAGGTATAAGAAAGTTGCCCAGGACAGCTGGCGCTACCGGCACCAAAAAGAAAAACACCATGATGATGCCATGTATGGAGAACAGTTTGTTGTAGGTATCCGAGGCCACAAGATCGCCGGCGGGCGTAAGGAGTTCTAATCGAATTAACGATGCGGCTGTGCCACCGATGACGAAGAAAAAGCTGGTAGTGAAGAGATAGAGGAGAGCGATGCGCTTGTGGTCCTGCGTCAGCAGCCACGATTTAAGGCCATATTCGCTATTCAGATAGCTTTTCTTCGGTAGAAGTAGGAGTTCGGACGGCGTCCTGACCATTGCGGTCCCCATCACATTGTCCTCCGAAGAATGGTCGAGTTCGTGCCCTTAGGCTCGATGGCTCCGTCTCAGGAGTCATTTGGACTACCCAACTACCACGACATCCAAAGTGTTGCGACGATAGGCCGAATTCGAACGTGGAAGATGTCTAGCTGAGCTTGATGTGCTGCCAACAAACCCAAATTCGACCAAATTAGCCTTTGTTCCAACCAGTGCCTGCGGGGTTTCCGGTCCTCCATGCGTACAGCATCTGGCGTTCCATGTCGGAACCGATCTTAAAGTACCATCATCACCTCAGTGGAATCATGGACACGGGCCGTCAGGATTCCTTAGTACTCGGCGGCAAAACTTCAACGGTAGATTCTGACCGGTGGATCAGCGGTATGCTATGACCTGGGTCATAGTCGAGACATCGTTTGTGGAGAACACGATGAAGAGGAAAAGAATCACGACCCTCCAACATACAGCACTGTTCGGGTGCCTGACTGCGGAGGAGCTTGCGGATATTGCGCAGCGAGCCGCGGAACTTAACTTCAAGAAGGGAGAGATGCTATTTGTTTCGGGGGACCAGGCAAAAGGGCTTTTTGTGGTTGTGAATGGCCAGATACGGGTCTTCCAGCAGAACGCAGAGGGCAGAGAACAAGTCATGCATATAGATACTGCCGGTTCCGTGGTTGCCGAAGTCGCGGTATTCGATGGCGGGCCGTACGCCGCATCCGCAATATCGGAAGTCGACCTGGACGTGCTCTTTATCGATACCCAGGATGTGCACTATTTCTGCAAGAAGTATCCGGCGCTAGCGATGAGAGCATTGATGTTGATGGCACAGCGAGTGCGAAGGCATGCGCAATTGGTGGAGAGCCTGTGCTTCCAGGAAGTCGGACAGAGACTTGCAGTCTTTTTATTAACGAGTGCGCAATATGCGGGCACGCCGATGCGAGGTCGAGTTGCATTTCACCTCCCTTTGTCCCAGCATGAAATTGCTATCCGCATCGGCTCTGTAAGGGATGTAGTCGCGCGTGCTTTTGGCCGGCTGAAGCACAACGGGTTGATCGAAGTGGAGGGCCACGAAGTGACAATTCCCGACGTACGGGCGCTTAAACTCTACGCAGACGCGGGAGCCCTCGGAATTCCGTCATAGACTTACTCCAGGCAGCGACGCGTCGGCCCAGCAGAATAAGAACGCGAGGACGCCTGCGAGGACCCCGAGGAGAGCGCTTTCCGCTCTTGGAGTACGCGCACGAGCTTTGGCTTAGGATCCCAATTCACTAAGCGGAAGTCGCCTATGGGTCACGGGTGGTGTTGACTAAAATGCCATTCGGCGAGTTTAATGTAAAGTGGCACTTAACTAAAATCAAGCAAATATTTATAGTCCCTCGTTTCCAACCCCCGAAGAGAGATTACCGCCCGGGACATTCTTCAATTTGGGCCATATCACTCGTGTTTCTCTCTGACCGCAGGAGTTTTCAATGGCCGAGTCTTCCATATGCCTGAATCGACTGGCGACGATCGAGGGGCAGCTCCGGAGCAAGGCAGACGCAGTCACCGAACTAGCGCGCGGTTTCCTTGCTGAGCGTGAGGGAGGCCGATGCTTTGGCGACAGACCCCCCTTGTGGCACGCGGCCATTAAAACCATAAACATAGCGATCGAATTTACCGAAATAGAGCGTTTACAGGTCAGCCTGCTTTCTTTGCTGCGCTCACGTTTCTGTGAGTCCTTGAGCCACGATGAAGGTTTTGCGGCTGCCGCCAGGGTCGACGACACGGTCCAGTCCTTGGAGCGGCTGCTCAAGGTTTCAAAATCCAGGCGCGGGCTGGCGTACCGGTTTTGGAAACGCCGGCTTGATTCGTTACGAGCGAACACGGATGAAATGGCTAGCCGTGCGCAAGATCTTCACCGTTCCGCGGATTGGTGGCGCGCTGCTCGCCGATTCAGGTCGGGCGGTTGAGGTATCGCGGGGGGTTACCGCCGCGTGTCCGATGGCGTAAAGGAGTCATTCCGCCGTGTTAAGCACTTCTTGACACCACCCAGCCCCCCGCTTAGGCTGTCTTCTAGAGGCACTCGTTAGATGCCTTGTCTTCTTAGAAGCACCGTTTCCCCCGACGGTTTTCAGCCTTGGTAACCGGACGGTGGGCTCAGTAAACATACTGGTGTCTGATCGACCGTATGGCCCCTATCTACCTCTGCGCAAGAATGGGAGCTAACGTTACCAAGCCAGCCGCGCATTTTCGGGTGGAGGGAACGTGGGTCGCCAGAAACGATATATCCCCACTCTGGATGGGTGGCGTGCGTTCGCCGTCATTGGAGTCATCCTGTATCACGGGCGATCCGGGTTCTTCCACGAAGATTCGGCGCTGAACAAGCTGTCGGCTCATGGATCCCTTGGGATGGACCTGTTCTTTGCCATCAGCGGCTTTCTCATTTGCGGCCTGCTGCTGCAAGAGTATCGCCGCGATGGTGGCATCAGCCTGCGCCGTTTCTACATACGACGGTGTTTTCGCATTCTGCCTGCGTTCTACGCTGCCCTTGCCGGGCTTTGCGCCATCTCGGCCCTGGGCGTGATCCACGTGAATTACTCGTACCTGCCCAGTTGCTTGTTGTCCTACAGAAATTACAAGCCGCTCGGCATGGATGAACAAAGCGGCTTCTACACCGCGCACTTCTGGACGCTTGCGGTAGAGGAACACTTCTATCTCATTTGGCCCATGCTGCTCGTCGCGGTGAAACCGAAGCGGGCGGGCAAAGTCGCGTTCTTCCTGGCGATGGCGGTTTTCGCATGGCGAGTGCTGGAAGGTCATTTCCAGCTGTTGGCGAACGTCTTTCCTGCAGCGAATCTGTTGGCCCGTACCGACACCAGGATCGACGCGCTGTTGTGGGGCTGCCTCGCGGCCATCTACTTTCCTGTAATCAAGCGGAATGCTGAGCGTATTCATTTCTCGCAACTATGGCTCCCGGTTCTGGCAGTACTGCTTGTGGCCGAGGCAGTCCACGCCCCCGAATTGACCCTGTTGCGAGCGATACTCCTGCCCGCGCTGATCCTGAGCACAGTGATCCAGCCAGATAGTTTGCTTGGCCGTGTACTGGAATGGAAGCCACTGCGCTGGATCGGCACCATCTCCTACGGCCTTTACCTTTGGCAAGAGCTTTTCTTGCCGGAGATAGCACCAGAGAAGGCGCATCGGAGCCTTTCACTACCTTCAGCAACCGCCATGGAATGTGTTGGCGATTCTCGCGTGCGCCTGTGTGAGCCGCTACCTGCTCGAACTTCCCATGATTCGGTTAGGGCGCCGCTTGAGCGCAACCGTTCCGGGGCCGGACTCGTCTCCTCGGCCCGCTCTCTCTCCTAACCTTTCGATGCGAGGCGCCTAGTCGTGGCAAAAGCTGAACCATTGCAACGTCCGAAGGTGCACTCTGAAGAGGCCGGCGAATCATTTTTCGAGCCGGTGCCGCTTGGTGGACCACATCGATTGAGAAACCGCGCAATCCATTCCTGCAGCGGCGCCCATGAAGAACATGCCGCTCCGCGCCAGGGTGCTTTTCCAGTGTTCGCGGCAAAAGACTCGATGCCTGGAAGCTCCGTTTTTTCCTATTCCGAGGCGAAGACGAACATTTTGTCGGGCTTCACGGTTGCGCTGGCGCTGGTTCCGGAAGCGATTGCGTTTGCACTGGTGGCCCACGTCAATCCTCTGGTCGGACTCTACGCAGCTTTCATCATGTGCCTCATCACCGCGTCTTTTGGTGGCCGCCCGGGCATGATCTCAGGCGCTACCGGTTCCACCGCTGTCGTGATGGTCGCGCTGGTAGTCCAGCATGGAATCGAATACCTTTTCGCCGCAGTCGTGCTGATGGGCATTTTGCAGATTGTCTTCGCTCTGTTTCGCCTGGGGAAGTTCATCCGCATGGTTCCCCATCCAGTGATGCTTGGCTTTGTCAATGGTCTCGCTATCCTGGTCTTCCGCGCACAATTAGGGCACTTCAAGGTCAGGGATGCAGCCGGGATAGAGCATTGGATGGGAAGCTCTCAACTGCTTGTGATGGGCGGGTTGATTGTTGCGACCATGTTCATCGTCTATCTGTTTCCCAAACTTACCAGGGCGATTCCACCGTCACTTGCGGCCATCCTTATCGTCGCGATGTTCGCTATTTTCTCGGGCATACACACAAAGACTGTCAGAGACATGGCTTCCATCCACGGGGGTCTTCCCAAATTTCATCTGCCCTCTGTTCCGTGGAATTCTTCGACTCTGTGGATTGTTCTGCCGTACTCCCTCGTCCTTGCAGGAGTCGGACTGATCGAGACGCTTTTGACGCTCAATCTAGTGGACGATATAACCGACACCCGAGGTCGGCCTAACCGTGAGTGCCTGGCTCAGGGAGCGGGCAATGTCGTGTCTGGTCTTTTCGGAGCGATGGGCGGCTGCGCGATGATCGGCCAAACCATGATCAACGTCGGCTCAGGTGCCAGGAGGCGCCTATCGGGCATCACTGCGGCTCTTTGCTTGCTAAGTTTTATTCTTTTTTGCTCGTCGTTGATCGAGCGCATTCCGATCGCGGCGCTCGTCGGAGTGATGTTCGTGGTCTGCGAGAAGACCTTCGAGTGGGGAACTTTCAAGGTCTTCGGCAAGATACCGAAACAAGACGCCTTTGTCATCGCCGTCGTCACGGTAGCAACCGTCTTTACGAATCTGGCAATCGCAGTCGTTCTGGGCATCCTTATTGCCGCTCTCGTCTTTGCCTGGGAACATGCGAAGCAGCTCTCAGTGCGGACGCGCATGGATGAGAAGGGTGGCAAGGTATACGAACTCAGCGGCACTCTGTTTTTCGCGTCCATCGCGAGTTTCCAGGAGCTTTTTGATCCAAGGAACGACCCGGCGGAGGTGATTGTCGAGTTTAAGGGCGCCCGGGTCGTGGACCACTCAGCGCTTGAGGCCATCGACAGATTGGCTCAAAAATACCAGCAAGCCGGTAAGCGCCTGCATTTACGGCACCTGAGCCCCGATTGCTATGAGCTGCTCCAGAAGGCAAAGTCGATGGTCGAAATCAATTTGCTTGAAGATCCTCGGTACCATGTTGTGGATGATCAGCTCAGCTAGCCCTCATTTCTCCACGGCACGCCGGGACAGGTCGCTTCGGTCCTATGGACAAACCAGTGGGGGAGGCATGGTAGCCCACTCAAGCCAAAGTGCGGCTTGAATGGGGCACCCAGAACTTTTGTTGCCGGTGTAATTGCTCCCTTGACTTGCCACAGGCAAGTCCGCTCCTCGGGATGACAAATTTTTGAGGGGCGGTGGCTCACCTTGGCACGGGTGGAGGTGGATGGACAGAGCCGAAAAAGCTTTCTCTGCAAGATCCGGGTTTCTGCATCCTATACACGGAAGAGCAGAGCCTGGAAGGAGGCACAATGAAGAAAGTGTTCTTTTGGGGAACGCTGATTGCCGGAGCAACGGCGGCGTATTTGATGTATCGCCGCGGCGAATCGCTGGGTAGTATTGCTGCGCACACGGTGACCAACCCGGTAGGGTCGTTGGTCACGGAATTGAAGACAGCTTCCAGCTAGCCTCTGCCGCCCACGCACAAAGGAGCAAAGAGAGAGCTTGAGAGCAGTTTTTCATATCACTTCTTCGCGGCGGCCGGCACTGCCTGGTGAATCTCCCGCCCTACGAGTTCGTACTGGTCCGAAGCGAGATAATCCACATGAGCAGCAATGGCCGCGCGCCAGCGCACGCGCGCCGCAGCCAGTGAGCCGAAGTTGTAATCATGAAACCAGCCGTAGCAACTGAGCTGAGCCTTGGTTGCCCCGTCGAGCGTATAAAAGCGTATCCACAGACCGTTCGCGTGGGCTCGCTCCACCAGCGCGCGCAGCCGGTTCATTTTAGCCGGTGTCCACTCTCCGGCGTTTGGCTGGCCGCCGGACTCCACTACATTCCAAGGATTGTTCCACCAGCGCCGGTAGTTTGTGGCTCTCATCGGATCCATCACTTCGGGCGCCGCGGAAGACTCCTTATCCTCAGTATGAATGGCGCCGAAGAGCAATACCCGATCACCGGTCTGCAGTTGATCGTAGAACACGGTTTGCTGCGCATCAGCCTCACCGGTCAGTACCAGAATCGGTTTTACGTCCAATGGCTGTACATCTTCTTCCTGCGCAGCTTTCAGCGACGTAGTCAGCCACGGCTGATATTTCCGCAGCAGCGCCAGGACGGCGGCCAGGTGTTCCGGCTTATTGTCTTTGAAATCCAGGTTGAGGGTAATGATCGGCCAATCGCCATGGTTACCGTCCCGCAGCGCCTTCTCCACGATGGGGCGAACCCGCTTGAAGAAATACTCATCCATGGTGGGTTCCGTGCCGTAAGTCGGCTCCCCGTGGGTGACAACAGACCAGCTGCGCCCGGTCTTGGGATCGGTGTGCCAGGCGAGATCCTGTTCAATGGCGAGCGGAGTACCCGCAGAAAGCGCGCGGTCGATGCGGTCGCCCCACCATTCGAAGTAGGGATAGCAGTTATGCGCATCCATCACTGTGCGCGAACCAGGAACGGATTGCTGCGCGGCCAACGGAGAGGAGCAAATCGCCAACGCCAGCAGCACTTTGATCATCCGTGGGAGGTCGAGATTGTGCATCCTGAATCCTTCTATTCCTGAGGGAAATTAATGTACAGCGGGCTGCTCATCAACTCGTTGGCGCCGCTCGGGTCCCGCACCTCCAAACGCAGCCAATGGCGTCCCGCTGCCGCGGTGAACGTGGCCCTCAGCCGTGGAGTGGGCGCCGCCTACCGGCAACGGTGGAGTGGACTCCTCACCGTCCAGCAACAGGTGAACCATAGATCCCTCAGCCGCAACCGTGTGAATGCGCACGGATACGGTAGCCCCAGCCGCGGCATGGAGTGTTCCCCCCATCTTTATAGAAGCGCCACTTGCCTCGGCTTCGAAGTCCAGCATCTTGTCCCGCGAACCAGTCAGGTCGATAAATGTGCGGCCTGCGCGAATGCCATCGAGGATGGCCGGCACAGAAAGCTCATCCGCTTCGACGACAGTTGCCGGCCAACCGATGGCCCCCACTTCTCCCGGGGGAGTGGGCGCATTGTGATTGTCGCCGCCGCCAATTGCCGCCAGGCGATGCCCGGCACGTAGTTGGGAATCCCAATACTTCGCGCTGGAAAACATGATTTCACCGTAGTTGATCACTTCCACGGCGCCGAAGAGGCCCATGTCCGTGCCCTCAGCCGGCGCCCAGCGGCAGCCCATGCAATCCTCCCCTTCAGGCGACTCGGCATGGTTCACGGAAGCGATGCCGCCAAGGGAACGGGCATCACGCAGCACGGTGTTCAGATCGAGGCCGTCTTTGCCTACGCGCCAGTCCATGAACTGTGTGACGCCGAAGACATTGAAGTGCCCATGAAATGTGGTCATCTCGCGTCCCGGAATCAGCAGCAGATGGTCAAAGAATGGTTGCAGCTCGCGCATCTGATCATACTGCGAGTCTGTATTGTGGTCGGTGATGGCGATGAAGTCCAGGCTCCGCGTCGCCGCTGCCTCCACGGTCAGAAAGAGGGGACACGGCACTTGACGGCCGCTTTGGCTCTTGCAACTGCCATCGCTGTGCGCGGTGTGCATATGCAGATCACCGCGATACCAACGTCTTCCCACGGCGAGGGGCTGGTCTGTGAAGCCGGCATCTTCTGCGCGCCCGTTAAAGCGTACATCCGCGCGATAGTGTGACACCACGTTCGCACGAATGTTGGGGACCGAGATTAACAGCCGCCATTGCCCGGGAGGGATTGCTCCCGGAAGATACGACGGCGTAGCGTCCGTCTCGCTGATGGTGAAGTGGCTCTTGTTCCCACCGCTTGTGCCTCGAAAGCGCTCCGGGTCGGCGATCCCGAGGTCAAGAGCCGTGCGCTGCTCTTTGCCGGTGTATTGAAAGTCGACGCTGATCCGGTGAATCCCGGCAGGCACCGCGAAGGGGATTTCAAAGTAGGTGTGGTTCTGCTCGCCCTTTACGTCGCCGGTCAGCACCAGGTTTGCAGGCGTGTCTTCGCTTGCCTGCTGAGCCGCCGCCCAGGGCGCAAGCGCGAGAGACAGGAGAACGAAGTAAGTACTCCATCGCTTCACTACGTTCAAGACAACTCCATCTCAATGCGGAGATTGCAACAAATCTGGAAGTGCCCATCTTTCGCAAAAGCGAGAAGGATGGGCACTCTTCTCTTCGTGGTGAGAAATGCGTTCTAGAAATCCAGCCGGAGGGCGAACTGCATAACCCGCGGATCACCCGAGAGGGAAGTGATCTGTGCCGCGGCCCCAGTGCTCACATCGCCGCTCGGTGCGGCAAAGAGCGGGTGATTGAGCACGTTGAAGACCTCCCAGCGAAACTCGGCCCGCAAGCTCTCGACGATAGGCACATCCTTGATCAGGGCAGCGTCGAAGACATCGGTGGCCGGCGAGTTGAGCGAATTGCGGCTTCCGTTACCAACCACGCCGTTGCCGGCGTCGGCAAAGGCATCCGTAAGGCCTGAGCTGTACTGGCCGCAGGCGCTGGTGCCGCTCGAGTAGAACCAGCAAGACGGCTTATGGATGTAATGCACATTGCCGGCTTTGTTGGGAACAGCAGTGGCATAGCCGTATGGATCCAGCAAGCTGCTTTCGCTGCCCCAGATTGCGGTAAAGGGAATGCCGCTATAAAACGTGTACACGCCGGAAGTGCGCCAGTTGCCCAGCACATAAGACAACGGACCGGAGTTCAACATGCTCTTTCCTTTGCCGAAGGGCAGCTCATAAACGTAGCTGACAGCGACGCGCTGGGGCGTGTTGAATTCGCTCGGCCCGTACCAGGAACTCTGATTGCGGCCATTCGGCGGGCCGCCCGGGTTGTTCTCCAGTTCCTCGGGCGTGTTGTCCAGGCTGCGCGAGTAGGTGTAGGCCGCGCGCAGACTGAAGCCGTTGGACATGGTATGCGTGAGGCTAGCCTGCAATCCGTTGTAATTCCCGTAGCCGATCGGCGCGGTGTATTCCACCTGCCCGAAGTCGGGGTAAGGCACAGTAGGGGTGACCAAATTGTTGACGATAAGAGGCTGGTTGTAGTCGAGGATCAAATTGTTGTGGGTCGACTTGGTGCCCACATAATCCACTTCACCGAGCCACTTGCCACCCAGGTCCCTCTGCACGCCGAGGCTCCACTGCTGGACCATCGGCTCCTTCTTCTCGGGATCGACGGCACGAATGTGAAACTGTTGCAGAGCGTTCAGGTTGATGGTGGAAGGATCGAGGAAATTCGCAGGAAATCCAACTTCCGGCTGGAGCACCGGTTGAGTCGTGCTGGACGGCGTCTTATTCACCAGGAAGGGAGGATTCAGAGCCAGTTGGTTTTCGCTGCCGATGCGTTCCAGCAGGGTGTAGTAGATTCCGTATCCGGTGCGCACCACGGTCTTTGGATCCACGGCGTAGGATATGCCGACGCGGGGACCGAAGTTGGTCGTGCTGGGGTTCACCAGCGTGCGATTGCCCAGGGAGCCGGAGGTAGCAAACTCGAGTGACCCCGAACCATCAGGATTAAAGTTGGCCAGCTCGTTGTTGCCCTCGTAGGGCGGGGTTGCGAAGTCATAGCGCAGGCCCAGGTTCAGCGTGAGATTCGGCGTCACCTTCCAATCGTCCTCCACAAACCCGGCTGCCATCCAAAGCCGCTGATCTACGAACAACACATTGGTCAATTGGGTATAGTAGGGGGCTCCAAACAATCCATCCGCGTAATCTGTGATGCCGGAGGGGTTGCCGAGTCCGGAGAATACGCCGGAGAAGGAAAGGTCACCGCGCGTGCCCGGCTCATCCTGGAAGATATTGCGCATGGGCAGGAAGAGGTTGACGCCGAACTTGAAGCTGTGGTGACCCTTGGTCCAGGAGAGCGTGTCATCGAACTGGTAAATCATGGGCACCTGTGACTTGGGCAGAAAGTCAGGCGAGCCAAGGTAAGTGTGGTTGTTAAATGCCGTGAGTGAAACGCCGCCGCCGATAGCGGGATTGCTTGGAATACCCGGAACGAATTGGCCGGCTGTCTGTGGCAGAGCGAACGGCTGCTGTTCCCCGTACGAGGTGTCACGCACCCAGCCGAAGCGGAAATCGTTAAGAACATTGGGGCTGAAGATGTGAGTCCAACCCAACACGAAGCTCGCGCCCTTCAGGAACTGGTTACCCCATGCCGAGGTGCCGGTGCCATCGGCAAGACCGCCAAAGTAGCCTGGAATCTGGCGCGTGCGATTGAAGTAGTTGAAGCGGCCGAAGATGGTGTTGTTTTGCGAGGGCGTCCAATCCACCCGCCCGTCGTAGCTGGAATTAAAATCGGTCGCCGCGCCGGTACGCGCAAAGTTGTTGAACTCGGGATACGTAGATCCGCCTTGCTTGTCGTTCGGCTCGGGGAACAGCGCGATCAGCTTCGCCACCGCGGTGTCGATCCTTGCGGTTGGGTCGCTCACAAAGCTGTTATTGACCAGTGGCGTGCAGTTGGCCTTGGTATACGGTGCATCGCAGGTCGACAGGTTGTAAACCGTCGCGTACGCCGGTACACCTGCGGCCGCAGCCGCGGCCGGGCTGAAATCGCCAATCCGCTCATTATCCAGGGGCACGGTCGATATGCGTGACAACCCCTGCTTGATACGGGTTCCTTCATAGTTGAAAAAGCCGAAGATGCGATCGCGCTTGATCGGACCGCCAAAGCTGCCGCCATACTGGTTCTGATTATTCTCTGGCTTCACGTTGGTGGTCTGCTTGGTAAAGTAGTCAAACGAATCGAAATACTGGTTGCGCAGATATTCGTAAGCAGCGCCGTGAATGTTATTGGAACCGCCGTGTGTGTTTACCGAAACAACAGCACCCGGAGCCCGTCCGTATTCCGCAGAATATGGACTCGTGATCACGTTGAATTGCGAGATCACATCGACCGAAGGGTGCGTAGCTTCCGTACTCAGTTCCTGCACGTTTTCCGAGAAGGTGTTGTTGTCGATTCCATCCAGGATGAAGTTGTTCTGCAGCGAGTGGACTCCGTTCACATTGAAGTCGCCCGTACGGCCGGCTGAGGTTGCCCCGCTCTGGTTGGTATAGCGGCTGATTTGCACCCCCGGCACGACGCGCAACAGGTCGTCCCAATTGCGCAGATAAAGCGGCGTTTCTTCGATGACGTCACTGGTCACCAGCATGCCGATCGAAGCATCGTCCCGTTGCAACTCTGCCCCGGTGGCATCGACCTGTACGGTTTGGTCAGCTGCCCCGACCGTCAAATGCAGGTCGAGCCGCACCCGCTCGCCCACCCCCACGCTCACCCGTTCCTCAACTCGCGAAAAACCATTCGCCGTGGCCGTAAGGCTGTAGTTGCCGATGGGCAGATCGGGCAGGGAGTAGGCGCCGTCGGCCAGGCTTTTGCCCGTACGACTGTAGCCGGTGTCGGTGGACGTCACTGTCAGCTCTGTGCCGGCGACCGCGGCCCCGCTCGGGTCGAGAACCAGCCCGCTCAGGGAACCGGTATTGACCTGGGCCTGGAGTGCAGCTGCAGAGAAAAGGAGAAAGAGGATGGCGTACCCAACGGCAACGCTGGCGCTCTTGTGGACAGCACTGACCAACACCTGACGAAATCTTCGATTTGCATGCATGGTGGCGCTCCAGGGAATCATTTGCTGCTGGTTTGTCTATGGTTTGTATCGCGGGCGCGATGACGAGTCGCTTATGTGGACGACGTTAACCGAGAGATTCCCTGCTTCTTGTGAAAAGCGATTGAAAGTACAGTTAAAAGCTCCTCTTGCTCTCTGTGAAAGACTCATTTATTAATGAATGATCTGGTTGGGACCGTCTAAAAAAATGCTGCTGATTTGCACGACCTGAATTCCTGCATTCGGTCTTCGGCAGAGCACGAAGCATTCCGCCAATAACAGAGCGGAAGCCATGGGCCAGGTTATCTCTTTGGAGGTACTACGCATGCGCCCCATTCCCCCACTGCTGGCATTCGTGTGTCTTGTGATCGGTTACTGCAGCCCGTCCTGGTCACAAGCATCCTTTTCTTCGTTGCGCGGAACGATTACCGACCCCTCGGGCGCGCTGGTCTCTGGCGCCACGGTGACCATCGAAAACAAAGCCACCAGCCTCAAGTCCACCCAGGCCGCAAATGGAAGCGGCGAATATCAGTTCCAACAGATTGTGCCGGGCACGTACGTGATTACCGCGACCGGCTCTGGCTTTAGCCCGCAGTCCAAGCAGGCCGATCTCCTGGTGAATCAGCCGGCCACGGTCAACTTCAAATTGGCGGTCGAGGCCTCATCCACCACAGTCGATGTGAGCGGCGAAGCCCAGACACTCAACACTACGGACGCCTCGATAGGAAACTCTGTAAATAACGCCACCATCCAGGCATTGCCCATGGAAGGGCGGAACGTGACCGATCTGCTCAGCCTGCAACCCGGCGTGTTGTACCTCGGGCGGCAGACCACCGATCAGGCGGACCAGGACAGCCGCAGCGGCTCCGTTGCCGGCGCGCGTTCGGATCAGACCAACGTAACCCTGGACGGCCTGGACGATAACGACCAGCAAAACGGCTATGCCTTCACCGGGATTCTAAGATCGACGCTGGATTCCACCGAGGAATTCCGTGTGACCACCACCAGTTCGAATGCGGATGCAGGGCGCAGCTCAGGAGCACAAGTCACCCTGTTGACCAAGTCCGGAACAAACCAATTCCACGGGGGAGCTTACGAATACAACCGCAGCAGTTTCGGATATGCGAACGACTGGTTCAATAAGCAGGGAGAGCTGGAATCTGGTGAGCCGAACAAACCGGGCAAGCTCATCCGCAATACCTTTGGCGGATCGGTCGGAGGCCCGGTCAAAAAAGACAAGCTCTTCTTTTTCTTCAACTACGAAGGGCAGCGTACCGCGGAAAATTCGCAGCAGACCCGGGTCGTGCCGAGCGCCGCATATCGCCAGGGAAACATTACCTATCAATACTGCGTCGACCCCAACGATCCCACTTGCGCCCAGACCTCGACCAACACCCTGAGCTCAGCGCAGATTGCGACCCTCGATACCTCTTGCGTCGCGAACGGGGTTTGTACAACACCTGGCCCGAACGCCGCGGTCCTGGCATTTTTCCAGCAATATCCGATGCCCAACGGAGCCACCGAAGGCGACGGCTATAACCTTCTGTCTTATACCTTCGCGTCGCCCTATCCTGGCTCGCTGAACACCAGCATTCTCAAGCTCGACTACGCGATCAGCAACAAGCACCACCTCTTCGTGCGCGGAAACCTGCAGCAGGATACGCAGTCCGGCGTCGAAGACTTCCCCGGCGATCCGCCGTCCTCGAGTCTCATCGACAACAGCAAAGGAATCGCGGCGGGAGAAACCTGGTCGATCACTCCTAATATGGTGAACGATATCCGTTATGGCTACATACGCCAGGGATATGGCAATCGCGGCATTGGCCAGGGCGACTATACGGTCTTTCGCTTCATCAACGACTCCGCAACCGATCCTTATTACATAACTCGCTCGTCGATCGTCAACGTTCCGGTCAACAACGTCGTGGACAACCTGACCTGGACCAAGGGTAGCCATACGCTAGGGTTTGGCGGCAATTGGCGGCTGATCCACAATAACCGGGGATCGGATGCGAATTCATACAATTCGGCGACCACCAACCCCTATTGGTATACGGGGGACCCGCCCGATCCATCCACGCTGGGCATACAGCCGGTCTCGGGTGGCTTCGAAAACTCCTACGAAATTGCCTATGGAAACCTGGTGGGTGGAATCCCCGACCAGACCACGGTTTCCAACTACAACGTGAACCAGGGTGGGGCGACCGGGGGCCTGTTTCCCGATGGGACCTTCATCAATCGGCATTTCAAGGCAAATGAATTTGAATGGTATATCCAGGATAGTTGGAGGATGCGGCCCAACCTGACAATCACCTTCGGCTTGCGGCATACCATCCTGCAAACTCCGTACGAGGAGAATGGGCAGCAGGTCGCGCCGACCATCGATACCGATAAGTGGTACAAGCAGCGGAACACAGCCGCGCTCCAGGGCGAGGTGTACGAACCGCTTCTCCAATTCAGTCCAAGCGGGCCGGCGAACCACGCACCCGGCCTCTGGTCCAAGCAGAAGACGAATTTCGCGCCGCGGTTGGCCATCGCCTTTTCTCCCAATGAAAAGACCTCGATCCGGGCTGGTTTTGGCATTTATTTCGACCACTATGGCGAAGGCATCGTCAACAGCTTCGACCAGTTCGGATCATTCGGCTTGAACACCAGCGTTGAAAGCCCGGCCGGCGTTTACACCTTTACGGATGCCCCCCGCTTCACCGGTGTCCACGATGTCCCTTCCAATGGATCCCCGCAACCATCGACCATCACTTATCCTTATACTTACCCGGATGGCGCCTTCGCGATCACCTGGGGAGCCGATAACCATCTGAAAACCCCTTACGCAGAAGCCATGGACCTCTCCGTTCAACGTGAGGTTCGCGGCGGGTTTACCGTCGAGTTCGCTTACGTTGGGCGGCTGGGCAGGCACTTACTGCAGGCGATAGATATGGCGGAGCCGGTCGACTTCGCCGATCCCCAGGGAGGGGGCGATTACTTTACGAACGCGGCCAGGTTATCTGCGCTGGTCGATGCCAACGGCGACGATCCGCAAGCGTCGGTGCCTGCCATTCCTTACTTCGAGGATGTCTTTCCCCAACTTGCGAACTACGACTACCTGGGAGAGAGCGCTACCCAGGCTATCTATACCAATGAATGGAGTGTCTACCGCTATCAGGGTGGAGAGACCAGCGCCTTGGCCGACCTGGACTTCTACTGCTCGTATACGTGCCCGCAAGGAACAAAATTCTGGCAGTCCCAATTTTCATCCTTGTACGCCTGGGATTCGATCGGCATGAGTTACTACAATGCCGGACAGATTACCGTCCGCCATCCCTTTAGCCACGGGCTGCAGGCCGACTTCAGTTACACCTTGTCGAAGTCCATCGACATGGGTTCCGACACGGAACGCGCCACCGAAATCGGTTCAAACGGCTCGTTCAGTAACATCATTAATACCTGGAATCCCTCCTTGAATCGGTCCGTCTCCGATTTCGATACCAAGCATCTGATTACGTTTGACTGGCTGTATCAATTGCCATTCGGTAGTGGGCAGATGCTTGCCAACACATCGAATCGAGTGCTCAATACGGTGATCGGAGGTTGGCAGTGGTCGGGGGTAAACCGCTGGACCAGCGGACTGCCGTTCGGCATCAATGCGCCGGGCTGGGGGACCGACTGGCAGATCGAAAGTTTTGCGGTCGTGACTGCGCCGGTAAAAATCAGCAAGCACCAGGATCAGAACGGAGCACCCCAGGTCTTTCAAAACGTGGCGGCGATTCAAAATGGAGTAACGAACGGCTCGCCCATCCGGCTGGCATACCCGGGCGAGGCGGGACAACGCAACAATTTCCGGGGAGATGGCTATTTCGATATCGACTCGGGTTTGGCCAAGACCTTCAAGATCACGGAGGGCCAGGCGTTGAAATTCGCCTGGGAGGTATTTAACATCACCAACTCCGTCCGGTTTGATGTCAACCCGCTTTTGTTTGGGACCACATTGACGGAGGGTAACCTGGGCAACTATTCGGCAGCCTATACGAAGCCGCGCGTGATGCAGTTCTCGTTGCGGTACGACTTCTAGAGCATTTTTGCTAATGGTGTAGACCAGAAAACCGAACTCAACGCGGCCATTCCGCCAAAACCGGGGCCCCCGCGGCACGCGGTCTTGGCGTGCCCGGGGTGGAAAGAATGGCCGCACATAACTGATCCCACCGGAGCACAGCATTAGCAAAAATGCGTTGGAGCACCGGTGGCCTTGGCTGATTCCGGCTTCCGCCACCGGCATACCCTTCTGCTCCGTGTTTTTGCTCCCATCGCCATGATCAGGTATCATCGCGCGGTCTACCCGCTTATCGATCCGATCCCGAAAGTAGGGGTCGAATCGTGAGCGGGAACATCTGCTTCGGTAAAGATTTGCGCGGGCAGATGGGCAAGCACAAAGGGGAAGACCAAAATGGCGGAAGCGAATTGCGATATCGGATTGATTGGGCTGGCGGTGATGGGCCAGAACCTGGTGTTGAATATGAACGACCATGGGTACAAGGTCGCGGTCTTCAATCGTACCGTCTCCAAGGTGGACGATTTTCTCGAGAATGAGGCCATGGGAACGCAGGTGGCCGGGGCACACTCAATCGAGGAGATGTGCGGGCTGCTCAAGAGGCCGCGGCGGGTGATGATCATGGTGAAGGCCGGTGAGGTGGTCGATCAGACCATCGCACAAGTGCTTCCATATCTCGAAAAAGGCGACATCGTCATCGATGGCGGCAACTCGTTGTACACCGACTCCACGCGGCGAACCAAAGACCTGGCCGCCAAAGGCATTCTGTTTATCGGGACCGGCGTCTCGGGCGGCGAAGAGGGTGCCCGCTTCGGCCCGTCGATTATGCCGGGAGGAAACAAAGAAGCGTGGCCCCACGTGAAGGAAATTTTTCAGGCCATCGCGGCCAAGGTCGAGGATGGGACTCCCTGCTGCGACTGGGTCGGAGAAGATGGCGCGGGCCATTACGTCAAGATGGTGCACAACGGCATTGAGTATGGCGACATGCAATTGATCGGCGAGGCTTATCAATTGTTGAAGGATGGGCTGGGGCTCACAGCCGATGAACTCGCCGAAGTCTTTGCCGAGTGGAATAAGGGTGAGCTGGACAGCTTCCTGATTGATATCTCAGCCACCATCTTCGCCAAGAAGGATGACGATGGGCAGCCGATGGTAGATAAGATTCTCGATGCCGCCGGACAGAAGGGCACTGGCAAATGGACTGCCATCTCTGCGCTCGACCTGGGACAGCCAGTGACCTTGATTGGAGAGAGTGTCTTTGCTCGCTGCCTGTCCGCCTTGAAGAGTGAGCGAGTGGCGGCAGCCAAGGTGCTGAAAGGACCGCGCAAGCGCAAGGTAGTGAATGGGAAGAAAGAATTCATCGAGGAAGTGCGGCTGGCTCTCTACTGCTCCAAGATCGTGAGCTATGCGCAGGGGTATATGTTGCTGCGCGCAGCGGAGAAGGACCAGGGCTGGAACCTGAACATGGGCGGCGTGGCGCTGATGTGGCGCGGCGGTTGCATCATCCGCAGCATTTTTCTGGGCGACATCAAGGCGGCTTTCGACCGCGACCCGAAGCTGCAGAATTTGCTGCTGGATAAATTTTTCTCGACCGCGATGAACAAGTACCATCCGTCGTGGCGGAGGGCGATCATCTACGGGACCAGGATCGGCGTGCCTATGCCGGCGTTTTCCACGGCGTTGGCGTTTTACGACGGCTACCGTACAGCGCGGCTGCCGGCGAATCTATTGCAGGCGCAACGGGACTTCTTTGGCGCGCACACCTATGAACGTGTCGATAAGCCCCGCGGCGAATTTTTCCATACCAACTGGACCGGCCGCGGAGGCCGTGTGTCTTCGTCTACCTACAACGCTTAGACTTAACGCATTTTTGCTAATGGTGTAGGCGAAGAAAACACTCTTGCCCACTCAAGCCAAAGTACGGCTTGAATGGGCCACCCAAGTTTAGTGGGCGCACTTAGATGATCCCTACCGGACCACAGTATTAGCAAAAATGCTCTAGTGGGGCGCGGCCGCAGCCGGTGGGGCCTGCTGCGACTGTTGCCCGTTGGCCGGTTGCTGGCCGTTCGGTTGGGGCTGGCCCGTATTGTTGGTTACATCCTGTCCCTCGAAGATCAGCTTGACCGTCGAACGGAATTGCTTGTAGTCGGTGTAACGCACAATCTGCCGAATGCGGACATCCTGGGCCATGTACCCGGTCCCACCCGAAAAGTGGAGCTCGGCATCGGCCTTGGTGTACACCGGAAACCAATACTTGCCATCCACCTGCTCGCGGTAAGTGGTAAAGGGAGGCGAAAGATCCTCGTGACCCTTGCGCAAATCATCAGGAACATTCTTGGCACTGGTGATCACAATCTGCAGGTCCTTCTGGTCCACCCAGATGCGTCCTTTTAAGTAGCGCTTGCCCTTCTCCATCACCTTCGGCGCCACATCAAAAACGTAGCAGTCTACCTCGTCCACCTTCTGCCGTCCCACGTAGGTCAGGTTGTATTGCCCCACATCCTCAGTGGTCAACACGAAAGGCAGGCGCTGCTCAATATCCGAAACATCGGCCGGGCTCATCTGAATCCGTTCCAGCGTATTTTGCGGCGCGAAGGTCACGTGCTCCGACTTGCGCCCCTGGCTGTCGAATGTGATCTGCACCACTTGCCGGTATTCGCCATCTACCTTGCCGTCATCGTTGATGGTTTGTATGCGCACATCGCGCTGGTAGGTGTAATTGTCCAGGGCGTGGCGGAACTCGCTTTCCTTGGCCGCAAACTTCTGCACGATCTGGTCCGGCGGCGTGGCCGGAGCACTGGTGTCGATCGGGCCCAAAGCCCTGGTCGGGCTGGTCTTTCGACTGGGCCACAGCGGCAGCGCTGGAACGGGCACAAGCGCCAATAAAATCAGCAACTTCGCCAAACTTTTACCCACGGCCTTGCCTCCCATCCCGTCTGCAAAACATAACTGTATTATGCGCCTCGCCCAATGAGAGCCGCGCGTCATCGTCTCTAATAGACGCACGTGGGGCACAACTGGCCTATTCCGGCCCCTCGCCCAGTGCCATACGGAGCCGCCCGTGCGCTGCGTCCAGCCGTTGCATGGCCTGCTCGCGCTTGATTCCCAGCTTTTGCATCACGATCGCTACCCGCACCGTGCCCGCCTGGTCCAGCAGGGCCTCGGCCTCAACTTCGTCGACTGCGGTTGCAGCGGTGATGATCCGTATGGCCCGGTTCCTTCAACTTCTCATTGGTCGGCTGCACGTTCACCATCAGGTTGCCGTAGACCATGCCCGTGCGGATCATCGCGCCGGTGCTCAACATATTCAGCACCAGCTTGGTGGCCGTGCCGGCGCGCATGCGCGTGGACCCGGTAATCACCTCAGGCCCCACTGCCGGAGTGATGGCGATCTTCGCCTGGCACTCCACTTCAGAGCCCGGGACGCAGCTCAGCCCAACGGTGAGGGCGCCCAGTTGGTTGGCGTAAAGCATGCCGCCCAGCACATAAGGTGTACGGCCGCTGGCGGCGATGCCGACCAGCGTGTCCCCGGCCCGCAAGCCGTGGATTTTCAAGTCCTCTGCGCCCTGCCGGGCATCGTCCTCCGCGCCCTCGATCGAATGGCGCAGGGCATGGTCGCCGCCGGCAATCAGGCCCACTACCAGCGAGGGGTCTACGTTGAAGGTCGGCGGGCACTCCGAGGCATCCAGCACGCCGAGCCGCCCCGAGGTGCCGGCTCCCATATAGAAAAGACGGCCGCCCTGCTCCAGGCGCTCCGTAATGCCATCGACCGCCTGCGCAATCCGGGCCAGCTCCGCGTGGACTGCGTCGGCTACGGAGCGATCGGCAGCGTTGATTACCTCCAGCATCTCCCGCGTGGAAAGCTGGTCAATGTGGGCTGTATCCGGATGGCGCGTCTCTGTTAAAAGGTGCTCAAACTTCATCATTGTCAACCATTGTAGGGATGCCTTTTGAGTCTGAGTCTACTCAGGACGGAGGTCGTGGGCCACTTGCCCGCGTGCATCGGGCGCGAAGTACAGCAGGGAAACGCAGGATCAGTCCCAGAGAAATGGCTTTCCTGGTTGCCATGAGAGCTTCCTTTCCACCACATCATTCATCTTCCGTACTGGATACCGTTCAGGCAAAAACGACAACTGAGGGATGTTACGCTGTGCCCTAAGAGGCTGCGGAAAAACTCTGTACCGTGCGGGAAAGCACACCGCAGGGGGCGAAAGCGTGTCGTGAGAACTAGCGTAAAGAGCAGGTCCCTCCACTAGAGCCTACCCTCGGATTGTCGAAGGGGAGGTCTGAGAGTCAGCGCTGGCGAAATCATGCGGTGCAACGGCTGGCCAGGGACGGCGCAACGTGCTGAATGCCGCTGGAGAGTGACTGCGGGCAAGCAGGAAATCGGGGTGGTTCCGGTAGCGGCGACTTTGTCCATCCACTTCCACTCGTGGCAAGGCGAGCCACAGTCATTTAAGCTGAAGTCATCCCGACCGAAGCGCAGCGCAGCGGAGAATTAGTTTCACTTTCGGGCACGAAGCGAATGCGCGTAGGTGAGTTGGTACGGTTCCGTTCCATCAACGCACTGCAGATCTCTCGCTGCGCTGCGCTTCGGTCGGGATGACAATTTAAGCGACGGTGGCTCACCTTGGCACGGGTGGAGGCGGATGGACAGAGCCGAAAAAGCTAATTTGGACAAGTCTGGTGAAAGTACCAGGACGAACCAGTCCCGCAGCCGACCTATATAAACCATGTGCCCTGAAACAAGCAGGAGTTTTTCCGCAGCCTGCTAAGCCACCATGAAAGAGAAAAGGCTTTGGATTCTGACGCGACAGCCGAACCCGAACTGCCCCGCCACCCGCGGCTGAGCCAAATTCTGGAAAAGAATTGGCAGGCCGAGATGACTGGCTATTACACCTACCGGGCGCTCTCTGAGCGGGAGCCGGAGGCCGCGCGTAAGCAAACGCTCGGAAATATGGCACTTGCGGAAAAAGAGCATGCCGCACTGTGGGCGGGGCGCTTGCGTGAACTGGGGGAGCCGGAGCCAGTCTACAAGGGTAGCCCCGCCGGCGACGCCGGCAGCCTTAAGACCCGCGTCGGTGGCGACGATCTGGCCTTGCGCCGCCTGGAAATCGACGAGAGCCGCGACATCGCCAAGTACAGCCAGCAGCTCAAAGCGCTGGGCGATGCGCCCAGCCTGGCCATCCTGAACCGGGTCATCGAGGACGAGCAGGATCACTATCGCGAGCTCAGCAGCCTGATCCGCAGGCAGAAGCCCCTGCGGCGGAGTCCGGTCGGCCAACCCACAAGCGCTTTTGGACCAGATGCTGGCCAAGCGGAACAAGGGCCGCGCACATGCAGCAGGCTGGATCGGCGATGCCATTTACGGGGTTAACGATGGACTGGGTTCCATCTTCGGCATCGTCTCCGGAGTCTCGGGTGCGACCTTGGGCAATAGCAAGTGGGTCCTGCTCTCCGGGCTCGCCGGCATGATCGCCAGCGCGCTCTCTATGGGATCGGGCGCTTACCTGGCATCCAAGAGCGAGCGCGAAATCTATGAGGCGGAGCTGGCTCGCGAGCGTGAGGCCATTGCGATGAACGGCGCAGAGGCCCGCGAGCTGCTCTCCCTCTACTACCAGGTCAAGGGCCTACCGCAACAAGACGCCGATCACATGGTGGAGCACATCGCCAGTGATCCGGAACAGATGCTGCGCGCGCTCGCTGCCGAACGGCTCAACTCGACCGAAGAAGCGCTCAGCAATCCCTCACTTCGGCGATTTCGGGCGCGCTTTCGACCGCGGCCGGAGCCTTCATCCCCATCGTGCCGTTTTTCTTCCTCAGCGGTTACAGAGCCGTCATCGTCTCCGCAGTGGTATCGCTGGTGGCGCATTTCGCCGTGGGCGCGGCCAAGTCACTGGTCACCGTCCGTTCCTGGTGGAGCAGCGGCTTGGAGATGACGCTGGTCGGAGCAGTGGAAGGGGTCGTGACTTATGTGATCGGCCTGGGCCTCGGCCGTCTCGGTGCATAAGCGCTCCCTCAAACACGGAAAGTGTCAGCGCGCCAGGATTGGATAGAGGTCTTTATCTGCTTGCTGGTCAGCCCTTCGTTCAGCGCCCGCATCGCAAGCGCCGGCAGCTCCGCATCCGAAGCAAAGCGAAGCGCGATGAGTTGCCGCTCCGTCAACTCTCCAATGCGCGGTCTGGCTGCTTCGGGCAGCAGCATGGCGAGACGCAGCCGCTCCTCCAGCCGGATGATCCGGTCCTGCGCCTTGAGCGCATAGCTCCTGGCTTTTCCGGCGGTCAATAGCAGTGCGACGGCCAGCACGAGCCACAGCGTTGCATGCTGGCCATGACCATGCACGAAAGAAATAATGCTGAGAACGACCGCAACGATCACCAGGGGGATCAGAACAAAATGGAAGCCCGGATCCAGCCTGGTGTGATTTGCGTAGGACTGCGGTGTTGTATTTGCCATCGGAAAGCCTCTTTCGGAAACCAATCCATCATGCTTGTTCCTGAGCTTTCGCGCCAGTGCGTGTCATGGTTGCATACCTCGCTCCTGGGGGAAAATCGCGGCGTTTTGCTCGCTTTTTGCGGGATGTGGGATTCCACTGATCCTGTCGCAGCAACTTTCGACTTGTCCTCGGAGGCGACCGGTTAAGGTTCCTTCTCCCCCATGTGAAATGATTGACTGATGAAGAGAAGCCTTCCGGGCCTCATTGCGTGCACTCAGCTGCTCTTTCTATCTGGCGGGCGTTGTACGGCACAGGGGCCTGCCGCCCCGATCGTGTTGCATGTGGATCTCACCGATGCACCACGCCGCCTGCTGCATGCTCATTTGCAAATACCGGTGAGCGCCGGTCCGCTGACCCTCGAATATCCGCAATGGATTCCCGGAGACCATCGCCCTACCGGGCCCATCGACAATTTTGCCGGCCTGTTGATTCGAGCCAACGGCCAGGATCTACCCTGGCGTCGTGACGATGTGGATATGTACGGTATCCACGTCGAGGTGCCCAGCGGCGTGAGCCGGCTTGAGGTTTCGGTCGATTTTCTCGCCACCCCCGGCGACACCGGCTCCGATGAGAACGGGGCCACCAGCCCCAATATGACAGTGCTGGAGTGGAGTTCCGTGGTCATGTATCCGGCGCACGTCCCCGTGGTGCAAATTCCTATTGCCGCCTCGCTGACCATGCCGCCAGGCTGGAAGTTTGGCACCGCATTGAGCGTTGCCAGCCAGCGGGGAACGGAGGTTTCGTTTGCCCCCGTTTCGGTAGAGCAGCTGGTCGATTCGCCGCTCATCACCGGCAAATATTTTCGCGAGTTTCCCCTCGCTCCGGAGGTGACACCAAAGCACTACCTGGACGTGGCCGGGGACGCCGCGCAAGATATCGATCTCAAGCCGGAATTTCTTGCCTCGCTCAACCAGCTCGTGCGGGAGACGGGCGTGCTTTACGCGTCGCGGCATTATGAGACCTACCACTTTCTTCTCAGCCTGAGTGACGTGGTTCGCGAGGAGGGTCTGGAGCACCACCAGTCGAGTGACAACGGGATCGAGAAGAACGGCCTCTCCGATGCGAAACTGGCCATGCTCAATGCGCAGCTGCTGCCGCACGAGTTTACCCACTCCTGGAATGGCAAGTACCGCCGCCCCGCGGGACTGGCCACCCCGGATTATGCCACCCCAATGAAGGGCGACCTGCTCTGGGTCTATGAAGGGATGACGCAATACTGGGGTGACGTGCTGGCAGCGCGCTCCGCCTTATGGACACCCGAGATCTACCGCCAGGCGCTGGCGTGGAATGCTGCCAACCTCGACGTGAAACCCGGGCGCACCTGGCGCAACCTGGAAGACACAGCCATCTCCTCGCAGATATTGCGCGAAGTCAACCCGTATTGGGCCAACTGGCGGCGCGGTCAGGATTACTACTATGAAGGCGAGTTGCTCTGGCTGGACGCGGATACGACCATCCGTCAGTTGACCCATGACAAAAAATCGTTGAATGACTTTTGCGTAAAGTTTCTAGCGGTGGGCGGCAACACTCCGCCAAGGGTGGTGCCCTACGATTTTGACGAGATCGTAGCCGACCTGAATGCGGTTGTCCCGTACGACTGGCGCGGCTTTCTCATCGAGCGCATCCATACCCACGCCGACCACGCGCCTCTGGGAGGCATCGATCACGGTGGTTATCGGCTTACCTATGCCGCCCAGCCTACGGACTTCGAGCAGGCCTACCTCGATCACTACAACCAAACGGATGCGTGGTTTTCCGCCGGCCTCGTGGTCAGTACCACTGGCATCATTCAGGATGTCCGGATGGGTTCACCAGCCTTCCAGGCTGGATTGGGTCCGGGCACCAAGGTAGTTGCCGTCAACGGCCACGGCTACGCCAACGAAGTGCTGAAGCAGGCGATTCGAGGGGCTAAAGGAACGACGGAGCCGATTGAGCTCATCGTCTCCACTGACAATGAATTCCGCACCGTGCGGCTGAACTATCACGACGGCGAGAAGTATCCTCGACTGGAGCGAGTGGAGGGAACTCCTGATCTGCTGGACGAGATTCTCAAGCCACTGGCTCCGGGCAAGGGAAGTGGCCTATAGTGGATCGTCGTATCGGAGAGACTATGTCCAACGCGTTCCGCGCCCTGCTGCTTGCTGCCTTCCTCCTTCCGTCCACGTTACTCGCGCAGACGGGTACATTGGCTGCCACTCCGCCCATGGGCTGGAATAGTTGGAATCTCTTCGCCGGCAAGGTCACGGATAAGGATGTCCGCGCTGCGGCAGATGCGATGGTCTCCTCGGGCATGAAGGACGCCGGATACATCTACGTGAACATTGACGACACCTGGCAGGGCGATCGGGATGCCCAGGGAAACATCCGGGCCAACAGCAAATTTCCCGACATGAAGGGGCTTGCCGACTACGTTCACTCCAAAGGACTGAAGATCGGCATCTACTCTTCGCCTGGTCCTACGACCTGCGCCAGGTACGAGGGAAGCTATCAGCACGAAGCGCAAGATGCGAAGACGTATGCGGCCTGGGGCATCGACTATCTCAAGTACGACCTTTGCAGCTTTCGCAAGATCATGACCCAGGAGGCTCCGAACGATCCCGCGAAAGCCACGCAGATGATGAAGGACGCCTACGAAAAGATGAACAAGGCGTTGCTGGCAACAGGACGCCCCATCGTCTACAGCTTCTGCCAGTACGGATGGGACGCCGTGTGGGAATGGGGACCCGGGCTCGGAGCTAACCTGTGGCGGACCACCGGCGATATCAATCCGACTTATGACCGCATGACGTTGATTGGCTTCTCCCAGGCTGGCCTGGCTAAGTATGCCGGTCCCGGGCACTGGAATGATCCCGACATGTTGGAGGTGGGCAACGGCAAGCTCACGCTCGATGAAAACCGCACCCACATGAGCCTTTGGGTCCTGCTCGCCGCGCCGCTGCTGGCTGGCAACGATCTCTCCAAAATGCCGCCTGAGACGGCCGCCATCCTAACCAATAAAGAAGTGATCGCCATCGATCAGGATCCGTTGGGCAAGCAGGGTGATCGCGTCTCCGCAGTGGGACCGGTGGAGATCTGGGCCAAGCCGCTCAAGGGCGGAGATAAGGCTGTAGGGCTCTTTAACCGTGATGACACTCCGCTGCCGGTGACGTTGAAGTTGAGCGATGTGGGTTTTGCCGGAAGTGCAAAGGCACGCGACATCTGGGCGGCAAAGGATCTGGGAAAGATCCAGGGCAGCTACACGGTGAGCGTGCCCCGCCACGGAGTCGTTCTGCTGCGTCTAACAAAGTAAAGGCGTAGTACCGGCGTTCGGCGAATCTAGAAATCGTCCTTCGTTAGGGCACCAGCGCAGACCCCGCACACGCCGTCTGCGCTATGCTTCTTTCTTTCCCCACCGCGGGTTAGTTGGCAGCCGCCAGGTAAACCGTGAACCAATTATTCGCGTCGCTCCATTGCTGCTGCAACTTGAATCCGGCTCGCGTCAGCAAACCTAGCACGCGCTGGTCAGTAAATTTGTAGCTGTTCTCGGTGTGGATCGTTTCACCCAGGCCAAAGCGCACCTCCAGATCAAGCGCGCGCACCGCGACCTTCTGTGCCAGCAAGCTCTCCAGGTGCATCTCGATCCGTGAGTGTTGCTCATTCCACCGCGCCTGGTGGCGAAATAACTGCGGATTGAAGCTGGCGTCCAGCTCGCGATTGATGCGAACCAACACATTCATGTTGAACCTGGCTGTAACTCCAGCCGCATCGTCATAGGCGGCGAGCAGCATCCCAGTGTCCTTCACCATGTCAGTGCCCAGCAGCAGGTTGTCCCCGGGCAACAACTGGGCGCGCACACCGCGCAGTACTTCGATCGCATCCGCGGGCGAAAAATTTCCGATGCTCGAGCCGATGTACAACACCAGCCGCCGTCGGGCGCTGGCAACGCCCGCAGCGTTGTTCTGCCGCATGCCTTCTGTGTAATCAGCGACGATCGGTTCGACCGTTACCTCCGGCATCTCTGACTCCAGCCTGGTCCGCGCTTCTTCCAGGGCCGTTTCCGAAACATCGATCGGGTAGTACGTTACGCTTCCCTGATGAGCTACGGCCGCGCTCGAGCAGCAAACCTGTCTTGGTGGCCGTCCCCGCGCCCAGCTCGATGATCGATAGATCGCGTCCTCCGGCCGCTGCCGCGATGATCTCCTCCGCGTGCTGCGCCAGGATCTGCCTCTCCGTCCGGGTAACGTAGTACTCCGGCAGCTCGGTGATTGCTTCAAAGAGATGAGATCCCGCCTGGTCATAGAACAACCAGGGTGATAGCGTCTTGGGCCGTTCGGCTCAGCCCGCTAAAGACTTCCATTGCGATTGGGCTGGACGCAATCGCCGGCAACTTGGGTAACGAAATAGCAGACATGAGATCTCCGCGCGTTTCCGGTTAGATGTTCGCCAAACGAATGCCGGAAAACTGCCAGCGCGTCGCAGGAGAGAAGAAATTACGGTAGGTGGCGCGGATATGGGAGGCCGGCGTGACAGCTGATCCACCGCGCAGCACCATCTGGTTGGACATGAATTTCCCGTTGTACTCGCCGAGCGCACCCGGTACAGCGCGAAACCCGGGATACCCGATGTACGGACTCGCGGTCCACTCCCACACATCCCCAAACATCTGCGCCGGACCTTTCGCGGGGCCCTCGCCCAGCGCTATCGGGTGCAGCATTCCGTCTTCCAGCAAGTTCCCCGTGATCGGCAATACTTGCGCAGCGACCTCCCACTCGGCTTCCGTGGGGAGCCGCTTGCCTAGCCAGTTGGCAAATGCCTCGGCTTCAAAGTAGCTCACGTGGCACACCGGGGTTTGCATCAATTCCGTGAGCGGCAGTTCGCCGTACATGGTGTACACCTGCCAGGCGTCGTCTTGCTGGCGCCAATAGAGAGGGGCTTTCCAGCCCTCGGCTTTGACACTGTCCCAACCCGCCGAGAGCCAAAGCTCAGATCTCTGGTAGCCCCCATCCTCAATGAAATCCAGATACTCCCTGCAGGAAACCAATCTCGAGGCCAGCTCAAAAGGACGCAGGTATTCAGGATGTTGAGGTAACTCATTATCAAAAGCGAAGCCATCCCCGGCGAATCCAATATCCAATACGCCACCCCGGTAAGGAATCCATTCCGGTTTGCTAAGCGGAGGCGCGCTGAAGGCGGCTGGTTCATTGCTGTAAGCCGGGCGAAGAGGGTTAGTCCACAAAGCGTGCTTTATGTCGTAAGCCAGTAGTTCCTGATGCTGCTGCTCGTGGTGCAGCCCGAGCACCACTCTCCGCGTCACTTCCTCGGGGGGATTGGAGGCTAACAGTCGCTGGATCCCATCCTGCACATGCCGGCGATAATCGAAGATCGTCTCCACCGGTGGTCGTGAGAAGGAGGCGCGCAGCTTTTTCTCAGGCTGGTCGGAAACCGAGTTGTAGTAGCTGTTGAAAAGCCAGCGGAAGTCTGGATTGAACTCCCGGTAGCCCGGGAGGAACTCGCGCAGCAGAAATGTCTCGAAAAACCAGGTGGTGTGGGCCAGGTGCCACTTGACTGGGCTGGCTTCGGCGCACGACTGCACCATCATGTCCTCTGGCGACAGGGGAATACAAAGCTGCTCGCTCTGGCGCCGAACTCTTGAAAACTCTTCGAAGAGACGGGGTGTCTTCTCCGTCGTTGCAGTGGCTGGTGTCATAGATACCGTTTCCCCCTCTACTTAGAGACCGAAAGCGGCTTGATGTTGCCTAAATTTTTCGCCTTCGGGTGTAAACGGCCCGTTAATCTTTCGCTCGCACTTCAATGGGCGCTCAGTAGCCGGGCCAGAAGATAGGCCGCACCGGCCGCCAATCCGCCGATCACCACCGTCTGAACCGCGCTGCGCACCGTGCCGGCCCCGGTAAGCCTGCCTTTGACCCCGCCAAAAACCAGCAGCGCCACCAGGGTGATGGCTACCGAGGCGCTAAGCGCCTCGGGCAGGCTCTTTCCAGCCATATAGGGGGCCAGAGGCACCAGCCCCCCGACTACATACGAAAGAGCGATGGTGATCGCGCTGCGGCTGGCCCGGTTGCGCTGCGGCTCTTCCAGGCCCAGCTCAAAGCGCATCATAAAGTCCACCCAGGCCTGGGGCTTGCGCTTCAACGCTTCAAGCACCGGCATGCTTTCACTTCGTTCCACGCCATACTGCTCGAAGATCTCATAGATTTCTTCTTCCTCGTCGCGGGTCCGCTCAACAATTTCGCGCTCTTCGCGGAGCCGCTCGCTGGCATAGTGCTCGGCATCGCCCTGAGCGGCAAGAAATCCGCCCAGGCCCATGGCAATCGACCCGGCGGCGATCTCAGCCAATCCAGCCAGCACGACTACATGCGCCGAGTTCACCGCGCCGGAGAGCCCCGCCGCCAGGGCAAAGGGAACCGTCAAGCCGTCTGACATCCCGATCACCACATCGCGCACCAGCGCGGTCGAGGCAAAATGTCGTTCCACGTGAGCCGGCGGAGCAGGTGGCGCGGGGGTAGGGAGTGCGTCGGTCGGCATCACGGCAGTTTACCGCAGTGTCGTTTGACGACAACGGTTAAGTGCATATCTGCGTCCTTACCCATATCGGCCCCGTCTAAATGGAGCAAACAGCGGGCAGTTTTGGGCTAATGGATGAAACGCGCGGCGAGATTGGTAGTTCTGGCTCTCTGGGTGGCGGCAGCAGCGGTTTGCCATGCCCAGGAGGGCGATGGGTTGGGTCCGCCCGACGGTGGCGATGGCATGGGTCGAGCGTTTGGCAGGGGGAACGGGGTTCGCGGAACCGTCACCGCAGCCGCAGCCGGCAGCTTCACCATCCACACTGAGGAAGGGGAGACCTACCAGGTCCTCTACAGCGCCAACACCCGCCTGATAAAGGATCGGCAGCCGATCGCGGCCGCCGACATCCACGTGGGCGATATGTTGATGGCCGGCGGTATCGTTGACCCCAAAGCCAAGACCGTAGGCGCTGTTTTTGTGCTCGACATTGACGCCAATGAAGTCCGCAATGCGCGCGCCGCGTTTGGCAAGACCTGGGTGGCGGGCAAAGTGACCGCCATCCATGAGCTCAAGATCACCATTGAGCGTGCCAACGACAAGCAGGCGCAGATTGTGGCGGTGGATGAGAACACATCGTTTCGCAAGCGCAGGGAAGACGTGACCCTGGCCGACGTAAAGGTAGGAGATTTTATTAGCGCCCAGGGAACGCTGCATGCGGATACTTTTCTGGCCACAGACTTGAGGATCATGCCTCCGCGAAGCGGGGGATCGCATGGCGGCCCCGAGCGAGAGCCCGGCCAATCACCTACGCCTGGTTCCACGGCTCCTGCCCCCGGACCGCCGCCCGGCCTCTGAATGGATCTGCTTGGGCAAGGGAATCGCCGAATACGTCCTGTCGCGAGGAAGGTCTAAGCTGTGTGTGCATAGCCATGGGAAATCCAGTCTGATGCGGCGCATGTCTCTACTCCTGTGTCTGTGGGGCGCCTTTTGGTCGCGTCTTCCGCGGCCCAATCGCCACTGCCGCTGAGCCGGCGGCCCCGCAACCGGCGACTGTCGCCGGCGGGTTGGTGCACGGCACGGTCAAAGCCGGCAACATTCCGCTGCCCGGAGTGAGCATCGTCGCCTCCAATACGCTGACCGGCCAACGCTATGCCACCGTCACCGATATCAACGGCAACTACTCCATGACCATACCGGTGAGTGGCCGCTATGTGCTCAAGACCGAACTCGCCGCTTTCGCACCGGAGACCAAGGTCGCACTGCTCAAGCCCACGGGAAGTACCCCGGTGAATCAACAGGCCGACTTTGCCCTGACCCTGGCATCGAGGGTTCCACCCGAAACCACGCAGGAGAGCGTAGCGGGGAACCGGCCGCCAGGACAAGTCGGCACTCGCCCCACGGGCACGGTGCGGCGCAATACCGGCGGTGGAGCGCAGAATCTGGACTTGCTTACCGCGCTTGCAGGCGCGACGGATGCCGGGGTCAACAGTGGCGCTACCGGAGCCACCCTCCCGTCGCTTGCCACGAGCGCGGATTTCTCTACCGACTCGGTCGCCGTCACCGGCCAGGCTGGAACCACCAATCCCTTCGCAGGGGTGGATATGGAACAACTTCGCCAGAACGCAGAACTGGACCAGTCTCTTGGCGGCCAGGGTGGCCCTGGCGGCGGGCCCTGGCGGCGGTGGACCCGGTGGCGGACCGGGAGGCGGTGGCCCCGGTGGCGGTGGCCCTGGCGGCGGTGGTGGTTTTGGCGGTGGTGGAGGTGGGTTTGGCGGCGGCGGGGGTCGTGGTGGTGGCGGGGGTCGTGGCGGTCGCGGAGGAGGAGGCGGCGGATTCGGCGGGGGTTTCGGCAACTTCCGCAACTTTAAGGCCAACCAGCCCCACGGTGCTTTCTTCTGGACCGGTGGAAACAGCGCGCTGAATGCCAGCCCTTTCGCCATCAGATCGGAAGCGGAAAACGAGCCTCAGCCGAGCTATGCGCAAAATCAGTTTGGACTCACGTTCATGGGTCAGCCCTATATCCCTCACGTGATCGAGCACGACACCAAAGACGTGATTTTCTTGAATGCTTCGGGGCAGCGCTCTTCTTCTCCATTCAACCAATACGCCAGCGTGCCCCTGGCTGCCGAGCGCGATGGCAATTTGTCTGGCCTCACCACCCAGGAAGGCGCTCCGATTACCATTTATGATCCCCTCACGCACGCGCCATTCCCTAATAACACCATCCCGGCGGACCGCATTTCGGCCCAGGCAAAGGCGCTGCTCAGCTACATTCCCCTGCCCAGTCCCAATCTGCCGGGCCAGTTCCAGAATTACCAGCGGCTTGCTTCCTCCGAATCCAACACCACGCGTATCGGCGTTCGTTTTCTGCACAGCTTCGGCCCTAGTACGGGCGGTTCACCGATCGGAGGGCTGATCCGGCAATACATGGGCCAGGGCGGCGCCGGCGTACGCCAGAGCGTGAATGTGAATTTCAACTACAGCCACGCGGCGGCGGATGAACTTGATATCTTCCCCGAGCTCGGTGGTAAGCAGCAGTCGCACCAATATTCTCTAGCACTCGGCTATTCGATTGGCAAAGGCAGGCTTACCAATAATCTCGGTCTCAATTGGAACCGCAGCAATACGCAGCTTTCGAACTATTTCACCAACAACACCGATATTGCCAGCCAGATAGGCATCGGCGGACTGCCGGAGAACCCACGGCTCTACGGATTGCCTAACCTGACCCTCAACCAGTTCACCAGCTTCACCGAACAGCAGCCGAACTTTCAGATTAACCAGACCATCGCCGCTTCCGACTCCACGTCGTGGATACACAAGAAGCACAACATCCGGTTTGGGGGAGACTTCCGCCGCGTTCATAACGACCTCTTCGGCAATACCGGCAATATCACGGGCACGTTTACCTTCACCGGCGTCTTCACCGAGCAGCCTGGTACCAGCACCACCACACCGGGTGGCACTTCTACGTCGGGTTCTTCGCTGGCCGACCTGCTACTTGGCTTGCCGCAACAGAGCTCGCTGCAGTCGCCCTACCAGGAGTCCTATTTGCGGCAGAACGCGTGGGACGCCTATGCCCAGGATAGCTGGCGCGCCTTGGCGAATCTGACCCTGCTCTTCGGCCTGCGCTACGAATATTTTTCTCCCTACTCTGAGAAGTACGATCGCCTTTCCACCCTGGATACCGGCAATGACTTTGCTTCTGTCCAGACGGTTCTCTCGGGGGGAATTGGACCGTATACCGGGAAATATCCACGCGATCTGGTCTACCCCGAGCACAACAACTTTTCTCCTCGCATTGGCATTGCCGTGCGGGCGGCGAAAGACACCGTCGTGCGCGCGGGATATGGCATCAACTACGCCGTCGGCCAATATGCGAAATTTATCCAGGACTTCGCCTTCCAGCCGCCCTACGCCGACGTTCAGACCAATGAAACAAGTAGCGGTGCGCTGATCAGTTTGGCCAACGGCTTCCCAGCGCCGCAGGAGGAAGGCAATTACGCAGTCAACAAGTACTACCGGCTCCCCTACGTGCAGGTGTGGAACATCAATGTGCAGCGTACCCTGCCCCTGGGCATTGTGCTCAACGTCGGTTACAACGGCTCCAAAGGCACCCGCCTGGACATTGTCAATGCGCCCGGCCGCACGGCCACCGGATCGGAGAGTGGAGTGCTCTATGACTATGAGGATTCGGTTGCTTTCTCCAATTACAACGCGCTGACGTTTAGCGCGCGCAAGCGGTTGCAGCGAGGGATAGCCATGGGGGCGACCTACACCTACAGCCATTCCATCGACAACGCCAGTTCGATTGGAGGCAGCGGCGGAACGGGGACGGTGGTGGCGCAAAACTGGCAGAATCTGCTGGCCGAAGAATCGAATTCGAGCTTCGACGTACGCCAGAAACTGAATGGCAACTTCCTCTACGAGTTGCCGTTCGGACCGGACGAACACTGGCTGAACACCGGCTGGGTGGCTCATTCGCTGAACGGAATTTCGCTCTCCGGCACCTTCACCCTGGCCAGCGGAGAAGCGCTCACGCCGCACTATGGAGCGGCGATCGACGACGTGGCCCGCGGGAGCACGGGATCCCTTCGTCCGGATCGGGTTCCCGGGGCTTCGCTCACTGCCGGCGGGGGCTCGCTTGACAACTGGTTCAACAAGAACGCCTTTGTCGCGCCTGCCAACACCTATGGGACCGCTTCGCGTTACTCGATTCCCGGCCCGGGCACGGTTTCGGTCAGTGCTTCGCTCTCCAAGACAGTTCGCTTCTCAGAGACGCGTACCTTCGAAATGCGAGCCACTGCCAGTAATGTCTTCAACACCGTCCAATATTCAGGCGTTGATACGACGCTGGAATCGGGAACCTACGGCCAGGTAACTTCGGCTGCCGGTATGCGTCAATTCACTTTCAACGCCCGCTACCGGTTTTAGAGAGGATTGAGTTCGGAATGAATGTCACCGGCCACTTGCGCAGCTTGATCGCCCTGCTGGGCGCGGCGGTTCTGGCCGCGTCGCCGGTTGCTGCCCGGAACGCTGACCAGAGTCCGTCGCAGAGCGGCTCGCAGCCGGATACGCAAACCGCCTATACGCTTAAGGTCGATAGCGACCTGGTGCTCACCAACGTTGTTGTCCGCGATAAGAAGACTGGAGAGGTTGTTCGGGGACTGACTGCCAACGATTTTCAGATCCAGGAGAATGGCAAGCCGCAAAAGATTATCAGCTTCGACTTCCAGAGTGTCGATCAAGCCGCGCCTCTCAATGAGGCCACGGTGAACGGCAGGGCTCCCAACACCATCATGGGCAGCATGAACCGCAGCGCCACCTCAACAGAACTGCGCAATCATCGTCTCATCGTGATGTTCTTCGACATCACCTCGATGCAGCCGGAAGACCTGGAAAGGGCGCAGGACGCGGCCCGCAATTACATCAACAAGCAGATGCAGCCGGCTGACCTGGTCGCCGTGGTCTCGCTCGATCAGTCACTATCGTTGGATCGTGATTTCACCGCCAATAAGCAACTGCTACTGAACGCAGTCAACAGCTATTCCGGAACCCAGGGCGCGGGCTTTGAATCGGGAGCCACCAGCACTACCAACCAGGTGGAAGACACTACTTCCTTCACTGCCGATGAATCGGAATACAACGACGTCAATACCGATCGCGAGCTTTTTGCCTTTGCCGATATTGCCCACTCGCTGGCCTACATCAACGAAAAGAAATCCCTGCTCTATTTCTCCGGCGGCATCCAGCGCGATGGCATAGAGAACCAGGCCTCTCTGCATGCGGCCATCAATGCCTCGGTGCGTGCGAATATGTCGATTTATTCCGTGGATGCGCGTGGACTGGAGGCGATCTCGCCGCTGGGTGACGCTTCCACCGGCAGCCTGCGGGGAACCAGCGGCTACAACGGCGCGGCGTTGCAGAATAACCTCGACTCCAACTTCAATACCCAGGAAGTGATGGCCACGCTTTCCTCCGACACCGGAGGTAAGGCCTTCTTCGATTCCAACGACTTTTCCCCTGCCTTTCAACGTATCCAGCAGGACACGTCCGCTTACTATGTCATCGGTTTCCGTTCCACGGACACGCTCAAAGACGGCCGCTACCGCAGGCTCACCATCAAGATCAACCGTCCCAACGTCAAGCTCGAATACCGGCCTGGCTATTACGCTCCTGCCGACTATCGTCATGCCAACAAGGATGAGCGCGAGCGTCAATTGCAGGAGCAGCTAAACAGCGACCTGCCCACCACCGACGTCGAGGTCTATCTGCAGGCGTATTACTTCCGCAGCGACACCGGTTCCGGAGCACCTCGCTTTTACGTGCCTGTATCTTTGATCGTGCCCGGCTCGCAGATCCCGTTTGTCAAGGGAGGAGATCGCAGCAAGGCTACTCTCGATATTATTGGGGAGCTCAAAAACAGTGCCGGGCAGGATATGGCTGAAATACGCCAGACGGTCAAGCTGGCGATCGATGACTCGCAACAGGTTTCGCGCAAGAACATCCAGTACACCACCAATTTCAGCCTGCCGCTGGGCAAGTATCATCTCAAGTTTGTGGTCCGCGAAAATCAAAACGGGCGCATGGGCTCGTTCGAGACCGATATCAACCTGCCCGACCTGAAGAAGTTTCCTCTCAAGCTCAGCTCTGTCGTCCTCTCCAGCCAGCGGGTTGCTGCTTCCAAGAAAGATGACAGCAATCCACTCTCTAACGGCGGCTTTACCTGGGTGCCGAATGTGGCCCATGTCTTCCGTACCGATCAGCACCTCTATCTGCTCTACGAGGTCTACGACCCCGCGTCCGCGCAGGCCGCCGGGAATGCCGCCAAGGCAGCAGGTGCTTCTGCGGCAGCCAAGCCCGGCATGCAGGTGCTGACCAGCATCGAGTTTCTTCAGGGGACCACGAAAGTCTTTGAGACGCCGCTAGTGGAGGCCAACAGCCTGAATGTTCCGGGGCGCGGGGCAGTTGCGTTTGCCTTCGACATTCCGCTGGACAAACTTACCGCCGGACTGTACATCTGCCAAGTGAATGTCATCGATGATGCCGGCGGGAGCTTCAGCTTTCCGCGTCAGGCGCTGCTGGTGCGCCCGGCCACCCCGGCTCCGGCTGCTACGCCTGCGCCCTCCGGCGGCACGGGTGCCCCGTCCATGTAATAGAGGGCTCGATATTCCCATGCGTTCCCGATCGGCGGTGCATCTTAATGGCGGAGGCAGGCGATGAAGGCAGTGCTGCTGCATGGTTACGGAGGTGTCGAGCAACTGGTCTACGAGGAGGTCCCCATCCCACTCGCCGCTGCCGGCGAAGTGCTGGTGAAACTCTATGCCACCAGCATCAATCCGATCGATTACAAGATACGGCGCGGAGAGATGAAAGAGATCATGCCGCTTCCGCTCCCTGCCATCCTTGGGTACGACCTTGCGGGTCAAGTGGTAGCCCTGGGCGAGGGGGTCACCGGGGTAAATGTGGATGCCCTGGTGTTGGGGCTGACCAGCCGGACCTACGCGGAGTATGTCACTTGTAAAGCACAAGACGTGGCGCGCATGCCGGATGCGCTCAACCCCGTCGAGGCCGGCGTTTTGCCCCTGGTGCTGCTGACCGGCACGCAATTGATTGAGTTGGGTGTACGTCCGCGCTCCGGCCAGAGAGTGCTGGTTACTGGTGCGCTGGGCAATGTGGGACGAACGGCGGTATACGTTGCCAAGAAGCATGGAGCCTACGTAATTGCCGGGGTTCGCGCTGCTCAGCGGGCAGAGGCAAAAAAGCTGGGTGCGGACGAGGTCGTCGCCGTGGACGAGCCGCTCGGCGGCCTGAAGGAATTGGACGCGGTCGCAGACACCGTTGGCCGCGACGTGATTGATCGGCTGATTCCCCACATTAGGAAAAATGGAGTCCTGGCCACGGTCGTCGGCAGACCCAAGTCGGCTGATGGGCGCGACGTCCAGGTTCGCGAGGTGTGGTCGGTCCCGGACGCGCGTCGCCTGGAACAGCTTGCCCAGGAGATCGCAAGCGGTGAGTTTGCCATCCCGATCGCCAAGCGGTTCACGCTCGCCGAGATCCGGCAGGCCCATGAACTGGCGGAAAAGGGAGCGCCGGGGAAGGTGTTGCTGACGCCTTAGTCGCGCGCTGAGGCTTCGTCGGATGAACTTCGGTATGGGCAATGCCGGCAGCCCGAGTTACAGCACGTCCCCCGCTTCAAGTGATATTGCGCGGTAAAGACGAGATACGGACCGTCGTAGTAGTAATCCTCTCCTGGCTGCAGTTCATCGGCCATCGGTCCGAGGCGCGGCTTCGCTGGTGAGGATTCATCTTGCATACCTTATTCTCGCAGCCTTTGCTGCCGCGGAGAGATGAGAAGCGGCCCTGTTGTGTGTCACGCACGATCCTAACGAAAATTCGCCACCCTGGGAGGCATCGATCACGGCGGTTATCGGCTTACCTATGTCGCCTAACCCACGGTCTATTGGTTCTGGATGGGTGCCTCTCGCACCAGCGTACATGGGCCGAAAAAGACAGGGCGAACAAGTTCGCGCTTATGGGGCGCAGCCCCTCCAACGTTCCCGCCATGGGGGCAAAAAGGCAGTCACTCAGGCCAGTATTTTTCTCGCATAAAGCGAAAGCATTTGAAAAAGCCAGTTTTGGCCCATGTACGCTGGTGCGAACATTGATTGGCACCCGTCCAGGGAAGTGGGCTGGGTTGCGCAAGACAGCCTAGCGGGTCGTCTGCGCCTGCCTGATCGCGCTTACCAGTTCGGCCAGGCGCGCTGGGTCCACATCGCTGACCGCGACCCCTTCGAGATCATCCGTACGGAAGTCCATCACATGAAATCCCGCGTGCTCCGCTGGCGCCTCTTCAGTGCTTGCAGCGCCGGGTTTCTCCCGGACAAAAACGGAAACGCGATGCTTGCCGATGCTATAGAGCAACTGGGCCACGGGCTGGTTGTGCAGGTAGGCCAGGTTGGCACCATCGAGCGTAGTGTCTCGTGGCAAGCTCTCCGGCAGATTGAAACTGAACGGTAGCTTGCCCTGAAACCATGGCTTGACCGTGTGCCTGTCAGTGGAGAGCACCTGGGGCGGCAAGCCCCCGGCAAGCGTCGCGACGTGCTGATCGAAGACCTCAGTCACCAGTGCAGCATGCTCGGCCGAGGCAATCTCCGCTTTGCGCGTGGTGCGTTGAACAAGCATCGTGCTCGCGGAGACAAGCAGAAGCACCGCGGCGGCGGCCCAGCCCAACCCGCGAAGACGCCACTGTGACGGGTACACATGGCTGGTGCGTGGCCCGGGAGCCTCTCTCCGGGATGATGCCAACCGCGTCAAGCGGTCCTGCAAATGCAGCGGTGGCGTATACCGCTGCCCAGCCTTTGCTGCAGCGGACTTGAGCAAGCTTTGGTAAAGGGCATTCGAGGTGCACGCAGGGCAGCCTGCAAGATGCTCGTTGGCGGCGGCGAGTTGGTCCGCAGAGAGCTCACCATCGGCAAGTGCATTGAGCATGGAGGGAGAGAGATGATCGGTCATGCGCGGAACTCCCTCGGTGTGACGTTCGCCTGCAGCGCTCCGCGCAATGCGTTGCGGGCACGGGCGATGCGCGACATGACCGTGCCGATCGGGATCTCGAGGACGGTGGCAATCTCCCTGTACTTCATTTCTTCTACATCACAGAGCAGAATCACCTCCAGCAGCTGCGGAGGCAGCTTCTCCATGGCAGCGTGGAGCGCGGCGCGGTCGCTCAAGCGGATCAGATTCCTCTCCGGAGTTTCCCGGTCGATCGCGCCTTCAGGAAAAAGAGCAGCGCCCGATTCATTGCGGTCGTCTAGTTCGTCTTCGAGAGCGACCGTCCGCATGGCCGCGAGCCCGGTGCGCGAAGTGAGATAGGTATTCCTGAGAATGCGGAAGATCCACGCCCTGAAGTTGCTGCCCGGCTCGAAGCTGGTGAATCCGCGAAGGGCCTTGAGAAATGTCTCCTGCACCAGGTCCTCCGCGTCCGTGGGGTTGCGGGAGAGCCAGAACGCAACGTTGTAGAGCGAGGGAAGCAGGGGCAGCGCCAAGTCCCCAAACACAGTCGTTTGGGGGCCGCTTTTCGCGAACCGCTCGCTTCCATGGCAACAGCGTCATCCGGCGCCCACTTTCGTTCTTCTCTCCACAGATGAGAACTGGCGGCTGGCAAATTTATTCCTGGAATAAACTTGCGGCGGCGGAAGATTTACCCTTGAAGGATACGCAAAACGGTACCCGCACGCAGCAAGACATCAGGCCGCAAGTTATTTTGCGCTGGAACTGCCTTCCTCCTTCGGATCAAGCTGCGAATCCATCCAGGCGATGCGCGCTGTCAGCCAGCTCTTGAGGTAAGCCACTTCGCCCAGATAGGAACCGGCAACCTCGGCGTTTGGATAGACGTACTGTCCGAGAATGGGCCAGCGCTGGAAGTTGTTTAGTTGCGACTGAGTGAGGGCTGCGGCGTTCTCATCGATATAAGCGGATAAGGTGTCGAATTGTGTCGCCTTCAACTGCTTCCAACGCTCCGCCACCGCTGCTGCGAAGGCAGGATCGTCAAAGAGGCGCTTTGTCCACTGGGTGTAAGTTAAGTCATTCGATCGAAGCCACCAGCCAGTCGGGTCGTCATTCCCGTTGTAGTTGATGTTTCCTGCGCCGATATCGAAATCCCAAACCGGGCCCATAAAGATCTTGTCGTTGCGATCCTTGTAGAGCCAGCAGCTGGACCAGAACACCGCATCATTGTTTTTGAAAAGCTCGTTGACCAGGTACCAGTTAATAAAACTGTCTGTGTCGAGATACTTTGTATAGCCGGTCACAGGGTCGGTGAAGTTCGCAGAGTAAAGCGCATTCTCCGCCTGCTGCATATAGTTCTGAATGTATGCCAGTTGTTGCGGGGTGGCAGGATCGGGGTCGTGAAGATCGAAGATGACCCCGCGCGACGTCCTGAAGAGGATATCGTCCGGATCGCCCCTGGTGTCGACTTCAAGCAAATAGCCGCCGGTCAGCGCCTTGCCTGAGTTGTCGGTATCGTCCATCTCGGGAATGTTTACCCGATTCTTGTCGATCTTGATCTCTTCCGTGAGCTGATAATTGCCCTCGTATTGTCCGTTGAGAAAAAGTTCTACAAACCTGGAGTTGGGTGTCCACGCCATGCCCACACGCCGGCCAGCCTCAAAGGCAACCTGGTCGCGGAGAAGGGACTTGTCATCGTAGTTCGCCAGCAGGATCCAGGTCTTGCCAGCCGGCATGCCCAATAGTCCGGCTTTTGCGTCGAGCTTTAATTTATACGGCTTCTTCGGCAGGCTCCAGGTCGTGTTTCCATGGCCCCTGATCTGCATCGTTCCCGAGAAGGCAACGTCTGTGCTGGAGGGGGCTGGAGTGATAGTTACGCTACCGCTCACGTAATTGATCTCAGAGTTGATGGGAGCTGCATTATCGGTGGTAAGTTCGAGCACCGGCAGGTCCATATTGGCGGGGACAAAATTCGGGTTGGGCGAGGCGAGCGTGAGCTGGACGCTCGCACTCGACTGTAGGTTGCCGGCCGTGGCCTGGATGGTAATCGGGAAACTTAGCTGGGGCGTACCCTGGGCAAACGCGGAAGATCCGGCAGTCGTGGCTGCCGTCAACACGAAGGCTCCCTGGCCGCTGCTGATCATCGACAAGCTGGCAGGCGATGCCGAGACTCCGGGTGGAAGTCCCTGCAGACTAATCGAAATCGGGCGAAATGGTGCTGCGGGGAGAGCCGCCGTCACAACGATGGCTTGCCTCGAAACATTGTCCGGATAGAGAAGAACCGACGTTGTGGGCGTGGTCAGCTTGAGTACGGGAGACCCTCCGCATCCTGAAAGCAGGCTGAGAAATGCGGAAGCAAGGATGAACAACAGAGCAGCTCGCTTCAATACGTACCCTCACTTTCCATCGTCGAGATGGATGGTTCTGCAGGTGCCAAATGGAAAGTAAAATGATCAGACGCAGGGGAATCCAAAAAAGACGCAATCCATTTCGCGACGCTCTAGGTCCCCGGCACGAACCGGAATTCAGGAGGGTCTTAGAAATCCTCGCCGATCGGCATGCCAGGCGGCGCTTCGACCGGAGGAGCCGGCACGAACTTTGCCGGATCCCGCTCGAATTCCGCAATCCGTGCCAAGGCTGCCGCGCGATGCGCCTGCCTTTCGCGAGGGAGCGGACTCGCGGCGCTGAGCTGCGTCTTCAATGCGGTCACTTCAAAGCGCGCGATTGCGCGGGCCTCGGGCAATGCCTGGTTCGAAGCAGCCAAGCCAAGCAGGCTCTCCAGCGTTGCCGATTCCACCGCGGACTGAGTTTCGGCCGCCAGGCCGCTGGCACGCGGCGCCTGCCAGGTCGCCTTCAGCACGCTGTTCAAGACCTCATCGAGGCCGGGATTTCCGGCGTCGCGCGCGTGATACTCCACCAGGCGTGAAGCGCGCTGGGGATCGAAGAGCAGGGCGAGCGTGAGATCGGCCGCCGACTGAGGCGGCCGCCACCGGATCAAAGGCCAGCCCGGTGAACGCGGCAAAACTCTCTCGCGTGCGTGGATACCCGGGAGACACCGGAGGAAGCAACCGCAACAGTGGTTCCGGCAGCGTCAGCATCTCGGGCGCGAGCGTGCGCAGTACGGCGGAGAGAGCCTTGCGCTGATCGGCCGGTGAAACAATGGCCGTGACCTCCTGCCCATCTCCGCGCAATGCATAGCGATAGTCCAGTCCCCCTATCTCTTTGGCGGCCGCTTCGGTCTGGTAGCGGTGCATCAGATAGAGCGGCACCAGCACATCCGCCAGTTGCGACACCGGCGTTCCTACCGGGATCGCGTTCAACCCGAAGCGCTCCGAGCGCAGCAGCCCGCACGGCGAGCACGCGATCCAGTTCAGCCGCGGGATCAGGCCCGTTGTCCCAAAGGTGGGCGTGTGGATGCGCGCTTCCCAGCGGACGCGCATCGTCGTCGGTGATGAAGTAGAGGCCCTGCTTCTGCGCATTCAACAGCACCTCCGCCAGATCGGCTGCTTCCTTATCGGCGGGAAACTCCGCATAGCCGTAGGTGATGGCAACCTTGTCCCACGCGCCTATGCCCACCGCGTAGGCATGGGAGAGATCCGGCTTGCCGTTGCTATCCAGGGTGATCAGCGGATGGGGATAATCCATCACCGAAGTGCCCTGGCCGAGCGAACTGGCGGCGAAGTTATGCTCCAGCCCCAGCGTGTGCCCCACTTCATGCGCCGCCAGTTGCCGCAAGCGAGCCAGGACCATGGCCCGCAACGCATTGTCGGCCGGCAGCGGCGCTACCGTCGAGATACGGATCGAGCAGCGCCTGCGCAATCATGAAGTCCTGCCGCCCGCGCAGCGACCCCAGCGTCACCTGGCCCTTGATGATTTCGCCTGTCCGCGGGTCGGTCACACCTTCGCCGTAGGACCATCCGCGGGTATAACGATGTACCCACTGGATCATGTTGTAGCGAATGTCCATGGGGTCCGCGCCCTCCGGCAGCACCTCGACCCGGAATGCGTTGCGATAGCCCGCGGCCTCGAAGGCCTGGTTCCACCAACGTGCGCCTTCGACCAGCGCAGTGCGAATCGGCTCCGGCGCGCCGCGGTCGACGTAGTAAGTGATCGGCTCTACAGGATGCTAGGATCGCTCATCGCGGCGGCTGGATCCTTTTTCTGTAGCCGATGCCGAGCGATAAAGAGCTGATCGAGCGGCGCCCCGAGCGGCGCTGAATAGTCACGATAGCCGGCGGAGAAAAAGCCTGCATTCGGATTGTAAGCACGCGGCGTATATCCCGGGCCGGGAAGTTCGATGAGCGAATGGCGCTCCCGCACCGTGACGGCATGAGCATTGGGCGTTACGTCGGCGATATAGGATGCCGGAAGGGGCATCGTTGGTAAAGGTGAGGAGGGCTTCGACTTCTGTGTTGCGAGGAAAATTTTTTGTGCTCTCAGGCAAGATCGCCGAACGCGTTGGGTCCAGCTTGTAAGCGCCTTGTTTGGCCTGCACGAGCCGCTCGGCTACGCCGTGGGGATCCTGAAGGAAGAAATCGGTGGCGTCCACCAGCACATGGCCGCCCTGCGCCATCGGCCTGTTCCGCTTCGACCTTGAACCCGAAGAGCACCGATTCCGCAAAAGATTGCTGTGACCGCTGCGCGTTCGGCGGGGTCTGTATGACGAAGAGCGGAAGGCGAGGTTTGGCTGCAGCAGCAGCACCTTGTTCCCACTGCGCATAAAGTGCACAACCACTCCGTTCCCAGTTGCCCGCGATCAAGACCCAGATCATTCGAACCGATGCCGTAAGGCAGTTGATCGAGGTAAAGAAAATCCTTGTCGAACGAGGGGATCTCCAGCAGCAGTTTGCCTGTCCTGGCCTCCCAATACAAGGGGAAAAAACCGTCCATCTTCTTGAGCCGGCGGTTCGCGCTTCTATCGTGGGGCTGCTTCCGTGGGGGGAGCCGGCGAGCCGGCCTGCGCACCTGCGTTCGAGGTCTGAAGAAACATGCATACCGCGAAGAGCAGCGGAGCGGAGAGCAGTGGGGGAAGGGTCGAAGTAGGTCCTGTTCCGGATTCTCATGAGCTAAAGCATTGTAGATGGAAAATCGCCATTGGAGGCGATTTGGCCACGTGTATCGGTGACCGGTTGAGAGAAGCGCAGGTCCCTCCACTTCGCGGAAAAGCTTCGGTCGGGATGACAATTTTTCTTGGGCACTTGCATCCCGTACCGGAATGTGAATTGTCATCCCGACCGAAGCGGGTGACCTACGGTCCTTCATCGAATTTCAAGTTTTCCACAGCCTGTTTAGCCCGTCGCGATCGAGGGCGCCCGTACAGCACGTCTAAGTGCCTGTGTCGAGGTGAAAGGTCTTATCGTAAGGCACGACCGGGTAGCCTTTCGCCTTCCAAGCAGCCAGTCCGCCCTTCAGGAACTTGACCCGCTTGATATCTACATTCGGCACGAACCCCTGGGCCTTAGCGCGATGGCGCGACTGGTCTTATCGCTGGGGCAGGTGCAGTAGACAACCAGCTCTTTATCTGCCGGGATAAGCCCCGGATCATTCATCGCATCCTGCGGAGAAATCCTCCGCGCTCCCTCGATGATCTCCGAGTCCGCCAACAGGTCCAGAGGTTGGCGAACGTCCAGGATCAATATGTCGTGATGTTCCGCCAGCAGTTCATGGAGCGCTTCTGGCGTGATGCTGAGCCGCTCGAACTCGCGGCGCGCCTTGATTCTTCTTATCCATATAACAGCCAACAGGCCCCAGATGACGATTGCAATGACGGTGAGCGCCAGGTTCATCTCCGGCCTCCTTCGATAAGCATCAGCCTCGTTAGATTAGCAGCGGCGGCGAAAATGATTCGAGACTGTTCTCACAAAGCCGTCGCGGCCAGCTCTTCCACCCGCACGGCGCCGCCGAGAAAGGTGACTGTTTTTCCGGGAACAGCGGCCGGCCGTTCTCCAGGGACCACAATCCCGGCCAGGTTAAGGGGGTCCGCCGCCGCGACGGTGATCGCCTCATCCACTTGTCCGGCGCTATGCATGCGCATCTCGCGCAGCGCAGCAACCGCTTCCGGCACGGCGAATTGCTCCCCGCCAAACCCATTGACAAATCGGCCTCCGCGCACGCTTCCCCGGGCTTCGAGCCGGCGGAACATGCCCAGCAGCTCACGCCAGCGGGGTATAGTGGTCTCCCGCTCGAGCACGTCGCGGAAGACCACACCATAGCGCCGCAGCAGCATCCAGCAGGCGGACTCCAGCTCGGCCTCGCGGCGCTCAGCCCGGCCACCGGGGCTCTCTACCGCGCCGGCCGCGGGGTTGAGCAGGCTCCAGCGCCCGACCGTGTTGCGCGGCCGCCTCATCCCTCCCTGAAAGATAGCCTTGCGCCGTGGGTCGATAAGCACCCGCAGGCTGTCGAAGCCGTCAGCGGTAACCAGGCCGGCTGCCACCAGCTCCCACAGGGCGCGGTTCACTTGCTCGGCGGGAGCGCCCAGCCCCCGCACCAGGTCGCCGGCGAAAACCGCGCCATACTGCGCCAGGTGGGAGCGCGCCTGCCAGGCCAACTCGCTCAGGCAGGCCTGCAAGGCGGGCTCCGGAATTGCGCGTTCGGCCAGGCAGCGATCCATCCACAGTGCCTCCTCGCGCAAAAAGAAGGTGACCGGGGCCATGCTGGTGGGCACCACCCGCTTGGGGGCCGAGAAGTCGCTGCCATGGGTGGCAAACGCTGGATGTGGGGAGATTCGTCCCCACCCCACCACTCCCTCCAGGCACAGGGCATCCAGCCATCGCGGATCGTAGCCCGCGACGCGCTGGGGCAAGCAGGGTCCGCTCCCATTCGATGGCCGGCGCTTCAAAGCCCTCGAGCAGGCGCAGCGCCTCCAGCACCCCCGACTCTCCGCTCAGTTGCGAGCGCGGCGCCACCCGCTGCCAACGCAGCAACCACTGCATATATACCGCCGGCGTAACCGGCTCGATCTGCTTGCGCAGCCCGGCCAGCGTTCGTCTTATGGATGCGCTGCAGCAGCCTGCGCTCGCACCATTCCACATCTTCGTCCTGGAGGGCTTTGCCGGCGGCCCTCAAATATTCCGCGCAGGATGGTGCCCTGCATCTCCAACACCAGCATGGCTGCCCAGATGGCCGCCGGCTCCATCCCCAGCCGCGCTCCCAGCGTCCGCGAAGTTACCGGGCCGAGCAGCGCCATCCATCCCTGCACGCTCTTGCGAACCACGTCGCTCAAAGACAATTCCTTTGCTTCCGCGGGGCAGGCCAGTGGGCGCTCGAAGACGACCGCCGGCCACAGGAGGCGAAGATGCGGCATCCGTTCCGCCGCCACCAGAGTACCGCCGTCCGGCATGCTCGGCGACCGTGGCCCGGCCTTGGGCCGCAAGGCGCTCAAAGAACACCGGCCAGTGGAGCGCCTCATCGCCGGACTGAATCTCTACCGGGCGCCACGATCAGCGCACAGAGCAGATCATGCAGCTCGTGCTCATCGCGCACGTCGGGCCAGCACTCTTCGCGCAGCTCGGCAATCGCGGCCGGATCGAGCCGGCCCGCTTCGCCCAGCAGCTTTTCCGGAACCATGCCGCGCATGCTTACGGCGCGGGCGCGGCGCTCTTCCAGCGGTGCATCGTCGAGGAAGGCGTACGGATTGGCATTCAGCAGCTCATGGGCGAAGGCGGAGGGGGTCGTGCTGTCGACTGCGAGACAGCGAATCGCGCCGGTCCGGATGCCCGCGAGCAGCTCGGATCAATCCCTCGAGATCCATCGCCTCGGTCAGCACGTCTTTCATCACTTCCTGAATGAGCGGGTGCGAAGGTATCTGGATATCGCCTTCGATATTTTCCTGGCAGGCGGCCACCTGGGGGAAGACGCTGGCCAGCAGGTCATCGGACCGGGTCCGCTGCACCTGGGGCGCGATGCGCTTGCCGTTATAAAACCGTAACAGTTGCAAACTGCGCCCCGCATCCCAGCGCCAGCGCGCGCGGAAGATAGGCGAGTCGAGCGAGGCCTGCTCCAGCAGGCCGGTAACCGTCTGCTCGGTAAGAAAATCGAATACGTCGCTGAGCGGAAAGCTGTGCTGCTCGGCCAGCGAAATGTTCAGCCCGTTATCGGTCGCCGCCGCCTGCAGCTCAAAATTGAAACCACGGCAGAATCGCTTTCTCAGCGCCAGCCCCCATGCCTTATTGATCCGGCCGCCAAAGGGCGCGTGCAGAATCAATTGCATCCCGCCGCCCTCATCGAAGAAGCGCTCGGCGATGATGGTGTCAAGCGCGGGCACCGCTCCCAGCACCGCGCGGCCGGCGACGATATAGCCGATCATCTGTTCGGCGCCCGCATCATCCACACAACATTCCTGCTTGAGCCAGGCTACGGTCTCCGCCACCTGGGGGCTCGATTGGCTGATGTATCCCGGGCAACACATCACCGGTTCGCGCGCTGATCTCCTGTCGCAGGCTGGAGACGAACTGCGAGAGCTCGAGCGTGCGCTGCGGAGCCTCGCCCCGCCAGAAGGGCACGTTGGGGGGCTGGCCGTGGGCATCCTCCACCAGCACCCGGCCCGCGCTTTCCACGCGCTGGATGCGCCAGCTGGTATTGCCCAGCAGGATCACGTCTCCGGCCGAGGACTCGACGGCAAAGTCTTCATCCAGGGTGGCGATCTGTACCCCTTCCGGCTGCACGATCACGGAGTAGAGCGCGGTGTCGGGAATGGTGCCGCCATTTGAAACCGCGATGGTCCGCGCGCCCCGCCGGGACTGCATGCGGCCATGCACCCGGTCGCGCAGCAGGTACGACCCGTAACGCCCGCGGCTGGCTTCGATGCCTTCGGCCAGCAGGCAGAGAATCTCGTCATACTCCTGGCGGGTCAACTTGCTGTAGGGGTGGGCGCGGCGCAACACCTCAAACAGCGCGTCCTCTTCCCAGGGTTCTGCCGCGCAGGCCGCGACAATCTGCTGCATCAGCACATCCATCGGGCAATGCGGAATCTCCAGCCGGTCCAGCACCCCCGCGCGCATGGCGCGGATCAGCGCCGCGGACTCCACCAGATCGTCGCGCGTGGTCACGAAGAAGCGCCCTTTGGGAATGGCTCCGCGCCAATGGCCGGCACGGCCCACGCGCTGCATGGCGGCGGCGATGGCCCGAGGAGAGCTTACCTGGCACACCAGGTCGATGCTGCCGATATCGATGCCCAGCTCCAGCGAGGCGGTGGCGACCAGTAGCTTGATCTCGCCGTTCTTGAGTTTGCGCTCCGCCTCGAGGCGAAGCTTCCTGGAGAGGCTGCCATGGTGCGCGGCTACGTTTTCCGCACCCAGCCTTTCGCCCAGGCAAAAGGCCAGCCGCTCCGCCATGCGCCGCGTATTCACAAAGACCAGCGTCGAGCGGTGCTGCAAGGCCAGCTCTGCCAGCCGCTCGTAGATGTCGTCCCAGATCGCGTTGGTGGCTACCGATCCCAGTTCGTCCCCCGGCACCTCGATGCCCAGGTCCAGAGCGCGGTCTCGGCCCACCTGCACGATGGCCACCTCCGGCCCGCGCTTTCCCCCCAGAAAGCCGGCGACCAGCTCGATCGGGTTCTGGGTGGCGGAAAGGCCGATGCGCAGCGGCGGCTGCGATCGTCCGCTGATCAAGGCCCCCGGGCTCAGGCGGTTTTCTCCGCAGACCAGCGCATCCAGCCGCTCCAGCGTGAGCGTGAGATGGGCGCCGCGCTTGTCATCGGCGACGGCATGGATCTCGTCCACGATCACCGTCTCAACCGCGCAAAGATTATTGCGGCTCTTCTCGGCCGTCAGCAGGATGTAGAGCGACTCCGGCGTAGTGACGAGAATGTGCGGCGGCCGCTTGAGCATGGCGCGCCGCTCCGCGGGCAGGGTATCGCCGGTGCGCACCGCGGTGCGGATGGGTGGGCACAGGTAGCCGCGCTCCAGGGCCAGCTGCTGGATCTCCCGCAGCGGTTGCTCCAGGTTCTTCTGCACATCGTTGCTGAGCGCTTTGAGCGGGGAAACGTAGACCACCGCGGTGGCGGCTGGCGAGCGAGCCGTCGATCGCTTTGCGTATGAGCGTGTCGATACAGATCAGGAAGGCCGCCAGCGTCTTGCCCGAGCCGGTTGGGGCGGAGATCAGCGTCGGTCTGCCGGCGAGGATGGGTGGCCAGCCCAGCTCCTGGGGAGAGGTGGGGGTGCCGAACTTGCCGACGAACCACTCCTGCACCACAGGATGCGCCCACGCCAGCGCAGCGGCATTTTCCACTTCAGGGGACGTGGATGGCGGAGGAGACATGCGTCCATTTTAGAGCCGCAGCTTTTGAGCCGGCTTGCGTGTCAGTTGCCTAGGAGGTTCCGCTGACGAACGAGGAAGTGGCGCGTCCAGTGTTTGTTATCCCACTCAAGCCAAAAGACGGCTTGAATGGGCCACCCAGCATTTGTTACCGGTGTGGTGATGAGGGTATTGCCCACGACGTGGTCTCTGGCGTGGATATCTCAGTGAAGCCGTCTGCTGCCCGGTCGATCCAGGCAAGCCTGCGAACTGGAGCGCCCCGTCCTATTCCTATCTGGCTATGGAGGCGAAGTAGTTACCATCTGGATGCGCCCGTTGGCTCCAGCGTCGCCGCGAACCGGCGTTGCAACTCAGAGGAAGCCGTGCTTCTTGTTGGTGTGCCAGTTCGACTCTTCCTTCTTGAGCGGAGGAGGCGTCGTTTTTCCCCACAGAGTATGGTTCCAGGTCACTGCCTGCAGTCCATCGTGGCTGGGCTGAAAGACCATCGGTGGATCGGTGGGCTTGCCCTCCACGGCGTCAAATTTGACGGTGATCTGGCTGCCGGCGTCGGTCCAATGTCCGAAGGTGGTGATGGCGCCTTTGCCCAGATCCTGAGTCACCGTAGCGATCCGTCCGGACCGAGGCTAACGCTGAATGCGGGCCCGGCAGGCCCGGTCGCTTCGCTGGATCCGGCGCTTCGGAACTGTAGATGCCGGCATATTTTGAAGGAGGCGAATACGGGAGCTGCGACCAGCGCCAGAACAACCGCGGCGCCGGCTAAAACGAGATGCAGGTGGAGAGTTTCTGGTAGTTCTCATAACGTTCCCATGATTGCGCTGAGCCCGAGGTGATGACAAGATGCAGTGAGAAAACTAAAGTTGTATGAATGGTTCTATGGATTTCTCTGCCGCTGAGCGCGCCCGCCGCATCCGCCTGGTACTCTTCGACGTCGACGGGGTCCTTACCGATGGCAAGATATGGATTCTCCCCCTTGCGCCGTATCCACCGAAAAGACCTTTGAAGCCAAGGGATTCCATGCCCAGGACGGGATTGGCATTTCGCTTGCCCGGATCGGTGGCATCCATACCGGCATCATCACCAAGCGCAGCTCTGAAGACCGTAGCCCAGCGCGCCCGCGCCCTGCGCATGGACTATGTCTACATGGGCCAGGACTACAAGATCCAAGCCGTGCGCGAGATCATGCAGCGGGGATCGTTCACCCTTGACCAGATCGCCTACGTGGGCGATGACGTGATCGATCTGCCGGTGATGCGCGTGTGCGGATTGGCCATCGCGGTGGCCAACGCCCGCGACCAGGTGAAGGCTGCATGGCCCACTACGTCACGCCGAATGCCGGCGGCCAGGGAGCCGGCCGTGACGCCATCGATTTCGTCCTGCAGGCTCACGGGATCCTCGATCAGTGCATCGAGGAATACATCGATGAGCGCAACGCGCCCGCCGGCCGCGGGCAGGGAGCATGACGGCGCGCTGGCGTATGCTATCTCTTTGGGTTGAAAGATGAAGTCTGCAGCCATTTCCATTCCTTTCATGCGCAGGAGCGTGGGCAAACTGATGTTCATTCAATCCCGGTCCCTTTCTTTTCTCCTTCTTTTTCTTCTTCATCTGCGTGGCTTGGCAACCGGGCGTCGGCCCAGACCCTGAAGAACTTTGAAGGTGCGGTCAACATCTTTGGGCAATTCTCCCAGTCATCGAATGGCAACGGCATCCAGGACAATCCAACGGACTCCCTGGGGGTGCTGGCCACCGTCCGGCAGTCGTTCCATCCCTGGCTGGGCTATGAGGTCAATTACAGCTACACCCGCTTTTCCGAGAGGTACTCCACCCTTCCCTTCGGCGTGCAGAACAACCTGCACGAGGTCTACCGGCGCCTATCTGCTGCAAGGGCCACTCCGATTCTCGGCTTGCAGCCTTTTGGCGCGGTGGGCGTGGGCGCTCTCATCTTTCTGCCGACGACCGTTGGCGGGCAAAAATACAACCAGCAGCGGCGCATACCGCTGCTTTATGAGGTCGGCGTCAACTACCCGATCTTCACCTCGCACTTTGGGCTGCGGTTCCAGTATCGTGGGCTGGTCTACAAGACGCCCGATTTCAACTCGGCACTACTGACAACAACACCAGGCGGCAAACCTCGGAACCGAGCGTGGGAGCCTACATCCGTTTCTGACCGTCGCTGCTGGAAAAGGAACCCTAATGAGGAATCGAACATGCTGCCGGTCAGGATGCTGATCGTGGCGCTTGGCGCACCGCGTTGTGCGTGCAGCCGCTGCTGGCAAAATCGGACGCAACAGCCAGTGGGTTGGCACCTGGGCGTCTGCCCCTCTGCTGGATGCTCACGCCAAGACTGCGGAGGAGCTGGTTGCGTCCAGGCGCGCAACCCGGAGTAACTCTGCGCGAAGTGGTCCACGTGAGCATGGGCGGGGAGACGCTCCGGGTGCGCTTTTCCAACCTGTACGGCACCAGTCCGCTGGTGATTGGCGCCGCGGAGATCGCCCAGACCCAGAAGGGCGCGGCTATCGTTCCGGGCACCGGCAAAGCCTCTCAGCTTTCACGGGCAGCCGTCGGTCTCGATACCCCCCGGCGCCCTGGCGGTCAGCGATCCCATCCTCGTTCAAGTTTGCTGCCCTCTCCGACCTCACCGTCAGCTTCTATCTGCCCAGCCCCTCGGGGCCTATTACTGAGCATCAACTGGGCAACGCAACCAGCTATCACGCGCCCGGCAATGTCGTCTCCAGCGCCACCCTGGAGACGCCCACCACGCTGACCAGCTGGGAATACCTCAACGGAATCGATACCCTTGCTCCCGCCAATGCGGCGAGCGGTCATTACCATCGGGGATTCCATCACCGATGGCGCAAAATCCACCATCGACACCAACCAGCGATGGCCGGATGAGCTGGCGCGACGCCTGCAGGCCGATCCAAAGTATCGCAAACTTTCGGTATTGAATGAAGCCATCAGCGGCAACAAGATTCTGCGGGATGGAGCCGGCGTCAACGCGCTGGCGCGCTTCGATCGCGATGTGATCGCGCAGAGCGGAGCAAAATATCTGCTCATTCTCGAGGGCATCAACGACATTGGCCGCCTGCACAGCGTTCCCGACAGCACCACGGCCGCGGAACTCATCTTTGCTCTCGACCAGATGATCGTGCGTGCCCACGCCCATGGCATCGCAGTGATTGGCTGCACGTTGACGCCGTATCACGGCGCCGGCTATTACACCGAAAACGGGGAAGCGATCCGCAAGGCCGTAAATGACTGGATTCGCACCGGCGGCGCCTTCGATGGCTTCGTCGACTTGGAGGCCGCGGTCCGGGACCCGAATCATCCCGACACCATTTCTGCCCGCCGACGACCCCGGCGATCATCTACATCCCAACGACGCGGGTTACAAAGTGATGGGAGATGCGATCGATCTGAAGCTCTTCACGCTCAAGCCGAAGCAGCCATAACCAGCGGAAGCTGCCATGGCCTCCCTTACCGATCCGGTAGCAGCATTCATCGAAGTGGCTTGCGTGCCCAGGCAGTCTGATCACGGGTCGGGCACACTTGAGCAGGCCGAGAGCATCCTTGCACGCTACCCGCAAGTGGCCACTGCAAATCTCTTCACTGCCGCCATCCTGGCAGACGAAGCCGCCGTACGTAGTTTTCTTACCCGGAACCCGAGGGCTGCGACCGCGACCGGAGGTCCACACGATTGGGATGCACTGACCCATCTCTGCTTTTCACGCTATCTCCGTCTTGACCATCAGCGCTCTGAGGCATTTGTGCGCACCGCCCGGGCTCTTCTGGATGCCGGAGCCAACGCCAGGACCGGCTGGTACGAAATGATCGATCATCCTAATCCTCGTCCTGCGTTTGAAAGCGCAATCTATGGGGCTGCCGGCATCGCGCGGCATTTGGAGTTGACCCGTTTGCTGCTCGAATACGGAGCCGATCCGAATGATGAGGAGACTCCGTACCATGTTCCGGAGGGGTATGACAACGCGGTGCTGAAGGCTCTGCTCGAAAGCGGCAGGCTGAACGATGAGAGTCTTACCACCATGCTGCTGCGCAAAACCGATTGGCATGATGTCCAGGGGCTCAAGCTGGTGCTCGAGTACGGGGCCGATCCCAACGCCATGACGAAGTTTGGCGACAACGCTCTCCACCACGCGCTCCGTCGCGACAATCACATCAACATCATCGAGCTGCTGCTCGATCACGGCGCTGACCCGGCACTCAAGAATGCACGCGATGGCAGATCGGCTACAGCGATGGCTGCGCGCCGTGGTCGCGGCGACGTGCTTGCCCTGCTCGAATCGCGCGGGATCTCGCTTGACCTTGACGAAGTTGACCGTCTGATCGCCGCATCTGCGCGGGATGACCGTGAAGCCATCCTCGCGCTCTCCATGGGCGAACCAACCCTCGTAACCGAACTCATCGCGCAGGGGGGAACGCTCCTGGCCGAATTCGCCGGAGTGGGCAACGTTCCCGGGCTCCGCAACCTGCTCGACCTGGGAGTAGACGCTGCCTCGCTCTATAGGGATGGGGGATCCTTACTTCGAAATTGCAAAGGACAGCACCGCCCTGCACGTGGCCTCCTGGCGCGCATGGCCGGCCGCGGTAAAAGAGTTGATTGCGCGCGGAGCCCCGGTGGACGCTGTGGACGCAAAGGGACGCACGGCCCTGGCTCTCGCGCTCAAGGCCTGTGTCGATTCCTACTGGAAAGACCGCCGTTCGCCTGATTCGGTGGAGGCGTTGCTCCGAGCGGGTGCATCCGCTTCCTGCGTTGAGGTGCCCACCGGCTACGACGCTGTAGACGAATTGCTCACCAATATTCCGAACCGTCTTCCGTCCTGAATCTTCGCACTTCCCGCGTTCATCCAAAGGTCAGTAGCAACCGTGGAGCGTAGGGAGTAGATGACATGGCCGCTTTTTGTGCATGCTGTGGAGCAGAGATCAAATTGAAAGCCGAGGCATGTCCTGTGTGTGGCACGCCGCGGCACGGCATGTTACCGCCTGATCTGCTACCCGCCCTGGATACGGGAGCGGACTCTTCTCAAGAAGGCATTGGAATCGACCGAAAGCCGCGTCGGCCGCGCCTCTAAGCCGCAAGTTGCGGTTCCCAAGCAAGCGCTGTGACCAGCGGTGCGCACCACTTCATCGGTCAGTCGAATAGGTGCGTGACTCGGCCCGTGCTGTTATGCGCCCAAGGCGTATTCGAAGTCCAACCGAGCAATAGAACGAGAGCGCCGCATCCCGTCATGATCCACCAGATGGGATGGGTAGCCTGGGTGAAATCCAAACCATTTGCGCGGCTCGCTGCGACCACGGTGCCGGCTACCGCCACGCCCAGCGCTGCTCCCACCTGCCGGCCGGTGGATGCGATTGCTGCGGCCACCCCGGCTTGCGATAAGGGCATGCCGGCGACGGCGTTGTTGGTGATCGCCGGGTTGACCATGCCGAGGGCAATTCCAAATAACGCGTAGGCCAACAGCAACAGGGCAAGCGGAGTATCGATGCTCAGGCGAGTGAGCATCAAGGTGCTCAGCAGGAAGGCCGCGCCCGCGGCGAGCAACGAAGGACGTGTCCCGTGACGGCCCACCAGCCGGCCGGAGAAGGGTGCACACACAATCATCATGACGGCCAGGGGCAGCGTGCAAAGACCAGTGTGAAAGGCTGAAAATCCGCGTGCCTGTTCCAGGTACAGCGCATTCAGAAAGAGAAAGCCGGCGAACGAGGCGAAGGCGCAGAGGGCCAGCAGTGTCGCACTGCTGAACGGTATGCTGCGAAAGAAGCGTAAGTCCACCAGGGGGTCTTTCCGCCGGGGCTCGTATAGAAAGAAGATCGTCAGGGCGGCGCCTGACGCAGCGAACGAGCCGAGGATCAACCAGGATGTCCAGCCTGTGTGTGGCCCCTCAATCACCGCCGAGGTCAGAGAAGCCAGGGTGACAAACACCAGCAGTTGTCCGACAGGATCAAACGCGCGTGCTCGCGGCGCTTTCGATTCCGGCACGAATCTGGCAGCCAACATCACAGCTGCCAGGCCGATGGGCAGGTTGATCCAGAAGATGGAGCGCCACCCTACGGCCTGCGTCAACGCGCCGCCGATCAGCGGACCAATTGCCAGCGACACGCCGGCCACCGCTCCCCAAACGCCGACTGCGTGTGCCCGGGCCTTCGGGTCCGGGAACGCGTTGGCAATGATGGACAGGGCCACCGGGTTGAGCATGGACGCGCCCAAACCCTGAAGGGCACGGAAACCGACCAGTTGGCCGATGCTGTTTGCCATACTGCACAGCAACGATCCCGCTGTGAACAGAACCAGGCCAATCTGGAAAACACGCCGCCGTCCGAAACGGTCCGACAGGGAGCCCGAGAGCATTAGGAGGCTGGCGACCACGAGCGTGTAGGCGTCAAGGATCCATTGCAGTCCGGAGAGGGTGGCGTGCAGATTGTGTTGAATCGCCGGCAAGGCGACGTTCACGATGGTGACGTCCATGCCGACGATCAACAGGCTCATGCAGCAAATGGCCAGGATCAGATTGGGATGGCTCGATCGACGCGCGGGACCAGCTTGTGTTACCCCGTTGATCCCGGCGAATGTGCTTCCTGGTCTATTTGCTTTCGGCAATGTGCCCCCAGCATAGAGATGCGCTTACAACCGTGGAAACTTCATAAAAGCTCTTTACCTCAACAGCTCCATCGATTGCTTCACTCAACTCCGAGTACCTTCACGATCACCCGTTTGGGCCGTTGTCCATCAAACTCCGCATAGAACACCCTTTGCCACGTTCCCAGGTCGAGCTTGCCCTTGGTTACCGGCAGCGTCGTTTCATGGTGCAGCAGCAGTGCCTTCAAGTGGGCGTCGCCATTATCCTCACCGGTCTGGTGGTGCTTGTAATCCGGCCGCGCCGGCGCAAGCTCCTCCAACCACTTGCCGATGTCCTCGATCAGCCCGCCCTCCAGATCGTTCACGTAAATGGCAGCGGTAATGTGCATCGGTGAGACAAAGCACAACCCATCCTTCACCCCGCTCCTGCGCACAACCTGTTCCACCTGGTCGGTAATGTGCACCATCTCTTTGCGCTTTTTGGTTTCGAAAACGAGGTATTCCGTGTGGCTTTTCATTGAAGGACTCCAAGGTTTGGGATGCTGGATTTTCCCGATACTTCAGAAGCTGGTCTCCCGGCTTGTACTGGGCAACGCTTGATGGATGCATCGGTAGGGTGTTGACCTTGACCGTCCCACAAAGGTCTGAACGCCAGCGCCGATTCGTCCTACAGCATACAACTACGATTTGGCCTGCTGTCACCCAAGAACTATGGTGAATTGCGCGTAAACTCGTATGCTCATCAACAAGCGGCGATTCTCCAGGAACACTTTCATCGATTCTTTCGGGGGAGGGACTCGATGAAGGCCAACAGGGGCATCGCCGTTCGTATCTGTACAAATTCACTGATTCGCCTGGTTGCACTTTTGAAGTCTGAGGTAAACGAATGATCCCGCTTAAGCCCGAAGAAACATTGCACGCCTACCTCAGGCGGCACCTTGAAAAGATCTCCCAAAGTGAGGCACGAAAGTTTGCCGAACAAAGGCGGCTTCCTGAAAAGCACGCCGCCCCACGGGAATCACGGCAGGCGACTACGTAGACCGCGTAGGGGGCTAATCGTGATGCGCCATCCCCCTTCCGTGTCAGATCGGCGATCGATGGTGGGACCAATCGGCGTAAACTCGGCCATTTGGGTACCGGAGCGTTGAACCTTTCGCGAGAAGGTAACGTCGGCAGGCAACACGTCACATTGACTGTGCTATTTGAGGTCGACGATAATCATCATACTTGGCATGCTCCTATGCCGCTTTGGGGGTTCCTTTTGAAATCTGCCTATGTGAATGGTATTCGTAGACTGTCTGATCTAAAGCGAGGCCAGATCGTCCGGCTAGCCGGCTCTGGCGCTGCCATCGTCGAAGACATTTGGACTCTGGGAGACAACTACTTCGGTCGCTTCCGGTGTCAGGATGGCCTGGTTGTTCAGCTGACCCAGGCTGAAGAAGCCATGATTGGAACACTCACGAAGGTGAGTGCGACCCAATCGTTGTAGGAATTCCTCGCAGGCCGCATCGATCCGTCAACCAACCCGCGCAACCGCTTCTGGCAGCGGTGGCGTGGGGCTGTTCGTTTAAATAGGGCCCTCGGTGTCCCTCTGCCGCAGCCTGCGGCGGACGTGACAGCTACTTCGTTCACAAGCTGAGTAATAGGGAACCGAAATCCGTTAACTGCCGTCATCGGTAGCTCTCCCGGACACAGCTTCTGCATAGAGAACCGGCATCCCATGCTGCCGAAAACGGGCGGCCGGGGGCAAGAGACGGCAGGCGATCCGTGATTACCTTTTGGGGTACTAAAGTTACCATCTTCGGTTACTCGAAAGCGGCTATGCTTCGAGTCCGGCTGTGACTACGGATTCCGGAAAGACCAAAACCGTATTGAGAGCTGTAGGTTCGTCGGGCCCCATCCAAGAAGGTGCCTTCAAACATGTTTTTTCCTCTCCGGAATCGCTTGATTGCCTCGGTTTTTGTGCTGTTCGGGTCGCTGTGCAGTGCACAGGATTTCGCCCGAATTACGCCCAACTTTGCCCGCGATCGACCGAATCTCTTCACTACCTTCCAGGTGCCCGGAGCCACTGGCACCTATCCGATGAGCATCAACGACTCTCAAACTGTCACCGGATACTACACCGAAGCGGGCGGAACGCAGTGTGGCTTTGTTCGTAGCGAGGACGGAACGATCGACACCTTCCAGGTGGCGGGAAGCATATTGACCGAGCCAGTCGCCATCAATAGCGGGGGAGAGGTCGCCGGGTACTACGAGGTCACCGCAGGCGTGCCGCAAGGCTTTCTACGCACTGCGGACGGCCAGATCACCACCATCGCAGCCCCTAGCGATGCATCCATTGGCAATCAAATTGCTCAGCCGGTCGCCATCAACGATGCCGGCGAGATTGTCGGGAACTACCCTGACGTGCCCATGGGCTCACGGGTTTTTGTACGGTCAGTGCCCGGAGCTATCACTACATTTAGCGTCAGCGAGGGGGCTATCTATTCCACGGTCGCGACCGGCATCAATGCGAGCGGCGCCATCGTCTTCTACGGGAGCAGCGCTTCCATCGATGATGCGGGAGGCGAGATTTGGTATGGGCAGGGTATTGTCCCCAATCCTGTCTTGAGTTGTGACTGCTCTGGGCTTGCTCTCCCTGGAGCCGTTGGAACCTTCCCGACAGGCATCAATGCAAATGGGTCCGTAGTTGGATGGTTTACGACGGATGTAAACGCGCCATATTCGCAGGTCACTCCCGACGCCCCTGCGAGCGGGGCCTTTGTACGCTCCTCCGATGGCCTGATCACCACCTTCAACGCCCCCGGGACGCTTATGCCCTCACACCTCGGCATCAATGCCTCTGGCACTGTCTTCGGTAACTACACCCTCCCTGCCACCCCTGCGGATTCACATGGTTTTGTGCGATCAGAGGAGGGGTTTGTCAACGCATTCGACCCGCCTCGGAGCTCTTCAACCACAGCCACCAGCATCAACGACACCGGCGTGATCACCGGTTATTACGCTGATGAATCCGGCAAGGTCGTATCCGGCTTTCTGCGTCAACCGCAACAGAGCGCATATTGACGGCGATTTACTGATAATCCGGCCGCCAGGACAAGTTCTTTGGCCCTGAGGTACTGCGCTCTTCGGCGCCCTCCACACTCTCGCGCTACCAATCGCGGCTGGGAAGAGGCCTTTGCCCATCCAAACGGAACCGCGGCCATGCTCGTCTCCAAATTTCTTCCCGGAAAAGACCTGAACTACCAGGTGCGCTCGCTGATGGAAATAAGGCGCTTTGCTACCATCGAATCACCGCAGCTTGGGCAGATGCGCCTGACGACATGGCAGAAAAGCTGCGCCCTGTTCCATCTTGATCCTGCGCTCGCGGACCAACTCGCCAATTTCTCAGTTTTGCATGCTGTGTACGGGAAAGAAGACGGGCCTTGAATCAAACCACCAACTTTTTGGGAATCCCCCTCATCCCGCTGAGTCGAGGTACCTGGCTAGCGGCCTGGCCCACCCGCGTAAAGGATTTTGCGGCTTTCGTCGCGGCGACGCGATACGATGCCACGGGAAACATGCTCACGCTCGGCAAGGATGACTTCGATTGGCTTCCCCACGGGCGCAGTTGGGAGTCGCCGGGCTTTGCCCAGACCGGGGATCATCCCGTTGTTGGCGTCAGCTATATTGACGCCCTCGAATTTTGCGCTTGGCTTACCGCAACAGAGCGCGCTTCAGGAAAGATGGATGGCCCGCAAAGCTACGGTCTCCCCACCGACCTCGAGTGGAGCATGGCCGTCGGACTTGGTGAGGAAGAGGGCGCATCGCCTGAGGCACGTCTCTACCACAGCGCAGGAACGTATCCATGGGGACCTGTGTGGCCTCCGCCCCCGAACTTCGGCAACTATGCCGGCGCTGAGTCCCGTATCGACATGCCTTCCTGGTGGGGTGTTGTCCCCGGTGGCTACGTAGATCCATTTCCCCGCACTTCTCCCGTAGCCAGCTTCGCCCCCAATCCGCTTGGATTGTATGACCTCTCCGGCAACGTTTGGGAATGGTGTGCCGACGCCTATTGCCCCGGAAGCCTAGCCAGGATTGTTCGGGGCGGCTCCTGGGGAAGCGATCGCCCCGCCTACCTGCAATCGGCGAATCGAAATCCCAAATTTCCAGATAGCCGCAACGACGAAACTGGCTTTCGCATCGTGCTGCGCTCGGTTTGATTGACTCCCGAGAAAACGCCATGACGACCAACGCCGCAGATAAAGCATCCGCCTCCCCACCAGCACTTCTCACGGGGAAGAAGCCTGCGGCGAAACTGCCTTTCGGCTTTAGAGAATGTGGCTAAAGCCGTAGGCACGATGGGTCCTGCCGCGACTCTCGGAACCGTGATCCCTCTGCTTACGTCTCATGATCATCTCCCGAAGGCAATTCACGCTACGTTCCCTCGCGCTGCTGGCAATATCCTCTCGAAATGCGCACGCCCTGTTCTCACCAGTGCGCGTCCTCGTCGTGGATGGCATCAACAATCATGACTGGGTGACGGCCACGCACGCCATCACCGAGATCTTGACCGCGACCACCCTGTTTTCAGTCGAGGTGTCCACCACCCCGCCGCGTGGGGCTCCCCAGGATGCATGGAATTCCTGGAAGCCCGATTTTTCCCGCTATGACGTGGTGATCAATAACTTCAATGGGGGCCATCTGGCAGATGGGATCGCATGGCCTCTCGGCGTTCAGGAATCCCTGGAAAAATTTGTCCGGGGAGGGGGCGGTCTGGTCGCCTACCACGCAGCCAACAACGCTTTTCTGAATTGGGAGGCCTATAACGAAATGATCGGGCTAGGGTGGCGGTCGCCATCCTTTGGGCCCGGACTGGCTGTATCCAATGATGACAAAATCATCGTCATTCCCAAGGGGACAGGGCTGGAGCCTGGTCATCCTCCACGACTGGACTTTCAAATCCACGTGCGCGATACCCACCATCCCATCACGGCGGGCATGCCAAGGGTGTGGATGCATCCTTCCGAGCAACTCACCCACGGTCAACACGGCCCTGCGGAAGGCTTGACCATTCTTACCTATGCTCATTCGCCGGTATCGAACCAGAACGAGCCGATGGACTGGGTCCGGAGCTACGGAAAAGGCCGTGTCTACACCACCATGCTTGGGCATACCTGGGCCGGTGAGCCAAATCCAAATCTTGAATGCGTGGGCTTTCAAACTCTGCTGGCACGCGGCGCCCAATGGGCTGCAACAGGAGCTGTGACGATTCCCATACCGTCGAACTTTCCCGGTCCTGATAAGGTTTCACTGCGCAAGCTGACTTGAGAAGAGCCCGTCACCGGCAGTTCTTTCCGGCGCAAAGGTTCTGGCTGAAGAACGGCATCACATGGTTCTGGAACCGGTCGGCCACAGCGCTGGTGTGGGTGCCATGATAGATCTCGAATTTGTTGACGATGCCGTAGCTGTCGAGAACGTCATGCAGTTTGCCCGTGTCGATCCGCAAACCGTCCAAGTCGCCTACATCCATCGCGATGGCGTGATACTGGCGCAGATTGCCGATATATTGGTCGACAAAGGCCAGCGGTGCGTTGGCGTCCCATTTGGCGATCACCTCCGGCTGCGGCACTCCATCCTTGGTCGGCAGATCGAGATAAAGCGGCGGGTTCTTGGGATCGGGCGACCAGGCGGCAGCCGAGGCAAGCTGAGCGCGGGCGAAAAATGACAGGCTGGCCGAATCCGCTGGTGTTTTTGCCGCCTCCACCGCCTTATCGTTGGCTGGGTTAGCAGTTGCTGCGCTCCTCGGCGACAGGCAGCACGGGCTCATGATGTATAAACTGCCGAACACATCGGGATGTTTCATGCCAATGCGGCTGGCGCCATAACCGCCCATGGAATGGCCCACCAATCCCCGGCTCATGCGGTCGGGAATGGTTCGGTAATGGGCGTCGATATACGCAACGACGTCGTGGGCAATGAAATTTCTCAAAATCGCCGGTGGTGACCGAACTGGAATACATCGAGCCGTTGTGCAGGGTCTTGGAGTCAGGCAAGACCACGATCATCTCCTTGGCGCCTTGGGCGAAGGCGCCCTCGATGGTCTGGGGCACATGGATTTCCTTCGACCACTGCTCGGCGCCAATGGAGTAGCCATGCAGGGCGTAGACCACGGGATAGCGGCGGCGTTTGTCGCCGGCATAGCTCGGCGGCAGAAAGACCAGCACCTCGCGGTCGACGGCGTCGCCTTCCAGGTTGCCCTCCAATGCGGCGCCGTGAATCTTGATGTGCTCCACCGTTACCGGCTTGGCGCCGGGCACTACCGCAGGCACTTCAGTCTTAGCCTGTGCCAGAGCAGGCCGGGCGCAGAGCGCATCAGCGCCAGAGCTATCACCAGTGCACCGAAAGCGTTTCTTCTCATAGTGAACCATCCCCCGGGTTTTCAATATAACCCCGGCACGCCATCCCCTGTCATTCTTCCCCTCCAGTAACCTGTTGATGGAATCTTGTTGACGGCTATAGTCGGGATCCCGATATAGTCGGGTTCCGACATGAAATCCGAGACCACCAAGAACCCTCCGTTATCGTCCGCAACCTTGCACATTCTCCTGGCGCTGGCTGGTGGAAATTTGCATGGCTACGGAATTATCAAGGAAGTCGCACGCAATTCGGACGGGCACTACCGGCTGGGCCCAGGCACTCTATACGACAACCTGAAAAAGTTGATGGACGCTGGGTTGGTTTCAGATGCTCCGCCATCTTCCTCCTCGAAGCGCAAGTCCTCTACCACGAAAGAAGAGGATCGGCGTTTCTTTACCCTCACCAAGGAAGGCAAGGGTGTTTTGGCTGCTGAGGTGGATCGCTTACAAAGCGTTATAAGCGAAGCCAGATTGCGTCTTCGGGAAGCGAGGGCAGGAAGAGCATGAACAGAGTTGTTTCTCGCTTTGCCTATCGTCTTCTGCTCCGCCTTCATCCCGCCGCTTTCCAGGAGGAATTTGGCGCCGAGATGTTGTGGATCTTCGACCAGGAGCACCAATCGGGCGCAGTCGCCTGGTTGTTACTCGATGGAGCCATCTCTCTGCTACGTCAGCGTTGCAGGATACAGAACGATCCTGGTCAATTATCCATCGCTTCCGGAACGATTATTACCGGTCCCGGAATCGGTCCGGTTCGTCTCCTTCAAGGTGGAATCACGTTCTGGTTGATTTTCCTCAGTCTCATTCAGCTCTTAAGCCAGCCCAACCTGCTGACGCTCTCCGTGCGATGGTCAGAGCGGGTGCCTTGCTATACGGTCACGCTTCAAGCGCCGTCACACGCTGAGGTCGTCCTCAAGACCACGCGGTAGGGACTCTGAAGCCGTTGAGGGCACCCATGTTTGAGGTTCGGAATCTCTATAAACGTTACCTCGGCATTCCGGCTCTGGACCATGTAAGCTTCATCGCTCGCCCCGGTGAGGTAACGGGCTACCTCGGCGCAAATGGTTCCGGAAAATCCACCACCATGAAGCTGGCCACGGGATTGATCGAACCGACTTCGGGGGAAATCCTCTTTGCCGGGCGGCCGATCAAGGAAAATCCCATGGGCTATCGGCAACGGATCGGCTATGTTCCGGAAGAGCCTCACCTCTACACCCACTTGAGCGGCCTGGAATACCTGGTGATGGTCTCCCAGCTACGAGACATGGATCGAGATTCAGCCAACGAACGCATTCATGGCCTTCTCCGCCTCTTCGGAATGCACGGCGATCGCGACGTAGCGATGTCATCGTACTCAAAGGGCATGCGGCAGAAGATTCTTCTGAGTGCGGCCCTGATGCACAACCCGGATCTGATACTGCTGGATGAACCGTTCTCCGGCCTGGACGTGGGTTCATCACTCATCTTCCGCAGCCTGATTAAAGAATTGGCAGCACGCGGCAAGATCGTGCTCTTCAGTTCCCACGAGCTTGAAACGGTGGAACGCGTTTGTTCTCACGTCATCATCTTGCATCGCGGCAAGGTGGTCGCAGACGACTCGATCGAGCGCTTGAGAGTCTTGATGGCCGTGCCCACGCTTGAAGAAATATTTTCCCAACTTGCCGTTGAAACAGACTCCGAAGCTATTTCACGGGAGATCGCGGACTTGATCCATGCATAGCGAATGGGCCCTGAGAAAGCTTCAGTTTTGTACTCTCTATCGCGTCCTTCTTCTCCGTGTCGTCGACCTTGACCTACTGTCGGCCGACGCCGACCCAGCCAAATTGATCGGGCAGTTTGCTTCTATCTTCTGCACCTTCAGTTTCCTGCTCTGTCTTCCCGTGGCCCTGATGAGTGGGGACGCGCTCCCAATGACAAACGCCTGGATGTTTGAACACTTTTTCATTGAAACGTCGATGACCGTGGCCGGGCTCATCGCCATACTCAACTGGGACGCGGCTTTTCCCGACAGACGAGACCTCCTGGTGCTTGCACCACTGCCAGTCAGGAAAAGCACGTTGTTTGTGGCTAAGGTTGCCGCTCTGTTCGCCGCACCTGCTCTCGCGCTGCTCGCACTGAACATCTTCTCCGGCCTGGTATGGCCGCTGCTCTTTAGATCCAGCAATAGCGGATTCTTTGGCATGCTGAGGGCGTTGCCTGCTTATTGGATCACTATCTCCGCGGCGGGCGCCTTCTTTGTATTCACGATTCTTACCCTACAAGGCCTTGCGGCGAATCTGCTTCCGCGTCAACTGTTCCTTCGTCTGTCCGCAATGTTGCCGGCAGCGGTTATGTGCATCTTGTTGAGCGTGTACTTTCTTGAGCCATCGCTGGAATCACCTGAAGCACTTACTTCTCCGCAGAATCAACGCCTGCTTGCGTGGCTCCCCTCCTACTGGTTCCTGGCGCTCTTTAACCAACTCAATGGATCGGCGCATCCCGCGCTCGCTCCCCTGGCGATACGCGCATGGATGGGTTTAGGCGTCTCCGCCCTCGGAACGTGTGCGGCATTATTTTTGTGCTATTTCCGCCTGATGCCAAAAATAGTCGAGCAACCCGACATCCTCCCGCGGATGCGACGGGTCTCCTGGTCACCGCGTTTCGCCGGTCCGCTCACCGAAGCGCTCACACTCTTCAGCATGCGAACCTTGCTGAGAAGTCGTCAGCATCGCATGATTTTCAGCTTCTATTTAGGGATCGGAATCACCATCGTCATCGGCTACGTGCACACCACGGGCGGCGGATCCTCGGGAGCAGCCATCAGTAGCTCGTTCTTGTTTGCCAGCACTCTGATGATGATCCTCACCGTCCTGGCATTGCGCGTTGTCGCTTCGATTCCCGTCTCGCTTCAGGCGAACTGGATCATCCGCATCACGCAAGTTCGTTCCGCTCAGGATTACCAGGAAGGAGTCCGGTTCTCGTGGCTAACATTGGGCGTTACGCCTGTCTTGCTGGTCATTGCCGCCAGCCTCCTGGCCACGTATCCCTGGCGTCCCGCCCTGGGGCATTTCACTGTGATGCTAGGGTTGGGAATCCTTCTAGTCGACCTTTGTCTGAGCACCTTCCCCAAGATTCCCTTCACCTGCTCTTATCTACCAGGTAAAGCACAGATTCACTTTGTCTTCTGGGGCGCCCTGATACTCTTCATACGCTTGTTGGATAAGGCAGCCGTGCTTGAGGGCCGCCTGTTGAATCGTCCATTTGGCTGCCTATTGATGATTCTGGTCGTAGCTTCTGCCGCGCTCGGAATGCGATACCTCAGCCGGTCTCGTGCAGCGTCGACGGAAGACCTGCTATTTGAAGAGGAGTACCCTGCTGGCATCACGACATTGGGGTTGAGTTGAAAGCAAGGTGCACTTCGTCGGGCGAGACGCTACTTGAAGCTTGGTTTCGGCGGGGAGCACACCGACTCAAACCACCGGTTGATGGAAACATAGCGCCGGGGTTGCTCAAAGAGTCGATGAATGTCATCCTCAGGCATGAAGCAAGACAGAATATTCGGCGTGGTTTTGGGATTGGTGCTGGCTTGCTGTATGTCATCTACGGCGCAGGAACTAGGACCCTGGCGTGCCGCGAACTCGCCCGCCGCGTCCATCACCGGCGACGTGGCATTTTCTGATGCCAAGATAGCGATCGACTTTTCCAGTTTCCCAATCGCTCGTATACGCGACCTCGAGCCCGGCGAGGTAAGCGCAGTCTTCGATGCAGACAGCAGCGTGGGTGGGCGCGGCAGTCTCTACCGGCTGAGCATACCGGCCTCAAAAAAATTCCTGCACAAAAATGCCATCTGTGGGTCCGAGGATACTCAGTGGGTGGCCGCTTTCGTTGCCGGGCGCAATTTGCACCTCGCATTCTTCTCCGGGCAAAAAATGCCGGTATTTACACCCGAAGCGATATCGAACTCAACCGATTTATGTGGCACGTTTCTCTATGGCCGATGAGTCAGCGTGCCTATTCTGAACGCTCTCTAGTTTGCTGAAGGCTGTTCGGCGTGATTGATGACCAGAACTTCTACCGGGGCCTTTGTCGGTATCAGTTTCAGTCCCAGCTGTTCCTGCCTGAGACCTGGGGTCCTTCACTGCTTCATTTCTTTAGTTCGACAGTCACCGCTTCGAAAGGCTGGTCGCTAAGGTTCTTTTCTGTATGCTCGATGGGCGTCCCCCAGGCGACGTCGCCTGCCTTGTGTTCAACGGTTGCGACCTTGCCTGTTGAGTCTTTGGTCTGAAAGTTTTGATCGGTGAGAAAGACGGTTACACGATCTGTCAAATGCGCGTGCATGGGAGCCACTCCGTGGGGCGGGATATTGACCCTCAGAACGCGCACCTGGGGGTTCTCAAATTCCAGCTTGTAGTGGCCAGGATCTACCTTGAGCGGATCGAGATTGCTGCTCATCGGTTTGTCCGTCCCGGGCGTCTTCAATTCGATCTCGATGATGTCGAAATCATGATCGAGGACCTCCGGCGAGTGCATCCCGCTCGGTGGGCTCCACACCACCTGGCCCGCCTTCCAATTGAACACCGCCGGCGGTCTCCCGTCCTGATATTCGAATTTTTGCCGTCCCGACTGAAGGTAGACCATCACCCGGTTCATATCGTGCTGGTGAAACTTTCCCACCACTTGATATTTCTCGAGCGCACGGGCAACCTTCACCTCATTGTTCTCAAGCAGCACCACCGAAGGAGCCGTAGGGATCGAGGCCAAAGCGGCCCCTAGTAAAAGCAACGCGGGATGCAGGGTCATTTGCATGAGCCGGAGCATAGCTCATCGTCTGCGCAGAGTAAAAGTGAAAATGTCCTTGTCGCGTCAAAATCGCATAACCGTCAAGCCGGAAGCGACCTTAAAGACTGAAACCGGCATGACGTTTCGTCCAAAATCACCCGCTTGCGAACGCCGCAAAAATGTCCTAAAAAGGTAGACTCAGATTTCACTTAGGCGTATCTTTCAGACCGAAGCCAAACTCTTTCAGCGCACGGAGTCGACCAATGAAAGTTCTGTCTCCTCTGACCCGCCGTACATTGCCTGTACTGGTAGCCGCTCTCATCTTCAGCCTTGCTGCCCCCGCCCTCATTGCCCAGAACCCCGCCCCTACATGGTCGCAAGACGACACGCTCCGCATCGCCAAAGAGGTGCAGAAGCGGCTCGGCAGCCTCACCAACTACGGCGTTTTCGACTGGATCACCTTCGGCTTCCAAGGCAAAACTGTCGTTCTCAGGGGCTTCGCCTCACGTCCGACCCTCAAGAGCAGCGCAGCCAACGTTCTCAAGGGCTTGCCAGGAGTCGAATCGGTCGACAACCAGATCGAAGTCCTCCCGCTCTCTAATAACGACGATCGCATCCGCGCGGCCGTTTATAACCGTGTCTATACCCAGCCCGCCTTGCGGAAATATAACGCTAACCAGGGCACGGTCGGGCAAGCGACGGGACCCGGTGGCCGCAGCGTCGCCATGATGGCCGGTGGCATCACCAATGACCCGCCTCGAGGCTTCCATGCCATCCACATCATCGTGAAAAATGGAAACGTTACCCTCTACGGTGTGGTCAACAACGCGAGCGATGAGGCCATTGCTGAAATGCAGGCTAACTCCACTCCCGGCGTCTTCAGCGTTGACAACCGCCTGGTCGTTGCCGGCGCACCCCCCAAATCTGAGTAGGCTGAACCGGCGGGAAGCGAGCGAAGGATACCGGCGGTTGCTGGGCGGCACGTCACTCCAGTGCGAAAGCCCGTAGGCCGATGTAGCAATCGGTATCCTATCGCCCCTTGTTGGGTCACCGATTACAGGGAGTCGCCAGGAAAGCGTGAAGGTCTCCGCCGTTGGTCACGCCAAAGCCCGCGATCTCTCCAGCATCGTTGATCCCGAAGGCAGTGAGCAGATGCAAGGGTGAATTCGCAGGGATCAGGTCGTTCATGTCGGTCATCACGCCGTTCCTCCAAAAGAATGCACGAGGGTTTCCGTTGATCGGTCCAGCCGCGCCGAAAGAGGCTCCCACCACGTCGCCGCGGTCGTTTATCCCCAGGGCGGCACTGTTCACATCCCCGGAAAGTGCGCCCAGGTCCAACATTTTGCCTCTCTCCCTGGTCCACAAGAAGGCGTGCGTGGTGGTGTTGCCCGACATGGCCGAAACGCCAGCGACCTGACCTCGTTGATTGATGGCGTTGGCGATATTCCCGATCGCCAACAGATCAGGATTTCCTGCTCCGCCGAGGTTGCCGAGGTCGTGGGCGGCGCCATCTTTATCCCAGAGCACAGCGTGCAACCCAGCCGCGAACGGAGGGATTATGGTGTTCGCACAGGAACCCGATGAACCGACGGCTTGGCCGTCGTCGTTGATCCCAAATGCGACGCCTACGGTGTCGCCGGGGAGTGGATGGAGTTCCCGTATCTCGCCCTGCCGCGGTCCCCACACCACTGCTTCAAAATCGAGAACCTGGGGTCCGGTGCCATTGACCCTCGTCACGGTCGGACACTCCGGGTCGCGGATGCCATTCTCCACATACCCCACCACTTCGCCTCGATTGTTGATTTGACCGGCTGAACCGTTATGGCCTCCCAGCAGGGGGAGCGTAGATGTCTTGCCGTATTGCCACAGCAAAGGCAAACAGGTGAGGCCGGTACCGTAACCACAGAAGTTTTCGCTATTGGGATCTCGGTGAGAGCTCTCAGCCTGGCCAACAACCTGCCCACTTTCGTTGACGTTGGCCGCTCCACTGTTGGGTCCCCCCAACCCGGGTGCGGCGATGTCGAAGAACGATCTCCCGAACCACAGGACAGCGTGTTGTGCGCCGTCAGGAACGGCCGCCACTCCGGCAACCAGGCCAATATTGTTTAGTGAACTCGCCTGGCTGAAGGGCGTCGAGGAGGGCCCGAGATCGGTAATGGTGTAGTGAGGGTGCTGTGGCTTCTGTGTCTGCGCAGCGAGTTGTAGCGGCGTAACTGGGGCGACCATCAAGCTCAGCCAGCAGGTTGTAGACAGCAATTCAGATTTCATATCGTCTCCTTTTGTGAATTGGGTGACCGCGCATTTCACGGTTTGGTGATTTTCCTGTTCTGTACATGAGCAAGCAGAGAATCGAGGCAGATGAGTGAAGTTCCATCCCGTGCCTGCCCTCTGTGCAGATCCATAGAGTTGAGCCATTTCTCAACCGCATCCTGGCCGGGATCTGGCGAGGCTGCGGTGTTAGCCGAAACGAGCATCTCTGCTTCGGCTCCGCACTGGGGGCACCACGCGCGCCGCACTGTTCGAGCCCGGAAGATAAGCAATGAATTTGTTTCGATCGTGACGGTCGTTCGCTTGGCCATGTGTTTCTGCTCTCAGGGGCGATTCATTTGGTGAAGCGAACACAGCCTGGCGGCAATCAGGTGGAAAAGTCCTGAAATCGCGGTTGAAATGTTCTGAAATCTTCTGGCGGCGGTGTAAGTAGCTGATAACGGTCGGTCAACGCGCCGAATCCGCGCGTGTACCCATGCTAGAATTCTTCACGAATTCCTGGCCCGGATCGTCAGGTGGGTATGCCCTATGTCCGTGAGTGAAGGTCAGAAGGGCAAGGAACTCTACGAATTCGGACCGTTTCGCGTGGACGCGCAAAGGGAACTTCTCTTCCGCTCCGGCGAGCCCGTCGCTCTGACCACAAAGACCTTCCGCATACTCATGGTTCTGATCCGCCACGGCAACGAGCTCGTCACCAAAGACGACTTAATGAAAACGGTGTGGCCGGAGACCTTTGTGGGAGAGGACAACCTGAGCCGCCACATCTCCATGCTGCGCAAGGTGCTGGGCGAGAGCCCGCAGGACCACCGGTACATAGTTACGGTGCCCGGCCAAGGGTATCGCCTTGCCGAGAACGTGCATGCGATCACTGAGCATGAGGTGGATATTCTTGCCGCGAGCCACGCTAAGGTCCAGGTTCAGGTCGAGCAAACAAAGCAATGGGGATGGATATCGCTGGCTGTGATTCTCCTGCTTGGCTTGGCTGCCGGGGTATACCAGGTTATGCTGCGCCACCCGGCCCGTCTCACCGCGAAGGACACGGTGGTTCTGGCTGATTTTGCCAATTCGACCGGCGATCCCGTGTTTGAGGGAACACTTCGCCAAGGCATGGCCGTACAGCTGGCGCAATCGCCTTTCCTTAGCCTTATTTCCGAGCAGCGCATTGCGAAGACGCTGCGCCTGATGGGCCGGGCGCCGGATGCGCCGCTGACCTCTGAGACAGCTCGCGAGATCTGCGAGCGCACAGGAAGTGCCGCGGTCCTTGAGGGATCGATTGCAAATCTCGGTACCCAATACGTTGTTGGACTTCGCGCAGAACACTGCGGAACGGGAGACCTGCTCGACGCGGAGCAGGCGCAGGCCGCGAGAAAGGAAGATGTCTTGAGTGCGCTGAGTCAAATCGCCGTGAAGTTCAGAACTCGAGTCGGCGAATCGCTCACCACGGTACAGGAACACTCAACTCCGTTGGCTGAAGCCACCACGGGTTCGCTGGACGCGTTAAAGGCCTACAGCGCAGGAGTGAAGGCGGGCTTCTCAAGCAACTTAGAGGCCGGAGTGCCTTATCTCAAGCAGGCTGTTGCCATTGACCCCGATTTTGCCATGGCACACGGGCAACTGGGGATTTTTTATGAAGACCTGGGCGAACCCCTTCTGGCGACAACAAGCACCACCAGAGCCTACCAGCTGCGCGGCCGCACCAGCGACCGGGAGCGACTGTTTATCACAACCCTTTACCAGAGACTGGCTACCGGGAATCTGGAAGACGCCCGGCAGACCTGTGAACCGTGGACGCACACCTATCCCCGAGATCCCACGCCCCACGGACTGTTGTCCGGATTTATTTATCAAGGGCTGGGTCAATACGAGAAAGCGATCGATGAAGCCCGGAAGGCAATCAGCCTGGACCAGAGTTTCGCACCGGCTTATGTCAATCTTGCCGCCAGCTACCTCTTCTTGAATCGCCCGGCGGACGCTGAGCGTACGATTCAGCAGGCCGCAGAGCGGGAACTCGATTTTCCTGAGCTAGTGCTTATGCGATACCACGTCGCGTTCCTGCGCAATAACCTGGCAGCCATGGATCGAGAGGCCGCTCTGGCGATCGGCAACGCCGGAATCGAAGGTTGGATGTCGCACGCGCAGGCGCTTGTTTTGGCTCGTTCGGGTCAACTGCGGCAGGCCAGAAAAATGTCAGATCGCGCGATCGTCTTGGCCCAGCAAGCGGGCCAGATGGATAGAGCAGCAACGTATGAAGCTGGCGCCGCCGTGTCGGAAGCTCTGTTCGGAAATTCGGTAGAGGCAAGGCGAAGGTCGATGGCCGCTCTTGCGCTTTCAAACAGCCGGGATGTGGAGTATGCCGCGGCATTTGCGTTAGGGCTCTCGTCCGATTCTTCGCGAGCTCAGGCACTCGCGAATGATCTGCAAAATCGCTTTCCGGAAGATACGTCGGTCAAATACAACTATCTTCCCGCCCTTCGCGGGTTGTTCGCGCTCCAGCGTGGTGATGCCGCAAACGCAATTGAACAATCGCTGATCCTATATCCTCATGAGCTTGCGATCACCCACAGCACGTTCTCTGCTTTCTTCGGGACCTTTTATCCTGCGATTGTCCGCGGCGAGGCTTACCTCGCGTCCCACAAGGGAACGGAAGCCGCGGCCGAATTTCGTCATGTCCTCAGCCAGCCCGGTCTTCTTCTTGGCGACCCCGTGGGGGCGGTAGCCCAACTGCAATTGGCCAGAGCTTATGCGATGCAAGGCGACAAAGCGAATGCGAAGCAGGCATATCAGGATTTCCTGACCCTTTGGAAAGGCGCCGACCCGGAGATCCCGATCCTTAAGAGAGCTAAGGCCGAATACGCGAGCGGGCATTACACAGCTTGACTCTCAGTGCCCGTGGCCGATACGGCTCAGCCAACGTCATCACTTACCGATGCGAAGACACTGAAAGAAGGAGTAACTCCAGGGTTCTAATGCGATATAGAAGCCCGGCCCCGCCATCTCATCTCCATCGCGGTCGCAACTCCAATCTGAAAACGCGTCCGTCAAGCGCCAGGTCGCTCCGCGTGCTTCCTCCCACGGCACTTGCACAAGGGCTTGAGAGGCATGGTCGCTGAGATTAACCACGATCAGCCGTCGATCATTGTCCCTGGCCCAGCCCCAGGCCACCAGGTTCTGAAAGCTTGGATTGTCGGGCCAGCCGCTACGTCCACACAGCTTCCATTCACCGTCGCGAAAGATCGGGGCATTGATCGCTCTCAGGAGTTTGTCGTAAAAGGCCTGCAATGCTTCGTCGGCGGGCTCTACCGGCCGCCTGCCCAGAAAAACCGGTAACCGTATCCTTCGACCTTCAAACTGTCCTTCATGGAAGAGTCTGGCCCCGGGAAGGGAAGACACCGTGACCGCGGCGCCCTGCTCCTTGGCCCGCGGAAAGGCCGCTGCCGCGCGAGGCTCATCGTGGTTCTCGAGGAAGCGCAGCAGTTTCTGCTGGTAGCCGAGATCAGCAGAGAGATGAAGCCGAATACTCTCCGCATCGCCATGTTCCAAACGATCATAGAGCCGCTTGTCGTAGCAGAAGTCGAAACCCTGGCGCTGCAATTCCCACTCCAGGTCCCAGTAAGCCTCGGCGATGAAGCGGAAGTCCGGATGCGCGCTCTTAACCGCGGGGATCACCTCACACCAGTAGTCGGTCAGCGGCGGTTGCCCGGCACGAGCGCCCCACGTGCGTTCGAAGATCTGGTTCAACAGAAGCATGGCCATGTCGCAACGGACTCCGTCGCACTGTGCCGCGATGCTGGAGAGCGTTTCAATCACTGCTTGCCGAAGCCCCGGTTGAAACGCGTTCAGTTGCAGCACATCTGGCCATGCCGGGAAGTTAGGGTCCCGTCCGCAGGCATAGAAGCATCCTGATGTCTCAATGTAGGATGCCGGGTCGTTTCTGGCGTCCTCGACGGTCCCGCGAAGGAAGTACTCGATGTGCTCCTTGACCCAGGGGTGGTCGGGGGCCACATGGTTCGGCACGAAATCCAGAATCAGCTTCGTGCCTCGTTTTGCAAGTTCTCTTCTGGCAATGGCGAGGCCCTCAGCACCTCCCAGGTGCGTGTCCACCACGTAGCGTCGTATGGCATAGGGAGACCCGACGTTATCTTCCGGCTGAAAATCCGGTAAGGCTCGCCGGAAATCGGCAATCAGATTCATGTTCTGATTGGCAATCGCAATGCCGGCAGGACTTCGTTCCCAAACCCCCATGAACCAGACGCCATCGAAACCGAACCTGGCGATGGCATCCCACTCGGCTTCCGGTACGGAACCCAGGTCCATCCGGGTTCCAGTCTTCACACTGAGCTCAGAAAGCCAAACCCAGGTATTGATCTCGTACAGTGTGGGATAGCGAGGCCAGACGGACATGGTAATCGCCTTCTTTTGAGTTGCCCTCTTGCACACCTTAGCTGGGCACCGAGGTGACCATTAAAACTACGCGCCGGCGCCTGTCAAGAATGCTATTGCGGACCAGGCAGCATCACGGCGACCCCGCGTTAAAAAGTAAACGCCACTCCAAGCGTGTAACGGTCCTGAAGGAACTTCGTCGGCGGCTTAATCTTTATCACATCCGTGGTGTAGGTAGCATCGAGGGCGTTGGAGTCAAAATCTTCGTAGCTGTCGGCGATCATGTCGGGATTTTTGCTCCAGGTTTCGCGAAAATCCGCCCGCAGCATGACCCTGGGCGATACCCGGTATTTGATGCCGGCCCCGTACTGCAGCCCAAACTGGAAGATACCTCCGCCGTCGAGCGGCGGCGTGTTTCCAAGGTCAAAGGCTGCTTTGATAAGACCAATGTTCTTGAGCCCAACGGTGTAGATCCCCGCGGGCTTTTTCAGTGGAGCGCCGTTCAGCGCTATCAGCTGAAAGACTGGTCCAATCGCCGCATATGGCCTCCATCGCGACTTTGGGGGACGAGCATGCGCCAGCAGGTTGTACTCAAACTGGCGGACCACCATGCCTATGCGCTCCGAATCCAGAAAAACATCGTCGTCGACAATGTCACGATTAGCCGGCAGAGTGATGTTGATTGAGGCCAGTTCGTATTTATTTTGCTGGCGAAAATAAGAGAACTCGTTGGAGAAGTGTCTCCAGCTGTTCACGGTTACAGAACCGCCCGCGGCCCAGCCGTCACCCACTTCATCCTGCAGGTACAGTAAATAGGCGTCGTCGTTCTTGTCAGACGATGAGTCGAGGATGAGAACCCCGGTCAAGTAGTCCTCCCGCATATGCAGGTACCCGCCCTGCAGGGCAAGCTCGTACCGCGGCGGATCCCATTTGTGATCTGCTTTCGCCTTCGCAATTGCCGCAAGGTCCTGCGGGCTGGGCGCGGGATTGAAATCGCCGGCCCGTCGCCTGCGCAACCCGGAAGTGCTGCCGTACGATTCGTTATTCATTCCCGGGTTGCTGCCATAACCTTTGTACTGAGCACCGGAAGCATCCGTCATGCGCCAGGCGCCCGTGTCAGCCGGCAATTCGCCTGCGGAGCGAAAATACCTGTGTGCCATGATTCCGCCGGCGATGCCCTGGTAGATCAGGTTGCCGCGGTACAGGTCGCTGCGAATCGTCAACGCCGTATCGCGCACAATTCTCTGGCCTCTCGGAGGGGGCGGGGCTGCTGTGCCCGGCGTCGTTCGTGGATCTTTGCAGTCATTGATACGCAACACTGCCGCGCTGCCATCGGTCAGCAGCCGGTCGCCGGTGGAGTTGTACTCATCGCGCGGTACCCACGGCCGTGGCACCATGTCCAGGCTCTCCACGCAACCCGTAAAAACCAAGTCATTCACTATCTTTGAGCGTTCGTTGTCGATGTGTTCATCAATCACGTGGATGAACGTCTTCTGCTTCCTGGAAAACGCAATTCCAATATCCTGCGTCGACGAGGCCGTTAACACCGTATGCCCCTCTCGGGCCTCCGAGGTTGAAAACACCCGAATGTGGTGCCGCGACGAGAACGTATTCGTCGTCTTGCTTAAGGAGAAGAGCGGCTCATTCTCATCCAGCAGCAGAATCGACATCGGCGCTTGCGTGTAGGTCTGGTTTCCGCTGAGTGTTTTGATCGTGCGAAAGGTGGACCCAGCGGTCAGGTCTTCCGTGGGAAGCCATCCTGCCGCCTTGAACGCTCGCTCTAACCCCGCTGCGGATCCTATGAAGACCAAATTCGTTATATCCGAAACTTTGTCGCTACCCTGCGTCCGCGTACGGTAGGGAAGTGTCTTCACGAACGTTTGCAGCTCAACCTCTGCTTCTACGGTGCGTGCCTCCGGCTGCACTGATGGCGGATAGGCTTGCGATGTCAACAGCGGAGTTACGTTCTCCAGGATCAGTTCTGTCCCCGCGTGGTATAGGATCTCCGGCTCGGCAAATCCCAGCACCGCACTCCCCGCCGCGGAGGCAAAAATATACGCAATCGGATCGATGCCGGCAAGCGACAGAACCGCATTTTGAGCGGAGTGCCCCGGGGTACCCGTCGATCGTATCCCCTGGATCTTTCCTTTGTCGGTCACACTCTCCTGTGCGTTCTCCACCTCGAAGACGCGCATGTTAATGGCCAGTGCACGCCCATCGGCAAGCGTGACCTTGTTCCAGTCGATGGTCAGAGACGCCGTCTCGTGCTTGAACCCCCATCCGGTACTGTTCGCCTGCACCACCTTGCCTTCAAAATTCGACGCTGCTGGAATCAGAATTTCCCCGTTGACCACCACCGGCGAAATCGATACGGCCTTGACGGTATCCCCCTCGTGCGTGGTCCGCGAGGAAAGGTCTTCCAGCAACCGCACGACAAACAGCTTGCCTGCAGGAACACCCTTCACCGTCTCAAGTACCGCCCAGGGCACCGAGTAAAGCGCGGTCTCCTTCTCCTCAGGCCGCAATTGCACCACCTGCCCATCCGTCTGCCACGTGGCCTCATGGACCACGCCATTCGCGGTCATCGCCATGGCCGTTCCGTCTGGGAACACCTGCAGAAACTTCGGCGCCGCTTGCGGCCCTTGCGGAGGAGCATAGATGTCTTGTCTCGAAATGCCCAGCAAGCCGTCGAGCTTCGCCTCGCGGGTCTCGCCGCTCGCTGTATAGCTCAGCAATCCCTCATGGAAAACCGGTGAGCTCGCATCCGGCAGCCTCCCCGGAATCGCCTGATCATCCCCGACGACAATCACTGGTTTCGTTGTCGTTAAATCCGTTCCGCTCAGGGCGAAGGCCCATGCTCCTCCCTTCGCCTCTGTTTCCTTCAACTGTGCTGCGCTCATTGGCAACGGGCCCAGCACCCGCCTTCGTCCACTATCCAAATCGTAGTAATGCAGCACATACTGCTTGGGTAGCTCTCCCTTTGCTGGCTGCAGTACTATGACCAGCGCGGCTGCGCCCCCGCGCGCAGTAAAGGCCTCCACCGCATGCGGGCTGATTTTGCGCACCTTGCCGTTGACTGTCATCTGGGCTTCGCCGGCTTCCTGCCCCGGCTTCCGCACGACCGTGATCGGGGACAGATCGGCCTTCTTCTGTTGAGCGGGAGAAGATGGCGCAAGGAAAACCACGATGAGAGACCATGCCAATGCCTGTACAGCGGCCCCAAGTCTGTCCAAGATAGGCACTCCCGTCTGATGGATCTAGGGTCCCGAATTTCGACCAGCGCTCCAGCGGAGCTGGTTTGAAGCGATCGATCTTAGTGTGAGCAGTCATACTCTCGCCACGGCGACCATGTATTCAATTTTCCGTACGGTGCAATTCGGGCCCAAGCAGTGAGGAGCAACGATAGCAACGGCGCCGACGCGCCCGGGCGTAGCACGAATCGGTGCGTTGATCGGGATGGCCACAAGCTAAGCGAACAGCCGCGTTCAAATTCGAACCAAATTCTGAAACCTTATGTCTTCGAATGAGTCTAGCCGAGATGCCTGAACATGGGAATCCTTGAATCCTTGCCAAAGCGAATGGAGCAACTCCTCCAATGATAGATTGTTCGCAAGCCAACCTAAACAGGAGGTCATGCTGATGCAGGCCGATGCCGTGCAACAGCTTCGTGCATTATTCCCGAAGATTAAATCCCGCTTTGACAAACGCCCGTCAGCTCGCGATGGACTCCTGTGCAAGGAGGGTTTCTATAAAGACGCTTCCGTGTTGAAGCTCCAAAAGGCCACCTGGACCAACGATCGCATGGACCAGGTCCGAAATGAAACTGGAATCTTTTTCTCGATATGGATGGATGAGAAAGCGGCGAGCAGGCGTCGCGCGCATTACAACATTCATGCCTTGAAGTTAAGGCAACTAACTGGTTACTCGATCACCAGTCGGGACTTCGCGGATGATTTCAGAAGAAGCTTTGCATCTCTGCGCGCCGCGTGGCCGAACGTGAGTGTGGACTACGGGCCACAGACTCTGATGCAGGGATGGATTCCGGTTGGCCTGAGTAGTTTTGAAAACGATACCCTTGCCTTGATGGAACGATTCGAACGGCTGAGTCCCCTGATTGATCGTCTGTTGGAGTCGCGGCGCAGTGAACGTTAACGCATTTTTGCTAATACTGTGGTCCGGTGGGATCAGTTATGTGCGGCCATTCTGTTTGGCGGAATGGCCGCGTCGGGTTCAGTTTCCTGGTCTACACCATTAGCAAAAATGCTCTAGCGCCAGGGGGTGCGGGACAGAGACCGCAGACTTGTCCAAATTAGCTTTTTCGGCTCTGTCCATCCACCTCCACCCGTGCCAAGGTGAGCCACCGCACCTCAAATTTGTCATCCCGAGCAGCGGACTTACCTGTGGCAAGTCAAGGGAGCAATTACACCGGCAACAAAAGCTTTGGGTGCCTCATTTGCCCCGATTTCCTGCGGAGGCTCGTGGCGTTGATACACCCCATGCGCCTTTCCTTAATGAAAGGCGCACACGCGGACCTCTCTAGTGTCCTGTCCCTAAAGTTCGAGTACAAAAGCGAGCGACAGATTCGAGGATTTGGTCGGCAGTTTTGTGCCAGATGAAGGGTTTCGGATCAGTGTTGTGGTGTTGGATGAACCCATGAATAGCTGTTTCCAGTTCTTTTGTGGAGCGGTGTACACCGCGTCGGAGTTGTTTTTCTGTCAGCAAAGCGAACCAGCGTTCGACCAGGTTGAGCCAACTGGCAGAGGTAGGGGTGAAGTGCAGATGAAAGCGCGGCCTCTTCACCAGCCAGTCACGGATCAGTTGCGTCTTGTGGGTGCCATAGTTGTCCAGGATCAGGTGGATGTCCAACTGCGGCGGCACGTTTTTCTCAATCGTATCGAGGAAGCTGCGAAACTCTACTGCGCGGTGCCGACGCTGGGTCTGGCCAATCAGAGCCCCTGTCTTGGTGTTTAAGGCGGCAAACAGGCTGGTGGTGCCATGGCGGGCATAATCGTGGGTGCGGCGTTGGATTTGCCCGGGGCGCATGGGGAGCAGCGGCGCGGCCCTATCCAAGGCTTGTATCTGACTCTTCTCATCCACGCAGAGCACCAGAGCGCGCTCCGGAGGAGCCAAATACAGACCGACGATATCGCGCACCTTATCGATGAACAGCGGGTCTTTGGATAACTTGAATGTCTCTGAGCGATGCGGTGCCAGTGAAAAGGCCCGCCAGATGCGATGAATGGTGTTACGGCTGAGACCGGTTCGCTTGGCCATGGAACGTGTCGACCAATGCGTGGCGTCGGCTGGGGTTGACTCCAGGGTGGGGGCCAGAACACTCTCCATATCGCGGTCGCTGAGCTTGCGTGAGGTACCTGGGCGTGGCTCGTCTAAAAGTCCATCCAGACCGGACTCCAGATAACGCCGTCGCCACTTGCTCACGGTGCGCTGCATAGTGTGCAGTCGGCTGGCAATGACCGTGTTGCTGAGTCCATCCCCAGCCAGCAAAATGATCCGAGATCGCATGGCCAACGCCTGCGCTGTCTTGGGTCGTTTGCTCCAGCCAATCAACTGGGCCCGATCCTCGACCGTGACAGACAACGGAGTGAGTGGACGACCTGTTCGCATCGGGCTTCCTCCCACTCTATTTGATGCCCAATATCCCATAGTTATGGCAATTATTTTAGGGACAGGACACTAGCACAGCGTGGCAGGAAATCGGGGGTCAAGCCGTTTTTTGGCTTGAGTGGGATAGCAGATTCGTCGCGCCGCTGCCCGTCTCAGGACCGCAAAAAAATCTTGGCAAAAACGAACGAAACCCCAAGAAAACGCATCTATAAGTTGTCACCGAAATTAAAAGAGGGCCAATCTAAGTCAGCCAAATCCCAAGATGCTCAAATTAATTAAGTTTGAGCATCTTGAGCATCTTGACGAAACAAAGGACTTCGCCGGCAAGATGATCAAACGGTTTACTCCGGCCACACGATGGATTCCGGGATCTGGTCCGCAGTTTGCGTTACGACCCAGTACTCCGCATCGAGCCGTCCTTTGGCGGGAATCCAGCGGTAAGCCGGGACATCGAACAACCCGCCACGATCTACCATGGCCCGGCGTGATTCGGGCATGGGAGAGACGCCGAATTCCATGCCCAGGGTGATGGTGCGGCCTCCCCAGGTGGGTCGTGCGGCCGCAGTTTTCCCGCCACATCCCTAACCAGGGAAAGTCCGCGCGTTTCCAGATGTATCCCAACGCCAGGCGAAATGTGGGTGAAAAGGCAACAAAGATACGTGCTGGCGCTGTCTGTCCCCAAGATGGGCAGTGTATTCGCTCGAAGCGGGAGCGGCGTTCATGGTGCGGAGGTCAGCGACTCCTCCCGCGGAAAGAGGAGCCATGGGCCAATCGAAGTCCGCCGCCGTTTCAGATGCATATCAGTTCCGAAATCAGCCTCGGAGACCTTGGACCGGGTAACGGAAGCGCGCAGCTGCGTGTCCGTTTCGATAAATGGCGAGCCCAGGGTGACATGCTGCGTCCATCCGATCGGCCGATCCCACGCGCAAGGTTCTCCACGGATTCCCGGATTTTCAACCATCGATCGTGGAGTTCGATGGATCGCTGGAAACTAAGTTGGGCCAGCGGGAAGTGCGCGTTGCATACGAGGATTCTGTTGCTTTCAGTCATCTCATAGGGGGCCACGGAGGCCTCACCATGCACCGTCAATCCGGCGGCAGCTTCTTCGGCGGACGGTCCGCCGAAAAAATCGAGGCATAGGTTGTGGCCCATGATGCCGGCCAGGAGCTTGGCCTCTGAATCTGCTCCATACTCCGGATGCTTACTAAGGTCACAGCTGGATGGTTCGATCGAAGGCCACGGAGGGATCCAGAGAGGACTGACGCCGCTTGCCTTGTCGAAAATTTCGGCAATGTGGCCGCCCTCTCGCGAAACGGTGACGCGCAGATGATCATTTTCGATCGCCGCCACTTGGCGGCCTCTAAAGATCGTCGCAGGCACTGGAGACACCCATGGTGAGACACCTCTAACTGGCTGCTGAAAAACTCACTGCACGAAGGGCATGGCTTTAGCCGTGCCGTACTTGGCTGCAGCTATAGGGCTTTAGCCCCTGAGGTCGTCTTCGGGATATGCTGGGCAAAATCGCCCATCTGTTGAGGCGCTGAGGTACTGGTCACAAAAAAATTCGCCGTGAATCATGGGAAAACCGTACCTCAGGGGCTAAAGCCCTCTCCCATCGCATACTGGGTGCGGACGGCTAAAGCCGTGCCCTTCATGCAGCGAATTTTTCCGCAGCGACTAAGGCAATGCTTTCAGCCAGACGTTGCGATGCGAGATTTTCACGACCCCAGCGCCTTCAATCTCAAACCCAATCAGCCCTTTCGACTGGCTGAAGGTGGATCGTTGTCGACCAGGACGGCCATCACGTGTCCGTTGAGGATATGAATGAGCGTGTTTCCGTCGGCGATCACTTCGTACTGATTCCAATCGCCAATCTTGATGAAAGACTTGAGCTCGTCGGAACTTCCCAGAGTAGCCAGCAGACGCGGCTTCTTGCCCTGATCGGTTTCGACCATCTGGCCGCGCCAGGCGACAATCCCGCGCGGGCTGCTTTGCTCGTAAAGCTGGCCAGTGTACTTATTGCCGTAATCGAAATCGGCCTGATAGCCCCTCATGTTCCACTTGGCATACTTCTGCGCCAGCGGGTTTCTTCAGTTGTGCCGGCGTGGGCGGAACATTCAGGCTGCGATATTGGATGCCGCCGTTGGCGCCGGCGCCCTCGAGCTTCATCTCCACTTTAATTCGAAGTTGGCTGGCTCGCCACCTCGCCAGATAATGTTGGTCGTGCCCGAAGGATGCTCAGGGCTCGATTCGCCGACCAGGGCGCCATCTTCCACGTGCCATACTTCCGAGGAGCCATCCCAGCCGTTCAAGGTCTTGCCATCGAATATCTGCGTCCATCCTTCGTGATCGTTGAAGTCGATGGGATCAGGTTGGGTGAATCCGCCGCCGGCATGACGAGGGGGCGCCTGCTGGGCGACCTGGGATCCGGCAAATGGATAAATCAGGAACAAATAGATCAAAGCGATCACGGACGGTCTCACAGATCCGGTTACCATTGTTCTTCCTCACACTCGCAACGACCTTCTCCCATTGCCTGGTCTTTGCGGATTTCAACACTGCGTCAGTTACATAATCGGTGGCAATGCCATCCGCGAAGGTGGGCGCGGCCTTTTGCCGTTGCCGGCTGCCTGAAGAAAGTCGGCGACCTGATGAATGAAGGTGTGCTCGTAGCCGATTTGCAGTCCCGGCACCCACCAATTTTTCATATAGGGATGGTCACCATCGGTAATGTGCACGCTCTTCCATCCGCGCAGCCGGCTTTCATCGCGATGATCGAAATACTGCAGCCGGTGCAGGTCATGCAGATCCCAACCGGCCGAAGCCTTCTCGCCATTCACTTCCAGGGTGAACAGCGCCTTGTGGCCGCGCGCATAGCGCGTGGCCTCAAAGATAGCCATGGATCCGTTGGCAAAGCGGCATAGGAACGCGCAGGCATCGTCGATCCCCACCGGCTCAACTTTGCCGGTGAGATTGTGTTTGCGTTCTTTGATGAATGTCTCCGTCATGGCTGTTACTTCCACGATGGGTCCGTTCAGCCACAAGGCCATATCGATGTTATGCGCGAGCAGATCGCCGGTGACGCCGCTGCCCGCGACAGACACATCCAAACGCCACAACCCCTCACCGCCTTGCGGCAAGTCCTGGAGATGGTCCAATCCTGCAGGAATTGCGAGCGGTAGTGGAAGATGCGGCCGAAGCGTCCTTCGTCGAGCAACTGCTTCAGCAGCACGACCGCCGGCACGCGGCGATAGTTGTACCAAACCATGTTGGGAACGCTGGCGGACTCAACTGCGTCCACCATGGTTTTCGCTTCGGCGCCGGTGCGTCCCAGCGGCTTCTCGCACAGCACCATTTTGCCGGCCTTGGCGGCAGCAATGGCAATCTCCGCGTGGGTATCGTTAGGGCTGGCGATATCGATCAGGTCGATATCTTTTCGCTGCACCAGGGCGCGCCAGTCTGTTTCGATGGATTGGTAGCCCCAGTTTTCAGCGAATCCTTTACGCGTCCGCGCTGCGCGCACAAACGGCCTTGAGCACCGGCTGGTAGGGTACATCGAAAAAGCGAGGCGCCTGCAGGAACGCATTGGAGTGCGTGCGCCCCATAAAGCCGTATCCGACAAGGCCAACGTTCAGATTCTTCCGTGCCATAACTTTTAATCCCAACCGTGGGCGTTGCGCACTGCGATCATCGTCCCCAGAATATCGTTCCAGGTCTTCGGCGCCAGCATGGTGGCGTTGGGGAACATGCAACCGTCCCAGCAGATATGTTCAAAGGCTCGCGTCGGCACGCCGTTTTCGTCGCGCATCCAGAGACCGGCGACTTTGACGATATCCATCTTGCCGTTTGGATCGCCGGCACGCAGTGGCGTCCGGTTTTATCGTGCGAACCTGAGCCGTTCACCGTGCCGTCGTTCTGGGCGACGTGAAAATCGATCGTCCAGGGACGCAGAGCATGGGTCACTTTGCGCAGCGCGTCCATCAGCACATCCTGCTGCGACCAATCGAAATCCTCCGGCAGCAGCCGGTCTTCGGGCGCGTTGTAGCCCAGGGTGTACAGCATAGAATGCGCCATGTCCGCCTGAAAGCCGATGGTCTTCGGCCGGTTCACCATCTCCAGCAGTTCGACCATGCGCTTCCAGCTGTGCATGCCTCCCCAGCAGATCTCTCCCTCGGCGGCGAGACGCTCGCCGTAATTTTCCGCGATGATGCCGGCTTCGCGAAAGGTCTGCGCGATGCGCTTGGTGTTGCCAGCGGGATCCTTGGCCCAATCGGCCGGTGATGCCGCGGAATCAATGCGCACGACCCCATAGCGACGAATGCCCAGAGTCGCGCAGCTTTTTGCCGATCGCACACGCCTTTCTCACCTGGGTTAGAAAACTTTGCCGGTCCTGCTCCGAACCCATGGCGGAGCCGCCGCCGGTAGGAGGCCAAACGGGGGCAACCAGCGAGCCGACAACCAGCCTGCGCCTGGCAATGCTGTCGGCTAGACTGTTTCAGCTCATCATCGGTCGAGTCGATGCTGGTGTGGGGCAACGAAAGAACAAGATCGACGCCATCGAAGCGCATGCCGTCCACTTCGGCATGCGCGGTCAGATCCAGCATGGTTTCGAGTTCAATGAAACGGCTCGGAGTCTGGTCCCTTGCCTACGAGCCCAGGCCACATGGCGTTATGGATTGCCGGATGCTTGTGCTGTGCGCTCACGATTCCTCGATTATTTCTTGCCTATTTCGTCGCATTGAACAGCGGCTGTGCGTCCGGATTACCCGGCCCGAAATGCTTAAGCAGGACGAGCGGATCGGTTGCGCTGGGATTTTCGATGCGCACGCCTTCTTTAGCAACGTCCGCAGTGACGAATACTTCATCCTCCGTCATCTCCCAAAGCGAATCATGGAGGGAGTCGACACCGCCTGCTTGCCCATGTCCCATAGCCCTGGACCACGATCACCCCATACGCCGCGCTGTCTTGATGGTCACGGCCCGCTTGGGCAGCACCGTAAGCTCCTTCGCCGAGTAGTAGGGCGTACCGTAGGTAATCCATTTCTCCGTGTAGCCCTCGGCCGCCATTTCCTCGACTGGGTTCACCGGGCGAGGAAAGGTTTTGTTGCTCTCGCGAAGTTGGGATTCACGTTGCCCTCCCAATCGAGCATGCTGATCAGGAAATCGAGGTCGTTTTTGTGTTCAGCAGGGACGTCCTTGGTGAGCAGATCCCAACCGACGATGCGTCCTTCCACTTCCGACTGGAACATGGCAAACACATCGCTGTTCACCTGCGGCTCGTAGGTGACAAGCGATCCCGGCGCATGAAGAATCCCTGGGTCGATCTGCCAGCCTGCGCCCGGCTCCAGGCGATAGGCGCGCGAATGAAAGAGAATTCCGTTGTCGCCCTTGTTCCATTTTTCCAGGCACGCCCGGATGTCTTCTTTGGTGGTGCCGGGCTCCAGGCCCATGTACGTATGGGGGAAATTGTTCAGCACCTGGTTGTATTGGGGAGGAAAGTAATAGGCTTCCGGCTTGCCCTTTTGTCCTACCAGCTTGGCGAAAGCATCGCTCTGGTGCATGTGGTGCGGAATGGGGCCCAGGTTGTCAAAAAACTTGCACAGCAGGTTCCACCCCCCTTCGCGCTCCATTACCTCGGCGCCAAGCAACAGGTCTCCCGCAGTTTCGACCGCGTCTTTCAGCAGGAATTTCCCGCCGCTGTTGGGCCGGACATAACTCAGCCCCTCATCGGGCAGAGTGAGTGGGCCGTTTGCCGCCTTGGTGGTCGAGGAAAACCAGCGCTCGTCGATCCCGCCCCGGTGGCCGCCAAAAGCGTAAAGATCGTCAGGGTGGAGCTTCAACCTTCGTCCGGGCATCAGGAACGATCGCGGTACCCAGCAGGGCTCCAACCGTAAAATGCCTCCACCTGCGTCGATGACTTCTTTAACCTGGGATCTACTCAGCATTGCCTGCTGTAACCTTTCCAGAATGGAAATGTGGCCTTAATGCTCCAACGGAATTCCGAAGGAGTAGAGCGTGTTGTCGTGGGTGGTAAAGAACACATGGCCGTCACCGACCGACATGCCGGCCAGACGAGTATAGCTCTCGATTGCGTCCCCGCTCGAGTACAGTTGCTTGCCGGTCGCGGCATCGAGAGCGTACAGCGTGGCATGCGTGGATTCATTTCCTCCCTCGAGAGCTAAGACGACCCCGTTGGCGATCGCCGGCGGCGCCGGATTGATCAGATCGCGAGAGATCCAACTCGGGGTCAGCACCGTGTGCCCGTCTTTCTCTTCCACCTTGAACGCAACGATGCTGCCATGCGGTGCGGGGCCGTTGGCGCCGGCAAACTTCACCCCGGGTTCCACCGGCCCGGAGATCGAAGCCAACACCCAGAGGCGCCGGCTTTATCCTGCCAGGTGGCCAGGCTCTCCCACGCGCCGCGCTTGGCGTCTTTGGACAATTTATCGGTCTGGGCCAGGGGCGTCTGGTGATCGGGGCCGCCTAAAGATTTGGTGTCCAGCAAAACAAGACTACCGTCCTTGCCCGGAGCAGCGACCAGTTCCTTGTCCTTGTAGGGAAACACCACCGGGCCGGCATTGAAAGCCTTCCGCCAGCGCGGAGGAGTATACCAATCCTTCACCTTCAGGCTTTTTGCTGTGAGCGCCACGACGCTGTTGGCATGCCGGCGGCCACCGTCGCCGGTGACGATATATGCCGTGCCGTCTGATCCGATTGCCGGCCCGGTTAGGCCGGCCAGGGTTAACTTTTGCGCCTGATAGCTGCTCACGCCGTAATCGGGAGTATTGAGATCGATGGACCAGACCGCGTTCGGAGCATTCTCACAATTGGATCCCGCGACCGTGTACACCACCTTGTCGCTCATGTTCAGGGCAAAGGAACTTCCTTCGGCGCCGGCAGAAACTTGACCGGCGGAGCGTAATCCAGGCCAGTGGCCATGATCTGCTCGTGCAGGTAACCATCGCTGGTGAGAACGTAGACGCCCTTCAAGCCAAAATATCCGCCTCCGGCCGGACCGCCCACGCGACGCGCGGAAGGAGCGACTGGTTCGTCAGAAGGAGGCCGTACAGCCGGGCTTTGGAGTGGCGGGCCGGCGCGCACCGAAGTGAATGACCTGCGGCGGTTCCGTAATCACCTGAATATTCCCGCAAGGCTTGTTTGCGCCTGTGGACGGGAAATCCTTTTGCCAGACCAGTCTCCCAGCTCGGAATCGATGGCATATAAGGTGTCGTATCGGCCAGGAACGCCAAGTCTTTGAAACCGCGGCCGGTGATCAGGCCAGGAAAGAGCAGCGGCTCGCTGAAAGATGAAGTTTCGCGGGCGCCGTTTCCGAGCTTGAGCTTCCAAAGAAACTTGAAATTTTCAGCGACAGTCTTGGTGGTGATGTCCGTTTCGGCCTTCTGCCAGCGTTGTGAGCCGCGTCGCCATCGGCCACGGGCCAAAATCCACGTGGGGCGCCTTGCGCTCGCGCTAGCCGGCGAAGCGAGCAATGCGCCAGAAAAACCAAGCGCCACGGGCAGGGCAAGAAATCTTCGCATCGACTGAACTTTCCCAGATCATTGCTCTCCGAAGTTCTCAAGTTCGAGTTCGTTTTACTCCAGGCCAAAGCAGTAGATTGTCCCATCGAAGCTGCCAAAGATCACGCGCCCGTCCGGCAACGGCGACGCCGGCCTGGTGCAGAAACGAACTAATCTGCTCTCCGCTGGAATAGAGCTCCTTGCCGGTGGTTGCATCGAGCGCGTAAAGCTTGGCCGGAATCGAATGTTTAACCTCGTCTTGCCAGCTGATACAGTCCGCCCTCGACATCATTGGCCTGGCCGGTAAATTCGCCGGCGGCGAGCACAAAGACGACTCCATTGGCAACCACCGGAGGCTCAGCGGACATCATGTCGCGTGACAGCCACGCGGGGGTCAGCTCCATCTTTCCCCCGCGTCAGTCAACTTGAACGCGATCACCCCGCCATTGGGCGTCGGCCCGTAGGTGACGGGAAAATCCACGGCTAACGGCCCACCAATGGGCGCCAGCACCCATCGGGTGCCATCTTTGCTTTCCCAACTGGCAAAACTACCCCACGTGCCTTCGGTCTGGAAGTTCACGTTCTTGTTGGATACCAGAGGGCTGCGATAGAGGGGGGTCTGGTGGTCCGCTCCGCCAAGGGACTTGCTGTCCATCAGAAAATAGCGGCCTTCCTTGCCTGAGCCAACCAGGAGGTCCCTTCCCTTATAGGGAAAGACGACCGGGGTGGCGTTCATATCCAGGTCTCTCTTGGTCAGCCACGCGTGGTTGGTCGGGGTGTAGTAGTCCTTGAGCGTCAAGGTATCGTTGGAGGACGTGTAGGCCTGCACGGTGGTCGACAACTTTCCGGCTGCGGGATCGTAGGCCCCATCTCCGGTTTCAAAATAGATGGTGCCATCGTTGCCGACCGCGGGACCGGCAGTGCCGAAGATTCCTCCCTGTGGAGGAGACGAGAGAAGGCCTTCTGTTCGTCAGATCCACAGCGTACAACGCATTGGGAACACCATGGCAGCCTTGCCCGCTCGCGGTGTAGACGACGTTGTTCACCAGGTTCAGGCCGTAGGCTTTCCCATAGACTCCCGGTATCATTTGTATCGGCGGGTCTTTTTCTTCGCCGGTCGCCACATCCAAGGTGTGCAGGTAACCGTCGCTGGCGAGCGCGTAGACAAATCGCTGCGCTGCCCCTGCCGGAGTGACCACCGGGGTCGCGGTCAAGGCATTGTTGCAAATAAAGCCTTCGCCCTCCCCGGGCTCCTGTGGCTTGTCTGAAGACCACTTCAAGTGCTTCTGCCAAACCAGCGAGCCGCCCTGGACATCGACTGCGTAGACATCATCCGAGCTGCCGGCCACAATTGCCAGCGTCTTGACGCCGGCGGCCGTTTGGACGCCGGCAACAATTAGGGGCTCGCGAAACGATTGCATCCCCATGGACTTGTTATCGGTCTTCAGCTTCCAGAGCAGCTTGATGTTCTTGGCGTTATCGACCGTGAATTTGGTTTCGCTTCGCTGCCAGGCGTCGCGCTGCTGGTCGAAACTGCCGGTTGGCCACTCCTCAGCCGCCGTGGATTGCCCGGAGCCGCGTGAAGCCCTGAGGCCGCAACTCCAAGGCAAACAAATCAGAAAAGAAAGCAAATTCACGATAGGAACACTACCAATACGGAAACCCCGTGTCAAAGTGAGGGGAACATGCGCGCTGCAGGCGTCGTATCATGACCATAACCACTTCCCTCGGAGGGGCATGTCCACAGCCACCAATCAGCCGGCCGTTTTTGGCTCCCCCTCCGCCGTTGCCGGGTCGCGGTTCAGTCGCGCAGCGCTGCGATCCCCTGGTATATATGGGTCGGCGTGCTGGCCATTACGTCGTCTTCCATCGGGGGAGCCTGGGATGTCTCCTGGCACCGGTCCATCGGACGCGATACTTTCTGGACCCCCGCACACATGGCCATTTACGCCTGCGGTGTTCTCGCCGGCGTCATCTGTGCCTGGCTGATCGTAAAGTGCACGTTTTTTCGCGACCCTGAACTCTCCGCCGCGTCGGTGAGTGTTTTTGGGCTGCGCGCCCCGCTCGGCGTCTTTCTTGCCGGATGGGGAGGCGTCGCGATGCTCACCTCGGCACCCTTTGACAACTGGTGGCATAACGCCTACGGTCTCGACGTCAAGATCGTCAGCCCGCCCCACGCCTTGCTCATTCTCGGTCTCCGCGGCATTTCCACTGGCGTCATGTTCCTCATCCTCGCGGCCATGAACCGTGCCGCCCAGGCCGAAAGGGGGCCTTCAGGCGCCTCCAGTTGCTTTTTCTTTACGTTGGGGGACTGGCGATCGTTGGCCAGATGTTCTTTCTGCAGGAGTACACCTGGGACGTAAAGCTGCACCAGGCTATTGCCTACATCTCCATGGGGATCGGCCTACCGTTGTTGTTCGCCGCTTTTTCCCAGGCATCCCGGTCGCGCTGGGCCGCAACGTCCACGGCTGCCGTGTATACCTTTTTCGTCATTGCCGAAATCCTCATTCTTCCGCTCTTCCCCGCTCAGCCCAAGCTCGGCCCCGTCTTTAACCCCGTCACCCACATGATTCCGGCGAAATTTCCCATCCTCATTCTGGTCCCGGCTCTTGCTCTCGATCTGCTCTGGCAGCGGGTGAAGAACTGGAGACCGTGGCAGATTGCCTTTGTCTCCGGTATCCTTTTCATCGCTGTTCTCACGGCCGTCGAATGGCCTTTTGCCAACTTCCTGCTCTCTAACGCCAGCAAGAACCGCTTCTTCGGCACCATTTATTTCGACTACAATTCCCGCGCCGGGGCTACGACCGCATGCGGCAGTGGTTTTTTCCCGATCATGGTGCTGTCCTCTACTTCGGGCTATTGAGGGCCGCGGTCTACGCCTCGATTTCGACCTGGATCGGTCTCGTGTTCGGCCGCTGGATGCGTGGTGTGCAGCGATGAGGCGTGCGCGCCGGCAAACGCTTCTCGCTCTTCTCCTCTCGCTTGCGTTTACCCTCCCAGCTCACGCCCACATCGGGAGCAAGGATGTGTACGAGGAGGTGAACGCTGGACCATACAAACTCTTTGTCACCATCCGCACCCCCAGCGTCATTCCGGGTGTCGCCACAATTGAGGTGCGCAGCTCCGGCGCTGCGGTTAGCTCCATGCGCGTCACGCCGACCCCGCTGACTGGCGAAGCCGCGAAACACCCGCCTAGTTCAGATGCCATGCAACCCTCAGCCGCCGATCCGGCTTTCTTCACCGGCTCCCTTTGGCTGATGGCTTCAGGCTCGTGGCAGGTCCACTTCGATCTCGACGGGGCCGCAGGCAAGGCCAGCACCAGCGTCCCGGTCCCCGCGATGCCCTTTCCATTCTCCCCATGCAGCGCCCTCTGGGTATTACTCTCGCCCTGCTCGGCATTGTGCTGGTCATCGGGATAGCGGGCATCGTTGCTGCCGCAGTGGGTCAGTCGCGCCTCGACCCCGGTTCGGCTCCCGACCCTAAGCAGCGGAGACGGGCGACGGTTGCCAGTGTCATTACCCTGGCCGTCACCGCCCTGATCGTCTACGGCGGTTACAAATGGTGGCATCTCGAAGCTAGGGCTTATGCCGCGGACATTTACCAGCCGCTTAACCTTAGCCCGACGCTCTCCGGCGACACCCTCGACCTCAAGATCGGCCCTACGATACCGATGCGCTGCATACCTTCAGGGCGCGCCGAACAACGACCTGCTGCCCGATCACGGGCATGTTATGCATCTCTACGCCATTCGAGAACCCGGTATGGATGCGGTCTTCCACCTGCACCCTGCGCTTGTCTCCGCCGGCGATCTGCGCATGACTTTGCCCTCGATGCCTCCGGGCAGCTACCGGCTCTACGCGGACATTGTCCACGCCAACGGCTTTCCTGAAACCCTTACAGCCGATCTGACTGTTCCCTCGAACGTACCGCCCGCCCCCCTCGCGCCGGAAGACGCCTCGGCCACACCACCCGCGTTGTCTCAAGGTGAGCTGGGAACGACCTATAAGCTTCCCGACGGTTACACCATGGTTTGGGACCGGCCTGCCGAGGTGAGCGCAAATACTGGCTTATGCGTTTCGCTTCCGGCTGCTTGACGCAGCGGGACAGCCTGCCGGAGATGTCCGGCCCTACCTCGGGATGGCGGGGCACGCTGCTTTCGTCAAGACCGACGGAACGGTCTTCGCTCACACCCATCCCGAAGGCTCTGCGGCCATGCAAGCCATGATGCTGGCCAATGGCAGTTCCGGGGAGATGGCTGAACCAGCTCGATGGGCGGTATGGATATGACGGCCGGCCGGCACCGCGGAACACATCCCACCTACCGTTGAGTTCCCTTACGGCTTTCCCACGCCAGGACGTTATCGCATTTTCATCCAGATGAAGCACGGCAACACCGTCGAGACGGGCGTCTTCGACGAGGATGTTCGCTGAGTCTCTCCCACCCGAAGTAAAGATGCCGCCAGGCGCTCAACTTTTGCGCATAAAGATACAGTGCTGTTTGCTGATGCCCAAGATCCGGCTGGATTGTTGAGCACCGAGCATGCCACGCATCGAAGCGTCGTGGAGATCCTTCACCGGATCGTCGCTCTTTTGGGAAAGAACGTTGGTCTTATCCGCGATACCACGACTATCTGCCACCAAAGCAATAGACGTTTCCAGGCACTGCCCGACCGCCAAGCCAGGGCCTCTGCTGCGGAAGGAGAGGGCCGATGCGGAAATCTGGTCTCATATGCGTCGATAGCGGATTGAATCGCCAGCATGTCTGAGGGAGTAAGAGTCATGTGCCACCTTGAGCCGGGCCGTCATTCGTCCACCCATCCATCTGCGGCACGCAACGGCTTCGTCCATTCATCGACTGTAATCACTCCGGGTAATCAGCCCTACACCATTGTGATGGGAGGAAGAGCGAACGTAACCAGTGAGAGATTACCGATGATTCCAGGGTTCGCTTGCACGGTATGGGCGGCCATTTGGGCCTTCCGGTGAAGCAACTGCCTTAGGATGCCTCCACTTAGACTCAGCTCAGGATTGCGGGCATAAGAAGAAGCCGGCGAAGCACTCATTCACAGTTACGTGAGTACCTCTCCTTGGTGATGTGGCGGCTACAACCAGGTTACCGTTACGATGCACCCATGCATATCCTCTGGGTTATTGCCAAGTTCCTTTTCCTCCTCTCACTGGCGCCAGCAGTCGGAGTGCTAGTTGGATTTCCCCTATTCCTGTTATCCGAGCAGATCAAGATACTGTGGACAAATCAGCCTGCGACAGACGGAGATGGGCTCGTGTCTCTGGCCGGGCTCAGGTAAATCATTGGTAGGGCTTGGTAACTCGCTAAGCACAGCCGCATAAAGCCAAACAGGCGCTTCATGCGGCCTTAGCTAAACTATCCTGCTGCCGCATAAGTCTCCACCGGGAACTTACTCGCTGCGTAAAGCCTTCTGTGGATCTATGTTTGCGTTACGGCGTGCAGGTATCCAGCAAGCTACTACTGCAACTGTCGCAAGAAAGAACGGAACGGCGTAAATGTCACGGTTGGATGCCGTAGAGAATGCTATTGGCAAATCGCGTCAACCTCAGGAGCACTGGACAACCCCAGCGCGACCGCGGTGAGTACCGGCAGCTCATCCGTAGACATCCATTTACTTTGTCGATTTGCGATTGACTGGGGAAATGATGAACGACACCATTCACTTCTTTACCCCGGCCAGGCGCTTTGCCTTTTCCCTCGGCTTGATGGCGCGTCAGGCGTTCTCCGACGCTTTTGCGCACCTGTATGATCCGGCTCCATTCATGCAATTTCTAGACGAAGCCTATGGGCCCGGGCGGCAGGATGGAGCGCGACTTCGCCGATCCTTCCATTCGCTGGCGAGTTGCAGCCATCGGCGACCAGCCAATCGGCTATGCCAAGCTCTCCCCGTTGGTAGCGCCCGCCCCGGCACCGCAACCTGGGGCGATGGAGTTGCAACAGGTCTACGTCCTTAGACCGTGGCACGGACGAGGAGTAGGAGAGGTTCTCATCAACTGGGCGATTGACACAGCACGTGAAGAAGGAGCGCCCGAGATTTATCTGACCGTGTTCGATCACAATGTACGCGCAAAGCGTTTCTATACCCGTCATGGTTTCTCTG
>CAVTPN010000033.1:0-110692 GCA_963736535.1 uncultured Acidobacteriaceae bacterium
AAAATGCCCTGCGTCCAGCCAAACGAGCTTGGCTTCTGGCAGATCACGCAGGTATGCCTCGGCTCCGGGCGGTACGAAGAACGGGTCCTTCTTGCCCCAGGTAAGCAACGTCCGGGGCTTTTGCGCGCGGAAAGCGGCTTGCCACTCGGGATAGAGCGCAACGTTGGATTTGTAGTTCTCCAGCAGGTCGACCTGATAGTCCTGGACCCCAGGTCGGTCGAGTAAAGCCTGATCCAAGACCCAGTTGTCTGGGTTGATGGCGGCGGGGTCCTTCGCACCGACCAGCCAATGGAACTTCGTGTTCTCCAGACTCACGAACTCGCGCGCCGGTTTTTCAGTCTCAGGCGTACGCTTATCCCATAGCGGTAGCAGCGCGCTCTTGGCCACATCTCCGACGCCTTCCATGTAGGCATTGGCGTTCTGGATGATGAACCCTATAACCTGCTCTGGCTTTTCAGTGAAGAGGCGGAAGCCTATAGGACCGCCGTAATCCTGCATATAGAGAATGTAGGACGTGAGGCTGAGTTGATCGAGGAGACCGCGCACATGCGCCGCAAGATTGTCGAAGGTGTACTTAAAATCACTTCTCAATGGGGCATCCGAATGCCCAAAGCCAATGTAATCGGGAGCGATCAGGTGAAATTTGTCGGCGAGCGCAGAAATCAGCTCGCGAAACATCTGGCTGCTGGTCGGAAGTCCGTGCAACAGGACAATCGTAGGAGAAGTGGGGTCGCCGGCCTCGCGATAAAAGACCTTGCGGCCATTGACGGTCGCTGTCCGATGGTGGGTCAGTTGCGAGTCTGCTTGCGATATTGAGGATTCCATGAGAACTCCTTATTGTTTGCGTCCCCGTTCGGACAGCCATTCAACAACGTAGTTCCGAGCAAGCACGAAGACAAGTTCCAAATATTGAATTGGTGAGTGAGTATTTGTCACGAATATCTCTGCTGCTGTCAGACGGATTCAGCACGACTATGTTCACGTGCACTCAATAAATCCTAATTCCATAAACTGTGACCTGAGACGAAGGTGGACGGACGTGTAGCGTAGCTGATCACGAGCTTTGGCGTCAGCAGAGCAATCGATTTTGTTGCAACAAGGGTGAGTCATCCACGCGGACACGGAATTGCGGAGACGGAGCTTCGAGAAGATCGGCTCGAGAGCGACATAGGTATCACGTCGATAGCCTCCGGGATCACGTCTCGTCTACAGGATCAAAAAATGTTGATCTTTAGGCTGGCGTGACTTCCGCTGGAAAGCCGGCCACTCACAAATCCGGCTCAAGAATTTACGAGCCTTAGGTCAGCTCTCGGCCTTAAGTGGGAACGTAGATAAGTACCGACCAACTCCTCTGTGATTTCCGCAAATCGGATCGCGTTTGGAGCCCGAAGGTTGCGTCTACGATGAAGCACGATGGGTATGTTTCCCAGTGGGGGCAGGCCCAGGTCGATGATTTGCACGTCTGTCGGCAGACCAAGTTCAGCTCGGGTAGTCAGTCCTAATCCCGCACTCACAGCGGCCCATAAGCCCGTCAGGCTGGGGCTAGTCATTGCAACGCGCCAAGGGCGACCAGAACTTTCCAGCGCTTCTAGGCCCGGCGTTTGACATAGGCACGGAGGTTTGAAGAGAGCCATCGGCAACGGCTGCTGTGCCCGATCCTTAAAGCTCGGGCTTGCGATCCAATGCAAAGGCAGCTCGCTCAACAGCTGCGCCGTCTTCTTCTGTGAACCGCCTAATGTTAGTACAAGATCGAGATCGCCGGTGTCGATCTGTTGACTTAGTACCTGGCCCAGGTCCACCGTGACCTCTAGCTTCACAAGGGGGTACAGCGCACTAAAGCGTGCGAGTATCAGAGGTAGAACCGTAGCTGTGAAATCCTGTCCGAAACCGATTCGGACAATACCCGAAAGAAAGGATCCGCGCAGAGTATCGATCATCTCATCGTTCAGCTCCAGCACCCTCCGGGCATACCGGAGAGCTATCTCTCCCTGTTCAGTAAGGAGCGTCTTGCGCCCTTGCTTCCGAAAGAGCGGCACTCCTATCTCTTCCTGAAGTCGCTTCATTTGCAGGCTGATAGCCGAGGGTGTACGTCCGAGGCGCTCCGAAGCACGGCCGAAACCGCCCAGGTCTTGCGCGACCACCAACGCACGAAGGCTGTCCAGATTGAGGTTGCTCAAGACCATAGTTTAGATTTCCTCACCAATCTCATCATAATTTCTAACTTTTGTTAACAGTTCAAAATCCGTATGCTTCATTTTAACGCATGGACGGCGAAGATGTGGTCTGACTGCTGACAGTAAGATGCACGTTCCTGCTGACCGCACAAATCCCGCAGCAGCTGCCGGAAAGTAGCTCAACACGTGCGTGTGCGGTGATCTCGCACGCGAAAGGTAAATCAATGAAGGACCTTCCCCTAGACGCAACGATCGTTCTGGTGCATGCCGCGTGGGCGGACGCATCGTCCTGGTCTGCCGTGATCGGCCCACTGCTCAAGGCGGGCATCAAGGTTATCGCTGCCCAGATTCCAATGACTTCGCTGTCCGACGATGTGGCTGTTCTAAAAGTGGCTCTGGAAAGGGCGGGCGCAGGGCCAATCCTCCTTGTCTCTCACTCTTACTCCGGCGCCGTGATAACCGCCCTCGAAAGTGACGACCGTGTCCGAGGCCTGGCCTATGTGGCAGCTATGCCCCCAGACGAGGGAGAAACAGTGGGGGACTTGTTCTTTCGAGAGCCTCCACACGAAAAAGCTCCCCATCTGGAGCCCGACAGTCATGGTCTCTTATGGATGTCGGAGGAAGGAATGAAGAATGCGGTCGGCCACCGAGCCACGGTGGAGCAAAACGCAATCAGGACAGCAGCGCAACGCCCGATAGCCATGAAGTGTCTGACCGAAGCGATACAGACTCCAGCATGGAGGACGAAACCGTCATGGTATTTACTTGCTGAAGATGATCGTATGTTCAGCCGGAAAACACAACGTTTTGTAGCCGCCCGTATGGGCGCAGAAGTCCGATCACACCATGTTGATCACGCTCCTCAGATTTCGGAACCTGCGACCGTCATAGCTTTTGTGTTGGAAGCAGCCAGTGCGCTGCTCTGAGCAGTAAATGATCTCGCGTGCAAACAATCGGATTTACAACAAGGGGAACCAAATGACCACGTACCAGCATGCCGCCATTCAGGGCCACAAGATTTTCTACCGCGAGGCCGGCTCGACCACGAATCCGACGATCGTTCTACTTCATGGCTTTCCGTCGTCGTCGCACATGTTCCGGGAACTGATTCCGCAGCTCGCCAGCCACTTCCACGTAATCGCGCCGGACTACCTCGGATTCGGCTACAGCGATGCTCCGGCTGCGACCGACTTTCAATACACCTTCGACAGCATCACCGCGCAGATCGAGGAGTTGCTCTTCACAACACTTGGCCTGAAGAAGTTCAGCATCTACGTGCAGGATTACGGCGCGCCCGTCGGTTTCCGCATTGCCTCGCGCCATCCGGAAGCGATCGAAGGCATCGTCGTGCAGAACGGCAATGCCTACGTGGAAGGCATCAGCGCCGCCTTCGAGCCGCTGCAGCCTTTCTGGGCGACTCGTAACGAGGAGACGGAGAAGGCGCCGCGCACGCTGCTGACCAAGCAAACGACGATCTTCCAGTACACGCATGGTGCGAGAAACGCGGCGGCGGTGAGCCCGGACAGCTACACCTTTGACCAGGCGCTGCTGGACCGACCCGGCAATGACGCCACCCAACTCGACCTCTTGCACAACTACACCTCGAACGTGGCGCTCTACGACGCGTGGCACGGATACTTCCGCAAACACCAGCCGCGCACGCTCATCGTGTGGGGGCAGAACGATCCCTTCTTCATCGTGCCGGGAGCGCAGGCATTCCTGCGCGACCTGCCCCAAGCGGAACTGCACCTGATCGACGGTGGCCACTTCCTGCTGGAAGAGCACAGCGAGCTTGTCGCAGGCAAAATCATCGGCTTTCTGGCAAAAGGGCAGAAAGCGGAGGCGGGTAAATGACCGCCTTTGCCCTCAACCCGACCCATGGGAGTGAGCCGCATCCGTTAGCGGGCACGTTGCCCGTCTCTCGCGCCATCCTCTATGCCACGCTGGTGGTCGGAGCGCTCGATGCAGCCGATGGCGTCGTCTTCCGCGGCCTGCAAGGCCAGAACCCGATCCAGGTCCTGCAGTACATCGCGAGCAGTCTGCTGGGCGCACGGACCTTCTCGGGCGGCCTTGCAAGCGCGGGACTTGGCCTCGTCTTGCATTTCGCCATCGCGCTGGTAGTCGCAACGATCTATATCCTTGCGAGCCGACGCGTCGCTGTGTTGCGTACGCAGTGGGTGCTCCTGGGACTGCTTTATGGCGCTGCCGTGTGGGCAGTGATGAACCTGGTGGTGTTGCCGCTCACCGCGGTTGCTCCCAGCTCGATCACGACTGCGGCGTTGGTCAACGGCGTCATAAGCCACGCTCTCTTCGTCGGCCTGCCCAGCGCGTTCTTCGCGAAGAAGGTGGCGGCGTCATAAGATTTTCCCGTAAAGGCGCTCCGCTATGACTCGTCAACCTTTGAAAATCGTTCTGGGCAGATGCGCTTCCGGGGAAGATTTTGGGGCCGACTGCTCGACAACCGATTTCACTCGTTGCTTCGGCACCGAGTGACTTAGGAATGCTCTTCCTCCTTGGCTCCCGCGTTGATTTCCAATCGCCTCTCGGTATTTCAATTGCGGAATACTGCACATTCCAGGGGACCGAGAAGGGGATAGCGACGGAAAGACGAACAGAATCCATGTTCCTCTAAGCAATTATCTCCATCATTTCCTTGATCGGAAGTGATCGAACGTTAGGAAAGAATCCATATGAATGTGACATCGTTATTACTACTTGTGACACTCTCCACACCAATAGCCGCTCTTTCTCAAGCGCCGCCGGAAGCGGCTGCATTGATCAGGTTCGAGGCTCGCGAGAGCCACCGGCCGGCCTATAACCCAGATGCACCGTCGAAGTTCAAACCCACTGACCACGTATTCATTCAGAGCGTGCTTGCTGTTGACTTTACCTATCGCAAAGCCACCGCTACGCTGCCGCTCTTTCGCGGCCTCGATTCAAGCGGGGATTCCGTGTACTACATTTTAACCGACGCCTCGGACTTTGCCTTCGCCCGTGCGCTTGGCATCAATTACTCACCCAAGTTGCGCAAAGCTGCGGGCTCTCCCGGTGCGCAGACAGCCACAATCAAGGATGGTCTGATCACCTTTAAGGGAAGAGTTGACTTCTCTCCCGTCTACAAAGTCGTGCCGGGTTCCCCCGATCCCTTTCCGCCGGCTGTCGCCGACCCCGGCGCTGTAGCGGATGCCGAATGGTCTTCGATCGTTGAGTTGCCCAGCGGGATCGTGATCAACGCTCAGATCGTCGACAACAAAACAGGCACTCACGATCGACTCAAGAGTGTCGACATCAAGAATCGCACTGTAACTCTCTCTATTCTCGATGGCACTCAGGGAGGCAGACAGTACTTTTATCATCTCGTTACTGACGCCTCGGCCAGCCTTCCTGCGGTGCTGGAAAAAGGAGTCTTTGCTCCTCGTCTCTCCAAACTTCCTACCTTCGGTAAATCGGAGCCGTCGGATGACTCGGCGCTACTCGGATTCTCCCCGAATGCCAACGGAATCACCACCCTTAATTCGGGCCAGGAACAGGGCTTTGCCTCCTCTCTCGTAAATGGAGGGATCGATCCCATTAATGTATTTCCGCTCGGTCCGGATAACAGCAATAGCTCTGAGTCAAATAACTATAGCCCGCTTTGGGACGCTCACGTCAGTGCATGGACGCCGAAGGCAATCAAGGAAGGCAAAGTACATCGTATTATGTCAATGGACGAGCAGAAGGAGCTGATTGCGGAGGGCTACCTGACCAGTGCTACCGGCGACAGCTCGTCTCCAGCGAATGCCTTCGTCGGCGGATTACATCCATCCGAACTCCTCATTAATTGTCCAGTCGTCGCTCACCCGGAGCTGCCCGCCCGCTGAGGACACTCATCTACAACGTATGTAAGATCATCGAACCGCTGTGGACAAGGCTCGTCTGAGCTTTGTCCCGCAGAGGTTCATGACGATCACGTTAATCGACGAGCATTGCGTTGCGGTCTCTCGCCGGGGGGACAGTCGCTGGCGAGCGCTGCGCCTGTCTGAGAGACCTTACGATGTCTATGATGATCGACGAAGAAAAGTCCGACATCATCTTCTACACCGACAACTCTTTCTACCTCGAGCAGCATCTGCCTAACGCGCAGCTCATCCTCTACCCGAATGCCGCACATGGCTTCCTGTTTCAGTAACCGGAGCTGTTCGTCGAACACACGAGCCTTGTCTGCGCGACTGACTCCAACCGTGGGCCGCTAAGGTGTCTCACTTGACGCCAAATCGCCGATTCACTCATTGAACTGTTCCGAACGGTTCACCGGCCACCCGGAAGTTACCCGTTTTTGGGTTGCGGGAGGGTGGGCCACGAACCACCCACGATCCGATAACGGATTAGACTCTTTCCGGAGTGTTATCGGAGCCGGAACCTTCCGTGGGTTTTCTCCCGATGCTGCAAATTGTCCAAGCCCCAATCAGAGATGCGCGACAAATCAGAGATGCGCAAACAGACGAATTAACCCCTTAATGAACTGCAACAGCGGATTGTGGGGTTATTTCGTCACACATTTTTCTATTGCCAAGAAATTTAACTGTGGACTTGAATCCTTCAACTACTGCACCGTCAGACGAACGGTCGTCAGATGTTGAAGTGCAGCTCCGCCTGAACCGGTCGCGGTGCAGATGACGCTGATGGTGTAGTTCTGAGGGGCCTGACCGAAGAAGCCGCTGCCGCTGCCGCTACCGCAGCCCGCGAGGCCTCCGATGGCTGCGAGACTAAGAACCAATGCAGTGCTCAGGATCAGCAGTTGTATGCTGCGGATCTTTTGGCGCATCCGGCGCGAGAACGGCAGCAGCAGCAGGCCGAGCGCGAGCGTCCTATTGGGGTAGCCGGTGCCGAAGAGGCCGCTGGGAGCGCGTGATGCGCCGGTCGCTGCAGTCTGGATCGTCATCGTGAAGCTGGTTGGGCTATTGCCAATCGTAATAACTTGCGGCGTAAACGTTGCTGTAGCTCCCGGCGGAAGGCCAGTGGCCGAGAGTGTTATCGGTAAGGCAAATGGACCGCCATTTGGCAGCAGGTTGAAAGTGAAGGTCACAGGCTGGCCGGGCACGACGGTCTGGCTGCCGGGCGTCGTGGTGCTGAGCGTAAAGGTGAAGTCGAGAACGACCCGCGAGAGCGCAGCGGAGGTGCTGCCTGCCGAAGTCGCGTCGCCCGCATAGACGGCGGTGATGACGTGCGTACCTGCAGACAACTCCGTAATGATTGACGCCGAGCCGGCGGTGAGTACCGAGCTGCCAATCAGCGTTGCGCCATCGTAGAACAACACGTTGCCAGTCGGCGTTCCAAGGCCCGTTCGCTTGACGGTTGCGGTGAAGGTGATGGCCTGACCGGCAAAGGCAGAAGCAATATTCGAGGCCAGCGTAACCGTTGTCGCCGTCTGTACTCCGGCGCCGGTCAGCAGGATACTCTGCGATACGACCCCGGTGCCGGCGAAGACGACCGATCCGTTGGCTATGCCAGTGGCTGCGGGCAGGGAGACGATGTTCTGCGTGCAACTGCTGTTCGGGGCCAGAGTGATGGGAATTGCGCTGCAGGAGCCGCCGTTCGCAGTTGTGAAGGAGCCGGTGAACACGACCGAAGCAACGGTAATCGAGGCTGAACCGGTGTTTGCCAAGGTCACGCTCTGCGGTACGCTCGGGACGCCCACGCCTCCGCTGGCGAAGGTCAGGGTTGGCAGCGCCGCGATGCGCAGCCGCTGGTTGAGTCTGTCTGCAATGGTCAGGTTGCCGAATGCGTCCGGTGCCGCTGCTCTGGGCGAGTTCAGGATCGCGCCTGTCGCTGGTCCACCGTCGCCGCCGAAGCCTTGCTGGTTACTGCCTGCCACGGTCGCAATTGTGGTGCCGCTTACCTGCCGGATGCGTTGATTGCCGGTATCGGCGATATAGAGATTCCCCGCTCCGTCGACGCTCACGCCACTGGGCCTGGCCAGCGTCGCTGCATTCGCGCTCGCACCATCGCCCGAGAAACTTCCGGAGAAGCCTGGAGTGCCGCTGCCGGCAATCGTCGAGATGGTTCCCGTCGGCGTGATCATGCGTACGCGCTGGTTATGACGGTCGGCAATATAGACGTTGCCGCTCGCGTCCACCGCAACGCCGGTCGGCAGGTCGAGCACCGCGGCAGTTGCCGCTGCACCGTCGCCCGCATACAACTCTTCTCCATCGCCGGCGATCGTCGTGATGGTTGTGCCGTTGATCTTCCGAATACGCTGGTTGTTGGTGTCGGCGATGTAGACGTTGCCGCTCAAATCAACAGCCACAGCGCTCGGCAAAGATAATTGTGCTGCGGTCGCCACGCCATTGTCGCCGGAGTAGCCCGCAGCGCCGGTGCCCGCAATGGTCGTGATCGTGCCGCCGCTCACTTTACGAAGACGATGGTTGTGCGAGTCGGCAATGTAGATGTTGCCGCTGGCATCCACTGCGATTCCGGTTGGCGTGTCGAGCTGCGCGGCGGTTGCGGCTGCGCCGTCTCCTGAATAGCCTTCGATTCCTGTTCCGGCGATCATGGTGATGATTCCGGTTGTCGAAACTTCGCGAATGACGTGATTATTTGCTTCAGCGAGGTAAAGATTTCCGTTGCTGTCGTAGGCGGCGGCGGCAGGGTCGGCCAGGGTGGCGGCGGTGGCTGGGCCGGTGTCGCCGGTGTAGCCTGCCGTGCCGGTTCCGGCGGTGGTGTTCGCCGTGCGGTTGGGAGTTACCGTCAGAATTCCTTGGCCGTGCATCGAGGCCGTGAAGGCGAAGAGCAGCGCCGCGGCTACTTTAACTAAATATCCCCTGTCTACCATCCTCCTTGAAAAAACGGAGGCAGACTTCGGCGTATGCACCGGCGAGGGCACGGCGTTTTTCCTGCTTTCGTCCCTCGGCTTCATTGGCTGCGGTCCCTTCGGGGCTTTCATCGTTGTTGCGGCGCTTTCTTTGAAGCTCGGAGATATCTCCACGGGTACATAACGTTGTGGCTGTCGGCTAGGAAGACGGCGGCGACGGGGTTTGAGAACGCGGGACGACGGTGATGCAGTAAAACTCACTCACTGGGGAGACGGTCATCGTTGGGGCTTCTCCCTGGTAATCCGGGAGGAGTTGGGGAGAACTGAAAGCGCCAACCAGATGATAGGTGCCTGGGTGCGTCATAGGCGGAAGGCGCGCCTCAAGGTGGAAGTAACCGTTTCCGATGTCGGTCATCCTGCCACGAGTGCCGCTGTCCAACACCAGGCGGGACGCTGGGTTGAGCGTGACACCGTCTTCCTCGAGTTGCTGGAAGATCAGCCGGAAGGACCTCATGCCAGTCCCCGCCCAGGGGGGGTCAAAGTCGGGGTTCCAGTCGAGTGCGATGGTGCCGCCTCGAGAGACGGCAGGGCAGGCGCCGGAGACCAGCGGCACCGGCGGAACGGCTGGCGCTGGGACCTCAGACTGGGGTGCCTGCGCCAAAGCGCAAGCGAACGCCATCAGGCTGAGACTCCCCAGGAGGGCCTTCGCGCGGGTCGAAGATGAGAATCGATGGATCACTGCGGCTCCGTTATGCCTGTTGCTTTCTGTGATGTTTTCTTTTGCCGCCTGCCTACAGCATTTTCACTTCTGCTGCATACAGAGCAACTGCTCCCGACGTGGCTTTTCCTCAAGAAAAGCCACACTTCGCTTAACTTGCCTGTGTAGAGTAGAAGTGAAAATGCTCTAGTCACAGACAAGCGTCGTGCCGGCGTTGATAAATTGATTGGCGCCGCTGCTCAAGGTTTCGGTGAACTCCAGAGTGATCCGGTCTCCCTGAACCACGGTGAAGGTATGGGTGGAGTCCGAACAGGACAGCGTCGTATTGTTAGCCGTCCCGTTCGTGGTCGCGATCGAGCACGTCATAGAAGACGCAGCATCATTCTTTATGACGGTGAATACCATGGTGTCCGCCACAATCGGATTGGCCACATTGCTTACGAGCGCGTTTATCGTCAGGCTGCGGACCGTGCAGGCGGCCGTTGCCGGGACGAATGCTAGCTGAGAGAAATTCGTCTCATTAGCACTATTGTTGCCGATAGGAGGCACAAAAAAAGGTCCGGGGTCTCCTTGGTTCCCGGCCATACCGGACCAGACGAAACCGGCCGTGATGCTGGCGGCGGCACCAGCGGGGCCCGTCGGTCCTTCTGGGCCTTGCGAGCCGGTGTTGCCGGTTGCGCCAGTTGCACCGGTTGCGCCAGTTGCTCCGGTTGCTCCAGCGCTGGCAACCAGATGCCAGACGGCCGGGTTCGTTGGCGGGTCGATATCGGTGTTGGTGGCGAGGGCGATGAAGCTGGAGCCGTTCGTGGAGCATGTGGTGCAGAACACCACCTGCCCGACCGTGTAGGGAGTGCCCGATGACCAGTTGGCGACAGTTCCCAGCGTGCCAGTAGCCCCGGCTGGCCCGGCAGGGCCAGTTGCTCCCGTTGCACCGGCAGCACCTGTCGTGCCGGCGGGCCCTATCGGGCCTTGAGGACCGGTGATTCCCGAAGCGCCGGTAGCTCCCACCTGTGCAATCAGTTGCCAGAAGCCGGTTTGCGTAGGAGGATCCTGGTTTGTGTTGGTGGCAAGCGCAGCATAGCTTGAGCCATTACTCGAGCACGCAGCGCAGAAGACCACCTGTCCCACCTGATACGTGGTGCTTGAGGACCAGTTGGATACGATCCCCACAGTACCGTTGGCTCCGGCAGCACCTGCAGGCCCCGCAGGCCCGGTGGCCCCCGCAATCCCCGGCGCTCCGTTTAGTCCCGGCGCTCCTTGTATACCCGGGGCGCCTGCGGGTCCCTGCGCTCCAGTCGCTCCCATCGACGTAATGGTGATGTCCAGACTGGCCGCGTGCCCGGTCTCGTCATTTTCCTTCGAGTCCAGCAACACATTAGCCGCCGTAGAAGTCAGAGCGAGGCCAAAGTTCGTGGCTGGCGCGGTCACCCAGCCCTGCACCAGCGCAGTCACGTCCAGCGTGACGTATTGTCCTGCGGTCGCTGCTGAAAATCCGTCGACCGGCGCACCGATCGTCGGTATCGTCGCATAAGTCACTGCCGACTCGCTCCACGCCGAGGTCACCGGCGAGAGGCTCACCGTACCGCCGGTGTTGACGCGGTTGACGAACACCGTCAGCGTGGCATGCGCAACCTGACTGGAGGTCAGCCCCGCCGGCAGCGTGCTGAGATCAAACTGAAGCAACGCAGTATTGCCGTTCCCTACATACAAATTGGCCAGCGTGCCAAAGTTGGTTGTCGAGCGGGTCAAACTGACATGCGCATCGCCGGTCAGGACGACGTTGGTCGCATGAGCGGCAGGGTAGAAGAACATCGCGGCTAGTAAAACGGGCAGCAGGCGGGCCATCGCGAAACGATTCAACAGAACACTCCTTCTCAGGAGTTTGCTCACGGGCGAAAGGCCGACGAGAATATCCCAAGATAACTCAGCGTGGGCAGCAAACAACAGGACACTATGCCCGAATCGAAAGAAATATCTGTCGTTCAAGCATTCGCATCAACATCGTGGGAGCCGTCCAAGTGAACACGATCTTCCGTTGAATGCATACTAACTTTCACAACCATCACCGTATTTCTCGGCCAGAAATGTTCGCGCGTAATAAAACTTTCGCTCGCGGATTGCCGATCTTTATTCCGGAGCCTAAAAACTTCCCAAAATGGGACTTCACTGCGAATATCTCTCGCTGAGCATGCCGTTCGACCTGCAGGGACAAGCCGCGCAATAACTAGCGGATGGAAGTATGTATGCAGCGCCGCTCGCGAAGGCCCGTGTGGTCGATCAATCGGCTTGGTTCTTGTCGATGTTCAAGGGCTCAGAGATCAGGGAACAGAATCAGGAATTGCAAGAATTAATTTGACATTGACCGATAATCCACTACCATATGGTTGTGGATAGATTGGATACAACGTTTGCGGCTTTGTCTGATCCGACCCGGCGGGCGATGATCGAACGACTCTCCCATGGGCCTGCCTCTGTGCATGGATTGACGGAACCGTTTGCACTCTCGCAGCAAATGATTTCGAAACATATTGCCTACCTGGTGCGGGCGCGGATTGTGATCAAGACGAAGCGTGGACGAGAGAGTGTGTGCAGGCTTAGGCCAGAGGCCATCAAGACAGTCAGTGACTGGGCGATTAGCTATCGCCGATTCTGGGAAGAGAGTTTTGACAAACTGGATGTGGTTGTAAAGCAAATGAAAAAAACGGAGGTCAGAGATGACACATAACACGATGAGCGAGACAGAGCGGATGGTTGTCACAAGAGTTTTCGATGCCCCACGCGAGCTGGTTTGGAAGGCGTGGACAGACCCGAAGTACGTCATGCAGTGGTGGGGACCGAAGGGCTTTACTGCGCCCGTTTGCCAGATGGATTTTCGCGTTGGAGGAAAACTTCTCTGCTGCATGAAGGCGCCGGATGGGCAGGAGTTCTGGAATGCGGTTGAATACCACGAGATTGTTCTGCACGAGAAGATCGTTTCCTTGATGTACTTTTCGGACTCGAAGGGAAACAAGGTTGACCCTGCGACATTAGGAATAGAACATGAGGCCATAGACGGTGCATACGACGTGACCCTCTTTGAGGATCTCGGAAACGGCCAGACGAAACTCACCTTCATTGGAAATGAACCCATGGAGAGCGCGAGAAATAGCGGTCAAATGGAGGGCTGGAACCAGATACTCGATAAAATGGCTGCGGTTATTGCTGGGCTAGCACAGGAGAAATAGGAAGTTGACGTTTTGACGATCGTCATGCGCGAGATACAGCTAAAGGCGGGCGGCGGAGGCTTAGTTACAACGGGCTTCTCGTCGCTCGGCTTTCCGTGGGTTTTCTCCCGATGCTGCAAATCCATCCCTTGCCGGGTTCTTCAATAACGCGAACATCTGAGTAGCCGGCCGTCGTGAATAGCTCGCGATGCTCATCCACACTCAGTAGCGTCATGCCCGCTAAGGGCAATACTTTCTCGGCAAGTCTTGCGGCCGCCGTCTTCGCTCCTTTATAAGCCTCCGCGATCAGGATGGCAGCGCCGCCGGGCCTCAGAACCCGGAAGACTTCGCGTGTGTCGGCGGCTAGGTCGGGCCAGAAGTAGTGCGTTTCCACGGCCGTGACGAGATCAAAGACGTTATCTGGGAAGGGCAACTGAGACACCGTGCCTTGCCGGATCTCGACCCGGCCTATATCGATCCAGCGCGCATTGGTTTTTTGTGATACGGCGACGCTTTCCTCCGAATAATCGATGCCGCAGACATGTCCCTGCGTGGCGATCGCCGCTAGCTTGCTCACCGTTCTCCCTCCACCGCAACCTACGTCGAGAATCGTGCTGTGCGGCTCTATCAAGATTTTGTCCAAGCCCCAATCGGTCAACCGGGAATGCGACCAATTCATTCTCCACAAGGTGAATCGCCCCATCCGTCCCGTCGGCTTTCGGCATTGAGCGAAGGGTGCGGCCTTCTCCGTCACGGTGGTTCTCCCTAATCTTCGAAATACGCAGACTGAGGTTGAAATGAGTCCGCCTGCTGCATCCCGTTGCGAATCTTCCAGGGGCTGTCGCCTGAACATACACGAGATCGCACGGATACAGCGGTTAGATGCGGAAGATTCTCACCGCTTGTCGCGATTTGCAATTGCGGTCGTGTCACCGGCAAGCAGGAGGTAACGTTGGGACCTGCGTCGCACCTGCGCCCGTGTCTCCTCTCGCCACCGTTTAGGTCGGAGGCGGTTGACCGCCATTCCGGACACTAGATTGACAGACGCTGGATTGACAGGGAGAGCACGATTCGGACGGCCATCGAGAAGCGGTCCGTGAAACCGGCCGGCTCTGCGATCGTTTCCTTGCGAGGTTGAAGTAACAGAGCGCACAGGGTTACCAAAGAAATCTTCTCCCGCTCTCGACGCCGTCCGGGAACCGTACTAGTGTGGAAGTAAGAATCCACACGTGTTAGGGCCGTCTTGCCACGATGGCCCTGCTTGGCCTTGCACCGGCATCGGCGCGGTGCCGGAATCGCTTTGTCCGGAAACCAGCAGTCATCAAAATACCGCTCTCCTAGATAGCTATGGGGGCGGGAAAAAATAAAATTTGAGCCCCTTCGTTAAACAAAGGACTTAGCCGCCACCTCGACGGAAACCAAAGACGGGAACATTGCATTCCTGAAACCAAACCGCAACCCGGGGCCGCCGCCCCTGGCACGCCCCAAGGGGCGGACCGATCGATCTTTCTCAACTGAATTCAGTTCTTCCGGCCGAATTCGCCTTGCCGGTGGCCGGCCCGGCCATCGGCAAGATCACGCTGCGCCCCGGCTTTGCTTCCGGTCGCGATGACAAAGGGCAGGCCACGGATGTCGGTTGAGAACATGTTTTGTTTCAGGACACGACTGTGCCGCAACCGGCAGAACCGACGAGGGCTTTAGAGTCTGCGTGAGAACTCGCGGGATCATCATCGAGTCCCGAAGAGCCTGCCCGGTCTAAAGTGTCAACTATCTCCCCGCCCGCACGCCCTTTCTCGACTCTGTCCATCCACCCCCATCATTGCCAAGGTGAGCCACCACCCCAAATTTGTCATCCCGAAGCGTAGCCGAAGGGGCCTGCTGTTTCCTTCCCCCCAAACCGCGATTTTGCCTGCGGTCCTGTCCATCCGTATCCTCAGCCCTAACCCTTCAGCCCTAACCTAAGGAGCCACCCTACACTTTGTCATCCCGAGGAGCGGACTTGCCTGTGGCGAGCTGAGGGAGAAACTACAAACGCAACAAAAGCTTTGGGTGGCCCATTCAAGCCGTACTTTGGCTTGAGTGGGCTACGATGCCTCCCCCACCCGATTGTCATCCCGAGAGCCTGTGATTTTTGCGATTTTTTCGGGCTTTTTGCACCCGACCAGATGTTTTCAACCCCCTCCAGAAAGGCGTCATCCTGAGCGAAGCGCCTCGCAGATCTATCGCATACACACATCTCCATCCCTCTTCAGACTTTTTTCGCAGCCTCTTTAGTCGGGCCGCAATGGGCTGAGAAAGAATTGGGCCCCTGAGGCTCTACCAAATCAGCTGTTACGGTCCGCTAGGCCAGATGCCAAGGCCGTAGCGTGGTCCTTCCATCTAATACTCGGCCACGGCAGATGGAATGTGTGGCCGAACCGCTAGACTTACTTCGCTTACTGCGCTTACTGCGCACATTTCTGCAGAAGAAAAGGCCACGCCGAGAAAGAGCAAGAAAAAAAGAGGCACGGGAACCGGCTTGGACGAGCCGCACTGAAAGCCCTTTCGGCTCTCTTTTGATTGGCAAGAACGGCGTGAGCTACGGCGTGGTCGTAAAGGGGGCAGCATCGGTGGCGGTGGAACTGCCGCCGATATAAACCGTATAGTCGGCCGGTTCGACAACCTGCCGAGCCTTGACGTTGTAGAACGAAAGTTCCCCGAAGCCAAGGGGAAAGTGAACGGTCTGGGATTGGCCTGGGTCGAGGGTGACGCGAGTAAAGCCCTTGAGATTGCGTATTGGCTGCTCGGTGCTGGCGCCCTCGGATATTGACATAGCACTGAACGATCTCGGTAGCGCGCCGCTTGCCTGTATTGGTGACAGTAGCGGTGGCGACAACAGGCTGGCTCTTCTGGTCGCGCATGAGTGAGGCCGAGCTGATAGATTGCGTGGAAAGCGAAACCCCGGAATAGCCGAACGTCGAGTAGGTAAGACCATGTCCGAAGGGAAAGAGCGCATCATTGGGCACGTCCAGATAGCGTGAGACGTACTTCATCTCAACGTAACCGGGGTGGCTCCGGATCGGGATGCTGGATTGGGCGGCCGGTAGGAAGCTGGTTGTAGTAGAGCGGCTCCTGCCCCACAGCGCGCGGGAAACTCATGGTGAGCTTACCGCTTGGAGCGACATCGCCAAATAGAGTGTCGGCGATCGCAGGGCCAGTTTCGACGCCCGGGAACCAGACTTCCATGATGGCGGGCACATGCTGAGCGGCCCAGTCGAGCACCAGCGGCCGGCCGGAGAAAATGAGCAGGACGACCGGCTTGCCGGTTGCGACGACAGCCTCCAGCAATTGCTCTTGGTTCCCGGGCAAGTCCAGATGAGCCCGCGACGCCGCTTCGCCGCTCATGTCGCTCGACTCGCCAAGGGCGAGGATGGCGACGTCGGAATTGTTGTGCCGCCGCAACCGCTGCGGCAAACCCGGAGTCCGAAGTGCCGGAGATCTCAGTTCCCTTCTCATACGTAAGGATCGCGCCATTTTGCTGGGCTCGTTCCGCCATGGTGGCGTGCAAGGTACGCACATCGCCAAAATTGTTGGCGCCGGACCAGGCGCCGACCATATCGCTGGCATCATCGGCGAGCGGGCCGATAAGGGCGATCCTCTTCGTGGTCTTTGCCAGGGGCAGGAGAGCGTCTTGCGGCGCGGGATTGTTCTGCAGCAGGACGAACGACTCCTCCGCCCCCCGGCGGGCAAGTGGGCGATGCTCGGCAACTGCTCCCGTTACCTCTGGGCCTTCGGTGAAGGGGTGATCGAAGAGCCCCAGCGCAAATTTGACTCGCAGGACGCGGCGCACGGCTTCATCCACGACAGGCATCGGCACCCGGCCGGACTTGACCAACGCGGGCAGCTCGGCGTCGTAGTAGTGCGACATCATGTCAATGTCGACGCCGGCCGTAAGCGCCTTTTCGCTGGCCATGGCGGAATCGAGTGCGATGCCGTGATGCGTCAGTTCCATGACAGCGGTGTAGTCAGAGACCACGGCGCCGTCGAAGCCCCACTCGTCGCGCAGGATGGTTTGCAACAGAAATGGATCGGCGGTCGCAGGCACACCATTGAGCGAGTTAAACGAGGTCATCACCGTGGCCGATCCGGCCTCCACCGCTGCGTGATAGGGCGGCAGGTACACCTGCCGCAACAACAGTTCGCTCATATCCGTAGTGTTGTACTCACGGCCGGCCTCGGCCGCACCGTAGGCGGCGAAATGCTTGACCGAGGCAGCGACGGAGTCTGGGGCGGAGAGACTGTCGCCCTGGTAGCCGCGAATATAGGCGCGGGCGATGGCGGAGCCCAGGTAGGGGTCTTCCCCCGCGCCCTCGGTGCAGCGGCCCCAACGCGCATCGCGCGCGATGTCGACCATGGGGGAATAAACCCAGTCGACGCCGGCGGTACGGGCCTCGATGGAGGCCATGTGCGCGAGATCCGTGATCAGGGCGGGATCCCAACTGGATGCAGTGGCAAGCGGAATAGGAAAGATGGTGCGAAAGCCGTGGATGACGTCGGCGCCGAAAAGCAGCGGAATATGCAGACGCGTATTGTCAACGGCCGCGTGTTGGAAATGGTTGGTAAGGCCCTGCCCGACCGTATTGAGCATAGAGCCGAGTTCCCCCTTTTGCGCCAGCGCGTAGCTATCGACTCCCCCAGGGGCGGGAGGGTTCACGTTGAGAGCAACGGTTGTGATTGTCGGAGGGTAGACGCGGGGTGCGCTTGCGGTAGCGCTGTACTGGACCAGCTGGCCTATCTTTTCCTCCAGGGTCATTTGCTTCAGGAGCGCATCGACTTTCTGCTCGATCTGCGGGCTGGCGAGTTGCGCGTTCGACGGCGCTACGTGTGACGTCTGCCCGAGAGCCGGGGAGAACTGCAAAGCAGAGAAAGAGACCAGCGAGCAGGGTGGATCGACAGTAGGTCATACGCAACTCCTCTAAGCTACTCTATCCTCCCCTAAGCCTCTTGACAGTTCATACTTTCTCATGCGAGAAGCATCCTACCGGACCACAGTATGAGCAAAAATGCGTAAGCGTCAACGCGTAGGCCAATCCCACTTAGGAGTGTTGAAGAGGGTTGTTCCCGCAAGTGTGGTCTCACCGAAAGACTTCTCCAAATGCAGTCGCTTACACACCTTCGCCGCTTCCAAAGCTTCCATGAGCACTTGGGAATGCGACACGACAATGAGCTGACTATGTTCGGATGCGGCAACAATCAATCGCGCCATCGCAGGAAGGAGATCCGGATGCAAGCGATTCAGCTGCTCGAGACAAGAGAGCTCTCCTTGACCGGATAGGGGAAGCCGGCGTACTCTCCTATGTCAACCAGGAGAGGGGAGCCAACTTCACCGCCTTGAAAGGGAGCGGATGGCGGGCGAATAGTTGGTCGCAAACATTCTCAAGTGTTTCTGGGGGAAAACATGAGCATTCTGCCGCAGCTTCGGAGCTGGTGGTACGCCATCTCCCAGAGCGCCCAGGTCCGCCGGCAAGTGGAATCAGAACTCCAGTTACACATGGACGCGTATGTCGAAGAGCTTATCCGGCGCGGAGTGCCGGAGGGAGAAGCACAGCGCCGAGCACGCATGGAACTTGGCCAGGTAGAAACGCAAAACGAGAAATACCGGGAGGCCATCGGGCTTCGTCTTTTCGACGAAATCGGCAGCGATTTGCGATTTGGCCTGCGCTCCCTCTGGAAACAACCGGCCTTCTCAGCAGTCGCCATCCTGTCGCTCGCGCTGGGCATTGGCGCAACGACCGCCATGTTCAGCCTGATCTATTCAGTCCTCCTCCATCCCTTTCCTTACGCGGATTCCGCAAGAATCATGAATCCCGTCATCATCAATGAACAGAACCCACAGGAGCTACGATGGTTCGCCTTGACCAAGTCGCAGTTCCAGACCCTCCGTCAGGCCAAATCGATCGAGAACCTGCTCGGCTTTCGGAATGTCAACCTGGAAATCACCGGAAACTCGCTTCCGGAGGATGTCGCCGCCATTTACCTTACCGAGAACGCCGGCAGTTTCTTTGGTGTTCCTACCCTCCTCGGACGCGGGATTCAGCCCGCCGACGCCCAAGGCAGCGGCCAGCCGATCGTTGTGCTGAATTTTCGTTTCTGGCAACGTCATTTTCGTGGTGATCCCACGGTGATCGGGCGCACTCTTCAGCTCGACCACGCGAACTACACCGTTGTTGGCGTTATGCCTCGCAGCTTCGCCTTCAATGACACGCTCGGAGTCGGCGACGTTTATCTTCCGCGCAGCCTGCTGCACGACAGTACGAACCCTCCGATTCAGTGGCCCTACACTCCATGGATCAAATTGAAAGCAGACGTCAGCAGCGCCTCAGCCGACGCTGAACTCGGCGCCATTGTCCACCAGTTCGCAGAGGAATTTCCTGAGCGTTACCCGAAGCAGTTTCACTTGCAATTGCAACCGATTATTGTCCCGTTTGAGCAGAACACAAGCCGTACGCTGGTCTTGCTTCTCGCGGCGGTCTCCCTTCTGCTCATCATCGGCTGCGCTAATTGCTCCATCCTTCTGCTGGCGCGCGGGGCAGCGCGTCAGCATGAATTAGCCGTGCGCAGCGCCATGGGCGCAAGCCGGTGGAGAATCATCCGTCAACTCCTCATCGAATCGCTCGTCATCTCTTTCAGCGGAGCTGCAATCGGCGTTGCCGCCTCCTGGTGGCTCGCCAAACTACCATTTGAGCTATCTCCCAGTTCCTTCCCTTCCGAGTCTGTCATCCGAATCAATCTCCCGGTCCTCGCGTTTTCCGTGGGGCTGGCTCTTGTATCCGGCATCCTCTTCGGCCTGGCTCCAGCGTTGCGCTTATCCCGCCCTGACCTGGCTCGTCCAATGCAAGCGAGCCCGCGCAGGATCGTCCACGGCAACAATCGGAGAATCAATGCTCTCATCGCAGGACAGATTGCTTTAACGCTCCTTCTGATGACTACGGCCGGAACAGCGATCGGGGCCTTCCTCCATCTCATGAAAGTGCCTCTCGGCTACGACCCAAAGAACGTCATGCAGGTCGGCATCGTCATGCATTGGAACAATCCTGGAGATTGGAGCCGCATTCGATCCCGGGCAGACCGCGCTGCCTTCATCGAGCAGGTCCGGCAGAAGATGGCCTCCGTTCCTGGCGTCCTCTCAGTCGCCGTGGCCACGGATGCCACCCCACCCGATATTGGCCCCGACGATGCGTTTGAAACCCTGGGACAATCGTCGGAGCAACCGCAGCAAGCTCGGATTTATTGCGTGGGCCGGCAGTACTTTTCAACGCTCCGGATTTCGCTTCTTAGCGGCAGATTTTGGGATCAGGCTGAAAATATGCGCGGCGATTCCGTGGCTGTTGTCAACGAGAGTTTCGCGCGACGCTATTGGCCTGATGGAAACGTGGTTGGCCATCAGATTCGTATTCCGGAGCTGAAGCCCCGGGGACCACTCATCGCTGCGTCTTCCGACAGTAACGGCTGGCGCGAAATCATTGGCGTGGTCGGCGATGCACGCAATAACGGCGTTGATATGCCAGTCGTGCCCGCGATCTATATGCCTTATACAACTTTGATGGCGCCCTATGCTCAGTTTGACATTCGCACCCACGGCGAGCCCCTGTCATTCCTGCGTAGCATCCGGGCAGCCGTTGCGTCGGTCTCCTCGGATCAGCAGGTCGCCAATGGCGCCTACGATCTCCAGGAGGCCATTGACCGTGATGCCCAATGGAGCAGGCAGCGGCTATTTTCCGTTCTGTTCGGTGTCTTTTCCGCGATGGCGTTACTGCTCGCCTTGACCGGATTGTTCAGTGTCGTCTCATACAGCGTTGCGCAGAGAACGATGGAATTCGGCGTCCGACTGGCGTTAGGAGCGTCCCGCAGTCACATTCTTTGGATTGCCGCGCGTGCCGCCCTTCTCAGTCTGGTAGTGGGCATCATGGTTGGGGGTGTCGCAAACATCCTGGTCGGCAACCTGCTAAGAGCCTGGATGAACAGCCGCGGGTCCGGACCCCTCGTTCTTCCCGGAGCAAGTGTGTTGTTGGCGGTTTCCGCTGTAGTGGCCTGCCTGCTGGCAGCGCGACGCACTGCTTCCACCAACCCAACAGAGGCGCTGCGTTACGAGTAGGCTAAACTTTGTTCCCCTACGTAGACAACTTCCTTAAACTGGCGTCATGTCCCTTGTGAAGGTAATTATCCTTGCCGTCGTCCAAGGCCTCGCCGAACTACTTCCGGTTTCAAGTTCTGCACATGTCGTCGTGGCCGAAAAACTTATGGGCCTCGATCCGTCTTCACCGCAAATGACTCTGCTTCTTGTCATGCTGCATACCGGTACCATGTTTGCTGTCATCGCCTTCTTCTGGAATACCTGGAAGACGACTTATTTCTCGAGCACTGCCGCGTTTAGGCAATTTGCGATTCTCGTGACCTGGGCCACGCTGCTTACTGGATTACTTGGAGAAGCGATCAAGAAAGTCATAGAGAAGACATTGTTCCACGGCGCACAGCAGGCAGAGATCGAACAGCTGTTCAGCCACCTCGAACTCATCGCCCCCGCTCTTGCCGCTGCCGGCGTCCTGATCCTCATCGCCGGCTTCCTCGAAAGACGCCATGTCACCAGCGTCTCGGATTCCGTTCGTGATCCGGCGCTGGGGAACACCTACGCTACAGTGACCTTTCGCCAGGCCGGCTGGATGGGCGCGGTGCAGGGCCTTGCGCTGCCGTTTCGAGGATTTTCCCGCTCTGGCTCTACCATCTCGGCCGGCATACTGGTTGGGGCAACCAAGGAGCGTGCCGAGCGTTTCAGTTTCGCCATGGCCGTGCTACTGACTCCGGCAGTGGTGGGACTAGAAGCATTGCGTCTGCAAAAGGCAGCGCACGCTGCTTTGCTTGCCGATGCACCGATTGACCTCAAGGGTTCGCTGGTCTTCAGTCTGCTGGGGATGGTCTTCTCTTTCCTCGCAGGACTGGTCGCCCTCAAATGGCTAAGCAGCTGGCTCGAGAATGGCCGCTGGTACCTGTTTGGGATCTACTGCCTGCTGGCTTCAGGAATCGTCTTTTACCTTCACGCGAGAGGCTTTTAGAGTCTGCGTGGGAACCGGAAGAGAAACAGCAGACTCTTTTAGCCTTAGGCAGCCCGTAATCATTCAATAACGGCTATTCCCCGCGCAATGCCTGCATGGGATCGATCGAGGCGGCGCGGAGCGCCGGCAGCATGGAGGCAGCCAGGGCCAGCAGCAGCACGCCCACCGCGGCCAACGTCAGCACGAGCGGATCAAACGGGCTCACGCCGAAGAGCAACGAACGCAGCAGGGTTGAAGCAGCAGCAGCACCGGCCAACCCGAGAACGCAGCCAACAGCGGCCAGTTTCGCGCCGGATACCAGAACCAGGCGCATGATTGCGGCGCGCTGCGAACCGAGCGCCATGCGGATGGCCATCTCCTGCACGCGCGAAGCAACCGAGAAGGCGATGACGCTGTAGATGCCCAGCACCGCCAGCAACACCGCCGCAAAGGCGAAGCTGCTGATCAGCACAGTATTGAAGCGGCGCGGCGCTTCACTCTCAGAGACAGCCTGCTCCATGGTCTGCACCTGCGTCAGCGGCAGTTGCGGATCGATCGATGCGCACGGTAGCGCGCAGAGCGTTTTCCATCTGCTCCGGCGGCAACGCTGAGCGCAACACAATATAGCCGCCATTGCCATTCAGATCGGCTCGGCGAGGCAAGCGCGCCAATCTCGTCTTCCGCCTGGTCCACCGGCTCGTAGTACTCTTCCTTCGGTGGCTCGTCCGGCGAAGCTCAGCTTAACGTCCGCCACCTCGCCCACAACCGTCAGCCACGGGGTCTGCATCTCCTGTGTACCGATGCGCAGCCGCTTCCCGATCGGATCCTGATTGGGCCAGTAGTGCTGCGCCAGCTGCCGATTCACGATCATCACCAACTGCGCGCCCGCCTTGTCCGCCTCGGTAAAGTAGCGCCCGCGCAGCAGCGGAATCCCCATCGCCTGGAAATAGTCGCCGATCACCTGCGCCACCGTGGCCAGGTTCATGTCCGCGCCCTTCGGCGGCGCATAGCCCTCCACCACAAAGGTCTGGTTATTGTTGTTGCCGCGAAGCGGGCAGGAGAGCTGGTGAGGCCCACGCTCGTCAGCGCCGGGCAGCTGCTTCAGGCGTCGCAGCAGCTCATCATTGAAGGCGTTCACGGTTGGCTGCGTCGCGTATTGCTTCTGCGGCAGCGAATAGGCTGCGGTGGTCACGTGCTCGGGCCGGAATCCGAGATCGACCGAGCGCATCTTTTCAAAGCTGCGCAGCAGCAGGCCCGAAGCCGTCAACAGAACCAGCGCAATCGCAATCTCCGCCACCACCAGCGTCGAGCGCAAACGCGCATGGCCGCCGCCCGCCGTGCCGCTGCGGCCGCCTTCTTTCAGGGTGCCGTTCACGTTGGTGCGCAGAGCGGCAAATGCCGGAGCCAATCCGCAAAGCAGTCCCGTGATCACCGCCAGCAGCAGCGCAAATCCCACCACGTTCCAGTTCAGCGCGATTTCGCTGATGCGGGGCAAGCTTTCCGGCAGCAGGCTTTTGCCCAGCGCGCAGCGCCAGCCCGGCAAGCGCCAACCCCAGCACGCCGCCGCTCACGCTCAACACCAGGCTCTCAAGAATCGCTTGGCGCAGCAGGGCGGCCGCGGCTTGCGCCCAGCGCCAGGCGTACGGCAATTTCTCTCTGCCTGCGAATCGCGCGCACCAGCATCAGCCCAGCCAGATTGACGCAGGCAATCAGCAGCACCACCGCCACCGCCATAAACAGCGTCCGCAACAGCGGACGCGACTGCTCGACCGTTTCTTCCTGCAGCGGCCGCACCACGGAACTGATATGCAGGCTGGCCATCATCGCCGGATAGTTGCGCATAATCTCCTGCGCCACGCGCTGCGCGTCGCTCTGCGCCTGCGCCGCAGAGATGCCCGGCTTCAGCCGGCCCACCATCTGGTAGCTCCAGTTGGCCGCAGCCTGCGATGAGAGCTCTTGCGGCAGTAAAGCTCATGGGAACCCACAGCTCCGTGCGGTTCAGTTGCCCAGCGACTAGCGGAAATTCAAAGTTTCGCGGCATCACGCCGATGACGAGATAGGGCTTGCGATCCAGCAGGATCTTAGTGCCCAGAATCTGCGGATCGCCATGGAAGCGGTTCTGCCACGTCGCATAGCTCAGAACCGCGACCTGCTGGCTGTGCTCGTCTTCCTCTGCGGTGAAGACTCGGCCAAGCTGCGGTGCAACGCCGAGAGCGGAAAACACTCCGGCAGTCAGGCGCGAGGCGCTCACCTGCGCGGGCTCGCCGGCGCCGGAAAGTTCATAACCCGCGAATTGATAGCCTCCCAGAGCTGCAAAGGAGTGGGTGTCTCGCGTGTACGCGCGGATATCCGGCACAGTGACTCCCACGCCTCCCATTGCCGCCCACATCCACCCCCTGAAGGCGATCCGCCAACACCATCAGCTGATCGGGATCTGGAAACGGTAGCGGCCGCAGCAGAACGCCTTCCACGATGGAGAAAATCGCGGTCGTCGCCCCAATGCCAAATGCCAGCATCAACACCGCCGTGGCGGTAAATCCCGGCGACTTGCGAAGTTGCCGCAACGCGAATTTGAGATCGGGAAACAACGTATGCATAGGGCTCCTCGTACTCGGTAGTACGAAGCGCCTGCCGTTGGGGTTCCACGCCGCCCTTGCATGAAACAAGTTATTTCAGTGGGTTAAGGCCGATTTGCCGAAGAATCACTGTCCGGAGGTGGTGCGTCCAGGTGTCCGCAAATGAACACGAATTGTCTTCATCGACCTCCCTCAACTTCAGGCTTGGGAGCAGGCTCGATATCCATCGCTTTGATCAATCCGTCTGCAAACGTATAGACATGTGCGACTTCACCGTCGTTCAGTACATTGCCTGATAGATCTCTGACAATTTGGTGTACGCGAACGGAGATTCTGCCATCGCCACGGTGTTCAAAAGAAATGGGGACAACGTTAGGATCGACCGCGGCCCACTGGCGGCTCCAATAGGAGCGCACCTCGTCACGCCCGGTGACGCGGCCTCCCTCCCACCCGTTTGGCCAATTCACGTCGGGGTGCATCGCGGCCAGCACGGTATCCATATCCCGCTGGTTGAACGCCTCATAGATTCTTGCAAGCGACCTCTCCAGGCTGGTCAATTCGTTCTCCTTTCCGGCGTCGCCGGCGATCCGTGCAAGCCATGTTCATACACAGGTAAACTGCCACTCTGGAGAGCAGGCCGCAAAGATAGCCCCGCCGGACCAGCAACTTCAGCTTACAGCTCGCCGCGTATGAGACGGTTGCGGCGCCAAAAGGAATGAGGAAATGCGACCCAAGGTCAAGGGCCGCGGATGTAACTTTGTCGGGCAGGATCTCAAAGACAGCAGAACCTTTGGAACTTTGATCTCCGCCGGGGCGTATCTATACCCGTACCTCCGGGTTCAAGAGGACACCTTCATGTGTATGCGTATTCGGTTATTCCCGGCCTTATCGGCGAGTCTTCTGTCCGCGGCTATCCTGCTGTTTGGCAGCGCAGAATCCCGTGGACAAGATTCGGGCGTCAATCTCGCGCTCCATGCCAACTCTCACGCCCGAGCAGCTGATATCGGTCTACCCGTCTATCCAGGCGCAACTCTATACAAAGACGCTGACAACGACTCCGGAGCCGATCTTGGACTTACCGCCGGCGACTTTCACTTCAGCCTGCTGGCGGTTAACTACGTAACCAGCGACTCGGCGGCGCAGGTCTTGGCCTTCTATCGCAAGCCGCTCTCACGTTACGGAGAGGTGCTCGAGTGCAACCAAGGTAAGCCTGTTGGCTCCCTGACGGTCACGCGCAGTGGCCTTACCTGTGGTCATGAACAAGTCAGCGGCAATACCGACTCCTCCACCGATCACGAACTCCGTGCCGGCTCTCCCCATCAGTACCGCATCGTGGGAATTGACGAGTCTCACTCGGGTTCCACCCGGTTTGGCCTTGTCTACCTTGATCTGCCAAAGGACAGCGGCGACAAAACGAAATAGCTCTGCAAAACGATCCGAGCTTTTTCTCCACCTGATAATCACATCTTGACGATCATAATGAGAGAGTGTTAGTGTCTCCTTCTATGACCGATCCGAATACCGACGTGATTCAGGGTACGCTCGACATGCTCATTCTGAAGACCCTGAGCCTGGAACCTATGCACGGCTTTGGCATCGCGCGCCGCGTGGAGCAAGTCTCGCGCGGAGTCTTCAAGGTGAATCCTGGATCTCTGCTGACTGCGCTGCAGCGATTGGAGCGCGCCGGTTGGCTGGATGCCGAATGGCGCCGAACCGAAAACTCGCGCAGGGCGAAGTTCTATACGCTGACAAGGACTGGCAGAAAGCAACTCGAAGAAGAAACGGCGGACTGGACGCGGCGGGCATCTGCGATCGCGCGATTGCTGAAAGCGGAGGGCTGACCCATGTCACTCTGGCGGCAGTTAACCTACGGCCTACGCAGCCTGGCGAACCGGGCGAAGCACGATCGGGATACAGCGGAAGAAGTAGAACAATACTTCGAAGAAGCAGAGGCGGCGTTGAGGTCACGCGGTCTTTCTGCCGAGGACGCCCGAAGGGCTGCACGGCTGGAGGCGGGCAACCTGACACTCGTTAAAAACCGGGTGAACGCGTACGGATGGGAGAACGTCGCCAGAAGCTTCTTCAGCGACCTGCGCTTTGCAGGGCGCCAGTTGTGGAAACACAAGGTATTTACTGCAACGGCGACGCTTACGCTGGCTTTGGGCATCGGGGCAAACGCCGCCATCTTTACCGTGATTGAATCCGTTCTGCTTGCTCCGCTTCCCTACAAGAATGCCGACAGACTCGCTGTTCTGGAGACGCACTGGACGAACAGTGGGAACACCACGGCGCGCCTAACCGGACCGGATGCGGTGGACGTGCGCGACCAAGCCCGAAGTATCGAAGCCATGAGCCTCTACAGCGGCGGCACTCTGGGCGTGCAACTGCGCGATCACTCGGTCTACACGGTAGTGACTTTCGTGGATGCGAACTTCGCGCGCGTATTCAGCCTGCAGCCGATCACGGGCCGTTTGTTTACGGATGCCGACGCTCATCATGCGGCCCTGGTGAGCGACCAGTTTGCCCGCGATCACTTCGGCAGTACGCAGGCTGCATTGGGGCAGATCTGCACGTGGAGAACGAGCCTGTGGAGATTGTGGGCGTATTGCCTGGGAGCTTCGATTTCCCTGCCGGGACACACGTGTGGGAGGCCTTCCCCTTGCGGCCCGCAGTCGGAGGAACGGACCGCATTCAACTACAAGGCAATCGCGCGCCTCCGTTCCGGTACAACCTTCCCCGCAGCCCAGACAGAATTGATTGGAATTTCCCGCCGCCTTGAGATTGCATACCCCGAAGCCAACCGCAATAAGCAGATGCTGGCGCAGCCGCTGCATGAGTCGCTCATAGGAAATACACGCCCGACGCTACTGTTCTTGTGGGCTGCGGTCGCGCTCATCCTGCTGATCGCGTGTGTCAACGTGACCCATCTTCAACTGGTGCGTTCGATGGAGCGGCACCGCGAACTCGCCATTCGCAGGGCCCTGGGCTCTTCCAGCTGGCAGGTCATGCAGCCGGTGATCCTGGAGAGCCTGCTCGTCTCGTTCATCGGCGGCGCAGCTGGAGTGCTGCTGGCCTTTCCCGCGGTGCGCGTTCTGGTGGCCATGGCTCCCAAGGACCTGCCGCGCACCAATGAAATTCATCTGAACGGCTGGGTGCTGGGATTTACGCTGGCGCTCTCCGTGTTGACTGCGCTAGCGTCGTCAATACTCCCCGCGCTGAAAGCGGCGAAGGTCGATCCTGCGGAGACGTTGAAACAAGACGCTTCGCGCGGTATGACCCGGCAGGGCGCAACCACGCTTCGCGATGGACTGGTGATTGCGGAGGTGGCGGCAACGTTTGTACTTGCTGTGGGTGCGGCACTCCTGCTGCATACCATGATGGCGCTCATCGATCGGGACATGGGGTATCAGACGCGCCAGCTGCTGGTGGTGGATGCGGACGCACCGGCGCACTCCGAGCAGGATGCGCATCGCGCGGTACAGCAGTTTGATCAGATCTTTGCCCAGCTCGCGGCAATGCCAGGCATAAAGCATGTGGCGGGGATCATGGGATTGCCGACCGGCACCTATGGTTCCAATGGCTATTACACAGTGACCGGCGCCGGACCTGTCGATGTCAACCATTCTCCCTACGCTGACTTCAGCGTCGCCAGCCCGGGCTACTTTCAGACCATGGGGATTCCGGTCAAACGTGGGCGCGACTTCAGCCGGCAGGATACCGGCGAGAGTCCCTTCGTAGCAGTGATCAGCGAGTCGCTGGCCAAGCAGAGCTTCGGCAGTGCCGATCCGCTGGGCAAGCAGATCCAGTGTGGGCTTGACTCGGACAAATGGATGACGGTCGTGGGCGTGGTAGGCGATGTGCGCCAGCGGTCGCCCGCGGAGAATCCGGGGCCGACGCTCTACATGCCCATGACCCAACATCCCTTTTTTGCCAATCAAATCCACATTGTTCTGCGGACGGAGGTGAAGCCGTTGACACTAATGAACGCAGTGCAGGAGGAGATTGCGCGGGTGAATCCCTTCATCGCGATGCGCTTTACTACCATGGATGCCATGGTGGACACGTCGATCGCGACGGAGCGTTTTCGGGCGGTGCTGATCTCCTCTTTCGCCGGAGTCGGACTGCTGCTGGCGATGCTGGGTGTCTACGGCACAATGGCGTATTCGGTGGCTCAACGTACATTTGAGATCGGCGTACGCATGGCGTTCGGTGCGGAGAGAAGCGCGATCCTGAGCGCTGTCCTGGTGCATGCCGCAAAGCTGGCCTGCTATGGCATTGCGGTGGGCCTGGCGCTGAGCCTCATGCTTGCGCGATTGCTAACCAGCATGCTGGTCGGAGTGCGGCCGGCTGACCCGGTGAGCCTCTGTGTGGCCTCGTTGCTACTATTGCTGACGGCACTGGCCGCAGCTCTGGCGCCGGGCTGGCGAGCCACCCATGTCGATCCGATCGTGGCGCTGCGGTCCGCATAACCCGGGGAAGCTTGTCTCTCTCAGCCACCCAGCTCTCGGCGGGCAAGTTCCGTTCCTTCCACTCTTGCCTGAATTTTATGGAATGCTGTATCCCGAGCCGTTGAAGTGTCGTCCGCAAACGGAGCGAAGCCACAGTCGTCCGTGGTTCCCAGTTGCTCGACGGGGAGAAACGATGCCGCTTCCAGAACCCGATCGCGCACCTGGGCCGAGGTCTCAACCATTGGATGAATAGGATCGATGACGCCTATGAAAACAAGCTGTTTAGCGTTTGCCAGTTGCTTGATCATGGGATACAGGCGCGGCTTGTCTGCCTCGCTGGCCATCTGCAGATAAAACCGGCCGGCATGCAACTGGAATAGGTCGGGCAATAGACCGGTGTAGTCGACGTCCGCGCTATGCGTCGAATCATGATCGCCACCTGGACAGACATGGACGCCGATCTTGCGCCGCTCGTCTGCAGTAAAGCGCTTCAGAACCTGGTTGTTAAGTGCAACGAAGCTGCGCAGAAGATTTCCTGAGGGATCGAGCTTGAGAGATAGCCGGCCCTCCGTAAAATCAATCTGAACACTGTCTGCGCCTGCTTCGAGAGCGCCACGGATATCCGCCGCGGCCTCGTCGATCAAGTCAGCCAGAAAGGCCTCTCGTGAGTAGCCCGGTATTTCTTTTGCCGGATACAGGAGACTCAGCGCGGAGGCCGAGATCACCGCCTGCTTGACTGGGCGTTGGGTGTAGGCGCGGACAGCCTTGACGTAAGTATCTGCGTGCACCCCATAGCGGAACGGGCCGCCGGTCAGCCGAGGCAACTGCCGCTGGTGACCGTCTGCGAAGGGGATCACGACTCCGTCCGGGGCAAGGTTCTGGAGTCCGGTGAGCGGGTAAGTCGCGAAACTGGGCTTGGTTTGTTCGCCATCGGTCAGGACCGGCGACCCGGTTTGTTGCAAGCGATCGATGGTATCCCGAAGCGCCTCGGAGTATGCGTCGTCCAGCACCTCACGCGCGATTGTGTGCGCTTGATAGGCTGCGATAGCCTGAATCAGCTGCGGAGGGCGAGGGATGCTGCCAATTGGCTCGGTCGGAATCACATCGGAATCCTATACTGAAGCGGGGTACTGCGACCTCAACCGAAAGGTTGACTTGATCCGAGCCCGTTCATCAACCCATGCGACCGGTTGGTCACACTTCGCTTCCTCAAATAGCGCAAAGCGGCGATTCTGGGTGGTAGTGCGATCTGTATTAATATCAACATTTAACTGTCAACCCAATCCGGGGGATAATCGAGGGCAAGGGATTTTGATCGCGGGCCAATGGAGGTCTGGATGCCGTTCTTTCGTGATTTGAAAATTGCGCTACGCTCGTTGTCCCGGGCTCGTGCGCTGTGGATCACCGTGGCCTTAACCTTGGCCCTGGGTATCGGCGCAAACGCGGCCATTTTCAGCGTGGTTCGCGCCGTGCTCCTGCGGCCGCTGGCGAATCGCGACGAAAACCGGCTACTTTACTTACGCCAGAGCGCTCCGGGCATCGGCGTCACGAACGCCACATTCTCCGTTCCGGAAATTCAGGATCTCGGGCACGGGCTCAAGACGATCCAGGCGCTCGGCACCTTTTCCGAGGTCGACTTCACCATCGTAGGCCTCGGCACGCCGCGCGAAATACCCGCAGGCGTAGTGGATGGCGACTACTTCAAGGTAATGGGGCTGCGTCCAGTGCTTGGGCGCTTGTTGACTCCCAACGACGACGGCCCAAACGCCGCCGGCGCGGCGGTGCTGACCTATCGCTTCTGGAGCACATCGCTGCACCATGATCCCAGCGTGATCGGAAAGACGGTGCGGCTCGATAGCGTAATGGGCACGCGTAACGCGGTCATCGTTGGGGTGCTGGAACCATCGGTGCCCTATCCGGTGGCAACCGAACTCATCGCCAACGTGGTCACCAGCCCGCATCACCTATCTGCCACCATGGTGACCGGCCGTGAGCATCGCATGACGGAAGTCTTCGCACGGCTCGCTCCCGGTGCGGATCTGCCCGCCGCGCGAGCGGAACTCCAGACCGCCTACGCGGCCATCATGGCCGCACACCCTGAGGTGTACAAGCCCGAAGACCACTACGCCATCGCCGTCACCCGTATGCACGACCAGATTAATTCTCGTGCCAACACCATCTTGTGGGTGCTCTTCGCGGCCTCCGGCCTGCTGTTCATCATCGCCTGTTCCAACGTTGCCAACCTGGTGCTGGCACGAACCGTGCGACGCGAGTCGGAGCTGGCTGTGCGCTCGGCTTTGGGAGCAACCAGGGCGGCGCTTCGCCGTGCCCTCCTGGCGGAAAGTCTTGTGCTGTGCATCAGCGGAGTATTAGGGGCGCTGCTCATCGCCGCTCCCATGGTGGCGGTGCTGGGCCGCTATGCTTCGCGCTTTAGCGTGCGCGCCGATGGCCTGACGCTTGATTTCAGCCTGGTGTGGATTGGGATTGCACTCGCCCTGGTCGCCGCCGTCTTCCTGGCGTATGTTCCGCGACTGCCCTCCGAGGATCCGACGCACAGCTTCGGACTAACCAGCAGCGGACTGCGCGTCACCGGAGGAAGTAGTAACCGGCGGCTTCGCATCTTCGCCGTCACGCAGATCACTGCCTCCTTCCTGCTGCTCGCCGGTGCCGGCGCTTTGATGAAGACTCTGTTTGTGCTGGAAAACACGCAGCCGCCCTTCGACACCGCCAGCGTCCTGGCTCTGAATTTACCGGTGATGTCGTATGGGCGAACGCCGGAGCAGGTACATAATTTTTATCGTGAGGTGCAGCGCCGGGTTGGCGCCCTGCCCGGTGTACAACGCGCGTCTTCCGGTTTCAGCGTTCCCTGGCGCGATGCTCAGGGACTGAACATCAGCTTCACCTTCGCCGTGCAAGGCGCGACCCGTGAGAATAGCCGGGACGATTTACGCGCCCGGTTCCGGTCCGTATCCCCCGGATTTTTCGAAACCTTGGGCGTACCCCTTCTGGAAGGCCGCGATTTTAGAGATACCGACCAGGATGGCTCGGAACGCGTGGTGATCGTCAATCAGAGCGTTGCGCGGATGCTATTTCCCGGGCAATCGGCGTTGAACAGGAGTTTGCGCTGGACCGACCCGGTGATGAAGTTTATCGGCATCAGTCCCGAGCCGAGACGGATCATCGGCGTGGTGTCCGACGTCGACGATGAAAATATCATCCCGTCGCCGTCCATGATGGTGTATCAGCCATCCGACCAGGAAGGATGGCAAGGCCGTTTGTTCGTGCGCTCGGAGCATGATCCGTACACCCTCGTGCCCATCATCACCCGCACGATTCACGACATGGCCTCAGACCAGCCCGTGGAGCGAGCCAGCACGCTCAAAGACATACGCGCGGAAGTTCTCACCCCTGACCGCCTGAATGCGATCGTGTTTGGCGGGTTCGCTGGGGTAGCGCTACTGATCTCCGTGGTGGGCGTGGCCGGGGTGCTTGCATTTTCCGTAAGCGGCCGCACGCGCGAGTTCGGGATCCGTATGGCTCTGGGCGCTCAGCCGAGCAACATCCTCACCAATGTTCTCTTAGAGGGCCTGGTGATCGCCAGCATCGGAGTCGCCACCGGGGTAGTGCTTGCCTTTGCCTTCGCAAGCGCCATTGGAAAATACGTGGCCGGGGTGCAGCTGCCGGGCGCACTCGCCTTCATTGCATCCGCCGTCGTACTACTCGCTGCTGCGGTAATCGCCTCGGCTGTGCCTGCGGCACGCGCCGCCAGCGTGAACGCGGTGGAAACACTTCGTTCGGAGTAAAGGCAAGGTTAGATTTAGGACCGTAGAAGTTTGCCCAATACTACGGCTGCGTAACGCAGGTCTTCCTCGCGGGTCAAGCAATCGGGACAGAGGCGGAGCCATTGCCCGCGCGCATCGCAAATAATACCGTCGCGCTGGAGTCTGGCTGGGAATTCCATCGCGCTTGCCAGGCGGATGGCAAGAAATGCTCCGTGATCCTCGTCGCCGCCCTTGACCGTGTTTACTCCGGCATCGCTTAAATATTCACGCAGTACGTCGAGTTGCTTCAGGCTGTATGCGCGAAGTCTCTCAACGCCCATAGCCAGCGTGAATTCCAGACCGCTGCGGGCCTGGTACCAGGTAAGCACGGGTGGAGTCGGACTCGAGAAAAGCATCGCCGCCGTTGCTCAGGACAGGCAACTCCGTCCGCTGATATCCAAAGGGTTCGGAATTGGCAAACCAGCCCATGTCGAGCGGACGCAAGCCGGCATCGAGGACCTCGGGCGCGATGTATAGAAAGCATGCTCCCGGGCCACCCCGAAGATATTTGTAACTTCCGCCGATCACAAAGTCGGCTCCGAGCTGGACTACATCCATCGGGATAACGCCCACCGCATGGTAGGAGTCTACGAGCAGCCTGGTTCCGCGCTGATGACAAGCTTTCGCGAGCGCGTCCAGGCACCTGACGATCTGGCCCGTCATGAACATGACTTGAGAGACAACAACCAGTTCTGCTCCATTTCCATGGTTCACTGCATCTATCAGCGGTTCTATGGTGAAGTCACCGTCCGTATCGGGTTCAACCCAATGCAGGTCTATGCGCTCGAGTGCGGCGTACTGCTTCAGTATCACGTCGATGGAGTCGAACTCTCCTCGCGTGCTGATCACGCGCGGTTTTCCAGGTAGCGCGTTTAGCACTGTCCGCAAACCCTGTCCCGCTGACGTCTTGGGAACGATACAGTCGGCGCGAGGAGCGCCGATGAGCGCTGCAATACGGGAGCGAAAGGCCTGCCGCTCCTCAAGCCACGCATCCCATGCATCTCCAAGATCGCTGTACCAGGCTGCGGTCGCTTCGGAGATATCATCGGCCATCGCGTCCAGGGGCCGGCCAAGGGAGTGATTCGCCAGATAAAGAGAGTTGCTCGACAAGACCCGGGAAAAAAGCGGAGCAATATGTTGTTGAATGGTTTCCTGCTCTAACGGGCCCCTGCCCAATCTCAACATAGCTTGCTGAAGCCTTGCGTTCATCGCTGCGATAGCCCGGTGCGCGCCGCAAGTAACTCAGGGAAGAAGGTAAGCTCGAGAGCTTGCTTCAAAAAGCCCACCCCGGAGGAGCCCCCGGTTCCGGGCCGAAAACCAATGATTCTTTCTACCGTCTTCATGTGGCGAAAACGCCAAAGCTGAAAATACTCTTCGACGTCCACCAACTTCTCACACATTTCGTAGGTATCCCAATGTTTGCGAGGATGCTCGTAGATCTCGCGAATCACCTGCACAACTCCTTCGTTCTTATGATAAGGCTCGCTCCAGTCGCGTTCCGTGCATTCCCGCGGAATCGAAAATCCTCGCCTGGACAGGTACAGCAGAAACTCGTCATACAGGCTGGGCGCTTCGAGGGCGGCTTTCAGTGTGTCGTGGATGACCGGATCATCCGCGAACACGCGCATCGCATCGCGGTTCTTGTTACCTAGCAGGAATTCAAGCTTGCGGTACTGGAAAGACTGAAAGCCAGACGCGTTGCCGAGTACACCGCGGAATTCCAGATATTCCGATGGTGTGAGCGTTTCCAGCACTCCCCACTGCTCGAACAACTGCATCTGAATGAGCTTTGCCCGTGACAGAATCTTGAAGCACGGATCGAGCTCGTCGTGCTGCACAAACCGGATAGCAGCGGTGAGCTCATGGATCAGCTGCTTGAGCCATAGTTCGGCAACCTGATGCTGGATAATGAAGAGCATTTCATCGTGATGGGGCGGCGAAGACAAGGGACGCTGTTGCGCCAACAATGCCGGCAGGCATAGATATCCGGCGTAATTCAGGCGGCCTGCGAAATCCGTCACAATCCCCGGTTCGAGCGGTCTTTGGTTGTTCTGCATAAGGGTCCACTTTACGACTGCGCAGGCAACTGGGCAATTCGCTCCCATTGCTGAGCCTCGCGATCCCTTCATCCGGCGTTGTCTATGGGCATTTCCCGCCGCAAGGCCCTGGCTTGCGCTTCGAGATCAACAAAGATCTGATCGCTGCTTGACGCTCATTCATCCGCATCCATGAGGGTCGCTTGAGCAGACAATTATTCGCATCGGAACGCGACCATGGGATCCATGCGTGAGGCGCGGCGTGCTGGAAGGTAGCACGCCAAGACAGAAAAACCAACCAACACCAGCGACACTGCCACGAACGTCAACGGATCACTCGTTCGTACTCCGTAAAGCAGGCGCGAAAAGCTTGCAAGCAGCCGGGCGAGCAGGAGCGCGCCCGCCGCCCCAATGAGCAGTCCTGCAACGGCCAGCCTCAAACCCTGACCGAGGATCATGCGAAAGACATCACGCCGCTCGGCGCCGAGCGCCATGCGAATTCCAATCTCCTGTACACGCACATTCACCGAATAGGAAATCACGCCGTAGATTCCGACCGACGCCAGCAACAACGCCAGGGCGGCAAAACCTCCGAGCAGCATCATAGGAAGCCGTTGGGACGCCATCGATTCCGAAGCGATTCGCTCCATCGTTTGGACGTCATAGACCGGCTGGTCTTTGCCGGTTCCGTAAACCACGTTCTTGATCGCAGGCATGACGGTCGCGGCATCGAGCGGAGTCCGAACAGCGATGGACAAAGACCTGGCGAACGTCGGTACCCACTGATCGGAAAGTTGATAAAAAGAAATATAGATCTGGCTTGGGTTGTAGGTTCCGGGGTCGTCCAGCCCCCAATGCCTTACGTGGCCCACTACGCCGATCACTCGCGCCGCGCCCCAATGGGCAACTGTGATGGTTTGACCCACAGGATCCTGGCCTGCAAAATACTTGCGCGCAAGAACACTGTCGATGACGACAACCTTTTCCGACTCTGTGGTGTCCGCCCGGGTGAAAAAGCGGCCGCGAAGGAGTGGAATCTTCATCGTCTGCAGATACTCCGGACCCGTTTCAAAATAGAGCGCATGCGGCGCATCCTGCATCGAGGTTGCCTCTTGCGCGCCAACCCAGAAGGGGCCCCCGTTGTCCTGCTCACTTAGCGGAACGATATTGGTAAAATCCGCCGCCTGTATGCCGGGAATCTGGCGAATGCGATCGAGTAACTGCTGATAGGCCAGACGCGTGGTCGATGCTGTCCTGGTCAGCGAAGGCGAAAGTCCCACCTTGAAGGTAATGACATGGAGCGAATCAAAGCCCGGGTTTACCTTCCACAAATCGCGGACAGTGCGCAAGAGGAGGCCGGCGCCCACCAACAACACCAGCGTCAGCGCCATTTGAACAATCACCAAAGCGCTCTGGCCGCGAGAATGACCACGCGTAGCACCACGATCGCCTGCCTTGAGGGCCCCTTGCACATCAACGCTCGAACTCTTGAGGGCGGGCGCGAGACCAAAGAGAATCCCCACCGCGAGCGAAATACCAAAGGTGAACAACAACACAGGAAAATTCACGCCGACGCTATCGCTGCGCGGCAGGTTTGCCGGCACTGTCGCCAGCATTAAGCTGATTCCCAATCTTGCCAGGCCCAAGCCCAGAACTCCGCCTGCTAACGCCAGGAGCACGCTTTCCGTCAACAACTGCCGCACGATGCGCGCACGGCTCGCGCCCAAGGCCGCGCGCATGGCAAACTCGCGCGTCCGCGCTGCGGAGCGGGCAAGCAACAGGTTCGCGACATTCGTACAGGCGATCAGCAGAACGATACCCACGGCTCCCAAAAGAAAAAGCAGCGTCCCGCCTACATCCCCCACAATCGACTGCTTCAGCGGTACAATGGCGACTCCCAGGTTTCCATCTGCGACGGGATAGAGACGGTCCAGATTCTCCTGCACGGCACCCAACTCGCCTTCGGCCTGCCCCATGCTTATCCCAGCCTTCAGCCGGGCAATACTGGCAAACCCGTGGATGGTTCGATCGCCGTAGACAAGAGGCTCACCCTGCCCCAGCGGCGTATACACATCTGCATCGGTCCACAAACGAAATCCTGCGGGCAGTACGCCGATGATCGTGAAATCGGCCCCATCCATCGTCACGGACTTGCCCAGCACCTGTGGGCTCGATGCAAATCGCTCTTTCCATAACCGATTGCTGATAAGGACGGCCGGCGCCCCATGCGGCTGGTCGTCCGCGGGAGAGAAATCACGGCCCAGGACCGGCTTTACGCCCAGGGTCCCCAAGAAGCCGGAAGAGACTTCCATGCCGTCCAGGTGTTCCGCAACTCCGGGACTGGTCAAATCATAGTCGCGGAACCAGAAAGCGGCCATCTGTTCGAACGAGCGAGCATTGCGCTGCCAATCCTGAAAGTCAGGATACGAGATACCAAGCTGTTTAAGATTCGGACGGCTCTCGCTCACCATCACCAGGCGATCTGGCTGGGGGTACGGCAGCGGAGCCAGGACAAACTTTCTACCACACTAAAGATGGCTGTGTTGGCGCCGATGCCGAGAGCCAGGGTCAATACCGCGACGATTGCAAATCCAGGATTCTTCCTGAGCGCCCGCACCCCAAAGCGCACGTCCCTGGCGAACTGCTCCAGGCATACAAAACGTGCCGCAACATGGTCGTCAGTCACTTAACCACCAGGGAGTCTTTCCTGTTGAGGTCGCGCATCATTGGGCCTCCGGCAACTTATACGGTTCCTGCAGAAATCGCTCCGCCTCGATGATAGCGCCCCGGGTGTTGTCGTTTGTCTGGTCTGCTAGACGGTACTCCTTTACCGCCCGCTCGCGCTGATTGGTTACATCGAAAATCTTACCCAGCTGGAGATGGCTCCAGACCCTGGTCCATCTGGGATCGCCATCGCCCTGCAGCGCAGATCGGAAGCAATTCGCGCTGGCCTGGTAGTTGCGCTGCTGAAAAAGCAATTCAGCGATGCGATAGTTGGCCAGCGAACTCCGCGGGTTCGCCTGCAGCATTTTCTGGTACTCCGCCATCGCCTTGCTCTGGTCGTCTTGCACAAATGGTTGCTGCCCATCTCCCTGCCCCAATAGCGGAGCGGCCAAGGGCAGCCCGGCAATCAGGACCCAGAGAATCAGGACTCCAGCTCGCAGATTACTCTTGCGTGTAAACATCGCAGTCACCCCCGAAATCAAGTGTCTCGCCGGCCAAACGGTTGGCAGCCGGCAAAGCGGAGATCCGCGCCGGCTTTCTCATAGTTGACGGGCTGGGGGCTCGTCAGGTAGCAAACATTCGGGTCGTTGCACGATATTTGATCGAGTCCCTAGGAAGTCTTTGTTCTGCTGGGACGCCGCTTGCGAAGGGACGGGAGAGTCTGCGTGAGAACTCTGAAGACACTCCCTTAGCGCGACCCTACTCCGTTCTTAAAGCCTTCACGGGATCAATCGATGCCGCTCGCCGCGCCGGGATGATGCCGGCTACGCACGCTGCCAACGCCAACGTTACAATCGCGCCCGCCATCACGTGGGCATCCGCACCGGTAATCGCATACAACTGGGCCTTCACGAACCGAACCGACAGCAGCGCCACAGGCACCCCGATAGCAAGCCCCAACATCGTTTGCAGAGCCGCCCCGCGCATGATCATGGCGATCACGCCGATGCGCTTTGCCCCCAACGCCATCCGTACGCCGATCTCGGGTGTCCGTCGAACAACACTGTAAGCAGTCACTCCATAGAGCCCAATCGTCGCCAGCAGCAGCGCCAATCCGCCAAACAGCGTCATCAACCGGGAAACCATCCGCTCTTGCGTAAACCGGTCGGCAATCTGTTCATCAAAGGTCTGGAACTTTACCACGGTCAGGTTGGGATTGATCCCCGCCAGCGTCTTCCTCGCGATCGTCTCCATCTCGCGCATCGGATGCGCCGTCTCAATCACCATCGTTCCAGCGTAGAGCGAAGTATCCTTCTCGATTGGGTCTTTGTCACTTGCATAACGCTGCATGATGGGGACGAAATACATACTGCGGCCCTTCAAACGTACATCGGTGTAAACCGTATCCTCTACCACGCCCACAACCTGAAAATCGCCAGGAGAATCCGGGGAACCGATCCGTTGCCCGATCGGATTCTTATCCTTGAAGAATTCCTTCACAAACGCCTGGTTCACCACCGCCACCGGAGGAGCCGTCGAGGTATCCTGCACGCCAATTCCACGGCCCATCAACACATGGGTTCCCACGGAGTCCAGGTAATCCGCATTGGCCTTGATGAAGGAAGCGAAACGGCCGTGGATCTCCGGCTCCCCCTGCACCCCGATATAGTTGCTCCAGTTGTCGTCCTCCATCGGCGTGTAGTTCGAAATACCTACCTTGATCACTCCCGGCACCGCGTGGAATCGCTCCTCCATCGTCCGGTACAACCCCTCCAGCTGCGTCTGCGCATACCCCGCTGCCTGCGGATTGATGTGAACGATATATCTGTTCTTCGCATCCAGCTTCAGGTCCGTGCTCTGCAGCTTATTCAAATTCTGGGCAAACAATCCCGCCCCCACCAGCAACACCAGCGAAAGCGCTGCCTGCATCACCACCAGAACTCGCTGCAATAGCGAAGCTCCTGCGGCCGTCGTTCTGGTCCCACTGCGCAAAGCATCCGCGGGGTTCGCCTGCGCCGTAATCCAGGCCGGCGCCACGCCAAACAAAATCCCCGTCAGCATCGAGATCACAAACGCAAAACCGATCACCTCGGGCGACGGGCGCAGCCGCGATGGGCACATTCTGCTCCCCGGGAAACGCCAGCAGCAGCAGCATATGGGTCCCTCCATAAGCCACTGCCAACCCGGCAAGCCCGCCCATGCCCCGCCAGCAAAATGCTCTCCGTCAGCAGCTGCCGGACAATCCGTCCCCGCATGGCCCCCAGCGCCGTGCGCACAGACATCTCCGCCCGTCGCCCCATCCCGCGCACTAACAGCAAATTCGCGATGTTTGCGCAGGCAATCAGCAGCACCAACCCGGAAATCAACATCAGCATATGCAGGTGAGAGGCATACTCTTCCTGCAGTGTCTGGATCCCCGCGCCGCCCGGCGTCAGCACCACGTGCACCCTCGGCAAAGCCTTCCTACCCTCTTCCGATTGAAAAGACCTTTTGCGTAGCAAACACCTGTCGCACTACCGCGTTCACCTTCTCCTGCAAGGGACCCATCTCCACACCCGGCTTCACCCGCCCAATCAAATAAAGCCAATTGGTACTGGGGTCATGCACAAAAGGAGTATTCGCCAGCTCCGGCATCGTCTCAATGGGCAGATAGAAATCGGGAGGTGTGCTGGTCAGCCGGTCGCCGTAAAATCCGCTCGGCGCCACGCCCACCACGGTCACGGCTTTGGTGTTGATCCAGAAGGTTGTACCAACCACCGCAGGATCGCCGGCAAACTCATGCTGCCACGTCTCGTAGCTGATCACTGCGGTTGGCGCCGCGCCCTGCAGATCATCCGCGTCCGTCAACAATCGTCCGCCCTGGGGACGAAGGCCGAACGTTCGAAAGTAATTCCCGGAGACAAACTCGCCCATAACCGACCGCGCTTCTGTCTGCGTCCCATCTCTCCGCGCAATGATCGGCCGATAGGTGAAACCCGCCTCCATGGCAGCCAACTCCTCGAACTCCGGCACGCGCTTCTTCAGCTGTTCATAGGTGTCGGTCGAAAAGATCGAGTAGCGCCTTCTCTCTGGGCTCGTTGAAGCCAACGCAGCAATCGTGGCTATCGTTTCCTAGCCGCACCAGCTTATTAGGGTCGGCCACCGGCAGATTCTTCAGCAGCACCGAATTCACCAGGGTGAAGATCGCCGCATTGGCTCCAATACCCAGAGCCAGGGTCAGCAGCACCGTGATGGTAAATCCTGGTGTCTTCCGCAACTGCCGCAGCGCGTAGCGCAAATCCTGCATAAGGGTCGTCATTGGCACACCTCTCCTGCTAGGCGACGCATTGCGATGCAGCACGTCATCTTCCAAACCCGGCAGACCATTTTTCTTTCTCTATCTATCAGTTAGGTAGCGCGCACACGACGCGAAGGTGTTCACCCATGGCGCGCACTGTCCGAATCGGAACACTGGGCCGGTCACCCAGCTCGCCGGGCGGGGGTCAGGGCCGACTTCTCCTCCAACTTCATCTTCATCACATCCAGAAACGCCTGCATGCCGGGGGACATCCATTTGTCTTTATGCCAAACGATGTGGGTCGCGATGGTCATCTTTGCGCCCTGCCAGTTCAATAAGGTGAATTGCCTCTTTTTGAGTTCACAGGCGATGACGATCCTGGGCAAAAGACCCAAGCCCATCCCAGCGGTCACGCATTGCTTAATCGCTTCGACGCTGGAAAATTCCGTGATGTGCTGCGGCCTTATGTTTGCCAACGCCAGTTGCGTATCCAGCTTCTTGCGGTAACAGCAGCCCGCCTCGGTGAGGAGCAGGTTCTGATCGAACAGGTCCTTTGGACATACCGTCTTGGCATTCGCCAGCGGGTGATCGGGTGTGCCGAAGAGATAGACGTCTTCGGTCCGCATCCTGATGGAGCGCAGCTGATCCCCTTCAACCGAATCCGACATGCTGATGGCCAGGTCCAGTTTGCCGCTCTCCAGCGCGTCGGCAAGTTTCTCGTCCATATCAGGACGAAAGATGAGTTCCACTTGCGGGTATCGCTTGCGGAAGAGCTTCAACACTTCTGGCAAACGGTAGGTCAGCACGCTCTCCGGCGCACCAATGCGCAAAGGACCGGCGGGTTCGCTGCCAAACTTCACCGCGCGATGGCCTTGCTCCATCGCAGCCAATGCCTTCTCTGCATAAGGCAGGAAGCGGTGGCCGGCCTCAGTAAGCAGGACACGCTTTGCCAGGCGATCGAAGAGTTGCGTTCCCAGTTCTGCTTCCAATGCCTTGATCTGTGAGGTCACATTGGATTGCACCGTGTGCACTCGTTCTGCGGTGCGCGTAAAGTTCAACTCTTCCACCAGAACGCAAAACGTCTGAAGCTGCCTGACTTCCATCTCGCAATCTCCTTTTGAGATCGATCTGATATTAACAATCTATTGGACGGATGTATAGCGTGGGCGGAAACTCAGCCTATGAGCTTACTTCAACTTCAGTTTCGGGATATAGCTCGAGCGAAGGTTGGGATTCTTTTCACGCTCCTGCTCACCTCCGCTCTCGCTCCTGCATTGCATGCGCAGCAACCCGGTACGGCGATTGTCTTTTACGCACAACCACAAGTGAACGAAGAACTATGGCCCGACTTGCTTCAATCCTTGCATGCTGATTTGGCCGCCGGCATAGGCGAAGCGCCAAATGGTTTTGCCTTGGAGCAAAACCCCACCTATTTTCGCGGCAATGATCTTCCTGTAGGGATCGATTTCTCCAGCGTGATCATCGTTAAGCTATTGGGTCGCTGCGATCTGCTGCCGCAGTCGGATCGTCCATCGCTGAAAGGCCCGCTTGGCTGGGTGCTGCTGATCTCGGGAAGAATCCAGCCCTATATCTATGTGGACTGTGCCCGCATCGCCCAATTGCTGCGCACGACCTCCCCTGGATTAAATAACTACGAACGCCGGCATGAGATGGCTCAGGCAATTGCCCATGTCGTGCTTCATGAGTGGATCCATATCGCGACACAAAGCCGATCGCATGGCGCACGGGGTGTCACCAAGCAATTTCTCTCGCCCGAAGAACTGATCGCAGAACCGAAAAATAACACCGTGGCGATCGCAACCCACTAGTGGCCGGACGGCAATCGAGTCGGAGCTTTGTGCCCTACTAGCCAGAGCGACTGCGAACGGTTCCTCTGCGGATTGCTCCGGCTCTCCATCTCTCCTATGCAAAGAACTGCGGATAGAGAACTCCGGGCGTCGACCACCCCTGGCTGGGTGGCCCATTCAAGCCGTCCTTTGGCTTGAGTGGGATAGTGGCCGTAGCTGGGAAAAGCGCAATGGTGGGGGACCCGCGTGGGACTTATTCTCCTCCGGCTTTACCCGCGGCTTTTCCCCGCAGCCTGTAAAGCCCTCATCAGCCCACGTTGGTACGGCACGGCTAAAGCCGTGCCCTGATACAAAGCACGTATTACGGGCTGAAGCTTGCACCCACTCAAGCCAAAGGACGGCTTGAATGGGCCACCCAGCATTTGTTAGGCCTCCCACACCCTGCAGAGCAAAAGGGTACCGCGGACTCTTTAGCCCCTGAGGCTCTACCAAATCAGCTGTTACGGCCCACTAGTAGCCAGAGGCAGCCGAGTCGAAGCGCTGTGCCACTCAAGCGGCTGCGAACGGTTCCTCTGCGGATTGCTCCTGTTGTCCATCTCCCCCTATCCACAGAACTGCGGATGGAGGCTGCTCAAAGTATTGCATCCCAGTGGCGCACCCGATGCGTATTAATAGATGAAGGGGTAGGCAGAAGAGGCTTCGCCGATCCCCTCAAGTGGCCACTTGACACACAGCTTAGAAGACAACGATCAGCGCCTTCGCACCCTGATGCTGGAACACCAGTCCATGGTCTTCAGCATCGCTCTCCGCATCCTCGGCGACCGCTCCGCGGCCGAAGAGGCCGCCCAGGATGTATTTATCGAACTGCACGCCAAACTTGCCACACTTGCCTCGGACCAACACGTCCTGTATTGGCTGCGCCGGGTCACTGTGCATCGCTCCATCGACCTTGTCCGCCGCCGACAGCGCCGGCCCGAGGTCGCGATGGACTGGAATGAATTGCCCGACTTACCGGATTTGTCGAGCGCGGCAGCCCAACCGGATCCGTTGCTCAGCCGCCGGCTGCAACAACTCGTCAGTTCCCTTCCGGCCGTAGCTCGCACCATCCTGGTTCTGCGTTACCAGGAGGATATGAGCCCGGACGAAATTAGCGGCACGCTCGATATGCCGGTTGCCACCGTCAAGAGTCACCTGCAACGCACTCTGCGCCTGCTGCGCGAAAAGTCCGCGCGCGCTCTTAGCTAAAGAAAGCGAGAACCACGATGTACGAGCCCGATATGTACGAAGCCGACACTGAACTTGAGCAGGCGCTTTATTCTGCATTCGTCCGCGTATCCCCGCCGGACGATCTGATCCTGCGCGTCGAGCAACGTCTCCTCAACGCACGCCGTCAGACAGCGGTTCCGACCTTTGGCTTGCTGTCGCTCCAAACACGCAGCGCCTGGTCGAACCTGTGGTCCATCGCAGCCCACGCCAGCGTGTTCGCCCTGATCGCATTGCTGCTCTTGCACGGGCGAAACCAGGGCCTAGTCAAGAATCGCGCTACACTCACCCAGCTCGATGCCTTTCTTCCGATGACCGTTCCGGCGAAGCAACCCTCAGGCGGCGGGGGAGGGGGAGGGGCGCACGATATTCTGCAGGCCCCTAAGGGTAAGTTGCCAAAGTTTGAACAGCAGCCAATCGTTCCCCCGATGGTAGTGGTCAATGAGCACCCCGAGCTGACGCAGGAAGCTGCCATCATGATGCCGAAGGACCTCTTGCTGCCGAATAACAATATGCCGAATCTGGGAGATCCGCGCACCAGCGTATCCGGCCCAGCTTCGAACGGAACCGGCGACCTGGCCGGCATGGGCACAGGATCGGGCGGAGGCATCGGATCGGGCAAGGGCAACGGATATGGCCCGGGTGAGGGCGGGGGCTATGGGGGCGGAATCTACCACGTAGGTGGCGGCGTTGCCGCTCCGCAATTGATTTTTGCGCCGGACCCGGAGTTCTCTGACGAAGCCCGGCGGGCAAAATTTCAGGGCGTGTGCGTGGTTTCGCTGGTCGTCGATGCCCACGGCAACCCGCAACGGGTGCAAGTGCTCCGTCATCTGGGAATGGGCCTGGATCAAAAGGCTGTTGACGCGGTGAAGCAATACCGGTTCAAGCCCGCGACGCTCCAGGGCAAGCCGGTGCCAGTTGAAGTGAACATTGAGGTAACCTTCAGAATTTATTGAAATCAATCCACTTCTCCACTGTTCTTGCGCAATCGGGAAGGACTATATTGTCCACGTGCCGAATTCGAGAGCGCGGCGCGTGAAGGTCAGGAGGGTTTGATGAGAATCTCCGACACGATTGGACTGGTTCTAAAGAGCAAAGACCAAAACAGGATCCTGTCGATTGCACCCGAGCAGACGGTCTACGAAGCGCTCGAGCAGATGGCCGAGCACGATGTCGGCGCGTTGCTGGTCCTTTCCAACCACAAGTTGGTCGGCATCCTATCCGAGCGGGACTACGCGCGCAAAGGAATCCTGATCGGCCAGTCTTCCCGAGAAACCCAGGTCCATCAGATCATGACCAGCCCGGTTTTTTTCATCAGCCCGCAACACACAGTCGATGAATGCATGGGCATTATGACCCAACACCGTTTTCGCCATCTCCCGGTGCTGCGGGATGAGAGCGTGGTGGGCGTAATCTCGATTGGCGACCTGGTGAAATGGGTGATCTCCGGGCAGGCGCAAACCATTCAGGAACTGCAAGGCTACATTACGGGGGCGTATCCAGGGTAGCTTTCGCAGCTGCCATCCCAATCTGAGCGGCTCTCTTCTCTCACTACTTACCGAGCGATGTAACCCTGCGCGAACCCATTCAACGCAAGCAAGCTGCCTTTTCACGCCAGGTGAATGCATTCGCCTTTTCTCCGCGCGGTGTTCAAACTACCTGTTGACACTCTACCTATCCAAGGTGCTATATGTAGAAGAGCAACAGGGAGACGCGATGGGAGAAAGCAAGTCCGATGTTCTACAAGGTACCCTGGACCTTATGGTCCTAAAGACCCTCGAGACCATGGGACCGCTGCACGGCTACGGCATCGCTCGCCGCATCGAGCAAGTCAGCGGCGATACCCTCAGCCTCAACCAGGGCACCATCTACCCTGCACTGCTGCGTCTCGAACAGCGTGGCTGGATCAAGTCGGAGTGGGGCACCTCGGAAACTAACCGCCGTGCCAAGTTTTATTCCCTGAGCCGCATCGGCCGCAAGCAGATTGAAACCGCAACCGAGAACTGGGAGCGCGTCGCCAGCACCATGGCACGCTTCCTCGCTCCCTCCAGCTAGGAGTTGGAATGGACCAGATACGCACGTTGCTAAGCCGCTGCGCATCCTTCTTCCGCAGGCAACGGCTCGATAAAGATCTTGACGAGGAGCTGCGTAGCCACATCCAGCTGGCCATGGAAGAAAATATCCAGCGAGGCATGTCTGAAGAGAAAGCACGGACGGCCGCACTGCGCGCCTTCGGCGGCGTGACGCAAACCAGGGAAAATTATCGCGTGCAGAGAGGGCTTCCCTTCCTCGAGGTTTTGTGGAGCGATCTACGCTATGCGGTTCGCCAATTGTGGAAGTCTCCCGGGTTCACGCTGACGACGGTGCTCACGCTGGCGATTGGGATTGGCATGAACACGGCGGTATTCAGCATGATGGATGCCGTGGTGCTGCGGCCTCTGGCGGTGCCTGACCTGAGCCGCGTGGTCATCGTGGCGGAAGAGCATGGTGGCGGCAGCGACAGTTACAAGCAGGTCGCGCTGGGCAATTACCAGGCCTGGAAACAAGAGAGCCGCTCCTTTGCCGACCTGGCCGTCCGCACCTACGCCTCTATGAGTCTGACGGGAGCGGGCGAAGCACTGCACGTGCAAGCGGCATTGACCTCGGCTAGCTTCTTTGAGGTACTGCGTACCAACGCGTTGCTGGGCCGCGTCTATCAGGATCGCGAATGTCAGCCTGGACAGCAACGCGGTCGCCGTGCTCAGCTACGCGTTCTGGCAGATGCATTTCGGCGCAGATAGGGCCGTGCTCGGCCGCTCCATCGAACTTGACGGACAGGCGTACACCGTGATCGGTGTGTTGCCCAAAAGCATGCAGTACCCATCGGTCTCCGAAGTGTTTTTGCCCCTGGCGCCCACTCCGCAACAACTGCAGAATCGCACTGCCCACGATTATCTGGTAGTTGGGCGCTTGCGGCCCGGGGTATCGGTGAACCAGGCTCAGGAAGAATTGCGCACCATCGGCGAGCGGCTGGCAAAGACCTATCCTACTTCGAACCTGGGCTGGTCAGTGAGAGTGGAGCCACTGCTTGATGGCATCAATGGGGACCTGACACCGCTCTACTACCGCCTGATACTGGCGGCCACTGGATTTGTTCTGCTGGTGGTATGCGCCAATGTAGCCAATCTGCAATTTGTTCGCGGCCTATCGCGCCGGCCAGAGATTGCCGTGCGCACGGCTCTTGGCGCAGGCCGGGGGCGGTTGCTGCGCCACTTGCTGACTGAGAACCTGCTATTGGGAGGGATGGGCGCAGCCGGCGGACTCGTGCTCGCGGCCCTCTGTATGCATCTCTGCGTGATCACCATGCCCAAGAGCATAGAGAAGTATATCTCGGGGTGGAGCAACATCTCGCTCAACGGCCGCGCTCTCGCCTTCTCTCTTTTCCTGGCACTGGCCACTGGCCTGATTTCCGGGCTTATGCCGGCACTGAAAGCGCTGCGCGTCGACCTGATCGCCCAGCTCAAGGCAGGGTCGCGCACCACCAGCGCTTCCCGTGAGACGCACCGCCTTCGAGATCTCTTCTCGGTATCGCAGATAGCGTTCTCCGTCCTGCTGGTCATCGGCGCGGCCCTGATGTGCAAAGGTATGTGGTCGATGCTGCATGTTGCCGACCCCTACCAGCCGAAGCAGGCCCTCACTTTCCATGTGGACTTGCCGGCGAGGCGTTACGCCACGGACGAAAGGCGCGCCGCGTGGTTTAACGACAGCCTTGAGAAGCTGCGCGCATTACCCGGCGTGACTCACGCTGAAATCACTACGGCGCTTCCTCATGGCCAGGAGGCATGGAACGACGACTTCCGGATCGAGAACCGTCCTGTACTTCCCGGCAAGTTCCAAAGTGCCGTGCGGCTTGCGGTAACCGGCGGGTATTTTGACTCTTTGCATATTCACGGACTATCAGGGCGCACCTTCAACCGCAGCGATACCATCGATACCCAGCCGGTGGCCGTCGTAAGCCGGAAGTTTGCCGAGCAGTATTTCTCCGGTCAAAACCCGATCGGCCACCGCATTCAGATGGGCGCTGCAGGCAGCCCTCAGGCACGGTGGGTACGCATTGTCGGTGTGGTTGACGACGTGAACTATCTGTGGGTTGAGCGTGCCATCGTACCCGCGGTGTATCTGAATGCCGTCCAGATGCCGCCGGCGGGCGCTACTTACGTCGTGACCACTGGCGGCAATCCCATGGCATTGGCGGCTGGGGTTCGCCAGGCGCTTGCGGAGCTTGACCCTACCGTACCGCTTGACGAGGTGCAAACCTACGAGACCTATTTAACGGTCGAGTTCACCGGACTGATCTATGCTGCCACCATACTCACGATCGATGCTCTTATTGCCTTGCTGCTAGCCGCCATCGGCATCTTTGGCGTAATGGCCAACAGGGTAGCCGAACGAACCCAGGAAATCGGAGTACGCATCGCTTTGGGGGCCAGGCCTGAAGTCGTGTTGGCCATGATCCTGCGTCGCGCTGCGTTGCTCACAGGCATCGGCGTGACCTTGGGGGCCGTCTTCGCTTTTGCCTTGGCACGGCTCAGTGCGAATCTGCTCTTTGGCGTCCGGCCCGACGACCCTGCGGTATTCGTGTCCATCATCGCGGCGATCACTGTGATCGCGTTACTGGTAAGTTTGGGGCCGGCCCGGCGGGCTGCTTCCGTTGATCCCATGCGGGCCTTGAGAACCGAGTAGCCCTCTCCTCCTGTGACTTTTGACTATTGACAATGGCTCTCCGCCAGTTTACTTTGCAGTGTAAAGTTAATTGGCCATGGATGACCTGCACAAAGCGCTCGGAGATATCAGCAGCATTCGCCGCCAGATGGCGCGCACCACGGAGTTTCGCGGCTATGGTCCGGCGACCCTGGCTGCAACGGGTTTTCTCGCCATCTCCGCAGCCGGAGCGCAGGCGGTCTGGCTGCCCGATCCTGCCAATCACATCCCGTCTTATCTGGGTATCTGGATTTCGACGGCCATCGTCTCGGCTGCCTTGATTGGTGTGCAGACGGTAACCCGCACCCATCGCATGCATTCAGGCATGGCGGATGCAATGATCCGCATGGCGGTGGAGCAGTTTCTGCCATCGGCCGGTGCGGGCGCACTGCTGACGCTTGTGCTCTTACGGTCCGCCCCGTCGGCGCTGTGGATGCTCCCTGGGCTCTGGCAGATTATTTTCTCACTGGGCGTGTTTTCCTCCTGCCGCTTCCTTCCCCGTCCTATGGCTGCAGCGGGCGCGTGGTATCTGCTGACCGGCCTCGCATGCATCGCGCTGGCTGACAACCGCGCTCTCTCACCTCTGACCATGGGTATTTCCTTCGGAGTAGGACAGCTGCTGGTTGCGGGAATCCTGTTCTTTACCGCGCAGGAGGGCAGCGATGAAAGCTAAGCCTGCGTCCAGCGAAGCGCGTTTTGCCTATGAAGGGCTGGACCGGGTCATTCATGAGCGCGCGCGCCTCAGCGTGCTCACCTCGTTGATCAGCAACCCCAAAGGACTGACATTCGGCGATCTCAAGCAGCTGTGCGCGTTAACCGACGGCAACTTGAGCCGGCATCTGAGCGTGCTGGAGAGAGAGAAGATCGTGCAGATCGTGAAAGGGCATGATCGCAATCGTCCCCAGACGCTCTGCCGCATCACCCCTTCAGGACGCAAGCGCTACCTTGAATACCTCTCAACGCTCGAACAGGTAATCCTGGATGCGGCGAAAGGTAACGCAGGAAGAAACTGCTTTATAACCTGGCAGGCCGGATGACCCCGCGACAAGCCTGAGTCTTTTTTTTGTGCATTTACTTTGCGTTGCAAAGTTACTTTTGACGATAAGGAATCTCCAATGGACGATCATTCTCCATCGCAATCCGGTTTGCCGTTCGGAATCAATTTTCGGTCTATGGGCATGAAGCTCATCGTGGTGTGCGGCCTGGCACTCTTCATGACCATACCCGCGCTGTTTGTTGGAAATTTGATCCAGGAGAGGACCCAACGATCGGCGGACGTAGTACGAGAAATAAGCAACAATGTCGGCGGCCAGCAGACTTTCCTCGGGCCGACGCTGGCCATTCCGTACACCATTCCGCCTCAGTCTCCGAGTGACACGGCAAAGCATGGCATGTATCTGGTGTTCCCGGCAACGGCTTCGGCTGCTCTCAGGACCACGACGGAAGAGCGGCGCCGTTCGCTCTTTAAAGTGCCCGTATTTCAGGCAGATCTAAAACTCGACGCAAGATTCGATCTAAGCGGAGTTCCCTCTTCGGCCCCGCCAGGCGCCGCCCTCGACTGGAGCCGCGCCGAAATTGTGGTTGGTGTAAGCGACGCGCGGGGTGCGCAAACCGATGCCTTGCTGACGGCCAGCGGAAAAACCTCAGTGCTGATTCCTGCAGTCATTAGCCAATACCTGGAGATCGGTGGAACAGCAAATCAGCCGCTCAAACTAACTCTCTTTGGCGCTAAGGCCGAAGGCTTGGCCAAGCCAGATACACAGTTTGATGTAACCTCCACCATGCGCTTTTCTGGCGCACAACGGGTTGCCGTGCTGGCGTACGGCAAGACCACTCACCTCACGGCACAGGGCGACTGGCCAAGCCCAGGATTCGATGGCGGATTCCTGCCCGTCACCCGGCAGGTCACGAGTCATGGCTTCACCGCGGAGTGGTCTGTACCCTTCATCGCCCGCAGCGTGCGGGCCGAAGGAACTGGCGACTCAATCACCGGCCTGGACGCGACCGCCCTCGGTGTCTCGTTCATTGAAGTGGCGGATCCTTATCAATCCGTAAACCGGTCGCTCAAATACGTACTTCTGTTTCTGGGACTACTTTTCCTCTCCTACTTCGTATTTGAGGTTACAACCGGCAAGCGCGTTCATCCCGCGCAATATGTTTTGGTGGGCATAGCCCAAATCATTTTTTACCTGCTGCTGTTATCGCTCGCCGAGCGAATCGGCTTCGACTTTAGCTTTATGCTCGCGGGCGCTGCCACGGTTGCCCTGCTTTCGGCCAACGCGGGATGGGTATTCTCCAACCGATCGCAGGGGTTCAGGGCCGCGGCCATCTTCACCTTGCTTTATGCGCTTATCTATTTGCTGTTGCGGCTCGAGGACAACGCATTGCTGGTCGGTGCGATTACCAGTTTCCTGGCGGTGGCGGCCGCCATGTACTTCACCCGCAGGATCGACTGGTATAGCTCGCTTTCGCCAAATCAGGAGGCGCAAGGCAGCGCGGTGCCGAGGTGATCTACGACCAACATTGAGCAACACCAGGGACTGCATGTGGCCATCATCATGGATGGCAACGGCCGCTGGGCGACCAGCCGTGGCCTGCCCCGCGTCGCCGGCCATCGCGCCGGAGTGGCCGCGGTGAGACGCGTGGTGGAGCGCGCCCCGGACGTGGGTATCAGCCGGCTTACGCTCTACGCTTTCTCCTGCGATAACTGGCGCCGGCCCACTGCCGAAGTACAAAGTATCTTCTGGCTGTTGCGCGCCTTCCTGCGACTGGAGACGGAGCGGCTTCGCCAGCGCGGAGTGCGTATTCAGATCATCGGACGGCGGGATCGCTTGGCAATCTCTGTGCTGCGCGAGATCGATAAGGCCGAATGCGCCACCGCCGGTGGACGCGACCTTCATCTGCGCGTTGCCATCGATTACTCGTCGCGCGACGCCATTACCCGCGCTGCCGCCGACGCAAACGCTGCTCTCTCCTTGGAAGGGCCTCCCTCTCCTGATTTGCTCGGACCAATGCTGACGCAGGCGTTGACCGGCGAGAGTGGAGACGTGGATCTACTGATTCGGACCGGCGGCGAGACGCGGCTCTCCGATTTCCTACTGTGGGAATGCGCCTATGCCGAACTCCTATTCACGGATCGCATGTGGCCAGATTTTGACCAGGCCGACCTCGACGCTGCGCTCGAAGAGTTCAAAAAGAGGGAGCGTCGCTTTGGCGGCGTACAGGAAACCGCACTACACTGCGCCGCGGCTTCCGTGGGCAACCTGCGATGATGAATATCGGTATGGCGCAACCGGATCCTCTCCGACGCATTCGCTTCTGGCTGGCCGTCTTCATCATCGGTCTGGTGGCGAGTGGGATCACGGCCTTCCCCATCCAGACCGAGCTCGGCTGGCTCGTTTCCACTCTGCGGACAAGCTCGTTAAGACCGATTGCTGACTCCACTCACCTGCTACCGTGGATCGAAAGAGTTAATGACGGCCTCAGCGCTACAAATGCCCGCTATCCTTTTCTCGCTTACGGCACTGACTGGCTCGCCTTCGCTCATCTGGTTATCGCCGTGGTCTTCATTGGTCCCTACATCGATCCCGTCCGCAACAAATGGGTGATCACGTTTGGCCTTATCGCGTGTGCTGGTGTACTTCCGCTCGCCCTGATCGCGGGCCAAGTTCGCGGCATACCCCTCCCATGGCGCCTGATTGACTGTGGCTTTGGCATTCTCGGGAGTGTCCCGCTTCTGCTCTGCAGACAGTCGATTCTTGCTCTCGAAAGGCGAGGCCGCTCATAGTGCGCGGCCCCTGCGTCAGGCCAAAGTCCCATTTGCACACAGGACAAAGTCCCGTGGGGACGACTGAGAGTAGCCCAGGACAACGTCCTGGGTATCTATTGGCAAGCAAGACAAGTCCCGCAGAGCCTGCCCTGAGCTTGTCGAAGGGGACGGCTGAGAATAACCCAGGACGGAGTCCTGGGTCTCCTCACTTTCTCTACAAAGTAGACCGTCAGGCCGGTTTCTCCTGCTTCGCTTTCAGGTCCTTGAGTAACGTCTCGATATGCTCCTCCCGGTCCAATGCGGCAAACCGGTCTTCCAGCGAGTCCCCGCCCAGCAACTCCACCTCCGCTTCATTGCGCGCCTCGCGGCCGACAATACGCGACTTCATGCGATCGATCGACACCGAGTTCTGCTGCTTGCTGATGGTTTGCCGGGCCTCCGTAGCCCGGCTGACCATCCGCGTTCTCCGGTCCTGGGCGATCAGCAGTTCGCAGCGGCTGCGCGTCTCTACCAACTTCTGATCCAGCTTGCGCAATGCGGTCCGCAGCGTGTCCGCTTCCGCCTGCTGATCCTCAAGCTGCTGCGAGAAGCCCTTGGCAATTTGATCCTGGCTCAAGGAGCGTTCCAGCGCTGCCCGCGCCAGGTCATCGTGTCCTTTCTTGACCGCCAGCTCGGCCTTGCTGCGCCATTCCGCCGCACTGTCCATATGCTCCTTTCGCTTCTTCTCCAGCAGATGCTGATCGGCGATCGCAATCGCCACCTGCGTCTTTACCTGCATCAACTGGTTCTCCATATCCAGCACCAGCTGCCGCAACAGCTTTTGCGGATCTTCGGCCTTGTCGATCAGGTCGTTAAGGTTCGCCCGAAGCAACGTACTTACCCGTTCCAGTAATGCCATACCATCCTCCTTCGACTGCTTTTACTTGATCGCCGAGTTGTTTCCGTCGTGCCGCGGCTGCATGCTCTTGACGTTCGCCATCAACTCAGCCACATTCATTCCCGAGAGTGATTCGAAGAGCGCCGGAACCTGGGACGCGATTTTCATCATGTCCCCAGTAAGTTTGTTGGCTCCAGTGACTCCATCGCTTCCTGTGGAGACGATGGTGATCTTGTCCACCTTGGACAGAGGTTCGGCGAGAGCGCGCATCACTTCCGGCATCGCAGCAATCAGCCGGTCGACGACTGCCGCCTGCGACCATTCCTGGTAAGCCTCCGCCTTGACGTTCATGGCCTTGGCTTCCGCCTCGCCCTTCTGAAAGATGATGGAGGCTTCCGCTTCACCCTGCATCCGCGTCGCTGCAGACCGGCCTTCGGCTTCCGCGGTCAACCGCGACTTCTCCGCCGATGCGAGATTCTCGATCCTCTGGCGCTCAATCTCCGCGCCCTTCAACACCGTCGAGATCAGTTCCTTCTCATGACGCAGAATTTCCGCCTCCTGCACCTTGATCTGTTGCTCCTTCTCCACCTGCTGGATCTTTACCTGTTCAGCAATCACCCGCTGCTGCATCACGTTGGTCTGCAACTCATAGGATTTATCTGCGGTCGCCTCCTGCTTGCGGCTCTGCTCAGTGAACTGCGCCTTCTGGATATCCAGGTCGCGCTGCGCCTCGGCCTGCTTGGCCAGCGACGCCGTCTCTGCAATTACCCGCTCCTGGTCCGCCTGCGCCTTGGCAATCGCCGATTCACGCAGTGCGTTCGCCCGGCGGATGGCAGTATCACGCTCCGCTTCCGCCGCCGCTACATCGGCATCGCGCTTGATGCGCGCCACATCCGGCCGGCCCATGTTAGTGATGTAATCATTCTTGTCGCGCACCTCCTTGATGGTGAACGACACGACTTCAAGTCCCATCTTGCTCATGTCATCGGCGCAGGTGGAACGCATGCGATCGGCAACCATCTCCGGCTCTTTGACAATCTGCTCCACCGTAAGCTGACCAATAATGCCGCGCAGGTGACCTTCCATGACCAGCCGGATTAGTCCTTCCCGCTGAGGAGGAGTCTTGGTGAGGAACTGCTCGGCAGAGGTCAGGATCGATTCCTGATCGGAGCGAACCTTGATTTGCGCCACCGCCTCCACGGTGACCGCGACACCTTGCTTGGTATAGAGATCCTGCTGCGGTGCGACATCGAAGGACATCAGTTCCAGCGAGAGCTGGCGGCTGCTTTCCACCATGGGAAAGATCACCGTGCCGTGTCCCTTCACCACGCGCGGTCCGCGAAACCCGTAAACGATGATCGCTTCGTTCGGGCCTGCCTTGCGAAACATCTTCGCGATCATACCCAGCAGCAGGATTAACGCAAGAACGGACAATCCAACCACAACCACAACTGTGTTCATCATAAGAGCCTCCTGATCCTTTCATCAGGAACCATCGAACTACGTGTGTGCTCTCCTCATATCGTTCGAGAGCGATTCGCCGCCGGAGATCTCGTCCCAGCGGCGTACATAGGCAACGCCTCGTTCGTAGCGCATCACCACTACCTCCATGTCCCGTGCAATCGGCTGCCCGTTGTCACTGCGCGCCGGACTGGAACGCCGCGAGCCATTCTGCGAATACAAAATCTCACCCGTGCCGTCACCCCGAATCGTTCCGCTGACGCGCCCGATTACGCCGGTCATCTCCGTCTCCTCCGGCGTGAGCGCCTTGTCATGCGGTGCCATCACTTTGGCCAGGAACCAGAAGATCAACATCCCACCAGCCAGTCCGCTGAGTGTCGCCAGAACCAGAATGGCGGGCGTCACAAAGCCGCCATAGCGCTCCAGCAGATAGCCGGCCCCGCCAAACCAGCAGAGAAAGGCGGTGAGAGTAAAGCCATTTACCGGGGAAACGCCACGGCTGTCAGTCCCGTGGGCGTGTGCGTGGCCGATAGGAACCCCGCGATGCAGCCCGAAGTGCAGCTGATGGTGGAAACCGCCCGCCAACGAAACCGCGGTCAACGCCAAGCCAACACCAAAACAGATCAGGTAGAACATCTCCCAGTTCATCGGTTTTTCTCCTTTCCGCTGCGCCTGGTTTTTGCGACCGCCGAATCCTTTACTTGAGGTTCTATCGGCCGCACTTTAAAGTGCTTATTGCTCCTGGCCGCAGGCCGCAATACTTCAACCAATCGATCCACCAGCCCCGGCGTCTCAATCAATGACTCCATCAACAGCAGGCATTGCCTCGACTCCGGATGCCTGGCCAGGGCCAACAATGCTTTCTTGAGTTCGGGATCACGCGGAAACCGCTCCGCCCCGCTTACCAACCATAGGTCCAGCTTGTCGTCCAACACACGCGCCTCGCTCATCAGCTCCGCGTGGTAGCCCTCCGGGTCATCGACCAGGTAGCCCGGATGCACCTTGAAGAACTTCGCCAGCATCTGCCGCGTAGTGTTGGTCAAGTGCGGCCGCACGCCGCTTTCGATCTGCGACAGGTACGACTGGCTCATGGAAGTCTTCAGCTCGGCCTTGATCGCGCGCACCAGCTCCTGCTGGGTCATCGCTCGCCCCTTGCCGCGCAGGCTGCCTTCCACTTCCCGCAGGTACCGTAATTTCTCGCCCAATTTCATGATTATTGCGATCCGGGATAATCATATCGCAATCTGCGATTCTGTCAAGCGAGGAAGTTCCCTATCGAACTCTCAGCGTTTCGCTGCACGCGCTTAGTTCCTTCGCTTTCTTACCACCCAGGTCGTCATGCAGCGATAATCCTGGACAATGGTCGTCTTGAGTGGATCCACCAGCACCGCGTTCATCTTCTCCGTCAACTCCAGAAGCATCTCCTCATCCACCAAAAACCATTCTGAACCGTCTCCCACCACGAAGATATTCCCCCGCACCTGCTCGAAGTCCATCCCGATTCTGGAACCCAAACGACAGAACAACATGCCGCCAGGCCGTAACACCCGCCAAAGTTCCCGCAACATCGCCTGGAAGTGCCGGTCATCGCGCGCAAAGTGAAGCACTGCATTGCAGAGCACAACATCGGCAAACCCATCAGCAAACGGCATGCGTTCGATATTTCCCACCTGGAAGTTTTCCACTGGCAGTCCCGTGGCCAGCGATGCCGACAACTGCCGCACATGCTCAATCGCGTCGCTATCCCCGTCGAGTGCGAATATCTCGCATCCCTCGCGCAGCAGATGTACCAGATTGCGCCCGTACCCGCATCCCGCATCGAGCACCCGCATTCCAGCCGCGATGTTACCGCGTAGAATCTGATCGAATACGTAGATATCAATCTGACCGAACTGCTCCTGGACGCTCAGTGTCACTCCATCACCCGCACTCATTCTTTCAGCAATCATATTCGACAATGAACGATTGGAACGCCGTACCTCAGGGACTTAGTTCGGAAACATGCACTCCACACGCAGTTCTTGCGCGGTGATGCACTGTGGCGTGCCGACCGTCGTGATCAAGGAGAAGTACGAGAAGCGCTCGTTACCCCGCCGAAACGTAATGGGCATCACAGGATTCTGAGGCGTCAGCGGCAGCTTCAATCCTGCAACGCCTGGATACTTACGCAGCCGCTCCAGCAACTCTGCAAGTCTCGCATCCACCACTTGCCCAACGGCTTCCCGCCGAACTCTTTGCAGCAGGCCGGCTGCAACCGTCTCCCACTCCTCGACAAAAGGCCGCATCCCCGCCGGATCAAACATCAGGTCGAGAAGGTTCCGCGGCTTTGGTCTCGCCTCCAGGTCAACAAATGAGCCAAAGAATCGCGGCGCAGCCTGATTGGTTCGGATCACATACCAGTACCGGTCCAATACCAGCGCGGGATGCGGCTCATGCTGCTGCAACATCCGGTCGATCGCACGAGTCACGATCGCCATCTGATCGGCATCGATGCTTTGCTCGCGGTAGAGAGGAGCGTAGCCTGACGCAAGCAGCAGAACATTCCGCTCGCGGAGTGGGATATTCAGGGCATCGGACACGATAGAAAGCAGATCCCGGCTGGGAGCGCTCCGCCCGCTCTCCACGAAGCTCAGATGACGCTGCGAGATGCCTGTGTCGAGCGAGAGGTCGAGTTGGCTTTTGCCACGCTCCCGTCTCCAGTAGCGCAACAACTCTCCGAGTTGAGGAACTGGGGAAGCAGATTGCGTTGCCATTTCGATCTCCCTCTCGTGACATCTGGTCTCGGAACTCCCGTTGTTATCCTCGCCAGGCGAACTGCTGGAATTGATCCTCCAGCGGAGGATTGGCTATGGTTCCAGCATAGTTGGTGATCGTAGAGGCCGCTACTATGGTGATGACCTCCAGGATCTGTTCCTTTGTGAAACCAGCGGCGAGGAATGCTTCGAGTTCCTGTTCGCTCAGATGCCCCCGCTTCTCGATGAGCGTCTTCGCCAGGGTGGACAGCGCGGCGAATCGCCCGTCCTTGGGCAGAAGCCGCGCACGGATCGCGTCGGTCTCTTCAGAATGCACTCCTTGGTTGAGAGCAAGAGCAGTGTGGAATGCCACTGCATACGCGCAGGAGTTCGCGACTGCATCTGTGAGGAGAACGATCTGAATCTCCTGTTCGGTAAGGCTGCTGCTGTGTACCTGCTGAAAAACAGCAGCGAACGCGGCCAGCAGCTTCGGCGAATTTGAAATCGCGGCAGCGAGGTTGGGAATAAAGCCAAACGCCTGTTGCAACTGTTCGAGCACCGGCCTGGACTTCTCCGGCGCAGATGCGATCGTGTGAATCTGATAGCTCGACATGTGATTCTCCCATGTGATTTGTAGAAGGCAGGCGATCCTGAACATCTACCATTTCAATATCGAATGGATTGCGAGGCGCAGCAATTACCCCGCAGGTAATCGTTTGGCGATACTGAACCCACACATGGCTGCTTAGGAGATTTGTCGCGGAGGTATTACCCTGATCTGCGGGGGAAGTGAGCCTTTTATGCTGAGAGACCACCAAGGCAATGGTTCTGTCTTCAACTTACTTCTTCTGCGTCTTGTCTTGACCATCTCTTCCTGCTGTTTCTGTAACGGCCGTGCACTGGCCGCACCGGGACAACCGTCGGCTCAAGCCATCCTCCAGCGCTTCTATCAAGTCGCCGGTGGAAGCGCCTGGCAGCGCTACGAAGAGTGCGACTCGGAGGGCACGGCGACCATTGCCGCGAAGACCGGAAACCTTCGTTACATCGAGGACCTGCACAGCGGCGCCAACGTATCCCAAGTCGAGATCCGGGCTCTCGATGTAAAGCAAGCCGACGGCGACGGCCCGATGCAGAGTTGGCATCAAGATGCGGACGGAGACATTCAACTCTCCAATCCGAACAGTCCTGCCAACATCGACGACCGCTATCTGACCAGCCGAGCATATTGGCGACCAGAGTTTGGAGGCGCGACTGTTACGATGCTTGCCCCGCAAAACGAGGGGGCCACTGTTTGGGATCGCCTCCGCTTCCAAGTTCCCGGTGGTAGCGGCTTTACTCTCTGGATCAATCGCCAAACCGCCATGCTGGATCGTGCGGAGGGCGAGACGACTAAAGAGCTGAGCGATTACCGCCCGGTCAATGGCGTCAAGTTGCCATTTAAGGAAAAGAAGCCGGTCGGAGACGAGATACTCACCGTCGTATATACACGCCGCACACTCCGCCATCGCCTCGACGCGACGTCGTTCGCGATCCCCTTTCGCAAGGATTACCAGATGCCGCCTTCGGGCCAGGTGTCCGTGGACGCCGAGGGCGGACTCATCTTTGAAGCGACAATCGACGGCAAAGGGCCGTTCAAGGCACTCTTTGACACTGGGTCGGTGAACATCCTCTCCACGAACCTGGCCCGCAAGCTGGGGCTTAAGCTCGATGCGCAAGCGCTGCAGTTCGGCACCTCCAGTCCGGCAAACGTGCAGGTACACAAGACGCGTGTCGATACCCTCCAGATTGGAGACCTCCTGGTTCGCGATCAGACGTTCTATGTCCTCGACTTCCCCGACGATGAGAGTGGTCCCTCATTCGCCGTCGGCTACGAGCTGCTCCGGCGCTTAGCGGTCAGAATCGACTTCGAACACCAGCGCCTCACCTTCTACGATGGCCCGCGCTTTCATTACTCCGGCCCCGGCACGGCTGTGCCCCTGCAATTCCAGGGCAACGCACTGCTGGTTCAGGCTTCCATCGGCGATAGCTCTGGACGGTTTCTAGTCGACTCAGGCAATGAGTCGGGAACCATGATGAGCACCGGCTTCACGGTGAAGAACGATCTGGTTCACGCATTAGGAGCGCATTTTCTTGCCTACAATGGCCGCGGGTTTGCCGGCCCTGCGCCGCAGGCCTACCTTGCGCGCATCCATGCCATGCGCATCGGCGATGTTCGAGTCCCAAGCGTCATCGGGCGCTTCAGCACAGACCCTTCGGACAAGAGTGATCTCGCCGGCAACATCGGGCAAAACATTCTCCGTCATTTCACTGAGGTCTTTGACTGCATGCGCGGCCAGGTCTATTTTGAAACAACAAAAGACTCGTCTCTGCCCGAAGTCTTCAATCGCGCCGGGCTGATATTCGATTCCTTTGGTCATGGGCTGCAAGCGATGACCGTCTTGCCCGGGAGCCCCGGCGCGCAGGCCGGCCTCGAAGCCGGTGACGTGATCACCGCCATCAATGGCAAAGTGCCTGACGATGAAATGAATCAGCCGGCGTTCCTCCAGCCCTCAGGCACCCAACTCCAGTTAACCGTTCAGCACGGAACCGAAACCCGCCAGGTGACTGTGATACTGAGAGACGTCCTTTGAGCAAATCATTTTCAGCTCAAGACTTGATGTCAACGATACGAGGCAGCAGGTTGTCCGATTACGGACAGCCGTTCTTGATTTCGGGCAGAACCTACCCGACGTCCGCTGCGTATCGCAATGTAAAGTCAGGGCACAACGCGTTGATTGCGCCGCATATGGTTTGGCCGGGAAATTGCTTCTAATTCAATGAACTTTTGCTGTGATCGAGGACTGTATGCAGGAGCTGTTCCAGGATATGCGGCATGCACTGCGCCTGTTGAGCAAGGCGCCCGGCTTTACTGTCACCGTCCTATTGACCTTGGCGCTTGGGATCGGCGCGACCACGGCGATTTTCACGCTCGTTTATGACGTGATGCTCAGGCCGCTGCCGTTTAAGCATGCTGATCGGCTAGTCGTGCTGGAAGAGCAGGTTGCCGAGTTCCGCGACATCTATCCCAAGCTGCCGGTGACCGCCAACCATTTCGTCAATTGGGAACGGAACAGCCACAGCTTCGAGGCCATGACTGCGATCGAGCAGAACTCCGTGCCTATGGGAACGGACGGGCATCCGATCCAGGTGAAAGTCGTCCGCGCAACTCCCGGCATCTTCTCCGTGCTGAACGCTACGCCGCAGATAGGACGGCCGTTTACCGCGCAGGAGGCCCAGGCGGGACGCGACGGCGTTGTGGTGCTGATGAACGATCTGTGGCGAACACAGTTTCAGAGCGATCCGGCGATTCTGGGAAAAACAATCACGTTGAGCGGATATCCGTATACCGTCATTGGCGTGATGCCGGCGTCGTTTCATCTGCCTGTCATGCAGGATCTTGCGAACAACACAGATCGCGCAAAGCCGGTGGAAGCTCTTCTGCCTCAGGTGTTCCCGCCAGGATCGGCTGGCGGCACCGATGCGCGACTTCAATTACTTCGCGCTCGGCCGGCTCAAACCCGGCGTGACCGTCGCGCAGGCCAACGCGGAGATCAATGCGTTGCAGCACTCCATCTCCGCTTCGCTGCCTGCGAACGAAAAGGGCACTCTATCCGCGTTGCTGACGCCCTTTCAGGAAGCGCTAGTGGGCGACAATCGAACTCCGTTGCTCATCCTGCTGGCTGCGGTAGCTGGGCTGTTGGTGGTCGGGTGCATCAATATCGCGAATCTTCTTTTGTCTCGTGCGGTGGGCCACCGGCAACAAATGGCGATCGCCGTGGCTCTGGGCGCAAGGCAGGCCGAGCTGCTGCGCATGACGATGCGCGAGCCCATGCTGCTGGCCGCGCTCGGCGCAGCGCTGGGCTTGCTGTTGGCGGCGGCTTTGGTGCCGGCAATGCAAACTTTCCTTCCTCCCGCGCTGGACTTCCGTGGAACTCTCCATCTGGATTGGGCGGGCGCTGGGTGTGCCCTTGTCCTGGCAGATTGGGGCAACTCTGCTGGCAGGCGCGGCTCCGGCGTGGATCGGATCGCGAACGCAGCCGGTGGAGGTGCTGCGTGGCGAGTCGCGCCAGGCGAGCGAATCGCGCAGCAGCAAGCGCCTGCGCCGAGCGCTGGTGGCTGTAGAAGTGGCCGTCAGCGTGACACTCGTGCTCATGACCGGGCTGCTGACGGTGAGCCTGGTCCGCCTGATGCGCACCCATCGCGGCTTTGACGCGGATCGCGTCCTGACCGCCGAGGTGGACCTGCCCAGCAAATCCTATGCAGATCTGCAAGCGCGCGCTGCGTTTTATGAAGCGGCGCTCGACCGTGTCCGCCAGCTTCCAGGTGTCGAGTCCGCTGGTATCGTCAGCGTGCCACCGCTGGGGGGAGACTTTTGGCTCGAGATGATCCGCGTTGCAGGCGAAGCGCGGCCTTACATGCAGCTCCCTACGGAACACTTTCGCTGGGTCAGCCCAGGTTATTTTCAAACCGTTCACCTGCCGCTCGTCGCCGGGCGATTCCTGGATATGGGCGACCAAGGCAAGAGATTCGTACTCGTCTCTGAGCTAACTGCCCGCACGATTTGGCCGGGTCAAAATCCCATTGGCCGGCAATTCATTCGCGGGAGCATGACAGAGGATCCTTTCACGGTGATCGGCGTGGTCAAAGACGCGCGGACGATCACGCTTGCCCAAGCCGACCCAATGATGGTCTACGTGCCTTACTGGTTTCGCTGCGATAGCACAGGCGGTCTGCTGGTGCGCACGAGCCAGGATCCGGCTTCCATGGCGGATGCGGTGCGCAAGGCTGTGTGGGGCGTGGATGCAGCGGTGTCTGTGCCCGTGGTGCGCACTCTCGATGGTGTGGTTGCGGACTCGGTGGCAAACCGCCGTTTCGAGATGGACCTCCTGCTCCTGTTCGCGGTGAGCGCGCTGCTGCTCGCGGGACTAGGGGTCTACGGCGTCGTCACTTACTCCGTCGTCCAGCGCCAACAGGAGATCGGCGTGCGACTGGCTCTTGGCGCGCAAACTGCGAATATCTATGCTCTTGTGCTGCGCGATGGCATGATGCCGGTTTTAGTAGGTGCGGCGGCCGGAGTTGGGATCACAGCCGGGTTTGCCCGCGTAGTGGGGAGTTTGTTGTTTGAAGTGAGCCCGTCCAATCCGGCGATTGTTGCCGTCGCAGTGGGTGTGCTTGTGGCTGTAGGAGTCCTTGCTTGCCTGCTCCCGGCGCACCGCGCGGCCGCGATTGATCCCATGCGTGCTTTGCGAGCGGAGTAACGGCCTCCCGACTGCTTTAGCGAGCCGTCCAGCCGCCGTCGATCACCAACGTATGTCCGGTAATGAGCGAGGCGGCCGGTGAAGCAAGGAAGACCACGGCGCCGGCCACTTCGATCGGCTCTCCGATGCGATGCAAGGCGGCGATGCGGTCAATCACATCCTGGCGAAATTCAGGGTCAGCGAGAGCGCCTTCTGTGCCCGGGGTATGGATGAACGTGGGCGCCACAGCGTTCACGTTGATGTTGTATTTGCCCCACTCCACCGCCAGGCACTTGGTCAGGTGGACGATGCCCGCCTTGGTCATGCAGTAGATGGCTTCCGTCGGCAATGCGGCGAATGCGGCTTGCGAGCTCATATTAATAATGGATCCGCTCTTCTGCTGCATCATGATCCGTCCCACAGCCTGGCAAGCGAAGAACGTGCCCTTCAGATTGATGGCCAAAGTTCGGTCGAAGTCTTCTTCGGTGACATTTTCCGCCAGGTTGTCGGGCGCAATCCCCGCGTTGTTGACGAGTATGTCCAGCCGGCCGAAGTGCTGCACTGTGCCATCGACTGCCTGACGAATCTGCTCCGGGCTGGTCATATCCATCTGCAGCGGCAACGCCAACCGGCCCCGGCCAACCACCTCGGCAGTTACGCCGCTGTCGCTGGTGATCTCACGTAAACCAAGCGCAACATGCGCCCCGGCCTCGGCGAGCGCCAGCGAAATCGCCCGCCCCAAGCCCCGCGCCGCTCCCGTAACCAGGGCGACCTTGTCTTGTAAATCAAATCTCGGTAGCGCTCGCATTCGTCTCCCTTTGGGATCAGCCGCTTCTTACGCCTTCGCATTCCATCTCAGGCAGCGTTCCATACTGACGAACCTCCTGAATCTTACACCGCATCGACCTTGTCGTATTCCTTGCGGGTGCTCATCACCCCGCGTGTACTTCTTTCTGCTGGCTGACGCTGCTGCCGTCCCCGCCTTTCAATCTCACGAACGTGATAGTGGACAAAATCGTGAATCCGCCCAGAACAACGAGTGCCTGGTGAATGCCGTGAATCATCTCGCGAGAGTTGGTATGGAACTAGGAACGAAAAAAGCGGTGGCCAGCCCCGCCGACGCAACCCCAAAACTGATGGACATTTGCTGCACCGTGCTGGCGATGGAACCTGCGCTGCTGGTCTGCTCTTCGCTAATGTCCGCATAGGTGAGCGTATTCATGCTGGTATATTGCAGCGAACTGAAGGTCCCGTAACAGAAGGCTTGCAACACGATCACCCAGACCGGTGTGCGCAGGCCGATCGTCGCGAACAGCAGAAGAAGGAGGCCGAGAATCACGGTGTTCGAGATCAGCACACCGCGGTAGCCTACGCGGGCCAGGACTTTGGGCATGAGAAACTTCGTGCTCATGGCCGCGATCGCCTGGGGCATGATGAGCAGTCCAGACTGGATCGCGGTAAACCCCAGGCCAACCTGGTAAAGCAGCGGCAACAGGAACGGCACTCCTCCGATGCCGAGCCGGGTAAAAAAGCTGCCGCTCACCGCCGCGCTGAAGGTGCGAATGCGAAACAGGCCCAATTGCAGCAGAGGATACGCAATCCCTCTTGCATGCAGCAGGTAGCCCGCGAGCAGAGAGAACGAAATCGCCAATAGTCCCAGAATCTCTCCCACGCTCAGCGTATGTTCACCGAATATCTCCAGCACATACGAGAGCAGGGCGACGCCGGAACCGAAGAGGATCAGCCCGACCATATCGAGCGGAGGGGTTCGCTCTTCCCGATAGTCCGGCAGATGCATATAAACCATCAGCAGACCGAGAAGGCCTATGGGTATATTCACGAAGAAGATGAATCGCCACTGGAAGTAGCCGACGATAAGCCCTCCCGCGACGGGCCCCAGCATGGGGCCAACCAACCCCGGAATAGCGACAAAGCTCATGGCGCGGATGAGTTCGGATTTGGCAAATGTGCGCACCAGGGTGAGCCGGCCCACCGGCACCATCATGGCCCCGCCGCAGCCCTGCAGAATGCGGCAAGCGACCAGCAAATGAATGTTGCTCGATATGCCGCAGAGAAATGATCCCAGCGTGAAGAGGCCGATCGCGGAGGCAAACACCCGGCGGGTTCCGAAGCGGTCAGCCATCCAGCCGCTGATGGGGATAAACACCGCCAGGCTCAAGGTGTAGCTGGCCAGCACCGACTTCATGCTCAGCGGAGCCACATGCAGAGCCGCCGAGATGGCGGGCACCGCCGTATTGAGAATCGTAGTGTCGAGCGACTCCATGAAAAACGCGACCGCTACCAACCACGGTAGAAGACGCTTGCTGGCCGCTGCGGGCGGGTGAGTCAGAGGAAGGGTGCTGGAAGAATTAAGCGGATCCATGAGCTTCGCGTGGTCACTCCGGTAGGCCGACGCGGCGCTTGAGATCAATAAAGCGCGGGTCGGCGTGGAGGCCATCCAGACGAGAGTCCGTGGGCAAATAAACGGCCAGGAAGTAAGACCGTTCCTGGTAGGCCCGATCGAGCCAGGCGAATACCTGGTCCTTGTCGCCCAGGCCCGCATAAACGATTGCCCGGCTGTAAGGCGAGATGTAGTTGCGCGTAGACAACTCGTTGCAAATGGCTCAGCACCTTTTGCGCTTCGCCCTTGTTCCGTGACAACGCGTAGGCATGGCCCAGGCCGGACCAAATCTCGGTATTGTCCTTGTCCAGTGTCAATGCGCTCTGAAACTCGGCAATCGCCTCCGGCAATCTTCCCTTGGCTTCATAGGCCCGGCCCAGGAAACAATGATCAAACCAAAAATTGGGCTCCAGTTCGATGTTGCTATGCAGTTGCGCGATCGCCGGGTCCCACTGTCGCGTGAAGACCAGAACCGATGCGACAAAAAAATTCCCTAAGGAGGAGAGTGGAGCGATTTGCTGAGCGCGTTTGGCTTCCGCCAGCGCCTCCGGGCCGCGCCCCATCGGCGCCAGAAACCAGGAGTAATACCCGTGTGCCTCCGCATCGTTGGGATTCAGTTCAATGGCGCGCTTGAACTCGCTTTCCGCAACCGCCCAGTTCCACTCATACCATTGGGATTCGATCGCCAGCGCAAGGTGTGCGTCGGCGTCCTGCGGGTCGATGGCCAATGCCTTCTGTGCCGCTTCTTTTGCCTTGGGTCCCGCTTCGGCCCCACGCATGTACCAACCGTCCTGGTTGATGTAGTTGAAAGCCAGGCCGTTGTAGGCCAAACCATAGTTGGGATCGATGGCGATTGCCTGGTTGAAGTAGTCGATGCCCTTGGCCAGTCCGTCCTTGGTAAGTTTGTTGGTGTAGTACTTGCCTTTGAGATAGAGCTGATAGGCTTCGGGATTGCCGGTTGAGCCCTTGCTCATCTTTTGCTCGGTTGCTGCCGATGTTTGCCCGCTCAACCGTTGAGAAACCTCCCGGCGCAATGTCATTCTGTACTGCCAGCAGATCGGCCGCCTTGCGATTGTACTGTTGGCCCCACAGCTCTTTGCCATCACGAATGTCGTCGAGTTCGACGTTCACCGTAACGCCGTCGCCTCGCGGGGCTACGCTGCCGGTAAGTACCGATTGGACTTTCAGCTCGTCACCAACCTTTTGCGTATCCACTTGCTTGCCCTTGTAATGCAAAGCGACACTATGAGGAATCACTTTCAGGTTGGGTAGCCGCGCCAGACTGTTATTGATGCTTTCGGTGATGCCATCAGAAATGTAGTCTGCGTCGGGATTGTTGCTCCGATTTTCAAGCGGCAGAACAGCGATGGAAGCAATCGCGCTGGTCCTCGACCGCTTCCAATAAATGCCTGCTGCGGCGAATGCGATCAACACCAGAGCGGCGGCAGAGCGGCGATCGTCAAAGCAATCGTGCGCCGTTTGCCCTGAGGAATGCCCCGAATGGACGCGCCTTCGAGCGCCCGGCGCAGATCCGTTGCCGACTGGAAGCGCCCGCTAGGAGATTTCGCCAGGCACTTGCTCACGATGGCCTGCACCGCGGGCGGCGCGTTGAGCGGCTCCGGTTCCTTATAAATGATGGCGCCGATGATCGCCGCCTCCGAACCTCCGCCAAACGCGCGTCGTCCGGAGAGCATTTCGTGGAGGACCGTTCCAAAGGAGAAAATGTCAGAGCGCGCGTCGGCCGGCTTGCCCTCGGCCTGCTCTGGAGACATGTACGATGGCGTGCCCAGGATGATCCCCGCCTGGGTGACGTCAATCGTCTTCGTCTCGTCGCCAGGGGCAATCCCGCTCTCCAGTTTTGCTAGCCCGAAATCCAGCAGCTTGACCACTCCGCTTGGGGTCACCAGGATGTTCGCCGGCTTCAGGTCGCGATGAACGATGCCCTTGGCGTGCGCTGCTTCGAGCGCGGCAGCCATTTGCGTCCCCAGCCGGAGGGCCTCAGCCGGGGGCAGCGCCCGTGGTTGTTCTGAGGCAACAACGGGCGCCCCCTCAACGCACTCCATGACCAGATAATTCGGGCCAATATCGTAAATCTGGCAGATGTTGGGGTGATTCACCGCGGCAATGGCTTTGGCTTCCCGCTCGAAACGCTCGCTGAACTGCGCATCGGAGAATTTGATCGCGACATCCCGATTCAAACGAGTGTCCCGGGCGCGATACACTTCTCCCATGCCGCCCGCGCCGAGGAACGCAAGGATTTCGTAAGGGCCGAGTTTATCACCGGCAGAAAGCGGCATATGGGGAACAGGGCTCAGTGTAGCCCATCCTGGTTCACACAGCGAACGGCTGGGAAGCGGGCCTACCGCCAGTCGTCGATCACGTAGGCGTCCGCCCGATTAAATCCGTCGCTATGCGGACGCTGCATGGCGACGCCGTGCGTGGCCACTCGATATCCACGGGAGCGCATGCGCCGGTAGGCATCTTCCCGTGCCAGGTTTACGCCCGCCTCTATCGTCGCACCGAGCGAGGACGCAAACCCCTCGCAGGCAGCCAACAAGCGGTCGAAACGTTCCCCTGCCCCCGACCCGCCGCGCGCCGCCCCGAACTTGACGTAACACGTCTTCTCGCCACCTTCCGATCCAGGTCCGTTCAGACAAACAGCGAACCCGTCGAGAACACTGCCCCTGTATCGCAAGACCACGTCGCCAGTCCGCTGCGCCAGCACCGCCCGTATTTCCCCCGTAAGATCGAGTCCTCGATCGATCTTATGGGTAAGTCTCGAGCATGCCTGGATAGCTTGTTCCCGCTGGCTCTTCTTCAATGACGACAACAACATTGGCGCCTCTACACCTTTAGCCTCGGACGGCCCGGTCATGATGGCGGTGAGATAGCGTGGCCAGTAGCCGAACTTCTGATACAGACACAGATGCTTGGTGCTATTTGCGAAATGTGAACAACCCGGTATGCCGCACGCCCCATCGCTCGAAGATCGTCATCGTGGATTCGAGCAGCCGCTGGGCCACCCCTCGATCCCAATATTCCGGCAATATGGTCAGGGGGCCGAAGAATCCAAACGATCCCCAGCGCGTAACCACGTTCGAGCCGATCAGGCGGCCGTCGTCACGCGCGGCAAGCACCTTGACGTGACTGGAGCGCCAGCGCGGCGTCAGTAGATCGCGATCGCCCATGAAGTCGAGTGGATTGGGCACTCCCAGAAACGTTCCGAACGCCAGCCGGACGATACGGCCTGCTTCTGCGACTTCACTTTGTTTGAGCAGACCAACCTTGATGTGCAGATTTGCCGGCATCGCCTTAGCCTGCCCTCCAGGCAGAGTTGTTACCTTCCTCGCACCTAGTACTTTTCAGTTATTGTTTATAGCCCAATTTTCAGTCATCGTGTATCTCAATAGGATTGAGAGCGGCCGAAAGATGAAGATCCCAGCACAGCGGCTTTTGCTTCCCATCGTGAGCCTGGCGATGGTGGCTTCCGCAGGTGCGCAAATCCTGCCCGCGGCCTGCAGAGCTTTCACCTCCGGTGCAGTTTTTCGCTTTGCCCTCGGTATCGCTCACGCCCCAGAGCTTCTTTCCGGAGAATCCCGCGCCCCTGGATGGCGCGCAAGTGTTACTTGACTTCAAAGACAGCGATATCAAGTTCAGCCTGCCGAGCATGATGGAGATTCTTCGCGACCATCGCCACGAAGGCTGGGTGCTCGCGGCCTATCCCGACCCCAACACCGGCCGTCCGCTCATTGGCGCGGGCTTCAGTCTGGATGTCCAGGCAACTGTGCACCCGCAGCGCGATCCCCTCAATCCGCATCCGTTTCCTTGAGCCTTCCTCGGCTGATCTTTGGCAGGCAGCCGGGCTGGCTCCGGATCGATTGCAGCAGATCCTCGCTCAGTTCGACCACCATGTGGCCGCATGGTCGCCGAAAACCTATCGCAGAAAGATCATTCACCACACGCTGACGCCGCAACTCACCGAAGAAGAGGCCACGCAGCTGCTGCGCATCTCTGCCTTGCAAGCCATCTATAACGCAAGGGCTTATTGCCGCGGCTTCGATCACCTGACAGCTTCGCAGCAGATGGCATTAAGCCAACTGGTCTTCCAGATGGGCACAAATCTCGAGCAGTTTGTCCAATTTCTCGATGCTCTGAACAATGAGAACAATGCCCGCGAACTCGCGCAGCTCGACGGCTATATGCAAACCTACGGCGAGCATTGGAAGACCGTGCAGGGCACGCTGATCGACAGCCAATGGGCCCGGCGCTATAGCGTTCGCGCCGCCGCCGTCATCGCCATGTTTGACCCGGAGTACAGCCAGGGGCCCGAATGCGGCGGAACAGCGGATACAGGCTACCCTTCATCCTCCCGCGCCGCCGCGGCCCAGAAGCCAGTCCACAGCCACTCTCCGGGTCGCCAGCTACAAGCGATCCAGCCGGGCACACGGCAAGAAATCGCACAGTTCCAGACCAACCGAAAGCTGACCTGAACCGCTCCTCTACATCGGCAGCAAAAGTTCGAGAACTCCACAGCCAGTCGAAACGACATAGGTTGAGGGTGAGCATTCCGTCGTGGCAAACTGAACCAGGAGAATTGCCATGCAGCGAGTCAAGTTAGGGAAATCGGATCTCGAAGTTCCGGTACTTTGTCTGGGCGGCAACGTCTACGGATGGACTCTGCCCGAGGCCGATTCGTTCCGGCAACTGGATGCGGCGCTCGAGGCCGGACTGAACTTCATCGACACAGCCGATGTCTACTCGCGTTGGCTGCCGGGCCATACCGGCGGCGAGTCAGAGACGATTCTCGGCAAGTGGCTGGCGAAGGGAAACAAACGCAGCAATGTGATCCTGGCCACCAAGCTCGGCCTGGACATGGGTGAAGGCAAACAGGGTCTGAGCCCCGCCTACATCGAGCAGGCGGTCGAAGCCTCGTTGCGTCGGCTGCAAACGGACTACATCGATCTCTACCAGGCGCACCGGGACGACCCGGAGACACCGCTCGAAGAGACCCTGGGCGCCTTCGATAAGCTGGTGAGGCAAGGCAAGGTGCGGCACATCGGTGCGTCGAACTACAGCGGCGCACGCCTGGCAGAAGCCCTGACGGCCAGCAAAGATAACGGGTTGGTGAGTTACGTCTCCCTGCAGCCGCAGTACAACCTGGTGACGCGGGAACAATTTGAGACGGAACTGCTGCCCGTGGTGCTGGAACACACGCTAGGGGTAATCCCCTACTACTCCCTGGCGGCTGGCTTTCTCACCGGGAAATACCGCAGCAAAAAGGATGCCGAGGGAAAAGCGCGCGGCGGAAGCGTAAGCAAGTTTCTAAATGACTGGGGATGGAGCGTCCTCCGCGCGCTGGACGAGATTGCCGAGGCGCACCACTCGACCCCGGCCCGCGTCGCTCTGGCGTGGTTAATGGTGCAACCCGGCGTAACCGCTCCCATCGCCAGCGCCACCAGTGACCATCACCTGACCGACCTGATCGAGGCCACCCGGTTGAAGTTGGATCACGCCTCGATTGAAAAGCTGAACGCAGTAAGCACCCCCACAGCGGCTGTCAAATAAGGAGCTCGCGAGCCATCCCGTTTCCCGGCAATGGCTCGCGAAAACCACGTCATTCGATCCGCTGGCCTGTAGCGGTCGCGCATCCGGTGATGGTCGGTCCCCCGTCCGCCGGAACGAATACCACCGAAGCGGACGGCACCTCAAATGTATTGGGGTCTGCTCCCATCTCAATCTTCTGTGTGATTGTCTGCGTCTTCGCCAGCTGCCCGTTTGACGTAATGAAGGCGACCGAAAGCGCGCGGTAGGTTTGCCGGCCCGTGGCGCTCCACACACCATGGCCATCCCCTCGAACCGCAGGAAAGAACATTGGATTGGCAGTGGACTCCACCAGGGTCCCTCCTTGCGAAAAGGTGAGCAGCGAAAGGAACGGCTCGCCCACCAGATCGCCCGTTGCGCAGTTGTGCTGGGTAACCTTGACCGTCCAGCTCCCTTCCAGTCTGCCGGTTTCCGGCCCCCAGGTTTCCGTCTGTGCCCCAGCGGCTCCAGCCAATAACAAAGCCCACGCCCCTGCAAGTATCAGTCGACAAAACGCGACACAAACTACAGATTTCATTTGCTTTCTCCTTTTCGCTTACCATCGGCCGGCTCTCTCCTCCAGCCTTCAGGCTTATACTCACTCTCGCGCCCACAACGAGTCTTTAGGTGGATCTGAAGGATTCTGAAAACTTCTGAAGATTGCGAGCACCGCGATGGACGACGCCTGGCTTCCTGTCTATGAGTTTGGGGACTATCGCATAAATCCCGGGAGCCTGCTTCTAACGCGCGGGGGCCAGCCGATTGCTCTTACCCCTAAGGTTTTCGACACCCTTCTTCTACTGGTCAAGCGAAGCGGAGAAGTGCTGGAGAAGGAAGAATTCCTTCGCGCCATCTGGCCCGATACCATCGTTGAAGAAAACAACCTCAACCAGAACATCTCCACCCTGCGCCGCATATTGGGCGAAAGCCGCGGCGAAAATCGCTATATCGCGACTGTTCCAGGCAGAGGCTACCGCTTCATTCCTGAAGTGCGAACCGTTTCGCAAAGGTCATTGGCGCCGCCCCAGGCGGTGAGAATCGGCGTGTTGCCTTTTGAAAATATTGGGGCTGGCCCCGACCGCGAGTACTTGGCAGACGGCCTCACCGAAGAGACCATCACTGCCCTCGGCCAGATCGATCCCCGGCACCTGAGCACCATCGGCCGAACCTCGGTCATGGCCTACAAGCGAAGCACCAAGTCTCTGCCGGAGATTGGAAAGGAGTTGGACGCGACCTACCTGGTCGAAAGCTCTCTGCGGGCCGAAGGGGTCCATTTGCGGATCACCTCCAAATTGATTCGCGTCCGCGACCAGGTGCAACTGTGGTCCGCGTCCTACGATAGCGAGCCCGACAGCATGCTCGCGCTGCAGCGTGAGCTAAGCAAGGCCATCGCCGAACAGATACGTCTCACCCTGTCTCCAGAGCGTCTTCGCGCTCTGGGCCGCCGTCAGACGCAAAACGCTGAAGCCTATGATCTCTACCTGCACGGGCGTCACTTCTGGCAACAGCTCAGCCCACCTACCACGAAGAAGGCAATCGAATATTTCACCCACGCCACCGATCTTGACCCAAACTACGCCCTCGCCTGGTCAGGACTTGCCGACTGCTACACCGCCGGCCCGGTCAATGGCGATGCACCGCCTCGAGTGTTCTGGCCCAAAGCAAGCGAAGCCACGGCACGCGCGGTCGACGCGGAGCCAAATCTCGCGGAGGTCCAGACTTCCTTAGGCAGCCTCAAATTCTGGCTTGACTGGGATTGGCCCGCCGCCGAAATCGCCTACCGCAAAGCCATTGCATTGGACCCCTCCTATCCTCTGGGGCATCGTATGCTCGGTGTGCTTCTTTCGCACATGTGCCGGCATGAGGAAGCACAGGCAGCCATCCGCCGCGCTCGCGAACTCGACCCCCTTTATGTAATGCATCAATCGCTCTCCTCGCAGATAGCGTTCGCTGCCCGCAACTATCCGGCGGCCGTTCAGTTTGCCCGCCAGGCCATCGTGGTCGACCCGGATTTCTGGATTGGCCAACTGCATCTGGCGCAGGTATTGATAGAACAGGGCGAGATGGATCTGGCGCTTGCCGCGCTGAATAACTCGGGGAAGTTAGGAGTGAACTCAAAGGTCATCGCGCTGCGGGGTTACGTCTTCGCCAGAACCGGCCGGCTGGAAGAGGCGCAGAATGTCTTGCAGACACTGCTGTCCATAGCGAAGGAGCGATATGTTCCTCCCTACGCCATGGCGATTGTGCATGCCGGATTGGGTGAGTTCGAGCTCGCTCTGCAATGGCTCGAGCGCTGCTACGACGCGCGTGACGTACATCTGATCTTTCTCACCATGGATCCCAAATGGGATCCACTCCGAACCCGAGCCGCGCTTTTCCAGCTTGTTGCAACGTTGCGGTTTCGGATACAGAATGGAAGCCACGCAGATGCGGATGCGATTCTTCCCCTCGCATACGGGAAAGCGTGATGGCAGCCTGCGGCCGTCGGGAATACTCCTTGTCCGGAAATTCAGCTCCTGTAACCTCCAGGTACCTCGTGTCCAGCGCCGCCATGATCGACCCGTCCGCCCCCCGGCTCCCAAGTCCGCTAGCGGAGCTCTGCAGATCGCCGCCGCCACCATCGGCAATGCGCTGGAGTGGTTCGACATCCTGGTCTACGGCTACTTCGCCACCACCATCGCCGGCGTATTTTTTCCCAACTCGAACCCGGTGGTTTCCCTCCTGCTCACCTTCGGTTCGTTTGGCTTGTCCTACGTGGCCCGGCCGCTCGGGGCGGTGGTTCTGGGCGCCTATGCTGACCGCGCCGGGCGCAAAACCGCGCTCGCGCTCTCCATCCGGCTGATGGTCATCGGCACCGCCGTGATGGCGCTCATGCCGTCCTATGCCACCATCGGACTGATTGCACCCATCGCCATTTTCTCCGCACGCCTGCTGCAGGGTTTCGCCGTGGCGGGAGAGTTCGGCAGCTCGACCGCCTTTATGATCGAGCATTCGGCCCGCCGCAAAGCCTTCTTCTCCAGCTGGCAGTTCGCCGGTCAGCAGATGGCGAAACTACTCGCCGGCGCTGTTCGGGGTTGGGCTCACAGCCACGCTCAGCGGGCATCACCTGCACAGCCTGGGGCTGGCGCGTGCCCTTTGTTTTCGGCTTACTGGTGGGGCCGGTCGGCATGTATATCCGGCGCAAAGTGGATGAGACGCCGGAGTTCCTGCAGACCACGCACACCCGCACCCCGGTTCGCGAGACCTTTGCGACCGAGAAGACAGGACTGATGCTGGGCGCCGGACTGATTGCCGTTGGCACCGCCAGCACCTATTTCTCCATCTACATGCCCACCTATCGCGACCACGCGATTGCACTTGCCGCCCGCCACCGGATACATCGTGACGCATCGTGCTTGCAGCGGTGGCATGGTGCTGATGCCCGGTGGCCGGGCAACCTTGCGGACCGAAGTCGGCTACACCCGCATGATGCTTCCCGCGGCGATCCTGATGCGCTTTCCTTCTACCCCGATATTTCTCCTGATCACCTTCCACCCGAGCCTACCCACCTTGCTGGCAGGCACTCATTTGGGATGCACTCTTGCAAGTCCGCCTATATCTCCGGCTTGGCCGGCCGTGATGGCGAGTATCTTTCCGCGCGCACCCGGGTCACCGGACTTTCGCTTAGCTATAACCTGGGGGTCACTCTCTTCGGCGGTTTCGCGCCGGCATCTTCACCTGGCTGACGGCCTGACCCACAACAACACCGCGCCCAGCTTCTATCTGATAGCGATGGGGTTGATCAGCATTGCTGCGGTGGTCAGCGTGAAGCGTCACAAGCCAGGGTATCTACGGCAGCGCGAAGGCAAGCACATAGTCGCCCTGTTTGGTGCCCAGCTTGCCATGCCCGCCGGCTGCGATCACGACATACTGTTTGCCCTGTAAAGATATAAGTCATCGGAGTCGCCTGGCCGCCGGCCGGGAGCAGATATTTCCAAAGCTCTTTGCCGGTTTCGATATCGAAGGCGTGCAGGTAGAGATCCATCCCGGCGGAGGTGAACACCAGGCCGCCGGCGGTGATCATCGGTCCTCCGAGGTTGATCGACCCGGTCTGCTGTCCGGGAACCAAGGTGCCCAGCGGAACATCCCACACCTGCTTGCCGGTAAAGAGATCCACGGCTTCGGTAGTACCCCACGGCGGTGCATTGCAAGGCAGCTTTACTCGGAGAAAAGAGGAAGGTGCGATAGAGTCCATAGGGCGCTCCTTTCTGGTCTCCGAATTCGCCATAGATGCGGTTGTCTTGCTGCTTATGCTGCTCGGCATCTACTGGTCGCGCGGAATCAGCTTCACCCAGGCGATAAGGCGATTGGTATTCGCGACCATAATATGGCGCGCGGATCGTAGGCCGCACTGCCCCAGTTCACTCCACCCACATTGCCGGGAAACACCAGCGTTCCCTGCAGGCTGGGCGGGGTGAAAATGCCTTCCCAGCGCGAGGCCTTGATCTTGTCGCGGCACCACGCGGACGTCCTCGGGAGTTGGTCCCCATGCATCGTCCGGCGAAGATCTGCTCCGGCACCAGGGAATGGTCGAAAAGGGCTGCGTCGGCCAACTTTGCTCGCCGGGAATATCCGTTTGCGGCACCGGCCGCTCCTCCACCGGCAACAAAGGGGCGCCCGGTGAGGCGGTTGAGCACGAAGACGTGCCCCATCTTCGTATTGATGACGATCGCCGGCGTGCCGTCTTTCCAGGTGAAAAGCGTAGGCTGCGAGGCTACGTCATAGTCCCACAAGTCGTGATGAACAACCTGAAAACCCCATACGAACTTGCCTGAGGATGCGCGCAAGGCAACCACGGAGTCGGCCCACTTGTCGTCCCCTTGCGGATGCCGCCATAGTAGTCCGGCGCGGAACTGCCGGTGGGAACGAAGACCAGGTCCTCCTCGGGGTCGACGGAGAGCGTCGACCAGGCGTTGCCGGCGCCGGTGAGAGGTTTGGTATTTTCGGCCCACGGAGTGGGATTCCACGTCCAACGTAGATTGCCGTTGCGAGCGTCGAAGGCGCGAACGATTCCCCGCCCCGTGTCAACCTTCCAGTTGTCGGCAATCGAGGAGCCCGTGATCACCAGATCCTTGGCGATCGCGGGAGCGGAAGTGACCTGATAGCCGCCGGTCCATTCCGTTGCGGTTGCTGCGTCATGGGCGAGGTTCACTTCGCCCTTTACGCCGAAGTCAAGGCAAGGCTTGCCCGTTTCGCCATCGAGCGCGATGAGCCGCCCATCCAGAGTTCCCATAAATATGCGGAGGCGGCAGGGCTGCCCGTGCTTGCCTTCGGGGTCCTCGCCAGGCGGAGACTCCTCTGGAAGAAACTTCGGAGTAGTTTTTGGAGAGGTCCACATGGGGGTCATACTCCCATAACTTGAGACGCAGCTCTGCGGATTGAGGGCGATGACGTGGTTGTAAGGGGTGCTGAGGAACAACTTGTCCTCGACCAGGATGGGAGTGGCTTCAAAAGCCGCTTTGTGCACCAACTCAGTTTTCTGTTCCATCGCACCCGTGCGATAGGTCCAGGCCGGTTTCAGCTGGGCAACGTTGGTGCGATCGATTTGCTGTGCAGCAGAGTAGCGCGTGCCGCCGGCATCATTGCCGTAATTCGGCCACCCGTCTGCGCCCAGCCCGATAGGGTGATGCCCACTAGAAGCAACGGAAGCGTTCTTCTCATATCCGTTTCCATACGCCGGAAGCAACCTTAAGTTCCGCATCAGATTTTCTTTCGATACTCATTCTCCAACAACGACATCAGGACCAGGGAATGGTAGCTTCCATCGCGATAGATCGCCTCGCGCATGATGCCCTCTTTCCGGAAGCCAAACGTCTCATAGACATGGCAGGGCGCGGTCATTGGTTACGAAAACGTCCAGAAAGAGCCGATGCGCACGATATTCGCCAAATGCTCGGTCTGCTACTTCGGTCAGAAGCTTTTTACCCAGGCCCTGATTGGGAACGCCGACCACCAGGCGTTTGAGTTCCACCGTCTGTGTTCCGAACCGAGCCCCTGGAGAATTGCGAAAGCAGCGATCTGTCCTTCCTGATCTTCTGCCACGATGTAGGCCGCACCAGGGTCGGCGAGCGATTCTCAGATGCTGCTCTTCCGGCCACTGAACCAACAATCGTACGGAACTCGGGGAGCCTCTCCAGCGCGCAAATTGTGGAGATGTCTGCGGCGGTTGCGTCTCTGAACCTCATCCAAAAAGATTACTCTGCGCTCTTTTCCCTCGATGCGACGGAATCGCACGGGTGCCTTGCGGCCTGTTCCAAGGTGATTCGGCCCCTCTGGGACGATACGCATTAAGATGCAAACAGAGGCGTTCTCCTTGCATCCAGCTACTTTGTCTCGAACCATAAAGGAACCAGACCAGGTTTTCTCCCTCCCTGGTTCGCGCCGTGGCCAATGCAGCCATGGGCCGCGAAGATGTTTTGCCTTTCTGGTTTGGCGAATCCGATCAACCCACACCGTACTTTATTCGCGAGGCCGCGATCGAGTCTTTGCGCGCGGGAGAAACCTTCTATGCAGAAAATCTCGGCAGGCCGTATCTGCGTGAAGCCATCTCCACTTATCTGACGGATCTGCATCACTGCGCCATCCCGACCGAGCGTATCGCGGTGACAGCATCCGGTAACTCAGCGCTGATGGTCGCCAGCCAACTGCTGCTGGCGCCGGGCGATCGCGTGGTCACGGTCACGCCGCTCTGGCCCAACGCGGTGGAGATACCGAAGATCATGGGCGGCCAGGTCACCTGCGTCTCGCTCGAAGTGCGGGACGGCCAGTGGACATTGCCGTTGGAGAAACTGCTGCAGGCGCTGACCCCGGATACGCGGATGCTGGTCCTCAATTCGCCCAACAATCCCACGGGTTGGACGATTCAGCGCGCAGAGCAACGTGCCATTCTCGAACATTGCCGCCGCCATGGGATATGGATTCTCGCCGACGATGTCTATGAGCGCCTGATCTTCAGCGATGGAATGCGATCGGCTCCCTCGTTTCTTACCATGGCCGACGAGCGCGACCGGTTAATCGTGGTCAACAGCTTCTCCAAAGCCTGGACCATGACCGGGTGGCGCGTGGGCTGGATGGTCGCGCCGCCTACCGTATTGCCTGACCTCGCATCGCTGCTCGAGTACAACGTCTCCTGCGTCTCTGATTTTTCCCAGCGAGCGGGCGCCATCGCCCTCGAGCAGGGAGAACCTTATGTCCTTAAAATGCGTGCCGATTTAGCCCAAACAAAAACTAAATTGATCACCGCGCTGCGCCCGCTTCCCCGTCTGGAGGTCCCCGAGGCCGCCGGCGCCATGTATCTGTTTCTTCGCGTGGCCGGAGAAGAGGATTCGCTGCGCCTGGCAACGCGATTGATCGAGCAGGTTGGCCTGGGCCTCGCGCCGGGCAGGGCCTTCGGGCCGGAAGGAGAGGGCTGGTTGCGCTGGTGCTACGCTGCGGAGTGGAAAAAAAACGAGTCTGGCATAGAACGCCTCTCGAGATTCCTATCCAGGTAAAGTTCCACAGGAGAGAAACCAATGCACACGATTAAAATTCTTGCCCTGGGTTTCGTCCTGCTGGGCGCCTTTGTGTTGATTGGGCGCGCGCTGGGAAACGGATCGAGAGCCGCGCTTTACTTTCTGCCACTCTGGCTTGCCGCCGCAGCCATCAATCTCTGGTTTGGGGTAGCCAAAGCAGGCTACTCCGTAAAAGACGAAGCGCCGATTTTCCTGCTGATCTTCGCCGTTCCCGCAGCAGTTGCTCTTCTTGCCTGGTGGAAGCTTCCCGCGCCATAAAGCAATGACGGGTGGCCTCGCCCCTCCGGAGTGTGTGTTCCAAAACCCGATTTTCGGGTTCAGTGAATGTTGGCGGCTAAGTCCTTTGTTTCATCAAGATGCTCAAGGTGCTCCAATTAATTAATTTGAGCACCTTGGGTCTTTGACGGCGGGCTGCGGTTCTTCCAGAGGAGGGAGGGCCCAGTACCAAGGACCGTAGGCTCCATCTTTCACGCTACGAACGCCGAGATCGAATTTGGCGCGGCGCAGAGTGGCAACGCGAATGCCGTCGCGGCAGGCGTCGGTCTCGACGGCGCCTTGAGTTTTGCAGCCATCCTGAAGAGACTGGCGCAACCATTCGCCGACAAACCTGCGTTCGGGCCGGCCTGCACCGGTGGGGCGGGTGGCCAGCACGTCCTCCAGGGTGAGTGTGCTGGGACCAGTCCACAAGAAGTTTCCCTCATCGTCAATTTTGTATGCCAGCGGGAGAGCGAGGGGACCCAGGTTCGATTTCACCTGCAGCAAGGCAGGCTTCGACGGTGCATCCGGAGAGGTGCCGGCGAGAAACTCAGTACGGAGCGCGGCGGAGATCTCGGCGGATCCGTCGCCGCGATTGGCGGGCCGGCCGGGCCCACGCCTCTCCAGATGACGAATCAGGAGAATGCAACAGCGATGCTTCTCAGCCAGACTGGCGAGTGTCTCGAGGAGGGGGCGGGTCGCCTTGGTCCGATGGAGATGCATGCCGGGGTCAAGGAGGTTGTGGAATGGATCGAGAATCACCAGGCGGGCGTGGGTTCGCTGGAGCGCGTCCTCGAGAAGAGATGGCAGAACAGCCGGCGTGGAGAGGGCTCCGCGTAAGACGACGAAACGCGCGGCATCGCCATTGAGCCTGGCGAAGCGGGGGTGAATGACTTCCGAGCTGTCGTGCTCCGTTGAGGCGTACAAGACGGTACTGGGTTCGAATTTTTCGCCGGTGAATGGGGTCCGTCCACGGGTCAATGCAGCCGCAATCGCCAGCGCGACCCAGGTCTTTCCCGATCCAGGCACGCCGGAGATCATGGCCAGGGTGCCGGAGGCGAGCCTATCCTGCCAGAGCCATTCGACGGGGCGGAGCTGGAGGCGGGAAAGGTAAACGATGTCTGCGCTGCTTTCGGTGGCCACTGGGTCGGCGGTCAACGGCGGTGGCGGGTTCGGCGGAGGAGCTTCTTCGACTAAGTCATGCCGTGAGCTGAGAACCTCCTCATCGCCGGCTGTGACGGGTGGTTGCTCGATCGAGTAAGGCGCTTCCGGCTGCGGGCTGACGGCTCGAGCAGAAAAGGCTGCAATTCGGGTGCTTAGTCCGGTGAAGGTCACGAGGACACACTCCCTCCATGGAGAAGGTTCCACTGATATTTGGCTTGTTACCGGTATAGATTCGGATTGGGGTGGTTTCGTTCTCTTTTCGGAAAAATTATTTTTCGGGGCCGGGTATTTGTTGAAACACTTCTCATCCTGTGACGTATGGCGGTCTTCGACAGACTGGCCAGGCGCTCACGGTCGCGGCGACTCTTTGCGCGATGCTGAAGCACTCGCTCCCCTGCTGAAGCAGGGCGGTTCCCACCGGGCGGCAAAGGATCGATTGGGCGGGTTTAGATTCTAAACGCACAGGGCGGAGGCCAGAGGTACACTGCTCAGGTGGCGCCGGTTGCCACAGAGGAGTGTTATGGCTCATAAGATCAGCCGCTGGTTTTTCGCGCTCTGCCTGGGGCTCATGGTGCTGACAGTTTCCGCCCACGGGCAGGACTATAAGCCCTTGCTCGGCAAGTGGAGCATGACATCGGAAAGTACCGGGGACCCGGTCAAATGGACCCTGACTCTGCAGGAGAGTGAAGGAAAATTGACCGGCTCCCTGAACGTCGGCGAAGGGGAACAACCTGCGAAAGATCTAACGTTCGTCAGTGGTGTTTTGAAATTCGAGGCGCCTTACCAGGGCTCCTACTACGACATCGAACTCAAGGCCACGGCGGACAAGCTGGAGGGCACGTGGGATGGGGGCGGTGATTCCGGGAAAACATACGGCACAAAGAACTAAGGGGGCACAGGGATCAAGGCTTCAGCACCGGGTTGCGGTCAGCCGCCGGGGGAAGTTGGGGAAAGTCAGTAAAGGGTTCCGTCTGGTACCAGTAAGCTACGGAGTAAAAGCAATCGGCACGGTCGTTGGCGTGTCCATGTTCGATGGTGTACTTAAGGTATTTGCGAAAGGTGACGGGGTTGTCGGCGTGCCAGCGATAAAGACAATACCGTCCACCCGCCAACTCGGCGCCGCTGATCACATGGGCGCCGTTATATAGGTTGGCAAAGGGAACAGCTGCGCCGCGGCCGCCAAAGTCCCATGCCCCACAGAAATAGTCTTCCGAGCCGGTTCCATTGATGCTTGGGGTTTTGTCGTCGTCGATAAAGATCATCTCATCGCCCTCGCCCATCCAACGATCGTGATTTTGTAGAACGCCGAGGGTTACGCCCATCAGATGGCCGCGCCCGTGCGTTTCGGCAAAAACGTAGTTGTGGATTCCATCGAGGTTGATTTCCTTCTCTCCCGATGCGAACTGGAACGGCGACGTTTGGGGTCGCCTGGCGATACTGGGCGTGAAAATACAGGCTTCGTTCGGGCAGGCTAGGAACGAGTTGGTAGTCGATGTTCGAATAGAAGGCATCGACCGCCTGGCTGCTGTCGTTGGTAACCGTGGCACGCGCCGACTTGCGAAATGGCATCGCGAAGTAACAGTTAAGCGCTTTGACCGAGGAACAATTCAAGAACGCGGACTGATAGAGGTTGTACTCACCCAGGTTCAGGCCAAAAAAGTCGCCAACCGGCACTTCGACACTGGGTTTGGATTCTCCATCCCAGTAAATCCGCAGGACAATTTCCTTCAAATGGAATCGGCTTTTGGCCGCGATGGTGAACCAGATGTGCGTGATGACGCCGGGTCCGTCAGAACTAAAGACCTCCTTGGTCGCGCCGGAGCAATGGGCCATGCGTCGCCATTGCCGCCCGTCCGGTCGTAGCTGGATTGTTTTAAGGAACGGTAGCTTTGCGCGCAGGCATATTCGGGAAGTTGGTACGGACTGTCGTCGCCGGTGACCGCGGCGGCCAATGACTTCGAGCCAGCCGTTGCGCCCGCGGCTCCAAGGAGCGCCAGATGCTGAGAAAATTTCTGCGTAAGAATCGCCGATCTTCCACGTCACCCTTTCCTGACTTTCAGTTAGGTTTAGCGCGTTCTGCTTATTGTGCTTTTAGCATCTACTTCATGGGAACTCGGGGGAGGGGACCGGACCGAGCGTTACCCTTCCTTCTATGATCATACTTAGTTGCTAAACACCCCGTCTTTCTCCCTCAGGCCTGTCCCCCTCACGGCCCTGGACCGCCCTGCCCCCTCAGGCCGTCCGGGATAATTTGGGGCTTTGGTGACTTGGCGAAGCAATTCTCCGTGACGAGCGCCTGAGGACCCCGAACTCGTAAAGCATCAAAGGACCTCGGGGACGAGGTGGACTGCACCGCTAAGCTGATACAGGCTGGGAGGCGATTGGCTGAGCCGGGGCCGACGAAACGTAGCCCAATGATAAGCCAGAGAGTGCCCCAAAATGATGGGGTACTTTTCACCTGTTCCCCCTCGGTCCTGCCCCTCGGTCGTGTAAATTCTATCGGCCGCCGGTAATGATCATCGATGGAATCTCGGCGATCAGACCTTTCGGCAGCTTTGGGATAGAGTGTTTTTCCACCCGCGCCTGATGTAGTCGATCGCGTCCCGACCGAGATAATGTGGTTGCTGATTAAATCTATTTATCACTACTAAGGTCTCTTGTCCGACATGGGGATTTGACTCCGCCGTAAACTTCGCGGCTAGGAGATGATAGATACACTTTCCTTCGCCGTTAACGATGTTGAATCCGAGTTTGCTTGCCTGGAACACGAGAGAGCTAACCGCCTCCTGTTGTCCGCTTCCTATTGCCCAGAAGCCGGGATCGTCCAAGCGTTCATATGCCAGTTAGGCCGTTGGGATATAAGGTGACCCACTCCCATCAAATCGAAGCCACCGACCAACAATTCGCAGTCAGGGACCATAGACTCGATCTCTTTGAGAAGATGCTTGAATTTTGTAGGGCCAAGTGAGGTTCGGCCTCTGTTGTGAAAGTCATCAAATCCACTGAAACCGTATGGGGTTAGTAACCCGAATTCGATGAGATCCTGGTGTCGCTTCGCGAATGCCATGCTGATCGCTGTCCCTACCTCGGACAAGGCACGCTCCCTGTTTTCTTGGCACAGGTTGAAAGTAGCATGATCAATAATCGGCCAAACTTGTCCGTATTCCCCGCAAACATAGCGAACCAATTTCGGTGGATGGGTGCTGCTTTTTGCGCGGTGTCATCCGATGAAACGTCTCCAAACGTCAGCATCTGGTCGGACACACTGATTACGCTTTTGAGACTATTGCAAATGCTAGCGATACATACGGTCACGGGCTGTCTCCGAATCCGGCGGCCGAAAGGTTGGGCCAAAGCAAAAACGTTGAACGCGCGTCAATGTTATGCGCAGAAGACGGTTACAGACGGAAGTGGCACTTTGCCATTGCCTTATTTCCGAAGCACGCCTTCTGTTCATCGCTGGGCCCGGGAAAGCACGCCGACACTCGAGCGGATGGCACATAAGTACTATTGGGCCGTCATCTTTGAGACAGTTCCCACCCCCAATAACCAAGGATGATTGGCGGGGCACCGCCCTCTCTCGCTAGCTTCCGAATCCAGGACTGTACGAAGCGATATTCACCGTAGTCCGAGATTGTTCCCATTGAGGGGTGCGGTCTTTCTATAAGGGAAGTGCTCAGCGAGGAAGGAAAACATGGCTCAAGCTTCATAGTCTGTCTTATGGCGCGCAAAACATACTCGTCTAACGGAACGTGGATGTAGTCGAGGAGCTGTTCGCGGTTTGTTAACTCGCGGTCACACTGGCACGCGTGAAGAATGAGCAGATTGAGAAGTTTGGTTGCAGGACCGTAGGATAAAGGCTTCTCCGCCACACATTGCCAGCACCCCCGCAATTCTTCGACGAGCTTTTCATGCAGCGCATCGAAGTCTGCCTCGTTTTGGATGGACTTCAGCCGTTCGCTATAAAGGAAGGACCATCCCCAAGCGCGGATATATGAGACGGTTTGCCTATCCTAGCGAACGCCCGGTACGTATTGGCTCTGGCACAATCTCGCACGATGTCGCAGCGGCATTTTTTCTCCCTATACGTACCCGCCTTCTTGTCTTTCCAACCATCTAATCCGTCCCGGATAGCCCTGATTGCGTCCTGACGGCGTTTCCACTCCGGGCCGTTGTATTCTTGTGTTGCTCTGCGCTCCATGGGCTGTCCCTCCATGCACGGGTTGCCGGTACAGAATAGTGCCCGTCACGACGCGGGTCCAGACCCAAATTTCACCTGTCTGCTCGGGGAGATACCGGGACAGCACCTTATCACAGTAATCCCCGCTAAATGGCGTCAATGTTGCCGTCGCTTGAGCCTGGCGGCGAGCCGTTTGATTTGCCTGCTAAAATCGGCATTAACCACACGGGTTTCATAAGGAGCCTAGCCATGGCTGAGTACCCGCCGTATGTCAATGCCTACAACGGCATCCCGGCGCTATTTAAGAAGATCAAAACGGCGGCGGTCCCTCCAAAGTTCACGATTGACTTTCTGAGTACAGTTTTAGACCTCAAGTCATCCAGCTACCGGGCGATGATCCCATTGCTGAGAAAGCTTGGATTGATCGACGCCGCGAATGTTCCGACCCAAGCCTATAAGGATATGCGCGAGGATGCGTTGTCCGGCAACGTGATGGCCGAACGACTCAAAGAAGCCTATAAATCCCTATTCCAAGCAAACGAATATGCTTGGAAGCTAAATAAAGAGGATTTGACCGCTAAGTTGAAGAGTCTAACCGGAACGGCGGATGATGACCAGTACATTCCTGCCGTGGCCGGAACATTTCTGGCGCTCTCGAAATTGGCAAAATGGGAAGGTGGTGCGCCAAAGAAGAAGGATGCCGGGGCTGACGAAGGTGATATTGAAGAGAACGGCAAGGGCCGTGGGAAGCGTGAAGACGAATTCCCTAACGCGCGGCTCCGCCTTTCCTACACGATCAACCTCAATCTGCCAGCGACAACAGAGATTGAAGTGTTCAACGCGATTTTCAAGAGTCTGCGTGAGAACTTGCTGAGGGAGTCATGAGTGTAAGCGATCACATTAAGCTGTTCGGCATGCACAACCTCCTGCTAGAGACTGACCTGAAGAAGCTAGAGGAATCTGGTATCCAGATCGAGCATGCGAGGACGATTCAAAGAGCTGAGATCGTAGATGTAGACCTGTTCGAAAGCGACATTCTCCAAGAGGCTCGGAAAATGGCAGACTTCTACGCGCTTTATTATTCGTTAGAGAACTCTATTAGGCGGTTGATTTCTGAGAGGCTCTCCGAAAAACACGGGCCGAATTGGTGGAGGGATAGAGTTCCGGAAGGAGTTCAGAGGGAAGTCGACAAAAAGCGGAGAGATGAAAAGGACACGACAATGTCGATCCGTTCGGAGGATCCGTTGGCCTACACCAATTTCGGAGAACTCATTAGCGTCTTTGATCAGAACTGGAGCGATTTTTCCGACACCTTGCGTAGCCAAAAGGCGATGCAGACCATCCTTTCACAATTTAACCGGATCCGGAATGTGGTCGCCCACAGCTGCGCTCTTAACGAGGATGAGATCATGCGGTTCAAGCTATTTGTTAAAGATTGGTTTCGTATCCAGAGCTAGCACTCACCGTCTAAATCGCCGAGCAGGCAGCCAACCATCGTTTTGCAAGTTGTTCATCGATGTCAAATGCAGCGGTACCGGCACGAAGTCTCAGGATCCCAGTGACGGACGGGACGTTTACCGCGTGCAAAAACAGCAATGTCCTTATTGGTACTGGTAACGGTTACGTTCCGTCTGTCCCTCCAGTCCACATTTAACTCCCGGAAGCCAGGGCTGTTTTATCTCTTGGGCAGACGACTCGAGATGAACATCGATTCTTGGCCTGCAGCGTTCGGATCCATGTTCGCGAGCACAGCTACAACATAACCTGTGCTTGGGCAGACCTCAAGATCAGCATTCATTCCGATCGAGCCACCACCCATGCCGAAAAAGCTGAGGCCATTGATCTCACAACTCGCGAAAGCGGACGCGACAAGGCAACCCCCTGGGGTTTTTACTTTGCCCACCGTCAGCATCTCGGTGTAGTGAGCTTTCAGCAGCTTGTTTTGTTGCACTGCGTTCACGAAACTCAAAAGATCCCCCACTGTGGTGTAACCGCCACCGGCTGAAGTCCCGCGATAAGGCAGCATGCCTGTGTTTGGGCGCAAGCCATTCGTCGCCCCGGCCGCTGTGTATCCGATACTCCGGTCGGGTACGGCTTGGTCTTCTGGCTCTGAGCCGGTAGAGGTCATGCCCGCTGGTGCGTAGACGTGCTCGCGGACGTAGTCATAGTAGTTCTCTCCGCTCACTTTTTCTATGATCGCGCCGAGGAGCAAGAAACCGTAGTTACTGTACTCCGAGCGGCTGCCCGGCTCGAAGCTAGGCCCGCGATTGCCATAGAGCTTCACATAGTCCTGGTGCGTGCGCAGTTCAAGCCGATGAGCGTCAAATTCAGGGCCGAAGAGATCGCCCGTTCCCCCGGTATGCGTTAACAATTGATGGATGGTTACCTTAGTGGCGATGTCTCTGTTTGGATAATCAGTCAGGTATTTTCCTACCGGATCATCGAGCCCCAGTTTTCCTTGCTGCACAAGCTGCAGGGTCGCTACCGCTGTGAACACCTTGTTCAACGAACCGATTCGGAATCGTGTTTTGAGCGTGTTTGGGATCTTGTGTTCGCGATCGGCGAGACCGTATGCCTCAGCGAAAACTGGCTTGCCATTGTGGGCTATAAGCGCATCACCCGCGAAGTGATCAGAAGCCGTGTCCTGTGCAAGCTTTTGGCGCACCACGGAGATCAATTCGCTCTCGCTCAAATGCGGAGGTGGCGCCTCAGGAAGTTGGTTTTGTGCAGCGCTAGCTCCAGAAAGCCACGTGATTGTGACTATGAGGAAAATGGTCAGGATCACGCCAGGGTTCTTGTGAGGTGTACAGTTCAGATTCATCGGATTGCCCTCTCGTAAGAGAGAAGCATTTCCCTAGCCAATCTATGCGAGTCGTTATGTCGTTCGAGGGGAACGCGGTTCCGGGATGCGGGTTGAAGGGAAGTTGTTCGATCTTGAAAACGAAGTGTCCGAGAATGAACAAGGTGAAGCCCGGCTGTCTGAGTTTAGTGGTCGAGTTTAGTGGTCAGACGGACAGTCACTTAGGAAAACGAGGGTTTGCTACGGGTCGAAGGTGAGCTCACGTTGCCCTCGGTCTGTGATGATCTTTTGCGGCGTCCTCGCTTCTGTAGAGCTTCCGAAAAATGGCAGCCGGTTTACCACTCCTAGCAAAGTTCCAGTCCCGTCTGATCACAAATCTTTGACCACAAATCTCCTGACCACAAATCTCCTTTTCTACCTTCGGTTGATCTGGATTACTCCGTGTAGATCATTCGCTGCGCAGTGCCTGCATAGGGTCGGTGCTTGCCGCTCTACGCGCCGGGATCACCGCAGCGGCCAGCGCAGCCAATGCGAGGAGCGCCGTCGCACCTGTTAACAGTAACGGACTCCACGGCTTTACTCCGAAAAGCTGGCTGGCCATGAGATATCCCGCTCCAATCGCCGCCGGAATCCCGATCCCCAATCCGATGCCGACCTGCCAGAACGCTTCGCGCAGCACCATAGCGACCACCGAACCGCGATCGGCGCCTAGCGCCATGCGCACGCCAATCTCGCTTGTACGTTGCTCCACTCCATAGGCGGTTACGCCATAGAGGCCAACCGCCGCCAGCACAAGGCCAACCGCGCCAAACAGCCAAGCCAGGCTGGCGATCATATTCTGCTGATCGAAGGTTTCCTGAATCACTCGTGAATATGATTGAGCGTCATACATCACCAGGTTCGGATTGACTTCGGCCAGCGCCTTCTTTACCTGCATGAACATGTTCGCCGGATGCTCCGGCGCCCAGATCACGATGTTCCAGAGGTTCTGCGACACAAGCTCGTCACTCTGGAGATCCCGCTGATCGAAGGGTACGGTCTGCGCCTCGGGGATGTAGTACATGGCCCGGGCTGGGTCTGTGAAACCCCAACTTACGTAGTGGATGTTCTCGACTACGCCGACAATCTCGTAGGTTCCCGAGTTCTTTATAGGACCCGGACCGAAGTGCTGGCCGATAGGATTCTGGTTGCGGAAGAATTTCCTGGCAAAGGCTTCGTTGATGACTGCCACGTGCCGCGTATTCTCGTTGTCGTCTTCGTTGATGGTGCGGCCCTCCACCATTGAGGCGCCGATGGTCTCGAAGAACCTGGGCGTTATGCGGGTCCAGTCGGCGGACACATCGTCCTTCGGGCCGGGCTCTGGTTTGCCTTGAATCCGAATGTCGTGGCCGTTTTGGTTGCCGCTCATCGGCGCATACGTCGCGGCACTGACGCTGCGCACTCCGGGAAGAGCACTTAACCGGTCTTGAATCTGACGATAAAGCGGGACCAGTTGCTCCTGCTTATAGTTCGCCAGCATAGGCGAACCAATGGAAGCCAGGTAGCGGCCATCCGGATCGAACCCGAAGTTCTGGTGCTCCAGATTGCGCAGACTGCCGCCCAGCATCGCTGCCGCACTCAGCAGCACCAGCGATACTGCCGCCTGCGCAATCACCAGCGCCTTCTGCGCCCAATGACCGCCGCCTGCAACCTCACGGTTGGCGCCACGCAGCGCCTCCACCGGCTCGGCGTGCGAGGTCATCCACGCGGGTGCGATGCCGAAGATCACTCCGGTGAGCACCGAGACTCCAAGCCCGAAAAGCAGAACCAGTGTTGAGGGCGTAGCATGCACCGGAATCCAGCTGGTTCGCTCCATCATGTGGAAGGCGAGATAAAGGATCAACCGGGCCCCCGCCCAGGCCACAGCCACACCGGCCGCGCCGCCGACGAGAGACAGCGTGACGCTTTCGAGCAGCGCATTCCTCACCAGGCGCCCGCGCGATGCGCCCAGCGCCACGCGGACTGCCGTCTGCTGACGGTTCTTCAGCCCGCGGGCCAACAGCAAGTTGGCGATGTTGGCGCAGGCCACCAGCAGCACACAACAGGCCGTGACCATCAGCAGCAGCAGACCCTCGCTGTAATCCCTGCGTAAAAACGAGAAACCTGCGCCGCCAGGCGACAAGCGAAGCGTCTGCTTCTGCCACACAGCTTCTTCCTGCGGACTCATGTCTGCCAAGTGGCTGGCCAGCCAGCCCTGCAATTCACTCTGAAGGTGCGCCTGGAGCGCTTTCGGATTCGTTCCGGGGCGCACACGTCCGATCAGGTCCAGCCAATCGGTCCGCGTGTTTTTAATTCGCGCCGTTTTCCCCAACATCAACGGCTCGGTCGTCAGCGGCATCCAGATATCCGGCAGGCCCCAACTCGTCATCTTCGCCCCAACGAAACCTGCCGGGGCCACTCCGATGATCGTGAACGCCTGGCGGTTGATCTGGTATGTGGATCCGACGACCGAAGGATCGGAGCCATACTTCTCCTGCCAGGCATGGAAGCTCATCACCGCGACCGGGGGCGCGCCCTCCCGGTCGTCGGCGTCGACGAACAGCCTTCCGCGCCAGGCGGAAACGCCCAGAGTCTGAAAAAAGTTCCCGGAAACATATTGGCCATTCGCTGTATCCGGCGGTCCCGATGCGCCGGAGCGCCGCACTCCCAGCGGCATATTACCCGCCTGGAGCGCTGCCAGATCCTGGAATCCCGGCGTGTTTGCGCGGAATAGCTTGTATGCTTCCCACGAGAAGAGACTCCAGTTGCCCGCCTCGCCGTCGCTGTCCTGGCTGTATCCTACCCAGTCGCAGCAGTGGGGCTGATCTCCGATACGCCACAACTGATCCGGTCTGGGACCGGCAGCGATTGCAACATCACCTGCTGCACGAGCGTGAAGATCGCCGTGGTTGCGCCGATGCCCAGCGCCAGAGTCAGCACCGCCGTCAGCGTAAAGCCCGGTGCTTTGCGCAACTGGCGAAGGGCGTAGCGAACATCCTGCAGTATTGACTCAAGCCACATGGTTCCGCGTCGCTCGCGGCAGTCTTCCTTAATCTGCTCGATCCCGCCGAACTCGATTCGTGTGAGCCGGCGGGCTTCGCTCTCCGGTATGCCGGAACGAACCTTGTCGGCGACCTGAGATTCGAAGTGGAAGCGCAGCTCTTTGTCCAGATCGGCCTCCACTCGTTCGCGAAAGAAAAGTCTCCGTAACCAGCCCATCAGATTCCCTCCAGGGTTCCCTCGACAATGAGGCTCACCACGTCGGTCAGGCGCGTCCAGTTTTCGGTTTCAACCTTGAGATGAGTTCGTCCCTTGGAAGTGAGTTCGTAGAACTTGGCTTCCCGGCCGGTCTCGGAGGACTTCCAGCGAGAGCTGAGCAACTTTTTATATTCGAGGCGATGGAGCGCGGGATAGAGGGATCCCTGCTGGACCTGGAGTGCGTCGCGCGAGATCTGCTGGATTCTTTGTGCGATGGCATAGCCGTGAATGGGTCCAAGCGCAACGACCCTCATGATGAGAAGATCGAGCGTGCCTTGCGGAAGTCAAACCTGTCGTCTGTTTTCTTCATACCTATGGCTTCTACATATACAGTCGCAAGATGTAGAAGATCAAGGTATATCCGCCGTGTCAATGCGCAGCGGCCAGCATTGAGCACTACAAGCGGAGAATTCCTCGACTTTCGGAGTTCCGGGCGAGTCACTGGCCACACTGAAATAACTACTTGAGTAAGAGACGGTGCATCTGTTGCCGAAAAAGCAATTGAAGTGTGGGCCACAATACGTTCGCAATGGATCGCCAGGGATGTATGGTGAGATCGTCGCGGATCTACAGGATCAGAGGAGCATGCCACTGCCACGCTTGCAGCTCGTAGACCTTGAGGATCCAGCGCGAAGGCATGGACGCCCTTTTCCCTGTCCCCGCCATCTGTCATACTGCACCAAATGCGGGAGTTTCAGGGAGATTGCTTATGGCGAGGGTTCAGTATGGGCGACGCTGTTCGGCTTTCCGATTACCAAAATCGACCCTGCAACGAATAAAGTTACGCAGCAATGGACGGGAAAAGGCGGAGACAGCATTGGCGCAGGTTTGGGGTCGGTCTGGCTCACCGACCTGCGTGCTGGAGTGATATGGCGGCTGGACCCGGCACTGCAATAGCCGGCACCTTCGCCACGCTCATTTTTCACTCGAAAGAGTTGAGGTTCGGCGATAAAGGGACCGCATACCTATTGAATCAGTTCTGGGGGATAGGTATCGTGTCCAATCGTGTCCACGTATCTCCCCATTGCCATCTTCATGTTGAGTTGGTAGGCTCGACTCGCAGTTAGCTTGCGTCAGCCTGGAATGCCCATGCATCTCCTGCGATTTGCGAAACCGGGCGAAGAATTGGAATCGTTTGTGCGGGTGTATGCGCAGCGAGAGGTTGAGCCGGGCGGTCTGACCATTCGCGAATCCGTACCGGCCCGCCTGGAACAAACACTCGAGTTTCAACTCAGAGAACGTTTTGACGTCTACCACGGGGACGGCCGGCACGAGATTGCCCCTCCCATCACGATTGTTGGGGCCTACACCGAGGGCGGCTGCACAATCGAGTTAAAGGGCAACGTTACGTCGTTCGGAATCTTTTTCCAGCCAACGGGGCTTTCCCGCTTATTCGGCGTGCCGGTAAACGAACTTTCTGCCCGATCGTTCGAGGCGCCCGATGTAATAGGAAAAGTCATTTGTGAGTTACATGCCCGACTGGCCGAGCTTAACCGCTTCGAAGACCGCGCGAGAGCGGCGGAGCACTTTCTTCTACCTTATGCCAACCGGAGTAGGGCATACGACCCGATGACGATTGCAGCGGATCATATTTTTCGTGCGCGCGGAGTGGTTCGGATCGAAAATCTAACCAGAGGATATGGATTGGGTAGACGGCAATTCGAGAGAAGATTCTCGGCAAGTATTGGCTTAACGCCAAAGCTCTTCGCACGCGTAGCACGTTTCCAGACAGCGCTCGACACAAAGGTCGCCTTTCCCAATAGGCGATGGCTCGACATTGCGCATGGCTTGGGCTATCACGACCAGATGCATCTCATTCACGACTTTCATGACTTAGCAGGCGCCCCACCAGAGGCCACAATGGCCTCGCTCGGAGATGCCCGGCCGCCCGCTTTTGCCAATCAATCGCAAAAAGACCGGAAGTCGCATTTTTACTAGGCGCCGTCCGCGCCCATTCGCCATAATCGGCTCGCGAGTTGAAACCGTATGGCTAATTCGACAAGTTATCGCATGATCAACCCAATCACGTTGAAGCCGCTCTATATTTCCCTGGGAATTCCCAAAACCAGTTTCGCGGCTACGACCGCTGGCACGCTAGCGCCCTTCGACGCGTCGCTGGCGGCCGGGCCGTCTAACCCCGACAGTGTCTGGTTGTTCCGGGGAGAAAACTGCCTTCGCTTCAATATTGCTTCAGGCAAGTTCGAACTTGGCCCCGTTCGCATTGGAGATGCGTGGGGCAAGGGGTCATGGCCGGCTTTGTTCGCCTCGGGAGTCGATGCTGCTGTTTGGGGGGGCCCGGCGTTTCCCTACCTTGCGTACTTCTTTAAAGAGTCGGAGTACGCGCGCGTCAATCTCGGTCCCCTCTCCGGCCGCGTCGACGTTCCGCCTCGGCCGATCACCGCCGATTTCGCAAGCTCGCGAGGCACCTGGTTTGGGAATGGATGTGACGCGGCGCTCCACGACCCGCGAATCAAATACCAAGGTATGCTGCATATCTTTCACGGCGCCGAGTACATCCGTCATGATCTGAACACTGGAGCCAGAGCGGCGGGACCGATGCCGATTACGCAAGCGTTCCAGCTACCCGCTCCTTTCGCGCAAAAAATAGATCTCGCCTTTTATGGGGCTGGCCAGGAGACGGAGAAAATCTATTTCATGAGCGGGGATCAGTTTGCCTTGTACGATCTCGGCCAGGGTGTAGTGGAGCACCAGGGCGCCATCGAAGACCGCTTTCCGGCGATGGCCGAATATATTCCGCGCCCACAGTTATTTTTGGTCGAAGACTACAACCTGAACATGTATGTCGGCCAGCTTCAGGACTTTGCTCCGGTAGGGAGCTACACCCTGAACCCGTCAACCAAGACGACCATTCGAGTCGTCGTAGAAACGGTGGAGACGACAGCGGCATCTCAGCAGCAAAGCTTGCTCACCAGTCAGAGCGATGCCGACGTGACGAATTTCTGCAACCAGTTACAGAGCAACAGCCAACAAGGCGGTGCTCAAGATCAGTATGGTTACCAGCTGGATGCTAGTTTTCACGGAGACGCAAGCGCGACCAGCCTGACCGGTGGCGAGGTCAATGCGAACTTGGCGGCGAAAGGCGGGACCGAGGATGTCCGGTCGAACTTTGCAACGGCTGCAGCTAATACATTCACTCAACAGGTGAACAGGTCGGCGGTGCAGATCCAGGCAACGACTCAGGACTCCCAAGAAACATTTCAGAAAACCGACCATTACATCTCTGACAGCACATCCGTCGTGGACAACTCGCAAAGCAGCGAGCCAAAGAACTTCGTCTTTCAGCGTCAGGCACAGCCTTATCTGACACTGTTGGTACTGACCGGGGAACGGGTTGCTTATGTCGATCAGGATGGCGTGCAGATCGAGACTCTGCCCTCGCTGGATAAGCTACTGCAACAGCGGATCGCTTCGGACACAGACCGTAGGACCATTCACGACTTGATCATCGGAGAACTGACCTCCATCGCCGACACCAACGGCGTTGCCCGAAGCATTATCAAGGAGCTTGCCCAGCCAGCGGGTTCTGCGAATCCTGCGAGTTATGTAGTTGATACCAGCTTGACGGCGAGTTATCACCTTCAGCAGCCGGACGGTACTACTCAGGATGTGATAGTAGACGGGATTATTAAGTCGGCGCGGACCGGAATTATGCCGACAAACCTGGTCCTCTTAGAAGATAAGGCCTAAGGATCCAGACACGTTGAGCCCCAGTTAGTTCGTTAACCCAAAAGCAGAAGGAGACAAGTGCGATGAGCGATTTTTCCGACAAACTCAACAGATGTATGTCATCAAAGGGTTTGCCGCCGCCGAACCTGGAAAGTCTAAACGAGGCGATGGAGAGGATCCACCAGCTAACGTCCGCGTGGGAAGCGGCCGGTGGGGAGCTGAGCGCTCTGATCGGGCCGCTGCTGGGCGTTTCCTCCGAACTTGCCGGCCTTAGTGAAGAGGCGACTCAGGCTCTGGCTGCGGCCGCATCGGTTACGGTGACGTGGTACGTCCAATCGTGTGCTACCTGCATTGCGAGCAATTGGATCACGGACTTGATCGCCTATAACTCCGCCAATCCACCCCAGGATAAATATCTGCAAGACCTGTATACGTCCGTAGGCGCGGACCCGACCGTCGCCTCGGCGTGAAATCGGGGAAGCCGCGAAGCCCTATGCTCTCATGCCGGTTCAACTGTGCCGATGCTGGCAAAGAAGTTGACGTCGGCCCCCGACGGGGAGCTACGTGTCACGCATTTCCCGCCAATTCACTCTGCTCGCAAAGCCTGCATGGGTTCGACCGAGGCGGCGCGGTGGGCGGGTATGAGGCATGCGATCACTGCGGCAACGACAAGCAGGAGTGCCACTAACCCGAATACGGAGAGGTCGATTTTGCCTACTCCATATAAGGTGCTCTGCATGCCGCGGCCGACGAAGTAGGCGCCGATGAGGCCCAGGGCCAGACCAATGCCGGCCAGAGCCAAGCCTTCACGAACAACGAGAGCCACAACCCGATTGCGGCCGGCGCCCAGTGCCATGCGCAGGGCTATCTCGTGCGAACGTTGGGCTACGGAAAAGGACATGACCCCATAGACCCCCAGCGCGGCGAGCAGCAACGCGACGATCGCGAAGCTGACACCCGTGGACTAGATCGAGTCGGAAACGAGTTCACCTTGGCTACTATGGCCTTCAACATCACAAGACTCAATCCTAAGCGTGCGGAGAAACCCGGAGGGGTTTCGGGACGAACTAACCCCATCATTTCGCGCTCAGGATCGGGTGGCGCCGCCGGCAGACCCACTCTCTCGAATCAACCTGTGGCTTCGTATACTCCCCTTTGCGTCTTCCCTTATGGTGCACTGAGCAAAATGATCATCCAGAGCGGAAGCGAGAGGTCGAACACTTCGGTGTCGGCGAGGCCGCGAATCAGGATGAAGACAAGGAAGCTGTAGAGGAAGATGCGGAGCATTCCGCGTGGCAGGCGGCGGATCTGCAGGAAGAAGCTGACATAGATGCCGAAGAAGAGCATGACGCCAACGGCGCCATAGGCATAGAACTGCTGCAGGAGCTCATTGTGGGCGTGGCGGATCTCGAAGTGCATCGCCGGCCGAAGGGCGGGATGACGTTCCAGACGGAATGGAAGCCGTGGCCAAACCAGGGGCGTTCGATCGCCTCAGAGCCTATGAGGGCCCAAATGCCGAGCCGGCCGGAGAGGCTCTCGGCCTCTGAATATCCTTGCAGCGTTGCTTGTAGCGTAGTCGTCAAGGTAGGAGATCAGCAGGCTGGAGAACGCAAGAACGATGAGGAACGCGCCGATGGTGACAAGGGCCTTGGTGCGGCGCGGGATGCTTCGGCTGGCGGCCAGCAGGATGGTCTGACTGAGCAGGAACGCAATGATGGTTGTCTTGCTGAGACTGCGCAGGAGCGTGACGGCAAGCAGGATCATCGCCAGGGTGTGTCGTTCGCGGCGGATGAGCACGAGGTACTGCGCGAGGAAGAAGGCGAAGGCGCAGAGGAAGCCGATGGCGTTGGTGCCCATCAGGCCCTCGTAACCGAGGCGGTTGTCGGTGGGCGTCGGCAGAATCCAGGCGATGATGGCGACGGCGCAGGCTCCGTAGACGTAGCCACGAAATAGCGATGGGATGACCAAGCTCGGCAGGCTGGGAGCGAAGCAGAAGGATGACCATGCCGACGTCGGCGGCCATCGCGGACCAGAAGACAACGGCGGCGGGCACGGAGACAGCGACCGTCCAGGCGAGGCTACATCCGCTGAAGAGAAGAAAGAGAGAGCCCACCGCGGAGGGAGCTGAGCGCAGGAAGCGAAGCCCGTAGGGTGCGTCACCGAGGCAGGCGAAGGCGACGGCGACCAGGACGAGGTAGTTCAGGGAGAGGTCGATCATGTCCACCGGCCTGCGGTGTTGCGCCGAGCAGCCACACCGCGAGGACAATCACAATGAGATGGAAGCCAAGAAAGAGGCCGACAAGGAACGCGGGGCCGTAGGCTCCGTCTGGCACAGAGAAGGTTGCCACCTCACTCAGTTGCCGGCCTGAATCCATGAGCCTGGGGGCCACCTGCTGGCTGCAGTTTAGGTTTGGTAAAAAGGTGCAAATGTCGCTGGATGAGAAGCCTCAGGGGAGCGTTCGTTGCGATGATACTGGCCCACCAATCTTGCGATCCGAGTTTCGGTGACAAACGGAAGTGGCACTTTGGAAAACACGAAAACTCGCTCACCGATCTTTGGGGCCCCTGTTTTCCCTTGTCCTTCAACCCACGGATCTACTTCCAGCGATGCCGTACGGCGCACTTTGGCCCTCAGTAGCCTTCCCGGCGAAATATGGCCCTCCCATCCGACGAAGCGGCGAACCTCAGAAACTCAAGCGCCTCCGAACGACGCTTCGATCGGATCAGCACCACCGCGCCCATTCTCATGGGCGGATACAGGCGCGGGGAAATCGGAATCACTCGCGCCCCCCAAAGTCCGGAGGCGCGTGCTGCGGTCATCGGGAGCAACGCCACGTCCGCATCGCCATGCTCCATTAACTGCGCGACCTCCGAGTTGTCTTTCCCAATCAAGATTTTTCTTCGTACTGCTGCATCATATTCCCGGCCAGCTTTCAAAGCCTCCTCTGCAACTTTGCCAGAAGTCGTTTTTTGCGGATCGGGTATCGCAATATGGGAGATCGTCTTATCTCTCAGAGCCAACAGCGGATTCCCAGGCGGAAATTGAAAGCGGACGATCGGCGAAATACACATCACCAGTTGGTCGCGAGCATATTCCGTAACTGAACTGGCAACCGCCGCACGTGAAGCGGCCAGCCGCCGGACGTCCTGCATGTCCGCTGAGAAAAACGCGTCGAACGTCGCACCGCCTAGAATCTGTGAATATAGGCTGGCGGAATCCGCAAATGTCAGGCGGACGTGACGGCCAGTCTTCTCCTCAAATGCTCGTGCCACTTCTGTCAGGGTAGCGTTCAGCCCAGCGGGCGCTGCAACCGAAATTTCAACCCCCACCGCATCGTCCGCCACAGGTCCGCCGGCATAGTCCGGGCTACTGATAGCAACTGCAGGCCCGCAGCCAAGGATAAGGAGCACTAGTTTTATTGCTGTGTGTCGGATTCTTGCATGATCGGACCCGTGCCCAAAGCTCCTAGTCGCCATATTGCCAATTGTAGTTCCGCTGTTCCCTGTTATCCGGCGGGGATGACAAGCGACCTATCGAGATGCGGGAGAGTAAATGAACCTGGCTGCCCAACAGCTGGGCGAGCCGGTGGACAATCTCCAGCTGCAAAACGGCGTCATCACCAGCGGGTCGGAGGGTTTCGCGAGGGTTTCGGGACAGGAGTTTCCATGACCATATCCCGAAATTCCGCCGCTGTGCGAGAATCGACTAGAAGGACGCCACCGTGTCCACTCTTTTCTTTTCCTACTCCCATGCCGACGAGAGCCTCCGCGATGAACTCGGAAAGCATCTTTCAGCTCTTCGGCGCCAAGGTGTCATCTCATCGTGGCATGACCGGCTCATCACGGCGGGATCAAACCTCGACTCAACGATAGAGAGTTTTCTAAACACGGCGGATGTCATCCTACTGCTCATCAGCCCGGATTTCATCTCTTCGGATTACTGCTACCAACAGGAGATGAAACGAGCCCTAGAAAGACATCAGAGGGGCGAAGCGCAGTCTTAGTTCCGATTTCAGAGAGGAGAATAAAAATGGCAACCAAAGGAAAAATCCTGGCATTGATCTCGAGCGGTCGCGGTTTGCCCTTGAAGGGTGGCAAGATTTATACCGGCGCCGGCTACTACCTCAACGAGGTGACGGTTCCGGTTCGCGCCCTGATGAACGAGGGCTACGAAATCACCTTCGCCAACCCCACAGGCAACACGCCTCAGGTGGATGTCCATTCCGAGGTCGTCGGCTTTTTCGGCGGGGACGCGGCCAGGCTTCAGGACTACCTGATATTCCGCGACGGCCTGCTCGGGCTCAGAGACCCAGTTCGCATCAGGGATGTCATTGCGTCGGGCCTGGATCAATATGACGCTGTCTTCGTGCCCGGCGGCCATGGCCCGATGATTGATCTTCTGGATGATCCGAACGCCGGCATCGTGCTGAGACACTTTCACGAAACGTCCAAGCCCACGGCTGTCCTCTGCCATGGCCCGATTTCACTGCTCTCGGCTCTTCCGAATTCGTGGGAGTTCGTCGCAGCGCTGGCAGCGGGCGATCTCGCCGGAGCACACGCCAAGGCTCAAGGCTGGATCTATGCCGGATACAAGATGACTATCTTTGCGACGGCGGAAGAGCAGCAGCGGGAGCCACTTGAGATTGGTGGTAAGGTGCTGTTCTACCCGGACTTCGCCTTGCGTACTGCCGGCGGCGATGTGAGTGTGGTCCCTCCATGGAAGAGCTACGCCCTTCAAGATCGCGAGTTGATCTCGGGCCAGAACCCGTTCTCTGATGAAGCAGTTCTGAAGCTTCTTCTAGCTGCACTCAACGAGAAGAAAAAGTGAGTCGGTAAGTCTATCCGGATTGGAGTGGTCAATGAGCAGCGTACAAATCGAACAGAAGAGCTATGAGATGCCCCCGAAGGAGGGGATCAGCATCGCGCAATTTATCACCGTCGCCGACATCAACCGATCGCTCGATTACTACGAGAAGGTCTTCGGCGCGCGCATCCTGAGCAGAGGTGACGGCAACGCGCCAGGGTACCTTCAACTCGCGAATATCTGGATGATTATCAACGTTGGAGGCGGGCCGACTCCAGATAAGCCGACGGTAACACTCAGCGTCCCCGATCCGAACCACCTCAACAGCTTTATGAATTTCCGGGTTGCGGATATTCAAGCGTGCTACGAACTATGGAAAAGCCGAGGAGCGCAGTTCATCACGGAGCCGATCCCCAAGTACGGCGAGATACGCTGCTACATCCGCGATCCTGACGGCTATATTATCGAGGTCGGACAGAGCACAGACCAGACATACGGCTGACGCTCAGCCCGGATGGTTCGTTTTTTTGGAAACCCCCTGGATGATTTAGGTGGATCGGGAGATTATTTCTAAGCCGGGCCTCCCACACTCATGATCAGTTCATGGTCAAGGACGGCAGATCAAGCGAAACGCGCAGGCACATTGCTAATGGAAAATTCGGGTAGCGGTCCTTGCCCGCTCTTTTTCATTCGCCGCACCCTTCAAATCAGAGAGGAATATTGATATGGCACGGGTCCGGCATTCCACCTTGAAAGTCGGTCCCGTTACCGTGTTCTACCGGGAAGCCGGGCTTGAGGGTCGTCCGGTTCTCTTGTTATTGCATGGCTTCGCAAATTCATCGCACTACTTTCGGCACCTGATGCCGCTGCTCGCGAACCGCTTTCATCTGATTGCTCCTGACCTGCCTTCCTTTGGCTTTACCAAAGTGGATGGAGAAGATTATCGCTACACCTTCGCTCAATTGACGGAAACCACCCAAGGATTCGTGGACGCGCTTGCGTTACGACGCTTCGCGATATACGTCTTCGATTACGGTGCGCCTATCGGATTCAACCTGGCAGTCGCCGATCCGGGCCGCATTTCCGCGATCATCTCGCAGAACGGCAACGCATACGAAGAAGGCTTGGGTGAAGGGCCGTGGGCTCCTTTGCGCGCCTATTGGAAGCAGCCATCCGCGGCCATTCGCGACACGATCAAAGAACGCATGTCGCTGGATGGCGTTCGCGAGGCGTACTTCCAAGGAGTTCCGGATGTGTCGAAGATCGAACCCGAAGCCTACTGGCTCGATGCTGCACTGCTCGCACAACCGGGCATGATGGACCTACAGGCCGATTTCAAGCTTGATTACAAAGCCAACCTCGAACGGTATCCCCTATACCAGCAGTACCTCCGGTTGCATCGGCCTCCGTTGCTTGCGATATGGGGCAAGAACGACAGCTTCTTCATTCCGCCTGGCGCGGAGGCATTCAAGCGAGACGTGCCCAACGCAGCCGTGGAATTCCTGGACACTGGGCACTTTGCACTCGAAACCAATGTTGAGGATATTGCGTCGGCAATTCTGAAAATGCCCGTGTGAGGGTAACTGTCGACAGCCACAGAAGTGGGCATTGGCCCCTCATTAGGGGCTTCCCTGCAAGGTCAGGGCCTTCCCTGCACCCATTGCGGGTTTCCCTGCAGGCTGCTGGCGAAAACTTTCTCCTTACTTAGACTCCAAACAAGGAGTCTGACCATGACTCACATAGCCTTTGAGCTGAATAGCCGTCAGCAAAGCGTAGAGGCTGAACCGGAGATGCCCCTGCTTTGGGTGCTCCGCGATCTTCTCAACATGACGGGCACCAAGTACGGCTGTGGTATCGGTCTCTGCGGGGCCTGCACCGTTCACGTGGAAGGTGTGGCGACACGTTCTTGTCAGGTCCCCATCGCTACCATCGCGGGAAAGCGAGTCGTCACGATAGAAGGTCTCGGGGAGAAGGGCCTGCACCTCGTACAGCGTGCCTGGATCCGCGGTCAGGTTCCGCAATGCGGCTACTGCCAACCGGGCCAGATCATGTCCGCATCTGCGTTGCTCGCCCAGAAGCCGCATCCAGGCAAAGACGATATCGATTCGGCCATGGCCGGCAACCTATGCCGCTGCGCTACCTACTTTCGCATTCGCAACGCCATTCAACACGCTTCAGAGGGAGTAAGCTCGTGAAAACCGCCGCGCCCGTAGAGCGCAGCGGCGCCATTTCACGCCGTACCTTTCTCGCAACCTCATCGGCCGTAGGAGGAGCCCTGGTCGTCGGCATCGCCCTGCGTGGCCGCATCCACCCTTTCTTGGGCGAGGATGCCAAGGACCCGTTCAACGCCTGGATTCAAATCCATCCCGACGGTCAGATACAACTGGTTCTCAACAAGTCTGAGATGGGGCAAGGCGTCTTCACGGCCCTACCCATGATTCTCGCTGAGGAGGCGGAGATCGACTTCTCGCGGATCACCGTTGTCCAGGCAGACAACGCGGAGGGCACCGGAGGAAGCGGCTCGGTGTGGCAAAGCTATCAGCCCCTCCGCCGGGCCGGAGCGCAGGTGCGGCAAGTATTGCTGAGTGCGGCTGCGCAAAGGTGGAGCGTCCCAGTCACGGAATGCCGTGCACATAACAGCAAGGTCATCCACACACCATCCCAACGAACTCTTTCTTATGGCGACCTGGTGAAGGATGCTCGCCGCCTGCCTTTGCCCAACCCGGACACGGTTCCTCTGAAGGACCCCAAAGACTTTACTTTGCTCGGCCGCTCGATCGCTCACCTCGACATTCCCGATAAGGTGAGGGGAGCTGCGACGTTCGGTCTCGATGTACGTCTTCCCGGCATGGTCTATGCCGTCGTCGCTCAGTGTCCGTATCTTCGAGGCGATCTTGTCCACTTCGACGTAGCCAAAGCGAAAGCCGTTCCGGGCGTGCTGGAAGTCTTCGACATTCCCACGGATCCCAAGTCGGCGAACAAGGACACACGCGAGGTTGCTATTGTCGCGACCAACACCTGGGCCGCGATCCAGGGCCGCAAGGCACTGGCGATCGAATGGAAGCCAGGGCGGTACCACGATGAATCGACCGAAGCACTTACGGCTCAGCTAAGAGCAGGACTCGACGCCCAGGAGTACTGGAACTCCACCAACACCAAGCTCAACCCGGATACTGTGCCCGTCGCTGAGCGTATCGAAAGCATCTATGAGTTTCCTTTTCTCGCCCACGCCACCATGGAGCCGATGAACATTACGGTGAGACTCACCCATGGGCGTTGCGAAATATGGTCGCCAACCCAGAGCGGCGGAGGAACACAGGAAGCCGCTTCCATCTTTCTCGGGATCGACAAACGTGACGTGACGGTCCACGTTACCTTCATGGGCGGAGGACTCGGCCGTCGCTTCAGCGTCCCCTTTGACCACCAGGCCCTGCAGATCGCGCGCCGTATCCAGCGCCCGGTCCAACTTGTCTGGACTCGCGAAGACGATTTCACCCATGACCTCTACCGCCCCGCCTGTATGCACCGCTTACGCGCCGGCATCGATCGCGCTGGAAACCTTGTCTCGTGGACGGATCGCATTGCCAATACCACCATCATTGGTCAGCGTGATCCCAAGCAGGCGCAATCCTTCGAACTCGGAGGAGCCGTCGATCAACCCTACTACGCGGAACACTTCCGTTTGTCGTATGTGCCCGTAGAAAGCGGTGTGCCACGCGGGGCCTGGCGCGGTGTCGAGATTGGCTTCAATGTTCTTTCCGTGGAATGCTTCATTGACGAGATCGCTCACCTCGCCAAACAGGACCCCTACCTCTTCCGCCGCCGGCTGCTCCAGAACGCTGCTACCCACGCCTCAGTGCCCAGATCCAACTTCGACGGCACCCTGGCGGATCCAGCGCGCATGATCCAGATGCTCGATCTCGTGACCGAGAAGGCGGGCTGGGACAAACCCCTTGCACCCAACCAGGGTCGTGGCATCTCCTGCTTCTTCTCCAAGACCACCTATCTCGCCCAGGTTGCTTACGTAACCGTCAAGGACGGCCGTATCCGGGTCGATCGCGTCGTGACTGTGGTGGACCCTGGCCTGGTCATTAACTTGAACGGTATCCGCGCGCAGATCGAAGGAGCCATTCTTATGGGCTTGAGTGCCACCCTGAAAGAGCGAATCACGGTCAAGAACGGCATGGTGCAGGAGCAGAACTTCAACAGCTATGAATTGCTCCGCATGCCCGATGTCCCGGAATTGGAGACCTATCTTGTCGAAGGCGGTCGTCCTCCTGGCGGCATCGGAGAGCCGCCGCTCGCCCTTATTGGCCCCAGCGTTGGCAACGCGATCTTCGCCGCCACCGGCAAACGCCTGAGGAAGCTACCCTTTCGACTTGATGAGGCTTAACGCCTTCGCCGCCTCCCCCTTCCTGCAGCGACGAGCTGAGTCTTCGCGGCCGCGAACCGCGTCAACACTTTACTATGTCTCTCCGGGAAACCAAGGAGCCTATTGAACCAAGTACACCTGGATACATTCCGGTCGCTTCGCACGCCCTGGTTCTGCGCACCCGGCGGGAAGTCCGGCAAGAGCTTGAACGATTAAAAGCCAGCCGCTCGCTCTTACGTCGAGCGTTACTTCCCTCTTTGCTATGCATGGGGATCGGCCTTCTCATCATGGTCCACCCTGAGTTTGCAAAGTCCTGGATCTGTAAGCTCACGTCGCTTTACTACTGGGCGCTCGCCGTACTTATACCTTGGCTGGTTGCACGCAAGGAGAAGAAGCACACCAGCCGGCAATTCCTCTAGCAGCACCATCACTTCTTGATCGTCCAATAGGCCCCGCCTGCGCCGTCCTCCTTGAAATCGATATCGACCGGATATTGTTTGCCGCAACTCTTGACCACCCACTTCTCCTGCCACTGTCTGGCGCCGCTCGCGCCTGAGAAGGGCGTTACGACGTATTGCGTAACATCCTCGACTTTGTCGCATCCCAGCTGGCCCATCCTGCCGGCGACCCCGAGCATCGTGTCGTGCATAAGCTGCGGACTCGTCAACGTGCCTTTTTTAATCGTGCCCGCAGGCAGATCTGTGTTGGGAGCAGGAAGCGACGGGCTGGTGGGGTTCTTCACAGACGACACCATGCGTGAGGCATCGAACTGCAGAAGCTGCTGTTCCACGTCTGCAGCGTTCTTCGTTACCCATGCACTCGTCGTGCCGGCAGCTGACTCGCCGTAGGACCGGTGGGTATAAAACACTCCGACACCTTGATTGTCGACCAGGACGAAGCGTATCGCATCGAAATCCACACCATGGGGGGTTGGCATCACTGCGGCCAGGAAATGCTCGCCCGGCTTTTGCCCTGAAGCAGAAACCGAGATCGTTCGCAGGATGGTGGCTTTCGCGCCCTGGGCGATCCCCTGGACCCGGCTGGTAATCGTGCCCAGCGCCTCCTGGTCATGGGCCCCGGGATATAGATTGAGTTCCAGCATGTCGGTAAAGGTAGAAAGGTCCTCCTGGCCCCGGGGCGTGAAATCGTATCCGTTGCCGTGCGACAAGCGCAGCAAATATTCGCTGCCCCGGAACGTGACCTTGGCCGTCGCCGGCGACTGGAGATCGGGCATGGCAGCGGCCAAACCTGTTGGCCCGTGCGGCGTTGCCGCGGCGGCAATTGCGGCCACCGTCCCGGCCAACGCAAATGCAAACAAGACAGATCGGCGTTTCATCATATCGTCTCTCCAATAAAGAACTCTGCGGCGCTTCTCGCCCATCCAGAGTTGCAGAAAGGTCTAAGACGTCGCGATCTCTCGGCAAAGTGATTACCGGAATTGGATGACTATGAAGAGAAATGGCGGAGTGGTCAACGGATTGACCTTTAACCCTCAATTAACCGTGAAGCTCAGCATTTTCAGCCGTTTGCGGAGCCTCATTAATCGGTCTTCCACGTTTTGCGGCACCCCATGACGGCGATGCCCTTTGACTCGCCTCGTAGAAGTCAGAAAGCCTCCGCTTGCTCTCATGTTGCCGCGCGGCCAGCTTCGATTCATTGTTGATGGAGTTTGAGCACTTCAGCACATCGTGCCTACCGAGAGCTTTGGTTTGGATAATAAAACGCGCGAACCTCAGTCAATCGTCCATCGACAACAAGGCACAGATCCACAACATGATCCACACCGTTAACCGTCTCCATGTCGAAGACCGTCGCGACATAGTCGCCATCGACGACGTGTTGCTTTATTTCTATGCCCTTGATGAGCGGAAGGATGCTGGTGAGGAAGCCCACGATGGTCTCCCGGCCTGCCAGTTTAGGCATCAGTGGCCCCTCAAACGTTATATCGGGTGCGAAGGGCACAGCCGAAAGGTCTTTGCTCGCGAGACCGTTCAAATAACTCTCTACTACCGCAATGTTTTCAGCTCGAGACATCGGCTCTCCCTAATACGGTTCTATAGACAATAAACGAGTTCGTCCGAACTCCGGCAGCGGGACAAGGCGCAGAGGCGGCCGCGGAGTTCCAGAGGATCCTCGACCACACGGCATGGTGTGGAATTGCTGGACGGGCGCGCTGGCCCATTTGGGTGTAGCGCGCGCCAACGCAGTTGAGGCGAAGTCTAAACAGGGGGCCGATGCCGATGCAGCACGGGTGCGGGCGCTGGCGGCGTACAAGGATTTCCTGGGGTTATGGAAAGACGCGGACGCGGGGATTCCTGTGTACCAGCAGGCAAAGGCGGAGTACGCGAAGATGCACTGATTTGTTTAAGGGCGATTGGCGTTTTCTGGGAAGATGCGCACTTCTTTTACGGCCGGGCTCATACCGAGCGGGCAAGCTCCGGGGCGTTGCGCTGCACCTTCAATTGATCCTCGTGACGGCGCGCACGGGCGAGGTCGTAATTGCTCTGCATCTGTAGCCAGGCGTTCGCGGTTCCGCCAAATGCCTTTTCCAAGCGGATCGCCATGTCGGCGCTGATTGCCGCCTTCTCGTTGACGATGTTGTTCAGAGCCTGGCGCGTCACGCCCAGGATCTCCGCCGCACGCTTGACTGTCAGGTTCAGCGGCTCGAGACATTCGTGCTTGACGATGCCGCCGGGGTGGAGCGGGTTTTTCATGGGCATATCTCTATTTTCCTTCCTTAGTGGTAATCGATCAGCGAGACGTCGTACGCGTTACCGTTTTCAAACCTATAGATGAGGCGCCAGTTGGCGCGTACGGTCACGGCATAAAAGCCTTTTAGATCACCTTTGAGGAGGTGAAAGGCCATGCCGGGCAGATCGAGAGCGTCCGGGCGATCGGCGGCATCGAGAAGCGTCAGGATGTGCTCGATCTTGGCGATCATATCGGCGCCCACCGTGGTTCTGTCGCCACGTAGATAAAGGTGTTTTAGCCCTCGATGGCGGAAGCTTTCGATCACAGTGACAAGTGTAGCTTGTCTCACATTTATGTCCAGCGTGGCTTGTCACATTTTGCACTCGGCGAACGTCGGGACCCGTCCCAAGTTATCCGAGTTTTCGAAGTGCCAGTCCATTCTAACGATCAAATGCCCTACATTGCTGCCAGAACCTCCTGATAGAGATGCTTTGCGCCCTCCACCCCATCCCAGGGACCGGCTTCGTATTCCAGGGCAAAGACGCCGGTGTAACGGTTGTTGAGCATGATGCGCACATTGCGCTGCACGTCGGGCTCGCCAAAGCGATCCCAGAACTTGGCGTGGACTGTAGTGTGCGCGTAGGGAGCTAAATCGTTCAATGCGTGATAGAGAAGGTATTTGTTTTCCCAATTGCAGAAATCCGGGCTGGCTTCGCAGAAGGGATTGTTCACCTCCTCAATGATGATGCGAATGTTGATAGGGTTGGCGGTGAGCCCCCAGTGGTTTTCGAGCGTCACCTTGACGCCGACCTGGGAGCCGTAGTCCGCCATCTCCTTGAACGATTCGATGCACTTCGCCAGGTACTCCTCGATACGAGGGTTGGTTGGATAACCGCTGGAATTGTTCTCCGCACCAGGCGCGACGCGCGGGCCACCGCTGTTCACCCGCATGGACTTGGCGCCGAGGATCGCCGCGCCATCCAGCCACTTCTTCGCTATCGCAACGCCCTCCTGGCGTTTCGCGGTGTCGAGGTCGCAGATGTTGCGCGGCGCGTTGTTCGAGATGTGATGACATTTCGTTCCTGTCTTCACCAGCACGCTGGCCATCGTCTCCAGCCACTTTTTCCCGGACGGGCTCGAAGGGTCAAACTCCCGGGTCGCGTGTGTTTTTCCGTCGGAACCCAGATAGGACGAGTCAACGAATTGACTGGCATCGTCGCTATCTCCAAACAGCGAAGACCACAGATCCATCTGGTAAACACCTGGAAAGGTTTTCTTGGTGAACTCCGGGAAGTCCAGCATGGTAATTTCCCCGTACTTCTTCTTCATCGCCACGTCCTGATCTTCCGTGTCTAGGATCGGTTCCTTGGACTTGAAGATGTAGCGGATGGGATAGCTGTTGGATGCGATGCGCACCAACTTCTCCTTCTCTGACATGGGAGGGGAAACGCTGGCGTGAGTAATCGATTCGGGGCTGACCGCCTGGGCTACGGCCGATGTCGCTGAGGCTCCTGCAAACAGGCCGGCCCCCAGACTGACGCCTGCCCCTTGAAGAAACCTACGCCTATCCACTTTGCCCTGGGCCGCGTGCGGTATGGTCATTCCAGATACCTCCCTTTGTGCTCTAAGTTGGGTGTCACATTCATTTCGATCCCCGAGTTAACGTCAGCTAAGATCGTTCGCCGGACGTTGATGCGTGGTTAACCGGGCGGTCCCTGGTTGATCGTATTTTTGTAAATCCTACCGTCCTTCATAATCACCAGGAAGTTCTTTGCGGGATCTTCTATTAGCTTGATATTCGCCACTGGATCGCCGTCCACCAGTAGCAGGTCGGCTAGGGCGCCTTCTTCTACAACGCCAAGCTTCCCCGGGTAGGGGTTGCGTCGCCCCGACATCGCCAACAGCTCCGCGTTATCAGCGGTCGCCATCTTCAAGACCTCCGATGGCGTGTACCAGCGCACCATCTTTGCCAACTGTGCACCCTGCCGTGTTGCGAGCTTTGCATCGAATAGCGTGTCCGTTCCCCATGCTGTCTTGATCTTGTACTTTTTAGCAAGCTTGTATGCCGTGTCGGTTCCCGCTGACATTTCCATTTGTTTCTGGCGGTTTGGTGAACCCGGTGGCTGAGGGTTCGCATCCTCATCGTCAAGGAAAGGCTGCAAGCTCCACCAGATTCCTTTATCCGCCATCAGCTTTGCAGACGCTTCATCCGCAAGCTGGCCGTGCTCGATGCACTTCACTCCTCCTGCAATCGCCGTTTGTATCGCCTTCGGAGTGTAGGCATGTACCGTTACGTACGTGCCCCAGTTCTCCGCCGCCTCTACGGCTGCGCGAAACTCCGCTTCGGTGTATTGCGCCACGTCGAGAGGATCGTAGGGAGAGGCCACACCGCCGCCTGCCATCAGCTTGATCTGCGTTGCTCCCTTCATCAGCTGTTCGCGGGCACGCAGCCTCACCTCGTCGGGGCCGTCCGCAATCGCCGCCACTCCCATTTGTTCGGAGTGGCTGAGCGGTCCGCCAATCACCCGCGGAATCTCGTAAGGCATGCGGAAGTCGCCATGTCCGCTGTCTACGAGATGAACGCGCCTGAAGGATAGATGCGAGGTCCCGGAGTTACTCCTTGGTCGATGGCCATCTTCAATCCGAACGACGGTCCGCCCAAGATCGCGGACGGTGGTAAATCCGCGAAGCAGCATGTCATTCGCGGCTTTGCCCGCGACAAGGTTTAGATAGCCAATGTCCGCTGCCATCGCCACGGACATGGGAATCGACTGCATAAGGATATGCGTATGTGCGTCGATCAGCCCGGCATCAGGGTGCGCCCGCCACCCTCGATGATCTTTGTGTTCGCGCTTCGATCTGTCGGAATTGGAGACGTTGAGATGCGCTCAATGACGTTGCCCCGCACAAGCACATTCGTAGGGCAATGTGAGCTGCCCCGTCTTGTTCAGCACACGAACATTCTGAAATAACGTCACCTGCGTCGGACCCGTTACAGCGGGAGCCTGGCCATGGAGTAACCGAAGGATGCTGTAGAGGAAAACAACGAAAAATCTTTTGTCCATGGGGAGCCTCCAGACGGACGCAGTATGGAAAACCCGGTGACAGATTGAACGCTTGCCCTGCAACTAAGTGGAAACGTTCCGGCTGTCAGCAGGTGTTATCTAGTTGCTTATCTCAAACCTTATCTCGAAGCCGCATTGTCGGCAACTTGACGTTGGGGGAGCTCGCGGACCGGGGATCACTCCGTTTGTTCCCGAAACTTCTGTTGATGTAACTTCATGGGCGTTGACCCCAGCAGGCATGGAGGAGCGCGTTGAGGAACAAGAATGAAGGGTCGGTCCACGGGGCTATCAATGTCTCATATTCCTCTTTCCGCGCCTGGGTCAGGCCACCGTCAGCTTGCTCCCAGATGCGGATCGCCTCCAAAGTTTCCTGCCACCACGGCGCCCACGGGCTGTCTCCCCGCACTACTTCGGTGGTTGCCTCATGGCGGATGTTTTTGAGACCGCAATTTTCGAAGAGCGTGGAGAGCTTGCGTCCAAAAGTGGGGTCATAACCTCGCGATAACCACCATTCACCATCGCGCCAAGTTCGCTCATACCGGCCGCAGACGGGTGAGACGGATCCACTGGAGCCACCATGCCCCAGTCGCCTTCTTCATCGACAAGCCATCCTCCGGGGCGCAGACACTCCACCATGCGCCGGATAGCGCGCTCCTGCTTGCCAGCGAGCCAGAACAGCATGAACCGTGAGCAAACCAGATCGAAGGAGCCAGGGTCGAGGGCATCCAGAGGGTCCTCAAGTATGTTGTGCGGCGCACCTCAAGGTTGGGAAGACTGAGTCCCTTCAGGTAGGTGATATCGATGTCTGTCGCGACGACGTGGCCGTTCTTTCCGACCCGCTCAGCTAACCAGATGGCGATGGAGCCACGGCCCGCACCGACATCAAGGCAGCGCCAGCCAGGCTGCACCAGCTCACGCCGTCGGCGAGAGAGCGGGTCGAAGATATGTTCCAAGAGAGCCAAGCGATCGTCTTCGGCGCTTTGGCGCCCTCTCGCGGCAAGCCGGTAACCCGGCCCGATCCCGAGACCCAGGGGTTCCGGATGTGTCCTGACGCTCTGTCATGGCGAAACCATAGTAAGAGGCTTTCCTCCTGTCAATGCCTTCCGGCCGAGTTATCCGATAGCAAGTGTCTCCAGGCTGCTACCGCTGCAGTCGGCCGGCAACGAGTCCGATATACTCTCCCAAACTGGAGGGTGTATATGAAATTGCTGCTTCTGATGCTTGCGTGACTGTCACCGGCTTCGCTGAAACCATCGGTTTGAGCCTACAGAGTTCTACAACACCTTCTCCGGCGCGCATAAGCCCGTGCTTCATATCAAGCCAGGCGATCACGTCGTCACCTTCACGATCGACGCGGCGGCGTTGACTCCGCCGGCGTGCAGCGCGGCAAGGGTCCAATCCGGAGACAGGCCCCTTCTACATCGAAGGCGCCGAGCCGGGCGACACTCTCGTGGTTCATTTGTTGCGTCTGGAGACCAACCGCGCCACAGGTTATTCCGATCGCTGCTGGCCCCCTACACCGCGATCCCGGCTTTTTACGCCAGGATGCGCTAAGAGAACCGAAGACGATGACCTGGCAGATCGATAAGCAAAAAGGCATCGCCTATCCCGATCCGGCCGAGTACAAAGGACCCCGCATCGAGTTGCCCCTGCGCCCCATGTTGGGCTGTGTAGGAACCGCCCCGGACAACAAGGCGGCCTTCCCCACCAGTTTCCCTGACAACTTCGGCGGCAATATGGACTAAACGGCATGGGCGCTGGGGCCACGGTGATGTTGCCCGTGTTCGAGCCGGGCGCGCTGTTCTTTCTGGGCGACGGCCACGCGCGGCAAGGCGATGGCGAAGTGTTGGGAGCGCCATCGAGACATCGCTCGACGTCGAATTCTCCGTGGACCTCATCAAGGGAAAAAAATCAACTGGCCTCGCCTCGAAAATCAGGACTACATCATGGTGCTAGGCAGTTCGCGAGCCCTCAATGAAGCCCTGCAGCACGCGACCACCGAGCTGATGCGCTGGCTCATGGATAGCTACGGCTTCGACGAACGCGGCGCCAGCCTCTTGCTGGGCCAAGGGATGGAGTACGAGATCTCGAACGTGGTGGATCCGGAGTTCACGATCGTGGCAAAGATGCGCAAGCGATTCCTCGCACAACCGCACTAGGCGATTC
>CAVTPN010000034.1:0-336724 GCA_963736535.1 uncultured Acidobacteriaceae bacterium
AAGCTCGTGTACATAAAAGCTTCTCTCACAGGCGACGAGTCGGTCGATCTTATTGAGTTCGGCCAACGGCACAAAGACTTTCCCCACACGCCTACCATTAACCAACTATTTGACGAGGCCCACTTCGAAAGCTACCGGGAGCTTGGACACCACGTGGGGTCCACAGTTTTTCAAAGGAACTGGAAACCCACTCAGCACGTCAACCCCCAGGAGGACTTCTGTGCCGAGGTCTCTCGTGGTTTCGAACAGATCACCTACTTGGAATAAGCTACGAGAAGAAGCTGAGACTCGCAACAAAGAAACGTCCGGAGCGCCCGCCACCCCTGCAGCGAATGGAGACCAGCAATGATTATGAAGATGCTAATTGTTATTCTCGTGATTGTCGCCATCCCGAGCGTTATTTTTGGGGGCCGGGCAAATGACAGCGACTCAGGATCTACTCCCTCAGTACCGCGACCGCATCGGCAAGGCAGTAGGCGGTCCCGACCACGACCTCTTTGGGGACAGACAGGCAGAAGTCCTCGCCTATGGCCTCGAGGGCGTAACTGGCCTGGCGATTCAGACCTCGGGTCTACATCGCAGAAGCGCAACGACCACTGCTCGTCCTCGAACCAGATAATCCGACGAACCCAACAGCACAGGCATGGTTCCGCTGCGTCACAGACTATTGCAACGAACTCACACGCCGCATCTGCAACGACGGTGTCTGCGATGCGCATGATTCGCTCGGTGTTCAGATCGCAGGCAATGTCATGCTATCGGTTCTCGACGGCCGGATCGTTCAGGAAAACCTGAACGAGACATCCGGCTTGCCCACGGCAGAGCTACCATCCAAGGTCAGCGGCAGCGAGAACATCTCAAACCCTACTGGCCTCTGGAAGACTAACGGGACCCTATTCGTTACGGCTGATAGCTCCCCGTTTAGTCGCCGTGAGGACCGCACGCACTCCGGCAGACTGTTAGCCGTTCGCAGTAACATTCCTGGCGTAGACAGGAACCCACCTCATCCTGCCGTCGGACTCGACAGTCCATCGGGCATCGTTGCCCTCGATGACTCTGGTCCCATTTATGTCGCAGAGGAGACCGGCGATGACGTCCACTGGTCCACCTACCATCGGGAAGGCTCCAATCTACTTCGCGACGGTACGCTCGCTACCGTGCCGGACAAGCATTCCGCCGGACGCTTTCTTGCTATGGCCGTCTGGAGTCCCCCGCAGCCAGCAACCCAGAATGGCGCGGTGATTCTTGCCGCCGGACCCGAAGGGCTTTACGCCATCGGCAGCGACGGCGCTAACTTGGGTCGAATGCTGTTCGAGACCAGTGAGTGGAGTCGCTGTTTGGAATAACTGGATCTACCTCACTGTAGGTCACTTGCTCTGTCGGATCCGGGACCTAACGTACCCTAGCTTAGCGCCTATCTCGAAATCCGCACCACCACCTCCTCCACCTCCTCCCAACCCCTACCGACCGAACAGTAAATATCGGCGCTGCAAGTGCGGGAAATCCGTAACTTTGGGTCTGGGGAGTTGAACGCTTCGGGATTGGAGACTACTGGATCTCCTGATCTTTGAAACCCCGTGAATCTCTAATTATTGCCGAAGGTCGCCGCAGAACCTACCTGAAGACCTTATTAAACGTCAGGACACTCCACTTTGCCGTGGAAGTTCAGTTTCACGCAACCCGGACACATCGTATTGCTTCTCCTGCATGGTCCGGCTGGATTGCCCTCGCAGGGCGTCAAGTTATCGGTTTTGTAGCAATCGTGACAGTGCGTCTTCATTTGCTGCTCCCTGAAGCCGATACTAACTCCCAACCTTAATTCTACGGAAGGGGTAATCGGTTGCGTACAGGGGTTTCCCTTTCCAGAATTGGGAAAGAGCGTTTGAGCTGCCTTTTGCCCCTTCAGGCAGCAGCTTACGCTTCGAGTGTGGTATCTAGTTTCCGTTCTGTCGTCGCCAGAGTCGCGTCCCCGCCAAGGTCATCTTCCGATTAAGACTTGCGGGCAACGGGAACGGAGGGCAAAGCGACAGCTATAATTGCGCATCGACTACATAAAGCCGGATGACCTGATAATAGTTTTTCAGTGGGTCTCAGCCTAGGTGAACAGGAGAACACATTTTCATGAACTCCAAGCCAGATTACAGCGAAATCGTGAAGCAGGCAGAATCGGCGGTTGCCTCTATCAAAGACGGCGATCTGAAGACGATTGCGTTTGGAAAGATCCTGGATACCCTCCTCGGACAAGGCGGCAACGCGAAGGAGCTGACTCACGAACTCTCCCTGCTCGGCGTAAGCGAACGCGTGAGGCCGCGGCTAAGCCAGCTAAAAGGAAAAGCGGTCCTAAAGGGTACCTAGAAGAGTTAATTGATGAGGACTTTTTTAAGACACCTAAGACGCTTGCATCCATCCGCGCGGAGTTGGGCAACAGAGGGCATCACATCCCGGTGCCGTCCCTAAGTCGCCCGATGATGCTTCTGTGTCAAGACCGTCAGCTGCGGCGCCAGAAAGCGAAAGATGGTAAGAAGCAAGTGTTTACGTATTCGAACTGGTAGGGAAATGCGCCGAAAGACAAACGCGGCACACACGCCAGTCCAGCGTCTCCAACAAACAGTCGATGCAGCCGTTTTGGTCGCTCGCACTGCCCGAAGGCACCGTGCAAGCCTAAAGGGATTGAATTTTTATGCGGACAAACTGGCTAAACTGCGCATTGACGCGACCGTCATTTTTAAGGAGCTGGGCGAGCCTTCTGTCGGTGATATTTCAGCCATCGCCGAGATGATCGGGCTGACGTTCGCCCCAGACACAGACGTTCGAAAACGCGTTTCTGTCGCTCGAGAGCTCGTTCATGAGCTGCTGACGACGAAATGGAAGAGCACGCCCGTCGAGAACATTGCTGATAACGTATTCCCGTTAAGCCTTCTCGCAAAGACCAGGCGTGGCTATTTAATCGCTATCGGTCGCCAGATGAACGGATGCTTTGAATCCGGATGGTATGACGCTAGCGCGGTAATGATGAGGCGTGGTCTGGGAGATGGCGATTATCGAGGCGTTTGAAGCCAGGAAAATCGACGGCAACATCAAGAATGCTCAGGGCGAGTTCCTTCAACTGACGGCACTCATCGCGGCTGCGCTTTCGGAGACTACCTGGAATCTTTCGAGAAATACGAAACAGGCTCTACCGCAACTACGAGACGTCGGACACAAATCCGCTCATTCCCGTCGTTTTACAGCCCAGCGGAGCGATATTGAAAAAGTCCAGGCAGATTGTCGGGTGGCGTTGGAGGAATTCTTGCACTTGGCCGGTCTGATTTAATTTCGTCGCGTTGCTTGCGGTTCTAGGCTGGGTTATTACGCTGGGACAATCAGTTGACGCCGAAGATCAACCACAGATATTAAACTTCTCCCCCCCGCAGACCTCAACGCCGCACGGATACGCGAGGCGAAGAGTGGCGGTCGCGTTCCCTAGTAAGTCTGCATCGATGATTGCGCTATTTGCCTGTACGGTGCGTGCGACTGCGCCGTACGCGAAGCCGCCTGCGAAAAGCCAGTGACGGACGGCATGTGTAACCGCTCGGTAAGGAGGGTCGGCTAACGTTCCGTCCTGTCCCCGCCAGAATCGACGCTGACCATCATTGGTCTCCCTCTTTGGTCTTTCCCATTCGCTGATACCCGGGGTGAACACCGCGTGCGAGCCCCTGCTGATCGGCGATTCTGTGCAGCAATCCGGTTAATTGTTCGCGCTCCTCTGCACTCAGCGCGGCGAGCAAAACATCCTGATGCTCGCGTGCGACCCTTCCGATCCTCTCCAGGATTTCGCCCCCGTTTTTGGTCAGATGCAGGGAGTAGAGCCGCCTATCGTTGGCGTTCGGTTTGCGCTCCACGAGCTTGCGTTTCTCCAGGTTGTCCAGAATGGCCACCAGCCGGCTGGGATGAATTTGCAACTTTGTCGACAGTTCCTGCTGGCTGATGCCCGCAGCAACACGCAACAAGCGAAGGATTCCAGCATCCGGCGGGGTGAGCTCAAGCGCTGCCAGGCGTTCTCCAAACCTCGACGCGGCATGAGCGCCGAGTTGGGCAAGCAGGAATGCTGGGTGTCCCTTCTCCATGTCTTTGTGATTCATATTGGATAAAACATTCTTGCATATATTAATCGTTTATTATATAAATGATTGCATTATGAAATCGACTCCACGATTCCGCGGTCCCTCCTTGATTCTGCTCGCGATTGTCCACATCGTGATCTTCGTGGCCAATCTCGTAGTGGTAGCGGCGCTCCGTCACGGCGTGCCATACGTTAACCCGTTTGCACCGGCCGGAGTGATCAGTGCGTTCTTTGTGCAAAATCCGGCTGCCGTTCGCATTGGCAACTTCCTCTTGTTCGGCTCCGCTGTTCCCTTTGGGATCTTTGCGGTTACCCTGGTCAGCAGGCTGCGCTTTCTCGGCGTACGCGCCGCCGGCACCAACATCGCCCTTCTGGGGGGAGTAACGGCCGCAAATGCGCTCATGCTTTCTGGAGCGTTGGGATGGGTTCTGTCGCTAACAGAGATTGCCGTTCAAGCTCCTGTGGCGAAGACCATATTCTTCCTCAGTTTTCTATTTGGCGGCGTCGCCTATGCGGTGGGCTTCGGCCTCCTGGCAGCAGGCGTATCGGTCACCAGCTACTTCACGCGCCTTCTCCCGCGCTGGCTTGTTGTCCTGGGCATGGTCGTGGCGCTCGCGGGTGAGCTTTCGTCGCTCAGCCTGGTTACTTATCCGGCGAATTTCCTGATTCCAGCCACTCGCTACCTAGGTTTTATCTGGATGCTAGCCGTGGCGATTTCCCTGACCAGAAACCAGCGGAAGGCGCAAGTCACGCAAGAGGGGAAAGTTCTGGCACAGGAAAGTTTTGGGGCAGCTTTGCGACACGCGAATTAATCTAGTGTCCTGTCCCTGAAGTTCCTAGAACAATTCGAGGAATCGAAAATGTTCCAAAAACTGCTCTCAGGGGCTGAAGCCCATTTGGTTTTGCAGTGTTTGCGGCACGACTGAAGTCGTGCCCTGATACAAAGCCGAAGAGGAGTTCTTTAACGAACTTTAGGGACGGGACACTAGATCACTTCGCCAGATTCTGGTCGAAGAAGGCCGCCACCTCGCGAAAGGCAGCCGCGGATTCAGGAGCGTCCTGCACGATGAGATACTGCGCGTGCGATTGCCCTTCGAAGACCAGCAAATCTGCGTGCACGCCGGATTGCAACAGTTTCTGATGCATACGCACGGTGTTGCTGAGGAACAGATCGCGCGTGCCGGAAAGAAGAATCGTCGGAGGAAAGCCGGATACGTCGCCATAGATGGGCGACAGCAGCGGCTCCTTTAAATCGTGGGTCCCGGCATACAGCCTGGCATCGGCCTCAAGCGAACCACGGTACGAGCCCAGCACGTTGTCGACGAACTCATTGGTGAAGTAGGTATCTCCGGTTTGGGACAGGTCCGTCCAGGGGGTGCCGGCCATCAAGGCTCCGGGCAAGGGAAGCCGCAGCTCCTTCAATTTGAGGACGGTGGCCAGGGTCAGGCCGCCCCCGGCAGAGGTGCCGAACAGTCCAACGCTGCCGGGCGCATGGGCCTTGATCACCTCTTTCCAGACGGCCACGGTATCGTCGATCGCTGCGGGAAAGGGAAAGTCCGGAGGCATGCGATAGTCGACCGAGATGACTTCGATCTGGCCGTAGTGCGCCATCAGGATGGCCTCCGGCGTCGCGGCCTTTCCAGCAAAGGCCACGTAGCCCCCGCCATGTACGTGGAGAAGCAGGCGGCCACGATTCTTTTCCGCGATGGTCTCCGGCTTCACGAGGTAGACAGGCACGCCGGCGATGGTCTTCTGCTCCAGGGTGACGTGGAACTCCTTCAGCAGGGGATCGACCAAGTTCGCTTCGGGTTCATTGTCCTTCTGAATCTGTGCCTTCCATTGCTGGTTGGTCAGCGTCTCGGTTTTCGTGCTGCCGTCCCAGGCAGGTGCGATCTCCTTTTGCAGCTCCGGGCTGACGGTGGAGGGCGTCGGCAGCGTACGCGCCGGGATCTCTCGGACGGGGAGTGTCTGGCTCCAGGCGCGATGGGTCGCCGGATAGGTCAAGAATAGATAAATCAAGGCCAACAGGATCGTGGCGCCCAGCATCCAGTAAGGGGCCTTGGGAAAACATGTTTCTGATTTCATGAGTCCGTATCATACGGCATTGGCCCGTCTGGAACGGGTGCGCAATCCTGCGGAATAGGATCGGTATACAGGCCACTGTCCTGGTTACCAAAGAATTCTTCTTCCAGTCTCGACGCGCCCCGAAACCGTGCTGCTGTGGGGATAAGCATTCCTACACCAGCGCCGCCTTAGGACGACGCAGGCCCTGAGGTAAGCTTTTCTGCCCATCCATCCGCATCCATTCAAGGAAATCCATACCTCAGGCCTTAAAGAGGTTGCGGATAAAGTCGCTGAACATAGAAAAGGTCATCCCTCAGGGGCTAAAGCCCGACCTAGATCAAGGATTTACGGCACGACTGAAGTCGTGCCCTGATACAAAGCATGAGTTTTTCCGCAAGCTCTAAAGGCCAAGGAACTAGCCCGGTTGATGTCCGGGCTAATGCTCGCTGCGGCGAGGTAGGCCGGCGCTACCAACCCGCGCTAAGCCGACTAGTATCAAGGATTTACGGCACGACTGGAGTGGTGCCTGATACAAAGCATGAGTTTTTCCGCAAGCTCTAAAGGCCAAGGAATTAGCCCGGACCTACCCAACCGCGGAGTTTTCACGCAGACTCGACGGCCCTATCCGGCCTTGCACCGAGGTGTACTTACGGCGTAGGCAGGGTACGCTCAGTGCATCGGTTGCATCGAGAGTCAGAGGGAAAGACCAGTGGAATCCCACATCTCGCGAAAAACGAGCGAGATACCCGGATTTCCTGTACGTGGCACCAAGCAACGGCCACGTGTGCGGTCCCGGCCAGCCGGGACCGCATGAAGTTCATCAACGCCAACAGGCTTCACAGGAAATCCGGGGTATGGGGCACCCGTCCTTCATCACGGAACGAGAAGCAGACCCCTTCGGGAATGAGTTCGTAAGTGGAGTTCTCACGCAGACTCTTAAGGCGCAAAACATTTGCCGGCGGGTAAATTCTGCTCCCGTCGAGACATTCCCCTGTACACTTCGGTGGGCCAGGAGTATTCAACGTAGATCCTGGTCTAACTTACGGAGGAAGAACGATGATGAACGGGAAAGTGTGGAAGGGTTTCGCAGCCGTGGGCGCACTCGCGATGTTCGCCGGGTGGGCCGGGCAGGCAGGCGCGCAGACGTCCGAGGTGAAAGAAAAACCTGCGCTGTATACGTACGTCGCGGATTGGAATATTCCCCGGGAAAAGTGGGCCGACATGGAGAAGTCCTACGCGCCTAACCAGAAGATCCTGGACAAGGCCATCGCCGACGGGACGATCGTGGGCTATGGCAACGATGTGACCCTGGTCCACCAAGGGGACGGCACGACCCACGACGATTGGTGGTCCGCCATGTCCATGGCCGGCGTGCTCAACGTGCTGGATCAGCTGGAGAAGGCCGGCGATGCGGCGACTTCCGTCCTGACCAGCGCCACCAATCACTCAGATAGCATCTACGTCAGCCGGTATTATCACTGGCATCCCGGAGCGGTGAAGGATGGGTACACGTATGAGGCCTACTACCGGTTAAAGCCGGACGCGCCGGCCGACGCGGTGGAGACGCTCAGCAAGCAGCTGATCGTGCCCCTGATGGAGAAGCTGGTCGCCGACGGCACGCTGCGTGAGTACGAAGTGGATACCGAAGCGGTCCATACCGAAGCACCTGGCACGTTTACGATTGTCTCCCTGGCGGCAAACGCGGAAGGCCTGGATAAGCTCAACGCGGCGCTGGGTGAGGCTATGAAGTCGGACCCGCTGGGCGGCGTGGCGTTTATTTCCATGGTGGACATTAGCGCACACCACGATGGCTTGGCTCGCAGTAACGCTACGTATAAATAGCGCCGCGTGGATGCGGGAAAGCGGCCACCAGGGCTAAAGCCCGGTCATTGCAAGATGGAGCGTTCTCGCGGGTTTGAAAACCCGCTTCCCCGGACTGAAAGTCCGGGGCTGCACAGATTTCTCCCTGTGGGCTGTGGAATCCATGCAGGAGCAGAGTTAGTTCGCTTTCTTCGCACATTTCTGCAGGGGCTTCCTTTCCTCCCCTGGGTCTCTGTTCGTCGCAGCCTTTCGAGCCCGCACCCTTCAGGGAAACCTAGCTCAGGGGCCTAAAGCCGAATTGATTTAACAGAAGTTATGTACGGCCTGATGCTCGCTGCGGCGAGGTAGGCCGTACCCTTCAAAAAAAGCCTGAATTGGACGCCCTGCCAGCAGGGCTAAACAGGCTACGGAAAAACTCATGCTTTGTATCAGTGGAGAATAGGTCAGGCTTTAGCCCCTGTGCCCTGAGACAGTGCGTGCCCAGGTAACAGGTCGAGAACAAGATGGGGCGAGTGGGAGATTCGATTATCCCACTCAAGCCCAAAAGCGGCTTGAATGGGCCACCCAGGCTTGGGTCCTTCGTTCTGAAAAATCTCGAAAAAGATGTCGTGGGCTTCGCCCATCTTTTCGGCCCACGTACGCCGTCCAGTTCTTATTTTGTTACTGCTGCGGTTTCTAATCTTCCGCCGCGAATCCATTCCAGGATGGTTCGGTACTGCCAGCTGTCCTCATTGCCGTGCCAGCGCTGGCCGCCGTTGTGCGTGGCCAGGTAGTCGCCGACGTTGCCGGCGCTGTCGGTCGGCCTGGTCGGCTTGATCAGCATCAGGCTCTTGGTCGGATCGTTGATGTCGACCACGTGCATCGCGTACTTATAGTTGTCTTCGCTGTCCTGGTCGGAGTAGACGCCTTGATCGTTGGGCGGGCGTAACTTGAAGATCACGTGGCTGGCATGGCAGAAGACGCAAGCCTTGCCGTCCGCGCCCTGGGTCGCCAGAATGGGTTCGATCTTGGCCACGAAGTAGTTGAAGTCGAGCACCGAGCCGGGCTGCACGTCTTTCAACGCCTCGCTGAGCTTGTTGCCTTGCAGCACGCTTACGGCGATCAGCTTCAAGCGCGGATTGGCGTCGTTCTGCAGCTGCTCCATGGCGGCGCGGAACTCCGGCCGCTGCTCCACGCCTTTGACTTTGCGTAGCGTGTCCAGGCCGGCGGCGCGCACATTGTTGTCAGGGTTTTGCAGGCTGGCCAGCACCGTGCTCAGCACCAGCGGGTTGTCGAGCAGGTCCGTGGGACGCTTGATGGCTACCAGGTTCTTGTTCAGGAAGTAGGCCTGGTCCTGCGAGATGGCGCCGCCCGAGACGCCGGCATGCCGGTTCATGAACTTCGGGTCGCCTACTTCTTCCAGGAAGACTCCCACAGCGGAGGGGTCGAGATGAGCGAAGGCTTGCTTCACCAGCGGCTCCGTGGCCGGGTCGGCCAGGAAGTGCTCCAACGAAACACGAACCGCCGCGCGCTGCACTTCCGGGTTGGGATCATTCAGCCCGGCCAGCACCTGCTGCTGCAGATCCGTCTCCTTCATCAGGCTCTTGAACGAGGAAGCAGCGTTCAGGACTTGGGCGTAGTTTGCGGGCCGCGGTTGTTCTTCGAGCAGGGCACGCAATCCACCTAACACCTGCGGCTGCTGGGCCCACGGAGAGTCGCTGGGCAGCGCGGCCAGCAAGGGCAGCACGACCGCCTGGCTATCCGGATTGCCGTTCTTCAGGATCTCGACTACTTTGCTTACCAAGTGCGGATCGGGCGCGGCCGGCGCATCCAGATTCAGGACGCCCCGTTGGCCATCCTCATATACATAGCGCACCGTCTGCCGCACCTGGAGGTTCGGGTCTTCAGAGAGGGTGAGGGCGGCCAGGGCGAAGCGCTCGTCGCCCGCCCCGCTGAGCGTGCTGCCCGCCTTCAGGACCTCGATCTTCATGTTGTCGTCAGCGCCCTGGAGGCAGGCAAGTAGAGCCTCTTCCAGCTCTGGCCCGGAAGACTTGAAGAAATGGATGAGGTCGCTGTCGTTGCCTACGCGGGTCTGGAAGAAGCCGTTGTGCACGTCGTACTTGAAGTCGACTGTCTCGCGATACGGCGGATACTCGTAGCCCGGGCGATGCAGGTCGGGGACTCCGCTGACGTACTTGGTGAGCACCGCGGGCAGGCCGATAGAGACGGTGTTCGCCTTGAGCGTGGGCAGGGCATAGTGGCGCACGTGAAAATCCCACAGGGCGTTGAGGATGCCTTCGCGCCCCAAGGGCGTAGCGGTGCGCAGGACCTTCGCCAGGACCTGGGCCTGGTCATGCACCACGGCTTCGTAGCCGGCGCCGATGGCGTTCTTGTCCGCATCTTCCGCGCTGGCGCGCACCCACGCCGTCAGGTAGCCGGTGTTCTCGTCGAGCAGGTCGTAGATACTCTCCTCGAGGCCGCGGCGGACCATGGCGTCGGTCTCCACGTTCATGCGCGTCGCCAGGGTTTCAAGGGTGCTGTTGCGCATTTCCGGCTGATCGATTTGCCAGTAGTACCAGCGCCATAATCCCGAAGCCGCTTCAAAACGGACGAAGGGCACGGGGTCGTTTACATCCTTCTCCAGCGCGGCGAGCAGTTCCTTGATCGCCAGTCAGGTCGCGGAAGTGCTGGTTGAAGACGCGCGCGGCGCCCCAGCGGACGCGCGCGCTCGGCGAGCCCAGCGCGGCTACCAGCAGAGTGCGGCCGTCGGGGGCTGCGTCCTGGCGGCGGGACAGGATCATCCGCACGGCGTAGGCTGCGCTGGATTGGACCATTTTCGTCGGGTCGCCCAGGGCTTGCATCAGGACGGGCAGCGATCCCGGGATCAGCCATGTGGCCCAGCGCGCGGGCGGCGGCTTCGCGGGCCAGCGGCTGATCGCTCTTGATCAGCACTTCGCGAATTTGCTTGAGGACGGGCTCCGGTGCCAGGTCCCAAAACTGGTCAAGTTGCGCGAGCAGCAAGGGCAGGTTGTTCTTGGCCAGCTTGGTGGGTGGAGCGGGGAAGCCGGCGTCCCAGTTTTTGGCTTCGGTGGTTCCCGGGTAGAGCGTGGAGAGCGCCATCACGGCAAATTGCGTGGCGCGGAAGGGGGTGTTGAAGCCCTGGTAGACGGGGTCGCCTTCCCAACTGCCTTCCTGCCGTTGGGCTGCGAGCATGGCCTTCACCGCGATGCGCCAGGTGCTCGTCGCTTTCCGGGCGCCGGCCTGCCATGGCCACGGCGAGTACGGCGTTATAGGAGATGAAGTCCGCCGTCTTGGCTTTCTTGTCGAAGGGGTACGGCCAGCCGCCGGTGGGGGTTTCGTATTCGTAGAGTTGGGTGATGAGCTGGTCGATTTGCGGCTGGTATTTGGCGCGGTCGATGGTCGACAGCAGCATGATCTTCCAGTTGAGGTCGATCATGTTCTTGGGTTCGTAGGGCAGGGCCAGGGTCTCCACGTGGTTGCGCTCGGTTAGCCACTGCGGGTCCTTGGTCTGCTTGTAGACCATGTCGAAGGTCTGCCAGCTTTGGGTGGCGATCTCGAAGGGGCTCACGTCGGGCTCGCAGCCATCGGCCTCGTCGCCGGGCATGGTGGTGACGCCTTTGTAGTGGATCTTGAGGTACTCGGCGTAGGGCTTGTCGAATTTTTCCCGCGGCGGATCGTGGGTTACGTTCTGCTCGAATTGGTTGGTGATCAGGGGCAGCCGGCTCGCCTCAGTGCGCGCGGTGTAGATCACGCGCACCCAGTTGGTGTTGGGCTCTCCATATAAAGGACGCGTGTTGTTGTAAATGCGGTCCATGAGGAATTCGAGTTGCGGCACGCTGGGTGGGAGCGTAGCCGTTGTGCACCGCGGTGAGATAGCCGCGGGTGGTGAACTGCGCCGGGTGGCAGGCGATGCAGAGCTGGGTCTCAGAATGCTGCATGGTGGTGCGCAGGGCGATGGAGCCGCGGCGCGGGCGTGTTCGAAAGCCAGGTGTCGCCCATGTTGACCAGGAAGTCCATGCCGGCGCGCACGGCCAGGTGCGGATCGGAGTAAGGCGGAACAGGGAAGTCCGAGGTGTGGAGTTGGAAGGCGGGGTGGTTGCCGGCCACGCGCACGTAGTACTCCTGGCCCGGCTGCAGGATGCGGGTGCGGAACTTATACAGGCCGGGATAATTCTGGGTGGCCTCCACCTGGTAGACAAATTCGCCGGTGTTGAAGGGGACTACGTCGTCCTTGCCTAACTGGAAGATATCTACGTCGAGCGGCACATCGCGATCGGTAACGTTGAGGGTGAAGTAGACCAGGCGCGGCTTGGCTTCCTTGAAAGTGAACTTGAACCATTGGAAGCCTTTGACCATGGCGGCGTAGCCGTCTTCGCTGCGCGAAGGGGCGTAGGGCCGTTCGTCATCGCTGCCGTAGATGGTCTGGCCGAACTCGAAGGGCTGGGCGGTTTGCCAGGTGCCGTTAGGCGCCGCGGCGATCACGCCGGGCGTGAGGCCGCCTTCGGACGGGAGCACTGGGGCTTCCAGGATTTTGCGCAGCGTGGCGTTGATTTCCGGGGCCGGCGCCGTGGAGGAGAGGCTCACGGTGACGGGGCCGGCGGCGCGGGGCCGGAGGGTCAGGTAGAAGTCGAGGTCGGCGGTATGCAGCCATTTGGAGTCGATGACTCCTTGCGCGTCTTTCACCGTGGCCAGCACGGCGTCGCTGCCTTGCACCTGCGCGGGGTTTTTTACCGCCAGGGTGAAGGCATAGAGCGTGCCCGGGCGCGCCGTGCCTAGCTTGATCTCCTTAACTATGGGTGGCGGGGCTTGATCGGCGTGGACAAAGCGTGCCCCGTGGAGCAGGGAACCAACGATCAGTACGAACGCAGAGAGCGGGATGAGCCCCCAACACCATTTTGCCCAGTTCCGCGAAATTGCCCCCATTGCTTCGAGCCTCCCCCGTGGTGTGGTACTGGGCGGTACCCCCAGTTTCCAACAGAAAAACAATACACCTACCGAACAACGGGAGGACACTGCTTTTTCCTGGGGCGGGCGGAGTGGCGTGGGGCTTTGGTTTGAAGGGGTTGCTGGTGGAGAGAACGGCTAGTTTCCCCACCAGTCTAGCTAGAATCTCTCATCCGCCGATGGACCATAGAGTGCCGGAACCTTCGACTCCAGCATGCGCAGGTACACCGTCAGCTGCCCTCGATGATGCGCCAGATGGGTCATGGCTCCGTCGGCGATCATGGCGTAGCGCGGCCCTTCGCTCACTACCTGGCCGTCCATGCGAAAGCGCCACATGCGTAGCAGGTGATCCTCCGTCGTATCTTCCAGCGCCTTGCGTGACTTTGCCAGCCCCATGGCCAGCATGTGACACAACTCCGCGCGCGTCTTCACGGGCCTGGTCCGCATCACGTCGTTCGCGGGGTCAGAGAGATTCAGCTCACGACGGTTGACCATGAACTCGATCCATCCCGGCATCGATGCCACCAGCGCTGCCAGATAACCCAGCTCCATCGAGCGCTCGTGGGGCTTCCAGCTGTTCCGTCCCTCAGGGACACGCTCGATCACCTTGCGCGAGGTTTCTACCTCGTGCTCCAACTGCCATAGGAAAAACTCCCTCAATCCCATCGGTTTTCTCCTCACCATCAACGTAAAGTGGCATATATGACATGTGCTGTCATATATGATGAATAAACTAAAAAAGAAGGAGAGGAGACACGCCCTATGAAGTCGGACCGCTTGCTCTCCGCGTTGTTGCTGTTGCAGGCGCACGGGCGTCTCTCCACCCGCGAGCTGGCAGAGCGGCTGGAGACTTCGCAGCGTACTGCGCATCGCGATATGGAGGCGCTGAGCGCGGCCGGGGTTCCGGTGCTGGCGCTGCGCGGCGCCCAGGGCGGATGGGAACTGGCCCCCGGCTGGCGCACCAGGGTTCCGGGACTCGACGATGCCGAGCTGAGTGCGCTGCTTATGTCTCAACCCAGCGCGCTGGGGCATCCCGCGCTGGCCGCGGCATCGGAGCGCGCCTTTGGCAAGCTGCTGGCGGCGATGCCGCAACGAATGCAGACCCAGGCGGCCTCCATCCGCGCGCGGCTGCACATCGATCCCGTCGGATGGCATCCCACGTCGGGCGACCTTGGGTTGCTGCCCATTGTTCAGGACGCCATCGCCCGGGACTGCAAGCTGACCTTCCTCTACTCGCGCGCGGACGGCGAGAGTGGCGTGCGCACCGTGGACCCCTTCGGCATCGTGGCCAAGCAGGGAATCTGGTACCTGGTGGCGCGCGCGCCGGCGGGCATGCGCACGTACCGCATCTCGCGCATGCAGGATGCCGTGGTGCTCGCCGTGACTTTCGAGCGGCCGGCGAACTTTGACCTGGCTGCTCATTGGAAGACCGCAACAGCGCAGCTGCAACAGAAGCGCGAGCAGTTTCGCGCCACACTTGCGCTGGCTCCCGATGCAGCGGTCTCACTCCGCCGCTGGTGCCGCGTGTCCCCTGCGCCGGAGGTGGAATGCTCGCCGGCTATTCCGGATAAGTGGACCATCCTTCACGTCTCCTTCGAGAGCAGCGACGAGGCGCGCTTCGTCGTGCTGGGCTTCGCTGCGCGCGCACAGGTGCTTACGCCCACAACTCTGCGCGATCAAGTGATGGAAGAGATGCACGCAGCCGTCGTGCGACCGCTGCTTTCTCTGTCGCGCAATGAATCAAGCGAAATAACTCCGTCATTATGATGACGGTCCAGACGGCGCGATTTGGACACGTGGAGGACAATTCCGGTAAAGGCTTTCGGGTGGCCAGCGTCGGGGTTGTGGGGGTGGTGCCCTATAATGGCACGCACTGATGGCGCTCCCTTCCGGCACAAGACTTGGTCCTTACGAGATTCAGTCCCCTCTCGGCGCCGGTGGTATGGGTGAGGTGTATCGAGCGATTGACGTGCGCCTTGGCCGGGACGTGGCGGTTAAGATTCTGCCGGCGCATCTCTCGTCGGATGCCGAAGCAAGGCAGCGCTTCGAACGGGAAGCGAAGATCATCTCCGGTCTGAGCCATCCGAACGTATGCACGCTCTACGATGTTGGGCACCAGGACGGTCTGGATTTTATCGTCATGGAGTACCTGGCAGGCGAGACGCTCGAAACTCGCCTGGGTAAAGGACCACTTCCGCTGGAGCAACTGCTTCCGTACGGGTCACAAATCGCTCGCGGATTAGATAAAGCACACCGCAGCGGAATCACTCATCGCGATCTGAAGCCCGCAAATATCATGCTGACCAAGTCGGGGGTAAAGCTGCTCGATTTTGGTCTGGCCAAGTCTGTCACGCCCCTGGCAGCACCGCTCACCACGTCCACAGCAGCAATCTTACTCACGCAGCAAGGGACCATCCTCGGCACTTACCCCTATATGTCTCCGGAGCAAGTAGAAGGGAAGGCGCTGGATGCACGCAGTGACCTATTTTCGCTGGGCGCCGTGCTCTACGAGATGGTTACCGGGCGCAGAGCATTTGCCGGAAAGAGTCCGCTGTCCATCGCGTCCGCGATTGTAGAGAAAGAACCTGAGCCAATCACTGCGATCGTGCCTTCGATGCCCGCCGCAGTGGAGCATGTGATCCGTCGCTGCCTGGCCAAGGATCCCGACGAACGGTGGCAGTCGGCAGGCGATGTTGCGCGGGAATTGGAATGGCTCGCCGACGGCGGAAGTCAACCCGCTTTGATTGCCGAGCGGGACACCAGCAAGAGCAGGGCATGGCTGCCATGGCTGGTATGCGGTGTGCTTGGGGCGTGCTTGCTCGCCGGCGCATTTGCCTGGCGGTACCGGAGCGATGCTCGGCAGGCAAGCTACTTCCTGGCTGTACTGCCGTTTACCGCACACGACATGGCGGTCGCGCCCAACGGGCACACGGTAGCCGTGGTGGGATTTTCTGCAGCGGAGAAGACGAACTCTCTGTGGCTCTACGAAGTGGGCGGCAAAGAGGAGAGAAAGCTGGCGGATACGGAAGGCGCGAGTTTTCCCTTCTGGTCTCCGGATGGCAAATCGTTGGCGTTTTTTGCCGCGGGAAAACTGAAGAGGTTGGAAATAGGGGGCGGGCCGGTGCTGGTGATCTGCGATGCGCCGGGCGGGCGCGGAGGTACGTGGAACAAGGATGGGGTGATTGTCTTTTCGCCCAGCGGACAACTGGGGGGCGGATTGTACCGAGTGCCGGTGGCCGGCGGGCCCGCCAAAGCGATCACGGCGCCGGACGCGAGCCGCGGAGAAAACAGCCATCGCTGGCCGATGTTCTTGCCGGATGGAAACCACTTTCTCTACCTCGCGGCTAATATTGCGGGCAAGGAGGATCCCGACGCCATTTTCATCGGCAAGCTGGGCTCGACGGAAAGGAAATTGCTCACTAAGGCGACGGGGAACCCGCAATATGCGGCGCCCGGATATCTGCTTTTCTGCCGGGAGAAGACGCTCTACTCACAAAGATTCGACGCCGGCAAGCTGGAGTTGTCCGGTGAAGCGGTTCCTCTTCTCAAGGACGTAACTTACCTGCCGCGTATCTTGCGCAATGCGTACGCGGTATCCGATACGGGTGTGTTGGTCGCACAGCGTGGCGGCGACGTCTCACTTTCGAAGCTGGTGTGGCGCGACCGGCAGGGAATTGAAATCGGCGAGATCGGCAAGCCGGGTGTTTATGCGAATGTCGCCATCGCTCCGAACGGGGCCGCCGTGGGATTCGACCGGACAGACGAGGAAAACCAGAACACCGATGTGTGGACCTACGACTTGCATCGGGGCAGTACCAAGCGCCTGACATTTGATGCGGCGCTTGATGCCGATCCGGTTTGGAGTCCAGATGGAAAGAGGATCTTGTTTGCATCGAGCCGCGGAGGCTCGTTTCAGGTCTACGTCAAGAACGCCGATGGAGGAGAGGACGAGAAGCGATTACCGTTGAACGGCTCCGATAACTATCCGTCCAGCTGGTCGAATGACGGCAAGTACATCTTGTACGAGCGGACCGCGGAGGCGACCGGGCTGTGGGTTGCGGAAGAGCCGGAGCTGAAAACCAGGGCGCTGCTGAAGGGTCCCGAAGCCACCAAGAACGGGCAATTTTCGCCGGACGGCAAATGGGTGGCGTACACATCGAACGAAAGCGGTAAGTGGGAGGTCTACGTGACCTCGTTTCCCGAATTGCGGGGGAAATGGCAAGTCTCCAATAACGGGGGAACTCAGCCGCGCTGGCGAGGAGACGGCGAGGAGTTGTTTTACCTCGGTTCCGACGGAAGAATGACGGCTGTACCGGTGGTAGCGGGAGAGCACTTTGACTCGGGGGCTCCGCTGCCCTTGTTCCCGGCGAACGCCCGGGAACGGGTTGCCGGATCAGAACTAGTAACCTATGACGTAGCCAGGGATGGGCAGCGATTTCTCATCAATACGCAAATGGAGAAAGAGGAAACGCAGCCTATGATGGTGATTCTTAACTGGAGCGCGGACCTCGAGAAATGAGCCGCCGCTCAGGGCTTTGACACCGGGTCGCGCATCAGGAAAGAGAAGTTATCCACCTTATAAATGACTTTGCCAGCACCAGCCGGAGTGGCAGGGACTTTGTGGTCACGGGCAGCCTCAAAGGCTGTTACCAGTTGCGGAAGCACCGACGGCGACGCGACCGGAATGTTATGGGCGCCCAAAACCATCCGCACCTGCGGCGCAAGCGCGGCAAGCCTTCGGACGGATGCGTCATAGGCCGCGAGATTCGTTTCCGGAATATAAATCCAGATGGTTCCGGGGTAGTAGGTATCTCCGGTAAAGAGCAAGCCGTTGGCCGCGTCGAAGAGGCTGATCGCGTCCGGCGTGTGGCCGGGCGTGGCGAGGATGGTCAGCGATCGTCCTCCCAAATCGATGCGGTCTCCATCGTGCATGAACTTCGTGATCTTCCAGGGACGGGTTGCATAGGCGGCCCGGTCGAATCCTTTGGGGAGCGCTCCGCAGGTCTGTCCGGGCCCGATCTCTGCTTGCGCGGCTGCACGCGAGCCTTGTGCGCTCTTACGAGTGAAGTCCGTGTCCATGCCGTAGACGGTGTCGAACTGCCAATTGCCGCCGACGTGGTCGTCGTGGGTGTGTGAGTTCAGCACCACGACCGGCAAGTGTGTCAGTTGCGCGGTGACGCTCTTGACGTCCCCGATGCCCATGCCGGTATCGAAGAGCAACGCGCGCTGGCGGCCGACGATCAGGTAGCCGATGGTCTCTTCGGACTGGTGCGGTTCGTAGATGGCAAAGACGGCGGGCGCCACCTTGTAGACCTCGAACCAGGCATCGCTGACCGGCACGCGTTGAAGGCTCTTGTATTCCGCCCGGGGAAGCGTACGGCACCATTCGGGAATCTCCGTCTGCGCAGCGGATGCAGAGAGGGTTCCACAGAGGAACACCGAGACCAGAGCCTGCTTGAACGATTGCTTAATAGATACCACCCTGGCATAGGTTGGTATAAGTGTAAAGTCTATCCGTCGAAATCCTCTTGCCGGAGTGGTCACACCGGGCTTAGGCTAGAGGGCTATGAGAAAGACCTTGCTTCTGCTTGTCTGCGCCACGATGCTGGCCGGTTGTGCCTATGCCCAATCCACGCCACCGATGCCCGGCATGGAGCATCACCATCACGACGATGCCGCCGAAGGCAGCGAGAAGCTCGGGCAGGTATCGTTCCCGACCTCGTGTGCTGCTCGGTCGCAAGCAGCCAATGGAGCGCGGTATCGCTTTGCTGCACTCGTTCGGCTATACCGAGGCGCAGATGCAGTTTTCAGCCATCGCCAAGGACGATCCTGCCTGCGCCATGGCGCACTGGGGTATTGCGATGACGCAGTTTCAGGAACTGTGGGGCCCTCCCGAGGCTGCGGCTCTGAAGCTGGGCGCGCGAGAGATGGCCAAGGCGCGCGCGCTGGCTGCGCCCCGGCGAGCGAGCACACCGCGCGAGCAGGCGTACATCGCCGCGCTGAGCGCATTCTTCGATCCCGCGGATGCGCCGTTTCAGCAGCGGGCCGATGCCTACGAGGCTAAGATGAACGCGCTGCATCGCGACTTCCCCAACGATGTAGAGGGAGCGGCCTTCGATGCTCTGTCGATCCTGGCTTCGGTAGCGCCGAACGACACGTCCCTGACCCATCAGCACCAGGCGCTGGCGATCCTGGTGCCGCTGTACGCAGCTCGCACCCGGACCATCCTGGACTGGCGCATTACATCATCCACACCTGCGACACGCCGGCGTTGGCTGCGGAAGGCCTGGGGGCGGCGCGGGAGTATGCCAGGATTGCACCCTCGTCTCCTCATGCGCTGCATATGCCCGGCCATATCTTTGCGCGGCTCGGCATGTGGCCCGAGGACATCGATTCGAACCTGGCGTCGGTGGCCGCCTCGGAGAAGGCCGAAGCGGCAGGGCTGCCGGGCAGCGCGCACCAGATGCATGCGGACGAGTTCCTGATCTATGCCTATCTGCAGGTGGGTGAGGATGAAAAGGCAAGAGTCCTGACTTATAAGATGCGCGCGATCAGCGAACATATGAGCGCCATGCCGGGAATGGACGATATGAAGGACGCCGGGCGCTTGTTCGACAACGAGCTGAGAGCGATCTATGCCGCGGAGATGCATGATTGGAAGGCGCTTTCCGTGCAGACGCCGGCGCCAGGATCGAAGGATTACGAGACGTTCGTTTACCTATTGGGGGCAGGGAATTGCTGCCGGCCATTTGCGCGATGCGAAGCTGGCTGCCGCTGCCAAGGAGGATTTCGATAGGAAGCTATCGAAGCGTTGAAGAAGTCTCCGCATGGCAGAGTTTACAGCTGCGATGGAGATAAAGCGGGATGAGATCGCGGCCTGGAAGGCGTTTGCGGAAGGTCATCCGGATGCCGCAGTGGCGGCCATGCGCAAGGCTGCTGACCAGCAGGACAAGCTAGGGCAGATGGAAGTCGATATTCCGGCGCGGGAGATGCTGGGCGATCTATTGCTGCTGGAAAACAAGCCCGAGGAGGCGCTGACGGAGTATCGCGTCGCCCTCAAGCTGAGCCCCAACCGGCTGAATGGATTGCTCAGCGCCGGCGAGGCTGCCGAGCAGGCGAAGCGGCCGGATGAAGCGCGAGCGTTTTACAGCGCGGCGGCGAAGCAGACCGATGCCGGGGCGCACACGCAGCGGCCCGAGGTTGCGCATGCCGTGAAGATGGCGGACGCGACGGTGGCTGACTTGCATTAGAGTATTGCGAGGATGACCAACCGCAGAGACTTTCTGAACCTTATGGGTCTGGGCATTGCCGGTGTGGCCGGCCGCTCCTGGCTCTCCGCTGTCGCCCAGCAGACAGAGGTGAATGACGCCGATCTTGTCGTGCTCAATGCCAAGGTGTACACCGTCGACCCTCGCATGCCGCAAGCCGAGGCCTTCGCCGTCAAAGGCGGACGCTTCCTCGCAGTCGGCAGCACTGCCGACATCAAGGGCCTCATCGGCAAGAAGACACAGACCTACGACGCCAAACAAATGACGGTGGTTCCCGGCTTCATCGATACCCACAACCACGGCGGCGGTGAAGGCTTGCTCTATGACGTGCTGGTCGGCAATCCCTACCAGGTGGAGTTCGTCACCATTGACAGCATTGTCGAAAAGCTGCGCGTGCGGGCTCAGGCCACTCCACCCGGCTACTGGGTGGAGGGCTATTTCCACGATGACACCAAGATCAAGGACAAGCGCCCACTGAACACGCAGGACCTCGATCGAGTTTCGACCGAACATCCGGTCTGCGTGCACCATCGCGGCGGCCACACCGGCTTCTACAACAGCAAGGCCTTCCAGATGGCGGGCATCACCAAGGACACGCCTAACCCCTACGGCGGAACCTACGACAGAAATAAAGAGGGCGAGCTCAATGGCCGGGTGACCGATCGCGCGATGGAAACCATCGACAAGGCGGGGCAGCGCGTGACCTACTCGGCGGAAGTGAAGCAGAAACGCGTCTTCGACGGTGTCGCGTTTATCTCACAGAAGTTCGTCCAGTACGGGCTGACCACCGTGCATCATGACGAAGTGGGTGTGCTGCCGGCAATGCAGGAGCAGCGCCTGCGCGGCGGACTGCTTCACCGCGTCAGCTATGAGCCCTACGACGAGTTGCTGGAGGCCATGATCAGCAACGGCATCGAGACCGGCTTCGGGGATGAGTACATCAGCTTCGGCGCCACCGCTGAGCATACCGTCGATGGCTCCTTTTCTGAGCGCACCATGGCCATCAGCACACCCTATAAAGATATTTCTCCGCCCTATCATGGCAACCTTACCGAGACGCAGGAAGATTTGAACGCCTGGGTGGAGCGCGTGCACCGCGCCAACATCCGTCTCAACTGTCATGCCAACGGAGATGTAGCCATCGACCGCGTGCTCACGGCGTATGAGCGCGCGCTCAAGCTCTATCCACGCGCCGGGATGCGGCCGAAGATTACGCACTGCAGTTTGGTGAATGACAGCCTGGTGGCGCGCATGAAGGCCATGGATGTGGTCCCCGCGGAGTTCAGCACCTACGCTTATTACAATGCGGACAAGTTTCACTTCTACGGAGAAGACGTGATGCAGCACATGACGGCGTTCCGCTCGCTGATCGATGCCGGCATTACGCCCGCGGCCGGTTCGGACTTCAGCCCGGGACCCTTCGCTCCTCTGATGGCGATGCAAGGGATGGTTACGCGCACGGGTTGGAACGGCGAGACGTGGGGAGCGAACCAGAAGATCACCATCGAGGAGGCGCTGCGGGTTAATACGCTCAACGGCGCCTACAATGCGCGCGAGGAGACGATCAAAGGATCGATCAGCGCGGGTAAGCTTGCGGACTTTGTCGTGCTTGCCGATGACTTCCACACGGTCGATAAGGAAAAAATCAAGGACATCCAGATCGTTCGCACGGTGGTCGGCGGGAAGACGGTTTATCAGGGGTAAGGGTGCTTGCCGATTCAAGCCGACGGCAAGCCGGGGCTGCTTGCCCACTCAAGCCAAAAAGCCGGCTTGAATGGGCCACCCAGAATTTGTTTGATGGATGGATGCGGGAACTCAGAGCTAGAGTGGCTATATCAGGGTCCAACTGAGTGGATATTGTTGCCGACCGGTTTCAAGATTAAGCTCGTGCAGCCATGAGAAATCGACTTGGATCCGCTGCTGTCCTTTTTGTCTCGTTATTGTTGTTGGCCCTCACCCCCGCGCCCGGCGGTTCTCAGAATCCGCAAAGCAAGAGCAATGTCGTTTACGTCTGTGCGTGCCTGAAAACAAAGTCCTGCGATTGCATGACCGAAGCCAAGACCGAAGGGCCTTGCGCCTGCGGGACGAAAGGTGGACCGCCACTCAAGGCAGTGCAGCGAGATAGCGCCTGGGCAAAAGAGAACCGCGAGGCACTGGCGAAGTAATCCATTTCTTACAGCATATCCATCAGGCTGCGGAAGCCCGCAAAGTCCAGGGACTGCTTTCCATCTGACAAGGCATTCGCAGGGTTCGGATGCACTTCGATCATCAGGCCATCGGCGCCTGCCGCCAACGCTGCTCTTGACATGGCTGGAATCAGGTCGCGTCTGCCCGTCGCATGCGAGGGATCGGCGATCACGGGCAAATGGCTGAGCTGCCGTGCGAGCGCCATGCCGGCTAAATCGAGCGTGTTGCGCAACTCCGGGTCATAGGATCGGATACCTCGCTCGCAGAGCACGACCTGCTGATTGCCCCCGGCCAGCAGATATTCGGCAGCGAGCAACCACTCCTTGACCGTGGCCGCCGGGTTGCGCTTGAGCAGGACTGGTTTTCTTAGTTGCCCGAGACGCCGAAGCAGAGCGAAATTCTGCATGTTGCGCGCGCCCACCTGCAGCATATCTACGTGCTCCGCGACCACCTCAATGTCTTCGGTGCTCAGGATCTCCGAAACGATGGGCAAACCTGTTTCTTCGCGAACCCGGGCCATGATCTCCAGTGCTTCCACGCCCAGTCCCTGGAAATCATAGGGAGAGGTGCGCGGCTTAAAGGCTCCGCCACGCAGGATCACGGCGCCTGCGGACTTGACGGCTTCCGCAGTGGATAGGGTCTGCTCATAGGATTCCACGGAACAGGGCCCGGCGATGACGATGGGTTGGCCAGATCCGATCTCCACTGCCCCGATGCGAACGACCGATCGTCTCTTACTGGTAGTACTCATTCCCCTTAGGGTTGTATCCGCTTCTACGCTAAGGCTGTGCATGTTCAGCGTCCTCGCTTTGGTTAGAAATGCAAAAAGGGCCGCGACTTGGTCGCGGCCCTTGATGGTGAATGCGCTCTTTAGATCAGAGAATCAGAGTCGTAGATGCGCAGACGCCGCCAGAGCCGCTACTGGATACCAGTAGCGGTAGGTAAAGAAGTAGGACTGGCGCTGCGCTGTCTGCATACTGGTGGCTAGCTTAACCTGAATTCCCGTATTTGTGAAGAAAAAGGGTTTTGATACTCCGACCCCATGGCGCGAGGTTCAGCTTGCGCTCGGCAGATTTGCCCACTCAAGCCAAAAACGGCTTGAATGGGCCACCCCGAGCCTTGTTTAGCGTTGAAAGGGGCCACCCCGAGCCTTGCTTGGCGTTGAAAGGGGCCACCCCGAGCCTTGCTTGGCGTTGAAAGGGGCCACCCCGAGCCCTTGTTTGGCGTTGAAAGGGGCCACCCCGAGCCTTGTTTGGCGTTGAAAGGGGCTACCCCGAGCCTTGTTTGGCGTTGAAAAAGGCCGTCCCAGGCTTTTTGCGGTTGCATGGGCGTTTTCATTTCTTTGGAGCGACCGGAGCGGATTCAAGCGGCCCGGTGAGAGCGAATGGTGGCTTCGATCTCGCAACGAACCTGCTCGTTGACGCGGGCGGCGTTGATCCAGAATGGTGTGCTGCATTGGACCTCCAGGATTTCCAGCCGTGGATCGTAGTTCCAGTGGAGGCTGATTCCGTTTTTTTGGGCGCTGCCAACGGGCTTGGCGACAGGGAATCCGATTTTGGAGGCTTTCTTGCGTAAATGCGCAAACACGGCGCGTGTTACTCCCTGGAATGTCTGCTTGGAATTCGAGAACATCAAAATTGCTCCTGCGGAGTGGTCCTAGAGAACTGGACGCACGCATCGGCGAAATAGTTCAACGAAATTCGCCGACGTCCATTTCTTCGCGCAGATCATTCGCCTGCCGTGCTCCGGCATTACCACATAGCGTAAATGCAGAGATCCAAGCGAACTCGGACACGCTCCAGCGCAGTCTCGAACGTCTGCCTGCTGGTGTTCGTGGTGAACAATGGACGGCGATGATAGCAACAGAACGTCACGAAGCGACTTTGTCCGGATGCGTCTCAGACCCCACGGCACGAGGTCCAGCTTACATCCGGCCAGCTTTGCCCACTCAAGCCGAAAAACGGCTTGACCCCGATTTCCTGCCACGCTGTGCTAGAGAGGTCCGCGTGTGCGCCTTTCATTAAGGAAAGGCGTATGAAGTGTATCAACGCCACAAGCCTCCGCAGGAAATCGGGGCAATGGGCCACCCAGAAGTTTGTTTGGCGTTGAAAAGGGCCGCTCTGCAGATGCAGGCGGAGCCAGAAGGCTAAACTATCCTCCGCAAATGGGAACCGCTACGTTACCTTCGCTCAGTTTGAGGAACTCGGTCGGCTTAATGGTAAACATGGAGAAGCCGCAATCTAAGCAGACCGAGACTTTCGGGAACGCGAGCGCGCCCGGATTGTTAAGGCCAATCAGATGATTAGCCATTTCAGCGTCAAATTCAGCCTGATTGTCCGCGTGACACAGTGCGCAAGTCATGCATAGAGCTCCTTAAGCGGGAGTTAAGACAATTCCAAGTGCCCATCTGATCAAATTGGTAACTCGCCATAGCTTTTTCCCGGAAAACTTCGGCCGTATGTGCCAAAACGCGCGAGTGAACCACCAGTCCCGAGAGACGTAGTATCCGCGTACTGCTGGATTATGATGCGGGGGACCGGTATCCAGTTGCCGCATTGTCTTCTGGATTGCCCCACAACATGCCGGGGCGGGCAGGGCAAAAGGCTTGAATGGGCCACCCGGAGCATTGTTTGCCGATGTGGCTGGTACACTTTGTGCGCCACCCCGGAGGTCGGGATGATGTCGCGGGAAACACAGCCGGAAGTAGTGGTTAGGACTGCCACACCGGAGGACGCCGCTGCGTGTGGGCAGATCTGCTACGAAGCCTTTTCCGCGATCAGCATGGCCCACGGTTTTCCTTGCGATTTTCCGGGATCCGAAGCGACGACCGGCCTGCTTTCCATGATGTTTTTGAGCCCCGGCTTCTATTGCGTGGTGGCGGAAAGCGGTGGCCGGATTGTTGGCAGTAATGTCCTTGATGAGCGGTCCGTGATTCGAGGGGTCGGCCCCATCACGATTGACCCCGGCGCACAAAACCTCGGGGTTGGCCGTAAGCTCATGCAGGCGGTGATGGATCGCGCGAACGACAGCGGGGCCGCCGGAGTTCGGCTGACACAGGCGGGCTTTCATAATCGTTCGCTTGCGCTCTACGCCTTACTCGGCTTTGACGTTCGGGAGCCACTGTCATGCGTGCAGGGGCGGACGCACAAAAGGAGCCTGCCTGGATGCACGGTGCGACCGGCCAAACCTGAGGACGCGGACGCCTGCAATGCTCTGTCACGGCGAGTTCACGGATTCGATCGAGGCGTCGAGTTGGCTCAAGCAATCGAACAGGGGACCGCGCGCGTGGTAGAACGCGGAGATCGCATCACTGGATACACAGCGCACCTGGCGTTTTTTGGACATTCCACAGCGGAGACGAACGTAGACTTGCAATCCCTTATTGCTTCGGTAGAATCCTTCGCGGGACCGGGAATTCTTGTACCTTCAAGAAACCACGTACTGCTGCGCTGGTGCTTGACGAACGGCCTGCGCGTGGTCCAACCGTTGACATTAATGAGCACCGGACTTTATAGCGATCCATCCGGAGCGTGGCTACCGTCCGTGCTCTTTTGAAGCAGCGGGTGGTAGGGATATGCCCCTATCCCCTCACGATCTTTCCTGTCCCGGAGCTTCCGCTATGCGCCGGATCGGATTGATTCGCTCCGCCTTTCATCCCACCGGTTCCAAATGTTTCTTGCGCGGCCATGTAGAGAACGCCGTGACAGCTCCGACTACTCCACGAAGGCAGATGCACATTCTGCCTCCCGAGTATTTCAGACAAGGAGCAAGACCGTGTCCAGAGCCAACGACTTCTCTCGCCGCCAGTTCGCCGCATCCGCGCTTTCCACTGTGGCGTTGGCGGCTTTACCTACTCGTTCCATAGCAGACACCACAGCGCAGAAACTCAATGGAGATGCAATGACAACCTTGACGCCCTACCTTTTGTTCGACGGCAATTGCCATCAGGCAATGGAGTTCTACCAATCCTGTTTTGGCGGAGAGCTGACGGTGATGAAAGTGAAGGATTCTCCGGTGAAGGATCAAATGCCGGGTTTCCAGCTCGAGAAAAGCATCAATGCACGGCTCACGAACGGGAAGCTTGAGATTTCCGCGTCAGACTGGCTACGGCTTAACCAGACTCGCATTCGCGGCAACACGGTTTGTCTTTACCTGAGCGGAGGAAAGTTACCGGAGTTGAAGGCTCTCTTCGAAAAACTTTCCCAGGGAGCAGAAGTGACGGACCCCTTAAAAGAGCAATTCTTCGGCGTTTATGGAGCACTGAATGACAAATTTGGGGTGCGATGGATGTTTCAAGCAGCCACAAACGGTTCGTAGCATGGGCGTGCGTATACCAGGTCCCCAACGGGGACCTGGGGCGCCCAGATTAAGAATTATGGAGTGGAGCCGCCCTCAAGATGAATGGCCAATGCTTAGTTTCCTGTCTCACCTATAATGGCTGGTCGGCTAAGCAGCTCTAGACGAGGGACTCATGGCTCATTGGACGCGTAGAGGATTTATTGGATCACTCTCGGCGGCCGCGGCTGCAACGGCGTTGGCCGCGCAGCAGAATCTGCCGTCCGCCGAAAAACGGGCGGGGCAGGCACCGATCAAGATCACCGACCTGCGGTGCGCGATCATCGGCCGCAACCCAACGGTGCGCATCGTTACGGATCAGGGCATCTCCGGGTATGGCCAGGCCGAGTCCTACAAGCCGTATCTCAAGCCGATGGTGCTCTTCTATAAAGACTATCTTTTGGGCGAAGACCCGACGGACGTTCAGCGCGTGCTGCTGAAGATTCGCCGGCTGGGTGCGTTCAAGCCCTGGGGTGCGGCAGTGAGCGCGATCGAGATAGCGCTGTGGGATATCGCCGGGCAGGTGGCGGGTGTGCCGGTATATAAGCTGCTGGGGGGAAAGATCCGGGACCGCGTCCGCATCTACAACGGAGGCGTCCGCTTCCCCATGACCGGCCATACGCCGCAGGATTACGCAGAGACCATGGCGAAAATGAAGGACGCCAAAGAGGGATTCACGCTGATTAAACAAGCGGTCGGATTTCACGATCCGGCGATGATGCCCGCTGTGCCCAATGCGTGGTACGACGAGCCGCCGCGGAAAGGAGCCTCGCATCCCGATCGCGGCATGATGACAGAACGCGGCCTGGACAATGTGATCGCCTGCGTCGAAGCCATGAAGAAGGTGCTGGGCAGCGAGATCGGGCTGGCGCTTGATTGTGGTCCAGGCTGGACAGTCAAGGATGCAATCACCTTTGCGCGGGCTCTGGAGCCGCTCCACATCGCATGGCTCGAAGACCTGATCACCGGCGACTACATGCCCTATCCCAACGCCGATCTTTTTCGCGAAGTCACGGTAAGTACAACCATCCCGATTCATACGGGGGAGGAGATATACCTCAGGGAAAACTTTAAGGATCTGATCGAGAAACAGGCGGTCAATATTGTGGGCCCCGACCCGGAGGATGTGGGCGGGATCGCGGAGATGAAGTGGATTGCGGAGTATGCCGACCTTCACGGGATTCAGATTGCGCCCCATGGAATTTTCGATGGGCTTTTCGGACTAGCCGCGCATGTACAGGTGGCAGCCGCGTTGCCGCAAAACTATATTGCGTTTGAGTATCCGCTGGGCCAGCCGGAGTGGTGGTATGACATTGTTGAAGGGCTGCCGAACCCGATCGTAAAGAGTGGTTTTATCGACGTTTGGGATCGGCCGGGGCTCGGTGTTACCTTCAATGTCCAGGCCGCGAAGCCGCACCTGGCGGACGAGGATCGTCACTTCTTCGACTGAGATGGGGAGGCGACTGGAGGGAAGAGAGGACAGCAGACAGACGATGCTTATGCGGACGGTACCTCGACTTCGGCATAGCTGCCTGGCGTGGCCGCCTGAATAGCGTCTATGGCACGTTGAACGTGGAGACGAAGTTGGGGCCATTGCTGTTGACCCAGTACCACGATTGCGATCTTCCGGCTGGCAAGGTTCTGCTGGTAGCGTATGTTCTTATCCGTGGTCAATAAGATCTCGAAACCCGCTTCCTCTGCAACCTCTAGGAGATCGCCGTTCCCCAGAGTAGACCAACCCTGCTGAGCGGCTGTACGCACCCAGTGACCTACAAGATACGAGCGGAGAGGTAGAGGTATCGCCTGATCAAATAGGACGCGCATCTCACGACGCGTAGGCGGGAGGCTTGTCAAGACTACGTGCCGCGAATTCGATGACGGCTCTCACCTGATCCCTGGAGAGCCCATCAAACCATTCCGAGATGTCGTCAATGCTGGCTCCCGCTTCCAGGTTTTCAAAAATGGCCGAAACCGGCATTCGGGTGCCTTTCAATACCCAGGCGCCACTGACTTTGCCCGGAATGCTTTCGACGGCAGGGCATTCAGCCCAATCAATGCCAGCCATGGTTCTCCCTCTCTATATTCTTATTATGCCTGACCACTCCGCAGGAGAGTGTGACCCTTTGGGGGGACCGTGGCTAAGCCTGCATGCGCGCCGACCTGAATCGGATCAGGAAAATGCTGGACCATGGTACCGATGGGGCTATGATACTCCGCACCAGCCGCCTCCCTCACTCTCGCCAGAGACTCAGCGGGCTAAGGGGCGATCAGGAAAAGCAGGCCGACAGCGATGCGCAACCCAGCGAGCGCGCGGGCATTCCGATCTGCAGGCATGGTGCGTTCATTCGTTCAGGCGAATTGCTGCAGGTCCATGCCCAGCTTGTAGTTTTCGCCGTGGGCGAGGAGCTCTTCCCAGGTCACCTCGCGGCGCTCGTACCCGGCCATGCGGCCGAGCATGCAGCTGAGAGCGGTCTCGACCCCAGCGGCAATCTGGTTATGGCATTGGCCGGAGGTGATGCTGTCGATGAAGGTGCGCTCCTTATCGCGGTCGGCGAACTGGAGGTTGTCAGAGAAGCTGCCGTTGGCGGCGAATTTAGCGGGAGCCGCGGGGGTGTCCATCGAATCCTGCCAGACCCAGGCTTGCGTGCCGGTAATCTGCACCGGGCCGGAATAGGGAACTGTCGCTGATCCATTGCCTCCGTACAGGCTGAGCCCGGCGTTGAAGCCGGGATTGCCAAACTGGGTGGAGGCGAAGGCGAAGTGAACCTCATCGGGATAAGTAAAGTCGACCTGGTAGTTATCCCAGCAGTCGCCGGCGTGGGTAAGGATGTTGCGGCCTCCAGTGGCCGTGGCCTTGAGGGGGTGAGCGCCGAGCATCCAGTTGCAGAGATCGATGATGTGAATGTTCTGCTCCACCAGGATGTCTCCGGAGAGCGCGCGATACCAGAGCCAGTTGCGCAGGCGGTACTCATCGGGCGAGGCGCCAGGATGCACCTTTTCCTCCGAGGCTGGAGCATTGTAGTAGCCGGCGACGGAGCCGATTTTGCCCAGAGCGCCGGCCTTGATCTTTTCCGCGATGGCAGCGATGGGCGGCGCGCTGCGGCACTGGAAGCCGACATCGACGCTTTGCGTGGGCTTGACGCGTTTCGCGATCTCGAGCGCTTGTTTGGCTTGATCGATGTCCACCCCGACAGGCTTTTCGCAGTAGACGTGCTTGCCCGAGGCGACTGCGGCTTCGAGATGCTGCACGTGGAAGAACGGCGGCGTGGAGATCTGAATGAGGTCGACATCCTTGGCGGCGACCAGTTGTTCAAATGCCTGCGGGCCGTGGAAGAGCAGCTTGCTGTCGATGGATGCGCGGCCAAGGCTAGTGTTGAGCTGGTCGAAATGAGTGCGGCCGAGGGCCAGCTTATCGGGAAAGATATCGGCCAGCGCCACCACCTGGGCGGTCGTGCTTTTGGAAAACGAAGTGGAGACAGCGGTGCCGCGATTGCCGCAGCCGAGCAGGCCAAGCCGTACGGCGGAGTTGGCCTGATAACTAAACGCGGTGCTGGGCTTAAGAAGAAGCAGGCCACAAGCGCTGCCGGTTTGGAGAAATTGCCGGCGGTTCATCATGCCATCACTTCGCGCAGTACGCGTTCGAGAAAGATTTTTTCCTGGCGTACGTCTGCGATCTGTTGCGCGCCCGAGGTCTCGCGCTCAATGGAGAGCACGCCGGTGTAGCCGAGACGATGGAGCTTGGTGAAGACGGTGCGGAAGTCGACGACGCCTTTGCCCATGATTACCTCTTCACCCAGCTTGTCAGGGTCCTTGGGCCAGAGGCCATCTTTGGCGTGGACATTGCGGACATAGGGGCCAACGATATCGACCGCATCGGATGGATTGGACTTGCCGTAAAGAACCAGGTTGGCCAGGTCGAAGCCGACGCCGAGGTTGGGCATATTGACGTCGCGAATGGCGCGCAACATGGTGATCGGCGTCTCCTGGCCGGTCTCCATCAGGAAGGCCTGGCCATTGCCCTGGCAGTGCTTGGCGACGCTGCGGATGGCTTCGACGGCCTGGGGGTAGAGCGGGTCGGCCGGATCCTCGGGAATAAAACCGCAGTGGGTCTGCACCTGGAGAATGCCCACCTGCTTGGCGAAGTCCGAGACCTGGCGCAGGGCATCGATGCGGGCTGCGCGGGTCTTGGGGGGCACCAGGCCGATGGTGGAAGGGCCACGGGTAAAGTTCCACTCCAGGGGTCCCGGGCCTACCACTTCGACGCTGGTTGCGGTGAGCTGGTACTTGGCGAGCAGATCGCGGTATTGGGCGGCGAGCGCGGGAGTGAAGTTGCCGATGTATTTGTCGAGAGAGAGGAAGCAGGTGGGGAAGCCCAACTCGTGCACGGTCCGCAGATGCTCCTCGGGCGCGCCGAAGGGACTGATGACCCATCCGAGAGCGAAGGGCTTAAGGGGAGCAGGCGGCGTGGCGCCGAGAGCCGATGCCGGCTTGAGTCCATGGTGCAGTACGGTGGCGGCGGCAAGGCCCGCGAAGTGTCTTCGGTTCATCCAGATCACTATAGGACAACGAGAGGAGGCACGTCCGGAAAATCTGCGTGAGGAACCTCCCTGCAAAAATCCCATGGCTCGCTGCAAAGGCGTGGAGCGCACGCAGCGAATCGCCGATGCTCAAATGCATGAGAGTCCCTATCCTGCTTCTCGCCGCCCTCGCTCTGATTCTGGTCAGTATGCCGATGCGTGCAGAAGGCCCTGTGCCGGCTCCGATTGCGCAAGCCTATCAACTGTGGAGTGCGGGTCATCCGGAGGAGGCTATTGCGATTCTGGAGCCGGTGTTGCGGAACGAGGCGCAAGCCTTCACCGAAAACGAACGTGGCGTCGCCTGGGATCTTCTCGGGTCGTCTTACCAGGACGCGGAAATGTTTGATCAGGCGAGACGGGCATACGGGAAGGCCATGGAGATGTTCCGATCGATTCCATCTGCGCGGGCGCGATATGCGGCGACGATCGATAACCTGGCCACCCTGGAAGAGACTCAAGGGCAAATGGATACGGCCAAGGCGCTCGCCCAGAAGGCGAGCCGCATCTATGACGTGCTTGGAGACCCTGCTGGGATCGCCGTTGCATCCATCAACCTGGCCGCGATTGCCTACGGCCAGAAAGACTACAAAACGGCGCGACGCAATCTCGCGACCGCCTTCAAGGAAGCGGGCACCACGACCCGATTGAAAGAGGACGATGTTGCAGCCATGTACACCGTCAAAAGCGCATTGGCATTCCACGACGGAAAGGAAGAGGAGGCCATTTCCTCCATTCAACAAGCGATCGATCGCTGGACGCGGGCTCATGGGCCGGGCTATTTCATGCTCAGTACCGGATATATCCTACGTGCGCAGGCCCTTGCGAAATCTGGAGACTATGTGCGCGCCACTGACGACGCGCAACATGCGCTCGCCGTCGCCGAAGCGGCCATAGGCAGGAATACCATTACCTATTTGACAGTCGAGACTATATACGCGCAGATCCTTCGCGCTTCAGGAGCAAAGCAACAAGCGTCACGGCTGCAAAAGGAAGCCAACAGCGCGCTGGCCGATTTAGAGTCGCGGCAGTGCAACAGATGTACCATAGATGCCAGCGGTTTCAGGTAGACACGCTACCGCAGGCGATAGAAAGGATGCCAATGAGCACTCGAACAGAACCCTGGATGCTTCTGCCCGCGGTTGAGCAAACCACCGTGCCCGCGGCCACCGGCCGGAAGATTTGGTGCAATGGGCACGTAGTCATATTTTCGCTCGCGCTCGCTCTTGCCCTGGTCACCGCAAGCGAGTGTCAGTCGATCACCCATTTTCCGTCGCTGCTTTATGGCCTGGCCCTGTGGGGATGGTGGGCTTGCGTCGCCAGCGCTCTTTGGAAGATAGGTGAGCGCGTACCGCTCATGTCGAGCTTGACTCCGATGACCACCTCCACTCATGTGCTGGCGGCAACGGCGCTGGGGGTGGTGCATCTTCTCTTGCTTGGGAGTGTCGGCTTTAGTGTCGCAGGATGGCAGGCGAAAGCGAGCGCGCTCTCGGTATGGACCAGCGAGTTCGGCATCAATCGTTTTGGCATGGAGCTGCTCATGTACGGCTTCGTTTTCGGGCTCACTGGAGTAATCCAGTTGCAGATTCGCGCCCAGCGCGAGGCCATGCGATCGCTGGAGTTGCAACGGCAACTCTCTGCCGCGCACTTGCGCGCGCTGCAAATGCAACTGGAACCGCACTTCCTCTTCAATACCTTAAATGCGATCACGACGCTGGTGGAACTGGGAAGGCAGAAGGCTGCGGCTGAGATGCTTGGGCATCTGAACGCACTGCTGAAAACTACGCTGGCCAGGACAACTCCGGAAAAGGTTCCCTTGTCGCAGGAGTTGGAGTTTGTGGGCAACTACCTGGCCATCGAACAGGTACGGTTTGCCGACCGGCTACGAGTGGAAATGAACGTGGACCCGAGCGCGGTCGATGGCCTGGTCCCCAGTTTTCTGCTGCAGCCGATTGTGGAGAATGCGATCCGGCACGGGATTGCACGGTGCGAGCATAATGGGCTGGTGGAGGCATCGGCGATCAGGGATGGGGATGAGCTTCATCTGCGGGTGCGTGACACCGGGACCGGCATGATGTACAAGCCACAGAATGGACATGGCATCGGACTGAGCAATACCCGCGAACGCCTGGACCACTTTTATCACGACGGTTACAAGATGCGGGCTCAGCCGCTCAGCACAGGCGGCTTTGAAGTGGCCATCATTATCCCCTACGAATGCCAGGGCGTATGAAGATTAAAGCGTTGATCGCGGATGACGAACCCCTGGCGCGGGAGCGCCTAAGCTTTCTGCTCTCGGGGCAGGAAGAGGTGGAGGTAGCCGGAGAATGCCGCAACGGAAAGGAGGTCATTGCTGCGCTGAAGAAAAGCCGGTTTGATGTCCTGTTCCTCGATATACAAATGCCGGGACGAAGCGGATTCGAGGTAATCGAGCAGATTGGCCCGGCGCAGATGCCGGTCACGGTATTTGTGACCGCACACAATGAATACGCGGTACAAGCTTTTGAGGTGCATGCGCTGGATTATCTGACCAAGCCGGTAGAACCCGAGCGGTTGCAGGCGACGCTGGTTCGTGTGCGGGAACGCATTGCTTCGCAGGCGGCGTTGATGACGCACGAGCAGATGAAGTCGGTGCTCAACAGCCTGGAGAACAGCGGTGTCTCCCGGCAGGATTTTCCCAAGCGGCTGCTGGTTCATAACGGCGCGAAGGATTCGTTCATCAACGTCAACGAGATCGATTGGATCGAAGCGGCGGATTATTACGCGTGCCTGCACGTAGGCACCAAATCTTTTATGTTGCGCGAGACCATCAAGGAACTATCGAATACTTTGGACCCGGAGAAATTCGTCCGCATCCATCGCTCTGCTATCGTCAACGTAGAACAGGTGAGCGAGATCTTCCGCGAAGGACAGAGCGAAGGGGCGGTCGTTCTTAAGACCGGGCAGCGGCTGAGGATGAGCAAAGCCGGTTGGCAGAGCTTGCTTGCGGTGAGTCAGCGCTAACTACTGGAGGCCGGCTTTGCAACGGCGAACCTTTCTCTCTGGCGCAGCCATGGCGGTCGCGTCGCGTATCGCGTCATCCCACCGATGCTTCGCAGCGCAGAGTCTCCCTCATCATCTGCCGCTGTCTGACTCTCACTATCGGCGAGTGCAGTCTTATATCGAAGAGGTACCGGTGCCGGGATACCACTGGGCTTCTCCGGCCGCGTACGAAGCCTTTCTCGACATGAAGTATGGGGTGCGCATTCACTGGGGCCTCTATTCTGTCGCCGGTCTTGCGCATGAGTCCTGGCCCTTTCTCGATCTGAGCTACGCGGAACGCGCTCGCTACAACGAGATGTACAAGAGCTGGAACCCGGCCGGCTTTGACGCTGAGGAATGGACGTCTCTCTTCGCCGACAACGGCATGCGGATGTTTGCCTTCACCACCAAGCATCACGAGGGCTTCTCCATGTTCGACACGCGCACCCGGGTCCGGCAGCGAATTCGCTGGGATGCGGCGGGTGGGCCGGTATTGGAGAATAGCGACCTGGCCTATTCGATCATGGAGACGCCGTTCCGCCGGGATATTGTGAAGGAGCTTTGCGCAGCCGGCCGAAAGCGAAATCTCCGCATCGCTTTGTATTTTTCCCACCCTGATTGGTACGACGCGGATTTCCGTCCTTATGCGGATCATCCAGCGCAAGTCCCTTCCTCCGCGGAGCTCGATCCGGAATGGATGGAGTCCCGCAAGCGCTTGGGAAAGCTGATCTGGATGGCGCCCGATCCTACGCCTGAAGAAGTCACGCGCATGATGGCACGCCACCGGGCGCAGATCGAGGAGCTGTTGACCCACTACGGCGAGATTCAAATGCTCTCGCTGGATCAATGGCTCGGGCCAAAAGTATGGCCGCAGCTAAGGCAGACCTTGTTCCGCATCCGCGAACTGCAGCCGAACGTGATGATCCGGGCGCGGGGCATCGGCAACTATGGCGATTACTATACGCCGGAGGGGTTTATTCCCGGGGCCAAGTCGAACACGGGCATGCCCTGGATGGTGATCTACCCGCTGGCCAGCGGCTTCTCCTATGATCCGGACGCCGCGCACTATAAGGGAGCGAAATGGATCGTGGACAACATCATTGACACGGCGGCCAAGGGCGGGAGTTTTCAAGTGGGCATCGGGCCGGATGCTACGGGCCGGTTCCATCCGGCGGCTATCGAGCAGGTGAAGCAGGTCGGGGGCTGGCTCAAGACGTGTGGCCCGGGGATATACGCGACGCGACCCCGGGATGGCGAGCTCTGGCGTGAAGGAGAAGCGATACGGTTCACACGGGCGAAGGACAACCAGACCATTTACTGCTTTGCGCTCGAGTGGCCGGGGAAGGTTCTCCAACTCCGTTCTGTGCGACCTAAGCCTGGCAGCCGGATCTCCATGTTCGGGTATCCGGATGCTTTGCGATGGAAGTTCGATTCTGCTACTGGGTTGGAGATTGAAATGCCGGAATCTCTGGCGGCAGAGGGACGCAGGCCCAGCGAGTATGCATGGGGTTGGGCGATTCAGGCGTGAGGTGAAGCGTTCTCTTGATGAGTCAGCGTTGCATCGGGGTCGGCGGTTTTGGCAATTGGCAATATGTGCAATCGGAACGTGGCACATCGAGAGCCATTATCCCACTCAAGCCAAAAGAAGGCTTGACCCCGATTTCCTGCCACGCTGTGCTAGTGTCCTGTCCCTGAAGTTCCTGGAACAATTCGAGGAATCGAAAATGTTCCAAAAACTGCTCTCAGGGGCTGAAGCCCATTTGGTTTTGCAGTGTTTGCGGCACGACTGAAGTCGTGCCCTGATACAAAGCCGAAGAGGAGTTCTTTAACGAACTTTAGGGACGGGACACTAGAGAGGTCCGCGTGTGCGCCTTTCATTAAGGAAAGGCGCATGGGGTGTATCAACGCCATAAGCCTCCGCAGGAAATCGGGGCAATGGGCCACCCAGCCCTCTCTCCAAATTGAGTCCCGTAGGGACGACGCACATTGGCTTGTCCCGAAAGTAAAACTGCAGATCCCTCCGCTGCGCTAACGCTCCGGTCGGGATGACAAATTGGAGGGCGGTGGCTCATCTTGGCATCGGTGGAGGTGGATGGACAGAGTTGCCACTACTGCAACCAATCCAATTTTGTGGCAGGTCCCCTCAGCGGCTAAAGCCGGATTGATTGCAAAGCATTTACGTACGGGCTGAAGCCCGTACCCTTCAAGAGCCAGAGTTTTTCCGCAGCCTGTAAAGCCCGAGCCTACCTGCTGGCGGAGATTGCGTTGGGGTTGGTTGGGGTTGCGGTTATGTTGGCGAAGGTGGCGGCTCCGGCCTGGGCCATGGATAGAATCTTGCCGGGGAAGATGCCCAGGATGAAGGTGGCGGAGACAGTGAGCAGCAGGGCAAAGGTGAGCGAGGTTTTCAGGCGCGGCACTAACTGCACCGGGGCGTCGTCCGCTGGCTTGCCGTAGATAGAGGTGAGCAGCCGCAGATAGTAGTAGGCGGCAACGCCGCTGTTCACTAGGCCTATAACCGCCAGCCATACCTCGCCGGAATGCAGAGCCGCGGTAAAGACGTAGAACTTGCCGAAGAAGCCGCCGGTGAAGGGAATCCCGATCAGCGACAGCAGGAAGAAGGCCAGCGCGCCGCCCATCAGCGGCGACCGGTAGGCCAAGCCGCGGTAGTCCGCAACCGAGAGCAGCCGGTCGTCAAAGCCACCGGCGTGGCTGATGATGGCAAAGGCGCCTACGTTCATGGCCGCATAGGCCGCAGTGTAGAACATTGCGGCAGAGATGCCTTCGCTGGAGAGAGCAGTGAAGGCGACTAACGTGTAGCCGGCGTGGGCGATGGAAGAATAGGCCAGCAAGCGCTTCACATTGTGCTGACGCAAAGCGCCCAGATTGCCCACCGTCATGGAGAGGGCAGCCATGATCCAGATAAGCAACAGCCAATGAGCGTGCAATGCGGGATAAGCGCCGTACAGGATGCGCAAAAGCACGGCGAAGGCGGCAACCTTGGGAGCGGTGGACATCAAGGCGACCACCGGAGAAGGCGCTCCTTCGTAGACATCGGGGGTCCAGACCTGAAAGGGAGCGGCAGACACTTTAAAACCAATGCCGATCAGGATCATGGCCACTGCCAGAATAGCGAAGCCCGGCGTCGGGCTCTGGGGAAGAGCGGCGGCGATCTCGGCAATGTTGGTGGTTCCCGTGGCGCCAAACGTCAGGGCAATGCCGTAGAGGAAGAACGCGGTCGCAAAGGAGCCGAGCAGAAAGTATTTCAGCCCAGCCTCAGGGCTCTTGCCGCTGCGCTTGCGAATCGCCGCCAGGATGTAGGTGGCGATGGAAGAGATCTCCAGGCTGATGAAGACCAGCAGCAGCTCGACCGCGCTGGACATCAGGCACATGCCCATAGCACCGAAGAGGACGAGGGCGTAGTACTCAGCCGGCCTTTCCTTGCTGCCATCGAAGACGTCAAACGCGATCAGCAGTGCGATCAACACGACGCTGCAGATCAAGACGTGGAAAAAGACGCTGAAGGCGTCGGTCTGCACGGTGCCATAGAAGGCCGTTCCCGGGGGCAGTCCCAATTGCCAGATGCTGGCCAGCAACGCGCCAATGACGCCAACCACTGCCAGCACTCCTATGGGCTTACGGGTCATGCCCGGCGGCATCAAGGGCTCGATCAACATGATGAGCACGCCGGTGACGGTGAGCCATAGCTCGGGCAGAATGCGATAGATTTGAGGCACATCCTGAGGCGCTTGCATCACTGTCTCACCGCGATGCCCAGGGTGGGCGCCGGCGCGGGCGATGCCAGCTTCACCATTGCGCCATCAATGGCGCGCATCCAGATGGGGGAAGCGACCCCCATTACCAACATGAGAACGGCCATAGGCCACACGGCAACGTGTTCGCGGCCGCCCATATCCACTACGTTCAATTCTGTAACCATCTTTGATACGTCGCCGTAGAAGACGCGCTGGATCATCCAGAACATGTAGGAGGCGCTCAGGATGACGCCGGCCGTGGCCGCCGAAACCCAGGCAACATGCCCGGCGAAACTGCCGCTGAGGATAAGAAACTCACCCACAAAGCCGTTCAGCATTGGAAGGCCGACCAGCGAGAGCGAGGTGACGACAAACAGGGTGGCCAGGCGAGGCATGCGCTTGGCCAAGCCGCCGTAAGAGGCAATCTCGTAGGTTCCGTAACGTTCGTACATGAAGCCGAGCAACAGCAACAGCGCGCCGACGGAGACGCCTTCGTTCAGGGTCTGGTAGACCGCGCCGTCCAGGCCCGAGACCGCAAAGCAAAAGATGCCGAGTATGCAAAAGCTGAGCGAGCTGACGGTGGAGAAGGCCACGAGCCTCTTCATATCGCTCTGCACCAGGGCTACCAACGCGCCGTAGAGGATCCCTATCACCGCAAGAGCGATCATCCAGGGCGCGACCTGGCGGGCCTGGGCAGGGAAGAGTCCAAGATTGAAGCGCAGGATGGAATAAAGACCCAACTTGCCCGCAACCACCATGGCCATCGCTGTGGGCGCTTCACTAAAGACGTCGCCGAGCCAGCCGTGCAGGGGAAAGACCGGGACCTTGACGGCAAAGGCGACGAGAAAGGCCAACGAGGCCCAGAAGAGCGCTTTGGGCGGAAAGTTCACAGTATCCTGGGCCAGGATCGACTGCAGGCGAACAAAGTCAAAGGTGCCGGTCTTGGCATAGAGCCAAACAATGGCTACCAGCAGCAGGGCCGAGGGCAGAAAGGTATAGATGAAAAACTTGATGGCCGCCTCTGTTCCGCGATCCCGGCCGAACATGGAGATAAGGATCGCCATGGGCACCAGGGTCAGCTCCCAGAAGGCGTAGTAGAGGAACATGTCGAGGGAGACGAAGACACCGATCATCGCTGTCTGCTGCAGCAGGAAGAAGAAGTAGAACTCCTTGGTGCGATGATTAATGGCTTTCCAGGAAGCCAGCACACCGAGCGGGGCGAGAAAACCGGTCAGCACCACCAGCCAGAGCGAGATGCCGTCCACACCCAGGTGATAGCGAATGGCAGGGCTGTCAATCCAGGCGTGGTCGACTTCAAATTGAAAGCCCGATTGACCATATACGTAATGAAACGGCAAATGGAGCGTCAGGCCGAAGGTGACCAGAGCCACCGCCAAGGTGAACCATTGGATGATGCGGCCACGGCGCGGAAGCAATGCCACGACCACCGCTCCTGCAGCGGGCACAAAGGTCGTAAGCGTCAATATCGAATCGTTCAGCACAGATTGTCCCTTGCTCTCTTTCTAGAGCTGCATGGAAAAGCCGAAATAAGTAATCAGAAGCAGTAATGCGGCGCCAATCGCCAGCCACCCGGCGTAGGAACGAATGTTTCCCGACTGCACCCGCTGCACTATCGCCCCTACGCCGCGCACTCCGCCTGCCGCCAGGCTGGCGCCACCGTCCACGATTCCACGATCGGCTACGCCCCACAACAAGTAGCGGGTAATGAAGAGCAGGGGAGCCACGATGAGCGCGGTGTAGATCTGGTCGATCCAGTACTTGTTGACCAGCAATCCGTACACACCGCTGACGCGCTCGACCAGCCGATCGGCCAGGCCGGGCTTGCGGCGGTATAGCAGATCGGCGAAGAACCAGCCGATGGCCGCCATGACCACGGAAATGACGCTAAAGATGCGCTCCTGCCCGTCGGTGCCGGCGGGGTGAACAGGCCGCTGCGCCACGACAGGAGGAACTGGCGCACGGCGGGCTGACATGGCTCGTGAGCCGACCTCATCGGTGAACTCAATATCCATGAGCTATGACTCCGGGTGCCTTCACCACCGGCTCGAGAAAGTGCGCGAACTGATCGCCGCCCCGAGAGCCTTGGGAATGCCAATCCAGCCCCCGGCGACCGCCAGCACGGCCAACAGGATCAGCGGCGTCAGCATCGACCAGGGACTCTCATGGGGGTGCGCATCGTGCGTCCGGCTCTCGCCGAAGAAGGTGAGATACCAGAGCCGGAACATGTAGAAGGCGGTGAGCAGAACGGTCACGAGGCCGACAAACCAGAGGATCGGCCCCGCCGTAGGGGAGAGAAAAGCCTGGTAGAGAATTGCGTCTTTGCTGAAAAAGCCGGAGAAGGGCGGGATGCCGGAGATGGCGAAGACCCCGGCGCTCATGGTCCAGAAGGTGATGGGCACAGCTTTGCGGAGGCCGCCCATGGCGCGCATATCCTGCTGCCCGCCCAGGCCGTGGATGACGGAGCCGGCGGCCAGGAAGAGCAGGCCCTTGAAGAAGGCATGCGTGACCAGGTGGAAGATGGCCGCGGAATAGGCGGCGGCTCCGCAGGCCAGGAACATATAGCCGAGCTGGGAGATGGTGGAGTAGGCCAACACGCGCTTGATATCCGTCTGCACCATGCCGACGGTGGCCGCGAACAAGGCCGTGGCGGCGCCGATTATGGCAACCACGCCGAGGGCGAAAGGCGAGCGGTCAAAGAGCACGTGCGAGCGCACGATCATGTAGACGCCGGCGGTCACCATGGTGGCGGCATGGATCAGGGCGGAGACGGGAGTGGGGCCTTCCATGGCGTCCGGCAGCCAGACGTAAAGCGGAATCTGCGCGGACTTGCCGGTAGCGCCGAGCAGCAGCAGCAGCGCAATGGCGGTGAGGAAGCCGCCCTGCATCTCGGGATGTTGAGTGATCGCGGCGAAGACCTGGCTGAAGCTCAGGGAGCCAAAGTGGGCGATCATGAGGAACATCGCGATGAGAAAGCCAAAGTCGCCGACGCGGTTAAGGATGAACGCCTTCTTGCCGGCATCCACAGCCGATACACGCAGGAAGTAAAAGCCGATCAAGAGGTAGGAGGCGAGGCCTACTCCTTCCCAGCCGACGAACATGAGCAGGAAGTTCTCCGCCAACACCAGCGTCAGCATGAAAAACATGAACAGGTTGAGGTAGGCGAAGAAGCGCCAGTATCCCTCTTCATGCGCCATGTAGCCGACGGAGTAGATGTGAATCAGGAAGCCTACGCCGGTGACGACCAGCAGCATGACCAGGGTCAGCGGATCGAGCAGGAAGGCGAAATCGGCGCGGAAAGTCGAAGTTTCAATCCAGGGAAAGGCCAACCGCTCGACATAAGGGACGTTGAGCGCGCTGAAGCGGAAGGCAATGTCGAGGACCAGGGCCAGCGGAGCCGCAGTAAACAGCAGGGCAATGGTCGAGACCAGAGCCTTGCCCAGAAAACGGCCCAGCAATCCATTCAGCAGAAAGCCGATGAATGGCAGCAATGGGATCAACCACAGATGGAGGGATGGATTTCCGTTCATAGTTTCATCAGGTTGATTTGATCCACGTTGAGCGTACTCCGCGAGCGGAAGATGGCGATGATGATGGCCAGGCCCACTGCGGCCTCCGCGGCGGCGACGACCATCACGAAGAAGACAAATATCTGGCCTTGCACCCGATGCCATTGATAGGCAAACGCAACGAAGCTCAGGTTGACCGCGTTCAGCATCAGCTCAATCGACATGAAGACGGTGATGATGTTGCGCTTGATGAGGAAGGCGCCTACCCCGATAGAGAAGAGGATGGCGCTGAGCACCAGGTAGTAAGCAATAGGAACAGTCATGTCAGTGCTCCCTGCTGGCCAGCGCAACCGCGCCCAGGATGGCAATGAGGATCAGAACCGACGTTACTTCGAAGGGAAGCAGCAGGTCGCGGAAGAGCACTTTGCTCAGATCGGAAGTGGAGACCACATAGTCTCCCAGCCGGGCCGTGGCCAGGTGGGTGTGTGGGGAAAGAAAGATGAATCCCAACAGGCAGACCAGGACCCCTACCCCCGGGATGCCTACGATGTAGGCGGCGCCGCTGCCTTGGGTACGCTCTTCCTTGCCGGCATTGAGCAACATGATGACAAAGGTAAAGAGGACCATGATGGCGCCGGAATAGACGATGACCTGGGCGGCCGCCAGGAATTCGGCGCCCAGCAGGAGGTAGAGCACGGCCAGCGAACTCATCACCACGATCAGCGAGAGGGCGCTGTTGATGGGGTGGCGCTGGAACAGGAGGTTCAAGGCTCCTGCTACACAGAGGCCGCCAAAAAAGATGAAGAGTACCAGATACATGCTAGTGCTTTTCTCCTAGATCGGGCCCGAAGGTGATTGTAGAACACCTTGCTTTGCGTTTCGGGTGCGTGATGCTCAGGGCGACACCGCTTCGGTGGGATGGCCGATCGTAGCCCACGTCGAGGAGCTCCCCGGCATCGCCGTGAGCCAGGCGCACAAAGGGCTTGAATGGGCCACCCAAAGCCTCGGTTGCTGGTTTAGTGAGAAGGGTCATTTTCTCCCCATCGCCCCGCGAGTCGGCTGGTCCTAAAGACAAGAGGGTTGTGCAAAGCCTCGGTTGCCAGTGTAAGGAGATTCATATGGCGCTAGGCGAGCCAGAGGCTGGTGGCAAGAATATTGGCGATGGCCAGGGGCATCAGGAATTTCCAGCCAAAGCCCATTAATTGGTCGTAGCGGAACCTTGGTAGCGTGCCGCGCACCCAGATGTAGAGAAAGAGGAAACAGAAAACCTTCAACACAAACCAGAAGACGGGCAGGATGGCTTGCGAGAAAAACTCCGCCGACAGGGGGAATCAACGACCCGAAGGGACTGGTCCATCCGCCGAAGAAGAGCAGAGTCGCTACGCAGCCCACGGTGATCATGTTGGCGTACTCAGCCATGAAGAACATGGCAAACTTCATCGAGCTGTATTCGGTGTGATAGCCGGCGGTCAGTTCGGTCTCCGCTTCTGGCAGATCGAATGGGGCGCGGTTGGTTTCGGCATAGGCCGCCATGAGGTAGATGAAGAAAGCGACGAATTGGAAGCCGCCAAAGACATTCCAGGAGAGGAGGCCGTGGGCCGACTGGCTATCCACGATGGTGCGCAGGTTCAATGATCCGGCCCGCAGCACGACGCCCACGAGCGAAAGCCCCAGGGCAAGCTCGTAGCTAATCACCTGGGCGCTCGCGCGCAGGGCCCCCAGGAGCGAGTACTTGTTGTTAGACGACCAGCCGGCCAAGGCGATCCCGTAAACGCCGACCGAGGTAACGCCGAGAATCACCAGTAACCCGATATTCACATCGGCGACCTGGAACATATCGACGCCATGCCAGGTGATACGCGCCCCGAAGGGCACGACCGCAATCGAAATCAAGGCACAGCCGAGGGCAATCATGGGCGCCAGAATGTATAGCGGCCGATCGACATTCGTGGGGATCAGGTCTTCTTTGAGAAAGAGCTTGAGGCCGTCCGCCATGGGCTGCATCAGGCCGAACGGTCCAACGCGGCTGGGTCCCCAGCGGTTTTGAATGCGCCCGACGACTTTGCGCTCGAGCAGCACCGTGTAGGCGACGGCTCCGAGAAAGATGGCCAGCACAATGGCGATCTTCAAACAACTCAGAAGGAAAAAGATCAGGAAGCTCACAGGTTTCTTCTTTCTTACTCGCCTTCGTGCCTCAGGGGCTAAAGCCCTCATCGCCGCGGCCGGTACGGCACGGCTAAAGCCGTGCCCTGATACAAAGCCTAATGTCGCTTCTACAAAGCCAGTGCCGTTCAGCCTGAAAGTCCGTACCCTTCAGAAGTTGCCAGGGGTAAAGGGATACCGCAGGTCCCTCCGCTCCGCTGCGCTCCGGTCGGGATGACAAGGTTTAGGGTTGCTCCATACTTCAACCTTGGTTCGTCGGATATGACGACGCGCTTCGCTCCAGCCGTGTAGCATTTGCGAACTTCATGGCACGGCCTGAATCCGTGCCCTTCGTTTAAACAGGCACTTGGCAATCTTACCTCTAGTCCGCGGCTGTTTCTGTGGGTTTGGTGGTGTGCGATTCCATGACCGAGTGCAAGATGTGGCTGTAACGGCCTAAGGTGCCGGAGGTAAACAGTGTGTCTTCGGCCGGCAGAATCAGTGCGTGGCGCTCGGGGCCGGTTTCGATTTGCACCAGTGATGATTGCACATGGACGTCGTTACCGGCCAATAGCTCCAGGCGCGAGACCTGGTAGCCGGGCACCAGCCGCTGAATCTCGTCAAGAATGGCAAAGGGATCGAAGGGGCTAAGTTTCGGCTCCAGGTTTTGCGCCGCCAGCCACACGCTGTGACGGTCCGCCTCGCCGGATTGCGCGCCCCGGCTCTGGCCCATGTCGGCGTGGACTCCGCGGCCGAAGGGAACCAGCTTCCTGGGGTCTGCGCCCATGGTGTCGGCAAGCCGCACCATCAACTCGAAGTCACTGCGCACGCCGGCGCGGTCGCCTGCCTTCTTGACCAGTTGCTGATCGCCGTAGGTGTTGGTCACCGTCCCCGACTTCTCGTAGAGATTGGAGGCGGGCAAGACCACGTCCGCCAACAGAGCCGTTTCGGTCAGGAACATATCCTGCACGACGACAAAGGTGTCTTTGAGCGCGGCCGGGTCAATGCCGTAGCGGGCAATCGGGTTGGCGCCCACGACGTAGAGTGCGCCGAGTTCACCGCGCTCCGCGGCATCAAACATCTCCACCAGGTCCATGCCGGGAGTGGAAGGGAGCGCGTCGCCGTACTCCTCGGCAAATGGGCCACCATGGTCCACGGGAACATAACCGGGCAGCAGGCCGGGGAGTAGGCCCATGTCTGCGGCGCCGCGGGAATTGACATAGTCGCCCAGGCAGGCAAAGCTTGCGTGGGGCAGCCCCAGACCGAAGTTCACCAGCGCTTCAATGTCGCGGCCGCGGAACTCGGAACCAAAGATGATGAGCAGGTTGGGCTCGGCGCGCAGCGCGTCACGGAACTTCTTCGCCTCGTCCAATGGTTGAGCGCCAGGGAAGGTGTTTTCCTCGCCTGCCAAAAAGCGCACGGCGCTGGCGTAGCCATCCTGGGGAATGACGAGCGATTCGTGCGCCTGCCGCTCCAGCTTGATGCCGGCATGGTTCACGATGTAGATGCGGGCATTGTTGTGGCGCACGTTGGTGCGCAGGTTCCAGGCCAGGAGAGGATGCTGCTCGGTGGGATCGTTGCCCAGCAGCAGGATCGCCGGGGCGGTCATGGAGTCGCGCAGCGAAGCCGCGCGGTCCTTCTGTCCGGAGATAGCGCGGGCAAAAGCAGTGTAGTCGGCGGTGCGGTGATGATCGATATTGTTGGTTCCCAACACCGTGCGGGCCAGCTTCTGCAGCAGGTAGTTTTCTTCGTTGGTGGTGCGGTTGGAGCCGATGACCCCGATGGCGCTACCGCCGCGGGTCTCGCGAATCTCGCGCAGCGCCTTGCCTGCGTGCGCCAACGCCTTCTTCCCAGCTCACTTCCGCGAACTTGCCGTCTGCCTGGCGAACCAGGGGCTTGGTCAGCCGGTCGGTGTGGTTGGCAAAGTCGAAGGCGTAGCGGCCCTTGATGCACAGGAAGTCGCCGTTGATGCCGCTCTTGTCGCGGTTGTCGCCGCGCAGGATCTCCGAGCCGTTGATTACGCTGCGCACCCCGAGCGTGGTCTTGCATCCATCGCCACAATGGGTGCAGACGGTGGAGACGTGGTTCATCTCCCAGGGCCGCGTCTTGTAGCGATAGGCTGCCGGAGGTGAGAGCCCCCACCGGGCAGGCATCGATGCACATGCCGCACTCTTCGCAATCCAGGTGATCGCCTCCGTTGGGGGCAATGGTGCTGGTGACACCGCGGTTCTGTACTCCCAGCGCCCACACGTCCATGCCTTCGCCGCACATGCGCACGCAACGGTAGCAGAGGATGCAGCGTGGGCGATCGAAGAAGACTACCGGGGACCACTGCTGTTCTTCGCGGTGCTGCTTGGCCTCGATGTAGAGCGACTCAGGCGCGCCGTACTTGAAGGTCATGTCCTGCAGTTCGCACTCGCCGCCGGCATCGCAGACCGGGCAATCGAGAGGATGATTGCCCAGCAGCAACTCAATGGTGGCTTTGCGGGCTTGCATGATTTCGTCGCTTTCGGTGGTGACTACCATGCCTTCGGCTACTGGCGTGGTGCATGCGGTCTGCAGTTTTGGAACCTTCTCCAGGCGCACCAGGCACATGCGGCAAGCGGCCTGCAGCGAGAGGCCGGGGTAGTAACAGAATTGGGGAACCGCGATGCTCGCGGAGCGGCAAGCCTCAATCAGCAGGGTGCCTGCGGGTGCGGTCAGCTTTTTGCCATCGACGGTAAAGGTTACGTCAGCCATGGGTTCCTGTCTTTATCGTTGGCCGTGTCATACGCCGGCCAAGGCCGCTTCCGGCTGATGGGCGTAGGGACACGGTTTGCCATCCAGGTGGTCTTCAAACTCTTTGCGGAACTTGTCCACGAAGGCGATGGTGGGCATGGCCGCAGCGTCGCCCAGCGGGCAGAAGGTACGGCCCAACATGTTCTGCGCCAGGTAGCGGATGTTGTCGATATCCTTGGCTACGCCGCCGCCGGCATGGAAGCGGGTCAGCGTCTTCTTCAGCCAGTCGGTGCCTTCGCGGCAGGGGATACACCATCCGCAGCTCTCGTGCTGGTAGAACTTCATGGTGCGCAGGGCGAATTCCACCATGCAGACGGTGTCGTCCAGAACCACGACGCCGCCGGAGCCGAGCATGCTGCCCGCCTTGCCTACCTGGTCGAAGTCCATGCCGATATCGATCTCGTTGGGCAGAAGCACCGGGCGTGGAGGATCCGCCGGGAACGACGGCTTTCAGTGAGCGGCCACCGGGGATGCCGCCCCCTACCTCGTAGATCATCTTCTTGAGGTTGTAGCCCATGGGCAGCTCGTAGACGCCGGGCTTGGCCACATCGCCGCTGAGACAGAAGAGGCGGGTGCCGCCGTTGCGCTCGGAGCCGATCTTGGCGTACTCCGCGCCGCCGATGCGGAAGATGTGGGGCACGGTGGCCAGGGTCTCCGCGTTGTTGATGATGGTGGGGCCGCCATAGAGGCCTACCACCGCGGGAAAGGGAGGCCGGATGCGGGGAATGCCGCGCTTGCCTTCGAGCGATTCCATCAAGGCCGACTCTTCGCCCACTTCGTAGGCGCCCGCGCCGGTGTGGGAGACGATGTCGAAATCCACACCGCTGCCAAAGATGTTCTTGCCCAGAAAGCCCTTGGCGTAGGCGTCGTCGATAGCCTTCTCCATGATCTTGAGCAGGTAGCGATATTCGCCGCGCAGGTAGATGAAGCCCATCTTGGAGCCGATGGCCAAGCCGGCGATGATCACGCCCTCGATCACCGAGTGGGGGTCGTACTCGAAGATCAGCCGGTCTTTGCAGGTGCCCGGCTCGCTCTCGTCTCCGTTGACCAGGACGTATTTTGGTTTGGCGGATTGCTTGGGAACAAAGGACCACTTCATGCCGGTAGGGAAGCCGGCGCCGCCGCGGCCGCGCAGGTTCGGATGCCTTCATCTCCGCGATGATGCCTTCCGGGCCCAGGGCGATGGCCTTGCGCGCGGAAGTGTAGCCGTCCAGCTCGAGATACTTGTCGATGGCGGTCGCGCCCTTGCCGAAGCGGTACGAGACCAACTTCACTTCATCAGGATGGGAGACGAGATAGGCCATGCTTTTCTCCGCGTGCGCGTGACTAGGTCCTGGCGCGATAATCGTCCAGAATTTTGTCCATCGAGTCCGCGGTCAAATTTTCGTGAAAGTCGTAATTCACCTGGACCGCGGGAGCCCAACTGCAGGCGCCGATGCACTCTACTTCTTCCAGGGAAAAAAGCTTATCGGGCGTGGTTTGCTTGTTGCCGATGCCTAAACGCTGCTTGCAATGGGCCAGGAGCTCATTGCCACCGCGCAGCATGCAACTGATGTTGGTGCATACCTGTACATGATACTTGCCCGCCGGGGTGGTGTGCAGCAGGGAGTAATAACTGATGACGTTGCGCACATCGAGCTCGGTAATCTCGATGCGGGCAGCGACTTCGCTGATCACCGCGTCGGAAAGATAGCCGACCTCATCCTGGGCATAGAGCAGCATGGGGATCAGGGCCGACCGGCGCAGAGGATAAAGCGTCACCATGCGGTCAAAGCGCGCGGCCAGGGCGGGACTGAAGATGGTCTTTATCTGTGTGCTCATAGTTGTGTCAGCTGCACCCAGGACTTACGTCCTGGGTAATTCTCAGCCGTCCCTTCGACAAGCTCAGGGCAGGCTCTTCGGGACTGTCGTGATGTTGTCTACCCGCGACTTGCGTCCGGGCGGTACGCAATCATCTGGGCACCTGCGTGTCATGGATGAACGTGGGGGCTAATCGTGCTCATCGATTCTTCCGTCGATTACTTGCCTCGCCCCAGATAGCCGATCCAGTCGATGGCTGCCTGGTCGATTTCTTTGGGCCCGCCGGGAAGGTAAGCGTGCCGTGTTCGTCGATCCGGAACGCACCGCACTCTTCCCGTTCCGGATGGGTGACGCACCAGTTTCCCTCTCCAGTGTCGGGACTAAAGCTGAGGCTCAGCACGGAGTCCTGATGCTTGACCGATGCCGTTCGAGCCACTGGTCACTACGTATGCAGCGCCGTTGAGGCCGGCTGCATGCGCATAGACGCGGAGCATGCTCACCAGCGACTCCCAGACGTGCGAGCGAACGTCGACAGGGTCGCTCACCGGTCAATTTCTCCAAGCACGATATCGATGGACCCGATCACGGCAACTACATCGGCCAGAAGACGCCCTACGCACATGGTTTCCAGAGCCTGCAGGGAGGCGAATGTGGGGTTGCGCATGTGCACGCGATAGGGCTTGGCCGTGCCGTCGCTGACCACGAAATAGCCCATCTCCCCGCGAGGCGATTCGATCGCCTGGTAGACCTGGCCGGCGGGTACCGCAAAGCCTTCGGTCACGATCTTAAAGTGGTAGATCAGCGACTCCATCTGGGTCTTCATCTTTTCCCGGTCGGGCAGGACCACCTTGGGCGCGTTGGCCTTCATCGGCCCTTGCGGCATGCCGTCGAGGGCCTGCTGGCAGATCTTGATCGACTCCCGCATCTCCTGAACGCGCAGCGTGTAGCGGGTCCAGACGTCGCCTACATCGGAGACCGGCACTTTGAATTGGAACTTCTCGTAGCCGGAGTAGGGCATGTCGCGGCGCAGATCCCAATCGACTCCGCTGGCGCGCAACGGGGGCCCGGTCACTCCCAGGGCGATGGCATCGGCGGCGCTGAGGTAGCCCACGCCCTGGAGACGGCGCACCCAGATGGGATTGCCATTGAGCAGGTTCTCGTATTCATCGATCTTCTCCGGCATCATCTTGAGCAGGCCCTGCACCCGCTGGTAGAAATCAACCGGCGGCTCCAGCGCAATGCCCCCTACACGGAAGTAAGAGCCCATCATGCGCTGGCCGCTGACATGCTCAAAGATCTTGAGGATCTCTTCACGCTCGCGGAAGGTATAGAGAAAGAGGGTCAACGCGCCAATGTCCATGGCGTGGGTGCCCAGCCAGACCAGGTGGGACTGGATGCGGGTGAGCTCGTTGAGCAGCACTCGCAGAAATTGCGCCCGGGGCGGAATCTCCAACTGCAGCAGCTTCTCGACCGCCAGGCAATAGCAGAGATTGTTGGACATCGGGCTCAGGTAGTCGATGCGGTCGGTGAGGGGGACCACCTGCTGATAGAACTTGGCCTCGCAGGTTTTCTCGATGCCGGTATGCAGGAAGCCGATGTCGGGCACCAGGCGCATCACCGTTTCGCCATCGATCTCCAGCACCAGGCGCAGCACGCCGTGGGTCGAGGGATGCTGCGGCCCCATGTTCAGGACCATGGTGCGGTCCTTGGAGCCTTCCTCGACGCGAGGTTCGATCAGCGGGGCAATCACATAGTCTGCGGCATCCATCAGCGGTAGCCCTCCACCGGGTAATCCTTGCGTAAGGGATGCCCTTCCCATTGATCCGGCAACATGATGCGGCGCAGGTTGGGGTGTCCGCCAAAGCGCACGCCGAAGAGGTCCCAGACCTCGCGCTCGTAGAAATTGGCCGAGGGCCATTCCGGGGTGATGCTGGCTACTTCCGGATCCAGGCTATCCACCATGACACAGAGCCGGAGACGCTCCTTGAGGCTGTGGGAAAGGATGTGGTAGGTCACTTGAAAGCGCGGTTCGCTGGGGTACCAGTCCACGCAGGTCACATCGACCAGGAAGTTGTAGCCCGCCTTCTGCAGCGTACGGCAGACGGGGCGGATGTCGTCACGCTCGATCCACAGGGTCAATTCGCCGCGATCGAAGCGGGCATTGGTGATGCAGGAGGGCTTGGCGGCCACCAGGGCGGCGATGGCGTGATTCTGGGCGTGGGCTTGCGAGAACTGCGTCTTTCTCGTTGACGGCGTCCATTAGAGGTCCGCCTTATCGGAGGACCAGTCGAGAATTCCCTTTTTCCGAACGTAGAAGAACCCGACCAGCACGAAGCCGAGGTAGACGACCATCTCCCAGAAGCCAAACATGCGCGATCCGACCAGCTTGGGCAGATCGCGGTAGACCACCGCCCAGGGGAGCATGAAGACTGCTTCCACGTCGAAGAGGATGAAGAGCATGGCGACCATGTAGAAGCGGACGGAGAAACGGCCGCGGGCGTCGCCTTCCGCTGGGATGCCGCACTCGTAGGTGGCCAGTTTGGCAGCCGTATTCCGGTGCCGTCCGATGAACCAGGAAGCAGTGACGATTCCACGCTCCAAAACCCACGGCAACAAGGATTTGCATGAGCAGCGGCAGGTAGTTCCAAAAGTAATCGGGCGTCTGCATTTCAACTCGCGGGGCTCCGAGGTTAGCGCTCTGGTCTCGACTGTAAGTTTTCGCCTTCCCGGAGTCAAGCACGGTTGGTGTGCGGTGATAAGCGCGGCGGTGGCGGCTACGGATGTCGCGTAAAGGGTTACGGGCTGAACAGAGTCTCCGCGAAGACGTTTCTCACTTCCCTTGAGGCAGGCGTGGCTGCCAGGAGGTGGCACGTCGAGAGCTGCACTCCTGGATATCCCAGCGTCACTGCCAGGAATGAACGGCTTGAATGCGGCCACCACAGTCGCTTGAGTGGGGCACCCAGCCATTTGTTGCCGGACTGTGGCAAGAAAACTCAGGGATCTCTGCCTTTTGGCCGATAGCTCCCCCATGAGGTGGAATCATGCTCAGGTTTCGTAGCGCCCCATCCCCGGAGGACTCGCTCGCTCCACAACCACGATTCATATTTTGGCTCGACCGTGCCGGCAAGACCGCGAACCTTCGTGGAAACCGAGGCAGGTTGGCTCCAGCTTGGTGTCCGCCCAACCTCGGCCCTTCGTCCGCCGCCAGCTCTCCCCGGAAGGTGGCCGCGCTCTGGAAATCCTGGGCCACGCAATTGAATACCTGGCCGACGAGTATGCAGCGGATCTGGCAGACAAGGGGCCTCTGGGAAACGCCGACCCGCGCGTCGAGGCCATCCAGATTCTCAAAGGACTCAACCGCGCTATCTATTATTCCGGCACCGAGGTGCAACCGGCATTCCGCCGTATGCGGCGGTGGTTCTGGGTTGCGAGCTAGCGAACGATGAGGCCGGTGATACTCTGCCTTTATGCATTTTGTCCTCAACGGCCAATCGCGGGAATTTCCGCAACTGGCGACCCGGGCCCATCTCCAGGACCTGGTCGCGGACCTGGGTCTCAAAGGCGACCGGGTAGCGATCGAGCATAACGGCAACATCGTTCCCCGCGCGGAGTGGGCCAACACTGGCCTGGCGGATGGGGACCGCCTGGAGATTGTGCATTTTGTCGGCGGCGGCCGCGCCTGATGAGCCGCTGGCGAAAGCAGCAAGTTTGCTTGCTGCTGCCTGCATCGCCACACATCGTTGCCCAGCAGGGCTCCGGGCAGCGAATGAGAGACGGCGGCCCGACCTTTACGGTCTCTGATCTGCCGGTGGGGCGGCCGCTGCGCATCGTGGTCTACGGCGACATGCGCTTTACCGATGCGGCCAATACTTCCGACACCCGTCCGGGAGTGCGCAAATGGCTGGCACAAAAGGTTGGCGAAGAAAAGCCGGACCTTCTGCTGCTGACCGGCGATATGCCTTTTCACGGCAGCAACCCGGCCGACTGGAAAATCTACGACCAGGAAACGGCGCTATGGACACAGGAACGGCTGCGCATTTATCCCACCATCGGCAACCATGAAGGGCTGCCCGATCCTCGCAGCGGCCTGAGAAATTACTTTGCTGCGTATCCGCAGATCGATCACCACGAGTGGTACTCGGTGCAAATGGGAAATATCTATCTCATCACACTGGACAGCAGTACCTTTCTCAGCGTGGGTTGGCCGCAGCGTAAATGGCTGGAGTCACAGCTCGCCCATCTTCCTTCGTCGGCAGATTTTGTTTTTTTTCTCTTCCATGTGCCGCTGGTCTCGGATTTGCAAACCGCCTTCATGCTTGGGATTCCCGACCCGGCTACACTTGTGCTGCGTCATTATCTCGAAGCCCAGGCGGCGGCATCCCATGCCAAGTTTGTTGTCTTCAATGGGCATATTCATAACTACGAGCGGTTTGAAATCAATGGCATCACGCACGTGATCACCGGCGGCGGGGGAGCTCGTCCTTATCCAGTTTTTATCCGCGGAGATCAGGATTTGTATCGCGCCCGTACTTATCCCAATTTCAACTATGTCGTCATTACGCTGGAGGGTAAGCACGCCGACGTGAAGATGTACCGCGTGGTGGATCCGGATGCGGTGCAGAAATCGGTTGAAGTTGAAGGATAGCTTTACGCTGGACGCGAAGTAGGGTGGTGGCGAGGAACTGCAGTCGCTACATTGGAAGGCGCACCGCAGATCCCTCGGCTACGCTCGGGATGACAAGGTTCAGGAGCAGCAATGTCAGCCCACAGTTTCGCGTCGGACCTGCGAGGGACTTTGCTGTTGCTTACTGAGGAACTGGGCGCTGGGTTGAGGGCGGGGAATTGCCGCTGGTGCCAGTAGGGGTAGGGAGCATTGTCTTGCTGGCGGCATCGAGCTTGGCTACCTGCTCGGCAGTCAGGTTCCAGTCTGCCGCGGCTAGATTCTGGCGCAGCTGGGTCTCATTGCGCGCGCCGATGATGACCGAGGCTACCGTCGGGCGCTGCAGCAGCCAGTTCAACGCCACCTGGGGAAGCGGTTTGCCGGTTTCTTTCGCTACCTCATCCAGTGCGTCGACGACTTTGTAAAGATATTCATCGTCGACCTGCGGACCCTGGGCAGCTGTCTTGTGCAACCGGCTCTCCGCCGGCAACGGATGGCCGCGGCGGATCTTTCCCGTCAGCCGTCCCCAACCAAGAGGACTCCAGATGATGGCGCCTACGCCTTGATCGATCCCCAGCGGCATCAACTCCTGCTCGTAGTCACGGCCAATCACGGAGTAGTAGACCTGGTGCGCACATAGCGCGCCCATCCGTACCTGTCCGACACCGCCAGCGACTTCATCAGATGCCAGCCGGAAAAATTGGAGCACGCGATGTAGCGTACCTTGCCGCTTCGGACCAGGGTGTTCAAAGTATCCAGCGTCTCCTCCACCGGCGTCAGCGCGTCAAAGCCATGCAGGTGGTAGATGTCGATGTAGTCCGTTCCCAGGCGCCTGAGACTCGCCTCGCAGGCATGCACCAGATGGTAGCCGCCCGGAGCCGATATCGTTGGGACCGTCGCCCATGGGGAAGGTGGCTTTGGTGGATATCAGCACCTTGTCGCGACGGCCGGCGATCGCCTGACCCAGAATTTCCTCCGACATGCCCTGCGAGTAGACATCCGCGGTATCGAAGAGGTTCACTCCCGCTTCCAGACAGATATCCACCAGGCGCGTCGCCTCGGCGACATCCGTCGATCCCCATGCTTTGAAAAATTCACCCCCACCGCCAAAGGTCGCTGCGCCAAAGCAGAGCACCGGCACCTTCAATCCCGAATGTCCAAGCCGTCTGAATTCCATAATGCAAGAATAAACGATGGACTTCGCAGTGAGGATCGCCATGGGTGGGTGCTTGTTTGTGGTCGTTCTGCTTTGCATGTTCTGGGGAAAGGTGAAGGAGACGAATGGTGAAATCGGATCGAAGGAAGGCTTTAGGCGCTATGGTGCGGGCTCTCCGCATCTATGCCGGCTGCAATGCAGGCGAACGCGGCGATCCACGAGGATAAGATGATCGGGATCCAGGTGGGAGCCGTTTCGTTTGTCGATGAGGGGCCGGACAAGGTGCTGGATGAATTCCAGCGATGCTGCGGTCAATAGCTTTCCTGGCCACTTTACTTATGGACGCGGCATCGCCGGACGGCAGGTCCCCGGGCAGCCGCTGCCCGATCACGGCAAACAGGAGTACGACACGGGCACGTTTTACGGCGGTAACTACGCCACGATCCATCCGGAGTACTACAAGAACACGGTGTTTCAGGGCACCCAGGCAACCGACTTAGGCGATTACGATGTGCTGCAGGCGGTTCTGCCGGCGGCCAGGAAGCGAGGCATCAAAACCATCTGCTGGTTTGAAGACGTCTTCCGCAAGGACCTGCCCAACATTGACCAACTGCAGGAGAAAGAGCTATCCGGTCAAAACGCTACGACCCTTTGCTTCAACAATCCTAATTACCGGAATTTTCTGTTAGGCCTCGTCGACGATTGGTCCCACTCTTACGATATTGATGGGGTGATGTGGGGATCGGAGCGGCAGGGCGCATTTTCGAATGCGCTCGGCGCGAGCGCCGGGGGCCGGAACATCAACCCTCATAACGTGACCTGCTTTTGCCAGTACTGCGAGGCCAAGGCAAAAGCACGCGGCATCAGTCGGAACGGGCACGGCAAGGATTTCTCGAATTGGCAAAATTCGTGGATGCGGGCCGTCAAGGCCAGAGGCCAGTGGATGGATACTACGTCGAACTGTGGCGGCTGATGCTGCGCTATCCGGAGCTTCTCGCCTGGGAGATGCTATGGACCGACAGCCTGCGCGAGACGTACGCGGCCATCTATAAGCAGGTGAAGGATGCCAAGCCTCAATGGGCGTGGGATGGCATATCTGGCACACCAATTCTTTCAACCCGATCTATCGCGCGGAGCAGGATCTGCAGGCAATTGCACCGGTTTCTGATTTCCTGAAGATTGTTATTTATCACAATTGCGGTGGCGAACGGATGGCCGAATACATCGAGAGCGTGCACCAGACCCTCTACGGGGATGTTCCCCAGCAGGAGTTGCTGGACTTTCATTACCGGGTGCTGGATTACAAGGAACGGAGCCTGGCGGAGATTCCTTTTACAGGATGGTCGGCCGACTATGTGTACCGCGAAACCAAACGCGCGCGCGCTGGGCTGGAAGGCACCAAAACCAAGCTGTGGCCGGGAATCGACATTGACATCCCAACCGCTGCGAATCACAGCAAGTGCACGCCGGACGGGACCAGGGATGCGGTTCTTGCCGCATTTCATGGCGGCGCGGACGGCGTGATTCTCTCGCGCAAGTATTCGGAGATGAAGCTGGCCAATCTCAAGGGTGCTCGCCAGGCGCTGCAACAGCTTGGCTTGACCTAGACTGGGGCGCGCTCCAGCGATTTGCGGTCCCACTGTGCCAGTGTGGCTCCCGCCTCATAGGAGCTTTGCAGGAAGGCGAGCAATGCTTCGTCGGGCGAGGGTTCCTGGCGGAGATCTTCATAGAGGTAAATGAACTCGCCCAACGCATGGTTGTAGCCGGCTTTTGCAGGCTGGATCGATGCGGCCTCGAGACCCTTCGGCGCCGGAGCGGCATAGCAATAGAAAGCAGCTTCACCAAAGCCGCCGTTGCCGGGCCAGAAGCCGGCGCTGATCACCTCATGAGAATAAGCCTCGCGGGTGATTGCGTCGGCGCCTTCGCGGGGCGGCGCAGGTCTTCCGGAAAATCGCGTGACCGCCAGATCGAAGCTGCCCCAGAAGAAATGCACCGGGCTGACCTTGCCCAGAAAGTGGGAGGAAAACTGTTGAAAGATTTTGTCCGCATGCATCAACACCCGCCAGAATCGGTGCGCCGCTTCCGGGTCGTAGGAGGCGTGCTCGACATCCTCCAGCGAAGGGAATCGGGTGCGCAGTTCGACCGGCACCGCGTGGATGTCTACGCTGACGCCGAGTGCGGCCAGACTGCGCTGATACTCGCGGTAAAAGTCGGCAACCGACTGGGCGCGCAGGGGAGTCGAGAGGCTCGCGCCGGTGCTCATCGCGAACTTCAGCTCATGGCTGACGAAGTCGAAAGCGACTTCGAGAAACTCTGATCCATAGGGCATCGCCGAGGTGTTCAGTCCACGCGCGCTCACATAGAGGGGAACATTCCACCAGTGCGCCTGCAGGGGGCTGAGCGCGAGCCGGGTTTTGCCCACGATCTGCGTCCACATGTGCAGGGTGTCAGCTGTCTTCTGCCATTCTGTCCATTTGAGCTGGGGCCAGATGTCCAGCCCACACTCTACTGGCAGAAGACCAGCATGCCGAAGAGGAAGATCCAGAACACGCCCATGGTGTGCCAGTACCAGGCGGTACAGTCCACGACCACCTGGCGCAGCTCGATGCGGCGCAAAAAGATGAGCGCCAGCATCGCGCCAGCCAGCGCCAGCACGCCGATGAGCAAATGGAGGCCGTGGGTGCCGGTGATCAGGTAGAAGAAGTGGCTGCTCGGGTTGGAGGCAAAGAAGACGCCCTGATCGACCAATTGCTTCCAGGCGATCCACTGGCCGGCGAGAAACAGGCCGCCGAGCAGGACCGTTGCCGCGAGCCAGGGAGCAGCACGGCGGATGGTGGGGCGGCCCAGACCTAGCCACTCCTCCATCACGTCGATCTCACGGAAAAAATGCCTGCGGCCGATCTCCATGGTGAGGCTGCTGAGCACGATCAGCGCGGTGTTGATCCACAGAATGGGAGGCAGCGCGATCGGGTGCCAGTCAAGCACCCAGTTGTTGTTGACGGTGAAATGGCCGCTGCTCTGGCGGGCAAAAAAGGCACTCACCAGGGCAACGAAGAACATCAGGTCGCTGGCCAGGGCAAAAAACAACACCATGCGGTAGCGGCTCAGCAGATCGCGGGGTCCACGCCGGCCAGGGGGCCGGTTGTCCCAGTTCTCGCCGTCTCCACCGCCGCCTGTCGGCCTGCGGGCAACCGGCGGTTTGCCGCCAAATCCGGGATCCTTGCGCTCTGTCTCAACAGGGGTGCGAGTGAAGGTAGCAGGCATAGATCAAACTCCGACATTCGAAGATTACTCCTGTTTGGCCTCCGGCTCCCACTGCATTTTGAAATCTGCTTCACTGCCGTGAACTCCGTAGTCATACCCTTTGACGAATTGGATGCGCATGAAGTGTCTCCCGTCGCGCATTCCCGGGAAAAAAAGACTACTGGGGGCGGCTGCGCTGCTCACGCACCATATCCACGAAAAGCTGATGAACGCGGCGGTCCTGGAAAGCTCCGGGTGAAAGGTGGCCGCTAGTAACCTGCCTTGCCGCACCAGCACCGGAAAGCCGTCCCGCTCCGCCATCACTTCCACGCCGGGGCCCACGCTGGCAATGCGCGGCGCGCGGATGTAGACCATCTCCAGCGGGCCGCCGGGCAGTTTGGTCGGGCCCGTTTGGATGGCGCTGTCGATCTGCCGCCCATAGGCATTGCGTTCCACGCTGATGTCCATCACCGCCAGGCTCTGCTGTGGGGGATGGGTGACATTGCGGCCAACAAAATACAACCGGCACAGGTGCCGAAGGCCGGCTTTTCGGCGACGAAGCGCTGCAGGGACTCAAGCAAGCCGTCGCGCTCGAGAAATTTTAGAAATGTGGTGGATTCGCCCCCGGGCAGGACCAGGCCGTCGAGGCCGGCGAGCTCCGCCGCCTTTCGTACTTCGACTGCAGTGGCGCCTGCGTCTTCGAGCGCCTGGGCGTGCGCGGCAAAGTCTCCCTGGATGGCGAGCACGCCGATGCGCGGACGTTCTTCCACCATGCCTACCAGCCGCGGGTTTGCAGCAGTTCAGCCTCTTGAAGGCCGCCCACAGCCAAGCCGTGCATGGAGCCGGTCATCTGCTCGCTCACTTCGGCCAGCACCTTGGGGTCGTTGTAATGCGCGGTCGCGATCACGATGGCCTTGGCGCGCGATTCGGCTTCCTCGCGCTCCTTGGGGTTGCGGACAGCGCCGGTCTTCTCATCCAGCTCCACATCCAGCGGGGTCGCGCCTTCTTTCATGAAGATGCCGGAGCCGACAAAGACTGCTTCCGCGCCCAGTTGCATCATCAGGGCCGCGTCGGCGGGCGTGGCGATGCCGCCTGCGGAGAAGTTGGGCACCGGCAGCTTGCCGGTCTTGGCTACCATGCGCACCAGTTCATAGGGGGCACGATGCTCTTTGGCCGCGGCGTAGAGCTCTTCGTCGCGCAGCACGGTGAGCGCCCTCATCTCTTTCACGATTTGCCGCATGTGCTTCACCGCATGCACCACGTCGCCGGTGCCGGCTTCGCCCTTGGTGCGAATCATGGCCGCGCCTTCGGCGATGCGGCGCAGGGCTTCGCCCAGATCGCGCGCTCCGCAGACAAAGGGGGTGGTAAAAGCGTGCTTGTCGATGTGGTGGAGCTCATCGGCGGGGGTGAGGACTTCGCTCTCGTCGATGAAGTCGACGCCCAGGTGCTGCAGGATCTGGGCTTCCGCGAAGTGGCCGATACGCGCCTTGGCCATGACCGGGATGGAGACAGCGCCGATAATCTGCTTGATCAGGCTCGGCTTGGCCATGCGGGCCACTCCGCCCTGGGCCCGGATCATGGCCGGCACGCGCTCCAGAGCCATCACCGCAGTGGCGCCGGCCCGCTCGGCGATGATGGCCTGCTCGGTGCTCATCACGTCCATGATGACGCCGCCCTTAAGCATCTCGGCCAGACCCAGCTTCAGCCGCAGTCCTGTTCCGCCCGGGTAGGTTCCGTTTGTTTCTGCCATCTTTCCGCCTCCAGCTATCGCCAACAGGCTCGCTTCCGCGTGTGCGCCTGCTAGTTCTTTCTAAACCGTTCCTGGCTTAAGTTTAGCAGGCTAAGAACGTTTGAGTGAGGTGGGATGGCGCCCAGGACTACCGTCCTGGGTCACATTCAGCCGTCCCTTCCGGGACTGTTCCCATTGTGCTGCGGGCAGACCCAGGACTAATCGTCCTGGGCTACTTTCAGTCGTCGCCCTTCGACAAGACTCAGGGCAGCGCGTCTGCGGGACTTGTCTGAGATTCTCATCGAGGCGTGTCGTTGAGCAGGATAGGTTCGCAGCCGGATCCATCAGCGCTTATCGTCAGCGTGCTGTGCCGGCTACGATAACTCGTGGGCGGCTCTTGCTGCGGTATACTCGGTCTCAATATGGCGCCTGAAAAAACGTTTTATCTCGAGACTTTCGGTTGCCAGATGAATGTGCATGACTCGGAGAAAGTCATCGGCACGCTTTGCCATGAGGGCTACCCCCAGGTAGACACCGAAATTGCCGCCGACCTGATCCTCTACAACACCTGCTCCATTCGCGATAAGGCCGAGCAGAAGGTCTTCAACCGGCTGAACGACTATAAGAAGCTGCACGCCCAAGGCAAACGCTTCGTGGTGCTGGGTTGCGTGGCGCAGCAGGAAGGGGAGCGGATCTTCGAGCGCGCTCCTTATGTTTCCATGGTCTCGGGATCGGCTTCATACCGCAAATTGCCGGAGATGCTGGTTCGGCTGGAGGCAGGGGAGTCGCGCATCACCGGCCTGGACGACCGCCAGACCGAAGAGACCTTCGAAACTGAATTTACGGCGCGCACCAATCCCCACCGCGGATACATCACCATCATCGAAGGATGCGACAAGTTCTGCGCCTATTGCGTGGTTCCTTATACGCGCGGCAAGGAGCGCAGCCGCACCTCCACTTCCGTGCTCGCCGAAGCCCGTACGCTGGCTGAAGCCGGCTACACGGAGATCCAGCTGCTGGGGCAAAACGTCAATTCCTACCGCGACCGCGAAGGCAAGCGCACCTTCGCCGAACTACTGGCCGCGGTGGGCCAGGTTCCGGGCATTCGCCGAGTGCGCTTCACTACTTCGCATCCGCGAGACTTTACGCCGGACATTGTCGAAGCCATCGATGCCGTGCCCTCGCTTTGCGACCACGTTCACCTGCCGGTGCAGAGCGGCTCGACGCGGGTGCTGGCAGCCATGCAGCGGGAATACAGCAGGGAGCAATACCTCCAGCGCATCGCATGGATTCAGTCCGCCCACCGGCCCATCAGCATCACTACCGACATGATCGTCGGCTTTCCGGGAGAGACCGAGGAGGACTTCGAACAGACGTTAAGCCTGCTGGCCGAGGTCGGCTTCGATGCAGTATTTGCTTTTAAGTTCTCTCCCCGGCCCAACACCCCGGCGGTTGCGTTGGCCGACAGCATCCCGGAAGAGGAGAAGAGCCGTCGCCTGCAGGTGCTTCTTGATCGCCAGCGCGAGATCCAAAGGTCACGTTACGCCAGTCACATAGGGCAAATCATGGAAGCAGCGGTTGAAGGGTATAACCATCCAAGGGGGCAGGTAATCGGCCGCAGCTCGCAGAACAAAACAGTCAATTTCACCACTCCGCACCCGATCCGTCCCGCTCCCGGCAGCTATCTTCCGGTGCGGATTACGCAGAGCTATCCCAACAGCCTTGTCGGCGAGGCAGTCTAGAGCATCAGCCGACCACGGAGTTGACCATGGATGTGGAAATGAAGATCCGCGGTCTGGTTATGGATCCGGCAAGCAATATGCCCATCGTGATCCTCAAAGACGTTAAAAGCGACACCGTCTTGCCGATCTGGGTCGGCATGTACGAGGCCAACGCCATTGCGCTGGAAATCGAGAAGTCGGCGACCCCACGGCCGATGACGCACGACCTGCTCAAGAACCTCATCCGGGGCTTGAATGCTGCGGTCCAAAAAGTTGTAGTCACTGAACTTAAAAATGACACTTTTTATGCAGTCATATGGATGGAGCAGGATGGGGAAGTGGTCAGCCTGGACGCCCGGCCCTCCGACGCCCTGGCGTTGGCCTTGCGCTCCGACTGTCCGATTTACGTGAGCGAGGAGGTCATCCGCATCGCCAAGCTCGCGCCCAGCATGGCTGAGACGACGCCTGAGGAGCTTCGCCGCTGGCTGGAAGGCCTCAACGATGAGGACCTGGGCCGCTACAAGATGTAGCGGGAAGTTGACACGTTATCCACAGCTTCTCTATAGTTTGTTAAGTCCTACTAAACTCAGGTTGAGCCTCGCAAGCTCGGCTAGCGGGTATAATTCACTGTAAGTGAAAAGGGCGAAGCCATGCTCTTCACGGCGTTTACCTCTCCCCCCAGATCTCCGCTGAGCAGACGTGTCAGCTAGAAAGCCGCGGGGGTCCCGAGGAAACCTTGCCTAAATTAGACACTCCGGAGTTTGCCAGCCCTAGCCGATTTGCGGCGCTCAAAGGTTACCTCAACGCCGACAGATTGAAGGGCCTGCTCACCAATTCCAGTGGCAGCCGCGGGGGCGAACGATACCGCCGCGCGGGCATTACCGCTTCTTCCTCCTTCATTACCAAAGCGCTGAATGTTCTGATCAGTTTCCTTTCTGTGCCGCTCACGGTCCATTACCTGGGGTCGGAACGGTACGGCGTGTGGCTGACCATCAGCAGCTTGATCACCTGGATGTCGATGACGGATTTTGGCCTGGCGGGAAACGCGCTGGTCAACGTGTTGGCAGAGGCGAGCGGGAAGGAAGACAGGGAGGGTGCGCAGCACTACTCAGCTTCGGCCTTCTGGGCGCTGACGGGGGTCGGCGTGCTCACTGGAATCATCGCGGTAGCTACTTTTCGCTTCATACCCTGGCGGGAAGTATTCCGTGTTTCTGCGGCCACATCGACCCACGAACTGCAGCTTGCATGCGCTCTGACGTTAGGGTTTCTGGTGGTGAATTTTCCCCTGAGCATGCAGAATTCGATTTACAGCGCCTACCAGGATGGCTTTCTGGCGAATATCTGGGCGATCGCAGGGAACGCGCTGGCCCTGCTTGCCCTGGTGGTTGTGTCGCAGATACACGGAGGGCTGCCGCAGTTAGTGTTGGCGCTTTCGGGAACCCGGACCGCGGTTTCGTTCGCCAACTACTTTTTTCTGTTTCGCCGCTACTACTGGCTCAAACCATCGCCCTTTGCCGTTCGTTGGCATTGCGTCAAAAGGCTCTTCAGCCTGGGCGGCAAGTACCTGGTAACGCAGCTGGCATCGCTCGGCATCTACCAGAGCCAACCGATCATCATTACCCAAATGCTGGGGCCGACGAAGGTTGTAATCTTTGTGGTGGCGTATAAGATCATCGCCTTACCGATGGACCTGGTGTTTATGGCGACGGCGCCGTTTATTTCTGCTTTCGGCGAAGCCAAGGCACGGCATGACTGGGGCTGGATCCGTGGCGCTTACAGAAATGCAACCATCGCCTCTCTGGCCTTCGGGCTTCCTTTGCTGGCGGTGATCACAGTCTTCGCGAAGCCCATCATCCGGGTGTGGGCGGGCGCGGCGGCAATGCCCAGCACCACGTTAATCCTGGGCCTGACGATGTATACCGTGCTGGGCATCGCGCTCATGGCCGCGGGGCAAATGCTGATCGGTCTGGAGCACGTCAACGCTCTGGCCCTGTCGCTGACACTGTGTTCGGTCGGCATCATCGGATCCTCCATCCTGGTGGCGCCACGCTGGGGCCTCACCGGCATCGCCATGTGCATGGCGGGCAGTAAACTGGTTACCTATTGGCCTATCCAACTGCGGGAAGTGCGGAGGATTTTTCGCTTATCCGAGACCCCAATTCGGGAAACTGTAGCGGAACCGGTCGCTTAATTCTCACCTCGTACAACCCCTGGCGCTTTTCCATCATCTCAGAGACAATAATAGTGTGGGCGGTCCCTCCTGTCTTACCGCCCGGGTAGTTCTACTCAGCAACGGGCCAGCTTCGTCTTTTATCAGAACCAAGAGCGCGGCCTGAGCTTGAACCCGCAAAAGCCGGACTGCGCACATCCCAGACATTCGACAGGTATTCATGAAAATTGCGTTCGTCAACCAACCGATCGACACCATAATTCCCCCGAACCAGAATTCCGTTGGCGCCTGTACTTATTGGGTTGCCCGCCCCCTTGCCCAAACCGCGAAGGTGTTGGTTTACGGGCTCACCGATAACCACGTGAACCCAGCCTCTGAAGCTGCGGAATCGGGCATCGACTTCCGCTTTTTTTCCGCAACCCGGCGCGACAAGTTCCTATTCAACATACAGAGGAAAGTGGCGAAGCTCTTTGCCCGCTCCTCGCCGATTTCCACCTCGCGCTGGCTGTTTCCCGATTACGGGCGCCGAGTGGCCCGCGACCTGAAAGAACAAGACTGTGACGTAATCCATTTGCAGCATTGTTCGCAGTACGCGCCCCTGATCCGCGCCTTGAACCCGCGGGCAAAAATTGTTTTACACCTGCATGCCGAATGGTTCTCACAGAGCGATCCAGCCATGCTGGCGGAGCGGTTGAGCGCCGTCGACCTGGTCACCACGGTGGGGAATTACGTAACCGACAAGACCAAACGTACCTTTCCTCTGGTTGCCGATCGATGTGAAACGACGTACAACGGGATCGACGCCCGGGAATTTCCTAAAGAGAACGACTACGGTGCGAGCCGGCAACGCAGGGTGAAGCGGCTGCTGTACAGCGGCGCGGTTTCTCCGCATAAGGGGCTGCATGTACTTCTCGAGGCGTTCGTGATGGTGGCCCGGAAGTATCCGAATGTGTTGCTGGAGATTGTCGGGCCGGTGGGTAATTATCCGATCCAGGAAAATTTTGATTTGCAAGACCTGGAGACGCTGCAGAACGTGGCCCCGTTTTATGCGACCAACGCGTGGTCGATTATCAAGTCGAAACTCCTGCGCAAGTCTTCCAACAACAGAGCCTACCTTGAACACCTCGAGGCCAGCCTGCCGGATGATATCGCCGACAAGGTAACGTTCCTGGGTATGGTTCCACGCTCGGAATTGCTGGAGCGATACTACTCAGCCGATGTGTTTGCCTTTGCCCCGATTTGGAACGAAGGCTTCGGCCTTCCGCCAGTCGAGGCAATGGCTGCCGGGCTGCCGGTGGTGACCAGCCGTTCCGGCACGGTGACGGAAACAGTGCTCGACGGCAAGACAGGGTTTCTGGTGGATAAGAACAATGCGGAAGAGCTGGCGGAGGCGCTCCTGGTGCTGCTGAATGACGATGATCGCCGAGAGGCTATGGGCCGGGCGGGACGGCTTCGCGCGATGCGGTTTTTCACCTGGGATCGAATTGCTGAAGGGATGCAGGCGCGTTACGAAAGTTTGGTTAACTCGGCGTAGACGGGGTGGAAAGCTCGCTTTGCCCGGGTGGCGGCGGGGGCGAATGTCGTTCCGAATCAATACATTGAGGTACCAAAGTTCATGGAGAAGAATCTTGACGGCAGCCATCCAGAATGGGCATACTGTGTTCAGTAATCCTTAACGCTGGTTTGATTACAAGCGACACGACACGGGAACTCTTGCCGATTTCCACACTCCAGGGCTTGTTGCCCCGGGGCGGCCCACTTTCTGGTTGGGCTGACCTGTTGTTAAAGGTCTCCATGCATATGACCTCGAAACCAGGGGTAGATGCGGCTGGGAAACCAACGAGTGAACGATCTCTGGTGCACAGGTAACCATGAAGATTGCTTTTGTCAACCAACCGATCGACACCATTATTCCGCCTAATCAGAATTCAGTGGGGGCGTGTACCTACTGGGTGGCCCGGCCGCTGGCCGAAACGGCTGAAGTGCTGGTTTATGGTCTTACGGACAACCATGGGAACCCCGCCCCCGTGGCTGAAGAATCCGGGATCGACTTCCGCTTTTTTCCCGCGACCCGGATGGACAAGTGGCTGTTTGGCATGCAAAAGAAGTTCGCCAAACTTTTTCCTCGATCGACTCCTATTTCTACTTCACGATGGCTTTTTCCCGATTACGGCCGGCAAGTTGCGGCCGATCTAAAAAAGCAGGGTTGCGACGTTATCCACCTGCAGCATTGTTCCCAGTACGCTCCCGTGATCCGCGCTTTGAACCCCGATGCAAAAATCGTTCTACACCTGCATAGCGAATGGTTCTCGCAGAGCAAACCACGTCAGCTCGCCGGCCGGTTGCGCGCCGTCGACCTGGTGACGACGGTCGGAGACTATGTGACCGACAAGACGAAACATACGTTTCCCCTGGTTGCCGACCGTTGTGAAACAACGTACAACGGGATCGACGCCCGGGAGTTTGCTAAAGAGAACGATTACAGTGCGAGCAGACAACGCCGGGTGAAGCGCATTCTGTACAGTGGCGCGGTCTCCCCACACAAGGGACTGCATGTCCTCTTAGACGCATTTGTACTGGTGGCGCGGGAGTATCCGAATGTCGTGCTGGAGATTGTCGGCCCGGTGGGGAATTACCCCATCCAGGAAAGCTTCGATTTAGAGGATACTGAGAACCTGGCGAGTGTGGCGCCTTTCTACAACACCAGCCTGTGGACCATACTCAAGGCCAGATTCCTGCGCAAGGGTTCCACCAACGGAGCCTACCTGCGTTACCTGGAGGCCAGCCTCCCGGACGACGTGGCCGGCAAGGTGTCGTTTCTTGGCATGTTTCAGCGGCCCCAGTTGGTCGATCGGTACTATGAGGCTGATATTTTTGCCTTCGCACCGATTTGGAACGAGGGTTTTGGCCTTCCACCGGTGGAGGCGATGGCAGCTGGTCTCCCGGTGGTAACCAGCCGCTCCGGCACCCTGGTTGAGACGGTAATTGACGGTAAGACCGGGATCCTGGTGGAGAAGAATAACGCTACGGAGTTGGCTGCGGCGCTGCTGTCGCTGCTGAAAGATGACGACCTGAGAGAAGCCATGGGCCGGGCCGGCCGACGACGGGCTTTCCGGCATTTCACCTGGGATAGGATCGCCGAAGGCATGCACGCCCGCTACCTGACGCTGTGTGACTCGGCATAGGCTAACGCATTTTTTGCTTCGCAAATCGAAATGCTCTCGCTCTGGCGAGGGCAGTTTTTGTTTAGCGGGGCATTCTGCCGAGGGAAGCGTGGGCGGTTAAGGATCTGAACGAGGATTGTAGTTAACAGAATATACGTTATCAGACACGCTGTATCGAAAGATACCCTGACGCGTTCAGCCGATCTGGATTAGAGTAAAGACGCGCTTAACGGCCGTTCAAGCGACTCCAAGCTGACGGTTCCGATACGTTGCTTTTCCTCTTTTGATGCAACCGCTCCCCCCTCCGGTTGATTGCTGCTTAGGGCGGGATTGCCTTACCGGCATTCCCATAAATCCGGTCGATCAGACCGTCTCGAACTGAGTTGCGCACCGGCCTTCCGGCTTGCGGCACTTTCGGGACACGAGGGCGAAGTGACTCAACAAAAGAGATCGATTCCCACGCTCGATGGCTGGCGTGCGTTGGCTGTGATTGGAGTCGTGCTGTACCACGGGAAATCCGGCTTCTTCCAGACTGATTCGATATTCACCAAGATGTCAAGGCACGGCATTCTTGGCGTGGACGTTTTCTTCGCCATCAGCGGTTTTCTTATCTGCGGGCTGCTGCTGAAGGAGTATGCGCGTGAGGGCGACATCAACTTGCGCGGGTTTTACCTGCGGAGATGTTTTCGCATTCTGCCTGCGTATTATGTCGCCTTGGCCGCCATCTGCGCGGTTGCCTTGTTGGGCGTGATCCGCATGAATTTCTCGGAACTGCCGAGCTGCCTGCTGTTCTACCGAAATTACATGCCCCTGGGTATAGACGAGCGCGGCGGGTTCTACACGGCGCATTTCTGGACGCTCGCGGTCGAGGAACACTTTTATCTGATCTGGCCCCTGCTGCTGCTGACGGTGAAACCGAAGCGGGCAGGCAAAGCGGCGTTCCTGCTGGCGATGTTGGTCTTCTCTTGGCGGGTCGTGGAAGGCCATTTCCACCTGTTGGCCGGTATCCTCTCGCAGGCGGATCTGTTGACGCGCACTGATACCAGAATCGATGGCCTGCTATGGGGATGCCTGGCCGCTATCTACTTTCCGACGATTGAGCGGGTGGTTGCGCGTATTCGCTTTTCGCAGTTGTGGCTTGTCGTGCTGGCAATGCTGATGGTGGTGCAGGCGATGCATGCGCCCGGGCTGACCTTATGGCAGGCGATACTGCTACCGGCTTTGGTGCTGAGCACGGTAACCCAGCCGGCCAGTGTGTTGGGCCGCCTTTTGGAGTGGCAACCGCTGCGCTGGATCGGCGCCCTTTCCTACAGCCTCTACCTGTGGCAGGAGCTTTTCCTGCCCGAAATACCTTCGGAGATGGCGCGGGGGGCGTTTCGTCATCTGCAGCAAGCTCCATGGAATTTGGTGGCGATTTTGGTGTGTGCGTGCCTGAGCCGGTACCTGATCGAAGTTCCCATGAACCGGATAGGACACCGCCTGAGCGGATCCACTATGGCCATGACTCCAACGGTCAGGTCCTCCCCCGCACTTTCCTGAGGCTTCACCGTCTCGGAGGGCGTGCCTCGCTCGCTCGCGGCGAGATCAAACCACCTTTGACTCCTTCAGCCACTGGGACAGCACCATTGCGGCGGCGAAGATGAGGGCCAAGGTCAAGCCGGTCCACAGGCCATAGATGCCCCAGGAGGTGTGGAAACACAGCAGATATCCGATGGGCAAACCGATCACGCCGTACGCCACCATATTGATCGCCATGGGGCCGCGGGTTTTGCCCAGTCCGCGCAAGGCTCCGGTGCTGATGCCCTGGATGCCGTCAAAAATCTGAAAGGCGGCGGCCACTGCGAGCAGGCGAACGCCCACGGCGACGGTTTCCCGGTCGTGAGTGTAGATGTGTACCAGCTGGCGAGGAATGGTCAAGAAGGTGGTTGCGGCAAGAGCCATGAAGACTGCGCCGATACCAATGGCCATGGAACCTTTGCGGCGGGCGAGGGCACGATTCCCTGCCCCGATGGCGTGGCCCACGGAGATGGCAGCCGCTGAGGCAATCCCGAGCGGCACCATGTAGGTGAGGCTGGCTGAATTCAACACGATCTGGTGCGCGGCCAGGATGTCGGGCGAGAGCCGCCCGGCCAACAACGTGGCGACGGAAAAGGCGCCTACTTCAAAAATCAATTGCGAGGCGGCCGGCCAACCCAGCCCCAGGAGCCGCAGGAAGAGGGCGGGCCGCAACCCTGGCCAGTGGGCAAAGAGGGGGTGTCCGCGGTCTCGCTCGTGCTTCCAGGCCCACCAAATCAATACCGAGGCCATGTAGATGCGGGCCACGCAGGTGGAAAGCGCGGATCCACGCACGCCCATTGCGGGAAGACCCAACTTGCCATAGATGAGCGCCCAGTTGCCGAACCAATTGACCAGGTTGGCGGAGATCAAGGCAAACGTCACCGGGCGGACTTTGCCAACCCCTTGCAGATAGCGGCGGAAAGCGACGTACAAGAGCAGCGGAAGGGTGCTCCAGTTCAGCAGGCTGATGTATTCCCGGGCGGGAGCGCGGACCGCTTCGGTGATGCCTATGAGTGGAAAGAGACGGGGCGCGAAGCCGATCACCAGCATGGCGATGGGTGCGTATCCGATGGCCAGGTAGACGCCCTGGGCCAGCGCCCGGTGGCAGTCATCGAAATCGCCGCGGCCAAAGGCCTGCGACACCAGGGTATCGAGCCCCAGCAGCAGGCCTATGCCGAAGAGCGCGGGCGCATAGAAGATGGCGGTGCTGATGCCCACGGCGCCGATGGCGGCCGGGCTCAAGCGCCCCACCATGATGGTGTCCACCATGGACATGGCGCTCCAGCCGAGTTCGGAGAGCACGACGGGGATGGCGAGCAGCAACAGGGCTCCCAATTCGCTGCGGAAGCGCGCGGCGGGAGATACCTGGCTGATTGGAGCGCGGGAGACCATGGTTCTTCTCACCTTAACCGATTTGGAGAAGAGGACGGGCCGCCCGGCCTGGGGGTGAATCTTTGCGGTTGGCAAATTCAAGATGGTAGAGTCAGGGAGGCATGGTTGAGCCGCGCGGCATTCGCGATTGCGCTCATAAACCGGGAGAGATGGCCGAGTGGCTTAAGGCGCACGCTTGGAAAGCGTGTGTACCGCAAGGTACCGTGGGTTCGAATCCCACTCTCTCCGCCATAGAAAGTGATATTCAGCCTTTTCCCCCCAAGCACCTTCGCTGGCAGCAGCCCTGACCTACCATTTACGGGAGTTTGTCCGTATAGCGGTCATTCGCCCGGAACTCGGGAACTCAGTGACTCTTCTACCTGCTGTGCTCCGCGAGTGCGTTGGCGATGATCTGCTCATCGAGATCGGCGTTCTCGCGAGTCACTCTTCGCGAAGAACTGCCGCCGGATCAACCTTTGTCGCTCGTCGCGCGGGGACATAACAGGCCAGAAGGCTCACAGAGATCAGGACGCAGATTACGGAGATCAGGGTCACAGGGTCGAGTGGCTGGATCTCGAAGAGAAGACTGCGTAGAAAACGAGTCAGACCGATGATGGCTACCAGTCCTGCAACTCCGCCGATTAGCGTCAAACGCAATCCATCACCCAAGATCATGCGAAATACGCCCGCTCGCGAGGCGCCGAGCGCCACGCGGATGCCGATCTCTCGCGCGCGCTGAAGAACAGAGAAAGCGATCAACCCATAAAGGCCAATACTTGCGAGCCCCAGGGCAATCACTCCGAACAGCGTCAGCACCGTTGCTTCCAGGCGCGGCCGTGCAATCGAGTCCGAAACCATTTGCTGCATTAGCTCGACCTTTGCTACACCCTGGTCCGAGTCGACCAGGCGGATTTGTTCTCGAATCGCCTTCTCGAGCCGCGCCGGATCGCCTACGGTGCGCACCACCAGCGCGGTGAATGGAAAAGGCTGCTGGTCATTAGGCATAAACAAACACGGATCGGGCGGTGTGCTCACACCACTATGTCGAATATCAGCAACGACGCCAACCACCTCTACAGTCGGTGTATTAGTCCACCAGACCTTTACCCGCTTTCCCACCGGATTCTCGCCCGGAAACAGCATCTGCGCTGCGGTTTGGTTCAGAATGGCCACCGGCGGTACGCCCGCATGGTCCTCAGAGCTAAAAGCACGACCGCGGGTCATCGAAATGCGCATCGCCTCAAAATAGCCTGGAGTGATAATCGAAACATCGCCGCCCGGCCGCGCGTTTGGTGCCGGCTCGGGGCGGTCCGCGCGGTAATACCACGTGCCCGAATTTGTGCCCTCCATCGGCAGAATGCCTATGGAGCCGGCAGAGACTACACCCGGCAACGCGCGGATGCGATCCAGGATCTGCCGCACCGTGTCGGCGTGGTATCGCTCGTTCTGCACCGGCAGCAGGAGCATACGCGCCGTCAGCACATTCTCCGCGTGGAAGCCTGTGTCCACTCGCACCAGGCGAAGAAAGCTGTGCACCATCAGTCCTGCTCCGGTAACCAGTACGAGCGCCAGGGCAATCTCTGTGACGACGAGCACACGCCTCACTTTGCGCCCAGAGGTCACAGTTCGTGTGGACTCGTGAAGGTCCTCGCTCACGTCTCGTTTCAGCGACTGCAATGCCGGCGCCAGGCCGAAGATAATCGCCGATAAAATGGACGACGCGGCGGAGAACAGCAGGACTGGAAGGTTCAGATGCACGTCGTTGAGCCTGGGAACCTGGAGGGTTTCCGGCAGCGAAGTCTTCAACAGGTGCAGCGCAATCCCGCCCAGAGCCACACCAAGAAGACCGCCGCAGGAGGCCAGCAGCAGGCTCTCGATCAGCAATTGGCGAAGAATTCGGTTCCGGCTTGCGCCCAATGCCAGGCGCACGCTGATCTCGCGCGCCCGCCCCGACGCCCGCATCATAAGCAGATTCGCGACGTTCGCGCAGGCCAGAAGGAGCAGCAGTCCCACCGCAACAAAAAGGATCAGTAGGATGGGCCGCACCGACCCCACCGCTTGCTCCAGCAATGGCACGGCGATCGCGCTCCATCCGGAATCCATCTCAACGTTTTCGCGCGCGGTCTGGGCGGCAAGCGCCGCCATTTCGGCTTTTGCGGCATCGGGACTCACGCCCGGGCGCAGCCGCGCTATTACCGAATAGTTTCGTCCGTCGTTCAGGACAATGCCCTGCGGAAGATAAAGCTCTGCCTTCTGATTGGGCAGCCCGAATCCCGCCGGCATCACCCCGATGACTTCGTGATGGCTTACATTGATCGAGATCTTCTTCCCGATGACATCGGGTCTCCCCCCAAACAGCCGCTGCCATGCGTCGTAGCTCAGCACAACTTCGCGCGGCTCGTTGGTCAAGTACTCGCCCGGGCGAAATGTTCTGCCGAGCAAAGGCACAGTGCCCAGCGTGCTGAAGAAATCGGCCGTGACGGCGAGCCCCGGAACCTGCTCACTTCCCTGATCGGAGAGCAGGTTCATCGGCAGGCCCATGAATACCGCCATAGACTGGAATGAGTGATTGCGTTCCTTCCACGCGACAAAATTGTTCATCCAGACGACATTTGGTTTCCGGGTTTGCGGCGGAAGCTCCCAGAGCATCATGAGCCGGTTCGATTCAGGAAAGGGCAGCGCGTGTAGCAGGATGCCGTCGAGCAAACTGAAAATCGTCGTGGAACTTCCGATTCCAAGAGCTAGCGTGATGATCACAATCGCGGAAAACAGTGGCGTACGCGCAAACGAGCGGGTGGCATAGCGGGCGTCATTCAGTGCCTGCTCAAACCACGTGAATCCCCACTTGCTGCGCGTCACCTCGGCGACTAACGCGAGGTTCCCAAATTGCCTCAGCGCTGCTTGCCGTGCGGCTTCGGGCGATTCACCTTCTTGCATACGCAAACTTGTCTCCAGGGCGATATGCGAAGCAAGCTCATCGTTCAGCTCTCTCTCTAACTGCCGCCTTCTAAAAAACCGACGGAAAACGGACCGTAGTGCATTCATAGCCATGCGAACCTCACGCCGGATCGAGCACTCCAGCAACTGCCTGAACCAACAGCCACCATCTATCCTGCTCAGCCGCCAGTTGTTTCTTGCCTGCCTTCGTCAGGGAGTAATACTTGGCACGCTGGTTGTTCTCTGAAACTTTCCACTCCGAATCCAGCCAACCCTTCTTTTCCAGCCGATGCAGAGCCGGATACAACGACCCGGTTTCAACCGACAGCACCTCGCCGGAACGTGCGCGGATCGCCAGCGAGATTCCATGCCCATGCTGCCCTCCGCGCGCCAGCGTTTGCAGAATGAGTAGGTCGAGTGTCCCTTGCAGGATCTCAATACGGTTTTGGTATCGTGTTGGCTCGGTCATAGTAGTAGAGACCCTACTACTATCAGAACTGCCGTAGGATGTCTACTACTTTGTGCTCCACCGCGGTTCGGTCTTGGAGGCAGGTGGTTGCTGCAGACATCCTGTGGAAAACGCCGCCGCCAACGTCGTGGGTGATCGATAATCTCGTCCGCGCCGGGCATCCGCGTCCCAGTCTACTCGCCGGACTGCCCATGGCCGGTAAAAGCACGCTCGCGATTCAGCTCGCTGTGGCCGTGGCCAACCGGACACCGTTTCTCGACCGGCGCACGAATCGCGGACGCGTCGTCTATTGGACGGTTGAGGAATCACAGACGACCATTGCTCACGCCGCCAGACGCGCCGGGCTACTTCCGACCAGTGACCTGACGTTTAAGTTCCCTGTGTCCGGCGAGGATAACGGTCCTCCTCCACGGTACCGGTACGGTGGTTCGAACTGCCCTCGACCGTCAGCCGGAGACCGCTCCGGTGCCAGCAGGAGCGACCGACGCTGAAAGGTTCTTCGTTCGACCTTATTCGCACCCCTGGCCGTTTCAAAAAGCAGACTCGGCAGCCTTTATTCCGATTATCCTAAAAACGGCAATCACAGCACTCGAATATTGGCAGGTAGACTTTCACAACTGAGGATTCAGAGGAAAGCGGGGGCAACCGTCATCATATCAAAAGGCCGCAAAAGTTTGATTTTGATCCTGTTTGCCATTCTTATGTCTGCCACGCTTTATCTGGTCCACCGCAAGACCCAGGACCGGCTACCTATTCAGATCGCCTACGTACAACGCGGTGAGCTTGTTGCTACCGAGACGACAAACGGAATAGTCGAGCCTACAAACGCCTTTCAGGTGGTAGCGCCATATGCTACTACTGTCAAGGCAACACATGTTCACGAGGGGCAAACTGGCCAGCAGGCACAGTGTTAATCACTTTAGACGACAGCGAAGCACGCCTTAAAGTTGCAACAGCCTTGACAGTTCTTCGTACGGCGGACGCTAACTATGATTCGGTGATCAATGGAGGTACCCAGCAAGAGCGCGGTCGCCTTGCAGATGACCTGAAAAAGTTAGAGAATGAACAGCAAGAAGCTGCACACCGTTTATCCACGCTGAAAAATCTTCAACTTCAAGGCGCTTCTTCGCAGAACGAGATAGGGACGGCCCAGCAGCACCTCAATCAGGTCACTGCCTCTCGCCGAGCGCTTGAACAACGGATCAAAGCACCGTATACCGTTGTCGACATTCGACGGACAAAAGCAGCACTAGAAGAAGCGCAAGCCGCATATACAGCGGCACGCCGCATCTTAATCAAACGGTCGTTCGCGCAAGCTTTAGAGGTACTGTGTACGACCTCCCCGTGAAAGCTGGTCAATTCGTCCAGCGCGGCGATAAGCTTGTTGAGATGGCAGATTTGACGACGCTACAGGTGAAAGCCTATTTCGACGAGCCAGAACTCAACATCCTACGCATCGGACTACCAGTCGTAATAACTTGGGAGGGTAAGCCGGGGGCTTCTTGGCACGGTCACGTCATTCAGCTACCAGCCAACATAATAACGTACATGAGTCGTCATGTAGGTACACCGATAATATCGGTGGATGACCGAAGCAGCGGTCTACTTCCTAATATGAACGTGCTTGTTGCCGTGACTACAGAGCACCTCGACAATGTACTGAAGATCCCGCATGAAGCACTTCAGTATTCGGATCACACCGGTTACTTCGTCTTTGTGGTAACTGGTGACCGCCTGCGGCGCACACCAGTGAAAGTTCGAATCAGCAACCCCCGAGAGGTACAAGTCTCTGAAGGCCTAACAGAAGGTCAACCTGTCGCTCTTAGCATGCCGAATTATGGGTCGTTCAATGACGACGAAGCTGTAAGAATAGTAAATCCATGACGCTTCTACCGTGAATTATCGAATAGCGGTCGGACGTCAGCCTAATGCCGGTACTTCAGTCGTTGACTCGCTTTTAGTCATAATCTCCATTGAAAGCGAGCGCTCAACGTTACCGGCTTTTGCAGAAATTCTGACCGGCCCACTCCTTACGGCTGTGACTAATCCCGAGGTAGACACGATAGCAAGTGACTCGGATGAGGAGGTCCACGGCACGGTCAAGGTAGCATCAGAACCCAGGCCATTGTTAATAGAGATGGCTGCAAGCTGTCGACACGCGCCAACTTCCAGTGTTCCATTGGTTGGCATTATCAACAGAGCTGCGTTAGACCCTGGAGCCCCTGAAACGGAGGCTGAACCAGCCGCCTTCGTTACACTAGGAGATTCCATCGCTCTTGCATTTGATCCATTTTTCAGCTGCGTTCCGTCATTTAGTAGGCCAGACTCAGACCTCCCAAGTAAGCTCGAGAGATCAAGCAAAACGACTTCTGCAACCTGAAGGTCCCTTGCAGCTTGCAGCAAAGTGTTCAATTTGTCGTCTGCAAAAACGCGACTACTTAGCACTTTGCGGTAAAGGGCGATCCCTCCAGCTGTTCTGCCCTGATGGCATCCCGGTCAGCTGAACAGTATTCAAACTGGGCGGCGTCTCGCTTTGCCGTCAGGTTCGTAACCAATGCCACCATCTGAAAAATCGACGGTTGCTCCGATGACTTTTCGGCTCCGGTTGTTGCATCTAAGTGTGTCGGATGGCCAAGGCGGGAATCGTCTCTGGTTCGATTGTGATCTGGTCGGACGGCAGCTTTATAAGCGAAGCCAGAATTTCCCGTAGTACGGTCTCTTCTCTTTCCAAAAACGCTCGCCCTGCGCGACTCGTAGCTTCCATAAGACCCGCTTGGGTCAAGAAGCTTTGGTCATCTATACCGGCGACAACACGTGCCCTTTCCACGCGTGTCATTTGTGCCGCTCCGTAATTCTCTTTCTTTATTAAGCTAGCGCGCAGTTCTGTCCAGCTCAGGAGAACATAGGTAACCGCAGCCAACCGCGTGGCAGGGGCATCACACCAAAGCCACGGCCAAAACTTGCCAGCCCTAGCTTGTTTTCGCCATACGCCTGAGGCGACTCATTTGTGAACAGACCCTTGTCACAACGGTAATAGGGCTCGAAATTCACCCACGACTGTGATAAGAGATGCTCGACTTCCCTCGTGTTTGTTGAAGTGACACCAGCACGCGTTAATTCGATTGCTCTCTGAACGAAACTTGCTGCGCATAGCTACTGACTACAAAAAGCAGGAGCAACACACTCCCGGCTGCCTTTTTCAAAGGCACTTGCGCTCGCTGATTATCACCTTACGCCCATCACTGTTTTTGTACAGTCCAAGTTATAGAATCGCCGCTATTTGAACCTGTTGCAGAACCGTTTAGGGTAGTCGTGGTCCCGCTCGTAGTAGCAGTAACTGTACCTGTCCAGGTCTAAGTCTCACCTGGTCCGTCGTCCGAGTCGACCAGAGTTCCCGTCAGGGTATTTTTCCCATCCCAGGTCATTGATCCTGTCCCCAGGTAACCGCTTCCGGTAACAACTGTGCCATTAGTGCCGATAGTAGCGGTTACACTGCCGCCATCGAATTCCGTATCAGTCGGATCGGTTGACGAAATGGTAAAAGTGACTGCGGTGCCGTTTACTGTGCCGGTGACAGTGGAGGTCACCGGCACATTCCCGTCGCCTAGTGTCGTAATGGTCCCAGAAAGTGTATTCGGTGTCTGGGTGACGTTCTGACTGACGGAGGCGGTGAAAGTGAAGGTCTGCGAGTCACCGTTGTCTATCGATGTGGCAGTGCCTGACCAGTTGCCATCTAGGAAGAAGGTTGGTGCCGACACGCCACTGCTACCGCCGAAGCACCCCGTGACGGACGTCACCTGTCCGGCCGCGTCAGACAAGGAAACTGTTGCATTGTAGCAACTGCCAGAGCTTGGCACCGGAGTCACTAGGGCCTGAAAACCATACCCGTACGCGTCGCTAGTGAGAGTCTCTGTTTGGCCCCACGTTGAGGAAACGGTATATGGACTGTTCGGAGGCGCATTTGTGATCTTTACGTTTACCAAAACTTCTCCCGTTAATGGGATGGTATAGCCGACCACGGTCAGCGTTGGAGTGCTGTTGGCCGCAGGAGCAGGCGGCGAATTGTTACTGATCGTCGGTTGGTCATTGTTTGCTTGAGAGCCCGGCGAGTTTGGATTGCTTGGGTCAAGCAGCCGTCGAGGTTTTGCAGGTCCGATCCCAGGCTTGCCACGTCTCCCGCCAGCGTAGCGCCACTATTGCTTGTCGCCGTCTGAAGAATCGTCTCATCGGCCTCAGCGGAATTAATCACAGAGACATCGCTGAGCTCACTGAACATGTTTCCGATCGCATTGATCAGGTAGCCGTTGAAAAACTCAGTGTCGATCACGGTCACAATCGCCAGAACGGCTACGACTTCGCTCAGAGCAGCGACTGTCCCCACGGTAACAGCAGCCTGAACCGCCAGCACGACGGCCCCCAGGATGAGTTGACTGCTGGATGGATCCCAATCCCAGAGTGCCTTGGGCGACAGGACAGCGAACGCGCAGATTCTCCGCTGGCGTCCGGCGGCTTCTCGGTACATTCAATCGCGCCAGCGTCTCCTCGGGCAGTGAAGAGATAGCGGCCTGCACTGTCGGATTGTTGATTATGAACGCCTGAAAAATTGAGTCCATCATTGCCAGAGTGCTGGCATTGATCTGCATGCTCGATCCGGAGAGCGTCCCGATGCTGAATCCGCTGCCACCGGCAGCCACCTGCGAGACCGAACCGATCAGATTCTGCAGATGCGTCTGCGTGTCCGAGATTGTGTTGGTGATGCCTGTGGTAGAAACCGCTCCACCAGACGCTGCTCCAACCAGCGTCCAGAGATTCTGGCTCTCCGCAGTGGCAGCGTAAGTCTGTTGCAGCGCCGCCAGCGTCACTGCTCCGGTTGTGCCCGCTGCAGCAGGCAGTGCCTCGATCTCAAACCCGGGCGCGCTGCCGATGGCCGACCCCTGGGCGGCACTGATGGTCACCGTCCCTTGCCCAAACCCAGACGCCGTCGGGTAGAGCGGCACAACGATGCTGGCCTTCGTGGCCGACGGCGTAACCGAGATCGAGGGCTTGAAGGAGCCGCCGTCTGAGAACGTCACCACCAGAGGTTGTGAAGTGTTGAAGTTCCCCGACAGCGTGATCATGGCCCCCGGAACCCCCGAACTGGCGGAGAGCAGGATCCCCTGCACTGTCAGCGTAATCGACGCCGACTTGGAAGGGTCCGCTACGCTTGTCGCGGTTATCTGGATCGGATCCACCGGCTGCGTCGTGGGAGCGGTATAAGTAGCAGTACCGACGGTGGCGGCGGCGATGGTGCCCACCGAGGTTGTCCCGTCACTAACCCCATTCACCGTCCAATTGATGGCCGAACTCGGATGTCCATCGAAGCTATGCCGGTGTTCAGGCTGACCGCGTAGCCGTCAGGATAGGACCGCTCGGATTTGGAGCCGTGAGCGAGATCGTCACGTCGCTGGTGATCGTCAGTGTCGCGGTCGCAGAGAGCGATCCGGACGATCTCCAATACTAATCGTCGGACTCGAAGGCAGAACCACCGGAGCGGTGTATAGACCCGCGGAGGAGATCGTTCCAGTAGCGGAACTGCCGCCAGCCACGCCGTTGACAGTCCAGGATGAGATAATTGCGCCGCTGGCGGTAAACTGTGTCGTATTTCCAAGGAGCACAGAGCTGGCCGTGCCTGAAATGGTCAGTTGTTGGGGCGGATTCGAGCCTGATGATCCGCCTGATCGACCTGATCCGCTCGAACCGCCACAGCCTGTGAGACAACACACCGAGGCCGCTATAGAGAGCACTGCCATGAGCCCGTGTAGACCTTTCATTTTGTAGCTCCTGCAGACTGACGACACTTTCTAACCCACGAGATTGTGATTACGCAGTAAGTTCACTGCCCGGGGGGGCGGGGGTGTACTCCCATGTGTAGTAGTTCCGCTTGTTCATTGCTGCGATTCTTCGTTCAGGAGTCAAAATAACTCCTGGAGTGTTGGCTGAATGCTCCACCTCCAAGGCGTGTTGAGGCTCAGAAATCGCCGTAACGACGGGTGTCGGTACTGACGCGCATCCCGGCATTCCGACAGAAGCCGTTAGGTGACATCGCTCCGGTATCCCCCGAAATGGGAAGTATTCGATTGCGGAACGGACGGGGCCGGCTTACATTAGCCTCATCCCCCCGGGGTGCAAAGTAACATTGACAAATCAGGTTTGCGAATGTCCGATGCTTTCAAAAAGGTACTCTTTAATCTATTGATTTTGGCCCGTAACCGGTGAGGCGTTTTCCGCAAATGGGCAGAACCAATAAGCCCGACCTCGTAAAGAAAAAATTAAATAAATTTCTCATTCTGTAAAATAATTAGCACCCTAATAAAATCAAAAGACCATCTGACTACTCCAAGGGACATTTCTTGCCTAGTCGGGGATCATCCGCCACCGGAATCTGGGAATCCCTAACTGAACACGCAAGTAAAGTAGCCAGCCGTTCGTTGCGATTGCAACTACCAAACGGTATACGCGCAGGAAACAAATTACGGTGTGCTGGCCAGAGCGTGTGGCAATGTCATGAAGAGCCGAATCATCTCACCTTGCCGCTTGGTGCCGGTTTTGTTCATCATGCTTTTGATTTGTTGACGCACGGTTACTGCGGAAAGACGCGGCGCAAGCAGGCAATTTCTTCAAGCGCGTATAATCCATCAATAGTCCATTGGCGATTTCACTCTCGGCAGGCGTGAATCGATAGAGCGCGCGGAGTGCGTCGTCAGGAAAGCTGAACAACTTTTCAGGGTCGGTCACTAGTAGGGAGATCTCGCCAGCCGACCTCATGAAGCGTCTCCGGCAACTAGGTGGCCACTGCCTGGAGTGGTCGCATGCTTGAGGTACGTCATCCAGCCAAATAAACCGATTAGATTCAGTGTTAGACATTGAGAATGAAGGCGAAGTCACTTCCATGAGAGGTTTCTAAGATCTCGGTTTGCTCTCTCGAGGCTCGCAAGCCGTCAATCGCCCATTCACTATCGCGAGCGCGTCAAGGAGGTCATTAACGAGGGACTGCGCCGCGGCATTCGAATACCAGACAATATTGCCATGCCGATTTAGCACAAAGCTTGCTGTTGAGCTCGCATTTGCCATGGCCTCGGCGCTTGCCAGGCGTTGCCGAACAGAACCCAGGACACGGGCGGACTTCAAGCGCGGTCTGGACGTGGGGTATGAGAAACTCGTAACAGTCTGCATCCAGTCGGTTGGCATCGGCCCCGCGTCACGCGATCGCCAGTAACGCTCATCGCATCGAAGCGGCGTACGGACAGCGAAGAATCGTGAAGCATGCCATGCCGGAAGACCATGGTCTGAGTAAATCCTGATAGAGATCAGCTACAGCTAGAAACCTTCGTTTGGTCACAGGTCCTTGTCGGTGAGCACGCCTACAGGGTTGCTGCATTCCGGGAATAGTGAAACAGGGCTTCTCGAAAGGGATCGCGCCGTGCATAGGAATGGTTAATAGGCCGATATGGTTTCCGCGATAGCCTTGCCTCCCTCGGCCAAAATCGCGAGACCGTTGCGCGTGCTGGATAAAAGAAAGTAGCCGCTTTGATAGTGAGTGTATTGGCTCATGAGTGTGACAAGATCAGGTCACTGCTCCTGAGAGCAAATACAGAACCTGGAGGAGTTCTGAAAATGCCTCGATAGTGACCATGGAAACCATTCCCCTGCCCAAGCCGATATTAGACAAAGCTGTGAATCTAGGAGCCGTGTATTAATAAGACTATTTGTAACAGTTAACCCTTTCCAGGGTCTGGGATGTGCTGCTCTTTCGTCCCCCAGGGACGAGTTCACCATTATATACTTGTGAATATAACAGTTGGCTATTGTTATGGGAAATATCTTTTAGGCAAGAGGTCAGCTGTCTCGTCGGCCTGCCCGATTAAGGTTTCAAAGTGCAATTTGTGCACTCATTCCAAGGTGCCGTTGTTTGCCCTCGGAAGATGCTTAATCTTCTGGAAGCGGCAGTATAGGAGACAAGAAATGTGTTGCATTCAATATAAGAAATGGGCTCTCTTCCTGGCCTTTTTCTGAGCCAACAATCGCTCGAATGGGTGTCTTAGTGTCATAGCTTTTGTTGCCAGGACGGGTGCCGGTAACAGTCCTATCGACGATGATCATAAACCAGGATTGAAAATGGAGGGTTTAGCACTCTAAGTGCTTGATACGGATGGTATGGGTTGGAATCCCACTCTCTCCGCCTAATTAACTCCCTGCATAAGCATGGACCAGACCGACACCATCGTTTTGCTTTTCAGGCTTGTCGTCGTGCTCGCATTGGTGCTGTGGTTCTGGCGTCGTTTCCGGCGGCCTTCGCCCCCACTCCGATGCATCCTTCCCCAGCAGATGACGGTGCACTTCTTCGGAAAAGACGAAGCAGGAAGCGTCTCCAGCCACCGATCAGGGCGCGGACATCCTGCAATGTGACCACGAGCGTCATGGGTTCGTGCGGGCATTCAGAAAAGCCGAGAGCTTTCCAGAACTTGCGTGCCTCATCAGAAATCGGGTGAACCACAATGCCACGCACGCCGATAGCCTCCGCCGCGTGAGTGATGCGCATGGCTAGCGTCCCGGAATAACGATCGGCCAATTCCTTTCCCTTGCCATTCCTTGTCAACCGCCAGGCGGCCGAGAAGCACGACCGGAATAGGGTCAGGCATGTTGCGCCGGAAGCGGCCCGGTACGATTTCATTAACAACGCTGGATGAAGAAAGCGAGTAATAGCCAGCAACCCGGTTACCATCGCATGTCACAAAAACGCGGCTGGCCCCGCTGACCTGATTAGCCCGAGCGCGCTTTTTCAACCACTCGTCTAACGAGGCCTCGCCGGAATCGAATTTGTACAGTTCGTGTTGTTCGGCCAACGAGGGCCGGGCCCGATAGAGGCACTTACTTATCCCAGGGCGCCGGAGTTTGTAGGCTCTTGCGCAGGCGGTCGTTCGGCTGCGGAGGCGCATCGAGCAGGGCCACGAAGGCGGCATAGGCCTTATCGTTGATCAGAATCGCTGCCCGGTCCAGCAAAGCGTTTTGTGCCGCCTGCCGGGCCGCGTCGACAACAAAATCAGTGCGGTTCTTCCCCATCAACTCTGCAGCACAGATCGATCAGTGAGCGCGTCTCTGGCAGCACCCGCATATTGAGCGGTTCACGGGTATCCTTTGCCTTTCTGGATGCGTGCCGGGCGCGTTATTTACAGCTGCTGTGGCCATTTTGTTTTCCTCCTGATCCACTGGAAGTAACGGAGCCGTCAATCCAGATAACTAAGCATAGCAAAACGTAACGCTGTTGTCATTACGCGGATTTACCATGAGCTATAAGCTATTACTTTGCATATACTTGGGACGTCTCACTCTTCCAAGTAGCGCTTCCCCCGCCTCAAGTAGTCCATTTTGGGGAAAGCCAAAATTTCTAACTCGTACTCAACGCCGCAGTGAGTTTGAATCGGTCCACTGTATGGCAATACGGCCCTTCTAGGGCGTAGGTTACGTTTCGTCTGCCCTCGGCACGTTACTCAATCCGCTCGAAGCGAACCGCGTCTGCCACCACAATACCGTTGGCCGCATTGCTCAGCTCCACAAAGCGCGGATTGTCGAACGTGCCCAGCAGATGCCACTGCCCCGCTCCTTGCTGCTGGTTCACCATCACCGTCTGCGTCTCGTGCTCCGCCACGATCTTGTAACGCGCGTTGGTAGCCAACGCACCGACCTTAGGAGCGCCGGTATACACAGAGACCTTATACTTCCCCACCAACGGGCTGTCGCCTCGCCACAGGCGGTCCTCGACCCATCCCCGCCTTCGGTCCAGAAACTGCGCTCCCGCGTAGTTCCCGCTCGCCGGGCTCTCATCGGAGTGCCACTGCCGGCGGTGGCTGATCAAGAACGCTGCGCCAATGCCGATATCGTCCACCGTCACCACCTTCAGCGGCTCGGTATAGATCTTCCAGCGCCGTAGCTGCACCTCATGCGACGGCTCATTTACCTTCATCCACGCATCCAGTTGCGCGCCGAGTCGTTTCACCACCTCCGGGTTCGCCTTCGCCACATCATGCAATTCTCCAGGATCGCTCTGCAGAGCAAATAACTGCTCCTCTCCGTCCACAGATTGCGAATCAGCTTGTAATCGAGGCTGCGGACCACCTCTCCGGGATCTCCACGTCCTCTTCGCCAAAAATATATTCATTCACCGACTTCACCTTTCCCTCAACCAACGGCGCCAGGCTATGACCTTGCGCATCGTCGAGCGACGGAGCGCCGGCCAGGTCAAGCAACGTGGGCGCAGTATCCACATTCGAAGCCAGCGCAGGATTGACCTGTCCCTTGGGAATCCCAGGCCCCGCCACAATCAACGGAATATGCATCACCGGATCATAGAGCGACCGGTGGTCGAAGGTAAGAAAGTCATCCGGATGGGAGTACAGCATCTCCCCATGATCCGACGTCAGCAACACGTACGTATTGTCTTCCAACCCCAGAGACTTCAGACGATCGAGAATCTCGCCCGCATACCGGTCCACATAGTGAATCTTTCCGTCGTAGAGTTGGTACAGCCTCTCTACCGCCTTCTCATCGCCGTTCACTGCCAGGCGCAGCAACCCGCCGCGGACCAAATCGTAACCGTCGTTGGTAAGGTAGGGATAAGCGTCTGATTTGAACAGGTCATCTTCGGGCGGAGGATTGTACGGGGAGTGCGGTTCCAGCAGGTGCACATAGAGGAAGAACGGCTGCCCGGAATCGTGATGGCTATCCAGCCACGCCAGCACGCCGGCCGTGGTGTAAGGCGCCCCGATGTTTGGCCGGGCTACCCGCTCCGTAATATCCGGAGCCGTCGCGCTGCCATCCACAAAATCATCGAAGCCATTCCCCATCAGCGGCTTGCCACCCAACGAATTGTCAACGAATGCCGCCGTACGGTATCCCCCATTCTTGAAGCTCTCTGCCATCGTCGGCACATCCTTATTTAACAGTGGCATCCCCGGCGTCCAGAACAAGGTGACGCCATGCTTCGAAGGGAACAGTGAGGTATGCAGCGTTCCGAAGGAGGGCGAAGTCCACGGTGCAACCGTGTAGTAGTGCGACAACACCACCCCTCGGCTGGCCAGTTTATCGATGTTCGGGCTGGTCAGACGCGGGTTCCCATAGCAATGCAGCTCGTCTGCCCGAAGCTGATCGAGCACCAGCACAAGAACGTTCGGCTTTGCATTTTGTGCGTTCAGCAAACCAGGCCCCAAACAAGCGAACCAGGGCAATCCCGCCGCAATCCAGCGGGCAATTCTCTTCCAACCATTGTTGAGCATGTTTTAATCCCTTTTAGTAAATGAATTTGAGAGAAAGCTAAACGATTCTCCTCCCTTCATGGACGTGATTCGGCCGTACGTCGAAGCCGATACCGACGCCGACGGAACCCCCAGCAACGGGATGATTCAGCGAATCAAAAAAATCCGAACGGAACTGCACCGACTTTCCTTCTCGAATGGAAACAGCCTTGAAGACCGACAAGTCAAAAGATTCTGGTGCGCGGACCGATGATGTTGTCCTCCGTTTGTTGCCAAACTGGCCCACACCCGTCTGCACATAGCAACTGGTATTGAACCACTCAGCAATCTATTGGTTGGGCGGCCGATTCCCGTTGAAAGACCTGGTTTCCCGCGCTTGCGCATGGTCTCCACCCGTATCGGAAAGATCGGTAGCGGTGACATTGAACGGAAGGCCGCTCTGCACTGTAAGGATACCGCTTCCCTGCCATCCGCCAACCAGCGCATTGGTAAGCCAGTTCGCGAGCCGAGAAACTGTTTCCCTTGTCCGAAAGGAAGCTCATACACCCCACTGAGTTTGAACACCTGCCCAGGATTGAAGTCAGACTGCCCATACTCTGCCTGCACATCTGGCCCATACTGCGGATTGGATGCGCCATTATTCAACGCATCCATCGACTTCGACCACACGTAGTTCGCATGCATCGAGAGGCCGTTGGTAAACCGGCGCTCTAGCTCTCCTTCGAGGGCATTGTAGTTTCCATACCCGATAGCGCTTGCGATCTGGTACACATCTCCAACATAGGAATACGGCCGCCGGCTCTGGATCGAGCCCGGATTACTGGGGTCCGCAGGCAGCGAAGCCTGGTTGGGATTCTGCCGGATCTGCAAATGGTCCGACTTATTGCCCAGGTAGGAAATCGTCGCCAGCCAATGCGGTCCCAGGCTCTGCTGCACCGATAGGTTCCACTGCTGCACGTAAGGCGTTTTCATATGCAGTTGAATGGTGAACGGAGCTTCAGCGCTCAGGGTCGGATTGGACACGAATGTATTCGTCACCGGCACCAGGGTGCCCAGCGCATAGGTATTCAACTGCAGAAAAAAGTTCGGCTCGTTGATCATCAAAAACTGCAGCTGGTTGTATTGGAACGGAGAATAGTAAATGCCGTATCCACCGCGCACGGTGGCGTTGTTGTTCAGCAGATAGGCAAAGCCGACACGTGGAGCAAAATTGAGATATTGCTGATGAAACGTGCCCGGGTGGTTGGTATTCGTCGGCAGATCATAAACGTTAGAGTGGCCGTTGGCATCGGACGGCGACCGAAAGTAGTCATAGCGGATGCCCCCATTCAACGTGAGCCGGTTGTTGATTCTCCAAATCATCCTGGATATAGGGCTAGACACATTCCACTCCCGGAAATTCGCAATCGTTACTCCCGTGCCTCCCTCAGCCGAGGACGGGAAAACCAAGCAACAGGTCCGCAAGGTCGCTACCTCCCACCAGCTTCTTCGCATTGTGGTTCGAGGTATTCTGCCCGTTGAACGTAAACTGGCCGCTATTCCAAATAGTCCAGTTAGGATTCATCTCCAGCTTGTCGAGCTCCCCGCCAAAGTAGATGTTGTGCTTGCCACGAATCAGGTTCGCCTCATCCGCAAATTCATAAAGTCTCTGCACCGTGCCTTGCGGGCTGTTAGGGCTGCCCAACCCCGTATGGGTCGTCAGCGTTACCGCCGGGGGCGCGTACTGGGCTTGGGCCGGGTCGAGATTCTGTATCCCGAACTGGGTAACGAAGTCTGCAGTCCCTGTGCCGGTGGTTGAATAGAAAATATCGCTGTCATTGTATCCAAAGCGGGCCACGTTCAGCGTGCTTGGGTTAAAGCTATGCGTCTCCTGCACGTAAGCATTCTTGGCCGACTGCACATTGATGTAATTGAAGATGGACGTTGCGCTGAAGGTAGGCTGAAGAATGCTCGGATTCGTACTTTCGTAGGCGCCGTAGAGCATGTCTTGCGGGCGCAGATCGTAGTCTACCCGTCCCAGGTAAGAGTCGTAGTTGGTCGTGTCTTTGACGCTCTTCTGGTAGTTGTCCCCAGCAATCACGCTGCCTGTGGGCAGCGGATAGTAGTCCAGAAACTTCTGTGCAAAGGTGCTTATTTCGCCCGCAGGGATCGTATTGTTCGGGAATGGCGAGATCGTCCCGGTCTGCTTGTTATAGGTTGTTGGGTCGTAGATGGTAAAGCTGTCCGCCTGAAAATTGCCTTGCCGTTCCGCCGCCGTGGGAACGTTGGCGAAAAGCGTTGTGCCTTGCGACTCTCTCAATCCAGAATAGTCAAAAAAGAAGAAAAGCTTGTTCCGGAGAATCGGCCCGCCGATATTGGCGCCGAATTGGTTATACCGCAGCGGCGGCTTAGGCACGTTGAAATACCCCACGGTGTTCAGGGCATCGTTTTGAAAGTAGTCGTAGACCCTGCCGTGGAAGCTGTTGGTGCCGCCCTTGGTGACCACATTGATCACGCTCGGCTCGTCATACCGCGCCGATGCTCCGTTCTGGATGATCGAGACCTCCTGCGTCGCTTCGATCGGGGGCTGAAAGTTAGCCGTCTTCGTGAGCACGGCAAAGTTGGTTACGCCGTCCTGAAGGTAGCTGGTTGTGCCCGACGCAGATCCGCCGATCGTCAAACTATTGCTGGTGGTCTTGAAGTTCGATACGGGCCCGGCAGCGTTCTGGAACGGAGCCACATTGGTGGCTGCCTGCAGCGTTTGGAAGACGTTCCTCCCGTTCGCCGGAAGATTCTCAATATTGTGACTGGGAACGAGGAGTTCCGACCTGGTGGTCAGTGGTTTCCAATTCCAGCTGACTATTCCCTGCGTTGACCTCAATATTCTGGCTGGTGCTGCCCGGGTTCAGATGAAAATCAAAGTTCGCCGCCTGCCCCAGGGCCACGACGATCTGTGCATTGGTCACCGCGAATCCTGCCGCGGATGCCGTCACCTTATAAGGATCGGGAGGAAGCGAAGGATGGTGTAGTACCCGGAAGTGTTGGTCTGCACTTCGCGAGTGGCCCCGGTCGCAGCATCTGTCGCTGTTACTTTGCTATTGGGAATTGCGGCGCCGCTCTGGTCATAGACGACTCCAACAATAGACCCGGAGGTCACCTGGGCATGGAGCGCCGCAAAGTAAACAAGTCCCAGGACAGGAATCACCACAGCCTGCCCGCAATACGGCTGAAATGCTCTTGATTTTCTTGATATTACGCATGGATGCAATGCCTCCCCGGCAGAAAAGTCAGTTTGTTTGTTTGCGCGACAAAGGAAAGCCCAAAACGATAGGTGGCGCCGATCAGATAACCGGAGGCAGTTGGGAACATGGCGGGTAAACAATGCCGCGCGTCCCACCTTGGATTATTCCCCAGGCACTCTCGCCTATTTAGTTTTGAGATGGAAAGAAGGAATCAACAACAACGACAACAACAGCACGGCAGGGCATGGCGCCCTTCGCGATCGTGCAGAACTGGCAAGAAGCCGTCGACATGTACCTATTAAGGAGCATCGGCTCTTCCATGTCAAGCCCAACGCCCCTTAAAACCATTGCACCCGTTATATTTAGCCTGGACACCGCCCCTTCACCGCCAGATCGTCAAGTATTCATCAATGCCGCGTGCCCCAAACGATGCCCACGCTCCCGTCCACGACGATTGAGTGAGAATAAACCGTCCGCATCGGCAATCACTTCCTTGCGCGATAGTAAGTAAAAGAGCGCCGCCATGGTTACCAAAATTATTTTTCCCGCTCAGTCTCTGGACACGGCCCAAAAGCCGCACTACCGTGGAAGTAAGAATCCACACCTGGTGCAGCCGCCGTATATACGCAACCTTGGCTGTTTGGAGGCCCGTGCGTAGCGATACTTTCACTCGGTGAGGTGCATTTCTTTTCGACAGGACGAGACAGAAGATTAAAAAAATCCGGTGGCGCGCTGCCGGCATGGCTTGCGATGGCGTTGGAACCTGAGGGTCGAGAGGACGAGCCGTCAGCGCGGCCTGCAATCCTCTCGGAACATTTTGCGGTTGAGGCCGGCAACCGGGAACTCGTCGTCGATCAGGCCGCCGTCCTGGGTCTTTACGCGAATCAGCAGAGTTTTAGCAGCCAAAATCTCGTTCAATGGCGCCTGTAGCCAGAACAAGTCGTCCGCTTTGTCAGGGCTTACCCATTCCCCAGATCGCGGCGGATTGCTATCAACGCGGTATTCCACGTGGGTGGAGACGAGGTTGCCATTGACATGGTCCACCGCCAGCTTTACATGGGGCGAATACATGACGCCTGCAAGCTCTCCGCCTGGACAAAGGATACTGAACTTGGACACCTCGCGACCGCTCGATGGAGCAGCTTGAACGCTGTAAGTCACGTGGGTCATATCGTCGATCTTGTCTACCCGCTCAGAGCGCACCCAAGAGCCTCCAGCAGGTGTCGTCTGCGCGAGCGAACTCCCACCCAGAAACACTATGAAAAACAGTGTTTTCATCTTGCAGGCTCCAAGGGTAAGGGTCTTGAAGCTACCATGGACGAGCTAGAAACGGCAATCGATTTTCGGCGTCTTTTCGATTCTTGGCCGCTGATATGGCGGCTAACCTTGCTAAAGTCCTGCGTTCCTGCACTCGATACTGGCCAGAACCTCTGAGCGGCAAAATGGCTTCCTGAGCAAATGGCGGCAATCGGGCTTTGCGAATGGGACAGGATCGTCGATTTCAGCGAGCGCTCGAAGAAAGGTAGCAGATGACGGGTCCCAATGCGACGATGCCGTCCACGAAACTTCAAGTGTCACTCCCTATTCTCTCAATCAGGGCGCTGGTGGGTTTCGGAACCGGGGAACAAGGGGCCGCGAGAGAGACCGCTGCTCTGAAGCATACTTCGAACGCGGGCTCATCCACGGGAGGATCATGCGGCGACGGGATACCGATTCCCCCTGTTGGCCTCGGGATGGCTTGGGTGGGCCCATTCACCATCCTGTGGCTAGCAAGTGGGATGAATTGGCCCTTCGCGCCTTATCCTCTCTTAAAATAAGCTGGAGCAGCCCTGGGTCCAAAGCTGTTTTAGTCGAGGGGCGTCCCTCTCACGGAGTCCACCGTTGTTCGCCCCGTTGTTGAGCCGACGCAGGGCCAGTGATCCCCGTCGATTGGAAAAGAGAAAGGACGGGAGTGATACTTGAAGTGTCCACTTATTTTAAGTGGACACTTCAGCTGGCGGGTGGCGCAGGCTGAGGGCGTGAACTCTCATCAGGTGTTTCAGTGGCGTCGAGCCTTTCGCGCAGGCGGCTTGCTGGACCGGAGCAAGAAGACTTCGGAGTTACTGCCTGTCATTGTGACCCGCCGAAGGTGCGGGGCAGCCGCTGCAGAGCCAGTCGCGGGCGGGGATAAATGCGCAACCACAACCTGGGCAAGCCGAGCCAGGTGGATCGATCCACATAGAACTGCTGTGCCGGGCGATCATTCGCGTAGAGCGTGGCGCTGATGCCTCGATGCTGCGAGCAGTTCTGGAAGGGCCTGCGCAGGTGATCGAGCTAGCTGCGACCAACGCTCCTATTTCCAGAAGCCTTCAATGGCTTCGAGAGTGCGTCCCTTGGTCTCCGGCACCCACTTAAATACCATGGCAAAGCCAGCCAGGCAGATGACGGTGTAGAGCCAGAAGATCCTGGCCGCGCCCAGGCGTTGATTGAGCACGGGAAATGTGTATGTCAAAACAAAGCAGGCGCTCCACAAAGAAGTGGTGGCGACCGACATTCCCGCGGAACGAATCCGATTGGGAAAGATCTCGGAAAGGAGCACCCAGGTGACGGGGGCCAGCGTCATGGCATAGCAGGCGATTGCCGCCGCAACCAGGAGGAGGACGGCGAATCCGCGCAGATGAAAATAGTAAGCGGATCCGAGGCAAACATAGAGGATGGCCAGGCCGCCCGAGCCCGCCAGCATCAGCGCGCGCCGCCCCAGCCGGTCAACAGTGAAGACGGCAAGCACAGTGAAGATCAGATTCACGAAACCGGTCACCATGATATTGAACAGCATGCTGGAAAGATTGTAGCCAGCCGCGGTGAAGATCTCCTGGGCGTAATTGAAGATGACATTGATGCCGCACCACTGCTGCAGCACCGCAAGGCCAATGCCCAACAGCAGGGGCCGCGCGTAGCGCCGATTGAGCAGCTCGCGCAAAGGCGACTCGGATGCGCGGTGGGTGAGCGACTCCTCGACTTCTGCAAAGACACGAGCACTGTAGGCATCTCCGCCAATACGGGCCAGAATGCCCTCGGAACGGGCCCGCAGACCCTTCTTCGCTAGCCATCGCGGACTCTCGGGCACGACGAACATCGCCAGCACAAAGAGGCTTGCGGGGATCGCGGTGACTCCAAACATCCACCGCCAGCCAAGCTGGCCATCCCACGACTGGCGTATCTGGATCCACGTTGCGCCGGGCGGTAGCGGTCGACCGATCAGCCAGTTGATCACCTGGGCCATCACAATGCCTATGACGATGGCAAATTGATTGGTCGCTACTAACTTGCCCCGTAATGCTGCCGGAGCAACCTCGGCAATGTACATCGGGGAGAGGGCCGACGCCAGGCCGATACCGAAGCCTCCGGCAATGCGCCAAAGCACAAACTGCAGAAAGCTGTAAGCCAATCCCGTGCCCAAAGACGAAAGCGCAAACGCAAAGCCGGCAACGATGAGCATGCGCTTGCGGCCAAAGCGATCGCTCAGATACCCGGACGCAATGCTTCCCAACAAGCACCCCACCAGGGCGCAACTCATGGCCCAGCCCTGACGGGCCGGACTGTGGATCTGGAAGTAGGGTTCATAGAACGGCTTCGCGCCGCCGATCACTACCCAGTCATAGCCAAACAACAAGCCACCCAGCGCGGCGGCAAGCGAGATACCCCAAAGATAGGTTTGGTTGAATGCCCTGGTGGCAGTGGAAGCGCTTGGAGACGAGGCAATAGGAACCGGCATCATAGGAGAGAACCAACCTCGTGTCCAGCAACCCTGCCGGCATGTAAAAAGCACTTACCTGCGATCTGACCTAAGACGCGAAACTTTCGACGAAGCTTCGCGTCAAGAGTAACTCCGGCGCCCATCCTTCCGCCGCGGCCGCAAACAATGCCCCCAAAGCGATCGCTCGTGTTCGTTAACGGTATTGCCCGCAAATGTCGATTGTCAAGGTCCACGCAAACTATTCCGGCTTGCTGTGGGAAAGAAACGACGGTCTCGCATGAGGGGTGGGGGAACGCTGCGACCCTGCTCTTAGAGGTTGACCCCTTTTTCGGTGTAACCCGCTTCCCTTCTGGCAAGAAACTCTTGCAATCCGGCAACTTGCGTGTCCCGGTGACCTTCACGAAAATAAGTCCTTGACAGTTCCTGCAATCTATTCTTATAGTTGCGTTTCTTTTGAATCCTGGTTCATTTCCAATTGCTGTAACGTACACGGTCAAGCGGGACATAAGACTGAAGCGCTGGCTTCGAGGTTCTATTTTCTCCCTACGGGGGGATGGAGGCACCATGAGCAAGTTACGAAATAAGAGCTGGGTGGGGATACTCCTGACAACCTGTGCGCTGATGTTCGGCGCGTCCTCGGGAATCGCTCAAGTGGATACCGGCACAATTCTGGGCACGGTAAAGGATCAAACGGGTGCGGTCATTCCCGACGCGCGCGTGACCATTACCAATCAGGGGACGTCCGAGCAAGTCTCCACCACGACGCGAGCGGACGGCACCTATATCGTGACGCCGCTCAAGATCGGCAGCTATCGAATCAGCGTCGAACACCCCGGCTTTAACAAGGCAGAGAATGCCGCATTCGAGCTGAATATCCAACAGCAGGCTGTGGTCGATTTTGAGTTGCGAGCCGGATCGACAAGCCAAACCGTGCAGGTAACCGCCCAGGCTGCCCTACTGCAGACGCAAAACGCCGTCGTGGGCCAGGTGATCGGCGCAACCACCGTGGAGAACATGCCCCTCAACGGCCGCGACTGGACCATGCTGGCCACCCTTACCCCCGGGGTCACGCAGCCCCAGCAAGGGGCCCGGGCGGGCAACCAGTTTGCCGCCAACGGTACCCGCCCTGCGCAGAACGACTATCTTCTGGACGGCATCGACAACAACAGCAACGATGTCGATTTTCTAAGCGGTGAAGCCGACGTGGTGAAGCCTCCGGTCGACGCTATCCAGGAATTCAATATCCAGACCAACAACTTTAGCGCGGAATTTGGGCGCGCCGGCGGCGCGATCGTGAATGCCACGATCAAATCCGGCACCAACGGCTTTCATGGCACGGCATGGGAGTTTTTCCGCAATGATGCCCTCGATGCCAACGCCTATTTTTCAGATCCTGCCACCCAACGCAAGCCGGAACTGCGGCAAAACCAGTTCGGCGCAGTTGCCGGCGGCCGAATCATCAGGGACAAGACCTTCTGGTTCGCAGACTATGAAGGCACGCAGATCCACCAAGGAGTACTGCAGAGCGGTATCTGGGTACCTACGACGCCGCAGGCAAGCAGCGGCTACACCAACTTTGCCGATCTGTTGAACGCCACTGGAAACTTTCAACGCACGGACGCCCTGGGGCGCTCCTTCAGCAATGGACAGATTTTTGATCCGGCAACGACGCGCGCGGTCACGGCAGGTCAGGTGGACCCGGTGACTGGAATCATGGCCACCACCAATGGCTATGTGAGAGAAGCTTTTCCTAACAATCAACTCCCTGCCAGCCGTCTGGACCCCAACGCCATCAAGCTTCTCCAGCTGTTTCCGGCACAGAACATAGCCGGGGTGGAAAACAACTACCAGACGACGACCGTCAATACCACCGGACAAACTACCTTCGACATCCGCGTCGACCAGCATTTCAATGAAAAGAACCAGATGTTCGGACGCTACAGCTACATCAACAACACGCAACACCTTCCCCCTCCGTTTGAAGGAGTCGCCGATGGCGGCGGCTATGGTGACGGCACACAGAAGTGGGATGTATACGGAGTAGCCGTCAGCTACACACACGTCTTCACGCCGACACTGATCAACGAAGTGCGTTTCGGGTACGGCCAGGAACACACGACGCGCGTGCCGTCGACGGCAGACACCCTGGGTATTCCCGCCCAGTTTGGTATTGGTGGAATTCCCCAGTTTGCCGGCAATGGCGGACTCCCTTATATGAGTTTTAACGATGTCCACAATCTGGGCGGCTCTGAGTGGCTGCCCGGGGATCGCTACAGCGATACCACCCAACTTACCGAGAACTTGACCAAGGTCTATAAGTCGCACACATTCAAAGGCGGCATCGAGTTCCAGTACCTGTACTTCCCCTGGCTTGCGCCTCCGGAATCCAAGGGCGCCTTCGACTTCGATGGCAGGTATGCGTCGATTCCGAATCAGACGGACCCCCTCGCCGGCACCGCCCAATTCGTGCTCTCGCCTATAGCTGCGACGGTTCCCAACGGCGTCAACAACTCCGGAGGGTCTGATCAGGTACAAGCCTCCAACTATGGTTACCTGCACAGCAATCGTAACTACTACGGAGTCTATTTTCAGGATGATTGGAAAGCCACGCCTCGCCTGACACTGAATCTCGGCTTGCGCTGGGAATACTTCGGGCAGGTTGGCGATACCAACGGCGCCCAGGCCAACTTCGTACCTGGAATTCCAGGCTCAACCGCGCAATTCATCATGACTTCCGCGAACAAGACCAAGACACCGCTCTCCACCAGCTTTACGCAAGACCTGGCGAAGGACGGAATTCAATTGGTGTACACGAATCAATACGGTACCGGCCTCGGCATATCGCAGAAGCTGAATTTTGGCCCAAGACTGGGCGTTTCCTACCAGGTGACCCAGAAGCTGGTTGCCCGGGTGGGATTCGGTATCTTCTACGGAGCCTTTGAGAACCGCGGCGGCGACCCAAGCCTTGGTTACAACTACCCCTTTGAATACGTATTGCAGTTTCAGGATTCTTCCAATGGAGGAGTTGGCAGCGTAACTCCCACCATCTTCCCCGATGGCACCTACGGCACATTGGAAAACGGATTGAGTGGCATCAGCCTTAATCCGGCGAACGTAAGCGGCAATGGATTGCAATTTAGAGGAGTGCAACTCCACTACCAGACACCGTACACGGAGGGATTCAACTTGATGCTGCAATACGCGTTGACTTCCCAGGACTCAATCCAGGCGGGCTACGTTGGTTCCACTGGACGCCATATCGAGGCCTTTTCCGGCACCAACAATCCATCGCAGATTCTGCCGCCGGGCACGCCCATCACTCCGTACCTTGCGTTTCCTGACTTTGCGAACGGCGCGTCTTACGACGATACCGCGGGATCCACCAGTTACAACTCCCTGCAAACCAAGTATGAACGCCGTTTCAGCCATGGCTTCAACATGCTGGCCGGCTATACCTGGGCCCGGACGTTGACCGATGCTGGAGACTTATTGAGTAACGGCGGTGTCGGCGGCTTCCGTGCTCCACAAATCACAGGGATCTCCTATGACCGGGCTCTAGCGTCCTTCAACATTAATCACTCGTTCGTGGCCAGCGGCACCTATCAACTACCGATTGGCTCGGGCAAAGCCTTTCTGAGCGATCTTCACGGACCTGCCCAGTTGCTGCTTGGAGGTTGGATAGCCAATGGGATCCTGACGCTCAATAGTGGTCCCCCCCAAGCTATTCCCTGCCAAATCACAACCACTGCCACTACGGGGACCTGCTTCGCCGACGTCATTCCTGGGGTCACCAAATATCGTTCGGGCGGACCGGCGCACTATTACAACCCCGCGGCGTTCACGGATCCTCCGGTGGCAACCACCATCGGCACAAGCGATCTTGCTCCCCTGGGCGGCTCGAACACCCAGGTCAACGGTCCCGGTTTCCGTGATCTTGATTTCTCCATCTTCAAGGAATTTGGGATAACGGAGACGACACGCTTGCAGTTCCGGGCCGAGGCATTCAACCTGACCAACACGCCAAGCTTTAACTTGCCCTCGAATCAAAATTACCAGGATACGCTGAATTTTGGCCAGTCCACTACGACGCGCAGCTCACCACGTGAGATTCAATTCGCATTGAAGTACTACTGGTAGGCGCCAGGAGCTATACTCATCCCGATGTATCTAAAGGCTCCATGCCGGTTGCGCGTGGTTGGAATAGTGTTTCTGGTCAGTCACTTCACCACGATGGCAGCTCTCGGTCTCCAATCCGGCCCGGGAGCTGCCGCCAGTGAGCCTGGTGTGCAGCAAGTGGAGCGGGCCCTGATCGAAACGGCGAAACAAAAGCCGACCGACTTCAACGCGCAGCAACGCCTGGGTGAATTCTATCTTCAACAGAATCGCCTGCCTGACGGCATCCTCTACCTGGAAAAAGCCCAGCGGCTCAATCCGCAGGACTACAACACCGGCTACGATTTGTCCCTGGCCTATCTGAACTCTGCTGATACGGTGAAGGCCGCAGCGCAACTTCACCAGATGATCGCTCAACACGAGACTGCAGAACTGGATAACCTGCTCGCGGAAGTGAATGAGCGGTCTGCCGATTACAAGAGCGCTGCAACGGAGTACTATCGTGCCGCGCAATTGGACCCAAGCGAGGAGAACATCTTCGACCTGGCCTCGTTTCTGCTGCAACATAAGAATTACGAGGGCTTTCTTGGCAACGCTTTCACCTTCTTCCGCTACGGAGTACAAAAGTATCCTCGATCTGCGAAGCTGATGGTTGGATTAGGGGTGACTCTCTATGCAGAAAACAGGTACGACGATGCCGTCGAAACCCTCTGTGCAGCAGTCGATCTCGACCCGACAGATCCGAAGCCCTTTCAGTTCCTGGGCAAAGTGAGCACGGTCTCACCAGCGCTCATACCCGACATACGCAAGCGCCTGGAAAAGTTTGTGCAGCTCTACCCCAACAACGGACCAGCCATCTACTACTATGCCATGAGCCTGTGGCAGCGTTCCGAAGGAGAACCTGCCGCCGATCTGGGCACGATAGAGGCCCTGCTCAAACGAGCGATCGTGGCAGACCCGAATTTCTATGAAGCTCATTATCAGCTTGGCATCCTGTATCAGGACCAACAGAAATACCAGGATGCTATCCCGGAGTTCAATCAGACGGTTAAGCTTCGCCCGGATTTCAATCGTGCGCATTATCGCCTGGTGCTTATGTACACCCGGACCCACCAGAAACAGCTGGCCGACGAACAGCTCGCGATCCTCAAACAGATAAAACAGGAGGACGCAGAAGCGGAAGAGGTAGACCATGACTCAGGAGACGCCCAGGCAAAGCAAACCGTGGAGACAGGACACTAATCTCCGGGCTGGAAGATAGCAGGCAAATGGACCCCTTTGGCACACGGAACGATCGCGGACGTGAGAAGTTTTCTGAGCCCTTGCGCGTCCGATCTTCCCAAGGCATGGAGCGCGCGATCTCGTGGAGCCGGCGCGAATTTCTGCGCACAGCCACGGGAGCAACCGCTGCGGCCATGCTGTCGGCGTTCTCTCCACTGCGTGCCATGGCGATGCGCAAAGGTCAGAAGGCAGTGGTGGTTACGTTTGGAGGAGGGACGCGAGATGAAGAGACCTTTATGCCCGAGGGTCAGGAAAATATTCCCCACCTTCTGGGGGACTTCATCCCCCAGGGAACCTTCTTCACCCAGGTAGTCAATCGAGGGATCCTGGGTCACTATGTTGCGACTTCGAGCCTGGTGACAGGTGCGTACGAAACGTTCAATAACTTTGCCGCGGTCGCGCCGGACAATCCGACGGTCTTCGAATACTTTCGGAAGGCACTGAATCGGCCAGCATCGGATGCATGGGTGGTCGCTCCCAGCAATGGGTTCAGCCTTATCGGCGAGAGCAGCCACCCCTCGCATGGAGCTGGGCTGGGCGCGGGCGTGATTCTACCCAAGCGCTTGCTGGCGGCAGCTATACCGGCAAATAATTCCTCCGGCTACGACCATCTGTTACGCGACAACTACGAGAGCCCGGTCTATGCCCCGGCGTTGGGCGTCAGCGACGAGCAATTGCACCAGATGGCCCAGATGTTAAAAGTCTCAGTGGCGGATTTTGCTGCCCACGCGCGCAGTCTCCGTAGTCCGGATGAGCTCTCGGTCTATGTGGCCCGGCAGCTGATGCGTCAGCTGGCGCCGAGCCTGCTGTGGATCACGCTTCACGATATTGACGTCGCGCATGCAGGCACTTACTCGCTCTACGTCGATGCGATCAAACGCTCGGATCGGCTGTGCGCCGAGATCTGGCAGATGATTCAAAGTGAACCAGAATATGCCGGTAAAACGACGATGTTCATTCTGCCGGACTTCGGGCGCGACTCGGATTTCGCCGCCGGCGGCAATGGCTTTCAACATCACCGCACCGGCGACGCGTTTTCAAGGACCACGTGGATGATGGTGCGGGGCGCCGGCGTCCGAGAAAATGTGCTCGTCGATCGTCCCGTAGAATCCATCGACCTGGTTCCCACGCTTGGATCGCTCTTCGGCTTTTCGCCGGAATTATCGCAAGGCAAAGTCCTGCCGGAGGTGTTGTAGCCATGGTCGCCCAACAGCTTCGTGAACAACAGTTCCAAGCCTACCCGCCCGAGGCGAAGAAGGTCGCAACCAGCAATATTGGGCTGCTACAGCAGCTCCCACTTGCATTTCTGCCGCTGCTGTTGCGCGAAGTAATCGTCTATGACTGGAAGTTTCCCGCGGAGCGCGACGAAATTGACCGGCAGTTTCGTTATTTGGGAGGTCTGACAGCAGACCAGCTGTCGAGCGCCATGAGCTCATTTGCAAAGGTGAAACTGTCGCCAGCCCTGGAAGCAATGGATTGGGTAGGTGCGCCCTCCCGCTTCTCGGAGAAGCTATCCGCCTACCTGTGGGCGACTCACCAGATCGACGACTTCAGCAACGCCGCCGAGAATTACATAAAAACTTTTAACGCCGCTGTGCCGGAAGCAGCTGCGCCCGCACCGCGGCTTGGCATCGCAGTGATCGCACGAGAGATCAGCCAGACAGACTATCCGCTGTTTCGTAAACTGCGTCCTCTCGGCGTCTACTTCGATCACGTTGACCCCGGGAGTAGTTATGACCTGCTGCTGGCGACCGTGGCGGCACGCACCCAGGCGCATCCCTCCCTTTACGCCCACTGGTGCATTGACGGCGCGGAGCCGCCAACGCTGCCGAATCACCAAATTGCATCTGTGGCCTATGGGTCTTTAAAACCGGTCCGCACGGCACTGATCCACAAAATGCAGCAGGTCTCTGCAACCCAGGCAGGCCCTGAAGCCCTGCGTACCCGGCTTGCGGAAACGGCTCCGTCGGAAGTGGGGATGAAGCGTCTTACAGACGATCCTGTCATGAGCCGCTTTGCCATCAGTGTACTCACAGAAGGTTCGGGAACGCAGATCTACAGCACAACCTTTGTGCAATGGGCGGCGCGCGAGGCGCTTCGCCGGGCGCGGCCGCTTACGATGTTGACAAAGTTTGCGCCCCGGCAAACGGAGGAATCGGCGGACGAGGAATTCTCCGGGATGCAGGAGCGAGTGGTACTCGATCCTGCAGGATCGCTGGCCGATGCAGATATGGGCGCGTACTATACCTGGATCAATCTTCAACGGCTCTCCGGCGCCAACCAATCCTCCTACATCGCCTGGTATGAAGGGCATAGTGAAGCGGTCGCGATTGCCCCCTCGCTAGCGCCCGGAACCGAGTCTCACGACAATGTGAGTCTGGCTGAGATTCTCCGTAGAATCCGAAGCACAAGCTGAAGCATTCCGTTGCGAGAAGCAAGCACCACGCCATGTGTTTTTGGACTTAAATTGTGTACGTACACACTTTTTATTGCTCTCAGCAGGCGATTCGGAGGTATGGATCGCGGGAGAAAGCAGGATGAAATGAGTCCCTCAGCGGCTTAAGCCGGACCTGTTTGCAAGGATTTACGTACGGGGTGAACCCCGTACCCTTCAAAAACCAGAGTTGTTTCGCAGCCCGGAAAGGACGTACATGACATCACGCCGAGACTTCCTTACTGCGCTATCGACCGCGGGCGCCGCGGCGATCATGCCGCTCACCGCCGCCGCCGCAAAGGATGCCCCGGCCGCGCCTTCTCCACTGGCGAATCAGACCCTCGAAAAGGGCTGGCAGTTTCGTCTTGACCCGCATGGTTCAGGAGAAGCGCGGGAGCTGAACACTCAGGACGACGGCTGGCAACCCGTGGTTGTTCCGCATACCTGGCAAATTGTCGAGGGCTCAGAAGATTACGTTGGTGTGGCATGGTATCGCACCATGATCTATGCTCCGGCGGAATGGCAGGACAGGTTCATTCGGGTGGAGTTCGAGGCCATAAGCCACACCGCTCACGTATTTCTCAATGGCATGCCGGTGGGCGAACACATTGGCAAGGCATACACCGCGTTCACCTGCGATCTGCAGCCGGCGCTGCGCTTTGCCCAAGTCAACACGCTGCTGGTACGGGTCGACAACACGTACTCCGAAACCATGCTTCCACGGATGAAATCCTACGACTGGACCAACGACGGCGGCATCATCCGTCCCGTCCATCTGCTGGTGACGCCGAAGGTATTTATCGAGCGCATCGAGATTGACGCGATCCCCGACATCGATCAGAAGAAAGCTGAAGTCAAGGTCCGTGCGGTTGTCCGCAATACCCGCAGCGATGGGCAACAGGCGCAACTGCGGGCCAGCGTTCACGAAGAAAATGCAGATTGGGACTTGCGGACGATTCCCTCTATCGCGACCCCGGTGAGCGCCGGCAGCGCAACCATCGTGGAGCTTGGCCCACTGCAGATCGACTCGCCGCGGCTGTGGCATTTTGACGCACCAAACCTATACCAGGCGAGGGTAACGTTGGAAGCGTCTGGTCAGGAGCATACCTACGCGGATGGCTTCGGCATACGCAAATTCGAAATGCGGGGCTCTGCCTTTTATCTCAATGGGGAGCGAGTGTTCCTGATTGGCCTGGAGCGTATGGCGGGCAGCCATCCTGACTATGGCATGGCCGAACCGACCGTATGGATCGACGCCAACCACCGCGACATGAAGGAACTTAACTGCGTCTTTACCCGGGTGCACTGGGCGCAGGACCGGCGGGTGCTCGACTACTGTGACCGGCACGGCATCCTTATGCAGGAGGAAGTGCCTGCTTGGGGCCCAAAGACCTTCGAGAACACCGAGAATGGCGTACAGCAAAAGCTGGAAGAGAACGGCATCGAGCAGATGCGCGAGATGATCACGCGTGACAGGAATCATCCGAGCATTGTGAGCTGGGGTTTATGCAATGAGGTCAACGGCAAGAATCCCCTGACCCGGCAATTTGCGCACGCAGTGAGCGCGGAAGCTCGCCGGCTCGATCCCAATCGCCTGCAAACCTATGCTTCGAATTCTCTGGCAACCGATCCGGGAGCGGATATGGCCGGCGATTTCGACTTTATCTCGTGCAACGAATACTACGGCAGCTGGAGCCCTGGCGGCGTGGCGGAAGTGCGGGGATATATCGATCGCATTCGTAAGGCTTTCCCGGGCAAACCGATCGTGGTCTCGGAGTACGGCTGGTGCGAGTGCAAGCAGGAGACATCGACCGGCGACGCTGCCCGCGTTGGCATCGTCAACTCGCACACGGAGGCCTTTCGCGACTTCCCAGAGATCGCCGGCGCGATTTACTTTGACTACAACGACTACCGGACTCTGATTGGAGACAAGGGGATGGGCGCATTCAAGCAGCGAGTCCACGGGGTGGTCGATCTCTACAGCAATCGCAAACCTTCCTTCGATGCGTTGCGCCTGCAATCGAGCCCAATTGAGAAGGTGACGCTCAACCGTTCGGGAAATAGCTGCGCATTATTCTTGAAGACCCGCCACGCCGTACCCTGCTTATCCGCTGCGCGGCTACAGCATCCGGTGGATCGTTTACGGGTACGACGATCTGGCGATGGAAGGCGGGCTGACTATGCTTCCCGACCTCGCTCCCGGTGATCAACATTCCGTAACCATCCAGTTCAGGACGGATCGGGCAAAGAGGATGACGGTGGAGATTCTGCGGCCGACGGGCTTTTCCGCAGCGGGCGCTGCCGTTTGCCAAGCCTCGTCAGCCCGCAGCACACTACCTGACAGCAGAACTCAATAGAAACGGGACGGATGCCCCTCGCTAACGCGTACCTAGGGCAGAAAAAGACGGGCGAAGCCCACCATAGCTCTTGCCATATCGACCCGGCAAATCACCGGCAGATCTAGTAAAGCCAATCGAAACATTTCATCTTCAGCCCACGTACGCTTTGGCGAACATAAACACTCGTCCCATTCTCTTAGACTCCTCTCTTGCGATCAGTCAGCGTGTACCGGAAGGCTGAGTCAGCTTACCCTGGAGCGGCTCGACCAAATCGGCGGCGCCGGCATGGTTTCTGTCCAGCTGCAGTACTTCGCAGAGCAAGTCCTTTGCTTCCTTCTCCCGATCGAGGCCCAGGAGCGCTTGCGCACGCAAAAACTTTGCTTCGATCTGATTCTGCTTAGCGAGATCATTCTCAAACAACAGCATGGCGGGGAGCGACGTGGCAAAGTAGTCGATCCTGGGGATCTGCTGTTGTAGCCGCAGGGAGTAATCATAAATCCGCTGAAAGATTTCCCGGGCCTTCTTCGGATGCCCGAGGCGTGCATAGGCCATGCCGGTCCAAAAGGTCATGTCTGAAATGGAACGCACGCTCATTTGCTGGAAATCGCCACTTTGCCGTGCAGCGAGCTGCCATGCATGGACGGCGTCTGCCGATCGGTCCTCGTCCGCATAGGAGACACCGATCCAGAAGAAAACGTCACTCCAGTTGGCGAGCAGATGCTTGGCTTCCCCAAGGTTCTGCGGCGGCGAGAACACCGCCTCGAAGAAGCGCCGCGCCCGGATGGGATCGTTCTGCAAGAGAGCTTGCCGGCCCAGGAGCAGATTGGAGCGCACAAACTGCGCCAGCACCAGACCCTCCCCTCCTTCCCACGGCTGGAATATTCGCGAAGTGAGCAGGCGGAGCGCCTCCTGCGGTCTTCCTGTTTGGTTCAGGAGGGTGGCAAACTCCAGCGTGAGGTCATCGCGCAGGAACGTAAGGGCGCGGTGCTTCTTCAGGGTTTCAAGCCGCTCCTCCGGAGACTTGCCCACTCTTTTCCAAAGTTGATCGCGCTCGTAGAGAATGCGCGCATCGTTTGCATCCACAGAATGGGCGCGGTCGAACGCATCCAGCGCCCTGGCTTGGTCGCCATGAACGTTGAAGTAAGCGATGCCAAGGTTTCTCCACACGGTGGCAAACTCCGGCTCCCGCTGTACGGATGCCTCCCACTGCGAGATTGCGTCCTGGTGCCGTCGCCGGTCGTAGAGCATGTTGCCCAGGAAATACGGAGCATGCGAGTCTTCAGGATTTGCAGAGATGGCACGCTCGAGAACGAGCATCTCTTCTAATCTGCTGGGAAAGCAATACGCTGGATCCGCCTCTGCCGCCTGGCGGTAAAGTCTCGGCGCTTCGGCTCAGATCGCCTAGTTCTGTGTAAAGGTGTGCCTTGAGATAAAGGATGATCGGTACGGATCCATCTTTAGCCGCAAGATCGGCGCTGCATAGAATCTCTAACGCGTCCGTATTGAATCCACAGCGCGCCAGGTCGAAACTCAGATCGAGGATCTGCTGTCCGTCGGCGGGAGAGGCGCCACTCTCCAAATAGCGAGACCATGCATCCAGGCGATCGAGTGCGCGCGTCTCTCGCAAGAGCGCATCCGCCTCCGCGATTCTTCCCAGCTTGCGCAGGACCATTACTTTCAGGTTCCGTGCGTTCAGATTTTCGGTTTCTGTGCGCAGAGAGCGCTGCAGGTGGTCCAGCGCTGCCGGCCAATCCATGCGGCAGGCAGCCAGCTCAGCGAGCGCGTGATAGGCAGGCCCACGCCACGCCGCATTCCAGGTAGCCTTGTAGAAGGCAGCATAGGCCTCGCGCTCTCTACCCTGAAACCGCAAGACAAGGCCGAGGTTGTAGTAAGGCTCCCCGTCATAAGGATTGGGATTGAGTTCTGTCAGCCGGGCTACGGCCAAGAGCAAATGCTCCTCCGCACCGCTGAACTCGCCCCGTTGCAGCAACCAACGTCCAAGGGCGTTGTTGCTCCTGCTATCGTGGCGGTCCCGTCGCAGTGCCTCCCGCCAATAGATCTCAGGATTTCTGGTGGCGTGCCGGTACTGCTCCAGATGGAGACCGGTGAGATAAAGCTCCTCGTTGGTCGCAATCTCCTCCGGGGGTGGAGGTTCTGTGGCGGCTTCCTGCATCTCTGCAGGGACACTACCAGACCGGCTGTACTGAATCACAACTCGCCCTTCCGCTTCGACAGACACTGAGAACTTCTCAAAGGAGCTCGGATCGACGGAGTGGGTTGCATGCCAAGGATGATCGACGGAGAGGTCTTCCCTCCACTCGGCGCAAAGGCCAGTTGGGGATTGCAGCCGAATGTGCGCCCCGGGAATAGGCCTGGTTACACAAACGCCGACGTACACTTCGCCGCCCTCGAAAACGCATACTGAGCGCCGCGTCAACGTTGGCTGCCTGTGGAGGACCGATTTCGCGAATGGGATACCAATACTGGCTGAAGCTCTTGGTTTCACCGGGAGCCAGAAATGAGAAATCCGGTTGGTTATCGGTATAGACACCAGCCATCAGCTCGACGTAGGGCCCATCGGCATCGGTGAGGCTCCGGCCCCAGGCATAACCGAACTCATGATTTCCCCAAGTCCACTGCTTTTTCCCGGGTGCGATATGGTGATTGGCAACGTGGACGACTCCAGCTTGAGCGGCATGGTCGTAACCGCCAAAAAAATCCATCTCGCTGCGTGTGACCATGTAGCTGGTCGGCACCGGAATGTTGGCATACCAGCTTAGATCGTTGGCCGGGTAGGAACCATCGGGCACGAACATTGCCGGCTGGTCTTCGCTGGGAACGCCTGACTTCGCTCTCTCCGCATAGTCAATTCCATAGTAACGGCCGTTACTCAGGGGAAAGCTGGTAACCGCGCGCCTGGCATGGTCGGCGACGAAGCCGACATCTTCAGGGAAAAAAGATTGATATTTCTCGTGGACGCGAACAGCCATGTTTGCCCACCAGAGAAATGTCTGTACATAGGGAGTTCGATTGTAGAGCCGCACTTTCAACTCGAGGCATGCGCTGCCCGGATGCAGGCATACCCCGTGCATGCCCTTCATTCTGAGCATGGGGTCGTGATCGCCGCACCACACAATGACCGACCCATCCTGCTTACGCTCGATCTCGACTTCGACGGGCATGAACGTGGCGGGACGGTGGTGCTGTGGCCAATTAAACTCCACTCCACCGGAGATCCATGGACCGGCGAGACCAACCAGAGCGGGTTTGATGACATTTTGCCGATAGAAAAAGTCGTAGCCGTTTCGCTTGTCGAAACCAACGTGTATGCGGCCGCCAATTTCCGGAAGAATCATCAGGCGAAGATACTCGTTTTCAAGGTGTATCGCCTGCCATGCCTTCTCAGTCGCGTCGGTCGATATGCGATCAATGAAAGGCAGAGGATAGACCCGTCCGCTGCTGCCTTGATACACGCGCTTCTCGAGAAACATGGGATTGCGATCGGGACTCGCGGGTAAGTATGTGGGAATGCTTACAGGCTCGGACCAAGCCTTGACTGACCCGTTTTCCTCGCTGGGCGGGGATGGCAGATGGAGGAAGTGCGGGGTGCCGTTGCGATCTGAGCGAACCGAAGATTGCATGGCGATATTCCTCTAGCCACAAAGCATGGCGAAGCGATCGATCAAGGATACGGTATCGTACACGACATGCTATTTTAGAGGTTAAGATCCTGTCAAACGCTATTTACCTGGGTGGCAACCCTACTTTCACGGCAAGCGGGCCAGGGTCGGAAGCCTGGTACAGGGCCGCATTTACTCAGCGTCTGGCGGTCAGGTTTCCTGGTTGCGCAAGCGCATATTCAATTCGCTTTAACTGCGCTTCGATTTGCTTGAAGGTTTCCCGCAAAGCCTCGATCTGCTTGTCGATGGTTGCCATTTCGCAGGTAGCTCGCATCCGGGGCGCTAACAAGAGATGAGTCGCGGCGTCTCCTCTTAGGTCGACCGGATGCCGCGCTCACTACTACGTGCATGCGGCCTCGCCGCCTTTTGATGGCCGCGATCAGAGCTAATTCCGAAGCACTGCGATTGGGAATGTACTGTAGCTGGTCGATCGCGGTGATTACGGCCGCCCTGGTGCCGGGAGAAACCGTGCTGCTGGCGTTGATGACCCGGGACACAGTGGCGGTTGAGACTCCAGCCAGTTTCGCGATGTCCTTCACGGTTGGGTGGCTCATGCCTTCTTCTCAAGACAAGTACGGTAACGTTACCGAATCTAGTTGGGCTTGAGCAAAAAGTCAAGCATCTTCTATGGTGGGTCTGCGGCTTCCGTATACTGCTTGCTATCGTGCCGGCTTCAAGTTGGGGAATGCGCCGACCGGTTCGCTGCGCTTTACGGGCGGTAAGGTACACAGCGGGACTTTGGCTCACGATAGAAGGGCGACGCAGTGACGGAAGAAACAAAATTACGAGCAGGCATCAAGCAGCTTGCGGACGCACTGGGTATATCGATCGGAACCGTGGATCGCGCCCTCCACGGCCGGAACGGAGTCAGCCCAAAGACCCGCGATCGCGTCCTCAAGATGGCGCGGAAGCTGAACTACACTCCGAACCTGGCGGCCCGGAACCTGAAACTGAATCGCCATGTTCGCATTGGCGTGTTCCTTCCCGAGCAGATAGCTTCGTTTTTCGACCCACTGAAGGCGGGCATTCGATCAGCTTCCCACGGAAGTACGGGAGCAACGGTCGAGGTCGTGTTCCATTCGTACCCCCGCTTAGGCGAGGGGGACCTGGATACGATGGAACGACACAACTGGCAGCAGTTCGATGGAATCATCCTTGCGCCAGGAAACCCGGCGCGGCTGAATTCGATTTCCCGAATCGCCGAAGAAGAGAACAAGACGATCGTCTATGTCGCCACGGATGCGGCTCGGACCCACAGGCTGACGTCGATCGCGGTCGAGTCCGCGGTGAGCGGCGGCATCGCTGCGGAACTGCTGGGACAGATCATCCGGGAAAACCGCCCGGTGGTGGCGATCACTGGTGACCTGAAAATTCAAGATCACGCGGAGAAGTTGAGAGGGTTCGCGGCAAGTCTGGCGATACTCTCTCCGCACCTCCGACTCCTTCCCGCAATCGAGTCGCACGAATCTCCTGAGGACGCACACCGATCCGCACTCGAACTGCTTAAGAACAATCCCGACCTGGGTGGGATCTACATCAATACAGCGAACAGCATGCCGGTCATGCGAGCGCTCGACGAGAGTGGCCGTCTTGGCCGCGTTCAGGTCATTGCCACCGACCTTTTCCCCGAGATGGAGCACCTGATTGAAGCCGGGCACGTATTCGCCTCGCTTCACCAACGCCCATTCACCCAGGGCAAAATGGCATTCGAGATACTTAGCCGTTATCTGGTCAGCGGGGGTGCGCCCAGGCGCCTGGTTCGACTGGCGCCCCACATTGTTCTACGAAGCAATCTGGCGCTCTTTATGGATTCGCTTTTCCCGGAGAATGTTGAGCCCCATTCCGCCAAGGCCGAGCAGCGATCTTCTGCCTGAATGGACGGGCTGGAAGCGGCAATCGATTTCCGGCCCTTTCGATTCTGGAGTCGCACTCGATACTGGTCAGAACCTCTGAGCGGTAAAATGGCTTCCGGAGCAAAGTCCCTCACGTTTGCGGCAATCGGGCTTTGCGAATGGGACAGGATCGTCGATTTCCGCGAGCGCTCGAAGAAAGGTAGTAATGCTGTACGGGTCCCAATGCGACGATGCTGTCCACGGCCGGAGGGATCCGAGACCATCAAGCTCGCAGATCTTCTCTGCTCGCTACCTCCGCCGGCTCCGCTGGGGAATGATTCTATTTTGCTGTCTGCTGTTGCCGGCCCATGGTCTCCTGGTCTCAGGAGCCGTGTCCGTTGGCCCACGATACCGATGCGACGACCCACCAAACGCAAGGGGAGGCAGCGGACGCGCAAGGAGTCTTGTTCCTGCGGAACAAGAACACACGCTGTGCTCTGGCCAGTTTTACGGAGGAAATCCGCACAAGCCCTGAGGCATGGCAAGGGCACTATCACGCGGGCCTCGCCTACCTGGACCTTGCCGATGCGAAGCATGCGATGGCAGAGCTTCAAATCGCCGACGGCAAAGCGCCTACGCGAGCTGAGATCCGGCTCGCGCTTGGCATCGCCCAGGAAGCACTCGGAGAGGATGGAGCGGCAGAATTGTCCTATCGAACCGCCTACAGATTGGACCCTAAATCGCCCGAGATCGTTCGTCATCTGGCCGCCGTTCTGGGAAAAGAAAAGCAGAACGGCGCGGCAGTTACCTATTGGCGGGAGGCCGTCGCCCTGGCTCCTTACGATCCCGACCTCAGGTTGTCACTGGCAACTGCGTTGATGGATGATGGCCAAAACGACGCTGCCGGGGCATTGCTGCAGGAGATGGTGCAGCAGAATCCAAAGTCGGGCTTAGCGCTCTTGAATCTGGGCGCGGTTCTCTACCGTGAGGAAAAGTATCCGGAATCCGCCGATGCGTACCGCCAAGCTTCACAGATCGATGCGGTAGCAGATGCGGCGAAACTCTCTCTCTCCAAAGTCCTCATTACGCTGGTGCGTTTTGAGGAAGCAAAGCCGCTGCTCGAAGCATACGTACGCGCTCATCCGGCAAGCCTGGAGGCGCATTACCTGCTTGGCATTACCTATCGGGGACTTGGGATGCTGGCGCAATCGACAGCGGAATTGGAGAGGGCTGTTCAATTGAACGAAACCGATTTCGACAGCCAGTACAAGCTGGGTACCGTGCTGCGGGAAGACGCAAAGTATGAAGAGGCGATATCCCACTTAAAGCGTGCGATGACTCTCCAACCAGACTCCCAGGAGGTGCACTTCCAGCTATCCCGCGCCTATCACCAGACCAACCAGCCGGAATTGGCTGAGCAGGAAAACGTGGTGTACCAGAGATTGCAGCACACCGTCGTCGACCAGCGCCGCGCGACGGTGCTCGAGAACGAAGGGGCGCAGGCGGTCAAGGATGGCGACCTTCAGAAAGCGGTGTCAGCCTACAAGGAAGCACTCCAGCTGGTTCCCCAGGATGCAAAGGTACTTTACGACCTGGCCTTAGTGTATGAAAGATTGAAGGATCGCGACTCGGAACGCGCGCTCCTGCTGCAGGCGGCGGCCCTGAATCCCTCCATCGCCAATGTGCATAACCAGCTTGGATTTTTGGATTTAACCACCGGCGATGCGGCGGCGGCGGAGAAGCAGTTTCAAGCTGCACTCCGAGCCGACCCGGGCTATGCGGATGCGCTGGGGAATCTCGGGGTCTTGTACGGACAGCAAGGCAAGTTCGCCTCGGCGGAACATCTATTGCGCTTAGCCGTCGAGAGCGACCCCGGCTACGAAAAGGGCTACATGAACCTGGGATTGATTCTGGCCGCGGAAGGCCATCTGGATGAAGCGCGCACGCAGATGCAAAAAGCTTTGGCGCTTTCCGCAAGCGATGCTGTTGCTCTGCATGCTATGAGCGTGATCGAGGCGCAACTGGCGAATCCTACTAAACCCTAATGTTGCCGCCGCCCTCGGTAGGCGAGCGCTCAGTCGAGCTTGCCTTGATGGGGAAGGACCACGGCCAATGCCTGCTTTATCTCGGGATCCGCGGGACTTAACGAGGCGGCGGCTTTCAGCTCCTGAGCGGCGGCGGCCAGATCGCCAGAGCGCGCCTCGATCAGGCCCAGGTCCTTTTTGAGTGTCGCCTGGTCACGGCAATCGCCACAGATTTCAATCGCCTTTTGCAGCTCGGAGATGGCTTGAGCATAGTCGTGGTTGTTGGCGGCCGCGAGCGCGAGATTTCCGGTGGTATCGGCCTGGCTTGTCGCTTGTTGTTCCGCCAGCCGGGCCTTCAAGAGCGCGGAGTACTTGCCGGCCTCGGCAGGGTCGGTTGCATGAAGAACCTGGGATAGCCGGTAGAGCACCTCAGTACTATTGGGGTCGAGTTGAGCCGCGTGCTTCCACGCGGCAATCGCCTCCTGGTCACGTTTTGCCGATGACAGATTTTGCCCCAGCAGGTAGTAGGCTCGAGGATTGCCGGGAGCCAGCTGGACGCTTCTCTCAGAAAGCTCCAGCGACTTCGCCGTTTCGCCCAGCTGACGCTCGGTCACTGCCAACAGATACACGGCGTCACCGAAATGCTCGTCGAGGCTCACGGCCTTCTCCAGTTCGGGCTTTGCATCCTCGAAATGTCTTTCATCGAGCAGCAGACGGCCCCGATTGTAATGAGCGACTGCCGACCCCGGATTGAGCGCGACCGCTTGGGTAAATTCAGCCAGGGCCGCCTCTACTTCAAGGTGGTCTGCGAGCGCTATACCCAGGTTCAGATGATCTTGAAAACTGTTGGGCCTGGCTGCCACCACCTTGCGGAGAATCGCAATGCTGCTTTCGCTTTTGCCCTCGCGGGCCTGAACTTCGGCCAAGGCCGTCTGCGCATCCAGATTGCTGCCGTCGAGGGAGACGGCTGTCTGGAGTTCATCCCCTGCTTCAGGGAAGCGTTGTTGTTGAGCCAACACCATGCCGAGACTGAAATGGGCCTGCGCGTATTTCGGATCCTCTTCGATCGCCTGCCTTAGCAGGGATTCCGCCTCTTTGACTTGTCCCCTGCCGTCGTAAATAGTAGCCAAGTTCAGCTGGGCTTCGGTTAGCTGAGGATCCAGTTCGATCGCCTTCTTGAAGTTCTGGATGGCATCGTCCGGGTGTCCTTGCGACATGTCCAAGATACCCAACTTGCTGCGCGCTTGAGCGAGGGTTGGATCGAGCTTGATCGCTGTTTCCAGAGCCTGCCTCTCGGCGGGGAACTTTCCCGCCATATCGAGCGCGAGTGAGAGATTGTAATAAGTGTGGGCGTCACGCGGTTGTACCTGCAGCATTTGGCGGTACACTTCGGCGGCCTGGTCCGCCTGACCAGATGCCAAAAGCTGGTTTGCCTTAGCTCCTTCGGTGGTGAATTGGTTTTTAAGCAGGTTGGCTTGTTCTGTTTGCCGTACGTCTTGATAGACCTTTGCCGATTGCTGGGTTTGATTGAGACCTTTGAGGGCAATCGCCAGTTGTAAGCGCGGCCCTTCCGCCGCCGGGTCCAGTTGGATTGCTTTTTGCAGATGCGGCACCGCATCTTTGGCTCGTCCGGTGCGCAGCAGGACGAGCCCTAGATTGAATTGCAGGTCAGCGTGATCGGGCTCAATCGCAGCGGCGGCGCGTAACTGCTGCTCCGCTTGAGGGTATTGCTCGAGCCCCCGGTAGGAAAGGCCCAACAAGTAGTGTGGCTCAAAGGCTTTCGGCCGATCGAGCGCGTAAGGCTTCAAGAGTGGTATAGCCTCTGCATACTCACCCAGAAAGACCAGGCACTTAGCCAGCGCAAAGCGCGTTTCAGGCTCGGCAGGCTTTAACCGCAAGGCCTCACGATATTCGTCTGCTGCCTGGCGAAACGATTTTTGGTTGGCGTAGACCGTACCCAGATTGAAATGGGCTACGGCGAGACCGGGGTGCGTGCTTACAATCTGTTGCAGGGACGAGGTGGCGCCACTCTGATCGCCATTCTCGCTGAGCGCGATGGCGCGGGCAATCCCGGCGTCGATATTTTCGGGTTCCAGGGAAAGAACCTTATCCCAATAGCCGATGGCTGCTGCGTAGAGCTTCTGGTCGCCAAGAATCTCCGCCAAATGGCTCAGCGCATCGACAGAGTCCGGATTGGTCTTCAAGATCTCTCGAAATTGCTTTTCGGCCTCGCCAGGCTGCCCAGACTCTTTCAACGCTGAACCCAGAGCATTGCGCGCATCCACCGAGTCAGGTTTCAGGTCAACGGCGCGGCGCAGGTGAAGGAGCGCGGACGGGTAGCGCTTCTGGGCGACTTCAACGACTCCGAGATCGTAGAGGGTCCTCCAGGACTGGGGGCGGACCTGCAAAGCCTGGTTGTAGGCCTCAGTTGCGCAACGTAGATTTTTGCGCTGGGCAAACCAGGTACCTGCCGAATCCCAGGCAGTGAAGGAGTCTGCGCTCCCATGAGATTGCAGACCTGGGGGGAGGGCGCAATCGGATGAAACCTGGGCGTGGCAGCATGAAACCGCGGCCGCGAACAGTAGAACGGAACCTAGACCGAGTTCGTTCGCTCGTCGCATGAGTTCTTGGTTCGTCATCTTGGCCGTTCACTCCGCGCTCAGCCGAGAGACGCGTGAAGCGGAGCCACACAATGACTGAGCCATAGTGTACCCCTAATCCCGCCGGCCGCCGAGTAGAATTCCCGGTTCGATTACGTGAACGGCCTGGGAAGTCGCGTCAAAATACTGCGCGCGGCTCCGGCTGGCGGGTCGCAGCGCGCATAGGCACCGAAAAAACTTATTGACAAACCTGTTTTCGCGCCGCTATAAGGGCTTGGTCATTGGATGAGCCAATGCGAGTTCCCGTAGATGAAAAGAACCCATGGCTCAATCGGCAATACCGGCTGTAATAAGTGAAACCGGGCCCCCCATGCCCACGGTGATCCACCGGGCAAAACGTTAACAAGTTAGTTCAATTGTCTTACTTGCAGGTTCTTGGAGGAGTCGGCAGTGGAGAAGAAACGTCTTGCATCGGTTTTTACGTCGTGGATGGTGCCACTGGCACTGTTCATTGTCATTAGTTTGCAATTTTCTCCAATGAAGGCTCTCGGGCAAGGCGCAACTGGGGCTTTGAATGGCACCATTGTCGATCCCAGTGGGGCAGTGATTCCTGGCGCGAAGGTGACGCTGAAGAACCTCGACACCCAGGTTGAGCAGGAAGCTGTCACTAACAGTGCCGGGCGCTACGTCTTTGTCGCCATCCCACCGGCTCGATACACGCTTGAAGTCACCAAGGAGGGGTTCAAGGTATCCGCAACCTCCGAGTTCACACTGGCGGTGAATCAGACGCTAACGACGGATGTTCACCTCGAGGTAGGCACCGCTATGCAACAGGTTACGGTGCAAACGACTGAGGCCAATATTGAGACGACCACCACCGAGCTAGGCACCGCAATTGAGCAGAACGAGGTCACCAGCTTGCCGCTCAACGGGCGTAACTTTACTCAGCTGCTGGCTTTGACGCCAGGCGTTTCGCCGATCAGCACGGGCCAGAATGCGGGCGGCGGCAATAATTTCGCGGGCAGCGCCATTGGCTCGTTCACCTTTCCATCTGTGAATGGACAAGGAAACCGCAGCAATATGTTTCTGCTCGACGGCTTCACGGATTACGGGTTTATCGGGAACTACGCTGTTGCGCCCATCATTGACGACATCCAGGAGTTCAAAGTTCAGTCGCACAATGACAGTTCCGCATACGGTGGGTCCCTGGGCGGCATTATCAATGTGGTCACCAGGGGCGGTACTCAGGAATACCACGGGGATATCTGGGAGTTCTTCCGCAACAGCGCCCTGGACGCCAGGAATTACTTCCAAACGGCTGTGACCCCCTACAAGCAAAACCAATTTGGCGGCGCTGCCGGTGGGCCCGTTCTTCCCAACCGTTGGAGAAAAAGCAATCCAATGCTGAACAAGCTTTACTTCTTCGTAGCCTATGAAGGCTTCCGAGCGACAAGAGCCGCCAATACGCTGGACATTATTCCGACGCAAGCGCAGCTTGGGGGCGACTTCAGCGGTGGAAATTTGAATCCGATTTACAACCCCTATACGACCAGGGCTGATCCCAATAACCCGGGCCAACTCCTGCGGGACCCGTTTCCAAACAACATCATTCCCGCTACCTTGGTAAACCAACCCCTGGAGGCCTACCGCAAGGCGATGTTTCCCGTGGTCAACTCGCTCCCATCCAATGGGTACAACTTCATAGACCCTACGCCAAATATTCTGGACAGCGATACGGGCTCCATGAGAGTGGACGAGCAGTTCACCGATCAGATCACGTCGTATTTCCGTTTCTCTAAATTTTATTCGCCTTCGACGAGTGCCACCGGGATCCCCGGTATTCTCAGTGCCGCCAATACCAGCGGCTATAACTTCGGCGGATCGGGCACCTGGACATCGAAGTCAGGAACCAAGATTCTAACGGCACGTTTTGGCAAGACAATCGCCTATTCGGTGACAGACAACGAATTTCCGGCCAGTCTGGCTAATGCCTACACCATAGGGCAATTCAACCTGCAAACGGTGACGGGCTTTGTCGGAGGTCGAAACTTCAACATGAACGAGTCGTTCAGTGGCTATACGAGTGTTCCAGGAGGGTCATACCAGGGCAATCAGATTGCCGATATCTATGAAGGCGCGGCCGATTTTACCCGCGTGTCAGGAAGACATACGCTGCAAATGGGCATAGATATCAATACGAACGATAATAGTCAGCCAATCCTGTTTGTCCAAGATAGCTATAGTGCGACCCCCACATCCAACTTGGAAAGTGCCTTGCCGACTGGAGATGCGCTTGCATCGGCGGTCCTGGGCCTGCCATCGAGCGTGAATCGTCGTAACCTGAACATCACCACACATGGCGGATGGGAAGATGGCTTTTACATTCAGGACCAATGGAAAGCAAGCAACAAACTCCAGATTAATGTCGGTTTCCGCTACGACATCACGCTCTGGCCGATCTATGGAAGTCACGAGCTCGGCAACAATTTTGTGGGAGATACTGACTTAGACACGGGACAATACATCCTGGCTGCCGTTCCCCCGGGATGCTATACGGGCGCCACTCCGTGCCTACCAACACCCGATGGTTCGCTACCGGCTAACGTCATCGTGACCCCGAAAAATAACGGATCCATCATTCATAACTCGTTTGATAATTGGCAGCCGAGGTTTGGGTTCAGTTATTTAGCCATGCCAGGCACTGTCGTTCGAGCGGGCATTGGACGCTTTTTTGATAACTGGGCTGCTATTCAGCAATTGGCTACCAATTATCAAGGGAACTGGCCGGACACTACGTTTCTGCTGGCGAACAATCTCAACGCTACGACCCCCGACCCCACCACAGGCCAAAATCCCCTCTCTTTGGGCACCAGCGGTGCAAATATTCTTCCTGCGGCGACTCCGTTCAACCAAGTCAACTGGATGATCGACCCGTACTATAAAAACGCGTACTCGATACAGTACAATTTTGGCATTGAGCAGCAGGTCAAAAACAACACGGTATTGACGGCCAACTATGTGGGGGCCCACAGCCTCCGCACTGACTCCGGTTCCTATCGAAACACCGCTTTATATCCGGGCCCTGGACCGATCGCTGACCGCCAACCATTCTCCTACATCACTCCTACTTACTACGACAAGAGCGTAGCCAATTCGAATTACAACGCATTTCAGTTCTCGGCTCGAACCATCGTCGGGAAAAAGCTGACTCTTCTAGGGTCGTACACCTGGTCAAAGACGATTAATCTGGGGTGCGATGGATTCTTCGGCGCCGGTTCAGAAGGATGCAGCGTGCAGAATCCTTATGATCTAACGCCCGATAGGAGTGTTGCGGGATACGATCTTCCGCAGAACCTTAGCTTCAGTTGGGTCTACCAATTGCCGTTTGGTAGAGGGCAGCATTTTGACGTCGAAAATTCCGTGCTCAACGAAATCGTTGGAGGGTGGAGTTTCCAGGGTATTTACACAGCCCATTCCGGGATCGTATTCAACAACAATGCCGGCAACGATGATTTGGAGAACACCGGCAACGTGGTGGAAAGAGCGGACCGCTTGTGTTCGAATCCTTATAACGGAGGCAGAAACGTGCAGTACTTGAAGCAATCCTGCTTCGCGAACCCTGCTGCCTACACATTTGGGAGTGAGCCCAGGAATGACCTTCGAACGCCCCATGTCACCAATACGGACTTGACGCTGGAAAAGGTGTTTCCACTCGGCAAAGAGGGACGAAGTGTCATCTTTAGAACGGACTTCTTCAACGCCTGGAATCAGGCAGCTTTTGGCCCGTTTCAAGGTTCTACGCAACCCGACAACACGGTAACGGATGCCAACTTCGGCCTCTTTACCGGCACCGCCCAAACGGAACGCGAGATCCAATTCGCGCTCAAGATAACGTTCTAGCAGAACAACGGCCGAGCCAAGAGAGCGGACGAGCAGATATTCGTCCGCTCTCTTGGCTTGCTTGACTATGAGTTATTCAGCCCACCGCGCTTGCCCCCTGCCCCTGAACCCACCTTGGCCTGACCTGCCCGCCGGCGCCGCTTCGTCGAAGGTCTACAACATTGCTGCGGACGGGGCGCTTCTGATGTCTCACGCTGGTCTTTTCCTCTGCTTGAAAACCAGGCTTGGGACTGGAAACGGGTGAAAGTCTCGGGTAGGCTACGATGGAAGAGAGAATCTGGCTCGAGGACGTTTCTGATTGCCAAACGGTGAGTTGCGTGCCCTTGAATGGTTCGGCCAAATAATCGTGATGGTGGACGATCCAAAAGAGGGGCCCCGCCCGTGAGACCGCTCATGGCTATCGATGTTCTCGTATCGCTGCTACAAGGAGACGGCGAACTGACTCGCCGCCGATTCTTTGGTCAAGCCCTGGGCTTGTCGCTCGCTAGCCTGGCAGCCGGTAACATGGCCGGAGTCGCCCAGGAGGGGAGCTCTTCTCGCAATCTGAAACCCCAACCCCGGGGAAAGCCTTCAGGCATTCCATTTGATGCAATGTTTACTGATGTGGCGCTCCAGGCAGGACTGACTCAGCCGGTGATATACGGGGCGATCGATAAGAAAAGCGTGATCGTCGAAACGGTCGGATGCGGAGCCGCGTTTCTTGATTATGACAATGATGGCTGGCTCGATATCTTCGTGTTGAGTGGAACCCGGATCGACGGTCCGCCCCCCGGAACAACGAACCGCCTCTATAAGAACAACCGGGATGGCACCTTTAAGGATGTGACCGTCGAGGCAGGCCTTGTTCGCACCGGGTGGGCATGTTCAGTGACAGTGGCAGACTACAACAATGACGGCTATGAAGATATCTTTGTTACCTACTTCGGGCAGAACGTTCTTTATCGTAACAATGGGGATGGAACCTTTACCGATGTGACTACGGCCGCAGGCCTGATGCATGAGGGAAAACCCCGATGGGGCGCCGGGTGTACCTTCCTGGACTATGACCGCGATGGCAATCTCGACCTCTTCATCACCCATTACGTTGACGTGGACCTTGAAGAATTGCGCCCCAAGGCCGGGCAGCAGCTGGGCTGCACGTTCAAGGGAGTGCCCGTTCATTGCGGACCCCGGGGACTTCGGCCCACAACGAATTCACTCTTCCGCAACCAGGGGAACGGTGTTTTTCGCGATGTCAGCCAGGAGTCCGGAATCGCCAGCGCAACCGCCACGTACGGCATGACAGCCGTTGCGGCTGACTTTGACGGCGATGGCTGGACAGATATCTATGTCGCCTCGGATTCGACGCCTAGTTTGCTTTTTGTGAACCAACGCAATGGAACCTTCAAAGAACAAGGAATCGAGCGCGGCGTCGCCCTGAGCGACGACGGGGTGGAACAGGCCGGAATGGGCGTCGCCGTGGGTGATTACAACCTCAAGGGTAAGCTCGACATATTCAGGACAAATTTCTCTGATGACACCGACTCTCTTTATTCCAATGACGGCGCCGGCAATTTTACCGATGTGACGATCGGGGCCGGCTTTGGAGTAGAGACGCGTTATGTAAGTTGGGGAACAGGATTTGCGGATTTTGACAATGATGGCTGGCCTGACCTATTTGTTGCCGCGGGCGCAGTCTATCCGGAAGTGGAACAGAGGTTTCCGCAATATCCGATGAAGTGTCCCCGGCTTATCTTTCATAATCTCAGGAATGGAAAATTCGAGGAGCTGATCGATGAAGCCGGGCCGGGGATCGCGGCTCCACATTGCAGCCGGGGAGTAGCGTTCGGTGATTTTGACAATGACGGTGACGTCGACATCCTGGTGGTCAACCTGAATGAACCCCCTTCCCTTCTCCGCAATGACCTCAAAGGCCAGCGCAATTGGATCAAGGTACTGCTTGTCGGCACCAAGTCGAACCGGAGCGCGATTGGATCCCGGGTGATCGCGCGTTATGGCGGCAAGTTACAAGCTCAGACGGTGATGGCGCAGTCCAGCTTTTACTCCGTGAACGATCGGCGACTCCACTTTGGAATCGGGGAAAGCACTTCCGCTGACTTGGAGATCTACTGGACGAGTGGCCTCAAGGAGAAGATCCAGGGAGCAAGTGGCGGCCACTTGACCGTCATCAAGGAAGGGCAAGGAATCGTCAGGTCAGAACAGATGGGCGCAACCAGGAAAAAGAGCTCGTAGCCATGCCATCGTGGACACAGCGACCCAAACGGAACGCGGGCTTTTCTCTGCGAGAAAAGCGGCCGGTCGGTCGCGCGGTTGTGTTGGCTCGCTCTCTCAGCTGCTTCACCATCATCCTCCTCGGACTTTATTCTGCTTATCAGCCGCGGGTTATGGTTCACGCGAGGAGCGATGTGCCGTCAGCGCCAACTGCGGAGGCTGCATATGTGGGCGCAGAGGTATGCGCCACCTGCCATCGCCCAATCTATGACTCCTTCAGAAAAACCGACATGGGCCGATCGATGTCTACGGTCGCAGGCGAGCTGTCATCCGTTCCAGCAGGACATACGATCACCGTATGGAACGAGCGGCTGAACCGCTACTACGATGTACAGTCGACGCCGTCCGGGCTCTATCAGTCTGAATATCAAAAGAATCCGGACGGCTCAGAGGTATTCCGCAATACGCAAAAGCTGGCGTATGCCATCGGTTCTGGAAGGAATGGCACGTCCTACCTGGTGACGCGCGACGGTTACCTCTATGAGGCGCCACTCTCGTTCTATGCAAAAACAAGCTCATGGGAACTGTCTCCCGGTTTTGAGGTGGCCGATCTGGCGTTCAATCGACCTGCCCTTCCAGGATGCCTGACCTGCCATAGCGGGCTTGCCCTGCCCACAGGTCCCGGACTGGGATCCTACGCAAATCCTCCTTTTAAAGAACTCTCCATCGGTTGCGAGAATTGTCACGGACCCGGGAGCCTGCACGTAGCCCAACATAGAGGCCAGATCAAGGCGAACGCCAATACTCGATCCATCATCAATCCTGCTCGGCTCGATCCCTGGCTGGCAGATAACATCTGTATGAGCTGTCATCAGGGCCGTGCTCTGAGGGTTTTGCAGCCAGGAAAGAGCTATGCTGACTTTCGGCCTGGTACTCCTCTCGACCATGTAATGGCCATCTTTGCGGCGCCTCTGGACCCGAAACGAGGATCTGCTCCCATATCGCCTTTACTCGAGCATTTCAGCTTGATGAGTCTTAGCAAGTGCTACACAGCCACTAAGGGAGGGATGAGTTGCCTTACCTGCCATGATCCACACGTGCAGCCGACTACAAATGCTGTCGAATACTACCGGCAGAAGTGCTTAACCTGCCATAACGAGCAAAGTTGCCGGCTACCATTGCATGATCGTGAACTAAAGACGCCTGCCAATGACTGCCAGGGCTGCCACATGCCAAAGCAACCTGTCACCGGCATTGCGCATTCGATCCTGACCAGTCACCGGATCGTCAAAACCCCGGAAGAAGAATTTCCCACCGAGAGCTTCACTGCAAACAAAGTGGAGCTGGGCGGTTTGATTCATCTGAATGCCATTCCCGGGCAGCCAGATCAGGTCCCTCCACTCACCCTTCTTCATGCGCTTGGAGATATCGGAACGACCGATCCATCCTATGTGCCCAGCTACCTCCAGGAACTACTGTCCTTGGAAAAGCAAAAGTCCAACGACCCGCAGGTACTCTCAGGCCTGGGATGGCTCCACCTCGCGAAGGGCCCGGACTATGATGAGAATCAAGCCCAGGATTATCTATCGAGAGCAATCGAGACGGGAAGCACTCGATCGGAAGACTTTCTCGCGGTGTCTGAAATTCTGGTGAAGAAAGGGCAGGTAGCGGAGGCCGAGAAGGTTCTTTTGCAAGGTAAATCGTTGCTGCCCTACGACGAGCGCTTTTATCAGAAGCTATGTCGTCTCTATATTTCGACCAATCAATACCAGAAGGCCCTGGACATGTTACGGAGTTCCAACCAATTGTTCCCTGAGGATTCATTCCTAAGGCTGCTTTGGCAAAAGGCAGAGCAGGCCGGGAAAGGCCCCGGCCAATAGGATTGGGCGGCTAGAGCGTAGATTGTCATCGATTGGTCTTAAGAAGCGCTCCAGCTTCGGTAATATGCTGAAGCATCTGGCGACGCGCTTCATCCGCATTTCGATCTCGAATGGCCGAATAGATCTTTCTATGGAATGCGAGGGGCTTTTCAATCTGCACTCGATCGACCACTTGCGCCATACTTTTAGAAACGGTTTTATGTATCAGCCTGAATAGCAGGTGGCAGATCCGGTTGCCGCTGGCGCTGAATATCCATTCGTGGAAAGCCATGTCTGCGTCGAGTCTCTCCTGGATGGTGCGGCTCCTCTCCATATCGATGATCGACTGGCGGAGTTTGGCAAGATCCTCAGAGGTAGACCTGAGGGCTGCGCGGGCGGCCAACTCCGGCTCGACAATGGTGCGGGTTTCAAACAGTTCAGCAGGAGAGATATCATCGATCAGAACCATGAATTCCAACGGTTCTTTCAAAATCAATTCTGAGCTCGCGCTCAAGTAAGTACCGTCACCGACCCGCTGGGTCAGGACGCCCATAATCTCCAGAACTTTCATTACCTGCCGGAGAGAAGCCCGATTGACCTTAAGTTCCTTGGCCAGCTCACGTTCCGGAGGAAACTTGCCGCCCGGCGGGATGGTGCCGCTGGAAATCAGCTCTTTGATCGTGCTGATGAGTCTGGCGGTGACCCTGCTGTCGGGCTGAGGAGCGGGAGACGCATCTTTAGTTCTAGGCATAAGTACCCACTCGATCAAACGGTACCATTCTAAGTATATTCATGCGATTTTTCGACGTTTTCTTTGTTCGGACAAACTTGAACAACAGCCGATCCATCTGCAACAAAAGTCAACTTGACCGGGGGGAGACGGTCCTCCTATGATACTCTTGCGTCTTGGTTCGTCCATTGCGACTCTAAGACTGAAGGAGCAATGCTCTTAGGGCTAAGGACAGGATGAGACAGATCGTTTTGCAGGCTCCAGGTAAATTTATCGAGCGCCAAGTTCCTGAGCCCCTCCCAGAACCCGGCCACGCACTGGTGCGGATGAGGCGCGTGGGTGTTTGTGGAAGTGATTTTCATGCCTACGGCGGTACCCATCCTGCATACACCTATCCCCGGATATTAGGCCATGAACTCGCGGGCGAGGTGTTGCAGGCGCCTGCGGGTCAGCGCTCCATCAAGCAAGGAGACCGGTGCGCCATCGAGCCCTATTGGGCATGCGGCCATTGCCGACCCTGCCTGAAAGGCCGTACCAATTGCTGCGATAACATCCGCGTCTTCGGGATACACATCGACGGCGGCCTGCAAGGAGCGCTATCAGTTCCTGCGCACCTGTTGCATAAGTCCGCTTTGCTGGACCTCGATCAGCTTGCTTTGGTGGAGACATTGGGCATTGGCGCGCATGCCGTGGAACGAGGCGGCTTGGAGAAGGGCGAATCAGCCCTGGTTATTGGCGCAGGACCGATTGGTCTGGCGGTCACTCAGTTCGCCCAGGCGGCCGGAGCAGAGGTCGTGGTGGTGGAAAAAAACAAATGGCGGAGGGAATTTGCTGCGGGTTTTGGTGTAGAGGCACTCTCTGACGCTGAAGCACGCACGGCAGATGTAGTATTCGATGCCACTGGGAGCGCAGCAGCGATGCGTGCGAGCCTGAAGCACGTATCGCCGACCGGCCGCCTGGTTTTTGCCGGGCTCACCAAGGAGGCGGTCTGTTTGGATGACCCACTGCTGCACAAACGTGAGATCACGGTTTTCGCCAGCCGCAACAGTCGAGCGCAATTCCCCCGGATCATCAAAATGATCGAGAAGAGCGAAATTGACACCTCGCGCTGGGTAAACGAGCGAATGTCATTGGCAGATGTTCCCAAACGATTTAAGAGCCTTATCGGAAATTCAGCGCTGATCAAAGCAATCATTGAGATCGAGAGCGACGATCTTTAAGGCAGTTCGCAATTACAGACTTAGGCACTGGCCGACACTCATCCTAAAGTTTGGCCGATCCGTGTTTCGGCGCGAACCGGAAATGGCACATCGAGAGCCACTATCCCACTCAAGCCCCACGGCACGCTCCACGGCAGGTCGGGACAGGCGGGGCAGGCTTGAATGGGGCACCCCAACGTTTGTTACCGGTGGAGCTGCCGAAGAAGTCTGCACCAAGCAGCAAAGCAATACCTCAGGGCCTAAAAGGTGGACATTGAGAGTCATTATCCCACTCAAGCCAAAAGAAGGCTTGAATGGGCCACCCAGGATTTGCTTGGCGGTGGCAAAAACTATCATTCTGAACTGGCGAGTTCTCACGCGGACACTTTAGCCCCTGCGTGAGAGCCTGCGGTATCAGAATCAAGTCCAATGGGCGAAGCCTCGCCATAGTTTTTGCCACACCGGGAACAAAAGCTTTGGGTGCCCCATTTGCCCCGATTTTCCTGCGGAGGCTTGTGGCGTTGATACACCCCATGCGCCTTTCCTTAATGAAAGGCGCACACGCCGACCTCTCTAGCACAGCGTGGCAGGAAATCGGGGTCAAGCCGTACTTTGGCTTGAGTGGGCTACCATGCCGCCCTCACTCGTTTGTCATTGGGACCGGAGCGACCTGCCCCGGCCTGCCGTGGAGCGTGCCGCGGAAGCGCAGCCGCTAGTACTTCCATTCCTTGTCCCGCACCGGTTCAAGGATCTTCTGCACTTGTGCCGCGAGTTCCCTATCGCACGGTTGATCGTGCCAAGCGACATTGCGTCTTACCGACTCCGGGTCTGCAGAGCTGAAAAGGGTTGTCGGGATATCGTCGTTCTGGCTTGAAAACTGGAGCGCAAGCTTCGCGATCGGCACGCCTTGCCTCGCGCAAAACTTCGCAGCCTCCCGAAAGAGAGCCTGATCCGTGTCCGATGCAGGATGCCATGCCGCGGCTCCCCGATCCGTCAGAAGGCCCGAGGCGAAGGGCGAGGCGTTGATGATCCCTACATTTCCCCTGGCGGCGAGAGGTATTATCCGCAAGAGCTGCGTGTCGTTCAGGCAATGATGGTTGTGCACCAGGGCGGCGTCAATCTCGAAAGAAGAGAGAATGCGCACCCAAAGATCCATGGGATAAATGCCAAAGCTTACGCCCCCGATACGTCCTTCCCTCTTCAGCTCCTGTACTGCATCGTATCCTTCCGTAAGCGCCCACTCGGTGTGTCTCCGATTTTGATATTCAATGTCATGGATATGAATGAGGTCGAAGTATTCAACACCTAATCGGGCAGCGCTCTCGTCCAGGGAGGCCCGTATCCGGGAGCGCGAATAGTCCAATGTGTCGTCGCCATAGCCTCCCGGCCTGGTGTACTTCCCCACTTTGGTGGAGAGGAAGTACCTGGTGCGCGGAATGCCGCGCAGCGCTTTGCCAAGCACACTTTCCGAAACTGTGGCCCCGTAAGCAGGGGCTACGTCGAAATAATTGATCCCACAATCCAATGCGGCATGAACTGCCTCGATCGCGGTCGATTCGTCAACGGTCCGGAACACACCGCCGAGCGCTGAGGCTCCGAAGCTGAGTCGCGAGACCGTAAGACCCGTGTTTCCCAAAGCGTTATATCGCATAGTGAACCCGAGGAAACCTTTCGGGAGACCTTTGAAACCAGCAAGCCCTTGCTTTTGATCTCTCGCTCAACGCGGGCAGGAATGATTCATGAGCTTTTAAGTGGATCAGACGCCAACCAACGCTTGGGAAAATCAGGCAACAAACCCACCAGACTAAGATCGATGCTCTTGAAGCCGAGTTGGAGCGCCGGCGAATCGGGCTTCAGGCGGTAATCGCCCCGTTCGGGCGCAACAAACTCGGGATCTGCGAAAACGGAATGCTTGTCAAAACCCAGATCCTGCCACTGATCCAGGGTGAGATGAGTCCTGGACTTGCCCCGCGGCGTAAGGGATGCGAAAAAGCTGCCCATATCATTAAAAAAGAGGTTGTAGTCGATCTCCGCGACAATGGGGCCAACCAAGGGGGGCAAAACCACTTTGTAGGAATCCCCCGGTACACTTGATTTCCCAAAGGCGGCGTCCACGGCGGAACTGGTTACGATAATGTTGCGCAAGAACCGATCGTGGTTCCCCTCGTAACCCTGTTCAAAAGCTGGTGGATTCCCTGGCCGGATAAAGACATTGTTCTCTACCAGCCGCCAGTCGCCTTCGCGCAGCTTGACGCTAATGCCAACACAGACGTTGTTGTAGATGTGGTAATGCGATGACCCGTCATCCAGGTCTATCCCTAACTGATGGACCGAGGACGGTTCGCGGAAGAGATTATTCCGAATGATACTTACAGTGCCGTCCGCTTCCGGGTAGAGAAATACGTAGCTCTCATCGCCGTCGTGAAAGCCGGAGGTGTGCGACGCGTTACCGTGGGATTGCTCCATGCACCAAAACCTGCCGCGGCCCCAGGAGTTGAAGGGTCCGTGATCGTGGGTTTCGCGGACTGTGTCGTGGATATCGTTGAACTCAATGACGTGGCCGGCTCCCCAACCGTCGTTCACACAGATGCCGGCCCGCGGCAGGTTATAGATCACGTTATGACTAATTACGTTCTTTTCGGTGACGGAGAAGAAAACACCCGCGATTTGCTTGCCAAAGATTCCACAGTCGTAGATCAGATTGTTGGAGATGGTGTTTTCTGTGGGGAGTGGACGGTTTGTGCCCTGGATGCGCCGCTCGGAGCCAACCAGGCAGATGCCGCTATCACCAGCTTCTGTAATCCGGTTACCGTACACGCGAATCTGCCGGTTGTAATCATTTACGAACACCGCATTGCCGCCCACCGCATCGAAGAAACACTGCTCGACGGAGCAATGCTCCGCGCCTTCAAAAAATATCGCGCCGCCTCTGTGGATCGTCCAGTCTCCCAGGGACGGAGCTTCATACGTGCTGAGAAACGTGCTTGTGGTGTGAGCGATGCGAAAGCCAGAGAATTTAATGTATTGCACTGGCCGGCGCTGTGACCCGCGGAACTCCACTACCTGGTCCAGGACGGGGACCTCAACCGTTGCCTTCGCCAGGTCGACGCCTTCGTCCGGCATGAAATAGAGGACCCTCTGTTGCTGGTCGAGGTACCACTCGCCAGGAGCGTCCAGTTCCTCAAAAACATTTTCCACGAAGAAGCGCGATTGGTAGCGCTGATGATAGAGCTGGCTCTGCCCGATACCCGTTGAGGCTTTGCCAAATAGCTGTTCGTTCAGCTGAAAGCCGCCCCAGCCCAGCTTGATAATGCCCTCATTCCAGTCGACGCCCTGCACCTCCCATTGCAGGTTGCCCCAGTAATCCGGAGGAAATAAGTGGACCACTGCTTCCTGGGGCTTGCTCCATCTGGTTTTGCTAAATTTTGCGGGGTCGAAATGAAACTCGGTTGGAGGCCAGGGTTCACTCGCTTGCCGGACGTCTACGTAGCCCGCACCAGATACCAGAGGGTTCTTAGGGTCGTAGTTTGGATAGCGTGCTCGAACCTGTCGCTTGCCATCCACAAAGAGCTGCGTGAAGTTCAGATGCTTTGGCTGTGCGTCGGATAGCGAACACTGCATGATTCCATTTTTGAAGGGTTTCCAACGGCAGTTCAGCTTACGGCCGCCACTGATGGTGACCATCTCCCTGGGATAGGCCATGTAGCTGATCGGTGCTTCGGAGGTGCCGGAATCTTCTGCCGTGAACACCAGGGGAGCTTCGAGATAGTAGGTTCCTCCACGCACCCAAATCGTGATCGGGTGATTTACGCGCTGTTTTCGCGCGCGAGTTTCACGCTGAGCGCGCTCAAGCGAGGCAAAGGGCCGTTGCTCGGTGCCTGGATTCGAATCGTTACCGTGGGGAGCTACGTAGATCGACGCTGCAGGATTCTCCGTTTGCGCCGTTGTGTCTGCCTGAGAAGAGGGCATCCATGCATCCGCAACCGTGATGGCACTTGCTTGAAGAAATTCCCGTCGGTCCATTGGCTGCGCTTCTCCTCTGATTTCTTCTAACGCTGCATGTGCCCCGGACTCTCAGGAATGGATTTCTCTCTCGCGAGCTCGGCACACCTTAGAAGACCTGGCAGTAGCCATCTAAGAGACAAGCTGACGAGTTAGTTCCAAGGCTCTGCCTGACGCCTCGGTTAGTTAGTCAAGGTCTTAGAGCGGATCAATCTCCACCGTGATGGTGGAGGTAGCTTTCATGCGAAGCCACACGACGAGTTTGTCCGCATCGAGCGAGTTTACTCGTCCGTATCGATAGTCCTGGCCCCAGGGAACCGGCTTGCCGTTCACTTTCAGCCTGGGCGTTGCATCTCCCCATCCATTGACCACGAAGGCGGGATTCACCAACGGAGCATCGTCCTTTGCGCTCACGCTCATACGCAGCGGGGCGGCTGAAGGTCCACCGTTACGCTCCAGAACAAAGGCACGCTGGGTCGGATCGTAGCCGCTGCTTTTGAAATCGCTGCCAGTCACCGTCAGGTCTGGAGGAGAGAGCCAGGATTTGGCCAGCACCGCCAATTCGCTCGGCGGCTGATCGGTCAACCCATCCAGCATGATCTTGGTTATTGAATTGGAAGTTTGCGCATAGGGCTGGCCCTCGATGTGTGACAACGAGGTGTGCGACGGGCGGTCAGAAGCGACTGCGGAAATACCACTCGACTTCACCTGGGCGACTGGCCAGTGATTCCACCACTCAAAAAGCGAATAGGACTTTTCGCCGGTATAGGTGGATAGCTTCGGATGCACCGGCGAGACAATCTGGAATGGCTTCCACTTCGACTTCAGATTGACCACCTGGATGTTGGCATCGGCCGGTTCGGAAACCGTGCCTGGTGGATGCTCCCAGGAATAGGTCTTGGTCTCGCCCTTCATGTTGACATAGGTGAGAGCGTCGGTTTGAATGTTGTCTTCCGGCCGCGTGCCCGGGGAGTTGATAATGATCGTTTCCTGGAATTCATGCCAGGTCTTGAAGTTTGAAGTCCAGGCAACGGTCTTTCTAGCCGCCACACCATCTGGATACACCGTGTAGTAATCGTCGGCCCAGTCAGTCCAACCGGTAAACGGGTCGGGATTCGCGCAGATGGAGTGCTCCACTTCGCATTGTCCGTATCGAACGTGGATCACCGCACGTGCCGGCGTGCTTTCCAGAACGCGCACGTGAGCATAGAGGTTCTGCTTGTCCGACATGGGCTCGCAGTCTTCCCCGTCAGGACACCCGGGTAAACCTCCGGTTTCGACAAACTCATCGGAATACCACTTGCCGTTGTCCGTGACCCAGGCCGGCACGTAGTTCGTACCTTGCCATGAAACCAGCCGGATGGGCGACTGGTCGAAGCGGATCACGACGTCGGAATTCGGCCCAACGCGGCGCGGGGCATCCCACAGTTCTTCGTATTTCAAGGTGGCATAGAAGGCTCCGAAGGGCCCGGTCCCGGGCGGCCCCGAAGGCAATGCAGGATAGGGTAGCGCGTCGCCTGCGGGAGGGTGAATCCTGGCATACTCGGCGGCCATTTCGTCCAGCGAGAGTGCACCATCGGTGATTTTTATTTCGTCGAGAATGCCGTCAAAGGAGTACCACACCGCGTATTTGGGATGGATCCATTGCGCAGGAAGGAGCGGCTGCCTCACGCGGCCGATGAGAAGATCCGCGTCTTCCGCGAAGGTAAACGGAGGCTGCACTTTGAGTTCGCCGGCCGCTTTTCCATCGATGTAAAGCGTCATCCCCTTCGACTCATCGAAGGTGGCGGCAACGTGCGACCACCGCTTGAGGGGCAGGCGCTCCTGTGAAATCAGGGATTGCCATACTCCATTGGCAGAAAGCTGGAAGCCGAGATGCCCGAAAGAATCGATGCCGAAAAAGTAGCCGGCTTGTTCCTCGCGGCGCTGGTCGACGATCGGAACCCAATTCCAGGGATAGGCATTGATGGCGATCCAGCCGTCTACAGTGAACGAGCCATTCAGATGCGGAGTGTCCGCAGCCGCAACCGTTACCCCTGAGGTGTCTCCATCCAGCCGCAGCCCATTGCTCAAGGCGCCGCTGACGTGTTTGTATACGCCCGTGATCTTTCCATTCGCATGGCCGATTGAATCGTGGGCCGTATCCCCGTCGGCTTCGTCGAAGCTCCATTGGGCCACAGGCTTTGTGGTCTGCGCCGACACTGTGCACGCAAAAAAAAGAATGGAGAGCACGCACGCCAGGGCCGGCGCGAACTCGGCCTTGCTGCACGACAACGAGCGAGATATCATTGGGAACATTGCATTGGACGAGCCAAATTTACCGACGTAGACTATGATGCCTGACAGGTTGTTGTCAAGGCAAGGCGCAAAGCTTAGGTTTGGGTTGTTCCGTCTCCGTGACGGAAAATAGCGGAGCGCGCCTGACCTCGTCCCCCAGTTTCTCAATCACTGCTTGGTCCGTCCATTAATGCACAACGCTGTTGGCTGACTCCCATGACCCCAGATGCCGATCTTTTGCGAGGACAGGTGGTGATTGTTACCGGAGCCGCTCAGGGCCTGGGTAGAGCAACCGCCCTCGGATTTGGCCATCGCGGCGCCAAAGTAGCTTTGGTGGATAACAATGAAGCGACGCTCAACGACGCGGTCATGCGGATGCACGATCAGGGCTCCAAGTGCCTTCCTATCCTTGCGGACATCACCGCTCCTGGCGCGGCTTACGGCATTGTTCAACAGGCGGTCGATTTCTTCGGGCGCCTCGATGTGCTGGTCAATAATGCTGCCATCTCGTCGGTCGAGCCGTTGCTGGAAGTGAGCGAAGGCGAATGGGACAAAGTCTTCGCCATTAATGTGAAGGCTGTCTTCTTTTTGCTTCAGGCGGCCGCACGGGTCATGAAAAATTCCGGAGGCGGCAGGATCATTAACGTGTCGTCGCCTGCCGCGCGCATGACGCGGGAAGAGTATGTCGCGTACTCCACTTCGAAATCCGCTGTGGACTACATCACGCGCACCGCGGCAGCCGCCCTGGGTCGCTATGGGATTACGGTCAATACCGTAGTTCCAGGCCGGATGGACACGGCCATGCAGCGCGCCAACGAAACGGCGAGTGCCGCGGCCGCTGGAATTGATCTGCAGGCTTATGTACATTCCCGTACAGTCGATATTCCGCTTCGCCGGCGTACGACCCCGGAAGAAGTAGCGGAAGCGATCCTGTGGCTGGCGTCGCAGCCGGCGTCCTATGTAACAGCGAATCGTCTTAATATCTCCGGAGGCTTAGAGCTGGACTGACGTGACGTTCGCTGAGCGATCTGGAGCTGCTATCTTTTGGCGGTGATGGAGACCTGCACGGGATTTGTTCCGGCTTTGCGAAGCCACAGCACAAGATCCGTTCCGCTCAGGGTGTTGATGAAGCCGGCCTCGACTTCCCCTGCCCCGGCCGGGGCCCCATCGATGCGAACCACCGGCGGGAACTGACCCCAGCCAGTGATGACGAAGGCGGGATTGACGACGGGAGAGGATTCACTCCCATCAATGGTGAATTTGATGGGTGCGCCCGTGGGAGCGCTGGTTAAGAGATATGCGTGTTGCGCCGGATCATAAGCTGCCGTAACATTGGCCATCTTGAGGTCGGGCGGATGCATCCATGATCGGTCCAACCGGGCCAGATCTTCGACCGAACCATTGCTGAGCCCAAATAGAAAGTAGGTGCTCTTGGTCGGACCGGGTCCCTCGATCCACACCGCATTCGGATCTGGCGACATGATCGCTGCGCTGGCGTAATGGTCTGGAAAAAGTTCAAACCGGCCATCGGACGGAATCTGGTTGACAGGCCAATGATCCCACACCGGGAAATGTGAATACTCGGACCGTAGTTCCGGAGGCCAGCCGTAAGGACCCAGCTGTGTGCCCACCTTGTAAATGTAAAACGGTTTGTATTTCGATTGCAGATTGACGACCGCAATGTTGGCGTCCGCCGGCTGATCAGGAAATGGGAAGGGAGGAGAGGCAGGAGCCCATGAGTAGGTGCGGCTCTCGCCTTTACTGTTAACGACGGTGGCAGCCTGCAAGGAGACATAGTCTTCGGGCTTCTTACCAGGCTCAAGCAGGAGGGTCGGTTCCGTGAAACTGTATTCCTTTTTTTTGCCGTGGATGGTGCCGTACCTTACTGCGACACCGTCGGGGTAGATATAGAAAAGCTCGTCCACCCAGTCACTCCAGCCGGTCTCAGGATCGATACCGGCAAAGCCGCCAGTCACGTCGACCAGCGCATAGCGCCAGTGAAGCACGACCCTGGCATCACTGGACTCGAGGATACTGATGCTCGCATGCATATTATGCTTATCGTTCATATGCTCCGCGGTGCCGATCTTGGTACCGGATTCGAAGCTTTGATCACTCATCCAGATACCGTTTTCGGTCACGATATTCGGTCCGAAATTCGCGCCCCGCCAAAACACATAATGGATAGGCAGATTCTTAAAGCTGACCACCACATCGCTTGCGGGCCCGGAGCGCCACAGAGCATCCCATTCCGGATAGAGATTCAAATTGGTATACACAGCTTTCAGGTGAGACGCTTCCCCGGGAAGCACAGGCCAGCGACGCTCGACCATCTCGGGCTGTGCGCTTGCCAGGGCTGGGGTGTAAGCAGAGGTGATCTCTGCGGAGGAAAGAGGGCGATCGTAAATACGCAGATCGTCGAGGATCCCGTCGAAGGAGTAGAGCGCCGGGAAGGATGCAGTGGGACGCACCAGCGCTACCGGGGGCAGATCTTTCAGATTCCTTCCAATGCGGAGAGGCGTATTTCTTGGAGAAACGAAGTCGCCGGTGACGGGCAACTTCCCTGCCGGCTTCCCATCGATATAGAGGCTCACTCCTGTTTGTGGATCGTAAACCGCGGCCAGGTGTGTCCAGCGCTGCAACGGTACGCGCATCTCTGAGCGGCAAACCTGCCAGACGCCCCACACCGAAAGCTGCAGTCCCAGCCTTCCTTCGGCGTCGACGCCAAAGAAATAACCAGATGCATCGTCCTTGTGCTGGTCAACAATGGGAACCCAATTCCAGGGATAGGACTGCATGGCGACCCAGGATTCCACGGTGAAACCCGGGCCAACTCTTGGTGCGTCTTTCGGGGCTAGTTCGATCACAGTGGTAAACCCGTCGAACTTCAAACCATCCCCGGAGACGCCTTTCACCCATTGATAGTTGTTCAGAATCGGAGTGTCATGACCACTCACACTATCGTGAACGGCGCCGCCGCGGTGATCGTCAAATGCCCATTGCGCGACCAAACCAGTGGTTGACTGCGCGATTGCAGGGATTGCTGCAATGCATAATGCGGCGAAGACAGGCCAGCGCCGCAGCGAGCGACTTGACGCATTTATAGGTCCGTCCATTGGCCTCCCTGACGTCTGCGGTCCCTTGCTGGATTTGAGCATACATTTCCAAATCGACCGTAGGCAACAGCTCCGTCCGGCAGCCGCCGTCTCACTCACCTTTGGCCTGATAGGATCAACCGTTGGTGCGTAGGACTTGCTCAAGCGTAGAGGCAAGCCGTTAAAAACAAACCAATTCAGAAGTAGAATTTTAGAGCCATCTGCAACTGACGCGCAGTGTTTGCCGTGGATGAAACTACGCCGAAATACCCCGGGCCGTCCGGAAGAAAAGTGTCGGGAACCGCGAACACCGGTGTGTTGGTCGCGTTAAATGCTTCGGCCCGGAATTCGAACCTTTTGCTTTCTGTCACCTTGAAGGAACGGAATAACGAAATATCCAGATTCCGTCCCCAATCAGCATGCAGGCTGTTTCGTCCCATGGTTCCGAAGCTTCCACCGGGCGGATCAGCGAAAGCATTAATGTTGATGGGTTGGGTCTTGCTCAGCGGATACTCGGGGGTGCTCTCGCGAGGATTTCCCACTACATCGGCACGTTCCACGCCATAAAAGTTATTGATATTGGAAATCCCGTTATCATCCTGGACGTCGTAACGCGGCCCGCTATTCAGAGACACGATTCCATTTAGCTGCCAGCCCCCGACGACATAATTGACGAAGCTGCTCCTGGTGCTGAACCGTGCTCCCGATCCAAACGGAAGCGGCAATACAAAGCTGCCGGCAAAGATCTGGGGCAGATCATAGGCCGCCGGCCCCCGATCTATTTTTAAATCGTACGGGTTCTGGATCTCGCAGCCTGAGTTGTAGCCATCACAACCGGTCGTCATCGCCTTGGACCATGTGTATGCAAGGGTGGAGGTAATCCCGGAATGCAAGCGGATTTGCGCCGAAGCCTGGAGGGAGTTGTAGTCGGTAGAAGAGAGGCTGGTGGTGTATGGAGTCGGTGGAATGTACGAGTAAGGCGGATTCCCTCCCGGCGTGGTCAACGCGTTCGCCGTGATGGCCGTCGCGATGTCCGCGTTGCGGGAACCTACATAGTTGAGGGTCGCGACCACACCGGTCGCCAGCTCTTGCTGAAATCCAAAATTCCACTGATCAGAATACCCATTCTTGAGATTGGGGTCGGTATAAGCATTGGTGTTTAAAGGAGAGAATGGCGACGATGCCGGCTGGAGCGGAGCGTTTCCAAAGTTGAATGGATCCTGGGCGAATCCGGTAGGCGGTCCGTACAGATTAAAGCCGCCAGGAGCTCCCACGAAGGCTATATTTGGCCAGGTTTGCGTGTAGTTGGATTGATTTTCAGTCAGACCCGCCCAATTGTCATAGAACCTTCCGTAGCCACCGTGCATGACAATTTGCGGCGTGAGCCGATAAGCAAAACCAACTCTGGGCTGAACATTGTTGTAGTTATCGTGGATGATTTTTCCATTGCTCGCGATGGTCACATTGGCGGGCAGAACTCCCCCTGGAATGCACGGGGCACCTTGGGTTGCTGAGCATGCCGGGGCGGGGTTTTGGAGTATGTAGGTTCCGTTGCTGAAGTTGAAATCTCCGGTAATGTTGCTGCCGTTTGATGCTTCGCCTTGACGCGGATTAATCGTGATGTCATAACGCACGCCCCAGTTGATGGTGAGCTTATCGCTGACCCTCCACTGGTCCTGAAAGTAGGCTCCAATGATTTTTCCGCCATGGAGCAACGAATAGACGTTGTCGACCTCTGAATAATCCGGGACGCCCAATACCATGGACGCCAGCGGATCGCCGGTACTCGAGTCGAGATTACCGTCCTGGGTTTGCGACTGTGCGAAGTCATCCTCGGAACCATAGAACGGCTGCTCCCATCCATCGGTGGCCAGGCTCGCGCCGGTGCGGAGGCTGTGGCGTCCGATGGTTTTTGAGAAATCACCACGGTATTCCCAGATATTTGAGTAATGGAGCTTCCCGACATAGTTAGTGCCGCTGAGATAATTGGCAATTTGAACCGACGGAACCTGGTTTCCGCCAAAAGACCCATGGTCGTAAAAATAGCTGGCGAATCCGGCTTGTTGATAGAAATCCGAAGGAATGCTGGTAAAGTTCGGGGTCCGATTGTTCTGCGCGGACACACGGCCAAACGTCAGTTCCAGGACAGAACTTGCACCGAAGGTATGGGTCCAGTTGACGGCAATGTTGTAGTTCGAATCGTTGGTATGGTTCATCAGGCCCGGATAGCCGGCGGATCCGGTAATAGGCTCCCACGCCGCGGTCCACCGCGCGAAAATGCGATCGTTGGCGCCAATCTGTTGGTCCAAACGAACAGAGCCTTGATCCTGATGAGTGATATTTGGAGTGGTATCACGGCCGTTGAACTGTGGGTAGCCAGGTAGGCTAACCGGCGCTGGGAAGAATGTTTGTGCGAAGTAAACCATCGTGGAGTTGATCATGCTGGATGGAATCTGGTTGCACGGCGTGCCTGGCTGCTGGATGTTGCCCGGCGCCGGAAGCGGTGCGCCGGCTGCGTCGCACATAAACGGCTGCAGAGAAAATCCTGTTGCGGTGGTGGGGTCAGGTACCGAACTGTACGGGTTATATAGCTGTATTCCTTGACTGTCGAGATTGCTGAAGTCGCCACTCAATTGCGCCGTAGTTGGGGTTCGAAAAAAATTGCTCGATGCGGTGTTGTTGCGGTATCCCTCATAGGAAGCGTAAAAGAAAGTTTTGTTGCGGCCGTTATAGTGGGGCAGTATGACTGGGCCACCGACCGCACCGCCGAATTGGTTTTGTTTTAGAGGGGTCTTGACGGGGTTGAAATAGTTGGCCGCATCCAATGCGTCATTGCGAAAGTATTCCCAGCCATCCCCATGGAATTGGTTGGTCCCTGATTTGGTAACCACGTTTACGATTCCGCCCAAAACCTGTCCGAACTGGGCTTCGTCGTTGTGCGACTGCACCTTGAACTCTTCAATGTCATCAAGCGTCGGTTGCACCGCATAGGTATCGCGAATCGAGCCGTAATTGTTGATGCCATCTAACAGATACATATTGCTGCGGTTATTTTGGCCATTGACCGAGGGGAGGACGACAGTTCCGACTGGATTCCCTATTCCCCCGAAGCCGGCGTTCTCCGTAGCATTCACCGGGCTGACTCCCGGTGACAGCAGCAGTAGCTCAGTAAAGTTTCTCCCGTTCAGCGGCAAGGCATTCACCTCGGTGCTCCCGATCACAGTACCCAGTTCCGCGGTAGAGGTTTGTAACTGGACACCGCTCGCAGACACCGAAACTGTGCTGGTGACAGATCCAACCTGCAAAGAGAAGTTAATGGTGGAGGTTTGATTTACCGAGAGCTCAAACTCAGGCGACTTTCCGCTGGAAAACCCTGTTCCGGAAGCCGTGGCTATGTAGGTTCCGGGAGTGATGTTCACCAGGGAGTAGTTTCCTGTGTGGTTGCTCTTCGTCGATTGCTCGACGCCGGTTTTGGTATTTGTCAAGGTGACCATCGCGCCCTGCACCACGGCGCCGGAGGCATCGCGAACGGTTCCGTTGAGAGCCGCGTCCGCGCCGCTGACTTGAGCTAACGCGGGGGCCGAAACGAAGAAGTAGATAACTACATAGATGGTTGCGCAGATCAGCATCCGCAAGGCGCCATAGGTCCGAGCGTTCATCGCGTTACCTCTCACTGTTTTCAGACTTTTCCTTGTTGTAGCACGAATTGAGCGAACCAATTAAGAAAGTGAAAGCTATCATCGCAATATTTCACTTGTCAAGCCGACTCGGATCTCCCTGGTGCTTCAGCAGTCAAAGAATGCTAACGATCTTCTGGTCTATCGTTTACGGCGAATCGTATCGAGGGAGAGGCGATACCATCCGGCTCGCGGACCCGCTCCGGAATCCGAGTTCCCGGGGGCCTCTGGCGGGTCAGCTCTTGCTTGACGAGCAGTCTCGCTTGTGTATGCTTGGTACGTCCAATCGTTACGCCATGAATAGACGCGATTTTCTCAAAACCAGGCGGCCCCACTCCATTTAGAGAAGTCTTACGAACGGGCGGCCCAAGATCAGCGGCATTCGCAGTGATCCTCCTCGGGCGAGACGGCGCAGGCTACATTCCTCTACCATGAAGGCTGCACAATGAACAAAATCGCGCGGATCGGTCCACTCGTCTATACAGCACTCTGTACGCTCATTGCGGCTGCGCAGGCATCTCCCCCACAGACCTTCAGTGCAGCGGTGCAGCAGGTTATCGACCGGCCGGTGTACCGGCACGCTATTTTCGGCATCGAGGTCTACTCCCTCGATACCCAGAAGCCGCTCTTCGCCCTGAACGGCGATAAGTTGTTCACCCCCGGCTCGACGACCAAGCTTCTCACCGAAGGGACTGCGCTGCACCTGCTGGGGCCGGACTACCGTTTCCACACCTTTATCTATCGCACCGGTGAGTTGGATAAAAAAGGAAAATTGAAGGGTGACCTGGTTCTGGTGGCCAGCGGTGATCCGAATCTATCCAATCGCATGCAGCCGGACGGCACACTGGCGTTCGCTGATGAGGACCATTCCTATGGCGGCCCCGACTCCCGCCTGATTCCAGGGGATCCTTTGATTGCCATGCAGGAGTTTGCCAAACAGATTGTGGCTGCGGGCATCAAGCGCGTCGAGGGCAGCGTCGTCGTCGATGCCAGCCTCTTCCCCGAAGGCGACCGCGAGTTGGGGACCGGGGTCGTGATCTCGCCCATCGCGCTGAACGACAATGTGATCGATGTGACCATTGAACCCGGCATAGCTGTAGGCGCACCCGCCAAGCTCACGTATTCTCTGCAGGTCCCTTACATCCATTTCGATAATAAGATTGTCACTGCGGCCGGCAGCAAGACCACACTGGATGATCCCCAGACGACCGACCATGCGGATGGTACAGAAACCGTCATGCTGAGCGGATCCATCGCACAGACAAGTAAACCTCGTATCTATGGCTATCCGGTTGGCAGCCCCTCCCGATTTGCCGCCGAGGCCCTGACCGCGGCTCTTACGGCCCGCGGGGTGAAGGTAGCCGGCAAGCCGGCTACTGCGACCGACGCAAACCGATACAAGAGCTTCTACAACAGCCAGCACCAGGTAGCCGAGCATGTCTCGGCTCCGCTGACAGAAGAAATAAAAGTCACGCTCAAGGTGAGTCAAAACCTGCACGCCAGTATGACGCCCTACATCCTGGGCGCAATCGTGGGTAAGGCTACAACAAAGATCGATCAGAAGGGGTTCGCGCTGGAGCACGACTTTCTGACTTCGGCTGGCCTCGACCTCTCGGGCGCATCGCAGGCTGACGGTGCGGGTGGCGCAGCCTCGGCATACTACACTCCGGACTTCATGGTGCACTACCTGGCCTACATGGCGGGCCAGCCCATCTACCCAATATTCCAGAAGGCACTCCCGATCCTTGGGCGCGACGGAACCCTGGCAAGCATCCAGCGGGATTCAGCGGCCGCCGGCCACGTCTTCGCCAAGACAGGCACCTTCGACTCCTTCGATCTGCTGAACATGCAGATCATGCTTTTGGGCAAGGGACTCGCGGGCTATACAACAACACCGAGCGGGCAACATCTGGCATTTGCCATCTACGTGAATCATGTGGCACTGCCGGATGATCCGAATGCGGTGCAGACAATCGCCGGTGAGGCACTTGGAGTCATTGCGAGTGCAGTCTATTCCCTCCCCATCGACAAATCGACGCTCGATGCGCGCTAAAGCGGGACGCATGGCCAATGGTTGATCCAAAGAATCGTTCGGGCCCGCGGAAAGCGCCTGAACGGAGTCGTTGACACTATAATTGTCTGGTCTATATATTCGGCGGGGGCGGGATAGCCTCGCCGTAGCGTGCAATTCCGGTGGGAAGAGTGCCCCCGGGGTGTTGGGAGAAGTGGACGAACCTTTCGATCTTCCAGGACGGTGAACATGCGGCGAAGAGACTTTTGCAAACTCATGGCGGCGGCGGCTGCATCGGCGGCTGTGCCAGCACTAGGGCAGACCAGCGAACCAGCACAGTCGGCGCCGCTGAACGGTTTCGGCACCTTCACGGAAGATTACGCGAAGTTTTGCGCCACGCCGGCAGAGCAAAGAGTGTTTTATGCGCTGGAAGACGGCAAGTTTGTAAAAGTGAAGCTGGACGATAAAAACTGGAAGCCAACCGCGTGGGGCAAGGCGCCCGATTTGCCTGTTCCCGGGGGTTCGTGGGATGGCGTGCCGATGAACTCGCCGATTCCGGACCTAAGCGGCGAGGGTCCTTATAAGCCTACCTGGGATTCCCTCGAGCAATATGACGCCCCGGAATGGTACCGCGATGCGAAGTTTGGCGTCTGGGCGCACTGGAGTCCTCAGTGCGTTCCTGAAGCGGGCGACTGGTATGCGCGAAACATGTACATGGAGGGTTCCGACGAATATAAGTTTCAACTGGAACACTACGGGCCTCCTTCCACATTCGGATACAAAGATCTTTGTCCCCAGTGGACGCTGCTCAACTGGGAACCCGAAGAGCTGATTCAACGCTATAAGAACGCGGGAGCGAAGCTCTTTATTGCGCTGGCCAACCATCACGATGGTTTGGATACGTGGAACTCCAAACATCAACCATGGAACTCCATCAACATCGGCCCGCATCGCGACGTGATCGGTACCTGGGCCGCGGCCGCACGCAAACAGGACATGCGATTCGGCGTCACCGTACACCAGGCGCGCAACTGGTGGTGGTTTCAGACATCGCACGATGCGAGTAAAACCGGTCCGTCGGCGGGCGTGCCCTACGATGGTGACCTCACCGCGGCCGAGGGCAAGAATCAGTGGTGGGAGGGATTTGATCCGCAACGGCTCTACGGGCCAAAGCACCCATTCGATGCCCTGCCCGACATTTCCTATGTGAAGAACTTCTACGATCGCACCCGCGATCTGATCGATCAGCACGACCCTGACCTGCTCTATTTCGACAATTCCCTGCTGCCGCTGGGCTGGGGCGGCATGAACATCGGCGCGTATTTCTATAACCACAACCTTAAGACCCATGGCGGAAAGATGGAAGCCATCCTCAACATCAAGCAGGTGCCGGACCGCCTGGCCAAGGCTGTGGTCGCCGATTATGAGCGTGGCCTGACCAGCCAGATCATGCCCTACACGTGGCAGTCTGAGACCTGCATCGGAGATTGGCATTACAAGCGCAGCTTATTTGATCAACCCGGAGAGTATGGCGGCTATCTACCGCCCCGCGATGTTATCCATTGGCTCATCGACACGGTAAGCAAGAACGGCACCTTTATCCTGAACCTTCCCGGGAAGCCGGATGGCACCATCGACAGCAAGGAAATCGCTGTCCTGGACCAGATCGCGGCGTGGATGAAGGTCAACGGTGAGGCGATCTACGAGACTCGGCCATGGAAGATCTATGGCGAAGGCCCCGACATGGTGAAGAGCGGCGAAATGGAGGGCACCAGCGTCAACAAGCTTGGAGTGAAGGACATCCGGTTTACCCGCAACAAGGCCAACACTGTGGTGTACGCGATTGTCCTGGGCTGGCCGGCGGATGCCTTCGTGGTAAAGGCGCTTGGAACCGCGAATGCTACCCAACCCGGAAAGATTGGAAACGTACAGGTACTAGGCACGGACGAGAAACTCAAGTGGAACCAGAGTGCCGACGGCTTGCGCGTGGAGCTGCCCAAGCGCTATCGCCCCACCAACGACTATGCAGCGGCACTGAAAATATCATGGGCGTAAAGCGGGTTGAGTTTTGAACAACAGAGGACCATGTCGCGAACACCTGAGTCGGGGAGCTAGTGGGAGAGTCAAGCGTGCCAGACAAAGCAATGAATTTGGATGGGCAGAATTCCGTGAGCAGAAGAGCGGTTCTGTTCGGGGGACTTATGGGGTCTTTGGCTCTTGCGGCGGGTCCTGCCATGGCTAGCGTGCAGCGCGCAGTAAAGTACGGGCGCATTAAGCAGTCGCTCACCTATTGGTGCCTCAATACCGATTGGAATTGGGACATTGATCGGATTTGTGCCACCGCCAAAGATTTGGGCTGCCAAAGCGTGGAACTCGTCCCACCGGAAATGTGGCCGACCGTAAAGAAACATGGTTTGCAAAGCGCGTTGGCGCCGAACGGCATGCCTGACCCGCCATTCCACAAAGGTGTGAACAACCCGCGGTATCACGACGAGGTAATCAGCACCACAAAACACGCTATCGATCAGGCCTCCGACTTTGGATTTCCCAACGTGATTACATTCACTGGCTATAAGTGGCGTGATTCAGAAGATCCAAAGAGCGGAGAGATCCCGCTTGCGGAAGGCGCAGCTAACTCGGTAAAGGCCCTCTCGGAATTGGGAAAGTATGCCGCGGGAAAGAACGTTACCCTGTGCCTGGAGCAGCTCAACACACGCGACCATACCCACCCGATGAAGGGCCATCCGGGCTATCAGGGCGACAATATCGACTACGTTGCGGACATAGTCAAGCGGGTTGATTCCCCTCACGTAAAGCTTTTGTTCGACGTTTATCACGTGGAGATGATGAACGGCGACGTGATCCGGCGCATACGCCAGTATCACGACCTCATCGGCCATATACATACGGCTGGTAACCCGGGACGTAATGAGCTTGACGATCATCAGGAGATCAATTATCCGGGGGTGATGAGGGCATTGTTAGAAGTCGGCTACAAGGGTTATGTCGGACAGGAATTTATTCCCACGCGCGATCCCATTGTGGGGCTCACGCAAGCTGTCTCCCTCTGTGATGTCCCCTAGCTCTGTGGCGATCGTGGACGAGAACCCAGCGTAATGATCGAGGGCTGGCACGCATTCAAGATATTAAGGGGCAATCGCTTATGCGCCGTATCGTCTGGTTGTTCTTGTTGTTTGCGTTCCTGTCCGGACCAACTCTGCTCCTCCATGCGGCTGAACCATTTCTGGTTTTCCAGCCCCACGGGCACGCCAAGGGCAAGAACATCGTTCTGATCAGCGGTGACGAGGAATACCGTTCCGAGGAGTCAATGCCTCAACTGGCTAAAATCCTATCGACGTATCATGGCTTCCACTGCACCGTGCTTTTTGCCATCAATCCGAAGGATGGCACGATCGACCCCAATCAACTGGACAACATCCCTGGATTGGAGGCACTCGATTCTGCCGATCTGATGGTCATCCTGACTCGCTTTCGCGACCTGCCGGACGATCAGATGAAGCACATCGTGGATTATGTGGAGTCGGGTAAGCCTATTGTAGGGATCCGAACTGCGACACACGCGTTTCAACTCAAATCCAGTCCCACCTATGCCAAGTACAGCTGGAACAGTCCCGATGGCGGTTTCGGGCGCATGGTGCTGGGCGAAACCTGGATCAAACACCACGGACATCACGGGAAACAAAGCACCATGGGTGTGCTCAATCCGAAAGAGACCGCGAACCCGATCCTAAGGGGAATACATGACGGCGAGTTGTGGAGCAAGACGGACGTTTATGAAGCCAAGTTGCCCCTTCCCGGAGATAGCAAGACCCTGGTGTTCGGGGAGGTACTCTCCGGCATGGACCCGAAAGATCCTCCCGTCGCGGGGGCGCTGAACGATCCCATGATGCCGATCGCATGGACAAAAACCTACACGGGAAGCGCCGGTAAGACCGCCCGGGTCTTCGCCACGACACTTGGAACCTCAGAGGACTTGCTCACCGAAGCGAACCGCCGGCTGCTGGTGAATGCATGTTACTGGGCGCTCGGGCTTGAGGGGCAAATCAAGCCAAATGCAAAGGTGGGGCTAGTGGGTGAGTACCATCCCCATCCCTTCGATTTTGATGGTTACGTCAAGGGTGTCGCCCCAGCGGACTTGCGCTAAGCGGAGGTTATCCGTCGCCCTGCAGGTCAACGATCTTCGAATCAAACGGGGGTAAGGAATCATGGTGCAAACTCCTTCATCGGGTATTCAGTTCGGCAGCGAAGTCTACACGTGGTTCATGAAGGAGAGTGGCCGCGCGCATGCAAACCGGCTCGACCACATGATTGACGTGATCGCCCGGGCCGGTTTCGCCGGCGTCCAGCCGATCTTTTCCTGGATGGGAGAGCTGAGCGATCCTCGCCGCCTTGCGGATAGCCTGGCTTCCCACGGAGGACTGAAGCTCTCGGCCATGTCGTTCGTATTGGATTGGAATCACGAAGGCGAAACAGAAGATGAGTTGCGCGAAGCCGACTCGGTGATGAACTTCCTGGGTAACTTCCCTGGCGCGTTGCTCTGCGTAGTCCAGATGCCGAGGGGCCGTTTCGATTTGGAGGTCAGGCGAAAGCGGCTGGTCGGCAACCTCAACGCGCTCGCGCGCCGTGCCGCCGACCGGGGCATCGTCACCAGCTTCCATCCAAACTCACCGGAAGCTTCGATCGCCCGCACGCGCGAGGACTACGAGATCCTGCTGAATGGGCTGGATTCCAAGGTAATTGGCTGGACTCCCGATGTCGGGCACATCATCAACGGCGGTATGGACCCGCTGGAGACGATGAAACAATACAGTAGCCTCATCAATCACGTGCATTACAAAGACTGGGATGGCGATCCGGAGTTCGCCGTGATGGGAGAGGGCAAGGTGGATTTCCCCGGCATCACGACCTGGTTATGCGATATCGGCTTCCCGGGATGGATCGTATGCGAGGACGAGGGACACCCGGCGGTGGATGACCCCGACGGCGTGACGCTGCAGGACGGGGCCTGGGTAAAAGCACATCTTGAGCCGCTGGTGCGAGGGAAGAACCTATGCCGTTCGTAGAGAGCAACGGGATCAAGCTTTATTACGAGGAGTGCGGTACGGGCGATCCCCTTCTACTGCTGATGGGCATCACAGCGCGCGGGGCCGTGTGGCAGAAGCATGCCGAATATTGGAGCAAGGAGTTTCGCTGCATTATCCCCGACAATCGCGGTGTGGGGCTGAGCGATAAGCCGGTGGGGCCGTACTCCACCGAACAAATGGCCGACGATCACGCCGGGCTACTGGGCGCGCTGGGAGTCGAAACCGCACGGGTCGTGGGCTGCTCGATGGGCAGCACGATCGCCCAACAAATGGCGCTACGGCATCCGCGCCTGGTGCGCAGCATGGTTCTGATGTGCACGTGGGCACGATGCGACCGCTACGCGCGCGATGTCTTCCGCCACATGAGCGACATCAAGAGCCGGCTCCGTCCGGAGGAGTTCGCGACTTATATTCAGTTGCTGATCTTTGCCAAACCCTACTGGGACCAGGACGCCGGCTTCGCTGAGTTGCTGCAGGGACGAAAGGGCGCGGCTACTGACGTGATGCCGCAACCGCTCCATGGCTTCGAGGGGCAAGCAGCGGCGTGCGTCACCCACGATAGCCTGAACCAATTGCAGAGTATTCGTTGCCCTTGCCTGGTAATCGGTGGGCGCAGCGACATCTTTACTCCAGCATGGATGGCGGAAGAGGTCGCTGCGGGAATTCCTCATTCTGATTTGCATTTGTATGAAGGAGCGGGGCATGCGTTTCACTGGGAGTGCATAGAGGATTTCAACCCGAGGGTGCGAACATGGCTCCGCGCGCACTGAGGTATAACGCATCTCCCCGTTGGAGTCTGGCCTGTTGCATTGGGGCTCTCTTCCTTTTCCTCCTTCCTCGGCCCTTGCTCTCTCAGCAAACGTCGTCACAGGCATTGTTTCAGAAGAACTGTGCGGGCTGTCACGGCGAGGACGCTCGTGGCTCGGCGAAAGCGCCTGGCTTGGCCATGAATCAACGGGTAGCAGGGCAAACACCCGAGGAGCTGAGCGCATTTATCGCGCAGGGCAATATCGCCGGCGGCATGCCTTCCTTCGCCGATCTCTCTGCCGCCGACCGCGCGGCGCTGGCCAAATATCTGCGTCGTCTCAACGTGGGCATCATTGTGCGGCCGCCCATTGCCTCCCAACCCGCACGCAAAATCACCTGGGGGCCGCCCAAGCCCGGTGACTGGCTGACTTATAACGGAAATGCCTCCGCCAATCGCTATAGTCCGCTCAAAGAGATCAACACCGCGAATGTGTCCTCGCTGAAGTTGAAGTGGATCTTCCCCATCCAGTACTTTGGCCTGGAAACGACGCCGCTCGAAGCTGATGGAGTCCTATACGTAACGGGACCGAATCAGGTATTCGCGCTCGACGCCCTCACTGGCAGTACCATTTGGCAGTATTCGCGTCCTGCCAGCCCAGGTATGGTGGGTGACTCAAAGCTTGGCACCAACCGCGGAGTCGCTATTCTCCGCGACCAGGTTTTTTTTGTTACCGACAATGGTCACCTGTTGGCGCTTGAGCGAGCCACTGGCAAATTACTTTGGGAGCAGCCGATTGCAGCCAAGAGTGAAGGTCAACACTATGGCGGCACGATCGCTCCGCTCATCGTCGACGATATGATCATCACCGGCGTTTCCGGTGCTGACGAAGGCATTCGCGGTTTCGTCGCAGCCTTTAAACCGGACGACGGCTCACTTATTTGGCGGCACTGGACTGTGCCCAGCAAGGGAGAACCCGGCAGAGAAACGTGGGGAGACCAAGAGCCAACCACAGGCGGCGGTTCCACCTGGGCCACCGGCTCTTATGACCCGTCGTCTGACACTCTCTACTGGTCCGTGGGCAATCCTTTTCCTGATGGCGACGACCGCGACCGCCCCGGTGACAATCTATATACCGACAGCGTTCTAGCCCTCAACCCTAAAACCGGTGCGTTGAAATGGTATTACCAGTTCACGCCCCACGACGTGGAAGATCGAGATGCCGCCGAGCCCAACGTGTTGGTCGATACCGTTTATCGAGGCAAGCCTTCCAAGCTGATGCTTCACGCGGATCGCAACGGCTTCTTCTATGTGCTTGATCGCACCAATGGTCAGGTGTTACTGGCCAAGCCCTTTCTGCACCGCGTGGACTGGGCTTCAAGCATTGGACCCGATGGCCGGCCGGTGGTGAAAGATCCGCATGGCTGCCCCAACGATGCAGCCAATTGGGAGTCCACTGCGTTCTCTCCGGAAACGGGCCTCTACTATTTCCTGGCACTGGAACAATGCGTGACCGACCACAACAGTGGCTACCCGGATGAGCAGGGCCAGCGCTTCCTGCGGGCACTTAATATTGAGACGGGAGAGATCGTTTGGGAGATTCCGCAGACGGGGGCCGCACGTGCCAAGACCTGGTCCGGCGTTCTCGCCACTGCGGGGGGCCTCATTTTCTACGGCCATCCAAACGGAGGCTTCGCGGCGGTGGACCAACGCACCGGAAAGACGCTCTGGGAATTTCCCACCAACATCTTTATGAAAGCGTCGCCCATGACGTTTACGGTCGACGGTAAGCAGTATATTGTCGTGGCGGCAGGCCCGAATATTCTTTGTTTCGGCCTTTGAGTCGAAGGCAGAGTAGCTGTACGGGTAAAGCGCAAAATGGAAATTTGCCCAGCGGTCCGCTCGTTTTGCCCCAATCAGACTGAGTATCGCGGTAACCAAGCCCGGCCGAATTTCGCTTGTAGCGGGGGGGATTCGATACGCAGATTTTCGTTTGAACACGAAAGTGGCAGACTCGCAGTGGTACCGCGCATTCCATAAGAAACAGTGGTGTTTTCCGGTAAAAGATGGCTTTAACCAGAAATCCACGTGGTTACTTAAGGGTGCAAGTGGCCCGAAAGTGATACTCACAAGACACCCCCTACTCATTAGGATTAGGCCATTCGATGCCTGATCGTTCGGAGCGACTCCGGACGCCGCTCGATGAAGGTCAAACCACGGAACGAGGTGCAACAATGCGTTTTCTTCCAACATGTGCCCTGCTGCTGTCTCTCTCTGCCGTACCAGGATTCTGCCAGAGCAGCAACGTCGCCACCACCGATGCCTCCACAGCGCTGCCCGCGAACGCGAACGATGCGTCCGTAGACTATGCCGCCCTGCGTGAGCGCCTGGCCGAACAGAACAAGGTCCTGCAGAACCAGGTCACCACTCAGCGCGCGATCGTCAAGAAGAACCAGGAGCTGCTGAAGGATGCGCAAAAGCTGGACGCCTCCAACAAGAAGCTGATGGAGGAGAAGAAGAAGCTCGAGACGGAGAATGTTGATCTTGAGAAGCAGCGGATGGCTCTCAAGTCTTCGCAGAAGCAGACCGACCTTGCTTCCAACTCCAGCTCCAACTAAGGTCAGTGTGAACAACTGGCTGACTTAGCCAGCACAGGTGCGCAAGAGCATTTTCACTTCTACTCTGCACGGTCAGGTTCTACGAAGTGCGGCTTTTCTTGAGGAAAAGCCACGTCAGAAGCCGTTGCTCTGTAAACACCAGAAGTGAAAATGCTATAGGCCGCCGCTGAAGTCGCAGCGGCGGCCTCTTCGTTGCGGTTACCGCGGCGTAATAGCAGGATACGCAGGTATAGATTCGGTGTTGCGAGCAACCACGGCGGCCAATTCATCGCGGCCAATCGGCTTGGAAATGTAGTCATCCATTCCGGCGGCCAGGCACTTTTCCCTATCGCCGGCCATGGCGTGCGCCGTCATGGCGATAATGGGCACTCGGATTCCGCTCATTCCCTGCTGGCGGCGGATTCGCTCCGTTGCCTCTTTTCCATCCATCACCGGCATTTGCACATCCATGAAAACCAGGTCGAAGGGCTGCCGGGCAAAAGCCTCTACAGCCTCCCGTCCGTTATTCGCAACCGTGACAGTGTGCCCGTCCATGGCCAACATGCCTACTGCGACCTTCTGGTTAAATACGCTGTCCTCGGCCAATAAGATGTGCATGGGGCGAATAGCTACCGGCGGAAGCATCGCCAGTTCATGAGCATCGCCCTCGGTGACGTTGCCCAGAGCTCTCAGGAGCAGCCGAAGTAAATCGCTCCGGGCGACCGGCTTCAGCGCGTAGTCCGAGATCTCCAGCTCACGGCACTGACTCGCGGCCTCCATATCCTCGGCTGACGAGAGCATCACAGCTTTTCCTACCTTTAGTTCCCTGGCTTCGCGAATGCGTCTCAGCAAGGTGAAGCCGTCCATGTTCGGCATGTGTCCGTCGACAATGATCAGGGGATACGACACATTGGTGTTCACCGCCTGGTAGAGCAGCGCCAGCGCCTCAGCTCCGCTGGCGGCGAGATCAACGATCATGCCCCAGGTGGTCAGCATGCGCTCGAGAATACGGCGATTGGTCGCGTTATCGTCTACGACTAGAGTACGCACGCCGCGCAGGATCTTAGGACTGACGGCCATTCCCTTCCCGATCCATTGGGCCGCGGATTCGAATTGCGCGGTAAAACAAAAGGAGCTACCTACCCCGACTTCGCTCTCGACCCAGATGCGGCCATGCATGAGCTCGACCAGGCGCCGGGAAATACTCAATCCCAATCCTGTTCCGCCGTAGACGCGCGTGGTGGAGGAGTCAGCCTGTTCGAAGGCGACAAATATCCTCGCCAGTTTGTCCGCTGCGATGCCAATTCCGCTGTCCCGTATGGTAAAGCGAAGCATCAAGCCGTCCGCCTGCGGCTCACGAATGACACTCAGGACCACCTCTCCGTGTTCGGTAAACTTGATGGCGTTGCCGGTCAGATTCATGATGATCTGCCGTAACCTCCCGGGATCTCCAATCACTTGCTCGGGGAGATCGGCTTCCACTTCGAAGGCCAACTCCAGGCGCTTTTGATGAGCACGAAGGGAGAGCGCCTTCATGCAATCGGCAATTGTTCGCTGCAGACCGAACGGTTGCGGATCCAGGCTTAGCTTGCCGGCCTCAATTTTGGAGAAATCCAAAATGTCATTGAGCAGAGAAAGCAGGCCGTCCGCACACGATTTGGCCACCGAAAGATACTCGCGTTGCGTGGCCGAGAGCTCCGTCTCCAGGGCAAGCTCGGTCATGCCCAGGATGCCATTCATCGGGGTCCGGATCTCGTGACTCATGTTAGCCAGAAACTCGCTCTTGGCGCGGTTTGCGGCTTCAGCGGCTTCCTGCGCCTGTTTGCGAGCACTCACGTCGACCATGACCCCAAAGAGCTCCCTTTCGTCTTCGGCTCCCGCGATCACACGGACACACGTCCTCATCCATAGCGTTGCTCCGTTGGCTGCAATCATCCGATGTTCAAATTGTTGCGGTAGTCCATCGAGGGCGGCCTGTGCACAACAGGATTCTGCCGCCGCGCGGTCATCCGGATGCATGTGATCGGTCCAAAACGCCGGTTGTGTCAGCCAGTCGGCCATCGGGTAGCCGAAGAGGGATTCTGCCTCTGCGTTAACAAAATTGAAGGTCGAAGAGCGCTGATCGCGGCGCCACAAAACTACCTGGGCGGACTCGACCAGTTGTCGATAACGTTGTTCGGTCGATTCCAATTTCAGGGTTTGCTCCGCAAACCGCCGGTCCACCACCGAGGTCAGCAGCGTCATGCCCAGCACGAAGAGGGTGACGAGGGTGATACCGGTAATCCCCAGGGTGGAGATATTCACCGCATGCGCCAAGTTAGGGAGGGTGTGCGAAGGAACGAACGTGGCGGCTGCCATGCCGGTGTAATGCATCACCGGAATCGCTGCGCCCATGACCACAGCGCCGGCAATCTTTTTTGTGCCATCGTGCTGCCGGTCTCGGCGAAGCGTGAAGGCAACCCACAGCGCCACCATGGAAATGAGTACCGCCAATACAATCGAAAGCGTCACGAGCGGGGCAGAATAACTGCAGGTTGCGGGCAAACGCATAGCCGACATGCCGATGTAGTGCATGGCCGCGATGCCACCGCCCATAGCCAGACTGCCGAGCGAGATATCCACCGGCGTCATATGATGGCGGCTCACCACGAACAAGGCCGCGCCGGAGCCGAAGACAGCACACAATAGGGAGACGGCCACAGTCGGCCAGTTATAGCCAACGCCCACCGGGAGGCTGCAGGCCAGCATGCCGATGTAGTGCATGGCCCAAATGCCCATCCCCATGGCCCAAGCGCCGCCGCTCAACCATGCCAGACGGACGGACCCATGGGCGGCAGTGACTCGACCCGCGAGATCGAGCGCCGCATAGGAGGCGAGGATTGATATCGCGACCGATAGAGCCACCAGATGGTAGTTATAGGACATCACCATAGCTGGGGGCCCGCGGTTGTCTGGTTGGTCATCAGGAAGGTTTCTTAGCAGCCTCGGCCGGCATCGATCAACGGTACGAGTCGCAACCACTTCACAGCAGTCCTTGCCTTACGTCATCGGCAATTTGCGACTGACCAGCAGCGGTTGAGCGCCCAGGGTAGCCTGGTTATGTGCCAGAAAGAAGCAGTGCCCCGCTCCTGCTCATTCCTGCTCAATCTCAACAACGACTTTGCCAACGGTCTTGCCCGATTCCACAGCCAAGTGCGCTTGAAGAGCGTTCTCAAAGGTGAATCTCTCCGGGCTCAGCAAAGGTGTCAGCTTGCCTGCCTCAGCGAGCCTGGTTGCGGCGCGCAAAATGTCGCCGTGATGTGCCCTGCCCTTACCTGTCAGCATAGGCAGCAAGGTGAAGACACCAGAGTAGGTCGCACCGCGAAAGGAAAGCGGCGCGAGCTTATGAACACCCCAACCGAGGCAGCTGACAACGTGGCCGGTGTAGGTTTTTACCGCGAGGAAGGATTCATCCAGGGTGGTCCCGCCCACGGTGTCGTAAACGATGTCGAAGCCTTCTCCGCCGGTATGCTCGGCTACATACGCCTCAACCGTCGTGGTCCGATAATCAATCGCGGTGGCTCCATAGCTTTCGGCTATCTTCCTTTTTTCTGCGGACACCGTAGCAAAGACGTGTGCGCCCAACGCGTGAGCGAGCTGCACGGCAACGTGTCCCACGCCTCCGGCCCCTGCGTGGATGAGTACCGTTTGCGCGGCGTGTACCTGGGCGCGATCCACCAGGCCTTCCCACGCGGTGATGAAAACGAGCGGTAGCGCCGCGGCCTCGCGCATAGATAGATTTGCCGGCTTGACAGCCAGGAGATCCGCGTCGACGGCCACGAACTCCGCCAAAGTACCTTGCAGGCCGGCGATGCCCCCGACCATCCCATAGACTTCATCGGCAGGATGGAAGGTTGTGACCCCCGGCCCAACGGCTTCCACCACGCCCGCCATGTCCATCCCAAGAATCGCCGGCAGCTCAACTCGCGCATGAGCTGCATTGCCGGCGCGGATTTTTGTATCCAGTGGGTTTACTCCACTGGCCTTGATACGCACGAGTACCTGGCCGGTGGCGGCGGTAGGAACCGGAACTTCGGTCAGCGTGAATGGATCGCCGGGACGTTGCAGTACTAGGGAGCGCATATTGTTAAAGCTGAGCGTATTCTTTTTTGGCCTCGGCGATCACGGGCAGATCAATGTCGGCGTTCTTCCATTCAGAGAAGAACACATCGTAGGCCTTCTTGGCGTCTGCCTTGTTGCCAGCCATGGCGTAGGCGCGCCCCAGTCCAAGATAGGACAACCCATAGGGGCTGCCAAGATAGTAGGCCTGCCCCTTCAAACGGCTCCCCTTCTGGAAAGCAATGACTGCGTTATGGGAATCCTTCAACTGCAGATAGGCCACGCCGCGCATGTAGGGTGCGACCGAAGCGTCATCATGCGCGCGCACCCGCTCCAGCAGAGCCAGCGCACGCTGCGGGTCGCCGGCCTTGATGGCAAGCCATGCACGGGACTGGGGCACGTTCAACTCCTGCACCAGCGTATCTTGCGGATATCGCTTTTCGAGGTTCGAGAGCAGTTGTTCTGCCTCCTTGGCCGCATTACAAAATGCCAGCGTTGTCGAGGCGGCGATTTGCGTGATCTTGCCCTTATCCAACTGCAGGGCCTCCTTCGCGACCTCTTCCGGCTCAAAGCACTGGTCCACCATCCAACCGGCGCTTGCTGCCTGCAGAACGGCTGCAGCCTCGGCGTCCTTTGCCTTGACGCTGGCCGCTTGCTCAGCAGCCCGAAGCGCCGTGGTCCTGGCTAGTTGGATCTGGCCCAACTGGGGATAGAAGGTCGCCAAACTTGAGGTGATCGTACCCTGATCGGGTCTGCCGGCGGTGGTGGCGACGATTTTCTCCACTTTGTTCCAATCGGATACGCTGGCGAAGTACGATAATTCCTGCAGCAGTAACGCCGTTCCGTTAAGGCTTAGCTGAGCTGCTTCCGTCATATACCTATCGGCGTCTGCGCGATTATCATCGCTCGCCGCAAAGGCAATCGAGTCTTCCAGGGTGGTGGAATCGTCAGGCTGCAACGCAAGGGCTCTGCGCATAGCATCCCTGCCCTTATCGATATCGCCGTTCTTCAGGTAAAAAACACCAAGGTTGATGAAGTTGTCGGACTGCAGAGGATACTCCTGGGTGGCGACCTGGAGTGTCTCGATAGCCTTGTTAAGATCGCCAGTTACCTCGGCATAGTAGTGACCCGCGATATAGAGCTTCTCGTACTCGCTGACGTTGTCGCTGAGCTGATAAGCACGGGTGAAGTATTCGGTTGCTTCGCTCAGGGCGCCGGAATTGAGGCGAATCACCCCGAGGCGAGCCCAAGCCATGGCGAGCTTCGGGTCAAGCTCCAGGGCGCGCTTGTAGTGATCTTCCGCTTCGGGGATGTCATTTCCCTTTTGATGCGCTTCGTCCCCCAGGGCGTAGGCGCGAAAGGCTTCGAGCGAGGGCGTGGTGGCCTGGCCAAACGGCGCATTGAGGCGCTGGACGCTGGCAAGACTTTCTCCCAGTTTGGCGCGCATGCCGGTGGAAACTTGGTTGAGCGCGTCGAGCACGTGCTCCTTGTCGGGAGCGGTCGCTTCTTCGCTGGCGATATCGTCGCCAGTAATGGTGTTCTGCGCATCGAGATTGATGACGTAGGCCTTGCCGAGCGGCGCGATGCTGCCTGTGAGGATGGCTTTTACGCCTTCCCGCTCCCCAATCTCGCGGGCGATTTGCGGCGTGATGTTTTCGTTCTCTTTGCGGCCCAGGTATTGCAGACTCTGGCGCAAATGCTGCTGGCTGATGATGTCGAGCACGGGAGACTGCTGAAGTTGCACGCGAAGAGCCTGGTTGAGCGTGCTGTCGAAGACCGGGTCACCCGTCTTATTGACGAAGTCGGCCACAATGATGGCATCTTTTGAGGCTGCAGGCTTGGCCGCCTGGCCGGGAGCTACCGCGGTGGCGGACGTGCTCGTGGGGCCGGTGGTCGTGGTTGCCGGGTGATTGCGGAAGTGCAAGACCAGGGCCGCGGCCGCCACAAGCAGTAGCACGCCGATGACGATCATAGGCGTACGCCGGCCTCGGACGGGCGACTGCGGGAGAGCCACCGCGGGTCTGGATGGTGAAGACGCCGGCGGAGCATTGCCATGAGAAAGCGAGATGGCTTCGAGATCAGCGAGCAATTCCTCCGCGCTGCGGTAGCGCTGGTCACGCTCCTTGGCGAGAAGGCGGGTGACAACCGCATCGAGCGCGGCCGGCATGGCTGGATTGAGGCTGGTGAGCGACGGAGGCTCTTTCGTCAGCAAGGCGACAAAGACCTCCGCAGTGCTACGCCCGGTAAAGGCTGCGTGGCCGGTGGCCATCTCATAGAGCACGCTGCCCAGGCTGAAGAGGTCGGTACGGGCGTCGAGCGGTTCTCCCTTGGCTTGTTCGGGTGACATGTAGGCGGCGGTGCCGACGGTCGAGCCGGGCGTGGTGAGGTCCAGGGCGCCGGTAACTAGTCCGGGAGCCACGCCGGTGGCGGTCGCGCCGCCATTCTGTGCGTCGAAGTAACGCGAATCCGGAGAAGCTTCGGTCCCTTGCTTCTTGGCCAAACCGAAGTCGAGGATCTTGAGCTGCTTGCGGTCGCGGCCGCCCTGGACTACGAACAGGTTCGCCGGCTTAAGGTCGCGGTGGACGATGCCGCGGGCGTGCGCGGCAGCGAGAGCGCTGGCAGCTTGTTGGCCCAGAGTGATTACGTCGGCTGCGGTGAGGGTGTGGTGCGTGAGGTACTGCTTGAGGGTTTCGCCGTTGAGCAGCTCCATCACCAGGTAGGGCTGGCCCTCGTGTTCGCCGACGTCGTAGATGACGCAGATATTGGGGTGATTCAGGGTGGCAGCGGCCCGAGCCTCGCGCAGAAATCGCTCGTGGGAGAGGTGGACGCGGGAGTGCGGCGTGCCGGCGGGCGACGGGCTTGCGGGTGTTTCCGCAGCGAGAAAACTATCGGAGATGAGCTTGATGGCGACTTCGCGCTCGAGCCGGGCGTCCAGCGCGCGATAAACATCGCCCATGCCGCCGGCGCCTATCTTTTCAATGATCTTGTACGGTCCAAAGATAGTTCCGGAGGCGATCATCGGCGTCCCAAAGCGTTCGGATTCACGTCCCAGTGAAGAGACCGCGGCTGGTTGATTCCTGAGTGTACACAGGGCATCATGGCGCGCGCTATTACTGGCTCAGCACTGTTACAGCTGGGCGTATTCTTTTTTGGCCTCGGCGATGACCGGCAGGTCGGAGTCGGCGTTCTTCCACTCGGAGAAGAAAGATGTCGTAGGCCTTTTTGGCGTCCGGCTTGTTGCCGGCCATGGCGTAGGCGCGGCCCAGCCCTAGATACCCCAAAGCGTAAGGACTACCGACGCTGTAGGCGAGACCTTTCAGCCGTGTCGCATCCTGAAACGAGGCGATAGCATTGCGCGAATCTTTGAGCTCCAGGTAAGCAAGGCCGCGCAGGTAGGGCGCATAAGAAGCTGCATCGTGCGCTCCAACCCGCTCCAGGAGAACGAGAGCTCTCTGCGGGTCACTGGCTTTGATGGCAAGCCAGGCACGGGACTGAGGCACGTTCAGCTCCTGAACCAGGGTGTCATCAGGATAATGTTTTTCCAGGTCATCGAGCATCTGGTTCGCCTGTTTTTGCTCATTGCAGGCAGCGAGTGCGGTCGCGGCAGCGATGAGCGTGCCCTTGCCTTTATCCAATTTCAAGGCCTCTTTGACGGTTTGTTCCGGATCGAAGCATCGACCGACCATCCAGCCTGCGCTGGCGGCACTGAGCAGGGCGCCAGCTTGGGCGTCCTGAGCTTTGGCGCTTGCCGCCTGATCCGCCGCGCGGAGGAGGGTATTCCTCGCGAGTTGAATCTGGCCGAGTTGTGGAAGGGTAGTGCCCCAAAAGGAGGTGACAAAGAACTGGTCGGGACGTCCGGTGCTTTGCGTCAGGATCCTCTGGACTCCGTTCCAGTCAGACTGGCTGGCGTAGAACGAAGCTTCGGCTCCCAGCAGGGATGTTCCGTTCAAGCCAATACGCTGCGCCTCGGCGATATACTTTCTCGCTTCGGCTAGTTCGTTCAGTTGGGTAGCCAACACGATCCCGTTTTCCAGCGCAAAGGCATTGTCCGGTTGCAGTTCGAGGGCCCGGCGATTGGCCGCGGCTGCCTTCTCAACCTGGCCAACGGCAAGGTAGGCAACACCTAGGTTGACGAAATTGTCGACCTGAAGCGGATACTCCTGGGTTACCACCTGGAGCGTCTCAATGCTCTTATTCTGATCGCCCAGGACAGTGGAGTAATAATGGCCGGCGATGTAAAGCCTCTCTCGCTCGCTGACATTGTCGCTGAGCTTCCATGCTTGGGTGAAGTATTGCGTGGCTTCGCTGGTCGCACCGCTGTTAATTTTAATAACGCCGAGACGAGCCCAGGCCATGGCCAGTTTGGGATCAAGTTCCAGGGCGCGCTTGTAGTGGTCCGCCGCCTCAGGGATGTCGTTGCCCTTTTGGTGCGCCTCGTCTCCCAGTGCGTAGGCGCGGAAGGCCTCCAGCGACGGGGTAGTGGCCTGACCGAACGGTGCATTGAGCCTCTGAATGCTGGAGAGACTTTCCCCCAATTTGGCGCGCATGCCGGTTGCAACCTGGTTGAGCGCTTCGAGGACATGCTCCTTGTCAGGAGCGGTCGCTTCCTCGCTGGCGATATCATCCCCGTTGACAGTGTTCTGAGCGTCTAAGGTTAGGACAAAGGCCTTGCCCAGGGTGACGATGCTGCCGGTAAGAATAGCCTTTATCCCTTCCCGCTCGCCGATCTCGCGGGCGATCTGCGGGGTGATGGTCTCGTCCTGCTTGCGGCCGAGGTACTGAAGGCTCTGGCGAAGGTGTTGCTGGCTGATGATGTCGAGTACGGGAGACTGGCCTAGCTGCACCCTTAGGGCCTGGTTGAGGGTGGCGTCAAAGACAGGGTCGCCTGTCTTGTTGATGAAGTCGGCGACGATGATGCTGTCTTTCAGAGCGCCGGGCTTTGCCGTCTGATCTGGAGATGGCGGCGTTGTAGCACTGGGTGCGGGCGCAGGCTTAGCGTCAGGGTGGTGGCGGAACAGAGAAACTCCGCCGGCCAAGGCCACCAGCAGCAAGGCGCCGATGACGATCATACGGGAGCGAAGAGGACGCGCCTCTACCTGCGGCGCAGGAGTTGGGACGGAAGGTGGCAACGCGGCGGAAACCGTAGGCGGGCGGGCGGCACTGGTCGCGGAGGCCGCGACAGAAGCGGTTTCGAGATCGGCAAGCAGTTCTTCGGCGCCGCGATAACGCTGATCGCGTTCCTTCGCCAGCAGCTTGGCCACGATGGGGTCGAGAGCGCTGGGCATGGCTGGGTTGAGGCTAGTGACTGGGGGCGGATCTTTCGTCAGCAGCGCGGCAAACACCTCGGCAGTGCTACGCCCGCCGAACGCGGGGTGGCCGGTCGCCATCTCGTAGAGCACGCTGCCCAGGCTGAAGAGATCAGTGCGAGCATCGAGCGGGTCGCCCTTGGCTTGCTCGGGGGACATGTAGGCAGCTGTGCCGACGGTCGAGCCAGGCGTGGTGAGATCCATCTGCCCAGTGGCCGTGCCGGTGGCGGTATTGTTTTGCGGGTCAAAGTAGCGGGAGTCCGGCGAGGCCTCGGCGCCCTGCTTCTTGGCCAGGCCGAAATCAAGAATCTTGAGCTGCTTACGGTCACGGCCACTCTCCACCACGAAGAGGTTGGCCGGCTTGATATCGCGATGGATGATGCCTCTGGCGTGGGCAGCGGCCAACGCACTCGCCGCCTGCTGGCCTAGGGTGAGCACCTCGCTGGGGGAGAGATGGTGATGGCTCAGGTACTGCTTCAGTGTTTCCCCGCGCAGCAACTCCATCACCAGGTAGGGCTGCCCTTCCTGTTCGCCGACGTCGTGGATCCCGCAGATGTTGGGGTGGTTCAGGGTGGCGGCGGCCCGGGCCTCGCGCAGGAAGCGCTCGTGGGAGAGGTGGACGCGGGAGTGCGGAGTGCCCACGGGCGAGGGGCTGGCGGGGGGTTCGGAACTCAGAAAACTGTCGGAGATGAGCTTGAGAGCGACTTCGCGTTCGAGCCGGGTATCGAGGGCCCGGTAGACGTCACCCATACCCCCGGCGCCTATCTTCTCGATCACTCTGTAGGGCCCAAAGACAGTTCCAGAACCGATCATTCTTGCCCCAAAGCGTTCGGATTAAATGTCCCAGTGAGGGGACCTGCAGGTGGTTGATTCCTGAGTGTACACAGGGCATCCTGCCAGGCGCTATTGCGGACTTGACACTACCAACCGGCGCTGGGGCGCGATCGCCAGGATCTTGCAGTGCGGTTGCACGCATAAAGCTACAGCTGGGCGTACTCTTTTTTGGCCTCGGCGATGACGGGCAGGTCAGCGTCGGCGTTCTTCCACTCAGTGAAGAAGATGTCGTAGGCCTTTTTCGCGTCGGGCTTATTGCCCGCCATGGCGTAGGCGCGGCCAAGCCCTAAGTACGACAGGGCGTATGGACTGCGATTGATGTAGGCACGGCCTTTCAGGCGGGTCGCGTTCTGAAATGAGTCGATCGCGTTGCGCGAGTCCTTGAGCTGCAGGTAAGCGAGACCTCGCAGGTAGGGTGCGTAGGAAGCTGCGTCGTGGGTGCGAACCCGTTCCAGCAGTTTGAGCGCCCCCTGCGCGTCCCCTGCCTTGATGGCAAGCCACGCACGGTCCTGAGGCACCCACAGCTCATGAATCAGCGTGTCTTGCGGGTAGCGCTTTTCGAGAGCGGTGAGCGCCTCCGTGGCCTGCTTCTGCTCATTGCAGAGAGCCAAGGTATTGGCTGCATCAATGAGCGTGACCTTTCCTTTATCGAGTTGCAGGGCCTGTTTGACGGTCTGATCCGGATCGAAGCATCGATCGACCATCCAGCCTGCGCTGGTGGCGCGGAGGAGACTGCCGGCCTGGGCGTCCTTCTCATGGACGCTCCCCGCCTGGTCGGCCGCGCGGAGCAGGGTGGTCCTCGCCAGCTGAATCTGGCCCAACTGGGGAAGGAGAGAGCCCCAGGTGGAGGTGATGAAGAATTGGTCGGGTCGCCCAGCCGTTTCGGCGAGGAGTTTCTGCACGCTGTTCCAATCAGACTCGGTGGCGTAGTACTGAAGTTCGGTCGCGAAAAGATTAGTTCCGTTCAAGCCGAAACGCTGTGCTTCCGCGATGTACTTCTCCCCTGCGGTTACGTCACCCAGGGTGGCCGCTTCCGCGACCTCATTGATCAGGGCCACGGCGTTGTCCGGCTGCAATGCGAGGGCCTTGCGATTGGCGGCGGCGCTCTTCTCAAATTCGCCATTGTCGAGATACGAAACACCGAGGTTGACGAAGGTGTCGACCTGCAGCGGATACTCCTGGGTAGCGACTTGCAGGGTCTCGATGCTCTTATTCAAATCGCCCACGACGGTGGAATAGTAGTGGGCGGTAATGTAAAGCTTCTCCCGCTCGCTGACGTTGTCGCTGAGCTGGTATGCCTTGGTGAAGTCCTCCGTCGCCTCGCTGAGCGCTCCGGTGTTGAGGCGAATCACTCCGAGGCGGGCCCAGGCCATGGCTAGCTTGGGGTCAAGTTCGAGGGCGCGTTTGTAGTGGTCCTCGGCTTCGGGGATGTCATTTCCCTTTTGATGTGCTTCGTCACCCAGGGCATAGGCGCGAAAGGCTTCGAGCGACGGAGTGGTGGCCTGACCATAGGGGGCATTGAGTCTCTGGATGCTGGAGAGGCTTTCCCCAAGCTTGGCGCGCATGCCGGTGGCCACCTGGTTAAGGGCGTCGAGCACATGCTCCTTGTCTGGCGCGGTGGCTTCTTCGCTGGCAATATCGTCGCCATTGGTGGCGTTCTGGGCATCCAGGGTAATGACATAAGCCTTCCCCAGTGGAGCGATGGTGCCGATGAGGATAGCCTTACCGCCCTCCCGCTCGCCGATCTCGCGGGCAATTTGCGGGGTAATGGGCTCGTCCTGCTTGCGGCCAAGGAATTGCAGACTCTGGCGAAGGTGCTGCTGGCTGATGATATCGAGGACGGGAGACTGGCCTAGCTGCACGCGCAAAGCCTGGTTAAGGGTGGTGTCAAAGACAGGGTCGCCGGTTTTGTTGATAAAGTCGGCGACCACGATGCTGTCTTTCAAAGCCGCGGGCGCAGGCGCAGGCTTGGTGCTGGAATGATGGCGGAACAGAAAAGCCCCACCGGCCAAGGCGGCCAGCAGCAAGGCGGCGATGACGAACATGCGGGCGCGGTGAGGACGGACGGCCTGCCGGCGGCGGCGGAGGCGAGACCGGCGCGGGTGGAGGGGTATAAACGGCGACTGGACCGGTGCCGGCAGCAGGCGGTGAGGCCGAAGCGGAAATAGTTTCCAGGTCCGCAAGCAATTCGTCGGCGCTGTGGTAACGCTGATCGCGGTCCTTGGCCAGCAGCTTGGCGATGATGGGATCGAGCGCGCTGGGCATGGCCGGGTTGAGGCTGCTGACCGGGGGCGGATCTTTCATCAGCAGCGCGGCAAACACCCCGGCGGTGCTGCGGTCGCCAAAGGGTGGCCGCCCAGTCGCCATCTCGTAGAGCACGCTACCCAGGCTGAAAAGATCCGTGCGGGAATCCAGCGGGTCGCCCTTGGCTTGCTCGGGGGACATGTAGGCAGCGGTGCCGAAAGTCGAGCCGGGAGTGGTGAGACCCATCACGCCGGAGCCGGTGGTGGTAGCGGTGTTATTTTGCGCGTCAAAGAAGCGGGAATCCAGCGAGGCCTCAGCTCCCTGCTTCTTGGCCACGCCAAAATCGAGAATCTTGAGCTGCTTGCGATCACGGCTGCTCTCCACCACGAAGAGGTTGGCCGGCTTGATATCGCGATGGATGATGCCCCGGGAGTGGGCAGCGCCGAGCGCACTGGCCGCCTGCTGCCCAAGGCTAATGACTTCGGAGGGTAGGAGGCGGTAGTGGCTGAGATACTGCTGCAGCGTTTCCCCGTGCAACAGCTCCATAACGATATAAGGCTGCCCTTCCTGCTCGCCGACGTCGTAAATTGCGCAGATATTGGGGTGGTTCAGGGTGGCAACTGCCCTGGCCTCACGCAGGAAGCGCTCACGGGAGAGCTCGACGCGGGAGCGCGGAGTGCCCGCGGGCGACGGGCTGGCGGCCGGGTCGGAGACCAGAAAGCTGTCGGAGATGAGCTTGAGAGCGACTTCCCGTTCGAGCCGGGGGTCGAGCGCGCGATAGACCTCACCCATGCCGCCGGCGCCGATCTTCTCGATCACTCTGTAGGGTCCAAAGACAGTGCCAGAACCGATCATTCTCGCCCCTAGCGTTCGGATTCATGTCCCAGTGAGGGGGCCTGCAGGTGGTTGATTTCCTGAGTGTACACAGGGGATCGTGCTGTGCGCTATTTGTGGCTCAGGTCTACCAACCGCCGCCGCAACCTGGACGGCGTGAAGCGTCTGTCACGAAGCCGGCGATAGAAACGGATTTTCTACACGCAGGTCGCCGAACTGCTGGCCATGCTGAAGATCTTCAGTAAGCAAAACCTGGCATTGTGCCTGGATGGCCGCGGCAACGATCAGGGAGTCATACCACGAAAGACGATATCGCGACTGCGAATGCAAAGCGTCCAGATAGAGAGCCTGGGAAGAATGGATGCCGAGGAGTGGACGAAGGATGGTGCCGTAATACTGTTCGGCGTCATCCACCTTCATGGGTTGCGCAAAGCGCTGCAAGGCGACGTTGAAGAACTCCTGGACTACCTGGTAGCTAATAACTCCCTTCTGGGTCTTAAGCGCTGTCCGTATCAACTGCGTTGCCCGGCGCGACTTGGCCACCGCGCCTCGATCGAACGAATAAACGAAGATATTGGTATCGAGAAAGAACCTATCGCTCATTCAGCTCGTTTCTGCTGAAGTGCTTTCCGGCGTCCACATGCTTCATCCGTTTCATCAACGCGTCGAAACCTTGTGCGTCTCCGGCACTGGCCGTGAATTGCGCAAGCCATTCGCGGAAGGCTGCGTTCAACGTCTTGCGTTGCGCGCGCGCAATCAACCTGGCCCGTTCGATCAGGTCTTCGTCGGCGCTAAGTGTGATATTTTTCATACGGAAACCAGTGTACACTGTTTTCGTGCGACATGTGAGCCCAAGGACGGTCCTCGCTAGTCGATTGTCGCCCGCATAGGTAACGGACTGCAAAGCTATTTTGGCGTCAGCTTCAACAGCTTGCTCGTCGGCGGGGTGTCGTCAGTGATCACGCCGATACCGCTGTCTGTGAGCACATAGACAGCACCGTCGGGACCAACCCGGACATCGCGGATGCGCGTGTGGAGGTCAGTCAGCAGAGCTTCTTCCGCAACCACTTTGTCGCCACTGAGCGTGAGCCGGTCGAGCAGCATGCCGCGCAACCCGCCGATAAAGACGCTGCTCTTCCACTCCGGAAAGAGAGTTCCCTGGTAAAAAGCCAGCCCCGACGGTGCGATGACCGGATCCCAGTAATAGACCGGCTGCTCCATGCCTTCTTTCGCGGTAATCCCCGCGCCGACCGGGACGCCGGAATAATCGATGCCATGCGTGATGACCGGCCAACCGTAATTCTTGCCCTTCTCGATGATGTTGAGTTCGTCACCGCCGCGCGGGCCGTGTTCGTCTTCCCACAAGCGACCGGTTGCGGGATCAAATGCCAGGCCCTCTTCGCTGCGATGACCGATGGACCAGATTTCCGGCAGCGCGCCGGGTGTATGGAGGAACGGATTGCCGGCCGCGGGCTTGCCCTCGGGCGTAATGTGGATGACCTTGCCCAGATCCGTGTCCAGCTTCTGGGCCACGTCCCAGGGGGTTGCTCCGGCGCTGTCGCGGTCGCCAATGACTACGAACAGATTGCCGTCGGCCGCGATGGCGATGCGGCCGCCGGTCTTTGTCCCGGCCCCCAGGTTCGATCCGTTGGGCAAGGCCGGCGTTGATCGGAAGATCACCTTCACATCGAGTCAACGAGCGCCCGTCAAGCCGCGCCCGCGCGACGTTGGTATTGCCTACGACCTTGTCAGAAAATCCAAAGAAGGTGAAAAAGATGCGGTGGTTGGTGACGAACTGGGGATCAAGGGCGACGTCGAGAAGGCCGGTTTCCTTATCGGTGGATAGGCCGGTGAGTCCGGGCAGCGGCCCGGACAGAACGCCCCGTTTGTCCAGGATGCGCATCGCCCCGGGCAGTTTTTCAGTGATGAGGATATTTCCATCGGGAAGAAAGGCCAGGGCCCAGGGGGCGTGTAGGGCACCCGTGAGCGTCGTGACCTTGTAGGGTGCGGTCTTGTGATAGGGCGCACGCGTTTGCTCCGGGAAAAGAGGCTTGTCGTCGCTCTTTTCGGGCGGAGTGGGATCGATCGGCTGGCCTTCTACCGTAGCGTAGACGGGATAGGACGGCGCAAACCGGCTTTTCCGGGGCGTCGTTTGTGGGGACTCGGTCTGGACGGCCGGCGGCGTGGGGGCTGGCGCCGGGGCGGGTGTTTGGGCCGGAAGTGCGGCGGCAAATCCAGCCAGGAAAAGCACCCAAACCACGTAACAACGTCTCATGAAGTAGCCCAGCATCGTGTCCTCATCTTAACGCGGCGTGCGCATGAGCCTCGCGCAGGAGCTTTGTGGGAAGAGTGCACTTTACGCTATAGATCTGCCGGGTATATCACTCTGTATGGAGATCTAACTGGCGGCGTGCCAGATACCCTTATGCGGAGCGTCTCGAATGAATCGCAGATCACTACTTAAACTTGGCGGACTCTTCGCTATCACCCTTCCCGCACTCGCCTTTCAGGAGGAAAAGAGCAAGCTCAAGATCACGGGAGTACGCCTGGTGCGAACCCGCCCGAAACGGCCTGTGCCCAGCTACACGCCTGCTCCGGGATCATGGTCGACGCAAGGCGTCGAAGTGGCGAACCCCATGTCGATTTACCCGCAGTACAAGGCGACCCGGTCGTTGTGGAATCCTGATCCAGGAAAGCTGGAGGGGTTCACGGTCGAAATCTCCACCGATAAAGGTGTGACCGGTTATGGCTCCGGCGGCGCGGGCGGCGGCGCTGTGGTGGAGCAGCACCTGGTGAAGCTGCTGGTGGGTGAAGATCCGTTCAACGTCGAGCGCCTTTGGGACATCATGTATCGCTCGACGATGCCCTATGGACAGGCCGGCATTGCCATCAACGCAATCAGCGGAGTCGATCTGGCTTTGTGGGACCTGATTGGCAAAGCACTCAATCTTCCTGTTTACGAACTGCTCGGTGGCCAAACCAAGCCGCGCATTCCGGCTTATTGCACCGGCAATGATATCGAGCAACACCTCAAGTTCGGCTACAAGCGATTGAAGATTGCGATTCCCTACGGCCCCGCGGATGGCTGGGAGGGGCAGCAGAAAAATCTCGAGTTGGTAAAGAAGACCCGCGCGCAGCTGGGGCCAGACGGCGACCTGATGCTCGATTGCTACATGGCGTGGAACGAACAATACACCATAGAAATGGCTAAGCTGGTCGAACCGTATCGCGTCTATTGGATGGAAGAGTGCCTGCAGCCCAGAGACTATGAGGGCTTTGGGCGCCTGAGCGCGGAGATAAAATCCACCCGCATCGCCACCGGCGAGCATGAGTATACGCGCTACGCCTTCCGTCAACTGTTAGACCACCGCGGGGCGGCGATCTGGCAACCCGACATCCACTGGTGCGGCGGAATGACGGAGCTACGGCGCATCGGTGCTCTCGCGGCTGCCTATGATATTCCGGTGATTCCGCATGGCGGAGGCGCCTTCGATTCGATTCACTTCATCCTGGCTACGCCGAATAGTCCGTGGGCGGAAACGTTCATGCCTCCACCCGGTGGGCCGGACGAGGTTTACCGGCGCTTTGAAGAGGACAACCATATCACTCGCGGACCGGAAGGAATCTATGCGCGTCCATCGGACAGCCCGGGGTTGGGTTGGGATATCGAGGTGGTTAGTGGGGTTACTCGTTTCTCAGCGCCTCGACCGGCTGTATGGAGCAGGCCCGGCGCGCAGGCAGCCATGCGGCGACGGCTCCTACGGTGAATAGGGCGACGATGGCAGCCCCGAGTGACGGCAGGATTCCTGCTCCGAAGGCGGTGAAGGCGTTGCGTAAGACAGCGACGGTTACGAATGATAGCGCCGCCCCGATGATGAGGCCGGTGACGATCCAAGTGAAGACGCTCGACAAAACCAGGTTCAGGATATCGATGCGTTGCGCGCCCAGGGCCATGCGGATGCCGACCTCACTGGTGCGCTGGGTGGTGATGTAGCTGATTAAGCCGTAAATGCCGACGATGGCGAGCAGCAGCGCCAGGGCTGCGAACGCAGCCAGCATGTCGACGATGAGGCGGCGGCCGGCAAGCGACGCGGAGACAAGGGACTCCAGGCTCTGGATATCGTAAGCCGCCTGTGTACTGTCGGCGGATGCCACGGCCTTTGCATCACAGGCACAAGGAGTTGGGATCGCCGTTGGTGCGGATGAGGAAGTTGGTCAGAGCATCCTCTCCTTGTGCGCTGGCGTAGTAGCGCATTCCATCGCTCGAATCTTCTTCAAGCGAGCTCAGCCGAATGGTGCTGGCGATGCCGATGATCAGAGCTGCGTGCCCGGCACGGCCACTCGAAATGCGCTGTCCGATGGGATTCTGATTGGGCCAATATCGTTTGGCGAGCCGGGCATCGATCACTACAACGGATTCTGTATTGGCACGGTCTTCGGGCGAGATCCAGCGGCCGGCGAGCAAAGGAATCTGCATGAGCTTGAGGTAGCCCGGGGAGGCATAAGCCAGCTGGCTGTGCGGGCCCGGGTCATTGGGCGCGGTTGGACGGCCGATGATATTGAAGGAGCTGGATCCGCCCTCTTCCGTATCAAAGGGCAACGGTTGCACGGCAGCCGCGGCGGTGACCCCGGGCTGGCTGGGAGAGATTGTCGACGACCGCCTCGATGAAAGCGGACTGGCGTGGTTGTTGGCGTCTTAATTCGTCGCCGGAATAGTAGACCGATGCGGTGAGGACACCCTTGGGGTTGAAGCCAGGATCGACGCGCTGCAGTTGGCGAAGGCTTACCAGGAAGAGCCCGGTGCCGGTGAGCAGAAGGAAGGCGATGGCTACCTCCGCGATGACAAAGGTGCTGCGCAGGCGTTGCTTTTCAACCGATGCTGTAGCACTGCGGCCGCCGTCGTACAACTTGAGCGATGGATGTTGCCGTACCAGCTTGAGCGCAGGGCCGACCCCGGCAACGAGCGCGGTGAATAAACCGCAGCGGCGGTAAAGCGCCAGGAGCGCGGGATCGATGTGCACGCTGTAGCCTTCCGCCAGGCTGTGAGGAATGAGCCAAAGAAGAAGCCGTCCGAGGATGGGGCCGGAGGCGATGCCGATGAGAGTGGCGACCCGGCGAGAAGCATGGTTTCGATCAGGAACGGCCTGAGAATGGCGATTGCATTGCTCCCAGGACCGTGCGGATGGCGAACTCGCGCGTGCGCGCGGAGGTGCGCGCCAGGAAGAGCCCGGCGACGTTGGCGGAGGCTATCAGGAGGACTAGGGCGACGACCGCAAAGAGCACATTGAGAGGCTTGCGCAGAGGGCCGGCGGCAAATTGGGTGAGCGGGGTGGCGTACATGGACCATCCGGAGCTTGTTCCGTACGCATTCTTCCCTTCCCGGAGTATCTCCTCACGCATTTTCTGAGCGAGGCCGGCATTGAGCTGGGCGACGGAGACGCCGGGACGCAGGCGAAGATATGCATAGTAGTTTTCGTTGAATCTTTCATGCGCAAGAAGGCCTGGGGTTGGAGCGCGATGGGTACCCATAGCTGTTTGCCGCGCGGCCAATCGAAGTCGCTGCGCATGACGCCGATGACCTGGTATGGTTTCTGGTCCAGCATGATGGTCTGTCCGAGGACGTCGCGGCGGCCGCCGAAGGCGCGTTGCCAAAGGCTATAACTGATGACGGCCACGGGCCCGGCGCCGGGTTGATCTTCCTGGGCGGTGAAGGTGCGCCCAAGAATGGGGCGGGCTCCAAAAACCTGAAACCACTGCACGCCGACCTGTTCGGCGGGGAGATGTTCGACGGTTCCGTCATGGACGATGTTGAAGCTGGTATCGCGGGCGAGCGAGGCGGCCTCGACTTGATCCTTGAGAGCGGCCGCGTCCATGAGATCAGGCACAGAGACGAAGGGGATATCGAGGGAGAATTGCGTATACCGAACCTTCATGACGGCGACCCGCTCCGGGTAGTCAACTCCGGCCGGGTGGCGAGGACTCCGTTGACCACGCTGAAGATGGCGGCGTTGGCCCCGATACCCAGCACCAGGGTGAGAATCGTAGTCAACACGAATCCGGGCATGCGGCCGAGTTGACGAAGCGCGTGGCGCAGGTCATGAAGGAACATGGGCGTAGAGCACCTCAGCTTGTATTACGGATTTAGGGGGCCGATTTGTTCCCGGTCCATCTTCTTCTCTGCGTTTAATATGGACACATGTGAAAGGCCGAGAGTTAAAGTAGGGTATGGCCGATATCAAGAGCACCGATCTTCTGCAGCAATTCGCAAGCGACAATTATTCCGGCATCTGCCCGGAGGCCTGGGCCGCCATGGAAGCCGCCAATCACGGCCACGTCTCCGGTTACGGAGACGACCCCTGGACCGCGGCTGCGGCGGATGCCTTCCGGGAGCTGTTTGAGACCGACTGCGAGGTTTTCTTTGCCTTCAACGGCACTGCGGCCAATTCGTTAGTGCTCGCTTCCCTCTGCCAGTCGTATCACGCCGTCATCTGCTGTCAGTCCGCCCACGTGGAGACGGATGAATGCGGGGCTCCGGAGTTCTTTTCCAACGGTTCCAAGCTCCTCACCGCCGAAAGCAGCGACGGGAAACTTACCCCCGCTGCGGTTCATCAGATCGCTACCAACCGGCAGGACATTCATTACCCCAAGCCTCGCGCCGTCACTATCAGTCAATCCACCGAAACCGGACGCGTCTACACGGTCGAGCAACTGCGCGCGCTCTCGCAAGTTTGCCGGCAAGACGGGCTGCGCTTGCACATGGATGGAGCGCGCTTCGCCAATGTCTGCGCCAGTCTTGGCTGCTCCCCCGCGGAACTTACCTGGAAGAGCGGCATCGACGTGCTTTGTTTCGGGGGCACGAAGAACGGAATGGCGGTAGGCGAAGCGATTCTCTTCTTCGATCGGAAACTTGCGGAAGACTTTGACTACCGCTGCAAGCAGGCAGGACAACTAGCCTCAAAGATGCGCTTTCTTGCTGCTCCGTGGGTGGGCATGCTCAAGAGTGGCGCATGGCTGAGCAACGCGGCTCACGCCAATGAATGCGCACGGTATTTAGCAGATCAGCTGTCCGGTATCCCGGGAGTCGAGATCGTCTCTCCGCCGGAGGCGAACGCTGTGTTCGTCCACGCTTCGGACGAGGTCCTCGAGGCGGTGCGCCAACGGGGTTGGAAGTTCTATACCTTCATTGGAGGCGCCGCGCGCTTCATGTGCTCATGGGACACGGACCGCAAACGTATCGACGAGTTTTGCCGCGACATGCGTGTGTGTGCCGAGCAGGCTTCGATGCAGACAAGGTAATACCCAAACGGCTTTGGCCGATTATGCGCTGCCTCAGCAACTTTGACGCGTTCCGGATCTACCAGATTTCGAGACTGAGCGCCTTGGCGGCCCTGTAAGACGCGATGAGTTCAAAATCCGCGCGGTCGGACGTTACCAGGCGCGCCCCGTGAGACCGGGCTGTCAGAGCGATCAGTACATCGAAATGAAGGTTCCGTAGCTTTTCGGACGTGAAGCCCCGGTCATGGCGGATTTGGCTCAGAAGCTCACCCGAGTCCAGCCAGTTTTGCTTGGAAGGTGCTAATACCGGATGGTTTTTCTCCAGCGCTCGCAAGTAAGCCCGGTCTGCCGGCTTGCTGGCACCTCGCCACAGCTCAGCGAGTACCACGGCAGAATTCCTTACTACGCCCGCAAGTGAATCCATACGATCCTGGTGTTGTCCGGTCCGCAGATAATCGACCAAGATGCGATGTGTCCAAAATGAAAAGACTACTCGACGTAACCATCGAACGACAGTTTCCCCGCGTTCTTCTTCATAAGATTCTTGAATCGCTTAAGTGCGACGATTTCCCTGAGCGCAAGGTGAACAGCTTCGGTTCGCGATTTCACTCCCAGGATCTTGGCGGCTTCATCGGCCAGATGGGTATCGAGCCGGATCGAAGTCATTGTGACGGCCAATGGCGAATCCCCACACTTGACATAGATGCCAACTACGTCGGTCATTACTGGAGATAAGTCCAAGATTTATTCTTGGTGCAGCGCGCGCTGCAGGACCTCAGCCAGGTGGACGGCCTTCCGCCCGGTCGCTTGCAAGATCTGTTCGCGGCAACTGAAGCCATCGGAGACGATCAGAGTATCCGGGTCTGTCTGCCGTACCGCGGGCAAGAGCACCCGTTCCCCGATTGCCTGCGACACCTCATATTTTTTCTGCTCGAAGCCAAACGGACCCGCCATTCCACAGCAACCCGCGTCCAGCGTCTTCAAGTCGGCGCCCATCTTGCGCAGCAACTCCTCTTCGTCCGTCATCTTCATGATCGCCTTATGATGGCAATGTCCATGAAGGAGCAGCTTCTGTGATAGTTGCGGAGGCTGATAGGCATGCTCTTGCAGAAATTCGCTGAGCAGGAACGTTTGTCGCCGCAGACGATCTGCACGCGCATCCTCGGGAAAGAGGTTTCGCAGTTCGTCGCGAAATACCGAGGCGCAGCTCGGCTCCAGCACCACGATGGGCAAGCCGGCATCGATCTCGCTCGCAAGCACCCGCAGGATGCGCTGCAGGTATTGCTTGGCCTTGTCGAGCATGCCAAAGTCGTACAAAGGCCGTCCGCAGCATAGATGGCTCCGGGGGACTTTTACGCTGAACCCAGCGTGGGCAAGTACTTCAAATGCAGCCTGGCTGGTCTCAGGCTTAAAGTAATTATTGAAGGTATCCGCCCACAGGACCACACCTGGTCCGCCATCCTTGGAACTCCGTTGCTTCGAGGCCCACTTCTGAAAGCTGACGGGAGCGAGCTGCGGCATCTCCCGCTGCGGCGCAAGCTCGAGGGATTTCTGCAACCAGCGCTTCGACCTCGGCAGATTGCTCAACTGGTTGGCGATGCGGGGAGCAAACGAACCCAGCGCTGCCCAGCGGTCGATCATGCCGAAGGCGTACGCGTGCAGCGGGCGCCGCTTTCCTTCGTAATAATGGGACAGAAACTCTGCCTTATAAGTAGCGAGATCCACGTTCGCCGGGCATTCCGACTTACAGGCCTTGCAGGCCAGGCATAAGTCGAGCGCCTGCTTTACCTGTTCATTCTTCCAACCGCCGTCGATCACCTCGCCCTGCAGCAACTCGAAGAGCATGTGGGCGCGCCCTCGCGTGCTGTGCTCCTCTTCAAGCGTCACCATGTAGCTCGGGCACATCGAACCGCTGTCCTGCTTGCGGCAAGTACCCACTCCGATGCATCGCGCGGCGGCGTTGGCGAAGGAACCGCCGTCCTCAAGAAACTTGAAATGAGTCTTCGGTTGCAGCGGCTTGTAGTCTGCCCCCAGGCGTAGGTTTTCCGTCGGCAGGTAGGCATCCACCACCTTATGCGGATTCATCTTGTTCTGCGGATCCCACACGGCCTTGAACTGGCGGAAGGCATTTATCAGTTCAGGACCGAACATCTTAGGCAGTAAAGCGCCGCGCGATTGCCCGTCGCCGTGCTCGCCGGAGAGCGAGCCTCCGTAGCTGACGACCAGGTCGGCAGCCCTCTCGACAAACTCGCCATAGTCGCGAATGCCCGCTTCGCTCTGCAAGTCAAAGCTGACCCGCATGTGGATGCAGCCATGCCCGAAGTGCCCGTAGAAGGCGCCTTCATAGTCATACTCGTTCATGAGCGCGCGAATATCCCGCAGGTAGCTGCCCAGCTTTTCCGGAGCTACGGCCGCATCATCCCATCCTTCCCATTGCGGCGCGGCGCCAGGAGCGAACGCCGCGGCTCGTGGGCCGGATTCCCGCAGATGCCAGACCGCGCGCGCCTCAGACGGTGTGTAGAGGCGGGTATTCGGCGGTTCGGGCATCTGCTTCAGGCGATCGATCAATTGCTCAGCGAGGCTGCGCGCATGCTGCGGATCGTCAGAACCGAATTCCACCAGCACGATGCCGCGCCCCTCAGGGAGCAGTTCAAGCTTAGGAGCGCCCTTGAGCCGCAGTCCGTCTACGATGCTTCCCTCGAAACCTTCGAAGCCGATCGGCTGAAAGGTCAGGATCTCAGGAACATGGTCTGCAGCGACAAAGGCATCGTGGTATCCGATTCCGACCAGCGCGCGGTGCTGCGGGCTGGGGATGAGCTTTACCTTGGCTTCCAACACCGTCACACAGGTGCCTTCGGTCCCGACCAGCGCACGAGCCACATTGAATCGCTCCGTTAGTAGCTCATCGAGGTTGTAGCCGGAGACGCGCCGGGGAATCTGCGGAAATCGTGCCCGAATCAGATCCGCGTATTGATCACCGATCCCGCGCAGCGCTTTGTAGATCTCAGCGCGACGGCCGCCTTGCTGAAGGATCGAACTCAATTCGTCCGTGGTCGTCGGGCCGACAGTCATCTGTGTTCCGTCGTAGAGCAGAATGCGCAGCTCTTCGATGTTGTCGACCGTTTTACCGCCTAATAGAGAATGGGTGCCGCAGGAGTTGTTGCCGATCATGCCGCCAATGGTGCAACGGTTGTGGGTGGACGGATCGGGCGCAAACGTCAGCTTGTGGAGTTCGGCCTGGTTGCGGAGCGTGTCGAGCACCACCCCGGGCTGCACACGGGCGAAGCGTTGCTGCGGATCGAGCTCGAGGATCCGATTCATGTACTTGGTGAAGTCGAGCACTACGGCAACATTGCAGCATTGTCCCGCCAGGCTGGTGCCTGCTCCGCGGGCCAAGACCGGAGCTCCGTATTTACGGCAGGCCGCCATGGCAGCCGCAACATCGTCGGCATCGCGGGGAACCACCAGCCCGATGGGAACCTGGCGGTAATTCGATCCGTCGGTCGAGTACATGGCGCGGCTCCCTCGATCGAAACGGACTTCTCCCTTAATGTGTTGCTTTAACTCTTTCTCCAGCTCGGCCGCTTGGGGGAAGCTGTCGACAGGCTTGGCGTGGGAACTTAGCGGAAGGGGCGCGGGCGCTTGCATGTGCTTGCCTAGCGGCCGGCTGATGCTGGGGTTTCGACGGGGGCGAGGGATTGAAGCGCGGCGGTTACGCCGCCCTCGCGATAAGGAACACCGGCCAGGCGCAGGCCCATCTCGACTCCGCTGAGTGTTCCCGCAAGCATCAGGTCGTTGAAGCTGCCAAGATGGCCGATGCGAAAGACTTTGCCCGCCAGCTTGGAGAGACCCGCTCCGAGAGACATGTCAAAGTTCTCCAGGATGATCCTGCGCAAACGGTCCGCATCCTGGCCTTGCGGCATGAAGACCGCGGTCAGCGAGCTTGAGTACTCACGGGGATTTTCGCAGACAATTTCCAGGCCCCAGGTGCGCACCGCGGTGCGCGTCGCTTCCGCGTGACGGTCATGGCGGCGAAACACATTCTGTAGCCCTTCCTCCTGCAGCATCGCCAGCGCCTCCTTCAAGCCGTAGAGCAGCGTGGTTGCGGGAGTGAACGGAAAATAGCCGCTGCGATTGGGGCCCAGCATCTCCTGCCAATCCCAATAAGAACGCGGCAACTTTGCGCTCTTGTTGGCGGCCAACGCCTTTTCGGAGATGGCGTTGAAACTCAGGCCCGGCGGCAGCATCAGGCCTTTCTGCGAACCTGCTACGGTTACATCTACTTCCCATTCGTCGTGGCGATAATCAATAGAGCCCAGAGAAGAGATCGTATCCACCATCAGCAGCGCCGGATGGTTGCACCGATTCATCTCCCGCCGTATGTCTGCGATCCCACTCGTCACCCCGGTGGAGGTCTCATTGTGGACCACCATCACCGCCTTGTAGGTATGGCGATCGTCGGAGGCTAGCCGGGAAGCTACTTCTGCCGCCGCGACTCCCCTGCGCCAGTTGCCCGGCACATAGTCCACTACGATTGCGAAGCGCTCCGCGAGTTGCCGCCAGAGTTGGGAAAAATGCCCGGTCTCAAACATCAGCACACGGTCACCCGGAGATAGGGTGTTGACGATGGCCGCTTCCCACGCACCCGTGCCTGAGGAAGGATAGATAATCACCGGGCCGCTGGTTTGAAAAATGGGGCGCAGATTCTCCAGCACCTCGGAGCCTAGCCTGGCAAACTCTGCGCTGCGATGATCGATGACCGCCCGATGCATCGCCCGCAGAATTCGATCGGGGACGTTTGTGGGTCCGGGAATCTGGAGAAAGTGGCGGCCGGCGTGCGTCAAGAGGACCTGCTCAGAGTTTGGTAGTGGCCTAATTGGGACGAAGCTCCTGGCCACAACCCTGCGGGTTGAAGATACGTTGTTCGGAAGGCGGATGAGCGGCGAGCTTTGCCGCAGGGCGGATAGGCCGGGACACGAAGTTGCCACCGCAGTTGGGGCAGCGCCCGCCGAGCCGGTATTCAACGCAATCGCGACAAAACGTGCATTCAAAGGAGCAGATCATGGCGTCGGCGGCGTCTGGCGCCAGGTCCTTGTCACAACATTCGCACGTGGGACGTAGTTCGAGCACTTTGTGACCTCCATCGGCGTTTCGGTCGACTTGGGACGTTACCCAGAATTCTATATCGATTGCGAGCAGCGCTAGCGCCTATCTATAGTGTAAGGCGGGTCGTGTGGTACAAAGTAGGCTCCAAGGCATGGCAACGGGTCGTTTTTCCAGAATGCAGCGGCGGGCCTTTCTGAAGCTTACCGGCGCGATGACGGCCCTCCGTCTCACGCCGCGCGCCCTTGCAGCTCCCAGCCGACGGATTTCTGTCATCGTCGATGCCAACGATCCAATTGCCTCCAGCGATCCAGTCCAGTGGGCCGCCGGCCGGCTGCGGAATGCGCTGGTTAACAAAGGCTTCCTCTGCGACATCGTGCCGTCTGCGGATCACGTCCAAGGCTCAACTTTTTCGATCGCGGTGGCGGGTGCCGGTTCAAGCCTGGCACGGAATTTCCCGCAAGCGGGTGCAGCGCTCAGCAACCCGGAGAGTCTCCGTCTTGCTCCCGGACATCTGGCGGAGGCGCCGGCCACTTTGGTCTCTGCGAGCGGCCAAAGAGGATTCATCTATGGGCTGCTGGAGTTGGCGGAACGGGTTCAATTCCATCCGGACGCCGCAGCCGCATTGCATCTATCCGGATCCTTCCAGGAAGAGCCCGCAAATGAAGTGCGAAGCATCGCACGTGCGTTCTGCAGCGAGGTCGAGGACAAGGCCTGGTACTACGACAAGGATTTTTGGCGAGGCTACCTGGATCTGCTGGTGGCGACCCGCTTCAACCGCTTCAACTTCACCTTCGGAATCGGCTACGACTTTCCTCGCGGAGTCACCGGCGACTACTTCCACTTCCCTTACCCGTACCTGGTCGACGTCCCTGGTTACGATGTGCGCGTGGTTCGGCTCGGGAGCGAGACTGGAGAACCGAACCTTGCTCCCTTCACCGCGGACGAACGGGAAAAGAATCTTCAGATGTTGCGTTTTATCGCCGCCGAGACGGGTGCCCGGGGACTGCAATTCCAATTGGGGCTATGGACCCACGCTTATGAGTGGACCGACAGCCCGCACGCGCATCACCGGATCGAAGGGCTTACGCCCCAGAACCATGCGGCGTATTGCCGCGATGCGTTGGCCATTCTGTTGAAGGAATGTCCGCAGATTCAGGGGCTCACGCTTCGTGTCCACGGGGAGAGCGGAATCCCTGAAGGAAGCTATCCGTTCTGGAAGACGCTGTTTGAAGCTATCTCCGGGTGTGGCCGCAAAATTGAAATCGATATGCACGCCAAGGGCGTGGATCAGACCATGATCGACATCGCGACAGCTACAGGCATGCCGGTCAAGTTGGGAGCTAAGTACTCCGCGGAACACCAGAGCCTGGGGTATAACCAGGCGGATATTCGTGAACTGGAGATACCGGAACCGGACCGCATGGAGACGGGTGTCTTTAGCGTGAGCAACGGAGCCCGGCGGTTCACGCGCTATGGCTACGCTGACTTCTTTCAGCAGGGCAGCCGCTACCAGTTGCTCTTTCGCCTTTGGCCTGGAACGCAAAGGCATCTGCTCTCCGGCGATCCGGAGACGGCCGCGGCTTTCGGCCGCACGTCGAGCTTCTGTGGAGCGGCCGGGCTGGACATCTTCGAGCCTCTCACCTTCAAGGGGCGCGAAGGCTCCGGGCTGCCAGGCGGCCGCTGTGCTTACGCGGACGCATCCCTCAATCCCAAGTCGGGCGACTGGGAAAAATTCGAATACTTCTATCGTGTCTGGGGACGATGCCTCTACAACCCCGACGCCGATCCGGAGAGCTGGCGCCGCTTCCTGAAGCGCAGCTTTGGACCAGGCGCAGGTTCAGTCGAGAGCGCTTTAGCCAATGCCAGCCGTGTTCTGGCGTTGGTGACATCGGCCCATCTTCCTTCGGCTTCGAATCATGCCTTCTGGGCCGAGATTTACGACAACATGCCGATCGTACTCGGAAGCGAGCGGTCGCCCTACAGCGACACGCCCACGCCCAAGTGTTTTGGCACTGTAAGCCCGCTCGATCCGCAGCTCTTTTCTACCATTGTCGACCATACCGGGGACCTGCTCGCGGGACGGGCAAATGCGAAATATTCGCCGATTGAAATCGCTCAATGGTTAGAGGATTACACCGCTGCGTCCGCTAAAGCTTTGGCGAGCGCGCGCATGGAAGCAAGGTCACGCAATTCACCTGAGTTTCGCCGAATGGAAGAGGACGTTCTGATTCAAAATGGATTGGGCAATTTCTTCGCGGCCAAGCTGCGCAGCGGCGTCTTGTTTGAGATCTACCAGCGGACCGGCAATGCGGAGGCTGGCCAGAGCGCGCTCGCCCAATACAAGAGCGCACGCGAGGCGTGGGCAACCATGGCTTCTCGCGCCAATAGCGTGTATCGCGCAGATATCACTTACGGTGACATTCCAATGCGCCGCGGAAACTGGGCTGACCGGATTCCGGGTATTGATAAGGATGTAGCGGCCATGGAGAGCAAGCTGCAAACTCCGCCCGCTTCGACCGGGCCCGCGCATAACGTGGCGCGTGCGATTCAAGCGGCCACAGGCAAGCCGAATAGACCCTCCGTCCCTTGCGTCCACAAGCCGCCGGCGAGCTTTCATCCCGGGCAGCCGCTTTCGTTGTCACTGCTGGTTTCCGGCGTGGCTGCGCACGACGCGCCCAATGCCGTTCATCTCTATTACCGTCACGTCGATCAGGCAGAGCGCTGGTTGTCCATCGAAATGCAACGCGACCACAACGGTTACAGCGCTGCGATTCCCGGTGAATACACAAATTCCGTCTTTCCGTTGCAGTACTACTTTGCGTTTCAGCGCGGAGCCGATGCGGCGTGGCTCTATCCCGCATTCAACTCGACCCTTTCCAATCAGCCTTACTTTGCTATCTCGAAGAGGAGTGGTTCCTGATTTTTGCGGGCTAGGCTGGCGCTCAGGTTCGGCTCAGGCTGCCGCCCGCGGCTTGATCTTCTTCAAGTCCTTGTTGGCGCGTGCCAAGCGCAAATCGTAATCCGCTTGCAAATTCATCCAGAATTGTGCGGGAAGACCAAAATACGTGCCGAGACGGAGTGCAGTATCAGCGGTGATGGATCGCTTGCCGTGCACGATGTCATTGATCCGCGGAAGCGTGACGTGGATATCCTTCGCCAGGCGATATCGTGTAAGCCCCATCGGCTCCAGAAACTCCTTGAGCAAAATCTCTCCTGGATGAATAGCATGTACCGACTTGATCTGCGGGGATGCGTGAGACATGACATTCCTTGCCCTTTCAGTGGTAGTCTACGACTTCCACGTCATATGCGTTTCCTGTATTCCAAACGAAGCAGATTCGGTATTGATCGTTGATCCGAATAGAGTGTTGACCCTTCCTATCCTTCGTCAATTCCTCCAACCTGTTGTTCGGCGGGACGCGCATGTTATCCAGTTCCATAGCGGCGTTCAGGATCATCAATTTCCGCAACGCGACACGTCGAAGATTGGCGGGAATTCTTCGGCTTCTGCCAGTCTCCCATAGCATCTTTGTGTCTGCGTCGAAGAAGCTCGCGATCATAAAGCATGGTATCGTGGTACGTTAGTATTGTAAAGCGATACTATAAGCCATTCCCCGGTTCCCCATCGCGGGTTATAATTGCGGACGATTAGATATCACGTGGTGATTTGTCTTCACTTGAATCTGTTATCCCAGGGGATGCTTATGAAATCGCAGGTATCGCGTTTCCTCATTGTAGTTCTGGCCAGCGCTTTGTTGCCGTTGTCAGCACAACAAGCGGCCCCCACTCAGCAGGGCGCGCCTCGGCCATGGGGCCAGAACCCAAATGGGATGCACGTATACCTCCAGGCGGGGTTGAAGACGCACTTCGTCGGCCAGCACGACTATCCACAGTTTCTCGCTGACTGGAGCAAGGTCCTCACCGAGCATGGGGCCATCGTCGATGGCTCTTTACATCAGCCCAGCGCCGCTGAACTTGAGGGCGTTGATGTGCTGGTCATCTATAAGGGAGACGACGGCTACATGAGCGATAGCGCAAAGAGCGCACTCGAGGCTTTCGTCAAACGCGGCGGGGGTATCGTCAGTCTCCACGATTCGCTATGCGGTCCGGAGCCCGCCGACTTCGCAACCCTGGTGGGCGGCGCGAAGAAGCATGGCGAGGTGAACTACACCCTGGGCGCGGACATCCCCTACACCATCGTAGACAAATCAAACCCCATCATGGCGGGTATGTCGGACATCACGATCTTCGATGAAGCGTTCTACTCCATGACATGGGCCAAGGATCCGGCGATCCATGTGCTCGCGACGGCGGTGATCCCTGGGACCCCCAGCGCCGGCAAACATAAGGGCGAGGTGGTGCCGCAGATCTGGACCTATGAACACACGCTTCCTGGAGGCCAGCCAGCGCGGGCTTTCGTCTGGATGCAGGGTCACACCTACGCCAACTTCGCCCTCCCACAAATTCAAACCATGCTGCTTCGTGGCATCGCGTGGGCGGGTAAAAGGCCGGTGGATGAGCTGGTCGATTACAAGCCTCCGGTGCGCAACACGCCCAGCCCTTACGGGGGCGGCCTATAGCATGAGCAGCCGCTTCGGCCGTCTCATTCTGGCTGCGCTGCTGGCAAGTGCGGCCGGCAGCGCCCAAACCAGCCAGGCTCCGCATCGATGGCCGGTGGAGAGTGGCACTTATGTCATCAGGAACTTTCGCTTCGGCACGGGCGAAACGCTGCCCGAACTCAAACTCCACTACCTGACGCTCGGCTTGCGTCACACGGACGCAGCTGGACACACCGACAATGCCGTCCTGCTGCTCCACGGCACGGGTGGGAATGCCCATTCCCTTCTCAACCCAGTGTTTTCCGATGTCCTCTTCGGGCCCGGGCAGCCCCTCGATATCAGGAAGTACTACATCATCCTTCCCGACGACATTGGCCATGGCGAATCGAGCAAGCCGTCCGATGGCCTGCGCATGCATTTCCCTCACTACGACTATGACGACATGGTCGCCTCCCAACACACCATGCTGGTCGACGCCCTCCATGTCGATCATTTGCGCTTGATTCTCGGCACCTCCATGGGGTGTATGCAATCCTTCGTCTGGGGAGAGACTTATCCGCAATTCTCCGACGCGCTGGCCCCCTTCGCCTGCCTACCGGTGGAGATTGCCGGCCGCAACCGCTTGTGGCGATACATGGCGATGCAGATGATCCGCAACGATCCCGCCTGGAAAAACGGTGACTACACCACGGAACCTGCCGAAGGCCTTCGCGGCGCCAATGACCTGGTCATCATCGCCGGCTCCGCGCCGCTGCAGATGCAGAAGAATTTCCCTACCCGCACCCTGGCCGAGCAGTACGCCGATCGAACGCTGGACGCCCTCATCGCCGATACCGACGCCAACAACTTCCTCTACTATGTAGACGCCTCGCGCAACTACAACCCGGAACCTAAGCTCAGCACGATCACCGCGCCCGTGCTCTGGATCAATTCCGCCGACGACTTTATCAACCCGCCCGAACTAGGCATTGCGCAAAAGATGGTCACGCACATGCCGCACGCTAAGTTCATCCTTATTCCTGTCTCCGATGCTACCCGCGGACACGGCACCCACACCATGGCCACGGTGTGGAAGGATTACCTGGTCGAGTTTCTGCAGGAGACGGAGAAGAACTAGCCCCGTACCTCAGGAGTCACTTCATGCCAAACCAGCCATTCCACTCCACGCCGCAAACCGCCGAACCGGTCAGGATTCCAGAGCTGGGGCTTGAACTTACCGTCCGCCTTCCGTCCGAGACGTTAAGCGGGGCGATGACCGTGATGGAGACGGTAAATGCCGGCGGCTTCGGACCACCGCTGCACCGTCATCGGGAGGCGGAAGTCTTCCGTGTTATGGAGGGCGCCTACTTGTTCGAGGTCGACGGCAACCGTTTCGAGGCCCAGGCCGGCGATGTGGTCTGCGTCCCGGGGGTGCTGCTCACGCCTTCCTCAATGTATCGGATAGGCCCTCCCGGCAGTTGGTCATGATGTTGCCGGCAATGGATGCGGAGCGCTTCTTCCTGGAACTTGCAGCAGTTCTGGCATCGCCACATTCTGACCGGGCTGCGCTGAACGCTTTTGGCGCGCCCTGGGCAGTTGAATTCGTGGGTCCGCCGCTCAAGCGGTAGATCCCCCGGGCCTGCGTCGCCCCCCATTCTTTGGCCATAAGGCTCGGGGCGGTCAATGAGGGTTGATGTTCCTTTAGTACCGGGCGGCGGTTAGCAGCCGGAGTCATGGTTCCGAGGTGATATAAGAAATGTTGTTTACTTGCTCCCCGGGCCTAATACATTACTAATTAAGAAAAGAGGATGGTCATGTTCAAAACAGTAGCCCTGATCAGTGCTTTGGCATTATCGACATCCCTGGGTTTCGCCGCTGATGACGTGGTTCACGCGGTGGACGGCACAGTAGAGAAGGTCGACGCCGGTACCAAGACCGTTGTCGTCAAAACCGCGGACGGCACAGAACACACCTTTCACTATCTCGGCGACGTGACGGTCGACGGCTCTAAGGATGCAGCCAAGGGGACGGTGAAGGGAGTCACGGTGGGCAGCAAAGTCGCCGTGCACTACACCGTCGTAGGCACGAAAGAAACGGCCCACGAGTTCGACAACATTGGAGACGACGGATTAAAGGCGACCGAAGGCACGGTTGAGCATGTGGACAAGGGGGCAAAAACCATTTCCATCAAGACTGCGGACGGCACCGTAGACACCTACCACTTTACCGAGCACGCCGCGAAGGATACGGGCGAGGGCATCGGCAAGGGGACGGAGAAGTCAGCCAAGGTGACGGTTTACTACACGGAAAAGGCAGGGGTCAAGACGGCTCATTTCGTCAAAGAAGTATTCTAGCCATGGCCAGCGGCTGACCACTCCTTCGGCTTTGCCGGAGGATGCTTTGGCTTGCCCGTCCAGCCGAAGCTGGTAGCGTTGCGACCTGCGTGATTCCCTCTCCCGCACCGGAACAGGAGAACGGTATGAGAATGCTGCTTCTGTTTGTGCTGACGGCGAGCATCGCCGTCGCTCAGGAAACCCGGCGGACGAGCAGCATCCCTCGTCCTGCTGAGGATGCAAGGGCCAACAGCGACCAGGTTCCCGACGCCTACGCTATCACCGGTCACTTCGATCGAGTGGTCGTTCTGCGGCTGAAATACAAGACCGACCTGCTCGCGGGCCTGCAAAAGATGGTGAAACAGGAGCACATTCAAAACGGAGTCATTCTTTCGGCGATTGGATCGGTTCGCGGTTACCAGGTTCATCAGGTCACCAACCGGACCCTACCCACCGAGGACACCTTCGTAAAGAATCCCACCCAACCCGCGGATGTCGTGAGCATGAATGGGTATGTTATCGACGGCAGGCTCCATCCCCACATCACCCTGGCGACCCCGGACCGCGTCATCGCGGGCCATCTCGAACCGGGGACGGAAGTCTTCACCTTCGCGATCGTGACCATTGGGGTGATGAATGACGCGGATCTTCGACAGGTGGACGATACGAACTATCGCTAGGGGTATGAGGAGAACGAAATGGTGTATGGACTTGGGCGGATTTTACGAACCTGGCTCGGCGTGGTGCTCCTGGGATTTTTCATGGTTGCCTCCGCAGCCGTTCCACGGGCCCTGGCAGCGGCAGCAAAGGATGTGGCAGCAGTGAACTCCTATTTCGTGTACGTCGGCACTTATACCGGGCCCACCGGCAAGGGCATCTATGGCTTGCGCTTCGACCCTAAGACAGGCCACCTCACCTCGACCGGCCTGGCAGCCGAGTTGGTCAATCCGTCCTTTGTGGTTACGGACCCGCAGCACCGCTTCCTCTATGCGGTGACGGAGATGGGCTCGGAACGGGGAGCGGATAACTACAAGAAAAACGGCGCCATCAGCAGCTACTCCATCGACCCCAAAAACGGCGCCCTTACGTTTCTCAACAAGGTGGATGCGGGCGGAGGCGGCTCATGCCACCTGGTGGTAGACAAGACCGGCAAGATGCTTTTCGTCGCCAACTACGGAAGCGGGAATGTTGCCTCGTTTGCTATCAAGGCCGACGGCAGCATCGGTGCAAGGACGGGTTTTGATCAACACAGTGGTGGGAGTGTGGACCCGGCTCGCCAAACGGGACCGCATGCGCATGCGGTTGTGCTTTCGCCCGACAATCGCTTCTTATTCGTGCCCGATCTGGGCCTGGATCAGATCAAGATCTATCGCGTCGATGCGGCGAAAGGAACGTTCACGCCCAACGATCCTCCGTTCGCTACCGTGAAAGCGGGCCTGGGACCGCGGCATTTTACCTTTGGCAAGGGTGCGAAATTTGCCTACGCGATTTGCGAGATGGGATCGAGTGTTGTGGTTTTTGCCTACGACCCGACAAAGGGGGCGCTGACACCAGTGCAGACGATTTCCACCTTGCCTTCCGACTTCAAAGGGGAAGACAACTCGGCAGAGATCGAAGTGGGCCGGTCAGGGCGGTTTTTGTATGCCTCCAACCGCGGGAGCGACAGCATCACCGTATTTGCCATCGATCCTGCCAAGGGGACGCTGACCAAGGTTCAGGTCGTGCCCACGCAAGGTAAAATTCCCAGAAATTTCGCCATCGATCCGACGGGCAAATACCTGGTGGCGGCTAACCAGAAATCCGACCAGATGGTTGTCTTTACCGTCGACGCGAAAGACGGTCAGTTGAAGCCGACGGGAAGGCAGTCGACGTCCCGGCGCCGGTGAGCATTCTATTCGTGCCCGCCGAATAATGCGAACGGATGACCGCAACGACACGATGGAAGGGGCGAGATGAAATTTTTCCGTTCAAAATTTTCCCGGCGAACCCTGGTTCAGCATGCAGGTATCGTGGCCGGCGCCGGATTGCTAGGCCTGGGTACAGGTGCGGCCGTGCCATTGCAATCTGCCCGGAGCAACGGGAGGCCGCGTGCCCTGGCACTGATCGGTGATCGTTACCACAATCCGGATTACATTCGAGTGAGCCTGGACAAGGTCTTCAACGACCTCAAGATTCCGATCGACTACACCATTCAATACGACCAGATCTCAGCCAGCCTGCTGAAAAATTATCAACTGCTTGTGATCCTGCGCGACGGCATGATCTGGCCCGACGGTTATCTCGGACCGGATGCATACGCAGCCTACGAGGCTGATCTGGAAACCCCCAAGACCTTCCCCGATCCCAAGCCCGTAACCTGGATCACGGAGGAGCAGGGTGCGGCCATCAAAGACTTTGTGACCGCAGGGAATGGCTTTTATGCTTTTCACAACTGCAGCCATATCTCGCTCAGCTCGAAGAACTACCGTGAGGTGATGGGCGGTGCCTACATCGGCCATCCGCCGCTGCGTCCGTTCCAGGTGCGTGCCGGCGCGAACAAACATCCCATCACGGAAGGAATGAGCCCGTTCGTCGTCAATGATGAGCAGCACTACGTGACCTACGATAAGGACCCGAAGTACGTCATTCTGGAGGCGGAAAATATCGATGGCCTGAGGTTCGAGGATCTGGGCGCCAAGTCGATCTCCGGGTGGGCCTACGATTTCGGCAAGGGGCGGGTGGTATTTACCGCGGTCGGCCATACGATCCACGCCATGTGGGCTCCGCAGTACATCGAGATACAGAAGCGATCTGTACGATGGCTGCTGAAAGAGCTCTAAAAATTTGCATTCCCTGAACGACACAAGCGCGATAAATTGATAACCTCTCCTCTTAACCCCGAGCCGTAAGTCTGCTGGAGAAGGAATGCAAGGACCGCGCACGACGTTTATCTACCTGGCCGTGGTCTTCGGCCTGCTGGTGATTCCGCGCGCATTGCAACGTTTCCGTCTTCCCGCCCCACTCACCTGCTTTGCCTTCGGAATCATTGTGGCGGGCTTTTTTAAGCCACTCGTTACCGATAGCGTCATCTCTTATCTCTCGACCCTGGGCATCGCAGCGCTTTTTCTGTTCGCCGGCCTGGAAGTCGATCTGGCCGAACTTCGCCGGGAGTTGCCCTCGCTCGCCGGTCACTTCGCATTGCGCGCGCTGGTGCTGGTGGCTTGCGCGCGCATCGCAGCCGTCTATCTCCACCTTGGCTGGCAGGTCGACTGGTTGCTGGCGCTCGCGCTTCTTACCCCGTCGACCGGCTTTATTCTGGATATGCTGCCCCACTCAGGGCTTGATCACTTGGAGCAGTCCGAGGTCGCTCTGCACGCAGTTGCCGGCGAAGTTACGGCGGTCTTTCTCTTCCTCGTGATCTCTCAGGCGGATTCGGTTAAGACACTGCTCATCTCCGGGGGAGCGATTGCCTTGTTGATCGCCTTCATGCCCTTCGTCTTTCTGGCCCTGGGGCGCTTCGTGGTGCCTTACGCGCCCGGCTCGGAGTTCTCCCTGCTGCTCATGGTCGGGCTCATCTGCGCAGTCATCACGGAAACACTCGGCGTCTATTATCTGGTGGGCGCATTTGTCGCCGGCCTGGTCGCCCGGTCGCTCAGCAAACGCATGACCACGCTTGCTTCCGAGCAGAATCTGGAAGCCATTCGTCTCTTCGCTTCGTTTTTTGTCCCCTTCTATTTTTTTCACAATGGACTTGGGGTACCCAGCGCCGCGCTGGTTGCCAGCTCTCTGTGGTACGGGTTTGCGCTGTCGGCGTGCATCATACCCGTGCGCATCGGAGTGGTTTGGTTGCAATCGCGGCTCATGAAGCATAGGGGGCACCGCGGCAGCTTGCGGGTTTCGATCGCGCTTACGCCCACGCTCATCTTCACCCTGGTGATCGCAGAAATGCTGCGCGAGAATTTTTCCATCAGCCCCCCGCTCTATGGCGGACTCCTGGTCTACGCCGCCATCGCCAGCATCCTGCCGTCGTTAGTTCTACCGGCGCTTTCCGCGACCCCGGTTCAGCCGATCGCTGTGGAAGCCTGAGGCGAGGAAATCCCGAGCGGCGACAATCACCGCGGATGGGGCAGGCAAAATGAATGCGATCAAGCCGGGTAACGGTCGCAACCATGGGCAGATGGGCACAATTTCCTCCGCGCTCTTGCTAAGGGTTGCTGAAACGGTCCCATGATAGCGCAATCAGATGACAACCCATTGACGCACAGCACCGGCCAAGTTATCGTTGACCCATCTGGTGTTCGGGAAGGCGGTGCAAATCCGCCACTACCCCGTAACTGTAAGCGCTGAGAGCTTGAACCAATTTGCTCGAGCCACTGGGATGCAAATCCCGGGAAGGCTGTTCAAGATCGAGGAAGCGTAAGTCAGGAGACCGGCCAGATGCCCACCAGGGCCGTTTCAGCTTCGATGGGAGAGCTGGAAAGCAACCTCGCTGACGTAGTTTGCTAGTTGGCACGGACGCTGCCTTTTGTATTTTATCCCGCTTCGCGCCAGGGTTTTGCCCTGCGCCAGAGGCGACGCCATGCAGTCAAATCGCGGCAATCCGGTGACACTCGTGCTGGGGGGTGTGCGCAGCGGCAAGAGCCACTACGCGCAGCAACTGGGCGAGCGCGCCGGGCGAGTCGTCTTTGTGGCCACCGCGCAAGCGGCCGACGACGAAATGCAGCGCAAAGTCGAGCGCCACCAACGCAGCCGGCCGCAACACTGGCAAACCGTCGAAGAGCCGCTGCGCTTGGCGGAGGTCATCACCAACCACGGCCCCAGTTGCGACCTGATGATCATCGATTGCCTGACTTTCTTCGCCGCCAACCTGCTCGATGCCCAAGGGGACGATCAAAGCGCGATCGAGGCTCTCTGCCTTGCCCTCAAGTCGCCCCCCTGCCCGGTGGTGTTGGTCTCGAATGAGGTGGGCAGCGGCGTCGTGCCTGCCTATCCATCCGGCCGGCGCTTCCGTGATCTGCTGGGCGAAATGAACCAGAGCGTCGCCCGCGTGGCGTCCAACGTGCTTTTGCTGGTTGCCGGCCTTCCGTTGGTTCTCAAAGGCCAGGTAGACGCCGGTCCCCAAGAGGCCGCGACTGCATGAGGCGCACTCTGATTGTCCTCATGATGCTGACGGCCTGGACCGCCTGGGTTCTGCCCGCTCATGCAAGCCGCATCCTGACGGACGAAAGCGGACGCAAAGTCACGGTGCCCGATCACCCGCATCGCGTGGTCTGCCTGCTGCCCAGTGTTACCGACACCGTCTTCGCGCTGGGATCGGGGGACGATGTGGTTGCGGTCAGTGACTTCACCACGTATCCCCCCGCAGCGCTGAAAAAACCGAGTGTGGGCAGCCTTATCAAGCCTTCGATCGAGACCATTCTTTCCTTCCATCCCGACCTGGTGCTAGGGACCCAGATACCGGGATCGGTGGAAACCGCGACCCAACTAGAGGCGGTTGGGATACCGGTCTATCTCGTCGATCCACGCGGGCTGGCCGGCATCCTGCACTCGGTCGAGAGCATTGGCGAAGCGCTCAATCGCGGAGAGCAAGCGGCGGCCCTCAACGCCAGCCTGGCCAGACGTATCGAAGCCGTCAGAGCGCGCACTGCAGGTAAACCGGCTCCGCGAGTCCTGGTCCCTATTTGGTATGACCCCATCATTACTATCGGCAAGCACGCCTTCATCACTGAGATCATCGAGACCGCCGGAGCGAAATCCGTGACGGACGATCTGATGCCCGACTGGCCACAGATCAGCTTGGAGGCAGTGATCACCCGCGCTCCGGAGGCTCTGCTGCTGATCCGCGGGGGAAAGATCGACATCAGCGTACTGCAGAACCGGCCCGGTTGGAGCAGTCTTCCGGCGATTCAGACAGGCAAGATTTATTACGTTGAGAACGGCATACAGAATCCAAGCCCAGTCGCCATCGACGCATTGGAGGAATTGGCCAAGGAATTTCACCCTTAGAGAGTGCACAGAAGCGAGAACGGAATGGTTCCGTTCTTCCCCACAACCACGGCAAGGTAACGAGAAGGCGGTGCAAATCCGCCACTACCCCGTAACTGTAAGCGCAGAGAACCCGGCACGGACGATCAAAGCCACTGGGATGAGTCCCGGGAAGGCAGCCAGGGTTTGTAGACGCGCAAGTCAGGAGAACGGCCTTGCTTCACCCACCCGAGGGGGTACGTACGTGATCAACTGCTCGATTTTGCGAAGCATCCTCGTTTTGTCCTTACTGCTGGCGCCGTTCAGAACTTTTGGCGCCGAGAGCGGCACTTTGCGCGGAACCATCACCGACCCGCTGGGCGCGGTCATTGTCTCAGCCACCGTGGAGTTACTCGACGGCACATCCGTCGCCGCAAAAACAACCACCGACGCCACCGGCAGCTATCTCTTCCACCTGCAAAAAGCCGCTCGATACCAGGTTCGTGCGGTTGCTCCCACCTTCCAATCCACCACCAGCGATGCAGTCTTCGTGGCTGCCTCGGGCAGAGCCCAGGTAGATATCACCCTGGCCACGCAGACGTTAACCGAGCAGATTACGGTTACTGCGACAGGAACCCCCACGCCCGAGGCCCAGGTGGGCGCAGCGGTGAGCGTGTTGACCGCGGATGCGTACCGTTACTCGACCGAGGTACAGGATCCATTGCGTCTGATTCCCGGTGCTCAAGTGACACAGGCGGGACAGACCGGGGGCACCGCCGGCTTGTCGATCCGGGGCGGTAATGTGAATGCCAATAAGGTGCTGATCGACGGAGTGCCCGCCGACGATATCGGGGGAGCGGTTGAATTCGCCAACATCGATAGCGTCGGCGTGGAGAAAATCGAGGTCTTGCGGGAGCCGAACAGCGCGCTCTACGGCTCCGATGCCCTGGCCGGCGTGGTGAGCCTGACTACGGCTCGCGGCAAGACCCTGCTTCCCTTGCTCACTTACTCCGGCGATGGAGGCAACTTTAATAGCTTTCGCCAGGTGGGCACGCTGAGCGGCGCCTTTCGTCACTTCGATTATTACTCCGCTTTCGCCGCTACCCAGACGCAAAACAGTCTGCCCTATAACGAGTTTCACAATGCGACCTATGCGGGGAACTTTGGCTGGACGCCGAACACCGCCAACGATCTGCGCTTTACCGTGCGGCATCTCACGGTCTCCGCCGATCAGCCGAATGCCATCCTGCTTTATGGTATTCCCGATGACGCAAGCGTGAAGGAGCATGACAGCTACTACAGTGCTGCCTGGAACAACCAGACCACTGAGAAATGGCACAACCAGATACGCTACGGCGGCCTGCGTTTGAATTACAACTACACCGACTTTGCCGCGACCGGAATCTACGATCCGGACGAGGATGTCTACCTGGGCGCCCCGGTCAACATACAGGGTGCGAACGGATATGGCGTAAGCGGCCAGGCAATCTTTCAATACGGCGAGAGCTATGGTGAAACCTACCCCAATAACTACCTGGCCCCCAGTAAGCGGGACTTCGTGTATGCCCTGTCCGATTACCGGCTCAATGCGCATATTGTTGCCCTGGGGGCGTTCAAATATGAGGACGAGCGGGGTTCGACGCTCACCTCCGGGGGATTACCCACCGCTATCGAGCGGGGCAACTACAGCTACACGGTTCAGCTGGAAGGAGACATACGCAACCGCCTCTATTACACACTGGGCAGCGGCCTGGAAGACAACGGGCTCTTCGGTTTCGCGGCCACTCCGCGCGCTTCCCTTGCCTACTATCTCTTTCGTCCCACCAACACCCATTGGCTCAACGGGACCAAGCTCAACTTCAGCTTCGGCAAAGGCATCAAGGAGCCGAGCATCTACTACCAGAGCATCTCTCTTTATGACATTTTCGCCGCATTGCCCAATGGTGCTGAGCTGATTAAGCAGTATCACGTCTCTCCGATCGGGCCCGAGACCTCCCGTACTTACGATGGGGGCGTCGACCAGCAGCTTTGGAACGGGCGCGCCCGGATCACCCTGACCTATTTTCACAATGAATTTACCAATGGCGTCGAATTCGTGCCGCAATCGGCGTTGCTCGCACTCGGACTGCCCGCCGCCAGTGACCCGGCAGTGCAATATGGTGCAGCCGTTAACTCCCAGGCTTTCCGCGCCCAGGGGGTGGAGGTCGCAACCGAGTACAAGATCGGTAACTATCTCTTTGCTCGCGGCGGCTATACCTATCTGGATGCGGTTGTGCAGCAGTCTTTTTCGAGCGAATCCCTACCCAGCTATAACCCGAGCTTTCCCACCATTCCGATCGGCGCCTACTCTCCCCTGGTAGGCGCACGGCCATTCCGTCGCGCACCGCAGTCGGGGTACTTCGGACTTACCTACAACCGTTCGAAATGGTATGGCGCCTTTACCGGCACGCTGGTCGGCCGCCGCGACGACAGCGACTTTCTTACCGACGCAAACTTCGGCAACAGCTTGCTGTTGCCCAACCGCAACCTGGATGGCGCTTACCAACGTCTCGAACTTGGCGGCGGTTACCAGTTCACGCGATCGCTTACGGCTTACACTGATATTCAGAATCTTTTGAGTGAGCATTACAGCGAAGCTTTTGGTTACCCGGCGCTTCCCTTTACCTTTCGGGCCGGAGTAAAGATCAGCTTTGGAGGCGAATCTTGGCAATGGAAATAGCCACGGTTTCCCCCGGATTTCCTGCCACGCAGCACTGGACAAAGCCGCGTGTGCGCCTTTCTCTTAAGGAAAGGCGCATGAGGTCCGCCAGCGCCACCGAGCTTCACAGGAAATCCGGATCCCCCGGGTCGGAGACCGCTTCGCCCTCCGGCCGCGGCCAGGGCGGAGGGGCCGAGGGTGGAAGAGGCAAGATCGGTCCATTGCCCCTGATCGTGCTGCTTACGGTGGCGCTGGTGGTGGTTACCCTGGCGTCGCTCGCGACCGGCGCGGTGCCTATCTCGCCCCGTACGATCCTTGCCGCTATGCTCGGAGAACATCCGCTGACCGAGATGCAGCGACTCATCCTGTTTCAAATTCGCCTCCCGCGGGTGCTGGCTTCGGGACTGGTGGGCTCGGCGCTGGCCCTCTCCGGTCTTCTTTTTCAGGGCCTCTTTCGCAATCCCATCGCCGACCCCTACGTCATCGGCTCTTCGGGAGGCGCTGTCTTTGGGGCCTGCATTGGAATCTTTTTCTTTTCCCAGTGGTCGGTCTTCGGTTTCAGTGGTATTGCGCTTTTCGCCTTTGTCGGGTCGGCGGTCACCATGGCGCTGGTGTACTCGTTGGCTCGATCAGCGGGCAAGACCAGCGTCGTAACGCTTCTGCTGGCTGGTTTTGCCATCAGCACCATTTTTACCAATTCGAGCTACTTCTTCGAACTCCTCGATAAGACGGGTACAGGAAACCGCATTCTGATCTCCTTTCTGCACGGAGTGATCGGCATACCCACATGGAGCGAACTAGGGGTGAGTACCGCTCTGCTTGCCTTGGCAACTGTGGCTGCGCTTCCCTTGATGCGTACACTGAATACTCTGGTTCTGGGTGATGAGTACGCGCAACAGCTCGGAGTCCGGGTCGAGGCTGCACGGGTATCCATCATCTTGATTGGGTCCCTACTGACAGCTGTGGCGGTCTCGCTCGGCGGCGTGATCAGCTTCGCTGGGTTGATCGTGCCCCACGTCGCGCGCCTTCTGCTGGGGCCCGATCACGTTCGGCTGCTGCCCGTAACCGCGCTTGCTGGGGCCATCTTCCTCATGCTTGCCGATACCCTGGCGCGGACGATCTTTGCGCCAACAGAGATTCCTGTGGGCATCCTAGTGGCCTTTGTCGGCGGCCCTTTCTTCCTCTACCTGCTGCGCAAGATGAAGCGGAGCTACACGGTATGAGCTGCCTGTTGCGCTTGAGCGGCGTGCATTTCGACTACCAGGGCCACAGCGTCCTGCACCAGGCAACCTTCGATCTCGAAGAGGGGAGCTGCAGTGCGATGATTGGCACCAACGGCGTGGGCAAAACGACACTGTTGCGTATTGCCGCCGGTGTTCTGCGCGCGGCATCGGGCGAGGTCATTTTGCGCGGGCGGCCGATGGAGACAATCTCTTTGAAAGAGATCGCGCGCACCGTCGCCCTGGTCCCGCAGCAACTCGAGCTTGCCTTTGAGTTCACCGTGCAGCAGGTGGTGGAGCAGGGGCGTACCCCGTACATCGGCATGCTGCGCGGGCCGGGCCGCAGCGACCGCCTGGCCGTCGACCGAGCCCTCGAGCTGGCGGATGTGTCCAACCTGCGCCATCGCATCTTCAACGAGCTCAGCGGAGGGGAACGCCAGCGGGTAAAGATCGCGCTCGGGTTGGCACAAGAGCCGCGCCTGCTGCTGCTCGATGAGCCCACCCAAAATCTTGATATCGGAAGACAGGTGGAGTTGATCGATCTGCTGCACTTTCTGCGTGATGAGGGCATCACCATCCTGGCCTCCATACACGATCTCCACCTGGTGGATAAGAATTTCTCCACCGTACTGCTGCTGAGCCCGGGACAGCCCTTGGCTAGTGGGAGCCCGGAGCAAATACTGAAGCCTTCGATCCTGGAACGCGCTTTTCAATGTCCGCCGGACCGTCATCCGCTTGTTGATTGAGCGCGCAGAGCTCTACCGGAGAGAAGCCCGATGAACACTGAAGTGCAACCCAACATTGAGGAAGTGATCGGGGCGATCGTCGGCCCCGCCAGAAGCTTATCTGGCCCAGGCGAAGACTCGTCTCGACTGCACTCACCAAACCGCTGGGGAGTTTGGGACGACTGGAAGATCTTGCGGCGCAATGGTTCGCTATCCGTCAAGGAAACATCGCCGGCCCGGTGAGCAAGGCGGTCTACGTCTTTGCCGCAGATCATGGCATCACTGCAGAAGGAGTAAGCGCCTACCCCGCAAAGGTGACCCAGCAGATGGTGCTCAACTTCCTTTCTGGAGGAGCGGCCATCAATGTGCTGGCTCGGCTCAACCAGGTGGAAGTGAAGGTGGTGGACGTGGGTGTAGACGCGGACCTGTTTGGCTATGCAGGGCTGACGGACGGCAAGGTGCGCAGGGGCAGCAGGAATATGCTGCGGGAACCGGCGATGAGTCCGGAAGAGGTAGCCGCGGCGCTTACCGTGGGCCTCACCATGGCGGAAGCGGCCTACGCTAAGGGAAACAACCTGATCGCGGTGGGCGAAATGGGCATTGGCAACACCACCGCTGCGAGCGTCATGACTGCGGCGCTTACGGGCATGAAGGCCAGCCTGGTCACCGGCAAAGGGACGGGCCTGGATGAGGAGGGGCACGCGCGCAAATGCCGCACGGTGGAGGCGGTGATGAAGCAACACTTTGCCCAGCCCGCCGGCCCGCGCAAAATTCTTCGCTGTGCCGGCGGCCTGGAAATCGCTGCCATGACGGGGATGATTCTGGGCGCGGCGCGGCGCCAGATGGCCATCGTCATGGACGGCTTTATCTCCACCGCGGCCGCGGCCATCGCGTGCGGCCTCGCTCCCGCGGTGCGGCCCTACCTGTTCGCCGGACATCAGTCGCAGGAGCCCGGGCACCGGATACTGCTGGCCCACCTGGACATCGAGCCCATCCTCGACCTGCATATGCGCCTGGGCGAAGGCACGGGCGCGGTTCTGGCCATGCCCGTTCTCGAAGCAGCCATGCATCTTTATCAGGAGATGGCCACCTTCGCTTCGGCCGGCATCAGTGGAGCTACTGCATGAGCCTGCGCGCTCCGCGACTTGCAGTGGATATAGCGGTAGCGTTTCAATTCCTCACGCGGCTGCCGGTGCCTCAGGTGCCGTTCGCGCCCGACGGCCTGGCGCGTTCAGTGAAATTCTTCCCTTTAGTCGGCCTGGTGATTGGGGCAGGCGCGGCGCTGTTGCAGAAGGTGCTCTCGCCCCATCTTAGTAGGCCCGCCTCTGCACTCGTCGTGTTGCTTTACCTGGTGCTCATCACTGGATGCTTGCACGAAGATGGTCTCGCCGATGTCGCTGATAGTCTCGGCGGCTGGAATCAGGAACAGCGATTAGCAATTCTCCATGACAGCCGCATCGGCACTTTCGGCGCGGCGGCGTTAGTACTTTCGCTGCTTAGCCGCGGCGTGCTACTGGCTGAGCTGCCGTTGGAGCACTTCACCGCCTACCTGGTGTCGGCTCATGTGCTCTGCCGCTGGTCGGCTCTGCCCCTCAGTTACTACCTTCCGCCCGCTCGCGACACTGAAGGCCAGGGAGCGCGGATCGCTGGTTTGACTTCTACCTTCTCCCTGATTGCAGGGTCGATCTTTACAATCGTCACCGTGGTTGTTGTTTTGCGGAAGGCTGCGATTGCTCCCGTGCTGGCGGCGATGGTTGTGCCCCTGCTCGGTGGCGTCCTTTACTTGCGCAAGTTTGGCGGCGTAACCGGCGATTGCTTTGGCGCCACCACGCAGATCACCGAGATCGCCGTGTACCTCTGCGGGGTGTGGAAGCCATGAGCCGCGTCTTATTTATTCGCCATGCGGAGACGGAGATGGCCGGGCGGTTTTGCGGCCACTCCGATCCCGGAGTTGAACGCCCGGGGACAGATGCAGCTCACCACGTTGGCCCGCCTGCTCTCCACAGAGCCAATCGAAACTGTCTATAGCAGCGACCTGCGCCGCGCCACCGCGACTGCGCAGGCTATCGCCGCTGTTCGAGAGATACCGCAGGTGCTGCGGCCCGCACTGCGGGAGATTGATTTCGGGCAGTGGGAAGGACTTAGCTGGGAGGAGATTGAACAGATGGATCCGGAGTACGCGCGGAAGTGGGTTGCTTGCTGTCCCCATGTTGCAGCGCCTTCAGGGGAGAGCTTCCAGGCCTTCGAGACACGCATCCTGCAGGAGGTGAATCGCCTTCTCGACGATCATCGCAATCCGATCGCGGTGGTCACGCATGGGGGTGCGTTGCGCGTGGTCTTGCGGCATCTATGCGGTTGCTCCGATGAGGAAGCATGGCAACAAACTCAGGCGTACTGCTGCATCGTGCGCTATGAGTGAGGCGAAAGGAGAAAAGGGATGAGTATTGCGACCAAACATGGGGATAAAGGACAGACCGGCCTTGCCGGTGGGATTCGCATTTCGAAGGCGGACTTGCGGGTAGAGGCGTACGGTACCGTGGATGAGCTGAACACCGTGCTGGGTTTTGCCCGCAGCATCTGTAAGAACGAGGAGATCGCGGGCTGGACAGAGCAGATTCAAAGGACGCTGTTCCGGCTTGGCTCCGCTTTGGCGACGCCGCCGGAGAGCCGCAAGCCGCAACCTTACATCACCGCCGAAGACGTCGAGTTTCTGACTCAGTTGGTGTATCAGATCGAAGCCACGGAAGGGATTCTCGGCGATTGGTCGCTGCCCGGCGCCCACACCGAATCCGCCGCGTATGAAGTCGCGCGGACGGTATGCCGGCGCGCGGAGCGCGGTGCGGTTCGGCTGGCGGAGAGCGGACAAGAGGTCAAGCCGGAGGTGTTGGCTTATCTGAATCGCCTCTCTGACCTGGTGTGGCTCTTCGGCAGGTTGATTGAGCTGAACGCGGGCGTCGATGCGCGCCTTCGCGACGGAACCAAGCCTGGCCCTAAGTGGTCGAGGGCATGGTAGGTGGCCTGGGGAGTGGTTAGAGGGAAGGGCGCACCGCAGGTCCCTCGGCTTCGCTCGGGATGACAAAGGGGAGGGTGGTTACTCACCCCAAAAATCCGCTAGTGGGATGGAGAGATCCACTGGGTGCTGTTGATGAGTGCGGCGTAGCAGGAAATCCAGAGTCCGCTCGGAATGACAAACGAGTGGGGGAGGCATGGTAGCCCACTCAAGCCAAAGGACGGCTTGAATGGGGCACCCAGAGCTTTTGTAGCCCGTGTAATTGCTCCCTTGACTTGCCACAGGCAAGTCCGCTCCTCGGGATGACAAAGGGGAGAGTGGTTGTCGACCGGGAAACCTGTGAATCGGACGGGAAGATCCAAATTAACAGCACCCAACGGAGCTCCTCATCCGATTGACTGGACCCCTCGGGTGGCGACCACCCTCCACCTTTGTCATCCCGAGCGCAGCCGAGGGATCTGCGGTGCGCCCTTCCCTCTAACGGATTTCCAGGCAAGCCATCACCACCCGCAGGAGCGTCATGACCCAAGCGCGCGCCATCATGGTTCTTGGCACCAGCTCCCATGTTGGTAAGTCTTTGTTGACGGCGGCGCTTTGCCGCATCTTTGCGCAACAGGGATACAGCGTCGCTCCTTTCAAATCACAGAACATGTCGCTGAACTCAGCCGCGACGATCGAGGGTCTGGAGATCGGCCGCGCCCAGGCGCTGCAGGCAGAAGCGGCCGGTATCGCGGCGTCGGTCCACATGAATCCTATCCTCATCAAGCCCTCGGGCGACTGCTCTTCGCAGGTGGTGGTGCGGGGTAAGATCTGGGGGCAGATCTCCGCTGCCGATTACCATCAGCGGCGAGTGGAAGAGTTGATGCCCGCGGTATGCGAAAGCTATCAGACACTCGCATCCAGCTATCAAGTGATCATTCTGGAAGGAGCCGGCTCGCCGGCAGAGATCAACTTGAAGCAGCACGACATCGCGAACATGCGCATGGCAGAAATGGCGGATGCCGCTTGCCTCCTGGTGGGTGACATCGATCGCGGCGGAGTCTTCGCTTCCCTGCTGGGTACAGTCGAGCTGCTGGATCCTACTGAGCGCGATCGCATCCGTGGCTTCTGCATCAACAAATTTCGCGGCGACCTCAGCCTGCTGGAACCCGGCGTCCGCATGATGGAAGAGCGTTTGGGAAAACCCTGCCTGGGCGTGGTTCCCTATCTGCCGGACCTCGCACTGGAAGAGGAAGATAGCGTTGGCCTGCCACCCGTGACGCGCACAGGCTGGTCCGTCAGCGAAAGCACGCCGGAGCGGCCGCTGCGCATCGCTGTCGTCGCGCTGCCATCGTTCTCCAACTTTACCGACTTCGACTCGCTGCGCGCCGAGCCTGCCGTGGATTTGCTCTTCTGCCGCTCGGCTGAGCTTTTGCAGCACGCGGATATTGTCATCCTGCCCGGCAGCAAACAGACCATGAGCGACCTGGAGTGGATGCGAGAGGGTGGCCTCGATCAGGCGGTTCGCAACCACGCCCAGTCTGGTCTGGTGATGGGAATCTGCGGCGGCATGCAGATGCTTGGCCAGGAGCTCTCCGATCCACTCGGGATTGAGCAGCAGGGCCGCATGCCAGGGCTTGGCCTGCTCCCTATCAGCACTACGATGCAGGCACAGAAGGTAACGCGGATCTGCTCCGGCGCCATCGATGGCGGTTTTCTCTTCGGCCAACCGCTGTCTGAAGGCCAGATTGCCGGGTATGAGATTCATGTTGGTAAGACTCTGTATCTGGATCACGCAGAACCCTTCGCTACCCTTAGCTCAGGAGAACTCGACGGGTGTATCAGCGCCGACCGGAGGATACTCGGCAGCTACCTGCACGGAATCTTCGACGAGGATTGTTTTCGTCATACATTCGTAACGGCCGCACGCAGCTTCTGCAAGCTGGCGGCTCCCTCCGCGCTGAATCCATGGAAGGCGCAGCGCGAGGAATCGCTCGATCGTCTTGCACGCGCGGTGAGCCAATCGCTGGACATGCAGCGCATTTTTGGCTGGGCTGGGATGAAGTACCAATGACCCGTGCGCAGGCCATCGCCGCTGCCTGTCTGCTCGACTGGATCGCGGGGGATCCGGAGTGGTGTCCGCACCCCGTACGATGGATGGGACGCTGCACGCAGCTTGCGGAATCGCTGCTACGCCGGCCAGGACAAAGCGTAAACGATGAGCTGATGATGGGCGCTGCACTCACGGCCGGCCTGGTCGGTGCCTCATACCTGGGCACGGCGACAAGCGATCGATATGGCCTACCGAATAAGTACAGTGACGGGCACGATAACAGAGATCCTACTGGGATGGACATGCGTTGCGTCGCGCAACCTGGTCGATGAAAGCCTTGCGGTCACTCCGCGCGCTGGAGCAGGAGGATCTCGCTCGCGCCAGGCAGAGGCTCTCGAGAATTGTCGGCCGGGATACGCAGTCATTGAGCGAGACGGAGATCCATCGCGCGGTCATCGAGACACTGTCCGAGAGCGCGTGCGATGGGATTGTGGCGCCCCTGGTTTATATGGCCATCGGCGGCGTCCCAATGGCCATGGCTTATAAAGCCGTGAACACCCTGGATTCCATGATCGGGCACGCCGATCAACGCTATTTCTACTTTGGCAAAGTGGCCGCACGCCTGGATGATGTGGCCAACTACCTTCCCGCGCGCCTGACGGCCCTGGCTCTGGCGACAGCGGCGGGGATGGGGAGCGGGACGAGTGCCACATCCGCCCTGCGCATCTGGCGGCGTGATGGCCGAAAGCACAAGAGCCCGAATGCAGGTCAACCGGAAAGCGCAATGGCCGGGGCCCTGCAAGTCCGCCTGGGCGGTGAGAATACGTACGCAGGGGAGCACATCGCGGCGCCCCTGCTTGGAGCGGAGTTCGAGCAGTCCGAGGCTTCATCACGCGAAGCGAGCTCTCCGGCTGGTCGCGGCCGTCTCTCTCTTCGGTGCCGTTACCGCTGTGGTGGTGCTAATACTTGAACGGAAATCGAAGCTTTCTTAGCGACTACCTACGTCACCGCGTACAAGTTTCCGTCATTGCTTCCGAAATAAACCACGCGGCCGGCGACCACGGGCGAGGAGAGGATCGTGCCTACGCTCTGCATGCGAGCGACGCCGGCCACCATGTCGTCATAGAAATCAGAAGCGAACGCTTCTTCATAGTTGGGGCTTCCGTCAGGCTTGGAAAAGGCTGCCAACCTTTGCCTCGAGGCATCCGTTTGGAAATCCCATGCGCGGGTTTGCGTCGTAAGGTTAATGGCGGTGAGTTTGCCGTCATGGGAGCCGATATAGAGCGTATTGCCGGCAATGGCGGGCGAGGAAAAGAATGGGAAGTGAAATTTGAGTGAGAATATTTGTTTTCCCGACCCAGCGTCGAGCGCATAAAAGAGAGCACTGTCGGAGGTAGCAAAGTAGACCCTTCCGTTCAGGATTGCGGGCGAGCTGATCACCCATGAGGTCTTTGTCGAAAATGACCACCGTTTCTTCCCGCTCATGGCGTCGAGAGCGTAGAGGTTTGAGTCGCGACACCCAAAATAAACCGTGCCGTCGGCAACCGCCGCAGAGGACTGGATGCCTACCTGGTTGTGAATGCCGGGATCTACCCCGGTCTTGAAACGCCACTTCTCTTTTCCGCTTGCGGCATCGATGGCGTAGAAATAACTGTCCCAGCTGCCAACAAAAAGCGTACCGCCCGAGATCGCAGGCGACGCGTGGACCACGTCGCCGGTCTGGAACTTCCACTTGAGAGCACCCGTGACCGCATCGATGGCGTAGATGTTGCCGTCGCCGCTGCCAAAGTAGACGGCGCCATTCCAGACCGCCGGCGACGAGAGATAGCAGTCGAAGGGATCGGGCATGGTTTCCGCAGCGGGCAGCGAGCCATGAATATGCGTTGCCGCAAACCGGCGCTCACCGGCGTTCTTAAACCTCCACTTGAGCTTTCCGGTCAGCGCGTCGACCGAGTAGAACCAGCCGTCGTAGCTTGAAAAGTAGACCAGGCCGCCGGCCACGGCGGGTGAAGAGACCACGCGGGCCTTGGTCTCGAACTTCCATTTCAATCCGCCCGAGTTCAGATCAACGGCATAAAGATTGCCGTCTGTGCTGCCCACGTAGACCAGACCATTGGCAATCGCCGGCGATGAGATGATGAGCCCGCCGGTATGGAACTTCCATTTCAGCCCGGTGAGCTTAGGCGCGCCCACCGCGTCGTACACGCCGGTATGGGCCAGGTTGCCGCGGAACATCGACGTGTCTTGAGCAAACGCCGCAACCGCCAAGCACAAAACAGCAAGGAGAGCCGGTAGCACGCGGGTCTTTCTCGGCGGCAGAAGCGATCTAGAAAATGATCTTGCCCCCGACTTCAAGGCGGCGGCGGTCGATCCCGGAAAACACAGAGTTGGTTTCATTGTTGCCGTTCGGATTGAAGTAGGTATTGGCAAACGATCCACCGACCTCCGAGAAACTACCGAAGTCGATATTAACCCCCGGTGTTGCGCGATATTGACGATTCATAACGTTGTAGGCGGTGGCCCTGGTTTGTAAGGTAAATCGCTCCCCTATTTTGAAGTCTTTCAACAACGCCAGGTTTGCGGTATTTATGCTGTCGCCCCGCTGCAGGTTTCTTCCCGCTCCGGCGAACGGCGTGCCGTAGTGCTGCGCCGCGGTTAAGTCGTTCACGATCCAATGCACGTTCTGCTTGCCGACCGGCACTGGTGTCGAGGCCGGGTTGTTGGTGAATTGCGGAGTGCTGTAGTAGTCGACCAGCCCGCAATCTCCGGCGGCCGCGTTCAGACATAGGCCGACGGAGGCAATGGGCGCCTTTGCGTTGGACAGAATCGGGCGGCATGTCGTCGAGCCGGAGACCTGCTCCGGATCGCACAACGAAGTATCGAACGGAATGGAATAATCGGTATAGTCGCTATGCAATGACTCGAGCACGGTGTAAGGCTGCCCGCTGGCATACCTCCATACCGGATTCACCTGCCATCCACCCAGCAGCTTTCCGGCAAGGGTGTTCTGCTGCTTGAAGACGGGCACTTGAAAAATCATGTAGATGGACGCGAGGTTGGGGTAATCCAGTCCGCTCAAGCCCCGTTCCGCCTGGCTCAGATCGAAGGGGCTTTGCGCATAGGCACTGGTATTCCCTCCGGTCAACGTGTTGTAGATCTCGGTCACATTGTCCATGTCTTTGCTGAAGGTGTAGGTGAGGCCGGCGGTAATGCCATGCCACTGCTCGATGCTCAGGCGGGTCTGGAGTCCGCTGTAATTGGAATATCCGGTATTGCCGACCGTCAGTAGGTTGGTGCGATTGCAATCGACGTAGCCGGCCGCGAATCCAGGAGTGTTGGGCGTGGTGCACGGCGTGAGGCCGGGAGGAATCACATTTCCAAAACCGGCCGCGATCAGCGGGCCGAGCGCCGGGTTGCCATTGCGCAACTGGAAGAGGCCTACCGCGTGATTGCCCAGGTAACGAATCTCGCCAACCACGTTTCTATTGAGTGCCTGCTGCAGGCCGATAGTCCACTGCTCGGTATAGGGATTGAAGAGCTTCGCATCCACATTTTGCTGAGCGCGGAATCCAGGGTTGATTCCTGTCGGTACCTGGGGACTGATGATCGCACGCAAAGCCGAGCCCTGCCCGGTGGACGGCACGCAGTTTTGGCAGGTTTGCAGGGTGGCCGCGTTCACCGCCGGAGTACTCTGTGCAATGTTCACAAAAGGGTTGTTGAAGGTTGGATCATAGCCAAGGCGGAAGCCGCCGCGAACCACGGTGTTTCCTTGTCCACGCAGCTTAGGCATCCAGGAAAAGCCAACTACCGGCCCGAGGTTATGCTTGTCCAACGGGACCGACTGCACGGTGCGAAGACTGAGCGGCAGCGACTGATCCCAGAACGCGGTGGCTGGGTTCGTTTCTCGCTGCACCGTCAAGGCGTGCAGACCATTGAGCGGCTGGCTCTGGATCTCGTAGCGAAGCCCGAGACTCAAGGTGAGATTTTCGCTGGCTTTCCAGTCATCCTGCAGATAGACCGCGCCGTAGTTGAACACCAGGTTATAGGTGGACGGCCCTTCAGCGTATAGAGTGACCGTGGGCGCAGTGTTAATGTATTCGCCGAAGTTGTCGAAGCGCAGATCTCCATTCACGTACGTTAGTCCCGTATCAGTCTCCGGATAGTGGTTGTACTCACCACCCAGCTTGAGAAAGTGCTTGCCGGCCTGCCAGGAAATATTGTCCTGCAGCTGATGACTGCGCACAATCCTGCCCTGGGGCCACGCTGGATTTTGGCCCAGCGAGAGCGTTTGGCCGTCGTTAAAATCGACCCGCATGGGGCAACCGGTAAGGATGGCTGTGTTGGTGCAGCTGGCGAAGCCGCCGCCTTCGAAAAAACTCGTAGAGCGCGAATAGCTATAGCGCGCTTGATTCAGAAAATGGTTATTAAATGTGTGCGCCCAATCGACGCCCACATAATTACTGGTCCCGGGTACATTGACAAAGCCTCCTGTAACCGCCTCGTTGGGCGGGAAAATAGTTTATCCCGAAATTCTCCGAATTCTGATAGATGTAGCGGCCAAAGATGCGGTCACGTTCACCAAGCTGATAGTCCACACGCCCGGTTCCTTCGTAGTCATTGAACGGCGATGAGATGGTGCGCCGCGCGGTGGCGAATTCGATTGGCTGCCCCAGCACCATCATGGTGGTCGGTGTGCCAAAGGTGAGATTGCCGACAGTCATGCTCGCAGGACCAATTGCCGCCAGCGCACTGACCGCGGGATTATTGGGGAATGCCTGTTGCAGTTGCTGGATTCCGTTGGGGGTCGGGGTAAGGAAGGGAGCAGACGACGAGGGCGCCGTTCCGGTGCGCGTGTGCTCAAAATTCCCCGAACCGAAGAACCACAACTTGTCCTTCAGAATCGGCCCACCCACCGTCCCACCCCATCGATTATCCACGTAACGCGGTATGGTGGGTGGCGTACAGCCGTCGGCGGGACTTTCGTTCGGGACACAATACTCAAACAGAGGGCTTTTATCCTGGTTGGCGAGCGAGTCAGCCCAACTGCCGTTGTAGAACTCGAATCCGGTTCCGTGGAATGCATTTGTGCCCGCCTTGGTGACGTAATTGACGACCGCGCCGCTGTTCTTGCCGTATTCAGCGCTGTCGTTGGTGATGATCTGCACTTCGGCCAGCGCATCCTGATTGCCAAAGAACACATTCGGGCCGCCGATGTTGGTGTCGTTGTTGGCCTGCCCGTCCAGCTCGAAGTTGTTATTGCGATCGCGCAATCCATTGGTCGAGAACTCGGCTCCGTTGTTATTGGTAAAAACGTTGCCACCCGAAGGAGATACTCCCGGGGTGAAGAGCGCGACGATGTCAAAGCCATTCCCGATAGGCAGATTTGCTATCTTCTGCGTATCAAAGGTTTGACTGACCTGCACGGAATCTGGCTGCAGGAGTGCTGTCGCGCCCTCCACTGTCACCGCCTCAGAATTGCCGATCTTTAATGTCTGCACCCCCAGTGGAGTTTGCGCACTGGAGGTCACATTGACTGCCTGCATATGGATCGAGATGAAGCCGGGCGCCTGAATCGTGACCGTGTACATACCGATGGGCATACCGGGAATCTGAAAGTTTCCCGCGCTGTTACTCACCGTCTTGAAGGTAGCGTTTGTGCCTTCCTGGGTGGCGGTAATACTGGCGCCCACGATCACCGCGGAGCTTGGATCCTGCACCGTGCCGGCAATCGAGCCGGTCACGATGCCCTGGGAAAAGCCACGCACGCTGTAAACGAAAAGAACCAAGGCAATCAAGATCCATAGAAGACGCGAGTAGTTGACTTTCATGATTCCTCCGCTGCGCATGAACTCACTGTTACGCAAGTCATCGCCCAACTCGCAGTTTGGATCGCAATAAGTGACGAACGGGCGTAGAGCGTGACCAATGAACCTGGAAACAAGGCGGCAGGGCCGCTGCTCCAACCTGCCATGCATCCAGGGCACGCCGGGACAGGTGGAGCTGGAGTAAACAATCCAGAATTCCGTAAAAGGATGAGGGGACCGTACGCTATGCGGAAAATAGTGACGAATGGTCGTCAATGGATGACGAACGGTTCCAAGTGAGGGACGAGTCATTCATCGCTTGCTTCCTTTTACGGGCTTTGCCCTAAGCACACTTACAGAAATCGGGAGAAAAGGTTGACCAGCGGTGCAAGTTAGTCGACAAACATTGCTGAATATGTGACCAGAGGTTGCGACCGCGGGATAAGTGGGCGGCTTATCGAATATCTGCGTTCTAATCAGGCGACATGCGTGCCTCACGAGGCTTTGCGACTGCGTGAGTATGGAGCAAATGAAAGGTGAGGTGATGTCATGCCCTTAGGCGCCTTGGTCACGTTACGCAGTCATTTGCTATCTTTGTTGATAACGCTTTGTTTGTTGTATGCGATGAGCGCCAAAGCTAAGGCGGATACGCCGGAAGAGCATTCCGCCGGTGTGGCTGACGTACAGACAAAAGCGGCGCAAGGATTTGTCAAGCAGGAGCTGGAATTGGCGGCTGATTACTTCGTAGGAAGAGGAGTGCCAAAAGATCTTACTCGATCAGCCTACTGGTATCGGAGGGCAGCAGACCAGGGAAATCCTGCCGCACAACTTTACCTTGGCTACATGTATACCGTTGGTGTCGGTGTACCCCAGGATAAGGCTGAGGCCATTCGATGGTACAGACGAGCGTCCTCCTCAAATTATCCAGAGGCAAAGGTGAATCTGGCAGCACTCTATATGCGCGGTGACGGAGTCAAACAGGATACGCAGGAAGCAATGCGGCTGCTGAAATCCGCAGCTGAGAAAGGGGATGGCCGGGCGGATGCGTACCTTGGTTTGGCCAGCTACCTGGGATCGGGTATTCCGGTCGACTACGCTGCAGCGGAAGCCTGGTTCAAAATGGGCGTGAAACAGCACGACCCGGAAGCCGAATGTTTCCTGGCGCTGTTGGACGCCAATGAACCGGGCCGAGTGCCGGATCTTGCCATGGAAGCCAGGCTTCTGCGGCTCTCTGCGGATGGCGGCTACCTCACCGCCATCCATAGTCTGGGCCTTCTTCTGGTCAACCATCCCAGCCTGCCGCAAGCGCCGCAGGAAGCCACGAACCTGCTGCTGTTAGCCGCCGGGGCCGGCTCCTGGCAATCCTCCGCGGTCCTGGGTATGTTGGCCCGTGATGGGCGGCTTTTGCCCAAAGATCAAGAAGCAGCCTATCGTTGGTTTCGCATCGCAGTGTTACAGGGCGGCAGCCGGGCAGAAACTTATCTGCGTCCCGGGCTCGCAGAGCCTGGCCACGAGCGTTGCCGATACCGCTTCCTTAGAGCGGGAAGCTTCAGAATGGCTGCAAATGCATCCAAACCACGATCTATTCGTCTTCGGAAACGAACTAAACCCGAAGTATTTCCCCATCCAGGAGGTGTATGCTACGGCGCATGCTCCGACAGTGGACAGCGAGGTTGGGAATCAAGCCAAACAACCAAACTAAACAAGGCACAGAGCAAAACGGTCCCTTCTTCATGCGCCCGGTCATCTTCTTGTCGGGCTGGGTTGGGCTTGCGTTCTTATTTGCGCTCCAGGAATTCGCAGAGATGTCGCTTGGTGGCTGGAAGGGTGCCCTTTGGATAGTCCTCCTGGGTTGGACCGTTCATTTTCTGCTGTGGGGTCTGATCTTCCTGGGTATGTGGCGCTACTTACGGGCCAGTATTCAAAGCGCCTCTCCACGGCAAATGTTCCTGCAGTATTTGCCTTTGAGTATTTTCGTCAGCATCGTTGAGGAAGCGGTATTCGTCACAATATTTCGCTACCAGGCTTCGGGCAAACACTTCAGCTATGTGGTACGGCTCGAGCGTTATTTGTCCTCTGAGCTCATCACCAACATAGCCATGTTTTGGATCGTGTTTGTTCTTTTTCGCAGCATAGGCTACTACCAGCGGTTTCGCGAGCGAGAGCAAGTGGCCGCGCGCCTCGAGTCGCAACTCGTCCAGGCCCGGCTCCGGGCCTTGCAGATGCAGCTCAACCCCCATTTCCTTTTCAATACCCTGAACTGCGTTTCCAGCCTGATGCGGTCAGACCCTGACAGCGCCGACGAAATGTTGGAACGGTTGAGCAGCCTTTTGCGTATCACCTTGGCAAAGGGCCAGGCGCAACGAATTCCCCTGCAACAGGAGATGGAGATTGTTCAGCTCTATGTCTCGATCCAACAGTTGCGTTTCGGCGATCGAACGCGCCACAGCATTCAGGTGGCCCCTGAGGCGTGGGATGCCCTCGTGCCCACTATGATTCTTCAGCCCATTGTTGAAAACGCCTATGTTCACGGGATTTCCAGGTCCTTTGGAGAGGGAACGATCACCATAAAGGCTTCCGTCGAGGGGGATACACTATGCATATCCATCCGCAATGCCGGCTGTGTTTCGGGCACACTCGACCCTGCCCCGGCAAGGCGGGGCGTCGGCATCGCGAACGTGAAGGCCCGCCTGGCGTTGCACTACGGAAGCCGGCAAAGCTTCTCTATCCGGGAGGTTGCTGCAGGAGATGTAACTGCCGTCTTCCTGCTTCCCCTGGAGATCAACAAGAGTCCAAGCAATGACCACGCGGAGCCCTTGTATGCCGCTTCAAGTAGTGATCGCGGATGATGAAGTTCTTGCCCGGCAAAAACTATTGCAACTCCTGCGCGAGGAACCAGACATCGAGGTGGTGGGCGAAGGAGCCAACGCCGCGGAAACTATCGACCTGGTTCAGATCACGCAACCCGATGTGCTGCTACTCGATATCCGCATGCCGGGTATGGACGGCTTCGATGTGATCTCAGCTCTGAGCTGCGCTTCTCCCATCGACCTGCCGAGTATCATCTTCACCACCGCTCATGACCAATACGCCCTGAAAGCCTTCGAGGTGCATGCGGTCGATTATCTGCTGAAGCCGTTTACCCGGGAGCGGCTGCGCATCGCTCTTCAACATGCTCGGGAGCAGCAGGAGCGAAGGCGGGCCAATGGGGCGGTCAAGTCCACGCAACCTAAGGAGTACACCAACCGGCTGGTCTTTCGATCCAAGGGCCGAATCCTCTTTTTGCCCATCGCGGATATCCGTTGGATCGGCGCGGAAGAGAATTACGTGAGAATCTGCGCGGGCAAGGAGAGCCATATGCTGCGCAATACCATGGCTAATTTCGAGACCAAATTGGATCCCGACGTTTTTCTGCGAATTCATCGTTCAGCGATCGTGAATCTCCAGCATGTTAAGGAATTTCGCACCGACGGAAACGATGGAGAGTGCTTCGTTACCATGTCAGACGGGCACAAGCTCCCCGTGAGCCGAGGCTACCGTTCGCGCATAACCAGCCTCATTGCCCGCTAAGCCTTTTCTCCCCATCCTGTCGCAGAAGTGTTCATTTTCGAACAAACAATTTCGCTTGTGAACAAACCAAACACGCCTACCTCTGCCCTAGTCATTTGTTTTCGGCGACTTATAGGCCCTGGAGTATGGCGGATGGAATGCAACCTAAGGTGACAGGATGCTCAAAGATATAAAGTTCGCTTTGCGGCAGTTGCGAAAATCGCCTGGATTCACGCTGACAGCGGTGTTGACGCTGGCGCTGGGGATCGGTGCAAATACAGCCATCTTTTCGCTGGTGGAATCCATCATGCTTCGTCCGCTGCCTTTTCCGCAACAGGACCGGTTGGCACGGATCGAATACAGCACGGACCAAGTCAGCTTTTTCCCCAAGGGCTGGATTCGTGCTTTGGGCGAGCATTCCAAGTCTTTTTCTTCCCTCAGCGGATTCGGAGCGGATGCGGAGTCGAATGTGGCGGGGACTGACTCCTCCGATCGCGTGTTCGGCGCCGAAGTGATGGCCAACGCTTTTGACACGCTGGGCATTCATCCCGCAGTGGGCAGTTTTTTTACGCCCAATGAGGCAATCGCTGGGCGCGATCTTGTCGTGGTGTTGAGTTACGGCTACTGGCAACAGCGGTTTGGAACGAATCCCGACGTGATTGGGCAAACCATTCGTGTCGACGGCATTTCGCGGCGAATCATCGGCGTCATGCCCGCCGGCGTGCGCTTCCCCTATGCGGATACGCAGTTTGTCATGCCCGTGGCGTTTAAAGGTGGTGATCCTCTCGATCCCTGGCAGGCGTTCGACTTGCGCATATTTGGACGCCTGAAGGACGGTGTGTCTCCGGCGCAGGCCCAGGCCGAACTGCACCGGCTGCACGCGGCCTTGCTGCCGGTGTTTCCCTGGCGCATGCCCGACACGTGGGCTTCCGAACTGACAGTAGTACCACTGCTGGAATCGGAAGTCGGTACAACCCGGCCCCGCCTGCTACTTTTGTTTGGCGCGGTGGCGTTCATCCTACTGATCGCGTGCGCGAATGTGGCGAACCTGATGCTGGCGCGGGCCGCCGGCCGTGAAAGAGAGATGGCGATCCGCGGAGCACTTGGTGCTTCTTCAGGCAGGTTGACCCGGCAATTGCTGTCGGAGAGCCTGATTCTCGGCGCGACGGCTGGGGTTGCAGGCCTGCTCGTGGCGGCGGCGAGTTTGCGCGGCCTGGTGCAGTTGCTGCCCGCGGATACTCCAAGGCTGAACGAGATATCACTGCATTGGCCAGTGTTTCTCTTTGCTGCCGTCGCATCGGTGATGACCGGATTTATTTTCGGCCTGATCCCGGCGCTGAAAATGGCATCGCCCAATCTGCAAGGCATGCTAGGTTCCGGCAGCCGCGCCGTTGCGGGTAAGGCATCCCAGTTCCGTTTGTCCATGGCGCTGGTCATTGGGCAGATCGGATTGTCCGTCGTGGTGATAACCGGCGCCGGTCTCCTGCTGCACAGTCTCTACAGTCTGTCGAAGGTGGATCCGGGCTTTCGTACCCAGCGGGTGGTCACCGCAGAGGTGTCGCTGGATGCAGCGGCATGCCAGCAAAAGGGACGATGCAACGGATTCTTTACGACCCTGCTGAACGACGCCCAGGGTATTGCCGGAACGGAAGCGGTTGCTCTCACTGACTCGTTGCCGCTGAGCGGCCGCGACGACAATTACGTCTACGACGCCGAGGGTCATACCAGGGATCCGCGGCAAGCTGCAATGCTGGCAACCGGACGCACGGTTTCGTCTGACTACTTTGCGACGTTAGGGATGCGGTTGATGCGGGGGAGGCTGCTGTCCAATCAGGACCAATCAGGATCCAGCCACGCGGTCGTCATCAACCAGAGCATGGCGGAACGGCTGTGGCCACACCAGGATCCGCTGGGGAGACACATGATCGATGTGAAGGATGAGCCGACGCCGACGGTGTGGAATCAAGATGCTGCCTCTGTGGTGGTGGGTGTGGTCAGCAACACTCACGGTGGCAGTCTTGCCGGCGGGTTCGGTGACGAAGTCTATTTACCAATGACCGTAGGCCGTGAACAGCCGGTGATGTATGTCCTCCTGCGCACGCGGGCGAGTGCTGCGGACGCGGCAGCAGAGCTGCGTAACGCCGTGGCGAAGCTCGATCCACTGGTGCCGGTAACGCGCGTCCGTAGCCTGAACGAGGTGGTGGCGGCATCGGTGTCGGCTCCGCGGTCGCTCGCGATCCTCCTATTGTCGTTCGGCGCTTTGGCTCTGTTGATCGGCGGCGTGGGAGTCTACAGCCTGATCGCGTACGTGGTGAGCTGGCGAACGCGCGAGATCGGTATCCGGCTGGCGCTGGGCGCCATGCGCTGGCAGATTGTAGGCCCTATCGTGAGGCAAAGCCTGCTGCTGGCAGCGTAGGGTCTGCGGCGGGACTGGTCGTGGCCGCTCTGCTGACGAGTTCTTACAGAGCTTCCTGTTCGGGATCAGCCCACTGGATCCGCTGACTTTCTGTACGGTGCCGATTGTGATGTTGCTGCTGGCGATGTTCGCGGCATCCATACCGGCGCGGCGGGCAGCCAGCGTAGATCCCATGGACACATTAAGAAACGAATAGCAGCAGGAGCCTGTAGAACTACCACGGTCCTGTTTTTAAGTAAAGCTACTGGTTTGCGGTCATTTTGCGGATGGTGTTGGTGGTGCTTACACCGTTCACGGTAGGAACGATTTCCACCCGGCCGCCCCAGGTGACCACATCGTCTGCTCCCACGATGGTTGAGTTGGTGTAGTCTCCGCCCTTGACCAGCACATCGGGCCGCACCAGGCGGATGAGCTCGAATGGGGTTGGCTCATCGAAGATGACAACCGCGTCGGTCGAGCCCAGGGCAGCCAGAACGCGCGCCCGCTCGATCTCACCAACCAGGGGCCGCGCGGGCCCCTTCAATCCCTTGACAGAAGCGTCGCTGTTCAATCCGATAACGACCTTGTCACCAAATTCCCGGCACTGCTCAAGCAAAGTAATGTGGCCTACGTGCAGAATGTCGAAGCAGCCGTTGGTGAAGACAATGCGATTGCCGCTCGCGCGCCATTCCGCCAAACGCACCAGCAAATGTTGCAGATCGAGAATCTTGTCCGGACCTTTCATCCGGGTAGAGGCGGTGAACTCGGCCACCAGTTCGTTGCGGGAAATGGGCGCGGTTCCCGTCTTGGCAACTACAATCCCCGCGGCAATATTTGCCAGGGTGACGGCAGTCTCCGCATCGAGACCACCGGCCAGCGACGCCGCCAGGGTGGCGATGACGGTGTCGCCAGCGCCGGTGACGTCGAAGACTTCGCGCGCCCGGGTCGGAGAATGAAAAACGGAATCGGGATAGAGGATGCGAATGCCCTTCTCGCTCATGGTAACGGTCATGTAATCGATACCAAGCTGAGAGACCAGCCGTTGCGCCGCGCCGAGCAGTTCCTCAAGATTGCGACGGTCAATTCCTGTGACCAGCCCGAGCTCCTGAAGATTAGGGCAGATGGTCGTGGCGCCGGCATATTTGTTAAAGTCCGGCCCCTTGGGATCGACCAATACCGGGATGCCTCGCTCCCGGGCCAGGGCGATCACCGCCTGGCAAAGCTGTGGAGTCAAGGCGCCCTTGGAGTAGTCAGAGAGAATGACCGCATCGGCGGTGCGCACCAACTCCAGGGATCGCTCCAGCAACGCCTGCTGTTCGGCGGCGGGGCGGGGATCAGCACTCTCCACATCCAGCCGCAGCAACTGCTGGTTGCGGGAGACGATCCGGGTCTTCGAAATGGTGGAATGGCCGGAAACAATCATGCCGGAGAAATCCACGCCGGCCGAAGTAAGCAATGCGCTCAATTCGCGCATTTCCCCATCGTTGCCCCAAAAGCCTGCCTGCGCGGCCTTGATTCCCAGGCCGACCAGGTTCATGGCCACATTGGCCGCGCCTCCGGGGGCGGTCGTGGTGCGCACGGAACGGAGTACCGGAACCGGCGCCTCGGGCGAAATGCGATCGACATCCCCCCAGATGGAGCGATCGAGCATCACGTCGCCGATGACCAGGATGCGCAGTACCGCAAATCCGCTTTCAATGAGGGAAAGAAGGCGAGACTGTTCTTTCACCAGCACTTCCTCAAGGCTCGAAACTCCCCAAAAACGTGTTCCTGCAACATCCGTGACCGCCCCTGTACCTATCATCGCAAAAAAGGAGCTTCTCCTGCGACTGGCCTATACTACGAGGAGCCCGGGCGTTTCTCTTCTTGCAACTGTGTATGGCGATTAACTTAGCAAAATCCACTGTTCTCAGGGCCCAGTTGATGCGGATCCTGCGCCCCGCCAGCAAATGGGCCCGCATTACCGTCTGGTTGGGCGGATTATCTCTCCTGCTGTGGCTGGTCGATGTGGCGCCGGGGGCGAACCTGGGCGGATGGGCGACGCTTGTCACCCTCATCTTCTTCTTTTTTGCCGTGGTCCTGCTTTTGCGCTGGGGTTACCGCCCCCTGCTCTGGCGGCTGCGCAACCGATTGATCGTCACCTACCTCTTCATCGGCGTCATGCCGATCCTGCTGCTGTTGCTCATGTTCGGCCTGGCTGGCTATCTATTTGCCGGCCAATTCGCGACCTACGTCGCCATCTCCGACTTGCACTCGGAGTTGCTCCACCTGCAAGCAGCCAATGACGCGCTCGCCGCCCAGTTGTTTCCCCTGGAGGCCTCGGGCAAGCTCAGCGAACAGATTGCAGAACAGTACACCCGGGCATCTGATGAGCGGTTCCCAGGGCGCACCGTTACGGTCTCCCGAAGCGGAAAGGGTTTCGTTCTCTCCACCGAAGGAGCGCCGCTGGCAACGCAACCGGCGCAGGTGCCCAATTTCATTAGTGGAGACTTCACCGGTTTCGTAGTCGATCAAGATGCCCTGCATCTGCGCGCGATCAAGCTCTCCGAAGATCGTCGAATTTCCTTGATCTCCGACATCCCCATCAGCCCAAACCTGCTCCTGCCGACCGCCGAGCGCCTGGGCTCAGTCACCTTGCTTCCCCTTCCCCTCGAACGCAAGGACGGCACTGAGATAGACCACAAGCCGATAAAGGCCGGTGAGGTATCCCCTCGGACCCATTGGTTCGACATAACGCTGCACTTTGGGACTTTTTTCGATGTCGTGGACTGGAAGACCGGGCGAAAAACAAGCCAACGGAATTATCTATGTCGCCACCCGGCCTTCGATGCTTTACGCCACCTTGTGCGCCACCCTGGGAGACAAGGCGTTAATCTTCCGGGACCTGCTCTTCGCCGTCGCAGTTTTCTTCGGAATCATCGAGTTGGCCGCCCTCTACATTGGAATTCGCCTGTCGCGGAGCATGACGTCCTCGGTGGCAGAGCTTTACCAGGCAACTGAACATGTGAACCGCGGCGATCTAAGCCACCGCATCCAGATCCGCGGCCATGACCAGATGGCGGCGCTCGAAGGATCGTTCAACTCCATGACCGGATCGCTGGCCAAACTCATTGACGAGCAGAAAGAGAAGCAGCGGTTGGAGAACGAGCTCAGCATTGCCTACGAAGTGCAGGAGCTGCTCTTCCCGGGCGAAGTGACGAACCTGCCCTCTCTTGAAGTTCATGGGGTCTGCGTTCCGGCGCGCACGGTCAGCGGGGACTACTACGACTTTATTCCTCTCGGCACCGACCGCATGGTACTGGCCGTCGGCGACATCAGCGGGAAAGGAATTTCAGCGGCTCTGCTGATGGCCACTGTGCATGCCTTCGTGCGCGCCTATTCACTGGAGCCCGAGATGGTTTTGGTGCCGGCAGCATTGCAGTATCAAGCCGAATCTCAGGGAGATTCGCGCATGTACTACCGCGGAGATGGCGGCTCCGAATCACAATTAGCGCCCGCCATGCTGATGACGACCTTGAACTATCAGCTCTACCGCAGCACCCCGGAGGCCAAGTACGCCACCATGTTCCTCGGCTGCTATGACCCCACAGCGCGCGTGTTGAGGTACTGCAATGCCGGCCACTTGCCACCCATCATCGTGCGAGCAACCGGCGAAGCCTTTCCCCTGGACATCAACGGCACAGTGGTCGGTCTCTTTGACGGCGTCACTTATGACGAATCCACCGTGGTGATGCAGCCTGGCGATATTTTTGTCGCCTACAGCGACGGGGTCACGGAACCGGAGAACGAATTCGGCGAGTTTGGTGAGGACCGCCTGGTCGCGTTGATCAAAGAGCATCGGCGCAAGCCGCTGCCGCGCATCGCCGAAATCGTCACCGGCGCAGTCGCGGATTGGATCGGCGCGGCCGAACAGCCGGATGATGTGACCATCGTTCTCGCCCGCTGCACCCCAAATCTAAACGGGGCCCCGCGCCTGGTTTGACAATTCCGTTTGCTACCATCGGAGCTATGAACTATCGCACGCTCGGCCGTACCGGTTGGAAAGTCTCAGAGATCAGTTTTGGCGCGTGGGCTATTGGCGGCGCCTGGGGCCAGGTGAGTGATGAGGAGTCGCTTGCGCGCGCTCAACCAGGCCATTGACTCGGGCATTAATTTTCTCGACACCGCGGATGTCTACGGAAGCGGCCGCAGCCACCACCTGATTGCGCGGCTGAAGAAGACGCGCAAAGAAGAGATCCTCGTGGCCACCAAGGTGGGCCGGCGTTTGGCTAAGCAGACGGTCGAAGGCTACAGCCGCGCCAACCTCACCTCCTGGGTCGAAGACAACCTGCGCGACCTGGAGACTGACACCCTCGACCTCGTCCAGCTCCACTGCCCGCCTACCGATGCCTATTACCGCCCCGAGATCTTCGCCACGCTCGATGACCTGGTGCAGGCGGGCAAGATCCGGTTCTACGGAGTCAGCGTCGAGCGTGTGGAAGAGGCGCTGAAAGCGATCGAATACCCCAACGTGCAGAGCGTCCAGATCATCTTCAACTGCTTTCGCCAGCGCCCGGCGGAACTCTTCTTCGCCCAGGCCAAGCTCAGGCAGGTGGGCATCCTGGCGCGGGTTCCCCTGGCCAGCGGCCTGCTCACAGGCAAGTTCAGCGCCGATAGCAAGTTTGCCGACGACGATCATCGCAACTTCAATCGCCAGGGCCAGCGCTTCGATGTCGGCGAAACCTTTTCCGGGGTCGACTACGAGGTGGCACTGGCGGCCGTGGAAGAGCTGCGCCCCTTGGTGCCGGAAGGCATGAGCATGAGCCAGTTTGCCCTGCGCTGGATACTGATGTTCGATGCCGTCACCTGCGCCATCCCCGGAGGGAAACGGCCCAGCCAGGTGGCTGACAACGCGCTGGCCTCCGACTCTGCCGCCGCTCACGCCGGAAGTGATGGCCGGCGTGCGCAAGATCTACGACACCAGGATACGTCCGCTGGTGCATCCACTCTGGTAAGGGGCTGAAGGGTCGACTCTCAGGAAGATTCGCGCCTCTGCTAGTCTTTTGTGTACATGCGTATCGACACACTCAGCCTTCTGCTGGCCGCCTGCTTGCCGCTTTCTGCTTCGCTCTCTCTCGCCGCCGCCTCCCGATTCTGTCGCATCGCGTCTCGCCGCGCAGAACGCTCTCTTCGAGGAGCAGTACCAGGCTGATCTCAAGGCCTCCCCACTCACCGCAACCTCTTATGGAGACTACCGCTACAACGACCAGCTGGATGACGCCTCCATGGCCGAGGCCGAACGGGAACACGCCACGGACGAAAAGTTCCTGGCTCGCCTCAACGCCATCTCGACCGCTGGTTTCCCGGAGCAGGACATTCTCTCTCACCAACTTCTTGTCCGCACCCTCGAGCAGCGCAACGAGGACTACGCATTCAAGGACTTCGAGATGCCCATCTCGCAGATGAACGGCCCACACACCTACCTGGCCGATCTTCCCCTTTCCTCTCCGTTCAGCACCGTCAAATTTTACGAGGACTACATCACGCGTCTGCACCAGATTCCGCGCGTCTTTACCCAGACGGAAGAGGTGTTGCGCGCGGGCATGAAAGACAACCTTATGCCAGTGCGCTTTCTGCTGGAGAAAATCCCCGCCCAATGCGATGGCGTGATCGCTGCGGACCCATTCCTGTTGCCCACGAAGAAGTATCCCAGCAGCATCTCCGCCGCCGATCAACAGCGGCTGACACAGCAGATCACCGAAGTGGTCAAGAACGAGGTACTGCCGGCTTATAAGGCCTTCGGCAACTTCGTGGCCACGGAATACGCTCCGCACGGCCGCACCACTCTCTCCGTTACTTCCCTTCCCGGGGGCGAAGAACGATACCGGCATAACATCCGCAGCCGCACCACCATGAGCAATCTCACTCCCGACCAGATCCATCAACTTGGCCTGCAGGAGATGGATCGAATCGGGGCTGAGATGCTCGCCATCGCGCACCAGGAAGGATTTTCTGATGTGGTTTCTTTCAGCGAATCTCTTAAGACGAATCCCAAGTACGTCCCTACTTCCGCCGAGCAGATCCTGGATGACTTTCGCAAGTATCTTGCCCAGATGCAGTCGAAGCTGCCCCAGCTCTTCACCTACATTCCCGGCTCGCCTGTGACCGTGGAGGCGATTCCACCGTTCCAATCCGCAATGGCCACGCACTATCAGCCCGGAACACCCGATGGCAAACGGCCGGGACGGGTGGTCGTGGAAACCTCCGACTTCGCGCATCGCACCTTTGTCAACGATGAAGCGACTGCCTATCACGAGGGCATCCCTGGCCATCACATGCAGGAGTCTGTGGCCCGGCAGATGACCGGCCTGCCCCAATTCCGCCAGCATAGTTTCAATTCGGGCTATATCGAGGGTTGGGCGCTGTATTCCGAGCAACTGGGCAAGGAGGTTGGCTTCTACCGGGATCCTGTCTCGGACTACGGCCGGCTGGCCAGCGAGCGCTTTCGCGCAGTGCGCCTGGTGGTCGATACCGGCATTCACTCCAAGGGCTGGACGCGGGAGCAGGTGGTTGACTACTTCCGCAAATCGGGCACCATTGACGAGCCCATGATCCAGTCCGAAACAGACCGCTACATTGCGTGGCCGGCGCAGGCCCTGAGTTACAAACTGGGGCAGCTCAAGTTTCTCGAACTTCGGGAGCGCGCGCAAAAGGAGCTGGGGGCAAAATTCGACATCCGCACCTTCCATGACGAGATGCTCAGCGGCGGTGTGCTACCCCTTGATCTTCTGGATACGCGGACACAGAGCTGGATCAAGGCGCAGAAAGCTACAAGCAACTAATGCAAAATCATTAAGATGCAGCGATTCCTGAAAGTGTCGCAGCATCCCCTCGGTGGCTAGACAGGCCTTGGGAAGAAGAAGTTGTTGGTTGTTGGGTGGGTCCGCAGCCGTGATCGGCTATTTATAAAATTCGATATTTTTGGGTCCTTTTGAGGATTTGCAGTTCAACGAAAGCGGGCAAAGGGGTTCTTCTTTATGGAGTGAGGAACTCTCGTGTCTGGAACAGAATTGACCAGGGGGACATAAGGAGGCAGGTTTTCCGCGAGGGGAACGCGAGGGGCGAAGGTGGGCTGGCTGGGGACGGGGTCCGGAGGCGGCTCTGCCGGCGAGGCGGGAGAGGCTTTTTCTTGCTGGGCTTCTTCCTGGGCAGGGACAGGGGTTGGCTGCGGGTCATTCGTTGTGGCATGAGTTGTGGCCTGCTGCTTGCGAAGCCAGGCGGCGGGATAGATTTGCGCTTTGACAGGCGCAGGGGCGGATTTCTTTTCCGCAGAGAGGGCGCGACGGTCGGGGATGAAGTTTTGCATGGCCACGATGATCGAAATGGCCTTGACCTGTCCGGTAATGCTGCCTCGGGTCATTTCGGGGCTGAGGTGGGCGAGTTCCCAGAGGCGGGCCAGTACTTGCTCGCGGTCCGGGCTCAGGCGGCGCAGTTGCTCCACGGCGCCTTGCTGGACGGCGGCGGGGTGCTCGAGCATGTAGGCGCGGACACTGGGTTTGGCTTTGGTGTCGGCGGCAGAGTCGGGGTTGAGGCCGACAGCTTCGGCGGCCTGACGGTCGGTCATGGCGCCAGAGAGGACCAGGAGGGCAAAGGCTATTTCCTGATCGGTGATGGGATCGCTGACTTCATTTTTTGGCATAGGTGGCTCCTGAAATTTGAGAGAAGTTAGGGACAGAGGTTTTCCTACTGCTCGGGGAAGCAGGGTGGAGTGCATAAAAAATCCCGCCGCGGCGGGTGGATGGATTGCCTATTTTGTGACAGGGATCGGGTGTGACACCGGACAGCTGTAAAACTGTCCTTCGCTCGCGCTTAGTCCGTAAACTACCGGAAACTGCCGGTCAGGGAACTGCTGCCGAGAAGCCGCCCCTGCCGAAATCGTCTGCCAACAGGATATCGCGCTCGGAGTTGGCCGTCGAGAGTCTTTTTTTGAGTCGCCGGTTATCGTTTCGGATTTGCTTTTGGTACCGGGCGGTCAGGGCTTGCACGGAAGCTCGCAGGAGCTGTTGCAGTGCACTGGAGACAAGCTGTTGGTAAGTTGGGTAGGTCCGGGCTAAAGAGGATGCGGAAAAACCCGCGGCTAAAGCCGGAGGAGAATAAGTCCCAGGCGAGCCGCTCGGCTTGAAAGCCGAGCTCCCCCGTATGAATGCGGGGGCTCCCACCGTTGCGCTTTTCCCAGCTACGGCCACTATCCCACTCAAGCCAAAGGACGGCTTGAATGGGCCACCCAGCCTTCTAGCCTCCCACACCCTAACAAATCCTAAAGAGGATGCGGAAAAACCCGCGGCTAAAGCCGGAGGAGAATTAAGTCCCAGACGAGCCGCTCGGCTTGAAAGCCGAGCTCCCCCGCATGAATGCGGGGGCTCCCACCAATGCGCTTTTCCAGCTACGGCCACTATCCCACTCAAGCCAAAGGACGTCTTAATGGGCTCACAGCTTGCATCCCACTCAAGCCAAAGGACGGCTTGAATGGGCCACCCAGCCTTCGTTAGGCCTCCCACACCCTGCAGAGCAAAAGCGTACCGCAGGGGCTTTAAGCCCGATCGATTATCAACCATTTACGGCACAACTTTAGTTTCACCCAGCTTTTGTTGTCGGGGGAAAGTCTCACCAAGCAGCAGAGCATGAGTTTTTCTGCGGCCCGTGACGCCCAGGTGCAGGTTTTCTCCCCAAAGTTCGCCCTTGATCTTCTCTTTTTATTCTCCTATATTAGTCGTTATGCGCGCTCTGCCTTTCCCCAAGTGCTGCGTCGTTTGCTGCAAGAAGTGCGGCCACGACGTGTTAGCCGGAACGGACGGCTTTCCTGCCTGCTCGATATGTGTGGTGTGCTCCATGTGCGGAGAGAAGCGCAGATATCTGCCTTCAGAAGTCATCCATGGCAGGCCGCATCTGGTGGTGCGGCGAAAAAGAGGTCCCGTGGCCGCCCAGCCCCAGCCCTTTTCACTGACCGGTGCACGGTTAGCGGCCGGCCGGAGTCGCTGATTTATTCAGGCAATGGGGCCAGCTTTATGGTCCTGCCCTCGCGCGCGGACTGCCTGGCCGCATCAAGTATCTGCATCACGACCACGTTGGTCTCGAGCGACGTCAGATCGCCGCTTGGCTTCAGGGTTCCGGTAAGCACCGCGGCAAGGTAGTGCAGCGATCCGTCGTTGGGCGGCGTCAGCGGCGCAGCAGTCGCCTCGCTCTCCTTAGCCTGACCTTTGGCCCGCACGCGCACCTGGTCCGGCCCCACCGTAATCAAGTAGCCGGTTGCCCCGTACACTTCCATATCTTTGCGGCCAAACGGCCAGTTCCAGGAACCCATCAGCACCGCCTGGGCTTTGGGATAGCGCAGGATAATCGTGGATTCATCCGCCACCCGGGGATAGATCTGGGGCTTATCCGTTTGGGTCACGGCAGTCACGCTCACCGGGGACTCGCCATGCATCAGCCAGGTGACCAAGTCCGCGCCGTAGCAGCCAAAATCGTATAAGGCTCCATCGCCGTTCTGCTCCGGATCTTCAAGCCAATTCAGAAATTCCGGCGGCACGCCGATCTCCTTGGGCCCCTCGTGGCCATCGTGGACCACGATTCTGCGCAGATCGCCCAGCGTGCCCTTGGCCACTTCGTCATACGCGGCACGATTGCTTGCGTACCAGGTGGTCTCGTAGTTCACCAGCACCTGGATGTGGTGCTCTCTGGCCGCATGACGAATCGCCAAAGCATCGTCGAGCGACATGGTCAGCGGCTTTTCGACCATCACGCTGAGCCCATGCTGGGCCGCGGCTTCGATCACTTCACGGTGCTTACCGACAGAGGTGTAGACCAGCAGGGCCTGCGGATGGCGGGCGGTAATCATCGCATCCAGCTGCGCATAAAAAAGACTGGGGTCGAGATGAAACTGCTGCGCATAGCGGTGGGAAAGCGCGGTATCCGCGTCCACGATGCCCACCAACTGCACGTCGTGCTGATTGGGAAATTGCTTCAGAAAGCCGGCGACATGCCCGTGCTCCAGGCCAACGATCGCCACCCGGATGGGCTGGCCGTTCGCCGGGCTCTGGGCAAATGCGTTGCTGGAGCCCAGGCCCGCGACGGTTGAGACAAAGTAAACCAACAGCCGGATGGCAAGCCGCATATCTCCTCCGAAATTTCTACGTTTGTGCGGGCGCTTTGCCGGAGCGGCGTACCCAGGCGCCGTTCTGCTTTTCGAGATAGACCCACTCGGCCTGGGCACAGAAGTTACCGCACCAATCGAGGACGTAGACCAGCGCTGCGGTTTGCGCAACGTTGTAATAGACCTCGCTGAAATAAGTGATGCCCAGATAATCGGCATACGCAGCCTGCATGTCAGAGGTGGCGTCCACGGAGGTGCGCGCGGCGCGAAACTGTGCGGTATCGACGGGCGACAGCAGTACGTAGCCGCGGGACAGGTTGAAACGCCGCGTCAGTGCAAGCCGTTCCTTCTTGCGCTGGTTGTAGTCGTTCACCGCTTCGCGAAAGGCGCGGGGATTGTCCGCCGGCGGTTGCAGGGTAGCCTCCGGCGCCAGCTTGGGGTTCATGTCATCCTCATTCACCGTGGTGTCGCTGATGGCCCAGGGTTGGCCTGAATCCATATCTGTAAATACCTGGCCGGGCATCAGCAGCGAATAAATCTGGTAGGTGTCCGGAAGCCGATCCGGAAGGGGCGGAGCAGGCTTGGTTTGCGCCAAAGCGAGGGAGGTCGACGCTGTCAGGCAGAGCAAGACCAGGCGTGGGCCAACGCGCGTGGTTATACCGGGCCTGGTCATACCAACGATGGCCGCAAAGGTGGGTGCAAGCCGCTGATGGATCGCCATGCGCAAAACTCCTGGTCAGGTCGCCTGCTTAATGATGACACACGCCATACTGGACGCAGCCATAGCAGCGCAGGCTTACGATACCGGTAGTATTCTCTGTGGATCATTGTTGGGGGACTTGCTGTTGACGAAAGCCAAACCGCGCCAAGGCCAACAAACTGGGAGAGGTGGAGCGCGTGTATCGCATCCTGCGGGATTGGTTGATCACCGCCAAGCTGCCTCCCGGGGAGTTTCTCTCGGAAGCAGATCTCGCTGAGCGATGCGGAACCAGCCGGACACCGGTGCGGGAGGCGTGCACTCGGCTGATGCAGGACCATTGGCTGACCCGGATCCGCAGGAAGGGCTTCATGGTTACGCCCATATCGGTGCGCGACATTGTGGATCTGTACGACTACCGGAAGCTGCTGGAATGCTACTCGGCGGAAAAGCTGGCACAAACCGCGAGTCACGATCAAATCAGGGAGCTGGCCGCAATTGTCGCGCCCGAGAAAGATCCCGAAGCCACCCTGGAACAGATTCTCGCCGCCAACCAGATCTTTCACCTGCGGCTGTGTGAGCTGGCAGGAAATCAAAGAGTGATGGGCCAACTTAACCTGACGCTGGGCTACGTGGCCCGCCTGGATACTCTATGTACCCAAACCGTCCCGGGGTGGATCGGTCACGCTGAGATTCTGCGCGCCATCGAGAGGCGTGAGCCGGCAGAAGCACGCCATGCCATGCAGGCGCACGTAGAGGCGTCGCGCGACAAGATGGTGAAACTCTTCAGTGCGTAGTTAACGGAGGCGTGGCGCCCTGACCGCGCAGGGCACGGCCGGCGGTAGCGCCCGTCAACCGGCCCTTTTCCCATTCGAGTTGACCGTTCACCAACACGTACTGCACACCCTTCGCAACCTGGTTGGGGTCAGCATAGGTTGCCGTATCAATGATGGCGGCAGGATCGAAGATGGTTACGTCGGCGTAGAAGCCGCTCTTCAGCAGCCCGCGGTTGGTGAGATGCTCGCGCTGCGCGGGCAAGGAAGTGATCTTGCGAATGGCCTGGGCCAGGTCAAGCAATTGCAGGTCGCGGGAGTAGTGACCGAGAAAACGCGGCATCGCCCCCCAAGCGCGGGGATGCGCATGGGGCTCAAAGAGCGGCCCATCGAGCGAGGTCTCGCCGGCATCGAGCCCGATGCTGGTCCAGGGCTGTTTCAGACCGTATTGAAGATCGTTCTCGTTGGCCATGAAGTAGAGCGCGCTTGTCTGTCCCTTGTCGGCAAGGATGAAATCAAAGAAAGCATCCATTTCCGGTTTGTTCTCGGCCTTCGCCAGCTCAGCCACGGTTTTGCCTTCATACTGCTTGAGCGCCGGATTCACGACCGATGAGATCATCACGCCGCTGCCGCCACCGCTATCCAGGTAGAGATTCTCCCAATCGTTGTGGTCTTCTGACATATCCGCCACGATGCGTTTGCGGGTCGCGGGGTCCTGCAAGCGCTGCAGCAATTGGTTCATGCCGCCATCGGCCATCCAGGGAGGCAGCGCTGAGGCCAGCGCCGTTCCGCCGGCGACGTAGGGATACATATCCGCGGCGATGTCCAGCCCCGAATCCCGCGCCGCCTGAATCTTCGCCACCACCTGTTTCATCCCGCCCCAGCGCGTTTTGCCGCTGACCTTGAGGTGAAAGATCTCTACCGGGAGATGCGCTTCACGCCCGATCCGCATGGCCTCATCGATGGCCGCCATTTCGCTTTGCCCTTCGCTGCGCATGTGCGAGGCGTAGAGGCCTCCGTATTGGGACGCGACCTTGGCCAGGGCAATCAGCTCCTCCGTGGTTGCGTAATGCCCTGGAGGATAGATCAGTGCCGTAGAGACGCCAAGGGCGCCCTGTTGCATGGCCGCTGCTACCAGGGATTGCATCTGCTGCAACTCCGCCGGCGTGGGCGCGCGATCCACGTCGCCCAATACCGCTTCACGAACCTGCGCGGCGCCCACATAGGTCCCGAGGTTGATGGGAGTGCCGGAGGCTTCCAGGCGGCGGAAATAGCCGGCGAGATCGTGCCAGTCCATGGTGAGGTGGTAGTGCTCCAATAGGATCTTTTGCGGCGCAATGGTGAGCTCGTTTTGCGGCGCGATGGAACCGCCCTCACCGGTGATTTCGCTGGTGATGCCCTGCGACAGCTTGCTCATGGAGCGGTTGTCGATCAGCAGTGACTCTTCTGACTGGCCCAGCATATCGATGAAGCCGGGGCTCACCACGAGGCCCGCAGCATCGATGACGCGCGTGGCCTTGGCGCCCTCCAGTAACCCTATGGCGGCAATGCGATCGCCCCGGATCGCGATATCCCCTGCATACCACGGATTCCCCGTGCCATCGAGGATGTGGCCGTGGCGAATGAGCACGTCGTAGGGAGCTTCGCCACTGCTTTGCTGGCTGCGCGCCACGATGGTTGGCGCAAGCGCAACCCACAAGCAGAAGACACTCAACCCATATGAACTAATTTCCGCCGAATTCCTTTTCTTAGATCGCAACTTCGGCGGCCCCCTTCAGGCGGAGCGTCTTTCTTACTTCATCGGGGGTCGCGATCTCGAAAGACAGCTCCTCCAGGATGCCGCGGATCTTTTTCACCTGTTCCGCGCTGGACGTGGCCAGGACGCCCTTGCGCAGATAGAGGCTGTCTTCGAGGCCAACGCGGACGTTGCCACCGAGAAGCGCCGCCAGCGTGGCGATCCGCATCTGGTGCCGTCCGGCGCCGAGTGAGGACCAATGGTAGTTTTCCCGTCCAAAGAGGCGGTCGGCGGTTGCTTTGACGTAGCTGAGCAGCTCGACGTCCGTCCCCATTCCTCCAAGAATGCCAAAGACCGTCTGCAGGAAGAGTGGTGGCTCGACTAACTTCTCATCCAGAAGATAGGCCAGGTTGTAGAGATGGCCCAGATCGTAGCACTCGTATTCGAACCGGGTTCCGCATCCTTCTCCCAATTCCTTCAGCACGCGCTTCATGTCCACAAACGTATTGCGGAAGATATGGTCTTCGGTCGCGGCCAGGTACGGCTCTTCCCACTCGTGTTTCCACGTACTGTATCGCCGTGTCAGGCGATGGATGGCGAAGTTGATGGAGCCCATGTTGAACGACGCCAGTTCAGGCTTGATGCGCAGCGCCGGAGCGAGCCGCTGATCGAGGCTCATGGTCATTCCACCGCCGGTAGTGATGTTGATGACTGCGTTGGTAGCCGCTTTAATTGCGGTCACAAACTCCATGTAGACGGCCGGATCTCCACTCGGTTTCCCGGTCTTCGGATCGCGTGCATGCAGATGCAGAATGGCGGCGCCGGCTTCTGCCGCCTCAATCGCCTGTCGCGCGATGTCTTCGGGGGCGAACGGCAGATAAGGAGACATGGTCGGGGTGTGGATCGCCCCGGTTATGGCGCAGCTGATGATTACCTTGTTATCCATGAATCGTTCTTGTCCCTGGATTCAGTTCGCGCCGCTGCGGAGAATTGACCGTGTAAGGCGCAATTATAGCTGCCTATTGCAAAGTATTAATGGAAGGCTGGGCCGCCGGCGTGGCCATTGCCGCCTGAAGCGCCTGCGCGGTGTACGGCGTCATCACCGCGTAACCGGCAGCGCTGGGATGAACGCCATCGACGGTCAGCGCCGGAATATAGTTCTCTCCATTCGCGGCCTCGAGCAGTGAGTGGTAATCCACTACCTGAATACCTTGCGCCGCCGCGAACTGCATGATCCATTGGTTGAGTTGATCGATGCGCTGGAATCTTTGCGGACTGGGATCTGCCTTTTCAGGGAGAGCTCCTGGGCCCCACGGCGGGATGGTTCCAATCACCACGCCGATGTGATGCCGCTTCGCCTTCTCCACCATGGTCTGGATGTTGTTCGAAGTCTCGGAGAGCTGCCATCCCGGATAGACGTCATTGGTGCCCGCCAGGATATGCACTGCCTTGGGCTGCAGGTCGATCACATAAGCGTCGAATTGCGCGGCGATCTGACCCGACGTCAGCCCAGTGACGCCTACGTCAAGCCAGTTGTTTTGCGTGAAGGTAGTCTGCTGCCCCGCCCAGTCTAGCGACCAGTTGTAGGTGATCGAATCCCCCACGAAGACGACCGTCGGCTGAATACGAAAGCTCGCTCCACACCCCGAGGCGCAGAAGAGGACAAGAATTGTTAAAAACCGTTTCAAGCCTACGATACCGACGGCTCCTGATGTTTTCGTAAGCAAGCGTCAGGGCGTGATGACCTGCCGGCCGCTCATGGCGAACTGCCCTTCCACCCCAGCCGACTGCCCCGGCTGTCCTCCGCCCAGGAAGATAGTGTAGCTGCCCGCTTGCACGGCCCGGATCCCGGCCTGATCGACCTCGCTCAGATGCGCCGCATCCAGCGTAAAGACAAGATGCCTGGTTTCTCCTGCTTGCAGATGGATCCGGTCAAAGGAACGCAGCTCGTGCAAGGGCGCGCCGCCGGATTGAGGTCCGCGAAGATAGAACTCGACTACCTCATCTCCCTGCCGCTTCCCGGTGTTGGTGACATCGGCCTCAACCGTCAGAGGGTCTCCTGCATTGATCTGCGCTGAAGACAGTTTGAGGTGGCTGTAGGCGAAGGTGGTGTAGCTGAGTCCATAGCCAAAGCCGTAGAGAGGTTGACCGTCGAAGTAGCGATAGGTGCGGCCAGCCATCGAATAGTTCTCGAAGGCGGGAAGCTGATCGAGCGACGCATAAAAGGTCACGGGCAAGCGGCCCGCCGGATTCTCATCACCGGCAAGTATTCCGGCGATGGCGGCGCCGCCCTCTTCGCCTGGATACCAGGCTTCCAGAATCGCAGCAGCATGCTCCTTCGCCCACGGCACGGCCAGGGCGCTGCCATTCATCAGCACTACGACCAGCGGCTTCCCTGTTGCTGCCACGGCCTGCAATAGATCTTCCTGCAGTTGCGGCAGATTGATTTTGGTGCGATCGCCGCCGTGGAAGCCCTCCAGCTGCACCGGCATCTCTTCGCCTTCCAGGCTCGGCGATAGGCCAACGAAGGCTATGACCACATCGGCTTGACGGGCGATCTGGACGGCCTGATCGCGCATGGGCGCCGCTTCCGGCTGCCACACCAGGTGAATACCGGCGCCAAACATGGGAGCGTTGTGGGCATACTCCAGACGGATGGCGTGCGGTGAGGTGTTTTCGAAATGCATGGTATAGGAGTCGTGGCCGGTAGACTTTTTGCCGTCACGGCCAGTCTCCAACACCTGTTTGTCGTCCAGGTAAAGCCGGAAGGTATCCGCCCCGTCGCATGGGGAGCAATGTTCCGGGGAGATATGAAAGACATAGCTGCCCGCTCCCGGGACTGCAATGGAGCCACTCCAGCGCACGCTGAAGGCTGCCGGGGGCACGGCATCGGACGGCGAGGTAGCGGCCCAATCAAAATCCACCTGCTTGTCGATGCGGGTGAGCACCGGTTGGCCTTGCCACTCGGCGTTGTTGAAGTACTCTCCCTTGAGGCCAACCTCGCTACCGCTGCGCAAAACGGTGCGTGGCACGGTGACGGGAAATCCTGAGACATACGAGGAGCCCTGGGCATATAGCACCTTCCCGGTGCTGCCAAAGCGCTCCTCGATGCCATCGAGAGGCAAGATGGGATGCGACGGCTGGCCACTGTAATTCCCTTCCAGTGACTCCAGCACCGTGGCATTGGGACCGATCACCGCGATCGTCTTTCCCTTTTCGCTCAGCGGCAAGACACCGTTGGTGTTTTTGAGCAGCACGATCGACTCCTGGGCTACCCGGCGAGCCAGCATGCGGTGGGCCTGGGAATCGACTTCGCTCATGGGTATGCGCGCGTACGCTACCTCCTGTGGCGGATCGAACATGCCGAGGCGGAAGCGCGCGGTGAATAGCCGCGTCACCGCTGTGTCGATCTCGCTCTCGGTGATCAGCTTGTCTTTGAGGGCCTGGTTCAGGCTGGCAAACTCCGGACCGCAACTGGTGTCAGTGCCCGCGCGCAGGGCGAGGACTGCGCCGTGCTCTTCGTCCGAGGCAAACTTGTGCCCTTTCCATATATCTGTGAGCGCCCAGCAATCGGAGGTGACAAAGCCGGTGAATTTCCAATCGCCGCGCAGCGTTTTTTTGAGCAGCATGTCGTTGGCGCACGCCGGCGCTCCATCGATCGCGTTGTAGGCACACATGGTGGAAGCCGCCTTGCCTTCTACGATGGCCGTGTGGAAGGCGGGCAGGTACGTTGCCTGCAGGTCCTGGGGCGAGGGCTTCACGTCAAACTCGTGACGCGACTGCTCTGGTCCGCTGTGTACGGCAAAGTGTTTGGGCGTAGCGACCACTTTTAAATATTTGGGATCGTCGCCCTGCAGGCCGGTGATAAAGGCGAGGCCCATGCGCGAGGTGAGATATGGATCCTCCCCGTAGGTCTCCTGCCCGCGGCCCCAGCGAGGGTCGCGAAAGATATTGATGTTGGGCGACCAGATGGTCAGGCCGAAGTAGATGCGGTGGTTGTCGTGGGCAGAGGCATAGGCATACTTGGCTCGCGCCTCGGTAGAGATGGTGTCTCCTACGGAATGCATCAAGGAGGTATCCCAGGTAGCCGCCAGTCCGATCGCCTGGGGAAAGACGGTGGCAATGCCGGAGCGCGCCACGCCGTGCAGCCCCTCGTTCCACCACGTGTATTCAGGGATGCCAAACCGTGGAATGGCCGCCGCGGTCATGGTCATCTGGGAGACCTTCTCCTCCGGCGTCAAGCGCCCTACCAGGTCGGCAACGCGCTGCTCGATGGGCAGCGAGGGGTCCTGAAAGGGAAACTCGGCTGCACGGGCAGTAGGCGCCCGACACTGCAAGCAGCACGCCGCCCAGACCACACACCTTCACCCATCTCCGCACAGTGAACCTCCAGGGTAAACCTGAGGATAGTACGAGCCGGTGGAGATTGGCTACCAATGGAATCGCCCTGGACCACATCGCTAAAATAGAGTTTCCGGGCGAGGTGCTGCATCCATGGCCAAGCAATTCACTTGTATCGAACCGCTTCATCGCGATTTTATTTTGCAACAGCGGATATTCTTCACCGCTTCCGCTGCTGCCCAGGGGCGAGTGAACGTTTCTCCGAAAGATGGGGCTGCCTTGCGTATCCTTAGCGCGAACAGCGTTGCCTACCTTGATCAGACCGGCAGTGGTAATGAAACTGCGGCCCATCTGCGTGCCCATGGACGCTTGACGATCATGTTCTGTGCCCTTGCCGGGGCGCCCATGATCCTCCGCCTGTACGGACAGGGCAAGGTTCTCTCTCGTGGCAGCTTCGCCTACTCCGACTTGCTCGCTTCTGCGTTTGAGAATGAAGAGCGGCCCGGATCGCGGCAGATCGTGGTGCTTGCCATTGATCTGGTCCAGACTTCCTGCGGATACGGCGTTCCGCTCTTTGAATACGTCGACGAACGCCGAACACTCACGCGGTGGGCAGAGGCGAAGGGTGAAGCCGGAATAGAAGAATATAGGCGGTCGAAAAATGCGTTCAGTATCGACGGATACCCGACAGGGATTCTCGAGCCTTCTTAAGGCTTGTTTGTTCAACCACGATGACTAACTCACCCGATACAGACGTCCTTATCGTTGGCGCGGGACCGACAGGCCTGGTGCTGGCCCTTTGGCTGACGCGGATGGGCGTGCGGGTGAGGATCGTCGACAAGACGGCCGAGCCAGGGACGACGTCGCGGGCGCTGGCTGTTCAAGCGCGAACACTCGAGTTCTACAGCCAGGTCGGGCTCGCGGATGCGGTGGTTGAGCAGGGGCGCAAGACGATCGCCGCGAATCTGTGGGTTGGCGGCAAGCGAGCGGCCCATGCCGTGCTGGGCGAAATGGGCACCGGGCTCAGCCCGTTTCCCTACGCGCTCATCTTTCCTCAGGACGAACACGAGCGCCTGTTAGTTGAGCGCTTGAACGAGGCCGGCGTGCAGGTCGAACGCCGAACCGAGCTCATAAAGTTCGAGGATGCCGCGGGTCGCGTCATCGCGCATCTGAAAGGGCCGGACGGAAATCAGGAGACGTGCGAGGCTGCCTACATTGCCGGTTGCGATGGAGCGCACTCCACGGTCCGCGAGGCGCTCCAGATCGGCTTTCCTGGAGGGGTGTACGACCATCTGTTTTACGTAGCTGACGTGGAGGCAAGCGGAGCCACCATCAACGGCGAATTGAACATCGGATTGGATACAGCCGACTTTCTCGCCGTGTTCCCGTTAAAGGGCGAAGGGCGAGCGCGGCTCATCGGCACCGTCCGCCAAGAGGCCGAACACCAGCACGACGAGCTGTCATGGAACGATGTGAGCAGGCGGGTACTCGAGTGGATGCCCATTGACGTCGAGCGCGTGAACTGGTTCTCGACTTATCGCGTGCACCATCGCGTGGCTGCGCATTTCCGCAAGGGCCGTGCGTTCCTGCTCGGAGACGCCGCCCACATCCATAGTCCCGTTGGTGGACAAGGGATGAATACCGGCATTGGCGACGCGGTGAACCTCGCATGGAAGCTGGCCGCCGTCCTGCAGGGGCGCGCCGAAGCGTCGCTGCTCGACAGCTATGAGCCGGAACGAATCGCCTTTGCCCGGCGCCTGGTGGCGACCACCGATCGGGCATTTACCGCGGTAACCAGCTCGAGTGGGTTGGCTCGGCTGATCCGGTTGCACGTCGTGCCGCTCTTGTTCGCGCCCTTTTACCGGCTGACAGCCGCACGGCGATTGATGTTTCGCACCGTCTCACAGACAGCAGTGAACTATCGTGAAAGCAGCTTGAGCGAGGGACAAGCGGGAGCGGTGCACGGCGGCGACCGTCTTCCCTGGGTGAAATCGGCGCTGAATGGCAGCGACAACTTTGCGCCTCTGACTTCGTTGGCTTGGCAGGTACACATCTACGGTGAGGCTAACTCTGAGATCCAAAGCCTGTGCGGCGAACGAGGATTACCGCTGCATGTTTTTCCCTGGCGTTCGGAGGCGGCCCGGACGGGCCTGCGGCGGAATGCTGTTTATCTGGTGCGGCCGGATGGTTATGTGGCCCTCGCGGATCGTGAAGGCCGTGCGGCAGCGGTCGCGTCCTATATGGACAGTCGCAGGCTCACATTGCGCCACTGACTGCTTGGCTATACGCCATTCGTGCAGGTCGGAACTTAACCCCGACTGGAATTTCGCTACCTTAGGACCGTTATAGTTACGGCCGCCGTTGAGGGGTGCAGCGTATAGGTAATCCGGAGTTCGCTCCGAATGACAAACGAGTGGGGTAGGCATGGTAGCCCACTCAAGCCAAAGTACGGCTTGAATGGGGCACCCAAAGCTTTTGTTGCCCGTGCGATTGCTCGCTTGACTTGCCACAGGCGAGTCGCCTCCTCCCACGGCAAGCCGGGGCAGGCCGGATGAGAAAGGGGAGGGTGGGGGCCAACCTTGACATGAGTGGAGATGGATGGACAGGATCGAAAAAAGAATGCACTTTGTGAGAGAAAAGAGAGATAAGCCCCCGGCCGGCGCTTTCGTGCGGGAAAAAGATTGAGCGAAAAGCGAGATAAGCGAGATAAGACCTACTTATCCGCGGTTTGCTAGGGTTGGACGGCCAGCGATCCCACGGGTTGTTTCTGGCGCACAAGGAGCTTTGAAAATAAACATGAGGAAGAAGGGGGAGTTAACTGGAAGTTACTCTCCGCAGGTATCGGTAATCAGTGGGTGGGATTCTCTGCGCGGCGCTCGGGTGCGCGTTGCTCTTTTTCCTTTATCCAAATAGTGTATTCTGGTAGCACCTAATTAGGTGCTACCAGCGGGGGTGAATATCGTGGACATCACTCGTGACATTCAATCACTGACTACATTTCGCCGGTCGTCCGGCGACTTCATGAAACAGCTCAAGAAGACCAAACGCCCGGTAGTGCTCACGGTTAACGGCAAAGCTGCAGCCGTCGTGCAGGACGCCGAAGCCTATCAGCGTCTGCTCGACATTGCCGCGCGCGCCGATGCTGAGGAAGGTATTCGCCAGGGGCTCGACGACGTAGCACATGGCCGTACACGACCAGTCCGAGAGTTTTTCGACGAGTTTGAAGCCAAGAATGGCATACCTCGTTAACATCACTGCCCGAGCAGAGCGCGATTTTGCAAGCCTATACCGAGAGATCCATGCCGAGGAGTCCGATGCAGCCCTGAAGTGGTACCGAGGGCTCAAGGAGGCTGTTCTCCGCCTGGAAGAACTGCCAAACCGCTGCCCCGTGACGCCGGAGAAAGCGCACCTCCGCCATCTCCTCTACGGCAACAAGCCTCACGTCTATCGTGTCATATTTCGTGTTGTTGAGAAACGGAAGCGGGTTGACGTGCTCCATATTCGCCACGGCGCAAGAGACAAATTGAAGGCGCCGGAAGTTGGGTAGGATAAGCGGCACAGGACAATACCACCCCCGGTGAAAGGGTCCACTCCGTCCTGGCCATGAATCTTTGGCCGCCGCTCCGTCCCTGAGCGAAAAGAAATATTCCCCAGACGAAGTAATTCCGCGAGCTATTCGGGGGGTATTTCGTCACGCATCACCCTCGTCAGGTGAGCGTCGGCGAGGGAGCCCCTTTGCCGAGGGCTCGGATCCAGGTGGTTCACGGAACGGTTCCACAGAAATGCGCTCGTAACGCACTTCCAGCACCGTCAGGTATTCTGTCCCGCCCGGCGCTTCGAGAACTACGCTGTCACCCGCTGCCGACTTCATCAACGCGCGCCCCAGAGGTGACACCCAACTGATGTGGTTGCGGTTGAGATCGACCTCGTCGGTGCCTACGATGCTCACCACTCGCTCCGCTCCCGCGGCATTGGCATAGCGCACGGTCGCCCCGAAGAATGCCCTGGTCTCCGACTGCCTCGCTCTCGGAGCTTCCGGGTCCACCACTTCCGCGGCTTCGATTCGCTTGGTGAGAAAGCGGATCCGCCCATCGATCTGCCGCAGCCGCCGCTTGGCGTATTGATAGTCGGCGTTTTCACTGCGATCGCCGTTGCCGGCAGCCCAGGTCACCACCTCCGTCACGGCCGGGCGGTCCCTGGTGAGCAGAAACCGGTGCTCATCTTTGAGGCGCTGCAGCCCGCTCGGAGTTATGTAGTTCTTGACTCGCGTCGCGGGCTCGTCCTGTTGTGGTTTTCTGGTAAGCCCTTTCCGCATCTCGTAGTCCTCCTAGCGCGCATCCAGTGGGTGCCCCCCATGGATGCGGATGAACGCCAATGGAAAACGCTTTAGGTCATCCACGTTTTTAGCGTTCAGCTACGACATACATTCGCTACCACCGTATGACTTCCGGCAACGCTGCTTAGGTAGACGTAGCTTCCCTCCAGAAAGACATTCCCAAAGGTCATGCTGGAAGAGACTTCCCCTCCCCCCTGACAGGTGCTCCACACCGGCTGCCCGTCGATCGAAATAGCGATCGGCTTACCGCCCGTGGGGATACCATACCGTCCTGCTACGCTCTGCGGTGCTGTGATGGTCTCGAGAAATGAGTTGCCATTCTGGGAATACTTCCAGGAGGTGGAGACGGTGCCTGCGGGGAGGGAAACAGTTGCGGATACCTGCGTCAAATCGCCTGGATGGGGGATCACGTGAAACGGCACCGTGGAGGATAACTCCGGACCAATGCCGGCAACGTAATTGGTAAGAGCCGAGGTAGGCCCAGTCGCCCACCCGTGCGCGAGACTCATAAAGGGTGGATCATAATCGAATGAGCCATCCTGAAGGTACCCTTCCCAGAATGTGCTCCCTGTGCCGTTCGGGCTCGACAGCATATATCCCCACTGGAGACGAATCAGGCTTAGAGCGGTTGCATCATCGCCTGCGACAAAGTGGGCCATCACCTCCATAGAACCTGGGAAGTTCGCGATAGCGTTCGTGCGTTCTGGTGTCGCCGCGCCAAACTCATTCCAGCGCCCTTTTAACGCGGTGGAGATGGAAACGCTCTTTGCCGTCGAATCCGGGACATCGAACCAGACCGCCAGAGAGTTTCCATCCTGCGGGTGAAGCGAACTGCCCGGTACATCCATATACATTCCCGCGCCTGCATCCCAAAGGTAGAGATTGATTGCCGAGCGGACAGAGGCTGCGGTCGCGGTATAGAGAGACTGGGCCGTGGAATCTCCTGCAATGGAAGCCAGGAAACTCGCGCCTTGAAGCACTTGGAAGAGAAGCGCATTTGCGGATATCTCCTCTCCACCGGAAACATTCCGACCCCAGTCAAGCGGCAAATTGACCGAAAGCAGCCCGTCCGCTCCGATCTTCGCAGTGGAAAAGGCAACCGCTTTCTTGATCTGCGGCCAATGCGAGATAACCCAGGAACGATCGCCGGAATAAAGGTAATAGTCAATGACTCCAATCAAAGTCCATAAGTGATACGTGTCGGAGAAAATATCGCCGACGTCGCCCGGTGGGCCAGCATAGGGAAGGGCTCCCGCACTGTTCTGTTTAGCGAAGAGAGTATTGAGATCGTTGGTCACTGAGAGGGTATCGCCAGTGGAAACATACGCCGTCAGCCCGGAGATCCCAAGATCGCCAGGCCAGACCCATCGGTCTCGCTTCGCACCATCGACCAGAATCGTCGCGCCCGAGCCACTCACTGCATTGTTAAGCCAGTTTGAAGAAACCGGCGGCCAGGCCTTTCCCTGAAGTGGGTCGATGGTATCCATCTGCACCGTGTAGGCGCCCGCGTACCAAACACGATTCAGTAGATCGTCATTGGATCGGAACGAGCCGCGATAGGCGCGCAAATCCGAAAGAGTGGGAGCCGGGGTGAAATCAATCGTCACTCCCGTCAACTCCACCGACCCGCTCGTCTCCAGGCCAACGGTGAGATAACGGAAGCCACCTCGCAGCTTCTCCGGGGGGACACTGTAGGTCCCGTTCGCCGTGACGTTCGCACTGAGACTGCCATCCGGGGCGCCGTTTCCGACGGACAGATCGCTCTGCGGCCCGGTGTAGAGTACGGATTCACTAAAAGCCAGGAACACGCTCTGTGCACTATCACTCACAGCACCGAACTGCAGTGAGGTAATGCCACCGACCTCCTTGCCAAAATCGAGGACGATATAGCTCCCCATGCCTTTGATCGTCGTTGTGCCGCCGGTGAGCATCTGGCCGGACGAACTGACATCGCCGTGGATCCGTTGCACGGCTACGGGCGCAAGGGTGCGCGAGGACGGCGAAAGGTTGTAGTCATCATCGGAAAAAGTGACGGAATCGTGGGAACAGGCCCCGAGCGATAGCATCCACCCGAGCGTTACCAGAACGAAGCAACAACTCAGAGGAGTTCGGGGACGCACTATACACAATATAGCTGCAAAGCTCGTCAAACGCTTGCCGTCAGATTTGTGGTCAGACATCCGGGAATGGAACTTTGCGCGAAGTGGTGAACCGGCCACCACTTCTCTTACGTTTTAGCGCCCCGCTTCGCCGGCAAACATGAACGCATTTTCGCTTTTGCAGTGTCTGCGGTACGTCGAAATGATTCCTGATATCGTTTGTTTGGGACGCAGCGCTGGAACGGGCCGCGCTTCGTCCTGGACGGCGAAGCCGATCGAACGATCCATCCCAACCAAGCAGACGTTGTTGGCCTTCTACGCCGCTATCGGCCGGGACAGCCTGCGCTTTCAAGTCCTGTTGAATCCTCAACATGCTTTTCTGGCTCACCCGGATGACTCCTGCATGCGGGTTATCCAGCTCAGAAACCAGCGATAGTACGATTGCGACCGTCAGTGGTAAAACGAGCATGCCCAGCAGTACCCTGCATCGCATGCTGTAACCCACAACGAAGCAGGCCAGCACAGATATCAGAATGAAAACCAGCCATATGGCATCAGGTATACGCCTTTCCGCTGCTGCCAGCCTCTCTTCGATCAAGTCAGACAGCCGGTCGACGGATTGTGCAAACATCGGCGTCTGTGGAATGAGCGGTACTGATTGCAGCCACATTTCATTCTGCAAATGCTTCGCGTGATTAACGGCTGCCATCATCTGGGGCCCACCTAGATCTGCGGAGGCAAATTCCAGGCGGGCGTCGATGTACTCTCCCAGCGCCTGAAGGATTTTTTCTCGATATGGTTCGGATAACATTTGGGCGCGCTGCGCAACCGTCGAAATCGCATCTGCTTCGTCCGTTACGAGTTGGTTGCGCTGCTCATAATGTGGCAGGGCCATGGGCAGGCTGAATCCCAGCAAGAGCGCCAGCAGCACGGTTAGGCGGTCGCGCGCTGATTCCACAGCTGACTGGATTTCTGGGTCGACACCAGGCGACGCTCGCCTGACTCGGAAGCCGGCCTCCACAACCAGCAGCAAACCGACAAGCAAGAGCGGAAAAAATAACTCTGTATGTGCAATCAGCGAGAGCAAAGCGCCCATCCTAACAGTCTCGGGTAGCTTATAACATGGGGGCCGCTCCTCGTGATGAACAAACGAGGAGTGTGGTGCCGCACCTCCGGCGCTCGACTGCGTGGCTTTGTGGAACCAGCCCTCCCGACTCTGCCGGGACTGAAACGAGTCCCGGGCTGGGCTGATTTTGGTGCCGGCCCTCCGGGCCTGGATGGCGAACACCGCTCTCCCATGCTCATTCCTCCCTCAACCTGCCACAGACACGGCAACTCTTCGGATGACAGAGGGTGGGGTTACGCTTCCATGCAGTGTTGTTGCTGAGGAATGTAGAACCGAACTGCCACAAAAAAACCCAACTTGGGCAAGACTGGCTGAACATAGCCCATGGAAGAGTGGAGTTCAGTGGAGTTTCTGGGAGATTCGGGACGGATTCGAAGTTTGGTTCTTTAGTGACATTCCTTTAAGGCAAAGCCCCGATCTATAGTGGACTTGCCATGCGTAGGTTCCTCGCTCTGCTTCTGACCTGTGTTCTTTTTGTAAATGCTGCCTTCGCGGGGTTGAATCGCGATAAGTCCCGATACGTTGGGGGAACGGCCAAAGATATTCCGGTGCCATCCGTCGGAGCTCTCGACACCACCAACCAGACGCATCTGACCTTCAACTACGAACCGGGCAAAGCAGTCGACAAAAGCAAATTTGCCGCAGGAAACTTTAGCCTGCCTTATCCGGAGATAACCGCCATCGGCTACGGGCAGCACGCCAGCTTGCGGGTTGGGCAGACGATTGCGTTGGCCGTCGTCGCCGGGGTAGGCGGTCTTCTCCTTCTCCTTTCTAAAAGCAAAAGCCACTATGTGACGATCGAATACAAAGACGCACAGGGGAACGCCCAGTCGGTCGTCTTCGAAATAGGGAAGGACGCCATCCGTCCGCTCCTGAGTTCCCTCGAGACGCGAACCGGGAAAACCGTCGTAGACCAGCCCGATCCAACCAAGACCAATAAGCAAATCAAAAAGTGATGGCAGAGGCTTCCGCGAGCGGATGGGCCCCCACCCTAGAGAGCCGGGACAAACGAAGGTGGCCACAAAGGAGCGCCCGTGGGGACTGCTGGAGGTCAGCCCTAGCTCAATGGCGCGTCTATGCCAGAGCGGACTCCAACACAGCAGTGCGGGTTACCGCGATCACGCTGATGTCGTCCTCCTGCCCGAAGCGCTGGGCTGCGCTGGCCACCTCCGCAGCAGTACTTTGCGTGTGCATCAAGTCGTGAACCCTGTCGAAGCCGAAGAGGTGGCCATTCTCGTCCGTGGCCTCCACCATCCCGTCTGATAACAGCATGAGCCGATCGCCCTCCGCCAGGTTGAAGTGCAGGACGGAGAACGTAGCGCTTTCCGTCATTCCCAGTGGCAGAGCACCCTCCAGTGCTACGGGCTCGCCGTTCGAATAAGGGGGCATGTGCCCGGCATTGGCTATCGTCAAAGCTGGTGACAGGAAGGTGTGAAGAACTAGGCATTGAAGGGACGGCATTGAAGGGCATTGAAGGGACAGAGCAATCACCGCTCCAAATTTGATTTCTTGCAATGGTGGTTGTTCCGTCCCTGGTGTCCCCTGGTTTCCCGTATGATTGCGAACCAGGATGGCTCGGTCTACTCCACGAGATGTTCGGCCGCACACGCAGTCTACCGGGAGGACCAATGGCAGAGACCTTCGAAGCATACCGAACTCGGGTCCTAAGCTATCTTGGCGATGAGGAGCCCATCGGTGTCCAACAAGCCACCCCATCGCAGCTCGATCGGCGTCTGCGCGATGTCGTGCCCGAGGAGTTGATCCGGCGTCCTGCACCTGAAAAGTGGTCCATCGCCGAGATCGTAGCGCACTTGGCGGACGCGGAGCTGGCGATGGGGTGGCGATTGCGAAACATGCTGGCGAATCCGGGCGTGGCCTTAACGTGGTGGGATCAGGCCGTATGGGCGGAGCGCTTGGGTTACGCGCAGCAAGATGCGAGCCTTTCGGCAGGGGTCTTTCGGGCGCTGCGCGAGAGCAACCTGCGACTGTTGGAGTCGGTCCCGCGCGCACGGTGGGTGGAGTGCTATGGGGTCCACGAGGTACGCGGACGGCAAACGGTCGAGGAGTTCGTCCGCTTGGAAGCGGCACACGACTTGAACCATCTTCGGCAGATCGACCGCATCTTGGGTGGGTGTATGTAGTGGTAGCCGTTTGGCTGCCAACGCCTCGGCGAGCGTGGGAAGGGTCTTGAACCGGAAGGCGGTGGGAAACTGCGGGACATGCATTTGGGGGTTATTTCGTCCGTCCCGCATCTCCCGTCCCGACCCGCTTCGCCCCCAGGACAATGTCACCCCGGTGGAAGGGTCCACTCCGTCCTGGCCACGGTGACAGTTCCGTTGAGCTGCTAATTTTAGGCCACTAATTTTGAAGCTGGCTATAGAAGTATTGCGCCTGAGGCTTTGCAAGCGGCGATCAACTCGTCGTCGAGCGTTGCCAGTGGCAGCTTTTTTCGGAGGGCCAGCTCCAGGTAGGACGCGTCGTAGGAAGTGAGCCGGTAAGTGACGGCCAGGCGGTAGGTGTCGGTTAAGATGCGATTGGAACTGTCGGGGTCGACGGTGATGTTCAGCTTGTTCAGGGTCGCAAGAAACTCATCTGCCTTGAGGGCCGTAAGTATTCCATCCTTCTGCGATTTCGCCAGCACGGCGCTCACTTCATAACACCACAACACCGGCACGAGCGCGGCGCCCGTTGCGAGCTGCTGTAACACGCCATCGGCATAGGGGTGCGCAGCGTTTTGAAAGCACCACCGCATCGTGACGGAATTGTCGAGTACAAAGACCGTCAAGCCCTGCCTTCATGAATGAGGTCTTGAATGGTCACGCCCGCCGGAAGCATGTTGTCTTGGCGCAATTCCAATATCCGGGCAACGGCCTGTTGTCCTTGGGTGTTCCGGGAACGGGAGGCTATGGGGGTGACTTCCAGGTCAAGACCGCGCAGGAGAACCTCACGCGCAAGCTCGTCTGCGCCTTTGCCTTCCCGGGCGGCAATCTGTGAAAGCTGGGCTTCCTGCTCTGCGGTGAGATTAATTTCCATGCTCTCAAGGGTAGAAACCGGCGAGGCTTATGTCAATGGATTTCCCCGATTCTGGATGACTCCCTGGGTGTCATGTGTGTGCGGGTTGGTGGGAGGATAGGCCGAGCACAATAGCACACCAGTGAAAGGGCCATTTCCGTCTGGCCACGAATCTCCACGAATCTTTGGCCACGAATCTTGGAGCGGAAGAGCAGCTAAGCACGCCGCCGCCGCGGAAGCCGCGCGGGACTGTCCACAAAACCCGCCCATAATGTCTCACGCTTTTCCTATAGTGCTCTCAATATCCCAATTGTCGATAAAGCGTTCGAGGATGTCTTGCTCGGCCTCCAGGAGCGGCAGACGGGAGGCGTCTTTTGCCTTTGCGATATACCGAACCGACACCCAGGTCTTGCCTGGTTTCTTCTTAGAGCCGTCCTTCTTTTTGTTGCGGTAAGAGTGGTCAAGATTCAGCTGTGCAGCCCTTTCAGCCTCCGCAACGGGCAGGACGACGCAGCAATATTCGCACGGACTCTTCACTGAGACGAGCACGACAACCTGTGCTTTATAAAAGCTAGATGCGGCATTGAACACCGGCTTCGTGCCGGCGATGATCTCCTCGGTCCCGAACCCGTAGTTGACCCACCAGCCGTTCTCTTCCGTCGCCCCCTTCACCTGGAGCTGCCAGGTCTCTCCGTCCTTAGCGGCGAGCAGATCCGCATTGGCAGATGTTCCTTCTTTGTTCAAATCGCTCACCCGGAAACCACGGTATTCCAGTTCATTCGACACTATTCGCTCAGCGATGCGCCCCACATTAAGCTTATTGACGCCGGCGGTCCCCATTCTCACCCCACGGTCAGAATTGTAATCGGTAATTCGTGATCCGATGGAACTGAGCCTTTCGCCGGAAATAGGCTTGTCCTCGCCTCTCTAATTTGCAAAGTGTCAGTACAGCCTGGTCACGAATTACTCCAGGTCACGAATTACTCCACAGTTTTCACGAACATGACGCAGCTATTCCCCTACACAGCTAGCGTGATGCGTGCAGGTCAGTTGCCGTCCAGCACCAGCATGCAAATATGGATGCGGCTTTCGGGAATTTTGAAGTGTGCAGGTCTCTGCCCCGAATTCTGGCCGAGTCACCGTCCAACCGGCAGGTATTGGTCAAATTTTGACGATCAAATTTCCTGACTCCCTCCCATTTCCATAGTTGGATGGCGGGGCGTAGCATACAAACTGCGGCTTTCAGCAAAGGGCGTCGCGTGAAGGCAAAGTGGCTGTGGGGAACCAGGCAAAAGCGAAGTCGAACTGAGAGACGAGGGGGATCAATACATGATGACGCAATCAGTGGCGGAATGGACGGGCGACCAAATTGCCGAAGCAGCGCGGCAGGCTTCGCGGGCGGCAACTGCCCTTGCAGACGCGCTTGAGGAGAGCTTAGGAGCGACGCGTCGCATCGTAAAACAAGGCGGCGACACTGCCGAAGAGCTCATGGATGACACAATCAAGCGCCTGCAGCGGCACCCCGTCGAGACAGTAATGGCGACATTTTCGATAGGCATCGCTACAGGAATTGCGATAGGCGTCGCCACCGGAATATCCATCGGCTGGATGATAAAGCGAAGGTGAATTTTAGGGGAAAACCCGGGGACGGGGTGGACTGCGTGATTTCTTTGCGTTGAGAGGAGAATGGCGCAGGGCAGGCTTTCCCCCATTCTTCCCCCCTTCTTCCATCGATCCTTAGGAAACTCCGTTTTCCCAAAGTACCAGTCCCGTCTGACAATCAAATTTCCAGACCGTCCGCCCGCGCCGGGGTGAGGATGACGTGAACATGGTCTAGGCATCAGTACACGCCCATACCTCGACCTCCGCTTTACGAGTGTGACTCGGCGAGCAAATCGCAATAAATATCGTCGTCCCCATCATCGCAACAATCGCCTCTCGCTCGGTTTCCTCGTTGGGTGAATGGGGTGGAAGGCCGGCAACCATCATGCGGGCAAGTCGGGTCATCTTGGCAAACTACCACAGGAAAGAAAAGGGGGATCGGTATTATGTAGAACCGACTCATCCCTCCAAACACGCGGTTGGTCACGAACTGCTTGACTCTTTCCCGCCACTGCTCTAGCCTCGGGGCGATTTCCAGAACTTCGTTCCAGCGGGGACAGCAATGAAAACGCCGATTCTCTCTTTGGTTTGTCTTGCATGCATCCTGAATGCTAGTCCTGTCGCAATGCACGCGCGAACTGCCGACAACTCCACTGACCGCACTGCACCCAGCTATGACATGAAAGCCCAAGCCCTTCTCGACCTGCAGGCCGTAAATAAGAAATGTGTCGATCTCGCCGAGGCACTCCCGAGCGACAAGCTCACCTGGCGCCCTTCACCCGATACCCGGTCCTTTGCTGAAGTATTTCTGCATGTTGCTGGAGAGCGTTACGGAATCCTCAGCATGATGGGTGCGAAGCCTCCGGCAGGGTTTAAAGCGCGCGAGTTCGAAAAATCCACAACCGAGAAGGATCGTATCGTCCAGGATCTGAATCAGTCCTGGGATTTCGCGAACAAAACGATCAGTGGCATGAGCAACGTGGATTTCGCAAAGCTCCTGCCAAAGCTTGGCCCACAAGCTAACGAGGGTGACGTTGTTTACATTCTCGTTGCCGACGCGCACGAACACCTGGGCCAACTCATCGCCTACGCGCGGCAGAATGGCATCGTCCCCCCTTGGACGGTGCAAATGGAGAAAAAGAAGGGAAATGGCTAACGAACAAACAGTTGCACGTTTTGCGAATACTGAAGTCAAGCGTAGTGTTTTGACCGTCCTGGGGCTATGTGCGGAACGGACGGAATAACCCCCATCAAAAATCCGAGGTAGGCGCACAAATGACGCCCGTCTTATCCCCGAATCACGCACACGTTCAACTAAGCCCCAAACGAAAACGTTCCCTGACTCTTTCCCGGCTCCGCCGCTCGCTTGGGTCCACGCTTTTGGCTAACTGGTTCACCTGAAGCGCGGAGAGCGGAGACACGTCGCACAGGGCGACTTCGGCTTTCAGGAAAGGCCCAAAGAGGTCTTGCGCGCCACCCAGGTCAGTCCAAATGATGCGGCTCGCGCTTCCAATCTGGTGATTTTTCCCAGACATGCGGGTCCCGGAGGCGATCGATCATCAGTAAAGTCTTTACCGGTAGCGCAGCGAACGGACAGGCCATAGAAGATCTTGCGTGGTGGGAATCTAGTGATGGAAGCCGGTTGCCGAGGGACCCGGAACGCTGGAGCATCCATTTGGGGGTTATTCGTCTGTCCCCCATCTCCCGTCCCGCATCTCCGTCCCGCATCTTCCGTCCCGGAGCTGTTCAGACAGATCAAGCATGCCAGCCGGTCTCCCCCTGACTTTCCGATTCTTTCACAGCTTCCTGACAATCAAATTTTGTCCCGCAGTTCCCTGATTGGGAACACGATTGCTCTACGAATCGCTGTTCTTTGACATCCGGGCTTTTTGCCACGCTATCCAGCCAATCCATCAAGCCTTCATCGGGACCGTACATAGCCCACCATTGTTTCGTCAGTTGTAGTGCAGTTCGCACTTCCATTCTGGTCGGTCGCGCACCTACACTCCGCCGATTACCCATAAATGGAGCGCAGACTTTAGTCCTCTCAGACCTCGGGTCTCTGGCATATTGTAAAATCGCGTACGATAGAGCATCTGCCGGCTCAAAGTAAGTACTTTTAGGCAAGGCTGCCCAGCCTGCGAGCTTGCTTTGGCCGTTATCCAGATAGAAGCAGCGGCATTTGAGAGTAGGCGGTAAGCACCACATGCCGTTGACGTGCAAATACGTCCTGCTGCTCGAAGAAGAACCTGACCTGCTCGTGCTTGGGGATCCATCTCAGCACAGCTGTTGGTCAACGCGTGGAGGGCCATCTGATATCCGGGTACGAGCTTCCTGAGTTGATCCTCGGTGAATAGATCCGCATAGTCGGCAACCCGAACGTGGCCGATGATCCTTTGGAGACCACACTGATCTGGTATTGGGCCGAGCTTGGCCAATGAGCTTAGCGGGTCGGGGCGTCCATTCCAACGCAGGGGTTCGAAAAAAGTGCCTTGGAGCGACTTTCGAGGTGCTATGGCTGCTCTCCACTCGGTCACCAAGTTCTCCCAAGACGCGTCGCTGCCGACGTAACCGGCGATGATTACATCCTCCCTGCCCTCCTGTCCGGCCTCATCTACCATAGGCTGTCAACATTGCAGCTACCTCTTGTGCGACTAGTATCTAAATAGGGTATGTCCTATGTGGGACACAACGCGAACGGCTGAAATTTGTCTAACCGAACTCCGGTCGCATGAGTCTCTCGGCGGCGTTTGGGGAATGACGTGGGGTAGTTTCGTCTGTTTGAATCTTCCTGGATCTTCCTCATTCGGGGACGAAGGACGGCGCCGTTCTCTTGCGCATAATAGTCGCCCCTTTTAATTAGCTCATTCATCGCTCTGGTCGCCAGGTGGGGGGAAATTCCGAGTTCCAAAGCAATTGCTCGATGTGTGCCCGTCGGCCAAGGCTGCTTGGGCAATTTCGTTCGAACCTTATCGAGCAACTCAGCGGTTATGGGTTGACTCGACGGAGCCGGGGAGATCGGAGGGACGGATGCGGATAGAGTCAGTTGTCCTTATGATGGTTAGCCCCTGTCCACATTGCCGGCAGGTGACGGAGGAGGCCACACCAGGAACTGGATCGAGAGCTAAATGCCACTTCTCCTTCACAGGACGGACATGTATACCGCTCTTCTGTTGTAACTCTAGGGGTCAGGAAAGCCTCCTTGTTGCCGTCATATCTGGCGACCAGGCGCGCCTCACACCCGAACGCCTGATACCTTTAACACTTTTGACGCTTGTGGCTTGCTTCACCTTGAGAAGTTTCCCACACTGAGGGCACGGTAGTTGAACAGTCGGGCGGTTTTTGGTCGATCGATGGTATGGCAGAGAAAATCCGCTGATTTGCTGAGGCGGCCAACCTCCAATTTCCCTGCGAAGGGCTTCGATTTCCGCGCGGGTATCTTGGGAAGGCTCCGATGGGAGGCGGCTTTCTGTTTTTCGGTTACAAGTTGTCTCTCAACTTCCATTAGCATTGCCCGAAGGTCTTGCTCGCGCTCCTGCTTCTCTTCCCGCTGCACCGCGAGTTCGTCACCTATAACTCCTTGCCAATCGCTAAGGGAAGTATCATTGACCCATTTCAAGGTGCTGAGGCAGATGGATGGCGCTTTCTAGTCTTTCTTCCTTCGCTTGGAGTTCTTCCTTCGGCACTTCTGTAGTCGGTGTAGTCAAGTTCCTGTTGCAAGTATGTCGAGAGACGGCGGGAGTTCGCTAGAAAGATTTGTCACCTTTTCTGCGGCCTTAAGAGCATAGGTGCGCAGATTGGTCCGATGCGCCTCCTGTACGTCTCCGGGCGGCTTTATATTGGATTGTCGAGTACATATCAGACACAGCCCAGCTGGCAAGAATCGAAAGTCCAGTCAAAACTATGCTTAAAAGGCCGCTTTCGCGTGGCGTGAGGTTCCCTGTACCTAGCGAATGTAGACAATAGGCTATGCCTACAGCGATGGCAGCCAAGACGAGAATTCTTACGAATATGCGCATAGACTGTACCGCAAGTTACCCAAACTATCCGGGCCGAGTGAGCTTTGCAGCAAGAGGCCACGCACCTTGACGAATTCGGTGGGTAGTTCTCCAGCTGCGATCCGCTGTGAAGACATGATACATAATGAAACAAAATGAAACGGACGGAAATGAACCTAATGGTTTCACGTCTTTCTGGAATTACTCCAATACGTCCCTTCAGGGAGGTTTCAGTGACGGGAAGTTTCGGTGACCGAAGTGGCACTTTGCCTTGCCGAATTGTAGTCAGTAGGACGGACCCCCAGGGGACCGATGAGCGACTTGTCGTGTTTCCAAAGTGTCACTTTCGTCTGGCCACCGAAAACTACCCGAGCTTCGCCCTGCCCGAAATGTGTCAGTGGCGGCCACACTTGGCTGGCGCCTGCGGGGGGGGGGGGCCGCTCCGAACGACTGCGATAGAGGTTGGTGGCTCCAGTCACCTTTATACGGTAATGGATCAGTGCGTCGGTCACATCGAAAGTCTCGGCGGGATCTCGGCAACCGGCGTTCCACCGTCCAGTTCCTTATAGAACAGGCTCCAAGGCAGGAGAACAGCCACACCCCACACCATAAAAAGCCTCGATTTCCTGGTCTTTGTGGTATTCGCGGACGCGAAGACTTGGCGCCAACTGCCGTAGCCCTGTTGCCGGTCTGTGCTTTCGGTGGATGTGTACGATCTCTTCCATTAGCGTAATTCTGTTTCGCCGCCGATGATGATTTGGATTAATGATGCAGATGCATTTGCCGTTTGGTAGGGGCGTGGGAAACACACCACCCGAGCCAGGAGTCCGAGGCGGTGACGAGCAGGTGATCGCGATCGTCTTTGGAGAAATCTTCAAGAGCCGTATTAGCGTCAACGAGACACAGTCCGATCTTTTCAGCTAGAACGGCAGGATCTATGAGATCTCTATCCTGGCGCCTCCAATGCGGCGAAGCTCGATAGCAACAGGTTCCCAGACCTGCGCACGCCGACTGGAATGGAAGGATGCCATAAACGTTACCTCTTAGAGCTACCCTCTTGCTAGCTTTTCATAGGGGGGCCTTGGAACATTTCTGCGAGCGGGGAGAGCTACGCGCCGCCCTTTGATCAAGGTTCTTATCCGCCCTCAAATAGAGCTCAACTGCCTCGGGAGTACTGGCGGGCGCTCTCCAGGGCACTTTTGGGGGGCGCAGCTCCGGGCTTGAACTCCTCTCGGTCGAACCCCTAGCCACCCGCACAACTGGACTAGGGTTCCAGCGTGTATTTCTTTTGAGCCTGCCCGTTCAATCCTGGACAAGGTGGGCACGCTTACCCCCGTCTCCTTCCAAAGTTGTGTCCAAGGTAACTCTCCGCTCCCCTCGAATTCGACGAAGGCGTTGTCCAAGACGCTCGACGTCAACCGGCTCTGACATGCAAATCCCTCACTGTTGCTGATATACCACCGCTTTCAGCGTTTTCCGTGCGCGGGAATTTATCGTTGACAGCAGTGAGGAACTATGTCGCGTTTAATTATCGTGTACAAGAATTACTCGCCTGCGACGAGGGAGGGCCGTCCGAATTCACGAGGCTGGGATCATGCCGGGACGCTTTGTGGACCGGCTTCAAGCGTTCCAGCTTAACTCCTATTGAATTAGTTAACCAAAAAGGGGAATGGGATGAATTATTTGAAACGCGGCATTGCAATATTGACCTTTGGGCTGCTGGCTATTGCGCCGGCGGCAAGCTTCGGCCTAGACGAGACACATGCTTCCGTGCAGATGCAGTCCGATGTGGCTCGCCTGCACCCTGGTAGTGATCTCAGTTTCAAGATGACACTGAACGATCCCCTGCCGATGGGGGCTTCATTTCAGGTTCGCCTTTCACCCGTGAAGGTGGACCAGGAGGTTCCCGTGCCATCCGGAGAGCCCACTGACAAAGATAGAAAGGAATTTATCTTGCATGTAAAGCTCCCCGGAAGGGTCAGTTCCAGGAGATTGGCACATAAAGGTTGTCTACCTTTTCTTAGCTGGTGCTTCATGGACAAATAACACCGTGATCACCAATGATATGCCGTTCGTTCGTCGAGGGCGCGAGGGTTGAAGTGCCAACGAAGGGCACCGCAACAATCATAGGGAAATAGGGCGAAAGATGGGAAAGCAGGGCAGCACGGAAATGGCTCTAATGGAGAAGCGTTCTGTTTGGTGTTCACTCCAAGGTGTCTCTTTTGGGGTCTGTTCCGTCCGTCCTACTGTCCTGCTTTCCTCGGAGCTCTCCGTCCCCCGAAACTCTCCGCTTATCAAACCCGTTCTATGGTTGTGCGGAATGAAATGTTAGGGTGGCCAGGGAAAAGTTCCGAGATTGAGGCAGCCGTAGTAGATTTGCAGGGGAAGAGTGACGTTCTCTACACGCGACTAGACCACACTTTGGAAGCGACTTTTGCTGAGGTACCTACCCAGGCTGAAAGGTGGATTAGGAGGAAGTAGAAAAAGGCGCGCAGAGCCGCCTTCCGCTGGTTAGCCGATATACGACAGGTGGCGAGAAAGCGTTTATAGTATGCATTCGTATTCGCTTAGCTAGACTTGCTGAATGAAATTAAGCCATAAGCATAGGGCACACACGGTACTGTCACGCCACCCCTCGACAGGAACATCCAGTCTATCTCTTCTCCGCTTTGCTGCCGACTTCTTAGCAAGTGACGCATTCAAACATGCGCCGACCAAAGGCAATGAACGAGAGCACCCCGTGCGTGAATTCCTGCGGCAACGCCTTCCCGCTTGCTTTTAGAGTTGATGGTGGCGAAGTGATCGACCTGTTTGGAAATACCAGTCCCCAGTGGACCTGCTGGTGTCGGACCGGCCAGCGGAAGACTTTCCATTGGTCGAGAGGCTCATCTGTGATCCTGCCTGTTGAGGCTCTCCTGGTAGTGGTCGAAGTGAAGTCCCTCTTGAATCGAGGGGAAATCAAGACGATTCTGCAAGCGAGGCGAAACGGTTCAAAGCCCTGAAGCCGTTCAGACAGGGGATCGTAGCCCGAAGAGAAAGAGGAAAGGAAGCCGGGAACGGTTCCAGAATCTTCTATAGTGTCTTCGCTTACCAGTACCGACCTGACGGAAGAGGGCTGGGGAGAGAAGGAACATCATAGGTTCTCGGACGTCTCAGCAGGGAATTTTGGGATGCCGTTACAAGTCGTCGATCGCGTATACGTTCAGCCAATCGAGGACTCTTGGACATTGGAGCGGCGAAAAGGGCTTTGAAGAGAAGGGAAGCCGGGGGCTGGACTCTTAGCCAGTTCTACATGCACATGCTGAACTTTCTTTATCCGAGAGAACGGACGACGGGAAGCTGTCCCTTACCGTCGAGTATGCGGGGCGAATGGCCGGAGGCTGGAAGTCATTTCGCGAAAAGCCAAAATTTGTCGCTTTGTTCAGAAAGGAAACAAGTTAAAGAGTGCCAACGCACTCTTTCAAGGTGAAGCCACAAGAAGCCAGTCCCCTCAACGCACAATCGCGATAGTCAAAAGGTGGGTGACAAAAGGTGGTGACAGGGGTTTCAATGAGCTTTCAAGAAAGCCACTCGCAGCACAGCTCGACAAGCGACGCTCAAGAGCTCCTCACGTCGTCGGCTGAAATATTACTAGCTAAACTCACCGCGCGACGAGAAATAGAGTTCGCAACAGAGATCAAAAAGCGCGAAGCTCGGTACTCTGCGCGATTGGAGAAGTGGGAGGGGGCGGGTTCGACTCCTTAGAATTCGCTTTATTATTAGCAAGATCTGCGGCTGAAGGATCCTTTTATAAGCGGGCTCTATCGATACCGTCACTACGTCTTAACGCCAAGTGTATTCATATAGGAGCGATTCAGAGAGAGAATTATCGAATTGGCAGAAGAGGTCCTGCTGCTGATGCGGAATGGTTACTTATCTGGCGCACAATCTCGCGCGCGCACGATATACGAAACCTCGATAAATAATGCGCTTTCTGGCGGGAAAACGACCAGCAGACAACCTATCGGTATCTCGATCATTCTACGGTTAAGGCGTTCGAAGACGCCACCGCACGCTTGGCAGTCGAACGCGGAAGATATGGACAACCCCCAGTTCGCTTCTGAATACTCCTCACTCAAAGATAAATATGAGGCGTTGATTGAAAAATATGGCGAAGAATTTAAAGGCGCTTACGGATGGGCACGGCCTCCTCTTCTCCAGCAATCTTCCTGATCACAAAGGCAGAATTGCCTTTGCACATATCGAGGCTGCCGTTGGCGGCGCTCATTTTAATCAGCTATTCCGCATTGCTGAGTCACTCGGTTCACATGACACCGCTGACATTTCAAAGCGGAGTATCTGGGCCAGCCGCTCCTCAAGAAGCAGGGACTGATTGGATTCTCGATTCCGTTTCATTTGTCCCTTACCTCTCTGCTCGCGTCGCTGTCCTCTCTTTTGCTGGTTCCTTGGAAGTCATGCCTTCTGTATCCGACAGCGAGTTGCAGAGAGGTCGAGGACTGCTATTTCGAGATGCGGGTATACGTCTCGGCTTTCGACATCATCTACGTGAAGACCATCGAGCACCGTGCAACTTATCGAAAAGTCAGGCCTTCCTGTCGCCGCAAGCGGGGAAGAGCAGCCACTACGAGCTGAAAAGCAGGAGGATGAGAAATAATTGGAAATGAATGTAGGGACGGCGAGTTTCTGGGAGCTCCGTCCGGGGATCGCCTCTTATTTGGTCATGCGGACTTTTCCGGGAAAGACTTTCCCGGGGAGATAAAGGGACGGCACAACTATCCCAGGGATTCTCCCAATAGGTATGCAGTTCAACCCTCTTATGCCAGGAACACTTAAAGGTTAGGAAATGAATCGACGGCGAACTTCCCGTCCGTCAACCCCGGTCTGGGTTCGTGACTGGCTAGCGAGCTCGGACGAAACCATCCAGCAAACTAATCCCAAATAAATCGTTTGCATACACTTCAGCATCCTCAAGGCTGTGGCGTGGCCTTGAGGAAACCTTCTGCGAAGTATTGGGGAATGGCTTCACCCAGTCGGTCGAATGCTCGTTTACCTTGACTGCAATGCCATCGGCGCTATCCTCAACTAAGATGATGCGCGTGCATGTCGAGCCACTGGTCTCCTTCACCAATTTGCACAGGCTGTGAGCTGTTCCCGTAGCAGGATCATACGTGGCCGAAAACTCCGCGCCGTGCATCGTTACATTAAGTTTTCCTTAATCACTTTGGAAGGATCTTTGTCGTCTCTGAGCCTGACAAATTTGGTATGTCTCAGATGATCAGCCCCGGTCCATTCCAGAAACTGGATCTCCGCGACCACCTCCGGCCGTACCCAAACACACTCCTCCATCTTTTCCGCGGTAAGCCCCTGACCCCAGCGGCCGGCCGCCGCTTCAGGGAGATTGATGAACGGGCACCTCGGGGTCTGCAAATGCTTCAGCTGCTCGAAGACCTCACGGCGGGTAGCAGGCACTAGTCCAGCTCGCACCCGAGCCGCATAGATGAGATCTTTACCGCGGTAGACGCCCACCACCAGCGAATCAATGCCCAGGTTGCTTGGGACGTAGCCACCCACCACGAATTCCTGGCGAAGATCGATCCGGTACTTGCTCCAGAGGCCGGTTCGCTGACCAGGCTGGTATGCGCTGTCAGAGCGTTTCGCGACCACCCCTTCCAGTCCGTGGTCTTTTACGAATTGCAGCATTTCCGCCGCCGGCGGTCAGAGACTTGAGACAGCGCGACGTGCTCCCCGGGTTCAACAACGTTGATAAGGATGGCTCGGCGCTCCAGGAGTGGACGCTCTGTGAGGCGCCGCCCCTCATGCACCAGGATGTCGAAGGCGTAGTAGATGATGCGCGACTCCGCGGAGCGAAAGTTTTGCAGGAGATGGAAGTCCGGCCGGCCGTTGGGGCCGAGGGCTACCAGTTCTCCGTCGATCACCGTGTCGTTGGGAAGATGCTGCAAGGCCGTCGCGATGTAAGGGAACCTTTGGTTGAGCACATTCTCCCGGCGAGAATAGAGCGTCGTGGTGCGGCTGGTCCGTACCGCCTCAAGCCGATAGCCATCGAGTTTGATTTCATAAGTCCACTGCGGTCCATCCGGCAATTTGGAGACTGGAAGGCAATCCATCGTCTCGATGAAAGACGCCGCTTGCTTAGGCAATGCCCACTTCGTTGGCACGGGACCCAGTGTATGCCATGCGGGGAGAGCCACCGTACTGATGTGTTTAAGACGTTGAGAATCGAGGAGACTCGCGCAGGTCAGGCCGTCCCCTATTCGCCCCAGCTCGAAGATCGGCCGTTCAACCGTTCAACAAGTCATTCGCGCTCTGTTGTTTCTGGAGTTGTGGTCGACCGGGTTCGCAGTTATTTCTGTTCACCAGCGAGGGATGGAGATTACGGTCAATGGGGTTTGTGGCCAATTCAGGTTGGGCTTCGCCCATCTTTTCGGCACAGGTGCCGTAGTTCCAATTCATTTAGGGGTTATTTCGTCCCGCATCAAGAGGGTCGTTTCGTCGATAGTGCTCGCCGAGGCTGATAGGCAAGCAATACCTCAGGGGCTAAAGAGCCTGCGTGAGAACCTGGATTGGGAGGGGTGGCAAACGGAAGTGGACATCGAGAGCCATTATCCCACTCAAGCCAAAAGAAGGCTTGAATGGGCCACCCAGCATTTGTTGGTGGTGGCAAACGCTATCATCCTGAACTGGCGAGTTCTCACGCAGACACTAAAGCCCGTCCTTTTCTTAATCGTTTACGGCCCGGCTAAAGCCGTGCCCTGACACAAAGCATGAGTTTTTTCGCAGCCTGTAAAGCCGTCGATGCCAGCGGTTTCGATGGAAGAGCAATCTCCCTCTGTGGCTTCTAAAGCCATCTCACCTACGAGGTCGGATTATGTACGGGCTGAAGCCCGTACCCTTCAAAGAGGGCACTCTGTTGTTTCTGGAGTTGTGGTCGACCGAGTTCGCAGTTATTTCTGTTCACCAGCGAGGGATGGAGATGGGGTCGATCGTTGGGTTTTGCCCAATCAGGTTGGCTTCGGCCCAGGTACTTCGGGCACCTGGGGCACCCGTCCAGGGGTTAAGGTCTTGTGCCCTCCATTCCCCCCTATCTGGACAGTCGCAAGCTCACATTGCGCTCCTGAGTACTCGGCTATACCGAATCCACGAAAGTACGGGCAGGACGTTCTCTTCCGGAGCCCAGGTGACCGCTTCCACCGGGCCAACCCCAAAGACCCAGGCGATGCCGCCGGTCAGCGCAACCGCGGAGGTGATCAGAAATGGGGTGCGAAAGTTCCCTGACCGGTTCACGATAAAGCCGGTGAGCGCCGGCGCGATGATTCCCGCGAAGTTCGCAAGACCACCCTGAAAACCGGTCCAGGTGCCCGCCGCTTTTGGGCCCGCAAGGATTTGGCAAAACGCGTAGATGCCCGAGGCTGAGGTTCCGCATCCCGCGGCCGCGACCAGCAACCATGGCAGATAGGCGTGTGGTCCGGCGAGGGCGCAAGCAGCGATGCCGATGGCTCCCGTGGTATGTCCGATCGCCATGACCGATTTTCTGACCAGGGTCGTGGTGTAGCCCCGGCGGATGAAAAGGTCAGAAAGCGCACCTGCGGCCATGGCCGACGTAGCATCCACGAGGAAATACAAACCAGCGGTTCTCGCCATCGCGTTCATCGAAAGATGGCGCTCGCGCACCAGGTAGAACGGAAGCCAGGTGACCATCACATATAGCAGGTAGTTTCCGCAAAAGTGGCCTGCGGAGGCGCCCCAGAAGGAGCGCTTGCGCACCATGGCGGCGATGGTAGCAAGTCCCCTGAAGCTGGAGCCACCCAACGCATGGCCGCGCGGCATCCACTTTTTCCACGCGGGCAGCCACACCAGGCTGATTAGGCCGATGCCAATAAACACTGGCCGCCAACCATACTTCGCCATCAAAAGCCCCGCGCCAAACATGCCGACTGCGGGACCGGAACGGATCCCGGTGATGATAGCGCCGTTGGCGAAGCCGCGACGTTCTTCAGAGACATGGAGCGCGAGAATCTTCGAGCACGAAGGAAAAGCAACCGATTCGCCGATGCCGAGGACTAAACGCGTCACCAGTAACAAGGCGAATCCAGGCACCAGGCCGGTGGCCACCGTGGCCAACGACCACACCAGGAACCCGGTCGCAATCACCACATTCACTTCAAATCGGTCTACCAGCCAGCCCACGACGAAAAGTAAGACGGTATAGGTCCAAAAAAATGCGGAGAGCAGAATGCCCAGTTGCCAGGGATTGAGGTGTAACTCATCCTTGAGCAAGGGGGCAGCAATGGAGAGATTGCCCCGATCGACGTAATTGATCAGAACGGAAATTGCCAGCAGAGCGAGCCAGGGCGCAATCGTGCTGATTTTCTGCGGAGTTACTTTCAAGCGACGCGCTCTCCCTGGGCGAACACCATCGCCGGCCGCTGGGTACCCAGGAAGTACGGAATCTCCCGGTAGTCGTTCGCTTCGTGAATGACAAAGTCGGCGGACTTGCCATGCTCGAGCGAGCCGACTTCGGCGGCGAGGTTGAGGCTCCACGCCGCGTTGATGGTTGCCGCGGTGAGCGTCTCCGCCGGAGTCATCTTCATCTGCGTGCAGGCCAGCGACATGACAACCGGCATGGATGCGATGGGCGAAGAGCCGGGGTTAAAGTCCGTGGCCAACACCACGGCCAGCCCGGCTTCGATCATGGCACGCGCGGGCGCGTAATGCCTGGAGCCAATCGAATAGACGGAACCGGGCAGCAGGACCGGCTGCACCTTCGCCTCGGCCAGAGCGGCGATCGAGACTGCATCCGTATGCTCCAGGTGATCGGCGGTGGCAGCGCCGAGGCGCGCGGCCAGCAAGGCGCCGCCTGAGCAACTGAACTGGTCGCCATGGACGCGCAGGCCGAAGCCCAGGCGGCGCGCGGCTTCGAGAATGAGCCCGGCTGCGTGCTGGTCGAAGATGTGCGGCTCGCAGAAAACATCGCAGAAGCTTGCCAGCTTGTGCAAACGTACCAGGGGAAGCATCTCGTCGATCACCAGCTCGACGTACGCGTTGGTGCGGCCAACAAACTCGTCGGGCACTTCATGCGCGCCGAGAAAGGTCGGCACGCAGCGCAATGGAGTGGTCTGCTCTGTTTCGCGCACCACGCGCAGGATCTTCATCTCTGCTTCCACGGTGAGCCCGTAGCCGGATTTCGCTTCGATGGTGGTGGTGCCGCCACGCAGAAACCACAGAGCGTGTTTTTGCGCGGTGGCCAGCAAAGAGGCTTCGGTTGCAGCACGGGTGCGGCGGACAGTGGAGCGAATGCCCCCTCCCTGGCGCGCTATCTCCTGATAGGTGATGCCGGAGCAGCGCATTTCAAATTCATCGGCGCGATTGCCGGCGAAGACCAGGTGGGTGTGCGCGTCCACAAAGCCGGGCGTTACCACTCGTCCGCCGGCGTCGATCCTCTGCGTGTCGATGCTGACCAGGGCCTCGATCTCGCTGCGTGTGCCCACTGCTTCGATTCTGCCGTCACGGATCAGCATGGCTCCGTCATGAATGATCGCGAGGTCGCGCATTTCCGCTCCCACGCGGGGACGGTTGGCACCCGCCATTGTTATGAGTTGCGAGCAGTTCACCACGGCTTCTAAGCCCAACAAGTACCTCCGATTGAAGCAGTCACACGCGCCGAGTTCAACGGGGGAAAGAGAACTGCAGATCCCCCCACGGCACGCCGGGGCAGGCTCGGCTTCGCTCGGGATGACAAAGAGTGGGGGAGGCATGGTAGCCCACTCAAGCCAAAGTACGGCTTGAATGGGGCACCCAAAGCTTTTTTTGCCCGTGTACTTCCTTTGGCCTGCGTGTTGGACGGACAGATCCTCTCCCCGACCTCCCCAGCCCGCTCATGGATAGCCAAGGTGAGCCGTTCCCCTCCGCTTTGTCATCCCGAGCAAAGCCGAGGGATCTGCAGTTTCTCTTCTTACCCGTCTTCTTCCATGGGCAGGCGTAAACCCGCGGCGTGAGCGAAGCTTCGAGCAGCAGGATAGCCTGCGTCCGCATGCCGCAGCACACCCATTCCCGGATCAGTAGTCAATACGCGCTCCAGGCGCAACGCGGCTTCGTCTGTGCCATCGGCCACCACCACCATGCCCGCGTGCTGGGAATAGCCAATGCCCACACCGCCTCCGTTGTGGATGCTGACCCAGGATGCCCCCGCTGCCGTGTTCACCAGCGCGTTCAGCAGTGGCCAGTCGGCGACCGCATCGGAGCCGTCGAGCATGCCCTCGGTCTCGCGATAAGGAGAGGCGACCGATCCGGTATCTAGATGGTCGCGGCCAATCACGATCGGCGCCGTAATCTCTCCCGAACGCACCAATTCATTCATAGCCAGGCCCAGCTTGGCCCGCTGCCCGTAACCCAGCCAGCAGATGCGGGCGGGTAGCCCCTGAAATTGAATGCGCTCGCCGGCCAGCTTGATCCAGCGCTTCAGCCCCTCATCTCCAGGAAAGAGGGAGAGCACCAGCTGATCGGTCTTGCGAATGTCTTCCCCATCACCGGAAAGCGCCACCCAGCGAAACGGCCCTTTGCCTTCACAAAACAAGGGCCGGATGTATTCCGGCACGAAGCCCGGAATATCAAAGGCGTCTTCCACCCCGGCCAACTTGGCGTTGGTGCGCAGATTGTTTCCGTAATCGAAGACCACGGAGCCGCGGCGCTTCAACTCGAGCATCGCCTCCACATGCTTGCCCATGGCGGCCATGGAGCGGGCAACATATTGTTCGCTGTCCTGCCGGCGCAGTGTCAATGCAGCGTCAAAGCTCATGCCATTGGGCACATATCCGTTCAACGGATCGTGCGCGCTGGTCTGATCGGTCACGATTTCAGGAATCACCTTGCGGCGCAGTAGTTCGGGCAAAACATCGGCAGCATTGCCTACCAGGCCAACCGAGCGAGCGGCGCCTTCCCTTCTCGCGTCGGCAAGCAACTGCAACGCCTCATCGACCGTGGTTGCCATGCGGTCGCAATAGCCGCTGTCTACCCGCTTCTGAATGCGCTTCGGGTCGACATCGATGCCCAGAAAGCATGCGCCGGTCATGGTAGCGGCCAGCGGCTGCGCGCCGCCCATGCCTCCCATGCCGCCGGAGACAATCAGTTTGCCTTCCAGGCTGCCGCCGAAGTGTTTGCGGCCAGCTTCGGCGAAAGTTTCATAGGTGCCCTGCACGATGCCCTGGCTTCCGATGTAGATCCAGGAGCCCGCGGTCATCTGCCCATACATCATCAGTCCCTTTTGTTCGAGCTCGCGAAAGACCTCCCAATTGGACCATTTGCCCACCAGGTTGGCGTTCGCGATCAGCACCCGCGGCGCCATGGTGTGGGTGCGCAAAATGCCCACGGGCTTGCCCGATTGGATCAGCAGCGTCTCATCGTTCTCCAGGCTCTCGAGCGCGCGCACGATGGCGTGGAAGGAGGGCCAGTCGCGCGCCGCCTTTCCCGTTCCGCCGTAGACCACCAGCTCGTCCGGGGCCTCGGCCACTTCCGGATCGAGATTGTTCATCAGCATGCGCAGGGCAGCTTCCTGCTGCCAGCCCTTGGTGCGCAGCCGGGTTCCTCGCGGCGCACGAATGACGTCTTTATGCGGACCAGCTATCAAAGTCTCCATCGCGAATCCCCTTTGCCAAGCGTTCGATATCTCCTGCAATGACCCGGTCTTCCTCCAGCCGGGGGACCAGCGTGCGCACGAACACGCGCGCCCGCTCGATTTCTGTCGCGGCCTTGAGGGGCTGGCGATATTCCAATCCCTGGGCCGCGGTCATCAGCTCAATGGCCAGAACCTTCTCCGCATTCTCAACAATTTGCTTCAGCTTGAGCGCGGCGGTCATGCCCATGGATACATGATCTTCCTTACCGCCGGAAGTGGGCAAACTATCCACACTCGCCGGATGGGCAAGCACCTTGGCTTCATTCAACAGCGCAGCCGCGGCGACGTGAGCAATCATGAGTCCGGAGGAGAGGCCCGGGGTTTGCGCAAGAAAGGCAGGCAGGCCCTCGTTGCAGTCGGGGTTGATGAGGCGGTCGATCCTGCGTTCGCTGATGCTCATCAGGTCGGTCACTGCGATGGCTGCATAGTCGAGGGCCAGGCCTAACGGCGCACCATGGAAATTTCCTCCGGAGAGGACCTCGCCGGCCCCGGGTCCGGATTCACAGAAGATCAGCGGATTGTCCGTAGCCGATCCGGTTTCTATCTCGATCACCTCGCGCACATGCTCGAGCGCGCCCCGCGCCGCTCCGTGTACCTGCGGCATGCAGCGGAGGCAATAGGCGTCCTGCACCCGCGGATCGTTCACCCGGTGGGACTCGCGAATCTCGCTATCGCGCAGCAGCGCTCGCAGGTGCGCGGCTGCCTGCATCTGGCCGGGATGCGGCCGCGCCTGGTGAATGCGCTCATCGAAGGCCACTGGAGTGCCGCGCAACGCCTCCAGCGCCATGGCGCCGGCGAGATCGAAGAGCCGGTTCACGCGTACCGCGCGCAGCACAGCCAGGCCACCGACCGCGGCCATGGCCTGGGTTCCGTTGAGCAGCGCGAGCCCCTCCTTGGCCTCAAGCACCAGAGGAGTAAGACCAGCTTTCGCTAGCGCCGCCTGGGCAGGCATTCGCGCGCCCTGAAAAAATACTTCGCCTTCCCCGATAAGCCCCAGGGCAAGATGCGCCAGGGGGGCGAGATCTCCGCTCGCTCCGACTGAGCCTTTACTGGGAATGACCGGGTGCACGCGGCCATTGAGCAGGGCAACGAGCAGCTCGATCAGTTGGTAGCGGACGCCGCTCAATCCCTTGGTTAAGACATTCGCGCGCAGCAGCAGCATGGCGCGTACCTCGGCCTCTTCCAGCGGCTCGCCCAGCCCACAGGCGTGGCTGCGCACCAGGTTGCGTTGCAATTGCTGGAGGTCTTCGATGCCTATCCGCACATCGGATAATTTGCCGAAGCCGGTGTTGATCCCATAGGCCGTTTCGTTACTGGTGACGATGCGCTCGACCACGGCTTGAGCCGCGGCAATTCGGTGGTGGGCTGCCGGCGCAATGACTACGCTCATCGAGCCGGTGGCCACCTGGCTGACTTGATCGAGCGAGAGCGGCTGTCCATCCAGTTCCAGGACGCCGTGGGGGAGACCCGTTGTCATGCTGACCATCGTATGGGCTTGGGCGCAACTAGGCCAGCGATCGTGGTAAGCCGGATCAAGGGCTGCGGAAATAATCTTTACGAACGACCGGGCACCGCAGGTCCCCGTTCGACTTCGCTCAGGCAGGCTCTCCACTACGCTACCCCGGCACGCCGTGACAAGTCGCTCCGGTCCTAACGAACAAACGAGTGAGGGAGGCATGGTAGCCCGACTCAGCTAAAATACGGTCTTGTAATGCACCTCAAAGCTTTTGTCGCCGGTGTAATTGCGAAGCGTAGCGTAGTGGAGGGACCTGCGGTCTAGCCTTAAGTTGGAGCGTTTCTTTATGGCGTCCGAGATGAAAGCCTGAAGATCGTAAAACGTACTTCGAAAAGCGGCTTCACGGGCGAAGGTTCGCTGCTGAGCCGCATGGGCCAGCACGGCGCGAATATCCTCTGGCTTTAGGTCAAAGTTGTATGCAATCTCCTCCCCGGCGACTCCACCCTCGTAGTTCTCGACGACTGGAGTCAGCCTGCACTCGTGTGCCCTTCAGGATCGGCACACCGCTCACCTTGCCGGGAACGACCTCGACGATAGGGCAACCGGACCAGTCCACTGCCGTCTTCTTCGCCTGGATGTGCATAAACATAGATTATAGGCCGCTCGAACCGCCGATCTCGAGGGTCCGCACAATCTCCATCGCGGCTTCCGTTGGAGTGAAGAGACTGGTATCGATCGAGAGGCGCGGCTCCGGCATGTTCGATGAGTCGAACACTCCGTCCGCGTGCAACTGCTCAAACAAGGAGACGGAAGAGAGCTTTTGATAGGCAAGCCTTGACGGGTTATCCATGCGCCGCTTTAGCTCCGCAACCGGACACACCAGCTCGACAAAATCGACTTCGCCGCCTTCCTTCGCAACCCTGCTCTTTACTTCACTGATGAACCCGGGCCGAACCGTTCTCTCTGGCGCGAAGGTGAATATCAATCCCGGCAGCCGGCTGCGGCAAGCCTGCTCAAACACTGACAGCCAGATATTTTCACGCAACTCGACGAAGGGCGGACTGCCGAAGCCGAAGACCGACAAGAGAAGGTCCACGACCTGGTGGTTGTGGAAGAGCTTGTAGCCTGTCACAGCCGCCAGTTCGACGGCAACGGTCAGCTTGCCGGTCGCAGGCAGGCCGTAGAGGAAGATCAGCTTCATGAGACCTCAACCAACGATTGAGTCTTCTGCTTCAGATGTGTGGCAGAATGGCACTTATCTATCTCTTGAATTGGAAACATTGCCCTCGAAAGCTATCCGGTCCGGGTTCGGCCGGGTGACTCTGGCGTGACCTTGGTGACCATACTCCCGCGGAGCCCCAGGGCGCCCGCAACGGAAGCCGTTTCATTCCGCCGTTCAGCGCAATTTGGTGCCTAATATGGTCGTGACGGTCACCCCAATCCCGCGTTCCCAGTCCCGGCTGGTGACTCTGGGACGGAATTCCTCATTATCCGCGTTTTCCCTGTTGCGTTTCCCGTCTTTCCGTCAGAAACTGCGAGAAAGCGCTCAAACGGGGATCTGGTGACGTATGCATCCAACGGCTCTGGAGAAGAGTGGATTCACTACAACTCTGAACATGGCCTTAAGCTCCACTGCCCCCGAGCGGTCCGCCGAAACCTTGCACCGCAAGCAGCTTGCTCGTTTCGGTAAGTGGCTGTATCGATTGGGTTTCATGCCCGGCACGGCGGGGAACCTCTCGGTGCGCCTGAGCCACGACCGCATTCTGGCCACACCCACCGGCATGAGCAAGTTCATGCTGAAGGCGGCGGATATGGTCGTGGTCGACATGGAGGGCCATCGCGTCGGCGAAAGCCGGAACGTGACCAGCGAAATTGGCATGCACCTGGCAATTTATCGCCAACGGCCCGATGTGCAGGCGGTGGTCCATGCGCATCCGCCGATCTCCACCGGATTTGCTTCCTGCGGCCTGGCTCTGGAAGAACCCCTGTGCTCGGAAGTTGTCATGGCGCTGGGGTCGATCCCACTGGCGCCCTACGCGACCACGGGTACAGCGGAAGTGGCTTCCAGCATTCAGCCCTTGATCGTCGACCATGACGCAGTCCTGCTCGCCAACCATGGTGTCGTGACTGCGGGCGATACGCTGCAGGATGCGTTCATGCGCATGGAAACGGTCGAGCACTACGCCCACATCTGCCTGGTCGCTCGCCAACTCGGCTGTCCCCAGCCGCTCACTTCTGATCATCTGCAACAGTTATCCGAGGCTCGTTGCCGCTACCAGAGGAACGCCCTCCCCGGTTGCTGACGCGGTTCCCACTCTCACGTTCGCTTCTCACGCCACCACTCGCAGTAGCATAGCTAGAGGAGATCCTCAGGCGCCGGCATGACAACGCAGATCATTGCACCCAACCAGGCACCCAATCAGGGCGAGGGTCCCGGCCTGGTGGAAGAGAAAACGCTGTTTCGGGTGCTCATCGCGGTGGGTCTTGGCCATCTGCTGAATGACTCGATGCAGGCCCTGCTGCCTTCCATCTATCCCATTCTGAAGACCTCGTTCCATCTGAACTTCGGTCAGATCGGATTGCTGACGCTGACGTATCAGATGACGGCGTCGATCCTCCAGCCCTTTATCGGGCAATACACCGACCGCAAGCCCCTGCCGTACTCGCTACCCGTCGGCATGGTGTTTACCCTGTTGGGTCTGCTGTTGCTGGCGGTTGCGCCCACGCTTCGCATTGCTGTTGCTGGCCGCGTCGTTGATTGGCATGGGCTCGGCGGTCTTCCATCCGGAGTCATCGCGCGTGGCGCGTCTGGCCTCCGGCGGGCGTCACGGAACGGCCCAGTCGATCTTTCAGGTGGGCGGAAACAGTGGAACGGCGATCGGGCCGCTGCTGGCGGCTTTTATCGTCCTTCCCCACGGGCAGCGCGCGGCGGCATGGTTCTCCATCCTGGCTCTGCTGGGAATTTTGGTTCTGCTGCGGGTGAGCCGCTGGTACAAAGCCCGCCTGCAGCATCTGCAAACCCGGCCCGCAAAGCATGCGGAAGACGCGCATGGTTTGCCGCCCAAAAAAGTGGTCATAGGCATCGCGATTTTGATCGCTCTGGTCTTCTCCAAGTTTTTTTACCTGGCCAGCATCACCAGTTATTACACCTTCTACCTGATGGCCCGCTTTCATATCGGGGTGCGGAGCGCGCAGCTTCACCTGTTTGCTTTTCTGGGAGCCGTCGCCGCGGGAACCCTGATTGGAGGACCGATTGGCGATCGTTTTGGCCGCAAGGCAGTGATCTGGTGGTCGATTCTCGGAGTCTTGCCGCTTACCTTGCTGCTGCCTTACGCGAACTTCCTCTGGACCGGCGTGTTAAGCGTGCTCGTAGGCTTGATGCTGGCTTCCGCCTTCCCCGCAATCGTCGTCTACGCGCAGGAACTCGTGCCCGGGCGGGTGGGCATGATCTCCGGACTCTTCTTTGGCTTTGCCTTCGGCATGGGCGGCATTGGCGCGGCCATCCTAGGCAGGATCGCCGACGCGACCAGCATCTTCACCGTGTACAAGATATGCGCGTACCTTCCGGCGATTGGGTTACTGGCGGGTTTTCTGCCGGCTAAGCCGCGCGCCGCTGCCGGTAAATGACGGGGCACGCCCGCTTCTTACTCAGTTCTCAGGGCCTGCATCGGATCGATCGAGGCGGCCCGCCATGCTGGGAAAAATCCTGCGGCCATGGACACCAACAGAAGCAGCAAGAGTGCTCCTACGATGGTCGCCGGATCTTCAGGGGAAAGTCCGAATAGGAAGCTCGTCGCCAGGTGCATCGCCGCAATCGATAGCGCGAGTCCGATCACGCCGCCTAGAGTGATCAGCAGCAAGGTTTCTTTCAGAACCAGCCGCAGCACCGCTGAACGCGTGGAGCCGAGCGCGAGGCGCACCCCGATTTCGCTCGTCCGGCGCTCCACGATATAAGACATGACCCCATAGAGCCCGAGGCACGCCAGCCCCAAGGCCAGAAGGCCGAAGATGGAGGTTAAGCGGGCGATCAGGCGCTGTTGGGTCAGATTGTTCTTCACCTCTTCGTTGAGTGTGATGATGTCGATGATAGGGATCCGGTGATCGACGGTGGCGACTGCCTGACGAACCTGGGCTGCTATCCACTGCGGATCGGCAATGGTCCGGATCTCCAGCCCGTCGATATTGCCGGGGGCCTGGGCAATGGGAAAATACATGACTGGCGGAGCCGCTTCACGAATATCGTTCACGCGCGCGTCAGCCACCACGCCAACAATGGTGAAGCTAACCTTAGCATCAGCATCGTCGGCGTAAGAGAAGCGTCGTCCGACAGCGTCGCCTCCGGAGAGAAACTTTCGCGCAAATGCTTGATTGACGATGGCAACCTTGGGAGAGGTCGGGCCATCGGTGGTCGCAAACGCTCTGCCTTGCAGGAGACCGATACCCACGGTCTCGAAATAATTGGGGGCTACATTGTTCATCTGGGTCTCGCCGTGCCGGCTCCCCTCATGATGATTGTCGTCTGCGATCCGTATCGCGCTCGAGTCATGGCAACCAGCGACGATGGAGCAGGTGGTCACACTCGCGGAGCGGACGCCAGGGATCGCTTCCAACTGGCTGGTCAGACGCTCGTACAGCGACGGGAAGTCACTCGCCTGGTAATTCACCAGGTTCGTATCGAGGTGCACGCTGAGCAGGTGATCGCGGTCGAAGCCGGGGTTAAGCCTGCTGTAGTTGCCGAGCGTTCGCACAAACATGCCGGCGCCCACAAGCAGCACCATGGAGAGCGCCACCTGGACGGCGACCAGCCCCTTCCGCAGAGACCAGCGGGCTTCGCGTCCGGAGATCGACTGAGCGCTGCCTTTCAGCACGGACGCGGGATCGACATGCGCGCTCTTGAGCGCCGGCGCCAGCCCAAACAAAAGGCCCGTGGCCATCGTGACCACCACGCTGAAGATGAGGATGCGCGCGTCCGGCGTGAGGTTGAGCGGAATCGGCGTGGTCTCGGTCGATGCCCACTTCGGCAGCACGCTGGTACAGCCGAATGCCACCGCAATCCCGAGCATACCGCCGAAGGAGGACAGCAGCACGCACTCGGTCAGCATCTGGCGAATGAGCCGCGAGCGGCTAGCGCCCATCGAAAACCGTACGGCAAAGCCTCGCTGCCGCGCAGCCGCCCTGGCCAGCAGAAGATTTGCGATATTCGCGCACGCAATCAGGAGCACCATCACAGCCATCCCCATCAGAAGAAGGAGAGGCTGCTCGAATTCGCGCCGGAGATTCGCGAAATCCCTGCTGCCCGGGTTCGAGCGTCAGGGTAACCGTCTGGAACCAGCGCAGCAGATCGGGATCCGACACGCCCTGCGTCGCCTGCTAGCAGATCGTTCCGGTACACCCGATTCATCACCGTGGTCAGCTGAGCAAGAGCAGCCGGTTCCTTAACCCGCACGATGAGCTGCAGCCAGCAAATGCGATCCTGGGGGATCCAGGGCTTCGAGGGGCTCCGCGGCTATGTCGCTGTAGTGGTCGTGATAACGCACGTCCGACTGCATCGTCAGCGGCATCCAGAAGTCGGGTTCCATGCCGGCGCGTGCGCCAAAGAACCCGCGTGCAGCCACACCAACGATCGAGAACGGCACATTGTTCACGGTCACCTTACGGCCGATCACCCCCGGATCGCCGGCAAAGCGGCGCTGCCAGTAGCCGTAGCTGATAACAGCCACGGCGCTGCCGCTCAGCTTGGCATCATCGGCAGGCGTGAGCAGGCGGCCCAGGACCGGCCAGGTTTCAAAGACTTGAAAGTAGTTGCCGGAAACAAGCTGCCCTAAGGCGCGCTCCGGTTGTTGCGTGCCTGCGTTGAGGTAAAAGTTGTCAGGCCAGGCCATGGCGGCAATCGCTGCGGTATCCGGCAACTGCTGGCGCACGTGAAGGAAGAACGGATAAGAAACTCGGGTTTTCTCCGCAGTATGATCGGTCTGCTTTACCAGGAATAGCTGCTCCGGACGCGGTACGGGGAGCGACTTGAGGAGCACTGCGTCGACCAGGGTGAAGATGCCGGTCGTGGCCCCGATGCCGAGCGCCAGCGTAAGCAGCGCCACCGTGGTAAAGCCAGGCGACCTGCGCAACTGCCGCAGAGCGTAGCGTACATCGTGCAACAGGATTTCGAGAGCGGGCAGCGTAGCTTGTTCGCGGAACGCCTGTTGCGCCTGCTCCATGCCGCCGAGACGAATCAATGCCTGCCGTCGGGCTTCATCCGGCGACATGCCGGATCGCACATTGTCATCGATGTGCATCTGGAGATGGCTTTCCAGTTCGGCCGCAAGCTGCTCGTCCGTTCGCCCCGCGCCGCACATTCTCAGTAGCCGGATCCACAGTGTTCGCAGCTTGCGCATCACGCCTCCTTAGCCGGGGAGAAGTGCCGTCGACGGCCTATTCAAGCTAGACATTGGATGAAGTCAGCCTGCTAAACGTCGCCCCGGGGGCTCCTGTTGGTTACCCATATGAACTTTGCCATACTTTCTATGGGAATGCAATAGGGCAACCCGTGACCATAGCCTGACGCTAGGATCGCCTTGGGCCTCTGAGTGCGTTCTGCACTATCGGATAATCTTTCATGGACAATTCTGTGCTTTATGATTCACTCGTCTTGTTGAGCGCAGTCGTCGCCAGCATACCCCCCAGACCCATGGTTTCCACGGCGGATGAGGGAACGATGACCATCGAGCCGCGCTCCTTGATCGCTTCATAGAGCATATTCATGGCTCGCAGGTGCAAGGCGCCGGGCTTGTTGGCATACACCTCGGATGCTTCGGCAAATTTGGTGGCAACCTGCAATTCCGCATCGCCGAGAATGATGCGGGCGTGCCGTTCGCGTTCTGCCTGGGCCTGCTGAGACATAGCGTTCTCCAGCGGTTGCGGAATGCGCACATCGCGTATCTCCACCGACTGAACCGTGATTCCCCATGGGTTTGTCTTGGCGTCGAGAATTCTCTGCAGTTCCTGGCCTAGCGCGTCGCGATCCGTGATCAGCTTGGCCAGATCGTGACGCCCAATGGATTCGCGAAGCGCTGTTTGCGCACTCATGGCGATCGCATCCTCGAAGTTTGCTACTTCCAGAATCGACTTCTCAGCATTCCACACCAGCCAGAAAACAATCGCGTCCACATTCACAGGAACCGTATCCCGGGTCAGAGTAGACTCCGCGGTGACCGTGCCGATGCGCACCCGCTGATCGACAAATCCACTGAGCGTGTCTACCACCGGGGTAAGCATGAATATCCCTGGTCCCTGGAGCCGCTGGAAGCGTCCGAAACGAAGGACGGCAACCTTCTCCCATTGGCGCACAACCTTGATCGAAAACAAGAAGAACAAGCCGACAAGGGTTCCGAGAACCAGTGGCAGGTTATTTCCAGTTAGGAACGTTCCTGCGATTCCGGCTCCGATACAAGCGACCATGACCGTTGTTGCAGGCGCGCTGATCTCGATACGCGGGCTCATTCTGCTATCTCCTCTTTGGATTTTGCTCATTGCCATGTTCCTTCAGAGCGTCCAACAACTCGGTAAGACTAAAACCATTCGCACCGGCCCGGGCGATCATCTCGGCTGCAAGCTGCTGCATCTGCCGAGTCCGTGCGCGGCTATCGGTCGCGACCGGCTGCTCCGCGATAAAGGTTCCAGTTCCCTGCTGGGTTTCCAAAAGGCCTCGAATCTCCATCTCGCGATAGGCACGAGTCACGGTGTTCGGGTTAATCGCAAGATCGACAGCGACCTGGCGAATCGTGGGAAGCTGGTCCCCGGCCTTTAGACGCCCGGCCGCAAGCGCGCCTTGCACCTGGTCTATCAGCTGCCTGTACACGGGAACGCCACTATGCACATTGAGTTGAAAACCAAACGTAGCGTCTGCGTTCTGTATCTGACTCTTCATTGCTTAACTAGTGTACTAGTTCTCTAGTACATGTCAAGCGGAAAAAAGGGACAAATCGCGCTTCATAACTTACGCCTTACGCAGTCTTGCACGCTCGCTTTCCTTGATAAGTACTTGAAACAAGCAAACGAGACGTTGTTGGATAACTCTCAGCCGTCCCCTTCGACAAGCTCAGGGCAGGCTCTGCGGGACTGGTCTCGGTGGTTACCATACCCAGCACTGCGTGCTGGGCTACTCTCAGCCAGAGCTGTCCAAATTAGCGAATAAATCGGTTTTTTGTGCAGGTACTCCGTTGATTGTAAGAAACCGCATTGGTCTCAAAGAGAATCGGGTTGGTTTTGGAATGATTGCCGATCAGCATTCGCGTGCGGTCCGGGTTCAGAGCTGTCCAGATTTAGCGAACGAATCGGGCTTAGTGTGCAGGTGACTCACTTGCGCAGTTGCGTTCGGGAAGGGCGCACAGCAGGTCCCTCGGCTTCGCTCGGGATGACAAGGGTGGGTTGGTGCTTCCAGTAGGAACTGGCTAGTGGCTGAAAGAATCACAGGCGTAGCCGATTTGGTTTTCAGCGAGTGCTCCAGAGGGGCGATGGAAAAGAACTAATTTGGACAGGATTGTTGTTGGATGGGGCATCCCAAGACCCGGAGGCCGTAGTCATGCACTACGGTCGCTAGCGGATTCGATGGGACGGCCCCTACTCTGTTCGCAATGCCTGCATAGGTTCGATAGAGGCGGCGCGCCGAGCTGGAATCCAACAGGCCACCAGGGCAATTGCGGCGAGAAATGGTGGCACAACCGCGAAGGTCAGCGCGTCATGCGGTTGAATGCCGTACAGGAAGCTGGCCGCCAGTTTGGATAACATCCATGCGGCTGGCCAACCGAGCGCCACCGCGATCAGCGTGAGCACAAGGCCTTGGCGCAGAACGAGGCGTTCGACCGTGCCGGGTTGCGCGCCCATCGCCATGCGAATGCCGATCTCGCGCGTGCGCCGGCTGACCGCGTAGTTCATCACGCCGTAGAGCCCCACCGTGGCCAGCACCAGCCCGATCCCACCGAAGACGCTGAAGAGTGTCGCCGCCAGGCGAGGCAGGAAGAAGGCAGAATGGACGTGCTCCTCCATGGTCTCTTCGTTGAATACGGCCATACTGCGATCGAGCGCGTAGATCTGGCGCCGCACTGCTTCCCCCATTGCCGCGGGATGGCCCGCTGTGTGGACCACCAGCGTATAGCCGAGCAAGTTAGGGTCGGTCCCGACGTTTTGCTCGAGCGAACGGTAAAGCGCCGGCGTAAGATCCTCGCCCAGCGAGGTGGTTTTGACGTTGCCTACCACCCCGACGATCTGATAGGTCACGCCGCCGCCGGTCACTTGCCGCCCGATGGGATTTTTGCCTCCGAAAACGCGCTCCACAAAGGCCCGGTTGACCACAGCGGTCTTTGCACCGCTCGCCGTTTCCCCTCCGAAGTCGCGGCCTGCAACGCGCGGAATACCCATGGTCTCGAAGTAGCCCGGCGTCACCCTGGTGAGATTGGCCGAGGGATCGTTTTTGGCGGAGTTTGGCCCCCCGCCAAGATGGAACGTAACCGCGTCGCCAGCGATGGAGAGCGGCGGAAAGTCGGTGCACGCCGCCGAGACCGCACCCGGCAAAGCCGCTACTCGCTCCCGCAACTGGTTGAGAAACTGCGCGGTCTGCTCCGGCGTGTAGCCGTGAAGCCGGGGATCGACCGACATACTCAGCAGGTTCTGAGGGCGAAAGCCGAGATCGATGCTGGCCGCGGTTTCGAGACTGCGCAGGAAGAGTCCTGTCATCGAAAGCAGAATCACCGACATGGCAATCTGGGCGACCGTCAGCAGATTACGCAGAGTCCAGCGGCGCCCGGGACGAGCCAGCGCATCCTCCCCTTTCAGCGCGCTGCCCAGCAGCGGACGTGCTGCAGCCCACGCCGGGGCCGCTCCCAGCAACAATCCACTGAGGATGCTCAAAGCAAAGGTGAAGAGGAGCACACGCCAATCTACGCCAATGCGCATGTCGACAGGAATCGGTATGGGCAGTTGGAGTGCGGAGAGTGCCTGCGTAGCCCATAAAGACAGAATTACACCCAGAACTCCCCCGCCCAATCCCAGCAAGACGCTCTCTACCAGCATCTGTCGCTGCAAGCGGCCGTGTGTGGCTCCCAACGCCAGGCGCACGGCCATCTCGCGCTGACGGCCTGAAGCCTGTGCAAACAGAAGGTTGGCTACATTGGCGCCTGCAATCGCCAGTACCAGCAGCGCGACCACAGAGAGCGCAGTCAGGAAGATCAGCATCGCGTTTTGCTCGCCCGGCGGTAATATCCCCGCCTGCACGAAGATAAAGGGCTTGTCCTTGTCGGTATTTGGATAGTTCCGCGCCAAACGTTCGGCCAGCGCATTCAGTTCTGCCGCAGCCTGCGTACGCGTCGCGCCGGGTCGCAACCTGCCAACAACGAATAGCCAGTCTTGGTTGCGGTCAGGGCCTTTGGGGAGGTTTGGAAATAATTGGTCAGCGCTCCCGAGCGGCACCCAGAACTCGGACTCGAGAATCTGCTCAATGCCGTGGAAACCGACCGGCGCGACGCCCACCACCGTAAACATGTGGCCCGAGAGAGTGACTGTCTTGCCCACGATCGCGGGATCATCGTGGAAGCGGCGATGCCAGAGGCCGGCGCCCAGCACGACTACAGGCTGGTTGTTCTTCGCTGCTCGCGAAACCGCGCCCGTGCATCATGCGGATGTCGGCGGCATCGAAGAAGTTTGCGGTGACCGCCTGACCCCACACGCGTTCCGGTTCGCCGCGACCGCCGATGGAGGCAGGCAGCAGCGGAAAGTACCCTGCAATTGCGGAGAAAGATTTCACCTGGTCGCGAAGATCGTGGAAGAGTGGCCACGAGAGCGCATTCTCGCCGCGCCTCTGGATGGCCAACAGGGTCGATGGATCGCCGACCGGCGCGGGACGCAGAACAAACCGGCTGACCATGGAGAAGATGGTGGCGTTGGCGCCCATGCCCAGGCCGATCGAAAGCACGGCGATGACGGTGATTGCGGGATGTTTCACGAGCCGGCGGAGACTGTAGGCAAGGTCGCGTACGAGCGTTTCCAGCCACGGTAGTCCGCGCCGCTCGCGATAAGCCTGCCGGGTTTGCTCCGCGCCGCCGAGGCGAATGAGCGCCTGGCGGCGGGCTTCCTCCGCGACTGAGACCGGCGCGAATGCCGTCGTCGATGTGCATCGCCACGTGGCTGGCGAGTTCGGCCTCGAAATCGCTGTCGCCTTGCGGCTTGCGTAGAACGCCGCAAAGGCGCATCCAGAGCGCTCTGAGCTTGCGCATCATGCCTCCCCGGCCGGCGTCTATCTTTTCGCCCGCCAGTCTCCTCTTGGTTGCCCATATGAATTCTGACACTCTCTCTATGGGAATGCAATAGGACACGGCGCCAGAGGACAGCAGCGGTTCATTTTTCTGCCTGTCAGAGTCTTTTCGCTTCCCGGTTGACGGTTTCGCTGTATCACTGTACCCTTTCATAGGTACAGTGATGCTGTTCAAATTGACGCCCACTACCGGACAGCCACTCTACTTGCAGTTGATGCAGCAGATTCGTCACGCTGCAGAGAGCGGCGCCCTGAGGGATGGAGACCAGCTGCCTGGCATTCGTACGCTGGCCGAGGAATTGGTGGTTAGCCCGAACACGGTCGTCAAGGCTTATTCGGAGCTCGAGCATGAGGGTTTGCTGGAACTGCGTCAGGGCGCCGGAGCTTTTCTCACTATAAAACGTCGCGCGCGTTCCCGCACCGATGATGTGCATGAAGCACGTCGGCGGGTCGGCGAGCTTATCCACGACTTACGCGAAGATGGGCTGCGCGAGGACGAGATCAGAAGAGTTTTTGAAGCGGAATTGCTTCACGCAGCCGAGGTCGTGAGGAGATGATGACCGACATTCCTGTGATTCAAACCACTTATCTTAGTAAGTCCTTCGGTGGGGTCGAAGCGGTTCGCGATGTGAATCTGGCCGTGCGGCCACACCAGATCACGGCTTTCCTTGGGCTGAACGGAGCAGGCAAGAGCACGACCATCAAGATGTTGCTGGGCATGATCGAGCCAAGCAGCGGTGAGGGCAAGGTGCTAGGTAAGCGCATCATCGATCCCTATGAGAGCGTGGAGCTGCGCCGGAAGATTGCATATGTGAGCGAGAACAAGCGGCTCTACGACTACATGACTGTTGAGCAGATCATTCGCTTTACCCGCTCGTTCTACACAGATTGGCGTCCCGATATCGAGCAGCAGCTCCTGCGGACCTATGAGCTGCCCCTCAACCGGACGATCAAGTCGCTCTCCAAAGGGATGCGCACAAAGGTGGCATTATTACTGGCGTTTGCGCGACGTCCTGAGTTGTTGATTCTGGATGAGCCGAGTGAGGGTCTCGATCCAATCGGCATCGAACAGATGCTCGAGAACCTGGTGGCGCAATGCGGCGAAGGCACCACCGTCTTCTTCTCCTCACACCAAATCCCCGAGATCGAACGCATCGCGGATAACGTTTGCATACTTCATCGGGGGCGTCTCGTGATCGACACATCGCTCGACGACATGCGCCAGTCGTATCGGCGGATCGACCTCGTCTTTCCGTCACTTCCAGGGGAGCAGGAGCTGCGCGTGGCTGGCGTTGAAAGCATTCGCACCAGCGGCCGCCAGATGAGAATCTTCGCCAGCAGGAACGCGGATGCAGTTGTCGAGCGAGCCCACAATCTACACGTCAGCTCTGTCGAGGTCGGCTCGGTCAGTCTCCGAGAGATTTTTCTAGAAACGGTAAAGGAGAGCTAGAGGATGCTTTGGTATAAAGCGTGGCTTGAAACCCGGTCGAGATTCCAGATCTCTCTTCTCGGAATCGTCGGTCTCTGTTCCTTCCAAGTCTTTTTGGACGACAAGACTGCTACGTCTTTCGACAAGGCCGACTATTACTACCGCGTGCTTGGCAGCGGGCAAATGCTCCTTGCCACCATGTGGGTGCTAGCCGTCACTCTGCTGATGATGGGCGGCCTGCTGCGCGAGAAGGCATCAGGAGCATCCTCGTTCACACTTGCCCTGCCCGTCAGCCGAGTACGTCTAATGCTGGTCCGTGTGGGTATGGGAGTGATGCAATCAGTCGCGCTTGTTATCGTTCCCTGGAGCGCGATGTTCCTCATCGGAAGCACCGTGGGCAAGACACACTCAGTCTCACTAGCATTTTTTTATATTGTCCTACTGCTGGGCGGCGGGTCGCTGTACTTCGCCGTTGCATTGCTGATCTCCTCGGTCGTGGAGGGGGAGTACACAGCTCCCATCGTGAGCCTCGGCATCTTCATTGCGTCAGTGATCCTACTTAGCGGGGAAAAACTCCGTCCCTATAACCCATGGATTTTCATCACGGGCATTGGCTATCTGCATTGGCGGCCTTCCTTCACTGCAGGTCCGATCCCGTGGCTACACATTGCGGTCACTCTGCTGATTGCGCTGTCCCTCATCGCGATATCGATCAAGGCCATCCAACGGCGCGAATTCTAGATTTTTGCTGCCCATGACAAACGGCGAAGGACTCTATCGCGCTGAGCCTCGGTCCTGCATACTGGCAACAACAGACTGCTGGCACCCTTCCTGATCCCACGCTACTTATCGTTTCACCGATGATCGGGTCTAGGATTATGTTTATAAGGTCTGGGAGGATTGCATGTACGGACTGGCCCAAAATTTTCGCTTCGCATTTCGCCGGTTGCGCAAGACGCCGGGCTTCACGGCAACCGTCATCCTCACCCTGGCGTTGGGCATCGGCGCCACGACCGCGATCTTCTCGCTGGTCGAAGCCATTCTCCTAAGGCCGCTCCCATTCAGCGATCCCGAACGGCTCGTTCTGTTAGGAGACCATCTGGGCGCCGGTCCAAACACGCCCGTCACTGCCCGTGAGATTGCGATCTACTCCAACGCAACGAATGCCTTTTCTTCGCTTGGCGGCTATACCGGCAGCAGTTATGAACTCTCCGGAGGCGCAAATCCCGAGGAAGTAAACGCTGCCCGCATGACCGCTGGAGTCTTTCCTACACTCGGCGTACCACCCCTGCTCGGGCGCGTCTTTACTCCCCAGGAAGAGGCTGGGCATCAGCCGTTTGCAGTGCTCAGCTACGCCCTGTGGTCGACGCGCTACCACCGCGACCCTGATGTCCTCGGGAGTGTCATCGAGCTCGACCGCAGGGCTTACACGATCATCGGCATCATGCCGCGCAGCTTCGAGTTTCCGCTCCAGACCGGGCATCTCGACCAGGCGCAACTCTGGGTTCCCTTGGCCCTTACGCCAGACGAACTCTCCGACCAAAGCGCCGGCTTTTGGGGCTACCACATGGTCGCGCGCCTCAAAGATGGCGTGACTTTCAACCAGGGCGCCCAGGATGCCGACCGTGTCGCTCAGCAGATCATGCGCAGCTTTCCCGCCAGCATGTCTGCCATTCACATAAGGGGCGATGTGAAACCCTTGCGCGAATTCGAAGTAGCCGACACGCGCCCGGTGCTGAGTACCTTGTTCGCTGCCGTCTTCGTCGTCCTGCTGATTGCCTGTGTCAATGTCGCAGGGCTGCTGCTCGTTCGGGCGATTCGCAGCCGCCGTGAGTATGCTGTCCGTCTAGCCCTCGGCGCCCGCTCCAGCGGCATCCTCCGCGAAGCCGTTTGCGAAGGCCTGCTGTTAAGTACGGCGGGGGGAATCCTGGGCCTCGCGTCTGCCGCATTGGCCATCCGCATCGCCCTACACCTATTACCCGACTCTATGCCGCGCGTTGACGCAATCTCTATGGACGTCGGCGTTGTCGCCTTCGCCCTGTTCCTGGCTCTGGCCACCGGGGCCCTCTGTAGCCTTGCACCAGCCTTCGCCGCCCTGCGCACCAATCTGACGGAGAGCCTCAAAGAGGGTGTGCCCACCGGAGGTGGCGCTTTGAGCCACGCCTGGCTGCGCTCAACGCTTGTGATCTCGGAGATCGCCGTCGCCCTCATGCTCCTCACCATGTCAGGCGCCTTGTTGCGCAGTTTCCACAAGATGCTCGCCGTCGACCCCGGCTTCCGTCCCGATCATGTGCTCGTCGCCGGTTATCAGCTCCCGCTTAAGCAATACTCCACCCATATTTCCGCTGACCAATTCAACCAAGCCGTGCTCGACCGGATCTCCAGCAAGCCCGGCGTCGTCGCCGCCGGCATCACCAACATTCTTCCCGGCAGCGGAGCGAGCGGAGGCGCCGCCTATACCATCGAGGGTGTGCCCGTAGCCAGTTGGAAGCTGCAGTTCGCCATGTTTGCAAGCATCCAGGGTGACTACTTCCGCGCCATGGGTATCCCGCTGCTCGAAGGCCGCACCTTCACCGTCAACGATCGTGCCGACGCACCGCTGGTGGTGATCGTTAACCAATCCATGGCCCGGCATTCCTGGCCGGGGCAGCAAGCGATCGGCAAGCGTATGCACGTGGGCAACCCGCATAAGGGATACCCATGGGCGACCGTGGTGGGCATCGTTGCGGATACTAAGCTCGGAGCGCGCGATGAGCCCAGCGCCGACCAATGGTATTGCCCGGCCCAGCAGCCCGCCACTTTGTACGGAACCGATGTCTCAGCGAACCTCACCGGATCGGCGAGCGGATACATCACCCTCCGTTCCGCTCAGCCGCCCGAGCAGATGACTAGGATCCTGCGGTCCACGGTAGCCGAAATCGATCCCCTGCTCGCTCTCGAGCAGGTTCAGCCCATGAATGACGTGATTTCGAACGTAGAGGCGCCGCGCCGCTTCAACACCGACCTGATCACCGGTTTCGCTACCGGAGCCCTGTTGCTCGCGATCATCGGGATCTACGCAGTGGTGGCCTTTTCGGTTTCGCTGCGCACGCAGGAGATTGCCATCCGCATGGCTTTGGGTGCTCCGCGCATTCGGATCGCGCAGTTGGTGCTGCTATCCGGCGCCAGGATGGCGCTCATAGGCTGCGCCCTCGGCGTACTTGGCTCACTCGCCATCTCCCGGCTGGTCACGTCATTCCTCTTCGAGGTCAGCGCAACCGACCCGCTCGTCTATCTAGGGGCGGTACTCACGATGATGTTGTTGGCGCTTCTCGCCTCGGCGCTCCCGGCAGCGCGGGCCGCATCGGCTGATCCGGTCGATGGCCTGCGCTCTCATTAGAATCCGAGATCTTCAAACTTGACGTTCTGTATCGGATACTGTTTCCAGTCCTTATAGTCGAAGTGCCACCACTCATCGGGATTAACTACGAAGCCCTGTTTTTCCATGGCCTGGCGCAGCAGCGCGCGGCGAGCGCGCTCGTCGGGCGTGCCACCGGGATAATCGGCAAACGCGCGCTTGGTCATCTCGTCGTACCCGCTGGGCATCTCTACTTCCTTGCCGGTCTGCAGATCGTATAAGGACAAGTCCACGGCGCAGCCGCGATTATGCTTGGAGCCTTCCTTCGGGTTAGCCACGAAAATCTTTTGGTCGTCGGGGGTCGCCTGCCAAAATATCTCGGTGACGTACCAGGGGCGGTAGCCGTCGTGGATGATCAAGCCGTATCCCTGGGCCTTGAGCTCATGATGGGCGCGGACGAGCGCTTCCGCGGCGGGGCGCTGAAGAAACGCCCGCGCCTGGGTATACAGGGGAGTGCCCAAAAAATTATTCGTCGTGGCGTAACGCACGTCGAGCTTGATGGTGGGATCGAGCTTGACCAACTCCACCAGGTCGGGTTTGCGGAAGGTTCCCTGCTCCTGTGGCGGCTGCTCTTTGAGCGCCTCTGCGCGCAACTCAGGGATCGGATGCAGTGGCTGGATACGGAAGCTGACCTGTTGAGCGAAGCCGACTTGCAGCAATGCAAGAAGGCCACAAAAAGAACCACAATGTTTGAGCACGTTTCCTCCCGATGGCGCTAAAATTTTAGAGGCCCCTATGAGCGTATCGTGGAGCCCGGCAGAACATCTATTTGGCCCGGGCGATTGGCCTCTTGATTTCAGAGAATGGTTCGTCGATTTTCTGGTACTGGTCTCCCTTGACGTCTTTGAGTGTCTGCACGATGCCGCTGGGCCAACGAATCTCAACCGACCGAGCGGTGAGGTCTGCGCCAAGACCAAAGTGGAGACGCTTGTCACTTGAAGAGAGATAACTGCTACACGTGGTCACCGTTGCCCATTGCGAGCCATGCGCGGTGTTAACCTTTACCACTGCGCCGATGGCATCGCGATTGCTTTTGTGACCGATAAGGTTGAGTCCGAGCCAATGGTTGGCAGTTTTCGTGTGATTCATGATTACGTGCGCCGGGCCGCCGTTTTCGGTGACTACAGCATCGATCATGCCATCGTTGTTGATATCTCCAACGGCCAGGCCGCGGCCTACCCAACGCCGGGTAAAGACCTCGCCCGAAATCGATGACACATCGACGAACTTTCTGCCGGCGATATTACGCGCCAACAACATGGGCTCGCGATAGTGTAACTGCGGAGACGTTAGTTCAATGGTGTCAAGATCGTGTCCCTGGGCAATCAGGAGGTCCTTCCATCCGTCGTTGTCATAGTCAAGAAAGCGCAGCCCCCAGCCGGAGTGCAGCAGGGTCATACTGGCCAGCCCGGCGGTGTAGCTGGAGTAGTTAAAACTGCCGTCGCCTGCATTCTGATACAGGGCGTATTTTTGATTCGCGAGATCATCGACAATAAGGTCAGGAGAGCCGTCGTTGTTATAGTCGGCAAAATCTGTGCCCATCCCCGCATAGGTGCGCCCTTCACCATCCACTGAGGCGGCCGCTTCGAGCCCAACCTCAGCAAAGCTTCCGTCTCCCTTGTTGTGGAAGAGAAATTCAACCATGGAGTCATTGGCGACGAAGAGGTCCGGGTGCCCATCGTGGTCGAAGTCAGCGATCGCGATCCCAAGCGCCTTGGCCGGTTTGTCCAGGCCAAGCTCGTGCGCTTCTTCGCGGAAGGTTCCGTTTCCGTTGTTGTGGTAGACGAGCATGGAAATGGGCTCAAAGACATCCGGATGACAATAGCCGCGATAGCCTTCGCGATGTTCCCCACACCATCGGTCGTCCCAATCCCACTGGATATAACGCAGCACCACCAGGTCCAGGAATCCGTCGCCGTCGAGATCGACCCAGGCGGCAGAGGTGGACCACCCGTTGCCTCCGACACCAGCCTTCTGCGTAATGTCGCTGAAGGTTCCGTCGCCGTTGTTGTGGTACAGCTTGTTGCCGCCATACGCAGTTACATATAGATCTTCGTGACCGTCGTTGTCGTAATCGCCGACGGCTACGCCCATTCCGTATCCCACGCCCTGAAGACCGGCCTTCTGAGTGACATCCTCAAAGCTTCCGTCTGCTTTTTGATGATAGAGACGGTTCCAATCCTGCGGACCGGTTTTCTGTGGAATCGTGCCCTTCGGCGTTGGGTCGGAGAAGGGTGCGCCGTTAACCAGGAAGAGATCGAGAAGACCATCGTTGTCGTAGTCGAACAGGGCTGCACCCGAGCCCATGGTCTCGATCAGATACTTCTTCGAGGTGTGCGGCGCCTGGTGCAGAAAGTGGATGCCTACGCTGGTGGTGACTTCTACAAAATTGCCCGGAACCATCTCGCTCGCGGCGGCTGCGAAAGAAGCGGGTGGCCACACCAGACGCGCCGACGCAGAGGGACCGGTTGGCGCGAAGGCAAGCAATGAAATCAGAAATGCCACCGTCAAGGCCAACCCGAATCGCCCGCGCGCCGGCATTACCCTATTCCTATGGTGGGCATCGATAGCTTTGTCTACCTTATTCAAGCTTTCATGGCCCGGAACTTTGCGCGTGGGGCAGACAGACGAGAGCCGATCCCGCCCTTCGCAAACGGACGCCGAAGCTCCTGGCTAGTCGTAGTATTCCAGGCCCAGATGGGTAATCAAGGACTCGCCTTTGATGTGGCGCAGCGTGTTCTTGAGCTTCATCAATTGAATGAAGAGATCGTGCTCGGGATAAAGCCCGGGAGCCGTCATGGGCGACTTCCAGTAAAAACTCAGCCACTCCTGAATGCCTATGTCTTTCAGCTCCGGAGTGCGCGCGGCCAGATCAAGGAAGAGCACCAGGTCGAGAGCGATGGGCGCGGCCAGGATCGAATCACGGCACAGGAAATCGACCTTGATCTGCATCGGGTAGCCGAGCCAGCCGAAGATGTCGATGTTGTCCCAACCCTCTTTGTTATCACCACGCGGTGGGTAATAATTAATCCTTACCTTGTGGTAAATGTCCTTGTACAAATCGGGATAGAGATCCGGCTGCAGGATGAAGTCGAGCACGCTCAGCTTGGACTCTTCCTTGGTTTTGAAAGACTCCGGATCGTCCAGCACTTCGCCATCGCGGTTGCCGAGGATATTGGTGGAGTACCAACCGCTCACGCCCAACATGCGCGCCTTGAAGGCCGGCGCCAGCACGGTCTTCATAAAGGTCTGTCCGGTCTTGAAATCCTTGCCGGTAATCGGCGCACTGTTCTTGCGGGAAAGCTCCTGCATCACCGGCAGATCGACGGTCAGATTCGGCGCTCCCATGGCGAACGGAACACCTTCCTGCAGCGCCGCGTAAGCGTAGATCATGGAAGGCGCGATGTTGATGTCGTCCTCTTCCAGCCCCTTTTCAAACGCCTCGATCGACTGGTGAACCGCCGTAGGGGTGAGAAAGATCTCGGTCGAACCGCACCAGATCATCACCTGGCGCTCGGTGACCTTTTTATAGGCTTGAATGTCCGCGCGCAGCTGTTCGGCCAGATCGCGCTTATTCTTGCCCTTCTTGACGTTGCATCCCTTCAGGCGCTTGACGTAGTACTGATCGAAAACCGCCGGCATAGGCCGGATTCCCTCCAGGAAGGGCCGAATGGTTTCCAGTTGGTCGCGATCGAGAACGTGCGCTGTCCTGGCCGCCTCAAACATGTTTTCGGGGAAAATGTCCCAGCCCGTGAAGCAGAGATGATCGAGCTTCGCCAGGGGAACGAAGTCCTTGATCAAAGGGCTATTGCCATCGGTGCGCTTGCCCAGACGAACGGTTCCCATCTGGGTAAGAGAGCCGATCGGCTTGGCAATTCCTTTGCGGACGGCTTCCACGCCGGCCACCAGGGTGGTCGCAACCGACCCCATTCCGGGGATCATGATTCCTAGTTTTCCGTTGGCGGGCTGGATCGGTGAACTGTCAGCAGGCGTTTGGCTGCTGCTCTTAGGCGTAGACATTTTCTTGCGGGTCCGTCCTCTCGGGGTTTTATTTTTGATCGGAAGCGCTCCGCTGCCTTAAGGCGACCATTTTTGCCTGGCTTGCGCGCCGGCCGGAGCAAGGATCAAACACCCTTTCAGTCTCGTCTTTCGTTTCTGCTTTGGCAAATCAGAGCTGCCCAAAGGAGAGAAAGCACGGCTTAACGGTAGCCACGCGTGCTTTAGAAGCGTAGCGGAGTGTTCAGGCAGCGGAAAAATCTTTGGATCGATGTGTAGGGGCTGAACAGGCTGCGGAAAAAGTCTACAGGGGGAGGAAAGCACACCCCAGGGGCTAAAGCCCGTCATATTCGTAATCGTTTACGGCCCGACTAAAGTCGTGCCCTGACACAAAGCATGAGTTTTTCCGCAGCCTGTAAGAGTCCGGGGCTGGCACAGCCTAAGCTGGCGTCGGTCAACTCGCAGCTCGGAAATATGTAGCATTCCAGGGTCCGGGCTTCAGTGTCTGCGCGAGAACTCCCATTAAGAACTCAATCCCGCAGGAACGATTGATAGTAATTGAGAGTATCCCAGGACTGCGTCCTGGGCTACTCTCAACCTGAGTTGTCCAAATTAGCGAATAAATCGGGCTTGGTGCGCAGGTGATCCGTTGATTGTGTGGAACCGGGTTAAGTTCAAAGAGAATCGGGTTGGGTCGTGGATCGCTTGTTGGTATTTGCGTGCAGTCCGAGTGAAACCGCAGGTCCCTCCGCTACGCTACCCCGGATTTCCTGTCCAGGAAATCCGGGGTAGCTCCGGTCGGGATGACAAAGTTGAGGGTGGTGGCCCACCTTGGTATGAGCGGAGGTGGATGGACAGAGTCGAAAAAGCTAATTTGGACAAGATTGACTCTCAACCGTCCCCTTCGACAAGCTCAGGGCAGGCTCTACGGGACTGAGCTTGTAAGCAGTTCTCACGCAGATTATTCAGCCCGACCTATTCTCAAAACCAAAACCGAAGGTCGATGGATCATATCCAAGGCTCACGAAAATGTAGATTTCCCGTGCCCTTCTGGGGAGTTTATTCCCTTGAGCGGGCGTGGCCAACCGGAAATGGTATATCGAGAGCCACTATCCCACTCAAGCCAAAGGACGGCTTGAATGGGCCACCCCAGCGTTTGTGGAGGTGCGGAAGCAGTCTGCAGCAACCAGCAAAGCATAAGTTTTTCCGCAGCCTGTTCAGCCCCGGCCCTTGGCCGGTGTGATAACGTCGGCGCCTGCACCGCAAAGAAGTCGATCCAGCCCCGCAGCAATTCCAACCGAAAGCCCGCGGCTGAAGCCGGAGGAGAAGAGTCCTACGCGAGCCGCTCGGCTTGAAAGCCGAGCTCCCCCGCATGAATGCGGGGGCTCCCACCATTGCCCTTTTTCCAAGCTGCGGTTCTAAACAAGCTGCAAAGTTCCTCGCAGCCCTCGAAGATAAATCCCAGTCGAATGGGCCATCTCTCCGGACTCAGTGAGTTTGATCAAATTCATTGCGGTCATCCCAATCGTCCTCCCGGTGGGAGCCCCCTGCTTCAGCAGGGGGAGCGACGCTTCAGCGTCGCGGAAAGAGCCGCATTTGATCCATTGGGCTTTAGCCCCTGCGGTGTTGCTTTCCCGCTCGGTACAGAGTTTTTCCACAGCCTCTTCAGCCCGTACCTCAAAGGAAGCAAAAACAATGGATTTTAGGCCCTGAGGGAGGCCGTGTTCTTCGCCGGTCAAAATTTTCCAATGGCCTATTCAGGCAGCGGTTGTGCGCTGCTTCCAATGCGACCACACGAACCAGACAATGGCTGCCAGCAACACAGCCTCTACGCCAAGGTGGAAGCGGTGAAAAACCTCCTTAAAGCGCGGGTCGGTTTCCCATGAACGGCCAAGCCTCATGCCCACATAAGCCAGCACAAGACACCACGGCCACGAGCCCAGGAAGGTGTAAATATGGAAGCGCAGCAGGGGCATTTTGGCGATCCCGGCGGGTAGGGCGATGAAGGTGCGCACCACCGGGAGCAGACGCGCCACGAACACGGTGATCGATCCGTATTTCAGAAAGAAGCGCGTGGTGCGGTCCAGGTCATGCCGGCTGAGCAGTATGTACTTGCCAAAATGCTCCACCAGCGGGCGTCCGCCATGTGCCCCCACCCAATAAGCAACCGCCGAACCTAGATTGCAACCAAGGGCGCCGGCCGTGGCCACCCACAAAAGCTGAAATCTGCCAGTGTGGACCAGGTAACCGGAGAACGGCATGATGATCTCAGAAGGCAGCGGAATGCATGCCGACTCGATGGCCATCAGCAGCGTAATCCCCAGGTAGCCGGTGGCGGAAATGACGGCGATGATGAAGTTGGCGAGGACAGCTAGGATTTTCTCAGTCATGCGCAGGCAGTATAGCTTGACGGCCTAAAACTGCTAGCGACGCACGCTTTGTTACCATGGAGTTGGCAAAGGAGTACCCCATGGCAGAAGCCCTTATCCCGGAAGTTTCCGAGCAGGCCCAGAGCGCAGCAGAGCCGCAGCGTGCCGCAGCCCCGGCCAAGGAAGTAAAGCGGCAGACGGTCGGTTTTACCTTTTTCAAAGTTCTTCCCGAATGGCGCCGCTTGCCCGCGGCAGAAAAAGAGGCGCACCGCGAAGCCTTTGCCGCGGTGATCAAACGTTGGAATCAGCCCGGGCGCCTGCTCACCCTTACCTATTCCACGGTTGGATTGCGCGGCGATTGCGACATGGTGCTGTGGCGCATCTGTTATACCCCGGAAGACCTGAACCAGATGACGGCCGAGCTGATGGCGACCCCGATGGGCGGCTATCTGCAGACCGCATACAGCTTCCTGTCGATGACCAAGCGCTCGCAGTACCTCATCGGGCACGAGCATGAGGGGCAGCATGATTCGCGGGGCAGCATCCGGCCCGGCGGGCAAAAATATATCTTCATCTATCCCTTTTGGAAGACCCGCGCCTGGTATCTATTGCCCGCCGAGGAACGCCAGCGCCTGATGAACGAACATATCCGGGTCGGCCATCTTTATCCCCGGGTCAAGCTCAACACCACCTACTCCTTCGGCATTGACGACCAGGAGTTCGTGGTGGCCTTTGAAACCAATTATCCGGAGGATTTCCTCGACCTGGTGCAGCAGTTAAGGGAAACCGAGATTAGCCCTTACACCCTGAAAGACACGCCCATCTTCACCTGCATTCGCATGACGCCGGAAGACATGCTGGCGCGGCTCGGCTAGGCGCGGATGAAGCTCGCGGCAAAAAAGACCCCAAGTAAAAAGACTGCCGGGAAAACGCCGGCAGCGAAGAAGGCGGTCAAGAAGGCGCCGCGGCGCAATCCTTTGGCTCCCGAGCGTATCGCCGCACTCCTGGAACGCCTGGCACAGGCCTATCCCGGCGCTGAGTGCGCATTGCATCACAGGAACGCGTGGGAGCTCCTGGTAGCCACCATCCTTTCCGCGCAGTGTACCGACGCGCGCGTCAATATGGTGACCCCGGCACTGTTCAAAAAGTTTCCTACGCCCGCTGACTTCGCGCATGCGCCCCTGGTGGAGATTGAAGAGCAGATCCGCTCCACCGGCTTTTATCACAATAAAGCCAAGTCCCTGAATGGCGCGGCGCGCAAACTCACCACTGACTTCGGCGGCAAAGTTCCGCAAACCATGGACGAACTGCTGACCCTGCCGGGCGTCGCCCGCAAAACAGCCAACGTCGTGTTGGGCGTAGCCTTCGGGAAGGCGGTCGGAGTGGTGGTGGACACCCACGTCCTGCGGCTATCGAGACGTCTCGAACTCACGAAGGCCACCGAGCCGGTCCTGGTGGAGAAGGACCTGATGAAGATTATTCCTCAGGACCACTGGATCGCTTTCTCCCATGAAATGATCCACCACGGACGCCAGGTCTGCATCGCCCGCAAACCGCGCTGTGCCGATTGCACCCTGGAGCCGCTGTGTTACTCGAGCGATAAGACCTGGAGCAGCCACTAGAGCACTTCTCTCCCCCGGACCACAACTGGCCGTACAGTCTTACTTACCGCTTACTTGCATAGCCCTTAACGAGACCTCCGTTGTCCATTCGATTGGCACAGCATGGCCACTAGATAGCCAACTGCTGGAAGGTTTCCTGATCCCTTCTCTGTATATACTGGGGAACTGGCAATTTTGACGCACCAGATTACTTGAAACAGATCAAGAACGGCCTGATCGAGTTGGCAATAGGATGATTGAACAGACTCTTGGGAACTCTCTCCGGTATCTAAGGGAACAACAGGGAATGTCACTACGGGCTCTCGCCGAGCGAGTGGATTTCTCAGCCAGTTTCCTATCGCAGATCGAGAATGGGCAGTGCTCGCCCTCCATCTCTTCCATGGAGAAGATAGCGAACGCGCTGGGCGTGACGCTGGGGCAGTTTTTTCTCTCCGCAAATCAGCAGGTGGTCAATATCGTCCGCGCGAGCGACCGCGCCCACATGGCGCTTGATTGGTCACGAGCTGAAATAGCCTCGCTGGGTTCGCTTTCCAACGCATCGCAGTTCCGGGCATCCATGCTCAGCATCAAGCCTGGCGGCCTAACAGGAAAGCATGCCACGCCCTCCATCTCTGACGAATTTGCCATGGTCTTTGAAGGCAGAGTGATCTTGAAGCTGCAGGAGACCGAGCAGGTTCTTGAACGCGGCGACTCGGTGACGGTGGTCGCGGGAACCGACCGTCAATGGCGCAATGAATCGGAGGCTTTAGCTGAGATTCTGGTCATTTCCCTGGGCCCCTATCGCTGACTGCGAGCAGGAAGCGTCGAGGAGAAGAATCTGAATAGGTTGTACGGCGAAGCATGATTTTTCTGCTGCTTGCTGTCCCTTCGAACCCCATGCCATTGACTCCTACAACACCCGCTGCCGCCAGGGCATCTACGTAGAAGGCTGTAAGAAAGGGTGAATTCCATGAGCAAATTGGGTCGATTAGCGACGTCGAGCATGGTAGTTGTTCTGTTGAGTTCTGCTGCTGCAGTGTCGGCGCAGTATGCGCCGCAACCAGGACCGCCGCCGGGATACGGTGAACACGGCGGATGGGATACTCCGCCGTCCGAGTACAACGACGTGCAAAGGCGCGGTTTTCAAGATGGAATGGTCGGGGCGCGCAAAGATTACGAGAACCATCGTGCGCCCAATGTGAATAACCGCGATGAATACCGACACCCCGACGTACCCAAGGGCTTGCGTAATGACTATCGCGCGGGATTTGAACGCGGCTACGATGCGGGCGTGCGTCACATGATGGGCGGCGGACCCGGTCCTCGTTAAACCAAACCTACCGGGGCGCGGTGGTCGCGCTTTGCTCACATCTGAGCGGGCGGGAATACGGCGACCACCGTGCCTCGGTGACCTTCTCTGTTACGAATCCGCATCCGTCCACCGCGACGCTCCATGATCTCGGCGCCAGAGGTTTCTCACGTACCTCCAATGCCGCCCCTCATTTCCCCGTTGATTTGCTGTTGGGCCTGGCCACCGCGTACATTTCCGCGGCAATCCGGTCGAAAAGCGCGTACCCATCGTCACCATTTCGATACAGGTCGAAGTGTGTTCGCCCGGGAAGGAACTCGAACTGCGCCTGCCCGTGCAGACGATCCAGCAGAGCTTGCAGCCGGTGTGCCGCGCCATCCAGATAGAAGGTGTCGTCGGTGCCGACAAAGAGATGAATCTTACCCCGAAGATCCGGCGCCAGGGCGGTCCAATGCGTCTCAATCCGGTGGGCGATGTCGTAGTGTTCTCCCCAGTACTCGACCACCTTCGGATCGACAGCGCCGGTAGCGCGATTGAACATCTGCTGCGGGCGCCCGTCCGGGCCCCGGGGCGAGAAGACCCATTCGAACGAGCCCAGCTGGCCGCCATAGTCCCCCAGCACAGCCTCCAGGCGCGCCAACTGTTCCATCGTAGCCAGCACCTTGGTATGCATGCGAATAATCGGTTGCGCAGAACCATCCGCGCGGTGATACATGTTGGCGTTCGCAGCATATAAGTCGATCGAGCTGAATGCGTGAAAGTCACTGGGGTCAGGAGAAGTCGACCATGTGCCGCCAAAGATTTTTGGATACGCAGTTTGCAGCCATAGGGTTGCCCAACCGCCGGAGGAATGTCCCTGCAAGAACCGCCCGCTGACGCGTGCATCCATGCGGTAGTGGGCTTCCAGGTAAGGAATCAGTTCAGTGGTAAGCGCCGTGCCCCAGGGACCATTGTTTACGCCGTCGGCAAATTCGTGAGTGCCGGTAAGACTGCTCTCATCGAGTAGAACCCATATCATCTGCGGCATTTTGCCGCTTTGCATTCGTTGATAGAGTGGCGGCGCGTAGCGGCTGCGCAGCGTAGCCAGATTGTCGCCGAAACCGTGGGTGAAGTACACCGCCGGATAATGTAGCCGTGGATGTGACTTATAGCCGGGCGGCAGCAAGACCCAGGCCTTCATATGGATATCCCGGCCCCAAAATCGGCTCAGCACTGAGCTGCGGAAGTCGACCAGCTCGAGCGCGGAGAGCAACTCCGGCGAACTGCTGAGCGGATCGGGAGGCTCCGGTACGGTCATCGTGAGCGTCAACGCGGGAGGCAGCTGTTGCTGGGGAATCCACGCCGGCAGTGCCGCAACCTCACTCTCCAGATCGCCCGGCGTGCGCCCGGAGTAGTTGTAGGTATGCTCGACATCGAGAACGGCTTGCGCTTCGTAGTCCCCGGAGGGCGCGTTCGTCAGGGGTCCGGGAAAGACGATGTCATCGGCGTCCACGGCGACTGTCTGTCCGGGTGAAAGATAGGGAACCTCTTTGGCCGCGACATAGGTCCGCGTGGGCGCCATCATGTCGCTCTCCACTGCTTTGTCGCCGTGCCCAGGAGAAACAAAGAGGAGCAGCCGTCCAGAGACCGGATGTGGGAACTGCGGTCCAAGCGTGACACGAAAGAAGAGGTGTTGGGGGAGGCCTTGCTGTTGCGCCGAGGCCGTGAAGACTGCCAGACCAAAAAGAAAGACCGCTAGATTCGCGAAACGGCTCATCCCCAAATGTAACCTTCTTCGTTTGTTTTTTGCATATTCATCCCTTTGATCTCGACATCGTCTCCATAGACAAATCTGATGGCGGGGCTGAAGCCCCGCCCCTTCAAAAACCTCCGCCTCTCCTCGAAGGGGACGGGCTTTAGCCCTGGCGCAAAAGAAGCTGGCAGGCGCTGAACGGGCTGCGGAAAACTCTGCAGCGGGCAGGAAAGCAATACCTCAGGGGCTAAAGCCCGACGTATTCTCACGATTTACGGCACGACTAAAGGTCGTGCCCTGATACAAAGCAAAACCCAAAACCGAAGGCTCGATGGATCACACCCAAGGCTCACGAAATATGTAGAAACTCCAGCGCTCGGCTTTAAAGCCGAGCTCCCCCGCATCCATGCGGGGGCTCCCACCACACACCCCGCGGCGCGCCGCCACCCAGAGGTCAACGGAAGGGAACATACTTGGTTTCTTTATCGCTGAGGCGTGTTCAGCTTATCGATGGCGCGCTTCAACTCTTCAAGCTTCTGCCCAGCCTCGCCCAGCTTGCCTTCGGCCGTAAGCCTTTGATAGTCGGCAAGGTCTTTGGCAGCTTCGGCGATGGTTGGTTTCAACTCCACTGCGGGTTGCGCCGCAGTGGCCGCGGATGGGGAAACGGCGCGCTGCGGTTCGGCGGAGCTCAGGGATGAGCCTCCTCCCGCAAAGAGCGCGGTCAGCGCCGCCTCGAAGGTCGATCCATACGCCAGCCGGTCTTGCAGCGCAAGCACCACCAGGCGCAGCTCCGGCATAGGACTGCGCTCCGCCTGCAGGTAGATCGGCTCGGCATACAACAGCGCGCGTCCGGTGGGAATCACCAGCAACGTGCCGCGGCGCACGTGCGAGCCCTGCTGATTCCACAGCGTCAATTGCCCCGAGAGCTGCGCATTTTGATCGATGCGCGCCTCAATCTGCAGCGGCCCGTCCACCAGCTTGTTCTTGGGAAAGTTGTAAACCACCGAGGTACCGTAGTGCTCGCCGTCGCTGCGGCCGCCGATCCACCCAATCAGGTTGTTGCGGTTGGCCGGGGTGAAGGGCAGAATCTCTACGAACTCCATGCCGGTTTCATCCGGCAGCTTCATCAACACGAAATTCGGCTGCATCGGCTGGGTGGTTTGTCCGCCCCCCTGGCTCATACCGAGTTCGCTGGCCACCGTCCATAGATCGTCCCGGTTGTAGAACACCGCCGGATCAGTCATGTGATACAGCCCATAGACCTCGCCCTGCATTTTGAGCAGCAACTCGGGATAGCGCATATGCTTGCGCAGCCCTGAGGGCATCGCCGTCGCATCTTTGAACAGGCCGGGAAAGATGTTTCGGTAGGCTGCGAGGATTGGGTCCTGGTTATCAAAGACATAGAACGTAGTGGAGCCATCGTAGGCGTCGATGACCACCTTGACGCTATTGCGCATGTAGTTGACCAGATCGTCGCCCAGGCGGTAATGGGTGGAGTAAGGATACTGGTCGGAAGTGGTGAACCCATCCATCACCCACGAGAGCCTGCCATCCTCGCCGACCACCATATATGGATCGGGATCGTAGGTGAGAAACGGAGCCAGGGCGGCCACGCGATCGCGCACGTTGCGCCGCATCAGCAGCCGGCTCTGCGCGTTCACATCATCGCTGAACGGTAGCTTTCCCAGGTCGCCGCGGTCGAGCGCGAGGAAAATGCGGCGCAGAAAGCCGCCCACCGCGATCCCGCCGTCGCCCTGATAGGAGGTGAGGTTGTTGCTCTGGCCCTGGGGATAATTGAACTCCTGTTGACGGGTCTTGACGTACACATCGGTATCCGTCAGCTCGCCAAAATAGATCTCCGGACGAGTCACGGTGAGGCCGGGCACGGTGCTCTGCACCGGCATATTGCTCAGATAGAGAGTGGGCAGCCCTTCCGCCGTAAATCCGTTGACCGGGTTCATGGTAATGCCGTAGCCGTGGGTATAGATCAGCTTTTCATTGATCCAGTTGCGGCTGCTCTCAGGCAGTTTTTCGACGTTCAGCTCGCGGGTAGCGAGCATTACCTGGCGCAGGTCGCCCCCGATTACATAGCGGTCGATGTCGATATCGGGAAAGTCATAGTAGGTGCGAATTTCCTGGATCTGCCGCAGCGTGTCCTGCAGCGCCTGCCAATCCCACAGCCGGATGTTCTGCAGAGTGGGTTGATTGTTCGCCGGGTCAGCCGCGCCGACGGTCGTCTCCGCAGGAAACTCGCGCAGGGCAAACTTGTCTAATCCGTAAGCCTGCCGCGTCATCAGGATGTTGTGGGCAATGTAGGGTTGCTCGCGGACCAGTTCATTCGGCTTCACGATAAAGCTGCTCATCCACCAGCCAGCCACGCGGACGCCGGCAAAACAGAGCACGGCGGGAAGAATCGCCGCCACCAGCCAGCGTCCCCGGGCCACCGTCACGGCGTTGGCGACTGAAGCCACCGCCCCGACGACCAGCGCCACGGCAACCAGAAGCAAGCCGGTAAGCGTGATGTGTGCGTCGGTGTAGGTGACACCCCCGAAGACCGTGTGATCGTCGAACAACAGATCATACCGGCCGAGATACACCCGCACCGCCAGGATCAGCAGCAGGGACGCAAACGCTATGGAGAGTCCGCGCCAGGGCAAGGTGAGATAGCTGCGGCGCTTGGCCAAAGCACCGGCTCCGCCGGTGATGAGGATGAAGAAAATAGCAAGTACACAGACAACGATGGCCAGCGTAAGCAACCAGCCGGAGATGAGTTGCCATGCCGGCAGAGTAAAGAGAAAAAAGTTCAGCGGCTTACCGAAGATCGGGTCGACAACGCTGCCCATGGCGCGCGGCGCGTACCAAAAGAGGGCGAGCGTCGGCCACTCCGCCATCATGCCCGCGCCCGTGACCAGCGCAATGACCAGCGATCCGCCGAGAGCGAGCAGGCGCATCACAGGATCGACCGGGAGCCTCACCGGCTGTCCCCCAAAGAAGATGGTGTGGCTGGTGGGTAAATCGGGCAGATGCGCTCGCTTCAGAGCGGCAAACGATCCGTACAAAATGAAAAAGGTGACCGCGGCAAAGAGCGCGAAGATGCTCCATTGAAGAACCAGCGTCTTTGAGAACACGCTTCCATAACCCAGCGACCGGAACCACAACAGGTCAACAAAATAAGAAACCGCGGTGCGGCCGCCGAAGACGATCACGGCAAGGATTGCGAGAAGGAAAAAGAAGCGGCGGCGACGCCGTTGCGGATGTTTCAGGGGAAAGTCAAGGGACGTGGGCATTGCTACCCTTCATTTTACCGCCATCCCGTTCATCAGAGTTGCAGGCGCCGTATTGTACAGCCGGTACGGCAAGCGGGTTTCCACTCGTAACTTCCTTGGGAACGTATACCGGACTATTATGGTGGGCGACTTTCGGAGAACACCCCATGGCTCGCAAAACTTCCTCCCTCCGCTTCTCTTCCCAGCAACGCGTAGTACTGACCGGGAGTGAGAAAACATCTCTGGCCGCGGCTACCGGCGAAAAGCCGGCGCGGCCCAGTAGCGTCCTCACCGTTTCTGTCGTCGTCCGGCGCAAGAGTCCACTCAATACCGAACGCCTGGGCAAAGACCGCCTCACACGCGCCCAGTATCGCCAGCGGCACGCCGCTGATCCTGCCGCCGTGACCCTGGTGCGCGCGTTCGCCAAAGAGTTCGGGCTGACCGTCGAACGAGGCACGCCCAAGCCCGGACACCGCTCCGTCAAGCTCACCGGAACCGTCGCGGCAATGCAGAGAGCCTTTGAAGTCACCCTCACGCAAAAGGTTCTCAATGGCACCACCTATCGCGTCCGTGAAGGCAGCATCCATTTGCCCGCTGAACTGGCCGGTGCGGTTGAGGCTGTCCTGGGGCTCGATAATCGCCCCCAGGCCCAACCTCACTTCCGGGTCCTCGGCTCTAACACCAACGCCAGTATCGGGGGAACACAGGGTTTCGCTCGGGCCCATGCCAGCGCAGCCAACACCTCGTATACCCCGGTCCAGGTGGGCCAGCTTTACCAGTTTCCCCAGGGGGCGACGGCTGCCGGCCAGACGATCGGCATCATCGAGCTGGGTGGCGGCTATCGCACCGCGGACCTGACCGCCTACTTCAAAAAACTCGGTCAAAAGGCGCCCAAGGTGACTGCCGTCTCGGTCGACAAGGGCAAGAACTCTCCAGGCAACGCCAGCGGCGCAGACGGCGAGGTCATGCTCGATATCGAGGTCTCCGCTGCCGTCGCCCCGGGGGCAAAGATTGTTGTCTACTTCGCGCCTAATACGGACCAGGGCTTCATCGATGCCATCGCCACCGCTGTCCACGACGCGGCCAACAACCCAAGCGTCATTTCGATCAGCTGGGGCGGCCCGGAATCCAGCTGGACTACGCAATCGATGAACGCCCTCGACGCAGCGTGCCAGTCCGCCGCGGCCCTCGGCATCACCGTAACCGTTGCTGCGGGCGACAACGGCTCGAGCGACGGAGCGACCGGTAATAACGTCGACTTCCCTGCCTCCAGCCCGCACGTACTGGCTTGTGGGGGAACCAAGCTCGCCGGCAACGGCAGCACCATCACATCGGAGGTGGTGTGGAACGAGCAGGCCAGCGGTGAGGGCGCGACCGGAGGCGGAGTGAGCAACGTCTTCCCCCTGCCTTCCTGGCAGGCGAACGCCCATGTGCCTGCTCCCTCGGGAAGCGGTGGCGGTCGAGGCGTCCCGGATGTTTGCGGAGACGCCGATCCTGTGACCGGCTACCAGGTGCGGGTCGATGGCCAAAACCTGGTCATTGGTGGCACCAGCGCCGTTGCCCCGCTGTGGGCCGGACTGGTCGCCCTCAATAATCAGAAGAACGGCAAGAGCGCCGGATTTATTCAACCCCAGATCTATGCCGCGAAAGCCGCGTCTGCATTCAACGACATTGTCTCGGGAAACAACGGCGCATTTTCCGCCGGCCCTGGTTGGGATGCTTGTACCGGCCTGGGTTCTCCCATCGGGTCCAAGCTCATCGCGTTGCTCGCTGCTTCCCCGAGCAAGAAAAAGGGCGGAGGCAAGAAGCCGGTCCGCATGCGGCCTGCTAAGAAGAAGAGCACTCGCGGGAGAAAGAGTTAGGGCGTGAGTGTAATGCAGAGCTGTCCACGATGTAACTTGTTCATTGCTTTGAAGAGAGTGGCTGAACAAGATCATGTTGCTCGTGTTGATCCGCTGCTGTCCACCCGGCAACAAGTTTCGCGTTGCGCTGAGGAACGAAGGGCGCGGATTCAGTGGCTGCGGAAAACGTGCTGCTTATAGGAGGAACCATCCCTCAGCGGCTATTGAATGCTGCAAAAATAATGTCCTCATCGCAGGTTGTGTTGCCGAACGCTGGCCGAAGCCGACTGAGAGGGAAATAGCGCCGCAGGGGCTAAAGCCCTCGTCCTACCGGCCCTTTTCGGCACGACTGAAGAGGCTGCGGAAAAGTCCGCACCGAGACGGAAAGGAATACCTCAGGGGCTAAAGCCCGTCATATTCGTAATCGTTTACGGCACGACTAAAGTCGTGCCCTGACACAAAGCATGAGTTTTCCGCAGCCTGTAAAGTCGTGCCCTGACACAAAGCACTTTTTGAAATTGGCTCGAAACAGACTGACGCGGACATTAGTTTTGCAGTCATCCATAAAGCCGAATTCCTTGCTAAGCATTTAACGTACGGCCTAAAGGCCGTACCCTTCACGTTGCCTAAGTCGTAACTACAACTTTGGCGTAGAGTCCTATATCGATACATCCTTCACTTGTTACAAACTCCTGGTTTAGCATCGGGACGGGCTAGACCATGGGAAAACTGGGATGGAGTCTGATCGTTGGGACGACAGCACTTCTTGCTGGATGCGGCACAGCCAGCCAAACCCCTCCAAGCTCTTCCCAACTCAGTGCCCTGACGATCACCACGACTTCCCTTCCTGCGGGAACGGCCGGGGCCACCTATAGCAGCCAGGTGGCGGCGTCTGGTGGCACCGCCCCCTACACCTACAGCGCGACCAGCCTGCCGGGCGGCTTGTCCATCAACAGCTCAAACGGCGCGATCACAGGCACACCGGCGCAGAGTTCCATCGGGACCGCGTCAGCAACTATCAAGGTGACAGACTCGACCCAACCTTCGCCGCAGTCGGCGACTTCCACTCTCAGTATCAAAATCAGCCCCGCCGCACTCGCCGTGACTACCACCTCTCTTCCCGCCGGCGCTGCGGCAGCACCCTATCCATCGACCACTCTGCAGGCCTCCGGCGGCGTGGGTTCTTATACCTGGGCACTGGCATCCGGCAGCAACTTGCCTGGCGGATTGAATCTGTCGACTGCGGGCGTCCTCTCCGGAACACCGGCTGCCGGATCCGGCGGCTCCTATTCGTTGACTTTCGTGGTCACCGATTCCTTTACTCCTCCCGACACCGCCCAGGCTATGCTGACGCTCACCATATCCGGTGGCCCGGCTCTCACCCTGACCACGACCACGCTGCCAAACGCCACCCTGAATACCGCCTACACAGCGGCATTGGCAGCCGCCGGTGGAGTCACTCCATATACCTTTAGCCTGGCGAATGGTACGTCATTACCCGCCGGATTAACCCTTTCCTCTGCGGGCGCGATCAGCGGTACACCTACCAAGGCCGGAAGCACATCGTTCTCCGTCCAGGTGGTGGACTCGAGTACGCCCACACCGCTTTCACAGACAGGTAATCTCAGCATCACTGTGAATTCGACCGCCGGGCCATCCTGCGGCAACATGAGTACCGGCAATGGAGCCAGTCTTAACGGCTACGTGCCTTTCCCCGCCTCCAATCTCTGGAACACGAACATTGCCTCCGCCGCCGTCGATCCCAATTCGGCAGCCATCATCACCGCGCTGACAGGAAGCAATCTGCACCCGGACTTCTCTAACGTTGTCGATGGAAACTACGGGATCCCCTATGTAGTCGTGGACTCGAGCGCCACTCCAGGCGTGCCGGTAACGATGACCACTTATCAAAGCGAGAGTGACATCACTCTCTACCCGATTCCTCTTACCGCTCCCATCGAAGGCTTTCCACCGACCTGCAGCAATAACGGTGACAATCATCTAATAGTGATTGACAAGGCACAGTGCTGGATCTATGAGACTTGGCAAACACAGCTGTGTAATGGCGCCTGGAGTGCGGCCAATGGAGCTATCTGGGATCTGACCAGCACCGAGCACCGGCCTTATGGATGGACCTCGGCCGATGCAGCCGGGCTGCCTATCTTTCCCGGGCTGGTGCGGTATGACGAAGTGGCAGCGGGCGCGATCAAGCACGCTATCCGCATGACGCTGGCCCACACCAAGAGCGATGCGAACGGCGGATATTTTGTCGCTCCGGCCACCCACGCAGCGGGCAACAACTCAACCACAGACAACATCATGGGAATGCGGCTGCGGCTCAAGGCCAGCTTCGACATCTCTGGCTTCAGCGCCGCCAACCAGGTCATCCTCACCGCCATGAAGAACTACGGCATGATCGTGGCCGATAACGGCAGCAACATGTACTTCCAGGGAGCGCCCGATGCACGCTGGGACGATAACGATCTGGACGCATTGAAACCCATCGATGCGTCGAATTTCGATGTGGTGCAAATGGGAACCCAGTACGACGATGCGACTGCTCCTACGGGCGCCGTGCCCACCATCAGCAGCTTCACTGCCTCGCAGACCACGGTAACAGCCGGCACCCCGGTGACCCTGAGCTGGACGGTAGCCAATGACTCCTACGATTACATCGATGTCGTCGGCCCGGTGCGTGGTGGGAGTCAAACGGTGACTCCCACAGCCACCACCACGTATACGTTGAACTCGACCAACCAATATGGACGTTCGACCATGGCGGTCACGGTGACCGTGCAGTAGTCCACTTATTCCCTTCTTAGCGCTTGCATGGGATCCACCGAAGCCGCGCGGCGTGCGGGCAGCAGGCATGCAGCCGTCCCTATCGCCACCAGCACACAGACGGCGCTACTAGCGATCGCGGAGTCGTATGGACTTACCTGAAACAGCAAACTGCCCACGACGCGTGCGGACGCAAAAGCCACTGCAACTCCGGCAACCGCCCCTGCCAACACCGGGCGCCAGCCCATCCTGCAGCACCAGGCGGTAGATATTTTCCGTTGCGCGCCCAGCGCCAGCCGCAAACCGATCTCCCGCTGCCGCTGCACCACGGAATAAGTCACCACGCCGTAGACTCCCAAAGCCGCCAGCAGCAACGCGCTGATGGCGAACAGGAGTAGCAACTGCATTTCGAAACGCCGATTCGCTACCGAGTCCTCGACGACACCGCCAAGCATTCGTACTTCGGGTACGGGAACTTCAGGATCGACACTCCAGATGGCCTTGCGCATGGCATCTGCCATCATCGCCGAGGCTTGACGAGTACGTATCAGCAGCCCTGCCGTTCCGTCGTTGCGATACCAGTACGGCATGTACACCATCATCGGGTCCGGAGCAGCGAGAGAGAGGGTCCGCGCATTGCCCACCACACCGATTACGGTAAATGGGTCTTCCTTCTGGCCGGCGCGGCTAAATTGCAGGCCGACCGGATTCTTGCCTGGCCAAAGTGTTCCAGCAGTAAGTTCCGAAATGATGGCGTAATGTTTGCCTTCATCACTCGCGTTCAGTAGGCGCCCGGCAATCAGAGGCAGGCGAATGGTTTCAAAATATCCTGGCGTAACCCAGCGAAAGTGCTCGGTAGGCATCTGCATGGGAGGTCGCGCATCGCCCGGAACGCGGATCGAATCGATCCATCGATCCCCAGACAGAGGCAACATACTGACCGCCGCTGCGTGCTCCACACCCGGAATCTGAGACAACCGATCGAGCACCTGTTTATAAAAGACATCCCGAACTTTCGAGTCCTCGTAAGACTTGCTTGGCAGATCGATCATGGCGGTCGCCACGCGAGCGGCCTCAAAGCCCCGGTCGACCTGCAACAGTCGAAGCAGGCTGGTGGTCAGCAGTCCGGTCATTAACACCAGGGCCACGCTTACGGCAACTTCGACGGCCACCAGCATTCTCCGTACCCGCTTACTGCCAAGCGACTCGCTGGCCAGCCGGGACACGCTGTGCAGTACCTCCTGGGGTGAGGTGCTCGCGATCATCCATGCCGGTGCTGCGCCCGCCACCAGGGTCGCCAGCATTGCCAGCAGAAGGGCGCAACCAGTGCCGGCCCAATCCAGATGCAGTGGCCCGCGAAAATCCAGCGCCGGTGGAAGATAGCGCTGCATGACGGGCAAAATCATGGTGGCCAGCAGAATGCCCAGCGCGCCGCCGAGCGTTGCCAGCACCGTCGTCTCCCGCATTGCCAGGCGCAGCATCCTGGAGTGGTTCGCACCCAAAGCCGCAGCCACCGCCATTTGCTGCCGCTTGCCAACCGCTCTTGCCAGTTGGAGATTAGTGATGTTTACGCAACCAACCAGCAACAGGCCCCCTACCGCTGCCAGCAGAATCAGAAGCGGCTTTTGATTGTTACCCACCAATGACTGCTGGAACGGCGTTAGGGTCGCGGAAAGAGTAGCTTTCTCGTCCGCTGCCAGGCTACCCATGATGGTATGTTGCAGGGCGTTGATTTCTGCATTCGCCTGGGCCACGGATACTCCCGGCTTAAGCCGAGCCAATCCGAAATAATTGAAATCGCCCATAGCTTCCTGCAGTTGGTCCTTCGAAAAGGCCATGGGCACAAGGGCTTCGACCAGCTGCGATGGATTCACACCCTTGCTGCCGAAGCTCTGTACGTGAGGCAGATGGAATGACGGCGGCATCACGCCAATCACGGTGTAAGGGAATCCGTTGAGGGTGATGGTCTTGCCCAGGATCCCTGGATCGCTTTGAAACTGGTGCCGCCAAAGGTTATCCATCAGGACCACTACATGCTCGTGGCCGGGCTGGCCCTCTTGCGCCGAGAATGCCCGGCCAAGCTGCGGCGTGGAATCAAGTACAGAAAAAATGCCAGGCGTTGCGCTCAACACGCCTGTCTCCAGCGGATGCCCGCCCAACCCCAGCGGCATTGAACCTTCTTCCATCACCGCCATCGATTGAAAGCTCTGGCTGTGCTGTTGCCAGAAGGTCAGATGGTTTGCGTTCATGGGCAGGGTTGGATAAATGTCGCGGAACTCCGCCACCTGCTCTTCCATCACCACGAGCTGCTCCGGACGGCTATAGGGCAACGGCTTTAACAACACGTCATAAACCAGGGTGAAAATCGCGGTCGTCGCCCCGATGCCCAGCGCCAGCGTCAGGACGGCAGTGACGGTAAAGCCTGGCGAATTGCGCAACTGCCGTACCGCATAACGCAGGTCATCCAGAAGCGTTTGCATAGAACCTCCGGCAATCAAGACATGCACCCCATGAGCCAAACCGTAAGCGATCTAACTGGTTACCCTGACAACGCTTATGGTTGGTACGAAATATCCCTGAGGCAAGTTCTGTCCGCGATTGAAAATCGGTGTCCACGAACGGCCACCGTCTCGCAGGGTGGCCCACCTCTAGCTCGCCCACGAAGGACGGGTGCCCCATATCTCGCTCGTTTTTCGCGAGATGTGGGATTCCACCAATGTCGACCGCCAAGTGCCTCGGACGAATCGAGAGTCAGAGGGAAAGAGCGGTGGAATCCCACATCTCGCGAAAAACGAGCGAGATATGGGGCACCCGTCCTTAGCGAGGGGGCGAGAGGTACTTGCGGCGGCTCTTAGTCGCATAGAGCCGGCAGATTCGGGTTGCTGGCAAATTTGAAAAGAGTGACCAGCTGTGACTCTGTCACTCGATCGGTCGACAACGCAAGGGACGACAACTGCTCTGCCCGGAACCATCCCGCGCCCAGGGTCTCCGCGGTTTCTTGAGCCAGCTCCCCACCCTCGATTTCGCATCGCACAAAAGCTTTGTAAACGTACCAGGGCTGAGGCGGGTGGGGGTGTTTCCGCTTGTCATAAAGCGCCAGCAAGCGCACCGCCCGAACCCGCAAGCCGGTCTCCTCTTCTGCCTCCTTCATGGCCACTTCAAACGGCGAATAGCCAACATCGGCCCATCCGCCAGGCAGCGTCCATCTTCCCTGGTCGTTCTTTTCCTTGACCAGCAGCATCTCCTGCTCTCCGCGAAACAAGACCGCCCGGACATCCACCTTTGGCGTCTGGTATCCGGACTCGGAGGCGAAGGTGCGAATGATCTTCTCGTGCGGCTCGTCAGTCAGTTCTTTCAGAAGGTCGACACTGATTCCACGGACCTCTTCATAACGCTCCAGATCGTGCGCATTGGTAGCGTAGGCTAACCCAGCTTGCGCAATGGCCTGAAGGCGCTGGGCGTGCAGCAGTAATTTACTTGGCTCCATCAATCACCCATCCCACATTGCGCTTCCGGCCAAGTGGGCTCGGCTTCATTCTAAACGGCATAAGCGGAAGCGAAAGCGCTGCCGAGCGGGTATATTGGAGCGGAGCGAAGGCAGTCGTACGCTCTCCACCACTGCGCGACACCATGCGTCTCGGTGTGAGTTCCCAGTAACGAGGTCCCAGGGTATGTGCCGAAATATCAAAATGCTATTCAACTTCGATCCTCCCGTGACGGCCGAAGAGGTTCGCGCCGCCTCCCTTCAGTACGTGAGAAAGATAAGCGGCTTCAATAAACCATCCAAGGCTAACGAAGCGGCATTCCTGGCGGCGGTGGAGGACGTGGCGGCCATCTCCACCCGGCTTCTCTATGCGCTGGAAACCAATGCGGCGCCTAAAAGCCGGGAAGAAGAGGCAGCAAAAGCAAAGGCTCGCAGCGCAGAGAGATTTCGTGCGTAAGTGTGCCGCCGGGCCGCGGTCGATGAGAGGGTTAGCGAAGATGGGCAAACGAGCAGAGAAAATAGCCATCCTGGGCCTGGTTCTGATGGCTCTTTCCCTGGCTAGCTACGGAATAGCTGAACCACTCAAGGTAAACAATCCGGGCACGGGTTCGGTTCCTCTGCAAGGGAACTGGCAGTTTCACCTTGGTGACGATCAGGCGTGGGCCGATCCGGCGATGGACGATTCGGGCTGGGAGCAGATCCATGTCGATGCGCCCTGGGGCGCGCAAAGCCATCCCAGCTACACCGGCTTCGCGTGGTACCGGCGGCGGATCGAGATCGATCATGCGAACTCCGCTGGGACCGACAAACTAGCGGTGTTGATTCCTCCCATCCAGGACGCGTACGAAGTTTACTGGAATGGCCAGAAGCTGGGGACGTACGGCATGTTGCCTCCGCATGCGAATTGGTGGCAAACCGGCCATGGCGCCATCTATCCCTTACCGGACAGTAGCGGGTTGTTGGCGTTGCGGGTGTGGAAGGCCCCGCTTTCGTCGGTCGATCCGGTGGAGGTCGGCGGCCTGTCAGAACCGCCACTGTTGGGAGATGCCTCCGTACTGGCGGCCCAAGCACAGTCAGTTGCCTATGCAAGCGATGAACGAAGGCTACCCGACCTGCTGATGTCAGCGGTCACTCTGGTCATCGGGTTGTTGAGTTTTCTGTTGTACCTTCGCGATCGTAAACAAGATTTATATCTTTGGCTGGCCGTGTACCTGGTCTCCGAGGGCCTGGTCGGATTTCGAGAACTATCGTTCTTTCGTTTTGGGCTCACGTTTCGTACCAATCAGTTGCTCACGCAATTGCTATCGAGTGCTGCTGATATTTCCATGTGGCTGATCCTGCTGGCGCTCTTTGGCATGACGCAGGAGCGGCGGTGGAGGCGGGCGACCGCTTGGATCATTGCCATTTACTTAACCGCCCAGATCGCTGACATAACCACCATCTTTTTCTGGGATAGGGGCGGGGCGCTCCTACCCTGGATCGATGGCATCACGACCGCCGTCTATTGCACGACTCCTTTATATGTCTTCGTCATTATCGGTTTCGGGCTCATCCGCCGAAACCGGCTTTCGCTCTGGCCTTTGATCATCGCTGCTTGCGCCAACGGCCTCTTTACCTGCATTCTCGGCCTGGTAGTGCAGGGAGTGCGCTTCACCCATTGGACGCTGGCAAATCGCCTTCTGAGCCTGGGAATTCATGCCGGCGGCTATTTCTTCGGCACAGGATTTGTCCTCAGCACGCTCTTGTTCCTGGCCCTGATATTTACCATCGCACGCGAGCAGTTTCTGGAACGCGAACGGCAGGCGCGCATCGAACTGGAAGTAAAGTCGGCTCGCGAAGTGCAGCAAATTCTCGTGCCTGAGGAGACGCCGGCGATTCCGGGTTTGTCGATTGCCAGCGTCTACCGTCCGGCGGAAGAGGTAGGCGGTGACTTCTTCCAGGTCATGGCCACCACAGACGGCGGTGCGTTGATCGCCTTGGGCGACGTGAGTGGTAAAGGGCTGAAGGCGGCGATGACGGTATCTCTGATCGTGGGCGCCCTGCGCACCATGGCCGACTACACGCAGAGCCCAGCGGCCATTCTGATGGGTCTGAACCGCCGGCTGCTGGGGCGCACCGACGGCGGCTTCGCTACCTGTGTGATCGCCCGCATCGACCCCAGCGGCGCCACAACCCTGGCCAATGCGGGGCACCTGGCTCCGTATCGAGATGGGAAAGAATTGCCTGTCAACGGATCGTTACCGCTTGGCCTGACAGCGGACGCGGCCTATGACGAACTGGTCTTCCTGCTGCACGAGGGAGAGACGCTCACCTTCTATACGGATGGCATTCTCGAGGCGCGCAATGCGGCGGGTGAGTTGTACGGCTTTGACCGTGTGGATGCGCTGGTGGGCTCCGATCGGACCATCGAGCAGATCGTAGAAGAGGCCTGCAACTTCGGGCAGCAGGACGATATTACCGTCTTTCGGGTTACGCGCTTGGCCCAGTCCGCTCCGGCCAACGCCGCCCGGTTGAGCCTGGCCACGCAGATCGCGGGAGCGTAGATCGTATCCCGGCTATTGCGGCTCTTTGCCCACGCTGCCTGTATCCTTGCACTGCATGACTGACCAGGTTGCTGACGGCAAGCCACACCGGACAACCCGCGCGCTCGCCGCCATCGGTGTTGGCGCGACCTTCTTCTTTGGGGCTCGCTTCCTGCTGAATTTCTTCGGCCCTGCGATCCCCTATTCCATGCCGGACGAGAACCCGGCGGCGCTCGACTCCCACGAATTCATTCAGTTTCTCAGCCTGGTGACCGATGGCACCCTGCGCCATTCGCGCATCTCGCGGCTCAGGAACGGTGTCGAATTTTACCCCGCACAACTCGAAGCCATCCGCCGCGCGAAACAAGCCATCAACCTCGAGTACTACCAATTCGAACCAGGACAGGTTGGCGACGAGATGCTGGCTTCGCTGACGGAACGGGCCGCGGCCGGGGTTGAGGTGCGGGTTATTGTCGACGCGCTGGGCAGCTTCGGTACCCCCAACTCCTACTTCGACCCTTTGCGCGCGGCGGGCGGCCAGATGCGCTGGTACCATCCGCTTCGCTGGAACACCTGGCCCAACGCCAACAACCGTACCCATCGCAAGCTATTGATCGTGGACGGGGAAACAGGTTTTATCGGCGGCGCGGGCGTTGCCGATCATTGGTTGCACGCAACCTCCGTCCCCGCATGGCGCGATACCGTGTTTTGTGTAGAAGGCGAAGCGGTGGCGGGCCTGATCTCCGCCTTCTGCGAAAATTGGCTTGAAGCGTCCGGAGAAATTCTTTCCGGCGCAAAGCAATTCGCATTCCGCGCCACGCCCGACGGCGCCCTGAGCTTTGTGGTCACCAGCACCCCCCGCGGCGGCGGCACTTCGGCACGCATTCTCTTTCAAGCGCTGATCAACAGCGCACGCGATACCATACGCATTACCACGCCCTACTTCCTGCCCGATAGAAGCGCGCGCCAGGCATTGATCGAGGCCATTCGAAAGCGCGGCGTCACGGTGCAGATTTTGACCGCCGGCCCGCACATCGATCATCCGATCATCCGCAGGATGAGCCACCATAGCGTGCGCAACCTACTCGAAGCCGGCGCGGAAATCTACGAATATGGACCTTCCATGATCCATGCCAAATTGATGACCGTGGATAGCCTATGGAGCGTGGTGGGATCGACCAACTTTGACCATCGCTCCTTTGCCCTGAACGATGAAGTAAACCTCGCGGTTCTGGATCGTCAGCTGGCGGCGACCATCGAAGCAGATTTCTTTGACGATCTGCAGCAAAGCCGTCCGCTGAGTGTGCCCCTGCTTGAGCAGCGCGCGCTGCTGGGCAGCGATGAGTCAGTCGTCGATCAAATTCTGGAGCGGGAGAGCTGAGAGATAGCTCATATCTTCGCGGATCCCGCTTTTTGCGCCCCGGGCTCGCTTCCGATCACGAGCCGTTTCGGTACTTTTCCCACCTTAATCCGGGCGAGCGCGCGGCGTTCCCGCACGTCGAAGATGGAGACGTCGTCGCTGTCTGTGTTGCTGACGCAGCCATATTTTCCATCGGGAGAAAACACGATCCAGTTAGGACCGTCTCCTGTATCCAGGCGGCCGGTAAACTTTCCCGCCTTCAGGTCATAAATGTAAACACAGTCGTCCAGCAAACTGGTAACCCATAGTTCCTTACCGTCAGGAGTAAGTGCGAGCCCATGCGTCAACGTATCCGGGGTTTCGAATTTACGGGGGCGAGGGGGTCCGGTGTGTTGGGCCGGCATCTCCACCCGCTGCAAAACCTTCTTATCCGCGACATTGACTATGTCGAATCCGTGCAGATAAGAAACGGCCACATACATCGTCTTTCCATCGGACGAAATCACATACGGCCTTGGCCTTCCACCCGCGGGGATCACTGCGGAGAAGGACATGGTCTTAAGATCAATGACGTTGACCGCGTTCGATCCCATGGAGCTCACAAACAGGTAGCGATTGCTGTCCGTGCTGACCGCATTGTGCGGCTCCTTGATGGGCAACGTCTTGACTACCTTCCTCTCCCTCACATCCACAATGTCGACGCTATCTCCGTCGCGAATGGGCACAGCTACGTACCGGCCATCCGGCGTCACTGCGCACTCGTTGGGCCGTCCGCTGAGCTTGATGGTGGCCATCATCTGCTTGGTTCGGGTATCGACCAAGCGCAGAGTATGGTCCGACTCAACGGTGACGAAAAGCAGATTGCCGTCGGACGTTAAGGCCAGGCCGTGAATGAGGGAAGCACCGATGCTTATATCGTCGACAACCTTCAACGAGTGCAAGTCGATGACCGAAACATCTTCGCCGTTGCTGTTATCGACATAAAGCCTCCAACTCTGGGCTTGCAGGGAAAAGGGCAGAGCGAGGATGAGAGCGAAGATCCACGATTTCATGAGGATGCCCCCGGGATCTGCATCGCGCCAAGGAGTGTACTTATGTGCTCGATGTGGAGTCAACAGGAAACAAATCAGTGCTTTGCCGCCGCAGAGAACTCCTCACTCAGGTGAAGTATCGCGCCGTGCTCCCGCAGCTTCTGCTGCAGGTCAGGGATGGCGACATCCTGCACCGGCGTGTGACTGCGCATAGCGAGTGCCGCAGCCACGCCCGCAGCCTGTCCGATGATCATGTACTGCGGCTCCATGCGCACCGAGGAGTACGCCGCGTGGCTAGCCGAGAGGCAGACCGGCACCAGCAGGTTCTCCGCTTCTGAACGCTTGGGCGTAATACTGCGATAGGCGATCTCGTAGGGCTCGACGGGAACCTGGACATCTCCTTCGTTCTTCACTGCTGCCATCCGGCATGGCGACCCGTTGAATGTTGTGCGAGTCGCTGTTGTACGATCCCATTCCAATGGAGTCGGTCTTGGTGCGCTCGGTCTGTAAGTCCGACTGGCGCATCACGTATTCTCCCACCATGCGGCGGCCTTCACGAATGTAGAGCTGATTCGGCCAGTGGTCCGTGTCGGCAAACTCATCCTTAGGCAAGCCCCATTGGTTCACCTCCGCGCGCAGACTTGCCGGCACCGTGGCGTCCTGGGAAAGAAAATAGAAGAAGGATTTCGTGTATAGCAAGTGATCCTGCCACAGCGCTGCTTTATCCGCGTAGCTGTCTTCCGGATACTTCCAGCTGTGCCCGATGTAGTCCGTGGAGACGGGACCGTTATTGTTGAAGTCCGCCTTGTGGTTAGGAATCATCACCGGATTGGTAACGTCGCGGAACCCAGGCGCGCTGCCCATGTGTTGCTCAAATTCACTCAGGTAACGTTCGAGCAATGCAAAGCGTTCGCGGTCGTATCCCTCCGGGCGGGGAAAAGGAAGCCTGTTGGCGGGGTCGTCGGTAAGAATAAGACGGAAGTTATAAGCCTGAACTTTTTTGTCACCAGAACCGGGCGCGGCCAGAGGGCCAGGGTCAATCTCCGGAAGCAGATGGTGATGCTCATCGTAGGCCGAAAGCGGCCACAGAAACTGATGCTTGGGTGTGTTGTCGCGCACTCCGGCAAGGTCTTCGCCGTACTCAGACGCCGCTTCCCTGCCCCAGGTGTAGCTCACCTTGGCCTGCGCCATCAAGTCACCCTCGTAGCTGCAGTCGGCAAATATCTTCGCCGGCCAGTGGGTTCCGTCCGAGGTGGTAACGGAAAGCAGACGCCTGCCCTGGAGCTTCACGCCGGCCCGCTCGCGCACCCGTTCGTGGAAGCGAACGTCTACGCCGGCATCTTTCAGCATGGCGCGAAAAATCTCTTCATCCACATGCGGTTCAGAGAGCCAGTTCGCCGGGCGGTCCAGATCGAGCACGCCATAGTGAGCCGCAGCCTTCATGTAGAAGTCGCGGGCGTAGCCGCCAATGATGGTGTAGTGTCCCAGGTCCGTGGCCGAGAGACCGCCGGTGACCATGCCCCCCAAGTGCACGCCGGGCTCCAGCAGCACGACCCGCAGTCCCTCGCGGGCCGCAGAGTACGCGGTCATAACCCCTGACGCCGTTCCACCATATACCAGCAGGTCCGGGGAGGGCACGGGATCTGCCGCGTGGAGTGTTGTGGTGACGAGGATTCCTCCGAGAACAGCAGCGAAGCGTAGCGCATTCATCCTTGCAACATTCTGCCGGTCACATGGTCCACGTAGCAAGTACGCGCTGCGTCATAGCCTGCCGGTTACGAGTAGAGATCTCGCCATTGGCAATGATCAGTTGTCGCAAAATCTGGGAGAAATTCAGGCTAGTGGTGTTCCCCACCGCCGCGGGGCGGAAGTGTGTTATCACTGCGCCAGCAGCTTTACACATGCCTCTACGACACCGGGAATATCGTATGGGGAGGCTTCACGGGCTGGCTCCCACTTATGCTGAGATAGAGTGCGCGTCGTGACTGGGCCGATCGAGACGGCACGTAGACCTGGGGGTTTCTCCATCTTGGCCGCGGCGAGCAGCGCAAAAAAGTTGTTCACCGTCGACGAGCTGGTAAAGGTCACCGCATCCGGCAGCGGTTTCCCTTCTGCAAACAGCTCGCGAACCCGCTCGATCGAATCACCGGGGATCACGGTGCGGTAGGCCTCGACCACATGGATATCCGCCCCGCACTGGCGCAGCCGTTCGGGGATGACGTCGCGGGCCACCGCCGCGCGCGCCAGCAAGACACGGCGCCCCGCAACCCTCTTCTTGAGCATGGCGACCACTGCCTCCGCCACATACTCGTCCGGCATGGCGGAGACCTTCATGCCGATCCGGCCAACGGCCGCGGCAGTCGCTGGACCAATCGCGGCCACTTGCAAATGTTTCAACCGCTCGGCGGGAATCCTCAGAAATTGTATGCGCTCGGCCAGGGCCGCGGCTCCGTTGGCGCTGGTCACGATCAGCCAATCGAAGCCGCTGATCACTTCGAGCACCGCGTCCAGGTGAGCGTAGGTTTCAGGCGGAATCATCTCGATGGTGGGCAGGCGCAGCACCTCGGCGCCCAAATCCTCCAGCGCATCCGCCAGCTTTCCTGCCTGATGACGGGCGCGCGTGATGAGGATGCGCTTGCCGGCCAGCGGATGAGCAGTGCTCACGCCCGCCTCTCCTCCAGGCCGAGAATGGCGCCGGCTCCCTGCTCCAGCAATTGCTGTGCCAGCTGCTCGCCCAGTATTTCCGGATCGCTGTGTCGCCTCTCGGCGCAGATCATCTGCCGGCCGTCGGTCGAAGCGACCACGGCGCGCAACCACAATTCATCTCCGTCACGGTGACAATAGGCGCCGATGGGCACCAGGCACCCACCGCCCAGAGCAGCCAGGCATCTGCGTTCGGCAGTGATAGCCATACGTGTGTCGCGGTCTTCAAGCGGCTGCAAGACCGCGTGCATGGCCCCATCTCCTGCCCTGCACTCGATGGCCAGCGCTCCCTGGCCCGGCGCGGGGCATAGCACCTCGGGCGCAAATCGTTCACGGATGGCGGCGGTCTTCTGCAAGCGTTCGAGCCCGGCCGCAGCCAGGATGATCGCATCGGCCTTGCCCTGCGCGAGCTTGGCCAGCCGGGTGTCAACGTTGCCGCGAAACTCAACGTACTCGAGATCAGGCCGACGCGCGCGTAACTGGGCCTGGCGGCGCAGGCTGCTGGTGCCCACCACCGCTCCCGCCGGCAGCGCATCGAATCCGCTGTAGCGCTCCGAGACCAATACGTCGCGGGGGTCCGCCCGCTGGGGAATCGCCGCCAGGGTGAACGCGCTCGCCTAACTCCGTGGGCAGATCCTTCAGGCTATGCACCGCCAGGTCGATCGTCTCCGCCAGCAGAGCATCTTCAATCTCCCGCGTGAACATGCCCTTGGCGCCCACCGAGGCGAAGGCGATGTTCTGCATGCGATCGCCGGTGGTGCGGATGATGTCGATGGAAACGTCATGCCCCAGAGCGCGTAGCGCGTCTGCGATGTGATTGGCCTGCCACAGCGCCAGCTGCGATCCCCGGGAGCCGATGCGGATCAACTCTTGCGTTCCTGGTCTTCAAGTTCGGGCAAGTCGTCGAAGAAATCTTCCTCGGCCGCGCGCTGCCCCGGCCCGCTTACCCCGAAGGCTTCGCGGATGGCATCCACCGCCGCCGCATTTCCCTCGGTAGCCGCAGCCTTGATGGCCTGCACCGGCTGATGGAGAAATTTGTTGACCAGCCCTCGTGTCAGTGCCTCCACGGCGGCCTGCTGCTCGGGCGAGAGAGTCTGCAGGCGGCTCGCCACGCGGCGCAGCTCCGCTTGACGGATCTGCTCCGCGGATTGCTGCAGCTGCACAATCTCCGGCGCCACATTCAGCGCGTGCAGCCGGCGCTGATACTTGGTTACCTCGGCCAGGATCATCGCCTCCGCCACCTCCGCCTCTTTGCCACGCTCTTTGAGGTGTGACCCGGCTACCGACTGCAGGTCGTCAATGTCGTAGAGAAAGATTCCGTCCAGCTTGTTGACTTCAGGATCGACGTCGCGCGGCACCGCGATGTCGATAAAGAACATGGGCCGCCCCCGCCGCTGCTGCAGAAAGTGCTGCGCGTGCTCGCGGCGAAAGACCGGCCGCGCGGAGCCGGTGGAGGTGATGATGATGTCGGCCTGGTCTGCGCTCGCATAGATGTCGTCAAAGCGGATGGCCCTGCCCCCGAAGCGTTGAGCCAGCTGCTCGGCGCGCTCGTGGGTGCGGTTGGCTACCAGGACGGCTCCGGCGCCCTGGTTCATCAGATGGCGAGCCGCCTGCTCGCTCATTTTGCCCGCGCCGACGATCAGGACCTTCTTGTCTTCGAGCGAGCCAAATATTTTCCGCGCCAGCTCCACCGCAACCGAAGCAATGGATACCGATGAGTTGCCGATCTGGGTCTCCGTGCGCACCCGCTTGGCGACCACAAAGGCGCGCTGCAACACCTTGTCCAGGTGTCCGCGGATCGCTCCCGCTGCGCGCGCCGCCAGGTAACTGCTCTTGACCTGGCCCAGGATCTGCGGCTCGCCAATGACCATGGAGTCGAGACTGCAGGCCACGCGGAAGAGATGGCGCACCGCGTTCTCCTGCCGGTACTCGTAAATGTGCGGCGCCAGCAACTCGGGGTCGATGCGGAAATAGCTGCCGACAAAGTCCATCAGATGGGGCGCGTCCGGCTCCTGGCTGGTGAGCAGCTCCACCCGGTTGCAGGTGGAGAGAATCATGCCCTCCAGCACCCCGGGCGACTGCACCAGCGAGCGGGTCGCCTCCTCCAGCTGCTGCGGCCCAACGGCCAGCCGCTCGCGCAACTCGATGGGCGCGGTCTTATGGTTCAACCCCAACAGGACAATATTCATGGGGCGGTGAACCTATGTACGGAGCTGAGCTGGTTGGCCGCCCAGACGCTGATCACGACCAGAAAGACGAGGCTGGAGAGGTAGACAGCCCGCTTCCCGCGCAGGCCGACCTGGCGGCGCACAAAGAGCATCACTAGATAGAGTGCCCACATGGCAAAAGAGAGCAGGACTTTTGGATCTCTAAAATAGACCGGGCCCACGCTTTCCTGGGCAATCAACGATCCGGCCAACAAGCCGAGGGTCATGAAGGGGAACCCGATCAGCAGCATGCCGGAGGCGATGCGCTCCATGGTCTCGAGCGGAGGCAGCCAGGCCAGGAAGCCGACATTGCTCTTGCTCTTCAGGCGGCGCTCCTGCACCAGGTAGAGGAAGTTGGCAATCAGGCTGAAGATGAGCGCCGCATAGGCGGCCAGCAGGGCGACGATGTGCAGCGAAAGCCATCCGCTGCGGATCATCGGGAGATTGAAAGGTCCAGTGGTCGGGACCCATCGCCGGCCCCAGAACCAGCAGCAGCGACAGGGGCAGGGCGAAGATGCCGAAAGAGACCGTTCGGTAGAGCACGGCGACCAGCAGAAAAGCGGCGCAAATCAGCAGCGCCAGCAGCGACTGCACCTCGTGCATCCCCACCGGCAGGGAGTGGTGGGAGGCGGCAAGCATCTCGATCAGCGAAACAAAATGGAAGAAAAAGCCGCCGACGGCCGCGGGGACGCAGAGCTTCTTCCACCCGGGCTTGTCATAAAGCACCGCCGGCAGTGCAGAAATGCTCGCAACGGCGTAAAGCACCGCAGCAACTCTTAACCACAATAGAAACATGCCGATTCCCGCAACCTTCAAGTATAACCGTCGCTCACCCCGCAGGGGTTGGGTTCTGGTTCCCTAGCCAATGACGGGTGCCCCATTCTCGCTCGTTTTCGCGAGATATGGGATCCGCCGAGGTTGACCGCTAGGCGTTATTGGCCAAATCGAGAGTCTGAGGGAAAGACACGGTATCCCACATCTCGCGAAAAACGAGCGAGATATGGGGCACCCGTCGGTTAGGGAACCACGGCTAGACCGTGCAGGACTGAGTTCGTCTCCATTTCCCAGCTCCCTCACGCAAAAATCGCCTAGGAAATTTGACCCTGCTCAACTTCGGGAATTTCACCGGCAATCGAGTCCCGAAGCGTGCATCCTTTTAGCAGGCCTTATCCTCCCAGCCGATAGAGGTATTTTGATCCGCTTTTTGCGGCGGCCAGAGTCCCCCACCTAACCCGCATATGCTTCACCGTCCCTGAGACAGGAGATTTAACAATGGATTATCGCGTACGCGCCGGAGAAATACCGGAAGATCAAACCACCGCCCTGATGGAGAGCTACTCCGCCAAGCTGCCCACAAGCTTTTTTCTGGGCGCAGCCCTTACCTCGATCGTGGGTTCCCTCATCCTGAAGACCACAGGCAAGGACCACCATGCCCTGTTCATCGGCCAGTGGGCTGCCCCTTTCCTCTTGCTGGGCATCTACAACAAGATGGTGAAGCAGCACGGCTCCGACGCCCACGTGAACCAGGAACCCCGTATCGTCGCCTGAAGTAGGCCCTCCCCGCCTTATCTTTGAACGCCAGCACGTCATTCACGATATGCTGGCGTTTTCCGTGTCTACTCTTCCTCCAGCTCCGCGACCGACGCCAGAGCGGCCACCACGCCCCTCATGCGCCAGTACGCGGCCGCCAAGCGCCAAAATCCCGATGCCCTGCTGTTTTTCCGCATGGGCGACTTCTACGAGCTGTTTTTTGAAGACGCGCAGGTCGCCGCCCGGGAGCTGCAAATCACCCTGACCGCACGGGATAGAGAGCGCTCCGTGCCCATGTGCGGAGTGCCCTACCACGCCGCCGACAACTACCTCTCCCGGCTGCTGCGCAAGGGTTACCGGGTCGCCATCTGCGAGCAGATGGAGGATCCCAAGCTCACCAAGAAAATCGTCCGCCGCGAGGTGACGCGGGTGCTCACCCCCGGCACCGCCATCGATCCGGCCCTGGCCTCGGAGCGGAATAACTACCTGGCGGCGCTGCACCTCGCGGGTCCGGTGGCGGCCCTGGCCCTGCTCGATCTTTCTACCGGCGACTTCCGCACCACGGAGTTCACCGGGCCCGGGAGCGTGGGCTTCTGCATCGATGAGCTGATCAAGGCCCAGCCCAGCGAAGTCCTGCTTTCGGCCGGATTGCCGCCGCTCGATCCGCAAATGGAAGCGGAGATCGACAAGATCGGCACCAAGACGCGCCTGGATGAGTGGGTCTACACCGCGGACTACGCCATTCCTCTCCTGGAAAGGCAGCTGGGAGCGAACTCGCTCGAAGGCTTCGGCTTGGCCGGCGCGCCGGTCGGCCGCGATCGCCGCCGGCGCGGTGGTGCATTACGCGCGCAGCGACCCAGCAGATCGAGTTGCAGCACATTAACAACATCCGGTACTACGAGCGGGCCGAGAACCTGCAGCTGGATGCCGTCACCGTGCGCAACCTGGAGTTGATTGAACCCCTCTGGGCCGGCGCGACCAATGAGGCCACGCTCTTCGCCAACCTCGACTGCTGCATGACCCCGATGGGCAAACGGCTGCTTGCGGGCCTCGCTGGTGCGCCCCCTGATCGACCGGGCAGAGATCGAGTCGCGCCTGGAAGCAGTCGCGGTGGCAGAGAGCAGCCTGATCGACCGCGAGCAATTGCGCAAGACGCTGGGCGCGATCCAGGATATGGAGCGCATGCTCTCCCGCATCTCGCTCGATAGCGCCGGGCCCCGGGATGCGGCCAGCCTGGGAGCCTCGCTCGCCCGCCTCCCCGAACTACATGCCGGCTTGGAGCGGCTCAAAGCCCCGCGCTGGCAGGCGTGCGCAGCGCGGCTCGATCTGCTGCAGGACCTGCGCGAGCGCCTGGAGCGGACGCTCTTGCCCGATCCTCCCGTGAACCTGGCCGACGGCGGCGCCATCGCGGCCGGCGTCGATGCGGAGCTGGACGAGCTGCGCTCGCTGGGCGCCAATGCCCGCCAATCCATCACCACCATCGAGGAGCGGGAGCGCAAGCGCACCGGCATCCATTCCTTAAAGGTTCGCTTTAACAATGTCTTCGGCTATTCCATCGAGGTGACGCGCGCCAACCTGGCGTCGGTGCCCGCGGACTACGAACGCAAGCAGACCCTGGCCAACGCGGAGCGCTTCACCACCCCGGAGCTGAAGCAGTATGAGATCAGCGTGCTCACCGCGCATGAGCGGTCGATCGAGATTGAAAAGCGCATCTTCGCCGAGCTGCGCCAGACCATCCTGCAGTCCGCCGGCCGCATTCGCGTCACCAGCGGAGTGATCGCCGAGGTGGACCTGCTGGCCAACTTTGCCCATCTGGCCGCGCTGCGCAGCTACGTGCGTCCGCAGATTGGCGCAGTCCGCGGTGCTGGAAACCGTAGGCGCCCGCCATCCGGTGGTGGAGTGCCTGCTGGAAGCGGCCGGGACAAACAAAATTCGTCGCCAACGATCTGTATGTCGAGACCGGCGGTCCCAGCCTGCTGCTGATCACCGGGCCGAACATGGGCGGCAAGTCCACCTATCTGCGCCAGGCGGCGCTGCTGGTCATCATGGCGCAGATGGGCTGTTTCGTTCCCGCCAAGAGCATGCGGCTGGGCATCGTGGACCGGATCTACACCCGCATCGGCGCCAGCGACAACGTGGCCCGCGGGCGCTCCACCTTTATGGTGGAAATGACCGAGACCGCCACCATCCTCAACACCGCCACGCCGCAATCGCTCATCCTGCTGGACGAGATGGGCCGCGGAACCGCTACCTTCGATGGGCTCTCGCTGGCCTGGGCCACGCTCGAATATCTGCACGCGCAGGTGGGCGCCAGGACGCTCTTCGCCACCCACTACCATGAGCTCACCCTGCTGGCCGAGCAGTTGCCGGGATTGAAGAACCTGCGCGTCGCGGTCAAAGAGACGCCCAAGGGCATTGTCTTTTTGCACGCCATCGAGCCCGGCGCGGCGAGCAAGAGCTACGGCATCGAGGTGGCGCGGCTGGCCGGCCTGCCCCTCTCGGTCATTGAGCGCGCGCGCCAGGTGCTGCTGCAGCACGAGCAATCGGAAAAGAGGAATGTGGCCCAGGAAACGGATGCGCCGCTGCAACTGACCATGTTCACCCCGCTCTCGCAGCGGATTCTCGATCGCCTGGAGCAGACCGACACCAACAGCCTGACCCCGCTGCAGGCGCTGAATCTTCTCGAAGAACTCAAGAACGAGATTCGCGGCCGGGGGAATTCGTGAGCTCCATGACATTGAGACAGGCTGCCGGCCAGGTGCTGGTGGTGGGCCTGGAAGGCACCCAACTGAGCGCGATGGAAGCAGCCTGGCTGCGGCTGCTGCGGCCCGGCGGAGTGATTCTCTTTCGCCGCAATATCGAAAGCGCCGCGCAGACCCATGCCCTGCTCCACTCCACCCAGCAGGCGGTGGAGTCGCCCATGCTGCGCTGCATCGATGTCGAAGGCGGCAGCGTCGACCGGCTGCGCGATTTGATTGCGCCCATGCCATCGCCCTTCGCGGTTGCGGCCACCAACAAGCCGGCGCTGTTCAAGAAGCATGGCAGCCTCATCGGTCAGGAGGCGCACTGCTGGGGTTGAACACCACCTTCGCTCCGGTGCTCGACCTGAGAACGGCTGCCTCTGCGAACGTAATGACCACCCGCGTCGTCTCCGGCGATCCGGCTCAGGTCATCCGCTACGCCACGCACTTTCTTGAAGGGCTGGCGCAGCACGACGTGCTGGGCTGCGGAAAGCATTTCCCCGGGCTGGGCAGCGGCCAGGTGGACTCGCACCACGCCACTCCCTCGATCACCAAACCGCTCAACCTGCTGTGGAAAGAAGATCTGCTGCCCTACCGGCAGCTGGCCAAGCAGCTGCCCATGGTGATGGTTTCGCATGCATCGTATTCCGCTGCGGTTCCGGAGCCGGCATCCGTCTCCGGCTACTGGATTACCGAGATCCTGGTGCGCGAGATCGGCTACCAGGGTCTGATCGTCTCCGACGACATGGAGATGGGCGGCATCCTCAACTACATGGGCATGGCCGATGCGGCGGTTCGTTCGCTTGCGGCGGGCATGCACGTGGTGGAGATCTGCCGCGACCCGGCGCTGGTCTTCGCCGCCTACGAGGCATTGCTGCGCGAGGCCGAGAGTTCGCCGGCATTCGCCCGCGTGCTTCGCCGCGCGGCTGCCCGGGCGCAGTCATTTCATACCCTGTGCCTGAAGCGAGATGCGCTGCCCCGGCGCCCACCGCGGCTGCGGTCAACAAAATGCGCAGTGCGGTGGAGCAGTTTACCGAGCAGGTGCGACCAAGCAGCATGAGCGAACTGACTGCGATGACGGTAGCCGGCATCATGAGCGGCACCTCGGCCGATGGCATCGACGTCGCCTTTACGCGCATTACTCCCGATCCGGAGGATCCGGCATTCCCTGAATTGAAACTTCTTGCCCACGCCGGCTTCCCTTTTCCGCCGGCACTGCGCCGCGCCGTGCTGGCGGCGATGAATGCCGAAGCCATTGCGACCGCGGAGCTGGCGCGGCTGAATTGGCGGCTGGGCCAGGCCTATTCCGAGGCGCTGACCGTAGCGCTGGAGCGCAATCCCTGCCAACTGGATCTGATCGGCTGCCACGGTCAAACCATTTATCACCAGGCCACGCCCGCGCGCTATCTGGGACGCGATGCCGCCTGCACCTGGCAGATTGGCGAGATGGCGATGCTGGCGGAGCAAAGCGGCGTGCCCGTGGTCTCGAATTTTCGTCCCGCCGACATGGTGGTCGGCGGCCAGGGTGCTCCGCTGGTTCCCCTGCTCGACTACGTGCTCTTTCGCCACCCGACGCGGGGCCGCGTGCTGCAGAATCTGGGAGGCATTGGCAACCTGACGGCGCTGCCCGCCAACGCTGGGCCCTCGCAGGTAGTGGCCTTCGATACTGGCCCGGGAAACATGGTGATCGATCAACTGATGCAGCAGCTCTTTGACAAGCCTTTCGACCGCGGAGGAAAGACGGCGGCGCGCGGCGCGGTGATCAAGCCGGTGGTGAGCGCGCGGCTGCGCGAGCCTTTTTTTGCCGCGCGCCCGCCCAAGAGCGCCGGCCGGGAGCAATTCGGCGGCGACTACGCGGCGCGTTTTCTTGACGCGTGCCGCAAAGCCGGCGGCAGCCGCGAAGATACCATCGCATCGGCCACCGCGCTTACCGCGCAGAGCGTGGGCCTGGCTTATTCCAGCTTCCTGCTCAAGAAGATGCGTCACACGCCGGTGGATTTTATTGTCTCCGGCGGCGGCGCGCGCAACCTGACGCTGATGCAGATGCTGCGCGAGCAGTTGGAGCCGCTGGGGTGCACGGTGCAGAGCCAGCGACGATCTCGGGCTGCCGGCCGAAGCCAAGGAGGCGGCCGCCTTCGCCTTGCTGGCGTATGAGACCTGGCATCGGCGCCCGGGAAATATTCCTTCGGCGACTGGTGCGGCGCGGCCGGCGATCCTGGGCGAGATCACCTATGTCTGAACGCTGTTTGGCGTTGGCGGCTCTATCTTATCTGCTGGCTGGATGCGGGGCCACGCAGCCCTCGCCGCAAACGGTGACCATGGTGATTGAGAGCAGCCCCACCAGCCTCGATCCCCGCATCGGCGTCGATGCCCAGTCGGAACATATCGCCAGCCTGATCTTCGACAGCCTGGTGCACAAGAACGCGCACTTCAACCTGGATCCCTGGCTCGCCACCAGCTGGGAAACTCCCGATCCGCTTACCTATCGCTTTCATCTGCGCACCGATGTGCATTTTCATAACGGACAAGCCGCTGACCTCCGCCGATGTGAAGTACACCCTCGACTCCATGCGCAACGGCACCGTGATCACGGCCAAGGCGGGAGCGCTGGCGCATATCGATCACGTCGACGCGCCTGATGCCGCGACGGTAGTCATCCACTTGAAGCAGCCGGATGCGGCCTTGCTGTGGAACCTTTCCGATGGCGCGATCGGGATTGTTCCCGCGGGGAGCGGCCGCGATTTCGCCTTTCATCCTGTCGGCAGCGGCCCTTTCCGCTTTGTCAGCCAGCTGCAGGATGATGAGGTGATTCTCGAGCGAAATGAAAATTCCTGGCAGCCTCGTCCTGCGATTGCGCGCATCCGCTTCGCGGTGGTGCCCGACGCGATTACCCGGGCGCTCGAACTGGAGAAGGGCTCGGCGGATGTGTGCATCAACTGCCTGACGGCGGACATGGTGTATGCCCTGGCCAAGCGCCCTAATCTGCAGGTGGAGAGCGGTCCCGGGACCAATCTGAATTACATCACGTTCAATGCCCAGGACAGCGTGCTGCGCGACCTTCGCGTGCGCCAGGCCATCGCCTACGCCATGAATCGGCCGCTGATCATTCACTCGCTATGGAGAGACCGCGCCCGGCTGGCGGAGAGCCTGTTGCCGCCGGAACACTGGGCATGGACCGGGGACGTGCAGCAGTATCCTTATGACCCAGCGAAGGCCAACGCGCTGCTCGACGCCGGCGGGATGGAAGCGAGGCAACGACGGAGTTCGTTTCCATCTGGCGATGAAGACCTCTACGGACGAGACCAGCCGGCTGCTGGCGATGATTCTGCAACAGCAATTGCGCGACATAGGCATTGCTCTGGAGGTGAGGAGCTTCGAGTTTGCCACCTTCTATCTCCGACATCAGCAAGGGCGCCTTCCAGATGTACACGCTGCGCTGGCTGGGAGGGAATGAAGATCCGGATATCTTCCGCTACGCCTACGACAGCCACATGTTTCCGCCCCACGGGGCCAATCGCGGCCGATATGTGAATGCAGCATTGGACGGGCTGATCAAGGAAGGGGCCATGTCGAGCGACCAGGCCCAGCGCCGCGCGGACTACGTGAAGGTGCAGCAGATTCTCGCCGCCGAGTTGCCGTCGATCAATTTGTGGTATCTGGACGCGGTGCTGGTGCACACCAGGCGGCTGCAGAACATCCAGATCTCCAGCTCCGGCAACTTCGACTTCCTGCGAACAGCGACGGTGACAGATGCACGTTAGTTACTAAGTTACTTGGCATCCTCAAATTGGTTGATTTGCACTTCTCCATCCGGAAACACGGCACGAATCTGAAGGCTTCCCCCATTGCCTCAATGTAGCGGCGAAGGGTACCGATATACATATCGGTACGCCGCTCAAGCTTAGAAATGGACCCTTGATCAACTCTCAAGACTTGAGAGAGCTCGGCCTGGGTAAATTCACGTGCAGCGCGTAACTCATCCAAGGCCATTTCCTTGATTGCCGCATGTACGCGCTCCTCTACGCGACCGCGCCGTTCGGCTGAAATCTTCATCTGCAACTCTCTGAACTTGTGTGCCATAGTTCCTCCGCGGGATACCCGCTCTGGATCATTCGCCTGTTAGCAAATAGGATCCTTTTCAATCTCTCTCAAGTGCTGCGCATAGATCGCGTCGGCCCGGGGAACATATTCCTCGGTACCAATTCGGATCGCCAGTTTTGTCACCGCCGATCAGCAAGATACCGGTTCGCCTGGGATCAAATGCATACAATACCCGGTACGGTCTCCCCGCATGCTGACATCGGAGTTCCTTCATGTTTGGGTAACTGGAGCCCGAAATAGTATCAGCAAACGGCCTTCTTAGATTCGGGCCACGTTCTTGCAACAAGCGCACGCCGAAGTTGATACTGTCTTGCTCATCCTCCGAGAGGCTATTCCACCACGAGCCGAACTCATCGGTGTACTCAACTTCCCACCCCATATCGCTATTATGGCACATAAGCCATATGGCTTCAACTACATATTGACTCTGTTGCGTGCTTGTTCAGCCGTCTTCTCGATCACCGCTTCCGGACGAGCGGCGTATTCCGCCCAGGAACCGTCATAGAGGCTGACCTGCTTTGCGCCTGCGACTTCAAGCCCAAGCGCGATGACGGCAGCAGTGATGCCCGATCCGCACGTGGTGGTGATGGGCTGTTTCATATCCACACCCTTTGCGGCGAAAATGCGGCGCAGTTCTTCGGCAGCCTTCAGGCGGCCCTCTTCGACCAGTTCGGCGAAGGGAACGCTTGTAGCTCCGGGCATGTGTCCGGAGCTTAAGCCGGGCCGCGGCTCCGGTAATGCGCCACTGAAGCGCCCGGCTGAGCGGGCGTCCAGAATTTGCGCGTGCGCCGCGATCATGTCTTGTATCTGGGAGAAGTCTTTCACCGCATCCTGGTCGAGTTGGGCGCGGAAGGTGGCCGGTGCGCGCTGGACGGTCCCGGAGTCTGTAGGCAGACCGGCCCCGATCCAGGCGCGGAGTCCGCCGTCGAGAAAGTAAACACTTTTGGCTCCGATGGTCTTGAGCATCCACCATGCTCGCGGGCCGGAGTAAACGCCTTCCTGTTCGTAGATAACGATGGCCATCTCATCGCCAATGCCCAGCGCGGACAAGCTGCGGGAAAGAACATCGGCGGTGGGCAACATATGGGGCAGCGGGCTGGAGCGGTCAGAGAGCTCCTCGATATCAAAGAAGATGGCGCCAGGAATATGCTGCGCGAAGTAGCGCGCACGAGTGTCCACTGGTGGCGTGACACCGACCGGGGGAAGCGTGGCATCAAGGATGACGACACCTGGATCATGCAGACGGCCGGCTAGCCAGGAGGTGGTGACGAGAGGATTCATGGCAACCAGCTTACCCGAGGAGGGGAACAGACGGAATTGATTGGAACCCCGCCTGTTCCCGTTTCTTCAGTGGGCTGGTTCCAGCAGAGCTATCTGCACATCGCTGGGTGTTTTGATTCCGGCCACCTGCGCCCGCTTCTCGGCTTTCGATTGGCCGAAGAGAAGATGACTGGTATTGCCCGTAACCCAGACCGAACGCAGAAAGTATTTATCTCCATACTTCGTGAACACGGCCTTGCCTGCTTTCGCCCGTTGGCCGTCATTGGCCAACTGCGTCATTGCCAACCCGGAGGTCGATTTCCCCTGGATGAGCATGGTTTCGGCTCCGTCCATGCGAATGGTATAGACACCCGGGGCAAAGTGTTGCCCGGTCACGGTCTCAAAAGCAAACGGTACGTCCACTTTGGCTTTGAATCCCGAATCTTGCGCGTATAACGCCGGCGCCACGGAAGCGACGGCAAGAACGGCGCTGAGGAACCTTGCGGAAACTTTCAACATCGAAAAAGTGCTCATGGCGTTTCTCCTTATGGAGGGCGTCTCACAAACCGCCTTCACTTAATAAAGCGGAATCGCGCCACAGAAAGTGCCATGATCCTCGAAAATACTTTTTCGGGTGTGCCTTAGGCTGCTTAGTTGTTATCCCCCCACCCACTTCGCTACGACGATGGTGGCCACCGAGCTCCCGATGATCTTGACGAGAGCGTGGGCGACACTGGTTAAGCGTTCTACGCCGAGAAGCAGAACCAGGCCCGCAACGGGGGAGTCAGGCAGGGCGCCCAAGCGCGTTGGCAGGTATGGAACGCGTCGGGTGGAAGAAGCTGTCTCAGATGCCGGCGTACCAGGCATAACCATCTTCCGGCTCGGCAGAGCCCAGACCTTTGCCGAAGTGCTTGAGCGAGTCGGTGACGGTCAGATGGGTTACGTACTTAACGCTTTTGTAGCCCAGTTGGCGGGGCACGCGCAAGCGCAGCGGGCCACCGAACGATACGGGAAGATCGCCGTCGTTCATCCCCCATGTCAGCAGTGTCTGGGGATGTAGGGCGTCGGCCATATCAATGCTTTCCCACCAGTTGCTGTCGATTGAAACGTAGACGACATAGCGCGCTTGGGGTAAGACGCCAACGGCGTTCAGGACCTCGATCAGAGGCGTACCAATCCACTCGGCGATATAAGACCAACCCTCTTCGCACACTACCTCAGTGATCTGGCTGCGGAAGGGCAAACTTTTCAGGTCAGGCAGCGAAAGCGAAGCCGGCCGGGCGACCATGCCATCCACCGAAAGCCGCCAGTCCGAGAACCCGCTGGCCTGATGGCGCTTGAAGAGATCGTTAGGAGGTGGAGTTTCGTTGGCGAAAGGCAATTTTGAAATCATGCTGCGCGGAAACTCGCGGGCCAACGAGTGCGCCGTCAGAATCCGTTGGGCGGCGTAGGTCAGCGTCTGGCCGGGACCGTAGAAGCCACCATGATCCGGCGGGATGAGTCCATAACGCTGGGCTACGCGGGCGGCCGCGGTCAGACCCGCCACACCCGCGGTGGCGGCAAGACCGGAGGTGATGAGTTTGCGGCGTGAAATGGGGCTCATGGGCGCTCCCCTGTTCCCTCAAGTGTAGGCTCAAATGCGCGCTCTGAGGGAACGATCGCGCGGCCAGTGATCATTGCTCGCATGCGGCTCCTGAATCCTGAGAGAACAACCATAGTAACGTGGACCACGAGGAAGAGCAGGAGAGCTCCGGAGACGAAGAAATGCAGCGTGCGCGCGGATTGCCGGCCACCCAGTGCGTTGACAGCCGCGGGAACCGCGGAATCAAAGGCGGGAGACATGGCGAGACCAGTCCAGATCACCAGGGGAAACAGGACGAAGATCACGATCAGATAGGCGGTCCGCTGAACGACGTTGTAGGATCGGGCCTCTGCTTCCTCCGGCGGCGCGCGGCGAAGATACTTCGCGATCACTTCCCAAAACGCGCGCCAGGTTCTATCGGCGGGCGCCGGAAACAGGTCTCTGATGAAGTGGCCGGTCCACAGAATCGAGATTACGTAGACCAGGCCAGTCAGCACCGCAACCCACGCGGCCTGAAAGTGGAGAGACCGGCTCCAGCCATTCTGGTCAGGCAGCACGTAGCCGTAGCCAGTCGGAACAGTATTCCTGGATGAAGGGATCGGCAGCGTGAACAGCGGAGAAGTCTGCACATTGCCGGTTTCGCCCCAATAGAACCGCGGGTGAGAGATCACGATCTCAGCGCCGCTGAGGAGCAAAGCAAAAAACGCGATGACGGTGATCCAGTGCGTCACGCGGACGAGCGCGGCATGACGGGGAGTTTCCGGATTCGACACAGCGCCAGCGGCTGACACACGCGCAGCATAACATACGGCGCTCATGTCCACGCCCATCCCTGTGGGCGCGTGTGAGTCAGCCACAGTGTTGCAAAGAACTGTCACCGAGTCACGTTCGCTGCGAGCTGACGAGTGAAGCCCAAAAACGCCTCCTACCCGGTCTATGCTCTATCACGCATTATGCTTTATATGGCATACTGTCCATGTGCGATGGGTTGCGCATCTCCATCCCAGGTTCAAGGCCGAGTTCGATGAGCTGTCCGTGGCGGTTCAGGACGAACTCCTCGCGTCGCTCGTTCCTCTGCGGGAATATGGGCCGTCGCTGGGAAGACCCGAAGTGGACACTCTCAACGACTCGAAGTACGCGAATATGAAGGAACTTCGGTTTAGGGCTGACGGAGGCGTTTGGCGCGTTGCTTTTGCTTTCGATCCGGAGAGAAGCGCAGTCTTACTTGTTGCTGGAGACAAAGCAGGAGTAAGCGAGAAGAGATTTTACAAGCGGCTGATCGAAAAGGCCGACAAGAGATACAAGGAACACCTGGACAATCTCTAGGTCAATGGAGCGACGACGATGCGTGGAATGATTGCGGCGGACGAAATAAATGAGGTGATTGCTGCCTTGCCGAAAGAGCGGCAGAAGAAGATTGCGGCGCGAGGAAGCGAACTGCTGGCAAAGGTCCAGCGCCGTATGACCCTGAGTGAGATACGAAAGGGACGAAAGATCAGCCAGGCAAAGATGGCCGAGGCTCTTGGGATCGGTCAGATGCAAATATCGCGTCTAGAGAAGCGAAAGGACCCGCGGCTATCCACCATCCAGCGCACGGTGGCTGCCATGGGAGGCCATCTGACGATGATTGCGACATTTCCCAATCAGGAGCCAGTTGTCCTCGTCACTTCGCAGTCCTTGGAGAAGCCGTCCGCCCCCAAAAAGAAACGGCGCGCCTGACCTGCTGGACACAACGCGGGTACCTACAGGCCGCGCTCGCTGCGTCCGCCCTCCCCTTGCAAACAGCACGAACGGGTGACCCACGCAATCCTGTTTTGGGTTGAGTAAGACAGGGCCTTCCCCCCTTTTCCTGGGTTTCTCCCATCGATGGAACCATCCGCTGCGCGGTCACGTAGTAGATCTCAACCGGGGCCTGTCGCTCACGGTCTAACTGTTCGTACGTGTGCCCGGAGGCCCGCGCCATGGCAATGTTTGCTGACCAACTCAAGCAGGTCCTACGCCGGCTCAGCCGGGCGCCGGTGTTTACTGCGATTACTTTGATTACGCTCGCCGTCGGTGTGGGCGCGAACACGGTGATCTTCAGCGTAGTCGAGGGCGTGCTGCTCAAGCCCTTGCCCTACCCCCATGCTGAGCAATTGATCGGGGTGTGGCATGCGGCGCCAGGCATCGGCTTCGCAGAACTGAATATGTCGCCGTCCATCTACTTTATCGACCGTGAGCAGAACACCACGCTCCAGGATATCGGCGCGTATAACGGCGATTCCCTGGACGTAACCGGCTCCGGAAAGCCGGAACACGTGCCCGGGCTCGACGTCACCGATGGCACGCTGCCGATCCTGGGGGTGGCGCCAGTACTCGGACGCCTATTTAACCGCAAGGACGATTCGCCCGGCGCACCGCAAACCGTAGTGCTCTCCTATGGGTATTGGCAGCGGAAGTTTGGCGGCGCCTCTTCTGTCATTGGCCGCTCCCTCACAGTAGACGGAAAGCCCAGAGAGATCATCGGCGTGCTGCCCAGGGGATTCCACTTTCTCGATCAACCGGATGTCGCGCTCTTCCTGCCTTTCCAATGGGACCGCAGTAAAACCACGCTCGGCAACTTCAGTGAGCGCGCCCTTGCCCGCTTGAGGCCCGGAGTCACCATGGCCCAGGCGAACACCGATATGGCGCGCCTCCTTCCCGTGGTCTTGCGAAGCTTCCCCGCCCCGGAGGGATTCAGCATCAGCATATTTGAAAAAGTGCGGCTGGCACCGAATCTCCGTCCGCTCAAGCAAGACGTGGTCGGGAATGTGGGCAACGTGTTGTGGGTTCTGATGGGATCGATCGTTCTGGTTCTGCTGGTCGCTTGCGCCAACGTCGCCAATCTGCTGCTGGTCCGGGTCGAAGGGCGTCGTCAGGAACTGGCGATTCGCTCTGCCCTGGGTGCAGGTTGGGGACGAATCGCGACGGAGCTGCTTTTCGAGAGCGTCGTTCTCGGCGTTGCCGGCAGCCTGATCGGGCTGGCATTGGCCTACGCTGCACTGCGTCTTCTGGTGTCGATGGCGCCCACCGGACTCCCCCGCATCCATGAAATTGGCATCGATCTTCCCGTTCTGCTCTTCACCCTCGGGCTTAGCCTGTTTACCAGCCTGCTCATCGGTTTGATCCCAGTCATCAAGTATGCGGGCGCAAATGCCAACAGCGGTCTGCGCGAGGGTGGCCGCGCGCTAAGCCAGAGCCGGGAACGGCATCGCGCGCGGCAAATCCTGGTTGTGGTGCAGGTCGCGCTCGCTCTGGTCCTGCTCATCTGCTCCGGGCTCATGATCCGCACCTTTCGCGCGTTGATGCATGTGTCTCCAGGTTTCGTCGCACCCGATGCAGTACAAACCTTCCGCTTTTACATTCCGGAAACGCAGATACCCGACGCTCAGCCCGAGCGCGTCGTACGCATGGACGAAGAGATTTTGAACAAACTCGCGGCGATTCCGGGAGTTTCCGCTGTCAGCTTTTCCACCGAGGTGCCCATGGATGGGCGGGGTTCGAACGATGTGTTGTTTGCCCAGGACCATGTGTATGGCGAGGGCGAGTTACCACCGATACGCCGCTTCAAATTCATCTCCCCCGGATTTTTTGCGACCCTGGGCACACAGCTCCTTGCGGGGCGCGATCTCACCTGGACCGACACCTACCAGAAAAGGCCGGTCGCCATCATCTCGGAAAATTTCGCGCGCCAGTACTGGCATGACCCGAATGGCGCCCTGGGCAAACGGATTCGCGTGGCCAACACCGACGACTGGCGCGAGATCGTCGGCGTAGTTCAGGACGTGCACGACGACGGTGTAGACAAAGCCGCGCCCAGCTCAGCGTACTGGCCCGTGATGCTCGACCATTTCGAAGGGCAAAAACAGACACTGCGACGTAATCTCGCGTTCACCCTGCGCAGTCCGCGCGCCGGCTCTCGCGCCTTCATGAACGAGGTTCAGGAGCGCGTCTGGTCCGTCGATCCCGATGTGGCCCTGGCAGATGTTTCCACACTGGGCACGCTTTACACGAAATCCATGGCGCGGACTTCCTTTACCCTGGTGATGCTTTGCGTCGCGGGAAGCATGGCGCTCCTGCTCGGGATCGTGGGCATCTACGGAGTCATCTCGTATTCCGTATCGCAACGCACGCGCGAGATCGGCATTCGCATGGCGCTCGGTGCTCAGCGGGAGATGCTGACGGCCATGTTTGTGCGCCAGGGATTGCGGCTTACCCTCATCGGCGCCGCCTGCGGTCTGGTCACTGCCTTTATCACCATGCGCCTGATGTCTTCGCTCCTGTTCCATGTGAGTCCCGTTGATCCGGTCACTTACGGGACCATCACCATCGGCGTGGTTGGCGTTGCCTATCTTGCTTGCTATCTGCCTTCCCGCCGCGCCGCAACGGTCGAACCTATGCACGCACTGAGAGCCGAGTAGCGCGCCGCTACCCCAATCGCGTCTGCCCCTGGCTACCCGCCGGCTGACTGGGCGACATTGCGAATGTAGGCCAGATTCTTGCGCATGTCCGCCTCCAATTGGTTGGAAGGCGCGTCCGTCTCCAGGTTGGCATACCCGGAGAACCGAATATCGCGAATCGCTTGCAGGATGGGCCCAAACTGGATGCTTCCGTCACCGAGGTAGTGCGGATTGTCCTTGAGATGGAACTGGCAAATCCGGTCTTTCCCCAGCCAGCGGATCTCTTTCACCGGATCGAACCCGGCCTCGGTGGAGTTACCCACGTCGTAGTACACCAGCACGCTCGTGGAGCGCGACCTCTCCATGATGCGCACGTTATCCTCGGCGGAAATGGTGTCCTCAAGGCCCAGGATGACTCCCGCTTTGGCTGCCTCCGGCGCCAGGTCGCGCAGCGCGTCCCCCACATAATCCATTTCCTCCCTGGTCTGCAAAGCCCAGCGGCTGAAGAAGGGCAGCAGAAGGACCCGCGTGTGCAAGGCGCTGGTCAGCCGAATGGAGTCGCGGACCCATTTTGTGGCGAGGGGGTCGCTCTTCAGACCATTGTCATGCAGCCGATCAACACAGGTTCCATCGATCGGAATCTTGTATTGCCGGGAAAGGTCGAGGTAGCGGGCAATCACTTCCGGATTGTCCGTTGGCATTTTGCCGTCCACCAGCTTTCGCCCGAAGGATATTTGCACCCCGTCAAAGCCGAGTTTCGCCGCCAGGGGCACCGCCTCCGGGCTGGCGCCCAGGTTCAGGTTCCAGTCAGTCACACCAATGCGCAGCTTCTCCTCTTTGGCGATGGCCAACCGGGAGCCTACGCCGGCGGCTACGGCGGAACCGATAAACCTACGGCGGCTAATCTTGAGCACTAAAAACCTCCTGAACGTGCCGACCAATATAATGCTGGAGAATGAACAATGTCATCCATCATCGCCTGACGTCGCGACGACGTTGGAAGAATCTTCCCACAGAGCAGACATGCCGTCTCCTTGGGGCGAGACTGGCGCTACTCCGCGCTTGGGTTTAAGAAAGAGAGGAACCTATGGCGCCCAACGGAAATATGACCCGGCGTGTTTTACTCGGATCCGCGACTGCGGCAGCGTGCCTCGCGGCCTTGCCGAAAGCGGGAGCGCGCACGAAGGAATGGAAGCCGCGTCTTGGCATCTTAGCCAAATATACCGAAGCTAACCTTGACTTCGCCCTTCAGGAAGGATTTAACAACATGATCCTCAATGCGGGCGCAGGGGTACCGGGATTGGATACGACGAAGCTCACGGACGAAGAAATCGGCAAGATCAAGAATCATTTGTCATCGAAAGGTATGCCCGTTTCGGCCCTTCAGGTGAACGCAAATCACATCGCTCCAGATGCCGCGGAGCGCGAGCGGGAAAACAGCAACTTCGTGAAAACGATCGAACTGGCCGGCAAGCTAGGTGTTTCCTACATTGGAACGCAGTCCGGGAAAGGATCCCTCCAAGCCATTCGAAGCGCAAGTGGACGAAATCGTGCGCGTTTACCACGAGAAGTATTTCGCCGCTTGCCAGCAGTACAAGGTGCGCATCTTGTGGGAGCCGTGGCAGGGCGGCCCCAACATTGCCACCAGCCCGGTGGGATTCGAAGCGCTGTTCAACGCCTTCAAGGATTCCCCCTATGTCGGTCTGCAATACGATCCCTCTCATCTGTTGTGGCAGATGATGGATCCCATTCAAACGGCGAAAGACTTCGTCGACAAGATCTACGACGTCCATCTGAAGGACACCCAGATTCATTGGGACATCGTGCGCCGCGGCGGAATCGTGCCGGTTAACCAGGCCCGGTGGTGGCAGTTCCGCATCCCCGGTATGGGCAGTATCGATTGGCCCGAGTTCTTCAGCGTTCTGCAAAGCGCCGGCTATGCGGGCGCGATGAGCATTGAGCACGAAGACGATCTCTACGGCGCATCAGACAATCCGGGCCCGGATTTTAGCGAACCCTATAAGGTCGGATTCCGCATGGCTAAGCGCTATCTCAACCAATATGTGCCGGTATAGAACCGCCGCAGGGATGCACCTCCGCTGGAGGAAGAGTCACGCCCGCTTTCCTTCGCTTTCGCGCCAGCGCTCCATCAAGCCATTGCTGGGGAGCGATCTGTCCAACACCTTGTGAGCCGTCTCGGCTCCCGCCACGGGCAACCCGCGAGGATCAAGCAGGCCAATCTGAACCAGCACAGAGGCCTGGTCCCAATAGATATGCTCGTGTACCAACTTGTCGCCTTCGAACTTGACGATGGCCACCGTCGGGACCTCGACGGGCCGCCCGGTCGGCGGGATTCCCGGCAGCAGCCAATCGATCTCCGTGGTATGGGTAAAGTGGACGATGAATTCGTCCACGATCGTGTCCGCGCCCACCGTGCGGCTAACCGGCGTCAGACGAAAGTCGGGCGGATTGACCGGTATGAAATGGAAGGCGTAGAAACGCTTCAGCTGTTCGTATCCCACACCACCCGTCATGGTCGGGATGTGATTGACATAAGGCTGTGCCACCATGGTAGCCATGGTGGCATTCACATCGCGCGTCTCGAACTCGTAGCGGCAGTGCTCTTCCCAAAGTGCGACTAAATCCGCTTTTGCCATACTTGTGCTCCTATTCCCGCCTCGCTAACTCCCAGAACATATTAGCCGTATTACGCCCTGTCGGGGAGGACCAGCAGGTAAGCTGGTGGCATGACAAACCCAATTCTCGGCGCAGGCCTGCACGGCATCGGTGCGTTCAGCTCCGCGCTCTGTTACACCCCGCAGAAGAAGACGAAATCATGGTCCTGGCAGACCTATTGGATGGCGCAAGCGGCGGTATGTTGGGTGATCCTGCCGGTTATAGTCGCCGTCTTGACTACTCCACATCTTCGCTCGGTGCTTCGCGAATCTCCGCGCGACGCCATGGTTCGCTCCTTTGTGCTCGGCGTGTGCTACGGGGTGGGAGGAACAGCGTTTGGGTAGCGATCCGCTACCTCGGGTTCTCCATGACCTATGCTCTCTCCATCGGTATTTCCTGTGTCCTGGGAACGCTGCTGCCTCCGCTGTTGGCCAGCCAACTGGGCGGGTTGCTGCAACGCACGGGGAGCGCATGGGTTTTCTCCGGGATCGCGATCGCAACCGCCGGCATTTTTGCTTCTGGAGTCGCCGGCAAGCTGCGCGACACGGACCAGGCGGGATCGATGGCGCTCGCTGTTCCGGAGCGGTCTGGCTTGAAGAAGGGTTTGTTTTTCGCCTTTGTCGCCGGTGTGCTTTCCGCAGTCTTCGGTTTGGCGTTGGCGGCGGGCCAACCAATCGCAGATGTCGCGGCAAGGTATGGTGCGGGAAAATTCCAGGGCAATGTCATCCTGATCTTTGCCTGCGGGGGAGCTTTTGTCAGCACCGCGATTTTCTGTCTCTACCTTCACTGGAAAGACAGCTCGCTTCGCGAATATGTGTCTTTTGCCGACGGTCCGGCGCGCAACCTTCTTGGCGCCAATTTCGGGCTCGGCCGCACTGACCGGCCTGCTGTGGTATGGGCAGTTCTTCTTCTCTATGGCATGGCACATACCTACATGGGGCTATATCGGTTCACCAGCTGGGGCGCTGCACATGTCGATGCTGGTGCTCTTCAGCGCCTTCCTAGGAGTTTTCTTAAAGGAGTGGAAAGGCTGTCGCCGCAGCACCCTCCTGGCCTTGTGCAGCGCCTTCGCCGCCTTGGTCGTGGCAGTGGTTTTTATTACCTATGGCAGCTACCTGGGCGGCGGTTAGAGTCCAGCGATCTTTTTAAGGCCTTTGCTGCTGTCTACTTCTGTCTGCTGCGATAAGAGGAGCGCCGTACAGCACGCTTCGCCATCCGAGAGTGGACCAGCGAATGATCAGAGGTTGACCGGTTCGCTCGAACGGAAGCTCTGCCGGATCGCCGCTGCCAGTTCCTCCCGAGGAAAGCCGGGCATGTCGGCAGATGCCCCCGCCGAGCAGGATCGTCTCCGGAGAATGAGAAGGATGGCAAATCGCCTCCCCCGGCTGCGTTCGCCTGATTAACGAACAAAGCCCGCTACATGTTCGGCGAGCGCCGGTTTATGTTTAGCAGCCGTAAACACCCTCAGAGATGGGGACGCCATGCTCCTGCGCAGAATACGCACTCCAGCACCTTGCCCAGACACGTACGCTTCGAGGCATTCCGTTCGGTCAGCACCTAGCCACTGACGCGAGCCGTTATAGGGCATGTGTCCAATCTCGAGCGCCCAGCCAGATCCCCGGAAAGCGCGACCGTTTTCAGAGATAGGGAGCGCCGACGCCCGTCCTGAAGCAAGAAGGCTCCATCAGCTTGAACCCGACACTTCAACCGCCGCGTACTCGCGCCATGCATAAGCCAGGTACCGCACCCCCGCTCCAACATGACCCGAAGCCCCTTGCCCTGTCTCGGCCAGCGAGCTCGTCTACCAGGGCGAAAAGCCGTTCAGCTTCTTGGGATGTTTACCGGCGAAGACAAGCGTTGAATGTGTTCTTGTCCAAGGAACCAGAAAGAACCGTCGACAGACGGCGTTGAACGGAGGCTTCGCTTCGTCGATGGCGATGAGAAATCATCGGAGCGAAGAAGGCTGACCGCGGGACGTTGGATGCGACAAGGCGCTGGGAAGGAAAAAGCCGCACGTAGGACTGCGGGCGTGCCGTCCACGATCAAAGCCGATTTTTGACGGTTGTGCCTCCAATGTCGGCTACCAGCAGCGTGCTCATCTTGTCACCGCTCGAGGCAGCAGCAAACGGGCCGCGAGTGCCTCGCGGAATTGAGATTTGTAGATTGCCTTGTCTTCGGTCTTCGACGTGACAACCTGCAAGCTAGGCGCACGGATAAGATTCTTTGAGCAGTGCCGCGTAGGAAAGCGGGTGACACAGCTAAGACGTCAGCGTTTCCAATGACTAATGTTGGGTGGCATGTGTCGAGCGCGGTGAATGTTGCGACGCCTGGATATACGGCCGGGGCCGTCCTTTGGAAACGGGATAGGAGTTCGACCGTACTCTCCTCGTCCTGGCGCGAGAAAAAGCTGCGGAGCGACGCGGCATTGTCCGGGGAAACCCTCTCCACTGAGGCTAGGCTCTGGGGATCGCTCGAACCTCCTCAGGCCTGCTTCCCGTCCGTATTCTTTGAAGAAGCCTGGCGACGATCAGATACGGCTTCATCGTACAAGGCGCCGGTTGGTCGACCCATGCAGGACGCGCAAGAATCAAGAGCCTTCACCCGGGATGGAATCGTTGCCGCCAGGCGCATGCCAATTGCGGCACCGAGTGAGATGCCGCCAACCACGGCTCCTTCGATGTGCAGGTGATCAAGCAACCCGGTAATGTCCGTGGCAAACTGCGCAATCGCGAGGCGTGCAGGAGCTCACCCAGCTGAGACTTCCCGTGTCCCCGGCATTCCAGGGTGATGCGTCGAACGCCGACAGTATCCGGAAACACTTCCGCTGGCTGTTGGCGATCTGCCCCGAGGCCGTGTTGCCAGATGACCGGCAGCCCCGAACCTACATCCTCGTATGCGAGGGAACAGCCGTCTTCCGTGGTGAAAGCGGCCGGCGCTCACGCGGACTCTCCAATGAGCCGATGCAAGACCTTTGCGGCGACCCGGGTCTTATCCGCGGCGAAACCATGAGCGATGAGCGCATCATCGTAGCCCACCGCACGAAGCGCTTTGACGAAAGCCGCTAGATCGACCGCACCTTCGCCTGGCGCAACCACCTGCCCGGAAGCGTCCATATCCTTGGCGTGCGCGAGCAGAAGCGAACTACCCAGAAGGTTGGCCGCTTCCTCGATCACCGCATGCTGTCTCGAGAGCGTTTCGGCGTGAGTAGGTTCGCAGCGTCCAGGATGACCCCCAAATTCGGCGATGCCATCTCTCTTCAGGATGCGCTTCCGCCGGCCCTGGCAATCGTCGGATTACATTCGCCGGTTCCGGCTCGATAGCGAGCTGGATGCCCGCTTCCTGCGCGCTTCTCCAAACGCAAATTCGAGCTCGGGCAGACAGAAAGCTCGCTCCAGGCCGCGTCACTGTGATTGTCGGGGTGGAACTTCCACATATCGAGTGCGTCCCTGGAACCGGTGCAGAGAGTAACGATGGGTGCTCCCATGTCGCGCGCCGCCGTCACAACGTTCTGGAAAACCAACCCGGGATGCTTTCCTGACATTCGCGTCAGGGTGCGCCATGTTGTAGGTTCCGGAAAAGCGCCGCGATCGCGAATGCCTCTGACACGCGACTCCAAACCGAATTGGAAGAGCAATCCCCGGAGGCAAAGAGCCGGGTAGACTGGCCAGCCCTGCGGAGGCCAGGTGTCGGCCTGAATCCCTTGATACCCATCGATGGAGACGGCCGCGAGGACCTTCTGCGACATTCTGCATTGGATATACCCGTGAAAAGATTGCGGGGTACATTACACGGCGCCCGCGACGGTCGCCAGTTCGATCCGTTCGCCCGATTCGACAGAGCGCGCGATCGCAGACCATAGCCTGAACCGAAGCCAGGCCATCCTCTACATTGGCGCCGCGCATCGGTGCCCCTTTAAGAATGGTGTCGGCGAAGCCTTCCAACTGGCGCCGGTAAAAGTGACTGTCCGCACCAAGAACCCGGCGAGAGCTGGCGTCTTTCTCGTGGAAGATGTCCACTTCGCTTGACTTGAAGTACCAGGGGTTGAAGATCTTGCCGAGCGACGCTCCCGTTCTCGCCATAAATTTGGAAACCCTCGAACCAATCCATTCGTACTGCGACCGTGAGGTCGAGATGCCCCAATGTTCCCCTCGCAAACTCCGTCTCGATAAACCAGCAATAAGCTCCGAAGCGTTCGGAGAGCCGGGCACGAACAGCCGTGATCGGGCCGCCTAAGTAACGCGCCAAATCGGCAAGATGGCATCCATGAGCAAGCATGTAGTATTGCGCGCGATTGGCCTTTGGGTCGCCCTTGGGCTCTGAGCGCCTTCGCCCCAAAGCGAGGAACGGGCTGCAACGCATCGGTCATCTCATAGCGATGCGTGGAGTCGCAGTACCACGCCTTCAGAGCCAACATCTGGCCCATCTCTTCGTCGATAAATTTGCGCGTAGCTTCAATGCCCGGATCAAAGCGCAACATATGACCGACCTGAAGTACAAGACCGCTCTTTTGAACGTCCAGGGCAAGTGACTTTACTTCTTCCACCGCGACGCCGAGCGGCTTTTCGCACATCACGTGCTTCCCCGCGGCGAGCGCTTTGCGCGCAGACGGAACGTGGAAAGCATCGGAGGTCGCGATGACGACGGCATCCAAGGACTTGTCAGCCAGCATTTCCTCGTAGTCGAGGTAGATCTTCTCAGCCTCGTAGAACGTGCCGAAACGGAGGGCCAGCGACTCATCCGCATCGCAGACCGCATACAGACGCACATTTCGAGCCTTCTGGGCGGACTCTAAAATGCGCAAATTGAGAGATAGGACCGCAGCCCAGGATACCCACCCGAAGAGTATCTTCTTCCTTTTTCAATCTTTCTCCTTTGCAAGCGCCCGCTAAGAGACCCCGCGAGTACCCCATCGGGTCAGCAATCACCATATTGTATGCAGAGTGGAAAGCGGACAGAGCCTGAAAAGATTTCTACGGGCTACCAGGTCTTCTTGATCAGCGTGTCCACCGCGACGCCGCCGTTTTGATCGCGCGTAGCGCTGACCGCAACCCGGGGTGAGAGCTGGTACTGGCCCTGGATGGTCTGGTTCTGCGTCGAGGCCACATTGCTGGAGAAGGTGACGAAGAGATTTCCCGTGACCCGCTGCTGGATGGTGATATTCGCGCCAGGAGGGCCCTGGCTGGTTCCACCCGCCAGCACCGGATTGATGGAAAGCTGGGAGATGCCTGCGACCTTCGATACCCGGCTGGTCACCTGGCTGCTTACTTGCGAGGCCACCAACGATTCCGCCGCCTGGTTTGCCGGGGTCGCGGGATTGGCGGCGTTCGCTTCCGTGGTCGAACCGAATGCCAGCAGGTTGATGATGTCGGCGGCCGGCAGCGAAGGATCGGAAGAGTAGTTGGTGCGCAGCTGATCGATCGGCCCATTGAAGCGCATGGAGATGTTGTATTGCTGGATGGTCGTGTTCAGGGCGAGGTTGACGACCGGCTGCGTCTCCGAGGGATTGACGAACTCGATGCGTTCCCCCGTTGAGAACGAATCGGTCTCCGTTGAGAATGATGTCCCCGCCGCTAGATTCACGCGGCCCAGGATCACCGGCTGTGCCGCCGTGCCCCGCACCCGCAGATTCGCTGTGCCGTTGATGCTCAGTGTTCTGCTGACCAGGTTGATATTGTTTTCGGAGGTCACGCCCAGGTTCAACTGAATATTCTGGCGATGCCCGGCGTCGGCGGCGCGGAAACTCCGCCGGAGAATTGATCGATGAAGCTGTTCAGATCGAAGGCCGGAGTAAACGAGAGATCGGCGAGGTTGACCTGGCCTCCCAAAACCGCGTTGTCCGTCGTGCCCGCAAGCCGAATATCGGCGTTCACGCTCTCCCGAACACCTCGGATAGAGCACGCGAACGCCGTTGGCTGCCAGCCCCAGATCAAACTGGACGCCCGGACGATAGGCGACTCCACCCTGAGCGGTAACCGTACCGCCGCCGACCGTTCCCTGAAATTTGTTGATGTTGAGCCGGTCTTTGGTAAGCGAAAGCACTCCGTTTCCGTGCTGCAAGCCGACCGGCAGATCGCCGCTGGCAAAGTTTGCATCGACGATATCGACCTCGCCGCCGAAATCCGGACTGTTGGTCGCTCCATTCGAATTGATATTGAACTTCAACTCGCCCGAGCTTCGGATATCAGGTGCGAACACTTGCGCCAGGTGCAGGTTCACCGTGCCCAAGAGCACCAGAGATACCGGGGCATCGCTGCGCCGTGGACATCGACCCTGAGAACTGCAGATCGGTATCCGTGCCCTTCAGACCGGACCGCTGCAGCGTAAACACGGTGTCCTTGTAATCCACCCGGATGGGCGAGGTCTCCGCCAACTGGATCGTGTTGGTGTACGCCAGCTTCAGCGTTGGAATCGTGATGTGCGCTTCCAGCAACTTCTTGTTCTTGAGCGGCCCGTGAAGCGTGGCGTGCAACTCGGTCTGTCCGGTCAAATCCGCAGCCTGCTCAGGAGCATAGATCGCGAAGATGGGCTGCAGAGGAATCGCCTGCGTATCGAGCGTGGCATCTGCCGCGTAGTCCCCGGTTAGATTGACCTTCGCGTTGGCCCGGATCGCCGTACCCACTGCCGAGGAAGTTAGGTTGGCGGTGGCCAGATGATTGGCGACATTCATCTGCAGGTTCACGTCCGCGATCTTCTGATTCTGAATGTCGATCTGCGGAATCTGCAAGCGTCGCTTCGAGCTGCGGGTTGTCGAATGTCCCCGCTCCCTTTGCCTGGATGCTCACCACTCCCCGTGGCGTCGATATTCTGCGCCTGCAAAGCCTGCAATTGATCCAGACGAATGCCGGACGCCGGTAAGCTGCGCGTTGTAACTCTTCTGCCGCGGCCGAATACTCACCTTGCTCTGTACGCTGCCTGCGGGAAGCTGCACGCCAAGGTCGCCGTGCACTTCCTCTCCCGTGCCCGCGAAGGTCAACGTCGCCGAGTTAATCGGCTGATCGTAAGCAGTGATGTGGGTGAGCGAGAGGTTCCCTTGCCCGATGGGACTCAGTTCGGTGCCATGCACTTTCATGTTCGCAGCCAGCGTACCTGTCACCGGCACCTGCTGCCCGGATAGCTTTACCAGCTCCTGAACATCCAACTGCGAGGCGTTGAGATCGACTTGCACTGGGCTTGCATCGGTGAAGGCCCATTTGCGCAGGCCTGCGCTGGCATTGAACGTGATTTTTCCGTGCGAGGCGGGTTCCAGATCCGCGTGCTGCAGGCTGGCCAGCGACGGGCTCAGATCGACATTGGTTCGCAGCACTCGCCACTCTGTTCCGTTGAGCTCGAAGTTGAGAGGCGGTCAACTGCCCTGTCAGGTGAGGCGCGCTGGTGGACCCGCGCACGGTGCCCTGAAACAACGCCGTGCCGGCAAGCCCCAGCGGGCTGACCAGGTGTGCGGAAGAGATCCGCAACGGTTTCCAGCTCGCTCAGATTGTTGGACTGAAATTTCACATCCAGACTCGACCGCCGGCTCACCACGCCGTTCATGGTTAACGTGCTTTGCGGCGTGCGCAGATAACTCTGCTTGAGCGCGAGCTCCTGGTTGCCGCCCGTATACGTTCCATGAATTGCGCTCTCCACGGGAATAACCTGGGAGCGCCGTTGCCGGTTCCGGTTACTCGTCGCCTTGCACGGTCGCGTCGGCATGGGCCACGACATCGTCGAAGGTCTTTCCCCATGCGGCATTCGCCTGTGCATTCAGCACGCCCCCTAAGGCAACGTTCTTTGGCATGGCCGACGATTTCATGGCGCGGTTCACATCCGCAAGCTGGATGCCGCGCAAAGAGGCATTGAAGTTCGAGTGCGCGTTGCCGTCGATGTTGCTCATCTTGCCCGTGCTGGTGAGCTCGCCGCCCAGAAGATTCGCGCGGAAATCCTCGAGCGTCGCGTCTCCGTTTTGCGAGCGAGTAGTGCGCCGCGATATCTCTGATCTGCGAACGCAGCGCCGGCGTTTGCACGTCAAGCTGCTTGCTGTTCAGATCGCCGTGGACCACAACGGTGTCCAGCAAAGAGCGATTCGCCGCCTCCTGGTACGCGACCGATCCGCTGGCGCGAATCAATCCCACCGGCACCGAGGGGTTCTCGAGAATTCTCCGAAACTGGCTGGCATCCAGGGTAGCCGCATAATGCGCCTGCACCTGGGGATGGCTATAATCCTGCACCGTTGCGGTCAGCACAAGCTGTGATGACTCGCTGGTCAACTTTGCCTGCGACAAGTGGAAGGTGGTGGGCGTTGCATCGAACTCCGCTTCCAGGTTATGCGGAATCGGCTTGAACGATCCTGACTGAAGGTGGCCATCCGAATAGCTCAGCTTCCCGGAGTACTTCTGGAGCGCGCTGTCGAAGGAGGCGCGGAAGTCTACGTTGTGCAGGTCCGCGGAGAGAACGCTCTGGCGATCGTTATAGTAGACCGCGCCCTGGTCGAGCACCGCATGGCGAATCCCCAGGTCGAAGAGGCTGGTATTACTGCTGCTGGAGCTGCTGCTCTTGATCACCGGGATGTTGGTCACGCCATGCGCGTCGGTAAACATCTTCACCACCGGGTGGTCGACCACAAAGCTGTCGAGATACCACTTCTGTTGCAGCACCGAAACAATGCGAACGCCCACCTCGGCGTGGGCCACCTGGAGCAGCGGCGGATTTGGATATGGAGCGGCGCCGTGCACCGTCAAACCGTAAAGATCCAGGCTTACGATTCGAAAGATGCAGAGCGAAGTTCTGTAACTGCACCTGCGTGCCGAGGCTCTCGCTGGCCCGCTTTTGCACCGTGCTCAGGACATAGTTGTGAAACCGGGCGCTATGCAGCACGACGGTGACGGCGATCCCCACCAACACCAGGAGAGCCGCCAGGCCGAAGAGCACCCAGGCTCCCACTCTGCGCATCCGCGACGTGCCGCGGTGGTACTGGCGTAAGTCTGGGATCAGAGGATGCGGCAGCGGTGCTCACGAGATTACCTCCATCAAAATGCCTGGCCGATGCTTACAAAGTATTGGGTGGATTTAACCCCCGGCACCGGGTTAAGGTTATGTCCAAGATCGATTCTTACCGGGCCGACCGGCGTCGCATAGCGCAAGCCCAGCCCTACATTGTTGGTATAGAGCGACGTAAAGTCATGGAAGCCGACCGTGGGAAAGACGTTTCCTCCGTCGTAGAAGACGGCCAGCCCCAGACCATCCTTAATATTGGCAGCGGAATGCGGGCCTCGGAGTTGAGAATCAACTGCTCATTTCCCCCGCTGGGCACCTGGATATAAGCTGCAGTCTGTGGAAGATCCGGAACTGCAGACCTGGACCTGCCGCTGCGGTCCGGCGCCATCGAGCGGAAATCCGCGCAAGGTGTTTCCGCCGCCGGTAAAGAACGCTTGGCTCAGCGGCACACAGCTGTTGGAAAAGGGTTGCGCCAGGCCGATGCGAATGCTGTTTGCCCAAACGATATTGTGAAAGATCGTGCCGGTAGTAGGCCGCCTGCGCGGTAAGTTTCGCGAAGTTGACGCTGGAGCCCAGCTTGGCTCGGATTGAAGTCAAGCTCGATCGATTGCAGAATACCCTTGTGCGCGTCCAGAGGGTTGTCGCGGGTGTCGCGGGTGACGTTGGCCGCGATGGTGGAGAGCCGAACATGCTGATCCTGCGGTCGGCACCAGCTCCGGAATCAATATGCGCGTCAAATCAGTCTGGCTGAAGCTATAGCGCAGGAAAAAGACATCGTGCTTTCTTCTGGTCGAGAAACCTTTGCAGTTGATAACTGCCGTTTTCAATCTGGGAGGAATAGACGGGATTTTCTTCATCGCGTTCCGCCAGGATCGATGCGGTTGAGCCCCATTTCGACCAGCGGAAATTGGGATCGATGTAATAGCCCGCGGCCCGCTGATCGAGGCGTCCGGCAAAGCCGGTCGCGGACAGCGATTCGCCCTTGCCCCGCACATTGTTGCGCGTATATTGAAAGGTTCCCCGCGGGCCGTAGTAGGTGGCTTGGCTGGTCGTGAAATTGGAAGGCAATCCCACCGGCGGCAGGTTTGGAATCGCCACGGTGCCGCTGGGGACACTGCCGCCGCGGTTGATCACTTCAAAGCCGAAGCCGTAGGTCATCTGTGTTTCGCTTGGCCTCGTGCACTTTGACCAGCACATCTTCCTGGTCTGCGTAGTGATCTGCCGCCGCGGATCGACTTCCGCCCAATCGAAGACTCCGGTGTGGTTATACAGCTTGCTCTCCGCAGTAAGCAGCTGTCCGTCTCCGTCAGCGGTTGATTGGGAACAATCATGCCACATCCCGGTCGATGAGCCGCTGCTGGGTCCGCACCCGCCCCAGGGTCAGAACGTCCTGGGTATAGACCTGCGGGCCTTCGTAGATGTGATAGACCACGTTGATGTGATGAGGGTCGTTCTTCGAGACTACCTTTGCTGTTTCGCGGAAGCTGGAGGTGAGATAGCCCGCCTGCAGATAATGAGCAACGATGCTGGCGCGATCCGCCTCGACAAATTTTTGCGAGTAAGGCTTGCCTGCAGCCAGCTTCAGCCCATCGGGCGCGAATTTGTCCTGCGGGAACGTATCGGCGCCTTCAATCTTGAGCGAGCTCACAATATCCCGCGGTCCCTCGACTACGTGGAAGGCCACGGCCAGGTTGCCGTCCTTGTGGCTCACCGACGGAGTCACTTGTGCATTGCTGAATCCCTCGGATTGGTAGAGCGCGGTGAGATTCTTTGCGCTGGCGCGCACCAGTTTCTCGCTGTAGTTACCCGGCGAGAAGAGGTGCGACTTTTTTACCGTGACCAGGGCCATCAGATCCGGCGTCTTGATCTGGCTGTTCCCGGCCACACTCACAGCAGTCACCTTGTGTTTCTTTCCCTTGGTGATGACATAGACGATGGTGTCGACCGAGTCCTGCCGGTGGAATTGAGAGTCGACGTCGACATCAAAAAATCCTTTGCGCTGAAAGTAGGAGACCAGCGCCTCGCGGCCTTCCTGCACCAACTCCGGATCGACGCCCACTCCCTGATAGACCGGGAGCAAGGACTTGCGGGTCCAGCTCCAAAGGTGCGCACCCTTCACCTGCACATGAATCGTCGGGCCCGCTTGCACATCGAAGTGGATATCGGCGCGGTTGGTTTCAGCCGTGTAGGCCGCCCCGGCAAGTTTCACTTGCGCTGCCAGCTTGTCCTTTTTCTCCAAGCCCTTTTGCAGATATTGCTGGGCATTGTTCAGGGTCGCGCGACGGTAGTTCTTTCCCGGCCGAATCGCCGCTCCCCTCACCCGCGCCTTGAACCCTTGCAGGCTCTTGGTCATTTTCGCGGCTTGTTCCGGCGTGGTATTGGCAATCGCCACCGTCGCCGAATTTCGCCCGCCGACTGAGACTGACCATGAAGTTTACGTTGGCCAGGTTGTGGCCGGTGTCCAGGTTTACCTGGGGACGAACCTCGGCTTCGAAATAGCCTTCCTGTTGGAAGAAGCGAAGCAGCGCGTCGCTGTCCCGCTGCACATCGCCCGCGTTGTAGGGCGACTGCGGAGGATAATTTGCGATTTGCACCAGCTTGGAATAAGGAAACCTCTCGGCTCCAGGAAACTCGAAGATTCCGAACCAGACCGCGGGCTCCACGATCAGGAGGACCCGCACACCGTTGGCCTCGGGATCTACCTGCAGCTGCACCTCCGTGAATTTCCCCGCAGTTTTCAGCGCCGCTATGCTGTCATCGACCTTCTCTTTTGAGAAGGGCTCCCCGACCCGCTGCTGAAGGAGAGGAGTTAACTTGCTGGTGTCCAGGTCCGGACGTCCGGCGATCTCAATCGCGGTGACGTTCTGGCCTTCGTACGAGGACAAGATGTTTGCGGTGGCCGGAGCGGTCTTGGGCAGCTGCGAGGGCTGGGTTGTATTTTGCGCCAGCAATCCGGTACAGAGGGCCAGAATGCCCATAGCGGTTAGCCGTTTGCAGCGTCGATTGAGCTCTATCCTTCGATCCTCGGTACCTGATTGAGCCGGTCCTCGCACATATCCCACAACTAGCTCAACCCACGTCATTTCCCCGTGAGATGCAGGATGCCGGCGGGTGGTTTGAGCGCATGCAGGGTACTACGAGGGTGCGGCGGACGGTGTGGTTACCATTTCGGGTTTCAGCAGTCCCGCAGCAGCCAGGTTCTTCTCCTTGACCGCGGCCTCAATTTCGCTATTGATCTCGCCTCCCAGCAGCAACATCAGTCCGCTCAGATAGAACCAAGTCAGCAGGATGATGACGGTACCGAGGGAACCGTAAGTAGCGGAGTAATTGTCGATGTAGTGAACATAGACACGAAGCCCAAGCGAGGCTGCGATCCATCCCAGCATGCCGAGCGCGGAGCCAGGCGTAAGCCAATGCCATTGGCTCACTTTGACGTCCGGCCCGAAATAGTAGATGAGCGCAAAAAGCAAGGAGAGAAATGCGGTGGCCACGACCCACCCCACGGTCCTTAGAGAGATGGCGGCGCAGGCCGCCAGAAAGTGATGATAGATGTGAAGGCGAGCCAGGCGGGCAAGAAAGTCAGCCGCCAGCAGCGACGTCAGCATGAGTGTGATGACGATCGAGAGCATGAACGTGATGCCGATCGCTGACAGTCTCGCCCTCCAATAGGAGCCGGCTTTCCTGCACCCGGTAAACCACGTTGAGGCTATCTTGAATCGCGGAAAAACCTACGGAAGCCGACCACAGAGCCGCTACCAGGCCGAAGGTCAGCTTACCGCTGCTCGCGGCGGAGGTGGTTTGATTAAAGGCCTCCAGCACGGTGCCCAAAGCGGCGGGAGGAACCACTATCCAAAGGTACTGCAGAAGATGCTCATAGAAATGTGGGCAGCCGAGCGGGCCGCCAGACCGAGGATGGAGCAGGCGGTGACCAGGGTGGGAAACAGGGCAAAGATGAAATAGAAACCAAGCTCGGCGGAGCGTCCCAGGAGGTTGTCGGCAAACATCGCGTTCCAGGTATTTTTTACGATGACGCGCACAGGTATCCCCTCAAGGTTCCACAGAGAACGCAGGGGGGAGCGAGAAACGTAACCCCAAACATATCGGCGAAAGCTGCGAGGGTCTTGCGCTGCGCGCGCAATGTCTTCAGGGAGCTCTTGAGATCGGAGAGGGATAGACACCGCGTGTGTCTCCTTGAAGAGTCAGATGCACAAAGTTGGCTAACAACTTGTCGATCGTATTCCCTGTTTTCCCAAAAAATGAGCGCTAAAAGCGCTACAAGCGCCATAAGTTACTTCGCGACTACCACGGTTTGCCCGGTTTCGGGCACCGCTGAAGCTGCCGGCCGTAAATAGCTTTGATCATGTTGGCGGCTAAGTCCTTTGTTTCATCAAGATGATCAAGATGCTCAAGATAATTAATTTGAGCATCTTGGCCCTTTGCGGCTTGCTTGAGTTCTCCTCTCGGGGGCAAGGACCAGTACCAGACGAGCGCTCAAGCGAAGGGAAAACCTCCGGCTGCGACCCTAAAGGCTCGACTGGAGGAGATGGAATTCCGTTCGTTTGGTCCATGGATCGTCATCAAGACACTCCGTCTATGGAGAGGCTTCCGCAAGTATTTAGGTTAGTGGAAATATAGATTCGATTCAGGGTGGTTTGGTTCACCACTTACAAACTTTATTTTTGATTTGGGAAAAGGCGCCGCATGCTTCATGCGTCTGCGTGAACAGCGAAGCCGGTCGAACGACGGTGAAGCCCTCGTCTGGGAACCGTTCCTCCGTACGGCGCGCGGGGAGTGTGCGCCCCATGCGCCTTAGCAATCCGCAAGTCGGCTGCAATGGGTGCTGGCGGCGAAACGATCTATAACTTGCTCCCTGGCGGCCGGCGATCACTTCCGGGTTGTCCGTGATCCGGGAGCTATTCAATTCGCTTCCGACAAGCCGTATCTCCTGACTGCCAGGGCGTTACTGCCGGACGTCGGCTAACCCGAAGTTAGGTCGAGTTGTGCGTACTTGCGGGGTTTGCTGAATTCGAATTGTTCAGAAGTGAGCGGCTGTCACGCGGATGGTCGGCGTCCCCACGCTGTCCACATGATGGGGGACGGCGCCATGAAATCGGGATCGTCCAAGTGCGCGCTGTCCTGAGCGAACTCTTGCTCGGTAATATACCGGGCATCCAGCAAAGCTCCGCGAAGCTGCGCGAAATTCGCTCGCATGAGGGAGACGCCCGCTGACCCGCTCCGCGACATGAACAGCCGCCCCTCCGCGCCAACTTCGACAAGGCCATGTGCCCGCAGGCGACCATAGAGCAGTCGCCCAAACCGTCGTTCAACGCCGCGGTCTTTCAACAGCTGCATTACGGCCATTTGAGTTTTCAGAATGACCTCGCCAGGACTCACAGTTTGATCAGGAAGCAGAGAGACGGAATCAAGATCCTCATCCACAAGCCAACCTCCTGGCTTCAAGGCCGACACCAAACGCGCCAGCACTTTTTCCCGTTCCGGAAGGTGTATTAATACCAGCCGGGCATGAATGAGGTCAAAAGTTGCGTTTGGCAACGGGTCAGTAACAATATTGTGCTTAAGCACCTCGACGTTTGGCGCCGACAAAGGCTCCAGAAACCTGGGATCGACGTCCGTGACGAGGACGTGTCCCGTGGGTCCCACACGATTCGCGAGCCACGCAGTGATCGAGCCTCCGCCTCCCCCGACCTCCAGGCACCGCCAGCACTCGCTTACCCCGCGGTCCTCCAAATGACGGATTGTGGCGCGATCATACATCCCCGACAAAGCGTCGAATCGGGCGGGTGTTTCCCTACTCGAGTTATCTAGAGCGTAGGTGAAACCATCAGAGCAATGTGGACCAGAACCTTGGTCAGTGGGCATAGCGCCTCCTTGTAATTTCGTCGCTGGGTAGGACCACCGGCGACGTTGGTGTCAACCTCAGTCGGGGAGTTGCACTCCGGCGGGCTCTGGCAACGACAAACTGCCAACCAGTGCGGCAAGTAGCCCAAATAAACTTACGCATCCCGCGGAGTACGCCAGGCTTGCGGCAGGACCACTTCCCGGCATTACGTTGGAAAGGGTCGTCGTGATGAATACGGCGGAAACACCGATCACCCTGCCCCCAATGTTTGCCGCGAAACTCTCGCCAGTGCCTCGTAAACGCGTGGGATAAACTCTGGGCAGATAGTTGCCCCAAAAACTGTGTAGTCCGTTGAAAAGCATGGTGGCGAGAAAAATCCCAACATGAACGAATGCCAGGCTTCGCGTGGCCGCGAAAAAATAGAGCCATGTATAAACGAACACCGCCGGTCCGAGCAGAAGGCGCAACCGGCGTCGCTGCGAAACGATCCGAACGACGAATAGTGCAAAAAGTATGCGGCCCGTCAAACCCCCTAACTCTTGAAACAATTGCACTCCACTGGCCGCCTGCTCGATCTGGCGTGGCGCCAGCTTCGCCACCTCAGCCAGCCCTGGAATCATGCGAACCGTTTGCTGAAGAGCTCCGATCGACAGGAAGTAAGTGCAAGCGAACAATAGTGTCGCAACGAGTGTGGTCTTTCTCAGGGCGGGCCGGAATAGCTCCCTGAGAGAGGGGCGCTCCAGGTCGTTCTTCGATCTCTTTTTCTGCCACAACGGCGATTCGGGTAGAAAAGGCCGGATGAAAAGAAGTGGAATCGCGGGAATTAGGCCGGAAAGCAACGTGTAGCGCCATGCCTCGTGACCTCCCTGAATCATCGGCAATCTTTCTGCGTAGGTCACTGCCAGGTAGTAGGCTCCGGCTACCATGAGCCCACCTACCGCATGAAACCCTTGCGTGTAGCCCAACACAGACTCTCGGCGCGTGGGGTTTGGAAAGAGCTCTGCGATCCAGGTAATTGCAGCCACGAATTCTACGCAGACGCCAATCATCGTCGTACACCGCAGTACCAGCAATTGCGTCAGGGAGGTGGAAAAGCTCGCGGCACATGCGGAGAAGCTGTAGAGCAGAATGCTCCAAAAGAGAATGCGCTTTCGGCCGAAAAGATCGGTGAGGTATCCTCCGAGCAACCCAAAGAAGCCGCCTGCCATATTCGGAACATAGAACAGCAACCCTACCCACAAATTAAACTCGGGCGTGCCGGGCTTCGGATGTCCCGAGCCGTGAGTGCGGGGCGCACGATCAGGGGCAGCATCAAACTTTCGTACAAATCGAATGCGAATCCAAGGCAAGAGACGCCGCAGATGAGCCACTGAATCGGCGTCAACCTGGATGGAGCGGCCATCCCTTCGGTGCCGTCCATTCCGGAATTCGATATGAGCCGCGTGCGTCCTGAGGCTTCCACATAGACCTCCGTTGTGGTGCTATTTAAGGCCGGAAAGGTTTATGATACAAGTCAAAAGAATTTGATAATTAGTGAGGAATACTCACGAATGGATTTCACCTCCCGACAACTTCGCGCCTTCCTGCTCGTTGCGCAACACCGGAGCTTCTCGCGGGCGGCCGAGCTCCTCTACATTACTCCGTCCGGATTGAGCGTTTTGATAAGAGAACTGGAGATGCAGCTCGGCTTCCGGCTGTTCGACCGCACTACGCGGCACGTCGTGCCCACTGCCCACGGCACCGAACTACTGGCAGTTGCCCAGAAGAGCGTGGCCGAAATGGACGCCGCGGTGTCGCGCATCGGACGCTCCGCAACCCAAGCCAGCCAGTCTTTGACTTTGGGTGCGCCGCCTTTGATCGCAGCCAATATCGTCACGCACGCGATCAAGGAATTCCGCGGTCACCGGCCTGATCTTCGGATTCAGCTGTTCGACGAAAGATCGCCTGCCATCCTACAACTTGTCCTCGCCGGCAAGCTAGACATTGGTATTGGCATCTTCGCCCGGACGCCAGGTATCAGGCGTACCCCATTCTTTCGTTCTCCTCTGATGGTGATCCGCCCGGACAGGAATCCCGCATTTCGTCGAGCATCCACCACGTGGTCCGCTCTGAAGGGTGAGAAGCTGATCTCGCTGCGATCGTTTAGCCCGATACAGCAGATTGTAGACAAGCATCTGGCCCAAGCAGGTGTCGTATCTACGCAGAGTGTGTCGATCAACCTTCTGGATACGCAAATTGCCATGGTGGAGGCCGATGAAGGCATAGCCATTATCCCTTCATTCGGATTGCCGGCGTGCCGGAACCGAAAAGTAGCGACGAGTCGTCTGATCAATCCTGTCGTAGAAGTGGAGTTTCATCAGATTAGCAATCGAGGAAAGAAGCTCCCACCCGGCGCCGAAGAATTCTCTGCGTTTCTTAAGAGCTTCTTCATCCGGGAGCTAGCCACTCCGGTCCTGCGTAGCGCAGCCGTTGGAACGCACGACTCTTCCGGTCGTCAAACGCCTGGGCCTGTCCAGTCGTAATCCACAATAGGCCCGCAGCACCTTATTTTGGACGATTTGTCGGCAGACAGGAAGTAATCCGGTCGCTGAGAAGCCTGCTGCATGACTGTCCCCCCCAGCCCCGCCCTTTCTCTCAGCCATTAGATCTGGGCATCGGGATCCGAGTTGGATCGGAGATACGACAGATCGACCGCGTGTTCCCGCAGAAGACGTGCTGCTAATCTCGTATCCTGATCAAGAATGCCCAACACGATGTGGCGGGAACTCACCTGGGTGCCAGAGTCGTGCGCTTCTTGCCGGGCCTTCGCCAGGGCTTTCTTGCAGTCCAAAGCAAGTGCCGATCCTCGGCGGGGACGCCCACGCTCCCAACGAAGAAGAGGGCTGCGCGGGACCGCTTTGCCGGTCTCCATTGCTCGAACTATCGTTACTAGAGGTTCCAAGCCATGGGTTCCGAGAAGAGCACCAGCGAGTTCCTCGTCACTGCGTAGTGCACCCAGGAGAAGGTTCTCCAAGCTGATTTCTCCATAGCTGAATGGACCTTTTTCAAGTCGTGCAAAGTAAATCGCCCGCCTCGCGCGTTCGCTGTAGACATTTGGATAAGGACTGCGAGGCGGCGGCTCCAAATGACGCGCTGGAGCATTCAGCGCGAAATCAATGATGGTGCCGAACCAAGGCGAACTCGCTTCCCTGTGGTGTCAGCTGCGCGAAGCTGATCACGAAAACACTGAGTCATGGCTTGCTCGTATTTGTAACGATAGCGACCAGGGTAAACCTTCAGCAGAATTCGATAGAGATCTTCTGAAGTCATCACACCTCCCCGTACCGGGCTATGCCGTCCTGAAGACCGACTTCGCACGAGCGATACGCACCAGAGCCTGTAGACGCCCGGCCTCGGCTGCCGCTGCGCGTCGGCCCTGTCTGGTTATTCGGTAATATCTACGTCGCTCATCACTCAGGCCGGGATCGATGCGCTCATCGCACTCTTCGATGAGGTCGGCCTTCGAGCATACGTTTCAAGGTACCGTAAAGCGTTCCCGGTCCCATCTGTACCTGCTGATTGGTTCGCTCTGCCACCTCCAGCATGATTCCGTATCCATGCCGGTCCTGGTCTGCGAGGGCCAAGAGAACGTGAAAGACGGCGGGTGTCAGTGTCGTCATGGCTTCAATATATCCGTTGCGGATATATTGAGATTCGAGCTTAGAACTGTCAACGCCGTTGGGTGCGTTTTCATGCGCCATTGAAAAGGAGCGAGCGAAGCGTCTCCCAAGATCCAAGCATATCGCCAGGCCCAAAGTGTTTATCCGTCAAACGGTGCGGTAACTTCCCTGTTTACCAGGGGGTCATGCCAATTTACCCATAACGAGACTTTTCA
>CAVTPN010000035.1:0-90768 GCA_963736535.1 uncultured Acidobacteriaceae bacterium
GGAAGAGATGCCGGGACAGCATGTGTGCTACAGGTGCCTGACAGACGAAATTACCTCCGAATTGCTCGCGGTATTATTTTGCTCTGTCCTGCACCCTTCCTGATCCCCAGTCACCGCATCCGCAATGCCTTGACTGTCGCGAACGTATCACTCACGGTAACGAAAACGCGACGTAGACCCCCTCCGCCCGAACGGGTACAAATCTTGCGGCTCCGGTGGCGATGACGATATATTGCTTCCCGTCCACCTTATAAGTTGCAGGGGTGGCTCGCCCCGCGTAGGGCAATTGCGTCTCCCACAACAGCTTTCCGGTTCGGCTATCGAACGCATGGAATTTGTGGTCGAAGATCGTGGCCCCGATGAAAAGGAGTCCGCTGGCGGTCACGATGGCCCCGCCGTAGTTCTCCGTGCCTGTGTTCTTCATCCCGTTGGCTGCCAGTGCCGGATATTCACCAAAGGGTATCCTCCACAAATACTCTCCTGTGTTGAGATCGATCGCGCTCAGCGTTCCCCATGGGGGAGCGATGGCCGGGTAGCGATCAGGATCCAGAAACTTCTTGTACCCGGTGAAGCTGTATTCGGGCTCGCAGAACCTGGGGCGGGCGCAGCATTCGGGGGTTATGCTGCTTAGGTTATTTTGCTGCTTACCGCTCAGGTACCGCAGAAGGCTCTGGAGCTGCATGTCGGAGAAGGTGGCAAACGCCGGCATCCGCCCCTTCCCTTGATGAATGGTGTCGATGATTTGCTGATCGGTCAAACGTTTGTCGACTTCGATCAGGGATGGGAACGATGGGGGCGACCCGCTGCGATCAGCACCGTGGCAGACACTGCATCGGCTGCGGTAGATAGCCTCGCCCGGAGAACCAGCAGGCTTGTCCTTGGCAAGACCACCGGTCCAGGCCATTTCATTCTCGTTGATGTAGATGACTCCGGTTCTGGGATCGACTGCCGGACCGCCCCACTCGGCCCCGCCATCGAACCCAGGGAAACTGACGGTCTGTTTGTCCAGAGCGAAAGGAATGAACAGTCCCTGGCTGCGAAAGGTGCGAAACTGCTCTACGGCCCACGCATGCGCTTCCGGGGTTCGATTCGTCAGCATGTCTTCGGTGAGCAGTTGCCGCGCGTAGGGTGCGGGCTTGAGAGGTATCGGCTGGGTGGGTGAGGCTACTTCCCCGGGAACTGTGCTCGCGGGATAGCTATGCTCTTCGATGGGGAAGAGAGGCTTTCCCGTGACCCGGTCAAACAGGTACAGGTAGCCGGTCTTGGTGGTCTGGGCGACCGCGTCGATTTGCTTTCCATCACGCTTGACCGTCAAGAGTACAGGAGGCGAAGGAAAGTCTCGATCCCATAGGTCATGGTGTACGCCCTGAAAATGCCAGATCCGGTTACCGGTATTTGCGTCAAGGGCCAATAAGGTGTCAGCGAAAAGATCATCGCCGATCCTGTCATGGCCATAGAAATCAAAGGCCGCGGAGCCGGTGGGAACGTAGACGATTCCGCGTGCCGCATCGAGTGACATGCCGGCCCAGTTATTCGCCGCGCCCGATGTTTTCCAGGCGTCCGGCGGCCATGTGTTATAGCCGAATTCTCCAGGGTGCGGAATGGTGTGGAAGCTCCATCGAAGCTCTCCCGTGCGCACATCGTAGGCGCGGATATCTCCGGGCGGCGCAGGAAGGGTCTCCATCATTTCTCCGCCCACGATAATCAGGTCTTTATAAATGAGACCCGGCGAGTCCATAGAAACGTAGTGGTCCCGGTAGTCGCCGCGAAGATTCTTTCTCAGATCGACCCTGCCCTCCTCACCAAAAGAAGGAATCGGCTTTCCGGTCTTAGGGTCAAGCGCATAGAGGTAGTTCATCACTCCGGCGAAGATTCGGTCTTCTTTGCCGTCCGTCCAGTAAGTTAATCCTCGCGCCCAGTGTTCGTGCCTCAATGCCGGAATCGAACTTCCAAAGGAGCTTTCCCGTGGCAGCATCGAGAGCGATGACTTTCTCCGAGGGCGTATACGCATAGAGAACCCGCTTAACGATCAGAGGGTTGGTCTCGATGATGCCTTCTTCCCCTGTGTCGTAGGTCCACTGGACCTTGAGGTTCGTCACATTGGTCCGGTCGATCTGGGTCAGGGGTGAGTAGTGCTGACCTTCCACCTGCCCGGTGTAGACAGGCCAGTCGACATTCGCCCGTCTCGCCTTCCCCAAAGGAATGCCCGACGGCATAGGTCAACATCCCACACAGAAGGATCACGGTCATTAGCGGCGTGGATAGAAGAGACACTAGCCGGTTGCGCTTCATGTGATTCTGAATCTTCGGCTCCCTTCCTGTCTCTTACCTCGAAGCTGGAAGGCAAAAGTGCCAGCCCCGTCCATGAAACTCCTCACGAGACTCCAGACAAGTTCGAGGCTTCAGAAGGTGCTGTTCCAATAGGAGTGCTGCCCGATATAAAGGTCGTCCGCAACGTTCTTCAATATGGCGCGGCGCACGTCCAAAACGTTCATGGCTCCCTGCGTTCTGTAGAGCACTTCGCCCTTGGTTCCAATCAGAACTGTGTATGGAGCGCCACCCTCCCACCCCGTGCCGAGAGCTTTTACCGCATCCGCCGCATCGTTGCTGTTAAAGAGAAAGTTCTTATTGAACGCGTGCTGTTTCTGAAGAAATGCGGAGACCAATTGCTTCTCGTCAGGATTGTTGATGCTTAACGTCACGATATTCAATGGCCGGTTTGCATACATACGGACCATGGTTTGCAATTCCGGGAATTCTTCGACACATGGCCCGCACCAGGTAGCCCACACGTTCACGAGCAAAAGCTTGTCCGTGCCGGCATTCTGGCGCAAACTCTTGAGCTGATCGGCGGAGATCAAATCCAGGGTTACCGGCCTCTCGTTGAAATGGGCAATCTCATTTTCGACGTTGGCCGCTTTGTAGGCCCACTTTGTAGAGCACCCAACCGCGGGCGTATCTGTGACGGCGACCGGCTTTCCAGCAAGCAGATCATCGATGGCATCTCTGGCCTCGTGTTTCGTCGCCAGCTCCTCACGTTGATTGCTATCGATCCGTCCCTCGTAACGCAGAATGCGCTGCTGGTCAAAGATGAACGCATGGGGAGTTGCCGTCGGTCCGTATTTGAGCGCAACCGCCTGAGTAGCGCCATCGTACAGGTACGGATACGGGAAGTTCCTGTAGGCCGCGCGTGCCTTCATATCCGCAAAAGAATCGCCTACATCGGTGTATCCGTATTCGCTGAGCTCCTCTGCTTTTGGATCATTCCCCATGATCACAACCACGGCCACTCCCCGGCCCTGATAGTCCGTGAATAGCTGCTTGATTCGTTTTTCATACATCTGTGCGACCGGGCAGTGATTACAACTGAAAATGACAACGAGGATCTTGCTCGACGCATAGTCTTTGAGGCTATGCGATTTTCCATCGACTCCCGGCAGATTAAAATCCGGCGCATGCGAGCCGATTTTTAGAATTGGTGGGACATCGCTACCCGTGTGCGGAACGTCGTCCTGCCCCCGTCCTGTAGGGCATGAAAGAAAGGCTAAGCCGAGAGCGATCATTGTCAGCCAAAAATGTGACCTAAGCCTGGCCTCCCTGGCTGGTGTGGATGCAAAGTAATCTAAGTACACGGAGCCTCCTTTCGAACACCTGCAGTCTCAAAAGATTATGAGCGTCGCCGCCTCCCTTTTACTGCTCGACGGCTAGCGAAGTCAATCATCACGCCACCCCACTCGACTTCTCAGGACTCTACGCCGCCGTAACCCAAACGGAGGAGGGACAACGACCTAGTTTTCGGTGGGGGTCTCCTCGATGTGATCGATGACCAGGACGGGGTAAGAACGTTTGGTCTTTTCCAGTTTGAGACCCAGTTGCTTGTTGACGGCGTCGAAGACGGAGAGGGCTCCATTGGGGTCGGAGCTGTTGGCGGCATCTCCGGCGCCGGGGGTGGGAAGGATCTTATCGGCGGAGCTGAAGCTGAGGGTGAAATCGTAGGAGCCCTTCAGACCCGTGCCGTCAGTCACCGTGTTGTAGATATAACCGTTGGCTACGTGCTGCAGCTCGTCGCCGATCTGGGCGACGGTCATGTTCTGGCAGGTGAGGAGGCGGTTGAGGATGGGGTTCGCGGTGCGGGGATCTTTGCCGTCGGGACCCGGGCCTTCCTTGCATTTGGTGCGTTCGGTGGGATCCGTGGTGGGCTTAAGTTTGGGGTTGGCAGCTACCAGAGTGTACGCGGTGACGGGGCGGTCCTCCATATGCCACTTCATCTGAAAACGCTCGCTGATCATGGCCCGCATCATGCTGCGGAGGTCTTCGTAGTTGATGAGTCTGGCGGAGGAAAACTTGTCCACGCGAACATTGGCTCCAGCCTTGGCGGTGATGTCGAACTTGGCGTCATCGAGCCATTTGGGCGCGTTGGCGATCCCTTCCTTATTGCTGGGGTTGATGTCCCAGGCAAAGTTAATGAGGAACCTGAGGGGAATGGCGCGGGTCTCGATCTGGTCACCGGTGATGCGGCCGTAGCCCTTCTCGTCAGGGGCGCTGGGCTTGATGACGGCTGACCTCGAACGGGGCCGCAGGCGGCTCGGGAAGGGCTTGGTCGATGTTGGCGACGTTGGGGGTCGGGAGTTTCGTCAACGCTCGCCACCTGGAAGACGGGGCGGGGGGCGGTTTTGAGTTCCAGCTTGAGTCCTAGTTGCTTTTCTACGGCGGCGAAGATGGAGATGCCATCCGCACCCTGCTTTTCAAGCAGGTTGCGAGGGGTCCATTTAATGGTGAAGTCCCAGGCGCCGGCAAGGTTGGTTTCGTCGACCACCGGTTGATCGAGATACCCTCCGGCGAAGTTGTGGAGCGTGTCGGCGAGTGCGGGCATGGTGAGATGCTTGCAGTTGACGGTGATGTAGAACGGTGCGCCGGGAGGATTGTTTTGTGGCGGAGGAAGAGGGACGCAGGAGCCCTCGCCCGAACCTTCCGACTCCGTCATCTTCGGCTTTCCGGAGCCGGCGGAGAGGACGTAGGTTGGCACAGGAGCGGTAGCAGTTTTGACAACCAGGTGAAAGCGGTCGGCGAGGAGAGCGCGCAGCATGAGCTTGACGTCCTCCTGTGTGGTATTGGGCGGCACTTTCGCGCGGATGTCGTAATGATCGCGCTCCAGCCAGGTGGGACCTCCCTGCACATTGGCTACATCGACGCCGTAGGCGGTGGCAATGAGTTCAGCCATGGTGGCCTGGGTAAGGAAATATCGGTCGCCCTGGATGGAGTTGCCGTGCATAAAGGGATTGGACGTGAATGGGCTGGCGTGGACGTCGGCGATGACGAAGGACTTGGGGGCGCCCGTGGTCTGAGCGTGCGACGAGATGGAGAGAATCGCGAAAAGGACGAGAACTGTTCGCATCCGGTAAGCCTCTGGGTGGCGCGGATCGAGCACTGATGCTATTTAGGTTAACGCGGAAATGAGGGTAGCGTTGTCAGAAGGTTTCGCGAACCGGACGAACTGGCACTTTCGAGGGCATAGGAGGGGGCAGACGAAATAACCACCATTAGCCCAGCCTTTGCAGATGCGCGGCATTTCCTTTGTGATTATTTCTTCCCTGAAACTCCCCCGTACATAGCGACCCCTGGACTCCTTGCCCTAATTCGGACCACCGTGATATACCAAAGCCGAGCGATTTACCTCCCCTTCCTCAACTCAGGCCCAAAGTAACTTGAATGACCGTGGAATGTTGAGCGAGCGAATTTTTGTTTTCTCCTAAACAACGCTGAAGAGAGGCGGCTCGCATGCTCTTTGTGGATACAAATGGATTCAAGCTGGTTGCGTTGTGCGCCACGTTGCTATGGGCGGGCGCCGCATATGCCCAATCTGCGGAGGGTTCGGCGTGGGATCGAGATGGCCAATCTGCTGAGGGTTGCACGCCATCTTTCGAACCTCAGAGGTTCCCGGCTACCGGGCAGACGGCTTCTTACGTGGCGGGCGATGACGGTGACATCAGGGCTGGGGGGCCGCTCAGATACCGTGACAACGGCAACGGCACGATCACGGACGAAAACACCAGGCTCATGTGGGAGAAGAAGGACCAGGCCGGCGATGGTCTCCATAACTGGAACAACACCTACCCATGGGAGGGGACGTGCTCCAACAGCTCCAGCAAGTTATGCGGCGCCGACGCGGATTGCTCGGGCGGCGGGACGTGCAACGTCTCAGGCGGCCAGATGACGATCTTCCAGTGGGTTGCCCAGCTCAACGCCCCGCCCTGCTTCGCCGGCCACTGCGACTGGCGAATACCCAACGTCAAGGAGCTGCAGAGCATCGTGGACTACGAGACCTACCTTCCGCCGGTAGATGCGGCCTTCAACAACCACTGCACATTAGGCTGTACGGTAGATGGCGCCAACCATACTCAGGAGTGCAGTTGCACGCAGTCGGCCGGCCCGTCGAAAGCCTATTACTGGTCGGGTTCGACGTACGCCCCCAGTCCGCTCGTTCCCCCGCCCGGTTCGATGCTCGCGTGGGGCGTGCTCTTCGGCGACGGCGACGTGCTTAGCGCCGGAAAGACCGACCATGACTACGTACGCGCAGTGCGTTGCGGCTTTGTCAGGCGGGACATTCGATGATTTGTCCATCCGTCATTCCATCAGAGCGTTGACGGACGGGCCGCCTGGTCGTCATGGACCACCCGGTTTGTCCCGGCTTCGCTGGCGTTGGCCTTAATCTTGGAGCCTCCCAGAGTTGCACGTTTGCATGGAGATTCGGTGTAGCGCACCCCGAAAGTGAGACACAGTGTCCAGTTTCTTGGCACAAATTCCCCAGGCTCGGAGGTGAAGTCCCATGATCATGTACAACACGATCGTTGGGTTGGCGGCAGGTGTCGCGCTGATCCTGGTGGCCGTATTGTTCGAGAAATTTTCGAGCAATTCCAAGGTACAACCGGAAGGTTTTGCGTTGAGTTTTGGTATCACCGGCTTCCTATTGACCGTTCTGGGAACAACCATTTCCGTCATGTGGCCGTACACGAAGGTTCTTCATGCCAATATCATGATGGGCGAGCCTGCGCTGGCTTTCGGAGTATCGCTGCTGGCCGCCGCATTCTTTTTGTGGCGGGAAAGGGAGATACTTGAAAATCTGGGCGCCGCGAACGACCAATCGCAGCGAGCAAGCGCCCACATCCAGGCGGTACTGCAGCCTGTTTCCCTATGGGTCTTCGCAATGGGCTTGATGATGACTGCGCTCGCGGTTGCGATTGTTTACTACAAGCTGGGGACGGCCCCGCCACAGGAGCCGATCAGCGGTCGTTTCAGTCGGTCGCAGGCGGAGCCGATTTTTCTGGGCTTCCTGTGGGGACTGACCGCGATCGGCGCACTGCTGTTCCCGGCCGGCGTCAAAAAATGGAATCGCAGACTCTTTAGTATTTCCGCTATCTGCTGGAAGATCGTGGGCGTGCTGGTTATGCTCTTCAGTGCGTTGAACTATTTCACCCATATCGGCTTGTTGATCGGCACCTCCGATTCATTTTGATAGGCGTCACGTGCGCCAAGGAACCTGGCGTGTTCACCCGTCTCGGAGGCCCATTTTAAATTCGTCATAAGTCGACCACAGCGGATCGTGACCGACATGGATTTCGATCGGGAACGCCGGCATACCAGCCAAGGCGTATTCGTATCGCGCCGCAAATCCGGCCTGAGATTTCGCATAATAGATCCATTCGCGCAGATTTTCGCCGGTCGACACGAGTGCGAGGGTCGCGAAGCGCTCTTGTTCCAGAACAGGCCCCAGGGCGTCCTCAAACAGGATCATCCGTTGGTCCTCCTCCGTTGCGGGCTGCCCCGTCTCCGATTGAAATTTCCAGACAAGGATAATTCGAACGGGCTGTGACGCTCGATCGAACGCTGGGCTGAATGCCCTTGCGTAGCGAAAGAAAATCTTTCGCCCGTTGCTCTCCTTCGTCGAGATCGCTGTCGCCCACAGTTGAACAACTGGACCGGTTGCCATCTTCGAGCATCTCCTCGTCTACTGCCTCTGCCTTCCCTTTCCACTACAGACGGGGCTATTCTACGCGCGATGCCAAATCTCTACGAAGCGTGAACGAAGTGTCCACACTACCGGCCATGCTTCGCATGAACCGGAATCCTGGGAATAGGATGTAGTTTTCACCTCTGCATCCGCTGACAAAAAGGCGCAAACTCTCCTTATGCAGCCGATCACCCTCCAAGTGAACCGCACCACTCACACCGTGGAAGTCGATCCCGACACGCCGTTGCTGTTCGTTCTCAACGACGAGCTTGGCTTGCGTGGACCCCGGTTTGGTTGCGGCATGGCGCAGTGCGGGGCCTGCACCGTGATCATGCGCGGGCAGGTCGTGCGCTCCTGTGTGATGCCGGTGCGCGCAGTGGGGCAGGCCGAGATCACCACCCTGGAAGGGCTCGGCGCCCCCGGGAACCCGCATCCTATGCAGCAGGCGTTTATCGACGAGGGAGCCGCCCAGTGCGGATTTTGCCTGAGCGGCGTCATCCTGACAGCCAAGGCGGTTCTGGACGCAAACCCGCAGGCCTCTGACCAGGAGATCCGCACCGCGCTGGGAGGAGTATTGTGCCGCTGCTTTGCCCACGTGCGCATGCTGCGCGCCATTCGAAAATATGCTGAGGCCAAAAAGCATGACTCCGTCGCGTCGTGACTTCCTGAAGGGTTGCGGCGCCCTGATCGTGAGCTTCAGCGCCGCGCCGCTCACTCAATACTCGGCCATCGCTCAAGGGCCATTCGCGACCCATCGCGGGCATATTGACCCTGACAAGCTCGACTCATGGCTGGCCATAAGCGCCGACGGAACCATCACCGCCTATACCGGCAAGTGCGATTTTGGCCAAGGCATCTTTACTGCGCAAACCCAACTCATCGCCGAGGAACTGTGCGTGCCCATCACGCGCGTAAAGCTGATCGAGTGCGACACCGCCATCACCCCCGACCAGGGGACCACCTCGGGAAGCCAGACCACACCCACCAACTTCAACGACGAGAATCTCGCCCTTGCCGCGGCCACTGCGCGCGAGGCCCTTATGAGCCTGGCTGCCAAACAGCTGGGCGAGCCGCTGGAGCGTCTAAAGTTGGACAACGGAGTCATCACCAGCAGCTCGGGGCGCCAAGTCACCTATGCAGAACTAGTTGGGAGCAAACACTTCAACCTCCCGCTCAACCCAACGGCCAAGCGCCGGCCAGCAGCCGAGTGGACCGTGCTGGGCAAGCCAGTTCCCTCCCTCGACCGCGTCGCCCTCATGACCGGCCAATTTGAGTTCCTGCATCACGTTCGTGTGCCCGGCATGCTCCACGGCCGCGTGGTTCGGCCCCCTGAGATGGGAGCCACCGTCGCCCATGTGGACGAGCATTCGGTGCGCGATGTGCCCGGCCTGAAAAAAGTAGTGGTGCGCAAAGACTTTGTCGGCGTCGTCGCGGAGACGCAATACCAGGCCGTGCTGGCGGCTCGGCAGTTGGTGGTGCAATGGAATCCTGCTCGGAATCTTGGTCTCGCGCTCCCCGCGCAGAACACCTTCTTCGAGCATCTGCAGCAACAGCCCTCCCACGATGCTCTCAGCGTCGACTCAGGAGATTTAGGCACGCAACTCGCCGCCGCCAGCAGCGTGCTGCGCGCGAGATACACCTATCCTTACCAGATGCACGGATCGGTGGGAGCCTCCTGTGCCGTGGCGGATGTAAAGCCCGATGGCGCCACGATATGGTCTGCCACGCAATCGGCTTATCCCACGCGCAGCATCGTGGCCATGTTACTGGGCCTGCCACCCGACAGCGTGCGCGTGATTTATACCCGAGGCTCCGGATGTTATGGCCTGAACGGCGCAGATGCGGTTACGTTTGATGCCGCCGTGTTGTCCCAGGCGGCCGGTAGGCCGGTCCGTCTGCAGTTTTCGCGCCAGGACGAAATGATGTGGGAGAACCTCGGCTCCGCCATGGTGGTCGAGCATCGCGCCGGCATCACCGCCGATGGGCGCATTCTCGCCTGGGACCGCGAGAACTGGGTAGCCTCTCTAGGCAACCGGCCAGGCTATGACCAGCCCGGAAACGTGATCAGCGGCATGTTAACCGGCTACCCACCGGAACCGCTCGAGCCCGGCCCAGCCAAACCACCCGCGGGCAAACTTCGTAACGGCAGCAACACCGTGCCCTCCTACTTTGCCGGGTGTATCGCGGGCAAATGCGGCGGTGGAGGAACCATCGAAAGCGAACGCGTGCTCACCCACACCGTGCGTTCGCCCTTCTTTACCGGGCCACTGCGCTCTCCGCTGCGCATCCAGAACACCTTTGCCAACGAGTGCTTCATGGATGAGCTCTGCGCCCATGCGAAAGCCGACCCGGTAGCCTTTCGCCTGCAGCATCTGCGCGACAGCCGCGTCATCGGAGTTCTCAACGCCGCGGCCAAGGCTGCCGGATGGGCGCCCCGTCCCTTCCCAACCCCCGCGGCCGCGCACACCGGCGTGGTAACGGGACGCGGCATTGCCTGTGTCGCCTACGAGGGAGAGAACGGTTATGCCGCACTGGTTGCCGAAGTGACCGTGGACCTGGACAGCGGCTTAGTCCGCCCGGTGCGTTTCGTCGTGGCCCTGGATTGCGGACCTATCTCCAATCCCGACGGCCTTAGAAACCAGATCGAAGGCGGACTCCTGCAAGGCATGAGCCGTGCCCTGGTGGAAGAAGTTACCTGGGACGAAAGGCGCATCACCTCGGTCGACTGGCAGACCTATCACAGCCTGCACCTTGATCACGAGATACCCGCCATTGAGACTGTCTTTGTGACTCCGGCCGGCGTGCCTGCGACGGGTGCGGGAGAGACGGCCATTACCGTCACTCCCGCTGCCATCGGAAACGCCATCTTCGATGCCACGCATGTCCGCCTGCGGCATCTCCCCTTCACTCCTGAGCGCATGAAAGCCGCGCTGGACAAATCTACGCGGGACAAGGCTGCCCTACCTCAAGAGGCTGCGGAAAAATTAGCTGTTGGCTAGGTCCGCGCTTTATATTCCGCGGGGAAATGTTGGCTTTCGAAGGGTCCGGCTTTACAGGCTGCGGAGAAACTCATGCTTTGTATCAGGGCACGACCTTACAGGCTGCGGAGAAACTCATGCTTTGTATCAGGGCACGACCTTACAGGCTGCGGAAAAACTCATGCTTTGTATCAGGGCACGACCTTACAGGCTGCGGAGAAACTCATGCTTTGTATCAGGGCACGACTTTACAGGCTGCGGAGAAACTCATGCTTTGTATCAGGGCACGGCTTTACAGGTCGCGGAGAAACTCATGCTTTGTATCAGGGCACGACTTTACAGGCTGCGGAAAAACTCATGCTTTGCATCAGGGCACGACTTTACAGGCTGCGGAAAAACTCATGCTTTGTATCAGGGCACGACCTTACAGGCTGCGGAGAAACTCATGCTTTGTATCAGGGCACGACTTTACAGGCTGCGGAGAAACTCATGCTTTGTATCAGGGCACGGCTTTACAGGTCGCGGAGAAACTCATGCTTTGCATCAGGGCACGACTTTACAGGCTGCGGAAAAACTCATGCTTTGTATCAGGGCACGACCTTACAGGCTGCGGAGAAACTCATGCTTTGTATCAGGGCACGACTTTACAGGCTGCGGAGAAACTCATGCTTTGTATCAGGGCACGACCTTACAGGCTGCGGAAAAACTCATGCTTTGTATCAGGGCACGACTTTACAGGCTGCGGAAAAACTCATGCTTTGTGTCAGGGCACGACTTTAGTCGGGCCGAAAATGAATTGAGAATAGATCGGGCTTTAGCCCCTGAGTATCTTTTTTGAAGGGTACGGGCTTCAGCCCGTACGTAAGTGGTTTTAAACAGGTTCGGCCGGCGGCGATCGCCACGCCATGCTACCGGTCCCGTGCGACGGGCATCACGAGGATGCCGCAGCCTGCTATGCAAACTGCTCAAGGATCCAAAGCAGAACGGAAACCGCACGATCTCGGAGATCATGGAGCATATGTCCACCCAGACTTGTCCAAATTAGTTTTGTTCGGCTCTGTCCATCCACCTCCACCCGTGCCAAGGTAAGCGAATGGGCGACAAAAGGAGCAGCCTGCCCCTGAAACAGCTGGACCGGCGCGGGACAGAGGGCACACACACCAATGGGAAGTCGCCCATGGGTCGTCCTGGCAACTTACAGCCCGCGGAAAGCTCTCAGTTGTGCCAGCCCCGGACTTTTAGTCCGGGGAGCGGGTTTTCAAACCCGCGAAAACGCTTCGGCCCCTCCATTGAGGGCTTTAGCCCTGGTGTAATAAAGCGCCGCCATGGTTACCAAAGAATTCCTTTCCCGCTCTGGACGCGGCCCAAAAACCGTACTACGGTGGGAGTAAGTATCCACAGGTCAGCGCCGTCTTGCCACGACGGATCACGCCTGTCCGCAGCATTTCTGCGCCCCGCGAGGGCGCCTGCGGAGAACAGCAGCAGGGTGCGCCCAGTGCGCCCTCTTGATTGAGCAGTTTTGACAACTTGGAAAACACCACCGGACCCCGGCGCAAGCAAGGCAACGCTCTGCCTGTCGAAATTCCGCAGCAGAAGCGTCCCCGTCGAGCAAAGAATCGGCAAGCCGGCACATGAGACTTATCGCGCTTCTAGCGCTTTTAGCGCTCATTTTTTTGGAAAAGTGTCCCTTATGCCGGCCCCTCCGCGGGAATGAGCGCGCGCACGATGCTCCTTCCCCACAAAACCCCCACCTGGCAAGATGATCAATGAATGATTTGATCATCTTCGTGAAACATAGGACGTCGCGCGGGACTTAGTTCGCTTAGTTCGCATATTTCTGCGAGATAGGGGGCGAGATAGGGGACCGATACCTATCCGGCAGAGTTGCCGCAGTAGGTATGCTGTCCGTTTACCGCTCCCAATAGCAAAGGATCGGTATCCCCTTCCCCCTCGGGAGTAAAATTCTGAGGCAATCGAGTTCGATCCCACCGGATGCGCGTGTTTGGAGTCAGCGGAGGCGACAGATGAAAAAGGTTGCGTTGGCTGGGTTTCTCCTGGTGCTGGCGGCAGTTGCCTACCATTGGGCGCATCGTTCTGCTTCGACCAGCGTCGATGCTGTGGGAGCAACCGGCACGAGCTGGGTGACGGTGCGCGATACGCGGGAGAAGGCATTTTCCATCCAGGTTCCCCAGGGCTGGAAGACCTATGGTGGGCTGTTCCGTTTCAGCACGATTGACGCGCGGATGATTGTCGACATGACTTCGCCGGATGGGCTGACGAATCTTCGCGTGGGAGACTCGACCGTTCCTCCATACAGGGTGCCAGGCCCGTTCTTGCCGCCGGGACCGGGTGTCGCTGCTTATGTTCCCGGCAATGCGTTCGCGGCCAAATATGGTCAGTCGCGATTCGCATCCATGTGCCAGGGACTCCAGTTGACCAAAAGCGATGCGCTGGCGCCGAAATATCATGCCGCGGCAAGCGGGATCACTCGGACTACGGGCGGCGAGGCGTTCCTTAGCTGCACGAAGAATGGCGCGCCCATGTCCGCGTACGTTTATGCGGAGACCACGCTGATGGGGCCTGGAGGGCCGGGGTCGAGTTGGTTGGTGGTGGCGCTTGGGAGTTTGATTGCTCCAACCGATCAGGCGGCCGCAGCAGGCGCGATGCTCCAGCACTCGGGGGAATCGCTGGTGATGAACCCGGCGTGGCTCAATATGCAGAACCAGTTGAACAACCAGGCGATCCGGCAGATCGACGCCTCGACGCGGGCAACGATTGCGGCCACCAATGCGGCAGTGGCGCATCAGCAGGCGATGATCAGCGCGCTCCAGAATGATAGCTTCAACGATGTCATCAATGGCGTTCAGGAGACGGTGGACTCTACGACGGGACAGCGATACACCGTGCCGCTGGGCAAGGGCGGGAGGCAGTGGGTCAACGGAAACAATACAGTGGTCGAGTCTGGGCTGTCGCCGGGCGCGGGGTTCGATCCGCTCACGCCGGTAAACCATTAGAACAGTCCCTTCTACTTTGGAACCTCCGCCAGAGGAAAGTGAACATGTTCGATCGTCTTGCGGTTCCAGGTGTAGGTCATCTCCAGATCGCCGCTCGCTGTCTGGATAATCGCCGGGTAGGAGTACTCTCCCGGAGACTCTTCCAGCGCGTAGAACATCTTGAAGCGCTCACCGTCGCTCGACACGGCCAGGTTCAGCGGAGTGCGCCCGCCGGTGGTGTTGTTGTAGATCAACACGATTCGCCCATCTCTTAGCGCCACCGCATCGATGCCGGAGTTCGGGTTCGGTACGTCCAGTGGACGAGCCTGCGTCCAGGTCACCCCGTCGTCATATGAGTCCGCCACGCAAATCCGCGCCGTCTTCGCCGTTGAGCGCGCATACAGCCGGAGATGCTCTTTCCCCAGTGGCACCACCGACGGCTGAATGATTCCATCCGTATATTTCCACTGTGGGGATCCCGGCGCCTGCGAAGCAGCATCCCCCACTCCCTCCTTATCCGCGGCCACTGGAGGGACGATTGGCCCAATCTTCGCCCACGTCTTGCCGCCATCCGTACTGCGCTCAATCCACACCGCCCAGGAGCGGTACGCTTCGATCGACGTCCCACTGATGATCGCGCCATCCTTCAGCACCAGTGGCTTCGCCCGAATCGGTCCCAGCAGGCCGGCAGGCAGATGCTCAGCCGGGCTCCAGGTCTTGCCTTCATCCGTGCTCCACTTGCGAGCGCCCGTCCAGGTCTCCGGACTCGGGCCAAACTTGTAGTACATCCAGAGTTTGCCGTCCCTGGTGTGGAACAGCACTGGGTTCCAACAGGGCACCTCTGCCTCCCGTGCCAACTCCACGGGGGCGCTCCATCCGGCCCGGGTCCTGGTCGACCCCCAAATCGCCACGTCCGGCTCGCCCTCTGCCGTTCCTCCAAACCACGCCGACATCAGGTCGCCGTTCTTCAGTTCCACCACGGTCGAAGCGTGGCTCGCCGCAAACGGCGCTGAGCCCGGCGCGAAGATGGCTTCCTTCACCGGTTCCTTCGCAGCCTCGCCCGCTAGCGAACTGGTCATCACCCCTCCGGCCAGCAACAACGCCGTCGCCCATTTACATCGCAGCTTCAACACGGTAGGGCCTATCACGGTGCCATGATACTCGCGCGGTCTGATCGGCTGGGGTACCTCGGGTTGGCAGATGATTTCCACCAGCTCGAAGTGCTGGAACCGTCAAGGGGAATTTCTCGTAATATGTATCGGAAGGAGGTACAAGCCATGTATTGCAGCGCCTGTGGTCAGCCTATGGATCCTTCGCAAACGGTCTGCCAGAGATGTGGGCGGCAGAGTGCTCCCATCGCTTCGTATGCTCCTGTGGCGTATCACCGTAATCGCGTACACCGGCATATGCAGACCGTGGCCATTCTCTGGATCGCGTACAGCCTCTGGATTCTGCTGCATTGGGCCATTGCGGTCGGAGTTCTTGCCGGGGCCTTCAGCAACTGGGGCCACATGAGCCATGGTTTCGATGGGTTCGACGGATTCCAATTTTTCCACGCGACCTGGCTCGTGCCGCTCATCACTGTCTTTCTGGTCGGTCGAGCTATTCTTTGCCTGGTGACCGGAATCAGCTTGATGCGACGCGCATCCTGGGCGCGCATGCTCGCGATCATCGCTGCCTTTCTCGCCCTGATTCACCCATTCATGGGAACTATCTTAGGCATCTATACGCTGTGGGTACTCTTGCCGGCCGCGTCCGGCCAGGAGTACGAGCAGATGGTTGTGGCATAAGACGACTCGGAAGGGTCCCGCAGGCAAATCCTCATCGAGCCGTTGATATAGGGGGCTGGCGAAGCAGATTCGGCGATAGGCGCCAAGCCCACTTCTCCAAATCCGCGCAGCGACGACTCCACCCGATCCGACATGGGTACGCTTTCGAAGCGAGCCGGCCACCAATGATCGGAATGTGTTTTCGTTTCCGCCTTTCATCGGTACCCTTCTTGCATGGCCGGCCATGTTCGCAATGCTCTTTTTCCTTTGTTCTTGCTCCTTGCTGCCCTGCCACTCAAAGCGCAGGCACCGGCGAATGCGGCTGACGCCGGCTTCCCGACCAACGAGCAGTTACGGCACTTCAAAACCATGAGCGATCCTCGCCTCGCCCCCGACGGCAAGCGGATATTGATCCGCGTTACCGAGGCAACGGCGGATGGCGCGAAGAGCCACCTGTGGCTGACAGGCATAGGCGGAGAAGACCCACGGCAGCTTACTTACTCGCCGGAGGCGGATAAACGCGGCGAATACGAAGGCGAGTGGATGCCAGACGGACAAAGCATCCTGTTCCTGGCCAAACGCGACGAACATATTTCGCTCTATCGCCTGCCCATGAACGGCGGCGAAGCCAGGCCATTCCTCTTAAACGTCAAGCCGGTGGTCGACCAGGCCAAGCTCCCCGACGCCTTACCCCCGAAAGACGAAGGAGCGAAGCCGCAAGATCCGAAATCGAGTGACGCTCCGCCTCATCCCCAGCCCGTCGCGAACCCCGACGCTCATTCTCCTGCCGGCGAAGTGGGCATCGATGTAACCCGCTACAAAGTCTCTCCGGACGGCGCCCGTATCGCGATCATTGCAGAGGACCCGCAAACCCCGGGCGAGAAGGCTCAAAAAGAAGCCAAATCCGATGCTCAGTGGGTAAACCATAATCCGCACGGCTCCCGCTTATACCTGTTGAACGTAGCCACCGGCGAGCTGACCCTACTGCCCCTGGAACCGGACGTGCGCGAGGCAACCTGGAGCAGCGACGGCGCGAATCTGTTGGCCATCGCCGACGGCATGAATGGTGAAAACGACCTTGGGCCGGCGAAGAGCAGTTGGCTCATCAGCATGGCAGACTCAAGCCATCCACAAAAGCTCGCGGGATTGCCGCCGACCATCGAAGCCGCGGCATTTGCGCCAGATGGCAAGTCCATCGTCTTGCTGGCGCAGGCTAAACGCGATGCCCCTCCCGGCTACGCCGACCTCTATCTTTATGACACCGCCGCGAAAATCACACGCGATCTGAGCGATGGTTTCAAGGGCTCGCTGCGAAACGGCCCCCCGGTACCCCTCGCCGATGGCAGCGTAATGCAGCTGGTTGAGGTCGGCTTCCACGGCACAGCGGCCCGCTTTTTACCCGGAACCGGCGAACCTGAACTCCTGGCGTTACCGCCCTCCGATGTCTCCGCAATGGAAACCAATGCGCAGCGCAATGGTTGGCTCTTCCTGGGGAGTGGCGGAGCAAGCCCACAGAAGCTTTATTACGCGGCGGACCTGCAATCCTCAGCGGCGCCGGTCAACACGCCGCAACTCGCCCCAGCACGGTTGTTGAGTGTGGCTCCCAAGCGGCTGCAATGGAAGAGCGACGCCTTCACCATAGAAGGCCGCTTGTACCTGCCGCCGGAAGCGGCGAAGCAGCGTGTGCCACTGATCGTGGAGGTGCATGGAGGCCCAACCGGTGCTTATTCCGATGCCCATCAGCCCTGGATCGACTTCCTGCTCGGTCAAGGCTGGGCCGTCCTGCGGACCAATCCGCGCGGCAGCTCTGGCTACGGCGCAGCCTTTGCGGCCGCTAACAAAAACGATCTCGGCGGGGGCGATTACCGTGACATCATGGCCGGCGTAGATGCCGTGCTGAAGACCGAACCCATCGACAGCAACCGCATGGCTTTGATGGGCTATAGCTACGGAGGGGAAATGGCTGCCTTTGTCGAGGGCAAGACCACACGCTTCCAAGCCATCGTCAGTGCCGCCCCGGTCATCGATCAGCACAGCGAATACGGTACGGAAAGCTCATCCTGGTACGACCGCTGGTTTTTCGGCAAACCCTGGGAGCATGCTGAAGATGCGTGGCGCCAAAGCCCACTGGCCGCCGCCGGCAAAGCCGCCACTCCGTTCCTGCTGCTGCAGGGGGAGAGCGACACCACCGATCCGCCGGGGCAATCCATGGAAATGTATCGGGCACTGCGACAGATGGGTGTGCCCGTCGACCTGGTGATCTACCCACGCGATAATCATGCTCCTTTGGCCATGGCAATTTACGCCTCTCCTGTGCCCGAACCCTGGCACGGCTTCGACGCCCGGCGCCGCATGATCGCCTTCATCCAAAAGGCCTTCGACGCAGCTTCTAAATAATCACGCGTGACCAGGTTTGCTCTGCCTGGCAGAAGACGCGAGAAGCGCGCCCCTGATCGTACACTGAATCCCATGTTCCTGAAACGCGCTGTGGAAGCTGACTACGTTGCGATCGTCGACCTCGCTAATTTGGCCTTTCGCGGCGTTGGCGCCTCGGCCAGTTGGAACTCCGAAGCAGATTTCATCGAGGGGCAGCGCTTGACCGAGTCTCTGCTGAGAGATGACCTGGCGGCAAAGCCTGACGCGCTCTTACTGACCTATCGCGAAGATCCGAAGGGCGAGCTATTGGGTACGGTTTGGCTGGAGCCAAAGCAGGACGGCGCCTGGTATCTCGGCCTGCTCACGGTCCGTCCTGAGCTGCAAAACAGGCAGATGGGCCGAGCTCTGTTAGCGGCTGCAGAAGATTTCGCGAAGCAGCGCGGCGCTCTCCGTATCCGCATGTCCGTGGTGAATGTCCGAGAGGCCCTGATCGCCTGGTACCAGCGCCGAGGTTATCGATTGACCAACGAAGTCCAACCCTTTCCCTACGAGGACCAACGCTTCGGCAGACCACTCCGAAACGACTTGCACTTTGTCCTGCTGGAGAGAGACATCGTTAGCTGACGTGACCCACGTAATCGGGTCCGTTCACCTGCACCTGAAATCCATCCGGGTCATAGAACTTGAAAGATTCTTTTGAGGTCTTGTCAGAGAACTTCAGGTTAAGTTCCGACAATCGTGCGCGCACTTCATCAGCATTAAAGTGCGCGATCCCGAAGTCGTAGTGATCGACGGTAGCGGTTTGACTTTGGCCTTGCTCAATCCCGAAGAAGGAGTTTCCCACGCCCAGGATGTGTACCGTCGCCGACTGCTGCCGGATGGGCATCCCGAAGAACTCCTGGTAGAACTGGGACGTACGATGAAGGTCCGGGACCCGCACAGTAACGTGGTTCAGGGTAACCGCGCGGAAGCCTGTCGGTGCCGCGAGCACACCCGGCGTTGTTGCCGCGCTGGCAGCTAATGTGGCGAGCGAAACAGCGAATTGACGGCGCGTTAGCTTGCCGCGCTCGAGCTCGCCGAGCATTCTTTCTATCGTTTCGATCATGGGATCCTCATTCTAATTGCCGGATTGGCTGGCGCCATGCTGGATCAGCGCCGTCGTCAAAGCATCGCTCGTGATCGTGGGCGCCCAGTACTTCTCGATGTGTTCGATCACCAGCTCCGTGCCCGCAGCGTGCGAGACGAAAGGTCTCGACGCCGGGTTATACATGGCATCCGTGAGGTCGCGGACCAACACGCAGCGCAATCCCCACTTCGACAGTTGCCGCACGCCAAAGCTCCGGTTCAGAATGCACATGTTGGCATGCACCCCCATGAACAGCACGGTGTCGATGTGATGCTGCATAAGCACGTTGTAGATCTCGTCTCCTCTGTCAGAGATCACATCCCCCGGCGCAATGGTGAGAATTTCATTTTCCCGGCTCCATGCCTTGTGGGGTTTGTCTCCGGGAGTATCGCAGCCTTCGTCGCTATCGTCGATCGGGAGCGCAGCATCCAGGAAGCTGAGCTCCGCAGGAGGCGTCGAGCGAGGAGCGTTTTCTGCAAGCAGCCTGCCCGGCGCGTTGCTGTAGAAGTCCATCGTCTCCGAGGGTGCGTGAATGATCAGGATGCCGGCGCCGCGGGCTACCTGGAGCAGGGGTTCCATCTTCTGGGCAATAAGCCCCACCCTGTGCGTGGCCCCCTTGCACCAGTGCTTGTCCCACATATCCGTAATAATGATCGCTGTTTTCGAGGGAACGGTGGCTGCTTCAAATTGGGCTTCCACCCAGGGTCCGTGCGCATGAAATGGTTGAATCTGGGTGCGCAGCTGCAACTTTATCTCCTCACCATTTGGTCCTGCCCACGAGGACGCGGACACCGTGAGTACGAGGAACGCGAAAGTCGAAAGCACCATGACTGGTATTCGCATGGGATATGTACCTATCCTAAGGCAGTTTCGCAATTACTGTGGGCTGATAAAGATCGCGAGGTGTGGTTTTCCTTGGGAGAAAACCACGAAAAGGCCTATCGCTTCGGTCTAAATCAATTGCGAAACTGCCTAATGTAATCCCGGAGGACATGGGGCCGGCTTTGATTTAACAGGCGTAGTATCTAGAGGAAGATTGAGGTTGGAGGATTCGTATGGAAGTAGTTGAAGCATTCAAACAGGCGGGCTTTGCCAATGTTTCCAAAGTCATCGATACCTATGACTTCCTTGGCAAACATGTGCGCTACCGCATGGAGATAAGACACTACTTGTCCATCAACCGATATGTGGCGACGATCCTTCTTTCCGTGGATCGTGACGAAGACTCCCTGAAACAACGAATGGAAATCCTCACGGATTACCCGCATGCGGAGAAGGAAACATACGAAGCTGCCATGGGCGATGCGCTTGATTTTCTAAAAGCACTCGAGAGGTAGCTTTAAATCGAGAGCTCGCCCCCAAATTGCATGGGGAGAGCGGTATGCTGTAAGGCTATGAACTGGCTACCCTCGCTTCGCGCCATAATCATTTTCGCCGTCCTCATGGCGTTTTTTGCAGCTGCCTACTGGGCCTGCGCCGGGCATGCACACTAACCATGCTCAGCGGACCCGGGATTTGCGCAGCGAAATCAGGTGACTCATTCGCGAAGCCAATACTGTGTGCGGCCCAGCATGGCAACGCCAATAAACCCGCGCACCTTCAGCTTGGTCCCGCCGTCCTCTACCGAGAGCAGGCATTTGTAGGTCTTACCGTTTGCCGGATCGAGTATCGTACCTCCTGACCATTCATCGCCGTCCTTCTGGAGATCCCAGAGAATCCGCAGCCCAATCACCGGTTGACCCTTCTGGTCGCCCTCGCAGTCATCGCAGGTGGGATTTGGATCGTCGGGGTCCGGATCCACCAGCCTCTGGACCCGCCCGTACAGCTTGCCGTTTTCCTCCCAGATCACTACCACCGACTTAGGCTTGCCCGTGGCATCGTCTACGGTCCGCCACCGGCCTACGGGCGAACTCGCGGACGAGTCTTCTACGCCCGTTTCCGCCCTGGCCCCGGGGGCGAATACGGATCCGAACAATACCGATGCCACGAGACACACGATGAACGATCCCATGAACGTCCTCATATCTTCCTTGCGCCCTTTCCATCCCTGGCAGACACAGCCCCCCGGGTCGGCCGGAGCCGCCGCCTCATTCTCCACCCAAATGGAACTCAACATCTAGTTCTATCTCAACTTCCACCCATAAAACCTGAGAATTTTCATCGAAATCGCCCCATGTTCAGCCAGTGCCCTGGATTTGCAACTTAAGCGTGCCAAGGTTGCGCTCGTAGTTCTTGAACGTCACTCTCTCTGAACCTGGCTGCAACGGAATTGGTTGCACAATCGTCCGCGAAGCCATTCCCACTGGCTTGCTCGGCCAATCCTCTCCGCCGGACCGCAGTGGCATTCGATCAGGTTCCTGGATCATAACCCGCCAGGATATCTGCTCCCGCTCACAAGAAGGGAGCAGGCCGGAATGCCCCGAACGGAGTATCCAAGGGGCTAAGATGAGACATGCTCAATAAGATTTGGGACCCGAAGACCGCCCGAATCCTGTGTACGGCGCTCATTTTTGCCCTGGGATTGGCTTTTCTACACGCCGCCCGTGAAACCCTCACGCTCTTCCTGTTTGCCATCCTCTTTGCGTACTTCGTCGAGCCCCTGGTCTGCCGGCTGCAAAGGCCGTTGCGCGGCCGCATTCAGGCAATCGTTGCGGTTTACCTCATTTTGATTGCTCTTCTGGTTGGCCTTGGCTTTCTGGTTGGACCGAAGGTTGCCAGTGAAGGCAACGCGCTTGCGACCAGCCTTCCGTCACTTCTGAACGAGGCGGGTTCCGGCGAGCTGGTCTCCCAGGTGGGCCAGAAGCATGGTTGGAGCGAAGCGCGGCAAGCCCAGATTCAGACCTTCTTCAAAGCGCATAAAGACCTCCTCCTTGGCTACGGCGCGGCCATTGGCCAGAGGTTGGCGGTGCCCGCGCAGCACATCTGGTGGCTGATTCTTATCCCTATCCTCAGCATCTTCTTCCTCAAAGATGGGCGATCCATCAGCGAAAACCTGGTCGCTATAAGACGTGCCCCGGAAGAAAGAGAGACGCTTCGCGGGATTGTGAGTGACATACATGTCATGCTCGGCAGTTACATGCGCGCACAGCTCATTCTTGCTTCCCTCACCCTGGTCGTCTACACCGTCGTGCTGAGCATTCTGCATCTGCACTATGCGTTCGTCCTCGGTCCTCTCGCGGGTATCTTCGAGTTTGTTCCTGTGGTGGGGCCGGCCCTCGGCGCGATCATTGTCTTCGTAATTGCTGTGTTGACCACTTACCCTCACCTGATTTGGCTTGTGATCTTTCTTGGCTTGTGGCGGTTGCTTCAGGACTACGTAAATGCGCCGCGCATCATGGGAAGGTCGCTTGAGATCTCCCCTCTGGTGCAGATCCTGGCTGTGCTGGCGGGAGGAGAAATTGCCGGCGTCGTCGGTGCCCTGGTCTCGGTCCCGGCGGTCGCTACCTTGCGCATCCTCTGGAAACGCCTGGCCGGAGGCAAGGGAGCCGATGCTCCGATTGCTCCCATGACCGCCGAAGTATCCCCGCGCTAGGCGCTCACCCGGATCAAAGGTGCCCATCTACCCGCAATGACGTGGCGCGAATATCACGAAGCAACCAAGCACAGCGTGGAGTCGCTGAGGAGAACGCGGCGGGTTCTCGACTGGGCCAATATGCCTGAACCGTTTCGCTATTACCGGGGCGTCCCGGTCCTCGATCTGCCGGCAGATCCTCCCGCCCCTCAAACGCCTGCGCTTGACGTGCTTGCGGGCGCCTCCGGCACTACGCCGGCAAGTGACGGACCGGCCTTACTCTCCCAACTCCTCTTCTACTCTGCCGCCATTAGCGCCTCCAAGCGTGTTCCGTTCACCGGAGACAGCTACGCGCTCAGAGTGAATCCCTCCTCCGGAAATCTGCACCCGACGGAGTTCCACTTCCTCACCCGTGGCCTGAACGGGTGGCCAAACGGGCTCTATCACTATGATCCATCCAGGCACATGGCGGAGCAGCGCGGGCTCGGTGATTTTGCACTGCGGCCGGCCGGCGATACTGCGCCCATCGTCTTCGTTTTGACCAGTATTGCGTGGCGCGAGGCGTGGAAGTACGGGGAACGGGCATATCGATACTGCTTGCACGACATTGGTCATGCCTGGCAAGCGCTGGCACTCTCCGCGGAGGCTATCGGATGCCAGAGCTCTGCGCAGGGATACTTCCCGGACGATGAGGTGGCGCAGACCCTCCACCTTAACAGCGACGAGTGGCCGATGCTGATCGTCAGCCTGCGCGGCCAGTCCATTCCAGTACGCGGAGCAGACACAGGCACGACTGCCTGGTTCGGTGGGCAGGCAAACCAACTTTCGAAGCAGGCGGTTGCTCACCCGCTGATCGATAGCATTCACTCCGCCACCAAGCAAAACAGCATCGGGAGCAGTGATGCCTCCTTGGTTGAGCCGGCACTCCCGGGTTACGGCGAGATCAAGCTGCCTGCTCCATCCTGGTCGGCTCGCAGCTTTGGCGAAGTGGCCCGCATGCGACGCTCGGCGCTCGACTTCCTGGGTGGAAATCGATCGATGTCCTTGGGGCAGCTCTCGGCCATTCTCGCTGTGACAGCCCAGCCTCTGTCGGCCGATTTTGCAGCCACAGTTTTATCCAGCTTTTCTTGTACGCTCATCGCGTCGATGGGTTATCACCCGGCATCTACAGGTTCCTGGCGGGCCAGGCCGAGTTGGAACAGGTCAAGAGTGGCGATCAGCGCGTAGCGGCCGCTGGTCTGAGCCTCGGCCAGGACCTCGCCGGAAATGCCTGCGTGACCTTTTCGATGATTGGCGATCTCGATCGCGCCGCTCGTACCTATGGCGACCGTGGATATCGCTATGTGCACTTTGAAGCGGGCGCGATTGGCCACCGTCTCTATCTCGCCGCGGAAGCACTTGGACTAGGGGCAACCGGCATCGGCGCCTTCTACGATGACGAGGTGCACCGTTATCTTGAGCTGGCGCCCGGCCAGGGACAGGTCATATACCATTTTGCGATCGGTTATCCGGTTCCCGATCCGCGTGTCTCGGCATTCCATGAGCCTTAGAGAAAGCACATCGCAGGCTGGTTGTAACGAATGAAACGGGAGACGCACCATCAATCAAACGCCCGCGGGGGGAATCGCGGTCATTCTAGTCCCCTCGCCGCGCACGAGGTGATGACATGGCACGCCGAGACCGAACGTCTGGACTGATCCACTCCACAGGCATGAAGGACCTAACCGCGGCTAAGTCAGAGTGGTCGCGACGATTATTTCCTCCACCCAAAAAAGAAGCTATTCGGGACATGCCGATGATGGCCGCGCGGGCACTGGTCCGCGCCGTCAGCCCAACACCTGCAGACAACGTGATGGGGATAGGGGTTGGGGAGAAGATCAGCGGTGGAAGACACACCGGCGTCTGGGCCGTCAAATTCTTTGTCCGGCTTAAATATCCGGAGGCGCAACTTGAGACCAGACATCGGCTGCCGAAGTCCATCGATGGTTTGCCGGTCGATGTTGAGGAAACTGGCCTCTTCCGCTCCTTCGCGGCCCCAGCAAAGAAGAGCGTGACGAAAGCGACCACGCCCAACCCACGGACAAAGATTCGCCCGGCACAACCCGGCTGCTCAGTCGGTTTCAAAGATCCGACCAACCAGTTCACCATGGCGGGTACATTTGGGGCCCTGGTGCGCGACAAGACGGGCTCTTACATCCTCAGCAACAACCACGTCCTTGCCGATGAGGACAGCTTGCCCTCTGGTTCTCCCATCTTTCAACCGGGCTTGCTGGATGGCGGCAACGCCAACACGGACCAGATTGCCGAACTCACCAAAGCGGTGGCACTCAAGGTCAGCGGCTCAAACCATGTCGATTGCGCCATCGCGAAGCTGCTTAAGCCTTCGCTGGCAAACAACGAGATCCTCTTTATCGGAGCGCCTCAAGGGACAGCAGATGCTGAAATCGACATGACCGTGCACAAGTTCGGCCGTACGTCCGGCTACAGCGTGGGACGCATATCCAGCATAGATACAGATGTTAAGATCCAATACGAGACCGGAAAGTTAACCTTTACCAGCCAGATAATCATTGTTGGGTTGAATGGGGAATCATTCAGCGCGGCGGGCGATTCCGGATCGCTGATCCTGGAGCGGTCCTCCAATCACGCCGTCGCTCTCTTGTTCGGCGGCTCCCCCAGTCATACAATTGCGAATCACATAGGTGATGTATTGCAAGCTCTGAACGTTAAGCTCGCCTAGCCAGTCTGCGGGAGCCAATGCCACGATGTTAACGGAAGAGGAAGCTCGCGCAGTCAAAAGCCGCCACTCCGCGGATTTGTTGGCTAAGCCCGGTGTCTCCGGGGTCGGCGTTGAAAAAGACGAGGACGGGCAATTCGTGATCGTTTTACACCTGGACGCAGACCATCCTGAGGTTCAGCAGGAACTGCCGAAAGAAATTGAAGGCTGTCGCGTGAAACTCGTTCGCAGTGGCCCGTTCCGTCCCCTCTATTGATGACTGCAAGACTAATGTCCGGGTCAGTCTGTTTCGAGCCAATTTCAAAAAGTGCTTTATGTCAGGGCACGACTTCACAGCCTGCGGAAAAAGTGCCGCTTCCCACGGCAGGCCGGGGCAAGCGAGGGGGAATTGTCCCTCAGCGGCTAAAGCCGGATTGATTTAGCAGAGGCTATGTACGGCCTCAAGGCCGTACCCTTCAGAAGAGCGAGTTTTCCCGCAGCTTCCCGCGACAACAAAGGCTGGGTGGCCCATTGCCCCGATTTCCTGCGGAGGCTTGTGGCGTTGATACACGCCATGCGCCTCCTTAATGAAAGGCGCACACGCGACCTCTCTAGCACAGCGTGGCAGGAAATCGGGGTCAAGCCGTCCTTTGGCTTGAGTGGGATAGTGGCTCTCGATGTGCCATTTCCGGTTTACCACGCCCACCCAAGGGAAAAAATCCCCAGAAGGGCACGGGACATCTACATTTTCGTGAGCCCTGGGTATGATCCATCGAGCTTCGGCTTTGCGTTTTGTTTTGTATCACGGCACGACTAAACAGCTTGCGGGAGAACTCATTTTTCTGAAGGGTACAGCCTACCTCGCCGCTGCGAGCATCAGGCCGTACGTAAATGCTTTGCCATGAATTCGACTTTAGCCGCTGAGGGACAATTCCCCCTCGCCTGCCCCGGCCTGCCGTGGAAGCAGCACTTTTTCCGCAGCCTGTTTAGTCGTGCCCTGCTGAAGAATTTTTTCCCTTGGGGGGTGGAAACCGGAAATGGCACATCGAGAGCCACTATCCCACTCAAGCCAAAGGACGGCTTGACCCCGATTTCCTGCCACGCTGTGCTAGTGTCCCGTCCCTGAGTTCGTTAAAGAACTCCTCTTCGGCTTTGTATCAGGGCACGACTTCAGTCGTGCCGCAAACACTGCAAAACCAAATGGGCTTCAGCCCCTGAGAGCAGTTTCTGGAACATTTTGATTCCTCGAATTGTTCCAGGAACTTCAGGGACAGGAGACTAGAGAGGTCCGCGCGTGCGCCTTTCATTAAGGAAAGGCGCATGGCGTGTATCAACGCCACAAGCCTCCGCAGGAAATCGAGGCAATGGGCCACCCACCATTTAAGGCACGACTAAAGTCGTGCCGTGGTACGCAGGGCTTTAGCCCCTGCGGCGCTATCTCCCTCTCAGTTCGGCTTCGGCCAGCGTTCGGCAGCACAACCTGCGATGAGGACATTATCTTTGCAGCATTCAATAGCCTGGATTTCTCATAGACCTGCCTCTCTGTGCCGGTAACCAATGGCAATTATTAGTTGTCACAAAATCTGGGAGAAATTCAGGCTCGGGATGAGACCTTCCAGCCTTCTACAAATATTTGAGCAAGTGCAGGGTGAAATACGCGGCCTGCCTGGCGGCAATGGGGCTCAGCCGGAGGTAGTCATCGTTGGGCGCTTCCTGCGCGACATTGCTGCCTCCGCGGATGACAAGGTAAGGCACTCCAAATGTCTGGCAGACCCGGCCCAGCGGAGCCGACTCCATTTCGACGATATCCGTGTGAAAGTGCGCGCGCAGCGAGTCGATGCGCTGCTGGGTCATGCCGAACAGGTCGGCCGACGCTACCACGCCACGCCGCACCTTGATCTCATAAGTCGCGCCATTGGCCGTAACTTGCGGTCCTCGATACGATGCCATGGCTTGGTCGGCGAGTTTGAGTAGCCCGGCAGGCGGTGACAACTTATTTTCCACCTCGGCGCCATTCACCGGGCTATTGAATGGCCGGTAGACCATGTCATTGCGCGTCAGGCTGCCGTAGTCATGCTCATACAAGGTATTGGCAACGATCACGTCCCCGGTTCGAAGTTGCTGGTTAATTCGTGCGCCCGTTCCGCTCATCAACACCAGCCGCGGTTTGAGTTCGGTAAGGAACAGCGTGGTCGTCATGCCGGTGTAGACCTTACCGATGCCGGTAATGGCCACGATCACTGGCTTTCCTTCGATCTCCCCCTGCCAGTAAGGGATCCCCCATAGTTCCTTCTTCGCAGCGTTCTTCATCGCTGAGACGAAGACTGTGATCTCCTGCGGCACCGCGCCGAGAATCAGAATCTTGTCGCTGGGGATGTAGTACGTAGGTTTGTCCTGCGCCTGGAGCGCCGTAGCACACAAGACGATCAAGCCCAGAAGGGTTCCCCACCGGAGCCGCCATGTCATGGAGGGGCCCTTAACCATCCAACGTAAGTGGACGTGCATAGTCCTCGCTCTGGATTCAGATGAGTGTGATGTTATCCAGCCCGTGCGAGAATGACAACCAACGCCAAGAACATTTGTGCAGGTAGTTTTGCCACCAAGGACGATTGGGGCGAGAGAATCTCGATGAAATTTTTCAAGTCCGGCCTATCGAAGTCAGCTCACGTTGGTTGTTTCCTGCTCGGTCTTTGCCTGATGAGCGCTTCGGTTAGTGTCGCGCAGAGTGCGCAACTCGTATCGGCTCCCGAGCAGCGCACGGTGCGTGCTTTTGACGCAGCCAGTAAGAACCCCTTGCAACTGCGAGCGTTTTTGCAGGGGATGCCTAAGGGCGGTGACCTGCATCTGCATTTGAGCGGCGGCACAGTCTATTCCGAGACCCTCATTCGCGACGCCGTACAAGATCGCCTCTGCGTAAAGACGGCAACCATGACCCTATTCAAGCCGCAGGATACGTGCGGTGAGGGAGCCGTGCCCGCCGCCAACGCGTTCAAGGACCAGACTCTTTACGATGCTCTGGTCAATGCGTTCTCCATGCGCGACTTCGTGCCATCCTCGGGAATCAGTGGCCACGATCAATTTTTTTCTACCTTTGACCGCTTCCAGGCCCTGGGCAACGCGCATGTCGGTGAGTGGGTCGATGAGATTACGACCCGTGCCGCGGAGCAGAACGAGCAATATATTGAAGCGATGTACACGCCCGCGTTCGCGAACGCCGCCAGGCTCGGATATCAAATTGGTTGGAGCGGTGACTCTGTCGAAAACATAAAGAAAACCTACGATGCTTTGCTTGCCGGCGGGCTGCGCGACGAGATCGTCACCGATCGAAAGGAGCTCGACACCATCGAGGCCACACGTGCACAGCTTCAACATTGCGGGCAAACGAACCCCAAACCTGCTTGTTCCGTCAAGGTGCTGTACCTCTTTCAGGTGCTGCGCGGCTTTCCGCCGCAGCAGGTCTTTGCGCAGACGCTGCTGGGATTCGAGCTCGCATCGGTCGATCCGCGTGTCGTTGGCTTGAACTTCGTGATGCCCGAGGATGGCTACCTCTCCATGCGCGACTATCACCTGCACATGGAAATGCTCGACTATCTGCACGCCATCTACCCAAAGGTTCGCATCACGCTGCACGCAGGCGAACTCGCGCCGGGCATGGTGCCACCGGAGGGGTTGCAGTTCCATATCCGCGAAGCGGTCGCGCTGGGCCACGCCCAGCGCATCGGTCATGGGGTCGATGTGATGTATGAGGACCGGCCCCAGGAACTGCTAAAGGAGCTGGCTGCGAAACACATCATGGTCGAGATCAATCTCACTTCCAACGATGTGATTCTCAACATCAAGGGCAAAGACCATCCGCTCTCCCTTTACCGTGCAGCGCATGTGCCGCTGGCACTTTCGACCGATGACGAGGGTGTCTCCCGTATCGACATCACGCATGAGTATGAAAAGGGCGTCGAGGAGCAGGGGCTCGGCTACCTCGACCTGAAGAGCATGGCCCGCACCTCGCTGGAGCACTCGTTCATTCCAGGTGAGAGTCTCTGGGCTGCGCCCGACAACTTCACCCGGCGCAAATCAGCGTGTGCCGGGCCCATTACGGCTCAGAGCGATCCTGCTCCTGCCTGCGCGGCGCTGCTCAAGTCGAGTGACCGTGCCGCCGCGCAATGGGAACTGGAACGCCGCTTTGCCGTTTTCGAATCGTCCTCTCATTAAGCGATCCGTCACATTTTAGTGGAGGATGCGATTGGATCGCTATACTTCCCACATCGTATCGCCTTTCGAGGTCTCGACCCATGAGAAGACTGGCCCTCCTTCTTCTCCTCGCCATACCGCTCGCTGCTCCTGCCCAGAACAAGAAACCACCCACCACCCTCCGCGGCGTCCTGCTTGAGCAGCTTCACACCACCCACGACCAGGAAGACTGGTTCGTCCCGGCCAACATCGCCGTCGAGGGCCTCACCGCCGAACAGGCCAACTGGAGCCCCGGCAAGGGCAACCACTCCGTAGGCCAGCTCGCTTACCATCTCTGGTATCTGGGACAACCGCGCGCTGGCCCATTCAAAGGCGAAAAGCGTGCCCGACTTCGCGGAAACAACAACGAGACCTTCGACAACTTCACCGCCGCGCAATGGAACGATCTGGTGAAGAAGCTCGACCAGGTGATGACGGACTGGGAAAACGCGGTCGAAGCCGCCGACGACCAGAAGCTGGCCGCGAATGCCTCGCTCATCGCCCATGTGGGCGCGCACAACGCCTACCACATCGGCCAGATTCTCTACGTGCGCAAACTGCAAGGGGTCTGGGATCCGAGCAAGGGCGTGAAATAAGCTAACGATGCGCGATGCGGATTCTGGTTCTCAAGGGTGGCGTAGAGCCGGCCGTCCATGATCTCTGTTAATCCCGGCTGCCGGCTCCGCTTCCATCGGAAAACCGCGTATTTGGAACGTCAGAGATTTTTCTCTGATCCGCGGGTTGTCTTGTCTTGGATTGAGAGACTTTTTCAAAGTGCCGTCTGAGGTAGGAGTGCAGTGTTTCTTCAGGCTTGTGCGGGACCATAATCAAATCGCTCAGGTTCCAGAGATTGGGTAGAGCAGGATCAATCTATAGAGTTCTATGAGGTATCAACAGCGATTCTCCTCGTTCCCTTCATCGAGTCCCTCCCCCGAAAGAATCGATGAAGTGTTCTCAGAGAATCGCCGCTTGTTGATGAGCATACTGGTTCTGGCTACGTTCGCCATAGTTCTTGCGTGACAAGCGGGCACATCGTAGTTGTATGCTGAAACACCAATTGCCGGTAACGTGACTTACCTTTGTGGGACAAAGCGGACCGACACTGTTCACTTTTGCTCACTTGGCCTGCACTTAGCCTGGATTTCTCATAGACCTGCCTCTCTGTGCCCGTAACCAATGAAGGGTGCCCCTTTGATGCTCCAACGTGTTCTCTGATGTGTGGCATTCTGAGCTCTCGTAAAATCCTCTTTAACCCTGCAGTGGGAACACCTAATTAACCCAAGGAGCCTCGATGCGTTGGATCACCGCCATCCATGGAACCGCCCTGGCTGTCGCGACAACGGGCGCGCTGACCGGGGTCCCTGCACCGCAGCTGCCTGGCTTCCAGGCGATCCAGCAATCGGACCTGCGCCGCGATCTCACCTATATCAGCTCGGACGAGCTGGGCGGCCGGATGAGCCTGCAGCCGGGAGATGAACTCGCTACCCACTGGATTGCCAGCCAGTTCGCCAAAGCCGGCCTTCAGCCACCGGTGAAGGGAGATGCCGGCAAGCCCGGCTACCTGCAGCCCTTTACCCTCATCGAATATCGCCCCGATCGTAACGCTTCCTCGGTCACGCTCACGCGCGGCGGCAAGACAACGGTCTGGCATGCTCCGGAGGTAGTTGGGACTTACAAGCATGCGGTGGATCTTACCGCGCCCGTGCTTTTTGCGGGCTTCGGCATCACCGCCCCCGAGCTTGGCTACGATGACTACTCCACCATCGATGCCCGCGGAAAAATCGTACTTATCTTTGACCATGAGCCGCAGGAGGATGATCCCCGCTCGATTTTCAACGGAACCGGGAACACGCGCTACGCCACCACCCGAGTGAAGGTCATGAATGCGCAGGCGCATGGGGCCGTGGCCGTCGCAATCGTGGCCGAACCGAATCGCAAGCACCTTACCAGTGCGGAGCGCATCGCGCGTATCGGCTCCAGCGCCGTGCGGCCAATTCCCTTGCCCCTCCAGGCCATCCAGGAGGACGAGGTGCATATCCCATCGGCGATCGTGCTGGATATGTGGCCGCGGAGCTGTTTGCGACCGCGGGTACGACGCCGGGCGCCGCACAAACCGCAATCGATCTCGACCTTAAGCCTGCAATCACGGCCTTTGCCAGACACCACACTCACTCTCCACTTCCGCAACAGCTCCGAGCGCACTGCGGTTACGAACAATGTAGCGGGTCTGCTTCCGGGCAGCGATCCGCGGCTTGGACAAGAAACCATCCTGATCACAGCGCACCACGATCACGATGGCATGGCTCCATGCGCCGACCCCGAGCATCCGCCGGCCAGCACACCACCCGACCCCCATCCGTGCCCGCAGATATGGCATGGCGCCGATGACAACGGTTCAGGCACGGTAGGCGTGGTCGCGCTGGCGCGCGCCTTCGCCGCCAACCCTGCCAAGCCCAGACGCTCCATCCTCTTTGTCGTCTTCGCCAGCGAGGAGCGCGGCCTTCTTGGCGCCTATTGGATGGCCGCCCATCCCCTGCGTCCGCTCGCCACCACGCGGGCGCAAATCAACTTTGACATGATCGGCCGTGACGAGGCGCCCAGCCCGCAAACGGACGGACTCATCCAAATCCCAAGCGACACCACCAACCGGCTCAACCTGATCGGCGCGCTCTACTCGCCCGATTATGACCGCACGGTCAAGGAGCAGAATAAGGCGGTAGGTCTCACGCTCGATGACCGTTTCGACCACGAGTCGGCGCTCAATGTCTTCTTCCGCTCCGACCAGTTTCCTTTCGTGCTGCATAACATCCCAGCCTTCTGGTGGTTCACCGGATTTCATCCCGACTATCACCACACCACCGACACGGTGGATAAGATCGACTTCGCCAAGATGCAAAAGATACTGGAGCTCGCCTATCTCACTGCGTGGCAGTTCGCCACCGAGCCCACGCCGCCGCGCTTTGTGGCCAATCCGTCCGGTGCGTCAAGTGCTGCCAAATAGCGTGAGTTACGCTGTCCTGCCGGCGGCACAAGCAGCCGACAATATCCTTCACACTCGTAATTGAGGATTTGAAGAATGCGGGACGGGCGCTCGAGGAGAGGCTCATGACAAGAAGAATCAAGCGAACCACCCACTTTGGAGGCATGGGCATCCTTCTCGCCCTTCTCTCCGCCACAGTGTGCGCACGGTCCGCTGATCTCCCACCCGCATTTCAGGTCGCTGATGTCCACGTGAGTCCCCATCGCACCTTTCCAGGCTTCGAAGGCGCCGTGTTGCGCGGCGACCGGTATGTTTTGCGGCAGGCGACCATGGTGGATCTGATCGCCACCGCCTACGGTGTGGACGCCATTTATATAGAGGGAGGGCCCATCTGGCTGGAAACCGACCGCTTCGACATAACCGCCAAAGTTCCACCCACAACTTCGCCGGCGACCGCCAGGCTCATGCTTCGGTCCTTACTGCAGGATCGATTTAAACTCGTGATCCATACCGGGAGCAAGCCTATGCCGGCCTTCGTGCTCACCACCGGAAGTGGTAAGCCGAAGCTGAAGGAGGCGGAGGGTTCGGGCGATGCCGATTGCAAAGAGGAGGAAAGGAATCCCATTCCTGGCACGGTGCCGTACAACATGTATTCTTGTCGCCACACGACCATGGAAGAGTTCGCGCGCAATGTGCACGAGTGGGCCGGGGATGTTCTCATCGATCCGGTGGTGGACTCCACCGGCCTGAAAGGATCCTGGGACTTCGATATCAAGTGGACCGAAGACAACCTGATGCAGGAAGCCGGGTCTGCGGGCATCTCTATCTTCGACGCGGTGGAAAAACAACTGGGGTTGAAGCTGGAACACCAAACGGCTCCCAGACCCGTGCTCATCGTCGACAACGTAAATCAGAAGCCGACCCCCAACTTGCCCGATCTGGAAAAGATTCTTCCTTCGCCACCCCCGCCGCGGTTTGACGTGGCGACGATTAAACCGTACAGGCCGGGCGAGGATCTTCACGGGACCAGTAACGCCGATCAATTAGATACAAAGGGAATCACGCTCAAATTTCTCATCGCGTTTGCGTGGGTACTTGACTCATACGATGAAGAGGCGATCGTAGGCGCGCCCAAATGGCTGGATGTGGACCGCTTCGACATCCTCGCGAAGGTGGTTAGCGACGCTCCGGCGCGCGGTGCTCGGCGGATAGATTTGGAGGACCTTCGCCCGATGATACAAGCGCTCCTGGCTGATCGTTTCAAGCTTAAGACCCACATGGAAGACAGACCGGTCTCCACCTATACCCTGGTCGCGGTCAATCCGAAGCTGAAGAAAGCGGATCCCTTGAGCCGTACCCGATGTGACGAAGGCCCCGAGCCCGGACGGAAAGGGTCCGAGGTCGGCGACCCCAGTGCTCGACCGGCTGGTTTCCTGTCAAAACATGACCATGGCGCAAATTGCAGACGAGATGCAAAGGATCGGAAGCGGATATCTCCACCGGCCGGTTTTGGATGAAACTCATCTCAAAGGCTCGTGGGACTTCACCTTGAGTTTCAGTTCCCCCAACCTGACATCCGACCCATCTGCTGATCCTGTTGGTGCTCTGTCTTTTTTCGATGCCGTCAGCAAACAGCTCGGCCTAAAACTGGAGAAACATAGGCGTCCATCGCCTGTGCTGGTCATCGATCACATAGAAGAAAAGCCGACCGAGAATTGACGGCTCGACTGAGCCCAGGTCGTGGCCCAGTTCCTGAAACATTGGCCAGCATCCCAAAAAGCCACCTCCAAAGCGCGTCGCATCGGGTCGCTACCCTCACTTTCATGCTCCATTGTTCCTGGGGAACCCGCCAGCGGGTTATTGTAGTGGGATAGGGGCAACCGGGGACAGGCCGCCACTTGCCTCTGGTAGTCTAGGATGTCCATTACGAACCGTTTGACTTTTGGAGCCGCCATGTCCGCGCAAGCTTTGGCAATACAGGCTAAAGAGCTTTTCCACTATCTTTTTGAGCAAGCGTCGCTGGGAATTGCCGTGGAGGATCTCGAAGGGACGCTCTTGCTTGCCAACCCGGCACTTTGCTCGATGCTGGGGTACGGGCAAAACGAACTGTGCGGCATGAACTGTTCCCAATTTGCTCATCCCGAAGATTCCAAGGACGATTGGGCTCTCTTTGAGCAGCTCCGTGCCGGCATCATCGATCAGTACTCGCTGGAAAAACGCTACGTGAGGAAAGATGGCACTAAGCTTTGGGGAAGTTTGAATGTCTCTCTTTTGAAGAACGTCGATGGAGGATCGCCCGCTGGTCTTTGCCTTTTTGGAGAACATCACGGAACGGAGGCAGACAGAAGATGCGTTGCGAGATAGCGAGCAACGCTTTCGTTTGGCGGCCTACGCCGGAAAAATGTTCTCCTATGAGTGGGATGCCGCCACCGACGTGCTCGTGCGATCAGGAGAGTACGCCCAGATGCTGTGCACCGATAAGGAGGCCGAGCTTACGACGGGTCAACAAACCGCGGCTAAGATTTACCCGGACGACCTGGAAAAGGTGTCGGCCGCAGAGGCTGCGCTTAACGTCGAAAAGCCCGACCTTCGTGTCAGCCATCGCATGGTACGCCCCGACGGGGTGACGATTTGGGTGGAGCGAACCGGTCGCGCGCACTTCAACAAACAAGGCAAGATGCTGCGGATTGTAGGCATGGTAGCGGATGTTACGGAGGCCAAACTGGCGGAAGCGGCGCTTGCAGACGTGAGCCGCAGACTGATTGAGGCCCAGGAACAGGAGCGTAACCGGATCGCCAGGGAGCTTCATGATGACATCGGTCAACGTCTCGCACTGCTGGCCATCGAGTTAGAACAACTTCATCAGGACACCCCCGGACTTGCCAGAGATCCGCCGCCGTGTGGGCGAATTACACAGGCAGGCCCTGGACATAACAGGCGATACGCAAACCTTGTCCCACGAGTTGCACTCGACCAAACTGGAATATCTGGGACCGGTTGCCGCTATGAAAAGCCTTTGCCAGGAGCTCGGGGATCAGGCAAAGGTAGAGATTCACTTCAAGAGCCAGGACTTGCCTGGCCCCTTGCCGCCGGATGTTTCTCTTTGCCTCTTTCGAGTCTTGCAAGAGGCCCTCCACAATTCGATAAAACACAGCGGGGCGCGGCACGTGGAAGCGGGACTGTGGGGAACGCCGGATGAGATTCATCTGGTGGTGAGTGATGCCGGCATAGGGTTTGACAGCGTTGCAGTAAAAGAGGGTCGAGGGTTTGGCCTGGTCAGCATGGAGGAGCGGCTGAAACTCCTGCAGGGAACCATTGCAATCGAATCGGAACCCAGTCGTGGTACAACGATCCACGCTCGGGTGCCCCTCGTTGAGAAGCTGATCCATGTGGGCTGGCGGGCAGAGCCCTTATAGCGAAAATCTGTAACGCTGACTAGTGGTTTACGGAACCAACGGCTGAGTGTTCCGCACAGATTCTCTTGTAGATGTGGCTTTCCTGTTCACGCTGGAACCTATTCAACACATACCCGCACAGAATATCCACGTTGCAAGTCCTGGCTATCTCGTCCGTGAGGTGTTCGACCTGAATCGCCGCATCCGCTTTACCTCTCGCCCACAGCGCAGGTGCAAATTCGCCACAAGCTGCCACTCGGGAACGCTTCCCCTTCGCGATCCCGGCCGCGGAGGCAACTAGATCGCCAAAAATCTTCAGGAATCGGTCAGGGTCAGGCAAATCATTCACCAAGCACGTGGAAAGCGCCTCGTCAACATCCAAAGAGAGATACAGCCCTTGTTCCATGGCAGCTACGCCATCTACGCCACGTGCCATCAGGCTCTGGAAAAGACTCTTCCGGTGAGACTTGGTCGCGATCGCAATCACTGGATTTCCGGCCTTGAGGGCAACTTCGATAAACGAAGTAAGGCCAACCAGAAAAGCGTCGTCATCCGAATAGAACTGAACTTCGTGGCTGTGAGCGGATTCCGCCCTACCCGGCACAGGCGAGGGAGAACTTCCCGGCCGAATAGGTGATCGGAAGCGTGGGCGGAACACCGGCCCAATGGTGACCCGAAAGTCCCTTACTGATAAACTGCCTACCCTGACAAACCGCTTCCACCGAGGCTAACAGTTCGCTTCCGGCGTGTGATTTAACGACGTAGCCCAACGCGCCCAAGAGGAAGGCCTCCTGCGCCAGATCAACAGAAGATTCCTGACTCATGATGAGTATTTTGCATGGAGGGCATAGCGTGCGGATTCGTCGAGCCACTTCGATCCCATTGAGTGTGGGGAGCCCAATGTCGAGCACCATCAAGTCCGGTTGTAGCTTCTCGGCTTTGCTAACCGCTTCTAACCCATCTGAGGCCTCGCCGATAACCTGCAAATTCTGCCTTCTCCCGAGCGTCGAACGTACGAATCGCCGGAACGGTTCGTAATCGTCGACAATGAGAACCCGGATTGATGGCGCTTCCAAGTGGCCTCCGCCTCCTCACTGTTCAAAAACCAACTCGCTTGGAGCGTCGTTTCTGAACTCTATAAGGATTTCATGCGCCGCCAGCCCGTTCGTTGCGCAAGCGCAAAATCCGATTATAGTGCCGAATACTGAACGGAGACTCGACATATGATCCATCCATCTCTGGGCCGGCTACCGTCATGGCTGCAGGGACTCGCCTTTGAGGAAGGCTGCGATCTGTTCATTGAGAAATTTCTCATCCGCCGGACTTGCGCCAGCCCCAGCGGGGTGCCCCCAGAGCGAAGGAATGGGTTCCAGGGTGCAGTGAGGAATAAACGCCGCTTCATAGCGTGCATCGGTGACCGGGAAATACAGGTCCGTCGCCGACGGCATGTAGAGAACCTGTGCTTTGATCGACCCCAGCGCCTTGCCGTACATCTCCGTCGAAGCCGGGGGTGGCCCCCACGTCGTGCCGTTCCCAGGTGTGCATCTGCAAAATGAGATTGTTCGCGTCTGCGCCGGGAATGAAGTTCGTCTTGTAATGCTCCACCACCTGCGCGAAGGTGGTTCCGGCTGGCTCCTCGGATTTCCATAGCTCCTGGCGCCACCACTCCTGAGAAAAAAGCCACGCGGTCCACACCAGGGAAAATGCCTGGATGCCCTTGACCGGTTCCTCCTTGTAGTCCCCGCCCTTGAAGGCTTCGTCGGTGGTCAGCGCGGTGATCTCGCTCTCCAGGCGAACAATGCCGTGGCCGTAGGTCTTGGCCGTGCCCGAGGTGGCAACGATGCGGTCCATGTATGCGGGATAGGAGACAGCCCATTGGAAGGCCTGCTGCGCGCCCATGGAGAAACCGATGACAGCCTGAAGGTGACGGACCCCAAGCTCCTGGGTCAGGAGCTGATGCACTGCTTCCACATTGTCGCGGATAGTGGTGACGGGAAAGCGTGGTCCGTGGAACGGCTCCGGTGTGTTGCTGGGCGACGAAGAGCGTCCATTGCCAAACAGCTCAGAGGTAATCAGGAACTGGCGCGCGGGGTCAAGCGCCTTCCCTGGCCCGATCAGCCAATCATAACCGCGCATATCCGCCATGTAGTGCGAAGGCAGAAGGATGGCGTTGTCTCCGGCCGCGTTCAGATGTCCATAGGTGCCGTAGACGATCTTCGCTTCCGGCAGCATGACGCCGCTTTCCGTATGAAAGTTGTGAATCACGAACGTGTGCTCGACTGGCTCAGGTTTCGCGGGTGTCGTTTGCGCGCACGCTGCGAACGAGCAGGATGCTATAAGAATCCAGGCAAACCGTTTCATGGTGGTCGTCTCCGCGGTCACTCACTCCCACTGTATCTTGTCGAAAATAGCACGCAGACGCCGTCCCTTATCGGGATGGATGCTTTCGATAAAGCTCACGTGGCCCAGGAGATGTTCCCGAAAATGAGGACGCGCTTCGCGGTTTTGGGTAGCTGGAGCGTAGCGAACGCAGTTCGTTAGTATCGCCTTCAGCAGATCGAAATCTTTTCGGCGCACATTGAGGCGTTGGTTGGTCACAACCCCTGCAAGATGCTGGCGTACAGATTGGCGCATGATGCGCGTCTTGCGGTGGTTGACGGCGAAGCCTTCCTCTATCAGGATCACTGCGACGTGAGTGGCGAAGCGCGTCACAGCATGGTCGAAGCTTTCGTCGCCAGAGAAGGCGAGGTCGTCCGCATAGCGGGTGTAGGCTGCCCCAGCGGATTGAGCGAGCCCGCTCAGGCGGCAGTCCAGGCGGTAGCTGCAGAGATTTGCCAGTGAAGGGGATGTTGGCGCGCCCTGCGGCAGGTGGGGCCGGGCGTACATAGCCCGCACATGCGATAGCTCCTGTGAGCCGAGTGCGAACCCTGGTTGCCTGATCGCTTCGCGCCAGAATCCGCGGGGCACGGAATTGGTCGCGATCCCGCCGAGAAGGTCAGCAACCGGCTCCGGGTACCCGATCGTCCGGAAGAAACTCTGGACACGTGCTCCGGAAAAGCTCGTGAAGAAGTCCTCGAGGTCCATGCGGAGAACAACCCGCCGGCCTACATGCGGAGCGGCAAAACTTTGGATCGAACGCCCTTTCACAAAGCCATGCACAGCGGGGTGCGACGGGATGCGGTCGAGGATGCCAAAGAGAATCCGACGCTGCAGGTCTTTCAGACGAGGCTTAGGAGTCTCAATCAGGCGAATGCTGCCGGCGGCCTTGGCAAGCGCGCGGTAGTGATAATGTTCAAGCCGGGCCTGCGGGCGCTTTCCGCTCAACCCCTTCAAGTCGGCAAACCAGCGAAGTTCAGACGGAGTAAGCTCAATCCACTCCGCAAGCGCTGCTACTGTCTCAATACGGGGAATCGGCCAGGTCTCCGCAGCTGCGACCGGCCGCATGGATTGCGGTCCCGTGATCCAGTGAGAAATTCTGAGTTGGTGACGATGTTTGTGACAGGCCTCGACGAAGCCAGGATCGTCGCGGAGAAAGCGGACCACTTCGCGGCGCCGCGGACGGACGCGTCCAACGAAAGTTTGCAGATATCGCCCAGCGAGAGGGCGGATCCATCGCCATTTGCGACCGAGAACGTGGTTTAGGCGGGCGGCGATCGCATCCGGCTCCGGTTCGGAGGAGAGGATCGCGTTGGCCAGCGCGTTGAGGAGCGCGGAAGTGAGCATGCGAGCAGACGGCGGACTGCTCCAACGAGTCTTGCTCTGCATGAGCCTGTCTGCGCAGTCGCGCAGTGGCGCTCATGCGATGAATAGCCAGTTTTCTACGATGCCCTAGGGTATCCCTAGAGATGCCGGTGAGGGCCAGGCTTGGAGCATCCGCCGTCGCGACAAGGATAGCAGGGGCAGCCTTGCGGGTCGATGAGGAAAGCCGAGGCGTCCAGCAGCCTTACGAGATAAAACAACCTCGACGGATTATGGTGCCTCAAGGCTACGTTGATAGCGGATCTCGTCAACCATGACACCCCACACCGAATCTGTTCGCCTCACACCATCGGGTGCCCACCCATCCATTTGATAGAAGCGCTCCGCGCGAACGTTCCCGGCCAGGACCCACAGAAACGCCCTGCGAAATCCGAGTTCGAACAAGCAGCCTCGGGCTGCGGCCACCAGGGCGACGCCGATGCCGCGACCCCACTGTGCGGGATCCACATAGAGCGCACACAGCTCTCCATGGTCCGCAAGATCCGGGTCACGCGATGGCGCCGTGGTGGCAAACCCCTGGATCAACCCTGCTTCGACGGCCACGATTGTCCGCGGTTTGAGCGGGTCAAGGCTTGCAAAATCATACGTGTGTGCCCGATCTTCGGGGCGAAGTTGATCCAGGTAGTCATCAGGAAGGAGCGTCCGGTAAGCCACTTGCCATGAACGGATGTGCACCCGGGCCACGGCCATTGCATCCTGCGGTTCGGCTGGCCGTAATAGCATGTCCCAGGATGCCATGAATGCCAGGTTACAAGACAAGGATCCGGGATCTCGCCGATTTCGGCTAAGCTGAATGGATGACTAGACGTGTGCCGCTCGTCCTTTCGCTAAACGTTGACGGGTCCCGATGTCGGTGGAAAGGAACCTGCTCCTAGTGGCCGGATCGCCCTTTCTGCTTCGCATCTTCCGCGCGTTTCGCCATCGTGACTTCCGCTTGATGTGGATCGGGGCCTGCGTCTCCACGACTGGCACCTTTGTCCAGCAATTCGCACAGAGCTGGCTGGTCTACGATCTGACCAAGAATCCGTTTTATCTCGGCCTGGATTTGTTTCTCGGACAGCTACCCATCATGCTGTTCTCGCTCTTTGGCGGCGTCTTCGCGGATCGCATGGATCGCAGAAAGATGCTGTTGTATTCCCAGTACATCCAAATGACCTGCGCCTTCGTTCTGGCCGGCCTGTTCGCCGCCCATACCCTGAAGGGTATGGCCTTTATTGCGGTGATCCTCACGCTCTCGTTCATCGTCGGCTGTGGGCAGTCTTTTGGCGGACCAGCCTATTCCGCACTGTTGCCCGCGTTGGTAAAAGGCGAGGACCTCTCCAATGCGATCGCCATGAACTCGATTCAGTTCAACCTGGCGCGTGTTCTCGGTCCGGCGCTCGGAGGGCTCGCGTACACGACCCTGGGCGCCACCTGGTGCTTCACCCTGAATGGGATCTCCTATATTGCGGTAATCCTCTCCCTGTTCATGATCCAGGTGAAGTTTGTGCCCCCCACGTCGCGCGGGTCCATCATGAAAAGTATGGGGGAGGGTATCCACTTCATCCGTCAACGCGAGGGATTGGGGCCGCTGGTTGTGCTCGCTTTCTTTACTACGCTGCTCGGCTTCTCCATCACTGGATTTCTGCCCGTCATCGTCCAGACAATCTTCCACAAGGGCCCGGAGACCTACCAGGTGTTGCTCGTATCCTCCGGTGCAGGATCGGTCGCCGGCGCGTTGATTGTGGCCGCCATGGAACGCTTGAAGGGACAAGGCCATGTGGCGCTGCTGGCCCTTCTCGCCCTCGGAGCCGTGACCGCCGCCTTCGCCTTTTCCCGCTGGCTCCCGCTTTCCTGCGTCCTGATCTTCGTCGCCGGCGCAGCGATTATGGCGTCGGCGTCGCTCATGCTTTCGCTGGTCCAGGTGATTGTCTCCGACCACATGCGCGGTCGAGTGATGAGCGTCTACAATCTCGCTTTCCGTGCTGGAATACCGCTAGGCAGCCTGGCGCTGGGCAAGCTGATCCCCATGGTTGGCATCTCCTGGGCGCTCGCCGGTTCAGGAGGAATACTCATTGCGCTGTCGCTGTATTTCCTTACCGTCATGAGAAATATCCCAACCTTCCAACCCGTGGCAAAAACAGGATACTGAGGGTCCGGGAATGAACTCGCCGAGAGCCGGAGTATTCACGATCGATGAGCGAAACCGTATTCGTGACCGTATTCTGGAAATCGCAAATTCCGATGATCGCATCGTTGCCGGGGCTGTCGTGGGCTCATTGGCGACCGATGAAGGCGATCGATGGTCGGACCTCGATCTGACATTTGGGGTCACTCCAGAAGATCAAACGCTCGACGTGCTTGAAGGGCTGACGAAGCCGCTGGTGGCGGAGTTCCGTGCTGTTCCACTCTTCGATTTACCGTATCGCGAAAGCATGTTTCGGGTTCTCTTGTTGCAGGGATGTCTGCAGGTCGACCTTTCGGTTACGCCGGCATCGAGTTTCGGTCCCAATGGTCCCAAGTTCAAAATACTTTTTGGCAACTACACGGAAAACCCAGCTATCCCGGCTCCGCCTGCAAGGCAGTTGCTCGGGTACGCTGCGCATCATGCAGCGCGTGCCCGGTTCTGTATCGAGCGCGGCCGCTTCTGGCAGGCGGAGTACTGGTTAAGCGCCGCACGCGATTACACTCTGAGCCTTGCTTGCCTCCAACGCAATCTTTCTCCCCACTACGGAAGGGGCTTTGACCAACTCCCTGCCGAAATTCAGACGCGGGCGCAAGATGCCCTGGTTAGGTCCCTGGATCGCGCCGAACTCCTGCGTGCTCTGGCGTCCGTAGTCAATGGACTTTTGCACGAGGCTCGGCAGATCACCGGCAATCCGGCCGAAGTGGAACCTCATCTGCTTGTGTTGACAACCCCATGGTCTGAATAGAAACCCTCTTGCTGCAGGTAGAGTCCAGGCGAAGTGTATGCTTGGTGCCGTGTTTGCCCGTGACAAGAACGGGAGCAAACGAAAGGCGGAGGGAACGAAGATATGGAAAGCACTGGCCGGCGTCTGATGTTTCATGGCATGGTTCTGTTTCTACTCGGGTTGGTGACCGGTTTCGCAGAGCAGCATTTCGCCAACGTGCGCATGGGGCTCGCAGCACACCTGGAAGGCCTGATGAATGGCATCTTCCTCCTCGCGCTGGGGGCGATCTGGAAGGAAGTGGGGCTTTCCTCACCCATAGCCTCGGTCGTATTCTGGGTTACGCTTTATGGCACCTATGGGAACTGGTTCATGACCACGCTTGCCGCGGTTTTCGGTACTGCGGCGCTTTCTCCCATCACAGGAGCTGGACATAGCGGGTTGCCATGGCAAGAAAGCCTGGTCCTGATTGGCTTCCTTACGGTGGGTATTACGATGGTTTTCTCGTCTGTGGCCGTTCTTTGGGGTCTTCGCGCCAGGGCGTTGGCATGATTGAGTGGTCTTCTCCGATGGATCGCTGCGCTTTCATTGCGCATACATCTGTCAGGCCGGGACCGGAAATGATCTCAAAGACGTGGCGATTCTGCAGGGAGAACGTTAAATGGGCTAAACGCACTCAAAATGTCCACCACTCTAGGAGGTAAGGAGGAACCCGAGCCTCGATTTGGGCGTGTGGAGGTTGCCGAAAACGAGTCTTCCATCGCTTCATGCACCGTTTGAAAGAAGCGATATTGATCCGGACAGAGAACAGAACGATGGGTTGGGAGTTTGGAGAACTTGTTCATGCGGCCCGGCAGAAAACCGCCTCCACAAACACGGACGTGTGGGCAATCTGCGCATTCGCCAGGCAGGTGTTTACCCAGGTTGTGGAGGTAACGAAAGGTGTCATCGTCCGCGAGATGATTGAAGTTATGCTGGCGAAGGTTGTATTTGGTTCGGGTGAGCCCGTCACCGGCAGAGCGCAGAAAATCGTGATACTCGATGGTCGCGTCCGTATTCACGACAATCATGTCGATCGTGTCATTGACCAACATGTCGGTGTGGTGAGAAGACCCGAGCAGAACAAGTATGCTTTCAAAGAATATCCTGACAAACAACGATGGATCATCCTGCTTCCACCAGAGCTTGAAAACACTGGAAAACCAATCGCCATAGGTTGGGTGCTGACAATACTCCAAGAAATGCCGCCCCGCCCACGGGGGCTTCGAATAGCTGAACTCCATCGGCCATAACAGATCGATTCGCCTGACCGGAAGCTCCTGAATCCACTCGAAGAACCTGGTTGGCGGAATTCTGGGATCTGCAACGCAAAGAACGCCTGCGAGGTTATCGGCGAAAGGGCCTTCTGCAAGCGAACGCAGATTGCGAACTACAATGTCGTACGATCCATTGCGCGAGAGCGTAACGCGCCGATCATCATTGAATTCCTTTGGCCCATCCAGGCTGACTCCCATGACCACCGAATACTTGCTTAGCAGCTCGCACAAGCTGCATATCCAGACGATAGCAATTGGTTTGCAGTGTGACATGCAGGTCGAGCCCGCGCTGCCTGATCCGATCGATTTCGCTCAGAAATCGTTCAAACGAGGCCAGAGGCCAGAGCGTCGGTTCTCCGCCATGGAGGGTGAGTGAGAATCTGGATAAGGAGTGGTCGCGGCAATAATCCTCGATTCTCCGCAAAAGAAGAAGGCCATCATCAAGCGGTAGATTGCGCGGAACGTGTTCGAAAGTCTTATCCTGCTGATTGAACATGTAGCAGTAAGAGCAATCGAGGTTGCAAATTGCAGTGAGTTTGACGATGGCCGACTTGAAAATGGGCCGCTCTAGATCGACCCCATGCATCTCATAGGCCCTCTTGTCTTTCGAATGCTTTGTCTAAGCTGAGGTCGAAGCTCAGATCGAAGGAGAGGGACCAATCGCTATCTTCGATTGGACCGCGAAGCGTTTGTAGATGCTGATAAGCGGCCTCGATGATTTTCGATTTGCCGAGCTGACTCTGAAGAGCAGGATAGCCTTTGATTTTCAGGTGATTCGATTCGGGCATTTCTTTACCTCCGTCGAGAATTGGCAAGCACTCTACCCCGCAGATTCCGGACGCGCAAGTAACTTAAGTGTTTTTCTCTGGAAGTTCGGCTAGATCCGGCGATCGAGCGCAACCTGCGCGCTCTGGCGTAGGTGGTCAAACTTATGACAACTCGACGTGCCTGGTTTCCGGTCCGGAAAGCGCACCCAGCAATAAGAGCAAGCCTCCGACTGCGAAGATGACGATCTCGGTGTACTCATAAGGCATTCCCAATGCCTTCAGGCCCAGCATATAGAAGGAGGAAAATGCGGGAAAGATCGCCGCCGCGCTGAAACCGATGCCATAGCCGGACGCCCTGACCACAGTGGGAAAACGCTCGTTGATATACGAGGTGACGATCGCCCATGCCGGCGTCGCGCACAGATTGATTAAGCACACCAGCAGGATCAGTTGCCAGGCGCTCCGGTAGCCCGACCGGACCAGCACGTAGTACAAGATGGGACCTGCGGTCATCCCTGCGAAACCCATCAGCGCCAGGATGGTCCGTCTCCCGATCTTTTGACCCAACATGCCGAAAGGAATAAAGCAAACCGCCAATAGCAGGTTCGCGACTAACTGCGCGTTGGTGACGACCACGCTGTTCACGTGGAGGACAGTCAACAGAACGCCGGGAAGAATCGATGTAACCGCGTTCAACGTGAACCAGACCCCGCTCATTACCAGGAACACTTGCGCCAGGCAGCGGAAATTGTCTCCGCGGAAAAGTGCCTTCAACGGAGACTTAGTCCTTTCCGCCTTGGCCCACACGCTCGATTCCGGAACCCTTTTTACGTAGTAAAGGAAGATCCCGCCGGCAAACAGGGCTCCGAGGAAAAACGGGATGCGCCAGCCCCACTGCAGGTACGGTGAATGGGGAGTTCCTGCCGGCAGCACGCGCAACAAGCCGGTGGTGATCAGGGACATGGCGGCCAGAGACAGCGGAAATCCGGTATGGATAAACGCCGCCCATGCTCCTCGCTTCTCCTTGGGCGCATACTCCATCGCCAGGGGATTAGCGCCGGTATATTCGCCTCCCAGGAAAACACCATCGACGAAACGGAGCAGTGTGAGGATCACGATGCTGGCGATACCCCAGCTTTCATAGCCCGGCAACAGTCCAATGAGCAGGGTCACGACCGCAAAGCCACCCATGGAGATAATCGTGACCCGCCGCCGTCCAAGTTTGTCGCCGAAATGTCCAAAGAGCGTGGCTCCTACCGGGCGACCCACCAGGGACAAGGCAAAGACGCTATAGTACAGCGTCGATTTCAGGGCCGGGCTCAGGGTCGCTGGTTGGAAGTAAGACATGGCCGGCCCCAGGACCACGATGGGCAGATACATGTCGAACATGTCCACGAAGAATCCGACGAACGCGGCGCGCAACGCACGCTGCCCGGCGTCGTGAGCAACAGAGTCGGTCTGCAAACCCTGACTGACAGAAACTGGCCGAAGAACCACGCCAACCTCTCTGAGGTATGGTCAAGAATCTGAGGGGCCGGATACTGAGTAAGCAGCGCCGGCTGAACCAGCTAGGCCGGAGCTTTCGTGTGCACTTTGAAAGTAGGTAGCGTCATCGTACACCCGTCTCGCTCGCTACGATACCGCCAGACCTGCCAGGGGCCCTCTGTGCTAGAGTTTCGCATTGGAAGGTGTCATATGCGGCATCGCGTCGCAAGGGACTTTGTCCTACCGAAGACTTTCCTCATCACTGCCGTGCTGGCAACTGCAACATCCGCATTAGGTCAGGCGGCCGGCAAAGTTACCGCTCCATCGAGTGAGAATCAAGCGCCGTTTCAGTTGAAAGTCACAAGCAACCTGGTCGTCGTGCGCGTCGTGGTGCGCGATGCCCAGAATAAGCCCGTCGAAAACCTCAAGAAGGAGGACTTCAAGCTTTTCGACCGGGGCAAGACACAATCCATCAGCCAGTTTGCGGTGGAGACTCCCCTCCCACAGCCTTCCACTCCAACCCCAGCCGGCATACCGGGGCAGCCATCGACTGCGGTTGCGCCGGCTTCCGCCATGCCGCAACGTTTCCTGGCTTTGTATTTTGATGATCTGAATACCTCGGCCACGGATCTGATGCGGGCGCGGGATGCGGCTGATCATTACCTGGCCGCCAACCTGCAGCCAACCGACCGGGTCGGCATCTTTACTTCCGGGCAAAGTCTGTCGGATTTTACCAGCGATCCGAAGCAAATCCATGACGCCCTATTTAAACTCCATCCCAGCCCTCTCTCTTCGGCTCTGGCTAAGAAACAGGATTGTCCGGATCTATCCGACTACCAGGCCCAGCAGATTATCGACTACGAATTCGATGAGAAAATCGACGCCTGGCAGATAGCAATTGATCAGGCTATTAACGATCCCAAGTGTTTGAGGGTGCCGCGGGGTCCCCATGAACCCGAAATATACATTGCGACGTTGGCGCGCAACGTCATAGAGCAAGCCCTGACTCAGTCGCGTGCCAACTTGCAGGCGCTGGGACAAGTGGTGAAGTATGTCTCGCAAATGCCTGGCCAGCGCACCATCCTACTGGTTTCTCCTGGGTTTTTATCGCGCAGCGAACAACCTCAATTGGACCAGATCATTGACTACGCATTGCGTTCGCAGGTGGCCATCAGTTCTTTGGACCCGAAGGGCTTGACCAACGTAACCCGCGAAGGCGACGTGTCTCATAGTTATCTACCAGCGGCAGGGCCGGCGCTTGGGAAGACGCAGGGTTTGGATGCGCAGAGAGAGGCGGAGGTGAGTGACGTGCTGGCGGAGGTTGCGCAAGGCACGGGCGGCGAGTTCGTTCACAACACCAACGATCTGCAGGCCGGGTTCGGCGCGCTGGCGCCCTCTGCCGCGTACTACTTAGCCTTCGATCCCACGGACATGAAGCCAGACGGCAAATTCCACGATTTGAAGGTGGAGTTGGCGGAGAAACATAAGGGCTTCAGTATCCAGGCGCGGCGCGGCTATTTTGCGCCCAAAAACGCAGCGGAGGCCGACGCCGCGGCCAGGCAAGGCGGAGCAACAGAGCCCGATGCCCAGGCACAGGAGCAGATCCGGGAGGCGGTTCAATCAAAGACTGAACTGCAGCAACTGCCGGTCACCATGGACGTGAGAGTCTCCTCCACGAAAACTGATGCCCGCGAGCTTGCTCTCACGGCGCATCTCGATCCCCGGTCACTCCAGTTTCGCAAGGACGGACAACGCAACCTGAATAACGTGACCTTCGTCTTCGCCATCTTTGATGCAAAGGATGATCTTCTTCAACTGCAGCGAGGGCAGGCCAGGATCGACGTCTCAGACGCAGAGTTACAAGCAATCCTGCGTGCCGGCCTCAAGATGGATTCAACTTTCGAGTTGAAGCCAGGCATCTACCGGGTGCGCGAGGTCGTGACGGATTCTGAGCAGCATCACATAACGGCTGTTTCCCGTGCGGTGAATGTTTCTACCGAGTGCTGTGCACCGGCCAGCGTGACAAGCACCCAGCCGGCCGCGTCGCACGACCTGCCCAGCAGCCAGCCGAGCTCTCCCAGCCAGAGTGTAGTTCCGTCGACACTTACCAATGCAACCACCTATATTGACTATCCTTTGCGCAAGCTGAGCGCGGTGGTTCCCACCCTGAATGGGATGAAGGCCGATTCCAATCAGGATCAGTTGGCCGGGATCCTCTCCAAAGTTGGAGAGGCGACGGTAAAGTCATTGTCCACGGCGCCTAATTTGTCTTCCCGCGAAGATGTGTACTCCATCGTCCTATCCCGGGAGCACGGAATAACGAATAGCGTTTTGGGCATGGAGGAAACGCCCGCGCTGCTGGACCTGGAATCGCAGCTACTTCAATCCCGGAGCATCGAGTTCAATTACCTGCTTCTCTTTGATCACCATGCGGATGGTGAGACATCCATCAAGGAGTTGCGGACCGACTTCAAGAATCGGCAGGTGGGCGCATCCATGAATGGGGTCGCTCCGCACGGCTTTGGATTCGCCTACCAGTGGCTGCTGTTATCGCCTGCGAATCAATCCGAGTTACGCTTCCGCTATCTCGGCCAACAGAGAATGGACGATCACAAGACCTTCGTCCTGGGTTTTGCGCAGATCCCAAATCAGGTCAAGATACCCGGAACATTCACCTGGGCGGAAAAGGAAGCGCCGTTCTTCTTTCAGGGAATTGTCTGGATCGATCAATCCACGTTCGATGTGGTTCGGCTGCGCACCGATCTTCTTACGCCCGTCCCCAGCGTCAATCTGCAACAAATGACCACGGAGCTCCATTTCCGCTCTGTGCGCATTCACGGTTTTGGGGTGGATCTTTGGCTGCCTTCTGAAGTACTCATTCGTACGGTACAAACAGAGAGCATCGTTGAGGAACTGCATCAGTATTCCGGGTACAGATTCTTCCACGCGGAGAGCAGACTCCTCCCATGATTTCTCTCTATCCGGCACGGATCACAGATTCATGTAGCAGAAACCGCAACTTGCGACGCCGTTATCCCACTCAAGCCAACAGAAGGCTTGAATGGGCCACCCAGCCATCATTCTTAACTGGCGAGTTCTCACGCAGACACTAAAGCCCTGGCGAGAATGCCCAACGCTCCACAATCGACGTGTACGTTTTTCGCGGGCCGACTCACGGTTCAGCGTAATACATCGTGTTGGTGCGCACGGTCAATCCCGGTTTGTCCACCTTCACCTCCAGCGAACGGTATTCGCTTGGGCCAACCAAGGCATCCGAATCGAATGACAACACGTAATACGAGGCAGCATCGGCCATGCATGTAGCAATACCATCGGGAATGTTGTTCTTTTCGATGAGTATGCGGCCGCCGCTCTGGTGGGCAAAAGCCTGCAAACTCAGGCTGCCGGCCGTTACCTCGTCTTCGCTTTGCAGGCCATTGATCAACGCCTTGTCGTGATCGTTGAGAGACTCGGTCTTACGCAGGAAGTCAGACGGACAAATCATATTCAGCGTCACCTGCCCTTCCCTCAATGCCGTCGAAATATGCACCAGCTGAGTAAAGAGGTTTCGCTTAAGCGTTGCGTCGTCGTGACGAAATTGCTGATTGTAAAGATGAGGCCACCCGGGCCCAATCCAGATAAGGATGACTCTGCCCGGGATGTTTACCTGCTTCTCCGCCAGCTTACTCAAGGCGGAGACAGATTCTATGAACCGTTGGTTTAAGCAGTTTAGTTGGCGCACTGATTCAGCGGTAGTTACCACCCCGGGAATCAATAGTGCCTGAAACGTTTCGTTGGGGTTCATCTCGTCCGCGCAGCCAATCGCGTGCAGGTTGCCGGAGAGATCCCTAAGGTCATTCAGGAGAACATCGCGGTCATGGGAAGGCTTGCCGACCGTCAATCCCGAATCAGACACGGTCGCAATCGATGTTGGATAGGTTAGGGGCTCATGGCTCTGCTTCAGAAACCTCTGGATCTCTTTGCGGTCATTCGCAATGTCCCGATCAGAGTTGTTCACTGCATCCAGCACCAGGATGAGGTGGGCAGATACGGTCGCTGCGGTACGGTCCACTTCTTTAAAGGCCACGTTCGTCCGGGGTCTCTGATTCTCGAGTAACGTGAAATCCTGCGCCTTCCAACCAGTAGCTGGTTTTCCGGATGCATCCGTCACCTGCACATTCAAGATGATGCGATGCTGAATCTGATAGGTCCGTTCCCGCTCCAGGTGCGATCGGGGGACCAATTTCGGTGATTGATCAGAACCTTGCCCCGAAGGTTGCCCGGCCGGAGAAGAAGAGGTAACCTGCGCAGCCAGAGAAATGGCAACGTATGCACCCAGCGCGGTCATCCATCGCAGTCTTGACAATTTGGCTCCGTTATCCAGCCGCCTGTGCCAGCGTACGCGAATCCAATTGAGCCGCAGATTCTGCGTCCAGATAGACCGTCGCATCCGGGTGAGTACGCAGAATGGTCGCGGGACAGTTAGTGGATATCGGCTCTTCCACAACACGCCGGATGATCTCCGCTTTGCGGCTACCGGGCACCGAGGCAATGATCTTCTGGACCCGAAGCAGCGCGGGCACGGTGAGGGTAATGGCCGAGGTTGGAACATCGTCAAGATTCTTGAACCAGCCTTCGGCCACTTGTTGTTCCCGCGTCACACTATCCAGCTGAACGATCTTTACATCGAGCGGGTCGCTAAAGTCCGCCTCGGGAGGATCGTTGAACGCCAAATGCCCGTTTTCCCCAATCCCCGCCAGGCACAATTGCGGTTTTGCGATACGCAGCTTTTCCGCATAGTCCCTGCAGGCACGCTGCGGGTCGCGCGCGTTACCGTCGATACCAAAGAACTCTTTCATCGCCACCCGCTGGGTCAGATGCTGGCGAAGAAAATAGAGGAATGAGGCCGGATGATCTTCGGGCAGGTCGACATAACTATCCATGTGAAAACCGAGAACCTGCTTCCAGGCAACATCGGGCATTGCGGTCAGTGCATGCAGGGTTTCGATCTGGGAAGCAGCTGCAGCGAAAATAACTGCGACGTCGCTCCCCGACGAGCCGAACTGACGGAGTGCCTGTGCCACCGCCTGTGCCGCGGCTTCGCCCGCAGCTTTCCGGTTGGGGTAAATCTCCAGTTTCAGCGTTCCCACTTGAAGCCGCGTTACCTCTTTGTTCTGGATGGCCATGGATCCCCTTCGCAAATGCTCGCTTGCCGAGTCTTCCCTATGTTTCCCGAAATTTGCGAGGAGAGCAAATCGAGCCTCTTATCGAGATCCGGAAGGGGCTCCGATCGAGCCAGGATCTCAGGAATAGCAGTAAACTTACCGGAGTGAGGAACTCAGCATGGAACGGCGAAAATTTCTACAGCAAGCGGCGGCCGTAGCCGCCTTGGCCGGATGGAAAGCAGCCGCAGGCCAAGCCACGGAACGGCACACAGAATTAACCGGTGCGGCTGCACAGACGCCGTTGCCCGTCGTGAGCACGTCCAATGGCATCGGCCGGCGCAAACTAGGCCGCGCCGACGTCGAGGTCTCTATCATCGGCATCGGCGGCTACCATATTGGCCTCTCGGATGTCGCCGAACAGGAAGCCCTGCGCGTCGTCCGCACCGCCTTGGACCGGGGTATTAATTTTCTCGACAACTGCTGGGACTACAACGACGGCGCCAGCGAGGAGCGCATGGGGAAAGCCCTCGCCGAAGGCTACCGCAAGAAAGCCTTCCTGATGACCAAGCTCGACGGACGCACCGGCGCCGCAGCTAAGCAGCAGTTGGAGCAGTCCCTGACCCGGCTTAAGACGGACTACATCGACCTGGTGCAGATTCATGAAGTGATTCGCATGGGAGACCCGGAGCAGGCTTTTCAACCGGGTAACATCGTCGACGTGTTGCAGCAGGCCAGGAAAGACGGCAAGATTCGCTTTATCGGCTTCACTGGCCACAAGAGCCCCAACATCCACCTGCACATGATCGAAACGGCAGACCAGCATGGCTTCACCTTCGATACTGTGCAGATGCCCATCAATGCGCTCGATGAACACTACGAAAGCTTCTGCCAGAACGTAATTCCGCAGGCGCAAAAGCGCGGTATGGCAGTGCTGGGGATGAAGCCCCTGGCCAATGGCGCCATTCTCAAAACCGGCACCATCACTGCCCCGCAGGCGTTACACTACGCCATGAGCGTGCCTGTGACTGTGACGCTTACCGGCTGCCAGTCCATGGCGAACCTGGAGCAGGCTCTCAGCGTGGCGAGAAATTTCCAGCCCATGACCCGCGAGCAGAAACTTGCCGTGCTCGAGAAGACAGCGCCGGTCGCGGCTCAAGGCAAGTTCGAAGCCTACAAGTCGTCGCAAATTTACGACGGCACGGCCAACAACCCGCAATGGCTGGGCTGAAGATCTGCCGTAGATCAGTCCAGCAGATCGGGCTGCTCGCGGATGATCAGGTCCCATAGCGGCTGATACTGGAACCAGGCCACGCGGGGATTGCCTACTTGCTTTTGTGCAACCAGGGCGCTCTCATGTGAGATGGGACGCGGCTTGCCGGCAGCTTCCGCCATCAGCTGTGCCTGGCAGCTGCGGTCCATGGTAATGAACAGCCACGCTGCTTCGTCCACGGTGCTCCCCACGGTCAGGATCCCGTGGTTCTGCAGAATGATTGCCTTCCGGGGGCCCAGCGCCTTCGCGATGCGGTCCCCTTCCGAATTGTCATAGACCACCCCGGTGTAGTCATCGAAGAGACTGTGATCTTCGTAGAAAGCACAGGCATCCTGGGTTAAGGGGTCGAGTAAGCGGCCAAGCGAGGACCAGGTCTTGCCATAAAGGGAATGTGCGTGCGCTGCCGCTACCACCTCAGGCCTTGCCATGTGCAGCCGGGAGTGAATGGCAAAGGCGGACTCATTGATCTCGCGGTTGCCTTCCACCACCACGCCCTGCTCATTCACCAACACCAGGTCGGAAACGCGAATGTGGGCAAAGTGCATGCCAAAGGGGTTGACCCAGAAATGGTCCTGGAGCTCGGGGTCACGGGCCGTGATGTGCCCCGCCACTCCTTCGCTAAAACCGAACTTTGCGAACAGCCGAAAAGCGGAGGCCAGCCGCTGCTTGCGGTGCAGGCGCTCCTCCGCTACGGTCGCGAAGGAAGGCGGATTGGGAGTTTTTGCGATCTTCACTTCAGTCGGAACAACAGCACCTGGCATGGATAACCTCGCTATCGGGACGGACACCTGATTCTAGCTCTCCGGGAAGACCAAGACAACGGGGGCCCGCAGGCTGGGAATTTGCTGTTATGTTCGGCTATCTTCCGGCACTAATACTAAGGAGGAATTCAAAATGGCGTCCGTCAAGGTTACGTTCACTTTTCACAGCGGCGTCAAGCGGACGCTGTTCCACAATGTTCGGCTGTCTGGAAGCTGGGACGCCACCGGCAAGTTTTCCTCGTTATGGACGCAGACGCCGATGCTCCCGTCGCAGGATGGAACAGGCTGCGATGCCTTCAGCGTAACCGTGGCGCTGGACGCTACCCAGGTGGGAACAACATTCCAGTGGGGCGTCTTCGCCGATCTCCCCGGAGCCCCCAACTCCTGGGTGGTTGTAACTGAGGTTCATGACCCCAACTCCAGCCAGACGACGCGAAGCTTCGTCCTCGCAGCAGCGGCAAGTCAGCAGGATTACTGGTTCGCAACCGGCCGCAGATTCGGTGCGCAGAAATATACCCCTCCGGCAGCGGCCAATCCTGGCATTCGCTTCGCAGTATGGGCGCCTTACGCCCAGAAGGTCGAAGTGGTCTTTGCGCCCGCCGCGCGGTACACCCACCGGCTACGTCGCAGACGACGGCACCGGAATCGACCTATCCGCTCCGGTGATCCCCATGACCCTGATTGCGGGAACCGGCATTTGGCAGACCGACCTGGCGATGACGCCCGCGCTCGCCGACTTCAACGCCTACATGAACCGTCTATACATGTACCGGGTCCAGAATGAGCAGGGCGCGAAAACCTACAAAGTCGATATCTTTTCCCGCAACCAGGTAGGGCGCGGGAGTACCAATCCGAACGGCGCCGCTTATGCGGGCTCTTATATCGATCTCGACGGTATCGTGAGTTGCTCGGTGGTCTCCGATCCCGACCTGGTCACGAAAGACTTCGCTGACACCGGAATCTCCAAGCACACGCTCATTTCGGCAGCGGAGTTCTGGGCCAACGAGTTCACCGCCGGAAAGCCGCTTCCGCAAAACTTAGAAGATCTGGTCATCTACGAGCTGCATGTCGGATCGCTCGGATATCCTTCGCTCACCTCTGGCACCTTCTCCGATGCCATGAAATTTATCGGCCAGCTAGTGGATCTGGGCGTAAATGCCGTCGAACTGCTGCCGCTTCTGGAAAGCGATGGCGATCTTCAGTGGGGCTACGGGACTTCCCTCTTCTTCTGTCTGCAGACGAGCCAGGGAGGAGCCAATCAACTGAAGCATTTCATCCGCGCCTGCCATCAGCGTGGGATCGCGGTCATTCTGGATGTGGTGTACAACCACTTCGCGACCAGCGGCAGCAACCGGTCGGAGTGGGGCTACGACTCGGACCCGAACATTGCTCCACAGCACAACACCTGGAATTGGTACCAGGGGCTGCCCACCGACTACTCGGGAAACACCAACGATGGGTATCTGGACAACGGTTCCAGCGGATTTTCTCCGCGCTGGTGGGAAGAGAATGTGCGCCAGATGTTTACCAGCAGCGCGGCAGCGCTCTTCGACGATTTCCATATCGACGGAATTCGCGTAGACCTCACCGACGCCATCCACCAGAACAATGCGCTGCATGCGAATGGATCGCCCATCGGTTCCGCCAACCAGTATGGCGCCAAGTTTCTAAGGGAGCTTGCCCGAACGGTACGAATGGTGAAGCCGTCGGCATTCCTTATCGCCGAGGACTATACCGGCTGGAGCGCGATGACGCAGCCCGTGAATCAGGGAGGCGAAGGATTTGACGCCGTTTGGTATATGGACTTCTATCACCATCTGATTGGTGACGGAAATTATGGCGACAGCTACGCAAACCTGTTGAAGAACGCGGGCTTTGGAGTGGCCGGCCCGCTGAACATGGACTTCTTCACCGGCGCACTGCTGGCAACGCAATATGACAAGGTCGCTTATCACGAAAGCCACGATGAAGCCGGTAACGACCGTGGTACCGAGCGCACCATCGTCACCGCAGTCGACGACGCGCCGCTCATCGGCGCCACAAGGACCTACGCCGAAGGGCGCTCCCGTTTCTGCTTCGGCATGGCTGCCTTCTCCGCTGCGACGGTCATGTTCTTTATGGGCGAAGAGGTTGGAACGCCGAATCCTTTCATAACCGACACCTTCTCAGTGAATAAAGTGGATTTCGCGGGACAGCGGAGCGGGGAGATGGACGATTCCTGTTTCGGTTCTACCAGGACCTGATCCGCTTTGTACTTGCCAACCCAGCGGCGCGTTCCAACTCGATCGACGTGATTTACCGTCACAACGACAACCGGGTGATCGCATTCACCCGCACAGCCCCGAAACAGAATCTGCTGGTGGTCGGAAGCCTGAACGACACGCCTTTCGTCAGCGGCTACGTGATCGCCACCGATGCCTCGCGATTGCCGGCGGGGGGATGGCAGGAGGTCTTCAATAGCGACGCCACTGTTTACGGAGGCGCGAACATCGGCAACCGCGGAGCCGTGCTCTCCGCGACCAGCGGCCAGATAAATACTGTGATCCCAGCGCACGGCTTCGTAGTACTAGCGAAAGTCAGTTAGCAGAGTGGCGGGGCCCTGGCAAATCGGGCCTCTTACCCGGAGTCCGGAAGCGGCCCGATTCCCTACTCGACCGCACTCACGCAAACCGGGAAGCGTGCGCCTGAGCCCACGACTGAAAGCTTCTGGGCGATCTTCCCGTCAGTTGCTCGACCGTGTCTTTCACCACCGCCATCCGGCCATCACGAATGGCCTCGAACGACTTTCCAACGGCCGCGGCCACCGGAGGCGGAGTGCCTATCCGAATGAGACCCTGGACGGCGGTTTCGGTGGGCACGTCCACGCACCGGATGGGCTGGTTGCGGGCCTGGGCCAGAATATCGACTTGCTCCGCCACGGTGAGCAATTCCCCGCCGGTGACTTCGAAGACTTCTGGCGGAACAGCCGCATCGGTCAATGCGTGGACAACCACGGCCGCTATGTCCTCCGCTGCGACCGGAGCGACCTTGCCGGCGCCCATGGCGTTATAAACCACTCCTTCACCCTTGATGGCCTCGAGCCATTGGTAGGAATTCGTCATGAATGCACCCGCGCGGACGAACGTTCCCGGCAGGCCAGACGCCCGTGGTGAGTAGGCCGGGGAATTTCACCCCAGCCCTCTCAGAACCGTGCGTGAAACTCTCGCCTCACACGGCTCCCATCAGACAAACCCGCCGTTCAACGCGAACGGTAGGTCGCTCATATCGCTCAACGTCATCCTGTCTCCAGTTGTGTCGAACCTATGATTGTCTAACCCGGTCCCTTCGCTCCAACCCCATTACAGGGCCTTCGTCGCTACTACAGACCGGTCCGTCCCAAGCCATCGCATCGGTACTCTCGCCTCGTGGTTTTCTTCCCTTGTGCTTCTCCCTTAGCATCAATGGCCTGGTTCCTGCAGTTCCGCATAGAAGCCTGTGTCGGACTCACGCCCCCTATACGCCGGCTACCACCCGCCCAGTCATCAGGCTTCCGACGGGCTTGTCCCAGAGAACATGATCACCCCTGGTTTTGACAGCTTCTGATACGTAACGACGCGTCCTCGAAGGGTTTGCTTGCGCTCGTCTTTCCGACACTTACCTTGCCCCGGGTCTTGCCCGGGACTTTGACCCGACGCTCACCACCACGGCTCTTTACCGCAGCAGCTCGGGCTGGTTTGAGACCCGCTCCTGAAAGCCGATCCCGAGGGACCTACCCTCATCTTCTACGCAGCTTTACAACACGGATTTATTTCACTCTCTACTCCTCCCGTGCTTCTGCAGCACACATCACGTCCTCCTTGTCCCTATGCAATTGGCCGATCGCCGAATCGGGAAAGCCGGCGAAGAGCGTAGAGAGAAACACAACTCTGGGACGGCCCTGAGCTTTGGTGGCAGCGATGAGCTGACGAAACAGACCGCCGTCCAGAGGACCGTTCATGATGAAGACTCCTTCGACGCCTGAGACTGCCTTGGCGAAGGTTTCCGGAGTAGTAAAGTCGCCAGTCGCTCCCTCGACTCGATCGCCCCAATGCGCTACTTTGGCCGCGTCGCGGGTGAAGACCCGCACTTTTTTCCCTTTAGCTAAAAGTTGACTGACCACTTCGCTGCCTACATTCCCTGTTGCTCCGGTTATGAGATACATGCTGTTACCTCTCCCTTTCTAACTCCCTGCACAACAGATTCATCTCAGCTATCCGGCGATCTATGAAACAATCAAACCGATATGCAAAACACTGTTTCTCTGCAGGAACAATCATGACGAATCTGAATGAGCTTCAATTCTTCGTGCATGTCTCGCAAACACAAAGTTTCACCAAGGCTGCGAAGCGGCTTGGCGTACCCAAGTCGAGCGTCAGCCGGGCCATCCTCCGGCTGGAAAACCGCCTGGGAGTTCGCCTGGTGGAAAGAACGACGCGCAGGGTGGCGCTCACTGAAGTGGGCGAGCTTTATCTGCATCGCTGCCAGCGGGTGATGGAAGAGGCGGAGCAGGCCGATCTTGCGGTGGGAGCTCTACAGGCCAAGCCGCGCGGGACTCTGCGGGTGGGCGCTCCGGTTGCATTTGCGCGTTCCATCCTGGGACCCAAAATCGGAAAGTTCCTCGCGCTGTATCCGGACTTGCGCCTGCACCTGCAATTGCTGAACGGTGATGAATCTGCGCGCGAGAGCGGCCTCGACGTGGTGATTCGTGCCGGCGCGCTGGAGGATTCGGGGTTGCTGGTAAAACCTCTCATGCGGATTCGGCTTGGCGCATACGCGAGCCCTGCGTACCTCAAGCATCGCAAGCTGCCTGAATCGCCCGCAAATCTTCTTGAGCTTAGTTGCATTACAACCAGTTGCGATACTGCCGGAGCGCCGGGAGATTTCACCACCTGGAGGCTGCGCCGTAACCTGGAGCTAAAAGAGGTGAAGGTAGACGCGCGTGTTTCCGTGCCTGATCCAACCATCAATCATCAACTTGCGTTGGCGGGAACGGGCGTGGCGCTGCTCGCTCAATCCGTGGTGCGCGCCGACGTGGAGCACGGCCGCTTGGTGCGCGTCTTACCAGACTGGGAGCCTGAGCCGGTCGAACTCCACGCCTTGTATTCATCGCGATTGAACTCTTCCCCAAAGGTGCGTGCGTTTCTTCAATTTCTGCGCGGACCTTTACTTGAGGGTCAAGAGGATTGAAGGGTCAACTGGAGACTTGAGAGACATCCCTTGTCCTCGTTCACATCGCCAGCATATGCTTGACAGATATTCCGATATGGTTATATATATAGAGTGCATGGCTAGAGCGGCAACGACCACGGATGTCTTCAACGCAATTGCGGAACCGCGGCGACGAGAGATCATCGGCATTCTCAACGATGGCCAGGAATGGGCGGTCAACGACGTGGTTGCGCGGGTGAAGATCGCGCAGCCTGCGGTATCGAAACATCTCGGTGTACTGCGCAAGGTTGGCGTAGTCACGGTTGTGAGGCGCGGGCAGCACAGGTTATACCGGCTGCACGCCGCACAACTAAAGCCCATTCACGATTGGGTTAAAACCTACGAACGTTATTGGACCCATCAACTCGGCCGCATCAAGGAACGGGCCGAGCAGAAGGCGATGGATCGAATATCACGTGAGAACGTTGATTGAGGCGCCCGTGGGGCACAATGATGGCGCATTGCTTCCCCGTGGTCGAACTGGCGGTGGAGCTGAAATTCCCCCGCGAAGTTCGGCTGGCGACTCTTCGGGCGGTTCCGAATCGGTGATTGGGAAAGAGTCCCTGCCCCTACTCGCTCCGCAGCGCGCGGATCGGATCGACCCGCGTAGCATGGCGCGCGGGAATGATCGTCGCCAGCGCTGCCACCACGCAGAGCAGAAACGCTGAGCCCACAAGAAAGACAGGGGTCCTACCGGCTGGCCCAAGCAAGGAGCTCAACCAAGCCCTTATAGCGAATGTCAAACCTCCACCGAGGACTGATCCGAGGGCAACCAGGACGAAGACCCTTGAGAAGATAATCTTGATGATGTCGAATCTACCGGAACCAAGCGCGATGCGTATGCCGAACTCCCGTTCGCGACGGCTTACCAGTAAGCCGTCACTCCGTAGATCCCGATGCTGGCGAGAAGGAGCGCCAACGTTCCCAGGATGACCGTGACGAGCGTAGAAACACGCTGTCCTGCGACGGCTTGGTCAGCCAATGTTGCAATCGAGGTGACGTTGGACACAGCTTGACCTGGATCGATGGCGGATACGGCGTTGCGGGCAGATTTTACCGATGAAAAAGGATCAGTCGTTGTGCGCAGCAGGAAGCTGAGCCCCTGCGGCCACGGGTTCTGCTCGACGCTCAGGTAGATTTCATCCCCTGCCGGCTGTGCAGGTCCGGCAAAGCGAACGTCCGAGGCGATGCCGATGACAACGAAATCGCCGCCCTGATTGCAACATCGAATTCGTTTCCCGATGGCGTTTGCCCCCGGCCACAATTTCTCCGCCATTTCGCGACTAATAATGGCGACCTTCGGCGAATCTGCGCGGTCCTGCGAACTGAAGTCCCGGCCCGCCAGGATGGTCGTCCGCACGGTGGCGAAATAGCCGGGCGTAACGTAATGGTAGCCGGCTATCGGGCTGTGTTCGGCTGTGCTGCCCGGCTGGCCATCGTAGCTGAAGCGGCCACGAGGACCCGAGCCCCAGAAAGGCGGATCCAGGCTTCCGGCTACACGGCTAACTCCTGGCAATGCGGCTAAACCCTTGAGCGCTCGACTGTAGAAGCGCCATTTGCTCGGCGGATCCGGGTATTGCTCAGGCGAGAGCCAAATATTTAATAAGAGTACGTTCTGCGGGTCTACTCCCGGATCGGTGTGCATCAATCGACCAAAATAGAAGGCCGTGTCGAGGGCGCCTGCAACGAGCATCATGGAGAACGCGATCTCCGCAACGACTAAGATCGAACCGGTGCGGATCTGCCCAGTGGACTCGGTGCTCGCCCGGCCTTGCTGAAGAGCAGACTTGTCATCCTGCCAAACAATACGCAGAGCAGGAATCGTCCCGAAGAGTACTCCGGTCATTAGTGCAAGGAATGCGGTAAAGGCGAGGACTAAGCCATCGAGATGCACGCTTGAGGGCGGCGGGAAACCATTGGGCCATGCGGCGATTGGAATGTGCGTGAGAAATGCGGCAAGAACTATTCCGGCGAAGGCTCCGCACACCGAGAGTAGAAGGCTTTCGGTGAGCGTCTGTCCTATCACCCGTCCGGGCGATGCGCCCAGCGCGCGGCGTACCGCAAACTCGCGGGCCCGGCTCGTAGCGCGCGCCAGCAGCATGTTGGCCAGGTTGACGCAGGCTATCAGCAGGATCAGACCCACCGCGCTCAGCAGGATGTACATAATGGAAAGGAGGTTGCCAAAGATGTTTTGCGAGAGTGGCTGCAGATCAACGCGGTGGGAATATTGTGGAAATTGCTGGTCAAGCTGCGCTTGCCACGCAACTCAGCCAGTGCCTGCGGCATGCTTACTCCTGGCCGCAGCAAGGCAACGGTGCGGAGGAAGTTGGATCCGTGTTCCCGATACGGCGGGTTGGGCTCCATGGGAATCCAAACCTGCGCTGAGGGTGTGCTGTCGGGCACCGGCCTAGGCACTACTCCGACGATCGTGCAGGTTTTGCCATCGAGGCTGAGTGGCTTGCCGACGACGGCCGGATCGCTCTTGAGCTGTTCGTGCCAGAAGTTTTCACCCAAAACACAGATCGGCACGGAACCCGGCTGGTGATCGGAGGGTAGGAAACCGCGGCCCCGAATCGGCCGCATCCCGTACATATCGAAATAGCCTTCAGTGATAAGGGCAACATATAAGGACTGCGGCTCACTACTTCCTCGCCAGGTCATCATTGAGGTGAACCGACCTGCCATCCGAGTAAAGCTCTTGCTGCGGCCGCGCCATCCTAGAAAATCCGGCCACGATGCCGCAAAAAGTGACTGCCGCGGATACACGTTCTCGACTACGACGAGACGGTCAGCGTTCGGATACCGGAGTTGCAGGGATCCGTGAATGACGCTGTAAATCGCCGTGTTCGCCCCGATACCGAGCGCCAGGGTCAGTATGGCGACGGCCATAAAGCCGGGCGAACTGCGAAGCTGGCGGACTGCGAAACGGATATCTTGACGTAGCGTCTCCATATTGCCGCCTCCTCGCCCAGTTACCAGCTTCCATCGGATAGAACTGAATCATAACGTAGCAATGAGCGATGGGGCAGCAAACACCCGTTTCCCCAGTACGATTCACTTGTTGCTTGCGGTGTCCTCGGCATCCACCCAGTACGAGTTGCGCGCGTTCAGTTGGAACCCTGGCTGGTCCTTGAGCCTCAGGTTCAGCGCATGGAGTCCTGGAGACGGCGATTGCGGATGGAAGCTCAAAACGTAGGAGTTCGGGACGTCGTTGGAGATGGTTACCAAGTGCCGGCTGAGCGTCTTTGCGTCTTTGAAGGCAAAGTATTCGCCGCCCGTCAGTTGTGCCACCGACTCGGGCACGTTGCGCTGGAGTCCGTCTCTGCGCGGCGAGATACGCGATCCGTCCCAGCCGCAACGGCGGGATCAGATCGCTCGCGCAGTCCAGCGCCTGAACGCTGCGCTTGCCGTGCGCGTCCGGGTCGGCATCTTTGTCGTGGCTCATACAGCCACCCGCTGCGTATGGTTCGCTCGAATAAGGCGTTCCTCCCGGCCGGGGCAGCTTCGACCCCTCATGGGCCAGCGCCATTTTGGTGCTGGAAAAGCCGAAGCTGTAAATCGCGGTGTTGGTGTCATCAATGACGCGTATGGCTTCCTCGAAACTGGTCTGGCTGCCATCGTCGATCGTCTCGCTGAAAAGCAGCACAGCACGGCGATAGGCCGACGGCTGCTGGCGCAAAAGATGGATGCCGAAGTTAAGCGCGTCCAGAATGGCGGCGCCGGGATCGCCCTCGTGAAGGTTGGCAAGGGTGTGGACCGCCGCATCGGTATCAGGGGTGAAGTCCTCTTCGAGACGGGGCTTGCTATCGAAGGTGACCACTGCGACGCGATGGGGCACATTGCCGATGACCGCATCCAGCACTGCATCCAGATCGCGGTAGTCGCCCAGGTGAGATGCACCGTTGCCGCCGGTCTGCACGATCACGGCCAGCGCCAAAGGCTGTGCATCGGTATCCTCCTCCAGTCGCAGCGACTGGGGAACGCCGTTATCGGTGAGGATGAAATCGTCGGCGGTCAGCGCGAATACCAACTCGCCGCCCTTGGTCTTCACCAACGCGGGCACGAGCACCAGGTTCGAGCGCACAGCAAGAGCCGGGATCTGCGAGCCGGCCGACGAAGGTTCACTACTCTGCGCGCCGGCTGCTACACCAGAGAGTAGGACCACACTCGAGATCGCGCTTGCCATTGCGGAAAGGATATTCACGAGACGCAGCATGGGAAGACGCCTCGGGAACAGGATACCTCTTTCCGGGAAAAGACCCTTACAACTATGTTGCTGGGTCCGGTTCCCGCAGCCGGCAACCCCATTTTTGCGAGAAGGCAACGCTAGATCCCGGCAAGTGGCAATCTGCCCAAGCGCTCGAAGGTGCAGCTCACGCAGACACGTAAAGGCCGTATCCTTCTGCGGCGACTTGTTCCCTTGGCCGGGCAAGACGAACGGGAAGTGGCACATCAGGTGCCGGGATCCCACTCAAGGCAAAAAAAGGCTTGGTGGGCCACCAAGCCTTTGTTGCCGGTGTGGCAAGAGGGCTCCGTCTTTGCCCCGATTGCTTGAGCCGCCAGGAAGATCTGCGTTGCGCATCCGCGGCATCTGTTCCGTTAGGGAACAGGCCGAGTCCCCGCTTTACCGACCCTATTGTTTGGGTTTCCAACAATGAGCAAACTCTTTTCGCGCATGGCTGGTTCCCATGACATGGAAAGAGCGGGTCTGTTTCGAGTAGATGACCTGTTGAATTCCGCCGTGAATCGAATTCGAGTTGTTGTAGTGACCAATGCCCGTCCCCGTGTACTCCCGGCTCATTCTGATGTAACTATGCCATTCCGGATGCCCTGTTGCCTGAAAACCAGACGCTTCGAGTAGACCCTCCTTGGGCTGCCATGTGATGTCTACTGTTCCGCCAGTCGGCTCATGCGTTCCGTCATCACGGATGCGGTAATTTACGTACTGGCCGGCCAGAGAACCATACTCTTTGGTGAGTGCCCGCAGTTCAGACCATTTCCGGAATCTGGCGCCAATCTGCCAATCAGCGATCACGCCCAGAATGGCGCCCACTACGAACCCGATTGCAAGATTCGGCCAATTGATTGTCATTTCACATCCCTACCAGCCAGTGACGAAGCTCTTCCAGGGATAGGTACGCTGATTCCCCCTTGCCGGTTCCCTCCGATTTGCCTGGAATTTCAATTCCTAGCCCAAGAGATCGAACCGGGGAGGTGTCTCTAGAGTTCCGGGGCCCTTTTCGGGGATAAGAGCCCAGAAGGCCTGCGGCGCGATTACCCTCTGGTTACCACTTTGGCGAGCCTTCTGTTGCTTCTGGAAGCTTCTCTCTTGTAGTATTCGGGCGCTCTACAAACCCGGGCCTACAGGCCAGAAAAAGGAACCTACTCCATGAAACGTCTTTTGATCACGGTCGCGTTTGCGATCGCGTCCACTTCTGCCTTCGGTTTCGAAAACCAGGACTACACATTCAAGGTGCTGGTACAAACGGGCCAGACGATCAGTGGGTACCCGCTTGCACAGCTCACTGACCCCGCCATCAACAATCTCAACAATGTGATTTTCACTGCGTACGCCAAAGCGCCTATCGGTTCTTCCACCTACTTCGCGGGTCTTTTCTCTCCAGAGGCCCGGATCGCCCCGTATACAGGATCATCCGGCTCCCCGTGCCTCGCCCCCTACGCCATCAACGACGCGAACCAGATTGCCTTCGTACAAGACGACAAGCTTAGCCCGACGGAGTCATTCGTCTCCGGAATTTATGAAACAACCTACACCGGCGGCGCGGTGCAAACGCTGCTCGCGCCCGGCGCAGTAGTCGACGGCGTGGCGTTGACCGGGAACATCTGCTCGGCAAACAGCACGGGCGGCATCTTTGCCTTCGACGATGCGGGGCGGGTCGCATTCGGCGACACCGGCGGCCTGTACAAATACAAGCCAGGAAAGGGCGTGACGAAGATCAACATCAACAAGGTCGATGGAGAGCCGCTCACGGGAATCGGCCTGGCCAACGGCCCGCAGAGCGAACTGGTGTTCCAGGGAACCACTCAGTCGTTCGGCGCCATCTTCACGCGGGACCGCGTACTGGTGAAGACGCCCGAGAAAATCGATGGCGTAAAGGTCGCCACCATCTTTCTGACTCAGGGGGCACGCAATGGCAAGTTCGTGTTCGAAGGTGTCATCGGATCCCCCACCGCGAACGACTATGGTCTCTTCACCCGGGACACGGTCATTGCACAATCGGGCCACAAGATTGGCGGAAAAGTCATCAGCACGGCGGGTGCTCCGTTCCTTGGATCACCGGCGATCAATAGCCGCGGAGAAGTCGCTTTTGCGGCACTCACGGGTGCCGGCAATTTCCCCCAGGACCTGGTGATCTTCTTATCTGACTCCGTGCTGGTGGCGGTGGGCGATACCATCAGCGGCCACACGATCAGTTCGCTGGGTAACCCTGTGATGAACGACTACGGGGTGATTGTGTTTACTGTGACCTTTACTGACGGCAGCGAGGCGATTTTGGAGGCCACGAAACGCTGGCGGTAACGGGGTCTTGATTTTCCGTTGTTATTGTTTTGTTTGGAGGATCCGCTTGGCCTTGCTGAAGTCTCAGCAAGGTTGAGCGGATTTCTCTTTTGGATTTTGACCCGCGTCCCACTTATTCCGTATAAGTGATCTTATAAGTTGCGATGGTAACAACAGCATAGGGTTCCGCACTCACCGTTCCTCAAACCGAGTAGAGGCTGATCGCCACGGCATAGATTTCTCGCAGCAGAGAGCCACAGAGTCTGGTTAAGACGAAGGCGGCAGGCGATGTTGCGTCAGGGTCTTATCGGTCCTGGCATTGCCGGGCGCTGCTGCAGAATGCTAGACTTTGCGCGTCGGATGTAGAGTCCATGTTCAGCCCCAGGATTGGCCTAGCCCGATGCCTTGCGATCGCGGCGACGCTGTTGGCAGCCTTTGCATTTCCCGTCAAGCCGGCAAGAGCCCAGGTCCAGACAAACACCACCGAAAGCAACCTACCTGCAACCCGGTTAAAGGTGACCAGTAACCTGGTGGTGGTGCGGGTAGTCGTGCGGGACGCACAGGGTAAGCCGGTGAAGGGCCTTCGGAAGGAGGACTTCAGGCTCTTCGATTCCGGCAAGGAGCAGCCGATCGTGCAATTTGAGGCGGAGTCTGGGGTTGAGCCAGCACCGTCGCCTCCGGTGGTAGCTGATCGGCCAGGGAAAGCCCGCGCATCTCTTTCCCCCGCATTGCCTGGGCGTTTTCTGGCTCTCTACTTTGACGACCTGAACACCTCCGATACAGACATGATCCAGGTACGCCAGGCTGCCGACGGCTACCTTGCTGCTAACCTTCAACCGGCGGACCGTGTAGCCATCTTCAGTTCCGGGGAAATGCTTTCCGACTTTACCTCTGACCCGAAGCAGATCCATGAAGCTCTGTCCAGGCTTCGGGTCAGTCCACGCGCTCTCGCCCGTTTGCAAGATTGCCCGGACCTCTCCGATTACCAGGCGCAGGAAATGCTGAAAACCCAGGGCAGACTCGATCTGAACAATCCTTGGAACACGTCAGATGCCTGGGGATTGGCGTTCCAAGAGGCAGCGGCGCGTGATTGCTTGCCATCAAGCCGCCCCATTGCAAATATGAATTTCCTTCTAGGTCGAGCATCCACGGTTGCAGGCCAGGCTGAAATACTCAGGCGCTCCAACCTGCGGGAACTTGAGCAAGTGGTGAAGTACACGGCGCAGATGCCGGGTCAGCGAACCGTCATTTTGGGTTCTCCCGGCTTCGTGTTGGGGGACGACCAGTTTCAATTGGAGCGAATCATCGACCAGGCGTTGCGTTTACAAGTGGTCATCAGTTCGCTCGACCCAAGAGGGCTGGCTGTCCTCGTGCGGCAGGTTGACCCATCCCAGCAATACCTTCCGTCAGGAGGAGTGGCAGTAGGAGCTATGCATCGCCTGGACAAAAACAGGGAAGTGGTCGCAGGGGATGTATTGGCACAGGTTGCGGAAGGTACCGGCGGCGAATTCTTTCACAACAATAACGATCTGAAGGCCGGGTTTGGACGGTTGGCGGGATCTCCAGGCGCCTATATCCTGGCCTTCGATCCCAAGGAGCTCAAACCGGACGGCAAATTTCACCCGTTGAAGGTCACGCTGGCCGAGAAGGTGTCGGCGTATAGCGTCCAGGCTCGTCGCGGCTATTTCGCGCCTGGGAATGAAGCTGAGGCAAAGACGCAGGCCAAGGAAGGAGAAGCTTCCAGTGCCGCCGATCAAGTGCAGGAGCAGATGCGGGAAACGCTCCTTTCGAAAACTGGAATCGCAGAGTTTCCGGTTGTTCTGGATGCTAACGTCTCAGGTACGGGAGAAACACGCGAGCTGTCCTTGTCGTCCCACGTGGACCCGCAATCGCTCCATTTGCAAAAGGAAGGGGAGCACAACCTCGATACGTTGACGTTTATTCTTGGCGTCTTCGATCAAAAAGAAAATCTGGTGATTGCCCAGCAGCGGCACGCAACCGTGGATGTTGCGGATGGACAGTTGCCGGAGTTTCTCAAGGCTGGGATAAGTGTCGACATGGCCTTTGAACTGAAGCCCGGCAGCTATCGGATACGCGAGGTGGTGACTGATTCTGCGCAGCGCCTGACGGCCTTATCCCGCAACGTAGATATCCCATTGGTGGTTCCTACCACGCCTACCACGCCTCTGCGCACGCCTCCTTCAGCGCAAGCTCCGCCTCCTATCAGCCGCCAAGCTGCCGGCCATGCACCCACAGCAGGCGGCCAGCCAAGTTCCCTCCACCGCCTTGCCATCGCAAATCCGCCACGGGCTCGCCCCAATACAGCAAGCGGTCACGCGGTCAGCTTCCGATCCGGCCACCGACGAGCTTCTCCGCCGCGTGTGGGACAACTTTGCCGGATACCTATCCTCCCTCCCCAACGTCTTCGCCGATGAGCATGTGGTCTCCGGCATAACCACCGCGAAGAACGGTGTCCACGACAGCGAGACGGATTCCACCACTGATGCCACCATCGACTCCATCTTTCGGCTCAAACGTGTCAGCACCGATGGAAAAACCGCCGACCTGGTCGAGTCCCGCGAGATCAAGTCTGTTGACCATCAGCCCGCCGCCAAAAATCAGACCCTGGCCGGGCCCGCCATCTTGATCGGGGCATTTAGCCGCGCTGCTCCCAACGTTTTCTCGCCGCAAGTCAGAGACTGCTATGACTACCGCCTGCTGCCCAACAAGCGCCACAACCCCGACGTGGCCATGTTGTTTCACCACTCCGACGTGCTCGTTCTCGAGTACGCTCTCAAGTCGCCTGTCCCCGCCGAATGCCCCGTGGGTGAAAAGACGATGGGTCGTGCCTATGTCGATCCATCGTCGATGCAGATTGTCCGTCTCGAGCAGCAGTGGCCCCGACGCCAAAATGAAGGTTCAAAGTTCCCGGTCTCGTGGTCCTGGTCCATCGACTATGCGCGAGTCATGATGGACGGCAAGCCTTTCTGGCTGCCCAAGACCATCTCCTCGAAGGCATCGTCCCTCGATGGGGGGCGCTTCAAGTGGAGCTTCCTCGCGACTTACAGCAACTACCACCTGATGACCGTCACCTCCACCATCCTCCCCGCCGCCAACAGTTCGCAACACTAGTGTCCCGTCCCTAAAGTTCGTTAAAGAACTCCTCTTCGGCTTTGTATCAGGGCACGACTTCAGTCGTGCCGCAAACACTGCAAAACCAAATGGGCTTCAGCCCCTGAGAGCAGTTTCTGGAACATTTTCGACTCCTCGAATTGTTCCAGGAACTTCAGGGACAGGACACTAGTGTGGGGTAACCATCCGGAGCCGGGCTTCTATCGGCCCTACCTTGGCGGGCGCTGCTGCAGAATGCTAGACTTTTCGCGTAAGAGGTAGAGTTCATGCTCAGCCTCAGGATTCGCCTTGCCCCATCTCTTGCGATCGCGGCGACGCTGTTGGCGGCCTTTGTATTTCCCGTTAAGCCGGCAAGACCCCAGGCCCAGACAGACAACAGCGCAAGCAACCTACCCGCAACCCGGTTGAAGGTAACCACTAACCTGGTGGTGGTGCGGGTAGTCGTGCGTGACGCGCAGGGTAAGCCGGTGAATGGCCTTCGGAAGGAGGACTTCAAGCTCTTCGATTCCGGCAAGGAGCAGCCGATCGCGCAATTTGAGGCGGAGTTTGGGGTTGAGCCATCTTCGCCTCCGGTGGCAGCTCATGGGCCAGGACAAGCAGGCGCAGCGCTTTCCTCCGCATTGCCCGGACGGTTTCTGGCCCTCTACTTTGACGACCAGTACACTTCCGATCTCGACATGATCCAGGTACGCAAGGCTGCCGATGACTACCTTGCTGCGAATCTCCAACCGGCGGACCGTGTAGCCATCTTTACTTCCGGGGCGATGCTTTCCGACTTTACTTCTGACCCGAAGCAGATCCATGAAGCCCTGTCCAGGCTCAAGGCCAGTTCACGCGCTCCCGCCCTTGGGCACGATTGCCCTGACCTCACCGACTATCAGGCGCTGGAAATGACGAGAACCGGGGCAGACTCGATATCAACAATCCCTGGAACACGGGAGATGCCTGGGGATTGGCCTACGAAGAGATGACGGCGCGCGATTGCTTGCCATCGCTTGATAGGGACTACAGAGCTATGCTGCCACAGGTCAAACTTGCCACTAAGAATTTCCTTCTAGGTAGAGCGTCCACGGTTCTGGGCCAAGCTGAAATACTCACACGCTCCAACCTGCGGGAACTCGAGCAAGTGGTGAAGTACACGGCCCAGATGCCCGGTCAGCGAACCGTCATTCTTGGTTCCCCAGGCTTTCTGTTGCAGGACGAGAACCAGTTTCAATTGGAGCGGCTCATCGACCAGGCGTTACGTTTGCAGGTGGTGATCAGTTCGCTCGACCCAAGAGGACTGGCGGATCGTCGCGCGCCAGGTGGACGCATCCCAGATATACGTTCCGGGGTCAAGTGGAACGTCAAGCGGAGCGATGCATCGCATGGACCAAAACAGGGAGGTGCTCGCAGAGGATGTATTGGCACAGGTTGCGGAAGGCACCGGCGGCGAATTCTTTCACAACAACAACGATCTGAAGGCCGGGTTTGGGCTTCTGGCGGGATCTCCCGGGGCGTATATCTTGGCCTTCGCTCCCAAGGACCTTAAACCGGACGGCAAACTTCACCCGTTGAAGGTGAGGCTGGCCGAGAAGGAGACAGGGTATAGCATCCAGGCTCGTCGCGGCTATTTCGCTCCTCGGAATGAAGCTGAGGCAAAGGCGGGGGCCAAAGAAGGAGAAGCTTCTGGTGCCGCCGATCAAGGGCAGGAGCAGATTCGGGAAGCGCTGCTTTCGAAAACTGAAAACGCACAGTTTCCGGTTGTTCTCGACGCTAAGGTCTCAGGGCATCCGGGAGAAACACGCGAGCTGTCCTTGTTGTCTCACGTGGACCCCAAATCACTCCATTTGCAAAAGGAATCGGACCATAACCTCGATACGTTGACCTTTGTTTTCGGCGTCTTCGATCAAAAAGGAAACCTGGTAATTGCCCAGCAGCGGCACGCAACCGTAGATGTTGCGGATGGACAGTTGCCGGAGTTTCTCAAAGCTGGGATAAGTGTCGACATGGCCTTTCGAACTGAAGCCCGGCAGCTATCGGATACGCGAGGTGGTGACTGATTCTGAGCAGCGCCTGACAGCCTTGTCCCGCGACGTAGATATCCCAGAGAGCATTTCGACCACGCCTGCCGCGCCGTCAGTCTCTGCGACGCCGCCTCCTCCACCCAAGCTCCGGCCCCGCCATCAGGCGGCCAGCCAAATCCCCAGATGGCTCAGCCATCGCAAACTCCGATCGAGCAGCCGGCGGTGCAGGCCAGTTCCCTTCCGCCGTCCTTGCCATCGCAAACTTCGCCATCGGCTCCCCCATTACAACCCCCGATACAGCAAGCGGTCCCGCCCTCGGCTTCCAATCCGGACACTGACGAGCTTCTCCTGCGCGTGTGGGACAACTTTGCCCGATACCTATCCTCCCTCCCCAACGTCTTCGCCGACGAGCATGTTGTCTCCAGCGTAACCACCTCGAATAGCGCTTCCTCGAAGAACGGTGTCCACGACAGCGAGACGGATTCCACCATCGATTCCACCATCGACTCCATCTTTCGGCTCAAACGTGTCAGCAGCGATGGGAAAACCGCCGACCTGGTCGAGTCCCGCCAGATTAAATCTGTCGACCATCACTCCGCCGCCAAAAATCAGACTCTGACCGGGCCCGCCATTTTGATCGGGGCGTTTAGCCGCGCTCCCAATGTTTTCTCGCCAGAGGTCAAAGACTGTTACGACTACCACCTGCTCCCCAACATGCGCCACAACCCCGACGTGGCCGCCTTGTTTCTCCACGCCCAAGTGCTCGTCCTCGAATACGCCCTCAAGTCACCTCTCCCCGCCGGCGCTCAATGTCCCGTGCGTGAACAGACCACGGGGCGTGCCTTCATCGATCCATCCTCGATGCAGATCGTCCGTCTGGAGCAGCAACGGCCCCGCCACGATGAGGGTGCAGGGCTCCCGATCGCCTGGTCCTGGTCCATCGACTATGCGCAATTCATGATGGGCGGCAAGTCTTTCTGGCTGCCCAAGACCATCTCCTCGAAGGCATCGTCCCTCGAGGGAAGGCGCTTGAAATGGAGCTTCCTCGCGACTTACGGCAACTACCACCTGATGACTGTCACCTCAACCATCCTCCCCGTCGCGAACAGTTCGCAGCACTAAAGCAGTTTCGCAATGGGTGTAGACCGAACCCGGATTTCCTGTAGGCGTTGTTATGGATGGGCTTGTTCATTCGTCGTGCAGCAGCTGGGCTGGCTGGACCGAGAGGGCTCGGCGGGCAGGGAGTGCGCCCGAGATCAATCCGATACCCACCATAGAAATTGCGGCGGCCAGGATCACCAGTGGATCGGAAGCCGTGGCTTGGTAGACGATACTGGCGAGCAGCTTACTGGCGGCCATGCCGAGCCCGAAACCAGCGATGGAGCCGACGGCAAGAAGCACCGCCACTCGCTGCAGCGCGGCGCGTAAGACCTGCGCTTGCCGCGCACCCAGGGCGACACGGATACCGAATTCGCGCATCCGTTTCGAGACCGTGTAGCTGGAGAGGCCAAAGATTCCGGTGACGGCTAGCATCATGGCCAATCCGCCGAGCACACCAAGTGCTACCGTCGCTGCTCGGGCCGGCAGGGTAACAAGAGACAGCGCTTCGCTCCAGGTACCGAGTGAGAAAGTGGGCAGCCCACTATCCACCTGGAGGATTGCCTGGCGAATGGCAGGGATCATATCCGCCGGAGCACGCTGCGACCGCACCAGCAATACGATATCGCTATCTGGGCTCTGAGCGATTGGCCAGTAGATGGCCGCCCGTGGGTCCTCCGTCAAAGTGGTGTATTTGCCGTCTTCCACGACTCCAACCACCACCATCTCGCTCCCGGGGCCGGTGGGGAAATGCATGCCCGCCGCGTCTACCGTGCCGAAGAGCTGCTTGGCAAAGGTCCGGTTCACGATGGCCACCTTGGGTGCTTGCTTGTCATCGTGCTCGGTGAACGGTCTTCCCGCCAGCAGCCGAGTGCCGGCCACGGCAAAATACCCGGGAGAAACCTCGTAATAATTGGCTCCGAATTTTGCCGTGGCAATGCTGAAATCGGTTGTACCTGGAGCGTGAATGGCAGTGTCGGACTGATCGATACTAAGCGGAGTTGAGTTGGCGTAGGCGGCGGACTCGACTCCTGGAATCTGTTGGACAGCAGCCAGCAGCCGCTGCTGTACCTTCAGCCTCGCGTCATCGTCTTTATACCCGCCGAGATTCAAGTCCAGCGAGGCGGTGACCACACCCTCGGGCCGGATACCTAGCGGCAAGGTGAAAGTCTTCTGCAAGCCACGCAGAGAGACGAAGGAAGCGGTGACCAGCACGCAGCAAAGGGCAATCTGGACCGCCAGCAGAACATCGCGCAACGCAAATCGATGCGAACCGGAAACCGTACCTCCAGCTGCTTTCATGGTTTGGTTGGGATCCGTCTTCCATGCCTGGCGGGCGGGAATCACGCCGAAAATCACTCCGGTTGCCACCGCCAGCAAAGAGGCAAACGCGTACACCAGGAAGTCCGGTTCCACCAATAGTTGGATCGGAATTTCGCTGCTGAGGCGCCATTGCGACAGACCATGTAATAACGTCTTGGCGAGAACAGTGGCTGCGAAACCGCCGAGCAGCGAGACCACCACCGACTCAGTAATCAGCTGGCGCAGAATGCGTGCCCGGCTGGAACCAATTGCCAGCCGGATGCCTAGTTCCTTGGAGCGATCCGCGGTCTTCGCAGAAAAGAGTCCTCCCAGGTTGGCGCAGGCGGCCACCAACACCAGGCCGGCCAGAAACATGATGCCGAGCAGAAAGCTGCGTACCGGGCCGCCAACGCTATCGCCGAGAAAGCCCGGTTGGGCCAGCTTAAGTGTCAGATACTTGTCTTCCGCAGGAAATTCCTTAGCCAGTTGCGCAGCGATCCTATTCAGGTCAGCAGCCGCCTGTTGCGGCCTGACGCCCGGCTTAAGCCGGCCCACGACGAAGGCATTGTTGTTCTGCCGCCCCTCCAGCCATTCGTAGCCTTCGATCTGAGATTCGTTGTGGATCGGTACCCACAGCTCAGGCGAGAAAAACCGCTCGACGCCATTAAAGTACTCCGGGGCCACGCCAATCACCGTGTAAGGAACTTTATTGAGCTTGACGGTTTTGCCAACGATGTTTCGGTCCCCGCCGAAGCGTACTTTCCAGGTGGCGTAGCTAAGCACCGCTACCTGGCTCCCATTCACTTTCTCATCGTCCGAAGGCGCTAGAAAGCGTCCCAACAGCGGATTGATACCCATGGCGTGAAAGTAATTGCCGCTTGCTTCATACCCCCAAACCGCTTCTGCCTTGTTGTTCACCTCGAGACCGACCCGCATGAGGCGCGCATCGGCAACCTCGGAGAAAGTATGGTTCCGATCGCGGATATCCCGGTAATTGGGATAAGACACCGCAAACGAATTCGGGGTTTGCACCGTGTATAGCCGGTTCGCTTCGGGCACCGGCAGCGGATGCAACACCAGCGCATTCAAGACACCGAAAACGACGATGTTCGCGCCGATCGCAATGGTCAGCGTCACCACAGCCGTGAGGGCGAAACCGGGAGATTTGCTTAGCCTACGGAGTGCGTACCGAAGATCCTGGAGCAGGTTTTGCATAGGGCTTCCTCAGACTGCAGCGTTCCTAAAGCATTTTCACTTCTGGTGCATACAGAGCAACCGATCCCGACGCGGCTTTTCCTCAAGAAAAGCCGCACCTCGCCGCACTCACCTGTGCAGAGTAGAAGTGAAAATGCTCTAGCGAGTATCTGCATTTTGACGACCCAAAGTCGAGTTGTTTAAATGACGCGGAATGAGTGTTGTCATCCGCTAAGACCAGGAAATCCCCTCATCAGCCGTCCATTTTAGGGATCGCCTGTTCAAAACCGGACAGCCTGCGGTCGCAATCAATCGCAACGTAAAGCCACGATCGGATTCACGCTCGTGGCCGATCTGGCTGGGATGAGAGCGGCGACGATTGCTACCAGGACAAGCAGGAGCGTCACCAATCCGAACGTAACCGGATCGTGGGGGCCAATGCTGTACAACAAGCTCGATAGCACACGGGTTACTGCCAGCGCGGCAAGCAGGCCAAAGGCAATTCCCGACACAATGAGCCGCAAACTCCTGCCCATCACCAGCCGTAAAATGTCGGCTTTGTCTGCCCCTAACGCCATGCGCACTCCAATCTCCTGCGTCCGCTGCGCAACCAGGTAAGCGATGACTCCATAGAGCCCGATCATGGCCAGCACCAGGCCCGTCGCGGCGAAAAAGCTCACCAGGGTGGTCTGAAATCTTGGCTGGTCGGCCAGCTTGGCGACTCGTTGGCGAACGGTTGCAATATCCACCGGAAGTGTCGGGTCCAGCGCAGCTACCTGGGAGCGAATCCATCGCGAAGTCTGATCGGATGGCAGCGAACTTCGGACTACAATGACCGAGGTTCTACCGCCTACGTCCCAGTCCTCTGCAAGATTTCTCCGCAGCCGGTAAAACTCAGGTACCTCGTCCTTAGTTAGGCCACCGTTTTTGACGTCTGCTGCGACCCCGACTACCGTGCTCCACGGCTCCGAGGTATTGTCCTTCACGAACCGTATTTGCTGGCCAATAGGATTTGCGTTTCGGAAGAGCAGGCCGGCGAGGCGTTTGCTGAGGACAACGGGTCGTTGGCTTGCCGTCATATCCTCTTCACGAAAGCCTGCGCCCTGCATCATTGGGATATCCAAAGCGCGGAAATACTCCGGCGAAACCAGTCGTGAGGCGACCACGCCGGTGACAGGCGGCGTCGAAGCCGGCAATCCGGCAACCACGATCTCGTCGAGGCGGCCGCCGGGACCACCGTCAGGAGGAATAGAGTCGCTGACAGAGACAAGAGAGACGCCGGGTCCGAATCTGAGCCGCCGGGTCAATTCTTGAAAGAACGCCAGTCGGCTTGCGGCTGTGGAGTATGTGTGCTGTCCCAAGGTGACGCTGGCGGTGAGCGTGTTGTCAGTACGCATGCCGAGCTTTTGATCTTCGAGATTGTGGAAGCTGCGCAACAAGAGTATTGCCGCAATTAGTAAAACCATGCTCGCAGCGATCTGGGTCACAACCAACCACTGGCGCACGATTGCATGGGAGACTGTGGTGAAAGACCGTCCACTCAACATGCCTTCGCCAGGCTTCTGCAGTGCAGGTGCAAGGCCAAAAAGTGCGCCGCAGACTATCGAAAGTACGACGGTGGCAGCGAAGATGCGCAGATCCAGCCGAGTTTGATCGAGGTATGGAATGTCAGCGGGGGCGATTGCAATGAAGAAACGCAACAAGCCCTCTGCCAGGGCACATCCCGCAAGCGCTCCTGCGATTGAGAGTAAGAGTGCCTCTGTCAGCGCCTGACGGGCAAGCCTACCCCGGCCCGCTCCCAGTGCCGAACGAACCGCGATTTCCCGTTGCCGCGTTGCGCCACGCGCCATAAGCAGACTTGCCACATTAGCGCAGGCGATCAGCAGTACCGCGAGAACAGCGCCTAGTAGGACCCATGCAGTCGTGCGTATATCCTGCATTTGACGATCGCGGAGGGATCGAACCCTTAGGTGGAAGTCATAGCGAATGTCTGCAGGCACCACTTTCAGAGCGCTCTGGAAGAGCGGTTGCAAGCTCCGCCTCGGCCTGCTGGACGCCGACTCCTGGTTTGAGCCTGGCGAAGGCTCGCCTTGGACCCCCAAGTCCACCGTTTGATTTTTTGTCAGCCGTTTCGTCTGCCGTCAGCGGAAACAGCACATCGACAGATTGCAGCCGGGGCATCTCAAAGTCTTTTGGTAACACGCCGACCACCTGGACAGGATTGCCGTCTACGTCAATCGGCTTGTTCAGAATGCCCCGATCCAGGTTGTAGTGGGAGCGCCAAAGGCCGTAGGAGATAAGCGCTACCTTTGGCCCGTTGGGGAGTTCTTCTTCCAGCAGGAAGTTTCGCCCGAGGACCGGTGAGATCCCAAGTGTGGGTAGAAAATTTCCTTCTACGAATGTACAGCTCAGTTGCGCCGGGTTCCTCTCCGTAAGGTCGCACTTGCCCGTCGTGGCACTCTCGGAGGTGAGCGCCTCAAAGGGCTTTTGCGCGCGCTGCCAATCGTAGTAGAAGTAGCCCAGCATAAACTCGGTCTCGAGCGAGTGCACCATGCCAACAGAGACCAGGCGGTCGGCATGGGCGTAGGGAAGGCTGCGAAAGAGGATGCGATCCACCATGCTGAAGACCGCAGTCGTCGCACCAATCCCCAGCATCAGCGTTACGAGAATGGTGAGGGTAAAGACCGGGTTGCGAGCGAAGCCGCGAAGAGCGTAGCGGATATCCTGAAGCACGGTTTCGATGTAGAAGCTTGGCCGCTGTTGATGAGATTCTTCTTTGGTACTCTCCACTCCCCCAAACGAGATCACCGCTTGTCTACGCGCCTCCTGCGGCGTCATTCCGGCGGTGACGTTCGCCTCGGTCTGCTGTTCGAGATGAAATTGCAACTCCTCGTCTACCTCATGGCGAGGCTTGGGAGCCAGCAGGAAGCGGAGGCGCGTCCACCATTGCTTCAGCATCGAGAACCCTCCTACTTGAGCACCCGGGTGATTGCCGCCGAGGATGCGTCCTTTTAGCGATCACCTCTTCGAAATCGGACAGCTTGTGCAGCTCTGAGGTCGTAATCAGTCGCAACGCAAAGCCACGATCGGATTGACGCTCGTGGCGGATCTGGCTGGGATGAGGGCGGCGACAATTGCGACCAGGATGAGCAGGAGCGTTACCAATCCGAACGTGACCGGATCGTGTGGACCTATGCTAAACAACAGGCTCGAAAGGGCGCGCGTTAAAGCTAGCGCGGCAACCAGGCCAAAGGCAATTCCCGAGACAATGAGCCGCAGACTCCTGCCCATCACCAGCCGTAAAATGTCACCTTTGTCTGCCCCCAGCGCCATGCGCACTCCAATCTCCTGCGTCCGCTGCGCAACCAGGTAAGCGATCACTCCATAGAGCCCGATCATGGCCAGCACCAGGCCGGTCGCGGCGAAGAAGCTCACCAGGGTGGTCTGAAATCTTGGCTGATCGGCCAGCTTGGCGACTCGTTGGCGAAGGGTCGCAATATCTACTGGAAGTGTTGGGTCAAGGGCAGTCACTTGAGAGCGAATCCATCGAGACATCTCTTCTGGCGGGAGAGCACTTCGCACCACCACCACCGACGTCCTGCCCCACGTACCGCCTCGATCCCAATCCTCGGCGCGATTCCGCGCGCCGTAGTACTCCGGCTCCTCCTCACCGGTAAGCCCGCCATTCTTTACATTCGCCGCAACCCCTACAACCGTGTACCAAATATCGTCCGTATGCGACCCAAAGCGAATCCGCTGGCCCACAGCATCCTCTCCGGGAAACAGGAGCGAGGCCAGCAATTGGCTCAAAACAATCACGTGTTCACTGGACGTAAGCTCTTCCTCGCTGAAGCCTTTCCCCTGCACTATCGGAATGTCCAGAGCACGAAAGTAGTTCGGAGAAACGAGACGATAGGTCACGACCGCACCGGTTTGCCGGTTGGAAGGCGGCCTGCCGGAAACCTCGATCAGGTCGTAGCGCGTTATATCATGATCGGACACCGGAGGCAGCGAATCGGTGGTCGCCACCAGGCTGACTCCAGGACCAAACTGAAGGCGCCGTTGCAATTCCTCGAAGAACGCTCTCTCGCTTTGTGGCGTCGGATAGTTGTGTTCTCCCAGAGTGGCGCTGACTGTCAACGTGCTGTCGTCGCGCATCCCGAGGTGTTGGTTCTCGAGATTCCGGAAGCTGCGCACCAGGAGCATCGCACCCGCTAGTAAGACCATGCTTGCCGCGATCTGCGCAATCACCAGCGACTGACGTAGCGTTGCATGCGAGACAAGGGTGGAGAGACGTCCGTTCAACGCCTCTCTGTCTGGCCTCTGCAAGGCCGGCGCCAGTCCAAATAATCCGCCACATAAAATCGCAAGCAACACCGTGAAACCGACGATCCGCAGGTCAAGCCTGGTCTGCGCGAGGTATGGAATGGTTGCGGGGGCCATGGCAATGAAAAACCGCAGCAGGGCTTCCGCCAGGGCGCACCCAGCGACCGCTCCGGCCACTGATAAGAGAAGCGCTTCCGTCAACGCCTGGCGCACCAGCCGGGCTCGGCTTGCCCCCAGAGCGGAGCGGACCGCAAGTTCCCGCCCCCTGCTCGCGCCCCGCGCCATCAATAGGCTCGCTACATTGGCACAGGCGATCAGCAGCACGGCAAAGACCGCGCCCAACAGAACCCACGCTCCCAGACGCGCATTCTGCATCTGGCGTTCACGGAGGGAGCGAACCTTAAGATGGACGTCATAACGCAGTTCTGATGGAACCAACTTCAGATCGTACTGAAAGAGAGGCTGAAGCTCGGCTTGCGCCTGCTGCACGGTGACTCCGGGCTTGAGCCGGGCGAAGGCCCTTCTTGGGCCCCCATATCCTCCATTGGCCGATCGATCGGCAGCCTCATCCACAACCATCGGACGCAGCACATCGACGGCTTGCAGCCGAGGCATCTCGAAGTCCTGGGGTAGAACGCCGACCACGCGGACCGGACTGCCATCGATCTCAATGGTCTTATTCAAGATGCCCGGGTCACGGCTGTAATGACTCAGCCATAGGCCATAGGAGATAAGGGCTACATCGGGGCCGCCGGGACGGGCCTCTTCGGGAAGGAAGTTACGGCCGAGTATCGGCGACACGCCAAGGACGGAAAGGAAATTACCCTCTACCGACGTACAGCTCAGTTGCGCCGGGTTTTTCTCCGTCAGATCGCACTCCCCTGTCGTGGCACGCTCGGAGGTCAGTGCCTCGAACGGCTTCTGATGGTCACGCCAGTCGTAGTAGAAGTTGCCCATAAGGAACTCCTGGGTTTCGACCGAGTGCACCATACCAAGCGAGACCAGACGGTCGGCATGGGCATAGGGAAGGCTGCGAAAGAGGATGCGATCGACAATGCTGAACACCGCGGTCGTCGCACCAATGCCCAGCATCAGCGTTACGAGAATCGTGAGGGTAAAGACCGGGTTGCGAGCGAAGCCGCGGAGGGCGTAGCGGATATCCTGAACCACGGTCTCTATATAGAAGCTTGGCCGCTGCTGGTGAGATTCTTCCTTGGTTCTCTCGACTCCCCCGAATGTAATGACGGCTTGCCTGCGCGCCTCCTGCGGCGTCATTCCGGCGGCGACGTTCGCTTCAGCCTGCTGGTCGAGATGAAATTGCAACTCCTCGTCTATCTCATGATGAGGCTTGGGAGCTAGCAGAAAACGGAGGCGCGTCAGCCATTGCTTCAGCATCGAGAATCCTCCTACTTGAGCACCAGGGCGATTGCGGTGGAGAGGCGTCCCCAGTTTTCGAGTTCGGTTTCGAGCTGTTTTTGTCCGGTGCGGGTCAGCGAATAATACTTGGCCTTGCGGTTGTTTTCGGAGGCTCCCCAGTCGGCACGAATCCAACCCTTGTATTCCAGCCGGTGGAGCGCTGGGTAGAGGGACCCCTGCCCGATCTGCAACGCCTCCTTCGATACCTGTTGAATGCGCTGCGCGATGCCCCATCCATGCATGGGCTCAAGGGCCAACGTCTTCAAGATGAGCAGATCGAGCGTTCCTTGAAGCAGATCGGTAGATGGCGGCACGTTCCCTCTTGATCCTCAACAAGAGAATGACGCTGTCTCCTGTCGAATGTCAAGGGGGAAGCACAAATCATGCTCGTTGATAACGAGATGCCGCACGTAACCGATGCGTGCGGATGATTACTCCAGCGATAACGATAGCCAAGGAATCAGCGAAGTACACCGTGGCCCTCGATAGAGCTATACCGACCCCACTTTGCGTCACCACTGCTGGGAAAGAAGCGACAGTCAATGCACCCCAGAAAAGGCCCAGGGACATCGTGGCAACCAATTCCCTTCCTCTGGCCGCGAAAGCAACCACGAAACCAATGAACAGGAACGTGATGAGGTGTCCGATATCAATGCCAGTGGATGCGAAGAACATATACGTGCTGAAATGATGCTCGTAAACGTGGTATCGCTCCAGCACTGAAAATATCGACGGTTCGACCCGTCCAGCGACGACCCCCCGTAGCGAGAATCCTCCGGCAACAGCGACCATCGTCGACCACGGGGCAGTACGGAAGCCGTGGTCGGCAAGCTGGTAGACGGTTTTCAAGGTCTGTCGCCAGTACCATCTGCGGGCGAAAGGAAATCCAGAGCTTGACGCGAGAAGAGTGAATTCCTCAAGCAAGTCACCCAGGATGGATTCTGCTTCATCGTCAAGTGCGAAAAGAGTGAGGAGCCATACCGCCAAACGCGGCGGCTGAACGAAATATGATTGCGGCGTCATGAGTAGCTCCTGAGGAAGCCGAGGCCTTCTGTCATGCTCTCGAGTGCCCGGTGGGTGCGGCTCACGGCCGCGACTCCTTTGGCCGTGACACGGAAGAAGCGCTTCGCACGGCCGCCGCGTTCCGGGGTAGGATCGCCGCGGTGGGACTTGACGTACCCCTTTGCCTCCAGGCGATCAAGGGTGGCGTAGACGGCGCCTATAGACACCTCACGGCTGGTGCGGATTTCAATCTCTTGCCGCACGGTGACACCATATGCCTGATCAGCCAGCCGGAGAAGTGCCAGGACAATGATGTGCTCAAATTCGCCGAGGTAATCGCGATCAGCCATTTCTTATACAATATAGATCAAATCGCTAAAGATGTATACAACTCCAAGAGATTCCCCATCGCACAGCGCGGAACAGGACGTTCCCTCGCGAAGGACGGGTGCCCCATATCTCGCTCGTTTTTCGCGAGATGTGGGATACCACTGCTCCCTCCCTCTGACTCCCGATTCAACCAATGCGCCTAGCGGTCAACATCGGTCGCCCACCCGTCTCTACGTGAGGGAACGAGAGACGGCTCCTGCGGACGTCGGCGGCTAACGGCGGCGCCGCGCGCAAGGCCGTTACGGCACGGCTGAAGCCGTGCCGTCGTTCGATGAGTATGTCGCCGGCATTCAGTCAGCCAGTGGATCGGGTCGAATCTGAAAGTGAACTACTTTCGGGTTCGTCCCCTTTCCCGTCTCACTATGGAATGGCGTGCGGGTACCCCATGTAGTCCAGACTCCTTTGCCTTTCCAGCCGGCCTTCGAATCGTCGAAGCGCCCATCCATGCCTTTGGCGTAGAAGCCCATCGGATAAGGTACACGCAAAATCGTGAACTTACCGTTGACCAGGGCGATGAGCGAATCCGACGAATTACCGGTAATGATCGGCGTATTCTTGCCCAGCCCCAGCGTGTCGAACTGATCCACCCAGACGTAATAATGCGAGTCGTCACTGCCGGAGGCGGTGACGTTTTTGAACTTCGGTCCCGGTGTTTGATACAGCGTCCACCCTTCGGGACATTGCCGCCCGGTAGCCTTCGGCCCGTTGAGCGGACCTTTGCACTTCTGCCGGTCGAAGCTTGCCAAGTGCCCGCTGGCCAGCGCCACCCAGACGACGCCGTTGCCATCGATGTCCATCCCCCGCGGTGAGAAGCCCGACACTGGAGCCCTCGGATCGTTCCACGGCGCTTCATAGTATTCCGCCAAGGCCGTCTCCGGCGGGTTCGATCCCGGGTTGAGGCGCACGATCCCGCCCGGAAAACCGAGTACCGAACCCCAGACCATTCCATCCTTGCCGACCGCAACTCCATAGAACGCCGCGTTGAGACGCGTATCCTTGGTGGGATCCGTCGCTGCGTTAAAAGCGGAGGAAGTGCCCAGGCTTTCGCCGCTGGGCGCGGTCGCGACCTTCTGCTCGCCTTCCACGTAGGCGTCTCGCTTTCCGTTGCCGTTGGTGTCCAGCACCAAAGCAGTCCAGCCCTGTGATTTCTGCGCGTCGTGTGTCTCGTCCCACATTTTCGTATTCAACCAGCCGACAACTCCACCGCCACCCCCGCTGCTGGTCCAAAGAGTGTTATTCGCGTCCGCGGCGAACACCAGGTGGTGGGTACCGAAGCAAGTGTCGATCATGGCGATTTGCTTGGTCGCCGGATCGTACATCTCCAGTTGGCGCCCCGAGTTCTGCACAGGCGTGAGCACCGCCGAAATCAGGCTGGACCCGGCCTTGCAGAACGCCGGGTTGTCGTTGGCGCGGATGCGAGCCGTAAACCACAGCCGTCCGCGCTGATCGAACATGGGATTGTGAACCGTGGTGTGGCTATCCCAGATGGCCTCATCGCCCCATACTGGCGAGGAGTTCAGCGGCTTCGGTTGCCCAGGTGTATCCGGATCGCGATACTGAACCTTCACTTGGCTGATCATGCTGCGCACTGGATCGAGAGCCGGCAAATAGTCGCGGCTCTCCTCTGGTGATCCGTAGATGAGGCCGTTGGCATTTACGCTCGGATCACGCCTATCGGTGGAGATTTCGTCATGCAGGTACGCTTTGGGATCGGCCCAGTCCCATTGGGTAATCACCACGTTGCGCTCGATGCCCTGCGGCCGCGGAGGCGCCTCCGCAGGCAGCTCTCCCTTCGCGATTCGGGTGGTCCAATCACCAAACTGCGCCGTGGCTCGCTGGGCGCCGAGTTGCGCCAGTCCGCCCATCATGGCCGAACCGGCTTGCCCTGACTGCAGCCGCCGCATCCACGCCTGTGGCGGATCGAGATCGCTGAACATTGGCGGAATCGTCCGCGTGTATTGGTTGCCGAGCTGGTGGCACGACTCGCAGCTATCGGTCTTGATCAGGTGGATCCACTGCGCCTGGCTCTTGATGTTCGGCGAGATGCCGTTGCCATTGGTGGAAGTCCCAGGGAATTCGTTTTCCCCCGGCACCTCCAGCAGCGCATACCAATAATTTGCCGGATAGTAATGCGCGGCGGACTTTCACATCGGGCGCAACACTCGGTTTTAGATCGACGCGTTTGCCTGGCTCGGTCTCCACCTTGGGTGAATCCACCAGCCCATAACCGCGCGCCCAAACGGTGTACCGCGCCTTCGGCAAGGCCGGGATCAGGTAGCGCCCCTGATCGTCGGTGACCACTTCCTTAATGTAGAGAGTGGGCAGATCTTTTGTTTCCGCGATCACCCACACTCCGGCTTCCGGACCGGCCGAACTGGTAACGGTTCCAGCGATCTCGTTGTTTTTGATCTGCGTTGTGCTGGTTGTGGCCTAGCGAGGCGGCTATGAATGCGGAAATGCCGAGCGCGACCATTCCTGGAAACAGCAGCCTGGTCATCTTATGTGACCTCCTTATGGCTTTGCCGATTGGCCGCCAATATACGCCCAGCTGCCCCCAGAGGCAATCAAGCTCAGGTCACGTCAGGAAGAGTGTGCACGCTGGACTGCCAATCGACGTATACCTTCCGGTGAACGTCAATCGCCCCGTCTTCCGGTCGACGCGAAAGGACGCGATACTATCGCTGCGTTGGTTGCACGCAAACAGAAATGATCCCCCAGGATCGATTTGTATATGCCTTGGGTAATCGCCCATGGTCGAGTCTCCGTCCCGCATCTCCCGCATCTTCTAAGGTGGGAACGGCCGCCGTGTAGACTGGCGAGCGCAGGTTGAGGAACGATTTTCTATGAACTGGAAGACGGCGAATTGGATTGGCGCTGCCCTGTTGACGGCAATGGTGGCGGTGAGTGCGGCTCCGGTACGGGCGGCGGATGCGAACCTTCAAGTTAAGACGAAACAGGGCAAGGTCGAAGGGCGGATGGATGGGGACGTGAAGGCGTTCCTGGGGATTCCGTTTGCCGCGCCGCCGGTGGGGCCGCTGCGCTGGAAGCCGCCGATGCCCGCGGAGAAGTGGAGAGGGGTGCGGTTGGCGACCGGGTTCGGGTATCGCTGCATGCAGCCGTCGATCTATCACGACATGAGGTTTCGCGATGCGGGTATGAGCGAGGACTGCCTGACGCTGAACGTGTGGACGCCGGCGAAGAATGATCATGCGAAGCTGCCGGTGATGGTGTGGATCTACGGCGGCGGGTATACGGCGGGAAGCACGTCGGAGCGGCGGCAGGATGGAGCGGCACTGACGAAGAACGGCGTGATCGTGGTGACGATGAACTATCGGCTGGGGATCTTCGGGTTCTTCGCGAATGATGACCTGGCGAAGGAGTCGGGCAGGAATGCGGCGGGCAACTATGGTTTGCTGGACCAGACGGCCGCGCTCGAGTGGGTGAAAGACAACATCGCAGCGTTCGGCGGCGATCCGGAGAATGTGACGCTGTTCGGAGAGAGCGCGGGATCGTTTTCGGTGTGCGCGCAGATGGCGTCGCCTCTGGCCAAGGGACTGTTCAAACAGGTGATCGGAGAGAGCGGCGGGGCGCTGTATGGAAACAGGGGCGTCTCGTTCAAGCCGTTGGCGGAGACGGCGGAAAAGGACGATGCGTTTGCCAGGACGGTGCTCTCGGCAACGACGCTCGAACAGCTTCGAGCGATCCCGGCGTCGGAGCTGCTTGAAGACATGATGAAGAAGAACGAGGCGGGCGAGACTACGCGCTTCGGCCCTGTGGTGGATGGTTATTTTCTGCCGGAGAGCCCGGCGGCGATCTTTGCGGCGGGCAAGCAGAACGACGTGCCCATGCTGGCGGGATGGAACCGCGATGAAGGCGGCTATGATCCGAAGGTGACGGTGGAGAGCTTCAAGGCCGCGGTGGAGAAGCAGTTTCCTGAGCAGGCGGCGGAGCTGTTGGCTCTGAACCCGGTGACGGATGACACGAGCGCGATACGGGCGAGCGCGGACCTGGCCGCTGACCGCTTTATCGCCTACTCCACGTGGAAGTGGATCGAAGCGCAGACGAAGACGGGTAAGAAGCCGGTTTACCGGTTCTACTTCGAACAGGTAGCGCCTCCGGACCCGGACCATCCGGTGGGTCTGGCGGCGTATCACTCGTCTGAGATCATGTATGTCTTCGGGGACCTGGACCTGGTGAGCAGCATCGGCTTTCATTTCCGGCCAGAGGACCATCAGACCAGCACGGCGATGCAGAAGTACTGGACCAACTTTGCGAAGACAGGCGATCCGAACGGCGAGGGGCTGCCGAAGTGGCCGGTGTATGCGGCGGATACGCAGTGGCAGGTGATGCACCTGGGGCCGGAGCCGATGGCGGCGCCGGATAGGCACCGGGCGCAGGATCTGCTGCTGGATAGTATTTGGGGTAAATAGCGGTTGGGGGAAACCTGGGTCTGGGCGGGGAGTTTACGTGACAATTTGAGTTATGTATTTCGAGGTGAACGTTGCCTCTCCGGGTTACCCATCGTTTCGCGACACCCCGAGACTCGTCTCAAAACCGAGACCAGGACCACCCGCGCCCGCGCTGATTTGTCGAAAAGTCCGTTCTATTCTGGAGTTGCAGGACAAAGTAATTCCGCGAGCTATTCGGGGGTTATTTCGTCTGTTTGAATGCATCGTCTGGAATTTGCTGCAATAGGTAAGCCGTCACCGTATTAGCCTACGTCCCGCATCTTCGAGTCCCGCATCTTCCAGGCTCCATAAAAAAGTCCTGGCGTATCGTAGATCAGTGGTAATCTTGTTCTCAAGAAACTGCGACGCAAGCACGATGCTCTTTCACTCCACAGCTTCTGTGGAGGCGGCAACGCAGAGATAACCAGATCGCCTGGTTCCTCTGTACGTCTTGGAACGAGTCGAAACGCTTGTTGCGCCTTCGGCGATAACGGCCTGAGCCGGTAAGCGGAAGGAGATGCGCCAAGAGCACGAATCGTGCCCTTAGCCCTCGGTTATGACACTAACTGTCGCAATCGAGGTGTCCGGTTAAGACCGGCGGTGATGCCTCGTTGCTCTCACCATTGCTAAGGAGCACCACAATGACTTACTCAGAAGAAAACGTACTTCCTCGCCCAGTTCAGGCCTTGCCTGAATACGCCAACGCCCGCTCACGTCAGTCTCTTCAGGAAAAGCTAAAGCTCGCTTTCCGGCTTTCCGATGAGGCCGCCTCGACCATTGCGAACGCAGTGGTCGATCCCACTCGAAGTAAGAAAGACTATCGGAGATCCTCTGGATGCCGGCGTGGAAGAGATCGCCGTTCCTGGCGGAACCCTGCTCGGCATTCGCACCAGCGTATGGTCGCGGCGCATTATGCCTGATCCCCGCAATCCTCGTATCCTGCCGTCGAGGCGTCATCCCTTCGCGGTTGACCCTGGCACCGGCGGAGAAGAGTCCAAATTCCGGCCTATTCCCGAACCTAAGCCGATGATTGCCGACCAGCCAGAAGAGCGCGGAACTCTGTGTTGAGATCGAAAGCCGTCATCAACTCAGTTGGGCCTCACAGCAGGCCGCAAGTATGTCCTGGCCGAGAACGACTGGCGCTCTTCCATCGCGTCGCAGGGCGTGATGGAGGCAGTTTGGCTCGTCGCCACCACATATGAACACGGAGATGGTTCGGATCCCGTCACAACCCTAACGACTGTCGAAGGTTCGTCTCGCCTTACGGCCGTCCATGATCTCCTCAAGATCGGTCGGCCGATGTTCCCTACGACGAGCAGGAAGCGAAGCTGCGGCCCATATACCGCAAGCTGAACGAACGTTTGAAGCGGGTCCGACCGGAGACGAGCGATTGCCTTGCGGTGCGAGCGCGTTCCGGCTCTGATTCTCGTCGGTTTCCGCAAGCATCCCTCCGGGACACAGGCTTCGCAACGGCGGTGAAGTCGCTGGTCGCTCTGCGTCACGTAGACCCACCAAAGCCCTGGGGAACAGGACCGGAAAACGAGTCCCTCGCGGATGAAGTTCTTGACGAGCTCTATCGTCAGAATCTCATCTCCGCCACAACAGCGCGACTACTTCGCCGGCTCATCACCCGCGCTGAAGCCAAAGCCGCGCACCTGTCAGAGGACCCCGCCGTTCGTGCGGCACAGATCGCCGAGCTCTTCTTGGTCAAGGACGACCGGCGATTGAGCAAGCGATCCGGGTTGCTGTTACCAGTCAATCGACACGCAAGCGAATTTCGAGTCCGAAATTGATGAACGAGCTGGCCACGGCCCTGATCCTGAGGGCATTGCTGATGATCCTGCGAAAACCGACCAGATTCGGCGCTATCTGAAGCACGGTTTCGGCAAGGCCGCACATCGCGAAGCCTGGAGCCGGAACCGATCGCGGAGCCGAACAGCTCGGCCGAGGCCCATGGAAGTTCGTCAGGCTCTCGCCGGACCTCAGCCGGGTACGATCCGGGACCAGCTTCGCTCGAACTGGCTGTACGTGCGGCCTATCCCCTCATCGTCTCCGGGCGGTTGAATGCTGACCGGGGCACCAATAACGGATCGAGCAGCCCGATCGCCGTACGCCCGGCGAAGTCTTGACGCGATGCGTCGGACCCCGCAAGGTGTGCACCAGCTCGCCCAGGCGTTACAGAGATTTCGACTCCAAAAAGTCGATTCGCGCGGTAGATGAACAGGGGCAGATAAAGCAGCTTTCCGATAAATCCGGGGAGCAGATGGTGAACGACAACTATCTGCGCTCAGGAATATCCCACCCGCAGGAAAAGCGCGTGCGCCCGGCACCGGCGATACTGCCGACGGACCATTTCAACAATCGTCTCGGTGGCTTGTCTGGCGCTGATGGAGCAAACTTGAAACTGTCGATTCGCAGCCCTGGCCGCGGTCAGCTGGCGACGATGGCCGGCCGCTAGTGGAGGCATTTCGGGTGTGGATCAGAAAACTTGCGGAGATCTGGGTGATCAGCTCGGCCGCATAGATGAGGAACTGCTCGTTTGGGGCAGAACATTCCAGCGATACTACTCGGAGCACGGCCCAGGTCCTCCGAGTCGGCTTCGGTCCACGCCGACGAGGACAGTTCTGAGAAGCAGGGATGTGGATGTCTATGCGGACGCCGAGAACTGGGATGCAGAGTCAACGGAAGCTGCGGCAGATAACGGCTAATCGAAATACGGTGCCCTCGAAACAATCCGCCAGGAGCGCTTTTAGCGTAGGATTTCGGCTCTTCGATCTGTTGCCCAATTACCGCGCCAACGAGACATAAGAGGCAGACAGGTAACCAAAAACCCAACACGAAAGGACATTCAACATGGCCGAATGAAGCGTCTGTTCGTCGAGAAGCGTCCGAAGGAGATTATGCCGTAAGAAGGCCGAACTCTGAAAGGGCCAGCGATGTACTGCCCACTCAGGCTGAGGCTATTGAAAGGGCAAGAGAACTGAACCCGGGCAACCCGCCTCTAGTTGAACGTGTTCGCCGCACATCTGCAGGTAAACCCGATCAGTGGCGCAAACCTTAACCAACAGCGAGGAAGGCACCCACAGCGGCGGACGCCTTCCTTGGAAGCCTACTACGCGAATCGGTGACATGATATCGTTCCACCATCGAGAGCGTTCGCGCGCGACCACAATGGGTATGATGTTACCGCGTTACTCCACAGAGTTTGTATCTGCATATGTTTCATGTCACGATAATCGGCGATAATCGCTCCGCATCTCTTCTGGATAGATTGCGCCGGCGCGGGTGCGTTGTCACCGAGATTCACTACAGCGCCTTTCTCGGAACGCTGTGGCTGCGGAACGGTACTGCTTCCGATGTGGTAGTTTGTTGTCCAGTCGCAGACCAATTCTACCGAACTGGTTGTCTTACCTATTACACAGCCAAGGCGATTCAGGCTCAATTATCGGGCATGTCGCGCGATGTGTGCATGGCTGATGGGCGAAAGTGGAGCGCCGTACCATTCGTGATGCTATTCGACCGAGGAAAATTGCACCCGGTTCTTATTGACGTTCAAAGCGCTTCTGCACAGGTTCACGCGTATTTTGATGACAAAGATGCATTTCGAGTGATTAAGGCCGCCGTGGACGAATACAAGGCCAAAGTCATAGCAGGCTTCGATAATCTAGGGTTCCTCGTGACTTACAAGAACGGTCGGCTTCGCGTCGGGCCTGCATTGGGCAGCAAGAAATCACTCGAAAACGATTTTTATAATGGCGAGGCTGACCAGTCCCGGACGAGCAGATCAGGGCTCGTTACCATAGATCGAGATGTGTATGGCCTGCAATATGAGGTTGAGCAACTAGAATTTTTGATCAATAAAAAAGATCGGGAAGGCGAGCTCCAGAGCTTCTTCGAGGAGAACCCCCACTTTTTAGCGACGCATCGGCAAGGTATTCCTGTGGCTCACCCGCGCTTTCCCGTCAGCGATAGTGAACATCTGATTCCTGACTTTGTGGTGAGGCCAGCTGTTGGTTCAACTAGAGACTCAAATTGGGAGATTTTGGACCTAAAGCTACCAAATCAAAAGTTGCTCGCGGGTAAGGGCAAGCGGACCCGTTTCACTTCTGCAGTCATGAATGCCGTCGCACAACTAAAAGATTACGGAGAATATTTCAAGAATCCAAATAATGAAAGCGTTATACGAGCTATTTTGTCGCACCATCTTGGTTTCCCAGATTGGCAGTCTTAATTGGTCGTATGCCAATAGACGGTGGTGTCGAGGCACTGGAACTTGCCCAATCACGTGAGTCGGTCGTCCGCCTCATAACCTACGATGAGATTCTTGAATCTCAGAAACTCCTGTTGGCCTGAGCGGTGAGGCCCGGAAACAACAGCTGTTTTAACTTCGCGACTCGCTCGCTCTCATTGCTGCAATAAGTAGGATAAATGCGGTGACAGGGTAAAACCGGTGACAGACAGGACGATTATTTATCTATTCATGGTTCGAGGGTGATCGTCCAGTCTGTCACCTGTTTTGTGTCTGTCACCTGTTTTTGGGAAGGCGACCTACGATAACTTAGCATTCCGCTATCTCTCGGCCGACCAGCATCCCGACCATGATACCTTGACGAAACGCGTCGACATGATACCTATTGCAGCAATTTTAGCTGTGCGCCGGCGACGCTGGCCGTGGGTTTGCGTCCTGGAGCGCGGCGTGCGATGGGTCTGCCGAGCAATCGTTCAAGACCGGCGACAAACTCTGCTGTGCCAAGCGGTCGCCCGCTTCCTTCGGTAAACCAGGGGACGTTCACCACGTTTACCTAAATCTATTCCTTAAGATTGCAGGTCTAGGTTCCGGGAACGGGCGAAAAGTAACCTTATGGGGAGAGCGCTCCGCAGGCGAAAGAAGATCTGTTTGCTTGTGAACTTTTCTGTCTGTCCCCCCTCGGCCGTCGAACTTGGGGACGACAGGAAGTGTAACTGATGTTCCGGGAATAGGCGGAATAAAACACTCAAGATCGTTTGCCAGACGTTCAGCGTCTAGGAAACGTCCCGTCCCTGAAATGCCCCCATTGTGGTCGCGGATCGCGATGCGATGAACCTATCGCTTCATTCCGACTTCTGTTCATGTATTTCTGAAATGAGACGGAGTACGGCGTCGATCACGATGTCGGTTTGTCCCTGGATATGTAGTGCCCGCTTCCTTCAGCAAAGATCGCCACACGGTTTGGAGAGA
>CAVTPN010000036.1:0-21261 GCA_963736535.1 uncultured Acidobacteriaceae bacterium
CGACCGATTTCCTGTGGAGGTTGGTGGCGTTGGCGAGGTTCATGCGGCTTTCTTTAACGGAAAGCCGCACACGTGGACATTGGTGAGGGCCGCGTAGCAGGAAATCCGGGTTCGCTTCGGTCGGGATGACAAACGAGTGGGGGAGGCATCGTAGCACCACTCAAGCCAAAGTACGGCTTGAATGGGCCACCCAAACTTTTGTTGCCGATGAAAATTTGAGGGGCACAAGTGGAGGTGGATGGACAGAGCCGCCACTACAGCAACCAACCCGAGCTTGCTCGCGTGCCCTCCAACGCACTCGGCGAGTTGCGCCGCCAGGAACGCCGTTGTACCGCTCATTTGGACAACTCTGCAACGACCGCGCCCCTTTGGCTCCGATCGTCAACGTTCGGGTTCGTCGGCTTACAACGACTTCGCGTATACCTCTGGCCGGATGTTTTGATTGACGCGGAAGAAATTATCGGGATCGTATTTTGCTTTAATCCGGGCCAACCTCTCGTAGTTATCACGGTACGTGGCGCGAATGCGGTCTTCGCCTTCGCCTTCCATCATGAAGTTCATGTAGGCGCCGCCGGCTCCGTATGGATGCAGCGCTTCCCAGTAGTTTTTGGCCCAGGCGGTAATGCGATCGTTATTCGCCGGATCTGGGTCTACGCCGACGATCACTTCGCTCCAGGTGGCGTCGCGATGAGCTCCACGGCGTGGCATCGTTTCTCGGCTTGTGCGCGGCGCCGTTGATGGGGTAGAGGTGCATTGTCGAGTGCAGCGAGGGCAGCTCCGAGCCATGTTTTATGTGCAGAGCGATCGCCTCGTCACTCAGTTCCTTCACGAAGTCGGCTTTCCAGTACCACTGCAGCCGGGGTATAAAGGCCGTCGAACATGCTTTGCAACATGGGAAACGGCATGGGCGCGAAAAATTCGAAGGCCGGGCGCCGGAAGCTCCGCAGCGGCTCAAGAATCGCATTCGCCTGTTCCAGAGATCCGTTGGAGCACCAGACGATGCCGCACATTTTCTTGAAATGCAGATCTTCCGGGAAGGGCGGCCCCGGCGGGACGGTAAGAAAAGCAAAGAAGCCGTTGATCTCGTCCGGCGCCTGGACAATGAACTCGCGATACCACTTCATGACATCCGCGGCCTGCTCCAGGTTCCACAACATCGGGCCCGCGCACACCATTTGAACCGGATGCGCTTTGAACAGAAACGACGTCACCACACCGAAGTTTCCTCCGCCTCCGCGGATGGCCCAGAATAGATCGGTATTCTCGTCGGCGCTCGCTACTACAAATGTTCCATCGGCCAGGACAACATCGGCCGCTAACAAACTATCGATGGTTAAGCCGTACTTTCGCGTGAGGTGTCCCATGCCTCCACCCAGGGTCAAGCCTCCACGCCGGTCGTCGAGATGATCCCCGATGGCACCGCCAGCCCAAATGCATGCGTCGCGTGATCAACATCGCCCCAGGTGCAACCGCCGCCCACACGCACGGTCCGTGCCGCTGGATCGACATGAACGTAGTTGACGGGGAGAGGTCGATGACCAGGCCGTCGTCGCAGACTCCCAAACCTCCGGCATTATGGCCTCCGCCTCGAATCGAAACCCGCAGGTCATGTTTTCGGCCGAAATGAACAGCGGCAATCACGTCGGCCACGTCTGCGCATTCGCAATCAAACGCGGTTTGCGATCAATCATGGCGTTATAGACTTTGCGCTCTTCCTCGTACCGCACGTCCGTGGGCTCGATTAGATCGCCCCGGAGCTGACTTTTGAATTCACTGATATCTTCCTGTTGCATGTTTTGTTCCATTTCCGGTAAACCGCCCTGCCACTCTATTCCTCAAGGCGGCCTGCCTTTTCTTGTCCACACTTCGTCGCATTGCTGCGTTAGCCAATCATGGCCGAGCTTCGTAAACGATGTTGAACGGCGTTTCCGTAGCTCGGCGAAAGCGATTGAATCCGGCGGAGGTCACAACCTCTCGAATGCGGGTCTCGCCGGCCTGGGCTCCCAGGCACAGTCCGACTTCCTGCGATCGCGAACAAGGTGTGCACAGCAGGGTCGAGAAGGAGTAATAAACCCGGCCGACCGGATTCAGATTGTCCTTCAACTGATCATTCGCGAAGGGCTCGACGATCATCCACGTCCCATTCTTTGCCAGGGACTGCCGTACGTGCGCAGCGGCTCCAATCGGGTCCCCCATGTCATGCAAACAATCGAAGACGGCCACGAAATCATAATCTTTGCCGGGAAACGTTTTTGCGTTTGACACAGCAAAGGTGACGCGGTCCGCGACACCGTTACGCGTTGCCGACTCGCGGGCCGCTTCAATCGATTTGTCGTGGTAGTCGAACCCGAAGAATTGAGACTTGGGAAATGCTTTTGCCATCAGGATAGTAGAAGCTCCCTTCCCGCAGCCGACATCGGCCACACGCGCCCCCGCCTCCAGCTTTTCTTTCACGTCCCGCAAGGCGGGTATCCACGAGCTCACAAGATTAGCCGCATAGCCGGGACGAAAGAACTTTTCACACCCATGGAAGACGCCGTCCACATGTTCGTGCCAACCCATACCGGCGCCAGTGCGAAAGGATTCTGCAATCCTTGGAACCGCCGCTAACGAGCCCAAAGCCAGTTCAAAGGCCCCAGGCAGATAGGCGGGGCTGTCTTCTGTCGCCAGCGCGAACGCTTGTTCCGCAGTCAGGCTGAACTTGTCGATTTTTTCATCATAGGTGATATAGCCACCTGCAGCTTGTGAGGCCAGCCACTCGCGCACATAGCGCTCGTCGGTCTTCGTCTTGGCGGCAAGTTGCGCAGAGCTCAGTGCTTCGCCGGCGAGCGCTTTGTAGAGTCCCAGCTTCTCGCCAATGACCACCATGCCCGTATGAACTGCGGCGCCGAGATCGGTCACGAATTGACCAATAAAGGCGTTCAGTTTGTTCATGTCTATTGCGGGAACCATTGTTGTGCTCATATTGTCCGTCTCCTATTTCGGCCATCATTATTGTTTTGTTGGGGTTGCCCACCCCGGCAATCGCGTTTTGCTAGAATCCGCTCTGTAGAACGTGGGGTTGTTCCTCGAGCGACGAACGCTCTGGAGTGTTGAGCCTCGCCAACCAGGTTCAAAGTAACGGCCCTCAGGACGAGAAGTAACGAAACAACGCCGAAGAATTGCCAAAATTCCGGACCCACAGCTGCCTGTCTTCTGCGAAACGGGGGCACCCTTGGAAGCGTACCGCCCAAGCTATCAATTCGGTGAGTTCACCCTCGACATTGCCAGGGGATGTTTGCTTCGGGCGGGAGCAGAAATCAAGCTTCGCCCTAAGGTCTTTGAAACCCTTAAGTACCTGGTGGAACACCCTGGACAGCTGATCGGTAAGCAGGAACTGATGCAGGCGGTGTGGCCTAACGCCTTCGTTACTGACGATTCGCTGGTGCAGTGTACCCTCGAGTTGCGTCGCGCACTGGATGATGGCCGTCAGCAGTTGCTAAAAACGGTGCCCCGGCGTGGATACCTGTTCACTGCATCGGTGATCCAACATCCCGCCACGGCTGAGCGCTTTCCGGCAAAAGATCCCATCGATTTGTCCAATGGCCGCGAGCTGTCCGCGGAGAAGATTCTCAGGAAACGCCGTGATCTGCCGGCCCCACGTACTTCGCTCATTGGACGGGAACAGCAAGTAACGGAGGCCGCCGATTTACTGCTAAGACAGGACATCCGGCTGTTGAGCCTCACCGGTCCAGGGGGTGCGGGTAAAACGCGCCTGGCGATTGCCGTCGGCGCCGCGATTGCTGACCGGTTCACAGCGGGTGTTCAATTTGTCAGTTTGGCGTCGATCACGCGCCCCGGCCTGGTAGCAACTGCTCTTGCCGATGCCCTCGAAATCAAGCAAGTCGCCAACCGCACCATTCCGCAAGTGATCGGCGATCAACTGAAAAACTCGGGACCCTTCCTGCTGCTATTGGACAATTTCGAGCAGGTCATCTCCGCGGCCACTGTGGTGGCCGAAACGTTAGAGGCATGCCCATCTCTCAAGATCCTGGTGACCAGCCGCTCCTGCTTGCGTATCTACGGCGAACAGGAATTCCCCGTAACTCCGTTGCCGCAGAATTCCGCCATCGAATTGTTTGCCCAACGCGCGGCAGCCGTCTGGCCCGATTTTGTCATTACCCCAGAAAACGCATCCGCGGTCCAGGAAATCTGCTCGCGTCTCGATGGATTGCCCCTGGCAATCGAGTTGGCGGCTGCACGCACCAGGGTTCTGTCTCCCCAAGCCATTCTGGATCGGCTGCAAAGTCCGCTCCAATTGCTGACGGGGGGTGCGCTCGATCTGCCGGAACGACAACAAACCCTCCGCAAGGCCATTGATTGGAGTCATAGTCTACTGAATGAGGCCGAGCAGAAACTGTTCCGGCGGTTGTCAGTGTTTGTCGGGGGATGCACGTTGGAAGCCGCAGAGGCCGTCTGCAACACCAGGCGCGACCTCGGTATCGATCCCTTGGAAGGCTTGTCCTCTCTGGTGGATAAAAATCTGGTTCAGCGTATGGACCGGGCCCAGACCGAGCCGCGTTTCGCGATGCTCGAAACCATTCGCGAATTTGCCCTCGAACGTTTGATGGAGAGTGAAGACCACTCCGCGGCGCGCCGTGGGCATGCGGCGTACTGTCTCGTCCTGGCAGAGGAAGGGAATCCAGAATTGAGCCCCGCCGAGCGGACTCGCTGGCTGACCGAGTGCGATGCTGAGATCGACAACTTCCGTTCCGCTCTCGACTGGCTGTTTCAGACCCTCGATCTGGACTGGAGTTTCCGTCTCTGCGTTGCACTGTTTCGATTTTGGGACATGCGTGAACACCTGAGCGAGGGCCGGGCCCGGCTGGAGACGGTGCTGCGCCTGGCCGGCGAGGAGCGCAGCAGAGAGCGGGCGAGGGTGTCGCATTTCATCGGGGCTCTGGCAACCGCTCAGGGCGATTATCTGGCCGCCGAGCATTCTCTTAGCCAGGGCCTCTCTCTTTACGAGGAATTGGGGGATGAGTCGGGCATTGCCGCCTCTTTGAATGCGCTGGCGATAACCGCCCGGGATCGAGGCGACTACGCCTCCGCACAGGCCAATTTCGAGCGAAGCCTCGCATGCTGGCGCTTGCTGTCGGATCGGTCGGCAATCGCACGTTGTCTTCACAATCTCGCCAACGTGGTCAAGGTTCGTGGCGACTATCCACGCGCCCGATGGGCGTTGGGTGAGGCGACCGGCATTTTCCAGGAACTCGGTGATCGCAGCGGAGCCGCCTGGTCTATCAACCAGCAGGGCGACATTGCCAACGCAACCGGCGACATCGCAACCGCTCGAGGTTTTTACCAACGGGCGCTCTCCGCTTTTAGGGAAGCCGGAGACCCCTGGGGCTGCGCACGGTCGCTGACAGATTTGGGCTACATCGATTCTGAGCAGGGAGACCATCTGTCGGCATACGCATCATTTCGTGAAGCCATGGAAATCTTCGCTGGGCTGGGGCATCGGCGTGGTATGGCGCGAGCGCTGGAAGGTTACGCGTGTCTGGCTTTGGCAGAAGGACACGCCGCACGGGCACTCACGCTGGCGGCCGCCGCAGCGCATTTGCGCCGGCTGATCAGTGCTCCTCTGTCTCAAGCGGAACAATCAAAACTCGATCGATGGCTGTTGCCTGCCTGGAAATCGCTCAGTGAGCCGGCCGGCCAGGGCGCCTGGGCAAGAGGTTCCGCAATGAGCCTGGAAAACGCGATGCAATATTCGCTCGAGGAGCCGGGTACAGCTAGCTTAGGTTCGCGGGGTCAATAAGGCGGCGTACCGCCGAGACACGATCCGCCGGAATGCCTGCGCGACGGGCGTGCTCGCGAATGCTGTCTTCGTCGGGTGCGAGGTAAACGCAGTAGACCTTGTCCTCGGTGACGTAACTGTGGAGCCATTGAATCTGCGGCCCCATCGCGTTCAATGCCTGCAACGAGCGCAGCGAAATCTCCCGGATCTGCGTATCTGACAGTGTTCCGGCACCAGGTAACTCGCGTTCGATTACGAATTGCGCCACAGTCCCAAAGTTTATCACCAAAAAACTGCCACCCTTGGGGCCAACCAAGCCTGGGCAGGAAATCCGGGGGAGCGCCTTTGGGAGCATTTATGCAGCGGGATTCGCTGGCGTCGAGCACCGGATGATGACCAAAACCGCTCACCCTGATATGCGAATCTATAAACCCTACGGGTCATCTGACTCTTCAGCCGTGCAATGGTTTTCGCCAGACGCGGTCGTCGTCGACGCGATCTCCCAGCCTGAAGGTGCAACGCCCCACTTCAGAGAAACCATGACGGGTATAGAAACGCTTTGCGCGTACATTGTGATCGAACACGGTCAGATAAATCTCGGGCGCTCCTTCTTCACGTGCTGTGTCAATCGCCCAGTTGATGAGAACCTCTCCTACTCCTCGTCCGTGCCACGGTCTAAGGACGTAGACCTGTTGCAACTCCATCGCCCCAGGTTGCGGTGCCGGGGCGGGCGCTACCAACGGGGAGAGCTTGGCATAGCCGATTGGCTGGTCGCCGATGGCTGCAACTCGCCAGCGAATGGAAGGATCGGCGAAGTCGCGCTCCATCCTGCCGCCCGGTCCATAGGCTTCGTCTAGAAATTGCATGAATGGAACCGGATCATACAGGTGCGCAAAAGCGTCGGAGAACGCCTGACGCGCCATCAAGCCGAGGGAAAAGGCAAAGCGCCTGGCCGGGGTAAAGAAGTGAATGGTGTCGTTCATCATTTCCCCAGTCAATCGCAAATCGACAAAGTAAATGGATGTCTACGGATGAGCTGCCGGTACTCACCGCGGTCGCGCTGGGGTTGTCCAGTGCTCCTGAGGTTGACGCGATTTGCCAATAGCATTCTCTACGGCATCCAACCGTGACATTTACGCCGTTCCGTTCTTTCTTGCGACAGTTGCAGTAGTAGCTTGCTGGATACCTGCACGCCGTAACGCAAACATAGATCCACAGAAGGCTTTACGCAGCGAGTAAGTTCCCGGTGGAGACTTATGCGGCAGCAGGATAGTTTAGCTAAGGCCGCATGAAGCGCCTGTTTGGCTTTATGCGGCTGTGCTTAGCGAGTTACCAAGCCCTACCAATGATTTACCTGAGCCCGGCCAGAGACACGAGCCCATCTCCGTCTGTCGCAGGCTGATTTGTCCACAGTATCTTGATCTGCTCGGATAACAGGAATAGGGGAAATCCAACTAGCACTCCGACTGCTGGCGCCAGTGAGAGGAGGAAAAGGAACTTGGCAATAACCCAGAGGATATGCATGGGTGCATCGTAACGGTAACCTGGTTGTAGCCGCCACATCACCAAGGAGAGGTACTCACGTAACTGTGAATGAGTGCTTCGCCGGCTTCTTCTTATGCCCGCAATCCTGAGCTGAGTCTAAGTGGAGGCATCCTAAGGCAGTTGCTTCACCGGAAGGCCCAAATGGCCGCCCATCCGTGCAAGCGAACCCTGGAATCATCGGTAATCTCTCACTGGTTACGTTCGCTCTTCCTCCCATCACAATGGTGTAGGGCTGATTACCCGGAGTGATTACAGTCGATGAATGGACGAAGCCGTTGCGTGCCGCAGATGGATGGGTGGACGAATGACGGCCCGGCTCAAGGTGGCACATGACTCTTACTCCCTCAGACATGCTGGCGATTCAATCCGCTATCGACGCATATGAGACCAGATTTCCGCATCGGCCCTCTCCTTCCGCAGCAGAGGCCCTGGCTTGGCGGTCGGGCAGTGCCTGGAAACGTCTATTGCTTTGGTGGCAGATAGTCGTGGTATCGCGGATAAGACCAACGTTCTTTCCCAAAAGAGCGACGATCCGGTGAAGGATCTCCACGACGCTTCGATGCGTGGCATGCTCGGTGCTCAACAATCCAGCCGGATCTTGGGCATCAGCAAACAGCACTGTATCTTTATGCGCAAAAGTTGAGCGCCTGGCGGCATCTTTACTTCGGGTGGGAGAGACTCAGCGCACGTCCGCGTCGAAGACGCCTGTCTCGACCGTGTTTGCATGCTTCATTTGAACGAAGATGCGATACCGGCCCGGCGAGGGAAACCCATAAGGGAATTCGACCGTGGGCGGGCTATTTTCTGCGCTCTCATGGTCTCCGGGATGACCGCCCATGTCCATGCCGTCCATCTCCCCAGAATCGCCATTGGCGATCATCATGGCTTGCATGGCGGCAGAGCCTTCCGGATGCGTGTGGGCAAACACGGTTCCGTCCGTCTTGACGAAAGCCGCGTGACCGGCCATCCCCAGATAGGGTCGCGCATCGGCTGCAGGCTGTCCGGCCGCATCGACCAGGCGGAAGCGAAGGCTGTAGCCCGTATTGGCGCTGAGCTCAGCGGGTCGATCCCAAACCATGCTGTAGCCGTCAGGCAGCTTGTAGGTTGTACCCAGCTCACCCTGCGACAGCGCAGGCGGTGCGCCCGAAGCGTCTTCCGCCGCCAGGGGAGAGGACGGCAGGTTCGGTGGAATGATCAGATCGGCGGTAAGAGTTTCCGGGAAGCCGTTGGCGTGAACAATATCGGCGTAGAGCCGGTAGGTGCCCGCGGGCATCGAGGGGAGGGTCATCCGCAGATCGCCGGCCGAGACCAGCGCCGGGTGCAGGTGAAAGACGGCGTCCATGCCCGGCTGGCGAATGGCGTAGAGATGCATCAGGTGGCCGTGATCGGGCAGCAGGTCATTGTTGGAGCGCGCCCGGAAGATGTGTTGCGCATCCACATCGTAGCGCCCGATCTTGAGATCGAGAGTGTTGCCCGAGAGCATCGGGCTCAGGCTAAGCGGGTGGTAAATATCCGCGGCATACGCCGTAGCTTCCACATTCCACCATTTGTACCCTCCATAGAGCAGCAGAATGGTGACAGCCAGGGTAACCGCACCGGCGATGAGTGCCCGCCGCCGTGCGGGTGGATTGGGTTGCAGTCCCAGATCGAGTGCTGGATCGAGTTGCGATTGACCCACCGCAGCCGCGACGATGCCTACAATCCCAACCACCAGCAGGATGCCCAGTAACGCGAGGGCGATGCCTAGCGGGCGCTCCATGGGCAGAATGGAAAGCGGCATGGCGGGCACCGGAACGCTGGCGCTTGCTTTCCCGGCAGCGCCGTCGATATCAAAGTGCACCTGCCAGGAGCCTGAGGCCATGAGCCAAAGTGAGCCGGTAAAGAAGGCCGGGTCGACGGCGGAGGGCTGCAGGCCGTCGGAGCTGGGCGGGTGTTTCGCGGCTTCGCCGGTCAGCGGGGTGGGGGTCACGCGGATGGAGTTGACTGCCGCGCCGGAGCTTCGCACCTCAATCGTGGCCACGCCCGGAATCACGTTGGGCGTCCGAATCGTCACGAACAGCTTGTAGGGTCCCGCGTTCACCTGCTCGTATACATCCTTGCTCCCGACGTGGGCGTGCGCAGGCAGCGCCAGGACAAGGGAAATGAGCAGGGTCAGGAACGGACGTGTCCTCTTCATCGCTGCACACCACGCATCCAGCGGCCGAAGAGCAGGCCCAGCCAGGCGGAGATGGACGCGTAGACAGCAGCTCGCAACAGACCGGCGTAGAGAACCAACCCATGATCGGGATGAAACCACTGGCGCAAGCGATCGAAACCATCGGCGCGCGAATTGTATTGGAAGTAAATGGTGCCGAAGAATCGGTTCTTGCTGGCGTCAGAGAGCAGGAACTTGGCAAAAGGCCATTCGACTGCGGTGAGGACAGCAATGAACAGCACGCCCGAGACTAAGGCGATCTGCCATGGTTTCCAATTCTTCACCCGCTGCCACAGCAGATCGAGCGCCAGCGCCGGGACTACGATGAGGATAGGGAACTTCGCTGGAACGAAATGCGTCACTGGATAGAAGACCGGGCCAAGCTTGGGCTGAGCGGGAAAGAGCGGAAGGATGAGGATCTCGGCAATGACAAACACGGTGTACACAGTAGCCGTTGAAGTCGCAGCCCAACGCGACCTTGAGGCCTGCCAGAAGGCGGCAAAGAAGAAGGGAAGCGCGATCCCCATGGCGATATAGGCAGCCGCCTGGTGCAACTCCACGTCCCAGGTGTACTCCTGCAGAAAGAACATCTGGCCGATGATCGTGAGGCCCGCGGCATAAAGAAAGAGCCGCTGGAGGCGCTTAAAGCCGCCTGCATCTGTATCGGCGGCACGATTCATCGCCGCCAGGATGAGAAACATGATGCCCGTAGAAATGCCGCGCAGACCGAGGATGAGCAAGGCATGAGGCGGGCTGACAATCTTGACGTCGAGGCCATAAGCGTTATGCCACCAGTTATCGAAAGGCGCCGAGGTAAGCATGGCGATGCCTCCCCAGCCGGCGAGGAAGACGCCAAGGGGGGCGCGCAGCCCAAAAACACTCACCGACGCAGCCCTGAGTTCAGGGTCGCGAAAAAACGTGCACCTTACGATCAGCCAGGCGCAAATGAAGGCGGCGACGACGCCGCAGACCTGGATGGCCATATGTGCCGGGGTCCAAAAAGTATCGCGGCCGATGGACCGGTGCCAGGAGACGTCCCAGGCGCCCCCAATGGAGGACGAGGTAATTGCCAGCACGCCGGCCCAGATGTACCAGGGAATGGCGGCGCGTCGCGCCCCAACCTCAACCCCGGTCGCGGCGGAGGGAGAGGCGAAGGCGGCCGGTGGATTGACGGCTGTGGACATGATTCCTCCAACATAGAAGTGCACAAGGCCATGATACGACGCTCTGCATCGCGACGGTCCCGCGTGCTTTGACACATTGTTTCCTTATTGATATTGTTCCCAGCGTGAAGGTGCTTTCTCTTGTGGCACACATTTGCCTCGGTTTGGGAGCTTCGGGGCTGACCGCGGCCGAGTTTCAAGCCCACGCCCAATCCACTGGCGCTGCCGAGTGGCCGACCGGCAGTTTCAATCCCCAGCGCGACGGGTGGCAGAGAAACGAAACCAAAATTACCGTCGACAACGCCAAAAACATCCGCCTGCTTTGGAAGTTGAAAACCGACAACAAGGCGATGGGCATGCAGTCGTTCCGCGAGCCGATCATCGTGGCCGGCGTGAATGCGGCCGGCGGGGTGAAAACGCTGGCCATTCTGGCCGGCTCCTCCGACGACGTCTACGTGGTTGATGCCGCGAGCGGTGCACTCGTCTGGCAGAAGCACCTGAAGTGGTCGTCAGACAAGCCAGAGGAACCGGGGCAGGGCGCCGGCTTCATTTGCAACAATGCGTTGACTGCGACCCCCGTGGTTACCCCAGCTGGTGCGGCGCAGCGCTTCGTCTATGTGCTCACCAACGACGGCTATCTGCACACTTTGGATCTTGCGACCGGCGACGACCAGGATGCGCCCATCAAAATGTTGCCCGCGCCTTACGGCAAAGCCTATGGGCTGAACCTGGTGAACGGCATTGTCTACACCGTCTCCGGGCAAGCCTGCCATGGGGTTCCCAACGAGCTGTACGCCGTCGATCTGGCCAACAAGAAGGCTTTTAACTCCACTCCTCCACAGGGCGGAATCTTCGGCACCGCCGGCCCCGCGATCGGCGCCGACGGGACCATCTATTTTGAGACCGGCGATGGAGCTTACGACGTCGCCACGGGAAAGCTATCGACCACCGTCGAGGCCTACTCGTCCTCCAACGACAGCTTGACCCTCAAGGACTACTACACCCCCAGCAATCACGAGTGGCTGACCAAGCGGGACCTGGATATGAACACCACTCCCGTCGTCTTTCCTTACAAGGGACGGGATCTCCTGGTTGGCTCGGGCAAAGAGGGCCGCTATTTCCTGATGGACAGCAAATCGATGGGTGGAGCGGACCACGAGACTCCTCTCTATCGCAGTCCGCTGGTCTCCAACAAGAACGTCAACTTTCAGACGGAAGGCACGTGGGGCAGTTTTGCCAGCTGGGAGAGCCCGGATGGCACCCGCTGGGTGCTGGCGCCCATTGGCGGACCGGTGGCCGTGGACTTCCCCGTTTCCTACGGTCCCACCCCCAATGGCGGCGTGATCGCGCTCAAGTTGAAGGACACCGCTGGAAAGATGGAACTCGCGCCTGCCTGGGTCTCGCGCGACATGATGAGCGCCGAGCCTCCGGTCGTCGCCAATGGCGTGGTCTTTGTGCTCGCCGCCGGTGAGTTCACTGCCCAGGCGGACGATGTGCAAGGCGGACTGTTCAGCTACGAGGCGAGGATCAAGCATTCCATTCCGGCCAAGCTCTACGCGCTCGATGCAATGACCGGGAAGGAGCTCTACTCCAGCGGAGACCAGGTGACTTCGTTTTTGCATCAAGCCGGCATCGCCGTCGCCGGGGGCCGGGTGATCTTTGGCACCTTCGACGGGACCATTTACTGCTTTGGCCTGGAGTGAACACTCCATGAGAACCTGGGGACGATGCTTTGGGGACGACAGATTGATGCGTAGATTTCTCGCCATGCCCGCGATGCTTGGTTTTGCAGGCGCGATGTTCGTGTCGGGCGTGGCTCGCGCGCAAGGCACTCCTCGGGGGTTCTGGACCGCACCAGACGCCAACGCGGCGCACAACAGCTGGCAGAAGGCGGAAACGGAAATCACCAGCGAGACGGTCGCTAAGAATTTCAAGCTTCTGTGGAAGCTCAAGCTCGGCAGCGGGTCCACGAAAGCATCCTCTTTCAGCGAGCCCATTCTCTTCCCCGGGCTGATTACCGGCCGTGGATTTAAAGACCTGGCCCTCTGGGCCGACGCAAACACCTTGTATGGTGTGGATTCCGAACTTGGAGAACTGGTTTGGCAGAAGGACTTCAAGGTCGGGCACCAGGCATGCGGCGGGTCGAATATCCAGGTGGTGGCCGAGGCGCCGCCGGTCGATTCGTTTCGGCGGCCCCAGGCCCGCCACTCCTCGCCCGGCTACGCCTCCCCCTCGTGCTGAACCGCTTGCTCCTTCCGAGCGTCGCCTGGGCGGTAGTGCGGGAGGCGGATATTTCGGCTTGAGGGGAGTCTATGTTCTTACCGGCGATGGCTACTTGCATGAACAGATCATGGCCACCGGCCTGGACTTTGCTCCGCCAGTAAAGCTTTTCCCCGCGGCGGGTGGAAGCTCTTTCGGGCTCAACATCAACGATAAGTTCGTCTACACCGCTGCCGGCTCCGGTTGCAAGAATGTTGCGGATGCCATTTGGTCCATCGACCTGAACACGCCGGATTACACTGTGGCCAGCTACAAAGCTCAGAAACTGGCCCTCGCGGGCTTAACCGGGCCGGCGGTCGGCGCCGACGGCACCGCGTATATCAGCACCGGAGCCGGAGCGGATAATCCCGCCGCGGGCATCTATGCCAATAGCGTAGTAGCCCTCAACCAAAAAGACCTGAAGGTGAAGGACTGGTATACCCCTTCCGACGCTGCGAAAAGCAAAACGCTTAGTGCCACTCCGGTGGTCCTGACCCTCAAGAATAAGGAACTGATCGCCGCCCCGGGCAAAGACGGAACCCTCGTCTTACTGGATAGCGCATCGTTAGGCGGGTCCGATCATCACACTCCCTTGGCACAGACGGATAGGGTGGCTAAATCTCCTAAGCGCGGCGCCTGGCAGAGTTTGGCTACCTGGCAGGATAAAGCCGGCGCCTCGTGGGTCTTCGCGTCGATCGTCGGGCCGGTGGCCCCCGATGCGAAATTCGCCACGGCCAACGGCAGCGCGCCACATGGCAGCATCGTGGCCTTCAAGGTGGAAGAGAAAGACGGCCGCCCGGTGCTGACTCCCAGTTGGGTCTCTCGCGATCTCAAAAGTCCGGCGCCGCCGGCGATTGCCAACGGGGTAGTCTTTGCGCTCGATGGAGGCGGTGGCTCCGCACATGCCACGCTCTACGCTCTCGATGCCGCTACCGGCAAGGAATTGTACTCGAGCGGTGACGCAATCGACACCTATACCCACCTGGCCGGCATGTCTGTCGGCGACGGTCATGTATTCTTTACTACCCACGACAACACGCTCTACTCCTTCGGCATTCCGCTGGAGCACTAGTAGGCGCGAGATAAGGCAGGCAATGCGGACCAGAGCCCAGATACAAGAAGCCATCGACGCCGGCGCAGGCATTCTACGATTGGAGCCCTGCTGGGTGCCCCGATCCTTCATGATTCCCGGACGCAGGTTGAAGCTTCACCCGGACGATCTCTATGCTTTCGGCGGCCATCGCGGCGGCATCAACGAACGCTGGTTTTCCTCGACCACCAAGGCTTCCAATGGCCCAGACACTCTACCCGACGAGGGGCTGAGCTACGTCCGGCCAAAAAGCGGTGGCAAATTCCTGCTAAAGGAAGCGGTTGAGGTGGCCGGAGACCTGTTGCTGGGCGCTGACGTGATGACACGCGAAGGTGGATGGAACCTGCTGTGCAAGTTTTTCGACAACATGGGACCCATTCCTCACCATATGCACCAGAGCGATCCGTTCGCCAAGCTCGTGGGGCAGAAGGGAAAGCCGGAAGCCTATTACTTCCCTCCGCAATACAACCAGGTACAGAACAATTTTCCCCACACCTATATGGGCCTCGAGCCGGGCACGACCAAGGAAGACATTCGGCGCTGCCTGGAAAAATGGAACCAGGGCGACAACGGAATTCTTTTCCACGCGCGTGCCTATCGTCTGGAGCCCGGCGCGGGCTGGCAAATCAACCCCGGGATTTTGCACGCTCCGGGATCCCTGGTGACCTACGAGCCGCAGGTGAACAGCGATGTATTTGCCATGTTCCAGTCCGAGGTGGAAGGACGTATCGTCGGTTGGGACCTGCTGACCAAGGATGTTCCAGACGAACATAAGAAGGACCTCGATTTCCTGATCAGCATGCTCGATTGGGAGGGCAACGTGAACCCCCGGTTCGGAGAGAGCAATAAGACCTTCCCGCGGCCGGTGAACCCGGTCGAATCCATGAAGGCTGAGGGTTACGTCGAGAAGTGGATTACGTACGGCATCCCCGACTACTCGGCCAAGGAATTGACCATCCTGCCCAAGCGGAGCGCAACCGTCGTGGATAGCGCGGCCTACGGGGTGATTGTGACCCAGGGCTACGGGACGCTGGGCGGCCAGGCAGTGTCCACTCCCTCCATGATCCGTTTCGGAGAGATGACGGAGGATGAGGTATTCGTCACGGCGGATGTTGCCAAAGCAGGCGTGCGCATCGAGAACCCAAGCGCATCCGACCCGCTGGTTATGCTCAAGCATTTCGGTCCTGGCAATCCGGATGCGAAACCGCTGATCAAGAAGTAGGCGAGGGAAATAGGCTAAGGAAATAATCTGAGGGACCGTGAGCACAGCCAGTCAACACAAATACCCGGCAATCCATAACGCGATGTGGCCCGGCCTGGTGGGCAAGGGACCGGACTCGGAACCTTTCATCGATCTTGAAACCATGCTCGACCTGACCGCGCAAGCTGAGGTCGACGGCATCCGCTTCGATGGAGTCGATCTTTTTTTGTCGTTGCCGCACATCAGCATCGACTCCACCGATGACGAGCTAAAGCATCTTACAGAGAGCATAGCGAAGCGCAACCTTGTGGTCGGCTCGGTGGTCGCCCCCGTGTGGCCCCCAACCGGTGGCGGCTCTGCGATGGGTTCCGACCAGGAGCGGAAAGCATTTCTGACCCAGGTGAAAAAGGCCTGTGTTATCGCCGGGAAGCTGCGTGACCTTGGCATTCGCCGCTACGGGGTGATTCGCATTGATTCCGCAACCTCGCCCGCGGAATGGGCCAAAGATCCTGTTGCCAATACCAAGCTCATCGCGCAGACGTTTCGTGAGGCCAGCACCATCGCCGAAGGCTACGGCGAACGCCTCGCCGCCGAGGGCGAGATCTGCTGGGGAGGCATGCATAGCTGGAAGCGGATGGTCGAACTGCTGGAGATGGTGAACCGGCCCAAGACCTTAGGCTTTCAGGCGGACATGGCGCACTCTCTCCTGTACACGATGGGCTACAACGCCGCGGAAGACCGTCTGCTGCCGGCCAACTTCGATTGGTCGCAAAAGGACGTCCTGATGGAGGCCTTGCGCAAAGTAACCCATGCTCTTCGGCCCTGGACGATCGACTTTCATGTGGCGCAGAACGACGGCACCGTGAGCGGCTCCGGTTCGCACGATAAGACCGGACGCCACTGTGTAGTCGGCGATCCCAAAGGGCAAGATGGATATCATCGCGGTCGCTGGTCTTTGGATGCGCGATGAAACAGGGGTGCCGACCCGAGCGTATGAGCACATCTGCTGGGATGGTTGCATGTTTCCCAATGCAACCATGATGGCCCCGAAGACATGGAAAGACATACTGGGGACGCTGATCGCCGTGCGCAACGCCCACGGTTGGGATTAAGGGTTATGGCACGGAAGAATCTGAATGTTGGCCTGATCGGATACGGCTTTATGGGGCGCACCCACTCCAACGCGTTCCTGCAGGCGCCACGCTTTTTCGATGTACCCTACCAGCCTGTACTCAAGGCAGTTTGCGCGCGCAGCGCAGAGCGCGTGAAAGGCTTCGCGGAAAATTGGGGCTACCAATCCGTAGAGACGGATTGGCGCGCCCTGATAGAGCGGAAAGATATCGACCTGATCGATATCGCCAGTCCCAACAATACCCACGCGGAAATTGCCATTGCTGCCGCCAAGGCGGGCAAGATGGTGATGTGCGAGAAGCCGCTGGGACGCACCGGCGCGGAAGCGAAAGCCATGACGGACGCAGTGGAGGCCGCCAATGTTCCCAACATGGTTTGGTACAACTATCGCCGGGTGCCGGCGGTCGTCCTGCTGAAGCAACTGCTCGAGGAAGGGCGCTTTGGGCGTATCTTCCACTACCGCTCGAATTTTCTGCAGGATTGGACCATCTCGAGCGATCTGCCGCAAGGCGGTGAGGGGCTGTGGCGCCTGGATGTGTCTGTCGCAGGCAGCGGCGTCACCGGCGACTTGCTGGCTCATAACATCGATATGGCCTTGTGGCTGAACGGGCCCATCGTGGAAGTGACAGCCATGACGGAAACGTTCGTCAAGGAACGCAAGCACAACCTCACCGGCAAAGTTGAACCGGTGGGGATTGACGATGCATCCGCATTCCTATGCCGCTTCGCCAACGGGTCGATGGCTATCTTTGAGGCCACGCGCTATGCTCGCGGTCACAAGGCGTTGTTTAGCCTGGAAGTGAATGGTGAGAAGGCCTCCGCGGGTTGGAATCTCCACGACCTGCACCGGCTGGAGTATTTCGATTATCGCGATGAAAGCCAGCTGCGGGGATGGAGGAGTGTGCACATCAGCGATAGCGATCATCCCTACATGAAAAGTTGGTGGGTACCTGGGGTGCAAATCGGCTATGAGCATACGTTCATTCACCAGGTAGCGGACTTTCTTCAGGGAACCGGCAAGGGGGAACGAGTCGCACCCACCTTCGCGGACGGCACAGCGACGGATTACGTAACCGACGCAGTGTTGAAATCGGCAAAGACCAGGCAATGGGAGAAGGTTGTTGGAGTGTGAGGAGGAAGTATGGTACCCGGATCTGTGAGACCGCCCGTCATCGCTTTGATCTGTCTGTTACTGATGTATCCACTCCCCGGATCCCAGGTCGCCGCCCAGCAGGCGCCCCCACGTCATGCCGGCGGCGGCTTCACGCAACCGGAGCCGATCGACTTCAACGATCATGATGGATTCACGCAGATTTTCGATGGCAAGACCTTGAACGGCTGGGATGGCTCCTCGGAAATATGGCACGTGGAAGATGGCGCCCTGGTGGCCGAATCGAGCCCTGAGCATCCTTCGGGCACAACCAACATTATCTGGCGCGGAGGCCAGCCCGCCAACTTCGACCTAAGAGTGGAGATGAAGCTTGAGGGCGCGGGCGCCAACGGTGGGATCCAATACCGCAGCCTCAACGTTCCACCCACGCCGGCACAACTGAAGAATCCCCTGGCGCAGAAATTTGCCAAGTGGAACATGAAGGGCTACCAGGCGGATTTCGATTATGGCAACAAGTACACCGGGCAGCTCTACGAGCAGAGTAGCCCGCGCGGGATTGTCGCGTGGCGCGGCCAGATGGTCGTTACCAATCAGGGCAAGAAGCCGCGTTTGCTGGCCACTCTGGGGAGTTCCGACGAGCTGAAGTCTTTCATCAAGATGGGCGATTGGAATCAGTTCGAGGTGATCGCCGATGGAAACACCCTCATCCATATCGTCAACGGACACGTGATGGCTGTTCTGGTCGATAACGACCCTACGTTCAGCCAGTCGAAAGGGCTGATCGGGTTTGAGATAGAAGGCCCCGGGGTAGTGAAGATCTCGCATCGCAACGTGTGGTTGAAAGCATTGCCTTAGCACGCTGCGGAAAAATTCGCTGCACGAAGGGCACGGCTTTAGCCGTGCCGCACCCAGTATGCGATGGGAGAGGGCTTCAGCCCCTGAGGTACGGTTTTCCCATGATTCACGGCGAATTTCTTTATGACCAGTACCTCAGCGCCTCAACAGATGGGCGATTTTGCCCAGCATATCCCCAAGACGTACCTCAGGGGCTAAAGCCCTCATAGCTGCAGCTAAGTACGGCACGGCTAAAGCCATGCCCTTCGTGCAGTGAGTTTTTCAGCAGCCAGTTAGAGGTGTCTCACCATGGGTGTCTCCAGTGCCTGCGACGATCTTTAGAGGGCGCCAAGCGGCGGCGATCGAAAATGATCATCTGCGCGTCACCGTCTTGCGAGAGGGTGGCCACATCGCCGAGATTTTTGACAAGGTGAGCGGCGTAAGTCCTCTCTGGATCCCTCCGTGGCCTTCGGTCGAGCCATCCAGCTGTGACTTCAGTACGCATCCGGAGTATGGATCGGACTCAGATGCCAAGCTTCTGGCCGGGATCATGGGCCACAATCTATGTCTCGATTTTTTCGGCGGACCGTCCGCTGAAGAAGCTGCCGCCGGGTTGACGGTGCACGGTGAGGCCTCCGTGGTCCCTTATGAGATCACTGAACGCGGCAGAATCCTCGTATGCAAGGCTCACCTCCCACTCGCCCAACTTAATTTCGTACGCTCCATCGAACTCCTCGGCCGCTGTTTGAAGATTCGGGAATCTGTGGAGAATCTTGCCGCGTGGGATCGTCCTATCGGATGGACAGAGCACGTAACCCTGGGTCCGCCATTTATCGAAAAGGGAACAACGCAACTGCGGGCTTCTGTAACTCGGTCCAAGGTCTCCGAGGTTGATTTCGGAGCCAATATGCATCTGAAACAGGCGGCGGAGTTTGACTGGCCTATGGCCCCTCTTTCCGCGGGAGGTGTCGCTGACCTGCGCACCCTGAGCGCTGCTTCGGCTTCGAGCGAATTCACTTCCCATCTCGGCGACAGACAGCGCCAGGATGAATTCTTCGTTGCCTTTTCACCCACATTTCGCCTCGCGCTGGCATACATCTGGAAGCGCGAGGACTTTCCCTGGTTAGGGATGTGGCGGGAAAACTGCGGCCGCACGACCTCACCCTGGAACGGCCGCACCATCACCCTGGGCATGGAATTCGGGGTGTCTCCCGTGCCCGAAACACGCCGTGAAATGGTAGATCGCGGCCGGTTGTTCGATGTCCCTTCTTACCGCTGGATTCCCGCCAATGGACGACTGGAAGCGGAGTACTGGGCCTTAACGCAAAGTGTTGACCAGATCCCGGAATCAATCGTGTGGCCGGAGTAAACCGTTTGATCATCTTGGCGGCGAAGTCCTTTGTTTCGTCAAGATGCTCAAGATGCTCAAACTTAATTAATTTGAGCATCTTGGGATTTGGCTGACTTAGATTGGCCCTCTTTTAATTTCGGTGACAACTTATAGATGCGTTTTCTTGGGGTTTCGTTCGTTTTTGCCAAGATTTTTTTGCGGTCCTGAGACGGGCAGAGGCGCGACGAATGCTGCTATCCCACTCAAGCCAAAAAACGGCTTGACCCCCGATTTCCTGCCACGCTGTGCTAGTGTCCTGTCCCTAAAATAATTAGCATAAATAATGGAGGTTTGGCATCGGATAGAGTGGGAGGAAGTCCGATGCGGAAAGGTCGTCCACTCGCTCCGTTGTCTGTAACCGTCGAGGATCGCACTCAGCTTGTCTCCTGGAGCAAGCGGCCCAAGACGGCGCAGGCGCTGGCCATGCGGTCGCGGATCGTTTTGCTGGCTGGCGATGGGCTCAGCAACACCGTCATTGCCAGCCAGCTACACACTATGCAGCACACCGTGGGCAAGTGGCGGCGGCGTTATCTGGAGTCCGGTCTGGATGGGCTTTTGGACGAGCCGCGCCCAGGCACCTCGCACAAGCTCAGCGACCGCGAAGTGGAGCGGGTTCTGGCGCTCACCCTGGAGTCAACCCCCGCCGATGCCACCCATTGGTCCACACGTTCGCTGGCCAAGCAGCCGGACTCAGCCGTAACTCCATTCATCGCATCTGGCGGGCCTTTTCCCTGGCGCCGCATCGCTCCAGACATTCAAGTTCTCCCAAGACCCGCTGTTCATCGACAAGGTGCGCGATATCGTCGGTCTGTATCTGGCTCCTCCGGAGCGCGCCCTGGTGCTGTGTGTGGACGAGAAGAGGCAGATACAAGCCCTGGATCGCAGCGCACCGCTGCTGCCCATGCGCCCCGGACAGATCGAACGCCGCACCCACGATTATCCCGCCATGGCACCACCAGCCTGTTCGCCGCCCTAGAACACAAAGACAGGCAAGCTGATCGGCCAGACCCAGCGTCGCCATCGCTCCGAGGAGTTTCGCATTTTCCTCGATACCATCGAGGAGAACGTGCCGCCGAGTTGGACATGCACCTGATCCTGGACAACTACGGCACCCACAAGACCGCAACTGATCCGCGACTGGCTGGTGAAGAGCCCACGCTTTCATCTGCACTTCACGCCTACTTCGGCCAGTTGGCTCAACCTGGTCGAACGCTGGTTTGCTGCTGCTGACAGAAAAACAACTCCGACGCGGCGTCCATCGCTCCACCAAAGAACTGGAAACGGCCATTCGCCGCTTCATCCAACACCACAACACAGAATCCAAAACCCTTCGTCTGGCACAAAACCGCCGACCAAATCCTCGATTCTGTCGCTCGATTTTGTACTCGAACTTTAGAGACAGGACACTAGAGAGGTCCGCGTGTGCGCCTTTCATTAAGGAAAGGCGCATGGGGTATATCAACGCCACGAGCCTCCCGCAGGAAATCGGGGCAAATGAGGCACCCAAAGCTTTTGTTGCCGGTGTAATTGCTCCCTTGACTTGCCACAGGTAAGTCCGCTGCTC
>CAVTPN010000037.1:0-139760 GCA_963736535.1 uncultured Acidobacteriaceae bacterium
CGGGTCGCAGGGATTCCCGGTAACTTGCGGGCTCGGGGTTCCCGGTTGCCAATGGTCCGGCGGTCGATCATGGCGGGGCGGTTCAGGGAGACCGCCCTCATGCCAAAGAAACGGAGGCAAGCGCTCAACCAAGGACGTGCTTCGCCTGCCCGATCTCGACCACTTAAGACCTCAGTTCTCCAGAGCCTTGGTTCACGTCGCCTCGAAGCGCACCTACGCCTTAGCCATCAATGACTTCATCACGTGGTATTGCTCCGAGCCCAGACTGGCGTTCGGTCTACAGTTGTTCTGCGGTATTGCGATGAACTGGAAATGAAACAGAAACCAAGCTCTGCTGAGCGTCCCAGGAGGTTGTCGGCAAACGTCGCGTCGAGGTATTTTTTACGATGATGCGCACTGGTATGCCCTCGAGTTCCGAACGGGCCCTTAGAGAGCGCGTGAGAACCGAGAGAAAGAGAAACAGCAGGTCCCCGTTCGACTTCGCTGAGAGGCTGTGACTTTATTGATTTTCTTTCAGGTTTTGGTGGCCGGAAAGCTCTGAAGAGCGTCGGCTAACAAGCATCCTCGGGGTTCCCTCGGCTACACTCGGGACAGGCTCTTCGACTGCGCGCCAAGAACCCTTTGTTAAGCGATAGATCTGCGAGGCGCTTCGCTCAGGACGACGGTCTTGTGGGCGTTTTGAAAAACCTTCCGGTTGGGTGTGTCAAAAACTCAAAAATCAAAAAAGTCACAACCTCTCAGGGCAGGCTCTCCACTGCGCTTCCACGGCACGCCGGGACAGCTCGCTTCGGTCCTAATGACAACGAGTGGGGGCGGCATGGTAGCCCACTCAAGCCAAAATACGGCTTGAATTGGGCACCCAAAGCTTTGGTTGCCCGTGTAATTTCGGAGTATTAACGGCCATTTGTCCGACGGCTTTTGATGCCATTGCCATGCGGGGCACAAATCAATTCTGTTGATCAAGGGCTGCCGCGGAAACCGGTTGGGCGTCTCCAATGCACGGGTCATCGCAAAATTGCGGAAGTTCGTCCTCTGCGACTTTCATCCCCTCCGAATCGCCGTTAGGTTTACCGCTGCAACGTCTCTTCCATCGACCGAAGGCTTAGAGCGTTTCAGGCGGTGCGCAGCTTCCCCTAGGGAGTCCTAGAATGATCGATGTTTTCCCACGCAAGTCCTCTCATGTACGTAATGCTGTTCTGGCAATCGCAGCGGGCGGTCTCATCGCCGGGATGCTCGACCTAGGGCAAGCTCTCCTTTTGTTTGGAGCTAAGATTCCTCTAGCGATCGCTGCCGGCTTGCTGGGGCCGCAGGCTTTCCGAGGAGGCGCGGCGACATACATTTTGGGCGTAGTTCTGCACTTTTTGATCGCTCTCTCGGCGGCGGCCATTTATTTCGCAGCAAGCCGCAAATTGCCATTCTTAACCAAATACCCTCTAGTCTGCGGGTTGTTCTTCGGCGCAGCGGTAGAGCTTGTGATGCGCCTGATTGTTCTGCCGCTTTCTGCCCTTCACGCACGTGGGCCCTACCAGTATGGTGAGTTAGTTCAAGGGCTCGTCGTGCATATGCTCGTGGTTGGGCTTCCAATATCGTTCAGCGTTCGGCGGTTCGCTAAGGAAGCCGGGCCATTTCGGTGACCCTAAGGGCAGAGGCGACCTTGCCTGCAGGAGACGAGGCCATTACGATTCGTAGAGGTTGGAATCACGATGCAGCAAGGGACCTTACACTTCATTTCAGGACGGCTTGCAGCCGGCAAGACGACCCTCGCCCGCGAACTTGCTGCCGAGTATCACGCGGTCCTCATCTCGGAGGATGTGTGGCTCTCGAAGCTATCTGATGGGATCTCATCCTTTGATGATTATCTGAAGTGGTCCCGGCGGTGCCGGTCCGTCATGGGCCCTCTCATCATGGAGATGCTGAGAGCTGGAGTCAGCGTTGTACTTGATTTCGCAGGGAACAGGGTTGATGAACGTACATGGGCGCGTAATTTGTCCGAAGGAGCCGGGAGACCTCATATTCTCCACTTCCTGGATGTTGACGAAGAGGAGTGCCTGCGTCGTCTCCTGGTCCGCAACGACCGGAAACCGGAAGGTCTTTATTTCGCCAGTACAACAGAAACGGAGTTCAGGACCCTTTGTAAATACTTTCAGGTTCCGTCCCCCGAAGAAGGACTGAATATCAGTATCCATAGCGATCACAGCTGAAGTGTTGCCAGATTTCAGCGTGCCCCATAAGGTTACCGGAAACCATACTTTGCTGAGACATCAGGGTCCCATCCGGATCAATGCTTCGCGAAGCGGTAAAGAGGAAATTCTCAATAGTCCGCTAAATGGCGTATACATTTCCATGATGAGGAAGACTGCAGCAGAAACCGCGCTGGCGCAGGAGGCTAGTGTCACCATCACCGTATGATTGAGCGGAGCGTAAAGACCGAAACTGATGAAGATGCAGGCCAGCCACGCGACCACCACCGCCAGCAGAGGAATTGAGAGAGCGCTTTGCTCCGACCCCAGGAACATCAACCAATAAGTGTGTCGTATACCAAGAGCCGCGGAAATAGCCGCCGCCTTGACCGAAGCTTGCGTGTCGCTCTTGGGGGTTAGCAACTGCAATCGCTCATAGAACAACTGGCTGTCGTCCGTAGGCCTCAGCTGCGATTTTCGGGATGCCTGGCTCGGCCAAACGCGCTCGAGACCATTCGCCATCAGCCTCCGCAGTTCTTCACGTTCTGCCCGCGTCTCCGGCCCGTAGTTATCCAACAGGCGATCGACAACGACAAACTGTGACGCCATTTCCGTAAGCTGGTTCTCTCGAGCCTGGTAGGAAGAGTTCGCGGTAGACACGAGAATCCCAAGGACCAGTGCCGTCATGGTCACCAGGAAACCAGTGGCCAGTCTAATGATTTCCTTTGCCTCAGGTCGTAGCTGATTCTCGGGCAGAACGCGCCGGAGACCCATACCGGCGAACGCTCCACCGAAGAGGACGACGAAGACTGAAAAACTTACCAGAATCGCATTCATGAACTTTTGGGCTGCAAGTAATTGCGATATTTTTGGTTGCGATGCGGAGTCCTTGACGCGATTACGGGGCATCGAACCGCTAATGGTGAAGCCAACCAGCTGGTAACCATAAAGTTAACCACGCATCTCTTTATGCTGTACGCCGAATCGGAATAAAGCCAGTCCCAACATCCTTCGTTTGGGGCCGTACGGTGCACGCGCCTAGAACCGTAATGGTACGCCGGATGCCGTTGAATTGCCCTTATCGATTGTCTGTGAGTCCAGACCTGATTCAGACCTCCAGATGATTTCGTGCGGACCTGTCACTTGAGACAGTTACAGGGAGGGGTGGGTTGCTCTTAACCTGGGTATGCACAGAGCCCAGGCAGGAAAAACGATGAGCGCGGACGACAAAGCAATCAAACAGGATCATCTACCTTTCCCACCCACACCGTCGGCGAGTGTGGCTGGCCGCACGATGCAGGAATCAGTCTACAAGCAGCGCGTAGAACCGCGCCGGCTTCCCGCTGATGCGCCAAACATCCTCATCGTGCTGATCGACGACGCAGGTCCCGGCTTGCCTTCCACCTTGGGGGGCGAAGTCCAAACCCGGACAATGGACCGCGTCGCCATGGGAGGGATCTCGCTCAACCGCTTTCACACGACAGCCATGTGCTCGCCCACACGTGCGTCCATACTGACGGGCCGGAATCACCACCGAGTCAGTTCGGGTCAGATCGCAGAGCTGGCGAACGACTGGGACGGATATTCGGGGCACATCCCCAAGAGCAGCGCGCTCATTGCCGAGGTGCTTAAGGACTACGGTTACAGTACCTCGGCCTTTGGAAAATGGCACAACACGCCAGCCGAGGAAACGACCGCGGCTGGTCCCTTCGAGAATTGGCCGACGAGTCTGGGCTTCGAATATTTCTACGGATTCCTGGCCGGCGAGGCGTCGCAGTATGAACCAAACCTGGTAAGGAATACCACGGTCGTTCGGCCGCCCAAGAGTCCGGCGGAGGGTTACCATCTCAGCGAGGACCTGGCGGACGACGCCATCGGATGGCTGCAGACGCACAAGGCCCTACAGGCGGACAAGCCGTTCTATATGTACTGGGCGAGCGGCGCTATCCACGGGCCGCACCACATCATGAAAGAGTGGGCCGACAAATATAAGGGTAAGTTCGACGACGGTTGGGACGCGTACCGTGAGCGCGTCTTCAAGCGCGCAAAAGAGAAGGGCTGGATTCCGGAAGGAGCGATACTCACGCCCCGGCACGAATCGATGCCGTCGTGGGAGAGCATCCCTGAAGACGAGAGGCCCTTCCAGCGCCGCTTGATGGAAGTGGCCGCCGGGTTCGCCGAACACGTGGATGTTCAGGCCGGTCGCGTCATCGACGAAATCGACAGGCTCGGCTATGGCGACAACACCCTCATCTTCTACATCTGGGGCGACAACGGTTCGTCTGCCGAGGGCCAGAACGGCACCATCAGCGAGTTGCTGGCGCAAAACGGCATTCCCTCCACCGTTAAGCAGCACATCAAGGCTCTGGACGACGTGGGTGGGCTCGACGCGCTGGGCACGCCCAAGGCCGACAATCAATACCACGCTGGGTGGGCGTGGGCGGGCAGCACACCCTACAAGGGCACTAAACTTCTAGCATCGCACTTCGGCGGCACGCGCAACCCTTTGATCATCCAGTGGCCCGCGAAGATCAAACCCGATGCCACACCACGCCCACAGTTCCACCACTGCAACGACATCGTTCCGACGATTTACGAAGTCGCCGGCATCACACCCCCTCTCGAGGTCAACGGCGTTCCTCAGGATCCAATCGATGGCGTGAGTTTCGCCTACTGCTTTGGCGACCCCAAGGCGAAGGGCCAACTGCTCACCCAGTACTTTGAGATCATGGGCAGCCGCGCCATCTATCACAATGGCTGGATGGCCTGCGCCTTTGGGCCGCGGGCGCCTTGGATTCCCGGCTTGCCTCCAGGTATTACCGAGTGGACACCAGACAAGGACATTTGGGAACTCTACAACGTGGAGGAGGACTGGAGCCAGGCCAACGACCTGGCTGCAAAAATGCCCGAGAAGCTGGCCCAATTAAAGGATCTCTTTCTTATTGAAGCTACAAAGAACAAGGTGCTTCCCATCGGCGGTGGCCTTTGGGTTCCCCTACTGCACCCCGAGTTGCGGATCACGCCCCCATACACGGAGTGGACCTTCTCCGGGAACGCCGTCCGCATTCCGGAGTTTTGCGCGCCCGCCCTGGGCAACAAGCCGAACGTGGTTACCATCGATGCCGAGATTCCAGCCAACGCCAACGGCGTGCTCTACAAGCTGGGTGCGAATTCCGGTGGCCTCACCTGCTTCGTAGAGGACGGAATCCTCTGCTACGAATACAACCTTTTCATCATCCAGCGGACGAAGATTCGCGCCAGGCAGAAGCTACCCACGGGAAAGGTGAAGATCGAGGTAGAGACGACATACGTAGTGCCCAAGCCGGGTGGACCGCTGAACATCACTATGAAAGTCAACGGCGAAGTGATTGCCACGGGTCAGGTGCCGATATCCGCCCCGCTGATCTTCACCGCCAACGACTGCCTCGACATCGGCATTGCCCATGGTTCGCCCGTGTCGCTTGACTACTACGACAAAGCGCCGTTCAAGTTCAACGGGACTATCGACCAAGTGAGCGTGCAGTATATGAGACCGAAGTGACGTGATTGCCGCTTCGATAAAACGCGCCGGGTCAGAAGCCGCTGACGATTCATCTAACCGAATAACGCGCGAAGCGTGACGCGGGGCTCATTGTGCTTAGGCACTCACTTCCGCTTTGCCTTTGCCCATCTCCTCTTTTGCGCTGCGGCGATCCGTGCTCGTCCTTCTGCGCTCATCTTCCTGCGCTTTGGAGCCGGGGCAGTTCCGCGCTTTAAAGGGACTACGTGGCCGGTCAATAGCGCCCTTGCTCGCTCCAGGCGGCTAATCTCATCTTCCAGGCTTTGCACGATCGCGTCGAGGTCCATTTCCAAACATAGAACGTGAGCCGTGCTCCAGGCGACTGGCAAAACTACCAGTCCGCGCCGCGGGTTGATCGACCCAGAGCAATCCTTTTACCCTCCAGAACCTGCGGCGCTTCCGGAGCGGCTGAAGGCGTTTCGGTAGGCTCACGGAACGGCCTTAACTCCAGAAGTTCCTCAACCACATATCCGGCTGTTGTTCCGTCTGAAAATGTCAAGATCAATCCGTCCTCATCTTCGAGTTCCACGGTCAGTATTCGTATCGGTTCGGCCATGGAAAAAGCTATACACGGAGGCCAGGCTTGAGAACTGTCTCGTTTTGCTCACTTTCTGGTGTCGATTCTCTATCCACCCGGCGGCCGGCGACGCTTCCTGGGGCGGATCACCGCAGGCAAACATGGCTATCGCGAAACTGGAGGGGAAACGAACCGATGGCCAGACAGCGCATCCTGGATCGCAGGGACAAGGTCGGTTGCCAGGCGAGACTTGGTGACATATCCCGACGCGCCTTCCGCGAGGCAGGCGCGGACAAACTCAACCCGCGTCTGCACCGTCAGGAACACAATTTTGGCCGTTGAACCGAGGCTGCGCAATTCATGTGCCGCTTCGATACCGGAAAGTTCAGGCATAGAGATATCCAGCACAATGACGTCTGGAAGAAGTCTCGCCGATTCGAAGAGCAATTCCTTACCATTGGTCACAGTACCCACCACCTCGAAGTTGGGCTGCAACAGCGCGCTGACCCGTTCAGTGACGGAACTATGGTCATCGGCAAGCAGTACACGTGGCCGATTCAATATTTCCTCCGATCGCCGGATTGACCTGGCTCTCCCAGCGGATGGAAGCGACACCTATCTGCTGATGAACAGCGATTCCGAAGCACGATGCTACTGGAGATTTCCAGGCAGGACTACTAGGAGAATTCCTAGGGTGGAACTGAAGAGCAGATATGCGCTTACTCGGGGATGGACTCGAAGATAATGGCGATGCCACCGGCTACGTCGAAATCAATCCGTTCCTGAGCGCCAGGAGCACCAACTCGGCATTGTTCTTGATATGGAGAGATTTCATGATCTCGTACTTGTGGAACATCACGGTTTTCTCGGTGACGCTCAAAATGTCGGCGATCTCTTTCATTGGCCGCCCTTCCGCAAGTAACTGCAGGACCTCTCGCTGCCGCTGCGTCAATTCCTTACTAAACTGTTTCGCGCGTGATTCCTGTACCTGCCGGTTTTCAGGCTTGAGTCGCGCTGTAACATAGGCCTTTCCGCGCAATACATCCGCGATGGCGGTCAACAGTTCCGAGGCTGCGGAATGCTTCAGCACGAAACCTACGGGCCCCAATCGAAGAGCCGCCGCGGCCAGGTTGGGATCGGCATGCATGGTCAGGAAAACGAGCTTTACCTTGGGAAGAATCTCCTGGATCTTCTTGCCGGCATCGAGACCGTTCAACAACGGCATCGCTACGTCCAGCACGATGACATCCGGCTGGAGCCGACTCGCTTCGGCGATCAGGGCGCGCCCATCCGTCACAACTCCCACTACGTCGTAGTGCTTCTCAAGCAGGCCACGAATACCTTCGACTACCACCTCGTGGTCATCGGCGAGCAAAATGCGTGTGCGTGGTGCGAGCTGTGTTTGGGCGGGCATGGTCACTCCTTGAATACACCAGGCCGGCGCTCCATGCTTCGGAGGACGGGCCCCTGCGTTTCTTTGCACGGTAAACATACGTTCAGGGTGGTACCGCGATTTCTCAGGGAAACAATGTCAATCCGCCCTCCGACGAGCCGCAGCCGTTCTTCCATGCTGCGAATTCCAAGTCCGGCACGATTCGACCGCTGTTGTTTATCAAAACCGATGCCCGCATCGGATACCGACAAATATAGCCGTTCGTCTTCCCCTCGTAAGCGGACCTCCGCTCGATTTGCGCCGCTGTGCTTCTTCACGTTGCGAAGTGCCTCCTGGACAATCCGGAAAATGCAAAGAGCAACATCGGGGTTAATTCCGCGAGATATATTTTCGTGCACGAAATCGACCTGAATTCCTTGCTGCTCAGTGAACTCCTCGCAAAGCGAGCTGAGTCCGAGAGCCAGTCCCAGGCTCTCGAGCGTGGAAGAATGCAAACGGTGCGACAAAGAGTGCAAATCGTCCCCAAGATCTGCCGCGCGAATCCACAGGTCGCGTAATCGCTTTCGAGCCTCGAGGGGCGAATCGGCAATCAGTTGCGAAGCGCGTTCCAGATCTACTGCCAACATCGCCAGGCGCTGATTGAAATCGTCGTGAAGCTCACGCGCAAGACGGCTTCTCTCCTCCTCCTGGGCATGAATGAGCTGGCCGCTCAACTCGAGCCGCTCCCGCTCTTCCTGCTTCCGTTGGGTAATATCCGTGTGCGCCACCACGCAACCCGGCAGTACGTTGCTCAGAGGCGTCACCGTCATGAGCGAGCACCTCGAACCCGACCCACCGGACCAATTCCCATTCCATGGAGAACTGCGCTGTCTCGCCCGCCAAGACCGCTTCGATTCCCAGCAATCCCTGCCTGGCCGATGGGTTTCCCGCTTCCATGGCAGCTCGGCACGCCTCCAGATAATTCACTCCAACTCCCAGTTCGGAAGTGAATCGCCACCGCTCTTCACAAACTCGACCCACTGCGGATTCGAGCTGACGATGTTTCCGTTTCCATCCAGCACGGCGACGCCGCTGCTTAGCGAATTGAGGACGGCGCGTTTCAGAAGTTCGCTACTCGCCCGAGCCTCGTCCGCGGTCTTTCGCAGCAGCGCATTGGCAAAAATCGTCCCAACCGTAGGCAGTTGATGGATAATGCGCTCCGACCAGATTCTCTCTTCCGCAACGGTTACAAATGAAAGAGAACCCAGAATCGTCCGTTCTGATTCCATGGGTACGATGGCGTTTGATTTCACACCAAAGTGTCCCAATATCTTTCCGTCAGCTTCAGCCTCGGCGGGCAATTCCTTCAGGCTGTTGAGAAAAAGGGGCTTGCCGCTCAGGAAATTTGAGAAATACCAGGGACAGAGTCTTGCATTCAGGGCATCAGGGCCAGGCATCTCCGTTCCGGAGCTGTAGTGTGTTCGATGTAATTCCGCCTGGTCCGCGGAAAACTTCGAACATCGTCACTCGATCCACGCTCAGGAAGACCCGCAGCCGGTTCAGTGCTTCGTCGATTCCTGCGTCTATCTTGTTCGCAGGCAAATCAATGAAATAGGTAGACAACTCAGAAATGAGTTGCTCAAACTCAAAGCTGGACTGCAACGAGACTTCTGCCTGTCTTCGCCGTGTTCTTTCGAAAAGAAGATAGCCGCTCAGAAGAACCAGGGCCAGCATGGCCAGGGCGTAGCCAATGATTTGGGTCTTGTAGAGTTCCCAAACCCCGGGCTGCCGATAGTACAGGGTACTGCCGATCGGAAGTTTTTTTTCGTCGAGTCCCCATCTCTGCATGGCGCGCCAGTCGAACATATAGGCATTGGTGCCCATCGCCGTGGGAATGTCCGCCGGCTTCGCACCGTCCAGGATTTGGCGAATCATGCCGGTCGCTGTCTTAATTTGCGCCGCATAACTGCTTACAAAGCCCCCGACAACGCCTTGACCTATGAACGTATCGGCCATGCCATAGACAGGAGCGTTCGCGGCTTGCGCAACCATCGGAACAGATTGCGTGGCGTTGATAAAACTCTGTTCCTTGGCGTCCACCGAGAGGGACGTGTAGAACACAATGGAATGCTTGGGCAGATGTCGCAGACGATCGAGCAGCGTTGGCATATCCAGATCGGTCAGATATTCAATCGTCAACTTCGATTCGTAGCTGCGCAATGCCGCCTTCACAAATGATTCCACTCCACGGTCAAACGGAGCCACACCTCCGACCACCACCACGCGATTCGTGGCGGGCTGCAATCGGAGCGCCGCTTCGATTGTCTTTACCGGATCGATCGTCATCCACGCTCCCGTGAAATGGGAATCAAGCTTTGGGCGTCCCGCCTGATCCAGCGAGCTCCCGCAGAACACGATCGGGACATCCGGGAAAAAGGTTGCGCGGGATTCCGCCAGAAATTTGATGGGTGCAGGGCCGAGAGCGACCATGATGTCCGGCTTCTTGTCACGGTACTTATTGATGTACCAGGCCCGAATCTCCTGCTGCGACGATTTCTCAGGAAATAGCGACGTGTCCAGGGACTCGTCGAACAAATCGACTTTGTATTCTGACTGCTGATAGAGCGAACTGCGGAACTCCGACAAAGCCCAGCTGATGACAGGAACGGACACTCCGAACTCATTGAATACCAGAACCCGCTTGGTTGGTTTAATTTGTGGGGTTTGCGCAGATGCGGCCGAGAGGGCAAGCAGGAAGAGGAATAACACACTCAGCCGATAACAGGCAGGCCACTGCCGTCCAACAGGGCGGCCCTCGGTGGTTTGGAGCTGGCTTTTCATCTCCATTCCAGATGGTACACCGGCCATCCGAGTAGCTGGCCTGGCAAAACTACAAGCCGGGTTGCAACTTTGGAGGGCCTCGGGTCACCCCTCCCCAAAATCCTGGCCGTTTACCAAAAGAATTACGCACCTAGTGGTTCTCCCAGTTGCAAGGAGTCCTGGATGGGGGCTAGGCTCATCCTGTCTTTAGGTTAGTTCCGCACCGTGCGGTCACAGTCGAGAGGCAGAATCCTGTCGCGGTTCCTTTAGCGATCTCAAGTACGACTTTGAGCCCTCTCTGCCAACGACTTCTGGAGTGGTTTTGTGAGTTCCGTAACACGTTAAAATCAAATTAACCGAAGTTAGGAGACGAACATGTATTTCACCGATGACTCGTTGCTACCCGAAAATCAAGCTCCACTGATGATCACCGCCGCGCCTTATGGGCCGATCTGGATGCCCGTGGATTGCACGCCTGAACAGAAACTTCCCGTCACGTGGGACGAACAGGTCCAGGCCGCGGTGGACTGTTACAACGCCGGCGCAACGTTGTTGCACATCCATGTGCGCGATCCCAAAACCGGCCACATCTCCAAAAACTTTCAGCGAGTACAACGACCAGATCGGGCGTCTGCGCAAGGCAGTGCCGAAGATGATCCTGCAGCTCGGCGGGTCGATCTCTTTTGCCCCCGAGCCAGGTGAAGAAGCGCAAGTTCCAGAACTACGACTCTCGCCATAAGCTGGCCGAAATCAATCCCAAGCCGGATCAGGTCACGGTCGCCTGTGGCACCAGCCTCTACGATCTGACGGCGCTGCATCCCGGTCGAAGAATTTCAGGGAACGCGCTTCACCAACCCGGCGATGCTTCACGCCATGGCCAACCTTGTGGCTGACTCAACGCCGGACTTCTTTCTCGAAAACATCAAGCGCATGGTTCAGCACGGCATCCAGCCGTATTTCGCGCTCGGCCACGTCCACAGCCTTGAGCTGGTGGAGCGCTTAATCCGCAAGGGATATTACATGGGGCCGATGAACGGGTTCTTCAGCATCGGCGGCGGGGGCGTGTGCGGCGCCAATCCATTCGACCTGATGGAGCTGATCCGCCGCACGCCGCACGGCTCCTTCTTCACCTACCAGACTACGTTTCGTCTGACCCACCCGGTCGCGGCTATCTGCATCGCGCTGGGGCAACACACTCGCGCCGGTATCGAGGATAACCTATGGAACACCACCAAGGGCGTGCGCATGTCGACGATCGAAATGATCGAGCGCCATGTTCGCATGGCAAAGGAGCTAGGAAGGGCGATCGCTACGCCCGAACAGGCGCGCGCAGATGCTAAAGATCGGGGTCACTTATGCATCTACAGCGGAAACCCTCGCCAACCTCGGCCTGCCGCCCAACCGCCGGCCGGGCAACATGGGGTTCATGGTGCATGAAACAGACGGAATGTTTCATCCGGCGGCGCAAGGTGGGTGCGGGCACATCCACGCCGGCGAATGGGAGGAAAAGCTGGACATTCCGGTCGCGGTGGGAGCACAAGCTAAGACGGGTATCCGCAGTCCGAAGCATGGTAAGGTTCCTCCCTGCATATAGGGACGGACCCTCCTTCGGACATACTGTGCGATCTCGTCGGATCACTACTCTGATTCTGCAGGCGAGAACGATGGCGGACTTTATCGAAGTAGCGGGTCTTGACCAGATCCAACCCGGAGCCGGATCACGGTTCATCATCGCTGGCAAGGAGATCGCCATATTCAATGTGGACGGAGAAATCTGCGCCATCTCCGATACCTGTCCTCACGCCGGCGGCTCTCTAGGAATGGGAAAGCTCGACGGCAAGATCGTAATCTGCCCGGTGCATGGGATGAAGTTCGACGTCACCACCGGATGCTTTGCGGGCACTTCGGAGTTTGGGGTCGCCTCCTTTCCGGCGAAAGTCGTGGATGGACGAGATCTTGGTCGCGGTGCTTTCGAACGAGAAAACACGCTGAATCATGAGGGGCGCAGCGAATTGATTGCTCCTCCTCTAAGGCGAGGCGGAGGTCTTTGCTGGGTACCGTCGCGATGAAAGGGGGAGTCGTGCAGTGGTCTAGCTACGTCGCTTACTTCTTCGGGGGCGTTTTTCTCGTGAACTCCATTCCGCACTTGACGAGCGGAGTATCCGGGCATCGGCTCCCGACACCTTTCGCTTCCCCGCTCGGCAAGGGACAGTCTTCGCCAACGGTCAACGTGCTTTATGGTTCCGTGAATCTCGCGGTAGGGTATTTGCTTGTGTGCCAGGTCGGAGATTTCCAGGTCCGTCGCATTTCCGATGTGCTCGCTTTGGGAGTCGGCGGTCTGCTGATGGGGGTCATGCTGTCCCAATTGTTTGTGTATCTACAACGGTCGATGGGCGGTCGCGACGGGTTGGCCGCGGCTCAGGCCACCTTAGGTGGAGTAGCGGCCAAAGACTCTGGTTCGGCGTAATCGTGATTTGTACTGTCCATGGGATGAAATTCGATGTCACCACCGGCTGTTTCGCGGGCACTTCGGACTTCGGTGTCGCTGCTTACCCAGCGAAGATTGTGGACGGGAAAATCATGGGTGTCGATTTCTTGAGGTTGGTCGCGGTTTTTCTGTCAGGGCGAATTGAGATTAGAAACAGTGATTGAGGGGCGTAAAGATACGGGACTGTTCAGAACAGCGAGGGTGCTTCCTGACCGGCTGAAGGATCCAGCTCTGATGCCTTCCTTCTAGAGCCGAGGGGCTTGGCAAGCTGGCAGCTGAATGCATTTCTTGAAGCGATGTGGAGGAGGACCATGATTTCGCGGCTCAGCTGTCTCGCACGGGTCTATTTTATGGCAGGTATTCTTTTATTCAGCTTCGGCACTCCTGTAACGGCGCAGGAATGGACCACGATCAATAAGGACTATTCCAGCCAGCGTTACGTCGACCTGGACCAGATTACACCGCAGAATGTCGGCGGACTGAAGGAATCCTGCGAATTTCAGCTCAACGAGGCGTCCTGGTTTAGTAGCGGCTTGCTCTTGGTGGACCGCACGCTCTACGTCAATACAATGCGCGCCACGTACGCTATCGACGCCACGACCTGCGCACTCCGCTGGCGCACTGTTCTGAAGTTCAGCCTGCCGGCAAACATCAACAATCGTGGTCCTGCCTACTGGACGGAACGATTTTTCGCGGCACGGTTGACGGCCGTGTGGTCGCTCTCGACGCCAAGACAGGCAACATTCTTTGGGACCAGCAATACGCCGACCCGAAGAAAGGCGAGTCATTTGTTGCAGCTCCGATAGCGTGGAAGGGCAAGGTGTTTATCGGCATTGCCATCAGCGATCTGGGAATCCAGGGACGTATGCTGGCCCTCGACGCCAAGACGGGCAAGGAGATTTGGCACTTTTATACCGTTCCGCCGGGCAACCAGGACGCGGTGCAAACTTGGGGCGGCGAGATGAAGCGCGGGGTGGGAGGGGGCGGGTTCTGGACATCCTTTTCCCTTGATCCGGCGACCAACGAACTATTTATTCCTGTCGCCAACCCGGCACCGGATTTCATGGTCGAAATACGGCCGGGCGAAAACCTCTATACAGACTCCGTAGTGTCGCTGAATGCCGATACGGGGAAGCTGAACTGGTATCACCAGGTGACGCCCAAAGATGACCATGACTGGGATACGAGCTCGCCGCCAACCCTATATCGCTCGCGCCGCGGGAAAGAGATGCTTGTCATCGCCGATAAGACTGGCTTCGTGACAGGGATCGATCGGAAAACAAAAGCAGTTGTCTTCCACACGCCTGCGACGACCATTCTCAACAACGGTCCTTTACCAGAGACCCCTACACTCACCTGCCCTGGCTTGGGTGGGGGCTCGCAATTTTATGGTTCGGCCTATCAACCCGAAATTGGCGCCCTCTACGTCGGCATGGTCGACTGGTGCTCCTATTACGCTAAACCGAAGCCACCTCCCGCTGCCAAGCCAGGGGAGAGTGCCGCAGAGAAAGGAGCAATGGATTACGACTACGGCGGCGCTGTGTTCGTAGGGTTCGATAAACAACCCAAGGGCCAGATCACGGCCATAGACGGGGAATCTGGGCGCATCCTTTGGAAATACACGACCGACGGGCAGATGTTGGCAGGTCTGGTGCCTACCAAGAGCGGCCTTGTTTTTGCCGGTGATGTCCGTGGCGATCTCTTCGCTTTCGATGCAAAAAGCGGATCCGTGCTGAACCGTATCGATGTCAACGGAGCGCTCAACGGCGGATTGATCAGCTATGCAGTGGATGGAACACAATATATTGCCGCCGCAGTCGGTGGAGTCACGTTGAACCCCGCGGGCGTGGGCGGAGCGCTGAAGGTATCAGTCTATGGTTTGAATCCGGGCGACACTCCAAAGATAGTGACTGCGGATCGCCTCCCGCCGCAGTCTACGGGAACTGCGGCCAATGCCGAGAGATATATCTTGATGTGCGGCGCCTGTCACGGAAATCGGGGGCAGGGTCGCACGTATCCGTCTTTACTGAATCATCCGGAGCTGGCCGACCCCGATGCGCTTGGTCAGTTCCTCGCCACCGTTCCACCTCCCATGCCGCGCCTATATCCTGGCCCGCTCGACCGGGACGACCTTCGCATGATCGCCGACTACATGAGAGTCATCACCGGCGGTTCGACACCGCAATGGGACAAAATCTACTCTGTCCTCTCGAGTCCAAGATGTTTGAATTGCCACACGATGACCGATTTCCCGCGCCAGACGGATGCTCGCTATGCCCACATTTACGGCGTCACCCGGGGGCCCGACGATAAGGGGTCGGCGACCTTGCGTTGTAGCTCATGCCACGAAAGCATCAATAACCCGGTCACGGGTATTCCAGGCGCCCCCGATTGGCATGCGGCGCCTCTGAGCATGGCTTGGGAGTCGGCGCCAAGGGTTGTCCTAAGCAGTTCCGCACTCTGCGCCACATTCAAGGACAAAGCGAAGAACGGGAATCGAGATCTGGCTGCCCTGGAGCATCACGTCGCCACCGATCCGTTCGTTTTATGGGCATGGAGTCCTGGCAGTCGCCCCAATGGCAACGGACGTCTGACGCCCCCCATAACCCATGAGGAGCTGGTCCAAACGATAAAGGAATGGGAAGCCGATGGCGCCTCATGCCCGACCCAATAGCAGTTGTTAAGCGAGAAAAAGGAGGAAAGATGGCAATCGAAACTGTAGCAACGAAAGCGTCGTCGACGGAGCAACCAGCAGGCCCTTGGGGTTCGTCTTTGGACAAGCTCAAGGAATGGGATCCTAAAGGAGGGGCGCTGCTGTTGCGGGTGGGCATGAACCCGTGGACCAGCGGCGTTCTGCCACGCAAGGAAGTCGAGCTGATCTTCCTCGCGCTGAACTGTTCCTGCACGAATCTGGATGAAGAAGGCACGCGCCGCCAGATTCGCGCCGCGCTCGACGCAGGAGCGACGCGCGACGAGATCCTGCTGGTTCTCAAGTGTGGTGTAGGGCTGGCGGTCCATTCATGCAGCTTGGGCGCCCCTATCCTGCTCGAGGAAATGAAGGCGGCAGGCGTCAAGGCGGCCGGAGGTCCCAAGCCAGAGACTCCAGCCTGCGACGCGATGCGTGCGATCGGCCAATGGAACACGGCGTGGGATCCGTTCTACGAGCTGTCCCCGGCCTGGACCGATGAATTCTTCGCCTTTGGAGCCAGCGTATACAAGAGCGGTCTTTTCACACCAAGGTTCATGGAGTTGATCAGCATCGCCTTCGATGCCTCTATCACGCACATGTATGCACCCGGCACACGCCGCCATATCCAGGGAGCGCTCAAGGCGGGAGCAACGCCAGAAGAGATCATGGCCGTGCTGCAGATTTGCGTTTCGATGGGTGTGCAAGCTTGCGCCAAGGGTGTGCCGATCCTTGCCGAAGAATTGGAACGCCGTTCAGCGAGCCAGAAATCGAGTTGACGACTTACTGGCATGGCCATGGACAGATGGGCCGGCCAGCCAGATCCGGCCAGACTGAAACCCGTTCTCACTGAGGGCTGAGCGGGGTTTCTCCTCCAGCGTTCCGGGCTGGTTGGAAGGGAGCTTGGATCCGCTCGAACGTTTCTGCATGCCGGATGCAGATCACGCAGGCGACGGCGAGCGCCGTTATCGCTGATCAAGGTTCAAGATGGACCGGCTGATGACCTGGGTAGGCCAAAAGTGATCAGGCGTGTGGAGATAGTTCGCCAATGACTGAAGTTGCGGGAAAGACCGTGTATATCACCGGGGCGGGCAGCGGCATGGGCCTGCTCGCGGGCAAGATGCTGGCCGGCCTCGGCGCCCACATCGTGACTCTTGATCGCAGCCCGACCGACGCCGCGCTGCATGAGATCGAGTCGGCGCGGCGCTCGCCGGAGCAGCGTGTGGCGCGTTACAAAGTCGACGTAGCCGATCGCGAAATAGTGCTCGGCACCGTCGCAACGGCAATTGCTGAAGCCGGCGCACCGGACGTTCTCATTAACATGGCCGGCATCGGCGGCGCGGCGCACCTGATTGACATGAAGTTCGAAACTTTCGACCGAATGATTAAGATCAACCTCTACGGCACCCGGAATATTGTCGAAGCTGTGCTGCCCTCCATGCTCGCACGTGGCAGCGGCAAGATCGTTCTGGTTGGCTCGATGGGTGGGATCATCCCAGTCTACGGTTACACCGCCTACGGCAGCTCCAAGTTTGCCGTCGTGGGGCTCGCGCAGTGCCTGCGTTACGAACTGAAACCGCGTGGCATCAGCGTCGCCTGTTTTTGTCCCGGCGAAGTGGAGACTGCAGGTCTAGTGGCGGAGCGCAAAACCCTGCACCCGGCCAGCGCCGCGCTAAAGAAGATCGGGGGAACGATGCCGGTCGAGGCCGCAGTACGCGGCCTGGTGAGAGGGATTGAAAGCGACGAGGCCATGATTATTCCTGGCTGGAAGGTTAAGTTCACGTACTGGATGCACCGGATCACACCAGATCGGCTGTGGAACAGCTTTACTGACGCTATCGTCGCAAAGGCGCTGCGCGACAGCATATAGGTCGCCGGCAAAGAAGGAGTGCAACCTCTGCGATCTCCTAAGCCAGGAATCGCCTTAGTAAGTCAACAGATGGCCGCGCGCTCTTTGGGATCTCTCAAGCAACATAGACGAGGAACTCCGGCATGTCCGGAAGGTTTTTAATGAACGTCCCTTTTTTCTTCCCGTCGGAGGAAAAGCGCCGCACCCGCAGCTTCTTCCGCTCGGCCACGTAAAGATCGCCGTCGGGGCCGACGGCGACGCCGGAGGGGGCGTCGAGCTTTCCGTCGATCACCACGCGAGCCTCGAGCTCGCCGCCCGGCGGCGTGGACGTGAGGTCCAGCGCGAGGACGCTGCCGGTGCCTGAGGCCCCGATGTAGAGCGTCTCGCCATGCAGGACCAGATGCACGGGCGCCTTAAGCATCCGTCCTGTGATGTGGGCCAACAACTCCCCGGACTGCACATTGAAGACCTTCACTGCGTCGCCGGCTTCGTCCGCCACGTACAGATGGTTCCGGTGCACGACGATGCCGCGCACCGAGTGCCGTGGCTTACCGTGTTGGTCGAGCACCACCCTGAGGCCGAGAGGCGGTGGCACATCGAGCGACGCGAAGTCACCGTACTCGGGAAGATTCCCCTGGCTGGAGGCGACGAGCGTGCCGGGGAGAAACTTCCCGTCGGGATATTGCTTGCGAAGGTGCTCGGCCACCGAGGCGGGCTTGCGGGTCTCCGACACAAGCGAGACCACGGTGTTGGTATCCTGGCTGGAGACGTAGATGCGACCATCATCCCCCAACTCCACGTCGAAGGGGTGCACCATCGCCGCAACATGCTCGGTCGTCGCGAGCACCTCCTTGAAGCGGAAGGTGTCGCCCTGCCGGTGGTAGAGCGCAATGTGGCTATCCTTGCGCCACGCGCTGGCGATGTAGAGGTCGTCGCCCACCAATGCGAAGCCGCGCGCAATGTGCAGGGGCCGCGCGGCCGGCGATGGATCGAGGAGCAACGGATGCGTGTTGCGCGGGGAGCCGTCGTCCTCGAAGACGCCGATGTTGTCGACGCCGTGCTTCGATTCTCCCCGATAGCTGATCCACCACACAATTTTGTCCTCCCGAACACTATCGCTACGCGGGCTGCTACTCGCCAGGATTCGAACTCATCTTCCGGCGTGACGGTAGAGTCCCACGATGTCTGTTCGCACGGACGGCCCACAGCCCGTACGCGATCATCAGCCAGATCATTGCTGCCACAGAAATTATAAGCAAAGCGTTATGGCTGTTCAGCCACTTCCACAAGACGAACGCGAAGCCCATTAGACCAATGCAACCCAGAGAGGCTCCCTGCGAATCGAGGCTGGCGGCCAAACGGCCACGATTTCGTCCATCCGAACCGACCTTGGCTTTGCGCTCTATTTCGTGCCTCTCGATCAAGCTGGCGCCGGCGGGAAAGATCGCCGGGAAAGCAAGAAAAAGACCTCCAATGCCTGGTCCGAAACGCTTCGCAATCAAACCCGCCGCAACCGTAGATAAGCCCCCGAACACAAATCGAATTGCATACTCGTGCGGCTTAGTCTCTTTAAGAGTAGACCAATTGGCTTCTATTCTCGTCATAACCGTTCCTGGAGAAGGAACCACAAACCAAGGGATACGACGAACCATGTTGGGATGAGCGCGAGGCTGGCAAAGAGCGCATGGGACTTGTATCGCCTCAAGACCCAGCCCACCAGTAACGCGTAGGCGAAAAACGCAACCGCGCCCAATATCATCGAGCGGCATTCAAGAGCGGCATAAGGCTTTCCGTCCTGGTGGATGGTGAGGCCGATGGTTGCCAGAGCAATTGAAGGTGCGGCTCCGAAAAGCCCGGCAAAACTCTTCGGGCGAAGGACATCCCCCAGAGCCGCAAAGAGGCTAACCACTATCCCGCCGATCAGAAATCGGATGAGAAGAGTCTCCATCTAGGGCTAAGCCGCTTTGTGAGCTTTCTTGATCAGGCGGAAAGCAACTTCTTGTCCCTTGCATCCCAACAACTGGTACTTTTTTCCCTCAAGTCCGTGGTAATTCACAAAGAAATCCTGGACCTCGTCCAGCCACTTGGAGGGAAGATCCTTCAGCCTACGGATGTTGGCATACATGTGGTTGGCTTCCGCGACGGCGACGAGCCTGTCATTCCGTATCTTTTTCTTCCCATCAAGCTGCTCACCTTCGATTACGCCGATGAGCCGAGCCATGACCGCACAGCCGGGAAAAGCCGGCTCGTCCATGAGTAGAAGCACATCGATTGGATCTCCATCCGGAGCGATTGTTTGGGGCAGGAAGCCAAAGTCATATGGGAACACCATGCCGGCAGGAAGAACCTTCTTCAAGGCGAATATGCCTTGATCAGGGTCGTATGCGAACTTGTTACGGCTTCCTGCCGGCGTTTCGATGATGACCTGGATTAGACCTTCTTTCTTATCTATTGGCTTGAGTCTGGTGGGATCTGCTAATGATTTCATCTTGCATTGCTCCTTCGCTCACGCGGCATCTTTGCCCTCAAATGTGGAGGGAGCTGCGGACGAGATAAACGGGAAGACCAAAAGAGCTGATGCAGCTTCTTTTGAGATGAGTTGCCTTCCCTCGAAGGATTGTTCCCGGATAACTGTCACTTCTGCCAGTAGAAGGACCTGACTGGTTCCGCCTACGCTTAACGACAAGCGCTTCCTTTGGCCAGGATGGCAAGGATTTGACGCCGCGTTCAGCATGAGATGTCGTCCACGTTCGATTACCGGCAACTTCCCGAGTGATGGAGGCCACATGAAACGCTTTTTCGAACTCACCTTCCGGCCGTTCTTTCTTCTCACGGGGATTGGGACGGCGTTAGCTAGTCTCGATGCATTTTGGCCTCGGTGGACAGTGGAAACGGTCCAGAAACTCCAGTTCGTCCAGGACTACACAATCTTTCTTCAGCACTGGGGCATCATAGTCGGACTGATGGGTGTCTCGATGGTTGTCGCAGCCTTTAGGGTCGAGTGGCGAAACCCGATTCTCATCTACAGTGCCTTTGAGAAAACATTCATGGTCTATTTGGTAGTGGCCAACCTAAGCCAGGCATACGCACAAGGCTTCAAGGTGGGCGCTGCGATGGATGCCACGGTCGTCCTATACACAATCGTTTACTTTGCGGTGAACGGCTTTACACCGTTGGAGCAGCGCCGCCCCCATGGGCAAGGCTATCAAGATACTCCACAGCTCGCGCACTGATTGTCAGCGATGCGGAAGGAATGCTTAAGGCTCAGGGCCGGTCATCCCTTCACCACGCGTACTGGTCTGCGGGCTTCCCTTCCCCGCTTCGTCCTCAGAGTCAGGTAGATCTCCTCTCCTGAAGTGATGGGTCCGCACCGAGATGGAAGAGGAGATACTCAGGGCTAATAGCTGGCAGCGTGAGAACCCGACTTAGGAACCCAGTCGCGGCACGGGTCAGAGAACGCTGCGGAATTTTATTATTTCCGTTGGGCAGCCGTGGCAATCGGAAAGTGGCACATCGAGAGCCATTATCCCACTCAAGCCAAAGAAAGGCTTGAATGGCGCCACCCACCATTTGTTGCCGGTTTGGCAAAATAATGGGTTATCGCCCGTTGGATCCGATTCTGAACCTGCGAGTTCTCACGCAGACTCTAAAGCCCGTCATATTCGTAATCGTTTACGGCCCGGCTAAAGCCGTGCCCTGACACAAAGCCAATGAAGGTCCCCTGTCCATCGACTACAATCGTTGATGAAATTGGCGTGACGTCAATGCGTTTCTGCTAGCGCAGCGGTCAAGACTGTCCGCGTGCTCCGGCTTGGGAACCACGTAGGCTGTGAGCGACAGGAAGATGTGAAAACAATGATTTTAAAATCTGCAGCGAACTCGACGTAAAAAAACTCGCTCCAGGATGCCTTATAGGCGACCGCCGGAGTGTCGGCAAGCATTTGGGATCGAAAATAAAATCGCGAAAACGCAAGCAAATCGATTTTTTCACATCTTCCAGACGGGACGTTCACCGCTCTTTAGGTAAACGAAACTACAACGAGTACGAACTCGTTGGTGAACCTCCCGTCTATCCACCGATTCTAAATGTGAGGATCATTTCCGGACGGTATAGTGCAGCTTGACCACGCCGTCTGGAAACTTCGTGCAGGCGATAAGTTTTAGTGGCACGGTGCGGCGGCCGGGCGCGATCAATGGAATGCCTTCGCCTATAAACGTGGGAATCACATGAATCATAAAGCTGTCGATCTCTCCTTCGTCGAGAAACGAAGCAATGATGCCAGCGCCGCCCATCATCCAGATGTTTTTCCCCTTTTTCTTCCGCAGACGGGTTGCGAACGCTTTGATGGGTTCGCTCACGAACTCCACGCCGGCAGGCGCCGGCGATTGCGGGAGACTGCGTGTGAAGACATAGTTTTTAACTTTTGTGTCGAAGGCCGACCCGGTCACGCCTTTCTTTTGAAAATCGAGCGCTGTATCGCATGTCTTCCTGCCCCACAAGATGCAGCTCGCGTGCTCCAGTCTGCCAGGCCTCCGATATCCCCAGGGGCTCCGCAGCAGGCTGCGGAAAAAGTCGGAGAGGGATGGAAATGTTTCCCTCAGCGGCTTCTATTGGCGGTACAACGGCGTTCTGGGCGGCGCAACTTGCTGAATGCGTTGGAGAGAACGCGGGCAAGCAAGATCGGGTTGGTTGCTGTAGTGGCGACTCTGTCCATCCACCCCCACTCGTGCCAAGGTGAGCCACCGCCCCTCAAATTTGTCATCCCGACCGAAGCGAACCCGGATTTCCTGCTACGCGGCCCTCACCAACGTCCACGTGTGCGGCTTTCCGTTAAAGAAAGCCGCATGAAGCTCGCCAACGCCACCAACCTCCACAGGAAATCCGGGGTAGCGCAGCGGAGGGATCTGCAGTTTACGTTGATGGAGAAACGGAACCCGGAGGCAATTCACCCACGCGCATTCGCTTGTGCCCGAAAGTGAAACTGCAGATCCCTCCGCTTCGGTCGGGATGACAAATTTGAGGGGCGGTGGCTCACCTTGGCACGGGTGGAGGCGGATGGACAGAGCCGAAAAAAGCTAATTTGGGCAAGTCTGAAAGCCGGTCCTGTTTTCTAGCATTTATGTACAGGCTGATGCTCGCTGCGGCGAGGTAGCCCGGACCCTTGAAAAACCAGAGTTTTTCCGCTGCCTGCCAGGTCTGCGCTAGTGCATCTGCGCTTCAAGCGTCTTCCAGGGCTTGTCCATCTTGGCAGCCATCTGCTCGGCGGTATCAGCCGTACTGACGGCATAGAGGTCCACGGTACCGTCAGGCTGCCTGAGTCCGACTACGGAGACGTTCGCATAGAAACAAAGGATCTTGCTCTTTGTCGTTCCAGTACCGAAGTCATGCAGTGTTCCAGTCTTCCCAGCAAGCTTTACGGCTTGCGTCAGGGTCTGTTCGATGGTCGTGCTCATTGGTTAGTCTCCATTGGGGTAGCCGGCTACGGCATTGATAGAAATTGCACGATTTCGTGCATGACTCGGGAATTCTGGTCTGTTTGGAACAGGAACTGAGCATGGGCAGAACCATCCAGAACGATTAGTTCTTTCGGTTGCGGAGCCTTTTCGTATTGCGCACGGATGCCAGGTAGCCTTGGGCCACTGCCACTGCTGTCCTCGCGCGCGACAATGAACAAGGTCCTTGACTTCAACTTTTCCGCGGACAGGTTGGGCGCCGCGCCGAGAAATACGATCCGGTCAATTTCACCTGGCGCCGACTCAATCGACGCATCGCCGGCTGCCGATCCGCCAAAGCTCCCCCCAACCACCGAGACCGTTTTGGCGCCATTCGCTTTCATGTAGCGAACCGCAGCAAGCACGTCGTTTGCAAAGGGAGCATGATCAAAGTCCGACTGTCCAGGACCGGTCGAACAGCCGAACCCGCGAAAATCGATAGCCAGGATTCGAAATCCTTTCGATGCCAGGTCCTCAGCCTGCTGCCTCCAACTCTCCTTGTTGAATCTGCCGCCGTGAGCGAGTACGACCGCGCGGGTACCTTGTCCATAGAGATCAGCGCAGACTCGTCCGCCGTCTTCGGTCGGAAACGAGATGGTTTGCTGCGCGACCGCCAGTGTAGTCAAGAGGAGGGCGATGGGCACGAGACGAAGGGATGACATGCGGGAATTATATGATTGGGCGGTTGACCTCGGTTAGCCGGGCGCCATAAGCGCGACAGAAAAAGAGCCGCGGGCTGCTAATCTGGAGCGGAGGTATACGAGACTCAGTCCCGTACACATGTCTTCAAAGCTACTGGTTTGGCAAGAATTATCGATTCGGTTCTGCGTTGAAGGTCAAAAAGAGGAGATTTGACTATGCCCAATCTACGTGCGCGACGGCTTGCCGCCTGCGTCGCCTTATTGACGGGCCTTGTACAGGCTGCGTCTGCCGCTGAAATTCTTATCGTTGACGACAAATCCCAGCCGGAGAGTTTGACGGTCGCCCCGGGTGGAATACTGATCGTCGGCAGCGCGAGCACCCCGTTCATCTACAAGGTGCGCCCGGGCTCGACCACTGTCGAGAAATTCGTCGACGCCAGCGCTGAAGGCGGCGGCACCTTTTTCTTCGGCATGCTTGCCGATGCCCCTACCAACACGTTGTGGGCGTGTCAGCTCACCCCAGTGCCAGGCACAACGCCGGCAAAGCGTCATACGGCCCTGAGGGGCTTTGATCTTTCCACCGGCGCCGAAAAGCTTCGTTGGAACCTGCCTGGGGACAACAGCGTCTGCAACGATTTCTCGATTGGACCGGACAAGGCGCTTTACATCAGCGACACCATTAACAGCAAAATCTACAGGCTGCCAGCCGGCGCCACCACTGCCGAACTCTTCCTGGAAGATCACGCGCTCTACGGCATTGACGGGATCACCTTTTTGGACGGCACGCTTTATGTCAACAATGTGTTCTCGAACAATCTTTACCGTATCCCGGTGGACGCTGCCGGTAAGGCCGGACAACCGGTCGATATCTGGATGGATCAGCCTGTGAAAGGGCCGGATGGCATGCGCGCGTCCAATGGCAAGCTGCTCGTTGCTGAGAATGGCAACGGCAAGATTGCCGTGATTACTGTGAATGGCGATAAGGCCAGCGTCACGGTCATCAAGGAAGGACTCAAGACACCAACCGCAGTCGAGCCCGCGGGCGACACGATCTGGATCGCCGAACGCGGCGCTGGTAAGGCGGTGTCAATTCCGATGCCGAAATGATAGAGAGAATTTGGCTAAGATAAGGATTGCGGCAGGGGCCCATATAGCGAACCAACCCCCATCAAAAACGCCCCACCATTTTTGTCGCGATTCGAAGACCGCATCCGCGATAGACTCATTCGGGCGGATTTTATGAGACAAATCGGATTCATCGGAACGACATGTATTTGGGCCGGCTCTGCTGTCCTGATCGCGACTGGCATCGCGAGCTTACGGGCGCAGGGACCGGAGGGTGGGCGGAATGCCCAGGCGCTCTTTAATGCTCTGGATACCGACAACGATGGGACGCTGACACGGGCTGAGCTGGAATCCGGCTTCAACTCCTGGTTTACCGCCTGGGACACCACTCACAACGGGCTCCTGACAGAGCCTGAGATTTTGGCTGGAATCAGTAAAGTGCTGCCTGCGCCGCCCGCGGTTAAGCCGGGGCAATCCGGCACGTTCAACCCGGTGGGTAATTCGACGCCGTTCCCTGCACCGCAGGCGGCGGTGGACGCAATGATGGCCGCGTTACCCACGACCCCCGGTGCGAAGCCGATGCACCCGCGCAAGGTACTGGTGATGGCGCATACGGGCGCGGGCGGGTTCGTGCATGCTTCGATCCCGCTGACAGCGAAGGCGGTGGAAGCGCTGGGAAACCAGGGTGGTTTATGGACCACGACGGTCAGTTACGACGCGGCGGATATCAACACCGAGAACCTGAAGAAATACGACGCCATTTTTCTGGCCAGCACCACTGCGTGTTTCCTTGACGATCCGGATCCCGCAGTGACGGCCGCGCGGCGAGCGGCGTTCCTGAGTTTTGTGAGAGGCGGCAAAGGTATCGCCGGCATCCACGCGGCGTCAGACTCCTATCACACCGATTGCCTGGCAAGTGAGGCCGCCGTGAAGAGCGGCAGTCCAGGAGTGAGTAGAGCGGCGGTGGTTTTAGCCGACCGGCTCTATACGGGAGCGAACAAGGATAGTGACAATACCGTCAGCCGGCAGGAGTGGTCCGCCCTCGCCGGCGATTGGTTCCAAAAGTTGGATACAGGCAATACGGGAACGGTCACCCGCGCCGATTTTGTGGCGCACTTCAATTCTTTGTTGCCGCCGCCGGACATGCATCGTCTAGGCGAGGAATCGAAACCGGTGCAGCAATGGCCGGAGTTCAACAAGCTGATTGGCGGTTACTTCAAATTTCACTGGTCCGATCCGCAACTCATTTATGTCAAGATCGATGATCCGAATAGCCCTTTGACGGCTATGTTCCATGGCAAGGAGTTCGAGATCCACGACGAGACCTATACCTTCGTGCAGGAATCGTTTTCGCGCCGGAACGTGCACGTGTTGACGAGTATCGACTACGACAAAATGAGCGCAGAGGATAAGGCGAAGGAAGCCAATCCGCGCACCGATGCCGATTATGCCTTGAGCTATATTCGCCGCGAGGGCAAGGGGCGGGTGTTCTACGAGGGGCACGGCCACAGTGATCGCGTATATGCCATGACGCCGATGCTGGAACACCTTCGAGCTGGGATTCAATACGCGCTGGGCGATCTAAAGGCGGATGACAGCCCCTCAGTGAAATAAGCTGTCCGATGGGGAAAGGCTTGAAAGGGCCACGCACCAACGGAGATTTTCTGTGCTTGTAAAGCCAGGATGATCTGGCCGCGAACTTGTCCCCGCGCTTCCAAACCGGAAAGATACAGAAGTAATGAGTCAAAAGTGCTAGAGCCCAGTTCGCCTCCGGCAAGGTAGAAGTGGCAGGAGGTTTCCACGTGAAAACTCTCTTAGTCACGCTCATCCTCTGCTCCGCAGCGTCGGCCAAAGACAGGTCCGGCTCGAGATATCAGGACGCCATTTTTCAGGAAACTCACGCGGAATCTGTCCGCATGAACTGCAATGGGACCGGGTACGATAGCAGCATGACTACCTGTCATGACGCGGAAACGTTGGTCTACACCGTGAAAGCCGGGGAAACAGTCTACACGCTGACACCTTACGGGACGTGGCCTCATCACGAATCTCTCTGGAGGCAACCGGCAGGCGCCACGGTGGCAGTCTGGAACGATGGGAAGCATGTGCATGTCCGGACGGGCGCGAAGGAGTCCCAGTACGACGTCATTGGGGAGAGCGCCCAGGACGCGGCCAGATAATTGAGAACCCAGTGGCTAACTAGTTGTGGGGGCACTTTACCCACTCAAGCCCCACGGCACCCCGGGGCAGGCGCCGTACGGCTTGAATGGGCCACCCAGCCGCTAGTTGTGGGTGACGGACCGCACATTCACTGCTCTTTACATGAACGGTTCTTTACCCACTCAAGCCCCTCGGCACGCTCCACGGCAGGCCGGGACAGGCGGGGCAGGCGCCGTACGGCTTGAATGGGCCACCCACCCGCTGGTTGCGGGTTCCAGGAAACCTGCCTTAGTCTGCCAATTTGAAGATGCGAATCTGCACCAGCTTGCTGATGGTCAGGTTGGTAAGTCCCTTGGCCTGCATACGATGGATGAAGTCCGGCGTGACCTGGAAAATACGCATCTGGATCAGCTCGTCCAGCGTGGGCTGGTAGCCCAGGGCGCGAATCTGCTTCACTTCTTCCGGGTCGACTCGGTGCACACGCAGCGCAATCAGCTTGCCCGCATCCGGAGTCGGATAACCAAGGGCATTGAGGCTACGGATATAGTCGCTATCTGCGTTGAAAATACGCAGCGCGATGAGATTTCCCGAATCAAGGCCGCTTACTCCCGCAGACTGCAGCGAACGAACCCAGGCGATCCCAATACGAAACAGCGTGTAGGCCTCGAGCTTTTCCGCATCAAGATCGCGATATCCCAACTCCATCATGCGGTCAACAAATGCCGTGTCGGGTACGAATCGGAAGGCGCCGCTCAACCTGCCATCGTGTACGGCGCCCGAACAGGTAATCGTGCCCGGCTCGGCGCGAATACCGCGTCCACATGCGCACCCTCGCGCTGCAGATCGGCCAGGGTGAAGCCGAGGAAAGCGCTGACCGGCTCATGAGTCTGCGTAGAACCACAGTCTCCATTGCCTCCGCACTCTTCCCTCTCCAGGCGAAGATCCACCTCAGCCGAATTCGCTGTAGCAGCGACGCTGCACGATCCGGTAAGCGTTCGAAGCTGCTCCTCCGCCTGCAGAAACAAGCAGGTGGATACGGCTGCGAAAGCGATAAGAAGAACGCCGGTCCTTGTCATTTCGCCTCCGTGTCATCATCGGCCAGCACGCCGGAGATACGCAGTTGCACCAGTTTTTCGATCGAAAGCGAATTAAAGCCATGGCGTTTGGCGGCGGCGAGAAACGCATCGTCGATATGGAAGATGCGAAGCTGAATCAACTCATCGATGGTAGCGTTCGGATACTGCTGCTTCACCGTCCTGGCGTATTCCGGAGTCACTCCCTGCACCCGCAGGGCAATCAGCTTCCCGGGAGGAATTGCGTCGAAGCCGGCAGCTTTCATCCCCGCGAGAAACTGCGGCGTAACCTGGAAAATGCGATAAGAAATCAGCTCACCTATGTTGCTGGGTTGTATGCCCGCGGCGTGCAGCTCAGATACGTACTCAGGCGTAATGCCCTGGACCTTCATGGCAATGAGTTCATCCGCGGAAGGTTTACCGAAACCGGCCTTTGCCATCTCCTGCGCGTATTCGGGGGTGATGCCCTGCACCTTCATGGCGACATATTTATCTATATCTACGTCATAGCCGGCGGTGTGCATCCTATCGATGTAGTCCGTCTTGTGCGCGGATGCATCGGGCGTCGCGGGTTGTTGCTCGCCTTCTGAAGCAACGCCCACGGCGGCATACTCCGCACGTTCTCCGGCGGCCTCCGCTGCGACAGCCACGAGCGTCGCCTTCGGAGCAACTGGCGTGTTCCGCGACGTAGGCGGACTCTGGGACACGGCGTGCGATGCAGCAGGGGCAGGAAGACTTATCGTCGCCGGGGCCGCCGTAGATGCTGCCGGCACAGAAACCGCAGGCGCCTGCAAGGTCTTCCGCAATCCTGCGAAGATTTGGGGTGCAGGCAGAAGTATAAGCAAGAACACGGCGCAGGTTGCAGCCAGCGGTATGGGAACGAGGTCACGTGGGCGCTGCTCGCCGGCAGTCTCACCGAGGATGCGCGCGATCCGTTCGCGAAGACCAGACCATGGCCCATGTCCATCCAGCGCCATGGCCAGTTTCAGCCGCTGGCGGCGACGCTCTTCCAGGCGCAACAATGCGGTCGCGTATAGCAAAGGGTCGGCGCACGATTCGACGGCCACGTCGTCGCAGCAGAGTTCGCGCTGCTGACGCAACCTGCGGCCCAGCCACCACACCGCGGGATGGAAGAAGAATAAGGTTTCGACCATGGTCTGAACCAGGTTCCAGAAATAATCCGCACGGCGCACGTGAGCCAGCTCATGCGCCAACACTGCCTCCAGCTGTTCCGGGCTTAGAGCCATGAGCGCAGACGCAGGCAGTATTACCAGCGAGCGCACAATTCCCATCGCCAGCGGCCCTTGCAGATGTGCGGAAATACGAAGACGGACCGGCCGCGTTATCCCCAGCCGTTTGCATAGCCGGGTAAAGCTCGCGTGGACGGCTTCAGGAGCGTCCGCCAGCGCGCTGCGGCGCAACCGCTGAATAAGGCGCCACCCGCCGATGGTTCGTGCTGAAAGGCACGCCACACCCAGCAGCCACACCATGTCCAGCCAAGGCAGCAGTTGAGACACACGCAACCACGCGGGCTGGGTTGCACTACCGGCTGTACTCAGTCCCGGCCATGGTGAGAGATCGATGGAGATGCTTGATCCGAGCGTCACCGCCGCCGGGTGCGAAAGGGCGCCGGGCAAGATAGCTCGGCGTGGCTCCGCGTCTCCTGGTAGGCGAGCGTTGCCAGCGCGCTCGAAATCATCAGGAGCAAGGCCGCGAGCGCCAGTACATAGCGGGTTTGGCTGCGCGCCTTCGAAAGCAAAGTGTCGGCAAGCCAATAGACGAGCGCGATCCCTGCCGCTTGCCAGCAAAAATTCACCAGGGTCCAGCCCAGAGATTCCAAATGATGATTCATCGTTTCTCCTGCTTGCGGTCAATTAGCTTCCGAATCTCTTTCAACTCATCGCTGGTAGCGGGCTCCATTGTCAGTGCGTGCATGGCAAGCTGCGTGGCAGAGCCTGAGAACAATCGCTCACTCAAATCTCTCAGCAGCTGGCTCTGCGTCTCTTCCTGACTTGCCGTAGCACGGTACACATGCGCTCTACCGACCTCCGCACGCAGTACCAGCCCCTTCTCCGTCATGATTTGCAGCAACTTCAACACCGTCGTGTACCCCAGCGACCGTTCCCGGCTGACCGAGTCATGAAGCTCTCGGACGGTGGCTTCACCCTTGACCCATAGCGCCCGAAGCAGTTCCAGTTCCCCTTCAGTCGGCTTGGGCAAATTGACTCTACGCATCTTCATGGAAGAACCATATACGAAGTGCTTCGTAGTTGTCAACGAAGAGCTTCGTAGATAAGTTTTTTGGGCTGGCGCGGGGCTGGTTATCGGGGGGTCTTAACCATTGATGCGTTCCCCTCTCTTCGACAGGAGGCAGTAGGCGCCCCGCGAAGCAAGCGCTTTGTCAAACGTGACCAAAACCCCCTCCGCTGCCTGGGCAAACGCGAGCAGCCATGCATATTTGCTTTCCAAAAGGAAGCATGCCATTATTCCTGTTGGAAACCTAAAGGTGGGACTCCCGATGAAGGAAAAGCCGGACGTCTTGCAAGGAACGCTTGCCCTGATGGTCCTCAAGACATTGGACCTGCTTGGGCCGCAGCACGGCTACGGTATCGCGCGGCGCATCGAGCAGATCAGCGGAGACCTTCTGGATGTGAACCAGGGCACGCTCTATCCCTTGCTGCTGAAGCTGGAGCATGAAGGCTCGATCGCTTCGCAATGGGGAGCATCGGAAAACAACCGCCGAGCCCGCTTCTATCGGCTGACAGCGGCCGGCCGTAGGCAACTGCAGGCAGAGACCCGCGATTGGGAGCAAACCGCGGCGATCATCGCGCGCTTTTTCAAAGTCAAAGCGGAGGACCTGGCATGAAATTCCTACGACGCCTCTTGATACGCCTGTCGAATTTCGTGACAAGGCAGAGTGCCGATCAACGCCTGCGGGAAGAGATTGCCGAACACCTTGCGTTCCAGACAGAGGAGAACCTGCGCGCCGGTATGCCGCCTGCCGAGGCGCGGCGCCAGGCCGCACTCAAGCTTGGCTCGGCCGAAGCGATACGGGAACACCATCACGCCGAGCAAAGCTTGCCCCTGATCGAGAATCTGCTCTTCGACTTGCGGTACGCGGTTCGCATGCTTCTGAGATCTCCTGGATTCTCTTTCATTGCGATCGCCACCATGGCGCTGGGCATCGGAGCCACCACCGCGATCTATAGCGTGATCGACGCCACGCTGCTGCACCCTTTGCCGTATCCAAACCCTGCCGAGCTGGTGCGCATCCAGGACGATCTTTCCGGCGTAGGCGCGCAGGACGTCGGGATCTCCGTCCCTGAGTGGAAAGACCTGCAGAGTTCCGGGATATTCCAGTCCGTGTCGGTTTCCGGCACCGGCGCAGACGTGAACCTCACCGGCAGTGCACAGCCCGAGCGTCTCAGCTACAAGCATGTTACGCCGAATTACTTCGCGGTCCTCGGTGTAGACGCGCAGTTGGGTCGCACATTCGATCCCCACGATGCTACTCCTGGCTTCAACTTAGAGGCCGTGATCAGCGACGAGCTGTGGAGGAGAGAATTCGGAGCTGACCCGCACATTGTCGGCAAAGCTCTGCGACTGGACAACGACGTTTATCACGTCGTGGGCGTCATGCCGCGCGGTTTTCGCGATCTGGGCTCAACCAGCGAGGAGCGGAAAACGGAAACGTGGTTGGCGGCCGGCATGGCCGGTCTGCCGTTTCCGCCCCCGCTGCGCGGTACACGTCTGCAGGGTCGCGCGATCGCGCGCCTGAAGCCCGGTCTCTCGATTGCGGCCGCGCAGGGGCACCTCGATGCGCTGGTTGCATCGCTGAAAAAGCAATATCCGGCGGAGTATCCGGCACAGGCCGCATGGACCGTGCGCCTGAGTCCGCTCAGCGAAAGCGTGGTCGGCAGCGTTCGCCAATCTCTCATTCTGCTGTTCGGCGCGGTAGGATTGGTCCTGCTGATCAGTTGCGTCAACGTCGCCAATCTTCTGCTTGCCAAGGCCAGTGTGCGAAGTCGTGAGGTCGCGGTTCGCCAGGCTCTGGGAGCGCAAAGAACGCGCCTCATCCGCCAGTTTCTCACCGAGAGTCTGCTGCTCTTCCTGCTTGGCGGGATCGCCGGTTTTGCGATTCTTTTCTTCACCAGGAAATTCCTGCTCGGGTTGATTCCGGACACCCTCCCGCACCTGAACGACATATCGATCAACTGGGGGGTGCTGGTGTTTGCGCTCACCGTCTCCGTAGCAGCCGGAACCGTCTTTGGGCTTGCCCCCGCCTGGCTCATGAGCCGCTCCGACTTGATCGGTACGCTCAGGCAGGAAGGCCGCGGATCCATTGGTTCACTTGGACGTTCGCGCGCCCGCCAGATTCTGGTCATCAGTGAAATGGCGCTCTCGCTCGTGCTCATGGTCGCCGCGGGTCTTCTGCTGCGCAGTTTCTGGGACTTGTTCAAGGTGCAGCCCGGTTTCAATCCTGACCGCGTCATGGCCATTCAAACCTGGCTGCCGGGGCCCAACGATCCCAGTGCGGATATCTACCGAACCGCCACCCAGGAATCGGTCTTGGTGCGCGAAATTCTTCGCCGCAGCCGAACCCTGCCGGGCGTAGAAGAAGCGGGCGTCGGCGACGTGGCCGCTCTTCCCCTGGGCCACAGCCATCCCAGCCCGCTGCCGTTGATCCGCGAAGGCCCCAACACGAACGATGACACGATGGACAATGAGGCTCCTGTGATCGATAGTCCCATCGTTTCGCCCGAATACTTCCACCTGTTGGGCATGCCGCTGTTGCGCGGACGCCTTTTCAGCGACCAGGACCTTGAGGATACGCCCCAGGTTGCGGTCATCAATCAGGCCGCGGCTCGCATGTACTGGCCAGGCAAAGATGGGAAGGGCGAGGACCCGCTTGGCAAACGCGTCCGTTTGCGCTTGGATTCCCGCGAGCTGTTGAGCTCTGCCAAGCCAGCCTGGACCATGATCGTCGGCGTGATTGCGGATGCCCGCACGGAATCGTTGGCGGACGCGGCAATTCCGCAGATCTACCGCAGCGTGTACCAGCACCCCGCCAAAGACCTGGCCATCTTTCTTCGCGGACAACTCGATCCCAGCGCCATCTCTGCACAAGTGCGCGAGCAGGTCCAGTCCATCGATCCAAAACTTCCGGTCTTCCATGCGGAGACGCTGGATGACGTGCTCTCCACCTCGCTTTCCGTCAGGCGATTCTCGATGGAAATGGTGGCGTCTTTTGCGGCCACTGCCTTGCTGCTGGCCGGGCTTGGAATCTACGGGACTATTTCCTATGTTGTGAATGAACAAAGACGTGAGATCGCCATTCGCCTCGCGCTGGGAGCGCAAAGGGGCAATATCCTCAAGATGGTCCTGCGGCGGGGACTCGGTCTGGCCGCCGCCGGCGCCGGTGCGGGTCTGGTCGCTGCGCTCATCGTCTCTCACCTCATGGCCGGACTGCTCTACGGCGTGTCGCCTACCGATCTGCCCACCTTCGCTGGCGTCACCCTTGTACTTACTACAGTCGCGCTCGCTGCGAGCTATATCCCGGCGCTGCGCGCCATGCGCCTCGATCCAATCACTACACTCCACTCCGAATGACTTCCGTCTTGAGCCAGCGAGGGCGCGCGTTGCCTTGGCACCGCGGGCAGTGCCTGTTTCTGCAGGAGTGTGATGCGCACAGTGAACAATCAGGGTGACGGAGTTCTCTTAGGATAGGACGTGCAGGCTTCCGTTATGAACCGGATAGCGATACTTATGTCTGCCCGGGTGGTCCGCCAGAGCATTCGCTTCTGTCTCCCGTAGCTTGAACTGAGTTTCGTAACCACGTCGAAAAAAACGCCGCGGCTAAAGCCGGAGGAGGATAAGTCCCACGCGAGCCGCTCGGCTTGAAAGCCGAGCTCCCCCGCATGAATGCGGGGGCTCCCACCATTGCGCTCTTCCCAGCTACGGTTCCACACCAGCCGCGGGGTTCCCCTGTTGCCCTCGAGAATAGATCCAGTCAAAAGGGGTGAGATTCACTTCTTCTTGAGTAATGGTTTCTTAGGCATCTTTCTCTGTGCTTGCTGAACGTCTGGACCACTTTGAAATTGTTCCTGGCGAAGCGCCTGATGAATCAACATTTTTAGATAAGTTTGATATTTGAGGCCCCTCCGTTCCGCTTGGAAGCGGGCTCTCGCAATGTCTTCGGGATCGAGCCGAATTGTTGTTGTGGGGGTATTTCCCCTCCGCGCGACGGTTCCACGACCTAGTTTCCCCTCCGCCGCGGCCCGCTTGAACTGCTGCGCTAGCTTACCCTGATTTTCAGCCCACCAACGCGCTTCCTCGCCTTCGGTCTTGAATTCAGGAACCTTAAGGGTCTGTTCCATACAAATTCCCCTTTTGAGCAATGTAAATTTGTTTCATCGCCTTGTTTGCATCGAACGCTGTAATTACTCGAATTAAGGTATCGCGCCAAGTGGACACAACGACCAGAATGCGGGCTGCATTCGTCTCCCCGAGTTGCACAGACCGTTCTTCCCCATTCATTACTTGAAAATCAAGATCGAATGGTTCGTTTGTAATTACCTGTTCTGCTTCCGCACACGAAACACTGTGGGCTGCAATATGGGTACGGTTCTCATCGTCCCACTCGAATAGCACCATCTACTGTCCCCCAAACGATCACAGCCGCTTCCGTGGAGCGGCAAGGATGTCTTGATCTGCATAATGTTTTCTCCGTTGTTGTTTTTCGTTTTCTTTTTAGGTGTCGTAGCCGCTTCTAGGTACCTTGGGTGTCGCGTGTGTGAATGGTCGTCTATTCATCGTGTCGGGTCATGGACGAGCCGCATCCCTTGGCTGCCTGTGTTCCGCGTCTAGTGTAAATACAATGTAGCTACACGTCAAGGGGGACTTCGCCGTCGTCCACAGAAAGCCGCTCTATTAGCTGTCTCGCAGAGGGACCATTGGCAGTGGCGCTGCCGCGGGCCTGGGCATTGGAGCCCGGCAGAGGCGGATAAAATGTGTGGGCTGACGCCAGAGCAGTACAAGCGTCTCCGCTCAGGCCCTTTCACTCATGTGCCGTTTATTTCGTCAAAGCAGGTAGGATGGTCGGAACAAGCGGAGGGTTAGGAACGTTTCAGGTAGAGAGCATCCTGAAATTGTGATTCACGGAACCGAGGTGGGGAAAGATGAAACGAGACCTGCGATTTGCGATTCGCATGCTTTTGAAACAACCCGGCTTTAGCCTGATTGCGATCCTCACCCTGGCGCTAGGGATCGGGGTGACTTCCGCGGTGTTCAGTTTGATTCAGGGCGTGCTGTTGACGCCGCCACCCTACAAGAAGCCGCAGCAGCTGGTGCTGGTGCAGAGCGCACGGACCGACGGGCAAAAAGAGGAAAACCCGCGCGACTGGCCCGCCCAACAATGGATGGAATGGCAAAAGCAAGCGAGGTCATTTGCGGGCATTGCCGGGTATTATTGGCAGTTCAATTTCCTGATCCGCAATGACGGCAGTCAATCGATCCAGGGCATGGCGGTGACCAGGGATTATCTGCCCATCATGGGATTGCGTCCCGTGGTGGGGCGGGGTTTTGCTGAGCAGGACTTCGGTCAGGGACCCGTAAAGGTGATTCTTCTGGGGTACGAATTCTGGCAGCGGACGTTCAGCGGCGATCCACACATCATAGGCAAAACGGTTCGTATCAGCCGGTGGGATGTGCCTCCGACGATCATCGGCGTGATGCCGCCGGGAGCGCGCTTTCTGCCTTCGCCGGGGGCCGCAAAGGAGCCGAATTACAACGTGAACGCGTTGGTGGATTTCTGGAGTCCTGCCGAGCCCGACGCGAAATACTTGAAGGCTCCGTATTGGAATGTGGTGGCGCGACTGAAGGATGGCGTGACGCCTCAGCAAGGACAAGGCGAGCTGGCGGTGCTGACGGCGCGGGAGGCACAAGCGGAGAAACAATTTGAGGGTTTCCGGCCAGAGGTGCAAACCCTGACTAACGAAATGAATCAAGACGGCCGAAGCATTTTGTTCCCGCTGCTTGGTGCGGCGGCGCTGGTGCTGCTGATTGGTTGCGGCAACGCTGCCGCTTTGCTTTTGGTGCGCGGGCTGCAACGCCAGCAGGAGTATGCGGTGCGCAGCGCGATGGGTATGGGTCGCATCGCTCTCTTGCGCCAGGTTTCCACTGAAAGTCTATTACTGGCGCTTCTGGGTGGGGTGTTCGGCGTCGTGCTGGCAGTTGGCATCGTGAGGGTGTTCAAGCTGATTGCGGGACATGCAATTCCGCGCCTGGATAATGTGACGGCCGGATGGGCGGTGCTGGCATGGGGGTTCGGTGCGGCCGTGCTGGCGTCCATGTTGGCGGCTGTTTTTCCGGCGTTGCGGGCGTTTCGGCTGGATCCGATGGAGGTGTTGAAGGATGCCGGCCCGAAAGGCACGGCGGGACTCGGGGAGCGTCGTCTGCTGCGCGGCGTTACCATCGCCCAAACGGCCCTCACTTTAGCGCTGCTGGTGGGGGCCGGCTTGCTGATTCGCACGATGATCAATATTGCGAGAGTTCCGTCGGGCTATAACACAAACCACATCTTAACCATGAGTGTTACGGAGGTTCGGAGTTTCGCGGAGTGGACTAATTTTCACAAGCAGGCCTTGCAACGGGTCGCGGCCATTCCCGGCGTGCAATACGCGGCATTCGCATGGGGGGTGCCCCTGACCGGAAACAATTGGCCGGCGACTATGGAAATCGAAGGGCAGCCTCCGGCCGTGAAGGAGAGCGACAAGACCGCGCTGCCGCTGCGCGCTATCACCGAGGACTATTTCAAGCTGATGGGTCTGTCCATGCTCGGGGGACGTGAGTTTCGTTCGAGCGATGAAGGCAAGACGGCAAACGTAGCGATCGTCAACCAGGCATTTGCGGATCGCTACTTTCCTCATGGCAATGCCATTGGGCGGAAGATTTGGCTGAACGGCCGCGACAAGCCGGCTATAGAAATCGTCGGCGAGGTTTCTAACGGGCGAACCGATGATTTGACGCAAGCGGCGTCCCCGGAGATTTATTTGTCGTTGTGGCAGGCGACCGCGTTTTCGAAACACCTGGTGATTCGCACCGCGGCGGATCCACGGACGGTTATGGTCGCGGTGGAACGTGAACTGCGCGCAGTGGATCCTACGGCCGCCATCGAACACCCGAAGACCCTGGCACAGATTCGCGACGATTCTCTGGCCTCGCGAACGTTCGCGATGCAGTTGCTGGTCGGCTTTGCGGTGGTGGGAAGCATGCTGACGCTGGTGGGCATCTACGGCGTGCTTGCGCTGTCGGTCGCCTCGAGACGCCGTGAACTGGGGATTCGCGTGGCGGTTGGCGCGCAACAAAAGGACATTCGGAAGCTCATCTTCGGCGAAGGATTTCGTTTGATCGCCAGCGGAGTATTGGCGGGTGTGGTGCTCGCGATTGTCTTGTCCAGAGTGCTGAGAACTTTTCTGTTTGAGGTGCAGCCTAACGATCCGATGACGTTGATCATTGTGGGCACATTATTCGCCGGGGTGGCGCTGCTCGCATGCTGGGTACCGGTGCGACGAGCTGCAAAGGTCGACCCGCTCGAGGCATTACGCTACGAATGAGTTTCATAGCGGTGGAAGACCCTCGCGCGAGCGGAGCGTTATGCTTATCCGGGGCCAGACTCGGCCGGATATTGGCGGGCACCCACCATCCCTCAGGCCAACAGAAGGGTCGAATGGGTACCCCTTAGAAGTTCTTCGTGAACGCGCTCGAAGCTGAGAAGACGGTTTTCGGCGTTAGAGCGTAGTGGATTACTGCATCCTAAGCAGTTCCTGAGTTTGATCACGCCGTCGCGGCTTCACGTCGCCTGTGCGTTGTCCACCACCTTCACCCACGTCGGGTCGGGCGGCGCGGCGGCGTATTCGTCGTGCCAGTTCCACCACTTATACGGCGGGGTTTGGGGATAGCCCTGCGGCGAATCCTCCCACTCCTCCTGGCGCCCGAGCGGAGTGAGGTCGAGGTAGCTCCAGGTGCTCCCCATCGCCTCGTCCCCGCGGTTGTTGATGAAGTAAGTGCGAAAGACGCTCTCGCCGTCGCGGAAGAACACGTTGTGGCCATGCCACTCGTGTACTCCGAAGTCGGCATCGAAGCTGCCAGTAATGGTGTACCACGGCATCTTCCAACCCATACGCCCTTTCAGGCGCTCGATGTCGGTCTGCGGCGCGCGCGAGACGAACGCGAGGGTGGTGTCGCGGGCGTTGAGATGGGCGAGGTGGGCGACTTGGTCGGCACCCAGGGAGCAGCCGCGGCAGGCATGCTCGGGCCAACCGAAGACGCCCGGCTCAAAGAAAGCGCGGTAGACGATGAGCTGACGGCGCCCGTCGAATAAGTCAAGCAGGCTCGCTTTGCCCTTAGGCCCGTCGAAGGCATACTGCTTCTCGACGGCCAACCACGGCATGCGCCGACGCTGGGCCGCCAGCGCGTCACGGGCGCGAGTCAATTCCTTCTCCTTCACCAGCAGTTGCCGGCGCGCAGCCTCCCACTCCTCGGGCGACACAATCGGTGGCGTGCTCATGTTCGTTTGGGTGTGCTTGTTTTTGTCCATTCCCCTCTCCTGGTTAGCGGTTCTTGTGGTTCGTTCATGGTTCGTGGTTGTTGCGCGGGGCATGCGCAGGTCCAGCGCGGAGATGCCGCCGGTCAAGGTGGCGCCCCCGACCGTCTTACAGAGGGGACACATGGCTACTCGCCGACCGGCTTGTTCTGTTTCGCCACCAGCACACACATTACGTGGCGCCCTTGGGGCCCGTGATCGCGTAGAAGCTATCAGTCTTGCTCGCCGCTCTCGCCATTTAATTTATATATTCCCATATAGATATATCTTGCCGCAATAGACGAGACTTCGCAATGGTGCGGTCCTAATGAACAAGTTCGCGGCTTGTTCGGCCTGGTTCAGGAATGACCGGGGAGCTCAGCCGAGGACGACGCGAGACAGGAGACAAGAGATGAAGGAAAAGCATACCTATCGCCAAAAAGGGTCGAAGCGGCAGCTAGCTGGATCCGTTGGGCAGATTTACGGGTTTTCCGTGCGGTGTATGTCGATAGGCGTCGGCCCAGGCTTGTTTGCGAGCAAGCATCTCGTTTGGATTGGAGAGTCCTTTCGCAGTGACGAGACGTTCCAGCGCAGCCAGCCAGTGTTCGTAGTAGGCGGAACCGTCGTCCGGGTGGCCACGATCCGCCGCGGACTTGAGTTCATTGGCCAGTACGGCCGCCCACTCTTTCCAGGTGAAGTAGCCTTGAGCGGAAAGCCGCACGGCCAACGCAAAGGCCTGGGCTTGCCAGGGCTCAGCAAAGACGGGACCACCTTGGTCGCGAGGAAGCGAGGGGAAAGCAGCGAGCCGGTCGGATGGCAATTCAGGCATGATCGAGGTAACTATCCCACATATCGATGTAAACAGAATCGCGCGGCGAGACGTCTTCTCCCCACAACTCCCGCGCCGTAAAACGCACCGAATACAAGTGCTGCGGTTGCTCGCCCAGAAAATGCGCGTTTGTATCCGGGAATACGAAGATGCCGTGGCAGCGGACGACAGCGCCCTTTTTGCCTCTCGCGTATCGCGGCAGGCGAGTGTGGCCCACTGGGTTTACATTCCGGGCGCGGACTTGCTGTCCCACTTCGAAGCGAGCCTTGGCGTCCGCTTCCGGTCGCATGAAATTGCCGCGGAGCCCGGCCACGGCGGATGCGGCGGCGGCGGTAAGAGGCGGAGTTGCCTTCTGCGATCCCGGCGCGGGCTTGCCGGTTTCCATCTCCTCTCGCGTTACCAGGCCAGACTTCACCAGCAACTCCAGGTTGCGGGTTAGCCATTTCTCGTAATAGCTCATCCGCAGATAATCAGCGGGGGGAAGAAGCTCGATACCGTAACGGCCTGCGTCGATATTCCACTTGCCCCACGCACCCATCGCGCGGTTCATGGCAAACACACGGCCTTCCCAGGGCTGGTGAAATACGGGTTCGTTCTCTTCGCGCTGGATCGGACCCATATCTTGCATGCCGCCCATGTCGTGGATTCCGTTCATGCTCTGGCTCCTGGCGGCGGTGCGACCTGGGCGACCCCGATCATGGCATCCCGTGTGACCAAAGCGGCAAGTTCCTCTTCGGTCATCTTTTCCGTGCCCGCCGGCCTTTCCGGCAAGACGAGGTAGCGGACCTCCGCGGTGCTGTCGGAGACCCGAACCTCTACGTCCTGGGGCAGCTCCAGCCCAAATTCGCGCAGAACGCCGCGTGGATCGATCACGGAGCGCGATCGATACGGCGCCGATTTGTACCAGACGGGTGGCAGACCGAGGATTGGCCAGGGATAACAGGAGCAGAGCGTGCACACCACCAGGTTATGTACGCTCGGGCTGTTCTCGAGCACTACCATGTGTTCGCCTTGTGCCCCGCCATAGCCCAGTTCGGCGATTGCCGCTGAGGCATTGTTGAGCAGCCGTTCCTTATAGGCAGGATCCACCCAGGCGCGCGCCACCACGCGAGCGCCGTTGCGCGGTCCAATCTTGTTTTCGTAAGCGTCTACCAGCGCATCCAAAGCGGCCCGATCGACCAGGCCTTTTTCTACCAGCAACGATTCCAGTGCCTTGGTTCTCAGCGCCGGGTCGGAGGGAACGACCTGGTGGTCGTGATGATGGTCATGATCCTGTGCGGGCATAAGTTTGGAACAGCCATGACAGCTTTCGGTCTCAACCGGGTTTCTGCTTTGGCATCCTCGATGGCGAACATCTTAACACCCAGCCAGCTTGGTTTAGTATCGGTGTTCAAAACTCCTTCACCGTGTTCTTCCAGCGGGAATGGATCGTCAGGCTGCGATTCTCGTGCAAGCCAAGGAGCGGAGCTCCTGACGGACCGGCTAGGATCAGGCATCAGCGGTAATCCGGCTCCGGTTATGATTCTGACAAGTGACTGGAAAGCCTCAAATACACCCCTGGACCCCGCTTCGGAAGGATTTCCTGCAATCGTTTGTTCGATGGCTTGTCATCAGTGTGGCGCTTCTATGGTTGCTCGCCGCGCTGCTACTTCTGGCTGCCCGGTGGATCGATCCACCGACCACTGCAGTGCACATCCAGCGACACTTGCAGGCCTGGGTTCACGACGCCCCGTATCGCAAACGCTACAAATTTATTCCTCTCGGTCAAATCTCGCCCAATCTTCAGCACGCGGTCATTGCCGCGGAAGACGCCCGCTTCTACCAGCACCATGGCTTCGATTGGCACGAGATTCAAATCGCTGCCGCCGAAGATTGGGAAGGCGGTCGCAGCCGCGGAGCCTCCACCATTACACAGCAGCTGGTAAAAAACCTCTTCTTCGGAACCGGCCGCTCGATCCTCCGCAAAGGCGCGGAGTTCACACTGGTGCCGGTGGCCGAACTTTTTCTTGGCAAACAACGCATTCTGGAGATCTACCTCAACGTGGTCGAATGGGGACCCGGGATTTATGGTGCGGACGCGGCTTGTCATTCCTACGACGGAACGGCGGCCCGGAATACTGACCGGCAACAGGCCGCACGGCTCGCCGCGATACTGCCGGCGCCCCTGAAGCGGCGGCCCGCGCGCATGAACTATTACAGCGCGCTCATCCTGGAGCGAATGCGACAAATGGGCTGGTGATGTTCGCTGGTTCAAGCGATATCAAATCGTTGAAGATTTGGGGGCCAGAAGAATCACAAACTCGTCTTGACCAATTTCTCGGTAGGCAGCCTTCCACTTATATGCAGAGCGATTCGTGCTGGATTGTTTTTTCAGCGGCACGCAAGCGTTCTCTCGGCTGATCGGTCAAGATAAAGATATTGGCAGGAACACGGTAGTATTGAATAAAGGAATTTTCCTTCCACGACGCGATCGACGCCGCGCCACGGCGGGTTCGAGTTGGCACGGTCAGCAGGAAAGAAATTACTTTTTATAGGGGGCACCGATGACGATCGATCTCAAACCCGAACAGCAGCGCGTGATCGACCTGGCCGTCCGGTCAGGAGCATATCAGAACGCCAGCGAGGTTCTGGATCAGGCTTTCGAGATCATCCGCGAGCAACTCGGTCTGGAAGATTGGATGCTTGGGCAACGCGAGGAAGTGGCCGCCCACATCGCAGTGGGCTATGCTCAAGCTGAGAGGGCTGAGTTGGTTGAGGGAGACGCAGTCGTAGAAATGTTGCGGCAACGACGCGCCGAGCGGCTGAAGCCGCAGGGATGAATGCCCTGTTTCAACTGACGCCTCAGGCTATCGAAGACCTTGACGCCATCTGGTGGAGCATTGCGGAGGACAACCGAGATGCAGCCGAACGGGTCGAAATGGAGATACTCGCGACCTGTCGCCGGCTGGCAAGACATCCGCGAATGGGCACAAAGCGGCAGGACGTCACGATGCTGCCAGTCCGCTTCTGGACCATCACGAAGTTCCCGAATTACGTGATAGTTTACCGTCCCGAGACCAACCCGTTGCAGGTGGTCTCCGTTCTACACGGAAAGCGTAACTTAAAGGAGATTCTCGAAGAGCGTTCCTGATGCTGGGGTGGCGTGCGGAGATTTGCCACCAGCTCACTCCGCTAGCGGTGATGACGGGACGCGATGTCTATCCCCAGAATTGCTTGCAATAGGTATGCTCTCCCTTTATCCCCTATGGGCCGGCGGGGTCGATCGCCCAAGCGGGTTCAGCCGCTCCCCCCTCTCCTATCGCGTCCGATCGAATGAATGATTGTTTGAGCCACAAATTTCGAATGTGAAACATCGGGCGCCCCCCGAGCTTCGAGATCTGAGAGACTTCATGCATGGAGCCAGTGAGAAAGCCGGCGCGATTTCTACTGAGCGCTGTTTGCCTGCTGCTGTCTATCAGTTGCGCCCACGCGCAGGAGACGATCGTTGCCATCCGTCACGCCGAGAAACCCCCGACGAGCCTTGGGCAGCTTACCTGCAAGGGCCTGAACCGCGCGCTGGCGCTGCCCAAGGTGCTCATTCCGCGCTATGGGAAGCCAGACCGGATTTATGCGCCCGATCCCGGTACGCGGGTCGGGCAACTGGGCAACTTGAACTATTCCTATGTGCGGCCGCTCATGACAATTGAGCCGATAGCTATCCAATTGGAGATGCCGGTCAACGCGCTGATCGGCTTCAAGAATGTGGGCCAGCTCAGAAAAGAGCTGCTGGCTCCAGAAAACGCGAATTCGGTGATCTATCTGGCCTGGGAGCACGCGTATCTGAATCAATTTGCGAAGCGGCTACTCGAGGCTTATGGGAAGGATCCGTCGCTTGTTCCTGACTGGCCGAATGACGACTATGACCGGATTTACGTCTTCCGGATCAAAGACGTTGGCGGAAGGAAGGATTTGATGTTTAGCGTCGATGCACAGGGCCTCACCGACTCGCTGAGCGACAAGTGCCCGGCGCAGTGAAGGGGCAAACAAGGGAGACACAATGCGGCATCGCTACTGCTCATCGCAAGAGCAGTAGCGACGGGTTTGAGTCAGCATCGGTTCAGCGTCCTTCCTGCAGCAACGCCACCTCGACTGCGGTCGATGTTTTGCCCGCGGCGATTTGTGAGTGCCGTTCCGCTTTCGAGCTGCTGCAAAGAAGGTGGCTCGAATTCCCGGCAACCCAAACGGTACGCAGGAAATACCGGTCGCCATAGTGAGTAAACACCGCCTTGCCCTGGGTCGCCGGCTGACCGTCGTAGGCCAACTGGGTGGTCGCCATTCCGGAGGTCTCCGTTCCTTGAATCATCATCGTCCCTTGCCCGCTCATGCGGATGGTGTAGACGCCAGGACCGAAGTGTTGTCCGGATGGGCTTTGGAAGGCAAAGGGTACCTTCATTTTGGCGGCGAATGTTGAATCTTGTGCCTGGGCTACCGGCGCCAGCGAAGCGACGGTGAGGACAGCGGCGATCAAGCGTGCGTGAACTTTCAACATGGTCGAGGTGCGCATGGTAGTTTCTCCTTGTGGAAGGCGTCTCACTCACCGCCTTCACTTACTAAGGCGCTGCCCCGGCAAAAATAGTGAAATGGAATTCGACTTATTCCGGATCTTCTTCGGGCGGCCTGGCGCCCGGTTGCAGTTGGTCAAGCATCCAGATTCTCGCCAGCGCCCAATCGCTCTTTACGGTTCGAGACGTGAGCTGGAGCAAACCGGCAATCTCTTCGAAGGTAAGCCCCCCAAAGTAACGCAGCTCGACCACCCGCGCCTGCCGCGGGTTGACCGTCTCCAGTTTTTTCAAAAGATCATCGATCTGTTGCACCTGATCGAGCTTTTCCGGGGAAATTGCCATCTCCTCCTGCATCTCCACTCGCTGCAAGCCGCCACCCCGGTGTTCGGCGTTGTGTGCCCGGGCGTGATCCACCAGCACACGGCGCATAACCTGGGCCGACAAGCCGATGAAATGGGCACGATTCTTCCAATCGATCTCCTCGCCCGCCAGGCGCAGGTAGGCTTCATTGATGAGCGCGGTTGCCTGCAAGGTGTGGTCGGGCCGTTCTCTGCGCATATACGATTTGGCTAACCGGTGCAGTTCCGCATACACCAACGGCAGCAAGTCCTGGGCCGCTTGCGGGTCGCCCGCCTGCATGGCTTTGAGCAATTGGGTCACTTGTCCGCCGTCGTCTTCCATGAATACCTCCTGATATAGTTCACGCGTACGCCCAATACCCTATTGGATCGAGATTATGACCGACCCCGGGCAATATGCCGAGGAATTGTTTGGGGAAGCTTTGCGGCGTGATGGAACAGTGGTCGCCGGACGGCAAATGGCTGGTCTACTTCGATTGGAAGCACCTGTTTTTGGTCTCGTCCGACGGCGGCCCTCCGCAAAAATTGACCCCTGATGGCCGAATCCCAATAGCGCCGACGTGGTTCTCTAACGGCAAGGCAATTGCGTTCAGCTATTTCCCACTCCCGGATGCGTTGCCCCGGATTGAGGTAATCGATTTGGCCAGCCGGCTTCACTGCATTGGCCGCAGTGAGATGGACTCTTCTTCCCATGAAGCTCGGCATCGCTACTGCTCATCGCGGGAACAGTAGCGATGCATTGTCCGTAGCATGGCGTTAGCGTCCTACCTTCAGCAGAGCCACTTCTACTGCTGTGCTCGCTTTACCAGCGGCAATCTGCGACTGCCGTTCGGCCTTCGATCTGTCACAGATAAGGTGACTTGTCTCACCGGCCACCCAAACAGTGCGCAGAAAATACTGGTCACCGTAATGGGTGAACACGGCTTTACCCTGGGTGGCCGGCAGTCCGTCACTTGCCTGCTGGGTCAGGACCAATCCTGAGCTAGTGTTGCTCCGGATCAGCATGGACAGTTCGTCGTTCATGCGAATGGTGTAGACACCGGGGGCGAAATGTTCCCCAGAGGCGGTTTGGAAAGCAAAGGGCACGTTCATTTTGGCTGCGAACCCTGAACCCTGTGCCTGGGCGGCCGGCGCCGAGGAGGCGACAGCGAGAACAGCGGCGATCAAGCCTGCGTGAACTTTCAATATCATTGAGCTGCGCATGGTAGTTCTCCTTTTGGAAGGCGTTTCACCAACCGCCTTCACTTACTAAGGCGCAACCCCGGGAAAAAAAGTGAAATGAACCCCAAATGATTCCCGAGCTGCCTGCGCAGCGCCAAGCCGGCTCCAGGAATGCCTCCTGATATAGTTCACGCGTACGGCTCACGATACCTATTGGATCGAAATGATGACCGACTCGGGCCAATCTGCGGAGGAACTGTTTGGGGAAGCGCTGGAACTGCCCCCGGAGCGCAGGGCTGCCTTCCTCGACCAAGCCTGCCGGGACACTCCTGAACTCCGGCGGCGGGTCGAGCAGCTATTGGAGAAGGATCAGCAGGCCGGTAGTTTTCTAGGGAATCCCGCATTTATTCCGGATGGCAACACGGCTCAGACTGGCGCGAGCACTGCGGTCAGCCCTGGCCGTTTCCAGGCCGGGCAGCTCATCGCCAACCGTTTTGCCATCGTTCGTTTCATTGCTCGTGGCGGGATGGGCGAGGTCTACGAGGCTACGGATCAGTTTCTTCAGGACGCCAGCGTTGCCCTGAAGATTATCCGGCCGGAAATCGCAGCCGATGCCACGGCCTCCGCCCGCTTTCAGCAGGAGGTGGTTCTCGCGCGCAAGGTGGTTCATTCCAACCTTTGTCCCATTTACGAGATTTTTCGCTGTGACCAGCCCGCCCCTCCTTTCTTGTTCCTGAGCATGCGATTGCTGCAGGGCCAGACTTTGCATGCCCGCTTCCAGAAATCGGCAAAGCTCGAAGCGGACGAGGCGGTGAACATCTGTAACCAACTGCTGGCCGGCGTGGCGGCTCTGCATGCCGGCGGCATTATTCATCGCGATCTGAAGCCGAATAATGTGATGTTGGAGACGGACAGTTCCGGACCACACGTCAGCATCATGGACTTTGGGCTTGCGCGTCCTCAGGAGGCGGAGAACACCCTGTTCGGGTCCGGCGTGATCGCCGGAACACCGGGGTACATGGCTCCCGAAATGCTTCGTGGGGAGCGGCCGACGAAAGCCACCGATCTGTTCGCGCTGGGAATCGTGTTGCACCAGGTGCTGACCGGCGAACGCCCGGCTGCATCGGGAGGACAGGGGGTTGCTCCATCGCCCGCGTTGCGTTCGGCGCGCGCTCCCGCGGAGCTGATCCAGGCCGTGGAGAGCTTCCTCTCGTCAGACCCCGGCATGAGAGTCCGTGGTTTCGAGCGGGTCGCGGGACAACGCAGGTGCCGGCGTTCTCTCGGCTGCCGCTGCAGCAAAAGAAGAGGATGCTTGGGTACGTCGCGGCCGCAGTCGTCGCGGTGTTGTTACTGGTTTTTGCGGTCAAGGCCACTAGATCCCCGGGCCCTGCCCAGCTTGGACTCGACCCAGCTGACCTTTTCAACGGAGCCCAAAGAGGGGCCGCTCTTTACCGATGGAGCGAGGATTTATCTGAACAGCCGAGGAATTCCCTCGGAGATGGCGGCCAGCGGGGGTTCGGTTGTTCCTCTGCACATCCTGGGTCCTGGCATTCTCCTATTGGATATTCTGCCGGACGGTTCCCAGGCATTGGGATGGAAGCTCAAACCAGACGACGAAATTGGCCGAGGGAACGCTATGGACAGCATCGATGCTGGGAGGCGAACCGCGTAAATTGACCGATCACCTGGCTCAGCGCGCGCGCTGGTCCCCCGAGGGCCGCGCAGTCGTCTTCTCCGATCGGAGCGCACTGTACAAAATCGATGAGGATGGACGAAATTTGCGCAAGATCTGGGACGCGCCGGGCGACCTGAGGGCGTTGAGCTTTTCGCCGGATGGCCGCCAACTCAGCGTAACCCTAGGAGTCAACGCGGTCGTGGGAGCCGACTCCGCCCCCACCCGGCTCTGGAGTGTGGGTGCCGATGGCCAGAATGCACATCCGTTGCGGCTCGACTGGCCGGCAAACGCGAATCAGTATTCCGGCCAGTGGACACCCGACGGACGCCATTTCGTGTTTTCGTCCGACCGGGAAGAGCGGCCCAATTTATATGAACTGGCACCGCCGCCGTGGTTTGCATTCTGGAGGAAACCGACGGCCGTACGCATTACCGGCAACCAGTTGCCTATCCTTGCGGCGGCTCCTATGCGCGACAGCCAAGGGCTGTTTGTGCTGGGAAAAACAGATGAGGGCGTCATGCGGGCCTATGATCCTCGCAGTAAAAAGCTGCTGCCGTATCTCGATGACCTGTCCATGATGGAGTTCGTGATTTCGCCGGATCGGCAGTGGATGGCCTACTCGGAATATCCCAGCCTGCATTTGTGGAAGAGCCGGCTTGATGGAAGCGAGCGAGTCCAGCTGACCAGTTCCATCGCACTGATGCAGCAATGGTCACCGGACGGGAAGTGGCTGGCGTACACAGATTTTCACAACGTATACCTGGTTTCCGCGGCGGGCGGCGCCCCACAGAAACTGACTCCAGATGGCGCTGACGGCGTGGCGCCGAGTTGGTTTCCCGACGGTAAATCAATTGCGTTTAATAATTTTCCCTATCCGGATAAGCCGTTCAGGATCCATGTGATTGATCTGGCGACGCGCCGGATATCGGATATGCCCGGGGCCGATCGATATTATGTACCCTCCTGGTCTCCTGATGGGAAATACATGGTTGCGATGGCGCAGGACCCGTCGCGCATGGTGTTTTACTCGGCACAGACGAAAACGTGGAAAGACCTGCGCACTTTCGATGTGCCCTGGGGATATTGGGTGTGGGCGAACGATAGCAAGTCGATCTACATGGGATTGGTACTAGGGAACAATGGAATCTATCAACTCACGGTGCCCCAGGGTGAATGGAAGCAATTATGCGGATTGGAAGGAGTGAATGATCCGCAAGGGGCTGATTACTTCATGAGCCTGACGCCGGACGGGCAGCCGGCCGTCATGAGCCGGACTGGTGTTGGCCAGATCTATTCGCTCCGCTGGCCGCGCTAGGCACCGGTTCAGCGGGTTGCGTATTTGAGGTGACCTTCGCGCCAAGGGACTGCGGTGCGCGCGTTGAGATCGAAGACTACGTGGCCGGCGCGGATGGTCATTTCGGGCAAAATGCGTTCGGTGCCGTCGACCTTTCCGCCGGCAAGGTCAGCGTAGCCAAAGTTGCCGTGCTCGACGCGGAGCACGGCAATGTCGGCGACCGAGCCGACAGCGATCTGCCCGAGTTCGGGGTGGCCGATTTCGGTGGCTGGGTTGGTGGTGGATTCGCGAATGACTTCGGACAGGGGGATGCCCAGCGCGAGCATCTTACTCATCACGTTGGGCAGGTTGAGCATGACGCCGGTGGCGGAGCCGACGTGGAGATCCGTTGAGATGGAGTCAGGATAGAAGCCGCTCTTTACCATGGGCTCCGCGAGCGCGAAGGTGAAGGAACCGCCACCGTGGCCGACATCAAACTTGATTCCGCGCTTGCGGGCTTCGAGCATGTAGGGGGCAGGTTTGCCTTCCGGAGTCAGGAGCGGCGCGGGCATGCGGAAGACGTGGGTGCTGATGTCTCCCGGGCGCAGGATGCTGGAAATCATCTGCTCGTAGGACTTGTTGTCAAACCAGCCGAAATCGACCATGACGGGCAGATGGTTGCGCTGGCCTGCCTCGACGGCCTTCTGCACGGAGATGAAGTTGGGCTGTTGCCAGTGTGCAGTCTTGATGCCGACGATGATGTCGCGGTTCTGTTCGATCGTCCTGGAAAGCGCATCGAGATCCATGTCGTGTTCGTTCTGCTCGGCGGCATCGTCGTTATTGGCCATGCCCGCTCCGACAATGTTGAGGAAGGCGAAGATGCGGGTGGTGGAATAGTCAATGATGCGGCGGCGGAACTCAGGAAAGTCGCGCCAACCAGAGGAGCCGGCGTCGGCGACGGTGGTCACGCCGTTGGGGATGGCCATGACGTCGGCAGGGACAGAGAGGTCGCCGTTGCCCCATGCGTTGTGGCGAAGTCCGGTGAAGACGTGCACGTGGATGTCGACGAGCCCGGGCGTGAGATAAAGACCGGAGATGTCTACGGATTGTTTGGCCGCGCTCGAAGGAATCGTTGGTTCGATGGCGGCAATCTTGCCGTCGCGAACGGCTACGTCACGTTTCGCGTCAACGTTGTTTTTCGGATCGATGACCTGGCCGTTGCGAAGAACGAGATCGTACTGCTGAGCGTGCGCCGAGATAGCACAGGCTAGGAGAGTGGCGGCCAGGATTCGAAGCATTGGTTGGGAGTATACCCGAGCATTGCGGTGGCTTCTTTGGATTGAACACGCAGGAGGATTCCCCGCATCTCACAAGAGGCTATTCGTGGATCATTGGCAATCCTGAAGCAATCCAAATGGACAGTGAGTCGAGAGCTATAGAATGCGGCTGGTCGCATTCGTCATCGCCAAATCACTTTCAGTCCCTTGTACTTCTTGAACTGGCGATCCGATCCGATGAGTGGAATATCCTCGGCCAGCGCAGTCGCGATCAGCATTCGATCGAAGGGATCCCGGTGATGGGGCGGCAAACCATACAGGCGCAAGGCATGATCCGGGCCAAAGGGGATCACCTGCAAACGAAGATCACGAATCGCCTGCCTTGTTTCTGCCGCGCCCATCTTCAGCTTGCCCGCGTCGTGTTTCATGGCAATTTCCATCATGGAGATCGCGCTGATGAGCGGCACAGCCTCGGGGCTGGAGAGAAGCGCGTACACCTTGCGCGACAGTGGAACGTCGCCAATGTATGCGTGGACCATAACCTGGGTGTCTAAAAGAATGCGCACGCGTCAATAGCGCCCCTGGAGGAAGGCCTCTGCCTCGTCATCCGTCATTGGGTCCAGCGCCCGGGGATCGATGAGCATGGCTTTGCCCTTGCCGGTACCGAACTTGCGCTGGACTTTTTCCGCTTTGGGCGCGGGCACCAGTTCAGCCATCGGCGTGTTATAGCGCGAAATAACGATTCGCTCTCCTCGCGCCACGCGGGCCAGCAGTTCCGCGAGGTGAGCCTTGGCGTATGCAATCTTAACGTTTGCCATAAAAGTAGTGTAACAAATGTAGGTCATCATTAGGATTGGGCCTCGCCCCACGGCTGGTTCGGCCGGGGCGGGGAGGGACAAAAGCCTTGCAAGCAGTAGAATCGGAGGATTGCGATTTACAGACTGGTAGCAGTGGAGTATTCCGTCGCAAGGAGAGAGCATGCGAGTTTCTCATTGGCCGGTGATCGGTTTGCTCACCATCGCGGTAGCGAGCGGATCCGCACAGGTGAAAGATTACAAAGATACCTACACGGCTTCGGAGGCGGGCAAGCCCATGGCCCCGGCCAAGGCACTGGATGTCATGCTGAGCCAGCTCGAGACCGAAGTGCTGGGCGTGGCGCAAGCGATGCCGGCGGAAAAGTACGGCTTCGCGCCCACAGCGGAAACGTTTGCTCCTGGCACGGCGGCCAAGTATGAAACCGTTCGCACGTTTGCCGGGGAGCTGACGCACATTGCCGGCGCGAATTACCACTTCTATAGCCAGGTGAGCGGAGCCACACCACCAGCGGCGGCGAAGCAGGTGCGCGATCTAAAAACAAAAGATGAAATTCTGACAGCTCTCAAGCAGAGCTTTGCCTATGGCCACGCCCAGATTATGACGATCACCCCGGAGAATGCTTTTATCGGCATTGAGGGAATGGACGGATTCCACACACGGGCCACAGTCGCTGCGTTTGCCGTCGCACACGGTTACGACCACTACGGGCAACTGGTGGAGTATTTGCGAATGAATGGTGTGGTCCCACCCGGCAGTAATTAGACAAGTAGCCAAAACGACGGAGCCGTTATCCCACTAGCGTCCATTATCCCACTCAAGCCAAAGTGCGGCTTGAATGGGCCACCGTCAGGGCCCTGCGGACTAAGTCTTGGGGCGTCCGATCAAATAGACAGGAGCCAGCCAGGTTCCGTGCGCGCGAGCGTAGCCCGCTTGCCAATCGTACTGAGGGAAGTTGCGGGTCAGTGCTAACAGTTCCTCTGGGGTTCGGGTGCGAAAGCAGGAGACGACACCATCCCACAAAACCACTAGCGGGATCAGCGGCGCCAGGTAAGTCAGCAACCACCTCGACCAGCGGAACGGCCGCATCCGCGGGGTCAGGATCCAGACGAAGACCGGCATCAACAGGATGGTCGCCAGCGCTCGCAGGGTGCGCGAAGTTACTTCGGCCATCGCGAAGCCCTCCCCACGCCGCACCGCATCGCCCAGAACATCGCGCGCAACTGTGTCGGAAAAATGGTGGAAGGAAGAAAAAATGGTACGGAAGCCCGTCAACGGCTCCGGAACATGAGCAGCATCGACAGAAAAATTCACGCAACTCACGCCCGCCCCTAATCGATCCGGCAAAGCGCTGCTGGGAAACTTATCGGTGAGAACAACGGTGAGTGGCGCGTGTTCGGCCAATGCGGAACGCCATGAGGGGCTTAGCCACGGTCCTCCGCCGCCGGAACAAAGATCGACCACACGCTCAGCGCCACAATCTTCGATGGCGCGAAAGAAGTCCGCTTGAATGGGACGATAGATATCTCCCCGGCTGGTGATCGCTTCCAGATAGTCCGTGGCTCCATGCCGCACCGCTTGCGGACACCACGCCTGGTCAAGGACTTCAAAAAGATGAAGACGCCGCAACCTGGTTATTGCCTATCTCGCCACAGAGCCATGGCTCCGAGCAAACCCTCTTCGTTGGAGATGATCTTGATGTCGTTATCGTGCTTGAGCTTCACCTTCTTGGCGTTGCCGCCGCCGATATAGAGGGTGTCCCAGTTGAAGGTAGCGGCGGTCTGCTCGATGGCACGTTTGAGCAATTTGTTCCAGCGTTTCACGCCATACTTCAGCAGCCCGCGCTTGCCCAGATATTCCTCATAGGTTTTTTTGCGCCACGGATGGTGCCCTAATTCTAGGCCGGGACAGAGAACGCCTTCAGTGAACAGCGCAGACCCCATGCCGGTGCCCAGGGTAATCACCAGTTCGACCCCATGGCCCTGGATCACAGCGTAACCGCCGACTGCGGAATCATTGGCCATCCGCACCGGCTTGCCCCATCGCTTTTCCAGGGTCTTCTGCAGCGGAAAACCAATCCATCCCGGGTCAAGGTTTGCGGCCGTGAGCGTCTTTCCTTGCTTGATCACTCCAGGAAACCCGACGGAAACGCGATCAAACAGAGGAACGCTTACCTTCAGTTCGTCAAGGGCGCTCAGAATCTCGGTGGTGGTGGCCGGGTTCGGAGTGGGCACGCGCAACCGATCGCTGATCGGCCGGCCCTCCGGGCTCAGCGCCTGCATTTTCAGGCCGCTGCCGCCAATATCAATAGCCAGAGTGATCGGAGCTACTGCATCGCCCGTGCGACGCAGAACTACTTTAGAAGCCGCTCGTGCCATAGACCCCCGGAGCCTAAACCATTGTCATTTTAGCCGCCGGCCGGCGTTTGCTGAATGGCGAGGATGGATCAGGTACCGCCCTGCTTAACAGGCTGGGGAAAGTCTGCCGGACAGGAAACCAAGGTCTCAGGGGCTAAAGCCCTCGTCAGTGGCGGTTTTACGGCCCGACTAAAGTCGTGCCCTGACACAAAGCATGAGTTTTTCCGCAAGCTGTAAAGTCGTGCCCTGACACAAAGCAAAGGTCAGCATTCCATGGCGCTTCTCTTGTTCCAATGAGATACGCCCGGACATACCGGCAGCGAATTTCCCCTGTAGAGCCCGGGGAATTCGGCACCCCGCCACCAGGGCTAAAAGCCCGATTGATCGAATGCGACTGTTTCCGCGACGCTGAAGCGTCGCTCCCCCTGCTGAAGCAGGGGGCTCCCACCGGCTTCCACGGAAGAACCATCGGGATCACCGAAATGGAATTCAAAGGCATTTCAACCCCGCGAGAGACGGCGGAACGGCGGACTATACCCCTTTTGACTGGATCTATTTTCGAGGGCAGCAGGGAACATCGCAGCTGGTGTGGAACCGTAGCTGGTAAAGCAGCAGAGGGTGGAAGCCCCCGCATTCATGCGGGGGAGCTCGGCTTTCAAGCCGAGCGGCGCGTGGACAGATTCTCCTCCGGCTTTAGCCGCGGGGTTTTCCGCAGCCTGTAAAGTCCGGGACCCACCCAACGGCTAGTTTTTTGCACGGCCGGTTAACCGCGCCGGCTCATTTTGCCAGCGCTCCTTTTTCGCGTTTCGCCGGTTTGGCCGCTGCTTCTTTTTTCTTCCCTATGCGGTAGGCGGCTTCTTCTGCCTGCTCGCACCCCTCCTCAACCCTTTGCTCGATCGCCGCAATTGATTTCAGGCTCGATTTGGGGGCCGATTTTCCGCTCTTGTTGGGCCCGGCCGCCTTGGTTGGGGCGACGAGTTCGAGAAGATCGGGCAACTGCGCCCACCACAGCATCTGCTCATGCAGCTCTTTGTTGAAGTACCACTCTCCACCTGCCTCATTCGCCCTGAGCAGCCAGCGGAAGTCGCCATCGTCCCAGTAGTCGCGTGGAAAGCCGGCAAATGCATCCTCGGTGGCCGCCTTTACGGGTTTGATGGGGGTCAGTGTCAGTCCCAGGAAAGCCAGGCGGACGCGGGCTGCTGCTCGCCAACCGTCCTCAACGATCTCCGGGGCCAGCGAAAAGGCCCGGGCGAGCGGCTCACGCAGCCGGAGCCGATCGAAGAGCGCCAGCGCAGTGGCAGCCGTGTCCTTGCCACCGATGCTTCGCGCCATGCCCTCGACCACACAGAACGCGAGCACCGGCCCCCAGATCGCCTTCGGGTGGAGCTCCGGGCTGCTGCTCGGCAATACGGCCTTGGCTTCACTTGACCAGGTCTCCGCGAACTCGGCCTCGATCCCGGGCAGTGCGGCAGCCGCATGCAATTGGGTGCAAATGGTCAGCCATGCATCCTTGGCATCGACATGTGGCTGGCCAGTTTTTCGCGCGTAGATCGCCAGGCCTTCGCCGGCGAAGCGCAGGCTCAGTGACTCCAGGCGTTGGAATAGCTCAGCAGCCGGTGTGGATGTTTCTGCTTCCTCCCCGCAGGCGGGTAGAACCTCCCCGCCGGTAGCCACGAGGGCAAAGTTCTCCACCACATCGTCTTCAAGCAATGACACTAGCGCCTGGTGCAGAGGAGCCAATTCAAGCGCCAGCAACGCCTCGTCCAGGTTAGGTACTCCACGACCGTTCAAGGAGTCGCAGAGCAGGTCCCAGCGGTAGTTCCCGTCTGGCCTGAGCTCTCGCCAGTCGAGGAAGACGTGGCACTTATAGGCTTGCAATTCCAGGGAGTAGCCGCCGGTGACGATCTTTGACGCGCGCTCCAGATGCTCAAGCCCGGTGGTCACATCGTGGAAAGCCAGGATACAGGTTGCCGTCGTTGGGCAGCGCGAATGCTCCCCCCAGCGACTGCTGGCGCAGGTGGCCCGCCGACTTATCAGCATAAGCGGCGGAGTGGTTGACCGTGCCGTAGGTGGTGGCGAAGCGATTGTGGTAGATGATCAAGGCCCGGTGCTCGCCGCGCCGGTTGGAATAAGCGAAGACATTCTCATCCACCGACCCATCGGGCCGGTAAAAGTCGTAGAGCAGAAAATTCTCGCTCTCAGCGAACAGCCAGCGGCGGTGGAGCAGAGGTGCAATCTCGCGGTCGTGGCGCTCCACCAGTCCTCGATCCGGATCCTCCTGGTAGCGGGCGCGGCGAAACTCCATGCCGTACTTTTCCGTGAAGCCCTCGATCTGCCCGTGGCCGAACATCGGCAGGCCCGGAAGCGTGGACATCATGGTCGCAACCCCGAAGCACTTGTCGCCATTGCCAAACTGGTCAATCGCTGTGCGCTCATCCGGATTGCTCATAAAGTTCACGTAGCGCTTGAGGATATCGGGGTCGAATTCGATGGTGTTCTTGATCACCGAGCGATACTTGGCATTCTCCTCGTCGCGCATCATGTTCATGAAGGCGCTGTTGTACACCCGGTGCATGCCCAGGGTGCGGACAAAATACCCCTCCATGAGCCAGAAGGCTTCGGCCAGCAGCAGCGTGCCGGGAACCTCCCGGGCCACACGATCCACCACCTCGCGCCAAAACTCTTCGGGCATGGCTTTATCGAAGTCGGCCTTGCTCATGCTGTATTCGGCACGGGAAGGAATGGCTCCGCCGGTTCCGGGGATGGGAAACCACAAGCGCTGAAAGTGGCGCTTGGCCAGGGTCATCGCGGCATCGAAACGGATGATGGGAAAGAGGCGGGCGACGTGCAGAATGGTTTGGATCACCTGCTCCCGTGTCGCCGGATTCAGGTAGTCGAGCTGGGCGGTGTCGTTCCAGGGAAAGCTGGTGCCGTCGTTGCCGTGATAGACGTAGCGAGTATCGCCCGTCCATTTGTCGCGGCGGCGAAAGACCACCGCCGCATCGGACTGCTCATAGTAATGATCTTCAATCTTGATCTCCACCCGGCCGTCACGGGAGAGATCGGGTCCTTCGAAGCGGTACGCGGGATAAGGGCTGTCGGGGCGGGACATGAACCACTCCGGATGCTCGATCACCCAGCTGGAATCGATGCCCATGTGATTGGGAACCATATCGCTGGCCAGCCTGACGCCGTGGGCGAAGGCACGGTCGCGCAGATTGCGATAAGCCGCTTCCCCGCCCAGATCCTGGGCGATGTCATAGCCGTAAAGGGAGTAGGCGGACGCGACCGCATCATGGTTGCCGCAGAGTTGCTTGATGGTCTGCGATGCTGAGCTTCTCTCCCACACGCCGATGAGCCACAGGGAGTTGACTCCGTGGGACGCCAGGCGGCGCAGCTCTTCATCCGGAATCTGGTCCAGGCGATAGATGTGCCGGCCATAATAACGGGAGAGCTGCTCCAGCCAGACATAGGTGCTCTTGGCAATAAGCACGGTGGTGGGCATCCATTCCTGGTCGGGGCTGAAACGCTCGGTTTCCTGGGCCGATTCAACGTACGACGGCACTTCTCCCTTCTTGTCGATATTCCAGGGGAAATTGCCCCTGCGTCCCGCCTGGGCGGCGGAAGGATTGAAGCGCATCCAGATGGCGATGTCCTCTTCCTTGAGCACATCGATGGCCAACAGAAGCCGGGAAAGCGAAGCGCCGATCAGTTCTGCCCAGTGCTCGACGATGTAGGCTATTTGGCCGCTCAGCGAGTCGGGTGCAGCCAGCGCCGGGGCGCGCAGCATGTCAATCAGGTTTTGCTTCTTGGGCCCCAGCGGCGGCCGGGTACCGAAGAATTCCCGCAGCCCGGTAGTGATCTGTTGATAGCGCGTGACCGCGGCGAGCGATTGATCGGTAAAGAGTTCGGAGAATGGTTTGAAGGCGGGGTTGGCGTTTGCCAGCCACAACAGCATCATCTCTTCAAACGCCACTGCCCTATGCGGGATCCCCTCCGTTGCCCCCGCTAGCCACTCCGCGGGGCTCTTTTCTTTGCGGTAGACGTCAATGGTAGGAAACTGTTCGACGAAAGCCAGTATGGTCTTATCCAGTTCCGCTTTGCCGAGACGGCCATCGAACCACTCCAGCGCTCCGGACATGACCTTGGGATCCAGGCGCATGCGGTAATACTCGACCAGGGCATGGCTCATCTCGTCGATGAGGCCCATGGCGTAGAGGGCTCCCGGCTGGATGGTTTGCGTGGGGTCTTTTTCGGCTCCCCGGCGCTCGTTCATCCGGAAGGCGAATTCCCTGCTGGCACTGAGATTGGCAAAAACCACGTTCCCACTGAACGAAAAGAGCTTCTGGCTGAATTCATAACGGTCGCGTGCTTCTCGGGAGACGTGGAATTCCATATATTTACCCTTCCCCAAAATTGCTTTTTAGCCAGACTCTTTGTTCGATGCGGAATTTGGCCCCGGCAACCACCTTAAGCGGGGCAACGTGCCTAAACCTGCGTAAACCGATCTTTATATGCCCACAAGCCCAGAGCGGGATGGGAAATGAAGAAGACTTCTTCACCGTCGACGGTGTTGTAGCCATCGTGCATGGTTTCCGGGTTGTAGCGCGCGATGGCGCTGGCCAGATCGGCATAGCCGAATCCTACGCCTTCTATCTCCTCCCGGGTGAGGCCACCCGGGCAATAAGTGATGTGGAAGCGGCCTTCTGAGGAACTGTGGATCAGGTGGGCAGCCGTGCTGAGCTCGGCCGCCAGATCGGGGTTTTGCTTCACCTTCTCGAGCGTAGCCGGAGTGCCATGGTAGCCGTATTTGCGGATCATGCGGTCAATGGTGGGATCTTCGCCAAATTGCTTCACCCCGGGAGCGAGCACGATCAGCTCGGCGCCATCGGCCAGCGCCATACGGGTGCGGTAAATTGCCTTATTCCCCAGCCAGGTGCTGTGGAACTCCTCCGGATCAAGGTAAACCACGGCCTTATGTATGGGCCGATCCAGCAATTGGATGTTGACCTGGACGCTCAGCTGAGAGGCCAGGCGGAAACATTCCAGATCATCGCCCACGAAGAGGCCGCGCACCACCAGCTCGCCTGCGGGATTAGCGCCGATGACCGTCAATACATAAACGATGGGGATATTGCGCAGGAATTCATCGGCCGCCCGATTGAGGACCCGGCGGACGGGGTTATCCATGCGTCCCATGATCCGCTCCATGCCCACCACGGCTCCCAGGTAGTGGCTGCGATGAATGCTGAGCGGGCCGGCGGTACCCACCAGGATGTTCTTGTTGTAATTGGCCAGGCCGATGACCTCGTGGGGCACTACCTGGCCAAGGGAGAGCACCAGGTCGAAGTTCCCTTCCGGGATCATGCGGTTCACCTGGGCCGGCCAGGTGTAGTCGAGCAGGCCGCCCGACTGCTCCCGGATGAAGCTTGCCGGCAGTTCCCCCAGGGTGACCACGTCGGTGCGCCAGTTGTGGACCGCAAACAGCGACTGCGGTATGTCGCCGAACATGCGCATGAGTGTAGCGGGCGGCATCGCGGTATGCGTCCCCAGGGCGGGCAGAACGCAACCCAGCCGGTCGCCGTAGTACGCGTGGGCATATTGGGTCAGTGGACCAGCCTGGGAGTGGAAGCGGCTGAAGTCAGGGGGCACTGCCAGAACCCTGCGCCGCTCTCCCAGCCGGTCCAGCGCCTGGTAGAGCGATTGGCGTAAACATTCCGGCGAGAGCTCGGCATCCGGGCCGCCCTGCTGGCAATAGAGACTCATCGTTGCTTCCTTCTTGTCTTACAGCCGGTACGCCTTGCGGACCAGGTCGTAGGCCAGCGCATGAGCCACTTCCACGGCCTCGTCTTCATCCAGCTGATGCTCCGCCACCAATCTTGCCAGGTAGGCGCAGTCCACGCGGCGAGCCACGTCATGCCGCGCCGGGATGGAGAGAAAGGCCCGCGTATCGTCGTTGAAGCCGACAGTGTTGTAAAAACCAGCGGTCTCGGTGGTGAGCTGGCGAAAGCGCATCATGCCTTCGGGGCTGTCGTAAAACCACCACGGCGGGCCCAGGCGAAGGCACGGGTAATGCCCCGCCAGGGGCGCCAATTCGCGGCTGTAGGTGGATTCGTCGAGAGTGAAGAGAATGATGGTGAGCGAGCGGTCGTTGCCAAAGAGGTCGAGCAGCGGCTGCAGCGCGTGTACATAGTCGGTGGGCGTGGGAATGTCGGCCCCCACGTCACGGCCAAAGCGAGCAGCGACCTGGCGATTATGGCTGCGGTAACTGCCGGGATGAATCTGCATCACCAGCCCGTCCTCCACGCTCATACGCGCCATCTCCGTCAGCATCTGAGCGCGAAAGAGCTCGTGTTCAGCCGCGTCGGCCTTGCCCGCGAGGACGCGATCGAAGAGCGCCGCGGCTGCTCCCTGATCCAGGTCAGCTGTGCGGGCCGTGGGAGGCCCGTGATCGGTTGCGGTGCAACCCATCTTCTGAAAGCGCTCCCGGGCGCGGCGCAGAGCGAACAAATATCCTGGCCAGCGCGAGCCATCCTCACCGTGCATTTCGCCTAACCGTTGAACATTCTGGAGGAACCCATCGAATTCCGGATCGACGACGGAATCGGGGCGAAATGTGGGCAGGATACGCGCCTTCCATCCTGAATCGCGGATCGCCTGATGGTAGGTCAGCGGGTCAAGCGGAGTATTGGTCGTGGCCAGCACTTCGACGTTGAATTGATCGTAGAGCGCTCTGGGCCGGAAGGCTGGAGAAGCGAGCTGGGCGCTGATGGTGTCGTAGTATTGCTCCGCGTTACCAGCGCAAAGCCGCTCTTTCAAACCAAACAGCTCCTGGAAAGCAAAGTCGAGCCACATGCGCGTGGGCGTGCCGCGGAAAAGATAATAGGACTCGGCGAAGCGCATCCATATCCGGCGCGCCTCATCGTCATTCATCTTCTTCTGCCCAATACCCAGGTCTTCCATGGCGATGCCCTGGCTATAGAGCATGCGGAAGACATAGTGATCGGGAACGATGAAGAGGCTGGTGGGATTAGGAAAGGCCTCGTTCTCTGCGAACCAGCGCGCGTCGGTGTGCCCGTGCGGACTGAGGATGGGTAGATTGCGAACAGCCCCATAAAGCCTGCGGGCAATGGCCCGAATTGTAGGCTCAGAAGGAAAGAGACGGTCGTCGTGAAGAATGGTCACAGCATTCATTTTCGCCTGTGAGCCGGTCTTCTGCACAGGGCGGGGAGAAAAGCCGGCCCGGCTGTTCCCACTGGGCGGGACTTCTTACTCTTGCGTGTGGGATGGTTAGGCTATTTTGTCCAGGGTACGTTTGAGCTTTTGGGCTGGCGATTCCTGACGCTGCAACAGGTCAAAGGCCTCGCGAGACCGGGCGCTTTGCTCCGCCCATATGCCGGGACGAGCAAGCCGCAGCAGCCATTCGGCCACCTCTTCGGGTCCGGAGCAGGTCGCCGCAGGATGCAGGCCCAACTTACGCACAAAGCCGCCGGTTGCGGAGGCCTCATGCACGGTACCGACAATGGGAAGCTCTACGGCCATGTAGTCGAGGATGCGCGAAGGGATGGAGTAGCGGCTCCGCAGATCACATCCTGGATCCAGCTTGGGGCCGGGCAGGAAGCCGACATGAGCACGGCTGAGTTCGTGATCCAGTTCGCGCTGCGTAGGCAAAAACCCGCGTACGTTGACTCGCTTCTTAAGCGTGGTGTTGGCCTGGCGCAGAATTTTGGGAGAGCCCAGAAAAGAGACCTCGACCTTCACCCCTCTCTGCTCGAGCAGGGCAATGGCCCAATCCAGATCGTCGAGGCCCTCCGCATAGGAGCTGATGTTGCCGTGCATCACCACCTTGATCGGACCTTGCTCACGCGGCCTGGCCTTGGCCTGCGAAGCATCTCTCGAGAAAGACAGCAACTCGGCATCACCCCGAATGCGGGAAACATCGTCGAGCAACGGCTGGCTCACGCAAAAGACACGCTCTGCCCGATCCACCAATTTCCGCAACGCTCCGCCGGCGACGTCGCCCTCCAGTACGTCCCAGAGATGAAGCACGAACGGAGCGCCCACCAGGTTGGTCAGTTCAAGGCATCGGGTTGCATCACTTTCGCTAAGCGGAGCCACGTAAACGCTGGAGACCCGTTCGCGATAGCGGGCGGTGAGACGTTTAGCGAGCGAGGGACGCAGATCGCTGCCGCTCCATGAACTGATGCCCAGCTGTTCACAGAACCGCACAGAGTTTGGGGTTATGAAGAAAGGAGTACCGGCTGAGAACCGTGTTCTCAAAGAGAACCGAGCGTGGATCCGGCTGCTCGAGGCTGGTACTCCACCAATGAAAGTGCAGCCAGTCCTGGTGGGGACCAAGCAGGCGAAGGGTTTGCACACCAATCGCCGTACGGGGCGAAAGCGAAAACCGATTGATGAACAGCGGAACCCGATTGTGTGCGCTCATGCAGTCTGCCCCGTGAACTATAAACCTGACGTGTGCCGGGGGGACAGGTTTCGAGCGTCCCGAAGTTTAGGGTAGACGACGCAGCGCCCAGCCGACACGGAGCATCGGCGGCGATTGATTACCATGGTGTTTTTCCCCTTGTTACCGTCGGGGGACGGAGTCGGAATCAGCAGCGTAAGTGTCGAATTATGTGGTAGCAGGTTGCAATTTCCGCGATCGCAACAACACGCTCCCGATACATCCTGCGCCGATCGAGGCCGCCAGCGTTCCGATCTTCGACATGTCGAGCAAGTCGCCATCGCCCAGGGCGAGCGAGGCAATAAACAGCGACATGGTGAAGCCAATACCGCAGAGCCAGCTGGCGCCAAAGATCTGGCCCCAGGAAACAGATGCCGGCCGCGACGCCAGGCCGGTAAGAGATGCCAGCCGCGCAAATACAGTGATGCCCAAGGGCTTGCCAAGCAGCAAGCCCAGCAGCACTCCCAGGGTGATGGGATGAGTCACAGCCGCACCAATCTTGCCCAGGATATGCACGCCGGCGTTGGCAAAGGCGAAGATCGGCATGATCAGAAAGGTGACCCACGGCTGCAGCCCGTGCTCAATGCGATGCAGCGGTGACTCGATCATTTCGCATTTCTGCTCCAGCGAATGGATGGCATGGTGGGCCTGCGAGGAGTTCAGATCGTGGGTTTCAAATTGGTCGAGCAGCCAGCGGCTCTGGCGAAGAAAGTCCGCCTTGTCGATGGTGTTGCGGGCAGGAATGGTAAAGGCCAGCATGATGCCGGCGATGGTTGCATGCACCCCGGAGTTGAGCACCGCCAACCATACGCAGACGCCAATCACTGCATACACGGCGGGATTGCGGATGCCCAGCCAATTGGCTGCAAACGATACGGCGACACCCGCTAATCCAAGGCTCAGCGCAACCAACGAAATATGCCGGGTGTAAAACACCGCGATCACCAGCACGCCGAAGATGTCGTCCACGATCGCCAGGGCGGCCACAAAGACTTTCAGCGCCACCGGAACCCGCTGCCCAGCAGCGCCAGCACGCCAAGCGCAAACGCGATATCTGTCGCCATCGGGATGCCCCAGCCATTGGCGCCTGCGCCTCCCTTATTCAGGCCACATAAATCAGCGCCGGGGCAATCGATCCGCCCAATCGCCGCCATGAAAGGAAAGGCCGCCTGCCTGAAGGTCGAGAGCTCGCCGATCAGCAATTCGCGCTTGATCTCCAGCCCGACCAGAAAAAAAAAGATCGACATCAGGCCATCGTTGACCCACTCGTGGCGGCTCTCGGAAAGAGAGACAAAGCCCAGGGTGATGGTGGCCTGGTGTGCCAGATTTCGTAGTAGCTGTGCTCCCAACTGCGAGTTGGCCCAAAACAACGCTGCGGCCGTGGCCACCAGCAGCAGAATCCCGCCCGCCGCTTCCATCCTGGCGAAACGGGCAAAGGGGCTGGTAATGACATCAATCGGGGGCCGTGGACTGGATTGCGGCTCGGTCGGCGAGGGCAATGTGGCCTCCGTTGTAGCGGTTTCTCTCCAAGAGCATACCCGTCCACCCAAGTATTAATAAATTAGTTGACATCGGAAGACAGCGCGCTATGCTTTTTTCAGGTGATGAGGCCGTCCTCGGCAAGGCGGGGCAGGCGCGGTCACACGGGACTCACGGTATGCCCCCTAAAAAATCGCCCACGTTGACCGAAGCCGAACTGCGGCTGATGAAGATTCTCTGGGATCGCGGAGAGTCGACCGTTAACGAAATCGCCGCGGCTCTGCCGAAAAAGAATGCGCTGGCTTATAACTCCGTGCTCACGACCATCAGAATTCTGGAGCAAAAGGGCTATGTGCAACATCGTAAAGAAGGACGTGCCTTCCTCTATGTACCGCTGATCGCGGAGGAGGAAGCCGGCATCTCAGAGGTGCGCCTGGTGCTGCGCCGCTTCTTCGGCGATTCCCGGGAAAAGCTGATGCTGTCCCTGCTTGGCGACAGCGAGATAACACCGGAAGAGTTGCAACGTCTAAGGGATGCGATCCAGCAGGCGGATGAGCCTGGGCGGTAAGCGTAACGGGATAACCCGATGGAAGCGAATCTATTGCGGCAGTTGAGTTCGACCAGTCCGGCGGAGTTGCTGATTGCCAGCATCTGGCAGGGCCTGCTGTTGACCGCTCTGGCTTGGGCGGCGCTTAAGCTTGCTCCCGGCTTGCGTGCCTCTACCCGCTTTACCCTGTGGTTGATCGTCTTCACGCTGGTGGCTTTGTTGCCTTGCTTTGCGCTGGCCGCGCGTTGTTCGGCCCTCAACCTTTCGCTGGCTCCGCCGTACAGCAGGCAGGCTTCTCGCTGCGCATCAATAGCGCGTGGGCTTTTGTGATCGAGGGTCTTTGGCTGCTCGCTTCCCTGTTCTCCCTGGTCCGTCTCGTGGGCCAGCGTGCGGCAGATGAGGAGACTCTGGCGGAATTCCACCCCGGTTCCCTTCCACGACCTCGATGCGGAGATCCAGTCGATTGTGGTTCGGCCCGGCGCCCGTCCGGTCGAGGTGCGGCTTTCCGATGCGGTCGATGCGCCCAGCGTGATCGGCTTCTTTCACCCTGCCGTCGTCATGCCTCGCTCGCTGTGGAGCGAGCTGGCGCCAAGCGAATTGAAGCAGATCATCCTGCATGAAATGGCCCATCTGGATCGTGGGGATGATTGGACCAATTTGCTGCAGAAACTGTTACGAGCTCTTTAGCCCCTTGAATCCAGCGCTCTTTTGGGCCGAGCGCCACCTTTGCCTGGAGCGCGAACAGGCCTGTGACGATGCCGTGCTGGACGCTGCCGGCAATGCCCGCGCCTACGCCACCTGCCTGACCAAACTTGGCCGAGAACCAGGCTGGTTAAGCGGGCCGCGTTGCTGGCGCCGGGCTTGTGGAAGCGGCATTCCGAACTGGCGGGCAGAGTGGAGAACATCCTCCATCGCCGGCGCAACCTGGGCCCCGTGCTTTCTCGTGGCCTGGTCGCGGCTGGGCTCGTGGCTTCTCTCTCCGGCGTGCTCGTGCTGCAGCGCTGCCCCGGCATCATTACTTTTGCCGGCAATGACTCGGTTGCTGCAGCGGTTCCTGCGATGGAACCGGCTTATAGCCGAGCAACCTCAGGCCCGGTATCAGGAAGCCGTCTTTCATCCCGATATGAGCCGGCCGGCGGAGCGCGCGAGCGTTCTGCCCAAGCCTCATTCCCCGCGGCCGGTTAGGACTTTCCGCCGTCTCCAGTTCGTCCAAGTGGCAGAGGACCAGGACGGCGGAGGCATTACCTTGGTTCTCTTTACCGTGGAAGTCCCGCAGAGTTCGAGCGGCTCTCACGGTGAGCCCCGTACAACCCTTCCCTCACCCGATCACTGGATAGCTTTCCAGATCTAAAAAACTTCACTCTGAAAGAGGAAAACGTATGCCCAAAGAAACTAATTTATTAAGAGCAAAGCCAAGGCCTACGCTGCACCCCTGTTGGCTTTTGCCCTCATCCTCTCCACGGGAGCATTCGTCGTCGGCCACAGGCACGTCGATGCGGCGACCGCTGCTGACAACACCAACACCGCCCATCAACAACGCGAGTATCGATCCCCTGCTGGCACTGGACCAGGCGACGGAAGCTGTCGCTTCGCGGGTTACCCCCGCGGTGGTCAATATCGCTGTCACCTCCCACGGACAGAACAGCCGGCTGAGGCACAGGGTGACGATCAGGAACAGGGAGACAATCCTTTCTCTCAGTTTTTGGCCCCGGCGGACAGGGATTCGGCCACGGCATGCCAGGCCAGGGGCCGGCACGGGCCAACGCCAGATCAGCACGGCATTGGCAGCGGAGTGATCATCTCGCCTGATGGATACATCGTCACCAACAATCACGTGGTCGATGGCGCGATGGAAGTGCGGGTAACGCTGCATGATCGCCGGAGCTTTCCGGCCAAGGTAATTGGCACCGACAAACTTACAGATCTCGCCGTAGTCAAGATCGACGCGAAAGATCTGCCCACGATTGCCTGGGGTGATTCCACCAAGCTAGTGCCGGGACAATCCGTGTTGGCGATCGGCAACCCCTTTGGCCAATTCCAGTTCTCTGTCACCCGTGGCATCGTCAGCGCAGTAGGCCGGTCCAACCCCTTCCGCGATGACGCGCGCAAGCCGGGTGGCTTTATCCAGACCGATGCTGCCATCAATCCTGGCAACTCCGGCGGTCCGCTGGTGAACGCGCATGGCGAACTGATCGGCATCAACACCTTCCTCATCTCCGACACTGGCAACTTCTCGGGTGCGGGTTTTGCTATTCCGACCCAGACGGTGCACCCGGTGGTCGAGTCGCTGATCAAGAATGGTGTGGTTCATCATGGATACCTGGGAGTTGGCCTGAACGATGTAACTCCTGAGAACGCGAAGTTCTTCAACCTGACTGGAAACACCGGAGCGCTGATTGCTTCTGTAACTCCTGACTCTCCCGCGAGCCGCGCCGGCTTGAAGGAAGGTGATGTAGTGACTGCTGTCAACGGCCACCCGGTCGAAAACGGCAGTGACCTGCAAGTGATCGTCAGCGAAGACGCGCCCGGCTCGAAGATCCAGTTGGACGTGGTGCGGAACGGCCAGCCCGAGAAGATCGACCTTACGGTTGGCGAATACCACAAGGACCAGGAAGTCGCGGCAGCAGCCACGGACGAGTCTGGTCATCGCCAGGCTAGGGATCGCGATCTCCGATCTCACCCCGGACGTGCGCCAGCAGCTGCAATTGGGCTCCGATGTACAGGGCGTCGCGGTGGCGCAGGTACAGCCGGGCAGCCCTGCTGAAGATGCCGGCTTGACCAGCGGCGATGTGATCCTTGAAGTGAACCGCAAACCGGTCACCTCGGCGGATCAGTTTCGCAACGAGGTGAAGGCATACCCCGCGGGTAAGGACATGCTGCTGCGGGTGTGGGCGAACGGTGGCGCCAGCTATCGCGTCGTTCACCCGGAAACAGCTTCTGGCGCTAACGGCGAGTAAGAGGCGTGCGTCGAAACCTTTGAGGGAGCAACGCACCGCTCCCTCGGGGGTTGAATCTGTAGCGAACCACAGCTCCGGTGGAAACACTTCCGGGAGGGGCTGTGGGAGGAAAGAGAACTGCAGATCCCTCGGCTTCGCTCGGGATGACAAATGAGTGGGGGAGGCATGGTAGCCCACTCAAGCCAAAATACGGCTTGAATGGGGCACCCAAAGCTTTTGTTGCCGGTGTAATTGCTCCACTTGACTTGCCACAGGCAAGTCCGCTCCTCGGGAGGACAAATTAGGGGAAAGCGCTCACCTTAGCAGTAGTTACCGAGGGACGGACAGAGCGGTAGGCTTATCCGCGATTTTCATCCGCTTGAGTAGGCTGCAGGCCCATCACACCGCTCGGGTCCCACGGCAGGTGGGATGACAATCATGCCGCTTTGGATCTTCTGTTACGTGGCCCCTGAGAACCGGCCATGAAGTTCACAGACGCCTCTGAACTTCGACAGAACTTCCAGGGCGGCATGATTGTCATCCTGACCGGAGGACTCATGGTCCTTGGGCCCACCCAAGGTGATGAAAAACACAGATAACCTGCGGGCCACTCTGTCCATCCCTCGGTAACTACTACTAAGGTGAGGGCTACCCTAAAATTTGTCATCCCGAGCGAAGCCGACCTGTCCCGGCGTGCCGTGGAGGGATCTGCAGTTCTCTTCCCCATCCACAGCCCCTCCATGAAGTGCTTTTCGACAGAGCGTAGTGGGGAGATCTGCGGTCCCTTCAAATTTGCGAACAGCTCAACGGGCTCAAATACAGATTGGAGATATTGCTTACGATCTCCGCATCCGTATTCTCCGGGCGGTGCGAGAGTTCCTTCCAGGCTGGATCCGACCCAAAGACCGCCCACTTCTTATTCAGGTCCGCCACATCCGCAAAGGTCAGCATGTAGGTCAGGCTCGGCATGCGGTGCCCAATCAAGGTGTCTCCGAAGAAGACGGGAGCCAATCCTGTCCGCGTAAAGATCCCAATCTCCGCTTGGTTGAACATCTGTACTTTCCGGATATGTGCCGCATCGCTTGCGCTCTCGTAGGTGCGCAGCTGAAAGATCCTCTTTTCGCTCTTCGGCGCAACCAGTTTTGGCCAACCGGCAAAGGCTGACATCAGCGAACTTTCCACGCGCACAAAGGCCGGCGCCGATGCCGGCGCTCCCCAGAACGAAGTGGATGCTTTGAGGAATTCGGCATCCTCTGCCAGCCGCGTCTCCAGCGTAACCAGCGCTTCCACCGAGGTTGCCGGAATGAGCAGATAGTAGGTAGGCGTCTCCGGCCCGATATCCAGTTTGAAGGCGCCGACCGGGGTGATCGCCATCCGATTGAGCGCCGGAATCAGAGCATGTTCAAAATAATTTTGGGTCAAGGCCAACTGGGTTCCCTTTTGCAGCGCGTACTTCCGCAGCTGGTAGAACTCCCGCGCAGACTGCGCCATCGCCCGTCCCTCCCCGCCGCTCAACGCAGCCCCCGCCATGGCAATCGCCGATGTAACAAAGTCTCGTCTCTCCAATACTTCCTCCGATAAGGGCAACTAACCCGCGATAACCAGCGCCAGGGTAAAGCCATCGTATCCCTTGCTGCCCACGGTCTGGATGGTGGTCGCGCTGACGCGCGGCTCGGCGGCCAGCATTTCATGCATGCGCCGCGCTCCAATTACATTCGGATCCTCGCTCTTGGCGTCGATCAAAGCTCCGTCGCGGATGACGTTGTCCACGATGATCAGGCTGCCGCGGTGCGACAGCTTGAGCGACCACTCAAGATAGTGCGGAATACTCTGCTTGTCGGCATCGATGAAGATCAGGTCGAAGGGACCGCGACCCTCCGCCGCGAGTTGCTGTATGCTCGCGCGCGCGTCGCCGAGACGCACTTCAACCACATCGGCTAATCCGGCGCGAGCGATATTGCCGCGGGCTATCTCGGCGTGCTTGGGGTCGGCTTCAAGGGTGATCAGGCGGCCACCGGGCGCGAGCGCCCGGGCCAGCCAGATACTGCTGTAGCCGCCCAGCGTGCCTATCTCCAAAATCTGCGAGGCGCCGGCAAGCTGAGCCAGCAGCATGAGCAGCTTACCCTGGCTCGGGCTGACGCTGATCGACGGCAGCCCGGCCGCATCACTGGCGGCCAACGCCGCATCGAGGGCGGGGTCTGCAGGCATGAGCAGATCTGTGGTGTACTGGTCGACCGCTGTCCATAGTTTCTTCTCCATCCGAAATGCTCGCTCCTCCTGGGTTCCTGCTGCACAGACGTTGCGCAACGGATACACTATCGACCGACCACGCCATGCCCACGTCTTACAACGAGATTACCGGTCAAAGCCTGGAGCGGCTCGCGGCCCTCAGCGACGGCATCTTCGCCGTGGCCATGACGCTGCTGGTTCTGGATCTTCACGTGCCGGCCAGCGAAGTGATCCACAGCCAGGGCGAACTCTGGCGCACACTCGCCGGTGCTGCGCCTCAGCTCATCAGCTACGTGTTGAGCTTCATGACGCTGGGCATCTTCTGGAACGGCCAGCAGGCACAGCTGAACTCCTTTACGCACAGTGACCGCCATCTTTCGTGGATCCATATTGCATTTCTCTTCGCGGTGTCGATCATGCCCTTCTCTACCCGATTGCTGGCAGGATTCATTGCTTATCGCAGCGTCCTCATCGCTTACTGGGGCAATATTCTGCTGCTCGGCGTGGTGCTGTACATCAGCTGGCGATACGCGGAACGGGCGGGTTTGCTGCGGGAGAATGTTACCCACGAGAGACAATGCGCGATGGAACGCAGGATCGTCGTGGCCCAGGGGCTCTATGCTTTCGGAGCCTGCCTCTGCCTGATCAACACCTACGTCAGCATTGTGTTCATCGTCCTGGTCCAGCTCTACTTTGCCCTGGCGCTGCGCCTGCCGTTTCTCTCCGAGGTCTAAGTCAAAGCCGCTCAGATTCCACGATATGGACACCGGGAGGGGCGGTGATCGCAGCCTCGAGCAGAGCTTTGGCTATTTTGTCCGCCGGAACCACCCGGTAATGGCGCGGTAGAATGGGCCGCAGCGAATGAAAGACCCGGATGGTTCGCGCCTCCCAGGCACGATGCGGCTTGCGCGGGCCCAGGATGCCCGATGGGCGCACCAGGGTGAGCGACGGGAAGCCGCCCGCGATCAGTCTTTGCTCGACCTCACCTTTCACCCGCATGTAGAAGGCCCGCGCCTTGGGATTGGCGCCGATCGAGGAGTTAAAGGCAAAGCTCTGCGCGCCGTGCTGGTGCAACAGTTGCGCCACGGCCAACGGATAGTCGACATCCACTTTGCGGAAGGCCTGATGCGAGCCTGCCTGGCGCATGGTGGTGCCCAGGGTGCAGATGCCGCCATCCACCTTCCACCAGGGCGCGTCGACCGGCAATGCATCAAAGTCGACCAGGGATTTTCCAGACGAGGTTGCGGCGGCAGCGGTTTGCGGGTGACCGCGACTACTTTGCGACCCTGCTATCGGCGAGCGCCTGCCGCACGACCGATTGGCCCACCAGCCCGGTTGCGCCAACCAGTAACAGAACCGCCATGCTCTTGCTCCTTTGATTCTCTCTGGCCAGTGTACGGCCAAAAGCAGGGGATAGTCTTACGCCATGGAGAACTTTCGCCTGCGGGTCTTTCGCGCCGTTGCCCGTCATCTGAACTTCCGCATTGCGGCGGAGGAGTTGCTGCTGACGCAGTCCGCGGTGACCCAGCAGATCAAGGCGCTGGAGTCGGAGTTGGATGTTCCGTTATTCGATCGGGCCGGCGGCCGGGTTTCGCTCACGCCGGCCGGTGCAGCCTTGCTGCCGTTTGCGACACGGCTGGCCGCGCTCGCTGAAGAAGCTCGTGAAGCCGTCGCAGCGACCACCGGCGCCCACGCTGGACGGCTGGCGCTGGGCGCCTCGCAGACGATTGGCCAATATCTGCTGCCCAAGCTGATCGCAGGCTTTCTGCAGGAGAATCCCCAGAGTCCAGATCAGCGTGATGGGCGGCAACACGCAGACCATCCTCGAGGCGCTGGTCGATCATCGAGTGCAGCTCTGCCTGATCGAAGGGCCGGCCATGCGCAGAGACGTACGGGTGGAAGCCTTCATGGAGGATCACATGGTGTGCGTGGTTCCTGCAGGGCATGAATGGGCAGACGAAGAGGTCGACGTGAAGGAGTTGGCGCAGGCGTCTCTGGTGACCCGGGAACTAGGTTCGGGCTCGCGCAGGATCGTCGAACAGGCATTGGAACAAGCCGGGCTGGAAGTGAAGAAGCTGCGGTTGGCAATGACGTTCGATTCCACCGAAGGCCTTCTCAGCGCGGTGGAAGCAGGATTGGGCATTGCGTTCGTCTCCCGCTGGGCGGTGCGCAACCAGCTTGCGTTAGGAACCCTGAAGCTGGCGAGGGTCCGAGGGTTGAACCTGGCGCGGATGTTCTCCATGGCCACGGTGGCCGGTCCTGAGGCTGCCGGGATTGCGCGCATCTTCCAGCGTTTTGTGCTGGAGCGGGCGGAGGAGCTGGCTCCCCGCGCGACCGGCCGGAAGAGTAGTGGCGGTACGAGATAGTACTGTCACAGTCACGGCGTCGTGAGCAGTCGCCGCGATGTTGGTATCGAATACTGATTGTCCTGCCTACCCGGCTTTGGCAGGGAACGCAGGCCGGATGCATCTTGAATCTGCGGAATGCGCGAGTTTCTTGGTCGCACCACTCTGACGCAAAAGCAAAACGCAGCATCCAGAGCACGTTCCTCTGGCTCTATGCCAAACGCTTAGATGGATATGCAGTGGCAGTAGATCGCGGCCAGCGAGGCGCCGGCGACGATGATCCAGAGGGCGACCCCCTGGATGAAGGGCCTGACGCCGACCTGCCGCAAGGTGCTCTTGGAAAGACTGGTCCCGATCAGAAATAGCGTAGCGGTGAGTCCGGCCTTGCCGAGATGATTCAGCGCGCCGTACTGAGCGGCAAAGCGTGGAAGATAGGTGCTGGCGGCCGCCGCAAGACAAAAGAGAAAGATGAACCAGGGAACCTTGATCTTGGCCTGGCTGTAAGAGCGCCCGGCACTCTGGCTAATCTCGCCATATAGGCTGCCGCAAGCAGAGAGACGGGAACGATCCAGAGAGCGCGTGCCAGTTTCACCGTGGTGCCGACAGCGAGCGCCTGGTTGCCGTACTTGGCGGCAGCGCCAACCACGGAGCTGGTGTCGTGGATGGCGAGAGCGGACCAAAGGCCGAATTGATTCTGGCTCAGGTGCAGGGCATGGCCAATCGCGGGGAAGATAAGCAGGGCGACGGAGTTGAGCAGGAAGACTGTTCCCATGGAGACACTGATCTCTTCCTCGTCCGCGCCGGTGATCGGGGCGATGGCGGCGATGGCACTTCCACCACAGATGGCGGTGCCCGCCGAGATCAGGAAGGACGCCTTTCCGGCAACCTTAAGCAGACTGCCAAAGAGCAGGCCAAGCAGCATGGCGCAGCTGATGCTGATCGCGGTGTAAAGGAAGCCGGAGCGGCCGGCGTGCACCACCTGCTTCAAATTCATGCCGAATCCCAGGGCGACGACGGACGCCTGCAGCAGCAGCTTGGCCAGCGAACTGCTCTCGGTGCGGAAGGGATGCTCGACGCGTGAAGCCGAATGCGATTCCACCCGCGAGCGCAATGGCCGGCGAGACCACGCCACTGGCGGCAAGAAGAAGGCCGATGAAAAAGAGTGTCCTGCTGGGTTGCATCGCCTGCGTAGCTCCTGGAGACCACTTTCGGCGCTCCGGCAGCCAGCGTCCAAACAGAAATAGTGATGAGGAATAAGCCGGGTGACTTTCGCTTATGTTTCGCCTATGCTGAGGGCTGTGACACGCTCTCTCAGCACAACCGGCCTGCGCTGGGAGCTCAGCCATCGCAACACGGCGAGAGCCGCCGTTTGTGCAGCGGAGATGAGCTACAGCCCGGTGCCAAGCATCGTCTACAGCGAGAACGAAGCTGGGGAACACGGCAATTTTCTGCCTGCCTCTTACAAGCGAATTCTGCTCGAGGCCGGATGGAAGGCGCGTCTCGCCAAGGTCTATACCGGCTCGCGATTCCTCCCCAGAAAGGCCGATCGCACACGGCGCGAGCTGGAGTGCGCGAACAGCTCGGACGCACTGCTCATGAACATCTTTTGTTATCCGCGCATCATGTGCCGCGCGGCTGTCTGTTCCCTGCTGGGGATCGAGCCGGGGCTTCATCCGACATTCGGCTTCAAGCCGGGTATCCCCTTGAAGAATGGCGCAGACGATCGAAGTGAAATGGACCTCAAGCTGGGAGAGTTGTTCATCGAGGCAAAATTGACGGAAGGAGATTTTCAAACCGCGAGGCAAGACCTGGTGCATCGCTATCGCGATCTCGAGTCAGTCTTCGATGTGACGCGACTGCCCAGGAGCAAAGACCGGTTTCGCTCCTGCCAACTGATTCGCGGCGCTCTGGCCGCCCACGCGCATACTGCATCCTTTGCTGTCTTCTGCGACCAGCGCCGTCAGGATCTGATCGAGGACTGCTTCGAGATTATGTCGGCGGTGATGAGCGCGGAACATAGATGCCGAATGAGCGTGGTCACGTGGCAGGAACTGGCGTCGGCAATGCCGCAAACAGTAAGAATATTTTTGGCCGAAAAATACGGCATCGGATCTGGATGAGACTGCTACGGCAACTTTCCGTTGCTGAGGAACGCCTGCACCCGGGTAGAAACAGCGGCTGCGTCGCAACTCATGATGATGTGCGCGCAGGCGCCTTGCGAAACATACGTTGGCGCACCCTTGGCGGCAGCCCAGGCAAGACTCGGTTGAGGATTGACCATGCGGTCGAGCGCGCTGACGATGATCAGGTAGTGTTGCGGTGACGCCTTGGCCACTTCATCCAGAGTCCGGTTACCGATGATGTCGTGGGCCATCACGGCGCGCATCTGCCATACGCGATCGTTCGCGTCCAGCGCAATGGGTGATTCGGACTTCTTGACAAACGATTCGAAGTCCGCGCGCGGCGTTGCCTGGTTGCGATAATGCCGGACTGGTCACAACCAGATCCCCTAAAAGATTGGCCAGCTTCAGCTCCGGCTCGACCGTGTATCTTCCGTTCTTATACGCGGGATCGCGCACGATGCTCTCCAACATGACCTGCTTGGTAAGCAGATCGTAGGTGGTGAGCCGCGGCGTAGCGATGATCGGTACCGCGAGGTCGAAGAATTCCGGATGGAGCGAAGCCCACATGTAGGTCTGCTCTCCACCCATCGATAATCCCACGACAGCGTGCAGGTGCTTGAGGTGAAGCACTTCGGTCACCACGCGATACTGCGCCTGGACCATATCGCCGGTGGTGAACTGGGGAAAATCCGCACCGGGCTGCGCCTTGCTGTTTGATGGCGAGGACGACACCCCGTTGCCAAACGCGTCCAGCGCCACACCGAAGAATTTGGAGGTGTCAACCAGACGCTGGTTCGACGGCTGCGTGCCGAAGAATTGGACAAGGTCGCCCGACACCCCGTACAGCCAGGTCGCCATGACGACTGCATTATCGCGCGCGGCGTTCAATGAGCCGAAGGTGCGGTATCCGACACGGCAGTGTTCGATCACTTTGCCGCTTTCGAGCTTGCACTGCCCAAGTTCGGCGAATTGTTGTACGCCGTTTTGCGCAATACCTCTGGAAGGAAGGAAAGACAGCACGAGAGCGGCCGCTAGACCGAACTTGCAGATTTTCTGTGTCATCGGATACCTGCGGTTAGATGGCTACGCCGCTTTATAGCATAACGGGTCGGTTCGACCTCAGCAGCTCCTCTTCCATATTTCTAAGAATTTGAGGGTAGATTGAGCCGGCACACTCCTCTTTAACAGTGAAATCCAATCCGGGGAATGTCACCGTGCTCCATTCGGCGTCAGTAGCTCTGCTGTTGTTGATCTGTGCCACCAGTCCAGCGCAAGAGACCGATCAAATTACCGACCAGGAGCGCGCCAACCTGCCAAAAAGCTTCCATGACGACACTTTGAACATCACCTATTTCTATCCCAATCACTTCTCCCCAGTAACCGCTCCTCAGGACAAGGATGCGAACGCCGTCGCAGAGAAGTGTGTGCAGACGACTCTGACTGCCAAGTCGGCCATCCCTGCAGGTCCCTCCTCCTTTGTCCTTACCATGATCGATAACACTTGTCCCGACGCGCTGCGCGAGGCCACCTCCCTTGGCCCGTTCACGCGCGTGCAGCTCCTGCGCCAGCTTAAGCAATATGGTGAACCGACCATCAGCCGCGAGCCAACTCGCTACATGATCGATGGGCGCTCAGCCGCCATCACCTTAGCCTCTGTTTCCCTGGCTCCTGGCGAACATCACGGCGCCCAAACGATTTACGCCGCCAAGGCCTGTGCTCTGGGTAGCGTTCCGGCCGGACGGCATAAGAAGTCTGACCCCGCAGACCCCACCCGCCGCGTTCTTTGCTTCGACTTCAGTACAGAGAACAGCGATCTCATCAGCCTCATGTTCGCCTTCATCATCCAATTCGACGGCGACCCGCCGGCACCGTTGTTTCCGGGCAGCGTGCACCCCAGCTATTGGGCGACCGGCGGTAGAAAACCGAACTAGCGGCGTAGAGCTTGTGTAAGAATCAGGATTTCCCAACTGAGTCCCGCAGAGCCTGCCCTGCCTGTCCCGGCGTGCCGTGGGAGCTTGTCGAAGGGGACGGCTGGCCAAAAATTACTTTTTTGCGCCACGAGTAAATCTGCGAATCAAAAACTCCTGAAGCAGATTTGATACGGCCGAAGAGCCGATCCCGATTGCAGTATTCTCAAAGGTTACTCCGATAGTATTTCTGTTAGCCGGGGGATAGTAGAGGTTTGAGATGCCGCCCGCAGCCAATCCACCGAGAAGACCCGAATAGTTGTACTGCCAGTGTCCGTTATCACCTTTGCAAATGACTGACATGCTGACGGCATACAACGCCCGTTGCTTTATCGAGCCGCTCCCTTTATAGAAATATCGGGGGTCCTGTTTAAAGAGTGATGGAAGTACGGCGCTTCCGAGCATGGTGTCGATGGAACCCGTTCCATAGGAAGCGGCGAAGCGTTTTGCGTATCCTTGCGAACCGGCGCCATACCCTTTCAGGCCGCCTGTCCCCTGCTGGATCCCAGACGAAACCACATCCATACCGATCGTCTCAGGGTCGATGATTGTCTTGAAAGCAAGTTCGTACTTTTGCCTGGCATTCAAAGGAAGAGGGTCGTGATCGTAGGTGACGAGGAAGTTTGGAATCACTCCCAAAATCCGCTGTTTCTCTTCCGCCTTCATTTGCTCTTCCGCTAATTCCTCCTTTCGTAAGACTCACTCGTACTTCCACGGTTGCACTTTCAATAGCCAGGGCAAGTTTGCCTAGATCGAGTTGTTGGTTGCCGCCAAGTTCCCCATGAACGGTCTTTGTGGCAAACTCGGGCGCACTGACCTGGAGGTCGAAAATACCCGTATCCGCCAGAATAACAAAGGACCCGTTCTCGTCAGTCAGCGCTGATTTTGGGTTCTCTCCTGCGGGTTCGATCAGTGAGACGGTCGCTCCTGGAACCGGATCCCCTCTCTGATCCGTGACAACTCCTGCCACCGAGCTGGATTTTCTTTCAGTCTCGATGACTTTCGTCACCGTCTGGCCGGAAGCTGTTGAAATAAGAACAAACGTAAAGATCGACAGAATGGCATTGGTTCTCGACAAAAGTAGCCGAGACGGCTTCGCAACCTTCATGACTCTCGTATCCTCTCGCGTCCTCTCGCGTGCAGGGGGGCTTCTTAGCGTCACTAGGGCAATGCGAGTTCTGCAATCTCTTCGGTTGTATGACGCAGCACGCGGATTTGGACCCGGAATCGCGTGACCGCAAAGCTGGCCAGAATCACCAGAAGAGGATCGACAGGATGGCGGAATCCGGGATCGAGATGGCTCAGATAATAGGGAACGGGGAATGACAGCAGCACCAGGCAGTAGAGCATTGCCGTCGTGCCTCGACCCTCGCTAAACATGCAATACAGACCGGCGATCGAAAGCAACGAAAGTAAGGTGAGACAACAGATGTTCTCAGGATCAAACGGCTCTTGCCGCAAATACTCTGGGTTAAAGCTCCAGAACCCGGTCCACATGAAAACAACGTGGCGCAACGTCCGCAAGGCGTAGGCCGCCGGATGCCTTTCGATGTAATCCAGCCCTTGACGGCGCTTTTCGGCCATATAGCGCAACTCGCCCAGGCGCTCGTACTGCGCTCTCTCCAGCGCACTGCCTGAGGGATGCTGGTCCGCATCCCACCAGTGCAGGCTGTTGTTCACATTGCCCACGCAGACTTCCAGCCAGAAGCCATCTTTGAAAACGACGGGCTCGTGAAGTACCAGCTCATTGCGTACCGGCCACGGCAGAATTGTCACCGCCATTGCTATCAACCCCACACTGGTCGCGGCCAAAGCGCGCTTGCGCTTTCGGGTCAGGCGAACCCAAAGCCAGCCGAAGAGGAACGGCGTGATCCCTACGATCACCGGGTTGGTTAAAGCGGCAAAACCGAGAAGAACCCCGAAACCTGCCCATGCCGTCAGGCGGTCTGAGGACGCAAGCGAGAGAACCAGCAGAAAAAGCACGGCAAGCAGCAACGCCACAAAGGAGTGGTACCACATCGTCGTGGCTGAAAATTGGATCGCGTAAGGAAAGAATGCCCATACCCACGCCGCAATTCTCGCCGTCCGCAGATCGAAGTTCTTGCGTGCGATCAGAAAGATGGGCACCGAGGTAACGGCGGAGAAAAAGGTATTGATCGCCAGGAATACCAGCGCCGATACTTTGGTATAAATACCGAAGATGGCGAAGACGCTTGCCAGCAGATATGGATACACCGGCGTGAGCAGAGCGGTTGGCCCGGTATCAGCCCAGTAAGGATTCGAAAACCCCCATCCCATGGCAATGGAACGCGCCACCCGCCCCATCTCATAACCAAATTCCCAGTGATCGCGCCCAGGATCCAGGAATCCTCTGTACACTAACGCTACAACCATCAGGCGCACAGACCACCCGGTCAGGACGGCCCAGAATAGCCATCCGTACCAGCTACGCTGGTTTTTCAGGCTGGGACGATCGTGCGAATATAGACCGAGAGAAGAAGAACCAGACAAAGATCGGGAACCCAACAACGATGATGTCAACGCAACGCTCCCCAAAAAAGAGATGGCTATTTTTGAAGAGCCGTGCGATTGCCGTATTTACCCTGGAGGCCGAAGATAATTATTTGCCAGCAGATGCGCGAAAAATTTAAATCGAGCCAGGGTAGATTTCGCCATAAGCCCACTCTTTAAGGGTGAATGGAGCAGCGTAAATTAAAGTGGCGTGAGGCATCCGCGTTCCCACCCCGGTTGACCAGCTTCTGGCCAGCCGTTATAGCCAGCTGTTGCAATGGGGAGCGGTGCTGACCCGCGGGGATACGGGCAAAACAGAAGAAATCGTTCAGGAGCTCTGTCTCTACTTCACCCTTACGCAGCCAGATCTGACCAGCGTTGCCAATCTGGATGGCTACCTGTACACGTCGCTCCGCCACATTTATCTGTCGGGTCTCGCCCGTGCTTCGCGAGAGGCACTCCACTTCGTCAGCATCGCGGAATTCGATTCCTTCGACTCCGCTCTCGCCGGCAACCCTGCCGGCGATCCGCTGCAAAAACAAAACGATCTCCGCCGCATCTGTGGCTATGCGGTGTGGCGAAAAGAATCCTCCAAAAGCGCCAGCTACTTCATCCTGCATTTCTTCCACGGCTACGGGCGGCGTGAAATCGCGGAGCTGGCCTGCCTGCCGATCTCGGCCATCTACAACAAACTCAAAATCGCCCGCTCAGAGGTGATGTCCTACCTGGAAGCGCCGGGCAAGCTGCGCGTTGTGAACCGCGACCTTCCGCCGCAACCCACGTCTGTCCTGGAGCCTGTTGCCGGCGCCAGAGCTTTTCAGCGAACTGCGCAACACCATCCTGCAGGCCCGTCTCTCCAATTGTCTTGACGAAGAGCAGCTGCTGGCGCACTATCGCGCCGCTCGTCCCAACGCCTGTCTCCTGTTCCCTGCTGGCCCACATCGTGAGCTGCGAGCGGTGCCTTTCCTCGTCGATCGCCACTTCCGCCGCCCTACGCTCCAGGATCGCGAACCGCTGGACTGCTTCGGCACATCTTCAGACGGAGCCGGTGGCAGTGCGGACGCGGCCGAGCGGCGGAAACCAGAACGCGCAGAAAGCGATGCAAGCGGTTCGCAAGCGCTGGGGCAAAATTCATGAGCATCGTCCAAGGACGCTGTCGATTGCAGTCAACGGTCACATCATTGCCTTTCACGATGTGCGGGCGGAACACAGCAAACTCTCGGCCCGGATCGATCCGCCGGAGAGCGCAAAGTTTGTCGAAGTATTCAGCGAGCAGGATGTCCGCTTTGCCCTTCTTTCCATCGGGGAGCTTCCGCCGGAAGGTTCGCCGGTGCGCACCCAGCGGGTCGAGCTCAGCGACGATCGCTGGCTCGAACTGAGCCTCACCTTCGATGGCCTGGGGCTGAATGGACAGGTTGCTTATTTCGATCCAGCTTTGGCGAGCGCGGCCATCGAAGAAGACCTGGAGGAGTCTCCGGCACCGGAGTTCGATGTCCAGAACCGCGCCCGGCCGGCTGAGGCTCAGAGCACTCTACGCTGCTTTTCCATCGCATCTTGGCGGCGATGGCGCCGTCGTCTGCGTTTGCCTGGATCGCTGATCCTCGCGGTCCTCATTGGCACCGCCGGCTACTTGACCTACCGGCACAGAACCCAGCCCACGGATGCGGCGCAGATCCTGAACGAATCGGTAAAGACGGAGACCGCGGCGCTTCAGGGGCAGACGGAGCACCAGGTGTTGCGCGTTGAAGAGGTCTCTGCGAACGGAAAGGTGCTTGAGCAGGGGACGGTCGACCTGTGGAAGGATGGAAACGGCGACAGATACCTGCGACGCCTCTATGATTCACAGCACCGGATGCTGGCGGCAGAGTGGCGAAACAAGGGCGGTGAACACAGCTCGCGGCGAAACCCAGCCGGTAAGAGCGGCCCCGGCGGGACCATCCACTGGTGATGACTGAGTTCTGGGATCAGGATCTCTCGGCGCACGCCTTCAGTACTCTGGCCGGCCAGGCTCTTCGCATGCATGCGGTCAAGGAGGCTACGAGTTGACGACGGACGGTCCGATCGACGGCCATCCACAACTGGTATCGGCGGCCCTGGTGCTCAATCGGCGTTTTCAACCCGTCCGGGCGACCCTGCATGTCCGCGCAGGAAGCAATGTTCATGAGCTTCGCTTTGTGCAAGCCAGCTATGAACGCAGGCCGCGCGCCTCGGTTCCCGATACGATCTTCGATCCTGCATCTTATTCGGGAGTACGCGATCCGCATTCGCCGGCCATTCAGCCATCCCCTCTATCGGTAGCAGGGGAGAGCGTTCCTCTGCTCGCGGAACTGCAAATCTCCGTTCTCTATCAGCTGAATCGCCTGGGCGCCGACACGGGTGAACCGATTGAAGTCAAGCGTACCGACGACGGACGCATTCAGGTTTCAGGCGCAATTGCCGACGATGCGCTGAAGCTGAAGATCGCCTCTGAGCTGCGAGCCCTGCCCAACCATCAGCTTCTCGACCTTAAGCTCTTCTCTCCTCATGAGCTGCGGATGCGCGCCTCACGCACGACTCAAACCCTTGCCGGCGCTACCAGGGTCTACGAAATCAACCAGGCGAAATCAGCCGCGGATGCAACGCTGCGCACATACTTTCAGGCCAAAGGCCTTTCCGGCGAGCAGCTGGATTCTGCTGTGGTTACGTTCTCTCATAATGCACTGGAGCACGCCCAACGCGCTCTGCAACACGCCTACGCCCTGGATCGACTGGGCCGGGCGCTCTCTGCGACGGAACTAAGATCGGTCAGCCTCTCTTCACAACAGCAATGGACAGAGATGCTGCATCAGCACGCGTCCGGTCTGGAGGAACAACTGCTGGCCATGCGCGTTCAATTGGGCCAGCTCTCGGCTTCGACAGTGTTGCCAGACGCGTCGAGCGGCTCCGTCGAGATCGAGAGCCCACTGCAGTTCAGCCAGGCCGCCAGCCAGCTCTTGCAGCTGGTCCAGGAATTAAACCGCCGGGTCAGCAACACCTTCGCTTCCGGCACATCCGGCGAAGGTCAAGCCAATCAGGACGATTTCGTAGCCGGCATCATGAAGGCCATACCCCTGCAACAAGCCGGGGAGATAAGGTCTTTCGCCATGGAATTGCGCGCTTCGGCAACGCCTTCGGCCATGCAGCAAAAGAAACCCGACGGATCACGATGACGCGCAGCGCCATGGTCATGGAGAAGTTCAGGTTCATCCGCGCCCTGATTTTCTTCCTGGCTTCGTGTTCCGGAATACGCGTCTCGGCCCAGGTAAGCACCGCTACCTTGGCCGGCGTTGTGCAGGACTCATCCAAGGCCAGCATCCCTGGCGCGAGCGTCAAACTCATCAACACTCAAACAGGCGCCGAAAACGATACCACGACGAGCCATGACGGTGGCTTTGTTCTGCCCGGCGTCATCCCCGGCGATTACACTTTGCAGATCGAGCGCCAGGGCTTTGCTACCACCCAGCTCCGTGGACTCATCCTGAACATCGGCGATACCAAGGACTTGCTCATACGCATGAAGGTTGGTCCGGTCGCGGAATCAGTCACGGTCGACGCCAGCGGCCTCACGCTCAACAGTACCGACGGATCCGTCAGCATGGTGGTCAACCGGAAGCTCGCTGAAGGAGTTCCATTGAATGGAAGAAGCTTCCAGGACCTGATTTCCATGACGCCGGGCATCGTTACGCAAAGCCCTCAGGCGGCAGGCCAGCGATCGAACACGCAGGGGGAGTTCAGTGTGAATGGACAGCCGCCGGAAGCCAATTCATTCTTTGTGGATGGAATTTCCGCGGATTCAACCGCGGGAGTGATATCCGGCAATTCGCGCACGGTGAACACCGGATCGGCCGCAGGGGCAACGGCGCTGGGCACGACACAGAGCCTGGTTTCTATCGAGGCTCTGCAGGAGTTTCGCGTCTTGAGCTCCAGCTTATTCAGCCGAATATGGGCGCACTCCCGGTGGCCAATTCACTTTTTTGACACGTTCCGGAACCAACACTGCGCACGGAAGCCTCTTTTATTATTTTCGCAGCAATACCGTCGACGCCATCGACTGGTTTGCGGAGCACACTGCCGCCGACGAGATCGCAGATTCCGGGACGAGATTCAGTCAAAACGATTTTGGAGGTACATTCGCAGCCCCAGTTATTTTGCCGGGCGCCTATAACGGCCGCGACAAGACCTTTTTCTTTCTATCGTACGAGGGTCTCTACGTGCCTCAGCCGACGCCACAAACGTATCAGTACGGGCCGACGTTAAACTACTACAACGCTCCGAGCGCGCTGCTGCCGCTTCTGGAATGCTTCCCTCCCGCATATCCGGAGATTTTTGATGCTTCCGGCAATCCCAGTGGATTGGGCAATGTCACGGTAGCGCCCTTCGCGCTTCCCGCCAACTTGAACTCCACCAGCATCCGCCTGGACCACACCTTCTCCCCACGACTTGCTATGTTCTTCCGCTACGGAGACGCGCCCAGCTACAGTCAAACCAGGCAGCTCTATTCAGTGACAGCGAATCAGCTTGGGGCGCAAACATTTTCGCTCGGCGCCAACGGTCAGCTATCCCCGAATATCAACAATGAATTCAGGCTCGGATTCGCAAGCAACAGCTCCAGCGTAGAGACCAGCACCAGGGAGTTCTACTCCGATCTATTTCCCGACCTGAATTCCGCTCTTGGCATTCCGGCGTCGTATGGCTCGGTCAACGGAGAGGCTTACATCCACATCCTCGGGGTCGGTGATAGCGAGAGTTATACCAACGCAGCCTCAGGTTCTCTCGACCAGTGGAATCTCCGCGATACCTTTCATTTGGACGCCGGCAAGCACCTTTTTAAATTCGGTATCGATGAGCGGCGGATTGTCTCCAACATCCATCCGCCGGAGCTGTCAGTACAGGCCGACTTCTTCGACAAGGAATCGATGTCAAACAACTCGGTGTCGGCCCTCGTGGTCACGAAGACGAATCCGGCGAGCCCAATTCTCAACCAGTTCTCCTTATTCGCCCAGGACGAATGGAAGATCTCCAAAGCTCTGAGCCTTTCGCTGGGCGCGCGGTGGGAAGTGGATCCGGCGGCGAAGGGAGAGCATGGCCTCGACGCCTACACGTTGCAGGGCGACATCCATGCCCCTGAGAGCTTACATCTGGCGCCCCGGGGCACTCCGCTTTGGCGAACCGGCTGGTACAACGTCGCACCCCGTGCCGGGGTTGCCTGGGCTATCCATCGTGATCCTGGCAAGGAGCTGATCTTGCGTGCGGGCGCCGGGGTCTTCTTCGATACTGGCGATCGGCCGGGGCTTCGTGCCTTTAGTGGACTTGGGTTTGCCAACTCCGCCCATTTCGCGAACGTGCCCTTGCCGGTGGCTCCGTCGGAGCTCGACATCTCCGCACCGGGCGCTCTCCCATACACGGGCACCAACGCCTTCGCCTTTCCCTCGCATCTGCAACTTCCCTATAACTGGCAATGGAATATCGCGCTCGAGAAAGCCCTGGGTAGGAGCCAGACCTTGACTATCTCCTATGTGGGTTCCAATGGCCGTCGCCTGCTTGAAGAACAGCGCAGCGATGTGAGCCAGGCAAACCCAAATTTCGGAGACATAACATTCTTTCCCGCCGGCCTCACTTCCAACTACCAGGCCATGCAAGCTAAATTCCAGCGATCCCTGATGCAGGGGGTGCAGACGCTTGTGTCTTATACCTGGGCGCACGCGATCGATTATGGCTCGACTGATCCCGCGTTTCCCTTGATGCGGGCGAATTCCGATCTTGACGTGCGTCAGAACCTGGAGGCGGCGATCTCCTGGGATTTGCCCGGACCCGCGGGAAACTACCTCATTAGAAATTTGTTCAGTGGGTGGAGGATGGACGGACGTGTCCTGACGAGGACCTCCTTTCCCGTCGATCTTTCGGGAAACTTCTTTCTTGACCAGATCACAGGAGACACCTATTACGGCGGAGTGGATCGTATTCCTGGCCGCCCCTTGTACATACGCTCCGGCGGATACCCCGGCGAATACCCTGGCGGCCGTATCTTCAACGGTGGCGCATACGCGTTCGATCCAGCTTTTAGTCTTCCCCAGGGCACAGACCAGGGAAATGCCGAACGCAATCTCATGCGCGGATTCAGCGCCTCCCAGGAGAACGTCGCTGTGCGGCGAACGTTTCATCTCCACGAGGCATTCAACTTGCAAGCTGGCATGGAGATGTTCAACGTCCTGAACCATCCGAATTTTGGATACATCGATCCTTATCTTTCCGATTTGCTCTTCGGACAGCCGACGAAGCTGTTGAACCAGAGCTTTGGCTCCGCCGGTTCTCTTTACCAGCAAGGCGGCCCACGTTCGGCACAAATCTCCCTCCGGCTTGTCTTCTAAAAGGCCGAGAGGTTAGCTACGATGCGGGGGAGAGAAACAGCAGGGGCTAAGGGCCGTCCCTGCGGGACTCAATTCTTAACCGGCAGTTCTCACGCAGGCACTCAAGCCCCCACCTTAACGCGGCGTCCATTGCGGATGGCTGGTGAAGAGCCCGCCCAAGAAACCAAGCTGGTAGACAAGAAAGAATCCGAAGCAAACGCTTACCACTCCCGAGGCGACGGTGAAGCCGCGGCTGAGGCTGGTGAAGCGGTTGCCCGCAAAAGCCAAGGGCACCGCCATCGCCGCAGTCATACACATCATGCCCACCATGGTGCCGGCGCCAAAGATCAACAGGTACACGGTTGCCCACACGGGACTATGAATCGTCGATAGAACCAGCAGTGCGACCGCAGCCGATCCGGCCAGGCCGTGCACAATGCCAATCACCAGCGGCCGCACGCATTGATACACGCCGAAGCGGCCGACGGAGCGGTCGAGCAGCGTCTCCGCTCTACTGCTGATGGTTGGGATTGCCAAGGGTCTTCGGGTGAAATAAGAGGTCACGCGCTGCATTACCCCGGTGAGGTTGAGCACACCCAAAAGAATAAGCATCAGGGCAACACTGAACTCCATGGAGAGACCGAGACGGGGCGGAATGACCACACCGAAGAGGATGATCATACTGCCCACAGCGAAGATGGTGAGCGTGTGACCGAGTCCCCAGATAGTGCCGATCAAGCCTGCCTGACGGATGCTCCGCTGCTTGCTCACGATGGTAGAAACCGCGACTACGTGGTCGGGATCGGTGGAGTGGCGCATCCCCAGCAACAGCCCTAGACCTCCGACGAAGAGGAAGGGGCCGAGCTTTTCTTTGCTAAGGTTGTGCAGGCCTATGCCGGTGGTAGAAAAGGCGCGCAGCGCGATGGCGGCGCCCAGAACGGTCATGAACGCGGCGGACGCTACCGGCAGCCATCGCGTGGTAAGCGGACCATCGACTTTCAGGCGAGCCATGAAGCGGCGCCCGTAGACCATGAGCATGCCGAAGCCAATCAGCACACCGGCCAGGCCGAGACTGAAGGCAATAATCAGAAAGAAACCCAGGCCGATACGGTGCAGGGCGAATGCGCTGAGCAACACCACCAGCGCCGCTGGGCATGGGATGATGCCGCCGGTAATGCCCAGGGCGAAGAGTTGGTAGAGCGACACGGACTTGCCGCTCTCAGCAGGCGCCGGTGCGGCGGCCTCAGCTCTTGTTGCTCGAAAACCAGTGGCTATGAAGCTGACCAGAGGTGTGGGAGTGATCGAGATCGAGACCGCTCCAGCGGCGCAGGAACATGTATCCGCCTAGCCCGGCAATGGTCAGGCCGGAGAAGACGCCCAGCCACGGATACAGTTGCTCGGGCACAATGTAGCGCGAGGCATAGAGGGTGATGGCGCCAAGAGCAAAGACGCCCGCCGTATGCGAAGCAGTGACGATAAGACCCAGCAGAAGAGCATGGCGCGCTGTGCCCCGCGAGCCCACCAGGTAGGCGGCTACGATCGTCTTGCCATGGCCAGGTTCAAGCGCGTGCAAAGCACCCAGCCCCAGTGCGATGAACGCAGCCGTGATGAGAAACCAGAGACTCATGCTCCGGGTGGTGATCAGCTCGGTGAATGCACTGCGCGGGGTTGCTTGCTGGTTGGCTTGGAGGTGCAGGGGCTCAGGCGCTGGAACAAGCGTGGCCGGGCCGGGTGGTTTGGCGCTCGGCGTACGAACCGGAAAGCACGTACCTGGACAGCTGCGTTGCCCACTCAAGCCAACAGAAGGCTTGAATGGGGCACCCAGCATCTTTTCGTTCTCCCCGTTGAACGGCACGGGCGTGGGACTGGAGCTACCTGTCCCGCCTGCCCCGGCTTGCCGCGGGGCGTGCCGTGGAAGCGGAGTGGAGGGACCTGCGGTGTCTTTACTCACGCTCACCGGATAGCGGAATTGAATGGCTGCGGATAGATCCTGCGGCGGGCTGTTGAGCAGGTCGGTCGGGTAGTTGGTCAGCTCGGCGCTGCGGTCCGTCTGGGGCACTGAGCTGCTGATCAGATCTGCGGCGGCCCCAACGGCGACAATCTCTTTCCATCCGGCATGGCCGGGGTAGTTATTGTCAGCGTACTCGAGGCCGCCGGTAGAGTGATTCGGCGGATAGGCTGCCTGGTAGACAAAACCCATCTTCATCGTCGGAAGTCCGCCCGCGCCGGTAGGAAAGATCACCTGGCTGGAGAGCAGACGCAGGGGCAAGCGCTCGCCATTGATCGACAGGCTGAGGCCACGACCAAATTCCGCGCCGCGCAAAGCGACAAAGCGGGTCACCGCAGGGTCTGCCACATCGGCGGTGACGTTCCCCTGCTGCAACTCCTGGTAGGTGGGAATCTCAGCCAAATCGATGATGTAGGAAACCTTGATGCCCTCGCGCTCGAGGGAAATTTTCGCATAGTGATTGACGCTGAAGTTGCCCATGGGATGGGCAAAGCCTCTGGGCGCGAGCCCCAGGCAAAGGGCGAGCAGGAAGAAACAGTAAAGTCGCTTAGGGAACATTAGTTTTGTCCTCGGCTCGCGGTCAATCCCGGCTGCTCTTGTAACAACTTAAGTTGCTGGGCGGCGACGCCGGCGTAGATCACGTGAAACCGGGGATTGATGCTAAGCGCCTCTTGCATCCTGTCCTTGGCCAATGCGTTTTGCCCCAGCCGGCTGGCAATCATGCCGGCGTGAAAAAACAAGAGAGCATCCCGCACACCGGGGCGCAGCGCATTTTCGATGGCATCGCTCGCCTCCTGGTACTTGCCGTTCTTGTATAAGGCCCAGGCGAGTGCATCCCAGGTGTAGATGTCGTGGCGCACTTCGAACTCTTTGTGAGCCAGGGCCAGAGACTCGTCCAGCTTGATATCGTGGTCCGCATAAAAGAGCGCCAGATCGCGATTGTGTAAGACCTGGTTGATGTGGCCGAGTAAGCCGATGTATTGCACCAGCTGGTATTGCTTTTTGGCTTCGGCCGGGTTGCCCGCCTTGGTGTACAGGTCTCCCAGTTCGGCCACATACATGGGCATGGGCACAACGGCGATGGCGCCCTGGTACAGCTGGATGGCTTCAGCGTAGCGGCCTTGATTGCCCCGGAGCTTTCCCAGCCCGGCCAGAGCGCGGTAATCCCCGGGATGAATGTTGAGCGCGGTCAGGTAGGCATGGTTGGCTGCGCCCACATCCCCCGCCTGAATCTCGTATTCGCCAAGTTCGTAATAAAGCCAGGCTAGATTCTCCGCCGGCAAGCGAGCTTCCGTCCCGGCGGCTACCGCGCTTTGCATCAAGCGGATCGCCCCCGCTGTATCGCCGGAGACGAATTTAAGATACGAGGTGCGGCTGTCGCGCACATAGACATTGCGCGGCTGCGAAGCAGACTCGCCGGAGATATCGAGCCGTGAATAGGCGATGGCGGCTCGTTCGTATTCGCCCATATCCGCATTGGCGTCGCCCACAATGGCGAACGAGGAGAGATCGCCGGAGCCCAGGGCAAGCGCCTTCTGGGCATAAGCGATGGCATCGCTGAAACGATGCTCGCCCATGCACACCTCCGCCATGGTGGAGTAAGCGGCGTCGGCGGAGAAATCCGCGTTGTTCAGGTCGAGCGATTTGCTCAGTGCCTGCTCCGCCAGTTGAAAGTCTTCCACGTCGCCCGTCTCTCGGGCTCGCTGGAAAAATGCGGCGCCCAGAGCGGTATAGGCAGCCGGATCTTTTGGGTTCCCCTGGACCCGGCTCTGCATGGTTTTAATAGCGCGCTCAGTGCCTGTGGCATGAGGGATAAGCAACGCCGCGGGCACCGGTGAGAACACCACCGGCGAGATGGCGGCAGAGGAGATCGCCGGTTCGAAGCGGTCGTGGGACTCAAGCGAGACCGAAGGTCCCTCCAGCTGCGCTACGCGCCGGTCAGGGTGACAATTCTGTGGGCACAACACCCACCCGCGCCCGGTTCTTGAGCGTCTCCGGATAGCCAGGGAAAAGCTCGTCGGCACGCTGCAGCATCTGGCCGGCGGAATCCAACTTGCCCATTTGGATCTCGATGGCTGCGATGCGGTTCGCAATCGAGGCCAGCTCCGCGGTCTCGCCGGGTGAAGTTTCCGCGTAGGCGCGATCGAGCACCTCCAACGCGCCTTCCGGGTCGCCGTAGTGCTGGCGCAGGTCGGCAGCAATCAGCAAACCGGGAACGTTAAAGGGCTGCAGGTTCAGCATCCATTGCGCCGAGGCCTCGGCATCCTGGTAGTTGCAGAGACCGAGATAGGCCCGCGCCAGGTAGCCGTGGACCGTGGCATCGTCCGGGTTGTGGAGGTTCAGGTCCCTGGCCTCATCCCTGGCTCGAGTAAATTCCTGCTGATCGAGCAGGAGAGCCACATGTGCTTTTCGCAACTGAAAATCTTGCGGGGCGAGACTGAGGCCGGTAGCGATGGCCTCCGCTGCCTGGCGATCGTAATCTGGCGATGCGGTCTCGTGCGCCCGGCTGAGAAAGGCTAACGCAAGATTGTTGTAGGCTTCGGGCTTCTTGGGGTCGGATGCGATCTGCTGCCTGGCCGCTGCGATTCGTTGCTCAGCGGGAGTCACCTGCTGGGCTTGCGCTTTGGACAGCAAGATTGAGGCGGCGATAAGAAAAGTTGCAGAAGTAAGCTTCATCACGTGCCTTTACTGAAGAGCGAAGGTCTCCGGCACCCTTGGGCTGCCCGGAAACCTTCGGCAGGTTTACAGAGCTACATGACAGGGCAGGTAGTGCTGCCGCCCTGGTTTGCCGGTGGCGCGTCGGCTTGGTTACTGCTTTCAAGCGTCGGCTGATCACCGCAACCCGTCTCACTGGGGTCGATGTGCCGGCTATCGCGGCCGCTGTAAGCGAAGTGCACATACGGGAAGGTCTCCTGTGTGGGCACATCGGGAGCGGCGACACCATCGCCGATCAGGTTATTGGGGGCGACGTTGAATTTGGGGTTGAGCACGCCCGCAACTGCGCGCGCTGCAATGTCAACCACGTCATCGGTGAGCCGCCGCCCATTGGGGAATCCTGCGCCGTCGCCGGCAAGTAGGCCCAATCGGCTGCGGTTAGCCTCCGGGGTGGGTTTAACTCCGGTGTTGAGCCGCAACAGGTCAGCCACCGGGCCTGCCGGTGTGCCGGGAGCGGCAATCGGCGGGGCGTAGGTTACCAGCGGAAGCAGATCGGTTCTCGGCGGAGGCGGAATATTGATTCCGTAAGCCGCGTTGAGAACGCGTGCCAGCGTCGGATCCAGATCGAAGCTGGCGAATTGCGCATCGCCCACCGGTTGCGACATGCTCCAGGTGTCTTTGTAGCCGGTGCCGATGATCAGTTCGTTAATCAGCGGATTGCCGACCCGTTGAATCTGGTTGAAGTTGCCGAAGTTCTCCGGTGGAGTGGGCGAACGCCGAATGGTGAATTGCGCCCGCGAAGTGGTGGCCCAGGCACCGATGGTTGCCCTGGGGTCAGAAGCCGGGTGCTGGTTTCCATCGATGGTCAGATAGTTGATGGGCACCTCGATGGCGATGGTGTTCACGTTAAAGCCCGAGACGGCATTGGGCGCAAGGTTCAGATAGTTGTTCTTATCCTGCGCTGCAGTCAATACTCCCCCGCCCGCACCGGCGCGGAAATTGAAGGTATCAAACGCTGCTCCCAGGTCGATAAAGAAAGGATCGGCCACCGTACCGGCGAAAACGCGGATATCCCCGCGATCTCCCTGCACGGTGTAGATTCCCTGCTTGGCCAGTGCTTCGTAGTCGGGCATGGTCCGCGGGCCAACGTTGGTGGGCACCGCAAACAGAGTGGAGCCGCTCACCGGAGTCAGCGGAACCCTCTGCGAACCCCGATACATGGTCACCGTGTAGGTCTGGCGTAGGCTCAACCCGGCTGCCCCTGGTCCGTCGAGCGAGGTAATCGCTGGGGGAACAATCGGCGTGCCGGGAGCTACTGGCGCAGGCGAGTTCTTGGGAGCGTTGATTCCTGCGCCGGCGCCGGCAAAGCCGGTAAATAACTGCGGAGCCCGAATCTGTGTCTGGAATTGAATGTTGAAGGTCAGGTGGGCGAGGGCGTCGTGGTTGTTATCGATCTTGATCTGGTAAAGAACGTTGGGATCGAAGGGAAAGTAGTTGGGGCCGTTGCTGGGTTCGAGGAAGGGGTCGACATTCATAATGAACGTCACCCGATCGGGATGGTCGTAACTGACAAACGCATAAAAGTCTGTAATGTCTGCTGCGTGATCTAAAGCTGTGATAGGTGCTTCGCGGTGACTTGATGCGAATACTCCGGGCGGGGTAATCAGCAGCAAGCTCATCGCAAGTCCGACGAAGGACTGGCGTCTTGGCATGCGTGTCTCCCTTAATTGACTCTGTTGCCGGTGGGGCAAGACCCGGTCTATCGGGTGGGGAGCTTAGGATCGAGCTGCACCATCGGTACTGAGGTTACGCACCGTGGGTCCAACTGGATGGCTTGTGGTAACGAATATTTGCGAACCAGTCCCGGTGCTTCCACCAAGCGCCGAATTGTTGATGGCACTAAGGGGCGGCGGACGTCCTCTACAATCAAGGGATCAGGGCAAGGGCCATCGAGAAGAGGAGACTGCCCTAGACTTTCTGCTAATGGTGTAGACCAGGAAATTGAACCCGACGCGGCCATTCCGCCAAAGAATCGGCCGCGCATAACGGTCCCTACAACCAAAGTATTAGGCAAAAATGTCTTAAGCAGGGAGAACATGAGGTCAGGAATTCACTACGCCATCACCGCCGCTGCCGGAGCCATCGCGCTCAGCGCGACCGCTACCCCCGGCATTGCGGCCAGCTTCGATGCCGGTAACCCGTTTTTTGCACCCAGCACGCTGCCGTTTCAAGCACCCCCATTCGACAAGATTCACGATAGCGATTACCAGCCTGCGATCGAAGCCGGTATGGCGCAACAGCTGGAAGAGATACGGGCGATTGCCAATAATCCGGACAAACCGACGTTTGACAACACCCTGATCGCTCTGGAGAAGAGCGGCACCCTGCTGGATCGCGTCATGGCTGTATTTCACGCGGTGACCGGGGCCAACACCGACCCTGTTCTGCAAGAGGTCCAGGCTACCGAAGCTCCCAAGCTCGCTGCGCACGAAGACGCTATTTACCTGGATAGCCAGCTCTACCGCCGGGTGGAGGCGATCTATCAACAGCGCGCGGCGCTTAAGCTGGACCCCGAGGCCCTGCGCCTGGTGGAGTACTATCACCGCGAGTTCGTGCACGCCGGGGCCAACCTCTCCGACCCGGACAAGACCGAACTGAAGAAGATGAATGAAGAAATATCGACCCTGGAGAACGCCTTTCGCACCAAGCTGCTGGCCGCGACCCGGGAGGCTGCTTATGCAACCACGGATAAAAGCAAGCTGGCGGGATTGAACGAGGCGCAGTTATCCGCGGCCGCGCGGCGCTGCCGGGCAGCGAAAGCAGGAAGGCTGGGTGCTGACCCTGCAAAACACGACCCAGCAGCCCTACCTGGCGAACCTGAGCGACCGTGCGACCCGTCAGGCGCTGTTTGAGGATTCCTGGAACCGCGCCGAGCGGGGCGGACCGAATGACACGCGCGCAACTATTATCCGCTTGGCCCAGCTTCGTGCCGATAAGGCAAAGCTGCTCGGTTTTCCCAATTTTGCCGCGTGGAAGCTGGAAGACCAGATGGCCAAGACGCCCGAAGCGGCAATGCGCTTCATGGATGCCCTGGTTCCGCCCGGCCACCGCCAACGCTGCGGGCGAAGCCGGCGACATCCGGCGCCTTATGGATGCGGAAAAGGGCGGGGCCGAGTTGCAGCCGTGGGATTGGGACTACTACTCCGGGCAGGTGCGCAAGGCGAAGTACGACATCGACGATGCCCAGGTGAGGCCGTATTTCGAACTCAACCAGGTACTGCAGAATGGCGTCTTCTATGCCGCGAACCAGCTTTACGGGATCACGTTTAGCGAGCGCAAAGACATACCGGTTTATCACCCCGACGTGCGCGTCTTCGAGGTGAGGGATGCGGATGGTAAGCCGTTGGCATTGTTCTACTGCGATTACTTCAAGCGGGACAACAAGAACGGAGGGGCCTGGATGAGCAACCTGGTGGATCAATCCAGGCTGCTCGGCACCCTACCCGTGGTCTACAACGTGGCCAATTTCAGCCAAACCGGCGGAGGGTAAGCCGGCGCTCATCAGCTTTGCCGATGCGACCACGATGTTTCACGAGTTTGGTCACGCGCTGCACGGCATGTTTTCTGACTCAGAGTATCCGAGCCTCTCCGGCACCTCCGTAGCGCGAGACTTCGTCGAGTTCCCTTCCCAGTTCAACGAGCACTGGGCGACCTATCCTGCGGTCTTCGATCACTACGCCAGGCATTACGAGACGGGCGCGCCCATGCCGCCGGAGTTGGCGGCTAAGCTCAAAAAAGCCAAGACTTTCAACCAGGGCTACGCGCTCACCGAGATTCTCGCCGCGGCGGAGCTTGATATGCAGTGGCACACGATGAGCCCCGGCACGCAGATTGAAAGCACGGATGCGTTTGAAAGAGAAGCGTTGAACAAAACGCATCTGGCTATCAGCTATGTACCGCCGCGCTACCGTTCCAGCTACTTCTCCCATATCTGGTCAACCGGATATGCCGCGGGATACTACGCATATCTGTGGAGCGAGATGCTCGATGACGATGCCTACCAATGGTTTCTGGATCACGGCGGGTTGACGCGAGCAAATGGCGACCGTTTTCGCCGCATGGTGCTTTCGCGCGGCAACACGGAAGATCTGGCAGCAATGTATAAGGCCTGGTTGGGGAGCGACCCGAGCGTCACGCCGATGCTGAAGGAGCGAGGACTGACTGACCCGGGGCAAAAGTAACGACCACAGCCATTACCGGACTGCCACCAGGTCAACCGAGTAGTCTGCTTCTCCGACGATATGTCTGCCACGAAGCAGGAACTCGAAGTAACGCAAATCCTTATGGCTCAATTCTGAAGATATCCCCGGAGTCAACCGGCCGTGCAGCAGAAAGCGGGAGGCAGCATCGTTGGCTTGCATGTCGGCGCCGTTGATCATCAGGATATAGCCGCTGCGCGAAGGATTCTGCACTAAGGTGACGTCGACATAACCAATGCTATGGTTGGAATAGGTGTTTTCATAGCGGACCTGCTCTCCAGGAGCAGGGTGCCGATTCTCGAAGAATGCTGGTGATTGGCTGAGTCGTCTACATGGCGGAAGTTGGTCTGATCGGTGAACAGAGACACCCAGGGGTTGCTGTTTGGCCCGCCAATGAGGATGCTATTGCCCTCGCTAAGATCCTGTGCATGCAGGTCGCGAGCGTAACGTATGTGCGCATGCACCCCGGCCCGCTCGAGCGTTTCCAGAAAGTCCAGGGCGCTCATCGCTTCGGTCATGCTGGTGGTGCGGTATACGCCAAGGTCGAAGATGAGATGCCGCATGACGGGATCTTTGACCCTCGCCACTTGCGGCTGAGGAAAGTCACCGCTGATGTAGTCAGCGACAGAAACATTCGCGCCCAGGATATTTTGGATCATCACTAACGATGTATCTGGCACGACGATGGTCACATCTCCTTCGGCCTGGGCGAGGAAGCGAACGAAGGGATTGAGGAGGGTTGTGGTCCCTTCGTCTTTGGATCTGGCCGAATGATCGCGCAGAAAGACGGCCGCCCACACAAGAAAAGCAACATTCAAAAGTACGGCTGCCCCGATCTTCCAGTTTCTCCACCAGGACAGAGGCCGCTGTATCTGAACTTCGGGAGGGTTTGCCGTCTGCGCGGGAAGCTGAAGAGGCTCGCGTTCGACAGGTTCGGAAATCGGCGGTGCGGAAACCCGAAGGTGCGACGGGGTAAAAACGGGAATGTAATTCCCCTTCGGGATGCTCAGGACAAGAGGTTCGTCTTTGCCCTCGGTTTCAAAGTAGTGCTCCAACTTGCGCCGAAGATGGCTGAACTGGGCACGCACAATGTTGTCGATCGCAGGATCAAAATCCAGACGTCGTTCGAGCACATTACAAGCGACCTCGACTTCACTCAAACCCTCCTGGGGGCGGAGGATGGCTGCCTTGGAGGCGTAGCGCAGAATATTTCGTAGTTGGGCTGCGCGGTGGAAGCCTTCGCTTTCGAGAATGCGCTCGATGAGCGCCCAGCGGCTGTCGGCCCTCAGCAGCTCTTCTTCCCTTTCGCGTGCGCTCTCCGTTTGACCTTTCGCAACCATGATCAGGCCCTAGCCCCCGATGAATTTGGCCTCCCCGAGAAATCGGAGAAGCACCGTCCGCATCGCGGTGGCTGATGGTTGTACCGCTCTGCAAAGCGGCTAAAGCATAGCATGTAAAGGTTCTTTACGTAAAGGCAAGTGTTTACACACATGCATACACTTGCCCACCATACATACACTTCGCGAGCATTGCGTCCGTTCCGGCCCAAGGCCCAACGGCGACGAATGCAGCACCATTGAGCCCCTCCATCAAAAGGCCGGTAACCAGATAGATAAAAAGATGGAGATGAGCCAGGTTGTACCAACTTGCGGGAGGACCAGAATGAAAATGCACCACAACGCCATAGATAGCCACCAGATGCAAGGGCAAGACGCCCTGCCAATCCGCTGCGGACGGCTAAGACAGAAGTTGTGGGGCTCTATAACAAAACCACATAAGGTATTCGACGTTTTTCTGTCTCTGTGCCTGTTACTAAGCCCGCTGTCCGCACAGGTGAAGTCGAGCACGATCACGGGCATCGTCACCGACAAGACCGGAGCGGTCATCGCGAATGCTTCGATCACGGTCGTCGAAGAGGCCACGGGCACAACCAACGGAGTCAAGACGACCGAAAAGGGAGATTACGTAGCGCCTTACCTTCCGGCCGGGCGTTACACCGTCACGGTCAGCGCTCCGGGCTTTGCGGTCTATCGTGAGACCGGCATCGTGTTGGGCAGTTCCACCACGGTCCGCGAGGATATCACCCTTGCCCCAGGCAGCGTGAACTCCACGGTGGAGGTGAAAGCGGACGTACTGTCGCTGCAGACGGAGAGCCCTACGGTACAGGGGGCAGTGGATCAGCATCTGATTTCCTACCTGCCGAACATCAACAACAACCCGCTTTACTACGCGACGCTCGCGGCTGGGGTCGTTCCTGACACAAATATGTACAACAGTCAGGCGCTGGGGGTTGGATTTACGGATCGTCAATCCATGTCGCAGATGCGCATCAACGGCGGCCAGCTGGGGACTAACGACATCCTGCTTGACGGTCTGTCAGTCCAGGGAGCGGCCTGGCACGAGACGGCGGTTGTGCCGAATCCCGATTCGCTGCAGGAAGTACGTGTAATGACCAATACGTTCACCGCGGACGTTGGCAACGCACAGGGGCTTGTCTCCATGACGACCAAGAGCGGCACGAATGCATTTCATGGCGACCTGAACTATCGGCTGCGCAACGAGGCGTTGAATGCCAACGGACTCTATAACAACTCCCACCTTATACCACGAAGCAAGTACCGGCTCAACGAAGGTGGTGGGAGCGTCGGAGGTCCGATCGTTATCCCAAAACTGTTCGATGGCAGAAACAAGCTCTTCTTCTTTGTGTCGTATCTGCGGCTTACCCACTCCACACCGGATGTCTTTCTCGGCAAAGTGCCCACCGACCTGGAGCGCCAGGGGAACTTCAGCCAGACGAATGTGCCGGACGTCAACGGCAACCCCGTCCCCGTACACATCTACAACCCATTCGCCGCAACTCCTTACCAGGGGAGCACGACGATCGTTCAACGTCAGATCTATCCTGGCTCGATCATCACCAACGCGAATCCCTATGGGTTGAAACTACTGCAGGGATACCCGGAACCGAACCACCCGGCGACCGACCCATTCGAAGACAATAACTATTCGTTCACGGGCAATACCCCCGAAGTCCGGGACAGCCTGAACGGCAGGATTGACTATCGTCTGGGGAGACACTCGATTTATGTAACCGGCGGGGTTTCGGAAGGGTCGAGCACACCGCCGAATCAATGGGGCAATAGCCCGTTCGTGAACATGAATTGGCCGGGCCTCACGACGGATGACAACCCGTATGGAGCCATCGGCGACACCATCACGCTGAATCCCACCACGGTGCTCGACGCACGCTACGGCGTGACTCACATTCACACGCAATCCCGGATCCCCGCAGGCACGGGATTCAACTATTCGGACTACGGGATGCCCACAGGGGTGCAGTCCCTCGCGGCGCTCCCCGGAACCGCGCCGTCGATCGGGAACTTTGTGTCGGCGGATAACGCCAATCACGGAAACTACAGCAGCCTGAACAACGACGAATGGGATCGCAAACTCGAAGCCCAACTCAACCAGTCGGTGACCGCAAGCCTCACCAAAGTGCTTGGCCGGTGGACACTTAAGGGGGGCGGGGAGTACCGGGTTTACCTTGGCAACTGGACAGATCTTCAACTGGCAACTGCTTCCCTTGGGCTCTTTGGGGGCGCCTCGACCACCGGACAACTCGCGCAGCTCAATGGATACAACTCCAGCCAGATCACCAACCCCGTGGATGCGGGATTCGATTTAGCGAGTGCGGTCACCGGCGCCCTGGGCTGGAGCATGCCCAGCGGTACCTCACCCAAGGTCGCGTTGGCAGCAAAGTATGTTGGGTTTTATACGCAGAACGCCTGGAAGGCGACGCCGCGCCTGACGGTAAACCTCGGGCTAAGGTATGAAGTGCAGCCCGGACCTACAGAGCGATACAACCGGATGTCCAGCGTAGATTTGACAGCGCAAAATCCTTTTGCTTCCGGAGTCTCGGGCGGCAGCCCCCTGGGCAGCTTGGGTTTGATCACATTTCCCGGGAAGAATGGGTACAGCCGCAACCTCTACCAAACCAGCTACAACAATATTTCTCCTCGTATTGGTGTTGCCTATATGCTCGACAACTCCACGGTGGTACGCGGGGGATACGGCAGAATCTATATGCCCAGCAATACAGGTTTCAATGCCAACGGCCTCGTGTATGGAACGGGTCCTTATTCTCCGGGCGCCAACCCCAATCCCTTTGGACTGTCGCCCAACGGTTCACCCATCGGAACCTTCGACCAGGTGCAAAACACGATCGTAGTGCCCGCGGCCGGCCCGAACCAGGTTCCTTCGATCTATGGCATCACCAGCGGCGGAGTGGACATCTTCAACCGGTTCGACTACAAAACGGGCCTGACGGATCAGTGGAATGTGGCCGTCGAACGCCGGTTCGGAAGTGAATGGATGGTCGCGGCAGCCTACATCGGTTCGCGGGCCGCCAATCTGCCGTGGCGCGGTTTCCCGATGAATGGAACGTGGAGCGTTCCAGACTCCGTGTTGCAACCATGGCGTAATGCCTGGGTTGCTTCCAGTGGCGTGACCGATCCCGCACAGGTTCAGGTGCCCAATCAGCTGCAGAGCCTGGTTGGCAAAGCCAGTGGAGATAGCGGCCAGGCAACGATCAGCGCCATGGAATCGCAGGAACCGTACCTCGCGTTCCTGGGCCAGACCGAGCTGGTCAGCAAAGGCAGCTCGAACTATCAAGCCCTCCAACTACAGGGCGAGCACGCGATGTCTCATGGCCTATTCCTCATGGTCAACTACACCTGGTCCAAGGCAATGGGCATTACGGGCGGCCCGTGGAGTGAGAGCTACGCCGAGTCACAGGCGGGTGGAACCACGGCGTCGGCAAACGGATCGGGGGTCGACTACCGCAATCTCAGCAACAACTACGCTTTGGTTTCCCAGGATATTCCCAACCGCTTCGTGGTGGCCGCTTCCTACCTTATCCCCACGGGCAGGGGCCAGGCATTGGACCCTGGCAATAAGTTCGCCCGCGCGATCATTGGCGAATGGCAACTTGCGTCGGCGATCACCCTTCAGAGCGGCGTGCCCTGGGGGCCCAATTGCGGTGGCACGCTCAACGGCCGCTGCAACCTTGTTTCGGGCGAGGCGAGGGAGGTTCCCAAGTCACTGCAACACTGGTATGACGGCCAGACCAGCGTGACGCTGCCGGATGGCCGCAGCATTACGCCGGCAGCCTTCACTTATCTCCGCTGGAACCCCGACCGGTACAACCAGCCCGTCGTGCAAATGCCCGACGGAACCTACCAGGTAGATCAATACACGTCGGGCGCAACTTCGATGACCGAAGGCGACCTGCGTTCTCCGGGGTTCGCCAACGCCAACATCTCGGTTACCCGCAAGTTCGCGCTCGGCGAACGAGCCAACCTGGAACTGCATGCGGATGCTACCAACGCCTTCAACCGAACCAACATTCTCCCCAGTTCGGTGAACGTCGGGGTGGGTTCTGTACTGGCGCCGGACCCATCCAGCAGCACCACGGTTGGGCAGAACAATAACTCAGGATATGGATCGCTGGCGATGAACATCATGGAGCCACGCCAGATCACGCTGGCGCTTCGGCTTCAGTTCTGAGGGCGTGAATCCAAGCGGAGGCCCGGTGGGCCTCCAGCGTGCGCGTGATAACCGCCTGTTCAGAATTGCGTCCCCAGGGATGGCTGAGGGTCGCCCAGCTGACGTGATCCGTCATCAGAGCTTGAGCGAGAGACCGGAGCTGTTTGCCTAGTCATCGGCCTCCCTGGCAATGGAATTGGACACCCGCCACCATGGCTAAAGCCATGACTTGATATACCGGAGCGTTCTCGCGGGTTTGAAAACCCGCTTCCCCGGACTAAAAGTCCGGGGCTGGCACAGCTTAACCCGGGCGTTGATCGAATACGGCAGCTTCCGCCGGTCAACCCGCAGCATTGTAGAAACTCCATTCCCAGGACTGGCCTCCTAATTTGAGCCGTCCCCTTCGGCAAGCTCAGGGCAGGCTCTCCGGGAATGAATTCCTTCGATGGAGTTCTCACGCATACCCTCCTGCCCGTGGACGCAAAAGAGATCCCTTATTCGTTGTCTTTCAGTATTTCCTCTACGCGCTCTTTGGGAACGTTGAGGTGATCTTCGTTTTGTTTTAGCCAAGCACGGTAGTCGTCTTCAATGGCGGGCGTCCAGCGGGCGTCGATCTGGCCGGCGGTGTACTTCTTCTCTTCCAGGCGCTGATGACCGAAGACGTCGCGGAGGTGCGTTGCCTCGGAACTCTTTACCACCTTCTCGGCAAGCTGCGGCGGAATGAAAAGGACACCGCCATTCCGCCCCAACACCACATCACCCGGCATCACCGTGGCATGGCCAATGCGCGTGGGAGCATTGATGCTGACCATGGTCGAGTTGAGCAGCTTACCAGAGCGCAACGATCCGTAATGGTGAGATGGATCGTAATAGCGGACAAAAGAGACGAAATTCGGCAACTCCTCCAGTCCATTGATATCCCGCACCGCACCGTCGTAAACGATGCCATTGCCTGACTTGGCATAGATCGCGTTGCCGACGTTGTCGCCAATGGAAGGACCATCCACCTTTAACTCGAAGTGGTCGGCGACGTAGACGTCGCGCGGCTGCAGCATATCCACGGGCCAGGCATTCATCGCCCCCTGGCGGTGGTCCTGCACCCCCTGGGCCTCGATCAGTTTCTGGATGTCGGGACGCCCCGGCATCCAGGTTGCGGTGAGCGCCCGGCCAACCAGCACCTTGTCCGGATGAATGGAGAGCCAGCCATCTTCATACTCGTGCATGAAGCCGGCATTTTGCAGCACCGCCCATGCTTCTTCGAGGGTCACTGATTTCATGCGGTCGAGGATCGCGTCCGGCACCTTGGGCCGTCCGTCCGGGAACCTCTCCCCTGTCCAGTCAGGGGTGTACTTAATCACATCTTCGCGAGTGAAAAATCCCTGTTGAGCGCGCGCGTCGAGAGACGTTGCCACGCACGCGCCCAAAATCATCGATGAATAAACCGCTCCCACCGCTGCACGCCTTAGCTGCCGAACGAATGCGTCTATTTGCTCCACGGTCCCTATCCTCTATTTATTCGGCTCGAACCAGGTAGTTCCTGGAATCTGCACCGTCTTGGCCACTTCCTCGTTCATCTCCACGCCCAGGCCAGGCTTATCGGGAGGGGTGACATAACCGTTTATGATGATCTCGCCCTCCTTGATAAATGTCTGCCAGACCTTCAGATGGTTGATCCAGTGCCACTCGCAGACCAGGTAATTAGGAATCGTCGCACACACATGGGCTGAGGCCATGGTGCCGATGGGGGAGACCACACAGTGGGGAGCAAACGGAACGTAATAGGCCTGGGCCATGTTGGCGATCTTGCGTGCCTCCGAGAGCCCGCCTACCTTCTGAATATCCGGCATGATGATGTCAGCCGCGCGCTTCTGCAGCAGTTCGGTGTAGCCCCAACGCAAGTACAGGTTTTCACCACAGCATATCGGTGTGGTGGTTGAGTGCCGGATATCGGCCATGGCGTCGATGTCTTCCGGAGGCACCGGCTCTTCCAGCCAAAGCAGCCGGTAAGGTTCCAGCGCTACCGCCACCCGTTTGCCCGTGGTCGCGTCATAGCGGCCATGCATGTCGCAGGCCAGGTCCATCTCCTTGGGTATCGATTCCCGTACATGCTTTACCCAACTGACCATGCGATCGATTTCGCCATTGCTGGCGGTCCAGTTCACCTTGTCGAAGCGGGCCGGATCCGCAGCGTCGTCGAGGTCGATCTTCATCGCCGTGAAACCCTGCTCCTTAATCCAGGGAAGCTTGCGGTCCGATTCTGCGCCAATCGGGTTGTCCATATCGGAGTCGCAGTACATGCGAACCTTATCGCGGAATTTTCCACCTAACAATTGATAAACCGGGAGTCCCAGAATCTTGCCCGCGAGATCCCACAGCGCGATCTCGACCCCGGTCATCGCAGTCACGTATTGACCACCCTGGGCGCCGGCAAAGATACCCGAAACGCGCATCTTTTCCCATAGAGCGTCTACGTTGAGAGGATCCTGGCCGATGAGCATGCGGCGAAAGCCATGTACCAGGGAGGCTGTTCCCACCGCCGCATCGGTGGATTCGCCTTGGCCATAGAGGCCGGAATCGGTATAAACGCGCACGTGGGTTTGCGGTCCGTGTACTAATACCTGGGCGGTGCGGATATCGGTGATCTTGACCTTGGGCCTCTGCTGCGGCGTGCTGTTCTCCTGGACCGCTCGCGCCAGGGAGGGCAGCGCAAAGATTCCGGCTGTGGGCAGAGCTGCGGCTGCGCCCTTCAACATTGACCTTCGTGTGTATCGATTCATGGAATGTCCCTTTCGTCGAGCGATGGCATGAGTGATCGTGATCGTCACGCTGAAGAAACGGCCGTCAAGAGTTTGATTGTGACCACTACAGAAGATATAAGCAACGCGTGAATTTCCCGCCGTATTGACCCGGTGGCCTGAAAAAACCAGTCGGGGGCGACACCTTCCTCCCAACGGGCGACTCTATCCACTACACGATTCCAGCGGAATTAATCTGTGTCCACGACCCGACGCGAAGATCGTGAGAAATAACCGCCGCTAGGGCAGTTCGCAATTGGTGTAGACCGAAGCCGGATTTCCTGTGGATCTTTATGGGGCCACCGAACTGCATGCGGCTTTCCGCAAAGAAAGCCGCACATCGCTTCTCTCAACTAGTACCGCGCTGCAGGAAATCCGGCAAGCGATAGGCCTCTTTGTGGTTTTCTTCCAAGGAAAACCACCCCTCGCGATCTTTATGACGCCATAGTAATTGCGAAACTGCCTTAGAACGAGTACCTGGCGCCTAGCTCCAGTTCCCGCCCACCTCCATTTGCACTTCCCGGAAGTGCGTTTGAGCCCGTGATTAGGCCCGCGTTGGACCCATTCACATATTTGGACGGGTTGCCGAAGTTGGTGTGGTTGAGGGCGTTGAACGCATCAAACCGGAATTGTAACTGGTGGTGTTCGTTGTAGGGCATCTTGAAACTCTTGCCGATGGACATATCGAATTGCTGGTAGCCCGGGCCGTATAACATGTTGCGACTCGTGCTTCCCAGGAAACCCGGGGCCGGCTCCGGGAAGGCCGCGAGATTCACCCATTGGCCGTGGCTTCCGGCCGTTTTGTTGGACTGGAAATAGCTCTGTCCGGCGACGTAATTCGGCCGGGTCGCCGGTGTGCCGCCGGAAATGGTATTGGTACTCGCATTGTTGTCGTTGTACCCCATGTTGAACGGTACGCCGGTCTGGAGGGTGCCGAGGACGGTGAGTTGCCAGCCGCCGATCACTGCATCCACAATCTTCGACGAAGGCGCGTACAGCATGCCTGGGCCGATGGGCAGGGAGTAAATGACCGATGCAACCACGCGATGCTTAACATCGAAGTCCGAAGGCCCGTATTCGCAGCTGAGGCACATGTCGTTCTGCGGGAAGAGCTCCGACGACTGGGTGCGAATCCCGCTGGTGTCGTCCAGCGATTTCGCATAGGTGTAGGAGCTGATCAGGTTGAAGCCGCTGCTGAAGCGCTTGTTCACCTGGAGGGTGAAGGCGTTGTAATTCGCGTTGCCCAGGTCGTGCACTAACTGAATCACGCCATTGTTCGGGTAGGGCGTACGCTGCGTGATGCTCGTAGGCGAACCATCCGCATTGTACCCAGCGGCGCCGAGCAACCCGTACGGAACCGAATAATTGGCATTGCGAAAGCCATAGAGGTGATCGGATTTCGAACCCAGGTATCCGGCCTGGAGCTGCCAATTCTGGCCGAGCTGCTTCTGGACATCGAGCAGCCAGACCTCGCTGTACGTAGTTTTGTGCCTGTACGCATTGGCGTAGGTGTAGGGCGGCGGTATGTTGGCAGTGGAGCCGCCGGCCACCGCGTTGTCCCAGTTGATGGTATTCAGGCCGGGAGTCCCACCCCCCGAGGTGGTCGTGACACGCCCCGCCAGGTTACGGGCCACATCGAAGCGGGCGTTGGCGGTGTCATTGTCGTAATACAAGCCATAGCCCGAGCGGACGACCCAAGTACTGCTCGGCGTATAGGCAATGCCCAGGCGAGGCGCGAAGTTGTTGTATTGGGTCTGCATGAGCGAGTTAGGGAAATTGCCGTTGGCGCACTCCGGCCCCGGATTGACAGGGGCGTGACTGGAGTTGACCCAGCGGATGTTAACTCCCTGATACGGGTCAGTGCAGGTGCCCTCGCGTCTAAAGAAGGGCCACAGGCTCTGCGGCTCCGGCCCGGAGACAAAGGGGCTAATGGGCGAGTTGTTGGTTTGCAAATCCACGATGAACTCATTGCCCAGGATGTCGTGCCAGGGCGGAGTCAGCTCATAGCGGAGGCCGGCTGACACGGTGAGTTTGGGCGAGAACTTATAGTTATCGTCGACGTAGGCGGCCTCGGCGTTGCGCTTGTAATCGGCCTGCGCGATCTGCACCGCATACACCGAAGTGTAAAGCTGGCCGAGCAGGAAGTCGGCGAACGCGGAGCCGGTTCCCTTGACCAGTTTCCCAGGGGAGCTGGCCTCAGCGGTGGCGTTGGCCTGGAAGGTGAATCCGCCGCGGGAAAACTGGTTGCCCAGCTCATTAAAGGTCTGCCGAACGTAAGTGAAACCGAAGTCAAGGGAATGCTTGCCATGGACCCAGGTGATGCTGTCGTTGATCGAGATATTGGGGTCTTTGGTCACATAGGGACCGTCGGTGCTGTCGCCAAGCGCTTGGAAGATATCCCCCGAAAAGCTTACCGAGGGAATACCCCAGGTTGCAGGAATCCCGGGTTGAAGGCCGGGAATCCCGACCGCGGACACGGCGTCATTGACGCCCTGCGAGAACAGTCCGAGAGAATTATAGAAATTAGTCCAGCCAAACGTGGCCACGTTGACGACCGTGGGAGAGATGGTCCAGGTGTCGGAGCCCATGTACTGGTAGTAGCTGGTGATGATATTGCTGCCGGTTGTCCCGCCCGCCGTCTTGAATATGGCGGTGGGGTTCGTTTCCAGGCCATTGCTGAAGCGGAAGCCGAGCTGCTGCTTCGATGACAAGTAGTAATCGCCGCGCACGTTGAAGCCGTCGTGATTGTCCCTTACGTTGGTGAGGAAGGTGTAATTGTTTTGGAATTGGTTGTTCTGAGCCGGGGCGTAGAACAACTGGATGAACTTCAGTGAGGTAGGATCGATGCGGCTCGACGGAATGACATTGTTCGGGAACTGTGTCCTGCCCGTGCCATCGGAGTTCCCGGTGGCGGGATCGTAGATGGGAACGACGGATCCGTTTGCGGTTGTGGTGTACTGGCCGAAATCGCCGCCCAGGACGGCCTGCGTCGGCAGGGTGTACCCGGTATTCGAGAGACTGATTCGGGAATACCATTCGTCGTTGACCATAAAGAAGAAGCGGTTCTTGCCGTTGAAGACGTGGGGAATCGAGATCGGTCCGGTGAGCACGAATCCGTAGTCGTTATATTTATAGGGGAGCGCTTTGGGTAGAGGAGTGGGATAGAAATAGTTATACCCGAGAGCATCCGCGTAGTTGTTGCGAAGGAAGTAGAACCCGGCGCCGTGATAATTGTTGCCGCCGCTCTTGGTGACTACGTTGACTTGGGTCGCGTTATACCCGTATTGGGCGGGATAGACGCCGGTTTGCACCTTCATTTCCTGGATGGCGTCGATGGAGGGCTGGACCACATAGCTGTTGAAGTCGGGGTCGGAATTGTCGATGCCATCGAGCGTGTAGTGGTTGAACATGATGCGTGAGCCGCCCACCGAGATGGTCTCGTTGGCGCGGGCGCCGCCTTCCCGCGCGCCGGCCTGGCCTTGGGTCGGTGACACGACGTTCGCGTTTGCCGAGATCGCCGTCAGGTTCAGGTAGTTTCTATTGTTCACCGGCGTCTGGGCGAGGGTCTCAGTAGGAACCACGGTGCCAAGGGAGGAGTTCTGCGTCTGGAGAAGGGTGGCTGTGGCCGACACAGATACCGTTTGCGTCACCTCACCGACCTGGAGCGTGAAGTTCTGAGTCAACGATTGCTGCACCTGCAGTTGCACGTTCCGAGCGGCTGCGACCTTGAAGCCCGGATGGGTGGCTTCAACGTCATAGACTCCTGGCGGAACGTCCGGGAAGGTATATTCCCCGGCGCTGGTCGAAACGGTGGTGCGGGTGGTGTTCGTGGCCGTGTCGGTCAGGGTGATGGTGGCCGCGGGAACCACCGCCCCCGTCGTGTCGCCGACATGTCCTACGATCGTGCCGCTGGTCTGCGCCAGCAGCGCGGAAGCTGCCAGCAACGAAAAACCCAGAAATATGCCAATGCGCTTGAACATCTGGTGTCGCCTCCAAAAATGTCGTTCGTTTGCCACCGTTTGAACTTTTAACTTCGCTTTGTTGCGCGTGGGCGAACCGGCTAGGCAGCAGTCTGCCACCCCCTCCGCTTCGCATTGTGCAACGCTGGTTTCATATCGGCGGCCAACCTATCACGCTGAAAAAACTTTAGTCAAGAGAATGTTGGGAGGGGACAGGGCATCGGCATCCGATGTGATATCCGGCGCGTTTCGCCCGCGCTGATTTGCGCAAGGAGATAGATGGAAAGCAGCGATTGGCTGATCCTTTATGGTGCGCAATTGGCAGGTGGCCACTACTAGTTTTTCGGTAGAAAACTATCATTCTCCCGCGCCGGAAGTCCGTCGTTCATCTGCTATCGTCTGCAGTCATATGGACTTCACGCCGTTCGACGCCTTCTATTTGCTTCCGGCCATGATCGCCCTGCAGCAGCTTGGACACGGGCTTCGTCTCCGGCGAACCACTTCCCCGCAAAGCAACGCCATCGAAGGCGCGGTGTTCGCGCTCTTCGGGCTGCTGCTGGCCTTCACCTTCTCCGGGGCGGTTGCGCGCTACGATGCCCATCGCGAACTGGTGTCGGACGAGCGCAACGACATTGGAACGGCCTATCTCCGGCTCGACCTACTGCCGCCCCAGGATCAGCCGCCGCTGCGCCAGCTCTTCCGCGACTACCTTGATTCGCGGCTCCACTTGTATGACAGAGTCTCGCTGGCGGTATCCCCGGAAACAGAACAACTGCAGGAGGAGATCTGGCAGAAGTCCCTGGCTGCCGCTACTGCGCCCGGGGCGAACCCTGACGCTACCAAGCTGCTGCTCCCGGCTCTGAATACCATGATCGATATCACCGGCACCCGGGAGAACTCGTTCAACATGCACCCGCCCGCGGTGATCTTCCTTCTTCTATTCACTCTTAGCGGGGGCTCAGCCTTCCTGGCTGGTTACGGCATGACTGCAACCAAGCGAAGCTGGCTCTATACCGTCGCGTTTGCCTTCACAGTCACGCTCACCGTCTATGCCACGCTGGAAATCGAGTATCCCCGCCAGGGACTCATCCGCCTAACCCATACTGATGACTCTTTTCTCCATCTCCGCGACTCTATGAAGTAAGCATGCAGGTGGAATTCATCTGCGAGAGACGCGGCGGGTGTAGCGTGGATATATCGGCTTGGCCGGCAGGATGGTGGTGTGCACATACTGGTCATCAATAGCGGCTCTTCGTCGATCAAGTTTTCCGTATTCGACGCTAGCCACGATTCAGGCACGGCTGGCAGGCCAACCTGGCCTCTCACCCTCTCCACCGGCGAGATCAGCGGGATCGGTAGTGCAAGGCTGGAGTTTGCCTTGCGTGATGCCGACGGGCGGCCGTTGAGCGCCCCCGCCGCATCCGATCGGGCGACCGACCCGGTCAATCTATTAGAGGATGCGGTGTGCAGGCCGGGAATGCCGGCAATCGATGCGGTGGGCTACCGCGTGGTCCATCCCGGAGCACGCCTCGACCGGCACCAGAGGATCACGGACAAGGTGCTCCAGGACCTCGAGCAGGCGGTGGTCTTTGCCCCCTTGCACGATCCCCAGGCAATCACCCTGATCCGAGACATGATGAAGCGATTTCCCCGCGCGCGGCACTACGCGTGCTTCGACACGGTGTTTCACCAGACCATGCCGGCGCAGGCGTCCACCTACGCCATACCTGTGAAGTATCGCGAGCAGGGAGTGCGCCGATATGGCTTCCATGGACTTTCTTGTGAGGGAGTCGTAGGCGACCTCCGTTCTGCATCAGACAAAACACAAGCCAGTTTTCCCCAACGCATGGTGATCGCGCACCTGGGAAGCGGCTGCAGCGTGACGGCCTTGGTCGATGGGCAATCCGTCGATACCACCATGGGATTGACGCCGACCGGCGGGGTGGTGATGGGCACCCGGCCAGGAGATCTCGATCCCGGACTGGTCCTATATCTGTTGCGCCAGGCGGAAGGTGACCGCAAGGCGGCGCTGAGCACGGTGGAGACGATACTGAATCACCAGGCAGGGATGGTGGCGCTCTCCGGTCAGCCCAACGATATGAGGGCAGTACGTAAGGCAGCAGAGGCCGGGAGTGCCGAGGCCGGCCTGGCGCTCCAGGTTTTTACCCGCAGTGTGCGCAAAGCGATCGGCGCCTTCGCGTGGCTCCTGGGCGGCCTGGATGCCGTGGTCTTTACCGGAGGCATCGGGGAGCACGATGTTAAATCCCGGGCGGAGATTTTGAGTGGGCTCGAAACCTGCGGCGTAGTGCTCGATCGAGCGGCCAATGAGGCCGGCGGCGATGAGCTACGGCGGGTGAGCAGCGCGGATTCTCAGGTCGTGGTCTGGGTGGTTACCGCCCAGGAAGATCGCATGATCGCAGTGCATGTGGGCCAGATGGAATTACAGGAGGAATCATGAGCAACGTCGAGACCCTTTCCCCGGCGGCCCAATTCGAGCCGCTGACCGCCGATGAGATCAGGAAAACGAATGCCTACTGGCGTGCCTGCAACTATCTCTCCGCCGGCATGCTGTATCTATGCCACAACCCCCTCTTGCGCGAGCCGCTCAAGCCCGAACACATCAAGAACCGGCTGCTTGGCCACTGGGGATCGGACCCGGGCCAGAGCTTCATCTGGGTGCATTTGAACCGTCTGATCAAGAAATATGACCTGGATGTGATCTACGTTTCTGGTCCTGGGCACGGAGCGCCGGCCACCCTCTCCAATTGTTACCTCGAAGGGGTGTACTCGGAGGTCTACCCGGACAAGAGCCAGGATGTGGAAGGGCTGCAAAAATTTCTCAAGCAATTCTCCTTCCCAGGGGGAATCGGCAGCCATTGCACCCCTGAAACTCCAGGCTCGATTCACGAGGGCGGTGAACTGGGATACAGCATCTCCCACGGGTTCGGGGCGGCGTTCGACAATCCCGATCTGATTGTGACCGTGGCCGTGGGCGATGGGGAATCGGAAACCGGACCGCTGGCCACCAGCTGGCACTCCAACAAATTTCTTGACCCGGTGCGCGATGGAGCCGTGCTGCCCATCCTCCATTTGAACGGGTACAAGATCGCGAACCCCACCATTCTCGCGCGTATACCGCCCGAGGAGCTGGATATGCTCATCAAGGGCCTGGGGTGGACGCCGCATGTGGTGGAAGGCGATGACCCGGAAAAGATGCACGCCAAGATGGCCGAGGTACTGGAAGGCTGCGTGCTCGACATCCGCGCTATTCAGGAAAAGGCGCGCTCGGCGCCAGCCGGACAGACGGTCGAGCGGCCGAAGTGGCCGATGATCATTCTGCGCACCCCCAAGGGCTGGACGGGGCCCAAAGAAGTGGATGGGCATAAGGTCGAAGGCTTCTGGCGGGCGCACCAGATTCCTATCCTCGATCCGCAGACCAACCCCAAAAGCCTGGCGCAAGTGGAAGCCTGGTTACGCAGCTATCGGCCGGAGGAGCTGTTTGACGAGTCGGGACGGTTGATTGAGGAGTTGCGGGAGATGGCGCCTGTGGGGACACGACGCATCACCGCCAACCCGCATGCCAATGGCGGCTTACTGCGCCGGCCGCTGGAGATGCCTGACTTTCGCGACTATGCGGTCAAAGTGGACAAACCGGGACAATTGGAGGTCTCACCGACCGACGTGATGGCGCACTTCTTGCGCGACGTGATGCGGCGCAACATGACCAGCTTCCGCGTCTTTGGGCCGGACGAAACCGCCTCCAACAAGTTGCAGGCCATCTACGAAGCCAGCGGCAAGACGTGGATGGAAGAGATGCTGCCCGAGGATAAAGATGGCGGCTTTCTGGCCAATGATGGACGGGTGATGGAGATGCTGAGCGAACACACCCTCGAGGGCTGGTTCGAGGGCTACGTGCTGACCGGGCGGCACGGCTTCTTTTCTACCTATGAGGCCTTCGTGCACATCATCGATTCCATGTTCAACCAGCACTCCAAGTGGCTGGAAAAGAGCAAGCTGGAGACCCGGTGGCGGGCTCCCATCTCTTCTATCAATCTGCTGATCACATCGCTGGTTTGGCGGCAGGATCACAACGGCTTCACCCATCAGGATCCGGGGTTTCTGGATGTGGTGACCAACAAGAGCCCGGAGGTGACGCGCATTTATCTTCCGCCGGATGCCAATTGCCTACTCAGCGTGGCCGACCATTGCCTGCGCAGCGTCAACTATGTCAACGTGATCGTCGCCGATAAGGCGCCGCATCTGCAATATCTGAACATGAAAGATGCGGTCGAGCACTGCACCAAAGGGATCGGTATCTGGGATTGGGCAAGCACCGACGCCGGCGAAGAGCCGGATGCGGTCATTGCCTGCGCGGGGGACATACCGACGTCCGAAGCCCTGGCGGCAGTGGCCATCCTGCGCGAGCACTGCACCGGGTTGAAGGTCCGCTTCATCAACGTGGTCGATCTCTTCCGCCTGATGCCGGACAGCGAGCATCCCCACGGTATGACCGATCGTGAGTTCGACGGGCTGTTTACCAAGAGCAAGCCGGTGATCTTCAACTTCCACGCGTATGCCTCGTTGATCCATAAACTGACCTACCGGCGAACCAATCACGCGAACTTCCATGTGCGTGGGTATAAGGAGAAGGGCAATATCAACACTCCGCTGGAACTGGCGATATTGAACCAGGTGGATCGCTTCAACCTGGCGATCGATGTGATTGAGCGCGTGCCCAAGCTGGCGGAAAAGGGAGCCCATACCGTGGATTGGCTGAGGGGGCAGATTATTCAGGCAGTCAACTACGCGCATGAAAACGGGATCGATCAGAAAGAGATCCGCGAGTGGAAGTGGCCGGTGTAAGGCAAGGAGCGACTGCAGGTCCGCCGCATGAAGGCTGCGGAAAAAACTCGTTTTTCTGAAGGGTACGGCCTTTAGGCCGTACGTAAGGGCTTTGAAACAAACTCGGCTTTAGCCGCTGAGGGGTCTCCCTCGCTGGCCACAAACTTTCACTCAGTGGCTAAAAGCCCGGTCCTGATACAAAGCCAATCGCGTTCCAGCCGACAGAACGACAGGTCCCTAACCGCTATGGGCAAAAGGGTTAAGGAGCATCATAGCCCACTCAAGCCAACAAAAGGCTTGACCCCGATTTCCTGCCACGCTGTGCTAGAGAGGTCCGCGTGTGCGCCTTTCATTAAGGAAAGGCGCATGGAGTGTATCAACGTCACAAGCCTCCGCAGGAAATCGGGGCAAATGGGCCACCCAAAGCTTTGGTTGCCGGTGTAACTCGCCACCCGCCGGTTTTGGCACTGGGGTGGGCGGCGGCCCATGAACATCCGATCAAAAAAGCGGTGCCCTTCGTCCAGTGAGTTTTTCCGCAGCCTGTAAAGCCGCAATGTTTTGCTCCTCCAACAGAGGGCTGAAACCCGTCCCCTTCAAATCCCGACCGTGGGGACCTGCTGTTCTCTTCTCCTCCCCGCGGGACAATTTGAAAGCAATTCGTTGACTTGCCTTCCGGCCTACCCTAGGCTAACGCTGGACCATGACCGGCGAAACCATATCCCATGATCGAGTGATCGAAAAGCTTGGTCTACAAGGCGGAGGACATTCGCCTTTGTTGCGCTCAAATTTCTCCCCGATATGAGGTCGGCCGCCAGCTTCCCTTGACCGGTTCCGCCCGGCGGCACCTCCTATATTTACGGCTACCACCGCACGCTTTCCGACACCCAACCCAAAGGAGATCGAGTGCAATCCAATCAAACCTTGAGCGCAAGGGATCTTGTGCCGGCTGTGGAACGTGCACTGGAACTTGCGACAGAGAAGACACTGCGCCTTGACCGGCGGTGGAAGGCCAGCGATGGCGCACCGGTCATCACCGTTGCCGGCCGCTATACCGCCCGCAGCTGGACCCAGTGGACCCAGGGATTTCAATACGGCAATGCCCTGCTGTGCTTCGACCTGACCGGCGATGAAGACCAGCTCACCGTGGCCCGGCGGCACGTGGTCGCCGACATGGCGGAGCACCTGACCCATGCCGGGGTGCACGATCACGGCTTCAACAATATCTCTACCTATGGCAACCTGCGACGCCTGATGCTCGAGGGCCGTATTCCCAGCGACGAATGGGAGCTCCACTTTTATGAGCTGGCGTTGAAGGTGAGTGGAGCCGTGCAGGCAGCGCGCTGGACCAGCCTCAAGGACGGCTTGGGCTACATCTACTCCTTTAATGGCAGCCATTCGCTGTTTATCGACACCATTCGCACCCTGCGCATCTGCTGTGTCGCGCACCTGCTGGGACACACAATGCAAGGGGAACAGGACACGCGCATCAACCTTCTCGACCGGGCCTTGACCCACGCAAAAACCTCGGCCCGCTTCAACCTCTACTACGGCGAGGGACGCGACCAATACGATCGGCCGGAGCTGCGCGGCCGAACGGTACATGAGGCTGTCTTCAATCCGGCGAGCGGCGTCTTCCGCTGCCCCTCGACCCAGCAGGGCTATTCGGCGTTCACTACCTGGACGCGGGGACTCGCCTGGGGCATGCTCGGTTTTGCCGAGCTGATGGAGTTTATCCAGTTCGTCCCCGATGCCGAGCTTCCCGCCAAGCAGGAGACCTTGCGCTGGATGGAGCGAGCAGCGCGCGCTGGATGCGATTTCTACATGCAGCAGGCGACCGCTCTCGACGGCATCTGCTACTGGGATACCGGAGCGCCCCAGTTGCACCGGCTGGGCGATTGGCAGGCCAAAGCGGCCGATCCCTTTAACGACTACGAGCCAGTCGATGCCTCGGCCAGCGCCATCGCCGCGCAGGCATTGCTTCGCCTGGGGCACTTGCTGGGGAACGAAATCTACACCCGGGCCGGCCTCACCGTCGCTGCGCGATTGCTGCAGGAACCCTATCTCTCGACCCAGGCAGACCACGAAGGGCTGCTGTTACAAAGTATCTACCACCATCCCAACGGGTGGGACTATATCCCTCCTGGAGCCAAGGTCCCCTGCGGCGAATCCAGCATGTGGGGCGACTACCATCTGCTGGAGCTTTGCCTGCTGATCACAAGAATTGCGAATTCCCGTTACTACACCTTTTTCGGAGCGGATGGATGCAGCAGCAGGAAAAAGTAGCGCTGGTGACGGGCGGGACCCGCGGTATAGGCCTGGGCATAGCGCTCCAACTGGCGGAAGCCGGGTTCACCCTGGCCATCTCCGGCAGGCGCACCGCCGAACAAGTGCAGCCGGTGCTGGACGAAATTCGGAAGCACAGCCAACGCTCCATCTACGTGAAGGCGGATGTTTCGTCGGCAGCTGACCGGCTGTGGCTGCTTGCTGAGGTCGGCGATCAACTGGGCAGGCTGGATGTTCTGGTGAATAATGCGGGCATCGCGCCCCGCATCCGGGCCGATCTGCTCGAGGCCGGTGAGGAGAGCTTCAACGAGCTGATCTCGACCAATCTGCGCGGGCCTTATTTTCTCACCCAGAGCGTAGCCGCCTGGATGATCCGGCAACGCGCGAAGGATCCCTCAGCGCAGCGTTCGATCATCAATATCGGTTCTGTGTCCGCCACGGTTGCCAGCGTGAACCGGGGTGACTATTGCATCTCCAAGGCAGGCATCGCCATGGCTACCAAGCTGTGGGCCGTGCGGTTGGCAGAGTACGGCATCGGAGTATACGAAGTGCGTCCGGGCATTATCGAAACCGACATGACGGAGGGGGTCAAGGGCAAGTACGACGCGCTGATCGAAGGCGGTATTCTGCTGGAAAAGCGATGGGGAACCCCGAAGGACATCGGGATAGCCGTCAGTATGCTGGCGCGGGGGGAACTTCCCTACGCTACTGGTGCGGTTCTGGTCCTGGATGGCGGTCTTACCCTGCCGAGACTCTGAGGAGCAAACACTACAGATGAAATGGATGAAGCAGTCCCGGTCCTTGGCGGACGCGCCCAGCACCACCGCCGAGGTCGTCTCGCCACGATGGGGTTTTGCCGTCTCTTCCGGAATCCTCGGTTGGATCCTCGACGCGTTCGACTTTTTCGTGCTCGTCTTCCTGGTGGATGTTCTTGCCAACAACTTTCACGTACCTAAAGGCGACATCGTCTGGACTATCACCATCACCCTGGCGATGCGTCCGGTCGGGGCGGTGGTGCTGGGTTCCCTGGCCGACCGGTATGGCCGCCGCCGCCCGCTGGTTGCGTGCGTCCTCTACTTCTCCATCATCACCGCGCTGACTCCCTTTGCACCGAGCTACGCGGTATTTGTCGTGTTGCGTGCTCTCTACGGGATTGGCATGGGCGGATATTGGGGCATCGGCGCCTCTCTGGTCATGGAGAGCTCACCCAGGCGATGGCGCGGACTCTTCTCCGGGATCATGCAGGCGGGTTATTCCCTGGGATACCTGCTAGCCGCCGTGGCTCTGCGCACCATCGAGCCACGCTTCGGGTGGAGGTGGATGTTTCTTTGTGGCCTGGTGCTCGCGGCGCTCATCGCCGTTCTTACCCTGCTTTCCCCCGAGTCCTCCTCCTGGCATAAAAATCGCCTGGCCAGTTTCGGTGAGCTGGCCCGGATCCTCTGGCACCACAAAAAGGACTTTGTCTACTTGGTGATGATGATGACCGCCATCACCTGCCTCTCTCATGGCACGCAGGACCTGTATCCCGATTTTCTGAAGACAGTTCATGGCTTTTCCAATGCCATCGTCTCCAACCTGGCGATCCTCTACAACATCGGCGCCATCGCCGGCGCGCTGGTGATCGGCCATTACTCCGACCGGCTGGGGAGGCGCTACTCGGTCATGCTCGCTTTGACTATCTCTGCGGTCTCCATCCCGCTATGGGCCTTCGGCTCGACGATTGTCATGCTCGCCATTGGATCTTGCATGATGCAATTCGGAGTGCAGGGCGCTTTTGGCGTGATTCCTGCGCATTTGAACGAGCTTTCTCCCAGCAGTGTGCGCAGCTTGTTTCCCGGCGTGGTCTATCAGCTTGGTGTCCTCTGCGGGGCGCCGGCGGTGGTCATCGAATTTACCCTGCGCAGGCATCTCGGATACCGATGGGCGCTCACCACCTTTGAGTTGTGTGTGATCGTTGCTCTGTTACTGATCTTCGGATTTGGTCCGGAGCGAAGCGGCCGTGATTTTTCCGCGCAGGACAAAGGATTGCCTCTGTGACATCTATCTCCGTTGTTTTTATCCCCTCTACGGACCGACGGGTGCCCCATATCTCGCTCGTTTTTTGCGAGATGTGGGATACCACGAACCTCCACGTGCTTTGCCGAATGGGCTGAAAACCCGTCGGTGTATGTCTGGTATCCCACATCTCGCAAAAAACGAGCGTAGGGGGGACCCGTCGGCCTGGCCGGAGAAGAGCTCAGAGCAGAACCGTGGGGGCACGCAACATTCCTCAACCTCCTAAGATAAAACGATGCTGAGCGAAGAGGAGCGGGCGCGGGTTTGCGTGGTGTTGGTGCGAGCTCGCAACCCCAACAATATCGGCGCCGTCGCGCGCGCCATGCATGGCTTTGGCTTCAGCGATCTGCGGCTGGTGAACGACTACTCCGTGGCTATTGAAACAGCCCGGTCGGCCGTAGATGCGTCCACCATCCTCGCTGAGGCAAAGCAGTTCGCCGGCGTCGCGGAGGCGGTGGCCGACTGCAGCCTGGTCGTGGGTACAACCGCCGTAGGGGAACGCAAACAACAGCATCCGCTGTATACGTTGGCGGAAGGCGGCAACCTGCTGTGCTCTACCCTGGCGTCGGCGCGGGTAGCCTTACTCTTCGGATCGGAAAAGACCGGCCTGAGCAACGACGCCCTTAGCCACTGCCATTGGCTCATCACCATCCCCATGCACCCGAGTCCTGGGCTACGCCATGCTTCCATGAATCTGGGGCAGGCAGCCGCCGTGTGTCTCTACGAACTGATACGGCAAGCAAACGGCCCGCCCCTGAACGAAGCGCAGCCCATGGCGGGCGCCGAAGATCTGGAACGAATTACCGAGCTGCTGGCAGAAGTGCTGGCGTCGATCGGATACGCCAAGCGCCGGCCAGCCAGCGCGGAACGCACCGAAGTCCGGCGCATGGTACGGCGCATGAAACTGAATCAGTCCGATGGCCGTAGATGGATCGGCGTCTTGCGTCAATTACTTTGGAAGTTGGGGCACGGATCTAGCGAGTGATGATCACTTCGTAAAGGTTGTCTTTGGCCAGGAAAAACTTGGTGTTGGCGTAGGTCTCGAAGAGTTTTTCGATGGTCCGATTGGTATAGACCCGCTGCACCGCGTAGCCGGTAGTTTCCTGAGCCTCAATGCTGTCGGTATCGGTCACGTGATAACGGCAGAAGCTGGTATCGGGTCCAGTGTTCTTGGTGTGGAAGAAGGTGAGCACGCGGCCGCCGGGACGCAAGCAGGAGCGAAGGCGCTTGATCATAGGACCCACCAGGTCCTGGGGCACGTAGTCCAGCGTGGTCCAGAGCAAAATGACGTCGAATTCCCTGCCCGCAAAATCGAGGTTGTTGTCGAGGAAGCCTTCCACGTCGAAATGGGTTACACCGTTCTCATCCGGAGCACCCATCCAGTTGCCGTGCAACGACTCGTTCACCACATCCGCCATGTAGACCCCATGGCCCAGGGTGGTGAGGAAGTTGATGTTGGTGGGAGAGGTGGGCCCGATATCCAAAATGCGCAATCCCTGCTCAGACTTGAGAAACTTGAGCAAATCCTTCCAGGCGCTGGAGTGTCTCGGCACCCTCGGACCGGTAAGGACCGTGGGACTCGAAGACGCCTGAGAATCTTGCTGTGGCCTGCCAAATATGTTGCGCATCACATCGTCAGTTTTGGAACGCAAACCCGTGCTGCCTGCGGGGAATATATTCATCATAGCGGAGCCCTCCAGCGTTCGTTAGTATTTGGCTGGAGAGGTTGCCACCGGAATTTCGGCGCCCTTCGCCGGGGCAACGCCCGCTGCTTTTTCGCCCTGTATTGGTTCTACCTTGCCACGAAAGACAGCGCTCTCCTCAATCGATAGGCGTGCGGCGGAGATGTCCCCGACTAAATCGCAGCCATCACGTAATTCCACCTTGCCGGTCGCTGTAACGTTGCCGCTCAGCTGGCCCAGCAGGATCACATCCTTCGCCGATACGTTCGCCGCCACATGCGCATTGGGGCCGATCGTGAGGCGACTTTCGACCAGGGTTATGGTGCCCTCCACATGGCCATCCACTACCAGGTCTTCGCTTCCATTTACCTCACCGCGGATCTGGACGGACTTGCCAATAATGGCGACGGCACTATCTCCTGCATTCATCTGGTGCCTCCCTGCGGTTGCAGAAGCTTCTCTGCCCGAACTATACGCAAGGAGCAAAGGCAACCGCAACCGGCAAAACGGGTTAGAACGGGAGCAAGGCCCACAGATGTAAACTGGAAGATATTGCCTTGCATCTCACTAAGGTAACATCGGCTGCCCGTGGGGAGTTGGATATGAGGACTACGCGATTTCTGCTTCACTGCCAGTCATTTCCCTGTCCCGTCGGGACGTGGATGGTAGGCGCAGCCCTGCTGCTGGCTGCGGCCAGGCTGCTGGCTGCGGGGACCGCGCATGGCCAGGATGCTTCCCAAAGCGGGAATCCGGCGGTCGACCCGCAAAAAATCGTCCGCGACGCCAGCTGGAACGAGCTCCATGCCAAGAGTCCCGGCCGTTCCTTCAGCTACCTGCAGCACAAGGTGGATCCCAAGGGCAGCACGGTAAAGGAGATCTTCGAGACCAAAGACGGCGACGTTGCCCGGCTGCTCGCAAGGGACGGCAAGCCGCTACCTCCCGAGGAGGAGCAGGCCGAGATCGACCGCCTGAACCACCTGCTGGAACACCCCGAGGTGCAGGAACACCGCCATAAAAAGGAGCAGGAAGACAGCGCCCGGGGCGACGAGATGGTGCGCATGCTGCCGGACGCCTTTCTCTTTACCTCTGACGGCATGGTGGAGGGGCCGAATGGACCCTGTTATCGGCTAAAATTCCGGCCGAATCCCGCCTTTGTGCCGCCGGACCGGGAAGGGGAGGTTTACCACGGCATGGTAGGCGAGCTTTGGGTGGACCAGGCGCAACTGCGGCTGGCCAAGATCGATGCCCACCTTATCTCCGATGTGAACTTCGGCTGGGGTGTGCTGGGCAGGCTGTACAAGGGCGGCAGCATCCTGGTGCAAAATGCCGATGTCGGCTTGAATCACTGGGAGACCACCCACATGAAGCTGCGGCTGCAGGGCAAACTGCTGATGATGAAGAGTGTGGACTACTCGACCACGGAAGATTTCAGCGATTTCAAAGTGCAACCGCAGGAGCTCGGCTACCAGGAAGCGATCCGCCTGCTGCAGAAGAGTGCTGGCACGTCCCAGGTAGCGGCTAAATAGGACACAAGAAACCGCACTCTCTTTAACCGCGCCCTTCAGAGCGAGTGTTTTGCCCTAAGCCAGGTCGTCCCCGCTGCTCGATGAATCGTCATCGTAGGACGAGTCGTCGTACGAAGTGTCATCCACACTCAAATCGTCCTGATCGCTTCCGTCATCCCTCAGGTCGTCACTTGCCTGCTGCAGGTTGGCGGCGTCGCTGCTGCTATCCCCGAAGCCGCTGTTGTCGACGTGCTCGCTGCGCCCTTCGCCCAATCCCCGTCCGGGGTCATCGTAATAATTGTTGGTGATAATCTCCTCGGGCGCGCCTCCGCCAAAGTATCCGCCTCCGCCGAATCCGGCGGGATGACCAAAGCCGTGCAACAGGGACTCCACCCCCTGGAATGCCAGGGCTCCCGCGGCAACGCCGGCGGCAGTCGTAGCGGCGGTGCGCAGGAAGCTCGAGCCTCCTCCGGGAGGAGGCGGCGGAGGAGCCCCATAGGTGGGGGCGGGCGACCAAGGCTGGGCATAGGGCTGCGCAGGGGGTGCCCCGTAACCCGGCGGGGGCGGCGGAGCCAGGGGCGGGGGCGGCGGCGGAGCCGGGTCCCGGTGCCCCAACAGGCTGCCCAGAAAGCTGGTGGTGTGGGCGGGCTGCTGCAGCGCCTGCGACTGCTGCTGCCGCATCTGGTTGATCTGCGCCGTGGCCTGCTCCAGGGCATACTTCTGCACTAACACAGTCTGCGCCAAGATATAGAGGGCGTTTGGATTACGGCCAAGGCTCTGCAACAGCAGTTGCTCCGCCTCAGGATCCTTTTCTGTCAGTTGGGTTTGCTCAACACGACCGATAAGGTCGTTCAACATCGCTTCTTCCTGGGGAGTCATCTCGTCTCCAATGCTCATTCCGTTGGATGCCGGAAGCGTCCTGACGATGCGCGCGGCGGCGGATTAGGAAACCAGCGCCAGGGCCTTGATTTCTTCCTTGCGGACGGTCAACCGTTCGACCAGATCGGTGCGTACCTCAAAGCCTCGACCCGGAGTGTTGGGCACGCGAATCTCGCCGGCAGGAGAAACCGTGACCTCAGGCTCGATGATGTCTTCGGTCCAGTAGCGGCTGGAGGCGGAGACATCTCCCGGCAGCGAATAGTTCTCCAGGGTAGACACCGCGATGTTGTGGGAGCGGCCCACTCCACTTTCCAGCATGCCGCCACACCAGACAGGTATCCCGCGTTCCAGGGTCGCATTATGGATGGCGATGGCTTCGCTGAAGCCTCCCACCCGTCCCAGCTTTATATTGATGATGCGGCAGGACTCCATCTCGATCGCGGCCAGGGCATCGCGGCGGTTGCGAATGGATTCATCCAGGCAGATGGCGGTGTCCAGACGTTGCTGCAACATGGCATGGAAGTAGAAGTCGTCGGCCCACAATGGCTGCTCGATCATGAGCAGATTGAATTGATCGAAGCTGACCAGGTGGTCGGCATCCCGCAGCCGGTAGGCGGAGTTGGCATCGCAGCTCAAAAGAATCTCCGGCCAGCGCTTGCGCACCGCTTCGAACATCTGCACATCCCAGCCCGGCTTGCACTTCAGCTTGATTCGTTGATAACCCTGGGAGAGCGCCGTGCCCACCTTATCCATCAGCTTCTCGAGCGACGGCTGAATGCCGATGGAGACTCCACAGGCAATGGTCTCCCGGGTCCCCCCCAGAAGCTCGTACAAGGGTATGCGGCGCATCTGCGCTTCCAGGTCCCATAGCGCATTTTCGAGCGCAGCCTTGGCCATGCGGTGGCCGCGAACACGGCGAAAGATCTCAGGACACTTGCCCCCGCTCTGGTCTTCGGCGGCCGCAAGCAGCGGCCCAAGCTCCTGCAGAATCGTAACCCAGGCTGTATCCGTAGACTCTTCGCTGAAATAGGGATGCTCACCGGTGGTACATTCGCCCCAGCCGGAGAGTCCATCTGCGCGGACTTCCGCCAGCAGCACGCGGCGCTCTCTGGTTTCGCCGAAGCTGGTGGCGAACGGGTGAACTAGGGTCATGCTGAGTTCACGCAGGACAATCGATTCAATTTTCATGAAAACCTGTCCGATACCGGTTGGAGTGAATGTGAGGAAATTAAGGTTGCCGTATTTCCTGTCGAGGCCCGGTTGCACTGTCGAACATAGGTAGATATGTCTAGAGCTGCGCAACAGGAAATCACGGTTCCTGCCAGCGCCCTAGTTGGAAGATTCCGTTGCCCTCTGTATCGATCCTAAAACCAATCACCGTTAGCTGGCGCGCGAAGGCCTGCTCAAGATGCTCGCGATTCCTGCTCTGGATGTCAAGAACACGCTCCTGATCCAACGGCGAGTGCCTCCAATGAGCGATCTGATGCGGTACTGAAATTTCCTGCTCTATCGCGGGAAAAGCGACCGGCTTGCCGCCCAGGGCGGAACAAACCCAATCACTTTCCAACCACCATTCCGCGTAGAGTCGATCGGTAGGAACCTGGCCGTGCAGTCGAGACGATGTTACACCATAAAAATTGGCAGCGTAGCGACGAACCACCGCCCCCAGCTTGGCAATATTGAGAAAGCTGTTCTTGATTTCCAGTGGGTCGAAGGTCCACTCCATGCGGCCGATCCCGCGGCTCACAGCTTCTTCCCGCTGGAAAAGTTTAAGCCGCCGCCCGATGCCCTGGTTGCGGTAATCGGGGTTGACGGCCAGCATGTGGGAGTGCAGATAAGGACGGCCCCTGGAGATGCCAGGCAAAGCCATGGCAAACCCTACCAGACTGTCGGCATCGCCCTCCGGGCTGGTACCGGGCAGCGCGGTATCGAAGGCGCCGATCACCTGCCCGCCGATCTTTTGACCAACAATGAAGACGCGGCGCGGAACCACATCCCGGTCTCCATACCCCCACACTTCGATCTGCAACTGCACACAGGCGGCCAGCTCCTCAAATCCATGGCACGGCCGGATCAAGATGGGGCTGGGGGGCAGATTCATCGGGAAGGCGAGGCTGCTGGGCTTTCTTCCAGTTTGGCCTGGCTCCAGAGCGACTCCAGCTCGGCGGCAGACAATGCTTCCAGGGGCTGCGGAGACGCGGCCTCCATCGCCGCAAAGCGGCGGCGAAATTTCGCGTTGGTGTGGCGCAGGGCAAACTCCGGTTCCACGTTGAGCCGCCGGGCCAGGTTGACCATGGTGAAAAGCATGTCGCCCACTTCGGAAACAACGGCGTCCTGAGCGCCCGGAGGCGATGTGGACCGATGCTCGATCGCCTGGCGCAACTCCTCCGTCTCTTCTTCCAGCTTGCTGAAGATGCCTTCGATATCCGGCCAGTCGAAACCGCTTTTGTGCGCACGGCTGCCCAGCTTGGCGGCTTCCAGCAGCGAGGGGAGAGAGCGCGGAATGCTATCGAGCGCGGACGATTGCAGCTCCGCCTTCTCTGCCCGCTTGATGGCTTCCCAGTTGCGAAGCACCTGGGGGGCGTCGATTCCCGTGGTCTCCAGCGCGGACTCGACCGCGTTGCCGGCGGCCACCGAGGCCTCATCTCCAAACACGTGAGGGTGGCGGCGGATCAGCTTGCGGTTCAGGCCGGCGATCACATCCGCGATGGTAAAGTAGCCGGGCTCGCTCGCCATCTGGGCATAAAAGAGCACCTGCAGCAAAAGGTCCCCCAGCTCCTCGCACAGATCGCTCCAATGCCGGCGTTCGATGGCATCGAAGACCTCGTAGGTTTCCTCAAGGGTATATTTTCGGATGGTGTCGAAGCTCTGCTCACGATCCCAGGGGCAGCCATCGGGACCGCGCAGGCGGGCCATGATGCTCACGGCTTCGGCGAAAAGTGCAGCCGAATCGGCGGCCGGGTCGCGCTCAGGGCTCATTCCAACAATGTAAACGATGCGCTTGAGGATTGCTTTGCTCCTGTTACTGTGGTCTGGCTGGGCACATGCTTTCCCTAAAACTAGCCATGATTCCTTGTATCTTTTTCGGATTGTGCGGCTTGCTGCTGGGCAGTTTCCTCAATGTCTGCATCCTCCGGCTGCCCGCCGGCGAATCGGTGGTGTGGCCGCGGTCGCACTGCCGCCAGTGCAACCAGCCGATCGCCAACCGGGACAATATTCCCGTTCTGAGCTACCTGATGCTGGGGGCCGCGTGCCGGGCCTGCGGAAGCCGCATCGCCTGGCGCTATCCAGTCATTGAACTAGCTACTTGCATTCTCTTTGTCATGTGCTGCCTGCACTTTTCCCCGGCTTGCTGGCGGGAAGTTGGGCGCTGCTCTGCTTCCTGCTGCTCGGCCTGGCGGTGATGGACGCCGAGACCCTTCTCCTGCCTGACCTGTTCACCCTGCCGGGGCTGTTGGCAGGGGTGGTGTTCGCTGCTTTGCGTCCCGGCCTGGAGGGCGCTGGTTGGGCCTGGGGGACTGCTATTCGGGCGGCGGGGTGGTCCCTGGTGGCTGCGGCCGTGGCGGCGGCAGCATTGCTGTTGATCGCCGGAGCTTACTGGCTGGTGCGGCGGCGCACCGGGATGGGGCTTGGCGACGTGAAGTTGCTGGCCATGCTGGCGGCGTGGCTGGGTCCGCGGCAAACCGGCTTGGTGGTGTTTCTCGCGGTGGTGGCGGGAGCGCTCTATGGGCTGGTAACCATCCTGTTGCATCGCAAAGGCGATACCCCCGGATTTCCTGTGAAGTTTGGTGGCGATGATCCACTCCATGCGGCTTTCCTCGATGAAAGCCGCACACGCGGCCGTAGCTTAGGCCTGCGTACAGGAAATCCGGGCACCGCACCGGGGCAGTTGCCGGTTCCCTTCGGGACCATGCTTAGCCTAGCCGGGCTGTACAGCATTTTTCTAGGCGAGTGGACGCTGGGCTGGTATTTGCAGTTTTTCCACTAGTGTGGGGCTGGCTGCCCTGACGGGAACCGGCATTGGAGCAACCTGCTCGATCACAGACCGCAGTTGCGTGAGGTGGTGCAGTCCATGGACCACGGTGAAGCGCCGCCACTGGTCCACGCGCAGCGGTCCGAGAAAGGGATGAACCGCCACCCGCTCCATGCCAAACTTGCGCCGGCAGGCATCGAACAAGCTGTCCATGATTTCGATTTCCTGGCGTATCAGCTCCCCCAGCTGCCGCCCGTCCGTCGCGGCAAAACGGCCCGGCACGGGCACTGTCTCATCCAGCGCCGGCACCCCCCGGGGGAGCTTCCCGAAGCTGAGAATCATCAATTGCAGCGACCATTGTAGATAGGTGCGCTTTCGGTTGCGGGAAAGCCGTCCTTTGTTCAGCCGGGTTTCCAGAGCACTCGAGGTCCGCCGATAGCCCAGCACCAGGTGCTCTACCACCTGCTGCGCGCTCCACTTATAAGCCAGATTCTTGGGGTGGAGTTGGGTCGTCTCCGCGTTCAGGCCGCGCAGTTCGCTGCTGATTTGGCTTACAACCCGTTCCAGGACCGCGTGCATAGGGGGAGGCCCCTGGCAAACCTCGCCAGTCTGCGGAAGTGTAGAACACTGGAGTTAGGAGAGAAAACCCAAAATACGAGCGGAATCTTCCGAGGAACTACAACTTTGGTTCGAAAACGCTCAGAGGAGCCGCGGGCGGGCCTATTTTCCGGCCTGGAGCGTCCTGAGCGCCTTCATTGCCTGTTTGGCCTTGGGGCCGTTAGGCACAATATCGAGATAAAGCTGGTAATTCCGCGCTGCATCTGCATTCTTCTTAAGCATTTGCTGCGCTTCGGCCATGCCAAAGATGGCATCGACATTGGTGGGATCGGAAGCCGTTGCGTCCTGGTAACGCATCAACGCCCCCTGATAATCACCCTTTTTGAGATAAAACTCTCCCACCTCGGCATCCTTCTTGGCCCGAGGCGGATCAGGCTGGGCCGGCGCTCCCGGAGGCCCCGCGTCGCCCAAAGCACCTCCGGACTGGCTGGAGCTGACGCCCGGCGGCAGATCATTCTTGGGGGTGGTTGGCGGAGCCTGGTCGTTTCCGGCCGCCTTGGCGGCTTCGCGTGAAACGGCCTCGGGAAAGGGGTTGTCGTTAGGCGTAGAAGGCTTGCTGCTCCCCGCCGCATCGGAAGCCGCCTTGGCAGCATCGCGGGAAACCGCTTCCGGGAAGGCATTGTCGTTTGCCGTGGAAGGCTTGCTGCTCCCCGCAGCGTCGGAAGCCGCCTTGGCAGCGTCGCGGGAAACCGCTTCCGGGAAAGCGTTCTCATCTTTCGCCGCTGGCTGCTTGGGAGCTGGTTCATCCGCAGACTGTGCGGGTTGGGAGGGAGCATCGGGAGGCGGCTGCGGCTTAGGGGCCGGCTTTTTTTGCGGCTGGGGCGCGGGCGCATCGGGAATCGACTGCCCGCTATCTTTCGCGGCGGACCCCTGCGCTTGCGCTGAGGCGCTGGCTGCAAACGTTAGCAGAGCGGCAATCGAGGCGACGATAAGAGCAGTTTCACAATAGGCGTAAACCGAGGCGAAAAACCCCTTCGTGGTTTTCTCCCAAGAAAAACCGCACCTCGCGATCTTTTTGAGGCCAAAGTGATTGTGAAACCGCTCTAAAGGGCTGCTACGCATCGTTGCTACCTCAAGTCTAGACCTTCGGCTTCGACCTTTCCAGCGCCTGGCCCTTCCGCGAACAAGGTCCGCTCTTCTGTCCCATGTTAAAAATCTCATCATGGGTTTGATGATTCGCTCCTCCTCTATACATGCCGCCGGCTGCTACACCACTTCTCCCATCGCCAAGGGAGTCCAGGTGGTGGAATACACCGGCCCACGAATCAGCAAAAAAGAGGCCGACGCGCGCTTTGAGGACTCGAAGATCACCTACCTCTTCGGCCTCGGCGATGGTTCGATCGTGATCAACGGCATGGGCGTGGCGATGTACATCAACCACTCCTGCGACCCCAATTGCGAGACGGAAGAGGTGGATGGGCGGGTGTGGATCATGTCGCTGCGCCCCATTGCGCCGGGTGAAGAGCTGACCTACGATTACAACCTGTACGACGGCGACGAGGACGATGCGCGCTGCCACTGCGGGGCCGGCAACTGCCGCAAGACGATGTATTCGCCGGAAGAAATTGCGCGGCGGAAGAAAGCAGCCCGGCGAAAAGCCCTCCGGGCGGCAGAGGCCAGGAGCCGTAAGGCGGCCACGCGGAAGCAGGCCAAGAAAGCAGCCAGAAAGAGCGGTAAGACGAGCGGGGGTGGCTCGCTAGCGCGGCGAAAATAGCGACACGACGAAGAACGACCCGGCAATGCAGATTACGTCTTCGACCAATGCCACGGGCAGGTCGGGCAAGCCAAAGTTTCCCGTAATCCGGCTGCGCGCAAAATAGCCCAGATAAGAACCAGCCACCGCGCCGATCGCGCCCAGCACCACCCCGCCAATCAAAGAGAACGACCCCGCGCTGGCCAACACCAGGCCGCACAGGCCGCCCAACACAATCCTGACCGTAAAGCCCGGCTGCTTCAGCCGGCTTGGCGTCTTGGGTAATTTGTCCGAGATCAATTCGCCCACGGCGCCGAGCGAAAACAGGACGACCGCGACCTTACTCCCAACGAACGACGCCCAGCCGGTGACCGGCAAACGATGCAGCAACGCCAACCAGCAAACCACGGCGATCGGTGACAGCGCCCGAAGGCCTGACAGCATACCAATGGCAAAGATCGCGCACACAACCTCAAAAGTGGACATCGGCTTTCTCCAGTCTTTCGCTCTGAACCCAGAATAGCTGAACTGTAGCAAACACTTCCCCATCCCGATTGTCGGGTGTTGATGGGAGTGTGCGATTCCTGCTGCGATCGGAACTCGGGCTACAATCAAAATTGCAGGCAGTTGAACGGCCTCCCGGCCTGAGCCGCCAGCAGTCTGAATTCCTCCCTATGGCTTACCAGGTTCTAGCCCGCAAGTATCGTCCCCAACGCTTCTCCGACGTCGCCGGCCAGGAGCACGTGACCCGTACCCTGGGCCACGCTCTGGAACAAGAGCGAGTGGCCCACGGCTACATCTTCAGTGGACACCGCGGCATCGGCAAGACGACCATCGCCAGGATCCTGGCCATGGCCCTTAATTGCCGCAACAAGATTGGCAGCGAGCTGCGGCCCACCCCCGAACCGTGCGGGGTTTGCGATTCCTGCAAGGAGATTCGCGCCGGCAACTCCCTCGACGTGGTCGAGATCGATGCCGCCACCAACCGCGGAATCGACGAGATTCGCGAGCTGCGCGAGGCGGCGCGCTACGCCCCGGCGCGCGATCGCTACAAGATCTACTTACTCGACGAAGCCCATCAGATCACCGATGCTGCCTTCAACGCGCTGCTGAAGACCCTGGAAGAGCCGCCGGACCACGTCGTCTTCATGATGGCGACCACGCAGCCGGAGGATATTCCGCAGACCATACGATCGCGCTGCCAGCACTTCAGCTTCCACGCAGTTACGTTCGATGACATCGTCACCCAACTGACGCAAATCGCCGCCCAGGAAGGCATCTTGGCCGATCCGCAGGCGATCGCCCTCCTGGCCGAAGCAGGCGACGGCTCGATGCGCGATGCGCTTTCCATCATGGACCAGGCCATCGCCAGTGCACCCATGGTGGACGGACGGGCCAAGCTCGACGGCAACGAGATCCGGGAGTTGATGGGGACGGTGCCCGATGCCGTCTTCGAACGCATTCTGGAAGCCATCGGCGAAGGTCAGAGCGCGGCCGTGATGGAAGAGCTCAACCGGCTGCTCAATGCGGGCAATAGCCCGTCGCAGATGGCGCGGCAGCTGGTGCGCTATCTGCGCAACTGCCTGATGGCCAAGCTGGGCGGAGAGAAGACGCAGCTGCTGCAGATCTCAGGCGATGAGCGCGCCCGCGCAGTGCGCACCTCCACTCTCTTCGGTGAAGAGGATCTCACCCGCTTCCTGCAGGTCATGCTGCGCACCTTCGATGAGCTGAACTACCGCCAGGAGCCGCGCTTGCATCTGGAGCTGGGACTGATGAAACTGGTTCACCTGCAGCGCCTGATCCCGCTGGAGCAGATCCTGAGCGGCTTGCCGGGCGCGGGGCGTCCCCCGGCTGCACTCGGCGCGGGAAAGAGCGCGGGAAGTCAGAGGCCGGCAGTGACCGCGCCGGCGACGCCGGTACAGGCGCCGAGGCCGCTTCCGGTCGAACCGGCAAAACCGACCGGCGCCTTCTCCCTTCGAGCTTGACCGCCAGCGCAAGCTGAGCAGCAGCGATGCGGAGGAGATGGTAGGGATGCCGGCCGCTCCACCCGTGGCTGTTCCCGAAGTGAAGATCGAGCCCCAGGTGAAGGTTGAACCCGAAGCGAAGGTCGAGGTCGAGGTCGAACCCGAGCCATCGCAGGCCCAGGCCGCGCCGGGCGACCTGGACAGCCTGCGCGACGTGGTCACCGCTGCGCTCAACGAGCAGGGCCACAACACCGCGGCCTCGCTGCTGGGCGCCGGGCGCTGGCGATTGGATGAGGACGGCGCGATTCAGGTGGAGGTAGGGGTTAAGAAAACCATGCTGGGCCTGACCATGAATGGCGAGGCGTGGAAGATTGTGCGCGAGGCGCTGCGCGGGGCCGGCGCAACCCAGAAGATGACCGTGGTGCCGGGCGGCGAAACGACGGAGTCTGCGAGCGCGAGCCCGCGCGTGTGGTCGCGCGATAGCATTGAAGCAGTGGCCTTGGGCAATCCACTGGTGCGCCAGGCGCAGGAGCTTTTTCATGCCGAAGTGCGCAGCGTGCTCGATCTAAGGGAAAACCAGGGCAACGATTCCCGAAGCAAAGGTTGATATCGGAAGGCGGATCGCAGTGAATCCTTTGAAGATGCAGGAAATGCTGGAACAGGCGCGCCACATGCAGGACCAGATGCAGGAGAAGCTGAACCAGACGGTGGTGGAAGCGTCCTCGGGCGGCGGCGCTGTTACGGTGAAGATGAACGGGCAAAAGCAGGTCTTGCAGCTGAAGATCGATGCTGCGGCAGTGATGAGCCTCAGCTCCAGCCCGGCCGACGTCGAAATGCTCGAAGATCTGCTTACCGCAGCGTTTAATGAAGCGGGCCGCCGCGCTGATGAAGCGATGAAGTCCAACCTTACCGGCATGCTGGGCGGTTTGAACCTGCCTCCGGGGCTTCTGTAGCCTTGTCTCAATTTGCAGAACCGATGGCGCGGCTGATTGAAGAGCTGCGCAAATTGCCCGGAATCGGAGCCAAGAGCGCGCAGCGGCTTGCCTTCCACATCCTGCGCGCGAGCACCGAAGATGCGGCGGCGCTGGCCGACGCGGTGCGTGAGTTGAAGGCCAAGCTGCTGCTGTGCTCGACCTGTAACAACATTACTGATGTGGACCCCTGTACTTACTGCGCCAGCCCGACGCGCAGCCAGCGGGTGGTGTGTGTGGTGGAGGAGCCGGGCAACATCGCGGTGATCGAAAAGACGCGCAGCTACAACGGCGTCTATCACGTATTGCACGGTACCTTGTCGCCCCTGCACGGAGTCGGCCCGGAGCACCTGAGGACCGACAGCCTGTTGGCCCGGGTGGCGCAAGGCGAAGTGGAAGAAGTGATCCTGGCGACCAATCCAACCGTGGAAGGCGAGGCGACAGCGGTCTACCTTGCGGACCTGCTGCGCTCCGCGGCCGTGCGCGTGACCAGGATCGCCACCGGTGTGCCGGCCGGGAGTGACATCGAGTATGCCGACGAGGTCACCATGACCCGCGCCATGGAGGGCCGGCGGGAGTTGAAGTTCTAGCGGTGGCAGGAGTGGCGACAGCGAGTAGAACAGAAGTCACCACCAGAAGGGTCACGCCGGAAGCGACAGGACGGGTGCCCCATGTTCGCCACGGCGTACATGGGCCGAAAAAGATGGGGCGAACCGGATTTCCTGTACGCTACACTGGACACGACCGCGTGTGCGGCTTTCGTTAAGGAAAGCCGCATGGGGTTTCGCCAACGCCACCGAACTCAACAGGAAATCCGAGGTAGCCCCCACCATAGCTTTTTCATTCCGTACCGCAAGACTATCTTCTTGATGGACGACCTTAGCCATTACCTGGGTGGAGATGGTTTGCTCTGTTACACGCTTGTTCCAGAACCATCACAAAAGCAATGGTGGGGCTGCGCCCCGATTTCCTGTGCAGTTTGTGGCTTCGGTGCTTTTCACTGCGGCAGTCCTTCACTTAGCGCATAAGCCGCACGTACGTGAGTCGCTGTCCAGTGCAGCTGTACAGGAAATCTCGGGTTAGGCTGCCCCTCTTTTTCGGCCCATGTACGCTGGAGCGAACATGGGGCACCCGTCCTGTTTTAATCAGGATCTACCGCTGGAACTTGCTGTTCTCGATCCTGCTTTTTTTGTCTCCCCTACATTTGGCAGCACAGACGACGGCGCAAGCAGCTCTTACTTCCGCGTTGCACGGCACTCCCGCGGTCGGCTTGGTGGTCGACGTGAAGAGCGGACGGCAGTTGGCGGCGGTGAACGCAACCGACGAGCGCCACGCACCAGGATCCATCCTCAAGCCACTGTTTCTTGACTGCTGCTCTCCAGCAGCACGAAGTGCTGCCCGAGACCACCGTCTTTTGCCGGCGCAACCTGCACATCAGCGACGGAACCCGGGAATGGAACCTAACCTGCACCCATCCCCAGAGTGACGTCGCCTTCGCTGCCAAAGAGGCGCTCGCCTACTCCTGCAACCGCTACTTCGCGGAGCTTGCCGACCGCATTCCGCCGGCGCAGGCCGCGGCCATCCTCGCACACTACGGTCTGACGCAGGTGCCCATCCCGCAGAGCCGGGAGCAGAAAGAGCTGCTGGTGTTGGGCATGGCGGGAATCACCGTCTCCCCGGCGCAAATGGCAGTCGCCTATCGCAAGCTGGCGTTGGAACTCGACGATGGCAGAGCCCCAGCAGTGCGGGACGGGTTAAGGGATTCAGTGACCTACGGCATGGCGCACAATGCCGACGTGCCGGGCATGGAGATCGCAGGCAAGACCGGGACGGCGGGCGACGGGCCCCAGGGCCGGAGCCATGGATGGTTTGCCGGCGCCGGCTACCTGGGCCACCAGGAAGTGGTGATCGTGATCTACCTGCCAAGCGGCAATGGAGCCGATGCGGCCCGGTTGGCGCAACATTTCTTTCTCGCCGCCAAAGCGCCTGCTCCCGAGAGCGCCCGCTCGCTTACTGTCGAACTCTTCTCTACGCGAACCGTGAAGACCCTCACGGCAACGTCGCCGGGACAGCCAATGCCAACCCAGGTGGAATGGGCGCCGGATGGCCTCCGGCTCTCTTCAGGAACGACGGTGAAGCAACTTTCCTTGAGCGGAAGCTTTCACATGCGAGCCGGTGCGAGCGATCCGCAAGAGATTTCAGCCGCGGGAAGGTGGACCATCGCCTGGCGGCGCGATGGCCTGCGTGTGCTGCTGACGCTGCCCAGCGAAAATTACGTCACTGCGGCGCTCAACGGAGAAGCCGCCCCCGACGAGCCGATGGCCTCGCTCAAGGCGATGGCCATCAGCATACGCACCTTTGCCCTGGTGAACGCGAGCCGCCACAGCGCGGAGGGTTTTGGACTCTGCGACAGCACGCATTGCCAGGCGCTACGCCTGGGCAAGGCGCGCCCGGAGGTAGAGCGCGCTGTGCGCGAGACCGCCGGCGAAACGCTGTGGTTCAACGGCCAGCGGGCACACGTCTATTACACCCAGCACTGCGGTGGGATGAGTGAAGCAGCGAGCGACGTTTGGCCCGCGGAGCAGGCCAGTTACCTGGCGGGCCATCGTGCCGATCCGTACTGTCTGCGCCGGTCTCCGGCCGCGTGGCACGCGCGCATCGATCTCCCCCAACTCAGCGGGATTTTTCGGTCCCAGGGTTGGCAGACACCCTCGCCCATCAGCGACCTCCGCGTGACCAAGCGGAGTGCCAGCGGCCGTGCCGAGCTGCTTGCAGTGACCGGCCGGGGAGCGCCCGCTGAGCTCTCGGCCAGCAGCTTTCGTTTCGCTGTGGACCGCGCGCTGGGTTGGAACCAGATGCGCAGCGACTGGTATACCGTCAGTGTTGCGGGCTCCGCCCTGGAGATAAAAGGGAGCGGCTATGGGCACGGCGTAGGCCTGTGCCAGGCAGGCGCCTATGAGATGGCGTCGGAAGGTCACAGCGAAAAGGAGATTCTCAGTTTCTACTTCCCCGGCGCCGTTGCCGGCATCACGCCGGCCGGCGATGGATGGCGGAGCCTCCCGGGTGCGGGATGGACGCTGCTGACCACCGGCCCCGCCAGCGGCCTTGTGGCCGAAGGAAATGCGGCCTGGGCCAGGGCGCAGTCGCTGTTCGCCTCTCCTTCCACCGCCCCGACAGTGCAGGAACTGCCCAGCACCGAGCTCTTCCGCCAAACCACGGGAGAGCCGGGATGGATGCTGGCCTCGACCCGGGGCAGCCACGTCTTCTTGCAGCCGGCCACGGTGCGGCGCAACAACGGAGGGAGTGAAGCGCTGCTGTTACACGAGTTTCTGCACGTGCTGGTGGAGCAGCAAGCGGGAGAACAAGCTCCGCTTTGGCTACGGGAAGGTCTGGTTGAGACGTTGGCGAACTCCGGGTAAGGATCACCTGGAATTCAGGGTTGCGGTACCGGCGAAGGAATTGGATGCTGCGTTGGCCCACCCCGCCGATGCCACCGCCTCGCGGCACGCACACCAGGTAGCGGCACGGATGGCTGCCCTGCTCTGCACCCGCTACGGTATGGCTGCGGTGCGAGGCTTTTTACGGAACGGCGTGCCCCCGGAGGTACTCAAGAGCCTGCGATCCTTTGAGGAGCTCCCTGCAGCTCCCAACGGAGGTGCTGGTCCCGTAGAAGTGAGCAAAAGAGAACAGATTTCCCGTTTCGCTTCATGCGATGCCGGAGGAGCCTGCCGGCGTATAGAGGGCGTATCATGGTAGGTAACTCCCTGAACGATACGCCATCGAGAAGAGGCCATGATCGTGACCGATCTGACCAAATCAGCTTTCGATCCGGAGGCCTTCCTAACCAGTGCCGGCCTGGGACGAAGAATCGTCCAATTGAAGGCCGCGCGACGCCTTCTTTTCCCAGGGCAGCGAAGCTGACTCCATCTTTTATCTTCTCAAGGGCCGAGCCAAGCTGACAGTCGTTTCCGCGACGGGAAAGAAGCTACCCTCACCCTACTCACCGTCGGCGACTTTGTAGGTGAAGAGTCGATTGCGGGAGCCATGGGACGCCGGTTGGCGACAGCCACGGCCATCAACGCCTGTACCGCCCTCAAAATCGAGCGGGCAGAGATGATCCGTGTGATGCACGAAGAACATGCTTTCTCCGACCTGTTCCTCAAGTTTCTCCTTGCCCGGAGTATGCGCGCGCAGGCCGACCTGGTCGATCAGCTTTTCAACTCCAGCGAAAAGCGTCTGGCCAGGATTCTTCTCTTGATGGCGGAGTTTGGCATGCCCGGCGAACCGGAAAGCGTGATCCCGAAGATCACACAGGAGACCCTCGCAGAGATGATCGGGACCACCCGGTCCCGCGTCAGCTTCTTCATGAATCGCTTTCGCAAACTCGGCTTCATCGAATACAACGGCCGTATCAAGGTGCATAAGTCACTGCTCAACGTAATCCTGCACGATCATCTCCTCGCCGCAAAACGCCAGCGGCCCCGTACTCGCGGACGCACCGCGCGAAAAATCCAGGCGAGAAAAACGCCGGCCTGCCACTGCCGCGTGCAAAGTAAGCGGTGCCCTGTCTCCACATGCCGGTACAGAGTAGAAGTGAAAATCCTCTCGATCCTCGTGAGCCAGATTCGTCAGGCAAATGGAGCAAGATGAAGATCAACTCTGAAGAATTTCGTGTGCCTCCCGGAAAAGAGTTCAAACTCGGTGACCGGCCGACAATTGTCAAACCTTTCTATCAATCGAAAAAGGACTATCAGGCGATCCTGAAAGAGCATGTGGCGGAGTTGAGTTCACTGCAACAGCTTCACTACGCCTCCAATCGCTATGCGTTGCTGCTGATTTTTCAAGGGATGGACTCCGCCGGTAAGGACGGCGTCATTCGCCACGTCATGTCCGGGGTCGATCCGGCAGGATGCGAGGTTTCCAGTTTCAAACAGCCGAGCGCGCAAGAACTGGAGCATGACTTTCTCTGGCGCACGACCTGCCGCCTTCCCGAACGGGGGCGGATCGGCATCTTCAATCGTTCCTACTATGAGGAAGTGCTGGTGGTCCGGGTGCACCCCGAGATTCTCCGCAACCAGGGCCTTCCGAAAGAACTGATCGACGAGAAGAACATCTGGGAGGAGCGGTATCGCTCCATCGTCGAAATGGAGAGCCATCTCTATCGAAATGCAACCCGGACGATCAAAATTTTTCCTCAACATTTCCAAGGCGGAGCAGAAAAAGCGATTTCTCGCGCGCATTGACGAGCCGGACAAGAACTGGAAATTCTCGCTCGCGGACATTCACGAGCGGAAATATTGGAAGCAATACATGGAGGCGTATGAGGCGTGCCTGAACGCGACCAGCACCCATCAGGCGCCCTGGTATGCCGTTCCCGCTGACGATAAGGAGAATGCACGCCTGATTATCGCCCGCATCATCCTGGATACGCTGGAGAGTCTCAAGATGGCCTATCCCAAAACCACCGCGAAGCGGCGCCGCGAATTGCAGGCGATCGGCAAGCAGCTAAAGAAGAACTGACAAGTCCAGAAGCCTTCGATGAGCATCCTAGGCGAGGCGCCACAAATCGCCGGTGCCCCTCTTTGGCGGTGCATCCAACGAAGTTTTGGGAGACACAGTGAGCGACGCAAACGCAGTTACTACCTGGCCCAACGTGGAAGGGATGGACGCACTGGCTGAGCTTGCGCTCAACCTTCGCTGGTCGTGGAACCATGCATCTGACGAGATATGGCAGAGTCTCGACTCCGAACTCTGGGAGACAACGCAAAATCCGTGGCTCATTCTGCGCACCGTCTCTAAAGAGAAGATCCGCTCTCTGCTAGCGGCGCCGGAGTTTCGTCAGCGCGTCCAGGACTTACTGCGCCGGAACCACGAATCCGCGGACAGCTGGTTCCAGCAGAAACACCCGGGCGCCGCTCTCTCCTCGGTGGCCTACTTCAGCATGGAATTCATGTTGAGCGAGGCGTTGCCCATTTATTCGGGCGGCCTGGGCAATGTGGCAGGCGACCAGATGAAGGCGGCGAGCGACTTGGGTGTGCCCGTGGTCGGAATCGGCTTGCTCTACGGCCAGGGATATTTCCGCCAGGCATTTGATTTGGACGGCAACCAGCAGGCGCTTTACCCGGTCAACGATCCCGGCCAACTGCCCATTCGCCCGCTGCGTCAAGCGCGATGGAGAATGGCTGAGGTTACAGATTCAGCTGCCGGATGCGAAGATCTGGCTGCGCTGCTGGGTGGTGTCGATTGGAAGGAACAAGCTCTACCTTCTGGACACCAACGACTTCGCCAACTCCGCCGCACATCGCGGCATCAGCAGCGAGCTCTATGGCGGCGATGCCGAGATGCGATTGAAGCAGGAGATCGTGCTGGGCATCGGCGGCTGGCGCTTGCTGCGCGCCCTGGGCCTGCAGCCTGAGGTATGCCACCTGAACGAGGGCCATGCGGCGTTTGCGGTGCTCGAACGCGCGCGCAGCTACATGGAGGATCACAAGATATCCTTCGACCTCGCCATGACCGTCACCCGCTCCGGCAATTTGTTTACTACCCATACCGCAGTTGCCGCAGGCTTTGACCGTTTCGATCCCGAGCTCATGCGTAAATATCTGCGCCATTACGCGGAGGAGGAACTCGGCATTCCCATGGATGATTTGCTCGCCATGGGAAGGCAGAATGCCGGCGATCCTGTGGAACCCTTTAACATGGCCTATCTTGCTGTACGTGGCAGCGGCCAGATCAACGGCGTGAGCAAACTGCATGGGCAGGTGAGCCGGCACATCTTCCAGCCGCTCTTCCCCAGATGGCCCGAGCATGAGGTCCCCATAGGCTCGGTGACCAATGGCATTCACGTCCCCACCTGGGACTCAGCGGAAGCGGATGCACTCTGGACCCACGCTTGCGGCAAGAAGCGTTGGCGCGGAGATGGCCCTCAAAAAGAGGAAATCCATCGCATACCCGACGAGCAGTTTTGGGAAATGCGCAGCCTGCAACGCAAGCGCCTGATCGACCGCGTGCGCAGGCGCTACGCACATCAACTCGCATCAGAATACGTAGCCTCGCCCAGGATCCAGCAACGTCCTGGATGAACATGTGCTCACCGTGGGATTCGCGCGCCGGTTTGCTACCTATAAGCGGCCGAACTTTCTCTTGCACGATCCTGAGCGGTTGATTCGATTGCTTTGCGATCCCGAGCGGCCGCGTCCAGTTGATTCTCGCCGGAAAAGCACATCCTCAGGACGTCCCTGGACAGGCGCTGATCAAGAGATGGAATGACTTCATCAAGCGTCCTGAAGTCAGAGGCCATATTGTCTTTCTGAGCGACTATGACATGCAGATGGCGCAGGAATTAGTGCAGGGCATCGATCTTTGGATCAACACGCCGCGGCGTCCCTGGGAAGCGTGCGGGACGAGTGGGATGAAAGTCCTGGTCAACGGAGGCTTGAATTTTTCTGAACTGGACGGCTGGTGGGCGGAGGCTTACTCTCCCCTGGTGGGATGGGCCATCGGCGACGGCCAGGAACATGGGGAAGATCCAGCACGGGATGCCCTGGAAGCCGAAGCGATGTATACCTTGCTGGAGCGCGAGGTCGTCCCGGATTTCTATCAGCGGGATGAACGTGGCTTGCCGTCCAAGTGGCTGGGCCGTATCCGCGAGAGTATGTGCCAGCTCACGCCGGAATTTTCCGTCGGCCGCACGCTTCGCGACTACACCAAGCATCACTACCTGCCCGCTGCCTCTGGTTATGCCCAACGCGCCGCCAAGGAAAATGCTTTGGGTGCTGAGTTGCTCGCATGGCAGCAAACCATCGCTCGACAATGGAACACCGTGCGCTTCGGCGCCGTGAGCGTCGAAACCCACGACAACCTGCATGTCTTCCGGGTACAGGTCTTACCGGGTGATCTTCCTCTGGATGACTTCAGAGTAGAGCTTTACGCCAATCCCCTTCGAGAAGGCGAATCCGCCGTCCAAGCCATGACTCTAACCGAGAAGGGCGGCGCTCAAAAGGAGTCGTAACCTACTCGGCGCAAGTAGCGGCAAGCCGTGCGGCCAGCGACTACACCCCACGCATCGTTCCTTATCATGCCGGCGCTTCTGTGCCCCTGGAAGCCGGCCAGATCCTTTGGCAACGTTGAGAAACGATCGGAAGGCGAATCAGCCATCGGTGTGAATCGATCAGTCCGAAGAGCCTGCCCTAGTGAGCCAGCGCATACCCAAAGGCGGCCCGCAACGAGCACCAGCGAGCTATTTAGCTCAGATATTCCCTTGCTGTCCTGAAAGACTACAAGTAAGACTTCGAGCCGCTTCCGAAGCCGAAAGAGGAATATCTGATGCCGCTCATGCAGCTCGTCATTACGCTCGTCGCCGTAGGGATACTTTTGTGGCTCGTGAATCGCTTCATACCGATGCAATCGAGCATCAAATCCATCCTGAACGGGGTGGTTGTCATCATTGTGGTCGTCTGGCTCGCCAATCTGTTCGGCCTGTTCGCTCCCCTCGCGAGAATTCACGTAGGTCGATGAGCGGCGTCACCGAGTCTCCCCGGTCTCGGGAAATCTATGGCCCGGTGGTCAGCCAGTACAGTTGCTTCACCTTGAATCCCTTTTTCATCGGTGGCGGATCCACCTTGCCCCATGAGGCATGGTTCCAGGTAACCGCCTGCAGCCCGTCGTGCGCGGGTTGGAAAACCATGGGCAGGCTCGACCGGCTTACCCTCCACGGCATCGAAGGTGACCGTGACCTGGCTGCCGGAATCGACCCAATGGCCAAACAAGGTCGTGGCGCCATTGCCCGGATCTTCTGTAACCGTCGCTGTACCATCCTTACCCAGGCTCAGGTTCATCGACGGACCACGTTGCTGGGATAAATAGACGCCGGCGAACTCGTGAATGCGCAGTCGTATTGTCAGCGAGCGCGGCTTGCGCAGGACGGCCACACGATGGCGCAGGCCAACGGAAGGTGCAGGAGCAAAACACGGGAAGGTCTCATAGTTCCTGCAGTTTAATCCAGTATCCGCCTGCGAAAAATACACAGCCTCGCAAGTATCTATGCATCGATTCCCATTTCAAAACCAAACATAAAGTTCTTTTAATCAAATACTACTTGCGGTCCTAACCGGAGTGTTGCGCCGGATTTTCTACGGCGTGCAACCGGTGCCCGGCCGGCTCCGCTTGTTTGGGTTGACATCCGACCCAAACAGGCGAATACTTGGGTCGAATGACTACCCAAGAGAGCAACGACGACCGTATCGCCTTATTGCAGGGGACGCTGGACCTGCTGATCCTGAAAACGCTGGTGCTGGGACCATGCCACGGGCAGGGCGTGGCGCGATTGATTCAACGCCAGTCGGAAGAAGTGTTTTTCGTCGACCACGGGTCGCTCTACCTGGCGCTGCAGCGGCTGGAAGACAAAAAGTGGATTCGCGCGAAATGGGGCGTGAGCGAGAACAACCGCAAGGCGCGCTTCTATTCGTTGACGCCGAAGGGCCGCGAGCAGCTGGTGGAGAAGACCGGCGAGTGGCGGCGGCTGACACGAGCCATGGATTTGATTCTGGAGTCGAGCAAAGGGCCTCAAGCGAGAGGAGGCATAACTATGTTCTGGCGCAAGCGCAGTGCGGAGGATTTCGCCGAAGAAATCAAGGCGCATCTTGAACTCGAAGCCGACGACCTGAAGCAGGAAGGTCTGAGCGAAGACGAGGCGCGATGGAAGGCACGGCGTGAATTCGGCAATGTCACCGCTGCGCAGGAGCGCTTTTACCTCAAAGACCGATGGGTGTGGTGGGACAAGCTGTTGCGCGATCTTCGCTTTGGCTTGCGCTCCATGCGCCAGAGCCCGGGGTTCGCGGTGACGGCAATTCTGACGCTGGCGTTGGGGATCGGCGCAAACACCGCGGTATTCAGCGTGATGAACGCGGTGCTGTTGCGGTCGCTGCCGATCGCCGATCCGCAGCAGGTGGTGTATCTACACACCTCAAACTCGCCGCGGGGAACGGGGACGATCGATGGTTACGATACGTTCTCCTATCCGGTGTATGACGCGCTGCGCCGCCAGAGCAGCGTGCTAAGCGATGTGATCGCGATCGGGGCACTATCGGCAGACAAGGTGAATGTGCGCATCGGCGCGCAGCCGGAGACGGCGGAAGCCGACATGGTGAGTGGGAATTTTTTCAGCGCGCTGGGAGTAAAGCTGGCTCGCGGACGCGGATTCACCACCCAGGAAGAGACAGATCCTGCGCAGGTGATGGTGATCAGCTACAGCTACTGGACCCGCCGCTTCTCTCGCGATCCCAACGTGTTGGGGAAGACCTTGTACGTAAAGGGTGTTCCCTTCACGGTCGTGGGCGTCACGGCGGAGGGTTTTGAAGGAACCGAGGCGGGCCAGTCCATGGACTTCTGGATTCCGCTGCAGAATCGGGTCGAGTTCAACGTGCTGGGCAATCCGCCAGAGGACGGCAAGCTCTATCAGCAGGACCAGACATGGTGGTGTCTGCGGCTCATGGGGCGACTGGCTCCGGGAGTGAGCCGCGAGCAGGCAGTCTTGCGCTTGCAGAAGGTATTTCAGACGGCGGCATACATTGGGTTGGGCTCGCCGATGGCGGGGGAGAAACCGCCCGGTGCTGAGCTTTGCGGATGCCAAGAACTTTCCCGGTTATGACGGGATGTACGGCAAGCCACTGCGCATGTTGATGGCCATGGTTGGGCTGGTGCTGCTGATTGCGCTCACCAATGTGGTGATGCTGCTGATGGCCCGCAATGCCACCCGGCAGAGAGAGTTCTCTTTGCGGCTGGCGCTAGGCGCGCGACGCGGTGAGTTGCTGCGCCAGCTGCTCACGGAGAGTCTGCTGTTGGTGATCGTGGCCGGCGCACTGGCGTGGGGATTTGCGCAGCTGGCGACACGGATGCTGGGGCGGTGGGCGCTGATTGAATCGAGCCTTGCTCCAGATAAGACCGTGCTGCTGTTCACGCTGGGCGTGCTGGCGTTTGCGGCGGTGCTGTTTGGCCTGGCGCCCTTTCGCGCAGCGATTGCCGGCGGTGCGGAGCTGGCGCTGAAGACCTCCGCCGCCACCTCGAGCGCAGACGCAGGCAAGACGCAAACCGGGAAACTCATCGTCGCGCTGCAGATGGCGCTGTGCCTGGTGCTGCTGGTGGGCGGCAGCTTACTGATTCGCACCCTGCGCAACCTGGAGAATATCCCTCTCGGCATGCAGACGGACGGGCTGGTGGTCTTCGGCCTGAATCCCCAGAGCCTCCATTCGGAGACCCAGGCTGGTCTCCTTTTATCAAGAGCTGCAGCGCCGTCTGCGCGTCCTGCCGGGTGTGGAGTCAGTGACCGTGATGAATGAGCGGCTTGGGTCATTTTGGTCGAACAATAGCAATGTGACGGTTGACGGCAAAGTTCCAAACGTGGCCAACGGGAAGCCGACGCTGGTGCGGAACAATGATATCGGCCCCGACTTCTTTCACACCCTGGGTGTGCCGGTCGTGCTGGGGCGCGAGTTTACTGATGCGGATAACGCGACGTCACCCAAGGTTGCGGTGGTGAATGAACTGCTCGCACAACGGTTTCTGCCCAACCAGAACCCATTGGGGCATCGCATCAACGACAAGGTGATTGTGGGCGTGGTGAAGAACCACAAGTATCGCAGCATGGACGAGGAACCAATCCCGATGGCGTGGTGGGACTACGCGCAGGCGCCGGAAGAGGGCCAGATGAATGTGGAGATGCGGGTGCGCGGGGATGCGCTGGCGATTCTGCCCGAGGTACGCAAGGTGGTCGCGCAGATGGACCCCGATGTGCCGCTGATTCAGCCCATGTTGCAGCGCAAGCAGTTTGAGCGGACCATCTCCGCAGCAGCTGATGTTTGCCCGGCTGGGCGAGTTCTTTGGGCTGCTGGCGATTGTGCTGGTGGCCACAGGACTGTACGGAACGCTGGCCTATCGCGTAAACATGCGCACGGCGGAGATTGGTGTGCGCATGGCTGTAGGCGCGCGGCGGGAGCAGGTGGTCTGGATGATCCTCAAGGACAGCCTCCTGCTGACGGCCATCGGAGTGCTGATAGGCATTCCGCTGGCGATGCTGGTGGGGCGCGCGTTGACGTCATCCTTGTACGGCGTGAAGCCGTTGGATGCAGTGAGCTATCTGCTGGCAGTGGCCGGCGTAGCCTTGGTTGCACTTGGCGGCGAGCGCGGTGCCTGCGGCCCGCGCGGCCAACGTCGATCCTTTAACCGCGCTGCGCACGGAGTAACAACTCCTTATTGAGGCTCGGCTAGCCTGAATTTCTCACAGATTTTGCGACAGCTGATCATTGCCATTGGTGAGATCTCTACCCGTAACCAAGGCAGGAC
>CAVTPN010000038.1:0-154872 GCA_963736535.1 uncultured Acidobacteriaceae bacterium
GCCTCAACGCCGTGCCCGCGATCTGGCTGAGCCATCTGCACCTCGCCCGCATTGGGGGGCTGCAACACCTGCCGGCCACGACTCTGGCTCTTTTTATCCTTGGGATCATCGCCGCGGCATTGGGTATCGCCGGCATCACTGCCAGCTCCTTCATCTACCTGGTCCCGGCGAGGCCCTCCTGGAACATGGTGCACACGCCCATCGACTTCCTGCTAAGTGCATTGCTTATCGGCGCTACCTTGCCTGCCGTGCTGAGCACACTCCTGACGTCGATTCTTCACGCCCCATCGCTGCCCGTAGTCTTTCCGCTCTGGCCGGTCGCCCTGGCCTCGTTGCTGTGGATCGCGAATCACGCTGCCCGCCTTATCCGGCTCAATCAATCCGCCATCTTCGAGCATCGCGCGGCGGCCGCATTGCTCAATCTGCCGGGCCAGCGAGCCGCGCTCATAGCCAGCTTCGCTTGCGCAGCAGTGGTTCCCCTGGCCTGGGTAACGGCAAACTCCTCCCTCGCCTGCGCGGCTGCCTTGGTGGCTGTGCTGCTGGCGCGGTATCTCTTTTTTGTTTCCGTCGTTCCTCTGAACATGGCGCTCACCTTCACTCGCGGGGGAACACACTGATGTGGACCCGTCTGCGGCGCGCGCTGGGCATCGACACCCGGCAAGCGAAGTACACGTACCAGCGCGACCCGGTAGCCGGCCACATCGCCAGCGCCCGGGTCGCCGAGCGCTGGGTCAAGACCACTTGCGGCTACTGTTCGGTCGGCTGCGGCATGTTGGTTGGCATCAAGGATGGCAAGGCAGTCGCCGTTCGCGGCAACCCCGGCCATCCGGTAAACCGGGGCAAACTTTGCCCCAAGGGACTCAGCGAACATCACATTCTGGATGCGCCGGGCCGTGCAAAACAGCCGCTGTTACGTAAGAACGGCGTACTCGAACCTGTCTCATGGGATGAGGCGCTTGACACCATGATCGAAAAGTTCGGCCAGGTGCAAGCACGTTACGGCCGAGATGCGCTGGGCGTCATCGGCACCGGCCAACTGGTCACGGAAGAGTTCTATACCTTGGGGAAGCTGGTGCAACTGGGCTTCCGCACGCCGCAACTTCGACGGCAATACCACGCTGTGCATGGCGTCAGCGCGGTATCGGGTTACAAGCTCTCCTTTGGCTCGGACGGGCCGCCCGGCTCCTACGCGGATATGGAGACCGCCGATGTCATTCTGCTGGTCGGCGCCAATATTGCGGACAACCATCCCATCCTGTGCCAGCGGCTGGAACGAAATCGTATGCACGGCACTCCACCCGCCGGCCAACGGTGATCGTGGTAGATCCTCGTGTAACCAAGACCGCGATGATGGCCGACCTGCATTTGCCGGTCAAGCCGCGGAGCGACATTGCCTTACTCAACGGCATCGCCCATGTGCTCATTCGCGAAGGCCTGATCGATCGCGCTTATATCGAAGCCAACACCACCGGCTTTGAAGAATTCTCAGCCTTCGTCGCTGACTTTACCCCGGAGCGCGTCGCCGAAGTTACCGGGCTTTCGCAATACGATATCCTCCACACCGCGCGTCTCTACGGCAATGCGAAGGCCGCTTTCATCGGCTGGACCATGGGCGTCAACCATTCTACGCAGGGCGCGGTCACCGTGGCCGCCATCAACAACCTGGCGCTGATCACCGGCAACATGGGCCGCTCGGGCGCCGCGCCATTTTCGATTACCGGCCAGTGCAACGCGATGGGGACGCGCGAGGCAGGCTTTACTTCCAGCCTGCCGGGCTATCGTAAATTTGAATCCGGAGACCGATCGAGCCGAACTGGCAAAGCTGTGGAACATCGACGTGGATCGCATTCCCACGGCGCGCGGCCTGGCGTATCCAGACATCATCGAAGGCGCGGTCGCGGGCAAGATCAAAGCGCTCTGGTTCATCGCCACCAACCCGGCGGTCTCCTTTCCCAACTACGGATTGCTGGAGCAAGCGCTGCGCAGCGTGGACTTTATGGTGGTGCAGGATGGCTTTCATCCCACGCCCACCGGCGACTTTGCCCACCTGGTTCTGCCCGCGGCCATCTGGGGGAAAAGGAAGGCACGTACACCAACTCCGAGCGCCGCATCAGCAAGGTAAACGCGCTCGTTGCGCCTCCCGGGGAGGCTCGCACCGACTTTGACATATTTCTTGCTATCGCCGAAAAACTCGGCGTCAAGGATGAGCTCTATCCCGGCTGGGCAATCGACGCATGATGCCTTCCGGGAGTGGCAGCGCGTCTCCGCCGGCCGCATGTGCGACTACAGCGCATTTACCTGGCAGCAGATTGAAGGGCAACGGCGGCATGCAGTGGGGCGGCGAGCGTCTGTACACAGACGGATCTTTCCTACGTCAGACGGGCAAAGCGCAATCCTGCATCGCGTTCCCTGTTTGCCTTTCCTTGAGCAGCCGAACATGGAGTATCCGCTCATTCTCAACACCGGGCGCACGGTGGAGCACTGGCACACCCGCACCAAGACGGCGCAGGTGGAAATGCTGCATAGCATGGTGCCCGAACGCGTGGCTGGAGATGAATCCGGACGATGCGGCCGCACTGCAGCTCAAGCCGCACGACGGGTAACAGTCATTTCCCGCCGCAGCCCGGTCGAGAATGTGGAGCTGCGTATTACCGGCATCGTCGCGCCCGGGCAGGTTTTCATGCCCTTCACTTTCCTGAGACACAACTCCAACCTGGTCACCCTGGGAGCGTTCGATCCGATTTCGCGCGAGCCAAACTTCAAGCAGTGCGCGGTTCGCGTGGAGAAGTTCAAGGTCCGACCCTCCTGGCACCACGCCGATCGCCGGCCAATGCGGTAAGATACGTTCAAACCGAAGAAGCTCAAATCATACTCCGGAGGAACACATGGCAAATCTACAAGGCTTTCATGAAGTCGGGGCATCCGCCCACGCTGCTGGCAGCATTTCTTTATTTTGATTTCAGCTTCGCGGTCTGGGTGCTGAATGGCGCCATGGGGCCGTTCATTTCCGAAGCAGTTCCATCTACGCCCGGCGCAGATTGGCTTGATGGTCTCGGTCCCCACACTGGCCGGCGCATTCATGCGCTTTCCGCTGGGCGTGCTCTCGCAGTACATCGGCAGGAAGAATGCCGCGATCGTCGAGATGTCAGCCATCGTGATGGCGCTGCTCTACGGCTTTTTCTTCGTGAAGACGTTCAACGACGTGTTGGCCATGGGCGTTCTGCTGGGCATTGCGGGAGCCAGCTTTGGCGTGGCGCTCTCGCTCGGTTCGGGATGGTTCCCCAAGCAATACAAGGGGCTCGCCATGGGGATTGCCGGCGCGGGCAACAGCGGCACGGCCGTGGCGGCGCTGTTTGCGCCGCGGTTGGCGACGCACTACGGCTGGCAGCATGTTTATGGCTTTGCCGCGGTCATGATGCTGCTGCCGCTGGGCGTCATGATATTTCTGGCCAAGGAGCCGCCGGACATCGAACATCAGTCCCTGCAGGCAACATCTCAGTTGCCTTTTTGAGAAAGACGGCTGGTATTTCAACTTGATCTACATCATCACCTTCGGCGGCTTCATCGGCCTGGCTACTTTCTTGCCATCGTTCTATTACGCGCAATTCCACGTAACCAAGATCATGGCCGGCGAGCTCACAGTCCTGGCCACGTTGACCGGGTCCGCGACGCGCGTGCTGGGCGGTTGGTTTAGCTGATCGAGATCGGCGGCATTACTACGCTTTCGGTCGTTTTTCTCATTACCGTCGCTGGACTTTTCGGGCTAATGACTGCACCGCCGCTGTTCGCAACCACACTGCTTTTTATGCTTTGCTTTGCCGCGCTGGGAGCAGGCAACGGAGCTACCTTCCAACTGGTACCCATGCGCTGGCCGCTGACGACTGCGGTTGCGGGTGGCATGATCGGGGAGATTGGCGCGCTCGGTGGATCGATCCTGCCCAACCTGCTCGGACTCTCCAAGCAATACACTGGGGCATATCGAGCTGGTTTCATTTTGTACGCAATGCTGGCCACCGCCGTTCTTATCATGCTCCGCGCTGTTTCGAAGGGTTGGATGACCACCTGGGTCGGTCAAGGAGGGCGGGCCCTGACACCGGATGCTGCTTTGGAGTCAATGGCTGCAGATTAACCAAGCGCGGATAAGCAAAGGCGTTTGAGGGACCCGCGGTGGAGACCCTGAAAATAGAGACACTGCGGCGAACGGGCTTCGGATGTGGTCCTAAGTCGTCCCCCTGAAGATCGATAGTCGAGTGTCTACCCTAGTTGCCAGATTGGGGGTAGAATGTCTTCTGTTGCGAAGAGCTGACATGAAATGGTGGCAGATCAAGAAGAGAGATGCAGACCTGGAACGGGAGCTGCGCTCCGACCTGGAATTGGAAGAAGAGGAGCAGCGGGAAGCTGGCATTTCAGGCGAAGAGGCTCGCTACGCAGCCTTGCGCGCCTTTGGCAATCCTGCTCTTATTCATGAACGGACTCGCGCCATCTGGTCCTGGAACTGGCTTGAATCCCTGGCACGCGATTTGCGCTTTAGTCTGCGCACACTTGGCCGTACACCCGGTTTTACCGTGATCGCCATCCTGGTGATGGCGCTGGGCATTGGCGCCAACGTCGCGCTGTTCACGGTGGTGCGTGGCGTTTTGCTGAGGCCCTTGCCTTTCTATGATCCGGATCGCCTGGTGATGCTCTATGAGGCGGGCCCTCATGAAGACGATACGGCTGGTTCCAACTGGGTTGCCGGCGGCATGTACGCCGAGTGGAAGAAGCAGAACCGCAGCTACAGCAGTCTCGCGCTCGCGCAGGGTATCCGGGTCGGGCTTTCCGGTTCGGGCGGGCAGTTGCCGGAGAAGCTGAAGAGTGGGTTGTTTTCATGGGACATGCTCCGCACGCTGGGCGTGCAGCCCGCGCTGGGCCGCGATTTCCTGCAAGCCGATGACAGCCCCGCAGCCAACGGCACGGTGTTGCTGAGCTGGGGTCTGTGGAAGCGTCGTTTCGGCGGTGACCCTGCGATCCTGAACCAGACGATCTATCTGGACGCCCGGCCGTACACCGTCATCGGGGTTATGCCCGCCTGGTTCGATTTTCCTGACCCGTCCACGCAGCTATGGACACCGGTTTACCACGACAAGCCGGAAGACGCGATGACCTCGTTCAGCAACCATATGTTTCGCGTTGTGGGGCGGCTGAAGCCGGGAGTCAGCGCGGCGCAAGGCGTGGCCGATCTGAGCATCATCTCCCAGCGTATCCACAATGCGCACCTCAACGACCCATTCGTGTCTCGAAGCGCCAAGAGCCGTCCGCTGCTGGAGCACATGGTAGGCGAAATCAAGAAGCCGCTGTATGTGCTGCTGGAGGCGACCTGCTGCCTGCTGCTGATCGCCTGCCTCAATGTGGCGAATCTGCTGGTGGCGCGCGCGGCGGCACGGCGCAAAGAACTGGCTATCCGCACCGCACTGGGCGGGGGCTGGCTACGTCTGATGCGCGAGCGGCTGATGGAGTGCCTGCTGCTTTCCGCCGCCGGCGGTGCGCTGGGACTCCTGCTAGCCTTCGCCGCTCTTTATTGGCTGACGCGAACTCGCCCCGACATGAATCGCGTCGAATCCATCCACATCGACGGCGTAGTGGCAGCGTTTACGGTCGGCGTTATCGTGCTGTGCGCGTTGTTTTCCGGACTCATCGCGGCTTTCAGCAGCAGCGACAAGCGCATTCTCGGCGCGCTGCATGAGGCGTCGCGCTCGGTGAGCGGGGGCAGCGCGCGGGCCGCGCTGCGCAAGGTGCTGCTTACGCTCGAAGTTGGACTGACGGTGATCCTGCTCATTGGCGCCGGGCTTCTGCTCAAAAGTTATGAACGGTTGCGCTCCGTCGACATGGGCTGCATCACGCAAGACGTGATCACCATGCACCTGGGGCTCCCGGATGCTCGCTATGCGACGCCCGCCCGCCGAGCCAACTTCTACGACGCGCTGCTCGAGCGGGTGCGCGCTCTGCCCGGAGTAGAGGCGGCCGGCTTTGTGACGGCTGCCCCCGGGCAGGGTTATGCGATGGATTGGACTTTCAGCATCGTGGAGCATCCGCCCTTGCCGCAAGGCAGTGGTCTGTTTGCTTTAAGCCGCTGGGCCGATCCGAAGTACTTCGGCGCCATGGGCATTCCGATTTTGCGCGGACGTACCTTTGACGGCGCAAAGCGACTGGATGCTGCCAACGAAGCCATCATCAGCCAATCCTTCGCCAGGCAGTACTTTCCCAGCGAAGATCCGCTGGGAAAGCACCTCCGCGCACAGGGGAAAGATGCCGTCATCGTGGGGATTGTGGGCGATACCCGCTACGCAATCGGCGAAATGCCGCGGCCGGTGCAATACTACCCGCTGGACGCCGGCGTTGAGACCGTGGGCACGCTTGTGATTCGCTCCAGCCGCGAACTGGGGCAGTTCGCTCTTCCGGTGCAGCGCATTGTCTCGGAGATGGACCGCGATCTGCCCGTCTCCGACGTGCTCACCATGAACCAGTTGCTTGGCGAATCGACCTTGGACCAGAGCTTCAACGCGACGCTGCTCGTCGCTTTTGCCGCGCTGTCGCTGGTCCTTGCCGCGGTGGGCTTGTTCGGTGTGATGTCGTACATCGCGGCGCAGCGGACGACGGAAATAGGCGTCCGCATCGCGCTGGGGGCAAAGCGCGCACAGGTGATGCGGAAGATGTTGCTGGATGGAATGCGGCCCGCGGTCTTGGGTCTTGTCGTGGGACTCGCAGCAAGCCTGGGAGTGGGCCGGCTTATGCGCGACCTGCTCTATGAGATCAAGCCGCTCGATCCGCTGGTTTTTGCCGCAGTTGCCGCTACGCTGCTCGCGGTGGCCGGGTTCGCATGCATCGTTCCCGCGTGGCGTGCATCACGCCTCGATCCGATGCAGGCATTGAGAACCGAATAGGCTAATATTCCGGCAATCTCCGAGGCACACTCTCAACTGGCGCCTCATCGCCGATTCAATCAGCGAACGATCCTGGCTGCGCACAAACTCATGGGTGTCATTCAGTTCTCAGCGCCTGCATGGGATCAAGGGACGCGGCGCGTCGAGCGGGAATGAAAGTAGCCAGCATCGAGACAGTCGGAACGATCAATCCCACCGCAATTGCAACCATCGGCCCTTGGGGCGCAAACGCGTTAAATATTGCGGAGAACACTCGCGGCAGCGGGAACGCGAGGAGCAGACCAATCGTGCAACCGATCGCGGATAGCATTGCCCCCTGCCGCAAGACCAGGCTGAGAACATTCCCTTTGTGCGCGCCCAGCGCCACACGGATGCCGATCTCGCGCGTTCGCTGGGTTACCGAATATGCGATAACGCCATAAATCCCCACTGCCGCCAGCAGCAGAGCCAGGCAGGCGAAGACGCCGAGAAGCTCAACCATCATTCTGTCGCCACCCACGTTATCGTCGACCAGGTCCTGCATGGTCCAGATTCTGCCCACAGGCTGGCGCCTGTTCACCGCCCATACTGCGCGCTGCAACATGGGCGCAAGCGCCTTCGGTTGAATGCGCGACCTCACAACAACCGCCATGCCCGCGGAAGGAGCCTGGAGATAATGCTCGTAGATTTGCGGCCGCGGGCTCAACTGGCCTTGAAATTCGTTCACGTTCCCGACGATGCCCACGATCCGCGCTCGCTTGCGCTGTTCTTGACCAACCTCGATCTCGTGGCCAATCGCATCCCCTCGGGGGAAAAAACGCCTCGCGAACTCTGCGTTGACAACAGCGACAATCGGCGCGTTTCACATCGTCAGAATCCAGAAAACGCGGCCCCTCATCAATGGAATCTGCATCGTGCGGAAATATTCGGACCCTACGGCAAAGTAATCGGCCGATGGACGCTGCGAATCCGGTAGGGGCGCCTCGCCGACTACGCTGAAGGGCGTGCTCAATCGGCACCCTAGCGGTAAGCACGTATTCGCATCGGCGGATTCAACTCCTGGAATCGCGCGCACTTTTTCGATAAGTTGCTTGAAAAAGGCGGCTTGCGTGGCGGGGTCTTGATCATCCTGGCTGGTCAGGGAGATCTGCGCCACGAGAACATGGTCTGGATTGAAGCCATTCGGCTCGGTAAATTCGCGAATGGCTTCACGCATCATGACGCCCGCGCCCGCGAGGAGAACAAATGCCAACGCAATCTCTCCGGCGACGAGCACGCTGCGCAAACGGATTCGTCCAAAGCCCGCCGAAGTTGCCGGGCTGCTGTCGGTCAACGCATCGCGCGGGTTCGCCTTTGAGGCGCGGATGGCAGGCATCAAGCCAAATATAAGCGTGGTCAGCAAAGAAGCCGTCAGAGTGAAAAACAGGGTGGGCAAGTCCAAACGGAGACCTTCGCCGACCCTCTTGCCGAAATCATTGAAGGCGAAAGCGGCCCGCAGTAACTTGATCCCGAAAACAGACCCCAGGAGGCCTGCTCCGCCGCCCGCAGCGCCGATGAGCAAACTCTCCGCGAGCATTTGCCGGATCAGACGAAAACGCGCAGCGCCCACCGCGGCCCTTACCGCCATTTCATGCACGCGCGCCGCGCTGCGCGCCAGCAGCATTCCCGCGATATTCGCGCAGGCAATCAGCAGCACGAAACTTACCACGGTCATGAGCACAATCACGCCATTGCGGGAGTTTTGAGATCGTATGTTGTAGTCCTGGAGGGTCAGTACCGTGATGCCCCGGCCGTTGTTCGTTACCGGGTAAGCCCGCGCGAGGTTCTCCGCGATTGAGGTCATTTCCGCTTGAGCTTTTGTAACTGTCACGCCTGGCTTCAGGCGGCCGAGAACCAGATCCAGGTCGTAATGACCGCGCGCATCGGGAGTGAGGTCTTTCGCCTGAATGACGAGCGGCACCCACAGGCGGGGAAACGAGTCGTCCAGTTGCGGCATCACGCCGACGATGGTGTATGGCTCGCCGTCGATTTCGAGATCTTTTCCGATTGTCCCAGGGTCTGATGCAAAGCGATCGCGCCAGAGCGCGTTGCTCAAAATCACAACATGATGATTGCCGGCTTGCCCTTCATCGGGCAGAAATCCGCGACCCAGCGCCGGCGAAATGCCGATCACATCGAAATAGCCCGGCGTCACTCGACCGCCATTCACCACTTCCGGCTCGCCGTTACCGGTTAGGGTGACGGAGCTGCCCGTCTCGGCTGCCATGGATTCAAAAACACTGTTCTGCTTGCGCCAACGACTCGAAGTCGGGTAGGGAAACTTGCTCGAGGTCATAGCCTTTGATCAGGTTCTTGGAAGAGATTGCGCATAACGTGTCTGGATCCTTCATCGGCGGCTTTCTCAGAAGAGTTTCGCTGACGACGCTGAAAATCGTTGTGCTGAGCGCAACTCCGAGGGCCAAAGTTATGACCGCGACAATCGTGAATCCTGGATTGTGAAGAAGCTGGCGCAATCCGTAGCGAACGTCTTGCCAAAACTGCTCCAAGGGCGACCATCCCCAGGTTTCGCGGGCCTGTTCGCGGATCAAGGTTGTGTTGCCGAATGCGCGCTGGGCTGCGTAGCGTGCCTCTTCTGGCGACTTCCCTTTGTCCCGTTGCTCTTCTTCTTCCAATTCCAGATCAGACCGTAGCTCTCGCTCCAGGTCTGCGTCCCGCTTCTTAATCTGCCACCAATGCATCTCAGCTCTCCTCGGCCGCAGGTCCATGACTTCGGCTATCAATCAGCTCCCAATAACGGCGCCAAACGAATTGACTGGGTGGACTACATTCCATCAGAAACTGCCTGAGCAGGCTCCTCTCAACGTCGTCTATTCCGTCCGCAGGGCCCGCATCGGGTCAACCGACGCTGCGCGGCGTGCCGGCCAAAAGCTAGCTGCGAGCGCCACTGCGGCCATCACGACGCATGCCGCCGAAAAGGTGATCGGGTCTGCTGGTTTCAATCCAAAGAGCTGGCTGGCAATCAGACGCGCGGCGAGCGCTGCCGCGGGAAGACCGATCAACAGTCCGCAGGCAATAAGCAGCAGCGTCTCGCGCAGGATCATGCGCACGATCCGGCCCCGCTCGGCGCCCAGCGCCATGCGGATACCGATTTCCCCGGTCCTGCGATGGACGGTGTAGGTCATCAATCCGTAAAGACCTACGCAGGTGAGCAGCAGCGCCAAAAGACCAAAGAGCGCCGACAGAGACGCAACCAGCCGCTCCTGTACGAGGACGTCATCGAGTTGACTGTCAAGCGTCTTCACGCCATATACCGGCAGCCGGCTGTCGATGTCGCTTACTACTGCAAGGACCGCGGTCTCAACCTGCGACGGGTCGACCGCGGTTCGCATCTCAAAGGTCGCACCGCCTTCGGGTAGCTGAAACAAGGGCAGGTACAGCATGGCGGTGGCTGGCTCGCGAAGCTCGTGGACCTTGATATCCCGGACCTCGCCCACGATCTCAATCCAGCTTGAATCGCCGGCAAAGCCGGGAATGCTTACCGATCGCCCGATGGGATCCGCGTCACCGAAGTAATGACGGGCGGTGGTCTCGTTCACCATGGCGACTTTGGGGGTTCCATTGCGGTCGTTCGATGAGAATTCGCGCCCGCGCAACAGGGGAATCTCCAGGGTGGCAAAGTAATCAGGCCCAACCGGCTCAATGTTCACCGGAGCAAGATCCTCCCCCTGCTGGGATGAGGGACCCTGCACTCTCACGATTGTGGTGCTGACGTTGGTGCTCAACGGCTCGTGCACGGACAGGGAGGCGGAGTGGACGCCCGGAATCGCTCGCAGGCGGTCCAGGAGCCGTTCATAGAGCGGAACCACATCGTTGTAGCCGATCATGGGCGGGTTGACCGAAAACAGCAAAACACTGTCGCGATTAAACCCAGGGTAAAAGTTCCTGAGGTTGGCCAGGGTCCGCGCCAGAAGCCCGGCTCCAATCAGCATCACCAGCGACATGGCTACCTGCAACACCACGAGAGATCTGCCCCAGCGGTAGCGCGTGGCGGCGGCGTTGGTGTGCGTGCCTCGCGTGAGCCCGCCCGCTGGGTTCACCTCAGCCGCGCGGAATGCAGGCATGATGCCGAAAACCAACGCGGTCAGCAGAGAAACGGCCAGCGCAAAGGCGAGAAGGGTGAGATCAGGATGCACAGTGAGAGAGACCGGGTTGCGGCCCCGCGCCATGAGCGCCAGCAATGAGCGGCTGCCCCAATACGCCAGCCCTACCCCGATGGCGCCGCCGGTGAGACCAAGCACAAGGCTCTCTGTGAGCATCTGGCCAATCAGCCGGCGCTTCCCGGCACCAAGCGCGAGCCTGACGGCAAGCTCCCTTTCTCTGGCGTGGGAACGCGCCAGCAACAGGTTGGCGACGTTGGCGCAGGTAATAAGAAGCAGCAAGCCGACGACCGCCATGACGATCCACAGAGGCTTGGAGAATTGCCGGCGCAGCGACGCCAGTCCCTGGCTGCCCGGTTCCAGTTGCAGGCGGAAGTTGAGAAACGACTGGCGCACAGCAGGAGAATCGATGGGCGATCCGGCGAGACCGTCGGCGGCCTCTCGCATCGACTGAGCGAAAACCACCGCCAGCCTGGATGTTGCCTGCTCCGTCGAAACGCCGGGCTGAAGACGGCCCATGATATGCAGCCAGTTGCGGAAAGGCGCTTTGAGCGCGTCTGCGGGGCTGCCGGCCGCCGCCCACCCAGGGCTCACTGCAGCGACCATGGTGAGAGGAATGGAAATGCCAACCTTTTCGCCGGGCTCCACGCCATAGAATTCCGGGCTGGTCACGCCGATGATCGTGAACGGGGCATTGTTGAGCACAACATGTTTGCCGATAATGCCGGGATCGAGCGCAAATCTTGTTCGCCAATAGTCATAGCCGATGACCGCAACCGGATTTTGACCCGGCACCGTCTCGTCACTCGGCAGAATGGTACGGCCGAGGATTGCTCTCACACCGAGTACCGGGAAGTAATCGCCTGAGACCATCTGGCCCTGCGCAAGCTCGCTGCGTCCATCCATCTCCACATCGACGTCCCCCAGCTTGCGAAACGCCAGTGCGCCAGACAGCACCTGCGTTTGTTTTTCCAAGGACTTGAACGCGGGATAGGAGAAGGCATTATTCACGTCAATAGCAGGATTGACCGCTCCCAGTTCCACCAGCTGTTCGGGGTCTTGCACGGGCAGCATCTTCAGCAGCGCAGTGTCGATCAGGCTGAAGACTGCAGTGACCGCGCCAATGCCAAGAGCGAGGATCAGGATGGTGGTGATGGCGAATCCCGGAGATCTCTGTAATTGCCGGAGGGCAAAACAAATGTCCTGCCAGAGACGCTCGAACGGCGACCATCCCCAGGTTTCGCGGGCCCGTTCGCGGATCAAGGTCGCGTTGCCGAATGCGCGCTGGGCTGCGTAGCGTGCCTCTTCTGTCGACATCCCTTTGTCCCGTTGCTCTTCCTCTTCCAATTCGAGATCGGACCGCAGTTCCCGCTCCAAATCGGCATCCCGTTTCCTGATCTGCCACCATTTCATTTCAGCTCTCCTCGGCGGCCGGCCACATTACCCGCGCGACAGCGTCGGCCATCTGCTTCCACTGGGACTCTTCGACAACCAGCTGCTTCTTGCCTTTTTCCGTCAGCCGGTAGTACTTAAACTCCCGATTGCGGTCCGGGGCCGTCTCCCATTTGGCACTCACCCATCCTCGTTGCTCCAGGCGGTGCAGCGCGGGATAGAGTGAACCGTGCTGCATTTGCAGGAATTCATGAGTGGTCTTCTGTATGTGCTTGCCGATCTGATGACCATGAGCGGGTCCATAGAGAAGCGTTCTCAAGATAAGCATGTCGAGCGTTCCTTGGAGGAGCCCGACCCGTTGCTGTGCTTTCTTGGCCATAGAAGACATTCTACCGTCAGCTTCGTCGCGATGGTAGACGTTCTACTATCGATTGTCAAGGCGTAGGGCAGGAAGACCGTCCTTCCTCACCCGCTGGCTCTATAGCGCCGCGACCGAACCATCCTGATGCCAAACGAACTCCATCGGTTTGGTGCCTCCGAAGGGATACTTATTTAAGGAGGCTTCGCTCAGCTCGAAGCCCAAGCCTGGTTTTGACGGGAGGGGAACGCGCCCATCCACCATGCGCATGGCGGGGAATCCGAACCATTCGGCCCAGATCTTCTCTTTGTCTCCAGGTTTTACAAAGCTGCAGATTTCCTGAACCAGGAAGTTGGGCATCGCAGAATCCACGTGCAAGGTGGACAGACCGCCGATGGGTCCTTCACAGGCATGAGGCGCCATGGAGATGTTGGAGATGTTCGCCATAGCCGCGACCTTCCAGAGCGCGGAGATACCGCCGACATGATTGATGTCGGTTTGCAGAATGTCGACCGCTCCCATTTCGATGAGCTCGCGGCAGCCATAGGCCGCGACCAGACGCTCGCCGGTGGCGATGGGCGTGGTGGAGTGACGGGCAATGCGCGCCATGGCCGCAGGATTCTCCGGGGGACACGGCTCCTCCACAAAGAGCAGATGCAGCGGTTCCACTTCCTTGATGAGGATGGAGGCAACCGCGGGGCCCATCTTGGCATGGAAGTCCACGGCTATGTCGATGGAGTCACCCAGGCCTTCGCGTACGCGCTGCATATATTTGACCGCGCGATCGAGTTTTGCATTGGTCTCGATCCATTCGTAGTCGTGATCGGGTAGCCCTATCTTGAGACAAGAGACTCCGTCGTGCAGAGCGGTCTCGCGCAGGTGGGCCAGATCTTCCGCCGTGCGAATGTCTTCTACGTGGTAGTAGCCGCGTATGCCACGTTGATCGTAAGGTCCGCCCAGGAGCTGATAAACGGGGACGTTCAAGGCTTTGCCGCGAATATCCCACAAGGCCTGATCGATTCCAGAGATGGCGGAGCCAATCAGCGGGCCGGCGCGGTAGAACGTGTGCACGTACATGGATTGCCACAGATGCTCGACCTGCATGGGATCGTTGCCGACCAGGAAGTCGCGAAAGTCCAGCACGCAGGACATGGCTGACTGGCCTTTGCCCTCGAGCGTGGCCTCACCCCAACCGATCAAACCGGGTTGATTTGTCTCCAGCTTGACGAAGACGTAGGGCCGGTCGGAGTTGGGCGTCAGAGAAACTCCAAAGACTTTAAGGTTGGTGATTTTGATGCCGGAGCTGAGGTCGCGAAATGCGTCGCTGGCCAACGTTTGACCATTGGGATTAAAAGCGTACGACCCGTCTCTAGCTTGACCGAGAAAGGGGTCGCATCCACAGGAATCCATCAGCGAGGAGCTGCCTACCTCGGCTCCTATTCTGGAGCCAGGCATGGCTGCTGCCATCATCGCTGCCGCGCCAAGAAATTTTCTACGATTCATGCGATTCGATTCCCTTCGAATGTTTTTTCGTCGACCTCGATGCCTAACCCCGGGCCCTTCGGCAAGGCGAAGAATCCATCGTGCGGCGCCGCCCCAACACCCGGGTTGGGTGATTGCGCGATGAAGAAGTTGGGCATGCTGGCGGCCGCATGGAGAGCCGCGGCATGGGCAATCGCTCCGCCTTCATGCCACGGAGCAACGTCTACGTAATAGGTCTCCGCCATGGCCGAGAGGCGGCGAACCCCGCTGATGCCGTGGGTAAGGAGGTCGGGTCGAAGCAAATCGACCAGGCCTTCACGCAGCAGATCCTGAAAGGTTCCAGGATCGGAAATGGTGCGCCCGAAACCCAGGGGTACGACGGTTTCCTCTGAGATTTTGCGAATCGTCTCCAGATTGGAGACCGGACAAGGCTCGTCGAACCAAAGCGGATGCATGCCTTCCACCTGCGCGGCGAGGCTGGCCGCATCTCCAGGGGTAAGTTGAGCCTGGGCTTCGAAGGCGAAGTCTGCAGTTGGGGCAGCGGCACGCATTGCTTTGAGCCGGGTTGCCGCAACGCGAACAAACTCGCTGCCCTGATTACGGGCAGTGGGCAGCGGGACGGGGATGAGGAAGGCACGGAAACCAGCTGTGAGCTGCTTCTCAAGGTCGCTTTGCAAGGCATCGTCAGACGATCCGGAGAGCCGCGTGATGGCCCGCGCCTTGTTGCGGGTTGGACCGCCGAGCACGCGGTAAATCGGCGCCTTGGTGGCTTTGCCTACGATGTCGAGCAAGGCAATGTTCAAACCTCCGCGCACTGCCGGGGGCACCAGCCCATCCAAAGCCTGGTAGGCCGAGGGTGCATGCCCCACAACGGCCTGGTTGGTTGCTTTGAGGTCAGACGCGGAAAGGGAATTGCACTCCCCATAGCCCACCAGGCCGGATTGCGTGCGGACGCGGAGAACTACGTGAGCATTGCCCGAAGCGGAAGAGTCTATCTGGAAGGCATGGAGTTCCGATACCGGATCCGGGCCGGTGGCGATGTTATCGGAGGATGGAGGCGGCGCGAAGAGGAGCAAAGATTTTCTTCGCGCCAGAAGGCTGGGCGTCAAAGCGATAGGCATGGATGGCCTCGTTGCTAGCTGGATATATAGCTCTTTAGAACTTATAGATTGCCGTTCTTCTCAAAACGTTAATCTGAGGGCTAGATCCGGTACATCATTCTCGTTCCAGGGTCACTGGGGCAGTGGCCCACACCTCTACCACGCGGGGCGTGCAACCGATGGTGCCAGAGGTTTGAGCGTAGTCATAGAGTTCCGCCACGAGCTGGTCCGCTTCAGCTTGCGAGGCGAGACCGCTGGCGACGACAGAGCCGGCGATGTTTTTCATGGTTAGCGGGGTAAGAAGCTTGACCTCACCCACAGTTGCTGCCGGCTGGACGACATGCATCTGTACATTTTCGAAGCCGGCGCCGGTGAGCAAGGCGGGCAAGCGAGGTCCGATGTTGGCATCCGCGCCTTTCCGCCGCACGATTTCTGTATAGAGTTCCACATATCGTCGCAGAGCCACGCTCTCTGGATAGCCAAAATGCCCGCGAAAATCGATATCTTCCACCACGATCACACCACCGGGGCGCAGTGCCGCGCGCATTCTGGCCAGGGCCCCTTCGGGATTTGCCAAGTGGGTTAGGACGAACCGCGCGTGGACCAGATCGAAGTCCACTCCGGGTGTGGTCTCAGTGATATCCGCAAACCGAAATTCGACATTGCCGAGTCCAAGACCCGCAGCCTCGGCGCTTGCCAGATCAAGTTCTTTCTGGTCGATGTCGGTTCCGACTACTCTGCCCGCGGAGCCCACTTCGCGTGCCATGTCGAAGGCCAGATCGCCTCCACCGCAGCCGACCTCGAGGCAGGCCATTCCAGGTCGAATGCCGGTGCGACGCAACAAGGCGAGGCTGGTGGGCTGCATCACACGGGATAGGATCCGCAGGCGTTCTCTTCCCTCAACACCGCCCCGAATGACATAGTCAGAAGTCTTCATTTTGTTCGTGGCGGGAGTCTACCAACAAGCGTGAGCTCGCACAATGCTCTTGATCACACCGGAGGGCCACCATTGGGGTCAACCTTGGCCTAGGCTGTCAACAGGAGAGGGAGAACTTGTGGAAAGGGAGATATGGCCCTCGAATCGGCGTAACTCCTTGCCGCTTGCAGCACCCATAGCCGTATCCTGTTGTCACCCTCTGGCCGCCCCATCGTGGCCATCGCGCGCGTAGCTGTACCGCACTATTTCGACGCGACGTTCTAATTGTCGGTGGGCTGGTCTTGCACGCCGATCGAACGCACTTCTAAAGCTCTGCGGACCGCCATCGCATCCGCAATGTCTTGCGGCCTGGCTGCCGCCAGCTTGTTTGCAATGAAGTCATCCGCCGAAATGACGAATGCTTTCAGTCCGGTTTGATCGTCAATCACTTCCTCGATGCGGCGCTCCCAAGCCTGATTGAACTCCACACCGGATATATGAGAAAGGATTTCGATCATCTGCGGAGCAGTTCCCATGCGAAAGAAAGAATTCGGATCGATCAGCTGTTCTGGGCTCAGGTCTCCGAGGGGAGCGCCGAATTTTGCTAAGGCCAAAAACACAGCTCTGGCATTGTCGGGGTCCGGCTGCACAAAGAGGTCGAGGTCTTTGGTTGCCCGGGGTTGCGCATGAATGGCAACAGCATAACCACCAACGATCAAATATTTAACCTGGTGTTCGTTGAAGGCAGACAAGAGTTCTTTGAAGTCTTGACTGAACATCGCGCGTCTGATCCTTCCATTGGTACTGCATAGACGAAAGTTCTGCGGCGGCGTTCAGCCGCACATGCACAGGCAAGGCTTGCCATTCCCGGTACTCGTCGTCCTTAATGTCGTCAAGGTTGGCGTACTTGCGAATGGTCTTGTCCATGCCGGATTTCTAACATCTTTGAGGCAGCTTTTCAACGTATCATTTAGGTACAGCGCATTGGAATCGAGCGCCCTGTCTTACCCGCCTTCACAACACTCTCCAATTTAGCGTTTTGAACGGGGCCTCGTAATGAAACCCCAAGCCCACAATCATCGGGTTAAGGCGCAACCAGGGCTAAGGCGGGCACTCGCCCAACGCTGATTGTGCTTATTTCATGCAGGGTGGTCGCGTCGATGACGAGCACGCGGTGCTCTTCCGGAATCGTCGCATAAACGAACTTACCGTCGTTACTTATCGACGCACTCCAGAAGGGAACGCTCGTCTTGATGCTGCCCAGCCGCCGCCATGTGGACGTGTCGAAGACTCGGAGTTCTGCCGATGTAGCCATTCCATCGGGAGTTGCGGGGCCGTAGCCGACATAGACGATCGCTCCGTCCGGAGAGCGAGGCCACGCGAACGGATAGACGATTCGATGGCTGTAACCACTGACTGCGGTGGTGGTGAATTCCTGCGTCGTCGCATTCCACTCGTAGATCGCGCCATCCCCGCGAACAATCGCCACTTTCCCGTTTGGTGATAAGAAACCATCGGATACGCCGTAATCTCTTGGCCAGGGAAACTTTACAAAAGTGTTCGACACTTCGTGGTGGTCGACGTCGAGGTCGATGAAACGAAGCCTGTTGCCGGTGGGGCAGAGAAAGTCAAAATGATTTGCGAACGCGGAAAGCACGAACTGTCCATAGCCGCAGTTTCCCAGGCCAACATGGGTGGACAAAAAGTGCCCGTTCGTGGTGTCGAACGTCCATAGCTGATATCCGATTTTTTCCGGCGAGAGAAGGCTATGCACCAAAATTCGCACGGCGCCGTCCGAGGCAACGACCATGCGGGAGTATGGCGGCAGGGCTTCGTTCCACGGCTTGTACAAAATGCGATCCGGGAAGGGGAAACGCTTGACGGCGCCGGTGGCAGTGTCGATCGCAGCGAGTTCACCCGATTCGCGTTCCCCTGATGCGATGTATAGATGGCGTCCGTCTGGGGAAAGCGCGAAATCCGGGTCAGAGCCGGCGCGGATACTTCCCATTACTTTTGCCAACCCGGGATCGACCAACCACACGCGCGAACCCGGATGATCGGGTTCGGATCGAGGATCGAGCACATAGAGCCAGCCTGGCTTCGGTTTTGTCCAGCCGCCCGTCGCTGCCTCAGACGTCTCGGATACCTTCTGATTGTGCGGCACGCCTGCTTCGGCGTTCGCAATCACGGGCTTGATCAAAGCTTCCCAGGCAGGCGAAGCGTAGCTCCACTTTCCATCAAGCGGACCGCGAATAATCGTGCTGATGTTGAGTTCCCAAACCGCGCCCTTGCCGGGTAGATAGATGAACCCCTGCTCTGACCCTACATTGGGGTAGTAATAGACAACGTACATCTTACGCACGTCGTTTTCAGCCTCTTTGATAAAGAACGAGACCTCGTAAGACTTGAGTCCGGGCGGGGCTTCATTCGATGGACTGCGCGATGGGTCGAGGAACTGACCGAGAAAGACGTTGCTTATGGCAAGCAGCTGTGGATCCGTGACCTCAACGACTCTTCCTAGCCCACCACCTGAGATAGTGATCTCGGTCGTGGGGGCTTTTGCCCATGTTGCCATGGGCGACCAGAGCAACACCAGCAGGACTGCGAGCTTCCCAAAGGCAAAGGTTGTCTCTTTCATTGGCGACCTCCCCAGCGAGCCAGAAGCCAATGGCGGTCCTTGTGCCACTCCCCGGCTGGAGTCCGGAAATCTTAGACACCGCCATTTTCTACCCAGACAGGATGTTGGGCAATGGACGTTGCCGAGAGGGTTGGTCATCAGCCGATTACGCCCGCTTTCAGGCCAATAGGACGGATGGGGAGGTGATGGTCACATTAGAAGAGCAGTACAGCAAGGTGGTACGTCGTAAATCCTGGCCCCTCATTACCGCCATTGCATGAGCCTACGGCCGCGGTGCGGTAGCGGCCGGTACTGATTTTCTGCTCCAGCACGTCGGGCAGCCTGTTTAAGTCGGAGGCCTCCCAGCGCATGATAAATTTCGGCCGCAGGCCTCCTGCTGCGCCATGGTCCATGGCACAGGTCTCGCGGGCTGCGGCAACGTCGCGTGCCGGTTCGATGCCCCGCTGGCTGAGCAACTGACCGATGGCTTGCTCAATTTGCGAGGAGCCCAGCACGGCGACGCTGGCGGAGAAATCCTCCACCGCCCATAGATACCCTCCCTGACGCACGAGCCCCACGCCAATCTCATTCAGCCGCGGATCAAGAATGTTTGCGCGGTGCCCCGGCGAGTGCATCCACTCCGTCTCCAAAGCCTCGGGAGTTGGTGCGGCAGCCAGATTTTCGGCGACGACGTGAAAGTGCGCGCCCTCCTGCCCCACACGCGTCTCCAGCTCCGCTTCTCCACTGTACTGGTGGGACAGCGCGCGCTGCCCTACCATCAGATCAGCGTGCCTTTGTGCGGCTCGCGCCAAAGCTGGGTCCCACTTGAGCGGGCCAAGGCCGTGTTGAACGCGGTCCTCGTTGGTCGCTTCCATCAACTGCCTAGCTTCCGTAGACTGGGCGCAGGCGTTACCCAGCGCACCGACCGTCCAAATAGCGCCGAGCAGATAAGCACCGATCAGTTTCCTCATGGGCGAGCCCTCTCTGCATCATTGAACCCGATCGTGGGACCTGTCCCTCTCCCACAAAAGATGTAAAGATGTGGGGTGCCCTATATCTGCCCGGTTTTGAAAGATATGGGATTCCACGAACGCCGAACCCTCAATTGTGCAAGCTGTAGATGAATATGGCGCATCACGCGGCACGCGAGTTTCTCAACGCCCGCAACTTTCTTCTCCGTCACCGGGAGGACTACGAGACGGCATATCGCGAGTTTCGCTGGCCCGCCCTCGATGAGTTTAACTGGGCGCTTGACTATTTCGATGCCATGGCCGACAACAATCCGAACCCGGCGCTCCACATTCTGCGAGAAGGCGAACTCAAGACGATCAGCTTTGCTGAAATGTCCGAGCAGTCGAATCGAGTGGCGAACTACTTGCGCTCCATCGGAGTAAAGCGCTCCGACCCGATTCTCATCATGTTGGGCAACGAGCCGGCGTTGTGGCTCGTAACCCTAGCGGCCATAAAACTGGGCGCAATCGTTGTTCCTACTTCTGTCCTCATTGCCCAGAACGATCTCGCGGATCGTATCACGCGAGGCCAGATCGCTCATGTAATCACACGTGAGGACCAGATCCACAAGTTCTCAGATCTGGCAAAGAGTTGCACGCGGATCTGTGTTGGCGATGCCCCGGGCTGGCTGCCATTCGCAGATTACGAGTCCGCGTCCCCGCGGCTCGTGCGGTCAGGAACCACACGCGTGCAAGACCCGCTACTGCTGTATTTCACTTCCGGCACGACCGCGCAGCCCAAGCTCGTCATGCATTCCCACCAAAGCTATCCCGTGGGCAGTCTCTCCACGATGTACTGGCTCGGCACGCAGCCTGGAGACCTGCATTTCAACGTCTCGTCTCCCGGATGGGCTAAGCACGCCTGGAGTTCGTTTTTTGCTCCGTGGAACGCAGAAGCCAGCGTGCTGGCTGCCGACCTCCCACGATTCAGCGCGAAGTCAGTACTTGCCATTCTGAGGGACCATGCGGTCACGACGCTCTGCGCTCCCCCCACGGCCTGGCGAATGATGGTGCAGGAAGACCTCACGTCCTATCGAACGAAAGTGAGGGAGGCGGTCAGCGCCGGAGAACCACTGAATCCGGAAGTGGTCGAGCGCGTGAAGCGGGAGTGGGGTCTGATGATCCGCGACGGTTATGGTCAGACAGAAACAACCGCGCAGATCGCTAACACACCAGGGCAGCAAATCACACCCGGGTCTGTTGGTAAGCCGCTGCCTGGATTTCGCATTCGCATTCTGAACGAACAGAGTGAGGACTCATTTGAGGGCGAGGTAGCGATTGAGCTCGATCCGCCGCCTGTCGGCTTGATGCTGGGTTATCTTCAACCGGATGGAAGCATGAAGTTTCCCAAAGGGGACACTTATAGAACGGGCGACTTAGCCGCAGTAGGTGCAGAGGGTCACCTCACTTTTATCGGCCGCAATGATGACGTCTTCAAATCTTCGGATTATCGTATTAGCCCCTTTGAGCTGGAAAGTGCTTTGATCGAGCACCCGTTGGTGGCCGAAGCGGCGGTAGTACCCGCCGCCGACAACCGCCGCACCCTTGTCCCAAAGGCTTTTATCCAGCTCGCGGCCGAATGCATCCCGGGTCCTGCAGCGGCATTGCAGATCTTTCGCCACATAAAATTGCGCATCTCGCCATTCAAGAGAGTGCGGCGGATACAGTTTTGCGAATTGCCTAAAACGGCATCGGGAAAAATCATTCGTGCTGCATTGCGGAAACAGCAAGAAATCTCTCAGGGCGAGAGGCAGGACGGCGAATTCTTCGAGTCCGATTTTCCTGAGCTGAATTAGGTATCTCGCTACCGCCGGGTTATGCGCTAAATTTCCACTTTTTGTAACTCCATTTCCACAGCAGAAAATTACCAGGACCACTAGCATTTCGGTTGGTAGAGAGTAATATTGGTTTCAGCGGAAGAGAGATCTTCCAGAAGGGGAGAGTGGACTAACAGCCGTCTCTGAGAATCGGCAACGAGACTCGGCCAGGCAACTGGAGACGGACGGCGGTTGCGAAAGCTCTTGCAGCGAGTGTGATCGTGGAAGAGTGAGGTAAACGCGGGCTGTAGCTCGTGGGTGCCGAGCGATTTCGAGATGATGAGCGTTGTGATCTGGAAACCGAACCGGATCTCCGTAATCGGGACAGAGAGGGCGAGGTCTCGCAAGAGAAATCGCCCTCTCGTTTTTGTGCGTCCCGCAGTGGACCATCGCTGAAACCTTTAGGCGTTTCCGTTGGGGTCATTTCCGCCTGGTTTCACTTCTTTCGATTCCACTGTCTCTTCCTACAAGATTACGCTGTCCCCCCATTGCTCTCCGGATCTTGCAATATACCCTTGACAGGATATACTGTCAGAAGTATATTGCATATGCAGCGCTTTGACGCTGGTGATGGAGTCTGGCGCGTGGCCTTCGCATTCGATCCCAAACGCCGAGCTATCCTGCTCGTTGCAGGCGATAAATCGGGCGGCAGTCAGAAGCGGTTTTACCGCGAACTGATCCGTAAAGCCGACCAGCGGTTCGATGCGCACCTGGATCGCATCAAGAAGGAAAGGAAATAAATCATGGCTCGGAACGTCAACGACATCATTAAGGCTCTATCGGCCAGCCGCCGCCGCAAGATTGAAAAGCGGGCTAACCAACTGATCGGCGAAGAGATGACCTTGCAGGAGTTGCGCCGCGCCCGCGAGCTGACCCAGGTTCGTATGGCGAAAAGTCTCGGTGTCGCGCAGAAGCAGATTTCCGAAATTGAAAAACGCACTGACATGCACATCTCGACACTCCGGCGCTCGATTGAAGCTCTGGGAGGGAAGCTGTCCCTCGTAGCCGAGTTTCCTGATCGCGATCCCGTTGTGCTTGCCGGCATCTCAGGCCCCGACGTCTGAGTGCTCCGCCCCTGACGGCTGTCACGAGCAAGGATGAGCGGCGGCTGCGCGTATGCGGCGCCTTCGGCGATCGCATTTGGCTTCGGACTCTCATGCTCTCTCCTGCTTGCTTGTGTGTTCCATGAAATTAGAGTTCGCAAGGATGACGTCCCGTCCATCACTCTCTAAAATCGCATGCGTCGCGGTGATTGCCGTCAAGACACCGCTCTGCCCGGCAATGTCCACAGGCTTACCGACGACCAGGACCTTACGGATGTAAAACCCGGTCACGATGTTGCGCACGATTTCACGCGTGCCCATGCCAAACGCCAATCCGAAGGCCAGAGCCCCGGCCCCGAGAAAGAAGCTGGTCACAATTCTGACCATCTCTGTATCGATCTTCAGCTGGCCAATCGCCATCATGGCAACAATGAAGATAATCAGGGCCGAGACCAGCTTTCCTAAAGCGGCAGCGGAGTCGATGCCAGCGCTTTCCGCTGCCTGTGTGATCATCTGCCCTGCGAACTGGCCCACAGTGGTTCCCAGGATCAGAAGCAAAAGCGCGGCGATCATGTTCGGCAGATATGCAAAGAAGGCGCCAATCGCGTTCGAGATAGCTACCAGGCCAAGCGCATCGCTGGCTGTCTTGGCTAACAAAAATAGAACCAGGAAGTAAGCAAGCTTGGGCAAGAAGAGGTTCAGCTGCTGGCGCAGGCCGATTCTTTGCAGCGCCTTATCAATCCCGGTCTTCTCGGCCAGCTTGTCAAAGCGTACCCGGACCAACATGGTACGCAATATGACTTCTATCAGTTTGGCGACAACCAACCCAAGAACTACCAGCAGAAGACCAACGGCGACTTTTGGTATCGCGGCGAGAACCGAGTTCGCCAGGCCGGCGAAGGCGTTAAGGAGCTTTTCCTTCATTTCGGGCGTCCTTTTCCACTTTTTTCAAATTGAATTGGCCCACCATCACGAGCCAGAGCTCCTTTAGAAGGACCAGGGGCAGATCAAAGGCGAACGAGGTGAATTGGGCAGCGGTTGTGCGGCGCTGGATCGCGCGCCGAATGCGGCTTATGAGCCTGGGCGATACGTCGTGCTCAAACGCGGCCAATTCTATGACGGGCTCTCCAGGATCGACCTCTTCTCCACCGTGCATGCGCGGGTCCGCGGCCCCGTTGCTCATCTTCCACCTGCCACTGCAGCCACCGAACGTACTTTCTCGTAGCGGGCCCTGAAATCGTCACGCGCACGTTTAATGCGCATCTTGGCAGCGGAGAGACCGATCCCGAGAGACTGGGCAACCTCCTCGTACGATAACTCGTCCATGTCGCACAGAACCAGGGGAATACGCAGCGTGCTGGACATGGATTCCAATACAGCGCTGATCATCTGCCGTTCACCGATCGCTCCGGCAAGCTGCTCTGCCGTTACCTTTACCTTGAGTTCTTCAAACTCGTCGACATCGGGGTCACCAAGGTCAACGAAGGCATGGTCCTTGTGTTTCTTAAGATGGTTCAAACAGTGGTTGATCTTTATCCTTTGCAGCCAGTGCGCGAAGGATGACTTTCTTTCGAAGCCGCGGAGACCGAAGAAGGCTTTTACCAGAACTTCCTGGGCAAGGTCCTCAGCGTTGTTGGGATCGCGCGTGATGCAGCGGCAGTTGGCGACCACACGTTTCTGATAGCGCAGAGCCAGCTCTTCAAAGGCGCGGAGATCCCCTTCGGGGGCCTGCAAGGCCCGCAGTAAGAGAACTTCGTCTGAGTCAGCAGACGAGGCAGACCGACGATCGGAAGTGCCGTTCATATAGCCCCTAGCTTCTCACACCTTGCATTGTTCCTTCACGTGATTGACAGTTTCCGATGAGAATCCCGTGGCTGGAGGGTCCCAGCCACTGTGGGATGGAGTTCGGCTAGCGCAGGGGCTCATTGCTCATCGTGGAATCGGCGCCTTATCGCCTGGTTGCGTTTGCTCATGGCCGCAACATCCCTAAGAGAAGAGACAAGCAATTGCGAGAGAAAGTCACATGGTGCGGACGACGGTGGCCGCGCCGGCTTGACCTTTCGTGCGCGTCAGATGGCTCATGTGACTTTTTCGCCCGGATGATTGTCTTTGCTTAGCGAGGGCAAATTAGGAGGCAAAACCAATGTTCAAAGGATTCCGTGAGTTTGTTCTAAGAGGTAATGTGGTCGATCTGGCGGTGGGCGTGGTGATCGGCGCCGCGTTCGGGACGGTAGTTACCGCCCTGGTCAAGGACTTGATAACACCCATCATTGCTGCGTTCGTGAAGAAGCCTGACTTTTCAGGGTTCTTCTTCGAGATCAACGGGGCGAAATTCCTATATGGCGATTTCGCCAATGCCGTTATTTCCTTCCTGTTGATTGCCGCGGCGGTCTATTACTTCGTTGTGCTCCCGGTGAACAGCCTGATGAAGCGCTTCCAAGCGCCAGTCACGGTGGACAAGAAAAAGTGTCCGGAGTGCCGAAGCGATATCGCGGTTGACGCGCGGCGGTGCGCGTTCTGCACTTCATCGGTGGCCTAGTGATTTCCGGCATTGGCGGGGATCGTTTTCACAGGAGAAACAAAAAATGTTACGAAATACGCGCGGTCTGGTGGCCTGGAACAGCTGATTCAGGAGTAGAACGAAATCTGCGAAAATGCGCGACCCTTCCTAGGGCCACGGCTCTCGTGCTTTGTGTCAGGGCCCAACTTTAGTCGGGCCGCAAAGGGCTGAGAAAGAATTGGGCTTTAGCCCCCTGAGGCTCTACCAAATCAGCTGTACGGTCCACTAGTTGGTAAGGCCCCACCACGCTTAACGGAAGAAACACGACGAGGAGAGGTTATTGACATGCTCAGTTCTAAATATTCATTACAGTCTTTGTTGCGATTGCTGAAACGGGAGCCCATTGTGATTGCCCTGGCGGCCGCTTTCTTCGCAGCCGGGCCGGCCCAGAAGGGCTGGGCCCAGGCGGCAAGCGCAGTGCACACCTGGTTCCGACATTCTTACCCTGGCGAATGGCGATCACCTCAGCGGAAAACTGGTGAGCGAAGCGAATGGGACCGTGACTTTTCATAGCGATGGCGCGGGCGACCTGAATCTGACCTGGGACAAGATCAAGTCCATCCAGACGGCACAGAAGTTTGCTGTGATTCAGTCCGGGCAACGTGTTTCCCAAAAGACGGCAGACTCTCAAGTACTGCGGGGCGCTGTGGTCGTGGACGAAGGAAAGGTCCAGGTAAACACGAGCGCTGGAGGGGCGGCGAAAGATATTGCACAGCCGGACGCGCAATACATGATCGATGGGGATACCTATACGAAAGTGGTTCATGGCAAGCCCGGCTGGAGCCACGGCTGGACCGGGGCTTTGAGCGCCGGCGTAGCCGATGTAGAGGCGACACAGAATAGCCGGACGTTCACCGGGGCGGGTAGTTTTGTCCGGGCGATCCCGGGGGTAAGTTGGTTAGACCCTCGCAGCCGCACCACGGCCGACTTTGCCGCGGCATACGGATCGCTTTCGCAACCGGGTGCGGCCACGACGAAGACAAATATCCTTCATGCGGACGCCGAGCAGGATTGGTTTCTGTCCCCGCGGCTCTTTGCCTTGGTGGATACTTCGTTCGACCACAATTACTCGCAGGGGCTGAGCCTGCAGCAGATCTATGGCGGTGGGTTGGGGTTTGTGGTGTTCAAGACGCCTAAGGCGGAGCTGGACCTGAAGGGCGATATTCACTACGAGCGCCAGAACTTCGGATTTACTCCAGGGGTCGTGCCCCCGGTGAAAACGCCCGACAGGGATCTTATTGGAGCGGATATCGGCGATACTTACGTGGCAAAGCTCGCGCATGGCATCGTCTTTAACCAGGGCCTGGTGGTGACGCCGTCATTCAACACACCGAGCGCGTATTCCGCACTGGCAACGGCGGGTCTAACGTTTCCGGTGTACAAGCGGCTGGGCTTCAATCTGTCAGCCCTGGACGACTTTCTGAACGATCCCGCATATGGAAGCAAGAAGAACTCTTTCCAGTTTAGTGCAGGACTTAGCTATACGCTCAAATAGTTACCGAGGGCCATCTTGACTCGACAAGACTGGCCCTTCATTCTGCTGCCGCGGAGTTACCCTTCAGTTAGTATTTGCCGGTTGTGTGGCCGGGGGCCCATATCGGTGCCGAACCAGCCCATGCACGGCACTGACTACACTGAAAGCATGGAACTGAAAATCCCGACTGAGCTGGCGGCTAACTGCCGCAAGACCCCTGACCGTGCAGCTTGGCTCGACCGTCTGCCCGATGTGCTACGAAGTCTGGAGCACGCATGGACGTTGAGCCCGGATGCTCCACTCGATGCTGATGAGCCAACGTGCTCGTACGTGGCAGCCGTGCGGGCTGTGAACGGGATACCAGCGGTACTCAAGATTGCTATGCCGCACATGGAGGGTGAGCACGAGATTCAGGGCCTGCGTTTCTGGGATGGAGACCCGACCGTGCGAGTATTTGAAGCCGACGAAGAGCTAGGCGCCATGCTCCTGGAGCGCTGTAAGCCAGGGACAACGCTACGCGCCCTTGCAGAGTGCGATCAGGACGTGGTGATTTCAGGTTTGCTGCGTCGTCTGTGGCGTCCGCCAGTCACGCCGCACCCCTTTCGCTCCTTATCCACTCTGACAAAGTATTGGTCTAACGAGACGCAGGGCCAGATGGAGCAGACGCCTGATAAGGGGCTGGTCCGTGAAGGCCTGCAGCTGTTTGAGGAGTTGCCGCGCAGCGCAGCCAGAAATGTCCTGCTAGCGACCGACCTGCATGCGGGCAATGTGGTTCGCGCAGAACGTGAGCCATGGCTGGTGATCGACCCCAAGCCGTTTGTCGGAGATCCCGCCTACGATGCGACCCAGCACCTGTTCAACTGTCGTACGAGATTGCGATTGGATCCGGATCGAACGATCCGAAGCTTTGCAGACCTGGCTGGAGTCGAACCCGAACGTGTCCGGCTTTGGATGTTTGCGCGGGCAGCGGCGGAGCCGCGCGACGATTGGAGCAATGACGATCTAATGTCACTCGCTCGATCCATTGCTCCCTAAGGCAGTTATTCGTCGCGCAGGACCGCGAGGGGATCAACGCGAGTGGCGCGGAGCGCGGGAATCAGGCTCGCCCCGAACGATACAAGAATAAGCAGCATGGTTACCGCCAGGAAAGTTGCAAGGTCGCGGGAACTGACTCCGTAGATCAGGCTGGTAGCAACGCGGCCGAGACCGAGGGCCGCAATGAGCCCGATGCCGATGCCTGCCAGCGTGGGCTTCATTCCTTGAAGGATGACCACGCGCGCGACATCGCCCAGCGTAGCTCCAAGAGCAATGCGCAGGCCGATTTCCCTCATACTGCGTTTGACTGAATATGCAAGCACGCTGTAGATGCCAACGGCGCAAAGGACGAGAGCGAGCAGACCGAAGATCGCCAGCAGTTGCATGTTGAAACTGTGCGATGTCAGGGTCTCGTCGACAAAGTCCTCCAGGGTCATGACATTGTCCACGGGGATGTCTTTGTTCACCTGGTTGACGGCGCCAATCACCGCGGTGGCAAGCGTCTGAGGCGGGGTAGTGGTGCGGACGGCGAGGGACACGGGGCGCCCGCGCCACGGGGCGGTTGGGGAGCCCGTGACCTGTGCCAGTGGCCAATAGAGAGTGGCTATGCCGGCGGAGCTATCCAGGCCGGTCTGTTTCACGTCGCCCACGACGCCGACGACCTCGCGGTCTTTATCCGGGTAGAACGATAGCTTCAGATGCCGTCCGATTGGGCTTTGATTGGGCCACAGCTGTTTTGCCATGGATTGGCTGATGACCACGACGGGCGCTGAATCGGCTGTGTCCTTGTCGCTGATATTCCGGCCCTGGAGCAGAGGGATGCGCATGGCCTGGATATATCCGGGTGTCGCGACACGGACCGACACCTCAGGTTGTTCTGACAACGCGACCAGGGGATGCCCTTCGGCGGCAATCGGTTGATTTGAGCCGCCGATCAGAGGCAAATCGTCTACCGCTCCCGCCGACTCAACCCCGGGTAGTGAGCGCACGTGCTGAAGCACCTCATCCACAAACTGCGATTCTTGCCTAGGTTCGGTGAATAGATGCCTGGGCACCATCACGGCAAGAGTGAGGACGTTGCGTTGGTCAAAGCCGGGATCAATGGTTTGCAGTTTCCAAAGGCTGCGGACCATAAGCCCGGCGCCAATCAGCAATACGAGAGAGAGCGCGACCTCGATGGCCACGAGGGCGGAGCGGGTCTTGCTGCCTCCACTCTCAACGTCGGTGTGGCCGAGACCTTGTTTCAGAGCGGTATTCACATCCTCTTTGGTCATGTTCCAGGCGGGCAGTAGACCAGAGAGTACGCCGGTGGCGACGGAGAGCCCGAAGGTGAAGGCGAGTACCGGACCGTTGAGACCGATCTCACCCATGCGCGGCAACTTATCGGCGAAGAACGTGAGCAGCAGTTGTATGCCAAAGTGGGCGGCCAGGAGGCCGAGCGCCCCTCCGCATAGGGAGAGGATCAAGGATTCGCTGAGCAGTTGCTGGATTACGCGAGAGCGGGTTGCGCCCACTGCCGAGCGGATGGCGATCTCTTTACGACGCGCAAACGTGCGCGCAAGGATAAGATTGGCGACATTGGCGCAGGCGATCAGCAGCACGAAAGCCACAGCGCCGAGCATCATAAGCAACGCTGGACGGACAGTGCCGACCGTCTCTTCGCGCATGGAATGAACTACCGCGCCCCAACCTTTGTCGTCCGCGGGATACGCCTGCTCCAGGCGTTGCGAAATGGTGTTCATCTCTGCCTGTGCCTGGGGAAGCGTCACACCCGGTTTCAGGCGGGCAATAGAGAAGAAGTGGTGCTCATTCCGTACGGCCGCATCCTTGCCGCTAAGGCCAAGAGGAGTCCAAAGCTGGGCGAATTCCGGCTTGACCATTTTGGGGCCCATGATGCCGACGATCACATAGGGGTCCCCGTCGAGGTTGATGGATTTACCGAGCACGTTGGGATCTGAGGCGTAGCGCGCCTGCCATAACTTGTAGCCGAGGATCACCTCATGGTTGCTGCCAGGGCGGTCTTCCTGGGACAGGAAGACACGTCCGTGAAGAGGCTGAACGCCGAGTACGGAAAAAAAGTTAGAACTTACCGAGCCCGCGCGGATGGGCTCAGGCTTGCCAGCGCCGGTAATGTCATACCCCGCGCCGCCGTAGAGCGCCATTTGCTCGAAGACATTGTTCTGTTTTTGCCAATCGAGGAAGTTTGCTGCCGAAACGGCGAAGCGGGTCATTCCCGGGAAGCTCGTCTGCGGAGGAACGTGCCAGACCTGCACCAGCCGATCGGCATCCGGAAATGGCAGCGGTTCTAACAAAACCGCATGAACGACACTGAAGATGGCGGTATTGGCTCCGATTCCGAGGGCCATGATGATGATCGCAACACAGGCGAAGCCGGGACTCTTACGCAACAGCCTCAATGCAAATTTCATGTTTTGTATCCATCGTGTCATCTGGCAGCTCCGTTACCGCAAGCAATTGGCAATCTCCGTACCATTTTTCAGGGTCGGAAGCGGTGCATTATCGATGGGCTCATCGAACGGTGAAGGGGATTGGTGTTCAATGCCGAGAACCGATGTCCAGTATCGGACATCGGTGATCAACCGATCGGCTTTCGCAGCCCGTTATTTGGCCCTGTGCAGTTAGCTGTTAGAACATTAGCCTGTTTTCAGTCGCGCAGCATCTTCCTCGAGAAGTGATCGGATCAAATAGTTGATCGGCGAGGTATCGGCAACAACGATCATGCAGGACGATGATTTCCGGCCTTGTCTTCGAATTGCCGCGAAGTTTCACGGTCCTGTTCCAGATCTGCCATTGAGTAGTGCAGATGGACTCCGTGTTCCTTGAGGAAGGCGTGCACTTGCATGCGCGAAGAGAAGCCCAAGATCTGCCTCACTTGTCCTTCGGAGAATCGGTTTGAACGGTAACCTTCGAGGGCAAGCGCCTCGACGACCGCGCGTGGCAAATCCGGATACTTCGTCGTAAGAAGGCGTGCCAAGTCATCTGAAATTTGCAGTTCGACGTTCATAAAGTATCTCTTTTCAATTTTAGAGCGATATTGCTTTCGGGCGAACCAAAATCGGGCTCACCGGGCATATTTTGACCCGCAAAGAGGAACGCCAGACAAGACTGCTGCCGATCGGGCTGTGTGAACAGAACCTGCGGCCCGGGCAAACCGCTGTTTGACTTTTGCATCCGTGGTTGCGTATCCCTTAACTGGCTTGAATATTGACGGTACGTGGATTGCCGGGGCAGCGCGCATGGAATGGCTAAACTACCATCATTTGCTGTATTTCTGGACGGTCGCTCGTGAGGGCACGATTGCCAAGGCGAGCGAAGTATTGCTCCTTGCCCCGCCCACGATCAGCGAACAGATTCGTGACCTGGAAGGATCGTTAGGGGTAAAGCTGTTTCGCAAACAAGGCAGAAATCTGGTGCTTACCGATGCGGGCCGCGTGACGTATCAGTATGCGGACGAGATTTTTGCCCGCGGCCGCGAACTGAGTGACGTTTTGCGTGGACGTGCTGTGGGACCCGCCGCCCGTTTCACGCTCGGCATTGCCGATGTCGTTCCAAAACTTATCGCCTTCCGTCTGATTCTTCCCGCGCTGAAGCTGCCTGCTCCTTTACGCCTGGTATGTCGTGAAGGTAAGCCAGACAAGCTACTTTCCCAACTCGCAATCCACGAAGTAGATTTGGTGATCTCCGACGCGCCCCTTGATCCATCCATCCGCATTCGTGCCTTTAGCCATTTGCTTGGGCAATCCGGATTAAGCTTTTTCGCTCATCCCAGCATCGCTCGTCAATCGAAAGGACGGTTTCCCAAGTGTCTCGATGGTATGCCATTCCTGATGCCCGCTGAAAACAGCGACTTGAGGCGTTCGCTGGAACATTGGTTCGATGCCCAGGGGGTGCGTCCGATTGTGGCCGGCGAATTTGAGGACAGCGCAATGACGGTTGTGTTCGGGGAAGCAGCCGTGGGAGCATTTGCTACGCCCACTCCAACCGAAGCCCAAGTCAAGCGCCAATTCAAATTATCCCTGCTCGGGCGGACAGAGGATATCGTGGAGAGTTTTTATGCTATCTCGCTTGACCGGCGGCTGAAACACCCTGCTGTCATCGCCATCTCCGAGTTTGCTCATAGCGCCGTCTTCCGCCGCTGAAGCCGCGCGTTTGCGTCGCCCGGAACACTTCGGATAATCCGAAGTATCGAGCGCGATTTTATCGAACAATCCTATCTGTCCTTCTTTGCGTCCATACAAGTACATGAAGCCCTAAAGGGCTCATGCATTAACGGGGGAGAAGGACCATGCTTTACATAAAAACGCACCGATGGATCATTGCGAAGGGCGCTGCAGTAGTGAGCTCCTTCGCACTCTTGAGCCCGCTCGCATTGGCGGATCCTACCTGCGTAGGAGAGCGTACAACAGCCCAGCAACAGATTGCGGAGCAGATCGATTCTTTCGAACGCACCGCCGCCACGACGCGCAGCGAGCTAGATCACTATGCGGCGGCGGTACGAAGTGGCAATCCTCACAGGCAGTCGCATGCCGGCAATTTGGACAATGCCAAGGAGAACGTCAATCTTCTTGGTAAACAAATGAGCGAGTTGGAGCGGCTCAACACTCAGGGGACGGCTCTGCAGCAGGCGGTCATTCGTGAAGCTCGTCCGCACCTGGAACGGTTGGCCGATCATGTGCAAGCCGCAACTGTAATGCTGAATGAAGGGGCAAGCGGTTATCGCTCCCAGGATTTTCGCAAAGCGGTGAATGGAATGTACGAACAAGCGGATCGCCTTTATTCCAGGGTAGACGCGCTCACCGACTTTGAGAAGGCTTGCAACCGTGCGATCGATGTGAGCACGCGCAGCAAGAGCGATATATAGAGCCGGCAAAGGACCGCTAACCACTGTTTTACCTGCGGGGCTGCTGTGCAGCCCCGCAGGTGCCGCAATTCTGGAAGGATGAGCAATGCCTGAATCCGTACCCGTGGTGAGCACGCAGCCATCTGGTTCTCTATGGCGTAATGCAGGTGGCTGGATCTTTTTGATACTTGGTGTCGCCGGACTCATGCTTCCGGTCTTACCGGGTATTCCTCTGCTCATCGCCGGCCTGGTCATGCTTTCTGCGGACTACCGTTGGGCGCGAAACTGCTTGCGCAGGGTGAAACTATGGACTCATAAGCTCAATAGACATCGATCGGAGCCAGCAAATGCCCACCCGGTCATGCGGAGACCAGAATGAAGGCCAGGTCCACGCATGGAAAGCGCTCACCACCACCAACCACAAGGTCAAAGCAAAGGAGAGTATCACCATGAAACCGACTCACAATGAAACCGAGCTGTATAAGACAACCCCGAGAACAGAGCCATCCTACTACCAGCAAATTGAGGTTCGTGCTTACGAGCTGTTTGAGCAACGGGGAAGAGAGCACGGACATGATCTGGATGATTGGCTGCGGGCAGAATCTGAAGTAACTATGCCCGCGCGGAGCCAGATCAGAGGGGTGGCCGCCTAAGCGCCCCATGTACCAGGCGATGCCACCTAAATTGAATCGGAGGACCATGCCAGGCAGGAAACAGCGTTGCCGTTATACCTGCCTGGCGATTGGAAGGTTGCGAAGGATCCGTCAAGGGCCAAGTAAGAACCCTATCAGTGTGACCTGATAGGGCGAAGGTAATGCATCGTTCGAGTGATTCACTGGGCGTAGCAAGATGGCGAAAAACTTAACGAGAGAAACCAGGCAGATACAAGTGATTCATTTGCTGCAAACTACAGGTAGCGTCACCACTTCTATTACAGCGATTCTCCTTGTTCCCTCATCGAGCCCATCCCCCGAAGGGATCGCTGAAGGTTTGGAGAATCGCTGCTTGAAAAGAGCATAACGTTTCTGTTGGAATCCGCCATGCGCCTTGGGTGGCAACGGCAAAGATTGTAGTTGTAGCCGTACAACTCACTGGTGTGTATCCCTTTAGGCAGAGCGCGGGTAACTGTAGCGATATGCCTCCAGGCAGGAAAACCCTAGGCCGGTAAAGAGCAAAAAATGAGCCGGGAGGGCAACAACGCGAACGAGAGAACGATGTCCTTGGCAGGTGCTACCTGTACGGTCCAGACTATAGTGTCCGTGAGTAAAAGCAATTCTTGATGGACGCGAGGAGGTTGTGCCTCATGCGCTCAAACAGGCCCTGTTGCAGCCTGGTTCTGGTACTGACGCTCGGCGCCGCTCTCGCTGCCCTCTCGCAGGCTACATCACCTCCATTGAACCAGGCGAATATAAGGGATGAGGAGACTCGGCTTTACTCCGAAGCGAAGCCCTACCTGTACGACTCGGCACCAGAACTCGAAAAAATAGTGCGAGAACTGAAAGGCCTGAAACCGGATTCCAGCCAGGAGCAACTCTCCAGCCTCCTGCTCAAAATTGGCACGAGGGTTGACGAGTTGGTGGATAAGGTGCCGGATCTGACCTCAGATGAACGCGTTACTCAGACCCAGTGGGTTCTTGGCCTGGCGCAGGATTGTGCCTCCCACTCCAGGGCGCCGGGAAACTTCCCAATCGAGAACTGCTCGGAGACCTCGGGTAAGCGAATTCAAAAAGACTTTCATTACATCATCCTGTCCCACCAAACCCGAGATGGGCGCGTCCTGGAGGAGTTTCGGACGGATCCGCAGAATCAACCGGTCGAATCGGGTGCGGAAGGGCCGAACTTCCAGGGCTTTGTCGGCTCGTGGGTGGTTTTCTCTCCGTCTAACAGGTCGGAGTCCCGCTTCCACTATTTGGGAGAACAGAAGATTGGTAAGCGGGAAGCATTCGTTGTCGCGTTCGCCCAAATCCCGGGTTCGGTAAACGTGCCAGTCGTGATGCTGAATGAGGGGAAAATCATTCCCATTCTGTTCCAGGGAATCGCCTGGGTCGATCAGGAGGATTTCCGGATCATTCAACTCCGGACCGACATCCTCGCGCCGCAACAAGAAGCCGGATTGCAAAAGCAGACTGCGAAAATCCTATTCGGGCCGGTCGACATATCGCGGCTTAACCTGGACCTGTGGTTGCCTATGGGGGTGGATGTCAGCGTCGAAGAGAATCGGCTGGCTATTCGGGAGCAGCATGTCTATTCGAACTACCACCTGTACCACGCGACAAGCAGGATACTTCCATAGAGCGCTAGCCTTATTTCCGTAGGTTATCGGCCAAATCCCCGTTTGGGAGTTTCGCAATCATGTCGGGAACATCAGGGAGTCATTTTCCGTACCCCAATGGCATGTCCCATGATCTGCGTTTTGCCCTGCGCATGATTCTTGCCCATCGCTGGTTCTCGGCCGCCGTGGTGGCCACCCTGGCGTTGGGTATCGGCGTGAATACTATGGTTTTTACACTGGTGGATGCCGTATTGCTCAAGCCAGTGGCCGTGCCGGGCGGATCACGGCTGGTCGCAATTAGCCATCGCAACCTGACTCTGGGCGATGACTCGATGCGGTTTTCGCTGCCGGCTCTTCGCGATTACAGGTCGCAAGCCTCGTCGCTCGAAGCGCTCGAAGCCACCAGTGGCGAAGAGGGCGTCATGAGCGAGCACGGCAATCCTCCGCAGTCTTATTCTATGCAACTGGCGTCGTCGGGCATCTTCGACATGATGCATATTCGTCCAGTACTGGGACGCGGCTTTCTGCCGGGAGACGATAAGCCGGGAGCGGCGCCAGTGCTGCTTCTCGGCTACGGAGTCTGGAAGGAGCGCTACGGAAGCTCGCCGGCGGTGATTGGCCACGTCGTACACGTAAACGAGAAGCCGGCCACCATCATCGGCGTCATGCCCGACGGATTCAGGTTCCCGGTCAATGCGGATATGTGGATGCCGTTGACGCCGACTTCTGAGCTTGAGAAACGCGATAACCGCGCGCTCAATGTCTTTGCCATGCTCAAACCGGGCGTTGGCCCACTGCAGGCCAGCGTTGAGCTGAATGCCATCGCCCAACGTCTCGCCATTCAGTATCCAAGCACGGACAAAAATCTAACCGTTGCCGTCGAAACCTTCCATCAGCGTTATAACGGCGGAGCCGTCCGAGTCATCTTTCTGCTCATGCTTGCTGCCGTTGGATTCGTGCTGCTGATCGCCTGCGCCAACGTCGCCAACATGATGCTGAGCCGCGCTCTTGGGCGACAGCGGGAGATGTCCATCCGCGCCGCCCTCGGCGCTTCGCGATGGCGCGTAGTCCGGCAACTGCTTATCGAGAGCGTACTGCTCAGCGTGCTTGGCGGTGTGCTTGGGCTTGGCCTGGCCATGCTGGGGTCACACTGGTTCGATCTCGCAACGCGCATCGTGAGGCCGTACTGGATCGACTTCACCATGAACTACACCGTCTTCGGCTATTTCGCCGGGCTCTGCATCGTGAGCGGGTTGCTTTTCGGCATCGCGCCGGCTCTCAATGCCACTCGCTTAGAGCTGAACGATGTCCTCAAAGACGGTGCGCGCAGCGTCGGCATGCATCGCGGCGGCCGATTCTCGGCGGTCCTGGTGGTCTTTCAGTTTGCCCTGACTCTGGTCCTGCTTAGCGGCGCGGGAATCTTCGTTAACAGCCTGATCCAGAACCTCTCCGCCAACCGCTCCGTGCCCTCGGATCGGTTAATGACCGCGCACATCGACCTTCCGAAAGACCGCTACAAAGACACCGACTCCCGTCAACGCTTCTATGATCAGCTCCTTCCACGTCTCCAGGCCCTTCCTGGCGTGACTCATGTGGCGATTGTCTCCAGCCTGCCCGGACTCGGATCGGGACAACGCGAGATCGAGATCGAACATTCCGCAATCCAGGCCAGGACAAAGCGCCCTCAGGCGGCATTCATCGTACAGTCGCCTGGCTACTTCAACGCCATTCAGTTGCCGCTCCTGGCTGGCCGCGACTTCAACACAAGCGATGGCGCCGCAGACCACAAATCCGCAATTCTCACCCGCGATTGCGCCCAGCATTTTTGGCCCAATCAAAGCCCAATCGGCAAGCGATTCCGCTTCTACGATGACAAGGACCAACCTGGCGACTGGATTACCGTCATTGGCATCGCTTCCAACCTGGTGCAGGATCTCAACGAAAAGGATCCGAAGCCGCTGCTCTTCGTACCCTTCCGGCAGGAAGGCTCGAACAGCATGGCCCTTGTGGTCGAATCGGGCGTCAATCCCGCTGCCGCGGTGCGCGCAGCCCTACAGAATCTCGATCCGGATCTGCCTCTGCGCGACGTCTCCCTGCTTACGGAAGCGGTGGAGCAAAGAGAGTGGTTTCTACAGGTCATCACAAGGGTCTTCCTGGCCTTCGCTCTGATCGCGTTGCTCATAGCCTCCGTCGGTCTATACGCTGTGATCGCGCACGCCACCGGCGGCCGTACGCAGGAGATCGGCGTACGTATGGCTTTGGGGGCGAACACGCACAATATCATGCTGCTGGTGATGAAGCGCGGACTCTGGCAGATTGCCGCGGGGCTGGCCCTTGGCCTTGGCGCCACGATTCCCGTAACGCGCCTCATGGCCAGCCTTCCTCTCGGCGTCTCGCCTTCGTATCCCGTCGTCTTCCTGGTGGTTGCCGGATTGTTGGCTAGCGTCGGCCTGGTTGCCTGCTGGCTGCCCGCCCGCAGAGCGGCGACTGTGGACCCGGTGAAAGCCATTCGCTACGAGTAGTTTCCAGGGAGAGACCGACTTTTTACTTTGCATGGTTCACTTCAGTGAAATTTCTCTTCACAGCGCTTGCTTATTGTTTCCACTCGGAGGCTAGCGGCATTGACTGCGCCTGCCGTTACCATTGGACTGCGGTCGAAGTTCCCACAACTTCCCACTGCCGAAAACGCGACTCTTCGACGGACATCTTAGTTTTGGATCGTTCGCAGCAGTTCCACGAGCTTCGGTGCTGCGACGTGCCGGTAGTCGGGCGACAGCAAACCATAACTTTCCGTCGTGTCGTACTTGCGGCCGGCCCCGCTTGATTGCGTGCCGTTGACGGCCCAATAACTCCAGGCAAGATCGTTCTCTTTCATGTAGCGGATATACATCACGAACCAATCCGAGTTGGCCCCGCAGTTTAATGTTTGGCAGGTGCCAAACTCACCTACCCAGAGGGGAACGCCGGGTTCGGTATGAAGCAGAAATCCGGCGCGCGCGTCATAGAGCTGCTTCAACTCGTCGTAGCTCCCGAATGGATGATCGGCAATGTTGTACGCGTGAGGCGAATAGACCAGCCGGTGAGCGATTTTGAGGCGCGCCGCCAGTTTGTCGAATCCGGCAAAGTTGGTGGAGTAGTCCGGGCCCTCCACCATGATCAGCAGGCGGGGACTCGCCGTAAGTACCGCGTTGCCTCCGCGTTCCGCCGCGGCATGCCAGTCGAGTTTGGGATCCGGTCCTCCCCAAGCCGCGTGGTTACGCAGTTCGTTGCGCAGGTCTGCGCCGACTACCCAGCGCTCGTTCTCGTAGCGGCGGACAATCGTCTGCCAATCCGTAAGCCAACTCGACTCTGGGTATTCAGCGTTATACCAAAGGCCATTGCCATCGGTCTCACTGCAACACCAGTCCGCTCGGCTTACATGATTGTCGAGGACCACCATAATATGGGCGTCAGCCAACGCGCGGATGACCGCGTCCATCACCTCCATGGCATGCCTGCCTTTGAATTGTGGGTTTGCCTTCACCGCATAATCGGGCACCTGGGGATTGCGCTCCAGCGTCTCGTTGGCCCACGGCAGGCGCACGGAGTTCACGCCGAGATCGACGATCTCTTTCACGATGGTGGCCAATGGAGCATGGTCGAGGCCTCCAACAACAAAGTCCTGCTGATCGAAGCCGTACCAATTCACTGAAGTCAACCGCACCCCATGACCCGCCGCATCGAGAATGTCATGGCCGCTGGTGTGAAGAGGCGGCTCTGCATGAGGTTGCGCAGCGGCCACAATCGACGTGAAACCAAGAGAGAGAACAGCCAGTGATCGAGCAAGCCGCGTTTGATTCATGGACCGAAGCATAACCTACCAATCCTGCGTCACGGGAGCATGAGCGGCCGGTCAGGAAATCACTCTCCTTCAGCGCTGCAGCGGTTCGAGCAGCGGCGCAACTGGCGGTTCTGCCTCGATCGATGGCAGAAAACGCGGCGTTACCTTTGCCTTGGCGGCTTGTTCGTAGGCATAGCCGTAGCCCAGCAGCCGCGCTTCGCTCCAGGCGGGACCGATGATCGAAAGGCCGACCGGGAGTCCCATGATCGCGCCCATGGGCACGGTGAGGTGGGGATAGCCTGCGACCGCCGCCAGTCCGCCTGCGCCTGCGCCGTTGATCTGATCGCCATTCACCGCGTCGATCTTCCAGGCCGGCGGCATGGTCGGCGATACGAGCGCGTCGAGGCGGTTGGCTGCCAGCATGGCGTCGATCCCATCGCGTCCGGCGATCCGCAGCGATGTTGCGCGCGCCGCCTGGTAGGCGGGATCGTCGAGTCCCTTGGTGGCCTCGGCCTTCACAAACGTTTCCTGCCCGAAGAGCGCGAGCTCGCGATCGGCATGCGCCGTGTCAAACGCGATGACGTCGGCGAGCGTGCGCGTTTTGACCGCCGGCGGCGTGGTTGCGAGATAGGCATTCAGATCAACCTTGAGCTCAGTATTGAGCACCAGTGTCTCCGCGTCGCCAATCTTCTCCCGGTCCTTGAGCGCGGTGATGTCAATCAGCGTCGCTCCCTGCGCCTTGAGCAAGGCCAGCGCCTGTTCGAACAACTTGTCGGTCGCCGCCGACCAGCCGGTTGCGAAGCGTAGTACGCCGATGCGGGCGCCCTTGAGCGCATCGGGCTTGAGTGCTGCCAAATAATCGGTGATGTGCGCGCCGGCATCCTTGGTTGCCGGGTCGGCGGGGTCTGCGCCTGCGATCGCGCCGAGCACCCGCGCCGCGGTCGCTACATCGGCCGCAATCGGGCCGGCGGTATCCTGACTGTGACTAATGGGCACAATCCGCGCCCGGCTGACCAGGCCGACCGTGGGCTTCAACCCCACCACGCCATTCACCGCCGCCGGGCAGGTGATGGACCCGTCGGTCTCGGTGCCAATCGCGGCTTCCACCTCGCCCGCTGCCACCGCGGCTGCGCTGCCTGAGGACGAACCGCACGGATCGCGGTCCAGCGCGTGAGGATTGCGGGTCTGGCCGCCCACCCCGCTCCAGCCCGAGATGGAGGCGTTGGAGCGAATGTTCGCCCATTCAGATAAGTTGGTCTTGCCCAGGATGACAGCGTCCGCTGCGCGTAGCCGTGCCACCAGCGGCGCGTCGCGATGGGTCACGTTGTCGAGCAGCGCCATGCTGCCCGCTGTGGTGGGGAGTGGCCCCTCCGCCTCGATGTTGTCCTTGAGCAAAATCGCGAAGCCATAGAGCAGCCCGCGCGCCTTGCGCGCCCGGTCGATGGCGCGGGCCTGATCGAGCGCGGTGGGATCGAGGGCGATGACAGCGTGGATCTGAGGATCCACCGCATGCACCCGCGCGATCGCCGCTTCGGCCGCAGCCTCAGCACTTGTAGCCGGAGTTGAAGCAGCCGCCAGCACGGCAAGCAATAGTGAGATCACCAATGGATAGGCTCCTTTACCCGTCATGTTATAGGAAGATTTTCGAAGTTCCGGAAAGATCACGGGGGAGCCAGGGCTGGCTCTCAAGAGGATCGGGTCTCCTTTCGATGACGAAGAGATTGGTCCACTCACGTGGGATATCTGGCTCGACAAGACCCGGAGAGCATAGACGCCTGGGAAGAGATACCAATGACGTATAATCCGCCCGCGGGTTGTTGCCGCCATGTCAGTGAATGGTGAAGTGCAATGGGCGAATACACGTTACCCCATAAGTTAGTGGGCGAGCAGCGACGGTTAGCGCTGATGTCCGCGTTACTGGATCCCGTCGAACTGGCTCGCTTTGCGTGGCTTGGCGTGGGTCCAGGTTGGCGCTGCCTGGAACTCGGCTGTGGCAACGGGTCGATCGCGCGGGCCCTGGCTGAGCGGGTGGCGCCCACTGGCCACGTGGTCGCGAGCGACATCGATCTGGCTTATATCGCGGACCTGCAAATGCCGTGTCTTGAAGTCCGCCGCATCGATGTCCTTCAGGATGCAATCGAAGAGGGTCGCTACGACTTCGTCGTCGCCCGCGCTCTGCTTCACCATCTCACGCCTGCCGGCAAGGCCTTGGAGCGCATGGTTGCCGCGCTGAAGCCTGGCGGCGTGCTTCTTTCCATCGAGCCAGACATGCTGCCCTGTACGGTTACCGAGCCGGAATCGATGCGCGCGTTCTGGCAAGGATGGGTTAAGTGGTCGCGGGACGTGGGCATCGATTACTTCATCGGGCGCAAAATTCCCGCGTGGCTGGATGCGCTCGGCCTGGAGGATGTCGCCGGGGAAGGGCACACCGCGCAGTTCAACGGCGGGTCAAGCTGGGCGACCTACTGGACCGCGACCATGCGGGAGTTGGCGCCTGCACTTCTGAAATCAGGTCACATGAGCGGGGAGATGCTGGAGGAGTTTCACGCCTGTTATCAGGATCCGCATTATTGGACCAGCATCATGACCTTCACTGAGAACTGGGGACGCAAGCCGGTGTGATGTTGCTCTAGAGAAGTGCATGCCGTGGAAGCCTAGCCAAGGCGCTTGCACTTCTCTAGAGCAACGAGGATCGACGGAACCATAACGAGTGAAGCATTACGACGGTTCTGCACGGCCCATGGGCCAGAAACCAGTTCGGCCTTTTTGGCCGGATCGCCGTGCTGCCGCAACCAGGTACCCAGCGGGGCAAAGCAATGCCCAGTTAACAATCCACAAAGCCTGGTTACTCCACGCGGAGATCATCAGCACGGTCATGGTGAGCGCCAAAACAGAGGCTGCGCGAAAGGAGATGCGAGAGCCTTGCCATCCCCGGCGAACACCTAAGATCGCCGGCGGAAGGAACAGGAAGACGCAAAGGCCGGAAAAAGACATCCACAGGAAAAAACAAGAGGGAAGAGCAGACAGAGCGGCACTCACCCAGAGGGTCCGTCGCGAAACCGATCCAACCATGTAACCGGCTGACCAGGACCAGGCGATGAGCAGGAAGATGTGGCACAGCAGTAGAGGGAAACCCTCGTGACCCGTCGGCCAGTGGTGCCCAGCGTAAACCTTGTGATTGACCAACCGCTGATACGTGCAGCTCACCGAAAAAGAAACGATCATCAGGAGGTAGCTGCTGGGAAGCGCTACCACAAATCCCGCAAGCCATGGACGGGGATCTCGCCAAAGGCCAGCTTGCCGGCGAAAGACCAAGCCGAATACATCGAGCAATCCTCGCCCGGCGGTTTCGTGGGTCTCCAACAGATCGCCGAGTACTACCTCGCGTTCCTCATGATCGAGCAGCCTCGAGGTAAGCTCTACCAACGGCCAGACGGTTGCGTTCATGAAGTCCTCCCCATGCGGTTTTCTGCCCAGGATGCGCCACGACTCACGCGCAGGACCGCGTCATAGAATTCTTTTGCGGCGCGCACGCCCTGAGCGGTCACGCGCACCATGCGCTTGCCCCGGCCACCACGCTGGGGCGTGGCTTCCCCTACCCAGGTCTTGAGAAGACCTTTTTCTTCCAGCCGATCCATGGTGGTGTAGAGAGCGCCCATGGAGCATTTTCGTTTTATCGCCGTTTCTATTTCTTCACGAATCGCCACGCCATAAGCGTTCTCTCCGAGTCCGGCAGCGGTGGTGATCAAGACGTATTCAAATTCGCCAAGCATGATATAAATTACATTGTAGTACTAAGAGAGAAGCCAGTCAAGGGATTTTCTCTAGAGCATTTTTGCTAATGGTGTAGACCAGGAAACTGGACTCAACGCGGCCATTCCGCCGAAGAATGGCCGCACATGGCTGATCCCACCGGACCACAGTATTAGCAAAAATGCGTTAACGGATCCATTCGGTTCCATCGCCGGGAATGACGTCGACAAGGCTTATGAAATCGAGAGTGTGTTTCCAATGGACGATGAGAAAGGCCGTGGGCTGGCCGTTGAGAAATAAATCCTGGCGCAGGAGCCGCCACGCGGCGAGAGGCCTGGTGTTGAATGCCGCTTGCTGCGGATCGTCCGGGTTGTAGCCGAATGCCTGAATGTCGCTGACGACCTCTCTTTCTGCTGTCAGAACTCTTTCGAAGGGAGGAGGAGGACTCATGCGGCTGTCATTATCAATGGTGAGGACGCGCTCGCGCAGATTGAGTGGGGCCGGAGAGTGACGCCGCGAGCGAAAGGCATAACGGGCGATGGCCATTGCGCCTACGAATCGCTCCAGGCAGCCGCGGTTTTCCTCTCCGTTAGCAGAGAGGCAGAAGGCGCGGTTGGTCAGCGTATCGCGGAAATGAAAGCCTTCAGTGGAAGAGTTGGCGAAAAATTGAACACTCATGCGCACTTCGCATTCTGGCGTCAGGAAGTGGTAACTCGACTCGGACCGTTTTTCGGATTGCAGTGTTTTTGGGGTCAGCCCAAGACTGGCCCCGACACTGCACAAAGACCAGAGGAAGAATCTCCGATGAGGGTTTTGCAAAAACGCCCTGGTTGGAGGTGCTGCCATAGCTTTCTCCGAAATGCCAATCGTTTACCAGCGAGATTAACTACAATGTAGTACTAATAGCGATCGAAGTCAAGACCGCGAAGCGCGGGGATGTGAACACAGCCAAAGATCGCTGGTAGCGAGAGCTCCGCCTAAGGCCAGAGCACCGATCGGTCAATACTGGCGATGGTTGTCCTGCCCGTCAGGACCATCGCCATGGCAAACTCGCGCTGCAGGATAGTCAACACTTTCGTGACACCGGCCTCGCCCGCCGCGCCCAATCCATAAAGATATGGACGGCCGATGAGCACTGCGTGGGCGCCCAACGCCAGCGCCTTGAGCACGTCGGTCCCACGCCGAATACCGCCGTCCACTAAGACCGGCACGCGTCCGGCGACTTTGTCTGCCACGTGGGGCAGCGCGTCGATGGTTGCAGGCGCCGTGTCCAGATTTCGTCCCCCGTGGTTAGAAACCATGATCCCAGCGACTCCCGTCTTGACCGCCCTGTCCGCATCGTCAGGGTTGAGTACACCCTTCAACAGCAACGGAATTCTGGCGTAGGAGAGCAGCTGCTCCACGTCCTTCCAGCTCAAGGCCGCATCGAGCACGCTACTAAACATCTCGAGGGAGTCTATGCGAACACCACTGCCAACACCCTTGAAACCAATCAAGTTTGGCAAGGGTGGGAGTGTAACCTTCGCCCGGGTCTCGCGATTGCGCGGACCGCTGATCGGTGTGTCCACGGTGAGACAAAGTGCGCGGTAACCAGCAGCCTCGGCACGTTGCACCAGGCCTCGCGTGAAGCCGTGGTCAGGCTGCGCATAGAGCTGAAACCATAGTGGGCTCTTGGCCACCGCCGCCACCTCTTCAAGGCTGGTATTGGCAAAGGAGCTTAGCACCATGGTGGCGCCTGCGGCGCCTGCGCCTCGGGCCGTGGCCAGCTCTCCTTCGGGATGCGTGAGCTTCTGAGAAGACGTGGGCGCCAGAAGAATCGGGAAGCTATGTTCCTGCCCAAACAGGGTTACGCGCGTGTCCACGTTCGAACCATCTACGAGAACGCGGGGCATGAGGCGAATCCGCCGGTACGCTTCCTCATTCCATCGCAAAGTGAGTTCATCGCCCGCGCCGGCGGTGACGTATTCCCAACCCATAGCTGACATCTTCGCCTTTGCCAGGGGCTCGAAGTCGGCCACGCACAGAGGTTCCGGGTCGGATGCGGAGGCGAGCGGGGAAACAGTGTCAGCAGCCCGCGCGCTGGCGCGGGTCTCTCTACGACTGTCGGGCACTGGAAACCTCCTTGTACGATCGTATAGCTGCGTTCAAAGGATTGGGGCCGGGATGGACGATTGCGCTAGGCGGACTTGGCGCTTGAGCTCGAATAGGGGCCGAGCGCGCCTCGCAAATGCAAGCATGGAGCGGCTCTCGCACATGAGGTAAAATCGCATCCTTACCGGATGCAATTGTCACCAAAGATCGAACAGCGTCCGCAGAAGACCGTTCATGGGGAGAGGAGCGTCGTTTGCACGAGGCCGCGAAGAGTCCGACTAGTGCGACCACCGCGGCCAGAACAACAATCACCCTGGTCTTTACGGACGTTGTCGGCTCCAGCGCCGCCAAACGCGCAGCGGCCCTGGGCCAGGATGCCAGTGCGCGTGACCGTGCATACCTTGAAGGCATCCAGACGAAACATCTGCGGCTGATTCGAAGTGCCGCCGCCGAACACAATGGCAAAGAGATCATGACGATCGGCGACTCCTTCTTCCTTACCTTCGAGGACCCGGCTGATGCTCTTCGTTGCTCGGCTGCCATTCACCACCGCCTGGTTGCCCATCCGATCGACACGCCCAGCGGCCCGATGCAGCTTCGTATTGGTATTCACCTCGGCGCGCCGGAATACTTTGAGAACAGTTGGCACGGCACTGACGTGGACACCGCCGCGCGCACCGAGGCGGCGGGTTCGCCGGGCCAGATCGTTGTCACCGAGGCTGTCCGCAAAGCCGTGGGCGATCCCACGGGCATCCAATTGCGTCCGCTCGGCACCTTCGCGCTCAAGGGCGTCGGCAATGTGAAACTGTGGGATGCCGACTACGATCAGCGCGGGCTGCGCTGGCCGGCACTGCTCTCCCTGGAGCGGCAAAGGCGGCGGCGGGTCTTTACCAACGTCGCGCTGATCCTGGGTGCGATCGCGCTCGCCGGCGGCGTAGGCTGGCGTTGGCGCCAGAACCACCAGGCCGCCATCTTGGCGAGCGCGGCAAAGCAATCCATCATTGTGGCCGACTTCGAAAACAAGACCGGAGAGCCGGTCTTTGACAGCACCCTCACGGGAGCGTTTACTGCCCAGCTGGAACAATCACCGGTGCTCCGGTTGGTCAGCCAGGAACATCTGCGCCAGAGCATGAAGTATCTGGGCAAATCTCCGCAGGATCCATTGACCCCGGCGGTGGTGCGCGAGCTTGGCATACGTGGGGGAGTGAAAGCCTATCTCGCCGGGACGATTGCCAGGCTTGGCGATGGTTATGTAGTCACCGTGAGCGCAAAAGATATCTCAACCGGCGATGACATCATCAGCGAAGAGGCGCAGGCGCGCGACAAAGATCACGTGTTGGCCGCGCTGGATAAAGTGGCGACGGCCATGCGCCGCAACCTGGGTGAGTCCCTGGGCTCAATCCGCAAGCTCGACACGCCGTTTGGCCAGGCCACGACGCCGTCGCTCGAGGCCTTTCGGGCCTATGCCCTGGGTGACGTGGAGCACGAGACTGGTCACGATATTCCGCAGGCCGAAGGATACTATCGCCAGGCGGTGGAGATCGACCCCGAGTTCGCCATGGCCTGGGCCAGGCTGGGCGTGATCTCTCTAAACGTCGAACAGCACGATAAGGCACTTCAGTATCTGACCAAGGCGTATCAGTTGTCGAAGAATGTGAGCGAGCACGAACGGCTGTATATTGAGGCACACTACTATCACTATGCCCTGGGTGACCTGCCAAAGACGATCGCTACGCTCAAGCTCGCCACCCAGACCTACCCGCGAGACACGGAAAATTACATCAACCTGGGGAACACCCAGGAGGCCTATGGGCAGCTGGAACAGATTGCTTCCCCCTTCACGGAGGCGGTAACCCTTGATCCAAAGGCCGCCACGGCTCAGGACGATCTTCTGGGGGCGGAGCTTGCCATGGACAATCTGGCCGATGCCGAAGCAACGCTCGAAAACATGAAGCGGGTTGGGATCGACAATGCGAGGACCTTCCACCTTAGAGAAATTCTTATGCGCGATTTTCTCAAGGGAGATGGCGCCGGCATGCAGCAGACCGTGGACAAGACCAAGGGGCGTGTGGATGACTTTGCCATGACCGCGTCGCTAGCGCTGACGCAGGAGTTCGCGGGTCACTATCGTGACGCCCAGGCTTCCTGGGAGCGCGCACAGCGGCAAGTGGGCGCGCTCAAGGTTCGCGATGTGCAGGCGGCGTTTCTCTTGTACAGCGTTTCGGGCCGGGCAATGGCCGGCAGCTGCGACAATGCGGCGACGCAGGTGAAGGCCGCGCTGGTGTTGGACAAAACCGATGAGACGCTCAAGCAGGCGGCCTTTGCCGCCGCACTGTGCAATCTAGGGAAAATGGCCCTTCCGATTCTGGCAGATCTGGCCAAGAGGGAACCGTCGGACACCTTGATCAACCAGGTGACGATTCCCCAAAGCCGCGCGGCCCTCGCACTGGCCGCCAACCAGCCTGAGGAAGCATTGAGGCAGCTGGAAGATTCGGAGCGGTTTGACCTGGTTTCCCCGGCAGCCTATCAGCGCGGCCTGGCGTATTTGCAGCTGCACGATGGACAGAGCGCGGTGGCCGCATTTCGATCAGCCACCCGGTACCGGGGCGCCGCGCTGCTCCGTTGCCAGAATTATCCCCAGGCTCAACTCGGATTGGCCCGCGCTTATGCAATGGCCGGCGACAACAGCAGGTCGAAGACGGCGTACCAGAACCTCTTTACCACCTGGAAAAGCGCTGATGCCGGCCTGGCGCAACTGGCGGCAGCAAAGAAGGAGTTTGCCAGCCTGCAGTAGAGCTTATGATATTGCTGGTTTTCCCATGCCCATCCACGATCTCGCAGCGGTGCTGGCCACCACTTCCGCTTTCTCGGGCTTGGGCCCTGAGAGCTATCGACGCGTTGCATCTTTGTTCACAGAGCAAGCGCTGGCGCCGGGAGAAATACTGGCGCACGAGGGCGATGCTGGGGATGCCTTGTTCCTGGTTATCGAGGGCTCGCTCAGGCTGAGCACCCGGAAAGAAAATCCTCTCAACGTATTGGACCTGGGCAGCATCGGACCAGGCGGCATTGCCGGCGAACTGGCATTGCTCACAGCACACCCGCGCGCCGCTACGATGACCGCTGAAGGAGCCAGCGTGGTGGGCAGCCTGTCGCGGGCCGATTTTGAGCTGCTCTGCTTCGAGCTTCCGGTGGAAATGGAAAGCGTCACCGCATGGATGCGGCGCCAGCTACACACCTACCAGATCAAAATGGTTCTCGCGGAGAGCCCATTGTTTAAAAACCTGAGCGCGCAGGCAAGGGCCGAGCTGGAGAGTTCTCTGGAGTGGACGTTGCTGCGTTCAGGCGAAACGCTGTTTCGCGAGGGCGATGCAGGCGAGGCGCTTTACCTGGTGGTGAGCGGCCGTGTGCGATTGATCCAGAATCAGGATGCCCACTCCAATGCGGCGCAGCAGGAGCGCTTGCTGGTGGAACTGGGGAAGGGAGATACGCTGGGGGAGATGGCTTTGTTGACGCACGAGCCACGCTCGGCGACCGCGTATGCGGTCCGCGATACTCAACTTGCGCGCCTGGACCGCTCATCCTTCGATCGAATTGTGGCTGCCCATCCCCAGGAAATGCTGGGATTGTTTGTGGGGCAGATGGCGGAGCGTCTTCGCCAACAGAACCGGGGAAGAAAGCCTGAGGGGAGACCCCCGGTGTCGATTGCTGTACTGGTGTGCTCTCCTCTGGCGCGGGAGTTTGCCAAGCAGCTGGCGAAGGCGCTCTCTGCTTTTGGATCCACGCTTCACCTGAATCCTGAGAGCCCTCTCGCGCTGGCTTCGGGCCGCGCCATCGCGCCGGACGCTGCGGAGAGCAGGCTTCTCTCCTGGCTGAATGAGCAGGAGACGCGCTACCAGCATGTGATCTACGAAGCGGATGCGGAAGAGCAGCCGTGGACTGTTCGCTCCATGCGCCAGGCAGACATCCTATTCCTGGCGGTGGATGCGGAAGAGGATCCGCTCGCCATTGGCCCCAGGCTCCAAGCCCTGATGCAGAGAGCGGAACGGAAGGTCGCGAGCAGCCTGGTTCTTCTGCATACGAATCGTTCGTCCGCTCCAACCAATACGAAAGTCTGGCTCAAGGCTACCGGCGCCGGCGCTCATTGGCACATTCGGGACCGAAGCATCGACGATGTTGGCCGCATCGCGCGTGCTTTGTGCGGGCGCAGTATGGGTCTGGTATTGGGGGGCGGCTTTGCCTTTGGCTTGGCGCACATCGGGGTTTGCCAGGCGTTTCGAGAGATGGGCATCCCAGTCGACTATGTGGGCGGCACCAGCATGGGAGCGGTGATTGCGCTGGCACGCGCGTTGCACTTTTCGCGGGAGCAGATGCTGGAGATTATGGATAAGGGTTGCGCGCACTCTTTGAAGGGCGACTACACGATACCGATCGTCTCTCTGTTGACGGGTAAGAAGGTCGCGCACTCCATTGGGCAATATATTGGAGAGCGGGATATTGAAGATCTGTGGCTGCCGTATTTTGCTGTTTCCACCAGCCTGGTACATGCGGGAATGGTTATCCACACCAAGGGGAATGCACTGCGTAGCGTGCTGGCGAGTTGCCGGGCTCCCGGGATCTTTCCTCCGCTGGGGTGGGATGGTGAAGTATTGGTCGACGGCGGCCTGGTGAACAACGTTCCCTGTGACGTGATGCGCGGTGAGATAGGGACCGGAACCGTTGTTGCCGTGGACGTGTCACGGCAGACGGACTTTTCGGTTGCGGAGCAGTTCGATATGCATCTTTCCGGCTGGAAGGTTGTGCGGCGCAGAGCAAATCCGTTTTCGCGCCAACCAAAGCCTGCCACCATGGCTGGCATCTTTGCCCGGCTGGTACGGCTGGGCGGAGTTGCGCAGGACCAACAAATCCGCTCAGCGGCCGATCTCTACTTGGAGCCGCCGCTGGAAGGGTTCACCTTTCGCGATTTTGGTAGCGGGGAAGAGATGTCCCAAGTCGCCTATGACTACACCGTTGCCGAGATGCGGCGATGGATGGACATGAACGGTCGACTCTGGGATGGCGACGGAGCAGAGTGACGATCGTCCTGGCTACTCATTGAAATAGAACGCCGCTGGAGGAGGCCGGTCCGCAGCCTACCCGCTCCCTACGGAACTGCCTGGCTTGAGATGCCTGCTCGAGACGAGCCTGTCCCTGCATCAATCCCTCCTTTCCCTGCAAACCACTCGATCGAATCCGCCGGGCCGCGGAAGGTGGTTGTGAGGGCCAACGGCAGACAGATGAATCATTCGAGCTACTGGCCGGCGACCATGCTGGCGATCATGTTGAACCCGGCCATTGGACTTGCGCAGCAACCCTGCATCACCGGGGTTTCCATCGATGGCGTCATTACCGACCCGACCGGGTCGTTGATTGCTGGAGCCCAGGTGCAGGCGGCGGATGGGGAGACCACCACTACCAACGCGGCGGGCCGCTTCGTGCTGCCATGCGTTCCAACGAACGCAGGCAGCATCACGGTGCGGGCCGAAGGGTTCGCTCCAGGCACCGCCGCAGTGGATAAGCAGGCAGGGCAGAGCGCACACCTGAATCTGCAATTGGCGATCGCACAGGTGCAGACGGATGTGCAGGTGAGCGGCAATGACGCCACTGCTATGGATGCCAATCACGGTGGCGAAACCACGACCTTGACCACGCAGGAGGTGCAGCAGTTGGCCGATGATCCGGATGATCTTCTGCGCGAGCTTCAGGTGCTGGCAACCGTTGCCGGAGGGGATCCAACCGCAACCATGATTCGCGTCGATGGTTTCCAAAATGGGAGCGCACTTCCGCCCAAGAGTTCCATCGCCTCCATTCGTATCGCTCCGGATCTGTTCTCCTCCGAGTATTCGTTTCCTCCATTCGGAGGTGGGCTGGTTGAGATCTTCACCAAGCCTGGCGCAGACTCGTTTCACGGAGCTGTCTTCTTTACCGACAGTGACGGCAGCTTCAACGCGACGGATCCCTTTTCTGTCACGGCAACGCCGGCGGGCAAGCGGCGGTACGGCTTTGAGCTCGGCGGGCCAGTGGTTGCTAAAAAGGGCGGCTTCGCCCTGGCGCTCGAGAAGCGCGACATCGACGAGTTCAACGTGGTGAATGCGACCACCCTGGATGCGAATGGCAACCCTGCTCCCTTCCAGCAGACGGTTGCGGCGCCGCAACGGCTGTGGATCGCTTCCGCTCGCGGAGACTGGCAGGTCACGCCCAACGACACCGCCGTGCTTTCGTTTTCAGCGAACGCAAACAACCTCAGCAATCAGGGTGTCGGCGGTCTGACGCTTCCCGAGGCGGGATACTCCAGCGTGGTGAGTGAGTACGATCTGCGACTGACCAACACGCAGACCCTGAGCCCGAATAGCTTGCATGAGACACACATCGGCTACACGTGGAAGCGCACCGCGCAGACACCGCTGGCGACGGATCCAGCTCTACAGGTGGCTGGATACTTCGTTGGCGGCGGAGCCACCAGCCAGAATCTGAACGACCGCGAGCGCGATCTGGAGATCGATGATGACGTGATGCTCTCGCGCGGCAAGCACGAGGTGAAGCTCGGCGCCCAGTCGCTGGGTATTTTCGTGCACGACTATGATCCCAACACCTTCAACGGAGCCTATGTCTTTGGCGGGGGTAGCGGCCCGGTGCTGGACGCGAACAACCAGCCTACCGGCCAGACAGAAACCATCGCACCGATCGAGCAGTACCGCCGCGCCTTGCTGAACCTTCCCGGCGGCGCCCCGACAACCTATCAGCTCACCAGCGGTACGCCGCTTGTAGCACTGACACAGTGGCAATTAGCTCTCTACGCGCAGGATACGATCAAACTGCTGCCCCGCCTGACGTTTACTACCGGACTACGCTATTCCTTGCAGACCACGCCCGGCAGTTTTGTCATCTTCGGTCCGCGTGCCGGCTTCGCCTGGGCGGTCGATAAGAAGGAAAGCTGGGTCTTCCACTTGAGAGCCGGGTTGTTCAATCACCCGCCAAGCGGCCCAACCTATGCCTCGGAAGTCTATCGGCTGAACGGCATCCGGCAAGCGCAAGCGACCATCTACTCTCCCAGCTACCGCGATCCGCTGACGCCGATCCCGGGATCGATCGAGGTAAGCACAGTGAATCAGTTTCCACCCTCCTCCCTGACCCAGCCGTCGACCTTCGTCGCCTATTTCAATGTGGAGCATGAGTTTCTCCATCACTGGAACGTGCGCGGCAACCTGTACTGGGGAGAGGACTATAACATCGTTCGTCTGCGCAATATCAACGCGCCGATGGTTGCGAGCAGCGTGGGGATGGCGCCCGACCCGACGGCGGCCTTGTTGGCGCCCCGTCCGATCGCGGCGAACGAAAATATCATGCAATATGAAAACGCCGGTCATCTCGCCGGCAACGTGGTTTCCGTGAGTGTGGACCAGCACAGTTACAAACGTTTCGGATTCTATGCGCGATATGCGCATATGAATTTCAAGACGGACGTTGGTGGCACGGATACCAGCCCGCAGTCCAGCTACAGCAACCTCGGAGAATCAGCGCGCGTCGACTGGTTAAGCAAGAACAGCGCGACCTTTCTGGGAAACCTGAATCTGCCCTACAAGGTGGAATTAACGGCGCAGTTTGATGCCTATGGCGGGCGTCCCTATGACATCACCACCGGTACAGACAACAACGGCGACGGCAACTTCAACGACCGGCCTGCCTACGCTTCGGCCACAGGATCTGGTGTCTACAGCACTCATTTTGGCTTGCTCACTTCGAACACTGTGAATGGCAATGTCCCGCGCAATCTGGGAACGATGCCGCCCACGACCCACCTCGATATGAACCTGAGCCGCGCGTTCACCATCAATCCAAAGGATCATCCGCGGACGCTTACCTTCAACGTGCGCAGCGCTAACCTGCTGAACCATACAAATGTGACCGCGGTGAATACGGTTCTCTCTTCCTCTAACCTTGGGCAACCACTCACTGCCGAGGCCGCGCGGCGGGTGGAACTTGGCGTGCGCTTCGCCTTTTAACCATGAGACCGATATCAGCCTAAAGCGCTTGCTGTTGCCCGCCGCTCTCCGCATCGGTGCTAGGATTCACTCATCTTTGTGCGAAGGGTGTCGAATCCTATGCGGCGAGCCGTAGTCTTGTGGTGTATGCCGTGCTCTGCCCAAACCCCAACGGCTCATTCTCGAGGACGCCGCCGGCATGGCTGCTTGGCCCACCGGCCCCATGAGGGTTACTAATCTCCCTACGCCTCCGAGGAAGGGTTTGAAATTCACACGCGATGCGGGTTAATGTAGGAGCGTCCACCCTAAAAGTTGCCTGGAGAAGTCATGAGGTCGATAGCGTTCTCAGTCTTACTGATGATCGGGCCTTGCGTTGGATATTCTCAAACCCTCACCACCGCGCAAGCCAGGGCACACGATGGCGAGAGCGCGAAGGTCTGCGGAACCATAGGCAACGAACATACCGCGACGGGGAGCCAGGGCAAGCCCACCTTTATCGATCTGGATTCAGCCTTTCCCGAACAGAGGTTTGCGTTGGTGGTGTGGGATGATGATCGACAGAAGGTAGGAGAACTGCCTCGCACAGGGGCACATGTATGCGCTACCGGAGTGATTAACTATTATCACGGCGTGCCTCAAATTACTGTCAGGAGCAGCAGCCAGCTCAGCCGGTGAGACTGCTCGCGAATCCCCTTTGCGAAACTAGAGTACATGCGGCATTCCATGCGGCCTCTCTGAGAGCTGGAGGGGCAATTTGTATTCCTTGTTGGCCGTAGCCGTTTCGGCTACACTGGATCGGGAGGCTCACCATGCGTCAAATTTCGCTTCGAGAGTTTCGGACTCGTGGCTCAAAGGCCCTCGAAGCTGTTCCGCAGGGAGAGACCATATTGCTGTCTGGTCAGCAAGGACCGGCCTACTTTCTGGTTCCGGTGTTCGGAGATGTCGCCATGGAAGACCGGGAATTGCGAAGGGCTATGGCGAAGGCCAGCCTGCGCGAGAGTTGGGTACATGCCAAGGCCTCTGGCTTGGACCGGATGAACGACGAGGAGATTGAGCAGGAGATCAGGCAGGTTCGCAGAGTGCGCAAACGCCGGAAGACAACGTGAGACTTGTCGTCCTGGACACAAACATAATCGTCTCCGCCGGCATAAGGCCCGAAGGCGCCCCTGCGAAGCTCGTGATGGATTGGGTCCTGGACGGACAGGTGCAGTTGGTCACCAGCCCTTTGATCGTCGAAGAATATCGGGCTATCGTAGAACGCCCGAAGTTTCACCGGTTTGGATTTCCTCCGCTTTGGTTGGAATTCCTGATCGAAGAGAGCATGTGCCTTCCCGATCCCGCGCGCTGGCCTCATGCTGGGCCGGACCCGAAGGACGTGCCGTTCCTTGCGCTAGCGCATTCCGCCGGCGCATGGCTCGTGACCGGCAATCTTAGACACTTTCCGGAGGAAATCAGAGAAGGGGTAACGGTGCTCTCGCCGACCGACTATCTGGCGCGTCTGATGAAAGGCACGAATCCAAGGTTTTGAATGGCAGATCCTCTGCCGAAGGCCACGGCGAAAATCTGGCAAGCAGAGCCGGGAGGCGACACCTCATTCTCGTTCCGCTCGTTCCATGCGGGGAAGCCGATCGATGAGCCAACACGCGAGACGATCCGGCTTCTGCTGACCGCCTGGCCGCGTGGACGATGAGTCTAAACGCCTACCAAGCAGTGGAAGTACACCGTTGATATCCGTAACATTGCCCGTTATTCAGAGGGAGGCCAAAAGCGCGCAATATCCTGTGCGATGGCATGCCCTTGGTTGCGCCCAGCGTTCGCAGCAGGTATGCGCGTTTCCGGCGCCAGCGGGTTGAGGCCGATAGCACTCTCCGATGCCTCGTCCGGCTCGACCACGTAGGTCTTTCCACCTGCGCTCTTCAGGATTTCGATTTGCTGTTCCAGTGTGTCTCCGGTCACTTCAGGGCGCGCGGTACCCATCGGAGAGACAATGACTGTGCGGGCATAGCCGAGTGCCAGATCGGCGTTATCCGACGAACGTACGCCGCCATCCATGTAGCGCCTTCCATCGATCGTGACCGGAGGCCATATGCCGGGTACGGCGCAACTGGCACCGACCGCATCGACAAGACTTGTTCCGCAGAAGCGATCGAATATTTTGGTCTCTCCTGTTCTGGCATCTACGGCCACAATCAGAAGCGCTCCATTCGGCCAGGCGTGATTGGGCAGGCGCTCAGCAATGACGGATCGCCGTTCTTCCTCTGTAACCGTTTGTGCTTCGAGTGCCCATTGTCCGATCTGACGTGTTTGTTCCGCTGGATCCAGTGAGCCGTTGAGCGTCAAGAGAGCCCGCTCCAACGACTCAAGCAGACGGGCGTTCGGCGTTAGCTCCCGGGTCTGCTTCGCAGGCTCGACCTGGCGGTCAAATAGATCCTTCAGCGTTAAGCTGCTGGCGAGTTGGGCGGCAAGTGCGGAACCAGCAGAGGTTCCCACCGTTATTTCGGCCGTCCGCAAGTCAACGCCCCGCTCGCTAAGGCCGAAGAGCAAACCAGTCATCCAGGCGATCCCTGCTACCCCGCCTCCGCCAAGCACCAGAGCACGATCTTTCATGGTCGTTATTACTCCTCACGGTTTGGGTGCTCGGGCTTTGCTGATGGTCATCTCCATTCAGGTCCTCATAAGGCCGGGAGGCTGCCGCATCCAGTGCCATTATCCCACTCAAGCCAAAAGAAGGCTTGAATGGGCCACCCAGCCTTGGTTGCCGGTGGGAAGCCGTGCGAGGCGCATAAAGTCGTTTGACTTTAACGATTCGATTCGATTAAATCGGACTAGGCGCCGCAAATAACACGCGCCAGTCTTCTGCCTATCTTCCTTCGCAGATGGACGAACATACGCGTGACCCTCAAGGGTTGCGCGATCGCAACAATTCACGGTCACATTGCGGCAATTTTTGGGGGCAAGATGCTGTTTACTCGTCGTCGTTGTTTTGCTGTGCTGTCTTTGTTCTCTCTGTTTTCTCTTCCCGTGATGGCGCAGGTGTCAGCAGCGTTGTCCGGACGCGTCACCGATCAAACCAGCGCCGCCGTGACCGGAGCGACCGTAACCGCGAAAGACACAGATACGGGTATCACTCGATCGACGGTTACGGATGCAGCTGGCAGGTACGATTTGCCGGCTCTCCCCGTTGGCCGATATGAGGTTGAGGTGGAGAAGAGCGGATTTGCGGGCGCGATTCGCTCCGGGATTCTTCTGGTTGTCGGTCAGGATGCAGCCGCGGATTTCAGCCTGAAGGTAGGCAACGTGAGCGAGCAGGTCAAAGTCGTTGCCGATGCGCCGATCGTGAATACAACCACACAAGATATTTCGGGCCTGGTCGGGGAAAAGGAAATCAAGCAGCTGCCCCTGAACGGGCGTAGTTACGATTTGCTTCTCACCATCAACCCTGGAGTGGTCAATTTCACCTGGGAGAAGACGGGCGGCATCGGAGTCTCCAATTCAACCACGGGTAACAATTTCGCGGTGTCGGGCAATCGTCCGCAGCAGAATCTATTTCTGCTGAACGGGGTGGAGTTCACGGGCGCCGCGGAGAACAACATGCAGCCCGGTGGGTCGAGTCAAAATTTGTTGGGGGTGGAGGCGGTACGCGAGTTCAATGTGCTGCGCGACTCCTACGGTGCGGAATACGGCAAACGGCCGGGGGCCCAGGTGATCATCGTGACCCAGTCGGGAAGCAACCAGTGGCACGGTTCCGTCTATGAATTTTTGCGCAACAACGCGCTGGATGCGCCGAATTATTTCGATCAGGGAGGATCGCCTCCCCCATTTCAGCGTAACCAGTTCGGAGCGGCTTTAGGCGGACCCCTGCAGAAGGATAAGACATTTATTTTTGCGAACTACGAGGGTCTTCGCCAGCACCTGCATCAGACCTCGGTGGCGTTTGTGCCCGATTTGAAATCGCGCGCAGCCGCGGTGCCCAGTGTCCAGCCTCTCCTGAATCTTTGGCTCACGCCCAGCGCCAGCGATCCTGACTTCAGCGGCATTGCGCAGGTTTCGAGCAGTCCTTTGCAGACCATTCGGGAAGACTTCGGCACGGCGCGAGTGGACCACGTCTTCTCTCGAAAAGACAGCCTGTCCGGGGTCTATACGGCGGACGACGGGGCAGATTTCACGCCCACCACCGCTAACCCATACAGCACCGATCTATTGAATTTGCGAGAGCAGGTGGTCAGCCTGGAGGAGACGCACGTGGTTTCGCCCATGCTGCTGAATACGGCGCGTTTCGGTTATTCGCGGGCCGGCTATTTTTTCACAGGAGAACCAACGCCGGGTACACCGGCGGTCGATGTTCCCGGCTTTCTGACAGGCCGGCTGGTTGGAGCGGTGGTGGTGGGGGGAAGCGCGGCCTCGAATCCGCAGGCACAAATCGGCCTGGCCGGCAGCAATAACGGAAGCAACCTGAATATCGATCGCAATCTGTATACCTATGAAGATCGGGTAGCTCTGACGCACGGTGCGCACCAACTCAGTTTCGGCGGCTGGTTTCAGCAGTTCCAATCGAACGAGACGATCAACCTAAGCCAGTACGGTCAGGCTACCTTTACCAGCTTGCAGACCTTTCTTACCGGCGTCACCAGCAGCTTCTTGTATAGCCCTTCGCCTACGGAGATGAACTGGCGATCGTTGTTCGGAGCCGGCTACGCGCAGGACGTGATTCGCCTGCGCCCTCAGCTCACGCTGACCCTGGGGTTCCGCGGCGAATTCTCCACCGGATGGAACGAGGCTCATGGGCGAGCCGCCAACTACACATTTACTAACGGAGTGATCTCAAGCCAGCCGCGTATATCGAGCAACACCTTCACCACGAACAACGCGAAGTTTCTGCCCCAGCCGAGAGTTGGTTTGGCATGGAGCCCGCACTCGGAGAAAACCGTGGTGCGCGCCGGCTTCGGAATGTACAACGAACTGCAGGATGCTTTGGGATATCGCACCGATCAAAATGCGCCGTTCAATCCTACGTACAGCATCGCATCGTTGCCTGTGTCCAAGCTCCCTTTAAGTACCGAAGGTCCGCAGCCGTCGAACGCGCTGCTGGTGCCTGGCGGCGTTCAACCCGACTTGAAGATGCCGACGTTGATCTCTTATTCCTTGCGAGTCGAACAAACGCTTACGCCGAATACCTCGTTGACGGTGGGCTATGTAGGATCGCATGGCTACCATGAGATCGTCGGCATCGATGCCAACATTCCTGTCCCAACCATTTGCCCGGCATCGCCTTGTCCGGCGACTTACCCTAAGACCTTTCCCGCACCCTTGGCAGGCTCGCCGGTTCCCGCGGGTTCTTACTACACCCCAGCCGGGACGCCGAAAGCGAATCCCAAGATTGCGAATACCTGGACCTGGTTTTCTGCCGGGGACAGCAGCTACAACTCGCTGCAGGTGGATCTTAACCATCGTTTCAGCCATGATCTTTCTCTGCGCGGCGTTTACACCTGGTCGAAGGCTTTGGACGATGGGGATTCGTTGAACGCAACCGCCGCGGGCAATGCGCCGGGCCTGGTGTCAAACCCTAACGACGTGAAAGCAGACTGGGGCCCTGCCACTTATGACGTGAGGAATCTGGGGGTCATCAGCGTGGTTTACGGTTTGCCTTTCGGACACGGAAAACAGTTTGCGGGAAGCCTGGGCAAATTCGGCAACGGGGCGGTGAGTGGCTGGTCGGTGAACAGTCTTGTGGTCTTGCAAGACGGATTTCCATTCACTCCGCAATTGAGTTACAACCCGTCGAACGACGGGGACACACGCAATCCGGTGCGGCCCTTTATCAATCCGAACTTCAGCGGCCCTACCATCCTGGGGAAGCCGAGCCAGTGGTTTAACCCCAAAGCCTTTCTGCAGCCGCCGGCCAATAGCGGTTTTTTTGGCAACCTGGGAAGAAATACTCTTTCCGGTCCGGGGCTCGCGACATGGGATTTCTCTGCGGTGAAGGATACTGCTCTCTATGAGCGGCTGAGCCTGCAGTTCAGAGCGGAGATCTTTAACCTATTGGATCGAGCCAACTTCAACACGCCGAATCTCATCGTGTTTACACCCTCGGGTGTTTCCGGCACCGCGGGAGCAATCTCCAGCACGTCGACTACGGCGCGGCAGGTTCAATTTGGAGTGAAGCTGCTCTGGTAGCTCGGAGGAGAGAACGACGCTCCGAAGCTCGACGGATCATACCCAGGGCTCACGAACATGTGGATGTCCCGTGCCCTTGTGGGGAGTTTTTTCCCTGGGCGGACGTGGGCAACCGGAAATGGCACATCGAGAGCCATTATCCCACTCAAGCCCCACGGCAGGCCGGGGCAGGCGCCGTACGGCTTGAATGGACCACCCAGCCGGTCAGAGCTGTCCAAATTAGGGGTACGACGGCGTTCTGGACGGCGCAACTTGCTGAATGCGTTGGAGAGAACGCGGGCAAGCAAAATCGGGTTGGTTGCTGTAGTGGCGGCTCTGTCCATCCACCTCCACCCGTGCCAAGGTGGGCCACCGCCCCTCAAATTTGTCATCCCGACCGAAGCGAACCCGGATTTCCTGCTACGCGGCCCTCACCAACGTCCACGTGTGCGGCTTTCCGTTAAAGAAAGCCGCATGAAGCTCGCCAACGCCACCGACCTCCACAGGAAATCCGGGGTAGCGGAGCGGAGGGATCTGCAGTTTGCTTTCGGGCACAAGCGAATGTGCGTGGGTGAATTGCCTCCAGGTTCCGTTTTTCCATCAACGCAAACTGCAGGTCCCTCCGCTTCGGTCGGGATGACAAATTTGAGGGGCGAGGGCTCACCTTGGCACGGGTGGAGACGGATGGACAGAGCCGAAAAAAGCTAATTTGGACAAGTCTGACTCAGCCGGGGCCCTTCTGGGAGTTTTTCCCTGGGCGTGCGTGGCCAGCCGGAAATGGCACATCGAGAGCCATTATCCCACTCAAGCCCCACGGCAGGCCGGGGCAGGCGCCGGACGGCTTGAATGGGCCACCCAGCCTTGAATGGGGCACCCAGCGTTGCTAAACAGGCTGTCTGTTATTTGTAAAATTCGATATTTTTGGGTCCTTTTTAAGGATTAGCAGCTCAGCGGGGGTGGACAAAGGGGTTCAAGGGGGTCTTTTTTATAGGAAAAGAAACTCCCAGGTCTGGAACAGAACCGTACATGGGGACATGCGATTTAGGGGCTTCCGAGGGGGTAAAGCGGTAGGCGGCGGACTGGCTGGGGCCAGGGGGAGCGGGGCGGGCAGGCGAATTTGCTTGCTGGGCGGGCGCAGGGGCTGATTTCTGCTCTGAAGAGAAGGCGCGTCGGTCGGGGATGAAGTTTTGCATGGCCACGATCATGGAAATGGCCTTGACCTGTCCGGTAATGCTGCCTCGTGTCATTTCGGGCTGAGGTGGGCGAGTTCCCAGAGGCGGACCAGTACCTGCTCACGGTCCGGGCTGAGGCGGCGCAGTTCCTCTGCGTCTTGCTGGAGGGGCTGTTGCTGGACGGCGGCGGGGTGCTCGAGCATGTAGGCGCGGACACTGGGTTTGGCTTTGGTGGAGGCGGCGGAGTCGGGGTTGAGGCCGACGGCTTGGGCGGCCTGACGGTCGGTCATGGCGCCAGAGAGGACCAGGTGGGCAAAGGCTTTTTCCTGATCGGTGATGGGATCGCTGACTTCATTTTTGGGCATAGTGGCTCCTAAAATTTGAGACAGGGAAATAAAAATCCCGCCGCGGCGGGATTTTTGGACTGCTTATTTTTTGACAGGGATCGGATGTGACACCGGACAGCGGTAAAGCTGTCCTTCGCTCGCGCTTAGTCCGTAAACTACCGGAAACTGCCGGTCAGGGAACTGCCGCCGAGAAGCCGCCCCTGCCGAAATCAACTGCCAACAGGATATCGCGCCCGGAGTTGGCCGTCGAGACTCTTTTTTTGCATCACCGGTTATCGTTTCGGAGGTTACTTTGGGTACCCGGCGGGACCCGAGCGCGGGATGCCATCTGACACAGAGAAAGTGGCAGATCAGGATTCTTCGTCGTCCGGCCGCGGCGCCCGCACAGCGTAATCGACTCCGGCCTGGGGTCCCTGGGCGCGCCCTTCTCCCAGTCGCGCGGCCTTGGAGCCGTCCTGGACTCGTCTGCGAAGCCCGGTCAACGTCTCCTGCTTGTCGCGCGCATACTCGGCAGCCAGCCGGGTCAGCGCATGGGTCACAATGTCGCTATGGTGCAGGTTCTGCATTTCCGGATCGCGACGGAAGTTCAGCCACAGACGGTGCACCAGCTCCACATCATCTGCCTGGAGGGATGGCGCATGCGGGCCAATGTGGAACGACTCCGCCTCACCATTTGGAGATACGACGTAGAAGGTAATTTGCTTCTTCGGCTCAGGTAGCGCTTCCCATGCCTGGCCCACGCGATAGGCCTGCTCGTGGGCGCTCATCTTGCTCGAAAGTCCGGAGACCACCGCCGCCGCTTCGAGCGAATTGGCGGTCTGCACCAGGGCCGCGAAGATGTCGCCCGCCGGCACGACCAGAAGCGAGATGTGCTTGCCAAAGCTCTCCGCGACCGAGACCGCCTTGGTAAACAGCATCTGCTCATATTCGCTGAAGAGCTGGTCTGAAGTGGACAGCAACTCCGGTCCGCCCGCGCCCACCATGCGCGCCGTCAACACGACTACGTCCTGATCGCCGGTATTGGTGCGGGCCAGGGTCCACTTCAGCGCAAAGGGGTTATTCGCATCGCGCATGGTGACCACTACGCATCCTGGATTGATCTGCAGCACGTCACGCCCTACCGTGTCCTCGTGCTCCAGCTGGAAGTGCTCTTTCATTTGCAATTCAGTGGTCGTTCTGCGCCGCCGGTTGTCCCGTTCAGAGATGGTGAAAATGATAAAGAAGGTGGTGGCGAAGAGAATGCCGCTGACCGTAGCTACTGACTTGGTGAACAGGTTCACGATCGCCGTCGTGAGCAGCACCATAAAGACCGAAATCAGCCCGACCGGAATCTCTCGCTTGCCGATGCGCAGATTCGGAGGCACCTTCCAGCCCCGCTCCCCCTTGTACTTCCAGCGCAGCACCAGCATGGCGAGGCTGTTGAAGGTGAAACTCCAGATCACGCCAAACGCGTAGGCTTCGCCCAGGGCGATCACGTTTCCGCGGCTGGCGACGATCGTGAAAAGCTGCATCCCTGCCACCAGGTTCACGATCCGGTAGCTGGTGCCAAATTTGTGATGGGGGCGGCGGAACCAATCGGTAAGCACTCCATCTTCGGCGATGCGCATCAGTACACCGGTGGAACCGATGATCGAGGTATTGATGGCGCCGGAAAGAATAAGAAAGCCGACCAGAACCACGAAGACGCGGAAAATAATCCGCAGCACCTGCGGCCCGACCATGTACATCGCCAGGCCGGCGATGAGATTGTCACGGTAAATCGGCACCCGCACCGAATCGGGGATCAACATCACCGCCAGCAGCGAACCCAGCCCGGTAAATAGAAAGCTGTAAATCGCAATCACGATCGCGGCGCGTTTCAGGTTCTTGAGTTTGGGGTGCTCGATCTCGCGATTGACCTGGGCCAGGGTTTCTTCGCCGCTCATGGCCAGCACGGAATGGCCGAAGGCCATGATGATCCCGAACAAGCCAAGCATTGCCGGCAGCTTGGTGTAGCCCAAAAAGCCGAGAGCATCTTTGCTGAAGTGCAGGGTGGAAGGCGTAGGCCAAGGCGGCAGGTGGGCCCCGACGTGGAAAGCGGAAAAGATTCCCCAGGCCAGCAGAATCACCACCATGACAGTAGTGATCTTCATCACTTCGAGAGCCTTGTCGCTCGACTCCTCGATGCCTTTCAGATTCTGCCACCAGTAGTACACGGTGACGATTGCGGCAAAGGCTGCCGACGTAAGGTTCACCGGGAGCTGCGGGATCACATGATGCCCGCTCAGCATGGCGCCAGGGAGCCAGTTATGAGCGGCGGCCACAGTCATCAACTCATTTAACAGGCCGGTAATGTATTGCCCGGCGGAAACGCCCGAAATGGGGCCGGTCAGGATGTAGTCGAACATCAGCGCGGAGACGCTGAGTTTGGCGAAGGTTCCGCCCAGAGCCTCCTTCACCACGCGATAGACGCCGCCGCGGGTGAACATCGAGCAGCTCTCCACATACACGGCGCGCACCGCAAAGGAGAAGAGCATCACGCCCAGGATGAACCAGGGGGCAGACTTGCCCACAGCTTCTTCCGCAATGCCGCCGGCATAAAAGGCGGAAGAGCCGAGATCGTTCAGCACCACCGCCGCGGCGCGCCAGAACGAAATGAACGTGAGCATCACCGAAGAGGCGACGACCAGTTTTACCCGGTTGGAGGGAAGGGATGGTGCACTGGTTGTGCGGTCGGAAGCCATTCGATATAGGCTAGGGTGTCAATCCCGCGACCGGGGAGAGTCGCGGTCTGGATCGAAGCTCAGACCTGAGTCTATGTTGGTTGCCCTCTAGCGTCAACGAAGATAACGCGGCTCACTCACCCACCAGGAACTGCAAATCTTCGATAAAACTAATCACCACCACCACCGCAGATCCGGCGATCCCGGTGAAGAACATGACCTCACAAAGGCGCATGAAAAATATGGCAACCAGCATAGATTTCTATTCTATCCCTTTCCCCGTAACCCAGGATGCAAGAAGTTCATCCCACACGAGATGGTAGACTCTCCGCCATGGCAAAGCTGGCACGGCAACCCTGGCTGCTCGGTATCGTTTCGGCGGCGCTGCTATTGTTGCCTTTTTCGATCATCGGGCCGGTGCCTTACCGGCGCACCTTCTTTGCCTGGATAGCCTTTGTGCCGTTGCTCTTCGGGCTGCTTCGGGACGAAAATCTGCGCCATCCCAAGGCCCTGTTGCGCGGAACCTTCGCTGCTTATGTCATGGGAGTGCTCTGGTTTGCCGGCAATTGCTACTGGATCTACCAAACCATGCTGTATTACGGCGGCCTGCCTCCATTCATTTCGGCCGGCATCCTGATTGCTTACAGTCTTATACTGGGACTCTACTTCGCCGCCTTCGGCTTGGCGGTCACGGTTACGGCCAGGGCGTTCCGCAGCTCCCACGCACTGCTGGCTGCGCCCTTTTTCTGGGTAGCGCTCGAAGTGTTGTCAGCCCGGCTCACCAAGGTTCCCTGGGATTCGCTCGGCTATTCGCAAATCGATAATTTCGTGCTGACCAGGTTGGCTCCCTTCACCGGCGTCTACGGTCTCAGCTTCGTCCTGGTCGCGGGCAACGCGCTGATTGCCTGGGGGCTCTTCGCCCCCAAGCGCCGTTTACTCATTTTCATCAGTGGTCTGTTGCTGGCGCTGGTGTTGCAGAACGGCGATCATTTTGCGCCGCGCCCAGCGCCGGTGCAGGCGACTGCGGTTCTGTTGCAGCAAAATCTGAACGTCAATCAAGACAACAGTTGGCCCGGCGCCGAATATGACGAGCACGTCAGCCAATTCATTAAACTCAGCACGCGTACCTGCGGGCCGTATCTTGCCGGAATGCCTGAACTCGACGCTTATCCGGTTACCCCCGATTGCCCAGCGACGCCGGTGACTCCCGGACATCCTGGTATGGCCGGAATCGCCCGCGCCTTTTTCGAACTAAGATCCGCGCCTCCTGGCCGCTCTGCGGACGCTGGCGCTCTCCATGCACGCGCCGGTGATTGCCGGCACCAGCTCTTACGATGCGCATGGCCCCCGGTTCGATTTGTACAACTCCGCGCTCTTCGTAGGTCTCGATGGCGCAGTCGTGGACCGCTACGACAAGATCCACCTGGTCCCATGGGGCGAGTACATACCGTATAAGCGGTTTTTCTCCTTTGCCAAGAACCTCACTCAGCAGGCCGGCGACATGACCCATGGATGGCGCCGCATCGTCTTTAAAACCGACGGCCACAGCTTCGGCGTCTTCATCTGCTACGAGGAAATATTCGGCGACGAGATACGGCTATTCGTAAAGCGGGGCGCCCAGGTGCTGGTCAACATCTCGAACGACGGCTGGTACGGCGACACCTGCGCACCCTGGCAGACGCTCGACATGTCGCGCATGCGCGCGGTGGAAAATCGCCGCTGGGTGCTGCGCGACACCAATACCGGCCTCACCACCATCATCGATCCCTACGGAAGGCTCACGGCCAGCATCCCACGCCACACGCTGACCTCACTCGCCGCCAGGTACGGCTATCGCAGTGACTTGACCTTCTACACTGTGCACGGCGACCTGTTCGCCTACCTCTGTGGGATAATCAGCTTGGGTATTCTTGCCGCCGCCGGGCGCGCAGCCCTGCGCCGCCCGCAACGGTTGCACTCCTAAGAAAATGGTTAAGCCTCATGTCGAATGAACTCGAATTTGCCTACGCTCCGGTTCGCGAAAAGGTTCGCGACCTTCGGGAGTATCTTTGACCACGCACGAATCGACAGGGAACTGGCTGCCCTAGAGTCCAAACTCTCCGATCCCGCCATCTGGTCCAACCCATCCGAGTCACAAGTGCTCATGCGTGAGCGGAAGCGCCTCGAGGGCCAGCTCGCCATGGAAAACGAGCTGGTGCGCCGCACCGGGGATATCGATGCCTACTTCGAACTCGCCCGCGAGGGTGAGGCGGTCGAGCCCGAGCTGGAACGCGAGATCAAATCTTTAAGCGAATTCGTGGAGCAACTCGAAACCCGCACCATGCTCTCCGCGGAGACCGATCCGCTGAATGCCATCGTCACTGTTCACCCTGGCGCGGGGGGCACTGAATCTCAGGACTGGGCGGAAATGCTGATGCGCATGTACCTCCGTTGGGCGGAGCGCCACGGTTACAAGACAGAGATGAATGATTATCAGGATGGCGAAGAGGCGGGCATCAAGTCGGCTACGTTTACCGTGACCGGTGAGTTCGCCTATGGGCAGCTTTCAGGGGAGACGGGGGTCCACCGGCTGGTGCGCATTTCGCCCTTTGACCAGGCCAAGCGCCGTCACACCTCCTTTGCCAGCGTCTTTGTCTCGCCGGAGATCGATGACTCCATCACCATCGATATCAAGCCCGACGAACTGCGCATCGACACCTATCGCTCCGGCGGCAAGGGCGGGCAGCACGTGAACACCACCGACTCCGCAGTGCGCATCACCCATCTGCCGACCAACATCGTGGTGCAATGCCAGAATGAGCGCTCCCAGCATAAGAATCAAGGAAAAGGCAATGAAGATGCTGCGCTCCAGGCTTTACGAGTACGAGCTGGAGAAGAAGAAGCAGGTTTCGAAGAAGCTGGAAGATTCGAAATTGGATATCAACTTCGGTTCGCAGATTCGCTCGTATGTGCTGCAGCCCTACCGCATTGCCAAGGACCTGCGCACACGCGTCGAGGTAGGCGATGTCGATCGCGTGCTCGATGGCGATCTGGATCCGTTCATCCGCGGATATCTCATCATGCGCCGGCAGGTGGTGTACCGGCTGCGATGGAGGAATCCGCCGACGTCGATTAAACAGGCTGCGTTTTGGAAAAAGCACAATGGTGGGAGCCCCCGCATTCATGCGGGGGAGCTGGGCTTTCAAGCCGGGCGGCTCGCGTAGGACTGTTTTCCTCCGGCTTCAGCCGCGGGTTTTCGGAATCTTCCGCACCGGCCGAGGGACACCGGGGCTAAAGCCCAATTAACGGAATTGCGACTCTTTCCGCGGCGCTGAAGCGTCGCTCCCCCTGCTGAAGCAGGGGGCTCCCACCAGGCTTCCATGGGAGAGTCGGGCGCTGATACAAAACATGGGGGGCTCCCACCAGGCTTCCATGGGAGAGTTGGGCGCTGATACAAAACATGAGTTTTTCCGCGAGATTTAAAGCATCCAATACCTATCGAGGAAACGCATTGAACGAACCTGAAACCATTCGCACCATCCTGGAAAAAACCAAGACCATCGCCGTCGTGGGGCTCTCCGATAAGCCTGATCGCCCTAGTTTTTACGTATCCAAATACATGCAGCAGGAAGGCTACCGCATTCTCCCGATTCACCCCACGGTCACCAAGGTTCTGGGCGAAAAGGCCTACCCAACGCTCGATGCTGCTTGTGCCGTGGAAGGAAAAATCGACCTGGTGGACGTTTTCCGCGCTTCCGAATATGTGCCTGAGATGGTTAAAGACGTGATGCGTCTCAAGATCCCCTATCTATGGCTTCAGGAAGGTGTCTGCCACGAAGAGGCGGTGAAATGGGCCGAGGCGGACGGCATCCTGGTGGTGATGGACCGCTGTATTTACAAGGAGCACGCCCGTCTGGCCCGGGCGTAGCGGGCGCAGAGCCTGCGGTTCTCTCCAGGCTGGGTAGCGGCTACAATAGAAGAGAACCGCTGCGCCCTCCTATGCCCAGGTTTCGCCAACGCTCTTTGTTTCAGAAATCCCTCTGGCTGTTACTCTGCGCCAGTTTGGCGATGGTCCCGGCTGCGAAAGCATCCGAGCCACCCCAGCCCGTCGCGGGACCTGTCCGGGCCCAGCACCTTACGGTGGAGTTGCTTGCCCTCCGCGATTCGATCCAGCCCGGGGGCAATACTCTCATCGGCCTGCACTTCGCCTTAGATAAGGGCTGGCACGTTTATTGGATCAACGCCGGTGATTCCGGAGAGCCGCCAACCATCAAGTGGACGCTCCCAGCCGGCATCACCGCCGGAGCCATGCAGTTTCCCGCGCCCCGTCGCCTGCCGCTCGGCCCGCTGATGGATTTTGGCTACGAAGACGAGGTGCTCTTCCCCATCACTCTGAGCGCGAACTCTACGCTCAAAGTACCCTCCACTGTGCCGCTCGCTGCCCATGTAAATTGGCTGGTATGCCGTGAGGTCTGCATTCCAGGAAAGACCGACCTGGCCCTGCCGCTGCAGATTGTGGCTCAACAAGGCCCGGCCGACCCTACCCGGCAGGCGCTGTTCGATCGCTTCCGCAGCCTCTTGCCGCAGCCGCTCCCATCCTCTTCCCGGGCGGTTTTCGGAACGACTCCCAGCGGTTTTGCGCTAGCCCTTACCGGTCATCCCACAACCAGCGCCGAGTTCTTTCCTCTGGAGCAAAGCCAGATAGAGAACGCTGCGCCTCAGCCTGTCCAGCGGTGGATGGCGGGATAGAGATCTCGATCAAGAAAGATGAGAACTTCCGTGCCCAGCTGGCGCAACTGAACGGGGTTCTTCTGCTGGGCGACGGAACCGCCTATGAGATCCACGCTACTCCCGGCCCGTTGCCGGCGGCAGTCGGCGGAGCCTCCTCGGCTGGGTTTCCCAATCTAGTGCGCTTTCTCGCCCTGGCCTTCCTAGGCGGCGTGATTCTGAACCTCATGCCCTGTGTCTTTCCCGTCCTGTTTATCAAGGGTCTGTCCCTGGTGGAGGCTTCCCGACATCACCACAGTCACGTTCGCGCTCACGGCTTGGTGTATGCCCTGGGAATTCTGGTTTCCTTCTGGGCAGTCGTGGCTCTGCTGCTGGGGCTCAAGGCCGGCGGGCCGCAATTGGGCTGGGGCTTCCAGTTTCAGTCGCCCGGTTTTGTCGCGGTCATGGCGCTGCTGCTCTTTTTTCTCGGCCTGTCGCTGGCCGGCATGTTTGAGATTGGGCTCACCGTAACCAATACCGGTTCCAGCCTGGCCTCGCGCCATGGCTATGCCGGTAGCTTTTTTACCGGCGTGCTGGCCATGGTCGTGGCCACTCCCTGCACTGCTCCGTTCATGGGAGCGGCGATCGGTTTCGCCCTGGCCCAGAACGCCGCCGTTGCTTTTGCTGTCTTCACCGCGCTGGCGCTGGGCTTGGCCGCGCCCTATCTGCTGCTCACCTTCCATCCCGTGTGGATGCGCCATTTGCCTCGCCCCGGCGCCTGGATGGAAGTGCTGAAGCAGGCCACTTCCGTGTTTATCTTCGGCACCGTCATCTGGCTGGTGTGGCTCTTTGCTTCCTCGGCTGGAGTGGATGCTCTCACCGCATTGCTGGTGGCGTTTCTGTTGCTGGCAATCGCCGGCTGGATTCTCGGCCGCTGGCCGGCACGCAGGGTGGCCTCGGTCTTTGCCATCGCTGTCATTGTCCTGGCAGTGGCAACGCCGCTGTATGCGTTGTGGAAGTTTCCCGCGGCCGACGCGGGTAGCGCCCGAGCAGGCACCGGTCACCAGGCCGGCTGGGAACCTTACAGCCGCGCGGCGATCGAGCAATACCGCGCCCAGGGCCGTCCCGTATTTGTGGATTTTACCGCCCGCTGGTGCCTGAGCTGCCAGGTCAATGAGCGTGTTGTCCTCAATCGCGGCGATGTGCGGCGGCGGCTGCACGACTCCGGCATGGTGCTGGTCCGCGCCGACTGGACCAAGCATGATGAGAGCATTGCTTCCGCGCTCACGGAACTCGGCCGCAGCGGCGTGCCCGCCTACGTCTTTTATCTTCCCGGGCAGCCGGCCCTGGTGCTGCCCGAGGTGCTCACACCGGGCATCGTTTTTGGGCCGCTCGATCAGCTGCAGAATCGCCAAGAAAGCAGGTCCAGTGTCAAGCAAACAGCCAGGCCTTGCTGCAGCCATCAACCCTGAAGAGGATAAGTCGATGACCCGCAAACGCATCTTTTCCCCACCGCCGCACTTGTGCCGCCGCCCTGTCCCTCTCTTCGCTCTCCTCCGCCTGTGCCGCCCAGATCGGCAGCCCGGCGCCTGATTTTCATGGAACCGACTCCAACGGCAAGACGCAGAGCCTGGATCAATACCGCGGCAAGTTCGTGGTGCTGGAGTGGCATAACCACGACTGCCCCTATACCATGAAGCACTACGAGAGCGGGAATATGCAGTCGCTGCAGAAGCAGTGGACCGCGAAAGGGGTGGTGTGGTTCACCGTCATCTCCTCCGCTCCCGGGGAGCAGGGTTATGTCGATGCTTCGCAGGAGAATGCCTACATGAAGAAGATGGGTGCTAAACCGACGGCGGCCATCCTCGATCCCAAGGGCGATATCGGTCATCTTGTACGACGCCAAGACCACTCCCAATATGTTCGTCATCGATCCCAGCGGGAAACTGATCTATGCCGGCGCCATCGACGACCATGCCACCACGGAGATCTCCGACATTAAGTCGTCGAAGAATTATGTTTCTGCGGCGCTTACCGAGGCCATGGCAGGCCAAGCGGTGCAGACCCCGGTACCCGGCCCTATGGCTGCTCGGTTAAGTATCGGCAGTAGAGCTAGTTATGGGACCGATTAATGTCGTCTGCTGCGCGTCGCGTGCTGGCTATCGCATTGGTTGCCGGCTTGTCGGCACAGGCGCTTCGCTGTGCAGGCGCCCGCCGCAAGCCGGGATGCAACCGGAACCGGCGGCGATCCGCATACGGCCGAGGAGCAGGCGGCGGAGCGCCAGGCCCTGGGATTTCTCGGCTACCTTGACCACGGGCGCTATGCAGACAGCTATGCCTACACCGGCATGCTGATTCGTGCCCAACTCGACCGGGATGCGTTTGCGACGCAAATTCGAGAAGACACGCGCCGGCGCCGGGGCGCTGCAGTCGCGTGAGCTCATCGATGCCAGCTATACCACCAGGTGCCGGGGGCTCCCGAGGGCCAGTACGTGGTGCTGCATTACCGGCGCGAGCTTTGCCAACCGGCAGGAGGCGGTGGAGACGGTGATCTGGGCTTCGCCAAGGGCTACTGGCGGGTGAGCGGCTACTACATCAAGTAAGCCCGGTTAGACAGGCCGCGACCGGACGACAGTGAAGCGCTTCTTGAACCGCAGAAAGGGGCTTTCCAGGTAACGGTAGGAGAGCATGCCGGTGGCGACCGTGGCGGGAAGAGCGATCGCCATCGCGCCCAGCTGGGAGGCGAGGGGACTGAGGCGGCCGCCCGGCAAAGTGCCTGAGTCAGATCCCGTGAAAGCGCCCAGCCACAGCACGTGGAAGACATACAGGCCGTAAGAGATCTTTCCCAGGTAGATAAAGGGCTTCTGCCATCTGCCGGCGGGCAATTGCAGGCAGCTGAAAAAGAGACAGAGACATCCCGGGATGGCGATCAGGAATCGCGGCGCAATATGCGCGAAGTTGTGCGGCAGGACTTGGATCGTTGGCATAGACCGCCGCTTGCGCAGCGCGCAGACACAGCAGTCCAGCAACAAACAAACCCCAGCGCAGCGCTTTGGAAATGTTTGGTACGCGCCCGCGAAGCACAATCGCCGTCATCGTTCCCAGCGCAAAAAACTGAAACTGCACCAGGCTGTTTACCCAGATGCCGGGATCCAGCGTTGCGCCCTGGCGCAGAAGGATGTAAAGCGTCAGGTAGGCGCCGCGCCATCAGCAGCGAAGCTGATCCCCAACAGAGCCCCCGGGGTTCAGATACTTCACCAGGCAGGGCCACAGCAGGTAAAACTGCTCCTCCAGGGAGATGCTCCACAAGGGGAACAGGAAGCCTGGGGGATAGCCGTGACCTACGGTGTACCAGTTGGTGAATAAGAGCAGCAAGCGAGATGCCCCAAGCCGGCGAAACGGTATGGGCAGGGGAGAAGAAGCCGTAAAACCAGCCCAGCCCGATCATGGCGAAGTAAAGCGGCCAGATACGAAGAATGCGCCGCACATAAAACGCTGGAATGAGGATGGTACCGGTGTCGCGCTTTTCGCGCAGCAGCAGCTCCGTAATCAGATAGGAGCTAAGAAAGAAAAAGATGCAGACGCCAAATTCCCCGGTGCGCCCGATGGCCCCGATCTGGGTGGGCTTGTCGAGGTGCCATACGAGGCCATGGGCGACAAAGACCAGCAGAAAAGCCAGGACCCGGAGAATATCGAGGCCAGGACGGTAGAAACTGTCCCCTCGTCCGGGTGGTCTCCCGCTCGATGACGGCTGTTGCGGAATTGGACATCTGCTATTGCGCCTGCAACTCCGGTCGTACGGGTCGCAAAGATCCCCATCCGGTCTCTCTTAACAGTAGGTACTATCCAGCTTAATCGGTCGTTTCCTGTCGCCACCGCAGTGGGCGTGACACTTTCGCGGGATATCCAAATCCGCCAGCGGAGAGGCTGTCTTGGTTGCCGCTCCGCCGGATCGTGGCATGATAGGGGGGCTCGTCCACTGCCGACTAGGGAGCGCCATGTTCACGCCGCAAACCTATTCCACCGCGCTCTTCCTGATGACGCTCAGCATGCTCTGCTGGGGAACCTGGGCTAATACACAAAAGATCACCCACCAGTGGCCCTTCGAGCTCTACTACTTCGACTACACCCTGGGCCTGCTTGTTTGTTCGCTTATCTTCGGCCTCACTCTGGGGCAGATCGATCCCTCATCGCCGCAGAGTTTCTTCCTGAATTTGCGGGCCGCGAGCCAGCGAAGCCTTTTGCTGGCTTTCGCCGGAGGAGCGGTCTTCAGCGTGGGTAATATTCTGATCGTGGCCGCAATCTCGATGGCCGGAATGGCGGTGGCCTTTCCCATTGGCGCCGGGCTGGCGCTGGTTCTGGGAGCGGTGCTCAACTATGTTGTTTCTCCCGCAGGCAATCCCGTACTTATCTTCTCGGGCATCGCTCTTGTCTGCATCGCGATTGCGCTCGATGCCCTGGCCTACAAGGGGATATCGCAGGCCGGCGGCAAACCGGGGAAAAGGGATTCTTCTCAGTGTCATCGGAGGAATTGGCGCCGGGCTCTTCTATCCGTTGGTGGCCAAATCGCTGGCCGGCCCGGGGCATCTTGCAGCCTTATACCGTGAACGTCATTTTTTCCCTGGGAGCCGCGGCATCGGCATTGCCCATGATTTATCTGCTGATGCGCCGGCCCATCACCGGCTCTGCGCTACGCTGGAAGGATTACGTCAGCGGCCGCTGGAACGTACATGCCTGGGGCATTGCCGGCGGACTTATCTGGGGTGTAGGAACCATTGCCAATTTCGTCGCTTCGTACGTGCCGATGATCGGCCCGGCGACTTCGTTTTCCATGGGTGAGGGCAACACCATGATCTCCGCGTTGTGGGGGGTTTTCGTGTGGAAAGAGTTCCGCGGGGCGAGCAGCCGTGTGCGGCTCTATCTCGCCCTGATGTTTCTTTTTTTCCTGCTGGGCCTGACCTCGATCGCGCTGTCTCCCGTGATCAAGTAAATGGGTCTGTCCCGGAGGGCATCACGAAGAGGGATCATCCTCCGGGTCATTTCGCTACTTCTGCCGCAGGGTGTAGGATTGCGCCGCGGTTCCATTGCAATCGTACTGTTGCAATCCTATGAGAACCGCAGACGAGGCGTCGGGAACATCGAGGCACTTAGAGCTATTGCGGGCGACAAACTTGTAGGCGCCATTTCCCACGGACACCGGCATCCACTGCTGGTTGGTCGCTCCCCCATAGCTCCATAGTTCAACAGCCACCTGGTTTGCCGTGGCCCATGGTCCCCCAGCCACCTCCCAAACGAGATTGTTATCTGTCCGGATCAAAGCATTGCGATTGACTACCTGGTAGTAACCGCTGTCGGTAGGTTGGAATTGCCACTCCTGGTTGGTTTGCGCCGCACCGCAGGTGTATTGCAGCAGAACAGTGCCATTGAGATAGCCCCAGGAAGAGGCGTCAACGCACAGGCTGCTATTTGTGTTCACGATGTTGTACCAGCCGGTGGTTGAGATCGGAGGTCCTCCTGTTGATGCGCCGCCTGAAGTTGCGCTTGCTGGGCCGACGGGGCCGACAACCATCCCATTCGACGCGATCTTCGCCAGCCAGGTTGAGTATTCGCTGTTTTCCGCCTGCAGGGTGAGCGGGTTTGCGGAGATGGACTGGTTCGTGGAGTAGTAACTGTTATTGTCCGGAAAGTATTCATCATTCCGGTATCCGTCCCAGGCACATCGCGCTGCCCAGCACATCCACCCCACGGTATTGCCGTACATCTCGTTGTTGTACATACTGCCGTTTTGCATGTTTCCATAGACATCGTCGATGGAAAGTCCCACGTTCTGGGAGGGAATCTTTGTTCCATTGGGGAGCAAGCCGCTGGCAATGACGGTATTGTTGTATGCTGCGTTGTCGTGTCCGCTGCTGAACTCAATGCCCATGTTGACCGTGCCCACGAACTGATTGTTGTAGACGTTGTTATAGGACGACGCGGTGGCCACGGTATCACTGCCACTGCCATCGGTGACCCAGCCGCCGCCATTGTAGCTATCGATTACCGGGTTGTAAGCGTAGGCTCCCTGAATGTAGTTGTCGTGGAATTCGGCGGGACTGCTCGACGTACCCCCGGCATCGTACATATTGATATTTTCATTCACCAGGCTCTGGTAGGGATAGTTGATGATTTCATTCCAGGCTATCCTGATGCCGGGGACTGAAGCCATTTCGCTAAGCTGAAATGCATGCGCCCAGTGCCAATAGGTTTCGCCCGGTAAGTAGCCGTTGTTGCCATCACTCTCGAGGCCGAGAATGTTACGTCCGCGATTATTCAGGATCGTGACCGTCTGGGTCCCGTCGCGATTTCCCGCATAGCCGCGTACATAGACTCCAAACAGCACGTTTTCGAAGTAACAGTTTTCCACATCGAGCAGGATAGGATTCTGGGCGTTGACAAACAGACCATTCACTTGACTGCGTACATTCGGATTGACACCCAGGCCAATGACGTTCTTAACCGTAAGACTATTTCCATAAAGGGGATCGGCAATGAGGTCATTGGGGCCAGTCACATGCGAATTCTGGATCACGACGGGGGCTGTCGTGGCAATGGTCACCGCTGGTGTATTCGGATCGGTGCTCCTCCAGTTACCCGAGTAGGTGCCTCCCTGGGTGATGGTTAAGGGACCACTCCATTGGATGTTGCCCATCGAACTGGATAGCGTGACGGAGGCAGTTAGTCCCTGGTAGCTGGCTGTGATGGCAACGTTTCCCGTTGCCGATCCCGATGCGACGCCGCTCTCGGAGACACTGGCCATTCGGGAATCGGCGGAACTCCAGGCGACACCACTGCTGACATTGTTGGAGGAGCCATCGGAATAAGTTGCCGAGGCCGTGAGCTGGGTCGTACCTCCTATATCCACCGAGGGCTGGTTGGGCGAGATAGAGAGCGAGGTCAATGATTGGGCTTGGCTGAGCGAGGGTTGGAAGGAACCGGCGAGGAGTAGAAGAGGCAAGTAGCAGATGGCGCGAGAGCGCAATGAGCCTGTGGATGCAATGGGGGATAGATTTGTCACGAGTACCGACCTTCACACAAGAGCAGTTAGAGTCATGGATACACTGATCCTCTAGCGGCGCTGACATTTGTAGGCAGGCCTCTGCATAGACCTGCTCGCGCATGTTCGGGTGCCCGTTGAGGGAGACAGCCGGATTGTTTAGACGCAGGTAGGAAAAATAGAGCGTGCGGGCTGACAAAGCGTAGAGGTACGTGCCTGAGCGCTGAATCGTCTTGAACGTGTTCGCATTCGCCCTGACACAACTCTCGGACATCCGGGCGGAGCGATTCGGGTAAGGTGTGTCTTCAAGGGCACATCGGAGTAGAGTGCTAAGCGGAACCTCTAACGGGATGATAGCTGAATTTTTCCGGAGAATCTGAGGGATGCACAGCAATCGGCCCAGCATGAGAATACTTGAGCCCTATTTGGGAACAGTCGATGTGTCGGAAATGCTGGGAAGTGTTGCATCGGACCTAAGAGCGCCAGCAGGGGACAGTTCACGGTCATTTCCATCTCCCCTGAATGCCAACGCACCCTTCTCAGGCCACGTGCTGAGCGAGATAGCTCTGGATTTCTGAAAACTCCTCTTCGGATAAGCGGAAGGTCTCCGCAGGAATTACGCCCTCGACCTGCTTTGCATTGCGGCCGCCGACGATGGCCGCAGTGATTGCAGGATGATGCAAGGTCCACGCAATCGCCACCACGCCGGCGCTCACCTTGTGCCGCTGACCGATTTTCCCGATAAACTCCGCCACCGCCAGATTCCGCGAGAGCAGGGGTTCCTGGTAGTTCTTCGCATTGCGGCGAAAATCGTCACTGGTGAAGTGAGCAACACGCTCCTTGGTCATGGCCCCCGTCAGTAAACCGGAATGCATGGGAGCATAATTGATCACGCCAATATTGCTCTTCTTGCAGAATGGAAGAATCGTTGCCTCCACCGCACGGTTCAACATGGAGTAGGGCGGCTGGTTCGAGGTAATGGGAGCGATCTTCATGATTCGCTCCATCTGGTCCACGCTGAAGTTGGAGACGCCAATCCAGCGAACTTTCCCCTGCTTTTGCAGATCGGCCATCACGCCCCACGCCTCTTCGATCTCCTCCTCCGGCTTGGGCCAATGCACCTGGTAGAGATCGATGGCATCCACCGCGAGCCGGCGAAGGCTGTCCTCGGCCTCGCGGCGAATCTGCTTCAGGCTATTGCCGACCTCGCGCTTCTCATCCCACACCAGGCCGCACTTGGTGAAGATGTATGGCTTGTGAGAAGCCGTCTTGAGGGCGCGCGCGACCACCTCCTCCGAATGTCCCAGGCCATACACTGCCGCTGTGTCAATCCAGTTGATGCCCAGTTCCAGCGCCTTATGAATCGCGGCGATCGAATCGTTGTCGTCCTGCGGCCCCCAGGAGAATTGCCAGTCGGCGCCGCCGATTGCCCATGAACCGAACCCGATCGGTGTCAGTTCCATATCCGAGTTACCAAGCTTCTTTTTGTCCATGCTCTTATTTTAAGGTGTCGTCCGCGGTGGAAAGAAGAACGGCTCGCAGGCAGAGGTCCAATTTCCACGAAATCAGATCGGCTTTTTTCGGCTCTGTCCATCCGTCTTCACCCGTGCCAAGGTGAGCCACCGCCCCTCAAATTTTGTCCTAATGACAAACGGGTGGGGGAGGCATGGTCGCCCACTCAAGCCAAATACGGCTTGACCCCGATTTCCTGCCACGTTGTGCTAGAGAGGTCCGCGTGCGCGCCTTTCATTAAAGAAAGGCGCATGGGGTGTATCAATGCCACAAGCCTCCGCAGGAAATCGGGGCAAATGGGCCACCCAAAGCTTTTGTTGCCGGTGTAATTGCTCCCTTGACTTGCCACAGGCAAGTCCGCTCCTCGGGATGACAAATTTGAGGGGCGGTGGCTCACCTTGGCAGGGGTGGAGGTGGGATTTAAAAGAATGTTTGCCGCAGGAATGGAAAGATTCCCACATCGAATGGCGTTCAGGGACGTGCAGTAGAGGAAGGGACTCAATGTTCCCCCGCGGACTCGCTACGCTCGCTGGTCGATTCCGGACAATGATTCTTGGATTCGGACAAGTGGTGCACCCAGCTTTTCGTTCTTGCTGGTATTTTTCCTGCAAATGCAAGTGCTTAGCCCGGGCTTGTTTGGAAGGGAACGTGCACAACGAACGGATAGCATGCAGGGAGGCTTTCCATGGGGACCTTGTTTCAGGATCTTCGCTTTGCTTTTCGTCAGCTCAGGAAGGCTCCGAGTTTTGCCGCCACTGCGGTACTGACGCTGGCCCTCGGCATTGGCGCAAACACGGCCATCTTCAGCCTGGTGAATTCACTACTCCTTAAGCCGCTCCCGGTGCCAAACCCGGAACAGATCACGACCCTGGTTGCGCGGGAAAACAACGGGCCCTTGCAGCAGACGCTCTCCTGGAACGAATACAAGCAGGTCCGTGCCGAGAGCGGGGGTTCCTTCAGCAACGTCTTCACCTACACGATCAGCCTCGACGGCCTGGCAGTACAGGGGCAGCCGCCGGACCGGATCATGACCACGTACGTCAGCGGCAACTTCTTCGAGGGGCTTGGACTGAAGCCCGCAGCGGGGCGGCTGTTGCTGCCCAGTGAAGGAGAGGTTCTGGGCCAGGACGCGGTGGTTGTTCTGGGTTACGCCTATTGGCAGCAAAGATTCCATGGCGATCCGAATGTGGTGGGGCGGCCGGTCACGCTGGACGGACACCCGGTAACCATCGTCGGCGTAGCCCCCAAAGGCTTCAGCGGCATGCAAAGCTTTTTGACCTCGGAGGCGTATGTACCTCTGTCTGCCCTGCCCATCGCCGGCATTCCGGCAGACACCATTAATAACTGGCAGAACCGGATGTTCCTCGTCCATGGGCGTCTTCGTTCCGGAGTCAGCGTAAAGCAGGCCAGCGCCGGGCTCAAGGTGATTGGTCAGGACATCACCCGGCTGCACCCGGATGTGGAAAAGAAGCTCAGCATCGAGGCCTTTCCCGAGCCGCAGCTGCGCATCAATACCGGCGACCCCAATACCATGTTCGTGATCGCCGGGCTTTTTCTTTCTCTAGCCCTCATGGTGCTGCTGCTGGCCTGCGTCAATGTCGCCAACCTGGTGATGGTGCGGGCTACGGCCCGCGAGCGCGAGATGGCTATCCGCACCGCGCTGGGCGCCCAGCGTTCCCGGCTTATCGGCCAGATGGTCACCGAGAGTGTGCTGCTGGCGCTGATCGGCGGCGGCATGGGCGTGGTGCTCGGCATGGGCGCCAGCGGAGCGCTCAGCCATCTCGATCTGCACGCCGATTTTCCCGTCCAGTTCGTGTTCGCCTTCGATTGGCGCATCTTCTTCTACTCCTTTGCGATCGCTTTGCTGGCCGGGCTGGTGGTGGGCGTTGTGCCCGCATTGCGCGTGGCCAAAGCGAATGTCAACACCGTCCTGCACGAGGGCAGCCGCGGCGTGACTCGCCGGCCGGCATTGGTTGCGCGATGGCCTGGTGGCCCTGCAGATCGCCGGTTCCCTGGTATTGCTGGTGATCGCCGCCCTGTTTGTGCGCAGCCTCACCGCTATGCAGACCATGGATCTTGGCTTCAGGCCGGACCACGTGGTGAATTTCACCATCGACGCGCGTGAGATCGGGATGAGCGATGGCGAAGCCCGCGACCTGGCGGCCTCCCTCAGCGCCCGTCTGCATCAGCTCGCCGGGGTGGACTCCGTAAGCCACGCAAGCTCCGTTCCCCTGGGCTACTTCAACAACGGCGGCGACCGGATGGTGATTGACGGCGCCCCGGTTCCCGCCAACCCGGATGACTTGAACGCAGGCTACAACGTCGTTTCGCCGGAATACTTTCACGTAATGGGCATCGATCTTCTGCGCGGGCGCGCCTTCACCGAAGCCGATAATGAACACGGCGTCGATGTGGCCGTGGTCAGCGAGAGCACAGCCAGGAAGTTCTGGCCCCATCAAGACCCCATGGGCCGCACCTTCCGCATGCAAAACGAAAAAGACCGCAAGCTGCAAATTGTCGGCATCGCGCGGGATGCCGAATTTCAAATCTTCGGCGGGGCTAAGGCGCAGCCCTACTTTTATCTTCCCTATGCACAGCACTTCAAGGGAAACACCCTGATGGTCTTCCAGCTAAGGTCCGACCGGGACTTGCTTTCGCTTATCCCCGTGGCGGAGAAGACGATTCATGCGCTGGCCCCGCAACTGCCGATCTTTCAGGTGCTGACCATGCGCCAGGGGCTTTATACCCTGAATGGGCTGCTGCTCTTTCAGATCGGCGCTTCGCTGGCCGCCATCATGGGGGGCCTGGGATTAACGCTGGCAGTGATTGGCCTCTACGGGGTGGTCTCCTACGCGGTGAGCCGCCGCATCCACGAGATCGGATTGCGCATGGCGCTTGGCGCCAGCCGCGGCTCCGTCTTCCGCATGATCTACCGGCAATCCGTCGTCATTGTCGCCATTGGCCTGGGGTTCGGCCTGGTCCTCGCCTTGTTGGTTGCGCAAGCAGTGCGCGGTTTCGTAACCGTGAGTGTGTGGGATCCGATCACCTACATCGTGGTGGTGGCTGTGCTGGCCTCGGCGGCCCTGGCTTCCTGCTATTTTCCTGCGCGGTATGCAACCGCGGTGGAACCGATGGTAGCGCTGCGCGAGGACTGACCCTAGAGAACCCGCTCTCTTCACTCGCCACCGCGAGTCGACTGCTCCCACGGCAAGCCGGGGCAGGCGGGATAACACAGGAATTCAGTCAAAGGTGGTCGGCCACTCGGGATGAGCGGCGTGTTCGAACATGTGCTCTATCTGGTATTCGGTCACCCGGGCGCTGGAGAGTCCGGGCAGTTCGTGGCGGGAAAAAAAGCCGACTTCCGGCGTCTCGAAACTGGGCGTCGCTTTGCCGCCGATCAGATCACACAAGAACAGCAGCTTATAGGTATGCGCCGGGATCGGCGGATGAGGATGCTTGTTGCGGTCGAACAATGCTGCCAGCTTGCGCGGCACCACATCGTAACCCGACTCCTCTTTCACCTCGCGCACCACCATTTCGCTCGGGGTCTCGCCCACATCGGCCCAACCCCCAGGCAAAGTCCACCCCCCATCTTCACGTTCCCGCACCAGGAGAATTTGATCCTCGCGTATTACGGCGCCGCGTACTTCGACTTTCGGGGTCGCATAGCCGCTTTGCCCGCGGAAGAGAGTAAGAATCTTCTGTGAGTCGGGCATACCGGCTCCGGCGGCCATCATTTCGGCGGCAATCGCACGCAGTTCTTCATAGCGCTCGTGGTCATAATGATCGCGGGTGAAGGTAAGCCCGGTTTGGGCAATCGCCTGCAGACGTTTTGTCCAACTCAGCCACTGTGGGTCCGCCGGTTGATCCATGGTGCTCCTATTTGCTTTCAGTCACTCTGGCTTGCGAGCGGCCTGCTTCGCGGCGCGAATGCTGCGGATTTCTTCCATGCGCTGGGCCAGCAGTTTTTCCCGGCCCTGGGCACGCGGATGGTAAAACTCGCGGCCGCGCAGATTGTCCGGCATGCACTCCATATCGGCCACGCCCGCTTCCACATCATGCGCGTACTGGTAGCCTTTGCCGTATCCGAATTGCTCCATCAGCGGAGTAGGGGCGTTGCGCAAATGCAGAGGCACCGGCTCCGCACGATGGGCTTCGATCTCCGCCGTTACCTCTCCATAGGCGGTGTACAGCGCGTTCGACTTGGGCGCCAACGCCAGGTAAACCGCAGCCTGGGCCAGGGCCAGATCGCCCTCCGGCGAGCCCAGAAAATCCATCGCGTCGCGTGCCGCCAGCGTCAAGCGCAACGCCTCCGGCGCGGCCAGGCCAATGTCTTCCACGGCCATGCGGACCAAGCGGCGGGCAACATACATGGGATCCTCTCCGGCGCGCAGCATACGCCCCAGCCAGTAGAGCGAGGCATCGGCATCGCTGTTGCGGACGCTCTTGTGCAGGGCTGAGATCAGGTTGAAATGCTCTTCCCCCTGCTTGTCATAGAGCAGGACCCGCTGCTGCAAGGCATGTTGCACCACCTCACGCGTAATCGCGGTATGTCCCTCCGCCGCCAGCTTGGCCGAGGTCTCGAGAGCGTTGTAGGCATAGCGCGCGTCGCCACTGGCGTAGCCGGCCATCATCTCCAGGGCCTCTTCGTCGGCCGTGACACCGAGCGTGCCCAGGCCGCGCTGCTTGTCGGCCAGCGCGCGCTTTAGTAACTGCAGTCAGTTGCTCATCGGTCAGCGGCGTCAGGCGATAGACGCGGCAACGGGAGAGCAGGGCCGCGATTACTTCAAAGGACGGGTTCTCCGTGGTGGCCCCGATCAGACGGATGGTGCCGCGCTCGACATAGGGGAGAAATGCATCCTGCTGGGCCTTGTTGAAGCGGTGAATCTCATCGATAAAGAGAATGGTCCGCGATCCGAAGCCGGCGGCTTTCTCCGCGTCCGCCATCACCTGCTTGATCTCCTTGATGCCGCTCAGCACCGCGGAGAATTCAATGAAACTGGCTTGCGTAGCCTCGGCGATGATCTTGGCCAGCGTGGTCTTGCCGACTCCGGGCGGGCCCCACAGAATCATGGATCCCGGATCGTCGCGCTCGATTTCTATGCGCAGGGGCATGCCGGGACCGAGCAGCTGCTCCTGGCCAACGTACTCATCCAGCGTGCGGGGACGCATGCGTTCGGCGAGCGGCGCGGCGCGCGCTCCGCCTTTCTTCAGCGTGCTTTCTTCCGGAATTTGGCTAAAGAGGCTCATGCGATTACCTGGGTATTCTTATGGGGCCGCAGGCGCTGACGCATGGCGTCGTACAGCAGGACGCTGCCTGCAACCGCTGCGTTGAGGCTCTCCACTGCGCCGGGGCAGGGAATGGTGACCCGCGCGTCCGCCGCCGCGATCCATGCGTCGGGCAATCCAGAGCCCTCATTGCCCAGCAACAGCGCGCAGGGCCCGCGCAGATCCACTTCGCTTGCGCCATCCCGGGCCACTGCGGCGAAGATCTGCACGCCCGCTTCCCGCAGAGCGGCAAATGCATCCTCGGCAGCCAAGGCAATCACCGGCAGGCGAAAGGCCGATCCCGAGGAGGCGCGCAACGTTTTCGCGTTCCACAGGCTTACGGTGCCGGGCAGCAGGATCATGCCGGTGGCGCCAAAGGCTTCGGCGGAGCGCACCAGGGTCCCCAGATTGCCCGGGTCCTGCAGCCCGGCGGCGATGACCACCAGGGGCGTGCCGCGAAGCATCGCTTGCAGGCTGAACTCGGGCGCCTCGACCAGGGCGGCAATGCCCTGGGGATGCTCGGTCAGGGTGGCGCTCAAAAAGACGTCCTCGGTCACGATCAAAACTTCGGCGTCTCCTACGGCGAGGTGCTCCAACAGGCCCTCGTTGCCGCTCCGCACAAAGACGGTGTGCAGCTTCAGACCGCTCTTCACTGCTTCTTCGATCAGATGCAAGCCTTCGACGGCGATGTGGGGAGTTCTGGCGCCGCGGGCCAAGGCCGCACGCAGCTCTTTGATGCGGCTGTTCTGCCGGCTTTCCACCCTTCGCGGACCACGTTCGGCAACAGAATTCATGGGTTCGTGGGCTCAAAAGGCGATTGTAAATGGAGCTATGGATGAATCAGGCCGGAACCAGTGCTGCGGTGCGGGTCACTGCGATCACGCTGATGTCGTCCTGCTGGCCGAAGCTTTGCGCGGCGGCGGCCACCTGCGCCGCGGTCAGCCTGCTCTGCAGCAGCTCTTGCAGGCGTTCGAAGCCGAAGAGCCGGTGCTGTTCGTCCATGGCTTCCACGATGCCATCGGAGGCCAGCACCAGGCGATCGTTTTCCTGCAGTGGAAAATGGGTGACGGTGAACTCCGCGCCGTCGATCACACCCAGGGGGAGCGCACCTTCCATTTCGACCGGCTTTCCGTTGAGATAAGGCGGCAGATGTCCGGCATTGGCCAGCGTGACGGCGCCATCGGCGGCAATGTGCATGGCGAGGCAGGTGGCGTGGGCTTCGCCGCGGCCGAGCAGCCGCCGGTTCAGCGCCTGCAAGATGAACAGCGGATCGGAGCTGACTTCCGCGGCCATGCGGATGGCGCCCACCAGGAGCGCGACCAGCATGCCGGCTTGCAAACCCTTGCCGGCCACATCACCGGCCACAATCAACAGGCTGCCATCCGCAGGATAGGGAATGATCTGGTTGAAGTCGCCGCCTACTTCGCGCGCCGGCCGGTATTCGTTTTCAATGGTAAGTCCGGGCACGGTGGTAACGCTTTCGGGCAGAATCACGCGCTGTACTTCCTGCGCCTGTTTCACATCCAGGGCCAGCAGCCGCTGCTGCTGCACTGAGAGTGAGAGCCGGCGCAGCAGCAGCACAAACAACACAGCGGTCAGCAGCACGTTCGCCGTTTGGGTGAGCGAGAACCTCAAACCGAAGGGAAACCAGTTGATCCTTATGTGCAGCAGCAACAGCTCGTTTGTGAAGAGCGACACAATGAGCAACACCACGGCGGGCAGCACGAACCAGCCTTCCGCCCCTTGGCGGCGAATGCCCCAGAACAATACCAGAATCAAAACCATCAGCAGGGCCAGGCGCACGACAATGGAGACGATATGAAAGACGTCTGCGACGGAAGTCGAAATAAGAGGATAGAGAAGATTTTCACCGATGATGGTCGAGACCATAAACCCGAGCGTCAGCAAGGCAACTGCCTTGGGCACCCACGTGGGGCGCTCCAGCCGGAACCAGACCCACCACACCATGACCCAGACGCCCAGCATAAGCGGGCTCAGGAGGCCGTCTTGCAGCACAAGGTCAACGATCGCGTCCAGGGTTTGTGTCCAGGTGGCGATGATAACGAGGATTGAGTTGGCGGTGATCAAGAGAAAAAGCGAGCCCATCCACACATAGACTGGATCGGAACGGTCGAAGCGGGTCAAGCTGAAGGCGACGCCGGCCAACAGTAAAAAGAGGAGCCCTTCCAGTACTCCTGCGATTTGCGCGCGCAGCGGTTCCAGCCAATGAAGCTGGTATCCGGACGAAACCGCGCCGGCATCGCCCAGTAACGGCGCCGTATGCATGCCGCCAACGTCTGCCTGGGTCACGAGCGTACTGGGGGCCATCCAGAAGCGAAAAGCCAGGACGCGGACAGGCGAACCAGCAGCCGGCGGCAGATTGAACATCATGGGCTGGGTAAAGTAGAGTTTAGGTTGGCTTCCGGTAAAGTCACCGAAGCTGCCAACCAGGGCTCCATCGCTGAAGAGTTGATAGGCATCGTCTACATCCGATGGACCGGCCAGGGCTAACTTTTCGCCTGGTTGGGCAATCACTTGCACCCGGATGCGATACCACGCGTAGCCCGAATAACCTGCATGCCCGCGCGATGTCCAACCCGTCACGTAGTCGGAAAAATCTCCCAGCGGATCGCGAACTCCTGTCGGCGTCAGGTCGACCGTCTCCCAGTGGGAATCATCGAAGTCCGGCTGGGCCCAGAGCGGCTGGTGGGTCACGGGGTCGATGGGCGAATCGCCTACGGTGAACTTCCAGGGGCCATAGAGTGGGACGACCGACTGGCCGAGGGTGACGTGAGTCGTCCCCTGCACAGGCTTCTCCTGAGCTTGAGCCAGGGGGACGAGGACAAGGCATGTAAACAACGGGAGCAGGCGGAAACGATTCATGCGAGCGCAAACCTTTGCGGTGGAAATCCCTGCAAGTCAATATAGCGATTAACATCGCCGGGTGGGGAAATGCTTCTGACTCGCAAGGCGTAAGAGTGCTGCGAGAGCCACCATGCGCTGGTCTGGTACTCTCGATGAGATTCCCCAAATTTGTCCTAGGGTGGAGTTCCTTGTTGGCAGAAATTCTGCGTGTTCATCCGGACGAGCCGGAACAGGATCGGGTTGAGTACATCGTCTCCTGCCTGCGAAGCGGTAAGGTGGTGGGCATTCCCACCGATACTTTTTATGGGCTGGCAGTCGACCCGGTGAACCTTCGTGCAGTGGAAAGCATTTATGAGATCAAGACCCGGCTCAAGCACAAGCCGCTGTCGCTGCTGATCGCGAGTGCTGCCCAGGCCTACGAGCTGGCGCGCGATATCGACGCCCGGTTTGATCTTTTGGCGGAGCGCTTCTGGCCGGGTCCGCTTACCGTGATTGTCCGCGCCGGTTCGCGTCTGCCTCTGCGTTCTACCGCCAACACCGGCAACGTGGCTCTGCGCGTGCCCGACGCTGTGATTCCCCGGGCCATCGTGGAGAAGTTGGGGTTGCCGATTACGGCCACGGCGGCGAATCTGCAGGGCTTGCCGGAGTGCAACTACGCAGCTTGCGTCCGCGACCAGATTGGCGACCGCATTCCCCTGATCGTCGATGGGGGCCCCACCGGCCGGAGCGTGGCCACGACCATCGTCGATCTCACCACCAGCGATGGGCTGTGGAAGATTCTTCGGGAAGGAGCCATTCCTACCCACGAGATTGCCTTAACGCTTCAGCGCTGAACAGGGATTCGATGATGGTTCCCGAGTCCGATCTGCCTTATGTGCGGCGCGGCAACTGCGAAGAGAGCCGTGTCGACTGGGAGACGTGTGCTGCGCATCTTGCTCGCCGCGGGCCTGATTGCTGCCGGGGGCTGGTTTATCTGGCTATACGGGCAGATCCATTTCTATGCCACCCATGATCAGGCACGTCCTGCCGACGCCATCGCGGTCTTTGGCGCAGCGGAATATGACGGCCGGCCCTCGCCGGTGCTGCGCGCGCGTCTAGATCATGCGCTGGCGCTCTATCGCGAACGCCTCGCTTCCCTGGTCATTACTCTGGGCGGTGGGGTCGGTGGCCCGCGAGACTCCGAAGGGGGCGTCGGCCATGACTATCTTCTTGCCCACGGGGTCCCGGAAAGCGAGATCATCGCCGAAACACAGAGCACGAACACAGAGGAATCGGCCGCCCGGCTGGCCGCGATTGCGCGGGAGAATCATCTGAACCGCATCCTTGCTGTCTCCGATGGAACGCACCTGTTTCGCATTCATGCTTTGTGCGCCAGCATGGGGCTGAACGTGGTGACCTCTCCCCGCCCCGAGGCCCGGCCCCTGGGCTTCTGGGACTCCGCTATGCGGCTGATGCACGAGATGTTCAGCTACACGCTATGGCGTTTGAAGGTGCACTAGAGGACTGCCGGTGCATGCCCGATATCTGCCCCGGTTTTGGCAGATATGGGATTCCACGAACGCCGAACCACAAATTAGCGGTACAAGTGGCGGCTCTGTCCATCCGTCTCCACCCGTGCCAAGGTGAGCCACGGCCCCTCAAATTTGTCATCCCGACGAAGGGAACCGGATTTCCTGCTACGCGGCCCTCACCAACGTCACGTGTGCGGCTTTCCGTTAAAGAAAGCCGCAGAATCGCAACGCCACCAACTCCACAGGAAATCCGGGGAGCGCCGAGGGATCTGCAGTTTGCGTTGATGGAAAAACGGAACCCGGAGGCAATTCACCCACGCACATTCGCTTGTGCCCGAAAGTGAAACTGCAGATCCCTCCGCTTCGGGATGACAAACGAGTGGGGGAGGCACGGATAGCCCACTCAAGCCAAAATACGGCTTGAATGGGGCACCCAAAGCTTTTGTTGGCTCAGGGCAGGGTCTTCGGGACTGTGTCTAGACCGTAAAGCCCGGATTCCTACCAGCGGATGAGATAGCGGTTTGTAAGAGAAGGCGGGTCATTGCAGAGCCAAAGCTCCGGTTGCGATCACCGAAGCCGCCAGGGTGGAAAGAAAATTCACCCCATCATTATTGAGCCAGCCGCGCCGCTCGGCGGTTGCGCCCAGCAGGGAATCGACGAAGAGACCGGCGATCGCACCCAGTCCCGCGCAAACGGCCTTGCCAGGGCTTAGCCTCAGGGTAACACCGCTACCAGCACCAGCACGACTGCTCCGCTGGTTCCCGCCAGCCGTACCCGCAAGGCTGACCGCGCCGTCAGTGCCCGGCGGAGACGCGGCGGAGCTGGTCACCATGAACGGCGGGCCGCCCAGCACCTCTCCCAGTTCGCTGGCCAAGGTATCGGCTGTCGCTTCAGCCAGGGCGGCAGTCACCACCACGCCGCATACCACGAGCCTGGCAAGGGAAGACCAGAGCGCTCGCCGCGGCCAGCCCGGCGACACCCAGGTTCGCCGCCACCTGGGCGGCGTTCCGGCCTCGCTTATCCTCAGCCACGCCCAGCTGCTCTTTCTTCCCGCTACCGAATTTGGTGGCGAAAAGGTGAGCAGAAAAAGCGCCAGCAGCGGCGGGAGCGCGGAATGAAAGGGGCTCGCCACCTCGCCGGAAGAGGAGAGTGGAGCAAGCGAGAGGACAGCGGTGATCACTCCGCCGGTGAGCGCAGCCAGCGGGGTCGCGGCCCGCGCCAGCCATACCAGGAGCGCCAGGGCCAGGCTGATGGCCAGCGCGGTTTGCGTGGCGCTGGTCCACATCAGGTGGCATGGCGCAAAGTGGCTGCGGCGCACCACGGCCCCACCGCGGCCAGCACCAACCATGATTGCCACCGCAGATTGCCGGCATTGCGGCGTTCGGTTGCTATCCGCTGATCTTTAACGCGCACGGTTCATTTTGCGGCTGGCGTACCCGGATTTCCTGTACGCGGCCCAGCAACGGCCGCGTGTGCGGCTTCCATTGAGGACCCGGATTTCCTGTGGAGCTTGTTGGAATCAATGAGCCTCATGCGGCTTTCCGTGAAGAAAGCCGCATGAAGTTCATCAACGCCAACAAACTTCACAGGAAATCCCGGGGTATCGCTGGATACGCGCTCCCATTTACAATCATCTTTCTACCAGGAAATGAGACGTAGTGAGGTATTCACGGGTGCTTAGCGTTGCATGGCTCCAGAGATGGAGCCGGCGGAGTGTGCGTTTGCCGGAGTTTGTGTTCAGGGTTCTCCAACCAGGGTCATTGACTGTGGTTCGCGAGCTTTCAGCCATCTATTTAGGTTGGGGTTGAGCAGGCTGGCCTGTCTTCCCGCGGCGGCGGCCATCGCCGTGATGCTGGCCGGATGCGGAGAGACCTACCGGCCGGTGGTCACCCCGGTAGCGGTGACCGGGCCTGCTCCGCAGCCGCAGAGCTACGCAGTCGTGACCACCACCTCCGGCAACACGCACGGCTGGCTTGGCAAATGTTTTTGATGCCGCCGGTGACACCCTGCTGACCCAGGCGTTGCTGGGCAATGGCCCCCTGGCTCTCACGCCTCAGTTCCAGCGGCACCTCGGCCACCACTGCCAATACCGACGGCACGGTCAACACCTTCACCCCCTCGACCACTCTGCAGACCAAGAACATCCAGAGCAGCACCTTGCTGCAGCCTGCGCAGCCAAGAATCTGCTCTCCACCGCAAGCAATCTCTTCATCACCGAACCCAACGTGCCGGCGGTGGCGGTGCTGACCAACAATTCAAGCGGTGTTTACCAGCTGACCCAAGAACTCCCGGTCCCCGCCAGTCCGATCAACCTGGCCGGCAATGCCAACGCCGCCCGCGTCTACTCCATCACCCAGGACAACGGTTCCAACACGGTCGCTTTCGGGGATTGCGAGAATCCCTCGCAGGTCACGACTCCAGGCCAGGTGCAGTCGATTGAGATCTCGACCGTGACCATCTCCCGCACCCTGCCGGTTGGCATTTGCCCCGTCTATGGTATTGGGTCTACGGACAATAACCGGATGTTTATCCTCAATCGAGGCAGTGGGACGGTCACCGTCATTAATAGCCAGTTCAACACGCTCGATACCACGCCCAATCTGCCGAACTTTGATTCGGCCACGGGCACGCTCCTGCTGCCACCGCCTGCCGGCGTCCCGGCTGCGTCGTTCAATGCCGGGCCGGTTTTCGCCGACTACTACGCCCCTGCGTCGCAACTGGTTACCGCCAATTACGACTCCAATACCATCACCATTATCAACACCAGCCTGGATCAATTCGGAAACGACTCTGCGCTGTTCGGCCAGGCGGTGACGGTTCCCGTCGGCAATGGACCGGCTACGCTTACCATTCTGCGCGACGGCAGCCGGGTCTACGTGGCCAATCAGAAGGACAGCACGGTGAGTGTGGTGAGCCTCACCAGCTTCCAGGTGTTAGCCACCATACCCGTGACCGGCCATCCCATTTCGATCGCCTCCACCTACAGCACTCCTTACGGCCAGATCTACGTTCTCTCTTCGGACCAGCCGCTACATGAGCGTGATTCGCACCGACACCAACCAGGTGGCGGCATCCATTCAGTTGGATGGAACCGGAGTGGATGTGCATACCAGCGCACAGTCGGTAGCCGCCAACAGCGCCACGACAGGCGCGGTTACCAATGCCATCAACGTCAGTCATGCCAGCGGCAGCGGAGCACCCTGTGGTTTCGGCGCGCATTGTGTTACGCAGACTACCCCCGCTGTACGGCGCCAAGCGATAACAGACCTGTCGCAGTGATTGTGAGGCGCGGGATCTTAGTGTCACGGCCTAGGTCCCTGAAAAGACTACTCTTCGGCGATCGGGCACGTGCTTCCAGACCTGCACTGGGCTTTAGCTCCCTGAAAGCAGTCGAGTTCTCACACACTCTCGATTCGAGCTCGAGGTAGCTCCTTAAAGAACTGTTCGCGGGACGCGGATCAGCTAGCTCCGGTGGCCGCTCCCGAGAGAATGATCGGAGAGGTTGGAGTATCGGAGCCGCTGGCTTTCTCGACGGTCACGCCAAAGGCCTTGGCCTGAATGCCCGGAGACAAGCGGCGGCAGCACCAGCGTTGCAGTGCCCACTGCATCGGGGCGAAAGAGTCCCGCGGGGACAGGCGCCTTGCCATTCGCCGGGATCACCCAAAGCTCGTAGGTCTTGCCCTCGGGCAGAGGCTTCAGATTGGTCGCCAGCAGGATCAGCGCCGCCGCGCTCCGGCAGGTAAGTGGCGCGCGCCGTTGGCTCGGCGGGAGCTTTGCCTTCGGTAAGCGTCACCCGCTGCGCGCTGGGCGCGGTCAAAACTTCCAGTACCTGCTGCGCCCGCGACGCTTGCCCGGCCAGGTTGGTCACCAGGCTGGATTCATCCTGCAGTTCGTCGTTCAGAGCCCGATTCTGCACCCCCAGAGAGATGGCCGCGATGGCCATGGCGGCCGCCGCTACCCAGGGAATCCAGAAGCCCGGTCCACGGCGCGTGCTCTTGACCGAGATCGGAGTGAGCTCGGTCACGGTTTCCTGCGGCTTCACCGCGGGAGAGGCGGCGATCCTCTCCAGGAAGCGCTGCCGTGCGCCCTCGGGCAGCGGCTGCTGCTCAACGGCTAGTCCCAGCAGGGCAAGATCGCCGCAGACCTCGGCCAACTCCGTGCGGCAAGAGGCACAGCTCTGCAGGTGCGCCCTGATGGATGCGGACTCCTCTACCGGGAGACTCTGCATCGCATAGGAAGCCAACTCCTCCTGCGTATTGTGTCCGTTGCCCGTCATGCCTGGAATGCCTTTCGTAATGTGATCAACGCCAACCGGATGCGCGTCTTTACCGTGCCCAGGGGATCCCCGGTTCTTTCCGCGATCTCCGAATGGCTCAACCCTTCAAAGAACGCCAGCTCCATGGACCTTTGCTGCTCGGCAGGCAGGTCCTTCAAGACTTTCTGGACCTTCTCCATCATGGCGTTGTGCTCAGCTTCCGAGGCCAGGTTGCAGGGAGAAGCCAGCACGACTTCGTCGACCGAGTCGATCGGCTTTCTGCGCCGCAGCAGATCAATCGACCGGTTTCTCGCCACCACGACCAGCCACGCGCCCAGCGATCCACGCCCTTGCACAAACGAATCGGAATTCCGCCAGATCTGGAAGAAGATCTCCTGCATCACATCTTCCGCGTGGCCGGTATCCTTCAAAATTCGCAGCGCGACGGAATACACCGCCCTGCCGTATCGATCGAAGACCTCAGCCATCGCGGTCTGATCGCCCTGGCGGACACGCTGCAGCAAAGCACTATCGTCGGCTACCGCGGCAGTTGTCCCGTCGGCCATCCTGTCTTTTAGGCTTGAATCTCTGATAGTAGAACGCTCAGGTTCGCCAATCGGATTGGGAGTTTTGTCTGGCATCGCTTGAGCCGAACCCATTCTACGGTTGCACCATCGAAACAACCAAACCAAAGTACCCGGGAAGCAGCAGATACAATGAGCTGCGTAAAGCCCCGGTCCATGGAAAGTCGTACCCACACTAGATGAGGAACCGCCTGGATAAGTTGCTGGTCGAGCAGGGTTTGGCGCCGTCCCGGGAACGGGCGCAGGCGCTGATCCTCGCCGGGCGCGTGTTGGTCAATCAGCAAAAGGTGGAGAAGCCCGGGAGCCGCGGTCGACGACACTGCGCTGTTGCGGGTGCTGGGGGAGGAGCAGCGCTACGTCAGCCGCGGCGGTCTCAAGCTGGAGGCCGCACTGACCCGTTGGCAGATCGATCTCAGCGAGGCCGGCATTGCGCCGATATCGGCACCTCCACCGGAGGTTTTACCGACTGCATGCTGCAGCATGGCGCGGCCAGCGTGGTGGCTGTCGATACCGGCTACGGGCAGATCGCCGAAGCGCTGCGCAGGGATCCACGCGTGACCTTGCTGGAGCGTACCAACGCCCGTTACCTCAAGCCGGGCGATCTGCCCCGCGGAATCAGTTTTGTATCCATGGACGTGTCGTTCATTTCGGCCACGCTGGTGCTTCCCGCGGTGCTCGCGGCGGTGCGGGAAAGCCCGGAAACTGCGTTGGAGGCTGTCATCCTGGTCAAGCCGCAATTTGAAGCGGGCAGGGAACACGTCGGCAAGGGAGGCATCGTGCACGACCCGGCCGCGCACCAGTTGGCCATCGATCGCGTGCGCAATGCGGTGCATGATCTTGGCGCCCTGGCCAGCGAGCTCGCGGATTCTCCTATCCTTGGGGGAGGCGGAGGAAGCGGCAATCGGGAGTTTCTTCTCTACGCTCGCTTCTGAGAGGCTCGCTTCTGAACCCATCGCGTACACTGAACTCTGTTATTCACCCCAAAACCAGTCAACAGGCTCTGAATCCATGCGACCTGTCGCCATCATTTCCAAGCCGCAGAAGGAAGAGCTTGCCAACCTGCTCCCCGAGCTCGTTGTCTGGATGCGGGCGCATGACTTTGAACCCATCCTGGACCACGTAAGCGGGAGCTATACCCAGGACGCGCGCATCGTGCCCCGCCATGAATTGCCGGCGCAGAAACCGGTGCTGGTGGTGGTGCTGGGCGGGGATGGAACGCTGCTGGCGGCGGCGCGTGTCTTTGCCCGGACCGATGTTCCTATTCTCAGCGTCAACCTGGGTGCGCTGGGCTTCCTGACCGAAGTCCGGCTGGCCGATCTGTACACCACGCTGGAGGGCTGGAGGGAGGTTGCTGCGCCATCGACGCGCGCGCCCTGTTGCACACCGAGGTGATGCGCGGCGGCGCTGCTGTACAAAGAGTACGAGGCACTGAACGATGTGGTGATTGCCAAGGGCGCAATCGCGCGCATGGGCGACTTCAGCGTGCATCTGTTTGATCAGCTTGCGGCGTCGTTTCGCGCGGACGGCGTGATTATCTCCACGCCCACGGGTTCCACCGCCTACAACCTGGCCGCCAACGGACCGATTCTGGCTCCCTACGTGGATGCCCTGGTGATCACCCCGATCTGCCCGCATCTGTTGACGATTCGGCCCATGGTGGTGCGCGGCGATGCGCACGTGAGCGTCAGCGTGGAAGGCATTCCCGATCTCACCTTCCTCACCGTCGACGGGCAGGAGGCATTGCAGCTGCGGGTCGGAGACGGGTGTGCTGCCGCCGTTCCGAGCACAGTGTCCAGCTGGTGCGCATGGGCGCGACAGGCTTCTTCGACGTGCTTCGCTCCAAGTTAAGCTGGGGCGAACGGTGAGGACGTTTCTGACAGGTCCGGGCTTAACAGGCTGCGGAAAAACTCATGCTTTGTGTCAGGGCACGACTTTAGTCGGGCCGTAAATGATTGAGAATAGGACGGGCTTTAGCCCCTGGGGTGTTCGCTTCTCCATCTCCGTTTGCCTGGGAACTACCCTTTGAAAAACGTACCTCAGCGGCTAAAGCCGTCCAGTATGCAACATTTACGGCACGACTAAAGTCGTGCCCTGACACAAAGCATGAGTTTTTGCGCAGCCTGTAAAATCGTGCCCTGACAGAAAACGTGAGTTCTTCCGCAGCCTGTTAAGCCCGGACCTACTCAACTGCGAGTCTTTCCGCAGCCTCTGAAGCCTGCCCCACTCAAAAAGGACAGCAGCACCTTAGGGTTTTGTTAGTTCATCCAGCAGGAGTTTGGCCTTGGTAGCCAGCGTTTTCGCGCCATCCGTGTCTCCATTGTCCAGGGCCTGCTGAGCCTGTTTCAGGAAGGTGCGTATCTGCGCGGCTGTGACTTTCTCTTCCGTCGAGAGAGAGCGTTTGATACCGTTCAACCCCTGCTCCGTCTCGCCGATCAGATCGGCCGTCTCGTGCTTGGCCTTTTCTCCCATCGCGCTGTCGCCGGTGGTTAGTTGACCAATGGGCGAGGTGGTCCCGCCAGCTGCTGGTGTTTGCGGAGGGGTTTCCTGCGCAGTGGTCTGCGAACCCGAAGCTGAGGGTTGAGAAGCTCCACCAGCCGGCGGAGTCTGGGCAGTGTCCGCCGGTTTGGCCGGAGGCCGCTTGGGCTTGTGTCACCTTCTTTGTTGTGGGCGGTGGGGGCAGGCGGCACGTTTTGCGCGGACGGCGGCGGCAAGGGCGAAGCCAGGGGCGTGTCCGTTTTCTCCTGCTGCTGTGCTGTCTTAGGTGGGTTCAGCGTCCCTTTTCCCGTCTGCAACGGCGGAGCTTGTGCCTGCGTAGTTGGCGACGTCTTATGATGCAGACACCCGGTACAAAAAATGGCGAGCAGCATCAGCGACAGCGACGAGCGTACGTTTGCTGCCCTCATCCCCTGGGCTCCTTGGCCACGATAGATCCCGCTGCGCTGCTCCCGTCCGGCATCAAGTATCCACGCGCCCGGCTGTCTTGAAGACTATTCAGCGGAAAGCGCAAAATAAAAGTAGTTCCGTGGGTTGCATCCGATTCTACTTCAATCGAACCATTGTGCAGCTCCACGATTCGGTAAGTCATTGCTAAGCCAATACCGCTTCCGTCTTTCTTAGTGGTGAAGTATAAGTCGAAGATCTTGTCCCTAACTTCGAGAGGAATTCCGCTTCCCTGGTCATGAATGCTGAGCAGCGCCATGCGGCCGTCCTCGGCCAGCCGCACTTCCAGCTTTCCCCCTTCTGCCATTGCCTGCGCGCCATTCAGCACGACATTCAGCAGTGCTTGTTTCAATAGGTCCGCGTCCACCTTAGCCAACACCGGATGGTCGGGCAGATCGCTCTGCACATGAACGTCGCGGGTTTCCAAATCGGCCGATGCCAGCATCAATACCGCGGAGACAACCCGGCGCAGGTCCTGTTCCTTAAGCTGCAATTCCACCGGGCGCGAAAAATCCACCAGCGTCTGCACCACCCGGTCAAGCCTCTGAATTTCGCTTTCGATGACTTCCAGATGGCGCATGGCTTTGTTATCCGAGCCGCCCAGCTTGTTGCGCAGCAGCTCCAGGTGGACCACGATGGCATTGATCGGATTCTTGACCTCATGACCAACGCCCGCGGTCAATCGGCCGATGGCTGCCAGGCGTCGCGAAAGCTCCAGATCACTTTCTATCTCCCTGACCGATTCAACGTCATGCAGGGTCAGCAGCGCGCCCAGGCTTTCCTGCGGATACACCGCTCGATCGTCATGGATAAAGTCCAGCGAGATCTCGACGTGCCGGCCGGTCTCAGTGGTGATCTCCTCCTGCACCAGGGCCATGCGGGCGTCAAATGACTCACGGACCAGCCTGCCCCAACCGGGTATTGCGGGAGAAGACCTCGTGCAACCTGGAGCCCAGGATCTCTGCACGGCTGATGCCCAGAAAGCGTTCCACCGAATCGCTGACCAGCACCGCACGGGCATCGTGGGTGTACAGCAGGATGCCGTCCTGCAGATTGGTCATGATCTGGTCGAGGTTTTCCTTGAGGGCAGAGAAGACCTCTTCGACGTTGCGCATGCGCCGCCCGATGCGCTCGATCTTGTGCGAGACCAGCACCACGGCATCTCCTGACCGGGCACTCGCTTCGCCGGCCACTTCGGCCTCCGCCAGGGCCAGTGCATCCAGCCGGGCGCCGATCTGTTCAATCGGCTTGAGCGCCAGGTTGGCTAAGAACGCGGCGAAGATCAAAGAGCAAGCGATGGCCACCCCGGTATAGGTCAGCGCCGCGATCAGCCAGGGTTCGACCACGAAACGCAGGAAGGTGGTACGAACTCCTACCCGGATGGTGGCGAAGGGTTCGCCAGCGCGCTCCACCGGCAAGGTCACGTTGTAGACGCGTGGCGGTCCAAAGACGACTTCCAGCTGGCGCAGCAAGCCGCCGCTTTCCAGCTCCTCGTATTCCTGGCGGTGGGGCAGCAGGTGGTCTACGTTGGTGGGATCGGTACTGAGCAGTGCGCGGCCCTCGCTGTCCGCGATCGATACATCGAAGACAGTCGGGGAGTAGCGAATGGCCGAGTTCATCAGCGCGGTAAGCGCGGGATCGCTGCGCAGGGCCTGAGCCACCGCGGCGCGCACCGACTGAGGGTCGTTGGGGTCGACACGAGGGCCGCGAATGTTGGTCTCGGTCGCGCGCCGCGTGGCAAAGAGAATCTGGTGCGCCACCATGTCATTGGAGGAGTAGGCCTGGGACATGCGTTGGCGTAGCAGCTGGCCAAGAAAAATCCAGGACAGCGTGCACACCACCAGAAATACCAGTCCGGTGATCGCGAGCACGAGCTTGGTCTTCAGTCTCATGGGGAGTCACCTGAACCCTGTGATTGACTTATCGAGCGATGGCTGGACGCAAATTAGGTAGCCGTTTCAGTTGCTAAGCCAATGGGTTCAGCATTTTCACTTCTGGTATCTACAGAGCAACGGCTTCCGGGGTGGCTTTTCCTCAAGAAAAGCCGCACTTCGCCGAACTTCACCCGTGCACAGTAGAAGTGAAAATGCTTATACCACCGGTCTCTCTTCCGCCACCTCGCTGCTGGTCGCGCTGCCATACTCCTTTAACTTGTTGTGCAACGTCTTCAGACTAATGCCCAGGATCTCTGCCGCGCGAGTCTTGTTGTTACGCGTCGACTCCAGGGTCTTCAGGATGAGCATCCGCTCAGCTTCATCCACTGTGCTGCCAATCTCCACGTGAACGCCGGTGTCGCTGTAGTTCGAGGTCCCCGTATCCGCACGCATGAAGCGCTGCCCAAAGGTGGGCGGCAGATGCCGGGTCTCCATGTATCCCTCTCCGCAAAGAATCACCGCCCGCTCGATGGTGTTCCGTAGTTCGCGCACGTTGCCCGGCCAGTCGTGAGCCATCAGGCGGCTCAGCATCTCTCCGTCCACTCCCTTGACCTCCCGCCCATGCTTGGTGTTCATGTCGTTCAACAGGGCTTCGATGATCGCCGGGATGTCTTCTTTATGTTCCCGCAAAGGTGGCATATGCAAGTTAAAAACGTTCAGCCGGTAGTACAAATCTCCACGCAGATGCCCGTCAGCGACCGCTTCTTCCGGATTCTTGTTGGTCGCCGCCAATACGCGCACATTCATGGGCGTTTCGACCTTGCTGCCCAGCCGCCGCAGCTTCCTGTCTTCCAACACCCGGAGTAGCTTGGCCTGCGTGCCCACCGGCATTTCGCCGATCTCATCGAGCAGCAGGGTGCCTTCCTCGGCCAGCTCGAAGCATCCCGCGCGGCGCTCCAGCGCTCCCGTAAAGGAGCCCTTCTCGTGACCGAAGATCTCGCTCTCGATCAGGGTCTCGGGAATGGCGGCGCAGTTGACGGCGACAAACGGCTTGCCGCGGCGCGGGCTCAGCTCGTGCAGGGTGCGTGCCACCAGCTCCTTGCCCGTCCCGCTCTCTCCCGTGATCAATACAGAGACGGTGCTGGGGGCGACGCGCTCGATCATGGCGAACATCTCCTGCATCTTCCGCGAGCTGCCCACCAGCGATCCCAGAAAACCGGTATCTCTTAGTTTGCGGCGGGTGACTTCCAATTCCCGCTCGGTCTCGCGCTGACGGCTGGCGTTGGCCAGAACCGTCTTCAGCCGGGTGGGATCGATGGGCTTTTGAATGAAGTCGTAGGCGCCCATCTTCATCGCCTCGACTGCGCGCTCAATACTGCCTTGCGCGGTGAGGACAATGACGGCTGCGTTCAGCTGCATCTCGCTCAGCCGCGACAGCAGTTCTAAACCGTCCATCCGCGGCATCTTGAGATCGGTGACGATGATTCCGGGAAACCACTCGGTTACTTTTTCCAGGCCCTCGATGCCGTCTCGCGCCGTCTCCGTGCGGTAACCCCAGCCGGAGACCAACTCGGCCAGCCCGGCCAGCGCATGCAATTCGTCTTCAACAATCAATACTCTTTCAGTGGCGCCCATGGCTGCTCTTTTCTAAAGTTAGCTATCTGATCGTTCAATAACGGGGCACCGCTGGGTCGACTTCCCGGGACCAGCCATCGATCCCGCCACTCAGCGACTGCACCTTCTCAAAACCCTGGTTGCGCAGCCATACGGCCACATTCAAAGAACGAACGCCGGCATGGCAGACGGTGACAATATGCGCTTCCGGATCCAGCTCCTGAAAGGCGCGAGAAGGGATTTCGCCCATCGGCATAAGCTTTGACCCGTTGATCTGCGCAGTCGCAAATTCCCACGGCTCACGAACATCCAGCAGAACGGTGCCGGCCTGCGCGGATTTGAGTTGAGCCGCGAGATCGCGCGGGGTAATTTCCAGCTCCAGCATGAATAGTTCTCCAGGTTTAGGATACATCTTGGGCAGCCGCTACCGCCTGCGGCGCCTGTTAGCCGACAGGATTCGGAAGTGCTGCGAAAGTCGTAGAAAAGAAAACAATTGCTAACCTTCCATTCCACCTTCCCAGAGGAGAAACCATTCATGCCCTCCGCACTCGAGTTCGCCCGCAGCCAGCAGGCGCGCTTCCTTGAGGAATTGAAGTCTCTGCTCCGTATTCCTTCCATCTCGACCCTTCCGGAGCACAAGGGCGACGTCCGGTTGGCCGCCGAGAGCCTGGCCCGGGAACTGGAGCGGGTCGGCCTGGAGCATGTCCGGGTCATCGAAACATCGGGTCATCCGCTGGTGTATGGCGACTGGCTGCATGCCGCCGGCAAGCCCACATGCCTGGCCTACGGCCATTACGACGTGCAACCCCCTGATCCGTTGGACGAATGGCTTACCCCTCCGTTTGAGCCCACGGAGCGCGACGGCAACCTTTATGCCCGCGGCGCGGTGGACGACAAGGGTCAGATGTACATGCACCTGAAGGCGCTGGAAGCGCTGCTGCAAGCGCCGGGAGGCAAACTGCCGATCAACGTTCGCGTGCTTCTCGAGGGTGAGGAGGAGGTGGGCGGGGAAGGAATCGCGCGGTTTGTGCGCGAACATCCGGAGCAGCTCAAGGCCGATTTCGCCCTGGTGTCTGATACGGAGATGTTTGCTCCCGGCCTGCCCACCCTGTGTGTCGGCTTGCGCGGCATGATCTATACCGAACTAGAAGCGGTGGGAGCGCGGACGGATCTGCACTCCGGCATATATGGCGGCGCCGCTCCCAATCCCTTCATTGCCTTGGCCCAGGTGATCGCTGCACTCAAGGACCCACAAGGCCGCATTCTTATTCCCGGTTTTTATGACAAGGTGCAGGCTCCGAGCGCGGACGAGCTGAAAGCCTGGAAGAAGCTGCCCTTTGACGAGGAGCACTACCGTATTTCGGAGATCGGATCAAGCGAGCTTTGCGGAGAGCCCGGCTTTTCGGTGCTGGAGCGCACCTGGGTCCGGCCTACGATGGATGTGCATGGAATGCCTGGCGGTTTCATTGGCGCGGGTGCGAAAACCGTTATTCCCGCCAAGGCTACCGCCAAGATCTCTTTCCGCCTGGTTCCGGATATGCATCCGCAGGAGGTTTTTGCGCAGTACAAGAGCTATGTCGAGTCGTTGCAGCCGAAGGGTATCGAGCTGCGCGTCCGGCTGATTCACTCCGGCGATCCGATCGTGATCCAGACCAATAATCCCTATATACAGTCAGCGACCCGCGCCATGCACCAGGTATTCGGGAAGGAGACGGTCTTCATCCGTTCGGGCGGCTCCATTCCGATCGTCGGAGATTTCGAACGCCACCTCAAAATCCCCGCGGTCATGATGGGCTTCGGGCTGCCGGACGACAACCTGCACGCACCGAATGAGAAGTTCCACATCGCAAATTTTCATCGGGGAATCGAGTCGATCATTCTGTTCTTTGAAGAGCTCGGGCGGGGGTAGTTTGGAACCAGCGGCTCTGGAAAAAGGGCAATGGTGGGAGCCCCCGCATTCATGCGGGGGAGCTCGGCTTTCAAGCCGAGTGGTTCGCGTAGGACTAATCTCCTCCGGCTTTAGCCGCGGGGTTCAGTTGGAACCGCGGCTAAAGCCCGATCGATGGAAGTGCGACTCTTTCCGCGACGCTGAAGCGTCGCTCCCCCTGCTGAAGCAGGGGGCTCCCACCGGGCTTCCATGGGAGAACGATCGCGACGACCGCACTGAACTTGAATCAAACGTGCACTGAGCGAGGAACTTCGCGAGGAAACAAGAGGCAGACACCTGCGGACTGAGTTCGTATCTTATGGGGATTCGCGGTCAGGACAGCATTGTGGACGGTGGCGTTGAGGGGTTTGTGCTTGCGGGAGGCCGTAGCACGCGCATGGGGCAAGATAAGGCTTTGCTCCAGGTGGGCGGCCGGTCGCTTCTCGATCTGGCCCTGGATAAGCTCCGCGGCCTTGGTGTGGCTACGCCGCGTATTGCCGCAGCGCGTAGCGATCTTTCGTCCCATGCTCCCGTGGTGCCGGATCTGCATCCGGGGTGCGGTCCCCTGAGCGGCATCGAGGCGGCGCTGGCTGCGACCAACCTGCCGCTCAATCTTTTTCTCCCGGTGGATATGCCGCTATTGCCCGCGCGGTTCCTCGACTGGATGCGGTTGCGCGCGGAAATCACCGGCGCGCTGGTGACCGTTCCTCGCTTCAACGGATGGCCCCAGCCCCTCTGTGCTGTCTACCATCGGGATCTGCTGCGCCCCATCACGGCATCGATGCTTGCCGGCAATTACAAAGTCATGCCCGTGGTCACCGCGGCCGCACGCGAGTCCCAGGCGATGGATGTCTTCGATACCGAACAATTGGCCTCGACCCATCCTGAACTCCTCGGCTTTTCCCCTTTGCCTTTGTACCGCTGGTTTCATAACTGCAACCTGCCTCAGGATATGGCTGGGATTGGAAATGCTTTAGTCTTGAGCCAATGAGTACGTTTCCCGATCCTCACCAACCGGTGGCAGGCATTCCCGCCGGAACGCCCATCGAGATCATCGGCGAGCCGCCACGTGGCGAAGAGAGGGAGGTGGCCCGGCCACCGGATCCGCCCTACATCTCCTTCGAGCACGTATTCAAATCCTTTGGCGACGTCCATGTGCTCGACGATGTCAGCTTCTCCGTCCAGGCGGGCGAAACGCTTTGCATACTGGGCCGCTCCGGGGTCGGCAAGTCGGTTTCGCTGCAGCAGATCATGGGCTTCCTCAAACCCGATTCGGGGCGGATCATGGTGGCGGGACAGGACATCACCGACTTTACCGAAGAACAGATGGAGACCGTGCGCAAGAAGGTCACCATGGTCTTTCAGAACGGCGCGCTCTTCGACTCTTTGTCGGTGGGGGAAAACGTCGCCTTTCCTCTGCGGGAACGGGGCCAGTTGCTGGAAGATCAGATTCAGCAAGTGGTGAACGGATTACTGGACATGGTCGGCGTGGCCGGAATGGCGGATCTGCTCCCCTCCGATCTCTCCACCGGCATGAAGCGCTCGGTGGCGATCGCGCGTGCGCTTTCCGCGCAGCCGGAGGCTATTCTGTATGACGAGCCCACGACCATGGTCGATCCCCTCATGGGCCGCCTGCTGGGCAATCTCATCCAGAAGCTCAAGCATCAACTCCGCCTTACCAGCATTGTGGTGACGCATGACATGCGCTTTGCCGAGCGGCTGGCTGACCACGTGCTTTTCCTGCATCAGGCCAAAGCCTACTTCTTCGGCACCATGGACGAACTCAAACGCACCGACGATGCCTTTCTCCGTGAGTTTCTCGACCTGGATAAGCTGGTATTGCCCCAGGGCTGATAGCCCGAACGGGGCATAACTGTCTGGTTACAACGTCCCCTAATAGTAACCAAGCCGCGACAGTTACTTATGCCCTGCATCTGACCCAGAATGGTATGCTTTTTTCGGGCAGAGCAGCCAGGTGAGAGCTTTCTCTCTTGCCGCGCTCTATCGTCGTAGGATGCGCCCTTTGGCTTGCTGGTGAAACGCTCGGACGGGTCTCAAGGGTTTTGGTGCAGTCCTGATTAACTCTCGAAGAATAAAGGTTTAGCTGCTATGCAACCCAGCCTTTTACCTGCACGCGCAATATTCTTCCGGATGAGTCTTGCAACTGAATGTCTCTGCCATTGCCGCGCCTGGATTGCGCCTCGCCGCTCGCATTGGCTCATCTCATTCACTTCAGTCACTTGTACAGTAGCGTGGTAACGTCTGCGTACCTAAGTAGTAACTGGGTAACTTAGACAAGCTGTGTGATTCGGCTCTAACGAGGGCAAAGTGTAATTGCACTTATGCGGCCTTCTCGAGTTTCTCCCGGGGATATTCATGGCAACGTCCGGACTTCTAAAGCGCTTAGCGACCAACGGCAGCGAGGAACAGGGAGCCGCATATGTAGCGGCGCCCGCACCGGCCGAACACCCAGGGAAAAGGCGCGCGGGTTGGCGCGCTTTGGATGTTGGGTGATGTAGTTGTCGTTCTGGTCGCGCTGATGATTGCGGTTCGTGGCTGGCTGGGCGAAGGGCTTTTTGGAGCGGATTCGCCGTACCGCACCAACATCATGTTCCAGACCCATCCCACAATCCTGCTCGTCTGCCTGGGATGGTTCATTCTTTCGCTGGTTCTGGTCAGCAAGCGTTACCACCTGTACGGCCCGATCCAGATGCGCAATACGCTGCACGAACAGCGGCTTACCATTCAGGCCTGCCTGACGGCGGGATTGTTGTTGTCGGGCGCGCTCTACCTGGTGCGCGGCGAGGTGATCTCTCGCGGCGTGGTCATCATCACCGTGGTGGCGACCACGGTATTGCTCTGCGCCCGCCGGCTGGTCTGGCGCATGATGAAATACCGCCGCTTTGAAAACGGCCTGGAAGTGCGCAACATCATCATTGTGGGTACGGGCCGGGTTGGCCAGGCGATGCGCCAACATCTGGATAGCATTCGCCACCTGGGCTACAGCTTCAAGGGCTACGTGCAAATACCCGGAGTCGATTCCGATAGTCCGGCTCTGGCCGGCGACGTACTCGGTTCCCTCGACCAGGTGCTACCGCTGGCTCGCCAGTATTTCGCCGATGAGATTTTTCTCTCTGCGCCTTGTGACGCGCGCGTGGTTACGCGCATCGTTTCCCAGGCGCGGGAAGCTGGTGTCGATGTCCGCGTCGTGCCCGAGCTTTACGACGGCCTGGCGTGGAATAGTCCGATCGAGTATATCGGCCAGTTTCCGACCATTCCTTTGCACCGCGGGGAAACACCGGTGATCGGCATGTTCCTCAAGCGCATTCTCGATGTGTTGCTCTCGTCGCTTGCGCTGATCATCCTGTCGCCCCTGATCGCGGCGATCGCGGTGGCGGTAAAACTCGATTCGCCCGGGCCTATCTTCTATTGCTCCGACCGGATCGGGAAAAAGGGCCGGGTCTTTCGCTGCATCAAGTTTCGCACCATGGTGGCGGATGCAGAGCGTCGCCGGGCTGAGATTCTGCACATGAACGAGCGCGACGGGGTGCTGTTCAAGGTCAGCAACGATCCCCGCATCACCGCTTTGGGCGGCTTCCTGCGCAAATACTCACTGGACGAGCTGCCCCAGTTTCTGAATGTGCTGCGCGGCGACATGAGCATGGTCGGCCCCCGGCCTCCGATCGCCAGCGAAGTCAAGCGCTACGACCTAAGCCATCTGCGGCGTCTCGACGTGCTCCCTGGTATGACCGGACTGTGGCAGGTACAGGCGCGGCAGGACCCTTCCTTTGACAGCTACATCTCCCTTGATACGGCCTACATCCAAAACTGGAGCATCTGGCTCGATCTCAAGATTCTCATCCGCACTCTGTCGGTAGTCGCCGGTGGCACTGGCTCCTAGGCCTGTGCGGTTCGTCTGACAGGTTCTGAAAGGCGACCTTCAGGGCAACAGCTCAGCGTGAGATCTACCTTCTCGATCTGAGTCCCGGAGAGCATGCCTGACTTCGTCGAAGGCACGGCTAAGCGTGCAGCCCAGGCTTGGTAGTCCATTCGAGCCGTCCTTAGGCTTGAGTGAGATAGTGGCTCTCGATGTGCGATTTCCGATTTGCCACGCCCGCCCAAGTGGAAAACTTCACCAGAAGGCCTGGCGTCGCGTCGGACTTAAAGACAAACGGTGGAGGCATGGTAGCCCACTCAGCCAAAGTCGGCTTGACGCCGATTCCTGCACGCTGGCAGAGAGTCCACGTGTCCGTCGTTCTTAAGGCCGCTGGGGTGTATCAACGCCCATCCTCCGCAGGAAATCAAGGGCATCCAAAGCTCTGGTGTAAGATCGCTCATGCCCGACCGAAGCGACCTGTCCGGCTTGCGTGAAACTAGGGGAGGCCAGACCTACACGTACTCATCGCGGAATGAGCAGCCGTCTTCTGAGCTCGCTCGTCCATCGCGGCCACGCGAGAAAGCACGGTTGATAGACTGGTAAAGTGAAGATCGCTTTGGCCCAGATCAACCCCACGGTGGGGGATTTTCAGGGCAATACGAAGAAAATTATCGAGTTTGCCGCAGAGGCATCCGCTGCCCAGGCGGACTTGGTCATGTTTCCGGAACTGGCCGTCTGTGGTTATCCGCCTGCCGATTTTCTTGACAAGCCATCCTTTGTAGCGCGCACGGGTGAGGCGATCGCGGAGATCGCTGCCACCGCGACCGCGGGCCGCAAGCTCGCCATTCTCTGCGGCTACGTAACCCCAGCGCCCCCGGGATCGGGCAAACAGGTGGCAAATTCCGCTGCTCTGCTGCGCAATGGCGTGGTCGAGTTTGTCCAATCCAAACGGCTCCTGCCTTTCTATGACGTGTTCGACGAACAGCGATATTTTGCTCCTGCCGCGAGCCAGAGCCTGCACTGCCTGGGGAGCGAGCGCATGGCGCTCACCATCTGCGAAGACGCCTGGAACGATAAGCTGTTCTGGTCAAGCCGGCTTTATCCGGTCGATCCGATCGAAGAGTTGATGCGCGGCGGCGGATCCCTCATCCTCAACATCTCCGCCTCCCCCTACTACCGGGGCAAGCGGGAATTGCGTCACCGCATGCTGGCCGCGATTGCCCGGCGGCACAAGGTTCCGGTGGCGATGGTCAACCAGGTGGGAGGCAACGACAGCCTGGTCTTCGACGGAGCCAGCTTTGCCCTGGGTCCGGATGGCGAGATCGTGGCCCAGGCGCGCTCCTTTGCCGAGGATCTGGTCTTTTTCGACAGCGCCACGCTCAGCGGCGATATCCGCCCGGTCGACCCGAGCGAAGACGCTGCGGTCTATCAGGCGCTGGTCTTGGGCACCCGGGATTACGTTCGCAAATGCGGTTTTTCCAAGGTGCTGGTCGGCTTGAGCGGAGGGGTGGATTCGGCGCTGGTCGCGACCATCGCCGTGGACGCCCTGGGCAAAGAGAATGTGACCACGATCGGCATGCCCAGCCAGTATTCTTCCGCCGGTTCGATCGACGATGCCCGCGCGCTGGCGGCCAACCTGGATATTCGCTTTACCACCGTCGCCATTCACGATCTGTTCGCGCAGTACACCCAGGCGCTCGCGCCGCTCTTCGCCGGCCGGGAACCGGACATTACCGAGGAAAATATCCAGTCCCGCATTCGGGGAAATCTGCTCATGGCGCTTTCCAACAAGTTCAACGCTCTGGTGCTCACTACCGGCAACAAGTCGGAGATGTCGGTCGGCTATTGCACGCTTTACGGCGATATGGTGGGCGCGCTGGCGGTGATCGGTGACGTGGTCAAGACGGAGGTCTACCAGCTCTGCCGTTACGTGAATCGGGAGCGCGAAGTGATTCCGCGAGCCATTCTGGAGAAGGCGCCGTCCGCGGAGCTTCGCCCGGGACAGAAGGATACGGATTCTCTCCCACCCTACGAGGTGCTGGATCCGATTCTGCAGGCCTACGTCGAGCGCTACGAAACTCCTGAACAGATCGCTGCCGAATACCATTTCGATCTGGCGACTGTCAGTCATGTAGTCAAGCTGGTAGAGCGCAGCGAGTACAAGCGGCAACAGGCGGCGCCGGTGCTCAAGGTCACCAGCAAGTCCTTCGGCATGGGGCGCCGCTTTCCCATCGCCGTTAAAGTTCAGGTATAAGCAAAAGTGTCCCTATCGGAGATTCGCTACCGCCCCAACCACATAGAGAGGAATTGAATGCAGCTTCGTATAACCACATGTCTTTCTGTTCTGGCAGCCGCAAGTGCGGTCTGGCTCCCCAGCGCACTCGCCCAGAACGGAACCCCGCAGGCCCCCACCCCGCAGGCCTCCCGCTGCGACCCAGTGCTCCGGCGCCGGCAGCGCGCGCCAGCCGAAGCCTCGGCTCCGTTTCCCCCGGTCGACCCGGCGAACTTTACCGCGACCTCTCCCACCAAGCAGACGGTGGAGGATTTTCTCAAGGCGTATTGGGGTTACGACACCAGCCGGGTCTGGCAGGTTCAGGCAATTCTGCCCACGCCGGCGCCGGGGGTAAGCCAAGTGCTGGTTCTGGTCAAGGGCAACGGCGGCGGCCCCAAAGAGCAGACGGCACAACTCTCTTTCTTCACTCTGCCCGATGGTAAGTTCCTGGTCGCCGATTCGCTGCTTCCTTTCGGCTCCAAGCCATTTCAGCCCTATCGCGAGATTCTGCAGGCGGGGGCCACGGGGCCGGCGCAGGGCGGAGCCTCCAAAGCGCTGGAGATTGTAGAGTTCTCTGATTTCGAGTGCCCGCACTGCAAGGAAGCACAACCCACCATCGCCAAGTTGTTGGCGGACTACCCCAGCGCGCACTTTGTCTACCAGGATTTCCCGCTCACCCAGATCCACAGTGAGGCATTTAAGGCGTCGACCCATGGGTATTGTGTGGCTAAAGCAGGCGGCAATGATGCCTTCTTCAAGTTTTCCAATGCTCTGTTTGAAAACCAGGCTGGGTTAGCGCCGGCCACCACGGACGCCACTCTGAAGGACGCCGAGACCAAGGCCGGACAGGATCCGGTCAAGATCGCTGCCTGCGCCGCAACCCCCGCTGCCAAGGACGCCATCAATGCTTCACTCGCCCTGGGAGCAAAGGTGGGCGTGAATTCGACGCCTACCATTTTCATCAATGGCCGCGGATTGCCGGCCGTTGGTATTCCTTACCCGATGCTGCAGAAGATCGTCGAGTTCCAGGCGCAACTGGATGGTGTGCCTCTGCCGCCTGCGCCACCGGCGCCTGCTCCTAAACCGGCTCCGTCTTTGCGCTAGGGAACCCATCTGACACAATGAACGTGGCAGATCGAGGGCCCACGCGTGGTGAGTGAGACCGTACCTTCCGCTGCGCCGCGAGCCGAATACTCCCGGCGCGTGGGGGAGTTGTCGGTGGAACGCTCTGAACTTCAGCGTCGGGAACGGCTGGTCGGGTACATACAACTGGGCCTGGGCGCCTTCTGCTTGGCGTGGGTTCTGTTTCGGCTGCGCCACTTCACCAGGACCGATTTGCTGGTCCTGATTCCGATCACGGCCTTCGTTGTTATCGCTGTCCTGCATGGGCGGCTGCTGCGCACTGTGACTGCCCGCACCCGCGCTATCACGTTTTATGAGCAGGGGCTGGCTCGGCTCAACGGCACGTGGGCGGGAAGCGGAGCGACGGGCGAGCGCTTCCTGCAAGCATCCGACCCCTGTGCGCGCGACCTAGATCTCTTCGGAAGAGGCTCCCTCTTTGAATTGCTGTGTACGGCGCGGACTCGTGCCGGGGAAGAAACGCTGGCTCGATGGCTGCTCGCCCCGGCGCCGCCGGACGAGGTGCGAGCGCGCCAGGCAGCGGCTATCGACCTAAGCCCTCGCGTAAGGTTTCGAGAAAGCCTGTCTACGATGGGAGAAGACCTGTCCCTAGGAGTCCGCCCAGGGAAACTGGCCGAGTGGGGAGAGGCCAAGGCCACTTTTGCTTCAGGGATGATCCCGATTCTGGCCGCAGTCCTGGCCCTCGCCTGGATACTAAGCGTGGTTGCGTGGCAGCTTGGGTTCGCGTCGGATTTGGTGGTGTTCGCCATCACAGCTGTGAATCTGGTGGTTTCCCATCGCGTTCGCCTGCGGTTGGGCGAGGCCGCTCATGCGGCTGAGGAAGCCGGCCACGATCTCATGCTTCTGTCCCAGGTGTTAACGGCTTTTGAGGGCGAAGCGTTCACCAGTCCAATGCTTCTCCAACTTCAGGCGCAGCTCAAACAAGAAGGTATGCCACCTTCGCGGGCGATCGCCAAACTCAACCGCCTGGTGGATTATCTCGAAGATGCGCACAATTTTTTCGTGCGCATCTTCGACCCTGTGATTTTTTATCGACTGCAGTTTGTTCTGGCCACGGAGAGGTGGCGTCGACGCTTCGGGCCGTCGCTCCGCCTGTGGCTGCAAGCGGTGGGGGAATTGGAGGCGCTGGCGGCCCTGGGAGGCTACACCTATGAGCATCCCGAGGATGTGTTTCCTGAATTTGTCGATCAGGCGCCTTGCTTTGAAGCTGAGGGGCTGGCCCATCCGCTGATCCCGCGAGAGCGGGCGGTAGCCAATGATCTGCGGCTTGACCGGGATCTTCAGCTCATCATCGTGAGCGGCCCGAATATGGCGGGGAAAAGTACCTTCCTGCGGGGCATCGGAGTCAATGCTGTGCTGGCACAGAGCGGCGCGCCGGTGCGTGCGGCAAAGCTGAAGCTCTCGCCCCTCACGGTCACTGCCTCCATCTGCGTTCTGGATTCGCTGGAGGGTGGCATCTCCCGCTTCTATGCGGAGATCCATCGGCTGAAGCAGATCATGGACCTGACCAGGGGCTTTGTCCCGGTTCTTTTTCTGCTGGATGAGTTGCTCTCGGGAACCAACTCACATGATCGACTGATCGGAACCCGATCGATCGTCACCAAGCTGGTGGAACGGGGCGCGGTGGGGTTGGTGAGCACGCATGACCTGGCTCTGACCGCGATCCCCGAGGAGATCGGACCGCGGGCCATCAATTGCCACTTTGAAGACCACCTGGAAGAGGGGCAGTTGCGCTTCGATTACAAGCTCTACCCGGGGATCGTCCAGACCAGCAATGCGCTGCCCCTGATGCGGTCCATCGGGCTTGAAGTTTAAGAAGGTGGGTGTGCGGCAGCTAATTGCTCGTCGTCGTCCGTGACCTTCACCAGGCCCTCGCTGGTGACGAGCGCAGTCCAGATGAGATGAATCCGGCGGTCGTTCAGGCCCCGCGCCGACAACCTGACCTCGTCAAAGCCCGAGTGGCACAGATAGTCCTCAACCTCAGAAGAGGAGAAATAGTCTTCCACGATGGCGCTCACACGATCGGAATAGGACGGCGGGGCAGGCCAGCGCACAGGAAACTGCAGGGACAGGATGTTGGCGTGGTCACCCACCAGATCTACTTTGATGGTGCGCGAGTCGAGAGCTGCCACCATGTCATCGGCTTGCTTGAGACGCGCCTGCACGGCGGTGGCACGCTGGTCTTTTGGCCGCAGAAGAATATAGGAATAGCAACTCTCGCTGGGCTCAGGCTGGAAGCGAAAAGCGACCGGAGCCGGCGCAGAACGCGCGGACGCTTGCGGCTGGGACACAGCCGCGTGCGTGATGGGCAGCGAAAGCTGCTCCTGCCGGCACGCAGTCAACAGGAACAGCAATGCGGTGAGCGCGATAGGTTTGCCAGCCATAGTGCCTCTGGGGGAGGTCCTCAGCTGTCCTTGGTTTTATAGGATGCGCGTTTCAGGGGCTACAGTTCAAGTTGAAATTGAAATAACGTTGGGCTGGACCGCTTCCGGTGGCTCCCAGGAAGCCGGTTCTGGCTGGCGCAAAATGAATTACTGGAAAGATTTTCCAGGGTAAATTGAACCGTTACATCAACTGTGATGGGGCAGAGGAATAAGCGGCCCGGTCATTTCGTTATGCCGCCGGCGCAGGATGTGCGGGGTCACCAGGATGGCCAGGTTGCTCACGTCGAATTCCTTGGTGGTGGCGCTGAGCGCGGTGAAGCCGGGCAATTCGCTGAGGCCTGGGTTGCCGCTCACGGCATTTGATTCCTGGCGGGACAAATTGCCCACCACCAAGGCACTGGCGCCATTACGGAGATGGATATCCGCGGTGTAGCTGCGATTGGTAAGCACCGGCAAACCGTTGAGGCTAGCGCCCTGAAGCGCCTGAATCTTGAGGTCGAGCTTAAGCACCACATCGTCGTTGCGCTCGATGCGGGGAGTGACCTTAAAGGTCAGGCCAAGATCCTGATACTGCACCTGGGGAATGGGCGTGCCGCTGGCGAGCGCGCTCGCGTTGATCCCCAGGCCGCCCAAAATGCCAGAGAGGCCGGCAGTGGTGATTCCCGGAATATTTACCGAGGACGAGGCAATGCTGGAATAGCTCGAGGTGGTGATGGGATACCGCGTGCCGCTGCGGATCGTTCCTTCCGCATTGTCATCGAGGCGGATCTGAACCTGTTCCAGCGAGCGCGTGTTGGATGCATTCAGGCTCAGGTTTCCCGTAATGCCGCCGGCCGAGAGGCCGGTCAGGGTAAGGCCGTTGCCGAAGGTGGCAAATGGCGTGCTCAAAATCGAGCTGGTCACCTCGCCCGAGGCGATCAGAATGGCGGCAATGGCGGCATAGTCCCCAGCGCTTGCCAATCCACTGGCAATGATCTGCTGCACCAGGCTTTGGTTACTCGAGATCACGCTGTTCAGTTCGCTGGGCACATTAAAAACCGTGGTCGATTGCGGCAGCTGCACCCCGTAGAGCCGCGTCCTGGTGTTTTCCACCTCGTAGATCTTTACATCCAGCAGCACTTCGCTCTTGCCGTCCAGCAAATCGGCAAAGTGTTCGATTGAGCGCCATCAGACTCTGACCGGCGCGCGCACGGTCAGGGTACCCTGCTCCGGTTGCACGGTCGCCTGTTGGACACCAAGTACATTTTTGGCGATGTTGCCCATGTCAGCGAACTCGGTCGCGCGTGAGGCCCGGCAGATAGAGTGTTTCCAGAGATAGCCGGTCATATTTCTCGTGGTTTTCCTTGGTGTCTTTGGCCACCAGGACGCGGACCGGATCAAGCGGCACGATGAAGGAGTGGGTGACCAGGTTCAACAGCTGCGCGGCCTGGGCAAAGTCCACGTCGTCGGCATCGAAGCGGACGGTCTGCGAGGCGAGGGAACCGTCGTCCACCATTCTTAGCCCATAGGCGTCGAGCACTCGCCGCAAAACCTCCTGCTCGGTGCTCCTGAAGTGAAAGCTTTGCTTGCCTGGCTTGGGGGTCAGTTCGATCGCCGGCGCGAAGGTTGCGTTCAGGCTGTCGTCTGGCGACGCGGTGCGAGGCGAGGTTGGCCAGATCGTAGATGTGCTGCGACACCTCAGGATTCTTCGGGTCCAGCGCCAGCGCCTCGGCGAGCTTGGCGCGGGCCACGTCGGGCTGGCCCATAAGCCGTGCTTTGTCGGCATCCTGTACCAGTTTGGTGACGCGATGCTGGCTTGCGATCTGCAGATCGAGGGCGTAATCGCGGTTTGAAGGATCCGCTTTGGCCGCCTGGGCGAAAGCTTTCTCTGCCGCGTCGACGTCGCCCTTTTCCATGGCGCGCACGCCCTGGGCATAAGCCTTCTCCGCGGTTCGTATCTGCCGGGCTGAGGGCTCGACGGCGGGGGGCGCGGTGACCGGCGGTGAGGGCTGTTGGGCAAACGCTGCGAGGGCATGAGCACCCACCAGGCGGCGAGCAGGCAGGCCGATGCTCGAGCCGAACACCATGGGGAACCCGGGCTGGCCGCGTAGGGAACCCATAGATTTATCCTAGGGGGCGGTCAGCGCGGGGACAAGTTACCAGGGACGCAACCCCGGGAACCCTGCCGTGGTGTTGGAGTGGTCAAGACGTGAGAGCCGTTCGCAACAATGCTTCCAGGGTGGTGGTGCAAACTTCCGGCTGGTGCTGCAGCAAGGCCTGGTAGGAATAAACTCCGGTGGCCACGGCGATGGTGGGCAGGGAATTGGCCCTGGCCGCGGCGATATCCGAGGGCGTGTCGCCGATCACGCACACCTTGGCAATGGTGCCGCAAACTGCCCCGCGGCGAGCGCTTGTGCGATCATCTCGGAGCGCACAGCATGGCGATCGCTGAACCCGCCAAAAGTGAACCAGTCGCGCAATCCGGCGATTTCGATTTTCAACCACCCAATCTGCTCCAGGTTGCCGGTGGCCACACCCAGACGCTTGCCCCGGCTTTTGAGGTAAGCCAGCATGGACAGGACGCCGGGCATCACGGTAACGCTCATGCGCTCGCGCTGTTCCAGGACCAGCTGCCGCATGAGGTCAAGAATTTCTTCCAGGCGGGGCTGCCACACCTCGTCGGGGATGGCCGCCAGGCGAAATGCGTCGCGCAGGATACCGGTGTCGGTGCTGCCGTGCACGGGGACGGAATCGATCGGGAGCGGATGCCCCATCACCGCTTGCACGCTCAAGGAGAAGGCGCCGGTGTGCACGCCACCGTGGGCATGGAGCAAGGTGCCGTCAATGTCGAAGAGATAGGCGTCGCAGTCATCCCAGCGAAATCCTTCGCGGATGGTGACCGGGCCCTCAGCCGGCGCCGTGACAAGCCGGCCGGCTTTTTCCTGCACTAAGTGCGCACCGTCTGCTTGGCGGCGTCAAAGACAGGACGCTCGCCGCGGGGCGGGCGCTTGAGTCCGCTGCGAATTTGTTCCGGATCGAGCTTGAGTTCCGCGATGGTGCGGCGGAGTGTGTTGCGGTGCATGCTCAGCTCCCGAGCCGCCTTGCACTGGTTTCCCCTGTGATGCGCCAGCACTTCCAGAATGAAGCGCCGTTTAAACTCGCGCACTGCCTCGTCGTAATGAATGCCGCCGGCGTGCATTTGCGTCACAAGACTATCCAGTTCACGTTTCACAAAAACCTCTTTCTTTTTCCTACCCGCTCGACCGCCGGGTTTGTGTTTGTCTCGCACTCATTGGAACCCTGGGCGAGAATTGGCTGCATCGCAGTGGCGAAATGAATCCTGGAACTCGGCGCGATCCGGAGCGCTTGCAAGCCCTGACGGATCTTTTCCCCTAGATCAAACGGTACAACATGTGAGCCGCCGTGGGCCGCGGTCAAAAAGACCGGAGCCAGACGGGAGTTATCCAACCAGGCCTGCCGGGGCAGAAATGCCACGATGCCCATCAGGACCAGGGTGACGACAACACAACCCTTGACCAGCCCAAAAACTGCACCCAGTAATCGATCCACAATACCCAAGCCTACCCCGCGCAGCAAGCCACGAAGCAACCGACCCGGCAAGACCCGCCAACAACATCACCAGTAACGCGATCACCAAAAACGCAATCAAGTTCGCAACCTCGTGGTTCTGAACCACACGCAGAACCCAGGGTGCGAATGCTCCATAGTTTGCCGCGGCGAAAAAGAGCCCTAGAATCAAACCCGCTAGCGAGAAGACCTCGACAAAAAACCCTTTGACAAAAGCAGAAACTACCGAAACTGCCAGCACGGCGAGTATCAACAGATCGGCCAGATTCATCCGTGTATTTCCTGAAACTAAGGCCGGGTAACGCGCATTTCCTTGAGCTCGGGGCCGGTCAGCAAATGCAATGCCTGCTCGTATTTTTCCTGCGTCTGGCGCACCACATTGCCCGGAAGTTCCGGTGCGGGAGGCTGCTTATTCCAACCGATGCTCTCCAGATAATCACGCACAAATTGTTTGTCGAATGAGGGCTGAGGCCCTCCGGGCTGGTATCCCTCACTGGGCCAGAAGCGAGACGAATCCGGTGTCAACACCTCATCGGCGAGCACGATGCCTTTTGCGGTCATGCCAAACTCAAATTTGGTATCGGCAAGAATCAATCCCCGCTGCAGCGCATGATCCGCCGCCTTGGCGTATATCGCCAGGCTCAGCCGGCGCAGTTGCTCTGCATTTTCGCCGCCCACGCGCGCCACCATCTGATCGAAGGAGATATTTTCGTCGTGCTCGCCACTCATGCTCTTGGTCGCGGGAGTGAAAATCGGTTCCGGCAGTTGCTCCGACTCGCGCATACCCGAGGGCAGCGCTATCCCGCAAATCTTGCCGGTGCGGTTGTAGTCTTTCCATCCTGAACCGGAGAGATATCCCCGCACCACACATTCAGCGGGAAACATGCGGGCGCGGTTCACCAGCATCGACCGGCCACGCAGCTCACTTTCGTAAGGCCTTAACTGGGCCGGATATTGCTCTACGTCCGCGGTGACCAGATGGTTGGGAACCAGAGGGCTGAGATAGTCGAACCAGAAGAGAGAAATCTGCGTCAATACACGGCCCTTGCCCGGTATTCCGGTGGGCAGCACATAGTCAAAGGCGGAGATGCGGTCGGTCGCTACCAGCAGCAGCAGGTCTCCCACCGAATACAGATCGCGTACCTTGCCCCGCGCGTACAGTTGCAGGTCTTCGAATTCGGTGGCGATGAGCGTCGGCAAAGGTTGCGCCTCGGGAGAGGAATGACTTTCCGATTGTCCGAGGTGGCGACCGCTTTGTCAACGCAGGAAAACTTCGGAAAGCTTCCGCGGCGGGAGGGAAATCCCGGGAGGAGGCGCATGTCAAGACGATTGTGGGGGATAGTTACTTTTGCGCGATCGTCACGCTGTCGCTAAACGACGCTCCTGCACCCGGTCCCGGGTGCGGTTGTGGCTGACGTCGTCCCCGCCCAGGCGGACCGAGACGAGCTTGGAAACTCCCGGCTCCTGCATGGTTACGCCATAGATCAGGTCGGCGGCGGTCATCATCCGCTTGGAGTGGGTTACCAGCAGGAACTGCGTCTCGCTACTCATGCTCCTTGAGCATCTCCGCCAACCTGCCCACGTTGGTCTCGTCCAGCGGCGCATCGACTTCGTCCAGCACGCAGAATGGGCTGGGCGCGTATTGGAAGATGCCGACCAGCAACGCCAACGCCGTCAGCGCCTTCTCGCCGCCGGAGAGCAACAAGACGTTTTGCAGTTTCTTACCCGGCGGCGAGGCGACGATGTCGATACCGCTTTCCGCGGTATTTTCTTCATCGGTCAGGCGCATGAAGCCCTGACCACCGCCAAAGAGACTGGTGAAGGTCTGGCTGAAATTCTGGTTGATGCGGGCAAAGGCTTCGTCGAATTTCTGCCGGGTAATCTGATCGATTTCGCGAATCGTCGACTGCGTGTTTTCAATCGCATCGATCAGATCTTTGCGCTGGGTTTCGAGGAAGCCGTGGCGGTCCGCCGTCTCCTGGTACTCTTCGAGCGCCATCATGTTGACCGGGCCCATGGCCTCCAGCTTCTGCTTCAGGCCGCGGCAGGCGTCGTCTTCTTCGCTCAGCGCCTCCCCTTCCAGGCGGGCCACATCTTCCTGGCGGCGCAGTTCCGAGGCTTCGATTCCCAGGTCGCTGACACAGGCGGCTTCCATGTATTCGAGTTCCACGGCCAGCTTGGCCGAGTGTGCGCTGCGCGTGCTGCGCGCCTCGCGGAAGCTATCCATCTCTGCTCGTAGAGCCTTCAGGTTGTGCTCCAGCTCGGTCAATTGCTCCCGCAGCAGCTTGGCCTCTTCGGTGGATTGCGCCGCTTCTTCCAGGGCAGTTCTGCGCACTTCCGTCAAGCGCTCCCGCTCCACTGCCAGCTGTTCGTTCTCGCGGGTGCGCTGTTGTTCTTCCGCGGTCGCCGAGGCCAGCTGTTGCTCCAGCTGGTTGACCCGCCGCTCCAGGTCGCCGTACATGCGATCGATGCGGGTGAATGCCGCTTCCGCACCACGGCTGCGCTCTTCCAATCCCGCCAGCAGGGCGGAGACGTCCGCCGCCTGTTGCTGCGCCTGCTCCCGTTGGCGGCGCAACTCCTCCATGCTTTGCTGCAGTTCGTTGACCTTGATCTCAGCCGCGGCATGCTCCGCTTCCAGGCGCGCAACCTCTTCGCGCTTTTCTTCGATCAGCGCCTGGCGAACGCCGCGCAGATCCTTGTTGCGTTCGCTCTGCACCACCCAGTCATCCAGCCGCCGCTCCAGCCGGGCCACTTCCGCGTCCATCTGACGGAGGGCTGCGCTTTGGTTGGCGCTCTCCCGCTCCGCGTTGCGCCGCTCTTCGCTGATGCGCTCCGATTGGGCAGCCAACTCGCTCAATAGCCGGGCAAGGGAAGCGGCGGTGATCTCGGCACGGGCCAGCTCGGCTTCCACCAGGTCCAGTCTCTTCTGCGTCTCGCGCAGCTCGCCCTTCAGTGCCAGCGGGCCTTCCACGCTGGGCTTACCGCCGGTGACGGTGACGTTGTGAAAGCACTCGCCGGAGGGGGCGAGGAAGAAGGCGTTAGGATTCTCCAGGGCCAGGGATTTTGCCAACTCCGCATTCGGAGTGACGAAACCCTCGCGCAGTTTGGGCAGAATCACTTCGAGCGATCGGCCAAAGCCATCCAGCACCCGGATGCAGTCTTTCAGCCGCTTTACGCCCGACCCACTGTGCTTGGATTCCAGAGTGTCTCCGGCAAAAGAAAACTTGGCCTGGGAATCGTCGGGATGCACCAGGAAGGTGGCCCGCCCGTCGACATCGCTCTTCAACAGCCGCATGCCTTCATGCGCAGCATCCCAGCTGGTGACCACGATGTAGTTCAACTCGTCGCGCAAAAAAGCATCTACGACGGTTTCGTATTCACCACTCACTTCGAGAAAGTCGGCGAGTGTGCCCACCGGGGCCAGGCCGCCGCCCAGCGAATTTGACTTGAGCAGCTTGCGCACGGTGTCGGTGGAATAACTGTGCTCGCGGATCAGCGACTGCAGAGAGTTGCGGCGTCCGGTCAGGGTTGCCATTTCGGCGCGCAAGCGATCGCCTTCGAGCTTGGCTGCACTCTCTTCGCTGCGCCGCGTTTCCGTCTCTGCGCGCAGGGTGGCGAGCTCGCTCTCCAGGCGCTGCAGTTGTTCGGTGACCGACTCGAACTTCAGCGAAGCCTGTCCCCGTTCCGAGCCCAGCGAGGCGAGCTCCGCGCTGGCGGCGGTAATTTCTGAAGCGAGCCGCTCCGCATCCTGCTCCAGTGCGGATAACGACTCTTCCGCATGCATGGTCTGGTTGCGCGCATGCCCAGCCTGGGTGAGCAACTGCATGGCGTAGTGCCGTGCGGCCTCCAGCCGCTGTTCCGCTCCGGTGACAGCTTCGGAGGCGTCGCGCGCCTGCTCCTGGCGCTGCCTTGACTCTTCCCGGACACCGGCAGCCTCGGCGGCTGCGTTTTCAAGAAAGAGCCGGTGCGACTCGCGCTCCACGACCAATCCCTGCAGATGAAGCCGTGCCTGCTCCAGTTCGGCCGAACCCGCCGCGGCGCGGGTGCGCAATTCCGCGATGCGCTCCTGGTTGGCGATCTCCCGCGTGGTGGCGCGCTCCAGTTCCACGGAAGACTGGTTGGCGCGCGCGTTGGCGTCTTTTGCGCTGGCGTCCAATTCGTAGCCGCGCGTCATGCCCTGCGAGTGCTCATCATCCAGCGCGCTGACCTGCTCGCCACCTTGCTCGATCTGCGTTCCCAGGGCGGCAATCTCTACCATCAGCGCCGCCTGCTCGGCATCCATCTGCGTAATCCGGCTGGCCAGGACCACGCGCAGCCTGGTCCGCATCTCTTCCCGCAGTGCGGCATAGCGCTCGGCTTTCATGGCCTGCCGTTTGAGCGAACCCATCTGCCGCGTGACTTCTTCGAAGATGTCGTCGACACGCGCCAGGTTCTGCTTGGCCTGCTCCAGGCGCAGCTCAGAAAGCCGCTTCCTGGTTTTGAAGCGGGTGATGCCGGCGGCTTCTTCGATAATCGCCCGCCGGTCATGCGGCTTGGAACTCAGCAGCTGCCCGATGCGCTCCTGCTCGATAATGGCGTAGGATTCCGGGCCTAACCCGGTGCCCATAAAAATGTCCTGAATGTCGCGCAGGCGGCAAAGCTTGCCGTTGAGGAGATACTCACTCTCCCCGGTGCGGAAGAGGCGGCGGGTGACGACGATCTCGCCATGGCGCGCCGGTGTCCGTTGGAAGCGTCTGCGGCGGATCTTCAGGACTACCGGGTTCCCGTTCTCCGTCGTATGTTCTGCGGCAGCATCCGGTTTCGGTCCGGCATCGGTGATTGCTTCTACGGGTTCTCCATCGATCAGGGTCCCGGGCTGCACATCGGCGATGATCTCTTCTGTCTCCGCGGCCCGCTCGGTGCGGATCTTCTCTTCATCCCAGTCGGTCTTCTCCGGCTCGTTGTCTTCGACTTGAGGTTCTTCCAGCAAAGGTCCTTCGGCGTAAGCTTCGGGATCGATCAGGGAAAGAGAGACTTCCGCCATGCCCAGGGATTTGCGCTCCCGGGTTCCGGCAAAAATAACGTCTTCCATCTTGGATCCGCGGAGGGTCTTGGCCGATTGTTCTCCCAGAACCCAGCTCACGGCGTCGAGAATGTTCGATTTGCCACAGCCGTTGGGGCCGACCACGACCGCGATCCCCTGGCCGGGGAGAGTGACCTCGGTGCGGTCGCAGAACGACTTGAACCCCAGCATCTGGATCTTCTTCAGCTTCAGCATGAACGTGTTCCTTTCGTCGCCCGGAGAGCAGTGCCGGCCGCACGGCGACGACTGGCCTTAGCAAAGACTCTAGCGATCGTGATCACTGGAAGCAACATGGAGACCCCAACATGTTGTGGATAAAGCGTGCACAACCCAATGCGTGGCGGCATGTGGGCGGCCCAGATGCCCGGAAGGCGCCCCGCGTGGAGAAAGTATCTATAAAGGCTAGACCTGCCCCGCCCGCGATACAAGTAACGTTCGGGGCACGTTCCATGCCACTTGGTAAGAGATTGATTTTACGGTGGTTAGCCGTGAAAGCGCCCGCGCCTGGATTTCTAGATGTTCCGGGACGGAGCGTACGATACTGCAACAGAGTCGTTCCTTGAGATGCTTGGTTTTGTTGGGGCGTGGCTTCCGCTGTCGGAGTGACCCAGTAGCTTCCACCGCGACCTGGGTGGCCCATTCAAGCCGTCCTTTGGCTTGAGTGGGATAGTGGCTCTCGATGTGCCATTTCCGGTTTGCCACGCCCGCCCAAAGCATGAGTTTCTCCGCAGCCCGTTTAGCCGGGACACCCATTCTTCAAACCCCATCGGCCTTCAGAGCGTGTGTGAGAACTAGGGAAACAGACAGTCGCTCCACTCCGCTTCCACGGCACGCCGGCAGGCCGCTCCGGACCTAATGACAAACGAGTGGGCGAGGCATGGTAGCCCACTCAAGCCAAGGTACGGCTTGAATGGGCCACCCGAAAGCTTTTGTTGCCCGTAATTTCTCTCTTCACTCTATAGCCGTGCCCTTGATACGAAAGCGCATGAGTTTTTCCGCGGCCTGTGAAGCCCCGGGCCGCCCAGAGCGCCGTTGTACCGTTAATTTGCACAGCTCTGGCTGCACACTCAGCCGTCCCCTTCGACAAGCTCAGGGCAGGCTCTACGGGACTCAACTCTCAATCGCCTTAGGGCTTCATGGTGGGCCGGAGGAGCACTTCGCTTACGAAGGAGTTGGGAGCCTGGGTGACCAGCATGGCGACCACCTGGGCTACATCGTCGGGTTGGACCAGGCGGGTGCGATCTTTTGTGCTTCCTGGGCCGCCAAAGTGCGTGTTGACGGAACCCGGAGCGATGACCGATACGCGCACGTTATATTGCCGCAGTTCTTCCGCGACCGAATACGTCAGCCCGTTGAGTCCCCATTTGGAAGCGGAATAGGCGGCGCCCTCGGGCAGGATATTCTTTCCCGCGAGCGACGAAATGTTGATGATGTGGCCGCACCGGGCCGCGATCATCATGGGGGCCAGCGATCGGATCATCAGGTAGGGTGCGCGCAGGTTGGTATGCATCATCAGGTCCCACTCCTCCACCGGTAAATCGATAAGAGGCTTGCGCAGCACACCGACTCCGGCGTTGTTGACCAGGATGTCGCACCGGCCGCACTGCTCGCGGATCTGCTCCCCCAAAGCCGCCACGGTCCTGGGGTCCATCAAATCCCCGGGCAGCGCCACGGCCTTTCCGCCTTGCTGCTCAACGGCTGCTTTTACCTGCGTCAGGCGAGCGGAGTCGCGCGCGATGAGCACCACGGCGGCGCCCATGCGCGCGAGCCGCAAAGCAATGGCCTCACCGATACCGCGCGCCGCCCCTGTGACCACTGCTACCTGGCCGGTCAACGGAGCATTCAAGGCAGCATTCGCATTCTGCCCAATCTGTGTTTCGGTCATCTTGCGCTACCTCGCGTGATTCGATGCTTACCATGGTCTCGTTATTCGTTGATACGTTTACTTGTCAGAAGCGGAAACCGTTTCTATAATCCTTCCACAGCTCATCGGAAAGACCTTGGTTTTTCTTGACTGGGGCAAACCATAGAGCGAAGGATCAAAGCGTTTAGCCCAGACTCGAGTTTTCCGGCGCATATCCCATAAAAGATGAGAAACTTGCGGCTGTATATCGTCATGATTGCTGATCCCTGCGTTTCCCTGATTCCCGCATCTCCTAGGAGCGTTGCATGAAGAAGTCCGTCTTTGCTTGCTTGTTGGCCTTGGCCACTATCTTTCCAGGCAGCGTGTCTATGGTGTATGCCCAAGGCGCTCAGTCCGGTCAGATCACCATTAAAGATCCCGCCGAATACAACGACTACACCAACGCCATCGGCCAAGCCACGCCGGCCGCCAAGGCTGCGGCCATTGAAGCGTTCTTGACCAAGTACCCCAATTCGGTGGTCAAGAGCGGACATGCTGGAACAGCTCATGGTCGGCTTACCAGGGGGACCCAGCCAAGATGTTGGATGCCGCGGACCGGTTGCTGGCGGTTGATCCGGGAAACCTGCGGGCACTCGCCACCGCGGTTTACCTGGAGGAGACCCAAGCCCACGCTAAGACCAATCCAGCCGATGCACAGCCCCTTCTCGATAAAGCCGCTGCCCAGGCCCAGACCGGCCTCAACGCTACCAAGCCGGCCAACATGACGGATGCCGACTATCAGAAGTTGAAGGCGGCGACGGCGCCGATTTTCGACAGCGCGATTGCTCAGGATGACGCCAACAAGAAGGATTTCGCGGGTGCCATCGCGGCCTACACCAATGAGCTGAAGGCCTATCCCGACCCAACCATGACGCAGGCCGGCCCCGGACTCAATGACACCTATCTCCTGGGACAGGCCTATTCGCAGCAGACTCCGCCCGACCTTAAGAACGCTGCGTGGTTCTTCACCCGGGCGGCGCAGTTCGCGCCAGCCGCAAGCCAAGCCGCAGATCGAGGCGGCAGCCGAGTACTTCTACAAGAAGTACCATGGCAGCTTGGACGGCTACCCCGCTGTCCAGGCTCTGGCCAAAGCCAATCTGTTTCCGCCCGCGGAATATAACCCGACGCCGGCGCCGCCTCCACCATCACCCGCCGACCTTGCCGCTCAGACAGTCGCCTCCACTCCGGAGCTGAAGACGCTGAGCCTGGCCGATAAGGAATTCATCCTTTTCAACGGCAAGCCGGAAGATGCGCAGAAGGTTTGGGACACCATGAAGGGCACCCGTGTCCAAGTGCCGGGCATGGTGATTTCCGCAACCGCTGAGTCGGTCCAGGTCGCGGTTACGGAAGACAACAAGCAGAGCAAGAAGGCGGACTTCACCATCAATATGAAGACTCCGCTTAAGGTCGTGCCGGCAATCGGCGCTACTGTCACTTACGACGCCACGTTCGATTCCTACACCCCTAACCCGCCGATGATCACGCTGATCGACGGTGAGCCGCCAGCCAAAGCGCCGGCAGCTCGTCGCCGGCCGGCCCACTAAAACCACAACAGGAAGAGCAGCCCCGAGTATTGGGGTTGCTCTTCCTGATTGGGTATCGCCGAGACCAGCCTTATCGCTTTCCTGCCGTTGATATTCCTCGTATCAAGATAAGCTCGGGCACAGAGAACAGTGGCCAAAGCCCTATGGGCTGCATGGTAGAGTGACGGAGTCGATGCGGATAATCGCCCCCATGCTCCGGCTTGCGCTGCTCGCCAGTCTTGCCGTGGTCTGTGCTCCAGCGCAAACCCCACAAGCCCCCAATCAGGACCTGTTTCCGGGTTTTAGTGCAACTGCGGCCAACACCGCTTTTCCGGGAGTCGCAGCGGTCCCTATCGGGACCACTCCGCTTTCCTCTCCGCCTTCCGTGATCTCGCTCGAACATCTTGAGCCGGGACAGATGAACGCAGCGGATTACGAGGTCGTCTCTAACCTCAGCCCGGAACTTTCCAAGCAGGCTGCCCTGGCGAATTTCGATATCAGCAATCCTGGGTGGCATTACCAGCAGATTATGTGCCCGGCGTTCCCCGATTACGTCTTCCTCGCCTTCACCCATGGCGCAGAGGAAAGCGGCTCCTCGCGCTTTGCCGCCATGCTGCCGCGCAATAGCGCTCAGGTGCGCATCGTCTCCACCTATGCCCATGGCCTTTTGCCGTTCGACGCCTCGTGGAACCGACCGGGCACCTTTGAGGTATTCAACGGAATGCTGCGCCAGGAGCGTGGTAGGACGCCGCTCAGCCACGCGCGCAATTGGCTGATGATCGCTGTGTGCTATGCCGAATTGAGCGGGTATCCGGTGCAGGTGCTCAACTACAGCCCTATCCCGGACAAGAGCCTCGATCTGTTGCGCCTGGACGGGAACCAGCCGCAGATGATGATAGAAGCCGATCAAAGCGCCGATGTCACGTTCAGCGACGTCTCCCGGCCCACCATGACGACCAACTGGAGTCTGCATTTCGATCGCCACGGTCAAATCACTTCCGCGGCGCGAAAACTGGCGCACCAATCTCCTACGATTGCGCTGAAGCCCTGAGGGATGCGCGTGTGAAACGACGTGCGCCCGCTCCGTGGCTCTTCGCCATCTTGAACGCGCCGCACGCCGTGGTCACGGGCGGCGTGTCAGGTACTCTGCTCTCCTTCCTGTTGCGCCAGCAGGGCGTGGCGCCCCATGCCATCGCCAATCAGAGAGCCTTGTTGTTGCTACCGGCCACACTGTTTTTTCTGTGGAGCCCGGTGACGGATTTTCTGCTGCGGCGGAAGACCTGGCTGCTGATCTCCACCGCGGCGTCGAGTTTGACGTTGATGCTCGCGCTGGAGTCCGGGAGCTACGCGAGCAAGAGTGCGGTGACGCTTCTCTGGACCTCGTCGTGCCTGATTTTGCTGGCCTCCGCGGCGATGGGAGGGCTGGTGGCGCTGCTGATGCGGCAGGAGCAAAAGACGAGGGTTGGATGCTTTCTGCAGGCGGGGAACCTGGCGGGCGGTGCGTTATCGGGCGGCGGGTTGCTATTGCTGGCAACCCATTTCAGCAAAATGACGCTGGGCCTGGCGGCGGGAGCGCTGACTTTCCTTCCGGCGTTGCCGGTGCTGTTGTTCGATGAGCCTCCCGTGGCGAAGCGAGGGGTAAGCTTCGCGGAAGAGATGCTGGTGATGGGGCGTGAGTTCAAGAAGACGTTCCTACGTTTGAGCGCCTTGCCGGCTGTGCTGTTGCTGGTGTCTCCCTTGGGCAGCGGAGGTGCGATCGGGATTCTCTCTTCCATCGCCAAGGACTATGGAGTGTCAGGCAACCAGGTGGCGTGGACGAATGGGCTGATGGGTGGAGTGCTGACCTTCGCAGGCGCGCATTGCCATGGCCCTGATGCCGGCGCATTTCGACATTCGGATGGCATACGCGGTCACCGGGTTGGTGAATGCGGCGGTACTGAGCGTGTTCTGTTTTGGGACGCCGCGGCCCTGGATGTACATCGTGGGATCGGGGCTGTTTCTGTTTACGGTGGGCGCCTGCTGGGCGATGTACAGCGCCCTGGTGCTGAAGATTGTGGGCGCTCCGGGGCGCAGCGGCTGCGGACGGTATGCCATGGGAGTGAGCCTGGCGAACCTGCCGGTGGCCTACATGGCGGCGCTCGATGGCTGGGGTGCGAAGTGGTTCGGGGCGAAGGGATTGCCGGGGATCGATATGGCGGTGAGCGGAGTTGCGTCGCTGGCGTTTCTGGCCTGGTTCTGGTGGGAGCGGGTGAGGGGGTTTGAAACCGAGTTAGGGCTGGTGGATGAGGTGGGCAGTGGGGCAGAGGCCTTAAGCGCCTAAGTTGAGAAGCTACTCCGCCAGCATGATGCGTTCGATCGACAGGGCACGTCCGGTGGCGCCGTCGCACTCGATCAGGGCCGCGCACATGCGCGGATCTCCCTTGGCCGCTTCGAATTTTCCCGGCATCCCACTGAGAAAGCGGGCAAGGATCTGCTCCTTTTCCACACCGATCACGCTGTCGAAGGGGCCGCTCATTCCCACATCGGTCTGATACGCCGTGCCCCCGGGCAGCACGCGCTGGTCGGCAGTGGGTACGTGCGTGTGGGTGCCGATTACCGCGGTAACCCTCCCGTCGAGGTACCAGCCGAGCGCCACTTTTTCTGAAGTAGCTTCGGCGTGAAAGTCGACAAAGATCACCCTGGACTTGATCTTTTTGAGCAGGGAGTCGGCCACGCGGAAGGGATCTTCCAGGTTGGCCATGAAGACCCGGCCCTGCAGGTTGACGACCGCGTAGGTTTGTCCGGAGGGCAACTCCCCCTCGTAGACGCCGTGCCCTGGTGTGCCGGCGACGTAGTTGGCCGGGCGCAGCACGCGGCGCGGGCGCTCGTGGCTCTCCGCCGGGACCGACTGCATGTACTCGATAATTTCGCGTTTGTCCCAGACATGGTTGCCGGTGGTGAGCACGTGGGCGCCCTGGTCGAAGAGCTCGTCGGCAATCCCCGGCGTCACACCAAAGCCGCCGGCCGCATTTTCAACGTTGACCACCACCAGGTCGACATCCCGTTGTTCAATCAAAGGGGCGAGATGCTCGCCTACGATGCGGCGTCCTGCGTGGCCAAAGACATCACCGACAAAGAGAATACGCAAAAATACTCCTCCGTCTGACGTAAATTGGCAAACGATCCAGCGACGGGTACAAAATGGTCATGGTTACCTGTTGGTGATTATGCAACCTTGGAAGTTACTAACGTGCCGTCACAGGGCCATGCTCTTTGTCGCTCCGTTATGGTAGCGTTCGGGAATGGCTGTCAACTGCAGATTTGCTACCGGAGTTCACGTACTGGTTCTGCTTGCTTCGGAGCCGGATACATTGCAAACTTCAACCGATATTGCGCTCAAGCTGGATACCAATCCAGTCGTTGTTCGCCGCGTGCTTGCCTCTCTTCAACAGGCCAAGCTGATCGAAAGTCAAAAGGGTCCTACCGGTGGTTCACGACTCCTGAAATCTCCGAAAGCGATCTCGCTGGCGGACGTTTACAAGGCAGTGGAGACCGGCTCGCTGTTCCACACTCCCAATGTCCACGCTACGCCGGCATTGCGAGTAAACGCCGCTCTGGAAAAGATTTTCTCCGGCTCCATGATAGCGCTGCTGGAGGAATTTGAGAAAACCAGTCTGAGCCAGGTGCTCAAGCGTCTCGGTAAAGCGGGCGGCAGAAAGTAAGCCGCTCGAACTGTCGGGGTGACAAACCAGGCATGATTGGTCACGCCGACTGGCCGCTCCCATCCTCGCGGGCGGCGCCGGGAGTGGTTTCGCTAACCTGCCGTGGTTCCAGATTGGGAACGGAGGAGCGGAAACAGGATCACGTCGCGGATCGATTTAGACCCGGTGAGCACCATGGTCAGCCGGTCAATGCCGATGCCCTCGCCCGCCGTTGGCGGCAGCCCGTAGGCCAGGGCGCGGACGTAGTCTTCATCCATTACATGGGCCTCGATATCGCCCCGCTCCCGCTCCGCCAGCTGCTGCTCGAAGCGCCTGCGCTGTTCCTCCGGATCGTTTAACTCGCTAAAGGCGTTGCCCAGCTCGAAGCCCCCCACGTAGAACTCGAAGCGCTCCACCCAGTCCGGCTCGTCCGGCTTGTTTTTGGACAGCGGAGAGACCGCGACCGGGAAGTCGTAGATGATGGTTGGCTGAATCAGGTGGTCCTCGGCGACGGCTTCAAAGATGCCCGCGATGGTCTTTCCCGCAGGCTGACCGGGTTGAAAGTCGAGCGAGATACCGGCCGCCCGGACTCTCTCCACCATCTGGTCCACTTTGGCGCCACTCCCAAAGTCTTCGAGCGCGGGTTTGGCTCCCGCCGCCTCCGGCCAGAACTCGAGGATGGCTTCGCGCATGGAGAAGCGGCGCCACTTGGACAGGTCGATCTCGTGGCCGCCGAAGGTAGTCATGGTAGTTCCGTTTACTTCGAGGGCCACCTGGGTGACGAGCTCTTCGCTTAGCTGCATCAGGTCGTGATAGTTGGCGTAGGCCTGATAAAACTCCAGCATAGTGAACTCGGGATTGTGCTGGGTGGAGATGCCTTCGTTGCGAAAGTTGCGGTTGATCTCGTAAACCCGGTCGAGGCCGCCGACTACCAGGCGCTTGAGATAGAGCTCAGGCGCGATACGCAGAAATAGATCTAGGTCCAGCGCGTTATGGTGGGTGCGAAAAGGCCTGGCCGTGGCTCCCCCGGCGATCGGCTGCATCATCGGTGTCTCCACTTCGATATATCCGCGGGCGTCGAAAAAGCGACGGATTGCCTTGAGCACCTGGGCTCGCTTGACGAAGACCGCACGCACATCGGTGTTCATGAAGAGATCGACGTAGCGCTGGCGGTAGCGGAGTTCCACATCGGCCAGGCCGTGATACTTCTCCGGCAAAGCCAGCATCGCTTTGGCTAAGAAAGTGATGGTTTCCACATGGATGGTGAGCTCACCGGTGCGGGTGCGGAAGACGTAGCCGGAGACGCCGATGTGGTCCCCCAGATCCAGCAGCTTGTAGAGCTGAAAGCCCTGCTCGCCCACGGCATCGAGGCGGACATAAATTTGCAGCCGTTCGCCCCCCTGTTGCAGCTGGGCAAAGCCGGCTTTGCCTTGGGCGCGGATGGCCATAATGCGTCCGGCGACCGTGACCACGGTCCGCTGGGCGTCCAGCACTTCCGGGGAGATCTCGCTGAACTGCCGCCGCACTTCCGCCAGCGTGTGGGAGGCGGCAAAGTGGTTGGGGTAGGTCTGCTGGCCGAGCGCGGCAATCTGGCGCAGCTTGTCTTTGCGCAGCGCGAAAAGATTGCTCTCGAATTCTGACTCAAACAATGGGAAGGCCTCGGGACGAAAAAGTCAGTATAACGTTTGCGTACATAGGAGCCTGCTCCTGGTTCCCTCACAAAGGACGGGTGCCCCATATCTCGCTCGTTTTTCGCGAGATGTGGGATTCCACTGCTCTTTTCCTCTGACTCTCGATTCAACCGATGCACTTAGCGGTCAACATCGGTGGCATCCCACATCTCGCGAAAAACGAGCGAGATAGGGGCATCCGTCCTTTGTGGGGGAACCAGAGCCTATAAGGCTGAGCTCGTGGGTGGGTTCTCACGGTTTTCCGCAGCCTGTCGAGTCCAGCGCCTTCGAGACCGGCGACGGCCTCCGTGGTGTATAACTAGCACCGATACCGATGCCATCCGATCAGCCAGACCCGTCGCCCCCGGCGAAGTCCCCATCCAAGGACAGCCCCCTGCAGTCTTTGGTGCGCGTCGAAAGTCTTATCCAGCTGGCCTTATTGTTGCCGGCCGCGGTGGTGATTGGGTGGGCCATCGGCCTGGCCCTGGATCGCTGGTTACATCAGCACTGGATCAACATTCTGGGCCTGATCGCCGGCGCGGTGGCAGGATTTGTGCAGATCTTCCGCGTGGTTCTGTCCCAGACTAAGGAATGATGGAATTCAGCGATCAGGATCTGCGATTGGTGCTGAACCGCGCGCTGCGCAGCGTCGCCATCGCGATCGCAATTGGTATCCCCGTGATTTGGATCGCGTGGGGCTGGCGCTCCGTGCTGATGTTCCTGGTGGGTGGCGCTATCGCCGCCACGGGCATTCTGGAGTGGCGCCAATTGATGACCGCGGTACTCGAGCGCCTGGATATGGGCAGCGGGAGCAAACCCAGGCCCCTGGGGGGTGTTCTGTTCTGGTTTTTTATCCGGATCGTCGCCGCTGCCGGGGTGCTTTATGTTAGCCTGAGGAGTTTGGATGGGAAGGTGGCCGCTCTGTTGATCGGCCTTGCCCTGGCACTGGTGGCCCTATCCATCGAAGCGCTTCGCCTGCTGCGCGACTGGTCCGCGTAGAACCCCAACTGATTTTGAAACTGGAGAGCCCGAGCACGAACTACTCGTATGCATGAACATAGCCTCATCACGGATACGTTAAACAAGTACTTTGGGAATCTGGCCACCCAGGTTCTGCACGCGGTCCACGTGCAGCCCTACGATCCACAGGCTCCGATCACCGAGACATTCGCCATGGAGATCCTGGTGCTTGGCCTGCTTTTGATCTTTTTCTTGCTGGTGCGCATTTCGCTCAACGTTGAAAATCCAGGCCCCATTCAGCAGCTGGCGGAGATGCTTCATGGCTTTGTATCCGGGCAGGCGGATTCGATCATCGGGCCGGGCGCCCAGCGCTACGTCATGTTCACCACCTGCGTGCTGATGTTCGTGCTGCTCTCCAACCTGCTCGGCATGGTTCCTGGCCTGATTGCGCCAACCTCGGTGGTGACCGTTCCGCTGGGTGTCGCGCTGCTGTGCTTTTGCTACTACCACTACTACGGACTCCGCGAGCAGGGCGTCATCGGCTACCTGAAGCATTTCCTGGGGCCGATCTGGTGGATCTCATGGATGATGCTGCCGATTGAGTTGATCTCGCATTTAGCGCGCGTTCTCTCGCTCACTGTCCGTCTTTACGCCAACATGTTTGCCGGGGAGATGGTCACGCTGGTTTTCTTCTCCCTCGTCCCCATAGGCATCCCGCTCGTATTTATGGGACTGCACCTGGGGGTGGCGCTGATCCAGGCTTACATTTTCATGCTGCTGACCATGATTTACGTTTCCCAGGCAGTAGCGCACGACCACTAGATCATTGGACGAGGTTGTCGTGCCGGAGGGCTATGCTTCCACTCCGGCGCGAAGGCCGCAAGCGTGAGGGGGCCAGCACGGTGAGCCTCAACCACCCACTGGCGGCAATTCTTACGGAAGCAAGGAGAAACAATGCGCAAACTGCAATATCTATTCATGACGCTGTCCGCCCTGTTCCTGGCGGTTCCGGCGTTCGCTCAAACAGCGGGTGGTGCGTCGACTCCCGGGCATGGACTCGTAGCCATCGCAGCGGGTGTCGGCATGGGCATCGCGGCCGGGCTGTGCGGCCTCGGCCAGGGCCGGGCAACTGCTTCGGCTACCGAAGCGCTGGCTCGCAATCCTGGAGCACGTGCCGGCATCCTGCTGCTGCTTACCCTCGGCCTCGCGTTTATGGAGTCACTCTCCCTGTTCACGCTGGTCATCATTTTCGTCAAGGTCCAATACTAAAAAACGGCAGCACACCGAGAACCCGATCTGGAAGTAGGTGAGATCAGGTGATCCCTGATCTCTTTCTGCTTCTAAGCAGGAGAGATCAGTACTCTCTGATTCTTTCTGTTACGCTCGACCTGACATGGCCCATCGCCTGACTTTCTCGGCAATCTCGAAGCAGTTCGGCAAGCAGACTGCGCTGCATCCTTTGACACTGAGTTTGGAGGATGGAGAAATCCTCGGCTTCCTGGGCCCGAATGGAGCGGGGAAGACAACGGCCATCCATCTCGCGCTCGGCTTCCTTCAGCCCACTTCGGGAAGTGGATCGCTCCTGGGCAGGCCCTTCGGCGATGCGCAGGCGCGGGCGCGGCTGGGCTTCGTGCCGGATGTCCCCGTGTTCTTTTCCGAGAGCGGCTTCCGCAGTGTCGAATTGGCGGCGCGGCTCAACGGAGTGAATGATCCCCGGCTGGCGAAAGACATTCGTGATCTTCTCGGTACGGTTGGCTTGTCCAATGAGCGAAAGGATGCGCGGCAGTATTCGCGGGGAATGCAACAGCGCCTGGCGCTTGCCCAGGCCTTGGTCAATGATCCGGAATTGTTGATTCTGGATGAGCCTGCGGCGGCGCTGGATCCGGCAGGGGTGCTTCAAGTAAGGGAGCTGCTGCGCAACGCGCGTCATGCCGGCAAGAGCATTTTCTTCAGCTCCCACCAGCTGACCGAGGTGGAACATATCTGCGACCGGATCGCCTTTCTCAACCAGGGCCGCCTGGTTCGTTTGGGATCGCTCAAGGATTTTCAGAGCGAGTCCGATCGAGTGGAGATTGAGTTGCGCGGTATTTCTCTGGCGGAGCTTAGCCGCATCCACCCTGCAGCAGCGACTGCCGGTGTCAATCCTGCTTCGATCCGCATATCGGTTCCTGTACAGGACCAGCGGCGCGTGATCGAGGGAGTCTGGCATGCGGGAGGCGAGATCATAAGCCTTGCGCCGCTACGCCGCCGGCTGGAGGACCTATTTCTGGAATGGAGCGGCGCCAGCGTAGCGCAAGACCCGGCTGTAGGTGAGAGCTCCCATTCATGAAGACCTCGAAGATCTGGCAGATCACGCGCCGCCTGCTGTATCAGAATCGCTGGATCTATCTGTTTCTGATGCTCTGGCCGTTTGGCATGGCGGCCATTCTGCTGGTGCCCGCAGACAAGCCGGAGACCGGCGATGTACTCTCCATCCTGCACCAGGAGTGTCTCTACGGATTGGGGCTGGTGGCCTTTACCGGGGGCGCTTTGTTGGGCAATGAGCAGCGCTCGCGCCGCATCGCCAGCGTGCTGTCGCGTGCTGTGAGCCGGCGGCAATATTTCTTTGCCCTGGCCAGCGCAGCCTGGCTGCCGCTGGCGCTCTACGTAGTCAGTTTTGTGATCAGTGGGTTTGCTCTCTTTGCGGCCATCGATCGGCCACCGACTCTGCTGCTCATCCTGGCTCTGGCACAACTCGTCCTGGGCTTGTGGACCGCGGCCGCAGCTCTCTTTTTCGCTACCTGGCTGCCAACGATGCTGGCGTCCACCGCCTCTTTGGCGCTGCTCGCCTTGCTAGGTTTCCTGGGCTATCTGTGGCCTGGCTTCGCTCCAGCGCGGCTGCTCTTCACCTTGACCCAGGGAGACATGGTTGAGGCGGCGCGCCTCTCGCATCATCCGGCCGGCTTTCTGCTGATTATCGTGGGGGCAGCACTTCTGTTCGGCGCCGGAACGGCGATTTTTGAGCGGCGCGATCTTCGTTTGAAGAGCGACTAGTTTCGAGGGCGCAAGAAAGTATTTAAACGGAGAGCCAGCTAGAGCGCTTAAGCCAAACTTACCCCGCCGCCACTTTTGAGGGTGGCCCATTCAAGTTATGATGGCTTGATGGGCACAAGGCCCTTCACAACCTCTGCGCTTCTATCGCGAGTGAGATATCCGCAGCGGCAGCGACCTGGGCGCACACGGCTTCGGTTACCTGCGCCGTCGTAGCCGTGCCGCCGAGGTCACGGGTGTGCAGCGAAGGGTTCGCCGTCACGTGTTCGATGGCGTTCATGACCCGCCCCGCAGCCTCGGTCTCACCCAGGTGTTCCAGCAGCAGCACGACCGACCAGAAGGTGCCCACCGGATTAGCCCAGCCCTTGCCCATGATGTCGAAGGCCGAACCATGGATCGGTTCGAACATGGATGGATACAAACGTTCGGGGTTGATGTTGGCCGTGGGCGCAATGCCCAGGCTGCCGGCTAAGGCGGCAGCCAGATCACTCAGTATGTCGGCATGCAAATTGGTAGCTACGATGGTATCGAGCGAAGCCGGACGATTGACCATGCGCGCGGTCGCCGCATCGACCAGTTCTTTGTCCCAGGTAACGTCAGGAAATTCCCTGGCAATTTGGACCGCGATCTCGTCCCACATCACCATGGCGTGGCGTTGCGCGTTGCTTTTTGTAATCACGGTTAACAGCTTGCGGGGACGGGATTGGGCGAGGCGAAAAGCGAAACGATGGATGCGCTCGACTCCTGCCCGGGTCATCAAAGACAAATCCGTGGCTACCTCCAGAGGATGCCCTTGATGCGCCCGGCCACCCACGCCCGAGTACTCGCCCTCAGTGTTCTCGCGCACAATGACCCAGTTGAGGTCTTCCGTTTTGCAGCGCTTGAGCGGCGCGTCGATGCCGGGAAGAATGCGCGTGGGGCGAACGTTGGCGTATTGATCGAGGCCCTGGCAGATCTTGAGCCGCAGACCCCACAACGTGATGTGATCGGGGATATGCGGATCGCCGGCGGAGCCGAAGAGAATGGCGTCCTTGGTGCGCAGAGCAGCGAGTCCGCTCTCCGGCATCATCTCCCCATGTTGGCGGAAATAGTCCCCGCCCCAGTCAAAGTTTTCGAATTCGAAGCGAAAATCGCTCGCCGGCAAGCGCTTCCAGAACCTGCCGTCCAGCGGGCACAACTTCCTTGCCAATTCCGTCGCCCGGCACGGTAGCGATCCGATAAGTCTTCATGTCGCCGCTCCTGATCAAGACGAAGGAAGTGAGCTCACGCGATAACTTACCGGCGGCGGAGTCACGTTGGACAGCTCTTTAAAGGCGGCGTCGGGTAGTTCCAATCCGGCTGCGGCTATGTTCTGCTCGACGTGGGCCGGGGAGGAGGTTCCGGGAATCGGCAAAATGATTTTGGACCGCTTGAGCAGCCAGGCAAGCGCCGTCTGCAGGGTGGTGGCGCTGACTTCCTTGGCAACCTTCTCTAATACGTCCAGCGCTTTGCGGTTTTGCCCCAGCGGAGCCCAGGGCAGGAAGGCGATGCCGTTCTGCTCGCAATACTTGACCACGTAATCCCATTCGCGGTCGGCGAAGCTGTAGCGATTCTGCACGGAGACGATGGGGACGATTTTGCGGCCGCGCTCAACGTGCTCCTGGGTGACGTTGGAGAGAGCGACGTGGCGAATCTTGCCCTGTGCACGCAGCGCAGCCAGTGTTTCCATGGAGGCATCGTAGGAAACTGCCGGATCGGGAATGTGGAGCTGGTAGATATCAATGCGATCGAGACGCAAGCGCCGGAGACTGCCTTCCACTGCTGCGGTAAGGTGCTGGGGGCTGGCGTTGTGCAGCCACTGGGCAGGGCCGCTGCGCTCCCACCCGCCCTTGGTGGTGATCACCAGGCCGGCTGGATAGGGGTAGAGAGCCTCGGCGATCAGCTCTTCAGAGACATTCGGTCCATAGGAGTCCGCGGTATCGATGAAGTTGACGCCCAATTCCACCGCGCGCCGCAGCGTGGCCAGGGCCGCAGGCTTATCGGCGGGAGGTCCCCATATGCCTTTGCCGGTGATGCGCATGGCTCCATAGCCCAGGCGGTTGACGGTGAGATCGCCACCGAGGGTAATGGTTCCAGCGGCTGCGGCAGAGATGGCCTGGGTTTGGCTCATGCGAACGCTCCTCCACGATAGTATTCAACTGTAAATATCGCCAAAGAGAATCATATAAGAAGCGGAGATTTGATGAGCACGACGAACCCCAGGACAGGCATGGCTGTCAATACACCGCGCCAGGTGCTATTCGCCAGCTTGATCGGCACCACGATTGAGTTCTTCGATTTCTACATCTACGCCACCGCAGCAGTACTGGTTTTTCCCAAATTATTTTTTCCCTCGTCCGACCCGGCGTCGGCCACGCTCGAATCGCTGGCTACCTTTGGCATTGCGTTTCTGGCCCGGCCGGTTGGCTCTGCGCTCTTCGGCCACTTTGGCGATCGCATTGGTCGCAAGACCACGCTGGTCATCGCACTTTCGACCATGGGGATATCGACAGTCGCCATTGGAGCGCTCCCAACCTACAAAGCCATCGGCTTTGCCGCGCCGTTGCTGCTGGCGCTGTGCCGCTTCGGCCAGGGGCTGGGTCTCGGAGGCGAATGGGGAGGCGCGGTACTGTTGGCGATTGAGAATGCGCCGCCAAACAAGCGCGCGTGGTACGGCATGTTTCCACAGCTGGGCGCGCCGGCTGGTTTCCTGCTCTCCGGTAGCACCTTCCTGCTGCTCTCGCGATGGCTTACCGACAAGCAGTTCTTCGCGTTCGGTTGGCGGCTTCCTTTCCTGGCCAGTGCGGTGCTGGTTTTTCTCGGCCTCTATGTGCGGCTGACGATTACCGAGACGCCCGTCTTTCGCGAGGCCCTGCATCGGGGCGAGCAGGTGAAGTTGCCCATGCTGGCGGTTTTTCGCGATTACACCAGGGCCCTGGTCGCGGGCATCCTGGTGAGCCTGGCGACGTTTGTTCTGTTTTACCTGATGACGGTCTTCGCGCTGTCGTGGGGCACCACCGCCCTGGGATACAGCCGGGCGAAGTTTCTCCTGATTCAGTTATTCGGCATTTGTTTCTTCGCCCTGTTCATTCCCGTTTCCGCGGTGTTGGCGGAGCGAGGCCGCCGGCGGGTGATGTTGTGGGTCACGGTATCGATCGGAATCTTCGGCCTGGTGCTGGCTCCGATGTTCGTTGCCGGCACCCTGGGGGTGGTGCTGATGATGGCGTTGGGTCTCACGTTGATGGGCCTCACCTACGGGCCACTGGGTACGGTGATTTCCGAGCTGTTTCCGACGCCGGTGCGTTACACAGGCAGCTCGTTGGCGTTCAGCTTCGCCGGCATCCTGGGCGCTTCGCTGGCGCCGTACATCGCCACCTGGCTGGCCAAGACCTATGGACTGCAATATGTGGGGTACTACCTCTCCGCATCCGCACTGCTGACGTTGCTGGGATTGCTTTCGATCCGGGAGACCAAAGACGACGATCTTGCTGCGACGAAGGGGTAGTGGCACGCCGAGGGCGAAGAGGCGTCACCGGTGTAGTGCCCCGGGGTTCCTCGGCAGATATGGGGCACCCTGTTTTGGGGCACTACAATCAGGACGGAGAAGCACAATGTCAGAATTGGCCAGGACCGGGGTTTCGCTCGAAGAGGGACTCTTGCAGGAGTTTGACCGCTTGATCGCCAAGCGCGGTTACAAAAACCGATCCGAGGCGTTCCGCGATCTTATCCGCGAGGCGCTTCTCTCCGAGACGGTTGACTCCAACAAGCCTGTCGTGGGCACCCTGACGCTGGTCTACGACCACCACGTTCCCAATCTCTCGGAGAAGTTGACCGAGACGCAGCATTCCGCAGGCGCCATGGTGCTGGCCGCAACGCACGTCCATCTTGATCACCACTACTGCCTGGAAGTGATCATCATGAAGGGCAGAAGCAAGGAGCTGCAGGAGGTCGCAGATCGTATGTTGGCCCTGCGCGGAGTAGAACTAGGCAAACTCGTGCTGACCAACTCGGGCAAAGAGCTCAAGCACAAGCATTGAGGGCAGAGGGCCTTATGGGCCAACGCTTCGACCGAACTTATACGTGAGGTTGATGCTCGCATAAGAGGGAATTCGGACCCCGACCACTTCCTCAATATCCGACGGATAAAAATTCTCAATGGTCTGGCCCGTATACCCACTCGCAACCAGCATATTCACCCCCACATCGAGGCGGCTGTTCAGGAAGGGACGTACCACTGCTGCGCGAAACTCTTTGACGGACGTGCCGACACACTGGGCGTTCAAGTCGGGCGCGCACCCCGTGCCCAGCGGCTTTCTGCCAACGTATTCGAATTCCCCGCGCGCTTGCAGCCGGAACGGCAACTTTTGCATGTTTCCCAGCAGATCGAAGATGGTTCTGGGGGCTTCAGGCGTCGGCTCTCCGGAGTCGATATCACGGGCGTCGGCTTTGGAGAAGGTTGCCAGAATGGAACCTTGACTGAAGTTGCGCCGTACCGCGGCGGTCAGGAATTTCAGGCGTCCTGGGCCCTGGTTTTCCTGCAAGCCAGTGTCGGGGTCGATCTTTCCCAGTTCCTCGCTTGTGGTGACGTGGCCCAACGTTACTTTTAGATCGGCCTTGTCGATGGTTTTGCTCATCACCAGTTGATAGGAATGTGCCGTGGCTACCGGCGTTCCGACGACATTTCCGGTTCCAATGCGGGGATCCTCGGTGAAGAACGCCTGCCCGAAGCTGGCCGAGACCAGGGGTAGCAGCCAGGATTCCTTAGGAAGGAAGGAAATGGTTGCCTTGGGCGAGTTCACGCCCACCCACTTCTGAAAAGAGTTCTCCGGGTTGATCAAATCTTCGTTGTTGACATCGATTTGATCGTGGCGCCAGCCGGCGTAATAGCGGAAGTAATGGCTCAACGCACCGGATCCAGCAATGTACGGGCTGACAGGAGTGATGGTCACGTTGTTCGAGTCCACTTTGGTGAAGGGGCCATACGAGAAATCCCCGGGAGTGTAAAAATCGTAATGGTCAAGATTGTCCCGGCGCGGCGCCTCGCGTTCGTAATCCAGCCCCGCCAACAGCGACAGGGTCTCGGTCAATTTGTTCACGTAGTTTGTGCTTTGTCCGACAACAGTCCGAAACTCGCTTTGCCGAATGAGACCCTGGCCAAACTCTGAGTAGAGGGTGAGATTGTAAGTCCGAAAAAAGCCCGAGATTTGAAGTTGCTGGCTCGCCGTCAGTTGCCAAACGTCGTTTAAAGCCTCGATCGAGGTGTGCGTCTGATCCTTTTGCCGCGGATCAACCGTGTCTCCCACATTAGGAAAATCAGCATCGTCGGCATTCGGGGCAAATATCGGAACCAGCCCCGGAATGTAAGAGAACCCGTAATAGCCGATTCCCATCAAAGTAAGTTGGTGCTGGCCGAGGTGGAAGATGCGTTGGCCGTTGAATTTGTATTGTTGCCTGTGTTCCAGCCTCTTTAGGAACCCGTTCCCATAGGAGGCTTCGAGGGCCACATACGACAGTGGTGTCGGGCTCAGCCCCAAAACAGCATCGATATCTCGATAGTCTCCGGTTAGGGTGATGAACGGATGAAGCTGTGGCCGAAGTCCATACATCGCTGCCAGATTCACGGAATGATTTCCCAGGCGAACGTCGAAGGCTCCTCCATCGACCTCGACGCTCTCCAAGATCTGGGGAATCAGGATGTTTGGATCAGCGTAGCCGTTGCCGTGGGCGTTCGCCGATAAGTTGTTCGGCACCAGGTAAGTACCCACAGCGATGTACTGGGCGATGGGTTCTCCGTGATCGCCCGCTACTCCTGGGGCAAAGTACTGTGGGGCCTTGATTCCGCTGGAAGCCGTTTCTATGGGATACCCGGGAATGGAGACGGGAGCGCCCGGGCGGCCAGGGTTGGCGTCGAGCAGGTCCTGGCGAACGTAGACTCTCTCCGCAGGATCGGGCGATAGCACATCCAATACATTCACATCCGCCGTCACGATGACAGAATCGGTGCGGGTTAGGAGGGGTGTGAGTTGAAGATCGGCGTTGCTGCCTGAAGCAACCACCTGGAGCGATTTTGCAAGCGGCTGAAAGGTTGCGGCAGTGACGGTGAGGTCGTACGTCCCGGCAGCATTCAGCTTAAGCTCGAACCGCCCCTGGGCATCGGTTAAGCTCTGCCGGCTACGTTTTCCCTGGACCAGCTGAACCCTTGCTCCGGCTATGGGCTTTCCATGTGAGTCGACCACGTGCCCGGAAAACGAGAGGTCGTCGGCAAAGGCCGCTAGCGCGATGAACAGAATCGTCAGGAGAGACCAACACCTACGATTCATCATCAGAGCGCTAGCCTTTCGTGGTCTCCAGGGAAGGGGTACGGTGGTATGATGCCTTTGAAAATCGTGCTACTGGGAGTACGACGCCGGCCGCATAAATGGATGTTGCAAGGGCGGCATTCGAAAGAGTAATACATTTATTAGATTCGTGCTACCAGCGGGCGGGGGACTGATGGCCGTCGAAGTTGACACTCAAGTAAAGATGGACGCGACGCGACCGGCGCTGCGGACGCTCTTTGATGATGCGGCCGGCAATACGCGCAGCAAGGTGTTTGGGATTTATGGGGTCCTGCTGGTGTTCAATGCGGCGGCCTGGTTGTGGGCTGTCCTCGCCTTCCGTCATTTCCCGGTGTTGTTAGGCACCGCGTTTCTCGCTTACAGTTTTGGCCTTCGCCATGCGGTGGATGCCGACCATATTGCCGCTATCGATAATGTGACCCGCAAGCTGATGCAGGAAGGCAAGCGGCCGGTCGCAGTCGGCTTCATGTTTTCCCTGGGACATTCCACCATCGTCCTGTTGGGCTCGATCGCGATCGCCTGGACTGCACTGGCGTTGCAGCATCGCATGGATGCAGTCCGGGAAATCGGAGGAGTCGTCGGCACTCTGCTGTCGACCGTCTTTCTGTTTGGGATTGCGGCCGTGAACATCGTCGTACTGCAATCCATTTACCGGACGTTTATCAAGGTTCGCAACGGCCATCCGTACGTTGAGGAAGATCTTGATTTGCTGCTCGGAAATCGAGGGCTGATGGGGCGCCTGTTTCGCCCGATGTTCCGGATGATCACGCGCAGCTGGCACATGTATCCATTGGGAGTGCTCTTTGGTCTCGGATTCGATACGGCTACCGAGATTGGCGTTTTGGGCATTTCCGCTGCCGAAGCGACCAAGGGGCTCCCGCTCTGGTCGATCCTGATATTTCCCACGCTTTTTGCAGCGGGAATGTGTTTGATCGACACCACCGATAACATCCTGATGCTGGGCGCGTATGGATGGGCGTTCGTCAAGCCGATTCGCAAGCTCTACTACAACATGACAATCACTTGCGTGTCGGTGGTAGTGGCTGTGGCGGTTGGCGGGATCGAGGTGCTGGGGCTCATCGGGGGGCGCTTCCACTTCAAGGGAACGTTTTGGGGCGCGGTGAGCCGGCTGAATGAGAACTTCGGGACGCTGGGGTATTTGATTGTCGGCCTGTTCGCGGTCAGCTGGATCGTCTCCGTGGCGTTCTACAAGTGGCGACGGTTCGACGATCTTGAGCTGGGGACCTGAGAAAGCCGCACATGTCGCCTTAAATGTTGTAGCTGGACCCAGTCGGAGCAGGACGGGTGCCCCAGGTTCGCCAAGGCGTACCTGGGCCGAAAATGGTATTTTTCGATTGCTTTTTCTAGTCCCGCCTCAAACCTGTTGGTCAACATCGCAAAAAGCTATGGTGGGCTTCCCCCGGATTTCCTGTCGAGCTTGCCTGCGTTGGCGGACTTCATGCGGCTTTCCTTGATGAAAGCCGCACACGCGGACCTGTTTGGTGCCGCGTACAGGAAATCCGGGTACGCTTCGGTCGGATGACAATTCTGTTTGGGAACCGGAGTTCTTGCCTCCAAGCCAAGTTGTCATCCCGAGGAGCGGACTTGCCTGTGGCAAGTCAAGGGAGCAATTACACCGGCAACAAAAGCTTTGGGTGCCCCATTCAAGCCGTACTTTGGCTTGAGTGGGCTACCATGCCTCCCCCACTCGTTTGTAGGACCGAAGCGAAGCGTAGTAGGGACCTGCTGTCATCTATCCTTTCGGGATGGCGGGAAGCTTCTCCGCGACGGCGAGCAAGACGCAGATCGCGACGCCTTCCGCGGCCTGGGCGACTTCCGTTAATTCGGGGAAGGTCGGGGCGATACGGATGGTGCGGTCGTCGGGATCTTTCCCGTAGGGATGCGTTGCTCCGCGGGCGTGAGGACGACGCCTGCTTCTTTGGCCAGAGCGACGACCCGCGCCGCGCAACCCTTTGGCACCTCAAGGCTGATGAAGTAGCCACCCTTAGGACGGGTCCAGGTCACGCCAGGAATGTTCGCCAGGTGCTGGTCAAAGACGTCCAGCACCTTCTGGAATTTGGGCGCGATCAGGGCTTTGTGCTGGTTCATCAATTGCGGAATGGCCGCCGGGTTCTTGAGAAAGCGAACGTGACGCAACTGGTTGATCTTGTCCGGGCCAATGGTCCGCGGGGTCAGTCTTGCCAGCAGCCACTTCACGTTATCTTTCGAGGCGGCAAAGAGGGCCAGTCCGGCTCCGGGAAGGGTGATCTTCGAAGTAGAAGCGAAGACAAACGCACGGTTCGGATGGCCGTGACGGGTACACAGTTCCAGGATATTGGCGATCTCGATGCGTTCGCTGGTCAGGTGATGGACGGCGTAGGCATTGTCCCAATACAGGCGAAAGTCCGGCGCCGCGGTCTTCATCGCTGCCAGGCGCTCGACGGTCGCATCCGCGTAGACAGTTCCCGTCGGGTTGCTGTACTTGGGAACACACCAGATACCCTTGATGGAGGCGTCCTCGGCCACCAGCCGCTCCACTTCCTCCATGTCCGGGCCATCTTCGCGAAGCGCCACCGGGATCATCCGGATGCCGTAATCCTGGCAGATTTTGAAATGCCGGTCATAGCCGGGAACAGGGCACAGAAATGAGATCTCGCCCTGCGCGGACCAGGGGGCGGAGCTGTCGCAGGTCCCTTTGAGGAGCGCGTACACGATCGTGTCATGCATCAGCGCGAGGCTGGAGTTATTGCTGGCCACCACCTGCTCAGGGGCTGCTCCCATCAATCCGGAAAATAGTCTGCGGACCTCCGCCAGACCCTGGAGGCCGCCGTAGTTGCGGCAATCGGTTGCGTCCTCGGCAAGGTAGTCCTTGGCGCCAGGGAGCGATAACAGCGCGGAGCTAAGGTCGAGTTGTGCCGGAGACGGTTTTCCTCTCGTCAGGTCGAGCTTGAGGCCTCTGGCTTTGAAGACGTCATAGCGGGACTGGAGTTGCCGGCTGTTTGTGGCGATGTCATCGGGGCTGAGCTGGGTGAGGTTTGTCATTTTCCTGCCTGCCACTATTATGAAGGAGTTCTCTTTCCGCTCGCGAGCCGCTCGTGACCACAGAACTAACCGCGGAGGTTCGGGTCAACATGAGTAATTGGTTCGAAGATGGGCGCCGCCCTGGGGCTGGTATGGGGGATTGAGACGAAAAATGAATCTGCGAATTCACGTCCGACGCGTGGTTGCGCTGTCACTGGCGGTGATGCTTTTACCGCTTGAACCGATAGAGCTGTTGGCGCAGCAGAGCTATCCCTACAACGGGCAATATGCCCAGCAAGCAGCCTATGGACAGCAGCCCTACGCGCAACAGCAAGCCTACCCACCACAGCAGCCCTACCCACCACAGGCTTACCCCCAGCAGCAACCCTACCCTCAGCAGGCTTATCCCCAGCAGCAGGCCTATCCCCAGCCTTACCCCCAGCAGCAACCCTACCCGCAACCACAGGCTTATCCGGCTTATAGCCAGTCACAGATGCAGCCGCAGCCTCTGAATGCCCAGCAATTGGAGCAGCTGGTGGCGCCGATCGCACTCTATCCTGACCCGCTCATCGCCCAGGTGTTGACCGCGTCCACCTACCCGGCCCAGTTGGCGGACGCCGACCGTTGGCGGCAGGCGCAGGGCTACGCGCCCTCGGAGCAGATTGCCGCTGGAGCTGACGCCCAGAACTGGGACCCGAGCGTGAAGGCGTTGACCGCGTTTCCCCAGGTATTGGCAGAGATGGACCGGAACATGCGTTGGACCACGGATCTGGGCAACGCGTACTACAACCAACCGCAGGACATTTTGCAAGCGGTGCAAATAATGCGCCAACGCGCGCAGGCGGCCGGCAACCTGCAAAACACCCCTCAGGAAACCGTGAGCTACGACCAGGGCAATATCGAAGTGGCCCCGGCGAATCCGCAGGTGGTGTATGTGCCGGCATACAACCCCTGGGGCGTCTACGGACAGCCCATCTCACCCTATCCCGGGTTCTCCCTGCTGGGGGCAATCGGATCATTTGTAGGCGCGGCTGTCGGTGCGTCCTTCGGCGCATCGCCGGTATCGTTTGGACTGGGCATCCTGATGACAGCCTTCAACCGCACCCCTTTTGGCTTTATAGGCTGGGGCCTGAGTTGGCTGACCCAGGCGGTGCTCTTCCATCAATCGAACTACTTTTCTCATAGCACCACGGTGGCTGACTGGGGATTTCCGCACGGCGGCCGGCGCGCCTTTTACGGCGGGGGTGGCTATGGTCAATCTCGCGGCGGGTACAACTCGGCTTATGGACAGGGCCGCTCGCCCCAAGGATATGCAGGAAACCGGCCGGGAGAAGGCTTCGGCCGGGGTTATCAGACGCCCGGAGTCGGCTATGCCCGGCCGGTGCAGCAGGCGTACAACCACATGCAGCCGGCCATCAACACGACGCAGCAGTACGGCCGCTCTGGGTATGGCTCCGGGTTCTACGGGAACAGGCCAGGCACGTCCTACGGGATGACACAGCCCGCCTATCGCGCCCCGGCAGCCGGCTTTCAGCGCAACGATTTCGCGCAGCGCTCTTCCCCGGCTTTTGGAGGTAAGAGTTTCGCCGGGTTTTCCAGCAAACCACCCCACGAAGGCGGGTTCCATCTCTTTGGCGGCGGTCACTCACAAAAAAGCTTTGGCGGCGGGAAAAGCTTCGGTGGCGGCCATTCGAGCGGAGGCGGTCACGGGTTCGGTAAGCACCATCGCTAGTGCGCGGCTGTAGCATCGCAGAGCACCTGATCTGCTAACTCATTCCCCACAACAGTTTTCGGGAATGAGCCGCGAGCCTCTATCCTGCAGATAGATGTTAAAGAGCGCGCCTTTTGGTTTAAGTGCACCACGCAACGGACTCCAATGGCGCCGGTTGCCGGCCCGCGCCTCGCGAGACCTTTGCTCCAGTGCGCTCTGTCTCCTGTTCTGCTGCCTTCCTTTTCTGACCCATGGTGCGGCGCAATCGCAACAGATCAAGCGCGTCGACACAGCCTTACCCGACGCACCCATGATGGGAATCCTGGCTGGGCAGGACGTCGCCGGCCAGAACCCAGGTCAATCGCTGGGCACGATCAGCGGGATGGTGGTAGACCCGAATGGGAACTTCGTGCTCTCCGCCCGCGTCAGACTCGCGCGCGAAGGACACACCGAGGAGCGGGAAGCAGCGTCCGATAAAGAAGGGCGCTTTGTTTTTGCGGGCGTCCCTGCCGGCGCCTTTCGACTCACCGTCTCGGCCGAGGGTTTTGCAACCCAGGAAGTGCCGGGAATCCTTCATCCTGGGGAAGCACTCGAGCTGCCGCAGGTCTCGCTCGTCATTGCTGCGGCTACCACCGAGGTGCGGGTCAGCGTCACGAATTACGAGCTGGCAGAAGAGCAGGTCAAGATCCAAGAGACGCAGCGTGTGTTTGGCGTGATTCCCAATTTCTACGTCAGCTATCAACAAGACACGCTGCCCCTGCGGCCAAAGCAGAAGTTCGAACTCGCCTGGAAGACCAATGTGGATCCGGTAACCTTCGCAGCCAGCGGGGTGGTTGCGGGTGTGCAGCAGGCGCAGAACGAATTCAGCGGCTACGGACAGGGTGCGAAAGGGTATGCAAAGCGGTACGGCGCCTCCTATGCCGACAGCTTTATCGGCACCATGATCGGAGGCGCCATCCTGCCCTCGCTGCTCAAACAGGATCCGCGCTATTTCTACAAGGGGACCGGCAGCATACGGTCGCGGGTTTTGTACGCGATGGCCAATGCGGTGATCTGCAAGGGGGATAATGGCCACTGGCAGCCGGACTACTCCGGCATCCTGGGCAGCCTCGCGGCGGCTGGCATATCCAACCTCTACTATCCAGCGAGCAGCCGCAATGGAGCGGGGCTGACTTTTGAAAATACATTGATCGGCCTCGGCGGCTCAGCTGTCGCCGATCTCTTTCAGGAATTCCTGGTCCGCAAGTTGACTCCTCACACGCGGGGCCCGCAAACTATCAACCCGTAGCGACCGGTTTACTCTGAGCCGGCGCGAAAGCGGTTTAGAAAAAGATCCAGTGTTCCTCCTTGAATGACGATGGAGAAAACGACGACGAAATAAGTCGTTGCAAGTATCCAGGCCCGTCCCTGTGACTCTGGAACGGAGAGAGCAAGAGCGATGGAGAGTCCGCCGCGTAGGCCGCCCCAACTGAGAGTAAGAATGGACGTTTTGTGTCCGGGCTGAAGCAGACGGACCAAGCCGAGAATGGCCGCCACGACAATGGTTCGGACCATGGCGACGCCGACGATTGCCAGGGCTCCCGATGCAAGGGTGAGGTGGGTAAACGAAATGACCAGAACCTCGAGACCCAGGAGGACGAAGAGAACGGCATTCTGGACCTCATCGATCGCTCCCCAGAAGTGATCGAGAGAATCGTGTGAAATTTCGGTGTGGTCGCGGTGGAGGTTGAAGCGGCGCAGGGCAAGCCCGGCGGCAACCGCTTCGAGCGGTGCGGATAGCCGAAATGTTTCAGCCAGGGAGTAGCCTCCCAGGGCTAAAGCAAGCGTCAGTAGAATTTCGATTTGGTAAGCATCCACACGGCGCATGAACTGAGAGGCGATCCAGGCAAGCGCCGAACCGAGCAGAAGTCCTCCCCCTGCCTTGAGGATCAGGAGGCTGCCGATCTGATAAATGGACGGCGCAGATCCGCGAGAGGCATCCAGCACCGCGAGAAAAAGAACCGCGCCGACCCCGTCGTTGAATAAGGATTCCCCGGCGAGTTGAGCCTGTATGTTTTTCGAAACGCCGACCCGGTGAAGCATCTCCAGCACGGCGATGGGGTCGGTCGGAGAGATCAATGAACCGAAGAAAAGGCATTCTATCCAGGGAGCGGAGATCCCAAGCAGCGGCAATGTGTAATGCATCAAAGCCGCCAGGGCGGCGGTGGAAAGAACGGTGCCCGGTAGAGAGAGCAGGCTGACCGCTAGCTTTTCACGGGAAAGGTAGACGAGATCGAGGAGAAAGGAACCCGCAAAGAGCAGCAACGCCAACATACCGTGCAGGATCAGATCCTCAAATTTGATGCGGCCGACGAGACCGAAAACCCAAATATCCAGCCCGGGTATGCGGCTACTGAGGATGTTGAGAATGAGGGATGCCGCGACCGTGAGCAACATCGTTCCGATGGTGACCGGCAAACGAAGCACACGTGAACTGACCCAGCCGAAGAGAGCAGCTATGGTGATGATCAGGCTGAGAAGTGCAAGGGTCGTCATTGTCTTGAGCTAAGTCTATCCGCTGGGCGCCGAGGTCTTTGTGGGGCGGAATCGATATTGTCTGTTCAATCCTGCGCAGTTGCTCTTGTAGTATGTCTACGGCATAAGGCGCTGCGAACCCCGCGACGGTGGGTAACCGCATCGCAAGGACGGGTTTGAATGCCACAGGGATGGCCATGATGAAGAGCAAACAAGTCCGCGGCGATGATAAGCGCCATGTGGAAACAGAAGAGAATTGGATCGCGGGCTCGCTGAACTTCCTCGTCTTTCTGGCCATTGCGGCGGTTGCCTATACGGACTGGATGGTCGTCCCCAATATTTCTCTTGGCTATCTTTATGTGCTGCCCATTGCGTTAAGCGGGTTGATCAACCCACTACCGCTCACCATTGGCTTAGCCGTGGGGTGCACAGTTCTGCAGGACCTCTTCGCGGGGGGATCGGATACGGTTCCGGTGAGGACGGTTCGTGACGTGATCGCCCTGGCTGGTTTTCTGGTGGTAGGGTTTCTGGTGACGCTCATCGCCAGGCAACGCGCCCGCCTGGCGGCAGAGGTACGGCGACAGCGTGATGAGTACGAGCACGATCTGATCCTGGCCTCCCAAGTACAGCGCCGGGTATTGCCGAAACCTCCCATCCTTCCTGCCCTTGAGCTTGCAGCGGCAATGCAGCCTGCGCAGCTGTTGGGCGGCGACTACTACGACTTCTTTCAGATCTCCGACGAAGTGGTCGACGTGGTGATTGCCGACGTCTCCGGCCACGGCGCTGCCGCATCTCTGCTGATGCCGTCGCTGGCGGTGGCCCTGCACCTGCGCGCCCGGGAATTAGACGGACCGGCGGCGATTATCAAGGACCTGGATGAAGTGTTCAAGCAGATTACGAGCACGGCGACCTTCGTGACCATGTTTTATGCACGCTTCGATCAGGCCAGCAAGACCCTGCAGTACGCCAATGGAGGCCATAACCCGCCGCTCCTGGTTCGCCCAAAAACCGGCGAATCGCTGTTGTTAGAGAAGGGAGGGCCAATCATGGGGATTTTGCCCGGAGCACAGTTCTCAAATACCTTGATTACCCTCGATCAAGGCGACATCCTCACTCTTTTTACCGATGGCGTTACCGAGCAGGAGAATGAGGCCGGTGACGAGTTTTCGATTCGCCGGTTAGAAGACGTTGTCCGGAGCAAAGAGACAGAGCCGGCGTCCGCCCTGGTCGCCCACATCTCCGAGGCCGTCTCCACGTTTGCGGGCACCAGCAAACAGGTGGACGACCTGACCGTGGTGGTGGTCAAGGTTCTGTAAAAATAGATTTGACAATTACCCTTGAAGTTGCCTACTCTTCCCCTAAGATGATTAGGGAAGAAGGCAGCGGAGATCTTATCCAGGGCACGCTGGAGATGCTGATTCTGAAGGCGCTGGCGCGTGGGCCTTTGCACGGCTATGCGGTGGCGGAGTGGGTAGCGCAAACCTCGCAGCAGGTGCTGAAGGTGGAGGAGGGCGCACTCTATCCGGCGCTGCATCGGCTGCAGTTGCGGGGATTGCTCCGGGCCGAGTGGGGTGCGTCAGAAAACAACCGCCGAGCCAAGTATTACCAACTAACGACCGCAGGCAAAAAGCGCCTGAACGCCGAATCGCAGCGCTGGGCGCGGCTATCGGCGGCAGTTGCGTTTGTTATGCAAGCCTCTTGAGGAACCTCGTATGGTCCCAGCTTTGCACCAGTTTCTACTGCGCATGAAGTCGTTATTTTTCCGCCGGCGCATGGATCGCGAGCTCGCCGAAGAGTTGGAATTTCACCAGGCGATGTTACGGGAGAGACTTTTGCGCCAGGGAACCCCCGCAGCGGAGTTGGGTGTTGCAGCGAGACAGGCCTTTGGCCAGGGATCGCGCTGGCAGGAACGGCTGCGCGAACTGTGGCAGTTCCGCACGCTGGAGAATTTTCTGCGAGACCTGAGCTTTTCTGCGCGGCTGCTCAGAAGGTCGCCGGGGTTCACGGCGGTTGCTCTGCTAACGCTGGCGTTGGGCGTGGGCGCGAACACGGCCGTTTTCTCCCTGGTCAATGGGCTACTGCTGCGGCCGCTTCCCGTGCCGCACTCCGAGCAGTTGGTGGTGCTGCGGATGGAATCCGGCGGACCGGGGCCTGACTACGATTTCCCAACCCCATTCTTTCGCAGCCTGGAAGGCAGGCGGGAGGTGTTTACGGATGTCTTCGCTTACAACCTAGACACGCTGCAGGTTAAGGGTCCATCCGCGAACGAGAACATTCACGGAGTCCTGGTTAGCGGACAATTCTTCCGCGCGCTCGCGATCGCGCCCCTCATGGGACGGTACCTTACGCCGGAAGACGATCGCAGGGGTGGCAGTCCGGCTGGCCTCGCGGTGGTAATCAGTGAAAGCTTTTGGCAGACGTGGTTCGATCGCGCTCCCGATGTGGTTGGCCGTAAGCTGGTCATCGCCAACGTGCCATTCACGGTGGTTGGCGTGATGCCTAAGCGATTTATTGGAGCCGACCCAACGCAGAAGCCGCAGATCTTCGCTCCGCTTGCTGCCGATCCCATCATCGATGCGCCCAGGAACCATATCGATGACGGTATGAACGCATGGTGGCTGACCGTAGGTGCGCGCCTTCGGCCCGGTGTCACCCTGGCCCAGGCCAACGCGTCGCTGGCTGCCATCTCCGGTCCCATCCTGCACCAGGCTCCTGCGGCTCCCGCTCTGATCGCGGATCAGGAGAAAGCGCATTTCCATTTTTCAGCCGAGCCCGGCTCCCGAGGTTTTAGCTATGCCCGCATGATGTTTCGCAAACCGCTCGAAGCCATGTTCCTGATGTGCGGAGGCATTCTTTTGCTGGCTTGCCTGAACCTGGCGAGCCTTTTGATGGCACGCGGCGCAGCGCGGGAGCGTGAGCTGGCGACGAGAATGGCCATTGGCGCTACGCGGCGGCGACTGATCCAACAACTGCTGGCGGAGAGCTTATTGATTGCGACCGCCGGGACAGCCGCTGGGCTGATGGCTGCAAGGTTCGTGAGTGGTTGGCTAGCCGCGCTGCTGGTGAGCGGCGACAACGGCGTGAAGCTGGACACGTCGCTCGATGCGAGGGTGTTTGGTTTTGCCGCGCTGGTGGTGTTGGTCTCGGCGGTGCTGATCGGGCTGGTGCCCGCGCTCGAGGCCACTGCGGGCAACGTGAACGATCACCTAAAGGATGGCCAGCGTACCCAGGCAGTCGCATGAGCGGCGCAAACGGCTGCCGCGTGTTTTGCTGGCATCGGAGGTGGCTCTGGCATTCGTTCTCGTGGTTGGAGCGGGGCTGCTGGCCACCAGCCTGGTGCGGCTGTTCCGGTCAGGGGTTGGATTCGATGCTCGCGGCCTGGTGAACATCGCCTTCCATATGGACAAGCAACAGCTCGAAGGCGATGCACTGATGCGGCAGTACCAGGAGCTGGGGGAGGGACTTAGCCGTCAACCGGGGGTGAAGAGTGTGAGCTTCCAGTTCATCGTGCCGCTCTCTCATCTCGGCTGGGATGCGCGATACGCCGCGCCGGGCACCGACCCTCAACGCATCTATATGAACAGCGTGGGGCCGGATTACTTTAGCACGATGCGCATACCACTTTATCGGGGAAGGGAATTCCGTTGGGCCGATACCAATGCCTCGGGGCTGAAGATCATCCTCAACCAATCGGCGGCGAAACTGATCTTTCCTGGCCAGGATGCTTTAGGCCGGCAGGTAATCAATCCTGAGCGGACCGCCTACGAGGTAGTTGCCGTGGTCGGAGACGCCAAGTACAGGAGTATGCGTGACGCTGCGCCGCCCGCCGGATACGTGCCGATCATGCAGGATGAACAAAAGAAGCCGTCGTTGAGCGCAGTAGTGCGTGTGGATGGCCCGCAGGATGCGTTGGCCGCCGCCGCGCGATCCCTGGCGGCGCGGCTGGCGCCGGCCATCCCTGCGCCGGTACTGACCAGCATGAATGAAGTCGTAAACAATTCCATCAGCGCGGAACGGATGATGGCGTTGCTGGGCTTATTTTTTGCCGGGTGCGCGCTGCTGGTGACGGCCATCGGGCTTTACGGAACCCTGGCCTACGCGACGGCGCGGCGCACCAGCGAGATTGGCATTCGCATGGCTCTGGGGGCAAAGCGTACGCGAGTGATGGCGATGATCTTTCGGGAGAACCTGCTGGTTGCCACTTGCGGGGCAGGAGCGGGTCTGGGCGTAGCGCTTTTGGCATCGAGGGCGCTGGCGAGCTTTCTCTATGGAACGTCGCCGCGTGATCCCTGGGTGCTGGCCGGGTCGATCGGGGTGCTGAGCATCATCGCCAGCGCGGCTTCTCTGTTGCCGGCGCTGCGCGCGGCACGGATTGAGCCCATGGCTGCGATCCGTTGCGAATAGCAAATCAACAGCTACTAATTCCCACAGGGGCGGTGATCGGCAGAAGACTGCGGAGAGCGATAGAATGATTCTGCATGACACGTACAGAAATCATCGCTCAACTTGATGCCGAAATTGACCTCCTCCAACGCGCCCGCGACATCCTGGCAACTCCGCTTAGCGAGTTTAGGAATGTTCCGACGCGGAAGGCAAAGACAAAAGTCCCCGTGAAGACCCGCAAGCAGCCGGCCATAGCAGCGGCTCCCGCCGCTACTCGCCTGCAGGGTCGAGCCATGGCCGCTCCGCCTGCTCCGCAGCCGGTCCCGGAACCGCAGATACGACGTGTTCCTCCCAAGCGGCGGATGGAACGGCGGCAACTGCAGACGGACAAGGTTGGCAGATCCCCCGCTGCGCTCACCGGGTTCGTGCCCGCCGGCCCAATCGCAGTTTCCGCCGACGAGGCACGCAAGGTGCAGGAGCGGAGCGCTCCGCCCCCGCCAACGCCGCTGGTGGATGAGATCCGTACGGAGATTGGTTCCGAGCGCAGTCTTGGCTCTCTCATTCAGGCGTTCGAGCGCAGAGCTGGTTTGAGCGGAATAGAAACCCCAAGATCCTGATGAGGCCGCAGCAGCGATGACGCCGCTCCCGTGGGAGCGGATGCCCGCCCCGTTCATAAACTGGAAAGATGAAGAAGACCCGCTCGCCGCTATACGTCACCACCCTGATCGCGGGCGCATTCTTCATGGAAAATCTGGACGGCACCATCATTGCTACCGCGCTGCCACAAATGGCGCGCAGCTTTCGCGTAAGCGCCGTCCACCTCAACCTCGGCATGACGGCCTACCTGCTCACGCTGGCCGTCTTCATCCCCATCAGCGGCTGGGTCGCTGACCGTTTCGGCTCACGTTCGGTCTTCGCGGCGGCGATTGCGATCTTCACCCTCTCTTCCTTGCTCTGCGGCGCGTCGCACACGCTCACCCAGTTCACGCTCATGCGCATCGTTCAGGGCATCGGCGGAGCCATGATGGTGCCGGTCGGCCGCCTGATTGTCCTGCGCACCACGCCCAAAGACAAGCTGGCCGAGGCCATTGCTTACATCACCTGGCCCGGTCTCACCGCCCTGGTGGTGGGCCCTCCCCTGGGCGGCTTTATCACCACCTATGCCAGCTGGCACTGGATCTTCTTTCTGAATCTTCCCTTGGGCATCATCGCCCTGATCCTGACACTGCTATGGGTGGAGAACGTGCGCATGGGCGAGAAGCATGCCTTCGATTGGATTACTTTCCTGCTCGCAGGTTTTGCTTCGGCTGGCGCAGTTTACGCGATGGAGAAGCTCGGAGGAGAGGGAGCCACTTGGCAGCTGCCCGCACTGGTGCTGGCGCTCAGCCTTCTCAGTGGGGTGGCCGCGATCCTGGTGGCTCGCCGTAATCCAGCCACATCGCTCATTGATCTGGAGTCGATGAGGCTCAAGAGCTACCGGCTTTCGGTTTTTGGAGCGAGCGCCTTTCGCATCGCTGTCTCCGTCGTGCCTTTTCTTCTACCGCTCATGTTCCAAATCGCTTTCGGCCTGAATGCGTTTCAATCGGGTCTGTATCTGCTGGCGCTTTTCGCCGGAGACCTGAGCATGAAGGCATTTGTCATCAAGGTGCTTCGCCGCTTCGGCTTCCGCCGGATTCTCATCGTGAACGGAATCCTTACGGCGTTATCGATGGCTCTTTGTGCGACGCTTAGCCCGGCCACTCCGTCGGTCCTGATCATCTGCATTCTTTTCGTTCACGGGTCGCTCCGATCGATGGAGTTCACGTGCTTGACCACGCTTGCCTATACCGAGATTCCGCCCAGCAGAATGAGCCGAGCCAATGGCTTCCTCAGCGCTGTCATGCAGCTCAGCATGGGTATGGGCGTCGCCATTGGCGCAATTACGCTGCGCCTGGTGGCTCACGCGCACGGTCACACCGCCGCCGCTCCACAACTGCGCGATTTCCACTTGGCTTTCCTCTTTATGGCGGTAGTGGCGCTTGGCCCCGTGGTCGACAGCCTTGGACTGCCGCCAGACGCGGGCGCCACCACCAGCGGCCATCGCCAGCCGGAGCTGGAAGTGAATCCGGCCTGACGTTCGGCCTTACACGAAGACTCTTAGCTGTCCCGCCGGGGCTAAAGCCCAATGGATGAAGTGCGACTCTTTCCGCGACGCTGAAGCGTCGCTCCCCCCTGCTGAAGCAGGGGCTCCCACCGGGAGGACGATTGGGATGACCGCAATGAATTTGATCAAAGTCGCTAAGTCCGAAGAGATGGCCCCTTTGACTGGATTTATCTTCGAGGGCAGCGAGGAACTTCGCAGCTTGTTTGGAACCGGGGCTTAGAAAGAGGGCAATGGTGGGAGCCCCCGCATTCATGCGGGGGAGCTCGGCTTTCAAGCCGAGCGGCTCGCGTAGGACTCTTCTCCTCCGGCTTCAGCCGCGGGCTTTTGGTTGGAATTGCTACGGAGCTGGATCGACTTCTTTGCGGTGCAGGCAACATTCCAGAGCCGACGTTATCACACCGGGCAAGGGCCGGGGCTAAAGCCCGATGGATGGAAGTGCGACTCCTTCCGCGACGCTGAAGCGTCGCTCCCCCTGCTGAAGCAGGGGGCTCCCACCGGAGAACGGTTGGGATGACCGCAATGAATTTGATCAAAGTCGCTGAGTCCGGAGAGACGGCCCCTTTTGACTGGATTTATCTTCGAGGGCAGGAGGAACTTCGCAACTTGTTTGGTGGGAGCCCCCGCATTCATGCGGGGGAGCTCGGCTTTCAAGCCGAGCGGCTCGCGTAGGGCTCTTCTCCTCCGGCTTCAGCCGCGGGGTTTCGGTTGGAATTGCTGCGGGGCTGGATCGACTTCCGCTTTTAATCGCGCCGAGGAGTACGGATACTCCTCAGGATGCTCCACGAGCCCTGCCTTGACAGGGTTCATCCAGAGATATTCGACATGTTTTGCGTACTCGTCTGCGTCTCTGATCCTGTGCTCGTTGTAACCCTTTTGCCATATTTCACCATGGAAGATCATCTCCCTCCTCGCACGGTAGGAAAATCCGCCCTTGATGAACTGCATTGCTTTCTCAAGCGATACGAGTGGAGCCGGTGTAAGGATCAGGTGAACGTGATTTCTCATGAAGACGAACTCGTGTACTTGAAACCGCTGTCTGGCCCGACTTTCACGAATGACGTCCAGCAGCAGATCGCAGAGAGGATTGGACTCCAGTATGAATCTTCTCTCCCAGGTTGCAAACGAGGTGAAGAAAGTGCGAGTTTCTTGCGGTGCAGGCAACATTCCAGAGCCGACGGTATCACAGCGGCCAAGGACCGGCCAAAGAGGTTGCGGAAAACTCTGTACCGGGCGGGAAAGCAACTCCGCAGGGGCTGAAGCCCGACCTATTCTCAACCATGTGCCCTGATACAAAACAAAACCGACGGTTTCTCACTCAAACTCTAAAGCCCTCCTTTGGCGGTTGTGCGGCACGGCCAAAGCCATGCCCTGATACAACCCAATGTCGTTTCGATCAGATCGCCCCAGCCCGATGTGATGGGAAGCCGGGATCATGCGCGCAAGCACAGGAGATGGGAGAATTGGTGGATGTTTACTAGCGACGAGCTAAACCGAATCAAGATATTCAGCTGTCTCGAAGAGACAGAGCGGATTTGGTATGCGGAAAAGGCTGCCGACCTGCGGCTCTGCGCGGGCGAATGGCTGATACGCGAAGGCGAGCCTCCCTGGTTTTTCGTCCTGTTCGAGGGCCGGCTACGGATGGCGAAAGACGTCCTGGGGCGCCAGGAAGATTTGAACCAATACGAATACCAGATTGGGGACTTCTTTGGCGAAACGCCCATTTTACTTGGTACACAGGCTCTGGTTTCTCTGCGAGCAGAGACGCCTTGCAGGGTCGCCCGTTTCGATCGGCAGCAGCTCCAGCATTTGATCCGTGACTCAAAGGAAGCCAGCGCCATGATTCTGCAAACCATGAACGACCGGCTCATGCGAGTGCAGAAGTATGCGGCTACGGTTCCGTCTTCCCGGGTGCTCATCCTGGGTACTCAATACGACAGCGACTGCCAGGATATCCGCGCCTTTCTCTCCGCCAACCGGATCCCCTACGAGTGGGTCGATCGTGAACACGAGCCGGAGCGCGTTCCCGCTGGCATGCCCGCCGATTTTGGTTGCCCGGCGGTGGCGATCGATGGAAAGCTCTTTCTGCATACGCCGAGCGTGCGGGAGATCGCAGACGCGTTGCAGATACAGACCCACCCGAAGTGCGACCACTATGACGTGGTCATCGCGGGAGCAGGCCCGGCGGGCATGGCCGCCGGTGTCTACGGGGCCTCGGAAGGACTCAATGTCCTCATGGTAGAGCGCTCAGCCGCAGGCGGACAGGCGGGAACATCGTCGCGCATCGAGAACTATCTCGGCTTTCCCGAGGGTGTTTCGGGCGAGGATTTGACCGGACGCGCGCTCAAGCAGGCGATCCGCTTTGGTGCGGAGATTGCGATGACCCGCTGCATTGAAAAGCTCACCCCGGCCGATGGCGGCTATTCGCTGGAACTCGATGGCGGCCACGCTGTGACGGCGCGCGCTGTTCTCCTGGCGACCGGTGTGGAGTGGCGCCGGCTTCAGGTGGAAGGGAGCGATCGTTTGCTGGGCCGCGGCGTACTCTATGGAGCGTCTCGTGCTGAGGCGAACAACGTCAATGGCAAAAAGGTCTTCATCGTGGGCGGCGGAAACTCCGCTGGACAGGCGGCCATGTTTTTTTCCAACTACGCCGAGGTAAAGGTGCTGGTGCGCGGCGAAGGACTGAAGCTGACCATGTCGCAATACCTGATTGGCGAGATCGCGTCGAAAGCAAATATTCGATTGTTCCTTTCACCCAGGTCGTTGCTGTCGAGGGCGAAGAGCATCTGGAGCGAATCGTGACCCGTATGCGACCTCCCCGGCGGAAACGAGACGTCTGTCACCTATGATGCGGATGCCCTGTTTATCATGATCGGCGCCGATGCAAACACAACCGTGGTTGCCAGCGGAACTGGAGCGGGATGGGGGCGGCTACATCTGCACCGGTCGCGATCTCAAGACCTGGCACGCGAAGCGCGAGCCGTTTCCTTTGGAGACCAGCCTGCCCGGGGTTTTCTGCGCGGGCGACGTACGCCATGATTCCATCAAGCGCGTATCCAGCGGCGTGGGTGAGGGAAGCATGGCGATCGCCTTTATTCATCAATACCTGGCGTTGCCTTCCACAGGGTGACGTCTTTGCGGTAGCGCAGCCAGGTTTTAGCGGTTATCAACGGACTTTAGCGACATCCTGCTCCCCGGCACCAAATACCGCCTTCTCTTTGTATTCACTGAAGATCAACTCGTAAACCAGACCGCCCAACGCGCCGCCAATAATGGGCGCTACCCAGAAGAGCCACAGCTGACCCAGGGCCCAGCCGCCCACGAAGATTGCCGGACCTGTGGAGCGAGCCGGGTTCACCGACGTGTTGGTCACAGGAATGGAGATCAAGTGGATCAGGGTGAGCCCGAGTCCGATGGCGATGGGTGCAAACCCGTTGGGGACCCGCTTATCGGTGGAACCCATGATGATCAGAAGGAAGAACATGGTAAGGACGACTTCCGCTACCAGGCATGCAAGCAGGGAATATCCTCCCGGCGAGTGTAGCCCATAGCCGTTCGAGGCGAAGCCGCCGGCGGTACTGAAACCATCTTTTCCGCTCGCGATCACGTAGAGTACGCCAGCTCCGGCGATTGCTCCGACAACCTGTGAGACGACATAGGGCAAGAGGTCGCGGGCAGGGAACCTCTTCCCCACGACCAAACCGACAGAAACAGCGGGGTTCAGGTGACATCCGGAGACGTGGCCAATGGCGTATGCCATGGTAAGAAGGGTTAATCCGAAGGCCAAGGCTACACCGACGAAGCCAATGCCCAGGGAAGGAAAGGCGGCTGCTAACACAGCGCTCCCACATCCGCCGAACACAAGCCAGAAAGTGCCAAAGAATTCCGCTATACAACGTTTCGAGAGGGGCATGAAGGCTCCGATTTACAGAGATTTTGGTCTTGGGCCCGGCAGAGAATGAGCGCCATCGCTCGGTTACACCACTGTGCAGGAGATCCCCGTTTGGCTGCGTCTATTTCTCCCGTCGGGGGCATAGTTCCGCAAGAGAATGCTACACAACCTGTGGTGGGCGCACTATGAGACCTAGGAAGTATAACGCGCGTTACAGATTCGAGCTGTTGCTGAGACCATCTGGACAAGTCTGATTCTCAATTGTCCGTGCCGCGGCTGTTCCTGGCTCTGCTGTCGACTCATGACAATGGTGGGAGCCCCCGCATTTATGCGGGGGAAAGAGCCATCTGGACAAGTCTGATTCTCAATTGTCCGTGCCGCGGCTGTTCCTGGCTCTGCTGTCTACTCATGACAATGGTGGGAGCCCCCCGCATTTATGCGGGGAAAGAGCGCTTTAGCGCTCTGCGAAAGAGTCTCGACTCTGATCACGCGCTTTAGCGCTGGCAATGCCAAAGCCTCATGAGACCCCAGTAGATGCGTTCGGCTTTGGCGCGTTCCTTAATCTATTCACCAGCCTTACGGCCCGTCTGGGAAGCGACTCGGCTGTCGCTGCCGGAAGGGGTGGCGGGTGAAGCGGCGGAGGGGTGTTAAGCCTCATCGAGTCGA
>CAVTPN010000039.1:0-96784 GCA_963736535.1 uncultured Acidobacteriaceae bacterium
TACGTGTGCATTCGGACAAGACGACCGTCGTGCGTTCCGAGGCTACGCTCGCCTTAGCGACGCCTCCTTCGCACATGGACAGCACCCATTGTCCTGTCGGCCTGCAAGTAAAACATGGACCTGGCCTTCCCATGTCAAAGAGCGCCGAGGGCCCTGCCATCAACGGGAAGGCTCTTCCTTATGTCAGGTCCGGCTTTCGGAACAGAACCAGGGCATTCACCTCACCTTAATCAATCTCGAGCCGCGGTCCATTGTGAGTGCGCAACTCGTCGTTCATGGATTCAGTAATCAGTCGAGATACATCCCCTTATCCGGAGCCGAGCCTGACCTGGCAACGACGGTTGAGGTCGCATTGGACGTGAAAGGAAAGGGCCAGGCTTCCCGCGACCTTTCGTTAAGCCGCTTCACGGCGATCACCGCCGTGGACGTGAACGCGATTACCTATGCCGACGGCTCCGCCTGGAGCTCCTCTTCACCAGGGACCTGTAGCGCGTCCCCCGATCTGTTCATGCTAGTGAACGCTGAGCGATAGTCAGGCCTGGGTGGGCTGACATCGAATACCTCGCGCGTCTCGTCTATACAGAGGTCAAGCGTTCGTACACTGCAAGCTATGGAGGAATTTTCCAATGAAGAAGCCAATCAGTTTTCGTTTACAGAGCGCTGTCCTGGCCGTATGCCTGGCGGGTGGTGCTCACGTCTTTGCCCAGGAACCCGGTCTCCCTCCGGAGACCTCTGCGCCCCCGCCAACGCAAGGCCCGGGCGGTGGCCATCGCGGGATGATGGATCCGGCGCAGCAATTGGAGGAGATGACCAAGCGCTACAATCTGTCCGCCGATCAGCAAACCCAACTCAAGCCCATTCTGGCATCGCAGCAGCAGCAAATGCAGGCATTGCGCGGGGATTCATCCCTATCGCGTGAAGACCGCATGGGGAAGATGCAGAGCATTCGCGCCGACTCTAATAAGAAGATCGAAGCCATCTTGAACGATGACCAGAAAAAGCAGTTTGAAGCAGATCAACAGAAAATGCAGGAACGCATGCAGCAGCGGATGCAAGGCGGCGGTGGGCCGGGGGGTGGCGGACCTCCACCGCAACAGTAGCGCTTGGCAAGCAAGCTAGGCTTGCAGCAGCGCGATCCTGCGCATCAAGCCATCCCGGAGCTGCATACGAAATGCCAGGCCGCTGGGATTCCGTGCGCCGAGGGACTTATTTTGGTTTGCCCAAAGGCACTTCAAGGCTGCCTACCTGGCCGGAGACGTGGTCATAGACGCCGGCACGAAGCCAAACCGCTTGCGCGGGTATATCCAATTGCTCGCGATACTGTATGCCCCCTTTTACGAAGCGGGCATATTCCGTGGAGGGCACGTTGAGGCTGAGCGTGTTGGCCACGGAGTTCAGCGCCTTACCGTCACGGTCATAGGCAATGGAGACCAGGGTGGCCTGGCCATGGAGCACTCCGTCGGCGGATGGGCTGAGCACCAGCGGAGCCACATCGACGTCGTAGGCAATGGAATACCGAGTCACCGGCCGCCGCACGTTAGGATTGCTGCCGGCCAGCGCAGCGGTCTCCGGCTGCACGGTGCCGCGAAGGGGAGACAAGCGAAACAAAATCTGCGTGGAATCAGGAGTGTCATGTTGCATAAGAGCCAGGAAGCTATTGTCGCGCACAGGCGCCAGGGCGGGTGAATAACTGCGGCGATAGGAGAGATGGTAGTTACCGGGGTGGACGCGCACTTCGATGCGGCGAAGTTTGTTGTCCTGCGATTTATCCGACGGAACGTACGCCAGGGTGTAATAGTGCACTCCGGTACGATCGACTTCGGCGAGCGCGCCCTTGAGGTCGTTGGTGTTGTAAATCGCTTCGCCGCCGGTGGCATGAGCGATCTGTTCCAGGGTCAACCGCTCCTCCGCGTGGAGGCTGGAGTCCGCGGACTCGGCGGCATCGACACGATCGGGGGTGCGCACAATGCCTTCGCCGCCAGAGATGGCGGGAAGCGACAGAGGTTGCGGAAAGATGCCGCGCGCGTCAATCGGGTAGACGGCGACGCGAGCATTGGCGAGAAGGCCGGCCGTATGGTTGACAGCCTCGGAAAAGTCACGCGCCGCCTGGTAAGGATCTTTCAGGTCGGGGTTGGGCATAACCCCCAGCGGAAACGAGCCGGAAAGCCACATAACATTCTTGCGCCCCGGCATGCCAGAGAGGTAGCGCGCCAGCTGATTGAAGGCGGAGAGGGTGTACTGGACGCGAAGACTGATGTTAAACGAATCCTGCTCGGCGTTGAACTGCTGCAGGCTGTGCATCAGCATTTCTCCTACTCCCGGCTTCTGCATGATCCGGCCTAATTCCAGCCTGTCATCCTCGTCCTTCATTTGCGTGGCGGTGTCTTGCGGTGTTTTCAACAAGGGAGACTTCTGCGGCGAACGAGTGAACTCGTCCACGGCCTTGAGCAGCGCGGTGTGGTCGGTGGTGAAGCCTTCCAGCTGGCGGAGTTGCGTGTGGAGAGTAAAGATGGCCACGGGCTTATTGACGGGCAGAGTCTTCAAGTACTCAACCATCACCCGGTACGACTGAACCTGGCCATTGACCGGCGTATTAAGTGCATCCAGCAACAGAACATCCACCGTATCGTTGTCGGCAACCGCCTGCGCATTGGTGTAGACGCCGGCCGGCAGCGGGGGAAGCGCCGCCGATGGAAGCGGCGTTGCGGAAGGACGAGACGAAAAGGAGACGATTGGTTGCGACACACCGTTTTCGAGGACGGTGAAGTTGTCCTGGGATAGACCCTCGACCGGGTTGCCATGGTGGCCGGTAACCACTACATCGACCAGAACGTTGGTGGTGCCGGCCTTAAAGGTGGGTGGCGGAGGGGTTGCGGACGGGCTCGATTGCGCGAAGGCGACGGACGCCAGGGCGAGTATCCCGGAGAGAAATAGCAATAGCCGATCGGCGCGCATTAAGCCTTCAAGAAGTTTTTTATCGTTCCTCCTCCGCTGATCTGCAGACTCGGCGGTAGGGCAGACCTGTATTGCCCGTTCGCGACAATGATACAGCAGCTGCTCTATAGTTCATGGTTGACTGGACGACGGGTTTTCGTCTCCGGGCTTCGATGTAGGAGTGGAAAGAAAGGACAAGCATGAGGATCCACGGCAAAGGGATGGCCGCGCTGGCCTTGATGGTATTTACCTTGAGCAGCCCGGTCATGGCCTCTGATAGCGATCGCAATCCTCTGAAGGACGATGGTTCTGCGGACCGGTTGGTCAAGCAGACCGGGGTGTACCACGCATCGAGCACGGGCAAGACACCGGGGTTCGTAGTCGATCCCGCATGGCCACAGCCGCTGCCGAACAACTGGATCCTGGGCCAGATAGGCGGGCTCTATGTCGATCCGCACGACCATATCTGGGTCTACAACCGGCCGCGCACCATGACCAATGAAGAGGCCGGCCTCGAAGGACCCGTGCCTGGCGCCGTCAACGAGAAGGGGCAGCCAATCAACGGACTTGGCCAGGTGCGCACCTATGACACGATCGCAGATTGCTGCAAAGCCGCTCCCTCGGTATTGGAATTTGATACCGCGGGAAAGCTGCTACGCGCCTGGGGTGGGCCGGCAGACCCCGGGTTTATCGGCGGCAAGTGCAAGGCAGAAGCAGGCTGCCTTTGGCCCAGCAGTGAGCACGGAATTTATATCGACCAGAACGACAACGTCTGGCTCTCGGGAAACTCCGCTGCGGCCGACAAGGGAGGGTCGCCCTGGGCAACCAACAAGCAAGGCGGCGACGGCTTCGTACAGAAGTTCGATATGGACGGCAACTTCAAGTTGAGAATCGGTGGAACTCCGACCGGGCCGGACAGCAACGATACGCATGGCGGCGTGAATGGCACGCCGCTGCTCTATCAGGCGGCGGATATGGTGGTCGATCCCGCAACCAACCGCCTGTACATTGCGGACGGCTACGGAAATCGCCGGGTCCTGATCGTGGATGCCGATACCGGAAAATACATTGGCCATTTCGGCGCTTACGGAAACAGTCCGGTTGACGACGCAGCCGCCGCCGCTGCCGGGACGTGGATCGACGACTACATCAAAGGCAACAAGAAGCCCGCCTTCTTCCGCAACCCCGTGCATTGCGTGAAGATTGCCAATGACGGCAAACTCTACGTCTGCGACCGGGGAAACGATCGTGTTCAGGTGTTTGACATCCACGACCCCGCGCTGGGCAAGCCCTGCAGCAATCCGGCGGGCGCGGACGGCAAATGCGGTTTCGTGGCCGAGCAATTGGTCAGCGAGCATACCAACATCATTGGCACAGCCGTTTCTTTGAACTTCTCTAAAGACAAGGAGCAGAGTTGCCTCTATGTCGGAGACAACGCCAACATGACCATCTATGTCCTGAACCGAAGCAATCTGCAGGAGCTGGGCCGGCTTGGGAAAAGCGGCAGGATGGCGGGAGACTTCCACTGGCTGCACCAGGTGAGCCTGGACAGCAAGGGCAACCTCTATACCGGCGAGGTCGACACCGGGAAACGGATCCAGAGGTTTCTGCGCTACGGCAGTAACGGGTGCAGCGGAACCGGATCGCCGGTCGTGGGCGGACCGATGGGTGCGAAGTAGCTCCCGCGGTGAGCGGAGGCCTGGGTAACGTTGAGAGGTATATTGCCTATGTCAGGTGAACTCGCAGGAAAAATCATTGTGGTGACGGGCGGCGCGGATGGCATCGGCAGAGAGTGCGCATTTGCTTACGCTCGTGAAGAAGCCAACGTCGTTATTTTCGACCGCGATTTGAGAGCGGGGCAGGACACGGCGGCAGGACTGGGAGGAGAAAGCATAGCGCTCAAGGTGGACGTGTCCAACGGAGATGAAGTTGGCGAGGCTGTAGCGGCGGTGATCGAACAATTTGGCCGCATCGATGCAGTTCACAACAATGCCGGTATTGCCAGTCCATCGAAGCCACTTCACGAGACAACCGAAGGAGAATGGGACCAGCTACACCAAGTCAACGTTAAGTCTGTCTACTGGATGACAAAGTTTGCCTTTGAAGCCTTGGCAGCAAGCCGTGGCGTCATTCTTAATACTGCCAGCCTGGTGGGACTCATCGGACAACAAGACCATGCGGCCTACGTCGCAAGTAAAGGGGCCATCATTTCGCTTACGAAAGCGATGGCTGCCGACTATGCCCGGTACTCGATTCGCGTCAATGCAATCTGCCCGGCGGGCGTTTGGACTCCAATGCTCGAACGATGGTGCGGAGAACAGCAGGATCCAGACAGTATCCGGCAATACCTCGACGATATTCACCTGCTCGGCGGCTGCCCCCGTGGCGACGTGATTGCGGATGCCGCCGTATTTCTCCTCTCTTCCAAAGCCCGCTTCATCACCGGGTGCATCTTGCCGGTGAGCGGCGGCGCAGAGTTGGGCTACAGGCGATAGCTGGTAGCGAGCGCACCCTCTTCATCGATTGCCCATAGCAAGGAGCGCCGTGGCTCCGGTCAGACAAGCAAGGCCCAAGACCACGAGCAGTCGCGCAACGCGCGGCGCGCCCCTCCACTCGCCGGTCAGGACACCTGAAAGAGTGGCGGTCATGATCATGAAGATCTGAAAGAGCCCCCAACCAATCGACGTTCCTAAAGAGCCGAGATAGGCAGCGCTCATGCCGTAGAGGGCGAAGGCTCCCATCCAAAGCCCGCCCATGAGGACCGACCAGCAAGAGATCTGGAGCGGGCTGGCTGAAACAATCGCCAGCTTCGATTTTTTCGCAGCAGATAAAGACTATAGCCAATGTTGGGGAGGAAGCCGCCTGCTAATCCAATCGGCCACACGGCATAGGCGGCGCGCACTTCGGAGATTGCCGAAGTGCGATTGCCTGGCGCGCAATATCCTGGCCAAAGGCGAAGGAGTAGTTGAGCATCGGCGCCATCAAACCGCAAAGAATCGCCAGCAGAACGGCTGCGGAGTAGCCCTTCGCCGGCTCGAAGACTGATGCAGTGTGCTTACTTGTCTCTCCCGCACCTGGCCGCCCCAGGCGGATAGAGCGATGCCGATCACCATCACGGCAACTCCGGCAAGAATATCGAAGAGCGCGGCGCCGCCAACCTGCGACCGGTGCTGAATAAAAAGCGGAACCAGGGTGCCGAGCAGCGCACCCAAGCCGACGATGATGGCGTAAGCAAGGCCGAGACCCAGACGCTGGACCGAAATGCCGAAGAGAACCTGAGCAATGCCCCAGCCGGCTCCGAAGAGGAAAGGAACCGCGAATTGCAGCAACGACAGTGCCTGTATAGCGTCTCGAAGAGTTGGCTAACGAAAACGAGCGCAAGCGCCCAGGGAAGAATGACAGAGAAACGATGCTGAAGACGAGCCACGTATTCTCCCATCGCCAGCTGTCGATTGAACTTGATGGGCAGCAAGCAGTTGCCGGACATCAGACCGGCGAGCAGGGTCAAGGCGATATCCAGCAGGCAGTGGATCGCGTCACTTAGCGACTCTACCATTGGGTAAGATCATGTCGGCGGACGCGCCAGGTTCCTGTGGTGTTAGTAGAAACCACCGGTCACGCGCGCGGGAAAGACGAAGTGGTCCGCAAGATGCGGGATATGTTCGAGGAAAACGATTTCGTGGTCGAGCGCAATGTGGTTGAAGAGCACGAGGTGTTGGTGGATCTGCCCTATGTCGCCAACGTGAGGCACGATCGGCAAACCAAATTTCTTCGCCAACAGGCTGACAGTGAGAAATTCGCTCACGCCGGCCAAGCCTTGTGCAATCGGCCTGGACAAAATGCAGCGCCCGATAATGCAGAAAATTCTTGAAGACAACACGGTTCGGGATGTGTTCGCCGGCGGCGATTTTGACAGGTTCGATTTCCCGAGCTAGTGCGGCGTGGACGTAAATATCATCGGGATGAGTTGGTTCTTCGATCCAAAGAGGGCGAAATTTCGCGAGCTCGCGGCACATGCGCGATTGCGACTGGGCAGATTCCAGCGCTGGTTGGCGTCGAACATCAGATATCCGGAATCGCCAATGGCTTCGCGCAGCATCGCAGCGCGGCGCAGGTCGCGCGATTCGTCCGCTGACCCGACTTTCAGCTTCAAAGCGCGGAAGCCCTGGTCGATGCGCGCGTGTAGCCAGTTCGAGCACCTTCCGGTCGTCGTAAGCCATCCACCCAACCGACGTGTCATAACCTGGATAGCCATCCTTGAGGAGGGCTCTCTCACATCGCGGCTCGGGAGCTTGGCATGAAGCAAGCCCAGTGCGTCGTCCTCGCTGAGAACTCCTTCCAGGTAACTGAGGTCCAGGGTTCGGACCAATTCCTCCGGCGTGAGGTCCAGCAATAGCTTCCAGAGGGGAACTTCGCGACTCTTGGCCCACAGATCGAAACACGCATTGGTGATGGAAGCAAGCGCCAGGTGGACGACGCCCTTGTGCGGCCCAAGCCAGCGCAGAGAAGGATCGTCGGCGAGCCTCCGGGACATATTCCCGAAGTCCGACATCAGCTCATTGATCTCCAAACCGACAAGGGGCTTAGCAAGCATTTCGATTGCATCACAGACCAGCCGGTTTCCCTCACCCAGCGTGAGCGCGATGCCGGTTCCGTAAAGGCTGCTGTCGGCGGCAAGCCGGGTGACGGCCATGCAGTACTCGGAATTGGTGTGAACGGAGTCGGTTCCCGCTCCAGGTGGCAACGCGAAGCGCGCGTCGACGGTTGAGACGGAACAAATCGTGCAGTTGGGCATCGCTTCTCCGTGGCGCCACTGTTGGTAGTCCGATGCCTCCCTACTCACGCACCAGCAGATGCATGTGGCGATGCATCGCGCCTACGGCCAAAACAGGATTGGGATCACCGGATTTAGCAAGATCACCGGCCCTTCGAGCGACGCCTCTCCCAATTGTCGTATGCGGTCTTGGCGAAACGGTCCATGGCCTTCTTGAGGTATTGTTCGGCAATTTCTCCCTCGCCCTCGGAAATAAGATCGATGACTCGTTGATGGGCCTCGAGATCTTTACCCCATACAGACGTCTCTTGGCGACTGGCGGTTACGCGCATGCGCACAAATGCGAAAAACGGCAGTAGGATCCTACGCCCCTGCTCGAGAACGAAGGGGTTTGCGGACGCCTCGCATAAGTGGAGATGAAACTGAAGGTCGCAGTCCAATAGAGCTTCGCGGTGGCCGGATGCCGAAGCCTCGCGCATTCCGTCAACGGCAAATTGAAGGGCCGAGAGATCCGATTGTGCTGAGGCGGCCAGGCGCGCGGCCAAACCTTCGATGGCTCCGCGAACCTGGTAGAGCTGAACCACATCCTGTTCGGAGAAATGGACGACCCGTGCGCTTCGGCCGGATTGCTTAGTGACAAAGCCCTCCAGCGCTAACAGGTTGATGGCTTCGCGGATGGAGCCTTGAGCCACGCCGAACTTCGTCGACCACTTGCCTTCCACGATTCGCTCTCCGGGTCGTAACGCACCGTTCATGATTTCAGTACGCAGCAGGTCGGCCAGAGTGTGTTTAACGAGTCCATCGGTCGCATGGCTGGAGTTGGTAGGCATGATCAAGCACTTAAACGAAAATGGGAGTTGAGATGAGTGTATATTATGGCGGGGCGGTCGAAATCGAGTCAGCTTATTTAAGCACTTGTCCTGGGGACTCGTATGCAAAGATTTGGAATGATGATTCGGCTCAAGCCTGGCGCCGCCGAGATCTATAAGAAGTATCACCAGGCGGTCTGGCCAGAGGTGCTGCAAGAGATATCGGGCTGCAATATCCACAACTACTCCATTTATTTCAAGGACGATCTTCTCTTCAGCTACTTTGAATACTCCGGCAGCGATCTGGGAGCAGACTTGGAGAAGATGGCAGCCCACGCGAAGACCCAGGAATGGTGGGCCATCGTCAAACCACTTCAAGAGCCGCTGACAAATCGAAAAGAAGGCGAGTGGTGGGCGGAGATGGAGGAGGTTTTTCATCTGGACTAAACCATCGCTGTCTCCCCGAGATTCTTTGACAAGCGCGATCGCAGGCTGCGCTATACATCCCTCGCTTAACGAATCCTCGCAACGATAAGCTTCCAGTCGCCCCAACTCCTCGAAAATGCCAGCGTTTCTCCCCGTGGCAACAGGGCATAGCAGCATCTTCCTGACAGGACTCCAAGATACTTTGAGCGCTTAGATTTGTCCACAGCAGATTCCATCGCAGAGCGTCCGGCAACAAAATACCGTATTTCTCGGCTATTTATCGATGGTATTGACAGATATCCATAGTGGTGAGTATATTGCGTCGGGATGAGCGCTTATATCAGTGACCGTCGCAAATTTATCCGGCATGCAATGGCAAGTTCCTGCCTGCCGTTTTTTCCCAATTTTGCCTGGGGAGAGAGTGGTGACAGGGACCGGACAGGATGGTTCAGGGCCGCCAAGTTCGGCATGTTCATCCACTGGGGCCCGTATTCGCTGGCCAGCGTCGAAGCATCCTGGCCGATCATGGTTCCCAAGGCAGGTGGGATCACGGAGGCGGATTACAGGGCACTGCCCAGGAGCTTCAATCCGGTGAAGTTTGATCCTGCTGCGTTTGTCGATCTTGCGCGGGCGGCCGGCCAGGAGTACATGGTTTTCACTACCAAACACCACGATGGCTTTTGTATGTTCGACTCGTCCTACACGGACTACAAGATCACCAATACCCCGTACGGCAAAGACATTGTTGCTCAACTCTCCAGAGCCTGCGCTGAAGATGGCATGCCGCTCGGCTTCTACTATTCGCCGCCGGACATGCATCACCCGGACTTCCGCGATACCAGCAAACCGGCCAGCGAAAACTGGAACGGAGAGCCTCAGCGGCCCGAATGGCCAGGTTATCTTCAATACATGCAATTGCAACTGACAGAGTTACTTAGCCACTATGGTCCGGTTGCGATTATCTGGTTCGATGGCCTCCGTCATCAGGAAAAATTTGACGGCGCGCGCGTACTGGAAATGATTCGGCAATTGCAACCGGGCACGCTGGTCAACGACCGGATCGGGGTCGATGGAGACTATGAAACGCCGGAGCAGTTTATCCCCACGGCAATCCCCACCAAAGGCGTCGTGCTTACAGGAATCGACCCAAAAGTGTCGCAGAAGCTCAAGAATACGATTCCGCGGGCGGAGGACTTTCGCCTGTGGGAGACCTGCATGACGATTAACAATACATGGGCTTATAACAAATACGACCACGACTACAAGTCTCAGCAGACACTGATCCGCAGCCTGGTGGAAGTTGCCAGCCGTGGCGGCAACTTCCTGTTGAATGTCGGCCCTCAACCCGACGGCCAGATCCAGCCTGAATTCAAGGAGCGCCTGAGAGCGATCGGGGAATGGCTCACGCTTAACGGCGACTCAATCTATGGAACGACCCTCGGGCCCGTCCAGGGCGTTCCCGGTTTGCGAACAACGGCGAAGGGCAAGTCCATTTACGTTCATGTATTCGACTGGTCTGCGCCCACGTGCGAGATCCCAGATTTCGCCGGGAGAGTGATTTCCGCACGGCTGCTTGCGAATGGAAGAATATTGACTTTCCATCAGAACGAAGGCCGCCTGCAGATCGATGTTCCGGCTCAAGCACCCGATCCGAATGTGAGCGTCATCGCGCTCAAGACCTATTAGGCGGAAAAACGCGCGCCACCAGACGGAGAGATCAATGAGAAAGCCGGCGGTTCCAACGTACTCTATGCGCCGCCTAGCCGGTGCCGGGCCCGGCGTGCATGCATAGCGCCCTTGTGCAGAGCAGCGGAGTTTGCGCACGACTGCTTGCTGTAAGTCGTAACCGTAACTGTGAGGTTTAGGTTTTGCCGATCCTGATCTATAGCAAATTCGGGCTTATAAACTTTCGAGATCTTAGCAGTCTTCTGGAGGCAGTCAATGCTTGGAATGTGCAGTAGTCATCGCTTCCCGCGCCAACATGTCGGCGCCGTTCAGTCACGGGTAACCGCGTCGGTACTGCCGCGCTTTGGCATCGTGAAGGCACTGGCCGTCGCTTTGCGTGTTGGCATGATCGCTGTCTTGGCCTTGCCGTTGGCCATGCAAGCGCAGTCTACGTCGGCCACAATCAGCGGCACGGTAACGGACGAGAGCGGCGCAGTGATCCAAGGCGCTCGCATCGTGCTTACGAACGAAGCGACAAGCACCGAACAAGCCACCATCAGCGGCTCCGCGGGAAATTTTACGATCATCAATATACCCCCCGGCACCTACTCAATACTGGTCAGCAAAGACGGCTTCAACGTGATCCGACAGACCCATCTGACGCTGCTGGTGAACCAGACCGTGGCACTGGCTTTTAAACTCACGGTTGGCAAGACCCAACAGACGGTGTCGGTCTCGGCAACCGTTTCGACGGTCGATTCTTCCACCGCGGAGCTAGGGACCGTAATCACGAGTAAGTCGGTGACCGATCTTCCTCTCAACGGCCGCAATTTTACCCAGCTTCTCACGTTGACGCCGGGGGTGAGCCCGATCAGCGTAGCGCAAAACGCCGGTGGCGGAGGCGGATTTGCGGGTGAGGCGATCGGAAACTATACATTTCCTGCCGTCAACGGCCAAAGAAATCGCAGCAACATGTTCTATATGGACGGCATGAATGATCTTGCCTTTCTCGGCAATTACAACTATCCCCCGATCGTAGACGCTATCCAGGAGTTTAAAGTGCAATCGCACAATGACCTGGCGGAGTTCGGCCAGGTATCGGGAGGAATCGTCAATGTGGTCACAAAGAGCGGAACGAATGCGCTGCATGGTTCGGCGTGGGAATTTCTCCGGAACTCCGCTCTCGATGCGCGTGATTACTTTCTCCCCACCGTTAACCCGCTGCGGCAAAATCAATTTGGGGTAACGACCGGCGGCCCGGTCTGGCTTCCCCATCTGTACAAAGGCAAGGATAAGACATTTTTCTTTTTTGCCTACGGAAGGATTCCGGCAAAGCGAAGCCGCGCAGTCGCTGGTTTTGACGCCGACCGCGGCTCAGCTTGGCGGCGACTTCAGCGCGCTGCTCGGACAGGGAATACAGCTTTACGATCCATATTCCACGCGCCCGGATCCAGCAAATCCCGGTGAGTATCTAAGAGATCCCTACCCGGGAAACATGATCACGAACATTTCGCCCCAAGCCGCACTCTATGCGAAACTATTTCCCGCTCCGAACCCGGCAGTCAACGTTCCAGGCGCTAATCTCTACGATACAACCCCTGTACGAACGAATTACGACAGCTATTCGGGACGTATCGACCAGGCGTTTGGAACCCATGACTTTCTCTTTGGACGGGTCTCGTATATCAATGAACCGGTTACCAGTTCCGGAGGCTACCCAGGCGTTCTCAACTCCATTGCGATTCACGGATGGAACAACGTGGTGCATTGGTCTCACGTATTTGGACCAACGGCGATTCTCGATTTGTCCTTTGGACGGAGTGTGGGCAACGACCAGTTAGCTATCAACTTTGTGAACGCCCCCGCTAACTTTGCCGGCACACTCATCAGTGGAGGCTTCTCAGATCAATTTTTATCGGGCTTCCTCGCTCACCCAGGAGATCTTATTCCTATCATTGGCATCGCCGGCTACGCTTCTTCCGGTGGCACAGGAACAAACAACACGCAGAGCACGCAGCTTTCCAACACTTATCAGTACGCGGCGAATTTTACCAAAATACTCAGCAAACACACGCTCAAGTTTGGCGGTATTTTCAGCACCAACAACTGGATTGGCCCGCTCGCCGGAGCCAGCGAAAGCACAAGCCCATTTCAGACCTCCAACCTGGAAAATCCAGGCGGTCCTAGCGGAAAAGGGACGGGGGATGCGCTCGCATCGTTTCTCGTAGGGGTTCCGACGAGTAGTCAAAGAAGGGACGAAAACGAAGCGGAGTTCGACGGGTGGGTAGATGGTGGCTACATTCAGGATCAATTCAAAGTGAGGCCCCGTCTGACGCTCAATTTGGGTGTCCGCTACGATATCGCGATCTGGCCTTACTACGGAAAGCTTAGCGATGGGTCGGGCTACGTCGGAGACATGAACCTAGGGAACGGAACCTATGTGATAAGCGCCATACCGCCGGCTTGCTCGCTAACCCGGGGAGCTCCCTGCATTCCGGGTGGAACGCTTCCCACCAATGTAGTGGTAACCCGTAACAGTAATCATTCCATACATAACACCGATACCGGAAACTGGCAGCCGCGGGTGGGGATCGCTTACCAGCCCGTGACGAAAACCTCCATCCGCGCGGGATACAGCCGCTTCTATGACGAGTGGAGTGGGGTCGCCGAGACCGCGCAAGGGGTGGGAGGAAACTGGCCGTCCGGCGGATACTTGAATATCTACAGTCAAAATGTCAATGTGCCGACGGCCAACATCGCCGATCCGCTTAATTTGGGATCGGGGGCCGTATTCTACCCGGCAGCAACCCCTTTTCAAAATGCGGCCTATTATTTCAATCCGAGTTTGAAAACGCCATTTACAGACCAGTGGAATCTGGGGATTGATCAGGAGGTTGGATCGAATACGACCCTCTCGATCGTCTATGCCGGATCGCATACGAGCCGACTAACCTGGGCGGCCAGTCCAATACAGCCAAGTATCCCGCCCCGGGGGACCCTGCTGAAGTGGCAAGCCGCCGGGAATATCCCTACATAACACCCACGGTCTATTACGACAGCACGGGTAATAGTAACTACAATGCCTTACTGGCAACCTTGAATCGGAGAACAAGCAATGGTCTAACTTACTTGATATCCTATACATGGTCTAAATCAATTGACCTGGCTTGCTCGGGCAATTACGGAGTAGAAGGGTGTTTGCTGCAGAACGCTTACGATCCGAAAGCAGACCGCAGCGTGTCTGGATTTGACCTTACCAACATCTTCTCCGGAAACGTAGTCTATGAACTTCCCTTTGGATTTGGAAAACGCTTCTCTGCGCACAATCGAGTAACAGACTATGTGATTGGCGGATGGCAGGTAAACGGAATCGCCACGCTGACTTCGGGCACGCCCTATAGCGTCACGGTGAACGGCGATCTCGCGAACACAGGAAATACGTTCGTGCAGGCCGATCTGATCGGGAATGCTACGCCGGCTCAACGGAGCTCAGCAGAATGGATCAACCCTGCAGCTTTTGCTGCGCCCCCGGCCTATACCTTTGGCACGTTTGGAAGGAATGCCTTGCGTTCTGACTGGTATAGGAATGTGGATGTTTCGGTCTTTCGCCAGTTTCCCATAACCGAGAAAACTGGAGTTGAATTCCGCGCGGAAGCCTTCAACGTGCTGAATAATGTCGTCTTCGCCGCCCCCAACGCGGTCGTGAACGTACCGGCATTTGGGGCCGTTACTTCGATAGCAAATGTGCCCAGAGAGCTGCAGGTTGCATTAAAGTTTCGTTTTTGAGATAGATCGCGCTACCTATGAGCGAGGGGTTGAACCAATCTCCGCTGGTTGCGGTGGAGCGGAATCTCAGCGAGGTATGAAGTGGCCTGTGCGTGTGCGCCGAGGGGAGTCCACAGCTCGATGAAGCTCTTCCGTTTTTGTCAGCCGCGGAATTCCCTTGCTCATCTCGATGATTGGATTGGCCGGGGTGAGCTTTGCGCAAAATTCGGAGCGTTCCCTGCCGGCACGTACCATCCCCACGCCGACAACGGTGAGTCCGGAGCTCCAGAAGGCTATCTCAACGCCTTGCGAGATTCCAGGCTCCGCTGCTCCACGAACCAATGAGGAATGGAAGGCTTTCGCGGCTAAGTCGGGAACTCAGGCCGAAAACGCAGTGGATCACCTCCAAAAGCGATTTCACGCTGCCGTGCAAGAAGGCGAACTCGGAGGGGTTCGGGTCTATGACGTAAAGCCGGAAACCATAGCGGAGGAGAACCGCCGCCGCGTGCTGATGCATGTGCACGGTGGTGGATACGTGAGCGGTGGCGGCAAAGGTGCCACGGTAGAAGCGCTCCTGATGGCGTATTACGGAAAAATTGAGGTCATTTCAGTAGATTATCGGATGCCGCCGGACTTTCCTTTTCCAGCAGCATTGGACGATTCCGTGGCCGTATGGAAAAAGATCATCGAGACGCATACACCCAACAACGTCGGCCTCTTCGGAACTTCGGCCGGCGGAGGTCTTACTCTGGCCACGGTTATGAAATTGAAAGAACTGGGGCTGCCCCTGCCAGGAGCGCTGATGGCGGGGACTCCATGGGCTGATCTTACGAAAACCGGCGACACCTACTATACCAATGAACTTGTTGACAATGTGCTCTGCAGCAATGACAGACTCCTGGCGCAGGCAGCAAGGCTTTATGCCGGAACCCACGATTTAAAGGAGCCGCTGCTCTCGCCCATAAACGGCGATCTCTCCGGGTTCCCGCCGACGGTCCTGCTCTCGGGAACGAGAGACTTGTTCTTGAGCAATACGGTCCGGGTACACCAGAAACTTCTGCAATCAGGGGTCCAAGCGGAACTGCTTGTCTTCGAGGCTCAATCTCACGCCCAATACTATATTCTCGCGAATGCCCCGGAGTCGGAAACTGCCTATCGAGAGGTGGAGGAGTTTTTCGACCGGCATCTCGATAGATAGATCATGCTGCGTCTCGCGCCGTAGCAGGCTGCGGAAAAAGTCAGAGAGGGATAAATGTTTTCGGCTAAACAGGCTGCGGAAAAAGTCTGTACCGGGCAGGAAAAGCAACACCGCAGGGGCTTAAAGAGGCTGCGGAAAAGTCCGCACCGAGACGGAAAGCGACACCTCAGGGCTTAAAGCCCGTCATATTCGTAATCGTGTGCGGCCCGACTAAAGTCGTGCCCTGACACAAAACATGAGTTCTTCCGCAGCCTGTAAAGCCGGTCCTGTTTTCAAGTATGTATGTACGGTCTGAAGCTCGCTGCGGCGAGGTAGCCCGTACCCTTCAAAAACCAGAGTTTTTCCGCAGCCTGATAGTGCCGGTGGGCATCAGCGAGGATAACTCATCGCCGTCTCGACGAGATCGCCCAACTGTTGCGGGGTGAATTGGTTTCCTTCGAGATTCGCTGCGAGCCGCCCCTGCCGATCGATGACAACCGTATGCAGTGAGTGGGTCACCAAGCCCTCATTACTCCAGAAGTTCATGCCGAACATGCCCGCTACCTGCTTCACCTCAGATAAGGGACCGGTGAGGAAATGCCATACGGCTGGATCGGCTTTCCAGCCGGCAGCGTATTCAGCCAGGGCTGCTCCGCGATCGTGCTCCGGATCGATCATGATCGTGATCAATACCAAGTCGCGGCCGCGAAACTGCTTTCCGACGTGGTCCAAATTACTTGAAAGGCGGAAGCAATAACTCGGATTGGGGCAGCGCGAGTAGCCGAAGGTCAGTGCTATCACCTTACCTTTAAACTGTGAGAGGTGAATCTCAGACCCGGCCTGGTCCGTCAATGCAAAGTCCGGCACGCTCTGCCCGAGGGCGAGGACCTTTGGCGCAGCGGACGGCGATAGCGCATGCTCCAGAAGTGTCAGGTTGCCGGCTTCCATCGGCTCGGCTTCAAAGTTCTGAGGCGCGACCTGCTGTATGTTGTCTGCATACATGGCCTTCCCGCGCTCAACCATGGTAAAGCGAACGCTCGAGCCTGGCTTCAAGGACTGAAGCGATTCAGGTTCGGCCACACGGAACGGCATCTCCATCGCCTCCATATATCCGGCGATGGCCTCGCAGGAAATCGTTACGGACCCATGCGCCCGATCGACCTGGAGCACGATTCCCTTTGCGAGATGTTCTTCCGCGGCGGCAGCCAAAGAGAGGCCGAACAAGGAAACCAAAAGCAGCGATAGAGGCCTGATCATCCTCACCCACTTTACTCCCATCCATTACTTCCGGGCGATGGCCTGGGCGCTCCTCCCGAGTGGAATGGTTCTCCGATCGAGCTTGGTATACACATCGGAGAATTCACGGATCGCGATGAACTGGTTCTGATCGACATGGGTAAAGTGCTGCCGGGAATGGGTCGCGGGCCACCACACGTCGAGGGAGGCAATGCGCCCGCCATGGCCAAGTCCGATATGCTGTTCCAGCGGATTTCCGCCGAAGGAGCTGGTATCTCCGACGCGGCGGTAAATGGACCGCGTGTCGTGCCCTTCGTACTCGACCGTGATCTTGATCTCGGCCCCTACCGCCGATCGGTTGCTCTTCACGCCGGTCAACCGAATGTTGATCCACCCATTGTCATTTCCCGGATTGCGGAAAACCCTCATGGCGTGTTTATCCGAAGGGACAGCGCCACCCATCTCCGCAACGATGTCTTCCTGCCCGCGCCGCTCCAGGTCTGCGAATGCAATGCCATGTCCCTTGTGCAGTTCGCCGGTCCCTGAGGATGCCGTAATATCGACGAAGCCCTTGCCTTCTTTGTTCCGCAGCAGAACATGGGGCATCATCGAGGCGAACGAAGGGTTGCCGATGCCAAGATAGATATCAAGAAAACCGTCATTGTCCATATCGCCAAAGTTCGATCCCATCGGCATGAGGACCTTGTTCGAGCCCACCTCGCGGTTACGTCTTAAAAGTGCCGTTGTGCAGGTTCCGATAAAGCTTGAGCGTCTCGACCGACAGGCGGAAGCCCGAGGTAGCTGCGCATGACTTCGTCCACCGAGCTGTAGTAGCAGTTGACAAAAATGTCCGGCCAGCCGTCGTTGTCGTAGTCGAAGAACCAGGTGGCGAAGCTGTAATAGCGGTCGCCTGCACGCCGGCCTGCCTGCCGACTTCGGTAAAGGTGCGGTCTGGTTGTTGTGATAAAGAAAATTGGGGCCGCCGACGTTCGACAAGTAGAAATCAGAGTATCCGTCATTGTCGTAGTCTGCGGCTGTGACGCCCTTGGTGAATGCCGTTTGTCGATCCCGGCCGCATGCGAGATATCTTCGAAGGTTCCGTCGCCGCGATTGCGGAAAAGCTGGCTGGGCGAGTTTTCATTACCGATGAACAGATCGAGGTAGCCGTCGTTGTCGATGTCCGCCCATGCTGCGGTCTGGGTCGCAGTGACGGTCTGCCCGAGGCCGCTGCTATCGGTCACATCGGTAAAGGTTCCGTTGCAGTTGTTGCGCAGCAGCGACTTCCGCATGGGGAATTCCCACCCTCCGCGCAGCACCAGAAGGTCCATGCATCCGTCGTTGTTGTAGTCGGCGTCCACCACGTTGAGACCGCCAAGCTGTCGGAAAGGCCGGCCTGAACGGTGCGATCGGTAAAGGTTCCGTCGCCATTGTTGTGGAAGTAGTGCAGCGGCTCGCACATGTCCATGCTGGAGCTCACTACGTCCAGCAGTCCGTTGTTCTCGAAATCTTCCACGATCACTCCACCCGCCGAAGAAAAAACGTTCAGGCCGGATGCCGACGCAACATCGGTGAAGCGCCCGATGTTTTCTTTGGAGGCGAAAGCACTGGGAGGTATTAAGTATTGCGGAGGAACTTGAGATGGATACTCACCCAACGTCACGTAGGTCAGGTTCAGCAACCATCTCACCTCATAATCTTCCGGCTTGCCTTCAGATAAGTCAGGAAGTACTGCAGCGCCAACCTCGAATTCTCTTGCTTTTCGAGATGCGCGCCGGGGTTACGTGGTGGAAAGATATCCAGTGAGCCGGAATCGTGGTACACGCCGTTTTCCATTTCCGCCCGGTGGAGATAGAAAACGCCTATGGCTTCCTCGAGATATGGCATGGCATCGGGCACGCTGGTCTGGGCAATCTGGTACGCGACGTTCCATTCACGGAGGGACTTGTCCATCTCCCCGGTATAGGAGAGAAGCTGGGCGACCGCGGCGTGCCCCTGCAACTTGTCAAGCGGAGTGGAACCGCCAGGTGTATGGGAATCCGCCGAGGCGAGGAACTCCTCGGTGAGGTTCTCTGCCCGGCTGATCCATTGCGCCCGGATGGCGCACGCCTGGCCCGGGTCGCGGTTCCAATCGTCCGGCTTGGGGAAACCCTGGAAAACCGTATACGCTTCGACAAAGCCGCCTGAGCTGAGAACATTGTGCAAGACTCCGGACTGGACGAGCCTATGGATACGGTCGGCGGCTAAATCCTTCGTAGTTGGAGCTGCTGCGAACAGGGTGAGAATGGCATATCCGGCTGGTAGTTGGACGACGTCCGTGAATCTGTCCGATGCTCAAACCGCGCAGGGCGTCTCGCAGTTGGGGCTCCAACCGCCCGGGATTCAATCGGCCCATATAGCCGCCATCTTTCGCAGTCGGATCGATGGATTTCTCTTTAGCCAGGACACCAAAATCCATGCCCGCCCGGAGCTCTTTTAATAGTGCGGCGGCTTGGGGCCGGGTGGCTGTGACCAGTATGCCAATCTCGAATGAATGGGAGTCTGCTGCTTGCTCAGCGAGGGCCTGTTTGGGCAGCTTGGCGGGCATGTACGCCAGAAGGAGCAGAGTGACCACGCCTAGGTTGTGAACGCGGAGTTTCATGGCCCTGGGACCTGGAGAGGCAATGCGAAGGCGATGTAAGACCGATGCACCGGCTGCGCTGATTGCTCCTCAGGTCCATCCCTTGGGATCTCTGTCTGCTTGGCCGAGGCGGCACAGACAACGATATATTCGCGCCCGTCTACCTCGTAGACTGCCGGGACACCTTCGGACGCTGCGGGAAGATCCGTTTCCCAAAGCACCTTACCGTTTCGCTCGTCATACGCGCGCAGCTTGCCCTCGTTTTTCGTAGCCATAAAGACCAGGCCGCTCGCGGTCACCACAGGCCCGTTCCTGGACATCATGACGCCCGTGTCTTTGAGCTGCCCACCCTGGGGAGCATTGCCCAGGGGTACCTGCCACTTGATCACTCCCTGGTTCAGGTCGTATGCCGTGATCACGGACCATGGCGGACGAATGATCGAAGGTTGCAAGCCGTACCCGGACCAGTAGCGAACCGGCTCAGCTGCGCCGTTCGCCGGAGCCGGCGGTGGTTCATTGCGCGAGGGAATGGGGTCGGGCGCACTGGCAGGATTGCCGAGATATAAGAGCAGATTGTTGAGCAGCCGGTCAGTGAGATCAGGGAAAGCGGGCATGTCGTTGCGCCCGTAATTCACCACGCCCTTGATCGTGTCTGCGCCAAAGATGGAAGGAGCATCGACCAGAGAGGGAATCGCGGGCGGCGCACCCGCGCGCTCCGGGCCATGACAGCGCTCGCAGTAAACGTGGTAGACGGCCTTGCCTTGGACCGCGGGAGCTGCCTGGTTGGGAATTTGCCAGAGGGAGGGCGGCTCGCGACGCTCGTTCTTGAGGATGGCCGGAATATCCATGGACACGACGTACATCGTGCCGTTGGCCGGATTGGCCGCCGTCATGCCCCAATTGACACCACCATGGTTACCGGGCATCTCGATGGTGTCGGTCAGTCCGGGAGGAGTGAAGAGCCCATGGTTCACCGCATTCTCCACTACCTTCTTCCAGCGCGCTCGATCCGCCGGGCTGAGGATATAAGGATCCAGATCCGCCACGGTGAAGGCCTGGCGCGCGAAGGGCGGCGGCGCGGTGGGGAAGGGCTGGGTGGGAGAAGCCTCCTCATCCGGCATGGTAGATGCCGGCACGGCGCGCTCCTCAATAGGCCAAAGTGGTTTACCCGTGGCCCGGTGGAAGACGTAAACAAACCCCTGCTTGGAAGCCTGAGCCACGATGGGAATATCCTCACCGTTGTGGCGCACGGTTAACAATTGAGGGGCGGCCATCGCGTCATAGTCCCACAAATCATGATGAATGAGCTGGTAGTACCAGACCAGCTTTCCCGAGCTGAGCGTTGAGCGCCAGCAATGAGTCCGCGAACAGGTTGTTTCCCTTGCGATCGGCGCCATAGAAGTCGTACACCGGAGCACCGGTGGGGATATAGACGATGCCCGTCTTTTCGTCGAGGCTCATCTCGCCCCAGCAGTTGACGCCGCCGGCAGTTTTCCAGGCGTCTTTGGGCCAGGTCTCGTATCCGGGTTCGCCGGGATGCGGGATGGTGTGAAAGATCCAAACCATGCGTCCGGTGCGCACATCGTAGGCGCGGATGTCGCCCGGTGGAGAGCCATAATCCTCTCCGGTGGAAGAGCCCAATAGGATCAGGTCCTCAAAGACAACGCCGGGAGTGCCGGACTGGATCTGGTGGATCGAGTCCGGATCCCGCCCCAGCCCTTCTTTCAAATTGACCGCGCCGTTTTTGCCGAAGGAGGTGATTAACTGGCCGTTGGCCGCGTTGATGGCTTCCAGGTTGTTGGCGAAGGAGATCAGGAGGCGCTGATCGGAGCCATCGAGGCTCTGCCAGTAGTTGATGCCGCGATGGCCTTCCATGCGCTGCCCCAGGTTGCGGGAGCGATAGGCCCACAATTCTTTTCCCGTGGCCGCGTCGAGGGCAACGATCGAATTATCTTTCGCCAGGATGTACATTGTCCTGCCGACCACGATGGGATTGAACTCGTAGGGCCGGTCGGGTCCGCTGTCGTAGGACCAGGCTACCTGCAATCGGCCAACGTTGGACCGGTCAATCTGCTGCAGGGCGGAATAGTGAGAGCCATCCGCGTTGCCCAGGTAAGTGCTCCACGTGGTGTGATCCTTTGCTTCCTGCTTTGGGCTGGCGGAGGCGATGGCTCCGCAGGTTAAAACCGTGAAGGTTGCAATCGTGAGAAGCCTTCGAGCCTGATGCCGGGCAAGGAACATGAAGCCTTCTCCGATGGTTCTAGATCTTGAACGGGCCATGAAAGACAAAGGTTCCCTTCCGCGCCGTGGTCACAATCTCAATTTTTCCGTCGTGGTTGATGTCCTTGGCGACAATTTGCGTGCCTACCCCTGAGCCGTTGTGGATGAGGCTGGGAATCCACTCCACGGCTCCTCCAGATTTGCGCACCAGCTGGAAGCGGTAGAGCACAGGCGGATTGTCGACATCGTTCTCATCGTAGACGTATCCATGCGACCACCAGCGTTTTCCCGTGATGATGGAGGGCAATTCGTCGCCGTCAAGGTTCGCGAAGGCCAGGGCGTGCAACTCGGTAAAGGCCACCGACTTGTCTGTCTCTTCCCATGGCTCCCGTTCCGTCAATGGAGTGGATGGGTCGCCCATGATCAGGTGGCGTTTCCAGGCTACCTCGCCTTGCGCGCCTCTTTGTTGTTCAAACCAGGCTAATCCGGGGCCGTGGGCATTGAGGCTGGTAATGACATCGGGAACTCCGTCGCCGTTGACGTCATAGACGAAGATGTCGGCGCCCCCGCGCAGGCCAGGCTCGCCTTCGGTGGCGCCGAAGGACACTGGATGGAATTTCCATAGGCCGTTGGTTCCAGCGGGCGGCTGCTCCCACCAGCCACTGGCGGCGATGATATCCAGGCGGCCGTCGCCATTGATATCCCCCACGCCGATGCCGTGCGGGGCCCGCGGCGCTTTCTCCGAAACCGGATGAAAGAGCCACGGCTTGGTTGGATCGGAGGCGTCCGGCTTGGCGTAGCCGACCTGGTCGCCCTGGGTCAGGATGAGCTCCGGGTGTCCATCGCCGTCGATGTCGAAGAGCTGGGTGGTTTCAGAACTCACCGACGGCACCACGTTGTAGTTATCCCAGTGACGCAGTTCGCCGCGAGGATTCACAAACAGATGCGCCGAGAAGCTAGGCCTGGGCCCGAAACCCATGATCATTAAAACGTCGGGCCAGCCGTCACCGGTGAAGTCGTGAATGTGACTGAGAAAACAGTTGGAGTAATTGCCGTGTTCGCCCACGCCGGCGAGGTTGATCGTCGCCGGAGGGTAGAGCTCCCGCGCGACCGTGTAATCCGGTCCGAGGTAGTAGAAGGGACCCGCCACTACCTCGTCGTAGCCATCCTGGTTCAGGTCTCCGGCGGCGACACCCTCGGCATAGAAGAGATCGGTCATCTGATGAAAGCGCGGATTGCCGGCATTCTGCGCCAGCCCGGCGGCTCTCTGCGTGAGGTCGAAGAGCGACAACTCTTTGAAGTGAACGGGCGCGCCGGAGACAAAGAGCGCTACGGTTCCGAATTGGCTTCTGGCGTCGAGTGCCTCCGCCATGCCCGTCTTATCCCAGGGACAGGCTGATCCGCGCAGCGTGATTTCTGCTTGCTGCCAGCCATCGCTCTGTGGAGTGATGTGAATGGAAGGCCGCGAGGGCCAGCCGGCCTTGGTGGCTTCCGCATCGTTAATTCCCGCACAGGGAATGGGGGCGCACATTCCGGGATAGATTTTGTCTCCGCTTCCAGGCGCGGGACGAACGGGAGCGGAAATGAGCTTGCGGTCGACTTGCTTTCCTTCTCCATCGAGCATGAGCAGCGACATCTCTCCTGCGTGTGCGCCGGTAAGCGCTATGTAGACGCCCATGGTTTGGCCGCCGGCCTTTGCTGGATGGGAGAAGCGAGACCACTCGAGCGGAGCGTTGCGCAGCAACACCCCGGCTTCTCCGCTGGTGGAGTGGAAAGCAAACCTGAGAACGAAGTCCTCGAAGCCGCGCTGGGTTGTGAGCCAGCCGCCGCCGGGAGCGTCACAGGATCCGAGGAGCGCTTCGTTTTCAACCCGCCATTGAGCCGGCCCTTGGGCACGCCATCCGCTAAGACTGCTTCCATCGAAGAGCGACAGCGGAGCAGACCCGTGCGTCCTGGCAAGGTTAGCTTGCCCGGCGTGGATAGCCGGCGACAAGGAGCCTGACTCCATCCTGGCGGCAGCGTGCGAAAAGGGAACCCACGCGCCTGCGGTCGAGGCAAGCGCGAGGAATTGTCTGCGGTTTGGATTCATGCCTGGTTTCATCGCTGGTCGTCCTCTTCCTGCGCGGCAAGCCGAGCTGCGAAGTAATCCCCGCGCATATTACTCGGGCTTGAGTATGGTTTGCGACTCTATCTTGGCGGGATCGAGCTGCACGTTGAAACCGGGGCCGGTGGGCAGGGCGATGTGGGCGTTGACCGGAACCAGCGGATTGCTTTCAAAGTGATAGTAGTGCCGCATCTTGTTCACCAGGTACTCGCCCAGGGGAAAGGTCATGGGCGACTGGCTGCAGATGATGTGGACGGCAGCACGCAGGCTATGGCCATGGGGAATCACCGGCACATCATGCAGCGAAGCGACGGTGCCGATGCGCACTAACTCCGAGGTGCCGCCACACCACTCCGGATCGGCCTGCACTACGGAAAGCGCGCCCGCCTGCAGGTAACGCTCCACCTCCCACCTACCGTAGAAGTGCTCTCCGGAGGCGATCGGAATGGTGGTGCTGCGGCGCATGGCGGCAAAGCTCTCGATCTTCTCCGGATGCGTCGCTTCTTCGATCCAGTGCGGGCGGTACTTTTCCACCTGGTGCGCCCATTCCAGCGTGTAGTCCTGGTCCCATCCGCTGTAGGCATCGAACATGATCTCGCTGTCGTCGCCCAGGGTCTCGCGCAGAATGCGGACCAGCTCGACATTCTTCTGCATGCCCTCAGGCCCGGAGCCGGGGCCGTAGCCCATGAACCACTTCTGGTAGCGGAAGCCTTGCTGCTTGATGGCCAGGGCGCGGGTGCGCACCGCTTCCGGCTGCAGCGAAAAACCGAGGCAACTGGCGTACATTTCGACGGATGAGCGCGTGGGGCCGCCCAGCAGGCGATACACCGGTACGCCGTAATAACGGCCGCGCACATCCCATAGCGTGTTGTCGACCGCGCTGATGGCCATCATGAAGAATCCATCGCGCGAGTGACGGTTGGAGCGATACATCTCGTCCCATAGCGCTTCCCCGGCAAGCGCATCCTTGCCCAGCAGAAACGGCCGCAGCTCCTGTTCGACCACGATGGCCGCGCTTTTCTCGATTGGACCGTAGAGGCCTTCGATACCGCCGTCGGTGTGCAGGCGAAGATAGATCGCGCTGGTGTGGACCTCTTTGCTGCCGGACGGCTTGTCGCTGTAGGGTTCGGGGCGCAGATCGTCGTATACGTCCAGCGGATTTACTTGCGGTTGCCCGTTGACGCCTGCCTCCTCGGTATACCTGCCATGCAACTCGACCAGTTCCACTGCTTCAATCTTCAGCGGACCGCCGGCATGATCGTTCCCCGGAGCAAAGGCCGCGGCAAGCGCGTTGCCGCGAGCGGTGACAAACGCGGTCGCCGCCGCCCCAAGCAGAAAATGGCGACGGCTGGGTAGAGAAAAAACGGACGGAGAACCGGGGCGAACGGACTCAAATGAGCGTCTCATCGTTTCCTTGTGATATTGCCTCTTGCGGAGCAAACGAGCAACTGTTAGCTCACGGCGCCAGTGCGCACTCATCCTTGCGCTGGCGCAACGAACTGTCCTCGTCCCGATGTTATATCTGCTCTGTTGCCGCTCCTCGCCTGGCTGACGGAGCTGCTCCGGGATCGCTTGATCGAAAGAGACTCCCGCCAATTTCGGAAATGCGGGAGGAAGAGTTGTCCTGGTTGAGCATGGTTTTATACGGAATGATTGGGTATGCCTTGTTGTCCGCTGTCCTGGTTGGCTTTTGGGGCATCCGCGCGCTTCGTTTCAAGCAGCTTGACGTAGCTGCCGGTGATTTGGAGCCGACGCTTCGAGGCTGGCTCGAAGGGTCGGGTCTGCGCACGCAACCAGCCTCCGATCCGGCATGGAATTTTGGACTGCTCACCACATTGCCGGACGGAGAGTCGATGTACATCGGGCAGATGAAAGAGCATCGCCGCTTTATCACCTTTCAGGCCAATCTGGCTATCGCCCCAGAAGACCAGGCAATTCTTAAAGCGATGCCGAGCGCGTATTTCGAGAAGCTGGCGCAAGAGGTAGTCCTCAAGGTTTTTCTGGCTAAGATGGTGCTTGCCATTCGAACCCGCCTCAGCGACGTTTCGCTCTTCTCCCAGCTGGCAATCATCAACCTGACGGAAGATGAGTTTCTTAAACACATGGACGATATGGACAATGCCATTCTCCTGGCGCGAAAAATCATTTTGCTGGGCGTGGAACGCGCGCCGCGGTTGGTAAGTCACCGGGATATGCGCGTGGACGAGCACCGCTGAGGACTTATGGCCGGCGGGAAGAGGGTTTTTTTGCGGGCGTTGTCAAGTTGGGCTCCTCACACTGAAGCGCTATTGGGTTATCGGCGATAGGCATTGTAAGGTATGGCATACAGTGGACGCGGATAGTCCCTTCTTGTAAGTGGCTGTCTACATCAACGGAGGCGCGCGTGAAAGACGGTTGGATGGTGGAGCCCTTTCGTGTAGTTGCCCTGGCGGCGAGTGCATCGGTTCAGGCTTCCCGCTATGCAGGAATCACGTCGCCATGGATCCTCCCCGACCCGCCCCAAGCTGGGTCGAGGGTTTAGGAAAATCATTTGGCCGCCCGCCTGCGCAACCAGCACGGAGCGCCGCGGCTGAGTGGTGGGATGAATGTCATGCAACGGGTGGATGGTCTATGAACCCCGGCGCCGATGAGCTGAACCAGTCACTGAAGCAGTTACAGGAAGTCTGGCGCGTGTCAAACAAATACAATGCTGCGGCCTGCTGCACGATATGTAACGGCGTAGTGCAACACGAGCATTGGTGCGTCATCGTGAACAAGGAAATGGAATATGCTTTCCTGCTCGCCGTAGATCCCGTAGTCATCACCGAGGGTGACAAGATAGCGCTGCATTCTTTGGGCGTCCTATGGCATTCCTGTGCGGTGAAATGCAGTTGAGCACTCGGAAAAATAGAAGTGCATCAGGCAGCGACTCACCCTGCTCAGTGCAGCACCTCATAGACCAACGACACGAGTCCTGAGCGGTAAACAGTCTCCGGCCTGAATTTCTCACAGATTTTGCGACAACTGATCATTGCCATTGGTGAGATCTCTCCCCGTAACAAATGACTGGTGCCCCATATCTGCCCGGTTTTGGCAGATGTGGGATTCCGCCGCGCTCGACCGGCCGCTTTCTCTTCTGCAAGGGATCCCGATATCCATGATCATCAACACCCTGCACAGTCAGCGATCGAGGTCCGCGGAATCCCACATCTGCCAAAACCGGGCAGATATGGGGCACCAGTCATTTGTTACGGGCACAGAGAGGCAGGTCTATGAGAAATCCAGGTTAGCTATCCTGGTCGCAGGACCATCCGGCTGCTTGCGAAATACTGTCATTGTTCCGCGCATGACCTTTCCTCCTTCTACTGCTGAAGGTGTGGACAAATCCTGGCGAAGAGTAGATGCATCCGCGGTCAAATCGCAGTCAAACTAAATTCTCAACAGCAAAGCGGCACACTGGTTGGCTCCCGAGAGATCCGGCTGCCCAAGGCACCTGGTTCAGAGTAGGATGGCTTTCAATATGAAGCGTCTGTGGGGACGGATACTCCAGGGTTTGCTGGCCGTTCTGGTCGTTCTCTACGTTGGGGACTGGATCACGCTGCGGGTCAGAACCGGCGCTCAAGGATCGGACAGCGTGCAAGTGGAGCAGTTCTTGCGCACTCCACTCAAGGGCCAGAAGGAGGAATTTGACTACATGGGGACAGTCGCACAACCGTGCGTGCCCGCGCTCTTTCCCCATCGGTCGGAGACGCCCTGCTGGTGGCTGGAGCGTCACAAAATCCAGTGGGTGTCGCCTTGAATGGATGGTTCCGCGGTCGTTTCGCGTGGCAATGAGAGTTGGCCGTGTTTCTGGAACTCGCTAAATTCGCTTCTTTGCTGCTGAGCATTCTTTCCCTCGATGCCGTCTTCCATACGGCCTTTCTCGAGCCTGGGAGCCATCTCGAAGAGCAGCTGCTGCCCGCCTTGCGTATGTTATTGTTGGCCGCCGCCGTTTGCCTGGGAAGCGGATACATTTTTCGCACCTGGGAGCGAAGGGCGGGGCGGAGTGCAGTGCGCCACGACGGCAGCCTGGCCGGCTCCTTGCCCATGATGATTTTCTGGTGGGGCACCGGAGTGATGACCCTGCTCTTTGCCTTGGCATGGTTGCTCGAGCGCTATGATCGTGGGCTGTGGCGCTGAGGGGGAACGGGGATGGAACCGAAGCCGGGAGCGGCGCGTATCAGCATGCATGAGTCTGGCCGCCACGCTCCCGTTGAACATCGCGCAAACCGGAGCGCGCAGTGAGCGTTACCAGTCCGAGCCCGGGAGGCCATATCCTAGAAGCCGAGGAACGCCAGCGGTGAATCTCCCTTCGAATCTGCCGCCCGACCGGGAGGGTGGTGCGCGCCGGCAGTTTCCTGCCGAACGGAGGGCCGAGGCGCCGGAGGTCGATTGGCCCGCGCTGGTCAGGCGCTGCCTGGACGGCGATGCCGCCGCCTGGACGGAGCTGGTGGCAGCCCAGCAGCGCCGGGTCTACGCGCTCTGTTACCGCTTCACCGCCTCGTCCCATGACGCCGAAGATCTGACCCAGGATGTCTTCATCAAGCTGTACGGCAACCTGGCCAGCTTCGACGCCGCCAAGGGCAGCTTCCAGACCTGGATCACGACCCTCACCCGGAACCTGCTGGTCGATCATTTTCGCCGCTCCCGCCAGCAGCGGGTAACCGACTCGATGGACGCCGGCTGGGAGCAGGGCACCGACGCTTCCCACGTGGAACCCATTGTCGACCAGCGCACCACGCCCTTTCAGCACGCGGTGCGCAACCAGCTGGAACAGATGGTGCAGCACGCCCTGGCCAAGGTGTCGCCGGAGTTGCGCGAAGCAGTTATTCTGCGCGACCTGCAGGATATGGATTACAAAGAGATTGCCGAGGTGCTGGCCATTCCCCAGGGAACGGTCAAGTCTCGTATCAGCCGCGGCCGGGCGGAACTAGCACGGCTGCTGGAACGTACTAAAGGGCAGGTGATGTAAATGTCTGAGCGCGAACAAAATAAGCCGTCCGGCCAGCCACGCCGGGTGTTACGGTGCGACGAATGGGAGAGCCTGATCGCCGATGCGCTGGACGGAACTCTGCCCGCGGCGGACGCGGCAGCCTTTGCCCGGCATCATGGCGAATGCGCGCTCTGTGCCCAGATGCTCAAAGAGACCCAGCAGGGCAAGGCCTGGATCGAGTACCTGGCAGCGGAGCCCGAGGTCCCGGCAGATCTGCTACAGAAGATCCTGGCCCGCACCAGCGGGCGCTCGGTGTCGGGGGAGGAAGCGGGCGTGGTGCCGGGTGTTCCTCTCCCGGTACGCGCCGTGCCGGCACGCTCCGCGTGGCATCGCGTGCTGCCCGTGGTCCGCCAAGTGGCTCGCCAGGCGTTTGAGCCCAGGCTGATGATGACCGCGGCCATGGCCTTCTTCTCCATCGCCCTGACCCTTAACCTGACCGGGATCAAGCTGACCGAAGTACGGGCCGCCGACCTTCGCCCTTCGCGGATGCGCGCCACCCTGACCCGGCAGTACTATTCCACCAACGAACAGGTGATGAAGTACTACGAGAACCTGCGCCTGGTCTATGAGATGGAGGCCCGGGTGCGGGAATTGCGGCGCTCGACGGAGGCGGAACCTGCGCCCCGTCCAACCTCCAACGGGACCCCCAAGCAATCCCCGCGCGACGGCAGTGGAAGCCCCAGCTCGACTGCCCCCAGCGGGGGACAGACGCCTGTACCCCAGGGCAGGCGCACGCCGTTGCAGGGCGATGCTGCTCTGCCGGCGATGATGGTGCATGATGTGCAGCCGCAGCGCTTCTCGAGGCCCCAGGCCGACGCACACCCGGATTTCCGGTACGCTGCACTGGATACGGCCGCGTGTGCGGCTTTCTCTATGGAAAGGCGCATGAAGTGTTTCGAAGCCAGAAGGTGCACAGGAAATCCGGGGCAGCCGCTGCCAGCCAGTTTTGACCGTGGTGGGAGAAAAGAAAAAGTAAAGAGAGAGGTTTTCAGGGCTTTGCGGTCAACAACTGAAGACCAAGCGGAAAGGAGCTTGGTATGAACTGCGCGAATCATCCTGAGGTTGCGGCTGCTGCCTATTGTCAGAACTGTGGAAAGCCACTCTGCACCGGGTGCATGCGCTCGGTAGGAGGCGTGGTCTATTGCGAACCCTGCCTGGCGGCTCGCCTGTCCCCTTCGCCCCTGGGCGGCAATGCCTATCCTGACGCCAACTTGACCGGTTTGCATGCCAATCCCGTACTGGCCGGCCTGCTGGGCTTCATTCCCGGGGTAGGCGCCATGTACAACGGCCAATACATCAAGGCCTTGGCCCACGTGCTGATTTTCGCGGTTTTCGTCAGCCTTTCCGACAAAAGCTTTGTCTTTGGCCTGTTGCTGGCCGCGTGGATCTTTTATCAGGTCTTTGACGCCGCCCAGACGGCGAAGGCGCGGCGCGATGGACTGCCGCTGCCCAATCCCTTCGGCCTCAACGATCTGGGGAGCAGGTTGGGCATGGCCTCTCCGCCCGTGGGCGCGCCCTATGTCGCCGGCTTTTCCCCCGGTGCGGCGCCTGGTAGCCCCACGGCTACACCGGACCCCTACGGATCCGCTTCCGGGCAGGGTTCGGCGCAGCAGCCTCCCTACACCGCGTCCTACGGCGTGCCCCCGCCGCCCCCGGCTCCGGGCGCGCCCCCGGCGGTCCCCGGTTCGGGGCCTTACAGTACGCCGGTGTATGGAGCGCCGGCCGCCCTCGAACCCGCGGAACACAAACATCCGGTCGGCGCCATCGTGCTGATCATCATCGGGATGGTGCTGCTGCTGCAGACCCTGGGGGTGTTTGAGCAGGAGTGGATCAGCCGCGCATGGCCGGTGGTGATCATCGGTGTCGGCGCCTGGCTGCTCTACCGGAGAACGCAGGACACTCCGCGAGGAGGTTCGCAATGAATGCCTGGCTGCTCATCCGCCGCCTGCGCGGGCCCTCTTTCCTCATCCTGGTCGGCATCACCGCGCTGTTGAACCAATGGAACGTACTCAGCTTCAGCCGCAGCTGGCCGCTCTACCTGATCCTGGCCGGGGTTCTGGGGCTGGCGGAACGGGCCGCCATCGCGGCGGCTCCTCCCGCCGTGCCGCCGCTCTACCCCGGCGCCTATGCGCCGACGAGCTCCGGCTTCACCGCGGCTGACCCGCTCGCCGACCCGAACAGGAGAGCGTGATGGCCACCCTACCCCCTCCCTACTCCCAGCGGGATGCGGCCCGGGCGCAGCGCTATTACCGGCGCTCGCTCCGCCGTCCGTCCATGGTGGGCCCGGTGGTGTTGATCGTCCTGGGGGTGATTGCGCTGCTGGTCGAAACCGACAAGCTGAATGCGTTTCACCTGTGGGAGTGGTACATCCGTTGGTGGCCTCTGCTGTTGATCGGCGTGGGCTTGCTCTCGCTGGGCGAATGGTGGCTGGACGGCCGCCACGGCAATCTGGGCCGCCGCGCTCATGGGGGCCTGGTCGCCCTGATCCTTTGCCTGGCCATTCTGGGCTACGTGGTGAGCCGCACCAGCCACCTGCACGGCATGCACCTGTTCGGGCATGGGGTAGAAGACGATGTCTTCTCCCACTTGTTCGGCCAGGAGCACGATGACGACCGAAACCTGAACCAGCAGATTCCGGCCGGTGCGTCGATCGACATCCAGGTGCCGCATGGGGACGTGACGGTCACCCTTTCCGGGGATGATCAGATGCACGTGCAGGCGCACCAGGTGGTGTATGCGTCGAATGATCGCGACGCCCGGCGCAATCTGGACGCGCTGGCTCCGCAACTGACCATGAATGGCAAGAACGTGACTCTGCGGGCCGCCGACAAGAGCGATGGCCGCGCCGACCTGACCATCGAGATCCCCAACGGCGCCGTGCCCACGGTCACCTCCGGGCATGGCGACGTCACCATCGAAGGTCTCACCGGGGATGCCACCGTGGCCTCGCTGCGCGGAGACGTAAAAGTCGGCAACCTCGGGGGAGGGGTCCAGGTGCGCATGAGCAAAGGCGAGTTTACGGCTCATGCCATCTCCGGAGAATTATCGCTACAGGGCCGGCTGGACGATGTGTCCATCAGCGATGTGCATGGCAAAGTGGCGTTGGACGGCGACTTCTTTGGGGATACCGATCTGGCGCATATTGCCGCGCCGGTCCATTTTCATTCCAGCCGCACCGACGTGGAAGTGGCCAGTATTCCGGGAGACCTGGCCATCGACAGCGGCGATTTGCAACTGAACAACGCCACCGGCCCGGCCCGCATTTCGACCAGCGCCAAGGATGTGGAGTGCGCCGGGATTAGCGGCGACCTGCATGTGGAGGATGGAGACGGGGATATCTCCGTAGCCGCGATTGCGCCGCTGGGCGAGCTGCAGATCCACAACCGCAATGGCGCCATTCACCTGACCGTTCCCCAGGGCTCAGGCTTTCAGCTGCAGGCGACGGCCAAGAACGGCAACATCGATTCCAAGCTGGACCTGCCTGTCCGTAGCGCCGGCGAGGGCCAGAGTATTACCGGCCAGGTGGGCAGGGGCGGCCCCAGGATCGAATTGGTGGCCGATCACGGGGACATTGAGATTACCGGGATGGATGAGCCGCCGGCGCCGCCAGAGCCGCCAGAGCCGCCCGCTCTCCCGGCGCCCCCTGCTCCCCCGGCGCCGCCCGGGGCTAAATCCATGCGCCACCTCCGCCCCTCGAAGAACGCTACTGGGGATGGGGAGACGAGCGGGCAGCCAGTCGTTCAGTGATGATGGATTCCACCCGGGCCACGACCTCCTCGAGCGAGAGATCGGTGGAATCGATGATCACCGCGTCCGCCGCCGGCTGCAGCGGGGATTCGGCGCGCGTGCGGTCGCGCCGGTCGCGCTCGCGCAGCTCCGCGAGCACCGATTCAGCCGCAATGGGTGCGTTGGGGCCATTCTGCTGATAGCGGCGTTGGCCGCGCACTTCGGCCGCCGCATCGAGAAAAATCTTGACCTCGGCGTTGGGGAAGACCTTGGTGCCGATGTCTCTCCCCTCCATCACCACTCCGCTGTCGGCGCCCAGCTGGCGCTGCATGGAAACCATCCATTGGCGAATGCCCGGGTGTACGCTCACGCGCGAAGCGGCGGCGGTGACGTCGGCTTCGCGGATGCGCTTGGTGACCTCGACATCGTCCAGGAAGACGCGGTTGCCCAGCGCCGCCGGCAGCAGCCGGATGCGCGTCTTCAGGGCCAGCTGGCCTAACTCTTCCCGATCATCGACGTCGCTATCGGTCTGGATGGCCTTGAGGGCGAAGGCGCGATACATGGCGCCGGTCTCCAGGTTCAACAACCCGAAGCGGGCGGCGATGCGGGCCGCGACCGTACTCTTGCCGGCGCCGGCCGGGCCGTCGATGGCGACCACCAGGGGCGAGCTGTGGCTGGTAGTCATGCTCCCGGTTTCTTCCTATCCGGCTTGCGTCCGCGGAAGCTGGCCGGGGGCTTGCCCGATTTTGCCGCAGCGCCGCCGGCCCGTGGCCAGGACTTGTTTCCGCCGGGGCCGGGCTTTCCTCCCGGCCGGGCATAGCCAGCCGGACGCGGCCGGTCGTTCTTGCTTCTGGGACTTGCCCCGCGGCCGGCTCCTGAAGCGGGCGGTCGCGGGCCAGCGGACCCGGATGCGCGCGGGAAGGGCCGTCGTGCTTGGTCGAACTTGGGCCTATCGAGCCTGGGAGTGTCTGCCCTGAGCGTGCCGGTCTTGGGAGTGTCGAACTTGGCTGGCCGGGACCCGCGTGGAGGCCCGCTGCGCGCCTGGCCGCTCCGTGCTTGACTCGACCGATAGGGAACTGGCGAACGATTGGCTCCGTACGCGGACGGCGGTCTTGGCCCACCCAGCGGAGCGCCACCCTGGGGACGACCGGGAGCAAATCGTGCCCGGCTGGGGTCCCCGGGCCCTCGCTCGCCCCGTGGGGCGCGCGGTGGAAACGGTCGAGCACCCGGCTTGGCCTTACGTGTATCGGGCCGGCCGTGCTCCTTCTGTGCTGGGCGGAACGGCGCATCCCCCCGTCCGCCGGCGCGGGGAGGACGGGCAGCGGAGTTGGACTTCCTCGCGGGGAGAGCCCAGGGTGCGGGTCGCTCGCGCTTACCGGCTCCAGCCCACGCGCCGGGTCTATTATTCGACCGCGCTCCGCCACGAGCACTCGGCCGCGCTCCACCACGAGTATCCGGCCGTTGCCCACCGCGCGCATCCGGCGGGACGTTGTCCGCTGCGACATAAGGGCGGGCGGCGGGGCGCCCGGGCACAAAGGGCAGCCGCGAGCCAGCTGCGGGACGAGGCTTGCCTCCCTCTTTTTGCGCCCAGCGCGCTCCACCCGCAGCCGGCTTGGGCTTGTCTCGCTTCCATGGAGGTTGGCCCTGGGAACCGGCGCGGGCTGGGCTCTTCCACCCCGCTCTGGCGGCTGGCTGGGCGGTCGCCGGTCTCGGCGCCGGACCCGATTCGGGCTTCCGTTCGGGTACTGGTCCGGTTTTGGGCCGGCGGAAGATGGGAGCGGATGCCGGCGGGGGCGCGGTAGACGAGGCAGCAGGCGAAAGTGGGCGAGCCGTTGCCTGGACCTTTCTCGGCCTGGGTTTCTGCACGGCCAGGGACGGGTGGGAAGCCTCTGTTTGCGCAGGGGCAAACGAGGCAGCCGGCTCAGAGAACTCCGGCAAGCCGTTTTCCAGGAAGTGGTAAGTCTGCGCGTCCATGGAGAGCGCATGGATCTGGCGGGTGGCCGACAAGCCGCGCACCGCTTCCCGAACCCGTGAGCGAGAGGCCACGGGAGAGAGAAAGATCTCGATTTCTTCGCTCGACGCCGCGTACACCGACTGCAGGTACATGGAGACCAGCAGCGAGAGGGCGGTTACCTGGGAAGTGGTGCTGCCGGTCTCGAGCGCCCCGCGATGGCGCACGCGCAGCATCTCCCAGCGTGCCGGTTGGCCCGCGTCCGCCAACACCGGGCTGATGCGCAGCGCCGACCAAAGCTCGCACAGGGCGCGCAGCACCGCGGCTTCCGTGAGCTCGCGGCCCAGGGTCGCCCGGGCTTCGGCAGCGGTGAGAGCGCCCTCCTTGTCCAGAACCTTCCACAACTCCAGCACCAGAGGAGAGACCTTGTGCCCCGAGGATTTCTGCGGCGCATGCTTCCAGTCCGGATCGGCGCGCAGGGCGAGCACGAAGGGCAGGGCGTCGCGGTGGGCGAGGAAATCCGGCTGCTCTCCCACCACGCCCAGCAGATTCAGCGGCACCACGGCGCCGGAGGCGATGAGGCGCGTCAGCAGCCCCTGCGCTGGTTCGATAGCGGCCGCACCGGGCGTGGCTTGCCGGTTCCCCATGCAGGCTTCGACGAAGGAGGGAGCAGGCGCCGGCAACTGCGCGTGCCGGGGCAGATAAAGGCATAGGGGATGCAGTGCCAGCCAGCTCTGCGCGTCATCGAGGGTGAGGATAGGGCTTTGCTTCTGGCGCCAATGCGCCGCCCGTGCTGCCTGGAGCTGCTCTGCTATCAAGAAAGTCTCTTTTCGCGCGTGGTCATCGCGACCAGACCGCACCCATGTGGGGCTATCTGATCCATCGTCCATACCGCCACAATCGTGGCAAAGGGGTTCAAAAGCTATCGGAGAACTGCCTAAATCCGGTGAAATGCCCGCTGGATATCCTTCCAAGCATACCGCAGGACAATGGGACGGCCATGCGGGCAGCTGGTAGGGTGCTCGGTTCTGGCCAGCTCAGCCAGCAGCCATTCCATGCGCGCGGGATCGAGCGGAGTATTCACTTTGATGGCCGCGTGGCAGGCAATCGAGGCCGCGATCCGGGTGCGCGCGGCCTCCAGATTTTCTGCCTGTTCGAGCGAGCCTGCCTGCTCCAGCACCTCCACCACCATGCGCTCGAGTGCGGAGCCTTCGAGCCCGGCTGGAGCCGCCTTGATGGCGATGGTGCGCGGACCGAAGGGCTCCACCTCGAAGCCATTGGCTTCGAGCTCCCGGGCAATGGCGGCGAAGGTCACCATCTGCGCCGGCAGCAGGTCGATCAGCATGGGCATGAGCAGGCGCTGGCGCTCCACTTGCTGCACCTGGCGCTGGCGCAGCACCCGCTCGAAGAGCACGCGCTCATGGGCTACGTGCTGGTCGATGATCCACAGCCCCTCCTGGTTCACCGCCAGGATGAAGGATTCGCGCAACTGGCCCAGCGGCCGCAGCGAGGCCAGGCCATGCAGCGAGGGGCTGGTCCCCGCGTCCACTTCGTCCTCGGCCTGGAGCGCGGAGGAACAGCTGGAGGAGACGACCCCGTTGGCAGCCGCCATGCTGTTCTTGGCTGCGCCCGGCGCCATCGCCGCGGCGGCAAAGGGAAGCACGCCGGGAGACGGGGGAACGGCCGGACCGGTTAAGCGAAAGCCATCTTCCTCGGGCTCGCCTGGTTTGGGGAGTGGTTTGGAGAGTGGGTCGGCGAATGGGTCAGGCGACCAGCCGCCGGAACTGGGCGTCTCCCACTGTCCAAAGCTGGGCGAGCGCGTGGGCTCGACGGGGAAACCAGCGCCGCTGCGGCGCTGGGATGAGCCGTGAGCGCTTGCAGAAACCCCGCCGCCGGCCGGCCCATGGTCAGTTTGCTGCGCAAGGTGTCGCGCACAAAGTCATGCAGCCAGTTGGCCTGGCGGAAACGGACTTCGGTCTTGGCGGGATGGACGTTGACGTCCACTTCCTCAGCCGGCATCTCCACAAACAGCAGCACCACGGGGAAAGACGTGGGGGGGAGAATATTGCGGTAGGCCTCGCTCACCGCATGCATGAGCACGCGGTCGCGCACCAGGCGGCGATTGACGAAGCAGTAGATGGAGTTGCGGTTGAGTTTCTCGAGCTCCGGCTTGGAGGTGAAGCCGGTGATGCGCAGCCATCCCGGCTCCGGCGCCTGGTAGTCCGCGGGCCGTCTCCAGGGCGGAGGCTCGGGCAGCCCGGCGCGCGCCAACTCGATTTCGGCGGCCAGGGGAAGCAGCTGATCCAGGGTGTCCTGGCCGAAGATCTGGAAGATGCGCTCCGCCGCCTGGCGGACCGGGGGTGCGACCAGCAGGGCATGGGTCGCGGAGTGCAGCTCGAAGTGCTTGTCGGGGTGAGCCAGGGCGTAATGCGTAACCAGCGCGGTGACGTGTGCCAGCTCGGTGGTTTCGGACTTGAGAAATTTGCGCCGCGCCGGGGTATTGAAGAACAGGTCGCGCACCGTGAGCGTAGTGCCCGCGGGCGCGCCCGCATCTTCGCACAACAGCAGCTTGCCCCCGGCAATTTCCACCCGCGTGCCGGAGCTCTCGGTGGCGGCGCGGGTCACCATCTCCACCCGGGCGATGGAGGCGATCGAGGGCAGCGCTTCGCCGCGAAAGCCCAGGGTCGCGATGGAGAGCAGGTCGTCGCTCGAGCGCAGCTTGGAGGTGGCGTGGCGTTCGAAAGCCAGCAGGGCGTCGTCGCGCACCATGCCGCTGCCGTCGTCGGCGATGCGTATGAGCTTGCGCCCTCCGCCCTCGACGGCGATGACGATGCGGGTGGCCCCGGCGTCGAGAGCATTCTCCAGCAGCTCCTTGACTACCGAAGCCGGCCGGTCGACGACCTCGCCGGCGGCGATCTGGTTGGCCACCTGGTCGGCCAGTATGTGGATGCGGCCCATCGAAATTGCTACCCTTGGATAAGTTAGCAGGGAGTGCCCGCGGGCGCAGCGAGGGCGGGCGCGCCCGAGGACAGGCAGGAGAAGGATCGGGAGGGGCGGGGAGGAGCTTTCCCAAAAGGGAGCTCGAGCCTAGCGGCCGGAGCGCACCCGCCGGGGTAATGCCTGGTTGGGCCGTTTGGCCTTGGCCAGCCGTTGGCCGCGAGGATGCGCCAGCGCCTCTTCGCGCACCGCGGCCGTCTCCGAGAGGGTGTCGCCCAGCACGTGCAGGCGGAGAAAATTGGTCGAGCCGGATTTGGTCCGGGTGCCGGCGACGATGCCCAGAATCTGCCGCGGCTGGACGTGGCCTCCCTCTTCGAGCAGGCGCTCGGCGGTTTCGACCATCTGCTCTGCGGTGGCCAGCTTGTTGCACAGAATGGGGTGGACACCCCAGAGCAAGGTCATGCGATGGATCACCCGTTCCACGCTGCTCAGCCCGAAGATGGGCGATTTGGGGCGGTATTTAGAGAGCTGGCGGGCGGTGGTCCCGGTCTCGGTAAAAACGGCGATGGCGCTGATATCCAGGTCCTCGGCGGCGTGGGCCATCGATTCGCAAATGGTTTCAGCGACCGACAATCGTACATGCCCCGGCTGGCCCCGTTCGCTGACCCGGGGAAGATCCTGGGCTTCGGTCTCGAGCACAATCTTGGCCATCATCTTGACCGCCTCGACGGGATATTTGCCGGCGGCGGTTTCGGCGGACAACATCACGGCATCGGTTCCGTCATAGATGGCGTTGGCCACATCGCTGGCCTCGGCCCGCGTGGGGCGGGGATTTTCCACCATCGACTCCAGCATCTGGGTGGCGGTAATCACCGGCTTGCGATAATCGCCGGCCCGGCGGATCACGTGCTTCTGAATGGCCGGCACCTTCTCCGGCGGCATTTCGACGCCCAGGTCTCCACGCGCGACCATGACCCCGTCGGCCGCTTCGAGGATGCTTTCCAGGTGCTGAATGGCCTGCGGCTTTTCGAGCTTCGCGATGATCCAGGTCTCGGCCCCCATGGAGGCTACGCGATGGCGGACCAGGCGGATGTCCTCCGCGGTGCGCACGAAGGAGACGGCGATGGCGTCCACGCCGTTGTGTATCGCGAACTCCAGGTCCTCTTCGTCCTTGGCGGTCAACGACGGCACCCGCACCGGGATGCCGGGCAGGTTGATGCCCTTGTGTTCGCCCAACATGCCGCCGTTGATTACCTCGCACTCCGTGTCCTGCCCGTGAATGGCCAGCACGTGCAGCTCAATCAATCCGTCGGAGAGCAGGATGCGCGCGCCCGGTTCCAGGTTCTCGGCCAGCGTGGGGAAGGTGGTGGCGATGAGGGTGGAGGTGCCGGCGATATCGCGGGGAGTAATGGTGAGCCGTTGTCCGGCCTTCAGCTGCACCGGGATGCGGTTCTTCAGCCGGCCGGTGCGGATCTTGGGGCCCTGCAGGTCGCCCAGGATGCAAATCGGCTTATTCTCTTCGCTCGAGACCTTACGCACCATTTCGATCAGCTTGAGCTTCTCCGCCAGGGTGCCGTGGGAGAAGTTCAGCCGGGCGACATCGAGACCGGCGCGGACCAGTTCGCGGAAAACCGGTTCATGGTTACAGGAGGGGCCAAGGGTAGCGACAATCTTGGCCCGGCGGCGTTGGTCCGTGGGAAGGGTATAACTCGGTTCCATCAGGGTAGAACTCATTCGTCCCCCATACTGCATTCCCGGGAACGCTCGAGCGATTTCACGACCGGGGTAGCCGGTGAACCTGCCACCGTCCTCGTGAAACCACACTCAGCATCCCCAGCATGCTCAATTCTACGCGTACTCGGGCGGTCGAAGAGGAGGGCTTGTGGACAGCAGGGATCCGAACCCGCAGGGACACTGCTTTAGCCGGCCTTTCCGGCGGACACCATGGCTTCCTTCGCCGGCGGGGCCTGTTCCTCGGCCGCCGGGGGATTCGCCGGCCGCTGCGGCTTGGGAAAGATATGGGCGTTGAACTCGGCGCCGATGAGCACGCTCACGGTGGAGATGTAGAGCCAGACCAGGGTAGCCACCACGGCGCCCAGAGGGCCGTAGACCACGGAGTAGTCGGCGAAGCGGGTGAGATAAAAACCAAAGCCCAGGGTGGTCAGGAACCAGATGATGGCGGCGCCGGACGCTCCGGGCAAAACGTATTTCCAGGCCCGCCGCCGGGGGGTGCCGAACTGGTAGATCACGGCCAGCACGAAGATGGTGGTGAACAGGCCGATCGACCAGCGCACGACGCGCCAGATCAGAAGCACGTAGGGGGCCCAGCACGTGGTAACTGTTGCTGATGACCCATTGCTCGATCTGGTGGCCAAAAGCAACCGTAACTGTGGCAAAAGCCATGGGCACGAGGCACAGGGGAACCAGGACCAGCGAAACCAGGCGCTCGACCCAGAAGCTCCATTCCCGGCGCGGCAGCTCGTACGCCCGGCGAAAGCCCTCCATCAGCGAATTCATCATGCCCATGGCGGCCACCAGGCTCACCAGGATGGCGGAAAAAACCACCTGTTCGGAGCGCACCTTTTGATTGGTGAAGTAGGCGTGCAGCAGGGTCATGGTGTCTTCCGGGAGCACCTCGGCAAAGGCGGCGCGCATCTCCCCGCGCAGCGTATCCGATTCCGGGGTGAGGGCCAGCAGGGTAGTGAGCACCAGGATGGTGGGAAAGAGACAGAGAATAGCGGAGTAAGCGGCGCCCTTGGCGGTGCCGAATACGTCATGCGAGAGCGAGGCCAGCAAGGCGAGGCGGATTTTTTCGAGCCCACGACCCATGCCATCGAAGGTACATGAACGCCATCCCGGGGCCAAGACGAGTTTAAGCCGGTTTCCGCCGGACTACGGCCCAGATCGCGAGGAGTGGTTTTGCTTAACCCTTCCACTGCAGCAGGAAGGCGGTGACCGAAGTCGAATCCAGTTTGCGCATGGCCTCGAACTCGCCGTTCCGTTGGCTGTAAACCACCTGGCCGCTGGGGTCGAGCACGGCCAGCGCAGGCACGCCTTTGCTGACCGGAACGCCGTACCTGGCGGCGATGGCAAGATTCTCATCGTAGCGTCCGATGTTGACGGGAACCAGTACGTAGTTGCTTTCGAGCAGGGGTCGGTTGGCAGAATCGTGGAAGTAGATCTCCAGCACCTGGCAGTCGCCGCACCAGTTGCCGCCGAAATCAAGCAGGACGCGCTTCTTTTCCCGTGTTGCCCTGGCCAGCGCGGCCGTAATATCCGCCTCCGCCTGGGCGCCGTCGGGATAAATGACGGCGCGCCCCGGCTCCTCGGCAACCGGCGTTGCCTCCGGGAGCCTGGCGGCAGCCCGAGGCTGCGCCCAGCAGGAGCGCGAAGAGGCCGATAGCGATCGATTTTGTGGGTGCGGGCATCTTGACCCGGAACTTCCCCTCTAGCATGCCACAACTGCACTGGGCAGCGAGTCCGGAAATGTCCTGGCACCCTACGTCTAGGTCACTCCTCCCGGCAGCTATACCGAAAACGGTCACGCTGGTAGCAGCGGCAAGCATCGCTGCGCGTCAAACGCCGGGTACGAATCCAGTGCCAAAGCGCGCCGTCGACTCATTGCGAAAATCGGAAATCAGCGACATTAAGGTTGTGGTTCCACCATCGACGACAAAGGTCTGGCCGGTGATGAAGCCTGCATCCTCGGAGCACAGATAGGCCGCCATCCTGGCTACGTCGAGGGGAAGCCCATAGCGTGCCACGGGCACTGCGGTTTGCGCCTGCTGGCGAGATTTCTCCACGTCGAAGCCGGCAATAGCGGTGGCATGATTCTCGACCATGATCCACCCCGGCGCGATGGCATTCACCCTCACCCCGCGGAAACCCAGTTCTACGGCCAGAGAGCGGGTGCAGGCCGCGATGGCTCCCTTTCGTGGCCGCATAGGCGGAATGCTCGGGTGCTCCCTGCAACGCGTGGATTGACGAAAGATTGCAAATGGCCCCCATGCCCTGTTTCACCATCGGTTCAACAATTCTTTGGGTCAGCAAGTAGGGGGTGCGGAAGTTCACGTTGACGAGAGTGTCCAGCTGTTCGGTTCTCATTTTGAGGAACGGGCGATTTAAGGTGATTCCGGCATTATTGACCAGGCAATCCATGCCGCCAAGGAACGCGAGCGCGGAATCCACCATACGCAGCGCTGCATCCGCGTCGTTGAAATCGGCGGCCAGAATCGCCGCCCTTCTGCCCAGGGACTGGATCTCTTGGGCCGCGGACTCTGCGCCTTCGGACCCGTGGCTGTAGTGAAGCACGACATCGGCACCCTGGCGGGCAAACTCCAAAGCAATCTCGCGCCCGATTCCCGTCCCGGCGCCGGTTACCAGGGCCCGCTTTCCTGCTAGTTTGCCAGATGATTCCATGCCGATTTCACCTTGATGTGAGATAAGTGGTTGCTCTTTTTAAACGCTTGAAGAAAAACCGTGTATTAGGCTTACGACTCTGGGTAAAGCAGACACTTGCAAAATCGTCCTGTCCGCACCGCAAGCTGACACCTGTGATTCATCTTCGCAGTACCACTTACCAGTCAACTGGCCGATCGCGGGAACATGGTACTCGAGTTCGGAGAAACTGCCCAACTTACTGTCGACGTTGCAGGCTTCGATGGCAGCGCCTTAGATTTCGGTTTCTCCCCAGGGCACGTCTACATATTCGCCCGAGGGATTGATGGTGAAGTTTCGGATGACCAGCGAGCTATCATCTCCCGATGCGCTTCAGATAGCCTCCCCGTCCAGTGACTCGAGGAGCTTCAACGCCAAGCTTGTGTTCGCCCGGGGCACGCATGTGGTAGCGGATCAGATGATCAGTTACCGTCAGGTCTTCCGCATCGACCTTTCCGAAATAGGTCTTGATCTTCGCCTTCGAAAAGGTAGGGATCAAAGCTCTCCGCCATGGGGCAACTGCAGCAGGCACCACAATCCGATCGCCATGGGCTCGCACAGCCCGCCGCGAAACGCCAAACGCGTGCGCACAGCATAGCCTGCATACTGTAGCCCATCGAAGAGCCCGCAAGGCATGGTGCGCAGCGGATTGCGTGCCCCGGAGAGTCGCTTGGTCAACTCCAGATGCACCGTTGCATCGGACCGCGACAGCCGGGAAGCGAAGCGATTGCTGAGCATGATGGCGCCATTTTCCCGGGTGAGTTGATACTGGCCGGGATCAAATTCGCGCGGCTGTACGTAGACATCGAGCTGGGGAAAGTGGGGCAGGAAGAAATCCACTTCCGGCGAGAGCCAGGTTCGATCGCCACCGGAGTTGTGCCATCACTGCTTTCATAAAACGACCGGGCCGTACTCAATGCATCGAGCGCGGGATGTGTCCAGAGAAAATTCTCGCTGGATCCGGGCGCAAAAAGCCTGATATGCGTCCGCCATAAGGCAGCACCAGGACCGTACCTCCGTCGGGGCTGGTCCACACTCGGTGGGCTGACCGGCGGCCGCTAATGTGTCAACCGATGTGCGTTCATGTCCAACCACCTCTTAGTGGCTGCCGTAAGCAATGGCGAGCGTTGCCGAACCGAGCAACAGCAGGCCGCCCCAACAAGACGACCCGTAACTGCGAGGCTCGCGCCTTTCCACTCCCCCGAGAGCCAACGCCGGATATGTTGGCGGTGAGGATAATGCAAATCTTGAAAAATGCTCCATCCTACGGACGCGCCGAGTAACCCAAGGAAAGTTGGTTGCCGTTCCAAGTAGATGGCAACTGACCCATCCATAGGATGCCCATGATCGAACCCAGCAGCAGGTCTGGCCACAAAGGTGCAAACTTCCCCCCAACTCTATTCCTATTGGCAAGAAAGACAGCGTACGCAATGTCGGGGACGGCCCACCAGCAAGGGCGATTGGCCACACGGCATACGGAGCATCGGCTGTTGCGGCATGATGGCGAAGAGCCTCCAGAATAAAGCTGCCCCCAAATGCCAGTGAATAGTTGAGCATCGGCGCCGAGCAGCCCGGCCGCGGCGGCCATAAAGATACCCACCATGTACGATCGCTGCCCCGCATGCCCTGTGTCGTCTCTGCGCCCGCTCTCTCGCTGACGTCCGGCCCAGCTGCTCAGGCCACAACGCCGACCAGCATGAGAAACAATCCCAGCAAGAGCACCGAACCGCGCCCGGTTGCCAGCATATGTGGGTCCTTGAATAAGATAGGCACGAGCGTGCCCAGCGCGGCACTAGACCGATGGTGATTGCGAATGCCAGTGCCATTCCAATCCGTACCACCGCGAGCCCAAAGAGCACTTGGGCCACGCCCCACCCGGCTCCCTATACGAACGGCATGACGAAGCTACTGCCGTCGACGTGCGCATAGACCGAGAGCAAGTGGGGACTCTCAGGAAAGCCAGCGACCAGGGGAGTATGAGCAGGGCCACGAGGAGAACACAAGCCAGGCTTCTCCCAGCGCCAGCTGCGCAAATAGTTCAGCGGCACCATGCAATTGCCCACCATCACACCGCCCGCCAGGGCAAGCAAAACACCCAGTTCTGTATTCATGGTCACCTGTTTACTTCATGCTACTGGAAGGCGAACCAAGCAACGAACGACGCCATGATCCGCCTACCCTGGAAATCTCCAGTCTTGGCGATCGAAAAACTCAACTCAACAAACGAGCCTCAGCGTGAGGCAACTGGTGGTACTCCACTTTCGGCGCTCGTATCTTGAGGCTGGCCCGAAATCGGCCGGGTCAATGGAGTTGTCGGCAAACATGTCGTAATGGCAGGGAATGGCGATCTTGGGATGGATCCATTTGGCCACTTCTGCGGCTTCCCAATGTGAAAGGTTATTGTAATTTCCGTTGATGCAGGTGATGAGGACCTGAGGGGAATGTCTGGCTACGGAGGCGAGCAATTCAGAGTGGTCGGTATCTCCAGTTACGTAAATCTTGAAGTGATCAGAGAAGGTAATCAGGAATCCGAGATGATTGAGGTCGCTGTCAGCTGCGGAAGAGCGAAGGTCCCCTCGATCCTGACATCGCGATAGGAAATCTCCTGCTGTGGGGCGATGGGGATGATTCTCGCGTCTTCCACGCCATCAAGACGATAAGCCTGGCACGTCAGGTACGGTCCTACGAATTGAATCGTTCTTTGTTGCGCAAATTCTGGATGGTCTCCGGTCAGCATGATCAAAATGACTGTGGGTACAGGCGTAGATATGTTTCCAGTTCTTCCGGAGCAAGGAAAATGGCAGCATTCGTTCAGGTTGACGGGAAGATCCGGCAGCAGCTTAGGGACGCTGTTGGTCAGGTATAAATCGACGCTGAGCGTTGTGCCTTCCGGCGTCTTGAAAACGAACCCATTTTGACCGAGCCACCACACGCCGACCTGCTGGCGCGAACTTTCAATTCCTTGATCTCTTTCATCAAACTCATTTTTCTCCTTATCAAGTCGCGGTGGCTACAGTTAATCGAAAGCAGAAGAGGGTTAGTGATTCGTTGAGCGGCTGCCGTACCACTAGTAATCACAACTTCATCGATTCCAACAAAAGTTCCTGTGCTTTCCTGATTTTTCTGTCCCGAAACGATGAGCTCGAGAATATGCTCGCCATCCGGCAGCCCTGAGGTACCCCACAAAACTCTCGGCGTCCCCACGGCTACATTCTCAGGCTCTCTAACTCGATCCCGACCCTGAGCAACGGTGAAGTTAGGGTAGTTTTCCGGCACAAAGGTATCGATCGCCCCCTCGTCCATTCCGTCGATTCTGATTTGTGCGACCCCTCAATCGACTCGCCCGTGTCTCCAATGATTCCACTCCCGTACCGCGGAATTTCAAGGTCATCTTATCCCCGGGGGTGCCGCTGACGGACAGTGTCCCCCTAAATCGGTCTTGCAGATCGCCTATGTCTTCACCGAGCCACGCTTCGGGCCCATGGGGGAGTTCCCTTGCTCTGCCAGCCTCCGCCCGAGTATTCGATGTCGTGATCGAGATCGTCCAGCCTCTCCCGTACTTGAGGGGCGATCGCCGTTCCTCGCGTCAAATATTTCACCTGCGGATCCCATACAGTGTCATCATCTGCGGCGTCTCCGTTACCGTTGACGATGAAATAGAGTTTTTCGCCTACCAGATGGTCTTTTTCCATGCCCTTGCCCTTGGTGTCGCCGGCTGCAATCGTCTCCCATCCAGCAGTAGGCCAGATTTGCTGGTCGCCCTGCAATATCTTCACCCGAACTCCATTGCCGGAGGTGTGATAGAGATCCTTGTGCACATTTGCTGTAATGGACACTTGCCCCGCAGCCGGAAGCCAAAATACGCCAATTGCATCTGCGTGGCTGCCTGGACGCATCCACGAGGCGCCAATCAATAGTTGGAATTCTCCTGGCGCACCCTCGTACAAGCCCATCTGGCCCAAAGCGCCGTTCCAGGTAGCAGGCGTTCGTTTGTTGCCGTCCCCTTCTTCTGTATGACCAGCCGTTAGCGCCCTGATAGCTATAGTCTGAGCCCGCCATATAGCCACCCAATGCGGTATAGACCTCGGCCCCGGTGCCCGCCGGTGCTGCTGTAACCTTGGCGGATACGTTTCCATCCCCGTCTACAGCTTGAACCTGGTAGATTGCTCCGTGGCTGGCCAGCTCGCTGTGGTCGAAATCATAGAGGCCCTTCGATACCCTGTCGATGGGCTCGCCATCACGGTAGACCTGGTAGTAGGAAATCCAGTTGTTGTCGGAGGAGGCCGTCCAGGCCAATTCGACGCCGCTCGTCCCCATGTTAGTCCCCAGACCTTTGTTACATGCGCGGGGGCAGTCGGAGGAATAACATCGGTTCCGCTCCCCGGATGATTCGGCAGGCCCAGGTAGATCAACTCTCCCGGTTGCGGATTCATTAACGTGATCCCGTTGCGGGCCAAGTCCTCCCCGGTGCGTTTGGCAGCTGACTTTGCGACCTGAAAGCGCACATCATACAGTTCCGCCGCATGAAGTCCTTTGGGGAAGATCCGTACCTGGCCGGGAACGAAATGCTTCAACACAATGGCTCCCCGATGCCCGTCGCTGCTCAACCTCTCGCGATAGAGAAAATCGAGTCATCCCCCTCTATCAGCGGGTGATAACTCTTTACCCAGCGGCCTGCCACGCCTTGGCTAACCAGGTAGTGGTAGGTTTCGAACGTCTTACTGAGGTTTCTCCTTGCCATCGTCCAACAGAATGCCTTGCTGGTGTGCGTAGAGTCCACGGTCTCCCATCCAGGCGGGTGCCATCGTGAGGGTGGTGGCGACATTCGTCCAGGTGGTGTTCTGGGTTCTGGTCCAATCGTCTATTTTGTCCGGGGGGAAAAGGTATGAGCTGTAGTAGTTTCCGAGAAACGAGTGACTCTCCATCGGGAACCCGGCTGACTACCGTGAACCGCAAACCTTCAAAGCTCATCAGATTCCCGCCACCCGAGCAGAGATCAATCGAAGATCCAGGGTGCTGCTTGCGGAACTGTTTCTGCATGTCCATGATGTTGTCGTACTGGACAAGCATGGGAATTCATTTCCACCCACCGGCGCTACGGCGCTACCATCCTCCCGCCACTGGAAGTCACCCCATGCCGCAACTTTCTGATTAAGTTGCTGCGACATCCAATGGATCACCTCTGGACGCGAAGCGTCGAGAGGACCACGAAAAACGCCTCCAGATCCCCAGTCGGGATGGTCTCGGAGCACTTGAGATTTCTTCTCCGCGTACCACAGCGGCCACCACACGGTCAGCCCGACGCCAGATATTCTCATTGGACCCGTCCACTGTCAGTAAGTCGGGTCTTTCGTTTTACCCTAGGTAGCCGTGCTTACACGCATCCTGCGACAGCACGTCACCGCCACCGACCGATACCACCAGCGAGAGCAGCAGGCGACAGGGCCCGCGAGACGAAAGATTCCAGCCACCTGGGGCGGCGCCGTCCCATTCGAAGCCTTTTGGCGGTTGCCAACGCATCTCCGCGGCGTAGCGGATCTTGGAGAAGTACTCGTCGTTTGTGTAGTCCCACAAATACTCGTATTGCCATGCCTTGAGCTGATTCCCCATGATGTCGAGATCGCCCACGTAGACGCCGGTAAGGGCTTTTGGTGTTTCCATGGACTGGCCGGGCTGTAGCTGCTTTTCGTCAATCCCGCTAGCCGGAGTCCGACATAACCTGGGCCTTGAAAACTTCCTATCGCCGCCGCCCAACGACCGTAATAGTCCAGCCGGGTAACAACCCGTCCTTCAACCCATCACTGCTGATGCAAAACCAGGGCATGTATCTGCCTGAACCATACGCCGACGAACCATCGATTCGATACCCTCCACCTTCTGAAGTTCTGCCTTGTCGGTGGTGTCGAAGGTTCGCAGGTACGTATCGGACAGAGGAACTTGCTTCAGGACCTGACTGCCGCTGAAGGACCCACCGCCTGTCATATACGACAAGGTCTGACCCGCCCCGGCTCTGGTCCAAAGGCGTGCCACTCAGCAGATACGGGTTGATTAAGGTGATTGCGCCATCGCTCCGGTTCTTGAAATATCACCCATTGACGGGATGATGCCGGTGTTTGGATAAAGCACATAATGCTTTTCCACCTCAAGGAGCTTACCCTTGAGACGGACGGTCGCCTCTATTTCTCCCTGGGAAGTAATGATCGCCGCCCCACTGATCCAGGTCCATTCGCCGCTCGCCCCGCTAGTTATCTTTCCGTTTGAGGTCTCCAGAATTCTTCGGAAGTGGATCCCTCGAGTATGTATTCGCGATGGTTAAGTCTATTTTGGAGGCTCTTGAGAAGATAGTTGCCGTGTTCGAGCTGTAGCTTCTCCTCCACTGCGGTTGTCCCGAAGCACGATTGTCTTCGCCTGATCATCCACTCGAGCGTAGGCGTCATGAGAAGTGAGCGTAATTGCATCACAATGAGGTAACCAGATCAGGAACGTGCCTGCAACCACGCCCTTGCGGAGAAGAGCAGACATTACAGGCATTCTCATAACACTTCCTCGTCTCAGGCCGCGTGGTTCCGGTTCTGGCTAGAAAATGAACTTCGCTGCAAATTGGCTTTGACGGGCAAAGCTGCTCCCGAAAATTTGGCCAAATGCGGTGCCGGCTTGAAGATTGTTGTTTGGTAAGTGAAAAATTTGTATGGTTAAGCACATTGAAGAATTCCGCCCGGAACTGAAGTTTCATGCGCTTCAGTCAATCGGAAAATCTTTGAATGCACTGAAATCGACGTCTTTATACTGAAGGACCTACAAGGTTATTCCTGCGCTCGGTCGCCAAATGTATAGGGAATGGTGTTGAACGCGGCCGGGTTCAGCCAGGAAGTCTTGGTTTGCTGAAAGCCCGTGTCCGCGCCTCCATACGGCGACTGCCGATCTGATTGCACCTCTGAGTCCCGCCGCCGACATTTGCAATATCTCCACCCGCTGCACATTCCAGTGCTTGGCCCGAATGCAGGCTGACGATGCCCCCAATGTTCCAGTTGCCAGCCAAGCCGCTTCCACAAATCGGTTAGGGGTAGACAAGAGTCGCCTTTCCTCTTCCTATCGGAAGTGCGTACACTCCACTGAATACAAACAAGTGTCTTAGATCGTAGTTAGACGGTCCCCAATCTGATTTCAGATCGTAAAAGTTCTGTGGTCCTGACGCTCCATATACGTCCGATTGAATATCCATTGATTTCGACCATGTGTAGGATGCCGTGAATGCCAAACCCGAAGAGAACGACCGCTTGAGCTCGGCCTGAAGCGCATTGTAGACTACCGCTGCCGGCATTCTCCTCGTATCCTATCGCTCCACCGCCATACTGGGGATAGGGCTGACCTCTGGAGACGAGCGTCCCGGGCCCCGGGACCATGGCAGTGTTTGCCGCCAGGGTTGATGCTTTGATGGCGGTCTCAGCGATCCTACGTAATCCAGGTCCGAACACCGTCGAGTTCGACGAGCTGCTGCTCTACTCCCAGGTTGTATTCCATCGCGTAGGGGATGCTGTTGTGGGGGTTTGAGGAGCTGCCAACATAGACGTGGAGGGGGTCAACGAAAGATGACCCCGGTAGGCAGGTTGTTTAGATATAGGGTCGGTAGACCTTGATTTTGCTGACTTACTGATATCGTAACGGCGTTGGGCCAGCTTAGCCTCAGATTCTGGTCCTCCTGGACCAAGCTGTGGTTGTGATCGTCCATAATAGCGAAGGCTGCCCGCGCAACACGGTGCGTGGCGCGGCTTGGTAGGCCAGGCCGACGCGTGGTTCGAACCCGTTGTATTGAGCATAATAGAAGCCGCTCGGCCCAGTTGCCTTAGGAAACAACGGGAGGAAAGGCTGAGTAATCAGGAATTTTCCAGTGGCGATATCGAGGCCCGAAACAGCGTCCGAAAAGGACGGTGGAGACACAAAGTCCCATCTAAGGCCAGCGGTCACCGTGAGCCGGTGAGTTGCCTTCCACTGGTCCTGCGCATATCCGGCCCACCAGTTCACGTATGCGTCCTGGCTGAGACCACTACCGGTGTATCCTCCGATACTCTCGACCAGTCCCATCATGAATGTAGCGGGTCCATAGCCCGTGGGGCCGGGCGTCGCGCCCTGCGAGGTCGCATTTTGTGTGAACGATGTTGAGACGCTGGTAACGCCATCGAAACTATGAATATGGTAGTACATCCCGCCCACGCCGAGGGAATGGTTGCCAACCGTCTTTGACAGGTCGGCATGAAATTCGTTCGTCCATTGAGGACCGAGAGGTAGTTGCGTCTGACTGGTGCCGCTATATCCGTTCGCCATAGCAACATTTGGACCCCGAGGCATTCCCCGTGAGAGAAAAACCAATCGAGTTGTTGAAGTCGACGCCGGTCTGCTCATCGTTATAAAGCAAGCTCATGTTGGACGACGCATAGCGCAGATTAAGAATGGTCCGGGCGCCAAATAGGTGTGTGTAGCCAGCGGCTACAGTTTGGGCGTAGTTCGTTGTCGTATGAACGTAACCGGGCGTAGGCTCGGGCGTATTTTTATTTATGTTTGCTCGGTTGTAACGGCCGAATAAGGAATCGTTGTTCTTGAATTGATGATCTATTTTAATCCCGGCCACATCGCTCGATGTCGTATTGCCTCCGACAAAGCTGAGGTTCGGCAGGACACCCGGCGCGACATTGAGATTAGGCAGCGGATAGTACTTGGCGAGTATGAGCGGAGCGGTCGGGCTTATCAGATTCTGGGGGATAATATTTCCGGGAAACGGATCGCGGAATACCACCGCGGCGTTGGTTGGACTTGGGCGGCTCGTGGCGGGATCGTATATTTCGTTCTGATATTCTGGCCGGCCAAGACTGTCTACACCGACTTGTGGCCCCAGTACAGCGGAGAAGTCGCCGTTTCGCATGTCCGACGTCAATGTGCTTGGCGGGAAATAGGTCAGGTTCTGCGAGGCGCGAAATCCCTCCCAATAGCCGGAGAACCATGTATTGTCTTTCCCATTAAACCCCGGCAAACGAACTGGACCGCCGAGGAAAACGCCATACTGGTTTTGGCTATAAGGGAGACGAGTCTGGTCAAAATAGTTCCTCGCGTCCATCGCTGAGTTGCGGGCGCGATTACCAGCCTGCACCGTGAAAAGTATTTGTGCCGGCGCGGGTTGCGATATTGATATTTGCTCCGGGAGCTGATTCCAAACTGCGCATCAGTTATATGCGATTGGACATTGAACTCCTGAAGGGCGTCTGGTGGTGGGCTGATCATCCAAACGTTGGTAAACAGCGCGTTATTCAGAACGCCGTCCATGGTGAAGTTGTTTTCGTATCCGGTCTGACCATTCACGGCGGGACTGATTCCTCCGGCGCCGAGCGAGACGGTGAATGCTGATTGTTGCCCTTGTTCTATAGGCGCCGCTCCGGGGGTCAACAGGGTCAGCTGGGTGAATTCCCGCCCATTCCAGCGGCAGATCCACCGCCTCCTCATGCCCGATTACGTTGCTAATAGTGGCCGAGGTGGTGTTCAGTTCTGCGGTCGCGCCGGTCACGTTGACGGTCTGAGCAGCGGCAGAAACGGACAGCTGGAAGTTGAGCGTGGCGCTCTGATTGACCTGCAGCTGAACGTTGGCCTTCGTTTTCCGTTGCAAATCCCTGCTTCTTGATAGAGAGGTCGTACATGCCAGGGGGCAGCTGCGGAACGATGTATGACCCGGTATTGTCGGTCGTGGCTGTCCTTAGTGGCCTGCTTCTTGGTTGTCTCACGTCAACTTCAGCCTGAGGGACGACAGCCCCGGAACAATCAGTGACCGTTCCGGTAATTAGGCCGTTCGTCGTCTGTGCAGGGGAACGCATCACCAAATAAGCTACCGGCGAACGCAATGAATAAAAACTTTCTCAACATGGCTGCCTCCAAGCAAACCAGAATGTAGTGCGATTTCTTAGCGAGTATGCTCAACGCGCGAGTGAGTCCAACTTCATGCAAGCGCCGCGAAAAGTTGCTGAGTGCACCGGCCGCAAGGCTCGCTTCCCCGGCATCGATGCTGCAGGACGCCTTAAGAAAATGCTGGGCGGAAGTCCGGCGCTGACGATTGAGTTTGCGGACAGGCAACGCACGCCGCCGAAAATTGATAGGGACCATTCAATCTGCAGCCCCTCGAACGGAAGGAAACCTATCATAGGGCAGAAACGACCGTCAAGTTTTTTGGAATGTGTCAACAATAGCCAGTGGAATTGACTTTTATTCAAGATCGGTCCATAGTTCTCTCTTTGTCCTATCTCCTATCATCTATGAATGCATTACGGCTGAATTCTCAAACATTCCCGTCAACGCTGGCGGAAACCGAGGAATTCTCCGCGGCCGGGGTAAACATCTCTGCCGCGGAGTCGATCGATGACCCATCCTCTCGCTTGCTTCTTCCTTCCGTCGACGCGCTGATCGTGGTTTCAGCCAAAGTCAAGCGCGATGCCATTGACCAACTGGATCGTTGCCGGGTGATCGTTCGCTATGGGAGTGGGACAGACAACGTCGATGTGCAGTGTGCCACGGAATGCGGAATCGTTGTCGCCAATGTGCCGGACTTTTGTTTATCCGAAGTGGCCGATCACACGATGGCCCTGCTCCTGGCCAGCGCCCGGAAGCTGATTTTGATGGACAGGTATACCCGCAGTGGGCACTGGCAAGCAAGAGGGCAGGAGAAAGTACGGCGGATCGCCGGCAGGACGCTCGGGTTGGTTGGTTTCGGAAACATCGCGCAAGAGGTGGCACGCCGAGCTGTGGTGTTTCACCTTAAAGTCTTAGCTTACGACCCATATCTTGATCGTGCGCGTGCGCGTAGCCTGGGCGTCGTGGAAGTTGGATTGGAAGAATTACTGGAGAAAGCAGATTTCGTTTCCCTGCATGTCCCACTCACTGAGAAAACCTCGCACATGATCGGGGACGGCGAGCTGCGCAAGATGAAGGCCGAAGCGATTTTGATCAAGACACAGCTCGCGGCGGCGAAAGTCGACGAAGCCGCGCTGGTGCGAGCGCTAACGGAAGGCTGGATCTCCGGAGCGGGTATTGATGTTTATGAGAAGTTGCCCATGTTTGATTCCCATCCGGTCTATATCTGGCATCCGCTGTTTGATTTGGACAATGTCGTGCTGACACCGCATTCAGCGGGCACGTCTATTGAATCCCTGTCCCAGCTGAAAGTTGGACGGCGCTCGGGAGGCCATTATGGTGCTGAACGGGCGAGCCCCACAACATTGGGTCAATCCCGACGTCCACCCTAGGATTTCCGTTACAAGGCAACGAAGCGACGCGATGAATAAGAGAAGATGGATGAATACCCTGCAGGGCAGAGTCGTGGTCATAACCGGAGCGGCGGGTGGGCTGGGTAGCGCGCTTTCTCGAGGCTTCGCGCGCGAAGGGTGTCGACTCTTCCTCACCGATAAGCACGAGGGTCGGCTCACCGAGATCATGGCCGAACTAGCCAAAGAAGGCGCAACGTGTTGCGGGCGAACCCGTGGATCTGGGCGATGTTTCCCAAACCGGGGGAGATTATCGACAGCGCCAAATACAAGATCTATGGCCAGATTGACACTCCTGGTGAACAATGCAGGCATCTCCCGAGCCAAGTCCTTTTGGGATTTGACAGAGGAGGACTGGGACAGTGTCCTGGATGTAAATGTCAAGGCGCTCTTTTACGCACTCCGAGCCGTCGGCTCAACGGCACCATGCTCGCGCGTGGTGGTTCGATCGTCAATATCGCTTCCGTAGCAGGCCGCTTGCCTCGGCCTGAACCTCATGCATTATGCGGCCAGCAAGGCGGCCGTAAATCTCTATTACTCGATCTGCGGCGCTGGCGCTGGCAAGCAACAACCCATACGCGTCAATGCTATCGCGCCCGGGATGATGGACACGGAGATGTTTCACATCCTGCGTTCTGATCTGGAGGAAAGCTCGACCGGTTCGACGACGGGTCAACCCAACCTGAGTATTATTCCCCTCGGCCGCATTGCGCAGCCAGAAGAAATCGCCGCCGCCGCCGTATTTTTGGCCGGTGATGCAGCTGTCTACATCACCGGCCAAACGTTAAATGTCTGCGGCGGCATTCGGACGGAGTTGAGTTGGAAGAGGACATATGCTTCAAGAAAAAACCTGCACCGATCCAGCCACCTGCCGGGAAGCGTATTGGCAGATGCTCCTAAATAAGGCGCTTTGAGGAACGCGTGATCCGGTTGGTAAATGCCAACGAGATTGCCGGAACCACCCACGAATATATCGGCGAAGAGGCCATTGCCGTGGGCGTCTGCAGCATCCTGAACGAGACAGAATCATCGCCAGCACTCATCGTGGACATGGCCACATCATCGCCAAAGGCGGGGACGTGAAAAGAATGATGGCGGAGCTGTTTGGTCGCGTCACGGGTTACAACCGCGGAAAGGCGGATCCATGCATATCGCCGATCTTGCGCTTGGTATCTACGGAGCGAACGGTATCGTCGCCGCCGGCGTGCCGATCGCCGCAGGCGCGGCATGGGCGGCGAAAATCCGAAAAACGGGACAGGTGGCCGTTGCATTCTTGGAGATGGGGGAGCCAACCAGGGGGTTCTGCATGAAACGATGAACCTCGCGGGTATCTGGCAACTGCCATTGATTTTCGTCTGCGAGAACAATCAATACGCGGTGACGACGGCCTCTACCACCTCAACCGCCGGACCGGGAATCAGCCACCGCGCCGCAGCGTATGGCTTTCCTGGGTACTTGGTGGACGGAATGGATATTGAGCGAGTGATGGCGCGGTTCGGTGACGCTGTGGAACAGGCCCGATCGGGGGGCGGCCCATCCTTGCTTGAATGTAAGGCTTATCGCTTCCAAGGGCATTTCACGGCCGAGCGCGCCCTGAAGCTTACCTACCGTTTACAGGATGAGATTGATCTATGGCGCGAGCAGGATCCCATCGCACGGTGGGCCGCAAAACTCGCGGAGCGAGGGATTCTTTCGGCGGCCGAGCGCGCGGCTGTCGATGAGAGCGTGGAAGGACTGGTCGACGAGGCGGTGGCCTACGCCCGGGCCAGCGACTGGCCCGCCGCGGCCGCGGCCTTCGCTGACATGTATGTAACGGAGTATCCCGGTTTACCGGCGAGGGGATGGTAGTGGACCGTCAAATAACTTATCTGCAGGCCTTGCGCGAAGGCTTGATGCAGGAAATGCGAGCAGACCCGAGCGTGGTTGTGCTCGGCGAGGATGTCAGGCAGTCATTGCGCGGCATCACTAAGGGGTGCCTGGAAGAATTCGGGCCAGAGCGTATCTGGGATACGCCCATCTCTGAGGCCGCATTCGTAGGCTTGGGAACCGGCGCCGCCATAGCGGGGTTGCGGCCGGTCATTGAGTTCCAGATAGGCACATTGATCTATGTTGCTATGGATCAACTGGCCAATCAGGTCAGAAACTTCGCTACATGATGGGCGGCCAGGGCAAGATCCCAGTAACCTATATCGTTCCCGGTTCCGGAGCGAAACCTGGTCTCGCTGGCCAACACTCCGACCACCTGTATCCGCTACTGATGCAATGCGGCCTGAAGGTGTTGATGCCCGCAACCCCACACGACGCCAAGGCTTTATTTACGGCTGCCATTCGGGAAGATGATCCCGTGGTGCTGTTTGCGCCCTCCGCTGTGATGGGGCAAAGAGGACCAGTCCCGGAGGGTGAGATTGAATCCAGTTGGGCATTGGAGCGGTTCGCCAGGTTGGAAGTGAAGTAACCATTGTTGCTCTGCCCCCTTGCTCGCAGACGACTCTCAAAGTTGCCGCTCGCCTGGAGCAGGAAGGTATCTCTTGAAGTGGTTGATCCGCGATCGTTGCTCCCTTTTGACCATGCTCTGCTTGAGAAGTCGGTCACCAGACCGGGCGCTTGATCATTTTCGACGACGCGAACCGAACCTGCGGATTCGCTGCCGAGGTCGCCGCATATGCTGCGGAAAACTCTTCCATCTCTCCGATCGCCTGTCGTCCGTATTACCCGCGCGGATCTCGCCTGTTCCCTTCGGCACGCCGCTGGTAAGCATCGTACTTCCTCAGCGGCGAACAGCTGGAGCAGGCCATCCGGCAGAGTTCTGAATATCGCCATCCGCTCTCGACATGAGCGTACAAGGAGATCGCTGAATTGAAGAAAATCGAGTTGCTGGTTCCGAAGCTGGGGATCGATACGACCGAAGCTGTAGTCACGTCGTGGATGGTTATCGAAGGTCACGCGTTGAGAATGGCACTCCTCTAGTCGAACTCGAGACCGAGAAGGTCAATTTCGGAGTCGAATCGGAGGTTCACGGTTCGCTGGCGAAGATTCTTCGCTCCACAGGGGGCGGCCGTTCCTGTGGGTGATGGTACTGGCAATACTCGACGCTGAGGTAGCGCGGGCAGTATCGAAGTGAGGTTTTGTGAGCTATGAACTATGTCGATGCTTAAAGGTAAGTCGATCGTCATAACGGGGGCTGCTCAAGGCATCGGGAAACTTCGCTGCGTTGATATGTGCACGCGAGGGCGCCCAGGTTGCAATTGCCGATCTTAACGGCGACGTCGGCCGATCGGGTTTAAGCAGCGGCAATCGTGGCTTTCGGAGGCCATGCGATTGCCATTAGAGATGGATCGGAGAATCGAAGAGAAGACATTCGCCGCCTGATCGCCGAAGCGGTTGGCTAAGCGTTTGGTGCGGTAAGATGGCCTGGTCTGAGAGCGCCGGCATGCGCCGCGTTTACCGTCCCGCGGAAGAATTCACAGATGAAGAGTGGGAAGTAGTGGTTACGCAAGGACTAACAGGATACTTTCGCTGTGCGCAGGAAGCGGGTCGCCGGATGCTGCAGCAGGGCCGCGGCTCTATCGTCATGGTTACCTAACTATTTGCGAGCCATAGCGCCGTTGCTGGTGGCGCAGCATACTGCTCGGTGAAAGCCGGTTATCGCCGGTTTGACCCGCCAACTCGGCGTTGAAATTCGGCGAAGACGCGGTATTCGTACCAATTCAGTTGCACCGGGCTTTACCGCGACCGGAAGGAGCTCTGCGTACGATGAGCGTGGAAGAAGCCTATGCGACCATTCCCATGGGAAGGAAACCGGCACATGCGGACAGAAATTGGTAGTGTCTGTGCTTTTCTCCTGTCCGACATGGCGAGCCATATAACCGGCCAGGAGATAGTGGTAGACGGTGGATATACCGTCGGCAGGGGTCTGCAGGCTGGCAGAAACAGCAATAGAGATTTTCCAGGCAGGCTTCCTTCCACCATCGGGCCTGCCTGAGCGAAACTTGGATGGGTGATAAATTACACTTGTTAACCAACAACAAGGTGATCGCCATGGCTCCGAAGAAGAAGCTTGTCAATGGATTTGTTGATCGACCGCTTGCATCTCGATAGCCGAAGTACGTTTCCCGAAATTGCCGCGGAATCGCTTCGTGACAAGGTGATCAGCGTTCCTCAAGGACGCATTTTTCTCGGGAGAACTGAAGCCTGGAGACGCAATCGTCGAACGGCACCTCGCACAGCGAGATGAAGATCGGTTCGCCCGCTGTGCGGGAGGCGCTGATTACCCTGCAGCAGCAGGGATTTGTTAACCGCGTGGCCAACACCGGAACCTACGTCAATAGCTTTACGGTGGACGAGGTGCAGGAATACCAGCTGCGCATCGAATTCGAACTGCTGGCTTTCAGGTGGGCCAAGCTTCCGGGTCAAACAGGCAGACCTAAAGAATCTCGAACGGTTCGTGGACGCGAATGGCCGCGGCGGCCATCCATAAAAATACAAGAAAGTTCTTCGAACATGATCTGGAATTTCATCGCTATTGCTGGCAGACTTCCCGGCAATCGCTTTCTGGAGCGCAGTCTGGAAAACCTTGTTCCACCGCTCTTCGCCTTCGTACTCAACACCAGCGATGACACAGTGCAGGAGTCGGTGGCGAGGGCAGCACATGCAAATTATTTTCGCATTGAAGAATACTTTCGAACCTGATTTCAGCGCCATCATCCGGGAGGCACTTACTACATTCGCCCTGGAAGGATTTTCCTCGATGGTTGAGGGCCACCATGATAAGTCCTAATACGCGAGAATCCCCTGCCCGGTGTGATCCTCTCTACTTTGAAATCGGGTGAACCTGGAAAAGGCGGCTATATGGAGTTGCCACTCGGCTCTTTTGTGACCTATGATAAAGGTCACCCTCTTGAGGGGCCGGAGCATCACTCACATGAAAACCGCATTACTGGCGCTGCTGTTCCTCTCCTTCTAGCCTTGGCCGCGCAGCAGCCCCCCGGTCCCGCATCCACAGCACTCGTGGAACCTCAGCACCAACAAGGTGCAACGGGTTATCGTCCTCGAAAACGGCCGCTTCTTTACCCAGAGCTGGACCGATGGCAGCAACAGGCCGCGACCTGCAAGGAGGAACGAAAGCAGACGAGTGGGCGCATCGTCGAAGGTAAGCGGTCACCGGCATGGCGGGCAACTGGTCGCTGATCTCCGAACGGAAGGTCCGGCAGAAAGACCGTTCGAGTCGGAATTAGATCTGACACTGCGTCATGGCGATCTGGAGGCGGCCAAGTCGTATGTCACCTATCCGGGTCGTCCGTTATCCGCGAGTGGATCACCTACAAGAACGTAGGTACGCGGTGATCTCAGCATCTGCTGATCCTCGGTTTTTGAGCATCGCCGCGCGGTTCGGCCAATCAGACTCGTTGGATTTCCTATGGATGACCGGCGGTGAAAACAGGGCAGGGTCGTGGTTGTTGAAGAAGGAGGATTGCAGGCCGACCAAAAACGCAACTTTGATGCTTACGATCCTTTTCCCGGCGCGGAGGATTCCAAGTTTGGCTTCAAGATGGGTAGCGCCAGCTACGCGCCCTGGTTTTCATTGTATGATCGCTCTTCGGGGCAAGGCCTGTTTATCGGCTACGATTACTTCGGCCGCTGGGCTTCGAGTTTCATAGCCGCCCAGGACCAATCGGTGACCAGCCAGTTCAAGCTCGCCGGATACCATCAGACCTTAGCTCCCGGCGCGTCGATCACGACGCCCAAGGCTTTTACCGGCTTGTATCACGATGATCTCGACAATGCCGGGAACGAACTCCTGGATTGGCAATACCAATATCTCTGGGACTACACCCGTCCCGGGTGGTTCCCGGCGATTCGCATGCTTGGCTATTGGTGGAATGGAACCCCCTGGAAAGATCCGGGCAATACGTGGGTGGGCGGAAACGGGGACAGCGGCTCAGCTTTCCGCAAGGTTTTTCGCGTGGCGGACCTGATGAGCGAGGTGGGCGCCGATGTCTACCACCGTGATTGGGGATGGTGGGACCATGCCGGCGATTGGAGCGGGCCCGACTTCAAGACCATGGGTGAGTATTTGCGCAAGCGCGAGCATGGGGCAACTCATCTACGCCTTTATCTATACCGTGGACCCCCATTCCAAGCTGGCACAAGCGCATCCGGATTGGGTCTTCAAGGACACTCTGGACATGTCAAACCCGGTGGTGGTAAAGCACCTGGAAAATCAACTGGACGAGTTTGCCCAGCGGTTCGGCCCTTTTGAGTGGCGCAACGACAGTGTACCCACCGTTCCTCACGGAAGCGATGACACGCCACTTCTAGGTCAGGACCAGGGGTTCCGTCAAATCTTACGGGACTTCCTCAATCAGCACCCGGACTGATGCCTTTCAGGGTGTCAATGGCGGGGGCAACGACGTAGGCTACGATTACGCCCGGTACGCATCTGCGCCTCTCCTTTAGCGACGGGGCCGTCGGTATTCTTCGCAACTACTGGGCGGCGCTCGTCCTGCCACCCGATAAATCCAGCGACATACCTGACAAGTGGCAGCCCGAACGATTATGACAAAATCGAGCTGGCGTGGGCTGCTGTACCATCAACTTCGATATGACTGGTGACACCTGGGACCCGTGAAGCTCGAAGGCATTCGGCAGCTGATCGACATCTATCACTACCTCGAAAGCCAGGGGTTGGTTGGCCGCTGGGTCCACGTCTATCGCCCTTACATCGAGGGAGACGATCCTACGCTGTATTTCGAGCGGCTCAGCCGGGATGGATCGCGCGGCATTGTCATTCCTAAGCATCCTGAGTCCGGACCGGTAACAATTCGTCCCAAGGGGCTCAACCCATCCCAGAGTTACCTGGTCTCGTTCCAGGAGTCGGATCAAAGTGAATCGAGAGCCGGCGCCGATCTAATGAAGTCCGGCATTCACCTTGACACGATGGCGCAGGGCGAGCTGATCTATCTGAACGTGCCCTATCATCCCGGAAGCAACTCTACCGTACGCCGCCGGCTGCGCCCGGCAACATACAAAAGCAAGTAGCCAGCAACATGGGCTATCCGGGTGTCGAAGTCAGATGGAACCCGGCTCAGACGAACACTGGGTATCCTACTACGAGGTATCCGCAACGGAAATGGTGGATAAGGTGGCCAAGGGTACTTATTACTTCGACCATTCGGCCGGGGCCGATCTGGCTGCCAGCTATTCCGTAAGAGCACGTAGATGGCGGCAGGCATGAATCGATGTTGCGTGCCACGAAAGGGCTGCGAAAGATTCAACCAGCACGTGATTCTTGGACGATGCGCCCGGGGCGGATGTCGTTTCGGGAGATTGGCAGCATGAGACGAACCTACAGCCGGCTTACCCCGGGAACTCTCGCAGTTCTGACGAAAAAGGCGCCAGCGTAGAGTTCACCGTCAAGGATCAAAGTTCACTTGGTTCACCAAGCATGTGCGCAGAATGCGGCGGGCCGAGATCAGCGTCAATAACATGACAAGCGACAGTAGATACCTATTCCGCCGACGACATCTTCGGGGTCGGCATTTTACAGCAAGACATTTTCAGATCCGGGCCCACATCAAGTCAAGATCACGGTCCTAGGAAAGCACTCCGGGCCTCGTGGTCACGGCACTCGCGTTTATATGGACGGTGTCAGAATCAGTCCGAGAAGCCAGGGCGATGGGCATCTTGGCTTAAATAGCTACTTTCCTAGCATGCCACAACTCCGCTCTGGCGAGCCTTGGAAGAGGCTGCGGGTTTTTTCCCGTTCCCAAGTCGGCCTGGAGCTCAGCGGCCCTTTTTCCGCAGCGGTTAGGCCCATCACTACGGGGCCAGCGCGTAGCTGAAAGTGAAACGGCCGAGCTGGATCAGGGCCTTGTCGCCCGGCGGCCAGATGCGAAACGACTCTACCCGGGTGATGGAGAGATTGCGCGTAGCCTCCACTTGTCCTACCGGTTTGCCGCTCTGCGCCAGGTAAAACGTCACCTTGAGTGAGTCTTGTCCCCGCACCCAGCCGAGCAGGTACTGCCCCGGCGGGAGCAGGAAGTCGCCCACCTTGAGCGGCACCTGGGAGATGAAGTAGTGGGAGTACTTGCCGTCGGCGGAGTAGCCGGCGGTGATGAGCACCACCCCGGCGATGGCGTGGCCTTTGCCATCGGTGATGCCCGACGCGGTGCGGAACTCGGTTTCGATGCGTTCGCTGATCACCGGCGCGCGGGCGGGGATCAAAGCCTTCAGCTCCTCCTCGCTGGCGCTGTGCCAGGCCCCGGCTGCCTGCGCCGCCTGGCCGCACAGGGCCAAGGCCGCGAGCCACAGCAGGACCCAGAATGGCTTGGCTCTACAGCAGAAACAGGATTGCTCTACCCGAAGTAGCGACCGCGCTGGGCCTTTTTCTCCAAGAAAAAGGCCACTTACCGGAACCCACCGAAACCACGTATTTCCTGTTTCTGCTTTAGTCAAGGTGCACGATTCCCCTCTGCAGCGCAGTGGTGGCGGCCTGGGTGCGATCGGTCACGCCCAGCTTGCTGAGCAGGCTGTTGATGTGGGTCTTCACCGTGGCCTCGGAGATGTTGAGCCCGGCGGCAATCTCCTTGTTGCTGTTACCCCCCACGATCAATCGCAATACCTCGGTTTCGCGTGCCGTCAGGGTGGGGGCGCTCATGCGCTCCGCCAGGCGTTCGGCGACCGGCGCCGGAATACGCGATTTGCCGGCGTAGACGCTGCGGATGGCATCCACCAATTCTTCGCTGGTCATGCCCTTGAGCAGGTAGCCCCGGGCCCCGGCCTGCAAGGCGCGGTAGATGTCTTCATCGCCATCGAAGGTGGTGAGCACGATGATGCGCGCCTGGGGGAAATCAATGCGGATGCGGCCGATGGCTTCCACCCCGTTCATCTGCGGCAGGCGCAGATCCATCAAGGTGATGTCCGGCTGGTGGAGACGAAACAGCTCGATCGCCTTACGCCCGTCGGAAGCTTCGGCGACGATGGCAAAATCGGGCACGGTACGCAGCAACGCCGCCAGGCCCTGGCGCACGATGGCATGGTCTTCGACAATCATGATCCGGATGAGATCGCTCATACTGCCCACTTTTTCTCCACTTTCATACCAGCGGTGCCTCGACTAGAATCCGCGTGCCCCCGCCGGGAGTGCTTTCGAGCACCAGCGCCGCGTCAATCTCTTCCGCGCGCTCGTGCATGCCCTTGATCCCGTAGTGGCCCTCCGGCCCGCTCCGGCCTGGCGAAGGCTCGAATCCGCGGCCGTCGTCGGCCACCTGGAGAGAGACGCGCGCCGCCTCGTAGATCAATTGCACGTCGATGCGCGTGGCCGCCGCGTGGCGCACCGCGTTGGCTACCGCCTCCTGGCCAATGCGCAACAGTTCCTCTTCCGTCTTGCGCGTCACCGGGCGATAGGTCCCTTTCACCTGAAGGTACACCTTGGACGGAGACCCACCGGCAATCCGGTTGCAGCTCTGCCTGAGCCGCGCGGGCAGGTCCTCCGCGCCCGCGGCCTCGGAACGCAAGTCCCATATGGACGTGCGCGCCTCCTCCAGGCTGGCGCGCACCAGCGCGCGGGCCTGGTCCAGTTGCTGCAGGGCCGCGTCCCGCGAACCGGCGAGCAGGCGAGCGACCAGTTCGAGCTGCACCGAGATGCCGACAAACCCCTGGGCCAGGGTGTCGTGAATTTCTCGCGCCAGCCGTCCCCGCTCCGCCAGCACCGCGGCCCATTGCGCCTCTACCTGGAGCACGCGCCAGCGGTAGACCAGGTATCCCAGCAGCAGCCCAGCCAGGGCGAGCGCGGAATAAAACCACCAGGTCTGGTAGAAGCGGGGCAGCAGGCGCAGGGCGAACGAGGCCCCGGCGGTATTCCATACCCCGTCGTTGTTGGCCGCCATGACCTGGAAACGGTAGCTGCCCGGGGGCAGATTGGTGTAAAAGGCTGCGCGCCGGCTGCCGGCCTCGATCCAGCCGCGATCAAAGCCCTGCAGCCGGTAGCGGTACTGCACTTTTTGCGGAGCAACGAAGCTGAGCCCGGCGTATTGGAATTCGAGCCGGTTGGCACCCGGCCGAACGGTCAGTTCCTGCCCGAGACCACGCGCCTGGTCATCCACCAGGACCTTTTCGATCGCCACCGGAGGGGGCACGCGGTTTTCCGGCGTGTGCGCGGGATCGATGAAACTGACCCCGTCCAGGGTGGCGAACCACAGGCTTCCGTCCGCCAGCTTCCAGGCGGCCGGGTGGCCGCTCCCGCTGCACTCGCGGATGTTCATGCCGTCGGCCGTGCCATAGGCGTCGACGGCGATCGCATGGCCTGCGCGGTAGGCATTGAGCTGGGCCAGCGAAACCCGGTAGATCCCGGTTTGCGAGCTCAGCCAGAGATGACCGCCGGCGTCTTCGAGGATGCCGTAGACGGTGCCGGGCAGCGCCTGCGAGCTCCAGGGAAACGTTTGTATGGCGGGCTGGGCCGCCGGCCCGCGCAGACGGTTGAGACCGCCGCCGTTGGTGCCCAGCCAAAGAGCGGAGGGCCCATCCGGCGCGATGGCGGTGATGGTGTTGTTGGAGAGCCCCTGCTGCACGGTGGAGTTGGTGAAAGCCCCGTCGTGCAGGCGGCTCAGCCCGCCCGAAGTCCCAATCCAAAGGTCGTCCTGACTGGCCCGGAAGATGGCGCCGATGAAGTCGCTGCCCAGACCGTCCATGCCGGAGTAGCTGGTGAACTTGCCTGCTTCCAGATGAGCCAGCCCGTGCCGGGTGCCGATCCACAAACTGCCATCGCGGTCAGAGTAGAGCGAGCGGATGAAATCGTCGGGCAGGCCGTCGGCGGAAGTGAATTTCCGGATTCGCGTGGTGGCTCCTTCCGGATGGAGCAGGTTCAGTCCGTTGGGAGTACCGATCCACAGGTCCCCGCCCGCCCCGCCGGCGAGCGACAGGATGACGTTGCTGGAAAGCCCGTCCGCGGTGGTCAAGTGGGCAAAGCCGGTGCTGGTGCGCCGATTCAACCCCGCCCCGTCGGTGCCGATCCACAGCTCGCCCCGCGCACTTTCAAAGACACAGCGCACCAGGTTGCCGGAGAGCCCGTCGCTGGTGGTGTAGGTAGTGAACTTCTGATCCCGCAGCAGGTTGAGGCCGCCGGAGTCGGTCCCGATCCACAGGTCGCCTTCGCGGTCCTCGTAGAGCGACAGGATGCGGTTGGCGGCCAAGGCCGAACCGGGTGCGAAGGATTGCAGCCGGTTGCCCTGAAGCCGGAAAACTCCGCGTTCGGTGGCCACCCAAAGCACGCCCTGGCGGTCGCGAAACAGCCGATCCACCCGCTCCCCGTCCCCTCGGTCTAGCCCGTTCATTTGGAGGGGGAGCGCGGCCCCATCCCGGGCAATGTGGACCATGCCGGTGGCCGTGCCTACCCATAGGCTGCCGTCCGCGTCGGGGTCGAGGGCCGTCACCTCGTTCTTGCCCGGTGGATGAGAAATAGGGACCGGGGTGAGCGTGCCGCCGGCGTAGCGCTCCAGGCCCTCGCTGCCGCCTATCCAAAGAGTAGGTGCGAGATTATGTTCGCGGTCGAACTCCACCGTCTCCACGTCTGCGCCGCTGAGCAGGTGCAGGGCCACGCGCGGGGTGGCGGGTCGTGTATCCAGGGCAAAGACCCCGCTGTTGCCCCCCAGCCACAGCATCCCTTGCGTGTCCTCCGCCAAGGCGTGGCGATTCACTGGGCCGGCGGCCTGGGTTCCCGCGATGGGGGCAAAGCCTTTGCCATCGAAAAAGGCGGGCCCGGCCGAGGTGATGGCCCAGAGCCGGTGGCGGCGGTCCTCGTAGCTGAACCAGACGGTATCGGCGGGCAAGCCCTGGGCGGTGGTGTAGGCGGCAAAGGCGCCTCCGTGGTAGCTGAGCAGGCCGGCCGCAGTGCTGATCCATAAAGTACCCGACCCATCCTGAAGCAGGTCAGAGACGGTATCGCTTTTGAATTGCGGAGTATTTTCGGCATCGAAGGTAACAAAGTCGATACCGTCGAACCGGACCAGGCCTCCGTCGGTGCCCAGCCACAGATAGCCGTCGCGGGTTTGCAGGATGGAGTGGACGGTATTCTGCGGCAGGCCGGAATCGGTGCGCCAGGCTTGGTGGCCGTAGTGCGCGAGCGAGCGTTGCGGATCGAGCGCCCACGCTGCGTGGCTGAACACCAGCAGCAACAGCCCACAGGGAACGCCGTTGCCAGGCAGCCCGCGTCATTTCCCGCTGCCACTCCATCGGATTTCCCTTTGCTGCGCAACACCGGAGTGCATCTCGAGCGTCTCTTCCCGTGGCTTCAGTATGAACCCAGCGGAAATATCGCCGGGAGCAAAAAAAGGCGCCCTGGGCCCGGATTTCCTGCCTAGCTCGCCAGCCACGTTGGCGTATGCGTCCCGGCGAGCCGGGACCGCATGATACTCGCCAACGTCACCGAGCTTGACGGGAAATCCAGTCAGAGCGCTTGGAGAATCGGTATAGAACGATGTACTCACACACCATAGGTTGCGAGCCCAAGCCATGTCTTGGACCCAGGGTACGGATTTGTGCTCAATCTTTGGATGGATACAGGTTGCAGGCACAAGCCGCGGCCTTTCCTCAGGAAAAGCCGCACTGGGTTGCAGGGAAGAGGCTCTACAGGATGGCGGGACCAAGAAGTTCGGTCGCGGGTGTTCCATCAGGCGTGATGGTAGGAGCGACCAGGGGCTTGGTTGCGGGCGAGATGGGCTGCTCGGCGGCGCCGCCGGAGAGGCGCGAAGCAATGCGGCGAGACCTCAACCGGTCGGCCATATGCTTGGGTACATCCACTGACTTGATCAAACTCATGTTGGCTCCATCGTGTGCCGTGACTGGGTAAATGTGGGCTCGTCTGGAGCAGAAACACAGGCTATAGGCGAGGTCGAAGCAAGTGCACTATTCCTAGTGTACTCCTGGCGACGGGATTACGGGCGAGGCGGGGAGGCGATCCGCCGGCCCGGCAGGCGAGGCGGTTGGCTGCTTCTCCCAGACCGTGGTCGAGGGGGCATCCCCCGGCGCTCCGCCTACCTCGGTCATGGTTTGACCATCGTCGGAGACGGTGTACTCGGACGAGTCCACCGGGCTGCCATTCAATTTCTGCACGATGCGAAACTTGTACGGTCCGGTTCGGATCAGGGCCAGACGCAGTCCGGTGGGAACGTCGGGCCCATCGACGGCTACTTCTTTGCCGTCGAAATTGGTGAGAGCGGTGGCTTTGAGGGCGGGAATCTTCAGGAGCAGGCCATCCAGGCCGGATTCCTGGATGATCAATTCATTGGGCGAGCTGAGCTTGACCGTGGTGCCCTTCCACGCGCCGATCAACCCTTGGGTGCCTGCGGTGCGCACATAGTCTTCGGTGTCGGTGTACAGATCTCCATTGGCCTTCACCCCGCTGCTGGTGACGGAAAGGCTTTTGCCATCGGGGGAGACCTTCCAGGCATCGCTGCTCATCAACTTGCCATCGGTCTTGCGATATTCCGTGGTCCAGCTATCCGGGCTGGTCTCTCTCCAGATGGCCACGTTGCCGGTGGGCAGCGCGTAGGGGTTGCCGTCCACGCGGAAGGAATAGGTGATTCCTCCGGCGGACAGCTCGATCGCGTTACCGGCCGCGGGACCGAACTTCAGCGTGTCGCCGGCCAGCTGGCTCTTTTCCTGGTTGATCTTCCAGGTACCCACGAAAGGATTTTGTGCCGCGGCCGTGCCGGCGGTGGCTAGCGAGAGGAACAGCCAGATCGTGGCGAATGAAAATCGTCCGGACCGCATGGGATCTCCTTATGCTCTGCCTTGGGGTGGATTCCAGAGCGGACGAGCATAGCCCAGGCTGCGCTTCCGCTCACCGCCCGGAGGCGTAACGCTGTCCATGCCATTAGAGCACTTCTTCTGTTTCATTGGTGTGGATTGAACAATGTCTGAGGAGCGCGAACCAGATCAGGAAAACGCTGCCGGAGGGCTACCGCATTTCCCTTCCGGTTTACTGCGCAGCCGCTCGCGTGGCGTCTTTTCCCCAAGGAAAAGACGCACTTCTTTGTAGTTGCCCTGCGCAGAGTAGAACGGAACAGACGCTAGTCGTCGTCGTCGGGGCGGGGACGACGGCGGGCCGTCAAGGCGTGCAGATGCAAATGGCGTTGCATGTCCGGCCCGAATTCATGCACCAGGTTGCCGACCAGGATTTCGCCCATCTGCTCGTGGCCGAACTGGACACCCTGCACCAGGGGACTGAACTGGTTGTGGGGATACCAATAGGTAGAGATCATGCCCGAGCCGTAGGCGCCGGCGATCTGGGGAACGTCGAGCGTCAGCCGTCCGTCCTCCCGGTAAGTCGTGAAGGTCAGCTTGAGGGCATGGGCGCTGCGCCGCAGCGTGCCCTGACATTTGCATGCGACGTAACGCGGGTCGAGCCCGGTGATTGCCGCTAAGCCGTCGTGAATGACATTGCGCGTGGCCAACTGGCCGTATTCGCTGGCGAAACGCCGGGTGTACCCGCTTCCGTCTCCATCCCACTTTGCCGGTGTATGCCGGACCTGATCGACCAGTGCGCCGACGGACACCCCCACGAACGCTCCCGGGGAGGCGTACGATTCGTTCCAGAACAGGGTCAGCCGGTCCATGCCGGTCAGCGGTTTCGGTGTCGTTTCTGTCTTTGCCGGCGGGCTCAAGACGCCTTCGCTGATGGCCGGGGTCATGGGCAATCCCTGCAGCAGAGCCTGATGGCTGGAGGCCAGCATCTCCGGGAAGAGCTCAACCCCTCCGGGCATGGTTTCGCTGGCCACCATTACGGTGTCCGCAGGCAGCGACGTGCCCGCAGGCAGCAACCTGCCCGCAGGCAGCATCTGCGCCTTTCCCACCGCTCCCGCGCTCGCCCCGAGCGTCAGGAGGAGAACCATCCGGCAGATCTTCATACACCCCCCGTACTCGGGCGAAAAGCAAGCGTGACTGCGGCTGCGGAGCCTTCAACACTCTCCCCACAAAACAGGGCGGGCTTCTCTAAGCAGCATGCAAAGGATGGCAGTGGCGCATGGCCCCTGGCAAGCACACAACGCACCCGGGCCCTTACGAAAGCGGCCTGCCCAGGTGCCCCGGGGTAGCAGGGTGTAACACGGAGTGGTCAGTGAAAGCGGGTATTTCACTCTCCATGACGCGGAAGTTACCCCTGCCGGTAATACTCCAGCAGGCTGGGGAAAAAGCCGCGGCTAAAGCCGGAGGAGAATTAAGTCCCACGGGGAGCCGCTCGGCTTGAAAGCCGAGCTCCCCCGCATCCATGCGGGGCTCCCTCCATTGCGCTTTTCCCAGCCAGGTTCCATAGTCCGCCGTTCAGCCGTCTCTCGCGGGACGCAAATGCGTTTGAAATCCATCTCGGTCATCCCGGCGAGCGGACTTGCCGGAGGCAAGTCAAGGGAGAAATTACAAGGGCAAAAAAAGTTCTGGGTGCCCCATTTGCCCCGATTTCCTGCGGAGGCTTGTGGCGTTGATACACCCCATGCGCCTTTCCTTAATGAAAGGCGCACACGCGGACCTCTCTAGCACAGCGTGGCAGGAAATCGGGGTCAAGCCGTATTTTGGCTTGAGTGGGCTACGATGCCTCCCCCACCCGTTTGTCATTAGGGTCGTCTTTCGTGGAAGCCGGCGGGAGCCCCCTGCTTCAGCGTCGCGGAAAGAGTCGCATTCGATCCATTGGGCTTTATAGCCCGGTCCTGATACAAAGCCAATGGCGTTCCAGCCGACAGAACGGCAGGTCCCTAACCGCTAAGGGGAAAAGGGTTAAGGAGCATCAGTAACCCACTCAAGCCAAGTACGGCTTGAATGGGCCACTCAAAGCTTTGGTTGCCGGTATAACTCGCCACCGGCAGGTACGGCCTAAAGGCCGTACCGTTCAGAAAAGTGAGCGTTTTGAAGGGTACGGGCTTCAGACCCGTACATAAATGGTTGTAAACAGGACCGGCTTCAGCCGCTGAGGGACACATCTCTACCCTTATTCCCGGCGTTTTCCGCAGCGTGCTAGGCCTGAATCAACGCAAAGCGGTCTACGTCCACCAGCCCAAAGTCGGTGATCTTCAGGTGGGGAATGACGGGCAGGGGCAGAAACGCCAGATGCAGGAACGGCTCCGAGAGCTGACAACCCATGGATTGGACAGCGGCGCGGAGGGCGTAAAGCTTCTGGCCCACGGTCTCAAAGGGGTCCAGGCTCATGAGGCCGGCGAAGGGCAAGGCGAGCTCGGCGAGTATCCGGCCACCCTGCACGGCCACAAATCCCCCGCCCAACACCAGCAGGCGATTGACGGCAACCGCCATGTCCTCGTCCCCGGCGCCCACCACGCAGATGTTGTGACTGTCATGGCCGACCGAGGAGGCGAGCGCGCCCTGGCGGAAGCCGAAGCCCTTGACGAAACCGCGGCCAATGTTGCCGTTCCGGCCGTGCCGTTCGAGCACGCAGATCTTGAGCAGATCGTGCTCCGGGTCGGCATGCCGCCGGCCCTCGCGATAGGGCAGATTCGCCTCTAACCGCTCGGTCAGAATCTTGCCCGGAATGATCCCGATCACCGGGGTCGCCGGGCCGCCGGCGGGGGTGCGAAAAGCCTCCGCGGTGACCGGTTGGAGGTGCATGGTATTTCCCCCGGGCGGCGCCGGCGCCACCTGCCCGGCGAAGCTATCCGGGGTCACCTGGCGGCCGCGGCGGAAGACGCTATGGATGGCGCAGCTCTCCAGATCGTCGAGCAGCAGGAAGTCGGCCAGAAATCCGGGAGCGATCAGCCCCCGGTCCACCAGTCCAAAGCCCCGGGCCGCCGACCAGCTGGCGGTGCGATAGACGGCGGCCAAGGGCGCGCCCAGTGCGATCGCCCGGCGCACCAGATAGTCCAGGTGGCCTTCTTCGCGGATGTCCAAGGGGTTGCGGTCGTCGGTGCAGAAGCCGAGAAAAGGGGAGGTGAACTCGTTGATGAGCGGCGCCAGGGCTTCCAGATCCTTCGAGACCGATCCCTCGCGGATCAGCACCTGCATGCCCTTTGACAGCTTTTCCCGGCCCTCAGCCAGATTTGTGGTCTCGTGACAGTTACGAATACCGCAGGATAAGTAAGCATTCAAGGCAGGGCCGGAGAGCAAGGGAGCATGGCCGTCGATATGCTGGCCGGCAAAGGCGGCGAGCTTCTCCATGCACTCGGGATCTTTGTGCAATACGCCGGGCACGTTCATGAACTCGGCCAGGCCGATCACCTTGGGGTGGTGGCGATGGGGAACCAGGTCGGCGGCCGTGAGCCGGGCGCCGGAGGTTTCGAGGTCGGTCGCGGGCACGCAGGAGGAGAGCTGCACCCGCAGATCGAGCACAGTATGTTCTGCCGCCTGGAGGAAGTATTGCAATCCCTCGAGACCCAGAACGTTCGAGATTTCATGCGGGTCACAAATAGCAGTGGTGACGCCATGAGGAAGCACGCAGCGGTCGAACTCTCGCGGAGTCACCAGCGTGCTCTCGCAGTGCACGTGACTATCGATAAAGCCGGGCACAGCGAAACGCCCCTGGGCGTCGATCTCCTCCACCCCACGGTAGCTATCGAAGGCGCCCACAATGTGGTCGCCGCACACCGCGATATCGCCGGACTGCAATTCCCCGGTGATCAGGTTGAGCGTGCGGGCGTTACGCACCACCAGGTCGGCGGGCAGCCGGCCCAGGGCCTGATCGATCCGTCGTTCCAAAACATCTCTCATGCTCAGCCGCGCCCTGTGCGCGATTCCGTATTATAGGGTGAGCTTTCCCGGCCCCGTTTTGACGGAGAATGCGGTTATGCTGCAGTCTTTGACGGCGCGCAAGGAATGGAAGTTCTTCGCCGTGCTGCCCCAGGCGGCTCCTGGCCTGGCGGCGGCCTGGTGGACCGTGCTGCTGCTGCGCGGCATCCTGCCGGCGGCGTTTGCCATTGCCATGGGCGTGTTGGTGGGGGCGGTGCAGCATGGCCACCGCCTGGCCGGACCGCTCGCCTTTGCGGGCGCAATCTTTGTCCTGCTGCAGGTGCTCAGCCCCATCCATCAGGCGGTCAGCGCCAACCTGGGCGACCGCACCGCCGCATGGCTTTACGACCGGCTCACCGAGGCCTGCGTGCGCCCGCCGGGCATTGGCCATCTGGAAGATCCGGCGCTGACCAGTGACCTTACCGTGGCCCGCGACTTCGACCTGGGGATGACCGGGCCGCCGCTTTCCATCTCCATGGACTTTATTGCCACCGGCATGGTGGAGATGACCGGCGGGATTGCCTCGGCTTTGATCCTCGCGCGCTATGCGTGGTGGGCGCCGCTGCTGCTTGCGGGCGCGTGGCTGGCCACCCATTGGTTGCTGCGGGAGAGCGCCATCTGGCGCGACCGCAACACGGAGGAAGTGCGCGCCGCGCAGCGCGACGCCGACTACGCTTACCGGCTGGCGGTGGATCCGCCGGCCAGCAAGGAGTTGCGGCTTTTCGGCCTGGCCGGCTGGACCATCGATCGCTTCATCGCCCGGCGCACCCGCCTGCACGAGCTGCAGTATGCCGCTACCCGTCTGCGCGAGCGCCCCGTCCTCTGGAGCCTGCTGCTGGTGACCTCGGCGAATGTGCTGGTGTTCTGGCTGCTGGCGAGCGCCGCGGCCCATGGCCGCATCTCGCTCGGGGAAGCGGTGGTGTACGTGCAAAGCGCGGTTGGGGTATCGATGATCGCTTTCGGCGGATTCAGCTGGGCCCTCGATGGATCGGCGGCGCCGGTGGCCGCGGTGCTGCGGCTGGAGCCGGCGATGCGTCCCGCCGGGGCGCTCAGCCCGGGCACTCGCCGCGCGCCGGCGACCGCGCCGGAGATTCGTCTGTGCGATGTCAGCTTCGCCTACCCTGGCGGCGCGCCGGTGCTGGAGCACTTCGATCTCACCATCCCCGCCGGCTCCTCGCTGGCCATCGTGGGCCAGAATGGCGCCGGCAAGACCACCATCGCCAAGCTGCTGTGCCGCTTGTACGATCCGCAGTCCGGGGCCATCACCATCGATGGCGTCGACCTGCGCGCGTTCGATCTGGCATCCTGGCGCGCCCGGGTGACCGCCGTCTTCCAGGACTTCCTCCGCCTGGAGCTGCCGCTGCGCGACAACGTGGCCCCGGCAGGCGCGCCCGACGAGGTGGTGCTCGCCGCGCTCGAGTCGGCCGGCGCGGCCAACCTGGCCGCCCTCGATACCGTGCTGGCCCGCGGATACAGCGGGGGCACGGACCTTTCCGGCGGCCAATGGCAGCGCGTCGCGCTCGCCCGGGCGCTGGCCGCCGTCAGCCTCGGCGCGGGCGTGGTGCTGCTGGATGAGCCGACCGCGCAACTCGACGTCCGCGGGGAAGCGGAGATCTTCGATCGCCTGCTGGCCGCGACCCGGCAGTCGACCACCATTCTGATCTCGCACCGCTTCTCCACTGTGCGTCATGCCGACCGGATCTGCGTGCTGGAGCACGGCCGCGTCATCGAGCTGGGCTCGCACGACGAGTTGATGGCGCTGGGCGGCCGCTATCGCACCATGTTCGACCTGCAGGCCCAGCGCTTCCATCTTCCGGAAGAGGAGGGAACCGTCTATGAGTCCCTCGCCTGAACTGGAGCCACTGCCGCCGGCGCTCTCGTCGATGTGGCGCCTGTGCAAGCTGGGATATCGCCACGAGCCGCGCCTGATGGTGGTGTCGTTCGTGCTGTCGCAGCTGGCGGCGCTGCCCGATGCGCTGCTTGCCTTGTGGCTGGCGCTGCTGGGCAAGGGCTTTCTGGAGCACCGAACGGGGTTGATGCAAGGGGCGGCGATTGGCCTCGGCGTATCGACCGCCGCGACCTGGTTTCTGCGCACAGTCAGCACCCGCGTGCAACGGCGCTTCCGCGATAAGGTGACCATCGCGCTCGAGTCGCACGTGGCGCGGCTGCAGGCGACAGTGGCGACGGTCGCGCACCACGAGCGTCCCGAGTATCTGGATCGCCTGTCCATGCTGCGCAACCAGGTCTTCGTGCTCGACCACATGTACATGTCTCTGTTCTCCACGCTGGGATGGATCCTGCGGCTGGGCGTGACCATGGCGCTGTTGGCATCGATTCATCCCGCCCTCTTGCTGCTCGCCGTCTTCGCCATCCCGACGATATGGACCTCGACCTGGCGGCCGGAGGTGGAGCGATCCGCACAGGAGCGTGGGGCACAAACCGGCCGTCTGGCGCGTCATCTGTTCACCATCGCCACCACCGCGCCGCCGGGCAAGGAAGTGCGGGTCACCGGCATTGGCGAGCGTCTGGTCACCGACCGCCGGGCAGCGTGGGAGCGTTGGTACGGGCCGGTGGCGGCAGCCCGTTGGGGCTCAGCGTTCTGGCATGCGCTGGGATGGGCGATATTCGGCCTGGCGTATGTGGGCGCGGTGGTTTTTGTCTCCTCCTACCTCAAGGCGGCTGCCAGCGCGGTGATGCTGGTGCTGGCCGCGGGTGCGCGGCTATCCGGGTACATTGGCGCCACCGTGGGCGAGATTGGCTTCCTGCGTGGATTCTGGATGGACGGCTCGCGGCGCCTGGCATGGCTCGAGGACTACGCCGCCTCGATTGCGGCAGCGGGCGATCTGGCGGTTCCGTCGGAGTTGCATCAGGGCGTGCGGCTCGAGCATGTCTCCTTCGCTTACCCGGGCACCTCCCGCGTGGTGTTGGAGGATGTATCGGTTTTGTTGCCGGCGGGCGCGGTGGTCGCGATCGTGGGCGAGAACGGCGCGGGCAAGACTACGCTGGTCAAACTGCTGGCCAAGATGTACGAGCCCTCCTCGGGTTCGATCCTGGTCGACGACGTGCCGCTGGCGCGCCTTCCCGCCGGGGAGTGGCGGGCGCGTCTCGCGGGCGCGTTCCAGGATTTTTTCCGTTTTGAATTTCGCGCCGGGCACACCGTCGGCTTGGGGGATGTTCCGCGCATGGACGATCGGCCGTCGGTGGCCGCAGCGGTCGATCGCGCCGGTGCAAGCGACGTGGTGGAACGGCTGAAATCAGGGCTCGACACCCAGCTCGGCCCTACCTGGCCGGAGGGAGTGGAGCTATCGTTTGGTCAGTGGCAGAAGCTGGCGTTGGCGCGCGGCTTCATGCGCGATCAGCCACTGTTACTGATCCTCGACGAACCGACGGCTGCGCTCGATGCCGAGACGGAACACGCGCTCTTCGAGCGCTATGCCGCCGCCGCCCGGGGCGGGGATAACAGCGCCAGCGGCCGGGTTACGGTCCTGGTCTCGCACCGCTTCTCGACCGTGCGCATGGCCGATCTCATCGTGGTGCTCGATGGGGCCCGGCTGGTGGAGGTGGGCACCCATGATGAGTTGATGGCTAAACGCGGCCAGTATGCGGAGCTGTACGGCCTGCAGGCCGCCGCCTATCGCTGAACTACTTTTCTTTTTCCAGTTCCACCACCATCACTTCAATCGGCTTGTCGCCGGCGTTCACGTCAGCGTGCATGGTGTTGGGCGGATTGGTGGGCAGCCAATAAGCCTTCCCGGTCTCCCACACATGTTCTTCCGATTTGCCCTGCTGGTCGACGATCTTCATGGTGCCGCCGCTCAAGGCAATGATCACGCGCGGGTGCTCATGCCGATGCATGGTCAGCGGCGCGTTCGGCATCACCACCGACTTCCACACCTTCACGTCTTCGTTGTCGAATTGCGGGAATCGTTGCGTCTGGGTTGGACTGGTTTGTGAATGCAGGACCGCGAAGGCTCCCAAAAGCAAAGCGGCCGCGGCTAAGCGACGGAGCAGGAAAATCTTCATGTTTCCTCCAGATTCATCATCAATTCGCGATGCGTGTGGCCAAGATACAGGCGTGATCTCGGAGGAGTAAACTCAAGCTCAGCGGGCTTTCCATAGCGATGACATTCACTCCACTCGTGCGCAGGTTTCGATCCTATCAGCGGCGCATTCGCCAGGCACGCATGGTAGCCCGCGCGATCAAGTCCAAACATCATCCGATTCTGGCCCACATCATCCCCATGCGGCGCTGTAATCTCTCCTGCGCCTACTGCAACGAGTACGACAAGGTTTCCGATCCCGTGCCGACCGCCGAGATGCTGCGCCGGATCGAAATCCTGGCCGGTATGGGCACGGGGATCATCACCATCAGCGGCGGCGAGCCGTTGCTGCACCCCGAATTAGACGAGATCATTCGCGCCATCCGTAGTCACGGGGCCATCGCCACCATCATCACCAACGGCTACCTGCTGACGCCGGAGCGGATTCAGCGGTTGAACCGCGCCGGGCTCGAACATCTGCAGATCTCCATCGACAACGTGATGCCGGACGAGGTCTCGAAGAAGAGCCTGAAGGTGCTCGATCGCAAGCTCGAGTGGCTGGCGCAATACGCGGAATTCGATATCAACATCAATTCCGTTCTGGGTGGCGGCATGGCCCATCCGGAAGACGCCTTGACCATTACCCGCCGAGCCTTGGAATTGGGATTTGAGACGACGGTAGGCATCATCCACGATCACGACGGTCAGTTGGATCCGTTGAAAGAGAACGAACGCGCCGTCTACGACCAGATCCTCAAGGAACGAAAGCCGGCGTTGTTTGCTTTTGCCTACGACAACCTCTTCCACAAAAACCTGGCGCTGGGGCAGCCGAACGACTGGCAATGCCGCGCCGGGAGCCGCTACCTTTATGTCTGTGAGCAGGGGTTGGTGCACTACTGCTCGCAGCAACGCGGATATCCGGCGATCCCGCTGGAAAAGTACACGCAAGCCGACCTGGACCGGGAGTACTCGACCAAGAAGCCGTGTGCGCCGTTCTGCACGGTTTCCTGCGTGCACCGGGTAGCGATGCTCGACCTGGTGCGCAACCAGCCGCGCGAAGCGCTCACGCGCTTCTTCCCGCCGGCAACGCCCGGTGGGCCGGCCGCAGTTGCCGGCGGGCATCCAGGTGCTCACCACGATCTTTCTGCCGCCGCCTAACGGCCAGCCGCAAAGCCCGGCGCGGAAAATGGTGGCCGGCGCCGCCATGAAACTCTTCGGCGTCAAGTAAGAACGAGTGCCCCTGGTTCCCTCACGAAGGACCCGTCCTTCGTGAGGGAACCAATATCGATGGAGTCTTTTCCTACCGTCCGCAAATTTACTCAGTCAAAGATACGAATAGCAAGCCGCAAAGACGGCCACCGCCGTCGCTGCGCCCGCCAGCACATCCAGTGCATAGTGATACCGCCCGACGACCGCGCCTAGCGAAATCCAGATAGAGATGAACAGGAAGATCAAGCCCATCCCAGGCGCGTAATGCAGCAGCACCAGCGAGACCGCGAACGTCGAAGCAACATGGGCGCTGGGGAAGGAAATAGCATGGATGCTTCCATGCTTGAGAATCCAGCGATTGAAAATCCGCGTTTTCCCCGCCTGCGCCGGGGTTGCCTGGCCACCGGCCAGATCCCGGGGCGGGTAGGCCGGCACAAGCGGCGTGATTGCGTAACAGAGATAGGTCGCGACCAGAACCACCAGCCAGAAGCCGGCAGTGTGGTTGCGTTGCCCCACGGCATACAGGGCCAGCAGGCCGAGCGGCACCAACGGATAGCAGAAGAGATAGGCGACTTCCAACACCATGCCGAAGCCGGTGCGGGATGTCCCGGAGGTTCCCGCCGCTCGCGGCATCAACCAGCGGTCGAAGGCCAAAAGCCTCTCTTCGATGCGGTGGTTGGGAGCCTGAAAAAATTGGCCTGTCTGCCAGTAAGGCACCAGGAAGAGCGCTACGGTCAGCCAGTCGCGCAGCGTGGACACATAGAGCGCCGGCAGGAAACCCGCAGTCGCGCGCGCAAGTGTCACTGCTGCCCAAGGGACGACAGCCAGCAGCGTGATCGTCCAGCGCCGGCGCAGGGGCAAGGGATGAGAAAAAAACGGCTGGATCCAGGCCGCGGCCGCCAGGAGGATCGCAAACCCGATCTGGATCCATTCCGAAGTACGCATCCGCTATTGGCCGGACGCCGCCGTTTTTCCTCCTGTGTAGCTCACCCGCCAGATAGTGTTCGAACCATCGTCGGAGACCAGTAGGGATCCATCCTTCGCGACCGTGACGCCTACCGGACGGCCCCACACCTTGCCGTCCGGCAGAACGAAGCCGGTGAGGAAATCTTCATATTCTCCCGTAGCCTTGCCGCCCTCCATAGGGACGGTGATCACTTCATAGCCGCCACGCGGATCCCGGTTCCAAGAACCATGCTCGGCCGCGAAGGCCCGGCCATGGTAAGTGGAAGGGAATTGCGAGGCCTCATAGAACTGCAGCTCGAGCGAAGCGAAGTGGGGGTTGAGCAGGACGTCCGGGACAATCACTTTGGATTTCAGCTCCGGACGTTTCCCCGCCTGCCGCGGATCCTGAATGGCGCCCATGTAATACCAGGGCCAACCGTAGAAGCCGTCCTCCTGCACATGGGTAATGTAGTCGGGAACCAGGTTGTTGCCGAGGGCATCCCGTTCGTTGGTGGAGCACCACAGTTCGCCCGTGGTGGGGTGGATGGTTTCTCCCACGCAGTTGCGGATTCCCCAGGCGTAGACTTTCTCGAACTTTCCCTCGGGCGTGAACTCGAGCACATCGGCGCGGTGAAACTCGGCCGGAGTGGTATCGGAATCGTCGTCATTGGAATGCGAGCCCACCGAGACCAGCATGTGCTTTCCATCGGGGGTGAAGACGATGTCCCGAGTGCGATGGCCGCCGCCGCCGGGCAGCGTGGCCAGGGTCTGTGGCGGCCCGCTCGCCTTGAGGTCGCCACTCTTGTACGGAAAGCGAACCACGGATTCCATGTTGCCCACGTAGACCCATTGCGGGTTAGGGCCACTAGGATAGAAGTTGATCCCGAACGGCCCTTTGAGGCCGGAGGCGAAGACCTCCATCTGGCCCGCCTTGCCGTCAACGCCGATGCCGCGAAAGACCAGGATCTTTCCGGGGTTGTACTCGGCCAGGAAGATGTCACCATTGGGCGCCATGCGCATCAGGCGTGGGTTATCCAGGGCAGTGGCAAATTGCTCCACCTTGAAACCAGCCGGGGCTTGAGGCCACACGCCGTCCGGGCGGGGAAAAATCGCGGGCCCGTTATTCGCCGATTGCGTGGCATACGGCTGGGGAAGGTCGGCGACAGTGAGCTTGCGCCGCACCCCAGGATGTTCCTTGGAGTAATCAGTAAAGGCCGCCTGGCCGGTCAATGTCTGCGCCGCGGCGGGAAGCGTGGATAGCGTGATAGCAGCCAGCAGCGCACCCGTCGTTACGCAGAAGGAACCGAGGGGAGCGGGGAAATGGGTCAACTTCATGGGTAAATCCTCCAGAGGCTCATTCCAGTTTAGAGCGGATTTGTTTTGGCCGCTGGTCGTGAAGTTGGCTTGATGGCGATCGCCCGCGGATTCATTCCGCCCGCAAAGTCTGGATGGGATCGAGGGCAGACGCCCTGCGCGCCGGAATGAGCGTCGCCAGCATGCCGCCCGCAATCAGCACCAGGCTGGCGACCGCAAGGGCCCAGGGATCCGTCTCCCGAACCCCATAGAGGAGGGTTCGCGCACTTCGTCCAACCAACACAGCGAGCACCATGCCAGGAAGGATTCCGCTGATCAGAATGGTGGCGGTCTGGAGCAAGAAGAGCCTGATCACCTGGCCCCGCGTAGCCCCCAACGCGATCCGTATGCCAATTTCTGAGGTACGGCGTACCACCTGAAACGAGAGCAGCCCATAGAACCCTATCGCCGCCAGGGCGAGTGTCATGCCGGCAAACGTCGCGGTCAGCCGCGCCAGCAATTTTTCCGTAGACAACCCATCCTGGAACTCGGTGTCGAGCGGCACGATTTCAGAAATGGGCAGATCGGGCGCGACCGACTGCAGGCTGCGGCGAATATCCGCCGCGATGTTGGCTGGAGATCCAAAAGCGCTCACTTCGATGGTGCCCGCCTCATTGCCGCGCTGTTCGAGAGAGAAGTAGGCCACCGGCGGCGCCGGACGACGCAGCCCATCGACCTGCGCATCGCCCACTTCTCCAATAATTTGAAATACGTGATCGCCGGGAGCCGCCTGGTAGCCGATGAAATGGCCAACCGGCGTTTGCTTACCGAAGAGCCTCTGCGCAAAGGTCTGATTGAGAATGACGACCGGCTGCGCATGAGGCTGATCGCCGCCGTTAAAGACCCTGCCCTGGAGAAGCGGAATCCCCATGGTGCGGAAGTAATCCGTGCTGACGTGGTTTTCTTCGCCATGCATTTGCGCTGGGGAAAGTTCGGGTTGGCCGGAAACGTGAATGGCGGTATTCCATATGCAGCCCGGGACGCGGCACATCTGCATGGCGGCATCGCGCACAAACGGCAGCGACCGCAGCCGGTCCAGAATCCGTTGATTCAAAACCGTCACGTCCTGCCCCTCGAGGCCGCCGCTCAGCAAATCAAGATGGACAGAAAGGACATGCCGGCGATCCAGTCCTGCGTCCAAGGCGCCCAGGTTGAGCAGTGTCCGGGCAAAGAGCGCCGCCATCGAAAGCAGCAGAAGCGACAAGCTGACCTGCCCGGCGAGCAGCAGGGTTGACCAACGAACGCCGCGCCGGCCGTCGCCACCCGTGTTGCCCCCGCGCGAAGCAAGCGCGGCCGCGGGATGACTGCGCGTGATGTGCCAAGCGGGCAAGAGACTGAACCCAATCTGCGCAACCAACAGCAGGACCATGCCCACGATAAAAAATTGAAGTCCGAAATGCAGATCGACGGGCATCAGCCGCTCTCGTCCGGAAGCCCAGCGCAGTAAGAGGGAACTCGCGATGCGGCAGGTGGCTATTGCCGCTACTCCTCCCAGGAAAAGCAACAGGAGATCCTCGGCCATCAACTGGCGAAGAATCCGCCAGCGGCTCGCCCCCAAAGCTACCCGGACGCTGATTTCCCGTTGCCGCCCGGAAAGACGCGCCAGCTGAAGATTTCCCAGGTTGAGACATCCGACCAGAAAAAACATGGCCGCCATGCCCATCAGCAGCAGTAACGGCCGCATGTATTCCGCGCCCAGCGATCCTTCGCCACTCGCCGCCGTGGCCAGTTGCATCTGCGCGTGAAGAATGTGCTCCCGCTGCCGGGGATCTTTGGTCGCAAGGCCAATCATGCGCAAATCCGGCTGAATCGCCTGTGTCCATCGAGTTTGCGCGAGGCTCTTTTCAGCATCGGGAACGCGCGCCAGTGCCCACAGCCAGAAGACTCCGTCCTGATTTCTGTACGGCCGCCCCAGATCAATCTCGTATCCGGGGCCAAGGGAGTCGAACCATGTCCCAAAACGCCCGGAGGATTGGGCTACCAGCGGCAGCCACAAATCGGGAGCAGCCCCTTGCACTACGCCCGAAAAACGCTCGGGAGCCACGCCAACCACTACGATGGGGACCCGATTCAGCGTCGCCTTCATGCCCAATACGGAACGAAGGGAACCAAATTTGTCCAGCGCAAACTCGTAGCGAAGAATAACCGGGAGCTCGCCTTGACCAGCCGATTCATCGGCGGCCTGGAATAACCTGCCGGAGGCCGGCGATAGACCGAGAACCGCAAAAAAATTGTCAGAGACCAGCTGAAAGGACGCTTTTTCAGAAAATCCACTCCTGGCCTGAAGAACACCGCCCCCCACACCTGAGTGTGCGATCACAGCGGCCGCCGTCGCCTGCTCCAGCCGCTCGTACGCTGGATAAGAGTAAAACCACTGCCCATCGAAGGGAGAGGTCACGGAACGCAGCGAATAGAGTTCCGAAGGGTTCGCGATCGGGAGCTGGGTAAACAGCAATCCTTGCAGAAGCTGGAATACGGCAAGGTTCGCGCCCATGCCCAGGGCTAATGTAACTATAACTGTGAGCGAAAAGCCGAGCTTTCTGCGCAACTGGCGGACGGCATAACGGAAGTCCTGGCCCCAGCGTTCGAGCCAGGTCCATCCCCATACCTCATGCGCGGCTTCGCGCAGCCGTAGCCGGTTGCCAAAATTTCCGCGATCCGGCTGGGGCATCATCTCGCGATGAAACTCCATCTCGTTCTGCAGCTCGCGATTTCGCTGGCGCCAATGCATCAGGTACTGCAGCCGGCGGAAGAGCTCACCCATCGATGGCCTCTCTTAGGCAGTGCGCAAAACGGTTTGAATGGCGTCGGCGACTCGGTGGTAGTCGGAAAGCTCGGTCTGCAGCTGCTTACGGCCGGCCGGGGTGAGGGAATAGAAGCGTACCTTGCGGTTGGTTTCGGAGATACCCCACTCTGCTTTCACCAGGCCCTTGAGCAGCATCCTCTGTAGCGTGGGGTAGAGTACGCCTTCCTCCACCTGCAACACTTCGCGGGAGAGCACATGAATCCGTTGCGCGATGGCATAGCCATGGGAAGAGCCCGAATGCAGAACGCGGAGGATGAGCAGGATCAACGCTCCGGTGGGCAAACCGCTTTTAGGCCTATCCTTCATAGGCATATGATCTCTATGCCTGAAAAGGATGTCAAGGGAGGCCGTCTCCAATCTGATAATTTGATTTTGATTCTGGGTGCCGCAGTCATCCAACCCAAACTGAGGCAGAGCCGGCCACTGATAGGGCCGGCTTATTTTCCCGAGGAGGCCTGCAGCTCATAGTCTTGTTGGCCTTCGCCGGAGCCGCGCTGAAAACGCTCCTGCAGCCTCATGGTCAACAAATACCCGCTGCCTGTAATTAGCGGCACGATCACCGCGGGAAGAGCCGCGACCGGCAGCAGGTAATAGACCCCCCCGCCCAGGAAGCACCAGAGAACCGCCGTCACATTGACCCCATGCCAGTAGTGGTAAATACCCTTCGGGTCAAAGAGCGCCGGGACATCGATGCGCATGTGCGCGACGAACAGGTAGTGGAAGAGCAACACACCCGCCAGCGGAGCGAACAGGTTGCCCAGCACTGTGGTCAACGGAACCAGCCGGTCGAGCAGCACCGGGAAGGCGGAAAGGACAGTGCTGACGATACCCACAAACAGCGTGTTCCAAAATCTGCCCGGGCCCTCGAACAGATTTGAGAGGGAGAGCCCGCCAGTATAAAGATTCATCACGTTGATGGTGATCTCATCGAGCGCGATGACGACCAGCAAAACCAGCAGCGTAAGCCACTGCGGGTGCACCTGGGCGGCGAGCGAAAACGGATTGGGCTGCCGCCCCAGCGAGGCCGCGGCCCCATAGGCTCCGAGCGAAACCGAGAATCCAGTGGCCAGCACCCCGGCCAGCATCGTGCCCCACCACATATCGGCGCGGCTGCGCGTGTAGCGGCAGAAATCGGCGGCATCGGTGATCATGGTGAGCCAGGCCCCCGTCAGGCTGTTCAACCACACCGCGGCCAGAACGTAACCCCCGCCAGGATGCCCATGGAAATGGAGCGCAACCGGCGGCCGGTAACTCGCGCCTGGGGTGTGGACCAGGACCCAGAATAGATACAAAATGCCCGCAACTTTGACCGGCAGTCCAAACCGGGAGATCAGCTTCAGCCAGTTATATCCAATCAGGGCAAAGAAGACCTGCAGGGTGGCCAGAACCATTCCTGTGCGCACCACAGAAAAAGAGCGCCCGGTCCACTGGTGACCGATGGCGACAATCACCGTTGCTCCCACAATGGTCTGCATGGCGAACCAGTAAGCGGAAGCAATGGTGCGCATCACCGAGGGCAGCCACTTCGCACCGCGGATGCCGAAGACCATCCGGCATGCCACCTGCCCGGTGATGCCATAGTCCACCCCGACCGTCGCCATGATGACGTAAGCCGCAAACGCGAATACGATGCCCAGAGTGCTGCTCAGAATCGTCGCCCAAAACGAAAGACCGGAAGCAACCGCCAGGCCGCCGATGAGGATAGTCGAGGGATTGATCAGAAAATTGCTGACTAACAGGAAGAGGTCCGGCCAGCGTACTGTCTTGAGCTCATCGGGAATGGGCTCGATGGCAAAGCCTTCAATGGCGCCAGAGTGGGTAAGAGTAGCGATGGCTTCCGTAGGTTCCATTCTGCGTCGCTCCATTCTGTATCAATAGATCGATATCAATACGGATGGTCATCGACAGGGATGGTCATCAGCCAGGTCGTTTACTGCTCAAGATTCACCGCTGAAGATTAGATTCGCATGGCCGCCTTCCTGCCAGGTATATATCTCCCACAAATTTTCTTCGGGGTCGGTGAAATAGCAGGCATAGGCGTTCCACGGGTAGGCTTGTGGTTCGACCAAAAACGGTACACCCCGGGCCAGAGAGCTCCTGATGCATCGCGTGCACCCGGTCGTTGCTTTCCACCTGAACGGCCGCCATGGTGCGCCAGCCGCCCTTGCTGGCAAGTCCCGGCGGCAGCTTCAAGTGGGTCTGCATATGATCCACCTGCCACAGGGCCAGCGTGACTCCCGCGGTAAAGAAGTCAGCGAAACCCGGAGCCAGGCGGCGCAGCTTGAAACCTACCCGGTCGCGATAGAACTCGATGGCGCGGTCGAGGTCCTGAACCAGAAAACATATATCGCTGATCGCTTCAGCCATGGGTTGGCATGGAGGTGCTCACCCCGGCGCGAATGCCAGTGGGCCAGCGGCCGGTCACTGTCTTCACGTGGGTGTAGAAGCGGACACCTTCCATTCCATGCACGTTATGGTCGCCAAACAGCGAGCGCTTCCAGCCGCCAAAGCTGTGGAAGGCCATGGGCACAGGAATAGGTACATTGATGCCCACCATGCCCACCTTCACCTGGTTGGCAAAGGCGCGCGCGGTGTCTCCGTCGCGGGTGAAGATGCAGGTGCCGTTGCCGTATTCGTGATCGTTCACCAGGTCCAGAGCCTGCTGAAAGCGCGGCACGTGCAGCACCGAGAGGACGGGACCAAAGATCTCTTCGCGATAGATACGCATCTCTGGCTTGACGTGATCGAAGATGCAGGGCGCGAGGAAGAAGCCGTTGCCTTTGGGCAGCGTTTCCTGGGTGTGCGCATCGACGAAGAGTTCCGCACCTTCTTTCACTCCCAGCTCGATGTATCCGGCGACTTTGTCGCGGTGCACACCGGTAATGAGGGGACCCATCTCGGCGCCCTTCTCGGTGCCATCGGCAACCTTGAGCTTGGCGATGCGCTCTCTCATACGCGTGAGCAGGGCCTCCGCGGTGCCTTCTCCCACCGCGATCGCGACCGAGATTGCCATGCAGCGTTCACCCGCGGAACCGAAGGCCGCGCCGGTGAGCGCGTCAGCAGCCTGATCCATGTCCGCATCGGGCATCACGACCATGTGGTTCTTTGCCCCGCCGAGGGCCTGCACACGCTTGCCGGCCTGGGTACCGCGGCGGTAGACGTACTCCGCCACCGGCGTGGAGCCGACAAAGCTGACCGCTTGAATGCCCTTGTGGTCGAGAATGGCATCCACCACGCGCTTGTCGCCGTGGACCACGTTAAACACGCCATCGGGCAGGCCAGCTTCCTTAAGCAGTTCGGCCAGAACCACGGAAGCCGAAGGATCGCGTTCGCTGGGCTTGAGAATGAAACAGTTGCCGGTGGCGATGGCAATGGGCAGCATCCACAGCGGGACCATGGCGGGGAAGTTGAAAGGAGTGATGCCGGCGACTACACCCAACGGTTGCCGGAACGACCAGCTATCGATGCCCGTGCCCACCTGCTCGGTGAACTCGCCCTTGAGCAAATGAGGAATCCCCGTGGCAAACTCTACGACTTCGAGGCCGCGCGTTACCTCGCCGCGAGCGTCGTCCATCACCTTGCCGTGTTCGGAGGTGATGATGGCGGCGATTCGGTCGGTGTTCTTCTCCAGTAAATCGCGGAAACGAAAGAGCACCCGCGCGCGGCGCAGCGGCGGCAGGTTCGACCATTCAGGAAATGCCGCCGTGGCGGCCGCAATCGCCTGCTCCAATTCCACCGTCCCATCCAGCGGAACGCGGCGCTTCACCTCACCCGTGGCAGGGTTGAAGACGTCGGCGAAGGATTTCGATTGCCCGTCAACGGTCTTGCCGCCAATCCAGTGGGGAACGGTCTCTAATGACTTGGTAGCATCTGTCTTCTGTTCCGTGCTGGCGATCGTTGCCATGTGTGTTTTCCTCTCACGTGCGCTGAATAGGCCTTCTTGATGATAACTCCAATCCCCGGGATGGAACTTCCCGGTTCCCCATGGAACTATTGTCTCGACAGCCTGTGCAACGGCTTGGACGCTCACCGCGAACCATGGCGTCGGAGGCTTTCAGACCGAGGGAGAATTCCCGGTTGGGTCTGACGGAAAAATGACTTAGCCTCAAGAGCAATGAATCCAACTACCCCGCGAACGATCCTTATCGACACCGACACTGCGTCCGATGATGCGGTTGCGCTGGTGATGGCGCTGCGTTCCCCGCTCGTGCGTGTGCTCGCCATCACCGTGGTCGCGGGGAACGTCACCGTCGAGCAGGGTACGCATAACGCCCTGTACACCGCGGAGCTTTGCGGGTCTCCAGTTCCGGTCTACTCCGGCGCCGCGGCGCCGTTGATACGGCCGCTTGAGGATGCCGCATGGTTTCACGGGCGGGACGGCCTGGGCGATCACGGTTATCGATCCACGGCGCGTACCGCTGAGGCAGGGTTCGCGGTGGATGCGATGGTGCGCATCATCGAAGCGAATCCGGGCATCGAGATCATCACCCTGGGGCCGCTGACAAACCTCGCGCTGGCGCTCGGGCAATGGCCCGGGCTGGCGGCGAATGTGGGCCGCTGTGTGGTGATGGGCGGCGCGCCCTGCTGCGCAGGCAATGTGACCCCGGCCGCGGAATATAACTTCTGGGTGGACCCGGAAGCGGCGCGGGTAGTGCTCCGCTCCAGGCTCCCGATCGAACTGGTTGGCTGGCAGCTGTCGCGGGGTGCGGCGGTGGTGAACAGCGGCGAAAGGGAAGAGATTTTGGCCCTGCGCACCAGCTTCGCGGAATTTGCCATGCAATCGAACGACATAGCCGCCCGGGCCTATCACACACAGACCGGGGAACACGGTATCGCACTTCCCGATCCGACGGCGATGGCAATTCTGCTCGATCCGGCGCTGGCGCTCGTGTCTTCGCAGCACTCCATGGATGTGCAGGTCGATAGCGGCATCACTCGTGGGATGAGCGTGATCGATCGGTTGGGCGTGGCGGCGGATGCCAGAAACCGCGCTGCCTGGAACGACGTTCTCACCCAGGGCCGCAAACACACGGTCGTCTGGGAGATGGATATTCCGGGATGGAAGCAGGCTCTCCTGCGGGCCTTGCGCTGAGATGGCGCGCGATGTGATCTTCGACGCCGACCCGTCGCCGGACGACGCAGTGGCCTTCCTGGCTGCCCTGGCGTCGCCTGAGGATCTGCATGTCCTGGCGATTACCACCGTAGCCGGGAACGTTCCCCTCGAGCTGACCTCGAAGAACGCACGCAAGGCGCTGGAGCTGGCGAAGCGGAGCGACGTCCCTGTCTATGCCGGGGCTGCGGCGCCGCTGGTGCGCCCACTGATCACAGCGGAGCATGTGCATGGCCGCACGGGCTTCGATGGTTACGATCTGCCCGAACCGCAAACACCGCTGCGCGCCGGCTTTGCTCCCGAGGTGATCGTCGAGCTGGTCATGTCACGGCCGGCCCAGGCAGTGACGCTTTGTTGCCTTGCGCCATTAACCAACGTGGCGTTAGCCATGGCCCGCGAGCCGCGACTGGCGAAGCATCTGGCGGGCATTGTTCTGATGGGCGGCGCCATGTCTGAAGGAGGCAACATCACCGCCTCCGCGGAGTTCAATTTCTATGTCGATCCCGAGGCTGCAGCGCGCGTCTTCCTGAGCGGTGCGGCGATTACCATGATCCCGTTGGACTGCACTCACCAGGCGCTGATCACCGATGAGCGTCTGGAAGTGCTGCGCGCCGCAGCCACGCCGGTGGGCACGGCCTTCTATCAACTGCTCGAGTGGAACAAGCGCTTTGACCGTGCCAAGTACGGATGGGCCGGCGGTCCGCTGCACGACGCAACCGTGACTGCCTGGCTTTTGTCACCGCAACTGTTCGCCGGCCGCCACGTTCATGTGGAAATCGAATGCGTAAGCCCCCTGACCCTGGGCGCCAGCGTAGTGGATTGGTGGGGTGTAAGCGGAAAGACGGCGAACGCCCTGGTCTTACGGAGCATCGATGCCGAAGGCTACTTCCGCTTGATCTTCGGAAGACTCCTGCGTCTCTAGCTCGGCGCTCCTAACATGTTGCGGAAAAAACCTCTGTTGGGTAGGTCCAGGCTTTACAGGCTGCGGAAAAACTCATTTTTCTGAAGGGTACGGCCTTCAGGCCGTGCACGTAGATGCGGGAAGCAGCACCCCAGCGGCTAAAGCCGTCCAGTATGCAACATTTACGGCCCGACTAAAGTCGTGCCCTGACACAAAGCATGAGTTTTTCCGCAGCCGGTAAGGCCGTTGCCCTTCGTCCATAGAGTTTTTCCGCAGCTTCCCCCGACAACAAACGCTGGGTGGCCCATTGCCCCGATTTCCTGCGGAGGCTTGTGGCGTTGATAGACCCCATGCGCCTTTCCTTAATGAAAGGCGCACACGCGGACCTCTCCAGCACAGCGTGGCAGGAAATCGGGGTCAAGCCGTCCTTTGGCTTGAGTGGGATAGTGGCTCTCGATGTGCTATTTCCGGTTTGCCGCGCCCGCCCAAGGGAAAAAATCGCGCAGAAGGGCATGGGACAACTACATTCTCGTGAGCCCTGTAATCGAGCTTCGGCTTTGCGTTTTGCTTTGATCAGGGCATGACTTTCAGTCGTGCCGTGAATCGTGATACAGGTCGGGCTTTAGCCCCTGAGGTACGTTTTCCGGATCTCCGGTAGCGACCGCTACTGCGCCGGCGGTGTCGTCCGGTTAGGTTGCGGCCCCGGCTGAGGCAGGGAGCGCAGAGAGTTCGGCGCCGTCACCAGCTTTTGCAGCAGGGCGACCGGCAGCGTAGCCGTAACCACTGCACGGTCGTTCTTGTGCTCGATGCTGGTGGAATTGAGCAGGTCGCGTATATCGGCATTGGTCATTGCCGAAGGCAGATTGTTCTCCGCCGCACGGCCGATGGCGACCAGGGTATTCAAAGCGTCGGAGGAGACCGTGGCAGCCAGTGCCGTAGGGGCGATTTCCTCGATCTTGAGCCGCAAAGCACCCCCCCAGCGCAGGGAACCGATAAAGGTGGTGTTGAGAGCTATCGGAAAATGAAATCCCATGAGGCTGATGCCATCGCTCTTGAGCGGCACGCTGATCTTCCCAATCCCCCAGGCTACGGAGAGCAATGGGACCTCGGCGTAATGATCCGTGAGCAGAGAAGAGCCGGAAAAGGGCAGTGCCGAGGTGCGATAGCGGTCGAGCATGGAGTGAATCTGCTCTGGAGTGGGCGTGTTGGAGGCGGCCACCATGTCGTAGCCGAGCAGGGCTACGCGGACCGTGCGGCCATGGCTCGGGATGTCGTAGATGGTGCGTCCTGCATATTGTTCCGTTTGCGCGGCGATCGATCCCAGATAAGTGCTAAAGCGCTGGCCGTCGAGATGGCCGAGAAAGACCTCGGAGTAGGCGACTGCTCCGTTCGGGCCCAACGGGTTGGGCATGCGGTGCAGGGCAAAGGCCACCTCGTCCAGGTCGCGTTCGAATTCGAATCCGGTGGCGTTGATAAACGCTTGATACTGGGGGTCGTGGGGCACCTGGTGCTGGTCGAAGTGGGTGTAGGCGCGCAGCGGGCGGAGGTTGAAATAGAGAATGCAGTCAGATTCCGGAAGCAGCCTGGCGGCCTCGGGCGGGGCCTTGCGTCGCAGGTACGCAGCCAGCGCCACCAGCAGCAGAACGAGCAAAACAATGATGATGGTCGCCTTGGTGCGCCTGGGCATGCGAGGTACGGTTCTACCACCCTCATCGGTCGAGGAATGATAGCATCCGGTGGCGGCAGTGCATTGCTCGGCTCGGCTCGCTACTGGGCGCCAAATGGATCATGCCGCAAATTGCGGAGCCGTTCCGGCCTGTGGTAACCTTGGCAATTGTGAGCCTGCTCCGCGAGCGGGAAACACGGCTGTTCGGGCTGGCGTAGCTCAGCTGGTAGAGCATCTGATTTGTAATCAGACGGTCGGGGGTTCAAGTCCCTTCGCCAGCTCCAGAGTTTCGTTTCGCCGGTAGAAATGCTTTAGGGTATCCCGCCGCAATCATTCCACACTGACGGTCTATTTCCTTTGAGCTGGCTGCGCGGGAAAGCGTCTGCGGAATGGGGTCGTGTGGATGGCCTTCGGCTTCGCGGCGATTTTTTGTCAGATCGGGAGCCATGTCTGTCCCGGTCTGCAGTTGTGCACAGGTGGCCGAGCGGTTAATGGCAGCAGACTGTAAATCTGCCGCTCCTTGGAGCTACGGAGGTTCGAATCCTCCCCTGTGCACCATGGGTTCCAATGCTGGGTGGAGAATTGTCATCCCGACCGGAGCGCAGCGTAGTGGAGGGACCAGGCCAGTGCACGTGGAAACCGGGCCCCGGTCACCGCGGCGCAAGTGGATTGCCCTGGCGTTGCTGGTAGCCCTCGCAGGTTTGGCGGCGAAAACCATCGACCCCGGCAGGGTGCGCTCGGTGGTATTACTGTTGCTGGGTTTTTTCGCATTGCGGATTGTGCTCACGGCGTCCGCTTCGCGATAGCATGGGTTAAGTTTTAGGGCTGATGTAGCTCAGTCGGTAGAGCACTCCCTTGGTAAGGGAGAGGTCACCGGTTCAATCCCGGTCATCAGCTCCAGGATTTGTTATAGGTGTGTTTTTGGGGAGAGCGAGAGCTTACCCCCGACAGAAGCAATAAGCATCAGCTCCAGGATTTGTCATAGGTGTGTTTTTGGGAGAGCGAGAGCTTACCCCCGACAGGAGCAATAAGCATCAGCTCCAGGATTTGTCATAGGTGTGTTTTTGGGGAGAGCGAGAGCTTACCCCCGACAGAAGCAATAAGCATCAGCTCCAGGATTTGTTGAGGGTGTGTTGTTGGAGAGCAAGAGCTTACCTCTGACGGAGCTTATAAGCATCAGCTCCAGGATTCAGCTCCAGGAACGACCGAATCGCTGAGCCTTTGCATCGTAAGGGCTACGGCTTTAGCCGTGCCGTCAGAGGCAAATGGGGCCGATGAGGGCTTTAGCCTCACTGGAGAGTACATGTTTTTACGGATGTCTTCGTCGTTACGGGTGTTGTTGGGGAGACCCGCGGGAGTAACTCAGTGGTAGAGTCACAGCCTTCCAAGCTGTTGGTCGCGGGTTCGATTCCCGTCTCCCGCTCCAAACTTTTTTTTGCGTGAGAGCCTCCGAAATGTTTGTGCAGACAGTCTTACCGGTTGAGGACGAGGCGCATTTCGCCGCTGTCAAGGCGTCGCTTGAGCCCTTGTTCGCTCCCGGCAACGTCGCCGGGTATTTAAAGCGGGTGCAGCGATCCAAGCTGCGGGTGCGGGATTTCGAGGGCTTGCTGCAGCGTGGACTGCTGGGTGCGACCACGCCCGAGGCTTATCGGGCACTGGGTGATTCTGACCGCGGCCAGGCGCGTGAGCTGTACCTTTCACTGGTGGAAAAAGTGGCGCCGGAGCTGCGCAGCAGGTTTTTAAAGTTATATGCCTACTACTGAACTGGCGATCCCAGTGGCACGGGAAAGCACGTATATCGTGGTCTGGGAGTTCCAGGTGAAGGAGGAGTGCCGGGCGGAGTTTGTGGCGGCCTACGGGCCGGAGGGGGACTGGGCGCGCCTTTTCCGCCGCTCCCCGGAGTTCCTGGGGGTGGAACTGGTGGGCAGTGTAGGCAACCCCGCCCGCTTCTTCACCCTCGACCACTGGAGTTCAGCAACAGGATTGGATCTGTTCCTGGCCAATAACGCCACCGCATACGACGTTCTGGATCGGCGGTTTACCGGTCTTACCGTGTGGGAGCGACGGATTGGCAGCTTTCCCTGTGAGGCTTAGCGGGGAAGCGGGGCGAGCGAGTACGAAGGACACGAGGGCACGGCTTCAGCCGGTGCCGCCATGAGCTGGGATGGATGAGGGCACGACTTTAGCTGCCTACGAACCCTGAGGGAACGGATCCCTCGGAATTTGCAGAGTTTTTTGATTTAAGCAGGTAGAGAGGGACGAGATGGCGAAGGAGAAGTTTGACCGGTCCAAGCCGCACGTGAACGTGGGGACGATTGGGCACATTGATCACGGCAAGACGACGCTGACGGCGGCGATCACCAAGGTATTGTCGAAGCACAATCCGAAGATACAGTTTCGTTCGTTTGATTCGATTGACAATGCGCCTGAGGAGCGGGAGCGCGGCATCACGATTGCCACCGCGCACGTAGAGTACGAGACGGCCAACCGTCATTATGCGCACGTGGACTGCCCGGGTCACGCCGACTACATCAAGAACATGATTACCGGCGCGGCGCAGATGGACGGAGCGATCCTGGTGGTGGCGGCGACTGATGGTCCGATGCCGCAAACCAAGGAGCACGTGTTGCTGGCCCGCCAGGTAGGTGTGCCGTACATCGTGGTGTTTCTAAACAAGTGCGATGCGGTGGAAGACGAAGAGCTGACCGACCTGGTGGAGATGGAAGTCCGGGAGCTGCTGTCGAAGTACAACTTCCCTGGGGACGATGTGCCGGTGATTCGCGGCTCGGCCTTGGGTGGGTTGAACGGAGAAGCGCAATGGGAAGCCAAGATCGATGAGTTGATGGATGCGGTCGACAAGAATGTACCCTTGCCGGCACGTGCCATTGACCAGCCCTTCCTGATGCCGATCGAGGACATTTTCTCCATTTCCGGCCGTGGCACGGTGGTGACGGGCAGGATCGAGCGGGGCAAGATCAAGGTGGGCGAGGAAGCGGAGATCGTCGGTTTCCGGGAAACCCGCAAGACGGTGGTTACCGGGGTCGAGATGTTCAAGAAGCAGCTGGATGAAGGACTTGCCGGGGACAATGCCGGTCTGCTGCTGCGCGGCATTGCCAAGGAAGACGTGGAGCGCGGGATGGTCCTGGCCAAGCCTGGCTCGATTACGCCGCACACCAAGTTCAGGGGCGAGATTTACGTGTTGAGCAAGGAAGAGGGCGGCCGTCACACGCCGTTCTTCAATGGCTACCGGCCGCAGTTTTACTTCCGGACGACGGATGTAACCGGTACGGCGAAGCTGCCGGAAGGCACGGAGATGGTGATGCCGGGAGACAATGTGCAGCTGGAGATTGAGCTGCATACCCCGGTGGCGATGGAAAAGGGTCTGCGTTTTGCCATCCGCGAGGGTGGCCGCACGGTAGGCGCCGGCACCATCAGCGAAATCATCAAGTAAGAAGCTGGGTGGCCCATCAAGCCCATTTTTGGGGCCTGGGGTGGTAGAACGTGCCTTTTCCCGGGCTTTTTCCCCGGAAAAGGGCAGTTTTTCAAGTCTGGAAATTTCAGGGGCGGCATTGCCCCAGATCGGTTAGGATAGACTAATGCGTGAAATAATTACCCTTCAGTGTCCGGAATGCAAGGAGCGCAATTACTCAACGACGAAGAACAAAAAGACGACCACAGGCCGGCTTGAGTTCTCGAAGTTCTGCAATCGCTGCCGCAAGCATACCCCACACAAAGAGACGAAATAGCTCGGCGTTTGTTGGAAGTAACGACTGATTTTTTTTACTGCCTCTGGCTCCTTGGTACGGCTCGCTGTGATACGACATCGGTCAGGATCCCTTCACGACAGTATTATTGTCTGAAGCCGCCTGGTGGCTCGAGAGAGCCCACGAGAAGCTCATGAACCTCTGGCGGAGCGTTGCCGTTTTGGCGTGGCAGAGTTGCAGCACTTTGATTTGAGGGGCGTAAGCTCAACGGTTAAACTGTCGGTCTCCAAAACCGAACTTGGGGGTTCGAATCCCTCCGCCCCTGCCAGTTCGTGAGAGTTCGTGATTACCCCATGTGACCAGGCGAGTCTGGGGCCTGGGGAAAAAGGAAGCATTATGGCGAAGTCAACCACCGTGGTTCGCGATGAGAAGCAGAGCCCACCGCCCGAGAAGGCTCTGACCAAGGCAAAAGTTGCGGACAAGTTGGCGGAACGAGGGCAAGAGAGTCCTGGGCCGGGCAACCAGCTCACTGGGATGTATACCAGGACTGCGGATTTTCTTAGGGATGTGCGCAGCGAGATGCGCAAGGTGACCACACCGTCGCGGGAGGAAGTACGGACCACAACGACGGTGGTGATTGTGACGGTCTTTGCCTTCGCTGCCTATTTCTATGTCGTGGACGCGATACTAAGCCGTGCGATCCAGTCGCTGCTGCACTGGCTGGGCGGGGTACAGTAAGTGCTGAAAGAGAAATTAGAGAAATCGATGACGGAAGAAACAAATCCTGAGACCCCCCACCTCAACCCTGAGGAGGGGCTCACCCCGTCGGCCAACGAGCGTTTCAAGTGGTACATCATTCACGCGTATTCGGGCTTTGAGCGCAAGGTAAAAGAGTCGATCGAAGGCCGGGTACAGGCCTTTGGCCTGCAAAACAGGATTGGCCGGGTCATGATCCCAACCGAGCCGGTGACCGAGGTCTTCAACGGGAAAAAGCGCACCGTCGAACGGGTCTTTCTGCCAGGGTACGTGCTGGTGGAGATGGACCTGGATAACGATCTGTGGCACGTGATGAAGAACACGCCGCGAGTGACAGGCTTTCTGGGCACCGGAGACAAACCGGTTGCGTTAAGCGAGCAGGAGGTCAGTTCGATCCTCTTCCGCACCGATGTTTCCAAAGACAAGCCGCGGATGAAGATCAAGTTCGAGAAGAATGAGTCGGTGCGCATCACCGATGGCCCCTTCGCCAACTTCAATGGCGTGGTCGACGAGGTCAATGAGGATCGCGAAACCCTGAAGGTGATGGTCACGATCTTTGGGCGGTCGACGCCGGTCGAACTCGAGTTCGGCAAAGTCGAAAAAGTAGTCTAGTGAAAGGTTATTGAGAGATGCCTCCAGTTAAGAAAGTACAGACCCAGGTAAAGTTGCAGATTGAAGCGGGCAAGGCGACCCCGGCGCCCCCGGTGGGCCCCGCATTGGGCCAGGCGCAGGTCAATATCATGGAGTTCTGCAAGCAGTTCAATGCACGTACCCAGAACAAGGAGATGGCCGGCCTGATCATTCCCGTGGTGATCACGGTGTACGTGGACCGCACCTTCACCTTTGTCACCAAGACGCCGCCGGCGGCAGTGCTGCTGAAGAAAGCCGCGAATCTGGCCAAGGGCTCAGGCACCCCGAACAAGGACAAGGTGGGAACGGTGAGCGAGAAACAGGTGCTGGAGATCGCCAAGCAGAAGATGCCCGACCTGAATACGGTTTCCGTTGAGTCAGCGGTAAAGAGCATTAAAGGAACGGCACGGTCCATGGGGATCGAAGTCACCGCTTAGCTGTTGGGCCAACCCCCTGGACGGGTGCCCCATGTTCGCACCGGCGTACATGGGCCGAGTATGAAATTTTTCGACTGCTTTCACTCGATACCTACCGTCGCCCAGGCACGAAAGCGGTTGAAGGCTCCGCCCACTTTGTCCCAGGTACGCTTTGGCGAACCTGGGGCACCCGTCCAGGGGGGGGGCTTGGAGAGTTTGGGTCTTAGGTTTTAATCGCACAGAAAATTGTGAGATAATCAAAAATGCGTCTTGAGCAGCAACCAGACGCAGGTCAACGGTCGCACAAGTAGCAATCGCGGCCCACACCACGGCGGGACGGCAGCAAGGTCCAGGGCGGTGGAAGACAGAGGAAGCATGGCAAAGAAACTCAGCAAAAACATGGCGAAGGTGCGCGCCCAGGTGGAAGACCGGCCGTACTCGCTGCAAGACGCAGTTCCCCTACTCAAAAAAGTTCAATATGCGAAGTTCGACGAGACCGTCGATCTCACCCTGCGTCTCGGCGTAGACCCTAAGCATGCCGACCAGATGGTGCGCGGAACGGTGGTGTTGCCGCACGGGCTGGGCAAGACCAAGCGGGTAGCGGTGATCGCCTCCGGCGACCGCATGCGCGAGGCGGAAGCCGCAGGCGCCGACATCGTCGGCGGCGAAGACATGGTAGAGAAGATCCAAAAGGAAAGCTGGACGGATTTCGACGCCCTGATCGCCACCCCGGACATGATGAAGTCCGTCGGGCGATTGGGTAAGGTGCTCGGCCCCCGGGGCCTGATGCCTAATCCGAAGACCGGCACCGTCACCAACGACGTGGCGGCGGCGATTCGCGAGATCAAGGCCGGTAAGGTTGAGTTCCGGACCGATAAGACGGCCCTGGTACATGTTCCGGTGGGCAAGCTCTCTTTCCCGCCGCAAAAGCTGATTGATAATGCGACCACGGTCATCAACAGCGTAGTCCGGGCCAAGCCGTCCGCGGCGAAGGGCAAGTACATCAGGGGTATTACGTTGAGCTCGACCATGGGGCCCGGAATCTTGCTTAACAGCGAGGTCGCTGAGGCCGCCGCTAAGCCCTAATTCGATTTTTGTACGAATTTTATAAAGTTTTACCTACGCCGGCATCACCGCGTAGAACCCCTCCCCGGCACGGCGAGGTGGGATAAAAGGCTGGTTTTATGGCACTTACGAAGGCGAAAAAGGCAGTACAGATCGATCAGCTTGCGCACGAGCTGGAAGGCTCGACCAGCGCCATTGTGGGCACTTTTGCCAAGCTCACCGTCTCCCAGGATTACGAGCTGCGCAAAGTGGTTCGGGGCGCTGGTGGCCGTTACCGGGTGCTCAAGAACAAGCTGGCAGCCCGGGCGTCTAAGGGGACCAAGGTAGAGCAGGCTCTCCAGGGGCTGAAGGGCGTTTCGTCCGTGGCCTACACCAGTGGCGATCCTGTGACCCTGGCGAAGGCGCTCTCCACCTGGATGCAGGAGAACGCTGAGTTCACCTTCAAGCTGGGTATTGTCGACGGACACGTCATCACGGTGGAAGAAGTGAAGCAGTTGGCGACGATGCCCTCCAAAGAGGCGATCTTCTCCAAGCTGCTGTTCCTCATCAACGCTCCGGCACAGCGTCTGGTAACGGTCATGAACGCGGCCGGCCGCGATCTCGCGGTAGTGATCAACCAGGCAGTCGAGCAAGGGAAGTTTACCCCTGCCGCGGCTCCCAGCAAGCCGGCAGTCGCGGAAGCAGCGCCAGCCGTAGCGGCGCCCGAGGTTGAAGCGGCGCCCGAGGTTGAAGCGGCGCCCGCGGTTGAAGCGCGCCCGCAGCGACGCCCGAGGTTGCAGCGACGCCCGAGGTTGCAGCGACGCCCGAGGTTCCAGCGACACCCGAGGTTGCAGCAGCGCCCGAGGTTGCAGCACCCGCGGAAACGGCTCCGGAAGCAGCGGCTCCGGTGGCTGAGACGGTGGCGGCCGAGGCAGAGGCCGCCGGGACGGACGAAGATTCGCAAACGGCAGCCGCGGCTACGGAGCCGCCTGTCGAGGGATAAGTTGTTGATTGTAAAAGAAGAAGGGCTCCTGTGTCCTAAAGGGTACAGCCTTGAAAGGCCGAGGAACTCTGCTTTGTGTCAGGGCACGACTTAAGTCGGGCCGTAAGGGATTGAGACACACCGGGCTACCTCGCCGCAGCGAGCATTAGCCCCATGGGACTTTAGGACTGCGAAGGGATGCTTGGTCTGGGCATATCGGAAACCTTCGCAGGCTGCAGTAGGCGGGAATTCGATAACGATTTCTGCTAGTGGCAAGTAAGTATAGGTTGGTGTTACCAAAGTTTTGTTCCAGTGGAGAGAAAAATGGCGGATTTGCAGCAGTTGGAAGATCAGATCGTAAGCTTGAGCCTGTTGGACGCGGCGGCTCTGGTAAAGAAGCTTGAAGAGCGGCTGGGTG